>NC_008345.1:0-4845257 GCF_000014705.1 Shewanella frigidimarina NCIMB 400 | reverse complement strand
AATCAAAGGAGGTGTATTCTATAGGGAGATCACAATGATCGCTATCCTTTAAAGAAGAATTATCCCCAGCGGGATCATTCTGTGTATATATCTGAGATCAACGAAGATCAAAATCGATCCATTAATTGCAAAATTCAAGCAAATCCAGCTTTATTAACCGATCCACCTTGATCTATAATAGCATTTCTTTGATCTACTGAAACAACGAAAGATCCACAAGATATAGTGTCTGTACACAGACTTATCCACATCTTCTGGTGCTTAATCGATAGTAGCTTCAAATAAAGATTGGCAGAAATTTGTCATATAAGTACTTTCGTTATTGACGAGGCTACTTAAAGTGATTACAATTCGGCCTCTTTTTTGCCCTTACCTCTAATTTTGGAGATAAGGTAAATTCACTAACAAAGACGGATTGCCATCATGAGTAAACGTACTTTTCAACCTAGCAACCTGAAGCGCAAGCGTTCTCACGGCTTCCGCGCTCGTATGGCTACTGTAGGCGGCCGTAAGGTCCTTGCACGTCGTCGTGCGAAAGGTCGCGCTCGTTTATCTGCGTAAGTAGATAACTAGGTGACTAGCTATACCTTTTCGCGGGAGTTACGTTTGTTAACTCCCGCGCAATTTAAATCTGTATTCTCCAATCCAATCAAAGCATCCTCTGCTGAAATAACTCTGCTCGCAATTCCAAATTCAGAGCAACATCCTCGTTTAGGATTAACTGTGGCCAAACGTTTTGTTAAACGTGCAAACCAACGTAATCGTATTAAACGTGTGATAAGAGATAGTTTTCGTTTACATCAACACGACATCCCAGATATAGATATCGTTGTATTAGTCAGAAATGGCGTGATGGAAATGGAAAATGCAGAACTACACAAATTAATAGAAAAGCTATGGCGCAAACTCAGTCGCCGTTACAATGGCTAGCAACCACGGTTATCCGTGGTTACCAAATTCTTATCAGCCCTTTATTGGGACCGCGTTGTCGGTTCAATCCAACTTGTTCTTATTATGCTATAGAAGCAATAAAAACACATGGAACAGTAAAAGGTAGTTGGTTTGCAATGAAACGCATATTAAAATGTCACCCTTTACATCCCGGCGGTAGTGATCCCGTCCCCCCTAAAAATGACAGGTGTAATAAATAGGCTATGGAATCTCAACGCAATATATTGCTAATCGGTCTGCTGTTTGTCAGCTTTTTAATGTGGCAACAATGGCAAACAGATAAAGCACCAAAACCAGCAACAGCACAAACTGTTACTCAAACTAACGCCGCCTCACAACACAGTGCTGACGTTCCAGAAGCAGATATATCTGGAGTACCAGTAGAATTACCTGCAAATAAAAACCTTATTAGCGTTAAAACTGATCAGCTTGATATTAAAATCAGCCCGATTGGTGGTGACATAGTTTATGCCGCATTAGTGGAACATAAACGCGAAATTGACAGTAGTGATCCATTTGTCATTTTAGAGCAAAAGAACAATTTCACTTATATCGCCCAAAGCGGACTTATTGGTCGTGATGGTATTGATAGTAGTGCCAATGGTAGAGCAGCTTATAGTGTTCAAACCAATTCATATTCTTTAGCTGATGGTAAAGACACATTAACCGTGCCATTTACTTATACAGCAGACAACGGTGTCACCTACGTAAAAAGCTTTACGTTCACCCGTGGTCAATATGATGTCGGCGTAGATTACAGCATCAGCAATACTTCAGCTGCACCGTTACAAGTGCAGATGTATGGTCAAATTAAGCAAACGATTAAAGAATCTGAAAGCAGCATGATGATGCCAACCTACCGTGGTGGTGCTTTCTCGGCTCAAGATACTCGTTATGAGAAATATAACTTTGACGATATGGCTGACAAAAATCTTGCTAAAGTAACACTCGGTGGTTGGGCTGCAATGCTACAACATTACTTTGTGTCAGCTTGGGTGCCGCCAGCAACCGATTCAAACACCATTTTCTCAAGTATGAGTGCTGGTGGAATGGCTAATATTGGTTTCCGTGGTGCGGTATATGATATTGCTCCTGGCGCGACTCAAGAAATTAACTCGCAGTTTTATGTTGGTCCAAAAAACCAAAAAGAGCTTTCAGCTATTTCTGAAACCTTAAACTTGGTTGTTGATTACGGCTTCTTATGGTGGTTAGCCATTCCAATCCATTGGTTATTGATGTTCTATCAATCATTTGTGGGTAATTGGGGTGTAGCGATTATTTTGATCACCCTCACCGTCCGTGGTGGTCTATATCCGCTGACTAAAAAGCAATATACCTCTATGGCCAAAATGCGTAATCTGCAGCCTAAATTGACAGAGATGAAAGAACGCTTTGGTGATGACCGTCAAAAGATGGGTCAAGCTATGATGGAACTGTATAAGAAAGAAAAAGTAAACCCTATGGGCGGTTGCTTACCTATTCTGTTACAGATGCCAATTTTCATCGCATTATACTGGGTACTACTAGAAAGCTATGAATTACGCCACGCGCCATTCATGCTTTGGATTACTGACTTATCAGTTCAAGATCCATACTATGTATTGCCATTGTTAATGGGCTTATCAATGTTCTTGATGCAAAAAATGCAACCGGTAGCGCCAACAATGGATCCAATGCAAGTGAAAATGATGCAGTGGATGCCAGTTATCTTTACCGTATTCTTCTTATGGTTCCCAGCTGGTCTAGTACTTTACTGGTTAGTGGGTAACTTAGTTGCAATCACACAGCAGAAAATTATTTATGCTGGCCTTGAGAAAAATGGCATAAAATAAGCCTAAGCTCAATGTTGTATAACTGATTAAAAAGGCGGCTGATTAGCCGCCTTTTCCTTTATCAATTTTATAGGTAATACCGTGACAACAGACACTATTGTGGCACAAGCCACCGCCCCTGGAAGAGGTGGCGTAGGCATCATTCGTATTTCTGGTGATTTAGCCACTAATGTAGCAACAGCGATTATTGGCCATGTGCCTAAAACTCGTTACGCAGAATATTGTGACTTTAACAATGCTGACGGTCAGGTGATTGATCAAGGGATTGCGCTATTTTTTAAAGGACCAAATTCATTTACCGGCGAAGATGTCCTAGAACTGCAAGGTCATGGTGGTCAAATCGTGCTCGACATGCTAATTAAGCGTGTAATGGAAATAGACGGTATTCGCATTGCTAGACCAGGTGAGTTCAGCGAACAAGCCTTTATGAACGATAAACTCGACTTAACTCAAGCAGAAGCGATTGCTGACTTAATTGATGCTACCAGTGAACAGGCAGCAAAAAGTGCCTTGCAATCACTACAGGGTGAATTTTCAAAAGAAGTCCATGAGCTTGTCGACCAAGTCACCAACCTGCGCTTATATGTAGAAGCAGCGATTGACTTCCCCGATGAGGAAGTCGACTTTCTATCCGACGGTAAAATTGCCAACGCGTTATATAAAATCATCAGTAAACTAGACACTGTACAAGCTAGCGCCAAGCAAGGTTCAATCATCCGCGAAGGAATGAAAGTTGTGATTGCCGGCCGCCCTAATGCCGGTAAATCAAGCTTACTTAATGCATTAGCCGGTAAAGAATCAGCCATTGTGACTGAAATTGCTGGAACGACTCGCGATGTACTTCGTGAACATATCCACTTAGACGGTATGCCACTGCACATTATCGATACGGCTGGGTTACGAGACACACTCGATACTGTTGAACAAATAGGTATCGAACGCGCATGGGCAGAAATAGCCAGTGCCGATAGAGTCTTGTTTATGGTCGATGGCACCACAACCGATGCTGTAAATCCTCACGAAATTTGGCCCGACTTTATCGACCGTTTACCAGCAAAACTAGGGGTAACCGTAGTACGAAATAAAGCAGATTTAACCGGTGAAACCTTAGATAAAACCGAAGAACAAGGCAGTTGTGTTTACCGGATATCAGCTAAAACAGGTTTAGGTATTGATGAGTTAAAACAGCATCTTAAATCATTAATGGGTTACCAAAGTAACTTAGAGGGTGGCTTTATTGCCCGTCGCCGTCATTTAGAAGCGCTCGAGCTTGCCGCAAATCACTTACAGTTGGGCAAAGAACAGCTTGAAGTGTATTTAGCTGGAGAGTTACTGGCAGAAGAACTGCGCATGACACAAATGGCCTTATCTGAAATCACCGGTAAATTCACCTCAGATGATCTATTGGGCAAGATTTTTGGCTCATTCTGTATTGGTAAATAGGTGTAAATTGATGAAACTCGCTAACCAAGTTGTGGTACTCGATTTTGAAACCACAGGACTATCACCAGATAACGGTGACCGAGCTATAGAAATTGGTGCGGTTAAGTTAGTTAATGGTCAAATAGTCGATACTTTTCAGGAATTGATTAATCCTGGTCGGCGAGTAAATAGCTTTATTGAGCAATATACTGGTATTAGTAACGATATGCTCAAACATGCCCCAACGTCCAAACAAGTCATGGGGCAGTTTGCTAAGTTTATTGATGGTTTTAATTTGGTGGCACACAATGCCAGCTTTGATAAAAAGTTTCTCGATGCCGAGTTTAGCCATAGCAAACTGCATTACAGCGGTCAATTTGCTTGCTCGTTGTTATTATCAAGGCGGATAAGCCAAGATGCCCCCAACCATAAGCTTGGCACGCTTGTAGATCATCACCAATTACCTAACGATGGCGTGTTTCACCGGGCCTTGGCTGATGCCACCATGACCAGCCATTTATGGTTACATCAAATAGATCTATTACAACTACAGCTGCCCAAACAAGCTATTACCATTGATATTATCAATAAAATATCCAGCCTTCCAAAAGCTCAAATTGCACGTTATTTGCGAACTATGAGCTAGAGTATTGTTAACTTCCATCGTTAACATTGGTTCGAGAAAAACAGCATATAGTTACAACTCTTGCGATAACTTATCGACCAGCAATCTGACTTTGGGTGATAAATGGCGATTATGCGGATACAAAGCCCAAATACCTTCTTTAGGTTGTTGAAAAGGAGCAAGCAATACCACTAACAGCCCCTCTGCTATAGCATCATTGACGTAATATCCTGGTAACTGCACAATCCCCAAACCACATATAGCTGCATTCAATAAACTCAAACCACTGCTACAAGCTAAAGACCCATGCACTTTTACCGTCTTAGGTTTACCTTGCTCAACAAAATGCCAATGTGACTGACTGCCGATTAAACAATTATGCTGACTTAACTCCGATAACGCATAAGGCGTACCGTATTTAGCGATATAACTCGGGGCTGCGCACACATATTGGCTTCGACTCGTAAGCCGCTTTGCCATCATAGTAGAATTAGTTAACCGCCCTAACCTAATCGCCAAATCATAACCACCATCCACTAAGTCAAGTTGCTGATTAGTCAGCTCACAAATCACTTCAATGTCAGGATATTGCTGCATAAAATCAATCACTATCGGCATGATAAACTTTTCACCGTAAGTCACTGGTGCAGTAATTCTAATAAGTCCTTGTGGCTTATCTTTTAAACTTGAAATAGCGCGTTCTGCTTCATCAAGACTGTTTAATACCTGGCGACAATGCTGATAATAGACCGTACCTTCTTCGGTTAACGATACTTTACGAGTGGTGCGATAAAATAATTTGGTGTTTAAACGGTTTTCAAGCTGACTAATTTGTCGACTCACTTGCGCGGTAGAAATACTCAAACGCTTGCCAGCCACAGTAAAACTGTCCGTTTCGGCCACCGCCACAAATTCAAAAATGCCTTCCCACTTCATCATTATTACATTCTCGTAAAAGTCATTTGCAAAATAAGCTAATTATCATTCTATGATAAACAAATACAATGACTAAATACACTACACTGTAGTCATACCTCTTAACCATGTTGACCATGGTCGTTAATGTTAAGGAAATCATTTATGTCAGCACAATTTATTAAATCAAAAGCCGCTATTGCTTGGGGACCTGGCCAGCCACTATCGGTAGAAGAAGTCGACGTCATGTACCCAAAAGCGGGTGAAGTCATGGTGCGTATTGTGGCATCTGGCGTTTGTCATACCGATGCTTTCACGCTTTCAGGTGATGATCCTGAAGGGGTATTCCCGGCGATTCTTGGTCATGAAGGTGGTGGTATTGTTCACATGGTCGGTGAAGGTGTTACTAGCGTACAAGTCGGCGATCATGTTATTCCGTTATACACAGCAGAATGTGGAGTATGTAAATTCTGTACTTCTGGTAAAACTAATCTTTGCAGTGCAGTACGTGAAACTCAAGGCAAAGGGTTAATGCCAGACGGCACCACGCGTTTCTTTAAAGATGGTGAGCCAATTTTTCACTACATGGGCTGTTCAACATTTTCTGAGTACACCGTATTACCGGAAATATCATTAGCCAAAGTCAGTAAAGATGCGCCATTAGAAGAAGTCTGTTTATTAGGTTGTGGTGTGACCACCGGCATGGGCGCTGTATTGAAAACAGCTAAAGTTCAAAAAGGTGATACTGTCGCTATTTTTGGTTTAGGCGGTATCGGTCTATCAGCAATTATTGGTGCCACCATGGCTGGCGCCAGCCGAATTATTGGTATTGACCTTAATGAATCTAAATTCGAACTTGCCAAAAAATTAGGTGCAACCGACTGCATTAACCCTAAAAACTTTGATAAGCCGATTCAAGAAGTGATTGTAGAAATGACCGATGGTGGTGTCGATTTCTCATTTGAATGTATTGGTAACGTCAATGTAATGCGCAGTGCATTAGAATGCTGTCATAAAGGTTGGGGCGAGTCAGTCATTATTGGTGTAGCAGGTGCTGGACAAGAAATTTCAACCCGTCCATTTCAGTTAGTTACTGGTCGAGTATGGCGCGGCAGTGCATTTGGTGGCGTTAAAGGACGCAGTGAATTACCGGGCATTGTTGAGCAATACCTAGCTGGCGAATTTAAACTTGACCACTTTATTACTCACACCATGGGTATTGAAGGCATTAACGATGCATTTGATTTAATGCACAAAGGTGAAAGTATACGCAGCGTGATCCACTTTGCCAAGTAACGCTTAATTTATCATGACAGACTCAGTTAAGCGTTAAACAACTTAACTGCGGTCTGACAAATAAGGACACATAATGACCATTGAAAGTATCAGCAGTACCAAAGTATTTGGTGGTTGGCATAAACAATACAGTCATCAATCAAGTGCGCTAAATTGCACCATGCGGTTTGCTATTTACTTACCACCACAAGCCGAAAGCCAAAAAGTACCGGTTTTATACTGGTTGTCAGGGCTTACGTGTACTGATGAAAACTTTATGCAAAAAGCAGGTGCACAGCGAATAGCAGCAGAGCTAGGCATGGCTATTGTCGCACCCGATACCAGCCCACGAGGTGAAAGTGTCGCAGATGATGCTGACGGCGCTTATGACTTTGGTTTAGGCGCAGGCTTTTATCTAAATGCCACTAAACCACCATTTAGTCAGCATTACCAAATGTATGATTATGTGGTAAACGAATTGCCTGCATTGATTGAAGCTCATTTTCCGGTAACAGAACAACGTAGTATTAGCGGTCACTCAATGGGTGGACATGGCGCGTTAACTATCGGATTAAAAAATCCTAATAAATATAAAAGCTTGTCTGCATTCAGTCCTATTTGTCATCCAATGGACAGCCCATGGGGCATCAAAGCATTCCGCGGTTACTTAGGTGATGACCAGCAACAATGGAAACAATACGATAGCTGCGAGTTAATGGCCAATAGCCAACAATTTGTGCCCGCGCTGGTGGACCAAGGCAGTAATGACAATTTTTTGAACGAGCAATTAAAGCCACAAGACTTAGTCAAAGTAGCAAAAGACAAAGGTTATCCGCTTGAACTAAGAATGCAGCCTGGTTATGACCACAGCTATTATTTTATCGCGACATTTATTGAAGACCATCTGCGTTTTCATGCAAAGTATTTGTCATTAAGTTAACTATCCAAGTAATACTGCAGTATTAACCCCATATCAACGAGCCTTATAAGGCTCGTTTTTTTATGCTAAAAACATTAAAAACTCATGTTAACCAATAAACAAAGCCTAAATAAAAGCACTTAAAAACGCCTAAAGCACAGTTATTTACACAGTTATCCCCTTTTATAAACACAAATAAGCCAACATTAATCGCAATTGAACGAGTAAAATAGCCAAATGCATCGCCCCACAGCGATCAAAACAAGTATGCAATAATGAAATACACAGATAATTTGGAGTCAAGATGGCAAAAGTAGCATTATTAGTAGGCACAACATTAGGCGGTTCAGAATATGTTGCCGATGAAATGGCGGCTCAACTTGCTGAGTTAACCCATCAAACAGAGGTCTTTATTGAGCCTAATATAGATGAATTAGCAGATTTTCCAGTGTGGATCCTTGTATGTTCTACTCATGGAGCAGGCGATCTTCCCGACAATATAGTTCCGTTTCATAAGCAATTAATGATCGAAATGCCCGATCTTAACCATATCAAGTTCGCTTTATGTGCAATTGGCGACTCTAGTTACGATACTTTCTGCCAAGGACCTGAAAAAATAACCTCACTACTTTTACAAAATGGATCTAACGCTATTGTGGATAAGATCCAAATAGATGTGCAACGAGATCCAATACCTGAAGAACCTGCTCTAGCGTGGTTATTACAATGGCAGCATCTTATCTAAGCCTATATAGATCCGATCATATCCTGAATAAACCCTGATCAACTCACAGATTAGATCATACTTATCCACAATATATTACTTATTAGTATAAGTTTGTGGATAAGCTATTATTTTTAGCGATCATAACTCTGTACTATTCACAGTCCGATCTGCTCAATGATCACCCTTGTGGATAACTACCCGATCTATCCCCATGTTATCTTGAGTTTGATCGCGATCAGATCACAGGTTAGTTTTGACTTTAAATATTGATTTTAAAAAGAAATAAAAGTTATCAACAGAAAAGTCCGATCCTAATAATAAACATAATAAAAAGATCTATATAAAGATCTTAAGATCTATTAAGCAAACCGCATCTTGATCAATCAGTGAAAAATGATCGTTCACGTTCAGACAAGCAAGTGCTAAAATGATCCAATCGAAAACAGATTAAATTCGAATTTAACTTTCTTAGCTATCAAAGGTCAGATAATGCATTTTCATGAACGGTTTGATGTAATTGTTGTTGGTGGTGGTCATGCCGGAACTGAAGCAGCACTTGCAGCTGCAAGAATGGGCTCAAAAACATTATTGTTGACCCATAACATCGACACACTTGGCCAAATGTCTTGTAATCCTGCTATTGGCGGGATTGGTAAAGGCCATTTGGTAAAAGAAATTGATGCCTTAGGTGGTGCAATGGCAACAGCCACTGACTTTGCCGGTATTCAATTTAGAACATTAAATTCAAGCAAAGGCCCTGCCGTTCGTGCAACACGTGCACAAGCAGACAGAGCGCTATATCGTCAAAAAATCCAGCATATTTTACAAAACCAACCTAATTTACGTATTTTCCAACAGGCTGTTGATGACCTAGTTGTTGAAAACGATAAAGTTATTGGTGTAGTAACACAAATGGGTTTAGCTTTCGAAGCACCTGCAATTGTATTAACAACGGGTACATTCTTAAGCGGTAAAATCCATATTGGTATGCAAAATTACAGTGGTGGCCGTGCAGGCGATCCACCAGCAATTGCATTAGCGAATCGTTTACGTGAATTAAATATCCGTGTTGGCCGTTTAAAAACCGGTACACCTCCACGTATTGATGCTAATACCATTGATTTTACACAAATGACCGAACAAAAAGGTGACACACCACTTCCAGTAATGTCATTTATTGGTGATGTTAGTCAGCATCCAAGACAGGTTTCATGTTTTATCACTCATACCAATGAGAAAACCCACGACATTATTCGTGGAGGACTAGATCGTAGCCCAATGTACTCAGGCGTTATAGAAGGGATCGGACCACGTTATTGCCCGTCTATCGAAGATAAAATCCATCGTTTTGCAGACAAGTCGTCACATCAGATATTTATTGAACCTGAAGGACTAAGTACTAATGAAATTTATCCAAATGGTATCTCAACCAGTTTACCGTTTGATGTTCAATTAAATTTAGTCCGCTCAATTAAAGGCATGGAAAACGCCGAAATTATGCGTCCTGGCTATGCTATTGAATATGATTATTTTGATCCACGCGATCTTAAGAACTCATTAGAAACTAAAGCCATCGAAGGACTCTATTTCGCCGGCCAAATTAACGGTACTACTGGTTACGAAGAAGCCGGAGCTCAAGGTTTACTTGCTGGAATGAATGCATCACTGCAAGTTCAAGGAAAAACGGCCTGGTGCCCACGTCGTGATGAAGCTTATTTAGGCGTTTTAGTTGACGACTTATCAACCTTAGGTACAAAAGAACCGTACCGTATGTTTACCAGTCGTGCGGAATACCGTTTATTACTACGTGAAGATAATGCCGATTTACGATTAACTGAGAAAGGCCGTGAATTAGGCTTAGTTGATGATAAACGCTGGGAATCATTTATTGCCAAAAGAGAATCGATCGAATTAGAACTTCAGCGCTTACGCAGTCAATGGGTCCACCCAAATTCTGCTTTATTAGGTGTACTTAATCCAGAGTTAAACACTCCTATTTCGCGTGAAGCATCATTTGAAGATTTGCTACGCCGTCCTGAAATGGATTATGCAAAACTAATGTCATTAGAAGGTTTTGGTCCTGGACTTGATGATCAGCAAGCTGCTGAACAAGTGCAAATTCAAGTTAAGTATTCTGGTTATATTCAACGTCAGCAAGATGAAATTGATAAAGCGATCCGTCATGAAAATTCATTATTGCCCCTTGATCTGGATTATCAGGAAGTTCCAGGTTTATCAAATGAAGTGATCGCAAAACTAAATAATCATAAACCTGACACTGTTGGACAAGCATCACGGATCTCAGGTATTACCCCTGCAGCTATCTCAATTTTGCTAGTACATTTGAAAAAACGAGGTTTATTGCGAAAAATCGCATAAATCTAGTTATTTTTACAACTCAATACCACAAGGGAAGCCATAAGGCTTCCCTTAGTGCTTTTACGGCTTCATAATAACTGCCGTCTTTATCATGCAACCTACGAGGCTTTCTGTGTTATCTGCCCAACTTAAAACCTATTTAGCTGAAATGAATATGTCGGCCACTGAATTACAACAAAAACAATTAATAGGTTTTGTTGAAATGCTTGATAAATGGAATAAGGCTTATAATCTCACCGCTGTTCGCGATCCTGAGCAAATGTTAATCCGTCATGTTATGGACAGTTTGACCGTTTCTCCTTATCTTGAAGGACAACGTTTTATCGATGTAGGAACTGGCCCCGGTTTACCAGGGATCCCATTAGCGATTATGAATCCAGATAAGCAGTTTGTATTGCTAGATAGTTTAGGTAAACGAATCCGTTTTCAAAAACAGGTTCAGTTTGAATTAAAAATCAATAATATTACTTCGGTAGAAAGTCGAGTTGAAGCTTATATCCCAGAGATTAAATTTGATGGTGTGTTAAGCCGAGCATTTGCATCAATTCAAGATATGCTCAGTTGGTGTCATCATTTACCGACCGAGAAAGGCACTTTTTATGCATTAAAAGGCCAGTTAAATCAGCAAGAATTACAAGAGATGCCAACAGGATTTTCGTTGGTAGAAACCATTGTATTGCATGTACCAATGTTAGATGAACAGCGACATTTATTAAAAATTGCTAAGCAATAACTCGCATTTCTTTCGCTAATTAAGCTAACCGGACATCAATAACTTTAAGACAGGATGACATTGTGGGTAAAATCATTGCCGTAGCCAACCAAAAAGGTGGCGTTGGAAAAACAACGACTTGCGTTAATTTAGCCGCATCACTTGCCGCCACAAAGCGTAAAGTGTTGTTGATCGATTTAGATCCTCAAGGTAATGCGACTATGGGCAGTGGTGTCGATAAATATGAAGTCGAAAACACCGCTTATGAATTATTAGTCGAAGAAAAACCCTTTGCCGAAATAGTGATTAAAAATACCATTGGTAAATATGATTTGATCGCGGGTAATGGTGATGTCACTGCTGCTGAAATTAAATTAATGGAATTTTATGCGCGTGAGATCCGTTTACGCAATGCATTAGCACCGATCAAAGATGATTATGACTTTATCTTTATCGACTGCCCGCCATCTCTCAATATGTTAACTGTAAATGCCATGTCTGCTGCTGATTCAGTGCTTGTGCCAATGCAATGTGAATATTATGCCCTAGAAGGTTTAACCGCGTTAATTGACACCATTACCAAGCTAGGCGCCATGGTTAACCCTACATTAAGTATAGAAGGCATTTTGCGGACTATGTATGATCCGCGTAATCGTTTATCTAATGATGTATCAGACCAACTCAAACAGCATTTTGGTGAGAAAGTGTATCGCACTGTCATACCGCGAAATGTTCGTTTAGCTGAAGCACCTAGTTTTGGTGCACCTGCCATGTATTACGACAAATCAAGTGCTGGAGCTAAAGCCTATTTAGCCCTAGCAGGTGAAATAATCCGTCGTGCAGAACAGCAAACTCAACCCAAACAAGCGTAGGATACAAAAATGACCTTAAAAAAACGCGGTTTAGGTAAAGGCTTGGATGCCTTGTTAAGCCACAGTAATACTGCTAGTCGTAAAAATGATCAAGCAGAAGAGCAGCAATCTGCATCGTTAAATGACTTACTTCACCTTGATCTTGATTTGTTGCAACCAGGTAAGTATCAACCACGTAAAGATATGTCGCCGGAAGCACTAGAAGAGCTAGCAGAATCAATTCGTGCTCAAGGTGTTATACAACCTATTGTTATACGTAAAATTTCTGCAACTAATTATGAAATTATTGCCGGTGAACGTCGTTGGCGTGCTGCTCAACTAGCTAAACTTGATAAAGTCCCGTGTATTGTAAAGCAAGTGGCTGATGACGCTGCAGTCGCTATCGCGCTAATTGAGAATATTCAGCGAGAAGATTTAAATGCAATGGAAGAAGCCATTGCCTTACAGCGATTATTAGAAGAATTTGAATTAACACATCAACAAGTGGCTGATGCTGTTGGTAAATCTCGTGTTAGTGTGTCTAATTTATTGCGTTTAAATAGCCTTAATGAACCTGTTAAACGTTTGTTAGAAAACGGTGATATCGACATGGGTCATGCCCGTGCTTTATTGGCGGTAGAAGGCGATGAACAGACTAATTTAGCTCGATTAGTAGCCTCAAAAGAAATGACTGTTCGAGAAACTGAACGATTAGTTAATAAAGCCCTAAATCCGGCTAAAGACGCCGAAACACCAGCTAAAGATCATGATGTTAGTCGTTTAGAACAAGAGTTAATTGAAAGACTCGGTGCCAAGGTTGCCATCAATCATGGTAGTAAAGGTAAAGGCAAAATTGTAATAAATTACCAGAATCTCGCTGAATTAGACGGAATTTTAAGTAAAATTCGCTAAAATGTGGAACAAACCAATTTCATTAGTAAGTTTGTGACATAGGTCTAATTTTAGTTTTTGATTATTTAGCGCTGAATCGTGCGTAAAATCGTTGTTTTACTATCATCAAAGTTGCAAACAAAGCGCGAAAAGGTATACTTTGCAGGCTTTTTGAATCTTAAGGCTAGTTTAATATATTAAATTTAACATTAGGATCGCGAAAGGCAATAATGCGGAGATATGAAGTTGGGTAATGTTTTAGCGCGTCGTGGCAGGTTAGCAGCCTATAAATTAGTGCTGGTACAAGCGGCAGTCGCGAGTATTATTTCAACACTATTTTTCGTTATGTGGGGAGCACAGTATGGCCTATCTGCACTTGCAGGTGGCGTAATTGCTGTACTTCCTAATTTTGTATTCGCAACCCTAGCTTTCTCACATAGTGGGGCAAGCTCTGCAGCAAAAGTGATTAAAAGCTTTTACTGGGGGGAAGCGGTAAAGATGCTATTAACCATTGCATTATTTTCGTTAGTGTTTATCAATCTAAAAGTTGGATTTATGCCGCTTTTTACCTGTTACTCATTAGTGTTAGTTGTACATTGGATAGCACCTTTATATTTCAAGCAAAGTTAAGTGGGATGAATCATGTCTGCAACTGGTGAAGAAATGACACAGCAGAGCTATATCCAACATCACCTTACCAATTTAACCGTTGGTGAAGGATTTTGGACTTGGAACATTGATTCGTTGCTCTTTTCGGTTGGGCTTGGAATGTTGTTCTTATGGCTGTTTTACCGTGCCGGCAAAAAAGCGACCACAGGCGTTCCTGGCAAATTTCAATGTTTTGTCGAGATCATTGTTGAGTTCGTTGATAGCAGTGTGAAAGAAACTTTTCACGGCCGCAATCCTGTTATTGCGCCTTTAGCTCTGACAATTTTCGTCTGGATTTTCATGATGAACTTCATGGATATGATCCCAGTCGATTGGTTACCTTCATTGGCTTTATTAGCTGGTGTTCCATACCTAAAAGTTGTTCCGACTACAGACGTTAACATTACCTTCAGCTTAGCTCTTGGTGTGTTTGTGCTGATTATTTATTACAGCATTAAAGTCAAAGGTGTTTCAGGTTTTGTTAAAGAACTAACATTTCAGCCTTTTAACCATTGGGCAATGATACCCGTCAACTTATTATTAGAAACAGTAACTCTAGTTGCGAAGCCGATTTCATTGGCTCTTCGACTATTTGGTAACTTGTACGCTGGTGAGTTGATATTTATCCTTATTGCATTGATGTACGGTTCTAACGTGGCGTTATCTGCTCTAGGTGTAGGATTACAACTAGGTTGGTTAATTTTCCATATTTTAGTTATTACTTTACAAGCATTTATTTTCATGATGTTGACCATTGTTTATTTAAGCATGGCGCATGAAGATCATTAAGGGTAACCGAAAATTTTTTTGACCTAAATCATTAATAACAACGATTTAGAATATTGGAGATAGATATGGAAACTGTATTAGGAATGACGGCTATTGCTGTTGCTCTACTCATTGGTATGGGTGCATTAGGAACAGCTATTGGTTTCGGCCTTTTAGGTGGGAAGTTTTTAGAAGGTGCAGCTCGTCAGCCAGAAATGGCGCCTATGTTACAAGTTAAAATGTTCATCGTAGCGGGTCTTTTAGATGCCGTAACTATGATTGGTGTAGGTATTGCGCTATTTATGCTATTTACTAACCCATTGGGTGCAATGCTTTAACTAACGCTTCTGTCTTTAATCTAACTAGGAGGCTGTTGTGAATTTCAACGCTACCCTATTCGGTCAGACGGTTGCCTTTATTCTCTTCGTGTGGTTTTGCATGAAGTTTGTATGGCCTCCGTTGATGAATGCCATCGAAGAACGCCAGAAGAAAATTGCTGATGGTCTGGCTGATGCCGGCCGTGCAGCAAAAGATCTAGAGTTAGCACAAATTAAAGCTACTGAGCAACTTAAAGAAGCAAAAGTAACTGCCAACGAAATTATTGAGCAAGCTAATAAGCGTAAGGCTCAAATCGTTGAAGAAGCTAAAGTTGAAGCACAAACTGAGCGCGCTAAAATTATCGCTCAGGGTCAAGCAGAAATTGAAAACGAACGTAATCGCGTGAAAGATGATTTGCGTAAGCAAGTTGCTCTACTAGCTATCGCTGGTGCAGAGAAAATTCTTGAACGTACGATTGATCCAGAAGCCCACAGTGACATTGTTAATAAACTTGTTGCTGAAATTTGATTAAGGGAGTTGAGTTATGGCTGAATTAAGCACCATCGCTCGCCCTTACGCAAAGGCAGCTTTTGATTTTGCTGTTGAGCATAAAGCAGTAGAAAGTTGGACAGAAATGTTAACTTTCGCTTCATTGGTAAGTGAAAACGAATCAATAAAGCCACTGCTTAATGGTACTCTCGCGAGTACACAACTTGCCACACTGTTTATAAAAGTATGCGGTGAGCAAGTCAATGAGCAAGGTCAAAACCTGATAAAGGTAATGGCTGAAAACGGTCGTTTAGGGATACTGTCAACAGTATCGCTACTTTTTGCTGAATACCGTAATGAGTGGGCAAAAGAAGTTGAAGCCGATGTGGTTTCTGCTACTGAGCTAAGCTCTGAGCAACAGCAGCAAATTAGTGTTTCTTTAGAGAAACGTCTCGCACGCAAAGTTAAGCTGAATTGCAGCATCGACGCATCGCTTATTGGCGGTGTAATTATTAAATCAGGCGACCTAGTCATTGATGGCTCGGTAAGCGGTAAGTTATCGCGTTTGTCTGAAAAGCTGCAGTCGTAATTGGGAGTTTGAGCATGCAACTGAATTCCACTGAAATCAGCGATCTGATTAAGCAGCGGATCCAGCAGTTCGACGTCGTTAGTGAAGCTCGCAACGAAGGTACAATCGTTGCAGTAAGTGACGGCATCATTCGCATTAACGGCCTAGCCGATGTAATGCAAGGTGAAATGATCGAACTGCCTGGTGGCTGTTTTGCAATCGCGTTGAATTTAGAACGTGATTCTGTCGGCGCCGTAGTGATGGGGCCTTATGCTAATTTAGCAGAAGGCGATAAAGTAAGAACCACTGGTCGTATTCTTGAAGTACCGGTGGGTCGTGGTCTACTTGGCCGCGTTGTTAACACTCTAGGTGAGCCTATTGACGGAAAAGGACCTATCGACAACGATGGTTTCTCTCCTGTTGAAGTGATTGCCCCTGGTGTTATTGAACGTAAGTCAGTATCACAACCAATTCAAACTGGTTATAAAGCCGTTGATGCCATGATCCCTATTGGTCGTGGTCAACGTGAATTGATTATTGGTGACCGTCAGACTGGTAAAACAGCGATGGCAATCGATGCAATTATCAACCAGAAAGAATCAGGCATTAAGTGTGTCTATGTAGCTATTGGTCAGAAAGCTTCTACCATCGCTAACGTAGTACGCAAGCTTGAAGAACATGGTGCATTAGCTAACACTATTGTTGTTGTTGCTTCAGCTTCTGAAGCTGCTGCACTGCAATACTTAGCGCCATATTCTGGTTGTTCTATGGGTGAATACTTCCGTGACCGCGGTGAAGATTCTTTAATCGTATATGATGATTTGTCTAAGCAAGCAGTTGCTTATCGTCAAATTTCATTACTATTGAAGCGTCCACCAGGACGTGAAGCATACCCAGGTGACGTTTTTTATCTACACTCTCGTTTATTAGAGCGTGCTTCACGCGTAAACGTGAATTATGTAGAAAAGTTCACTAAAGGTGCAGTAACAGGTCAAACTGGTTCGTTAACCGCTTTACCTATTATTGAAACCCAAGCTGGTGATGTATCAGCGTTCGTACCGACCAACGTAATTTCTATTACAGATGGTCAAATCTTCCTTGAAACTGATTTGTTTAACTCAGGACTACGTCCAGCAGTTAACCCAGGTATTTCTGTTTCTCGTGTTGGTGGTGCTGCGCAGACTAAAATCATCAAGAAACTGTCTGGTGGTATTCGTACTGCACTTGCACAGTATCGAGAGCTTGCTGCGTTCTCACAGTTTGCGTCTGATTTAGATGATGCAACTCGTGCTCAACTTGAGCATGGTGAGCGTGTAACCGAATTAATGAAGCAAAAGCAATATGCTCCTATGAGCGTTGCTGCCCAGTCTGTGTCTATTTTCGCAGCTGAAAAAGGCTACCTTAAAGGTGTTGCTTTAAATGAAATCGGTCGCTTCGAGGCCTCTCTGCTTTCATACATGAACAGTCAACATACTGACCTAATGAACACCATCAATGCTACTGGCGATTATAACGCTGATATCGAAGGTGAGTTAAAGGCAGGCATGGACAAGTTCATTGAAACCCAAACCTGGTAATAATGAACACGGGGTGTCATTAGGCACCTCAGGTCCCAGATTGGAGAGTAGAGATGGCCAGCGCTAAAGAGATTAAAACCAAGATCGCGAGTGTTAAAAATACTCAGAAGATCACTTCCGCTATGGAAATGGTTGCCGCCAGCAAAATGCGCAGAGCGCAGGAACGCATGGCAGCGAGCCGTCCATATGCAGAAAATATGCGTAAGGTGATCGGTCACGTAGCGCAAGGTACTCTCGAGTATAAACACCCCTATTTAGAGGTGAGAGATGCCAAGCGGGTTGGTTACATTGTTGTAGCAACCGACCGTGGCCTTTGTGGTGGTTTGAACGTCAACCTCTTTAAAAAGGTTGTGTCAGACGTTAAAAAATGGAAAGAACAGGGTGCAGACGTTGAGTTTTGCCCAATTGGTGCCCGTTCTGTTCAGTTTTTTAAAAGCTTTGGTGGTGAAGTTTCCGCCCATGCATCAGGTTTAGGCGATGCGCCAAAACTTGCTGATTTGATTGGCACTGTACGTGTCATGTTAAAAGCTTACAACGAAGGTAAATTGGATCGTCTGTACATTGTGTTTAACAAATTTGTTAATACAATGACCCAGACTCCGGTGATCGAACAGCTGCTACCTTTACCTAAGTCAGATGAAGAAGTAGCTAGTTATCCTTGGGATTATATTTACGAGCCAGATCCAAAAGAGGTTTTGGACCTATTGTTAACTCGTTATGTAGAGTCACAAGTATATCAAGGTGTTGTTGAGAATATTGCCTCTGAACAAGCTGCCCGTATGGTAGCTATGAAGGCGGCAACAGACAACGCTGGCGAAATGATCGATGATTTGCAACTCGTCTATAACAAGGCCCGTCAGGCTGCGATTACGCAAGAACTGTCGGAAATTGTATCAGGCGCTGCAGCGGTTTAGGTTTAGGTAACGAAATCAAGTTTAGAGGATTAATCATGAGCACAGGTACTGTTGTCCAAGTAATTGGCGCGGTTGTGGACGTAGAGTTTCCACAAGATTCTGTACCTCGAGTATATGACGCTCTGAAGATCACTGGTGAAGGCGCCTGTAATGGTTTGGTGCTGGAAGTTCAGCAGCAACTAGGTGGTGGTGTAGTTCGTACCATCGCTATGGGTTCTTCTGATGGTCTGCGTCGTGGTCTAGAGGTAGCAAACTCAGGTTCACCAATTACTGTTCCGGTAGGGGTTGCAACCCTTGGCCGTATTATGAACGTATTGGGTGAGCCTATCGATGAAGCGGGTCCTATTGGTGAAGAAGAGCGTTATGTTATTCACCGTGCAGCCCCTTCATACGAAGATCAGTCAAATTCAACTGAGCTATTAGAGACAGGTATCAAGGTTATCGACCTTGTTTGTCCTTTCGCTAAAGGTGGTAAAGTCGGTCTGTTCGGTGGTGCTGGTGTTGGTAAAACAGTCAACATGATGGAACTGATTAACAACATCGCTAAAGCTCACTCTGGTCTTTCTGTTTTCGCTGGTGTTGGTGAGCGTACTCGTGAGGGTAACGACTTCTACTACGAGATGGAAGATTCAGGCGTATTAGACAAAGTAGCCATGGTTTATGGTCAGATGAACGAGCCTCCAGGTAACCGTTTACGCGTAGCGTTAACTGGCCTGAGTATCGCTGAAAAGTTCCGTGACGAAGGTCGTGACGTATTGTTGTTCGTGGACAACATTTACCGTTACACCCTAGCGGGTACTGAAGTGTCTGCACTATTAGGTCGTATGCCTTCTGCAGTAGGTTATCAGCCAACACTAGCTGAAGAGATGGGTGTTCTTCAAGAACGTATCACTTCAACTAAGTCTGGTTCGATTACTTCTGTACAAGCAGTATATGTACCTGCGGATGACTTAACTGATCCGTCACCAGCAACAACCTTCGCTCACTTAGATGCGACTGTTGTATTGTCTCGTCAAATTGCATCTTTGGGTATTTACCCAGCGGTTGACCCATTGGATTCGACTTCACGTCAGTTAGATCCACAGGTTGTTGGCCAAGAGCATTATGATGTTGCAAACGGTGTACAAACTGTATTACAGCGTTATAAAGAGCTGAAAGACATTATTGCTATCTTGGGTATGGATGAATTGTCAGATGATGACAAAACCATGGTATTCCGAGCACGTAAGATTGAGCGTTTCTTATCTCAACCTTTCTTCGTAGCAGAAGTCTTCACTGGTTCTCCTGGTAAGTACGTTTCTCTTAAAGACACCATCCGTGGCTTCAAGGGTATCTTGGATGGTGAGTTCGATCACATCCCAGAGCAAGCGTTCTACATGGTTGGCTCTATCGATGAAGCTGTCGAAAAAGCTAACAAAAAGAAATAACTAGGCCGTAAAGCTTAGTTCTTTAAGGAGAACTTGATGGCAGCCAAAACAGTCCAACTTGATATTGTTAGTGCAGAAAACAGCATCTTCCATGGCCAAGTTAGCTTTTTAGAAGTTAATGGTGCTGAAGGTGAGTTAGGTATTATGCCTAACCATGTTGCGTTACTGACAAAAATCAAGCCTGGTATGGCGCGCTTTATCAAGCAAGATGGCAGTGAAGAAGTGTTGTATTTATCAGGTGGTTTACTTGAAGTACAACCTACTGCAATTTCAGTGCTTGCTGATGTAGCATTACGTGCCGATGATATTGATGAAAAAGCTGCTTTAGAAGCCAAAGAACGTGCAGAGCAAGCAATTGCTAATGCCGGTACTGACTTCAATTATGAAGCTGCTACAATCGAGTTAGCCAAATCTTTGGCTCAATTACGTGTTGTTGAATGCATCAAGAAAAATATCACCAGATAATCTGATTATTTGACGCTTAAAAGGCGACTCTTACGAGTCGCCTTTTTTATTGCCTATTACTGACTAACTTAGCGCCTTTGTTTTCCCTTTGGTTGATATTCCGCTAAAATGACCGCAAATCTCTATCTGTTCAATAAAGGAATGCTCAATGTCGTTAAATGTTGTGATCTTAGCTGCAGGAAAAGGAACTCGGATGCGCTCAGATCTGCCTAAAGTGCTGCATCCCATTGCCCATAAAAGTATGGTGCAACACGTTATCGATACTGCCAATTCTTTAGGTTCATCGGCTATTCAGTTAGTGTATGGCTATGGTGCAGATAAATTACAAGCGGCTTTAGGTGAGCAAGCATTAAATTGGGTATTGCAAGCAGAACAACTCGGTACCGGCCATGCCGTTGCCCAAGCTAACCCAAATATTAACGACGACGACACGGTATTAATTCTTTATGGTGATGTGCCGCTAATTCAACAATCGACCTTAGAAGCTTTATTGGCTGTTCGTCCTACAAATGGTCTTGCTATCTTAACTGTCAATTTACCTAACCCTACCGGTTATGGTCGTATCGTTCGTGAACAGGGTAAAGTAGTCGGAATTATTGAACAAAAAGATGCTAACGCTGAGCAGTTAGCTATTAACGAAGTGAACACCGGCATTATGGCGGTACCAGGTAAGCAGTTAAAAGCATGGTTAAATCGTTTATCTAATAATAATGCTCAAGGCGAATACTATTTGACTGACATTATCGCCATGGCTAATGTTGATGGTGTTGAAATTACCACCTCACAACCACAATCAGCTATTGAAGTCGAAGGCGCTAATAACCGCGTACAACTTGCGCAATTAGAGCGAGCTTATCAAGCTCGAGCTGCTGAAAAAATGATGCTTGAAGGCGCTAATTTACGCGACCCTGCTCGTATTGATATTCGTGGCGACGTGTCTGTTGGTATGGACGTGATGATTGATGTTAACGTTATTTTTCAAGGTAAAGTAACCTTAGGTAATAACGTGACAATTGGAGCCGGCGCGATTTTGATTGATTGCGACATTGCCGATAATGCAGAAATTAAACCTTATACTATCGTTGAAGGCGCTAAGCTTGGACAAGCTGCCAGTGCTGGACCTTTTGCTCGTTTACGCCCAGGGGCAGAGCTTAAAGAAGATGCTCATATTGGTAACTTTGTTGAAATTAAAAAGAGCGTATTAGGTAAAGGTTCTAAAGCTGGTCACTTAGCCTATTTAGGCGATGCACAAATTGGTGCTGGGGTTAATATAGGTGCCGGTACGATTACCTGTAACTATGACGGTGCCAATAAGTTTATTACCACTATTGAAGATGGTGTATTCGTCGGTAGCGATACCCAACTTGTTGCACCTGTGACAATCGGTAAAAATGCTACTTTAGGTGCTGGTTCAACCATAACCAAAGATGTAG
The DNA here is from genome assembly GCF_000014705.1 of Shewanella frigidimarina NCIMB 400. NCBI lineage: Bacteria > Pseudomonadati > Pseudomonadota > Gammaproteobacteria > Alteromonadales > Shewanellaceae > Shewanella > Shewanella frigidimarina. The sequence goes on along the minus strand of NC_008345.1, from coordinate 4,823,151 downwards.
CAGAAAATGAACTGGTGATTACGCGCGTTAAACAGCGTCATATTACGGGTTGGCAACGGCCGATTAAAATTAAAAAGTAGATTTTTATACTGATTATTCTAAAGCGGCCATTGGTCGCTTTTTTATTGTCTTAAAGATTATGAATATTAAACTTACCAAATAAAATCACAAAAAGAGATAATTTAAGCTTAAATTCATTTTAGTATGTTGGCTCAATGCATTGGTTTCTATATATTTTTGATATATATCACAGTCAATTGTAAATATTAAAAAAGAAGTTTAAATGGAAACGCTTCTCATTTATATTACTCTCGTTTGTTGGAGTAGAGGTTTCATTGAGGAGTTGTAAATGGTATTTAAATATTCAGTTATAGGTTTAGCAGTTGGTTCAGCATTAATGACGATGCCGGTAATGGCTGAAGTATCTAGTGATACAAACATAGAACGTATTAATGTTGTGGGTCGAACTTTTAACGATTATAAAGTCGGTACAGCATCTGGTGCTATGCGCGGTGATATCGACCTAATGGATACCCCACAGTCAGTCAATGTTATCCCTGATTTTGTCACCGATGAACAATTGGCAACTAACCTTGCTGAAGTATTAGTGAATGATTCAAGTGTAACAGCAGGGACTACACGCTGGAACCGCCAGGTTTTCAGTATCCGTGGCTTTGAATTAGATTCTGGTAATGGTTATTTAATTAATGGCCACCAGCAATGGTCTCACTACATACAACCTATTGAAACTCTACAACAAGTTGAAGTGCTGAAAGGTCCTTCTAGTATGTTGTATGGCCAATCTGGTCCAGGTGGTTTGGTGAATATGGTCACCAAAAAGCCGACTTATGATTCTATGCTTAATGTAGGTGTCGACACTGATGGTTACGGCTCTACCCGTGCACAGATTGATGCTGGAGGCAGTTTAAATGATGCCCAAAGTATTCGATATCGTGGTGTGTTAGTAAAGCAAGACACAACATATTGGCGTGAATATTCAACCACAGAAGAAAACCAAGATCGTGATCGTTGGTTAGGTTATCTTAATATGGAATTTGATTTAACAGATGATGTATTGCTATCTGTTAAATACGATCACACTCAAGATAAAGCCAGTATTGATGCGGGTGGTTGGTTAGACTCTCAAGGTAATGTTATAGGCAATAATAAAACTATTTGGGATGCTCCTTGGGCCTTTACCGATAATACGGTTTCAAATTTAGGTGCAGATCTTACTTGGCATATTAGTGACGACTGGAAAATTAAAGCCGGTTATAACGATCAGCAATTCAATCGTCAACGTTTCGACTCTGCGCCACAATATACCACTGCTCCTTTTAGCAACGGTTACAGCATTAAACCATTTGATCGCTATGATGACTGGCAACATAAAACCGCTTATATCGATTTTACTGGCGAGTTTGATTTTGCAGGAGTTCAACACCAGTTATTGATAGGTGCAAACTATCTAGATTATTTATATCAACAACAGATCCAGCGTGGAACAAGCCAAACAGTTATTCCTGGGCAGCCAGTTATTAAGCCTGATCTTGATTATCATCTAAGTAGCAAAGGCGATCCGAGCGAATACAAATATTATGGTTTCTATTTACAAGATTTAATGACCGTAAACCAACATTGGAAGTTGCTTGCTGGTGTACGTTATGACGAGCAAAAGAAAGACGGCTTAGGTCAGAACAGTTATGCGGTATCGCCTAAGTTTGGGGCTATTTACTCGCCAATGGAACATGGCAGTATTTACGTTAACTATTCAAAAAGTTTTACTCCACAAGGTGCTGTTAATAATCAATTTGACGTTAACGATGAACTGGATTTAAAACCTGAATATGGTATTCAGTACGAAGTGGGTACCAAATGGGAACTGTTTGACGATAGCTTATTACTCACTGCGGCTGTATTTGATATCACTGTTGAGAATATTACAATATCTGAAGTATTACCGACTCCAATAGATTCCTATACTGATATCACTACCCAAGGTGGTGAGCAGAAACATCGTGGATTTGAAGTGGGCGCTCAAGGTCAGTTAAGTGACGATTGGTTCATGACATCTTCAATGATGTACCTTGATGCTGAATATCACACGGGTGATGAACGTGAAGGTAAAACACCTGTTGATGCGCCGGAATGGTCGGCTAATATCTGGACTCGCTATGAAATGACTGAATACTTTGCGATAAACTTTGGTGCTATCTATGTTGGTGAGCGTTTTGCCAACACCGATAACAGTATTAGTAAAGACGGTTATATCCGTTTCGATATTGGCGCAGCCTATACTATGGATGTTATGGGGAAAGACGTCAGTGTACGCGCCAATGTCAGAAATCTATTCGATACCGACTATATTGAAGGTGGTCAGTATAATATGGTCACCATTGGCCAAGATCGTAATTTCAGTGTTGCCGCCGAAGTTAAATTCTAATATTAACGAAGGTTTTATATTTTAAAAACTAACGTGTATTGATTAATCAATTAAAAGCCTCTGCATATGTCAGAGGCTTTTTTTGTACTTTTATTTCAATTTTTGAGCGATAAGATCTAGATAAAGTTTCATTTGATGCTAAAATATCTTTCGTTTCGAAACTTATATGAAAGATAGTTAATTTAAATGACTAAACGTAACACCCAACAACGTCGTCATTCGATCATTAAATTGGTTAATGAGCAAGGCGAAGTCAGTGTCGATGAGTTGGCGAATCTATTTGCCACTTCAGAAGTCACTATTCGCAAAGACTTAGCCATGCTTGAAACTCATGGACTATTATTACGACGTTATGGTGGTGCGGTGCCTGTACCTCAAGAAATGACCCAAATAGTCAGCGAAAACCTATCATTAAATAAACAAGCTATTGCCGCTAAAGCCGCTGAGCTGATCCGCGACCATAACCGGATCATCATCGACAGTGGTAGCACTACATCCGGAATTGTTCAGCAGCTTAATGACAAGCGTGGCTTGGTGGTGATGACTAATTCGCTGCAACTGGCAAACGCTATTCATGAACTTGAAAATGAACCTACATTATTGATGACCGGTGGCACCTGGGACCCACATTCGGAGTCTTTTCAGGGCCAAGTGGCAGAGCAAGTATTACGGTCATATAACTTCGACCAACTTTTTATCGGTGCCGATGGTATCGACCTCGATCGTGGCACCACCACATTTAACGAACTAACCGGCTTAAGTAAAGTAATGGCTGAAATGTCTCGTGAAGTCGTGGTGTTATTAGAGTCGACTAAAATTGGCCGACGGATCCCTAATCTAGAATTACCTTGGGATGTGGTTAATGTCTTAGTTACCGACGACAACATCACCCAAGAAGCCGTTAACACTATTGCAGCACATGGTGTCAGAGTAATCCTCGCACCATACGCTAAGTAAACAAAATTAAATTGAAACAGTAAAGGGAACAACAAACATGTGTGGAATCGTAGGCGCAGTGGCGCAAAGGGATGTTGCAGAAATTTTAGTAGAAGGCTTACGTCGTCTAGAATACCGTGGTTATGACTCAGCTGGTGTTGCTGTTATCCATCAAGGTGAGTTAAGCCGTACTCGCCGTGTTGGTAAAGTACAAGAGTTGTCATCGGCACTAGATGCTGCACCGTTAAGCGGCGGCACTGGTATTGCCCATACTCGTTGGGCAACTCATGGTGAGCCAAGCGAACGCAATGCACATCCACATTTATCTGAAGGTGATATTGCTGTTGTTCATAACGGTATTATTGAAAACCACAGCAAATTGCGCGAGATGCTAAAAGGTTTAGGTTACGTATTTTCATCTGACACAGACACCGAAGTTATTTGTCACCTTGTTCATCATGAACTAAAAACAGCTGCTACCTTATTAGTGGCAGTACAAGCGACAGTAAAACAGCTTGAAGGTGCCTACGGTACAGTTGTTATCGACCGTCGTGATAGCGAACGCATGGTTGTTGCCCGTAGCGGAAGCCCATTAGTCATTGGTTATGGTTTAGGTGAAAATTTTGTTGCCTCAGATCAATTAGCATTACTACCTGTAACACGTTCATTTGCCTTTTTAGAAGAAGGTGATGTTGCAGAAATTACGCGTCGCGAAGTTAACATTTTTGATATTAATGGCAATGCAGTTCAGCGCGAAATGAAAGAGTCGGAAGTGACTCATGATGCAGGTGACAAAGGCGAATACCGTCACTACATGTTAAAAGAGATTTACGAACAACCAACGGCAATTGCACATACTTTAGAAGGTCGTATTGCGGGTGGTAAGGTTTTAGATTCAGCTTTTGGTGAAAATGCCGCTGAATTTTTAAAAGACATTAAACATGTACAAATTATTGCCTGTGGTACCAGTTACCATGCTGGTATGGCTGCGCGTTACTGGTTAGAAGATTGGGCTGGCGTATCGTGTAATGTTGAAATTGCATCTGAGTTCCGTTACCGCAAGTCGCACCTGTTCCCAAATAGCTTGTTAGTGACTATTTCACAATCTGGTGAAACAGCAGATACGTTAGCTGCAATGCGCCTAGCAAAAGAAATGGGCTACAAAGCCACTTTAACTATTTGTAACTCAGCAGGTTCATCGTTAGTACGTGAATCTGACATGGCTTACATGATGAAAGCTGGCGTAGAAATTGGTGTTGCATCAACTAAAGCCTTTACTGTACAACTTGCTGGCTTGTTAATGTTAACAACAGTTATTGGTCGTCATAATGGCATGTCTAGCGACATGGAAGCCGCTATTACTCAAAGCTTGTTATCAATGCCAGCTAAAGTGGAACAAGCGCTTGGCTTAAATGATGCAATTGCAGAATTAGCAGAAGACTTTGCCGACAAGCAACATGCATTATTCTTAGGTCGTGGTGATCAATACCCAATCGCGATGGAAGGTGCATTAAAGCTAAAAGAGATTTCATATATTCACGCTGAAGCTTACGCATCTGGTGAGTTAAAGCACGGTCCATTAGCCTTGATTGATGCAGATATGCCAGTTATCGTGGTTGCACCGAACAATGAATTACTCGAAAAGCTTAAATCAAACGTTGAAGAAGTGCGTGCTCGTGGTGGACTAATGTATGTGTTTGCCGATGTTGATGCTGAGTTTGAGTCAGATGAGACTATGAAAGTCATTCCAGTGCCACACTGCGATGAGTTCATGGCACCGTTGATTTACACCATTCCATTACAATTATTGTCATATCATGTGGCATTAATTAAAGGTACCGACGTAGACCAACCTCGAAATTTGGCTAAATCGGTTACTGTTGAATAAGGTTCTGAATTTTTTACAAAAAGGCTTCTTTTGAAGCCTTTTTTATTGTCCGTTTTTTATACAAAAAGCATTATGGTATTTGGTTTTTATCTGCTAACTTGAAATAGGAGTTATATTATTTATTAACATGAGGTCGATAAGATGGATTTTATTGAACGAATAGATGTTTTAGCAAAACGAATTCCCCAAATAGCTGCCAGTTTATACACTGAGGAAGCAACCAAAAATGCGTTAATTATGCCATTTCTTCATACCGTGCTTGGTTATGATGTCTTTAACCCTAATGAAGTCATCCCTGAATTTACGGCTGATATAGCGACTAAAAAAGGCGAGAAAGTTGACTACGCTTTAGTTAAAGATGGTGAAGTACAAATTCTTATAGAATGTAAAAAATACGGTGAAAAGCTATCAATTAAGCATGCAGGACAATTATTTAGATATTTCTCTGTTACAAACTCTCGTTTAGCCATTCTGACTAACGGAACAGAATATCAATTTTTTACTGATTTAGATGCTCCTAACAAAATGGATGAAAAACCGTTTTTAACGTTAGATTTATTAAATATAGATGAGCATTTAATCCCTGAACTTAAGAAATTGACTAAGTCTTCATTTGATGTTGAATCCATAGTAAATGCTGCTGGAGAGTTAAAGTATTTAAATCAAATTAAAAAGCTATTAAACGAGCAGTTTAAAGACCCTGAAGAAGAGTTTATAAAGTTCTTTGCTGCAAGGACCTACGATGGTGTTCTTACCCCAAAAGTAAAACAGCAGTTTACTGAAATAACTAAAAAAGCATTAAGGCAATTTTTAAGTGACAGTATCAACGAAAGGTTAAAATCTGCCATTGGAGATGAACAAATCTCGAAAATAGAAGATGAGGAGAAGTGTCTTCTAGATGATGAAAAACCTAAAATAGTGACTACGAACGATGAAGTTGAAGGCTTTAATATTGTTAAAGCAATTTTAAGAAAAAATGTAGATGCGAGTCGAATTATTGCTAGAGATACCCAAAGCTATTTCGGGGTGTTATTGGATGATAACAACCGTAAACCTCTATGTCGTTTACACTTCAATGCTAAACAAAAGTATATTGGTTTATTTGATTCTGATAAAAATGAAATAAGATATCCAATTGAAACGTTAGATCAAATTTTCGATTTTAGTGATGAACTATTAAAAATGACAGCATACTACGAGTAAGTAATTAAAGGATGATTGATTTACCTTAAATGTGCTGGTAAGTTATTAAAAGTATTATAAATGTTGTATTAATAAAACATTTCTAGAGTGTTTTTCGATATTCTGCTAATACATGGTTAATTTTCATCAACAACAAGGAAGGTTCTGAATGGATTATTTTGTAGGCGCGTTAAAAAAGTATGCTGATTTCACTGGTCGAGCGCGAAGAAAAGAATATTGGATGTTTATACTTGTTTATACCATTATCAATATTGTCATAGCTGTACTTGGTTTAGAGACTATTTCAATGATAGTGAGTCTTGCGTTATTAGTTCCAAGTCTGAGTATTGCAGCTAGAAGGTTACATGACACAGGCCGTTCTGGCTGGTGGCAATTAATACTATTAATTCCACTCATTGGCTTAATCGTTCTGATTGTTTTCTTGGCCCAAGACAGCCATGATGCAAATGATTACGGTGTTAACCCTAAATTGGGTGTTCCAACATAAAACAGATCAAGATATCGTGATGCCGCTAATACTCATGTTGACTTAAACGCGTTTTGATTGTGTGGTAGGTATTAGCGGTACAAGGCGTCATTGAGCTGATCGCGATGTTTATAGAATCAAAAAGGGAACAGATACTGTTCCCTTTTTGATTAGATCCATTTAGCTGTTACCAAACGCGAGCAACGAGTCCTTTGAGGTAATAACCTTCTGGGAATGCGCTACTAATTGGGTGGTCGCTTGCTTGGTGCATGCGTTCAATAAATTGCACTTCACGCTTGGCATCAAGTGCAGCATCGGCAACCACTTTTTGGAATAGGTCTGACTGCATTAAGCCTGAACACGAGAACGTCAGTAATATTCCGCCTGGATTAAGTAATTGCATCGCAATCATATTGATGTCTTTATAACCGCGACATGCGCCATCGAGTTGTGACTTATTGTCGGCAAATTTAGGCGGGTCTAAGACAATAACATCAAAGGTTTTACCTTCATCTCGGTACTGGCGTAGTAATTTGAATACGTCAGCTTCGTTATAATTTACATGGTCATCATTAAGGTTGTTAATGGCCATATTATCGCGAGCAGTTTGCAGCGCTAAGGTTGATACATCGACGTTTTCAATACTCGCAGCGCCAGCTTTGGCAGCATACAAGCCAAAAGTACCGGTGTAACAGAAGCAGTTAAGCACTGATTTACCTTTGACAAAACGGGCTGCCATGGCACGGTTGTCACGTTGATCCAGATAGAAACCTGTTTTATGACCTTTAACAACATCGACGGCAATCTTAATACCATTTTCTTCGATGATCACGGGCATAGCAGGTAACTCCCCGTGCAGTAATCCTACTACAGGAACTAAGCCTTCTTTCTTTCTTGAGTCAACATCTGAACGCTCATAGACCGCGCAGTCCGGATATTGAAGAACCAGTTGCTCAACGATAGTATCGCGCCACTTTTCAGCACCAGTACTCAATAACTGACATACCAGAACATTGGCATAACGGTCTATGGTGATACCGGGTAAACCGTCCGATTCAGCGGCAATTAAGCGATAGCCCGTTAGACCTTGTTCGCGGATCAAATCATCACGACCCGCTTGGGCTCTTTTAATGCGTCGGGCGAAAAAATCGGCATCGATAGTTTCTTCTTTGTCGAAGGTCCATATCCGCACTTGGATTTGAGATTCTGGCGACCAGGCACCGCGTCCGAGCCAATGCCCGTCGTGCGCCACTACTTCAACAGTGTCACCAGCTTGCGGTTTTCCGCCATTGACGTTGTGAATTCCATTGGAAAATATCCAAGGGTGGCGACGCTCTAACGAACGTTCGCGGCCAGGTTTAAGTTTAATTCTGATAGCCATGGTATTGCCTAATGTAAAGTATAAAAGGGGTAAAAAGAGTTACCGCGCTCCCGATAACGATGGCATATAAACCTAATCGTAATTCATTATTTACTTGGGGGTAATGACTCAATAATTGAATGCATTAGCCTGGGGGCGACGAAGTGGGATCATAGCCTGTTTTGAGCCTAAAAACCTGACAAATAATTAAATGGTAAGCCTAGAGTTGTATGGTTAACGTCAATTCTGATGATTGAATTAATAATTATTGTTTATTCCATCATGTATTAACGGTTTTTTGTTGAGTTGGAGTGAGCTTAAAGGTTGATGCACAATCAAGTATGGCTACATATTTGTAATGATAGTGATGATCGACTGATTAACGAGATGCTTTTGCTCACAGCTAAAACAACCCAACAAGCATTCAGCGGCAACGATGCTAAGCGTTGCTGACCCCCAGTATTTGAACACACTGATTATTGGTACTAGATAGTGACAATGATACTTGATTAGGCAATGACATTACCACGCGAAAAAACCAGAATGTAGCCTTTAAAGGGCAGTGCTAAATAGTCGGTGTGTATTGGTTTAAAATGGCTGCTGATAAAACCGAACTCTGCTAATTTTACACTGAGTTTATTTTTTCGGCCTCGGCCTGGGTCTACGATAATGACGTCACATTTTTCACTGGCATGGTTTTTAATAAAATAAGCCAATAACTGCACATGCTCATCTTCGTACAATAAATCACTGCCGATGATGACATCAAAGAGTCCCAGCTTGCTGGTATCATTGGCCCAATCTACTCGCTCAAAAGCAATGTTTTTACCATTGTTGAGTTTTGTGTTTCGATTAAGGAACTGCTCAACTTCTGGGTGATAGTCGGTTGCGGTTATATCGGCATGTTTTTCGTTAAGAAGTAAGCTTGATAGCGCTATTCCACAGCCTATTTCTAGAATTCTTTTACCTTCGGTTTTGTAATCCAACATATAGTTAGCCAGCACTAAACTTGATGGCCATACAATGCCAAAAATAGGCCAGCTCGCAGAGGATATTCCGAGTTTTTCAGCTATGCCTGTAGGGTCATAAAATTCTTGATTATTACGTAAAGTACATAGATGAACATCTATGTCACCAAATTCAACTGTTTGGTAGCTTAAGCGTAGAGCTGTCATTGGGCCGTCTCAAAAATTGAGCGCTCAGCCAGCTATCGAGGACAAATAAATGACAAAACGAAGAGGTTTTAGTTAGGTTATAGCAGTTCGTTAGAAAGGCAATGTATTTAACTAACGGTCAGGTTTTATTCGACTCATATTTTTGTTAAAAGCATCATAGTATTGTATTTTTAACTACGCTTTGGAATTCAATTGGACTACTGATCTATTCAAACATTAATTCCTTCATAACGGAAGAAACCAACGTAAACAGCTTGATTTTCCTCATTATTGCACCAGATTGGCACCTCTATAGTTTCTTCAAAAAAACCATTTATATCAATTCAGAATATAATTCAGGCCCGTCATCAGTTTGAACATTTTTTATCAATGATTGTTTCTGTTGTGATATTTAACTGTAATTTTAGCTTATTAAATATGTGACATACGCATCATAAACTTAATGATAATGGTTTGCATTAACATATTCGTTATGTATAATTCACGAAAATTTACATTTATTTACACAGCTTCAAGATTGTTCACATTATCTAATTGGGATGGAATATGAAAAAAACGTTAATTGCTGCAACACTATTTAGTCTTTTGGCTAGTAATCAAGCTATGGCTTCTGACGAAACAACGGAACTACGCCAGATTATTGAGCAGCAGCAGAAAGTGCTTAAAGATCTTGAAAAGCGTCTTGAGCAAACTGAAAAGCGTGTAGAAACTACTGCAGATGTAGTAGAAGCAACTGCATCAAGCAAGTCGGCAACCACTATTGGTGGTTATGGTGAATTACACTATAACAACATTAGCAATAACCAAACGGGTACCGACAAGAAAGAATTCGACTTCCACCGTTTCGTTTTATTTGTAGGTCACGAGTTTAACAGCACTACTCGTTTTTTCTCTGAACTAGAAGTTGAGCACTCAATTGCCGGTGAGAGTAAAAAAGGCGAAGTTGAGTTAGAGCAAGCTTATATCGAGCACGACTTTAATGAGATGCTTACCGCTAAAGCAGGTTTATTTTTAATGCCAGTGGGTATTATCAACGAAACTCACGAACCAACAGTATTTTACGGTGTTGAGCGTAACCCAGTAGAAAAAGACATTATTCCTGCAACATGGTGGGAAGGTGGTTTAAACCTTAATATTAAAGCGGCTCCAGGTTTAGCGTTTGACACTGCAGTGACATCTGGTTTGTATTTGGATGAAAGCTCAGGCTATAAAATCCGTAACGGTCGTCAAAAAGTATCTGAAGCAAAAGGCGAAGATTTAGCTTATACCGGTCGTGTAAAATACACTGCAGTACCGGGTTTAGAATTAGCTGCCACGGTTCAGTACCAGTCTGACTTAACTCAAGGTACTGCTGGTGTTGATAGCGCTTCTGCTACATTGTTAACCGCACACGCTATTTACAGCATTGAAAACTTTACTGTTAAGGCTTTATTCGCCCAGTGGGATATTGATGGTAAAGAAGCTGAAGCATTAGGTCGCGATAAGCAAAATGGTTTCTATATTGAGCCTTCTTACCGCATTAATGAACAGTTTGGTGTGTTTGCTCGTTATAACGAGTGGGACAACAATGCCGGTGATAGCGCTGACACCAAGAAAAAACAAACCAACGTGGGTGTTAACTACTGGTTACACGAAAACGTAGTGTTTAAAGCTGATTACGAAAACATTGGTGGAGCTGCAGATTCAGACGGTTTCAACCTAGGTGTTGGTTACCAGTTCTAATTGCTGAGCATTCAGTAAAAAGACACTCCGATAAAACAGATTATCGGTAAAATTATGGGTGCCAACAGTGTATATTGTCGGCACCCTTATTTTTACTCTTGGCTAAGGATTGATATGCAGGCAATATTACGATCATATTTGATGCTATTTATGATGGGATTAGCTGTTTATTCGTCGGCGTTTAGTGCTGTAGCAACACAGTATCAGTCAAATGACGCCTTTATTAACCAAGCATTTAATGGCAATGCTGGCGAGTCTAAAGTGTTGTGGTTAGACGATGATCTAAAGCAAGCCATAGAAGCTATTTTAGCCCATCGTTTTAATAAAATGCGTATGCGCTACTGGCAACACAATGATGAAACCGTTTGGATAATGGACGAAATAGGCAAAGAGTCGCCGATTACGGTCGCTATTCATATTAAAGACCATCAAATTGTGCGGACTAAAGTGTTGGTTTATCGTGAAAGTCGCGGTGACGAGGTTCGTCATGATTTTTTTACAGACCAATTTAAGCTGGCCAAGTTAGATGATCAACATCAGCTTGATAAGCATATAGACGGGATTACTGGTGCGACATTATCAGTAAGAGCGTTAACTAAGTTATCGCGCATTGCATTATTACTTCATGCGCATGTGGTGCACTAAGCCACGTTTCAATTCAAGCGGATCATTTCAAGCAGGTTAGTGTGACTAAAACATCTCGACGTAACCGTTTTAGACTTAAGATTTTGCGAGCCCTTCGTCCTTGGCATCGTCGCTTAGGATTAGTGAGTGCATTGTTTATCTTATTGTTAGTGCTTACAGGCGTAGCAATAAACCACAGCGATGATTTTGGTTTAGACCAAACACCAGTTACCCAGTCGTGGTTGCTTGATTATTATGGTATTGCTGCACCTTCTCATGTTGCTCAGTTTGGTATTGCACCGTCTGCATTATATATTACCGATAATTTGTTGTGGCAAAACCAACATATGATTTTAGAGGCAAATACGACCTTAATCAGTGCCAGCTATGTCGATAACATGCTGGTGGCCATAGATGCACAGCAATTGTATTTGTTTAATGATCTTGGTCAATTGCAAGAAACTCAAAATGCCAGCACAGGTCTTCCATCTGGTTTGTTAGCGCTAGCGATTGTAGATGGGCGGGTGTGGTTAAATACCGACAATGGCGTTTATCAAGCCGACGAACAACTCATCGATTGGCAAGCTATTGCGCCGTTAACAACGCCAGTCACTTGGCTGAGTGAAAGTGAAGTTGTGGACAAAGAGGTTGTTAATCTTGCTCGCAGTGCTAATTTGCATTGGCAACGTGTGATACTCGATTTACATAGTGGACGTTTATTTGGTCATTTAACGGTTTGGTTGTGGGACTTATTTGCGCTAGCATTGTTAATGGTATCTCTCAGCGGTTTTTGGATTTGGTTAAAACAAAAACCACCGAGATAGTCTATTCAATAACTATGTTTAGCGTTCAAATTGCTCAACTGTGTCGGTTAGCTTGTCAGCTAAATTACTCAACAAATTACCAGCCTCGCTAATTTGATGATTACCCTCAGAAACTGACTCACCTAATAGCGTGAAATCTTGCACTTTAAGTTTAACGGTATTCGCTTGCTGCTGTGAAGCTTGTGCTAACATGGCAGATTCTTGACTGACGGTAGCAAGAGACAAAATAAGTTGGCGGCTCTGTTCAAGCGTTATCACTAACTGATTTGCTAATGATACTGAGTGTTGTGCTTTTTGTTGGTTTGATGCCATATTGTCGACCGCAGATTGAATTGAATCGACAATATTGGCCAGCATTGTATTTATTTCTACTGTTGAATTATGCGTGCGTAAGGCTAGCGTTCTAACTTCATCAGCAACAACCGCAAAACCTCTTCCGGTTTCACCAGCTCTAGCCGCTTCAATGGCTGCATTCAATGATAATAAATTTGTTTGTGAGGCAATATCGGCAATGGTTTTAACCACTGTCGCTACTTGTTTACCTGAATTTTGCAGTGTTAGTAACATACTGGCGGTTGTTTCAATGTCTTGAGCCAGTACGCTAATGCTGTCTGCTGTTTGTTTAACTTCTTTTTGCCCTTCAACCATACTTTGCGCACCTTGCTGAGCAGAGTCTGAAGCACTTTGCGAGTGTTCGACACTTTGCTCCATTTGTTGCTCAAGTTGCGACATTACATCCACTAAACTCACAATAGTGTGTTGAAGCTCATCCACAGATGCTGATGATTTACCTGTAGTGTTACTTAATTGGGCAACGGTTTGGCTAATACTGGCGATGGCATCATGTACTTCATTCATCCCTAAACGGAATACGTTAATTAGGCCATTAATACTGGTGGCCACATTACTAATTTCAACGATACATTCATCAGATAATTTAGCTTTCAAATTACGATTTTGGGCAATGCGGGTGAGGTCGTTTGATAGTTGCTGAATCGGCGTAGCAATTTGTTTTTGTGCTGCTAAGTAAGCCCCAGCAGCCACAACCAACATGAGCCCGACTAATACAAAAATTAGCATAGTATTATGGCCAAGTTCATTTTGAATGTTCATCGCATTAAGGTTGGCTTGAGTTGAGATCTCCTCAGCAAGAACATCTAGACGATCTTTGAGCTCGTTAGCACTGTTATTTAATGTGCTTAAATGATTACGGGCATTGTCCCAATCTACCGATGATTTGCTCATGGTGTTTTCAAGTGCCGATAACGCGGCGTTAAGCGCGTCAATTTGTGGCATTAATTGGGTAGATGTTACGGTATTTAATTGTTGATATTGCTCGTTAAGGCTTTTTTCTAGTTTAACTTTATTCAGGCTAAATTCTGTAACATCGATAGTTGTGCCATATAAAGAATAACCCATTAATACTAATTCTTTGGCAAGGCTTTGCACCCTTGTAATGCTGTTAAGCGCTGGTAATGTGCCATCAACAAACCCACCGACTTCTTGTTTTACGGTTTGGTTACTGTTATTGAGTAAAACAGCAGCCACTAGGGTCATTAATAAAATAGCTGCATAGCCTAGTAGAATACGAGCTTTGATAGTATTAAAAGCGTTAAACATGGGTTAATACCTTAATCGGGTCATTTTTTGATCTCATTGTTACTAAGACCGGATACAAGAGAAGTTATGTTCATTTTATTCTAATGTTAAACATATCGGCACAGTATTAACATTCTTGATTAGGAATCGTTAAATTATGCTAGTTGCGTTTATTGTGAATATAAGCTGATTAGTGGCCAAAAGGACTATCGACTCTAATTTGTACATACTCGTGTCAATAATAGCCTAGTGTTGTGCTTATATCTTGGCGAGCATGATTAATTATTCTATTGATAGATTGTCTTAATAACGTTGAAACAGATAAACAATAGCTTGAACAGATGCATAATCGCGATTACAAATTCAAATTAACCATACATGTTATTGGTTGTAGTCTGCATCTGCATTTGTTTGATAGTCAGTGCTGGTGATAAGGATATTGGAAGGTGGCGTTCATGTTGTTTCAACACTGCATGGTGGTAATCCTGCAGTGGCAAGTCATCAAATCTTCGTTAATTACGATATTAACTTTTGATGTTTTGTATTTGAGAGCTTTACAATATTAGCATTAGGTCTAATCGTAGTTCAGTCGTCTAAATATATGCAGCTTGTACAGTGTGGTCTGTATGCTTACCTGTTTAACTATGCAGGTTATTCGCAAACAGTCCTATTGAGTTATAAGGTCAATACGTATTAGGCTGGCAAATCTTGCCGCTTACGATATTGCTATCGTTAAACTCGCATTGTATAGCAACAAGCATATGTTAGTCAGATGATGGTTATCAATGTCAGCATCATCCTAGCTCACAAGCTGTATTGACTCAGATGTTATTTCAGTTTGTTGCATCTTTTTCAACTCAATATTTTTCCACACTTTGTCATGGAAGTAGAACACAACTGTATTGACGGCAGGCTCAAGCAGGGCAATGGTACCACCGATAATAATACTACCGGTTAATAGGTAGGTAATCGTAAAAGCCACACTGAAGTGTAAAATGGCAAAGCTGATTGTCTTTTTCATGATGAATCCCCTGTTTGATTTATTTAAATGATAACAGTTCTCATTATCATGTAAAGAGGGTTGATTCGATTATTGCAAATGAAAATTTCGATTACGTTTGTGATTTTTAATATTGAAAACAATAAAGGCCCTAAGAATGGCCTTCCATTACAGTTAATAATATGAATTAATTCAGGCGATTACAACAGATATTGTGATTAGTAATGCCACGGGAAACGTGAAAAGTCTTGATCTCGTTTTTCTAAAAAGGCATCACGACCTTCTTGAGCTTCTTCACTAGCATAGGCTAAGCGTGTTGCTTCACCGGCAAACAATTGTTGGCCAACCAAACCATCATCAGCCATATTAAAGCCATATTTAAGCATACGCATTGCAGTGGGGGATTTAGAATTAATCTCTTTGGCCCAGGCTAAGGCTTCTGTTTCCAGTTCGGCATGTGGAATGGCGCGGTTTACCATACCCATATTAAATGCCTCTTCTGCAGAGTAATTAAACCCAAGAAAGAAGATTTCGCGGGCACGCTTCTGACCAATCATCTTGGCTAAATAAGCACTGCCATATCCGGAGTCAAAACTGCCTACATCAGGGTCGGTTTGCTTGAAAACAGCATGTTCTTTTGACGCCAACGTTAAATCACAAACCACATGTAAACTATGTCCACCACCCACAGCCCAGCCAGGTACAACCGCAATGACCACTTTAGGCATGAAGCGGATCATTCGCTGCACTTCTAATATATGCAGACGCCCCATGCGAGCGACATCAGGTGTGCCTTCTTCAGCACCTTCATATTTATAGCCATCTTTACCACGAATACGCTGATCGCCGCCTGCGCAAAATGAGTACTGACCTTTTGCTGATGGTCCATTGCCTGTAATGAGTACACAACCTACATCGGACCATTGTCTAGCATGGTCTAAAGCTGTATAGAGTTCGTCTACCGTTTTAGGGCGAAATGAATTAAGGCAATCAGGCCTGTTTATTGCGATACGCACCGTGCCTTGAGATTTTGCGCGGTGGTAAGTGATGTCTTCAAAATTGAATCCTTCGACAAGATCCCATAACTCAGGGTCAAAGATGTCAGATACCGATTCAGCTTGTGATTGTGTCATAAAAAAACCTAGCCCCTATTGCAGATATTACACAAAGGCTAGGCTTATTTGATACTTAGGTCAATTCGTTACCATAAAATCGTTAACGATCTCGAGTTATTAGATTTTATCGCAAATAAATTGCAGATTGTCTTTAGTAAAAACAGGGTGGCGAGCACTACTATGGCAGTATTGGCTTTTAAACTCGCTAATTGCTTCATTACTGGTAAATACACCATCTAATTCACGAATTTCAATTGTCGATAAACGCTCATAAATTTCCGTTTTAATTTGTGGAATGTGTTTATCTATTTTAGTGATTTTTGTACCAGTCATCGAATCAAGCTTTTTATCTGCCTTAGTAAACATCGTTTTAATGTCATTAATGGGCTTATCAAGCTTGTCTGTTTCTGTCGCGAAATAATAAATAACCCCCGCGATTATTGCTAATCCTATCCAGCCTCTCATCTTTTTATCCAATAATGTGTTATTACCTATATAATAAGCTAGTTATCGTTCAATATTAAAGCAGTAAGGCTGTAACATGACGACAGAATCCAACTCCAAGGACTTTTCCAAACAACAACGTATTCAAATCCATCAACCTGATGCTAGTAAAGCAGACCGCTTCAATCCGCGCAACCGTATTTACGTAAGAGCTGTCGATGGCTTATGGACAACCTTACGACGTTATATGGGTTGGATAGCCATGTTATTTTTCTTACTTCTGCCTTGGTTACCCTGGGGAGACCGTCAAGCCGTTTGGTTTAATCTTGCTGAGCAAAAATTTCACGTCTTTGGTTTAACTATTTGGCCACAAGATCTCACCTTGCTTGCCGCACTCTTTATGATAGCCGCATTTGGGCTGTTTTTCGTTACCACTTATCTAGGCCGAGTGTGGTGTGGCTATACATGCCCACAAACAGTGTGGACCTTCATCTTTATATGGTTTGAAGAAAAGTTTGAAGGCGCGCGTAATAAACGTATCAAGCTTGACCAAATGCCGTGGAGTGTGAATAAACTCTGGCGTAAAACAGCAAAACATACCTCTTGGTTATTAATATCACTATTAACAGCCACTACGTTTGTATCCTACTTTGTTCCAAGTCGTGAGCTCTATATTGACTTCTTTACCCTTAATGCAGGTGGCGGGATATATTTTTGGGTGGTTTTCTTCACTATTGCTACTTACGGTAATGCCGGATGGATGCGTGAGATCATGTGTATTCACATGTGTCCCTATGCCCGCTTCCAAGCTGCCATGTTTGATAAGAATACCTATATTGTAGGCTACGACACTCAACGTGGTGAAACCCGTGGTCCTCGTACACGTAAACAAGATCCTAAAGAGATGGGTTTAGGCGACTGTATTGACTGTGACTTGTGTGTACAAGTGTGCCCAACTGGAATCGATATTCGTAATGGTCTGCAATACGAATGTATTAACTGTGGTGCTTGTATCGATGCATGCGATAACACTATGGAACGTATGGGATACGATAAAGGGTTAATCAGTTACACAACAGAAAACAAACTTGATGGTGTGCAAGAAAAGGTACTGCGACCTAAGTTAGTTGGTTACGGTGTGGTGTTGACTGCGATGATACTAATATTCATTTATGCCAGCGCAACGATTGCTCCGGTACGTATGGATGTCATTAGAGATAGAAACTCACTTTATCGAGAAAATAACCAGGGCAATACAGAAAATACCTTTACGATTAAAATTCTCAATAAAACAGAGCAACCACAAGAATACGAACTAAGCGTCGAAGGTTTGCCTAATGCCAGATGGATTGGCCCACAGCATGTATCGATAGAAGCTGGTGAAGTATTAACCCTGCCAATTAGTATTGCAGTTGATCCTATAGAGTTGAAGAGAAGTATCACTAAAATCGATATCAAAATAACTGCACAAATAGATGGTAGCCCAATAGAAATAAAACAGGAAACTCGATTCTTTGGTGATTAGAACCGAGTGAAATAGCCTAAAAAGGGACGGATAGTCCCTTTTTTGTTCTTTTCGATTGAAAAAGCACCTCTCGGTCATGTTTTTGCAATATTTAGCCTATTTATGCTTGCACAAATAATTAAGCTCCCTATAATGCGCAACCACTGACACGGCATACGTCGCTGACAGGTTGTAAGGTTCAAATTGAAGTTTACAACGGTGAAAAGAAAGTTTGAAAAAACACTTGACGCCAACACGGGAAAGCGTAGAATACGCACCCCAAGCCAACGACCTAGCGTCTTATGGTGATGTCTGAAAAATTGATATCAACGTTCTTTAACAATCTAAACAAGAAATCTGTGTGGACATTCACAGGTATTGAGTTATTCGAAATTGTCTTCTGTTCTTCGGAATGTTGGCAATCAAAAAATTTAAACTCAATGCAACGATGAATGTTCAT
This sequence comes from Shewanella frigidimarina NCIMB 400, assembly GCF_000014705.1. Taxonomy (NCBI): domain Bacteria; kingdom Pseudomonadati; phylum Pseudomonadota; class Gammaproteobacteria; order Alteromonadales; family Shewanellaceae; genus Shewanella; species Shewanella frigidimarina. The sequence continues at coordinate 4,804,388 of NC_008345.1, read as the reverse complement.
AGTAATATGTACAAAGACTTTGTCAGCTTCGGTTGATAAAGCAATCAGAATTCATTGAGCCGAAACCTTCGGGTTTCAAAAAACTTTAATTGAAGAGTTTGATCATGGCTCAGATTGAACGCTGGCGGCAGGCCTAACACATGCAAGTCGAGCGGTAACACAAGGGAGCTTGCTCCTGAGGTGACGAGCGGCGGACGGGTGAGTAATGCCTAGGGATCTGCCCAGTCGAGGGGGATAACAGTTGGAAACGACTGCTAATACCGCATACGCCCTACGGGGGAAAGGAGGGGACCTTCGGGCCTTCCGCGATTGGATGAACCTAGGTGGGATTAGCTAGTTGGTGAGGTAATGGCTCACCAAGGCGACGATCCCTAGCTGTTCTGAGAGGATGATCAGCCACACTGGGACTGAGACACGGCCCAGACTCCTACGGGAGGCAGCAGTGGGGAATATTGCACAATGGGGGAAACCCTGATGCAGCCATGCCGCGTGTGTGAAGAAGGCCTTCGGGTTGTAAAGCACTTTCAGTAGGGAGGAAAGGTAATAGTTTAATAAACTATTACTGTGACGTTACCTACAGAAGAAGGACCGGCTAACTCCGTGCCAGCAGCCGCGGTAATACGGAGGGTCCGAGCGTTAATCGGAATTACTGGGCGTAAAGCGTGCGCAGGCGGTTTGTTAAGCCAGATGTGAAATCCCCGGGCTCAACCTGGGAATTGCATTTGGAACTGGCGAACTAGAGTCTTGTAGAGGGGGGTAGAATTCCAGGTGTAGCGGTGAAATGCGTAGATATCTGGAGGAATACCGGTGGCGAAGGCGGCCCCCTGGACAAAGACTGACGCTCATGCACGAAAGCGTGGGGAGCAAACAGGATTAGATACCCTGGTAGTCCACGCCGTAAACGATGTCTACTCGGAGTTTGGTGACTTAGTCACTGGGCTCCCAAGCTAACGCATTAAGTAGACCGCCTGGGGAGTACGGCCGCAAGGTTAAAACTCAAATGAATTGACGGGGGCCCGCACAAGCGGTGGAGCATGTGGTTTAATTCGATGCAACGCGAAGAACCTTACCTACTCTTGACATCCACAGAAGAGACCAGAGATGGACTTGTGCCTTCGGGAACTGTGAGACAGGTGCTGCATGGCTGTCGTCAGCTCGTGTTGTGAAATGTTGGGTTAAGTCCCGCAACGAGCGCAACCCCTATCCTTATTTGCCAGCACGTAATGGTGGGAACTCTAGGGAGACTGCCGGTGATAAACCGGAGGAAGGTGGGGACGACGTCAAGTCATCATGGCCCTTACGAGTAGGGCTACACACGTGCTACAATGGCGTATACAGAGGGTTGCAAAGCCGCGAGGTGGAGCTAATCTCACAAAGTACGTCGTAGTCCGGATCGGAGTCTGCAACTCGACTCCGTGAAGTCGGAATCGCTAGTAATCGTGGATCAGAATGCCACGGTGAATACGTTCCCGGGCCTTGTACACACCGCCCGTCACACCATGGGAGTGGGCTGCAAAAGAAGTGGGTAGTTTAACCTTCGGGAGAACGCTCACCACTTTGTGGTTCATGACTGGGGTGAAGTCGTAACAAGGTAGCCCTAGGGGAACCTGGGGCTGGATCACCTCCTTACCTATACGACTAACTCAATACCTAAAGTGCAGAGATGCATGTGAGTGTTCACACAGATTACTTGTTAACTTCTTCGGAAGTAGAGTGAAACACACCGTTTGCCGGTTAAGTGTTGTTCTTTAACAATTTGGAAAGCTGATAGTACTAACTAAAGGCGCATAAATGATGATTCGTTGTCGTTTGTGTGATCACGTTAGTGCGAAAAACGTTAATGCGAAAGCATTAACACTTGAGTTCTCAAAACACTGTTTAAGTGTCTTGAATATTCTAAAAAACTAAGGCGAGTCCACTTCCTACCCTGGAGGTGAGACAAGTAAAAACCAGCTGGTCATGATATGACCCAGAGCTCTTCTCTTGTTAATTCAAGGTGTGAAACTCATTTGGGTTGTATGGTTAAGTGACCAAGCGTATACGGTGGATGCCTTGGCAGTCAGAGGCGATGAAGGACGTAATAACTTGCGAAAAGCGTTGGCGAGCTAGTAATAAGCATTTGAGCTAACGATATCCGAATGGGGAAACCCACATGCATAAGCATGTATCACAACATGAATACATAGTGTTGTGAGGCAAACCCGGGGAACTGAAACATCTAAGTACCCGGAGGAAAAGAAATCAACCGAGATTCCCCTAGTAGCGGCGAGCGAACGGGGATTAGCCCTTAAGTCTATGGGGTGTTAGTGGAATGTGTTGGAAAGCACAGCGGCACAGGGTGATAGCCCCGTACATGAAAACTAACCATAGATGAAAACGAGTAAGGCGGGACACGTGACATCCTGTTTGAATATGGGGGGACCATCCTCCAAGGCTAAATACTCCTGACTGACCGATAGTGAACCAGTACCGTGAGGGAAAGGCGAAAAGAACCCCTGTGAGGGGAGTGAAATAGAACCTGAAACCGTATACGTACAAGCAGTGGGAGCGGTTCTTGAGACCGTGACTGCGTACCTTTTGTATAATGGGTCAGCGACTTACATTTTGTAGCGAGGTTAAGCGAATAGCGGAGCCGTAGGGAAACCGAGTGTTAACTGCGCGTTTAGTTGCAAGGTGTAGACCCGAAACCGAGTGATCTAGCCATGGGCAGGTTGAAGGTTGAGTAACATCAACTGGAGGACCGAACCGACTTATGTTGAAAAATGAGCGGATGACTTGTGGCTGGGGGTGAAAGGCCAATCAAACTCGGAGATATCTGGTTCTCCTCGAAAGCTATTTAGGTAGCGCCTCGAGCGAATACCATTGGGGGTAGAGCACTGTTAAGGCTAGGGGGTCATCCCGACTTACCAACCCTTTGCAAACTCCGAATACCAATGAGTACTACTCGGGAGACAGACAGCGGGTGCTAACGTCCGTTGTCAAAAGGGAAACAACCCAGACCGTCAGCTAAGGTCCCAAAGTGTATGTTAAGTGGGAAACGATGTGGGAAGGCTTAGACAGCTAGGATGTTGGCTTAGAAGCAGCCATCATTTAAAGAAAGCGTAATAGCTCACTAGTCGAGTCGGCCTGCGCGGAAGATTTAACGGGGCTAAACATACCACCGAAGCTACGGGTGCATTTCATTAGAAGTGCGCGGTAGAGGAGCGTTCTGTAAGCGGTTGAAGGTGAAGGGGTAACCCACACTGGACGTATCAGAAGTGCGAATGCTGACATGAGTAACGATAAAGGGAGTGAAAAACTCCCTCGCCGGAAGACCAAGGGTTCCTGTCCAACGTTAATCGGGGCAGGGTGAGTCGACCCCTAAGGTGAGGCCGAAAGGCGTAATCGATGGGAAACAGATTAATATTTCTGTACTTCCGCTAACTGCGATGGAGAGACGGAGAAGGCTAGGCTAGCGCGGCGTTGGTAGTCCGCGTTTAAGGTGGTAGGTTGATTTCTTAGGCAAATCCGGGAAATCGTACTTTAATGTACAGGCTGAGAGCTGATGACGAGTCACTACGGTGATGAAGTAGTTGATGCCATGCTTCCAGGAAAATCTTCTAAGCTTCAGGTTAGTGGGAATCGTACCCCAAACCGACACAGGTGGTCGGGTAGAGAATACCAAGGCGCTTGAGAGAACTCGGCTGAAGGAACTAGGCAAAATGGTACCGTAACTTCGGGAGAAGGTACGCTGCTGTTGGTGATGGGACTTGCTCCCTAAGCTGACGGCAGTCGCAGATACCAGGTGGCTGCAACTGTTTATCAAAAACACAGCACTGTGCAAAATCGCAAGATGACGTATACGGTGTGACGCCTGCCCGGTGCCGGAAGGTTAATTGATTGGGTTATCTTCGGAGAAGCTCATGATCGAAGCCCCGGTAAACGGCGGCCGTAACTATAACGGTCCTAAGGTAGCGAAATTCCTTGTCGGGTAAGTTCCGACCTGCACGAATGGCGTAATGATGGCCACGCTGTCTCCAGCCGAGACTCAGTGAAGTTGAAATTGCGGTGAAGATGCCGTATACCCGCGGCTAGACGGAAAGACCCCGTGAACCTTTACTATAGCTTGGCACTGAACATTGAACCTACATGTGTAGGATAGGTGGGAGACTTTGAAGCTTGGACGCTAGTCTGAGTGGAGTCAATCTTGAAATACCACCCTTGTAGTTTTGATGTTCTAACTCTGGCCCCTTATCGGGGTTGAGGACAGTGCCTGGTGGGTAGTTTGACTGGGGCGGTCTCCTCCCAAAGAGTAACGGAGGAGCACGAAGGTTGGCTAAGTACGGTCGGACATCGTACGGTTAGTGCAATGGCATAAGCCAGCTTAACTGCGAGACATACACGTCGAGCAGGTACGAAAGTAGGTCATAGTGATCCGGTGGTTCTGAATGGAAGGGCCATCGCTCAACGGATAAAAGGTACTCCGGGGATAACAGGCTGATACCGCCCAAGAGTTCATATCGACGGCGGTGTTTGGCACCTCGATGTCGGCTCATCACATCCTGGGGCTGAAGTCGGTCCCAAGGGTATGGCTGTTCGCCATTTAAAGTGGTACGCGAGCTGGGTTCAGAACGTCGTGAGACAGTTCGGTCCCTATCTGCCGTGGGCGTTGGATGATTGAAGGGAGCTGCTCCTAGTACGAGAGGACCGGAGTGGACGAACCGCTGGTGTTCGGGTTGTCATGCCAATGGCATTGCCCGGTAGCTACGTTCGGAATCGATAACCGCTGAAAGCATCTAAGCGGGAAGCGAGCCCTAAGATGAGTCATCCCTAGAGCTTTAAGCTCTCTAAAGGGCCGTAGGAGACTACTACGTTGATAGGCAAGGTGTGTAAGCGTTGTGAGGCGTTGAGCTAACTTGTACTAATGACCCGTGAGGCTTAACCATACAACCCAGATGGGTTTTACTGACCTTAGTGTTAGAATGAGGCGCTTAAACAGTGCGAACTCAAGACTCTTGATAAGAGTAAAAGCAATCAGCTTTCCGAATTATTATTTAATGCCTAATGAAGAATTAGTGCGTTAGATAAACAAATTTGTCTGGAAACCATAGAGCTGTGGCACCACCTGATCCCATTCCGAACTCAGAAGTGAAACACAGTATCGCCGATGGTAGTGTGGGGTCTCCCCATGCGAGAGTAGGTCATTTCCAGGCGCCTAATTATCTCGTTAAGAGATGCTCGAAAGAGCAAGTCTCCTAGTTATGACATACTAGCGACTTAAAAAGCATTTAGCATCGTGCGCAAGCAATTTGCTAAAGGAGCGGTAGTTCAGTTGGTTAGAATACCGGCCTGTCACGCCGGGGGTCGCGGGTTCGAGTCCCGTCCGCTCCGCCAATTACATAGAAGCCTCGTCTAACGACGAGGCTTTTTTGTATCTGAAGCTTACCAACCTTGCCCGAACAGATATCAACAGCCACAAGCGCTGCATTAATTTATACCATTTACATTAATTAATTGGTCAATTTTGTCCACCGTCTAGAACATAGTTGAATCACCCTTTCCGGCTCTGCAATAAATCGATTCCATGCAATGGAACACTGCTCAACAATATCGTCATATCCACTAAAGCAACGATTTGCGAGTTCATTCTGACGAAGCCATTGCCACACTTGTTCTATAGGGTTGAGTTCTGGCGAATAGGGCGGAAGCTTAAGGATACTAAGGTTATCAAAGTCCTCAGTCAGATCTTGTTGATGCCAACCTGCACCATCCATGATAACCAAAGCATGGCGACCCGATTCGGTAGCCTCTGAAATTAATGTTAAATGCTCCCACATATATTCACTGTTGGCTATAGCAGTACGAGAATGACCTTCGGTAAAATGAAGTAAGGCGAGATAACGCATACGTTTACGTGCGCTTTTCTCAGATTTAACTAATGCTGCAAGATTGAGATTATTCATCGATACTGAAGTAAGGAAATGACGAGCAATTAGATCACATATTTAATGTAAATGGTATTATTGCCATGCAGGTTACTTTTATCTGCATGGCATGAGTTTGTTAGTAATCGCTTAGACGTTCTACGATAAAGTCGACAAAACCTGTTCGGTTAATATTGAACAATACTTTTGCATTATGTGGTTTACCGGTTAATTGATAACGATCAACTACAGTCATTCCCTGTGTATATTCACCTTTAGTTTCAACGCCCACCCAACAATCAACGGCAGTAAACAGTGATGGATTAAGTAACCATGCAATGGTGCAAGGATCATGTAGTGGTGCACCAGTGAACCCCCATTTAGGGTCGCGGTGATAAATCATAAAGAAGTCGAGTAGTTCAGCAACACATTGCGCGATAGGATTATTAATGGCTCTAATTCTTTCGATATCCTCATCCATTATCTGAGCTTCGTGAGTAACATCTAGTCCACACATTACTATTGGTAAGCCTGATTTGAATACCATATCAGCGGCTTCTGGGTCGACAAAAATATTAAATTCAGCAGCTGGTGTCCAGTTGCCTACTCCTGCCGCTCCGCCCATCAGTACGATGCTATCTATGTTTGAATGTAACTCAGGATGAGCAGCTAGAAAAAGTGCAATATTAGTTAACGGTCCCGTTGGAACAAGTGTGACGGGCTGCTTACTGTTACGCACTTTATCGGCCATCAGTTCAATAGCCGTTTGCTCTACAGGTGCAAAGGCTGGATCGGGTAATTTTGGTCCATCCAGACCACTCTCGCCGTGTACATTGTCTGCAATGATCAGTTCACGAGCTAAAGGCTTAGGGGCGCCACTTGCAACGGGTATATCATGACGTCCCAATAGTGTTAGTACACGTAAAGCATTGTTTAACGTTTTGTCTGGTGTTTGGTTGCCTGCACTGGTAGTAACAGCTAACACATCAAGCTTTGCTGAACTAAGCGCTAAAATAAGTGAGATGGCATCGTCATGACCGGGATCACAGTCGAGAATTACAGGACGTTTCATGGGTAATTTCCTTATTCTATAAGAGGGTATAATGTACCACTATGACTGTTGTAGGCTTAATGCTTAAGAACTAAAAATGTGATCTAATATACAATGGCATAGTGGTTGAAGAAATGCTCGAGGGTAACTTGCCTTAGCTTGGCGACTATTTCAATTATTCTCGATATCAATAATGTAATTAAACATGTCGTTATGAGTGCATTCTTGTAAAATAGAGTGCTTTTTATTTAGTGGGTAAAGTTATGGATTGTCGTTTGGGTTGTGGTGCCTGCTGCATTGCGCCTTCTATCACCAGTGCAATACCAGGCATGCCGATGGGGAAACCTGCTGGGGTGCGTTGTATTCAATTAAACGCTGATAATCTTTGTATGATTTTTGGTCAGCCAGAACGTCCAGATGTTTGTGCTGAGTTTAGTGCAAGTATTGATGTGTGCGGCACGACAAATGAACAAGCTTTATGGTTGATCACTGATTTGGAGTCTTCAACATGCTAATCTGCGCTTATTACTTACCTTGGATATTTTAGATCATGCAATTAACCCGATATACAGATTTTGGTATTCGCATTTTGATGTATCTTGCAGTGCAATCTGAACGCGAAAATTTATTTCGAATAGCTGAAGTCACCAGTGTTTTTGACCTTTCTTCAAACCACGTAGCCAAGATTATCCATCAATTGGGTAAAATGGGATATTTGCAAACTGTCAGAGGTAAAAGCGGTGGTTTTAGATTGGCAAAAGCTGCTGATGAGGTGTTAATTGGACAATTGGTCCGTGATTTAGAGCATTCATTATCTCCTATTGATTGTGAATCTCCTTATTGCCGATTTACGCCAATATGCCGATTAAAAGGCGTGTTGGGTCAGGCTGTTACGGCTTATCTTGCTGTGCTTGATCAATATACTTTAGCTGATATTGTATCCAATAAGTCTGATATTTTATCTACACTACCAGACTTATCTATTTCAGTGTTGCAGTTGGATTAGGATGACTTGCTACTGCCACATTCACGTCATCAAATAATTGAGATGTTGGTACTAATGTGATGTCATTATCGTTTAAACGAGCTAAATTAGCGTTTAAAAATCGAATGGTTTCTGGGTAAGGATGCGCAATAACAACCAGCTTACCTTGTTGTTTCGACTGCGTAATCATTTGTTGGAATTGCCGTTCAAGTGCACGCTCACCAATGTCGTTATCTAAAAATATATGTCTTCTCAGTGATGGCACTCCAAGCTGCATAGCTTTGCTGCTGGCTTTGGTGTATTTAGTGGTAAAGCTATCGACAAAAAATAACTGCTGTTGTTTTAAACTCTGCATTACCCATAACATCGGTTCATCCATTTGAGTCAGTAAACTGCCCATATGATTATTCGCCCCTTTAGCAAATGGGATATTAGAGAACGCGCTTTGTAACTGTTGTTTAATTTGTGCCTCATTCATGTCATTGGTTAATCCTCCTGGTCCTAACGCTTTGCCATTTAAGGCTTGCATTGGCAGGTGTAACATTATTTCATGACCTTTATGATAACCATCTTGCGCAAGTTTTTGTCCTAGCGGAGTATGAGGTAATACCGATAAAGTGATCGAGCTTGGTAATGACAATGCTGCTTCGTCAGTTAGGCGATAACCAATATCGTCAATGATAATGGCTAATTTAGTCGCTGTAGCGGGCATGATGCTACATAGGCATAGTAGGAGTAATAGTAGGTTTCGCACGAATTTAGCTTACTTGGTTGTGTGAGTTTTATTGTTCAATGATATCTACATAATGGCGTGATTATAAACACAGTTATTGTCGTTGATATAGTGTTAATTAATCGGGCCGTTTACCGCTTTCTTTGGCAAGGCATAGCGCTATACCCTGTAATACGTTTAACCATTAAATATCAGTGGTGAGTGTTTTGCTATTAACGACAATAATAGGCTGGATCGACTGCCTTACCTTTATTGCGAATTTCGAAATAAAGCCCTGGTTCACTTTGTCCCCCAGAACGACCAACAAGCGCAATCGACTCGCCAGTTTTCACCATATCTCCAGGTTGTCTTAATAGTGTTTGGGCGTGACCGTAGAGGCTCATATAACCCTTGCCGTGATCAATAACTAACACCATACCAAAACCACGTAACCAGTCGGCATAAATAACTTTTCCTGATGCCACTGCATTAATATTTTGTCCTTCAGGTGCGGAAAGCACTGTCCCTTTCCAAACAATTTGTCCAGAACGGTTGCTACCAAATCGTTTACTCACTCTGCCGTTAGTTGGCCATTTTAATTTGGCTTTTTGACTGACTAATCCATCCATTGTTGGATTGGCTTTTGCGGCAAGCATTGCTTGTTGCACTATACGTTTTAAACTTGCCTCTTCTATTTGCAGCTGCTCTAATTCTGCCCCTTTGCTAGATAAGGTTCTTTGTAGTTGAGTCAATGTTTGTTGGCGTTGGCCTTGCTCTTTGGTTAATTGCAGCGCTTGTTGCTTTTGATCTATCACTAAAGCATTGAGTTTTTGCTGTGCAGTCACTTGCTGTTGCTTAACTTTATTAAGATCAATGCTAGTTTGCTTGAGTTGTTGAATAGCTTTTATGCGGGCATTGTTGAGAAATTGATAATACGCCAGCATGCGCTCAACAGTGGCGGGGTTTTGCTGGTTAAGCATCATCTTAGTGTAGTCATGATTACCCGCTAAATAAGCGCTAGATAACTGCTTTGATAAGGTGTCTTGCTGACTTGTTTTTAGCTTGGCTAAATCAATCTGCTGTTTATCTAAAGCGTTAATTTTGACGTTAACTTCAGCCAACGAATTTTGTGATTGGTTGACTTTTTTAGCTGCTTTTGCAATCGCTTGCTCGTCACTTTTTAATAACGCAATAAGCTTCTCGCGTTGCCTTGAGGTGTCTTTGAGCGAATTTTGTTGTTGGTTTATTTGTGCTTGAATAGACTTCAAAGCCGACTGGCGTGAAGACAAATCAGCACTATTTGCCGTAAATGAAAAGATTAGAAAGCCAGCAACAATGCTGGCTTTAATAAATAAACGAGTTATCACGAGTTAATGTTTACTCTTTAAGGTCAATGATACAGCGTCCACTCATTTCTTTGGGGATGCTTTGGCCCATCAAGGTTAACATAGTTGGCGCAATATCGCTCAAGCGTCCACCATCTTTTATTACGGCATCACGACCGACATAAACGAACGGTACCAAGTTACTGGTGTGAGCTGTAAATGCTTGTCCGTTAGAAGGATCTTTCATTTTTTCGGCATTACCATGATCGGCAGTAATCAAGCATTCGCCATCAACTTTAGCTAATGCTTCAACGACACGACCAATACATGCATCAACCGCTTCACAAGCTTTAACTGCGGCATCAAAGTTACCGCTATGGCCGACCATATCACCATTTGGATAGTTACAAATGATCACATCATATTTTGTAGATTCTATCGCCGCGACCAATTTATCGGTTAATTCAGTCGAGCTCATTTCCGGTTGCAGATCATATGTAGCGACCTTAGGCGACTGAATTAAAATACGATCTTCCCCTTCGAATGGCTCTTCTTTACCGCCATTGAAAAAGAATGTCACATGGGCATATTTTTCAGTTTCTGAAATACGCAGCTGGGTTTTATCCAAGTTTTGCAGGGTTTCACCTAAAGTGTTCACTAAATCACTTGATGGATAGGCTACCGGAGCATTAATGTCTGCAGCGTAGTCAGTTAACATCACAAAGTTGATTTTTGGTGTTTTATTACGTTTAAAACCGTCAAAATCTGGATTCACGAAAGTGCGAGTGATTTGGCGAGCACGATCTGCACGGAAATTCATAAATATCAGTGAATCATTATCGCTTAATACGGCAGCTTCGCCTTGCGCATCAACAATTGCAGATGCTGCAACAAACTCATCGTTTTCATCACGAGCATATGCCGCTTCAAGCGCTTCTGGTGCAGAAGCATAAGTAAACTTTCCTTTAGCTTCGGTAATTAATTCGTAGGCTTGCGATACGCGATCCCAACGATTATCACGATCCATGGCAAAGTAACGACCGATAATTGATGCTGTTCGGCCATGACCTAATGAGGCAAATAGCTCATCAAAATGAACCAAGCTATTTTTAGCGCTACGGGGTGGCGTATCACGGCCATCTAGAAAGGCATGTAAATACACTTTCGTTGCGCCGCGTTCAACAGCCATACGGCACATAGCTTCAATGTGCTCTTCATGGCTGTGTACACCACCGGCAGATAATAGTCCCATAATGTGCACCGCACCGTTTGCGGCAATGGCTTTGTCTACAGCATCGCAAAGTGCAGCGTTTTGTTCAAACTCATGGTCTGCAATTGCTTTACTGATGCGGGTGAGTTCTTGATAAACAATTCGGCCAGAACCAATATTGATATGGCCAACTTCAGAGTTACCCATTTGACCATCGGGTAATCCGACGTCAATACCAGAACCTGAAATAAGACTGTGAGGGTATTGTGCATTGAGCTTATCTAAGACAGGAGTGTTTGCATGAAAAACCGCGTTATCTTGCGTGTCTTCACTGTAACCCCAACCATCAAGGATAAGTAATGCGAGTGGACGTTTTTTAGCCATTTGCAAGTACCTTATTAAGTTAAAATAGAAGTGTTATAAAATTTCAATTGTATGAATATTACTACTTATCGATAGTGTGCAAAAGGCATATAGGTTTGAAGATATAACTAAAGCAGCTGATAACGAGGGGCGAGTCACGAATAACTCGGCGTAAACCGTTTATTTTAGGTGTTTCTTTAATGAAAACTGCCGAGCAAAACGATATACTCGAGGCCATCTCATCTTAGTCATCGTCAGAGAAATCAGTAATTATGCAAGAATATATGGAATTTTTTAAAGCGAACCCAATGTTAAGCTTAGCGTGGGTCGGCTTGTTTGTAGCACTTGTTGTTAGTGTCATTAAATCTGGTACATCAAAAGTGAAGAATGTCAGTCATCAAGAGCTAACACTCATGGTGAATAAGCAAGATGCCAAACTCGTTGATGTGCGTGGCAAAGAAGAATTTAAGAAAGGCCATATTGTTGATTCACTCAATGTGACCTTATCAGAAATTAAAAATAATCAAGTCACTAGCCTTGAAAAGTTTAAAACCAGCCCCATTATATTAGTATGTAACTCAGGTATGACATCAGGCCAAGCAGCTCAACTTCTTACTAAACAAGGATTTGAAAACGTGTTTAACCTTAAAGGTGGCATGGGCGAATGGCAAGGTGCTAATTTACCAGTCGTTAAAAGCAAGCGTTAATATCGTTGCTTAATGGTATTCAGTGTTAACGAATTTGGGTATGAGTTAACACGGTTTATTATCAAGATCCTGTTCGTTATTATTTATCGAGCTGGATCAACTTTACGGGATAGCACTAATGTTAGATTAATTCTTTATGCATTGAGTGAAAGCCCAACACAATTAGCTTCACAGAAAAGCTAAATAACATTGATAGGTAGGAAATTATGGCTGAAGTAGCAAACAACGAAGCACAAGCACCACAGTTCAACATTCAGCGTATTTATACAAAGGATTTGTCTTTTGAAACGCCAAACAGCCCAGCTGTTTTCCAGAAAGAATGGAACCCAGAAGTAAAATTAGATTTAGATACTCGCAGTAACAAATTGTCTGACGACACATATGAAGTGATTTTATCACTGACTGTTACCGCTAAAAATGGCGAAGACACTGCATTTTTATGTGAAGTTCAGCAAGCGGGTATTTTCTCGATTGTTGGTTTAACTGAGCAACAACTTGCCCATTCTTTAGGTGCATATTGCCCTAACGTATTGTTCCCATACGCACGTGAATTAGTTGGCAACTTAGTTGGCCGTGGTACTTTCCCACAACTAAACCTTGCTCCAGTGAATTTTGATGCTCTATTTGCTCAGTACGTTCAACAGCGTCAAGCTGCTGCAACTGAAGAAGCAACTGCATAATTTATGAATAACGCTGCCGAAATTACGGTATTAGGGGCGGGGTCTTATGGCACCGCCCTTGCTATTTCTTTAGCCAGCAACGGCCATAAGACATTGCTTTGGGGTCACGATCCTAAAAGCATGCAAGTGTTAGCGGAAAGTCGCAGTAATGAACGTTTTTTGCCTGGCATTCAGTTTCCTGATTGTTTATCCATCGAAGCTGATTTAGGCAAAGCCTTAGCCGCTAGCAAGAATATTTTGGTTGTTGTACCAAGCCATGTATTTGGTGACGTGCTTAAGCAAGCAAAACCATTATTGCGTGACGATGCACGTATTGTGTGGGCGACCAAGGGCTTAGAGCCTGAAACTGGCCGTTTATTACAAGATGTTGCTCGTGAGCAATTAGGTGAACATTATCCACTAGCTGTGTTGTCTGGGCCTACGTTTGCCAAAGAATTAGCCGCTGGTTTACCTACCGCTATTTCGGTTGCAGGTACATGCCCACAGTTTACCCATGACTTGGTCGAATTGCTTCATAGTCCAAAACGCTTGCGTGTATACGCAAATGACGACTTTATCGGCATACAATTAGGCGGAGCGGTTAAAAACGTGATTGCCATTGGTGCAGGTATGTCCGACGGTATTGGTTTTGGTGCAAATGCACGCACTGCACTTATTACTCGTGGTTTAGTGGAACTGAGTCGCTTAGGTGAAGCTATCGGCGCCGATGCATCTACTTTTATCGGTATGGCTGGTTTAGGTGACTTGGTACTAACCTGTACCGATAATCAGTCGCGTAACCGTCGTTTTGGTTTGGCTTTAGGTCAAGGCAAAGACGTGATCACCGCCCAAGAAGAAATCGGTCAAGTAGTCGAAGGTTACCGAAACACTAAAGAAGTGTTTACCTTAGCCAAACGCCTAGGGGTAGAAATGCCGATCACCGAGCAAATTTACCAAGTGTTATACCAAGGTAAAGCACCCGTTGAAGCAGCAAAAGAGTTACTCAGTCGAGACAAAAAATCTGAAACACTGAAAAAATAGTGTAACAGAGCGGCTAAGTTAACCGTGAGTAGATACCAAAAAGGATGCTAAAATAGCATCCTTTTTTGCATTTAATATTTATCAATTAAATACAAAACAACCCATTTAAAGTGTGGAGTAAAACGTGAAACATCATGACGTAATTATTATCGGCGCCGGCGCGGCAGGATTAATGTGTGCTGCAACCGCGGGCTATCGAGGTCGTGATGTATTGGTGTTAGACAACGCCAAACAAGCGGGCAAAAAAATTCTTATTAGTGGTGGCGGACGTTGTAACTTTACCAACCAAAAGGTTGAGCCGCACCAGTTTATTTGTGGCAATCCACACTTTGTAAAATCAGCATTAGCTCGCTATCGTTCAAGCGATTTTATTGAGCTGGTTGAACGTCATGGTATTGAATACCATGAGCGCGAGCATGGGCAGTTATTCTGTAATGACTCAGCCAAAGAAATCGTCACCATGTTAATGACTGAATGCGAATGGGCCGGCGCTAAAGTAAAGCTGCGTACTGAAATGCTATCTGTTACTAAAACAGATACAGGATTTAATTTAACTACCTCAAATGGCGACTTTAGCTGCGAGTCGTTAGTGATAGCGACTGGCGGTTTGTCCATGCCCAAATTAGGTGCTACGCCTTATGGCTATAAGCTGGCAGAGCAATTTGGTTTAACTGTGTTATCTACCAGTGCTGGTTTAGTTCCATTTACGTGGCATGCCGAACAAAAAGTGCGCTTTGAGCCGTTATCGGGTATTGCTGTACCAACAACCATTACCGCCCAAGATGGTACTCAATTTAGCGAAGCGTTATTGTTTACTCATCGTGGTCTATCAGGCCCAGCAATACTGCAAATTTCTAATTACTGGCAGCCAGGTGAAGCCATTTCTATCAATTTATTACCGGGTGAAAACGCGTTAGATAAAATTGAATTTGCACTGAAACATCATCCAAAGCAAAGTCTACGCAATACCTTAAGCCAGTGGTTACCTAAGCGTTTGGTTGAAACACTATTTGACGAGTCTCAACTCGATAAAGCATTAAACCAACTCGGCCACGGCGAGCGAGAAAAACTCGCTAACGACTTAAACGACTGGTCTATTACCATGAATGGCACTGAAGGTTACCGCACCGCAGAAGTCACTTTAGGCGGCGTTGACACCAATGAATTATCATCTAAAACCATGCAAGCTAATAAGGTCTCTGGATTGTACTTTATTGGTGAAGTAATGGACGTAAGTGGTTGGTTAGGCGGGTTTAATTTTCAGTGGGCTTGGAGCTCTGGTGTTGCTGCAGGATTGGCAGTTTAATTGTTTTCGTGGAATTGCAACGAAGACAATTGGAATTAAACGAAGACAATCTTTTTGCGGAAACTCCTTAAAAATAATCTATGATATTGATTATTAAGCTTAAAAGATTGTCTTCGTTTTGATGTTTAGAGATTTATTTAAATTTGCGACTAACCGTTTAAAAAAGAAACAAAGTCAAGTTTGTCTCTTTTTAGAAGTTAATTTTTACAGGATAACCTAAAGCTCTCAGTGCTTTGTTTGTTCTTCCATTTCTAGGGGGCGTTGTTTCTGGTTGCGCCCAACCTACTACTTCAGCGATTGAATTAATTCCGTAATGTGGTATCCAAACTTCATCTGTCATACTCGCTAGAAATATTCGTTCCCAAATGTTTTTGGGCTTTTCTTTATACAGAATATCAAACAAAATTTGACGGATATCTTGGCCTTTTTTATTACGCTGATTCATTAACCAACTAGCAAATAATGGTAATCTTTCTTCTCGTGATAATGTAATCACATCAGATCTACCCAATGTTGCAGTGGACATTTTTATCAAGTGATCTTTAGTGGCATGAGTACACCTACACATTTCTTCAATATCATCTACAGATAACGATAACAGCTTATTTTTTGCGAGAAGTTCCATGAGTTTTGGTGCACTATAGTGGAAAGTGTCATCTTCATTAGAGGGCGCTTTTGTCAGACTTTGCCACCAACTTAGAGCTCTCATTAAAGCTGAATTAGGATCTCTTTCATGTTTTGAATAAAACTCCTCATATGGGTAAGTATTATTATTTTGTCTAACTTGATTGTAGTAATATGCATGCAAAAATTGGTCAACGTGCCAATAAGCGGGAATATCAGCTGAAACCCATTTAGGGCGGTAGTCATTTATTTGTGAAGCTATATTGTCGATTATCGTAATTGTAGATTGCCACTCTTTCTTGAATTTTTCTTTTTTCTTATCAATAGATGATTTTTTAGCGTAACCATTGATACCTTCGAAAATTGGCACCGATCTTTGTTTCTTTAGCTGCACCTCAATCTGCTCAATACCTGATTTTTTTCTCAACTCTAAGAGATTTTTCTGTTCTTCGATTATGTCTTGAGATAATGGTATTGCTTCTTTTATATTTCTAAGGCCTTCAAAAAATATTTCAAGCTGAGAGATAAGATCATTTGAGATTAGCTCTTCTTCAGTAAAAAATATTCCAGCTTCAATATTAGTCCACCAGGCCCTGTTAGTATGATTAGCTGATCCAATGTAAGCTCCATAACCTTGCCACCAAATAACCTTTGAATGCATTACATCGGGGATTAGCTGACAAAAAATATTATTTTTCATATTTTTTAGAAGCTTAGTTAGCAGGCCTATGCTGACAGGGACAGTTTCGTCATGGCGCATCCAAATATCTAATCTGAACTTGTTATCCAAGCAATTTTTTAAAAAAGTTACATTATCAGAGTCTTGGCCATATGCCAAAGCAGCTAAAACGCCATCTACCTCTTGTCCATTATTAGGCAAGCAGGAGGATAAGAATTGGCTATTAATTCCGTTGGCAATAAGCTTCATATTTTCATTACGTCCATGTTATATGGTTAAGCTACTAATCGAGCTAATTGAGCATCTTCTCTGAAAAATATACACCATTTAGCAACTGATGAAAGTTCTGCTTCAAATGACGTCAATTTTTTAATATTTTGGCTGTGAGCTTTCATTTTTTGCCGCGCACCTGGGTTTCCCCCCTTGTTGCATCTAGCTTTAAACTTTTGATACTGTTCAACTTCAAAACAGACTTTTTGCCAAATTTTTCTCCTAGCTTCCGCAAGGTCTGCATGTTCATTGAGTTTTAGACGTTCGATCGTTTGTTCTGCTCTGAACCTTTCCCAATCAGATGCTTTAGGTGCTGGTATAGCATTTCCTGTTTCATCAAATGCTATAAGGTTTACATCGTCCTCATCAGTAGGATCAAGTAAATAAGCATCTTCTGACTCTTCTCTTTGATTATCATAGGTTGAATATAAAGAGTTATCTTTTAAGGGGAACCAGCCACCTTTTTTTCTATTACCAACATTGCCACATAGCCGATAGTTAGTGTAATCAAAAGCTAACCACTGTAGTGGCATAGTTATTTTGGCCACCTAAATAGAGGTGATATTATTACCTCGTACATGACTTTAGGTGAACACATGAGATCGATAACCAGAAAAACATTTAGTGCTGAATTCAAACTTGAAGCAGCCCAATTAGTCCTCGATAAAAACCATAGCATCATCGAAGCAGCAAAGGCGATGAACGTGGGTAAATCAACCATGGATAAATGGGTGAGACAGTTAAAACTAGAACGCCAGGGTGGCACGCCAAAAGCCTCTCCCATTACCCCTGAACAAATTGAAATCCGTGAACTGAAGAAACAGGTAGCCCGTCTTGAGGAGCATAATCTTATTCTAAAAAAGGCTACCGCTCTCTTGATGTCAGACTCGATGAACAATTTACGCTGATCAGCGCACTCAAGCAGAGCCACTCTATTCTCACAATTTGTAATGCATTCAAAGTGCATCGAAGTAGCTATAAATATTGGCTAAAAAGAAAAGAACATATCGATGCTGACTTTACTATTTTATGCAGTGAAGTGAAGGCCGCGCATCGTATTAGTAATGGCTCTGCCGGTGCTAGAACGATAGCGCAATTAGTGACTAACAAAGGGATTAATCTCAGTCGTTATCGAGCCCGTAATCTAATGAGAAAGCTTGGATTATTAAGCTGTCAGCAGCCTAAGCATTCTTATAGGAAAGCTGCACAAGAGCATGTAGCGATCCCAAACACGCTTAATCGACAGTTTGCAGTAACTCAACCAGATCAAGTGTGGTGTGGCGATGTGACGTATGTTTGGGTCGGTAATCGTTGGGCATATTTAGCCGTTGTTTTAGACTTATTTTCCCGCAAACCTGTTGGGTGGGCTTTGTCATTATCGCCTGACAGCGAGCTGACCTCTAAAGCCTTGAAAATGGCATTTGAGTTAAGGGGGAAACCTGAGAATGTGATATATCACAGCGACCAAGGTTCACATTACACAAGCTTGAAATTCAGACAGTTATTATGGCGTCTTCAGATTGAGCAAAGCATGAGTCGTCGCGGGAATTGTTGGGATAACGCACCAATGGAGCGTTTCTTTAGAAGTTTGAAATCTGAATGGGTACCCGCAAGTGGCTATGGGAATTTTACAGAAGCAGACAAAGCGATCACAAATTACATCACTGGATATTACAGTGAAACTAGACCCCATCAATATAATGGTGGGTTAACTCCAAATGAGTCAGAACGTTTATATTGGAATGACTCTAAAACCGTGGCCAATATTACTTGACCACTACAATATCATTTCTGTTCGAGAAGGAGATAAACATGCCAGATTCTAATTCTTTACAATACACACTAACTATATCTATTGATCATCCTAATTTAAATATTACTATTTATAACGGTTATGGTGATGTAATAGCTGTGATGGTTGACGATTTAATTGATAGTAAAAATAAAAGTGTCCAACATTTTCTGATTAGAGATAGTCATGTCAGTTTAAAACTTAGCAAAGGTATATATCAAATAGATGGAGAGCTAGGCGGCCAAACTGAATCAATACTTGTGAGGCTTAACAATGATACTAGAGTTTGTGCTCCAAAGCCTAAAGTATACAGCGCGGTTCCCTTAGCTAAGGCTGTTACTTCTAAAGATTATTATGCTGATGCCGCTTTTCAGTTAAGTCGAGCGACTTTATCACTAGATCATAAAATGCCAAATTTATTGTTTTTTATTCGTACTATCAGCGCAGAGTTAGCTCAAGACATAAATATTCACTTGCGTATTCTAAAAGAAAATGGAGACATTGTTTTTAACTCCGAAATACATAATGTACTAAAAGATGATGAAAAAGGTTGGTTTGGAGTTTCACTCTCTTTGGATTCCGGAGGATATCTTGTTGAGATCAATGAGTCTACTCGACAAAGACGTGCTATTCCAATCTGGTTAACAAGCTATTTCCAAACTCAAATATTTGGATTATTCACAAATGGAAAAATAGATTATAACAGTCTCAGATTGTTAATGGCACCCAAGCATTCTGGATTTAATCCTGAAGATCCTTCTTTGGCTGCTACTGAAATCATGACAACGTCATTATTGGCAGGTTCACGTAATCTGACTGGAGCAGCAATGCGAGAAGCCCTAAGTGGCAAATTTGAAAACCCAATAGTTGGATTGTTTGCCGCGCATAATTTACTAAGAAGAAATAAGCTGGATGAAAATTTACTAGATATTGTTATTAATAATCTGTCTATGATGCTCGAGAACTCTCCTGATGTTATTGCATTGAAAGTTATGCAAAAAACCAGAATGAAAACAAGTATAGATGACATAAGCTTAAGCTTTCCACCAACTCTTCAAGCAAGCTATTTAGGGATTATTGAAGCGGATAGTAAAAGTGAAAATGTTGTAGAGGCTAATAGTTTATTAGAACGAATTGGTATTTGCATTTGTACAGACACTCCTTTTGTTACTTGGGATTTAAGTTTAAATAATGCATCAGAGAAGTCAATGGAGTGGATTAAGCAAAGGGTCGTTACATCTCTCTCAACTTTTGCAATGCCTCAGGACGAGCTAACCTCAAAAATTGGTGAGATGTCAAAGAGTATGGGTATCACCCAAAATTTACTAAAAAGCGCTGTTTTGGATGTGTTAAGTGAGTCCGGGCAACAAATAAACGATAAGTCTCCATTTGAGTTTATAAGTTTACACTTTCCGAAAGCAGATGATGTGCGATGGAAATCTTTAGGAGTAATAGATATGAACTTAAGTGCCGATAAGGCATATCAAGTTATATCTAAAAAACTATACTCGAATGATTAGTAAAGAAACTATTATATTATATCTTATTGGTGTGCTATTTTTTCTTGACCACTACATTGGGGGAATCTGATACTAATAAAAAGTGTTTTTCATTTGTTCCGATTGATGCTTAAAATCTATAATTATCACGACCAATAAGCTTAAGACTTTCGTGTATAGCCATGAAAAATAAATGCTTATTAAGCATATTAATAGACCAATTATACTATGGTTGCATAGTTATTTTAAAACAGTTCCTTACCTACTGCTGGAGCATCAAGCCATTCTTGAACTTCTGGTGATATAGGCGCTGACGCATCACATTTAGCTATTAATTCCTCTAAAGAATACTTAGGCTTTGGGCTAAGTATTAGCTGGCCATTATCAATTGTTAAGCGAACTGTTGCTCCCACATTTAAATTTAGTTCTTCAAGAATAGTCGAAGGAATTGTTAGCATTACTGCGTCACCGATTTTTAGAAGCTTCGATGTAACCATGACTGTTCTCCTATAGGTTTACATTCATGTAAATATAGTTTCGATTATGGTGTTATACAAGGATAATAACTTCGATGTGCTAGTGGACTTACATATTAGCCAACGGAGGGGGTGACAGATTAAATCTAATTTAAACAGCCACTTAAGATTGTCTTCGCTTTAATTTCATGAAAGTACTAAACATAGCAACGCTGCATCAGGTGTCACAGGCTAACTTTGTCTTCGCTCCAATTCCACGCTTACATAATTGTTGTGTAGAGACAATAAAGTTTGCCCGTAAGCACTCATTACCCGTAGCGGCTAACTCGTTGTTTTTAATAATTCTACAAGCTGGACTGAGGCCGACGCTAAAACGAAAAGCTGATCAAAAGAGCGCCCTTAGGGGTAAACTCTTTGTGATGATTTCGATCCTAAGAGCATTTTTATTGTTCTGCACAAGATCTATCGCTCAAAAATTACTTAATCTCTTATCCTGTAACATACTTTTTTTACTTAATCGTGTAAGTTAATCATGTAAATCAATTGTGAACTTTTTTTGAGTCTTTAATCAGCAAGCTCTCACAATTGTCGTTAGCTTAGTGAGGGGTTGTTGGAAATGTTAAAGTTGAACGTTATTTTTTATTCTGTGCTATTGGCATGCTTTGCTACATCTACAGCTACTGCCGATGAATCAAATTCTTTCGATCTAAGTCTACAAGAGTTACTGAATGTTGAGGTGACTTCGGTATCAAAACAAAAGCAGCCTTTATCGAATTCACCCGCTGCAATCTATGTCATCACAAGCGAACATATACGTAATTCTGGTGCTACTTCTATCCCGCAAGTACTTCGAGATGTGCCAGGGCTGCATGTCGGGCAGATTGACTCTCAAAAGTGGGCCATCAGTAGCCGTGGTTTTAATGGGCGCTACAACAACAAATTACTGGTATTGATGGATGGCCGAACCCTTTATTCTCCAATATTTTCAGGTGTCTACTGGGAGGTTCAGGATACACTGATGGCCGATATTGAACGCATAGAAGTTATACGCGGGCCTAGCGCGGCAATGTGGGGCGCCAATGCAGTAAACGGTGTGATTAATATTATTACCAAACACAGTGCTGATACATCTGGTGGTTATGCAGAATTGGGGGCTGGCGATTATGAGCAAGGATTTGCAGGTTTTCGTTATGGTTCCACATTATCAGATAATGCAACATCAAGAGTGTATGTAAAAGGCCATAGCAGAGACTCGCTTGAGTATAATTCGCAAGATCTCGATAGCGGTCTTGCGGAGCAATTAGCCACTGTTGATAAAGACAACGATTGGATGCATCTTCAAGTGGGAGGCCGCGTTGATATGGAGCTTGATACGGGCACAAGCCTTATGTTGAGCAGTGATGTGTACCGCACTGAAATGCAGCAGACCTCTTATTACCCTTCATTAGTTGGTCCGTCATATCGTGACTTTAATAGTAATGACATCAACAGCGATGGCTTTAATTTATTATCAAAACTCACCAAAGCGTTATCGCCAACCTCTCAATATAGCCTTCAAGCTTACTACGATTATGCAAAAAGAGACGATGATTGGTATGGGTTTAGTAGTGAAACGGTTGATGTTGATTTTCAGCATCAGCTACTTGTTGGACAAAATCATAATATTATCTGGGGACTCGGTTACCGCTTTATTCAAGATGATTTCGACCAAAGCACTATTATTGTAAGTAGCGAGTCAGAATCAACTCGAACCAATTTGTGGAGCGCATTTATTCGTGATGAAATTACGTTAGTTGATGATGAGTTGTGGTTGACGCTAGCATCACGTTTCGAACACTATGACTACACAGGCTTTGAGGTTCAACCGAATGCTCGCCTGATGTGGCAGTTGAATAAAAAAAATAATCTGTGGGCCTCTGTTGCACGCGCAATCAGAACTCCGTCGCGGATAGAAAATAATCTATCGGTGAACTCACAAATCATACCGCCTTCAGTTCAGTCACCATTGGTTAGTATATGGGTGGCTGGTAACGAGGATTATAAATCTGAAGTCATCATTTCGTATGAGGTAGGTTATCGATTTACGCCCGCTAAAAAATGGTCATTTGATTCAACAATTTTTTATAACGATTATGACCAATTGCGCAATGCTCCAGCCGGTGCAACAGATTTCAGCACATTTCCCAATTACATTTCGCAATACTTAACATTCAGTAATGATCTTGATGGATATAACTATGGATTCGAGCTCTCATCTCAGTGGGCTGCAACTGATACTATCCAATTCAAAGTAAATTATAGTTTTACTCAAAATGAATTTGGTGCCAGTCAAAGTCAAAATACTGATGCCCCAGAGCATATGATATCGACAATGATGGATTGGAGCATTAGCGATAATGTTGATTTTAATCTAGTTTGGCGTGTTATTGATGAAGCTTACGTATTGAATATCAATGACCTTAGTACTAAGGAAATTGATAGCTATAGCGGGGTTGATTTAGGACTGCACTGGAAGGTTAAGCCTGATGTCATGTTATCAGCGTTCGGGAAAAATTTACTTCATCCTGCAAACCTTGAGTTTGAAGGAGAAAGTTACCAACTCCCTTATCGTGTGGGACCAAGTTATTATATTAAAGCTACTTTGACCTTTTAGGGTAGCAACATTGAAAAACTCAAATTTAAGTCGACAGTTACTGTATTCATTATTGGTCGTGGGAGCTATTTTGCTTCCGCGAGTCTCTATGGCGCAGAACGCATTCGAGTTAAAAGCGGCATTAACCTATAACTTTGCTAAGTTTACTCAGTGGCCTGAAGCGCGTCTTAATACCTCATCTGCATGGAAAATATGTTTTTTCGGAAATCAATATCACGACAGTTTCATGGGACTTTCCGATAAAACGCTGGGAACTCAGTCTGTGATGGCCATTGAGTTATCTGGAATAAGCCAAATCGATCAGTGCGATGTTGTATTTGTAGACACTAACTCTAGGGAGTTAACCCATAGATTGTTAGTGGCTGTCGATAATAAGGCTATTTTAACGGTTTCGGATATCACAGGTTTTGCAATGCAAGGCGGGATGATTGAAATCGTCGAGCAAGATAAGCGATTGTATTTTAAAGTTAATATGCAAGTGGTAGCAAAATCTGGATTAACTATCAGCTCTCAAGTATTGAAATTGGCACTTGAGGTTAAGCGATGAAAGTAATGAATTTGTCATCGAAGTTTATCGTTTAACATAATGCTTAGCGATATTATCGCGAGCAATAGTCTATCAGCAATTATGTTTAATCCTTTCGAGGTAGTCAAAAGAGGTTAACTTGCTAATGATATTACTGGATTGGCCGATAGTCATATTTATGTCATCAAAAATTAACAGAAGATCAAAATTGAGATATTTGACGATTCATTTTTGGTAGGTTGTTGGTAAAATGTTAATGGATTTACCATTGAACATACTTTAAACTTAATCGAATAAGTTGTTTGTGTGATTTAATTTTTTGAAAAATAAATTGGCATTGTTGTCTTTGGCTTGGTGAAGGAATTATTGAAAATGTTAAAGCTGAAAATGACTTTTTATTCTGCATTATTTGTTTTTTCTGCGAGTTCTACAGCTATAGCCGCTGATTCAGACTCTTTAGATCTCAGTCTACAAGAGTTAATGAATGTTGAAGTGACTTCTGTATCAAAACAAAAGCAGTCTCTATCCAATTCACCAGCAGCAATTTATGTTGTTACAAGCGAGAGTATTCGTCGCTCTGGTGCGACCTCAATTCCACAAGCGCTTCGCGATGTGCCAGGGCTGCATGTAGCGCAGATTGATTCACAAAAGTGGGCCATTGGAAGTCGTGGTTTTAATGGGCGCTACAATAACAAATTATTGGTTTTGATGGATGGCCGAACTCTTTATTCTCCAGCATTCTCCGGTGTCTATTGGGAAGTGCAAGACACGCTTATGGCTGACATTGAGCGTATCGAAGTTATCCGTGGTCCAAGTGCAGCTTTGTGGGGGGCGAATGCGGTTAATGGTGTGATTAACATTATCACTAAACACAGTGCCGACACATTAGGAGGCTATGGAGAGCTAGGTGCCGGAGATTATGAGCAAGGCTTTGCTGGTTTTCGTTATGGATCAACATTGTCTGACAAGGTCACGTCGAGAGTATATTTGAAAGGCCATGAAAGAGATTCGTTTGAGCTTGACCTAAATGATCTTGAGAGTGACTTACTGGTACCATTTGCCGATGCAGGCAAAGATAATAGCTGGCAGCATCTGCAATTAGGTGGGCGCATTGATATTCAGCTAGAGACAGACACAAGTCTCACGTTAAGCAGTGACTTTTACAAATCTAAAATGCAGCAAGCACCTAATATTGCATCAACAGAAGCGCCGCTATATCGAAATTATTATACTGATGAAGTCAAAAGTGATGGCTTTAACTTGTTATCAAAGTACACCAAAGCATTATCGGCAACCTCTGAATATAGTGTGCAAACTTATTACGATTATGCCAACAGAGATGAAAATTTGTATGGTTTAAGCAGTGAAACCTTTGATGTTGATTTTCAGCATCAGCTAATTATTGGGCAAAATCATAATGTGGTTTGGGGATTAGGATACCGTTATATACAAGATGAGCTCGGATCCAGCCCTATTTTAGAAAGTAGTGAGGCTTCCTCGACAAATACTGATTTGTGGAGTGCGTTCATCAGTGACGAAATTATGCTAGTTAAAGACGAGTTGTGGCTTACTCTGGCTTCGCGTTTTGAACAAAATGACTATACAGGTTTTGAAGTTCAACCCAATATTCGTCTTAGGTGGCAGTTAGATACAAGAAACAGCGTATGGACTTCTATTGCTCGAGCAGTGCGAACCCCATCAAGATTAGAAAACAATATATCTGCAAATGCCCTTAATATACCGCCTTCTGACGTGGCCCCGCTGGTTAAGGTATGGGTGTCGGGTAACGACAACTTTGAATCTGAAGAAATGGTCTCATACGAGATAGGATATCGTTTTATTCCGGCAAGCCAATGGTCTTTTGATACTACCGTATTTTATAACGATTATGGCAAACTGCGCAGCGTGTCAGAGTCTGACAGTACAATTGATTTCAGTACATTCCCTAATTATATTTCGCAATATGTCTTATTTGGCAATAGTTTGGATGGATATAACTATGGGGTTGAATTATCTTCGCTGTGGGTTGCAACTCACTCACTTCAGTTAAGAGCCAATTACAGCTTTATCCAAAGCGAATTTGGTAGCAGTTTAAATCAGAATACTGATGCACCTGAGCATATGTTATCAACAATAATCGATTGGAATATTACCGATGATATAGATGTTAACTTCGTATGGCGTTTTATCGATAACAATAACGTGATAAGCCAAAACGGCACAAGTATGAAGACTATTCCTAGCTACCATAGTGTGGATATTGGGCTACGCTGGATGGTTACGCCGGATATCTCATTATCGGCGTTCGGGAAAAATTTGCTTCATCCTACCCACCTTGAATATGAAGGAGAAAGCTTACAATTTCCTTATCGGGTGGGACCAAGTTACTTTGTTAAAGCGACGTTAAGCTTTTAAGGTCGCTACAATGAAAAAAGCTAATTTGAGTCGACAGATACTGTATTCATTATTGGTTGTATTTGTGCTGCTTCCGCGTTCATCTATGGCTATGTCCCAGGACTCGTTTGATTTAAAAGCGGCGTTTACCTATAACTTCGCGAAATTTACCCAGTGGCCAGAATCGCGACTTAATACACCATCTGCGTGGAAAATATGTTTCTTTGGAAATCAATATCGCGATAGTTTTATGGGGCTTGCGAAGAAAAAATTGGTGACTCAATCAATCACGGCTATTCAGCTATCAGAAACAAGTCAAATCGAACAGTGTGATGTGGTATTTATCGATGCTAACTCTAGGGATTTAACTCGTCGTTTGTTTTTGGCTGTCGATAATAAACCTATTTTAACGGTTTCAGATATCTCGGGATTTGCGGTGCAAGGAGGCATGATTGAAATCGTTGAAAAAGATAAACGATTGTTTTTCAATATTAATATTAAAGTGTTAGAGGCTTCAGGGTTGGATATCAGTTCACAAGTATTGAAATTGGCACTTGAGGTTAAACGATGAAAATAATGAATTTAGCATCAATTCGAACAAAATTGATTTTTTCAATGCTAGCGATCGCTATTCTTGTCATTGTCATTATCTCTGCATCATTAATCACTAAGCAATATGCAGTGACTAAAGAGAAAGCTGAACAAGGTTTAGCGGTGCTAAGTGATATTGTGGCGAGCAATAGTCTGTCAGCGGTTATTTTTAATGATCCATCGTCAGCCGAAAAGACCTTATCCGCGCTCATTGCTCAGCCAGATATCATCCACGCGACTATTTATGATCCTACAGGTAATCCATTTGCCGCTTACCAAGGTCATGGGGTTTATCAAGGCGTTATTGATCAGCAGGAATTATTGAATATTATTTCTTCCAAGAAAAAGCTGACGCAATTTAACAATGATGGAGTGCACTCATATACCCCTTTGCTTTTTGAAGGTGAGGTGGTGGGCTTGTTACATATTACGGATAATATGAACGCACTCACTAAGCAACTGGATGATTATTTAGTGTTGGTTACTTCAGCCAGCATATTGGCTTTTACGGCGAGTTTATTGGTGATGTTTTGGTTGCAATCTTTATTCACCAAACCACTTAATACGCTTTTGGAAGTTATAGAACATATCTCAAATAAAAAAGACTATACGCAACGAGTCAACCTTAAATCGAATGATGAATTTTCTCAGCTGGCGCACAGCTTTAATGTGATGATCGGCGAGGTTGATGCCCGAGGCAGGCAATTAGAAACGATTAATCATGAACTCGAAAATCGTGTTTCAGAGCGCACGTTTGAACTGCAACAAACCCTTGAAATTGCCAAAAAAGCCAGTCAGGCAAAGTCTGAGTTTTTAGCGGTGATGAGTCATGAGATTAGAACGCCACTGAATGGTATTGTTGGTTTTTCTGATTTACTGACTTCTTTTAAATTAAATAAAGAAGTGTCTAACACGGTACAGATGATCAACGAGTCTGCGCAAACATTATTGGTGTTGCTGAATGAAGTGCTGGATTTCTCGAAAGCCGATGCCAATAAAATGGATTTAGACATCAAAACTTTTAATTTACCTGATCTTGTCACCTCCACATGTCATTCACATAAAGTGTCGGCAGGGAAAAAGGGTCTGGATTTTGAGGTGGTCATATCGCCATTGAGCCACGAAAATTACTTGGGTGACGCTGTCAGAGTACGACAAATTATTAATAACTTTGTCTCAAACGCGATAAAATTTACCCGCCAAGGTGCTATTTCTATAGCGGTGAGTGAGCACATGGAGGCGTCTGATACTTATATTACTTTTACCGTTAAAGATACCGGTATTGGCATTGCGGCATCAAAATTAGAGAGCATTTTCACCCCGTTTATGCAAGCTGATAGTACGATTACCCGTGAGTTTGGTGGAACGGGTTTAGGTTTGGCTATTTGCCAACAGTTAGTCGTATTGATGAATGGCCGTTATGGTGTTGAAAGTACGTTAGACGAAGGCAGTCATTTTTGGTTTAGCATTCCCCTTGTGCCACAAGACAACTCAATATCAACAGCTACTGTAGACGTTGAGCCAGATGATCATGTTCAGGCAGTGTTCCGACAATCTATAGTGTTAGTTGCAGAAGATAATGTGGTCAATCAGTTGGTGGTAAAAAGCTTGTTAGAGTCTTTAGGGCATCAATGTGAAATTGTAAATAATGGTCAAGAAGCCATCGCCAGAGCCAGCGAGAAAAAGTTTGATCTCATCTTTATGGATTACCATATGCCGGTAGTTGATGGGATCGTTGCAACTCAAGCGATAACTGACTTAGGTCAGAGTTGCATTAATTATGAAACCCCTATCATCGCACTTACTGCCGATATTCAACCGAATGTTAAAAGGCTATTCCGTAACGCAGGCGCTAAAGATACGCTGTTAAAACCTTTTACTCGTCAGAATCTATCAGAATGCATGAATAGATGGGTTTTTGAGTCTGAGAGTCCTGTTGCCGTGGTCGAGGAAGTTCAGAGCGAGGAATCGTTAGTATTTGTTGATGGGCCCCTTGATGATATTCAACAAATTTCGCCTGATGACTCAAGTGATCTGGTGAAAAGTATAGCGGATTTGTATTTAGAAAATGCACCAGTATTGATTAGTAATGTTATTAAAGGGTTAATAGACAAGGATGCCGATCAAGTCTTTAAATCAGCACACTCACTAAAGTCCAGTTCGGCCAATGTAGGGGCGATAAAAATTCAGACGTTAGCGAGTCAAATTGAGTTGTTTGCACGTAGTGGTAAGTTGAGCGATGCCAATCATCTCTCAGACACATTATTGCCTGTGTTTGAACAAACTAAAGAGGCAATATTGCTAAAGTTAGAGAGGCTTGTCTAATGTCGTTAAATACACTTCAAGATGTGGTATTAATCGTTGATGATGATCCCGTCATTCGAATTCTGATGCGTCGGGCACTAAGCCATTCTGTTGGCAATATTATTGAGGCCAGCAGTGGCGAAGAGGCGATACAGCTTTTTTCCGAACATACACCAGATTTAATATTGCTCGATGTGTCGATGGACAAAATGAATGGCTTTGAATGCTGTTCAGTGATCCGTTCATTACCCGAAGGGGATAATGTCGCCATTATTATGGTGACAGCATTAGATCAACCTCAAGACATTCAAAAAGCCTTCGATGTGGGTGCAACAGATTTCATGACCAAGCCGGTTAAGTGGCCGTTGCTGAGTCACCGCATCCATTATGTGCTTAAAGCCAATAAAACAATCAAAGAGCTAACCAAAAGTAAAAACAAACTTGCCAGAGCACAAAGCATCGCCCACTTGGGATCATGGGAGTGGGACTTTACATCCGATAAGTTAGACTGCTCTGATGAAGTTTATCGTATGTTGGGGATGCAACCTCAAGAGATAGACATTACGTTTTCTAAATTGCTAGAAATCATCCACCCAGATGATCGTGAATTTTTAAAATTAACGGTTAAAACAGCGTTAAAGCATCGGCAACCCTATGATATTGAATATCGTGTGTTACATGGTAGTGGTGAGATTATTACCCTACATGACCGAACAGATATCACTTATGATTTTGGTGAACCGCGAATTAATGGCACCTTGCATGATATTTCAAGCCGCAAAAAATCAGAGCAAGAAATCGCTTATTATGCCTTTTACGATACGTTAACGGATCTACCGAACAGGCGTAAATTTCTGTTGCAGTTAGACTCTGCAATTGCTTCAGCCAAACGTCACTCAACAAAATTAGCATTACTATTCATTGATTTAGATCATTTCAAAAGAATAAATGATACCTTGGGACACAAAGCCGGTGATGAGTTGCTATGCGAAACGGCGACACGGATAAAAAGTTCTGTACGTATTTCAGATGAGCTTAGTGTTGGCAGCCGGGTTGATTATGAAAATGAACATCTTGCCCGTTTGGGCGGCGATGAATTCACTTTACTTTTATGTGAGTTAGAAGCGTTTGATAATGTCGCTATTATTGCTCAGCGAGTGCTTGATGCGCTTTCGAAACCCTTTGTTATTCAGGGGCAACAAACATTTATTTCGGCCAGCATCGGTATTTCTTTTTATCCCGACGACGGTGAATCCGGCGATATTTTACTGCAGCATGCAGATACTGCCATGTATGAAGTGAAACACAACGGCAAAAACGGTTACCAACTTTTTTCACATGAAATGCATAAATCATTAATGGATAGGCTCAAAATTGAAGTCGAACTGCGAGAGGCTATAAGGTTAGGAGATCAGTTTGTACTTTATTACCAACCACAAATTGACTCAGCAAATGACAACATTGTTGGATACGAAGCATTATTGCGTTGGAACCATCCAACAAGAGGCTTGTTAACACCGATAGATTTTCTCGCGATTGCTGAAAGTAGCGGCTTGATTATCCCTATTGGAGAATGGGCTTTGCTTGAAGCTTGTAGCAAAGCGAAACAGATACATATTGCAGATGCCAATTTTCAGCGCATGGCTGTCAATCTATCTGCATTGCAATTCAACCATGCAAATATTTTTGACCACGTGAAACGTGCACTTGTTGAAACAGGTTTACCACCAAATCTACTTGAGCTTGAAATTACAGAATCAGCCATCATCAGTAACGTCGATGAGGCGATTGCTTTGCTATTTATGTTAAAAAAACTAGGTGTGAAGTTAGCTATTGATGATTTTGGAACCGGCTACTCTTCATTAAACTACTTAAAGAGTTTCCCCATTGATACATTAAAAATTGATAAGTCGTTTGTAGATGGAATTGTGAGCAATCAAAAAGATGCCGCAATCGCTCGCACAATCGTGCAGTTAGCACTTAATTTAGAGCTCAGTACCATCGCTGAAGGTGTCGAGTATATAGAGCAGCATGAGTTACTTAAGGCTATGGGATGTACTAATTTACAAGGTTATTTGTATAGTAAACCCTTACCTCCGGAAATGGTTTAAAGTGATATGTAACAGGCGCTCAAAATTGGCCATTAACGTAAATTGGTGGCAGTAAAAAGGGGCCGATTTAAATAAGCACGCCAAGAACTTTTTAATATCATTAATTCTTTAAGCCGATCAATTCATATTGAATCGGTTTTTTTTGTACCTTTACTTGTATATGTAAACTTTCGTATATACACTTAGTCGTATGTTTTTACTTCTTGTTTATCCGTTATGAAAAAGAAAACTGTGTTGTTTCTATGTACTGGCAATTCGGCGCGTTCGCAAATGGCTGAGGCGTTGTTACGTAATAAAGCGGCTGATCAATTTGATGTGTTTAGTGCCGGGACATCGCCAGAGCAAGTCGATGTTCGAACTATTGAGGCTATTACTCGCTTCGGTATTGATGCGGGTGATTTAGTGTCTAAGCACCTACAGACTTTTGCTGGCAAAGATTTCGATTATGTTATTACCCTATGCGATAAAGCCAATAATGAATGTCGTAGTTATCCTGGCGCGGGTAAGCAACTGGCATGGGACTTTCCCGATCCTAAAAATCGCGCAGGCGAGCAACCATTTTTTTTGACCTTACATGACATCAATAACCGCCTGACGATGTTTCTGTTAGTGGAGCAACAAACTACGGGTCTAAGGCCATTTGAGTTGGTGCCCGAAGCCGAAGTACCTGAATTCAAAGAAGTTGACCCCATTACATTTTATAAATGCCTTACCGATGACATTCGCTTAAAAACCTTAATGTTGACCCATTATCATGGTGAGCTGTGTGTATGCGAGTTAATGGCGGCGCTTGATGAAGAGAGCCAACCTAAAGTATCGCGCAATTTAGCCTTATTGAAAAAGGCCAATATTCTAAGCGACAGAAAACATGGCCAGTGGGTGTTTTATCGTATCAATCCTAATTTACCTCTCTGGTCCAAATCAGTAATAGCAGAAACCACCGAAAACAACCTTGGGTTGATAATGCCGTCATTACAGCAATTACACACAATGCAAAACCGGCCTAATAAAGTGAGCTTTTGTCGTTAAGTTGATGTTTTAAAGTGTGTTTTAAAAGATGCTTTAATCGGTTTTTATATATTTTCTAGTTGTGTGGAGTCATTTTTATGGGAATATTCGAACGGTTTCTATCGGTATGGGTTGGCTTAAGTATGTTGGCTGGGGTGTTGTTAGGTTTATGGCAACCCGGAGTATTTCAAGTTATTGCCAACCTTGAAATCGCCCACGTTAACTTGGTGGTTGCGGTGTTTATTTGGGTGATGATTTACCCAATGATGGTGCAAATTGATTTTTCTTCCATAAAAGATGTTGGCCGAAATCCCAAAGGATTATTGCTTACAGTAGTCATTAATTGGTTAATTAAACCCTTCACCATGGCAGCTTTAGGTTGGTTGTTCTTTAAGGTGCTATTTGCCGACTTGGTCGATCCTGCATCTGCACAAGAGTATATCGCAGGCATGATTTTACTTGGCGTGGCCCCTTGTACCGCGATGGTGTTTGTGTGGTCGCAATTAACCAAAGGGGATGCGAACTACACCTTAGTGCAAGTGTCGGTTAATGATGTGATTATGATTTTTGCCTTTGCGCCCATTACCGCTTTTTTGTTGGGGGTGAGCGATATTCAGGTGCCATGGGAAACCTTGCTTATTTCGGTATTACTGTATGTGCTGTTGCCTCTAATTGCTGGAGTGACAACGCGTTACTTACTTAATCGCCGCCATGGATTGGTTGCTATTAATTCCTTTCTGGCTAACGTAAAGCCTTGGTCAATTATTGGTTTATTGGCCACTGTGGTATTGCTATTTGGATTTCAGGCCGAGGTAATAGTGTCGGATCCACAAACGATAGGCTTAATTGCTGTGCCGTTGATTATCCAAACTTACGGCATTTTTATCATCGCTTATATCGCGGCCAAATGGTTAAAACTGGCGCACAATATTGCTGCGCCAGCTTGTTTAATTGGCACCTCTAACTTTTTTGAACTGGCAGTAGCCGTGGCGATATCGCTTTTTGGTTTACATTCAGGTGCAGCCCTCGCCACAGTAGTGGGAGTGTTGGTTGAAGTGCCGGTGATGTTGTCGCTGGTGGCGATTGTTAACCGCACACAGCATTGGTTTAAGCATTAATGTGACCGCACTTTAAATTTATTGCAGCGCTAATATTTTACCGCTTTAAATGACTAACCGTTTAACCGAATACTTGATGCTAATAATCAATCCTTACAACCAAGACTTAACATGAAGCAAAGCTTAGGACACCATTATGACGATAAAAATAGGCATTAACGGTTTTGGCCGTATGGGACGTTTATCCATGCGTGCGGCGTATGATTGGGACGATGTTGAAATTGTACATATTAACGATCCTGCTGGCGATGCCGCCACGCTGGCACATTTAATGACCTTTGATTCAGTCCATGGCCGCTGGCACCACGAGGCAACACATGACGGTGATGCTATTGTTATTAACGGCAAAGCCATTCCTTGCAGCCGTAATGTCGCTACCCAAGACACCGATTGGTCAAAATGCGATGTGGTGATTGAAGCCTCAGGCAAGATAAAAACCAAAGCCTTGCTACAAGCTTACTTAGATCAAGGTGTAAAACGGGTTGTGGTAACCGCACCAGTAAAAGAAGACGGCGTGCTTAATATTGTGATGGGTGTAAATGATGATTTATACGACAAAGCCATTCACCCAATCGTGACCGCAGCTTCTTGTACCACCAACTGCTTAGCGCCTGTAGTAAAAGTTATCCATGAGAACATTGGCATTAAGCATGGCTCAATGACCACAATTCATGACATCACCAATACCCAAACTATTTTAGATGCACCGCATCAAGATTTACGTCGCGCCCGTGCGTGTGGCATTAGTTTGATACCAACTACTACTGGTTCTGCTACCGCGATTACTCATATATTCCCTGAGTTAAAAGGCAAGTTAAATGGTCATGCGATACGGGTGCCGTTAGCCAATGCGTCACTCACCGATTGTGTATTTGAAGTGGCTCGTGGAACGACTGCAGAAGAAGTAAACCAGTTATTGAAGCAAGCTGCTGATAGTGAGCTTAAGGGCATTATGGGTTATGAAGAGCGTCCATTAGTGTCGGTAGATTATAAAACCGACCCGCGCTCAAGCATTATCGATGCCTTGTCGACCATGGTGGTGAATGACACCCAAGTTAAACTGTATGTGTGGTACGACAACGAGTGGGGATATGCCAATCGTACCGCAGAGCTCGCCCGCAAAGTGGGCTTAGCAGATAAGGAATAAGCTTCATGGGGCTGGATTCATTGCGTTCCTTATCACCATCGATAAAGCAGTA
The DNA here is from genome assembly GCF_000014705.1 of Shewanella frigidimarina NCIMB 400. Lineage (NCBI taxonomy): Bacteria > Pseudomonadati > Pseudomonadota > Gammaproteobacteria > Alteromonadales > Shewanellaceae > Shewanella > Shewanella frigidimarina. The sequence goes on along the minus strand of NC_008345.1, from coordinate 4,769,882 downwards.
TTTACTGATCACTGGTAATTACTGGGCATTTACCTTAACCGATGGCGCTTTGCGTATGCTGGTGGTGTTGTATTTCCATCAATTGGGTTACAGCCCGTTAAATATTGCAATGTTGTTTTTGTTTTATGAGATTTTTGGCGTAGTGACTAATCTTGTTGGTGGTTGGTTAGGCGCAAGGCTTGGCCTAAATAACACCATGAACATTGGCTTAGGCTTGCAAATAGTGGCGTTAGCTATGCTTACCGTATCCACAGAAATGTTGACTGTCGTTTATGTTATGGCGGCACAGGCCTTGTCGGGTATCGCCAAAGATTTAAATAAAATGAGTGCCAAAAGTGCCATTAAAACCCTAGTGCCAGCAGATGCTGAAGGCAAACTTTATCAATGGGTGGCGTTGTTAACGGGCTCAAAAAATGCCTTAAAAGGGATTGGTTTCTTTTTAGGCGGCGTATTGCTCACAAGCTTAGGATTTAGAGGCGCCATTATCTTAATGGCTTCACTATTAGGCATTGTATGGTTATGTAGTTTAGTGGCCTTAAAAGATAATTTGGGCAAAGCTAAAAACAAACCTAAATTCAAAGATATTTTTTCTAAAAGTCAGTCGATTAACATCCTTTCGGCGGCGCGGATGTTTTTATTTGGCGCTAGGGATGTATGGTTTGTGGTGGCACTACCGGTATTTTTAGCCACAACCTTTGGTTGGGATCATTGGTGGGTTGGCAGCTTTATGGCCAGTTGGGTTATTGGTTATGGTGTGGTGCAATCCGTTGCACCTTATTTCACCGGTAAACGACAAGGAAAAGTACCCAGCGGCCGAGCAGTATTTGCATGGGCAACTTACTTACTACTCATTCCCGTCGCGATTGCAGTGGCGTTACATGCAGATTTTTATGTGCTGGAAAGTGTCGTTATCGGCTTATTAGTGTTTGGTGCGGTGTTTGCGATTAACTCGTCATTGCATAGCTACTTAATTGTTAGCTATGCCGGCAGTGATGGTGTGTCACTGGATGTGGGCTTTTACTATATGGCCAATGCCATGGGAAGGTTAATCGGTACGGTACTGTCTGGTTGGGTGTATCAAGCTTATGGTTTAGAAGCCTGCTTATGGATATCCAGTGGCTTTATAGCTCTTGCTGCTTTAATTTCACTTAAGTTGCCTCATAAAGGGTAATCCATCACAGCCACTAGATGCATTTTTGTTTACTTATCGATATTTCACTCCGGTGGCGTGGTAACCTGAAACTCTTACCGTATCATCGGTAAAAATTGCCTGCTGGTCTATGGCTTCCTCATTACTGATTTTCTTACCTTAAATTTAAAATGTCTAAAAATCATGGTCTTATAACGTTTTGTTAAAGTTGGCACGATGTTGGCTTTAACTAATACATAGTCGTGGTGTGAATCGTTCGCTTTTACGATAGAGATAAGATATTTGTATCAATCGTCAGCGTAAATTCAACGTACATCACAATGTAAACCGTACACCAAGGAGGTTTTTATGTTGGGCTGGACATTAATGTTTTTAGTTATAGCCGTTATAGCGGGTCTATTTGGTTTTACCGGTATTGCAGGTGCAGCAGCAGGCATCGCGAAAATTATTTTCTTTATTTTTATTGTGTTGCTAGTGATTTCGTTAGTAGCCAATGCGATTCGAGGAAAAGCTCCCCGAGCATAGTATTTACCTCATCTCTTAATCAGAGTTGAGGTTACTTAAACAAGTTTATTCGATTACAACCATCATCCAGGAGATGAATATGAAATTATTAAAATTACTGACAATGGCAAGTTTAATGGTGTTTTTAACGGCTGGTTTATCAGCATGTTCAGATAACAAAGCTGAAAACGCTGGCGAGAAAGTGGATGAAATGATGCAAGATGCCGGTAATGCCGTTGAAGATGCATGTGAAGATGTGAAAGAAGGTATGAAAGCAGAAGATCCTGACTGTTAAGCATTATACCAATCACATTAACTATTTTACTCGTTCAAAGTCGTTAAGTTTTTAACTGAAAATACATTGATATCGTTAGGGCAACTCCCTTTTAAGCCAGTGTAGGTAGAAGTAGAAAGTTTGACTGACTGTTACGGAGTAACCGGATAGTTACTAGGATAAGTATTAACCTAAGCAGCACGCATGTGCTGCTTTTTTTTAAACAGGAGGACCACTATGCTAACCCGTATTCATATTAAATATTACTATACTGTTGGCGCGTTATTGGCTTTGTGCTTATCTGTGGCGCTTCCTTATATATTTCTTAACGTTGTATTTGCTTGGATTGCATTATCTTTAGGGCTAGTGAGCTCAGCTTATTGGTTTAATAGTGCAGGCATTTTCCGAAAAAGCCAAGATGGCAGTATTCCTTGGTATATCAGTTGGAGTTTTATTCCCTTTTTAATGGGTTCCCAGTTGTATAACACTTGGGCGCGAAAGCACGACAAAGTACCCGCAATCCAAAAAATTGATAAGCAGTTGTATTTAGCATGCCGATTATTTCCCCGTGATATTGACCGACTTAAACATGAAAAAATTGACGCTATTTTAGATGTTACTGCTGAATTTGATGCATTAGAGTGGACCTTGATGGATGAAAATATTGCCTATTTAAATATTCCTATCTTAGATCACAGTGTGCCGACCGTCGCGCAGTTAAATCAAGCTATCAATTGGTTACACACCCAAGTCAGTAACGGTAAAAATGTCGTGGTGCATTGTGCGTTAGGTCGAGGGCGTTCAGTATTGGTGTTAGCGGCATATTTAGTCTGTCGTGAGAAAAATCGTAATGTTAATGATGTGCTTAAATCCATCAATAGTATTCGCCAAACGGCACGATTAAATAAATGGCAGTTGGCCGCTATAGAAAAAATGCATAGCCATAATCAAATCAATATTCACAAACGCGCTTGGTTAATTGTTAATCCGGTGTCTGGTGGTGGTAAGTGGAATGATGAAGCAGAGCATATTACCCAAACCTTGACGGATTACTTCCAGCTTGAAGTGTTGTATACCGCTAAAGATAAGTCGGCCGTGCAGTTAGCCGAACAAGCCAAGCAAAAAGGCGCAGATATCATTGTGGCCTGTGGTGGCGATGGTACGGTTAATGAGGTGGCATCAGTGATTGTCGATACTGATATTTACTTAGGTATTATTCCGATGGGAACCACCAATGCACTAAGTCATACTTTGTTTGGCGCCGCCAGTAAATTGGTGCCGGTGTCGCAAGCGCTTGATATTTTGATTCAAGGTTATTCACAACGTATTGATACCGCAAGGTGTAATGATGAATTGATGTTGTTGCTGGTGGGACTAGGCTTTGAGCAGAAAATGATAGAAAAGGCTGACCGTGACCAAAAAAATGCATTAGGGCAACTGGCTTACCTTAATGGGTTGTGGGAGGCGATAGACGAAAATCAGCCATTGTCGATAAGAGTACAGATTGATGGTGGCGATATTCAAGTGATTAACACCACCAGTTTAGTGATTGCCAATGCTGCGCCTTTTACCAGTTTATTAGCACTAGGTAATGGTGAGCCCAATATTAGCGATGGCTTGTTAGATATTACCTGGATTGAGTCGAGCGAGACATCGCCACAACAATTATTGAGTATGACCGAGTTGCTATTTGCTGGATTAACTGGAGATCGTGAAGATAATCAAGCGAGTCGAATTCATCATGAGCAAGCAAAAACAATTTATTTAAACACGGATTCGTCATGCCAATATGTGATTGATGGTGAGTTATTTGAGTCGGAAGATCTGTGCATTAAAGTCAAACCCAATTCATTAAATGTGCTGGTGCCAAAAGCGAGCAAACACGTTTAATGAATGGGCGTTTAATGACGCTATGGTTCGTCTGAATCGGTTTGCTCTTCGTACTTGCTGAGTTTGTTATAAAGGGTTTTAACGCTAATGCCTAGCTGTTTGGCAGTATCATTTTTATTGCCCATAGATTTATCAAGTGCCTGAAAAATAGCAACTTTTTCAAGTTCGTCTAGGCGCATGCCAGCAGGTATTTGTACATCGTCAGCTAAAGGTTCTGTTGATGGTTCTAGAGGTGTCACCGTGATATGGCTAGGTAGAATGGTATCTTCTGCCAAAATATATGCACGTTCTATTGCGTGTTTTAATTCGCGGACATTTCCGGACCATTTCTGTTGTTGGATAAGTTTAAGAGCATCATCCGAAAAGGTTTTAGTGAGTTTTTCAGCGGTATTTCGATAGGCTAGAAAGTGTTGGGCTAAACCCGTTATGTCATCGTTACGATCGCGTAATGGTGGCACGTGGATAGGAAAATGCGCTAAACGAAAGTATAAATCTTCGCGAAAACGGCCAGCATCAATAGCGTCAGCTGGATCGCGATTAGTTGCAGCCACAATGCGAACATTGGCTTTTTTAAGGTGTTGTGAGCCAACAGAACGATATTCATTGTTTTCGAGTACGCGTAGCAATTTGACTTGATGTTCCAATGGCATTTCGGTGACTTCATCAAGAAATAAGGTACCACCTTCAGCTTGCTCGAACACACCGCGGTGATCACGATGAGCACCGGTAAAAGCGCCTTTTACATGGCCAAACAGTTCGCTGTCGACCAATTCAGGGCTTAATGCGCCACAGTTGATGGCGATAAACGGTTGATTGACTCGGTTACTGGCCAAATGAATCGTGTTGGCTACAAGCTCTTTACCGACACCGCTTTCACCGACAATAAGTACGTTGCTTTCGGTGACGGCAACTTTGCGAATAGTACGATACAACTTGTGCATTGACCGCGATGAACCAACCAATAAACCGTATTGGTCTAGTTCACTCGAAAGGGGCTGTTTTAACTTAGTCGATTGCGACTGCAAGTCTTGGGCAAAGTCTTCTAAGGTATCGTTAATTGCATCGGCATCGTAAGGCTGGCGAAAATGGTAACCAGCACTTTTTGACATTAAATGATCTAAGTTAGGATTCGGTTTACCTTCGCTTAAGAAGATGAACTCAATATCCGACATTAACGCACTGTCAGTTAACTCTGCGTATTCTAGTTGGCTTAACTGTGATAATTCAATGATCGCAACATCTATCGAGTTACTGTGCAGTTGGTCTAACCAGGGCTGGTCAACTGAACTAGCAATCTTATTAAAGTGCTGACAACTCGGCAAGGCAAGGAGTCGTGCTTCACCTTCTTGACGACGGTGTAGATGATAAAAAAGTGTTGGACGTGGCATACCGATTCACTCCCTGTGGTGTTAAGTCTAATGTTTACCAGTGATGTCGTGTTGACAATCACAAGTAATCATTCCGTGTAATTAGGTAATTAACTCAGACCCGGACAAATTATAATAACTTTAACTATTAGAAGGTTAATTAATTTTTGCCCATGTACATGGGGTGTTCATGGTTTAGTTTTTGCTTAATAAGGTGTGCTGTACCCGTATATGTTACACAACCCATCCAACAAAGTGCCAGTAAAATTATCGAATGCAGGAGGATTTACATTGAAATCATTTACTCGAGACGAACAGGCTGAGTCCGATGTATGGCTATTGCATGAGGCTATTGATTTATGCCAGGAAGGACAACAATTTTATGTCCAAGCCACATTGGGGACCGACGATTACAACATCAAACGAATTTTTATCCACATGGCCGACATTCGAAAATGCATGCTGGATCGTTTAACACCATTGTTTAGCGTGGTGCGTTCAAGCCAAGCAAGGCCGATAGATAGCCAAACTTACCATCAACAATCCTCACGTCGCCACTATGCTAAGGCCGAACAAGTTATACAACAGCAGCCGTTACCCCAAGTGATAGCGGTATTGGTTGAAACGGAACAACAAGTCTTGGTTCATTTAAAGCAAGCAGCTAGAAAAACTAAAAATCAGCGTGTTGCTAGCCAACTTGCCGAAGGTATTGCTTGGTTACAAATGAGCTGTGACACTATGAAAAATCTCTCCGTTGTTCATACCTAGTCATATGCACGCACTAAAAAAGCGCATGATAATCAATATTGTCATGCGCTTTTTAGTATTCGAGGTGCTGTTAATTTGTGGCTAGCGCGTGTTTTTCTGACTGGCAACATAATGCTCTTGTGCCTATTGAATAAGCCATAGTCTCAATATTTAGAGAGTTTATTGAATGAGATATCAGGTTGATTTTGCGAATCTACATTGAGATCCATTAACACCCATTGCGACGATGAAAAATTTACCTAGTGTCGGTAAAAAAGTCCGATATCGTTGTCCATAAAGTTTATTAAAATAAACGCTAAAACCAGTTATTGTTAACTTTAACAGTTGGTTATGGAAGTTGGCATGGTTCGCGCATTATAATCCTTGAGATTAACAACGGAGGAAAACTTTATGAAAAAGACCACATTATCAGTAGTAATGAGCATTGTGTTAGGTTCAATGGCATTTGGTGCAAATGCAGCACAAGATTGGCAAGATGATGCAAAAGATGCGTGGATCGATGGTAAAGCTGAAACCACACTTTTGTTAAATACTAATCTGAATTCATTTGATATTAATACCGACGTACATGATGGTAACGTGACCCTAACAGGTAAAGTTAACAGCAGTGTTGATAAGTCACTTGCCGGAGAGTTAATTAGAAGCTTAGATGGCGTGAAAGACGTTAACAATGAGCTTTCGGTGATGAAGCACAATGATAAAGACAGCAAGGATTTAAGTGAATCACTAACCGATTCGAAAGTCGCTACCGTAGTGAAAACGCGATTACTATTCTCCGCTGACGTGTCGGGCACCGATATTAACGTTGATGTCGCACATGGTGTCGTGACCTTAAAAGGTACTGTGTCGAGCGATGCAGAACGTGATTTAGCATTAACCATCGCTAAAAATACCGATGACGTTAAAGATGTAGTCGATGAGTTACGTGTAACAGGATAATTTATTCGGTTATACTTAAAACCAGCCTTCGGGCTGGTTTTTTTATGCCTAAAATAAGTATGTGAAGTGGTGACTTAAGGATGCTCTTTTCTATGACAAACCATGTGATAAAACCGCTGTTAAATGTCATGTCGTGGCTAGCGTTGGCAAGTGTGTTGTTACTATCTGGCTGTGGCAATGTATTGTGCCAAGCGCAAACTGATAAAGAAGTGGATCCCCTCAAGCAATATGAAGCCCAAAAGCGTTGTGAACAGCTAGTCGATGAGCATATGGATAATAGCTATTCTGATCAGCGTGATGAAAATATGCAGTTATTGAAAGAGTCGATAGCCAATAATACCCATAGTGGTTAACTCCGTTTTATTCAGGGTGGTACAAGCAGTATTTACCCATATATTGAATGTTTTTTCTGTTCCATCTTGGGTAGATTTTTTGCTTATAAGAAATCTGGCCGATAGTCATTACGTTATGTTGAAAAGCCTGCGTGGTTACAGCTGCATTTAATGCCGTGGTGCTGATAGAACATGGTTTTTCAAAGTCCACTACTGATCTTAAGCTTTGTCGGAAACATATTTTGGTTGCGTATAGAGATGATGGATTGATCCAGAAATAGAGCATTGATGGGACAATTTTGTTGAATCATCTAAAGATAAAAGCGCATGTTTTAGCTTATCAGTAACTAAAATTAGCCGACTGGTCTATTCTTGTTTATCCTATCACTAAAAAATGGAGGGTAAATGAATAAAAGTGCAGCGAGTAGACAGTCAATATGCGTCGTAGGTGAAAAGCTTTTTGCGTTACACGGTTATAGCGCAGTAGGTATTAAATTAATTCTCGACGAAGTGGGTATTCCTAAAGGTTCTTTTTATCATTACTTTGCCAGTAAAGAAGCGTTTGCTGCAACTGTGGCTGAACATTATTTCCAGCAGCGCATTCAACCTATCGCTATCGATCCAGGCGTGAATTTTAAAGCCAATTTGTCTACTGTGCTAAATGGATATCATCAACTGATTGATGAGCTGTTTAGTGGCAGTGAACCGCGTGGCTGCTTGATGGGTAACTTAATGGTTGAGGTCAGTAGCCTGTCGCCGTTACTGCATCAAACCTTGAATCAGCTTTATGATCAATGGATCGCCTTATTGAGTGCACTTATTCAGCAAGGGCAACAACAAGGACATATTCGTGCGGACTTACCGGCATCAACATTGGCGAGTGTTTTTTGGTCAAACTGGCAAGGAACTATGCTACGCTGCCAAATTAAAGTCGATAAAATGGCGGCTAAACGGGCTTTAGTGCAGTGCATGCAAATGATGACTCGTTAACACTAAGCGGTGCAGCGGTTATTTTGATTGTGTATTACGAACAAAGAATTTATATTTCGGATGATTTTTCGGGGTTTGGAGTGGGTTGAATTGGCTAAAAGATTATTGTTTAGTTGTTTAGTGCTGTTGTTGTCTGCGTGTGCGTCTTCTCCTGTTGTGGTTGTCGCACCTAAGCCCGTGGTGGTTCCTCCCATGCTTAAGCCAGAACCTCCCAAGTGGAGTGAGTCAAACCTATTGAGTTTTCATAACCAATGGAAAGGCACTCCATATCGTTTAGGTGGCCTGAGTAGAAATGGCGTAGATTGTTCAGGGTTTGTGTATTTAGCCTACCTGAATATTGTTGGCGACAAGTTGCCTCGTACTGTGAACTCTCAACGTATTTTAGGCAAAGAAGTACCGCGTAATCAGTTACAGACTGGCGATTTAGTTTTTTTTAAAACCAATCGAACCGTTCGTCATGTCGGTATTTACATGGGCAATGACCGATTTTTACATGCCTCGACTAAAAAAGGGGTAAAAATTTCGAGTTTAAATAATATCTATTGGAAGCCTCGTTTTTGGTTTGCAAAACGCTTAAAAAAACCAACAGTTGAACAAAATATGTCGATCGCCAGCTTGGTTGAGCATGTTCAGCAGCAAGACGATTTATAATTTGGTAACAGTCTAACTCGCTGGGGCGGTTTTTCGCTTCAACGCTAGGCCAACATCTGAGTTTTTTCATCGACTTGCATCGATACATTCATGTTATGTATAGCTATATAGGCTAAAACCACGACGTAAACGGACCCGTTATGCCAGACTCCAAGCATTGGACCTTAAAAAGTATTGCCAAAGAATTAGGTGTGTCGAATGCGACGGTATCTAATGCGTTTAATCGTCCAGATCAGCTGTCGGAAAAACGCCGTATAGACATTCTAGCTGCCTGTAACGAGCTAGGATATTTTGGACCCAATAAAGCCGCGCAATCTTTAAGGCGTGGCAAATTTGATACAGTAGCATTGGTATTATCGGACAGTATTGAATACATGGTGTCAGATCCTGTGGCCAGTAAGTTTATGAAAGGTGTTGCGGCCGTTTTTGAGCAACATAAAATTAATTTACTGTTGTTTTCTGGCAGTTCTGACAATGTGAATAGCGTAAATGATTTTGTCGATGGCTTTATTTGTTATGGTCGTCCTCGCAACCGTTTATTGGCTGAGCAATTAAAAAAAATCCGTAAAAAAGTAGTCACAGTCGACTTTAATATTCATCGCAGTGCTTCGGTGAGTATCGACAATAAAGCCGGTGCCTATGAAGTGGCTAAATTGGCTATTCAATCTGAGCAAGATCACGTCGCAATTCTTGGATTACGCTTGCTCGATACTCACTTAACCTGCCGCGTGTATGATATTCATTCTATGGAAATCGATACCTCAGTAGCGCATCAGCGTTTGCAAGGCTATTTGGATGCCATTGGTGATACTGGGGTTAAGCTTGGTGATGATCGCATTTGGAATATCCCTGAAAGTAATGCCGACTTTGCTGCCATAGCAGCCAAAGAAGCGCTTAATTGTGTACCGCGTCCTAATGTATTTTTGTGCATGAGTGACCTAATAGCCTTGAGTTTAATGCGCGAGGCAATCCAACAAGGTTTGCGGATCCCTGAAGATATTCGTGTGGTGGGTTTTGATGGTATTGATGAAGGCTCACGAGCTATCCCGCCGCTGACAACAGTGTTCCAGCATTCAGAACAAAAAGGTCGTAAAGCTGCAGAAATGTTTATTGCTGATGCCCATCATGCTGAAGTGTTAGGTTATGAACTTTCACGTGGTGGCAGTTGTTGATGCAATATTGATGACCGGACGATTTTTGATACAAACAGTTCGATACAAACAGATCGAGACAATCATATCGATACCAACAAGGCGCCTAATTAGGCGCCTTGTTTACGTTTAAGCTTAACACACACGTAGATTATCCGCTGTGTTTAGCCAGTAAATCAGTCAGTACAATGTGAGTCGATTGCTGAGATTCAACGATGTTGATATGGGCTTCTTTGGTGGCAAAATTAACGCTTAACTTGGCTGAACTGTCGCCATGCACCCAACAAAGATCTAACTGATTAGCCTGGTTTGTCATGGTGAACTCACCATTAAAGGCATCGACTTTATTGCGTAGAGTGATCAGCTCACATAGCGCTTTAACAACCGGTTTTTGCATGGCTGTTTGAATGTCGCTTACCTGTAGATAAGGTCGGTTAATATCGCGACCTACTTGAGTTTGATTCAGTAACTCCATGGCATTAGGCACTGCCAGTAAGCCGGTGTAATACACCTGCGGAATACCGGGAGCAAAAAACTGCACGCTTCGAGCGATTAAATAATCAATGTTATTTTGGCCAAGCGCGTCGTAGTAGGTGCAATTAACTTGGTATAGGTCGACATTGCTGGCTGCTGCGCCCGTTGCTTGCAGGCTTTCACCTTTGCTATTGCTATGGATGCGATTAACTAAGTTATCAATTTCTGCAGCTGTTAATAAACCTGCTTTATTGCCGACCGGGCCAGCGTCAATAATGCCAATACCGTCATGGGTGTCTAATACCGTGACACAGTTGCGTGGGGCAATGGATAGCCAATGGCTTAATGCACTGACATCTTGGCTAAATAAGCTGTGGAGAATCAATGGCGGCAGCGCAAAGTCGTACACCATGTCTACGCGCTTAGCAATATCGAGCTGGGTCATGTAATGCGAGTGAATTTCGGCAAGGGTGGTCATGCCTAGGCTGTTGGCTTTTTTGGCTAACTCATCGACAAATTCAAATGATTCTTCAATCATAAAACAGCTAGTGCCTGGTTTTTTAATGGCATAACCCGCAGCGTCAAGACGAATAAGATCGACTTTGCTTTCATGAAAACGCGTTAGCACCTTGTTTAAATGTGCCTGACCTGCAGCGGTATGCACATTAATATCAATTTGATTTGAGGTAAAAGTCGTCCAAAACTCGGCTTGTGTACCGTCGGCGAGTTTATAGGTGGTGAAACAACTCCCCGGACGTGGGCGATAAATTTTAGCTTGGTTTTCTGCGCTTAAACCGTCTGGAAATACGCTATCTTTGGTTAAAAATAAATCCCAATAAACTGAGCTTTTACCGTTGGCAAGCACGTCTTGAAACTCGGTAGACTCTGCAGACATGTGGTTAACGATTAAGTCGGCCATGATGTCGTATTGTTGACCAATCTGCTTTACGTCATTCCAATCACCAAGACGTTCATCTACTTTTGCATGGTCTATAGGGTCAAAGCCAGCATCGCTGCCGTCAATCGGATAGTAAAAAGGTAACAGATGTACGCCACCAAAGAGATCATGCAGTTCTGTGTCTAGAACCTGTTTGAGTCCTTTTAAGTCTGAGTGCGCTATACGATCTACGTAAGTGATCAGCTGAACATTATTTTTCATGTTGGTGACTCTTAAAGTAAGTATTTAAAAAAAACTTAATCGATTAAGTTGTATATTTAACCAATATGAAACATTATTCAAGGGCTTTGTTTAAATATTGAATTCGTTTTCTGTGGGAGAAGACGAATGTGTCGCCATAAATAGACTGTGTGACCACAAAGAAAATATATAACAATAAGGTGGGAAGTATGGTTAACCATATGAAGGATAATGAGAATAGCGGTAACACTAGGATAAGAATACTCACGTATTTAATGTTTTTTATGTTCGCGATGACTTCTGATGCGGTGGGAGTGATTATTCCTGAGCTGATTAACACATTTGATTTATCGATGTCTCAAGCGAGCGCATTTCATTACATGCCAATGCTATTTATCGCATTAAGTGGACTGTTTTTGGGCTTTTTGGCGGATAAGTTAGGCCGAAAAATAACAATTCTAATTGGCTTGCTGCTGTTTGCATTGGCAAGTTTTATGTTCGCATTAGGTGAGTCATTTTATTATTTTCTGTGTTTGTTGGCATTAGTGGGTATTGCTATTGGGGTGTTCAAAACGGGTGCGTTAGGGTTAATTGGAGATATTTCAGCTAACTCAAAACAACACTCAAGCACCATGAACACCGTCGAAGGCTATTTCGGTGTGGGCGCTATGGTCGGTCCGGCGATTGTCAGTTATTTATTGATAACAGGAGTGTCGTGGAAATATCTGTATTTTGGTGCCGGGGTGTTTTGTTTAATATTATGTTGGTTAGCTTATAAAGCTGACTATCCGCAACTTAAGCGCTCATCCACTCAAGATATTAATCTAGCCAGTACGTTTAGAATGATGAGAAACCCTTACGCATTAGGCTACTCTTTAGCGATTGGGCTTTATGTTGCGACTGAAGTGGCTATTTATGTATGGATGCCGACATTGTTACTAAACTATGAAGGTGAGTTAGCATTAATCGCGACCTATGCATTAACAATCTTTTTCACATTGCGGGCATTGGGACGTTTCTTGGGCGGTTGGATCCTCAATCGATACAGTTGGCAGCAAGTGATGTTTTGGTTCAGCCTAGCGATTAGTCTTTGTTACCTAGGTGCAATGATGTATGGCATATCTGCAGCGGTTATTTTATTGCCATTATCAGGCTTGTTTATGTCAATGATGTATCCGACATTAAATTCTAAAGGGATTAGTTGTTTCCCGGTTGACCAACATGGTTCGGTTGCTGGGGTTATTTTATTCTTTACTGCACTTTCTGCTGCATTAGGTCCGTTGTTAATGGGGCTGGTAGGCGACATATTTGGCCATGTTAAGTACGGGTTTTATTTAGCAACCGGCTTTGCATTTATGTTGTGCTTATTGGCAGCTTACAATCTGCTTCGTGATCCGTCAGGGCATTTGTTGACCGCAGACGCTAAATAATGAACATTTACTATTAGAAATATTTAATATAATAAACATCTACTTAGTCAATTTTTTAGTCTTACTCACAATAGTCGAACATAAATTGTACTTGCAATATAATATTTTGTTGCTAACTTGTAACTTAATCGATTAAGTCAAAGTTTTAATTTAGTCTCTTGATTAGCCTCTGAGCTAGTTTGGGGCTTAGGTTGATTGATGAATATACTACTGATGTTGTTATGGGGAGATAAGACAACATCAATACACTCTATGTGGGGACATAAAAATGATAATAAGCACATCTAAAAAATTTGTATTGAGTACGCTAGCGGTGATGGTTAGTTCGAGCTTGTGGGCTGCTGAAGCAGATACTGCGGAAACCAAGAAAGATGCCATTGGCCTTGAGCGCATTACGGTAACGGGTGTGGCACGTGGTACACGTGTAATGGACTCGAGCGTGTCGGTGAGCAGTGTGTCGCCAGAAGATTTAGCCATTAGCTCACCTCGTTCATCAGCCGAAGCGTTCCGTATTATTCCGGGCATGAAGGTTGAATCGACTGGTGGTGAAGGTAACGCCAACATTGCGGTACGCGGTTTGCCTGTTGCCTCAGGTGGAGCTAAGTTCTTGCAAATTCAAGAAGATGGCTTACCTATTTTACAGTTTGGTGATATTGCATTTGGTAATGCGGATATTTTCTTACGTATTGATTCTACAACACAAACTATTGAATCAATCCGTGGTGGTTCAGCATCAACAGCTGCCAGTAATGCACCAGGCGGTATTATTAACGTTATCAGTAAAACAGGTACCAGTGATGCTGGCAGTATTTCATCTACTGTAGGCCTAGATTACGATACTTTGCGTACTGATTTTGAATACGGCACCAGCATTAATGACTCGATGCGTTTTCACATCGGTGGCTTTGTGCGCACCGGCGATGGCCCGCGAGACCCTGGTTACACCGCGAACAAGGGTGGCCAAATTAAAGCTAACTTAACCAAAGAGTTTGATTCTGGTTATGTGCGTTTATATGTAAAGCACTTAAATGATAAGAGCATTGGTTATTTGCCTATGCCAATGTATTCCGATGGTAGCTCAATACCTGGATTTGATGCTCAATCTGATACGGTTCATTCAGCTAACATGTTATCAACCCTGCGCTTAGATGCTAACGGCAATATTAGTCGTGGTGATATGCGTGATGGTATGAATCCGATTGTTAACTCGGTGGGACTAGAAGCCTCATTTGATTTAGGTGACGATTGGTTAGTAGAAAACCGTTTCCGTATCTCTGATGTCAGCGGTAATTTTATGTCTTTAATGCCAGCAGAAGTGGGCAACAGCTCAAGTATTGCTAGCAGTATTGGTGGCGCAGGTTCGACACTTATTTATGCTAACGGCGCTAAAGCAGGCCAAGCCTTTGACAGTGACCTAGCAATGCGGGTGCACAGTTTTGATGTGACCATGAATGACTTTGGCTCTATCGTCAATGACATGAAATTAACCAAGACGTTTGACGATTCTAACGTCACTTTGGGTTTTTATACAGCTACACAAAATATCAATATGACGTGGATGTGGAACTCTTACTTAATGGAAGTGCAAGGTGATAATGCCGCACTTTTAGATGTGGTCGCCGCAGATGGTACATCTTACTCTGATAATGGTTTATACGCTTATGGCGTGCCTTATTGGGGCAATTGTTGCCAACGTAATTATGATTCAGACTACACCATTAAAGCCCCGTATATTGCAGCGTCATCTAAGTTCGGCGATTTATCATTAGACGGTAGCGTGCGCTATGACTCTGGCGATGCCAGTGGTTACTATGCTGGCAATGTGCAATCACAAGTGGATATGAACCGTGATGGCGTGATTTCTCAGCCTGAGTTAAGTGTGTCGTCAATTGATAATGCTAACCCACAGTTAGTGAATTATGACTGGGGATACTTATCTTACTCATTAGGTGCTAACTACCAAGTGTCTGAAGATTTAGCTGCATTTGGTCGTATCAGCCATGGTGGTCGAGCTAATGCTGACCGTTTATTGTTTGGTAAAGTGAACCCTGATGGTTCAGTTTCAGACGAAGACTCAGTTGATGAAGTAGACCAGTACGAAGTGGGTGTGAAGTATCGTTACGATAATATGTCGGTATTTGCGACAGCATTTTACTCTGAAACCGAAGAGCAAAATTTTGAAGCCACGAGCCAAATATTCTTTGACCGTAAATATGAAGCCAAAGGGATTGAGCTAGAAGGTGCTTACTACGTTGGCGATTTCGACTTCCGCGGTAACGTAACCTGGACCGATGCTGAAATTGTTAAAGATGCACTTAACCCCAGCGTAATTGGCAACACTCCTCGTCGCCAAGCAGATTTTATTTACTCACTAATGGGCCGTTATAACTTTGATAAAGGCTCTGTTGGGGTCAATTTGATTGGTACTACTGATTCTTATGCTCAAGATAACAATGACCTAAGTTTTGATGGTTACACTCAAGTGAACGCGTTTGCGTCGTACCAGCTAACCGATGTGTTATCAGTCGCGCTTAACGTCAATAACTTGTTTGATACTGTTGGTATTACCGAAGCCGAAGAAGGTTCGGTGCCCGACAACAATATTATTCGTGCCAGAACCATTAACGGTCGTACAACCAGTGCCACAATTAAGTACGAGTTTTAATCGTTCATTGTCATTGCCTGAGTTGTCATAAGTTAGTTGTAGTCATCTTATTTGCAATGGTATTGGTTGCATTAGTTTTTAGAAATCCCTGTTAACAAGCCCATGCAAATGGGCTTTTTTTTGGACATTTTATATGAGTACATTATTGAGTTTTGGTGAAGTATTAATTGATCTACTGCCAGTGGGCCATTCTGGTTTAGTGCACGAGCCGATCCCTGGCGGCGCGCCAGCTAATGTGGCCGTGGGTTACGCAAAGTTGGGTGGCAGGAGTTTTTTTGCTGGTGGCATTAGTGCTGATAATTATGGTGTGATGTTGCAAGATGCATTGGCAGCACAAGGTGTTGATGTGAGTTGTTTAACATTAGTGCCAGATGCTGCTACTGCCACAGTATTAGTCAGTTTAGATGCTAAAGGGGAAAGAGCGTTTAGCTTTAATCGGCAAAGCACTGCCGACATGCTATACCGTGAAGCTGATTTTGATGCTATCGATTGGTCTCAAATTGATATTTTTCATCTTTGTTCAAATACATTTACTGAAAAGGCCATTTTCACTGCGAGTCTCTATGGTGCTAAAAAAGCGCATAAAGAACAAACGTTAGTCAGTTTTGATGTCAATTTGCGCTTGTCACTATGGCAAGACACTCGGCTGCTATCAGCTCGAGTGGAGCAATGTTTTGGTTACACACACCTGTTGAAAATGAGTAAAGAAGAAGCACTCCATTTGGCTCTAGAGCGTGGGGTATCATTTGACGATTATTTAGCATTCTGTATTGAGCAAGGGGTGAGGTTAATTTTAGTGACCAATGGTGCGGAGTCCGTTTTATGCCACAGTGCCGAGTTTTCCTTTGAGTTGCCGGTGCCTAAAATTGTTGCCATAGATACTACTGCCGCCGGAGATAGCTTTGTTGCGGGGTTTTTATTTGAACTCGGCCGTGATGAAGGATATTTTACTCCTGGGCCTTTAGTGCAAAAATTGCTTAATCGAGTGAACGTTCGAACTTCTGCCGAGTTTGCGATTAAGTGTGGTGCGATAACCTGTACGACAAAAGGCGCTTTTCCTGCTCTGCCCGTTTTGGAACAAGTGCAATCGTGAATCAAATTTGTGTAAATGAGTTATTTCGCAATAAAAAAGAGGTCACCTTAGGTGACCTCTTTTTTTGTTATCACTGAATCAATAACGTGGTTAATCGTGTGTTATGGCCGATTCGGCGAGCTCGGTTTTATTTTTCCCACGTTTTGCTAGGGCATAATAAAACAGTGGCGTTAATATAAGGCCAAAAATAGTCACCCCAATCATGCCAGAGAATACTGCAACACCCATTGCTTGACGCATTTCTGAACCAGGTCCGCTAGAAAAAACCATAGGTACCACACCCATAATGAAGGCTATCGAGGTCATTAAAATAGGCCGTAAACGTAAGCGACCGGCTTCAAGTATGGCCTCCAATGGTTCCATGCCATCATCTTGTAACTCTTTGGCAAACTCAACAATTAGAATGGCATTTTTGGTTGCCAGCCCCACCAGTACAATTAACCCAATCTGGGTAAAGATATTGTTATCTCCACCGTAAATAAGTACCCCTGTTAATGCCGATAACAGCGTCATTGGGATAATCAGAATAATGGCTATTGGTAAGCTTAAGCTTTCATATTGCGCGGCTAAAACCATAAACACTAACAAGATAATTAATGGGTAAATATAGGCGCCTGCATTACCTGCCAAAATTTGTTGGTAGGTGATCTCTGTCCACTCGTATGTCATACCATTAGGTAGGGTTTCAGCTAGAATCTTTTCAATTGCAGCTTGCGCCTCACCGCTACTAAATCCGGGTGCAGCACCACCATTTAATTCCGCAGTGGTAAAACCGTTGTAATGCATGACTCGGTCTGGACCAGATGAATTGGTGACATTAATAAATGATCCAATAGGCACCATTTCACCTTGGTTGTTACGTACTTTTAGTTGGGCGATTTGTTCAGGCGTTTGTCTAAACTGTTCATCTGCCTGTACGTTCACTTGATAAGTACGGCCAAACTGGTTGAAGTCGTTGGCGTAAACCGAACCCATGTATCCCTGCAGGGTGGAGAACAATTCGTCTAACGACACCGATTGCTGTTTGGCTTTGGTGCGATCGATGTTCACTTCAAGTTGTGGCACATTGACTTGATAACTCGAGAATACTCCCGCTAGCTCTGGCGTTGCCCATGCTTTTTGCATCACTTGCATGGTCACTTTATACAACTCTTCGTAACCGTAATTAGCACGATCTTGAATTTGTAATCTAAAGCCACCAATGGTGCCTAAGCCTTGCACTGGCGGTGGCGGGAAAATCGCAATAAATGCGCCGTTAATAGAGGCAAATTTTTGATTTAACGCGGCAGCAATAGCACCTGCTGATAATGATGGATCTTTGCGATCGGCAAAGTCATCCAGCGGGGTAAACAAAATGGCGCTGTTAGTACTATTGGTAAAGCCATTAATGCTTAAACCAGGGAAGGCTACAGCATGGGCTACACCCGGTTGATCTAGTGCAATACGTGACATTTCTTTCACGATAGCTTCAGTGCGATCTAATGATGCAGCATCAGGTAGTTGGGCAAAGGCAATAAGATATTGTTTATCTTGCCCAGGCACATAACCTGTTGGGGTATTGGCAAACTGTAAGCCTGTTAAGCCGACTAAACCGATATACAAAATACCAATGACAGCACCAAAACGAATGATTTTCTTCACTAACCAGCCGTAACCGTTAGACATACGCGCAAACATGCGGTTAAACGGATTAAATAACCAGCCTCCGAGCAGCTTATCCATACCACGGGTCAGCATATCTTTTTTCTCGTGATGACCTTTAAGCAATAATGCCGATAATGCAGGGCTAAGGGTTAACGAGTTAATCGCCGAAATAAAGGTGGAGATGGTAATGGTTAACGCGAACTGCTTATAAAATTGCCCAGTTAAGCCTGACATAAATGCCGTTGGAATAAATACCGCCGCCAGTACCAATGTAGTGGCAATAATCGGACCGGTCACTTCTTTCATTGCCTTTTGAGTGGCAGCAACGGGCGATAATCCGTCTGAGATATTTCGCTCAACGTTTTCAACCACAACAATCGCATCATCGACCACGATACCAATCGCGAGCACTAAGCCAAACAGTGATAAGGCATTCAGCGAAAAGCCCATTAGGTGCATAAAGGCGAATGTACCCACAAGTGATACTGGAACCGCCACTAATGGAATAATGGATGCGCGCCACGTTTGTAAAAACAGCACTACCACTAATACAACCAGCAATAATGCTTCAACCAGTGTTTGTACCACAGCTTTAATTGAGCCACGCACGAACACGGTTGGATCGTAGACGATGTCGTAGGTTAAGCCTTCTGGAAATGACTTAGACAACTCAGCCATTTTAGAACGGACATCATCAGATATTTGAATCGCGTTAGAGCCCGAGGCCTGGAACACAGGTAATGCAGCCGCGTCTTTATTGTCTAACATTGAGCGTAGGGCGTAAGTCGATGCACCTAATTCAACCCGGGCAACATCTTTTAAACGAGTGATCTGACCTTGATCACCCACTTTAACAATAATGTCTTCGAACTCTTCAACGTTGGATAAACGGCCTTTAACGTTAATCAGTAATTGGAAATCACTGTCACCACTAGGTTGCGCGCCTAAACTCCCGGCTGCGGCTTGTTGGTTTTGTTCACGAATAGCGGCAACAATATTACTCGGTGATAATCCGATTGCTGCTACTTTATTAGGGTCTAGCCACACTCGCATGCTGTAGTCGCCAGCGCCAAACACACGCACAGCACCCACACCAGTAATACGAGCTAATTCATCTTTTACTTTCAATACCGCATAGTTAGACAGGTATAACATGTCGTAACGGTCGTCGGGCGAGGTTAAATGCACCACCATGGTTAAGCTAGGTGATGATTTTTCAGTGACAATACCTAAGCGTTGTACTTCTTCTGGTAAACGAGGTTTTGCTCGTTCTACCCGGCTTTGGACTTGGGTTTGAGCTAAATCAACATCAGTACCAATCGCAAAGGTGATGGTTAGCGTCATACGGCCATCTGAAGTGGCTTGCGAAGACATGTACAACATGTTTTCTACGCCGTTAATCTCTTGCTCTAGCGGTGATGCAACGGTTTCAGCAATGATTTTAGGGTTAGCACCTGGGTAGTTTGCCGTCACCACTACCGTTGGCGGCACGACCTCTGGATACTCGGTAATCGGTAATTGCCATACTGCGATCGCGCCTGAAATAAAGAACAGTAGCGACAGCACCGCGGCAAAAATAGGTCTTTTAATAAAGAATTGAGACAACATTATGTGGTTTCCTTAACCCTGACTTGCGTCATCAGCAACGCGTGCTGTCAATGGCTGGTTATCGAGGAGGCGTTGTGCTTGATGTAATGCTTCTAATTTGTCGCTATCGGCCATATCTGTAAGGTTTGGCTCAATAGTAACGTTAGGGCGTACTTTCTGCAGACTGTTTACCACGATGGTATCGCTAGGGGATAAACCGGCAGTAATAATACGTAAACCGTGAAGCTTCTCACCTAGGCTAACGCTACGATACTCAAGGGTGTTTTTGTCATTTACCACCAGAACAAACTTGTTATTTAAGTCGGTAAAAATGGCTTTGTCGTCAATTAAAATACTGTCGTATGACTCGCTACCCGCAATGCTGATGCGGGCAAATAAGCCGGGTAATAATTGATTGTCTTGGTTGGCAAAATTAGCGCGAACGCGGATAGTACCTGTTTGCTGGTCAACCGTATTATCGACAAAGTCGATCACACCCTGATGATTAAAATTGGTTTCATTTGCTAGTGCCATAACCACTGCATTATTGCCCAACCGTGGACTTTGACGTTTGTTCTCGAACGATAACGCGGCATACTTTAAATAGGTTCGCTCGTCTATATCGAAGTAAGCGTACATATGCGATGTAGACACTAAGCTGGTGAGATGCGTTTGTCCGGCGGTGACATAATTACCTGCCGTTTCATTTGCGTATGAAACTCGACCCGTAATTGGGGCGGTAACATGAGTATATTCAACGTTAAGTTGGGCGCGGGTCAACGCGGCTTTAACTGATGCAACTGCGGCAGCAGTTTGGTGCATGTTAGAGCGACGAGTATCAATAAGCTCTTCTGAAACCGCTTTTTGATGGAACAGCTTATTGGCCCGTTCATAGTCATTTTCAGCAAGTTGGTTAGCAGATATTGCACTGGTTAATTCTGCTTTAAGACGCTCATATTCAGCCGTAAATACACTCGAGTCGATGGTAAATAACACATCGTCTTTTTGCACTAGCGCGCCTTCTTTAAAGTTAATCGATTCAATATAACCTGACACGCGAGGTACCAAAGTAACCTTTTCTGGTGCTTGTAAGCGTCCAGTAAATTGATCCCACTCGGTAATGCGTTCATAAAGTACGTTGGCAACATCCACCTTAGGCGCTGCGGGTGTATTCGCTTGTTGTGCTGGTTGCTTTCCGCACGCCACTAATAGCAATGCCGTTAGGCTTACTAACAAAGTGATTTTAATTGATTTTAACGTCTTCATGGTGCTGTCCTCTAATCCATAGCATTTACGTTATTTAACAAGCTATTGGGTGCGTTACTTTTGTCTTTGGCTATGTTTTTATACCAATCGGTACAAATTGTTCTGTACCGCATGGTAATATATAGATTAAAATACAACTGTCAATTAGTTTTGTACCGATTGGTATTAAATTATTATGACAAGGTGATTAATAATCAGCATGATGAAATAGCTTCACGGCATATAACGTGGAGAGTGACGATGAAATAGCGTTAATCAATGCTTGATAAAGATGAAAAAAAGCGCTTAATCTACTTATTATTAACCCTTTCTATGATTTAGCGTTGTGCTAAGATGTACGAATTATCTACCGTAAATTAGTCAGTTAACATGATGATAAATAATGATTCGTTAATATAAGAGGTACTATTGATGACAATAACTAAAGCAGCTTGCGTCGGACGCCCTCGTGGGTTTGATATCGACTTTGCATTAGAGCAAGCGCTACATGTTTTTTGGCGTAATGGCTATGAAGGTACCTCTATAAGCGAATTAACTGAGGTGATGGGAATTAAAAAGCCCAGCCTATATGCTGCATTTGGTAATAAAGAGCAGTTGTTCTTAAAAGCCATTGAGCTTTATGAAAATCGCCCAGATTCGCTATTTAATACCGCCTTTAAACATGAGCATATTGCCGATGTTATTCGAGCTTTATTAGTAGGCGCGGCGGCGCAGTTCACCGATTGTAGTCACCCGCAAGGTTGTGCGCTAATCAATAGTGCGTTGTCATGCAATGAAGCAAGCGAAGGGATTAAAGAAGCGGTTCATCTGCTGCAAACTAAACATCAATCTGAATTAATTGATCAGTTTGCTGAGGCTAAACAAAGAGGCGAATTAGCTGATGATTGTCAGCCGAAAGTGTTAGCAACCTTGATCGTGACATTATTTAAAGGCATGTCTATCCAAGCTGCTGATGGTGCGACACATGATGATTTACGTCATGTTGCTGAAATGGCGGTTACGGGGATTTTAGCTCAACATGTCAAAGGGTATTCACCCGTTAAATAAGCTTTAATGGACGCTGTCTTGCTGTGTTTTTAAAACAAGACGCGTCATCTTTCTGTGTTGGTGTTAGCGGCCAAGTGCAAATTAAACCAATTTATGTTTAGCTTATACAATTAACAGCCTGTGGTGGTTAGGGCATAAAATATTGGATCGGTCGGCTTAGTCCCATCTATAAAGTAACGCAAGCTGCAGTTGCCATTAATGTCATATCCCTTAGGGAAAATATACACGTTACCTCCTGACACATCATAGAGTCCCCAGTCTGCGGTAATCGCATCATTTGCATTCGTCATCACTTCAAAAGAACCGTCAATCGCAACCGCGACATTTGCACTCAGAGAGGTTATGTACCCCACAGTAGTACTAATAGTTGTGCCGTTGACCGTCACTGAACCGGGGTCTAGCTTTTCTTGACCCGACAATACCGCTTTTGAATAAACTAAGGTATTCGCTGACTTTAACGCTCCCTGGAATCCCTTCAAACTGGCAATAAGCGCATCACTTTTCAGATTAATAAACTTAGGCGCTGCAACTACGGCTAAAATGCCTAAAATAATAATGACTACCACCAATTCAATAAGGGTGAAACCACGTTGTTTGGTTGTATGCATAGAACTCACTCGCTTTATGTTGTTACGCTATACCGACGGGTTGCTAGGCCATATATTATGACGAATCTCATGGCATTCATCGTTTATCGCTGGGCATATTAAATAGCCGCCAAACCAGAACATTAACCCGCATTACTCAGCTCAATTATCCAAGTATAAATAACCCACTGACAGAAGTCATTGTTTGACTTAATCAATGGGAACCTAGATCAGTGATCCACCTATCAGTTTAAGATTTTGTAAATGCCGCTTTTTTTGTTAGATTGTCGGCATATATTTGCATTACTGCTTTTACCCCACATAAGGGAAAGATAACCATGAGCAAAGCTAAAATAGGCATCGTTACCGTTAGCGATCGTGCCAGTGCTGGCATATATGAAGATCTGTCTGGTAAGGCGATTATTGATGTATTGAATGAGTATTTAACCTCGGAATGGGAACCTGTTTACAAGGTGATCCCCGATGAGCGTGACGTTATTGAAGCCACATTGATTGATTTAGCTGACAATCAAGACTGCTGTTTAATCGTGACTACCGGTGGAACCGGCCCAGCAAAACGGGACGTAACGCCAGAAGCAACCGAAGCGGTGTGCGATAGAATGATGCCTGGTTTTGGTGAACTCATGCGCGCCGAATCATTAAAGTTTGTGCCAACCGCTATTTTGTCTCGTCAAACAGCTGGGCTACGTGCCGACTCATTAATTGTTAATCTACCTGGTAAACCTAAGTCTATCCGTGAATGTTTAGATGCTGTATTCCCTGCAATTCCTTATTGCATCGATTTAATGGATGGGCCGTTTTTAGTTTGTGATGAAGCGGTAATTAAGCCGTTTAGACCTAAAGCGAAGTAATATAGCTGGCTCTGTATTTGTTTGCTGTTGTTGCAAGCAAGTACAGTGCTAATGACCATCGCGACTCTTGATTAGTGTTTGTTTGATAATCAGGTTTATTTTGGTGATAGATGAGTTTTATGTCTGTCTCTGTTTGTGATTATTGATTACTTTGTAAAAAGTACTTTGAGTTATATTTAGTACTACACTGGCAATATATCTTCAGTCGGGCTGGTTCATTATGACGTTAAAACGTTTTTCGCTTTTATTGTTGTCTTCACTATTACTTACAATAACCATGTTGTTGGTGAGCATTTACTATTTTTTCTACCTCCCTGGAATAAAAACTGAGGTGTTAGATCAGCAACAACAAGAATATAATTTGTTGTATTCGGCATTATCGTTATCAAAAAATAGCTTAACCACCTTATGTTACGATTACGCCGTGTGGGATGAGCTAGTTGAGTATGTTGGTAATCCGACTGATGATTTTGTTCAAAGCAATATGCCTAATAATGCATTTGAAGCTGCAAATATTGATGCTGTTTTTGTCATCGATACTAATAATAAGTTAATTTGGGATTATCAGGATGACTCATTAAAATCATCCAGATCGTCACTCGTTCATTTATTTCATCAGCAAAATACGGAATCTTTTGCTATTTTGCCCACAGCAGCTGAAATTGCATCACAAACAGTGTCTAGCCGCAGTGGTTATCTCGTTTTTGACGGGGCTCTCATTTACTTTAGTAATACCACCATTTTACCATCGACTGGTCACGGTGAAATTGCTGGCAGTTTAACGATGGTTCGCTTAGTGGATAAAGCGTTAATTAACGATATTAGTCAGTTTTCTTTGGTGAAGTTTTCAATTGAGGATGCACAAACATCAACAAAAAACATGCAAGAGTTTTTTAGTTTAAAGAAAATTGAAACTATTGCGCCATCACACAATTGGCTAATCCGTAATACGTTTGATGACCAAGTGGTACAGGTGACTTTACACCATAAAAAAGTGTCGTTGCCTCAGTTAGATTGGGCATCGGCAATATCGATATTGTTGTCAATTGTGTTGATTGTTTCTCTCTCGTTGATGGCATTATCAAGACTGCTTATCAAGCCGCTTATTCGTTTTAACAAAAGCATTAATGATTCATCAGATGATAATTTCATCAGCAAAATGGCTTCAAATCATTTTATTGATGAACTTGAAAATGTGTCTTACTCATTTAATCAATTACTGCTTAAGTTTAATGCTCAACAAAATTACTTAGAGACATTAACGGTTCAAGATTCGCTCACAGGCATAACTAACCGTAGGGGTCTTGAAGCATTTACAAAGCGAATTATTGCGCGCTGGCATCTAGAAAATGTTGGTTTTAGTGTGATGATGATTGATGTCGATAATTTTAAGTATTTTAATGATAAACAAGGTCATCTTAAGGGGGATGATGCATTAACTGCCGTTGCGACCAGCCTGTTAGAGGTTATGGCTCAATATGATGGGCTTGCTGCACGATATGGTGGTGAGGAGTTCTGCATAATTTTGGCCGATAATCATCATCAAAATATATTGAACGTTGCGGAAGAGATTCGTGAGTCTATCGAGAAATTGCACATCTCTAATAATATTGATGATCGAGACTGGCTCACGGTTAGTATTGGTGTGGTGGTGGTTGACGATAAATTAGCCGACGTAGAAAAATATAACTTTAGCGATGTATTACAACATGCCGATGAGCAACTTTATTTGGCTAAACAAGCGGGGCGTAATACTGTCAGAGTGGCGAAGTTTGGCGACTAAATATGCCGAATACCGATGAGTTAACTCGATATTTGGCATTTTAGCGCAAACACTACAGCTGTTTAAACTGCTGCTTTAAATCAAAATCACTGTCAGTTACCAGTCTCTCTAATACTTGTACCCGTTCAATCAATGCTTGGTTTTGGGCTTGTAGATCGCTAACACAGCCCGTGTCAGTTTGCTGCTTATGCTTCATATAATACTTAAACATTTCAGATGCAGTGGTGCCAACCACAATAATGAAGACCAGCGCGATAATGGCGATATCGTTTTCCATAATGACTCCTTATTAATGCTCTTTTGTTAATAGATTTTTGACTTTCTTATCTGACTTACTCTTGTTAAAAGCGCTAGCTAATCTCTCTTGTTAATAGCCCTCAGCCTTATTTCAACTCGGTAAGGCTGGGGCTCGTCGTTATAAGCTAACCGTTATAAACCAAAGACGACTTTTTCACTTTTAAGCGACTTTTCTAAGCCTGCAGCCAACGCAATGGCAATGATCAGTGTGGTCACAGATGAAATAATTAACTGCATCATTGGTATTTCACGACCTTTAATAAAGTCCATTAATGCTTGCTGTTGGCCTGATACGGGTAACCATTGCAATATGTCTGGAGCGATGTTGTAACTAGCTGCCATTGAAAGGGCCAGTGGTACAAATAACACCATGGTTAAGTATGATTGTGCCTCTTTAAAAGTTTTAGCCATAAACGATACATATAGTTGTAAGGTTGCGGCCATCAAGGCGACTGGAATACCCACTAAGAACATTAAGCCCATAAAGTCTTGGCTAATGTTGATGGTAAAGCCAATTTCTTGCCACGGTACAAAGGGGTAAGCCACTTTTGATACCAGTAAAATCAAGATTAACCCGAGCAAAGCAAAACAGGTTACGGCAATAATTTTACCGATGACCAATTGGCGGGTGCTCATTGGGTGGCTTAACAATAGTGCTAGTGAGTTACGCTCACGCTCACCCGCACTGGTGTCGATCGCGAGGTTCATACCGGAAATAAATACCGAGTACATCATGGTGAAAATAGCGATGCCTAAAATCATCCCACCTTTAGAGTCTGGTGTGGCTTTGTCTTCGATATTGACCTTTAATGGCTGGGTTATCCGGGGATTAATACCGCGTGCAATTAAGCGAATGCTGCCCATTTCTGCACTATATGCTTGCAGTTGACGCTCTAGTCGACGAATTGATTTTTGCAGCTTCTCATCTGAATTGTCGGCTATTAATATCACTTCAGCTTGTTTAGCTTTGGCCATGTTGGCGGCGTAATCGTCACTAATGGTTAAGATGATTTTATTCGCTTGTTCATCTTCACCGTGGTTAATGCCGTTATTACTTAAGTAGCGCACTAAATCTGGAGCGTTATCGGCATTATTGATATTGATGTTTAAATCTTCTGGACTAGACAGCTGGCCAATTAACACCATAAACATGCCGCACATAATCAGCGGCGTACCAATGGCATAATATAAACCAGCCATAACAGATCGTTTATCTCGTGCGGCGTCGATGAGTTCTTTGCGCACCATTGCGAGTATCATTTTCATTATGCTGCAATCCCTTCGTCGGTACCGATAAGTTCGATAAATGCATCTTCTAGAGAGTCTTTACCTGTTTGCTGACACAGTTCGTCAGGGCTACCGATGGCGACCACTTTGCCATTAGCCATCACGATCACGCGATCACACAAGGCGGCGACTTCTTGCATCACGTGGCTTGAAAACAGCACACAATGACCTTGGTCTTTGAGTTGCAATAAAATGTCGCGCAGTAAGCGGGTGCTCATGACATCAAGTCCGCGAGTAGGTTCGTCTAAAATGATGTTACTTGGCTTATGAACAATGGCTTGTGCTAATGCCGTTTTCATCCGCTGGCCTTGAGAAAAACCTTTGCAGCGACGATCACAAATGTCTTCCAGCTTTAATTGTGCAATCACATCAGCAGTGGCTTTTTTAGCTTGTTTGCGCGACATCCCACTGAGTTCGGCAAAGAAACTAATGTATTCACGCGGGCTTAAGCGTTCATATAAACCAAAAGGGTCGGGGAATAAGCCTAATTGCTTTTTGGCCCCAATCGGATCAACTGCAACATCAATGTTATCAACAGTGGCAGTGCCTGAGTCTGGCTTAAGTAACCCAAATAAAGTGCGTAAACAGGTGGTTTTACCTGCACCATTTGGGCCGAGTAAACCGGTAATTTGGCCATTCTCAGCGCTAAAGCTTAAATCATCTAAGGCCTGCACATCGCCAATTTTTTTGGTTAAGTTTGCAACAGTAATCATGACTATTCCTTATCCGCAGCGGTATTCGCTGGTGCTGTTGTTTCTATGTCAGTGGGCGTGTCGATAACCGGTAGTGCTTCTACGGTATTGGCATTAAGGTAAAAGCTACGACGGACATCTTTTTGTAAGCATTCACCGTTGATGTCTTTTACTGAACCTTGGTCAACTAACTGGGCGACGAGGTCATTGCCACAGCTTTGACCGGCCACGCCGTGGGTTGCATAAGGTGCAATGAAGTGCTTTGATTTTGTCAGTTTTTCTTGCGCCAGTGCGCCCCAGTTTGGTGGTGTTGCCGGGTCGAGTTCACCAGATAACAATAAGGTGGGGATATCACTGAGGATAGGTTCACTAAAGTTGTCGTCCACTTGTGGAATCGGCCAGGCTTGGCAGGTTTTTTCTAACCCCTCTAGCATATTGCCGCTGATGTACGACTCTTTTGCATCTTTACGCATTTGATCAGTAATGCGGTGAATGTCTTCGCCACACACAACGGATGCGTGCATGCCCATCGCAATACCTGTGCTATCAGCAGTTAATGTGTAAATACCTAATATCGGTTGATAATTACCTTGTGCCGCTTGATGAATAGCATGCGGGATAAGTGCACGGATGTTTGCCATGTACATCGCCATTCTAATAGCGCCGCTAAACTTGCTGCGGGTGAGTAAAAACTCGCTGAGTTCATCTGTTTGTGGGTCTCGTACTTGTTGGCTTATCGGAGCGGTGGCCAGCAGTTGGTCGACTTTATTGTATTCGTCAGCCAAGTCTGGAAATTGTTGCTGGCAAGCAGGAGTACTTTTACAGTCGCGCCATAACACATTTAAACCACGTTCTATTGAGTCACCAATCGCCACGACACTTTGTTGCATTGGCACCACGCCATCCAGTGTCACTGTTAATAAGGCTTCTGGGTAATGGCGCATATAAAGCTGTGCCATACGTGTTCCGTAGGAAATACCGTATAAATGCAGTTTTTGGTAGCCCAAATATTCGCGTACTGCTTCGAAGTCAGTTAACGCGGTATTACTACCATATTGGCTTACATCGGCATCAATTTGACCTAGGCATTTTTCTGTCATCGCAATGATATCGAGATCGTCATCATTCATACTGAGTAATTCAGTGGTGTCATCGTCGCAAGATAAAATGTTCGATTTACCGGTACCACGTTGATCAATCAGTAAAATATCGCGCTGCTGGCGAACTTTGGTCAACATGCGATTAAAGAAAGCGGCATTTTCAATGGCTGACTGGCCTGGTCCGCCTGCGATTGCCAGTAATGCTTCATTTGGGTGAGTGTTTTTAATGGCTGGCAAAATAGCAAAATGAATGTCGATTTGCTTACCGTCAGGTAGCTGAGGGTTTTCCAGCACAGTTATTTTACCGCACTGTAATTGCTCGTCTAAACCGTCTAAGTAACAAGCACTGGTTTTAGCGGGTGCTGCCACATTGGTTTGCGATGTGTCGGCATGACTATTGTTGGCGAGTAAAATTGCAATAGCGACCGCGAGCCATCGGCTAGTACGTGTTGCCGATTGGCATAACCCAGAGCGGGTTGACCGCTTGGCTAAGACTGTGTTGATAAACTTCCTGTTGATCATCGGAACGTTTCCTTTTTGCATTTCATGACGATTATGATACCTTAGCACTTAGTGTATGAGTGTATCAATGTATTAATACAGTTGTTAAAGGCTAATGTTAGAATTAATAAATGTCAACCCCAGCAGTGGTGAACCCATCTATCGACAGTTGCACGATCAAATCGTGCGCTTAATTGTCGGCGGGCAATTGCACCCCGAAGATGTTCTGCCTTCGGTGCGCCAACTTGCCGAACATTTAGCGGTAAACCCGATGACGGTATCACGTGCTATGCAGCAACTAGTCGACCAAGGTTGGGTTGAGCGCCGTCGTGGTCAGCCGTCACGCGTGGCTGCCAGAACCGCGGCCAATAATGATTCTGGCAGCAGTTTGTTGGCACCACAATTAACTGCATTAGTTGAGCAGGCACGGCAGCTAGGGGTCGATTATGACCAGTTACAAGTATTGTTGGAACAATTTTGGAATAAAGAATAGCCACAGTTGAGCTAATTTTTAAGGACATCATCTAGGAAGTCGATAATGGAAGCCGAAGAGAAGCCCGTTTTACGCTTTAATCATGTGAGCAAAACCTTTGCTGCAAAACACAAATCTGCAGCAGGTCATGCGGTGTTGGTCGATCTATCGATGACACTTTATCCCGGTATGGTGGTCGGGTTATTAGGCCAAAATGGTGCGGGTAAATCGACGTTAATGCGTTGTGCATTAGGCATTGTGGGCATCGAACAAGGCGACATTTCAACCCTTGGCGAACCGCCTACCGCTTTATCTGTTCAAGCAAAAGAACGAATTGGTTACGTACCCCAGCAGCCTTTTGGTTATGAAGGCTTTACCATAGATAAAGCGTTAGAATTGCACCGCAGCTTCTATCCAAACTGGGATATGACACTCGAGCAAGATTGGCTTAAACGATTTGATTTAGATGTTACGCAAGCGGTGCAAAAATTATCAGTGGGCCAGCGTCAATCATTAGCATTGATAATGGCCATGGCGTATCGGCCAACCTTATTATTACTCGACGAACCCGTTGCCAGCTTAGATCCCATTGCCAGGCGTCAGTTTATGAGCGACTTGTTCGATCTCGCGCTCGATTCAGGTTCTGCAGTGTTATTTTCATCGCATATCACCTCAGATTTAGAACGTGTTGCCAGTCATGTTGCCCTGATTAAAAAAGGCCAACTGATACTGTTTAAAGAAATCGACGCCTTGCGTGAAGAGGTTAAATTACTCAACTTAGCCGAAAACGCTCAGTTACCGTCACATTATAAAATATTGAGCCAAACCGGACAAAGTGTGCTGGTGGATACTCAAGGTAACCTATCGAATATTGCGGGTGTGCAGAGTGAAAAATCACTCAACCTAGAACAGTTATTTATGGAGCTGCATCGATGAATCAGTCGCTGCAAAACAGTCAACTTTCAGCATGGCGTAAACCTTACCGTGGCATGCTGCGGTTGTGGTTGTTTGACTTAGGCAGTGTCAGTTTTATTGGTACCGCAGGATTAGGCCTAGTGTTAGGGCTGCTGTGTTTTATCAGCGGTAAAACCGAGGTTGTTAGCCTCGTTTTTTCCATGGCAACACTGTCTACTGCTGCGGCAATTGCTTGGCAGTTAAATCGCTTAGCAGCAATCGAGGTGACCGGTCTAATACCTCATTATCAAAAGCACGTGCTCATACAGGCGGCGACCATCGCAGTCGGTATGTTATTGATACAACTATTCGCCTGTATTGGTTTTGCTGCTTACGATGTCATCCCCAGACTACTGCTAGCCATTGTGGTCAGTTTGCTGTTTGTATGGGCTTGTTTATGGCGCAGTAGCAGTTTTCATTTATCGTTTTTATTATTCATAACAGTGCCATTTTTAGATAAATTAGCGCTCACGATACCGACGTGGATGATGCTAATACTGATTGCTGGGCTATTGTCTTGGGTGATCCATTTATGTCGTCAACTTAGCTGGAATAATGAGGCGCGTGTGGTGTACCTCAACGCCGTGCAAATGGGCTGGATGTGGCTGCCGAGCATAAAAGGATTCACCTGGATTACTCGTGTTGAGCGGTTGTTTCATCCGATGAACTTTTTTATCGGCCCAGTGTTAACTATGATGCTGCTTTGTTTACCGTTGATCACCCTTGGTTTAATACTGCTGTCGTGGCTATTTGATATTGATGTACCAGCATTATTTTTGTTGGTGCAATTTACCGTGATCAGTTGTGCCATTGTTCATTGGAGCCGAATTCAGCGTTGGCGCGCGGCAGAAACGCTGTTTTTATTGCCTTGTTATAGCGGCTTGAGTGGATTGCGCGATGCATTTTACCGCAGCCAGTATCGTTTCATCGCTGTGTTAGTGGCTATGGTCAGCGTGCTAGGTTTTACCAATAGCTTGATTGACCCGCAATATGGCGGATTATTTGTACTGCATTTAGGTCTAAGCACTTTTTGGGGCTGTGCGATTATGCTGGGAATGGGTTCGGCAAGCCGTAATAGCCTGCAAGCCACAGCAGCAATGCTATTAGTGTTACTCCATTCGATATTGGTGTCGTTGAGTGTCGCCGCAGTGCGAGACGGTGACAGCTTATGGGTATGGTTGCTTATGGATGTGCCACTAATTATTGTTGGTGTTGGCGCATTAATTTGGGGTAAAAAACGTTTGTGGCAGCATGGTGTTTTGGCCCCGTAAATCATCGAGCATAACTGACAAACGTGACCGTAAGCTCAAAAGTAGAGCAAAAGCTCTTATGGTTTTTAGCGACTTCAGGTAGAATGTAAAAAGCGGAACACTTGTAAGCTAAAAGGCCACTATCATATGTCATTAGATCAATACCACGTAGTTCGACTCCTGCAACAGCAAGGTCAGTCATTAGGCGATAATATTGCCCTTGAAGGCTTTGACATGCCTGCACCTTGGCATACCGTAACGTGGGGCGCATTTGATACGGTTACAGACTCAGTCGCACAGTTGTTAATTGAGTTTGGCTTACAAGTGCAAGACAAAGTGGTGATTTTAGCGCAAAACAGTCCACAGTGGACCTGTGCAGATATTGGTGCCCTTAAAGCTCGTAATGTTGTGGTACCGGTATATCCAACCAGCACCATAGAGCAAGCGGTATTCATTGTTAACGACTCTCAAGCTAAATTAATTTTTGCTGGTAACCAACAGCAATACGACATGGCTTGCACAGTGGCAGCCCAAGCTGAGTGCGTGCAACACATTGTAGTCTTTGATGCTAACGTTACCCTTAATGCCGATAATCATGTGTATTTTGATCAAGTATTAGCGGCGCAATTTAATCCGCTGATTACCAATGAGCTCAATACTAGACTAGCCAATAGCAATTTAGACGACTTATTTACGCTTATTTATACCTCTGGCACCACCGGCAATCCTAAAGGTGTGATGCTCGACTACCGTAATTTTGCCTCGATGATTAAACAGCATGACAGTGAGTTGCCATTTACTGCGGGTGATGTGTCGCTGGCCTTTTTACCGCTTAGCCATGTATTCGAGCGTGGTTGGAGCATGTATGTATTATGTCGCGGTGGCCACAATGTGTATTTAAACGACACGAATCGAATCAAAGAAGCCCTTATTGCGGTTAAACCACATACCTTGTGTGCTGTGCCGCGATTTTTAGAAAAAATTTACAGCGCTGTGCACGATAAAGTCGGCCAAGCGCCTAAAGTGAGACAAACATTATTTGCTTGGGCGATGCGAGTAGGTAAACGCCAATTTGAAGTTAGCCAAGGTCGTGCTTCAGGAAGTTTGTGGTTAAGTGCACAGTGGAAGCTGGCTAACAAGCTGGTTTACAGCAAATTACAGCAAGTGTTGGGTGGTCGGTTAAAGTTCATGCCCGTGGGCGGTGCAGCGCTCGATATTAATGTGGCCAGCTTTTTTCACAGTATAGGTGTACCGGTATTGTGTGGGTATGGCATGACAGAAACCTGCGCTACGGTAACCTGTAATACTTTAGATAATCGTGTACCAGGTTCAAACGGTAAGCCACTAGAAGCTATGCAAATCAAGCTTGGCAAAGACGATGAAATCTTAGTGCGTGGCGACACTGTGATGCGCGGTTATTACAATCGCCCCCAAGATACCGCCGACGCCTTTGAAGACGGTTGGTTAAAAACCGGTGATGCAGGGCGGATTGATGAGCAAGGTAACTTGTATATTACCGATCGCATTAAAGAGTTAATGAAAACTTCAAACGGTAAATACATCGCACCACAGCGTGTTGAAGGTAAGGTGGCTTGTTGCCCGTTTATCGAACAAGTCGCCATTGTTGCCGATGCGCGCAATTATGTATCTGCTCTAATTGTGCCAGCATTTGAAGCATTAAATACTTGGGCTAAAGCGCAAGGTATTCATGTTGAAAACCCAATTGAGTTGTTACGTCACTCACAAGTGGTGGCTCATTTCGAGCAGCGATTAATCGAGTTGCAACATGAGCTAGCTGGGTTTGAAAAAATCAAAAAATTCACCTTATTACATGAAGCATTTTCGATGGAATCTGGACTCATTACGCCGACATTAAAGCTACGTCGTAAAATGATTTACAGCAAATATCACAGTGAAATTAATGCCATGTATGGCAAGTAATTAACCATCAATTTATATACCAAAGGACGCATTAGCGTCCTTTTTCGTAATACTTAGTGATAATTGCCTGTATTTCCAATAGAGGTACAATACTCTATTTTAAAATTAGGCAACATAGAGGGAACTATGGAAATTATCACGGTAAATGGAAAGCCTGTTTTTAGATCTAGCACTCAGTCTTTTTATGGCAATCAATTTAGCCAGAAAGTGTTAGCTAATATCGATACAAAAACGCTGTTTAAAAAAATTGATGCGATACCAGGACTTGCGGGCGCAGGAATCGTTTATATTGATAGCAAGTACAACATTATTGAATTAAGAAAATTCGAACCTGTTTGCCAACTAAATCCGATTAAAATCGTTCTAAGGGAGCCCCCTCAATTAATGAGTCAGGCCGAGTTTGCCTCCCATTTAAAAGGTAGCCAAGGTAATATCCGTGAATCGAAATTAGTTGGTGAATTGGGAAATGCTGCTTGGAGTTGTGGGACTGCAGTTCTTGGTTGGACAGTTATTATTGGAAGTTTAGGCGCCATCCCATTAACCGGCGGTACAAGTAGTGCAATAACGTATCTAGCAATAGCAGGTGCAACGGCTGGTTCTGCTCAATGTTTTAATGGTTTGATTAGAGTAGGCGTTGAAGCTTATTCTCCTGAGTTGAAAGATGATTTTGACTCTCAAGAGTGGTACCAATATACCACTTCAGCTTTGGATTTAGTTTCACTTGCAGGAGCCGGCGCTGCTGCTTTAGGTACAATAAAAGCAGTGAAAATGATGCAATTAGGTACTAGCAAGAATACCTATGAAATTTTAAAGGGGTTATCCCGTGCCGAAAAAAAGAGATTAAATCGTGAAATTACCCGCCTTAATTTACCTGGTGCTTCAGGTAAATTAATAAAATCTATGGCTCGAAAAGGCAACATAAAAAAATATACAGGCAAACAAATTACCCATGCATTTCGTTTACATTTAATGGATGCTATTGGAGCTTCAATGAGCGTTTCTGGTAGCGCATTCAATGGAACAATTGGAACAATTGCTATTGGTATATATGAGGAGCTCGCTGATTAATGAAAAGACAAACTAAACTGAAAAGTGATGACGATATTGTCGGATTATTTCCACCTATGAAGTCTATAGCGGCTTTTTTAGCTGCGACACTATTCATGATGCTTGCCATATCGCTTTTAAATTTTCTCATTTTAGAGTTTTATTTTGGTATAGTTGATATAGGGAGCGAACTTCTGTTTTTATATTTTGCGGCATTAGTAATTATTTTCAGTGGCTTCAATTATGCAATTGTTAGAGGATCTTTCTTTGCTGTAAAAGTCTTAAAATGGTATTTCTGTATTTTATTTATTATATTTTTGCCGACAGTGTTTTTAATCGCAGAACAGGCAACATTTATTTATGCATATCTGTTAGCCGTCATTGTTTTGTTCATGTCACTTTACCTGTTACAGAGTAAATATTATCAAATTTTTGTTGAGTATCAATTTGATGCCTTAGAAGATATCAAAGAGGTTCGTGCTGAAATAGCGGCTGAAGTTGCTGCAGACAAAGCTAAACATGGAAATAAGTTCTAGTTGTTTGGCTTTAGAGTGACAATATTTTAAGCCGAGATTTGATGACATTTGTGCCTGTTTAGTTGATTTTGGCCATCATAGATGAGTACGATACCCAACCGAAAAAATAATTTTATTTAATTTTTTAGATGGTTACTGTTTGCTCCTCTAACATACCCCCATAATTCCTTCGCAATACAGACTTTTTTAATGACCTCGAGTGAGATGTGTCGTTAGAATGGGCTAATGACATTTGTTCATCGAGCAAAACGTCAATGGACTCAAAATAATAATAAAGGATTCTTTGTGACAAATACTCAATTTAGCATGGCCCTCAAACCGCGCTTTTGTGAAACCGATGCGTTAGGACACATTAATAACACGGTTATCCCAGTGTGGTTTGAAGCGGCTCGTGAACCAATTTTTGAAATCGTAAATCCAGGGCAAGATTTAACCAAGTGGAACATGATCATTGCTGGTTTTACTATCGCCTTTACCGCGCCAACG
The DNA here is from genome assembly GCF_000014705.1 of Shewanella frigidimarina NCIMB 400. Classification (NCBI taxonomy): domain Bacteria; kingdom Pseudomonadati; phylum Pseudomonadota; class Gammaproteobacteria; order Alteromonadales; family Shewanellaceae; genus Shewanella; species Shewanella frigidimarina. Next base: position 4,733,717 of record NC_008345.1, on the reverse strand, counting down.
TATTATGGCGAAGAAGTTATCGTTAAAACGCACATTAGTCGTTTAGGCAATAGCAGCTTTGATATATTACAAAGCTGTTGGCAGCACGGTAAAAAAACCGCTGAAGCGACCACCACTATGGTGCATTACAATTACCAAACTGAAAAAAGCGAGCCACTTGCTGAGTTTGTACGTCAGCAATTGGCTGCATTAACTGGTGTAGCTTAGGACTAACACAAAAGAAGCGATTAACGTAAAAACTTGGCTACGTAACTGCAACTGGCACTGATGTTAAGTTTTTCTGTTTTCGCCCAAGTCAGTCCAGTTCGGACTAGCTTTTCAGCAATACCTTGGCCGCGTAAAGCGGGTGGTACGAAGGTGCGACTAAAATCAATATTTTGACCATCTAAGTGATATTCAAGTACCGCCTCAACACTTTGAGTGATAACCACAAAACGATGTTGGCTAGCTTGGTGTTGCACGGTTACTGCGTCTTGATTGCTCATAGTGTGTAGTCCTGTTACTTGTAATGCCGCTTGTTGATGTGGCTATTGATGTTATGGCTGATGCTGTTACTCATGTTCCAACAAGGCGCTGAGTAATTCTGGAGTGAGTTTGGCTTTTTTGCCGGTTTTAAAGTTAAACATCACCACTTTTGCCCAGCCGATAGTCGTCACCGCTTGCTGTGCTTTACTGAACACGGTGTAATGCATCACAAAGCGGTCTTCATTGATATCGCTGATCTTTACCCCTACAACAATTGAGTCCGGAAAGGTTACTGGGCGCTTAAAGCGGGCATTTGTTTCACTTAGCACTGGGCCGACACCCGTTGTTTTTAGATCGTCGAGTAGGTTAATTTGGTTAAAGAAATCGAGACGAGCAGTTTCAAAATACTTAAAATACACCGAATTATTAACATGTTGTAGTGCATCCATTTCACCCCATGCTACTTGAATGTCTGTGCTGATAGAATGTTGAGCTAAAAAGTCATTCATGGCGGTTCTCGTTATGAATTAATAAATTAAACGCTTGTTTAAATTTCAACTGTTAATTTAACAGTCCGGACGATGAACAACAAGGGACAGTGGCTATTACTGTGAGTATATCCAGTGAACTTATAAGGATTTTTACCTTGCGAAAAGAGACTTTTTTAACAACATCGAATTTATGGATATCGTCTTGCTGGACGGTGTTTTGCAGCCGATTTACTGAATTACAAACCAAACTGAGTTTGCCGCAAAAATTGTATCTGGTGGCGATAGTCTTACTGTTTGCTACTGACTCGGTAGCGTGGGTGGCCATTATCAGCGTGATGGCGATGTCGATTGAGTTCTGGCATTTATTTGAACGTATGTGGCACAGCTTGGCTGGCAAAGCGGTGTTGTTATTGTTTTATGCGATAGTGGCCAATTTTGCCTTGGCTAGTTCAAGTTCAGTGGTTAACGATGTGGTTGGCGTCGCAGCCAGTAGCTTTAATTACACCCATAACTTCGCCATTTTGCTCTACATTCCGGCATGGAGTGTGGTGATGAGCTGTATTGTGCTGTTATTACTACAGCTTATTTTTCCGCTAATGTTTGGTGTGTCTTTTATACTCCGCCCCTTTGGTGTGACCAACTTTCGCTTGATTAATCATGTGCATTTTCATCGTACAACCTTTTGGGTGCGAGTTATTCTTGCTGCAGTGGTGTTGTATCATCTTGCTATGCTGATGGACCTTTATGGTCAGGTTGAAAAAGCGTTGGATGATCCGCAAGTAGTGCAATTAGTTGAAGCTGAAACCGAAGAGGAAATACTTGCTGATGATGGCTTGTCGATCATTGTCAAAACAGACCCTGCTAAGAAAGAACCACCCAAGTCTGAACCCAAAACAGCGAAACAAGTTGAACGCGAGCAAGAACTGGACGCCATTGATGAAATCGCCAAACAGCCTTACAGTCATTTGCGTAGCCAGTATTTTACCAGTGTGCGTAAAGCAATTGCGTTGTTTGCGTTTCAGTTGGAGGCGAATGCCAAATCCCGCTGTCAAAAACTACCGTTGTCGCATGTGGTCGAGCTTAATGATTATGAGATCCTTGAAATAACACCCGATATCAATGCGGAATATGGTTATCATTTTGAAGTGAAAAAATGTATTTCACCTGCATTTCCCAGTTAACAGGCACTTTGCAAGCATAAAAAAACGACCTAGACGGTCGTTTTTTTATGCCTAATCAGTCAGTATTAATCGAACACTAACTCACTAAAGCTGCTTATTTTTTTGCACTTAGCTTGGCGTTGGTCAGCAAAGCGGATCATTTGGCAAGTTGTCATGCCGGCGGCTTCAGCAGCTTTGAGCTCTTCTGCGACATCTGACACAAATAAAATCTGCTTTGGTTTCAAGCTAATGGTGTTGCAAATATTGCAGTAGGCTTGTTTGTCTAACTTATTGCCCGTGCGGGTATCAAAGTGACCATTGAACGAACCGGTTAAATCGCCTGCTTCGGTGTGGCTAAATAACAGCTTTTGCGCTTCGACAGACCCAGAAGAGAAGCTGTAAATACGAATGCCTTTTTCTTTAATGCGCTCAATGCTATCGATAAAGTCAGGGTAAATGTGGCCAGTAAACTCTACGCGGTTATAACCTTGTTTCCAGATTAATCCTTGTAGGGTTTTAAGTGGTGTTAGTTTACGGTCTTCATCGATCCATTGCTGTAAAATCTCAGTGACTCGTTCGAGTGTCGCATCTGGTTCTAAGGCAATATCTTTAACATCGCTGATGCAGTAATCAACCACAACGTTATGCTGGTTTTGCTCAAGAAATTCAGCCATCGCTTTTCTTGAGTAAGGAAATAACACATCCTGAATAAAGTTAAGATCGGTAGTGGTACCGGCGGTATCAACGATAATAGCTCTAATACTCATAAGATTTGTTACTCCAAAACAATAAATTAACGTAATGATGATCCTAAGCTTTATTGGCGATTAAGGCTAGTGCTATTCGTGATATTGCACCCTAGTTAGATGACTTTGAATGCTAGATGTGAGCTAAGTTTAGATATTACTAAATTGCCTTGTGTGATGTGGTCTGGTAGCTTCGGGTTAACTTAATTGTCACGTTTCACCAGGAAGGTACCATGCTTACAATAGGGGAAAAACGTTATATCAAATGGCCGAGCTTATGGGCTAAAAGTCTGTCTATATGCGCATTATTACTGAGCTTTTTTCACGTTAGTGTGGTGTTTGCTACTGAAATGTTGCCGCCAACGACCGAAACCCTGAGTGTAAAGTCTGCTCTATTTGGTGAGCAAGCCGATTTTTTGGTGACCTTACCAAACAGTTATACCAAGCAAACTGATAAGCGTTATGTGGTGTTATTTGACTTACATCCGCGCAGTCATTTGTATTTAACGGGTATGCACGACTGGATGAGCCATAATGGTGGTTGGCCGTGGTTAGAAACCATTATTGTTACTGCGCCCGATGGACATCAAGGCTTGGGGGAACTAAAAAAGCGTGCGATAGAGCAGCAAGGCGATCAAGCACTATTGGATTTTTTTGAGCAAGATTTACTGCCTGCAATTGATAAACGCTATCGCACCAATGGCTTTCGTATTTTTAACGGCTTTACTGGCAATGCAGGTTTAGTGCTATACAGCTTAATTAATCGTCCTAGTTTATTTAATGCTTATATTGCTGCCAGCCCAGTATTATCAACAGACTTTGCTTATGTGCTAAATGATGCGCCTAAAAATCTCAAAAAAATGGACGGCAAACCAAGATTTCTATTTGTGAGTACCAGTGATAGCGACTTTGAACAAAGGCAGCTGGATTCGTTTGCTAGGCTTGAAGATATTATTCAAACCAATGCCAATGCTAAATTGAACTATCAAATAAAGCGTTTTGACGGCAGCTATTATATGACTCAGCCTATCTTGGCGACGGCATTAGGCATCGAGAAGATATTTAACGATGTTCATACTGTTCTAGCGGCGGATTCAGAAGTATCGCAACAAGGATCTAAAGCGATTCTAGCCTATTATAAGCGACTGTCTGATGAGGTTTATGGCTTTGATGTGCCAGCAATTGATTCGCTGTTAGCCTTAGGTAATAGCTTAGTTAAAGCAGCACCACAGCAAGCGATTGGGATTTACCAAGATACGCTGAAAGCCTATCCTAAAGCGCATTCGGCCTACCATGAGTTAGCCAGTGTTTATGCAGCAACAGGTAAAATGACTCAGGCTATCGAAGCGGAACAACAAGCGTTAGCGAGTACCGACCATCCGTTTTATCAAAACAAATACACTAAGCAATTAGCCGCGTTTCAAAACCAAGCTAAATAAAACTGATCTAAGTTAAACCAAGCTGCAAAACGATAAATGACAATAAAGCCACAACACGAGTATTCGCCCTGTGGCTTTATTGTGTAACCTGCTCAAACAATATTATTCTGAGCTGAGGTTTAGTATTCCGAATTAAAGTTGATTACGCAGCCGTTTCGCTGGCTAACCACTGATTAATTTTTTGCTCCATTAAATCTAATGGCAATGCGCCATTTTCTAATAAGCGGTCGTGGAATACTTTAATATCAAACTTGTCACCTAAGACTTGCTTGGCTTTGGTACGTAGTTCAATAATTTTCAGCTCACCCAACTTATAGCCAAGTGCTTGGCCTGGCCAAACGGTATAGCGCTCAATTTCGCCGGTGGCTTCCGACAAATGAATCCCTTCAGTTGCCACCGCGTAATCAATGGCTTGTTCACGGCTCCAGCCTTTGGCGTGCATACCGGTATCAACCACCAGGCGAACCGCACGATGTAACTCTGACTGCAAACGGCCAATGTTGTCGATAGGGTCATTAGCATAAATGCCCATTTCGGCAGCTAAACGTTCGGCATATAAAGCCCAACCTTCGCCAGCCGCATTGGAATAAAACACTGTACTTAGCAGCGGTAATTCATCAGACAAGCCAATAATGGTTTGTAAATGATGACCTGGATTAGTCTCGTGGTAGGTCAAGGTCTGTAATGAATAAGATGGCAGTGATGCTGTGTCATACAAGCTGATCCAGAAAGTGCCTTTGCGTGAACCGTCTTGTGATGGCGCATCATAAAATGCGCCACTAGTAGAAGCCGCACGGCTGTCTGGTACCGCTTCAATAGCCACTTCTTGATTAGGCAAGCGACCAAACCAGTCTGGTAATTTTGCATCAACCAAGGCTAAGTCGGCATCAATATCGGCCATTAGCTGTTGCTTGCCTTCTGGGGTATTCGGGTAAAGATATTGTGGGTCGTTGAGTAACACCTGCATACGCTCACCGACGGTGCCATCAACATAACCGACTTCTTTGAGTAGCCCGTCCATTTCGGCAGTAATCCGGGCTACTTCAGCTAACCCGAGTTGATGAATTTCATCGGCAGTTTTGGTCGAATTGCCTAAATGCTGGATAAGCGTTTGATATAACTTCGCCCCTTGAGGTAAACGACCAATGCCAGCTTCATGAGTTGCTTTTGGGCGCACGGCTTCTAACGCGGCAATCAGTTGGCGGGTGGCGGCATAGTATTTAGTGTTAACTAACTCGGCCGCAGACTTTACCAACGTATCGCTATCGGCCACTTTTGCTGCGTTAAGTTTAGCGTTAAAGCTGGTTACTAAAGGATGGCTGTTTGCTGGGCCACTGATTTGAGCTTGTAACCCGCGTAGGGTGTTATCAATGACAAAGTCTGGTGGAATGACGCCCATCGATACATCGTGATTGAGTTTATCGACCAATGTGCCCATAGCGGCAGGGTACATGCTTAAGCGAGTTAAATAAGCCTCGGCTTCGGCGGTATTAGTTACGGCAAACTTGTCTTCCATGTAACCGGGGAATTCAATTTGCAAACCAGATAAGTGGTTAACGGCATAGGGTAAAAACCATACGCCATACTCGCCTAACACGTTGCCATAATTAACCACTTGAGCTGGTAATAGAGCGCCTTTTACTTCAGACTTTATCGCGTTTAAGCTGATTGTTTCTGAGGGGGTTAAGCTTGCTTCATCAATGTCGTTGAGTTGGCTCAGTATTGATTTAAGTCCTTTGCGACGGTGGGTTTCACCAGATGGGCTGTAGTCGGTGAGTTTAGACATCACATTGGCGTTGATACTGGCATCACTCACGCCGTAGTAAGTGGCAACTTCGGGTCTGAGTACAAAATAGTCTTTAGTGATTGATGCGACTTGTTGTTTAAGACTGAGCTTAGTGGCTGCCTCACTTGCTGTTGCTGAGTTTGAATTATTTTCCGGTGTAGCAGGATCTGAACATGCAGTGACGAGCAGGCTAATGATTAAGCCATTAAGAAGTTTTTTCATTGATTACTCATTAAGTTAATAGCGGCATTCAAGTACGAATATAAGCATATCCTAACAGTTATGGAGGTTAAGCTGTTGCAGTTTTTATGTGCTGGGTATTTGAAAGTACGAGGGTAAGTTTGACGATAAGGTGTAAATATGGTCTAACATTATTAGACATTGACATGAAAAGGAGAGAAGTATGTTAGGTGAAAGCCATGCGTTATTAGTTGATTTCCCTGAGTATCAAGACAAGATTTCATTGTTAACCGCCAACGATACTGAGTTTGCTGAAGATGCGAAACGGTATCATAAATTAGATACTCAAATTCGTAAGCTGGAGTTACGCAATACTCCGACAAGTGATGAGTTTATTGAGCAAGCAAAGCTTGACCGGTTGGTGTTAAAAGATAAGTTGTATCAGTTGTTTACCCAAGCTTAATTTGTTTATTCAGCTTTTTGGCCATGTGATCATCTAGGTGGTGACGTGGTCAATTTTTGCTGCTATCTCAGTAACTCTTGTTTGTTTTTATTATCTTTGATTTATGGCCTACGGCCACTAAGGTCGTGGCGCTTCGCCCACACCAGACCAAGAGGAAACCAACGGCTGTTCCCTCTTGGAACTCCCAGCCGCCACATCAAAATTATCTGAAAAGCGATAATTTCGCGACGTGGTTGAATCCAGCTTTTGACTTCGTTTTGGTGTTCTTCGGCCTTATTCGAAAATGCTAACGCTTTCGGTGGTACATCCTGTACCTCGAAAGCTAGCCAGACATCCATGTCTGGACTCACGCTATTTTCTTCAACGTCCTCAATGTAGTGGCAACATGAAGAGATTCAACTGCTTTACATCGAAGGTATAGCAAATGTAGGATGATATTAATCAATAAATTAAACAGTTGAACTTATTTGGCTAGTCGTTCAATAAGCCACTTAAGGAGAGTAACAGTGATAAATATATACATAGATAATAATATATGGGACTTTCTTCTTAAAAATAGCCTCAATTTACGGGATTACTTTCCAGCAAAAAAATATCGCATATTAATTAGTAAATACGGGCGTTTTGAAATAACACAAATGCCTGATTCTCCTGATAAAGTTGAATTAAAAAACTTTATACTTTCAGTTCTCGCTAACGATGTCGAAGAGGTGCACACTTTTGGATTTTCGAATCCCTCTCATTCCGAATCAGAACAACGCAGTTCTAGTTTTGGGATGGGATCTTTTACTTCTGTTAGCGAAAATAAAGAAAGAGCAAGATTAAAAGCTGAATATGGAACCACTCAAAAACGCAAAAAAAGTTTGATTCTCTATAAACAAGAAGCTGATATTGAACTTGGGGCATTATCTCGAACCAACTTTGTGCTTACCTTGGATAAAAAGGATGGACCACTTAAAAATGCAAGTGAAAAGGTAATCCCCCCTAAAAATAGTAGATTTCAAAAGTAGAATTTTCTCGTAATATATACGCAGGGAGATTCTGCATGAAAACATCAAAATTTAGCGACAGCCAAATCCTAGCAATCCTTAAACAAGCCGAAGCTGGCACCCCAGTTCCGGGGCTTTGCCGTGAGCATGGCATGAGCTCTGCGACCTTCTACAAATGGCGCGCCAAATTCGGTGGCATGGACGCTTCTATGATGGCGCGATTGAAGGAGTTAGAGGCTGAGAATTCACGACTCAAAAAAATGTATGCCGAAGAGCGACTCAAAGCTGAAATACTCAAAGAGGCCATCGAAAAAAAGTGGTAAAGCCGTCGCGGCGGCGGGAGCTGGCGCAAAAGGCGGTGCAAGATAAAGCCATTTCGATCGCATTTGCGTGTGCCTTGTTTGGACTCAGTGAGAGCTGTTATCGCTATCAGGCAAAACTCAGTGATGAAAACGCTGCAATAGCCGACTGGTTACAGCAACTGACATCAACCCATCGGAGTTGGGGGGTTGGGCTATGTTATTACTTTTTACGTAACGTGAAACGCTACCGATGGAACCATAAGCGGGTGTATAGGATTTACCGAGAATTGGAGCTAAATCTACGAATTAAGCCGAAGAAACGCTTGAAGCGTGATAAACCGGACGCATTGGCGGTGCCAGAGGCAATCAATGAATGTTGGTCCATGGACTTTATGCACGACCAACTGGAAGATGGTCGCAGCATTAGGTTATTGAACGTAATTGATGATTACAACCGTGAAGGCTTGGCGATAGAGGTCGACTTCTCCTTACCTGCGGAGCGTGTGGTGAGAACATTGGATCAAATCATCGAATGGCGTGGAAAACCAAAACAGATACGCAGTGATAATGGTCCAGAGTATATAAGTGCGGTACTGGCTGCCTGGGCTGAAAAACACAATGTAGAACTGAAATTTATTCAGCCTGGCAATCCACAGCAGAATGCCTATGTAGAACGCTATAATCGGACTGTGCGATACGAATGGCTGAGCCAATATCTTTGGAATAGTATTGCCGAGGTACAGGAACATGCGACACAATGGCTATGGTTTTATAACAATGAAAGACCCAATACAGCAATTGGTGGTGTCCCACCAAAGCAAAAACTGGCACTAGTGGCCTAAGTCTCTACTTTTGATCTCAGCTAAAAATGGGGAGATTACCAAAATGGAGGGAAAATAGTCTTTCTAAATGAAATTTGCCCGGGCTTGGGTTCTGAAGCTCTTACATTAGCAGTCAAATTTATTGAGAACAAAATATAGTCAACAAAGATAGGTCGAACACTTCTTTTAAGCGAATACCGAGTAAATTAGATTTATTAAGTGCTAGCGTATTTCATCAAGTCTGCCTCAAAACGTTTACTTTTTTGCAAGTATCTGACGGCCCTTGACTATCGACAGTAAGCTCTGCTTGTCGCCATATGTTTGCAAACAGTTAGTTGGGTTTTAGTTGGTGCGCTAAAGGCTTTTGGTTAATTAACTTAAGCTTGTTCTTACATCTGCAATGGTGATGAACAGTTTGTTTTCTGCGTCTTGAAAGGCTTTAAATCCATAGTGTTCGTAGAAGTGTGTCGCGCCATCTTTTGCGTCAACAATGACGACTGGGAATGCTACGCTATCACTTGCCGCTAACAGTTTTCGTAGTGCATCAATAAGTAACCATTCGCCAAAGCCTTGGCCTTTATAGCGGTCATCGATTGCTAAGCGGGCTATAAGGCCGCCAGACGTTGATGACTGGTACTTTTTCTGTAGCTTATCCGGCAGAGCCTTTAGGTCAATTGGTGTCATTGTTAAGGTATAAAAGCCAATGATATGCGAGTTATCGTTATCATCTTCTAAAATGAAAGTTCTGCTGTTGTCTTTCTTCGCTTGCTGACTCGCCATGATTTTTAAGTAATTATTAAGAGCTTCAATACCACAGTTGAATCGGTTTCTATCGTGTTTAGCTTTATCTAAAAGTACCGTATTCATTATTGGGTTTTGCTTTCGTAACGTTCCGAAGCCGTTTTGAGTTTTGAGTTTGGTGTTGCTGGACTGTCTAGTGCTTCCATAAGCAACATCGCATCTGTTTGACTTAGTTTTAGTACTTGTTCACGCTCAATGATTTGTTTGGCTTTTTCGATTGCGGCACTTAGCACAAATGAATTAATACTCGACATACCAGCGATTGCTGCTGCCTTTGTCAGTAAATCTTGGGTGTCGACATCAACTCTAGCGGTGATGCGAGGTAAAGTAGTTGCCATAATATAATCTCCAATTGTGCCAAAGTGTCACATGGCTATTATGGTGTTAAAACGTACAACAAGCAATGCCTGTGTCACTTTGGCACACAGGCTGAAACGTTATTAAAACCAATTCTACTTATCTTACTTATCAATAAACCCTACTCAATGCAGCTTACTCTTTTGCAAATACCTTCCGGCCGTTGACCCAGGTGGCAATGACTTTGTTTTGCCAAATCTGTTGTGGGTCGATTGTAAAATAGTCATCTTCGACTAGGATAAAGTCTGCTTTTTTACTGGATTCTAATGAGCCTAAAAGCTGCTCTTGATGGCCTGCGTAGGCGGCGTCGATGGTGAAGCTTTTGAGTGCTTCGATACGTGATAGTTTTTCTGTGGCGAGCCAGCCGTCGAGTGGTTGGTTAACATGGTCTTGGCGGGTTACGGATGCATGCAATCCAAAAAATGGGTTGGGCGATTCAATAGGGAAGTCTGAACCGTTGGCGATGACGGCATTAGCGTTTAATAGTTTGCGCCACGCATAAGCACCGGCCAAGCGGGCTTTACCTAAACGGTTTTCGGCCATATTTTTGTCGCTGGTGGCGTGGGTTGCTTGAATCGATGCGATAACCCCAAGTTGGGCAAAACGCGGTATGTCGGCTAAATCGAGAATTTGTGCATGTTCAATGCGATGGCGTAATGCTTTTGAGTCTGTTGCTGCAATGGCGGTTTGGTATTTATCGAGTACCACTTGATTGGCGTTGTCGCCAATGGCGTGGGTATTAACCTGAAAGCCTGCTTTCATCGACTGTAAAATTAGTTTGCCGAGTTGCTCGTCTGAATACAGCATTAAGCCTTTATGGCCGGGTTGGTCTGAATATTCTTTGATTAATGCCGCACCACGGCTGCCAAGCGCGCCATCGGCTGATATTTTAACGCTGTCGACTTTAAACATGTTATCGGCAGTGGTGATGTGGCCTTGTTTTAAAGTGCTAGTAAAGCGAGGGTCTTCCACTGACAGCATGCCATTAACCCGCACGCTCATGGCATTGTTCGCTGCTAATTGCTGGTATGCCTTGATGTTGTCGATGTTGATGCCGGCATCGTGCACACTGGTTAGCCCGTATGACGCTAGGCTATCCATCGCTAGGGTTAAGGTTGATTGTAATTGCTGCTGATTGAGATCGGGGACGATGTTAAACACTAAGTTCATCGCATTGTCGATTAACACTCCGGTAGGATTACCTTGCTCGTCTTTGACAATTTCACCGCCTTCTGGTGCCACTGTGGTTGACGAAATTCCCGCGAGCGCTAACGCTTTGCTGTTAACCCAAATGGCATGACCGTCAACTCGGCCAAATGACACTGGATTAGCTTTAAAGGCTTTATCTAGACTTTCTTTAGTCGGAAATTGTTTGCTGTCCCATAATTCTTGGTTCCAACCGCGGCCCATTAGCCATCCGTCAGTTGGGTTGTTTTTACTAAATACTTGCGCGCGTTCAACAGCTTGTTGTTCGCTACTGGTGTTGGTTAAGTCTGCGGTTAATAAACTCAAACCATAACCTAGCACATGACCGTGGGCGTCGATTAACCCTGGCAGTAAGGTTTTACCTTTACCATCAATTGAGGTGATATCAGTTGCACTCGGTAAGGCTTGATTTAAGGTAAATAGTCGATCAATTTTGTCGTCAGTAAATTGGATAGCATTGAAGGTTTGCAGTTTTCCGTCAACGAGCGTGTAGCCATTAACGTGATGCATCAGTGTGGTTTGTGCCATGCAGTTTACGCTTAAACTAGCCAAACTTAATGCCACTGATAGCGCTAAATATTCCTTTCTCATCTGTTTTCCCTTTTTATGACGACGATTAATCAGCATCCATTAAATGTTAATTAATGGTTAATGGCAAGGGGCCGTGCAAGTCGTCTTGAGGGGGGGGGAGATTGATGTGGCTATATAGAGGAAAGACTCATTACTGCGCAAATTTATCGCCCAGCTAATACTGGGCGATAATCGTTAAGGCTAGTTGAACTTAGCTAGGGTGCTAGCTAATTCGTTTACATCCAGTACGTTGTAGTCTGGTTGCGCTGCTAGCGGGAACAACACTTTACCTTGGCGACGAATAAAGGCGGTTTGTAAGCCTGCTTTATCTGCACCGGCAATATCCCAACCGTGTGCGGCAACCATTAACGCTTCATCTGCATTAACGCCTAAATCTTTAATGGCCCATTGGTACGTTTTTAAATGCGGCTTAAATACCCCAACAGATTCTATGCTTAAGTTGGCATCAAAATACTGGCTTAAATTAGCATTTTTAAGCTGTAAGGTTACGCCTTCTAGTGATGAGTTGGTTAAGGTGACTAGTTTGTAGCCTTGGGCCTTCAATTTAGCTAAACCTTCTGCAACATCTGGGTGAGCGGGTAATGAACGAAGTGGCGTTAGAATGGCGGTTTTAGCTTGTTCTGGTGTGATGGCAATACCGTTGATTTCGGCGACCATTTGCAATGACGCAACGCCAATACTACCAAACGTTTGGTAATCACCTGTCGCTGAAACCACTAAAGAATGGTGCAGCATGGTTGAGAACCACAATGGCAATAAATCTTCACGGCCATTAAGCGCTTTACCCACAGAGGCGCGCATATTTTCAAGATCTAACAAGGTTTCATTCACATCAAAAATAATCACTTTAGGCTTAACCAATAGTGGCTGCACCGCAGTATCTGCTGGATCTTTAGCAAAAGCGCTACTGGTATTAAGCATAAAAAAAGCTGTCGCAAGCGATATTAAAACACGGATTTTCATAAAACCTCTGGCAATGTGATGTTGGTTAAAAGAACTTATCGAGTATTCATCTCACTGTTGTTGCCAGTGACACTGACATCAATAAGTTGAACGATTGTTCATTAATTTAGTCAGCCTAAATGAAACTGACCTTAAAATCACGGTTTTATTGCCTAATAGTTTAATAAATCTGAAGTTGGGATTTGAGGTGACGTACATAGCAGCACCACTGGAGATAGACATTATCGCCAGTGGAACTGCTATCAGTTATGAGTTTGAACTGAAGTTGTGGGTTATTTGATTGAGAAAAGTTGAGCCCAATTATTTAACGGTTTAACGTTTAATTGGGTAGCGCAACTACCTGACCATTTTTGACAACGGTTTTACACAGGTTTACCCCGTAAGCATAAGCTAATTGTGCAGGAGTGGTGATATCCCATAAACAAAAATCAGCTTGTTTACCTACGGTAATACTGCCGACATTATTGTCGATACCAAGTGCTTTTGCGGCATTAATGGTCACACCTTGTAAGGCTTCTTCTGGGGTGAGTCTGAATAAGGTGCAAGCCATATTGAGCATTAATAAGGTGGAGCAAATAGGCGATGACCCCGGATTAAAATCGCTGGCAATAACCATTGGCACCTTGTATTGGCGCAGTAAGTCGATTGGTGGTAATTGGGTTTCACGTAAAAAGTAAAATGCGCCGGGTAACAAGGTTGCACAGGTACCGCTTTCGCTTATGGCTTTAATACCTGCTTCATCTAGAAACTCAATATGATCGACCGATTTAGCCCCAAGCTTGGCTGCTAAGGCGCTGCCGCCCATATTGGTTAATTGCTCAGCATGCAGTTTAATCTGCAGACCGGCCTGTTTAGCCGCAGTTAATACTCGCTCAGTTTGTTCAAGATTAAAGGCGATATTTTCACAAAATACATCAACGGCATCAGCAAGGTTTTCGGCGATTACCGCAGGGAGCATGTCATTAACGACGAGGTCGATATAGGCATCTGCATTGTCTTTATATTCTGGAGGAATAGCATGGGCGCCCAAGAAGGTGGTGCTTACATCAATATGATGATGCTCACCTAGCTCACGCGCAACGCGCAATAATTTAAGTTCTGTTTCAGTGTTTAAACCGTAACCGGATTTAATTTCAACCGTGGTGACTCCTTCTCTGGCTAGGGCATTTAAGCGTTGTCGGCCTAGTTCAAATAGTTCGGCTTCATCAGCATCGCGACAAGCATTAACCGTTGAGATTATGCCGCCACCTGCGCGAGCTATTTCGGCGTAAGTCGCGCCTTGTAAACGTTGTTCAAATTCGTTAGCGCGATTACCAGCAAAGACTAAGTGTGTGTGTGCATCGATAAGCCCTGGTGTTATCCAGCCGCCTTTGCCTCTGTAAACTGGGGTTGCCAGTACATCAAATTCAGGTAGTTCACTGCGCGGGCCAACCCAAGCAATTTTGCCATCTTTTACTGCGATAGCCGCTTGAGGTATTACGCCGTAAGCCCCTTGGATATTGGTATCCATGGTGGCCACGTTTACATCAATCCACACTTGATCCCACGACATGAAAACCCCTAAAAATGCATTAATTATTGATTGCTAAACAATACTTGTTTTAACTTGTATATACAAGGTAGGATGAATGATGTGTTTTTAAACAGCAATGACATTATTGTCTAAAAAACCGAGAGCTGCTGATATGGCCCAAGCAAAGTTTGCCCAAATAAAACAATTCATTTTGAGCCGTATTGAAACGGGCGAATGGCAAGAAAACGACCGAGTGCCGTCTGAAAATCAGTTAACTGAATTGTTTGCCTGTAGCCGTATGACAGCAAGGCGGGCGTTAACTGAACTGGTTGAATCGGGCGTGCTAGAGCGCACTCAAGGAGTGGGCACTTTTGTGGCAGGTTTAAAGTCGCAATCGTCATTGCTGGCTATTCGTAATATTGCCGACGAGATAAAAGACCGTGGCCATGGCTACAGTGTTAACCAGCTTGAATTGACACAAATTGAGGCCAGCACTGCGGTGGCTAATGCTCTGGGGCTGGAATTGGGCAGCCCTGTATTTTATTCGGTGTTGGTACATTGCGAACAAGGCTTACCATTACAAGTTGAAGAGCGTTATGTGAACCCACTGCTTGTGCCTGATTACCTACAACAAGATTTTAGTTCACATACTCCACATGAATATTTATCGGCGGTGGCACCACTGACAGAGGCTAAACATACCGTTGAAGCCATTATGGCTAACGAGCTGTTACAACAACGTTTAGCCATTGCGGCAACGGAACCCTGTTTACAAATTTTACGTCGTACTTGGTCACGCCAAGGAGTGGTCAGTTTTGCTCGTTTAGTTCATCCGGGCAGCAAATTTAAACTAGGCGGCCATTTAACCTTTGCGCGTTAAATGGTGGTATCGAAAATGAAAACCGTAAGACATTAAACATAAACAACAAGACCAATAAAAAACCAAACTGAATAAACTCAGTTGAAGAGGAACATATGGATAAACGACACGATCCAAGCCGTCGCATTATTGCGCCGCACGGTACTCAATTACAGTGTAAAAGTTGGCTAACCGAAGCCGCGATGCGCATGTTAATGAACAACTTACACCCTGATGTTGCCGAACGCCCAGAAGATTTAGTGGTGTACGGCGGCATTGGCCGCGCCGCGCGCGACTGGCAAAGCTACGACAAAATTATTGAGGTGCTTAAACGCCTTGAAGACGATCAAACCTTATTGGTGCAGTCTGGTAAACCTGTTGGGGTGTTTACCACTCATAGCAATGCGCCACGGGTCATTATTGCTAATTCAAACCTAGTGCCACATTGGGCTAACTGGGAACACTTTAACGAACTGGATAAGAAAGGTTTGGCCATGTATGGCCAAATGACTGCGGGTTCGTGGATTTATATTGGTTCGCAAGGCATTGTGCAAGGTACTTACGAAACGTTTGTCGCCATGGCTAAACAGCACTTTAATGGCTCGTCAGCGGGTAAGTGGATTTTAACCGGCGGTTTAGGCGGCATGGGTGGCGCACAACCACTGGCTGGTACTATGGCGGGTTATTCGGTATTAACCTGTGAAGTAGATGAAACCCGTATCGATTTTCGCATGCGTACTGGTTACGTCGACAAAAAAGCCACTTCATTAGATCAAGCATTAGCGATGATTTACGCAGCAAACCAAAGTGGCAAGCCTGTTTCAGTCGGCTTATTAGCCAATGCTGCCGATGTGTTTACTGAGCTAGTGACCCGCGGCATTGTGCCTGATGTGGTAACCGATCAAACCTCCGCACACGACCCATTAAACGGCTATTTACCTCAAGGCTGGAGCTTAGAATACGCTGCTAAAATGCGTAAAACTGACGAAGCGGCAGTTGTTAAAGCGGCGAAGCAATCAATGGCGGTGCAAGTTAGAGCAATGTTGGCATTGCAGGCAGCCGGTGCAGCAACCACAGATTATGGTAACAATATTCGCCAAATGGCCTTTGAAGAAGGCGTAACGAATGCGTTCGATTTCCCTGGGTTTGTACCAGCATATGTACGGCCGTTATTTTGTGAAGGTATTGGACCATTCCGTTGGGTAGCCTTGTCTGGCGATCCGGAAGATATCTACAAAACAGATGCCAAAGTCAAAGAGCTGATTCCAGATAATCCGCAGTTACACAATTGGTTAGACATGGCGCGTGAGCGTATTGCGTTTCAAGGTTTACCTGCACGCATTTGCTGGGTCGGACTTAAAGACCGTGCCCGCTTAGCGTTAGCCTTTAATGAAATGGTCAAAAACGGTGAGTTATCGGCACCGATTGTTATTGGCCGTGATCACTTAGATTCTGGCTCAGTTGCCAGCCCAAATCGTGAAACCGAGGCCATGTTAGACGGCTCTGATGCGGTGTCAGATTGGCCATTAATGAATGCCTTACTCAATACGGCTAGTGGTGCAACTTGGGTGTCATTGCATCATGGTGGCGGCGTTGGTATGGGCTTTAGTCAACATTCTGGGGTGGTGATAGTGGCCGACGGAACCGATGAAGCTGCGGTACGTTTAGGCAGAGTATTGTGGAACGACCCTGCTACTGGGGTAATGCGTCATGCAGATGCTGGCTATGACATTGCAAAAAATTGTGCCAAAGAGCAAGGCTTAGACCTGCCAATGTTAGGAGCTTAATCCATGTCGACTTATTCATTTGAACTTATTCCAGGTACGCTGACATTAGCGCAGACTCGTGCGATCAGCCGTAATAGTGTCAAGCTGACCCTTGCGAAAGAAGCGATTAAAGACATTAATCAAAGTGCTGAAATCGTCCAGCAAGTATTACGTGAAGGCCGTACTGTTTACGGTATCAATACTGGCTTTGGCTTGTTAGCCAACACTAAAATTGTTCCAGAAGATCTGCAATTATTGCAACGCTCTATTGTATTGTCCCACGCAGCTGGCATTGGTAAATACATGCAAGATGCTACCGTGCGCTTAATGATGGTTTTAAAAATTAACTCATTAAGCCGCGGTTTTTCAGGTATTCGTTTAGAGGTTATCGAGTTTCTCATTCAGCTAGTGAATGCCGGAGTGTATCCGTGTGTGCCAGAAAAAGGCTCAGTCGGGGCATCGGGTGACTTAGCGCCATTAGCTCACATGTGTTTACCTTTGTTAGGTGAAGGCGAAATGAGCTATCAGGGGCTGATTATCTCAGCAGTGGAAGGTCTTGAGATTGCTGGGCTAAAACCTATTGAATTAGCAGCCAAAGAAGGGTTAGCGTTACTGAATGGTACGCAAGCCTCAACAGCGCTGGCGCTTGAAGGTTTGTTTAATGCAGAAGACTTGTTTGCCGCCAGTTCAATTATTGGCGCCATGAGTGTTGAAGCCGCTATGGGCAGTCGTAGTCCGTTTGATGCGCGCATTCATGCTGCGCGTGGACAAAAAGGCCAAATTGACTCAGCAGCCATTTTCCGTCATTTGCTCACTAACGAATCGGAAATTAGCCTAAGTCATACCAATTGCGAAAAAGTGCAAGACCCATATTCACTGCGCTGTCAGCCACAGGTATTAGGTGCGTGCTTAACCCAAATTCGTCAAGCAGCAGAAGTGCTTGGCGCTGAGGCAAACGGCGTTACTGATAATCCATTGGTGTTCCAAGATACGGGCGATATTATTTCGGGCGGTAACTTCCATGCCGAACCCGTTGCGATGGCGGCTGATAACCTCGCGATTGCGATTGCTGAAATGGGCTCAATTTCGGAGCGTAGAATGGCGTTGTTGATTGATTCTAGTTTGTCTAAGCTACCGCCATTTTTAGTGGATAACGGTGGGGTAAATTCTGGCTTTATGATTGCTCAGGTCACCGCGGCTGCACTTGCATCGGAAAACAAAACCTATGCACATCCTGCCTCGGTAGACAGTTTGCCGACATCGGCAAACCAAGAAGATCATGTGTCGATGGCGACATTTGCCGCACGACGTTTACGCTACATGAGCGAAAATACCCGTGGAGTATTGGCTATTGAGTTGTTAGCTGCTGCGCAAGGGTTAGACTTTAGAAAGCCTTTGCAACCAAGCGCCGCCGTAGCAATGGCCAAAGCCGAGCTTCGTGAAATAGTGACGTTTTATGATAAGGACCGTTATTTTTCACCTGATATTGAGAACTCGGTCGACTTGTTGTATAGCGCCAGTTTTAACCGATTGCTACCGCAGGGCATGTTACCGAGTTTTTAATTGAGTGAAACTACATGTCATGAACAGGATATGTTTAGAGTAATTTGACAAAGGACCGCAAGGTCCTTTTTTATTGTCTTTTATTGCCATCGCATCAAAGCTAATTTTTGTTTAATCTTGTTTGGGTATACTCACATTCATTGCAACTGTTAACATAATCATGAAAATAGTAACTTGCATTAAATTTATCATCTTGACCGATAGAGTCGATGTTTCGGTAACGTTATACATCAACACCATGCATAATGAGCACACTGATAAGCCTGTGAATGTTTGCTTGCATTTATGCGGTTTAATTTACGTCTTTTGATTGAGTAAAGGGCAAACGTAGCTAAGGATTTGTTTGTGAATACAGAAGTGCGGATTGAAATTGCGGCTTGGTTAACCCGTTTGGGTATTAATAGCCAACCATCGGATGGTGTCGCGACATCGATATTAATTTTGGCTTGTGTGATTGTGGCAGGTTTAAGTTATTACATTACCCATCGATTTGTAGTTCACGGTGTGAATGCAGTGATCCGCCGGTCTTCGGTCACTTGGGACGATATTTTCATGCGCTTTAATGTGTTTGAACGTCTCGCTATTTTGATCCCCATTTTAATCCTCGATTTATTGATCCCTATTGTGCTCACCGAGCATGAGTTGATCAGCGCTTTTATTGATCGTTTCCTTAGCGCGTTGTTAGTGTTTTTTATTATTCGAGCTGTGTATAGCGGGTTAAATGCGATTGATGAAATTGCTGATATTAATCATGTTAATCGCCGTTTACCGGTAAAAAGTTTTGTTCAGTTGACTAAGTTATTCCTATTTTTTATTGGGTTAATTGTTGTTTTTGCCATTCTAGCCGACCAGTCGCCTATTTATTTCTTTAGTGGTTTAGGTGTTGCTACCGGTTTGGTCATGTTGGTGTTTCGAGACACCATTTTGGGCTTCGTTGCTGGGATTCAGCTTGCTGCTAACCGCATGGTGAGTAAAGGCGATTGGATCCAAATGGATAAATACGCTGCAGATGGCGCAGTTGAAGATGTAACGTTGACCACAGTTAAAGTACGAAACTGGGACAATACCATCACCATGATCCCAGCTTATGCATTGGTGTCAGATGCATTTAAGAACTGGCGCGGCATGTCCGAGTCGGGTGGTCGACGGATTAAGCGATCAATCAATATCGACGTAAATAGCATTCAGTTTTTGACCGATGACGAACGTATCCGCTTAGGCAAAGTCAATTATTTGAAAGAGTATTTACCACAAGTGTTCAGTGAAATCAGTGTTGCCAATGCCAACGTGAGCGATATTGATATGAAGGTGAATGGCCGCCGCTTAACTAATATCGGAACATTCAGAGCATACTTACAAGAGTATTTACGTCGTCATGACAAAGTACATAAAGACATGACCTTAATGGTAAGGCAGCTAGCACCAACCACTGAAGGTTTGCCGATAGAGCTGTATATTTTTACCAATGACATTCGCTGGACCTACTATGAAGCAATTCAGGCAGACATTTTTGACCACATTTTTGCCGTGCTACCTGAGTTTGGTTTGCGTGCATTCCAAAACCCGACAGGTACAGACCTTCGCAGTATAAAGCAATGGACCGAACAGCATTGATAAGCTGTCTGATAGGCGATATCTGCAGTGGTTAAATTATTGGTATTAGTATCATTGCTGTTGCTGTGGTCGGCGATGCCCGTGCAAGCTAATTGGTTTAATGACATCAATAGGCAAGTTCGCTCAATAGGCGCTGCAAAACCAGTGACAGCCGAACCGTTAACCGCCGCAGAGTTAGCTGATTACCCAACAAGCTACCACTTTGAACGTGTAATAGTACCGAGCCATCAAACCCCGCTGTTTGTGCTACAAGCAGGGCTTGAGCACCGTGACACCGTTGTTCTTATTCACGGCTTAGGGGAGTTGGCTTCTAAAGACTGGTTAACGGTGATTCCTGCGTTAGCAAAGCAGTATCATGTAGTTGCTATCGATTTACCTGGTTTTGGTCTATCGCAAGGTGCTGTATTTACCTATTCACCTAAAGAATATGCCAAGGTGATCGATTGGGTTATTAGCCATTATCGCCATCCCAATGCTCAGGTACATCTTGTGGGACATTCGATGGGGGCGGCGATTAGCTTATACTATGCTAGCCAGTACCCCGGCAAAATTGAACAACTTGTGCTGGTAGATGCTGCTGGTATTTTGGACCGGACTGCCTACTTAAAACAGATTTCGAAGCGAGATATAGCTAATAGCGAATTACCACAAGGCTTACGCCGAGTGTTAGCGCGGGTTGATAATTTTGCAGATAAGATACTTGAGAAAACCGGAACGGGGTTAGATCCAACGAAATGGTTAAGTCGTAATGAGTCTATTCGTAATATTACCATTGGCGAACAAACCAACACTAATGCGGCATTAGCATTAATGGAACAAAACTTCTCAGTGCTTAATTACCAACAGATGCCCACGACGCAGTTAATTTGGGGCGCCGATGATCAAGTTGCGCCACTGCGTACCGCTGAAGCACTGCTGCATGTATTACCTACTGCACAGCTAAAGGTTATTGCTGGTGCAGGGCATGTACCGATGAAGTCTCACCAACACATCTTTAATCAAATGTTATTAACGGGTCTAGCATCGACTTCTCCTTCTAATGCTAAAGCTTTGGCTCGTGATCAACATTCAGAAAATAGCAGTCAGCGTATTGGCAAATGCTATCAAGATAGCCAACAATATTTTTCTGGGCATTATGATCAGCTCTTTATTGAAGACTGTAAATTGGTGTTCATTGACAATGTTGATGTCAACCAACTCACGATGAGTGATTCGATTGTAACAATCAAGTCTAGCCACATAGGCGTGCAGCAGAAAAAGATGAAGATCACCCGCAGTACTATTAGCGCCACAGACACTGACTTTTTGGGTGAGATTAACAGTACTCGCAGTAGGTTTGATTTAGCTGGGGTAACCTTTTGGGGTGAGTCTCCGGTGTTCATCTCGCAAGAGTCGACTCGGCTAGTGCTATCTTTAGTGCGGATCCATACGCCAACGCATGTTATACGTTTAGGCGGCAGCTACGTGTTAGCCGCTGAGAGTTTAGAAAACGTGTTATAAAAAACGCTGAATACTGTGTAAGACACTTCTTGTATATCCAACACTGTCGCACTTCTGATTAATCAATATAAGCTAATTGAGCGTTATTTATTTCAGTGCTATTTCTGCTGATAATCAGGAACCATTTTTGGATGATAACCTTTGATTGAACGGTAAAAATCCATTAACTGATTTATTTCGCGTTCAATATCTCCCGTCGGTCTTAACGGTTTGGCAATCACAACCGCTTTGCGGCCAAAATCTAATCCGATTGGCACTATATCAACATCCGCTTTGGCTGCAATATGATAAAAACCACTTTTCCAGCGGGTTACTGGGCTACGTGTCCCTTCAGGAGCTAAGGCCAGTTTATACCGTGGATCTTGTTGGAATAACAGCACCACACCATCAACTAAGTTATTGTATTTACGTCTATCGACAGGGCTGCCGCCCATGGCGCGAAAAAGCCATCCCCAAGGCGGAATAAACAGCTGATGCTTACCTAAAAAGTGGATTTTGGTGCCTAAGGCACTGCGGGCGATAATACCAATGATGAAATCCCAGTTACTGGTATGTGGGCCAACAATAATGACGCATGGCTTAGTTTTATCGAGTTGGCCGTCAAATTTCCAACCCAGTATTTTGAGTAATCCTAAGCAAAGTGAACTGAACATAGTGTGATCCCAATCATTGAGCTTTATAAAGCTTCTTGTTATTTCAATTTGTCAGCCAAACTGGTGTGGTTAATTGACGTTAATTTGTTGCTGGCATCTGCTGATGCGTATTTTAGCTGATGTGTTATCAGCATAGCCTGCAATCGTACTAATTTCATGCTTAACCTCAATTGAGCTAAGGCATGAGATAAATGTGATTAGTTATGTTGCTGCAAACTTGTCATTGGCTAGCTATTGACGCGTTATTTCATCTTGTTAGCAGAATAAATAACAAGTTTGATAGCGATAGTGACTAAGATTGTGTTTTTTATTATGACCTCCTGAACTCTTATCTCGAGTTCAGGTTAACTAATATGTTGCGCTAATGAGTGGTTGGCTTATCAAACTCGGCTATGTGTTTTGCTTCGTCTAGAATAACCCGTTCTAACTCTGCTTCTGATTTCATCCGCTCAAAATCAAACTTCATCCGTTGTTGTTTTGGTAACTCTTTACGTGCTTCCATGATGGGATGGTTTCTAATTAGCTCATAATGGGTAAACAGGTTAGGGAAGTCTGCCATAACTTGTTCTGATAAGGATAATGCATCAAATAGTTTACCTATGCGCATAACGCCTTCAGACAGTTCACAACGGTCTTCTAGCATTGCTGCTGCAATGTAACGGATATCAGTCAGTATTTGCTGTCTACGCTCGTCGGCTTTAGCCTTACGTTCAGAAAGTGCTTGTTGGTTAGCTTGTGTTTTACGTTTAAGCGTTAACAGTAAGTGTGCTGCGTAGGTAGCAAGGGCAACAATAATGAGTAAAGCAATAACGATGGCGGTTGTAGACACAATTTATCCTTTTTTGAATACAAAACTGGCGCGATATGCGCCAGTTTTCTGATATCAAACCAAGAAATAGCTTGGTATTACTTTCATCGAGCAGATTAATCTTTCTGCTGATAATCTTTAAGCAGATCGGCACCTGATTCAAAACGATTTAATAGTTCATCATCGCTCAGTTGCTTTTTAGGGCTTTGTGTTGGTGTATCATCACCTTCAGTAAGGCCTAAGCTCAACATCAGTTGCTCAATTTTGTCTAACTGAACATTCAACCACTTTTGATCAGTGTCAGATAAATCACGACCTTCTTCAAGTTGGTCAAGTAACTGATTTAGTCTTGGATCGTCTTCAAGTTTCAATAACTTCTGTTCGTCAGTCAGTTTAGGCTGCTTAGGCTTAACTACTAATGGCGCAGTAACCGTTGTTGGTAAAGTGAGTGCCACCGGCTTTTTGCTGCCATGACGTACATCTTTACTCTTAACCGAAGTGTTACCAGATGCTTGTTTAAGCAACGTTTCATTGTGACGGCTGCCTGATTTACGGCCGGTTTCAGATTTTTTACCATCGACCGCGTTGCGATCAACTTTTTTTACTCTAGGTGCAAACTTAGCGCCGTTTTCGCCGCCTTTGCGAGTTTTTTTACTGCGAGCCATGATGTTCTCGTTAGGTTTTCTAAACACGTCCTTGCAGAGCAATTTCTACAAGGCACTAAATAAGGATGCGCTTTATATCAGATTTTGATGATTTTTGCATCAAAACCAGATCTTTCGATGCAAATAATAGCTCAAAATCACTATTTAATGCTAAATATTCGAATGTCTGTTGCTGATAAAAGCTTACATGAGTTGGATTGTTTTTGTAATGCCATTTAGCAAAATGGTCTTGATCGGTCAATAAAGGTGTACTTATTGCTAACCAGCCATTGGGCTTAACCAGCTGATTGAGTAACTTCCATTCACGGTGTGGATGACGAAAGTGTTCGAATACCCGGTAACAACATACAAAATCATAGCTATGTTTCAGTACCGACTGATCTGCAGCAAAGAATGGGTCGTACTGATTAACAAGATGACCAGCATCAACAATGGATTGCCTGCTCTGTTCGTCAAGTAAGCGGCCAAAATTAAGGCCAGTTAACGCGCCGCTCTGTTGCTGAGATATTTGGCCTAATAGTGGCAGTATAAATTGCGATAATGGTTTTTGATTCGACGACTTTTGTGCTCGACCGTAACGCTGACGCTCAATATCGGGCATAAGATGTGATTTTGGGTTAGCAAAGACTAAGCCACAGCGTTCGCAGATGTAGAAAGCTCTTTTTTTGTCTTGAACAAAAAATTGAGCACAATGATTACAGAGCGGGCATACATTCATCAAATACAGCAGTACCTAGGTATTGACTTAATAAACGATTATATAGCGTATACGGTTAATTTAAAGTAAGTATTTGAAATGAAGTTGATATTGAGGCCATTTAAGCATAAAAAAAGGCGACAGTATAAACTGCCGCCTCGTAAAATAGTGCTTAACGCACTTTATTCTGATTCCAAGTATCCGTACTTGCTATGTGACTATCCCGGTCAGATCTTTATTTATTTTGCTTTCCATGCCGTTTTTAATTGTTATTGGTCATCAATGACGCTTTTTTATATTCTGTTGCCGTCCTGACTACAGCTTCCGTAGATGGTCTTCAATGACGCATCATTATCCTAATTGTCTTCAATGACATTAGTTAACCATCCTTGTTACTTTATACCTTCGAGCGATAAAGCTT
Organism: Shewanella frigidimarina NCIMB 400; assembly: GCF_000014705.1. Classification (NCBI taxonomy): domain Bacteria; kingdom Pseudomonadati; phylum Pseudomonadota; class Gammaproteobacteria; order Alteromonadales; family Shewanellaceae; genus Shewanella; species Shewanella frigidimarina. Next base: position 4,708,898 of record NC_008345.1, on the reverse strand, counting down.
CCAGCGGGTGCATCCTCAGCAATAAGCTTTGTTTGCTATTATTTGAATCCTTCAAATAATACTCTGGGCTATCAGTCACTCTGTTGTGTAAGGCAGTGCTAAATAGCATGTCGACCAATCGGTCTATTCCTTACAAATTTTACGACCTGTATTTCAAAATGAAATCTCGACTCATATTGTTATTATTAGTGAGTGGTCTTAAATTATTATTATTATGAATTATCTTTATTCTTATATCTTAAATGTATCTGTCCGAAACCTGCTTGATGTTATTAGATTTATATTACAAACAGCTGGGTTTACCTCGGTACGGGGTGTATTTAACGCTAAAAGTGTGAACGCTGTCAAGTAATAATCGATGAAGTTGACGTCAACGTAAACTTTGAAGTGTAAAAAATGGGCTCGAAAGCCCATTTTTTATTGTCTAATATTTCGTAGTATTAGTTCTTAATGCTTGAAATATATTTAGATAATGCATCGATATCGGCATCAGATAACTTTTTAGCTACATCTTGCATCATGCCGTTTAAATCATTGTGACGACTAGCATCACGGAATTTTGTTAGCTGAATTTTGATGTAGTTAGCATGTTGACCACCAACAGCAGGGAAACCAGCAGCTTCTGCGCCCTCACCTTCAGGTCCATGACATGCAACACATGCCGTAATACCACGAGCGGCATCACCGCCTTTGTACAGTTTTTCACCTGCGGCAGGTACATCGGCAACGTCGGCGACAACTTTTACTTGGCTAGCGAAGAATGCTGAAATGTCAGCAATGTCTTCATCGCTTAGACCCATTGACATACCGATCATGATTGGGTCCATACGACCTTCAGCACCACCGGTTTTAGCCGCTAATCGGAATTCTGTTAATTGTTTTTCAAGATATGCAGGGTGTTGGCCTGCTAATTTAGGATACATATCAATCATGCTATTGCCGTCAACACCGTGACAGGCAGAACATACGATTGCTTTAGTTTTGCCTACTTCAGCATTACCTTCAGCCATAACTGGTGATGACATAGCGGCGACTACAGACAGCGCAAGAGCTAACTTTTTCATGGCGTTCCAACTTCTAGTTAATTTATTGTCCTGAGCTTACTAGGAAGACCCGCAAGCGTGGTAAAATGTTTTTCCAAGCGCTTTGATGTAGTTTACGATGCTAGTGAAGAGCTAGATCATTTATGACTACATCACACATATTAGCGTTGCTTGGGTATATAATGTGATCAGGCTAATATTTTACACGAAAACGTGCAAAAGTAAGCAATTGTTAAAAATTTATGGTAATGCGTTTACTAGAAGTAATTTAATTGGAGTTAAGAGTGACAGATTCTCGTATCGATTTCCGTAGGGCTAAGTTTTTAATCAGTGCGCCAGATATTGCGCATTTAGATCAGTATCTTCCTGGGGATATCGGGGTGGAGATTGCATTCGCTGGGCGCTCTAATGCCGGTAAGTCCAGCGCGTTAAATGCGCTTACTGAACAAAAAAGTTTAGCTCGAACCAGTAAAACACCGGGTCGAACCCAATTGATCAACGTGTTTCAGCTAGATGATGATCGCCGTTTAGTCGATTTACCTGGCTATGGTTTTGCGCAAGTTCCTTTAGCATTAAAACATAAGTGGCAAGAGGCGCTTGGCGAGTACCTACAAAAGCGCGCTTGTTTAAGTGGCGTGGTGGTATTGATGGATATCCGTCATCCATTGAAAGATCTCGATATGCAAATGATTGAATGGGCAGTATTAAGTAACATTCCAGTATTAGCATTATTAACCAAATCGGATAAATTGACTCAAAGCGTCAAAATGAAAACTGTTAATGATGTGCGTGCAGCCTTAAAAGAGTTTGGTGATAAGGTGCAAGTTGAGACGTTGTCATCGCTAAAAGGCACCGGTAAACCCAAAGTGCTGAGCATCTTAAACGATTGGTGTCATCCTGAATGGTTAGCTGAGCAGAAGGCTGAGCAAGCGTCAGCGTCGGAGTTAGCACCAGAATAGTAGTCGAGTAGTATGATATAGATTAGCAAAACCAAGAGCCGGCAGCGATGTCGGCTTTTTTGCGTCTGTGTTTTCTATATTGTAACAATGATGATTTTTAAGCAAAAAAAAACCGATAACCAAACGGCCATCGGTACAAATAAATTAGCTCTTTTGGGGAGAAGCTAAATTCAACAAGACTCAAGTGCCATCAACTCAATTTGATGACGCTCAATGACGACATAATAACTGTTTTTTAATCAATATTAAAGTATTTACTCTAAATATTTTTAATGATGAAAAAAAAATCAAAAAAAAGCCCCAGCAACCTAAGTTGCTGGGGCGCCGAATTTGGCTAGTCACTATCGCTAGTGAAATAAAGGTTTGAAAGATTGAACATCTTAACCTCTGTACCCTACGACGAATATAATAGCTTATTCGCCTTAAAATGAAAAACTGTTTTTCATAAAAAGATACAATAACTGTGACTGCAAACCCAAAATAGTCTTTATTTGCCGCTTAGAACGATGAAACTGCGTCATTATTTATCGTTAAATTAGTCATTGAGACATCGGTTGAGTCATAGTTGGAGGCTTAGAGGATAGGGGGTTTATTGCGCTAAACGTTCATTTCAGTCCATTTTTGTTCAGTTTAGCCATAGTTACAATGTCCAAATAAAAATACCGCATTCTAATGAATACGGTATTTATGTTTTTAACTACTGACGTTTATTTTACCAACATAACCTAAGTCAATGACTAGTGGGCTTCATCCCAATTGTCGCCAATGCCAGCCTCTGCTAATAAGGTCACATCTAATGATGCTGCTTGTGCCATTAAGTCACACACTTTTGTTTTGAGGGTTTCAGCCTGGGCCTCATCGACTTCAAACACTAATTCATCGTGTACTTGCATAATCAGGGTAATTTCACCTTGAGTGTCTTGGTTAATCCACTGGTGAATGGCTATCATGGCTTTTTTGATGATGTCTGCTGCTGTTCCTTGCATCGGAGCGTTAATCGCTGCACGTTCAGCTGCCTGACGACGCATTGCATTACGGTCGTTGATTTCAGGCAAGTATAAACGACGTCCGAATAATGTCGATACATAACCTAATTCAGCTGCGATGGCTCGGGTTTCTTCCATGTATTTGAGTACACCTGGATAGCGAGCAAAATACGTGTCGATATACTTTTGTGCTTCATTGCGCGGAATATCTAGCTGTTTGGCTAAACCAAACGCAGACATTCCATAAATTAAGCCAAAGTTAACCGCTTTAGCGCGGCGACGTTGCTCGGTGGTGACTTCTTCAAAGTGCACCCCAAATACTTCTGCTGCGGTAGCTTTATGAATATCTTTGCCTTCTGCGAATGCGGTTAGCAAGCCTGCATCTTGAGACAAATGAGCCATGATCCGCAGTTCTATTTGCGAGTAATCGGCAGCTAAAATTTTACGACCTGCAGGGGCAATAAAAGCTTGGCGAATACGACGACCTTCTTCAGTACGGATCGGAATATTCTGTAAGTTTGGCTCACTTGATGACAAACGACCCGTTGCAGCATTTGCTTGGTGATAACTGGTATGCACTCTGCCAGTTGTGGCATTAACCATAAGTGGCAGTTTGTCAGTATAAGTGCTCTTTAATTTGGCTAGGCTACGATGTTCAAGAATAACTTTAGGTAAAGGGTAATCAAGAGCTAGTTCGATTAACACATCTTCTGCTGTTGATGGTGCACCTTTAGGGGTTTTCTTCTTTATTGGATAACCTAGTTTTTCAAAAAATAGTGTTTGTAGTTGCTTTGGTGAAGCTAGGTTAAATTTTTCCTCGGCAATTTCGTAGGCTTTATTTTCTAGGTCATCAAGCTTTTTGGCTAACTCACCACTTTGCTGGCTAAGTAGCATTGAATCAATCAATACGCCTTGACGTTCTACATCAGACAATACTTTAATTAACGGTAATTCTAGCTCATTAAATACACTGGCCAGTTCTGGTTCTTTTTCAAGCCTTGGCCATAGATGTTGATGTAAACGCAGGGTGATATCGGCATCTTCAGCGGCGTATGGCCCAGCAATATCCAAATGAACTTGATTAAAAGTCAGTTGCTTTGCGCCTTTGCCAGCGACTTCTTCAAAACTAATATTTTTATGGCCAAGGTATTTTAACGCTAAACCGTCCATGTCGTGACGCGATGCGATTGAATTAAACACATAGGATTCGAGCATAGTGTCAAAGCGTATACCTTTGAGGCTAATACCTGCGTTGGCTAAAATACTCATATCATACTTGAGGTTTTGACCTACTTTTTGCGGTGTATCGCCTTCAAGGATCGGACGTAGTTTTTCAAGCGCGCTGGCTTTATCAATTTGCAGCGGCGCATCAAGGTAATCATGCGCTAAAGGTAAATAGGCTGCTTTGCCTGCTTCGGTAGCAAATGATAAACCAACAAGTTCCGCTTCCATGTAGTTGAGACTGGTGGTTTCGGTATCAATCGCTATCAGTTCGGCGCTGTTAAGCTTTTCAATCCATTTATCAAGCGCTTCCATGGTCAGAATCGTTTCATACTCAGCTTCAATGGTTGGCGATACGATGACCTCTTCTTCGCTATCTTGGCTGATGGTACCGCGGGGTTGTTTATTATCGAGTACTTCTGCTAACCAACGTTTGAATTCCATTTCACCGAAGGATTTAATGAGTTCATCACGGTCTTGAGGCTTGACTGTCATTTGATGCCAGTCTTGTGCTAACTCGACATCGGTTTTAATGGTCGCCAGTTCATATGACAGCTTTAACATGTCGGCGTTTTCGATGATTTTAGCCGGCATGGTTTTTGAGCCTCTAAAGCCAACTTCAACGACGCTTTGTGGGTCAGCTAAAATATTTTCTACACTTCCCATGCCAAGCAACATCGCCAGCGCGGTTTTCTCACCAACCCCAGGTAAACCTGGAATGTTATCTGACTTGTCGCCCATGAGAGCTAAGAAATCGATTATTCTATCGGGACCGACACCATATTTCGTTTTGACCTCTTCAGGGCCCATAATGGTATCTGTCATGGTATTGATTAACGTGACATGCTCATTCACTAGCTGTGCCATGTCTTTATCGCCGGTACTGATTAATGTCGCCCGGCCTTCTTTACTGGCTTGAAGAGCGATGGTTCCGATCACATCATCGGCTTCCACACCAGAAATACTGATCAAAGGTAAACCCATTGCGTGAATGATTCTGTGTAATGGTTCTATTTGATTACGCAGATCATCGGGCATAGGTGGGCGCTGGGCTTTGTATTCACCGTACATATCGTTGCGGAAAGTTTTGCCTTTAGCATCAAAAACAACAGCGATATGGCTAGGGCTGTAACGGCTTAATAAACTACGAAGCATGTTAACAACACCGTAAACCGCGCCTGTTGCTTCACCTTTTGAATTGGTTAAATGAGGCGGCGCATAATAAGCGCGATAAAGATAAGATGAACCATCAACTAAGATGAGCGGGTTATTGGGAATCGTTGGCATAATTAATATTCGTGTTCAGTATTTTGCGAGACTAATAGGATGACATTATACCCACAGCACCTCAAGATGCTTGTGAGATTGTCAGTTATTTACCCAAGATAGTGATCAATAACCGTAACGTTTGACTCGTTGTGCATCTAGTGAGGTTTTGTGGGCAATTTTATAGAGAAAAGCCAACAATCAGCCACACCAAAAGACTCTCAGCCTGTGGATAAGTCTGTGAGTGAATTAATCAACGTTGTTGGATAGATTTTCTTACGGCTTGAAACGAAATCAGTAACTAGTTGAGTTATATGTTCTTTTTTTATTTTTGTGAGCTAAATATTATTTCTAATAAATATTACTAATTTGTGGACTTTTTTATTGATGTCAGTTAAGTCACAATCGAATTCAGTGATGTTTTATGACTAAAAAAAAGGCATCTAGCAAATTCGACGTTCTAAGTTAGCACGATTTTTAATCAGATCAATCGTTTTGTTGGTTTTTTGTTGTAAATTTTACATTATCAATTAAAAGTTGAAGGAAGATGTCATGAAAAAGATTGCTGTTTTACTGAGTGGCTGTGGGGTATTTGATGGAACTGAAATTCACGAGGCTGTATTAACCCTACTGGCGATAACGCGAGCGGGGGCGCAATATCAATGTTTTGCTCCAGATATAACTCAAATGCATGTGGTGAATCATTTAACCGGTGAGGTCAACACCGACGAAACCCGTAATGTATTGGTTGAGTCTGCGCGGATCGCTCGTGGTGAAGTACTTAATGCAAGTACATTAGAGGTAAGTCAATTTGATGGTTTGGTGATCCCTGGCGGTTTTGGTGCGGCTAAAAACTTATCTAATTTTGCAACTACAGGCAGTAATTGCCATATTCAGCCAATTGTAGAAAACTTTATTCGTGAGTTTGCTTTAGCGCATAAACCTGTCGGCTTTGTGTGTATTTCACCGGTGATGATCCCGAATATTTACGGCGCAGGCGCTATAGGTACAATTGGAACCGATTCTGAAACGGCTCATGCATTTACTGAAATGGGCGGTAAGCATAAAAATGTGCAAGTTGAAGATATTGTTGTGGATGAGGTCAATAAAATCGTCAGTACACCTGCGTATATGCTAGCAACGTCGATTTTAGAGGCACATATTGGTATTGAGAAGCTGGTTAATAAAGTACTCGAAATGGCTTAGTGATTTGTGCTGAGCTGTATTGTGACTATAAGCGGATTAATGATAAAAAGAGTGCCACTTAAAGTGGCATTTTTATTTATGGTTAGCTGGTTTTAGTTGTTGGTGAGGTTCTACTATCAAATAATGCTTGAGCTAACCCAACACAAAGCCCTGCAATGTGGGCGCCATTCGCAATTGGCATGCCTAACACATCAGTAAAGCCGAGAACCAACCAAACGAGCATAAATCCCATATAAGATTGCGGCAAACTAATACCGCAGCTAGGTTTACGAATACCCATTAGCCAAGTGTAACCTACCACAGCGTACACGACGCCAGACAAGCCACCAAAATTAGGTCCTGTCATGTAAAACTGCACAATATTAGGCAAAGTGCCCGCGACAACTAATAAAAACAGTAACGGTCTAGTCCCCAAATTTGTTTCAATTTTACCGCCTAAGTACCACCACCACAGCAAATTAAAGATAATATGCATAGCAGAAAAGTGCATTAAGCTTGGGGTGAATACCCGCCACACTTGGTTTACATCACTGTCCGCAACGGCGCTAAAAAAAGATAACTTAGTGAAGATGGCATCGGCAAAACCAAGGTTCATGCCCGCGAAAACGGCAACACAAGCAAAAAAGCACACTAATGTCAGTGGGCCTGCACCTGTCATAAACTGTTGAATTAAGCCTTTAGTTCCTGGGCCATAGTCAAATTTGGTATCCGTTGCACCGTTGTCCCAAGAGGCTTGCAAGTATTTACTATCGTATGGGTTTTTAGCAAACTCAATTAACTCGGCGCGAGCTTGGTTTTCATCGGCGGGGTTAGTAATTATTAGGCCAACACCTTGAGAATGAGTCACGGCATGGCATTGAATATTTAACCCTTTTAGGTAGTCAATAAATGCCTGTGCTGCACGTGCATTAGGTAATTGGCCGATTTCTATCATGCGTGAGCCAAGCTCCAGGCACTATAACCACCATCTAAACTGTAGATGTCGTCAAAACCTTGTTCGTTTAAATAACTGGCTGCGCTTTGGCTGCTCATTCCATGGTAGCAGACAACAACGACAGGCTTGTCCATATCAGCATCACCAATAAAGTCAGCTAGATTTTCGTTGGTTAAATGGGTCGCACCTTCAATATGGCCAGCAGCAAAACTCGCTGCGTCGCGAATATCAACAACTTGTATGTCGTTAGATTCAGTCGACATATGGATAAGCTCATTGATAGACAAATGTTTAAAACCAGACATGATATTACCTATAAAAATGTACAAATAGCGATGTGCTTAGCGCCAGTTTGCAACAAGGGGTTGTATAAATACAACCCCTTGTTGGTGTACTGACTCATTAAGCCACAATACTGAGACAGTAAAGCTTAATCCCAGTTCAATATAACTTTACCTGACTGACCTGAACGCATTGCATCGAAGCCTTTCTGGAAATCATCAATACTAAAGTGATGAGTAATGATGGGTGACAAGTCTAAGCCAGATTGGATTAAGCTTGCCATTTTGTACCAAGTTTCGAACATTTCACGGCCATAAATACCTTTGATGATCAACCCTTTAAAAATGATTTTGCTCCAATCAATGGCCATTTCGCCACCAGGAATACCTAGCATGGCAATTTTACCACCGTGGTTCATGGTGTCTAACATCGCGTGGAATGCCGATGGTACGCCTGACATTTCTAAACCGACGTCAAAGCCTTCTGTCATGCCAAGTTCTTTCATGACATCTTTAAGGTTTTCTGTTGCAACATTTACTGCGCGAGTCGCACCCATTTTACGGGCAAGATCAAGTCGGTATTCGTTTACGTCAGTAATTACAACATGACGAGCCCCAACGTGTTTACAAACCGCAGCAGCCATAATACCAATAGGGCCTGCACCGGTAATTAACACGTCTTCACCGACTAAATCAAACGACAATGCAGTATGTACTGCATTACCGAATGGATCGAATATAGCCGCTAAATCATCTGGAATATCCGCAGGGATTTTAAAGGCGTTAAACGCTGGTAGCACTAAATATTCGGCGAACGCACCGTCACGATTCACACCAACGCCTGAAGTATTACGGCATAAGTGGGTACGGCCAGCACGACAGTTACGGCAGTGACCACAGGTGATGTGACCTTCTCCAGATACACGATCACCAATACTAAATCCACGTACTTCCTGGCCAACATCGACTACTTCACCGACATATTCATGACCGGCAATCATCGGAACTGGAATGGTTTTTTGCGACCATTCGTCCCAGTTATAGATATGCACGTCAGTACCACAAATAGCTGTTTTACGAATTTTAATTAGCAGGTCGTTGTGACCCATTTCTGGTTTTGGTGCATCGACCATCCAGATGCCTTCTTCAGGCTTTAACTTACTTAATGCTTTCATGTTGATGACCTATTTTAGTCTGAGCTATCTTTAGCGATTACTACGCGATGCTGTTATTAATCTATGCTTTCATTAACCAAGTTAGATTAGATAATGCCCATATCTTTACCAATACGGGTAAAGGCACCAATAGCATGATCAAGTTGCTCGCGAGTGTGCGCAGCAGACATTTGGGTACGAATACGCGCTTGGCCTTTTGGTACCACTGGGAACGAAAAACCGACCACGTAAATATGCTCTTGTAATAAACGGTTAGCAAAATCGCCGGCCAATTTAGCATCGCCAATCATGACAGGGATAATGGCATGGTCTGCACCACCTAAGGTGAAACCAACAGCAGACATTTGCTCACGGAAATAACGACTGTTTTCCCATACTGCTTCACGCAAGTCTTGACCCGTTTTTAGCATTTCAAGCACACGGATAGACGCACTAACAATAGAAGGCGCTAATGAGTTTGAAAACAGGTAAGGGCGAGAGCGCTGACGTAACCATTCAACGACTTCTTTTTTCGCTGCAGTAAAACCACCCGAGGCGCCACCTAACGCTTTACCTAATGTACCGGTAATAATATCGACACGATCCATGACATTACAGTATTCATGGGTTCCACGACCATTTTGACCGATAAAGCCAACTGCGTGAGAGTCATCGACCATCACTAATGCGCCGTACTTATCTGCTAGATCACATACACCTTGAAGGTTAGCGATTACACCATCCATTGAGAATACACCGTCAGTGGCGATCAAAATGTTACGTGCACCAGCAGCTTGGGCTGCAATGAGCTGAGTTTCCAAGTCGGCCATGTCATTGTTGGCATAACGAAAACGCTTAGCTTTACATAAACGCACGCCATCAATAATTGAAGCATGGTTAAGCGCGTCGGACACAATAGCGTCCTCTGCATCTAATAACGTTTCAAAAAGACCGGCATTAGCGTCGAAGCAAGACGAGTACAAAATGGTGTCTTCCATACCTAAAAAAGCACTTAGGCTAGCTTCTAATTGCTTATGTATGTCTTGAGTACCACAAATGAATCGTACCGATGCCATACCAAAACCGTGACTGTCTAAACCGGCTTTTGCTGCTTTGATAAGTTCAGGATGATTCGCTAAACCTAAATAGTTATTGGCGCAGAAGTTAATCACTTCTTCACTGTTAACTTGAATAGCCGTTTGTTGAGCGGAAGCGATGACGCGCTCACTTTTATATAAACCATCGGCTTTCACATCGATAATTTGCTGATTAATTCGGTCGTAAAAAGAGGTAGATGCCACCTGTGTTCTCCTAAATATGGTTATTATGCTTATCCAAATCACGCAGTAAAACACCGCGATAAATGACAGGGTGTTTTGGAGTTATTGGCATTCTAACCTTTATTTTTGCCGCTCTACAGCGTTTTTTTTAGTCGTCAGACCAACATGAGTTAGATTAGGGGTATCGACTTATTCACATTAAAAAAACTAATCATTAACATGTAGGTGGCGGGATTTGAAAGGCGGGTGATAACCCTAAATTAATCCGCTAATAACCAATTCAATTGTAGTTGGTTATTAGTGGATTGGAAATTCTGTAATCGCTGCGAGGAAAACGAAATACTTCGCTTATATTTGTGCGATGCTATGGCGTTCTTGGCTGGCTATGTCTAAGTAGTGTTGCTCTAAACGACAAAATGTTGCGGTTGAAGTGGGAGTCGAGTAAGCCTGAAAAATCATCAATACTCTTAATAACCCATCGTATAGCGTGGCTTTAGTGATGGTTGATGTACTAGATTGAGTTAATTGGTAGCTAATCCAGAAACTGACCATCATTTTAATGGTGTCGGCAAGCGCGGTTACTTTATTATCATCGACGTCTAGGAAACCGTCTTTTTTGAGTTTGCGCAGTACATCGCTTGAGCGAGTCAGTACTTGTTGTTGAGCATGTAAGTAGCGTTTCTTTAGCGCATCATCACGGCTTAAAATATCGGCTAAGTTGGCATACATAAACCTAAACTGCCATAAGGTATAGAACATGGCGTCAAAATAACCCATTAATAATTCAATCGTAATAGGCACATCATCATAAGGCTTAAAGCCTGACTCTAAATGACTTTCATATAGACTGAAAATTGAATTGATGATGTCTTCTTTATTGCGGAAGTGATAGTACAAATTGCCCGGACTAATGCCTAAATGCGCTGCAATATGGTTGGTGGTAATGCTACGCTCACCGTGTTCATTGAATAGTTCTAAGCTGGCAAAAATGATTTTATCGCGGGTTTTCATGTGATTTCCATATTCATTATTGACTTATTGTCGCTCAAATAATTCGTTAAGCCGACTTAATATGAGTATGTTAACATTGTGCTTATCTGACAAGCAAAAATCGATGACCCATCTTACATGAACCGTATTGTTTATTCTTTGTTCCTATATTTGTTGTTTCCGCTGGTGATTCTTTATTTAGCATTTCGTGCCATAAAAAGTGTCGACTATCGTAGCCGTTGGTCTGAACGTTTTGGTTTTGCTAAGTTAACCAAAACGGATGTGTTGATCCACAGTGTGTCGATGGGAGAAACGTTAGCGGCGATTCCGTTGATTAAGCAGCTGATGACTGCGCACCCAGATTACGTATTTACCGTTACTACAACCAGTCCAACAGGGTCTGCTGAAGTGACTAAAGCATTTGGCGATACAGTCCAGCATTGCTATTTACCGTTTGATTTTTCATATGCAATTAAACGTTTTTTACGCCAATTACAGCCCAAAGTGTGCATTATCATGGAGACCGAGTTGTGGCCAAACTTAGTCCACTTTGCAGAGCAGCAAAACGTGACTCTGATTTTAGCCAATGCACGCTTATCGCAAAAGTCCGCTGATAAATATGCTAAAAAGCGTCGTTTGGCTGTGCCGATGTTAAACAAACTCAACTTGATTACCGTACAAACTAAAGCTGAAGCCGAACGGTTTATTACCCTGGGAGTGACTAGTCAGAGCATACATGTGTGTGGCAGTTTGAAGTTTGATCTCACTATTGATCCCATCAAAGAACAGCAAGCCAACACGCTTCGAGCCAAGTGGGATCGGGTTAATTCACCTATTTGGGTTGCAGGGAGTGTTCACCCCGGCGAGTTTGAGGCCATTTTGAGTGCTCATAAACAGCTATTAGCTTGTTTCCCGAATGCATTATTGATTATGGCGCCTCGACATCCTGAGCAATTTAATTTAGCCGCTATTACCATTACCCAATCTGGATTGGTGTTAGCGAGACGTAGTATGAATGATGAGGTTAATAGCCAGACTCAGGTATTACTTGGCGACACTATGGGGGAGCTAGTGATGCTATACGGTACAGCGGATCAGGCATTTGTTGGTGGGACATTGATTAATAATGGTGGTCATAATCCGCTAGAGCCTGCTGCTATGGGGCTACCTGTGTATGTTGGCCCCAACCATTGGGATTTTGCTGAAATTACCCAATTACTTGCCGATGCCGGCGCATTGATCTGTATTAGCTCTGCGGATGAATTGGCGCAAGAATTACAAAATAAGTTTACCGATAGCCATATGTATCAATCTGCGTCCTTTGCTGGATTAGCTGTAGTTGAGCAAAATCGGGGCGCGCTTTTAAAGCAGTTTACCTTCATTAATGAACTCATCGTGTAACCTTTTACTGTTAGTCATTTGAACATAAACGTATAAAAATAGACGCAAGTTAGCGTCTATTTTTATCACTACCCCATACCGAGTTAGCTTTAGATTGGGTTGATGCTTTGATAACCTGCAAGTAATTGCAGCCAATGCTGTTGACTAAATTGCAGCGTAGTCAGTTTAGCGTGCTCTTTGTTAAAAGAACGTAGCAAGCGGTCTAAATTGGCTTGTTGCCATGTAGGCTGTGGTGTACGTAATTCGCCTCGATCAAAATCAATCAAATAGAATTCCCCATGTGCCAGTAAGATGTTTTTGGCATTTAAATCGGCGTGATATACCCCACGCTGATGAAATTTGGCAATGGTTTCGCCTAATAAATACCATTGCGATTCTGTCATTGGGTTATGGCTTAAGTAAGCCACTAAATCATTTGCTCCAGCAACATGTTCAATAATTATATCGGCTCGATACCATAAACCAAAACGTTCAACATTCGCCGCAATAGGGCGTGGAACCGCAAATCCTTCTTGATACAAAACTTCAAGGATCGCTAACTCTGCCACAGCACGGGTTCGTTGTAGGCCGGTATAGAAGTAGGCATCTCGGCTGAATTTTTCCATCATTCCACCGCGCCAATAATGGCGTAACACCCATGTTTGCGGGCTGTCCGAGTTATCGGTTTTGACAAACCATGTGGTGTAACGGCCTTTGGACTGACCCACCACTGCATTTTTTTCTCGCCAACCATCAACCGCGAAGTCTTGCGGTGCTATGTGTTGGGCAGTGGTTTCACACCATGCAATATGGCCAAGTTGGGTGTTTTTTATTTGCATCTAATTATCAATAGCATTGGTTAGATTGTGGATCGAAATAACATTATACCTTAAGATCACTAACTTGCCTTCACCGCCTTAATTCTTCACTCAAGCATATTGGATAATCAATGAAAGCTGACTTTAGTGCGATACGTTCATTATGTTTACTGCGTTTGTCTGCCATTGGTGATGTTTGCCACGCAGTAGCAATGGTGCAGGCTATTCAAAAACAGTATCCAGACCTGAGTATTACGTGGATTATTGGTAAGGTTGAATATCAATTACTCAAGCATTTGCCTGGGATCCAGTTTGTTATTTTCGACAAGTCCAAGGGCTGGCGTAGCTATATTCAGTTACGTCGTGATTTACAAGGCCAACGTTTTGATGTGCTGCTACATATGCAAGTTGCACTTCGTGCCACCATAGCCTCATTAATGATCAAGGCGCGAATTCGGGTCGGATTTGATAAGGCCAGAGCCAAAGAAGGCCAGTGGTTGGTGACCAATCACGCCGTTGAGCCATTGGCCACACCGCATGTATTAGATGGTTTTATGGGGTTTGCTAAAGCCATTGGTGTAGAAGACTTAACGCCAAGCTGGAATATTCCTGTACCACAAGCCGATACCGACTTTGCCAAACAACTGGTGGGCGATGATAAAGTCATGGTGATTTGCGCAGCAGCCAGTAAGGCCGAACGCAACTGGCTGCCAGAGCGTTACGCTGCCGTTGCTGATTATGCTATTACGCAGGGATTCAGAGTAATGTTGTGCGGCGGCCCAACCGCGTTAGAAAAAAATCTAGCGGATGTGATTCAATCTCATAGCCAACAGCCATTGGACAACCAAGTAGGCAAGACATCTTTGACTCAGCTACTTGCAGTGTTAAAACAAGCCAAGCTAGTGCTCGCACCTGACACCGGACCCTTGCATATGGCTGTTACTCAAGGTACGCCAGTGATTGGTCTATATGCTCACTCAAACCCAGGGCGAACTGGACCTTACCTTTATCGCCAGTACACTGTCAGTGTTTACCCACAAGTGATCGCCAAGCAATTTGATGCACCTGTTAAATGGGGCACGCGTGCTAAAGGTGAGCATTTAATGGTGATGATAGAAGTTGATCAGGTAAAGGCTCAGCTTGATCAATTCATTAAGCAGTAAAAAGCTCGCCTTTAAGCGAGCTGTCATTATCTGTATTCGGGTTTAATATTTATACTTGCCGCGGAATAAACCAAATATCGCACTTAGAAGTGCTACAGGTAGCTTTGTTTTTCGATGTTGTTTGAGTATGTACCAATTCCAAGCTTGTTTTTTATACTCAAGAATTTGTTCATTTGTTAATGTATCGTTGAACATATCGCAGAAATCGATGATGTATTTCAATTCTCTCATAGGGATATCTTGGCGATAACCTCTACCTGAATAATGAATGAAATCTGCTTTTTGATAATCATCATGTCCTAAAAGTTGCATACGATTAAAGTTAGCTTCTACACCTATGTTTTTTATATTATCTCTCCTGATGAGATAGTTAATATAGGTTTGATCGTAAAATTTAACGTTGTTACAAATGGCCTGCATTTCTTCAATATTTGCTTTATCAAATAGGCCGGTTTCTTTCGATAGCAGAAACATTCCAGAGTTGTAATAAACTATCCGATCGTCCTCTTTTGGCCAATCTACTTCGCCTAAGATATTATTGATTTGCACCGCTTGCTCACTTCGATCGCGATGACGTCCCTCATTGAACATATAAACTGTATCAAGGTCTGAATATAGTTCAAATATATCTCGTGCCCAAGGTGTCACGATAATATCTGCATCCAGATACAGTACTCGATCATATTCTTTGAGTATCTCTGCAATATATAGCTTTTCGGACCATGCCGGGCTTGAGTCAAATTTAGGGTTACTGACATGAATTTTATAATGCAGTTGATCTGAAACGATGACATCAGCCCCAATTCTTTTACCATAAGCTTTAAAGCTGGCAATGGCAGCGCGATACATTGGGTTATCGCCAATAGCGAGTGTAAAAATAGCCTTCTTCATCCGTTCACCTTGCGTATATTTATGTATTGGGTGTTAAGTCTTTAACCGAGAGAGTTCATTTTTTTATATTGTTGGAATACTCGGTCAACGCTGATGTCTTCAATGTGGCCTCTACCTTCTGTTGCATACATGACATGCGATACCTCACTTTCTGGTGGTGCCCAATAAGGCTTTTTCTCACGCATCATTGCTAATAAAGGACGTTGAGCAGCAAAAGCAAAGTGCAATATTGCCGTATCGACTGTTATCACAAAATCGGAGTGTGCAATGAGTGATGGTAGTTCAAAAAAATGTTCGTTAACGGTGAAAACAGCCGTTTGCGTATTTGTTCGAGCCGTAAATTTTTCAGTTTCAATACTAACAGAGTCAAAGTTTTCTTGAGTGACATTAATAATGAAACGTTGGCTAGAATCAATTGCCGATATTTTTTCAATGAGGGAGAATAATTGTGATAATTTCCAATCTTTTTTCTCATTGGTTGATAAATGATTTAAAAATATGAGTTTCCCTTGTTTTTCTGGGTCACTAAATTTGGAGTTTAACCACGACTGAGTAATGGGTTCAATTGCGTCTGGGGTCTTTAACGTCGGCATTAATTGCTCGGAAGTTAAGGTAAGCCCCAAAACTTCACTAAATATCATATTGTATCTGTCAGTAATGTGGTGCGACTTAGGTAAGTTACTCTCATCTAAAATAAAAGTATGGTCTGAATGGCGAAAAAATATCTTGTTTAACCATCCAAATGAAGCACTTTTAGGGATACTCGACACGATAAACGCTTTGTCGTTTATGCTGCGAGCGATTTGTGAATATTGTCGACTTTTACTGACAGAATGACAAAAAATAATGTCATACTTACGCAGTTTGGCTTGCTCCACATGGCTTTGCATTGCTAATTTTGAATCAGTGCAGCCGTAAGTGAGCTTAAAGGCACCCTCTGTATCCATCCATTGTTGCAAAATTTTGCTTCTAGATAAGCGCCAGCTATCACTATTACAACGAATATCATCTAACCATATGTCGATTTCAATATGAGCATATTGCTTTTTTAAAGCGATAAGAAAGGTTTTTAAGTAAAGAAAGTCACCTAACGCAACTGGCGAAATAAACAGTAAGCGTTGACATGTTTGCAATTGCTTTATAGACACTATTGGCATATGAATAGACAGCTTTGTTGATAGTTATACTTGAAATAATACCTTGAAAAGAGGGCTTTTTGAATCAATACCTTGAGAAAAGCGAATAGATGTATTGATTTCATTTGATATCAGATTGGTCGGTTGAGAGGATTAGATGTAAATTGAGGCGTGTTATCATTTATACTAGTACTCTTTGCAAATTCTGATGCGGAATTATTAATAGGAATTGACTTGCGATGATTTGTTTTGATGTTTTACATCCCTATTATTTACCACAATACTTTCCTGTCGCTGCAGAGCTACAGAAGCGTTCGGTTCCTGTGACATATGTTATCTACAAGAGTGTTGATCAGCAGTCGGTATTGGAAGCGCTTGTAAGTAAGCATCAACTAAATGTTGTCTGGGTTAATGATGAATCAGAAGCGCTTGAATTTTATTTGTTGAACAAGCCTAAATGGGTTGTGTTCGGTAATGCATTTGCTTCAGCGTCACGATTACAAGGGATCAGTCAGACTGCTTTGATGCAGCATGGTGTCGGGCCAAAGTCGGTATATTATACTGTTTCAAAAGGCGATATTGAAGTTCGCTTTGTGGAAGGCCAATATCGTTTAAAGCGATTACAGGAGATGTTTCCTGAAAAAGTGTTCATTGATACAGGTTATGCCAAGCTAGATCCAATTATCCAAGGAGTTGAACAGGGTTTAGACTTAGCCTCTTTAGGATTAGATGCTAATAAAAAAACCTTGTTATATGCGCCGACATTTTATCCAAGCAGCATTGAAGAAATGGCTAAAAATTGGCCATCTCAATTTTCTGAATATAATATATTGCTCAAACCACATTATTTTTCATTGAGTAAATCAAATTATAAAAAACAAAAAGCGCTGCTAACTCACTGGGCTAGTTTCGACAATGTTTATTTAGCGCCTGCTGAAGAAGCAAATTTATTACCTTTTATGGTCTCTGCCGATGTATTAATTAGTGATGCTTCATCTGCCTTATTTGAATTTGCCGCATTAAATAAACCTGTTGTATGGTGTGATTTTTATCACTTACGTTGGTCTTATCGTGGGATTTTTAAATTCAGGTTTAAGAATCGTGTCGATCAAGATTTATACCGCTACGCAGACATTGCTGCGCATGCCAGAACATATAAAGAATTAAAGCAAGTTGTTGATCAACAGATAACACATCCAGAGTTGTTTGCGCCTCAACGGACGCAATATACGGCAGAGCTAGTGGGTGTTGTTGATGGCCTTTGTAGCCAAAGAATTACTGACTATTTATTAGAATAAGGATTTAGATGAACATTATTACATTCGGTACTTTTGACATGTTTCATATTGGTCATTTAAATATTTTAGAAAGAGCGAAAGAGTTAGGCGGTAAGCTGGTTGTTGGGGTGTCATCTGATGCTCTTAATTTTAGTAAAAAACAACGAAACCCTATTTGCGATGAAATCGATCGAATGAGAATTGTCGCGGCTCTATCCTGTGTAGATCAAGTTTTTCTTGAAGAGTCATTAGAGCTTAAAGCAGAGTACATTCAAAAGTATCAAGCTGATTATTTAGTGATGGGGGATGATTGGGAGGGACGTTTTGATCATCTATCTCATCTATGTAAAGTAGTGTATTTACCAAGAACCCCTGCGATTTCAACAACAATGTTAATTGAGATCGTTAAAGAAATTAGATAGTGAGTTAGTCATCTCTATAAAACAGAAACATGCTATGGATAAAAAACGCCATAGCATGTTTCTGTTAAGCTATTTTTAGGCTAGTAAGAGTGATAAACCGTTATTGGCCAATAAAATGTTGGGTTTTAAGCCAATCTAAATATTCCGGTACTGCTTGCTCAACCGTTTTAAACTCACCTTGATAACCAGCAGCTCTTAATTGAGTTAAATCTGCTTGGGTATAACTTTGATAAGCGCCTTTCAATTTGTCTGGGAAAGGAATGTATTCAATGTGCCCTTTACCATGATAAGCAATCACAGCATTGGCAACATCATTAAAGCTTTGCGCTTGGCCTGTTCCGCAGTTATATATGCCCGATACAGATGGATTCTGCCATAGCCATAAATTGACTTTAACCACATCTTCGACAAACACAAAATCACGAAGTTGCTGACCATTTTCATAACCATCAACACCTTCAAACAAACGACACACGCCATTAGTGTTAATTTGATTGTTAAAGTGGAAAGCCACACTGGCCATGCCGCCTTTGTGTTGTTCACGCGGACCATAGACGTTGAAATAACGTAATCCTGCCACTTGACCAGTGAGTTTTTGCTGTCTTACATACTGATCGAATAAGAACTTAGAGTAAGCGTAGACATTGAGTGGCTTTTCAAGTTCACGTTGCTCAATAAACTTTTCGCTGCCACCATAGACAGATGCAGAAGAAGCATAAATAAATTGGCAGTTATTAGCTTGGCTGTAATGCAATAATGTTTTTGAATACTCGAAGTTATTGGCCATCATAAACTTGCCATCCCACTCGGTGGTCGATGAGCAAGCGCCTTGATGGAAAATGACTTCAAGTTTGTTATCAAAATCGCCCGCTTTGATTTGCTTAATGAAATCATCTTTATCAAGATAATCAGCAATTTCACAATCGGCTAAATTGAACATCTGGGTGCCGTCGGTTAAGTCGTCTACCGCAATAATGTCATTTCGGCCCATGGCATTAAGTTGTTTTACTAAATTACTACCAATAAACCCGGCTGCGCCTGTCACAACTATCATATTTGTATTTCCATTATTGTTGCTCGCGATGAGCTAATTTAACACACTGCGACAATCTAAGATTGTTTGTTCAAAAAGTCGGTTATTTCATTCGATACCTGATCAAAATTGATTAACGCCATATTACGACCCGTTCTTTTTCCTACTGGAGGCGTATAAGCAAATCGTTTGCTTGGTTCAGATAATGTTCCCCATCTAATATGGGGTGTTGAGCGTCTTCCTGCGTAAAATCCAACAGTAGGCACATTATGTAAGCCCGCGATATGCAGAGGCCCTGTTGAACCTGCAATAAACATGTCTGCTGCAACCAATGATTCGGAAAAATCAATCAAACGGTCTAACGGCTTAGCCAGCGATATTTTAATTGAGGTATTGGCCAGCAAAGTTTGAATTTCTTTTGCTAGCTCCAGTTCACTTCCGTTAAATGTTAAAATAAAATGACATGGTGATTGAGTCAGTTTATCAACATTTATCATTAACTGAACTAACTTTTCTACAGGTACGCAACCAGAAGAGCCGCCGGTACCTGGATGAATAAAAATTAGCTTTTCGTTGGTTAACTTTTGGTAGTGTTGTTGCCAATATTCTTTGCGATCACTCATATCCCAAAATCTATCAGGTAGTTTAGGGATGGCATAACCGTGATGAGTTAAGAAGTGCTCTACCAGCATACATGCACCTCGCCAGCAACCTTCACTGTTTAAGTATTCATTGCTTGCCCGATGTTTATATAAATATTGATACCAATTATGTTTAGGTACTAATTTATATGGAATATTGCTTTTGCTAAGGATTTTATAAATTCGAAATTCTGATAACAGCACGATCACTGCATCGTAATTTTGCTTCGTAATTTGCTCAGCAATGTCTGCATCATCTTTTGAGTCGATAATAGTGTTGTCTACATATGGACAGGCTTCAGCAAAGGACTTAACAACCGGTGCGACAAATACATCAATAGTCGCTTCGGGCATTGCTTTTCTGAGTAAGTAAAGTGCTGGCCATGTCAGTACAAAATCGCCAATTTTATCGTGTTTGATGACTAAGATTTTTTTCATATGACTGTCTGAAAGATAAAATATTAACTTAATTCCATCAGATGATGGGGCTTATTGTATTGTGACTTTTAACGATTTTCTCAACGACCATGATGATTGGCGCAAGAGCTGTCACAGAGTATATCAACTCAAGACCGTTTGTTCATCGTTTGCATGCGGAATTGTATCAAGGGTTAACAAATATCGGTTGCTATTGTTAACTAATCTAGCCATTGTTATGAATTTTTTGACAACAAGCTAAAGCCAGAATATTAATGATATACTCCCAAACCTCTCACTGTAAAAATGGTGAAATGCATGTGAGTGAAAGGACGCAAAACAACCACGGTTTTCATAAGGGTTGTTTTAAATTTATTCAATGGATTAAATCAAATGTCACTAGTAAAAGTAACCTAACTGTAGCATCAACCATTTTATTCAGCAGATGTCGCCATTACTGAATATTCTAGGGTTAAATATCAGTAGTTGAACATGATTAAATTGGGTGTTTGGGTTAGTAATATATGAAATTTAAAGTTTTTCTCATTAATTTAGATAACAGTACTGAACGATTTACGTTCATGGATGAACAACTAAAACAATTAGGTGTCGAATACCAACGTATTTCCGCCGTTTACGGTAAAGATTTGCACGATACCGAGATTGCGAAAGTGTATGATCCGCAAACAAACCTTCAAAAATACGACAAAAAGCTTAATTTGGGTGAAATTGGCTGCTACCTAAGCCATGTCCAATGTTGGCAAATGATTATTGAACAACAGTTAGATTACGCTTTAATTCTTGAGGATGACTCAATCCTAGATCCTGCGTTAATGACGGTGATACAACATATTAATAATCTTTCTGCTGATTGGGATTACATTAAATTGTGTCACGGGCGTAAACCCAAAGGTATTGTAAAATCGATTGTGCTTGATGATCGCTTTAGCTTATCGACGTGTTTAAAATTACCAGCTTCTACCCGCGGCCAATGCGTGTCATTGGCTGGAGCACAAAAATTATTAGCAACGGCATACCCTATTGCCCGTCCTGTTGATATCGATATTCAATTTTGGTTCGAAAAACAATTACGTTGCTTTGTTGTAAGACCTTTTCCTGTGATTGGAACCGATTTAGACAGTGATATTAATCGACAAGGTAGACGTACTAATGTTGAACGTCATCATTTATTGCGTATTTGGCAAAAAATGAAGTTCGAGTTGAATTTATTGAAATATAAACAACAATTGCCATCACTTCCCAAAATACAAAAATAGTCATGTCGCCATGTGACATTAACCCATAGTTAAACCAAATGATGTACATTCTGGTGATAAAAGTCGCTAAACTAGCGGCTACAAATGATGTAAAGGCGAAATATTATGCACAGAAGAGCAATTTATCCAGGTACTTTTGACCCTGTGACTAATGGTCATGCCGATTTAATCGAACGTGCAGCACGCTTATTCAAGCACGTGATTATTGGTATAGCGTCAAACCCTTCTAAGCAGCCTCGTTTTTCTCTCGAAGAGCGTGTCGCTCAAGTTAACTTAGTGACAGCACATTTAAAAAATGTCGAAGTTGTCGGCTTTACTGGGTTGTTGGTTGATTTCGCCAAAGAACAGCATGCGAGTGTGTTGATCCGCGGCCTTCGTGCGGTATCTGACTTTGAATATGAGTTTCAGTTAGCAAATATGAATCGCCGTTTAAGCCCAGATCTTGAAAGTGTTTTTTTGACACCTGCGGAAGAGAACTCATTTATTTCTTCTACGTTAGTGAAGGAAGTGGCATTACACGGGGGGGACGTGAGTCAATTTGTTCATCCACAGATCGCAGCTGCATTAAAGCTGAAAGTAGCCCAAATTCAATTAGATAAAGAAGGTAAGTAATTTCATGATAAAAGGATTTAAGTCAACTAAGGTTGCTGCTGCACTTGGATTAAGCGCGATGATGCTCTACAGCAGTGCTCAAGCTGCACCATGGGTCGATACCTCTGATATCTATTTGCGTGCAGATATTCAAGCCTTAGCAGATGCCGGAGTGATTAGTGGGCCTATTAATACATTTCCATTGATGTGGTCTGGTATTGGAGCTGATTTGGCTCAAGCGGAACCTGCTTTGTTAACGCCTGATTTAGTGGATGCATTTGCACGAGTTAATTTTTACTACCAAAATGCTGTTGGGAATCGTGGAAACACCAGTATAAAAGTAGCGGCTGCATCTGATGAGGCGCGTTTTCAGCATTTTGGCTCTGATTATCGTGAAAAGGGCCAGTTACAAGGCTCACATGAATACACTGGAGAGCGATTTTCTTATAAGATTTCTGCATCGGCAAATTATAACCCTGCGGACGACGAAGAAATCCGTTTAGATGATTCTTATATTGCTGTGGTGTTAGGCAATTGGATTGTCACTGCCGGCAGCGTAGGCCAATGGTGGGGACCTGGATTTGACTCATCATTGCATAAATCAAATAATGCTCGTCCAATGCCATCCTTAATGATTAGTCGTAATAATTCACAAGCATTTGAAACGCCTTGGCTGTCATGGATAGGCGATTGGAGTTTAACTGGTGGCGTGAGTGTGACCGAAGAAGATCGTTATGCTCCACATACCCTATTATGGAATCTTCGTGGGGCAATTAAGCCATTTAGGCAGTTAGAAATTGGTTTGTCTTGGACTACACAGTTTTGCGGTGAAGGTCAAGAATGTAGCTTCAATACCGCGGTTAAATCCATTACTGGTCAGCGTGATTGTCGAGCAGATAATGTCGATGAATTTGGTTGTTCAAACTATGGTAACCAGATGGCGGGCTTTGATGTCCGTTATGCAGATACCTGGTTTGATGTGCCTGTTGGTTTGTACTTAGAACGCACCTGCGAAGATTCAAAAGGTGATCCATGGCAAATCGTTGATTGCGGTAAAATGGTTGGTGCAGACACACGCTTTAGTATTGCCAAACAACAGTACAAATTATTTATCGAGTACACAGATACTATGGTGTATTGCGGTGAAGACAAAAACCAGTTTAACTGTTTTTATGAGCATTCTACTTACCAAAGTGGCTCGCGTTACTATGGTCGTGCTTTTGGCAGTACCTATGACAGTGATGCCAATGTTTATGCATTAGGCTTAATTGGGCAGTTCGATAATAGTCATGGTTTTACCTCAATACTCCGTTATGCTCAACTGAATAAAGACGGTGCTAATCGCGGTGGTGTATGGGCTCCACAGCCATTAAAAGAAGATATCATGATGCTGGAATTGTCGTATCGTTTGCCGATGTTTAATGGCATGTTGACCTTAGGCGGCAGTGTGGCTAATTCAGAGTTCGAAGTACAAGATGATGACACTCAAGGTACTGTGTTTTCGACTTACGAATATAAGTTTTAAGCGCTATGGTTGATTAACCCGAGTTGAGGTTGATGATATGAGGGAGCCAAATGGCTCCCTTTTTTATGTGTAAATTTAGGCGTTATTTATCCGACTAACGCTGTTGGCATAAACCACAGAAAACCGTGGTACGTTGGCCAAGTTTTATCTCACTTAATAAATTGCCACAGGCTGTACAGGTTTCGCCACCACGACCATAAACATGTAGTTTTTGCGCAAAATATCCAGGCTTACCATCGGCATTAGTAAAATCTTTTAATGTTGTCCCACCTTGTTCAATGGCGTGAGCCAAAATTTGCTTAACCTCGCTGACTAGAATCGTTAACCGTTCTAAATCAATGCTTCCCGCCGCGGCTTCAGGATGGATCCCGGCAGCAAATAAAGCTTCGTTGGCGTAAATATTACCGGCTCCAACCACGATGTGATTATCCATTAAGCACAGTTTAATCGCCTTTTTCTTGCCCGCAAGTGCTGCTTGCAATTGCAATGGCGTAAAATGAGGGCTTAGTGGTTCTGGGCCAAGCTTTGATAGCAGTGGATGGGCTTCTTCTGGTAACTCATACCATAACCAAGCTCCAAAGCGACGTGGATCGTTAAAACGTAACATGCGCCCATTTTCGAGTACTAAATCAATATGGTCATGTTTTTCGATTGGGGTATTGCGCGGTAAAATACGTAAGCTGCCTGACATGCCTAAATGCACGATTGTCATTCCTGCATCGGTATCAATGAGTAAGTATTTAGCTCGTCTGCGGACATTGGTAATACGCTGACCAACAATGTTTTGAGCTATAGCCGGTACAGGCCAACGAAGTGAGGCATTGCGCACAATCAATTCACTTACCGTTTGCTCAATAAGGTATGGACTGATCCCTAGACGGGTCACTTCAACTTCTGGTAATTCGGGCATAATGACTCATTATTTTGATTGAGGAGGTATGGCTAATATAGGTTGTAACCCAGCTCGTAAACTCGGCGGTACTAGATACCAATTTTGACTAGATGATTGCAACAAACCTTCATTTGGGAAATAGCGCCATAATTGTGTCGTTTGCATATTATCGATGGCAATAGACAGAGTTTGCTCTTTAAGGCTATGTTCAGGCTGATTTTTTAATGGTGATACACTAATATTTTGCCATGATAAAGCCCATTGCTGACAATTGAGCACCTGCGAATGACACTGCCACTGTCCGTCTTGTTGACTTAGCCAAATACCATCAAGTTGTAATTGTTTCAACGGCAGCTGCGGATCAAATAAAGGCACTGTATCATCTGGGACATCGGCGGTTTTATCATTGATAAAAGACAATACCGCAATCATAAATACACTGGCACCAATAATAATATAGTTCCAACTTTTACGTGACAGAGCCATAAATCACCTTAATGTGGATAAAAACTATCTCAAACTGGTAATGTAACGCGCAAGTTTGAAGTGGCAAATCATGACATAAGTGTACCATTGACGATAGCAAAAACAATTAGCCGCCAGTGGCATTCATAAAGCGTAGTATTTGTGGGGCAGCGTTGAGGTTAAAGTGGTGAGATTGCGGCTTGTATTGCATTCCATCGGTAATGGCTTGTTTAAGACGTTCAATGTCGGCGGGGAATTGTCGCACAATTGATTTTAAATCAATGGCATTCTCATTACCTAAGCACAACAGTAATTGCCCTTCAACGGTTACTCTTACACGATTACATTCATGACAAAAGTCATTGCTGTGTGGCGATATAAATCCGATACGAATCGTGCTGTCGGCCATCTTTACATATCGAGAGGGGCCACCTGTGCGTTTAGATGAAGCGATTAAGGGATAGCGCGTTTCAATAATGTTTCGGACTTCGTCACTTGAGCAATGACGGTGACGATGACGATCATCCATGAGTCCAATTGGCATTTCTTCAATAAAAGCAATATCGAGTTGACGTTGGCGGCAGAACTCAACTAAATCTAATACTTCATGATCGTTTCGTCCACGCAGAATGACCGCATTAATTTTGATGTTACGAAAGCCAGCCGCTATTGCGGCATCAATGCCAGCGATGACACGCTCTAGTTTTCCGTTACGCGTTAGCTGCGCAAACACATCGGGGTTTAAGGTATCAAGGCTGATATTCAATCGGCTAAGGCCATTATCAAACAGTGGTTGCGCTAGCTTAGATAATCGAGACCCATTAGTGGTCATTGAGAGTTCTTCCAGTTGAGGTAATTTTCTCAATAATTTGACCAGTTTGTCACAGTCGGATCGCACTAGTGGCTCGCCACCGGTGAGGCGTATTTTTTTTACCCCAAGCTCAGTAAAAGCTTGGGCTATCCACGACAACTCTTCCAAACTAAGTACATGTGATTTAGGTAAAAAAGTCGGATCTTCGCTCATGCAATATACACAGCGAAAATCGCAACGATCGGTTACCGATAAGCGTAAATAATCTACTTTTCGCTGAAAGCTGTCGATAAGTTGGCTCATATCAGCACTTACAGTAAATCAGCAAAGGGTTGAATAAACACAGACTCGCCAGCAGGTATGGTGGCAGTATCATCACCAATGACAATTAAACAATTAGCGCTGACCATTGAACTGAGCATGCCAGACCCTTGCGCACCAGTGGTGCTTACCTTGATTCGGCCATCTGAGCCAATAGTATAAATACCGCGTAAAAATTCAGTTCGCCCCGTTTTACTGCGTAATGCATGCTGTGCTATGGCAGGAATAAATTGTGGCTGCCAGTGAAGTTCGCCAGCTAATTTACGGATAGCAGGTTGCACAAACTGTAAAAATGCCACCATAACCGCCACAGGGTTTCCCGGTAAGCCAAAAAATAGGCTGCGATCAATATTTCCTACCGCGAGAGGGCGACCAGGTCGCATGTTAATTCGCCAAAATTGAGTGTTGCCCACATTGGCGAGTGCCGTTTTAATGTAATCGGCATTACCCACAGATACACCGCCAGAGCTGATGACGATATCTGCTTGCTCTGCCGCACTGCGTAACGTCGCGGTGAGTATGTGTTCATCATCTTCAATAATGCCTAAATCGATAACCTGACAACCGAGCTTTTTGGCCATCGATAATACGGTATAGCGATTTGAGTCATAGATGCAGTTTTGTTTGAGTATTTGTCCTGGTTGGCTGACTTCATCGCCAGTTGAAAATACCGCGACGGTAGGGCGTTTAACTAAAGGTAGTCGATCAAATCCAAGTGATGCTAGTAGGCCTAGTTCAGCGGCACCTAAGCGTTTTCCTGCCGCTAAAGCGACGTCACCGCTAGCAATATCTTCACCCGCCAGACGTACATGCTGACCTTTAACGATGTGCTCATGCTCAAGAAGGGTTAACAGGTTATCTTGTTCGTTTGCTAGTTCTCGTGGCTGAATGGTGTCAGCGCCTTTTGGCACTGTTGCTCCGGTCATAATGCGCACGGCTTCGCCGTCTTGCAGCATATTGGGGTAATGATGTCCTGCTAATACTTCGGCCACGACTTTAAGAGGCTTATTAGATAAGTTACTAAACGCAAAGGCATAACCGTCCATTGCTGAGTTAGTTTGTTGAGGTACGTTTATTTCAGAAATAATATCATGTGCCAGTACGCGATTATCAATATCGAAAAGACTGACTAATTCAGTGTCCACAATAGGGGTAACTTGGCTTAATACCGCCGCAACGCCTTGGGATACACTAATGCCGTGTGGACTGTTTTCCGTATCGTCCATTTGAGCTGCTTTGCTCGCATCAATCGGCAAGCTGACCTCTTCTGCCTGCCAATTTTGTTGATAGTGTTGTACAAAATCAGCAATTTGCGCCACGTTGTTTAAATCTAATCGCATTAATGAATCAGGTACTGTGGTTTCATCACAACAGGCAATCGCAACGATATTGTCATCATGTATATGAATCAAAGGTTTATTATGTGCTGCACGGTGTAATTCAATTTTAGGTAATGCCAGTTTTTTAAAGCCTTCTACCAGCACGATATCGACTTTGTCGGCTTCAATTTGACGCAGTAAATGTTGTAATTGTGGGTCATCATCAACTGGGTCTTCAGTCATTAATGCCCAGCGTACATGAGATGCTACCAATACTTGCCTTGCCCCAGCTTTGCGCATTTCGAAACTGTCTTTACCCGGAACATCAACATCAAAATTATGATGTGCATGCTTAATAACGGCTAAACGTAAACCGCGTTCAATTAAGGCAGGAATAAGCTGTTTTAGTAGAGTGGTTTTACCTGTGCCACTGTATGCACAAAATCCCAAAACGGGAATGGACAATGGATTAGAAAATAATGCTGTCATGAAGTACCTCTACTGAATTACTTGGCAATTTGCGTTGCTAACTGCTGTTTTTGTTCTGGTGTATTGATGTTAACGAATGCATTGGGTTGGTCAGCAAAACTTTCTACTGCCACTTTATGTTGGCGATACCAAAAATCAATTTTGCGCTCTCCCGCATCTAAAAAAGCCTGCATTGATGCTGCCAGATGTGGTTTTAGCAATAACACTACGGGTTGTTCATATTCACCATCACTAGCAACAGCAAGGTCGGCTTGTTGTTGCTCTAAAGCAGCTAATAATCTTGCTGTTAAGTCGGTTGGTAGCATAGGACAGTCACAAGGGACCACAAGTAAATAATCAGCTTGAGTCTGTTTTAAGGCTGTAACCATTCCAGCTAAAGGGCCTAAATAACCGCTGTCTTGATCGCTGAAAACGGTGTAACCCCATTGTTCATATTGAGCTTGGTTTCGATTTGCGTTAATCAGGATCTGATCCACTTGAGTCGACAGCTTATTAATTGTATGACAAATCATCGCTTGGCCATTGAGATCCACTAAGCCTTTGTCATTGCCGCCCATTCGTCTTGCCATGCCGCCAGCTAAAATCACCGCATCAATTTGAGGTGCCATAATGTAATTCCGTTGTGTGGGTATCATGTAAATCATCTGTTTGGGGTACATGAATACTGGTATGAATTGTGCATTGCTTTATATGCCAATGTTGTTGACACAACGCGGTCAGGCCACAGGTTTGATGACTGCTAATTAACAGTCCTGTGCCGTCTTGTTTGAGTTGATTAATCATCGCGAGCACTAAGCGCTGTGAGTGCTTATCCATATTCGAGATCGGTTCATCAAGCATTAATAGTTTAGGTTGCGCAATCCAAGCTCTGGCAATGGCAAGACGTTGTCTCTCGCCCCCGGATAGATCGCTAGCATTATGATTCAGTAAATCGGTGAGTTGAGCCATATGAATGGCTTGTTTGATCCGTTTTTTACGTTGTTCCGGCGCTAAAGCCCGCTGATCCAAGGCGTAGGTTAAGTTGTACTTTACTGTGCCTTCAAAAAGATAAGGATGTTGATGTAAATAAACCGCTTTACCTAAAAGAGATGACGGTCGCCACCACGTTTGAGGCGCAAACCCCTGGCTGGTGATCTGACCTTGATTTGGTTTAATTAAACCCGCGAGGAGTTTCATTAAGGTCGATTTACCCGAGCCATTGTCACCTTGCAGGTAAATGACATCACCTTGGCTAAAATGCAAATCGGCTGCGCTAAAGAGTATCTGCTGATTAAAAGATATCAGTAGGTTTTTTGCATGAATACTGGCTAAAGAGCGGTCTGAAGAATGTGATAATGTCATCTTAATGACTCCTTGGGAGGGCTTTGCCTCGCAATGAACCTAAGATGAAGTTTAACACTACCGCTAATATTAATAAGACTAATCCTAGCGCGATAGCTTGTGCAAAATCGCCTTTGCTCGTTTCAAGTGCTATTGCAGTGGGAATATTACGGGTGACATTCATAATATTGCCACCAACCATCATCGAGCAACCCACTTCAGTTAAAATGCGACTAAACGCTGCGATAATGGCGAGCAGTAAGGGGCCTCGTAGTTCACGGCATAAGGTCCAAACCGCGCGTAGCCATGAGGCTCCTAATGTACGAGATGTTTCCCACGCTCTACGATCCACACTGGCAAAAGCGGCCTGTGACAATGCGATTAATACTGGAGCGCAAATTAACATCTGTCCTAAAATCATTCCTTTTTGGGTGAATAGCCACTTTAAATCGCCTAAGACACCATTGCGAGTTAACAATAAATACACTAATAAACCAATCACTACAGTGGGAATAGATTGCAATGTTTGCACTAAGTTAGTGACGATCCAGCGGCCTCTGAAATGACTAAAAGCGAGGATAAAACCTAACATCATCGACGGAATAATGGTGATCAACAGCGCGGCAAAAGACACCGAAAATGAGATGTTAATAATTGCCCATACATGTGGGTCAAAAGATAGCAGCAAGCTAAATGCTTGCTGCAATAGGGCTAACCAGCCATCACTCATTTTTTATAAGTTGCCTTAAACAATTGCTCTCCTTGCACTTTATAATTATTGATCATAGTTTGTGTTGCAGGGCTGATAAACCAATCGCTTAATGCTCTTGCCCCTTTATGATTCAAGTCTGGGTATTTTGTAGGGTTAATCAAAATAATTTGGTAAGGGTTAGCTAATTCCGCGCCACCTTCAAAACTAATATTAAGGCCTAGCTTAGCTTTATAAGCAATAAACGTACCGCGATCCGCTAATGTATAAGCCTGAAATTCATTGGCCATTAATAAGGTTTTACCCATGCCTTGGCCAACTGAGGTATAGCCAGTAAATTCAGGTTTAACGCCCGCATCTTTCCAAATGGCTAACTCTTTCATATTAGTACCAGAGTTATCACCACGAGAAATAAATTTACTTGGCTTATTAGCAATTTTGCTGAATGCTTCAGTGGCATCTTTGCTCGACTTGAGCCCAGCAGGATCATTTTTAGGCCCTAATACAATGAAATCATTCTCCATAATACCGCGAGGCTCAATACCATAACCGTCAGCAACAAACTTTGCTTCTGCAGCTGGAGCATGAGTCATAACGACATCAACATCTCCCTGACTTGCCAGCTTCAATGCTTTACCTGTACCCGTAGCAATCACTTGTACACTATAGCCTGATTCCGCTTCAAATTTTGGTAACAGCGCCCCAAGTAATCCTGAGTTTTCAGTGCTAGTAGTGGTCGCTAACTTGATCACTTCATTTGCGAGTGCTGTTGGGCTGAACATTGCTCCGCTGAGTACCGATGCTGCCAACAGAATACTAACGCTTGCTTTGAGTTTTAACATTGCCGCTCCTTGATATATTAACAATCATGATGTTCATACTGAAAAACGTGTACAAAACATTAAGCCGTTTTGCTTAATTACCAATGCAATAAGCAAGTTAGATGCCAAGCAGTGTTAATGCAAATACAGTTCACGCATAAAATCGAAACTGTGAACTTGCTCCCAAGCTTTAATCATTTATCTTAGACAAATTGTCCCATGATCACTTTTCTGTGGTTCATAGTGACCAAGTGATGTGAATTCGATGATACAGTGGTGAAAAGCGCGACAAAATGTCCAAATAAGAGTCCATTTATGAGTCCAGATGAACATATCTCCCCAGTAAGCAAGACCACTATGTCGGTTCTTATCGTTGATGATGAGCCCGGTATGCGTAGTTTTTTGATGAAAGCCTTGGCAAAAAAGTTTGCCTTGGTAGAAACCGCCTCCACAATTGCCCAAGCAGAAGAATTACGCAGTCACGGCCATTTCGATTTGTTAATTGTTGATATTCGTTTGCCCGACCGTTCAGGTATTGAGTGGCATGAAGCGTTAGATGATCCCGAACGTCAATCTGATATCATTTTTATGACCGGTTATGCAGACATGGACGTGGCAATCAAAGCATTACGTGCAGGTGCCTCTGATTTCATCATGAAACCGTTTCACTTAGAGCAAATGATTACCGCCGTTGACCGCTGTATCGAAAAACGACTGCTAAAGCGTGAAAACTTTATGTTAAGGCGTGAACTGTCGCACGGACAGTCATCCACCATTATCGGCAACAGTGAAGCCATCCGTGATGTTAAAGAGGTCATTGAGCGAATCGCACCGACTAACGCAGTTGTATTAATTGAGGGCGAATCAGGCACAGGTAAAGAGCTGGTGGCCAGACAATTACATCAACAGAGTGGCCGAAGTGGTGCGTTTGTACCAGTAAACTGTGGTGCCATCGCCCCTGAATTGTTAGCAAGTGAACTGTTCGGCCATACAGCGGGCGCTTTTACCGGGGCTAAAGGTAATCGTGAAGGGTTATTTAGTTATGCCTCGGGCGGCACGATATTTCTGGACGAAATTGGCGAAATGCCGATGAACATGCAAACCGCCTTACTCAGAGTGCTCGAACAACGTGCTATTCGTCCTGTAGGAAGCGAAAAAGAAATCGACATTAATGTGCGCGTTATCGCGGCCACTAATCGTTTATTAATTGATGAAGTTGAAGCGGGTCGTTTCAGACGTGATTTATTTTATCGTTTGAATGTATTGAACATTGTTATTCCATCTTTGCGCTCTCGGCCAGAAGATGTTGTTGAGCTTACCCATTATTTTACCTTGCAGTTGTCACAAGAGTTGGGCATTAAAGATGTTATTTGGAGCCACGAAGACCTACAAGTACTGCAACAGCATGATTGGCCCGGTAATATTCGTGAACTGCGTAATATGATTGAACGATGCATCCTATTAGGTAAACCGCCTGCGGAATATTGGAAGAAACCTGTGTCTGTTATGGTTAATGATGCGATGGGCTATCCGCTAAGTTGGCCATTAAAAGAAGTTGAAAAACAACATGTCACCAAAGTGGTCGATAGCCATAGTGGTAATAAATCTGCTGCAGCGCGAGATTTAGGTGTGTCACGAAAAACCTTAGATAGAAAATTTAAAGATTGGCTAACTCACGAAAAACAAGGTCTTGAGGAAGAATAAAAGTGGTGCATTCTACTGGTATTTTTACGCGAGTTTTTGGTATTAGTTGGCAGCAAATGCAGGCCAAAGTGCGTTATCGCATTTTGTTTTTGACATCATTACCTATTTTATTAACCTTAGTTAGCTTGGTGTTTATTACCATTTATTGGAATGTAATATACACAGGTAAACAATTGTTTATGAAGGTAAAGGCTGACTTGGTTGTCGCGAATAGTACTTTAGTGCAAGTGCAGGAACGCCAACAAGATAAGCTCGACTCGATAAGTGAATCATGGGATTTTCAACATGCATTTAGGCTAATAAAACACAGTGATCAACAACCAAATCCGAGTGCGATTAGTGCGTTAAATATGCTATTGGCGCAACAGCAAAAAGAATTAGGTTTAGACTTTTTACGTTTAATTAGTGTTGCCGATGCCGCTGGAGACCCTGATTTACGTTTGATGTTACATCAAACCAAACAGAAGGTTTTTTCGGGGTTAATGGTATTGCCAGCAAAACGCCTCGAAAGAATTAACTCAAGTTTAGCAAAACAAGCTCAAATTACATTGATCCCGACATTGCATGCGAAAAAACCTAAGCAAAGCATGGAAACCCGTGGCTTATTAAGCCGAACTCTACTGCCAATAGCCGACCAGTCGGGAAATGTATTTTGGTATTTAGATGGTGGGATGTTGTTTAATCACAATACTGACATAGTCGATAATATTCGTGACTTGGTGTATGGCAAAGGCACGTTGCCTGAACGTTCAATCGGTACTGTAACCCTTTTTCTGGATAATATTCGCATTAGTACCAATGTACCGATGGAGCTATTTCCTAAAGACAGCAATAAACCCAATAGAGCCTTGGGGACCTTAGTGTCTGATGAGGTTTATCAGCAAGTACTCATTGAAGGCCAAACGTGGATAAATCGCGCCTTTGTTCTTAATGATTGGTATATCTCGGGTTACCTTCCTTTACTCGATGTTCGTGGTAAAAGGATTGGGATGGTGTATGCCGGCTTTTCTGAGTCGCCTTTTTTACATAACTATTTACTCAATATTATCGAGCTCGGCACCATTTTAGTTTTCGTATTATTAATTTCAGGTTTTTTGGTTTATCGCGGCGCGAACAGTTTGCTACAACCTATTGAATATATTCACCAAGTTGTTACTGCGGTACAGTCTGGTCGAAATATCAGAATTGGTAAACTAGACATGAATGGTGATAACGAACTAGCACATTTAGCGGAGCAATTTGATCGAATGTTAGATCAGTTGCAGCGAAGAAATGCTCAAATTCAAGCGGCAGCAGAGCAGCTAGAAATCAAAGTTGAACAACGAACCCGCAGCTTGCAAGATAAAACAGAAGAGCTCGAACGCAATGTGGCGTTGTTGCATGCCACCAGACAGCAATTAGTGACTAACGAAAAACTCACCGCACTAGGCGAACTGATTGCTGGTATTGCCCACGAAATTAATAATCCTACAGCCGTTATCTTGGGAAACATGGAGCTATTAAAATATGAACTCGGTGACAACGCTGCAATAGTCGAAGAAGAAATTGAATTGGTTATTCAACAAGTCGGTAGGATAACGACTATCATCCGTAGCCTGCTGCAATATAGCCGTCCTGGTGAGTTTAATGCGCCAATAACATTACAACCTGTGACGCCAATCGTTGAAGAAATGCTGTTATTAGCTCGTCACTCTATTGAGCAACAAGAAGTGAAGTTGATTAAGGAGTTTACGGCTACAGGTTCAGTAGAAGTCAATCGACCTCAGCTATTACAAGTGCTGATTAACTTAATGGTTAATGCTGCCCATGCGATTGAGAATAAAGGTCGAATTTGGCTACGAACTTACGACTGGCTAGAAGACGGAATCGCTATTGGGGTAAAAATTGAAGTTGAAGATGAAGGGATGGGGATTTCGAAACAAGATTTGAGTCGTATCTTTGATCCATTTTATACCACCCGTAAAGATGGTACTGGTTTAGGGTTATCTCTGAGTTATGGGATTATTAAACGACTTGGCGGTACGATTGAAGTGAATTCGACGGTAGGAAAAGGCACCATATTTACCATTGGGCTTTACCATAAAGCAAAAGATGATCAGCAGCTTGGGCCTTATGAAGGCTTACATTTTGGTGACAGAACACAGTAAAGCACGTGACTAAATAGGCAAGGAATAGACAAAAAATAGGCAAAAAAAAGCCGGGTGATTAACCCGGCCACAAAAAGTGTGTGAGCAATGTCGTGCTTGCGAACTCTGCAGACTAATTAAAGGTGATGAAGTCTCTATTTAGTAAACCGAGTTTTGGAACGCAAGTTAATAATAATCATTCTCATTTGTATTTGCAAGTGTTTATCATCATAAATTTCATTTTTATATTCAACTTATTAAAAATATTACATTAGTCATTGATTAATATAATAAATATTCTTAGTCGATTGGTTTTTTTATCATTCTATTTAGATGAGTTTATGGAATAAAGCTATTTCATTTAGATTTAGGTGTTGTTTAACGTAGAGAGGAATGGGTTTGTGCTGGTTTACTACAGCTATTAGCCTTACTAAAGCTAGCGCGGGGATATATAGAGCGAAGTTTTGTTTAAACCCGTTTTAATTTACAGCTTCAGTTTATATGAGTCCTAAAATGGAAATCTCATGCATTTAGGTTGGGCATCACAATGGTCGAAAACGCTGAATGAATAGAGCGTACCGTCGGCATGACTGATGAAGCCGACGGTACGCTTTTATTGATTAACCACTTTTACATCACCAATTATTTACATTAACCAATTACTTGCACTAACTATTCTAAATAAAACGTTTACGCAATTAATAATGATGATGCTTATTTGGATGCTTGGATAATAACGTTGTCACTATCGCTGCCGCCATTAAGTAAAATTTTGTCTTGCAGGATTTTGAGTAACACACCATATGCGGGTAAAAACAAACCTAGGCTCACTATCAGCTTAAAAGCGTAATCCACCGTGGCTATTTCTGGCCAGTGTGTTGCCATAAACGCATCGTTTGAGGCATAAAAAGCTACACTGAAAAACACTAAGGTATCAACTAAGTTACCAATTAATGTTGATGCAGCAGGTGCAACCCACCAAGCTTTGGCCTGACGTAATTTTGCAAATACAGTGATATCCATGAGCTGACCAATTAAGTAAGCCACAAAGCTGGCAAAGGCGATGCGAAATACAAAACTATTCCACTCAGCTAAGGCGCTAAACGCTTGTAATTGACCTTGATGAAACAATACGCCGACTAAATACGACACTACAAGTGCAGGTATCATGGCTTTGAGGATAATGCCTCTAGCGGCTTGCTGACCAAACACTCTCACCGTTAAATCGGTAGCTAAGTAAACAAATGGAAAGCTAAAAGCACCCCAAGTGGTGTGGTAGCTAAACAGCTGAAATGGCAGTTGGACAAGGTAGTTGCTTGCGCAAATAATTAAGATATGAAAACTGACTAATAGCATCAGTGCTCGGCGATACTTCGCCTGGGTTAACGTCAACATATTGTGGCCTTTTTAATTGGGTTAGCGCGGGGTGAGGGAACCCGCTATTAGTTTGGTTAACAGTATTTACTGGTGTTAACGAGGCTATTTAGCCACAGTTAAACAGATAAGCTAATGTCTGTTATAGAGAATATTATTATTTTAGTTTATTGGCAGTGCTTGCTTTAAACACACCTGTTAGCAGGCCTATTTCAAGGCAATACCAAGGTATTGGCAAACACGGGGCGGGATAATAGCATGTGTTTTGCACAAGCGAAAGATTCTGCTGAGGTTAACATTATTGGTGATGGTCAGTAGCGGAAGACTAAAAGTCGATCAAAATAGACAATACTGTAGCTAACTTATTTTCCAGTTCTTGCCATTCAGCTTCAGGATCTGAGCCCGCAACAATGCCTGCACCAGCAAATAAATTGATTCTTCTAGGTTCTATCAGTGCACTTCTAATTGCGACAGAGAATTCTGATTCATGATGATTTAAATAACCACAAGCTCCAGCATACCAACCTCTAGCATAGCCTTCTCGTTGGCGAATAAAGTTCAGTGCGGCATCGCGTGGTAACCCACCTACGGCGGGAGTTGGGTGCAGTGCACGTAATAATTCAAAATCACTAACACCTGGCTTTAACTGCGCTCGAATAGCGCGGTGCAAATGTTGAATATGATTAAGCTTAAATATTTTAGGTTGCTCATCAGCACCTACATATTGGCTTAACGGTGTGAGCACATCGACAATATGTTTTCTGACCAACTGATTTTCATGGCTATTTTTAATGTCATCTAATAATGCCTGCGCCAGTACATTATCTTCTTCTGGATTAAGCCCTCTGACAGTTGTTCCCGCTAATGCTTCGGTAAACAGTTCCTGTTGGCGGCGTAAATATAACCGTTCTGGTGAGCAAGAAATAAATGCGCGTTCAGGGCTAAATTGGAATCCAAATTGAAAACTATTCGGATTACGACCTTGCCAACATGCTAACACTGTCCAAGGGTCAATATTGTCATCTACATCTATTTGGCTGTGGCGTGACAATACGACTTTAGGTGTTGATTTGATAAAATTTGCTTGAGTGACTTGTTCTACTAATTCTTTCCAGCGTGCAAAATTAGGTAAATCACTCCGGCCCATTAAGTTGAGTTTATTCGGCGGCGACAAGGGACGCGGCTTTTGCACCATTGCGATAGCATTAAGAGCGGATTGTATTTCGTCTTCAGGCTCACCATTTTCAAAATTTAAATTCACCAATACTCTAACGTGATTACCGCTACGGCGTAATTCAATTCTGGGTAATATAAAGTGTGCACGTCCAAATTCAGGCCAACACTCTACGGTGCGATCAAACGCTAAACCGCCATAATAACGAATATCTTGATGATTGGTTTTATTGCGTTGCTGTTGATAAATTTGTGCTAGGGCATTGTCGTCAACTTGGTCGGCAAAATAAAACGTCTTGCACGAGCCGATGGCGGCGACATCTTCGTTTCTATCGCGGCCGTGCCAATAGATTTTTGGGTATAAAGTTTGAGCGCTTAACCAAGATATTAATGGCAGCGCAGGAGCCTCAACAGATAGCTGTACGATAGGGTCACAAATCGGCACATTGCGAAGTTGCTCGAGCTTAGTAATTAATTCGCTAAACTGTGATGAAAAAAAGTGACCAGCCAACCTATACCTCTCGTATAACAACATAAGGTTTAACGTTAATAAACCTAGCAAATAGTGTCAATTGGCAAGATGAAAGCGTGTGATCTGAATTGCTAATATAGCTTACTCTTTACTGGTATCAGTATACGGAAATAATGATCCAATAAGCTGCTCCATATCATCAACAACAGTTTGATTGTTTATCATTGAGGTTTTCTACAGGAATAGTTGTGAACTGTAATGTGACCATACGGTAATATTCTCCTAAAAAGAGTAGGCGAACGAGATAAAGTAGTTCAAAATATAGCTTATATTATGTGAGCAAGATCCCGTTCTTAAATTTCTCTTTCGGAGTAATTGTTACAATGAATGATTCTGTTGAATCAAGCAATGTCATTAAAATCCCCACCGATAAACTTGCTTTAGGCATGTTTGTGACGGCAATAGATCATCAGCAAAGTAAGGTGGCTATTCGTAATCCCGGACAAATCAAACATCGTGATGCAATTTTAAAGTTGAAAAAAAACAACATTTTGCTTGTGTGGGTTGATATTGATCGTTCTTCAGATACTTGCGGGTTAAAAAAAGCGGGTAAATCGAGCTCTGTTAGCAGTTTATTGGTACGTAAAGCGACGGTCACTCGAGATAGTCAGCAAGCGCAGGCTAAAAAGCTACTTGCTGAAGCAAAAGGCTTAATTCAAAAAGTGATGTCTGAAACCTTCAGTGGTAAAGCCATCGAAGTCAATCAATTTGAAGATGTTGCCGACAAAATGATTGAGTCTGTTATGGACGATGCGGATGCATTTAAGTGTATTTCAGCACTGCGTACCAAAGATGCGTATTTACTCGAGCATTCTATTAATGTTGCCTTTTTATTGGTGACCTTTGGCAAACATCTTAAGCTTGATCGCGAACTGCTAAAGCAGATGGCGGTGGGTGGAATTTTACATGATATTGGCAAAATTCAAGTCGATAACGAAATATTGCACAAACCAGGTAAGTTAACCCCAGAAGAGTTTGAACACATGAAATTGCATCAAGTGTATGCAATTGAAATCATGAATGAAACAAAAGGCTTATCGCAAGTGAGTAAAGATGTGTGCTTAATGCATCATGAAAAACTCGATGGCCGTGGTTACCCTAATGGTTTAAAAGATGAACAAATTCCTCAACATGGGCGTATGAGCTGTATTGTTGATATTTTTGATGCATTAACTGCTTCGCGTTGTTACAAAGAAGCCATGAGCCCGGCAGCAGCTTTTAAAATTTTGATGAGCTTGACCCCATTTCATCTTGATCAGAAGCTCGTATACGAGTTCATTCGCTGTGTAGGCATCTATCCAGTTGGTTCATTGGTGCAATTATCGGATGAACGAGTGGGTATAGTATGGGACTCTAAAGGGCGTGATGCGTTGCATCCTGTCGTGAAGTGTTTTTATTCGATTAAGTATAAACGTTACACTGAAGTGACTATGGTTGACTTACTTAAATCTGAATTACA
The DNA here is from genome assembly GCF_000014705.1 of Shewanella frigidimarina NCIMB 400. Classification (NCBI taxonomy): domain Bacteria; kingdom Pseudomonadati; phylum Pseudomonadota; class Gammaproteobacteria; order Alteromonadales; family Shewanellaceae; genus Shewanella; species Shewanella frigidimarina. The sequence continues at coordinate 4,669,492 of NC_008345.1, read as the reverse complement.
TATTGAACGCGGTGTATCACCTGGATCGCTCGATGTAGATCCAAGCCAGTTTTACTAACCGGATATCATCATAAACGGTTTCACAACGACTAATGTTCGATAATATCTTGGTACAGTGGTGCTAATTCAGCCAGTAATGCATTGCGGGTTGCTAGCGGAATATGTTGTTGTTTAAGTGCTTCTATTAAATGACCAACAACGGCATCAAAGTCCGCTTGGCTAATGTGTAATCCAATATGTGCATTGTACATTGATGCACCTTGGTACACACATTCACCGCCACTAACGACACATAAATGCTCAATAAGCCGTTGGCGAAAAATTTGAATATCAGTTTGTTCAAAATGATGCAAAATGCGTTTATCTTGGGACAAATTAACTAGAAAGTCATCGGTAATCATACTGACGCCTTTATCCCCTCCAAGTTGCTGATATAAGGTTGTTGGTTGGCTTGCACAGGCAACAGACAGTAATAACAACGCGCCAAAAACGACTACATGATGTTTAACAATCTTAACCATTACAGGGTTCCCTCTACAGATAAATACCACCCCTGTTGTTGCTCAAATCCTGCAATGCTGCCTAAATCAACATAAGCGCCCACAACAGAAAGGTGTTTATTGACAAACCAAGCCATAAAAATATCCTGCCAATCATTTTCTTCTGCAAAACCAAGTTGATCAGGTTTTTGTTTGTATTCATAGCCTAGTGCAATATTATCGGTTAATAATACAGCAATAGAGGCTTCAGCTTGCAGTTGGTAATTGTTGTTTGTAGCAGTGCCAAAACCAAGCAAACCGATTTGATTAGCCTTGGTGGCTCTAAGGGTTAAGTTGGTCACCAGGTTGCGGCCCGCAATAGCATCAAAATAGACTTTGCTGGCAGCTAAATAGATATCAACTCCCCAGTCATTCCTTGCCCCAACGGCTTGTGGTAACGCAAAATCGTCCACCCGTTTATATTGTAGCCCTAAGCTAATTTGTGGCATGGCGGTATATAACACTTCACCGACTAGTTTGTATTTTACGCCAACAATATCTTGGCCCAGTTTGCCGCCTAGAGTGTCTAGATCAAATGTTTGCTTAGCAATACTGAGTTCAAAGCGATTATCAATGCTTAAGGACGCACCAATAGAATGTAAGGTGAAATCGTCAACATAGACGGCAGTATTCATTGCAGTGAAAGACCATTGGTCTGAGCTTGCATAACCATTAATTACTGCCCACGGCACTATTCCTCCGCCAGCACTGCCCTCAATAGTTGTCGTGCCGCCAGTAGCAATTACTTTGCTTGTTTCAGCTTGAGCACACACGCTGATTAGGCTTAATAGCACCGCTAATATAATGCACATTGGTTGATACATTAGTGTGGCGTATCCTTACTGAGAGTCTGAATATTAGACTGATTAAATTGTTGGAACCACACAATAAAATCATCTGCTTTTAGCGGCTTAGAATACACATAACCTTGAATTATGTCGCAATTGAGTCCACGTAGAATATTGATCCCTTCTACAGATTCAACGCCTTCAGCCACGACGGATAAATTGAGCCCTTTAATTAATCGAATGCTGCTATCCACAATCATTAAATCAGTTGCATCGGTATGAATATCTTTGATAAAACTGCGATCAATCTTCACTTCATTAACGGGCAGTAGCTTTAAGTAAGCTAATGAAGAGTGCCCGGTGCCAAAGTCGTCGATGGCAATGGCCAAACCGATATTTCTAAACTGCTGTAAAACGGCAATTACCGTTTGTGCATCTTTCATCACAGCACCTTCGGTTACCTCTATCGACAAAGCATTAATCGGTAAATGATTGCTAATCAGTAACTTTTCAATGTCTAACGGCAGCTGAGGATTAGTGAGATCGTGGGCTGATAAATTAATCGCCACCGTCAGCGAAATACCTTGCAGCTGCCATTGGGCTAGCTGCTTTATGGTGGTATTTAACACCCAGTCACTAATCATCGAGATATTACCTGAGTTTTCAGCTAAGCGAATAAATTCATCTGGCGGGATAAATCCCAATTCCGGGTGTTGCCAGCGGATTAGCGTTTCTGCACCATGGCAATGATTACTCTGAATATTCACTTTAGGTTGAAACACCAAATGTAATTGCCCTTGTGCTAAGGCAATCGGTAAATCACGAATAATCATTAACTCACGCAGATAGCGTTCATCTTCGCCTTGTTGATAAGTGGCAATGCCTAGGGATTCCACTCGGGCCTGATTTAATGCAATTTCAGCATGGCGAATTAACGTGTCGATGTCATTACAGTCATAGTCACTGGATAAATCAACAATCCCTACCCGCACATTGACACTTATTTTTGAACCCTGAATAGAAAATGGGTTAGTTAATTGACGTAGATAGTTATCAAGCTTTTCATGATGAATACCCGGTTGAAATAGCAACAAAAACGAGTCGCCATCCAAGCGCGATATTAATTGGGCCGTTGGGGATAAGCTTTCTAAACGGCTGGCAAACAACACCAATAAATCGTCGGCATTGGCAAATCCAATGATGTTATTTAAATGGCGAAAGTTTTTAATGTCTATCATCACTAAGCTGCCATGCATTTTACTGAGCAGCAGGCTGAGTTGTTGTTTAGCAGCCAAGCGATTATATAAACCCGTGAGGTTATCGTGTTGTGATTGATAAACTAAATCGTTTTCGCGCGATTCAATATTTTCACGCATTATCGATAAGGTGTTGGCTAATACTTGTAACTCAGCAGGTGCACCTTTAATTGGCGGAGGGTTTTCACCTTGGCCGACTTTGCGTGCAAAATTAACTAGCGCATAAATGGGTTTCGTTAAGCCGCCAGAAAACCAAGCGGCAACCATAAACGCCAGTAAACACGTTATCGCGAATATAATTAACATGTTATTACGCAGGGCATCGTAATTTTGCTGCCACTTAACATTTGATTGATGCAGTACCGCCCACTGATGACCACTATTTTTATCTAACGCAATGGTAGTAGATAAGTAGTTTGATGGTATGTCATCACTGACCTTATCCACTGTCTTTGCGAGTAGGTTAATACGCGCTAAAACATCTTGTTGTTGAGCTTGGGCTAAGGTCGAGACAATTTCAATTCTGCCAGCGGACTGGTTGATAAAACTGATATCAATTCCGGTAATGGTTTTGGCTTGGTCTGCGACATTCTTGTCCATAGTGAAACCCATGCCGACCCAGGCTATTAATGTTGGGGCTTTGACGGGTTGCAACACAAATTGGTAACTACTGTGGTCATAATTAAAAATTTCAAACGTGGTTGAGCGATTCTTGGTTAATGCAAATAACTCATCAACATTGGCTGCAGTGAGACCTTGTAAGCTTGAAGAAAGTAATTTCCCCTGTGGAGATAATAAAATAGCAGCGTCAGCATTAATACGCCTGCCATGGTTGGCTAACACTGACGATATTGTATCTTGCTCGCCAGTGGCCACAGCGCGTTTAAAACCAAAGTCAGCACTGAGTAACGACAAACTTTGATTAAGCTGATCGCTTCGATTCGACAACATTTCGACAAAAATATTGGAGCCAATATTAAGATTTTGAGTTTGTTGTTGGCGAAAATCTCGCTGAGTTGCGCTTAATACAAACAACGCAGTAGTTAACTGCATTAAGGTTAATATTAATAGAAAAGCTATTATCAGTCGGTTGCGAAAACTAGTTGGCATGTTATCCCGTGGTATCGCTTGCTTGAAGGTAACTACCAAAGCCGCTAGGTGGTGCCGATGGTTTTTCTTGGTGTTCAACATCAATACTCAGCGTTAGTTGATTATGGTCATTGCTTACTATGACCAAAGATGATGGTGTTGCAGTGATCTGCCAAGGATGCCAAATGTTGACTTGGTATTCGCCTGCAGGTAAATCTGTTAATTGGATTTTACCTTGTGCATCACTCACCGAAAAGTAAGGACTGCTGGCCACATAAATAAAGGCCTGCATGTAATCATGAATATTGCAGCCTATGGCAACTAAACCTGGTTTATCAAATGTAATCGGGTCTTCAGTTGTGCCTACATACAATTTCAACTCAAATTGTTTGGCTTCAGAAAAAGAATAAACATGGTGCCGAGTACGATCTAAATTAGGAAAATCAACGTTGGCACCTTGTGGTACAGCCAATACAAAAGGTGAGAACACTCGATTTTGTTGGCGCATTTGGTAATGTGCCAAGGTCGATGGCGTTGTATTAGATGGTGACGTAGAAATTAACTCTACCACGCTATCGCTGAGCATCACGCCTTGCGCATCGGTAACATCAACCGTTAACGTCGCCGCTGTAACTGCCGCTGAAAAAAAATACGTTAAACACAGCAAGCATGTCGTAAATGGATTTATTGGCATGTATTGGCCTCATTATTAAGAGTGTAGCAAGAGTGCCGCGTTGTGGTTAATTATCTACGTAATATGGCATCATAACCTACAAGGATCAAAATACAGCATCATCACAACGTAATGCGACTATTTGTTTCGGTATACATCAGCAAACGAGGTGTTCATGAAAGTGTATTTATCTATCAGTTTAGTACTGATATCGTTAATCCTGCTTATTCCCGGGGTGACAAAACCGATGTTAACGATAACGGGTACCATTGAAAAGTCGCAGTTAGTGGATACAGGTAAGGATATGTTAATCCAAGATTTAACGGAAGACTCTCGTGCTAATACCCGTGGAATATTGGATATTGCCGCCAGTATGTTAGGTCTGGATACGCTAGACGGTGAAGTAGAGGTTTTTCGTAATAGCCGCAGTATCATCGACACCATTGCAGCACTATATCAGTCACATCATTTTGTCGTGGCCATGTTGGTCGGGTTATTCAGTATTGTGATCCCTGCGATTAAGTTAATCACTATGCTTATATTACTGCTGCCAGTGACGCCCTTAATTAAGCAAAGATTGAGCAAAATGATCAGTGTTATCGGTAAATGGTCTATGGCCGATGTTTTTGTGGTCGCAATTATTGTGACCTACATGGCAGGTAATGCGTCAGCTGGAATGGGGGACATGCTTAAGACTCAATCCCAGTTTGAAATCGGTTTCTATTATTTTTTAGGCTACTGTATTTTTTCAATCGCCAGCCAGATGATGATCGATATGACACAAACGCAAAAGTCGCAGAATGCCTCTCGCTAATATAGACAGCCGAGGCCGCTAGACTTGTGAGCTGACAACATTGAGATTCAACGTTAATGTAAAAAGGGCCTAAATCAGCTTATTATTTTGATGAGCCATCGAAGTCACGATATTTCGCGACTTATATTTTGCAATGGTTATAATGAGTCTATGCACTAGTAACGTTAAGATTGACCATGACTGACTCTACAACCACTAAATATATTGGCACCGATCATTTTCTGCCTGAAAATACTTTGTTGCTTAATGCCATGACAGAAGGCGTGTATGGTTTTGATTTAGCGGGTAATGCGGTGTTCATTAACCCCGCAGCAGAACAAATGACTGGCTGGAAAAGTGCTGAATTAATTGGCAGAAATATTCACGACTGCCATCATCATAGTCATGCCGATGGTAGCCATTATCCTCAACATGACTGTCCCATTTATCGCACCTTACATGATGCTATTCCTCGGCAAGTGAACGAAGATGTATTTTGGCGTAAAGATGGCAGCAGCTTTCCGGTGTATTACAGCTCAACCCCTGTATATGATCAGCAACAACTTGTCGGTGTTATCGCGATATTTCGTGATGTAAGTATGCAAAAACATACCGAGCAATCGTTAAGACAAGCATTAGCACAAGTGCAGGCCTTGTCAGAACGGTTAGCATCAGAAAATCAATACTTACTCACTGAGCTACAAGGCCAACAAGGCGCGTCGGGAATATCGGGTAACAGCCAACCTATCAATCAACTCATTCAGCAGATCCATTTGGTCGCTAATACCGACAGTACGGTGTTAATTTGCGGTGAAAACGGCACCGGCAAAGAGTTAGTTGCGCGTAACTTACACAGGCTAAGTCATCGTAAAGACCAGCCGATGGTGAGTGTTAACTGCGCCGCATTTTCGACCGCATTGTTAGAAAGTGAGCTGTTTGGTCATGAAAAAGGCGCATTTACTGGTGCTACAGCACGTCGCAAAGGCCGGTTTGAATTAGCCAATAATGGCACCTTATTTTTAGATGAAATTGCTGAACTGAGTTTATCGGCACAATCTAAATTGTTACGGGTAATTCAAGAGCAAAGCTTCGAGCGCGTTGGCAGTAGTGAAACCATTAAGGTCAATATTCGCTTAGTGGCTGCCACCCATCACGATTTAGCCGCGCGAGTAGAGCAAGGCTTGTTTCGCATGGACTTATATTATCGCTTGAATGTGTTTCCAATAACGGTGCCGCCGTTACGAGAGCGCCGCGAAGATATTCCGCAATTAGTCAGTGATTTAGTCGCATCGCTGAGTAAAAAGCTTGGTAAAAAAATCACTAAAGTGAGTGCTAAAGGGTTGAAGAACTTACAGCAATACTCCTGGCCCGGTAACGTACGTGAGCTACAAAACCTGATTGAGCGAGAAATGATTTTATCGCAAAGCGGTCATTTGCTGTTTAATACTTTACCTGTAGCGGTTACAACTCCGTTAGCTACCAGCACGTTAACCATGGCACAAGCCGAAGCTGCGCATATTATTGCGATATTAAATGCTAGCCACTGGCGTATTTCTGGTCCGTCTGGTGCTGCTGCGATGTTAGATATGCCTGCGAGTACCTTACGATCTAGGATGAAAAAGTTAGCTATTAGTCGCTAATTTTTTATCATGTATTTTATTAAGTCACGATATATCGCGTAAAAATCGATATGTCGTGACTTTGTTTTATAATCTACTGGTTTTAATTGTTTAAAATCAGTAGATTATATTTATATTTGAGTTGGCTTAGTCTTTGCTACAGCAGGGCAATATTGTGTTATAGGAATACATTCATGCCTAAGTCATCATCTCAAACTCCATCAGCGACATCGTCAGTTGATAAAGCTGCCGTTTCACAACGGATTCCAGTGGTGCAAATTGCTACGCCGTCGACAAAAATTCATGTTCGTGAACAGAAAGGCGTATTTCAACGGCTGCGTCAGCACAGTAATACTTTACTGATTGCGATTTTTTTCCTGATCCCATTTATCAATTATCAAGGCCGACAAGCCATTCTGTTTGATGTAACCGAACAGCAATTCTTTTTCTTCAATATCACTTTGTGGCCACAAGACTTTACCGTATTAGCGTGGTTTTTTATGGCCGCGGCTTTTGCATTATTTTTTGTCACCGTTTATTGGGGCCGAGTTTGGTGTGGCTTTTTGTGTCCGCAAACCGCATGGACCTTTATATATATGTGGGTTGAAGCCAAGGTAGAGGGCAATCATCATCATCGAGCGGCATTAGACAAAGCGCCATGGTCACTGAGTAAAGTGCGTAAACGAGTGACGAAGCATGCGGTGTGGATAGTGTTTGCCTTGCTAACCGGCTGCGGGTTTATTGGTTATTTTATGCCTGCACGCGAGTTATATGTTGATATTTTTAGCATGAGTAGTGGTTTTTGGACTGGCACCTGGGTGTGGTTTTTTGCCATATGCACTTATTTAAATGCCGGCTGGATGCGCGAAATGATGTGTTTGCATTGTTGTCCTTACTCGCGTTTTCAAGCGGTGATGTTTGACGCCAACACTAAAACAGTGAGCTATGATGCTGAGCGAGGAGAATCTCGTGGGCCACGTAAGCGCTCACAAACAACGGAGCTAGGTGACTGTGTAGACTGTAATTTGTGTGTTGACGTTTGCCCCACTGGGATTGATATTCGTAACGGCTTGCAATACGAATGTATTAACTGCGGTGCCTGCGTTGATGCATGTAATCAAACCATGGAAAAATTTGGTTATGCCCCCAATTTAATCAGCTTTACCAGCGAAAACGCCTTAAAAGGACAACCAAAAGCCAGCCTGTTGTCGCTAAAATCGCTTGGTTACGCCAGTGCATTACTGATCATGATTGTGCTGATTATTAGTGATTTAAGTCACTTAAGCCATATACAGCTCAATGTGATCCGCGACCGCCAAACCTTATATCGTCAAGTGGGCATCGATCAGGTTGAAAACAGTTATCAACTTAAAATTCGCAATAAAACTCAACAAATGGCTTTTTATCAAATCAGTATCAGCAATGACGATCCCCAAAAGCAAACATTGCAAATAGTCACCGACAGCTTAATTGCGATAAAACCTGCAGAACAACTGGATTATCCGTTGACCCTCAGTGGCCGCCTGAGTGACCGTACGAGTGATAGCACCCAACAAACAGTGCAATTTAAGGTGACCCAAATTCAAAGTTTGGAAAATCCAACGCCAACGGAACCTGCTAATGAGATCTCGCAAACATCACGCTTCTTTTGGCCGTAATCTCAGTATCTCAGTATGACGGCATAAACGCGTGTCGACATTATTGGATGCTACGCAGCAAAGTGGGTAAGTAACAAAAAGGCTTGTCGCATTATTAATGGGACAAGCCTTTTTTGCTAAATAACTACAGTGTTATCGCGATAAACCATTAACGCTGATGTAGTGCGTAGTCGCTACCATCTTTAGCAGTAAACACTTTACAGTTGCCTTCAGTTGGCTGACAACCTGTATGGATTAAGCTAATCCACTGCTTGTATGGCGTCGGCAAATTCTTGATTGGAATCGCAACCTGAATGTCTTCAATATTAGCCTGGTCTGTGGTGCCCATTTGTCCTTGGCGGTCGAAACAAATCTCAACATGGGTATCATTATTCTTTAATACAACAGACGTTGGTTCACTTTTGTGACCAGTCAGTGCCACAAATTGACATGGATTTTGTAAACCACACTGAGAGCCGTCTTTTAAAAATGCCAATAAGTGAGTGTAGTAAACTACATAGCTGCTGACATCTTGGTGCGAGCCTTCAGTTAATGGAAATTGTGCATCCAAAAAGTCTTTGGCGTTTGTGGTGCGATCCTGTTGATTCGTCGTTGCCACAAATTGCTCACCAATGAAGCGGTTAAGGTTTTGGGTGGCAGTTGCGCTTGCTTGAGTAGACATATTCATCGCCTTATTCCTCTTCGTATTGTTGTAGGTCACAAAACCTTTTTCAGTATTGTTTATCATTAAGCCTTGTTCGCAGCTTGATTTTTAGTCTATGCTATTTTTACAAACAATTTCACAATAAAAATTTTACAGTGTGAATTATACAAAATGAGAAATGAAAAAAGCTTAATGCGAAAGACCCATTTTTTGGGCACAAAGATAAGAAACTTGCGTAAACGCAATAACTTAACCATGGAAGACTTGTCTGCTCGTTGTGTGCGTGTTGACTCAGGTAACTCGCCGTCAGTGTCATACTTGTCAATGATCGAGCGCGGAAAACGTGTTCCAAGCGCTGATATGTTGGCGGTAATTGCGGTCGTTTTTCAAAAAGAAGTGGAATGGTTTCTTGATGATGTGCCAGAAGATGAAGCGATTACGCCTGAAAAAGGCAATAAAGGCGGCATTAGTGGTATGCCGCTAGAGCCGAGTTTTTTGTTCTCCAATGACATTTTGCAAATTGCCATCCCTGAAATGTTGTCGCAAACCGGCACCAGTGGCCGCCAATTTGCTCATTTACTGATCCGCGCCCACCAAGAACATCATCAAAACCATTTTCCTGATTTAGAGCGTGCGGCCGAAGAAGTCGGCTTAAAGCGTATGCCGCTTGCCACCGAAGATATTATCGATATTGCCAAAGGCATGGGTTTAAAAATTAAATGGATCGACCGTGCGCCTAAAGAAGTTATCAACGAAATGGGCTTGAGTTCTAAGCAGTTGGTGACCTCATTTTTTGAGCCACCGGGAACCATTTATATCAGTAATATTCTGAAAAATAGACCCAGCAGGTTGAGATATGACTTGGCCGTGCACATAGGTCATTGTGTGTTGCACAATAAAGATGGCTTAAAAAGTGTGATGATGTCTGGTCGCCGTGATGACTTTGATGATGCGCTGGTTCCTCAGTCAAACACCTTGAATGCACAAGATATTTTGCATGCATGGCGTGACTTTGAATCAAGCTTTTTTGCGGGTGCGTTGTTGTGTCCTAAAGTGCCGTATCGACAGTTACTTGACCGACATGGCTATGAGATTAGTGTGCATAAACAACTGCAAGTGTCAGCGTCTGTTGCTATGCGCCGCATGACGGTAGTGTCGCCTTATCCGCACTGGCATTACTTTGATGCCTACGCACCGGGTAAGCTAAAAGCGGTTTATCGTGGTAATGGTATTCCTTTGCCTTGGGGTAACATGCGCCTGGTAGAAGATCCTTGTCAGCACTGGGCTGTGTTTAGAATGATCAACGAGCCAGTTGCAGGTACGTCTGCGCAAATATCGATTTTAAATGTCGGTAATGAACCGCGCATTTATTGCTGTGAATCGATTAAGGTTGATGACTCGGCAGGTAATCCGCATGTGTTATGTGCGGGTATTGATTTAAACCCGGCGATTGAAGCGCAAGGCAAAGATGCGCAGTCGATTGCACATGAATTAAAACAAGCTTGCTCAACGGGCGGCGGTTCAATCATTATCCCCAAACATATCCAAAAAGATCTCACTAGTGTGGCGAAAATCCTTAATATTAACTGGATTGAACGTGGGATTAAAAAAGATGCACAACTAATTTGTTCGCGTGGAGCTGTGTGCCCACGTCAACCAAGCTGTTATGCCGCAGGGCGTAATTTATGCGAGGGAGATCAAGGCTAAGTTGACCTTTGTTGATGCCGAATCTGCATAAGTTGATGCGGCTAAACAGGCATTATTAAACGGCACCTCAGTCCTGTTAAAGAGGAAACCGCACCGTAATGCAAAGCCCGCAGTTATTGACGGCATCGGTTGGCGCTAAGCTAATTTTTGCATCCATTTGCTGCACAATACTCGCCACAATCGCTAATCCCAACCCTGAGCCATATTCGTTACTGCCCAATACTCGATAAAAGGGTTCAAACACTTTTAGAGCTTCATCTGTGGCGATACCAGGACCAGTGTCTTTGATGGTCATCTCAATGTATTGATCTGTTTTAGTAATGCTTAAATCAATTTTACCGCCATTTGGGGTGTAGCGAATCGCATTGTCGATAAGGTTGTGAATTAAGGTTTTTAAACGGACTGGATTAGCATTGAGTTCGGCGTCGTTATCTTGGCTAAAGCCCAAATCAATCTCTTTCGCTTCTGCAAGTGGGTACAGATCTTCAATCACCTCAACGAACACCATTTTTAACGATATTGTTTGAGGTTGTTGGACGCTGTTATCTTGTTGACGCGCCATCGACAATAGTTGTTCTAGTAGATGAATACTGCGACCTATTCCGGCTTGTAGTGCATTAAGCTTCTGGCGCGCATCGTCCGTTAACTGTGTCTGCTGAAGACGTTGTGCCTGTAACGACAGTGCAGTTATGGGCGATCTTAATTCATGAGCAGCATCGGCAATAAAGCGCTTTTGGCTAGCAATAACCTGGCTATTTTTGCTGAGTAAACGATTAATTGCCTCAACAAAGGGCACTATTTCACTCGGTAATTGAGTGGTGGGAATTAGCTGTAGGTCGTGCTCAGTTTGACGGTCAACTTCGTGGGCTAAAATACTAATCGGGCCAAGAATTTTGCCTAAAATATACCCCAGTAATAACAGTAAAATTGGAATTAATACTAACAATGGCATCAGAGTGTGCAGCGCGGTTTCAAACGCAATATCGTCACGAATAGCAGTATCTTGGGCGATGGCGATACGTTGAGTGGATGACAAGGTACGTACAAACACTCGCCAAGATTGGTTGGCTAAATTAACCGTATGAAATCCATCGGTTAAATTGTTCGGCAAGGCTAGGGCATTTTGGGCTAAGGCATTGCTTGCTGAGTTACTACCCAATAACTGCACTGAAACCTGAAACTCCAACTGATCTTGGCTTAACGGGGTGAGTGTTCTGTCGTTTAGCGTAAGCGAGTAATGGTCAAACAGCACGGCCATTTGTTGCAATACATCATCTTGGAGCTCATGGGCTTCTTCAAAGGCACTGCTAAAGGTAAAGCTGGCTGCTATTATCGCAACAGACAAAATGGCTGCTGAAATCCAATAAGATAAGCGTGTTTTTAACGAATTACTGGGGCGTTTTTTGACACCATCCATCCTACACCTCTGACATTTTTAATGGTTTCTGTACCCAATTTTTTACGCAAACAATGAATTAAAAACTCTACAGCATTACTTTCTACCTCTTCACCCCAGCCATAAATTCGTTCTTCTAAATCACTTTTTGAATGAATCGAACCGGGTCGAATAAGCAATGTTTGCAGTAGGGCGAACTCGCGGTTAGACAGTAAAATATTATCTTGAGTGAGGGTTTTGGCTTCATGTGTGGCTGGATTTAGCCAAACAATATTATTGGTTAATTCTGATGTATGTTGGTTGGCATTGCGCCTTGTTACTGCACGAATGCGTGCCAGTAGTTCGGTTATATCGAAGGGCTTAACGAGATAATCATCGGCACCTAAATCGAGCCCTTTGACTCGGTCTTCTAGGCTGTCTCTGGCGGTAAGAATGATCACCGCCAGTGCGGGATGCTGAGCTCGAATATATTGCATTACTTGCAAACCATCCAGTTTCGGTAAGCCAAGGTCGAGCAACACCACATCATATTGCTGGCAACGTAAACTGTGTAAGGCCGCTTCGCCGTCGCATATCCAATCGACCGCATAGGCGACATCTTTTAAGGCGCTTTGCATGGCATCGCCAATCATTTTATCGTCTTCTACTAATAAAATACGCATAGCACCTCAATCGGACATAATGACACAAAATGAAAAGTCTTGATTAATGATGTGTTGTCGCGGCTTGCTGCTTAAATAGCATTAAACACAACACCATACCAAAGAGTAATGCGGCCGACGCACTAAAGCGACTAAATTCTAATCCACCATGGCTAATGGGTTTATCTAAAAAGTCACCCACCACGGCACCTAAAGGTCTGGTTAAAATAAAGCTTAGCCAAAATAACAGAGTGCGAGATATAGAGCTCCAAAGATAGGCAGCTAATAACACTAATAACAGGCTACCAAAGATTAACGCACTGACATCATAACCAAGGCCTGCACTGTCTACTGTCCAGTCGCCTAGCGCTGTACCTAAGGTTTGTGACAGTAAAATCGTCACCCAATAAAAACATTCGGTTTTGGTATTGTTTATCGACTGATTAGACAGGCTACCTGCGCTGACGTACCAAATTGAAAATGACATACACAACAAGCTCACTAGTAGCAATGTGCCGCCGGTATAGCCAATGCCTAAAGAGCGGTCGGCAAAGTCAGCCATCGTTGTGCCAGCCGTCGTTGTAGCGATAATGGTGGCCCAATAAATACTCGAAGAATAATGTTTACTGCGAATTTGTATTGCTACCGCTATCGCGAATAAACCGATAAAAATAACAGAGCTAACTAAATAGCCGAGGTTAAGCGACATCGATAAAGCATCTCCTGCCGTTTCGCCTAAGGTGGTGGCCAGTATTTTTACCAACCAAAATATTAAGGTGACTTGCGGCACTTTAGTCAGCGCCTGCTTTTGTAGTGTGTCCATATCGATACTCACTTATATTGATAGATTATTGGCTTTTTTGCTGTTTGGCGCGAACTGATAGGTATGCCACAAGTGCAATAATAATCGCTAAAAACACAATGCTGGTGCTGGTGGTACCAAACCCTAGGCCGCCTTTACGAATGGGTTGTGACAGTAAGTCGCCGATAGATGCACCCAGTGGACGAGTTAATATATAAGCCAGCCAAAAGCACAATACGGCATTCGCCTTGAAGCGATAAAAGGCTAGGCCTATAAGCGTAATTAACCCACCAAATACGATTGCCGATATGCCATAACCTACATTCATATCTTCCGACACCCAATCGCCCACAGCAGTACCAAGTGCGAAGGTAAATAGAATGGCCAACCAATAAAATAGCTCACGTTTAAGAGTGACAATGGAGTGGATGGATAAGGTACGTTCTTTACTGAACCAGTATGCAAATGTTGCCGCTAATAATGCGCTAAACACCGCTGTCGATACCGGTAGAGGCACATCGAGTTTGTCAGTGAGAATGTCGGTGACTAAGGTGCCAAAAATACTGATAAGCACCACAACACTCCAATATGCACCTGGGCGATATTGGCTTTGTTTAAGCTGCACCCATAAGGCGAAAAGTAAAAATACTCCCATGATGATGCTGGTATTAATCATGCCTACGTGAAGATGGAAGCTAAGATAATCTGCTGCGGTTTCACCTACGGTAGTTGACATCATTTTTATGACCCAAAAAGTCAATGTTATTTCGGGCACTTTATTGAGCCAACCGTGTTGCGGTGCATTGCTGCTATTTGGAGTATTGCTGGTTACTGGTGTTATGACTATTGGTTTCATGTGGACTCCTGATCCAGTAGTGAAACATGCTGTAGTCATATAGTGCCGAGCAATACTTAGCCCAAACATAGGGCTAAGTATTAAGTGACTTTTTATTTATTTTGTAGAGTTAATCCCCAGTGCAATTCTGCCAATGCCTTCAGAAAGGTGATGCTGGAAAACCGCAATCGTTTTGTAGATTATTTTAGTTCATCCAACTCTATATACACTCTTGAAACTGTAGTCATTGGGCTAGTGGTTTTTAGCTTTGTGCTTGAAGTCGTTAAAGAAGTGTTTTTAGGTGCAGTATCAGGTAATGCTGCACGCAGTTGGGCTTCATCGTTAAATAACTTTGCCGCATCAATAGGAATTACAATTTCTGCGGGTAAGTTATTGCCGACATTATCGAGGCGTACAATGTGATCGGCATCAGGTCGAGTCGTTAGGCGTTTAACGAGAAACTGTACCTTATCGTCAGGGGTATTATTAACCTTAAGATAAGTATTGTTGTTGGCTTTTTGTAGCTCAAACTGGGTATCTAATTCATTGAATACTAACACCCTCGCCACGGTTAGCCCTTGGTTCTTCCATTGTGTTTCACCGCCGCGCTCAAAATGGCCTTTAACAATATCAACGCTTAAATGATTGATATGGTTTGGGTGAGCGGGAGATAACATTGATAGGTCAAATTGTTGCGGCACTATGGTCCAAATCGGATATCCACTAGCTGCCGATAACGTTAAGCCATTGATTACTGCAGTGTTAATTTGAGGGTCATCAAAGGATAGCTGTAACACAACTTGGGCATTATGTGGAGTGTGAAACATCGGTAAATGCGAGGCAAATAAACCATATTCACTACCAAACAACAGCATGCCGTGCAGTCCAACCCGAACTTGTGGCGTTACAGGGCTATTCGATGAGGTATCAATTTGTGTCGCATTGGCGGTGAGCGGCAGTAGTATCAAGATGGCCAGTAAACCCCGATACAAATCATGGTAAAAGCGACGCATGAATAATGGCGAAAACACTGTAGTGATATAGCGATTTAGTAGCATATTAGCGGCTCTTCTGTGTAGATGGCAGATGGGGCCGTCCCCGATGTGAATACCTGTCGATGAAAAGTGGTGCATGTCAGGCTGAGGTCGTCCTCAATGGGTTAATCATATCGATTAAATAAAGAATAAACCAGCTGTTATGCGGGGCGGTTCACAATTTGGATTCAATTCCAAAAGCAAGCCTATGCAGTAATTTCCTTGAAAGTCCTACCTACAATTGATTAGTTGATATTCGCTGTTATTTTCACCAAACATTAACAATAGTTCCCGTTTTGGAATTGATTCCATCGATATGATGAAGCGTCAATAATATAAAAAGGGGTGATAACCTATGAGCAATATAGATCTATTAGGGCGCCGTAAGTTTATTGCAGGTCTAGGTATTGCTGCTGGTGCAGCGATGGTAGCACCAGCAATGGCTGTGTCTGAAAAGGCGGATGGTGTTAAATGGGACAAAGAAGTTGAAATCGTCATTATTGGTTCTGGTTTTGCGGGTTTAGCTGCCGCAATCGAAGCCACCAAACATGGTGCAAAAGATGTCCATATATTTGAAAAAATGTCCTATTTTGGTGGTAACTCGGCTATTAACGGTGGGCTTTTTGCCGCACCAGGCACGCCGATGCAAAAGAAAGAAGGCGTTGAAGACTCAGTAGACAGAATGGTTAATGACCAATTATTGTCTGGTCGCGGCATTGCCGATGAAGGGTTATTACGCCATGTCGCATCTCACGCGGTTGAAGCGTTACAAATGACCTTAGATGCGGGTTCTGAATACCATCCTTACTTACAACAACTAGGCGGTCACTCGGTTGCACGTACTTACCAAACCTCAGTAAGTTGTGGTGCTGGTATCACCCAACCATTGTACAAAGAGTGTAAACGTATTGGTGTAAACACCCACAATCGTTCAAAATTTGAAGGATTTCTCGTCGGTAATAAAGGCGAAGTTGTTGGTGTTAAAATGCGTCAAAACTATCACTTTGGCGAAGACCAGCCTGGTAAAGTCCTTAATATTCGCGCCAAACGTGGTGTGATTATGGCTACCGGTGGCTTTGCGCAAAATGTTGATTTACGTATGGCTCAAGATCCTACTTTAACTGCAGACGTTGGTTGTACCAACGCACCAGGTGCAACAGGCGAGGGCATGTTCGAAATGTTCCGTTTAGGGGCTATCCCTGTGCATTTGGCTCACATTCAATCAGGTCCTTGGGCTTCACCTGATGAAGGTGGCTTTGGTTATGTGTCTAACTATTCAATTTTCAACTTACCTCATTCAATTGCCGTTAGCCGTACAACTGGTCAGCGTTTTATGAATGAAATTGCCGATCGTAAAACACGTGCTGATGCTGAATTAAGTAACCGTGATGAAAAAGGTAATCCTGTACCACCACTGTTGATTTCAAGCTTTAAAGACTCTAAAGCACATCCAAATACCGAAAAAGTGATTAAGTACAATGTCGGTTGGAAGTTTGAAAGCCTTGAAGAGTTGGCAACACACTTTGGTGTGCCTTTAGCCGGGTTAAAAGCACAAATCGCTGAATATAATGGCTATGTAAAATCTGGCGAAGATAAGCAGTTTGGCAAAGATATGACGTTGGCGAAAAACAAAATGATCGAAGCGCCATTTACTGTCGTTCGCTTGTGGCCAAAAGTGCATTACTGCCAAGGTGGTGTAAAAGTTAATACCAAAGCCGAAGTAACAGATAGCTTTACAGGTAAGTCTATTACTGGTCTTTATGCCGCTGGTGAAGTGTGTGGTGGTATTCATGGCGTTAGCCGTTTAGGCAGTTGTTCTATTCCAGAATGTATGGTGATGGGCATGACTGCTGCTAGAAGTCTCATGAACGTTTAACCAGACCAGTGAACAAGAGGAATCATTAATGAAAAACTTTAATATTATACTTGGGCTGGTACTACTTGGATTAACCAGCTTATCAGTACAGTCAGCAGAGATCCGTGACTACCATAAAGAGGTTATCGGTAAAGACTGTAAAACTTGTCATGATAATGGCATCAAGCAGTTTCCATCTGACCAATCCTGTTTGCAGTGTCATGATGTTGATGACTTAGCAAAGAAAACCGCCAGAAGTGAAGAAGACAAGTGGCAGAACCCACACAATAACCTTCACTATGGTAAAGATGTACCTTGCCAAGAGTGTCACAGCGAACATAAAACTAAACAACCATTATGCAGTAACTGTCATACATTTAAGTTTGATAAGCATAAAGGGTAAACTAATTTAAATTGATATTAGTTTTAAAAGCCGCATATTAATGTATTAATATGCGGCTTTTATATTATAGGTAATTATTTTTTTAATTATTTATTACTTATTTTTAATTTAGGCTTTAACTTATTAGATGTTAAGTTATTAGGTTTTTAATTATTAGAAATTTAAGGTTGAACGCCTAAGGTTTTTACAATCACTTTTTAGATGTTAATTGTATTTTTGTTGTTTATATTTGTTGTAAGTATGTTGAATGTAATTTTTTGGAATTAATTCCAAGGGTAATATCCATCCGTCTTAAATAATAAAGAAAGATGGATGATATGAAATATAATACCTTGTTAGTTATGATGTTGTTATCTAGTTCTGCTATGGCGAGTGAAATACCTAGTTTTTTAGATAAGAACGATGTTGATAATGCTGAGTTCACTTGTTTAGGAGCGGAATCTCAGTACGATAAAAATGATCAAAAATATGTCGATATTTTATGGAATGAAACACTGCAATATTTACAATCTTACGCGGTAGCATTAACCAATAGTGAAAATGGTCCATGTTTAAATTCAGACCAAGCAATGTACGATTCTACCGAAGGTGGTAAGAATATGTGCATCATGGATCGCAGAGACATGAAGCTATTAGTTAAAAACATTTATCAAGTTATTAATAATCCAGATAAAGCGAAAAAGTGTTTTGGTGCGCGCCAAGACGTCGATTGGATTTACAGCCCTGGTGGTCAATTAGCTGAAAAATCCCCCGTAGCTAAATGGCTTAAACGTGCAACATTCGATTCCTTTTTTGACACAAAAGTCACTAATAAAGACGTGCGTAAACTCGGCAAAGAGTTTACTAAAAACTTTACTAAAATGGTGACGGGCGATGAAGTGAAAATGCCCTCAGCTTTCCCAACAGATATTAGTGCCAATGTATTACCTAATTTATGGGCTGCAGCAGGTTGGTACCCAATGTATGCTGAAGAAAGTAAACGCAATGATAAAAACTTCAACAACATTCGTGGTGGTTATGCCTATGCCGAAATTTTTGGTCACTGGGGTCTATTACGCATAGACGAAATTAATGGCGAAAAGGTTGGTGCAGAAGTCGGTATGACAGTGCAATCAGTCGATACCTTATATCCCTATCATAACCATGCAATATCTGAAATTTATTACAACATGCGCGTACCTGCGTGTGCGAATGAGTTTAAGAGCTTTGCCGTGCGTGAAGATTCACCGTTAATTAACACCGTTAAAGAAGACGACAAAGTTAGACAAGTTCAGTTTGATGCAGGTCAACACAATGGGCAGACTATGTGGCTGTCGAGCAGTGCTGATATCGATCCGCTAATGTATTTCCATCAAAATACTATCCATGCCTTTGAAGTCGATGGCAGCTGCGAAGCTAAGCCAGAAGAGCGCGCTATCGTGTCTGTTTGGGCAAGAAGTAATGCCAACGACAAGCGTAATGACTATGGCACCACATTGCTTTGTGAGTCAGCTAAAAACCCCGGTACACCTGCTCATAAAGATGAAGTTATTCAATGTGACTTAACAAAAATCAAATGGTAACGGCCAAGTTATTAATTATCGAATTGGGAAATACAATAAAATGAAATTATTAAAGTTATCTTTATTATCTACTTTAGTATCGCTATGCATGGTTTCTTTTTACTCTACAGCACAAGATGTTGAAGATGGAATTAACGTATCCGGTACCTTAAGAGCTAATTATTCATATAAGCAATATAGTGATAGTTCTAAAGATAAATCAGGTGATTTAACCTTTGAGATGGCATCCGTTAAATTCAACGGTAAATTAGATAACTGGGGGTTATCATCTGAATATCGTTTTTATGATGGATGGGAAGCACTACGTTATGGTTATGCCTTTTATGATTACTCAGAACAATTGCAAATTCAATTTGGTATAAATCAAGTACCATTTGGTAACCCGGGTTTTATTTCAAATAGTTTTTGGTTTGGCGTACCGTATTATTTAGGTTTTGAAGATGATTATGATGCAGGTATTAAAACGGTTTATTCAAATAATGGTTGGGGAACTGAGTTTGCGTTTTATAAAGGCGCTGAATATGGTGCCAGTCGTAATGAACGATATTCAACAGACTTATATTCTGGCCAAGTCAACGGCACTGACTATTACAATGAAGAAACTAACCAATTAAATTTACGCCAAACCTATGCGATGGAGTATGAAGGCGGTAAAACCGTGGTGGGTGCTTCGGTCGAGGTAGGGCAGATTTATAATAGTAATACTGGCAATAATGGTGACCGATATGCCGTCGCGTTACATCTCGACAGCAGTTATAAAGGTTGGGCGCTGCAGTTACAGGCAATGCAATATGAGTACAATGCTGCTGATGCGTTAGACGATAACAAGCTTGCGGTATCGGCTTACGATTGGCAGTACGAAATTGCTTCTAAAGCGCAAGCTTATAGCATTAACATTGCTAAAACGATCACTACCAGTTGGGGCAGTGCAAAGATCTATAATGACTTCGGCGTGGTAACCCCCGATGTTGACAATGAAGGCTATGACAACAGCTATCAAAATGTCACAGGTGTTGCCCTGTCTTCCGGTCCAACGTACACCATGATTGATTTTATTATGGGTAAAAATATGTATGCCTCTACGCGTGATAATGGCCATGTTGGTTTACCTGAAATCGGCGACAGCTGGGATCATCGTATTAATATCAATTTTGGTTACTATTTCTAATCGCTGGTTTTCATCGATAGTTTTAATCGTTAGATAGTTACGTTTCACTTTTATCTCCTTTTAAATGCCAATCATTGATTGGCATTTTTTTATTTCCACTTGGAGTAATCGCTGACTTTTATAACACCTGTAACAACAAAATGGTTAATAAAGCTGCTGATAAAACCCCTCTTATGCCTTTGCGTAGCGTTAATTGATCCACGTCTACATTCGTAAAATCTCAACAGAGTACTATCACGATCTCTAAAGCAGTAATCCCTGCTATTTCATTCAAGACATTTAGGTTTTAAACAGAGTTAACATTATGATGATTTTAGAAATAATTATTGTGCTCGGGGCAATTTATATCGGCGCAAGAATGGGCAGCATCGGGATAGGTTTTGCTGGAGGTGTAGGGGTATTAATTCTTACCGTTGGATTAGGGCTAACGCCAGGTGCTATTCCCATCGATGTGATGCTGATTATTATGTCGGTGATTACCGCCATCGCCGCGATGCAAGAAGCGGGTGGCATGGACTATTTGGTGTCTATTGCAGAAAAATTGCTGCGTAAGCACCCTAAGCATATTACGTTTTTAGCACCTATCGTCACGTATTTTATGACTTTATTTGCAGGTACTGGTCATACAGCATTTTCGACGCTGCCTGTGATTGCTGAAGTGGCTAAAGAGCAAGGTATTCGTCCATCTCGGCCTCTATCTATCGCAGTTGTCGCCTCACAAGTTGCCATTACAGCATCACCCATTTCTGCCGCTGTGGTGTTTTTTTCGGGTATTTTAGAACCCTTTGGTGTGGATTACTTAGTGTTATTGGCTGTGTGTATTCCATCGACGTTTATTGCTTGTTTAATTGGCGCTGCAGTTGCGTCTATGCTCGGCAAGCCGCTAGCACAAGATCCTATTTATAAGCAGCGTTTAGCCAGTGGATTGGTGAAAACCCGTGGTGAAACTCAAGTAACGTTATTACCGGGCGCTAAGCGATCGGTAGGCATATTCTTAATTGCGATAGTAGCGGTGATGTCTTACGCCACCGCAATCTCTGACAAGGTCGGCTTAATTACGCACCCAGTACTGTCACGCGATGTAGCGATTATGTTGTTTATGCTATCTGCCGCTGCAGCAATAACGTGGTTTTGCCGTTTAGATGCCAGCAAGATTTCTAATGCTTCGACCTTTAAGTCAGGTATGTCGGCGTGTATTTGTGTGTTAGGTGTAGCTTGGTTGGGTGACACTTTTGTGTCTAACCATATTGACGAAATTAAAGACGTTGCTGGGACCTTACTTCAAAGTCAGCCTTGGCTGTTATCGGTAGCGTTATTTTTTGCCTCAATGTTATTGTATTCACAAGGTGCGACCACTAAAGCATTAATGCCAGCTGCATTAGCAATTGGGGTGAGTCCATTAACGGCTATAGCGTCATTTGCAGCGGTTAGCGCGTTATTTGTATTACCTACTTACCCAACGTTGTTGGCTGCAGTAGAGATGGACGACACTGGCTCAACGCGGATTGGCAAGGCGGTTTTTAACCACCCATTTTTGATCCCTGGTGTAGTGACAATTACATCGAGCGTGTTATTGGCCTTTTTGTTTGGCAGCCTAATGTTGTAAGTCACATTAGAAACGATAGTAGATATGTAGATATGTAGATATGTAGATATGTAGATAGTAGAGCAGGCAGAGTGGTTGGCATGAGAACGGCTAGTCGAGTTGATAGCCCTTGTGCTCGACATTGGCTTTAATCAAATTAATCAGCTGCAACGTAGCGTAGGTTTGTGTATCTGGGTTGAGATAAAGCGATTCATTAAACATGGGCAGTATAGGTAATCCATGTTCAATCGGGTCTAGCACCTGCATTTGGTCAGTGATTCTAAATTCGGCTATTGGCGCAATCACTAAGTCATTCTCAACAGCCATGCACAAGGCTTGTGGTGATGGAGTCGACAGCAACACATTAATAGGTCGCATTGAGAGTCGATGGTTAGCAAACACTTGCGCTCTAATCGGACAATTTTCTGGGTATAATCCCATCGGAATCGTTTTGCGCTTATGCGCATTGCCTTCGACCGCCGAAACCCATTTAAAACGACGTGTGAAGAGTAACTCGCCGTTCGTAGGTACTTGCCAATGGGTTGCCACAATGACGTCAAATTCCCCTTGGTGTAAGCGTTTGTATAAATTGCCACTTACGTCGGTGTCGATAACAAGCTCTATGCTCGTAAATTCACGGATAAATTCTAACAAGCAGCTGCTTAAGTAACATTTTATAAAATCGGTGGGTACACCAAGGCGGATCACTTCACGATTTTGACAATCTTTTAACTCATCAATAGCTTGCGAATTAAGTTGCATCATTTTATAGGCGTAGTTAAGCAGCGTTTCACCAGACTCGGTCAAGGTGACGCCTTTGTTGTCTCTAATCAGCAAGGTTTGGCCGACACTTTCTTCAAGTTTTTTAACTTGTAGGCTCAGTGTTGATTGGGTTCGGCAAATTTTATCGGCTGCTTTAGACAAGTTGCCACATTCAGCAACAGCAATAAAACTTTCAAGTAATTCTATTTTTAACATGGGCTATTGAATAAGTTCATAGTGGTATCAGTATTACTCAATAAAGGGTATCCACAAAGCTTGCTATAGTGTAAATGTGAACTGTTAACGCTTTATTAACCCAAATAAGATGAGGCCCGAAATGAGCAGCTGGGAACAACGTGGCAACTATCTGATAGAAGTATCACAACGTTGTTTAAAGGGGCGTAAAACCTTTGATTTGTGCCGCTCGCATTTAGTTCAAGCTAGCCAGATATCCAAAGGCACAATCTACAATCACTTTACTTCAGAAGCAGACTTAATTATTGCCGTTGCCTGTGCAGATTATCGCCATTGGCTGATGCAAGCTGAACAAGACAATCAACAGTATAGCGACCCTTATTTACGGTTTATTTTTCATCATTGCCAGCGTTTGTATCGTATTTTGTCTGAGCAAGCATTTGTCATTGCCCGAGTGGTTCCTAACGAAGCCATTTTATCACAAGCTAGTGATTACTATCGTGAGCGCTTTGAGCGGGTTCTTGAGCAATATCAGCAGTGGAATGCACAAACCTTAATGGAAATTGGTGAGGTCAGTGGCTTTAACCGCAGTGAGTTACTGTGTGACTATTTACGCGGTGCGATGATCAATAGCGATGATGCGCAAAAACATTACAACTATGCAGAAATGTACTATCAACATAGTTTTGCCATGACACAACTTATGGGGCATTCACAAAAGCGGCCCCCTAACATTAAGGTCTTTTTGCAGTGGTTAGCTGAAAAACAGACAGAAAAAACGTTAGTTGCTGGGTAATAATCATCCTTTATCTCATAAGGTTATTTAGCGTTAGAACGATGTTTTCAAGGTAAAAGGCACATATTGCTCTAGCGCCTAAAATGCCAGAATCAGGCCAGAGTCATACCAAGTTTTATCATCTGGCAGCATCGTATAATCTAAGTATTATAGGATGCTGTTTGTAAGCATGAAGCTTATGCTTTTTACTTGATAGTTATTGATAGTTATTGACCAAGTCTTGGTCATGTTCTTGAATGAAATCTTCCATAAACCAAGCACAAAAAGTGTGTCGCCCGTCGACTGTCGCTTTACCGTAAATGGATGAAGCTTGTTGTCTTACTGTTTTTTCTTTGGTTTGACGTACTTCGGCAATCTCTTTAAAGCTAAGGCCTTTTAACAATAAAAATGCCACTTGTTGTTCGCTTTTGGTAAAGCTCCAAGTATGAAATTGGGTCGACACGGCTTTACTGTATTCTTGTCTTGCAGAGCGCATATGGCTCGACATATTGTCGATTTTTTTATCTGCATTGATGAGCTGTTTGGCTAATTTTTTTGTTTCGCGTGAGCGACGAATTAAATCATAACTCAAATAGATTGTTCCAATAGCAGTTAACAACACCAGTATGCTTTCTTGCAGTATGTGCAATTCTGGAACGCCCAATTGGGTGTCGGCGATGATGTCAAAAAGTTTAAACAACATGTTTAATCCCAGCAAAGAGATAATGACAACATCCTTCATGAAAACTCCTAAATAAACGTAATATCAATCAATTAATTTATAGGGCATCCGTACCATAGAGCCTTTTATGATACATATACCCGACGATTTTCAGGCTGCTAACTCCGACAATAAAGACATACTGTATTATTCAAAGAAACGTCTTATGTTTAAAAATCAGTTTGGTATCAATATAGGTTTGTTGGCAGTGTTTATCTGTAGTATTGGCCTTGGCCATGCTGCTGAAAATACTGAGTTGGCACAGCTACTCAACATGAGCCAGGTCCTATTAAATAATCCTACCCAAACGAGTAATCGCCCCTTAAGCAATGAAGCAAATTTCACCAGTTCGACGTGGCTTAACGGATTACCCAATATCAGTATAAAGCACCTCGGTAGCATCGATAATAGTAACATTCATGAGCAAGAACTTTCACTTAATTTGCCCATAAAATCACCGAGTTTATATACAAGCGATAAACAGCTAAAGCAATTCACGCAAGCCATAGTGGATCAACAACGAGCCTTACAAGGTTTGTATCTATCGGGCTTACTAAGACAAAGTTTGTGGGATCAACGTTTAGCCTCGGTAAAGCTTTCTCAGCTTATACGTAAAGCAACATTACTCAATAAATTGTACGCCCAACAAAAACAATTGGCTGAGATTGGAGAGTTGCCCATTGCCAATTTTTTATTGCTGGAACGAGAATTAATCGACATTGACCTTGATAAAATAACCATTATTCAGTCAAAAAATGAAGCGATGACCTTATTTACTCAACTCACTGGCCAAACAGATATACCGCAGGATATTGCCGAAACTGCCCGTCCATTAGTGGGTACTTCTCAGACAGAAAATGATCTGACACAACATCCATTATGGCAATTACAGCAACTGCAACAGCAACAACAAATGCTGATAATTAACAGCCAACAAGCTGGCGAACAAGACCCGTGGACAGTGTCATTAACCGCCAAAAATACTTCAGATGGTATCGTTGATGATAAGCAATTGGGTATTGGTATCACAGTGCCTATCACGTTTGGTTCGGCGTTATCACAAAGCGAATTGTCTGGATGGCAGCAATCCCATGCCGAACAAATGATTAATCGCGATCGCACTTATTTGGAGCTAACCAACCAGCTTAAGATATTGCGTCAGCAACAACACAATCTGCTCGATCAACAAGCTTTACTCACCCGTGCATTATCGCTTAGTCGCACCATTACCGAAGAACTTGCCAAAGTAAAAGATCAAAGCCAAGTCAGTTATGAGGTGTGGCTGCGCCGATATATGGACGCCCTCGATACTGAGTCACGTTTGGCCATTAATTTGGTCATGCAACAGCAACTTCATTCCCAGCAACTTCAAGCTTTAGGTATCTCATTATGATGGTCAAATACGGCGTATGCCTCAGTTGTTTATTTGCCAGTATTTTCAGCCTAGCTCAGGCAGAATCTATTGATATCAAGTCATTAGGAAATATTCAGCTTAGCTATGCGCAGCCGCAAAAAGTAGCCAGCTACGAAGGCAGTGCATTACCGGCACACATTAGCATGTTACCCGGTAGCGAATATTGGGTCAGTACTCCGGAAAATATTCAGCAAGTCAGTTTTTTGGTCACTCAAGGACAAATGGTCAGCAAAGGCCAGGCGATTGTTAGGTTAACGGGTCCTGAAGTGTTTCATTACCTCGCCCAAGTCGAGGCTGCGAGCAATTTGTATCAACTGGCCAACACTCGTTATGAACGTAATAAATCCTTATTCAAAAATGGCAGCATTAGTGCTGATAAGTGGCGCGAGATAAGCCAAGACTATTTTGCCAGTTATCTAGAATACGAGCATATGCATCATTTCATGGAGATTGTGCTAAGTACCGATGCTGCAACCGACTCTTTTATTGTCAGTACCCCAATGGCAGGCATGGTGAAATTCAACTTACTTAGTGGCCCATATATGACGGGATCGCAGCTTTTTTCATTGGTGCCCAGCGACAGTGTGCGTGTCAAAGTTAATGTGCCGATGAGTCAGTCTTTATCACTTTCTGCAGTGAACATTAACCAATGTCATATTGCCATCGATTCCATTTCGGCAATCGCAGATGGCGCATTTGTTACTGCATGGTCATTGCCTGTGCCAAAGGAGTGTAACTTACTCTTAGGTCAGCAACTTACCGTCATTCCTGAGTATCAAAAATCTGTGTATATGTTGCCAAAAAA
Source organism: Shewanella frigidimarina NCIMB 400 (assembly GCF_000014705.1). Lineage (NCBI taxonomy): Bacteria > Pseudomonadati > Pseudomonadota > Gammaproteobacteria > Alteromonadales > Shewanellaceae > Shewanella > Shewanella frigidimarina. The sequence goes on along the minus strand of NC_008345.1, from coordinate 4,642,774 downwards.
TAGTGTGTTTAGTTGGGACCAAGACAGCCAAATATTGACCAAAACAGGCGAGACATTGACGTCCCTCACGATTGATATTTTAGGTTCTACACCAGAGCAATACATTGTTGCCAGTGACCAAGACCTCAGTAAAATTGAGGTGTTAGCGGAATCGGTAGCGGCAGTTAAAGGGATATTACTTGGCTTAGGAGGCGAATAATATGCTGACATCGGTGATCCGATTTTCGCTTACTCAGCGTTTATTTGTGTTAATTGTGGCGCTGTTTCTAATGTTAGCCGGTGTTCGTTCTTGGTATTCCATTCCATTAGATGCCTTTCCTGATATTTCGCCAACACAAGTGAAAATCATCTTAAAAGCGCCGGGGATGACACCTGAAGAAATCGAAGCGCAGATTACGGTGCCGATTGAAACTGAGCTGTTAGGCATTCCCAATCAAGCGATTCTGCGCTCTACCACTAAATATGCCATCAGCGACATCACCTTAGACTTTGTTGAGGGCACCGACATCTATTGGGCTCGTCAGCAAGTTAGCGAGCGCATTTCTGCTGTGTGGGGGAGTTTTCCTGAAGGGGTTACTGGTGGTGTAGCGCCGATGAGTACACCGCTGAGTGAAATTTTTATGTTCACTTTGGAAAACCCTAATCTGTCATTGATGGAAAGGCGACAGTTATTAGAGTGGGAAATTCGTCCTCTATTACGCACCGTTGTGGGCGTGGCAGATGTCAATATTTTAGGCGGTTATGCCAAAAGCTTTAGCATCAATCCAAATCCTGCAGCTATGTCTGCGGCGGGCATTAGTTTTGCGGCTTTGCAACAGGCTATTGTCGAGAATAATCATAATGAGGGTGCAGGTAAACTGACCATTGGTACTGACACTATTATCGTCCGCGCCGAAGGCCGTATCGACGACATTGATGAGTTACGACAGTTAGTGATAAAGGCTGATGATGCCAAGGTTTATCGTTTGAATGATTTGGCTGATATTCAGATTGGTCACTTAGCCCGTTATGGTGCCGTGACTAAAGATGGTCACGAAACGGCAGAAGGATTAATCATCGCGTTAAAAGATGCCAATACGGATCAGGTGGTTAAAAATATTAAACAAAAGATTGAACAAATCAGCCTGACTTTGCCAAAGGGCAGTCAAATCAATACCTTTTACGATCGGGCGAATTTGATTAATACTGCAATCGGGACCATTTCTAATGCACTATTTGAAGCGGTGGTATTAGTGATCGTGCTACTGGCATTGTTTTTAGGCAATGTGCGTGCTGCGTTAGTGGTTTCTCTTTCTTTGCCTCTCGCTGCCTTGATGACCTTTTTAATGATGGATTTTTTCAATTTATCTGCGAACTTGATGAGTTTAGGCGGCTTAGTTATCGCCATCGGTATGTTAGTGGACTCCTCGGTGGTGGTGGTCGAAAATATGGTTAACCTTATTGCGACCAAACAACGATTGCCACGACTTCATCTCATTTTTCGAGCCACGAAAGATGTCGCCATTCCCGTGGTATCAGGTACAGCTATTGTGATGATCGTATTTTCGCCATTGCTGACCTTAACTGGGCTCGAAGGTAAGCTTTTCACTCCCGTGGCGGTCACTATTGTATTTGCGATGCTGTCCGCTCTGGTGTTATCACTGACTGTTATTCCTGTAATGGCGTCTTATTTAGTCAATGAAAAGGCGGCCAAAGAACCAAAAGCAATCGAAAAGCTCAAGCGGGTATACCTTAGCAGCCTTAAAGCAATATTTGTTTATCAAAAACACTTTATTGTTATCGCGTTAAGCTTGTTGATTGTTAGTTTTGGGCTGTTTAGTTTTGTTGGTAAAACCTTCATGCCGACGTTAGATGAAGGAGACATTATTTTACAGTTAGAGAAGTCACCGTCGATTTCTCTGAATGCATCGATTGCCATTGATAAGCAAATTGAACAAACTCTGTTGGCACAAGTACCTGAAATAAAACAAATCGTGGCGCGTACTGGCGCCGATGAAATTGGCTTAGACCCAATGGGGCTAAACGAAACCGATGTTTTTTTGGAGCTTATCCCTCGTAGCGAGTGGCGTTTTGCCAATAAACAACAACTGATAGAAGCGATTAGAGCCGTACTCGTGGACTATCCAGGGGTTAACTTTAACTTTACTCAACCCATTCAAATGAGAGTATCCGAAATGCTGACAGGCAGCATTGGTGATGTCGCGATAAAAGTCTTTGGTAACGATATTGAGACGTTAGGCAACTTGACCAGTCAAATTCAGCAGCTTGTGAATACCACTCAAGGGAGTGTCGACGTGAAAATGTCGATGATTGAAGGTAGCTCCTTTATTAACCTCACCCTAGATAATGAAATAGCACGAGGCTTTGGTATGAGTACCATGGAGTTTGCCCGTTATCTCAAGAGCCAACTCGAAGGCGTGATAGTGACCGAAGTGTTACAAGGCAAAAAACGTACCCCAGTGCTGATTGCCAGTAACCCAAGCAGCTTAAGCAGTATTAATGAGCTGCAAAACCAATTATTAGTGATGCCTGATCATAGCCTTAAACGGGTTACTGATGTGGCCAAGCTAAGTTACAAAAAAGGTCCCATTCTTATTGAGCGTGAACAAGGCAATCGTTTCTCTGTTATTACGACCAATGTTAATGGCCGTGACATTGTTGGATTTGTTGAAGAACTGAATGCAAAAATTACTAATGAGGTTCAATTACCCAGTGGTTATAGCGTCAATTTTGGTGGTGAGTTTGAAAATCAACAACGTGCTACTAACAATCTGCTGCTGGTTATTCCTATTGCCATAGCGCTCATCACGTTGATTTTATTTACTACGTTTGGCTCACTCGCCAAAGCTGGGTTGATCCTCGCCAACGTGCCTTTTGCCATGATGGGCGGTATCGTCAGTTTATATCTGTCGGGTGAGTATTTATCTGTACCTGCATCAGTAGGTTTCATCGCTCTGCTAGGTGTTGCCGTGCTTAACGGTGTGGTGATGGTGAGCTATTACGAGCAAACTAAGCATATGTTCAGTAGCCTTTTGGAAAGAATTGAACAAGGCGCCGTACGTCGTTTACGACCTATTTTAATGACGGCCACCACGGCGATGTTTGGCCTTATGCCACTGGTGTTTGCCACAGGCCCTGGCGCTGAAATTCAAAAACCGTTAGCCATAGTGGTTATCGGTGGTTTACTTACCTCAACGATTACCACGCTTTACTTGCTGCCAATTTTGTATTTCTGGCTGGAGAAACGTAAATGAGCACAGAGCAACTCTTAGTGTTGATTGCCCAAAATGATGTTAAGGATGACATCGTTGATACCTTGATTGAACTGGATTTTTTGTCAGGCTTTAGCCTCGGTGATATCTGTGGATTTAGTCGCGAACACAGTCATTTCAATATCAAGGAGCAAGTCGAGGGCTATAGGGAATTTTACAAGTTTGAAATTATGCACCCTCAAGCTCAGCAGACGGCACTTCTTGAAGCGCTCGCGTTAGTCTGCAAGCATAATCCTTGTCGCTACTGGATTATGCCTATCGATCAAACCGGCACCCTATGTTAACGATTATATGTTAAGTGATTAATATTAAACGATATATTAAGCGATAGGTTAAGTTCGATAGGTTAACTAGACTATAGGACTAAGCTTTGCTGGCTTAATAGAGTTACACCACGACTTGATTAAACAGGTTTTGCACAATAAACAGACCGATGAAACACGAGATAGCCGACATAATGGGTGTTACAACCCAACCCATTAAAATTTTAAGTAATACCCCCAATTGCACTGGTAAACGTTTTAATATGGCAATGCCAATGACCGCCCCAATAAGGGCTTGCGAACTTGAAACTGGAACAAGTGGAATAGAAGGTAAGCCTATATTGGTAAACGCATCTGAAAGTGATTGCGAGGAAAAGATGAACAGCACAGTTGAGTGAGCCATAACAACAACCCAAGCGCTGATTGGGGTCATGGTGATTAAATTATCTCCCACAGTGAGCATGACTTTTTTAGAGTAGGTGAATACACCAACACTAATCGCAATCGCCCCAATAAAAAATAATTGCATTGAAGCGCTAAATTCTACCCCTGCAATATGCAGTGGATCTAGCGGCGTACTCGGAACAAACACCCCCATCACATTCGCAATATTATTTGCGCCTAAACTGTATGAACCAAACGCCCCCGCAAAAATTAATCCAATGCGAGTCCAATTATCTAGTTGAAATAGTCCTGGCCTGAGTGTGTGCAGCAAAAATGTGACACACTTATACAAGATAATCGCCACCACTGCGGCAAGAATAGGGCACAGAACCCAAGTGGTTAAAATTTTTGTAAGTACGCTTGAGTCTGTTGCCATGTCGCTAAATAAATTCCAACCAATAATGGCGCCAACAATGGCTTGGCTAGTTGATACCGGCAATCCGGATTTTGTCATAAAATACACAGTTGTTGCAGCGGACAGTGCGACAGTAAATGCACCACCCATGGCCGATACTTTGCCTAATGCGCCCAACGTATGAGATGCCCCCGCGCCACTAATGACCGAGCCTAAAATAAGCATAATGGAACAAATAATCGCCGCAGTTGAAAATTTGAGCATTTTGGCCCCAACCGCAGTGCCAAAAACATTGGCAGCATCATTAGCGCCTAATGACCAACCAAGAAACAAGCCACTTGAAAGAAAAATCCAAATTGCAATATCCATGCATCCGTTCCTTATTGCGCACGTTTCAGAGTGAAGATTGCAATACGATCACAGATGTCTTCAGATAAATTGGCAACTTCGTCAATACGGTCAATAAAATATCGTAGCTGAACTTTATTGATGAGGTCTAAGTCAGTGTCAAATAGGTTTATTTTTGTTTTGGTACAGAGCCGGTCGGCTTCGCTTTCAAAAGCGATAACCTTTGTGTGGTATTCCTGTACCCGTTGTAAATCGGTAAAAAAACTGCGAGCGCATAACACTGTGTGATCGATAGTTTCACCTACCGCCTTCAATAACCTGAACAAATCTTCTTCAATTTCTGGCGGAATAATCGGTTGCTCAATTTTTAGGTGCAACCCTATGATGTCCTGCTTATTGATAAGCCGATCGGCAAGGTTTATTAATGAAGCCACATCAGATCGTAAGTCTGGGATCAGGGTTTTAAGATAGAGAATCTGCTCGATTTCTCTTTTCAATAAATCAGCTTGATGCTCAATTGACTGCAGTTCATTTAGCGTATGCTCAAATTCAGGGCTTCTAGGGCCATATGCGAAGTAACTTTTCCACATTTGCACTGATTTATGATGTGACAATGTGACTTGGTCAAAAAATAAATAGACCTTAGTTTCAGTCGAGCGACTTTGCGAGAGAAGTGTGGTGATTCGAGAAAAACCAAACATTGGCATCTCCTTAACAGTATGGGAAGGAAGCCGAAACGTAGGTCAAATGAACGGATTCGTTATTTGACCTACAGAGGAACGCTATTGATTAAATGCTTCTGTAATGGTGAAAGTAGAGTTAGTTTTAGACCCTTGATGGCTAGAATCAAACCCAACAGCCTTAACTTGTTGATTAATGTATTGATATGCTTCATCCAGTCGCGCTTTATCACCATCGCTACCTTTAAATGAAAACTCAGCGAAAGTTATCCGAGGTTTACGGTAGTAAGGGGTCCAAATTTGGAACTCCATTTCAATATCGTTAAAACGCTTATCTTTAACAAATCCGTCCCAACCATGAGTTCGCATCACCACGGTTTGAATCAAATCTTGCTTATGTTGATTGTATATATCACTGACAATGTCCCACATCGCTTGATTGCGTTTTATGATGTCAAATACCGTAGCGATATTAACGTGCTGTATGTCGATGTCATTGGGAGAATAGGGCAGATCGTAACTGACGCTATAAGCTGCATTACCCTCTGTATAGTCGACTTCAGCCTTTTTGTAACCACTCAGTTCGCCGAACGCTTGAGGGTTATCGGCACGTAATTTTATGGTGATTTTGCTTTTACGTGGTGTAGTCACATTTTCTCTAACTCGAATATTAATGTGTTTAGCATTAAAATCACGATTAGGCGTATCAATAAATGTGACCAGTTTTATGCTTAATTCCTCTTCGAGAGTGATAAAACTAAATGCATTTGTAAAATCAGGCGTCAGTTGATCTGCAGCATAAGGTAATGTGCTAGCCACTCCAGTATTGACGTGGTATTCCAAAGACGTAAATTGGTTCGGTGAAAGTGCATAAGCACCGCTATGGAGGCATAAACTAACTAAGCCGATAACAAGTAAATGAGTCTTCATTTTCACTATCTCCTAAAAAGCAAACTGCACACGAGCTTGGATGATATTTCCATCTTGGTCGTATCGCGTTACACCATCAATGTCGACATAAGCTTCTTTATAATCTGCTTTGGTATGGACATAGTTAAGTTGAGTTTTTAGGTTATTTTCTAAATACCAATTTACACCTAGGATATAGTCTGTTTTTTTGCCGCCGATAATATCTGAGTCAGTATCATCAAAGTTTGCGTGGTCATACCTAACTGCAAGTTCCCAAGCTCCGTAACCTCCAGCAGAAATGGCACTTGCAGGGCTGATCGCTTTAAAGGTGCCTTTTTTGTTACTGTATTGCCAGCTTTCACCGGTTAAGGTGTACACGGCTTGAGCATAATAGCTATCGACAGTAATTGTTGGGTCATCGACTTGGTCAGCTTTTGCGATCATGTACTCGGCTTGCAAGAGCAGATTATTACGTTGATAAGCCGCTTCAATACCATAATGTTGGGTTGAGTCTGCATCAAATTTGCCAGTGTCGATAATTCGACCTGCTGGCTTGCTGCTTGGGCGAGCACGGTAACGTGTTTCTAATACTTCATCATTGTTTAAGGTGTAAAGCGCACTTGCGCCTAAATGTAACAGGTGGACATTATTATTGATGGGGGCTGCGGTGAATCTTGCATTGAAAATATCTTGTTGGAAATTTTTGTCGTCATCGTCGAATCCGGCATTCATACCATAGCCAATTTTGAAATTATAATAGTTGGCAATATAACCCCACTCAATACCGATGCCTCGCTCTGGAGAGAATGTATCCGTTGATGCTCGTTCTAAAAACGCCAAGTTTTTTGAGCTTCCGGTCGCTTCTAATCCAAAGCCAAATTTTTGAAAGCCAATGGTTAACTCATTATTGTCCCAGCCTCTATAGCTCACATTGGCATCTTTTATTTCAACGTCCGATTCACCGTCAAAATCAAATTCGAGAGCATATTTCCATACATTTGAAAAATAACCTTCAATACCAAAACGGATACGACGTAAGCTAGCATCGTTAAATTTATCTTCATAAGTGAATTTGTTACCCGTGTACAGTTCATCAGCACTGACATAATCAGCTTGAAAACGACCGGTAAATTCAAGGGTAGAACTGCCATCTTTAGATATTAATTCTGGGGTTGGACTGCTTTTTGAAAACTTAATTCGGTCTACTTTATTTGCCGCATCCTTTGCTTCAATTAACTCTTTTTCAAGGGCATCTAATCGCCGCTCTAGTTCGATGATTTTGTCAGAATCAGCCGCCATTGCATTTGAGGGAAAACACAAAAGCGCAACTGAAATTGCCAGCGCAACACTGGAGATAGAGAATACTGTTTTGGTAGTCATAATAGTCATCCTTTGAATATTTATTATTATTTAACGAAATGTTAAATCCACTCAATCTAGTTGTTTAAGAATATGACTATTATTGTGATCAAAATATGATCGCCATCAACTAATCTTGACTAAATCTTACAATTTGCTTCTTTTTTGTTTGTTTGTCGTTTCTGGTTGGTTAACAAGAATTTTTGTAGAAAAAAGTAGAAATGTAACTTAATGGTATTATCAGTAAAAGATAAGAAGGCTGGAACAATGTGTTTTAATGTAAGTGACTAATTCAATTATTTTTTAATGTCTATTTTATATTGTCGAGTAGATTGTGCTTAAATGTGGTTCTGGTCATCTTGTAATCGAATAATTGACACGTTATGTATATCGATAAATTGATGCTTAGTTCATTTTTAAAACAATTTTGACAAAGGTTTGATGGGTTAAGTAATGCTTTTGTTGTACTTTGTGTCTGTTTATATAAGAACTTAATTTTTTAAAGATGGATTTTAAATAAATGAATGTTGCATTAAAACGGCGAGGTATTATGATTTATCCCATTCATTTTTATGATGAGATAAATTAAAGATGTCATTAACAATCTGTTTTATAGGCTATTGAATCAATGGGGGGTATTTTGTTGTTGATGTGACGAACTAATGCCGTCGTTTGATGTTGTTATCATGGTGAGCAAATAGATTGAGGGAAATGAAGCATGCTTTACCTGCGCAGGCTTCAATTTATCAGTTCAAATTATCAGTTCAAATTATCCGTTCAATTACCAAGAGGTAAAAGGCTGCTTCATTAGCATTGAGTTGTAATAGCGTCTGTCACCCGTGACTTCTTTACCTAACCAGCTGGGCTTGTGTACTTTTTGTGCTTCATCAGTAAGCTCTACCTCTGCAACCACCAAACCTTGATTTTGCTGGTAAAACTCATCAACTTCGAAAGTGTGATTCTCAAACTCGACTAAGTAGCGTGTTTTATCAATAACACCAGGCTCACAAATTTTGAGTAGATCCTGTGCTTCAGCGACTGAGATTTCACTTTCCCATTCATAGCGGGAAGCCCCAGACTCATTACCAATACCTTTAATGGTTAAAAAACCTTTATCACCTTTTACTCTAACTCGGACAGTCCGTTCAGGCACACTCGATAAATAGCCTTGAATGATACGGACCGAACCAACGGCCTGCGATTTAAATAAATCGCTTTTGACTAAATATTTACGTTCGATTTCTTGAGCCATGATGCAAATCCTTAATATTTATCCAACCAACTTGAGTTACCGTCGGACTCATTAATGTTAGTTAGCGAGAGGTAAGTTTTTCATCCCAATAACGCGTTTTATCGCTTGTAAGTAATTGATATTTTCAACTCCTGTCAGCTTTAAATCACTTATGGTTTTTTGTATATCTTCTATTTGAGTTGATTCGCTGTTGATACTGACAATTCGCGCGCCATTAACGAGCACGTTCGCTAATTCGCAAATTGTATCATTAACCATATAGGCGTAGCGCTGTTTATGAATGTTGACTGCCTGTAAGTCTGGGTGGTTTTCGATAACAACGAGGAAGTCTTCTAAACAATAGCTGTCTTGGGTTAATGCGGGTAAATCAACCATAAACGCGGGGAATATTTCTTCAATCAGTCGTGTTTTACTCAGTGGAAATACCGCTTTAAGTTTAGGGGCCCATTGTTCTAAGCCGTTGACCGTTTGCACATAGGATTTTATATCCATCTTACCGTCGCGAATTTTGGTATTGTTCAAATCATTCGTGCTGGAGATGATATAAATTTCGTCACTTTCTCGGCACCAAAGCTTTTCTGGTACGGGTACCGATAAGCGCGCCATACGATAGGATGCTTCGGTAAAGTTTTGCCCGAAAGTTCGAAATTCAAAACGAGGTTTAGATATTTCACCGATGGTTAATTCAGACATGAGTCAGTCCTTTTATGCTGTCGTAGTGTTCGGATGAAGCTCAACCGTCACAATACTCCCAAGAGATGATAAAGAAAAGATCCAGATCAATGTTGTTATTGATAAGTTTTAATCTAATCTTACATCAATCGTTTTGTGTAATAATGATTTTCGTCATTAACTAATGATTTTAATGGGAATATTTAAATCATAATTTAAGTCGTTCGTTCTATGTGAATATTTAATTAAAACTAGTTTGTACTTTCGTTGATCTAGATCGAATTTCATTGCTACTTTTACGGGTAATGTTTATTCAGCAGTCGCATTGCATCGAAAGGTAAACAAAATGACCAAGGAAACTCCTTTAGCGACAGACCCACTGGATATGAATCAATATCGAATGGAAAAGCTGCCAATTCGAAATAAAAGTACCGTTGAACAATGGTTAGCTCGTATAGGGATTTGGATTGCACTTGCCGTATTTGTATTTTTACTCACCGCCGACCCTATGCCGTTTTTAGTTAACATTGATAGCACTATGCTAAGCAAAACTGCGGCAGAACATTTTGACCAAGCTGGAGAAGTGTTGTTTAGCTGGCATGGTCAGGCAATGTTTGCGATTTTCTGTGCGGCCATTATTCTCTGGATAACAGAGCCTATACCGAATTATTTAACGTCATTGATGGTGATTATTGCGTTAGTGCTAACGGGAGTATTACCCGAAAAGGTAGCATATGCGCAATTAGGTCATCCGATAATGTGGCTCAATATTTTATCGTTTATCTTGGCTTCTATGTTGGCGACTACAGGCGTAGCTAAGCGCTTTGCGTTATGGTTTATCTGTCGTTTTGGGACAAGTGCAACCCCCATTTTTTACAGCTTTATGCTAATCAATTTGGTTTTGTCGGCCTTTATTTCTGCAACCACAGCAAAAGCCGCCATTCTCATGCCGATTTTTATGGTGATAGCCGCGGTGTATGGTGCTCGAGGTGGTGACAATAAAAATAATTTTGGCCGCAACTTAGTGCTGCAAAACCTACTGCAAATTAACTTATGTGCTGGCGCTTTTGTAACAGGCTCAGGGGCGAATTTATTGGCTGCGAGTTTAATTGCTGGTGCTATTGGTGGTAGTTTCTATTTTGCCGACTGGATGATTATTTCGATGCCCGTGGTAATTTGCATGATCATTATTGGTTGGTTTGTTGCGACAAAGATTTTTTTCCCATTATCCCCCGAAGAACGCTTACCGCAAATTGAGGGAGGAATGGACCGTTTACAGCAAGAGCTCAATAAAATGGGCCGAATATCATTTGTCGAAATTAAATCTATTGTGATTTTTGTGACTATTTTGATATTTTGGGCAACCGACAAATATCACGGTGTCAGTGCTACCGCGGTTGCATTTATTGGCGCCATTGTGGCTTTGCTTCCTCGGGTTGGTGTGGTGAACTGGAACCAGGTAGATGTGCCATGGCACTTATTACTTTTTTCTGCGGGGGCGTATACCTTGGGGGCTGGATTCAAACAAACTGATTTACCTAATCTGGCAGTAAATTTTAGCCTAGAGTATTTTGGTTTAGATGAAAATACACCCTTCAGCGTTTTCTATATAATGTTAACTGGTGCAATGTTGTTTAGCTCGGTGATATTTCAATCAAAAACGATGCGAACGATGTTGTTTATCCCCATCGCGATTGGGGTCGCCCAGCGTTTTGATTTTCCTATTATGAGTTTGGCATTACCTGTAGCACTCCAAATAGAGCATGTTTATGTTTTACCTTTTAATAGTAAGCCAGCTTTACTGCTGTATTCCACCGACCATTATAGTTTAAGTGACACGTTTAAATTTGGATTTACCATGCTAGTTATTGCTTGGGTGGTATGCATCGTATTGGGTGAAACGTGGTTTAGATGGTTAGGTTATACCCCAAATGGGGTGTTTTGGTAGCCTTCAAATCGTAAGACAATAGTATTGAGTACTAATATGAGCGCAAAGAAAAATGAAATTCGAAGTAAATTGGCGCTACTGCAATTAGCAACGGAACTTGGCAGCATAAGCAAAGCATGCGGCATCATGGGTTACAGCCGTGACAGTTATTATCGTTTCAAAAAACAATATGAAACGGCTGGTGAACGTGGTTTAAAGAACTTATCTCGAAGAAAACCAGCATTAAAAAATAGAGTTTCCCAAGCTGTAGAAGACCAAGTTATTGAGATAGCACTTGATTACCCTAATTATGGTCAAGCAAAAGTCGCAGAGTTGTTGACAGCCCGAGGCTGCGCTATTTCTGCCAGTGGCGTTCGCACAATTTGGGTTAGGCATAACTTAGAAACAAAGAAAAATCGATTATTGGCTTTACATAGCAAGCTAAAACAAGACAATAATTTAGCGCCTTCAGATCAAGTGCGCATTGAAAAACTGTATCAACTCGATTCAAATGATCCCATCTTTGAGTGTCTTTACCCAGGTGATATTTGTGTGCAAGACACCTTTGATTTAGGGGTTATAAGCCCATTAGGCCAGTTATATCAACATACGTTTGTTGATGGTTATAGTCAGTTTGCGATAGCGGTGATCATGCCAGAACGTGATTCTGCTTCAGCCGCTGAGTTTCTTGAACAAACTGTTCTACCTTGGTATGCCACTGCCCAAGGGCTCAATATCAATACTATTTTAACCGACCGAGGCAGTGAGTTTTTTGGCAAAAAAAGCCAGCAGTTTAGCGATGTTTTATCTGCTCATAATATTAATCACATTCAAATGAGAGCGTACAATGGCCCGGTTGTAAATGGTCTTGCAGCTCGTTTTCAAGACCTAGCATATCATGAGTTTTATGAGCCATTCTTGAAAGAAAACAAAGCCGGTTCGTTGTTAGATCTCAATCAACAATTGGCGAATTGGTTGTATGACTATAACCATTCTCATGCCATATCTGGGCGTTATACATTAGGTAAAACCGCTGCAGAGGTACTGAAACTCACTAAGCACTTATCAGAAGCATCAAGCCAATGTAGTTAACATTGCAGATGGCAGTTTACAAACCTAAAGTAGAACGGTCGTCTAGAGTTGTTTGCTATAATCATAAAAGTGGTACGCGGTTAGTTGTAGGGGATTATCGGTATTACCGCCTTCAAAATGTGTTGATGGGTTTTGCTCAATGCTACGCCAGTAAATAACAGGCATAAAAAAACCGTAAACGCCTATTAAGTGCTTACGGTTTGATAAGTATTAAATACTTATCTCATAGTAACAAATTCTTCTGCACCCGTTGGGTGTATTGCTACTACGGCGTCAAAGTCTGCTTTGGTTGCGCCCATTTTCATTGCTACGCCAAAACCTTGCAGTATTTCATCCATGCCAAAACCAATGCCGTGAATACCGACAACCACTTCATCATCACCAGCACAAACAAGCTTCATTTTGCAGGCTTGGCGATGTGCTGTAACAGCTGAGTACATTGAGGTAAACGTTGAGGCGTAAACCTTAATATTGTCTTGGCCATACTTTTCAGCTGCTTCTGGCTCAGTTAGACCCATGGTGCCGATAGGTGGATGGCTAAAAACCACTGTTGGAATTAAGCTGTAATCCATTTTAGCGTCTGGCATGTTGCCAAATAAACGCTCTGACAACAAACGACCCGCTTTAACGGCAACAGGGGTTAATTCAACACCGCCCGCCATAATGTCGCCAACACAATAAATGCCTTTTGCGGTGGTATTTTGTTGCTCATCAGTAATGACATAGCCTTTAGCATCTAATTGCACATCGGTGTTTTCTAAGCCGATATTGCCTGTTGATGGTGAACGACCAATGGCCCAAATGAGGCAATCAATCGTTAAGCTTTGGTCATTTTCTAATAGTAACGTCAAACTACCATCGGCATTTTGGGTGACCGATTTAGGTACGCTGTGAGTGTGAAGCGTTGGGCCGTCGGTGGCCATAGCGTCAACTAATGCGTCGGTTAATATTGGGTCAAAGTTACGCAGTGGCGCATGTTTACGTACTAATAAATGCGTTTCGCTGCCCAGTGCGTGTAATACACCCGCCACTTCAACAGCAATATAACCGGCACCCACAACCGCTACGCGCTTAGGTTGCGCACGTAATGCGAAGAAACCGTCAGAGTCGATACCGTGTTCAGCGCCAGGAATATTAGGAATTGTTGGTGCGCCGCCAGTGGCAACCACAATATGGTCGGCAGTGTAGTGCTCGCCATCAACTTCAATGGTGTTGTTATTGATAAAGCGACCATAGCCATTTAATAAAGTGACTTTATTGCTCGCAAAGCCACGGCCATAAGCATCATGAATACGGCCAATGTAGGCTTCACGATTGTCGACTAGCGTATTCCAATCGAATTTATTGACGGTAACATCAAAGCCATAATCTTTGGCGTATAGGTTCAGTGCTTCAGCGACATGAGCGCCATACCACATGACTTTTTTAGGTACACAGCCGACGTTAACGCAAGTGCCGCCAACGTGCTTTGCTTCAATAATTAATACTTTTGCGCCACGCATTGCTGCACGGTTTGCTGAGGCGATCCCGCCACTGCCTGCGCCAAGCGCGATATAGTCAAAATGTTGAGCCATGATTATCTCCACTGCGGTTAATGCATCCATTGTAGGGGGGATTGTGTTTGCAATCTAGTCGTTCCCCCAATGCATTGTTAGCGTTTATGTTGGCATTCACCACGGTCAACGTTATTAGGACCGCTGGTTGCGCACTTAAGGCAGGCCCATTCGCTTTCTCTAATATCGATTTCATCTTGATAATGACTAAATTGACTGTTTTGGGTATGGCGTTGCTTCTTTTGTAACTGCTTTATGCGGCTATGCAACCAACGACAGCTTGGATCGTTAGCGATTGTCGCACTCTTTAAGGTGGTGCGCTTTACGGTTGATGAGCGCGTGTTGTTCTTTTTGATGGGTGATTTTTTGTGGCGCGGTTTAAGGTAAATATCATCGGCTCGATATTCTAAAGCGGAGCTTTGCTCTGTGGGGATAACAATCACATTACCTTGATGATCGGTTGCGTATTGCGATGGGAGTGAGTTGGCATTGTCATTGGTTAACTGGGTGGGTTTATCGGGCTGTTTAATCATCAGTTTGGTGAGCTCGCTGGCAAGTAATGAGGTACTGAATAGCATCATCACCGCGGCGAATAAGACAAATAGTATATTGATAAGTCGAGTTAACATAAGCTTCCTTGCTTGAGTCTAGGGGGCGTCCTGTAGCCCCTTTAGTCTAGCCTTGGATTGCTAAAATGCTAGCAAAGCTTAAAAACTCAGTTTGAAATGCACCCCTGCATAGGTTTGATCTAAACTGCCCTGAATATCATCGGCACTGGCTTGTTGCTTAATATCTCCTTGAGCGATGCTGTGGCTAATGTGTGCAGATAATGCCATTGAATCATTCAACTTTTGTTCGGCTTCTAGTCCAAATTGGAAATGGTTAGCGCCGTTGTGTTCTTCACTGCTGTATTGAAAATCAAATCCCTGAACAATGTAAGGTGTCAAAGTGAAGTGTTGATTGATTTCCCATGGGCTATGTATGCTCAGTTCAATGAAATAGCCGCCAGCTTCGGTTGCATAAGTGTAGTTAACAGCGGGTACAAACCAAGTTAATCCATTAACCGTTAACGCGCCGAAAAATTCATTATCGGAACAGCGCTCATCGCCATAAAATTCTAAGCGCTGGTAGCCTACTGTGGCATCAATATTATTAGCGAGATGTAAGGTGTATTCTAGCCCTAGGTTCCATTCCACATAATTCACTTGGTCTGCTCGCCCTACAATGGCATAAACAGCTAGGTCGTTTTGTTCAATATTTGCCACTGCCCATGCAATACCGCCATGCTCTAAATTATTACGACCTTGAGTGACATAATTATTTTCCCAAGCAACATCAACCCCTGCAGTCGGCTGGTATTCTGCCGTGGCGAACGCTGACGAGGATGTCATCAAGCACATCATCGTAGCCATTGCACAACAAAAGGCGCGGGCATAATGGTTGCGGTTTGATAGGCAAAAATCGAAGTTCATGTTTATTGAGCTCATATCGAAAAATGGGAAAGTGCTTTTAATCAAGCGAATGGTAGCCCTTTTAGTGGGAAAATAAATGATAATCAGTCTCGTTTGGGATCTGCCTGTCAATATTAGTTGTGTAAATTAAGTGTAAAATTAAATTGGGATCTTAGTCACTCTATTTGTTGATTAAATCAGTTAGGTGACTGGGCTTGTTATACGTTGAATCAACGATAATATGGTCAAACTTAGTGATGATAAGTGCTGTGTATCGCCTCGAAACTAAGGTTATATTTATCGGGATAAATTGTTTCTACGCTTGAAAACGGTAACAATTAGCCCAATATAGGCTAAATACTCACGCGACATATTTCGAGGAATCTTTATGAGCAATCCATTGCTAAGTAGCGCAGAATTACCAGAATTTTCAAAAATTAAACCTGAACACATTCAGCCTGCAGTTGAGCAAGCCATTGCCAAATGTCGTGAGACTATTGAAGTATTATTAGCAAAAAATAGCCAATACACTTGGGACAATCTCATTGAGCCTCTTGAAGACGTTGATGATGAGTTAAGTAAAATGTGGTCGCCTGTGTCGCACATGAACTCGGTGATCAGTAGTGATGAATTACGTGATGCTCACGATGCTTGTTTGCCGTTGTTGTCAGATTACGGCACCTATGTTGGCCAGCATCAAGGTTTGTACGAGGCGTATAAATCGATCCACGAATCGGCAGATTTTTCCCAGTTAACTCAAGCGCAAAAAATGGTGATAGAGCAGAGCTTACGTGACTTTGAATTGTCGGGGATCGGCTTGGATGACAGTCAAAAAGCCCGCTATGGCGAAATGGTTAAACGCTTATCTGAACTCACCAGCAACTTTTCTAATCAACTGTTAGATGCTACCGAAGCGTGGACTAAGCTTATTACCGACGAAGCAGACTTAGCGGGTTTACCTGAGTCAGCCATCGCCGCAGCTAAAGCTATGGCAGACGCCAAAGAGCAAAAAGGTTGGTTATTCACCTTAGATTTTCCGTCTTATTTGCCTGTGATGACCTATAGCGAAAACCGTGAGTTACGCGAAGAGTGTTACCGTGCATTTGTGACTCGCGCATCTGACCAGGGTCCTAATGCTGGTGAGTTTGATAACACCAATAACATGAATGAAATTGTGGCATTGCGTCATGAGTTAGCCAATTTACTCGGTTTTGCTAGCTACGCAGATAAATCGTTAGCCACCAAAATGGCAGAAAACCCAGCACAAGTATTGGGTTTTTTAAATGAGTTAGGCGAACGGTCTAAAGACCAAGCGTCAACTGAATTAGCCGAACTACGTGCCTTTGCCAAAGATCATTACAACGTGACCGAAATGGCCTCGTGGGATTTGAGTTTTTACGCTGAAAAACTGCAGCAACACAAGTACGAAGTGTCGCAAGAAATATTGCGTCCGTATTTCCCAGAAGACAAAGTCTTGTCAGGCTTGTTCTATACCGTTAATCGCTTATTTGGTTTAACCATTAGCGAACAAAAAGGCGTAGACACTTGGCATAAAGATGTACGTTTTTTCCATATTCATGATGCCGATAAAGTACACCGTGGTAGTTTTTATCTCGATTTGTATGCTCGTAGCGGTAAACGTGGCGGCGCATGGATGGACGATTGTCGCGGTCGCCGGGTTACCTCTACTGGTTTGCAAAAGCCGGTGGCCTATTTAACCTGTAACTTTAATGGTCCTGTCGACGGCAAACCGGCGTTGTTTACCCATGACGAAGTCACCACAATGTTCCATGAGTTTGGCCACGGCATTCACCACATGTTAACCAAAGTGGATGTGGGCGGAGTGTCTGGTATTAATGGTGTACCTTGGGATGCGGTAGAGCTACCAAGTCAGTTTATGGAAAACTGGTGCTGGCAAGAAGAAGCATTAGCGGAAATATCTGGCCACTATGAAACGGGCGAACCATTACCAAAAGCATTGTTAGACAAAATGTTAGCGGCGAAAAATTTCCAGTCAGGCATGATGATGGTGCGCCAACTTGAGTTTTCCTTGTTCGACTTTAGAATGCACCACGAGTTTGACCCTGCTAAAGGCGTCGATATTCAAGGCATTTTAGACCAAGTGCGTAGCCAAATAGCGGTATTAACCCCACCAAGCTTTAACCGTTTTCAACACGGTTTTGCTCACATTTTTGCGGGTGGTTATGCTGCAGGTTATTATAGCTATAAATGGGCTGAAGTATTATCGGCAGATGCGTTCTCGCGTTTTGAAGCTGAAGGTATTTTTAATGCTGAAACAGGTAAAAGCTTCTTAAATAACATTCTTGAAATGGGTGGCAGTGAAGAGCCAATGGAGCTATTTAAACGCTTTATGGGCCGTGAACCCAATACAGATGCTTTATTACGTCACAGTGGTATTGCGGTGTAGATTTAACCCTATTCCCCAATGACTTCAGCACAAAAAAGCATAAACCTCGGTTTATGCTTTTTTGTTATTTTTAGGGTTCATATTCTCAGATAATTTTGAGAGATATTTGTTGCCTGTTAAGCCTTATTTGTCACAGGTCATGCCTTTCGTTCTTGAAGGACTTCTTTAAACGCGAACATGCCATTTAACGCTGCAGGAAAACCGGCATAAACAGACATTTGTAAAAGCACTTCTTTTACTTCTTCTTCACTGCAACCAACATTTAAAGCGGCATTTAAATGGACTTTTAGCTGAGGCCTACAATTGCCCAAAGCGGTGAGTGCCGCAACAGTGGCTATTTCTCGCGACTTTACCTCTAAGGCGGGTCGGGTATAGATATCGCCAAACGGATATTCAATGGTAAATCGGGCTAAGTCAGGGCAGATATCTTGTAGGCTTTCGATAACATTATGACCTGCTTCTCCGTCAATTTTTGACAACTGTTCCATGCCTAAAGTGAATCTTGAGTTTGGCATTGATGTACTCCTATCGATAAGTAGAAGTCACACCTTACAAGTTAGAGTTAACTCTAAGTCAACTGACTTTATTGGCTTTATACAAACTAATTTTGTTTTCTAACGCCAGTAAATGATTTTTCTGAAGTTCAATGTGAGCCTGTAACTGGTCTTTGTGACACTCAAGTAGTTGTTGGCGGTCTAACACTGTACCGGGCCCTAGTGTCCTCAATTGGGCATATTGCTGAATTTTGGTTAAAGCCATCCCAGTGTCTTTCAGGCGTTTGACAAAATTAATCCATTCTAAGTCTTTGGCTGTGTAGACTCGATGGCCACTGCTATTTCGTTGAATGTTGTTGAGTAAACCGACTTTTTCATAATAACGCAGCGTATATGAAGATAATCCGGCTAACGTCGAAAATGCTTTCATATTCATCACTTTACTCCTGAGTTAATGGGTTTTTCTATTAAATCTTTATAATACAATCAGTTATTAACGGTACTCTCATGTGTTATAGATGTGAAACAAAGCTATCGAGTAAAAGTTGTTGAGCATTATCAACAAAATTATGTCATCTATCTCGAGTTGATAGCATAGGCACTTTAATCATTTATTACGATAGCCATGTATTGTGATTCAAGCGGATGATTTTGGATTATCACCAATAGGTATATTAGATTTAACATCTTAATAGTATCGTTTATCGATAACTTATTGCTGATAAAGGGCTTGTGTGTTAACTTTGTTTTAACATTAACCAGCTTAGAATGATCATGGATAGAATTGTCTCGTTAAGTAAATGGATTAAATTGCTGATTGTATTTTTAGCTTTATTACAAGTCACTAGTTATAGCGGAACTATGGTGTTCGGAGAATTCCAAGCGGGTGAATATGTGTTAACCATTGATTGGTGGGGTTGGTTTAGTAGTTATCTAGCTGTCGACTTTGGTACACCTTGGCAAGCTCTCGCTCAAAGCCTTTATGATGCGGGATTTCATCCTGGGATCATTCTGGGCAGTGTTGAAATTTTACCTTACCTGTTTATTTACTATTTTCTCTACCAACTTTTTGGTCTGTATCAGCAAGGTAATGTGTTTACTCCAAGTAATTTCCGCTGCTTGAGCCGTATTGCTTTGGTATTTTTAGTTTGGATTTTACTCAGCCTTTTTTACCCGATGATCATCGCATTTACATTGCACTTTAGCGGTACATCTAGTGCGGTACCTGTTTATTTTAGTCTTGGCAGCCAAGAGTTAAAGTATGCACTTTTCGGGATGATTTTTTACTGTGTAGCATGGGTCATGAAGCATGCAACGGAGCTTCAAGAAGAGGTGGAGTTGACAATTTAATGGCCATAATTATTGAGCTGGATGTGATGTTGGCAAGGCGGAAAATGAAGTCCACTGAATTGGCAGAATTGATAGGCATAACCCCTCAAAATTTGTCAGTGCTTAGAAGTGGCCGTGCAAAAGCGATTCGATTTTCGACACTAGACGCTATTTGCCAGCATTTACAATGCTCGCCAGGTGACATTTTAGTCCACAAGGACGATGAGTAAATTAAGGAAAATAATATGCAAAATTGGCTTAAACAAATAACCACAGGTGCAATGATAGGAACCACAGTGCTGGTTACTTCAGCATGTACTATGCGCCTAAGTGAAAGCACTTTTATTGCCAGCGATGAAGTCCCCGTAGCGTTTACTGCTGAGTTTACTCAACAATTACAGCAGGCGATGCCTAATCATTTGATTACCCCACTTAGCTTAGAGGCAAGTGATCACGTTAAGTTAAATGGTTTTTATATTGATAACCCCAATAGCCTTACAACATTGGTCTTTTATCAAGGCAACGGCATGAAAATCGAACCACATGGCCTGTCGGTCCTTACCACATTATCGACGCTCAATACCGACATTTTAGTGATGGATCGTCGTGGATTAGGGGCAAGTGAAGGCCAACCAAGCATTAACAATATTATTGCAGATGCACAGCAACAACTGGATTATTTACATCAGCAATATCAGCCTGAAAAAGTGATATTGCACGGTTACTCACTAGGCAGTTTTATTGCCGCTGATTTAGCAAAAAATAATAAAATAGATGCGCTGATTTTACACGGTTCAGCAACTAATGCCGACGACTGGGTTGATGAAAAAACACCTTGGTATATGGCACCGTTTATGACTTTGGAAATGCCAGAAGATTTTCGTAAAACAGATAATAAGCAAGTGGTCGCGCAATATTATCAAGGGCCATTATTAGTCATTGCGGCAGAAGAAGATGAAGAGGTCCCGCCTGAACTGTCTGAAAAACTGTTTGTAGCTAGCCAGTCAGCCAATAAGCAGTTAATTATGGTGCCCAATGTTGGCCATCAAGGCATGTTGGACGATGCCAATACCATGAGTCAGTATCAAACGTTTATTACTGAGCTTTGATTTGAGTTTTATCGTGTAGATAAATGTATTCAATTTTTAATGTATTTTTGGATGCCTACGACACCAACTGCCGTTGGCGTCGTAGGGCTTTTAGAAGTTGCAATAGATATAAGCAAGAGTATAAATCAACCCACTAGTGGCAGTTATTACTGTTGCTAAATTTACTTTAACTTCAATTGTGATTGAAGTTTTCATGGCAAAAATCCATTCAAACGACTCAACCGGTTGAATCATAAATGATTCGCATTTATATACCGCGTTGCCACGCGGTTAGGTTTGCGATGACTAGTATTAGCTCCCCCAATTCGGACGACTTCTGCTGGATCTACCAGCCCAAATTTTGAGCCCCGCTCTAGATAAGGTATCGCCCTTTAGCCGCTTACCAAGCGACATTCGGAGTTGGTGACTCCGAAACTTTTATAAATAGGTGATAATTAATTGATGTTATAGGAATTTAATTCTTTAAGGTAGTTGTTTCTTGAAATCATTAGGATTTTTGAATAAAGCAGAATATAACGAAGTTAAAAGCTGGATTTTATTTTCGTCGCAATTTTTTCACACATCAGAAAATGTAGACATAACGCTGAAGGGTTGCAAAGGGGTGTAAGTATATTACCCCTTTGCCCTTGTGTGGACAAAGCGCCACGACGTTAATTACGCCAGCTTTAAATCATACTGGTTACGGTACATCACCATATCTTCGATGGTCAGTACAGGCATGTTGTGCTTAAGGCCGAAGGCGATAATTTCTGGTGTTTTGGCCATGCTGCCATCTTCGTTAGCCAGTTCGCATAATACGCCAGCTGGCATTAAGCCTGCCATTTGCATTAAGTCGACAGTCCCTTCGGTATGACCTCGGCGAGACATTACTCCACCAGCGCGAGCACGCAATGGGAATACGTGTCCAGGATGGGCCAAATCTGATGCTTTGGCATCGCGGTTTGCGGCTGTTTTAATGGTGGTTACGCGATCTTGTGCGGAAACGCCAGTGGTAACACCATGCTTTGCTTCAATAGAGATGGTAAACGCAGTTTGGTTGGCGCTGTTGTTATTAATAACCATTGGCGGCAATTGTAACTTGTTGGCGTGTTCGTCGGTTAAGCATAAACACACAATGCCGCTGCATTCGCGGATCATTAATGCCATTTGGGCTGTGGTTAAGTGCTCGACAGAATAAATAATGTCGCCTTCATTTTCACGATCTTCATCATCGAGTAGTAATACGCCTCGGCCTTCTCTAAGCGCTGCTAATGCGTTTTCTACACGGGTGATTGGTTCGCCAAATTCGGCAAGTAGTGATAACTGATTCATGGTTGTACTCCTAAAATGACCAGAATCAGGGCTTGTAAAGAGGGATATAAATCCAAAACAAATTGCATCAACAAGCCGAGGCTAATTGATGTATCTCTATTCTCTCTCATCCGGACTGTAACCGTCGGCTCTGGACTGTTAGGCATTACTCATGAGTAAAACCTAAGTCACCAGATCTGCTGACCTCGACGAATCGAGCGCTCGCGGGCTCACTTTTTCAAGTTTACCGCCGGTGGGGAATTGCGCCCCGCCCTGAGAATTATAAACAATGTTGTTTGCGCTGATTTGGCTGTAATCGACTCAACGACTACGGCGTTATTGGCAGTAAGTTACGTGAAACTCAGTTAACTCACTGCCAATTTAATCAAAACGCCTCGCTATGTTAATCAGTTAAGCCGCAGATGAAAAGGGGGATAAGTCTCAAAAAGAGTAACAAATAAAGTGTAATGCCAATTTTGTGCTACCAAATGATGTTAAAGCCGCTTGCTCGCTGGTATGACCTTTGTTAGCCTGTCGCGCTTACATTAGGAGTAACCGTGCATGAATCTGTATTTTCGTATTATTTTGTTGTTTTTATGGCGAATAGGTCATTGTAAAAGTATTGGTTTTTTAGGCACTAGCCGAATTGATTACCGTGCTTTACCGTTAGATTGCGATATCAATATGCATTTAACTAACTCGCGTTATCCTGCTTTTATGGATTTAGCGCGCACCTATTTGATTGCCGAAATGGGTTTGATGAAACAGTTTCTAAAAAATAAATGGTTACCGATAGTGAATGCGGCAGAGTTTACTTATATCCGCGATATTAAGCCGTTTGAGAAGTTTACCATTGAAACAAAAATCGTTGGTTGGGATGAAAAATACTTTTATATTGAGCATCGTATGCTTACCGCTCGTGGTTTACATTGCATCGCGCATGTCCGTGGTGTGTTTGTATGTCGAGGTAAACAAGTGCCTATTGAAACCTTAATTGCTGCTGCCGGTTACACAGGTGACACACCTGAAATACCTGCTGAAGTGGTTAAATGGAAACAATTTTTACAACTAAAAAAAGAACGTAATATATAACGTTAGTTTTTTTTGGTATCGATGGTAATTTTTAAAGATCAACAAGCCTTAATCTGTCGTATTGGCAGGTTATTGGTTGGGTTAAAGGAGCTACGCGGTGGCATTAGAAAAGTTCAGTGATATTTGGGCGCGAGCTTGTGAGCGTAAAGGCGGATCAGCGGCAGTTAAGTCATTGCTGCCTGACAGTCTCGATGCCGATGAAATCAGCGAATATACTGATGCGCAGTTATTGTCTGTTATGAGTAAACGCGTGTTTCAAAGCGGCTTTGTGTGGCGAGTGGTTGACAATAAATGGCCTGCTTATGAAAAAGCCTTTTTTGACTTTGAGCCAATGAAAGTGCTGATGCTGTCACCCGATCAAATTCAACAACGGGCAACCGACCCAGCACTTATTCGGCATCAAAAGAAAACCCAAGCAATTGTTGATAATGCTTATATGATCCAGCAGATTAATGCTGAACACGGCAGTTTTGCAGAATTTATTGCGAATTGGCCAAGTGATGATATTACTGGTTTGTGGCAAATGCTTAAAAAGCGCGGCACTCGTTTAGGTGGCAATACCGGGCCTTATTTTTTACGTGCTATAGGTAAAGACACGTTTTTGCTAAGCCAAGATGTGCAGTCATATTTAACTGCTCATAACGTCGTTGATGCTGGCTTTACATCGCAAACCGCTTTACGCCAAACCCAAGCTGCTTTTAATCATTGGCAACAAGAATCTGGCATGAGTTTAGCGCATATCAGCCGTATTATTTCGTTCGGTGTGGGTGATAACCGAGTGTAGAGTAGCCAACAATGTGCTTATGCCTGATAACGGCATAAAAACATGGTTACTATGCTGGCGGCAATGTCATCTTTTTGTTGATCGTTTAATGGCTCTTCGACTTGAAATATTAATGGCCAAAAACATTGGCCTTTAATCAAGCTTTGTACTTCTCCTTGGGCCTGTTCAACATTCGTCACAGTTAAGCGTCCGTCCAGTGTCGCTGCTTTTATCCAGCGCAAAATAGCCGTTTCTTCTTTAATAACCTTTTGCAATTCTTCCTGCATTTCAGTGGTATAAAACAGATGGCCAATCACCATTCGTGATACTTCAATGTGCTCTTCTGATTGAATGTAATCCATATCAAAACGCACCAACTGTTGCAGTTGTTCTGCCAAAGGTTGATGTGAGCTATATATCACAGAGGGTTGAGATAATGCTTGTTGCCATAAATCAGTCATCAAGGTCATCACCAAAGCTTCTTTGGTGGCAAAGTGGTTGTATACCGTGCGCTTAGACACTCCAGCTACTTCGGCTAATTTATCCATACTGGTTGCCGCAACCCCTAATTCTTTAAAGGTTGTTCTGGCTGCTTCAATAATCGCGGCACGTTTAATCTGGCTGCGTGTTTGCTTTTCTGTGTTCATTGGTTTCATCTAAGCGATCTTATTGTAATATTTTACACTGAGTAGTTTACTTTTCAATAAGGGATTATTAAACTACACCGTGTAGTTTACTTTTGGAAGCGATAGATGAAAATATTAATGAGTCTTTTAGTCGTGCTTGGTGCATTGATTGTCATTATTTTGATCAGTAAATATTGGTTTGCATCGCGTGGACATAAAACACAAATATTCAGCAATACCGAAAAAGTCTATCAATCTGGTATTAGCAGCTTATGGCCAATTGCCAAAGCTTATGGGTCGGCAAAGCGCCAAGCGCCCATTCCCCAAGGTGAGATTCCATTAGAAGCACTGACTCCAGAGATATTGGATCAATCAACGGAAGACACTGTTTATCGTTTAGGCCATTCAACGTTATTGATGCGTCTTGATGGTGAATATTTATTGATTGACCCGGTATTTAGCGAGCGAGCATCACCGGTGCAGTGGGCTGGGCCAAAACGTTTTCATCAATCGCCAATCAGTATTGCTGATTTACCGGCAATAAAAGCGGTGATTATTAGCCATGATCATTACGATCACCTTGATAGAGCAGCCATAGAGCAATTGGCTGCCAAGGTGCAACATTTTGTGACCCCACTTAAAGTGGGTGAGTACTTAACCACTTGGGGCGTAGATGCCATTCAAGTGACTGAACTGGAATGGTGGCAGTCTGTTGAATTAAATGGCTTGAGCATTACCGCTACGCCAGCACAACATTTTTCTGGCCGGGGCTTGCTTGATCGTAACCAAACCTTATGGGCTAGTTGGGTGATTCAAGGCTTACAACATAAGGTGTTTTTTAGCGGAGACAGTGGCTATTTTAATGGCTTTAAAGAAATTGGTGAGCGTTATGGACCATTTGATCTCAGCATGATTGAAACTGGCGCCTATAATGAATTGTGGAGTGATATCCATATGTTGCCAGAGCAAAGCCTACAGGCACATATTGATGTTCAAGCAAAGGCAATGATGCCAATACACAATGGCACCTTTGATTTAGCATTGCATGATTGGTTTGAGCCTTTTGAACGTATTAACCAGCTAGCAAAACAGCAAAATGTCACCTTGCTTACGCCAAAGTTTGGTCAAGCGGTGATGTTAGCCAATCCACAAGCTAGCGAGTTATGGTGGCGTGCCATTATGCTTGAACCACAAAATACAGATGAATTAAATCAAGTTGTCATCAACAGCAATTAAGTTAATGTATTAACAGTGAACATAGACATGGATAGTTTAAGCATTAATTGACTTTACCAACATGTTACCAAATAGTGTATTTAATGCCTTAAAAGGTAATCTTTGTTTGATTACCCGTGTAACGATTACAGTTTGATAACATATTCAATATATATAACTGAAACTTATTATTTATTTACAATTTATTCGCATTAGGTTTGTTGTTTGAATTTTATACCTATGCGATAAAGTACACAGAAAATTTAACAGGTTAATTTTAGCTATTTTTAAATGAAATTCCTCAAGACCGAGGTGTCATATTGAAAATAAATTGGAGTAGGAGCACTCATGCACAAAGCATTGAAAGTCGCCGCAGTTATTTCTGCTGCATTATGGATTACCGCTTGTGGTCAAGGGGATGAAAATGCCCAGTCACAGCAACCGCGACCACCTACACCCGTTGGCGTGATGACAGTTGAAGCAATTTCGCAAGCGATTAAGGTTGAATTACCTGGTCGCAGTCGTGCCTTTTTAGAAGCCGAAGTGCGTCCACAAGTGTCAGGTATTATCACTAAGCGTGCCTTTACCGAAGGCACCGAAGTTAAACAAGGTCAATCTCTATATCAAATTGATGCAGCCACTTATAAAGCGGCATTAGTGAGTGCAGAAGCCGATCTTGCTAGCGCAAATGCTGGTTTAGCCTCAGCAAAAGCCAAGGCGGCGCGTTATGCCAAATTAGTCAAAACCAATGCAGTTAGTAAGCAAGATTTTGACGAGACGGAAGCGTTATTTAAAGAAGCGCAAGCTTCAGTAACGGTAGCAAAAGCCGCCATTAATACTGCGACCATCAACACCGAATATACTGAAGTTAAAGCACCGATTTCTGGTCGTATTGGTAAGTCATCTGTTACTGCTGGCGCGTTAGTTACCGCTAATCAAAGTAATACCTTAGCGACAATTCAACAGCTCGATCCAATTAATATCGACATCGTTCAGTCAAGTGCACAATTATTGCGTTTAAAAGCCAATTTACGTTCAGGCCAGTTACTGAAAAGTGACAATGCTAAAGTGACCTTATTGCTTGAAGACGGCAGCACATATGATCAGCAAGGTACATTACAATTTGCTGAAGTTAATGTAGATGAAACTACTGGTTCCGTGACGTTACGTGCCGAGTTCCCTAATCCTGACGGTATATTATTACCTGGTATGTATGTGCGTGCGCTATTAAATGCTGGCCAAGACCCACAGGCTATTTTAGTGCCTCAACGTGCTATTACCCGTAATAGCAAAGGCCAAGCGGTTGCAATGATAGTAAACCAAGACAGTAATGTTGAAATGCGCGTGGTACAAACCGCTGAAGTGATTGGTCATCAATGGCGCATTGTCGATGGTTTGTCTGTTGGCGATAAATTAATTGTCGAAGGATTACAAAAAATCCGCCCTGGTGCACCAGTATCTGCACAGGTGTTAACGGCTGATCAACCACAAAAGTAGGGAATAATTATGGCTCGCTTTTTTATTGATCGCCCTATTTTTGCGTGGGTGATTGCATTATTAATTATGCTTGCAGGTGTGTTAGCCATTAAAGGCTTACCCATTGCGCAGTATCCAAGTATTGCCCCGCCAACCGTAGTGATCAGTGCTTTCTATCCTGGTGCTTCTGCCAAAACCATGGAAGACACAGTCACTCAGGTGATTGAGCAGCGCATGACTGGGCTTGATCACTTACGCTATATTTCATCGACCAGTGACAGTTTTGGTAATGCCACTATCACCTTAACATTCAATGCTGAGGCTGATCCTGATATTGCTCAAGTGCAAGTTCAGAATAAGCTGCAAGCGGCTACGCCATTATTACCTTCTGAGGTTCAGCAGCAAGGTGTCAAAGTTAACAAATCTAGCTCTGGATTTTTAATGGTGCTTGGCTTTGTGTCTGCAGATGGTTCAATGGGCAAAAGCGATATATCTGATTATGTTGCTGCCAACGTTCAAGACCCAATGAGCCGTGTACCTGGCGTGGGTGAGATCACGTTATTTGGTGCGCAGTATGCAATGCGCATTTGGTTAGACCCGTTTAAGTTAACTCAATACAAATTAACCAGTATTGATATCGTTGCGGCAATACGTGAGCAAAATGCCCAAATATCAGCAGGGCAATTAGGTGGTGCTCCGTCGGTTGCTGGTCAAGAACTTAACGCGACCGTATCAGCACAGAGCCGCTTGCAAACCCCAGAGCAATTTAAGCAAATTATTGTTAAATCTGACTCATCAGGTGCTAACGTTTATTTAGGCGATGTTGCTAGAGTTGAGTTAGGTGCAGAAAGCTACGCGGTTGACTCATATTACAATGGTAAGCCAGCGTCGGGCCTTGCATTCAAGCTGGCTACAGGCGCGAATGCGTTAGATACGGCAGAAGGCATTAAAGCCAAAGTTAATGAGATGAAAGAGTTTTTCCCTCAAGGACTTGAAGTCGTTTATCCCTATGATACAACGCCATTCGTAGAGCAATCGATTGAAGGTGTTGTGCACACATTGATTGAAGCCATTGTATTGGTCTTCTTGATTATGTATCTGTTCCTTCAAAACTTCAGAGCAACGCTTATTCCTACCATTGCGGTACCAGTAGTATTGCTAGGTACGTTTGCGGTGCTATCCGCTGCAGGTTTCACCATCAACACTTTAACCATGTTTGCCATGGTATTGGCCATTGGTTTGCTGGTGGACGATGCAATTGTGGTGGTGGAAAACGTCGAACGCGTGATGTCGGAAGAAGGCTTAAGTCCGCTGGAAGCGACCCGTAAATCGATGGATCAAATTACCAGTGCCTTAGTGGGTATTGGTTTGACCCTGTCAGCTGTATTTGTACCAATGGCATTTATGTCTGGGTCGACTGGTGTTATTTATCGTCAGTTCTCGATCACCATTGTATCGGCGATGGCCTTGTCGGTGTTTGTGGCAATTGTACTTACGCCAGCATTATGCGCCACCATGCTAAAGCCAGTTAAAAAAGGTCATACTCACGCTGATACCGGTTTCTTCGGGTGGTTTAACCGCAAGTTTGATGCAATGACCTCTCGTTATGAATCAAGTGTGGGAAGTATTTTAAAGCGCTCATTCCGCGTCATGTTGATCTACGTTGGCTTGGTTATCGCAGTGGCTTGGATTTTCTTACGCATGCCAACCGCATTTTTACCCGACGAAGACCAAGGTATCTTGTTCACTCAAGCTATTTTGCCAACCAACTCAACCCAAGAAAGCACGGTTAAGGTATTAAAAGATGTATCCGACTATTACCTTACCGAAGAAAAAGACCTGGTAAATTCAGTGTTTACTGTTGCGGGCTTTAGTTTTGCGGGTTCTGGTCAAAACATGGGTATTGCGTTTGTGAGCCTAAAAGATTGGTCCACACGTGAAGCGCCTGGTGAAGATGTTAAGTCGTTAGCGGGTCGAGCCATGGGCCGTTTTATGCAAATTAAAGAAGCGTTAGTGTTTGCTTTTGTGCCGCCATCAGTGATTGAACTGGGTACCGCAAATGGTTTTGACGTCTACTTAAAAGACTTAAATGGTCAAGGACATGGCAAGTTAATTGAGGCGCGTAATCAATTATTAGGTATGGCTGCACAAAACCCTAACCTTGTTGGGGTGCGTCCAAATGGCCAAGAAGATGCGCCCATCTATAAAATTAATGTTAATCACGCCAAATTACGTGCATTAGACATTGATATTAATAGTGTGAACAGTGTCTTGGGTACCGCGTGGGGTGGGTCGTATGTGAATGACTTTATCGACCGTGGGCGAGTGAAAAAGGTTTATATCCAGGGTGAGGCTAAATATCGTATGCAACCTGGGGACTTAGACTCTTGGTATGTGCGCAACAATAATGGTGAAATGGTGCCATTTTCGGCATTCGCATCAGGTTCCTGGGAGTTTGGTTCTCCTCAGTTACAACGTTTTAACGGTGTGCCTGCGGTTAATATTCAGGGTGCTACCGCCCCGGGCTACAGTACCGGTGCTGCGATGGATGCACTTGAAGAAATGGCTGAGAAGCTTCCACCTGGCTATGGCTTAGAGTGGAATGGTTTGTCGTACGAAGAGCGTTTATCGGGTAACCAAGCGCCTAGCTTATATGCCTTATCTATTTTAATCGTATTTTTAGTGTTAGCTGCATTGTATGAAAGCTGGTCGGTACCATTATCGGTCATTTTAGTTGTTCCACTCGGGATTATTGGTGCCTTGCTGGCAATGAGTGCTCGTGGTCTGCCTAATGACGTATTTTTCCAAGTAGGCTTGCTAACCACGGTGGGCTTGGCGACTAAAAATGCCATTCTAATTGTCGAGTTTGCTAAGGAATACTACGAGAAAGGTTCTGGCTTAATTGAGGCAACCTTGCATGCTGTTAGAGTACGTTTACGCCCAATTCTAATGACCTCTTTAGCATTTGGTCTAGGTGTTGTGCCATTAGCGATTAGCTCAGGAGTAGGCTCTGGTAGCCAAAATGCCATCGGTACTGCGGTATTGGGCGGTATGATGACCTCCACCTTCTTAGGTATCTTCTTTGTGCCGTTATTCTTTGTGGTGGTTGAACGCATTTTCAGTAAGCGTGAAAAACCCACTGAAGAGGAAAATGAAAAAGTTGATAATGATAGAAAAGATATTTAATTTTTTACATTATTGATTGTTAAAAGCCCAGTTTTTCTGGGCTTTTTTGTGACTATTGTTTCTCTATTGATGCAGCTGCTAATAAATAGCGTTAATGGTGTTAAGTCAGCATTATTAAACGATATTTTGATGTTTTTTTGAGGGAAAACTGCAAGAGTGTTTAAAAAACACTCTTGTGAAAATGCTTTTAGGTAGTTGATAAAGTTAAAGATTAAAATTTAAACTGTACAGTATTCAACCGTGCTAGTACTGTTGTTTGTGTTATAGTTAAGATCTGAATCAAAACAGCTTATTAACATCTATTGGTGTTTGGCTTACTCTTTTGTGGTTTCTTTTTAGCAAAGGTATCGCCGATAAAGATGAACTTTTGATTAAATAATGATTATGATAGTGAATAACAATAATAAAGGATGTCACCATGCAGGTGCTTTTTATAAGCTTCACTTTAGCCGCTATTCTGGCTTATCTTTGGTATGCCAGTTTACTCAAAAAACGCACTTCAGCCATTGAAGCGCTAAAAGTGATCGACTCAAAAATTGATAAAAGACTGACATTGTTTACCGAGCTATGTCAGGAAAAACCATCTTATCCACGCCCTTTAACAGATGACCAACAAGCCCAGTTGGAGCTACTAAAACAGTTACAGCCCGAACACGATTGGGAACAACCGATTGAAGAGTCAAATATGGCTGGTGGCTCGTTGTCTGTATCGATAGCCGCTTGGCAACAGATTGATCAAGGTTTAGAAGCATTATTAGCTACGGTGAATAAAGACAAACTGTGTGCCGATCAGCTCGCCGAATATATACAGCTAGAGCTCGACTTTGTCCACGCGGAAGACTTTTACCGTAAAGCCGTAGACGAGTTAAACAGTGGGGTTAAAATTTTTCCCGGTTCGGCAGTAGCAAAGTTCGCCCGTATCGCGCCGATGCCGATATTCGATCAAGTGCAGGAATAGTCAAATGACATGGCGTAATCGGCAGACGCTATTAGGTATCGCTACGTTGTTGGCTTGTATTTGTGTACCTATACAAGCCAAGCAAGTGGTTTATCCTGCCGTGGAAGACGTTGAAAAGCCGCAAATTAAAGCTAAGTATATTCCTCAGCAAGCCGCAGCAAAAAAGCAGTTATCGTTACAGCAATCTCAAACTACCACCGCTGAAAATCACCCAGCGCCAACGATAGAAACATATAACGTGTTGAGTCGCCGCAACACTAAGCCTGCCGATGAGCAATCAATTAATGATCAGCTGTCGTTGAATGCTGGCTATGTGGGCGATAAACAAAAACCGCGTACGTTAACCAATAATTATTCGTTAACAAAAACGGGCTCAGTATCGAGTAAGCCTCGCGTTAAGGCCAGTTACTCCGAAAATGGTATTGTCAGTGATTTAGGCGTGGAAAAGCGTAAAGTGTTTCAATACAAGCAAACCAATGGGGTGATGGTGTTTAGCGATCAACAACCGCTGGATGCAGACTACCAAGTATTATTGTATGAATGTTTTGCATGCCGGGTCGATTCGGTTATCGATTGGTATAAAATCCCATTATTTACCTCACATTTTGCAACCGATGTGGCTTTAGCCGCGCGGCAGTATCAGCTTGATCCTGCACTTATTCGAGCAGTGATCCATGCCGAGTCAGCGTTTAAAATTGGCGCGTTATCCAAAGCTGGCGCTAAAGGCTTAATGCAATTAATGCCAGGTACCGCTAGCGATATGGACGTTGATGATCCTTTTAATGCTCAACAGAATATTCGTGGTGGCAGTCGTTATCTTGCGCAATTATTGAGCAAATTTGACGGCGACATTGACCTTGCTTGTGCGGCATACAATGCTGGTCCAACAACGGTGATGCAATACCGCGGTATACCGCCCTATCCTGAAACACAAGCTTATGTGAAGCGCGTAAAAATATTATTAAAACGCTACCAAAAAGCATTAGCCAGTTAACTTAAGGTATTTATTAATGAACCATTTAATTCATAAAGTACAACCTAAGCGGGTCAAACTCAGTCGTAACAACGGTTATTGTTTAGCGGGCATGGCTGGGTTGTTGATATTGGGCGCTGTAACCGTGCCTGCATTTGCTGCCGACAAATCATCGTTTGTAGCCCCATCACAAGAAGATGTGCGTTTATACGACATCGCTACCGCACCGCAAGCTAAGCGGATTGAACAAGATCTTCGAACCTTAGTCGGTTTTGGTACTCGGCACACTTTGTCTGATACCACATCTGACACTCAAGGTATCGGTGCTGCTAGACGTTGGATTGAGGCTGAATTTAATCGTATATCAAAAGAATGTGGTGGCTGTTTAGAAGTGGTGACAGTGGGCGACACTGTTCAAGGTAAACGAATCGAAAATCCAACCGAAGTAGTTAACGTTATCGCGATTCAGCGCGGTAAAACGGATCCTAAGCGTGTAGTGATGATGAGCGGCGACATTGATTCACGTGTTAGTGATGTGTTGGATGCTACCTCAATTTCTCCTGGTGCTAACGACAATGCATCCGGTGTGGCAGGGGCGTTAGAAGCAGCGCGAGTATTATCAAAATACCAATTTAACGGCACTATTGTTTATGCTGCATTGTCGGGCGAAGAACAAGGTTTGTATGGCGGCAATATTTTAGCCGATTACGCTAAAGCACAAGGGTGGCAAGTACAAGCGGTATTGAATAACGACATGATAGGCAATATTGCTGGTATCAATGGGGTGGTCAATAACAGTAGTGTGCGGGTGTTTTCTGAAGGCGTACGTTTTGCCGAAACCGCAGATGAAGCCAAAGAACGCTATTTTAGTGGCGGCGAAAATGATTCTGCTTCACGCAATTTAGCCCGTAAAATTAAATCACTAGCCGACCAGTACATGACTAATTTAGAGGTGATGCTGGTGTATCGACTCGATCGTTTTGGTCGTGGTGGGCATCATTTACCGTTTAATCAGGCTGGTTTGCCTGCCGTGCGGATTATGGAAACCAACGAGAACTATAATCGCCAACATCAAGATATTCGCGTTGAAAACGGCATTGCGTATGGCGATGTGATTGAAGGAGTGGATTTTGACTTTACCGCCAAACTGACTGCGCTTAATGCGTTAAGTTTAGCGTCACAAGCATGGGCCCCAGCGCCACCAACTAAGGTGACCATTGCAGGGCAAGTCTCACCAAGTACCACATTAAGTTGGGCCAGTACTGACGACAACACGGTTGTCGGTTATCGCGTATATTGGCGCTCAACAACGGTAGCGGAATGGACTCATAGTCGCTATGTCGGCAAGGTTAATCAGTTCACGTTAGATAATATGGTTATCGACAATTATTTGTTTGGTGTCGCGAGCGTTGCCGCGAATGGTAATGTTAGCCCTGTGGTATTCCCTGGTGCGGCAGGCGCGTTTTTTAAGTAATGCTCAGTCATACGTCAATAAATAACATCAAGGTCGTGGCGCTTCGCCCACACCTGACCAAGAAGGGGAAAACTGCTTCCCCCTCTTGGATCTCCCCCACAGCTCCGACAAAGTGTTGATCCTCATAGCATAATAAAAATCGCCTAACGGCTCAGATGGTACATCCATGTACCCCTGAGCCTGTGCCATCATCCATGATGTCACTACGGCATTTTCATCACACTATTTCGGACACTTCGGACGGAGAACCATTGAGCCTGCAGGTTAATTCCATTTGAAATTTGTGTGTTATTTCAATAAAGATAGTTAGGATCTGATACGACAATAAACTCACATCTTTTGCGGGTAGAAAGTCTTACTCGCCTACTTCCCACTTCACAGTAGTATGACCGTCAGCATGGCCTAATAGTGGCGCTAAGTAATCTAATGCTTCTTTAGCCAATACATCCATTTGCCAAGGTGGGTTAATTACCCATAAACCCGCAGCTGTCATACCAAACTCGTCACTGTCGGCGCTAATGCCTTGCTCAATACGCAGTTGTTTCTTAATGCCACTATTTTTGAGCAGCGTTAACATAGCTTCTGTTTGATCACGTTTAACCACCGGATACCATAAAAGAAATGTCCCGGTAGCAAAGCGTTTGTGGGCTTTAATGATGGCTTGAGCAACATCTTGATAGTCAGTTTTCATTTCATAGCTTGGGTCAATTAATATCACCCCACGACGTTCTAATGGCGGTACAGCGGCAATTAATCCCTGTAAACCATCACCTTTAATGACTTTGACTTGTCTGTCTTCCACAAAATAATCTGCTAATAACTCATGGTCAGTACCATGCAGTTCGTGTAACACCATACGATCTTGCGGACGAAGCTCAACATCTACAATAGCCGGTGAGCCAGGGTACACGGTTAACTCGCCATCAAACTCAGCGTTAAAGTGCTGCACAGTTTCAACATAGTTGGCCAATGCAGTGGGTAAATTAGCGTGGTCCCATAATTTGGCAACACCCTCTAAATACTCGCCGGTTTTTTGGGCGAACTCATCGGTTAATGAGTAGGCACCTGCACCTGCATGAGTATCGATATACACATAAGGTTTATCTTTTTTCTGCATCGCTTTTAATACTTGAATAAGCATTGAGTGCTTAAGTACATCGGCATAATTGCCTGCATGATAACCGTGGCGATAACTGAGCATGGGCATTTCCATTTACTAAATGAGACAGCAAAAACTGTGTAATAGCGACATTATAAGTTTTCTAGCGCGCGAGGTATAGGTGTTCACTGGTGATGGCTTTTGGCATAATGGCGTAGTTTCTTACATTGGCATGGTAATCATCTTGTTGCAGACCCCGATCTTCTTTAATCAGCAGTATCCTTCATTAGTCGATATAGCCCAGCGCTGGCAGTTGGTGTGGGACAAAGACGCCGCTTTTGAATTGCGTTTCGATCAAAACTGTTTGAGTTTGCATAAGCGTGATGAACCTAAACTCGACGGCATTAGCGTTGACTTTGTGTCTGGTGCTGTAGCGCATCGCCGTAAGTTTGGTGGTGGCCGAGGTCAGTCTATTGCCAAAGCTGTCGGACTAAAGCAAGGCGTAACACCCACCGTAGTTGATGGCACCGCAGGGCTTGGCCGAGATGCTTTTGTATTGGCCAGTTTAGGTTGTAAGGTCATTATGGTTGAACGTCATCCTGTAGTTGCAGCATTACTTGAAGATGGTTTACGCCGCGCTTATGAAGACGCCGAAATAGGCGAGTGGATGCGCGATTTGATGAGCTTATTTCACGGTTCAAGTATCAGCGCGTTAGCCGACGCAGCTCAATCATCGGGCACTGAAATTGATGTGGTGTATTTAGACCCAATGTACCCACACCGTGAAAAATCAGCTCTGGTTAAAAAAGAAATGCGCGTGTTCCAAACTTTGGTTGGCGCAGACTTAGATGCCGATGGACTGTTAGCACCCGCTATGGCACTCGCCACTAAGCGCGTGGTAGTAAAGCGCCCTGATTACGCAGAAGACTTGGATGGAGTTAAACCTAGTATGGTTATCGCCACCAAGAAAAACCGCTTTGATGTATATGTAAAATCCGCGATGAAATAACGGTGGGTTTGGTGTCTTATATTCGCGACAATAAGTATACGTTTTATGGCGTTATGGCCATTTTGCTGTGGAGTACCGTCACGGCATTAATCCGCGATTTATCCGAATTGTTTAGTCCCATTGCTGGCGCTGCAATGATGTATACCGTCAGTGCGCTATTTTTAATGTCGGTCATGGGAATACCCAAAATAAAAGATTACCCTAAGCGATATTTATTTATCGGCGGTGGGTTATTTGTTACTTATGAAATCTGTCTGGCATTATCTTTAGGCATGGCCAATAGCCGACTGCAAGCAATGGAAATGTCGATTATTAACTACTTATGGCCTGCGCTGACGATATTGTTAAGTGTCATGATGAGTCGTAACAAAGTGAATATTTTGGTTTACCCAAGTATTTTATTGGCATTTACAGGTGTTGCTTGGTGTATTGCTGGCGATCAGGGTATTTCACTTAGTCTGTTGTTAACTAATATTTCGGGCAACCCAATCACCTATTCTATGGCCTTTTCTGCGGCATTTATTTGGGCAATTTATTGCGTAGTCACTCAAAAAATCAGTAACGGAAAAAATGCGATTGCACTGTTTTTTAGCGCGACTGCGGTAACGTTGTGGATACAATATTTTTTGAGTAATGAACCCCGCTTACACTTCACCTTACCATCAACGTTTACATTATTGTTTGCTGGCATGGTAATCGGCACCGGTTATGCTTTGTGGAACCAGGCCATTATTGGTGGAAATATTATATTGTTAGGCACCTTGTCATATTTTACCCCTGTGTTTTCGACCATGTTTGCTTCTGTTTATTTGTCTATTTCACTTACGGGATCATTTTGGCAGGGTGTAGCATTGGTCACGTTAGGTTCCCTCATTTGTTTTTTAGTCACTAGAACCAAAAAACCGTCTTTATCTCATTAATATTCACATCATTAGATCATCACGAGATCACTAAAGTAGCATTACCTTATTTCCAAGAGGATTTTGGTTGGGTGTAATTGCAATTGTGTTTCTTAAGCGCTAATTTGCTGCTCGCGAATGACATCGTCAACAATGTATTAGGCCATTTACTCGGATTAACATAATGAGATTCTATTTTACTCGCATGCGATCAAAGGACATTTGTCCTCCTAGGCAACCGCTAAAGAAAATTGTTTGGTCATGGATTGGCGCATTTTGTGGTATTTACTTAGTTGCTGGTTTAGCGTTTTATACGGCCGCTAATCCTATGGGCAGTATGTTTGTAATAGGGTCTTTTGGTGCGTCAGCTGTGTTGGTTTACGGTGCTCCGTTAGCGGAGTTTTCTCAGCCCCGTAATTTAATTGGTGGCAGCGTAATATCAGCGTTAATAGGTGTTGCGGTTTATCAAGTCTTTACTGATTATATAGTGCTAGCCTGCGCTTTGGCTGTATCGCTATCTATTGCGTTAATGTACTTGACCAGAACCCTACATCCGCCCGCTGGTGCTACAGCGTTGATTGCCGTGATTGGTGGGGAAAACGTTCATCAGCTCGGTTTTCTCTATGCCTTAATGCCCGTGTTTTTAGGTACGGTATTACTCTTGATCGTTGCGTTGGTAGTGAATAATCTTTCCACAGATCCTAAGCGTCACTATCCTGTTTATTGGGTGTAAGCATCCGGTGTGATAGGTACTATGTCGTGACCGCAACCCGTTTATCTCAATGACTTATTTTTGAGTGGCCTACCATATTTACGGCTTGATTTTATGTTGCTCAATATCGTTTTCTCAAATGAGGTTTGCTTCATTAGGATGGTGATATTAAATGCATAACTCAGTTATCAGGCCGTGTATGTTTAGTTAACCGACTTATGTAACGTGGTATTTCTGCCACCGCCTAAACCACATAATGCACATAACAATGCTGCAATAACGCATAGCCACAGTGGTCCAGTCCAACTGCTTGTTGTTGTGTGTATTGCTCCGGCCAACATAGGGCCCACTGCAGCTAATAAATAGCCCACACATTGTGACATACCAGAAAGCGATGCGGCTTGGTGCTGGTCGTCAGTGCGTAAACTAATAAACGATAGCCCTAAAATAAAACAAGCCCCAGAGCAAAACCCCAACATTATTGTCCATGCAAATGCAAAGTGTGGTACGTAGAGTAGCCCTAATGCACTGATTGCGCTGAGTACTCCAAGTAAAAAGCTCAATGCACTTTGATCTTTTAATTTAGCCAATAATGGAATTAACACTAAACCTGGCAGCGCTGTCGCAATTTGAAATGCGCCATGATAAGCACCAGCTTGTGTGGCCGAGTGACCCGTGTCAGTCAATATGTTGGGCAGCCAAGTAATAATGATATAAGTTAAAAAAGAGTTTAAGCCCAGTAATAAGGTTATTTGCCATGCAAGTGCATAACGCCACACACTTTTTGACGAAGAAGATAATGGTGCAATACGAGCCGGCTTAGTGTGTTTACCTAATTGCGCCATCCACACAATTATCCCCGCGACCGTTAACATCGCCGCCGAACCAAGCGCTAATTGCCAGCCTAAACCATTGAATTGGCTTAACGGAAATACCAACGCCGAGAACCCGCCAGAAGCCACTCCCATTGTTAGCACGTAAGCCGAGGTCATTAAGGCTACTTTGGTGGCGAAATCACGTTTTATTAGGCTGGGTAATAACACGTTTGCAATCGCAATGCCGATGCCAATAATTGCCGTACCAATAAAAAGCATCGTGGATGAGTCGATAAATCGGGTGCCGATACCCAGCAATATCAAAATAAGTGCTGCAAACAGTGTGTGTTCTAACCCTTGTTTGCGGGCAAATGTCGCCGCCATGGGTGACACAATCGCAAAGGCGATAAGCGGTAATGTTGTTATAAACCCTGCTTGTGAGCCGCTTAGTCCAAAGTGATTAATAATTTGGTCCAGCACAGGAGCAATGCCGGTAAAAGGCGCACGTAAATTAGCCGCAATAAGCAAAATACCTATTACGAGTAATGCACCAGAAA
The DNA here is from genome assembly GCF_000014705.1 of Shewanella frigidimarina NCIMB 400. Classification (NCBI taxonomy): domain Bacteria; kingdom Pseudomonadati; phylum Pseudomonadota; class Gammaproteobacteria; order Alteromonadales; family Shewanellaceae; genus Shewanella; species Shewanella frigidimarina. The sequence continues at coordinate 4,603,693 of NC_008345.1, read as the reverse complement.
ATCGAGATTGCGGTTTAGTATTGTCGGTTTGTAACGTCATTAGCTGCTTTAGATTTCACTTAATAATGGTTGCTAGTATAAAGATTTGCCGAACGATATAATTTAGAGATAGTGACAATAAATAACTGAAAACCGACAAAACTATGTTTGATGCAATTGGTTGGGATGAAATCAAAAATTTTGAGTATATGAAGCAATCCATTATTGCCAAAATAGAGCATGCCTGTGCCAGCCACGAAATTCCGCTGCATACTCACCCAAAAGGTCAGTTAATCTTAGCATTGCATGGTTATGTGACTTGCGAGGTATCGGCAAAAATGTGGATGGTACCAACCCATAGCGCTATTTGGATCCCTGCGTACAAAGTCCACAGTAACCGCGCATCAGATAACGCCAAGTTGTGCCATTTATTTATCGATAGCAATATGGACGGCATGCCACAAAATACTTGTACATTAGCTATTTCGCCATTAGTGAAAGAGCTGATGTGTGAACTTGCTAGTCGCGATCAACATTATCGCTCAAACAGTAAAACGGCACGATTAGCTCAGGTATTACACGACCAATTAATTGATATGCCGATCCAGCATTTAGATTTTGTTCTGTCTAAAAACATGGTTATTCAAGCGATGAGCCAGCAATTGATAAGTCAGCCTCACGACAGAAAAACACTGCCGCAATGGGCTGAACAATTTGCCTTAACAGAGCGCACATTAGCGCGGTTGATTAAGAAAGAAACCGGAATGACTTTTGGCAAATGGCGTACACAGTTGCATATTATTACGTCACTGCAAGCACTGTCAGATAAGCAAAGTGTGCAACAAGTATCAGAGTTATTAGGCTATGAGTCGGTAAGTGCGTTTATTACCATGTTTAAAAAAGTCATGAAAACATCACCGATGAAATACATGAACGAGTTAAATGCATACTGATAATAAGTTTACACAAGTTAGCTAAATCGGTGCTTAGTTACGATTACTCCTTAACTAACAGCTGAGTCATGCGACAACTTCAGGTGATTTTTTGAGGAAGGTTACCAGTTTGTGGTGGTTAAGTTACAATAAGTGTCTTTTTTGGCATTTTTTGCGTGATCTAGGTGCCAATTTTGTTATTTAGAAACACCTGCTAACGACAGTCATATATTATTTCTGATAATTGACCGAATGACGTGTTCTCTTATATCAATAATTACCTACTGAATAAGTTAGGTATTGCGCCACACTCGGTAATCACTGATCATTTTTATTGGAGATATCATCGTGAAACAAGTTGCCTTTCGTTGGATAGATAAGTATTTAATTAGCGTAAAGTTACATGAAAATTTTCTTGTTCTTTTTTTTACTGCTGTGCTTGCCGTTGTCGTCATGGGCATTTGTTTTGCTGACGCGGCGTCTTCACAAAGAACAATAGAAGCACAAAAACAAGTTGATGTGATTGCCCAATTGGCATCGGCGACTCAGATATCAGCATCTGATCTGGCGCCCTTACTGCAAAATACAGCGATTAATATTGGCCTTAATACTGATATTTCGGCTCAGGTTTCAGGGCAAGACTATTCATTAAGTTATGTTGATGACACTAATTTTCTGACTGGGTTAGGTTTATGGCACATCACTGCCATTAGCTTGAGTTTATTGTTGATGTTTGTTTGCTCTTATTATGTAAATACCTTCATCGGTGGCAGTCTATTCGATATTTATGGAGCATTGAAAAGGTTGGCCGAAGGGGATCTTGCATCTCGTATTGGTTATGCGCCTGCGCGTAATGAATTTAATTTGATTGCAAGAACCGTTGATAGGGTCACTGAACGTGAACATCTGTTGGTGAAAACCACTCAAGAAGCAGTTGCTTTGATCCAACAAATTAGTGCTCAGTTACGTGTGCGTAGTGATGAAAATACTCAGTTGGCCAGCGTGCAGCAAGACCGCATTGATTCGTTAGCCAGTGCAACGGAAGAAATGGCAGTGTCGATTCGAGAAGTCGCTAGCCATGCTCAAGAATCATCTACGCAAATATCGCGTGCAACGGAGAAAACCACACAAGGCCAAGCTCAGATCAAAAAAACCTTGGTTGAGATTAATCAATTAGCAGGGGAAGTACGTGGTACCTCAGTTGCTGTTGCAGAACTTGATTCTAGCGCGACTGAAATTGGTGAGGTTATTGCAACGATTAATGCCATTTCTGACCAAACCAACTTGCTAGCCCTTAATGCTGCTATTGAAGCGGCAAGAGCAGGCGAACAGGGACGTGGATTCTCAGTGGTTGCAGATGAAGTAAGAACCTTAGCGGGAAGAACTCAAGCTGCGACCGTTGAAATTCAAAAAATTATTGAAACGCTACAAACCAATAGCCGTGGTGTGATGAACGTGATGGCGAAAACGGTAAAAGAAGCTGAATCAAGCGAACAGTTAATGACAAGTGCAAGTCAAAATATTAGTGAAATCGCAGAGCAAAACCAGCATATTTCAGATAGAAGTTTGGAAATTGCAGCCGCTGCCGAGGAACAAGGCGCTGTGGCTGATAATATTGCCAGTGATGTTGATTCTGTCAGAAGTAGTTCTATTCAAGTGATGGAGTTAGTGAATATGACAGCAAAAGAAATCGAGAGTTTGAGCCGTCAGGCGGATGTGCTGGAAGGTTTGATGAAGGATTTGATTATTTAAGGTTTATTGGGCGGGGTTATTTAGATTGGCTACATGTTTGTGTTGCTGATCGTAGGGCCACCTAACTCTTTTCGGTGGCCACTCCGTTTCTACAAGCAATACGAACATCAATACGATAACTAGTAGAACAAAGCCTCAGCATTAATGCTGAGGCTTTGTTGTTTACAACAGGTTGATTATTATTCAGTTAAAACTGAAAACATCTATCTTAGAAACAATGCCGATTAGAAGGTGTAACCGACATCTAAGCTCAGTGAGCGGCCTGATGCTGGCACTCGTCCTGCTGGAGACACATCTAAGCCTCTAAAGTAGTACTCGTTATCAAATAGGTTGTTGACCGACAATCCCACCTTTAAGCCGTGATTATCTTGCTTGAAAAACTCAGTCGCAATATTGAAATTAACCACGGTATACGCAGGCACTTCACCCGATGTGCCTGATACATCTTCTTCAACACTATTAGCAAGATCAGCGAATGACTTGCTGTAATAGAACGCCATTAATCCTAAATCGACATCTTTAATGCTATATAAAGCACTGGCAGAAAGTTGATGCTTAGACACATAAGCCAATTCGTTACCTGCAAACTCGCCATCAAGTTGTTCGGTATCTAAATAGTTGTAAGCGCCGGTTAGAACCAGATCTGGCAGCGACATAGGTGAGTAAGTGCCTTCTAGCTCAATACCTTGGTTACGAGTTTGGCCAATATTGACGAACATACTGACGTTTCTGTCGTATTCGACTTTATTTTCAAAATCGATACGATAAGCGGCAATACTTAAGTTACTGCGCTCTGTTGGGGTAAAACGTACCCCAGCTTCATAGTTCCAAGATAGCTCTGATTCAAGGGTTTGATCTTTAGGCCATAATTGCGAAATTTGTGGTGTTCTCAATGAACGTTGAGCATTGGTATACCCAAACCAGTTTGAACTGAACTCATAACCCAAGGTGATGCCGGGAAGCCACTCGGTCACGTGATTATCTTGGCTATAGTCTTGTCCAACATTGGTGAAGGTCATGCGGACATCTTCATATCTTATGCCAGGAGTAACCGACAATGTGTCGTCAAAGAATCCCACTTTATTACTCACATAATAGGCCATGGCATTGGTATCCATTTGCCAGTCACGCGGACGAGTTGCCGTTTGAGTCGACTTGTCTATGTGGTTGAGTTGGTAGCTAATGTCTTCATTAATATAACGAGCACCTGCGATAATGTGCTGACTAATATCGCCATCAATAAGCAGGCTTGCCGTTGGCTCAATGCCAAACACGGTAAAGTCTCGCGGAGAGTTACGCAGATGAGTAGCATCCTGGGTGGTATCGCTCCAGCTTGTGCCTAAATTGCCATCGGTGTCTTTGCTTGAATCATAAAAATCCCACTGAAAGTTACGTGAACTTTTATTACCAAATACTCTGAGATCAATCTCACCATAATCGATAATTTTAGAGTCGTCGAGAACATGGCTATATTTCAATGACACTCGTTTAGTATCGGCATTAAACTCATCATTAGGGCGTAGGGATTGCTCGCGATCGGCTTCATAAGCGGGAGTATTTAATGCACCCGGTAGCTCAGAAAAAGCATCGTAATATTGCAGCGTGGCATCTAAGCTGTTTTGCTCATCGATATTCCACAGGGTCTTTAACATTAGGTTTTTAATGTCAGTGTCGGAGTGTTCACGAAACGACTCCCCTTTGGTGATGTTGCCATCAAAACGCATTGAAAAATCTTCATTAACCGCGCCACCAGTGCTGATGTTGGTATCAAATAATGTATTACTGTCGCCAAAGAAGGTCATGCGCTCATTAACGCTGGTTTCCCAGTCGGTTGGGATTGGCTTTGAAATAAGGTTGATTACGCCGCCAACGTTGTTAGGACCATACTGAATCGATGCTCCGCCACGTGCTACATCGATTCTATCTATCATGAATAACGTGGCAGGGAATAATGACTGGCCAGTGTGCCCATATGGCGCAAGCGTCATTGGGATCCCATCGAGTAAGACTTGGGCGTAACCACTGCGGCTGCTGTCTAAGCCTCGTACTGATATGTTAGGTAAAACCCCAGTTCCAGTCTCGTCTTTAATTTTAATCCCAGGAACTTGTTGTAATGCAGTGTCGATTGATCTGGCTGCAGTACGCTCTATTTGATCTGAAGTAATGATTGAGCGGTTACCGGTATACGTTTTTAAATCAGCAACTTCAGAATTACCTAATAAGCTCCCTGTCACCACAATGATTTCAGGTTTGGCTTCTGTCTGACTTTTGTCGTCAGCAACTGCCGCCGAGCTAGCAAAACTTGCTGCAATGGCTATTGCTATGGTGGTTAAAGTGAATCTGGATTTTTCAGTTAACATGCATATTCCCTATGTTTCGTTTGGTCTGTTCTAAAGTGATAAGTTGGCGATAAACGTTTCAAAGACCATTCCTCGATCTTCAGCAATCTCAATTTTCAGTAATCAAGGATGCTTTGGCGTAAACAAGTGTGTTGTTTACGCGTGTTATCGATGGCGCAATTTGGAGTATTTATTGATGGGAGGAGAAAGGGCTGAGTTTACGATTCCGAAACTAGCCTGTTGGGGACTTGATTCTAAGTTCAATGAGCGAGAGGTAAACATAATGATCAAAGCATATTTTGGTATCGATTTTGATAATTATTCTCATTTGTGAGGTGACCGTCAAGGTACGTACCAGTGCTTATGGTGTTCTTACTGTAAAGCTCTCTGCTCTAATAAAATGTTTAAGATATTTTTCTTAATTTAATCAATGCAATGAGGTGTTTTTGATTCATTACTTTTATGAATGTAAACTTTCAGTAAATAGCCAGTAAGTGTGAGCTTGACGTACTAAATGTCATTAATAGCTGGGTAATTCACTCAGACTCGTTTCCATTAAAATAGAGGATGTTCTTATCGACCTGTTTTTTAGTAAAGATTTGTATTTAAAGATTTTTATCTCAAGCAAGTGATGTTACTGAGGCTCTGATGCTATTCGAGAGCGGTGAGTGATAGACACTGTGTAATTGTTGAGTATTGGGAATCAGTTATGACACCAAGATTGGATTTCGTCAGTCACTCATTTGTCTAGTTGAGGCGTTTATTATCCCGAGCAGAGTTTATTTATCAATTGGATAGCAGATTAAGGCTTGATTAACTCAGGATGATTAAGAAACACCGTTAAGCGTTTTTGTTCATTGAGGGTAAATTGCTGTTGTTGATATTGTGCTAAAGCCTGTTGCTGTTCCGTGTCTGACAAATTGGCGATTTGTTGTTGGTATTCTTGGTATAAGGTAATTTTATGTTGCCAATTTAGATTGGTATTTTGAGTTGCCTGTACTCGTTCAATCACTTCTTGGCTCATCTCTGCGTTTATTCCTGTGGTTAGGTTAGGGGGAGATGCTTCGCCATGTTTTGGTGTTCCCTCTAAATAAGCGCTGATATCATTGGCCATCAATGTTGGCGTGATGGCTTGGCGTTCTTCTTCATCTAGTTGGCTGATTTGATGAGCGAGTAACTCCGTTTTTTGTTCTATGGTTAAACTACTATCTTGTCGAATTCTCAGTCGCTCAAATGCTTGTTGATCATACTTGTTGTCTTTGGCAAAAAAAGCGTCTATTTCGAGTTCCGAAAAATAGCTTTGCTGCAATAGATGAGCCTGTTCGATAAAATCAAACGTCATGGTTAAATCAATATCACCGTCTATTGCTGGACTGGCGTCTTTTAGAGAAGATATCGCGATTTTATAGTTACGGTAGCGCTGAAACAATGCTGCAAGTTTAGCGTGCGCATCGGCACTAAGGTCAAGTTTACTGGCCAATGTAGACAATAGGTTTTCTAGCGAGGTTGCTTTATCTTGATGCTGCAAAATGATGTCGTCAAAATCCCAGCGTAGCGCTTGAGATAATAGCAGTGGCTGTCCCAATTTCTCAGTGCCGATAGGCTCATTTATTTCTGTCGTTTCTGGTGTGAATAATGATGAGTTATGCTGAACGGTAGGTAATTTATCATAGGCCAATAGCTCTGCTTGGTATTGGTGTTTATTCATCAATGAAGCTGTGAATAACACGATAAAAAGGGTGAGCAAAAGTATGCCCACCCATAATCGCGGATTTTGAGATAGTGAAAATCCACTTTTCATCTTGTTTATAAACCTAATTGCTGTAAACGATTGAGATGTTGGCGATATAGGGTTTCTGGATTCGTTTCAAACCAACTAACTAGACCCAACGTTTGGTTTACTTCATCTAAGTGGTTCATTTTATAGTTGTCTTTAATCACTTTACCTAGATGAGAACTACAGCCTGATACAAGGCCATCGTTAGGTTCACCAAAAACTAGGCTGGTTAAACTTAGTGGGTAATCCGATGGATCAACAACATGAGTTAATGGGCTGGTACCCGACCAGGAGAAATAATACACGCCATTATTTGCTAGTTGTTGGCCCTGACCACAATATTGGCTCGGAATACCTTCAGGATAAGCTTGGTTAAATGCAATAGATCCTTGGGTGGTTAGGGATGTCATCGCTGCGATGCTATCCGACGGTAGGCCGTTATTACCTGAGATGCCAGAAATAATACCTGCTAACAAGTTAATGCCTTGTTGTGCAAGGTATTCTGTATTGGAGTTTACGGGAATTATCCCACGAGCTAAATCGGCAACACGACTGCCCCAGTTAACACCACCAATTGATGTTGCCGAAGCCACCATTTCTGGGCTAACACTTGCGACATAGCGAATCGTTGGACCACCATGGCTATGGCCAATTAAGTTAACTTTTTCTGCCCCTGTTTGTGCTAGTACTGCTTGAACAAAAGTACGCAACTGCTCCCCTCTGACTTCGCTTGAATTAGCGGGTGACACGCTAGCAACAAAAACTTGAGCGCCTTGCTGACGTAAGGTTTGCGGTATTCTGTAAAAATAATCTACACCCCAAATATCATCAAAACCAAATAAACCGTGAACGAGTACCACAGGGTATTTTGTTCCTTGGGCATAGGCTTGTTGTGGTGAAAGTGACAATAGCGTAATACCTGCTAAAAATAATGCGCTAAGTGTTGCGGATTTAACCTGAGATACCTTTTTTAATATTTTTAACATACTGGTTTTCATCATTTATCCTCCCCAAAGGTGCAATGATGTATTGCATAGAATGTTTAAGTCTTGTTGGATCCCGATTCTATTTAATGCTTGATCGAGTAAATTAGTATTAACGTATGTTTAACAACTTAACAAGGGTTAAAAATTGTACAGTTATGTTAAGAGACACAGATTTTTTGCTGTTTAAAACAACTCTATTGGTTGCTTCTTATGTATCATCTTCATTATTGATGTTTTTAATACGACAGAATGGTTGGGTTATTTTTTTTGATAATGAGAAATAAACATGTAATGAGTATGCAGACATTTTTGAGGGGGCAATATTCGATGGTCGTAAAATCAAACGAACAACACGGTCGTTTTTCATTCTCCTTGTGTGCTATTTGGATATATCAATAGATTAAAATGTTATAGGTGCTGGTGGATTTTATTGATGAATACTTGTGCAAAATTTTGGCGTTCTGATATCGTTCGCGAAATAGAGCATAGGGTTGTGTACCAAGACATTTTGCCGCAATAACCGCTCTGAAACTTGCATATTAACGCTGTATTTTTTAGGTAGCCTATTATGGTTAGCTTACTGAGTTGTGGAACTTCGGCCTCATCTCACATTGTAAAAAAAGCGCTAACGCGTTTGTCGTTAGCCATGGCCGCAGGGCTTTGTTTTAATCTTGCTGCACAAGAACCCACACCACCCATTATTACCCCCACATCGCCTAGCGTAACCATACCGCTGCAAACTTATGCAGATGAACAAGCGATAGTGAAATCAGCTAATAACCTGAACACAGAAACCAAAGTGCGTTTTGCTAAAACGGCTAACTTTGACTCTGATACAGTGGTTAAAATTGCGCGTAAATTAGCGCAAAAACCGTATGTAGAACTTAAAGACCCATTACCGCCAGGGTTGGCTAAAATATCTTACGATGAATACCGCGATATTCGCTTTAAGCCAGAAGCTTCTATTTGGAAAGCCGAAGGTTTGCCATATCAAATGCAGCTCTTTCATCGGGGTTTTTATTTCCAAGACTTGATTGAAATTGCCTTAGTTGAAGGTAAGCAAGCCAGCCATTTAGCCTATAACTCAGAGTTTTTTACTGCAGGTGATGTGTTGAGTCAGCGTTTGCCGACCCAAGATATTGGCTATTCTGGTCTACGCATCCATTATCCACTCAATAATCCTGCATATTTTGACGAGCTTATGGTATTCCAAGGGGCGAGTTATTTCCGCGCTTTGGGTAAAGGCAGCGATTACGGCTTGTCTTCAAGAGGATTAGCATTAAATACCGCAGAACCGGAAGGCGAAGAGTTTCCAATATTTAGGGCATTTTGGGTTGAACGGCCAAACACCGACAGTAACTTAATCGTGGTGCATGCCTTGCTAGACAGCCCAAGCGTGGCAGGGGCATATCGATTTTCTGTTAGACCTGGCGAAAACACCCATATCGATGTGGAAGCGACGCTATTTCCACGTGTGGATTTAGTTAAAGTCGGTTTAGCGCCTAGCACCAGTATGTTTTTACATTCAATGAATGGTCGTCAAAACACCGATGACTTTAGACCAGAAGTACATGATTCTGACGCGCTATTGATCTTAAATGGTCGCGGTGAGCGTTTATGGCGTCCGCTGGCTAATCCAAAGCAATTGCAAGTCAGTGCCTTTATGGACAACTCGCCACAAGGGTTTGGCTTAATTCAACGTGAACGTAGTTTTGATGCGTATCAAGATCTCGAAGCCCACTACGAGCGTCGCCCAAGTTTATGGGTAGAACCGGTCGGAAATTGGGGCGCGGGTGAGGTTGTGTTAACCGAAATTCCAACAGACTCTGAAATTCATGACAACATAGTTAGTTACTGGAAGCCTAAACAACCTATCGCAGCAGGTAGCGAGTTTCATTTTACTTATCGGTTAATTTGGGGCAGCGAGCCCGAAGTTGATGATGGCACTGTTATTGTGGCCCGTACCGCCAGTGGCCGCGCTGAAATCGCTAAAGCCACACCGAGACGTTTGTTTGTTATTGACTATCAAGTTAAAGAAGGTAATAACGATGAAATTCCGGTCGCCAAAGTGCAGAGTTCAGCGGGCGTCGTGACTAATGTGGTGGTGTCTCGTCAGCCTAAAACCAATGGCTACCGTTTGGCGTTTGAAATGGATCCACAAGATGCTGAATTGATCGAGCTACGTGCTGAGCTTAAGTTTACTGGCCCACGCGATGTCGAAACTTGGCTTTATCGTTGGACGCTTTAAGCATGAACATGATTCAGCCAGATGCTGACATTAGCACTGTCGACCCTACGTTGGTCGGTGGTGCAGCCATGCCGCTAGAACGACCAAGCCCAATGGAAGCGCAAAGTTTACGTGCGTTGTCCGATGGTATGCCACGCAAGAGCATTATCGCCGATGGCGTAAAGTCAGATGGATTACGCCGTCTGTTAGTGGTTGGCAGCGCTTCTATTATGTCGGTGATGGCTATATACGAGATGGTGTCGGTATTTAATGTCGGTGGCGTAACGCCACTTGAATACATCGTTTTAGTGTTGTTTGCGGTTAACTTTTGTTGGATAGCATTGGCATTTAGTGGCGGCATTGCCGGCTTTATTATGCTACTTAAAAAGCCTGCGATAGAAACGGCCGAACGTATAAAGCTGCATACCCGCACCGCGATATTAATGCCGACATATAACGAATCACCCGATCGCGTTTTTGCTGCAGTTGAAGTGATGGCGATGGCATTGGTTGCATCCGGCGAAAGCCATGCGTTTGACTGGTTTATATTAAGCGACACTACTGACCCCGATATTGCGTTGGCAGAAGAACAGGCATTTTTAATATTGCGCCATCAAGTGAGCAAAGATGCGCGGGTGTATTACCGCCGTCGACGTAAAAATGATGCCCGTAAAGCCGGTAATGTGGCCGATTTTTGCAAGCGTTGGGGCGCCCGATACGACCATTTGTTGGTGCTAGACGCTGACAGTTTAATGGAAACCCACACTATCCTCAGTCTCGCTCAGCGGATGCAGGCTGATCCCGATGCTGGGCTTATCCAAACCATTCCGTATTTAATCAATGGCAACACCTTAATGGCGCGACTACAGCAATTTGCTGCGCGAATTTATGGTCCGGTTATTGGTACTGGTTTATCTTGGTGGACCCATAAAGAAGGTAACTTTTGGGGCCACAATGCCATTATCCGCACCCAAGCCTTTATGAGCGCAGCAGGGTTACCCAACCTTGCAGGTAGACCGCCATTTGGTGGCCATATTATGAGCCACGACTTTGTCGAGGCTGCGCTCATTCGACGTGCTGGTTGGAGCGTGGTCATTGCCGCAGGCCTTCCAGGGTCTTATGAAGAATGCCCACCGTCTATTGTCGATTTAGCGGTGCGCGATCGCCGTTGGTGCCAAGGTAATTTACAACACTCACGGGTGTTGTTTAGTAAAGGATTACATTGGGTTAGCCGCTTACATTTACTCACTGGGATAATGGCTTATTTATCATCGCCATTTTGGTTAATGCTGATTTTGTCGGGCTTAATGCTGGCATTACAAGCACACTTTATTCGCCCAGAGTATTTTACCGATCAATTCTCTTTGTTTCCCACCTGGCCAGTAATGGACTCAGACCGTGCACTACGATTGTTTTATATCACCATGGGCATATTGTTTGGTCCTAAAATTCTTGGGATCATATTGTTACTGAAAAATAGCATCATGAGTAAGCAATTAGGTGGCAGAGGTAAAGCCATGATTAGCGTGGTAGTTGAAGTTATATTGTCGGCACTGATTGCGCCAATAATGATGCTTATCCACTGCGGTGCTGTGATGTCTATTTTAGCTGGACGCGACAGCGGTTGGGCGCCACAACGCCGTGATGACGGCAGCTTACCTTGGCTAACACTGATTTATCGTCATCGTTGGCACATGTTAATTGGTGCGTTATTAGGTTACGCCGCAGTGCTTGATTCGCTTACCTTATTGGCGTGGATGAGCCCCGCGTTAATTGGTTTATGGCTTGCTGTACCGCTTTCTGCCATGACAAGCTCAGAGCGATTTGGTTTATGGGTAAAAGGCTTAGGTATTTTGGCCACGCCAGAAGAAGTGAGCGCGCCGCAACTTAGTGTAGACTCACAAGCGCGTCGTGCTGAATATGTGCAAGCCATCGCTGAGCCGTGGACCTTATCAAGGCTACTGCAAGACCCTGCATTAATGGCGTTACATTTAGCCCTTATTGACAAAAAGCCACATCGCTTGCCTGGTTCAGCGGTTGAATCACTCGAAGCCATCACCCGAGTTAAAGTGCAAGAAGCACAGTGCCAGCACAACATTGTAAAGCTGTTTACCCGTCAAGAATTGGCATATTTACTGGGTAACCCTTTATTGCTAAAACAGTTACAAAAGCTGCCAGAGCAATATGTCACCGAAGGTATCGTGTCCTTCTGTTAGGTGGGTTTAATTCAGATTGAAGAGCTAATAACAAACATGGCCTCTAAATTAAAAGTTAAATATCATGTTTGTTAGACGATATTTGTTATACAGTTATTTTTGATAATTTTGTTACAAGTTCGTGGATACATATTTAATTGTTTATATGTAAACCTACAACAGGGAGGGTGTGATGTTTGCTTATATTTTTTGGTCTGCTTTAGCCCTTGTTGGTGCTGTCAACATAGTTAATAAATCAAGTGGGAAAAATTTAAAAACAATAAAATCAACTTCTTATTTTGTTGTCGCTCACGCTATTTTATTGTCTGGATCTTGTGTGATGGCCCTCGGTTTATTCGATTTGACCTTAAGTTGGAGCAATAAATTTGTAATGTTTACTATCATACTTTTACATAATAGCTTTATTGCATGGGCGGATTATAAAAAGTTAAGCTAGTTTGTTCCACGAATAGTTACTTAGCAATGGCGTGCATTCATACATCTTATGGCTTTAGAACCTTCATCTAGCAGCAATAATCCTTGTTCGCGCAGTCGTGACAGACTGTCGTGGCTTCGATGTACCCTACGCCGTAGCCAACAAGAGGCGGTTGCATCGTCAACCATGACCGCCACCAGTGATAACTTTTTTAATGCTTATGCCATATTCTTAGGGGCTAGTTTAGGCCAAATGGGTTGGGTAACTGGCTTACCTCAGTTGTTTGGCTCACTGGCGCAACTGTTGTCAGTATGGCTGGCGAGTCATTTTAGTCGTCGGCAATTTATAGTGGCATGTGCAGTGTTACAAGCCGTAGTTGTGTTAGGTATGGGCGCGTTAGCGGCATTTAGACCTGACAATGCAGTGTGGTTATTTATTGGCTTAGCGGTGTTGTATCAAGGTTTTATCAATCTTATTCAGCCGCATTGGCGTGCCTGGATGGGCATGATTGTACCGCAGCGCCGCCGAGGAGCCTTTTTTGCCTCACGTACTCGATTAACTATGATGGCCTCGCTAAGTGTGTTCTTTGTCGGTGGCGGTATTTTAACCTTAACCGACTCAATGCAAATGGCATGGTTGGGCTTTAGTTTACTATTTTCGATTGCGGCAATGGGCCGGTTTACTTCAGCCTGGTTGTTACTGCAAATGCACGACCCCGAGCCTAGAATTGCCAAAGCGTCTGGGGTGTTTAAACAAACATTTGGTAATTTTCGTGAAGCCTGGAAAGACAAAACCTTCCGCCATTACAGTTTATTTGTTGCGGGTATGCAGTGCATGGTCGCCATTTCGGCACCGTTTTTTGCGGTATACATGCTGGAAGACTTGCATTTTACCTATTTTGAATTTGTGCTTTCCAGCGTAGCGTCTATTGTTACGCAGTTTATTACTTTGCGATTTTGGGGCCGATTCAGCGATCTATACGGTAATAGGTTAGTGATGATCATCACCAGCTGCTTAATACCCAGCTTGCCGTTATTGTGGCTATTTTCCGACAACTATCTTTATATATTGGCGATTCAAGCTTTTTCCGGTTTAGCCTGGAGCGGCTTTACCTTAAGTACTGCCAATTACCTCTACGATATTCGACCTTTTCGCAGTGACTTTGCCATTTATGCCGCATTACAGGCGGCATTGAGTGCGGGTTTTGTGTTTGTTGGTGCGATGGTGGGGGGCGTCATTGCCTCGTATGCAGCAGAGTTTTTAATCTGGACAGGTTTAAACGCTTGGTTAACCAACCCCATATTTTTGGTGTTTATGATATCAACCATCATGCGATCGCTGGTGGCATTGTGGTTTATTCCGCGCTCTGTAGAGCCTAAAGCGCGTCCAAGACCTGAACTGCTCACCCTTATTTTCCGCATCCGTGGCTTTAATGCTATTTCGGGTGTCAGTTTAGATTGGTTAACCGTTGCTAAGAAAAAGCGTAATAAAGATAAGTAACCGCTACGTGATATATGAACGGTTAAAAGCTGCTGCGCGAGTAGTGCTGTATTAACTGGCTCATTCTAAATTTAAATCGTTAAAGTCGGTAATCAAAAAACTTACGTTTATCAGGGCCAGAAGCATTAGCGCTAATTTTGTTGGGGTGTTTATATTCATCCCAACTGGCCACATTACGGCCAGTATTCAGTTGCGGAAAGTTAAGCTGTGGAAAGTTTAACTGCGGAAAGTTTTGCGGCTGAGATTGAAGTTGTGGATATTGAAGCTGCCTAAATTCAGCCGTATCAGGCTTTGCTAAATCGATAAATTGCAGTAATTTAGCTAAGCTTCCTGTCACACTGATATCAATAGAGATAAAGTCATCTCGCCCTGCAAAATAACTCATTACTTGTTGCTGGTGGCGCTGATAACAGGCCGTTAAATGCGCTTCATCAAACACATCTTCAACTTGCCATATATCAAAGCAATGATTAAAGCTGCGCTTCATTACTGGATGAAAGCGGCCCTTGTCTTTATCTAAATGCACTAGCATTCTGCCCAGTAACATTTGCATCGACGGCAACCACTTATCTAACGGCCTATCTAAATAGACAAACTTAGCGTTGGGAAATAACTTATCTAATTGCTGATAATCACTAAAACAGGGCGCATCAGACACCGCATCGGCCAACATAAACGCCTGCTTAGTAAAGGCTTGGTGGGCAACCGTTAATCCTTGTTCAAGCAACGCCACACTCACACTCGTGGTGCCCGTACGTGGCAGGCCAATAATAAATACTTTATTTTCCTGTTCATTTGCCAATGTAGATTTAGGCATAGCGGCTTGTGGTGGTGTCGATACTTCAGTCAGCTTAGATGTCATTAATTACAGTCGCATTGAGTGATAAAAATTGAAGGTTATTGAATCAGTAAATGATTATACCGAAATGCCAGCCAAGGTGTTATCGAGCTTGCTAGTAGGCGTCATGAGGCAATTAACTATCCTATTCGCCTCATATGGTGAGGCGAATAAATTGCTATTTGCCTCATGTGGTGAGTAGAATAGGTTGGTATTTGCATCAAAACAGTATTTAAGTCAGCTAAACAGAGGTTAATATGTGGATTTGGCAACAACAAGAATGGCCTGACTTTGTATGGGATCATATCCGTATTAATCCTTTATTGCGTCAAATTCAATTTAACCAAGGTTTGTTACTGGGTAAGATAGGCACTGAATCTGTTAGTCAATGGACACTCGATACTATGATCGCCAACATCGTTCATTCAAGTGCGATAGAAGGCGAAACGCTCAACGCATTGTCTGTACGTTCATCTTTGGCCAATAAACTTGGGGTGAGCGAAGAAAACCCTTATCCCACTACTGCACAAACCGATGGTTTAGCTGATATCACCTTAGATGCGCTACAAAACTGGCAACAGCCACTTAGGCTAACGCGTATTTTAGATTGGCATGCTCTGTTGTTTCCGAGTAACCAAGCCGTGTTTAATCCTGTTATTGGCGGTAAGTTACGCGGCGATGAACCTATGCAGGTGGTATCGGGGCGTTTAGACAAACCGACGATCCATTTTGAAGCGCCTCCTCGAGATACGCTAGACCAAAGTTTAACGGAGTTTATTGAGTGGTTTAATCAATCACGAAAACAGGCAGACCTTGATCCGCTAGTACGAGCAGCCATCACTCATTTGTGGTTTGTCACCTTGCATCCGCTTGATGATGGTAATGGACGTATCACCCGTTTGCTCACCGATTTAGCATTAGCGCAAGCTGAACATCGTTCGATTCATTTTTATGCTATGTCAGTTAGCATACTTGAGCGACGTAAAGCTTATTACGCGATATTAGAGTCTACCCAACAGGGCTCCCTTGATATTACACCTTGGCTACTATGGTTTTTAGACACCTTAAATGATGCTGTTCAACACACTCTCAATAACATTGAACAAACCATCGCGAAAACCCAATTCTGGCTTCGTGTCGATCGACGCTTACTCACCCCAACATTAACAACAGAACAAGTTAAGGTACTTAACCGGCTGCTTGATGGCGATTTTAGTGATGGGATCAGCAGTAGCCAATATCAAAAAGTGGCTAAAGTCAGCCGCGCCACTGCCACCCGACATTTGGCTCAACTAGTTGAACAACAATGTTTGGTCAAAACCGGCGCGGGCGGTAGAAGCACAAGGTATGTGTTGGTGCGCTAATTTAATCGTTGTTCTGTAAGCATTTTATTGATAAATAATATTATTCTTAGTCGTAATATGCACTTATTGCTATGGTATATTCTTAGTGTTTTCACTTTCAAAAGGCCTATCTGACATGGAACAAGTTGGTATTTATGAAAAGCTTATTACTCAACTAATAGATAAAAGCATCAATCGTGATGTGTTCTATTTAGGTGAGCGGCCATTAGAAAGCGCTGAGGCCAGTGTTTGGCTATCGAGATTTTTGACCAAGATAATGGAGAGTGCCATTGGTGCAATTCCCAGTGGCGATAATCAACTTACAGAGCAAATCGGCTTAGCAAATAAGTTGGTGCTGTGGTTGAAAGATCATGTTCAAGATGATCAATTGATCACTGAAAATTTACTCGATAGTAAAGGCCGTATATTAACGGCACTATTTGATAAAACAAATCCTATAGCGACAGACTTTCCAGCGTTTACTAAGGCTATTTACCCGTTAACAGGGTTAAGTCAAAGTGAACTTTTTTGTGGCAGCAATGCCGGAATTTCTTTGGACACAGAGTTAAAGCGCGAGATCCGTTCAGCGGATAAAATTTATTGGTTAGTGTCTTTTATTAAGTGGGCCGGCATTCGAATTTTCAAGAATGAACTTGAAGAGTTTACTCGAAGTGGAAAAATCCTGCGGATCATCACGACATCTTATATGGGTGCGACAGATGCTAAAGCGGTCGATTTTTTAGCGAGCTTACCTAACACCGAAGTTAAATTGAGTTACAACACCAAGCGCGAGCGCCTGCATGCGAAATCTTATTTATTTTTGCGCAATACAGGATTTCATACTGGATACATAGGTTCATCGAATTTGTCCCATTCTGCGCTAACCAGTGGCCTTGAATGGAATTTAAAAATAACCAGCCAAGAAATCCCCCACATCATAGATAAATCCCTCAACACCTTTGAATCATATTGGCAATCCAGTGAATTTGAATTATTTAAGGGCGATATTGAATCTAAAAACAAACTTCACGAGGCGTTGCGGGAAGCTAAGGGCGGTTACAGTGACGACAGTGCATTTCATTTTGATATAAAACCCTTTGCACATCAGCGAGAAATCCTTGAGCAGCTGGATGTTGAGCGCACAGTTCATCAGCGCTATAAAAATCTAGTGGTTGCGGCAACGGGCACAGGTAAAACACTTATTTCAGCGTTTGATTTTGCCCGTTTTTATAAACAGCACCCAGAAGCCAACTTTTTATTCGTGGCTCATAGACAAGAAATTCTTAAGCAAGCTCTGTCTGCATACCGTGGTGTATTGAAAAATAATCAGTTTGGTGAATTGTGGGTTGCTGAGCATAAACCTAATAGCTACCGGCATTTGTTTGCTTCAATACAAAGCTTAAATTTGCAATTATCAAGCTTACCGCTCACCGCTGATTTTTATGATTATATTGTGATCGATGAAGTACATCACATTGCAGCCAGTAGTTATCGAGGATTACTAGCGCATTTCTCACCCAAGATTTTATTGGGGTTAACCGCCACGCCAGAGCGTCATGATGGGCAAAACATTCTGGATGACTTTTGTGGGGTAATAGCTGCAGAAATTCGTTTGCCCGAAGCAATCAATCAGCGCTATTTATGTCCTTTCCAATACTTTGCTATTGATGATGATACCGACCTTCGCAAAATTAAATGGCATCAAGGGCGATATGATATTGCAGAGCTAAGTCATTTATATACTCATAATGAACAGAGAGTTGTGCGCATTATTAGCAGCCTGAATGATACAGTCACTGACATTCATCAAATAAAAGCTTTGGCGTTTTGTGTCAGCAAAGAACATGCAGAATACATGGCAAAGAAGTTTAACTTAGCCGGTATTAGTGCGGATGTACTCACCAGTGATAATAGTCACGAGAGGCAACAAAAACGACAGAGTTTAATTAGCGGTCATGTGAACATTTTATGCGTGGTGGATATTTTTAATGAAGGTGTCGATATTCCAGACGTTGATACATTATTGTTTTTACGTCCAACCGAAAGCTTAACGATCTTTTTGCAGCAGCTAGGACGAGGATTGCGTCTAACCGATGATAAACAGTGCTGTACAGTATTGGATTTTGTGGGTAATTCTCGTGATGAATATGACTTTTCGCAAAAGTTTCGCGCGCTGGTTGGTAAAACGAATCAATCGATTAAAGATGAGATAACCAATGATTTTCCTCACTTGCCATTAGGCTGTCGGATCGAGCTAGAAGAACAGACTCAGGCAATGATTTTACGAAATATTAGCCGTGCAACCATGAATGCTAGCAGGCTGCGACAGCTCATTAACAATTTTGGGCACCAAAGTACGCTTACCTTAAGCTTGGTTAATTTTTTACGCTTTAATCCAAATGTTAATTTAGAAGACATTTATAAGCTAAAAATGAGTTGGTTAGAATTGGTTGGTAGTGCAAATAACAATCAAATTAATGAACAAAATTTAAACGTAATTCTAGCTAAAGCCTACTATCGTGCGATAAATTATCATTTGCTCGGCTGCAATTCCATTTCATATTTGCAGTTTTTAAAGCAGCTAATTATCGATAACTTCAGTTTCGATGATATGGATGCGACCCAGTGCCAATTTGCATTAATGTGCCACTATAATTTTTGGGATAAGTCAGGAACCGAGCTAGGTTTTACTAGCCTTAAGCAAAGTTTAGCTGCGTTGAGACATACTCAATTACAAGCAGAACTGCTTGATGTTATATCGTTACTTATAGATCGAATTCATCATAGCGAACTTGAAATGCATATCCCCTCAATACCTACCTTAAAAGTGCATTCAAGATATACTAGGGAACAAATACTCGCCGCCAGTGGTGCAAGTTCTTTTGACAGAAAATCAACCGCAAGGGAAGGCGTTTTAGTCCTTAACGATCTTAACGTTGAATTACTGTTTGTGACCTTGAAAAAGTCAGTCAAACAATTTTCACCAACCACCATGTTCCATGACTACGCAATTAATGAATCGCTATTCCATTGGCAATCTCAAAATAGTGCGAGACCCGAATATGGCAAAGGTTTAAGCTATATCGAGCATGAAAAAATGGGCCGTAAATTGATTTTGTTTGTGCGTGAACAAGCGAAAGATGAAAACGGTCGCACCATGGGTTTTGTCAATTTTGGCGAAGCGGTTTACATAGAACACTCTGGAGCGCAGCCTATCAATATAACATGGAAGTTAATGACTCCCATGCCTGATGCTATGTGGCATGAAGCTGCAAAATTAGCCGTAGGATAAGCTAACCATATTGGCATCTGCTGCTGTTGAAAACAGGATGTTTTCGTCAAGCCTCCATGGATGAGTTTACGGTGTATTGCAGGGGACGATATGGTGGGCGGATTACCCCATGAACCTGTCGGTAGCTCATCAGATAATTTTAGTTTTTTAGGTCTTCGCTTTTAGCTCTTCGCTTTTAGCTCTTCGCTTTTAGCTCTTCGCTTTTAGCTCTTCGCTTTTAGCTCTTCGCTTTTAGCTCTTCGCTTTTAGCTCTTCGCTTTTAGCTCTTCGCTTTTAGCTCTTCGCTTTTAGCTCTTCGCTTTTAGCTCTTCGCTTTTAGCTCTTCGCTTTTAGCTCTTCGCTTTTAGCTCTTCGCTTTTAGCTCTTCGCTTTTAGCTCTTCGCTTTTAGCTCTTCGCTTTTAGCTCTTCGCTTTTAGCTCTTCGCTTTTAGCTCTTCGCTTTTAGCTCTTCGCTTTTAGCTCTTCGGTCTTTAGGTACTCAATGATTAAAAACAAAAATGGCAGCCACGTTGGCTGCCATTGTTATTGATGCTAGTGACTTATTTGGGTCAATTCACTAGCGGTTTATCACTTTAGTTCTTGGCTCAAAGCCAAATTACAAGCTAGGGCTAGTTAATCGCCATCGATATAAAGTAACCCACAAATGTAGCGGTTACTACGCCAATAAAGCCTGGAATAATAAAGCTGTGGTTGAGTACGTATTTACCAATGTGGGTGGTGCCGGTTCTATCAAAACTAATTGCGGCTAAATCGCTTGGGTAGAATGGGAAGAAGAAATAGGCATAACACGCTGGCAGTACACCAATTAATACTGGAGCTGGGATGCCGAGTGAATACCCCAATGGCAGCATTATAGTTAATACCGCTGCTTGGCTTTTTAAGAAGATAGACGACACAAACATCGCGATAGCAAATGTCCATGGGTACACGCTGACAATGTCGCTTACCGCACTCACTAAATAGGTTTTATGGTGCTCAATAATGGTGTCACTCATCCATGCAATACCAAAAATGATAATGACCGCAGTCATACCGGCGGTAAACACGTTACTGGTGACAATTTTTTTCGGTGAGATATTGGTGGCGAGTAATATTACTCCACCGACTGATAGCATCATAAATTGAATCGCTACCGACATGCTGACGCCAGCAGGCAGTATTTGCTTACTAAACATCGCCACCATGATAACGGCAAATATACCCAATAAAAATACTGTTAAGCCTTTCTTTGCTGTCGATTCGGCCTGGGGTGTTTGCACCTCATCCGCTTTGGGGTCGGTTAATGCTTCACGAAACTCATCATCTGTTAAACGTGCCTGAAACTCTTCATCTTTATCTAAATCTTTACCGCGCTTTAAGCTCCAAGTACACGCTACTAGTAAGCCTGTTAGTGTGGCGGGAATGGTCACCATGAGTACATCAAGTAAGTTAATATCTAGATTATTATCAACGGCAGTGGCAAGCACTACTGCTGCTGCTGCGGCAATTGGGCTGGCTGTAATACCCATTTGTGATGCTACAGTTGCCATGGCTAATGGACGTTCTGGGCGGATGCCTTTTTTGTACGCCACATCGTAAATTACAGGAAGAAGGGGATAAACAGAATGACCCGTACCAACCAGAACGGTTAATGAATAGGTACATAGTGGGCCTAAAAAGACGATATGTTCAGGATGTTTGCGCAACAGCTTTTCAGCAAACTTTACCAACAGCTTTAAACCGCCCGTGGCCTCTAACGTCGCCGAAGCCGCCACTACGGCTAGAATAATTAACATTACACTAATAGGTGGCGCACCTGGTGCAACGCCAAATACAAATGCGAGTACCGATACACCTAACCCGCCCAATAAACCAAAGGCGATACCGCCATGGCGAATACCAACAAATATCACCGCTAATAACAGCAGCATGTGTATATAAAACATCGTGTTTTCTCCCCGCGTAGGTTTTTATGTAGGTTGTTATTATTTTTAACCTTTTGAAAGTATCCCACTACATCTTTGGGGTTAGTGATGTAACTCAAGCTATTGAATTAGGTGTGGTAATAAATGTTTAAAACGTGAACAACATTACATACCGCTGCGTATATTGTGTTGCGTCACTTTTGTAGGGGAGGGGAACGGTATTCGAAGTACAGAATATGCCGTTAACTACTCTGTTGAATTGCTTTGAGTAACATTTTTGCAATCGTTTTATCGTTACATTGTATTAGCTGCCAACGCTGGCAGTTGTTGAATGTGCAGTAGTGATTAATGGCCTCGATTAACGCAGAAACAAAATGCGCCTTATCATTTAATTCATCATGTTGGTTGGTCAATGTCTGCATTTCAATGTGCAGGTTTTGCAGTAACAAACAGTGGTTTTTTCGGTCGGCTTTTACATCCACGCGGCCAACAAAACCGTCACGCCATAGAATGGGCAGTGAATAGTAACCAAATTGGCGTTTAGCCTCAGGCACATACACTTCTATCTGGTAATCAAACCCAAACCATTGCCTAAGCTTTTGGCGTTGAATGACTAAATTATCAAACGGATTAAGTAGCCAGACTTTATTGGGAATAGCAGTGGGTAAGGTGAGCGTAGGTTGGTAGAAGTAAACGTGTTGTGTATTGGCGCTGGAGTCGGTAAAGCTGGCGATATCACCTTGTTCGCACAGTTGCGCTAATGTTTTGCTGAGTAGCGGTTTGAGGCCTTTGCGTAAATATTGTATTTGCTGCAAATTACCAAAACCATGCGCCGATAAATAACGCTGAATCAAGTGTTGGGCAAATTCTGTATCGCTAGGTGCTGTGGTGTCGATGTGCTTTGGGAGTACTCGCTCGGTTAAGTCGTACACCTTTTGAAACTTGTCGCGCCTAGCAACCATTAACTCGCCTTGCATAAACAACTGCTCAAGTGCTTTTTTAGCTGGTTTCCAATCCCACCAAGTGCCATTTTTAGTGTCTGACTCATGGGTGAACTGACTGGCTTTTAATGGACCTTCGGCGCTAATACGGGCTTTAACTTCGCGCATGACTTTATGTTCGGGCTCAAACCAATGCTTACCACCTTGTTGTAATTGCTGTTTGCGATACAGGCTAAAACGGTAATCTTCAATAGGTAGATAAGCAGCAGCATGGGACCAGTACTCAAACACGGTTTTATCGCTCATTGCATCATCTAACATGGTGGCAGAATATTCGGGCAGGCGACTGTGTAATACATGATGATGCGCGCGTTCGACCACATTAATAGAGTCAATTTGCACATAACTTAATTGCTGGATAAGCTTTGGCAATGACGCCAAAGGCTGTAATAAACCTTGCTGCTGCATATTGAGTTGGAGCCACTGTTTAGCTGAGTAGGGATTGGTCATTAAAGGCCTTTGCTGTAAGTGCTAATGCGTATAGATGCACAAGTGATGCATGGCATTGTAGACTGAAATTTACCTCAGAGTACACAAGCAGTTGGTGATAAGGCTGGTTGATGCTGGCGCGGATAGATAAAAATTTTTTTAGTCTGTTTTAGCATTTTCAAACGGCTTAATTTGGTATCCCTGTCTTTAATCATTTCCCCGCAGTTGGCTGCATATCGGTGTACCGATATGCAGCCCAAATAGGTTAAGTTTGTTTCTGTACTTGTTTCGTCCTTAATGCCTTTAGTACATCGTTCTGGGTTGTGTGTAGTGGCAACGTGATTGTGAATAATACGAGGATCTATTGAGGCGATACAGAATACCGGCCTAAATACCCACTTCAATATCAAACCAAGTTACGATTAATACGAAGGTTCCAGTTTTGCGAATAAACGCGCTTGTCTCCTTCATAAGCGTCTAGTTCTGCATCCAGATAAAAATAAAACTCATCGCAGTGCAGTAAGGTTCGAGTGACGGTCTCTACAGTCCAGTCACCTCGCTTAAACCCCCATCGCCAGAGAGTTTTACCCTGTGCCGATTGAAAGTCATCACGCTGATAGGAGTACCACTCATTCGCTTCGCGATTCACAATCAAGTCGATATCTTCGAGGAGGTAAGTACCGTTGTCGTTAATGACTTCTAAAGTAGACAAATCCTTGTCCAGTTCGCGGATTACTCGCCAGTTATGATGTCCTTCTATAAGTTGCTGCTTGGCACCACTGACGGAAGCCTCAGGATCAAGGAAAGTTATCGTTTCTTCACGTGGGATTCGACTCGGCAATATCACCCGACTGCAACCAGTGTAAATCTTGAGTTGTGTCGACTCTGCTGGAGGCCAAGCTAGCGGAAAATAAGAGGAAGAAATTGCAATTCGGATCCGGTGGCCCTTAGGGAAGGTCTGCGCGATACCGTTAAGCTGAAGCTTTACCCAATAGCGCTTATTTGGTTGCAGTGGAGTCGGATTTTCATGGCTATCTCTATGGGTCAGGTTCAGCAGGCCGTATGTTACCCTCGAACTTTTGTTATCTGGTTGCACATCCGATAGACGCACAGCGATCATTGCCATTGGCTTATTGGCCGATAATTCTAGTTCAATTACCACAGCCCCCATTATCTCAAGTGTGGTGTCGAGAGCCTCACTTGTGAAAACTAACGCTCCGCCTTCTTCTTCGCGCTGATCATGGGGAAGATCAGGTGTCGTGCTATATGAACACCATTTACCCGCAAACAGACCGTTGCTCAATGGCGACTGCAAACACAGCTCTTCCTCAGCAACATCTGCACACTCATCTACTAAGCGGTATTTATCAAGTTTGAATACTTGTGTGCCAATATTAGATGAAGGCCAACTTGGTTCACTGACCCAGCGGCCAAAGCGTTGATGGTAAGACGTTGACGGAGGCATACTGTCCAGCATCCATGCCCGCAGCATGGGCTCGTCCATAATGCCGGTCTCAATCCCTTTCAACCATTTATCCCACCACCGCAGACATTCCTGCAAAAAACCTATCGCAGGGCCGGGCATGCCAATATGCGGGTATTTATGGCTCCAGGGGCCAATTAATCCTTGTCTCGGACCAGGCAAGTTGGTGAGCAGCCGAAAAACTGCATTACTGTAGCCATCGGCCCAGCCGCTGACAGCCATGACCGGGATATGTACTTTAGAAAAATATTCGCAAATTGAGCCATGTTGCCAATATTCGTCACGGTGTTGATGATTAAGCCAAGTATCGAGCCATAAGCCACTGCCTTTAAGGCGTTCAAACCACATGTCGCGCCACTTGTTACCGACAATTTGTGGATCCGGTGGTAAAGAGTTGTAAGCAAACATCGTCGAGGCCCAAGAAAGATTATCACCGAGCAGGCAGCCTCCCATATAGTGCACATCATCGGCATAGCGATCATCAGTAGAGCAAACGCTGACGATAGCTTTAAGTTGCGGTGGTTGCATTGCCGCAATTTGCAAGCCATTGAATCCCCCCCATGAGATCCCATACATGCCAATATTGCCGTCGCACCATGGTTGCTTCTCAAGCCACTCAATAACAGTGATACCATCGTCGAGTTCCTGCTGCAGATATTCGTCCGTCAGCACACCTTCAGAGTCGCCACTACCACGGATATCCACACGGATACAGGCATAGCCGTGTCCGGCAAAATATGGATGCATGGTTTCGTCGCGTAGTCTGACGCCATCACGTTTACGATAAGGAATAAACTCGAAAATAGCCGGTACAGGCTTAGCTTCAGCATTTTCTGGCATCCAGATGCGGGCTGAAAGACGAATGCCGTCGGCCATCGGGATCCAGCAATGTTCGATATGGCGGATTTTGTATGCGCAGTGCTTGGCAACCGTCATATTTCCTCCTTATGGTTATCGCGCTGATCATTTAAAGCAGTGGCACAAGTTCCAGCGGTAATGCCTGTTGTACATCATGATATTTCTGTAACAGTTCCTGTTCGCTATCACCACCGATAAATACAGTCGCGATCTCGTAGCTGTAACTGTCTTGATAATTAAGATCAGACAGGCGCATTCCCTCACGGACATGCAGCTGAATATCAGTGCCTCCGATACGCTGGGTAATGGCCTGTATTTCTTGCTCTGTGGGTACTCGGTTAACCTGTGCATCAGCATGTGTACGCCACATAAACTTAGCCGAATATCGATATAGGCCTTTACGATGGGGAAATATAGGCTGTTTTCCTAAGGCCAAATCCAGCATTATCTGGTGATGTGACTTGCCATCGACATTGCGAAATAATGGCGAATGGGACTTGGAAATACGGGTATTAATTTCCAGCAACCAGATATGGTCACTATCCTTGTCCCAGTAATATTCGATATTGAATGGACCATTATCAAAATCGATAGCGGTAAGGAAGCGCTCGGTGACGGCGATCATTTTGTCCTGAATAGGCTGTGGGATCGATGATGGATACTGATAGCGAGAAAAGCTGGAACCATGCTCACCTTCACGTATTGAGTCAACTGTTCCATAGACGCACAGTTTGCCATCAAAAACATAGCCTTCAAGCGTGCATTGCTGGCCATGGGAGATTATTCCTTCGGCGATGCAGTGATAGCCATCAACAGCGGCAATTTCATCTGGCAGGTCGGCAAATTGAAGTAAATAATTGAACGGTTTGGCAAAGCAGTAGATTTTTTTGCGGATCTCTATAATCGCCATTTCGAGTTCACTATCATCACGCACCATAAACCCAAGGTGTGATAAAACTGCTTTTACTGGCTTAAGCCAGAAAGGATAATCGAGGGTGATTTGCTGTCGATAATCATCTTTAAAAGGATCAACCGAGCAAAAGTTTGGGATATATTCTGGGATGACTCGGCGCTGTTCCAACCTGCTCCAGTATTTATGCTCACATTTGAGTACGGCTTCAAAGCTGGGAGAGGGTAAGCCTAAAGATTGGCACAATAGAGGGAGCATGGTGCTAACGGGGAAATCCAAATAGCCGACAATGGCATCTACGGAGTCAGGATAGCTATTCAATCGCGCTAAAGCGCCTTCATACAAGGTTTCGACCGGAAATTCTTTTCCTGTCTTTACCTCTGAATATTGATAAAGCTCATGAAAACAATATTCATGGGCAGAATCGAGCGAACGCATTAGGGAAAGGTTGAATTCGTCCGCACCAAAAACAAAAATATTTTTCATTTTTCGGCCCCCTGCTTTGTTATCCCTTCATTGCCATTAATAACTGTTCTTAACGAGATACTGTTTATTTTAACGGCATATATGAGGGTAGTTGATGGCGATCTGCTTGTCTATTAAATGGGGCGAAATTGGCCTAACTTAATTGCTCAATGCCTTATGTGCTTTGGGCTCTAGCACATTGATGCATAATTGACATTGATATGTATTAGCTTAAGTTCAAATGAATAACTAGATTTTTTAACAGTTATGACGAATCAAATTAGTCACCATTTTAGTCCTACTTTTTCACTCAATAGGAAACCGTCACACAAAGCGCTAAAAACAAAAAATCCGTAATAACATTTGTCATTACGGATTTTTAGCATTTGAGAGCAGGGAGAAACGTTACTCTACGTTTTGGATCTGCTCGCGCATTTGCTCAATCAGTACTTTTAGCTCAACTGCAGCTGAAGTGATTTCTGCGCTGATTGATTTTGAGGCTAGGGTATTTGATTCGCGGTTAAATTCTTGCATCATAAAGTCTAGACGGCGGCCTTCGCTGCCACCTTTTTTTAGAATGCGGCGAGCTTCAGCTACGTGAGCTTCAAGGCGGTCCATTTCTTCGGCGACATCTTGCTTTTGCGCCAATAACACCATTTCTTGTTCGATACGGGCAGGGTCTAATTCACCAGTAATATCGGCTAAGCGGTTAGTTAATTTGTCGCGTTGATACTGCATTACTGTTGGCATGTGTTCACGCACAACGTTCACTTGCTCCATTACGCCGTCTAAACGGGTTAGTAGCATGTCTTTAATCGCTTCACCTTCACGGCCGCGAGCTTCGATAAACTGATCGATAGCACTGTCGAACGCGATCATTAAATCGGCACCTACGCTATCCATATCTTGCTCTGCTGCCGATAGCACGCCAGGCCAACGCAGTACATCTGTTAGGCTGAGTTCGCCTTGTCCTGCCTCTTGTTTTAACCAGTTTGCTGCACTTAATAGCTGTTTGGCTAAATCTTGATTCAGTTGTAATTCATTACTGCTGTTGTCGGCGAGTTCATAACGTAAATTAACTTCGATTTTGCCGCGATTAAGGCGTTTACGTAAGCGGTCGCGTAAGACAGGTTCAAAGCTGCGAAACTGCTCAGGTAGGCGCAGGTAGGTTTCTAAGTAGCGCTGGTTGACTGAACGGATTTCCCATGAGGCAGTGCCCCATTGTGCTTTGTGCTCGATACGAGCGTAGGCTGTCATGCTTTGGATCATGAAGTGTCCTGTTATGTTATTTACGCGAATGTGAGTTGATTATAGCCGTTTTAGCGGATGGGATTAAAGGATTAGTCGATAGATTTGTGGCTTATCGCTGCTTACCATGGCATCTAACGGCGTGAAGCTCTATAATATGGGCTCAAATATGATATGAATTCGACTACAGGACTTTTCATGCGCCCAAGTAACCGTACACCAGCTCAAACTCGCCCTATCACTATTACGCGTTCTTTTACTGCACATGCTGAAGGCTCTGTTTTAGTTGAGTTTGGCGACACAAAAGTATTATGTACAGCAAGTTTCACTGAAGGCGTGCCGCGCTTTCTTAAAGGCCAAGGCCAAGGTTGGGTAACAGCTGAATACGGTATGTTACCGCGTTCAACTCACAGCCGCATGGACCGTGAAGCGGCTCGTGGTAAGCAGTCTGGCCGTACTCAAGAAATTCAACGTTTAATTGGTCGTGCATTACGTGCAGCTGTAGACATGAAGTTGTTAGGTGAAAACACTATCGTTATCGATTGTGATGTTATTCAAGCTGATGGCGGTACGCGTACTGCGGCTATTACTGGTGCTTGTGTGGCGTTAGTTGATGCGCTTAACTGGGCTCGTGGTAAAGGCATTATTAAAGCTAACCCACTTAAGTTTTTAATTGCAGCTGTTAGTGTTGGTATTTACAAAGGCGAAGCGATCAGTGATTTAGAATACATTGAAGACAGTGCTGCTGAAACTGACATGAACGTTGTGATGACAGAAACCGGTAAGATTATTGAAATTCAAGGTACTGCAGAAGGCGAGCCATTTAGCCATGAAGAGTTACTTGAGTTGTTAGTGTTAGCTAAAAACAGTATTCGCGAAATTGTCGATGTGCAAAAAGCCGCATTAAGTTAATATGCTGTTGAAAAATGAGGACCGATTACGGTCCTTTTTTTTAATCTAAAATTTGATGAAAGAGGAATAACCGTGAAAGCCTATCAACGCGAATTTATTGAGTTTGCCTTAGACCGCCAAGTATTACGTTTTGGTGAGTTTACCCTTAAATCTGGCCGTACGAGTCCGTACTTTTTTAATGCTGGATTGTTCAATACGGGTAAAGACTTAGCGCGTTTAGGTCGCTTTTATGCTGCGGCGTTAATGGACTCGGGTATTGAATTCGATTTGCTATTTGGCCCAGCGTATAAAGGTATTCCGATAGCGACAACCACAGCTGTAGCGTTATGCGATCATCACGATGTGGATATTCCTTACTGCTTTAATCGTAAAGAAGCCAAAACCCACGGCGAAGGTGGCAGTTTGGTGGGCAGCGAGTTAAAAGGCAAAGTCATGCTGGTGGACGATGTGATCACCGCAGGTACCGCTATTCGTGAATCGATGGAAATTATTAATGCTCACAATGCCCAACTTGCGGGTGTGTTGATTGCATTAGATCGTCAAGAAAAAGGTAAGGGCGAGTTGTCGGCGATTCAAGAAGTTGAACGCGATTTTGGTTGTCAGATTGTGTCGATTATTAAGCTTGCTGACTTAATCAGTTATTTGTCTGAAAAGCCGGGTATGGAAGCAGAACTTGCTTCAGTTAGCGCGTATCGTGAGCAATACGGTATTTAATCTTATTCCAATTTTAAACAAAAACGCAGCCCCTAGATTATTACATTAGGTGGCTGCGTTTTTATTGGCGCTATGCTGCATTACACTATTTTACTTGGTGTAAAAACTCGGCGCGGGTAGCTGGGTTTGATTTAAAAATACCACCAAGCGCTGTAGTGGTAGTTGAGCTGGTTGAGTCCATTACACCACGAGATTTAACACAGTAATGTACCGCATCCATTTTTACCGCAACGTCTTTAGTTTCAAGTAGAGTTTGCAGTGCCACTAACACTTGTTGGGTTAGGCGCTCTTGTACTTGTGGGCGTTGGGAAAAGAAGCGCACGATACGATTGATTTTAGACAAGCCAATAATTTTTGTGCGTGGCAAATAGGCCACCGTTGCGAAGCCATCTATGGTCACTAAATGGTGTTCGCAGGTGCTGGTAAGACTGATGTCTTGTACACGCACCATTTCATCAACACCCATTTTGTTTTCGATAACCGTGATCTTAGGGAAGTTTTCGTAATCAAGCCCAGAGAATATTTCGTCGACATACATTTTTGCGATACGACGAGGAGTATCAACTAAGCTGTCGTCGGTTAGGTCGAGTGACATTAAGGTCAAGATTTCACGCATATGGTGTTCAATTTTGACTTTACGTTCTTCAGGCGTGGAAGTTTTTGGCAGCATTGGGGTTTCTAACCCACGGTCTTTTAGCGCTGCTTGTACTTTTATTGCGGCTTCACTGAGTGCCATATATCCTCCAACGACTCGATATCACTGTTTGTATGAGTGTAGATTAACACCCACTTTGCTGCCCCGTAGGGGAAAAGGAGAATAGCGCGATTTGCTGTAAATTAATACTGTAGGTAACAAAAAAGCCGACCCCGTTAGTCGGGTATCGGCTTTTGGTTGTTATACGCTTAAGCGATATCTACTTTACATTTAAGTTCTCTTTGATGAACTTAAGCATGATTTCATAATATTTTGTACGGTTTTCGGCATTAAAGAAGCCATGACCTTCTTTTCTCCAAATCTCTTTCTGAAATGGATAGTTAGCTTGTTCTAAGGCTTTTTCCATTGCTTCAAACTGTTCGATTGGCGCGCGTTCGTCTTCTTCGCCATGAATTAATAGCACTTTAGCTTTAAGTTTGTTGACGTTATGTGTTGGTGACATCGCACGTAGTTGTTGGATATCTGTACCCAATACGTCTTTTAAGTATGCCTCACCACCATAAGAGTCTGGTACATCGCCCGTTTTATACATTTGCTCTAAATCATAAACACCGGCAACACCAACGGCACATTTAAACATGTCTGGCGCTAACATCGGGCTCATCAATGCTGAGTATCCGCCAAAGCTGCCACCAGAAATACACACTCTATCTTTGTCGGCATAACCTTGATCGATGACATATTGAGTTGCGTCGATAATATCGTATTGAATTTTGCTGCCCCAAGCGAGGTAACCAGACTCTTCAAACGCTTTACCATATCCACCAGAACCACGGAAGTTAACTTGTAACACGGCGATGCCATTTTGCGCTAATAGTTGGTTTTCTGGGTTAAATACCCATAAGTCGCGCGGGCCATGTGGTCCACCATGTGGATTAACCACGAGAGGCATATTTTTATGCTCTTTAAGGCCGCTAGGTAGGGTTAAATAGCCATGAATAGTGACGCCATCACGGTTAGTAAAACTGATTGGACGCACTTCTGACATTTCACTAGGATCTAGCGCAGCATTTTCAGCAAACAAGAATTTTAATTTGAGCTTTTTACGGTCAAATAAATAGTAGTCACCAGAGTTTTTGTCATTCATTGCAACAACGATAAGTGTATTGCCGTCGATGGTTTCACTGACAATACGAATACGATGATCTGGAATAGCAGTCATTAGCTGTTGTAATGCTTTGGCTTTAGCACTTTCAGTATCGACAAAGCGATACTCAGGATAACCATTTTCAAACTCTACTGCGTAGAGGGTATTTGTTTGGTCACTCACCCATGTCATGAATGGATCGACAACATCATGTTGGATGATTTTTTTATGTTTAGCCGTTGCGAGTTCGACTTCGTAAATAGCGCGAGTAGCGCCTTCACCATTGGCGATAGCATAAATTGATTTGTTGTCTTCTGTGAACGAAATAGGGTAGAAATCGGTTAGTCCGCCTTTAATTCTTTCTGCATCAACCCATTCACCATTCTCATAGTAGAACAGTTGATCATCGTTTTTCTTATCTCTTGCAAAGCTAAAGCGAACGTCTTCTTTATTATCAACAAGGAAACCTGCATTTGCGATAGGTGAAGTGGTAAGGCGTTTACGTTTACCTGAGTAGACGTTAACGCGATATACAAGGGTATATGCGTAGTTCATCCCATTCCAAGGATAGGCCATAACGTAAATGTATTTGTCATCATCTTTTAAAGTATCTAAAACAAATGCACTTGCGCGGATAGCTTCATTATTTGAAATACTCGTTCCTGTCGAGCCGCCGCCATTATAACCAAACAGGTATTTAGATTTGCTGCCATCATAATTTACAGCGAGTAACTCACCATAATAATCTGACACTTCACGCTGGGCATGCTTATAGAGTTTTTGTAATACAATCCGCTCGTCATTGACCCAATAATAACGGCCCACTTCTTCATCACCATTGAATTTGACCGCGTAAGTCGGCTTCATGGATTCAAGGTTGAGGATGAGCAAGGTGCGCTTTTCATCTTCAATGAGAATAACCGCGAGGTGCTCACCATCGGGAGATATTTTGACTTCAGAAAACTCTGAATCGGCACTGAAGTCTTTAATTTGAGGAGCCGCAAAAGTGTGGGTGGTAAATAGAACGAGCAAACAACATGTGAGGTATAAAATGCGCAGCATAAATACAGTCCGTGTAATTAATGTTAAAAATGTAACGTTATTGTATTTAATTCAAGTGGTCGGAGCAATACGTACTCACTATTTATTCATTGAGATGAGGTGGAATATGAACATATATTACGACTTTTAATTGATGTTAATACCTGTTTTCTTGGCCTATTTGCGCGATAGAATTTGCTTAGAAGCATAACGCAGGTACAAAAAAGCCGACCCCGTTTGCCGGGTATCGGCCTGTTGATATAATGCTTATTAGCTCATTACGATTTAATGTCTAGGTTCTTTTTAAGGAATAGAAGCATTTTTTCATAATATTGGGCACGATTGTCATCATTGTAGAAACCATGGCCTTCATCATCCATTACCAGTTTTTCATAGGGATAATCACGTGCTTTAAGGGCTTTTTCTAATGATTCTAGTTGTTCAATGGGCGCTCGTTCATCGTCACCGCCATGTACTAGAAGCAAGTTTGCTTTAAGCTTATCTACATTTTCTGAGGGAGACATAGCCCTTAGTACTTCACTATTTTGACCTAAAACATTTTTAAGGTAACTAGTACCCGAAGCACTATTTGCAATATCTCCTTCATCGAACATCAGTTCTAAATTATAAATCCCTGCAAAACCGATAGCGCATTTGAACAGATCGGGTTCAAGTATTGCGCTTTGCAATGCACTATAGCCACCAAAACTACCACCAGAAATACAGATGCGGTTTTTATCTACATAACCTTGATCAATGACGTAATGAGTGGCGTCGAGAATGTCATATTGTACTTCTGAACCCCATTTTTGGAATCCAGCTTGTTCAAAATTTTGTCCAAAACCACCTGAACCACGGAAATTGACTTGTAATACTGCCATCCCTTGATTTGCTAGCATTTGGTTTTGAGTATTAAACCCCCATTCATCTCTTATTCCATGTGGACCACCATGGGGATTGACTACAAGAGGGAGGTTTTTCGCTTCTTTACCATAAGGTAATGTTAAATAACCGCTAATTATTTTACCGTCTCGGCTGGTAAAGCTAATTGGCTTCACTTCTGACATTTGCGCTGGGTCGAGCCATTTCTTGGCAGAGGCTAAGTGTTGGAGTGTGAGCGCCTTGGTGTCAAATATATAATAATCACCAGGATTTCGATCGTTAAATGCCACCACGATGAGTTTTTCTGAATGACGAGTTTCGCTAACAATACGAACTTGATGGCCAGGTAATGATGCGAGCAACTGCTTTAGCAATTTTGAATGACTGTCTTCTGGATTGACGAAAGCGTAAGACGGATAACCATTTTCAAATTCAACTGCATAGAGTTTTTTGGTCGTTTGGTTTATCCAGTAATTACTGGGATCACTTTTGTCATCTTTAATAATTTGCGTTTTTTCACCTGTTTCTAGATTGATTTCATAAATCCCTAAGGTTTCGCCTTTTACCCGAGCCGCAGCATAAATACTATTTTTATTTTCGGCAAAAGATATTGGGTAGAAATCATCCAAATTGAGTTTGAGGTTATCGGTGTTAAGCCATTCGCGGTCTTGACGATAAAATACTTTTGTTATGTTGTTTTCGTCTTCGCCTGCAACAAAGCGTACTTCACCATCGTGATCGGTTAAAAATCGAGAGTAACCTATAGGCGAAGTGGTGACTTTTCTGCGGAACCCTTTGTATAAATCTACACGGTATACAGTTTGTGATAATTCATAGTTTAAAGAATTAGACTCATTCCATGGGATTGCATTGACGAGCATATAGCGGTCGTCATCGGGCAGGGGATCTAAAATAAATGCAGTTGCTCTTATTGGGGTATTTTTCTTCAGATGTGAACCAGTTTGTTGCTCGCCGCTATTAAAACCAAAAAGGTAAGTTGCTCTTGACCCGTCGGCATTAACAGCCATTAGCTCACCATAATACAGCGGTACGTCACTCCAACCTTTTAAGTATTCTTTTTGTAAGACGATTCGTTCATTATTTACCCAAGCGTAATCACCCACTTGGGCATTGCTAGGGAAAAATATCGCATGATGTATTTGTTTTGTTTTTGCATTTAATATTAGTAGCTTGTCTTTACCATTATGTTTGGTTATTGCACTAATATAATCGCCTGTTGGAGATATTTTTACATTGCTAAATTCAGCCCCTCGGCTAAATAGTCGTGCAGTAGAAAGGCTTTCTGCTGCAAATGCATGGGTGAATAGGCCACCACAGACAAGTAACATAATGGTTAGGTATTTGATGAAAATCATGAGACATCCTTGTTTAATCGTTCGTTCTTACTTCGTTTTTATGTGGTATAAATATTAGATCTGATACGGTTTAAGGGTAAAGGAAGAGTAAGTAGCATTGGCAGCAAAAGGACCGAACTAGCATCCTTTATTTATGCGATATTAACTTCTTAGCAATTGCTGTTGAATAAACGTCCACTGTTCATCAAAGTGTTGTGTTGGCTTTTGTTTAAACTCACTGCGGACAAACTGTGAAATACGTCCTTCTGCAAAGGCTAACAGCAAGTTGGCGAGAATGGCTTCATCGATATTAAAGCCTACTCCTTCACGCAAAGTTTTTTCACGTAGAATTTGTTTGATGTGTGTTTCTATTTTGGCAAATAGCACGTCGATCCTACTTCGTAGACGTTCATTTTCACCTAGCAGAGCATCACCATTAAGTACCCTTGAAATACCTGGATTACGTTCAGAAAATACTAATAGCAGGTGTAGTACCAACTGGCAGCGGGTCATGGTGTCTTTTTCTTCGTCCATGATGATGTTTAAGCGTGATAAAATCGCATCTTCAATAAATTCGATTAAGCCTTCAAACATCCGCGCTTTACTGGGGAAGTGCCTATACAGTGCGGCTTCTGACACGCCAACTTCGGCGGCGAGCTTTGCTGTTGTTATACGTTGACCTGGGCTGGTTTCGAGCATTTGCGCCAAGCATTGTAAAATATGCTCACGACGATTTATTTTAGGGCTTTCAGCCATTATCTGTTCCTTGGCTCAGTGACTACTTGAAAAGGTTATTTGGTGCCTGAATGACCAAAGCCGCCTTCTCCACGATCTGAGCTATTAAACTCATCCACTACGGCAAATGTTGCCTGTATAACGGGTACAAACATCAATTGTGCTAATCGATCGCCTATTTCGAGTGTGAATGGTTTATCACTTCTGTTCCAACATGACACCATTAACTGTCCTTGGTAATCGGAGTCAATTAAGCCCACTAAATTACCCAAAACAATGCCATGTTTATGACCCATGCCTGAGCGCGGTAAAATCACCGCTGCAAGGCTTGGGTCTGCCACATGAATGGCGATACCTGTTGGAATTAATACGGTTTGACTTGGCTCAATGACCATCGCGGTGTCGATCATTGCACGTAAATCCATGCCTGCGCTACCGGGTGTCGCATAAGCTGGCAAAGGAAATTCATTGCCGATGCGTGAGTCGATAATTTTTAGTTCAATGGGTGTTTTCATGATTTTTTTAATTGTTGTTCTATCAATGTAAGTAATTGGCGCGCCAGTGTCAGTTTGTCTGTGGCGGGCAGTTGTTGGCTGCCGTCTTGCCAAAATACCTGTAGTGCATTGCTATCGGCATTAAAGCCTAAGCCTTGAATAGAGACATCATTGGCGGCAATCATATCAAGCTTTTTGCGTTGCAGTTTGCCTCGGGCGTATTGCTCTACATCGTTGGTTTCTGCTGCAAAACCTACTGTGAATGGACGAGTCGCGTGCTGAGCTACCGTGGCTAAGATATCAGGATTCCGCACTAGCGCAAGTTGCATTTGTTCAGCCGATTTTTTGATTTTTTGATCCGCGACATCAGCTATTCGATAATCGGCTACTGCGGCGCAGCCAATAAAAATATTATGTTGTTCAACCTGTCCCATCACTGCATCGAGCATTTGTTGTGCTGAGCTCACATCAATACGTGTGACACCTGCTGGTGTGGCTAGATTAACCGGACCTGAGATTAATGTGACGGTTGCGCCCATTTCTGCGGCTGCTTGGGCTAAAGAGAAACCCATTTTTCCTGAGCTGTGATTAGATATATAGCGAACGGGGTCAATTGCTTCACGCGTTGGCCCTGCAGTAATGAGCAGCTGATGGCCTTGTAATATTTTAGGGCCAAAAAATTGTATCATTTGTTCTGCCATAACGACGGGTTCTTGCATTCTGCCAGGGCCGACTTCACCGCATGCTTGATTACCTGAGGCGGGTTGCCAAATGGTAAAACCTTTACGGGCTAAATTAGCCATGTTTTCTTGGGTAGCGATATTTTGGTACATTTGTTGGTTCATTGCAGGGCAGACAATGACGGGAGCACTGGTCGCTAAACAGGTTGTTGTTAATAAGTCATCTGCCATGCCTGCATTAATACGTGCAATTAAATTTGCCGTAGCAGGTGCAAGCAATACAACATCAGCCCAACGAGCAAGTTCGATATGACCCATAGCAGCCTCTGCTGCGGGATCGAGCAAATCAGAGGCTACAGGATGGCCTGAAAGCGCTTGTATGGTTAATGGAGTGATAAACTCCATTGCGCTCTGAGTCATGATGACACGCACGTCTGCGCCACGCTCTTTTAATCGACGGATTAAGTCCGCACTTTTATATGCGGCAATACCGCCACCAATTCCGAGTAATACTTTTTTATTTGTCAGCATGATGCACATTATCCGACTCAAACCTAATTGCGGCTAACAATATCACAAACCTATGACAATTTGCGCAGATCCAATCTCAAAAATATCGACCATACTGTGTAATACCAATCCTATTAAATATGCGATCTTTCAGCGGGAGTTCAAAGTGCTGTATGCAAGGCAGATGATTGAAGCGAATAGTGATTCTATTTTGAAAACATCTAACGAAGCATAAAGTACTTTGAAACCCGCCAGAAAGGAGTCTCTCAGGTATTCCACTTCTGTGTTGCATCGATTTAAAAGGGAACAACCATTTCTACATCAATGCGCCTTGAATTAAAAAACCTGAGAGACTCTGAACTGATCAGATATTTAATGAGATTGGTATAAGCAATTCGAACTCTATTTTTGAAAAAGACAACAATTTGTCATTGGTGCTGTGCTTGCTGATTCGGTGTTGTTCTTATTATTAAGAGTCGACTTAATGCGTTTAATGACATCGCCACATTGAATATAAGGGACATTCATGGGAATTAAAGATTGGCCACAAGGAGAAGGGCCGCGAGAAAAGTTATTGCTCAAAGGTGCAGGACATCTTTCGGATGCAGAATTGCTCGCGGTGATATTACGTAATGGTTTGGCAGGGCAAAATGCAGTGGATTTAGCCCGAAACATGATTAATCAGTTTGGTGGTTTGCGCAGTTTACTGAGTGCCTCTAAAAGCCAAGTATGTAAATTAGCCGGTGTTGGGCCGGTAAAATATGCTCAATTACAGGCTGCAGTGGAAATTTCTAAGCGAATTGCCCATGAAAATCTACAAAGAGGGCAAATTTTGACAAATCCTGATTTAACTCGGGACTATTTAATGAGACAATTGGCAGACCGATCCTATGAAGTGTTCGCCTTACTATTGTTGGATACCCAACATAGAGTCATTCAATTTGTAGAATTATTTCGTGGCACTATCGATTCTGCTTCTGTTTATCCTCGCGAGGTTGTAAGCCTTGTTTTGGAGAAAAAAGCGGCAGCGGTAATTGTGTGTCACAATCACCCGTCTGGCATTGCAGAGCCAAGTCAGGCTGATCGGCGAATAACTGAGCGAATAAAAAATGCATTGGCAACCATCGATGTTTCTTTGTTAGATCATATGGTTGTAGGTGATCAGGAGATAGTCTCCTTTGCCGAGCGTGGGTGGATTGTATAAACACTGCTTGATCTTCTATGGTCAATCGTGTATAAAATGCGCCCTCTTTGTGCCTCGGGCGACGGCCATACGAGGCACATTAATGCTCGAGCGTTAAAAATTTGTTTTGGAGAAGATTGACATGTCAAGAGTATGCCAAGTAACTGGCAAGAAGCCAATGGTTGGTAACAACCGTTCGCACGCAAAAAATTCGACTCGTCGTCGTTTTTTACCTAACCTACAAAACCACCGTTTTTGGTTAGAAGAAGAAAAGCGTTTCGTGCAATTACGTGTATCTACTAAAGGTATCCGTATTATCGACAAGAAAGGTATTGAAGTGATTGTTAAAGAACTTCGTGCCCGTGGCGAGAAGGTATAATAGAAAATGGCTAAATCTAAAGGTAATCGTGAGAAGATCAAATTAGTATCTAGTGCTAAAACTGGTCACTTCTACACTACTGAAAAGAACAAGCGTAACATGCCTGAAAAAATGGAAATCAAGAAATTTGATCCAGTCATTCGTCAGCACGTTATGTACAAAGAAGCTAAAATCAAGTAATTGATTTTTGATTCTTAAAAAAGCCCCTTCATTGGGGCTTTTTTTATGCCTGTTTGAAAATAGTCTATACTGAATCGAACGATTAACGGATGAGTTATGACGTGTATTGAATTGCTGAATTTAGGTTATGCAGTAGCTGTTTACGTCATGAAGTACATCGCTAGTGTGATGATATTTTATTGAGGTCCCCACATTGTTATAGCGCAATTATGTTGAAATTTTGCTAAACAGATGTGATGCAAATATCATAATTAAATGCGTAAAGTATTATTAACAGCTAAAACAAGCTAACTTTTTGGCTGTAATGCTTTTTTCATAAAATATTGAGACACTGTGTTTTACTTAAAGTGAAATAAAATGCTTTAAAAGTGAATTAAAATGCAATACCATTCTTTTTTGATACAGCAAACTGTTATGTGGCATTTATTGTCATCGTCATTAATGAACATCAAACTTATACCGAGGTGAATTTGCCCGTGAGAACCACTGAATTAGTTGATGGATTTCGTCATTCTGCGCCCTATGTTAATGCTCATAGAGGTAAAACTTTTGTCGTTATGTTGGGTGGAGAAGCATTAGCGCACCCACAATTCCGCGGTATTTTAAATGATGTGGCTTTGTTGCACTCACTTGGGATTGAGGTGGTGTTAGTTTATGGAGCAAGACCACAGATTGATGCTGGTCTAAAAGCGGCTGGAATTGAACCGGCATATCACAATGGTATTCGTATTACCGATGATGAAACCCTGAAAATTATCAAGCAGGTTGCCGGTGCTACTCAATTTGATATTACTGCTAGGTTGTCGATGAGCTTAGGCAATACGCCGATGCAAAACGCGCAAATAAACTTGGTGAGTGGTAATTTTGTTATTGCACAACCATTAGGTGTAGATGACGGTGTCGATTTTTGTTTAAGTGGCAAGGTGCGCCGTATTGATGCGCAAGGCTTACGTCGTCAATTAGATAATAACGGTATTGTATTAATGGGGCCCATTGCCGCTTCAGTTACAGGTGAAAGC
Organism: Shewanella frigidimarina NCIMB 400; assembly: GCF_000014705.1. Classification (NCBI taxonomy): domain Bacteria; kingdom Pseudomonadati; phylum Pseudomonadota; class Gammaproteobacteria; order Alteromonadales; family Shewanellaceae; genus Shewanella; species Shewanella frigidimarina. Next base: position 4,563,913 of record NC_008345.1, on the reverse strand, counting down.
TTTAACCTGACCGCTGAAGAAGTTGCGACCCAAGTAGCGATAAAGCTAAAGGCCGATAAGATTATTGGTTTTAGCGATACTAACGGCCTTATCGGTAAAAATGGTGAAGTCATTGCCGAGTTGATGCCGGACGACATCGAAGAAATGCTTAAGACAATGGCTGTTGACGACCATACTTCAGTTGGGACCGTTGCTTTCTTAAAAGCCAGTATTGAAGCATGCCGCCGAGGTGTGCCTCGTTGTCACTTAGTCAGTTATTTAGAAGACGGTGCATTGCTGCAAGAGTTATTCTCACGCGAAGGGATTGGTACCCAAATTGTTACACAAAGCGCCGAACGTTTACGTAGAGCAACCATTAGCGATATAGGCGGTATTTTAAACCTTATTCGCCCATTGGAAGAACAAGGCATTTTGGTGCGTCGCTCACGCGAACAACTGGAGATGGAAATTGAACAGTTTATGCTGGTTGAGCGCGACAACTTAGTGATTGGTTGTGCAGCCTTGTATCCGTTTGAAGAAGACAATGCGGGTGAGTTTGCGTGTTTAGTGGTTCATCCGGATTATCGCGATGCAGATCGTGGCAGCATTTTGCTTAATAACATTATTGGCCAAGCTCGCGTGCGGGGTTATTCACGTCTATTTGCGTTAACGACCCGAAGTATCCATTGGTTTTTAGAACATGGGTTTAATATTGTTGATGTTGAAGAACTGCCGAATAAGAAAAAACAGCTGTATAACTACCAGCGCCGCTCAAAAATTCTTGCGTTAGATTTGTAGAAGTAACAAGACAGTTAATACATAAAAAAAGCCGGATGAGTATAAAATCATCCGGCTTTTTTGTGGGTGAAGCATCAGTGCTTTGAGTGACTTCATCTTCCCATTGTAGAGTTCATTATGCTGACGCTTTGGCTAAGGCGTTACGTCGTTGGCGTTGCAATGTCATGTCGCCAACAAAGATAACTAACGCGCCCCAAATAAATCCAAAGGTAATGCCTTTTTCGATATCAAACGGCTCATTAAACAGTTTTACCGCTAAGATGAACATGATGCTAGGGCCAATGTATTGGAAAAAACCTAAAATCGAAAAGGGAATTCTGACCGCAGAACCTGCAAAACACAGTAACGGGATTGTTGTGACAATACCGGCAGCGACTAACAGTAAATTGAGGTCGAGAGTGTTGGTCAGCATGCTAGTTGTCGAACTGTCTAAGGTGATGAATAGATAACCCAGAGCGATTGGTAACAAGATTGCTGTTTCGACTAATAAACCTGATTTGGCGTCAATATTGACTTTTTTGCGCAGTAAACCATAAAAACCAAAGCTGGCAGCCAGCGCTAATGATACTAGCGGAATAGAGCCAAAAGAGACCAACTGCACTAGTACTCCTATACTGGCTAACGCCACCGCAACCCATTGTAATTTTCGCAAGCGCTCACCCAGAAATACCATTCCCAGTAACACGTTAAACAGCGGATTGATAAAATAGCCTAGGCTAGCATCGAGCATGTGGTCGTTGTTAACAGCCCAGATAAAAAGTAACCAGTTAGCGGCAATTAATACAGAAGTGATCAGTAATATTAGTAGTTGCTTAGGCTGTTTTAAAATAAGACGTAAACGACTAAATCCACCAATGAATTGCATCAAAATAACCATGAATATAAATGACCAAATGACACGGTGCATTAATATTTCGGTGGCAGGCACATGATGTAGTAATTTGAAATAAAGCGGGGCAACACCCCAGATGGTGTAGGCGCAAATGGCGAGAAGCACCCCTTTACGGTATTCTAAATCAGGCATAGTGAGTCAACAGTGGGAAGATCTAAAAGAGAGGGCGATTGTAGGTCGCCCCCCTGCATGACACAAGTGCTTAAGCGATTTCTTTTATCGCTCAAGTGTCAGCTTTATATTGCGCTAATGGAACTTAGCCCACCATATAAGTGCCAGTACCAAATGCGATATGAACTCCTTGCTCATTATGTAACTCCATCCGGCAAACGGATACACGATTACCAGAGCGGATAACGGTGCCAGTGCCTGTGAAGATTTCACCACGGCCTGGACGTAAAAAGTCGACCCGCATATCGATAGTGCCTAAGGTGGTTAAACGTTGTTGTAGTTCTTCAAGGGTCCAATCTTCTCTACTGGCAACTAGCCCAGCAAATACCGTGAGTCCGCCGACAACATCAAGTAATGTCGCAGTAACACCACCATGAAGAATGTTTTGATGAATATTGCCGATAAGTTCGGGTTTCATTTTTATTACCACTTCAACTCCATTGATGTCGTAGTGTTTGATGTCTAAACCGAGCAGATTATGGAATGGAACATGCTGATCAAAAATATTAGCAACTTGCTGTAAAGCTTGGGTTTGAATAGATGTGGTCATGAGCAATCCTTGTCGTTTTATTATTATTATCGTTGTTGTATATAGGTCGGGCTTACTGGCATAGAGTATTTAATCTAACCCTAAAGTGGCTTCGACTCAATCTTCTATCTTGGATGAAAACATAGCAAAGGCGTTTTGGTTCAAGACATCTGTGGCTCAGTGCTTTAAAATGAATACCCTTTGAATGATGATGTAGTGTTAATGGATACTCCGATTTCGACCAATATTGCGTCCTCAGATGTGTTGACGACAGAGCAAGATGTACTTGCCGCGAGCCTGCAGCAAGTTTTTGGTTATCGCGCCTTTCGTGAAGGGCAGCGAGAAGTCATTGAGCAAAGTTTACAGGGCCAAGATACCTTAGTGATTATGCCTACCGGTGGCGGCAAAAGTATGTGCTATCAATTGCCTGCTATTGTGTTGCCTGGTGTGACCGTGGTGGTGTCGCCATTAATTTCGTTAATGAAAGACCAAGTCGACAGTTTACTGCAAAGTGGTGTGTCAGCTGCTTATCTCAATTCATCTTTACCGCGTGAGCAAAGTGCAGAGGTGTTACGCAAATTACATTCTGGTGAGATTAAATTGTTGTATGTCTCTCCTGAAAGACTATTGCGTCCTGATTTTATTGAGCGCCTGCAATCAGTCGATGTTTCGATGTTTGCCGTTGATGAAGCGCATTGTATTAGTCAATGGGGTCATGATTTTAGACCTGAATATGCGGCTTTGGGTCAGTTAAAAGAATATTTCCCTTACTTACCTTTAATGGCCTTAACTGCGACTGCAGACCACGCCACGCGTTTAAGCATTTGCGAACGCTTAGGGGTGACCCCTTATACTTTATTGTCCAGTTTTGACCGACCTAATATTCGTTATACCGTGGCAGAAAAACTCAATGCGGCTAATCAATTGCGTCAGTTTTTAACTATCCAAAATGGCACCAGTGGTATTGTGTATTGCAGCAGTCGTCGACGAGTTGATGAGGTGGCTGAGCGTTTACGTTTACAAGGATTTAATGCTCAAGCATATCATGCCGGTTTGAGCCAGGAAGATCGTGGTAACGTTCAAGATAAATTTCTAAAAGATCAAGTTGATATTGTGGTGGCTACGGTGGCCTTTGGAATGGGGATTAACAAATCTAACGTACGCTTTGTGGTGCATTACGATATTCCTAAAAGCATTGAAGCTTATTACCAAGAAACAGGCCGTGCAGGCCGCGACGGTTTAGATGCTGAAGCTTATATGTTGTTTGACCCTGCCGATATAGGCCGGGTTAGGCATTTGATTGAGCAATCTGAACCTGGGCCCCAACAACAAGTCGAATTTCATAAATTGCATACCATGGCAGCATTCGCTGAAGCGCAAACTTGTCGTCGACAAGTGTTGTTAAACTACTTTGATGAAGTGGCTTCAAAACCTTGTGGTAACTGTGATATCTGCCTTGACCCACCTAAGCGATATGATGGTACTGAAGATGCTCAAAAAGTGCTGTCTTGTATTTATCGTTTACAGCAACGTTTCGGTATCCACCATGTAATTGAAGTATTACGTGGTTCAAAAGCGGCCAACATCGTAGATAGAGGCCATGATAAGTTATCGACATGGGGCATTGGTAAAGATAAATCAACTGAGTTTTGGCTCAGTGTTATCCGCCAATTAATTCATTTAGGTTTGATGAGTCAGGATATTACCCGCGGCTCTGCAATTAAGCTTAACCCTGCCGCAAGACCAATCCTTAAAGCAGAATTGTCGCTAATGTTAGCGGAACCTCGGATTCAATTGATTGATGTGAAGCGCAAACCCAATGGGCGTGCGCCGCAACAGTATGATCGTAAGTTATTTGCTCGGTTAAAATTACTGCGTCGCGAACTGGCGGAAAAAAATGACATTCCACCCTATTTAGTCTTTAACGATGCAACGCTCGCTGAGATGTGTGCGATGTTGCCCACAAGCCCTGGCGAGATGCTCGCAGTAAATGGTGTCGGGCAGATTAAGCTTGACCGATTTGGTGGCGAATTTTTAGATGAAATTTCTGATTATCTGACCAAAGGTTGATGGTTTAGTTTTCATCAGGAGAATTACTTTTCTCTTGAGATTTTATTTTATTCAATTGATTGATAACCGCTTTTTTAACGAGCACTTCAAAAGTGTCAAGTTGTTGTAAACTCGCCATACCAATATTTACTTTGATCTCGGGTTTCCATTCGCCAAGTACTTGCTCTATTTGGGTTATGACTCTTGCCGCCCCCACTGACGATGCGTGTGGCAAGATAATAATGAGCTCATTGGTATTATGCCGAAACAATTGGTCTTGCTCTCTAAGTGTGTTTTTGAGCCGCGGAATGATAAAGGGTATATCCGCAATATTATTATGGTTGATATTAATCAGCAGCATGCTTAGTTGATAGTGTCCTTGTTTGGCATTATCTAGCATATTATCGATACGTTGCTGCTGGTCTTCTTCTTGAGCATTCACACTATTGAGGCGTTGTGGTTTGCGGGCCAAAAATAGGACTAATCCAACGGATAATAACAAAATAATCAAGGCGGTAATGGTTAAGTTTTGATTGATGTTGCTGACAGGTTTCTCTGGTGGTGTACTGGCTTCACTTTGTGCTGTTATTCTGGCCTTATACTGCATAAAGTGAGCATTGTTTAACTTAGCTGTGGCCTGTTTAGCGGCATCAAAACGCTGCACCTGAAATTGATAGGCCGATTCAAATTGATTTTGTTCGGCGTAGTATTGGCTGATTATCTGGTTAAACTCTTCTAAATCCGAAAATTGTTCAAGTTCAGTGGCTTGCTCAATAATTTCATTCAGCAATGACAATGCCTGGTTGTCTTTGTTTTGTGCAAAATACACTTTGGCTAATGTACGTTTGATGCGCATGACATAAATAGGCTCTTGGTATTTAGTAAACAGTTCTATGCTTGATAATGCGAGTTTTTCGGCGATGTTGTAATCACCAACATACAAATGAATACTAGCTAGTAAGGCATTACCTGTTGCGAAGTCTCTTTCTGAGGTATTTTTGTTATTTTCAGTTTCTGCCTTGTTGAGATAATACAACACTTGTGCTTTATCATTTTGTACCATATTAATTCGTGCTAAGTTAATCGCAAATGCAAATTTAAGTTTACCAAAGGTCGATGAATCTTTATAAGTTAGTTCAGCAAAGTGTAATGCTTCTTCAATATCACCCATTGAGAAAAATACATTGGATATTTCGGCTTGTAGATATGATTTCGGCAATATATACCAATCTTGGAATTGTGTTTGTGCCTCATCAAAAATATCTAACGCAAAACGCAAATCTTCAATGGCAGTATTATAATTTTCTAGACTAGTATTTTGTCTACTTCTGGCATAAAGGCTGTTTACAATAGCTTGCTTTTCAGAGTAACGCTTGGCTAAACGTAGTGCTTCTTCGGTGAGTTGTTGTTCTTGTAACGTATTGCCGAGACTCTGATGTGCAGCTGCTTGGCATTGCATAAAGTAAGGGCGAGCTGTGTCATATTTAAACTGTCTGGCATTACTCTCACCTTGCTTTGCCAAGACAATAGCTTGATTAAACTCGCCAAATTCCAATAAATTAAAACAATGTAACAATGTTAAGCGCAGAGCATCGATATTGGCTAATGGTTGTTTCACATGTTGTTGTTCGAGTGAATCAATGAGTGTTTTGGCGTCTGCAGAGCTTTGCGTATTGATATTGTTGATTACATCGAGTTGTTCTCGAATACTCAGCTGTTGAGTTTCGGCAATGATATCATCCGAGAGTAATAAGCGTTGCGATGGTTGAGCGAAAGCCGCCGTGGTCACTAAATATAGCGTGAGGCCAAAGATTAAAGCAAAAATGCGACTAAAGTTATATTCAATACTCTTTTTCGACAACATCATCGTCATATATCTACTTAACATGGGGTAATAGCAGTATACGATTATTTATATCCGTATACATAAAAATATAATCGATGCAGCAACTTAGGTTGATGTTTATTTGCACTTTGAGAGGTAAGTTCATTAATTGAAAATTAATCAATATTGGTTGAGTTTGTCGTTGGTTAACTGTAATGAAGCACTAGTACGCTATCATCTTTTTCACGTTGACCAAATTAGGGTTGACACAGAGGGCTGGTCGCGTTACATATTAGGTACAGACATACTTTGTATGTCGAACATTTAGCATAATTAGTTATTAAAAGTGAATATTAACATAATGAACACACAATCAGTTTTACTCGGACTCCTTCTCCTCTCACGCATATCCTGCGCGGAGTCCTTTGTGTTACATGCAAAATAATTCATTAAGCATACACAAACCCCGCGCTAATAGTCGCGGGGTTTTTTTTAGCCCTTTTGAAATGAACCTGCTGTGTACCTCGCAGCTAATTCAAATAAACATGATGATCGATGGAGAAATTCGATGTCCAATAGAGTCATAATTTTTGATACTACCTTACGTGATGGTGAGCAAGCATTAGCAGCCAGTTTAACCGTTAAAGAAAAGCTACAAATTGCCCTAGCACTTGAGCGTTTAGGCGTGGATGTCATGGAAGTTGGGTTTCCTGTTTCTTCTCCGGGCGATTTTAAATCGGTGCAGACGATTGCTAAAACCATTAAAAACAGCCGTGTGTGTGCGCTATCTCGTGCACTTGAAAAAGACATTGATGCTGCAGCCCAAGCTTTGTCGGTAGCCGATCAGTTTCGAATTCATACCTTTATTTCTACCTCGACCATTCACGTTGAAAGTAAATTAAAGCGCTCTTTTGATGATGTATTAGAAATGGCCGTTAATGCGGTTAAATACGCCAGACGATTTACGGACGATGTTGAGTTTTCATGTGAAGATGCTGGTCGTACACCAATAGACAATTTGTGTCGTATGGTTGAAGAGGCCATTAAAGCTGGTGCTCGTACCATTAATATTCCTGATACCGTTGGTTATACAGTACCAAGTGAGTTTGGTGGGATTATTCAAACCTTATTTAATCGAGTTCCGAATATCGATCAAGCAGTGATCTCGGTTCATTGTCATGACGATTTAGGTCTGTCGGTCGCTAATTCCATCGCAGCAGTTGAAATGGGCGCGCGCCAAGTTGAATGTACTATTAATGGTATTGGTGAACGTGCCGGTAACTGCTCGTTAGAAGAAATCGCCATGATCCTTGCTACCCGTAAAGGTTTGCTTGATTTGGATTGTGGAATTAACGCCAAAGAAATCCACCGCACCTCATCGCTAGTCAGCCAGTTATGTAACATGCCGATCCAAGCTAATAAGGCGATTGTGGGTACCAATGCATTTTCTCATTCGTCAGGCATTCACCAAGACGGTATGCTTAAAGCAAAAAATACTTACGAGATTATGACACCGGAAAGTATTGGCTTAAACCGTAATAACTTGAACATGACTTCACGCTCTGGTCGCCATGTGATTAAACACCGCATGGAAGAAATGGGCTACAAACCAACTGACTATGACATGGACAGCCTTTACGAGCAGTTTTTAACCCTAGCGGATAAGAAAGGCCAAGTGTTCGATTACGATTTAGAAGCATTGGTATTTATGGAGTCGCAAGCGCAAGACGACGATAAGTACCAGCTTCAGCACATGATGGTGCATTCAGATTCGACTGAAGGTGTAGCGACTGCCACGGTACGTATTGCTGTAGATGGTAAAGATATTACTGAGGCTGCCACAGGAAATGGTCCTGTGGATGCGGCATATAATGCCATTGCTCGAGCAACAGATCGCAAAATCAATATTACTAATTACAAGTTGAGTGCAAAAGGCGAAGGTCAAAATGCGCTTGGACAAGTTGATATTACCGCAAAATATAATGAACAAATGTTCCACGGCGTAGGCTTAGCAACAGACGTCGTTGAAGCATCAGCTCAAGCGTTAGTGCATGTGATGAACTTAGTGTACCGCGCAGATAAAGTGGCTGACTTTAAACAACAGATCCATAAAGAAAGGGAGTTAGGTGGCGTATGAGTTATCAAATAGCAGTTTTGTCAGGTGATGGTATTGGTCCTGAAGTGATGGCTGAAGCGCGTAAAGTGCTTAATGCTGTAGAAACACGATTTGGACTGGATATTCAATACACCGAGTTTGATGTCGGCGGTATTGCCATTGATAACCATGGTTGTCCTTTACCTGACGCGACCTTAAAAGGCTGCGAAGCAGCTGATACGATTTTATTTGGTAGTGTGGGTGGCCCTAAGTGGGAAAATTTACCACCAAACGATCAACCTGAACGCGGCGCATTATTGCCATTGCGTGGACACTTTGAGCTATTTTGTAATTTACGCCCAGCCAAATTACATGACGGCTTAGAACACATGTCACCGCTTCGTAGTGATATATCAGCCCGTGGTTTTGACGTGTTATGTGTGCGTGAATTAACAGGTGGTATTTACTTTGGTAAGCCGAAAGGACGTCAAGGTGAAGGCGACGATGAAGAAGCCTTTGATACCATGCGCTATAGTCGCCGCGAGATTAGCCGTATTGCTCGTATCGCTTTTGAAGCGGCGCGTGGCCGTAAAAATAAGGTCACCTCAGTAGACAAGGCCAACGTATTAGCCTGTTCAGTATTATGGCGCCAAGTGGTTGAAGAAGTCGCAAAAGACTTTCCGGATGTCACTTTAGAACACATCTATATTGATAACGCGACTATGCAGTTACTACGCCGCCCTGATGAGTTTGATGTAATGTTATGTTCAAACTTATTCGGTGATATTTTATCAGACGAAATTGCCATGTTAACCGGCTCTATGGGGTTATTATCGTCGGCAAGTATGAACAGCACCGGTTTTGGTTTATTTGAACCCGCTGGTGGCAGTGCACCAGATATTGCTGGCCAAGGTATCGCTAATCCGGTGGCACAAATTTTATCTGCTGCATTAATGTTACGCCACAGCCTAAAGCAAGAAGAGGCGGCAAGTGCTATTGAACGTGCAGTGACAAAAGCATTGGCAAGTGGTTATCTAACCAGTGAATTATTGGCTGCAGACAAACGCAGCGAAGCTAAGTCTACTGCGCAAATGGGTGATTTTATCGCTCAGGCAATAAAGGAAGGTGTGTAATGGCCCAAGTGACAGGTAAAACCTTATACGAGAAAGTGTGGGACTCACACATTGTTGCCAGCCCAGAAGGCGAAGCGCCAGTTGTGTATGTTGATCGCCATTTAGTCCATGAAGTTACCTCGCCGCAGGCATTTAGTGGTTTAAAAGTGGCAGGTCGTAAGCTACGCGCACCGCAAAAAACCTTTGCTACCATGGATCACAATACCTCAACGCGCAGCGCCAGTTTAGATGCGTTAAGCCCAATGGCACGTACTCAAGTTGAAACACTGGCACAGAATTGTAAAGAATTTGGCGTGCGCTTATACGATATTCACCATCCTAATCAAGGTATTGTTCACGTAATGGGGCCTGAACTGGGTATTACCTTACCCGGTACTGTGATTGTGTGTGGTGATTCTCATACCGCGACCCATGGTGCGTTTGGTGCGTTAGCATTTGGTATTGGCACATCTGAAGTTGAGCATGTGTTGGCAACCCAGACACTACGTCAGTTAAAAGCCAAGAATATGAAAGTTGAAGTGCGTGGCAAAGTAACCGATGGCGTGACGGCTAAAGATATTGTGTTAGCGATTATCGGTAAGCTAGGCATGGATGGTGGTACAGGATACGTGGTTGAGTTTTGTGGTGAAGCCATTGAAGCATTAACCATGGAAGGCCGTATGACCTTATGTAATATGGCCATTGAAATGGGCGCTAAAGCTGGCATGGTTGCGCCTGATGAAACCACATTTAACTATCTTAAAGGTCGTGAATTTGCGCCTAAAGATGCAATGTGGGAACAAGCTGTTGCAGCATGGTCTGAGCTTAAATCTGACGCAGATGCAGTGTTTGATGTCGAAGTGGTATTAGATGCCAACGATATTGCACCGCAGCTAACCTGGGGTACTAACCCTGGTCAAGTCGTTGCGATTGATGGTGTAGTACCTAATCCAGAAACTGAAACCAACAGTACCAATCGCACCAGTATGATTAAAGCATTAGAGTATATCGGCCTGACGCCGGGCACTAAGATGACTGACATTAGCATTAATAAAGTGTTTATTGGTTCTTGTACTAACTCGCGTATTGAAGATTTACGATCCGCTGCTGTGCACGCTAAAAACCGTAAAGTTGCAGAGGGTGTTGTGGCGATTGTGGTACCCGGTTCTGGCCAAGTGAAGTTACAGGCAGAGGAAGAAGGTTTAGATAAAATCTTTATTGAAGCAGGATTTGAATGGCGTTTACCAGGTTGCTCGATGTGTTTAGCGATGAATGATGACCGTTTAGACGCTGGCGATCGTTGTGCATCAACCAGTAATCGTAACTTCGAAGGCCGTCAAGGTCGGGGTAGTCGAACCCATTTGGTCAGCCCTGCTATGGCTGCTGCCGCCGCTGTAGCTGGTCACTTTGTCGATATTCGTAAACCTTACTAAACCGAGATAGGAGATAAACATGCAAGCATTTACTGCCCATACCGGTTTAGCGGTCGCTATTGATAGCGCTAATGTCGATACCGATCAGATTATTCCTAAGCAATTTTTGTCTAAAGTCACCCGTGACGGTTTTGGGGTACATTTATTCCATGACTGGCGTTACTTAGATGATGCAGGCGATAAACCTAATCCTGATTTTGAACTTAATCAGCCACGTTATAAAGGCGCATCTATTTTACTAGCCCAAGAAAACTTTGGTTGTGGATCGTCGCGTGAGCATGCGCCATGGGCACTAGCTGATTTTGGCTTTAGAGTGATCATCGCGCCGACCTTTGCCGATATTTTTTACGGTAATTCGATTAATAACGGTTTGTTACCCGTTAAATTAACATCGGTACAAGTGCAACAATTAATGGATGAAGTGGCAGCAAAAGAGGGGGCGCAAATTACAGTCGATTTACAAGCTCTCACTGTTACGTCACCTTCAGGAAGCGTGTTTGATTTCACAATAGTGGAGTCTGCTCGACATAAGTTATTGAATGGTCTTGATGCTATTGGTTTGACGTTGTCATTTGAACAGCAAATCAGCGATTATGAAACACACATACCAGCTTGGTTCGCATAAACGACACTCTCAAAATGTTTGAAAGTGTCGTTTATTTAGCGTGAACAATAAATTAAAAACCTCTTGATGATGTCATTAAGAGGTTTTTTTGTTTTTAATTGTAAAAATTTTTATGTAACTATTTTGTATATCAGTACTGGGCAGTGCTGTTTTAGATGAATGTCGTTAATCATTTAAGCTCACTGTTGTGCCATGCTTATTTATTTAATGTCTTGTTTTTAAATAATAAAAAATAACTTTTTCTCACGTTAGGTTAAATCGGTTTACAGCTATACCGCTTTTGGTTTCTTTTTTATAGCAGAAAACTAAAAGTTTGATCATGATCACAATTTAGAATTCAATCACTCACTTCTTGTTCAGTCCTTTTGCGCAGTTGCAAAGCTTTTTTGGATCAGTACACTGACGGCTTCATTTAAATCGAGTTTTTGCTCTATAAAAATCGATTTATGCAGTTTGAATATAAACACCGAGAATCATAATGAAAAAAACAGTGTTAACACTGGCGATTAGCGCCATTGTATTTGGGGCAACAACTCAAGTGAACGCGGCAGGTTTCCAACTTGCAGAATACTCAGCGACAGGTTTGGGCCGTGCATTTGCTGGTGAAGCAGCTATTGCAGACAATGCGTCAACTCAAGCGCGTAATCCAGCCATGCTAGCTTATCTAGAAGGCCGCCAAGTATCAGCGGGTGGCATTTATGTTATGCCAAATGTTGATGTGGTTGGTGATGTCGGTATTTCTTCACCGTTATTAGGCTCAGAGCCATTAGTGATTGGTGCTGACGCATACGATGTTGCTGACAATGCATTTGTGCCAAACTTTTATTATTCAAACCAGTTGAATGATCAATGGACTTGGGGTCTAGCGGTTAATTCAAATTATGGTTTAGCAACTGATATTCCGGTAGCGGATGCAGCGGCTATTTTTGGCAGTAAAACCTCAATTACCACTGTCGAGTTTAATCCCAATGTTGCTTTCCGTGTTGATGACTCATTCACTGTAGGTGCAGGCTTACGTGTTGTGTACGGTGAAGGTGAAGTTAGTGCAACCGCTCCAGGTTGGATTGATGCGATTAAAGCTAATCCTAACTTACCTGCAAGCATTAATGCACGTTTACCTTCAGGTGGTACCAATCTAAAGTCAATGGAAGGTGATGATGTTGGCTATGGTTGGAAAGCGGGCGCGAGCTGGCAAATTAACTCAGCAAACCGCATCGGTTTGGCTTATCACAGTAGTGTCGATCTTAAATTAGACGGTCATGTGTCTGGCGTGGCTTATAACGGTGGTCAAAATATTGAAATTGAGGGCTACTTACCTATTGAGTTACCTGCATTTGCGGAACTGGCTTCTTACCATCAGTTAACTGAAAACTGGGCAATGCATGCAAGTGTTAATTGGACAGAATGGAGTGTGTTTGAACAACTAGTGGCGTACTTCCCTGGTGATGTTAAGCCTGTCGGTGGCCTAGAGTCAGACGTGGTAAAAGAAGAGAACTTTAAAGATAACTGGCGTTATGCGCTTGGTACCACCTATACACTTAATGACCAGTGGACATTACGTGCTGGTATGGCGCTAGATAAAACCGCGGTTGATGACCAACACCGCACCACCACCATTCCAGATTCTGACCGTTTATGGTTCAGTGTGGGTACCGGTTATCAAGTCTCTAAAAATCTGAATGTTGATGTTGGTGTGACTTACATTCGCACTCATGGTGATGCACCCATTACAGAGACTCAGAGCCTGCAAAATATTGCATCGGTTAGCTTCACTGGTGAAGCAACGGGTGACGTATGGTTAACAGGCGTACAGTTAAGTTATAAGATGTAATCAGCTCTGCTGGTATAGATATTGAAGGCCTCGCAGTTGCGAGGCCTTTTTATTAATTGGCCTATTATAAAACAACGATTTCTCGATAAACAAAAGACAATTACTTGTATGTGTTTTAAATTTCGTTGTTATATTGGTTTGTTAAATAGATAAATCATATAAAAATAATCATGTCAAAATGATATAGGAAATCAGATGGTGGTTAAAAAATACATTGTCGCGTTAGACCAAGGCACTACAAGTTCTCGTGCCATTGTGTTTGATCATCAAGCGAATATTGTCGCTGTGGCGCAACGTGAATTTACTCAACATTATCCACAAGCGGGTTGGGTTGAGCATGATCCGATGGAGATATGGTCTTCGCAAAGTTCAGCGCTTGTGGAAGTGCTGACACGTGCTGGGATCAGCCGTCATGATGTCGCCGCAATTGGCATAACAAATCAGCGCGAGACCACGATAGTCTGGAACAAGCATACAGGTAAGCCGGTATGTAATGCGATTGTTTGGCAATGTCGTCGCAGCCAAGCTATTTGTTTGGATCTAAAAGCTCAAGGTGTTGAAGACTTAGTACGCCAAAAAACCGGATTAGTATTAGATCCGTATTTTTCTGCGTCAAAAATCAAATGGATTTTAGACAACGTGGAAGGCGCTCGTGAACAAGCCGAAGCTGGGGATTTATTGTTTGGCACGGTTGATACCTGGTTAGTGTGGAAACTCACGCAAGGTGAAGTCCATGTGACCGAACCAACCAATGCATCTCGGACGATGTTATTTAACATTCACACCCAAGAGTGGGATGAAGAGTTGCTTGATCTGTTCAATATACCGCGGGCAATGTTACCTGAAGTGAAACCGTCTTGCGCAATATACGGTTATACCGAACTGGCTGGTAATCACATTCCAGTAGCGGGTATGGCTGGCGATCAACAATCGGCGTTGTTTGGCCAGTTGTGTATTGAGCCCGGGATGGCAAAAAATACTTATGGTACCGGGTGTTTTTTATTAATGAACACGGGTGATAAAGCGGTAGAGTCAACCCATGGGTTATTAACAACCATTGCTATTGGTGCTGACACAAAGGTGAATTATGCCCTTGAAGGCTCGGTATTTATGGGCGGCGCGGTTATTCAATGGTTGCGTGATGAGTTAGGTCTTATTACCGATGCTTGTGACACCCAATATTTTGCCGATAAAGTGGACGACACCAATGGTGTTTACTTAGTGCCTGCATTTGTTGGTTTAGGTGCGCCTTACTGGGATGCTGATGCTCGAGGTGCCATTATTGGCTTAACCCGTGGAGCTAATCGGAATCATATTATTCGCGCGGCATTAGAAGCAATAGCTTACCAGTCTCGTGATGTGCTTGATGCTATGAGCAAAGATTCTAATGTACCGTTAACACAAATTCGAGTGGATGGTGGTGCGGTAGCAAATGACTTTTTAATGCAATTTCAAGCCGATATTACTGGGGTCACGGTTATTCGTCCGCAAGTAACAGAAACCACAGCAATGGGAGCAGCATTTCTAGCTGGCTTGGCCGTTGGCGTATGGAAATCGACGGATGAATTAAAAACCATGCTGTCTACCGAACGGGAGTTTACTTCAACAATGGATATAACGACTCGTGCGACGCTGTACAAGGGCTGGCAGAAAGCCGTTTCTCAAGTAAGCCCTAATGGAGACGTTGGGTAAACCAAGTCAGTATTACACCTCAATATCAATAAGCTGACTGGCGGTTTCTCCACGAGTGGAGAATCGCTTATCCGTTTTCATTCGCCTCGTTCTGCTACCGAGAGTTTTTTTTTCATCAACGGTTCTTGGTTTGGCTCGTCTTTCTTGGCGCGAAGCTTCCTGCCGTTGAATTGGCATTTTATGGGTAATACCGGGAGGTAATTGTGACTGAGGCGCCTCGTGACTGTCTGCACTTATAGCACTAACCTGTTTGACTTGTTCAACAATTCTCTTACGCTCACTCACAGCCTGTACAGGTCTAGCTAGCATGGCATAAATGCTGTCGATACTCATGTTGCTCTCCTGTGTGGTGAAATGAAGCTGAATGTTTATTCATCATAACTGTTTATCGGCTCAGTTTGATTAAATTTTAATCTTTTTTAAGTGATAGATAGTTTAGTGGTCACTTTCATACTCTTGATTGATAAAGTCACACCAGCTCCTAATTGGCATGGATATTATTAACTATGCTCATTTCATTATTTCTATCGGTTATTCAACCATATCCCAAGGGCAATTGGATAATGGTAACGTCGCGATGTATACCCATATAAGACCTCCAACAACACATATATACGCCAATAGATTATCTATTAATGCTAAGCAGGTAGTAGGACAACACTTGAAATCGCGACATGCTGTCGTGTAATCCTCTTGCGTGATAGCACCTATTTATACCGTTTTATGATTAAGTCATCATCACCGTATGCCTTTGAGGCATTAAGAATAATTAACTGTGATTGCAAGGTGAATTGATAAAATGCTTGCCCTCAACATCGAAGGCTAATGATATACACAGTGATGTTTGGTAATCGATTTTTGGTAGTCAATCCTTAGATATTGATGCTTAGTAATCGATATTTAACCGTTGATATATAGCAATTGATGTTTAGCAGTAATCTAATGAGCAAAAGTTGTTTTAGCGTGTATTTACTTAAGCAATTTACCTGAGCAATACGATACAGCAAGGTGAATAGAGGTGTTTTTACCTCAATAATGCTGATATTGAAGATGCTCGACAGACATAAATATAAAATAAAGAGCGTTTTTAAACGTAGAAAATCGACTCAGTCGACTATTTGTTGATTTTTAATGTGCTTAAAATTGAGCTGTTGAGCAATATTACGAGGTAAAGATGGAACATTCGAACGATTAAAGAACATTAATTAAAAAGATCGCGAGTCTATTTTAGCCGATAAAGTGACCGTTATGTCTCTGGTTTAACTCATTTACCCTGATTTTTAGCTGTTTTCCTCCAACAGCTCTGTCATTCATCCCGCTTGATATTAATTTGCTGCTAACCCGCTTGGGGTCTGGATTTAATATATCTGTCCATTGCTTGACAACACTTGCATAGAGTCCCTAAACTTAGCATTTGTGGGAAGAAGTGGATCATTGTGGATCAAATGACAACATTAAGGGCTAAATAACGTGTTTCGTGGTGCCAGTGCAATCAACATGGATGCTAAAGGGCGGATCGCTATTCCAGCGAGATACCGTGATGCGTTGCGTGTGGAACATGCCGGTACTGTGATTATGACCGTTGATATTGACGCTGCTTGTTTGTTGATTTATCCGTTACATGAATGGGAACAGATTGAAGCAAAGCTAAAATTGCTTTCTGATACCGATCCACTTGAGCGTTCCTTTAAACGAAAATTACTAGGTCACGCACAAGATTGTGAACTAGACAGCCACGGACGTATTGTTATTCCGCCGGCATTACGAAGTTTCGCCAGTTTAGAAAAGAAAACCATGCTGGTGGGCTTACTGAATAAATTTGAATTATGGGAAGAGAGTGCTTGGCAGCAACAAATGGATGATGGCAATGCGCTCATTCAAAGCCAAGATTTAGCCAGCAATGAACGCTTGGCACACTTTTCACTGTAATGACCAAAAAGGTTAGAAGAACCCAATGAGCCAAGAGTTTGCCCATTTATCAGTATTATTGAATGAGACCGTTGATGGTCTCAATATCCAAAGTGATGGCATCTACATTGATGGCACTTTTGGCCGAGGTGGGCATTCGCGTCATGTATTAAGTCATTTAGGCGAAAATGGTCGTTTAATTGCAATTGATCGTGATCCACAAGCTATTGAAGCGGCAAAACAGTTTGCTGATGATCCACGTTTTCAAATCGTACACGGTGGCTTTGGTCAATTAGCTGAGTATGTTGAGGAACTTGGGTTAACTGGCAAGATCAATGGCGTATTACTTGATCTTGGCGTGTCGTCACCACAATTAGACGATGCTGAACGTGGCTTTAGTTTTTTACGTGATGGCCCGCTCGATATGCGCATGGACAATAGCCAAGGTCAAACTGCGGCGCAGTGGATAGCACGTGCAGAAATTGAAGATATGGCATGGGTATTTAAAACCTACGGCGAAGAAAAAAATTCGCGCCACATTGCCCGTTGCATTGCTGCTGACCGTGAAAAAACACCTTTTTTACGCACTAAAGATTTAGCTGATTTAATCGCGCGTATTACTAAAAACAAAGAGCGCAATAAGCATCCCGCAACACGGGTTTTTCAGGCTATTCGTATTTATATTAACAGTGAATTAGAACAAATCGATCAAGCACTTGAAGGCGCATTAGCAGTGTTAGCACCACAAGGGCGTTTATCGGTGATCAGTTTTCATTCGTTGGAAGATCGTATGGTTAAGCGTTTTATTCGCCGCCATAGTCAAGGTGAAAGCGTGCCACATGGATTGCCTATCATGGAAGCAGAGCTTAATAAATCGCGTAAATTAAAGGCGGTTAGTAAGGCATTAAAGCCTTCTGATGCTGAATTAGAGCTTAATCCACGTGCGCGTAGCTCAGTATTACGAGTTGCCGAGCGTCTGGATTATTAACCACTGAGGGTAATGTGAGCCAATCACCATTAAATTTGCCTCGGATTGTGTTACATGACATTTGGCACCATAAGTGGGTATTGCTGCTGAGTTTACTGGTTGTTTTGAATGGTGTCGCCGTCGTTTATACCAGCCATGTAACACGTAAGTTGATTACTCAATGGGATCATCTTCTGCAAGAGCAAGATCGCTTAGATATTGAGTGGCGAAACTTATTATTAGAAGAACAATCGCAATCAGAGCACAGTCGTGTGACTCGGATGGCAACCAAAGAATTAAATATGTCTCGGCCGCTTCCTAAGGAGGAAGTTATCATTCGAGTCCAGTGAGCATAGGGAATATGGCTAGACAAGCAAAGCAAAAATTAGGTCACGAACTTATTCCATGGCGTTTATACGTTGTGGTGGGGTTCGTTTTGTTGTTATTTTGCAGTCTAGTTGCGCGTGCGGCCTATATTCAAATTATTGAGCCCGATAAACTGCGTCACGAAAGTGATATGCGCACACTGCGCACAACTAGTAATCAAGTTCAGCGAGGCTTAATCACCGATCGTAATGGCGATATGCTCGCGGTTAGTGTACCTGTGCGTGCTGTGTGGGCTGATCCTAAACATGCCCATGATCAAGATGCATTTAAAGACATGCGACGTTGGCAAGCCCTTGCAGATGTTCTGCAAGAACCTGTCGACGAATTGGTCAGAAAAGTCAAAAACAATCCTAAAAAGCGCTTTGTATATCTTAAACGTCAAGTGACCTCTGCTGTTGCTGACTATATTGAGCAGCTTAAAATTGGTGGTATTTACCTTAAATCAGAATCCCGTCGTTACTATCCTGCTGGTGAAACGGCTGCACAGTTAATTGGTATCACTAATATCGATGATGTGGGCATTGAAGGCATTGAAAATACTTATAATACTTGGTTAACAGGAACGCCCTCAAAGCAAAAAGTACGTAAAGCTCGCGATGGCAGTGTGGTTGAACGTTTGGATATCGTGCAAGAAGGCGAAAGTTCTAACGATTTAGTGCTTAGTATTGATCAACGTATTCAGCAGTTGGCATATCGTGAATTGAAACGTGCGACAGAAGTATACCAAGCGACGTCTGGGTCTGTGGTGGTTATCGATGTGACCACGGGCGAAGTATTAGCGATGGTGAATACTCCTTCATATAATCCTAATGCCCGAGATAATTTACAGCCACATCGTATGCGCAACCGCGCCTTAACTGACACATTCGAACCAGGGTCTACGATTAAGCCTTTTGTTGTTGCTGCAGCCCTTGATGCCGGCACAGTGAAAGTGAATGAATTAATATCGACATCACCAGGGTGGATGCGGATTGGTGGGCGTCAAGTTCGCGATTCGAGTAACTATGGTGATATGACGTTAGCCAAAATTTTGGTTAAATCGAGTAACGTGGGAATTAGTAAGTTGTCCTTGTCTATGCCCGTTGAACAATTACTCGGTACATACCAATCCATGGGATTAGGCAATTATACGGGAATTAATTTAACCGGTGAAAGTGCGGGTTTGATCCATGACCGTAATCGTTGGTCTGACTTTGAACGTGCCACCTTGTCTTTTGGTTATGGCCTTACGGCGACACCGTTACAAATAGCACGTATGTACGCCACGTTAGGCAGTGGTGGAATACTCTATCCTGTGTCAATTTTAAAACTGAGACAACCACCTAAAGGCGAGCAAGTCATTTCAAATAAAGTTGCCTATGACGTAATGGAAATGCTCGTTGGGGTAACTGAAACGGGAGGCACAGGAACCAAAGCACACATTGATGGCTACCCCGTTGCTGGTAAGTCAGGTACAAGTCGTAAAGCCATTGCCGGTGGTTATGGCGATGATTACGTTGCTTTATTTGCTGGTGTAGCTCCCGTTCATAATCCTCGCTTGGCTATTTCAGTTGTGATTAACGAACCCAAAGGCGACAAATATTACGGTGGTGATGTTTCCGGCCCTGCTTTTGCCAAAATTATGTCTGGTGCCTTGCAAATGCTTAATGTAGAACCAATTTCAGAGCAGGAGGCTGTTAATTTGGCCACCGCGCGAGGAGCGCAAAATAATGTTATTAAATGATTTATTAGCGCCGTGGTTCCATTACTCTGGTCGCGAATCCGTTAATGGATTAACGCTAGACAGCCGTGACGTTGAACGTGGCGGTTTATTTGTGGCATTACCAGGTCATAAAGTCGATGGTCGAGCATTTATTCCTCAAGCGATTAATGCTGGAGCAACGGCGATACTGATCCATACCGATAATCCAGATGAACATGGCATAGTCGATCGTCTTCAATATACTGTGCCATTAGTGTTTTTTTGCCAACTAGGCCGCCAATTATCGGCCGTAGCCGCACAGTTTTACTTATCCAATAGCCAATCGTTATCTTTAATTGGGATCACCGGTACCAATGGCAAAACATCTGTAAGCCAAATTATTGCTCAAATTGTTTATTTACTCGGACATCAAGCCGCTGTAATGGGCACATTAGGAAATGGTTTGTGGGGCCAACTTGTAGATAGCGGCAATACGACTGCTGATGCCATAACGGTCATGCGCCAACTTAGTGAGTTTGCAGCAGAAGGTGCTGAACTGTGTGCTATGGAAGTGTCCAGCCATGGTTTAGTACAAGGGCGTGTTGAAGCTGCACCATTTGAGATTGCAGTGTTTACAAATTTAAGCCGCGATCATCTAGATTATCATGGTGATATGGATTCCTACGCCGCTGCTAAAAAACGCTTATTTAAATTTCCTAGCATAAAGCATGGTGTGATTAACATTGATGATGCTGTGGGTGCGAAATGGTTGACCGAATTGGCGAGCGACCAGAATAAATCTTTCAGCATTAAAGGGAATTCTGCTGCCGACTTTTACTGTGATGCCATTGAATATCATGATGCAGGTGTCACCGCGACATTGCATTTTGTCGAAATTGATAGTGAAAAGTCAGTAAGTGTGCAGCTTAACTCGCCGCTATTAGGTGCATTTAACTTGTCTAACCTAGTGGCAGCAATAGCTGTTTTGTATTTACAGGGCAAGCCAATGGCATCTATTTTGGCTGTGCTCCCATTGTTGATTCCTGTTGCGGGTCGTATGGAGCGTTTTTCATCTGTTAACAACGCTACTTTGGTTGTTGATTATGCCCATACTCCAGATGCAATTGAGCAAGCATTAAAAGCATTAAGGTTGCACTGCAAAGGAACGTTATGGTGCGTATTTGGCTGCGGTGGCGATCGTGATAAAGGTAAACGTCCTTTGATGGCACAAGCCGCTGAGCGATATGCAGATAAAGTGATGATCACAAGTGACAATGCGCGTAGTGAAGATCCACAAACAATTATCAACGATATTTTACAGGGTATTAGTCAACCTCAAAAGGTGCTTACCCGGGTAGACCGGATTGAAGCCATTACCCATGTTGTTTCATTAGCACAAGTTAACGATATTGTACTGCTTGCTGGTAAAGGTCATGAAACCTATCAAGAAGTGGCAGGTGAACGTATTGATTATGATGAACGCGCTTTGGCATTTAAGTTGTCTCAGGAGGCATCATGATTAGCGTCACTATGTCGGTATTAGCTCAGCATCTTAATGGCACCTTACATGGCCAAGATGGCGTAATTACTAGTGTTAGTACTGACAGTCGTAACATTCCGGCTCAATGTTTATTTATTGCGTTAAAAGGCGAGCGTTTTGATGGCCATGATTTTGTCGATACAGCGATTAAAAATGGTGCAGTAGCACTGTTGGTCGATCATCTATTAGTCGACCATCCTTTTGCCGCCGATATTGCGCAAATTGTAGTGGTCGATACCCAAAAGGCCATGGGCAAGATGGGCGCGTTTGTGCGCCAAACAGTGGCGCCTATTTGCGTCGCGTTAACGGGGTCAAACGGCAAAACCAGCGTTAAAGAAATGCTGGCCACTATTTTATCTCAACATCACCAAGTGTTATTTACCGCAGGCAATTTTAACAACGAAATTGGTGTGCCGTTAACTTTGCTACGGTTAAGTGAAGGTGATGAATATGGGGTGTTTGAACTTGGCGCAAACCATCGTGGAGAGATCGATTACACCTCATCATTAGTGCTGCCTCAAGTCGCGTTAGTTAATAATGTTGGCAATGCTCATCTTGAAGGATTTGGTTCACTGGAAGGTGTTGCTCAGGCTAAATCTGAAATTTTTAATCATCTGACACCAGATGGAACCGCAATTATTAATGCTGACGATAAGTTTGCAGACTTTATGCTGCAACAGTCACAGGGGCGCAAACATCTGCGTTTTAGCCGTGAAATGAATGTCGATGCAGATGTGACCGCAACAGACATAGTGGCAGATGCCAATGGTTGTTATCGATTTACATTAACTTTTGATGGACAGCAAGAAGTGGTGCAATTGCCATTAGCGGGTCTGCATCAAGTGAGCAATGCTCTGGCTGCGGCATCTATGTGTATTGCCTTGGACATATCGCTTTACGACATCGCACAAGGCTTTGCATTGCTCAAACCTGTAAAGGGTCGTATGCAGCCCCATGATCTTGGCCGAGTGTTATTAATTGATGATAGTTATAACGCTAATCCAACGTCAGTAAGTGCGGCGATTAATTGGTTGCAACAACGTGATGGATATCGTTGTTTAGTGCTGGGAGATTTAGGCGAATTAGGCGACAATGCTGCCCCTTTGCACGCCAGCATTGGATTGCAGGTTAAAAATGCAGCGATAGAGTCGCTATTTTGTTGCGGCCAATTGTCGGCAAATACCAGTGAAGCATTTGGCAGCGAACACTTTTGTGCTCAAGAGCCATTAATAGTGGCATTGCAAAAACAGTTAGCAAGTACCACAGGTAATATTACAGTTTTAGTTAAAGGTTCCCGCAGCGCCGCTATGGAGCGAGTTGTGGACAGTTTATTAGATGCCTATGGGCGTGGGGAGTTAGTGTAGATGCTGGTTTATCTAGCCGAGTATTTAACCCAATTTTATAGCGGGTTTAACGTTTTTTCATATGTAACGTTCCGGGCTATTTTAGGCTTGTTAACTGCATTGGTGTTTAGTTTGTGGTGGGGGCCGATTTTAATTAAGCACCTGCAAACGCTGCAAATTGGTCAAGTCGTTCGTGATGACGGTCCAGAATCGCATTTCAGTAAGCGTGGAACACCGACAATGGGCGGTATTCTTATCCTTGCGGGCATTTTTATTAGTGTTCTGCTTTGGGGCGACTTATCTAATCGTTATGTGCTTGTCACTTTATTTGTACTCGCCAGTTTTGGTGTCATTGGTTTTATTGATGATTATCGTAAAGTGGTAAAGAAAGATTCTAAAGGCCTAATTGCACGTTGGAAATATGCGTTGCAGTCAATTGCCGCTTTAGTTGTTGCGGTGTATTTGTATAGCTCATCAACCATGGTTGGCGAAACACAGTTAGTTGTGCCGTTTTTTAAAGATATCATGCCGCAACTGGGCTTTATGTTTATTTTATTAGCTTACTTCACCATTGTAGGTGCCAGTAATGCAGTGAACCTAACCGACGGCTTAGATGGCTTAGCGATTATGCCAACCGTGATGGTTGCGGCTGCGTTTGCCTTAATCGCTTACTTATCTGGTCATGCTCAATTTGCCAGTTATTTGCACCTGCCTCATTTGCCATTAGCGGGTGAATTAGTGATTGTGTGTACGGCTATGGTCGGCGCAGGTTTAGGTTTTTTATGGTTTAACACCTATCCAGCTCAAGTGTTTATGGGCGATGTGGGCTCATTAGCGTTGGGTGCCGCATTGGGTGTGATTGCTATCCTGGTTCGCCAAGAAATTTTATTGGTGATCATGGGCGGCGTGTTTGTTATGGAAACGGTATCGGTGATCTTGCAGGTGGGCTCGTATAAGTTACGTGGTCAGCGAATTTTCCGTATGGCGCCTATTCATCATCACTATGAGTTAAAAGGGTGGCCAGAGCCGCGCGTTATTGTGCGCTTTTGGATTATCTCGTTGTTTTTAGTGTTACTGGGTCTAGCGACTCTAAAATTACGCTAAGTAATTAATCAAGGTCAGTATTATGCAAACTCAATATACGCACATTGTTTTAGGCTTAGGGGCAACAGGGCTCTCGGTCGTGCGTTTTTTAGCAACTAAAGGCATTAAGCCTTTAGTCATGGACAGTCGTCGTCATCCGCCTGGTGCAGATACGCTGGCACAAGAGTTTGCCGATATTGAATTATTGGCCGGTGGGTTTGATTGCCGTTATTTAGTTCAAGCCAGCCAAATTATCATCAGTCCTGGTGTTCCAATCGATACGCCTGAAGTACGCGCTGCGTTGGACATGGGAATTGAAGTGATTGGTGATGTTGAGTTATTTGCTCGAGAAATCGCAGACAAGAAACCTTGCGTTGTGGGTATCACTGGATCAAACGGTAAATCTACGGTAACGACATTAGTGTACGAAATGTTGTTAGCTGCCGGAAAGTCGGTGGCGATTGGCGGTAACATTGGTACACCAGCGCTGGATTTATTACCTCAAAATGCAGACTTTTACGTACTTGAGCTATCGAGTTTTCAACTTGAAACCACTCATTCATTAAATTGTATTGCGGCAACGTGTCTCAATGTTAGCGAAGACCATATGGATCGCTATAGTGACTTGAATACTTACCGTGAAGCCAAATTACGCTTATACCCACAAAGCCGCTTTGTGATGTACAACCGTGACGACGAATTAACTT
This sequence comes from Shewanella frigidimarina NCIMB 400, assembly GCF_000014705.1. Lineage (NCBI taxonomy): Bacteria > Pseudomonadati > Pseudomonadota > Gammaproteobacteria > Alteromonadales > Shewanellaceae > Shewanella > Shewanella frigidimarina. Next base: position 4,539,266 of record NC_008345.1, on the reverse strand, counting down.
ATCCGCTAGAGCCAATGAATCAAAATAATTTTGGTTTGGGCGTGCCAGAAGGTGATGCATGGGGATTAAGTGATGGCAAGATTTTCCATGGTGACAGTGAAATTATTAATTTAATTGATGTGACCTTAATTGGTAGCCATAACCATGCAAACTTATTAGCCGCAATGGCATTAGCCGATGCTTGTGGTGTGGGTAAAGAAGCCATGATTGAAGTGGCTAAATCCTTTGTTGGCTTAAGTCATCGTTGCGAATTGATTGCCGTTAAGCAAGGTGTGTCGTATATCAATGACTCTAAAGCAACCAATGTCGGCGCGACAGTTGCCGCACTAGAGGGGCTTAATTCTCATTTAGGTGATTTGTACTTGATCGCCGGTGGCGATGGTAAAGGCAGTGATTTTCGTCCACTAACAGAACCGTTGAGTAATATTACCCAGCTTATTACCTTAGGGCGAGATGGCCGAAAAATTGCCAAATTAAAAGCAGGCACTATTGAAGTGGCAACGATGGCTGAAGCCGTCGCCAAAGCCGCTGAATTAGCATCGTCTGGTGACATCGTTTTATTGTCGCCAGCATGTGCCAGTTTAGATATGTATAAAAACTTTATGGCTCGCGGTGATGATTTTAGACAGTGTGTGGAGTCGTTAGCCGATGGCGAATAACGAGCAGCAACTTAGCTTGTTTAAACGGGGCCTTAATTGGACTTTGCCCTCGTTATTATCAGATGACCATACACCGGGTATGCCGTTATACGATCGTAGCTTTCTAGTCGCGATTGTCGGCTTAATGTGTTTTGGCTTTGTTATGGTGATGTCGGCTTCAATGCCTGAAGCGACCAAACTGACTGGCGACCCGTTTTATTTTATGTATCGCCATGTGCTTTACCTTGTTGGCTGCGTAGTGATTGCTTTCGTGGTACTTAAGTTCGAAGTCAGCTATTGGGAAAAAAACAGCGGCATGTTGATGCTAGCGGTGTTGGTATTATTGATAGCAGTACTGTTTATCGGTACTTCGGTTAACGGTGCTCGTCGTTGGTTGTCTATCGGTCCTATTAGGATCCAAGTCGCCGAAATGGCCAAGTTTGTGTTTATTGTCTACATGGCAGGTTACCTAGTACGTCGTCATGGTGAGTTACGCGAAAACCGTAAAGGCTTCTATAAACCTATTGGGGTTTACGGTTTGTTTGCAGTATTGATTTTGTTACAGCCAGACCTCGGCACCGTGGTGGTGTTGTTTGTGTGCACGGTAAGCTTGTTGTTTTTGGCTGGCGCGCGCATTACAGATTTTATGGTATTGGTATTACTTGGCGTGGCGACCTTCGTATTGCTGGTGCTATTCGAGCCCTACCGTATGCGACGTGTGACCTCGTTTATGGATCCGTGGGAAGACCCATTTGGCAGTGGTTATCAGTTGACGCAATCCTTAATGGCTTATGGCAGAGGTGATTGGTTTGGTCAGGGGTTAGGCAACAGTATTCAGAAATTGGCTTATTTACCAGAGGCTCATACGGATTTTATCTTTGCTGTTATTGGTGAGGAGTTGGGGTTTACCGGTATTATTATAGTGTTATGCACGCTATTTTTTATTGCTATTCGCGCGATTAGATTGGGCAATTTATGTTTGAAAATGCAGCGTCCTTTTGAAAGTTATGTCGCCTATGGTGTCGGTATTTGGATTTGTTTTCAGACCGTAGTTAACGTGGGAGCCAGTATTGGTATGTTACCAACCAAAGGGTTAACCCTGCCGTTTATCAGCTATGGTGGCAGTAGCTTGTGGATTATGACTGCTGCGGTGATGTTGCTTGTTAGGATAGATCATGAACGTCGAGTTAGTTTGGTGCAAGCCGTACAAGGGAGAACCAGTTAATGAACAGTAATATTAGTAGTTCTCCTAAGATATTAATTATGGCTGGCGGCACTGGCGGTCATGTTTTTCCTGCACTTGCAGTGGCGAAGTATTTAGCTGAAAAAGGTTGGCAAATACGTTGGTTAGGTACCGCCGACCGGATGGAAGCCCGTTTAGTGCCTCAGCACGGATTTGATATTGAATTTATCGATATTAAAGGTGTGCGTGGTAATGGGCTTATGCGTAAGTTAGCGGCACCATTTAAAATTATCCGTTCAATTATTCAAGCCAAAGCGGTGATTGATGATTTTCAACCCGATGTGATTCTAGGCATGGGCGGATTTGCTAGCGGCCCGGGCGGCGTGGCCGGAAAATTATCAGGTATTCCTGTCGTGTTGCATGAGCAAAATGCGATTCCAGGATTAACCAATAAGTTGTTATCTAAGATTGCCAAAAAGGTATTGTGTGCATTCCCCAATACCTTTGCCAGTAACGTCGCTAATGTTGAAGTTGTGGGCAACCCTATTCGCCAAGAGCTGATTGAGTTAGGCGCACAAATTAAAACTCCGCAAGCCGATGCGTTAAGAGTACTGGTGGTCGGTGGCAGTTTAGGTGCCAAAGTATTGAATGATGTAATGCCTGCAGTAGTGGCTCATCTGAGCAAATATCATTCTCTGACAGTTTGGCATCAAGTGGGCAAAAATAATCAGGCAACAGTGAAAGCGAGTTATCAACAACTTGGTCAATCAGACAGTGTCAATGTTGCTGAATTTATTGATGATATGGAAGCCGCTTATCGTTGGGCTGATGTAGTGGTATGCCGCTCCGGTGCTCTTACTGTATCAGAGTTAGCAGCCGTAGGGTTACCGAGTATTTTAGTACCGTATCCTCATGCCGTGGATGATCATCAAACTGTAAATGCATCAGTACTTGTTGATGCTGGCGCAGGATTTTTATTACCACAAACCATTTTAAATGCAGATAACCTTGCTGAAAAATTGCAGTTATTTGCTGAAAATAGACAAGAACTAGCCCAAATGGGTCATAAGGCAAGAGGCGTAGCGGTATTAGATGCGACTCAACGAGTAGCAGATATTTGTGCCTCATTTGCGAGAAAGGGTTGAAATGACTAAGACAGAAAGATACGCACAGCTTCGTAGCATGATCCCAGAAATGAGACGGATCAAGCGCATTCATTTTGTTGGCATCGGTGGTGCCGGCATGGGTGGTATTGCGGAAGTGCTTGTGAACGAAGGCTATCAAATAAGCGGCTCAGATATCGCTATCAATAGCGTGACTGAACGTTTGGCGAGTCTTGGCGCAAAAATTATTATTGGCCATCAGGCCCAAAGTGTTGAGCAGGTAGATGTTGTTGTGGTTTCTACAGCCATTAACCCGCAAAATCCTGAGATTATTGCCGCTAAAGAATTACGTATTCCGATTGTGCGCCGTGCAGAGATGCTGGCTGAGTTAATGCGCTATCGTCATGGTGTTGCGATTGCCGGTACTCATGGTAAAACCACCACGACGAGCTTAATTGCCAGTGTATATGGTCAAGCCGATCGTGACCCAACATTTGTGATTGGTGGTTTACTTAATAGTGCAGGTACTAATGCCCGCTTAGGCACCAGCCGGTACCTTATTGCTGAAGCAGATGAAAGCGATGCAAGCTTTTTGCATTTGCAGCCGATGGTCAGTGTGATCACCAATATTGAAGCCGATCACATGGATACTTATGGTGGCGACTTTGAGAAATTGAAAACCACTTTTGTCGACTTTTTACATAATCTGCCATTTTATGGTGTGGCAGTAATGTGTATTGATGATGAAGTGATCCGCGAAATTATGCCACGTATTGGCCGCCAAGTTGTCACCTATGGTTTCAGTGAAGAGGCTGATGTTCAGGCAATTAATTTTGCACAAAATGGTCATCAGTCAAGCTTTACTGTTAAGCGTCATGGCAAAGATAATGTCGACATTGTGCTTAATTTGCCAGGTGAACATAACGTTCTTAACGCTTTAGCCGCAATTGCTGTCGCCAGTGAAGATGACATTGATGATAGTGCTATTGTACAAGCACTTGCAGAGTTTGAAGGTATAGGTCGTCGTTTCCAGCATTTAGGTGAATTTGAAACACCTAATGGCAGTGTAATGCTCGTGGACGACTACGGTCATCATCCAAGTGAAGTATTAGCAACGATTAAAGCAGCGAGAGCAGGTTGGCCAGACAAGCGTTTAGTGATGGCATACCAACCGCATCGTTATAGCCGTACGCGTGACTTATATGAAGACTTTGTCGATGTATTGTCACAGGTCGATTGTTTATTATTATTAGATGTTTATGCCGCGGGTGAAGCTCCGATCCCGGGTGCTGATGGGCGCGCTTTATGCCGTTCAATTAGATTACGAGGTCAAATTGACCCTATTTTTATCGCCAGTCCAGATCAACTAGCGGCAGTATTACCTGATGTGTTGCAGCATGGGGATTTATTTATGACTCAAGGTGCAGGCAATATTGGGGCTTTATCGAAAGAATTAGCCCAGAGTAATTTGGGTTGTAAAGTGCTTGTAGAAGAGCAATAAAGTGATTGATTTTTCACCAATTATTGTGTGTGAAAATCGAGCTTTAAACCTTATGAATTGGTCTATATAATGACCGATCTTTTGGAGTTAACTCCGGAACAACGTCAGAGGCGGATTTAAGGTGTCGTGGAGCGATAAAGGGCGGCAACTAAAACATAAATTAGCTCGTGTTAATTGGTATTTTTGCACTGGTGTAGTGTTTTTATCCTGTGTGCTTGGCACCGTAGTTTGGGGTTGTGTGCAACTACACGAGTTGTTAAATGATGCTGATGCATTACCTATTGAAGCGGTTGCTATTAAAGGTGAGCGAATTTATACCACCGATGACGAAATTAAAAATGCATTACAGTCATTAATGCAAAGTAGTTTTTTTAGCGCTGATGTGGTGGATGTACAAAAAGCATTAGAAGCATTGCCGTGGGTTTATCATGCATCAGTAAGACGAGAATGGCCGGCAAAGTTCAAGATCACCTTGCAAGAGCAACAAGCTGTAGCGCATTGGAATGAAGTGTCTTGGCTTAATATTAATGGTGAAGTTTTTGATGCGTTAGCGTATTCAGAGCATGATGCATTACCTAAATTATTTGGCCCAGAAGGGACAGAAATAGAAGTATTGACCAGTTACCAGCAGTTAGATGATTTATTGACAATAAACGAGTTTAAGTTGGCCAGTTTACGCTTAAGTCCACGCCATGCATGGCATGCCGTACTGGCTAACGGAATTGAAATTGAGCTTGGACGAGAAGATAAAATGTCACGGATACAACGCTTTATTAATGTGTATCCAACTTTGAAGCAAAGTGAAAAACCAGTTGCGACCGTTGATTTACGTTACGATACCGGGTTCGCCGTAGGTTGGGATGATTCAAAAAAGAGAGTCGACAATAAATGACCAAAAATCAGGAAAGAAACCTCATCGTGGGGTTAGATATAGGGACATCCAAGGTCGCAGTCATCATTGGTGAAGTATTACCTGATGGTGAGATTAGTGTCATTGGTTTAGGTAATCATCCTTCTCGAGGCATGGATAAAGGCGGCGTGAATGATCTCGATTCTATAGTGCGCAGCGTGCAACGGGCGTTAGATCAAGCAGAGTTGATGGCTGATTGTCAGGTTTCATCGGTGTACTTAAGTATTTCGGGTAAACATATTGCCTGCCAAAATGAAAATGGCATGGTGTCGATTAACGACGAAGAAGTAACTCAAGAAGATGTTGATAATGTAATCCATACCGCTCGCTCGGTTAAAATCCCGACAGAGCGTCGTATCTTGCATGTATTACCGCAAGAGTATTCAATCGACGTTCAAGACGGGATTAAGAGCCCAATTGGTATGTCTGGTATGCGTATGGAAGCCAAGGCTCATATTGTTACCTGCGCCAATGATATGGCAAAAAATATCACAAAGAGCGTGGAGCGTTGTGGTTTAAAAGTTGATGACTTAGTGTTTTCAGGTATCGCTTCTGCAGACTCAGTGCTCACAAATGATGAGAAAGATTTAGGCGTGTGTATTGTTGATATTGGTGGTGGCACAACCGATATTGCTGTATATACCAACGGCGCATTACGTCATTGTGCAGTTATTCCGGTAGCGGGTAACCAAGTCACAAGTGACATCGCCAAGATATTCAGAACACCGTTAACGCATGCTGAACAAATAAAAGTGCAGTTTGCCAGTGCCAGAAGTTCAACGGTAAGCCGTGAAGACAGTATTGAAGTGCCATCCGTTGGTGGCCGTCCTTCACGCAGCATGTCACGCCATACTCTGGCAGAAGTGGTAGAGCCAAGATATCAAGAATTGTTTGAGCTTGTTCTCAAGCAGTTACAAGATAGCGGTCTAGAAGATCAAATTGCAGCAGGGATTGTGCTTACTGGAGGAACGTCCTCGATATCGGGTGCCGTTGAAATTGCTGAAGCAACCTTTGGTATGCCTGTTCGTGTCGCATCACCGCTACCAGTAAAAGGGTTATACGAATATGTGGATCAACCTATTTATTCAACAGGAATAGGGTTGCTTCATTATGGCGCAAGGCGAGTCATCGAACGACAGTTCGAACGACCTGAGCGCCAAGGGGTTACCAGCTTTTTGAATCGGGTCAAAAGTTGGTTTAAGGGTGAATTTTAATAACGCAGACAAATGGAGATCAGACAATGTTTGAGATCATGGATACACATTCAGACGAAGCGGTGATTAAAGTCATCGGCGTCGGTGGCGGCGGCGGAAACGCGGTCGAACATATGGTAAAACACAGCATCGAAGGTGTTGAATTTATCGTTACCAATACAGATGCACAAGCACTACGTAAATCAAGTGCTGGTTCAACTATTCAGCTTGGCCGCGACGTGACTAAAGGTCTCGGTGCGGGCGCAAACCCAGATGTGGGTCGTCAAGCCGCTGAAGAAGACCGCGAGAATATTCGTGCTGCAATTAAAGGGTCTGACATGATCTTTATCGCTGCCGGCATGGGTGGTGGTACCGGTACTGGTGCTGCTCCTGTTGTGGCAGAAATTGCCCGTGAAGAAGGTATTCTAACCGTTGCAGTTGTGACCAAGCCTTTTCCTTTTGAAGGTAAAAAGCGCATGGCCTATGCAGAACTTGGTATTGCCGAGTTAGCTAAACATGTGGATTCGTTAATTACGATCCCCAATGAAAAACTATTAAAAGTATTGGGTCGTGGTACTTCATTGCTTGATGCTTTTGCTGCAGCTAACAATGTATTACTTGGTGCTGTTCAAGGTATTGCTGAGCTAATTACTCGTCCTGGTCTAATCAACGTCGATTTCGCCGATGTGAAAACTGTTATGTCTGAAATGGGTAATGCCATGATGGGTACCGGTGTTGCTCGTGGTGATGATCGTGCTGAAGAAGCTGCAGAAGCTGCTGTGGCTAGCCCATTACTTGAAGATATCGACTTAGCCGGTGCGCGCGGTGTGTTAGTTAACATCACAGCAGGTATGGATATCACTATCGAAGAGCTTGAAACTGTGGGTAACCACGTTAAAGCTTATGCATCAGACAATGCCACTGTTGTAGTTGGTGCTGTCATTGATCCAGAAATGAGTGATGAATTACGTGTAACTGTTGTTGCTACAGGTATTGGTGCAGAGAAAAAGCCAGACATTCAATTAGTGTCTAAGCCTGTTGCTCGTCCAGAACCCGTTGTAATAGAGCCGCGTCCAGAACCTGTTGAAGATGTTATGACACAACAAAGTTACGCAGCACCTAAAGGCAATGCTGTTCCGCAGCCTCAACCTGTACAACGTACTGATGCTGACTATCTTGATATTCCAGCATTCTTGCGTAAGCAGGCTGATTAATACACGAATAAAACGTTATGTTTTTGCGTGACTAATGAGCGAAGTGTGCGAAAAAGGTTATTTTGCAAGCAGGTTTATACATTTACTCTGTGTTTGGCGTTTTTTTTGTGAAAAACCAAATTTATGGTAGCATGTTGTACCAGTTATGCATGATAGCCTAGGGCTATTTTTGCAACTATTTGTTTAATATTGATATTTATGGGCGACTGAATGATTTTTCAAAGAACTGTTCAAAAAATGGTGAAGAGCACTGGGGTCGGATTGCATTCCGGCAACAAAGTGACTCTATGCATTATGCCCGCACCAGTGAATACAGGGATTGTACTAAAGCGTACCGACCTTAGCCCAGCTGTGTCTATTCCAGCAAAAGCTGACATGGTTCGTGAAACGACAATGTGTACCGCCCTTGTAAACGATGCTGGTATCAGGATATCAACAATTGAGCATTTGTTTGCGGCACTTGCCGGCTTAGGCATCGATAATGCAATTATCGAAGTCGATGCACCAGAAATCCCGATTATGGATGGCAGTGCAAGCCCATTTGTGTTCTTACTGCAAAGTGCAGGAATTAAAGAACAAGCAGCAGCTAAAAAATACCTAAAAATCATCAAACCTGTGCGTGTTGAAGATGGCGATAAATGGGCTGAGTTAAAGCCTTTTAAAGGCTTTAGAGTTGATTTTAGAATTGACTTTGATCATCCAGAAATTGCTCGTAGTCAACAACACATGGTGATGGACTTTTCGACCTCAGCGTTTGTGAAAGACATTAGTCGTGCCAGAACATTTGGTTTTATGCGAGATATTGAATACTTACGTGCGAATAATCTAGCACTAGGTGGCAGCATGGAAAATGCCGTTGTACTTGACGAATATCGTGTATTAAACCCTGATGGTCTGCGTTATGAAGACGAATTCGTTAAGCATAAAATCCTCGATGCATTCGGTGACTTATATGTTGCTGGTCATGCAATCGTCGGCGAGTTTTCAGCTTATAAAACTGGTCATGCGTTGAACAATCAACTTGTACGTGCATTACTTGCTCAGCAAGATGCGTGGGAGTTGGTAAGCTTTGATAAAGAGGCTGATGTGCCTGTCAGTTTCATGGTTCCGGGTGCATTAGCGCACGTTTAACCAGTTAAGATTGCCTATTACGGCTGGCTAATGCAGCCAGCCGTTTTAGTTTTTCACCTAAAGAACCATCAACATGTGCAGCTAATGCTTCAATATGTTGTGCTGCAGTGGTGCTGATCACATTTTGATTAGGTTGGGATTGTGGTTTTGCTAAGGCAAGTCCAGGATTGACTTTCACCTCAATAGCAGTAAGCATCGGAAGCGTGTCAGTTTGAAGCTGTTTTAATAGCTTCTGCTTTTGAAAGTTTATTCTCGCAGCCCATGCTGCAGATGTCGTTTCAATAACAAGAACACCCTGGCGGAGATTAGCGACTTTGAGCTGCTCTGCCACAGGACCATTTAACGTCTGTTTTACATAACGATTCAGATTATTAAGTAGTTCTGCTTTCTCGGCCAGTTCAGGCAGTCTCCCAGACAAATGAACTAAATTGCTGAGATCTTGAGGGGGCTTTTTCATATGATAATAAGATGGCTGAATTAGGCTATGAGTGTAACAGTTTTTATCCAAGGTCGAAATGGTGTAACGCGCTGGCAACCAAGTAAGCGTTGGTTACTCCTACCTATTATTCTAATGGCCACCGGCACAGGAATATATCAATATAGCACTGAGCGTTTTGCTAACCAACAAGCGAAAGTTGATGAAAATAAACAGCTTCGCCAACAGCAAAAGCAACAAGTGGTAGAACTCAAAACTGCTACAGAGACCCAGTTAGCAACTTTGGTTGCTCATGTGGCAAAAATGCAGGCCAAAATCACCCGACTTGAAGCCTTAGGGCTGCAAGTAGCGCAAAATAACCTCCTTGATGACCAATTTGATTTCTCAACAGAAGTCGGTATCGGCGGGTTAAGCGAAATCGGCAATGGTGTCGAATTAAGTCAGCTTATCGATGAAATGAATAAGTTGGCATCTAGAATTGATAATAATAATGTTCAGCTATCACTACTTGAAACAGTAGCATCTAATCTCCATATAGATGAAGAGCGTTATATATCAGGGCGGCCAATCGATAAAGGTTGGTTATCTTCGCCCTATGGTTTACGAAATGACCCTTTTAGTGGCCGACGAACAATGCATAAAGGTATTGATTTTGCCGGCAAAGAAGGGGCAGATGTTACAACTACTGCTGCAGGTGTTGTAACATGGTCAGGAAGCATGCTTGGATATGGCGAGTTAGTTGAGATAGATCATGGTAATGGTCTTCGTACTCGCTATGGACATAATAAATCTCTGTCAGTAAACGTAGGTGACGTCGTTGCCAAAGGCGATAAAATTGCCAGTATGGGAAGCACAGGCCGTTCAACCGGCCCCCATGTGCATTACGAAGTGTTGCGCGGTAAACAACAAATAGATCCACAGAAATACGTCTACCGCAAAGCAAGTTAATAATATTAACGGTTAATGCGCTCAAATGAGCCAAACCTACAACAGATAAGTGATTAAGATGTTAGGCAAACTACTGACAAAAGTATTCGGAAGTCGCAACGACCGCACCCTGAAAAATCTTGGAAAAATTGTTATTCAAATTAATGCATTAGAAGCTGATTACGAAAAGCTATCTGATGAAGAACTCAAAGCAAAAACGACAGAGTTCCGCACACGTTTAGAAAACGGCGAAACCTTAGATAATATCATGGCAGAAGCATTTGCTGTTGTACGTGAAGCATCAAAGCGCGTATTTGATATGCGTCCGTTTGATGTTCAATTACTTGGCGGCATGGTTTTAGACAGTAACCGTATTGCTGAAATGCGAACCGGTGAAGGTAAAACCTTAACAGCAACTTTGCCAGCATACCTTAACGGCATAACGGGCAAAGGTGTTCACGTCATTACAGTGAACGACTACTTAGCTACGCGTGATGCAGAAAATAACCGTCCACTGTTTGAATTTTTAGGCTTAAGTGTCGGAATTAACGTTGCAGGTTTAGGCCAATTCGAAAAGAAACAAGCCTACGATGCAGACATTACCTACGGTACTAATAATGAGTTCGGTTTCGATTACCTTCGTGACAACATGGCGTTTTCCCCGCAAGAGCGTGTTCAACGACCATTACATTATGCACTTATTGATGAAGTCGATTCAATTCTAATTGATGAAGCTCGTACACCGTTGATTATTTCGGGAGCGGCTGAAGACAGCTCTGAGCTATACGCTAAAATCAATTTATTAATTCCAAGTTTAATTCCTCAAGACAAAGAAGACACCGAAGACTATGTTGGCGAAGGTGACTACAGTATTGATGAGAAGGGTAAACAGGTTCATTTAACTGAACGTGGTCAAGAGAAAGTTGAACTGCTTTTAATTGAAAAAGGCATGTTAGCAGAAGGTGACTCGCTCTACTCAGCAACTAATATCTCTTTGCTTCATCATGTTAACGCTGCACTTCGTGCACATACGTTATTTGAAAAAGACATTGATTACATTGTTCAAGATGATGAAGTCATTATTGTCGACGAACACACAGGCCGTACTATGCCTGGTCGTCGATGGTCAGAAGGCTTACATCAAGCTGTTGAAGCCAAAGAAGGCGCTAAAATCCAGAATGAAAACCAAACTCTGGCTTCTATCACTTTCCAAAATTATTTCCGTCAATATGAAAAGCTTGCCGGTATGACAGGTACAGCAGATACCGAAGCATTCGAATTCCAACATATCTATGGTTTAGATACGGTTGTTGTTCCTACAAATCGCCCAATGGTTCGTAAAGATATGGCCGACTTGGTCTATCTTACTGCGCCAGAAAAATACGCTGCGATAATTAAAGATATTGAAGGTTGTCGTGAACGTGGCCAACCTGTATTAGTGGGTACTGTCTCTATTGAGCAATCAGAGCTACTTAACTCATTATTGAAAAAAGCCAATATTCCGCATAGCGTGCTTAATGCTAAATTCCATGAAAAAGAAGCTGAAATTGTTGCTCAAGCAGGTAGTTTAGGTGCTGTAACGATTGCAACTAACATGGCTGGCCGTGGTACAGATATCGTATTAGGCGGTAACTGGAACATGGAAATTGAAGCACTAGAAAATCCAACGGCAGAACAGAAAGCTAAGATTAAAGCTGACTGGAAAATACGTCATGATGAAGTGCTTGCTGCAGGTGGTTTGCATATTCTAGGTACAGAACGTCACGAATCCCGTCGTATCGATAATCAGTTACGCGGTCGTGCCGGTCGTCAAGGTGATGCCGGTTCTTCACGTTTTTACTTATCGATGGAAGATAGCTTAATGCGTATCTTCGCTTCAGATCGAGTATCTGGGATGATGAAAAAACTCGGTATGGAAGAGGGTGAGGCTATTGAGCATCCTTGGGTATCACGTGCTATTGAAAATGCTCAACGTAAAGTCGAAGCTCGTAACTTTGATATCCGTAAGCAATTACTCGAATACGATGATGTCGCTAACGATCAACGCCAAGTTGTCTATGCACAGCGTAACGAGTTAATGGATGCAGAAAGCATTCAAGACACTATTCAGAATATAGAACAAGATGTGATCAGTGGAATAGTCGATCAATATATCCCACCGCAATCACTTGAAGAACTTTGGGATGTACCGGGGCTTGAACAACGCCTTGGTAATGAATTTGGCCTAAAGCTAACAATCCAAGAATGGTTAGATCAAGATGATAATCTGCATGAAGAAACGTTGCGCGAACGGATTCTAACGTCATGGAGTGAATTATATAAAGCTAAAGAAGAAATGGTAGGTGCACAAGTATTACGTCAATTTGAAAAAGCGGTAATGCTACAAACACTCGATGGACTCTGGAAAGAGCACTTAGCTGCCATGGATCATTTACGCCAAGGTATTCATTTACGTGGTTATGCACAAAAAAATCCAAAGCAAGAATATAAGCGTGAATCGTTTGAATTATTCCAGCAATTACTTGAAACACTGAAAAATGACGTGATAAGTGTGCTGTCTAAAGTACAAGTTCAAGCGCAGTCAGATGTTGACGAAATGGAGCAGCGTCGCCGTGATGAAGAAGCAAAGATTAAACTGGCTTATCAACACGCATCAGTAGAAGCATTAAGTGATGCTGGTGAGCAACAAATAGAAGCACCTAAAACAGTGATCCGTGAAGGTGAGAAGATAGGACGTAACGATCCATGTCCATGTGGTTCAGGTCAAAAGTACAAACAATGTCACGGTAAACTCAGTTAACCCTTAGTTTATTATTGATGTTACACAAGAAAGGTAGCGATTATTCGCTACCTTTCTTGTTTCTGGGGTTATAGAACTTACTGCTAAATTAACTAATTGTGGATAACTTTGGGGGTAAATAGTGGGTATCTTGTAGTTAAGTAGCCAAATGGATAAAAGATCATAAAAAGATCATTTTTTTGCACAAAAGCGCTTGCACTAAATCTTAAGCTGCCTATAATGCGCATCCACTGGCACGGCATACAGCGAAAGCGAAAACCGGTTAGCGTTATTAACAGTCACTTAGTGATGTTGATAACAGGCAAAAAGAAGTTTGAAAAAACACTTGACGCCATAAAGGGAATGCGTAGAATACGCAGCCCTGACCTACTGAAACGGTCAACGCTCTTTAACAATTTATCAAGTAATCTGTGTGGACATTCACAGGTATTGAGTTATTCGAAATTGTCTTCTGTTCTTCGGAATGTTGGCAATCAAAAATTTAAACTCAATGCAACGATGAGTGTTCATAGTAATATGTACAAACATTATTTAGATTCTTCCGAGTCTAATTAATGAAATCAGAATTCATTGAGCCGAAACCTTTTGGTTTCAAAAAAACTTTAATTGAAGAGTTTGATCATGGCTCAGATTGAACGCTGGCGGCAGGCCTAACACATGCAAGTCGAGCGGTAACACAAGGGAGCTTGCTCCTGAGGTGACGAGCGGCGGACGGGTGAGTAATGCCTAGGGATCTGCCCAGTCGAGGGGGATAACAGTTGGAAACGACTGCTAATACCGCATACGCCCTACGGGGGAAAGGAGGGGACCTTCGGGCCTTCCGCGATTGGATGAACCTAGGTGGGATTAGCTAGTTGGTGAGGTAATGGCTCACCAAGGCGACGATCCCTAGCTGTTCTGAGAGGATGATCAGCCACACTGGGACTGAGACACGGCCCAGACTCCTACGGGAGGCAGCAGTGGGGAATATTGCACAATGGGGGAAACCCTGATGCAGCCATGCCGCGTGTGTGAAGAAGGCCTTCGGGTTGTAAAGCACTTTCAGTAGGGAGGAAAGGTAATAGTTTAATAAACTATTACTGTGACGTTACCTACAGAAGAAGGACCGGCTAACTCCGTGCCAGCAGCCGCGGTAATACGGAGGGTCCGAGCGTTAATCGGAATTACTGGGCGTAAAGCGTGCGCAGGCGGTTTGTTAAGCCAGATGTGAAATCCCCGGGCTCAACCTGGGAATTGCATTTGGAACTGGCGAACTAGAGTCTTGTAGAGGGGGGTAGAATTCCAGGTGTAGCGGTGAAATGCGTAGATATCTGGAGGAATACCGGTGGCGAAGGCGGCCCCCTGGACAAAGACTGACGCTCATGCACGAAAGCGTGGGGAGCAAACAGGATTAGATACCCTGGTAGTCCACGCCGTAAACGATGTCTACTCGGAGTTTGGTGACTTAGTCACTGGGCTCCCAAGCTAACGCATTAAGTAGACCGCCTGGGGAGTACGGCCGCAAGGTTAAAACTCAAATGAATTGACGGGGGCCCGCACAAGCGGTGGAGCATGTGGTTTAATTCGATGCAACGCGAAGAACCTTACCTACTCTTGACATCCACAGAAGAGACCAGAGATGGACTTGTGCCTTCGGGAACTGTGAGACAGGTGCTGCATGGCTGTCGTCAGCTCGTGTTGTGAAATGTTGGGTTAAGTCCCGCAACGAGCGCAACCCCTATCCTTATTTGCCAGCACGTAATGGTGGGAACTCTAGGGAGACTGCCGGTGATAAACCGGAGGAAGGTGGGGACGACGTCAAGTCATCATGGCCCTTACGAGTAGGGCTACACACGTGCTACAATGGCGTATACAGAGGGTTGCAAAGCCGCGAGGTGGAGCTAATCTCACAAAGTACGTCGTAGTCCGGATCGGAGTCTGCAACTCGACTCCGTGAAGTCGGAATCGCTAGTAATCGTGGATCAGAATGCCACGGTGAATACGTTCCCGGGCCTTGTACACACCGCCCGTCACACCATGGGAGTGGGCTGCAAAAGAAGTGGGTAGTTTAACCTTCGGGAGAACGCTCACCACTTTGTGGTTCATGACTGGGGTGAAGTCGTAACAAGGTAGCCCTAGGGGAACCTGGGGCTGGATCACCTCCTTACCTATACGACTAACTCAATACCTAAAGTGCAGAGATGCATGTGAGTGTTCACACAGATTACTTGATAGAAAGAAAGAGAAATTACGTTGGGTCTGTAGCTCAGCTGGTTAGAGCGCACCCCTGATAAGGGTGAGGTCGGTGGTTCAAGTCCACTCTGACCCACCAAAATCTTTCCTTTCCTGCGTTGGAAAGTGACTCGTTTAGTAAACTAAACGTCGCCACTTACCGCCTTGGTAAAGAAATATTTGGTATAAAACCTTCTTAGAAGGTGAACGTAAAATCTCAAACTGTATGTAAAGGGGTTATAGCTCAGCTGGGAGAGCGCCTGCCTTGCACGCAGGAGGTCTGCGGTTCGATCCCGCATAGCTCCACCATTACATACAATTGGTAAGAGATGCCAAAGATAAACGAAATTTTATCTTTGGCTTTTTTAAGCCCGCTCTTTAACAATTTGGAAAGCTGATAGTACTAACTAAAGGCGCATAAATGATGATTCGTTGTCGTTTGTGTGATTACGTTAGTGCGAAAAACGTTAATGCGAAAGCATTAACACTTGAGTTCTCAAAACACTGTTTAAGTGTCTTGAATATTCTAAAAAACTAAGGCGAGTCCACTTCCTACCCGGAGGTGAGACAAGTAAAAACCAGCTGGTCATGATATGACCCAGAGCTCTTCTCTTGTTAATTCAAGGGTGTGAAACTCATTTGGGTTGTATGGTTAAGTGACCAAGCGTATACGGTGGATGCCTTGGCAGTCAGAGGCGATGAAGGACGTAATAACTTGCGAAAAGCGTTGGCGAGCTAGTAATAAGCATTTGAGCTAACGATATCCGAATGGGGAAACCCACATGCATAAGCATGTATCACAACATGAATACATAGTGTTGTGAGGCAAACCCGGGGAACTGAAACATCTAAGTACCCGGAGGAAAAGAAATCAACCGAGATTCCCCTAGTAGCGGCGAGCGAACGGGGATTAGCCCTTAAGTCTATGGGGTGTTAGTGGAATGTGTTGGAAAGCACAGCGGCACAGGGTGATAGCCCCGTACATGAAAACTAACCATAGATGAAAACGAGTAAGGCGGGACACGTGACATCCTGTTTGAATATGGGGGGACCATCCTCCAAGGCTAAATACTCCTGACTGACCGATAGTGAACCAGTACCGTGAGGGAAAGGCGAAAAGAACCCCTGTGAGGGGAGTGAAATAGAACCTGAAACCGTATACGTACAAGCAGTGGGAGCGGTTCTTGAGACCGTGACTGCGTACCTTTTGTATAATGGGTCAGCGACTTACATTTTGTAGCGAGGTTAAGCGAATAGCGGAGCCGTAGGGAAACCGAGTGTTAACTGCGCGTTTAGTTGCAAGGTGTAGACCCGAAACCGAGTGATCTAGCCATGGGCAGGTTGAAGGTTGAGTAACATCAACTGGAGGACCGAACCGACTTATGTTGAAAAATGAGCGGATGACTTGTGGCTGGGGGTGAAAGGCCAATCAAACTCGGAGATATCTGGTTCTCCTCGAAAGCTATTTAGGTAGCGCCTCGAGCGAATACCATTGGGGGTAGAGCACTGTTAAGGCTAGGGGGTCATCCCGACTTACCAACCCTTTGCAAACTCCGAATACCAATGAGTACTACTCGGGAGACAGACAGCGGGTGCTAACGTCCGTTGTCAAAAGGGAAACAACCCAGACCGTCAGCTAAGGTCCCAAAGTGTATGTTAAGTGGGAAACGATGTGGGAAGGCTTAGACAGCTAGGATGTTGGCTTAGAAGCAGCCATCATTTAAAGAAAGCGTAATAGCTCACTAGTCGAGTCGGCCTGCGCGGAAGATTTAACGGGGCTAAACATACCACCGAAGCTACGGGTGCATTTCATTAGAAGTGCGCGGTAGAGGAGCGTTCTGTAAGCGGTTGAAGGTGAAGGGGTAACCCACACTGGACGTATCAGAAGTGCGAATGCTGACATGAGTAACGATAAAGGGAGTGAAAAACTCCCTCGCCGGAAGACCAAGGGTTCCTGTCCAACGTTAATCGGGGCAGGGTGAGTCGACCCCTAAGGTGAGGCCGAAAGGCGTAATCGATGGGAAACAGATTAATATTTCTGTACTTCCGCTAACTGCGATGGAGAGACGGAGAAGGCTAGGCTAGCGCGGCGTTGGTAGTCCGCGTTTAAGGTGGTAGGTTGATTTCTTAGGCAAATCCGGGAAATCGTACTTTAATGTACAGGCTGAGAGCTGATGACGAGTCACTACGGTGATGAAGTAGTTGATGCCATGCTTCCAGGAAAATCTTCTAAGCTTCAGGTTAGTGGGAATCGTACCCCAAACCGACACAGGTGGTCGGGTAGAGAATACCAAGGCGCTTGAGAGAACTCGGCTGAAGGAACTAGGCAAAATGGTACCGTAACTTCGGGAGAAGGTACGCTGCTGTTGGTGATGGGACTTGCTCCCTAAGCTGACGGCAGTCGCAGATACCAGGTGGCTGCAACTGTTTATCAAAAACACAGCACTGTGCAAAATCGCAAGATGACGTATACGGTGTGACGCCTGCCCGGTGCCGGAAGGTTAATTGATTGGGTTATCTTCGGAGAAGCTCATGATCGAAGCCCCGGTAAACGGCGGCCGTAACTATAACGGTCCTAAGGTAGCGAAATTCCTTGTCGGGTAAGTTCCGACCTGCACGAATGGCGTAATGATGGCCACGCTGTCTCCAGCCGAGACTCAGTGAAGTTGAAATTGCGGTGAAGATGCCGTATACCCGCGGCTAGACGGAAAGACCCCGTGAACCTTTACTATAGCTTGGCACTGAACATTGAACCTACATGTGTAGGATAGGTGGGAGACTTTGAAGCTTGGACGCTAGTCTGAGTGGAGTCAATCTTGAAATACCACCCTTGTAGTTTTGATGTTCTAACTCTGGCCCCTTATCGGGGTTGAGGACAGTGCCTGGTGGGTAGTTTGACTGGGGCGGTCTCCTCCCAAAGAGTAACGGAGGAGCACGAAGGTTGGCTAAGTACGGTCGGACATCGTACGGTTAGTGCAATGGCATAAGCCAGCTTAACTGCGAGACATACACGTCGAGCAGGTACGAAAGTAGGTCATAGTGATCCGGTGGTTCTGAATGGAAGGGCCATCGCTCAACGGATAAAAGGTACTCCGGGGATAACAGGCTGATACCGCCCAAGAGTTCATATCGACGGCGGTGTTTGGCACCTCGATGTCGGCTCATCACATCCTGGGGCTGAAGTCGGTCCCAAGGGTATGGCTGTTCGCCATTTAAAGTGGTACGCGAGCTGGGTTCAGAACGTCGTGAGACAGTTCGGTCCCTATCTGCCGTGGGCGTTGGATGATTGAAGGGAGCTGCTCCTAGTACGAGAGGACCGGAGTGGACGAACCGCTGGTGTTCGGGTTGTCATGCCAATGGCATTGCCCGGTAGCTACGTTCGGAATCGATAACCGCTGAAAGCATCTAAGCGGGAAGCGAGCCCTAAGATGAGTCATCCCTAGAGCTTTAAGCTCTCTAAAGGGCCGTAGGAGACTACTACGTTGATAGGCAAGGTGTGTAAGCGTTGTGAGGCGTTGAGCTAACTTGTACTAATGACCCGTGAGGCTTAACCATACAACCCAGATGGGTTTTACTAACCTTAGTGTTAGAATGAGGCGCTTAAACAGTGTGAACTCAAGACTCTTAATAAGAGTAAAAGCAATCAGCTTTCCGAATTATTATTTAATGCCTAATGAAGAATTAGTGCGTTAGATAAACAAATTTGTCTGGAAACCATAGAGCTGTGGCACCACCTGATCCCATTCCGAACTCAGAAGTGAAACACAGTATCGCCGATGGTAGTGTGGGGTCTCCCCATGCGAGAGTAGGTCATTTCCAGGCGCCTATTAAGCTTCAAATAGTAGCTTTTGCTGATATGGCTCAGTTGGTAGAGCGCATCCTTGGTAAGGATGAGGTCCCCAGTTCGATTCTGGGTATCAGCACCAAGAATAATCTAGTGTTACGTCCTAGAGAAGAGTTTGTCTGGAAACCATAGAGCTGTGGCACCACCTGATCCCATTCCGAACTCAGAAGTGAAACACAGTATCGCCGATGGTAGTGTGGGGTTTCCCCATGCGAGAGTAGGTCATTTCCAGGCGCCTAATTGACTTGAAAGAGTCGTGAAACAGCCCGCTATATAATAGCGGGCTTTTTTATGTCCGTAATTTAATGACAATTAGCTTTAATACCATTTACATTAAATATGTGATCTAATTGCTCGTCATTTCCTTACTTCAGTATCGATGAATAATCTCAATCTTGCAGCATTAGTTAAATCTGAGAAACGCGCACGTAAACGTATGCGTTATCTCGCCTTACTTCATTTTACCGAAGGTCATTCTCGTACTGCTATAGCCAACATGCTGAAGGTCAGTAGAACCAGTGTAAATACTTGGGTTACTCATTATTTAACTCATGGCATTAGCGGCCTAGATGATAAACATAATCCAGGTAGACCCGCTCAACTATCGGCGAAACAACTGGTAAATCTGAAAGAATTTGTACAACGTCAAAGCTTGTCTGAGAGTGGCGGAAGATTGATGGCAAGAGATGTCAGTCTTTTTATTCAGTCTGAATTTGGGGTGACCTTTAAACAGGCAAATATCTACAGATTACTGCATCAATTAGGATTGTCATGGATAACGACCCGCTCTCGACACCCAAAACAATCTCAAGATATTCAGGACGCTTTTAAAAAACTTCCAGCTGTCAACGATCCTTAACACCCCTGGTCATGTGGCGTTAGATCGCATTGATGTTTGGTTTCAAGATGAAGCTAGATTTGGTCAGCAAAATACCACGACCCGCATTTGGGCAACGAAAGGAACCCGACCACGAGCGGTAAGGCAACAACAGTTCGAATCAGCATATTTATATGGTGCGGTGTGTCCTGCAACGGGCACGACAGAGGCTATTATTGCCCCGCATGCCAACAGTGAATATATGTGGGAGCATTTAACATTAATTTCAGAGGCTACCGAATCGGGTCGCCATGCTTTGGTCATCATGGATGGTGCAGGTTGGCATCAACAAGATCTGACTGAGGACTTTGATAACCTTAGTATCCTTAAGCTTCCGCCCTATTCGCCAGAACTCAACCCTATAGAACAAGTGTGGCAATGGCTTCGTCAGAATGAACTCGCAAATCGTTGCTTTAGTGGATATGACGATATTGTTGAGCAGTGTTCCATTGCATGGAATCGATTTATTGCAGAGCCGGAAAGGGTGATTCAACTATGTTCTAGACGGTGGACAAAATTGACCATCGCTTAGAACATTGCCCATCGCCTAGAACATAATTAAATCAGTGATGTGACCAACTAAATCTGTACTTAAACGGGGTTGCGTCTCTATGCTGTCATGTCAGTAGTTGTCGGAAGGACATATAGTTGTTATTGCAACAATCACGTCTTGTTGTCCCCTAGTAAGTCATTCAGAGCAGTGAGCTTCATTTCATCAAAATTGCTGTAGCCATACTTTGGCATCCGTTGTGTTTAAAGCTTCGAGAAAAACGTTCCATTACTTCGTTATCTCTGCAATTTCGATTCTGGGGCATTTGATATATCCACAATTTAAAATTACATTTTTAATGTTGCACAAGCCAAATTGGTATTTGTACTTTCAGAGCAAGTTCAACCAACCATGTCCTCGCGTATATCTCCATTACCACGACTAAATAGAGCCATTTTGTTCCTGGCCAAACAAACATCATTAACCTTGTTTATTACACTGAGATTAAACTGCCACTTGAACAAGTGATGCGAAATCGTAGATTCATTATTGGTTATCTTGTAACGATGCTTGTCTCGTTTAATGACAGCTGAGTCGGTAATCCTCCAATAATGATTTAATTCCCTTTCTGAATAACGATAAATGCGAATATTCTCATTCGATAATACTGTCTAACCTTTATCCATCAATATCGGCATATGCGGTAAGGTGTCTCATGCCGATAATTGATGTTATGACGCAACTCTTTAGGTTTCTTTTTTAATTGATTACACAAAAGTGTGTCAGTACGCATTATTTTTACCTTGATTATATTA
Organism: Shewanella frigidimarina NCIMB 400; assembly: GCF_000014705.1. NCBI lineage: Bacteria > Pseudomonadati > Pseudomonadota > Gammaproteobacteria > Alteromonadales > Shewanellaceae > Shewanella > Shewanella frigidimarina. The sequence goes on along the minus strand of NC_008345.1, from coordinate 4,517,993 downwards.
CTGGCTAAACATGATTTATCTAACTTTGGGCAGCATAGTGAACAAATGCAAAGCCCATAATCAAAAGCGTTAATATGCTTGCCTATCTGACCATGGGTAAAATATGAATCTAATGATCCATAATTGTGGGTAAGTCTGTGGGTAAGGTGTGCTTAATGTGGTGTTAAGTTAAGTATAAAAATTAATTGATAAATTAGTTCAAAAAGGCCTTGCGCAAAAACGTGTGGTGCCTATAATGCGCATCCACTGACACGGCAGACAGCGTAAGCGGTTACCGAGTCAGGTTGAATTAAGTGCTTAAAAACACTGAGTTCAAGGCGAAAAGAAAGTTTGAAAAAACACTTGACGCCAACACGGGAAAGCGTAGAATACGCACCCCAAGCCAACGACCTAGCGTCTTATGGTGATGTCTGAAAAATTGATATCAACGTTCTTTAACAATCTAAACAAGAAATCTGTGTGGACATTCACAGGTATTGAGTTATTCGAAATTGTCTTCTGTTCTTCGGAATGTTGGCAATCAAAAAATTTAAACTCAATGCAACGATGAATGTTCATAGTAATATGTACAAAGACTTTGTCAGCTTCGGTTGATAAAGCAATCAGAATTCATTGAGCCGAAACCTTCGGGTTTCAAAAAACTTTAATTGAAGAGTTTGATCATGGCTCAGATTGAACGCTGGCGGCAGGCCTAACACATGCAAGTCGAGCGGTAACACAAGGGAGCTTGCTCCTGAGGTGACGAGCGGCGGACGGGTGAGTAATGCCTAGGGATCTGCCCAGTCGAGGGGGATAACAGTTGGAAACGACTGCTAATACCGCATACGCCCTACGGGGGAAAGGAGGGGACCTTCGGGCCTTCCGCGATTGGATGAACCTAGGTGGGATTAGCTAGTTGGTGAGGTAATGGCTCACCAAGGCGACGATCCCTAGCTGTTCTGAGAGGATGATCAGCCACACTGGGACTGAGACACGGCCCAGACTCCTACGGGAGGCAGCAGTGGGGAATATTGCACAATGGGGGAAACCCTGATGCAGCCATGCCGCGTGTGTGAAGAAGGCCTTCGGGTTGTAAAGCACTTTCAGTAGGGAGGAAAGGTAATAGTTTAATAAACTATTACTGTGACGTTACCTACAGAAGAAGGACCGGCTAACTCCGTGCCAGCAGCCGCGGTAATACGGAGGGTCCGAGCGTTAATCGGAATTACTGGGCGTAAAGCGTGCGCAGGCGGTTTGTTAAGCCAGATGTGAAATCCCCGGGCTCAACCTGGGAATTGCATTTGGAACTGGCGAACTAGAGTCTTGTAGAGGGGGGTAGAATTCCAGGTGTAGCGGTGAAATGCGTAGATATCTGGAGGAATACCGGTGGCGAAGGCGGCCCCCTGGACAAAGACTGACGCTCATGCACGAAAGCGTGGGGAGCAAACAGGATTAGATACCCTGGTAGTCCACGCCGTAAACGATGTCTACTCGGAGTTTGGTGACTTAGTCACTGGGCTCCCAAGCTAACGCATTAAGTAGACCGCCTGGGGAGTACGGCCGCAAGGTTAAAACTCAAATGAATTGACGGGGGCCCGCACAAGCGGTGGAGCATGTGGTTTAATTCGATGCAACGCGAAGAACCTTACCTACTCTTGACATCCACAGAAGAGACCAGAGATGGACTTGTGCCTTCGGGAACTGTGAGACAGGTGCTGCATGGCTGTCGTCAGCTCGTGTTGTGAAATGTTGGGTTAAGTCCCGCAACGAGCGCAACCCCTATCCTTATTTGCCAGCACGTAATGGTGGGAACTCTAGGGAGACTGCCGGTGATAAACCGGAGGAAGGTGGGGACGACGTCAAGTCATCATGGCCCTTACGAGTAGGGCTACACACGTGCTACAATGGCGTATACAGAGGGTTGCAAAGCCGCGAGGTGGAGCTAATCTCACAAAGTACGTCGTAGTCCGGATCGGAGTCTGCAACTCGACTCCGTGAAGTCGGAATCGCTAGTAATCGTGGATCAGAATGCCACGGTGAATACGTTCCCGGGCCTTGTACACACCGCCCGTCACACCATGGGAGTGGGCTGCAAAAGAAGTGGGTAGTTTAACCTTCGGGAGAACGCTCACCACTTTGTGGTTCATGACTGGGGTGAAGTCGTAACAAGGTAGCCCTAGGGGAACCTGGGGCTGGATCACCTCCTTACCTATACGACTAACTCAATACCTAAAGTGCAGAGATGCATGTGAGTGTTCACACAGATTACTTGTTAACTTCTTCGGAAGTAGAGTGAAACACACCGTTTGCCGGTTAAGTGTTGTTCTTTAACAATTTGGAAAGCTGATAGTACTAACTAAAGGCGCATAAATGATGATTCGTTGTCGTTTGTGTGATCACGTTAGTGCGAAAAACGTTAATGCGAAAGCATTAACACTTGAGTTCTCAAAACACTGTTTAAGTGTCTTGAATATTCTAAAAAACTAAGGCGAGTCCACTTCCTACCCTGGAGGTGAGACAAGTAAAAACCAGCTGGTCATGATATGACCCAGAGCTCTTCTCTTGTTAATTCAAGGGTGTGAAACTCATTTGGGTTGTATGGTTAAGTGACCAAGCGTATACGGTGGATGCCTTGGCAGTCAGAGGCGATGAAGGACGTAATAACTTGCGAAAAGCGTTGGCGAGCTAGTAATAAGCATTTGAGCTAACGATATCCGAATGGGGAAACCCACATGCATAAGCATGTATCACAACATGAATACATAGTGTTGTGAGGCAAACCCGGGGAACTGAAACATCTAAGTACCCGGAGGAAAAGAAATCAACCGAGATTCCCCTAGTAGCGGCGAGCGAACGGGGATTAGCCCTTAAGTCTATGGGGTGTTAGTGGAATGTGTTGGAAAGCACAGCGGCACAGGGTGATAGCCCCGTACATGAAAACTAACCATAGATGAAAACGAGTAAGGCGGGACACGTGACATCCTGTTTGAATATGGGGGGACCATCCTCCAAGGCTAAATACTCCTGACTGACCGATAGTGAACCAGTACCGTGAGGGAAAGGCGAAAAGAACCCCTGTGAGGGGAGTGAAATAGAACCTGAAACCGTATACGTACAAGCAGTGGGAGCGGTTCTTGAGACCGTGACTGCGTACCTTTTGTATAATGGGTCAGCGACTTACATTTTGTAGCGAGGTTAAGCGAATAGCGGAGCCGTAGGGAAACCGAGTGTTAACTGCGCGTTTAGTTGCAAGGTGTAGACCCGAAACCGAGTGATCTAGCCATGGGCAGGTTGAAGGTTGAGTAACATCAACTGGAGGACCGAACCGACTTATGTTGAAAAATGAGCGGATGACTTGTGGCTGGGGGTGAAAGGCCAATCAAACTCGGAGATATCTGGTTCTCCTCGAAAGCTATTTAGGTAGCGCCTCGAGCGAATACCATTGGGGGTAGAGCACTGTTAAGGCTAGGGGGTCATCCCGACTTACCAACCCTTTGCAAACTCCGAATACCAATGAGTACTACTCGGGAGACAGACAGCGGGTGCTAACGTCCGTTGTCAAAAGGGAAACAACCCAGACCGTCAGCTAAGGTCCCAAAGTGTATGTTAAGTGGGAAACGATGTGGGAAGGCTTAGACAGCTAGGATGTTGGCTTAGAAGCAGCCATCATTTAAAGAAAGCGTAATAGCTCACTAGTCGAGTCGGCCTGCGCGGAAGATTTAACGGGGCTAAACATACCACCGAAGCTACGGGTGCATTTCATTAGAAGTGCGCGGTAGAGGAGCGTTCTGTAAGCGGTTGAAGGTGAAGGGGTAACCCACACTGGACGTATCAGAAGTGCGAATGCTGACATGAGTAACGATAAAGGGAGTGAAAAACTCCCTCGCCGGAAGACCAAGGGTTCCTGTCCAACGTTAATCGGGGCAGGGTGAGTCGACCCCTAAGGTGAGGCCGAAAGGCGTAATCGATGGGAAACAGATTAATATTTCTGTACTTCCGCTAACTGCGATGGAGAGACGGAGAAGGCTAGGCTAGCGCGGCGTTGGTAGTCCGCGTTTAAGGTGGTAGGTTGATTTCTTAGGCAAATCCGGGAAATCGTACTTTAATGTACAGGCTGAGAGCTGATGACGAGTCACTACGGTGATGAAGTAGTTGATGCCATGCTTCCAGGAAAATCTTCTAAGCTTCAGGTTAGTGGGAATCGTACCCCAAACCGACACAGGTGGTCGGGTAGAGAATACCAAGGCGCTTGAGAGAACTCGGCTGAAGGAACTAGGCAAAATGGTACCGTAACTTCGGGAGAAGGTACGCTGCTGTTGGTGATGGGACTTGCTCCCTAAGCTGACGGCAGTCGCAGATACCAGGTGGCTGCAACTGTTTATCAAAAACACAGCACTGTGCAAAATCGCAAGATGACGTATACGGTGTGACGCCTGCCCGGTGCCGGAAGGTTAATTGATTGGGTTATCTTCGGAGAAGCTCATGATCGAAGCCCCGGTAAACGGCGGCCGTAACTATAACGGTCCTAAGGTAGCGAAATTCCTTGTCGGGTAAGTTCCGACCTGCACGAATGGCGTAATGATGGCCACGCTGTCTCCAGCCGAGACTCAGTGAAGTTGAAATTGCGGTGAAGATGCCGTATACCCGCGGCTAGACGGAAAGACCCCGTGAACCTTTACTATAGCTTGGCACTGAACATTGAACCTACATGTGTAGGATAGGTGGGAGACTTTGAAGCTTGGACGCTAGTCTGAGTGGAGTCAATCTTGAAATACCACCCTTGTAGTTTTGATGTTCTAACTCTGGCCCCTTATCGGGGTTGAGGACAGTGCCTGGTGGGTAGTTTGACTGGGGCGGTCTCCTCCCAAAGAGTAACGGAGGAGCACGAAGGTTGGCTAAGTACGGTCGGACATCGTACGGTTAGTGCAATGGCATAAGCCAGCTTAACTGCGAGACATACACGTCGAGCAGGTACGAAAGTAGGTCATAGTGATCCGGTGGTTCTGAATGGAAGGGCCATCGCTCAACGGATAAAAGGTACTCCGGGGATAACAGGCTGATACCGCCCAAGAGTTCATATCGACGGCGGTGTTTGGCACCTCGATGTCGGCTCATCACATCCTGGGGCTGAAGTCGGTCCCAAGGGTATGGCTGTTCGCCATTTAAAGTGGTACGCGAGCTGGGTTCAGAACGTCGTGAGACAGTTCGGTCCCTATCTGCCGTGGGCGTTGGATGATTGAAGGGAGCTGCTCCTAGTACGAGAGGACCGGAGTGGACGAACCGCTGGTGTTCGGGTTGTCATGCCAATGGCATTGCCCGGTAGCTACGTTCGGAATCGATAACCGCTGAAAGCATCTAAGCGGGAAGCGAGCCCTAAGATGAGTCATCCCTAGAGCTTTAAGCTCTCTAAAGGGCCGTAGGAGACTACTACGTTGATAGGCAAGGTGTGTAAGCGTTGTGAGGCGTTGAGCTAACTTGTACTAATGACCCGTGAGGCTTAACCATACAACCCAGATGGGTTTTACTAACCTTAGTGTTAGAATGAGGCGCTTAAACAGTGTGAACTCAAGACTCTTAATAAGAGTAAAAGCAATCAGCTTTCCGAATTATTATTTAATGCCTAATGAAGAATTAGTGCGTTAGATAAACAAATTTGTCTGGAAACCATAGAGCTGTGGCACCACCTGATCCCATTCCGAACTCAGAAGTGAAACACAGTATCGCCGATGGTAGTGTGGGGTCTCCCCATGCGAGAGTAGGTCATTTCCAGGCGCCTAATTGACTTGAAAGAGTCGTGAAACAGCCCGCTATTATGTAGCGGGCTTTTTTACGTCTGTCATTTGTTGAAATTACGGTTTGGTTAATATGAGCATAATGCTTGTGTGGACGATATGCCCATGCGAAGTAGGTCATTTTCAGGCGCCTAATTGACTTGAAAAGAGTCGTGAAACCATTTACATTAAATATGTGATCTAATTGCTCGTCATTTCCTTACTTCAGTATCGATGAATAATCTCAATCTTGCAGCATTAGTTAAATCTGAGAAACGCGCACGTAAACGTATGCGTTATCTCGCCTTACTTCATTTTACCGAAGGTCATTCTCGTACTGCTATAGCCAACATGCTGAAGGTCAGTAGAACCAGTGTAAATACTTGGGTTACTCATTATTTAACTCATGGCATTAGCGGCCTAGATGATAAACATAATCCAGGTAGACCCGCTCAACTATCGGCGAAACAACTGATAAATCTGAAAGAATTTGTACAACGTCAAAGCTTGCCTGAGAGTGGCGGAAGATTGATGGCAAGAGATGTCAGTCTTTTTATTCAGTCTGAATTTGGGGTGACCTTTAAACAGGCAAATATCTACAGATTACTGCATCAATTAGGATTGTCATGGATAACGACCCGTTCTCGTCACCCAAAACAATCTCAAGATATTCAGGACGCTTTTAAAAAATTTCCAGCTGTCAACGATCCTTAACACCCCTGGTCATGTGGCGTTAGATCGCATTGATGTTTGGTTTCAAGATGAAGCTAGATTTGGTCAGCAAAATACCACGACCCGCATTTGGGCAACGAAAGGAACCCGACCACGAGCGGTAAGGCAACAACAGTTCGAATCAGCATATTTATATGGTGCGGTGTGTCCTGCAACGGGCACGACAGAGGCTATGATTGCCCCGCATGCCAACAGTGAATATATGTGGGAGCATTTAACATTAATTTCAGAGGCAACCGAATCGGGTCGCCATGCTTTGGTCATCATGGATGGTGCAGGTTGGCATCAACAAGATCTGACTGAGGACTTTGATAACCTTAGTATCCTTAAGCTTCCGCCCTATTCGCCAGAACTCAACCCTATAGAACAAGTGTGGCAATGGCTTCGTCAGAATGAACTCGCAAATCGTTGCTTTAGTGGATATGACGATATTGTTGAGCAGTGTTCCATTGCATGGAATCGATTTATTGCAGAGCCAGAAAGGGTGATTCAACTATGTTCTAGACGGTGGACAAAATTGACCAATTAATTAATGTAAATGGTATTACTTCATTTTACCGAAGGTCATTCTCGTACTGCTATTGCCAACATGTTGAAGGTCAGTAGAACCATTGTAAATACTTGGGTTACTAACTATTTAACTCATGGCATAGTGGCCTAGATGATAAACATAATCCAGGTAGACCCGCTCAATTATCAGCGAAACAACAGGTAAGTCTGAAAGAGTGTGTACAACGTCAAAGCTTGTCTGAGAGTGGGCGCGGTTGGCGTGATAGAGGCCATTATTACCCCGCATGCCAACAGTGAGTTTATGTCAGCGCATTTAACATTAATTTCAGAGGCTACCGAATTTGGACGCTATGCTCTGGTCATCATGGACGGCGCAGGTTGGCATCAACAAGAACTGACTGAAGACTCTGATAACCTTAGTATCCTTAAGCTTCCCCCCTAACTCTCCAGAACTCAACCCCATAGAACAAGTGTGGCAATGTCTTCGTCAGAATGAACTCGTCAATCGTTGTTCTAGTTGATATGACGATATTGTTGAGCTGTGCTCCATTGCATGGAATCGCTTTATTGCAAATCTGAAAGGGTGATTCAATTATGTTCTAGGCGGTGGGCAATACTGATCAATTAATGTAAATGGTATTATTTCTCATTTGAAGTGGTCTACAAAAAGAAGATCATTTTTATACTGCTATTTTAGCCGCTGTTGGACCTATGTCATTGCTATGATCTATTACTATTTATCTCGATTCAGTTTTTAAGTGATTATATAATATGGTATTCGTGGCAATGAATTATGGCTAAATGAATATACATACTAATATGCAATGAGTATTCAAAGAGAAGGAGTATTTGTGGTTGTGAATAAAAAACAGGTTTAAGTCCATTACCTTATTAGCAATGGACTTATTGTTTCAAATCGTTTTTAGATAGACAGGAGCAATATCAGAGTTCAGCTAATATCTTTTCTACTATAGGTTTATTAGCTTCAGGGAAATCATATTCCGCAATTCTATCGATCGGTACCCATTCAATTTGTTGCTGCTCCATACCTTTCGCTTGGTTTGAAAATTCAGTAATTAAATGAATGTCGAGCCTGACATGTTTATCTGGATAATCATGACTGATGTCCATGAAGGGAGTTGAATTAGATACATCAAGATTGACTTCCTCTTTGAGCTCTCTGATTAACGCTTCAGTAACCGTTTCATTTGTTTCTACCTTACCGCCTGGGAATTCCCACTTTCCTCCTTGATGAAGGTGTCCGAGCCTTTTAGCCAGTAAAATGTGCTTATCTTGATTAATGATGACACCGACAGCGACATGGATTCTTTTTTGCAAGTTTTGCCCCTTATAATTTGAACTTATTGTTTGAAGAAGTCACCTTCATCAAAACCAGAATCATCCAACAGATCTAGGTCTATATCGTGCTTAACCGGAATAGCATGTTTCTCGCTGGCCCAGTCGCCAAGATCGATCAGTTTACAGCGCTCACTGCAAAAAGGTTTAAATAGGGATTCGTCTTTCCATTCAACTTTGGTACTGCAAATTGGGCAGTTTACAATTGTTAAAGGCATAATCATTCTTGGTTATTAATATTATTAGTGATGTTAAAGTGTTTATGTGCAGGTTGCTAGTGAGAACTGAACAGTTTCACTGGTATGACGGTGTAAATCGAAATCTACAAAATGAATTGCATAACGATTTCGATTTCCGCTGACGGTAGGGTAGCAGTTTTGATTGGAATTTATTTGCACTCGAATTAATGACAACGGTTGTACAGAGTTGCCTTGATAGAAACCCACTGGAGCTTGGTATAAACCAAAATCTGCTGTCGTTCGAATGAGTTCCAGAAGTAATGCTATTGGGGCTAGTAGAGGCTGGTATTGAATAAGCCAACTTTTAATATCTTGCTGTCGATGTTGCCAGTCTTTGCCAAGCCAAAAGTGCAGTTGAGGAAAGTCAAAATTACAGTATGCTCCAGTCATATTGAAACGCTGTCGTAAGGCTGAGATAAATTTGTCTTGTTTAAGGCTGCAGCCAATTCTTTCTTGTGCTTGCAGTGGCGATTTTAATGCGATTAGCTTTTGGGTGAGTTGATCCACTTGAGCGTTATCTACATTTGAGTGAGTACGCCAATGAGAAATTATCTGAATCTGTTTTTCAATATCTTTTAAAATGTCGGTGCGATAATCACAACGTTCAGTTAGTTCGGCAAGAGCAAATAAGGGACTAAAACATTGATGTTGATTATCTTGTTCGGCATGCTGTTGCAACTGTAGGGCAAGGTTTTCTATACGTAAATAACTGCGTATTTTTTCATTTAATGGTTGTTCATAAATTAAATCAGTCATTGACGTTAGTTTCTAAATCGGCAGCATGTTGTAAGTATTGTTGGTGCAGACGAAGTACTTGACTGCGCAACAGCTCATATTCTCCTTGATTATCAATAATGTTATCAGCTTTAGCGAGTCGTTGTTCTCGAGTCATTTGACTCGCCAGAATATGCTCTACTTGTTGTTTACTGACACCATCACGTTGCATCGTCCTTGAAATCTGTAACTCTGGTGCTATATCTACAACCAAAGTAGTATCAACTAAACTATCTAAATGATTCTCAAATAGCAAGGGCACTACCATTATTACATATGAAGAAGTTGATGCTTGCACTTGGTCGAGCATCTTTTGGCGGATCATTGGATGGAGCAAATTATTAAGCCATAGACGTTGTTGCGGATTATCGAATACTTGTGCTCGCAGAGCTGATCTATCGAGGCTACCATCGGTTAATAGCAGTGACTGACCAAAGTGTTGCTCTATCGCTTTTAGCCCATCAGAGCCGATTGAGACCACTTCTCGGGCAATAATATCGGCATCCACTAAGTCTATGCCATATTCTGCAAATAAGTTAGCCACGGTGGTTTTGCCACTGGCAATGCCGCCAGTTAAACCCACAACATACTTGTTTAAGCTCATAACGTACTAAGATACCAATTGAGAATGTCATGTCCCCATACTAACGCTATCCAGCCTGCTGCAGCAATATAAGGACCAAAGGGGATAGGGTTACCTTTGTTGAGCTGTTTAGCCATAATCATGGTAATGCCCACTACCGCGCCTACCAGTGAAGATAATAGAATAATTAGTGGTAACATTTGCCAGCCTAACCAGGCACCAAAAACGGCTAATAGTTTAAAGTCACCGTAGCCCATGCCTTCTTTGCCAGTGACTAATTTAAATAACCAGAATACCGACCACAAACTTAAATACCCTGCAGCTGCGCCGATAATCGCGTCTTCAGGGCTGGTATAAATACCTTTAAGGTTAATGATTAATCCTAACCAAAGAATTGGTAACGTGAGTTGGTCCGGTAATAGCATTTCATCTAAATCGATGCCAGTTAACGCCACTAACACAAACGTTAGAATGCTGGCATAAACAAATTGCCATGTTGGGCCAAAATGCCATGCTAATGCGGCAATTAATACGCCGGTTAAGAGTTCAATAATGGGATAGCGGCTTGAAATACCGGTTTTGCAATCGGCACATTTACCCTTAAGCATCAGCCAACCTAATATTGGCAGATTATGCCAAGGCTTTATATTGGCCTTGCATTTAGGGCAGGCGGAACCTGGTACTACTAGATTGTATTTTTCAGGAAAGGGATCGATGGCTTTCTGTAAACGCTCAGTGCCTACTTGTTTTACAATGTCAGGATGATATTCATTGAGATAAAAGTTACATTCGCTTTGCCATTCACGTTTCATCATCACCGGTAAACGGTGGATCACGACGTTGAGAAAGCTGCCAATGGTGGCCGCAAAAATAAAGCTAATCGCAACAAAGACCCAAGGGTATTGAGTCATTGTTGTAATAAAGTTTGAGATAGATTCAGTCATTTTTTATAATTAATCTTATTCGTTATTAACTAAACAACGTTACCCATTTCGAAAATAGGCAAATACATACCAACAATAAGGCCTCCAACCAGAGTACCAATGACTACCATCATGATGGGTTCTATTAAACTGGATAAACCATCAACCGCATCATCAACTTGCATTTCGTATATGTTAGCCACTTTATTAAGCATTTCATCCAAACCACCCGATTCTTCACCAATCATCACCATTTGAATCAGCATGTCTGGAAATAAGCCAGTGGTGCGCATGGCAACATTCATCTGCATACCCGACATCACTTCTTGGCGAACCTTTAATAGTGCTTTACGGTACACATAGTTACCAGAAGCACCCGCGGCAGACTCTAAACCATCAATTAATGGTACGCCTGCAGCAAAGGTTGTTGATAAGGTTCGAGCAAAACGCGACATAGACGCTTTGTGAAGAATGTCACCAATCACGGGTATCTTCAGTACCATTTGGTCAATTCGGTCGCGAAAACTTTGAGAATTACGATGAGTTCGTCTAAAAAGCCAGATCCCGATAACAATAGCTATTACAAAGAAGTACCATGAGCTTTGTAACCAGCGCGAGATACCAATAATCATTTGAGTAAATGCCGGTAATTCTGCACCGAAGCCATTAAATATATCTTCAAATTGGGGCACAACAAAAAGCAACAATAACGACGTAACAGCAATTGCTACAACTACGACAGCAGCAGGATAGAACATCGCTTTTTTAATTTTAGATTTTAATTGTTCAGCTTTTTCACGATAAGTTGCGATACGATCAAACACGGCATCGAGTGAGCCAGAATGTTCGCCAGCAGCGACTAAATCGACATATAAATCATCAAAATATCGTCGGTGAGGTCTTAGTGCATCTGAAAGTGGAATACCTGATTGGACATCGGATAAAATAGTACCCAGTAATTCTCGGACTTTAGCTTTTTCATGGCCACGGCCAAGAAGTTCAATAGTTGTGACTAATGGGACACCAGCAGCAAGCATGGTAGCTATTTGGCGGGTAATCATCGCAATATCCATTGCGGTAATACTTTTTTCTGTTTTCCATAAAGGCGCCGACTTTTTACGCACCCCTTTAGGGGTGACACCTTGTGCTTTTAACACACTACGGATTTCAGCAATCGTGGATCCTTTCAACTCACCAGAAGTACGTTGACCATCACGATTAACACCCTTCCATTGGTAAGTAAAAACCTTAGGTTGGTGTTTGGTTTTTTTTTTCGCCTTTGGCTTTTTCTTTGCTGTTATTGTGGCCATTTAGCCAATCCTTTTGTTTTTCGCTGCACCACGTTAACCCATTATTGTTAATAGAGAATAATCAATTAAATAGTAGATTTACTATAATTGATTTGACTATAGCTGAATTAAAAGCTGGTTACACGGTTAATTTCCGCGATGCTAGTCACGCCGTGAATGACTTTGAGCAATCCTGATTGACGTAAATCGCGCATACCTTGCTGCTTGGCAAGGGTGGCAATTTGGAGTGAGTTACCGCCTTCCATAATTGTACGCGCTATTTCATCGCTCATTTTCATCACTTCGTATATACCCACTCGGCCTTTATAACCACCTGAGCATAGCTCACAACCAATTGGTTTGAATACGGTAAAACCTTTGGCGATATTAGCTTCACTGAAGCCTAAGCGCTGCATCTCAGCAACAGGAATTTCTTCTTCATGTTTACATGCTGGGCATAGGCGCCTGGCAAGTCGTTGGGCTATAATTAAATTGACTGAGCTAGCAATGTTATAACCTGGCACACCCATATTGATTAAACGGGTTAAGGTTTCGGCGGCTGAATTGGTATGTAATGTTGATAACACTAAGTGACCCGTTTGGGCGGCTTTAATGGCGATCTCTGCAGTTTCTAAATCGCGGATTTCACCAACCATCACCACATCAGGATCTTGACGTAAAAATGATCGTAGCGCTGAAGCGAAAGTTAGGCCAGCTTTTAAATTAATGTGTACTTGGTTAACGCCTTCGAGGTTAATTTCGACCGGATCTTCTGCGGTAGATATATTACGCTCTTCGGTATTAAGAATATTGAGGCCAGTATACAAGGAGACTGTTTTACCTGAACCCGTAGGGCCAGTGACTAATATCATCCCTTGAGGTTTAGCGAGCATTTCTTCGTATAATAAGCGTTGATCATCTTCATAACCGAGCTTTTCAATCCCCAACTGAGCGGAAGATGAATCCAAAATACGCATCACGATCTTCTCGCCCCAAATGGTCGGCAAGCTACTGACACGGAAATCGATTGATTTGGTGCGCGACAGCTTCATTTTAATGCGGCCATCTTGCGGAACTCGACGCTCAGCAATATCGAGTTTCGACATCACTTTTAAGCGGGCTGAAATACGGTTGGATAGATTGACTGGTGGTTCAGATACTTCATGCAAGATACCATCAATTCGAAAGCGGATACGATAGCGTTTTTCGTAAGGCTCAAAATGTAAATCAGAGGCGCCTTTACGAATAGCATCGGTGAGAATTTTATTAATATAGATTACAATAGGTGCATCGTCACTGCTATCTCCGCTTGGTTCGTCACGTCTTTCTGTATCAGCCACTTCCATATTGGCTAAGGCTTCTTCATCTGCGCCAGCTAAGTCCAAACCAGAGATATCATCTTCGATGATTTTTTCTAGCGCTTTTAGCAATTTGTCATCTTCAACCAAAATAGCTTCGGCATGGAGACCTAGACTAAATTGAAAATCCTCAAGAGCAGCAATATTGGTTGGATCTGATGTGGCGATGTAAAGACGATTACCACGCTTGAAGAGAGGTAAGCATTTATGTTTCTCTATGAGCTTTTTATTGAGTAGCTCATCTGCGATACCAGTTACATCAAATTCATTTAAATCAAGTAATGGGGTGCCATACTCTTCATAGCACAGTTCAGCTATTTCGCGAGCAGAAAGGAACTTGGAGTTTACTAATGTCGTGACTAAGGATTGTTTGTGCTTTCGAGATTCGGAAATGGAAGTTGATATTTGCTCTTCGTTTAGGAGGCCTTTACGGATAAATAAAGTTGATAGTCCTAAATGAACGGCAGCTGATGACATGTAAATTACCTACTTAAATAAAATAATTCTACATCTCGAATGATGTAAAGTAAAAAGGCAGCTAAATGCTGCCTTTTAAAATAAAAACGATATTAACGGCAGTTTGATGGAATCCAAGCATCTTCCATTGCTGTACCAGCAGCACATGTCCAAGATATACTTCCTGTCGAATTTGCTGCAAGTGATGGAGTTAAAGTTAATGTAGAAGTTGCTAAAACTTTGTCATTAAACAAAACTGTGATTTGTCCAAGAGCTCCAACTGTTACACTGACTACAGCATTACCTTTAATATCCGTAGCAGCAGCAAGCCCTGCAAGTGCGTTGGTTGTAGGAAATGCACCTTGAGTCGCGTAATATTCTGTCACTGAAGCTTTTGCTCCAGCAGCTAAACTTAAACCTTCAGAAACATGACCACGTTTAGTGAAGTCTTGATAAGCAGGCAGTGCGATTGCAGCTAAAATACCGATGATCGCGACTACGATCATTAATTCGATAAGAGTGAAACCCTTAGCGTTTTTGATTTGGTTAATACCTTTCATTTTTCTCTCCGTAAAATAGGCTGTGGCAGTTTCAATCCTAGATATTTTGCACACTTGTTTATAGTTGAGTGTACTAAATGGCAATCCATATGCCTAACGCCTTACAGACACAAATATGTGACATTAATTGTCACGATGTCGTTTATGTCGTCGCTTGTGCATATTACTTTCACCATTGCGTGCAATGATTAAAGTTTTATGTGTCCATGATGACAAGGTTTGTTAATTCTTTCTTTCTAAAATGTGCTTTAGAGGACTAAACCTATGAAACATATTCAGTATCACTCGTTTTATAGTTTAGCCATCGCTATGTTTATTATCCATTTGACTGTGAATTCTGTCATTAATGGATAACAACCAGCTACTTACTTTATTGTGTCAGTATAGCATTTCGGCTGAGCTGCGATACTAGTGTAAAACGCTCGTTTTATTAATTCGTAATATCGATATCAATAAGAAAGCGTTGAATCAATGTTACACAATTGATAAAGCATAGACGTTTTTTACAACTTTATTATTGCAGTACATGGCCGAAAGGCCAACTCGCCTACGCTAAACGTTAGTATAAAAGGCTTAGAAAAGGAATAGTTTTATGATACAAATTAAAAATAAATGTCTAAAAAGGCTCTGTTTTCACATTTTCCGCACATTATACCCTATATGTTTTTTGACGTGTTAGGTGTGTAGATGATTTTATTTGACAATACTGCAACAAACGCCATTTTGCTGGCGCTTTTTTGATGGTCGATGTGGCAGGTTTATACCCAAATTATTTCAACATCTCTGCTTTAGCGTTGTCGCAGGGTAAAAACTAAAAGGCCTAGGTTCTAGAACGCTGCGCTGTTAGATGCTATAAAATATTGGTAGCAAGCGGTGACATACGGTGACGAGAGATAGCAAGCTGTGGCAAGTGATGAGATACGAGCTAAAAGCCTAGGTTCTAGAAGCGCAGCGACCTAGCTGGACGCAGTCCGTTCTAGAACCTAGCAAATAAAAGTATTAAGCCTTTAATCTCAAAGATAAATCTAATGCTTTGACATGCTTCGTCAAGGCACCTACTGAAATATAATCAACTCCAGTTTGTGCAAAGGTGGCTAGGGTGTCTAAAGTGACATTACCTGAAACTTCTAACTTAGCGCCTTTATCTTGATCTTTATAACGATTATTAAGGCTCACTGCATCGACCATCATGGTGACGTCGAAATTGTCGAGCATAATGATATCGGCTCCGCCATCGAGTGCTTGGGTTAGCTCCTCAAGTGACTCTACTTCGACTTCTACCGGCTTGTTACTATCTAAAGCGCGTGCAGCTGTAATGGCTTTTGAAATGCCGCCGCAAGCCATTATGTGGTTTTCTTTGATTAAGAACGCATCGAATAAACCAATGCGATGGTTTTTGCCGCCACCGCAGGTTACTGCATATTTTTGGGCCGTGCGAAGACCTGGAATAGTTTTACGGGTATCGAGCAATTGAGTATGAGTACCTGCAAGTTTATTAACGTACAGTTTGGTTAAGCTGGCTACCCCTGACAAGGTTTGAATGAAGTTCATTGCCGTACGTTCGCCAGTTAAAATCGCGCGTGCTGGGCCAGATAGTTCGCATAACAATTGATTGGCTACAATTAAATCACCGTCATCAACATGCCAATGCAGCACGACTTCACTGCCTAGTTGATTAAATACTTGCTCTGCCCACGCTTTACCGCAAAAAACCCCATCTTCGCGGGTGATTAACGCACCGGAAACGTGTTTGTCTGCTGGGATAAGCTGAGCGGTAATATCAGCATTGAGCATATCGTGAATGGTATTATGGGCTGTGTGACCTAAGTCTTCATCAAGCGCTGTTTGCACTGCATGGCGGATGTCGTTTTCTAACATAAGCAAAGTCCTTGCTAAAGAGTGTGATAAGGCTAAACAGTATCTGCATTCAACGGAGTGTTTGTTACAGAAAGCATTTGTTAAAGATTACCATAACTTGGCTATATACTGACACTATCCAGTCGGCAATTTTCAGCGTTGGTTTTTCTCTTTTATGCTGTTAAATTCAGATTGAGAATGGTTAAAGATGCTTAACTCGGGATAATAGGTGGTGATCAAATAATTCTTTGCTCCGCTAACTGTATTGCATTGACTTACAATAAGCTTAGTACTCACATTACGAGTGATAAGTGGTCGCACCTAGTTAGCAAAGCGAATGACAAGTTTGATATCCAATAGGCCAAACATTCTGATTTTGGCTTACAATCTCATCTCTTCACTCTTGTTGAAGTTATCTAGTTATGTTTAGAAGGATGGATATGCCAAAAGGCTTATTAAAACAAGGCTGGTTAGCCAGCGCTAGAAAGTGTATTTCGCCACATTTTAATTCACGGCCAACAGATGAGGTGAGTTTGTTGGTGATCCACAATATTAGTTTACCGGCGGGTTGTTTTGGCTTACCGCACATTGATGCACTTTTTCAAGGCTGCTTAGATACTGAGGCTGACGACAGTTTTGCTGAGTTGGCAGGCTTGCAAGTCTCGGCGCATTTTTTAATTCGCCGCGATGGTGAAGTCGTGCAGTATGTGAGCTGTGATGATAGAGCATGGCATGCTGGTATCTCTGAATTCAACGGGCGTACGGGCTGTAACGACTTTGCGATTGGTATTGAGCTGGAAGGCACCGATAGTAGTGGTTATACCGATGAGCAATATCATCAATTAATGCTGTTAACATTGGAGTTAATGGCGCAGTATCCTATGATTAACGTAAATAATATTGTCGGCCATTGTGATATTGCACCAGGGCGTAAAACAGACCCAGGTTTTAGTTTTGATTGGTCTCGATATAAGCAAGCCATTGCCGTTGCCTAGGCTAGTCTTATGGACATAGTTGTTGTTGGATTGAATTTGTTGGATAACATTTGTAGCTATCGCCCACGTAAGAACTGTTTTTTAATGGCGACAGCAGCAACTGAATAGAAGTTAAAAGGATATTCATGGCGTTATTTTCATTATTAGTGGCAATTCTAGTTGAGCGTATGAAGCTTCTGCCGAGTGGTTGGCAGTTCGATAGTGTGATGACGCGTTACCAAAAGCAGTTTTGGGATAGCCAGTCGCTAAAATCCGAAGTTGGTGTCGTGATTGCAATCGTGTTACCTGCCTTATTAGTCCTGTTAATCAGTTTTCTGCTTGATGGCATTTTTTTTGATTTATTGAGCTTATTGTTTTGGGTGTTGATATCGATTATTTGTTTTAGTCACCAAACATTACGAAGTGTGTTTAAGCAGTATATTCAAGCGGCATGTCGCGGCGATGTACAAGCTTGTTATCGTTACGCTAGCGAGTTGGATCCTACAGAGTCTTTGGATGTCGTGGACGAACAGGATTTAGGCCGCAAAGTAGGCCAAACGGTGGCGTGGATTAATTACCGCTATTACGGCGCGGTGGCATTATATTTAATATTTTTAGGCCCTGTTGGTGCCATTTTATATTGTACGGTACGTTTTTATAGTGAGTACAACAGTAAGAATAAGCTTGAAATGCCATTGGTAGATCGTTTACAGATGATATTTGATTGGCTACCAAGTCGGGTGTTTAGCTTTGGTTATGTGTTAAGTGGCCAGTTTAGTGAAGGGTTAAGCGCTTGGAGACAATATGGTTTAAGTGTTAATACTGAAGCTAAAACAATAGTGACCCATACTGCGGTTGCCGCAGAGTCTTTACCTGAAGCAGGAAATGCGCCGTTGAGTGTGCAATCTACTTTGGCATTACTGGCATTGAGTAAGCGTAATTTTGTGTTATTGCTAACCATGGTTTCTGTATTAACTATTTTTGGTTTTGTTAGCTAGACTTTAGTGCGCTGCGCTTCTAGGGCGGACTACGTCCTGCTAGGACAGCTTCGCTGCTGAGATTTTATAGCTTCTAGCAGCGTAGCGCTCTAGTTTCTAGGATTTTTCGGATAAATGGTCTGACCCCTTATGCATAAATTTCAGTTATGCTCTGGGCTTGAGCGTTTTAAACAAAGCGGTGTTCTTTTGTCGGTATGCTGATAACTAGACATGGCTTGTATGATTTGATAAAGTGCGCTCTCTCATATTAATTGGTAAGACCAATTGACAATTGCTTGTTTAGGGAGCAGAGCGCTACATGGCTTATATTAAGATTAACCAGCCAAAAATTTCTGATGTGATCATGGAGCAATTGGAGCGGATGATCCTTGAAGGCAGTTTGCAGCCTGGTCAGAAACTACCTCCTGAACGCGAACTCGCGGTACAATTTGAAGTGTCTCGTCCTTCATTACGTGAAGCGATTCAAAAATTAGAAGCTAAAGGGTTGCTCATGCGTCGTCAAGGCGGTGGCACCTATGTTAAAGAACAACTGTGGCAAAGTCTTGCCGATCCTATCGTTGAATTAATGCATAACGACTCAGAAAGTCAGTATGACTTACTCGAATTCCGTCACGCCACAGAAGGCATGATGGCGTATTATGCTGCGCTGCGCGGCACCGATGCGGATATGCAGAATATTCAAAAACGAATTATTGAAGTAGAAGCTGCGACGAATATTGAGGCCAAAGCTGCTGCCATTGTACGTTTTTATCGTGCGGTTGCTGAGGCGTCACACAATGTTGCTATGTTGCATTTAGTATTAAGTTTAACCCCTGTGCTGCACAAAAATGTCGCACAAAATTTGGAGCTTTTAAGCATACGCGAAGAAGCTTCCACCATGGCAAATGATCACAGACGCGCGTTACTGGCTGCGATTATACGCCGGGACCCAGACGCTGCACGTGAAGCTTCGAATGAGCATTTAAGCTACATCGAAGAAGTCATGTTGTCAGTAAGAGAAGAAGACAGTCGGTTGCAACGTAGTTTGCGCCGTTTAAAGAGCGGCGTGTAACACTTGTCACTTTGAATAAGAATACACTTTTGCTGTGTCAACAAGCAGCAAAAAGCCGAAATATAATCCGTATATAGAGAAGGACTGCGAGATGTCTGAAGATATGCTTCAAGATTTAGACCCATCAGAAACCCAAGAGTGGGTTGATGCTCTACAAGCTGTGTTAGAGCAAGAAGGGCCTGAACGTGCACACTTTTTACTCGAAAAATTAATCGACAAAGCTCGCCGTAACGGTACTCACTTACCGTATAACGCGACTACTGCGTATTTAAACACGATTCCAGCAGGCCAAGAGCCAAACATGCCTGGCAACCAAGAAATGGAACGCCGTATTCGGGCGATTATTCGCTGGAATGCATTGGCGATGGTGTTACGCGGTTCTAAGAAAGATTTAGAGCTTGGTGGCCATATCTCAAGTTTCGCGTCTAGTGCGACAATTTACGATGTGTGTTTTAACCATTTCTTCCGTGCGCCTAACGAGCATGACGGTGGTGATTTGGTGTATTTCCAAGGCCATATCGCACCCGGTATTTATGCGCGTTCGTTCCTTGAAGGCCGTATTACTGAAGACCAAATGGCCAACTTCCGTCAAGAAGTTGATGGCAAAGGTCTTTCTTCGTACCCACACCCTAAGTTAATGCCTACTTACTGGCAGTTCCCGACGGTATCGATGGGTCTAGGTCCTATTCAAGCGATTTACCAAGCGCGTTATTTGAAGTATTTAACTGACCGTGGTTTAAAAGATTGCTCTAAGCAGACTGTTTACTGTTTCTTAGGTGACGGTGAGTGTGATGAGCCAGAAGCATTAGGTGCTATTGGTTTAGCTGCACGTGAAGAATTAGATAACTTAGTATTTATCGTTAACTGTAACTTACAGCGTCTTGATGGTCCTGTTCGTGGTAACGGTAAAATTATCCAAGAACTTGAAGGCGAATTCCGCGGCGCAGGCTGGGAAGTGGTTAAAGTGATTTGGGGACGCTATTGGGATCCGTTATTGGCTCGTGATACTAGCGGTAAATTATTGCAGTTAATGGAAGAAACCGTAGACGGTGAATACCAAAACTGTAAAGCCAAAGGCGGCGCGTACACGCGTGAGCATTTCTTTGGTAAGTACCCAGAAACTGCCGAAATGGTTGCTAACATGTCAGATGATGACATTTGGCGTTTAAACCGTGGTGGTCATGATCCTGTTAAAGTTTACGCTGCACTTGAACATGCACAAAAAACCAAAGGTCGCCCAACCGTTATTTTAGCTAAAACAGTTAAAGGTTACGGTTTAGGTGATGCAGGCGAAGGTAAAAACATCGCTCACAACGTGAAGAAGATGGGCGCTGAGTCTATTCGTTACTTCCGCGATCGTTTCAATATCCCGATCCCTGATGACCAGCTAGAAGATTTGCCTTTCTATCATCCAGGTCCAGACTCTGAAGAAGTGAAATACTTAAAGAGTCGCCGTGAAGCATTATTAGGTTATTTACCGCAACGCCGTGAAAAATTCACTGAAGAGTTAGAAATTCCTTCATTGAAAATTTTTGATTCGATTTTAAAAGGCTCTAATGGCCGTGAAATCTCGTCAACGATGGCGTTTGTCCGAGTATTAACTGCGTTATTGAAAGACAAAGGTATTGGCAAGCGTATTGTGCCGATTATTCCTGATGAAGCACGTACTTTTGGTATGGAAGGTTTATTCCGTCAAGTGGGTATTTATGCTCACGAAGGCCAAAAATATATTCCACAAGATTCTGATCAAGTGGCGTACTACCGTGAAGATAAAACCGGTCAGGTTTTACAAGAAGGTATTAACGAATTAGGCGCAATGTCATCTTGGGTATCAGCTGCAACCAGCTACTCAGTCAATAACATGCCAACAATTCCGTTTTACATCTACTACTCTATGTTCGGTTTCCAACGTATTGGTGACATGGCATGGGCTGCTGGCGACATGCGCGCACGTGGTTTCTTAGTAGGTGGAACTTCAGGTCGTACAACATTGAACGGCGAAGGTTTACAGCATCAAGATGGTCATAGCCACGTATTAGCTAATACTATTCCAAACTGTATCTCTTACGATCCAACTTACGGTTATGAAATTGCGGTTGTAGTGCAAGATGGTATTCGTCGTATGTATGGCGAAAATCAAGAAGATATCTTCTACTACCTAACCACAATGAACGAAAACTATGTTCAGCCAGAAATGCCAGCCGGTGCCGAAGAAGGTATTGTCAAAGGTATTTACAAGCTTGAAACAGTTGCCGGTAGTGGTAAAGGTAAAGTGCAGTTAATGGGTTGCGGTACGATACTTGAAGAAGTGCGTAAAGCAGCACAAGCATTAGCAAAAGACTTTGGCGTAAGCGCTGACGTATTCAGTGTGACTAGCTTTAACGAGTTAACTCGTGACGGCCAAGCTGCTGAACGTTGGAACATGTTGCATCCAACAGCTGAACCTAAGCAAGCGTATATTAGCCAAGTATTATCTGCAGACGCGCCAGCGATTGTGGCGACTGACTATATGAAGATATACGGCGAGCAATTACGTGCTTTCGTACCGACAGACTATAAAGTACTTGGTACTGATGGTTTTGGTCGTAGCGATAGCCGCGCAAACTTACGTCATCACTTTGAAGTAGATGCTAAGTTTATTGTTATTGCGGCACTGAAGTCTCTTGTTGAGCGTAATGAAATGCCTGTTGATGTGTTGACTAAAGCCATCGCTGAATATGGTATTGATGCTGACAAGATTAACCCACAGTTCGCGTAAGGGGATACAAAATGGCTGAATTAAAAGAAGTTTTGGTTCCTAATATCGATACTGATGCAGTACAGGTTATTGAAATTTGTGCTGCGGTTGGTGATTATCTTGAAAAAGAAGCATCAATCATTACAGTTGAAAGTGATAAAGCGACCATGGACATTCCAGCACCTTTTGCTGGTACGTTAGCAGAATTAAAAATCGCTGTCGGTGATACCGTTTCTGAAGGTACCTTAATTGCTATGATGAGTGCAGCTAACGCTGCACCGGCTAAAGCAGAAGCTGCTGCGCCAGCACCTAAAGCTGAAGCGCCAGTGGCACAAGCTGCAGCTCCTGCACCAGTGACGCCTGTTGCCGCACCAAGTGTTGGTAGCTCAGAAGTCATTGAAGTTAAAGTACCTGATATCGGCGGCGACACTGATGTGTCTGTCATCGAAGTATTGGTTGCTGTTGGCGATAGCATTGACGTTGATACGGGTTTAATTACCTTAGAAACTGACAAAGCAACAATGGATGTACCATCACCTAAAGCAGGTGTGGTTAAATCAGTGACAGTGGCCGTTGGCGACAAAGTGTCTGAAGGTTCATTGGTTATCACGCTAGAAGTAGCCGGTTCAGCACCTGTTGCATCTGCGCCACAAGCTGCCGCTCCGGTAGCACAAGCAGCTCAGGCTCCAGCAGCACAAGCCGCAACGACAACTCAAGTACAAGAAATTCATGTGCCTGATATTGGCGACGCCAATGATGTTGATATTATCGAAGTGCTGGTTGCTGTTGGTGATGAAATCACTGCAGATCAAGGGTTAATTACCCTTGAAACAGACAAAGCGACAATGGAAGTACCAGCACCATTTGCCGGTAAACTTGTGTCGTTAACGGTTAAAGTGGGTGATAAAGTGTCTCAAGGTAGCTTAATTGCGACTATTGAAACCGCTAGCTCAGCACCAGTGGCACAAGCTGCGCCGACTCAAGCAGAGCCGACTCAAGCAGAGCCTGCTGCAGCGGCAGCCGCACCAACTATGGCTGCCAATCGTCCATCAACTCCACCAGTGCCGTTTCACCCAAGTGCTGCTGTTACTGCGTCAACCGGCGTTGTTCATGCATCGCCTGCGGTACGTCGCTTAGCGCGTGAGTTTGGTGTTGATTTAACCAAGGTTTCTGGTACTGGCCGTAAAGCGCGTATTTTGAAAGAAGATGTGCAAGCGTTTGTGAAATACGAATTATCACGCCCTAAAGCAACGGCTGCTACAGCGGTTTCTGGTGGTGCTGGTGGCTTAAACGTAATTGCAGCGCCTAAAGTTGATTTCAGTAAGTTTGGTGAAGTGGAAGAAATACCACTAAGCCGTATCCAGAAAATATCTGGTCCTAACTTACATCGCAACTGGGTAACCATTCCACATGTTACTCAGTTTGACGAAGCTGATATCACTGAGATGGAAGCATTCCGTAAGCAGCAGAACGACCTTGCTGCCAAGAAGAAAGCGGATTACAAGATCACTCCATTAGTGTTCATGATGAAAGCCGTCGCCAAAGCATTAGCTGAGTTCCCAGTATTTAACTCTAGTTTGAGTGCTGATGGTGAGTCGCTTATTCAGAAGAAGTACTTCCACATTGGTGTTGCTGTTGATACACCAAACGGCCTAATGGTTCCGGTTGTACGTGACGTTGATAAGAAAGGCATTGTTGAATTGTCGCGTGAGTTAACTGACATTTCTATCCGTGCTCGTGACGGTAAACTTAAGTCTGCTGACATGCAAGGTAGCTGTTTTACTATTTCAAGTTTAGGTGGCATTGGCGGTACGGCATTTACGCCGATTGTTAACTACCCAGACGTGGCGATTTTAGGTGTATCAAAATCTGAGATTAAGCCAAAGTGGAACGGTAAAGAGTTTGAACCTAAATTAATGTTGCCGTTATCGTTGTCATATGACCATCGCGTTATTGATGGCGCAATGGCTGCACGCTTTAGTGTGACCTTGTCTGCGATACTATCAGACATTCGTACATTGATTTTATAACCCAAAAGGTCGCTCATATGAGCGACCTTTTTATTGTGATCGGTTTCAAACAAATTGATTTGAGTATAAAATGCGCCCATCCCAATTTTTTAGTCCACAATTGAAAGAAATTGGAAGTGAAACGTAAGTTTCAAGCTGGCGACATCGACATTTGGGCCGATCCGTCTTTCACACGGAATGAACAAGATTAGAGGAAATCATGAGCAACGAAATCAAAACTCAAGTAGTCGTACTAGGAGCAGGCCCAGCAGGTTATTCTGCGGCGTTTCGTGCTGCTGACTTAGGCTTAGACACCATAATTGTTGAGCGTTTCAGTACCCTTGGTGGTGTGTGTCTGAATGTTGGCTGTATCCCTTCAAAAGCACTATTGCACGTAGCAAAAGTCATTGAAGAAGCCAAAGCTGTTGCTGACCATGGTGTTGTTTTTGGTGAGCCAAAGATTGATTTAGACAAATTACGTGGTTTTAAAAACAAAGTAATTAGCCAGTTAACGGGCGGATTAGGCGGAATGTCTAAAATGCGTAAAGTTAACGTGGTTAATGGTTTTGGTAAATTTACTGGTCCTAATAGCTTAGAAGTCACTGCAGAAGATGGCACTGTGACCGTTGTTCAGTTTGAACAAGCGATTATTGCTGCCGGTTCACGTCCAATTAAATTACCATTTATTCCACATGAAGACCCACGTATTTGGGACTCAACTGATGCACTTGAACTGAAAGAAGTTCCTGGTAAGTTATTAGTAATGGGTGGCGGTATTATCGGTCTAGAAATGGGTACTGTGTATTCATCTTTAGGAAGCGAAATTGACGTGGTTGAAATGTTTGACCAAGTTATTCCTGCTGCAGATAAAGACGTTGTCCGTGTATTCACTAAGCAAATCAAGAAGAAGTTTAATCTTATTCTTGAAACTAAAGTGACCGCAGTTGAAGCAAAAGACGACGGTATTTACGTAACAATGGAAGGCAAGAAAGCACCTGCTGAGCCTGTTCGTTACGATGCTGTTTTAGTGGCAATTGGTCGCTCACCAAATGGTAAGTCTCTTGCTGCTGAAAAAGCCGGTGTTAATGTTGATGAGCGCGGCTTTATCAATGTTGATAAGCAGTTACGTACTAACGTTCCGCACATTTATGCTATCGGTGATATCGTTGGTCAACCTATGTTGGCTCATAAAGGTGTGCATGAAGGTCATGTTGCCGCTGAAGTTATTGCGGGTATGAAGCATTACTTTGACCCTAAAGTGATTCCTTCAATTGCTTATACTGACCCAGAAGTAGCATGGGTGGGTCTAACTGAGAAAGAAGCAAAAGAGCAAGGTGTTGCTTATGAAACAGCTACTTTCCCTTGGGCTGCTAGCGGCCGTGCAATTGCATCTGACTGCAGCGAAGGCATGACCAAGTTAATTTTCGACAAAGAAACTCATCGTATCATCGGTGGTGCTATTGTTGGTGTTAACGGTGGCGAATTATTAGGTGAAATTGGCCTAGCGATTGAGATGGGTTGTGATGCTGAAGATTTAGCATTAACGATCCATGCTCACCCGACTTTATATGAATCAATCGGTTTAGCTGCTGAAATGTATGAAGGTTCAATTACTGACTTACCTAACCCTAAAGCGGTTAAGAAGAAGTAATTTACGCTAACTAAATAGCCTTAAAAAAGCATTCCATTTCGGGATGCTTTTTTTTGTCTTTTTTTTGATATTTTAGGCTAGTCTTAATCATAACTGTTTGTAAGCCCTATTCAGTTATAGGGATATTTTGCAGCATGCCGATTTAGTCTGATTGAAAGTGAATCTAATTATGATTAGCTCGGGGGTGACTTTCCTATTAAAATAATGTTAAAACATTAATATTATTTATAAAAATCTCATTTTAATCGTCCAGAATAACGACAACAACCTATGTTGATTTTGGCTGCAGAAAAAAAATTATCACAACACCAAGATGATTAATGTGTGGATGACGATAAACCTGTTTTTACTACGTGTGGGGCTTGCCTGCATTTGATCACGTAAAGGATAAAT
Organism: Shewanella frigidimarina NCIMB 400; assembly: GCF_000014705.1. Taxonomy (NCBI): domain Bacteria; kingdom Pseudomonadati; phylum Pseudomonadota; class Gammaproteobacteria; order Alteromonadales; family Shewanellaceae; genus Shewanella; species Shewanella frigidimarina. Next base: position 4,491,793 of record NC_008345.1, on the reverse strand, counting down.
TGAATTTATGACCAGAGCTGTATTGGTAAGCCTAGGCTGTTTTATATTATCCTTATTTACGGTATTACCTGCATGTAGTGCAGACATTGTTCAGCGAGTATTTAACGCCAAAGATGGTTTAGCTAATGCGACTATTCAAGACATTAGTTTTGACGGTTATGGTCACGTATGGCTAGCGACTCAACAAGGTATTTATCGCGTTAGTAATAGCAAGGTAAGGCGTATTGATAAAGTGGGGTTTGATTCGGTACTTGATGATGAACTGATTACAACAGTCGTTAATTCTGGCCAAGACCATTTGCTTGTTGGCACTAATTCCTCGTCATATCTTTACAGTATTTTAGACAATCACTTCAGCTTATTGCTTAAACCTGAAGATAATGATGCGACTAATATCAATAAAAGTATTCGCGTGGCGGCAACTCAGCGTCAGCTTGATGGACGGTTGCTGATGCTCGCTTACTCTGGCCAAGTGTATTATTTTGATGATGCTTCTCAGCAATTGTCTTTATCTCCAAGCCATTCATTAGACCACAATTTACCTTGGCGCAATGCGCTTGAGTTACACAACTCCCAGTATTTGTTTTCGACTAATCACGAACTTCAGCTGCACCAGGCCGATGGAACCTTCATTGGCACATTTCCGTGGTCTGATAAAAACGATTCCATCAGAAAGTTGTTCCAAGATAAACAACAAAGAGTGTGGATGCTGACATCGAAAGGGTTATTTAAGGTCGATACTGAGACGCTTACCGTGCAATCGGTGCCTGAAATCCCCTATTATGTTGATCAAATGGAACAAGATCTTAATGGTGATTTGTGGATTTCAAGCCGAGCAGGATTGATATTTTGGAGTCCAGAAAACAACAAATTAACCGTACACCGTGACGAGCTTAAGCAGCGAGCCAATATTGATTACATTCATGATATGGCGGTGGATTCTGATGGTTTATTGTGGGTTGGTGGTTCTGGTGATGGGTTGGCGGTGATTGCTGGTAAACCTCATTTTTTAATTGAAGATTATTCTAAAAAGCCACCCTATCAACTTGATAATGAAATGGTGTGGTCGGTATACAGCGAAGGCGATAAGGTGTGGCTAGGTACCGATGGTGGTTTGTCTGTAGTTAACACTCAGAACCAAACTTCAACCATGGTTATTCCCACAGGTTTTGCACTGAGCGACAGTATTTACCGGATTGAATCCTTGAACGCGGAGCATCTTGTATTGGCCACTACCAGTGGCTTATATGTAGTCAATAAAAAGACTAATGTCAGAACCGATTTCGCTACTTGGAGCGGTGGTAACGAGTCACTAAACGATAGAATTGTTATTGGGATTTATCGTGATGAGCTACACAAAGATGTTATTTGGTTTACCACCAATAAAGGTCTGTATTATTGGCAAGATGGTAATGCTGATTTAACGTTACAAGTTTTATCAGATGGGCAGCAGTCATTGAGTAATACCTTTTATAAAGCTTTATTAAGGGATGATGCTGGCCATTTATGGATTAGTGGCGGTAAACATTTTGGCTATTTGACGACCTCTGGCGAATATATTTCTAAAGTGGATGTATTTGCTGATTTTACTAATGTCCCAACCATGAATAGTCTTATGCAAGTGTCACCGGGTGTTATCTGGTTAGGTACGTCCCAGCAAGGGATTTATCAATTCAATACTCAAACCGATGAGGTTATTTCGCTGGATCAACAGTGGAAGATCGATTGTAAAGTGGTGTTCTTTTTACAAGATACTGAAACAGATCATATCGTTGGCTGTGCCAGTGCCATTATTAAGGTTAATAAGGCGACAGGTAAAGTCAGCTCGTATAGCCATAAAGACGGTTTTATTTCCGATGAATTTAATGAGTCGGCAAAATTTTATGATCCTGCTAAAGGCTTTTTTGTGGGTACACCAGACGGAGCGATGTTAATCGACCTCGATAAACTGGCGCCGCGCACTGTTAATGACAAAGTGATACTTGAATCTGTATCGGTGTTTTATGAAAACAATACCGAGGTTTATCTCATTCCAAGTCAATTGTCGCAAGTAGAACCCGGAGCCAGTTTAATTAGCTTTCAAATTGCCGTACTCGATTACCTTGATGATAAGCCGATGACCATACAGTATCGTTTGGTTAAAGATGGCGCAGACTCTGGCAATTACGTGCTATTAGAGGGCCAGTCACAGATTAATATTACCGGTTTAAGCGCTGGGGCGTATGCACTTGAGCTTTTATATAAAAGAAATGGTGTGTGGTCGAATGAGCCATTTCAATATCGATTTACGGTAAAGCAGTTTTGGTGGCGCTCGCAACAATTTACTGGTGCATTGATTTTTAGCATTTTGCTGATAGCCGCCATTATATTGTTATACAGACAGAGACAAATTCATCGTTTTAAGCAAATGAATCATGCATTGGTTGAAAGTGACGAACGCCTACGTCAATCGTTAAAAGGCAGTGACTCTGACCTATGGGAATGGCATGCATCAACACAAGTGCTGTCACTCGATAACCGAGGTGGGGTATTAGGACCAGACACGCACATTAACGTTAAATTAGAAGATATCCCAATACATCAAGACGATGTTGAGAGAATCACATCTGTGTGGCAGGACCTTGTTAACGGTAAAGTGGAGATGATTGATGCCGAGTATCGATATCGTAATCAGCATGATCATCAGTGGCATTGGTTACGCATTAAAGGCCGCGCTATTGAGGTAGATATTAACAATGGAAGGTTAATTTATGCTGCAGGGATGTATACCGACATCACTCAACAAAGAACCCTTGAAAGTGAAGCCAATTTATTAGCTCAAGCATTTGAAAATACCTCCGAAGGCATGTTGATATTAGACATGAAAAAGAACATAAAAATTAGCAACGCAGCGGCTAATTTAATTCTAGCGGCTAAAAAGAGTGATTTAGCTGGCAAACCTTTTTCCGATTTAGTGTTTGAGACTGTAGAGCCTTTTGACATGGAAGAGGTGTTCGATAAGGAACGTTTTTGGACTGGAGAATGTGAGTTTAATTGTAGTGATGGTAGCCGATGCCCTGTTTGGGTAAATGTATCGACCATGTTTAATATGAATGGTTCGGCATTACATTATGTGGTGGTATTTTCAGATATCACTGAACGTAAGCATAATGAGTTACATCTGCGCCGTTTAGCAAACAATGACATGTTAACTGGCTTAGCTAATCGAGCGATGTTTTCGCGTCGATTGGGCCAAGTTATTGAAACGGCAAAGCAGCAGAAAGAAACCCTAGCGTTGTTATTTTTAGATCTCGACAGATTTAAACATGTTAATGACTCATATGGCCACAGTATGGGTGATGCATTACTCGTTGAAGCTGCAAGTAGGCTGCAGTCTTGTTTGTCTGAAGAGCATTTGTTGTGTCGCTTTGGCGGTGATGAATTTGTTATTTTGCTGCGTGATGCAAAAGACGTCGACACCATTAACCACATTGCAAAACAGTTATTAAAACAAATAGAAACTCCTTTTAAATTATACGGAAGAGAATTTTTCATTTCGACCAGCATTGGTATTAGCATTTGGTCTGATGATGATCAAACGCCTGAAACCTTGATTAAAAACGCCGATTTAGCCATGTACCACGCTAAAGAAGAAGGCCGTGGTCATTTTCAATATTATTCAGCAGAACGTAATGCAGAAGCGTTGTATCACTTGCGCATAGAGGCTGATTTACATCGAGCGATACTGTGCAATGAATTTGAATTGTATTATCAGCCTCAGATAGATGTCGACCAACAAAATAGTATTGTTGGCGTTGAAGCATTAATTCGTTGGAAACACCCAAAAGATGGCATGGTTAACCCCGATGTGTTCATTGGTATTGCAGAATCTTGCGGCTTGATTGTTGAGATTGATCGTTGGGTACTTACCCAAGCTTGTCTCGACGGTGCAGATTGGCATCAGCGATATCAAAGCGAGATAACAGTGTCGGTTAATGTGTCTGCAATGCATTTTAGACAACCAGATTTTATCGACTTTTTGACTGCGACATTGCATCAAACTGGTATGCCTGCTAGATGTTTGTCGGTAGAAATTACCGAAGGCGTATTGATGAAAGAAATTGATATTGCCAGCCAGCATTTACGCGCGTTAGAGCAGTTAGGTATTGATGTTGCCATCGATGATTTCGGTACCGGTTATTCGTCGCTTGCGTATTTACGTTCATTCCAAGTCAATATTCTGAAAATTGATCGCTCGTTTTTAATCCATATTGACACCCATCAAGCCGATCAAGCCATTGTGAGCAGTATTATTGAATTAGCTCGTAACCTATCCCTTGAGGTCGTTGCTGAAGGCGTGGAAACATCTGAACAGCTTGCACAAGTCGTTCAGCGTGGCTGCCACATTATTCAGGGATATTATTTTGCCAAGCCGATGCCCAAAGCCGAACTTGAGCTCGATATTAAGCGACAAATGGGGATTAATGAATGATGTGTTCATTGATGATGCCAAGGTAATCTTCTTGCTGCTATCCATTAGTATGGGTATTGGTTAAATTTTGTTAGAATAAGTTGTTTTTACTTACTTTCGGAATGATTTATGCAACAAATTTTGCGCCTTAACTTATCTACCTGGTTTTTGGCTAGCTGTATTTGCTTTAGCCTAGCAGTGCAACCTGTCTATGCTGCGAAAAAAGCCGCTAAAGAAAGACCCACTATTGGCTTAGTGCTGAGTGGCGGTGGGGCAAAAGGTGCTGCACATATTGGTGTGTTGAAAGTACTTGAAAAATATCATATTCCGGTCGATTACATTGCGGGTACCAGTATTGGCGCTTACGTTGCTGGTATGTACGCGTTAGGCTATAACGCCGACCAAATTGAAGAAATCATGCTCAGTGGTGAATGGTCTAAAGGCTACTCAGACACTATTCCGCGCGATAAATTAAGCTACCGCGATAAACAGCAACGTGATCAGTTTAATATTCCACTGACCGTGGGTTATAACAATAATAGCTTAACTTCACCTAGTGGTTTGTTACGTGGCCAAAGCATGTCTCAATTATTGCGCCACTCGACAGGTTTAGTTGAACAGTTTGGTGACTTTGATGAACTCGCGATTCCGTACCGAGCGGTGGCGACGGATTTAGCAACCAGTGAAGCTGTAGTGTTATCCAGCGGCAGTGTAGTACAAGCCATGCAAGCATCTGCCACAGTACCAGGAGCATTGCAGCCAGCACTGATTAACGGTCGTTTACTGGTTGATGGCGGAATTGCCAATAATATGCCTATCGATGTGGTGAAAGCGATGGGGGCAGATATTATCATTGCCGTCGATATTGGTTCAGCACTGACCAAACAAGAAAACTTAGACAGTACTATTGCCGTACTAGAGCAGCTCTCAACCATTTTAACTCAAGCGAGCACCGCCCGCCAAAAGACCTTACTGACGACTGGTGATATTCTCATTCGTCCCGCCATTGATAGCCTAAGTACCACTGATTTTTCAATCATGCCATTAGCGCTTAAATTAGGTGAAGATGCCGCTATATTAGAGTTGGTGAAGCTAGAACCGCTTGGTATTGGTGAGCAAGACTATTTGGCTTATCAAGCGGATAAATTACAACAAAGCTTAATGTGGATCGATCCACTTAAAAAACCCATCTATAAAATTGCTTTTGATAATCAATCAAAAGTCAGCGAAAAATTACTGCGCGATCGTTTAGGGATTACCGAAGGCGTTGTACTAACCAAAGAAGAGTTAAATTTAGCCTTAAACCGAGTGTATTCATTGAATAAATTCGAGCGTGTCGATGCTGAGTTTGAAGATGTTGAGCAAGGCCGAATTTTAACCATTACCACCCGAGCAAAATCATGGGGGCCGAATTACTTTCAAGCAGGCTTTAACTGGGAAGATGACTTCACCTTAGATTCAGCTATTACGTTAAGCTTGGCTTACACCATGACCGACTTAACCGAAAATGGTGGTGAGTGGCGTAATGAATTAGAACTTGGGTATAAAAAGTTAGTCGGCACTGAGTTTTATCAACCATTAGATCGTGATCAAACATTTTATAGCCTAGCGCGATTCCAGTATGAAATGAAAGATTGGGATTTAATTGATCAAGATAGCCGTTATGTAGAACTCGAAAATAATGTCGCTCAAATCGTTTTAGGTATCGGCTATAACTTTAATTCAGATGGAATTATCGAATTAGGCTTTGTCGGCGAAGATGGTCGGGTTAGCAGTGAATTTGGCTCGGTTGATTCACTAGATTATCATTCAACGGGTGGCTATTTTAAAGTGGCCTACGACAGCCTAAACAGCATTAGCTTCCCGACTGAAGGTAATCGAATTACCTTTGTCAGCTACTTAAGAGACGAATCCTACAATGGATTAAGCAATGTCGATACGACCTTTAGTGATGATCTTGCTTGGCAATTTGAAGCGGATTGGAAGGGTGCGTTGAAACTCGGAAATCACGCCATTGTAGGTAAGGTGGAGCTGGCGACCGTAGAGAATGACGGTAACTTTACCTTGCATGTGGCAGATTTAGGCGGTTTCTTGAACTTGTCGGGTTTCCGTAAAGACACCTTAATTGGTGCACATAAAGTGTTTGGGGCAGTGATTTATCAATACGATCTCGGCCGTGATGTATTGATCACCGACTTGCCTTTGTATTTAGGCACCAGTCTTGAAGCTGGTAATGTGTGGTTTGATCGTGATGATGTCGATTTAGATGATTTAATTTATGCCGGTAGTTTCTATCTCGGAACCGACACCGATTGGGGCCCTGCAGCATTAGGTTTTGGTTTTACCGACCGCGGTGAAACAGCATTTTACTTATTTGTTGGTAAAAACTTTTAGGCAGTCTATCTAAGCCAAAAGCCTAGAGCGCTTCGCTGCTAGAGGCTATAAAATCTTGGTGACGAGCGGTGGCAAGCGATGACGAGAGATAACAATCGAGCTAAAAGCCTAGTGGCTAGAGCGCTTCGCTGCTAGAGGCTATAAAATCTTGGTGACGAGCGGTGGCAAGCGATGACGAGAGATAACAATCGAGCTAAAAGCTAAAAGCCTAGAGTGCCCTATCCGTGAGCGCAGCGTTCGCTGTTATCGCTTGTTATCGTCCTCGCAGCGAAGCTGTCCCTAGCAGGACGAAGTCCGCTCTAGAAGCGCAGCGGACTATCCGCGTAGCGGTCTAGGCCTCTAGAAGCGCGGGCAGTAATCCGGCATGAGCAAGTTGGTTATGGGCAATCACCCATTTAGTTTGTGTGGCTGTGTGGGGCGCAGGAATGGCTACGGTTTGCATACTGGCAGCCCGCGCGGCAATTAAACCATTAAACGAATCTTCAATTGCGATGCATTGTCCTGGCGCAATGCCCAGTCCTTTAGCGCAATTTAAATATACTTCAGGATGTGGTTTGCCATAATCGAGATTTTCAGCGGACTCAATCGCATCAAAATAATGGCCAATGGCCAACTTATGCAGCACAGCTTCAATAATTAATGACGATGACGATGTGGCTAAACCTATTTTAAGCCCTAAACGTTTGCACGTCTCTAGCGACTCAATAACGCCTCGCATTGGTTCACCATTGGCTTTTATTTGGCTTACAACTTCATTAACTATGGTATTGGCCGTAGCTGTATTGTCGTAATTTGGCCAAGGAAAACGTTGGTGCCAATAGCTAACAACATGATCAATACGCAAGCCTGTGGTTTGCTCCACTTCTTCAAGGCTGAGATTAAGTCCAAAGCTATTTAGGACAGTCTGCTCGGCCAACTGCCAAGCCGGTTCGGAATCGATTAAAATCCCATCCATATCAAAAATAACGGCTTTTATTTGGTTTGACACAATACTGACTCCATAAACGGCACAATGTTAAGCGCTAATTATCACGTTGTTGTTGATTGGACACAATCAAAACACACTTTTTAAAAAATATTTCATTTAAAAAAGGGGATATTTTTTTGTATATAGTTTAATCAGTGGGTACTGTATAAGTTAATGTATTTAAGAGAATTTCCGCCTGTTTCAAACTATTGTCTAATTTTATTTTATTCAACTTGGCGTTAAATTGATTTTTAGGTTGATAAATCGCATTGATTTCATACCTCTGATAGTGTGAGCTGATTCATACTTTTATAAAGCTGTAGTATACTGGAGGTCGGATTTCAAGCCCGAACCAGTGGAATTATCAGCGTAACCATAGTGGCGCTGAGTTTCGCCGTTAGGCGTCAAACAAAGAGGAATGTTGCCGTGCTAGAAGCATATCGTAAACACGTCGCAGAACGTGCTGCAGAGGGCGTAGTCCCTAAGCCATTAAATGCACAACAAGTGGCTGAACTGGTTAAGTTATTTGAAACACCCCCAGCAGGTGAAGAGGCATTCATCCTCGACTTGCTCGAAAATCGTATTCCACCAGGAGTAGATGAAGCTGCTTACGTTAAAGCCGCTTTCCTTGATGCAGTCGCTAAAGGCACTGTGTCATCTCCTATCTTAAGCGCAGAACACGCTGTTAAACTGCTTGGCACTATGCAAGGTGGTTACAACATTGAGCCGTTAATTGACCAACTAGATAATGCAGCATTAGCACCTCTATCGGTTACCGCACTTTCAAATACATTGTTGATGTTTGATTCATACCACGATGTTGTTGAAAAAATGCAAGCGGGTAATGATTTTGCTAAGCAAGTGGTTGACGCTTGGGCCAATGCAGATTGGTTCTTAAATCGTCCAAAATTGGCTGACAAAGTTACCTTAACTGTTTTCAAAGTGTCTGGTGAAACCAACACTGATGATTTGTCTCCTGCGCCAGATGCATGGTCTCGTCCAGATATTCCACTACACGCATTAGCAATGCTAAAAAATGCGCGTGACGGTATTGTGCCTGATGAATCAGGTGTTGTGGGTCCAATCAAAGAAATCGAAGCGTTAAAAGGTAAAGGTCATCCTTTAGTTTACGTAGGTGATGTTGTTGGTACGGGTTCTTCACGTAAATCTGCCACTAACTCAGTGTTATGGTTTATGGGTGATGACATTCCTTTTGTACCTAACAAGCGTGCTGGTGGCTTCTGTTTAGGTAACAAAATTGCACCTATTTTCTTCAACACCATGGAAGATGCGGGTGCATTACCGATCGAACTAAACGTTGATCAAATGGACACTGGCGATGTGATCGATATCTACCCTTATGAAGGTGTAGTTAAGCGTCACGGCACTGATGAAGTTATCTCTACATTCGAACTTAAAACCGAAGTGTTGTTAGATGAAGTTCGTGCTGGTGGTCGTATTCCATTGATCATTGGTCGTGGTCTTACTGACCGTGCGCGTGAAACCTTAGGTCTTGAAGCATCAAAAGTATTCGTTCGTCCACAAGATATCGCTGCATCTAACAAAGGTTTTACTTTAGCCCAAAAAATGGTCGGTAAAGCATGTGGCGTATCAGGTGTTCGTCCTGGTCAATACTGCGAACCTAAGATGACCTCTGTTGGTTCACAAGACACTACTGGCCCTATGACACGTGATGAGTTAAAAGACTTAGCATGTTTAGGCTTTAGTGCTGATTTAACCATGCAGTCATTCTGCCACACTGCAGCTTATCCAAAGCCAGTGGATGTTACCACTCACCACACACTACCAGATTTCATTATGAACCGTGGTGGTGTTGCTTTACGTCCAGGTGACGGGGTTATTCACTCGTGGTTAAACCGTATGTTATTACCAGATACCGTAGGTACTGGTGGTGATTCACATACTCGTTTCCCTATTGGTATTTCGTTCCCAGCCGGTTCTGGTTTAGTGGCATTTGCTGCTGCAACAGGTGTCATGCCTCTTGATATGCCTGAGTCTGTGCTAGTGCGCTTTAAAGGCGAAATGCAACCAGGTATTACCTTACGTGATTTAGTCCATGCTATCCCATTAAAAGCAATTGAAATGGGTCTGCTAACGGTTGAGAAGAAAGGCAAAATCAACGCTTTCTCTGGCCGCGTATTAGAAATCGAAGGTCTTGAAAAACTTAAAGTTGAACAAGCATTCGAATTATCTGATGCATCTGCTGAGCGTTCAGCTGCAGGTTGTAGCATTAAGCTAGACAAAGAGCCAATCATTGAATATCTAACCTCTAACATCGTAATGTTAAAGTGGATGATTGCAGAAGGTTATGGCGATCGTCGTACTATTGAACGTCGTATTACCGCGATGCAAGAATGGATTGCTAACCCACAGTTGATGGAAGCAGATAAAGATGCAGAATATGCTGAAATTATCGAAATCAATCTAAACGACATCAAAGAGCCAATCCTTTGTGCACCAAACGATCCTGATGATGCTGTATTATTATCAAGCGTTGCACAAACTAAGATTGACGAAGTGTTTGTTGGTTCTTGTATGACTAACATCGGTCACTTCCGTGCGACTGGTAAGATGTTAGAAAAGTTTGCTACTACGTTACCAACTCGTTTATGGATTGCACCACCAACTAAGATGGACCGCGATCAATTAACGGAAGAAGGTTACTACTCAATCTTCGGCCGTGTTGGTGCTCGCATCGAGATCCCTGGTTGTTCTCTATGTATGGGTAACCAAGCACGTGTTGCAGAAGGTGCTACTGTAGTATCAACGTCTACACGTAACTTCCCTAACCGTTTAGGTACTGGCGCAAACGTCTACTTAGCATCAGCTGAGTTAGCCGCTGTAGCAGCGTTACTAGGTCGTTTACCTTCAGTTGAAGAATATCAAAACTACGCTAAAGAATTGGATGCAACAGCAGCTGATACTTACCGTTACTTGAACTTCGACCAAATCGATTCTTACACTAAGAAAGCCGACAGCGTGATTTTCCAAGCCGCGCTTTAAGCTTAAACTAGTTAACAATTGATCAAAAATGCCAGCAGAAATGCTGGCATTTTTATTGGTGTTATATTGTTTAACTTGTAACTTATTTCAGGATAAAAATGAGTTTCAACCTATCTTTTTATAAAGATTTACCCTGATCCCACTAAATTAATCAACGGCTAAAACCAATGCGAAAATTAGCCATATCTATGTTCTTATGGCCTGAGGCCACTAACGTCGTGGCGCTTCACCCACACCAGACCAAGAGGAAACCAACGGCTGTTCCCTCTTGGAACTCCCAGCCGCCCCGCAACATTTTCAAACAGCGAAAAGGTCGCCATGGGGATTGATCCAGCTTTTAACTTCGTGTTGGTGTTCTTCAGCCTTATTCGAAAATGCTAACGCTTACGATGGGGCGTCCCTTCCCCTCGAAAGCTAGCGGGCCATATATGGACGCTCCCGGTGAGTCAAGATAATACTCTGCTTACCCAAAGCTTTTTGGCCTTAGTTTTCTATTCTATTGCTTCACACTTGTCATTGTTTTTGATGCGGCTCATTTACCGCTAGAAGCGGTTGAACTGCCATATATACGGGCTTAACAGTCAAGCTGCGCCCCTAATGAAATCCGTACCACTGCGCCTATCAATTGAAACATCCATGCGGATTAGGTTTACACTATCCTTGGCCTATTCAGGCTAGCACTGGTTGGACTGAGCCATTTATTCATCGTTAACAACAACCTTGGTGAGTGTTTAATGTGCTATCTTGCGGCTATTATCATCCAGTCGGGTTTATTACCCTTGGCCAGCCCGAGCTCAGCAAGATAGCGACAACAGTGTTAACAAGTACCATGGTTTACACCTTGATTTGCAGCATATTGCGGAACATAAGGCACTTGTTTTTGTAATAAAATCCATATTAGTCTGGCGAGTCTATGGGCGGTGGCAACCACCGTACTGCAGATGCTTTTTCGGCTTCTTAACTGCATTATCCAAAGGTTTAAATCATCTTGTTTTTTACTAGCGTGGCTGACGACTGCTCTGGCACCATGAATAAGTTGCTTGCGTAAATAGCCATTGCCTCGTTTGGTAATACTGCCATTAACACTTCTATGGCCAGAGGCAAATTGTTTAGGAGTTAACCCCAGCCACACACCCAACTCTTTAGCGGTATTAAAAGCCTGGCCTCGGCCAATTGATGCGACAAATGCTGAAGCGATGATGGGGCCGACACCTGGAATACTCAGTAATATTTTGCCATTAGGGTCACGCTCAATAAGCTTTTTTATCAAGGTATTAATTCTGTCTAAACGTGTATTTACACTTTGATATTCACCCCAGAAGTCATTTGCCATCAGCTTGATTATGGGACGTTGTGATGCATCATTAATGATGTCCCAAATGGCCACTTCAAACGCTTTATAGCCTTGGGCAAAACAAATGCCAAAATCAACTAAGACACCTCTAATTTGGTTAGTACAGGCGGTTTTCTCCTTTACTAATCGCTCCCTGATACGGTGCAACATCAATATCTCTTGCTGCTCTTCGGTTTTCACTGGCACGAAACGAATGTTAGGCCTAAAGCTGGCTTCATAAATCGCCATAGTGTCATTGTTATCATTTTTACTGCCTCGCACGAACGGGGTGACATGTTGGGCAGGAATGAGCTTAACGTTATGCCCCATAGCGAGAAACTTACGCCCCCAGTAATGGGATGAATAACAAGCCTCGAAGACCACATCGCAATTGGGTTGTTGCAGCATAAATTCGGTCAGTTGAGTGCGATTTAAACGCTTATTGAAGACTTGTTTTGCATGACAATCCATCCCAAGGACTTGAAATACATTCTTGGCCAAATCAATCGAAATAGTGGTAACTTTCATGGTGGACGCTCCTTAAGTAACTGTGTGGTTCAACATCAGTTTGGCGCATTAGGGAGCGTCCATCTCATCATCCATGGCCAGCTCACGCTATTTTCTTCAACGGCCTCAAGTTCAGAGTTGAATTTAGGCTTTGACAAGCTAGGAAAACTCGCCAGTGGACAGATATGGATTGGAACCTATCTTTTATGAAAGTTTTCTCAGACCCTACTAAATATCAAATTCATTACGAGTAAATTTTCTTTTTAATTTAGATTTTAAGCGTGAGGGTAAATACGATAGTTCAAACCAGAAGTCTGAAAATCGGTCATTTGCGGTTCTATTTAACTGTCTATATTCGTGGCGAATACTTAATAATATTTGCAAATATGGGTCTTCGATTACTTCTTCAATTGCTTCACAAGAGTATTCGTTAATTCTTTTTAAAGCTATGTATTCATTTTTTACACTTTCGGGTGTTAATAACCTCATTTTTTCCCAACTTTTGTGTATTTGAGGACTGAAATATGACAGATTCTCAGTTACATGTTCCATCAATCTTTTAAATCGTTTATCAAACTCATTATTTTTTAAGTGGAAAACTGGAGACTGATAGTTGATGAACGCATCGAAATGCTCGCCTTGCTTCTTACTCTCATTCTCACGGTAAGCAACTGACACTTTAGTATTAAAATCAGCTTTTTCTCTGTCTGTAATAGCTTCTGGAGGATAATCAAAGTCCATTCCATATGTTTGCTCTAACCAATGTGCACTAGCATATTCATTTACAGCTTTTTCTAAGTACTTATCTTCACTTTCAAATAGTTTTCCTAATTGTTTTTTATAGTCGTATAACAATAAATCAGATGCGTCATGGTATACCTTGTCATAAGCCCTTATTTTTTCTAACTTCCGATTAATCTTTGATTGGCGTATTGCGAATACAAAGCCGAGAGCTGAAATTAACAAACTTCCTAAGGAAATAAAAATCGCTATTTGTGATTTATCCACGGATGCCTCAGTTGTTATTCAATATTTAGTATTTATGTGTTGAGTTGTTTATCAGATATAAATTGTTTTCTAGGTTTGGTCGATGTGCATTCGGATTAATTGTTAAACTTTATGCTATAGGAATTTTCTTTTTTACGGTAGTTGTTTGTACAACTCTTAAGCTAATCGTTTGTGATTTGGCCAATTAAAATTGTACAAAAATAGGTGGTATTCTTAATTATTCATGTTTCAGTTTTTGTAAATCATCAGGGATCAATAACTTGAGGACGTTGAAGAAAATAGCGTGAAGCTCACATGGATGTGAGCTTAGCTTTCGCGGTACAGGATGTACCATCGGAAGCGTTAGCATTTTCGAATAAGGCCGAAGAACACGAAAATGAAGTCAAAAGCTGGATCTATTTCCGTCGCAATTTTTTCGCTGCTGTTGTTTGGTTAAATAGCGAAAATGTTGCCGGAACGGCAGGGGTGATTCAAGAGGGGATTGCTGTTGATCCCCTTTTGGCCGGTGCAGGGTGGAACCTTGCGATCTTAATTCAAACGAAGTTTGAAAAATCCGGCGTGGGCGAGGCGCTACGACCTTAGTGGCCGTATGTCATCATAAGCATTAAGCATAAAGAAACACCTCGTCATCCCGGCTCAAAAGCATTGCCGGGATGACGAGGTTAATGAGATTTATTGCCAGAAGTGCAACTTTGGCACTTGGTCTGGTGTGGGCGAAGCGCCACGACGTTAGTGGCCACAGGCCATTGTTAAAAAAGATGAATATTAAATATTCATCGATAATTAACCATACCCATCATTCAAAAATGCCAGCAAAATCGCTGGCATTTGTATTAGAGTCATTTAACGTTTGCGAATGATGACAACATCCTTTTGATGAACGTTATTAACATTAACGACGCGATATGCCGCGGGTTTAACAACGACCACTTTAGTTACCGTCTTTTTATTAGTAGGCGCTTTTGCGTGTCCATGATGAGCACGTGGGGCACAAGCACTTAAACTGATAATAGCGAATCCGACTAATAACACTTTAATGACAGGAAATTGAATTGACTGTTTCATACACACCTCGGTACGAGTGAAGACTATGACTAAGCATAATCGTTTGAATGTCAATTGCTGATCGCGATGAGTAAAGTTATGCAAATATAGTATTGAAATTAACGACTATCGTTAAAACGTACCGTAATCATGAATACTTAATATTCATCGAAATCAGTGGTTCTCGTGAGCCTTTCTCTGCACGCAATCGGGCTAAATACTGTTGCCATAATTCAGTTTGATTACTGCACAAGTTATGTAGCACCTGCCAAGAATACAAGCCGGTATCATGACCATCATCAAAGGTGATTTTTACTGCATAATGACCAACAGGTTCGAGCGCTTTAATGTTTACGGCTTTCTTATGGGTAACCAATATTGGGTCGCCATGACGTTGTACTTCAGCCGATGGTGAGAAGACTCGGAGCATTTCACAACTGATGTTGTAAGTTTGGTCATTATCAAATGTCACTTCGAGTAACTTAGATTGGCGTTTAAGTTTAATGCCGGTGACGGTAGGCGTTGATTGGGTCATGGGAATACCTATAAAAAAAAGGATTAACGCTAAATCGCAGATTATCATCATACGCGATTTTGCTGTTAATCCTATTGTTGTAACCTGCATTCGTGATGTTTATTCATAAACCAAAAAGTCACGAGACCTCCCATCAATAATAATCAAATGGGAGGGCGCTTGATTCAAATAATGGTTATAAAATAAAGCGGCTTAAATCTTCATCTTGTACCAAGGTATCAAGGTGATCATTGACATATTCAGCGTCAATGACAAATTTAGAACCTGACTTTTCAGAAGCATCGTATGAAATCTCTTCCATCAATTTTTCCATCACGGTATGTAAACGACGTGCACCAATGTTTTCGGTGCGCTCATTCACTTGCCATGCCGCTTCTGCAATGCGTTCAATACCTGACTCTGTAAATTCGATGGTGACGCCTTCGGTGTTCATTAGGGCGACATGTTGCTCAGTAAGTGAGGCAAATGGCTCTGTTAGAATGCGTTTAAAATCAGCTGCGGTAAGGGCGTCTAATTCAACACGAATAGGTAAACGGCCTTGAAGCTCTGGAATTAGATCAGACGGTTTAGACATCTGGAATGCACCAGAAGCAATAAACAAAATGTGGTCGGTTTTAACCATGCCGTGTTTAGTGGAAACTGTGCAGCCTTCGACTAATGGCAGTAAGTCACGTTGCACTCCTTCACGCGATACATCGGGACCTGAGCTTTCACCGCGCTTACAAATTTTGTCGATTTCGTCTAAAAACACAATACCATTTTGCTCAACCAGCTCGATGGCTTGTTCTTTTAAGTCTTCTTGATTGACTAGCTTTGCCGCTTCATCTTCAACCAACTGCTTGTAAGCATCTTTGATTTTAAGCTTTTTACGTTTAGAGGTGCTTTGGCCAAGATTTTGAAATAAGCCTTGTAACTGATTGGTCATTTCTTCCATGCCTGGAGGGGCCATGATTTCAACACCAACTTGAGGCGCAGCAACATCTATTTCAATTTCTTTGTCGTCTAATTGACCTTCGCGCAGCTTTTTACGGAAAACCTGACGGGTAGTCGAGTCATCTTTTTGGTCGGTATCCCAGTCATCTTTTGGCTTAGGCAATAACGCATCTAAAATACGTTCTTCGGCCATTTCTTCGGCGCGATGACGGCATTTTTTCATTTGCTGTTCGCGAGTCATTTTCACTGCTGAGTCGGTTAAATCACGGATGATTTGTTCCACTTCTTTACCGACATAACCTACTTCGGTAAATTTGGTCGCTTCAACTTTGATAAAGGGGGCGTTAGCCAATTTAGCTAAACGACGGGCGATTTCAGTTTTACCAACACCGGTAGGGCCAATCATTAAAATATTTTTTGGAGTCACTTCATGGCGAAGTTCTGGCTCAAGTTGCATCCGGCGCCAGCGGTTTCGCAATGCAACGGCTACTGAGCGTTTGGCATTTTGTTGGCCAATGATATGTGCATCTAGTTCGTGAACAATTTCACGTGGAGTCATTTCAGACATAACTGTTCCTTTATTAACGCTCGAATTAGTAGTCTAACTTTTCGATAGTTTTGAATTGGTTGGTGAATACGCAAATATCGCCTGCAATCGTCAGTGATTTTTCTGCTATTTCTTCCGCGCTTAACTCAGTATTTTGCAGTAATGCTAAGGCTGATGCATGAGCATAGTTTCCGCCAGAACCAATCGCAATTAAGTCATATTCCGGTTGAACGACGTCGCCATTACCGGTAATAATTAATGATGATTCAGTATCAGCCACAACCAACATAGCTTCGAGCTTACGCAGCATTTTGTCGCTACGCCAATCTTTGGCAAGCTCTACGGCAGATTTTAATAAATGGCCTTGATGCATTTCGAGCTTGGCTTCAAAACGCTCAAAAAGAGTAAATGCATCGGCAGTACCGCCAGCAAAACCGGCTAATACTTTATTGTGGTATAGGCGGCGCACTTTACGTGCATTACCTTTCATCACGGTATTGCCTAGAGACACTTGGCCATCACCAGCGATGACAACTTGATTATTACGGCGTACGGATACGATAGTAGTCACGGTAAATCCTCTTCACTAATA
This sequence comes from Shewanella frigidimarina NCIMB 400, assembly GCF_000014705.1. Classification (NCBI taxonomy): domain Bacteria; kingdom Pseudomonadati; phylum Pseudomonadota; class Gammaproteobacteria; order Alteromonadales; family Shewanellaceae; genus Shewanella; species Shewanella frigidimarina. The sequence goes on along the minus strand of NC_008345.1, from coordinate 4,474,459 downwards.
CATCAACGGGTCATTAGGGTGAATGCAATTGTTGATTGATAAAATGGATATGGGGACAAAATGACAGATATCAAGCGATGGATAACAAAAAGCCCTGTTACAGAGAACAGGGCTAAAGTGATTTATACAGCAATATCAGACCAGCAGTGTTATTCCCACAACCAAATCAAGCAGCCATTTAAACCTGCGTTCTGCATCTTATGACGATTATGTTCAGCATCGCGCTTGTTAGGATAAGGTCCTAATACCACGCGATACCATACGCCATTGGTACCTTCGCTGCGACGCACTTGTGCCTCTGCACCTTGGAAGGCAATTCTGGCCTTCATTTCATTTGCTTGCGACTCTTGCCTAAACGATCCACATTGCATTTGATAAATGCCACTAGACACTACGCCAGTTTGCGGCAAGTCTATTTCAACTTGCTTGTTTTCAAGCTCTTCCAGATAAGTCCATTCTTCCTGTGGCTTAGGTGGTAGTGCATTAGGATCTTTCTTGATCACTTTTTTTGGTGCTTCTACAGTCGCGGTTGATACCGTTTTCTTTTTGGGTTGTTGAGCTGGCTCTGATACGACGGATGAGTCGGAGCTGCCATTAATGGACCATAAGAAATAACCAAAACCTATGACTAAGGTGAGTATCACAAAAACAGCCAAGTAAGGAAAAGAGCGTTTAGGTGCTTTTTTTCGTTGTGGCGCACGGGCTTTAGCGCCCGCACGAGGTTTGCGATTTGCGTAGTCACGACTCATGATTACATCCGCTCTAGGGTTTCAATGCCAAGCAGCGACAAGCCCGTTTTTAAGGTTTTAGCGGTTAATTGTGCAAGCAATAAACGGCTTTGCTTTTGCGCTTCAGTTTCGGCAGCAAGCACTGGGCAAGCTTCATAGAAACTCGAAAACTCACTCGCTAGTTCATAAAGGTAACCACATAATACATGCGGCAAGCCTTTGTCTGTCATGCGAGTTAACACTTCACCAAATTGCGCCAGTTTAGTACCTAAGTCTTTTTCTTTTTCATGCTCAAGCACAATCTTAGCTTGGCTAAGATCAATATCCGTTGCACGTTTAAAAATACCGGCTACTCGGGTGTAGGCATATAGTAGATAAGGTGCTGTATTACCTTCAAAACTAAGCATTTGCTCAAAACTAAAAATATAATCACTGGTACGGTTCTTGGACAGATCGGCATACTTAACTGAGCTGATACCCACTACGCGAGCAATTTCAGTGAGGGTTGCTTCATCCATATCTGGGTTTTTACTGCGAACCAGCTCAAGTGCGCGAACATCGGCTTCATCCAGTAAATCAACTAATTTAACTACTCCGCCTGAACGGGTTTTAAATGGACGACCATCTTCACCATTCATGGTGCCAAAGCCTGTGTGCTCTAACGACATTTCAGGGCGAACAAATTTAGCGAGTTTGGCAAGGCTAAACACTTGTTGGAAGTGCAGCGCTTGACGTAAATCGACAAAGTACATGGCGCGGTCGGCTTTTAGTACGTTTGAGCGGTAACGCATAGCAGCAAGATCTGAGGTTGCGTATAAATAGCCACCATCTGCTTTTTGAATAATAACCGGTAAAGGCTCGCCTTCTTTATTACGAAATGCTTCTTGGAATACCACTTTAGCGCCATTGCTTTCGCTTAACAGGCCTTGGGCGTCTAAATCTTTAACTACTTGGGCTAAGTCGGCATTGTAGGCACTTTCGCCGTGAACATCTGCGCGGGTTAAGCTAACGCCTAAACGCTTATATACATCATGACAATGGCTTAAAGAGATGTCGTTAAATTCGCGCCATAGCTTATTGCAGTATTCATCACCTGATTGTAATGCGACGACAAGTTGACGGGCACGAGTAGCAAATTCAGTAGACTCATCAAAACGTACTTTAGCCGCACGATAAAAACTTTCTAAGTCAGACAATTCCATTTTGGCTTGTTCGCCATTGGCTGCGCGTAACTCTTCCATTAACGCCAGTAGCATACCAAACTGAGTGCCCCAATCGCCGACGTGGTTTTGGCGAATGACGTTATGGCCTAAATACTCGAGTGCGCGCACGACGCTGTCACCAATGATGGTTGAGCGTAAGTGGCCTACGTGCATTTCTTTGGCTAAGTTTGGCGAAGAATAGTCGACAACGATGGTTTGCTTAGTCGGTAAAGCCACCCCTAAATGGTCGCTGGTCAGCGCTTGTTGTAGTTGATTAGCTAATGCATTGTCATCAATGAAAAAGTTAATAAAACCCGGACCGGCAATTTCTACTTTGGCCACATAAGATGATGCTGGCAAGGTATCAATAATTAGCTGTGCTAATTCGCGTGGGTTCTTTTTAGCTACTTTGGTCAGCATCATTGCAAGGTTAGTCGCTAAGTCACCATGACTTTTATCTTTAGTGCGATCGACCTGAATGCGAGCTTGAAAATCAGCCGGCACAATTCCTTGCTGTTTGAAGGATTCGATGGTTTGTTCTAGTAAAGATTCAATATGTGATTTCATGGGCGTTTGCTTGCACTAATTCGTTAAATGAATGACATGACGGAACCGCATATTTTAGCCGTTTATGGGGGGTGATTGCTATCTGCTTTAACGGAAATATTGGTTTTTTTATGCTGATTATCAACCTAAGCGAAGTTTATGACAGATATAGGGTCCGTTGGCTTAGTAAAAATGCAGCTTTACATCAAATCCTGCGGATCTCGATCGATGCTCCAACGGCATCGCTTACTTTCAGGTATTTGTTCAATGAGTGCTAATACGCGTTCGAATTCGGTTTGCAAGCGCTGACGACTTTTAGCTTGCAGTATTAATTGGCGTCGGTATTTTCCTGCTTTACGATCTAGCGGCGCCGGAATTGGGCCAATAATTTCAAAGTCTTTATCTTGTGGTAGTAGCTCGCTAGTGCGCGCTAGAAAAGCATCAGCATCTTCGGCTAAATGTGCTTCTGCACGAATTAGAACCATGTGCCATGCGGGTGGTAATAATGCTTGTTGGCGCTCTTTTAGCTGACTGCGAGCAAACTCGCCATAACCGCGTTTTAACAGATCACGTAAAATGGGGTTATCACTTTGATGGGTTTGCAGTAGCACTTTACCGGGTTTGTCTGCACGGCCAGCACGACCTGAAACTTGAGTGTATAGCTGCCCAAAACGTTCTGGTGCGCGAAAGTCTGCGCTGAACAATGCACCATCGACGTCAAGTAAACCGACTAAGGTGACATCGGGAAAGTGATGTCCTTTGGCGAGCATTTGGGTGCCGACCAAAATTTTATATTTACCCATGTAAATCCCTTTGAGCTGTTGTTCAAGGGAGCCTTTACGTCTGGTGGTGTCTCGGTCAATGCGGACAACCGGGTATTTGGGAAACAGTTTAATCAATTCTTGTTCTAGTTGTTCAGTACCCAAACCGTGGCCCATTAGCATGGTGCTACCACATTGATGGCATTGGCGCGGGATAGCGTATTGATTGCCGCAGTGATGGCAACAAATCTCGTTTAAGCCTTGATGGACGGTAAAAAAAGCATCACAACGATCGCACTCATGTAAATGGCCGCATTCATGACAAAGTAAGGCCGGAGCAAATCCGCGGCGGTTTAGAAATAGCAGTACCTGATTACCCGCATCAAGGTGCATACGCATTTCATTAATTAATGATGTCGACATGCCAGCTTTTAATGGTTGCGAGGTAATATCGACAATACCTTGCTTAACCTTTTGCGCAGCACCAGCGCGTTCACTCAGTTCCAAGTGATGATAGCGGCCTGATAGCGCATTTTGTAAGGTTTCTAATGATGGCGTTGCGGAGCCTAATACCACTTGAATATCTTCAAGATGCCCACGCATTACCGCCAAGTCACGTGCGTGGTAACGCACACCTTCCTGCTGCTTAAAGCTGCTGTCATGCTCTTCATCAAGAATAATTAACCCTGGATAAGCCATTGGGGTAAAGAGTGCTGAGCGAGTGCCGATAATAATTGCTGCTTCACCGACACGAGCCTGACGCCAAGCTTCTAGGCGTTGATTATCGGTTAATCCGGAATGTATCACGGCAACATTGACTTCAAAACGACGCTTGAAGCGATTAATGGTTTGCGGTGTTAAGCCAATTTCAGGCACGAGGATCAGTGCTTGTTTACCTTGTTTTAAAATTGTCTCAAGCAAGGTGAGGTAGACCTCGGTTTTGCCAGAGCCAGTAATGCCTTCTAATAAGGTGCAATGAAACCCTTGTTGTTGAGTAAGCACTGAAACTGCGACGGCTTGCTGTTTGTTCAGTTTATGAGGTGACTCATTCATAATAAGCTGTTGGCGCCAGCTTAAATCATGACTAAGTACTTTTTGCTGCCGTTCAATCCATTGTTTTTGTTCTAATGCTTTTAATGCCGCTTTGCTTAATTGTTGGGTGGTGAAATCATCTTGGCTGATAGGGTTTGCAAGCAATAACTCGTACAGTTTTTTCTGTGCTGGAGCACGTTTTAATACGCTAGAATCAGCATTGCGCCCTTCGGGGCTTAAATGATATTCAACCACCGCTTGCGGCGCCGCTTCGAGGCCTTTTCTCAATGCGACAGGCAACGCTTGGCTGAGCATTTGTCCTTGAGTCGTAAAGTAATACCGGGCGGCCCAGAGGGTTAATTTATATAGCGAATCGGGTAACAATGGGGCATCATCTAGTACTGCAGTTACCGATTTTATTTGTTGCGGTGCTAAGTCACAGCTGTCAGTAATAGCAGTAATTAAGCCGATGAGTTGTTGAGGGCCAAAAGGGACTTTTACTCGAAGACCGATTTGCAATCCTGCTTGTTGTTCGTCTTTTACGCGATAGCTAAAGTTTCTGCGTAATGGGACGGGTAAGGCGACTTCAACAAACACGGGCATAAGACTTCATCATTTTTCAATTCGATAGTGGATTGCGGATCAGTTTACCTCTAAGTGTCATCAAAGAGATAGGGCAACATATATATGCGTAAAGGACTTATTGAGGTCATCATCCTAGTATTTGGGGTATTGGGCTATATTGCTACGCCAATGGCTCAAGTGAATCATGTCAGTATCAATAGTCGTCAATTTGAATTGAATAATGAACCGCAATTAAAAATCAATATTGTGGCACAAAATGATGATGCATCGCGGTTAAGGTTTTATATTCGTCAGCTGGATGGCAACTTGGATGGCAACTTGGATGGTAGGAACGTGCTGCAACAGAAGTTAGCTGTGCAGAGTATTAATCGTTTTTTGTTGCAGCTCAAGGGTACAGATATTGTCAGTGATTCAAATGCACAGTTAATCGTTACCGAAAACACTGAGGCGGGAGCGGTTACGTTAGCAGTAATAGCGTTATTTGATGCACCTTATTCAGTTAATAGTGCAACCTTAGTCCCTTATATTGAAAAGCCTCGAGTACTGCCAGTAGCAAAAGACACCGCTAGTACAAAAGCATCCAAAAGTCGCCAAGATGATAGCGGTTTGGATCAGGCTACATCATTAGCAGAACCACAATCCGCCCCATCCAAAACCGAAGCTTCTCAACACGCGGGATGTTTAATTGAGCGAGATAATAGTGACACATTATGGCGTATAGCGAACCGTTACAAAGAGCAATGGCATACCAGTGTTTATGGTGCGATGTTAGCTATTTTTGAGGCTAACTTGTTGGCTTTTTCCAAGCAAAAAATTCATTTATTACTCAAAGATGTTTCGTTGAATTGCCCATCAACGGCTATTTTGGCCGGATACAATAATAAAGCAGTAGATAAAAAAGTCTTTGAGGTTATTGAAGCAAAACATGCTGCTAAATAAGGTTTCTGATCATAATTAGTGATAAAAAGTAGTGCTTAATCGAGTATTTACTTTTGTTTATCAGTAATTAGTTGCAGCTGGTTATGTTAGTTTATATAGTTGCGCGTGTTAATACTTATGATTTGGCTCAATGATAAGGTTAAAAAAGTAAACAATAATAATAAATTACAGTGCTGACGAGCTAAGCATGAGCATTTTATTTGTTGGTGTATAAGTGAATTTAACATCATGGTTTTACGGCGTGTTTTACGCTGTGCTGAAGCGGTTTATAATCGAAAGGATTGATTTAATGAAAAGCTTTAAGGTGCTAGCAGTATTAGCATTATTGGCCGTTGATAGTATTTCAACTGCTATTGCACAAGTCAGTCATATCAGTATTGATACTATTCCATTTGAAAGTGGACAATCTCCTCAGTTAACCGTGAACATTATAACCGATCACCATGATTTATCGCGGCTGACATTTTATTTGCGCCAAATTTATCAAGATAATATTGTGTTAGAAAAGCTTGAAGTTGAACAGCGTGATCGTGATGTATTTGTATTAAGTGGTACCGAGAAAATACGCGATCAAGATGCAGCACTCATTGTTTCTGAATACCGTAATGCTAAATGGCTACAATACTCACCTGTACCTTTATTTTCTCAAGCCATTGTTCAGAGTCAATACCAGCCTGTAGCCATTAAAACCATGAAGTCAGCCTCGGCATTATCGACTTCTATGCCAACAACAATAAGTCGCAAGGCCATTGCTATACCTCAGGTAACTACAACGCAAAAAAATCTGAATAATTGTCAGATAAATCAGTTACCGAATGATACTTTATGGAAAATAGCGGTGCGCTACCGTAAACAATGGAATTCAAATATTTATGGTGCAATGCTTGCGCTTTATCAAACGAATCCCTCTGCATTCTATCAAGATAAAATTAGTCTACTGCAATTAGGCAGCTCGTTACGTTGTCCATCAATGGCGACTCTTTTGCGCTATCAAAATGTCGCTGTAGATAAGATAACATTCGACAATTTAGTCGCCAGTCAACGCGGTAAGTCTCAAGTAGTACCAATGCCTACTCTAACAGTGCCAGCAACTGTTATCGCCACCCAGCCGGTATTGAGCAATGGTTCGATGAATGATATGGACAGTAAAAAATCTGAAAGTAATGAGTTATTGGCGGCTATTCATGAAACGAAAATATTGCCTCAGCCATTGCCAATTAAGAACGTAGCCAAGCTATCTCTACCGACTTATGGCCAAGATAACATCTGCGTAATGGATAAATTCCCTCAAGACACTTTATGGCGAGTTGCTGATCGTTATTATCGACAATGGCAAATCAGTGTCTATGGCGCAATACTAGCGATTTATGAGGCAAACCCAGATGCGTTTGCCAATGGTAAAATCTACTTATTGATGTCTGATAGCCGTTTACAATGCCCATCAGGTGAGATGTTAAAGCAACATCAAAATTCATCTAAGGCACAAATCACCTATGAAGCACTAGAGCGCACGCATCGCCAATAATAGTATCGATTAGAAATTCTACTTGTTTGTGTATTAGAGACACTGTATTATCTCGCGCCTAAAACATATTGTTATTAACTGCATGTGGTGCTCAACTTCGGGTTGGGAGAGCGACATGGCCTTCAATTTAAGGTAGCCCAAAATGAAAACAGGTATTCACCCAAATTACGCTGAAATCACTGCAACTTGTACTTGTGGTAACATCATCAAAGTGAACTCAACTGCAGGTAAAAACCTACACTTGGACGTATGTGGTGCATGTCACCCATTCTACACTGGTACTCAGAAAGTTGTTGATACTGGTGGTCGTATTGACAAGTTCAACAAGCGTTTTGGTATGCTTGGTAAAAAGTAATTGCATTGCAATTTACTTGAATAAGGCGCCTTTGGCGCCTTTTTTGTTTTTTGATATTACTATTGTATTGTGCTGTGAAGAAAACTAATTTTTTAGTGGTAAACAATACAAAAAAACACAAACCTCACTTTATTGTTATTTAGACAAAATAAACTGCAAATATCGATGTCTATATCCGATTACTATCGTAAATCTTGTTATTTTCCTACATTTTTAACTTATTGATTTATATATATTCATGTTCGATTAGTTAGAATAATAAAACGTACCCTCTGTTTCGACTCACAACACCTCCTATCACTTAGTTTTTGATTTATATAATCTCTGTATTAGCGTATTGTTATTAAAATTTTAGATGGCCAGCAAGCTCACTGTTAATGTGGACAGCGGATCATACTTTCCTTCATAGATAGCGCATTTCAGGATGTATAAAATGTCAGATATTCGTCAACAAGCTCTCGATTATCATGAGTTCCCAGTACCAGGTAAAACAGCTGTTTGCCTGACGAAACCGGCTCAATCAAGCCATGATCTAGCATTGGCCTATAGTCCTGGGGTAGCAGAGCCTGTTAGAGAGATTGCATCTAATCCTGAAAACGCTTATCGATATACCAATAAAGGTAATACAGTAGCGGTTATTACCAACGGCACGGCTATTTTAGGTCTAGGTAATTTAGGCCCATTAGCGTCAAAACCGGTTATGGAAGGCAAGTCACTTCTGTTTAAACGGTTTGCGAATATTGATTCGATTGATATTGAAGTGAAACACCGTACAACGGAAGATTTTATTAATACCGTCGAATCTATTGCTGATACCTTCGGCGGGATTAACTTAGAAGATATCAAGGCGCCTGAATGTTTTGAAATTGAACAAGAGCTGATTAAGCGATGTAATATTCCGGTATTTCATGACGATCAACACGGCACCGCTATTGTCACGGCAGCAGGCATGTTGAATGCTCTGGAAATTCAAGGTAAAAAAATTGATGATGCTATTTTTGTTTGTTTAGGCGCTGGTGCAGCTGCTATTGCATGTATGACGATGATTGTTAAATGTGGCGCGTTACGTGAAAATGTTTATATGTTAGACAGGCAAGGGGTGATTCATACGCGTCGTGAAGATCTCAATGAATATAAAGCGTTATTTGCTAACAATACCGATAAACGCACCCTGCAAGATGTGATTAAAGATGCCGATGTATTTTTAGGACTGTCGGGTGCAGATTTATTGGCTGCCGATGATATTGCGTTAATGGCGCCTAATCCGGTGATCTTTGCCTGTTCAAATCCTGATCCTGAAATTAAACCTGAATTAGCTCATAACATCCGTAAAGACTTAATTATGGGTACTGGTCGTAGTGACTATCCAAATCAAGTGAACAATGTATTGTGCTTCCCGTTTATTTTTCGAGGCGCACTCGATGTTCGAGCTGCGGTCATTAATGACGAAATGAAGCTAGCTGCTGTATATGCTATTGCTAACCTCGCTAAAGAGCCTGTTCCTGCTGAGGTGTTAGCGGCTTATCCTAACGTGTCATCATTGAGTTTTGGCCCACAATATGTGCTGCCTAAACCAATGGACCCAAGATTACTGCCGCTGGTAGCTCGCGCAGTATCGCAAGCGGCTATCGATTCAGGGGTGGCAAAAATCACCACATTACCGACTGAATACAAAGTGTAATAAGCAAGTATAAATAATCAGGTTTATTAATCTGAACAGGGATTAATGAGGTCTGTTGTCATTAGTAAAAGGGGCTTTTGCCCCTTTTTTATAGGCCTGAGATAAGCGTGATTAAAAACGATTAGTGAAGTTGTGTAGCACAATCGTTATACTGGATAGCATTGGAGTCATTAATAAAATAAATCCAGCAGGATAGCGGATAAATGAAACTCACCAAGATCCTTACTAAAAAACTGACCAGCTTTTGGCTGCTTTCATTAGCTGCGGTGGCATTTGTATTTTTACTGTGTGCGGTGATGGGTTTTACTCAATTGACCTACAATTTCCAACAGCAGAAAGTGGCTGAGTTAGAAACCATGTTAGCTGACGACTATCAACAACATGGCAGTAGTCAATTTTCTACTTGGTTACCTCCTTTATTGACAGCTTATAAAGCGGTTGAATTCTCCCTGTCGCAAGACAACCAATTAGTTTATCAATTTCATCGTGACCAAGCCGATATCGTTAAAAGCAGTTTAACGCTCTATAAGACCGAATTAAGCCATGGAAAATTATCTATGACGTTAATTATGCCACCGCCATTTTCTCTACATGATCTCGGCTGGCACGAGCTCATTATTCTTGTTATTGGTTTTATCAGCATAGGAATTTTTGTGCGTTTTGGTTATGGCTGGTACTCCAGAGAGTTAGATGGAATTGAACAACTTGCTCAACGAAGTAAACTCATTTTAGAGGGACATTTAAAGCAAGCAGCCGATATGCCGACAAATGGTAAACCACGGATGATCAATCGTGCTATCAGTAAATTGCTTGCAGAGTTGGATGATGCTCATAAAGAACGTGGTCGCTTAGATCAATTTATTCGTAAAGATACTTTTCTTGATAAACAAACTCAGATTGGTAACCCGATATTCTTTCAAAATCGTCTCGATGGATTAAGCCATAATCAAAAAATGGTAGCTCATGGCGTATTGATGTTAATTGAATTTGATGATGTTGACTTAGTGGAAGACCAATACGGTGAAAGCGGCGTTAAGGCAATGCTGTCATTAACAACGGAAGCCATTACAGCCGCACTCGTTCAATACGAAGACAGTATTTTTGCCCGCCGCAGTTACTCACAATTAGTCATTATCGTGCCACAATTGTCACTAGTAGAAGCCGACCAACTAGCGCAACGAATACTCAAAACCTGCCTTGCATTACCTTTTTATGGCATTGGCAATCCGGATAATTTTTTACATTTAGGCAGTGCTTTTTTTAACGCTGGAGATTTACAAGTTCAGCTTATTGAAGAGGCCGAAATGGCACTTCGAGCTGCGCAACTGCAACGTGTTAATAACTGGTTTATGTACGATAAAGGCGCGTTAGATGAGGAAATCGCTAAAGGGTCTGTTCGTTGGCGTAGTTTTATTGAAAATGCATTGGTGTCCAAACGCTTTTTTACCTTACAACAAGCCATTATCGATAGTGATAATCAAATTATGCACTATGAAATATTTAGCCGCGCTCGTGATTTAAAAGGTAATGATGTTCGCGCTACATTGTTTATTCCCATGGCTAACAAGTGTGGGTTAATGCCGCAGGTTGAGAGGCAAGTACTGGAACAAGTACTCTTTAGGTTAATGTCCGATAATGAGTCTATTTACAGTATTAACTTAAGCCTTGATAGTTTAACCAGTAGGGCATTTGTACGTTGGGTACAATCTACCTTATTAGAGCATCGCCCTTTAGCCGCACGACTTATTTTTGAAGTTTCTGAAGACATTATTGTCAAAAATCAGAAAAATACTTTGTTAGTTAAAACTCTCGATATGTTGAGAAAAATGGGCGCAAAATTGGCAGTAGATAACGTTGGTCAATCTGTTGTGGGTACTCACTATATCCAGGAGTATCACTTTGATTTAGTAAAACTACATCGCTCTATCGTGCGCCGGGTAGATCAACGTTCAGAAAATCAATTATTTATACGAAGTCTCATTGGTGGCCTTTATAGAGCCGAAGTGAAAGTGATTGCCGAGGGCGTTGAATGTTTTGAAGAATGGCAAACGTTAAAAATTCTTGGTGTGAGTGCAGCCCAAGGCGATTTTTTGGGGCAAAGATCTGAAGTTTAAGTCATATAATGCTATGTTTGTTTAAGTTAGATCTTGTTTATCAATAGATTGCACTCTATTTTCATTCAATATGCGCTATATTAATAGTCAGTTATTACGTTAACGCATCAGTAACAAAGTTTAATTGTTATGGGCTTGACCAATAATACTAGAAAAGACAATGCAGCTTATTCGAATCATCTTGATGTTATATGTTTGTACATTGGCTTAAAAATGTCATTTTTGCTGATATATTTATCATCAGTAATCTTAAATAATTAATATGTTAGCGAATATGGGCCACGCAATGGACAATGGTTTTTTGAGTAAACTAGCCTTTTGGCAGACATCGCAATTTATGGGTAATGTAGGCGTATTTATCGCCAGTAATTCCCTGTGGGTGTGTAAGCCACAACAAGGTCAATTAGCACCTGTTATCAGCCAGTTTCTGGTACAAAAAAACAATTGGTCTCAAGCGTTTGAAGCATTAAAGAGTCAGTTTGGCCGAGTTCGTGTTCAATTAGTGCTATCGCAGCAGTATTATCAATTATTACAAGTTGAAAAACCCAATGTTGAACCTGGTGAAGTCACTCAAGCGTTAATTTGGTCCGTTAAAGATATGGTGTCCGAGCCAGTCACTGATATTCATTTAGATTATTTCGAGTCCAGTTTCATTTCCAGTTCAAAAGTGAATGTGGTAGTCAGTAGTCGTCAATTTTTAATGCAATTGGCCAGTGCTTGTGATGCCAATGGATTAGATATTGCTGGGGTCAGTATTGAAGAATTGGCATTAAGTCATGTATTAGCCCACGATAATATGGCGCATATGTTAGTCGCTCACTTGCCGCAACAAGAATTGTTATTGCTAGTTGTTAAAGCGGGCGAAGTGCTAATGCAACGTCGCGTTAGAGGATTTAACCATCTAAATAAAGCGACTCTAGAAGAATTAAAGCAGGGCTTAGCCGATAATCTCAGTTTAGAAATTCAACGTTCTATGGATTATTTTGAAAGCCAATTACGTCAAGCTCCAGTAGGATCAATTAGCATCTTGGCTGAAGGTGATAGTTCATCATTGGCCAATCTCGTTAGTGCTAACTTTAATCAAAAAGTGGTTGCGGTTAATCATGATGGCGTATCGAATTTACTCGCGCAGTTAGCGTTGCAAGAATTAGCTCGAGGTGAAGTGTGATAAAAACCAGTGTTAATTTATATACCGCAGATTTGTTGCCGAAAAAGCAAAGGCTGACCTTTGCAAGAATGATGCTGGCATTGGCTTTTTTCACCGGAGGTTGTGCAGTTCTTTATGTTGTAGGGCTGTGGCATACCGATGAATTGCAAAGGTTAAATCAACAAGCAAACAGCACAAAAAGTCGGTTAACTAACCAAAAGACACAGCTAGAACAACAAATTGCTTTACGTAAACCTAATGCAGATTTGGTAGCAAAGGTTGAACTTGAACAACAACGATTAGATCTTAAAAAACTACTAAAAGATGAGCTTAGTCAGCGCAAAACGATGATAAGCCAGGGTTACTCGCCAATGTTGACCGACTTGGCTGCCGTGGCAGATAGCAATGTGTGGTTGAGTCATATTACTATTGAGCAACAAAACACTAGCGCTCAGCGAATTGAGTTTGAAGGTTATGGTCGTAACCCTCAAAGTATTCCACTGTGGATTGATAAATTAAAAACTACTTCAACGTTAAAAGGTTATGCATTTTCAGCGATGACAATGGACCGCGGTGAAGTACAGCCGTTGGCGTTTAAATTGATAAGTCAGCCCGTTGCTAAGGAGCTCGCACAATGAAGCAACAATGGCTGGTGTGGTCGTCAAAATTTAATGAACTAAGTCCACGAGAGCGGATATTGATTACGGTTGCCTTATTCGTTGTCATTGGGATGTTGCTGTTTATGCCACTAGAGTCATTGTGGAAGCAACAGCAAAGTGTCCAGAATCAACTAAAGGGACTCGAACAAGAAAATTCGATTTCATTACAACAAGTGGCGCTTTATGAAGAGCGTTTACAGCTCGATCCCAATCAAGATTATCAACAACGATTACAGTTGATTACTGAACAGATGCAATTGATGGATGCCGAACTCGCTAATCAAATGGTTGATATGGTTCCTGCGGATTATATGCCGACAGTATTAGCCAACTTGCTGGGCAATGTGAAGGGCGTCTCGCTCATTTCGTTTGCCTCTATTGCGCCCAAAGCCTTATTACAAGTGGGTGATGGTAGTAAAGTTAATCTTTACAGCCATGGTATTAAGTTGACGTTACAAGGCGATTACTTTTCTATTTTAGCGTTTATTAAAGCTGTGGAAAGTATGCCCGATAAATTGTATTGGAAGCGTTTAGATTACCGTGTTGAATCTCATCCCGATGCGTTAGTTGAATTAGAACTTTACACACTTAGTGTGAACAAGGACTTTATCAGTGTTGCGAAACAAGATTAGTGCCATGGCGTATGCATCCTGCCTAATGATGCTATTAATGTCGGCTGCTAACGCCCAAACATTACGAGATCCAACCTTACCGGGGCAGGGCTTTATTGCTGTGCAAGCCAAAGCAGATAATCAATCTTTGGTATTAAACAGCATTGTTAACGGACAGAATACCTATGCGGTTATTAATAATATTATTCTTTCAGCAGGTGATGCTATTAGCGGTAGTGGATTACGAGTATCAAAGATTAGCAAGGATTATGTAATCTTGTCAGATGGAAGAAAACTTCAGCTATTTCAGTCGATAACAGAGCGATAGGATAAGAATAAAAATGAATGTGATTAGATATGTTACTCCTCTGATGTCGCTGTGCTTAGTTGCTTGCCAAACGACAGATAGACCCGACCCACAAACAGCGAAAGCGGCTTTGAATGAGTCAAGGCAGCAAGCTGAGGCGAGTCAAGCCATTACGCCACCTCCAGCGGCAATGCCTGAAGATGTTCAGCGCGAGCTTAATGGTAATAATGTGTTGAGCCAATCAGCAAGAGCGTTGCCTGCCGAGCGTCGTTTTGATGTATCAGCCAATGAAGTTGATGCGAGAGTTTTTTTCCCCAGCTTAGTAAAAGACACTCCATTGAGTGTCGCGGTACATCCTGATGTACAAGGTAAAATTTCTCTATCTTTAAAGGCAGTAACTTTGTCTGAAGCCATTCAAGTTGTTGAAGACATTTATGGATACGAAGTGAATCGAGAAGGTCGTATTTTACGTGTATTCCCGTCGGGTATGAGAACCGAAACTTTCCCCTTGAATTATATCTACATGCAACGTGAAGGGTTGTCATTAACCTCCGTTAGCTCAGGGCGCATTTCAGACCAAAACAATAATTCAAGCAATGGCAGTAACAATAGTAATAGCAACAGCAGTAACAGTAGTTCGAATAGTAATAGTAGCAATGGAAATTCGAACAGCAGTGACAATACCAATGGTACGTTTATTCGTTCAACAACCAAGACAGATTTTTGGGGCGAGCTACAAGCCACATTAATGTCAATCATGGGTGAAACAGGTGGCGGACGACAAGTTGTGGTAACCCCTCAAGCTGGGCTTGTTACTGTTCGAGCTTTCCCTGATGAGTTACGTCAAATTCGAAGTTTCTTACAAATAGCCGAAAGCCATCTACAGCGCCAAGTGATTTTGGAAGCGAAAATTATAGAAGTCACTTTATCTGATGGTTACCAACAAGGGATCCAGTGGGAAAATGTCCTAGGTCATGCAGGCAGTACCAACATTGATTTCAGCACTTCTGCAGGACAAGGGTTAAGTAATGCGATTACGTCTGCAATTGGCGGTGTAACCTCGATTAATTTCACCGGAAGTGATTTCAGCACCATTATTAACTTGCTCGATACCCAAGGTGATGTTGATGTACTTTCAAGCCCTCGTGTTACCGCTTCTAATAACCAAAAAGCGGTAATTAAGGTGGGCAATGACGAATACTTTGTTACCGATGTATCCTCAACGACTGTAGCGGGTACCACTCCGGTAACGACGCCGCAGGTTGAACTAACGCCATTTTTCTCTGGTATTGCGTTAGATGTAACCCCGCAGATTGATGAATATGGCAATGTAATATTGCATGTTCATCCGTCGGTAATCGATGTGACCTCACAAACTAAAGAAATTAAAATTAGTGATTCAACATTAGAACTGCCTCTTGCTCAAAGTGAGATCCGTGAGTCGGATACCGTTATCCGCGCTGCATCAGGTGATGTGGTTGTTATTGGTGGCTTAATGAAGAGTGAGAACATTGAAACTGTATCAAAAGTACCGTTATTAGGTGACATTCCTTTTCTGGGGGAAGCGTTTACCAGCCGTACTAAATCTAAAAAGAAAACTGAATTGATTATTATGTTGAAACCGACTGTTGTTGGTGGAGACACATGGAAGGATGAATTAAAGCGTTCACAAGATTTAATCGAGCGTTGGTATCCTTCTAAATAGCGACCGTTGGCGGTAGATAATTGACGATTAAAAATAGCGGTCGAAATTGATAAGGGATAGCCAGTAATTATGTATTTGCAGCATTTTGGCTTAAGTCAGTTGCCTTTTACGCTTACCCCAAATACAGGTTTCTTTTTTGGGTTATCACCGCATGTGGAAGCGTTGCAAGTACTGCAAACAGCATTACAAACAGGCGAAGGTTTTATTAAAGTCACTGGTGAAGTGGGTACAGGTAAAACCTTAGTTTGTCGTAAACTGTTGAATGATTTACCGACTCAATATCATTGCGCTTTCTTACCTAATCCCTATTTGAATCCTAAAGAGTTACGCTTGGCTGTAGCGGGCGAACTCGGTTTAGCATTGCCGAACAAATTAGATCAACAACAACTGACAAGGCTGATACATGAGCGTTTGTTAGCGTTAAATCATCAAGGCTTTCATGTGGTGTTAGTGTTAGATGAAGCGCAATCGCTACCAGATGAAAGTATTGAGGCGTTAAGGTTATTTACCAATTTAGAAACCGAAAGTCGTAAATTATTGCAAGTGGTGTTGTTTGGCCAACCAGAATTAGATCAACGTTTGGCACAACCTAAGTTTAGACAGTTAAGACAACGTATTACCTTCAGTTATGACTTACGTCCGTTAACATGGGATGAAATACAAGCTTATATTCATTACCGCCTTGCTGTTGCGGGTTATCAAGGGCCTGAGTTGTTTTGTACCGCGGATATTAAACGCATTGCCAAAGCCGCTCGAGGCATCCCGCGTTTGGTGAATATATTGGCGCATAAGAGCTTATTACTATGTTATGGCCAAGGTAAAAAAAAGGTGACCTCTCAACATTGTCTGGCTGCAATAACGGATACAGAAGATATTAATTTACAACATAAAGTAGGGTTTTCTCGTGTCAGCATACTGATAATTATGTTGCTTGTAACAGTGATGGTGGTTATTGGGTTCAATGGTGATAATTGTTGTGGTGAATGGATGACACAAATAGGCGAGATTAAATGAGCGTGATTATCAAGATGTTGAAAGATTTAGAGCAGCATCAGCAACCCGGAACAGACAAACCACCGGTGCAACCCGCGGGTGAATTTGTGCGACCTCAAATTCAGTATCAATCCGTTGCTAAATCTCGCTCACCATTGATTAGCCTTATTGTTGTTGCCGTACTATTGATCCCTACATTGTGGTTTGGTGTATCTATGTACCGCCAAGCCAATATTCAAATGGCCAATCAGCCAACAGATAGCAATGCATCGGTTACCGAAGATACTCAGTCATCGCTGGCAAGTCAGCCACAAGGTAATGGTGTTGCTGTTGATCATAAGTCTACTCAAATCTCAACTGAAGTACTAACCCAAGCACCAGCTCAAACGCTAAATCAAGTACCTATTCAAGCGAGCACGCCAGAAATCACTGCTGAGGTTATTGAACCAACGGATCGCATATCTGAGCTTGAACTATCCGAAGTGAGCACTGCATCAGTCGTTAATAACGAAACCGTCAACACACAAGCAGTACTAGCTTCAACCGTAGACGCAGAGAAGCCCAATATTTCGGTAGATCATAATTCACAGAATATGGCTTCACTGCTGAATACTGAACTCACTCAAGATCAAATCACAGCGCAAACATCTCGCTTCTTACCCGCAGAAGTACCCGCAAAAATCCCTGCTGCAGCAAAAACTGTTGATATGAGCGTTAACGAAGTGGTGCTTTCCAAAACGCAAATGGCGCAGCTGCAATATCGCAAAGCGATGGATGCTGAGCAAGCGCAACGTCTGGACGATGCGGCGGGTTACTATTTAGAAGCCATTATTTTACAACCGAGTTTACATAAAGCTCGTAAGCAATTAGTCGAAATTTATTTTGCGCAAAATAATCCAACAACTGCGATGAGATTACTCGAGAGTGGGATCAGTATGTTTCCGCAACAGTGGGAGTTTTATGTGATTTTGTCGCAAATTCAAACCGCAATTAAAGCTTATGATGAAGCCTTAATAACGGTGGCGATGATCCCAGATAGCTCATCGTGGGCTCGTGATAAGTGGATCGCACAAACGGATTTGGCACAAAACTCTAAAAACTTTGCTTTAGCTGAGGAAGCTTACCGAAACTTATTGGTATCTGAGTCGACTCAATCTCGCTGGTGGATGGGGCTAGGTTATGCGCTCGATTCACAACAAAAATATCCACAAGCCGCGCAAGCTTACCGATCGGCATTAAGCTATGAAGGGTTATCAACTTCAGCCATGACATTTATTGAACAACGTTTAGATCAGCTAGGAGAAAACCGATGAAGCCTAAGTTAAAGATGCGGTTAGGAGATCTTCTTGTTCAAGAGCTGATTATTACTGACACCCAATTACAGCAAGCATTGGCGGAACAGCGCAATTCAGGTAAAAAGCTCGGCCGCACCTTAATTGATTTGAAGAGTATTACAGAAGACCAGTTACTTAAGTTTTTATCTCAACAACTTAATTTACCGTACCTCGATATTAGTCGTCGTCCGATAGCCGCTGAAGTGGTGAATATACTCCCCGAAGTACAAGCGAGGCGCTATCGAGCATTAGTGGTGGAAAGTAATTCCGACCATGTGTTAGTTGCTATGAGCGACCCTGCCGATTTGCAGGCTATCGATAATATTGAAGTGTTAGTTGCCCCTAAACAGTTGATGATTGCGGTGGCGCCAGAGCAACAATTACTCGATGCGTTTGATAACCTTTATCGCCGTACTGGGCAAATCGCTGAGATTGCCGGCAAGCTTGATGAAGAATATGCCGCAGATGACATGTTCGATTTGGCTAATTTGACTCAAAGCGACAGTGATAATGAAACCACGGTGGTGAAGTTATTGCAGTCAATTTTTGAAGATGCGGTGCAAATGCGTGCGTCAGATATTCACATTGAACCTGGTGAGAAAGTGCTGCGGATCCGTCAGCGTATTGATGGCCAATTACATGAAAACCTCCTCAGTGAAGTTAATATTGCTTCTGCTTTAGTGTTACGACTTAAGTTAATGGCAGGACTGGATATTTCAGAAAAACGTATGCCACAAGATGGCCGTTTTCATATGGAAATAAAAGGTCATAAAATCGACGTGCGAATGTCGACCATGCCGATTTATCATGGTGAGTCTGTGGTGATGCGTTTATTGGATCAAACCACAGGTTTACGTACGTTAGATGAAACCGGTATGCCACCGCATATTGTGGCACGTATTCGTAAACAGATTAAACGCCCTCACGGTATGTTGTTAGTCACAGGGCCAACAGGTAGTGGTAAAACGACTACCCTGTACGGTATTTTAAGTGAGCTTAACACTGCCGATAGAAAGATTATCACTGTAGAAGATCCGGTTGAGTATCAATTACCGCGAATTAACCAAGTGCAAGTCAATCACAAGATTGGTTTAGACTTTTCTAACGTATTGCGTACAACACTTCGTCAAGATCCCGACATTATCATGGTGGGAGAGATGCGTGACCAAGAGACCGTGGAAATTGGCTTACGAGGTGCGTTGACGGGTCACTTTGTATTATCGACTTTGCACACTAATGATGCGGTTACCAGTGCGTTGCGATTACTTGATATGGGTGCGGCAAGTTATTTGGTCGCTAGTGCGCTGCGGGTCATTATCGCTCAACGTCTTGTTAGGCGCGTTTGCCACAATTGTGCCGTGGATTATCAACCAACAGCAGCTGAACGCAGTTGGCTTGTAAGTGTGACGAAAAGAGATATTAGCAGCGCCACCTTTAAAGTGGGGAGTGGTTGTCAAACCTGTAATGGTTCTGGTTATCGCGGTCGAATTGGTATTTTCGAAATACTTGAACTTGACGAAAATATGATAGATGCCATGCGAACAGGTAATCCGCAAGATTTTGCCCGTGCAGCACTGCGCAGTCCTAACTTTATTCCCCTCGCGCATTCTGCGATGGAGTATCTATTCCTTGGCACGACAACACTCGAAGAAGTGTCAAAACTGGTTGAAGATGTCAGTGAATCAAAAGTGCCTTTATCGAAAGATATCGTTAGCCAACAAGATATTGGGTTATAACAATGCCAATATATCAATATCGAGGACGTAATTCACAAGGGCAGGCGGTCAGTGCGCAGCTTGAGTCTGCTAATGAAAGTTCTGCGGCAGATGCATTGCTTTCTCGTGGGATTATTCCGCTAGAATTACGTGAAGTGAAAACGAAGCAATCTTTTTCGATGAGCTTATTTCAAGGCAAAGTGTCGCTGGAAGAATTGCAAATTTTTAGTCGACAAATGTATTCGTTAACGCGTTCAGGTATTCCTATTTTAAGAGCTATAGCTGGCTTATCTGAAACAACTCATTCCGATCGAATGAAAAAAGCCTTAGATGATATTTCTGAACAGCTGACGTCGGGAAGACCGTTATCTTCGGCAATGAATCAACATCCAGATATATTTGATTCGTTGTTTGTATCGATGATCCATGTTGGTGAGAACACCGGTAAGTTGGAAGATGCCTTTATCCAGTTGTCTGGTTATATCGAGCGAGAACAAGAAACTCGTCGACGGATTAAAGCTGCAATGCGTTATCCGATGTTTGTTTTGATTGCCATTACCATAGCGATGGTTATTTTGAATATTATGGTGATCCCAAAATTTGCTGATATGTTCTCTCGTTTTGGCGCTGAATTACCTTGGGCGACAAAAATATTAATCGGCACGTCTAATTTGTTTGTTAATTTTTGGCCTCATATGATTGTGCTATCAATCGGCA
This sequence comes from Shewanella frigidimarina NCIMB 400, assembly GCF_000014705.1. Taxonomy (NCBI): domain Bacteria; kingdom Pseudomonadati; phylum Pseudomonadota; class Gammaproteobacteria; order Alteromonadales; family Shewanellaceae; genus Shewanella; species Shewanella frigidimarina. The sequence continues at coordinate 4,453,803 of NC_008345.1, read as the reverse complement.
TCATAGTCGGGATTCGATATTGGCATCACTCTGAAAAAGGTGAGAAGCAATGGGATTTATGGAAGCTGCACATACCTGTTATTGGATCTATTATTGAGCGCTCAACCTTGTCGCGTTACTGTCGCTGTTTTTCGATGATGCTCAGCGCGGGAGTTCCGATGACCCAAGCACTCAGTTTGGTAGCAGATGCGGTCGATAACGCATATATGCATGACAAAATAGTCGGTATGCGCCGGGGTATTGAATCAGGTGAGTCAATGCTAAGGGTATCAAATAGCAGCCAACTGTTTACCCCATTGGTATTGCAAATGGTTGCTGTGGGTGAAGAAACCGGTCAAATAGATCAGCTGCTCAATGATGCCGCTGATTTTTATGAAGGCGAGGTTGATTACGATTTAAAAAATCTCACCGCAAAACTCGAACCTATTTTAATCGCATTTGTTGCTGGCATTGTATTGATATTGGCACTGGGTATTTATCTTCCTATGTGGGATATGCTGAATGTGGTAAAAGGCGGTTAGCAAAGCATGCAACAAAGAAAGCAAACAGATCATTGGATATCGAGATGTTGAGCCAGCAAAAAGCGGATGGTGATCTGCTTAAAGTCTATGGTCGGGTTATTGCTATTGTTGTGGTGTTAACGCTGCTGGCTATTTTTGGTGGGCGTTATGTCAATACTACTTCAAACATAGGTGGGCGTGGTTTAGAGTTTGAACATAATCGTTTTTTGAATGTCTTAGCTATGGTGCATAGTCAATGGTTAGCTTCTGGCCGACCACATAAAATGCAGTTGTCCTGGCATCATATGGCATCGAATGTAGCATCGAGTAAGGTAAGCAATGACAATGCTGTATTACAAGATGCTGCGAGTAAAATAGATGCTATAGATACTGATACCGATTTGGTTGGCACCGATAATTGGATTTCTATGTCTGATCAAGGTTGGCCAACCATTGATACTAATGATGTCCAAGGTTGTGAGCAACTGTGGGGCCATTTATTGGCAACTAATGTTCAAGAGTTAAATATAGCGGTAGATTATCAGTCTGATGAGAACATTTGTCGCTATCATTCAGGTAATGAAGCCAGTTTAAGTTATCAACTACAAACAGGAAGAGTTATTTTTTTGATGAGTGACCGATAAAGTTTATGCCATTAGTGTTAAATTTTTAATAAGCTGCTAATATTAGTGAAGTTATAGCTGAATCAGTATTATTTCCTGTTGTAGGCGCTATAGATAAGAGTGAGTTATTATGAAATTGAAACAACAAGGTTTTTCATTGATCGAGTTGGTCATTGTTATTGTCATCCTCGGTTTATTAGCCGCTACAGCGATCCCGCGTTTTTTAAATGTAACCGATGATGCTGAAGACGCCAGCGTTGATGGTGTTGCTGGTGGTTTAGCCACAGCAGTGAGCTTTGTACGTGCACAATGGGAAGTTGATGGTCGTCGTAACAACAGCGTTATTTTAGATGGTACTAGCGTATCACTCGATACACGTTTTGGTTTTCCAACTGGCACAACCAATACTGATGTTACCTCAATGACAAACGAAACATGTCAGGAAGTATTTGATTCAGTTTTACAAAATGCTCCAAGAAATGTACTGTTCGATCAAGACGCCCGTAAACATCGTTATACCGTAAGAATGCAAAATGGTGTCGGCGGTTCATCTACCAGTATTGATGGCCAAACTGTTACAGGTCTAGATTTGTGTGTTTATCATCAAGTCGCTACTTTAGCGCTAAATCAGACTTCGGGTGTCGCAGATCCTGCGCCTGATTTAGACACTGTTGGTGCTAACGGTGTAACATATAATGCAGGTACAGGTCAGGTAGTATCATTTACTAACAACTAATTTGATTTATCACTGTTCGCAGTGATGTTGGTTTACCCAGTTATTTTCTATAGAGGTTATTTAATATGCAAAAACAACAAGGTTTTACATTAATCGAATTAGTGGTTGTGATCATTATTCTAGGTATTTTAGCGGTTACGGCAGCGCCGAAGTTTATCAACTTACAAGGTGATGCACGCGCGTCAGCATTATCAGGAATGAAAGCGGCAATTCAAGGTGCAAATACCTTAGTTTATTCAAAAGCGGCTTTAGCGGGTAAAGAAAAGGGTGGTACCGGTGGCGTTGCGCTTTTAGATATTGCTGGTACAACAGCTACAACAGATGACGTTAATATTGTTTATGGTTATATTGCTGCGACAGAAGCTGATTTAGAAAGAGCATTGGATGTAACATTTGCTGCTGGTGCTGATGGCACTGCTACTGTTACGGATCCTGTGACAGTAGGAGATTGGATTATAGAAGCAGGTACAGGTAGTGTCGAAATTTGGCAAGCCGGTGCACCTGCTGCTTGTTCTTTTACTTATACTCAAGCAACTTCAACTGCAATTCCAGTGCTTTCTCAAGTTCCTGATGCTGACGATTGTTAACACTTGATTTTTAAGTAATAAAGCCTGCTCATGCAGGTTTTTTTTTGAGTTTTTTGATTTTAAAAAAATATTAATTGACTCACTTAGCTTCCCTATAAAATGGTACAAGGTAATAAATAAACAGACAATCTTGGTTGTTTTTGCCATACTAAATTCGATAGTATAACTCTATGACATTATTATGATTTAGCTTTTTTAGGTGTCGAAGTATTCATTGAATTAAATGAGGAAATCATTAAAGTGAGTCAACAACGTAATGTTCAGCTTGGGTTTACCTTGGTTGAATTGGTTACTACCATGATTGTGATTGCTATTATTGCCGTGGCGGTGTTGCCGCGTTTGATGTCTGATTCATCTTTTAGTGCCTACAGTTTACGCAGTGAATTTATCAGTGAGTTACGCCAGGTCCAGCTTAAAGCCATTCAAAATACCGATCAGTGTTATCAAATTGATGTGACATCAAGCGGTTATACGTTACGCCATTTTAGCGAAAGGGCCGCTAGCTTATGTACAAACCAGGTACGTATTGAGCAACAACAAACTTTCAGTGGCAATGCTCATATTGCTTTAAGCAGTAATGCTAGCCAAGTGTTTTCGATTACCTTTGACAGCTTAGGTCGCATGCTGTCTCCAGCGTGTGCAGGTAATTGTTTTAATGTAGTAGCAGATGAGACCTTAACCATTGCGGTTGAGTCAGAGGGGTATATTTATGCTCCGTAACATTCAATTTCATCGTTTATCACAACCTACTCGTGGTTTTACTTTAATCGAACTCGTCATTGGTATGATGGTGATCGGCATTGCGATAGTGATGCTCACTAGCATGCTATTTCCCCAAGCAGATAGAGCTGCATCGACATTACAAAGAGTACGTTCAGCAGAATTAGCTCATTCGGTAATGAATGAGATCTGGGGTAAACGATATGATCAAAATACTAATCCTAATGGTGGTATTCCGGCGTGTAATGCACCTACAGGTATCGCTTGTACAACAGAGTCAGCATTAGGCCTAGACGGTGAAAGCCGAGACACGTTCAACGACGTTGATGATTATCATGGCTTGGATGAAACCGATAACATGCTCGACTCTAGCCAAACTTATACCCAAGCTTATCCTCGCTATCAGTTGCAAGTGTCAGTTGAGTATCTTGACGCTGCGACGAAGGCACAAAAATTAATTACCGTAGCAGTAACAACGCCTGCCAATGAAGAGATCACTTACCAAGCGGTAAGGAGTAACTACTAATGCCTTTACGACGAGGATTGAAAGCTGCAGGTTTTACCTTAATTGAAATGGTTACGGTCATTTTAATCTTAGGGATTATTATTGTTGGTATCAGTAGTTTTGTTATTTTTGGCACCCGCATTTTTGTTGAATCAAGTGCGGTAGATCAGGTGCTCAGTCAAAGCCGTTTTGGTATCGAGCGTATGACCCGAGATATTCGGCGTGCAGTGCCCAATAGTGTGCGGGTACTTACCGCAACCGATGGCAGTTATCAGTGTTTGGAGTTACTGCCTATTTCGGCCAGTACTTCTTATCTTGATGCGCCATTTGTGCCTCAATCTGCGCAAAATACTTTAACCGCGATTAAAAGTATTCGTCCCATTAATGCGGCTCAGTCAGTGCTAATTTATCCTTTAACCAATAGCGAAATTTATAATCCTCAAGGGACTATCGCCAAACGATTTATTGTGCAAAGTGTGGCTGAAACAAGTGATCAACTCACCATTACATTAACTCAAAATGTGCGTTTTACGGAGGCCTCACCGTTAAAACGCTTATATGTTGCCGATAGCCCATTAAGCTATTGTTTTGTTAATACAGCTAGCAATGTTGATCTGCTCCTGTACCAAAACTACGGTTATAAGGTCAATCAGCCTGCACCCGCTGCAATGGGCAATGGCGCATTGATGGCACAAAATGTCACTAATGCCTTAACTGTTAATCCCGCGGTGATAATGACTCCATCGACACTGGTGACTAATGCAATTGTGCATTTACAGCCACTATTTAGCGTTAATGGCGAAACATTTCAATATCAACATCAAGTGCAGGTGATGAATGTTCCCTAAGCTGAAATTAACCCAACATTCACAACAAGGTAGCGCACTCATCATTGGTGTGTTTGTGCTAACGGTGATGTTTTTACTTGCCGCGAGTTTAATTCGTATTGTTGGCGATGCTGATGAGTCCGTGAACATGGAAGTGTGGGGCACTCGAGCTTTATTTAGCGCTAATAGTGGCGCCGATGCAGCGCTGGCTGAGTTATTTCCGGTTGGTGGCACTGTGGCAACTTGTACTAGTGTTAGCTCTACATGGACACCGCCAAATAACGCCGTTGGATTCCATAATTGTAGTGTCACCATTAGTTGTAATACCGCTAGCGTTGGCAGTGTTGTTCAATATCGAATTAATAGTTTAGCGGTATGCGAAACAGCTAACTGTGTAGGAAACTCAAACAGTTCAACATGTTTGCGAGTCAGTCGCCAAGTGGAGGTAGAAGCCCGTGGGAATTAATTCAATTAGTCGCTTTGTTGCTAGTTCTTTTGTGGTCATGGCTTTACTGGTTCAGAGTGTTTTTGCGTTTGATATTATTGATGAGTCTGTAATGTGGCCTGACGTAGCTCAAGGGCATCACCAGTACAATAATAATAGTTGTCATAAAATTACGAATCCCCAGCTAATGATGCAAAGCGGTTCAAGAATCAATGGTACGTTAGGGGATAGTTTAGCGTTTTGTTCAATTAATACCGGTTCAGGTTTACCTAGTGATAGTTGTGACACTGCTACTGGAGGCGATCGCTATTGTGATGTAATGAAAAGTGATATAAGTGGATTGCAATTAACTGGTGGCAATAAATTTCAAAGTAGTAAAGGGACAAGTGGTGGATTGGGCTCTTGTACAGGCAATCAAAACATTGTTTTGGGAAATACTGGTCTAAACCAATTTAATTCAATTACGCTATATTCTGCTTGTACTGTAACAATGTCTTCGACACAACAAGAATATTATTTTAACAAAATAGAAGCTGGAAATGGGGCTAAATTAATTTTTCCAGCCGGTGATTATTGGATCGATTCTTTAATATTAAATCAAAATGCAGAAATCGTATTACAAGGGGATGTTAGATTATTTATCGGTAGTGATTCTGAATTAAATAACGGTAAAATAAATGCTGTAAATTCGAGTGCTTTACAACTAATCGCGTATAAAAATTTAACTTTGAATACTGGTTCTGTTATTGGTGGGTATATTTATAGCGATGAAAAATTGACTCTTAATAACAACTCAATTATTAACGGGCGCGTAACATCTAAATATTTATGGCTTAATTCTAACAATCAAATTAATGATACCGTTTCAACACCTGCTGTGTTCCATATTCAATATGGTAAAGCGACGGCAAATAGTATTACTTTTGACAAACAATTTCCTACAGGTGTGACGCCCTTAGTCTTTTTAATGCCGACTGTAGAGAATAGTAATAACGACGGCCCCGCATCAGTATTTATTGATAGTGTATCGGAACAAGGGTTTACCTGGTCAAAAAAAGAGCCTGAATCACCTAATAACCGTTATGTAGCATCAAAGGAAATGGCTGAAATTCACTGGATAGCTGTCACTCCTGGAACCTATAAATTACCAAACGACACAAAACTTATCGCCGGTGCTGTTGACTACGATCAGGCTTTAATTGGTTCGAATTCACCTTATACACCTGTTGCTTTACCTTCTACTCAAGATGTTTTGTTAAATCAAATCCAAACTAAAAATAATAACTGTTGGTTCACTAGCACGTCGGAATTTACCAAGTCAGGTATACAACTTGCGTTAGATACTTCAGAGGTCAGAAGTAACAATAGAAAATGTCAACCAGGTGATTTGAACAATAATCAAATTCAAAATGAAACCATTGGCTATTTATCATTTAAATCGGGTAGTGGCACAATGAAATTAAATGGTGTCGACACTAATTATCATTTTGGCAAAGCGCAAACCTTTACAGATAATGGTACCAAAGATATTAGTGATCAATGTCGTTATACCACGCCTTTAATTGGCTTTAAGGGAGTCCCTATATTAGTTGCGGGTAAAAACAGCCGCTTAGGTGGCGATGGCGGCTGGCTTCGTCGTTGTCAGTTGACTAACGACAAAGTGAGTATGGTCGTTGACGAAGATACTTTTAGAGATAACGACCGCAAACATCGTTGGGAGAATTACAGTTTTGTGGCTTTTGAGAAAAAAGTAGACACCTTAACGTGTTTTACCGACGATTTTAATCGCACTGATGTCGGTGATGATTGGGCTCTTAAGGTATTAGGCTCTTCATTACCGCCCTCAATAAAGGAAGGGCGTCTGCGTTTTACCTCTGCTAGCGGTAATCAAGCGACATCCAGTACTTATCAGCGATTATTCCCTGCTGCGAATAATTTAGTTGAGCTGGAGTTTGACTATTATGCTTGGTCGAGTCTAAGTGGCACAGGGGCTGACGGCATTGCAATTATCTTGTCCGATGCCAGTATTACTCCTCAGCCTGGCAGTTTTGGTGGTGCCTTAGGATATGCCCAGCGTAACAACGGCACTCCCGGTTTTGCTGGTGGTTGGTTAGGTATCGCACTGGATGAGTATGGTAATTTTTCTAGCCCCAATGAAGGTAAAGTGGGTGGACCAGGCTTTAGAAGTCAGGCGGTGGCTATCCGTGGTTCCTCAGGCACAAATTACCAATATCTAACAGGTACTAATGCCAACATTTCCCCCAGAATTGATGTGCGCAATACGGCCAGTGCTCAGCCAAACCATAAATATAAAATCATCATCGATTCGCGAACACCAGGCAAAGCCATGGTATCAGTGCTGCGTGATACGTTAAATAGAGATAATCCAGCTGACTTCGTGACTTTAATCGCTCCTTTTGATGCATTAAGTTTCTCTGGGCAAGCTCCTGTCCCTAAAGATTTTTACTTATCTATAACTGGCTCTACGGGTGGCTCTAACAATAATCATGAGATGGATAACTTTAAGGTTTGTGCCCTTAAATCCAATCCGGTCGGTCAACAAATTCATCATTTTGAGTTTGACTATACCAGCTCGCCATTTACCTGTAAGGCCGAAACCATGACGGTCAGAGCCTGTAAAGATGCGGTATGTAATTTGTTTACTGATCCCGTAGAGGCTAATTTGTCGCTTGCTCCTAATTCAAATGGTGCTTGGTATGTCGACAGTAGTAAAACAAATGTAGTGAGGTTTGAAAATGGTAGTGCAACGGTCGCTTTACGCAACAATGTGACTACGCCAACCACTATTGGGGTAACATCTTCCATTCCTTCAACCATAGCAGGCAGTAACACCTTGTGCCGCCGTGGTTCGGGAGGGCTAACTACAGCAAGTTGTACCTTAAGCTTTGCCGAGAGCGGTTTTATTTTTGTTGTGCCAGATAAGCTGGCAAACAAGCCTACTGACAACATTACTATTAGTGCAGTGAAAACCTCAGATATCACTCAACAGTGCGTACCTCTGTTTTCCAAAACCACTAAAAATGTCAATTTTTGGAGCTCTTATATCGACCCCATCAATCCAATTAATGGCCAGTCATTAACAGTAAATAGTACCGTGGTGGGTAAACAGAGTAGTGCAGCAACCACGCTTGCGTTGGCATTTGATGCAGAAGGTAAAGCAGATATTATTGTTAACTATCCAGATGCAGGAAAAATGCAGCTAGATGCAAAGTTTACTGGCACAGGTGATGAACAAGGCTTGGTGATGGTTGGTTCAGATCAGTTTGTGAGCTTTCCGGTAGGTTTATGCGTTACCCCCAAAGATAATGCTGCACAGTGGTCTAAAAATAACGGTATTTATAATCCATATAAAAAAGCAGGCGAGTCATTTGATCTAATTATTCAAGGCAAAGCATGGCAAGTGGATGGTGACACAAATTACTGTGATAATTTAAATACCCCTAATTACGCCCATGAAAAAATTGAGTTAGGCCATCAATTGATTGATCCGCTCGGAGGAGTGTTGGGTGCTGTGGGCTCATCGCGATACAATCATGTTGCGCAAACCACTAACAGTAATACCGTGTCTCAGTCGGTAACCGAAGTTGGTGTGTTTCAGTTTACAGCTAACCCACCACTTGGCTATTTGGGTTCGAATTTTCATGATATTCCACTCGCTGTATCACCTACCATGGGTCGCTTTGTGCCAGACCGATTTGTTGTGAGTAGTTCAAGTGTGTTGCCATCTTGCGGTAGCTTTACTTATATGGATCAACCTTTTGGCCTGACGTTGACTTTGAGCGCATTTAATACCGGTACTTATATCACCAAAAATTATCAAGGTGCTTTTGCTAAAGGTACTGCAAACCTTGTGGGTGAAAACATTAACAATGGTGTAGATTTGAGTGGCAGATTAAGCACTCTACCTATTAATGCTGGGTCTTGGGCGTTGGGTGAAGCAAACGTAGGATTATCTTATCAAGCTAATTTTAGTCGTACAGTGTCCCCAAGTGTTGATGGACCATTTAGTCAGTTAGCTATTGGTGTGCAAGCTTTTGATAATGATGGTGACTGGTCGTTTATTGCATCACCAGATATGCGAGCCAACAGCAGTGCTATTTGTGCTGATAATAGTAACTGCAACGCGAAACTGTTGTCGACTCAGGATTTTCGTCATGGCAGAGTGGTGATGGACAATACTTATGGCCCTGAAAATGAAATTTTACGCATGCCAACGTATGCCCAATATTGGAATGGTAGTACTTGGGTAACGAACATTAGTGATAGCTGTACTCAAGTTATCGATCCGCTTGATGGCAGCGAAATATACACACCATTATTAACTTTTGGCCAAACGGTTACCCGCAGTGATGGCAACAGTACCGTCAACATTCCGATGACCAGTGGTCAGCTCCCTTTATTATGGCAAAACACTGGTTCTGCAGCATATCGGGGTCAAGTGACTGCACCGCTACAAGTGGAGGATTGGCTTAAGTGGTATTGGGACCAAGCAAGTCCGACTCAACTCTATGATCCAAGAGCAAGTGCGTACTTTGGTCGCTACCGAGGACATGATAAGATCATTTATTGGCGTGAGGTGAATCAATAATCCGAATAAAAAAGCATCTCTTTTACGCTTTTTAGGATTAAATTTGACCGATTAGCATTTTTTTAGATACTTTTATAAAAAAAAACGTCAGATTAGCAATTGTTAACCTGTTCGGTCTTGTAGAATGGGGGTGTCATTGATAAAGTTAGCTGATTTTTCTTCTTCTGATTTCACAGAATACAGGCCTGATACATGTTCAAAAAGCTGCGCGGCATTTTTTCTAACGACCTATCCATCGATTTAGGTACGGCAAACACTCTTATTTATGTTCGCGATGAAGGCATCGTGTTGAACGAACCCTCAGTGGTTGCCATTCGCGGCGAACGCAATAGCAATGGGCCAAAGTCAGTTGCTGCAGTCGGTAGAGAGGCAAAACAAATGCTAGGCAGAACGCCTGGTAATATTCAAGCTATTCGTCCAATGAAAGACGGCGTAATTGCCGATTTTTATGTTACCGAGAAAATGCTTCAGCACTTTATCAAACAAGTGCATAACAACAGTTTCTTCCGTCCTAGTCCTCGTGTACTCGTGTGTGTGCCAGTAGGCGCGACTCAAGTTGAACGCCGTGCTATTCGCGAATCAGCGATGGGCGCTGGTGCTCGTGAGGTTTACCTAATTGAAGAGCCAATGGCTGCGGCGATTGGTGCAGGTTTGCCCGTATCTGAAGCGACCGGTTCTATGGTTGTCGATATTGGTGGTGGTACTACCGAAGTCGCGATTATTTCATTGAATGGCGTGGTGTATTCTTCATCAGTGCGTATCGGTGGAGATAAGTTTGACGATGCTATTATCAATTATGTGCGCCGTAACTACGGTAGTTTAATTGGTGAAGCAACCGCTGAACGTATTAAGCATACTATTGGTACCGCATACCCTGGTGACGAAGTGCTTGAAATTGAAGTGCGCGGTCGTAACCTTGCTGAAGGTGTACCAAGAAGTTTCACCTTAAACAGCAACGAAATCCTAGAAGCATTACAAGAGCCGTTATCTGGCATTGTGAGCGCGGTAATGGTTGCCCTTGAGCAATCACCTCCAGAACTAGCTTCAGATATCTCTGAACGTGGCATGGTATTAACTGGTGGTGGAGCGTTATTACGTGACCTAGACCGTTTATTAATGCAAGAAACGGGTATTCCCGTTATGGTTGCTGACGACCCACTGACTTGTGTAGCTCGTGGTGGTGGTAAAGCCCTTGAAATGATTGATATGCACGGTGGTGATTTGTTCTCTGAAGAGAACTAATTATCAACTGCTGAGCGGCTTTGTTAATGACGTTTTATGGGTTAACAAAGTTGCGAACAATTTATGAAACCAATTTTCGTTCGTGGCGTCTCGAGTCAATTTAGATTGACACTGGCAATTATATTGTCGGTGGCATTACTTATGACCAATAATCGCCTAGATCCTATACGCCAATCCTTATCCTCAGTATTAAGTCCTCTACAGTATTTAGCCAATGTGCCAGGGGTGATGCTCGACTGGTCGGCCGAGGCATTTGCCACCCGCAATATGCTTGAACTGCAAAACAAAGAATTATTACGCCAACAACTGGTTATGTCAGAACGTTTACAACGTTTTGAGCATGTACGTCAAGAAAATGAGCGTTTACGCGCATTACTTGGTTCGCCTGTGCACATGGATTCTCGTAAAATGGTGGCTGAGGTCATGGAAGTTGCCAGTGACCCATTTCGTCAATTTGTGGTGTTAAATCATGGTTCGCAAACCGGCATTTATGTTGGTCAGCCTGTAGTTGATGCCCAAGGTGTTGTGGGGCAGGTGGTTGAAGTGAGTGAGTTTACCAGTCGAGTATTGATGGTGTCAGATACCACGCATGGTATTCCGGTACGCGTTACCCGTAACGATGTGCGGGCAATAGCGAATGGCATGGGTGATATTGATCAAATTGAACTACGTCATGTGGCTAAAAGTACTGACATTATAGTGGGTGATTTATTAGTTACTTCAGGCTTGGGTAATCGTTTTCCTGAAGGGTATCCCGTCGCGCGTGTTATTAGTGTGTCGCGTGATGATGGCCAGAGTTATGCCGTGATTTATGCTCAACCTTTGGCAGCGCTAGATCGTATTCGATACGTGTTGCTTATTTGGCCTGATGAAACCAAACCGTTTACGCTGCCTAATGACGTACAAGAATTAATAAAAGAAGCGGCAGATAAAGCAGCTGCCACTGCAAATTCTTCAGAACCCCAACCCCAACCTCAACCCGTAGAAACAACCACTACACCAGTAACAAGCGAGGTAAACCAATGAGCGCACATATTGCAAATGGTCGCTTAGTGGTATGGCTGACCTTATTCATCGGGATGATGTTTCAGATTATGCCGTTGCCAAAAATGGTAGAAGCCTGGCGACCGGATTGGCTATTGATGGTGATGATGTATTGGGCCATGGCGCTACCGCATCGTTACAGTATTCTCACTGCGTGGTTGTTAGGGGTGATGCTTGATGTGTTGTTGGGAGCTCATCTAGGGATCCGTTCATTAGCATTATCATTAGTGATTTATATTGTGGTGTTGTTGTGCCAACAGTTACGTAACTATCCTCGCTGGCAACAGTCGTTACTAGTTGCATGTTTTATTTGTATTTATCATGCAGTGATATTTTGGGTGCAGTTTGTTGTTGTTGGCGCAGCCCCATTTAATGTGGACATGTTTTTACCCGCTATTTCGAGTTTATTTATTTGGTGGTGGGTGTTTTGGGTGTTACGCAATATGCGCCGCCATTATAAAGTACGTTAATCCATACACACTAAAGTGAGTATGATTTTAATGTACACTAATTAGAGTAAATAACCGATGGCATGGGTACTGGCTTCAACATCACCAAGAAGAAAAGAATTATTGGCACAAGCAGGATTTAGTCATCTCGACTTTTCATTTCAGCTCGTCGCACCCAATATTGATGAAACACCTTTGTCGACTGAAACCGCAGAGCAATATGTATGTCGCCTCGCACTTGAAAAAGCCCAAGCGGGTCTAGCGCTTAGCAGTCATGTGGTTAAGCCTCAAGTTCTGGGGTCTGATACGATAGTGGTGTTAAATGGTCTGATATTAGGCAAACCAATAGATCAAAATGATGCCAAGCGTATGCTGGCATTATTATCCGGTCAAACTCACGAAGTGATGACCGCGGTAGCATTAACAGACGGTGAACATACCTTTAACCGACTATGTCGTACCCAAGTGAGCTTTTGTGAATTATCTGCGGCAGACATAGATGCTTATGTTGGCTCGGGTGAACCAATGGACAAGGCTGGTGCTTACGGCATACAAGCACTGGGTGGTTGTTTTGTTAAATCAATTACTGGCAGTTACTCTGCTGTGGTCGGTCTACCGTTAGTTGAAACACGTGAATTATTAGCCTGCATGATGCAGCACACTTAACCTTTGCTTTAATCGGTCATCTACGGTGGTGCAACTGCTGTCAATATTACGATTGGAGCATGACCCGAATACTGGTGGCTTATGAACATAAAAGCACAACGTAAAAAAGGCACAGAATTACTTATCAATGTCACGCCAACAGAAGCGCGTGTAGCATTAGTCGAGCATGGTGTTTTACAAGAAGTGCATATCGAACGTCGTATGAAACGAGGTTTGGTCGGCAATATTTATAAAGGTAAAATTAGCCGTGTCCTCCCAGGTATGCAAGCCGCGTTTGTGGATATTGGCTTAGATAAAGCCGCTTTCTTACATGCCTCAGATATTGTTCCTCATACTGAATGTGTTGCTGATGTCGAAAAAGGCAACTTTGTGGTACGTGATATTGCTGAGCTCGTGCGTCAAGGGCAAGACATTATGGTGCAAGTGGTCAAAGACCCACTCGGTACCAAAGGCGCCCGCCTCACTACTGACATTACCTTACCCTCACGTTATTTAGTCTTTATGCCTGGCTCTAGTCATGTTGGCGTATCACAACGTATTGAGCTTGAAGACGAACGGCAACGCCTTAAAAATATTACTCTTCCTTATGTTGATGATGACGGCGGCTTTATTATTCGAACCGCTGCGGAAAATGTGGGTGAAGATGAGCTTGCTCAAGATGCGGCCTTTTTACGCCGGGTGTGGGCTAAAGTAAGCGAACGTCGTAAGCGTAAAGGCGTCACGTTACTGTATCAAGACTTAGCCTTACCAGTGCGGATCATTCGTGATTTTGTCGGAACCGAGCTTGACCATATTCAAGTCGATTCGCGCCGAACTTATGCCGAACTGCAACAGTTTGTGCGAGAGTTTATGCCTGAAATCGCGGATAAAATTGAGCATTATGCTGGCCCTGCACCTATCTTTGAATTGTACGATGTTGAAAACGAAGTTCAACGGGCTTTAGGCCGTAAAGTTGAACTCAAGTCTGGCGGTTATTTAATTATTGACCAAACAGAAGCCATGACCACCGTCGACATTAATACCGGCGCATTTGTTGGCCATCGCAATTTAGAAGAAACCATTTTCAATACTAATCTTGAAGCCACTCAAGCAATTGCAAGACAACTACGATTACGTAATTTGGGTGGGATTATCATTATCGACTTTATCGATATGTTAAGTAAGGAACATCAAGCACGGGTGCTAGAAAGCTTAAATGCAGCATTGGCGTTAGATCGCGTCAAAACCAGTGTCAGTGGTTTTTCGGGCTTAGGTTTAGTGGAAATGACCCGTAAACGTACTCGCGAAAGTTTAGAGCATGTGGTGTGTGGTGAATGCCCTTCCTGTAAAGGCACCGGCACCATGAAAACGATTGAAACCGTGTCTTATGAAATTTTTCGAGAGATTATCCGTTTAGACCGAGCATATAAAGCCGATGAATTTTTGCTTTATTGCTCGCCGGCGGTGTATATGAGCTTTAGTGGTGATGAATCGCATTTGCTGGCAGAATTAGAAGTCTACATTGGTAAGCGTATTCGTTTGCAAAATGAACCGTTATACATTCAAAGTAAATATGATGTGGTGATGATGTAGTGTCGACAACTCAGGCAGTAACTATCAACAGATTATGTTGGCAAATTTTGGCTATCGCGCTGGTGCTTTTTGCACTGGTAGTGAGCCTTATTCGTGGTTTATTGCCTCATATTCCTGAAGTCCGTACTGAGTTAATTCATTATCTTGAAAGCGAATACCAACTGCATGTGCAGATGGATAAACTGAGTGCAGAGTGGCAAGCTTTTGGGCCAGCACTTACCGTTAATAATTTAGTCTTACCGCCACAAGATAATCTACCGATTACCGTTATTAGCGAAAATGTGCATATCAAACTCGATTTTTGGCAGTCGCTTTTCACCTTAAGCCCACAGATTGAAACTGTGGTATTTGATGGCGTTAAAGTGGCGTTAAACCTTGATGAGTTAACAGCTAGTGATGGCCAGCCTACAGTGGGCGATAAAGCTAATCTTGATTGGTTATATGGTTTGTTATTAGAACAGCTGGGGCATTTTTCAATTACCGACGCGTCCTTACAACTGGTGAGTAAGCAACATGCTTATCAACCAATTTTTATCGATAATCTGCTATGGCAAAACACCGCTAATCGTCACCAAGCACAAGGTATGATCCACGTCGATCAACTTAAGTCGCAGCAAGAGCAATTAACATTACGCATTGACCTTACTGGTGATGGTTATCAACCCGATACTGTAGCAGGCCAGCTTTATGTTACCGCAGACTCATTAGACTTAGGTGAATGGGCTTCTAGGCAGCATACCGCTCAAAAAAACACTGATAATATTGAATTTCAAGGTGTGATAAACCTCGATGCGTGGATGACATTCGCCAATCGTCAAATTCGTGATGGTATATTGGTTTTTAAACCGAGTTGGCTACAATGGCGCGATGCAGACACTCAGCAAAAGTTTGCTATTAACTCTGGTTCATTGCAATGGACCCCACAAACCGATGGCTGGAAAATCGACAGTCACGATTTAGATTTATCAACTAACGATCAAACTTGGCCATCATTGACGTTGGCCATAGGTACTCGCGAGGGGGATTTTTTTGGTTATGCTAACCAGATTGTTCCTGCAAACTTAACCCCAATGTTGCCGTTAGTGCCCGATTTGGGTAAGCAGCAAGTGAACATTTGGCAACAACTCAATCCTCAAGGGCTAATTGGGCCGATGAGGCTGTATAAATCGGCCGACAAACCTATTATCGCCAAAGTCGAGTTACAGCAGTTACAGTGGCAACCTTATCAATCAATACCTGGCATTAGCCCTGTTGATGCTCAATTAACCTGGGCCAATAATCAACTTGAATTTGCATTACCAGAGCAGGAATATTCGCTCGATTTTAGCGGTGATTTTAGTCAACCAATTGCAATGCGCGGCAGCCCAATTACGGGGCGTTATAATCTCGGCGAGCAACGTTTAACAGTACCCAACATTGAATTTATTAATGATGATATTGCCCTGCAAGCCGGTTTGAATCTTGAGTTTTCCCAACAAACACATATGGGCTTAGCGGCCCATGTCACTATAAATGATGTTTCCCATCTTGGGCGTTATTTTCCATTAATGGCGATGAGCCCTAATTTAACCACCTACCTTAATGATGGTTTAGTGGCAGGGCAGATTAACGATGCGCAAGTTGTTTGGCATGGTGCATTAGGCGATTACCCTTATCAAGACAGCAGTGGCGTATTTCAAGCCGACTTTACCCTTGATAAAGGCATCTTTAAATTCCAACCAGATTGGCCTGCCGTTAGTTCGCTAACGCTTTCTGCATTGTTTGAAAATGACATGATGGATTTGCATATTGACCAGGGCAAACTCGATAACGTGGTGGTGGATGGTGCACGAGTTTCTATTCCACATCTTGGTAAAGAATCTTTATTAAGAGTTGAAGCTGATATCACTACCGATGCGCAAGCAGCCACTAAGGTGATTAATGCTTCTTCACTGCAGGATTCTGTCGGGGCAACGTTAGACGTGGTGCAGATCCAAAAGCAAATTAATACCACATTAGATCTTTCCATTCCCTTATATGAAGGGGGTGAACAATTAATTAAAGGCCAAGTTACCCTTAATAATAATCCAGTGTTTATTAGCACACCCGGCTTAGATTTACAGGGTGTATCTGGGCAAGTGAGCTTTGTGAATCAATTGATTGAAGGTAAAAATATTAAGGCTCGATTATTTCAGCAACCGTTAACGTTTAGCGTAAAAACCGGAAAATACAACAGCAATTTAGCATTGAATGTCGATATGCGTGGTAAATGGGATCTTGATGCTCTGCCTGCCAGTTTAGATAACCCACTGACAGAAACGTATTATGGACAACTAGACTGGAATGGCGGGTTAACCATGATTTTTGACCCAAGTGGTTATAGTTTACAAGTCTCCGCTAATTCTGATCTTATCGGTACGTCATTGGATTTACCGATGCCTTATCAAAAATCGGCAGACGAGCCGAGAAAACTGAGCGCAGATCTTATTGGCGATAACAAACAATCATCATTGAGCATTAAACTGGGTAATGATGTGGAGTTTTGGGGCGGATTTAATGCTGATAGTGGCAGTCAGCTTGCCTTTTATGATGTCATGATTGGTCGTCACTTTAGACTAGGTGATAACTTAAATAAGCAACAAGGGCATCTACATTTAGATATGCCAAAAGTGGATTTAGCGCAATGGCTTCCGCTTATTAATCGCTTTAGTGCTACCGCAGAACCTGAAGTGATCACCTCATCGGTACGCGACCGTATATTATCGACTGCAGAGCTACCTGGTGCTGCGGCACAACAAAATACCACCTCATCGATTGACGCTAAAGCACCTGCATTTCCCACATTAGCCGGTATTCATGCCAACATCGCCCAATTAAATGTATTGGGACAATCATTTGATAAACTGCATTTTGATGCTCAACCCACTGAACATGTGTGGCGCGTTGATGCTGATTCACAACAGTTTGAAGGGCGTATCGATTTTTATCCTAACTGGCGCGATCAAGGCATCAAAGTGGTTGCGAAAAAGCTGCATTTATCCCCAGTCGTGAGTGGCACTGAAACCGTTGCGTTAGCGCCAACTTCGATGCTAGAACATCTGCCTACTTTAGCCGTAGATGTGGATGACTTTAGCGTTAATGATTTATCTCTAGGTCACCTAGTGTTGCAAGGTTTACCACATAAGCAAGGCTACCAATTTCAAACTATTTCCATCACAAAACCGACGGTAGCATTACAGGCTAATGGTTTATGGTCTGTTGAAAATGATATCGATAAAACCCTATTTGAGGTTAATTTACAGGCCGACAAGTTTGATGACTTATCGACCATGTTAAAAATTAATCCTGGGCTGCAGGATGCACCACTGGATCTCTCCGGCCAGTTATCTTGGCAAGGCACGCCTTACCACTTCACCCTCGACACCTTAAATGGCCAACTTAAGTTTGATTTAGGCAAAGGTCATTTATCGGAGATTAGTGATAAAGGCGCTCGAGTGTTTTCGTTATTCAGTTTAGATTCGTTATTACGTAAATTATCGTTAGATTTTTCGGATGTGTTCGGCGAAGGTTTATATTTCAATACCTTTAACGGTAACCTAACGATTGATAATGGTGTGGTTAAAACCACCGATTCTGAAATGGATGCCATTGCTGGTAATATGCGAGTAAGAGGTTATACCGACTTAACCACCCAAAGCTTAAATTATGATATCCGTTTTGTGCCGCAACTTGCCTCAAGTGTGCCAACCGTGGTGTTATTGAGTACCAGTGCATGGACTTTGGGTTTAGGCGCGTTTGCTCTTACGAAAGTGTTAGAGCCGGTTATTGAAATTATCTCTGAAATTCGATTTCGAGTCACCGGTACCATGGACAATCCGCAACTAGAAGAGCTTGAGCGTAAGAGTAAAGAAATCGAAATACCTAAGGCAATTTTGCCGCAGGCGGATGAGACCAGTGTAGAGACGACGATTGGAACTAAAGCCAAAACTAACGTAGATACTAAAGCTAACGTAGATACTAAAGCTAACGTAGAAACTAAAGCTAACATAGACACTAAAGCAGCAACTAACATTGATGCAGATGTTCAGCGTGGCAATCACAGCCGTGAATCAGAAGATAAATCGTTACCAAACTCGCCTTCTGACCTGCTCATGCCAGTTATCGATAATCCATCTGATGTGAATCAACCATCAGCCAAGAACGCTAAAGTAGAGCCAATGAGTAAGTCTTTGGCCAAGCCTGCAACTAATGTCGTTATGCTACAAGGAGTGAGAGATGCAAATAAGCTTATTACAATGTCAAAGCAGTCGCGATGTCAAAGCCAATCTCGCGTTTGTCGACTCACAGCTTAAAGACTTACCCCGTGATGCCAATGAAGCGCAATTAGTTGTGTTACCCGAGTGCTGTTTATTGTTTGGTGGTCATGAGAGCCAACAACTTGAACATGCTGGCAGCGAGCATCAAAGTGAGCTCAAAGACGCATTAGCGGCAATGGCGAAACAATACCAAGTGTATTTTATTGCCGGCACCATTCCCATGCGTGCAGATGATGGTAGAGTCTTTAGCCGCTGTTATTTTTTTGATGATCATGGCGTCACCCTAGGTCATTACGATAAACTGCATTTATTCGATGTAGAGGTCGCCGATGGCACCAAGACTTATCGCGAAAGTGATACCTTTCATCCTGGTGATCGCATTTGTGTTATTGATACCCCTTTTGGCAAAGTCGGCTTAGCCGTTTGTTACGATATCCGTTTTGGCGATATGTTTCGAGCGTTGCGTTTAGCGGGTGCAGACTATATTGCGTTACCATCTGCTTTTACCAAAGTCACTGGCGAAGCGCATTGGCAGGTGTTATTACAAGCACGAGCCATTGAAACTCAATGTTATTTATTGGGGGCGGGCCAATGGGGACAACATAATGAAGGCAGTCGAGAAACGTGGGGTCACAGTATGATCGTCGACCCATGGGGCCGAGTGATTGCAGAGCAAGCCACTGAATGCGGCTGGGTACAAGCTAAAGTCGATTTAACGGAGCTAAGGCGTATTCGTCAACAAATGCCGGTGATTGGCCATAATCGATTTTTAGCGCCGCAGTTGAAATAACACTGGTTGAAATAATACTGGTTGAAATAACACTGAACGAGCCTGACAGAAACTAAATTCGCAGTACGCGTTACCAATTAAAAAAGAGAGTTTTAATGCCATTTTTAACCCAAGTAGAGCAGAGTTTATTGCAAGATGGATTAACCTTAGATGGACTGCAAGGTTACTTAAATACCATTCATCAACACAATATCGATTTTTCAGACCTGTATTTCCAAGCTTGTCGCCATGAGTCTTGGGTATTAGAAGATGGCATTGTAAAAGAAGGCAGCTTTCATATTGAGCGCGGAGTCGGTGTGCGTGCCATTACCGGTGAAAAAACTGGTTTTGCTTATGCTGACGAAATTACCCCAGCAGCTTTAGATGCAGCAGCAAAAGCGGCTCGCGGTATCGCCAGTGCTGGTGAGCAACATAAAGTACAAGCTTTTAAGCGCCAAACAGCCCATAAATTGTATGACAGTGCCGATCCCATTGCTGCTATGGACGAAGTAAAGAAAATCGATTTGTTAAAGCAAGCTGATGCTTATATTCGTAGCCTCGACAGCCGTATTATTCAGGTAGTCGTGAGTTTATCTGGCGTACATGAAGAAATATTGATTGCCGCCAGTGACGGAACATTAGCGGCTGATATTCGTCCATTAGTGCGCTTTAACTGTAGTGTTATCTTAGAAGACAAAGGTAAGCGCGAACGTGGTAGTGCTGGTGGTGGCGGTCGTCACGATTACAGCGCTTTTTTAGCCACCGATGACGCTGGCTTACCGCAGAGTTTTGAGTTTGCCCGCGAAGCAGTGCGCCAAGCACAAGTTAATGTCAATGCTATTGATGCACCCGCCGGTGAAATGACCGTGGTGTTAGGTAATGGTTGGCCTGGTGTTTTACTGCATGAAGCTGTTGGCCATGGTTTAGAAGGTGACTTTAACCGTAAAGGCAGCAGTGCATTTAGCGGTAAAATGGGCCAGCAAGTGGCGTCGACTTTAGTGACCATCGTGGATGACGGTACCCTGGAAAATCGTCGCGGTTCATTAAGCATCGATGATGAAGGCGTGCCAAGTCAAAAAACTACCTTAATTGAGAACGGTATTTTAAAAGGTTACATGCAAGATAAGTTAAATGCCCGCTTAATGGGGCAAGAACCTACAGGCAACGGACGCCGCGAATCTTATGCACATTTACCTATGCCGCGTATGACCAATACTTATATGAATGCTGGTGAGTCAAACCCAGCTGACATTATTAAGTCAGTTAAAAAAGGTATCTACGCACCTAACTTTGGTGGCGGACAAGTCGATATTACCTCTGGTAAGTTTGTGTTCTCAGCTTCCGAAGCCTATTTGATTGAAGACGGTGAAGTGACTCAGGCGATTAAAGGCGCGACCTTAATTGGCAATGGCCCCGAAGCCATGGGACTCATTTCAATGGTCGGTAATGACTTGGCCTTAGATAAAGGCGTTGGCGTGTGCGGTAAAGACGGGCAAAGCGTGCCTGTTGGCGTTGGTCAGCCTACTCTAAAAATTGATCGTCTAACGGTTGGCGGCACTGCTTAATACTAATCTTCAATGCGTTGGCAACTCACTGAATATCTATACTCAGTGAGTTGTTGCTATCTAAACTGTGATCACTCTCTTGTGTGAGTAAATGAATATTCACTTTATGATCTAGTGGCTGTGATAATAACGGAACTACGTTATCATCTATCAAGAATTAGAGTATTAGCTCTAGAGGTGTTTATGGTTGCACAACGTCATATCAGTACATATTGTCGCAGACGAGTGAGCCTTACTCTGTGCTTCAGTGTTTTATTTGTTCATCTTAGTGTTTTTGCAGAACCCGTTACCTTTAGTCATGCTTGGCAGCAATTGGCGCAAGTGAGTGATCAGCTTCAAGCTAAAGCTCAGCTAGTCAACCGTGCCAAAGCGGAAGAAGATGCAGGTGATGCGTTAAATTACCCGTCACTTAATATTGCTGGCAGCTATACTCGCCTCGAAAAACCTATCGAACTTGATTTACGTGACTTGAATCCATTAGCGACTCTCGACACAAGTACATTACCAGCAGCTCTTAGTAGTGCATTAGCTGAAATTCCAGGCTCTCTTTTTGTCACTCCTTTTACCGAACAAGATGTGTTTCGTGCCAGTTTGCAAGCCATGTGGCCCATTTATACCGGCGGTAAAATTACCGCAGCCCAAGGAATACATGCAGCCCAAGTTTCAGAGAGAGAACAAGAGTTTGCCCTCGCTCGGCGTGAGTTATTTCTTCAGTTAGTTGATCGCTACTACGCAGTGTCGGTGACCAAAACCTTAGTAGATACCCAAAAGCAGCTGGTGGACTCGTTAACCTTACATGTGAGTCATGCGCAAAAATTAGAGCAACAAGGGCAAATCGCCAAAGTTGAACGCTTAAATGCCCAAGTCGCGTTAGAAAATGCCAAAGTAAACTGGGGTAAAACCAAGCGTCAATACGAAATGACCGAAATAGCTTTAGCAAGGATGTTACACATACCGTCGGTCGAGCCTATTTCGGCACTGTTTTTACTCGAACAACAACCTTCATTGCCCTATCTTAGTCAGCTGACATTAACTCAGCATCCGGCATTAAAATTACTCGAAGCTAAAGAAGCCCAAGCCAATGGTTTAGTCGACTTAGAAAAGGGTAGTTATTATCCCACGGTGTATTTATACGGTAACTACACCTTGTATGAAGATGACAGTTTATTTTCCCAAGTGGAGCCCGACTGGATGGTGGGAGTTGGGATGAGCATACCGCTGATTAGCCGTGATGGTCGCAGTGGAAAAGTGCAAGCGGCGAAAAGTGCTTTGCTGCAAGCGCGTTATACCAAAGCACAAACCAAACAAGATTTAAGTTTGCTGATTGATCAGAGTTATCGGCAGATGCTGCAAGCTAAA
This sequence comes from Shewanella frigidimarina NCIMB 400, assembly GCF_000014705.1. Taxonomy (NCBI): domain Bacteria; kingdom Pseudomonadati; phylum Pseudomonadota; class Gammaproteobacteria; order Alteromonadales; family Shewanellaceae; genus Shewanella; species Shewanella frigidimarina. The sequence continues at coordinate 4,431,290 of NC_008345.1, read as the reverse complement.
GAAGAAGCGGATGCGCTGGATGTGTCATTAGCATTAGCGACCGAGAATTTACGTTTGCGAGAGTTGTCCTTTAACCAAGGCTTATCCACTTCAATTGATAGAATCGATGCTGAGTTAAGCTTAACTGCGGTTAAAACTCAGCAGTTAGGCGCTAAATATCGTTATATGCAAGCCTACGCCAAAGTGATGGCCATTAGTGGTCAAGTAGAAGAATTTATTAACCGAACTCAATTTCAAGGGGCTGCTAATGCGGGCTAACAAGATCATCGCGGTGGTCGCATTCGTGCTGCTTATATTATTGTTAGGATACGGCGTAAAGCTGGCTTTTACGCCTCAACCGACAGTGTTACAAGGGCAAATCGAAGCTCGTGAATATAATATCTCGTCTAAAGTTCCGGGGCGAGTTGAGCAAGTTTTAGTTCGCAAAGGCGATCAAGTCGATGTGGATGATATTTTGTTTGCTATCAGCAGCCCAGAATTAGATGCCAAGCTACTACAGGCTCAAGGCGGTCTTGAAGCTGCAACCGCTATGCAACAACAAGCTAATAACGGTGCAAGGCAGCAACAAGTTACCGCGGCTAAAGAGCAATGGTTAAAAGCGAAAGCTGCGACCGAACTTGGCCTAAAAACGTATCAACGAATTGAAAACTTATTTGATGAAGGTGTTGTTGCACGGCAAAAGCGCGATGAAGCTTATACCCAATGGCAAGCCGCTAAATATAACGAGCAAGCAGCTTATGCTATGTATCAAATGACTAATGAAGGCGCCCGGGTTGAAACTAAAGCCGCAGCAGCAGGTAAAACTCGTATGGCAGAAGGCGCGGTTAACGAGGTGAATGCCATTTTAGCCGACAGCCAAATGCGCTCACCTAAAAAAGCTGAGGTGAGTGAAGTATTATTACAAGCTGGTGAGCTTGCGCCGAGTGGTTTTCCGGTGGTGAGCATTATTGATATGAGTGATGCGTGGGCTGTGTTGCAAGTTCGAGAAGATCAATTGTTGCAATTTAAGCAAGATCAAACCGTCATGTTAGATATTCCAGCATTACAGCAGCAAGTCGAATTTACCGTGTCACACGTGAGTGTCATGGGTAACTTTGCTACTTGGCGCTCGACCGAGAGCGGCCACGACTTTGATATGCGTACCTTCGAAGTTGAACTGACACCTAAGCAAAAGATTGTCGATTTACGAGTTGGTATGTCGGTGTTGTTTCGTGCCGATAAGCTTGCCGAACATTAATAAGGCTTGCTGATGAGGCATTTATTCAGGCGTGAATGTAAAGCGTTGTGGCATTCGCCATGGCAACTGGCTTTGGTTAGCTATATTCCGCTAATTGGCGTGCTCGCACTGTGGTGGTTATTCAGTGCGGGCTTGCCAAGGCAGCTCCCCGTTGCCGTAGTTGATTTAGATAACAGTCAAATTAGCCGCATGCTAACAAGGCAATTATCGGCTAATGCCGTGATTGCCCCCCGCTCATTTGCCAATGAAGCCGCGGCGATTGAAGCTATGCGTCAAGCGCAAGTATACGGGCTAGTTATTTTACCTTACCAGCTCAGAAAAGATTTACTCACATCAAAACAACCCACTATTGATATTCGCTATAACAGCCAATTTTTGTTAGTGGGAAAGTTATTATCCAGCCAGCTACAACTCAGCCTTGCAGAGGGGTTAACGCAAATTGGCGAGGTGAGCCTATTACTTAAAGGCGCAAAAAAAGCCACCGTTGATGTGAGCTTAACGCCTATTAGTAACCAAACGACGGCGTTATTTAACCGAAATAATAACTATGTTGGTTTTTTAGTCCCGCCGATATTGATTGCATTATGGCAATTACTGTCGATGTTGGTTTTTGTTAATAGTGTTAATGCTGAGCTTATTCCTCAAGGTGAACGCTATTATGTAGCCCGAAACATTTGGCCAAAAGTGTGGGTTAAAGTGTTATTTTATAGTCCGATAATGCTCGTTCATAGTGGCTTTATTTTAGTGTGGTTATACCACTATTTAGCTTTGCCCGTGTCGGGTTCATTATGGTTATTGCTTTTGGCACAGGCATTCATGCTCATGGCATTGTGGTTGTTAGTGTTGGTTATTTTTATGATTATGCGTGACAGTGCCCGCACGGTCAGTTTCTGTACCGCATTATTTGCTCCAGCATTTGCGTTTATGGGGATAACCTTCCCGGTAAACGATATGCCCATATTGGCTAAATGGTGGCGGTTGGTGATGCCATCGAGTCACTATATCGACTCCCATGTCAGCGTCGTCAGCTATGGTGTTGGCTTGCCGCAAGTATTAACCCAAATCAGCTCTTATTGGGGCTTTTTACTGTTATTGCCTTTGCTTTATGTGTTGGGGCGTCAGGCGCAGAAAATACCGCCACAGGGTCAAGTTAGTCACCCGGTTAACCTGGAGGTCAACCGATGAACTTCTGGCAATTAATCGTAGCAGAATGTAAAGCCATATTAGCCGACAAAGCGATTGTGGTGACGTTATTTGGTGGGGTGCTATTTTACTCAGTTCTGTATCCGTTACCGTATTTGTATCAGGTGCCGACAGAGCAAAAGGTCGTGGTGGTTGATCACGATAATTCGTCACTCAGTAGGCTGGTGACTCGCCACGCAGATGCCAGTGCTAAGATAAAAATACTCGCTAATGTAAACAGTATTGATCAAGCACAAACGTGGATCGATCAAGGTAAAGCACATGGGTTATTGGTTATTCCGGCTAACTTTAGACGTGATTTATTGCTAGGTAAGGGCGCAACATTAAGTTATGGCGGCGATGCGAGTTACTTTCTGATTTATTCTGCTGTAGCTGAAGGCTTAGTGTCAGCAGGCATCGATGCCAGTAAACAAGTGCAGTTAATTGGTTTGTTGGCTCGCGGTCAAAATCCCCAACTTGCCCAGCAAGCGGTTAATTCTGTCAATATTAATTCAATTCCAGCGTTTAACCCCAGTTTAGGCTACACACCATATGTGGTGCCGGGATTATTTTTATTAATTCTGCATCAAACGTTATTAATTGGCACCGGTATTTTGGGCGCAGGCCAATGGCGCAAACCCGGTTATTGGCAGCAAGTACGTCCAGTCACCTTAGTGCTTGCACGGTTAAGTGTGTTTATGATGATTTACGTGCTATTTAGTAGTTTTTATTTAGGCTTTTGTTTCTATTGGTACAAAGTGAGCGTGGTAGCTACAGTGGTTGAGGTCGGATTATTTATGTTGCCCTTTTTATTAGCCACAGGATCGCTAGGTATTTATCTCAGTAGTTTATTTAATCGTCGGGAATTACCTACCCAATTGTATTTACTGGTGTCTATGCCAATTTTATTTGTGTCAGGTTTTGTGTGGCCGATTGCATTAATTCCAGAACCATTGGTATTAGCATCTCAAGTTATTCCTGCCGTTCCAGCAATTATGGGGATGCTCGAGTTAAATCAATTAGGAGCTGGTTGGTCGGCGATAATGCCTAAATGGTTACAATTGTGGGGCTTGTTTGCGGTATTCGTCACCATGGCCATAGTCGCCATTTCGCGTAAACAGAAAAGCGTTAGCATTGCATCATAAAATACCTATAGACGCTAGGCTGGTTCTATCATATCGAAATAGCCTTATCGTTAGATTTGTCACTGAGTAAACAAAAAATAGACAGCTATCATCTCAATAGGCCTGTCTATTTCACTTGTTTTATGAGATTTATTGCTGACTGAGAAAGGGTAACCATGACGTTTTTTTTGGTCTGGATCCAATTACATCATCCCGTTTTGAGTACTGTTTAAAGCGGCCTCTAAACGTTCAACGTTATGCTGGTATATATCGCTGTGATCGACTTTTGCTGCATATTTAAAATCGGCTAATGCGCCTAAATTATCATTATTCATTAACTTCATTACACCACGATTATTATAGGCATAAGCCCGAACCGTCATAGATGGGATCGCCACTTGGGTACGAGCACTTTTCACGGCTGCGCTACAGGCTTTTTGGGCTTTTTCCATATCCGCTAGTTGCACATATCCAGCACACAAGTTCACGTTACGAGAATAGTCATCCACGGCGAACTTACTTGCAGATAAAGTAGCGGTTAAGCCAGCTTCGACATCACCTGATTGCAATGCATTAACACCAGGCACATCTTCCACTAATACCATTTTGTAGGCATTACTCTTGATATGTTGACCTTGCTCGTCAGCCATTACACTTGCTGATGCTGTCAGTACTAATGTGGCACAAATTAGGCCATTAACGATGCTTTTTTTCATGATGTCGCTCCTTTAAACGTTTGTGTAGCGCCGCGCTACAGGTGAACTTTAGTCAAAACGACTAGCGTCGACAAACGATAAAAAACGCATTAATGGGTTAAAAAAATTCACTTATAATGATGAGGTAATTAATTGGTTTAAATTGTGAATCAGCAGATATAGTAGTCATTACAGTTTTACTTAAGTCTACATGGATGCACCTACGGCGTTTGTTTCCTTATCATTACTCAGTCGCTCACGATGTTGCGACATGCTCTACGTCCTGTCGATCTAGGTAATGGATATTAAGAACGACATGGTTTGAGAGAAATTGTTTAAATAACAGTTAAGTTCATCTAATCAGCTCCCCCGCTTTGTCAAATCTTTGCTACAAAGTCTACCTTGAAGTTTGATACCTAATGACTTTCATCATGGAAACTTTTGAGGATCCAATCGATCAGCAATTGCACTTCTGGCCGCTGCTGTTCATTAGTATGACGGATGAGGTAATAGCGATCATGGCTAAAAAGTGGATGAGGAAATAATGACAGAAGGGTGCCGTTATCGAACCATGCTTGGCTGATGGGTAATGGAATGAGAGCAATACCTAATCCTTGTTCTGCAGCGCGGGCGACACTGAACATACTGTCTAGTTGAATTATCTGCTTAGGCTGAAATGCATCAAAGCCAACATTTTCGGCCCATTGATGCCAAGCGTATGGTCGAGCTTTATGCAATATTAATGGCACCTGAGTTAATGCTTTAAAACCTTGTGAAGATAATTCAGCATGAAGTTGTGCATTACACGCAGGGATATAAGTGATTGGGAATAAATCATACACATCAGCATTAGTTTGTTGCTTACCAGAGAGCATAATTGATGCATCAGTATGCTTTATCATATCGCTGCGCGACTTAATGGTTTCGAGCTTAAGATTGATGTTGGGATATTTAGATGACCAACCAATGAGTTTAGGCATAAACAGTTCACTGGCAAAGAATTCTGGCATTGAAATACTGACTTCGAGCATTCTGTCTGATTGGTTAAATTCACTGACTGTGTTGACTAATTGCTGCATTACCGGCTCGATGGCCTGGTAAAAGCGTGCGCCAACTTCGGTCAATGTCACCGCGCGGGTTTGACGAATAAACAAGCTCTGGTTTAGAGATTCTTCTAACTGTTTAATCTGATGACTTACCGCCGAAGGGGTTAGATACAGTCTTTTAGCGGTTTCTTTAAAACTTAAGCATTCAGCAGCGACGCAAAAACAACGTAGGCCGCGCATGGAGGTGTGTAAAGGGATCATTCAATTCTCAACAAGGACAGTTTATCAACTCACTTCCCCTTGATGATAATCAATTGTGATGACATCTGTAATGTGTGCGGGTCGACTACTGAGTAATCGTTTAGTGAGACTAGGGTTATTCTTGAAGAGAAAGCAAGGATTAGACCAGTAGTTAAAGTCTCTTATAAACATAGGTTTAACTAGTTGTATAAAAATTGATTGAGTTGCTCTGGTGCTGAATGTACCTTGTTCGCACCAACTTGGTGCTAACTGACTTTACGTTATCTCTGCTGAAATAACGAAATAGATTAATAGATAGGTGGGTAAGCAGGGCTAGCGCTTAATTAATATGTCTAATTAGAAGTACAGTGTTTCTTGCTTAGTGCCATCGATAAAGATGTCGCATTTATCTGCAGTGCTCGATTTTGCCGATTGAACAATGCTAGCAACAATACCAAAGCTTCCACCTTGATCTCCTAGTACCGAACCAAAGTAACAATCACCTTTAAATTTCATATCTTTAAAGTTTGCATTAAGATTTTGAGTAGGCGTCATTGGCGGGAATCGACCCTGCATGATCGGGTCACCATTAGCGGTCAATAGCAGTTTATTTTTTGCTTTATCATACGAGCCACCAAGTACGAAAGTTTGGTCATTGACGACAACCGTTTTGTTTTGAGCCACAATGGGTGGTTTAGCTGCACAAGCGGTGAGTAGTACGCCTGCTGTAATGGTAAGAAGTAGAGAAATTTTGCGCATTAGTATTCCTTAGTATGCGTCGAGAGTCGTAAATCGGTCCCTCGGAGTAGTAAACTAGCCCTGTTTACAGATGCTATTGATGGTATCGAAACGAGAGGTGTTGTGCGCTATTTACTCGCTGAACAATTTGTTAGCTGAACATAAAGTCAGTTAGAAAAATAGTTCTTAATTTCAACAAAGTATCGATCTAATACCGTATAGCATGTCTTATTGTATCAACATATTTGTTAATGCCAAGTATAAAAAAGCCTGCTTAAGTAGCAGGCATTAATGATCGGTAAATATTATGGGACGTGAGAATATTGAGCTTATGACAAGGTCACATAAAATATCAATTCAGTGACCACACCTTTAGGCGTAGTTGCTGTCAGTGTGACTTGGCTTGTGCCGGGTGTACCATTATTTTTCAAGGTAAATGAGGTTGATGTTCCTCCTGCTGAACTCTTGTTAGGTACGGTATAACCAGTGAACTGCAATTCACCTTCGGTGCTAGTAACCGTTAAAATTGTACCTGAAGGCAATATCTGATTGGCGCTATCAGTGAGTACCACATCAAACTTTGCCGTTGCATCTAGTGTAATAGGCTGAACATCAGTGTCGTAATTATTAATCAAGCTGCCATCTTGGCTAACCACGAAATTAGCATCAGAGCCTGACATTGTTAATACTAATGCTTTACGGATATAAGTGCTCATAGCCGTGCTGTCACATAATGTACCTTGGCATTGTGGGCCGTTAAATTTACCGTCAGCTAATTGATATGTGTTACTCGCTTGAATATTAAAGTAAGGTTCACCTGAATCATGGACGCGAGATTCGTTGTCATCTCTAAAGGCGTCAGGCAAGTCAACAAAACCACCGTCATGGTAAGTTTCTACATCCATGCCATTACCACTACATGCTACTGACGTTGTACCACTTAAACAGCCGTTAACTACGCCGCCATCAGCATCATCAAATACATTGTTGCCATTGATATCGAAGAAGGTTTCGTGCCCTAGCGCATAAGCCATAATTGTTACGCGATGGTCACTGACTCGTGGTGATGCTGATGTCCAAATGACGGAACACCTGCCATTTGCAATGGTACATGATGGTTGGATTTGACCACCTTCAGCGGTAAAGTTGATGGTAGTGTCGTCTGGTGCAGGGTTTGCAAAACTATCAGAGGCATACACTGTAATGGTAACTTCTTCACCATTGTAGTCGCCCGCTTCAGGGTTGCCATTTGATCTTGAAATACTAAAACCAAGCTGTTGTGGCAAACCGGTATTGACGGTCAGCTGTTCTGATTGGCTGGTAATGGTTTGGTTAGTGTCGGCGTCAGTGGTTGATGCCACCACTCTTACTGGGGTAGGAATGGTGCCAGCTTGCACTCGCACGCTGACTAATCCCTGGGAATTGGTAATACTGTTGTCCGTCACTTTACCATTAGCAAATTGTAAACCGCCCACACTGGTGTCTAAGCTAAAATTAACCGTTTGTTGTGCTGCTGGTTGGCCATTTGCACTAGTCACTAAGAAGGTCACTAACGATGATTCAGTTGAACCGGTGCCGCCTGAACCTTTGATGCGGATTTGGCTTGGGTCAGCTGACACAAAGCTCACATTAGATAACGTTTGACGGGCTAAGGTAAAAGGTAAACTTGCGTTTAAGCTACTGCCATTAACAGTTGCTGTCGCAATGATGGTGTCATTACGTTCACTATTGCCACTACAACTGACATCTGAAAAAGTTGAGCTAGCGGAGCCTGATAAGCTAGTGACAGGTGAATCAAGTGTGGCGTTGTCATTGGTAGAGCAGTCAGAACTAAAGCTGATGCTGGTTGGACTTTGCAAGCGTGTTAATGTGCCATCGGTGTTTTCGGTAACTAACGTAGCTGTAATCCCAAATGTGCCACCGGCGCTAATGTTATAACTGCCATCGGTTGTAGCGACTAGCGTTGTCGCCAATTCACTTTCAACAAACTCACCATTAGCATTATACGAGCCCATCTTAACATTACCATTCGTAGCAATATCGTCAGACGCTAACACTTCAAAAGCGCTGCTGCTGGTAAGAGTACTACCTTGATATTCTGTGGTGACGGTTAACAGACTGGCACCTAACTCTGCCTCGGACGGCGTATAGTTGAGCGTAGCAATGCCTGAAGATTTTGTTAGTGCAGTTGCTGGCGCTAACGAAGCACTACCAGCATTGAATGTCACAATTTGGTTAGCAATAGCTTGATTATTACTGTCAGTAAGCAAGGCATTGAGTTGAACTGTTTTATCAATATTAAAGCGAGTAATCGGACCGGTTGCATCACTTATAGAAGCGGTTAATTTAATTGCTTCGACAGGAACATTGGTGTCATATTCTTTAAATTGATAATTGCGAGTCGCACTAACTGCATCAGCATCACTTGGAGAGTAACTCACGCTAAGCGTGCCGGCGTCGGTGCTGCTTGATGTGACAACTGTTGTCGCAAGACCAGAAGACAAGGTTAACACCGTTGTAGGCGTTATTGCTGCATTGGTGGTACTAAAAGTAATGAGTGCGCCACTGACGTTGGCATTACCTAACTTAAGGTGTGCAACGGCACAGAAGCTACTATCAAGATCAAAGATCAGTGAGTCAGTACTCGTATCACATTGGCCATTAACGACATTTTGATAGCTGACGGTAATACTATAACTATCATTCGATGTGTCAGTATCGGTGCCGTCCGCGGCACCGTTACAACCTGTAAATAACAACACTGAAGTTAATAATAACAATAGTGTGCGAGTCATCATTTTTAGCCGCATTAGCAACATCCTTATTCTATTAAACAGACTATTTTTAGAGATGGACCCTAGTCTTTTATTTCAGATCTTAAATACTTATATAACTCTTTAGACGATTTTGACTCTGGGCCTTTAGCCAGTTCTTTATTCGCTTGGCGGATCAGTTGGCGCATTTTTTGACGATCAAGTTGTGGATGCAAATCCAGTAATACTTGGACCTCATCATCGCCATTAGCTAATAAACGCTCACGCATTTTTTCAAAAATCTGTATTTGAGCAGCTTCATTATTGTTTTTGTTCAACACTTTATCCAGTGCTGCTTCAATAGGCTCATGCTCAAAGCCACGCATTAATTTACCAATGTATTGTAAATGGCGGCGATAGGCTTCAGTTTTTTGTTTAATCAGTTTTGTTTTTAGAATCGCATCATATAGAAATTCATCTAAACCCATTTTGTCTAATTGAGTTTTGCTCAGGGCCACTAAACGCATGCCAAGTGCTTGAGCATCCTCACTTTCTTTTTTAACGCCTGTTCTGCTGACATAGTTGTCATCATTATCATAGGGCTGCTGAAATAGCTCAGAATCGCCAACAATTTTCATAGTCATAAACCTCAAGTCAATATGCGTTAATGATAGCATTTATTTGGCCTAGAATATGCAGAATTTATTGATGATCAACTGCGATATAAATGCGCGGTTATCAATCGCCAATTGAATTTGATATGCTAGCGTCAATTAGACTAATCAAAGAGTAAATTTGTGGCTTCTCATCCTTCTTCAGCGCCTCGCGCAACTGAACCAACACCTAGAATTGATTCTGAATTATCGGCGTTAAAAGACGCTGTATCTGTCGCATTAGAATATGCGAAAGAGTTAGGCACTTCGGCCGCTGAAGTGGCTATCAGTAAGCAGCAAGGTTTGTCGGTTTCAACCCGTGAAAAAGAAGTTGAAACCGTTGAGTTTAATAAAGACGGTGCGTTAGGCATTACCATTTACCGTGATGGTCGCAAAGGCAGCTCATCAACCTCAGACTTAAGCCCAGAGGCGATTCGCCAAGCGGTAAAAGCGGCTGATGGTATTGCAAAATATACTTCAGAAGATCCTTTCAGCGGTTTGGCTGATCCCGCTTTGATGGCGCAAGATATTCGCGACTTAGAGTTATATCATCCACAAGATATCGATGCAGAAGAGCTCGCTCAGTTGGCTATTCGTGCTGAAGAAGCCAGTTTGTCGGTTGATAGCCGTATCCGTAATTCAGATGGTGCGAGTGCCAATGCCCATACTGCCGCCAGAGTTTATGGTAATAGCCATGGGTTTCTTAACGGCTATTGCAGCTCTCGCTACAGTTTAAGTTGTGTGGTCATAGGCGAAGAGTCTGATGGCAATATGCAGCGCGACTATGACTATACCGTTGCCCGTAAATATCATGATTTACTGTCACCTGAAGCGGTAGGTTTACAAGCGGCAAACAAAACCTTAAGTCGATTGGATGCCCGTAAAATTGCGACTGCAAAAATGCCAGTGTTGTTTGCGCCAGAAATTGCCACTGGCTTAATGGGGCATTTAATCGGCGCAATTAGTGGCAGCAGTATTTATCGTAAGTCGAGCTTCTTAATGGAAGCATTGAATACTCAAATATTCCCAGACTGGTTTAGTATTGAAGAACAACCGCATTTAATTGGTGCTCTGGCCAGTGCTAATTACGACAGTGAAGGTGTCGCTACCCAAGATCGTCGTATTATTGATCGTGGCCAGCTAGAAACTTACTTATTAACCAGTTATTCGGCGCGTAAATTATCGATGACCAACACGGGTCATGCTGGTGGCATTTATAACTGGACCCTAAGTCATTCAAACCAAACATTTGATGACTTGGTTAAAGCCATGAATACCGGCTTAATTGTTACGGAAGTTATGGGCCAGGGCGTTAATGGTGTTACTGGTGATTATTCTCGTGGCGCAGCAGGTTTTTATGTTGAAAATGGTGAAGTGTTGTATCCAGTAGAAGAAATTACTATCGCGGGTAATTTAAAAGACATGTTTATGGGAATACAAGGCGTAGGTAAAGATCGCGATTTACGTTCATCAATCCGCACTGGTGGTATTTTACTGAGCGAGATGAAAATCGCGGGTAATTAACCCTTTCGCTGAAAAACGCATTTATGGTTAAATACCAAATAGTTAAAGCCTCTTATCTAATTGATTAAGAGGCTTTTTTTTAACTTCAACTTGGCTCTTGACGCTTTATATCTTTACTTTACCTTTCTTGACAGTCGTTTACAGGCAAGGGTTGTCATAACTCTTGCAAATGTAACTAGATGGTTAATGGAGTAAATATGTTTAACAAAAAAATAAGTCGATTGATGATGGTGTCTGCAATGGGAGCCTTGTTACTAGGGTGTGGCTCAGACAGTGAAGAAAGCAGTGATGATGTCGCTTATGTGCAGTTTTATAATGCATCACCGAATAGCACATCAACTTCGTTAGTGCTGGATGACTATTCATATACAGCGGTTGATTTTGCTGATGCAATGCCGCGCTATGCTTATAGTACGGGGAGTACAGAGCTGGAGATTTATGGTCAAGATGAGGATAGTGAAACGGTAACCGTTTACAGCGACACCGTTGATTTAGCGAGCGACTCGAACCATTTGTATGTTTTGTATGGTGACTATCATGATCCCGAACTACTGGATATTAACTATTCACGTGATGAAATGGACGAGTTAAATGCCGACGATGATAATGACTACAGCAAAATGGAAGTGTTGGTGGCTAACGTAGCCACTGATGAAGGTGCGTTTGATAGCTATATTTCACTCGATACCCAAACCATTGACGAAGCGGTGATGCTGGGTAATGTGCCATACAGTAGTTACACGAGCGAACAGATATTCGATACAGATGATTATATTGTCTATCTTACCGAAACAGGTACAAAAAATGTGCTCTACACGACAGGTAGCATGAGTTTAACCTCCGAAACGGCTTATAAATTGATTATTCGTAATAGCTTTGGCGCGGGTGATATTAACGTCACTATCGACAGTATTGACTCAACCACAACTCCAGTCACTTACGCCGCGTTAGAGGCAACAGCTGATTATCGGGTGTTTAATGGTTTAGAAACTCAAAGCATTGATGTTGATGTGGCCAGTAAGCAAGAAACACAGTACTTGTATGGGATTTCACCCTTCACAGTAACGGCTTACCAATCAACATCGTTTAATGATTATGGTATCACCACTAAAGATGCGACAAGTAAAGCTAAGTTGTTCGATAACTTGTTGGTAACGTTTAACCAAGATGAAGTGAAGTCTTTACTGATTTATCAGCAAGAAGACAGTTCTGTAAAAGGTATGGTGATCGAGCAAGACTTACGACCTCGAGCTTTTGAATATAAAGTCGATGTGGTGAATTTAGCTTATGATTATGATGACTTAACCGTGTATTTTGTCCGTGCTTCAGAAACCATTGAAACCGCCGAATACACCTTAACTGATTTAGATTTTGTGGAAAAACTCAGTCTGACATTGCCCGAAGATGATTATGAAATTAACATTGTTTACGAAGCCGATAATGGCACGCAAACCTTAGTTTATCAGTCTGATTCAATTAGCTTTGATGGTGACAGTAATTATACTTTTGTGCTGACTCCAGACACTACTAGTGCACTAGGTCATAGACTGACGTCATTACAGTAATGTTAAGTTGAATTGATAGTGAGTTAAATCACCGCTTATAAAGCATAAAAAAGCCGATATCATCGATATCGGCTTTCATTTAGCGTATATATTCAAATGGACATACAAACGAGTAGGTTAGTTAACCTAAGGTTAATTAGTACGGTATTGACTAAGAATTTTACCCAAATCTGCTGATGCTTTTGCAAGATCTTTAACACCACTTGAAGACTGTTGCGATAAACCTCTAATAATATTTGATTTCTGTCTTATGTCAGTCAGCTCTTTTGCAATGTCATTGGCCACTGCACTTTGTTCTTCTGACGATGTAGAAATTTGGAAACTCATGTCCATAATTGAATTTGCTGATTCAGAAATGGCATTAATATCGGTTCCAATATTAGTGATTAGGTCGCTACTGGTTTGTGCTTGTTTGACGGTATCTTGAGTAATGCTGTCAATATTGAGCGTTTCACTTTGCAGTAATTCAATCATTTTATGAATTTCAACCGTCGCAGCTTGTGTACGACCCGCAAGGGTTCTTACTTCGTCAGCAACCACCGCAAAACCACGGCCCATTTCACCTGCACGTGCCGCTTCAATTGCTGCGTTTAATGCCAGTAAGTTAGTTTGATCTGAAATAGCATTAATGGTGGTGATCACTTCATTAATATTAGTCGCATTAATTTTTAGGGTATTGACCGAATTTGATGTTTGTTCAATGTAGGTCGATAACTGCTTAATTTCATTAATCGCCCGCTTAGCTCGGTCATAACTCTGACGTGTATACTCAGAATCTTGCTCAACGCGTTGAGTTGAATTTCGAGCGATATTAGATACTTCGGCAGCTGATGCCGTCATTTCTTCCATTGCTGTAGCAACTGAGTCAAGTGAAGCATATTGTAAATCAATTTGTTCCGCGCTTTGCACTGCGTCATTGGCAAATGAACTGGAGGTCGTTTGCAAGGTATCGGCACTTTTTTTCACTGCAACAACGAGCTCGGTCAATGTATCCATGGCTTTATCGAGTGCACAACCAATGGTACCGAATTCATCACGGCCAGGATGGAAACCTAAACGAGAAGTTAAATCTCCTTTAGCAATTTTTTCCGTGGTATCCCATAACACCCAAAGTGCACCACCAAGGAAAGTTGCTGTCCAGTAAATCACTACTGCAAAAGGTATTATCCATAAGAATGACATTAGCAGTGACATTAATGCAGCTTGTTTAGCATTGGCTTCTTGTCCAGAAACTGATTCGCTCAATGTATAATATTGGCCATCTAATGCATACACGGCGGTAATAGTATCTTGTTGGCGTGAACTGGTTTGCGAACGACCTGAGACTTGCAAACCTAAGTTTGAAGCTTGGTCTAGCTGACTTGTCGCCTCAAGAGCTTGGACAGTAGCAGCGGTTTTTTGTTCTAAAACATGTAACGATTGCTGTTCAATATTTTCAATTTTACTAAAGTAACTACTAATCGATACACTTGATAAAATGATCAGGAACAGTCCGAAAATAGCCCAAAATTTATCATTAATGGACATTTTGATGAAAAGTTTATCGATAGTTCTGAAATCAACTTGTTTCATGGTTTGAGCACCTAAACCGGTAAAGACAATAAATTCAAATATTAGATGAGCAATTAGCATTTGGATACTAAAATAGTCAACTTTATAATATTCTTCTGTGACCAACATAACATTGAGTCATGATCAATATCGACAATAAATCACATATCTTAAGTGATTTATTGGTTTATATGCATGGTGTACTTAACATTCGAGCAGTGTAAATGACCAATGTTAATGTAATGATCGGGTAAAAAACCTAAATGTTCAATATTATTTTATGACGTGAGATAAAATATTAAACCGTATGTCGTTAATTTTATAGTTTTTTGTATATAAGTGTTACAGAATTTATATTTTTTAACATCTGAATCCCTGCCTCTTGTTCTTGTGCTAGCTATTGTTTTAGTTGAAGTATTTTTAACTTTATCTATTACCGTTTTCTAATTAAAACAAAATTACTTGGTAATCAATCAGATAGCAAATTTGTTTACCTCATTAATGTGATCAATGTTCTTTTTTCTGTAAACAAACTTTGGGACAATCGCCCCGCATATTACAAAAAAATAGCATTTATATTACAAAATATGGGGTTTAAAAATGAAAGGACTGACTAAACTAACGGCGGTTTCACTCGCAGTTGCAGCAGCATTGCCGATAATGGCAAATGCAGAAGTGTTAATTAGTGAATACGTTGAAGGTAGTTCAAACAACAAAGCGATTGAACTGTATAACAACAGTGACGTTGCAATTGATTTAACAGGCTACAAATTAGTACGTTATAAAGACGGTGACTCGGCATCGCTTGATATGGTGGAGTTAACTGACACTATTGCGGCAAAAAGTGTCAAAGTCATTTTGCACCCAAGTGCAGCGATTACCTTACCAGCCTCAACCGACTCTATGACTGGTAACTTGTACTTTAATGGTGGTGATGCTGTCGGCCTATTAAAAGACGGTGTGTTGGTTGATGTTGTTGGTGAAATTCCAACGCCAGCAGGTTGGGGGTTCGACACCACATTTCAGCGTAAATTAGACTCCTTAACCGCTAGCACCACTTATGATGCTAGCCAATGGGCCACATTAGATAAAGACACCTTTAGTGGTTTGGGCTCGCTTGACGCCGCTGTTACACCAGAACCAAGTACATTTACTTGTAACGGTGCAACGCTAACGAATATTTATGACATTCAAGGCGCTGGTGATTCAAGCCCATTAATTGCCGATGGTAGTTATGAGTCGGCTAATGAAGTGACCGTAAAAGGCATTGTTACTTCTAGAAGCGACAGTTTATACAAAGGTTTCTTTATTCAAGACATGCAAGGTGACAACTCACCTTATACTTCAGACGGCATTTTTGTCTTCTTGAACGAAGCCGCTCCAGACACTATTCAGCCAGGTACTGAAGTGTGTGTGCAAGGTAAAGTAAACGAGTATTACGGCTCGACTCAGATTAACCTTAAAGACGAACAAAAATTTGAAGTTGGTGCATTAGGTGAAGTGCCTGTAGCCAGTGCATTTTATGTTGCAGATGGCGAAACCCTAACGCAAGCATTAGAGCGTGTTGAAGGCATGAAAGTGGTATTAGATGCGGGCAGTGAGATGAAAATCACCCGTACCTTTAGCTACGATTATGACGGACGTCGTAACAATATGGTGTTGTCACATAAAGCGCCATTAATGAAGCCTACTCAAGTATTTGAACCAAACTCTGCAGATTCTATTGCACTGGCTAAAGCTAACGCAGTAAACCAGTTATTTGTTGAATCTGATTTCAAAGCGAAAGATGGCGAAGTGCCTTACTTCCCAGATTTTAACGCTGAAACTGGTTACATTCGTGTTGGCGATCAACTCACTAACCTTGAAGGCGTTATTGGTTATAGCTACAACGCATACCGCATCTTACCTACTAACCTTATTTCTGCTGGCGATTTTATCCGTGTAAATGATCGTACCGATGCGCCTACAGTGGCAGATATGGGTGACATTCGCGTGGCGAGCTTTAACGTGTTGAACTTCTTCAATGACGTCGTTGGCGGTGATGCTAATCCATCAGGCAGCAACCGTGGTGCATTAATAGAAGAAGAAATGGTGTTACAGCGTACTAAAATTGTGAATGCGCTTGTAGCCATGAATGCTGATGTTGTTGGCTTAATGGAAATCGCTAACAATGGCTTTGGCGAGTTAAGTGCTATTCAAAACCTAGTAGATGCATTGAACGCAGAATTAACTGATGATCAAGCGTATCGTTTTGTTGAAATTGAAGATGCTGATAAGTATGAAGACAAATTTATCGGCAGTGATGCGATTACGGTTGGCATGTTATATCGCCCAGCCCGTATTACATTAGACGGTGCGGCAAAAGTGATTGCGACGCCAGAACAACATGCAGCAGAAGGTGCTCAAACCCGCGAGAAAGATGGCGTTGTTGAGCAAAACCCAAGTTATGACAAGTTCCAACGTCATAGTTTGGTGCAAACCTTTAGCATTAATGATGAAAAACTGACGATTGTGGTTAACCACTTAAAATCGAAAGGTTCAGGTTGTATTGAAGATTGGGCTGACTTTAACGAAAACGGTGAGCCAGCGGATTTACAAGGAAAGTGTAACTCTTTCCGTGTATCGGCAGCTAAAGTACTCGGTGAGTCACTAAAAGATGTTGAAGGTGATGTACTGGTTATTGGTGATTTAAATGCCTATGGCAAAGAAGATCCGGTTGCAGTATTAACTGATTATGATGCCTCAACCACTGACCATGTTATCCGCACCGCATCGTGGACTACCTTAAACGGTAAAGTGTACGAGCGTGAAGGCAGCGTGATTGATAAAGGTTATGGTTTAATTAACTTAAACACTCAAGCACATGGTGCAGATACTTACTCATATAGCTATAACGGCGAATTAGGTAATTTAGACCATGCGTTAGCCAATGAAAGTTTAGCGGCTAAATTAGTGGGTATTGACGACTGGCACATTAACTCAGTTGAATCTAACCTGTTTGAATATGGTAGCAAGTACACCGGAGAGCTGGTTAAAACTGAAAGTCCATTCTCAGCTTCAGACCACGATCCAGTGATTATTGCATTAAGCTATCCAGCGCCAGTAACGCCAGTAACACCAACACCAGAGCCTGTTCAAGACAGTGATGGTGGTAGCTTAGGCTACTTTGCGTTGATGTTATTAGGTGCGCTAGGCTTACGCCGTCGCAGTTAATTTTTATTGACTGTTTAAGCACTAATAAAAAAGGATGACCATTGGGTCATCCTTTTTTTATGTAAGTGACGCAGGCCATTAGCGGGTTACATCATTTACTCTTCAATTGATGCTGTTTAAACTTACATTTTCCAGGTTAGGGTCGCGCTATAATTGGCAGGTGCACCGTAATACCCTTGAGCCCAATATAAACTATTGATGTATTTCTCATCGCCAACGTTATTGGCATTAACCGCTAAACCTAAGTTTTCGGTGATTTGATATTTAGCCATGAGGTCGATAACCGTGTAAGCGTCTTGCTTAGTGACAATGTCAGCACCTGCATTATCAAACCCTACGGCAACGACACCTTGGTTGCGAGAGATGTCGTCTTGCCAACGCATGTTCATGCCAACAGAGAATCCTTCAATGGCTTCAAAGTCATAAGTGGCCGCTAGTTTGAATAACTTGCTTGGTGTGTAAGCTGCAACGATATCATCACCTTCGATATCAAAATCGGTATAACCAATACTGACATTAAGACCTGAATAAATTTCACCAGCAATATCGATTTCATACCCTGTGCTGCTGATACCGTCGGAACCATAATACTTCTGTAAGTCTATTGGTAACCCTTCAGTGGCAGGGTCAAGTACTGCTATATTGGTTTGAACCACATCAAAGTACGCTAGGCTGGCAATTAAACGTCCATTAAACAATTCACTTTTTAAACCAATTTCGCGGCTTTCACCGGTAATGGGATCAAGGAATCGATTGTCAATGTCCACTTCATCTTGCTGTACAAAGGTTTCGGTGTAGCTTGCATAAGCCACTAACTCTGGCATAAAGCGATAAACGGCGCCTAAATAAGGGATAAACTTTTGGTAGTCAGCTTCTTGGTCTACTTCATAAGACACACCTTCTGCCTGCCAGTCGTTGTAGCGACCACCAACGATAACGTGCAAATCATCAACGATGTTAAATCGTCCGGTGAAATAGGCGGCTTGCTGTTCACGCGAGACATCACTGCCACGTAAGCTATCTTTGAAGGTCGGCTTTGGTGTATTGCCATCCCAGGTGTTGAGATCTGGCATCTTGGGGAAGCCATTGCCGGTGGTGTAATCGTAAAGTGAGCTGTCGGTGTAGCTCATTTTAGAGTAATTTACCCCCGCTACAATCTGATGATCTCGGCCAAACAAGCTGAAGTTACCATCAACATACATATCGATTAGGTCATGCTTATCATCTAAATCATATTCGCTACCATAACCGGTTAAGCCTAATTCGGTATCCTTGTCTGGCGTACCGAAAACATAAAATAGCTCAGTATCTTCATCGGTTGTTTTATGTGAATAAGTCGCCCGTAAACGCCAATCATCATTAAAATGATGGCTAAGCTCTAACACAGTATTATTTTTAACAACTTGCCAGTTTGACCAGTCGGCAGAGGTATTGGTCGATCTGTCGTAATTAGTCGCGCTGCCGTCAGTATAATATAACGGTAACGCGCCCCAGTTATTGCCGGTAGCATCGTTATTCATGTAACTGTGGCTTAGTGACAAACTAGTGTCGTCAGATAAGTTGGCTTCTAAAAACACATAAAAGACATTTTTGTCTGTTTGGTAGCGATCTAAGTAAGAGTCTTTGCTTTGGGTAACGGCAACTGCACGAGCGGCAAAGGTGTCATTTATTCTGACAGTTCCGTCTGCTTCTAAGCGGGTGTTATTAAAGCTGCCATAAGTACCATTAACCGTAAGTTGATTGTCTGCTGTTGGGCGTTTACGAATGAAGTTAATGGTTGCCGATGGATTACCTACGCCAGTCATTAAACCGTTGGCTCCACGGATGACCTCAATACGGTCGTAAATAGCTGTGTCTTCGTCGGCATGGTTGTTACCAGATGTTAGCGGTAAACCAATGCCATCGATTTGGAAGTTCGTAATGTCAAAACCACGAGCGGTATAATACGTACGGTCAGTCTCAATACGTTCAACATTGACGCCGGTAGCGGTATCGAGTGCCGCGTTAATGTCATGCAACTGAAAATCTTGCAATTGGGCATCGGTAATGACTGAAACAGATTGGGGAATATCGGTAATGGCTAAATCTAAGCGTGATGCGCCGCTGGCTGAGTGGGCGTTATAGCCGGCAATGTAACTGCCTTTTACTTCAATTGTTTCGATATTTTCTTTTTTAGTGTTTTCATCAGGCACTGTGTCGGCGGCAATGGCCTGTTGACTGAGGCTGATGGCACATAATACAGCTAAACTAATTTTATTTAATTTCATGGTGTTATCATCTTTTACTGCTATGAACGAATCCATGTTCTGAGTGTTTACCAAGTCGGTTTTTGTAGCGTAATTATTCAACCGCCATGATGATACATAAGCATTAAATAGAAATCATTATCATTTACAATTGTAAGTATTGTAAATTTTGGTTAGTGCGGGGAATTTTTTGCTAGGTGATGCTGTCGTTGAGCTTGTTAAGCAGCGAAAGGTTTTAAGTGGTGAAAAGGTACTAAGCGAACATAAACATACGGCGTGAGTTACTGGCAATGGTTTTAGGAAGGAGATAATCTTTTTTGATAGGCATTAATTGGGTCAGCTAATAATAAACAAGGCGCTATTAGCGCCTTGTTTATTATACCGTTAAATTAATTTACACAATTAAATCATACTGTTCACGTAACACTTTAATAATGTCAGCTTTTGGGTTGGCTGGTAATGGAATGCTTGAACCTGTGACTTTTTCTGCAACACCTATATAAGTGCGCGATACATTCATCATTGCGTCTAATGGTAAGTCATTGTCACGAGCAAGCGCTTCACGTTCTGGCATTCTGTCTTTGTTTAGCAAAATGTCAGCATCGTCAAAATGATTCAGTAAGAACTGGCGGAAGCCTTCTTTTGAGTTTTCAACAATCTTGCCCTCACGATAAGCGGCTCCGTCCCAAATACGTGATGAATCAGGCGTACCGACTTCATCCATGTAAATCAGTTTTGATTGGCCATTTTTGTCATTGACGTAGCCAAACTCAAACTTAGTATCGACAAACACTTGATCAAGCTTTGCTAGCGCATCTGAAATTACTTTAAAGCCTTGCTTTAGCAAGGTTTCATACAAGTCGATATCTTGTGGTTTTTCAAATCCAAAGGCTTGGTAGTTGGCTTCAATATCACTACGGCTAATGTTAACGTCATCTTGCGCTGGCACACCTGGGATACCGGTTAAAATCCCTTTGGTTGATGGAGTGATCAGTAACTCTGGCAGTTTTTGATCTTTGCTTAACCCTTCTGGCAAGGTGATACCACAAAATACCCGTTCGCCTTTTGAATAAGCACGCCACATTGAGCCGGTAATGTATTGACGGCAAATCGCTTCTACTTTAATTGGACGGGCTTTTTGCACTATCCATACAAAAGGATGCGGAATATCTAGAATGTGGCTGTCGGCTAAACCATTTTCGGCAAATAAACCAAACCAATGATTTGAAATCGCATTCAGTGCAGCGCCTTTACCTGGAATACCTTGCAAGTCACCTTCGCCATGAAAAATACAATCGAACGCCGAGATCCTGTCGCTGATCACCATAATCGCTAGCGGAGTATCTTCAGGTACATCGTAACCTTTGTCGCGAATTAAGCGACGGCTATCAGTGTCGGTTAACCAGTAAACACTGCGTACTTTGCCACTGTGGACAGGCTTGTCGGTACGGATAGGTAAATCATTGTTCACGGCAAGAACGGAATCGGCAAGACTCATGCGAGTGTTCCTTAGGTAGTAGGGTACATAGGATTTTATGGCGGCTATTTTACCTGCATTCAATGCGTTTGCACGATAAAAGGAGGTGTTGAAATAGGCTTTTTTGTTATGCGAACAATCAAGGGTAAGGTTAGCCTTTCTTGATAAAGACTTTATTGGGTTAATCAGGCAGAATTCACGCCTTAATGATGTGATGGATAAACCAACGTGAACAGTGAACAAGCAAGCGCGAATACCCGTTTAGGACTGATATTTGTTTCTATAGCAGTATTTTTCTGGGGTATTTTGCCTATAGCATTAAAGCTATCGGGTGGATTTATTACACCAGTGACGTTGACCTGGTTTCGGTTTGTCATGGCATTAGTCGTGACCTTGTTAATTCAATGGCGCTTAGGTGCATTACGTCAATTTGTCGGTTTACCTTCATTAGTATGGTTGAAATTGCTGCTCGCTGGCGTGCTGTTGATGTGCAATTACGTGTCGTTTGTTTATTCGTTAGGATATTTAGCCCCAGGTACTGCCCAGCTTAACTTTCAAACCGCGCCTTTTTTCTTGGCATTTGGTGGGGTGTTGTTTTTCAAAGAGCGTTTCAATGCATTCCAGCTAAGTTGTTTTGCCACGCTTGGACTGGGCATGCTGATGTTTTTCCACCCGCAATTCGATTTAAATCAAGCGAGCGCTCACCAAGTATTGCTCGGTATTATGATTGTGCAGTTTTCGGTGATCTCGTGGACCAGCTACGCCCTATTACAAAAGTCGATAAGCCAACAGTTATCGCCGAGCAATGTGCTGTTATTTATCTATGCATTAGGCATTGTGCTTATGGCGCCATTGAGTGACTTTAGTCAGTTTGAAGCGATGACGCTCGATCAATGGTGGATAGTACTTTTTTGCGGCGCCAATACTTTGATTGCGTACGGCTGTTTTGGTCAAGCTTTACATTATTGGCCAACCGCGCAAGTGAGTGCGATGTTATCGTTAACGCCGGTATTGAGTTTTAGTGCTACCGAATTGGTGGTCAGTTTTGGCTGGTGGAGCGGGGTGTTTACCAGTGCGAACATCGATGTATTGTCATTTATGGGGATAGTGCTGATTGTGTGTGCGGTATTTGTGGTGCAAATTGTGCCTATGTATCAAAAGCGTAAACAGGCAAAAGCGTTCAGGACTGTATTATAACACTTTGGTGCAAACAGATTATCACTAGGGTCGCTTCGCTGCTAGGGCGGACTGCGTCCTGCTAGGAAGTGATAACAAGCGAACGCTGCGCTCACAGATAAAACGGTCTGACTGGTTTGCCACCTCTTAATCTCTCTCGTCACCGCTTGCTCTCTCAGGAGGTAGGGACAGCTTCGCTGCTAAGATTTTATAGAGTCTAGCCGCGCAGCGTCCTAGCAGCGTAGCGATCTAGGCTCTTGCTATAGCATCTAGCCGCGTAGCGACCTAGAACCTAGGAATAGTGATATTAAACAGGTAATCGCCACGTTAATGGATGTTAATTATTTTTTAGACTTATTTTGTAGAATAGAGAATAGAGAATAGAGAATA
Source organism: Shewanella frigidimarina NCIMB 400 (assembly GCF_000014705.1). Taxonomy (NCBI): domain Bacteria; kingdom Pseudomonadati; phylum Pseudomonadota; class Gammaproteobacteria; order Alteromonadales; family Shewanellaceae; genus Shewanella; species Shewanella frigidimarina. The sequence continues at coordinate 4,408,480 of NC_008345.1, read as the reverse complement.
GAGAGTAAAAGCAGAAAACAAAAATGGAGCCCTTAGGCTCCATTTTTTGTGTCATTCAACTGAATGATTAACCGTTGTCACGTGGCTTACGTGGACGACGTTCTGCACTTGCAGGGCGGTCACTAGCCGGACGATCACTAGCCGGACGATCACCCGCTGGGCGGTCGGTACGTGGACGGTCACTACGAGCACGATCACTACGTGGGCGACGTGGAGCGCCTGCGCCGCGAGTCGTGTCAGCAAACACTTCATCACCCGCTTCACGAATGTTTAAAGGACGACCACACACACGAACTTTTCTTAGGTGTGAAAGGATGTCTTTAGGCATTCCGTCTGGTAAATCAACCGTTGTGACTTGATCAAACAATTGGATTTGACCAATGAAACGGCTGTCGATGTTTGCTTCGTTAGCGATAGCGCCAACGATGTTACCTACACCAACACCATTTTCACGACCTACATCGATAACATAACGATTCATTTTAACGTCTGGGTTATCTTTTAAGCCTTCTGCATCACCAAAGCTATTTGGTGCTGGACGGCTACTACGCTCGCCACGGTCACTGCGTTCACGACGTGGACGGTCGCTGCTATTGCGGTCACCACGGTCGCTACCACGATCACTACGCTCGTCACGTGAATCACGTTGACGTTCGGTAATAGTTGGTAACTGTAGTGGACGCTCTTGTTGTACTTGTTGTAGCAACGCAGCAGCTAGTAAATCGGTATCAACTTCAAGCTGTTGACATAATTCAGCTACAGCATTTTTCATGAAATCTAAGTCGCCGTTAATGGTTTCTTGGATTTGCTCGCCTAAACGAGATAAACGACGCTCTGCAACTGATTCAGGGCTAGGCACTTTCATTGGCGAAATACGGCTGTTTGTAGCGCGTTCGATAGTGCGTAACATGCGCATTTCACGATTGGTTACAAATAGGATTGCCATACCAGTACGACCAGCACGACCTGTACGACCGATACGGTGAACATAGGCTTCTGAATCATAAGGAATATCGTAGTTTACTACGTGTCCAATACGTTCAACGTCAAGACCACGTGCCGCAACGTCAGTCGCGATTAAAATGTCTAACTTGCCGCGCTTAAGCTGCTCAACAGCACGCTCACGAGCTTGTTGATTCATGTCTCCATGTAATGGAGATGAAGCATAACCACGGGCTTCTAATTTTTCGGCTAATTCAACACAGCTGTTACGGGTACGAACGAAGATGATAATACCTTCAGTATTTTCAACTTCTAAAACACGTACTAACGCTTCTAGTTTGTTGTGTTGTGATACTTGCACATAACGTTGGTCGATAGACTCAACAGTTGTCTGGCTAGACGCTATGCTGATGTTCACTGGATTAGATAAGTGCTTAGCTGCTACGCGCTTAATTTGCTCAGGCATAGTGGCAGAGAATAATGCAAGTTGGCTGTCAGCAGGCTTGTGCTCTAATACCCATTCGATATCATCGATGAAGCCCATTTTTAGCATTTCATCGGCTTCGTCTAATACTAAGGCTTTTAGATTATCTAGCTTTAATGTGCCACGACGCATGTGATCCATTACACGACCAGGAGTACCAACAATGACTTGTGGTCCACGCTTAAGGGCGTTTAATTGTTGTTGCATGCTTTGACCACCGTAAATCGGTAGTACGTGGAAGCCTTTCATGAATTTGGCATAACTACCAAATGCTTCGGCAACTTGAACCGCTAATTCGCGGGTTGGTGCTAACACTAAAATCTGTGGAGCATTGATTTTCATGTCGATTTTGTTTAGTAAAGGCAGGGCAAACGCGCCTGTTTTACCGGTACCGGTTTGTGCTTGACCGATAATATCTTTACCAGCCATAAGCGGGTCGATACTAGCAGCTTGAATAGGAGTTGGGTTTTCATAACCTAACTCGTCAAGCGAACGCAACAAAGACTCAGACAGGCCGAGTTCGCGGAAAGTTCTTTCAGATGACATTGAGTTGTAGCCTTGTGGATGCGCACGAAGTTCGGAAGCTCGTGCTAAAGTTTCACAGACAGAAAATCAACCCCGTGTCGATTTCCCGCGCCGATAAGGGGGCGTATTATAGCAGCAACAAAGCGTGTTGACCACGTAAAAACTGAAAATAAACATTAAATTGCCTATTCTAGTTTAAGATTGGCCTGATTCTTGATTTTTAAGATTTGTTAATTGGTTGAAAAGTGAACATTTGTTGGCGTGGATTAGGCTGTTTATGGGGCCTTGGTCAGCTTATCGATGCTGAGCATTTGATATACTGTTTCAGCAACCGCCACTATAAAGTCGATGTCTAACGTGGCTATTGTGTCGTCGGCCGTGTGATATTGCGCGTGGGGTGGCACGCCAAAATACACCCAGGAGTAGCCAGCTTTATGAAATGGGTAATGGTCTGACGCTCTGAGCCAATCACTTTTTTTCATCCGGCCACTTAGTAAATTTGTGTGATGAGTTCGAATACATAATTGGGTCTGTTGCATCAACAATGGTTTGATTGACTCAAAATTTGACAGATTTTTTTGCCCTTCCATGTAGATTGCTCTACGACGATCTGGATGACCTATCATGTCCAAGTTTACGCTTAGCTCAATGTCCATAAGTGGGTATTGCTGCAATAACGTCACTAATGCATAGCTACCATATAAGCCGGGTTCTTCAGCGTCGGTTGCGACAATCATCAAATTAACATCATCTAACGGTGGATTTTCCTGCCATTGGGCTGCAATTGCCATCATTCCGGCAATGCCTGAGGCATTATCATCAGCACCTGGATACATTTTATTGGCCGTTTGACCTAAGTGATCATAATGAGCTGTAATCACTCGCCATCGGTTTGAGCGAGTTTTAGCCGCAATAGTGGCAATGATATTAACCCCAGAGACGGTTGAAAATTGATGTTGAAAGCTAAACGGGACGGCAAAATTTGGCTGCCAGGGTTGTAAGCCCATCTCTGTAAATCGTGTGATTAAATACGCTTGAGTCAGGCGGGCGCCTTCAGAGTCAGTCTTGCGGCCTTGAAATTCAGTGGAACTCAGTGTGGTGATATCTTGAGTAATTTGGCTATGGGCGCTAGACCAAGTGGTGATAATAGCTGACGAGCATTGTTGAGGTGTTTGGCTGCAGGCATTGAGTAAGCCGCACAATAACATCATAGCCAATACCTTAAGGTGAATTTGAGTAGTAAACATAGTGTGTTCTCCTCTTATTCACCTAAGGTTTGGTATTTGATCTCAGCGTGTTATTTGGCTTTTTTAGCCTTTATACGTTTGCTGTGAAGCGCCAACATCGGCTTTAAGAATCTCGCGGTATGAGACTCTGGGTGCTCTGCTACTTCTTCTGGGCTGCCTGCGGCTAAAATCATGCCGCCGCCAGCACCACCTTCAGGGCCTAAATCGATAATCCAGTCTGCGGTTTTAATCACATCTAGATTATGCTCAATCACCACAACAGTGTTGCCATGAGACTTTAAGCGATGCAGTACTTCTAACAATAGTTGAATATCGGCAAAGTGAAGCCCTGTAGTGGGTTCATCTAAAATGTATAAGGTTTTACCTGTATCGCGTTTAGACAACTCTTTGGCCAGTTTAACGCGCTGAGCTTCACCGCCAGATAAGGTTGTCGCGCTTTGTCCTAAGCGAATGTACGACAAGCCGACATCCATTAAGGTTTGCAATTTACGTGAAATAGATGGAATCGCATCAAAATAGCCACGAGCATCTTCAACCGTCATTTGCAGCACTTCGTGAATGTTTTTGCCTTTGTATTTTACTTCTAAGGTTTCGCGGTTATAACGCTTACCTTTACACGAATCACAAGGAACATAAACATCAGGTAAAAAGTGCATTTCCACTTTAATTAACCCATCACCTTGGCAGGCTTCACAACGACCGCCCTTGACGTTAAACGAGAAGCGACCCACCTGATAACCACGGGTGCGCGATTCTTGTGTGCCAGCAAACAGTTCACGTATTGGGGTGAAAATACCCGTATAGGTGGCAGGGTTCGAGCGTGGCGTACGGCCAATAGGGCTTTGATCAATATCGACTACTTTGTCGCAATGATCCATGCCTTCAATGCTTCTGTAGGGTGCAGGTTCATCAACGGTAGCGCCATTGAGCATCCGATGGGCAATTTTAAAGAAGGTGTCGTTAATCAGTGTTGATTTACCTGAACCCGATACGCCAGTAACACAGGTAAACAATCCAACTGGAATGGTTAAATCAACATCTCTTAGGTTATTACCCGATGCGCCAAATAACTCAATCACCTTTTTCGGATCGATAGGGGTGCGCTGGTCACTAATGTGTATTTGCTTTTTACCGGAAATATATTGGCCCGTAACCGACTCTTCACAGTTAAGAATATCTTCTAGGGTACCGTCACAAATCACTTCACCACCATGTACACCAGCACCAGGGCCAATATCGATAATGTGATCCGCTAAGCGAATCGCATCTTCATCGTGTTCAACCACAATCACGGTATTGCCTAAATCACGCAGATGGATAAGGGTTTGTAATAAACGTTCGTTATCGCGTTGATGCAAACCAATTGAAGGCTCATCAAGCACGTACATTACGCCCACTAAACCCGCACCAATTTGGCTGGCTAAGCGAATACGTTGCGCCTCGCCACCCGATAAAGTTTCAGCTGAGCGCGATAAGCTTAAATAGTTAAGCCCCACATTGACCAAGAAGCCAAGGCGTTGACTGATCTCTTTTAATATTTTCTCGGCAATTTGTGCGCGTTGACCTTCAAACACTACGGTGTCGAAGTATTGTTTGGCTTCGCCAATCGACCACATTGTCAGTTGCGGTAGGTTTAACTCACCAATAAATACGTTACGGGCTTCTTCACGTAAGCGCGAACCACCACAGCTGTTACACGGCTGCATATTAATAAATTTAGACAGCTCATCGCGCACCGAGTTACTTTCGGTTTCACGATAACGGCGATCCATATTATTTAAAATGCCCTCAAACGGATGATTACGGATCACTACGTCGCCGCGGTCATTAATGTATTTAAAGGCAATATTTTGTTTGCCTGAACCATATAAGACGATCTTTCTAACTTTGTCGCTTAGTTCGGCATATGGCTTCTCAACATCAAACTTATAATGTTCGGCTAGCGAGCTGAGCATCTGGAAATAGTAAAAGTTGCGTCGGTCCCAGCCTCTGATCGCGCCGCCTGCTAATGAGAGTTCATCATTAGCAATTACTCGCTCAGGGTCAAAAAACTGCTGCACACCTAAACCATCACAAGTTTGACAAGCACCGGCCGGATTGTTAAACGAGAAAATACGCGGCTCAAGTTCGGCCATCGAATAGCCACAATGCGGACACGCGAAATTAGCTGAAAATATCAGTTCTTCGGCTTTGCTATCATCCATACTGGCAATTTTTGCAATGCCACCAGATAATTCTAAAGCGGTTTCAAACGACTCAGCCAAACGCTGTTTCATGTCTTCGCGTACTTTGAAGCGATCGACAACCACTTCAATAGTATGTTTGATGTGTAAATCTAATGTTGGAGGATCCGTTAAGTCACATACTTCACCGTCAATACGGGCGCGGATGTAGCCTTGTGCCGATAAGCTTTCAAGCAATTTAACGTGTTCACCTTTACGGTCGTTAACCACTGGAGCAAGCAGCATTTGACGGCTGTCTGCTGGCATCGCCAATACTTTATCAACCATCTGGCTGACTGTTTGCGCCGACAAGGGTTGATTATGCGTTGGGCAGCGAGGCTCACCCACACGGGCAAACAACAAGCGTAAATAGTCATAGATTTCGGTAATGGTACCGACCGTAGATCGTGGATTGTGCGAGGTTGATTTTTGCTCAATTGAAATGGCAGGGCTTAAGCCTTCAATATGATCAACATCGGGTTTTTCCATTAAGCTCAAGAATTGACGTGCATACGCCGACAGCGATTCGACATAACGACGTTGGCCTTCTGCATACAAAGTATCGAAGGCTAATGATGATTTTCCTGAACCGGATAACCCAGTTATCACAATGAGTTTGTCACGGGGAATGGTTAGATTGATGTTCTTAAGATTGTGGGTTCTGGCACCGCGTATTTCAATTTTATCCATCTATATCACTCTATGACTTATGTAAAACAAAACAGCGATCAGTATCGCATAGTTTGTTGGGGGACTTCATATCAATTTTGACTATGGTGGTTTTATGGTACGCATCAAACTCCGCTAAAGTTTAACATGTGCAGATAAAACACCTTATATCAAAAACTGTGATTTCCTTTTGAGCTAATTTATGGCGCTGTGATAATATGCGCACCTTATAATATTGTTGAATTACTTATCAAAGGGCAACAGCATGGCCAGTAATGGACTGTCGGGTATGGAGAAAAAGGTCGCATTTTCGTTAGCCAGTGTGTTTGGTTTACGAATGATGGGATTGTTTATGATTATGCCTGTCTTCGCGCTGTATGGTCAGCACCTCGAAGGCTTTTCGCCGCTATGGGTGGGTATTGCCATTGGTGCGTACGGATTAACTCAAGCTTTTTTACAAATACCAATGGGCATTTTGTCCGACAAATACGGACGTAAGCCGATTATTCTAGGTGGCTTGGTATTGTTTGCCATTGGTAGTTTAATTGCCGCATCATCTGATCATATTTACGGGGTGGTGTTTGGTCGTGCAGTACAAGGTATGGGCGCAATAGCTGCCGCAGTATTAGCACTTGCCGCCGATTTAACCCGAGACGAGCAACGCACTAAAGTCATGGCGATTATCGGCATGTGTATTGGTTTTTCATTTGCCTTGTCATTATTGGTCGGGCCTATTGTGGCGCAATACATGGGCTTAACGGGGCTGTTTTTATTAACCGCAGTATTAGCGGTATTGGGCATGTTAATTGTACAGTTTTTTGTCCCCAATCCTATTAGCCAAGCACCTAAAGGCGATACGGTCGCCACTCCGACAAAATTAAAGCGTATGTTGTTAGACCCGCAATTATTTCGCCTAGATGCTGGCATTTTTATTCTGCATTTAGTGCTCACTGCGGTGTTTGTGGCATTGCCGCTCGATTTAGTGGATGCCGGTTTAGTCAAAGAAAAGCATTGGATGTTGTACTTCCCTGCTTTTGTTGGCGCATTTTTCTTAATGGTGCCGTTAATTATCATTGGGGTGAAACGCAACAACACCAAAACCATGTTCCAATTGTCGTTAATGATCATGATGGTGTCACTTGCCGCGATGGGGTTTTATGCCGATAACCTTTGGGTGTTAAGTGGTGCGGTAGTGTTATTTTTCACCGGCTTTAATTACCTTGAAGCATCATTGCCAAGTTTGATTGCTAAGTTTTGTCCTGTTGGCGATAAAGGTTCAGCAATGGGCGTGTATTCAACTAGCCAGTTTTTAGGGGCTTTTTGTGGCGGCATGTTAGGCGGTGGAGCTTATCAACTTGTTGGCGCATCTGGGGTGTTTTTTGTTGCGCTAGGGCTAATGTGTGTGTGGTTATTTTTGACCATTGGCATGCAAAAGCCTGTGTTATTGAAAAGCTATACGCTTGAAGCTACAGTAAAAGATAGAAGCGATGCACAAGATATGGCCAGTAAACTGTCACAGTTAATCGGCGTTGTAGAAGCCATTGTGGTGCTCGAAGAGAAAGTGGCTTATTTAAAGGTCGATGATAAATTCAATTTAAGCGAAGCGCGAGCTGTGTTAGGCTCTGTGAATTAGATCGTGTAGATCATTAAGCTTAGTATTCAGTTAAAGTAAACAGATAAAAATCTCAGGAGATTTCGATGGCTAGTCGTGGTGTGAATAAAGTGATTTTGGTCGGTAACTTAGGTAAAGACCCTGAGGTTCGTTACATGCCAAACGGCAATGCTGTTGCCAACTTTACTATAGCGACAAGTGAGTCGTGGAAAGACCAACAAGGTCAAATGCAAGAACGTACCGAGTGGCACAACATTGTTATGTATCGTCGTCTTGCGGAAATTGCTGGCGAGTACTTAAAGAAAGGCTCTAAAGTATATTTAGAAGGCAAATTGCAAACCAGTAAGTGGCAGGATCAGACTACCGGTCAAGACCGTTATAAGACTGAAATCAACGCTATGGAAATGCAAATGTTAGACAGCCGCAACTCAGGTGATAATGCCGGTGGTGGTCAATATCAAGGGCAAGGCCAAAGCTCTGGTCAAAACGCCGGACAAAATATGGGACAGCAACAGTCTCGTCCTGCACCAGCGCCTCAAGCTCGTCCGCCACAAGCGCAATACAATCAAACTGCGCCAGCCGCAGGTAATGCCGCTTACCAAGCTCAGCCTAATGCTGGCCAGCAAGGTGGTGGTTACCAGCAACAATCTGCGCCAGCGCAACAAGCTGCACCTGCTTATGCACCAAAGCCAGCAGCTGCACCTCAGGGGAATTTCCAACAACAAAATGCTCCTGCACAGCGTCCAGCACCACAGCCACAACAGAACTTCACTCCAGATTTAGATGAAGGCTGGGATGACGATATTCCGTTTTAATTCACACTTGATATTACACAATATAATGTGTTGATTAAAACCTTTAAGGCCTGCGTTTGCAGGCCTTTTTGTTTTTCTATACTAGGGAAGTTAGGATAATAATTCAGCTGTTTGCCAGCCGTATTTTTATGCTCCAAATTTCACTGTGGCAGTTTTGGGATATAAAATGTTTAGTCGATTAAAGCTGAATATTCATCAAGTGACTTATGACCTCTTGCCGTCAGAAAGCTCAACAACGCTTCAGGGCTTCGGTTCAGTAAGCGTTCAATTGGAAACCCCACTGTTTCAATCACCTCAATGGCTTTTTCAAACTCGCCTAAGCTAAAAGCAACGTGTGAGTCAGAACCCATCACGAGCAGTCCACCTGCTGCTTTTACTGCATTGGCGATTTCAATACAGTTACATGTACTGCCTTTTCTGGACGTCAAAAAAGAGGAGTTATTTATCTCTAGCGCCACGTTATGTTTGGCAGCGGCAGAGGCGACACGCTTAACATCGATTGGATAAGCAGGGTTGCCTGGGTGAGTAATAATGTCGACATTACCACTTTCAATACTGTTAATAAGTGCTGTAGTGTGAGCTTCTTTAGTCGATGGTGGGAAAACGGGTTCATGGAAACCTGCCAACACAATATCGAGTTCTTTTAAATAATCACCAAAAAAATCAATCTCGCCATGTTCATTTTTGATATTCGCTTCAATGCCGCGCAGCACGCCGACACCGTCAACAATTCTAGGTAACACTCTCATATTTACAAAGTGCCAAAAATGGGGCGCATCAGCCATATCTGGGCCATGATCGGTAATGGCGAATAACTTGATACCTTTGGCTTTCGCAACACCAAGGTAATCATGGAAGGTACTATAAGCGTGAGTTGACGCTATAGTATGCGCGTGAATATCAACAAGGAATTTCATGGCAAGTCTCGTTCTCTGAATCAAAAACAGTAGGCATCAAGTCTACTCCGTTACTAGAGTGTTCTCTATGATCTCTCCAGCTAAAATAGTAAAGCTCTTCACTAAGTGACACGTTATTTTAATGTTTAGCTGACAAGTATAACGATGCTTTAACGGTTTTTTATTGTTCAGAGGCGATGACTTTTTAGCATAGTATTTATGGTTAGTATTTATGGCTAGTGTTTTGGTTGCTATTAGATGATGTGTTAAACGTAACGCTATCTACACATCAAAAAACTAACAAGATGCAGGCCATTTTAAGTAAATTAATTTCGAGTGATTGAGGATATAATGAGAGCGGAACTAAGATCGAAAATTATTGAAGTGTGTGACAAAAAAATCGCGGCTAAAGGTGATAACGTCGGTTTGTCATTTTATGCATTTTTTGCCAACAAAAATGATAATCCTCAATTATTGATGGAAGCAGCGACATGGTGGATTCAAACACACCAATTGGATCATTTTGTGAAGGCTCACAAAATTAAACAAATGATTCAAAATGGCTTGTAACAGCCGGATGAAATTATTCGCAACAGAGCAATTTTGACCAATATTCAATAAGTAACCGATACATAGGTTAAGCGATTCCTAACAATATAAAATAGTCCATTTGGTCGATTGAGTGATGGTATAATTCGTTTTTGAACGATCAATCAAAATTATGCTAATAGTTTTGACCGTTTTAATGTTATATTTTCACTCTTGAGTGATGTTAACGATACTAAATGTCGTGTTTAATACCGATATTTTTAGCATATATTTTTTGAAAAAAGCCGGAGGAATGAGTGGGAATAATTGGTCGACTGTTAGTTATTGGTGCCACTTTACTATTTTTTAGCGGCTGCGCTAGCACCTCAACACCGGGTGATCCATTCGAAGCGGTGAATCGAAAAACTGGGATTTTAATTACCAGGTTATGGACAAATATGCTTTAAAACCTGCAGCAGAAGGCTATGAAACCATCCCTCAGCCGATCCGACAAGGTGTGACAAATCTGCTATCCAACCTAAGTGAACCTCTTTACGCAGTAAATAACCTCTTACAATGGAAAGTGACCGACAGCGGTAGCAGTGTTTTACGTTTTGTGGTCAACACGACAATCGGCCTTGTGGGGCTTTTTGATCCAGCTACCGATATGGGATTAATGAAAAAAGAAGAAACATTTGCGCAAACCTTTGGTGTTTGGGGTATTGGCAACGGACCTTTTATTATGTGGCCTGTTTATGGTGCCAGTACTGCACGTAATACCGTTGGCGATTTTGTTGATGTGTTTGTTTATCCCTTATCTATTCTGTCGTTTGAACAAAGGGCCGGAAAGTTTGTGCTGGAAGGTTTAGACAGTCGGATTGAATTTAAGCAATATGAACCCATATTAGACGGATCGTTAGATCCTTATGGCTATGTTAAAGATGTCTATTTGCAGCGAGATGCTCACTTGGTTAATGACGGTAAAGTCGATGAGACTGAATCTGACGAATTTGATCTAGAGTTTGATGACGAACTATTAGATGATGAGCTATTAAATGACGCACCTGCAGACGACAAATTAGACCACAACACTGATTTGGAGATAACGGACTAGCCAATGTCAAACATCAAAACGTTTTCATCTTGTACGAGTGAATTAAAAAATATTCGCGAATTTGTGGTAGATGCATGCCGCGATTTTCCTTTTAGCGAAGGTAAAGTCAATGAAATCGTATTAGCCGTTGATGAGGCTTGCGCCAATGTTATTCGTCATGGTTATCACATGTCGAAAAAGGGCTGTATAGAAATAGTGGTCAGCAGTGATGATGAGCATGCGCTATTTGTGATTAAAGATGTGTGTTCGCAGATTACTGACAAGCAATTAACACCGGCAGAAAACAATTTATGTAAACCTGGTGGGTTAGGCCTTTGTCTTATTCATTATGTGGCTGAAAAAGTAAGACTTATCCCACATAAAGGCAAAGGTAACTGGCTAGAACTGACGGTTAAATTTGAGTGATATTAAATGAATATTGAAATTGAGACACATAACAATTACCAAGTAGTTAAGCTTTATGGCGAGGTCGATCTGAGCAACTCTCGCAGTATCAAACTCGACATCATAAAATTAATTAAGAGTAAAAATAATATCATTGTCGACTTCACCCACCTGCAATATATCGATAGTTCAGGCATGGCTTCACTGGTTGAAGCTTTCAATGAAGCCAGAGAAAATGACACTGAATTTCATATCGTTGGTGCCAACGGTTCACCGCTTCAAGTACTGCAACTAACCCGTTTAAACACGGTGTTTAACTTAGCTGATTCAGTAAGTGCTGTGAGTAACAATGGTTAAGCCTATTATTACTGTAGAGCATTTGTTTGCCCAATATGGCGACACCCATGTACTCAAAGACGTCAATTTAGAGGTCAACCCCGGAGAAATTCTGGTGGTGATGGGCGGTTCTGGTTCTGGTAAAAGTACCTTGCTTAACCATATGCTTGGGCTTAAAACCCCGAAATCAGGCACTATCATGATTGATGGTGTGAATATTTTTACGGCCAAAAATAAGCAATTACGTAACTTACGTAAAAAAATGGGCGTGGCTTTCCAAGGTGGCGCACTACTGAGTTCATTAACGGTGGCAGACAATGTCAGGCTACCCTTAGAGCACAACACTTCGTTGGATACCCAAACCATTGATATTATGGTGCGGATGAAGCTTGAATTAATGAACATGGCAGGTACAGGCCATCTTATGCCTTCGGAATTATCAGGTGGTATGCTCAAACGAGCTGGACTGGCTAGGGCCGTTATTATGGACCCTAAATTACTGTTTTTTGATGAACCTTCTGCAGGGCTTGATCCCACTACCGCCGTTGAACTTGATGAGCTTATTCTCACCTTAAGAGATGCCATGAACATGACCATAGTGGTGGTGACTCATGAGCTTGAAAGTGTATTTAAAATTGCCGATCGCGTGGTGGTATTGTTTGCTGGTGAAGTGGTAGCTAATGGCACCGTAGATGAGATTAGAAACTCGCCAGATGAACGGATTCAAAACATGATCAACCGTCAACCTAATACACAAAGAGACGATGGTGAGGTTTATTTAAATCGTTTATTAAATAAGGATAAAAACTAATGAATGCCTTATTTAATTCAGTCAGTAATTTGGGCGCTGCAACGCGTAAAAATATTGATAGTATCGGTTTAGCTACATTGTTTTTACTGCGTATCGTCAGCAGCTTATTCACTGGGCTGGTGTCATTTAAGCAAGTGATTAAGCAGATATACTTTATTGGTAATCGGTCTTTAATTGTCATTATTGTTGCCGCACTTTTTACCGGTATGGTCGTAGCACTGCAGTTTTACGATACCTTAGTGCGCTTCGGTTCAGTGGATTTATTGGGTTCGGCAGTAGCCTTGAGCCTGATTAAAGAATTGGGCCCGGTAATGACGGCATTAATGGTGATTGCACGAGTTGGCTCTGCGACCTGTTCAGAAATTGGTATTATGCGTAACGAGCAACAATTTGATGCGCTTGATTGCATGGCGATTAACAGTTACCGCTATGTGATGTTGCCAAGGCTATTAGCGGCGTTGTTTTGTGTGCCTATGCTAACGGCCGTGTTTGACTTGGTGGGCATTGGCGGTGGTTATATCGTTGGAGTACACATTCAAGGAGAAAGTCCGGGTGCGTATATTCAAGGTGTAATGGATACTATTAGCTTTAAAGATGTGCTGGTTGGTCAAATAAAGTCACTGGTATTTGGTTTGTTTATTATGTGGATACCTTTGTATTACGGCTTTTATTTACACCTAAATCAAAAAAACATGGGCGCTGAAGGCGTCAGCAATGGCACCACTCAGGCGGTGGTAATGAGTGCAATTATTATGTTGTTTAGTGACTATATCGTTAGCTCGTTAGCGCTATAACTAGAGGTATCAATGAAAAACAATTACGTCAATTTTCTCGTCGGCCTGTTTGTATTATTCGGGATTGGGGCCTTGGTATTTATGTCAATTACCATTGGTGGAGCATCGGTTTCTAATAGTGGTAACTACACCTTAGTCGCTAAATTTGAAAATTCTTCAGGTTTAAAAGAAGGTGCTTTTGTCGAAATGTCCGGTGTACGCGTTGGACTAATTCAATCGATTAATTACGACCCTAAAGCGTATGAATCAGTCGTTAAAATATCATTAGATAATGCGATTACTGTGCCTGATGATTCGATAGCCTCCATTCGGACATCTGGTATTATCGGCGACAGATTTGTTAAAATATCTACCGGTGGTTCAGAAGTAAACATGGCAGATGGTGAAGAGTTTATAGAAACAGAATCATCAATCAGCATAGAAGAGTTAATAAGCAAGTATATGTTTAGTCAGGATAAATAATGAAATCAATAATTTTTTTAATCATGATGTTAGTGATGCCGTCTGTAGCTTTTGCGGTACAAGAACCGACAGAACGCGTTAAATTAGGTGTGACAGATATCATTAGTATCGCATCAGATAGTACCTTGTCAGTTGAACAGAAAAAGCAATCACTCAGTGATGTGATTGAAAAGCATGTTGACATACAAGCCTCTGCACAACGGGTGTTAGGTAAGTATTGGAGACAGGCAAGTGATACTGAAAAACGCCAATTTATGGTGTTATTAAAAGGCGTATTAGTTGATACCTATATTGTGCTACTAGAACAATATGATAATCAAACGGTTGATTACACCAATGAAACCATTAAGAAAAAGGTTTATGCATCGGTAGATACCGAAATTCATACCAAAGAAAATATTATTCCGGTTTCGTATCAGCTTTATCAGCGTAATAATGAGTGGAAAATTTACGATTTTGTTGCTGAAGGTTTATCGATGATCCGTACTTTTAGTAACGACTATAAAAGTACTTTGAAAAAAAGCGGTGTCTCTGGTTTGAATGAAGCCCTTGCTGCTAAATTAGCCCAAACGTAAGGTATTCCCTTGAACATAGACAGAGCGCTAGCTAACAGCATTATTGATGAAACATTATGGTTTAAAACCAATTTGGCGGTCACATTAAGTGAGTTCCATTATTACTTAATTAAAAAAAACGGCCAAGTTAGTTGTAATTTTTCATCCTTGTGCGATGAGCATTACAGTAGGCTCTATCAACAATTTCAAGCATTGTCGTTTCAACACAGTATTGCAGAAATTTTGCCATTAAATGACGATGGTAAAGTGTGCTGGGCATTGCCTTTTGGTAAAGAATCGAGCTTGTTTGACTGTATCATTCTGCTCGATTTACCTGAAGGAACTGAATCTCAGCATGTTAGCTCGTTGTATTTTAAGCTTTTGTATCAGTTAAAAAGTTTTCAGTTTTCCGAAGCCTCATCGCAACTTAATGCTGCCCAAGTGTGGATCCGCGACGAGATAGAGGAAATTTCACGCTTACAACAGTTGATGTTGCCAGACAAGAATATCGAACTCAGTTCTGTCAAAATGGCTTACACCTATAAAGCGATGAAAGGTGCTGGCGGCGATTATTTAGACATTGTCGATCTTGGCAAAACTCGCCCTGAAGCCCAAGGCGATATCGGAATGATTATTGCCGACGTATCGGGCCATGGCCCTGCTGCTGCTGTAGAAACGGCAATGATAGATGCTATCTTACGTACCTTTGAACCGAAAGATTTAAGCAGTAGTTCTTCTGAAGTACTTAATTATATCAATCAGCATTTCTTCACTAAAAAGCCACGCGGCAGTTTTTTAACCGCCACAGTATTACGTTATAATTTCAACGAAAAAGAACTGGTTTATGCTAATGCAGGTCATCCTCATGCCTATTTGAAAAAAGCCAACAGGCTGGTTGCCCTAGATCAAGGCGGTATTCCTATTGGGGTGTTGCGTGAGCAAAACTGGGATACTTACCGGGTCAGTGTTGATGTGGGTGATATCTTGTTTGTGTATACCGATGTGGTCATCGAAACACAAAATGCTCACAAAGAATTATTTGGTTTCGATCGCTTAGAAAAAGCCATCAGCGCAGCACCTGACGAACCCGAGGCTATGCTGGAATTTCTTGAGCAGAAAATGAAAAAGTTTTGTGGTTTTTCTGAATTTCAGGATGATTTGACCATGTGCGCAATCCAGTTTATTTAAGATCATTCACTCGATATTTTTAACGAGTTGAATCGCTGGTGGAATGACGAGTTGGATGACGATATTCCATTTTAATTCTACAGGTTAATAAAAATCCCTGACCTAATGGTCAGGGCTTTTGTTTGTTGGGCTATTAAGCGGTTAATGCTTCAGCTGGACCAAAGAATTCATAATGAATTTGGCTTGCTGGTACACCTAAGCTGGTGGCAATGGCCAATGCTGCTTTCATAAAACCAGTAGGGCCAAGCAGATAGAATTCTACATCGCGGTCTGCTGGTAGCTGCTCTGCAATCAATGATGCGTCAATGAACCCAGTGGCATGAGGCTGGCAATGTTGTTCTGGCTGGCTGTATATATACAAAGGTTTGATGTGGTCATGTGTTGAGGCTAGTTGATCTACATGGTGTTTAAACGCATGGACATCACTATTAATGGCCGCATGAATAAAGCGAATATCACGTCCTGAACCGGCTTCAGTATTGAGCATACTAATCGCAGGAGTAATGCCCACACCGCCAGTGAGTAAAATTAGCGGTTTGGTATTTTTGCGTAAGGTGAAATCGCCACTTGGGGCACGTAGTTTCACTTTATCACCTAGCTGAATGTTGTTATGTAAGTGATTTGATACCACACCATTAGGTTCACGCTTGACGCTAATTCTTAAATAATCTTTGCCTGTAGAGTCAGATAAGCTGTAATTACGGCGCATTGATACACCGTCGATATCATCAAATACCAAGGTCAGAAATTGCCCAGCTTCAAAGTTTGGCAACCCTTGGTTATCAAATGGCTGAAAGTAGAATGAGGTAATTACTGAGCTTTCATCCACACGTTTGACTAAAATAAAGTCACGTTCGCCACGCCAGCCACCTTGTTGTTGTTCTTTAGCTGTATAAATTGACTCTTCCGCCGCAATCAATATGTTGGCTAATTGGCCATAAGCTTTGGTCCAAGCATCAATCACTTCGTCTGTTGCAGCATCACCGAGTACGGCTTTAATGGCTTGTATTAAACAACTGCCAACAGCGTCATATTGTTCAGGTAAAATGCCTAATGCAACATGCTTTTGAACGATTTTACTGACGGCTTCGCTTAGGTTACCGAGCGCATCAATATTGGCACCATAAGCAATCACAGCGTTAGCAAGTGCTTTAGGTTGAGTACCTTTACCTTGGTTAGTTTGATTGAAATAAGGCAATACTTCAGGATGCTGTGCAAACAGTAATGGATAGAAATGGCTGGTAATGTCATTGGCGTACAGTTGTAACGCGGGAACAGTGGCCTTAATTATTTGAACAGTTGCAGTGTCTAACATTCGTGATTCCTCTTAGGGAGTAAAATAGCGATAAGCTTCAATCAATTACCTTGTATATGCAGACATTACACATAACGTGCCAACATTTATCCAGCTGATTTCAAACATATAAATTATATAAAGGTTAATTTGACCTAGATCAATATATATGTCAAATTAACCTAAATTGGGTTAATTTGACATATTATGAATATTGTTCCCTTTATCGACATTGTAGAAGACTTAAATCGTGACCTGATAAAATCGGAGCGTTACTTACGGCTGATTTTAGCGATTCAGCGCGCTATCCCATGCGACGTAGTGGCCTTGTTGAAACTTAAACATGATCATTTAGTGCCAGTAGCCGTTGTAGGGCTAAAGCAGCAAGCCCTCGCCAGACAGTTTTCGATTAACCACCATCCACGCTTACAGCAAATTTTAGCTAACCCACATATTACCCGCTTTGATGCCGACTCAACGCTGCCCGATCCCTATGACGGTTTAGTTGATGATGGCAGTGAACAATTGCACGTGCATGACTGTATGGGCAGTACCATTTATATCGATGGTAAAGCGTGGGGCGTTTTAACTTTAGACGCCATGAAAGCCGGTAGCTTTGATTCGCTTAACCCAACCGAAACCCGTGCTTATATTGCCGCTGTGGCCGCTGCGATTAGTACCAGTGAACATATTGAAGCGTTAGAAGTTCAAGTGGAACGTAATCATCAAGTGGCGCAGTGCATGTTAGCGACTGCTGGCCCGTCGAGTATTATTGGTAACAGTGTCGCAATTACGGATTTATTGTCAGAGATAAATACCGTTGCTGTCAGTGATCTATCAGTATTAATCACTGGCGAAACTGGTGTGGGTAAAGAGCTGGTTGCCAAAAGTATTCATCAGCAATCACGTCGCAGTGAGCAACCGCTAGTGCAAATTAACTGTGCTGCATTGCCAGAAAGCATTGTTGAAAGTGAACTCTTTGGCCATGTAAAAGGCGCGTATTCTGGTGCGGTAAGTGATCGTCGTGGCCGCTTTGAATTAGCCGATGGTGGGACGCTATTTTTAGACGAAGTGGGTGAGTTACCGCTTGCCGTGCAAGCTAAGTTGTTACGTGCGCTGCAAAATGGTGAAATTCAACGTGTCGGCAGCGATAATATCATCGTAGTAGATGTCAGAATTGTTGCCGCAACTAACCGTAATTTACAGTTAGAAGTCAAAGAAGGTCGCTTTAGGGCTGACTTATATCATCGCTTGAGTGTGTATCCTTTACCTGTACCACCATTACGCGAGCGTGGTAAAGACGTTATTTTACTGGCAGGCTATTTTTTAGAAAAAAGCCAACATCAGCTTGGCGTCGCGAAACTAAGATTGCAACAAACAGCGATTGAGCAGTTAACCCAATACCATTGGCCAGGCAATGTGCGCGAGTTAGAACACTTACTCAGCCGTGCTGCGTTAAGGGCTATTAGCGAGCAAGGGCGTCATGCCAGCATTATTAGCATTAGCCGTGTTCATCTCGGTTCAGAGTTTGTTGTGAGCCATACAGTAGCACCAGCAATAGCCGAGGTTGATATTATCAACGACAATAATGCCGCAGCCGCATTATCGCAGGTGTTAACCCTTGGACTACGCGATTCTACCGATGAGTACCAACGACAAATAATACAAACGGTATTAGCGACGGAACGAGGTAATTTAGCCGCTGTCGCCAGAAGTTTACAGCTGGATAGAAGCAATTTAATTCGCACAATGCGTCGTTTAGGACTTGATCCAAATGCGGCATATTAATCGTAAGGTATAAACCTAAAATAGG
Organism: Shewanella frigidimarina NCIMB 400; assembly: GCF_000014705.1. Classification (NCBI taxonomy): domain Bacteria; kingdom Pseudomonadati; phylum Pseudomonadota; class Gammaproteobacteria; order Alteromonadales; family Shewanellaceae; genus Shewanella; species Shewanella frigidimarina. Next base: position 4,389,790 of record NC_008345.1, on the reverse strand, counting down.
TTGTGTGAATAGCCTGTAATCGAAAATATATTATCGATGAACAGAAATTTATTCCGACAAAAACAGGTCAGTATAAGTTGGGTTAATTAGGGTCTTCTAAAGGATGGATGTTATGCAAAAACGTAATATAGGCAATATCGCATTGATCGTTGCCATCGTCTCTGTCGCGATTACGGCTTTGATGGTGTTTGGCTCGTCGTTGGGATTGTGGGACCCAATTGTCGGCTTTATGGCCAGCCGTAATTACAATAACCTGTTGGGTTATTTAGTGGTGGTGGTGGCGGTGCTGGCATTAGGTACCAGCTTTACCATTAAGCAAGACAGTAACGCTAAAGGCAAAGGCATATTAACCTCTACAATAGCGTTATTACTGGGCTTAGCTATATTGTCGCCAAGCATTATGGCGTTGGTTATCAAGCCAGTGAAATACCCACCTATTCACGATATTACTACCAACACTCAATCACCACCGCAGTTTGAGTTTTTAACTGACAGCCGAATTGGCGCTAAAAATAGTCTGGTTTATGGCGGAGAAGAGGTTGCCGCACAACAACGACAAGCTTTCCCTAATATCCAACCAATTGCGACAGACTTATCGGTAGAAGCGGCTTATCAAAAAGCATTAACGGTCGCTAAAACCATGGGCTGGACCATTGTAGCTCAAGACCCAAAAGCACTGCGCTTTGAAAGTACGGCAACAACGCCCTTTTTCAATTTTGCAGATGATGTCGTTATCGTTGTTTCTTCGCTAGAGCAGGGCAGTCGTATTGATTTACGCAGCGTCTCGCGGATTGGCATTGGTGATGCGGGAGTGAATGCAAAGCGTATTCAAGAATTTAGTCAGCGGTTCTCTGAGTCTTGAATAAATTAAGTGGTAGGTTTTAACCAATAAAAAGGAGCATAAAATGCTCCTTTTTTGTTTACCTCTAAATGAAGCTGTGCCCAAAACGCATTCCAGTGATGGACATCTAGCGCCACAATCTAGCTCAACAATCTAGGTGCGCCATGATGTGGCCCTGTTGTCATTATTACTGCGGGGCTTATTGCTCAGCGGCTCATTATTTAGGCGTCACGCAGGTAAAGTTAATCGCCTCTTCCATGTCGCCTGTGCCGCTATAGGTTGCCACTTTTGGGAAAGGGCATAGTGGTCTTGTGCGAGTTTTAGACCAGTTAGCAGGCAACTCAGTATTTTCAGAACGAACAGCAGCCTTTATGCTCTCAGGTGCTTGGCCTTGTTCAACCCACTCAACAAGTGAATCAAGCATGTCAAAGCGGTCTGTAGCCAGTCCGTTACCGCAATGGTTCATACCAGGGACTAAGTATAAGCGAGCAAACTCGTCGGCTTGACTTTCATTAACGTCCTGTAACCCTTTGTACCAATTAACCGTATCGTTAGGTGAAAATACCGCGTCAGAAGTCCCATGAACGACCATCATTTTTGCACCACGATCTCGTAATATCGTCAGATCTGTTGGGTTTGGTGGCGTCATGAACTCCATGCCAGACTCGGTGTAAGTGTCATTAATGTTATAAATACGCTCAACATCGGTATCCATATCGAGACTCATCACATATTCATATGAGCCGAGCTCCGATGAATCGTAAGGGGTTGGTGCGGTTGAGAATATAAATGCCAACGCACCAGGGTCTCTCATCATTGCCATGAAAAACTCCCAGCCATAATAGTCACTGGTTCCCATACCAGCGTCATAAGGGAAGTCTGAATAAATGGCTTCATCTGTATTGCTATTATGTGGTCCAGACATAATGTTGGTCATTACTGACTTCTGCGCAGCAGTTAAACATGTGCCATCTCGGTCAGCAGAACAGGTTGGCACATCTCGAGCTAAATCAAATGCATCTTGGCAACCGTAAGTATCTTGTATCATTCCGTCGCTTGCACCATCTAGTGCGTCACATTGCTGAGCGACTTTACTTGAAACGAGTGCAAACTCTTCTTGGGTGAAGCTACTTTGTAAAGAGGTGAGTACATTGTCGGCATCAACATTCACTAGGCTTGAGTATTGCTGAATACCATAAACTTGCGAAACAGCAGCTTTGGGTAGGTTGAAACCAGGATTACCCACTAAGAAACCATCATATAAATCGGCATAACGTGTAGCGGCAACCATGGTATGGCGTCCACCGTTTGAGCAACCACCAAAGTAGGAGCGGTCAGGCTGTTTTCCATAGGCTGTTTCAATCAGAGATTTGGCCATTGGTGTGAGTTCGGCAACTGCATTGTAGCCATAATCTAAACGTGCTTGAGGATCCATCCCGAATAAGGGCGCAGGTGATGCGTGTCCGGTATCGGAACTGATGACCGCAAATCCTTTGTTTAGTGCGCCAGAATCTTTGCTTTCAGAAATAAGGAAGCGACCCACCGCTTTTTGCACTGAACCATCTAAGCCGCCATTGGCTTGATAATAAAAACGGCCATTCCAGTCAGAAGGTAAACGCATTTCAAAACCAATGGCATAGTCGGCGTATCCGCCCATTCCTATGCCAGTTCTTTCGTTCATTAGCCCTTTGATTAAACAATGTGAAGGAGATGGGTAGATTTCGCCTGCGGCATATTCCACGTCACCCGCAGGGATAAGTTCTGCACTAGTGATTGTAGTAGCGGCATAATTAAACTCAGTTGTTAGTGTGGCACAGCTAATAATACTCGCAGGTGTTGCGGCCTCAAGCTGTGGAGCCGTTTTTGTGGATGAGTCACTGTTGCAGCCGTAAAGGGCAATACACAAAGGTGCCAAAGCTAGGGGAACCCATAGATTTTCCGTTTTCATACTAATCCTTATTGTTTATACTTAAATGGTGATACGTCAAACGTATAACATATGATTTATTAGGTAAATACTGATAAGAATTTAATGAAGAAGAGGTCTCAGTTTCGAAATTGTTGGGAAATGGATCGCAGTCGGGGTTAAAAAACAGAAATTTACGCGGTTTGTGGCGAGAATAAATAGGCTGTTAGCAATGTGATAAGGTCATTTAGCTGACTAAGTTATATTGTTCGTGGGTTAAGTCATCATGTTGAAAACCTTGGTAGGATTGTGTTTGACTGTGGATATAAAAACAGGCTCATGAATAAACATGAACCTGCATATAATCAAGACTGTATGATATAAAAAAAGCTATTTTTCAGTGTCTCTATAATCTTTTTCTACAACGTTAAGTCTTAGGGTAAATGCTTGTAAGTGTTCGCGCATTTCTGCCTCTGCTTGTTGGCCGTCTTGTGCAATAACGGCTTCAATAATACCGTCATGCAGGCCCGCAGGATGGACTTTGTCATGGCTAGGTTCAAATTTTGTAGTCGCATTACTGATAACTTGTAGCAATGATTTGACGATAGCAGCTAAAAAACGATTCCCTGACATGTCAGCCAAAATATAATGCACTTTTTGACGTAAATAAACGGTATCAGGGTAGTCTAATATGTGTTCTTCATTGCGTGAGGCTTCACGCAATTTTTCTGCCATTTCTGGTGTGCAGTTTTGCGCTGCTAATTTTGCGACCATAGGTTCAATTTGTAATCGTGCCTCGCAGACTTCGGCGAATGACATTTTTTCCATGATGAACAATTCCTGACACACATTAGTCAGTCGTTCAAATGTCATCAGTTTTACGAAAGCACCACCCATCGCACCTTGTTTAATTTCTACAAGGCCACTCGCTTCAAGTCCTTTAATTGCTTCTCGCACAACGGTGCGGCTTATTTGAAACAGCTCAATAAGTTCTCGTTCGGATGGTAGTTTATCGCCAGCTACATATTTACCTTCAAAAATAGCATTCTTTAGCTGGTTTCCAATTTCATCGGAAGCCTTCATGTGTTTGACAGGGGTAAAGTTAACCAAGTTCATTGTCCTACGTTTGTTCTTGCCTATATTCTATCATGCTCATACATATGCTTAATAGTTTTGCTGATGAAATATCCATGTTTCTACGCCCCTATTTATGCGTCACGATGACTTATAAGTGTGTGACTTAACTCCGATTATTCGCTTTTCTGTTGATATACATCCTGAATTTACGTCACCGTCGATACGATTTGTAATGTTTTTGTTAGAAAGTCACAAAATTCATTTTTTTTGAGATCTACTCCATAGATGTAATAACTATCCCTTTATGAGTAATGTCATATGTCATACATTTAACGTATCGAATTTGGGGTTAATATTTAACCATTATCATATTAAGACTTTTCCCCACTTTCTGAGCGAGCCCTACTTTTGATGCAAGTAGAACACAGTAGCTCTATACGGTTATGAGCGGGTCCAATATCGCAGTAAATGATGTTGTATCCATTGTGACGGTGGGGGCAAAAGGAGTATGACAATGAGTAATAATGATTCAAACAAGCCGGAAGCAATCGATCAATACACCGCGAATGTCCTGCAAAATGGTATTTCACGACGTAGCTTTTTAACTCGTGCTGCAGTGGGTACTGGCGCAGTTGCATTTACCGGCCTAAGTGGCGGAATGGCTTCTGCTGCAACAGATGAAGCTTGCCAAAACGCAGCTAAAAGTTCAGATGGCGGCGCAACGTTAGAGTTTATGCCTAAGCCGAAACCGATTTCTGACAGACTGATCGCATCGACACAAACGTTCGATGTGGTTGTGGTTGGTGCTGGTGCTTCTGGTGTTCCTGCTGCGTTATCTGCGGCAGAAAACGGCGCTAAAGTTGCAGTATTGCAAAAACAAGCGATTGTCGTGTCTCAAGGTAACACGGGTTCTGGTATTGATTTGGCCAACAGCGACAAGGCTGCCGTAGAAGCAATGGTAAACCGTCTTATGGGTGACAGCGCTCACCGTTGTCACCCAGAACTTGTAAGAGAATGGGCGTATAACTCTGGTGAGGCGGTTTCTTGGGTGATTGATCGTGCTAAAAAAGGTGGCGCGCAAATCGTAGACCAAGGCACAAAAGTGCAACATGGTATTCATGGTGTCACTGAACATAAACTCAACTTTGTTACCTCATTTTGTGGCCCTAAGCCATATACCACCGGTGACGGCATGCGTGATTTGGCTAAAGTGGCTGAAAAAGCGGGTGTTAAATTCTTCTTCAACATGCCTGCACAGCAACTTATCCAAGATGTATCTGGCAAAGTTATCGGTGTTATTGCCAAAGATCGTGATGGTAAGTATCACAAATACCTAGCCAAAAAAGGTGTGATTTTATCGTCTGGTGATTACCAGAATAACGAAGCGATGTGTAATTTCTTCATTCCTGATTTAAAGCATTTCGAACGTAAGCAAATGGATCGTACTGGCGACGGTTTCTCTATGGCGTACTGGGCGGGTGGCGTAATTGAACCTATTGGCCATACCAAAATGTTACACGATTTTGATGCAGGTCCTGCTTCAATGTGTGATATGCCATTCCTTGCTGTTAACCGTAAAGGTAATCGTTTCGTCAATGAAACTGTTGAAATGTCATTGATGAATAACTACCTACGTGATGCAGAAAATGCGGGTAATTACTCTCAGGTCTTCGATTCAAATTACATGACTCAAGCTAAAGACTGGCCTGGAAAACTGTACTCACCTGAAGAAATGAAAATCTATATGCCTGAAGATCCAGCGCCTAAGATCGGCGTGTATGCATCTCAGACAAATACCTACTCAGCCAATACTTTGGAAGAGCTTGCAGTAAAACTTGAATGTGACCCTAAAACCTTCGTTGCCAATATTAAGCGTTATAACGAGCTTTGCAAAACAGGTAAAGATGACGATTTTGGTAAGCCTTCAGCAAAAATGCTTCCCATTGTTAAAGCTCCTTTCTATGGCATTCATCGCCGCATGCGTATCTCAACCCTTTGTTCAGGAATGCTAGTCGATAAAAATCATCAAGCACTTGATGCTGATGGCAAAAAAATTGGCGGTTTATTCGTTATCGGTAACTTAGGTGGCGGCTTCTATGGTGGCGTTGATTACCCACTGACTGTATTCGGATTGTCACTAGGGCGTTGTTATACGTTTGGCTATTTAGCCGGTAAGTACGTGGCCAAGCTATAGGGCGTAAAGACAGTTAAATGGATGCCCGACGTTCGGCACCTTCCCCAATGAATAATGGAATAACACAATGAAGAAATTAACACTGCGCAACACCTTGCTTTGTCTTGCATTGAGCTTTTTCGCAAGTACTGCAATGGCTGACAATACTACCTTATTGGATCAAACTCATGCGGCTAAAGGACTTAAATGTGCTAGCTGCCATGGTAAAGCTGAAACGCGTGAGCCTGTGACTATGTCTAAGTGCGTGACATGCCACAACACTAAAAAGCTAGCCGCTAAAACCAAGGATGTTAAGCCAACAAACCCACATGAAAATCGCCATTTTGGCACCGAAACCGACTGCGTTAAATGTCACAACGTACACCAAAAGTCAGAAAACTACTGTGGTAGCTGCCACCTTCGTTTTGACTTTGTTGTGCCATAAGTCGGCCATTTGGCACCTTAATATCTCGACCACAAGAAAAGTTAACAATAATTAGGATGAGAAAAATGATGATGAAAACAAAACTACTGCCTTTGGTTGTTGCATGTCTCGCTGCAAGTCCAGCTTTTGCGGCTGAGCCTATGGCCAACATATTTAATGACGGCAGTGTAAAAGGTCAATTTCAACTATTTGATTTTCAGCGTAACTTTGATGGAGAAAGTACTGACAGACGTGATACATCATTTGGTGGTCTGTTTTACTTGCGCTCTGGCGAAGCTAACGGCATAAGCTTTGGCAGTTCATTTGCTTCAGCTAACCCAATTTGGGATGCAAACGATGATGGTCTGTACGGACTTGTTGGTGGAGGAGCACCAGGCTCTGTGGTAGAACGTACATCAGTTAACCGTTTACAAGAATACTTTGTTAGCGGTAATTGGTATGACACCAAAATAGTGGTTGGTGCTCAAGAGTTACGTACACCTATGATGAACCCGTTTCCATTAAGAGCAATCCCGTTCACGTATCGTGGTGCCAGTATTAAAAATACCTCAATTGAGAACTTGGGCGTATCAGCACTGTATATCACTGACTACATGGGTTGGACTAACGAAGAGTTTGCTAGTGTGGCTGATGGTATCCGAGGTGAATTTGCACGTAAGGGCGTGTTCATCGATGTAGAAGACAACCCTATTTACGCTTTAGGTTTAGATTACAATCTACCGTTAGAGTCGGTAAAAGCTAAAACTAGCTTGTGGTACTACTCAATGGAAGATGTGTACAACCAGTATCATGTTAAATTAGATATGAGCGGTGAAATGGGTGCCGCCAACTGGTATTTCATTCCGTCTTATTTAAAACAAGACTCTACAGGTCTGCTAGACCAAAGCGCTGCACAATTCGACACTTACCAAGCAGGCTTCCATTTAGGGATGAAATGGAACGGATTTGATGCCACATTTAAGTATGTGACCACTGGCGATGGCGACGTAGTGGCTCCATTTGGCGATGAAAAAGTGATTATTCAACAAGTGGTTCAGTCATCACGTGCTAACGAAGACGGCTACGGTGCTCAACTCGCTTATAATTTTTCACCCGACTCAGCACTAAGCGGCGTTAGCACATATCTTAACTGGGCTAGCTATGAAATTGATGGCGACTCAAGCAAAGACATCGACGAAACCGACTTTTCAGTGGTGTACGACCTGGCTAAATATGTCGACGGCCTGAGTGTACGCGCGCGTCACGCCATAGTTAACTACTCAACTGACGACGACTTAACTGACACTCGTTTTTACGTCTATTATAAATTTGCTTTGTAATAGTGCTACAGCACATATACCGGCTCTGAAATAGAGTGACGGTTTTGATTAAGCCAGTTGGATATTCCAACTGGCTTTTTTATGTTAGTTAGCTTGCAGTATGTGTGGTTTAGTTAGTCAGCATAAAATGAAAAACGCTTTTTCCCTATGTGTCGGAATCAAATGTTTGGTTAGGATTTGGCTAGTTTTGTGGATTAATTATCTATATTGGCTGCTTATCATTTAACTGCAGTAAGTCCCAAAGATTGCCGTATAGATCTTCAAAAACTGCCACTGTGCCGTAGTCTTGCTCTTGAGGCGGACGCACAAACTTAATCCCATCGAGTTGCATGCGGTTATAGTCGCGCCAAAAATCGTCGGTATTCAAAAAAAGAAATACCCGTCCGCCGGCTTGGTTACCAATAAAATCATGCTGCTCTGGTTTTGATGCCCTTGCTAGCAGCAACGAGACTCCGTTTGACCCCGGAGGCGACACCACAACCCAGCGTTTGTCTTGTTCTGCTTGATAGGTGTCTTCAATTAAATCAAACTTCAATTTATTAACATAAAAATCGATGGCTTCATCGTAATCATTCACCACTAGCGCGATGTGAACTATAGACTGTTTCATTATTATCCTTTGATAGCTTTGTAAATTAGCCAGTGAATGAGCGTTGTAAATTAGCTAATGAGTTAATGCAAAATTTTCAGTGCCATCGATTATGCATTAATTAACCAGAACTCGAGATAACAAACGCCTCGCAAACAGCCCTTTGTCTTGCTAACTGCGTTATTTTTTACATGAGAAGACTTGCAATAGGCCAGCTATTGACGGGTTAATTCGCCTTGTTAGTAAAACAAATGACAAGTTTGAGAGTGGTTAATGGCTAAGCTTAATATCTTTATAATTCTATTCTCATCTCTACCCCTAGTTGAGGTTAATTCGATAGGTATGGAGATATTGACGCATAAAAAAAGCCACAGCAATGAACTGTGGCTTACTGATACTAGCGAGTCAGTGAATTCTAAATCGATTAGTTCTTTTTAGAATATTTTGCAGCTTCTTCACCCGCTAAGCGACCGAAGGTGATGATGTCTGAAATAGCATTACCACCTAAGCGGTTAGCACCATGAACACCGCCAGTAACCTCACCAGCACCATACAAGCCAGGGATAACCTGCTTCTTAGCATTCATGACTTCAGCTTTAGTGTCGATCATCACGCCACCCATAGTGTGGTGAACACCAGGTGTAACTTCAATTGCATAGTAGTTACCTTCGTTAAGTGCGCGCGGTAGGTTTGGACGCTCAAAATCAGTGTCTTTACCGCTACTCACTAAGCTGTTGTAACGCGCGACAGTTTCAGTCAGTGCTTTGCCGTCAATACCTTCCATTTTACCTAATTTAACTAGGCTATCTGCCGTTGGTGCAACACCTAAACCAATATACTTATCAATTTTTGACAGTGACTTACGCACAGAATCATCAAAAATCAAATAAGCTGATTTACCGGTTTGCGCTAAGATAGCGGCAGATGCTTTATCACGAGTAGTAATTTCGTTAACGAAACGCTTACCTTCACGGTTAACCAAAATCGCACCATTACCACGTACCGCTTCAGTGACCATTACGCCACCTTTAACAGATAGTGTTGGGTGAGCTTGGATATACTGCATGTCTTTCAATGCGCCACCCGCATTTTCAGCTACATCCAGTCCATCACCTACTGCACCAGGTTGGTTAGTAGAGATAAAGCCTTTTAGTGAAGGATCAAGCTTTGCGACACGCTCGTTATTTTTAGCGAAACCACCCGTTGCTAAGATTACCGCATCGGCTTTCACCCAGTAGTAACCTTTGTACATCCCCTTAACCAGAATACCTTTAACAGTGCCTTTATCATCTTTAAGCACTTCAATGCCGCGAGTGTTCATGCGTAAGTCGATATTGCGTTTCACTGCATTATCATAAAGTACTTGAACAACATGAGCACCAACACCCGCACCACCGGTTGGACGATGCGCACGATTAACAGATGCGCCACCCATCATGCCAACATCAGTTAAATCGGCACCCATAGCGGTCATCCAATCAACAGAGTCTTTAGAGTGTGAGCTTAATACTTTAACTAATGCAGGGTCATTTATGTTTTGGCCACCTTTCATGGTGTCTTCGAACATTAACTCTGGGCTGTCAGTAATTTTTTTGGCTTTTTGTTGATCAGTCCAAGCAGCGTTCATGCCACCCGCAGCTAACTTAGCATTACCACCAATAACAGGCTCTTTTTCAATAAGAATGACTTTAGCACCACTGTCTGTTGCTGATATTGCCGCTGAGAAACCTGCGCCGCCAGAACCGACAACCACTACGTCAACAGTATCGTGAGGTGCGCTAGCAAGAGCAGCCTGACGTTCTGATTTGTCTTTGGCCAATTCAGCAATAGTCGGCTCGTCACGTAGCCATTTTTTAGCATAAGGCATGTTGAAATCGAAGCTGTGGCAAGAGTCACAATACACCATCGATTTTTCGTGTGCGCTGTGGCATGAGGTACAAGCTACTTCGCCAGGGAAATGAGAAGCATGAGCATTATAATGTTCATGTTTTGTGGTTTCAGCTACTTCAGCAAGTGTGCCATGGCAAGATACGCATTGGGTATTTTCATAGGTTAAGCTGTCGTTTGACAGTTCACCATCTGGTGTATGGCAGCTATCACATTCTTGGTTTTGTACATGGAATTCAGCTAAGTTATCAGCCGCAACAGCAGTGCCCATTAGGCCTGCTGTGCCCATTAATGTAGCAATACAGACTGCAAGATTCATCTTTTTCATTTTTGCTCCCCCTTCTATACGTAATGACGGTTTATTCATTAACTATAGAAGCCTCTTATTGTTTTAGTTAGGCTGAAGTGAAACTGACTTCACTTCACTTTAAAAATACGGTCCAAATTAGCATCGAGTTGATCAGCTATTATTTTCGCTCAATGTAATCTTTGCCTAAGGGGGCGCAATCAACAACCAGATAACCAGAATAGAGGGCAGAAATGACAACTCAATCACAAGCCTAAAAATGCGCTATGCAAACATGCATAGTTATAAAGAGGTATATGCAATTTTGCATAGCTTATGTGGAGATAGATCACATCGAGTTAACATCATAAGAAAACGTACATAATGATTTGCTAATTCGGGTAATGCTGCACAGTTTCAAGTGGAAAAAATGGGTAACATCGCGGCATGAAAACTCTATTGTTATTACTTATCATCATCACTATGCCTGTGCTCGCGCAAGACAGCATTGTCTTTGGCGTACATTCAAAAACAGCGCCATTAGAGTGGCGGAATAACGGCGTTGATCAAGGCTTTAATATCGAGTTGATGGATAGAATTGGCCAGCTGACCAATAAGCGCATTATTGTACGTCGAAAGAGTTTTCAACAATTGGTAAAAGATGTTCATGATCCTGACAGCGATATCGATGTGATTGCTGTGGTTAGCCCGGTGAACATGGATCGTAAGTTAGCGCAATCTGATCCTATATATGCAACCCACGCTAAAGCTTATACCTTGCAGGGTAAGGCGTTAATAAACAATTGGGCAGATCTTGTTGGTAAGCGGGTTGCTATTAAAAATGGTGCCTTTGTTGATGTGTTTTTATCTGACCATCTGCAAAATTTCGACCGCGTGGATGTTGATTTGTATGAAACCGGTTTTCAATTACTGATAAAAAACCAAGTCGACGTGGTTATTGCCGAGAGTTTTGTTGCGCGGCGCTTACTTCCGCTATATCCATCGGTGCGAAGTTCCAGTGATGCGTTAATTTACGGGGCATTTAATTTTGTCGCGAATGAGACAAAAACTGAACTGATGTACCAAATTAACGAGGCGCTTAGGCAGTTAAAATTATCGGGTGAATACGACAAACTGGTTAATAAATGGTTTGGCACCGGGCGTGAAAAAGTTGATTTAACCTCTTCCGAAAAGCGCATGTTTGCCCTCGCAATTTTAGTAGCGATTATGTCTGCTATTGGGATGATTTTCACCGGGTTTATAAGCGCTAGTTTACGCCGCCATACTAAAGCGCTCGATGCCGAATTAATTCAACGAAAGCGGATTGAAGTTGAAATATCTGAATTGTCACAACAGTTCCAATCTGTTCTCGATGGGCTTCCTAATGGCGTGACCATAGTAAACCAGGAACTCCAGCATTTATGGAGTAACGATAACAATATTCACTTGTTAGATTCAGATGAATTTTACTATGTCGACAACAATGTTTTTAAGCTTAAAGCCGCAGTATTAGAGGTGTTGTCGACTCAAAAGTCGTTTACTGCCGATATGCGGTATCAGCAGCAATTTTGGCAATTACAAATTCATCCCATTGCCAACAATCAGGTGGTGATTCTACTTGAAGAATCAACCGAGCAGCATCGATTACGCCAAGCTAATGAAGAAGCCAGTCGTTTAGCTTCATTGGGAGAGTTGTCTGCGGGAATTGCCCATGAAATCAATAATCCAACCGGCCTTATTGTACATGCAGTATCACTATTTACCGCAGCCATGAAAGACTTAACGCCTGCCGCTAAGCACTATCAGAAACAAAATCCTTTCTGGCTTATTGCAGGGCTAAACCCAGACATTGCTATTGAAGAGTTACAGTATAGTTGTGGCTCTATAGAAGAGGGTGCTAAACGTATCAGTCGAATTGTTAATGACCTAAAGCGTTACGCTATGCCGCATATTGCTGATCAATATACCCTAGTGAGTTTAAATGATGTGGTTCAAGTGGCCCAGCGCCTCACCGCGAATCAAACAAAATCTCACCAGATCAGCACCATGTTATGTGATCCTAGCCCTTGCATTACAGGCGATGCTCAACAGTTACATCAGGTGTTAATTAACCTCATTCAAAATGCGTGTAATGCTTGCTCAACCCAGCCAGGGATAATAGTGATAGACACACATGTTGCAAACAACATGGCCATACTCAGTATTAAAGACAATGGCTGCGGGATGGACAGTGCCACATTAAAACGTATTACCGAACCCTTTTTCACCACTAGGCGTAACGAAGGTGGTAGCGGCTTAGGGTTATCGGTGTGCAGTAAAATAATTAAAGAACATCAAGGCGAAATGCAGATTCAGTCTACCTTAGGCAAAGGCACGCAAATTCGACTTATTTTTGCATTAGCACAACAGGATTAGCCCATGAAACTAGCCAGAAATATTCTGTTAATCGACGACGAAGCTGCATGGTTACGAACACTCGCGATAACCCTTAACCGCCTAGTTCCCGAAGCTGAAATTGACACTTGTGTCGACAGTCGCCAGGTGAGTAGTCGCTTACAGGTTGGCGACTATGCGCTAGTGCTAGTTGATCTCACTATGCCATTTCACTCCGGTGAAGAATTATTAGCGATGATCCGCAGCGATTTCCCTAACACTCGAGTCATTATAGTGACTGGGGTAAATGAGGTTGATACTGCAGTTCGTTGTATTAAGAATGGTGCTTATGACTACTTTATTAAAACAGACAATGTCGATGAACTTGCACGAACAGTTCGCCGTGCACTTGAAGTGGTCGGGCTTGAAAGAAACTACCTTTATATCAAAGAGAAATTTTTAAGCCGAACCTTAGATAACCCGCAAGCATTCAATAACATGTTAACTTGCGAGCCACAGCTATTAGATCAGTTTCGTTATCTTGAAGCCGTATCATGTAGCCCTGAGCCCTTGTTAATTTATGGCGCTAGCGGAACCGGTAAAAGCGAGTTTGCTCAATCTTGCCATGCACTTTATAGCCCTAATGAACCCTTCGTTAGCATTAATCTTGCGGGTATTAGTTGTGAGTCATTTGAGCAAAAAATGTGTGGTCAACTGTATCATCACAATAATGGCGAGCTAGAAGCAGTTGCAGGTTTATTGCATCAAGTGGGCAGTGGGGTACTCTATCTTAATGAAATTGGCACGCTACCATTGGATGCTCAAGTTAAGTTATTAGCGCTGTTAGAAAGCAAACAATATTACCCTTTAGGTAGCGACACTGCCTATCCGGTAAAATGTAAGTTTGTGGTATCAACTCAAGATGATTTACTCAAACTTCATCAAGCAGGTAAGTTTAGGAGCGATCTACTCTACCGTTTACGGGCACATAAAATTAAATTACCGCCATTAGCTGAAAGGCAGTTAGATATTGCGATGTTGATCAATCATTTCATCGCCCTAGCCGCAGCAGAAATGAATTTACCAGCGCCGATTCAACCTGCAGATTTAGCCTCTAGACTAGCCAGTTATGATTTCCCCGGTAATCTACACGAGCTCAAAGGCATGGTATTTGATGCCGTTAGTCGCAGTGATGGCATAGCGCTTAACACCTCTGCTTTTATGGAAGCCATTAATGAACACAAATCATTAACGGCAGTACCGCAAGACCGAATTATCTTTCCTAAACAACTGCCTACCATTGCACAGATGAACCAAGCGTTAATGGACGAAGCCATGAGCCGTACAGCTAACAACCAAACAGCGGCAGCGCAAATATTGGGAATTAGCCAAAGTGCATTAAGCAGGCGGTTGAAGGGCATTAGATGTTAATTTAAATACAACTTATTTATTATTAAAATATGTGAGCGGATATCTAGTTGAAAAGCGATTTTTACAACGATATCAAACCTCGTTGTAAATCGAGAAGGAAAAATGATCAAATGTATGTTTTATTCTACTTTATAGGTGTCTTCAATTAATCCCAATTTTAATTTATTTACATAAAACCCGATTACATCATAATCTATCAACTCATACTAGTTAGTGGTTGTGTTATTATTGTTTCATTGAAGTAGTTTTTATGTTTCATTTAAGTAGTTGTGATGTTTCTAATTAAGGCGCTAGTTTTAACGTTTATCTATAAGTTTTTAATTAATAACTTTTGATTTCAATCATATTTTTTACTTTAAATTTTGACATATTATTCGATTTGCATCCTTGCGCATCTTCCCTACCTAAAGGACAAGGAGAAAGTTCATTAAATAATGTTGTATTAATATTAAACCCCCCTTTTTCTTTGGCTAACATGCCTTTTTTCTTTAAGCTTCCCAGCATTAAGTCTAACTTTATAACGCTAATATGTAAGATGTCAGCAATTTCTTCGCGGGTTAATTTTAAATTGATCGTAAGCCACTTTGATGAAAACGCTGTCTTTAAAGCGACGAGAATATCGAATAGAAACTTAATCAGTTTATCTTCTGGTGATGATGTTAATAAAAAAATAGCCAATGCAGTTTGTCTTTCTGTAAAATAGTTGGCATCAAACATAAAATGAGTAAAAAGCTCAATATCTTTTTTTATTAAGCTTTTAATCAAAGACTTATCGATAAGGATTATCTCGCTATCGCGAGCAACTTTAATGCTTTTACAGCAAGTACAATTGTCTTCTAATAATAAATGATAATCAGTCAACCTGTTAGGGATGATGACATTCACAAATTTAGGTTTGGTGTAGTTGTTGGTCCTTTTTATATAAAATAACAATCCAGATTTTAAATATATAAAATTATTAAGTAAAATATCTTTAGAAATCAACTCTCCTTTCTTTAACGTTTTTAGCTCACCATTTTCTTTAATGAAATTCATTATGTCGGTTTTGACCACGTCAGGAAAGAATATAGTAGACCTGCTTTTTTTTTCAGAACTTAGAGACATAGCAAAAGCCATAAAGTAATACCTTAAATTTCCATTGTATTAAGCTGACATTCTAACATTTAAAACCAAACATTATATAACAAGTTCAAACCCTATTTATATCCAACTTATGTGGTGTCTATCACATATTTCTTTTAGTTGTGATGCGTGACTGATAAGAAAATAAGGTTTGTTTTTTTGTTAAGTAAATCACATGTTATTTATCATTGTTTATACCTATATGTAGGTATTTGAACGCATGTTCTGATTAAATTGGCTCAATAGATTTATAGATGTTAACTGAAAACCAAATAGAGTCCCGGCTAGTTAGTATTGTTTATTTTGGATCTTAAGAATGAAAAATAAGTTTACGATTTTATTTTCTACAATAAATATAGAAACTTACTTTAATGAAGTAATTATTCAACAGGTAAAGACATGAAGGTAAAAAACTCAGATTTAAGGAGGTATTTAACAATGAGGTCTCTCTATCAACTCGCCATGCTCATTGGTTGCGGATTATTGGTAATGCAAAGTGCTCATGCATTACCGTGGGACGATTTAACCGCAGAGCAGTTAGATACAACATTACAACAAAAATTTACTGACGGGAAATATTCTCCTAAAGGGGCAGACTCTTGTCTTATGTGTCATAAAAAAAATGAAAAGGTGATGGATTTATTTAAGGGAACTCACGGAAAGGTCATTTCAGAGGCATCTCCAATGGCGGGCTTACAGTGTGAGGCATGTCATGGCCCACAAGGTAATCATAATCGCGGTGGTAAAGAGCCGATGATAGCTTTTGGTAAAGACAGCAAGCTATCTGCTCCAGCCCAAAATACTGTTTGCCAAGGTTGTCATAATGACCCTAAACAAATGGCGTGGCATACCAGCACTCATAACTTAGAAGAAATTGCTTGTAGTGATTGCCATACCATTCATACAGCGAAAGACCCCGCACTAGATAAATTGAGTGTGAATAACACATGTACCTCATGTCATACCCAACAAAAAGCGGATATGAACAAGCGATCATCGCATCCAATGAAGTGGGACCAAATGACCTGTATTGATTGTCATTCTCCTCATGGCTCAATGAGCGAAAGCGCACTCAATAAACCAACGGTAAATGACACTTGTTATAGCTGTCATGCTGAAAAACGTGGACCTTTCTTGTGGGAACATGCTCCAGTAACAGAAAACTGCGTCTCTTGTCATAACCCTCATGGCAGTGTCAATGACAATATGCTTGAAAGCCGAGCACCACAATTATGTCAGCAATGTCATGCCAATGACGGTCATGCTAGCCGTGTTGTCCCAGAACCTGGTATTGATTCATTTGGTGGCGGCAAAAGTTGTTTGAATTGTCATAGCAAAATTCATGGTTCTAATCATCCTGCTGGCAGTTTGCTACAACGTTAATGGAGAGCAAGTTTATGTCATTTAAATTGAATCTGATCACCATATCCATGATAGCCATGTCATCACCTGTTATGGCTGCTAATTTTGCAGTTGGTAACGCAAACATGGATTCGGTGAATACAAAAAATTATGAGTGTAATCGTTGTATAAGTTCTACGGGGTACCAAGGTGAGGTAACGCTTGCTGCGGGTTATAACGACATTAATGATATTCATGCGGCTAATGCCTTAGGTACTGACAATAACGGCGGTATTGCGGCAGTGAGTGGAAATATCAAATACCAAGGTGAGTCAGGCTATGAAGCGAAGATTCAAGCTTATCAGTTAGGTATGGATAATGGTTTTGCTCATCTATCTGGCGGTCAAGCTGGCTTGTATGAATTTAACTTAGATATTGATTCTATCAAAACCTATCAAGCTGGCGATGTTCAAAGTTCGCTTTGGCACAACAACGGTATGTTGACGCCTAGTGACAGTCTTAATGAATTTGACCTAAATCAACAACGTGAAAAAGTCGGTTTAGGGTTTGAATTTGATCAAGATTTCTATGGTGTATTTGTTAAATATAGCCAAGAAGATAAAACGGGTTACAAGTCTAGTAGTCTCGTATCACCCAGCCCAATAAATTTTGGTTTACCGACAGATTCTACCACTCAACAATTGGATGCTGGTATCCACTTGTCGGGTGATAACTGGTTAACTGAACTGAGTTACTTTGGCAGCTATTATGAAAACAACATCGACAATCTAAGTCTTCCATACGTTAATGACATGTATTCGGCGACACCAGATAATCAAGCTCATCAAGTGTCGTTATCAGGTCAATATCAGCTCCACCGCACTGTGATGAATGGACGTATTGTCGCAGGACGTATGATCCAAGATGAAGATCTTATCCAAATGGCGGGTAATCCACTGCAAAATTGGGACGGTCAAATAGATACGCTAGACGGTCGTTTCGCTCTGACCTCAATGATAACTAATCGATTACGTTTAGGTGGCAGTATTGATTACACCAAGCGAGATAATCAAAGCTCTACCGCCGAGTTTGCTCAATATAACTTTAATAGTTTAACCGGCGCTTTTAGACAAAATACCCCTCGTGATTTGGAACGTAATACTTATAAAGTTAACGCAAGCTATCGCATCGCCAGCGGTTATCGCTTGCAAGCTGGTTATGATCGCAAAGACGTTGATCGTACTTTTAGTGACAGAGAACAAACCAATGACGATAACTTATGGATGAAGTTCAATGTTCGCGCATTAGATAACGTTAACGTTAATCTTAAAGTTGAGCATGCCAATCGCAGTGGATCTGAGTATGAAGCAAGCGACCTAACCTCATCTGAAAGCAACAGTTTATTGCGTAAATACTACTTAGCAGATCGTGACCGCAATGCACTCGAATTCAAGATTGTGCATAACCCAACTGATTGGATGAATCTGGGTATCACAACTCGTTATGCCAAAGACGAATATGACGATACTAAAATTGGATTAACTGAATCAGAAGATTACGGATATGACGTTAATGTAAATATTCAATTTAATCAGTATATAGATGGTTATGTGTTTGGGAGTCAGCAATGGATTAACTCTAATCAAGCAGGCAGTCAAAGCTTTAGTTCATCTGATTGGCAAGACGATATTGAAGATGAATTTATCAATATAGGTACGGGTTTAAGCTACAGCGGTTTAATGCAAGACCGTCTGATAGTAGGGATCGATTATCTATTCAGTAATTCCATTAGTGACACCCTAGTTCACAGTTACATTGGCTCTACAGATACGCGTAGCACTTACGGCGATTATTATTCATATAGTCACAGTGCCAGCATGTATGCAGATTATGCCCTAAGTGAGCAAATGGCACTTAAATTAACTTACCGCTATGAACGCTATTTCGATACTGATGCAGCCAACGTAGGGGTCAATGATATTGCAGGGATGATTACCTTGGGTGATATCAATCATAACTACAACGCACACCAGGTGATGTTGGCGTTTACCTACAAATTGCGCTAAGACGCATCGTTCATGCTACGAGAGGATATATCTATGGAACGTAGAAGTTTTTTAAAAGCAAGTGCCGCACTGAGCTGTGTTGCAACTGTTACTGGTTGTAACACAAGTTCTGATGATGCCAATGTCATACCTCCGACACCGCCAGTCAGTGATGAAACCATTACTTGGTCTGCGTGTTTAGTTAACTGTGGTTCAAATTGTCCTGTTAAGGTATTTAGCAGCGATGGGATTATCACGCGTGTTGAAGCGGATAACGAAACGACTGACGAGTATGGTGTTAATCATCAAATTCGCGCTTGTGCTCGTGGACGTTCTTTACGACAACGCACTTATGCTGCCGATCGTTTAAAAACACCGATGAAACGTGTTGGTAAGCGTGGTGAAGGAAAATTTGTACCCATAAGCTGGGATGAAGCAGCATCCACTATTGCAAGTGAATTACAACGTATTGCAAATGAATACAGCAATAAGTCCATATTAAAGATATATGGTACAGGTGCTTATTATGGATTCTCTAGCTCAAGTTGTTTTAATCGTGTGTTAAATCTCAATGGTGGTTTCCTGAATATTTATGGTAACTATTCGTGGGCACAACAAACTGAAGCTGCCGCTGCAACAGGGTTTAGTAGTACTTCAGGCTCTAACTTGCTAGCACTAAATGATAGTGATTTATTTATTGGCTTAGGCTATAACCCCAGTGAGATGCGTCAGTCTGGATCTGGTGAAGGTTATGACTTTTTAAATGCACTGCAAAAGAACAATGGTTTAGAAGTGATCATGATTGATCCTCGATATACCGACTCAATGGCTGGGAAGGAGGATAACTGGTTCCCAATTCGTCCAGGTACTGATGCAGCGCTATGTGAAGGTATTGCCTATGAAATGATTAGCTCTGGTTGGGTAGATAACCATTCTAAAAACTTTCTAGATAAATTCTGTGTTGGTTACGATAAAGAATCCTTAATTAATTTAAAAGCTGAATTCGAAATCTCTGAAGATCCTGAAAAAAAAGCATATATCCCATACATTAATCCTAATGATAATTACAAAGATTATATTTTAGGTGAGGGTACGTTTATTTCAACTGGCCCTAAAACACCGAGCTGGGCAGCTAAGATCTGTGGTATTTCTGAAACACATATTAAATCAATTGCGACAAAATTGATGAATGCTCGTGCCCCATTCATTGTTGCTGGTGCAGGTATAAACCGACATGCGAATGGTGAACAAGCCATGCGATCTTGCTACATGTTATCTTTCTTAACGGGTAAGGTTGGTCAACCAGGTGTAAGTAATGGTGCTCTTCCAAGTCAAGGAAGTCTCAGCCGAAGTGGAATGTCTGGCTTATCTAACCCGATCAAAGAATCCATTTCTTGCTTCACTTTTCCTGACGCAATAGAACGTGGTCATGAAATGACCACTCGAAAAGACGGGATTAGAGGAACTGCTGACTTAGATACGCCATTGGGCGCTGATACAAAAGCAATTTTCGCGATTAATTCTAATGCGTTAATTAATCAACATTCAGATTCTAATGGCATAGCTAAAATTCTTGAAGATGAAACTAAATGTGAACTCATCGTCGTTTGTGACTGTTGGATGACATCATCAGCTAAATTCGCTGACATTCTACTCCCAGATACCTCTTGGTTAGAGTCAAACGATTTAGTGAATGACAGTTATGCTTCGGGCATCATGGGCTACTTAGTTGCGATGAAAGCCGCCATTAAGCCGTTATGGGAATGTAAATCAATGTACGATATGTGTGCTTTGATTGCTGAGAAAATGGGTAAACTTGGCGAGTACACAGAAGGTAAAGATGAGGCCGGATGGTTAACTGAGCTTTATGAAAAAACGCGTACAAATAGTAATAATGCTAATGCAATTCCTCCTCTTCCTAGTACGTATGAAGAAGCACAAGCACAAGGAGTCTTCCGTGCATTTGATGGTAAAACTGTCGTTGCATTAGAAGACTATATAAATGGCACCGATACGCTAAATACTCCATCAGGGAAAATCGAAATTTTCTCACTTGAGTTAGCTCAAAAGGGTACAGACTGGGAATTTGATAGCACAGTAAAAGGCAATTACATTACTAGCATACCTATGTACCAAGCGACTTGGGAAGGTTATGAGGACAGTGAAACATCAGAGGATTATCCATTTCAATTAGTGGGTTATCATACAAAAGGTCGTACTCACTCTAGTTATCATAATGTTCCTTGGTTACGTGAAGCTGTTGAAGATGCCGTTTGGATGAATCCTGCAGATGCCTACAAGCAAGGCTTAACTCAAGGATCAAAAGCCCTTATTTGGAGTCAACGCGGTACTATTGAACTCCCAGTCAGAGTAACTCCTCGTGTTGCGCCAGGTGTTCTCGCTCTTGGCCAAGGAGCTTGGTACACACCAGATCCTTCAGGAAGAGTCGGTCCATCTGGCCATATTATTGATATTGGTGGATGTATTAACACTCTTACCCGTTACCAGCCTAGCCCTTTGGCAAAAGGTAATCCACAGCACACAAATCGCGTACAAATTGCTAGCGCTTGATGGAGTAATTAAAAATGACAGAACAAACTCAATATGGTTTTTATTTAGATACCACCAAGTGCACAGGTTGTAAAGCGTGTCACATATCTTGTAAAGATAGACAAGGTGATATTATTCGCAAAACTAATCCAATTGAACAAGGTGTACCGGCATTAGAAGGTATTAACTGGCGCCGAGTATATGAATATGGTGGTGGTGATTGGTCTACTAATGCTGACGGTAGTTTCGAGCAAAATGTTTTCTCTTATTACACCTCTATTAGCTGTAATCATTGTAACGAGCCTGTATGTGTAAAAGCATGTCCTACTGGTGCCATGCATAAGCGTCGTGAGGATGGGTTAGTTCTTGTTCATACAGACTTATGTATTGGTTGTAATAGTTGCGCTGAGGCTTGCCCATATGACGCTCCACAATTAGATCCCCAACGGAAAGTAATGACTAAGTGTGATGGTTGTTACGATAGATTAGCACAAGGAAAGCAGCCCATTTGTGTTGGTTCATGCCCATTACGTGCATTGGATTTTGATACGATGGAAAACTTACGTGCTAAGTATGGTAATGGCGACGGACATATAGCACCACTACCACCACAAAGTATTACCTCACCAAACTTGATCATAAAAGCAAACAAGAACGGTGGCCGCCAAGGTGAAGTGTTGAACTACTCTGAAGTTTAATACTAATCATTAAGTATGATGCCCCCATGGGCATCATACTATATAAAGGAAGGCATAATGACCGACACAACAACGAATATATATCTTGAACTTCATGCTATTGCTCGCTTATTACATAATGTGTTTTTAGATTATCCGACTGTAGATTCTATCCAGTATTTCAATGATAACCAGCTTGATCAAAACTGGCCAGTATTGATAGGATCTGAAGCGAACCAAAAAGGTAAGGTTTTATTAAGTCAATTTATATCGCAATGGCAACCAGACCAAATTAACGAAGTGAAACTGGATTATGGCCAATTATATTTTGGACCCGGAGAACCTAATGCAATGCCATGGGGCTCGGTATATTTAGGTGAACAACAAATTCTTAATGATCAATCCACCATTCAATTGATGAGTTTTTATAAAAAGTTTGGTATTAGCTTTGACTTAAAGTACAACCAACCAATAGATCATATTTCTCTATTCTATTCAGTAATCGATCAGCTGTTACAGCAATTATTAGATGAACCCAATAACAAATTGGCAAAAGAAGCATTAATCATATTATTACAGCAACATATGCTGCCATGGTCTGGGCGCTGCCATGAGTTAGCAATTGAATATGCACAAACTGATTTTTATAAGGCTATTGCTCTGCTTTCCCAAGATTTTGAATCAGTACTTGCTTCCACCATGAATGTGGTGCCTATGCCAATGCGTTTATTTCGTTAAATAAGGTGTTTAATATGAATGTGATTAGGTCTGTTTCAGAACAATGGCATAAAGCAGAGTTTGCTCACCAATTACATATCTATTTAAGTCAAGAGCAAGTTATCAACGATTTATTCGTGGGTGCGACAAATAAAGCTACTATATGTAATATTATTGCAGCCATGATTGAGTCACCGATAAAACTAAATGATGAAAAATATAAAATAGATCAAAATTCAATTTTCGATTGTTTTTTTCAATGTTTTCATTTGCTTTTTATTAAAGAAGTTGAACATCACAGTTTGACCCAAGCTGAACAGTTAATTCTATCTATTTCAGTTTATTTCGCCAATAAGATAAATCAACAACCAGACAGTGTTGATATAAGTGATCTTCAAAAGAGTGCTCATATTATTACAGCAATGTCTCGGCTTGAAATAGTTCGTAAAGAACATCGTAAATCACAATGTAATATGGGTTGAAGTTGATCTTTTTACTTAGTCATAAAAAACTTTTCTACGATAGAAGTTTCGTGTAGTTAATAAAACACGAAAGTCATTTAAGTTCAATTAGTGTTAGAAATCTCAACCACTCTTCGTTACTTAATTATTAGCGTTGTAGTGCATGCAATAAAAAGCTGACTCATAGAGTTGATTTATTTTATAAAAAAGGAAAGTAGATAGTTATGGAATTTTTACGAACAGATGATAGTTATTTTGTTAACTTACCAGGATATCCGTTTACACCTAATTACCTATTAGTGGACGATACTGAAGGAGGCCAGTTACGGATTCATTATCTTGATGAAGGAGACAAAGATGCTGAGCCAATATTATTACTGCATGGAGAGCCTTCATGGAGTTTTTTATATCGTAAAATGATCCCGATCCTTGTTGAAGCTGGTTATCGCGTTATTGTTCCTGACATTATTGGATTTGGCCGTTCAGATAAGCCAAGTAAACGTTCTGATTATACTTATCAACGTCATGTTGATTGGATGAAATCATTCGTTTTACAACTTGAATTAACCAACATTACTTTGGTATGCCAAGACTGGGGCGGCTTAATCGGGCTGCGTATGGCAGCTGAAGATATTCCACGCTATACCGGTATTGTTGCAGCAAACACCATGTTACCCACGGGTGATGAAGAAACTAATGATGCATTTATGAAGTGGTTTAACTACTCGCAAGAATCGGTTGATTTCCCTGCAGGACAAATGATAAATGGTGCATCTGTTTCTGATTTATCAGATGACGTTATTGCAGCATATGACGCCCCATTCCCTGATGAAACATACAAAACTGGTGCACGTGAATTTCCTTTGTTAGTGCCTATTACGCCTGATGATCCAGCAACACTTAAAAACCGTGCAGCATGGAAAGTTTTATCTCAGTGGAACAAGCCATTTTTGACCGCATTTAGTGACTCTGATCCTATCACTGCCGGTGGTGATAAAATGATGCAAGAAATAATACCGGGCACAAAAGGGCAAAAACACACCACTATTGTGAATGCTGGCCATTATTTACAAGAAGAGCAGGGTGAAGTATTAGCTAAAGTAATCGTTAATTTTATTGCTGATAATCGTTAACGCGTCCTGTAGCCAAGTTCGATAATTGCTTAACAATAATAATGGTATCCATTATTAACATGCTTATCTTGATGGCTATATGTTCTGTAGGGGCATATAGCTGCTATTTATCATGATTAGCTTATGGTTTTATTGAACCATATTGATGTTTAATGCTAACGTTTTATCTCTATATTCAATTTCACTATTTATTCTCACCTTAACCTCTCCTTAACCCGCCCATCGGTATGCTTGCTCCATTATTGTGTAATACACAAGTTGGGAGAAGCACTTGATGATGGTAAAACCGGCGCGACGACACGCAATGCTGGCACTGATTGTAGTGAGCTTGTTGGGCTGCAGTACTGTCGATAATAGCAATTACATCGACCAAGCTAGCCAAGCACAAGCAAAAACAAGCCAGCAGTTAATTGAACAGCTATTAGCCACCAAAAACACACAAGGTGTGCCGTCGCAATCGTTAGCGCGACTCACTGATTTAATCAATGTGCCTGAACTGCAAACCTTTATATCAGCCGCATTGCAAAATAATCCCAGCCTACAACAAAGCGTAGTGGCGTTAAATATGGCCTATGCTCAACACGGTATTACCTCTGCTAGTCGTTTACCATCTGTGGATGCCAGTTTTAGCGGTACTTCAACCGAAGACAGTGATGACAGTTACACTACTGATATTACCGTGAGTTGGGAGCTGGATTTATGGCAAAAAATTGCTGACAGCAGTAATGCTGCGCTAAAAGACATTGCCAGCACACAAGCCAGTTTACAGAGCGCACAAGATTTAGTGGTGGCCAACGTAATGCGCAGCTGGTTAGACATTAGCCTTAAGCAACAACTCGTGGCGATTGAGACTCAGCGCTTAGCGGTATTAGATAACAACCAAGCCCTTATTTTAGCGCGGTATCGCGTCGGTTTAGGCAGTTTAGAAGATCTGGATAATGCCACTACCAGCGTCGCCAGTACGCAAGCAACATTAGTGGATTATCAAGAACAGCTCGCACAAAGTCGCCGTAACTTAACCTTGCTAACAGGGCAGTGGACCGGCAGTGATGTCAGTGTCGATATTAGCGCCCAGTTCCCTACGGTTCTCAATCCAATCGATTCACTCGGTCAGCAAAACCTTGGGCGTCGTCCAGACATAAAAACCGCATTTTACAATATCGAAGCAGAATCATTACGTACCGATGCCGCCTATAAAGCCATGTTGCCATCCATTAGTTTATCCGCCAGTTTGAGTGATATGGCGCAGTCGCCAAGTGATGCACTACTCACTGGACCACTATGGAGCGTACTTGGACAGTTATCTGCACCTTTGTTTCAAGGGGGAAAGTTAACATCACAAGCGGAGTTGGCACGTTTAACGACTCAGCAGCGCTATTGGGTCTACCAAGAAACCTTATTAAATGCGGTTAACGAGGTCGAAAATAGCGTTGGCCAAGAGTATTCCCTCGCCAAACAACAACAGCACTTAACCGATGCGCAGCTTAGTGCCCAACGCAGCTTTGTCAGTTATGAGCAAAAGTATCGCCAAGGCTTAGTCGATATTTTTGATTTACTGACCGTGCAACAGCAAACCTTTGATGTTGAAGCGCAACTTGTTACTACCATTTACAACCGTCTCATAAACCGAATTGATTTAGGCTTAGCGCTAGGTCTAGGAGTCTCGCATGAAGCTTAACCGTGTAAACGTCATCGTCACTGTATTGTCACTGGGCAGTATTGCCGTTGCGTTAGGCTATACCGCAGCGCAGTTACCACCTCCAGCGAATAAAAAAGCGCCTACTGCTGAACAGTCTGTCAAACCTGTCACGACTAGTGCGGCGGTATCACTATTGCCGCAAGTGGGCGTTGTTGTGGTTAATGGCCAAGAATATCAAGCAGAAGTGGTTGGATTTGGTGAAGCAAGGCCACGTTATGAGCTAACACTTAGCGCCGAAGTCAGTGGCAAAATCACACAGGTTAATCGTCAATTTGAGTCAGGACAGGTGATCAAAAAAGGGGCTTTGTTAGGTAAAATTAACGACACCAGTTATCAACAAGCGTTAACCCAAGCACAAACCGATGTTGCTCAAGCGGAACTCGATTTATTAGAAGAACAACGCCAAGGTGAGCAAGCTAAAGCAGAATGGCTTCGTTCAGGTTTGTCTGGCGAGCCAGCCTCTCCACTAGTATTAAGAACGCCGCAATTAGCCCAAGCAACTGCGGCGCTAGATAACGCCAAACAAGCACTTAAAAAAGCGCAACAAGACGTAAGTTATACCCACATTACCGCACCGTTTGATGCGCTGGTGGTGAGCCGCGATATTCAGCCAGGCAGCTACGTGCAAACCGGCAGCCAGCTTGGCACTTTATACAGCGTGGCCGAAGTTGAAATCAGCGTACCGTTGTCTGAACTGCAATGGCAAAACCTACCTGCATTTGATAATGCACAGCTGGTTAAAGCGCCGTGGGATGTGACTTTGTTCAGCGCCGATGGTCTACATCAATGGCAAGGTTACATTGAACGTGTCGAGCAACATTTAACTCAAACTAGCCGCCAACGTTCATTAATTGTGGTGGTCGATAACCCACTGCTACAAACAACGGATCTGTATCCTGGCACCTTTGTTAAAGCACATATTAACGGTAAATCATTAAGCAATATATGGCAGTTACCTTCATCTGCTATTTCACAACAAGGTGATATCTGGTTTGTTGACGACCAAGGGTTATTGGCTAAAGCACCTGCGACAGTCGCCTTTGAAAAAGACGGTTTTGTATATGTGTCGCCCATTGTCACTGAGCAAACTAATGAGCAAAAAAATCAGCCTAGTGTCATGCAAATTGTTAAACGTCCTTTAAGCAGCTTTAAAGTCGGCACTAAGGTGCTTGCTAAGGTAGAGGTGTAGCCATGTCGGGATCTCTATCTACACACAAAGGAGCAATAGCCTGGTTTGCCAGAAACTCAGTAGCGGCTAACTTATTGCTCATTGGCATGATCATCGTGGGGCTTTTTTCATTAGGCAGCTTACGCAAAGAGGCTTTTCCGAGTTTAGAGCCCGACCGCGTGACTGTGTCAGTCACTTACGACAGTGGCGACCCAGTGTTAGCAGAAGAAGGCATCGCAATTAAAATCGAAGATGCCTTAGAAACGGTGCCGGGCATAAAGCGGATTACCTCAACATCCAATGCCAATGGCAGCAGTGTGATGATTGAGAAAACCAGCTCTTATGACTTAGACACCTTGCTCACTGACATTAAAACCAATGTTGATGCAATTTATAACTTTCCTAGCGAAGCTGAAAACCCTGTTATCGATAAAATGCGCATGCAAGACCATGCCTTGTGGATTGAGATTTATGGCGATGCCGACCGCGCGACGTTACAAGCTTTAGCGGAACAACTTAAATCGGATTTACTCAGCCAAGATGCCATTCATGATCTGGAAATTAAAGCCAAAGCCGAGCCGATGATTTCTATCGAAGTTGACGAAGCCAAGCTGCAAGCTTATGGATTGACGTTAGCGTCAGTCGCAAGTGCAGTGAACGCCGAGTCATCAGCGTCTATTTCGACCAGCTTATACAACGATGATAAAACCGTGCGTTTGAAAGTGGCTCAACAAGCTTATCAACTGCAAGATTTTATGGCGATTCCAGTTATCACCAATAGCCAAGGCTCGATGATTACACTGGGCGATATTGCCACAGTGAAAGACGGCTATGCCGACGACACCTTTGTGTTGTCGCGTTATAACCAAGCAAACTCAAGCGCCATTGAAATTGTGATGGATGAAAATGGCGATATCGTTAATATTGTCGAGCAAGCTAAGCAAGTCGTTGAGAAATGGCGTAATGCTAATGCGTTGCCCGATGGTGTAAATATTGCCACTTGGCATGACAAAAGTACTCTGATTACCGAACGCTTAAGCTTGCTAGTTAAAAATGCCCTCAGTGGTATCGCATTAGTGTTTATTATTTTGGCGTTGTTTTTAAACTTGCGCGTGGCGTTTTGGGTTGCCGCAGGTTTGCCGTTTGTGTTCTTCGGCACCTTGTTTTTTATGAGCAATACTTTTGCTGGTTTAACCCTAAATGAAATGACCACCTTTGGCTTTATTATGGCGCTGGGGATTGTGGTCGATGACGCCGTGGTAGTGGGTGAGAGTGTTTATACCACTCGGCAAAAATACGGCGACAACATCGACAACACCATCAAAGGTACCTTAAAAGTCGCGACCCCAACCATATTTGGTGTGTTAACTACCGTGGTTGCCTTTGTCGCTTTGGCCAACGTAGAAGGCCGTTTAGGCCAAATTTATGCCCAGTTTGGTACCGTTGTTGCCATCTGTTTGATGCTGTCGTTAATTGAATCTAAGTTTATTTTACCGTCGCATTTAGCCCATATTAATACTCAAAAAAGTGCCAAAAAATCATGGTTTAACCATATTCAACACGCCGCGGACAGTGGCTTGAAGTGGTTTAGTCGCGTAATTTACCAACCCGTTATTGAGTTTGCACTGCGGTTTCGTTATGCCGTGGTATTGATGTTTATTGCAATGTTTATTTTGGTTGCCGGAATGCCGTTAACGGGTAGCGTGCGAGTGGCTTTTTTCCCTGATATTGCTGGCGACACAGTCGTAGCTGACTTTTCAATGCAAAACGACGCCAGTTTTGGCCAAACCTATAAAAATTTAATGACCTTAGAACGCGCTGCTAAACGAGTGGATGCAGAGCTGGTGGCTCAACGACAAGACGGTGACAACGACCAAGACAGCTATTTAACCAGTTTGCACATTATGGCAAGCAGCAGTGACACTGGCCAAGTGCAGGTCGAGTTGGCAACCAACAGCCCTTATACCCTTAAAGAGTTTACTCAAAAGTGGACTGAACAAGTTGGCCAAATGGAAGGCATTAAAAAACTTAAAGTATTATCGAAAAAAGAAATGCTCGATAACTTTAAAGTAGAGATTAAAGCCAGTGATACAGAGTCTGTATTCGCTGCTGGCCAAGCACTAAAAGCCGCAATAGAAGTGATGGACGGTGTGAGTGGCATTGACCACAATCTAGATGCAGGCGACCCACAATATCGCTTTGAATTAACAGCGCAAGGGCGCGCATTAGGATTTGATACCGAAACCTTGTCGAGTCAGATATTGCAGTCATTTGGCGGCGGAGTGGTACAACGTTTTCAGCGTGGTAAAGACGAAGTGAAAGTGCGCGTTCGTTACCCCGATGAAGATCGTCAAACTTTTGAAGATATTCAGCTTGCCAATGTGAGAACCAGCGACGGGACTATTGTGCCGTTGAGTCACGTAGCCCAGATTTTTAATGATTATCAACCGTCGAATATTACCCGTATCGACAGCCAGCGGGCGGTATACATCAGTGCGGTATTAGACAAAGATAAAATTGCTTCAAATGAGTTGGTTAGCCAGCTTAAGCAAACATTGGTATCGCAGTTAGAAGTACAGTACCCAGGTGTGAGTTTCAATTTTGCCGGCGAAGCTGAACAGCAAGCAGAAACCACAAGCTCGATAGAATCGATGTTTGTGCTGGCGCTGATTGCCATTTATGCCTTGTTAGCCATTCCGTTAAAGTCGTATATACAGCCAGTGATAATCATGACTGCAATTCCGTTTGGTATTGTGGGCGCAATTTTAGGCCATTGGTTGAATGACTTAACCATTAGTATTTTGTCGTTAAACGGTATTTTGGCCTTAAGTGGCGTGGTGGTAAACGACAGCTTGTTACTGGTGTCGCGTTATAACGAATTAATTAACGAAGAAGGCATGTCGGTACACGATGCAATTGTTGAGTCATGCACCGGAAGACTTCGAGCGGTATTGCTTACCTCGGTGACCACCTTTGCGGGCTTAGCGCCATTATTAGGTGAAACCTCGTTACAAGCGCAGTTTTTAATTCCTGCCGCAGCGGCGCTAGGGTATGGTATTTTATTTGCTACCTTTATCACCTTGATTTTGACGCCATCTTTGCTGTTAATTCAATGCGAGTCGAAGGCTTTTATGCATAACCTGATGACCAAACTGCGCCCAAATCGTGACGTGGCAACGTCGTGATCAACCAAGGAATTAGTGACATGAACACCGACAAACTGCAATTGTTACTGGTTGAAGATGACCTCGACTTAGCTACGGCGGTGATCGAGTATTTAGAGCTAGAAGATATTCTTTGTGACCATGCCGCCAATGGGCAAGTTGGGCTTAATTTAAGTTTGCAGAATCAATACGATGTGGTGATTTTAGATTTAAACTTACCCAAAATGAATGGGTTGCAAGTGTGCGAGTCGTTGCGCATGCAAGGTATGGATGTGCCAGTGTTAATGCTGACAGCCCAAGACACGTTAGACGATAAGCTAACTGGCTTTGCTAAAGGGGCGGATGATTATTTGGTGAAACCCTTTGCCATGGAAGAACTCATTGTGCGGACGCGAGTGTTAGCGCGTCGGCGCAGTGGCCAAGTCATGCGCTTATCTGTCGGTGACTTAACCTTAGATTTACAACAAAAGCAGGCGTATCGCGCCAATGAGTTAGTAAAGTTATCGCCGACCGCGTTTAAGATTTTAGACGTGCTAATGCGAACAAGCCCTAATCCGGTGTCGCGTGAAAAGCTCATGCAAAGTGTGTGGGGCGATGATCAACCTGACAGTAACAGCTTAAAAGTACATATTTTTAATTTGCGAAAACAGCTTGATGCTGAGCATGACGTAAAGTTACTGCACACGATTAGTGGCCATGGCTTTGCCATTAAAGACGCAGAGCTTTCATCATAGCGCTGACTACATAATGTTTTGATTTAAATTACGACAGCAATAGGAATACCCCTACGTCATGAAATTAAGACCGAGTCTGCGAATTTTTGTGCTGCTGGTAATGTTATTTACTGGCATTAGCACCATTTTAATTTTATCGGCATTGAGCGTGCATTATTATATCTCTGGCATGGACAAAGTCATGCTGGCGACGATGTATGCGCATGGACAAGAGCAAGTTGTAACCGACGGACACCCTAGCAAATCACAATTGTTTACTGTCGCCAGTCGTTGGCAGGATTTACCAAAAGATATTCAACTACACATTAAGCAGGAGCCCAGCGAGTTTAATGTGTTACACAAAAATATTATTGGCGGTTCACCGTTAAAACCACCAGAAAAAGGCTTTTTTGTCATCAAAGTGCTTAAAGGTGACCAGATCCGTTATGTCTCGAGCATTTTAGATAAAAAAATGGGCAATATTCCTCCGCCCAAAGATAAACCCTTTTTTCTGGTGATTCTTGCTACCGCCATTTTTAGTATTGTGATGTTTACGCTGATATTGCTGTTAATGATGCGCAAAGTGACTTTGCCGATTGAGCGCCTAAAAAATTGGGCCAAAGAGTTAGATAGCAAACAACTAGCAGACCCTGCGCCAGATTTTCATTACAGCGAGCTAAACACATTAGCCAATATTGTTAAAACCAGTTTAGGTACTGTGCAGGAAAGCTTAGATCGCGAGCAACAATTCTTAGGTTATGCCAGCCATGAATTACGCACCCCAATAGCGGTGATCCGTACCAATACTGAATTACTGCAAAAGCTGATAAGCAAAGGCGGTAGCGCTGAAAAACAAGCTCAAGTCGTTAACCGCATCGAACGTGCTGGGCTCACCATGACCGATCTCACCGAAACCTTATTGTGGTTAACACGCCGTGAAGGTAAAAGTTTGCCGTTAAAAGAGGTGAATTTAGGTCAGCTTATTCGCCAGCTAGTGCAAGATTTAAGGTATTTAATCCACGGCAAAAATATTGAAATCAGCATTGAAACCGATGACTCTGCTCACCAACTCCCTGACACGCTATGCCGGATAATTATTACCAACCTCATCCGCAACGCTTTACAGCACACTGTTGAAGGTAGTGTGACTATTCGCCAGTCAGCCACATCGGTAAGCATCGCTAATCAGTGTAAGTCTTATGCTAATAGCTTTGAAGAGTTAGGCTTTGGCTTAGGGCTTGAGTTAACGACCAGACTTATTTCGCAATACGACTGGGATTATCAAAATATAGATACTAATCGCGGCCGCAAAGTGTCTATTGATTTTAGCCGTTAACGTTTAAGCCGTTAAGATTGGCCTTTGATTAGCGACTAAGATTAGGCAGCCAACTGTTGTGTGCATTCTTAATAAACACCACCGAAGCCACCGCAATAATCGGTGGCTTTTTTGCGCGAGTCATCAGAGCCAGTGGATCTTATTACCTCTATTTAGATAAATTTTATATTATAATGTGATGATAATTATATTATCATCAAGTGTTAACTTAATTCGATTGTACTGTAAGGTAATCGGCCTATAATGAGGGGTATCTTGACGCCGTACTAGGTTATGGGATCGCCGCAATGAAATACCGCACACATTTATTTTCTCTTCGTATCGGGCATGCACTCCGAGAGTCTTTAAAAGACGCTCCCTACAATGCCAATGCATTCACTAAAGATTTATTAGCCGGCTTAACTGTTGGCATTATTGCTATTCCATTAGCAATGGCGCTTGCGATTGCCATTGGGGTCGCGCCGCAATACGGGTTGTATACTGCGATTATTGCTGGGTTTGTTATTCCGCTCACCGGTGGCTCACGTTATAGCGTGTCTGGCCCTACCGCCGCATTTGTGGTGATCCTCTATCCCATCGTGCATCAATATGGTCTGTCTGGTTTATTGCTGGCCAGCATGTTATCCGGACTAATGTTGATTATCATGGCGTTGTTTCGCTTAGGGCGTTATATCCAATATATTCCCGAATCAGTCACGTTAGGGTTTACGGGTGGTATTGCCGTGGTGATTGCAGTGCTGCAAGTTAAAGACTTTTTTGGTCTAACTATTACCGAGATGCCAGAAAGTTTTGTCGGTAAAGTAGCTACCTTAGTTCAAGAAATTCCTAGTTTTTCGGGGCCGACATTACTGGTGGGATTAAGCACATTAGTGGTGTTTATTTTGTGGCCAAAACTCAAGTTGGCGGTACCCGCACATCTTCCTGCAGTGGTTGTGGCGAGTATTGTGGCGCTGGTACTAAATCAACTCGGTTTTCATGTGGCGACCATTGGATCTACGTTCAGTTTCACCCTAGCCGATGGCTCAATCGGTGCAGGTATTCCCTCTATGCTGCCTGACTTTGAATGGCCCTGGCTTCGCGCGCAATCGGGTGAAGTGCCATTGGTACTCACTTGGCAATTAGCCAGTGACCTATTGTCTGCCGCCTTTGCTATCGCCATGTTAGGTGCCATTGAATCGTTACTGTGCGCAGTGGTGCTAGACGGCATGTCAGGTAAAAAGCACAGCGCCAATAGCGAGTTACTTGGTCAAGGTATCGGTAATATTATCGCGCCATTTTTTGGCGGTATTACCGCGACTGCTGCCATCGCTCGTTCGGCGGCTAACTATAAGTCGGGGGCGGTAAGCCCAATCGCGGCCATGATCCATGCGCTGGTGGTGTTAGTGTCTTTATTATCGCTCAGCACTGTTTTAGCTTATATCCCCATGGCGGGCATGTCGGCGCTGCTTATTATGGTGGCTTGGAACATGAGTGAAGCGCCTAAGATTGTCCATCTTGTTAAAAAAGCCCCTGCCAGTGAAATACTGGTGTTGATGGTGTGCTTGTTACTGACCATATTTTTTGACATGGTGATTGCGATCAGTGCTGGGATCATTTTGGCGTCGTTATTATTCATGAAACAAGTGGCCGACATGACCAAGGTGCAAGACATTAGCGAGCAGAAAAAGCACATTCATGTTGAGTTACCGCCACGCTGGAAAGTGTTTAAAATTAATGGGCCATTGTTTTTTGCTGCTGCCGACAGTGTGTTTGGTGAGTTGGCGCATTTGAGTGGCGACCAGGATGGGGTGGTGTTGTATTTTGACGGGGTGTCTATTTTAGACTCTGGTGGCGTTTCGGCGCTGTATAAGTTTATTGATAAATGTAAGCGTGATAATACTCGAGTCTTGTTGGCCGATTTTCAATTTCAGCCACTTAAAACCTTAGCCAAAGCAGGGTTTAAGCCAGATGGTGTGCAATGTGTGACATATTCTACGCTGGCAGATGCACTTGATGATGTGGTGGCTGGAGCTTAAACACACCATAAAAGGCTGACAAACCAGTATGGTGTTTTCGATAAACTCGCTACGATAACGCTTTGTGAGTTATAGGGCTGGTTTAGCAACTTCGATATAGTGCCAAATGTCTGCAATGTGCAGCCTTGTTGATGCCAATTCCGTATGGCATCACTACAGCAAGCGAGATTAATTAAAGATAGGCAGGAATTTTTGCAGGTTTTTATGACGGGCCTCGTCAGATGTCAGAGCAGGTAATATTTTGTACTTACTCATAATCTGTTGATATTCGCCATTGGCTTTTAGCATCTCGATGCCATTAGTAAAGGTCACCGCGTAAGCTTTATTGTGTGGATTAAAGCCAACATACAAAGGCACCGGTTTGCCTATAGTGCCAGCATAGCGAAGTTGTTGAGTTAAGTTTAATTGACTTGCGGTGTACTCAATGACATTTTTGTTGTCGATGATGACCGAATGACGTCCTTTTACTAGCCGAATAATATTCATAGCCAATGGATCTCTGCCAGAGGCAAAGTACGTATTAGGATGTGCACCAAACCAAGCGTCGAGCTCAACACCATAGTGGTAACCAGTGACTATCGCAGCCTGTTGAGTGTTATTGAGATCGGTAATCTGCTCAAATGTTTCATTACTATCAACAAGAGTATAAAAGTCGTTGCTGTTATAGCCGACAATCACATCAGCATTAATCAATTGATTTTCGACAATGGCGCTAGACGTCAATGCCAGTACAGCGTCGATGTTATTTCTTTGCAGTTCAATCAGTGCGCGTTTATAAGGAAAAATCTGAAATTCAACCGGTTGACCCTGGATCTCAAAAGCGCGACGTGTGAGTTCTACAACGTAGCCTGTTTGGTTGTCGCAGATATAAGGGCACCAAATATCAGAGGCGATACGGATAGGTGCAGCATGGGCGTGAATACTGAAAATAGACAGTAAAACGAACAGGTACTTTAACAAGTATTTTGCTCCATGTTTTGAACGGGCGGGTATAGTAATGGTTTAAAGTGTATAGGCAATCATTTTTGATTAAAAAAGATACTACTTTATGTTTTGCTAACAAACATGCTGAATTTGTGAACAGGTAATCGGCGCCTGTAACAGACTATTAATCCAAGTTACTTTTTGGTAACAATTAACCAAGGTGATATTTTTATGGCGACAGTAAATAGACAATTTACCCATGTAGTGGTTGAACAGCCTGGCGAACCCAGTGTGATGACCATGACTCAATCAACGCTTGCGATGCCAACAGAAGGCCAAGTGACGATTAAGGTGTATGCTGCTGGAGTCAATGGCCCAGACATTAAACAGAGAGTTGGTGCTTATCCACCGCCAGCAGATGCCAGCCCGATTATTGGGTTAGAAGTCGCCGGTGAAATTGTTGCCGTGGCAGACGATGTTACTCAGTGGCAAGTTGGCGATAAAGTGTGTGCCTTAGTGCCTGGTGGCGGCTATGCCGAGTTAGTGAATACTTACGCAGCACATTGTTTACCTATTCCTACTGGTTACAGTTTTGTGCAAGCTGCCGCGTTGCCAGAAACCTTTTTTACCGTGTGGGGTAACTTGTTTATTCGCGGTGGACTTAACGCGGGTGAAACGGTGCTTATTCATGGGGGCTCTGGTGGCATCGGTACAACTGCGATCCAAATGGCGAGTCGTTTAGGTGCAACGGTATTTGCAACCTCTGGCAGTGCAGAGAAATGCCAATACTGTCTTGATCAAGGCGCTAGCGTAGCGATTAACTATAACGAGCAGCATTTTGTTGAGCCGATCTTAGAAGCGACAAATGGATTAGGCGTTAATGTGATTATGGATATTGCTGGTGGCGACTTCATTAACGAAAATCTTAAAGCTATCGCAACCGACGGACGTATGGTGTCGGTTGCCATGCAACGTGGTCCACAAGCAAACGTGGATATTTTCCGCATTATGGCTAAACGAGTCATTTGGACTGGGTCAACGTTACGACCACAAAGCGTGGCGAATAAAGCCCTGATTGCTCAAGGTTTGGCTGAGTTCGTATGGCCGCTATTAAATAGTGGCAAAATGAGTATTCCAATCGATAGTGTGTTCCCATTCTCGCAAGTGGTACAGGCACATGAACTAATGGAGTCGGGTACACACAAAGGCAAGATAGTGTTGGATCTGCAAGCCGATCCTCGTTAAGTGTATTAATCCCTTACCAATACACTTATTTATAATGTGGTTTTAATCAGCGATAAATTTTGATAAAAAACTTGAAGCTTGATGTTTTTAAGCTAAAGTCGTGATCACAAAGTGATTGGTCATAAGGTGGCTAATCACTTGGTGAGGCGTTTATTTTGTGAGAAAAATGACAGAAAAGTGTTAAAAATTGACTACAACCGACATTTTTATGCGATTACGCGAAAAATTCATCGTTTTAGGCATTGATTCTCAGAAATATTCTGTTTAAATACCCACACAAATACAGAACAGATAATCGTGGCGCAGTATGAAGATATTATCTTCAATAATCCTGCACCATTTTTAGAATATGTGTTGATTAAGGGCGTTAGCATATATGTATAACACTGCAAAAAAACAACTTTGGTTTGGTGAATTAAGAACATCGAAAGGTAACACTATCGTCGTTCATGATAATCAATTGCCAGAAGCGTCACCAGGGCGCATTTTCATGTACAACACTATCCGTAATACGATTGTGGAGTACGTAGAAGACATCGTTAAAGTAAACTTACACGACTTAGATGAGCAACAAACAAAAGCTGCTATGGCTGAGTTTGGCGATGCATGGAAAGCGGCGCGTAGTGAGTTTATGGCAAAGCATCAGTTACGAATTGATTTGTCAAAAGTACCCGATACAGCGCCACCGCGTAAGGCTAAACCGGCTCCAGAGCCAGATGAAGCGATTAACGCAGATGATGACATTCCAGAATTTGATGATTCAGATGATGACAATGATAGCTTTGATGATATGGGTGATAGTGTAGACGATTAACCCTGCAGATAACATTGAGTCTCTGGCTCAGAGTGTTGTTGGTTCATCGTATTATTCTGCTTATATCTGCTAAAGATTACTGACCATATAAGGAATAATTCATTATTCCTTATATGGTTTATTCTTTGTCGAAACTGTCGACAATAATCGCACCCATTGATGCGGGCATCGCGATTAAAATAATCCGCTTTAACGCTAAGATTGGATCGGTTATTAATGGCAATTTATTTAACGCCAACAGTACGATACTCACCACCAATAACGTCAATATATACGCCGCAATTACCCGCAAAAAAAATGCTCGTCTGCGCTTAACAATATTTGCCTGAAACACACTCTGATAAGCAAATAAGGTAATAAATGCCAGCGACAATACCACCACCAATACCAAATTTAATGTTGGCAAACTGGCCGACAATCGCCACGCTTCTTCAGAAAATGCAATCGGCACCGACAGCGCAAAAGCCCCAACGGCAATTTGACCAATATCTTCGGCATTGAAATTGGGTTTAACAGGCTGATTATTCGGCATCAAACTGATATCGAGTTATGTGGTGATATAGCTTACCAGGTGTTATCCATACATCGCCGGGTAAGTCTGGCTGATTAGGCGAGTCGGGTAGCATTTGTGGTTCAATACACACAGCTTGATGATCGCTTAATACTCGCTGCTTTTTACCTATCGTACCTTGCAAAAAGTTTGCTCCATAAACCTGCACCCCAGGCTGATTAGTATAAACCGTCATATTGCGGCCACTATTAGGGCTGGCTAAGCAACCAAAGCGCTGTAAATCCGCACCGGGATTATCTAACACATAACAATGGTCAAAGCCCTTAGTAGCGGCTAATGCTGGGCGTTCGGTTTGTACTGACATTGGCGTGGGTTTTGCCATGTCTACATCGCTACCTGCGGTAGGTTGTATTGAGGTCGGCACACCAACATCATTCATTGTGAGGTACTTTGTGGCATCCACTTGGAGAGTATGTTGCTCATTAGTGTCGCTGCGATTACCGTCTAAATTAAAGTAGCTGTGCTGGGTTAAACTAATAGGACAGGCTTTATCGGTACTAGCTAGCATTTCAATGTACAAGTTATTACCCACTAAACGGTAATCGAGTTGCACAGTACAATTGCCCGGAAATCCCATGTCGCCGTCTGGGCTTGTTA
Organism: Shewanella frigidimarina NCIMB 400; assembly: GCF_000014705.1. Taxonomy (NCBI): domain Bacteria; kingdom Pseudomonadati; phylum Pseudomonadota; class Gammaproteobacteria; order Alteromonadales; family Shewanellaceae; genus Shewanella; species Shewanella frigidimarina. Next base: position 4,351,171 of record NC_008345.1, on the reverse strand, counting down.
AGGTTAAGCGGACGCCATCACTTAAGGTACCGAGTTGCCACAATTTCCGATTAAAGCCTTCAACGCCACCGTGTAAACAATTGCTCGCTTGGTTAACGCTAAGTTGGTATTGATGGCCATTATATTGGGTTTTACCATTGGCAATACGATTGCTGTAACGTCCTGCTATCGCGCCTAAATGGGCTTGTTGAGCCAGATAATCTTCGACACTGTCGCAACCTAACACGATATTTTTACGTTCACCGTTGCGATCTGGAGTCCATAATGATCGAATGATGCCGCCTAAACTTAATACTTCAAGTGCGATGATGCCATTATCAATTCTAACCCGCTCAATCTCACCACCACGGGGATCTTGCCAAGGTTCCAGCACACTAAAACGTACCATTTATGCCTCTCTAATCTGTAAATTATTAGCCGATGCGTCCTGCACCGCCACTCGCTGAACATAAGTATATTGTTGCTTCGATACCTGTTTGCTTAAAATATTGGTTTTCAACTAGGTTAATCACCTCATCGGTAAGGTCATGATTGACCAATGCCAATACGCAGCCATCGCTCATACGTACGCCGCCCTTTTCACCGATTAAATTCGCAATCATGCTCACTAAGGTGTCAATGTCGGCAGTGATAATGTCAAAGTCATCGCGCATTGATGCTTGAGACTGTGCCATTAACTGACTAAAACGGGCAATATTGTTTTGTTGCAAAGCTCTGGCAGCATTACTAGTACGTTGATTTTCGGTAATGACATGGCGTGCTCGACGAAACTGAACATCACTGAGTGATTCTTTATCTGCCGTGAGTAGGCTCAATGATAAATCACGCAAAGAATCGAGGCCAAGTAACTTGGTTATCTGATTACACTCTTGCTTACGTTGTTCAAATTGTTGGGTAAAACCATGACGGTCTTGCTTTAAGTCGATTACGATTAAGCTAAGTTCTTCTGGTAATAGCACCGATTCGCTTTCTAATTCTAAACAATCAATCAATAAGGCATGATCAGGCTCTGCCATCGCGCTAATGATTTGGTCCATCATGCCGCAATCTAACAGCATAAATTGACTTTCGCCGCGTTGAGCTAATTGGGCAATAGCGATAGGAGATAAGTTTAATTGGCTGGCATAACTGATGGCGGTACCAAAAGCGATTTCCAGTGCTGCCGACGATGATAAACCGGCTCCCAGTGGTACGTCACCCACAATGGCTAAGTCTAAGCCCTTAGCTCGTAAACCCGATTGGTTCATAGCAGCGGTTACACTTTTGAGATAATGGCTCCAGTCATCGCCTGCAGCGACTGGGCCTTCTTCACCAAAGTGCCATTGCTTAATTTCCCCAGGGAAAGCGGTTGTCACCGCGCGAAATAAATTATCATCGCGATGCTTTACCGCTATAACAGTATGAAAGTTAATTGCAGCGGGTAATGCGAGGCCTTCGTTATAGTCGGTATGTTCGCCCATAATGTTAACTCGCCCGGGCGCTTGGTATAAATCATCTGGTTTAGTGCCAAATGTTCGAACAAATAATTTAGTGGCGCGTTGAGCAGGGTTTGACATACTTCAAAAAATCCGACAAAGGGTGACATGGAAAGACTTGTTACTTGAGTTATAGCATGTCTTTACCGTGTCTGTAACTGAGATTTTTTTATCCGAAGCAAAATTGAAAATACGCTGTAGTAAACAAAAACGCCTAGAGAGTTATCTAGGCGTTTGCAATTGGTGATTAGTTTTATGATGGCGACTCAGATGTCGTATCGTTTATTGCCGATTGGTTTGGCTGATCACTACTAGCCACAACTGAACCAGGTACCAGTTCTGGTGGTGAATCGAGTAGCTCTTTAATCACATGGTCAACAAAACCGGCGCCTGCAGCTTCATACAAGTTATACACAGTATGAACTCCAGACTCTTTTAATGACTCAGCATCTTCAGCGTATTGCACAATCGCGCTGATTTTTCCTTCGTAATTAAGCTTTTGCAATTGTTGCACTGCAAACAAATTACCCGCGTGATGTGGCATTGCCAGTAGCACTAACTCTAAGTGTGGCGCACGTTCAAGCTTGACCCAAAAGTCAGTATCGCTAGCGTCACCTTGTACAACATTACGGCCTTCATTTCGATGAAAATCAACCAGCTCTTGTTTGTGTTCAATCCCTAAAATTTCGCCGGTGTATTTGGCGCGTAATTCATCATATGCCCCAGAACCAATACGGCCCATCCCTAAGATCAAAAAGCGCGGATTACCAATACGGATTTGTCTGTCTTCTGGGTGTAATGGGTGGCGTTCGAGTTTGGTTAATTTTGATTGGAAACGCTGATAAATATTACTGACGTTATTATTAAACGGCGCTGCAAATAAAAAGCTGATACTTAATGCCACTGCAATAATGATCAACCATTCTGGTGGTAACCAACCCTTGTGTGCCGCTACTGCTGCTACGATTAAACCAAACTCACTGTAGTTACCTAAGTTAAACGAGGCTAATAACGATGTGCGTGAGCGCAATTTAAAGCGGGTTAGCAGATAAACAAACATCAAAATTTTCACTGGAATTAGCGCAACTAAAATCGCCGCTAAACCAATATCGGCCAATGTGGGTAATCCGTTTAACCCAATGGTTAAGAAGAAGGCGACTAAGAATAACTCTTTAAAGAAGTAAATCGACTTGGCTAATTCGGATGATTTAGCATGCCCAGCTAATAAAATACCCACTATCAATGCGCCTAAATCGGGTTTTAAACCGACGGCTTCAAATAACCATGCGCCCACCACTAATGCCATCACAAGGCCAAACAATACCAGCATTTCACCGTGGCCGACGCGATCGAACACTTTATAAATAAGCGGTCTTGCAAGCGGCAGTAATAACAATGCAAACGCCCAAACAGACGGGATGTTACCTTTAGAAATGGTTAAAAAGATCACAGCGAAGATGTCTTGCATAATCAAGATACCAATCGCTACTCGGCCATAAAGTGACTGCATGTCACCGCTGTCTTCAAGCACCTTTACCGCAAATACGGTACTGGAAAAACTTAATGCAAAGGAAATGAGCATTAGTTGATTGAAACTGAACCCGTCGAGCTGCTCAATGCCTAAAAAGCCCAACAACTTCAGCACTGGCACAAAAAATAGAATCGAACCAATTAAATGTAAGCTTGAACCGGCCCAAACTTCGGCTTTAAACAGGCTCTTAAGATCAAGTTTAAGGCCAATGGAAAATAGCAGTAAGGTGACACCTAGGTCAGCAAGTTGCTGCAAAATAGGTAAGCTAGTGTCTTCAATGCCTAAGGTGAACAATACAAAACCAGCAGCAAGATAACCAATCAGTGGCGGTAAACCCACTCGGCTGACAAGCATTCCGCAAAGTAGGGTGATAATCAGGATAGCGGGTTCCATAAAGCGCCTTGAATGAGGGGGATAAAATCTTATTGTATAAGAAAAAAGTTAACTTTCGATGACTTTAATGCGTTAAATGCAAAAAACAGCATCTTTAGTAACTAAAGATGCTGTTTTGCATAATGTTTATTGGGTGAGGTTTACATAGCGCTTTAGCTAGGGTCTGTTGATCTTTTCTGGTTGAATTTTGTTCGAGTTAAAAACGTTTTAATCGAGGCGAATGGATTGATGCCTAGTCATCTAAGCAAAATTCATTCAACAAAGAGTAAAACGTTTTTAGCCGAACCTTTCGGGCAGAGTTTGTTGGTCATTTTTACTGCGTTATCAACTTCTTATGTAGAATAACTACACATCAAAGTCTCAGCCTTGTACAAATGGCCAACAATTCGCTGCAAAAATAACCTTGAAAGATCAACAGACCCTAATGAGCCCGCTAAATTCCTTTCGCTAATTTACTTTGCTAGCAGGATATCTAAATGAGCGGCAAAGTCTTTTGGTCCCATAAAGCCAGTAACTCGTAAATCTTCACGCTGTTTGCCATCGCTATTAAACATTAACAAGGTAGGTAAACCTAACACGCCATAATGTTCTAAAAGGGTGATATCAATGTCATCGCTGGCCGTTACGTCAGCTTGCAATAGCACCATTTGGCTCATGCGCGTGGCGACATCTTTATTTTTAAAGGTAATCGCTTCAAACTCTTTACAGGCCACACACCAGTCGGCGTATAAATCTAACATCACCGTTTTACCGCTAATGCTGGCTTTATCCAATTCAACTTCTAAGTCTTCAAGCGACTTAATACGAATAAAATGATTCTCTTTATTTTGGGTTTTTCCTTCAACACCCGCTTGAGTAATATCTGGGGTTTTATGACCAAAACCTGTCATGATTGCTTGGAAACCATACGAAAAGCTTGCCATCAAAGCCAGTAGTAAAAATACCCCACGAGTGCTTTGTTTCCAGTTAAATTCTGACAACCTGTTTTGATGCATTAAGTAAGCGACTAAGCATATTGCCCATAATGACCAGAGTAAATCGGACACTAAACCAGGCCAAATACGGCCAATCATTACTATCGAGACTGAAATTAGTAAGAAACCAAAGATGGTTTTAATAATGTCCATCCACGCTCCTGCGCGTGGTAAGATTTTGCCACCCGAAGTACCAATCACTAATAACGGTAAACCCATACCCATGCTGAGTACATACAGCGCTAAAAAGCCTTGCAGTAAATCACCAGACTGCGCCACGTAAATCAGCACGCCAGATAACGGCGCCGTGGTACAAGGCGAAGCGACTAAACCTGAAATCACCCCCATCATAAACACACCAATAAGGTTGCCACCTTTTTGGTTGTTCGACATCGAGTTCATTTTTTCTTGCCACTTCGATGGCAGTTTTAAATCGTACATGCCAAACATTGATAAGCTCAGCAGCACAAACATCACCGCTAAGAAAATCAAAATGGCTGGGTGTTGCAAGGCTGCTTGAAACTTAAGTCCGGCAGAGGCAACCACTAATCCTAATAAAGAGTAGGTAATCGCCATGCCTTGTACGTAGGCCATTGATAGAGTGAAGGCTTTAGCGGTAGATAACTTCTTACCTTGGCCAACAATAATGCCCGACAAAATAGGGTACATCGGAAACACACATGGTGTTAATGCTAAGCCAATACCTAAACCAAAGAAAATCACCAAGGTCCATAATAGGCTATCGTTTTGGAGCATTTGGTTTAACGTGTCTTGCTGAGTAATGGGTGCTGCAGGAGCATCGGTTGCCGTTGTCGATGCTTGCGCGTCATCAGGTGCACCAATCACTTTTTTACTGCTTAATGTGCCGTCATTTGCTTCAATCGCTGTTAACGTTACATCGTGTTTGGTGGGCGGGTAACACAAAGTACCTTCTGCACAACCCATAAAGGTGACATGAAATACCGCATCGGCTTGGGCTTCTTTAAATGCGATAGGGATTTCAACAAACGAGTAAAACACCTCTTGGTCGCCAAAGTATTCGTCGTGATGGTTTTTACCATGAGGTAATTCAATATCGCCAATCACTGCACCGTCGACCGAAAACTGCAGCTTGTCGCGATATAAATAATAGCCTTCAGCAATGACAAAATTGATTTTGAGTTGATTACCTTGTTGTTGGTAATCAAACACAAAAGCATCGTTAACCTTCATTAACTCAGGTTCGCTGCTTAAAAAGCTGAATTTATTACTCAACACATTAGCACTGTGTGCTGCTGGCGCGAGTAAAATTGATGACATCATTAACAATGATGTAAGGCATATGGCAACGAGTTTTTTCATGATGGTGAGTTGTCTTTTATCCATTGTAAATAAGGGCCAAAACCACCGATAATCGGAGTGGCAATGAATTCTGGTACTTCATAAGGATGCATTGTGATCACGAGTTGTTCAATTGCAGGGTAATCAGTTGTCATGCATTTTATCTGCATCGGCACTTCGTGTGACTGACAAATGTTATTGTCCCACTGATAAATTGACTCAACGGCTTGGCCTATTTGTACGCATGCCGCCAACTTTGCTTCTACCAATGCCGTCGCAATGCGACAAGCAATGTTAGCGTCTGGGCAAGTGGTAAAAATAAGTAGCTGTTCAGGTTTATACATAAGTTGTCTTAAAGTTTACTTAAGTTAATGCTGTTATCATGCGCAAGGTCATCACAGTACGCTTTTTTAAACGCATTTTCATTAAACTGAGATGATATTCGTGACGCGTCTTGAAAAGAGACCCGTTCACCCCCATTTAAGTTTCATCGGCAACGGTTATTTTACAGGTCGCCACTCTGTTATCTTATAAGTCGTCACTCTATCAAAAAGCGATCCTTAGAGGCCAATATGTTTTTTATTTTATTGTTAATATTTGTTTTAATACCGGTTATTGAGCTCAATGTACTCATTGAAGTAGCCAGCTCAATCGGTTCATGGACCACTGTCGCGCTAGTGTTATTTACCGCGGTTGTAGGTGTGTCATTAGTACGCAGCCAAGGCTTAAGTACTTTAATGAGCGTGCAACAAAAATTAGCCCGAGGCGAAGCACCAGGGCAAGAAATTGTTGAAGGTATGATGTTGGCTGCCGCTGGGGTGTTATTGCTTATTCCTGGTTTTGTTACCGACTTTATTGGCTTAATTTTATTAACCCCATTTACCCGCGCTCCTATTGCGGCATTTTTATATAAACGCATGCAACTTCGTGTTGTGGCTAATGGTGGTATTCCCCCTGGTTTTGGCGGCGGACAAAGTCCTTTTGGTCAATCAGGCCCATTTGCAGGGCAAAAGCCATTTGATCAACAGGGCAACACTTTCGACGGTGATTTTGAACATAAAAATGAACGTCCACGTAGCCATCAAATTGAAGTAGTTGATCTTGATGATGACATTAACAATGATCGTGATGATATTAAAGATAAGCGCCATGACGAAAATCGTGACGATATTATAGATGTCGAGCCCATTAAGCCTAAAGATGACGACAAGCCGTCTTAATACGCACCACTTTTGACACACCATCTTAATACACATTATGGTAATACCAGCTTATTTAACAAGACCAAGTTTGATCTTTTATTTGGCGTGATGTGTAGAGCAGGTTTTATTGAGCGCCGTGTTTAGCGCGTGATAAGAAACAAGGTAAAACAGCCGACTAGTGCAGATGCATTGCTCGGCTGTTTTTGTTTTTGTTTATGCTTCTGTCTTGGAATCGGCTTGCAGCTGGAGTTGCTTATCTTGCTGAGCACCAAACCAAAATGCACTGGCGACACTTAATCCCCAGTTGACTATAAATATCCAAGTGAGTGCTGGCATGGTTGAGTTACTGGCGTCGAGGGCTACGTTGGATACCGCGGCATAAATGGAAGTTAAATCGTTACCGATATTGCCCGCTAAAATTTGCTCCGCAATCACTTGTGCACGGCTAATAATTTGATCCATTATCACCAAAATACACACCACACTGACACTGATAAACCCCCAGCCGAGTAGCTTTTTACCTAGCCAAATCTGGCCACTGCCAGGGCAAACAATGCCAGAAAGCATGGCGGCGTAAATGGATTTTTTCATGTTAAACCAAGATTTTTTACCAGTAATATAGTGTTATTAATCCACCGACACAGTTTAAAAAGCAAGTGTGGCTGCCATTATTAACACAGTTTAATATTCGCCAAGGCGAGAGGCTGATTTATTGGTATCGTCTTGTTCGCCGTCTGTAGCTATTGAGTTATCTGAACAAGGCACAGTGTGCTTAATCTCTTTTGGCTCGCTAATTTGCGTCGCAAGGTAATAGCAAGCTATCCCCATCAATGTATTAGCAATGGGTAACGCCAATAAAATCCCTTTCACCCCACCAACATACGAGCCTAGCGCCGCCAGCGGTAACATTAATAACATTAAGCGGCACAAGTTAATCACCAGTGAACTCAACGGCCTATGGTAAGCATTTAAGCTAGTGGCAACCATAATAACAATGGCAAGTGGCCCATAAGAGGCAGGCAACACCATAATATAAAAACTCAGCCACTCAATAACCAGTGGGTCGTGAGTAAACAATCTTGCGATAGGTTCGGCATAAAAATACAGCGGAATAAACAAGATTGTTTGAAATACAAAAGCAAATCGCAACGACATCAATAAGGCTTTTTTGGCGCGATCAGGTTGGCTGGCACCTAAATTTTGGGCAATAAACGGCATTAAACTCGACGACAGTGCCATCACCACAATCAACAGTACCGACTCAAGCCTAATTCCAGCACCAAAAGCAGCCACACCAGCATGATCAATCCGTGCCAACATCGCCATTATAATGCCGTTGGCAATAGGATTAATCACATTCATTAATGCGGCAGGGCGAGCAATATGGGATAAGACTTTCCAATGTAAAATTAATCGACCCACATCAAACTCAGTAAACTGAACCAGTTTACGTTTGACAATAATTAAGTGGCCCGCTAATGACATTGCCACTAACCAGGATAGTGTGGTCGCAATAGCAGCGCCTTGAATTTCTAAACGCGGAAAAGGGCCAATGCCGAAGATAAGTAACGGGTCGAGGATCAAGTTTACAATCGCGGCTAACATCATAATTTTAGCCGGTGAGTGGGTGTCACCCGTGGCGCGTAAGGCTTGATTACCCACCATTAACAACACCAATGCCGGAGCGCCTAAATACCAGTACCACATGTAGTCGTTAATTAATGGCAAACTGGCACTGTTGGCCCCAAGTAAACTGAAAATAGGTTCAATAAACACACAACCCAGTATCGACAAACCCCAAATAATAAGCAGTGTCATGCACAAGGCATCAAATAAAAACACTCTGGATTCGGGCGCGTGGCCAGAGCCAATCAAGCGGCCAAGATTGGTAGACACACCCGCGCCAATGCCAATGCCGATACTAGTGATGACTAAGGTTACCGGAAACGTAAAGCTCACTGCTGCCAGTGCATCTGTACCCAACTGGCTAATAAAAAAAATGTCCACCAGACTGCCACCTAGAATGGTCATAATCCCAATCAGGTTAGGCAAAGTCATGTTAAGCAGTACACGACCAATAGGTGCGCTGAGCAACCCGTGTCTGTCTTTCATCTATTCTCAAACGTTTGATGTTTCAAAGGAGCCGAATTCTATCAGGATTAGCATTGCTTTAATAAAACAGACGTAAAAAAAGTGCAATTTTTTTTAAAATTCCCCTTGGATCTGTGACCAGTCACCCCCATATCACATGCATCAAGGGGGAAACCCTTATTTGTTAGTCAATAGCCTCGCTTTTTGGGCATCAAATCATTAGGAGAGTTCATAGATGAATATTCGTCCATTACATGACCGCGTTATCGTTAAACGCTTAGAAGTTGAATCTAAATCTGCAGGCGGTATCGTGCTTACAGGCAGCGCAGCAGAAAAATCAACTCGCGGTAAAATCCTTGCAGTAGGCAACGGTCGTATTTCAGAAAATGGCACAGTTACACCACTTGACGTTAAAGTGGGCGACGTGGTGATCTTCAATGAAGGTTACGGCGTGAAGAAAGAAAAAATTGACGGTGAAGAAGTGTTAATCCTGTCAGAAGCTGACCTGATGGCAGTAGTAGGCTAAGCCTCACGCATCAATCGACTTTCCAATTAATCATTAAATTTAAAGGAACATCAAAAAATGGCAGCAAAAGAAGTCTTATTTGGTAACGACGCACGCGTAAAAATGCTTGCTGGTGTTAACATCCTAGCCAACGCAGTTAAAGTAACCTTAGGCCCTAAAGGCCGTAACGTTGTTTTAGATAAAAGCTTTGGTTCGCCAATGATCACCAAAGATGGTGTGTCAGTTGCTAAAGAAATCGAACTAACAGACAAGTTCGAAAACATGGGCGCACAAATGGTTAAAGAAGTTGCTTCTAAAGCCAATGATGCTGCCGGTGACGGTACCACTACTGCAACAGTATTAGCACAAGCTATTGTTGTTGAAGGCCTAAAAGCAGTTGCAGCGGGTATGAACCCAATGGACCTTAAGCGCGGTATCGACAAAGCGGTTATCGCAGCCGTTGCTGAACTTAAACTACTTTCTCAAGAATGTTCAGACACTAAAGCGATTGCTCAAGTAGGTACAATTTCTGCTAACTCTGACGAGTCAATCGGCGACATCATTGCAACCGCAATGGAAAAAGTCGGTAAAGAAGGCGTTATCACCGTTGAAGAAGGCCAAGCGCTTGAAAACGAATTAGACGTTGTTGAAGGTATGCAGTTTGACCGTGGTTATTTATCACCATACTTCATCAACAAGCCAGAAACTGGCAGCATTGAATTAGACAGCCCATTCATTTTATTAGTAGACAAAAAAGTCTCTAATATCCGTGAATTGTTGCCAATCCTTGAAGGTCTAGCTAAAACAGGTAAGCCATTGCTTATCGTTGCAGAAGACGTTGAAGGCGAAGCATTAGCAACACTAGTTGTGAACAACATGCGTGGCATCGTTAAAGTAGCTGCTGTTAAAGCTCCTGGCTTTGGTGACCGTCGTAAAGCAATGCTTCAAGACGTTGCTATCCTAACTGGCGGTACTGTTATCGCTGAAGAAATCGGTCTAGAACTTGAAAAAGCCACTCTAGAAGATTTAGGTACAGCTAAGCGCGTAATCATCACTAAAGATAACACTACAATCATCGATGGTAGTGGCGACCAAGTGCAAATTTCTGCACGTGTTTCGCAAATCAAACAACAAGTTGAAGATTCAACTTCAGACTACGACAAAGAAAAGCTTCAAGAGCGTATGGCTAAGTTAGCTGGCGGTGTTGCAGTAATCAAAGTTGGCGCAGCAACAGAAGTTGAAATGAAAGAGAAAAAAGCTCGCGTAGAAGATGCATTGCATGCAACTCGCGCAGCGGTTGAAGAAGGTGTGGTCGCCGGTGGTGGTGTTGCCCTTGTTCGCGTAGCAAGCAAAATTAAAGATGTTGAAGTATTGAACGAAGACCAAAAGCACGGTGTAGTAATCGCACTACGTGCTATGGAAGCGCCTTTACGTCAAATCGCAACTAACGCAGGTCAAGAAGCATCAGTTGTGGCTAACACTGTTAAAAACGGCGAAGGTAACTTCGGTTACAACGCGGGTAACGATACTTACGGTGACATGTTAGAAATGGGTATCCTAGACCCAACTAAAGTGACTCGTAGCGCGCTACAGTTCGCCGCATCTATTGCTGGTCTTATGATCACAACAGAAGCGATGATTGCTGAAGTACCACAAGATTCTGCACCAGATATGGGCGGAATGGGTGGAATGGGCGGAATGGGCGGCATGATGTAATCTAACTGGTTAAAATCAGTTATAGCGGCGTTACTTTGCCACTCACGTAGAAAAACACTACGCTTCGTGACAAAAAGCCTTGCTCTAAGCTGATTTTTCCTGCGTTAGATCAAGTGTTGTTTCAAGCCTAAAAGCTTAAAGCCAAACTTCTTGTAAAAGAAAAGAGAAAGCCTCGATACTTAACAGTATCGAGGCTTTTTTTTGATATTTTGGGAATTTAAGAGCAGAATCATTCTGATTACTATCGGGAACTTCACTTTAAATATGCTTCTTTTACTCATGAGTTATAACATACTGCACCGTATGTGAATCGATGGAATGAAGAAGCTATCTATGCTACAAAGTCGTCTACAAACAATGATGAGTCGTTATGTTATTAACTATACAAAAGCTTAGTAATTTCATTTAAGGTGTCAAAAAATAGGGATATTATGAGTAATGTAAATATTAGACGTGCTGTCGATAATATAAAATCAGGGATTAACGTATACACACCTTTAGTTGAGTTAATTGTTAATGCAATCCAAGCCATTGAAATGGGATCCACCCAAGGTGGGAAGGTTGAGGTTCTCATAAAACGAGCTTCTCAACTGCAACTCGACTCTAATAACCTTCAGGAAGTCATAGGTTTTATAGTAAAGGATAATGGTATAGGTTTTACTGACAATAATAGAGATTCATTCGATACTTTATATTCGGCTCATAAAATTGCTATTGGTGGTAAAGGCTTTGGGCGATTTACCTGCTTAAAATATTTTGATGATTTAATTATTTCTAGCAATTATATTTTAGGTGATACTAAACTTAATCGATCGTTTAAGATGGGTAAAGCTAATGATATTATAGAAGACGAAAAAATTGTGCCTGCTGAGTTTATTAAATCAGGAACAGTTGCAGAGTTAAAATCAATAAAATCATCAAAATTTATTGACAAAAAGAGCTCGACTATTGCACGAACATTATTTGAAAAACTTCTTCCTTATTTTTGTACCGATGGCTACCAATGCCCTGTTGTTGAATTAAGGGATGAAGCTAGTGATAAAATCATTTCTTTAAATGATTTTCTAGTAAATGAAGGCCGTGGTTCAATTGTAGAATTACCAACGTTTAATCAAAAATTCTTATTGACAGAAAATAATGGTGTTCAACAAATTTTTTGTGCTCGCGTTTTTAAGTTTTACTCCCCTAAACAGCAAAAAAGCCAAGTTAATTTAGTTGCTCATAAGAGGACTGTAACTTCTACGCAAATTCAAAATTATATTCCTGAATTTTCAGAAGAGTTTAATGAAACAATTGGAGCCGGTGTTGTTAGAAACTTTATCTTAAAAGTATATGTTTTTTCATCTTTCTTAGATGAGCATGTTTCACTAGAACGTGGCAATTTTGATTTTCATAAAGATAATGATATGCAATATGGTATTTCACAATCTCAAATAGAAGAGCAAGCAGTGAAAACAGCTCTCGAGGTGGTAAGCGAAGAGGTTGATGAACGCACAAGCAAAAAGCAAAGGTTTGTGGTTGATTATATTAATAAAGAAGCGCCTTGGCATGTGCTCATGCTGGACAGTGTTGATTTGTCTAGCTTACCTATGAATCCATCAGAGGAACAAATAGAACTGACCTTCCAAAAAGCGAAGTTTTATATTGAAGACGAACTAAAAAAGGATGTTAAAGTGATTCTCGCTTCTGATGATAGTGAGTCATTACATGATAAAGCGGCTAATATATTAGATCGTATCTCTGAATCTAACAAAAATGATTTAGCACATTATGTTGCCCTTAGGCGTAGTGTGATCGATATTTTTAAGAAAAGTTTGGAAGCAAACGAAAATGGTAGTTTTTCAAATGAAGGAGTTGTGCATGATATTATATTTCCACGCAAAGGGAATTCAATTAAAACACCTTTTCAAGAACACAACCTATGGCTTATTGATGAAAGGTTAAACTTTACTGAATACTTATCGTCAGATTTACCATTGGAAGGTCATTTATCTGATAGGCCTGACTTGTTAGCTTATGATAAAAGAGTGGTGTTTAGAGGGGAAAACGAAGCTAGCAATCCAGTTATGGTATTCGAGTTTAAGAAACCAAAGCGTAATGACTTTGCTAATCCTTCTTCAAAAGATGATCCTGTAAAGCAGATCATCCGTTACGTGCGTAAAATTCGTGATGGTTATTTCGAAACGCCAGAAGGTCGTGAGATTAATATTGAATCTAACACACCATTTTATGGTTATGTGGTCTGTGATTTTGATGTGAAAGTAAGAGATTGGTTAGAAGAAGAACATGATTTCAAACCTATGCCTGATAGAAAGGGCTATTTCAAATGGCATGCAAGTCTCAATTTATATATTGAAGTATTAAGCTGGGATAAATTATTAAAAGACGCTGGTATGCGAAATAAATTATTTTTCCACAAGTTAGGTATAATTTGAAATTAGCAGTGCCACGCATTGTTAAATCTTAGAAGTAAGCTCTGAAGTCAGCAAGTTACGCTGATGCTGAAAGGTGAACCATGAGTATTTGCGAGATGACCGTCCATCCCATGGACGGGATGTTCGAGCCCTCATGGATGAGTTTACGGCGTGTCGGTGAGTGAATGTCATGGTGAGCCTGTCATAGTAGTCAATTCGTTACGAAATTATCGTTGTAAACTATTACTAAATTATCTCGAGACAATAATAGTTATTTCCCCTTACCGTTTGCCGTTTTATGCCTTTTTTTGTCTTTTACCCAAATGACTGAGCCGTTGGTTTTTTTCATATCAAAAAGATCTATAGATGCGAATAAATCACTCAGCTTCTTGAAGCCATAATTACGTTGATCAAACGAGGCATGATTAGAAATATGAGTACCTATAGGTCCTAACATTGCCCATCCGTCATCTTCCTCTACAGCTTCAATAGCTTGCCCCAATAAACTGATGAGCTTTGTGTTCTTGTTTAAGCTTTTAGTGGCTGTAGGTAATGGAATATCTTCACTTGGGTCATCATCGAGAAATAAAAATCGAGAACAACTATTCACAAATGGCATAGGAGCTTTGCGCTCTCCAAACCCGATGATGGTTTTACCATCCGCCAGTGCTCTAGTGACTAAGGGGGTAAAATCGCAATCTGATGAGACTAAACAAATAACATCTACATCTTTTGTATATAAAACATCCATAACATCAATAACCAGTGCCATGTCTGTGGCGTTTTTACCTTTAGTTAAATCGAATTGCTGGATGGGTTGAATTGCATACTCATGCAGCACATCTTCCCAAGTTTTTAAATTAGCATTTTTCCAATTACCGTAAGCCTTACGTATATTTACCACACCATAGCGAGCAAGTTCTGATAACACTTTATCAATTTTCTTTGCAGGAGCATTATCAGCATCAATAAATACTGCGATTTTATCCTTATCTTTCATGTTGACGTCCTAGTCTGAGAATCAGAGTTAATGATTAAATAATTCGTTTTTCAAACCCGCAATCCACACAATTCAAGGTGTAGGTTTCTTTGCGCTTGGTGGCTTTGGTATTTTTACTCATGCATTGTGGGCATGGTAATTTCATTGCTGTGTTTTTACTGCATTGGTTGCAGTTGATGTAGTAACCGAATTTGCCATACATAGGTGTATATTGTGTTGATTCACCGCAATATTTACAGCTTAGTATCGGGTGTTGGTCTGGCGCTAATGCGACAACCGCTACTGGTGCAAGTATTGCGGCAGTAGATTGAGCTAGATGATGAGTGGGCGCTGATGTTGGTTTAGGCCCTTGCTCAAGCTCTAGTTTTAGTTCTGGTCTTTTGAGTATCGTTTGGGTTTGCTTTAGTCCCACCGAAGCATTATTAGCTTGCTGAATATTTGAGTCGATATGTTGGCTAATAAGAAATTGGCCGATTGAATCGAGTTCCCGTTGGCTAAAGTCTGGTCGAGTGTCGGTGACGCTGACCAAGCGGATCAGTTTGTGTTTAAGATTCATGATATTTTTGAGTTCGTCGACCAAAAATTCAGTTTTATACAGTTTGTCCGAAATCTCTTTGGGCATGGGTTTTCTGTCGATCACAGCATTACTGGATACCGCACATAAATAGTGCCAACAACGTCCATTGAAGCCTTGCTGCTTTATACCCAGTAACTTACTTAATATGTCATTCCTATGATGCATGAGCATTTCTTTCAATAAGGCTTGTTGCAGCTCAACTTGCTTGATGGGCGAAGACATACCTGACCATTGACTGTTATAGCTGCGTGTCCACTCGCCTTGGTTGTTCACTTTAACGTGACCTTTTATGCTTTTTGATTCAATGAGCACGAAGCCATAGGTGTATACGATCAAGTGATCAATTTGAGCCGTTTCATCATTAAAGCTGAATTTGAAGTCGTTGATAACCAGTACTTCAGGGTTGTCTTTAAATGCGCGGCGTAAGAAGAAGGCTACATCCTGTTCTTGTTTTTGACCGGCAATCGTTTGCGGCGTTTTGGTCATTTGTAGTGTTTTAGTTTTAAGAATCATTTACCAACAGCATCCATTCATAACTTGATAATAATCAAGCTCATAATATCTATGATGCTGATGAAAAAGCCAGTGTTAATTTTAAAAGTATGGCGTAATCGATTCGATAGTGTAACAACCTACACTTATAACTCATTTGGCAACTTAGATAATTAAAAAGTGTACTTAACTACACTGTTGTTGATCTTGACAGGGGAAATTACAGTAAAGTGTAACAAAGTACACTTTGGACTAACGTGATGACACCTGCACTCAATCAACAATCCTTGGGTTTACTCATTAAAGAAACCAGAAACAATGCGGCATTGACTCAAGATGTGGCGGCGATGCTGTGTGGCGTGACCAAAAAGACCTTAATCCGTGTTGAGAAAGGCAATGATGTTTATATTTCGACAGTGTTCAAAATTCTTAATGGTCTGGGGATTAGTATTGATGCAGCGCAGAATCATAACGCTGATCCTAAAGTGTGGTACTAATCGATAGTAAATAAAAAGCCCTGATGCTGTTATGTATCAGGGCTTTTTATTTGGAGATGGATGGTTACTTCCTAGTAATTTTATCCAAATATCCCATGGCGAAGGCCGATAATACAAAGGTGATGTGGATGAGCAAATACCACATGATTTTGTCGTTCGCGATATTTTCGGCATTCATAAAGACTTTAAGTAGGTGAATAGACGAAATCGCGACTATAGACGCTGCTACTTTATTTTTTAGCGAGCCTGCGTCCATCTTGCCAAGCCAGTTGAGTTTCTCGCTGTTTTCGCCCACATCAAGCTGTGATACGAAGTTTTCGTAACCTGAAAACATCACCATGATGAGTAGGCCACCGACTAAAGTGATGTCGATTAACGATAGGGTGATTAGCACCAAATCGACTTCTTTTATCGAGAAAATATTGGGGATAATATGAAAGATCTCTTGAAAGAACTTTATGCCTAAAGCGAATAAGATTAGGCTTAATCCCAGATAAATCGGCGCCATGATCCAGCGCGATGCATACATCAATCTTTCAAACACTTTTTCCATTAAAAATTAATCCTTCAGATAAAATAGGTAAAAATAACTCAAGTCACTCATTCTAAAACAATAACAAAATGAACGTTAACTGCGCCGACATGCAGTGGCACACGTGATGATGTGTTGCCTGTACACTTTGCATAATGCACAGTGTATTGCATTATGTTCTTAGTGGTCGATATTTAGTGAGGGCAGAGTAAACGTTATTGCCGTCTAAATCATCTATTGTCTATTCATCCCAGACGTTTTTAATCTAAGCCTCAGGTTTATTGATTATACTGTTTTGCTTGGGTACGTATTTCAACACTTAAAAGAGAGATCTATCATTATGGATAAACCTACCAACGCGCCTCGTAAAATGCCTTGGGTTGCGATAAGTGTCATAGCATCCATAGTATTGCTGTTTGGGCTGTTGCTAATGCTTATGCCCAAGGGGTTTACGTCTAATCTTGAACAAATTGGTACGGGCAAACCTGCGGTAGTATTTGTCTATGATCCTAACCTTGTTTCAAGTATTACCCAGACTGAGCAGATGAATGAAGCCCGTTCTCATCTTGGTGATAACGTGTACTTTCTGCTTGCTAGAACAGCAACGCCTGAGGGCGATGCGTTTATCGCCAAGCATAACGCACGAGTAACTGAACTATTCCTCTTTGATTCAGCTGGAAGCCTAACTGAAAGACAGCTTGCGGTAATAGATGCGAATGAGCTGATGCGATGGGTACGTTAGTCATTTTAGCGCGATCGCCATCTGTGATTAGCGAGAGAGTAAGTGAGGGAGTCAGTTGAGAGAGTAAGTGGGTCTGCTTTAACGTTTCATCTGACTTAACGCGGCAATAACTGCGTTGCTTCAACACTATTTTAAAAAGCCCCCATACTTAACAGTATCGGGGCTTTTTAATATCTGAATGGGTAAATAGTATACAACGCTACACTTTATGGCTGGTTTACGGTTTGGCATTACAAAAAGTGTATGTAAGTACACTTTTTATGGGATGTGTAGGATAAATGATATTCCAAACTGTTTAGTACAACATCCTGATTAATTGATGATTAAAAAAAATGCTTTGTGACTTAACGGTATAGGGGGTATTTCTAGCATTTTTGCGAGAGAAGACTCGCTAGATTTTAGTCGTTAGCTATTTATCATGTCTCATTGCTTATTTCTCACTCCTTATTCCTCCATTGTGCAATTTGATATATGATGCGCCACCCTAAATTTGCCTATGTCGCTGATCCCTTTTTATGTCTACCAATGCCCTCTATACCGATTTATCCGGTTATTACGATTTAATGTGCTGTGACATTAATTACCAGCAGCAAAGCAATAGCATCGTGCGCTTGCATCAGTTTTTGGGTAACAGTGGTAAACAGCATTTAGATTTAGCCTGTGGAACGGGGCCTCATGTAAGGCATTTTATCGATTTAGGGTTTCAAAGCAGTGGTCTCGATATCAATCAACCCATGCTCGATATAGCTATGCGTCGTTGTCCTGAAGCGCAGTTTAGTTTGCAAAATATGACTGAGTTTTATGTAGAAGAAAAACTCGATCTTATTACCTGCTTTTTGTACTCCATTCACTACTCACAAGGTATCGAGGCACTTAAAGCCTGTATTGCCAGTGTGCATAAGGCATTAAATACCGGCGGCTTGTTTTGTTTTAACACCGTTGATAAACATAAAATCAATAACAAGGCGTTAGTGAGACACAGTGCCGAATTTGAAGATAGTCAGTTTGTGTTTGAATCGGGTTGGCATTACAGCGGTGAAGGTGAGATGCAATCGCTCAATCTAAGCATTGGCAAAACCCAGTTTGATGCGACGCAGTTATGGCAAGATTCGCATGCGATGGTCGCCACTAGCTTTACTGAACTTGAAGCATTGTTAAGCCCGTATTTCGATATTCAAATATTTGAACACGATTACGACAAAATCATCCCTTGGGATTTAGCATCTGGCAATGCCTTATTTGTGTGTACGAAACGTGAGATTTAGTGGTTAAGTTTTTAGCTGCTATTCACTAAGGTTTTTAAGCGATAATGCTTATAAGCCGGAATGAAACGTTGATCTTTAGATTATAAATAAGTGGTTCGGACGAATACTTTTAAACATGAACCATTAAATTGCGAAAGTCGAATTGGAGTGAGTGGATTCAATTTAGTCGCATGCCTGTGGAGCTTCACCAGCTTTCAAATACCGATTTTTATAGACTAGAATTTATAAAAATAAGTATTTGAATGTGGTCAGCCATCATCATTAACAATGGCTGTTGATGGGGTTTTACTGTGCGGTATCAGTAAATTCAGCTTGAACCTTGTCTAATTCTTGCTGATTTTTAAGCTCAACTTGTTGCTGTTTTTTAATGCTGACTTCTTCTACTAGTGCCGCTTGTCTTTCTTTAAGGCTGTGTTTCTCATCTTTGGTCAGAAACTTAAACGCTTTTTCATTGGCAAGTGCATACGCAACGACATCTTCGCCTTTTACTCTGCGTTCATCCACTCGTTTTGAAAAACGATCGTTATCTCGAGCTTTACGCTCTTCGGCATTTAACTTACTCATTGGTGTATCCTCATTAGTTAATCACGGTAGGGGTCACTACGCTCAGTCAAACAAATGAGAATTGCACATTCATAAAGCTGATCGGCGCATTTTAGCATAAGTTGGCTTGTTAGCCTGTAATACATGGCGTCTGAGTAAACTTTATCATCTGTTGGTGGTTTCTAGAGTCGGTTCTGCTGTCAGTTACCTATAACGATCATTCATTAAAGCTGTTTAATCCCATTGCGATGTTATGAGTGGCTTGTTTGGCGCGCGCGCTGAGTTTTGTGATTGAAATAAAGCCATGCATGCAATCATCAAAATGCTGGTGTTGGGTGTTGATGCCTGCCGCTTTTAGGCGCTGCGCATATGCAATGCCATCATCCCTTAATGGATCGTAACCTAGGGTTAAGATGTAACTTTTTGGTGATTCGCTGATGTCTTTTGCTTGTAGTGGACTCACTAATGGCAGAGTAACTTCGTCGAGAGAGTGTAAATATTTTAACCTGAAATAATCCATTAAATCGCGGGTGAGTATTAACTGTTTATTGAAACGGCGATAAGACTCGGTTAAGCCTTGTAAATCTACCATTGGGTAGATTAAAAACTGAAATGCGGGTGTTACTTTTGCCTGTACTGGTAGTGATGTTTGCAGTGAATGTAAACCGATGATACACGCTAAATACCCTCCAGCGCTGTCACCACCTACGCCTATGTGTTGTGGATTAATATTAAGTTGTTGATGGTTGGTGTTGATATAGTTCCACGCTTCGATGGCATCACAAATCGGGATGGGGAATTTATGTTCTGGGGCCAATCGATAACCGACTGAGATAATGTTCATGTTGCCATGTTTAGCCAGATAGCGGCAAAAGTGATCGTGAGTGTTAATACTGCCAATAACGCCGCCGCCACCGTGAAAGTACACTAAGGTTTTTTGAGGTTTGGTGGCGCTGGGATGGTAGATGCGAAGCTTTATTCTGTTGGCGATGGTATGGCTGCTATCGCTGGCGCTATGTTCGTTCAAAGGAATAGTGCCCAAAAGAGGAGTGCCAGTACTCACCGGGACCGTTAAATTAATCACCTTATCCATTTCAATTTTAGTCAGCCCCAGTACTCGGTCCATCGCTAGAAATACATATCTGAATAATGTGACTGGCAACTTGTATAGCGGCGCTAATGATAACCACTTGGCAACCATTAATTGTTTCGCTTCAAGCTTGGGCGCTTGTAGACGTTTGCCTTGTAGCGGCTCGCCTTCCAGTGGTTCGTTTAGTGATGGCTTGTCAGTTGATGATTTGTCTTGTGACAATGGTGTTGGCTTATTAATGTTATCCATTTTTATGGCCTTTTATTATTGTTAACTGATTAAAACCACATGTTTTATCGACTTAGCCACTTCATCGCTAGGCGATTGATAAATGCCGGTGATACGTTATTTAATCTATGCAATAAGCCATAAAAAACACTGACTGTTCTATGGGTTTTAGGCTGTTTCACTTGTTTATCAATCACAGCGACTACGTGTTCAGCAGTGATATTCACGCCGAGTCGTTGCATGACTTTGGCGCTGTTTTTCTGCGCCTTAAGCATATTGGTTGCCACAAAGGGCGGCATGACATCGCATACGCTGATGCCGTACTTTTTCCACTCAAGTTCCAGCGCCTCGGTCAGTGCTTTTACGGCAAACTTACTGGCCGAATAGCTGGCTAATTCTGGTACACCATAATCGCTACTGGCTGATGACATGTTGATAATAGTACTTGTGCCGGAATTTTTTAAATATGGCCATGCAGCATGACACAGATTCATGACCCCGATGACATTGACACTTAATGTGCGCTGATGATGTTCGATAGGGATGTCTTCAAAGGGGCCTATTTCCAATATGCCGGCATTATTAACTAATATAGCCAAGCAGTTATTATGTTCCGCACAAAATTTAGCCATGGCGTGTTGTACTTGTGAAAAATCACTGACATCTAGCTGAAACAACCGTACTCGAGTTCTGTCCCATATTTCGGTGGCCTGTGTTAATTGCGCTAAATTGATGTCGGCCATACCGACCCAATAGCCCTTTTTGTGAAAGTGTTTTGCAGTCGCTAAGCCAATGCCGGAAGCTGCGCCGGTAATAAATATAGTATTTTTATTCATCATAAACCTGGTTTTTCTAGTATGAGTCAATCAGCACGAGTGAATCAATACGGGTGGATATGTAAGGATGAAAAGGTGGATAAGCCAATTAAAATGATCGGGTATTAAGGTGTTCCATCTGCGGCTGTTTCATTTCATCAACCCATCGCTGCCAGGTGTAGGGCCATAAAATTGGGTCGCCATCGGCATCTAAATACCAACTTTGGCATCCTCCAACCCAGCTAGTGCCCTTTAACCCCTCCTTTACGTAGGCATTAAAGTCGTCAATGGCTTGTTGCTTGGCTTCAAACTCATCAAATTCATGCTCACGCCATTTATCGATCAGTTTAATAACGTAGTCAGTTTGCAC
The DNA here is from genome assembly GCF_000014705.1 of Shewanella frigidimarina NCIMB 400. NCBI lineage: Bacteria > Pseudomonadati > Pseudomonadota > Gammaproteobacteria > Alteromonadales > Shewanellaceae > Shewanella > Shewanella frigidimarina. Next base: position 4,329,399 of record NC_008345.1, on the reverse strand, counting down.
TTCGCTCATGGCGATAACGGAGAAGTTACCAATAGGTGTGTTGGGGCCGAGCATTAAAAAAAAGTTAGGGTAGTCGCTGAGTAACATTGATCGATATGCTTTGATTTTATGAGCCCAGGCTTTATCAATGTGCAAATTGTTACGCCCAATTAGATTCATGGGGCGCATAAAATTAAATGCATTAAAACCGGTCGATAACACCAATACGTCTAGCTCATGGTGTTTACCGTCTTTAGTGATAATGCCTGTTTCAGTTATGCGCTCAATGCCTTCTGTTATTAACTCAGCATTGGGTTTTTGAATGCCTTTATAAAAGGTGGTGTTGATAATGACCCGTTTGCAGCCTACTTGATAATGAGGTCGTAGCTTTTCGCGTAAGGTTTTGTCTTTAATGCTTAATCGTAAGTTGGCTTTACACAAAAAATTTAACGCATGCTTTTGGATAAAGTGTCCCGTGACTGCTTTGGTAAAAAAATGTTCTAGAAAAAACTTGCCCATATTGCGATGAATTTTGGTGATGATGGGAAAGCGAGCCATTAACTTTCGGCTGGTTTTTGAAAAAGTAAAATCGGGCAGATGCATTAGCCATTGTGGTGTGCGCTGAAAAACTGAAACCTTAGCACCGGTTTTAATCAATTCGGGTATGGCCTGTGCGGCCGTTGACCCAGTACCGATAACTCCAACACGGGTAGAGGCGGATATGTCGACATTGTGATTCCATTGGGCGGTATGGAATGTTGTACCTTTAAAATCTTTTAATCCGGGAATGTCTGGAAATTGTGGATGGTGCAAAATGCCCGTGGCGCACACAATAAAATCAGCGATGTAGGTTTGCTGCTGGCTGGTTTTTACGGTCCATTTGCCATTGGCATATTGTGCATCGGTAACGGCTTCGTTAAAGCGAATGTCTCGTTTAACATCATATTTATCTGCTACGTGCTCAAAGTATTGTTTAATCTCTGGTCCATGGGCAAAAAAACGACTCCAATTTGGATTAGGTTCAAATGAATAGGTATACATGTGAGCGGGTACATCACAGGCAGCTCCAGGGTAGGTGTTTTCTCGCCACGTTCCGCCCACGCAGTCTTTTTTCTCCAATACTACAATGTCGGTGATGCCAGCTTGGCGCAGTTTAATGTCCATTAAGATGCCCGTCATACCTGCACCAATGATCACCACAGAAGGATTTCGTTTAACTTGGGTCATCACGCCCTCTATTATTATGGTTATTTATCAGATAGTTTGGTTTTTGTGATTAGCCATCTGTATTTTTACTTGTTACGTTGAGCATTAATTTCTCGATAGCGGACCATTCAACAGTTGTTAACAAATTGTATTATCTATCCAGCATAGGAAATTATTGTTCATTGATCTACGCGCTAAAGGGACGTATATTTGTGATTTTAAGACATGGCAGCCTTAAGTTATGACATTTCGCAGCATTACCAGTGTGCAAATTATTGTGTCCTATGGCATTGAGCAGGGCATTGAGCAAGAGCGGTTGCTGCAAGGGTCTGGTTTGGTGGGCGCCCAATTAACCGATCACGAGCAATTGGTTGAAGAAAAACAAGAATTACAGGTGTTAAATAACCTCATGCTCAATACTTCATGCCCATTCAAGGTTGGAATGGAGTTAGGTTGCCGTTATCACCTGACCAGTTATGGCATCATGGGTTATGCTCTATTGGCGAGCAGCACTGCGAGAAAGGCGATTGAATTAGGCTTACGTTATCTAGATTTAACCTATGTTTTTTCACAGATAACATTAACTGAGCTTAAGGACGATTTATCCCTAAGGTTCTCATGCGACATTCCTGGTGAGTTAGGTGAACTGGTGTTAGTTAGAGACATGTTGGGCGCTGCGATGATCCAACGAGAAGTATTTGAAAGTAACGACTTACCGATAAAATTGCAGTTTACGTCGCCTCAGCCCGCAGGCTTGTCACTCGAAGGTATAAAGCAAAAACTGGGTGCTGAGATCCAATTCAATGCTAGTTATAACGGTTTTACTGGATTAACACCGCTATTAGATCTGCCATTATTAAAAGCCAATGAAGCCACCGCCAGATTATGTGAGGCGCAATGCAACCAGCTACTGCAACAAAAGCAAAACTGGAACCCTGTTGCTAAGTTGGTCAAAGACACCTTAGTACACTTAGGCTTAGCAGCATCAATGGAAGATATCGCCCAGCATTTGGCTCGAACGACTCGCACTTTGCATCGTCAACTAACACTAGAACAAACCAGTTGGCGCCAGGTGCGTGACGATGTGCGTTTTGGCATAGCCGAAGTGTTATTATTAACGCCGATGCAACTTGATGAAATAGCCGAACGCCTTGGTTTTAGTGATGGGGCCAATTTTAGCCACAGCTTTAAGCGCTGCAAAAATATAACCCCAAGCCAGTATCGAAAGCAGGCGAAAAAATAGCGATAGCCGCCTGTGCCAAATAGATAAAGGCTAGCTGGAACCTTATGCCTGAAGCCTCATATCTAAGGTCTAAGATTTAGCACTCTAGTGCCCAAGCAAGCGGTTAGCCAGAACCAGCTTTCTATGATTCATTCCTTAATGTTTAATTACAGAACTGCCTTTCACATGGAACTCCGTCCCCATCACCATCCATTTCAGTTCCTGGACAGTTACGGATATAAAAGGTTGCTTCTGCACATGAGCGCATTTGGCTGCAGTGTGTTTTACCAGCTTCGCATCTGAACTGTGGTTGTAGATTGATTGAGCTTGGTTTTGATACGGTTGGTGTCCACTCCATCTGTTCAACATCTGCATTGGTGAGCACTGGCGTGGCGGTCATTTTTTGATATTGTTTATAACCGAAAATACCAACCCCAAGCAGAATAATAAGCATGATCAAACGGCCAAGCACGGGACTTGAGCGGTAGTTTTCGTCATGATGAGATTGGTTGTTTCGATGATGTTGGCCAGTGTGAGACGCTGGTCGAATAGTGTTTGACACAACTGCGACGCCTTCAATACTGGCTTTTACGGCTTTGACTTTGCCATCGGGTTGGTTCTCGCGATGAAATAGTATCTCATCGCCAACAATAGGCTTTCTGGCCATGTGCTTTAGGGTTGAGATGTGAATAAAGACATCTTGATTATCACCGGTTTCTGGCTTGATAAAACCAAAGCCTTTTTCGGTGTTCCAACGAATTAACGTGCCTCTTTCCATGGCGATACCATTCCTTGATAGTCATTAAGTTAATAAAAATCATGATGTAGAATCATGCTTTTAAATCAGCAACATAATACCTATAACTACAGTGTTTTAGCCAGTAATTTGATTGAGTTTTTAGATAGAGTCATAAAATATATCCGCCACGCTTACCTGCTAAGGTAAAAACTGAATTGATATCGACTTGGGCACATTATCAACTGACTGCAACAAAAGCGTGGTGTTATTTAAGATTAAGTTTAACGTGTATATAGGCAGGATTATTTTGATGAATTAACCAAAAGTGAAAATAGAGGGGGCCACAGATGAATGATGAACAATACCAAAAAGGGCTTGAGGTACGTCGCCAGGTAATGGGGGACGCTTATGTCGATAAAGCGCTTAGTAATGTCACTGATTTTACTCAACCATTGCAAGCGTTAGTCACTGCAAATTGTTGGGGAGAAGTGTGGGTGCGAGATGCTATTTCTAAGCAAACGCGCAGCCTAATCACTATTGCAACACTGGCAGCATTAAAGGCACCCACTGAATTAAAGGGCCATGTTCGTGGGGCATTACGTAATGGATGTTCTATTGAAGAAATTCAGGAAGTATTGCTGCATTCAACCGTTTATTGCGGCATGCCGGCTGGTATTGAGGCTTTTCGGGCAGCGAAAGAAGCCATTGAGGAATGGCAGCTAGAGAATAGCTAGCTGAATGACATGTTTATACTTTGGGTAAAAATATGCTGCAACGGTTACATTTGGTTGTAAATGCAGTCAATTTTTATCTGAATTTGGCAACAAGCAATCTTTTTGCCGTTTGCTTGCGTATAACTGAATAAGCTATTTATCAACAAGGATTACAGATGCGTTTTTTAATGATTATTGTGGCTTTACTGCTGAGTGCTTGTAGCACCAGTTATCCAAACCAGGCTATTACAGGGCAAGATTTTCCGTCGGTGACAGGGCAAACACTTGAAAAAGAGTCGATGGCTTTTCCTGACGATTTACAAGGTAAAATGTCGCTGTTGTTGATTGGTTACAAGCAAGATTCACAGTTTGATATTGACCGCTGGTTGATTGGCCTAGATATGACCCAAACTCAAGTGGCGGTATATGAAGTTCCGACCATACAAGGGTTGTTTCCTAGAATGTTCAGTCCTCTGATTAATAATGGCATGCGTGCTGGTATACCCAAGCCATTATGGAAAGGTGTGGTCACCATCTATAAAGATGGCGACCAAGTACAAGCCTTTACCGGTAATGAAAATCCTAATAATACTCGAGTCGTGCTACTCAATGAGCAAGGTAAAATCATTTACTTTTATGACCAAGGCTTCTCTGTCGATGCACTTAATCAGTTAAGAGCTCTGCTTTAGTTACTCGTTTTAGTTACTCACTCGATGGCTCGCTTAATCGCTTGCTATCGCACGGAGCTTTTTTGGCGTATTAGCTGAATTAATGTTGGCGCGATAGAGGCTAAAATCATTCCGCTCATCAATAAATATTGATGTGGAGTGTATGATTCGGCCATTAATACTAGGCCACAGACGATGCCCGCTATTGGGTTGGCAATGCCGCCAAAAGTAAAGTCGACCACCGACATACGTTGCAGTAACCACACATACATACTGTAACCGAGTACGGTATTGAGCAAGATTATCCAGCTTATACCAAAGCCATTAGTCAGACTAAATTGGCTGACCACATCGATATATTGCTGTGGCGAAAAGAGTGCCTGAATACCCGCAACAACCAATAGTAATGTGCCGCCGATAATCAATTGCCAGGTGAGTATCGTCCACCAATGAATGCGCGACCCTAACGCTTTGGTCATCGTGCTGCCGATAATAATGCAGCTGATTGCGGCAAACATTGCGACTAATCCTATGGGGTTTAAGCTAATGGAGCTTGGGTCAAACAGCATCCAAGCTAAGCCAATTAACACCGCTCCAGACAGTGCTTGTAGCAAATTAGGACGTTTTTTACTGATTACCCAATGAAATAACATTGCGAATACCGGCACTGAAATCATTCCGATGCCAGAAATAGCCGATGGCAGCGTCAGTGCCATGATAAAAATCAAACTGAAAAACACCGCAATGTTAATGGCACCGAGTTTAATTAAAATAGACCAGTCGGTTTTTTGCGGTAGGCTTGGTTTAATCGCCAGTAGAATCAGTCCTGCAGGCAGCGCACGAAGGGCACCGAGTAATAATGGTGGCCAGTCTGGCAAAGTAAGTTGGGTCATCGCATAAGTTGTACCCCAAAAGAATGCAGGGATCATAGCCAGTAAAATATTCATAAACTACCTTTATATTAAATATCTTCATGTAAAGATAAGTGCCGATTCTGGACTGTTAAGTTATTTTTGTAAAGTACCTTTTTATGAAGTATCTTTACGTTAAGTTTTTAAGCTGTGTTTTGAGTGCCAAATGATAAGGGTGAGGTATGGAGGATATTGATAGAGTTGTAGCGCAATGGGACGAACAAAAGCCGCATTTAGATACTGAGCCAATGGCGATTCTTGGGCGTTTTTTGCGTTTGCAAAAACACATAGAGGCTGAAATATCAGCTTGTCATAAGCAGTTTGACCTGACTATGGGTGAGTTTGATGTACTGGCGACATTAAGACGTAATGGTAAACCTTACACCTTAACCCCTTCGAAATTATTATCGTCGATGATGTTAACGTCTGGCGCGATGACAAATCGTTTAGACAAGCTTGAATCTAAAGACTTAATTGCACGCGTACACAGCACTGAAGACAGGCGCAGCGTATCGGTAGCTTTGACTAACAAAGGCCTTGCCATTATAGATGAAGCGATTGAGGAGCACGTACGCATTCAACACAAACTGGTGGCAAGCCTTTCAGATTCTGAACTGCCCGAGCTCAACCAATTGTTCAAAACCTGGTTAGCTGGTTTTGAAGGCAATCAATAGCGATTGTGAGCAGAGAAATCACAATAATCCCATATTAAAAAAGTAACATCGTAAATTTATTATGATAATATAAATTTTGTTACTTACTGTTTTGTATGTTTTTTACTCAAAAAAATGGATGTTTTATGTTTATATGTCAACGGATGACGATGGTGATATTATCATCAATATTATTTTTTATACTTTCAGCTTGTGGTGGTGGTTCCTCTGATGAGCCGGCAAAAACTGCACCGCCAGCCCCTAAAATTATCTACACTGATTATACCATTACAGCCATTGACGGTTATTTAGAAAATGCGACTGCATGGTTAGATGTAAATAATACGGGAAGTTACTCTTCAACTCATCCAACATCTCAAACGCATGGCAATGGAGAGGCTATTTTAAGTATTCCAGATACTTTAATAGCAACAAATTTTCCAGTTATTGTAGAAGCAAAACCGTTGATCACTTTTGATAAAGGTCTTAACCGGTTAGTCACTAATAGTTTTACTTTAGCTGCACCAGCAGGTGAGAGGGTAGTGACTCCATTCTCTACGCTTGTGTATATTAAAATGAAATCTGGATTGTCTCAAGATGCTGCTATTTCTGACATTGCTAATGAGTTACAAATTTCAAATGTTGAATTACTTACAGATTTTATTGCTAATAATAATCAACGTATGACATTAATTGCTGCAGATATGGTGAGATTAAATATTTTCCCAGAAACACCTACTCAATTAGTCGAGGTGACTGTTAACCCGCTAAATATTTCAACCGAAGTTACTCAATATGCCAATATACAAAGTGACACCAGTAGCTTTAAAGCCGTTGTTAGAAATTCATCTAATATTATTGAATTGGATACTGATAATGATGGTATTGCCGATGGTGAAGATGGGGATATTGATGGTGACGATATTCCAAATGAACAAGATCCTTATCCCTACATTATTGATCGCCATACAGAAAGAAAGCCAAGTGAATTACTACTGGGACAGATAAAAACTGAAACTCTCCTAGCGGGTCAATGGCATTACTTTGAATTGACAACTCTAGATAATATTTTATTAAATGTTAATTTGTCGCAATTAACAGGAGATGTCGATCTATATGTAAAGCAAGATTCGGTTCCGACAAGGTTTGATTATGATTGCCGTTCAAATAATAGTTTCCAAAGCGCAGAAAAGTGTCTTCAAAGATTAAAACAAGGTCAAAAACATTTTATTGCCGTTGCGGCGAGGGAGGACTCAGGGTATCGCTTAGAAGCTATTTTAGATGAAATAGTAGTGAGTAAAGTGAGTTTATTGTTGCATGGCTTAGCGTCAGAGGCAGGGACTTGGAATAAGCTAGTTGATGATGATAGTTTCTTTTCTGGTTCATGTACTAGGTTGAATATAGCTGATGAACTAACCGAATTGCCCCAAGCTAACAGTAAAGGTGAATATTGCTTTAGGCTTGATTTTGGTGGTTATGACCGAGATAGTGGCTTAGCCACAGCTGGTTTAGATGGTAAAACGTGTATTACTGTTGATGGATGTAATGGTGACTTTTCAAACTTTAATTTATTAGGTAAAGAAGTCGAAACCGCTATTGACCAAATTGTGACTGCATTAGGTATAGATACTGAAGTTGTTTTGCTTGGACACAGTCGCGGTGGGTTAGCTGCTAGAGCTTATTTACAAAATTCGGATTCACTATATAAAGAATACGTTAAAAGTTTAGTTACTACTGGTACTCCACATCAAGGCTCACCTTTAGGGCGTTTTTATCGTTTTATGGAATTAAATTGTATCCCACAAATTTCTTATCAAAATGATAGTGGCATGTGTGAAGATAACTGGGAAGTTGTCAAAATGTTAGCTGGAGAACGATGGTACTTAGATTATGAGTATATAGATTTAAGAGTTCCCAGTATTGACTTTTTGTCGCCAGAATCTACAGAAATAATAGAGTTAAATGGTAATATTTTAGCTCTTGAAAATATCATTATTGCTCAATTGAGTTATCGTGGAACCAACTTTGGCATATTAGCAGAGGATGTTGGATTAGGTTCTGATTATGATCTATATGATTATGGCGCATGGTTCGGGGGTGATCATCCACATCCAAGTACCCTGCGTTATATTGAGAATGGCCAAACAAGAGATAGTTTTATTGGTGATGGTATCGTTCCTGCTTATAGCCAACAGTTGAGTGAGTTATTGATTCCTGTTGCTCGAAATGTTGATTTATCTTTTTCTAGTACAGCATACAATGTAATCCATACAGAACAGACTCAACAAGTGAGTGATTTATACTCAATGTTTGAATCGGTTCGGGTACAAATTGGCTGGGAGCAGTAATTATATGAAAAAGAAGATTATTATCCTTTTAGCTATTGGCATTATTTCTGTCGCGACTTATGTTGTTTCTGATGCGAGCAAACAAGGTCAAAATATTGTTCAAGCTGCCAGTGATGCAAAAAATGTCACTCACTTAGTGAATAATGCTCCAGATAAAATTGCACCAATAGCAAAAATTGAAACCGCAATGTCTAAGCCAACAACTAAGTCGATATCACCCGATGAGCTCTTTGATGTATGGGGGGAAATCAAAACCCTCTTAACTGCGGGTAAAATAGATATAGGTCTTGAAAAGCAACTCATTAATTCATTGAAACAGACGAGCAACCCACAAATATTGGCAGAAATTAGCCAATTATTGCAGCAACCAGATGTTAACTTAACATCCAGAAATCAAGAGTATTTATTAAGTTTACTAGCCGTAATAAATACCCATGAATCGGTTTCATTGCTCCTAACGACACTAGAAAATACTCCCATTACCGATTCGAATGCGATATATTCGGCGAAAAAATCACTACAAAAAATAGCTCGTTCTGATACTCATATGAGTTTGTTTGAATCGAGTTTTAGTCGTATGGATAGCGATAATATCTTTTTATCTGATATTGCCAATGCTATTGCGAAAAATGCTTCAGAATCAAGTTTCGATTTTATTATTAATCAAATCGATAGCCTTGGTGATAAGTCCAGTATTGCAATGAATAGCATGGAGAATATTACTCAAGAAAAGCTTGTTCCTAAGCTACAGCAAATAATTAACTCGAGAGACCCAAACAGTGAACTAAGTCAGGTGTCGCTTACAACACTTGCTAATATGGGGCAATATGAAGCTGCTGTAGCACTGATCCAATGGAGTGCATATCAACCACCAAGTGCTGACAAACTGGTTACTGAACTTTTTAATTCAGCAGTTAATAGCAGCCCGTCAGCATACAGAGCCATAGAAAAAGAACTTAATAGTTACGATTTCTTGAGCTCTGAAATAAAAAAGACAATTCAAACTATTTATTCAGCCCGTTAGTAACAAACCGATGAAATCAAAAACGGCCAGCATCTTAGATACTGGCCGTTTTTTGTTAGTGCATTTTTAATAGCTTAGTGCTTATGGTTGTAGCTGGGCTTTTGCCGCTTCAACTTTTGAAAAATCTAAGCCAAGTTCTACCACAGCTTCTTTGATCAAGGCTGGGTTTTGCATCACCATGCCCATCAACTGTTGTAGCTTTTCTGCAGGAATACCTAATTGACCAATAGTTGCCATTGCTGCGAATGGGTTTTCAGTTAACGTCTGGAACAACTCATTAATTTGTACGTCACTGATATTGTGTTCTTTGAAGATGGCAAGAATCGGGTTCATTGCTATACCTTGTAATGTTAATTGACTAAGTTGTGATTTTATCACGTTTTCATAATACTGGTGCAAGCCTCATTATCTATTCATGATAACTGTCGATATGATTGATGTATTGTTTACGGCCTCAGAGTCGCCGCTACTATTAACGTCAGTCTAGTGATTCAGTCTTGTAGCTCCGTTTCATGACTCTATCTTAATTGCTCTGTCTTATTACTCTACAACATATCAACTACTTGAATTAACTACATGAATAAAAATCTGTAATAATTCATAGGCTTATTCATGCCTGCCTGCTTGGTGTTGTGTTGAGGGATTATAGTGATAGTTCATCATGTCTATATTAACGGCGATGCATTATTGATTGAGTTTACAATATTGGCGTTTATACTAAGCCCGGTATGGCATGGTGCTGTATGTTTCGTTTAACTACACGGATGTTTTATATGGATATTGTTACCCTTTGTATTGCCGTTGTTATTTCTCAACCGTTAATTGTGTATTTGGCATTTTATAAAGATACCGGCCTGACAACGAAAAAAAACGAGTTTTATCAATCCTTTTTAGTTATTCCTCCCAGCTTTGCTTTCTTCTATCTAGACCAATACTGGTATGCGTTAAGCTTACTGGCTGCAATCACGTTATTCGGTTTGCTATTGGCCAAAATGGTTAACCATAAGGCAAGCCATCCTATTGTTCGCGATGATCTCATTTCATTCGCTATTGCGTGGTTGATAATATTTGGCATAGGTCATTTTATTGCAGGTTTATTTACAGGCTCAAGTCAAAACACCGCTGTAACATCAGAGGTTACGGCGGTAACAATACAACAAGGAATGTACTCCGCATTATCAATTTCACTGCTTTATTTAGCGATTATGCTGGTGGTATTTTGTGTCCGAGTTTTAGAGAAAAAATATATAACCAAAGAAAAGTTTAGCGACTTTTTGCTACTCATTTGTAGTGTTATCGGTGGTGTGCTTCCCGTCATGGGTGACTATTTTATGTTGAGTATGATGCTAAACTTTTTTAGCTTGTTTTATATCAGTGGAATGATTATTCGCTTAGATGGGACTGGTCCTTCTAGTGGCGCCGTTGGTTTTATTTTTAGCTATTTATTTATGATGGGTGCAGGGGTTTGTCTGTTGTTCAAAGGTGGAGCTTGGTTGTTTGGTTAACCTTTACTGAGTATAAAGCTCATTATTCTGCTATCGATGTAATACTAGTATTTCAATATGCTTAATGACAAAAAAGAGATATAGAAAATCGAGATCACACCGTGATAAATGTTGGAATTTGCACTGCGTTTTTAATATTCTTTTTATGGTCCAGCATGCTTTTAACAAGGGCTTGGCATTACTGATTTGTACTCGTCATGCTATACAACTTACAACTTACAACTATTGACGAGATTTTAGCGGAGCTTGACACAATACTAGCAAAGCACAATTGAAGTACATGTGGCATTGAGTGTTTTAAAAAATAAAAAATCATCTCAAATTGAGATGATTTTTTGTTCGGACTATTTAAGCTATAGCCTCATTAATAACGTTTGTTTCTAGCTAATTAAAACGTGACATTTTTTTCTGCACTACAAGTGGCAGTAGAAGATTCGCATACTTGATAAGTGTATGTTCCACCGCCTTTTGCTGAAATACTATCTGTATAGCTACCGTCATTTGCCGTAGTGGTTACTTTGCTGTTGTTGCGGAAAATGTCTACATTGGCTGAACTTGCACCGCCAAAGGTTAAATCAACTTTGTTAACGCCTTTCGATTTATAACCATTAAGTGACAATGTAATATCGCCGCCCGTTGGTGGCGGAGTTACCCCACCGCCTGCACAGCCATTACTTGATAAATAAGCATCTGCAGCAGCAGCTTGCACAATACCATAACCAAAGTAGTCATCTTTACCTGATGCTCCGGCGTCTAACGCTGTGACTTTAAGTGCTGCACGGATTTCACTGCCCGTACATTCGTTATGTTGTGACCATACTAAGGCTGCAATTCCCGACACCGCAGGAGTAGCCATAGAAGTACCACTCATAAAGCCAAAGTCTGATGTACCAATATCAATATTTGCAGTTGCCGCATTAACTAAGGTTGATCTATCTTCAAATGCTGCCCCAACGGCAGGAATACTTGTCGCATTAGTATCACCTAATGTACCGTACAGCATGCCTGGTTCATTATTAATAATAATGGCACCGACACCACCAGATGCTTCACAGTTAGCGACTTTATCGTAAAATGAAATTACACCACGGTCGATCACACAAATATTACCGTTAGCACCTGAGTTGGTTGACTCAGCTGTTCCCATGTAAAATGTGTTACCCACTACTGAACCTGCGTTTTCCATTGCCGATGAGGAAAGAGCGAATCCGTCTGCTGATAAATTTGACGCAGTAGCTTGCCCTGCTGGATAGGTTGAAAGGGTATCTACACCGCCGGCGGAAACTTCAACACAAATGGTTTCATCAGTTGTTACTTTACGACCTTTACCCGATGTACATGTCGGGAACTGAGAGAAATCTGCAATAACGTTATTGCTATCATTGGCACCAATCATCATCACTGATGAATAACCTGCAGGATATGAACGCACATTATTGCCATCGTTACCTGCAGCTGCAATGACGAGCCCGCCAGCATCGCTGAAGCTTTGGAATGCATTTGATTCTGTTGAGTTTGAACCGCCGCCACCTAAACTCATGCTAATAATATTGGCGCCCGCTTGTGAACAAAGATTTGCAGCTTGAGCTAAATCAGATGAGTAACCCCACCCGTCGGCGTTAAATACTTTGATGATGTGCATATCAACACCAGGAGCCATGCCAATAACGCCAAAACCGTTATCTGCAGCGCCAATAGTTCCGGCTACATGTGTACCGTGTGGACCACCATTCTCGTCCCAGTTGCCTGTACCACTGTCGTTGTTACCGGTAATATTATTCCACACAAAATCAGCATTACTGCGATCGAGACCTGAGTCGATTACACATACTTTGATGCCCGCATTAGGGTTGAATGTGACCTGATCGGCTTGCGATTGATAAACTGCATAAGGTGTTATTTGGGTTGTCATTGGATTACCAATGTCGTCGGAAAAGCCCATTAAATGACGTCGTTGATCTTCTTCAATTAATTTAACGTGTGGGTTATTGAGTAATCCTTTAACTTGATCTAAATCTTTGCCGGTAAACGTCGCGGCGATAAAACCTTCTCCATCAACATTAATTTGTGCACCTAATTTTTTGGCAAGAGCTTTTACAATCCCTTTTTTTTGTGGGTCAACTTGAATGACATAACGGTCGTCGCTTGCTTGTACATGTGCCGTTGCTGTAAGACCAAGAGCTAATAGTGACATTGAAATAGTCGATAGTTTCATAGAATAAGCATTCCTATTTGTTATTATTTTGTGGTGGTTAACTCTGCTTTATAGACATCAACGTGGCTTAGTCTTCAGCAGTTAAATTATTTCTACACTTATTTTGTAACATAAAATTCATTTGGTTAACAAATTATTAACGTTGTGTGTTTTGGTTTTAACCACAAAACAGTTTTTTATTTGCTGTTTAGTCGAGTAGGGCATTACCATGATGCACAATAAGAGAATAACAAAGGGCATATCATGCGAGCTTTATCAATCAATGAGTCACCACCGCGCAGTCGGCAAACTGGTGCCTCTGGAGCCAAACTGTTACTGATTATTGCAGCAACGATGCTTGTTACAGCAGGGCTGACATTTTTTATTATCCGCACTTATATCTTTCCGTCACCGCTTACCCCAGTCAGCTTAAACGCTAAAGAAGAGCAACAATTGGATCAAAAATTGACTCAGTTAGGTTGGCAAGTTGAACCTCGCTCAGCGGTTACAGCATCAAGTGGTGATTCCCGTACTACTGATAATGTTAGTGCAGATAGTGATGAGTTAACCCCTGAAGCGTATCGTGAGTTTGACGCTGATCGGCAAGTGACATTTAGTGAGAAAGAAGTGAATTCGATGATTGGTCGTAATCCTGATTTTGCTCAGCGTGTCGCAATTGATTTTTCTAATAACTTAGCCAGTGCCAAAATGCTGATCCCGATCCCAGACGACTTTCCGATTATGGCTGGGGAGATTTTACGCGTGAATACTGGGCTTGATATTCATCTTGATGCTAATCGTCGTCCAGTTGTTGCGCTAGTTGGCGTGAGCTTAATGGGCGTGCCTATTCCGAATGCGTGGCTAGGAAACATGAAAAACGTTAACTTGGTCGGTGAGTTTGGCGATCGTGGCTTTTGGAATGCTTTTGCTGATGGTGTTGATGATATTCAAATTCGTGATGGTGAGTTGTCGATCAAACTGCGCAAGTAAATATTGTAAGTCGTTGGTGTTTTTAAAAGTGGGCGTTGATATCAAGCCCACAACTTAGTATTTATTTATGACTGAACTGTTCTGGGCTTGCTCATTCGAAGTGTGGCTCATTCGAAATACGGTTCACTATATGCGCGACTATTGTCGATGTTACTCTTTTCAATCCGACGATTGCTAGGTGCGATAAAGTACCTTCACCACATGCCAGCCAAATTTGGTTTTGACGAGGTGCGGCGTAATGAGCTCGCCGTTGAAACAGACTTTATCGAATGGTGGCACCATTTGACCTTTTTTAAATTCACCCAAATTGCCGCCGCTTTTGGCCGAAGGACAGCTAGAATGTTTTTTGGCTAAAACATCAAATTTAGCACCGTTATTAAGCTGCTTAATGATGTCTTCAGCCTGAGTTTGGTGTTTAACTAAAATATGTAATGCTGCTGCGGTTTTGGCCATGTTGGTGCCTGTATTTATTTGTTTGAATGGGTAGAGCAATGTTTAGCGCGACATTATACCTGCTTAGTCGACCAAATTGGCATGATAATCTAGCAATAATTTGCTCTGTTATGGGGCATGGCCTGTTACTGTTTGCTCTCCTTATCGATTGAACATCTACATGGATCCTATAAAGTAGATGCATGCTAGTAAAATGCCGCAAGCAAATAACAAAAAAGGAAATTTTTAATGCTTAAGCGAATCATACCCTTATGTATAGCGAGTGCGATGACAATGGCTACACCAGTTAATGCAGAAGAAGACAAATATATTTGGTTAGAAGATGTTGAAGGCGCTAAGCCGCTGGCGTGGGTTAAGCAGCAAAATGCTGTGTCTGCAACACACATTAAGGCTTACTCAGGTTTTGATAACTTAGTATCAAACAGCCTAGAGATTTTAAACGATAAAGCCCGTATTCCTTATGCCACTCGTATTGGCGATTATTTGTATAATTTTTGGAAAGACGAAATCCACGAGCGTGGTATTTATCGTCGTACCACACTGGCGGAATATGCTAAGGCTGAACCCAACTGGGAAACCGTGCTTGATATCGATGCCCTTGGTAAAGCAGAGGGGGTTAATTGGGTATTTAAGGGCATTGAATGCCAATATCCACAGAACGAGCGCTGCTTTGTGTCGTTGTCTCGTGGGGGCGCAGATGCCGCTGAGGTGCGAGAATTTAATTTAACCGCAAAAGCGTTTGTCGACAGCACTCAAAAGCCGTTTGTGTTGGCTGAAGCTAAGTCAAGGTTAAGCTGGATTGATAAAGATACCGTGTTTGTCGGAACTGATTTTGGTGATGCGCAAAGCATGACGGATTCAGGCTATCCAAGTGTGGTTAAATTATGGAAACGCGGCACACCGTTATCTGCAGCCAAATTAGTGTTTAGAGGTGATAAAGCCTCAGTTGCCGTGTCGGGTTATGTGATGTTTGATGATAAAACACCGCTGAATATCGTCACAGAAAGTTTAACCTTCTACACCGCTAAACATTATGTTTATCAAGATAGTAAGTTAGTGTCGCTGCCTATTCCTAAAGATGCCGATTTAAAAGGTTACTTTAAAGGTCAGCTATATATAGAGTTAAAAAGCGATTTAGTCACCCCCAAAGGTACTTTCAAACAAGGTGCCATTGTTTACACACCCGTTGATAAACTCATTGCGCAAAAACCTGAGTTTAGTGAACTGGTATCGCCAACGAAGCATGCTTCTATTTCACAAGTCGCATTTAGCCAGAATGCCATTTTTGTCACTTGGCTAGATGATGTAAAAAGCAAACTTGTACGATACATGCAAAACGATAAAGGTGAGTGGCAAAGCAAACCTGTGCCATTTGAAGCCAATGGCACCTTAAGTGTGTTTGATGTTGAACGTGATAGTGATGATTTTTTTGTTAATTACACCAGCTTTTTAGAACCAGCCAGTTTATATCGCTTAAATGGTGCAAGCTTAAAAACCGATAAAATTAAAGCCATGCCGCAACAATTTAGCGCCGATAAGTTTGTCACGAAACAGTACTTTGTTAAGTCAAAAGACGGCACAAAAGTGCCTTATTTTGTGGTGATGGCTAAAGACATTAAACTCGATAGCAGTAACCCTACATTACTTTATGGTTATGGCGGTTTTGAAGTATCGCGCTTACCAGCCTATTCGGCCACTATTGGTAAAAACTGGTTAGAGCAGGGCGGTGTTTATGTACTTGCTAACATTCGTGGTGGTGGAGAGTACGGCCCAGCTTGGCATCAAGCAGCGTTAAAGCAACATCGTCATAAAGCGTATGAAGACTTTGAAGCCATTGCTGAAGACTTAATTGCCCGTAAAATTACGTCAAGCAAGCATCTTGGTATTCAAGGTGGTAGTAACGGTGGTTTGTTAATGGGTGCTGCATTTACTCGTCGTCCTGAGCTGTATAACGCTGTAGTGTGCCAGGTGCCATTGTTGGACATGAAGCGCTATAACAAGTTATTGGCTGGTGCCAGTTGGATGGGCGAATATGGTAACCCTGATATCGCAGAAGAGTGGGAATACATTAAAACCTATTCGCCATATCACAATTTAAAACAAGGGGTTAAATACCCTAAAGTGTTCTTCACCACGTCAACACGTGATGACCGTGTGCACCCAGCGCATGCGCGTAAAATGGTGGCGAAAATGGAAGACATGGGCATAGATGTGTTGTATTACGAAAACATTGAAGGTGGCCATGCTGGCGCGGCAGACAATACTCAGGCCGCCGAGTTAAGTTCAATGGTTTACGCATACTTAATGCAACAGCTTCGTTAAATTTATCAGTAGCCAGGGTTGAATAAAAAAGGGTTTCAGCGCTGCTGAAACCCTTTTTTTGTTTTCAATATTCACAGCTATACAGTGTTAAACTATTTATCTAAGCGGTGCATACCCAGTTTTGTATATTCAAGCCGTGCTGCGAAAATGATAAAAAGAGCCGCAGTGTAGTGCTGCGGCAAATAGCCTGAAGCTAATGAGCACAAGTGGTTTTCTCTCGCCATTAGCCGGGGGGAGGCTGAATGATGATTAATTGCTTGGGTCAATCAACTCAATTTCATTACTGGCAAGCGCGCCCTTAATTTGGACCGCAACCTTAAAGACCATTTCAGCATTTGCCGATGCTTTACTTTGTAAGTCGAGATCGCTCACATTAAAAGTATATTTACCCGCAGTATCTGTCGCTTCTAATGTGCCTGTACAGGTGTCGGTGGCTGTACTATCGCATTGATAGTTTTGAGTGACATGCCAACGTTTCCAAGCTTTAGGCTTTATGGAAGGTGAGGCCGGGTCAGGAAAACCAAAATACACAATATCGTAATTGGCTACGTTCGTTAGCGCTTCACCTTCACTATTAGCAACAGTGAATGATAGTGCGCCAGTAATGGAGTCAAATGTGTCGAGTTTAACCACCACAGTGCTGGCATCATCAATACTCACGCCATCAACAACAGGCGGTACAACTACTACTGGTGGCACAACAACAGGTGGCACAACAACAGGGGGAATAACAACCACTGGTGGCTCAGTGACAACTTCGTCATCATTGTCGCTATTACAGCCAAAGATTAACAATGAACTCGCTAATATGGCGCTAAGATATTTAACCTTCATGATGCGCTCCTTAATTGTAATGCCCTGTGTGACAAGTGGTACATTCCATATCCGTTTTCACGCTAGCTGCAGAGCCCATCGTTTCGGTAACGCCATGACAAGACTGACATGCCTGCGCTTCAGCAGACGGTTTTGCTTCTGCTAATACTGAAATATCTTCACCGGCATTGGCACGATTGAGTAAATCAACAATATAAAAAGCCATGCTGGCAGAGAGGCGTTTGCAACGTTCACCTTTTAACGCAAAAGGCTTTCCAGATGCCGCAGACCAATTACTAATAGATGAATGGCACAGTGGGCTGTTAGCAATAGAGGTTTTACCTACTTCGAGTGATTTAGCATCTGTAGAGCCAATGCCCGCAATGAACTCAGCAGATGATAAAGGTAAATCGTTAGTTTCGTAGTAGCGGAACGATGCACCAATAATGGCGCTGTTTTGCCCATTAATATCATCAAGAATATTAATCAACATACCGGCAGCATTAAGGTTGCCACACAATGTTCCTTGGCCAACCACGCCTGCCCAACCATAGCCTGCTAATGCAGTAGGGATAGTGGCAAACTTACTGGCGTCAACGCTGCCAGATGCCGCTAGCATAGTCACAATGGCGTGAAACACTTGGTGCATACAACCGCCCCCCGTTTCATAGGCAAGCTTTGCTGTTAGCATCGCATCAAGTGGCGCATATTTAAGTTTTTCACCTAGTTCTAAACGGTAGTTTCCATCTGCGTCTGTGGCAGCAAATGCAGACGTGCCTAATAATGTTGCCCCAGCTGCTGCAGTGCTTAAACCAATAATCTGTGTCAATGCTTGACGTCTGTTCATGCTCATAATAATCACCCTTTACTCATCGTTATTTTATTATTCCCAATCTCTAGTGTTGGGGGGTTTTTGAGTTGCTAGTAAAAAACGAGCTAACAACTTGATGTGGTAACAATAAGCAATGGAGCAATTAAAAATGTGATTCAAAGCAGATAAAGATAGCAGATTGAAATATGGATTTTTAGTGATTATGGCATCGTTTTTTTACGGACAATTTGGCTTAAATTTAAGAGTTTTCATGATGTAAGTCTCATTATTTTCCACATTTCATACATCTTCTCAGCCATTTAGTCTGTTTTTAAAATCATGAAATGACGTGATATCGCTCACAAATTGATTAGTTTGCACATTTAAAGGCTTACATTTTATAAGGAATAAAGTGCTTAAGCATCAGGATCACAGAATTAATAAGATTTTATGCATACACTTCAGTATGTCGAAATTAGGTCAATTATAGAGGCGGTCTACATGCAATTGGGGCATTGCAGGTTCAGTATCGACAAAGGGGAGTTGATTAACCAGGAAACTGGGGTGGTGTGGCATCTTCCCAGAGCCGAATTACATGTGCTGACTTTATTGGTCGAGTATCAAGGGAAAGTTGTTGCTAAACCATTATTAGAGTCAGGTCATGAAGACGAGTCACATTTAAGTTCAGCGTCAGTCGCTAGGGCTATTTTTACCTTACGGTCTTTTCTTGGACCACAATATGAAACGCTTATCGAAACAGTAAAAGGCCAAGGTTATTTGCTAAGGCATCATCGTGCCCGTAAAGAAACCGACAATAAATTGGGCCGCGTATTCATTCGACCTTTACAAGCTTTGCTGGTGGTCATTGCCCTTATTAGCGTGTCGCTGGTAAGTTTATGGTGGTTTAATCAAGTCGGCCATGCTGTCAGCCCAACCATGCCGTTGAGCATAGAAACTGCAACCTTAGATTCAGGTCAGCAAGTCGATGTGATTTTGTATTCCCCCTCAAACACTAATAATGAGTTGCTGATTGATCAAGGGCAACATCTCACACAAAGTTTATTAGGTTGTACTGAAACGGTATGGAATAGAGCTTTTTTATCTTTATCGCATGACAAGCAAGTATTGAATATTACTCTAAGAGGTGATTATTTTGGCCAATCTATTATTCGTAATTTAAAAATTAGCGACTTACGCCAACCTAAACGGTTTATCAATCCAGAATGGCTTGAACAAGTGAATATTTGCGACTCGTTACCTGTTCGACTTGCCTCATCTCATAGAACTCAGGGGCGTTAGTACAATGGCAAGAAAAGGATTATGGGCCATCAATATTGTCATTCTGCTGTGTTTGCTGGCCAGTATTGGCGCCATTTACTCGCTAACATCTAAGGCTCCAAGCTTTATGTTGAGCTGCAGTTCTGAACTGTTTAATCATGAAGTTGGTACAGTAGACAGCGATCATTACTTATTGGTCGATTTAGTCTCTAAAGATGGTTTAGCCCAAATTAACTATCGCTATTATGACTTAGAGGGCAATTCTGCTGGCACATTAGCGATGACGGGCAAAGTAAATAAAATTGATGCTCAAAGGCAAATGTACGATATTTCAGTGACCACTAAACAAGAGTATTTGGGCGGAAGCAGTTTCGAGACCCCAGCACATTATGAATATTTGTCGTATGTGAGCGGAATAAATTTAAACAAGAATGGCATGCACTCATTAAGCATCCAGGTGTTGGAACGCGATGAAACTAAAGATTATGCAGTGGTATTATTTCAGCCGAGTAATACCGTATGTGGCTGTCGTTTGGTGCATTAATTTATGCAAACAAAAAGGTCGATGCAATGCATCGACCTGTTAAGTATTTATACCTAGCTCTGATTATTTATGCTTTAACCGAGTGTAAGGTCACTTTTTCTGCTTCAGCTGTTTGGGGCTGAACCTGAGTGTTAGACTGAGTTAACTCTCCAACAGGTAAAATAGTTCGGCCGTATTCAGCATTAAGCACTTGGGCCATGGCAAAGTAAATGGCGCTTGCTCCGCAAAAAATACCTTCAAAACCTGCAATCGTGCCAAGCAACGCATTATCGGTAAAGTCACGAGCGGCCAATAAGAAAAACAAGATAGTTAATGAACCAAATACTACTTGTTTTGCTCGTGGATAACGTAACGATCCTACAAACATAAAGGCAGTAAAGGTGCCCCATAGCGTTAGATACCACCCCATAAAGTGTGCAGGACTGGCGGCTATGCCCATATTTGGCATTAAGATAATACCCACTAAGGTTAACCAAAATAAGCCGTATGAAGTAAACGCGGTGGTGCCGAAAGTGTCGCCACGCATAAAGCACATCATACCGACAATAACTTGGCCAATGCCACCGTAGAAAATCCCCATTGCGAGGATCATCGAATCAATTGGAAAATAGCCAGCATTATGGATATTGAGCAGTATGGTTGTCATGCCAAAGCCCATTAATCCTAATGGTGCCGGATTCGCTAATTTTGTAGACATTGTGTTCCTCTAATGGAAAAGTTCAACGGCGAATGTAATGCCGCTAAAAGTGAATCTGTACCCTTATGGGCAAGGCGCGCATTTTAGAGAAAGCGTCTATGGGTAGCAATAAGCAATAATGGGCATGTAGCGTTAATGGTAAAATAAATATTTATCTTTAAAAACAATGACTTAACCGGTTGTTTTTGTGGGGCAGTTTAAGGGTGACTGGGATGATTATAATAAGTTGTTTAAATTCAATTAGATAATGACATTGCATCGGAATGGCGTGACATAGTTCAAGTTGTTGCTATTGGTGTGATAAGTCTCAAAAACAGCATCGTTATACCATTCACTTGGGTTATTAAGCCGTAGCTGATAAACGTAATTTTGTGATGCAAGCGATACAAATTCACTAAGTTTGTTGTGGCCTGCAAAAATAACATTTGCTGCAAAATTTATCTCTATGGTCAATAAATGCCGACTAGCACCGACAATTTTCTGCTGCTACTTTGCGTATTATACCAAGCGTATTTACCCGTTCGATTACTTCACCTATCGAGATGTTTGGTCGCAGATGACAACTCATTTGTTTGATTTGTGTGCTAGACCACAGACGCGCTTTCGTGTGATAGCTAGTCTGTAGCTAGGCTTTAACTAAAACCACATTAAATATACCAGCATGTTTGTGGTTTATTGGCATCGGAGGTTATATGCAACATAGGTTTATCACTACAGTATTAGGGACTTTAAAGCCTAATCTACTGCAATCACTTGCCCAAGTTAGCCGTGAAATAGGTGCAAGTTGGGAAACCAGTAAAGTCATTAAACTCGACGGGCAATTTGTGGCCATGATGAGGGTGATGATAGATGCCGATAAGGAAGCGGCATTAAAACAAGCATTAGAGCAACAGTTTTCACAATTAACATTCGTCTATGCAGAATATGAGCATGATTCTGTTCGTCTATCACAAGAATGTAAACTCACTCTAGATTGCAATGATCGCTCAGGTTTAACCCATGATATGAATCAAATTTTAGCCGATCTTGAGGTAAGCGTAGACCACCAGGAATGTTACCGTGTGCAAGTCACCAGTTTAGGTAAAACGGTGTACAGCGCTAAGCTGACATTAAGATTACCGGAAAATGTGACTATCGCATTGTTAATTTCACAGCTAGAAACATTAAGCGATAATATTCGAATCGAAGTTAACTAACCTGTCCCTCATTTGGTCAATCGCTCATCGTTTTCCTGGAGTGGCTTCGATTCAGAGGTAGTGAACTATCTTGAGCTGAGTTCGCTAAAGACTACTTTGTTTCTGCCACTGCTTTTGGCTTGATATAACGCGCTGTCGGCGAGATCGATTGCTTGTTCTATTGGTATGTCTTGGTTACTGAGTTCAACGACCCCAAAACTGGCGGTCACGCTAATTTGCTGACCGCAATAAACAATAGGTGTTTGGTTAATCATGGCCCTTAATCGCTCGGCGACATTGATAGCCTCCTGATAATTGCTGCGCTCGATTAATATAACAAACTCTTCACCGCCCATGCGGCCGATTAAGTCGTCTTTTTTTATATGTTGTTTGATTAACTGGGTAATGCTGATTAATACTTGATCGCCGCCAGCATGGCCGAACTGATCGTTAATTGCTTTAAACTTATCTATATCCCAATAAATGAGGCACGCATGTTGCGGCTGCTTTTGTAACTCAAGTAATTTTTGTTTTGCGTGGCTATAAAATCCCCGACGATTAAAGCAATCAGTCAGCGGATCTGTCATCGCCAGCAACTTCATTTCTTCGGCCAAATCAGAAGCCAGCATATAAATCACAAATACTGACATCCCAACATAAGCCGCAGGTAGGGCGGTAAAGTTAACAATGGCGTAGAGCTTTATAAGTTCTACATCCATCTCTTTACCTTGGGATAGTGCGATACTCGCTGCAACCAATATGCACATTGCAAATATGAAATGCATTAACGACGCACCAATTTCGGCAGGGCGTGATTTGGTGCGGTGTTTAATAATCACCACGCTGGTGATCATCAATAACAACACATCAACGTATAAATACAACGACATTCTTAAGCCTAGGTGGGGGCTAATATACGTAAAGTAATAGGTTAGCATCATCCCAAATACGCCTATGCCTAGCAGTGTTGCGGGATGGATTTTAGTGTTAGTGCGTAAGCAATGCCCCCATGTCCCGAGCACCACCGACAGCATGGAAACACTGCAACCTATCATCCAATACAGTTCGTGAGAAAGAAATAAGCTTTTAAACAGACTATTAGCCCACAGCACTGTTGAGGCTAAAAAAGATAATGAAAACATTAACGCATATTTTTGTTTTCCCATGGTTTGCCATGTCATGAAAAAGATTATCGACAGCAGAATGCTAGAAAAAAACAAGGTGATTAAAATATACGTAAACGGACTTTCCATATGGTGACTTCCTAGCTTATGGCTTTGTTTATACAAATCCAAAACGAAGCTATGTTTACTTGAACTAGACAGCGGATTGCAGTGCTTGCTGGTAATAAATAACCGATGGATGGGGCAACAAATACTACAGTGTTTATCAACTGTAGACGGCAATAGCAGCCTTAGCCAATTGGGATAAGATAATAACTTTTGGATGGTTAATTAATCAGCAATAATGAGGTTAGGCTGTGGCGAGTTGTTTTATCGCTTGTTCGGTTAGCGTTTCGGTATATGAGTTGATTTTGAAATGCTCAACACTCCAACCTTTAATAAAACGTTGAAAATCAGCCCAAGCCACACAATATAAAGGTCGCCATTTTTGTTGTACCTCAAGTGGATCGATTAACGGATGACACTCAGCTAGGCCTTGGGTTAGCGCGGCAAAATAATGATTAAGATAACCATTAATTAACGCTTCTGGTTCGTGATAGCTCAATACACTGCTTAACAACATTATTACGTCTTTCATGCCGCAACCTTGGCCGATATATTGAAAATCGACTGCTGCAGCATGGTCATTCTGGCTAAAACAAAAGTTAGCTAATTTGGCATCGCCATGCACCAAGGTTTGAAATGGACATTGTTTCAAGGCATCGTCGATGAGATGGGCTGCCGACTTAAGTGGGCTGTGGGCTAAAGCGGCTAACTCGTCTGGTCGCGTATCGAGATGCCAATATGTACCAATAGGCCAAAGTCCTTTTGGCTCTACGTGCATGTATTTAGCATGAAAATGCCCTAACCACGTTAAGCACGCGAGTACGGTGGCAGATGTGGCGGTTTTTCTGACTTGGGTAAACCCCAGGGTATGCAAGTCCTGTAATACTAATAGGGTTTCATTGGCTTGTTGGTCTACATACAAACAACGCGGAAGAGGACTGAATTGCTGCTGTGTATGATTATTTGCATAGTGTTGGTACCAATTCACTTCTACTTGATACGACTGTAATTTACGCTGATGCGACAGTGGAGTATTCCAACCTCGAGGATGCGACTCCGGTTGAGGCAAACAGATATATTTCACAATCACCGATGAGTACTGTTTGCCTGTTACATAAGCGCGAAATAATTGGCCATAACCACCCCAAAGCGGTTGAATTACCTCTATATGAGTGACTCTATCTGCCGAAATAGCCTGACTAATTGTTTGTAAAATACGGTTTGGAATTTTCAAAGCTATCTCGTTAAGGCTATTTCTGGCTGATGTGAAGCAAGTTGCTCATTATCCATCGTTTAGCATCCATCATTTATTCAACTTATAAAGTCGGGCGATGTAAATCAAAACGTAACTCGTCAGAAATACCATAATAAGCCGATGGGCCGCCAGCACGTAATACGGGTTCAGCTAATGCTGTTTGATAAATCCCTTCTGCGCTCAGCAAGTGCTTTTCAATATGCACAGCCACTACTTCACCAAGTACTAGCCAAGTATCAATTTTGTCACCATTAGCTGCGGTTAACTGAATGCATTGCGACAGTTTGCATTCGAAGCTGACTGGGCTTTGTGCAATGCGATCGGCTTTAACAATGTTGCCTGCTATTGGCGTTAGTCCGGCAAATTCAAATTCATCAGTACCACGGGGTAATGCGGCAGAGGTTTGGTTCATTTGCGCGGCTAAACTGCGGGTAGTTAAGTTCCA
Organism: Shewanella frigidimarina NCIMB 400; assembly: GCF_000014705.1. Lineage (NCBI taxonomy): Bacteria > Pseudomonadati > Pseudomonadota > Gammaproteobacteria > Alteromonadales > Shewanellaceae > Shewanella > Shewanella frigidimarina. The sequence continues at coordinate 4,304,225 of NC_008345.1, read as the reverse complement.
TACAAACTCGCCAGTTTCAACAATGTTGGCGACGCTGTCTTTCCAACCAGTACTGGCAAAACCGATAATTGGCGGATCGTAATTAAAGCAGTTAAAGAAACTATAAGGCGCTAGATTTCGCTGGCCTTGGGTATTGCGAGAGGCAATCCAGCCAATGGGGCGTGGGCCAATAATGGCATTGAGTGGGTTATGTGGCAGGCCATGACCTTTACTAGGTTCATAAAAATAGCGATTATCAGCACTCATATTTTACCTTCTTTATATTGTTGAGCTTGTTATAGCGACATCAAATATTACCACATCAATTATGGTATCAGCGCCGTCCACAGTAAGCGTAAACCTACCACTATCATTAAGCTTAGGATGATTTTTTTAAACTGTTTTTCATCAAACTTATCTTGAATGCGCAGCCCGAGTTTTACCCCAACCCAGGCAATTGGCGCCAATAGTGCGGAGACTAATAAATTACTAAGGTTAATTTGTCCTAGCATGCTGTAGGGAATTAACTTTACTGCATTCACAACCGCAAAAAATACCACCGCAGTGCCTAAGTATTCTGTTTTGGGCAAACGTAGTGGGATTAAATAAGCATTTAATGGCGGCCCACCGGCATGAGCAACAAAACTGGTAAAGCCAGCAATCGTGCCGCAAATTCGGCCGATAAAAGAGGATGGTTTTCGTTGTGACCATTCTCCTAAGGTCAGGCCATAAACACCAAACCCTAACGAAATAACCCCTAATAAGCCGCGTAAATACTGCTCATTCAGTTGATCAAATAGCAGATAAGCCACCACAATACCGACAATGGCCGCCGGCAACAAAATCCATAGTTGAGTCGTATTTTGTTTTCCCCACCAAGAGCGCACACTTAAAAAGTCCATGTAAACCAATAGCGGTAACATGACTGCCGCGGCAGCAGCAGGGCTAATGGCCAAGGCAAGTAAAGGCACGGTTAATCCGCCCGCACCGCCAGCAAAGCCTGATTTTGACATCCCGGTAATTAATACCGCTGGAATAGCCACTAACCAAAATAATGGATCTGTTAACACTGACGTTCCTCGCGATGTTAATCAGTTAAAATGGATAGGCTAATAACAGATGGTTAATAGCCTATTCATGAAAATGAATAAGTTAACTGAACATGTCGTTTGGTTGAAGTTAAACGAGATGGAATCATAGCACCCGCTCCCGTTAATTAGGCAAGAAATTAGCAGGAGGTTAAGTGCTTATGACTAGATTAAGAATTAGCAGACCGCAATAAGAAGGGAATACTACTTTCGTGATGATTTAAGGACCGAAAAATGAGTTTCGATTAAAGTATTATTTATCATTAACATATATGACTCTAAGTTATTTTTTATGGATTAATTTCCATAAACACATGCTAGCCAATATGGAGATGATGTGTGATTCTGTTATCTAAGCTCATTATTTAACGGATAATATGGTCATGATCCAACTGTGCGAGTGGCAACAGCAGGGGCAATTTTTGTCTATTAACGATCAGCAGATCTTTACTCGTCAAGCGGGTGATAGAAAGGCGCCAGCGTTATTGTTAATTCATGGTTACCCTAGCGCAAGTTGGGATTGGGAAGGTATGTGGCATGAGTTAACTCAACACTATTTTGTGGTAACTCTTGATATGTTGGGCTTTGGATTTTCAGACAAGCCCAAAAATGTTGATTATTTAATCAGTCAGCAAGCCGATATTTATGAAGCTGTTTTACAGCAGTTTGGCGTTAGCCATTATCATATTTTAGCCCATGACTATGGTGATACGGTCGCGCAAGAGTTGTTAGCAAGACAACTTGATGGCAACAGTACATTGAGCATTAACAGTGTGTGTTTTCTAAATGGTGGTTTGTTTCCCGAAACCCACAAACCTTTGCTCATTCAAACCTTGCTACTGTCTCCATTAGGGCCTCTGGTGTCTAAGTTAATTAACAAACAAAAGTTTGCAGTTAATTTACAACGTATATTTGGGCCATCGACACCGCCTACGCCACAGGTTATCGACGCTTTATGGCAACTGCTTAACCACAATAATGGCTTAGCGGTAATGCATAAATTGATTAACTATATCACCCAGCGTAAACAACACCGCGAACGTTGGGTTGGGGCGATTATCAACAGTACAATACCGATCAAGTTGATCGCTGGGGTTAAAGATCCGATCTCGGGCCAACACATGATCGATCATTATCGTAAATTGATTCCTCATGCAGATGTAACCGAACTGCCTACGTTGGGGCATTACCCACAAGTCGAAGACGCGAATGCCATTATCGCTGCCTATTTACAGTTTAGATTAAATCGTACTTAGCAAATAACTAAGCAATAAGAGTTGGTATTATCAGATAGCAATATGAGCTAGCAATATGAGCTAGCTTACGTACAAATAACACGGCCTCAGGTCACTGCATTAGTCTGCAGTATCGTTTGTGTTTACGTCGTGTCGAAGCACAGAAAACACTCAACTTACGTTTTAGGTTGTTCTCAACAATTATGGCATCACTGCTTTATGCGCGCGGTTTTGTCTGAGTATTGTCGAATCAAAATGGTTCCGATTTATCCATAATAGTAGGCTTACATCTCAAAAAGCATCCGGAATTATTATTCGCTCATATCCTCCTGCAAAATAACATGATATTTTACAATCAAATGGAGTTTAACCCGTTAGGTTTATGGAGAAACAATGCAGGCTTTTTTAGTCGCTCAAGCAAATATACCCTTTTCAATTGCGCTCGCTATTGTGGTCATATTGGGGATGTTCGAAATCATCGCCTTGATTGCAGGCTTAAGTGTATTTAGTGCACTTGATAATTGGTTTTCACTCGATGTCGATACAGATGTTGATACCACGGTATCTGTTACCGGTATGACCGGTATATTGGGTTGGCTGTGTCTTAATCGCTTACCGTTACTTATCTGGTTTGTATTAGCGTTAAGTAGTTTTGCGATAGCAGGGTATGTGATTAACTTTGGCTATTCACAACTTTTTGGCAGTTTCTTACCCCAAATCATCACCGTACCTGTTGCGTTAGTCATAATGTTTTTTTCAAGCCACTTTATTGGTAATGGTATTGCCAATATTCTTCCTAAAAACGAAACCTCAGCAATATCAATTGATGCGCTTGGCGGTTGTGTTGGCAAGATCACCCAAGGTCGTGCAATAAAAGGCATGCCGACAGAAGCGGTGGTTCGGGACACATTTGGGCAGAAACACTACGTGTTAGTTGAACCAGAACACGACGATGTCGAATTTTTGCCTGGCGTCGATGTTGTACTCATCGCTCATCAAGGCAAAGTCTGGACAGCAACCAGGTTCAGTTAACCTAAAAATATCTTATTGAGATATACCCTAAAAATAAAAATGTCATTCCAATGACACTTTTTGATAAACACAGTTGTATTTAAAAGGAAATTAGATGGAAACGTTAACAAACTTTGATTCAGGAAGCGGCTTTGTCCTCCTCATTGCTGGCATAGCAGTATTAGGATTGATTATTATTGGACTTATTTTTGCCAAACTGTACAAACGAGCCAGTAAAGAAATGGCTTTTGTTCGTACGGGGTTCGGCGGTGAGAAAATCATTAAAGATGGTGGCGCAATTGTGCTGCCAGTGCTGCACGAAACTATTTCGGTCAACATGAATACTTTGCGTATTGAAGTTGAAAAAAATCAAAAAGATGCCCTGATCACCAAAGACAGAATGCGCGTGGATGTAAAAGCTGACTTCTATTTACGTGTTGCGCCAAATGCCGAAGGGATTTCAATGGCAGCGCAAACGTTAGGTACTCGCACTAATCGTGTTGAAGAACTTAAAAAGTTAATGGAATCGAAGTTTGTCGACGTATTGCGTACCGTTGCAGCTGAAATGACCATGACCGAAATGCACGAGCAGCGCGCAGACTTTGTCCAGCGAGTGCAGAACAATGTCGCCAATGACCTTGAGAAAAACGGCCTAGAATTAGAATCTGTGTCGCTCACGGGTTTTGATCAAACTGACTTGCAATTTTTTAATGAAAATAACGCATTTGATGCCGAAGGTCGTGCTCGTCTAGCAAAAATCATTGAAGAAAAACGTAAAGAAACCAACGATATTCAACAAGAAAACCGTATCAAAATTGAACAGCGTAATCTTGAAGCGGAAAAAGAATCGTTAGAAATCGAAAAGTCGGAAGAAGAAGCTCGCCTTGCTCAGCAGCAGTCACTCGAATTTAAACGTGCCGATCAAAAAGCTGAAATCATTAAACAAAAAGAAAACAAATCCCGCGAAGAGCGTGAAGCAGAAATTGCCAAAGAGCGCGCAATTGAAACGGCTGAAATTGAAAAAACCAAAGACATCGAAACCCGTGAAATTGAAAAGTATAAGTCTATTGAACAGTCACGCATTCAGCAACAACGCGATATTGAAGTATCTGAACAAGACAAACGCATTGCGGTAGCTGCTAAGTCGGAAGAAGAGTCAGCCGCTCGCGCTCGCGCTGCAGAAGCTGAAAAAACCAAGGTAGAAAAAGAAGAAGCGGTTATTACTGCGCGCCAAACTGCAGAAGCTAATCGTCGTAAAGACATTGAGGTGATTGACGCCCGTAAAGAAGCTGAGCGCGAGGCCGTGGGCGTTACAGTTCGAGCTGAATCAGAAAAAGTTGCCGCGGAAGATAGAGCTAGCGCCATTTTAATTGAAGCGCGAGCCAGTGCAGACGCTAAAATGCTAAAAGCCTCAGCCGATGAGAAAATCTATGCAGTTGAAGCGGCTGGTAAGCGGGCACAGTACGAAGCTGAAAACGTACTGAGCAACGAACAAATTGCACTGCAAAGATCATTAGCCATATTAAAAGCCTTACCCGACATTATTGCTCAAGCCGTTAAACCGCTTGAAAAAATTGAAGGTATTAAGATTTTACAAGGCTATGGTACGGGCAATCAAATGAGTAACGGCGAGGGTAACCAATCTCAGGGTGGTATTGCAGAGCAAGTAACCACTGCAGCATTAAACTATCGTGCTAATGCCCCTGTGGTTGACGCCATGCTACGAGAGTTAGGTTTAGTTAATTCAGAGTCTGGTAACTTAAATGACCTACTGACAGGCAATAATGCACTGACATCTGAAGCGATTAATGTCATTCAATCGGCCAACACGAACTTTAGTGTGGATGAAGTTACCCCTGGCGTTAATCCAGCGCAATAAATGCTAAGTTGCTAAAGAGGTATCTTTCCTCTTTAAAATACAAAAAGTGCCTTTTGGCACTTTTTGTATTTATCGGCATTACTCTATAACAGAGTCATGCCGACTATGTTCAATCTCAGTCACTTAGCGAGAGTGTGAAACACTTTTTTACGCTAAAGAGTGAGTTACAACAGCTGGCCCTGTAACAGGTTTATGTTGTTCTACCTTATTAAATTATGGTCTTAATCGTAGAGAGACTTAATATTCTTTAAGGTTTATTGTTAGTTTATTATGAGCTTGGTTGAAAAGTGTTCAGTGGCCAAAAGACAGGCTTTAAGCAATAGTACTTAGAATTTATCTGTTCGTTATTATTGTATTATGGTCGTTACCAGTTACCAGTTACCAGTTACTTGTTACCTGTTACCCGCTATCTATTAGCAGTTAATGCTAGGTATAAGCTAAATACACTTGTGTAATCACTCAGTCCCTCAAATAAGCCTAAAAAGGTAATGTGAACCATGACAACAGCAATAGATTATTATTTTACTAGCCTTTCACCTTATGCCTATTTAGGCCATAACACCTTTACCTCGTTGGCTGAACAGCACAAAACTGCTATCAACTATAAGCCGATTAAACTGCCAAAATTGTTTGCAGTATTAGGTGTGTTACCGGTAAAACAACGCCTGCAAGCCAGGCAAGACTATCGTTTGATTGAGTTAGCTCGTTGGTCAACAAAGCGCAAATTAACCCTTAATCTGCAGCCCGCTTTCTTCCCTGCAGACCCAGGCTTGGCCGACAGATGTACTATTGTGTTACAGCAAGCTGGACAAGCTGTCAGTGAGTTTGTTGCCAATGTACTGGCAGCATGTTGGGCAAAAGATCAAAACATTGCAGACGAAGCGGTTATCCGACAAATATTAACCTCACTCAATCTAGATGCCGACGGTGTTGTGCAGCAAGCATTGTCAGCCGAAATAGAAGCAATATACGAATCAAATACCGTAGATGCTATTGAAAAAGGTGTGTTGGGTGTGCCGACCTATGTGTATCAAAATGAGCCATTTTGGGGACAAGATAGACTCGATTTACTTAACGATAAGCTGGCTGGATAACGTTATTTAGGTGAGGTCTAAAATAAGGTTACAGAGGTTATTTACTGTAACCTTTACCGATGCCAATAATAATGAATGTTCAAAAGTAAAAACCAATAATCATTTGCTGTTTACAGGTATTAATTTGGTTTTTTGGAGTCAATAACGTTACTGATAAATAGTCATCAGCTGGCAGCCATTATGGTTGAATGTTTTTACATCAACGTTTAATCACAATCCATTATTTCAACTTTGTAATACCTATTAGAACCGCAATAATACCACCGGCCATTCCAGCCCAGGCTTCAATAGGCGTATCACCGCTTATCGCGCGGGTAACTTGAGAGCTCGCTGCATCATAAATATTGTAGCCCCACAACGCTAAAAAAATACCCGCAATAACAAGTACAATCCCAATAATTTTACTATTCATACTAACTCCAGACTTTGATGAGGTGGCAGTGATACCACCGTTGATGAAGTTTAGTTGATAATGTTGCAGTAGATAACCCGAAACTAACCAAACTCATGAGGGCTCTTTATACAAGCACCCAGACCAATCTCTGGGGGGCGGTGACTTCCATCTGTTTCATTTTTAGTAAAATGAAACAGACACAAGCTAACCTGTTATTACGTTGATCGATCTTTTTATAGTCACTATAGTTTGACGTTATTTCTAATCTGTTCTATTCGCTCGCGGTTAACCCCAAAGTCAGACTTTCCGATACGTGAAGCAGATCTAACATGGATAGTAATGTTATTAGATGTTGTTGACGGAAAGTAAAACTCAACATCATCGACAAAACGCATTATCTGCGAGGTAAATTCTACTCGGATATAATCATCCTCAACCACGACGATATTCGCTCGCTCAGCAGCTTTTAGTACGTGCAACAGTTTTGCCTGTGCCTGCTGGCGTGTGCCGACGAACTCAATCGGTTGTATAGCATGTTCTTCATCTGCAATTGATTGTTGGCTATTGACGCAATTTGGTGATTCAGGACATGGCATTAACTGGCCATCATTAATGCCTAAAGTAGGCACAGTGCCAGAACAACCCATTAACAGCATCATGCTGAGTGTAATAATTGAAACTTGCTTGTACATTATTAATATCCTTTTATTTATTTTCTTGGTGACCGTAACTTAATACTCGGGGTATTTGCCATTTTTCATCTACTTTACGCCAAACCATGACAAAGTCAGCTTTACCTTCACATTGGTTGGTTTTATTCTGACAAAAGATATGCACCCCTTCGGTAATCGCACCAAAATCTTTAATCGAGTGGACGTTAAAAGAGCCCTCAACCAACTTCCGAGTGTAATGACCACATGCATTGTTTTTAGTATTCGTAATCATGCTGTCACGGTCCCACGTTACCCCACCATTATCATGATAAAACTCAACATCCGCTGCAAAAAAGCTTGCGTGCTTATCTAGCTCTTGCGGATTTTGACAATGATTAAATGAGTCAAACACCGCAGTATCAAGCGCTTTCATCGTGTCAGCTAACATCACGTCATCAGCCAATGCAGTCATTGAGACCAAGGCCAATAAAACCAAGCAAATTTGTTTCATCGTTTCAATTCCTAATGGGTTAGTGACAAGGTCAGTGGTTCAGTCACAAAGCGTGTTGTAAATAGGCGGCCAAATACGGTTAACACAGAAACTTTATGAGGGCTAAAGTATAACTACAGAATATAAACGTAAAGTCATCGTTCTGAAAACTCAATATTCAAAGGGGTAGGGATTTGAACCCTCCCCCCTATTTCTATGGCGCCTGTATTCGCGGGTTGTACGAGTATTGAATGAGTAAATTGTTACACCAAACTGTAATAATTAAAGCATAGACATTCACCAACATTGACCAGCCTTAATGTACTTATGTATCAATAGGCTGTTTATTAATTTATAGAGTTATTGGCTTTACTTCAGCGCAACATTGAGGGCAACTATGTAAGCATGGCTTTCTTTTGACTGCACTTTTATCAGAAGCAGATATAAATAATGATATTGCCATATGCTTAATTTTTAGGTTTTGTTGTGTAGGTTTATGAAAATGGTTAGTAATAAAGTAACCATTTCCTTCTTCTTCTATACTAATGCTATATTCTGTCTGAGCGGATCTTTTAAAGTATGTTTTCCACGATGAAATCACTTCAGCAATATTTTTGCTTTTGCAATAAATTAATAATGCACCTTGCTTGCTCATTTTTGAGGCCATCAGATAACGGTCGCAAAGCTGCCTAAAGCCTTGGTAGATATGAGCATTGCTATAGTCTATTTTGGCTTCACCTAACCATAAATATTTATTTTGAAAATTGCTGGTTAAATCACAATTACCACCATAACTAGCCTCGTGTTCTAGTCGCTCTCCTAAGTAGTTAAATGCATTGACTATTTCGATCGTCGTTCTATCTTCTGAATCATGTTCCCGATGAATCGGATGTAACTCAATTCTACCAATAATTTTATCTAGCAAACTATAAGTATTGTTTATGAACTCATCAAAATTACTTTTAGAAAGTTCACTTTGGATAGAAGCTGTTGCGTTCGGGAGAAGCATTTCAAGATCGCCATCAAGTAGCTCTTTCAATGATGTACGTTCAAGTATTTGATTAGGCAGATTCAATTTCTGCCTCCGCTACACATTCGCTTAAGTGGAAAGTTAAAACTATACTTTCTTTATAATTATCAACTACCTTCCCCGTTTCTGGGTGAACTAAGAAACCGTCACTATCAGCCTCTATAATGTCATCAGGGGTAAGTATAGATGTACAATAATCATCTATAAACTCATATCTGACTTTCAAAACATTTATACTTGGATCAAGTAAATAATTAACTGTAGTGGCATAGTTATTTTGGCCACCTAAATAGAGGTGATATTATTACCTCGTACATGACTTTAGGTGAACACATGAGATCGATAACCAGAAAAACATTTAGTGCTGAATTCAAACTTGAAGCAGCCCAATTAGTCCTCGATAAAAACCATAGCATCATCGAAGCAGCAAAGGCGATGAACGTGGGTAAATCAACCATGGATAAATGGGTGAGACAGTTAAAACTAGAACGCCAGGGTGGCACGCCAAAAGCCTCTCCCATTACCCCTGAACAAATTGAAATCCGTGAACTGAAGAAACAGGTAGCCCGTCTTGAGGAGCATAATCTTATTCTAAAAAAGGCTACCGCTCTCTTGATGTCAGACTCGATGAACAATTTACGCTGATCAGCGCACTCAAGCAGAGCCACTCTATTCTCACAATTTGTAATGCATTCAAAGTGCATCGAAGTAGCTATAAATATTGGCTAAAAAGAAAAGAACATATCGATGCTGACTTTACTATTTTATGCAGTGAAGTGAAGGCCGCGCATCGTATTAGTAATGGCTCTGCCGGTGCTAGAACGATAGCGCAATTAGTGACTAACAAAGGGATTAATCTCAGTCGTTATCGAGCCCGTAATCTAATGAGAAAGCTTGGATTATTAAGCTGTCAGCAGCCTAAGCATTCTTATAGGAAAGCTGCACAAGAGCATGTAGCGATCCCAAACACGCTTAATCGACAGTTTGCAGTAACTCAACCAGATCAAGTGTGGTGTGGCGATGTGACGTATGTTTGGGTCGGTAATCGTTGGGCATATTTAGCCGTTGTTTTAGACTTATTTTCCCGCAAACCTGTTGGGTGGGCTTTGTCATTATCGCCTGACAGCGAGCTGACCTCTAAAGCCTTGAAAATGGCATTTGAGTTAAGGGGGAAACCTGAGAATGTGATATATCACAGCGACCAAGGTTCACATTACACAAGCTTGAAATTCAGACAGTTATTATGGCGTCTTCAGATTGAGCAAAGCATGAGTCGTCGCGGGAATTGTTGGGATAACGCACCAATGGAGCGTTTCTTTAGAAGTTTGAAATCTGAATGGGTACCCGCAAGTGGCTATGGGAATTTTACAGAAGCAGACAAAGCGATCACAAATTACATCACTGGATATTACAGTGAAACTAGACCCCATCAATATAATGGTGGGTTAACTCCAAATGAGTCAGAACGTTTATATTGGAATGACTCTAAAACCGTGGCCAATATTACTTGACCACTACAAACTGACTCTATAACCATTCTTCGAGACCAAAATACTGAGGTATTAGAGAAGTTTTTCTTTGTTAACTCTTCAAATGTCATCAATGTTAAAAAAGAATCAAAGTAAAATGATTGCTTTTCTAACAGCCGATCAAATATACCTAAAACCACCGGCAATGTGGAACTTCCACTCCAGTCGTTTTCTATACGAGATCTTAGCTTTTTTATTTGATTCATAATAAAATTTTAACTGACTAATTCAATATCAATGAAGTCATCTTTCTGATACTTACTCATACAATTCTCCATCGAACTCATTAGGTAATTATAGTCATGTTCATTAAGACAGTTTGAGAAAATAGCGTGATCTAATTTCGAAATAGAAGTACCGGACATTAATTTGATTGTGCCGGGAAGATAAACTTCAGACTCATAAGTTTGATGATTGATATCATTCAGTTTTCTTACAGCAATTCTAAAGACATCGATAGAATCAACCTCTTTTTTCCCTGCTTTATGAAAAACTTCATCTCTGAGGTCTTTGTTAGATACTCTCATTCTTTCATGATGAGTCACCGAGCCAACTTGGAAGCCGAGCTCACATACACGATCATCAGATTCACGATAAAGCGCAGGAATGTATGGAAAAAGATTCTTCCTTTCAAAGCTAAGTTGAACAGCATTATTTTTTTCTAGAGATTGAATTTTTGTTGCGAAATATGTTTTCAAATCCCTAAACGAAGTTTCAAGATCATCAGTACTTAATCCACTAGCGGTGTCGAGCCTATAGTCAACGACCCCAGTGCTTTTATTCACACAAACGATATCATAGTATCGTTTTTCTTTTCTTTGATTTGCCGTAATATTAAATAGATCTAAAGGTAACGTAAAAGAAGCATTGATTGATTGCAAGTAATTACTATCTAAGATGATTTTTTCAGTTAGAGACTTCAGTGAGACAAAGTAAAAGTAGATATGTTCCTCGGTATCGTCTAGTTGAACTAATTTATACTTACTCGATAATTTGCAATCTGATTCACTATCTCTAAATGGAAAATTAATATCCTTTGGTGATATATCCAACTGCATATTACAAACGTTATCAACTATAAACTGAATAGATTCTCCACTTGCACTATCAAACCGTACTGTCTTATCACCAAACTTTAGGTAATCACAATAAAGATTGAATAACTGTCGTTCAAGCACATCGTCAATCTGTCCAAGTGTTACTAAATTTAACAATTTATCTAATGTAGCTTCAGTTCCTTTGGATACTGGTAACTTCACTGACTTTAGAGCTACTTGAAGCACTTTCCAAGGCATTCTCTCGCAAACAGTTTTAATAAGTAATTTCTTGCTATCCATGCGGCTTTATCCCAAAAATCATACATGAACGACAAGTTATCAGCATATCTAGATTTTTACCACATAGTGAAAGAGAGAAATTGCAAAGATATACGGCTTTTATTCATGTTATGACGAACTAGGCTTGTGTTCATCGTGTATACCTCCGCGCATACATTTCCGTGTGCAGAGACATGCCGCCCGTAGACATAAATGACCACACTAATTCGTCATTGAATGATTAACCACATGCTGAATACACTTTACAACTCATATGTAAGTATCGATCTTATAAATAGGAACCCGTGGGTTCAAAGTCCTATCTTTCACCTAAACGAAAAAAGGCTCATCATTTCTGATGAGCCTTTTTACTTGAATCTTGAGGAGGGATAGCTTGCTTGTAATAAAGAGGAACCCGGGGTTTAAATCCCTATCTTTCGCCAAAACAAAAAAGCCTCATCATTTCTGATGAGGCTTTCTCGTTAAATGTGGCGGAGGGATAGGGATTTGAACCCTAGAACGGGATAAACCGTTGCCGGTTTTCAAGACCGGTGCATTCGACCACTCTGCCATCCCTCCGAACGCGGTGAATAATAAGGGTATTCTAAAAAATGTAAAGCCTTGATGTGCTCAATGGCACAACAAATGTGCAAAATGACCTTAAAAGGGTCGCGTTTGGACAATATTTACACTTTTAACGCGATTAATTTATTATTAGCTCTGTTGACGATAGTGAGTTTGCCTCTCTCGATAGCTTGTTGCTAACGAGAGAGGCAGTAACATCAGTAACGATTAGTGAACTAAACCACGACGCTTTAATAGGGCGTCGGTTGATGGCTTTTTACCAGCAAAGTCGATATAGCTTTGCATTAGATCTCGGCTGTTACCTTTTGACAATACTGCGTCACGGTATTTTTGGCCGTTCTCTAACGTTAATCCACCGTGAGCCATCATGTAAGCAAACGAGTCTGCTGCAAACACTTCGGTCCATAGGTATGCGTAATAACCAGCTGAATAACCGCCGCCGAAGCTGTGGCTAAAGTAGGTGGTTTTGTAGCGTGGCGCAATTGGGCCGTAGTCTAGGCCGTGTTTGGCTAGTGCTTGTTTCTCAAAAGCGGCTACATCGGTAATTTCGGTGCCTGCTGGAATTGAATGCCATTCCATATCAAGTAGCGCAGCAGCTAAGTATTCAACTGTACCAAAACCTTGGTTAAAGGTGTGGGCTTTTAACACTTTGCCTAATAACTCTGCAGGAATCGGCTCACCAGTTTGGTAGTGTTTCGCGTAGTTGGCTAGCACGGCAGGGTCGATGCTCCAGTCTTCGTTAGCTTGTGATGGAAACTCAACAAAGTCACGTGCTGTTAAAGTACCGGCTAGGCTTGGGTAGTTAACTTGTGAATATAAACCGTGAATGGCATGGCCAAACTCGTGGAATAACGTGCTCACTTCGTCAAAGGTTAGCAGTGTTGGTTGACCTTCAGCAGGTTTTGGCACGTTAAGTGCGTTGTATACCACTGGTTTTGTATTTTTTAAGAATGACTGGCTAACGAACTCATCCATCCATGCGCCACCACGCTTACCAGGGCGTGCGTACATATCGAGATAGAATAAACCAATTGAGCTGCCGTCTTTGTTAAAGATTTCATAGCCTGTGACGTCTTTGTGCCACACAGGAAGGTCGTTACGTGGTTTAACTGTAATGCCGTACAGCTTTTCCATTGCGAAAAACAATCCGTCGTTAAGCACTGTGTTCATTTCAAAGTATGGCTTAACTTGGTTGTCGTCTAGGTCATATTTGGCTTTACGTACTTTTTCTGCGTAGTAAGCCCAGTCCCATGGTTCTAAAGTAAAGTCTTTACCGTCTTTAACGATTTCGGCTTGAATGTCTGCCGCTTCAATTTTGGCTTTAACCAGTGCTTTTGGCGCTAAGTCATCAAGAATGCCATAAACCGCTTCTGGGTTTTTGGCCATTTGGTCGCCTAGAGAGTATGCCGCCCATGTTGGGTAGCCTAATAGTTTGGCTTTTTGTGCACGCAGTTGAGCAATTTTGATGTTTAACGGCGCGTTGGTGTCCATGGCGCGATATGCTGAGGTTTCCCATAGCTGTTTACGTACATCGCGGTTTTTAAGGCTAGAAAGCAATGGTTGAGTGGTGGTGTTCACTAAAGTGATCATGTAACCCGTTTTACCAGCAGCTTTAGCGGCAGCAGCTAATGATGCAATGTCGTTGTCTGATAAGCCATCAAGCAGGGCTTTATCTTCAATTATGATCACATCGTCATTAAATGACTTTAATACGTTTTGTGAGAAGCTGGTTTCAAATTTGGCTAGCTCACCGTTTAACTCACGCATTGTTGTTTTGTCAGCGACTGATAATTCAGCACCGGCACGGACAAAGCGGTCGTAATACACTTCAACTAAACGTAAGTCTTCGCCTGTTAATGTGGCTTTGTTTTTATAAATTGCTTGGATGCGCGCAAACAGTTTTTCATCAAGATAGATGTTGTCTTGGTGTGCTGTGAGTTTAGGCACAATTTGCTCTTCAACACTGATGAAGTTGTCGTCTGAAATAAGCCCTGAAAGGTTGAAAAATACCCGTTGAGTGCGGTCTAAAATCGCGCCGGTTTTTTCAAGTGCGACGATGGTATTGTCAAACGTGGCAGCTTCAGTGTTGTTAGTAATGGCAGCGATTTCTGCTTTGTGCTCTTGCATACCTTGTTCAAACGCAGGTAAGTAGTCGCCCGCATTAAACTTGTCGAACTGTGGTGCCATGTATTGTAAAGGGCTTGGTGTTAACAGTACGTTGTCGGCAGTTGCAGGCGCTTTGGTCATTGTTGTTGATGCATCTGTTGTGGTTTTGGCTGCCATGGCGGTGTCTGCTGATTGCTCTGAACACGCGCTGAGCATCAGTGCAGCACTAACTGCAGTCGTGATAAGTGTTTTACGCATTGAAATATCCTTGGGTCTTGGCCCTTTTAGGTGTTTTTATGCCTATTCAAAATGTGTTGTGCGGCTGAATAGTGACAATAAAAACATAAAGTAATAACCCCAGTACAATACCAAGCCTGCGCCTTGCAGCAAAGGTTAATGGTATTAACTAAGATTAATTATTGTAACTAAAGTTACTAATAGTGATATTTGTTAGATTTTGCGGCATTCCGGTTGTAATTGTAGTGGTAATTTGTGGATATTCGCGTAGCTTAATAGCAATAGATAGCACGACGAGGGTGATAGATGAAAGCGGGTAAACACGATACAAAACTGCTCAAGCTCGCGATGGAGATTGGCATGGGATACGCGCAAAAGCGTGGTTTTGAAGATTTTGGCAAAGGCATTTCGCCAAAAGATAAAGTGGAATGTATTTATCGATTATTAGTGCAAGACAATTTAATCCAACCATTAGCCGAAGATAAAGATGATGGTCCAAATCGTAAACATAAATTGATATTGTGGATTAGTAAGCAACTGCCTAAAGAACATGAATTATTGAACTAAGGTTACCAACCTACACACTAAATTAAGCCCAAATGAAACGATATTTCATTTGGGCTTTTTGTCTTTAGCACCTGTATGTACAGGCGCTAATATCGATTTTACTAACGTGATTCAATTTCAATAATTTTTAAGCTGATTAACTGCTTTTGCCATTGCTGCTTATTAACACCTTCTACCCAAATTGTATCACTTTGGCGATGCTGACCTTTACGCAGGTAAGTTTCTGGCATACGGAATATAGCTTCCCAGGCTTCAAGCTTTTCTGTTTTGAGCAATGCACCGTTGTCATTGTAAAAACTCACTTCAACTTCAACAACTGTGACATGTTCGTTACTGGTGCTGTCAAAATCGAACACTAAGCCGAGCTTATCGCCTTTCCATTTTGTGTCTGCAAGGGTGATTTTAATGCCGTCTTTAGCCGTACTGCCTAATAATTCTGGTTGTGCTAACGCCGCTGCAGTTAAGCGTGTGGTTGCTACTTGAGAATTAACTGCAGGCGCAGTAGGCATGGCAACCGATTGTGCTGCAACAGGTGTTGTTGCTGCAGCTACCGACGCTGCAGGTGCAATTGCAGGCGGTGTTACTCCGTTTGCTTGCTCTGTGATGTCTGCTTTAGCAGCTTGCACTGGTTGGGTTACTGTTTCGGTAATGATGTATTCCCAAGTGAAGTCGTCTTTTAGACGAACATTGGCACCATTTTCTAAGGTGATAACAGCAACATTGGCGGCCATTGCTGCTGGAGCGAGTAATAAAAATAGGGCTGATGCGATCGCATTAAGTTTGGTTTTCATCTATTCATCCTGATTGAAAGTCTTTAACTCTTTTGCTCATTCTACGTACTTTTATAGTAGAAATGGAAATAAAGTGTGGTTCGATATTCATATTTCACAGCCGCATGTTGTAGCGCAATATTTTATGCTTATGTCGCTATTGATAAGTTATGTGTGAATTCATTTTACAATGTTAATTTTAGGTTATAAATCATACTAATTTAAACGCTGTTTGTTGATGTTGATCAAATTCAACTACCTCTTTGTAGGTAACACTAGTCGTGTTTCAAATACATTGAGGACATGTGATGAAAACTTATTATTCAGTATTAATGTTATCTTCAGTTTTATTGCTGAGCGCTTGTGGCAGCGATAGCGATAGCACAACCGATGTAGGCCAATTCTCTTTAGGAGTGTCTGATGCTCCTATGGTTGGAGTGTCTCGATTAGGATTAGTGATGAATGAACTTGTTATGACGGACGCTAAGGGAGAAATACACCGTTATAGCTTACAACATAGGGAGTTCAATTTACTCGATTATCAGGGCATGAATAGGCATCTTGCCATTGATAATATCGATCTACCTGTTGGCCAATATCATAATGTCCACGTGACAATTGATCAGGGCGATGGCAATCAGGGTTGTTACGTTGAAGATGGTCAAGGCCGTCATAGTTTACAAGTTGAAAATGGTTATTTGCCAATAGATGATGTGCAGATTATTGCTAACCGAGAACGTGTGATGACGTTGGAAATTAATTTATTTCGGGGTTTGTTGATGGAGCAAGAGCAATACCAATTGCGTCATCGTGCAATGTGGTCAGTTGATAACAGTCAAATGGGCCATTTAATTGGCGAAGTCGATCCGCAATGGGTTGCCAGTTGTGAAATGGACTACGCAGATCTCACTCCAGTTGGCGGGGAATTTTATCATTTAGCTTATTTATACCCAGACAGTGTCACTTCTATTGATCAAATGGCCGATATGGGAACAACACCTCCAACAGGGCTAACGGCTCCGTTGTCGGTGAGCCGATTGTTACAAACTACTGATGGGGATTGGTATTTTGCAATGGGATATTTACCCGAAGGGAACTACCGCGTGGGTTATAGTTGTTTAGGTCATTTAGATGATCCAATCCTTGATGACATTAGCGCAGGCCCATTTGTAATGTATAAAGATGCAGACACTATAACGATTGAATCAGGCCCTCTTGGTGGACAACAAACGATACATGAGTGCGGCAACGGCAATGGTGGGCATCATGAAGGGCATGGTGGCCACGGAGGCTAGTGCTGAGGTTAATAGATCTTTCTATCGTTTTATTAATGCTTTATTTGTTCCGGCAAAAGACTTTTTTAACTATTTAATTTGGTCAATCAACTAAATCAGTAAGACATACAGTTAATGATGTCTTACTGACTCTAGCTACGTTATGTTCCCTATATTCATGTTCATTATGTCGCTATAGATATTGATTTTAGCGCGCCATACCCTCCGTTTTCATTCAACAAATACCAATCAATATTAGCGATTGCTGAAGGTGATGTGGCTCATAAAATCTAACATTGCTACCAAAAACGGGTTTTGATTTACAGTGTAAAGAGTAAACTCGCTTCTAACATGTAAAACTTATACATGAATAATATTTGAGGAGTAGAGTTATGTTTTGTGTGCAATGTGAGCAAACCATTAGAACACCAGAAGGCAATGGCTGTAGTTACTCGCAAGGTATGTGCGGCAAGTTAGCGTCGACGTCTGATATTCAAGATTTATTAATCTATATGCTGCAAGGCGTGTCGGCTTATGCAGTGAAAGCGCGTGAGTTTGGCATTGTAGACAACGACATTGACACTTTTGTGCCGAAAGCCTTTTTTGCCACGTTAACTAACGTAAACTTCGACGATGAACGCTTAATTGATTATGCCTACCAGGCACAAACGTATCGCGACCAATTAAAAGCGGCTTACATTGCTGCTTGTAAAGGCCAAGGTGTCGAGCCAGAAATGGTGAGCGGCCAAGGTGAGTTATTACTTGCTACCTCAAAACCTGAGATTTTAGCCCAGGCGCCAATTGCACTGCTTAACGGCGGAGGCGTAAATGAAGACATTTTAGGCTTACGTTTATTATGCCTATATGGCTTAAAAGGCGCAGCGGCTTATATGGAGCATGCTCGCGTATTAGATCAAACTGATGTCGATGTGGCTGCTGAGTTCCATAAAATCATGGCATTCTTAGGCGAAGACTCTGTTGATGCTGACAAGTTATTTGCTACCGCAATGGAAATTGGCCAATTAAACTATCGCATTATGGCGATGTTAGATTTAGGCGAAACCACCTCTTTTGGCCATCCTGAGCCAACACAAGTGAATACCAAATCTGTTAAAGGTAAAGCGATTTTAGTGTCTGGTCACGACATGAAAGATCTAGAGCTTATTCTTGAGCAAACCGCAGGCAAGGGCATTAATGTCTTTACTCACGGCGAAATGTTACCAGCACTTGCTTACCCAGCATTTAAAAAATACTCGCATTTAGTCGGCAACTACGGCGGCGCTTGGCAGAATCAGCAAAAAGAATTTGCCACTTTCCCAGGTGCAGTAGTGATGACCTCAAACTGTATTATCGACCCTACAGTGGGTGAGTACTCTGACCGTATTTATACCCGCAGTATCGTAGGTTGGCCTGGTGTAACTCACGTTGAAGGTGATGATTTCAGCGAAGTGATTAACAAAGCCCTTGAACTTGAAGGTTTTGCTTATGATGAAATTCCACACATGATCACCATCGGTTTTGCCCGTAACGCCTTAATGGCAGCAGCACCAACCGTAGTTGAAAACGTTAAAAATGGTTCTATTAAGCACTTCTTCTTAATTGGTGGTTGTGATGGTGACAAGTTAGAACGTAATTACTTTACCGATTTAGCTAAATCTGTGCCTGACGATTCAATTATTTTGACCTTAGGTTGCGGTAAGTACAAGTTCAATAAATTAGACTTTGGTGACATCAATGGTGTGCCACGTTTACTTGATGTGGGCCAATGTAACGATGCCTATTCTGCTATTCAGTTAGCGTTAGCGTTAAAAGATATTTTTGAGTGTGACCTTAATGATTTACCGCTGAGCCTAGTGTTGTCGTGGTTTGAGCAAAAAGCGATTGTGGTGCTATTAACCTTGTTATCGCTTGGCGTGAAAAACATCCGTACAGGACCTACTGCGCCAGCGTTTTTATCTGAAAATCTAATGAATATTTTAGAGCAACAGTTTGGTTTACGTGGCACTACCGATGTTGAGTCAGACTTAAAAGCCATGATGAACGTGGCGTAATTAGCCCTAAAAATCGTGCATTTATGTTACCCGTATTTGCACGATAACGATTAAAGGCGATATGAGATTTTCATATCGCGCTCTGTGTTTTTTACTGCGTTAAAGGTGTCAAAATGAGTAGTACTCCCTCAATTGGTTTTTCATTTTCACAAGCGCTTTCTGCCCAAGCGGCAAAAAAGGTGACTCCTGTTATCGAGGCCCCCGTTATCGAGACTCCGCCTACGGTGCAACCACCTGCGTTGACAGGCTCGAAAGCACTTTTGGCTGCTGAGAACTGGCAACGAGGTGAGGTGCAACTTTGCTGTGTTGAAAAATGGAATGAAACCCATGATGTGGTGAGTTTTCGATTTCAAGGGATTGAACCGGTTAAGTTTAATTTTAAACCGGGACAGTTTATTACCTTTAAACTCGACATTAATGGCGACAAGGTTTACCGCAGTTACACTATTTCATCGTCACCTTCACGACCATTTTCGTTAGTGGTTACGGTTAAAAAAATCGCTGGTGGTTTGGTGTCTAATTACTTAACTGAGTCGCTCAATGTTGGCGATGAAGTGACGGTTACTGGCCCTGATGGAATATTTAACTTGATCGACATTGAAGCCGATAAGTACTTATTGTTAAGTGCCGGTTGTGGTGTCACACCTATGCATTCTATGTCGCGTTGGCTTTGCGATACCACTACCGACAGTGATATTGCCTTTGTACACAGTGCCAAAACGGTTCATGACATTATGTTTGCCGATTCGATGGCGTCAATGGCATCACGAAGCCCGAGTTTTAATCTTAATTATGTACTTGAGTCAGACAGTAATAAGCAAGATTTAACCGATAAACATACTTCTACAGGTTGCGAAGGTGGCCGCTTAAGTTTAGAAACCTTAGTCAAATTAGTACCAGATTATCAACAGCGTACGGTATTTGTTTGTGGACCAGAACCCTACATGGCTGCAGTAAAATTAATGCTTGAAGCTGCCGAATTTGATATGAGTCAGTTTAATCAAGAAAGCTTTGGCGCAAGTAGCGCTCTGGGTTTAAAAGCGGCGCTAGACAGTAATCCATCAACAGAACGGTTTATGCTGAGTATTGGTGATAAGCAGGTGCAGTTAACTGGCGATCAAAGCCTACTTGATGGCATAGAGTCTGCAAAATTACCGATGATTGCGGCTTGCCGAACGGGTGTATGTGGTGCATGTAAATGTCAGGTTGTTTCAGGCACTACTGTATCGTCTAGCAAAATGGCATTAACCGCTGAAGAAATCGCTGCAGGTTTTGTATTGGCGTGCTCGACTAAAATGACTTCGAATGTGCAGTTAAAAATGTGATACGGCTTACTGTAGTAAATACAAGCCGACTTTGTATCGGTCGGCTTATACGGTACTCGTTGAGTGCGGAACTATTGCTACACTATTGCGACACATGCAGTAGATTAAAATAGAGGTGTCATTGAGGGAATTAAGTATTGCTGGGCAAAATCATTGGCATCTACAGGTTTCCCCAAATGATAACCCTGCCATATGTTGGCACCTTGTTTAGCCACAAAATCGGCTTGGAATTGATTTTCAACCCCTTCTGCTACCAACGATAATTGTAAATTATTTGCCATGGCGATAATGGTGTTAACTAACTGTCGGCTTTGTTCTGAAGTTTCAAGATTACGTATAAAACTGCGATCAATTTTAACCGAATTAAACGGGTAGTTTTGCAAATAACTGAGTGATGAATAGCCGGTACCAAAATCATCTAAAGACAACCGGATCCCATGATGGTGTAACTTATTTAATATTTCTTGGGCATGTGTAGCATCGTGTATAAACGCATTCTCTGTTAGTTCTATTTCAAGTAAGTTGCCAGGTATTTTATATAACTCCAGCAGTTGCACAATCTTATCTATCAAGTAACTATCTTTGAGCTGTACAGGAGAAATATTAATCGCCAGGTAAAAGTCTCGGTTATATAATTCGCGCCAGTAAGCTAATTGTTTCAACGCATTTCTCAACACAAAATAACCGATTTCAATAATCTGTCCAGATTGTTCAGCATTTTCAATAAAGTCGACCGGTGACACTTGACCTAAAGTTGGGTTATACCACCTGATAAGTACTTCGGCACCAATAACATTTTGGCTTTGGGTGTCGACAAAAGGTTGGTAATTTAACGACAGCTCATCGCGGCTAAGCGCACCTCTTAATAATGACTCCATTTGTATACGATTAGAGAGTTCGGATTCCATTTTGGGGTTAAAAAACTTATAGCCATTGTTATTACTTATTTCACAGTGTGAAAGTGCTGCGCTGGATTTTCTGGAGAGCTCCATAAAACAACTACCATCGTTAGGATAAAATGATACGCCTATTGCGGTGGTAATGGATGCTGGGAAGTCATCAACATGGATAACTTGAGCAAAATGTTGACACAAACGACTGCAAAAAGCCGCCATCTTATCGGCATATAGCTGTTTCTTGGTGGAGATAACGATGCAGAATGTGGTTTCACTGACAGTAGCAAGGTAGGCGTTATTAGTAATAAAGCGCTGTAGCTTCTGAGCCACTAAATTACGCACTTTTTCACTCATGTCATAACCTAAACCGTCTTGAATGACTTTTAAGTTTGTGATGCTGAAATGGACTACTGAAATACTGGTAAATTCATTTTTGGTCGTTAGTTGGTTAAACATCGTTTCGAGCTGGTTGAATTTGGGTAATCCGGTGACAGTGTCGAAACGTTGTTGAATATCGAGTAGTTTTTCTGCCGCTATTCGTGAGTCGATTTCTTGCATTAAATCATTGTTAAGCTTTTCTAATTCAAAAGTGCGCTGTGCAATACGGGTTTCTAATTGTAAATTAGCTTGTGCCAGCTTTTCCTTTTGATCGAGTATTTCTAGATTACTTTCAACATTTTTACGAAAGCACTCCAGCAGCATAACAAGATCGGCTGAGTAACCTTTTGCTTTTTTGTCGAGTACACAAATGGTGCCAAAGGCCTCGCCGTTAGGCCAATTGAGCGGTAAGCCGTAATACGAAATCATACCAACAGCAAGATCTGGATTTTGGCGCCAACGAGTATCGGTTAATGCATTTTCAACATGTAATTCAGTTTGTTGCTCAATGACTGATTCACAATATAAGCCATGACCCAGCTTGTCCTTCATCCCAGGAGAATATGGGCTGTCGGTGTTATTGTTGGCAACAAATACTTCCATTTCATCTGCATGCAGTTTCATGATTAATGATGCCGGCACTTTAGCGACCTTAGCGATGAGGTCTACTGTAGTTTGCCAAGACATTAGCATTTCTGGTGGTATCGAAATCGTGTTGTTTTTCAACAGCGGGATTACCTCTTCTTTATAGTATTGCGACTCAATAAATAAACCTTAGTTCGATAGATTTAACGATTATAAATACGCTTAACGGTCTATCGTTCTGTAAATTCGATTGTTATGGCTGATAATAGAAGTTTTAAAAACTAAGCCTATAAAAATAAACGAATTTTACTTATACGATGCAAGGCATGTCATTGGATCTGTAGAGGCTATGGAATGAAGGGGAAATACGGGCTGTGTAATTTCGAAAGCATCCGTGTCTTTGCTGCGTAACTGTTCTGGCTATGCTAAGCGCAGTGGAGGCTCTTCATCCATGAATCTCTTACATTTCTTACATACCATCATAAATATGTCATATAACGGTGTTGAGCATAAATGTTGTCTGAAGACTTAAATTTATGCAGTTGTTATTCATAAACTACTTAAATAATCTAGGTTATGCAAACATTAGTTAAACCGATATTGGGTGAAAAACATTCATTTTGTGATGAGGTTCACGTAAGAGGTTGAGCGTAAACAAACAGCTATGTTGTTTTTATTTCAAGTTAAACTGTATGAGTCTTTAATAAAATCTCATAACGATTAATAGTGAATTCGCCATCTTGGTATTGAGAGTGATATGTCATGCCTAGTTTAGTGGCCACATTGATTGAGCCGCTATTGGCATCGACAACAGTGGCATAGACGATGCTTAAATCCATGTGTTTTTTGGCATATTCGATACAAGCTAGGTTGGCTTCTGTCGCTAAACCAATGCCCCAGTAATCCGGGTGTAAGCGATAGCCAATATCGACGGCATTAATACGAGTTTCATTTTTAAAACCGCAAAACCCAATAACAGTATTGGTCTCTTTAAGTACCACAGCCCAACGGCCAAAACCGTATTGCTGATATTCAGCTAACCAAATATTGGTAATGATGTTTTCTGCGTCGGTTAGTGTTGTGCACATTCCTGCGTCACCGGTATAGAGGCTGACTTGTTCTGGAGCATTAAAATGCAATACTGCAGGTGCATCTTCAAGGGTAAATTCTCTTATAATTAACCTTGGTGTTTCAGTAATGACTGTCATTGGTTTCCCTTATTATTATTTCTCTGACCACAATGACTTAATCACTATGCCACAATTAACCTTATCCCTTAACTTGCGGTTACCTAAAACCCATTACAAAGTGGCTTAAGCTTATGGTAGGTTAACATACTCAAATCCCGACAATTAAGAATAATAATATGACCTGCTTACGTGTTGCGTACCCCTTATTGGCGTTAGTGTTTTCAGCTTCGTCGTTGTCTGTTACTGCTAGTGCGAGCGATCTTGATCTCTCTGTAAGTAAAGCGTTACCAAAGCTTGAGCAGCTTTATTTACATCTTCATCAACACCCTGAATTGTCATATCAAGAAAAAGCCACTAGCCAACGTATGGCGCAAGAACTCAAGCAATTAGGCTTTGAGGTTACGTCTAATTTTGGCGGTTATGGTGTGGTTGGTATTGTCAAAAACGGTAATGGACCCGTGGTGATGATCCGTGCAGATATTGATGGCTTACCCATTATTGAGCAAACGGGAAAAGAGTACGCATCGACCGTGACAACCCTTAATGCGGACAACAGTACCGTTGGTATTATGCATGGTTGCGGCCACGATATTCACATGACCAGTTTAATTGGTACTGCACAGCAACTGATGCTTCACAAAGCCGACTGGCAAGGTACTTTGATGATGGTGGCTCAACCAGCAGAAGAAGTCGGTGGCGGCGCCAAAGCCATGCTTAAACAGGGTTTGTTTAGCCAGTTTCCAACACCAGACAGCATTATTGGTTTGCATGTTAGTGCGTCAATTCCTGCAGGAAAAGTAGGCACGGTAAGTGGTTATGCCCTGGCCAATGTTGATTCGGTTGATATTACCATTAAGGGCAAAGGTGGCCATGGCGCCTATCCGCACGTCACTATCGATCCTGTGGTACTTGCAGCGCGCACAGTACTTGCACTGCAAACCATTGTTAGCCGCGAGGTCTCGCCGTTAGAGCCTAATGTGGTTACTGTTGGGTCTATTCATGGCGGCTCAAAGCACAATATTATTTCAGATGAAGTGAAGCTTCAGCTCACCTTACGCTCGTATAACCCTAAGGTTCGTGAGCAGCAAATAGCGGCGATTAAACGTATTACTACCGGTATCGCGATTAGTGCTGGCTTGCCAGATGACCTTATGCCTGTGGTGTATGTACATGATGATGAAACCATTCCGTCAACCTATAACGATCCTACGTTAGCCGCTAAGGTTAAAGCCAGTATTGAAGCCGAGTTAGGCAGTGACAATGTGCTGGTGGCACCGCCAGTAATGGCTGGCGAAGATTTTGGTTTATATGGGCTCACACCACAGAAACGCCCGATTACTTTATTCTGGCTGGGCGGGGTAGAACCTAGCCAGTATCAAGCGAGTGTTGAGTCTGGCAATACCTTACCTTCTTTGCATTCTAGCCAGTTCGCGCCAGATTATCCGTTAACCATTCGCACTGGCGTTAGGGCGATGACACGCACCGCGATGGATTTATTTAATCAACCAGCGCAATAAACTTGAACGTTTACATTCAAGTCAGTTTGCACCCGGTTATCTATGCCGTTAACCATTCGCACTGGCGTTAGGGCGATGACACGCACCGCGATGGATTTATTTAATCAACCAGCGCAATAAACTTGAACGTTTACATTCAAGTCAGTTTGCACCCGGTTATCTATGCCGTTAACTATTCGTACTGGGGTTAGGGCGATGACACGCACTGCGATGGATTTATTTAATCAACCAGCAAAATAAACGAACAGTATTAAAGGACAGGATTTCATTCAACGATAAGTGCAATAGCCGCCTTCGGTTCTATATAATATAATGGCGGCTATTCTCATTTTTGGAACATGGCCGTATATGATTATCTTTAGCACCAACCTTGGCGATTTTACCGTAGAGCTTGAAATGGAACGTGCGCCGGTTTCTTCAAAAAACTTTTTAAAATACTGCCAAGATGGTTTTTATGAAGGCACTATTTTTCATCGCGTTATTAAAGGTTTTATGGTGCAGGGTGGTGGCTTAACCGCCAAAATGAAAGAAAAGCCAACCCGTGACCCGATTGCCAATGAAGCCAATAAAGGTTTGAACAACGTGTTAGGTACTTTGGCGATGGCACGTACAGATGCGCCGCATTCAGCTACTGGGCAATTTTTTATTAATGTCGCCGACAATGATTTTCTAGACCACGCTGCAATGACTAATGCGGGTTGGGGTTATGCAGTGTTTGCAAAAGTGACTGCCGGTATGGATGTTATTCAGCAAATGGAGCGAGTTAAAACAACGACGATGGCAGGCCATGAAGATGTACCGCGTGAGCCGATTATTGTTGAGAAAGTGACGATTGTTGACGAGAAACCCGTCGCTTAAGTGCGCTGCACTATCTAAACACTCGCTATTAATCATTAGCGAGTAAGTAATAGCTATTAAGCACTAGCGATTAACTATTAGCACTAGCTTAAAACAACGCAATAAAAAAGGTTCGACATCACTGTCGAACCTTTTTTGATCGGTTTGTTAAACCACAGTACTTACATTAAAGAGTGAAACGAATACCAATGGCAACGCCGTCATCTTCAGACACTTCCATTCTGGCTTGCTGTGCTTTGTCTGCACTGGTGAAATCGCTGTAATCACGGCGAGCTTCAACATATAAAACAGTATCTGGGTCAAATACATAATGTAAACCTACTACGAAAAACTGACGTTTGAATACGTCATCTGGATCGGTATTGTAGTTAGGTTGGATCACGTAGTTAGAGCCAGCATCAAGAATATTGTACGAAATAAAAGTACGAATATTGTTATCGAACTTATATGAGAACAATGATTCAACACCCACAGCGTCGTTAATTAAACGACCGATATTGTCGGTGTCATGATTTTCGTTTTTGTTTACGTTGGCAGCAGCATAAAAACCATTTTGCTCAAAGTTGCCCCAAGTGATACCCATGCCGTAAATAAGATCAACAGCAGTGGATGTTCCACCGTTACCAAAGGTCACATCAAACTCACCACGGTTAACACCGGCAGTTAGCACTAGCTTATCAGTTGCTTGGTAAGTGACAGCACCACCATAGGTATAGTTATACTCAACTTGTTGTGCCGACGTTGAACTTGTTGCCCATAACTCTTCACAGGCCTCTTGAGTAATATTTTCTACATCACAAGTATAGAAAGCACGGTTTTTAAGTTGAGCTTGCACGGCAAAACTTACGTCGCCAAAGCTGTTACGGTACTGAACGGTTTTGTCACCACGACCGACACCGTTTACCGCGCCGTCATCTTTGTTATAAGTGTAAACACCCGCAGTGTTTCCGTCCCATACAAAGCCATAGTTTGTGCTGTATACCACGTCATACCAAGCACCCCACTGCTTGCCAATTGTGATGCTACCGTATTTGTCATGCGATAAACCGGCATAACCAAGACGGTTATAGAAAAACTCTTCTTGAATTGATTCAAAGCGGTTGTTGTAAACAATGTCTGTGCTACCGACCGGATTTACACCCCACTCAAGCAAGGCGTAAGCTTTCCAGTCATTTTGGAGTTGACGACTAAAACCAAAATTAATGCGTGAAGCACCGTTAACAACTTCTGTTTCACCTTGGGTATTGATCACGCGCGCATCAATAAAGCCGCCAATTTTAACCGCATTGACATCATCTTTATAAACTTCGATTGCCGACGCTGCAGGTGCGATAAGAATTGTTGAAATCAATGCTGCAATTAATGTTCTGTTCATTTTAATCTCTTGTCTTGTTGTTTGAGTAAGCACAGCTTAGTCCGTTAATATATCTTTCCATTGAGGCGACGGAGAATATCAAACCTATGAGTGACTCTCAAAGTGAAATATGCTCAAAAAAGGCGATATATCTCATATAATTCATTGTTCAATGACTTAGTAAAACCGAGTGTTAGTAATGGGTTGCGTTATGGTTAATAAATGTAAGTAAATGTTGCGAGGTGGTTGTTTATGCACTTAATATGGTTTTTTATCTATTTGTTGAGGCGAGTGTTTTTTAAGCGTTTATTTGATGTAGATCGCGACTTTATTTCACCAATGGCATACGCTTAATTTAGCAATGTTATCGATTTTATCGGGGGCGACATTATGGACATGACTTTACAGTTTCACGGCGCAACTCAAGAGGTCACTGGATCTTGCCATTTACTCACCGTCAAAGGGCAGCAAGTGCTACTTGATTGTGGATTAATTCAAGGGAGTAAAGCTGACGCGTTACGTAATCACGATCCTTTTCCATTCGATGCAACACAAATCCATGCCGTGGTATTAAGCCATGCACACATTGATCATTCCGGCCGTCTGCCTTATTTGATTAATCAGGGGTTTACTGGACCTATTTATACTCAAAAAGCCACCGCGCAGTTATGCGATGTCATGTTGCGTGATGCAGCCATGCTGCAAGAAAGAGATACCGACAGGCAAAATAAAAAACGTGCAAAACATGATTTAGAACTGCTAGAACCGCTATTTACCGAGAAAGATGTTGATCAAGTGATGGCGCAGTTTGTGATGGTAGATTATGGTCAACGCGTACAGGTTGCCGATGCGGTAGAGGTTTGTTTATCAGATGCAGGACATATTTTAGGTTCTGCTGTGGTTGAGTTGTGGTTAGGCAATAAACCTGAACAGAAAAAACTGGTTTTTAGTGGTGATTTAGGTCGTGCAGGCATGCCGGTTTTGGATGATCCAACGTTTATTGAACAAGCTGATTTAGTGCTAATGGAAAGTACTTACGGTGATAGATTGCACCGCAGTTGGGAAGATACATTGGTTGAACTGAAATCAATTTTTAAACGAACAACTCGTGAAAGTAGAGGCAATATTTTGATCCCGGCATTTTCTGTTGGCCGATCTCAAGAGCTGCTTTATCTGTTCCATCTATATGCCAAAGAGTGGGACTTATCGCGTTGGCGTATTTGTTTAGACAGTCCAATGGCGATTAAAGCAACTGAGGTATATGTTAATAATTATCCGTTGATGGACGATGACTTTAAGCGTTTTACCCGCATGTCACCAGGCAACCATCCGTTGTTATCTAGTGCTGAATTTGTGTGTAGCACCGAAGAGTCGATAGAGCTGAACGATATTCATGAAGGGTTAATCATTATTGCAGGTAGTGGTATGTGTAATGGTGGCCGAATTCGTAATCATTTTGTGCATAATCTATGGCGTAAAGAAGCCGATATTATTATTTGTGGTTTTCAGGCAATGGGAACGCCAGGGCGAATACTAGTCGACGGCGCTGAAGAGCTGACGATTCATGGCCAAAGTATTAAAGTGGCTGCCAGTATCCATACTGTCGGTGGGTTATCAGCCCATGCCGACCAAGCCGAGTTATTGTCTTGGTATCGCCATTTTGAGCATTCTCCCGCAGTGATATTGGTACATGGTGAACTAGAAGCACAGCAAGTATTGATTGAAGCGCTTAATCAAGACAGTGACAATAAACCGAAAAATAGTGCGATTGCCCAACGAGGAGATTGCCTAGACTTAAACGCGTTACCTGAGTTTGTGTGGCTGAATACGGCGAGTGGGTCTAATGAGCCATCAGAAACTTAATTTGAGTGAATGTGTTATGAGCTGAACGATTGCTTAGCCTGCGGGCTAAGCATCAATTTCGTGTTGCAGCTTTTCAATATCATCTAATATGCGCATAAATTTTTGGCCAAATTCGGTCACTTGGTATTCTACTCTCGGTGGAATTTCAGGGTAATTAATTTTATTCAAAATGCCAAATTCGATGTTTTTTTTCAAACATTGATTGAGCACTTTGGTGCTGAGCCCTTCAACTGATTTTACCATTTCACCAGGACGGTTAATGTTATTGGCTAATAACTGATACACAGTTAATGACCATTTACAGCCGTAAATGGTTTCGACCATACGGGCACTTTTCTCTGGGGCAGACTTTCGCAGAAATAATTTTTCTTTTGTATTCATTAATATGTACCTAAAAGTACCTATAGGACTTAATTGTACTTACTATTCAATCAGATAGTTTGCCAATAAGCTTAACACACTTACTCTTTTATTAGGTGTGTTCAAATGACGAATTCAACTCAAACAACAGCGCTGATTATTGGCGGTACAAGTGGTATCGGTTTTGAAACGGCCAAACAACTCGTGCTTCAGGGTGTTGATACCATTATTGTTGGCAATAAAGCCGACAAACTCAATGCTGCAGTGGCGCAACTGTCTCCACTTGGAAATGTCAGTGGCTTTCAAGCCAATTTATACGATTCGCAAGATCTCAGCCGTTTGATCAATATGATCAACACCATCGATCATAAAATTGATCATTTAGTTAATGCTGCCGGTTATTTTAATCCTAAGCCGTTTTTAGATCACCAAGTGAGCGATTACGATATCTACATGGAGCTTAACAAAGCCATTTTTGTGATTTCACAGGCAGTAGCCAGAAACATGATTAAACATCATGGCGGTAGCATAGTGAACATTGGTTCTATGTGGGCTAAACAAGCGATTAAAGCCACACCATCAAGCGCATATTCTATGGCTAAAGCGGGTTTACATGCATTAACTCAACACATGGCAATGGAGCTGGCGGAGCATCACATTCGCGTTAATGCAGTATCACCAGCCGTTGTGAGTACGCCAATTTATCAAGCCTTTATTGAACCGCAAGATATGGCCGCTGTGCTTGATAGTTTTAATTCATTCCATCCAATTGGTCGAGTAGGTAGTCCGGCCGATGTAGCAAACAGCATAGTATTTTTGTTATCAGAGCAAGCCGCTTGGGTGACGGGCTCGATATGGGATGTAGATGGCGGCGTGATGGCTGGTCGTAACTAATATTCCGCTTACAATCGGGCATTGCCTATTTGAATGATGAATTAATGGGGAGCGATCTTGGTCGCTCCTGATTATCAACTCACTTACCCCCAATAGCATTAGATTAAATCACACTTAATAAGCGTTAATATTTCATTCTATAAATAGCTGTGACGCGTTAAGCTATAGATAAATAAGTGATGTGAGCGGCGTGATGAAGTTAGTTACAATTAATAAAAGCCAGTATCGTTCGGTTAACAATCAAGTACAGATAGGTTTAGTGGCAACATTGGCTATTTTGTCTGTGATATTTGGTCAGTTGATGATCTATTTTTTTGGCGTTAAGCCATTACCCGGTGCAGAGGCTACTGGCAATTTTCATCTTAATTTTACTGGGGTGATTTTGGCGCTAATGGTATGCAGCCTATTAATACGTAACCTGCGTACCAAACAGAAATTTTATGAAGTCTATTATGTGTGGCAACTGAAGCAGCTGCAGAACAAAATTTACCGCAAGCTGAAATCTGTTCAACAAGCTGCCAAAGACAATAACCGTAATGCATTAGTGATACTCAGTTTTTATTATCAAAGCTTGGCACTAGTGTATGAGTTAGATAACAACACGTTAACTATTTCAAACGTCAATAATGAGTTAAATAAACTACAGCAATGTATCGATGCCGCCGGTGTTTCTGTTGATGCTGATGAGTTTACTCCCGAGATGCTACAAGCCTTTTAGATCATCATCTGTTGAAAACCTTTCTTACTAGCTCGACAGCTTGGTTTTCAGTGGATGCCATCAATTCTTACCTTAAATAAGGAGCCATGATGTCAATATTGGCAGATATTCCTTTTTCATTACTCGAACTCGCGCCGATGCGCGAAGACGCCAGCGTCGCTGAAACATTACACGGTAGCCTACGTTATGCTCAACATGCCGAAAATGTTGGTATTAATCGTTTTTGGTTGGCTGAACATCACAATATGCCAGGCATTATTTGTTCGGCAACCTCGATATTAATTGGCTATATAGCAGGTGGGACTCAACGTATTCGTGTTGGTGCTGGCGGGATCATGTTACCTAACCACGCACCCTTAGTGGTTGCAGAGCAGTTTGGCACCTTGGCCAGTTTGTATCCCAACCGTATAGATTTAGGCTTAGGCCGCGCACCCGGTAGCGACCAAGTGACGAGTCGTGCATTGAATCGTGATGATAGCCGAGCTGAACACTTCCCAGAAGAAGTGAGCGAACTACAGTCATTATTAGGTCCGCGATCGCAGCGTCAACAAGCTGCATCCGCCCAAGTGAGAGCGATTCCGGGCGAAGACACTAATGTGCCAATTTGGTTATTAGGCTCAAGTTTGTTTAGCGCTCAGTTGGCTGCTAAACGTGGATTGCCGTATGTATTTGCAGGCCACTTTGCACCGCGTTTTTTATATGATGCAGTTGAGCTTTATCGACGTGAATTTATTCCTTCAGCTGTATTGGGCAAGCCTTATGTTATGTTGGGATTACCTCTGGTCGCCGCCCCAACAGATGCTGAAGCAGAGCACCTTAGTACTAGCTCGAAACAACGTATTTTGGCGTTAATTCGCGGCAATGAAATGTGGCTTAAACCGCCTGTCGATAGTATGGATGGGTTGTGGAGCGAGCAAGAGAAAAGCTACGTTGATAACTTTTTAAGTTTGTCGGTGTGTGGCGGACCAGCAACGATGAAACATCGACTTGAAGTGATTGTTCAACAGCTAGGTGTTGATGAGCTTATGTTTACCAATGACTTATATGACAGTGAACATCGTTTACGCGCCTTGGATATTTTAATGAGCGTGAAACAATAGCGCCGCTAAAGTCATCGAGTTGGCTAAGTAAGTTGACTAAGTCAGTGTTGATGGGTTGGCACAAATACAAAAAAACCAAGACATCTGTCTTGGTTTTTTGTTTGTAAGTCAATAAAACGGGTTTACAAAAAGCTTAAATTGCTTGACCGTTTACGGTTAATTTTACATCGATGTTGCCACGTACTGCGTTTGAATATGGGCAAACTTGGTGCGCTGTTGTTACTAACTGTTCAGCTTCTGCTTGGTCTAAATCAAGTTCAACTGCTAGCGCTACTGTTAATGCAAAACCACCATTATCATTGGCACCGATATCGACAGTTGCTGTCGTTGGAGCGGCCTTGATAGCGACTTTACTTTGGCTGGCTACATGCAGAATCGCGTTAGAAAAACATGCGGCATAACCTGCAGCAAATAACTGTTCTGGATTAGTAAATTCACCGCTGCCACCCATTTCTTTTGGGTAACTTAACTGTAAATCAACTTTTTTGTCGTCGGTAGAAACTTGACCATTACGGCCTGCTAATGCTGTTGCTGAAGTGGTATATAGTGCTTTCATAGTAAACCTCATGTAAAAGTAAATTAATTTAAGTTGCGCGCAATCTAATTGTGTTTACTATAGCTAAGCCACAAACAATTTGCAACTACATTGTGTGCAATTTAATTCCCGTTGTTGTCTTATTATTTAAAAATCACTGTCTAAAAATTACTATTCAATGGCTATAAACCTTAGCTGTACTTCAGTATCAATTTGATTAGCTTGTCATTCTTCTGTCACCTTTATGTCATCATTAGCTCTCACAATAGCCACTCATTAGACCTCTTAGGCAGTGCTAAGCATCGCCACATAATATGCGAAAGATAAAAAATAAGGATAGGCTATGAAACGGTTTGTAACTCGTCGTGACTTTTTGGCTATGTCAGCTAAAGGTGCTGGGGCAGTAGTGGTGTCTTATGGATTAATGGGCTGTAGCAGTGATGATGACGATGTCGTATCGGGTCAGTTTTTGCAAGGGATTGCCAGTGGCGACCCAGCTGCAGATGCGGTGATTTTATGGACTCGGGTTACGCCTGATGTGGAAGGTGACATTACTGTGTC
Organism: Shewanella frigidimarina NCIMB 400; assembly: GCF_000014705.1. Classification (NCBI taxonomy): domain Bacteria; kingdom Pseudomonadati; phylum Pseudomonadota; class Gammaproteobacteria; order Alteromonadales; family Shewanellaceae; genus Shewanella; species Shewanella frigidimarina. The sequence continues at coordinate 4,270,803 of NC_008345.1, read as the reverse complement.
ATGGGAAGTGGCCACCGACAGCGGTTTTAGCCAATTAGTCACTAACGGCCAAATGATAACGAATAAAAACCGAGACTATACCGTTAAAGTTGACGCTGTCGGACTTGAAGCGGGCCAACAGTATTTCTATCGTTTTAAAGCGGGTGAAACGGTATCTGAAATGGGTCAAACACGCACATTACCTGAAGGTAGCGTGGCGTCTGTTAAGTTGGCGGTAATGTCATGCGCTAACTTTCCTGCTGGATATTTTAATGTGTATGAAATGGCCGCACAGCAAAATGATTTGGATGCTGTCGTGCACTTAGGCGATTACTTATATGAGTATGCTCGTGGTGAATATGCCAGTGAACATGCTGTCGAGCTTGGGCGTGAAGTGTTGCCAGCCGGTGAATTATTTTTATTAGACGACTATCGCACCCGTTACAGCCAATATCGTAGTGATGCGAGCTTACAAAAACTACATGCCAAAGTACCGTTTATTACCGTGTGGGATGACCATGAAGTGGCCAATGATACGTGGAAAGACGGTGCTGAAAATCATAATGATGGAGAAGGGGATTTTGATCAACGCAAACAAGCCGCACTACAAGCTTACTTTGAATGGCTGCCAATTCGTCCATGGAGTGAAGGTAACCATGAAGAAATTTACAGAAGTTTTAATTACGGTAACTTGGTTGATTTGCACATGCTCGATACTCGGGTATTGGCTCGCGATAAACAATTAGAATATAGCCAATATATTGATGCGACCACAGGTGCATTTAACAGCAGCACATTTTTAGCTGATGTAACCGATACTGACCGCACCCTGTTAGGCCAGACTCAACTATTGTGGTTACAACAAACCTTATTGCAGTCTACTGCTAAGTGGCAAGTATTAGGTCAACAAGTGTTAATGGGCAAAATGTTAATGCCAGCGGCCATTGCGACTCTGCAAATGAGTATTCCGCAGTTTGCTGAACTTGCAGGATTAGCGCAGCTAGCGGGCCGTGCTCAAGCGGGCGACCCAACATTAACCGCAGAAGAGTTAGCTTACTTACAAGCGAATCAAGCCAAGCTGACGCCAGAAGTTATTGCATTGCTACAGCTGCCAGCCATTCCATACAACTTAGATGCGTGGGACGGTTACGCCTACGAGCGCGAAGTGATTTTAGCGACAGCAAAGTCGTTACAGCATAACTTGGTGGTTATTGCCGGAGATACTCATAATGCCTGGGCCAGCGATTTAACCGATAGTGGTGGTGATATTGTCGGAATAGAATTTGCCACAAGCTCGGTGTCATCCCCCGGGCTTGAGTATTACTTAGGCTTGTCTGATGCTGAAATGCCGGCAACTGAAGCGGCAATAGTCGGTTTGGTCGCCGATCTTAAATACGCTAATTTGAAGGATCGTGGTTACTTATTACTGACATTTACCGAAAATGAAGTCCGCAGTGATTGGCAATACGTCGATACTATTTTAGATAAGACATTTGTTAAGTTAGATGCTCGTGGTTACAGTGCTACCAGTACCGCTGGTAGCCCTAAAGTCACGCCGGTGTCGTAATCAGCTGATGTGAATTCGCAGATACAATTCAGCCACCTTAAAGGTGGCTGAATTATTTATATAAGAGGCATAACGCTTAATTAAACATATAACTAATTTACTGTTAGTCTATTGTTAGCACGACAATTTTTAACGGATGATTGTCATCAAATGCGGGGAAGTCTAGGTGGCAATCTAACCACTGAGTCGCAGTGACTTTACGGCCTTGCTTTTCTACGCAACGGACTAGGCTGTCGTACCATGCTTGGCGATCAACTTTAGCGACATTATTACAACAGACAATTTTACCGCCGACTTTGGTGGTTAATACTGCTGGTTTAAATAAACCTTGGTAATCATTGACTAAGTCGACAATACCAAAGGCGCTTTTAGCAAACCGTGGCGGGTCTAAAAACACTAGGTCGAACTGAGTCACACGCAGTTTAGGGTATTTAGGCAGTTTTTGATTACGACGACCGCCAATAGGCAAACCCGCTAATTGACGCAATGCCGGAAACGCATCACTTTGAACAAATTCACACACATCAGTGACATTGTTTAGCTCAGCATTTTTTTGTCCCGCAGCTAATGCAAATGATGAAAAGTCGACATTCATGACTTTACGAGCACCGCCCATCGCTGCAGCAGTACCAATACCACAAGTGTATGAAAACAAGTTTAGAACACTCTTACCTTGGCTGTTAGCGCGTACATATTCACGCCCAATACGCATGTCTAAAAATAGCAGCGGATCTTGACCTTCATGGCGCAACTTGGAGGTAAAAGCGATGCTATTTTCATGGATGACTTGCTCTGATTGCGAGAAGTCTTGGGCTTCATTTTCGGCATGATTGACCACACGAGAATGGCTGCCTGAGCGATCGTTATAGACGATATGATAGTCCGCGTGAGCAGTCAGTAGGCTTGATATGTCTTCAAGTTGCTGAGCCGATAAGGTTTGGTGAAATGTTTGAATAAGCCATGCATCGCCGTAACGGTCAATGTTAAGGCCATTTTCACCTTCAACGGTACCGTGAAAAACCCGATAACAATCAGTATTATCTTTGGCAGCTTGCTCAAAAAAAGTGGCACGCTTGGCTAAAGCATCGGCTAAAACAGCTTGAATGGACATGAGGGCTCATTAAATGGTGTGGCTATTGGCGCGGATTATAGCAAACATTCTAACTTAGTGAAGTTGCGGTACAGACTATTAAGCGTCGCAATTAATCTGGTACATGCACCTTAAAGGTTTTGTCTGCAATGATTTTGCCATTTAACTCCAGCGTCATACGCCAATTACCGACTTTATTGCTAATTGGTGCCCAAATGCAATCGCCCAGATAAAAGCGCCAATCGTTTTCTTTTATGAATACAGTACCATCAAATGGCGGGCGAATATGACCATCGTCATCCGGAATATCAGGATGATAAATACAGTAGGTTAATTGCTGGTTTTTGGCTTTTTTTATGCGCGTGATGAAACCAAATTCGGTGTCGATAATCGCAGGCACATGTATCGTTGCCTGCAACAAGCGCGGCAAGTCATCGCTTTGATTGTCCCATTGGCTGAATATGCCACTGTAAATAATGCTCACGTCCGCTTTTAACTTACTCAAGGACTATCCCTTTATAGAATGATATTTAGTGTTTATCGCTCAAGTGCTTAATCGCCGCTTGCAGAGCAAAATCATAACCTTGTGCGCCTAAGCCACAAATTACTCCTAGGGCTTTATCTGAAAAGTACGAATGGTGCCTAAAAGGTTCGCGGGCATGTACGTTAGATAAATGTACTTCAATAAACGGAATCGCTACCCCAAGTATGGCATCACGCAAAGCAACACTGGTGTGCGTAAAGGCTGCTGGATTGATAATAATAAATTGAGCGTCGGTAGCATGAATTGCATCAATCAATTGATACTCGGCATTGGACTGAATATGTTCAAGCGTAACGCCAGCCTGAGTCGCATTGCGAGTTAATTCATCCACAATAGTGGTGAGTGTTTGGTGACCATAATGTCCGGGTTCGCGACGGCCTAATAGATTGAGATTAGGACCGTTGATCAATAAAACTTTTGCTGTTTGGCTCATGATGGTTCCTATAAAAATCGCAAGGTAAGTCGGCTTAATATGCAGCACAAAAGAGGGTTCAACAAGCATTCTTACCGAAGACGGTTATCAGGTAAACCAAAAAATGCTCAACTAGGGTAATACCTTAGTCATTGAGTGATGGCGGATTCACTTTGTTGCTAATAATTTGCTAGCGACTTACTAATGATTTATTAGCAACTGGCTAATTATTTACTAATGACTTATTAATAATCAGATTTATTTTGGCGCATCGCTTTAGTGGCACCGCGTTGTTTTTTGGTTTCAATGCGTCTCTTTTGGCTGCCTTTTGTCGCTTTGGTTGGTATACGGGCTTTTTGTACTATGCCAACACTTCTTACCAGTTCAATAAATTGTTCCAGTGCGGTTTGGCGGTTAAAATCTTGGCTGCGTGATTGTTGGCATTTTATAATTACTTTGCCACTTTTGGTAATACGGTGATCGGCTTTTTCAAGCAGCTTTTGTTGGTAGAACTCGGGTAAAGAAGATGAGGCAATATCAAAGCTGAGTTGCGCTGCGGTTGATACTTTATTGATATGCTGGCCACCCGCACCACTTGAACGGACAAACTGCCATTCAATTTCGTTATCTTGCAATATGACGCGTTGAGTTATTTGTATCATTCGGTTGTAGTGTTCCCCTTAATTAACGGTCATAAACCTGTAACGCTGCTTACTGTTTTTAACGCGGCATGTTTATGTGCTGTAGTTACATTCTACCGCAATCTGGGAAACTTTTCAGGGTTGTCTGCTGTGACATGTATGGCAAGAAGTGGTTTAGCCTTAGCATGGGTATTGAACTAAAAAGCCTGACAGGCCTCAGAGTTATTACATATTTAATGAAATAACTAGAATAGTTTTGTTATCATGAGCGCCATTGTCGCTTTACACGATAACATCACCGTATAAAGTCTGTTCTATGGCCTAATTAGAGGGCCGGAGTTGCCGTTGTTATGTTATGCCAAATCCCCGATATCACTAAAGGTGTCATCAGCTTATTTGTCAGTGGCCGTTTATCGGCACAAGATTACCGTACCCGTTTACAGCCCGCCATTAAGAGTTATCGTAAAGACTGGAATCAAGTGTGTCTTTATATTGAAGCTGATGTGTTGTTAGAAGGCTGGGAGTTTGGCTCATTAACCGGTAGCGGAGAAGTTCAGTTACCTGCGTTTGATGCATTAGTGTTTGTGGGCGGCCCAGATTGGGTGGGTAATTCTGTTAGGCTGATGGGACCCTTTATGCAGGGCGAAGTTGCATGGTTTCCATTAGAGCGTAAACAAGAAGCCATTACTTGGATTGCCAAACGATCTCTGTGCTAAGGGGCCTGTAAATTATTTGCTGGCACCTTTTTACTCGGTTATCGCTTATTTGTTTCGAACATTGCTACACCATAAGTTCTAAGCTGTAGCTAATTATCACAAACTACTGCAGAATTCATCTCGAAAGGTCATCAGACCCTAGATTTTATTATTTTAGAAAAGGATAGCTTATGTCATTGTCAAAGTTGTTTGCCGTATCAAGTGCATTATTGTTAACCCTTAGCTTAACGGCATGTGCTCCAGAAGTGGGTAGTGAAGCTTGGTGTAAGCAAATGAAAGAAAAAGAAAGTGGTGATTGGACTGCCAATGAAGCAGCTGATTACGCTAAGCACTGCGTATTTAAATAATATCGTTTAGGAGTGGGTGGTTGAGTCATACTGTTTTGCCTTTTATGGCTAACATAGCCAAATTATTGATTGCTTTAGTACTACTGCAATTTGTGGGTGCCAATTTAGGTGCGCATCAATTACACGCGGGTAACAGCAGCGAAGAGCAAAATAACCATCCACATCTTCAGTTTACTACCGAAGTGATAAGCCTCGCCGAGTGTGTCGATTGTATTTGTGCACTTGACGGTTCATTGCTGCATTCGGTCAATGATGATCATCAGCATGCTGACAATGTTACCGATGTTGAGCAAGTTGATGTCTGTTTAGATTGTCAGTGTCATGGTGGTCATGTGGCACTTGCTAAGCTTAACGATAATGTTGTTAGTGAACATTTTCATGACCTTTTTACCGATACCAAACTTAACTATTTACCTCCTGAGTCTTTCCCTACTTATCGCCCTCCTATCGTTTAACCCCTTTAAAACACGTTTTTACTGTTTAGCTTCACCTCTATATTCGCTGTTATTGTGCTAATGAATGCTTTTCTGCATTCCATCATGGCGTGATATCTCGCTTGAATGACGGTGGCTAAGCCTATTTCCGTTGATATTTATTGTCGACGGTCTAGATTGTTTTTAGGATTAACCATGAAAATCAAATCAGTCCCAGCACTACCTTTATTGGCAGCATTAAATGCCAACGCTATGTTGAGCCATTTAGTGAATCATTTTGTGAATCGTTTTGTGAATCGTGCTCAGTTAAATATTCTGCTAGGCACTCGCTCCATCTCTCTGCCAAGCATTCGACAATATGACCGCATGAACTCCAGCGTTTCGCGAGCATTATTGTTCAGTGTAGCGCTATTGCTATCATTATTTGCACTGTCTAGTTCGGCTGTGCAAGCCAGCAGTGAATCAACCGAGGCCGCTCATCAAGAGTCGTTGTTAACCTTAGTGCAGAGCAGCGCCAACTCGCGGGAGTGGAAGTGGCACAGTTAAGTGCGACCGCGTTTAATTTACAGGCCGTTGCCACCGCTCAGCTGGTTGTAGATAAAGACAAAACTATCACCATAGCGCCGCAATTAGATATGCAGGTGCTTAAGCGCCATGTGGTGCCAGGGCAACAGGTGCAAAAAGGCCAACCATTATTGACTATCGGCGGGGCAGATATTGCTGCGGCGCAAGCCGATTACGTTAATGCTGCAACGGAGTGGGATCGTATAAAGCGCATGAGCCAAGGAACGATTAGTGCCAGCCAGCGTATGCAAACCGAAGTCAATGCAGAGCTTAAACGTGCCATTTTACAGTCGGTAATGATGTCCACAAAACAGATAGCCGAGCTAGCAACATCGCCAAGTTCAATTGGCCAGTTTCAGTTATTGGCTCCCATAAATGGGCGGGTTCAGCAAGATATTGCCACAGTAGGACAAGTGCTAACCGCGGGCACACCTTTGATGCAACTGACTGATGAATCGTATTTGTGGGTGGAGGCTGAACTGACGCCATTACAAGCAGATCAAGTCAATATGGGCACCGATGTTTTGGTGCGAGTGGGAAGCCGTACTCGAGAGGGTGTCATTATTGGACGTTCGCATGAAATTAACTCGCAAACCCGCACTGAGCAAGTATTAGTGCGTATGGCAAACCCTGGCCATGACTTACATGCTGGTGAGTTTGCCGAATTATACCTAGCAGCAAATCAAGGGGCAGAGCCGCTTGGGTTTATTGTGCCAGATGCTGCGTTAACACGCAGTGGTGATGGTGATTGGCAGGTGTTCATAGAACAAGACGGTGGATTTAGTGCAGTAGAAGTTTCTGTGGTAGAGCGTCAACGTGGACTGAGTTTTATTCGTGGTTTAGTACCACAAACTCGCGTTGTTGTATCTGGTGCTTTTTTCTTAGCATCTGAGCAAGCAAAATCTGGCTTTGATATCCATAACCACTAAGCGCTAAGGCATCATAATGTTATATAAATTAATTGAGATTGCCGTTGAAAAGCGGTTATTGGTGTTACTTGGATTACTGGCCACTGTGGTGGCATCGGTATTCATGTTACCGAAGTTAAATCTAGATGCGTTTCCGGATGTCACCAATGTGCAGGTGACCATTAATACTGAAGCGGAAGGGTTGGCGGCAGAAGAGGTCGAGAAGCTGATTAGCTATCCTGTCGAATCGGCAATGTATGCATTACCGGCGGTGACCGAGGTGCGTTCATTATCACGTACTGGTTTATCGTTAGTGACAGTGGTGTTTGCCGAAGGTACCGATATTTATTTTGCACGTCAGCAAGTGTTTGAACAACTGCAAGCTGCAAAAGAGTCGATTCCTGCGGGTGTCGGTAACCCTGAAATTGGCCCGAATACCTCTGGTTTAGGGCAAATTTATCAATACATTTTACGGGCTGAACCCGAAACCAATATCAGCGCATCTGAGCTGCGGAGCTTAAATGACTATTTAGTGAAGTTGATATTAATGCCGGTGAGTGGGGTGACTGAGGTGCTGTCGTTTGGCGGCGAGGTGTTGCAATACCAAGTGCAAGTTGATCCTAATAAACTGCGCAGTTATGGCTTGTCGATGAGCCAAGTTAGCCAAGCATTGGAAAGTAATAACCGTAATGCTGGTGGTTGGTTTATGGACCAAGGCCAGGAGCAATTAGTGGTTCGTGGTTATGGTTTGTTGCCCGCTGGCGACGCAGGTTTACAGGCCATTGCCGACATTCCGTTAACCGAAATCAATGGCACGCCAATACGAGTGGCCGACATTGCTAATGTGGCTTTTGGTAGCGAAATAAGAGTCGGTGCAGTGACCATGTCGCGTAGGCAAGCAGCGGCTAATGGCTCGTCGTCCGATGTACAAGCGCTAGGTGAAGTGGTTGCAGGCGTTGTGCTTAAACGCATGGGCGCCAATACCAAAGCCACTATTGACGACATCAATTCACGTATTAGTTTAATTGAACAATCCTTGCCAAAAGGAGTGTCATTTGAGGTGTTTTACGACCAGGCGGATTTAGTCGATAAAGCGGTCACTACTGTGGTTGAAGCGCTATTGATGGCCTTTGGGTTTATCGTGATTATTTTGGCGTTGTTTCTGGTCAATATACGGGCGACATTGTTGGTATTACTGTCGATCCCAGTGTCGATCGGGATCGCGTTATTGATCATGTCTTATTACGGCATGTCAGCTAACTTAATGTCTTTAGGTGGTCTTGCTGTCGCGATCGGTATGCTAGTTGATGGTTCAGTGGTGATGGTCGAAAACATCTTTAAACATGTTAGTGGCGAAACTGGCGCCAACCAATCTACTGAAGCTCATGTTGATAGTGAATCAGAATCTCAAACCCAAAGCATGGCGATTAGGATCATGCTGGCGGCAAAAGAAGTGTGCAGTCCTATCTTCTTTGCAACAGCGATTATCATCGTAGTATTTATGCCGTTATTTGCTCTTGAAGGTGTAGAGGGTAAATTATTTCAACCTATGGCCGTGAGCATTATTCTCGCCATGATGGCGGCATTAGTGGTGGCGTTATTTGCGGTGCCTGCATTGGCGGTGTTTCTATTTAAACGCGGTATTGTAGTGCGTCAAAGCAAAGTGTTGGCCCCCATTGACGCAGTCTATCGACGAGTACTCACGCTAGTGTTATCAAGCCCTAAATCGGTGATGTTAGCGGCAGTTGTTTTGTTTGCTGCAAGCATGCTGTTATTGCCAAAGCTAGGCACTGAATTTGTGCCTGAATTAGAAGAGGGCACCATCAACTTACGGGTGACACTGGCGCCTACAGCCAGTTTGGCCACTTCGGTTAACGTCGCGCCTAAAATTGAAGCCATGCTGCTTGAGTTTCCCGAGGTGGAATATGCGTTAAGTCGAATCGGGGCTCCCGAACTTGGCGGCGACCCTGAACCTGTGAGTAATATTGAAATATATATTGGCCTTAAGCCGATAGAGCAATGGACATCGGCAAGTTCGCGCTTTGAGCTACAGCGTTTGATGGAGCAACGGCTAGCGATATTCCCAGGATTATTGTTAACCTTCTCACAACCGATAGCGACTCGAGTCGATGAGTTGTTATCGGGCGTTAAAGCGCAGTTAGCGATTAAGATATTTGGCCCCGATTTGAGCATATTGTCGGAAAAAGGTCAGGTGTTAACCGATTTAGTCGCTGCCATTCCTGGGGCGGTTGATGTGTCGCTAGAACAAGTCAGCGGTGAAGCTCAGTTAGTGGTTCGACCTAAACGTGAAGTACTCGCTCGCTATGGTATTAGCGTCGATGAAGTCATGAGTTTAGTCACTCAAGGTATTGGTGGTGCCAGTGCTGGCCAAGTGATTGATGGTAACGCCCGTTATGACATTAATCTACGATTAGCAGCGCAATATCGTAATGCGCCAGATGCGATTGAAGACTTGCTACTCAGTGGTGCTAATGGCGCGATTGTACGCTTGGGCGATCTCGCTGATGTGGTGATTGAAATGGCGCCGCCGAATATTCGTCGTGACGATGTACAGCGCCGAGTGGTGGTGCAGGCTAATGTATCGGGGCGTGACATGGGTTCGGTGGTCAACGATATTTATGCCATTGTGCCGCAAGCGGAGTTACCTGCGGGCTATACGGTTGTGGTGGGCGGCCAATATGAAAACCAGCAACGGGCGCAACAAAAGCTAATGTTGGTGGTGCCCATTTCTATCGGACTTATTGGTTTATTGTTGTATTTCTCGTTTGGTTCACTCAAACAGGTGGCATTGATTATGGCTAACGTGCCATTGGCATTAATCGGCGGCGTGGTGGCTTTATATGTCACTGGCACCTATTTGTCGGTGCCCAGTTCAATCGGTTTTATCACCTTGTTTGGTGTTGCTGTGTTGAATGGTGTGGTGCTGGTGGACTCGATTAACCAACGTAGACAGTCATCAGATGAAAGTCTGTACGACAGTGTTTATCAAGGCACGGTAGGGCGGTTACGACCGGTGTTAATGACGGCACTCACCTCTGCATTGGGGCTGATCCCTATCTTGTTATCATCTGGTGTGGGCAGTGAAATTCAACAACCATTAGCGGTGGTGATCATTGGCGGCTTGTTTAGCTCAACTGCTTTGACTTTACTGGTGTTGCCGACGGTTTATCAGTGGTTGTATCGAGATAAGTTATTATCGAAATAAAGCCAATTAGCTAAATAACATTTCAATTTTAAGCCTAATTATCTGATTAGGCTTTTTCATTTTCATTCGTAAACCGCTCGAAAATAATACTTGCCTATTTAAGATTACAGTTGTAATTTAAATAGGCAGATTACATCTGTAATCCATTTATAATCTAATAAGTTCTAACAACAAATGAGCGGTATCGCATGAAAGAAATCAGCAATAGTGAATTAGTCGTGTTGCAGCAGCTTTGGCTGCAGTCGCCATTGACCTCGAGTGAAGTGGTTGATGCATTAGAACAAAGCCATGACATGCATGAAAAAACGGTTAAAACCTTGCTTAATCGTTTAGTCAAAAAACAAGCCGTCAGTTTTGAAAAACAAGGTCGGGTTTACCATTACTCACCATTAATTGCTCAGCAGGACTATACCGTTAAAGAATCGCTTTCTTTTGTGGACCGCATGTTTGCTGGCAAGTTAACCCCATTGGTTGCCGGTTTTGCGCAAAAGAACAAGCTGTCGGCAGAAGATGTCGCCGAACTGCAAACCTTACTTGATGATTGGCAGAAGGAACAAAAGTGATGATTAATTGGTTTATGGAACAAACCATCTCATTGAGCGTGGTGTGTTTAGTATTACTGGTATTGCACCGGTTTATATTGTCTAAATTTGGGGCGCACTATACCTATTTTATGTGGATATCCGTGCCACTCTTAATCATTGCAGATTTACTGCAAATGATATTACCGCACCACTTTAGCTGGTTTGGTAGCAATAACGCAGCCTCAATCATCCAGCAGTATTATGTGTTTGCTAGCGATACCGCTGCGTTGTCGGCAGGCTTATTTGACTTATTATATCTGCCATATCTCTACGGTATCGTTATCACGTTATTAGTCGCTAATATCGTGATGGAATACGGCTACCTGCAACGGTTAATCCAGCGTGGATGTCAGCTAGATATTCCTTCTGTAAAGCTTAACGTATTAGCCCATCCAGATATTGAATCACCTATGCTCGCAGGGTTTATTACCCCCAGTATTTTGGTACCAACAAGCTTTACGTTACTCGAAGAAAGCCAGCAGCAAGCCATTATTCAGCATGAGATTTATCACTATCAACGTGGTGATTTATGGGCAAATGCCCTGGCTTATGGATTAACCGTATTGTTTTGGTTCAATCCGTTGATGTGGTTGAGCTATCGCCGTTTTAGACAAGATCAAGAATTGTCATGCGATGCGCAGGTCACTGCCAGCATGAAAGCCCAAGCTAAAATTGCCTATAGCAGAACACTACTGGCCTATTCACAACATGCACCTTTGAGCATGTTACACACCCATTATGGGGATAAAACCATCTTAAAAGAGAGGATCTTACAGATGAAAAAGCAACATGGAAAAAGCACCTTAACATTGATTGGAATGACATTGGCTATTGGTGTTGGTGCCTTTATGTTTAATCAGCAGGTATTTGCAGGTAATAATCTTAGCGTTGAAAACAAAGCCGATGCTATGGCGATGCCTGTGATAAGAATTGAGCCTAGCTACCCAATTGATGCTGCTAAAGAAGGGCTTAATGGCTATGTGCAAATGTCATTTGATATCAGTCCAAATGGCAGTGTGAACAATGTTAGAGTGACTAAGTCGTCGCCGAAACAAGTGTTTGATGCATCGGCAGTTGAGGCACTTGAACAATGGAAGTATCAACCCTCTGCAACTGGGTTTAAAGACCTACAAGTACAGTTAGACTATGTGATCCATCAGCCTGATAAATCAGTTGAGAGAATCACGGTAAAATAACTAATAACAAAGATACTGAAAATGATTCAATGCCTCATTGCTATGAGGCATTGAATCATTTTTATAGATCTGGCTTTTTGGGCTGCAGTTTTAGGCCTAGTTTATTGGCGAGCGGCTCGATAGCGGCGCCTTGGACAATGACCGACATCAGTACAATGAAAAACACCATGTGGATCATTTCACGCGACCCCTCTACTCCTGCAGCTGCGGGAATAAGTGCAAAAACAATTGGCGTAGCACCTTTTAATCCGATCATAGAAACAAACAAACGTTTGCGCCAATTAGCTTGTTTAAATGGCAAGTAGCACAGCTGCACAGCCAATGGGCGCGCGACGACAATAAGTAATATAGCCGGTAGCAATGAGGCTATGAACACCGGCAATAATTGCTGCGGGAATATCTGCAAACCTAAAATGATGAACATTAATGACTGAGCTAACCACGATATACCATTAAAGAAATGCTTACTGACTTCAGCACCCTTCTTTAAGTAGTTGCCAATGATCACCCCTGCAATATAAACCGCAATAAGCTCGTTCCCCCCTAAGATTTCTGTGCTTGATACTGTGATGGCAAAGCTGGCTAAAATAAAAACGGGGATAAGTCCAAATTCAGGCAGTTTAATGCGATTAAGTGCCCAAACGGCCATTTTACCCATTATTAACCCCACTACCGCCCCAACACCAATTTGCTGGCCGAGACTCGATAACACTGAAAGTGCAGTAGGTGCGCCGTTGGCACTATTGATAATAAAGTCGGTTAACATCACCACCATTAACAAGGCCACAGGGTCGTTGGTAGCCGATTCGAATTCTAAAATGGTGCCCGTACCGTGTTTTAATTTAAGTTTTTTTGACTCTAAAATAGAGAATACGGCCGCTGCATCGGTAGACGACACTACCGCGGCAAACAACATGCAAGTAATGAGGTTAAAGTCGAGTAATGCATTCAAGATAAAGCCAAAAATAATGGTAGTGAATATCACCCCCACAGTGGATAACATGCCACCTTCTTTCCAAGAAAACTTAATGTGTTTCATTGGGGTATTTAGGCCACCCACAAATACTATGGTGTTTAATGCTAAGGTGCCAATCACTGAAGTAAGCTGAAGATCGTCATATACAAAACCAAATTCACCATTGCCAAATGCCAAGCCGACACCCATAAAGATCAGTAACGATGGTAAACCTAAAGTTTTGGATGGATGATGAAGTAAAATGCCAATGGCGATAAGTATGGAGATCCCTAAAATAATAATATCTGGTGGCATATGGGCACTCCTTGTGTGATGAAGATTGTATCAAATGGCTATTTTAGCATTAAAATCGTCTAAACTTATTTCATGAGCATTTATTAATATTTTTTTATATCTTCAGAGTCGGTTTGATTAATGTCATTGCCGTGTGTTTATTAGACTATAAAAGGGTAATAAATAGCCACCAGCCTTAGCCTTTTTTGTTGAGGCATCTTGCTTAATCATCTTGTTGATAGTGGATGCGACATTTTTAGTTAACATATTTACCTCATTAGTGAGGTGTTAATATTAGCGTAAGCAGTATCTCTTGGAGTTAACATGGCCATATTCATTAGCTTGTGGGGCGTAATAACATTCAGTTTTGGCCTGTTCATGATGTTGGCTCCAGCGCATTTTGCAGATCAAATTGTTCGTTTTAGCCATCAACGCTATTTCCATTACATTGAAATTATATCTCGGTTAGTTCTCGGGAGTGTATTACTACTCGATGCGCATAACACTTCATCGCCATTAGTGTTCGAAGTGATAGGTAATTTATTGTTTATTATTGCAATTATTCTTGTTTTTATGACCGAAAAATATCACAAAAAGTTTGCTTTATGGTCTGCCTCATATTGTGTCAAAGCATTCAGACCCGCAGGGTTGTGCGCCATTATTTTTGGTTTGTGGACCGTTTATGTTAGCTATTATTAAGTTGATTAGACCTAAAACGTTATATTTTCGCTTTTTTTGTTAAAAATTTATGCCATTCAAATATCCTCCTAAGCTGCATAGCCATTGGATTTGCACATTTCTGTAATGTTAATGAAATGTGACTGTCATGTTTGCGCAGTCTTTTTGTCATTTTTGCAGGTTAGCTTGTCATCCAGCCAACTAACTCACACGCTTAAATCCGTCTTCGGAGATGACAATGGAACTGAAAAACATTTTTAAACTTACTGCACTTTCTACAGCCCTTGCTGCAACATTAGGGCTCGCTGGTTGTGGTGGTGATATTAATATCAATGCGGGTAGCGATACTGTTACACCGACTACGCCAACAACTCCAACTACACCCACTCAGACAGAACAACAAAAATCATACAGTGGCTTTGCAACTAAAAGCACCACCATGACAGCCGTTGATGGTAAAGAAGTTTGGGTATTAAAGGGAACTCTTGCACCTTCTACAGCAGCATCAACAATTACCACTGGTGGCCAAGATGGCGACAAAATCGTATTAGGTAATGACGTTGTATGGCAGCTTGATGGTGCAGTGATTGCCGGTGGCGACAATGCCAATGCGGTTGAGTTATCGATATTACCTGGCACCAAAATCTTAGGTGGCAGCGATTCATATTTAGTGGTTAGCCGTGGTTCTAAAATTATGGCTGATGGTACTGCAACTGCCCCTATCGTATTTACGTCTGTTGAAACGGCTTTAGGCCAAGAAGGTAAAGCGGGTCAGTGGGGTGGTTTAGTGTTATTGGGTAATGCGCCAGTAAACACCTGCCCAGATTTAACTAATTGTTCAGCGTCTTTTGAAGTGGGTAACCACAGCTACGGTGGTAATGACACCGAAGACAATTCAGGTTCAATCAAGTATGTACGTGTTGAGTTTGGTGGTTTCAAAATCAATGACACCCAAGAAATGAACGGTATTAGTTTTGCCGGTGTGGGTGCGGGTACTGAAATTGACCACGTACAAGTTCACATGAATAACGATGACGGTTTTGAATTCTGGGGTGGTAATGTTTCAGTAACAAATATCGTACTGACAGAAAACTTTGATGACTCGTTAGATTGGACTAACGGTTGGCAAGGTAGTGCGCAGCACGTTTATATTCGTCAAGCTGATAACGCATCTAACCGTGGTATTGAAGCCGACAGTAACAGTGACGCAAGTGCTGTACCTATGTCCAAACCAGTGTTAGCCAACTTTACTATTCAGGTTGCTAACGGCACCAACAGTGGTGGTGACGATGCGGAAGGTATTTTATTCCGTAAAGGCACTGGCGTGAATACCTATAACATTCTTGTTAAAGGTGACGTTGATTCTGGCGAATGTTTAGAGGTTAACGACGACAATACCGTTAACAACGCCAACACGGCAGAATTGACGATGCAAAACAGCTTAATTGACTGTGTTGAACCGTTCAAAAATGCCAAGGCAGATGCTGCAGAAGGCCGTACTTTAGCGCTAGATGTTGAAGCTTGGTACAAAGGGCAAGCGGATAACCTAGTTGCAGCAGCAGATTTAACCGATTACATGCCTAATTCATCATCTGTTGCATTAACGGCTGGCAAAGCAGATTTGGCTAACCTTGATGCGCGTTTGGTTAATGCTAACTACATTGGTGCATTTGATGGCACTAACGATTGGACGGAAGGCTGGACCACAGCCATTCATGACGATGTAACGCCAACACCGACAGCATTACCAGTATTAACCTCTTGTCCAGTAGGCACAACAGCTTCAGCTGCAACAGCAGGTTTATATAAAGATGCATCAATTACCTTAATTTGTACCCTTGAAGGTAATGTTTTAAGCAACACGACTCTTCTCGCTGGCCAAAACGTAATGTACAAAATTGATGGCGGTGCAGTCGTCGTGGGTGGAGATAACACCACGCCTGCAACATTGGCTATTCAAGCGGGCACTAAGTTATTCGCGACATCTAACAGCTTTATCGCGGTGAGTCGTGGCTCAAAAATTATGGCTCAAGGTAGTGCAACTCACCCAATTGAAATGACCTCTGAAGAGGATGTGATTGCGGGTGCAAGTGGCGAACGTGGTCAATGGGGGGGATTGGTTATTCTAGGTAATGGTTTAACTAATACATGTCCTGATCATAATGCTTGTTCAGCGTCGTTTGAAGTCGGTGACTTCCCGTACGGTGGTAACAACAACGCTGATAACAGCGGTCAAATCAGCTACGTAGTGATTAAGTATGCTGGCTTTAAAGTGAATGATACTCAAGAAATGAACGGTATCTCATTTGCGGCTGTGGGCAGCGGAACTCAAGTCGACCATATTCAAATTCACGCTAACGGCGACGACGGTGTTGAGTTTTGGGGTGGTGCAGTTAACTTGAAATATGTGTACTTAACTGAAAACTTCGATGACAGCTTAGATTGGACTAACGGTTGGACAGGTAAAGCACAGTTTGTGTATATCACTCACGAAGACGGTAATGCTAACCGTGGTATCGAAGGTGATAGCCATAAAGGTGCTACTGATACCCCAGTGTCGGCGCCAAAATTAGCTAACTTCACTATTTTACCGGGTACAGATATTGCTAACGCAAGTGGCGATAAAGGTGAAGGTATCTTGTTACGTGTTGCTACTGCTGGTGAGTTATACAACGTGTTAGTTCAAGGTCGTAAAGGCAGCACTGCTGATACTGAGTCTGGCGAATGTTTAGAGTTAGATGGCTCTTACGCTGGTTTAGTCGACAACGTAAACAGCAAAACGCTAACCATGTCTCATTCAATTATCGACTGTAACGAGCCCTTTAAGTACAGCTCTGATAATGCCGCAACAGCAGACGCTGTGAATGTTGAAACCTGGTTCATGGGCCAAGAAGGAAACTCAACAGCTGCAGTGACTATCACTGACGGTATGCCAGCAGCAACAGATACAACGCTACTTGGCAAAGGTAAAGACTTAAGCACTGATGATAGCTTTTTCGAATCAACCAACTTTATTGGTGCATTCGATGGCCAGAATGACTGGCGTCAAGGTTGGGCTTACTTTCCACAGTAATCACCTCGATAACCTTAATCTGTGACCTATTAATAGCCGCCCGCAAGGGCGGTTATCTCTGAACCGCATACAGGATAGTTAAGTATGAAAACCAAGCCGAGTTTTACCGTTAATAAGTTAAGTCTTGCCATTATCTCTGTGATTTCTGCGGCGACACTATTAACAGCTACCCCCGTATACTCGCAAGAACCAGCGCCTGTTCGTGATCCTGGTGAAGTGATTCCAATTGAACCGATAGAAGTGATTTCAGTTACTGGGCGTTTACGTAGCTCTGCATCGGAAGCAACTGAAGAACGTCGTGAACAAATTGCTGTAGCCGATATTATGGGCTCAGAACAAATTTCAAGAACCGGTGACGGTGATGCAGCCGCAGCGCTTCGTCGTGTGACAGGTTTAACCTTAAAAGATGGCAAATTCATTTATGTTCGTGGCTTAGGTGAGCGTTATTCAAGTACCTCACTGAATGGCGCGACAGTGCCATCGCCAGACCCAACCCGTAACGTAGTACCTTTAGATATGTTTCCTGCATCGATCATTGAATCATTATCGGTGCAAAAGTCTGCCTCAGCTAATTCACCTGCCGCATTTGGTGGCGGGCATGTTGATATTCGCACTAAATCAATTCCGGCCGACTTCTTCTTTAAAGCGTCAGTAGGCGGTCGTTATAACACCAATGACTCAAATGACAGCTACACCTACAACGGTGGTGGCGATGATTGGACTGGCCAAGACGATGGCACTCGCAGCATGCCAAGCAACATTAATAACACCATTAATCAATATGGTGGAATTAGCCCAATTGATATCGTCAGCAACTCTAATGGCGCTATAAATTACCCAGCAGCACAAAAAGTTAACCGCGAACTAGCACTAGACATGTACCGCGATATGACGGTACACAGCCAAAGTACAGACCCTGCAATGCGCGGCGATATCGCCATTGGTGATCGTTGGGACATTACCGACGATATTATCTTTGGTGCATTGTCAGCCGTGTCTTACAAGAAGCAAGCTGAAAACTACACTAAACGTGAAGTTGAGCTTGATGGTGATAGCAGCCAAGTACAAGTTGAAAACCAGAAAGACATCGTTGGTACCGACTCAATAGTCCAAGTGTCTGGCATGCTTAACTTAGGCTTAGAGATTGGCTACAACCATAAAATCGAAACCTTCACTACTTACCTGCAAGACACTTCAGATGATGTGTCTATGGGGATTGAAGAAACCATCGATACTTTGGGTGAGCCAAATGCACTGCAAGTTTACGCCATTGATTATGAAGAACGTTCGCTTATCAGTAACCAAATTAAAGGTCATCATTTTATTGAATATTTGAATGACGCTGAATTTAATTGGAAGTTCTCCGATGCGCGCTCAGAGCGTTATGCACCAAATGAAGTGTCGTATACCTACAACGTGATTTTAGACGACAGCAACCAGTTATTATCACGTAACCTCAATACTCAAGATGCACCCAAGTATGTCTACAGTCGCCTAGAAGATGATAGCCAAAACTATGCTTGGGACTTTATGTATCCAATTAATCTAGACGGCGCCGTGGTTAAACTGACTACCGGCTATGAATACTTTGAGCGTACTCGCGAAAGCTATGCAACTCGCTTAGGGTTTGATGTCGATTTAAGTCCAACCGATGCCAATGGCGCTATTTTAGCGGGTGATTTTGATGAGATTTTCTCTGATAAAAACATTACCGACAATACCTTAGGGCTAGAGCTGAAAGACGCATCAACTGACACTGAAGACTACATTGCCGCCGAGAAAAACGACGCTGCATTTGTGAGCATGGACATCGACTTTGACGATGTTTGGCGCGTCTATGCTGGTATTCGTTATGAAGATTTTCGTCGCGTCACTTTGCCTATCGACCCCAATGGTGAAATATCAGATGAAGGTGGTCGTTATCAGTTATCTGACTACGTGATAGCAGAAGACGGTTGGTTCCCATCGTTGTCATTAACCTGGAAACAAACCGACACCACCCAATGGCGTTTTGGCGCGAGTAAAACCATTGTACGACCAGATCTACGTGAAGTGTCACCGGTTCGATTCCAAGATCCAGTTACTGGTTTTGACTTCTTCGGTAACCCAGAGTTAAAGAGTTCAGACATTCTTAACTTAGATTTACGTTGGGAATACTATTCTGATTCGGGTAATAATTTCAGCATGGGCGCATTCTATAAAGATGTAGATGCACCGATTGAGCCGATTCAACGTATTTCAGAAGCAGGGCGTCAGCTCAAGTTTTATAACGCGCAGTCGGGTTATGTGTACGGTCTTGAAACCGAGTTCTTACAAGAGCTTGAGTTTTTGGGTCGCGATGGCAGCATTTGGGAAGACTTCTTTGTTGCGGGTAACTTAACTCTAGGTGACTCAGAAATCGATATCGCTGCTAACGGCGAAATTGACCCAACCAATAAAACGCGCCGCATGACCGGACATTCACAATGGGTGGCTAACTTACAGTTAAGTTACGACTCGTCAGACAGTTATCACAGTGCCACATTAGTGTATAACGTGTTTGGTGAACGTATTGCTTATGGTGGCCGTGGTGGTTTAGACGATGTATTTGAAAAGCCATTCCATAGCCTTGATTTTACCTATAGTTTCTTCCCGACAGATAGCGTTACGGTAAAAGTAAAAGCGAAAAATATCTTAGGTGAAACCACTGAATACGAACAGCAAGATCTGCAAGTGTACGCTAAAGACCCTGGCACAGAGTTCACTTTGCAATTTAGCTATGAGTATTAATAGGTTTAATCGTTACGTGTAATAGTGCGTTCAAGAGTTACGTATAAAAGAGTACTTGTTTTTAGTGGTTTTTATTCATCATTTCAATCGCTAAAAATGTGCATGGCCACTTTCTTCGGAACAAAGAAAGTGGCCTTTTTTTGTTTAATAACAAGATAACGCTACACAAACTCAGCTTATCTAACGGATAAATAAATTAACCTCAGTGTAAACATTGGCACTTTTCTATTTCAAATTGGGTAGAATACTGGCTTGCTCGTTACTGATACCTCAATGGACCCGTGTTAATGCCCAAAATTCTGCCCCTTTTCACCCCGTTAAAGCTGTGTATATATGTGATGTTGGCGTTATCTACCAGTGCATGTGCTATGCCGATAGGCATGATCCAAGCGGGTAGCATTACTGCTCCGACTATTGACGAAGCCAGTGGTTTGGCGGTATCGAGGCTCAACGACAATATATTGTGGCTACATAACGACAGTGGTGACACCGCAAGGATTTTTGCCATTGATACCCAAGGTCATCAGTTGGCGACAGTTAACATTACAGGCGTTAAGAATAACGATTGGGAAGACATCGCCTCGTTCGTTTACCAAGGTGAATCGTATTTATTGATCGCCGATGTGGGTGATAACCAAGCGAAACGATCGCAATATCAGCTACATCTGATCAAAGAGCCTGATTTAAGCCAACTGAATGGCCAAAAAACACTGTCGGCTAAACCCGTTTGGAGCATGACATTTACCTACCCAGATGGTGCACACGATTGTGAATCTGTAGCCGTTGATGTGGCTAAGCAAAAAATACTGTTACTGAGCAAACGCGATAAATTACCAATATTATTCGAGCTGCCATTAATGGCTCCAGCTTTAGGACAAAGCGTTTCCAACAATTCATCGGTTCAAATGGTTAACAAGCAAGCCAAAAAGCTAGGCGAAATCGCGCCTTTACCAACCGCCATGCTCGATTACGCCAGTATCTATACCTGGATTGGTTTTGCCGGAAAACCTACAGCCATGGATATATCAGCTGATGGTTTATCGGCGGTGGTATTAACCTACACTCACGCGTTCTATTTTACTCAAACTGAGCCAGGTGATTGGTTAACGTTGTTTTCTACACCGCCACAAGAGATTTCTCTGCCAGCGATAAAGCAAGCCGAAGCCGTGGGTTTTAGCCCAGACGGTAACAGCATTTTTATCACTTCAGAGATGATCCCAGCACCCTTGTATAAAATGGATTTGAAAGGCTTTCATACTCAACGGTAGGTGATGTGTGCTCGCACTGCGATTAAATCGCCGTAGATTGAATAAATGTTAATCCCTAAGGTTCAACAATCCTTTGGCCGATAGCTCTTTTCTAACAATGTCAGCCCCTGCACTTAAGGCATGTAACTTACCTCTTGCTACATGATGAGGTAAGGGCGCCATGCCACAATTGGTGCATGGATAAAGCTTATCGGCATCTACGTACTGAAGTGCTTTTCGGAGGGTATTAGCGACTTCCTCTGGTGTCTCAATCGTATTACTTGCTACATCTATGGCACCAACCATCACTTTTTTACCTCGAATGAGTTCAAGCAGCTCAATTGGCACATGAGAGTTGTGACATTCTAGTGAGATAATATCGATATTAGACTGTTGCAGTTTAGGGAACGCTTTTTCATATTGTCGCCACTCTGAGCCCAGTGTTTTTTTCCAATCAGTATTGGCTTTGATGCCATAGCCATAACAAATATGCACAGCCGTTTCGCACTTTAGTCCTTCAATGGCTCTTTCTAAACAAGCAATTCCCCAATCATTTACCTCATCAAAAAAGACATTAAATGCTGGCTCATCAAATTGAATAATATCAACACCTGCAGCTTCTAATTCTTTGGCTTCCTGATTAAGAATTTTAGCAAATTCCCACGCTAGCTTTTCACGACTTTTATAATGGTCATCAAAAAGCGTATCAATCATTGTCATGGGACCAGGCAAAGCCCATTTAATGGGTTGCGTGGTTTGCTGACGTAAAAACTTGGCATCTTCAACAAAAACTGATTTTTGGCGACTAACAGGGCCGACAACCGTTGGAACACTAGCATCATAGCGATCACGAATTTTAACGGTTTTACGCTTATTAAAATCAACACCGTTAAGATGTTCAATAAACGTAGTCACAAAATGTTGGCGTGTTTGCTCACCATCACTAACAATATCAATGCCTGCGTGTTGTTGATCTTGTAATGACAAACGTAAAGCGTCTTGTTTGCCCTCAATTAATTCCTCACCTTGTAGTTTCCAAGCTGACCAAAGTGTTTCGGGTTCAGCAAGCCAAGAGGGCTTAGGTAAACTGCCTGCAGTTGAAGTGGGTAGTATTCTTTTGTTAATCAATGTTTTCATAATAAGTCATGCCGTATGTTGGGTGTAATGATTAAACGCAGCGATTAAACGTAATTGGCAGACCATTGCTCAAGCACCGTTTGATAGGGTTTGATGAAGTGCTTCTCAGCAAACTTTCCCTGCTCATTAGCCAACTTGCTACGTTCTTCTCGATCATAAACAATTTGCGTTAATGAATGATCTAGGTTCTTCAAATTGGGTTGATAGGACTTTCCAGCAGCGGCATTCGCATTATAAATCTCTGGTCGGTAGATTTTTTGAAAGGTTCCCATAGTGCTGATGGTGCTGATAAGCTCAAGATTAGTGTAATCATTAAGTAGATCACCAAAGAAATGGAAAGCCAACGGCGCAACACTATTTGGCGGCATAAAATAACGTACCTGTAGTCCCATTTTTTTGAAATACTGCTCAGTCAAAGACGACTCATTTGGCTGGTATTCAACCCCCAATACAGGATGCTGATTTTCAGTTCGATGATAGGTCTTGTTATCTGAAACACTAAGGCAGATAACAGGTGTTTTCTTAAAATTTTGTTTGTAAGCATTTGAATTAACAAAATACTGAAACAGTTTGCCATGCAGCTCACCAAAGTTATCTGGAATACTAAAGTTGGGCTGGTCTTTATTATGAGCCTGCAGTAATACGCTAAAATCATAATCCCGCACATAAGAGGAAAAATTATTTCCTACAATACCTTCAATGCGTTGGTTAGTTTGATGATCAACAATATTCGTTTTCAATATTTCAATCGATGGGAAGGTTTTACCACTGCCTTCAATATCCATATCAACAGAAATGATTTCAAGTTCGACGGAGTAACGATCGCCTTTAGGATTATCCCAATTCGCTAAGGCATTAAAACTGTTATCAATCATCTTTAACGCGTTGCGCAAGTTTGCTTGGCGATAGCTTCCTCTGGCCAAATTAGCAAAGTTGGTGGTGATACGTGTACTGTCTGATGGATGATAATCTTCATCGAGGCGAATGCTCTTAATCGTAAATGTGAAATCTTTATTCATGATGATCTGGTATCCAATTTTGTGATTTAAAAGCCTGAATTTACGTTTTGCTGTTTATCGATATGTTCTATTAGTGCTGATTTTCTCAACAAGTCGCTGTGACAGCTTTGTCTGCTTTGTGCCTGATGGCTTAATTAGGGAGCAGCTGTAATATTGTTTGGCGCTAAAAGCATGAGTAATTTATACGTGGGTCGGGACATGAAGAAAAACGGTTTTATTTCACCTGCAGCATGAGCAATATTCATGATTATAAATAAGCGTTAGTACCTAGAGATTATTTGCGGTGTCGGACGACAATCTTGAATAATATGAGTATTGAATAATATGAGTATTGAATAATATGAGTATTGAATAATATGAGTATTGAATTACAAGGCTATCTAACTCAGTTGGCTAGTGCTTGTTGTCTAGTACTTGTTGAAGAGAGCGGAGGTATTATTTGTTCTAAAGCCTGCGGCAGGTAATTAGTTAGGATGAAAGTGCAGGATTTTATCCTGCACTTTCATTCGGCACTGGCCAAAGGGATCGCAGTATTTACATTACTGTTGTTTGGTTTGATATTGCTGTTTTGCATCTTCTATCAGTTGTTGCCATTGAGGATATTCAGCAAAGCTTTGTTGTAAGTCGCCCCAAGGTGTTAGTGCTTCAGCCATTGACGGCGCATTGTTGTGGCGGGCTTGGTATAAGTAATAAAAGGCTGAGGCACGATAATTAGCCGCGCAATGCACTAGCACTGGTGCGTCGCCATTTTGCTCCATCAGGCTAAAAAATTGCTGTAGATTTTCTTGTGTAGGCTGCTGCCAGTCCACGCTAACATTGTGATAATTCATACCGAGTTGAGTGACGATTTGCTGCTCATTGATTAAGGCGTTTGGATTATCATTAGGAATGAGGTTAATCACGGTTTTAATACCCGCCTGAGCGAGCTGTGCAAATTGCGGCTCTGTGGGTAAACCCGCGGTAATGACTTGCTGGTTATTAAATTTAATTGCTTTTATGTCGCCAAGCTTGCTGGTATCAATGTTTGCCATGCTCTCCGCACTGAACACTCCCGCACTAAAAAAGAAACAACACATTAATATGCTGGTGGACAGTAGGCGAAAACGTTGCAATATATTCATGTGATCCCTTGGGCTAATTTGATACGTGATAATGCGTGATGAGTTTTTTACTCTGTTCAAGTTAACGGCGCCATGAATGATAGTCAAATGTGATGAAAATTTTGGACTGGTTGCTAACCAATAAAGTTTATTTTGACTCCATTAATTTCAAACGAAAAAAGAACACAAAGCGCTTTGTTGCGTACCACTGGAAGCACGCCGTTCGTTTGCTAGAAACATAAAAACGTAATCAAAATCAAACTAAAGTAGTACGGTGAGAAAAATGGAATACTTCTAATTTATTGATATTGTTTAATTTAATTTTTTAGCATTTAAATTCACACTTTTAACGCGCAATTTCAGTTTTATATTTGAGTGTAAGAGTCAGTAAATTGCTTTACATCAATGAGATACAAAATGTAGGATGATATAAATCAATAACTTAAACGGGCGGCTTTATCGGTCGAGCCGTTCAATAAGCTGTTAACTTATAAAACCCAGATCAAGGAGGTCTATATGTCAGATATGATGAAGAGAGCTAAAGAGTTTCAAGATAGGGTTGCCCGTTTAAAAGAAGATTATGCTATTAACAAACCCGTTATGAACTACTAGCAACCTTAGAAGGTCAATCCAAGTTTCAGGAGTTATTAGATAAACACAGCAACACGGATAAAACTATCTCTGAGTCTCTCACTGATTTCAAAGATGATTTATCTGGTTGGTTGGATTCGAAACTATAGATTTTAGTATAAGTGAATCCATTAAGTTATTAGTACTAGAAGCTATAAGAGGTTTGCACTCGTCTAATGTTGTTATAGCTTCCTCTAGTGCGTTCTCAAGGAAACTTATATATTCATTTTTGTTCATAATTTATTACTTCTGTTAAATAGGTTTATATTTTGATTAAAATTGATTCTAGTATAGATACTTATAATGAAAATCTTGGTAAAGCTTATGACTCAAGATTATCCAAAGAAGATAAAATCATATTAAAAGATTACTTCTCAGATTTAGTATCTAACTCTTTTGCTAAAAGTCACCCAGTACCTGAAAAGGCATTAGAAGCATTGAAGCATATTGATAAATCTCTCCACGAAGCCAAGATAATTGACTATAAAAGAGAGAGTCAAACTAATTGGCAAAACAGCAAACCACAGTACCTTATCATAGGGGGGCTTATCTTTATTGTTGGTGCTATTGCCTGGCATTATTTATCTCCTAATTTACCCTCATTTGTAGGGTTTTAAAGTTAACAAGTCCTAACATAGGACAAGTCCCTTGCCTCTGTAGGAGGCGTTATATGCTATTCAAAGAGTCGGAGTTTTAAATTGGAATATAGTCAAACTAGTCAAACTAGTCAGACTACTGATCGAATCGTAGGTGTTGGTAATAGACTAATATCAGCGATTGAGTTGCAAGCGAACAATCAGAAAGAGCACCAAAAAGCAGTAGAAGAAAGCTCTAAATCGCAAAATAAGCATCAGAAATCAATAGTGGCTCTAACTGTTGTAATTGCATTATCTACAGTTATTTATACTGGCGTAACAGTGTGGTCTACTTTGTTACTACATAACCAAGTAACAATAGAGCAAACCTTAAGTGAAAACTAAGGTTTAGTGTTTTTCGCATATAACTAATAAGGATAGGCCGCGCGAAGCTGCGTCCTATCCCAAGTGTTGAATAAGCCCGAATGACTCTTTATTATGTAATTAACAGCTCGAGAAAACGCGCTGTTTGATGTGATAGTTATCGAATTAACCATGCTACCCATTGTTAAATTTCTGGAACGAGCTGTATTTTGAGTACTTTTTTAGGCATTCGTTATTCTGGATCAGCATTTTACATCTAGCGCTCAATTTTTACATTTGAATAGGACTGATGCCTAGCAATCAAAATTAAAAGCAGTTATGTTAATTAATAGTAAAAGTGGGGGCATAGTTTTTGTTCGTAAACTCACTGCGACAATTTTCTGTTGGCTTGGCGCAATGGTGGTCAACTGTTAATTGCCCCTAAGCATTCGTTATCCGCTTAGCATATATAAAAGGAATTTCTGTGTATTCTAATATAAATACAAAACTTACTAACTATTTTCTCATTAGGTTCGTCATTTGCATTGCTTTCGTAACATTGTACGGTTGTGGCGGTGGCAATTCTGAAGTGGAAGGCGAAAGTGTAGTACCTCCCATTGTATCTGTGCCTATTGATGAAACATTCGATCTGACTGGTTCATGGTTATCAAATTGTGGCGAAAGGAAAAATTTGGCATATTATACAAATGAATTAGTCTTAACTAGT
Source organism: Shewanella frigidimarina NCIMB 400 (assembly GCF_000014705.1). Taxonomy (NCBI): domain Bacteria; kingdom Pseudomonadati; phylum Pseudomonadota; class Gammaproteobacteria; order Alteromonadales; family Shewanellaceae; genus Shewanella; species Shewanella frigidimarina. The sequence continues at coordinate 4,244,028 of NC_008345.1, read as the reverse complement.
GACAATTTAGAAATAATTGAACATAAATATAATACCTCTGATTGTGCAGGAACCCCTGTAGAATCTATTTCACAAACAATTAATCCCTACAGCTATCCCGAATCGAATCGTGATACAAATGATAAATTTATTGTTGTCGAAGTTTTTCAAGAGCCTCTATGGGAAATGACTGTAAACGTAGAAATTTATAATAACCTTTTGTATTTATCAAATAACTTATCAATTACCTATGAAGGCTATGCTTTCGAGTCAAATCATACAAATGAAATTAACTATGTTAATTATTTAACAAAGAAAGAATAATTTTTTGTACAAGAAGTCATTAAAGCAGGACAATAAATAGTTGTTTTTTTGATCATTCACTACTTCTTTTAATCGCTTATAAAAGTGGTAAAAGTGAATTTAAAGGTGAATTTAGTGGGGCAGGGTAAAGGCGTTAACCATGCCACCCATTATTAAATTCCCATTATTAAATTTCTGGAGAGAGCTGTATTTTGAGTACTTTTCTAGGCATTTGTTTACTGATACTGCCATTGATCTTTTTTGGCATTTATTCAAATCATGAATTCGATTTGTCGCTTTCGGATAATTTAAAAAAATGGAAATGGGGTAAGTATTTTGCCGTTATTCTTGTACTAATATACATAGTCTATTTGCTGATGTATGGGCACAGTTACGTTGTAATGGGTGTCGATGAAACAAGCACGTATTTAGAAGATTGGGTGCTGTATTATCTTGTGCCAGGTTTATGCTTAGCGGCAGTAATATACTCCAAACCGGTAGGTTACTTTTTTGGTGATAATAGCTCAGAGTTTGGCTCATCGATTAAAGAAGATGTTGCTTTTATGCTTGGCCTTCTGTGGTTGTTATTTTTTACTTGGCAAATATTCTTAGAAAGCTTGTAAACGACACGAATTAATCATGGCATCCATTGTTAAATTTTTACCTAGCCTTTTAAAGCCAGCTAGTAAAGTGAAGCTAGACTGTTCACCCTTTACTATGATGAAGTGCCACGCAGGCCATAAATGCAAAGAATAAACACCTGGATTCCGGCTCAACCGCATTTCCGGAACGACGGTGAAAAAGTAGGGTTAATCTACTTGCATCCAATCGACTTGAACGCCAGCTTGCTCAAACATATCTTGGCTGACTTTAATCTTATCCCCCCAACGCGACAGGAAATCTTCGTTGGGCTTTGGGCTATGTACGGCGCGCAATCCAGTTTGGATAATCTTGGCGGCGCAGTTTGGGCAAGGAAAGTGGGTCACCCAAATTTCACAGCTACTGAGATCTCGTTTGGCATGCAGAATGGCATTTTCTTCTGCATGGAGCGTTTTTAGCAGTTTCATTTCACGGTTATCGGTTTCAGCACTATCTGATATTCCGTGAGGATAACCATTAAAACCTAGCGAGACGATGCGATTGTTTTCAGTGATCACTGCACCAACTCGGGTGGAGGGATCTTTACTCCAAGATGCTACGAGCTCGGCCATTTGTAAAAAGCGTGTCGCCCATTTTGTCATCATCTTATTGCCGTTCCTATGCTTTATGTATCACTGTATTTGGGTGCTATTCTCTATGCAGAACAGTGATAAATCAACCTTCAATATTCTAATCTTGGACCCACTAACTCTTTCTTATATTAAGTAGGGCCATGATGCGCCTGTATAGCAGAATTTGACTGCCAATTATTTAGGCTGCGTTTAGTTATTCCAATGAGATAGCCCTAGTTACTCTTTAATACCTACTCTTCATTACTAAGAATAAAGTTGCTAATCGCTTTTGATATTAGGTCTTTCTTCATTGAAGTGCGGGTAACGGGTTCGTTGAACCAGAAACTCATTGGTTGATCAAAACCGATACCGTGCATGTAGTTGTAGATTGCTTTACGCAGTCCTTCGCCAAGCATTTCATGATCTGTTCCGGTCGGGTCGGTGAAGTCGACATCGTTTTCAGCAAATAAAATTTCAGGGCGTTCAGCAAGGGTGATACCAAATTGCTCTGGATTCATGCCTATCGGGCTGTGAATGGTGGCGACAAAACGATGCCAATAGGCTGACTGGAAACAACCTTGTTCCATCATCTGACGCACCATTTCTAGCGAGTCTATGGTTTCTTGTTCGGTTTGTGTCGGGAAGCCATACATCAAGTAAGCGTGAACCAATATTCCGGCATCACTGAATGCTTTGGTGACGTGGGCGACGCGCTCAACACTCACGCCTTTTTTCATCAGTTTAAGTAGTCGATCTGACGCCACTTCAAGTCCGCCGCTGACTGCGATACAACCTGAGTCTGCCAGTAATTGGCAACGCGCTGGGCTAAAAGTACGTTCAAAACGAATATTGCCCCACCAACTGATCACTACGCCGCGTTCTATGAGACGTTTTGCAAAGGCAAACAATGTTTTTGGCGGTAAGGCTTCATCGACAAAATGGAAACCTGTTTGTCCGGTTTCTTCAACAAGCTCTACGATACGGTCAACCAAGGCATCGGCGCCAGCGGTATCGTAGCGGTCGATATAGTCCAAACTGACGTCGCAGAAGCTGCATTTACGCCAGTAACAGCCGTGGGCGATGGTCAGTTTGTTCCAACGTCCGTCACTCCAAATGCGGTGCATTGGGTTGAGCATTTCACATAAAGACAGGTAGTCGCCCAATGGCAGACCGTCGTAAACGGGTGCGCCGACCTCAGATTGTGGAATATCGTGCAGCTGATCATTTTGATTTAAGTGGACATAAGGTTGGCCATTTTCATCTTCTGCAAGGAAGTAAGTACGCACTAAATCGTCTATTTCACGTTTGCCTTCAAAGTATTCCAGCAAAGTGATAAGCGGGCGTTCGCCGTCATCCAGACAGATAAAGTCGACAAATTCAAATACGCGCGGATCTTTTAGTGCGCGCAGTTCAGTATTCACAAAGCCGCCACCCATGACGATAGGAATGTCTGGATTAATGGCTTTACAGGTTTGGGCAATACGTAAAGCGCCTAGCATATTACCGGGAAACGGCACGGTTAATGCGACGACACTTGGTTGGGTGTCTTCCAGATACATCTCGACCAATTGCTCCAAAATTTCAGAGCTAAAACTTGCTTCACCCATTAAGGTGTCGTAGAGGTTGTCAAAGCTTGGGTTGGCCGCCGCTAGCTTTTCGCCATAACGGCTGACTTCAAAGTAGGGATCAACACCTTGGGTAATAACGTTCGACAGATCATTAATAAACAGGGTGGCCAGATATTTGGCTTTATCTTGTACGCCTAAATTACCAAAGGCTGCTTGCAACACGTCGCCAGATACCGCTTCCATCTCAGCAATTGCATCAAACGCTGGGCCTTCGGGTAAAAAACGTCGGGTATTAATCCGCATTGCAAGGCTTGGGTCTTTGCCCTGTAAAAAGCGAATGGCAGGCTCCACAGTTAGGTGATAACGCTCAAATTCAGCCAGAAAGTTAAAAATGACATCTGGCAGTTCGTCGTCTTCAAAGTGTTCGAAGTTTTCTTCTACGTGCTGACGAATAATGTCCAGCGCAGGTGCTGTCATCATCTCAAGAAAAAGCTCAATCGCAGGATCTCGCTGAACCGCCTCATAGCCTCGTGAGCGTAAAAAACCGGTTAAATACGCTGTTGCTGGATACGGTGTATTCAGCTGGGTCATCGGTGGAGTCATTAGAAGAACGGTCATAGCCTGCCTTGATCGTAAAAGCGGATAAAAATGAGGTCGCATTCTAACAGTAAAAATAGTTCAAATCCTGTTAATTCCGGCTTTCATCTGGCTTGCGAGTAGGCATCATGTTTTCGCCACATGATGACGATTGGAAGAGAAAAGTATTTTTTGAATGATATTAAAGGCTAAAGGCTTATCAATGATCAATATTTTGATCTTTTAAACATGAAGGGCAGTTCGAGTTGTTATTGCTCTTAACAAAGAGCAATAACAACGGGCAACTGATGGCGGTTAATTGGTAAGAATAGGCTTTAAATAGCCAGAACCAAGTTGACGCATTTGTTTTTCACCCCAAGCGACTCTTTGGCGCAGGTATGGGGTTAAATTGTTAGGGTTTCGGTTACGCGGACTCGGCAACAACACTGCTAGGCGCGCCGCTTCGTTGTTGGATAGATAGCGGGCCGATTTATTAAAATAGTGCTGACTCGCCGCTTCTACGCCATAAATACCTTTACCAAACTCTGCTACGTTTAAGTACACCTCTAAGATACGTTTTTTGCCCCAAATGGCTTCAAGGCTCACGGCCAACATGGCTTCTAACCCTTTGCGAACAAAGTTTCTACCCGGCCAAAGTAACAGATTTTTTGCGGTTTGTTGGGTGATGGTACTGGCACCACGCAGGCCTTCGCCATCGTCGTACTGGTTAAGGGCTTTAGTGATGGAGTTAATATCGACCCCGAAGTGTTCGGGAAACAACTGATCTTCTGCGGCTACTACTGCTAATGGCATGTGCGCAGGCAGCTCATCAATACTTACCCAGTGCTGACTAACCGGATAATCGCTTTGCAGCATAAATGACGTTGTCGGTGGCGGTACAAATCTTAGTACCAATAGTAATAGCGCCAGTAGTAGCAAAAAGCGCCACATGACAAACCATGTCCAACCGAAAAAACCTCGTTTACGATCTGTCATTCACTGCCTCATTTTATGTTTAACTAGCCTGTGTGAGGCTTTGTCATTTTCGACGTGCAAGAGTATAGGATATTGGGCATTAAGGCCAAAGGCTAATCAACGTCGTGCATGCTTTATATCTTAAGTGACGTTGCGCAGAGTCATTAAGTCCTAATGTCCTAATACCCTAAAGCACTAATCAACTCGGTTGGGCTGTTAACAAGATTGTTTGTATGTCTGCCAAACTGGTTTGCCATTGATGATAATCAAGCCTAATAGGGTAGGCGTTGTTATCGACCATAAGCACTAATGAGGGGAATCCTTGAATGGGAAGTTGGCGAGCAAAATTGATTTCTTTGAGCAATTTATCTTCTGTTTCATCAGCGTTTAATTGCTCTGTGAATAAGTCTGCAGGGATCCCTAATTGAGTCGCAATCGATACTAAAGTATCAACATCAGATGGGTTGTGTGCATTAAGATAATAAGCCTGTTGGATAGCGTTGATCATCTGTTGCTCAAGCCCATATTGGCGAGCAATTATGCTGGCTCTGCATGCTGGATACGTTGAACGCCTTGGTTGGCAGAGCTGCCAAAAGTCGTGATTAAATTCTGTACCTAATTGTTGGTTAATCTTATGCCAGGTTTGTTGTAGCATTTGCTGCATGGGGTGTGGCATTGGTTCTGCTGAGTCGGGCGCTAAACCACCGACTAGATAGTGTAGACTCAATTGCTGGCCAAACTGCTGTTGTAGTTGAACTTGCAGAGCATCCCATGTGGGGCGGTATCCCCAACACCAACTGCACATTGGATCGTGAACATAATAAAGGGTTGTGTTTGCCATTGTGGACCTCATCGTTAGCCGTTAACTCACTATCGTTTATTTGCTTGTCTATATACCGTTACCGCAGTTAGGGTCATGTTTTATATTATTCAATCGGTCGATAAAACAGAAGAAACGAAGGTTGTCATAATAATTCGATAATTCAGTCATATTCATTGCGTAAGCTGTTACAGATGATGAAATTTTTAGCAAACCATTACAACTGACATTACAGCATTACAACATGGAGCAATAAGATGACAAGGAAAAAAAGTGTAACACTGGGTATCATTTCGGTTTTAACCAGTATGTTATGGATTTCGGGGTGTAACAGTAACGATAATAATGACACCACTGCAGAAGTGGATAAAAGTGTTAGCGCCCAAGTGGGCCCGAGGCCGCTATTTTTAGTCGGTCAAATGCAAGACAGTGAGTTAAAAGATCAATTAGCGCAATGTGCTTCAAATTCATTTTACCGTACAGACTTTTCTATTGGCCACCGCGGTGCGTCAATGCAGTTTCCTGAACATACCAAAGAAGCCTATCAAGCAGCCATCGATTCGGGCGCAGGTATTGTGGAATGTGACGTGACGTTTACCGCAGATAAAGAGTTAGTTTGCCGTCACTCGCAGTGTGATTTAGCCACTACCACCAATATTCTGGCTATCCCAGCCCTAGCTAATAAATGTTCAGTGCCATTTTCACCAGCTGATGCCGTCAATGGCGTGAGTGCAACGGCAACCTGTTGTACCAGCGATATTAGTCTTGCAGAGTTTACAACCTTAAAAGGCAAAATGGACGGCTTTAACCCTAATGCCACTACAGTTGAAGAGTTTATGGATGGCACTCCAAATTGGCGCACCGACTTATATGCAGGTAATGGCACGTTAATGACTCACGCTGAAAGTATCGCCTTGTTCAAAGCTGCTGGAGTAAAGATGACTCCCGAGCTTAAGTCGGCCAGTATCAGCATGCCGTATGATGGTTTTACTCAACAAGACTACGCCCAAAAAATGTTAGATGAATATGCCGCAGCAGGCGTTGATGCATCGCAAGTGTTTCCACAATCGTTTAATTTAGACGATGTAAAATATTGGATAGCCAATGCGCCTGAATTTGCCGATCAAGCGGTATACCTTGACGATCGTTATGATCTGAGTGGTTTTGATCCACAGAACAGTGCCACATGGTCACCGAGTATGGACACTCTAGCAGCAGACGGGGTCAAGATTATTGCGCCGCCATTATGGATGCTGGTTACTGTGGGAGACAATAACGCGATAGTGCCATCTGAATATGCCAAAGCAGCAAGTGCCGCTGGGTTGAAGATGATTGCTTGGTCATTAGAGCGGTCTGGGCCACTGAGTCAAGGCGGTGGTGGTTGGTATTATCAGAGTATTGCTGACGTGATAGATAACGAAGGTGATACTTTTGAGCTGTTAGATGTACTGGCAAAAGATGTCGGAGTAATGGGTGTGTTTTCTGACTGGCCTGCCACAGTGACATATTATGCTAACTGTATGAATATGTAAGATTAACTGTATTTCAGCCTTTCATTTAATGAGGGCGAACAGAATAGACTAAAAAGGTGCCGACATTGTTGGCACCTTTTTATTTCAATTAACTATACTCGTTGATGGCAGAGTATTTATTGCTTACTGCTCAGACTGCCCTAGAGCAAGTTGGTGATGAGAAATGCTAATGTTGCTATTGGTTTAATATCGAAGTAACTGAAATCACGGAATAAAGGCGATTTATAATGATGTTATTAGCCTTTAGTCTATATAGATTGCACTGGATGTCAGTGGTAGTGTAACTACACAATAATACTCATAACAATATAAAAAATAAGGATATTGCAGGATGAAATTAACCAAACGTTTTTGCATGATTGGCGCGGCTGCAGCGCTATCTATTAGTACGGCTGTTATGGCCGCGCCGACATTTATCAATATTCTCACCGGTGGCACCAGTGGCGTTTACTATCCTATCGGTGTGGCTTTATCTCAACTTTACAGCAATGGCATTGAGGGATCTAAAACCTCTGTTCAAGCGACTAAAGCGTCGGTTGAAAACCTCAATTTACTACAAGCTGGGCGTGGTGAATTAGCGCTTGCTCTAGGTGATTCAGTATCGGCAGCGTGGGAAGGTGATCAGGAAGCCGGTTTTAAAGCGCCGCTTAAAAAATTACGTGTTATTGCAGCAACATATTCTAACTATATTCAGATTGTCGCCAATAAAGATGCTGGTATTAATAGTCTTGCAGATTTAAAAGGTAAACGTATTTCTGTTGGGGCGCCAAAATCAGGTACTGAACTTAACGCGCGTGCTATATTTGCAGCAGCAGGACTCAGTTACGACGATATGGGTAAAGTGGAGTTTTTGCCTTATGCCGAATCTGTTGAGCTGATTAAAAACCGCCAATTGGATGCGACTTTACAATCGTCTGGTTTAGGTATGGCAGCCATTCGTGATTTAGCCGCAACAATGGATATCAACTTTGTGGCTATCCCTGCAGATGTTGTCGCTAAAATTAATAATCCTGCTTATCAAGTTGGGGTGATTACGGCTAATACTTATGAAGGCCAAACAGAAGATGTGAGTACTGTTGCGATACAAAACTTATTGGTAAGTCACAGCAAGGTGTCTGATGAGATTGCTTATCAAATGACTAAGCTGATGTTTGAAAACCTAGACCGTTTAGGTACTGCTCACTCAGCTGCGAAGGCGATCAGTTTAGCCACAGCGGCAAAAGATCTGCCTATCCCACTACACCCAGGTGCAGAACGCTATTACAAAGAAGTGAATGCGCTATAAGTAATAGTATTAAGTTAACAGCGCTTGTTTGGTAAACCCAGCAAGCGCTTGTTTATTTCTGTCTTTCAACCATATTTGCTAACTTCCGTTTTAGATCAAGAGTGACTGATTGAGTCAACGTCATTGTTAATTGACTCATTTTTCTGAGCTGAGGTTATTAGTTGTAGTAAGTGTCGAGGCATACCATGAGCGATCCAACCCAAATTAACGAACCAGAGCAAGGCTTAAGTGCCGATACTCGCAACTGGCCAAAAGCCTTGTTTGCAGTAGCATTGATTTTTTCTATTTTCCAAATTACCACCGCGGCATTTCATCCAGTTTCGACACAAGTATTGCGCGCCGTACACGTGGGCTTTTTATTATTAGTGGTGTTTATTAGCTACCCAGGTATAGGCAAGAGTCAGCCATGGCAACCTTTGGCATGGATACTCGGTTTAGCGGGTATGGCTACCGCGGTTTATCAATGGGTGTTCGAAGCAGACTTAATTCAACGTTCTGGTGATTTAACCCAAAATGACATGATTATTGGTGTGGTGTTAGTCGCTTTAGTGTTTGAAGCCGCAAGACGAGTGATGGGAATAGCCCTGCCGATTATTTGTGGTATTTTTTTGGCCTATGGTTTATTTGGCGAGTATTTACCCGGTGAATTGATGCATCGAGGTTATGGTTTCGATCAAATAGTTAACCAGTTGGCCTTTGGTACCGAAGGCTTATATGGCACGCCAACTTATGTATCCGCGACCTATATTTTCTTGTTTATTCTGTTTGGTGCCTTTTTAGAGCAAGCAGGCATGATCCGCTTATTTACCGACTTTGCTATGGGCTTATTTGGCCATAAAGTGGGTGGGCCTGCAAAAGTGTCGGTGGTGTCTTCAGCACTCATGGGCACCATTACCGGTTCGGGAGTTGCCAATGTGGTCACCACCGGCCAGTTTACTATTCCGTTAATGAAGCGCTTTGGTTATCGGTCTGCTTTTGCGGGTGGGGTAGAAGCCACATCCAGTATGGGCAGCCAAATTATGCCGCCGATTATGGGCGCCGTGGCCTTTATTATGGCAGAAACCATTAATGTGCAATTTATTGAAATTGCTAAAGCAGCGATGATCCCCGCGGTATTGTATTTTTGTTCGGTGTTCTGGATGGTGCATTTAGAAGCTAAACGCGCCAATTTATCTGGTTTACCTAAAGACCAATGTCCGGATCCGTGGGCAGCTATTAAGTTGCGTTGGTACTTATTAATTCCACTATTTATTTTGATTGGTTTGTTATTTTCAGGTCGTACACCGCTGTTTTCTGGCATGGTTGGCTTAGCACTCACTGCGATTGTTATTTTAGGTTCGGCCATTATTCTCAATCTATCATCAGCTGCTATGCGGTTTGCTTTTTGGATAGCGCTAGGGGTGTTATGTGCAGGATTTTTCCAGTTAGGTATAGGGGTGATGTTTGGCGTTATCGCTATGCTGGTGGTGATTTGTTGGTTTGTTAAAGGTGGCAAAGAAACCCTAACATTATGTGTGCATGCGTTAGTTGAAGGTGCGCGACATGCAGTACCTGTAGGTATTGCTTGTGCGCTAGTGGGCGTGATTATTGGTGTTGTGTCACTAACCGGTATTGCTTCAACGTTTGCCGGCTATATTCTGGCTGTCGGCCAAGATAACTTATTCTTGTCTTTAGTGCTGACGATGGTGACGTGTTTGGTATTAGGTATGGGGATCCCGACAATTCCTAATTACATTATTACCAGCTCAATTGCCGCGCCAGCGTTACTGGATTTAGGCGTACCGTTAATTGTGTCGCACATGTTTGTGTTTTATTTTGGCATTATGGCAGACCTTACACCACCCGTTGCCCTGGCGTGTTTCGCCGCGGCGCCAATCGCCAAAGAGAAAGGCTTAAAAATCAGTTTATGGGCCATTCGCATTGCCATTGCTGGGTTTATTATTCCGTTTATGGCGGTGTACGACCCTGCGTTAATGCTCCAAAGTGGTGGTGTGCTAGAAACGGTTTATGTGGTCCTTAAAGCGACGGTTGCTATAGGTATTTGGGGCGTGATATTTACCGGCTACTTATTACAAAACCTTTATTGGTGGGAACGTGTTTTAGGCTTTATTGCTGGTGGCAGTTTAATTATGGCGACACCGCTAAGTGATGAGTTAGGCTTTGGTTTGGCACTGGTGTTTATTTTGCACCACGTATGGCGAGCACGTAAGCTAAAACGTTTAGCGCAGGGCGAATAATGCTAGGGCTATGTTTGGGTTTAGCAGGCACAATATGGGCTCAAGTGCCTGCTGAACAGATGACATTGTCTTGGACTCACACTATTGAGAAAATTCGTTGGGCCGAAGATTATCGATTAACTAATGAAGGTTTTATTTTAGAACAAGCAAGAGTAAAAGGCAGTGGCGCAGGAATGGAGATCCCTGCCGATGCAGTGTTAAAAGATGGCAGTTGGCACTACAAACCGCATTTGCCTATTTTGCCAATGCTAAAGTTGGGCCGCACTCCAGAAGCAGGCGATTATCAGTTATGTGTGTCATCGACTCAGGCTGGGCAACAATGCCATTCTATGAGTTATTGGGTGGGTGAGCCTACCACTGAGCAGCCCTCCATTGAGCTATGGGGCTGTGATATACCAAGTTAGTTAATCGACATAATAGATAGGCGCTGAAGCATAGAAAAGCTGAATCAATTGATTCAGCTTTTCTTTTTTAAGTGTCCCGTCCTGAGATAAGTTGACACATTGGAGACTTATCTATGAAACCTTCAGTATCAATCAATATAAAACGTACTCAACGAGATTACACGTTAGGCTTTAAATTAGCGGTTGTTAGTCAAGTAGAAAAAGGCGAGCTAACGTATAAGCAAGCTCAAGACCATTATGGCATTCAAGGGAGAAGTACCGTCCTAACATGGTTACGAAAACATGGTAGATTAGATTGGTCCCAGCCGATTGAGCATTCACCTATGTCCAAATCTACAGAAACACCCGCCCAGAAAATCAAACGATTAGAGAAACAAGTCTCCAATCTCGAAATGAAAAATATGATTTATGGCGATATGGTCGAGTTACTTAAAAATGAGTACGGTATTGATTTAGAAAAAAAGTACTTAGCCGAACGCTCTGGCTTGCCAAAGAAAAAGGCACTGTAAAGCTAGCGACAGCGAGTCGGCAGTTCAACCTATCAAGACAAGCTGTTTATCAATGGAAGCAGCGCTTAGCAGCAAGAGCTGACATGTTAAAACCGGTGATGACGATGGTTATGTATTGGCGTCAGTTCATGCCCAGAGTGGGAACGCGTAAGCTTTATCAACTCATCAAGCCACAGTTACTTAAACAAGGCATAAAGCTAGGTAGGGACGGCCTATTTCGGTATTTGAAACAACACAATATGTTAGTAAAGCCTAGGAAGAATTACACCAAGACAACCCATAGCCATCATTGGTTGAGAAAACACCCAAACTTACTCAAAGACAGAGTGGTGAAGGGGGTTGAAGAGGTGTTTGTCAGTGACATAACCTACGTAAAATCAGACGAAGGAACTCACTATTTATCATTAGTCACAGATGCATATTCAAGAAAAATAATGGGTTATGAATTAAGTGATGAAATGAAAGCCTGTGATGTCGTTAAAGCATTGGAGATGACGATAAAGAATCGTCAGACAACCAGTGATGTCATTCATCATTCAGATAGAGGGATACAGTACTGCTCAGCAGAATATCAACATAAATTGGCTGCGAATGCGATAAGGCCATCGATGACAGATGGGTATGATTGTTATCAGAATGCGTTAGCTGAGCGAGTGAATGGTATTTTGAAGCAAGAGTTTTTACTTTACCGCTGTCGTACGATGAAGGAGCTGGCAATACTCACCAAAGAATCGATTAGGACTTATAACGAGTTAAGACCGCACCTTAGTTTAGGAATGAAAACCCCAAACGAAGTGCATGAAAAAGCCAGTCGGGAGTTCCAACTGGCTTAATAAAAACCGTCAACCTATTTTAGGACTAGACAAAGTTGCTTGCAGAGTATTACTTTGCAAATGCATCTTGCAGTGCAGGTACAACTTGTTTCTTACGGCTTAATACGCCGTCTAACCACACGCGGCCATCAACGGTAGGTTTACCGTAAGCGCGCTCAGTTAAGTCTGCTGAATCAGAAACAACTAACATTTCTGAACCTTCTTTCATGATATCGGTTAGCAGCAATAATACGCTGTGACGATTGCCTTCAACTTTCAATTTAGCAATATCAGCTTCTAAGTCAGCTTTGATATCGTCAAATACAGACAAATCGATAACTTCTAATTGGCCAATACCCACTAGGTTACCGTTCATGTTGAAGTCTTTAAAGTCACGCATAACAAGGTCACGTGCTGGTGTGCCTTCAACTGCTGATTTCACTTTAAACATATCCATGCCGAGTTCTTTAAAGTCTTTTATACCGGCGATTTTAGCTAACGCTTCAACGCAACGGATATCGGCAGTGGTACAGGTTGGCGATTTGAAAATAACGGTGTCACTTAAAATGGCGCACATCATGATACCAGCGATGTTTGCTGGAATTTCTACTTGGTAGAAATCGTACATCATTTTGATGACGGTGTTGCTGCAACCAACTGGACGGATCCAACATTCTAGCGGAGTAGAAGTGGTTAGGTCGCCTAATTTGTGATGGTCGACAATACCGACGATAGTCGCTTGAGCGATATCATCTGGTGCTTGAGTAATTTCTGAATGGTCAACAATATAGACTTCTTCACCAGCGTAACTGGTTTTGTATTCTGGTGCTTCAAACCCAAATTTTTCTAAAATAAATGCGGTTTCTGGTGATAACTCGCCTAAACGGGCTGCAATTGCCGGTTCATCGATTTGGTTTTTTAAATATGCTAATGCTATAGCACCACAAATTGAATCTGAATCAGGGATCTTGTGACCCACTACATACATTGCCATTGAAAGACTCTCCTATAAAGTTGCCCTGATTTTAACAAGGATTGATCTTCATCGCATTAAAAAATACCACTTCAACGGTTCAACTTACCATATGAGTGTTATCCATAATGATATGCGTGTTTAATTGACAAAAAAAGGCCCCGAGCGGAGAGTCTCGGGGCTTTTTATATTTTACTCAGGGTAGGTGTATATTTGCCTTTAGCTTGGGATAACAACGTTATCGAAGTCTCTTTTCAGTATTCTATTGAGACTATCTCAAGTGCTCTGTCGAGGTGCTTCTTGTACTGGAATTAACTTTAGCAGACTTCTCTCAAATAGCGATTTTTTGCTAATAATTCAGCAGTAGGACTGAGTATTCATCATTTGTTAAGGCCATATCGTTATACCCGTACTTTTATCACCACTTTGCGAACTTTTTGTGGTGTTGGGCTGGTGCCTGGCATATGGATGTCGCCAGGGAAAAATAGTGCAAACATGCCCGCTTTTAGCGGAATAAACGCCGCATCATCTTTGTTAGATTCATAGCCGTATTCAGCATAGTCATGCTTGTCAAAATAAGGCTTAGAAGGTGTTTGATTGGCTAACGGTAAATAGCCAAATTCTTCTTCCCCGCTAACCACATACTGCACATCAATATACTGTTGATGAACTTCAAAGGGTTCGATTTCTTTAGGCTTAGTTTCATAGTCATTAACGATAACGAAAATATCTTTGCCTTCAAGCGGATAATTGCCCACTTCAAGCTGGCTAAAGTCTGTGTCCGCGAGATGGGCTAATGCTTTGGCTAATCTCGGGCTAAGTTGAGTGTATAGGTGACGATTTGCTAAAGTATCAACAATCATAAAAATTCCGTAAGATATGAACCACAAAAATATGCTAGCGTATTAGCGCTAAAGCATACAGTTTTACAAAGATAACAGCATTACAAATATAAGAAGGATTGTACATTGCCTGCATTACGTTTACTTGCTGGACCAACTGCTTACGAACAACTAGAAGCGAATGGCTTAGATCAATCATTGTTTACTCAGCTCTTTGCTGCATCAGGCGGACCTAAGTGGTTGGCCATAGCAGGCTTAGATAAATATTTATTTAGTGAGTTTTTTCAGGATCGCGAAGATCCCCTTTATACCATGGGCGCGTCGTCGGGTGCGTGGCGTTTAGCTTGTATGGCGCAACAAGACCCATTAGCGGCCTATGAACGTTTAGAGCATTTTTATATTCATCAGAACTACGAAAAAAAGCCGACTCGTGAACAAGTCAGTGCCCAAGTATTACAAATTGTTGATGGCATTTTAGGTGAGCAGCAAGGCGCTGATATTATTGCTAATCCGTTAATTCGTCATCATATGGTGGCTTGTCGTGCCCGTCATTTAAATCGCATTCATGCCAAATTTGGCTTAATGATGGGACTGTCGATGGCTGCAGTAAGTAATGTGGTCAATCGTAAAAGCTTAGGCTGGCACTTTGAACGGGTTATTTTAAGCCATAAAGACGCCGCATCACCTTTTAGACGTTTGAAAGATTTGCCCACCAAACATGTCGAGTTAACCCAAGACAATATCCGCCATGGATTGCTAGCGACAGGATCGATCCCGTTACTACTTGATCCGGTAAAAGATCTGCAAGGCTCGCCTAAGGGTCATTATTACGATGGTGGCATAACCGATTATCATTTTGATATGCCATTGCCTGCCGCTACAGGCTTGAGTTTGTATCCACACTTTTACCCGTACATGAGCCCAGGCTGGTTTGATAAATCCTTATTGTGGCGTAAAGCGAAAGCGAATTATCACAATGGTTTAATTTTAGCGCCGAGTAAGCAATTTATTGCAAGCTTACCGTTTAGTAAAATTCCTGACCGTGAAGACTTTAAAAATTTAGATACTAAAAGTCGGATTACCTATTGGCAGCAAAGCGTGCAGCAAAGCCAGGTATTAGCTGATGAGTTTGCTGAAATTGTTGCTTCTGGCACTATTATGGATCGTATTGAGCGTTTATAAGATCCAATAAGTTGAATGTTTTTTGTACTTTTTTTGAAAGATAGTCGTATTAAACAAGGTCTATTGGAGTAGGGCGTAGCGAAAACGGGTGGTTATGTCGGTAGTAAGCATTATATTAGGCTACTTAAGTTGTTGAATAATTAACCACTGCTACACTTGTTTCATTGATTTGACTTTGGTTCAGTAACTTCACCTATGGTGTAGGAGGCTGTTATGCAAACAAAAGAAGTAGCATTACTGATTCAAGATGCTGTGCTATTACCCGGTGGACGACTTGAAATTAGAGTCGTGTCACCGAGTGATTTAGCCATGGTTGCCGATGTACTAAAAGGCCACTATGGTTTAGCTTTTGCGCCATTGAAAGTGAATAGCTCACTGCCTTGTTATATTACAGCCACCCAATGCAATATTATTGATTTCAATCAGTTAGAGGATGGTTCTTTAAGCATTGTTATTGAAGGCTTGCAGCGTCTTAAAATTTTATCTACGGCACAAAAACGAGATGGTTGTTGGATTGCTCGTGCGCTCCCTTGCGCTAATTGGTGCAATGAGCCCATTGCGGGTGAGTTTGAAATTATCAGCGCCGCACTTGAACAATTTTATCAAGTGAATCCAGATTTACTGGAATTGTATTCACAAACTCATTTAGAAGATGCCGCTTGGGTGAGTCAGCGTTGGTTAGAGGTTTTACCTATGTATAACCGTGATAAGCTGATTTTAGTTGAACAACCTAATTGCCATAAAACTATGGATTTTGTGCTGCAATTACTAAAATCTCACGTGGATGTATAAGCGCAATATTGTGTTATCGATATCGAGATAATCAAGATACATTTTCGGCCTAGCCTGATAAGATACCTTCTCGTTTGAACCTATCTTCATCTTTATATAGCAAAGTTGTTTATGCCTAATTCATCAAACTACACTGCGGATCATCTTCAATCCTCTTCCCAAACACCAAACGCTGCCATTGCCGCTCAACCTTCGTATATTGTGTTGCCGCGTGCTAATGAATTAGCTGGTAAGCAATACCACACAGCACTTGAGTTTTTGATCGATCATTTTAAGCAAATCGATCCCAGTGTGTGGCAACAACGGATCAATGATGGCAAAGTGCATTGGCAAAATGGTGAGCTAATTACCGCAGAGAGTGCCTATCAAGCCACTGCCAAAGTGTATTATTACCGCGAAGTGCTGGCCGAAACGAAAGTGCCTTTTGCTGAGCAGGTGTTGTATCAAGATAACGACACTATTATTGTTTATAAACCGCATTTTTTACCCGTTACCCCAGGCGGAAATTACGTTAATGAATGTTTAGTACATCGTTTACGTATCGCCACTCAAATAGATACGGTCGCACCGGCGCACAGGCTCGATAAAGATACGGCTGGTGTGATGTTAATGACGCTCAATCCGCAAACACGCCATGCATATCATCAGCTGTTTTTAGATGACAAGATCACTAAAGATTATCAAGCAATCGCTAAATTAACGCCTACGTTGCTGAGTGAATTTGCCGATAATACTTGTATGCTTCCTATTCATTGGACGGTTAAAAATCGTATTGTGGCGGCAAATCCCAGCTTTACTATGCAGGTGGTTGAAGGCGAGGCGAATAGCCATTCTGAAATCAGTTTAGTGGCGGTAAAAAATGGTTTTGGCTTATTTGAGTTAAGTCCGATTACCGGTAAAACTCATCAATTACGTGTACATATGCAAAGTTTAGGTATGCCGATTTTACACGACCGCTTTTATCCAGTACTACTACCTAAAGGGCCGGATAACTTTGATAAGCCGTTGCAGTTGTTGGCTAAACGGTTGCGCTTTACCGATCCCATCAGTGCTATTGAACAAGATTTTCAGTGCCAAAGTTTGAATTTTTAGTTCGTTATTTAGCGAATAAAAAAACCGCCATCGTAAAGTCGATAGCGGTTTTTTTGTATCAGCTTATTGCTGTTGCAGTGAGCTTACCTGAGTATTAGTCAGCTTTTGTGTGTTTAATACCTTTACGATTTTTCATTGGGTCGCCATCATAACCAAGGGCTTTCCAGTCTAAACGCTCGCCTTTATTGTGGCAGTCATTACACTGTAGTGCCTTGTCTTTTGGTGACACCATGTGGTTGATGCGCCACCACATCTCGGTTTCAACAAAACCATGCTGACCACTGTATTTGAGTCCTTTTTCTACCATGGTTGGGTTAGCTTCCATGCCTAATTTAGCAGCTAAGTCCCAATCAAATTTATCCCAGTAGCCACCTTCACCGTACGTTTTAGGGGTTATCAGAATATTAAGTTTAGCATCATAGATTTGCTTACCCGTGTGCACTTTAAATGGGTAGATTTTAGCTTTAGGGTCGCGAATATCACCTAATGGATAAGCCAATTTAACCGTTTTAGTTGGGTCCATTTTATCGCCAGCCATATACGCATCGGCGCGGCCATTAAACCAGGCATATTGTGGTTTAACGTCTTTTTGCCAAATAAAGCTGCCTTTCTTTTTCATAAAGGTGTGCTTGCCGTATTGGTCTGTTGTTTCAGGAAGATCTTGTCCTGCCTGTGACCAATCCCAATGCATTTTGGTGGGTTCATTTTTAGCAAATGATGGTATGTGACAAGTCTGACACGCTACAGTTGCTGTGTGTGTATTGAGCTTTTTATTTTTATGAGGCGCAGCATCATGGCAATTTACACAACCAATTTTGTTTTCCCCTCCAGGTGATACGCCCATCGAGTTACCGGTAATTTGATGATTTTCAGTAACGTGACAAGTTTGACACTGGAAGTCATTTCCATCGGTATCCATGTGGACATCGGTCGCTTTGTCTGGATAAGACATTGATGAGTCTAAATCGCCGTGTTTAACCGCATCACCGCCGCCACCGTAAAAGTGGCAACTGCCGCAATTGTCACGCACGGGTGCACCTACATTTTGGGCAACATTGGCTAAATTGACTCTTGCTAAGGCCTCGCCTGCGCCCGCAGGATCTTTAATGTAAGTTCCCGTGGTGTCGTGACAAACTAAGCAATCGACTTTGGTCATGTCTTTAAAGTCGAATGTTGAATCTTTCCATCCATAACCGGCATGACAACTGGTACAACGCGGTTCGTTACCCGATATCGATACACAAAAGTTGTTAATGCTGTTCTTTTTACCGCGCATCACAGTGCGGTCTGGTAGTTTTTGCTCTAACTCCCAAGTCCAATGTGAAGATTTCATAAACTCTTCAGCATGTTCTTTATGGCAGGTTAAGCATTGTGTCGTCACTTCAGGGCCATTAGCAAAAGGCCCTTTCAGCGCCTCTTTGTGGTTAAAGGCAGCCTGTGCGCTACTGCTTAATAACAGTAATACAGCCAGTGCTGATAATAATTTCATGGTGTTTGTCCTTACCCCTGAGATTGTGCTCAGGGGGGCCAAGTTAGAAGGTTAAGTTAGCGTTAGAAGTTAACGGTCAGTGAGGCATTGACGTCATAGGCGGTGTCAACAACTGGCAACATTGAGTACGCGCTACCGGCAATCACATCGTCAACCTTCATCGGTGCACCTACTGGTGAGCCACTTCCGGTATATTCATAGTCGTAATACAAACCAGCTAACTTGATAAACATTTTTGGATTAATATCAAAGATATAATAGGCTTCAGCAACATGGCCGCGAGTGGCTAACTTACTGCCGATTGGGTCGTCTTGTGCTTGGGTGAAGGGACTCCAGTATTTAGAACCATAGTTATATTCCAAACCGAATTTGCCGTATGGTGCAGGAATTTGCATACCTACATAAATGCCGTAACCATCTTTGGTGTCGCTATCAACAGTTTCTTTTGGCACCATAATGATTTCAGTACCAGTGCTGTTCAACTCTGCTTCAAATACTGCATCGCTTAACATGCCACCGAACAAACCTGCATTACCGTTAGGTTCAGCACGAGTCCATCCTAATGAGGCAAACATTTTCAGATCGTCATCGGTTTCATAGGCATAACCTAAACCACCTAAGTACATATCACCAATGACACCGCTTGGTTGTACACGGGTGACGAAGTTAAAGTTGTCAAACTTTTGCATGTCTTGATACATGGTTGGGGCAAAGATACCCGCCAGTTGAGTAGGGAATGCCATGGTGCCCGTAAAGCCATCATTGACATCTTTAGCACCGAATAAAGTGAACTGTAAGAAATGGTTACCGTCATTAATCACGTCGATATTAAACCCGCCGAGGTGGGTATCTTTAGTGATGATGTCACCAAACAATTCGCCATTGCCGTACTGTGATTCAAAGCCTTGGCCATAGCAAAAACGTACTGTTTGGCCTTCAATACCGGTAATATCACCCAAGTTGTAACCTAAGGTAAGACCATCGAAGTTAAAATTAACTAAGTGACCTGATGGCGTGCCACCTCTGAGTTCATTTTCACGATAATGATTTGGTGGACCGTACGTTGAAGGACGACGTCCAATAGAAAGGTAAGTGCCACTGCCGTTAATGTCTTTCCAATTAAAATAGGCGCGCTCTACTTTTAACTCATCACCACTGGTGCTACCGCTACTGGTGCCGTCCATGGTGAATGAATTCCATGAGTCGAATACTTTAACCCCAGCAGAGTCTCCCCAGCTCTTAAACATGGTTAAACGTCCTGCAAAGCTGACGTTATCCCACACTTTCGCATCAATATTTAGGCGTAAGCGCGTGGTGTAAAATATATCGTTATCAATGTCTTGTTGGGTTTTCTGGCCTAACAGCATTGGCATAACACCTTGTAGCATACCGCTTTGAAACGCGCTGGCTAAATCAGGGTTTGCCATCATCATTTGGCCTAACGGTGAGGTAGCGCTATTTGGATCGCCAAACGCTCCTGACATGGCTTTAGCGCCAAAGTCAGAAAAGTTAACGTTCATGGCTGGGTTCCAAGTGACGTTTTGATAATGTAATGAATGTGCTTTAGTTCTAAAATCACCCGTAATGGCTATTCTGTCTAAAGCTGTGTGACGCTCGGTTTTATCAACTCGTGAATTTAAATAATCAAGATCTTCATTAATCGTAACCAGTTGTTGTTTAAGATCGGCAATCTTTTGTGCATCTGTATCTGCTGCTAGGCTTGCGCCGCTCATAAAGAGCGCGTTAGCCACTAATATTGAGATGAGAGTTCTCATGGTCTTTCTCCCCTTTATTTGCCAAATAGCATGGTCAATTTGGCAAATTTTTTGTGTCAGAATCCCTGAGGCTAAGCCTCACAGTTTTTTCGTTTGGTTTATTGGCTGATGTTTCGTTTAGAACGAAAAGATACTCAGCATTGATGATTTAGCCGCAGGTAGCTGGTTGGTCTGAATCGGCGGCGTGGTCATATAAGAACTGTTGAATGTCTTTCAGGTCTTTTTCTGATAAGGCTTCAAAAACGGCAGGTTTAGCTTTGTGCTTATCACGGGTGAAAAAACGATCCCATTGGCTCATGGTTTTAGTCATTGGGGTGAGTTCAAGGCCTTCACTGTTAGCGCTGTGGCAGGCTTTACATTCTTTTTTGTATAGGTGCTTACCTTTTTTAGGATTACCACCATCTGCGGCCATCACTTGGGTGCCAAGTGATAATGCCATAGCAACTGCGATACCAACTTTAATGTATGTGTTCATCATTTTGTCCTCTGTCGGGCTTATTAGGGTCGTGCTTAACAACATTTAATTATTTCTTTGCTGTAAACAATGTTACCTAAAAGTGGGTAGTGTTAATTTGAAGTAGATCATATCCATGAGAAAAATCTAATTGAAAAAAAGTTAATTGAAAGAAATCTAATGAACTAGTGTGATATGGATCTATTGCATATAGATAATGAGTTTGTTAGGGGAAGTGAAACGGTTTTTTTTGATACTTATTGATGGCGTTTTTTAGGTGAGAAATAGACTGCTTGATAAATAGAAGGGTAAGATTTTAATCATTGTTAGAAAACAAGCCCATTGATGGCTCGTTTTGTTTACAGGTGCAGAATAGTTGATTAGCTCATTAACGTGTTGGTCGACATAATAACTAACACGGTTGCACTAATACTACATAACACTAATGTGGCTATACGGGTTTTATCTTTATCAACGCGACCAATTAACTTACCCGAGACAAGATAACCAGCAACGACTGAAGGCAATAATAGCAGTGATAGCCATAAATGCTTCACTTCAACTAAGCCTACGATGGCTAAAATGGCTAGCGCTATTAATGAGCTAAACACGAAGAAGGCTGATAAAGCGGCTCTAAATTGACTTGGGTCTTGGCCTGCAAGCAAAATGGCCATTGGCGGACCGCCGATGGCAGCGATATTGCCAAATATGCCCGAAAATACCCCTGCGATAAATAAACTGAGGCGATTGATGGGGGCGCTAAAGCGAAAGATACTAAGAATAACAGCAATAAACACAATAGCTGCAATCACTAAGCCTAATATTGCTTGTGGGGCAAACAGCAATAATCCAGCGCCTAAAAACCCCCCAGGAATTCGCCCGAGTAAGGCATATTGCAAACCATTAAATTGTAAGTGACCACGCTCTCTAAACAAGGTCATTGCAGAAATGGCAAAGCCCATAACAATTATCGGAACTGGAACTAATTGAGGATTAACAATATACAGCAGCGGGCTTGCAACAACGGCTAACCCAAAGCCAATTAAGCTTTGAGTTAGCGCGCCAAAAAACACGATAATTGATGCCAGTATCAAGGTCGTTGGATCGATAAATGACATCATAAGTTCTCTTTAAAACATCACTGCTTCTTTATAGGGCAGTTTAAAAGTTTGTGAGGTAATCACTAATCAGTGAATTATTCGAGTTCTTCCCACTCGATACCCATATCATCCATTAACTTTTTCGCTTCACTTGGAATGCTATCAGGCTGATCTTTTGAAAGATCACCGTCATAAGGTAATGGTTGACCGGTGTACGCATGCAAAAATGCTTCGCATAGCAGTTCACTGTTAGTTGCATGGCGCAGATTATTTATCTGGCGACGCGTCCGCTCATCTGTCAGTACTTTTAATACTTTTAAAGGGATAGAAACCGTAATTTTTTTTACTTGTTCATTCTTTTTGCCGTGCTCGGCATATGGGCTGATATATTCGCCATTCCACTCAGTCATTAACTTACCCTTAACGATAAATACGCTGCAGATTTTAAACCGTTACAATCTCTAGTCAAATTATTGCTACTATTTAATCCCGATTGCAAATAGATTTCTTGATGTTTAGACGTCTAAACGTCTATTTTGGTTGACGGATGGGGATCTCTTAGGTAAATTTGGACGTCTAGACATCTCTTTGTGTGTTTGTGAAATTTTAGGAGTCAACCATGACTAAGCATCAAAGCGCCACATTGGCCGTTCGCCAAGGTATTGAAACAGACACACAACATGGTGCTATCGTGCCACCGATTTATTTATCGACCAATTATTCATTCGATGGCCACAATAATCCGCGCGAGTTTGATTACAGTCGCTCGGGTAACCCTACTCGATGTATTTTAGGCGACGCACTCGCCAAACTTGAACAAGGTGCAACCGGTGTAGTGACATGTACCGGCATGGCCGCGATTACATTGGTGACTAGCTTACTTGGTCCTGATGATTTATTGGTTGTGCCGCACGATTGTTATGGTGGCAGTTACCGCTTATTCACTAACTTGGCCAAAAAAGGCCAATTTAAGTTATTGGTCGTTGATCAAACTGACGCACAAGCGCTGAGCAAAGCAATAGCTCAAAAACCGAAAATGGTGTGGTTAGAAACGCCATCGAATCCTTTATTGCGCGTGGTCGACATTGCTGCCATTAGCCAAGCTTGCCATGACGTTGGCGCGTTAGTAACAGTCGATAACACCTTTTTATCGCCGATATTACAGCAGCCATTGTTATTGGGTGCAGACATTGTTATTCACTCAACCACCAAATACATCAATGGTCATAGCGATGTGGTCGGTGGGGCTGTAGTCGCTAAAGATCCTGAAGTGGGTGAGTTGTTACATTGGTGGTCAAATACTCTTGGGCTTACGGGTTCAGCATTTGACAGTTATTTAACCTTGCGAGGCTTACGTACTTTAGCGGTACGAATTCGTGAGCATCAACGTAACGCACAAAAGATTGTTGAGTTACTCAACGCCAGTGATGTAGTGGCAAAGGTGTATTATCCGGGTTTAAAAGACCATCCAGGTCACGAAATTGCGGCAAAACAACAACAAGGCTTTGGTGCTATGTTAAGTTTTGAGTTAATCGGCGGCGAAGCGGAAGTGGTGGCATTTTTAAAGGCGCTGTCGTTGTTTAGTGTTGCCGAAAGTTTAGGCGGGGTGGAAAGTTTAGTCGCCGTTCCGGCCACTATGACCCATAGAGCAATGGACCCACAAGCAAGGCAAGAGGCTGGTATTAAAGAGACTTTATTGAGACTATCTGTCGGTATTGAAGATGCAGATGACCTCTTGACCGATATTCAAGCAGGCCTAGCAGCTGTTGCAGCGATAAAATCAGCTTAATTCGAGTTTAAGTTAGCTGTGGTTTCGACCAAATTGGGTAAAATAGCAAAACATGCACTTGCAACACTATTGGTTTCAAAATAGAAGTCTAGCAGTCGCAACAAAAGTCGTAGTTGTTTAAGGAGTCAGTAATGACGCGAAGTCATTTACATAAGTTTGGTGGTTCAAGTTTAGCGGATGCAGATTGCTATCGCCGTGTTGCACATATTCTACTTACGCATGGTCAGAGTGATGATTTAGTTGTGGTATCCGCCGCCGGAAAAACGACTAACTTCTTATACAAATTATTGAGCCTGCGTGACAGTGGTCAGTTGTGGCAAGAAGAGCTGCAAATTCTGATCAGTTACCAGCAAACGTTAATTGAACAATTATTGTCAAACGAGCAAGCGCGTGATTTACGCGAACGTTTGTCTACCGACAAATCTCAGTTAGTCAGCTTATTATCTTTAGAGCAACGTAACGATTACCAATTAAACCAAGTGGTGAGTTTTGGTGAACGTTGGTCGGCGCGCTTAATGGCCGCTTTGTTACGAGAAATGGGCGTAGCTGCGACTCATGTCGATGCGTGCTCTATTTTGGTTGCCGATGAAGGCGCCGTACCCAATATTTTAGTCGCTGAGTCTCGTGACAAGGTACAAGCCTTATTAGCCTTGCACCCGCAAGAGCGTTTAGTGATCACCGGTTTTATATGCGCAAATCGCCACGGCGATACCTTATTACTGGGTCGCAATGGTTCTGATTTTAGTGCCACCTTAATTGCCAGCTTAGCTGACATTGATCGTGTAACCATTTGGACCGATGTTGAAGGGGTGTTTAATGCCGACCCTAACAAAATTAATGATGCGAAATTACTCAAGAGTATGTCCTTAGCCGAAGCTGACCGCTTAGCGCGCCTAGGCTCTCCTGTATTGCATTCTCGTACCTTACAGCCACTGTTTAATACTGAAGTGAGTTTAGCGGTACGCTCAAGTTATGCTTCACACACTGACTTTACTTTAATCGCGCCACTGAGTTCATCAGCGAGTGCGCCTGTGGTCACTAACTTAAATGAAGTGGTGTTGTTTAGTTTTAAAATGAACGCAGATATTGAACCGTTACTGGCCATTTTGGATAAAGCTGGTATCACGCCGTTAGCTTATTGGTCGCTAGCACAGCATAAGTTTGAGTTGGCGTTAACGCTTGAAAGCCAAAAACAAGTGCAAGCTTTGCTTAACCAATACAGCAGCGAATTTTTGATTGAAGAGTTGAGTGCCCAAACTGACTTAGGCCTAGTGGCATTAGTCAGTGCTGATGCTCATCACTTTAGACGCAGTTTTGCCCGACTACTCAGTCGTGATGCCAAACCGATTTATCAAGATGCATTAAGTTTGGTCACCTTAGTACCGCAAGCTCAAGTGAGTTTATTGACCCAAAAAGTACATCGTCGTTGTGCTGGGCCAAGAATGCGTATTGGAGTGTTATTGCTGGGAGTGGGTAACATTGGTGAGGCGTGGATTGATTTGTTTAAACGCGCCAGTCCAGTATTAGATCACGAACTTGAAGCCTCTGTTGAGCTCGTTGGTTTAGTTGGTTCGAAAAAAGCGTTAATTTCTAACGACGGAATTAACCTTGAACAATGGCAGCAAGATTATCAACAGCAAGGTATTGAATGGGATTATGATCAACTGTTTGATCAATTAGCGCAGTTATCATGCGATGAAATTGTCGCCTTAGATATTAGTGCTAGTGCCGCCTTAACCTTACAATATCCAGAGCTATTTGCCCGTGGTATTCATGTGGTGAGTGCCAATAAATTAGCCGGTTCAGGGCCATTGCCATTTTATCGCGAATTAAAGCAGCAGCTGAGTAATCGCCGCTTATTTTGGCGTTATAACGCCAGCTGTGGCGCTGGTTTGCCTATTCAACATGCGTTAAATGACTTACGTAATAGTGGTGACACTATTGAAGCCGTGGGTGGGATTTTTTCGGGCACGTTATGTTGGTTATTCGAAAATTATGATGGCAGCAAGCCGTTCTCAGAATTAGTACTTCATGCTCGCAGTTTAGGCATTACTGAACCGGATCCTCGTGATGACTTATCTGGCCGCGATATGCAACGTAAGTTGTTAATCTTGGCTCGTGAGATTGGCTTAGCGGTAGAGCTAGAAGATATTAGTCTCAACTCGCTAGTGCCTCAAGCCTTAGCTGAGTTATCACTTGAAGACTTTTTAGCGCGCATTAGTGAGCTTGATGACGATTTGTTGCAGCAGTATGTCGCTGCAGCTGAACAGAACAAGGTGCTACGTTATGTGGCTTCGCTGGATAAAGTCGAAGGTAAGTTACAGGCTGAAGTGGGTTTGCAGTGGGTTGATAATAATCATCCTTATGCGAATTTAACCCCAGGGGATAATGTGTTTGTTATTCGTAGTGCGTTTTATCAAGGTAATCCATTGATTATTCGCGGTCCAGGGGCTGGGCGAGAGGTGACTGCAGCAGCGGTGCAGTCGGATTTAGTGCATATTTGCAAAGACCTGTTACAAGAGTAGTTTTGTTAAAAAAGACCATTATTAATGGTCTTTTTTATGTCATCTCGGGAATGTTTTTGAGCTGAAATTCAGCTCTATTCTTTATTTGCCGCAAACCGCTCAACGCATAAATACTAAAACGTGATATGACTAGTGTTCATCTCTTGAAATGGAGTTCGAAAATAAGTATGAAAGTCAAAGTGTTTACTAAAGTGTTAAAACCTAAACTCAGCTTTTGGATGCAACCGATAGAACAAGCTGATTGTGGTTTACAAGACGAAATTAATTTATGGTTATCCAGGCACACATCTATAGAGATTACTGAAATTAAACAAACTCAAAGCGGTGGTTCATTTATGCCAGCGACGTTAAATATTACCATTTGGTATCAGTAATATAACGAGATTGCTTTTTGTAAGCTTAAAGATCTAATCAACATCACCTAAAAAATAGATTATTAATAAGGATTGGTTCAGCTTGTCGCTGCAGCCAATTACTCGCAGGTAACTAATACTGTTAAGGCGACACAATCTAAGTCGCCTGTGCTTAGGCTTCTTCTACTGCGTCATCTTTTAATGATTCAGTTGTTTTATCGGTTAACGTTATTAATAGGCCTGTGAGTAGGCTCATGCTGTAACCGAGTACGGCGCCGATAATAAGTGGTGGAATGATAGCGGCTAGATCAGCATTTAAGGCAAAAGTGATGCAACAACCGATAAAGGTGCCGGGAATAAAGGCGAAGTTTTTATTACTGGCTTGTAAGCACATAAATGCGGTGACAATGCCTGTTAATGCATAGCTGATCATTGGCGAACCTAGAACACCGCTGCCTGCAATAATTAACCAGCCCCAGAATACACCGGAAAGATTGGTCATCATCGCCATCATCATGCCTTTAGCACCTGTTTCTGTTTGAGCGAAAAAGGTACTGCAGCCGAGAAAGCCTACCCATGTCACGAGATGAAATACATCAGCAAGACCAGCCCAAACAGCAGCCAATAAACCAGCAGAAATTGCAATTTGCCAACGATGCGCCATAGTCGCCTCTCGATAGATGAAATTTAGAACGGTGAATTTTAAATTTAGCACAATAAACAGAAGTTATGTATTTAGGTTTTATAAAAGTCGATCCAGTTCGCAAATAAAAGCAACTGCTAATAAAACCAAACATTATGCAACTTGTTAAGTGGGGGGAGGGGTCATTACGTTTACTGCATATCACCTCCCGTATTTGCACTCATTCCTCATCATCATCATGTTTATCGCCTGCGTGCTGACACTTTTGATCAAAACAATTTGAACATTATCAAATGATATTGTCTGTAGGCTGATGAACAAAAAGCTGATTTAAGCTGTTTTCTATAACCTACTATTTAGGCCTAGCGTTAATGTGATTACTACAAATTGCTTATTGATGGTTTTTTAGCTTGACTTAAGATGTAGTTAAACTAGTATATGGACATATAGACGTCCAAACGGCTAAATGGTTTAAGTTGAATTAATCATTTTAGTTGATTGGTATAGACTCCTAAGTGTTACAGAAGTTGAAGGAATACATTATGGCTTTTCATCATGCACAACATGCCCAGTCGTTAAATCAGAGCTTGTCTGAGCTGAATGATATTAATGTGTCTTTTGAGTTTTTCCCGCCTTCAACGCCAGCAATGGAAGAGATTTTGTGGAATTCTATTCGTCGTTTAGAACCATTGAACCCTAAATTTGTATCAGTAACATACGGTGCCAATTCTGGTGTACGTGACCGTACTCATAGCGTGATTGAACGTATCCAGAAAGAAACCAATCTGCTCGCTGCGCCGCATTTAACCTTAGTTGATGCTAGTGATGAAGAATTAGTTGAACTGGCAAAGCATTATTGGAATTCTGGTATTAGAGACATCGTGGCATTACGCGGTGATTTACCTGACGGTAGCCCAAAACCAACTCGCTTTGCCAATGATTTAGTGCGTTTACTGCGCTCAGTGGCCGACTTTGATATTTCGGTAGCGGCGTATCCTGAAGTGCATCCAGATGCGCGTAATGCGCAGGCCGATTTAATAAACTTAAAGAAAAAGATTGATGCGGGTGCTAACCGCGCCATTACTCAGTTTTTCTTTGATGTTGAATCCTACTTACGTTTTCGCGACCGCTGTGTTACAGCTGGTATAGATGTTGAGATCATTCCAGGGATATTACCTGTGACTAACTTTAAACAGACTAAGCGTTTCGCTGGCATGACCAATGTCGCTATTCCACATTGGTTACACCGCCAATTTGAAGGTTTAGATGACGACCCAGCAACACGTCAGCTAGTGGGTGCCAACGTTGCTATTGATATGGTGAAAGTATTGTCTCGTGAAGGTGTTAAAGATTTCCATTTTTATACCCTTAATCGTGCTGAATTAACGTATGCCATTTGCCATACATTAGGCGTGCGTCCGAAGTAGCACAATGTAAAGTTTACGCAAACAAAAATCCCGTTAATGGTTTCATTAACGGGATTTTTGTTTAAATATTCGACGTTTGCCGTATTCTTTTTTAAATATATTTAGCCTATGGTGGTATGACAATAACCAATCACGAATGACTAAAGAGGTGTGAT
The DNA here is from genome assembly GCF_000014705.1 of Shewanella frigidimarina NCIMB 400. Classification (NCBI taxonomy): domain Bacteria; kingdom Pseudomonadati; phylum Pseudomonadota; class Gammaproteobacteria; order Alteromonadales; family Shewanellaceae; genus Shewanella; species Shewanella frigidimarina. The sequence goes on along the minus strand of NC_008345.1, from coordinate 4,215,226 downwards.
GATGAAAACATCCTTGTACAAGTTCGCTGCATTGGCTGGCATAACGATGTTGACTGTTATGACAGCAGAAGCTGCAGAAACAACTCCCCCACAACTGCCGGTTCCAGCCGCGGCTCAGCTGTGTACTTCTTGCCACGGTGCACAAGGTCAAGGTATCGATATTATTGGCCCTCGTTTAGCAGGCTTATCTGCCGATTACATCAGCAATCAACTTGCGTTATTTCATGCAGGTAAACGTCAAAACCCAACCATGTTGGCAATGGCTGCTACGGTGCAAGGTGACAATATTGCTGTTGTGGCGCAATATTTTAGTCAGCAACCTGTTGCAGACATTCCGCTCCAATTTCGCGGTGACAAGGTTGGTATTAGCGATCCTTTCGAAACATTAGCCTTTCAAGGTGATTGGTCACGTACCATTCCAGCGTGTGTAAGTTGCCATGGTCCGTCTGCCGTGGGGGGCGGGCAGTTTCCTCGTTTAGCGGGGCAACAAGCCAGTTACCTTAAAACTCAATTGTTAGCCTGGCAAGAGGGCTCTCGCACAGGCGATGCTGATAACATGATGGGCAATATTGCGCTGAAATTAACGGCTGCTGAAATCGATGGGTTATCTCAGTTTTTTGCCAATATAAAATAAGGACATGGCTATGAAATTATTATCGCTATTGACCATTGGCGCTCTGTTTAGCTTGCCTTTACAGGCCGATGAATTAATGACCGAAGTTCCGGCGAAGCCTACTGCGGTAAAATCGTCTGAGTCTTCGACGACACTACCCGATCGCCAAGCTGCATTACCTGCGCTGGAGAAAAAAGCTGATGCTGTTTATCTTCAACCCGCACCATTAACTGCTATTCCTGAGGGGGATTTTGGTGACAAGGTTCGTTTAGGTTATCAATTGTTTGTTAACACCCAACAACTGCGAGATAAGTATGTTGGCAATGAGCTCAACTGTGTTAACTGCCATATGAATTCAGGACGACAAGCCAATGCATCGCCTTTATGGGCGGCATACTTTGCTTATCCTGCTTATCGCAAGAAAAACGATAAAGTAAACTCTTTTCAAGAGCGCATACAAGGTTGTTTTACCTATTCGATGAACGGTAAAGCTCCGGCGGCAAACTCTCCTGAGCTAGTAGCAATATCGGCCTATTCTTACTGGTTAGGCATGAGCGGATTAATGGACCAATACAAGGTTGCTGGCCCAGTGCCTGAATTGTCTGATGTGGAGTTGGTTAAAGGTGGTAAACGGGATGATTTCCCAATGCCAGCGGCTATTGCTAAACATTTGGATATAGCAGCGTTAAGCCAGCTTCCTGGGCGCGGCTATCCGAAAACATCTCAACCTGAACTGGCCTATTCTCCAGAACGCGGCCAGGTAGTTTATCAAACACATTGCCAAGTGTGTCACGGTGAAGATGGTCAAGGACAAGTGATTGCTGGTGTTACTGCATTGCCACCATTATGGGGAGCTCAAAGCTATAATTGGGGCGCAGGCATGCATAGGGTCAATACTGCAGCTGACTTTATTTATGAAAATATGCCTTTAGGCAAAAGCGTGCAATTAACGGTTCAGCAAGCTTGGGATGTAGCGGCTTACCTTAATTCGTTTGATCGCCCACAAGATCCTCGCTTTAACGGTGATGTGAGTAAGACTCAAGCCACCTATCATAAGCACCAAGGATATTATGGTCAATCCGTTGCTGGTAAGCCTGTTTTGGGAACGGCCTCATATCCGGTTTTTCCGCTTAAAAATAATATAAAGTAATCATATTGACTCTGTATTAACCATCAATCATTGTCAGTTATACCCATTAAGTTAACGCTTAGTGGGTATTTTTATCGATTGTTAATACGTTTTCAGAAATGTAATGCGTATAGCGTTTATTGAGCATGATGATAAATGTCAGTATATTCATTTATCATCATCACCATATAGGCAGGGCAATGACATTATTTACTTCAGCAGCACAATCGTGCCCACTTTGCCAGCAAGCTAATGGTTGTGCAATGGAGCAAGGGTTAGCCATCGATGCATGCTGGTGTGCTGAGCAAGCGTTAAACATGCCATTGATCATTGCACAATACAAAGCGGCATCTACTTTGGTTGATTTGCCGAATGGCCAATGTGTTTGTCAGTCATGTATGACTAAATTGGCGCAACAATTCAATATCGATCCCGTCGAAACTTATTCACCAGAACCAAAATCAGAATTAAAATCATAACCATAACCATAACCATAATTACCATTCATTAGGGACGTTCCTATGCAAACGAAAGTGATTAATTTCAATGACAAGTTCTCTTTGTTCAATCAGCATTGGTCTCCTCGTGTGATTGCGGAAATGAATGACTATCAATTTAAATTGGTTAAGGTCGAGGGTGAGTTTGTTTGGCATGAACATGCCGATACTGACGAAGTATTTATTGTGATGGAGGGAACGTTGCAGATTGCTTTTCGCGATCAGAACATCACACTTCAGGCTGGGGAAATGTATGTTATTCCTAAAGGTGTTGAGCATAAGCCCATGGCGAAAGAAGAATGCAAAATCATGATTATCGAACCTCGAGGTGTCGTCAATACTGGCGAAATCGATAGCGATCGAACGGCGTTAAATGATCAGTGGATATAATGTAGGCAAAGGTTTGTCATTTATTAAAGGCCTCTGCTCATGCTAGTGCATTTCAGCGCTAGCCGTTGGTGCAAAGTCAGTTGTGTGTTTAATGAGAAACTACTGTTAACTCGATGTTAATTTTTATTGTTAGCCTGCTGTTAGTCGGTATACTGAGGAGATTGCGTTTTGGCCATTAAGTCAAAAAGTCTGTCATATAACGCTATGTATACTTGAGGATAATAATAATGCTTAGAAAAATTCTCGTTGTTGTCGCGACTATTATTGCGATCCCTTTTGTTGTCGCCCTATTTGTTCAAAAAGACTATTCAGTCACTCGTACTATCACCATAGATAAACCGATTTCCGAGGTTTTTAATTACGTTAAACATCTAAAAAACCAAGATAATTTTAGTAAGTGGGCGCAAATGGATCCCGATATGGTCAAAACCTACCGCGGTACTGATGCGACAGTAGGCTTTGTGTCTGCTTGGGCCAGTGAAAACCCAGATGTTGGTGTTGGGGAGCAAGAAATTATTGCCATAGATGAAGGTAAACGTATCGATTTTGAATTACGGTTTATCTCACCCTTTGAAGCGACCGAGCCTGCCTATATGAGCACTGCAGCCGTTAATGCTAATCAAACTAAAGTTGATTGGGGTTTTAGTGGTCATTTTGCTTATCCAACTAACTTAATGTTTTTGTTTATCGATTTTGAAACCATGATAGGTGCTGATTTACAGCAAGGTCTAGAGTCATTGAAAGTGGTACTCGAAAAATAATTTGTATGCGCATGACCTAATGACTCATCTTGAAGATGATTCATTAGGTCATGCGGTGGGTTGCCATGGTTAACTTAATCGGGGTAATCTAAAAAACGCAATCGTTGCAGTGGAGTTGGGCCACTGTAACCATAATAAAAATAACCAAATATCTAATAATTATAATATTCGACATAAGTCATTACTCATTATGAGGTTTTTTACATGGAAGCAGTCACGCAATTTGTCAGTATGATTAACAGTATAGTATGGGGCGTTCCCATGCTTATTTTGATTTTAGGGGTCGGGCTGTTTTTGTCGATAGGTTTAAAATTCATGCCTATTTTAAAGCTGAATCGAGGTTTTAAATTATTATGGTCGGGTCGTCAGGTTACTGATGAAAGTGAAAAAGGTGATGTCAGTCCATTTAATGCCCTCATGACTTCATTATCGGCCACCATTGGTACGGGTAACATTGCTGGTGTGGCTACGGCGATTTTTATTGGTGGGCCAGGGGCATTATTTTGGATGTGGTGTACGGCGCTCGTGGGTATGGCGACTAAGTTTTCGGAAGCCGTTCTGGCGGTAAAATATCGTGAGACAGATGCTAACGGTAACCATGTTGGCGGCCCGATGTATTACATCAAGAATGGTTTAGGCAGCAAATGGGCCTGGTTAGGTACTGCATTTGCTCTGTTTGGCTCCATTGCCGGTTTTGGTATTGGTAACACCGTACAAGCTAACTCAGTTGCTGATGCGATGAGCAGTAACTTTGGTGTACCTAGTTGGGTTACAGGTGTGGTGTTAATGGTGCTGGTGGGTGCGGTACTCATGGGCGGTATTAAACGTATTGCTGAAGTGGCTGGTAAGTTAGTGCCATTGATGACGGTATTTTATATTACCGCTGGTTTAGCGGTATTGGTTGTATATGCAGACGAAGTGCCTGCTGCTTTTATGTTGATTATTGAAAGTGCCTTTAACCCAGTAGCGGCCCAAGGTGGTTTTGCGGGGGCGGCGGTATGGGCTGCGATTCGTTTTGGTGTGGCACGTGGGGTATTTTCAAATGAAGCCGGGTTAGGAAGTGCGCCAATTGCCCATGCGGCGGCGCAAACGAATAACCCTGTGAAGCAAGGTTTAGTGGCCATGTTAGGTACGTTCATTGACACGCTCATTGTATGTTCAATAACGGGCTTGGCGATTGTGGTTTCTGGTGCGTGGACATCTGGCGAAAACGGCGCAGCATTAACCTCTCTAGCATTTTCACATGCACTGCCCATGGGTAACTATATCGTGGCCATCGCTTTGGCTGTGTTTGCTTTTACCACTATTTTAGGGTGGAGTTTTTACAGCGAAAAATGTGTTCAATACTTATTAGGCGACAAAGCAGTTAAGCCATTTCGTCTAATCTGGACCTTGGTTGTGCCTTTAGGTGCTGTAAGCTCATTAGAATTTATTTGGTTATTAGCCGACACATTGAACGCGATGATGGCGATTCCAAACTTAATTGCGTTAGTGCTATTAAGCCCTGTGGTATTTGGCCTAACTCGCGAATACTTTCTCAAGCAAAGAGCGCTTAACGCAAAACAAAAAGCCAATTAATATTGTCGTAAATAGTTGGCTAAGTGTTATTTTAGGTTAACTTTAGCCAAATGATTATTAAGCATGTTTATCAGTACATTGATGAACATGCTTTTTTAAAAGGATTTTTTATGAAGTACGTTGTTTTTACTGTCTCTGTTGCCGCCATCTTGAGTATGGTGTTTGTGTCGGGTTGCTCTAACCTGTCACTGCGAACCAATGCGGGTACAATTGCGCTAGGTAACGCCACAATAGCAGGGGTTGATACCTACACCTCAGCAGAAATGTCTAGGTTCAAAGCGCAGTTTCTTGGCGATGTGACCACTTCATATTGTGAAAATTCATCAGATCCTGAAAAGTTAGATGATCTTCCAAGTTTGTCTTCAATGACTAAGTCACTCAAATTACAAGTGACCCAACGAGGCGGTAATGCCATTGTGTTGAAGCAATGCGGCAAAGTTAATTACTCGTCTTGTGCTGTTTATTTAGAGTGTAACGGCGAGGCATATGTCATCGACCGTGGCTTATAACTAGACCCATTTTTCTAGCGCCTATTGGAGTCATACAATAGGCGTTAATCTAATCGTTTGCTAAATCGCATCGCTGCAATCCATAATCCAATGACTGTAAAACCCACCAGCCACAATACATCGTTTATTAACTCGCCTAACGTTGCCCCTTTTAACACAATCGCTCGGATCACCCGCATAAAATGGGTTCCTGGCAGTGCTTCGGCAATCCATTTTGCTGCTGTCGGCATGGCTTCTAATGGGGTGATAAATCCAGAGAGTAATATGGTTGGCAATAATACAAAAATGGTCATTTGCATGGCTTGTAGCTGTGTTTTTGCAATAGTAGATATGATTAACCCTAATGTCAGGCTAGCGGTAATAAACAGTAACGTGCCCAACAATAAATGACTGATAGCGCCATTGATGGGCACGGCAAAAATAATATTGCCTAAGCCTAAAATAATGGTCATTTGCACTAAGCCGATGACGATGTATGGCAATATTTTTCCAATCATCAGTTCTATTGGCTTTATTGGGGTGGTGATCAATAATTCAAGGTTGCCGCGTTCACGCTCACGAACAATAGCTGATGAAGTAAACAGCACCATGGTCATGGTCAGAATGACGGCGATTAAACCTGGAACAATATTCACCGCGGATCGCTGCTCCGGATTATAAAATAAGCTAACTTCAAACCGAGATTGGTTGCTGGTTTGCTCCGGTACAATATCGTTGAGCGATAGGTTGCGCAGTTGCTTTATCGCGCCTGCAATCATGGTGTCTGAACCATCGACTATCCATTGGCCAATCGGTTCATTGCGTGCGATTTTTTCATTCAAAGTAGGCGGTAAAATTAATGCCGCTTTAATGTCACCACGGCGAATAGCAGCCTGTGCTTGCTCTGCTGTCGTGAGATAGGATGTGACTTCCACTACCTGGGTGACTTTTACCGCTTCGACTATCCAGCGTCCTGCAGCTGAATCACTTTGATCAACAATTGCTACTGGTATTGCCCGCACATCAGTATTGATGGCATAGCCGAATAACAACAGCTGGATCAGCGGGATCATTATCACCATGGCAAAGGTAATTCGATCGCGCATAAGCTGCTTAACTTCTTTAGCGGTAATGGCATGAATACGCATGTAGCTATGGCGAATACTGTTCAGCATGTTGTTAGCCCTTATGTTGCTTCATGGGAGGCTGGAACACGCTGGCCAGTATGACTGACAAACACGTCTTCAAGATTAGCGCTAACTAAGTGAATATCTTGCAGGTTAACGGGGTGATTATGCTGTTGGCACTGATGCAGTAACCAAGAGATAGGATCTACCACTTGTTTGCTGACCAATACCCGTAATCTATGGCCTAACTGCGCCGCAGATGTCACTTCAATGTGGCTAATTAATGCTTGTTTTAACGGCCTTAAATCAGTGGTGTTGATTTCAACCACATGGGCATTGATGTTATCCATTAATGCTTTTGGCGTGTCATCCGCTCTGATCCTGCCTTTTTCCATAATGGCAATTTTATGGCAGCGTTCGGCCTCATCCATATAATGGGTAGTCACTAAAATACTGGTGCCTTGTTCTGATAAATCGAACAATTGCTCCCAGAAGTCACGCCTGTTTTGTGGATCAACGGCTGAGGTGGGTTCATCTAAAAACAGTAATTTTGGTTGATTTAAACATGCGCAGGCGAGGGCCAATCGTTGTCTTTGTCCACCGCTAAGGGTACCGGCCAGTTGATGCTGATATTGGCTTAGTTTGTAAGTGCTTTGCAGTTGAGCAATGCGTTTTTTGCAGGTGCTATTGTCGATACCATAGATTCGGCCAATAAATTGCAAGTTCTCTGTAACGGTTAAGTCATCGTAGAGGGAAAATTTTTGGGTCATATAACCAATATTATGGCGTAATGCTTCAGCTTGCTTCGGGATGGCTAATCCCATGACATTAATGGTGCCTTCTGTGGGGGTGAGTAAACCGGTTAACATTCTAATAGTGGTTGATTTACCACAGCCATTAGGGCCTAAAAAACCATAAATGTTGCCTTTAGGCACCAATAAGTCTAATTGCTCTACCGCAGTAAAGTCGCCAAATTTTTTGGTTAGCCCATGAGCTTGAATTACCCATTGTGGGTCTACGGATGAGGTCATTTTTGTGTCGGTAATATAACTTGGGCTGGTATGCCCGTAGGGAGTTCGCTGGCCGAACTGTCTAAACTCACTTCGGCTAGAAAGGCTAATCGTGACCTATCTGCTTGATTCAGTGCGTAGTAGGGGGTAAATGCCGGTTCAGTACTTATCCAACGCAGTGTGCCGTTAAATGTGCTGTCGATACCGTCTACACTGACAGACAACGTTTGGCCAATGCGAAGTTTAGCTGCATAGGGTTCTGGTATATACACTCTGGCGTAGGGCGCAGCATCAGCTTGGATAACCGCTACCACCGCACTTAGCTGGACGCGTTCGCCAACATTGTAGGGCAAGTTATCTAACTTACCACTGCGAGTTGCACGAATGCTTAAGTCGCTGTAAACCTGCTGCTCGTAACGTAGGTTGGCATTGGCAGCATCGAGTGCTGCTTGTGCTTGAAAAATATCTTCTTGGCGAACACCTTTGATCAATATTGTTAATCGATCGTTGGCGGCATCATATTCTGCATTGGCTTGATCGCGAAGCGCTAAAGCACGATCGCGCTCTGCTTCACTGACCAGGTTTTTTGCTAATAAACTCGCGCTGCGTTGATAAGATTTTTGCGCTTCGATTTTGGCGGCGTTGGCACTCTTTAATGCCGAATTGGCACTGGCGATATCTTCTGGGCGCTCGCCATTAGTGAGTTTTAATAAGTAGGCTTGGGCTTTAACCACTTCGGCTTGCATTACCGCTAAGCGCGCGGCTTGTTTGTGGGTATCAAATTGGACTAATAAGTCACCGGCGTTGACTTGCATGCCTTTTTTAATGGGTTGTGCAGTAATGATTTCTGCTGCGGTTGAACGAAGAATGACTCGGTCGCGCTCTAAGGTACCTAATGCTTGTGAAGGGCTTGCTGGCGTGCAGCCACTCATTAATATCAAGCTGGAGAATAACATTGAAAATAACGCTGAAAATAGAATGTGTTTCATAGCAAGTCTCAACCATAGCCGTAGTTACACTATAGCAAACTCGCTAGGTAACAAGGCATTAGCATTACACTTGTTTAGTAGACTAAGTGTGACTTATGCCACACTTAGTCTATTCGTTTACTAACCTATGACTGTCGCTTATTCGAAGTTGTTATCAAACTCTGAATCTTCAAATAAGTCGACTGCAGAAGTAGGGACAACATTTTTGAATTGGCGTGCAAAATGGCGTTGCACCCCTTTTAAGTCGATATTGCCGATACCGGACGCAAAGCCAAACCAGGCATAAAGGCCGCTAATGTCTTCAAACATTGGTGGTAAATATTTAGGGCGGGCAATAATGCCTTCCTGGTAAGCTTGATACAGAACCGGAATGTCTTCGATGGCTAATTTACCTAAAAACAGCATAGGGATTAACTCTGGTAAACCCGTGCTAATGGCGCTACGGATAAAGTTAATGTTTTCAACATAACCGCGTACGTAGGAGATATCTTTAGTGAAAAAGCTGCCTCCGCCAACCATACCACCACGAAATACCCGTTGAGTAACACGATAACTGTCTTTTGAACTCAGGTTTAGGTTTCTAAAGTAGCGATAGACCTCAATAAAATCGGCACCTTGTTCAGCCATGTCGACAGCAGATACACGATCGCTAATTCGGCGTGCGCGGCCTGGATTTGAGCTTAAGGTCAGCATTTCCATCAACACTGCTAAGCCTTCTTGCGACGCTGTCACTCGCGGTGAACCGACACTGAGCCAAGTCGCATGTGGTTGCGCACGACCATTAAGCGTGGTGCCCACATGAACCCAGCCTTCGTGTACTTCATACACATTCAAATCAGATTCGCTGAACATGGCACGGGTATTGAGTTTTACTGTGTCACCACCTACAGCAGCGTCAGACACAATACCATCGCTCAATTTAACGTGAATTTCATCATTGTGAAAATATTTTACTAAACGCTCACTGAGAACATTGACCGCTTCTGGTGCGGTGATAATTTTTGGATGACGGCTACTCATGTGGCGCGCAGCAGGTAACGAAAATATATGGCTTAAACGATCACCCAGTTGGCGTACCGTATGACGATCGCCATGTAATTTGTGGCTGGCACTGCCATACAATTCTTGACTGAGTTTACCAAACATTGGCTTGCCACGATTGTGTAGCATGTCTATCACGATCCGATATTGATCAATGTTAGCCAGTAAAATTTTACCTAACTTATCGCGTTTACCTAAACCTCGCTCAACGGCATTTTTTAACCCTTGTAGGTCGGTTTGGGTCTGATCTGCGTTAAATGATAAAGGAATCGATTGATAAAAATCATTGCTGATATTGGGTAACTCTTTGCTTTGTTTAGCTAAAAAGTCATCTTCAACTTGTCTTGGCCATTTTATCGAGTCTAAAATTTTAATCGGTGCTTGGATACGAATTAATTCATCAGAAAAACGACGAATATCTTGTTGATAACGCAATAAAGAGTCAGACATTGTCTTTTCCTAATCTTGAAAATATTGTAAGCAGTATTTGCACTTATATTAGCAGATGTTGATTGCAAAACGGCAATGAAAAAACACCTCAAATGTAGCACTGTTTTGGTGCGGAAAATCAGTTTATATCGCAACCCCCCTCTAGTCATATTATTTAAGTATCTAAAAATAATAGCTTATTTATTTGGCATTAAAACTGCTTTAGCTAAAGTAATCTAGATTAAAAGGAAATCCTATGGCAGCGATGAGCTATTTAAGTGTGATCGAGCGTTACCATGAATATGAACATCTGGTACACGAATTATTAGAATCTATTTTGATCGGTGTGGGAGATATTAATTTATTCGAACAACCCATTTCGGCAAAAATTTTTGAAGACATGGCGATTAGTTATCCCTTCGTTGAACTCATTTATTTACTTGATGAGCAAGGGATGCAGATTTGTCCTAATATCAGCGTCATTAATCAGCAAGTTAAGCTAATGGCTTGCGGTCATCATGTTGACCGAAGCCAACGACCTTATTTTACTCAATTGACTGCTATCGACACCGTTCATATTACTCGACCCTATTTATCAAACTCTGGTGGTGGGTTGTGCTTGTCGGCATCGCAAATGATTAAATCGGCCTCTGGGCAAGTGGTTATTGTGGTTATTGATGTCAACCTAACACGATTGATCGAGTTTATGATGGGCGACAGTGCTCGGCGTAAAATGTCTCCGTTTTTTAAAAGTATTTATACTGCGATTGTATTGTGTCTGTTTGTGTTGGTGAGCGTACTCATGTGGACCGTGATCCGCGATATTTATGCCTTGTTTAGCCAAATATCTGCGACCCATGATCCGCTACAGCCCTTTGGTATTATCATTTTTCTTACATTGGCATTAGCTATTTTTGATTTGGGTAAAACCATTTTGGAAGAAGAAGTGCTGATGCATAAAGATATCTTCCGTCACAGCTCGACTCGTAGAACGATTACGCGGTTTATTTCGACCATTTTGATTGCGATTTCAATTGAAGCTTTGCTGACGATGTTTAAAGCATCGCTGGGAGAAAAACAATATATTGAGCCTGCCATTTTGATGATGTTAGCGGTCGTGGGGCTATTGGTTGGGTTAGGGATATATGTGTATCTAGGTGCCAAAGCTGAGCTGCTACTCACACAAGCACAAGTTGGTAAGCACACTAGGCGTGTACAAACTAAAAATGAATAGGCAATTAATTAGCGCTTAGTAGTGCCTAAGTTCGCTCGCTTAAAATAGACAGGGATAAACGACATTGGCGTTTATCCCTATTTTTTAGAAAAAGTCGTCGTCACCAATCGCTTTACGTAATTGAGCTTGTTCGAGGAAATCTTCTAATCTGCGTTTTACTTGGCGTTTATGTTGTAATGTTTCGGCGGATTTAACGTTTCTAGGCGTTGTCATCGCGTCCATTTCTGTGTCATCAGGCACTCTTTCACTAAGATTAGCCATAACAAAACCCTCATGTTGAATAAAAGCGTGGTATTAATTCAATGAGCATTTTCTAACTAAAAAAACCTAAATAGGGAAGTAAAATATTTTTCCTCAGTTGGACAGCTATTTTTACCTTTCTCTTTGAGCTTAGCATTAATTGTTTTTCTTGCTAGTAAAACCAACTAGCTGGTGCGTAGAGTGTGCTTGTGATCAAATATTCTGGATGTGCTGAGCGTAGATAATGCTCCGCTTTCAAGCAGGTAAAAAAACGCCACCTTTAATTAGGTGGCGTCGATAACACGAATACAGCAAAGCGCATGTGCGATAGGGTTACTCGTTATAGGCTAAAGCCATATGAGTAACCTAAAACAACTTTAGCATCATTGTCTGGCAAGTCTGTGTCAGAGGCCATAAATGAGACTGTTCCTAGGTCTGTTTCAGCGCTTAAAGTCACGTTGTAGTCTGCATAGGTGTCGCCAAATAAATCTTCAACAACATCGCCTTGTGAATAACCGTAGTGGAATGCAATGCTGAGCTTTTCTGTTAACGGGAAACTGGCATTGGCTTGAATATAGTTCCAATCTGTTTCGTCACTTGCACCAGACACATCAGAGTCAGCGTTGATCACTTGAGAATAACCAACATCTAACCATTTCCATCCAAGCACCAAGGCCACTTCACCAAAATCAATACTGCCACCAGCATCTGGGTAAGCATAATAAAGGTAGCTGATGTCGTAAGTTAGGTCTTCAGTAAAGTTACCGCCATAACCACCATAAAGGTCTAGTTCGTAACTGGTTTCATCACCAAAATCGACATTTGATACCCAAGTACCGGCATAAAATCCAGACTCATGAGCATAGTCAATGCCACCTTGAACGGCTGCTTCATTATTGGTTTGTGTGGTGCCACGCCATAAGTAGTTCGATGTTGCGCCAATATTGCCAGTGACTTCAGCAAGGGCTGAGCCGCTTAGTAATAAGCCTGTTGATAACGCAATTGCTTGATATAGTGATTTTTTCATCTTCATCCCTTAAAGTTTTATTATCACTGAGGCATTTATGTAGCATTAAATGAGCTCAATGTTGGTTTGTCTGAAGATTAATTAGCGAATCGCATGCCAATATTTTTTTACATTTTAAATTAGTAAGTTATGTAGTTCTGGATCATTTTGTTGCATCTTTGTTGCCGCTAAATGATGCAGGAGCGCACTTTTAATGTGCAACAATACATCGGCGTTAGATATTCGCTTATATTGAGTAGATTAGCGTTTTGCTGTGGGATAGTAGGTGGTCTGAGGTGGTCTATATTATTAATTTAACTCGGGCATCTGGATAACAGAATAAGCAAAGCTGAAAAATAACCAATAAAAAACCTCCACAGAGGAGGTTTCTATCAAAAAAAGACTGAGCGTATAATTAATTAACGCTATCTTTTAGTGTTTTACCAGCTTTAAACTTAGGCACAGTAGCTGCAGCAATTTGAATTTCTTTGCCAGTTTGCGGGTTACGGCCAGTACGTGCGGCACGTTGAGTGGTTTCAAAAGAACCAAAACCAACAATAGAAATTTTATCACCATTTTTCATGGCTTCAGTTACCGCTTCTTCGAAAGATTTTAGTGCGCGGCCAGCTTCAGCTTTAGTTAGTTCCGCATTTTCAGCGATTTTTGCAATTAATTCACTTTTGTTCATATTGATATTCTCTGCTTTCCATAGAAGTGTTTTTTAAAACATGAATAACATGCCACAAGCCATGCTGGTTTAAAAGCACTTTATCCCATAAATTCAGTATCTGTAGTGGTTTTACAGCAAAATCAGTACAAATAATGTCTTTTTTCGCTCTGTGGTTATTCTTCTAGCAGTTGGTAAAGAATTTTCTTTACTAACTGTGGTTCGAAAGGTTTATCACATAAGGCGTTAACCCCAGCACTAAATACATTACTTAGGTGGGTATCATTGGCTTCTGACGACACCATTAGAATCGGGATATGTGATTGTTGACTGTGGTTACGGATATATTGCGTTAATGCTAATCCATCTACCGAAGGCATGTTGTAGTCGGTTATCACTAAGTCATACATGTTTTCTTTCATCAGATTGATAGCCTGCTCACCATCAACCGCTTCAGTAATCAGTTGCATCCCTAAGTTGCCAATAGTGCGTTTAATCACATTACGCGCCATTCGGCTATCATCAACCACTAACACCCTGATGTTATGCACGTCAAAGTGGCTTAAATCCAGCTCGTCGTGGCTGAGTAAATCAATGGTTGAATTAAGTGCCGTGGCTAAATGCTCTGCATTAAATGGCTTAGGCAAAATGGCGACAACACCTGATTGCCTAAAGATTTCGAGTTGTTCACGGCGACACTCACTGGAAACCAGCATAAATTGAATATCATTTAATGCGGGGGTACTTTTGATGTACTGCAGTAGTTCTGTGGCTTCACCATCGACAAAATGCAGCGCACTGGCGATTAAGTCAGGTTTATGGCGTTGAATAATTGTTTTGGCTTCAGCGATCGTTGCGGCAGTTTGAATGCTGCTCACTCCTTCTTGCTGAAGACGTGTAATGATAATTTTACGTTGAGTCTCTGAAGGCTCAAGTAATAGGATGGATAATTCACTTGGGGATAAACTAGTCATAATTCACGTTCCACAGATATATTTATTATTATTTTGTTGTTTTAATGTTGCGCGCATGAGCGAATTATACACTAAAAATGGCCTGAGGATGGCAGTCAGACCAGAGTAATAGCATTTTATGCTTACTTTTTAACGAGATAGTTTCTAGTCACGTTAGAGAGTCCAACCCACCATTGAAATACCACCACGCTCAACAGTAACAACCACAGTGGGATCAGTGGAATGTTATAACCTTGAAACACCAGTTTTACGTCATCAGGGGTGATTTGATAAGCAATCACTGCTGTTGTAGTCATCGCTGCAAGTCCGAGGCTTTGTAAGCCTACATAACTTATCAACAGTACTTTTGTCCATGCCGCACGTTTGATTAAGCCAATGAAAACCGGTATTACTCCCAGTGTTAATAAATCATATGCTTGATAAGTTGTCGCGCGCCAAATAGCAATAAGAGTGAGTACAACATACAGTGAGATAAGAAGCATGACTCTAATTGGTATTCGGGGGGCTGCATTTTGGTTCATATTGATCATCTAGCTGGAAAATTTGAGGTAGAATATCTCACAAAATAGAGTGATGGATACATTTTGATGACAGAAACACATTTTTGGGCGCTAGTAACACGAGATCAACCGGAGCAGTCTTCTGCTGATCTTGAATTGCGTTTACGCGAACAATTGCAAGTCTTAGATGATGAGGCGCTAAAGACATTTGATAAAATGTTAGGTCAACAGTTACGCCGTAGTTATTTATGGTCAGTTTGGGGCGCGGCATACATCATTACCGGTTGCGACTCTGACTATGCCTTTGCCGAATTTAGATGTTTTTTACTGTCGTTAGGTCAGCAATGGTATGACAAGGTTATTGCTAATCCTGATTGCTTGGGTGAGTTAGCACAATGGCCGTTAGTGGATAATTATGCTTACCCATTTATGGAAGACTACGATTTAATTGCAGGTAAAATTTACGAAGATCGTAATGGGGATGAGTTGCCGTTTATGCCATCAGGGCTGAACACACCAGTGGGCAAAAAATTCAGCACCAAGCCAAAAGTGATGCGTCAAACCTATCCTTTATTAAGCGCACGGTTTCCTTTTTAGCGGAATGAATATTCATAATAGGCCTGTGTTAAGCGTTGGTTCAGCTTAACAGGCCTATAGTTATTACATATGATGCTGGCTAGATGGCTAACATTCAATTTAATGACGATTATCCGCATTGCAATATGACAACAACAGTTTAGATAAACGTTAAACATGACGTGCTGAATTGATTGTTTAACCTACCGTTTGAAGTGGTTGTGTTGTAAGTGCCTTAAGCCCTTTGGAGGTCTATTATGAACGTAAAATATTTACTGCTTGCACCGGTATTGGTATGCCAAGTTGCTCTGGCTGAAGATGCGCCAGAACTGAACCCGGTTACCGAAGTGGGGATGGTTAAAATTGAGTGGCAAACTCCAAAAGATTTTCGTGATATCAAAACTTCAAATGAACTTCAATCGCGCTTTGAAAACCGTTTATTTGAAACCTTAACCAAAAACATCAATAAACAAGCTGAAAAAATCCTTAAGCCAGGGCAGACTTTGCAAATGCAAGTGACCAACCTTGATTTAGCTGGAGACATGCGACCAACATTTGGGGCTACGCCAGGTGATTTACGTATTGTAAAAGATTTATATCCACCCAGAGCGACGTTTAGTTACAGTGTAAATGAAGGTGACAAAGTCATTATTGCTGGAGATGAAAAAATTATCGACATGAGTTTTATGAATAATACGCGTAATTTCAATAACAGACCGTTTCAATATGAAACCAACTTATTTGATGATTGGTTACAAAAAACGGTAGCTCCCAAATTATAAGCTAAGCAATGTCGATTGTTTTTCATGCAGGTAAAATCCATTTGAAGCGATTTTTGCCTGCTTTTTGGCTTGGGCGCTTAACGTTGATATTTGATATTCTGTTGCTTGTTGGGTCACCAATGGCGGTAAAACCCCAATGGATAATGAAACCAAAGGGTATTGGAATTGCAGTCCTTGCCTGTCTTGGGCTTGCATTGTTTGCGCCTGCCAGTGATCGCCATTGTAAAAACTCATTTTCTGTTGCTCAAATAATTCAATAATTGTTTGGCAATTGGCTAGCGTGTCGTCTTGCATGCTTATCATAACAAAATCGTCCCCACCAATATGGCCAACAAAACAATGTTCATTTTGATAAGGCAGCAACAAGTTTGCTACTAACTGAATGACTTCATCCCCACGCCAAAATCCATAAATATCGTTGTAAGGTTTAAAATGGCTTAAATCTAAATAGGCAAGATAGTAAGATTTTTTTTGTAGCCTTAAGCGTTTTAGCTCTTCTTGTATTGGCACATTTCCTGGCAAGTTGGTGAGAGGGTTTGCGTGTCGCGCCATTTTTATTCTATGTTCAGTAATACGTTGTAATAAATCTTTAGTATGGCCAATGCCAATCAACTGCTGATTTCGCAAAATAATGAACTGTTGCGCCACCGTGTTGACTGAATCTGAGGTAAGTAATTGACTGACATAGGTAAGCGGTTCGTTGGCGTCAATGTGTAACACCTTGGTGTCCATTGCCATTTTCGCAGGGCGGTTTTCGTGTAATGCACGGCCATAAGGTGTACTGAATAGCTCGAGTAATGTGCTGCGATTGACGATACCTAATGGCTTGTTATTTTCGGTTACCACAATGGCTTGTAATGCTGGTTGTTCAGCAAAAGTCTGACTGATTTTTTTAAGTTGTGTACCAGGAGATACTTTTATGGCGTTGGTGCATAAACTTTCAGCTGTTTCACAATAACGAGAATTAGGTTGAGCTATGAGAGTGCTCAGTTCACTGCTAAATTGCTGGTTTGGATGGAGAGCTGGTCGTCCAAGAAAGTAGCCTTGGCAATAGGTTACCCCTAATTGTTTTAGAGTGGTGAGTTCCTCATTGGTTTCAATGCCTTCTGCGATCACTTTACAGGTTAAGTTTTGGCATAAATCGACAATAGAGCGGACAAACTCTTGTTTTACCGCGGTGGTATCTATTTGATGAATAAAATGGCGGTCGATTTTGACATAATCTGGTGCTAATTCAGACCACAAGCGTAATCCAGAATAACCGGCGCCTAAATCATCAATAGCGGTTAAAAACCCTTGATTGCGATAATGGTTTAAACAGGACTTTAGCAAGTCGATATCGTCGGCAGGATATTGTTCTGACAATTCAATAACCACATCCGACGGGTTGATCCCCAACTGTTTAATAAGCTGTAGTGTCATGCCTTTTGGATGATTGGGATCGAGCAATGCTTTTGGTGAAATATTAATAAATAGCTTGCCATTAAGCTGGCGAGAGTGAAATGCATTAATTGAAATGCTGCGACATAAGGTTTCAAGTTCGCTTAATAAGTTTTGTTTTTCGGCGGTAGTAAATAGAGCGAAAGGCGTGTGTAACGGGCTATTTTTAGGGCCACGACTGAGCGCTTCATAACCGTGCAATTGATTTGTTGAAACATTAAAAATCGGCTGGAATACAGCGTCGATAGATTGCTGTTCTATGATGTGATCAAGTTCGCTTACTAGCTGTAAAGCCGTCATCTTTGCGTCTCATTTTATTAATTACCTAACGGCATTGCGTTTGGTATTGTTACCAATGAGAGACAAGTCTATTGCGAAAATATGACAAGATTATGTCATATGATGGAAAGCTCCTAATAAGAAAGTATTAGGGTCTGTTGATCTTTGTTAGTTAAATTTTGTTCGAGATAAAAATGTGTTAATCGAGGTGATTGGTGCCTAGCAATCTAAGCAAAAATCTCTTCAATAAGATGCACTCAACAAAGAGTAAAACGTTTTTAGTCGAACCTTTCGGGCAGTGTTTGTTAGTCATTTCTACTGCGTTATCGGCTCTTTGTATAGAATAACTACACGACAAAGCCTCTGCCTTGTTTAAATGACTAACAATTCGCCGCAAAAACAACTTTGAAAGATCAACAGACACTACGAGCTTATCGATTATTTGGCGAGTTTAAATATTTGTAGTGTTTGAAGTAAGGCCGCAAGCTTTTTGACAAAGGCTTCAAGTGTTTCAGGTGCAACATGAGTGCTGCTCTGCATCGCATCAAATTCAGCAACCAATTCTTGTACATAAGGTAAGAAACGATTACTACTAGTTGTAAAACCTTGCTCTTCGGTAAAAATAGCTACAAACTTGCCGTGGCCTTCTTTACGTAATTCATCTAGGCGAGCATCTGAATCAATGGCTTGTCTATAGGCTATTTGCAGGTTTTCTTTTATCTGTAGAAAAACATTGGTGTACGGCATAATTGCCTCATAGTGCATGTGCAAAGAATAACGTTAATTATAAGGAGCTAGTATGCAGGCAACAAGAGAAAGTCGGCTTATTTTCAATATCAATTTGATTTATGGTCGCTTACAGCGAAATTGCTACGGTTTAGTCGCATTACTACTGTGTTTTACATCCACATCGGCAGCTGCGTTGGATTCTCCGGTATTCTATAAAATTGAGTATCAGCAACAGCAAGCGTATTTATTGGGCTCCATTCATGTTGGTCGTCAAGACTTCTATCCACTAGCACAGCATATAGAATCAGCATTTAAACAATCGGATGCACTGGTTGTTGAAGCAGATATTAGCCAAGGTGATACTGGAGCGTTATTGCAACGCTATGGTGGTTTGCCGGCAGAGATTGCCGCAGACGTTAATGCGACTCGGCAAGAGTATTGCCAAAGTCATCAAACCTTGTGCCAAGCACTGGCACCGTATGCACCTTGGTTGCAGTCTGCGCAAATTAGCATGGGCCGTTTTGGGCAATTAGGTTACAGCGCAGAACAAGGTGTCGACGCTTATTTTATGGCAAATCGCAGTGGTAAAAATGTAGTTGAGCTTGAGAGTATTCAGTTTCAATTTGAATTAATTTCATCATTTTCAACCGCGACTCAACTGCAAATGCTTGATGATTCGATTAACGCTAGCGATGCTGAAATGCTTGATTTAATCTACGCTTGGCGCCAAGGCGATGGTAATGCTCTCGCAAACATTATGGAATCGCAAGCGGGCGATGCTGATGAACTACTCGAAAAACTGTTGTGGCAACGTAATCACACGATGGCGCAAAAAATCATCCAGTTGTTACAAAGTAAAACCCACAAACAATTATTTATCGTGGTGGGCGCTGGCCATATTGTCGGACAGCAAGCCATTCCTGACCTACTAAAACAGCAAGGTGCAACGATTACTCGTTGTAGCTTTTTACAGTGCTAATGTCGATGTAGCGCGAGCTATTCAAAAGGCAAGCTATTGAAAGTAAAATGCTAAAACAATGGGTTTATTATGGAGTCGATCGGCCTACAAAGTGAATGTAGCGCCCAAGCGACAAATAAGGTTCTTGTTGCGAGTAGGCCAACTCCATTTCAATCAGTTGATGTTTGTCGAAGTTAGGTGGCAGATTATTTTTCAAGTAATCATTGATAACTCTTACCCCCGATTGACTCACCATCGACAGTTGCCATTGGCTAAACCAACTGCGGACATCTTCAATATACAGCGGGTGAGTCGGCGTTAATCCGACCTTCTTTTTGACCTTAAAGTCACGGTTAACATAGTCAAAATTACCTGATATTAAGCTATGAAACCGTAAGGCTTCTTTATTAAAAAACATCAGAGAAAATAAACCATGAGGTTTTAGCAAACTCAATAAACCTTGCAAGGTGCTACGAGCATCAATTAGCCATTCTGCTACCGCATGGCAGAGAATGACATCAAATTGACCATACTCTTCAACGGTTAATGCTTGTATTGGGCTGTGGATTAACTGTATCGATAATGCGGTATTTGACGCTTCAATCTGTTGCCGTGCTAGGGCAAGCATTTGTTCTGAAATATCACACAACACAACATCATGACCTAAAGCCGCTAGTTTTTGACTCAAATAACCAAAACCGCCACCGGCATCTAAAATACGTAATCGTGGTTTGCCAAGGCTGGCTAGGGCAGGTGCTAAGTCGCGCCATAATACTGCAGCACGGATTTCACCTTTAGTGGTACCGTAAATATTTTGGGCAAACTTTTGGCTAAGTTTATCGAAGTTTTTATCTTGCACTGTATCGGCTACGTTAAGTCATTTAAGTCGGGTAATTGTCGCATTTTGGGTTGAAAAAGGTAAAGGTAAATTAGCTGTAGTAAGTGAGTTGTCACAACCATTGTGTCGAGTATTTTTTGTGTTGATGGCATCAATATATGTTGTCTCGACATGCTGTTTTAAACGCATTAAGTAATTAGCGGTTTAGCAACTGCAAGAGTCTAAGGTATAATCATCTATTAATCGTTTTGCAGCACAGCTTTTTTGCTGCCTACTTTAGGGTACAACATTGTGAGTCACGACTACGCTATCGAATTAAAAGCGATGCCTTCGCTTTTGTCTTTGTATCGCAAAATCCTGTTTGGACGTAAACCGGGATGGAACCAACAACCGCTTCCGAATATTTATGTACAAGCGTCGAATGTGGTGTTGTCCCAAGATAAAATTAGCCAATATGCTGCGGTATGCAGTTTTGAATATGACGGTATGACGTTACCGCCAACGTATCTGTATGTCTGGGCATTTCGTTTGCATGCGATGATTTTTACCCATAAAGCGGTGACATTTCCGTTACTTGGCATGCTTCATTTAAAGAATAGTATTAGTGTCTTACGCCCAGTACGAGCGGATGAAACCCTAATAGTACAGTGTGAGTTAACCACAAGCCGTACTACCGATGCGGGGCTTGAGTTTGATTTGGTGTCTAAGGTGTTTGTCGGTGAAGAGTTAGTTTGGCAAGCGCTATCAACTTACTTATATCGTATCGAGTCTGCTGGGCGTCGTGCTCGTCCGCCTAAAGCGTCAGAAATGGTATGGGAAAACGTTCAGCAATGGCGCTTAACCGATGATCTCGGCCGTCGGTATGCTAAAGCTTCTGGCGATTATAACTTGATCCATTTACATCCATTGTTGTCAAAACGCTTTGGTTTTGAGCGAGTGTTAGCGCATGGAATGTGGTCTAAAGCGCGGGTGATGTCTCAGTTAATGACGTTTGTTGGCGATCAACCATTTCAAGTTGATGTTGAATTTAAACTGCCAGTATTTATGCCGTCTGAAGTGACGTTTGCGTTTGAAAGTATTGAAAATGGTAAACGTTTTGAAATGCGTGATGTTAAAGGCCGCCGACCTCATTTACAGGGCAGCATCACTTATTTATAAGCCCTTTGGTTAGCTAACTTTATCTATTAATAAAAAGGCTCAAGTCGATGACTTGAGCCTTTTTATTGCTAACTGCAAAGCTTACTTTTGATATATGTGTACATCGCGTTGCGGGAACGGAATACTAATGCCTTCCGCATCAAAGCGTATTTTCACTGCGCGAGTAATGTCCCAGTATACTTCCCAGTAATCATCGGGTTTAACCCAAGGCCTTACAATAAAGTCGACTGACGATTCGCCCAATGTGTGGAGTTTCACTATCGGTTCTGGATGCGCTTGCACCTTAGGGTGTTGTTCTACAATACTTTTTAATATGGTTTCTGCATGTTCAACATTGTCGCTGTAGCTAATGCCAAAAGTCATGTCTACTCGACGCTGATGCTCTGCGGTGATGTTGTTAATGGTATCGCCCCAGATTTTATTGTTTGGAACAATAAGACGTTGGTTATCTAGCGTTTTGATTGTTGTTGATACTAGGCTCATATGGCTGACGCGACCGGTAACATTAGCGGCATTGATTAAGTCGCCGACATCAAATGGACGATAGATTAAGATCATCATGCCAGAAGCGAAGTTAGACAGGGTATCTTGCAGTGCAAAACCAATAATGACTCCCGCAATACCAAAACCCGCGAGTAACGGCCCAAGCTCAAACCCGAGCTGTGATAAGGCAATCAATAATCCTAGGGCAAACACTATTTTACTCGACAACGAGATAAAGAAGTCTTGCAACAGTTGGCTAAATTGTAATTTCGATGCACGTACTGTTTTAGAGATAATTTGTGTAACAATTTTGGCGACTAAACTTGCCGCAAATAATATGAATAGAAACACTAAAATCTTAAAGGTTAAACTGGGTCCATTATTAATCGTCTGATCTTTAATGACTTTACCCCAACCTTGTAGCAGGTTAGACGCGACGCTAAAATTCAATACATCTTGGGTGATATCACCAGAAACACTAAACAATGTTTGTTTAAATGGTGCCACGTTCTGGCCTAATGTTTCGAGTATTCCCGCTGAAACCGCTAAGCTAGAGCTGCTTTGCTCCAAGCGTTCTTTTAGTGCCACCACATCAGCTTTTTGTTCGCTGGTGATATCTGCACCTGCATCAGCGGCTTCTGCAACGGCTTTTTGTAATTCATCTTGTGTGTAATGCACTAAACTATCAAACTGATCCGCTCTATTGAGCATAAACTCGGTCAATTTTTGCTTTTGGACACTCACATCTATATTCAGTGTTTCTGCCCACTGCAGAGTGGTTAATTGTGCCTTGAGATAATGGTCGCGTTCAAATTCTCGTTGTGAAATGGCTAGGATTTTTTGACTGTCATCATCTAGACTTAAATCAAGACGCATGGTCATAATTTGGGCGTCTAAGTACGCACTGACATTCTCTAAAAAGGCCAATTGGCTTTGTACTAAGGTGACTAGATATTGCTGGTCTGCGTCTGGTGTGGCAATAAGTTGACCAATTTTGTCGCGTAATTCAGACGACTTGTTTTTAATGCGATATTCAGTAAATGTACGCAGTTCACCTTTTGCCTTAAATAGTAGCTTGGTATCTTGCTCGATTGTTTGTTGTAAACGGCTGATTTGATTTTGAGTATCAGTTAGCTGACTAGTGGCAACAATCGGTATCACAGCATCTTGTTCTGCACGAAGAGATAGTGTCGTAAACACTGCCGATGTGAATAATAATAACGTTAGTAAAATCCGTAGCATGTAAAGTTGTCCTAGGGCTCTGAGTTGCGCCTATGATAATGGAAAAATCCTATAGGAGCCAAATACAGTAATTGGTAGGTTAATTTGTTACACTTGCCGACATTATTGAACTGAGGAAATTATCATGTCGCTGCAATGTGCTCATTGCTATAAATCTTTTTCAATTGCGAAGGTGAATGACAGTCGCGGGAAAGGTTTGTCAGTAGAAGTTCAATGCCCTCATTGTGCTGCATGGCTTGGGCATAATAAATATTTGTCAGTTGTTAAAATAGTAGGTTTCTATGGTGGGGTTATTGCTGCTGCAGTAGGCTATTTTGTTGAGGGTGTAACCGTTATCACTACACCATTGATTATTTTGGCTGTTATTATGGTGGGTTTATCTCATATTATGGACCACTTGCAGCTGATTGAAGTGCCTGAAAATGATCCTAATGCAGAGACGCATGCGAAATAAGTTTGTTATTTAACTTCAATAACTTGGCTTTCTAGTGATTCTTCAACATAGTAAATCCCGCCTAGCACGACAACCCCAACAATGATCATGACTAAAATGATGCCAATATTTTCTCTAATAAATTGTGCCATGGTGTTTGTCCTGTAATGATGATGTTTTACACATTCATTATGGTATGGGTAATAGCTTAAGCCTATCTTAAAAATAACGTTTTAGTTACCCATTAGTTGTTAAGGTTAATTGTTAATGAACGCGATTGTGAATGGGTGTCATGAATTGTCACAATCTAAGTGTTGCTTTTCCGCTGCGGTCTTTTACACTAATGCTCACTTTTATTAACCTGGTGGAGTTGTTCTGGTGAGTTCCCGCATCAAAATGAGACAAACTATCGCAATCTGGCTAAGTGCCATTTTGATTGTGTTGTCTATTGCTGCGTCTGCACACTCAGTTAAACATCTTGATGACGGGGTACAAAATCATTGTACTTTGTGTTTTCATCAGCATCAGCTTAATAAAACGCTTCACTCTTCCAATTTAGTTTTTGCCGTTTCTAAGCAAACGTTCGAACGCCAACAATATACGCTGCCTTTTTTACTTAGCGTATTCCAAGCCTACTACCAAAGTCGTGCCCCACCTGTATCTCGTTAGTCCAACATTGTAATAATTTATTTTCCGTTATCTGCCGGTTTATTCTAAACCCAGGTAGGCGGCTACTTGTTGTATTTTGGAGATATTATGTCTGCGTTAAACACACGTGTTTCGTTATTGGCACTGGCTTGTGCTGTGAGTTCGTATTCTGCAATGGCAGAAGATTCTAGTTTAACTAATCCTAGTATTAGTGCTGTGCTCGATGGTTATTATCAAACGGGCGACCGACCATTAGCTGAGCGTGCTGAAGGTTTTGGTTTAGGCGAAACTGAGTTGGCATTAAGTGCCAATATTGATGAAATGTTTTACGGTAAAGTGACCGCAGTTGTTGAGTCTCATGACGGTGAAACAGAGCTTAATTTAGAAGAAGCCTTTATCCAAACGTTAGCGATGCCGTACGGTTTATCAGTTCGTGCGGGTCGATTTTTATCGGATATTGGTTATTTAAATAATCAACATTTACATACCGATGCATTTACGGATCGTCCAGCGGCCTATCGTGCATTTTTAGGTGGTCATTATTTTGATGATGGTGTTCGTTTAAATTATGTGGCCCCAACAGATCTCTACTGGACCATGGGTGTCGAAGCGTTTAAAGGCGAAAGCTTACGCGCTGCAGATGAGCACGGTGAGCGTGATTTTGATGATGTTGGCGTGTATACCGCATTAACCAAAATCGGTGGTGACATTGGTATCGAGAGTTCTTGGCAACTAGGATTGAGCTATTTGCGTAATCAGAATGGCCAAGCTTATGCCGAAGATGAGCACGAAGACGAAGCGGCTGATGAAGGACATGCTGAGCATAGTCATAGTGCATCTTACACAGGCGAAAATACCTATATTGCTGACTTTGTTTATAAGTGGGCACCGAATGGTAATTACAAATATCAAAACTTAACCGTCAGTGGCGAATATTTTAGAGTCACTGACATTTTTGGTATGGAGCCAGGACATATTCTTGAGGCAGATCATGAGGACGTTAGTACCGATGACTATCATCAAGGTTGGTACGTGAGTAGTGTGTATCAATTTTCACCAAGTTGGTCTGCTGGGATTCGTTACGGGCAAATTGATACTAATGAAATCCATGACGATCACCTCGATCCACAGAAATTAAAAGAGTCAGAAGTCAGTCTTGCTTGGCATAGCAGTCATTTTTCGACCGTGCGTTTGCAATACACTCATCAGACTGGAACTAATTTCGATGGTTTTGAAGATGATAATATCTTTACTTTACAATATGTCATGTCATTAGGAGCTCACGGTGCGCATCAATTCTAAATTGCTTTTAGCAGTGACTTCAATGTCGCTGCTGTTTACCGCGACAGCTAAAGCGGAACTGAACGTGTTTGCATGTGAACCTGAATATGCCGCATTAGCGCAAACTTTAGCACCCGATGCTAGAGTGTATTCGGCCACCACAGCGATGCAAGATCCACATCAAGTACAAGCAAGACCAAGCTTGATTGCTAAAATGCGCCAAGCTGATTTAGTTGTGTGCGCCGGGGCCGATTTAGAAATTGGTTGGTTGCCAATGTTACAAATGAAGTCTGCTAATCCTCAGGTTAATTCAACGGATAAAGGCTTGTTTTTTGCCGCAGATCAAATTGATACCTTGGACAAGTTAACCAAAGTAGATCGTTCAATGGGCGATGTGCATGCAAAGGGAAATCCTCATTTGCATTTAGACCCCTTGCGGATGTTGACCGTTGCGCAGACCTTGAGCGCTAAGCTTACTGAAGTTGATCCAGAAAATGCCAGTAAGTATGCCCAGTCGTTGAGCGACTTTAGCCAACGTTGGCAGGCTAAAATGCCGCAATGGCAAGAACAAGCTAAAAACTTAGCCGGCAAAAAAGTCATCGCTTATCATTCGAGCTTCCGTTATTTATTTAATTGGACTGGAATAGAGCAAGTGGCAGATCTTGAGCCTAAACCTGGCTTAGCACCAACCAGCAGCCATTTAGCCTCATTACTTACTCGTGCTGAAAAAGGCGATGTAATGGCGGTAATAGTGGCATCATACCAAGATGAGCGAGGGGCTAAATGGTTAGGTGAACGCGCAAATCTGCCGGTATTGGTGTTACCGATGTCGGTAGGTGGTAACGATGAAAGTAAAGACTTAATCAGTCTATACGATAGTCTGCTGACATTATTAAATGGAGTGAAATAACACTATGTTTGATGTCGAGCTGCTGTCTATCTTGTTGCCTGCGTTAGTGGCAGGGCTATTAGTGTTATCAACTCATGTGTTGTTAGGTCAACAAGTGCTAAAGCGTGGCATTATCTTCATTGATTTGGCTATCGCTCAGGTTGCTGCATTGGGGGCAATCGTATCGCACATAGATCATCGAGTAGAAGAGTTACCGTTTGCTCATGTATGGATGCCTGCGCTATTTGCATTAGCAGGTGCGGGTGTGATCGCTTGGATGGCAAAACGGTTAGTCGGTGAACTCGAGGCATTTATTGGTTGTTTTTATGTGCTCAGTGCGGTGGTGGCAATGTTATTGTTAGCCAATGATCCTCATGGAGCTGAGTTATTAAAGCAGTTAATGTCTGGTCAAATATTGTGGGTGAGCTGGTCTCAATTAGCATTACCTGCAGTAGTCTCTGCAGGTATTCTTGGGGTGATCATCGCTAAACCACGGATATTAGATGGTGCAGGTTTTTACTTTTTATTTGCATTAGTGATTACTTTGTCGGTGGAGTTAGTAGGCGTGTACTTAGTCTTTAGCACGCTTATTTTACCGGCATTGGCATTAAATAAGTATCAAGGTAAAACCAAGTTAGTATGGGCTTATTGCGTCGGCATAGTGGGCTATATTGCTGGGCTACTGTTGTCTGCTAGCTACGACTTGCCAAGTGGTGCCGCTATTGTTGCAACGTTAGCATTAAGTGCATTGTTATTTAGAATGTTACTTAAGCTACGTTCACCAGCATCAGCACATCAACCAGCTAAATAATTATCTACCATCTAGCTGTCATATAAACTATGTTATTCTGCCCCACATCACAGGGGCAGAATATTTCAGCGTACATATGTAAACAAAACGTTGAGTCCCTAGACTAGCATCGTTATACTGACGCCAATTTTATTGCAGGAGTATGCTGTGCTGCTTATCGCTCGTTCAATCATTCTCGCCGTACTTTTGTTTTTACTCTTTGTATTTTCGATTGTTTTTTGCCTTTTGCGGCCAATGCATCGTAATAATGTACATGTAATTGCCAGTATATTTGGTTCTGTTGCACCAATATTAGGCATTAAGGTCATTAAACGTGTTCATCCTGTAAGTGCTACATCGGAACCTTGCATTTATCTTGCGAATCATCAAAATAATTTTGATTTGTTTACTCATACGTCAGTGGTACCAAAAGCGACTGTTAGCTTAGGTAAAAAGAGCCTTGCGTGGATGCCGCTATTTGGTCAAATTTATTGGTTATCAGGCAATATTCTTATTGATCGTAAAAATCGGCACAGTGCTTTTGATACTATGGCTAAAACCGTAGAAAGAATGAAGAACAAAGGACTGTCGGTATGGATATTTCCTGAAGGGACTCGTTCTCGCGGTCGCGGATTGTTACCGTTTAAAGTGGGAGCATTTCATACAGCAATAGCCGCTCAAGCGCCGATAGTACCAGTATTAGCTTCGTGTCAAAGCCATATTAACCTTAATCGTTGGAACAACGGTGTGGTAATTGTGGAGATGATGGAACCTATCCCAACGGCTGGCTTAGATAAAAATGATGTTAAAGCCTTAAACACTAAGGTGCATCAATTGATGTCAGCACGTTTAGTTGAGTTAAATAAAGAAGCTGAAGCGTTAACCTTAAAAGCTCGAACATAACCACTGATCACCAAACATCTCTGGCAAGCTCGCAACTTGTGTCAGTTTGGGTATAATTGATTAAATTTTTACGAGTCCTATTTACGGAGTAATCCATGTCTGTTGAGCGTCAGTTAAAAGAGCAATTTGCTGAGAATCTTGAAATTGTTGATGCCTTACTTGCTGATGGTTCAGAGCCTGATGCGGAATATACGATTGAACATCATTTTTCGGCGACTAATTTTGATCGTTTAGAAAAAGCTGCTGTTGATGCATTTAAGCTTGGTTTTGAAGTGAATGATGCAGAAGAAATGGAACTTGAAGATGGCTCAATTATTTTCTGTTTTGACGCCATTGCTAAGCATAAGCTAGAAGTGCCCTTACTGGATAAAGCATGTGAACAGTTGATTCTCGTGGCGGGCAAGCAAAAAGTAGACTATGACGGTTGGGGGACTTTTTTTGTCGGTGATGAAGTTGAAGGCGATGAAGAAGACGACGAAGATTATGACGATGAAGATGAAGATGAGTCTGATGGTGCATTCCACTAATAAGTCGACAATCTAATTCCATAAAAAAACGCTCATCGATGATGGGCGTTTTTTTATGGATAACAAAAAGATTTTATAGGCGCTTATTTATGGATAACGCTTTTGTTACGGCCTTCTTGCTTAGCTACATATAGGGCTTTATCAGCACCCGATAACCAGGTTGAGCTATTATCTATTTCGGAATCTAAATCGTTAATGCCCAAGCTTACGGTGACTTTTATAAGGCGGTTTTCGAATGCGACTTCCGATGCTTCAATACGTTTTCTTAACCGTTCGGTAAAGTTGAGAGCTTCTTCTGCAGTGGTTTTAGATAATACCACCCCAAATTCTTCTCCGCCATAACGGCCAGCACAGTCAGTGTCACGCAACGCTTGCTTTAACAAATAGGCAATATGTTGGATCACTTTATCACCGGCAGGGTGACCATATTCATCATTAATACGCTTGAAATTATCAATATCAATCATCACCAATGATGCTGCATCGCCATAGCGAGAATAACGATCGAACTCTTTTTCCATGCAACTTTGCCAATGACGACGGTTATGCAAAAGGGTTAGACCATCGGTTTGACTAAGTTGTTCAAGTTGCTCATTAGCGGCTTTAAGTTGCAGTTTATTAACCGCAATATCAGTCACATCATAGACAATAATGCTGATGTGAGTTATTTGCCCGGTTAATGACGCTAATGGCAGTAAGGTAATGTTTTGATACATAAAATCTGCTCGGCCAGTCACCGGGCGATAGTTTTTAAACTGGAATACGTATGGGCGCTGTTCCCAACTAATAAAGGTGCGGTTTTTAAGTAAAAAAACCGACTCCATTTTATGTTTTAACCACGTGGCTGGTAAGTCGGGAAACTTTTCAAATAGATTACTACCTTTAATGGAATTGGGTGAGACACCACTGTGGTTTTCCATAAAACCGTTCCAAAGTTGGATATTATAGTCGCGATCGAGCACTACTAAACCAACCTCAATGGTTTGTACCATATCGATTAGCCAGTGGAGTTCGTTCATCGCACTTTGATCATTTGACATAAAAAGTATCCAACATTAGTCGAGTAAATAGCCAAGTTTGTAGTTCAGCGTAGGAATTGAGTCTTCAGTAAATAGCAGCAGAAGATCACATTCAATATTGTAATCTTCTATTCGATAGTTAATTTCCATCGCGAGAGTGCGCTGCCATTTGTCAGAGTTGTCGTGAATGAGTTCGTTGACACTGCAGTGCCTGCCAAGTACCACCGGATGTGTCTGACTGAATTTCATGTCAAGTTGTTCAGAAATACCATTTAAAAATGCTCCAATGAGCACATTACCTGTGTCCATCATCACTTCTATTTCAGTACTAACGTCATTTGGGTTTTCTAATCCCATTAACTTGGCCATATCTTCAAAGCTAGAATCATGAAACAGTAATAACGCTTCACCTGCGATACCTGCACCAATAAATCCTTGGCAAAGCCCTGAGACTGTTGAATTTCGTTCGGTTGCTTTTAAGGCCATCGTTAATTCGCTGACTTCAAGCACATTAACGTTAGGGATAGGCAATAGTACAAATACATCCAGAAGCTTAGCGAGTAAGTCTGCGGCTCTACCCATCGCTACGTTGGCTATTTCTTGACATGCATCACGCATATCAACTTTCATCATTGGTGTTTCTTCAGCTTTATTACCCTGAGTAAGGGTCAAAATACCGTACTCTTGCAAAATATGGCTGATAGCCTCTGCACTAACGGGTTTTTGAATAAAGTCGAGGGCGCCTAATGCTTTGACTCGTTCATGAGCCTTAATTTGAATATCACCAGACACCACAATAATCAATGCGGGCAAATCTTGTTGTTGTACCGCTTGGAGTACTTCGTAACCATCCATGACTGGCATGTTGAGATCGAGAAACACAATCTCACCTTTACCTGCGCGAATAACTTCAAGGCCTTCAGCGCCATTGGTGGCGTAACTAATTTCAACGTCCCAATCTTTGGGGAGAGTTCTTGCCATTTGCTTTCTAGCGAGTGCAGAATCGTCGCATATTAATATTGGAATGGTCATTGTTGCTGGTCTTCCTTATTTCGCCTTTAGGGAAAAAACACTCATTAATGCAACCGCGAACGGAGCGAGGCGGATAGTTATAATTATAAGACTATTTACAGCGATTTTTTTTGTTCGTTAGTGCATTATACTTATTTGCTTACAATATTGATAACTTAGTTTTAACATACTGGTCAAGTTGGCAACATTTTAGTGGCAGTTACCACATTGTGATCAATGTCATATCAAGCTGGCATAATATTTAGTGTAGAAGCATGATCATGAAGATGGAATGGCTATACCTATATCGATGATATATTAGGCTAACACTCAATGTATATTGTTCAAAATAAAATGTGGCAATATTTTGACCAACGCCGATTATTTGTCATGTTATTACTATTCGCCAGTTAGTCCAGATATGTTAGCCTGTAAACTGGACTGACCAGCAGCAGGGTGTTTCATGGAAAGAGAGTTAATTAAGTTAACAGTAGATAATGGCATTGCCCATGTTTGCTTAAATAGACCCAGTAAAATTAATGCACTTAATGTTGAAATGTTTACTTCGATTGATAATGTGATTAAACAACTCCGTGGTGATAAACGAATTAATGCGGTTATTATATCTGGCGCAGAAGGTAACTTTTGTTCTGGCTTAGATGTGAAGAGTGTCGCGAGTTCACCCACAAGTGCATTAAAGCTTTTATTCAAGTGGTTGCCTGGCAATGCAAATTTAGCCCAACGTGTGTCTTTGGGATGGCAGCGTTTGCCTGTTCCTGTCATTGCGGTTCTAGAAGGTTGTTGCTATGGCGGTGGGATTCAAATTGCATTGGGTGCTGACATTCGTATTGCTACGCCAAGCTGTAAGTTGTCGATCATGGAAGCAAAGTGGGGGCTTGTGCCAGATATGGCTGGTTTGGTGGCATTAAGACAAATTATGCCGAAAGACAAAGCCTTGATGCTGACCTATACCGCGGATATTTTAACTGCCGAGCAAGCGCTTGAGCTAGGTTTGGTAACTCAAATAAGTGATAACGCTTATGAGTGTGCCACGGCACTAGCCCAAAAAATAAGCCGCACTTCCCCGGATGCTAATGCAGCCATTAAACGCAGCATCAATCAAAGTTGGACCGCCTCAGTGCGCAGCCTATTAGCCCGAGAATCACTAAGCCAAATAAGATTGTTGCTGGGTAAAAACCGCGTGATTGCAGCAATTAGACAAACTAAAAATCCTGATAAAGCCTATCGTTCTCGTCAATCTTGGTGGTAATGATTTGTTTTCGCTAATGCTCTATTTTTAGTCATGGCTACGCTGAATATACTATCTTCCGATAACTGTTCTGGAAAAGCCTTCTATTTGATCGAGGGCTTCTTCCCAGCCACTAGGGCTGCTTAAGTCCAAGCTCATTTGGTATTGGCGATAATACTTAGCAGGTTTCACTTGATTGTAGTTGAGGCGGGTAGGTGCTTGTTCAATTGAATTCGGATGTGCATCAGCAGATTGAATATCTAGGATCGGGATCGACATGGTGACTAATTGCTCGGCGATCGATTTACGCTGACTTTGCGGATCAATTAAGTACTCAAACTCGCGATAAGCATTGACGATGACTAGCACATCAGGGGTAGGGATTTTTTTGTCATAAAGCAGATTCGTGACCATGCCGGCTGTGTCATCAATAACAATTAGAATCTTGCCCCCAGGAAATAAACTGGTGGTTGAGGTTAATTGGTTTAGGGCTTCATTGAGATTACTTTGTTGAAAATTTCGTAGCTCAAGCAACTGAGATGACTCATACTTTGGAGTGCTTTTATTGCTGGTTAATTGCAGTTGTTCGGTGCCTGCTTTAGTGACTTCTTCAGGTTTTGTTGCATAGTTAGGCCGATACAGCCCTTTTGCTGGCGTTAGGCTAATACTTGCCCAACCGCGAGCATTAATATTGGTTCGTAAGTAGCTGGCTAAGCCTGCTGCATCAGCATCGGTGTCAGAGGCTGCAATAATCATCGCCGAACCAAAGTGTTTTTTACTCTGCCAAGACCTTACAAGCACTTCAGTTTGTTTACCGTCAATAGTGATAAATTTGATTTCATCGGCAGGTAAGTGACCGTAGGGTTGCTGTGCCTTTGCGCTAGGCGCTGCCAGCAATATGCTTATCGTTACGATTAGTAACTGACTAAATTGTCCTAGTTGCACTATAACCTCGAGCGAATGAAACCATAATGCGGTTAGCTTAATGTATAACGGCGAATAAAAACAATGCCCTGATATACAGGGCATTGGTTACACGACATGATTACTACAATATTGTTTAATGCTTGTTAGCCGTTATACGTGGCTGACAAGTACCATACGTATTGCATCAAGCTGTAATTGACTGTTATCCATGTAGCCAGTTATCTCGGTCATTTGATTACGAATATATTCTAGCTCGTCTTCACGAATGTTCGGATTTACGGCTTTTAGGGCTTCAAGTCGTTCCAATTCGCCTGTAAGTTGCTGAGTCATTTTAGCGCGGGCATCCACGACTAGCTGCGTAAGCGACTCTTTTGCATACTCTTCACCTTTGGCCAATAGCGGATGCAAAATAGGCTGTGAGGCATTGACGAGCTTGCTAGCGATGTGACGATTTACCGCACTTAGCTGTTTATCAAAACTGGCGTAGTCCACTTTGTCTGCCATGTTAAGACCATTTTTATCCAGTAACACACGGATAGGTGTCGGTGGTAAATAACGGTATAACTGAGTCGATTTTGGTGCAGATGCATCGGCCATGTAAATTAATTCTAAAAACAGAGTGCCCGCTGGAAGCGCTTTATTCTTTAGAATTGCCACACTGGTGGTGCCCGTTTCTGAGCCAGTGATTAAATCTAAACCGGTTTGTACCAAAGGATGTTCTTGGGTGATAAATGCAATGTCATCACGAGACAAAGCGGTTTCACGATCAAACGTCACAGTAATACCGTCTTCATTTAACCCAGGATAAGTAGGGAACATCATGTGTTCACTCGGGCGTAAGATGATTGAGTTTTCACCGCGATCTTCTTGATCGACACCAATAATATCCCACAAGCGAATGACCGAACCGATGAGATGAGTATCGTTATCGCTGTCTGATAAGCGCTTAATTAATGCATTAGCACGCTCGCCACCATGAGAGTTGATCTCAAGTAGTTTATCGCGACCTTGCTCCATTGCCTGTTTAAGTTCTTTATAACGATGCTGGGTGTGATTCAGCAATTGAGTCATCAGATCTTCATCGTCGTCGCAAAGTACGTTAATCAGTTCATCGGCAAATTCGTTAAACAACACATGACCGCTCGGGCAGGTGAGTTCGAATGCATTGAGTCCTTGATGATACCAACGCATCAATCTTTCTTGAGCGGTATCGCGCAAGTAAGGCAAATGAATTTGGATATCGTTTTGTTGTCCAATACGATCTAAGCGGCCAATACGCTGCTCTAATAAATCAGGGTTGAGCGGTAAATCGAACAAAATTAAATGGCTAGCAAACTGGAAGTTACGTCCTTCAGAACCAATTTCAGAACAAATTAATGCTTGAGCGCCACCTTCTTCTTGAGCAAAGTAAGCGCCGGCTTTATCGCGTTCGATAATCGACATATCTTCATGGAATACCGTAGCTTGAATACCTTCGCGGGTTCGCAGGGCTTCTTCAAGGCTTAATGCTGTTTCTGCTTGGCTAGCAATAATCAGTACTTTTTTACTGCGATGCGATTTTAGAAACTCAATTAACCAGTCTACCCGTGGATCAAACTTCCACCAGCTGGCACTGTCGTTTTCAAATGCCTGGTAAAGCTTCTCAGGGCTTAATGCTTGTGCTGCTTTGGCCTGTGGCTGCTTGGCACTGCCCATCATGGCGTTAACGCGTTCAGCGGTAACGTACTGCGCAGGCATGTCATGTGGGTAAGCATTAAATAAACGCTTCGGAAAGCCTTTAACTGATGCGCGGCTGTTACGATACAGTACGCGGCCAGTGCCATGGCGGTCGAGTAATTCTTGGAGCAATTCTTGACGTGCCGCTTGCTGTGATTCTGCATCAACATCTTTTGACTGGATCAAACGAATGCTTGGCTCGATGTCTTTCTCGCTAAGCAACTCAGTTAAGCTATTAATTGCGCTGTCGGGTAATTTTTTATCCTGACTTAATGCTTCAGCCGCTTCTGCCACATCTTTGTAGCTTGCTTCTTCAGCTAAAAAAGCATCGTAATCATAAAAACGATCAGGATCGAGCAAACGTAAACGAGCAAAGTGGCTTTGATGACCGAGTTGATCTGGGGTCGCGGTAAGGAGCAATACGCCTGGGACCACTTCACTTAACGCTTCGACGATTTTATAGGCGCGACTTGGTGCGTCTTCTGACCATTCTAAATGGTGAGCTTCATCGACAACCATTAAGTCCCAATCAGCATCTACAGCTTGTTCAAGACGTTTTTTCTTACGCAGTAAATCAAGTGAACAAATAATTAACTGCTCGGTATAGAACGGATTGTCATTGTCGGCATACGCTTCTACGCATCGATCTTCATCAAACACT
Source organism: Shewanella frigidimarina NCIMB 400 (assembly GCF_000014705.1). Lineage (NCBI taxonomy): Bacteria > Pseudomonadati > Pseudomonadota > Gammaproteobacteria > Alteromonadales > Shewanellaceae > Shewanella > Shewanella frigidimarina. The sequence continues at coordinate 4,180,014 of NC_008345.1, read as the reverse complement.
GAAAAGCGCAAATTAAAGCGGCGGAGCATTTCAACTAACCATTGGTGACGTAGAGTGTCCGGCACAATGACTAAAATACGTTCAGCACGACCAGTAAGTAATTGCTGATGAATAATTAAGCCAGCTTCAATGGTTTTACCTAAACCGACTTCATCAGCCAGTAATACGCGTGGAGCGTAACGGCTACCCACTTCATGAGCGATCCACTGCTGATGTGCAATTAAGCCTACGCGTGGGCCTTGCTGGCCGAGTAAATCTGAGGTGGCTAATTTGTGGCGCAATAACTGACATTGATAACGCACCCCAAAACGTTCGAGGCGGTCAATTTGTCCGGCGAATAAACGATCTTGTGGTTTATTAAAGCGAATATTGTGGCTTAGCATGGTCTCACGAAGACTGACTTTTTCTTGAGTCTCGCTATGAATACCATGATAAATCACCAATTGGTTTTTTTCTTCAAGCTCTTCAATGGTGATACTCCAACCTTCACCGCTTTCGACAGTGTCACCTGGGTTAAAAATAACTCGGGTTAAGGGAGCTTCACTGCGAGAAAACATCCGGTTTTCTCCAGTGGCAGGGAATAGCAGCGTAACCATGCGGCCTTCAACTTGAACGACTGTTCCTAATCCGAGTTCTGACTCGGTATCACTTATCCAGCGTTGACCTAAGGCAAACGGCATCTTTTACTCTCATTTATTGCGTGAAACAAAAAAGGGGGCGTATGTTAAACCAAACCCATCCAGATTGAAATTCTAGCATTGATTTATCGTTTAGATGTTCATTTTTACATCATCTTGACATGTTAGCGTCACATTGACGTCATAGTGTGAAACAAAGGCGATGATGACATTGAGTTCTAACCCGACAAATGGCATATTTTATTAAGGCAGCATTGCTCATGGCAATGGCCTGTTTTCAATAGAGACTTTAATTATCCCTTTAATGTTATACGTTTAGTTAAGTGATACTGATATCTATTCATTGAGAGCACTCTGGAGGCACCATGCAACAAAACGACAAAAAGTTGTTTGTACTGGATACCAACGTGTTACTACATGAACCTTTAGCGATATATTCGTTTAAAGAACATGATGTAATTATTCCCATGACAGTGTTAGAAGAGCTCGACAGTATTAAGGATCGTAAGCGAGATGTGAGTCGTGATGCACGAGTTGCCATACGTGCATTAGAAGATATTCTTGGTGGTCCCACAACCCCGGAGCAAATTTTAAAAGGCGTAGCATTGCCTACTCGCGAAGAACATTCTCAGGTTTCTGGCCATTTATCGATTTTCCCAGATCATCAAGTAGAGTTTATTATCGGCTCGTTGCCTGGAGACAATAACGATAACCGCATTATCAACACCGCCCTGCATTTACAAAAAATCCATTTTCCTCGCACCGTCGTGTTAGTCACCAAAGACATTAACATGCGCTTAAAAGCCAAAGGTGCAGGTATTGAGCGCGTAGAAGATTACCGCAGCGATCAGTTAATTGATGATGTGCGCTTTCTCGCGAAAGGCTTTTATCAATTTTCTGGGGATTTTTGGCAAAATGTCGATAAAGTCTCCACTGAACGTAGAGGGTTACATACGGTTCACCAAGTGCCATTGGAACATCTTGGTAATGAAAACTTTTATCTGAACCAGTATTTAATCGATGACAGTTCAGATTTTTGTGGTCGAGTGGTCAGTAAAACCGATAAACATTTAGAGATGATCGATCGCGGCCGAGATCGCTTATTACATCATGAAGCGTGGGGCATTAACCCAAAAAATATTTACCAAGGTATGGCACTTGATGCCTTGTTAGATCCTGATATTGAACTGATTATTTTGACGGGACCAGCAGGTTGCGGCAAGACGCTATTGGCGATGGCCGCGGCATTAGAATTGGTAGTTGAACGTAAGTTATATGACAAAATTATCGTCACCCGTAATACCCCTGAAATTGCTGAATCGATAGGTTTTTTACCTGGCAGCGAAGAAGAGAAAATGACCCCTTGGCTTGCCGCAATTACCGATACGCTTGAAGTGCTCCATAAAAATGATGTAAACCCAGCAGGTAGCGTTAATTACATAATGGAAAAAGCCAACATTCAGTTTAAATCGATTAACTTTATGCGCGGCCGCTCTATTCAAAATTCGGTGGTTATTTTAGATGAATGTCAAAACCTAACAGCGTCACAAATTAAAACCATGATCACTCGTATGGGTGAGGGGACTAAGCTGATTTGTAGTGGTAATTTAGCCCAAATAGACTCAACGTATTTAACTGCGGTTACATCAGGGTTAACTTATATGGTTGAACGTTTTAAAGACTTTGAAGGCAGCGCCAATATTTATCTTAATGGCGTCGTACGGTCTCGTTTAGCTGAGTTTGCTGAAGAACATTTGTAACGACATTACGTCATAATAAAGGATCAAAAACGAGTTCGGCGTTTTTGATCCTTTATGTTTATTGCACTTTTATTTGGCTTTCAATTGTTTTTTAAAAGCAAGATAGACGCCATTTGTCCACCCAAAACCCTCTTGAACATCATACTCACCGCCTTCAGCTTTCTGTGTTTGCTGACAAACATTGTACTTTTCCATTAATTTACCTGTTTGGGTAAAATACGTTTCTATTGTCGATATCCAGCGTTGTTTAATGTCATTAGCAAGCGAGTTATGATGATAGGTAGATAGTCCCTGAGTGGCAAACCATTGCAATGGTGCCCATCCGTTCGGTGCATCCCATTGTTGCTCTGTGGAATTTACTGTGGTGACGAGTCCGCCAACTTTTAGGAACTCATTCTTAAGGATGTTACTGACTGAGTCGGCCTGCAATTGGCTTGCTAATTGAACATATAATGGCAAAGTGGCAGCCAATGATTTTACCGAACTCATATTGTGACTCTTGATATTGTAATCAAAAAAGAATTGCTGCTCAGGGCACCACATATATTGGTTAATGGCGGTTTTTCTGGTTTCAGCAAGGTGCTCATAGTGGTTACTCTTAAGCACATTATTCAATGAAGAATGGTATTCAGATAATAGTTTTTCTAATTTATATAATAAGCAGTTTAAATCCACTGGAACAATATTAGTGGTATTAATACTGGCTAATGAGTTGATGTCAGATAACCAGCGAGAACTAAAATCCCAACCCGATTCACAAGCAGCACGTATATGTCTAAAAAAAGTATCTTGATTAGCATGTAAACTATTCATTAACTCCATATCTTCGCGATATGATTCAGGTCTTGGTGATGTTGAATCATCCCAATAACGATTCAAAATACAGCCATTTGGCATTTTTACGACCCGTTTGAATTCACTATTATCAGCGGACAGTGATTCATTTCCCTGCATCCAAAACTGATATTCTGTTTCAATTGCTTGGAGATGTTGAGCTAAAAACAGCTTTGAATTGTTTTGAAAGGGAAGTAATAGTTCTAACATCAACCCTAAAATAGGAGGTTGAGAGCGGGATAAATAATAGCTGCGGTTGCCATTAGGTATACAACCATATCTTTTCTGCAGGTCGACGAAATTAGTGAACATAGATTCGACAATATCAACCTTGTTTGCTTCTATTAACCCTAATGCGGTGAAGTAACTATCCCAGTAATATATTTCTCTAAAACGACCGCCAGGTACGATATATTTTCCATTCAAAGGCAATAGCGAACCAGGGATTTGCTTATCTGCTGCTTTTTCAAGTTTGCCCCATAAGGTATCTATATATTTATCAATATCAGCAGAAGGATTATTTATGACGATGCTTTGATATTCTGGTAGTTCGAAATAATTGGCTATAAATTGCAGTAATTCAGCTTTAGATAAGTTGCTACTGATTTTATTGAATTCATTTAGAATATCGTTCATGGCAATGCGTGGAATCGCATCTGCAAACGTTTTACTGTCGGTAAAAATATGACTTATTTGTACCGTTTTAAATAAATCACTTTCAAAAAACATCAAGCTTTGTCTAGCTTGATTGGTTGAATCATAGATCTGTTCCATGAAAAAGGCCTTTTCGTTACGACTTATTGACAGAGCTTTTCTGAGTCTCTTGCTTAAAAAAGTACAGGCTGATGATTAACAGCACCATTGGGATAAGGGCTAGATAGAAAGCATTCTTTCCTCCAACTTCTTGAAAAAAATAACCAGTAATAAGCGAGCCTGTCGTGCCGCCAAAAGCAGAGAAAACAACAATCAACCCCGTCATCGGAGCGTGTTTGTGACGCGCTAAACTGCTCAGCATTACTGAGTTCAACACGGGGTATATAGGAGCCATCATTAAGCCGATAAGTGGCAATAAATAAGCGATAAGTGGAGCATCAACGATAGATTTTATTTCTTCACCAGAACTTGCTCCAGTTAGGGGCAGTAAAAATACGATGATTAACGCCATACCGATGAGACAGATATTTAGAAATAAATGCCAATTGATGAACTTTAGAATTTGCCCCGCGAGTAAGCGTCCAATGGCGAGTGATGCTGCAAAAATACTCGCCATTTGTACACTGATATGACTCGGTAGGTTAATGACTTCATTGTAAAATGTGGGTAACCAAGAGCCTATGCCTTGTTCAATAAGCACATATAAAAACACGGACATAACAAAAATGAGTACCAAAGGTTTTATGCTCATTTTGATCATGTCGACAAACCCATCCACAATACTAGGTGGTGTGTCTTGTTGTGACGGCTTGGTCATGGATGAGCAGAAAACGAGAACCATCGCGACTAACACCATTGCGGTTAACGGATAGTAAACTTGTAGCCAGTGGGTTGATGAGTCATTGTCGGGATGGATGTAAAAGCTAAATAACCAATACCCCGATAAACTGCCCAACATGAAAATACCCTCAATGGTATTGAGCAATGATGAATGTGCTTTTATCGAGTCGCTTAATTGGCCAATAACAGAGTAAACCGATATTTTTACTAACGCAAAAGACACACCAATGCACATAAATAGCAGTTTGATCACCCAAAACTGACCTAGCATTGGCGTAATAGCACAGGCGATAGTGACAATTGATAATCCGATGAGTAGCGCAACTTTATAGCCAATTCTTGGAATAATTGAAGCAACAAAAAATGACACAAATGCGATAGATAAGTCTTTAAAACCTTCCAGTGTACTTGCTTCTGTTTTACTGATATCAAAACTATTGATCGATTGCAGGATTACAGTACCAACACTGTTGAGCAAAATAGCAAACACAAAGTAACAAGCAGCAATGGCAGTTATAGTGATAAAACGAGGCATAAAGTTCGCTCAAATAAAGGTAAGTCATTTCAGTGTATCTTTGAAACCTCACTAATGCAATCGTTTGCATTTTGTCTTGTGAGTATTAGTTTTTTCTATTATCGAAATAACTTACACCGATTTAGTCGATTTTCGAGTGATCAGTTTGATGTCCATAACAACTGATTTTGCTGGTTGGCCATTCAATTGGTTGATGAGTTGTTCTACCATGATATTCGCGGCCGTTTTAGTGTCTTGTTGGATGGTTGTGAGTGAAGGGTGAAATAATTCAGCCATGACAATATCATCAAATCCTACGATGCCGACGTCATTTGGAATATTGATGTAACGCTCTTTTAGCGCTTTTAATGCACCAAGAGCAACCATGTCACTGGCTGCTACAATACCGTCGAAAAAAAGCCCGTGATCAAGGATAACTTGGTCCATTTTTTCGTATGCAGCTTTACTGGTAATGTCGCAAGATACTGTAAGATCGATACTAATATCAAGATTGAATTCAGCGAGGGCTTTTTCGTAGCCTTTGTAACGCTCACTCATTTCGGCATGTTCTGGGTCGCCAAGAAATACAATCCGTTTGCAGCCCCCTTCAATAAGATGACGCGTAGCTAAGTAACTCCCAAGGCAGTTATCGCTACCAATAACAGGATAGGTAGCATTCACTTTAGGATCTCCCCACACCACCAGTGGTGCTCCTGAGAGGGCGACATCTTCTATTTTTTGGGTGCTTTTTCCTTGGCCTACAACAATGATGCCATCGGCACGGCTACTGTTGATAAAGTAACTTGTCCAATCTTCATGAGCCATTAATGAATTCGATAACAACATTTCATAACCGTGTTGGTTGAGTGCTTGGTTCAAGTCACCTACAACCTTAAGTAAGAATGGATCGCTAATGCTTTGATCGGTACTGTCGCTTAGATTCAAAATGACAGCAATCACATTGGTTTTTTGTGTACGTAACCGACTCGCGGCGCGGTTTAAACTAAAGTTATGCTGTTTGGCAAGCGCTTGGAGGCTATCGCGAGTTTCTTGTTTGATCAGCGGATTATTGTTGAGTGCTCTTGATACGGTAGAAGTAGACACACCAGCAAGCTTGGCTAAACCCGCTAGGGTGATTTTATTGTCGTTATTCAAAGGTGAAACATCCCAGTATATCCTTAAAACCTGTCAAAGAATTATTACATATACAGCCAGTAATGCAACGGAAAGCGAAATCAAAATGCAAACGTTTGCATAAAATTATTGCAAACGTTTGCATTGGAACCTATATTGGGTGTGGGGAAGAAAAAGTAATCAATATAATAAATCGTTGATCATCGCTAAATGCGCTTGTCAACCAAAGGGAAAAACATGATGAAAAATTTCAAGCTATCTTCATTAACTGTAGCAATAGCTTTAATTTGCCAAGCTAATAGCAGTTTTGCCGCAGATAAAATACAACAAGAAGTCAGCAAAGATAGAGTCGAAAAAATTGTAGTAACCGGCACATTTAGTGGGAAAAGTGTTGCCAAAGAAGATGCTAGTTATGCCATTAGCTCGTTTTCTGAAGACGATATTAAAAAATTGGCTCCAAAAAGCACTGCAGAACTTTTTCAGGCTGTACCGGGGATTTGGGCTGAAAGTTCAGGTGGTGTATCAGGTGCTAACGTGTTTGTTCGTGGTTTTCCTGGGGGCGGAGATGCTCCTTTCTTAACTGTTCAACTGCAAGGCGCGCCTATTTTTCCACCGCCAACGCTGTCATTTTTAGAAAACTCAACCTTATTTAGACTAGACGAAACAGTGTCATTCATGGAAGCACTTCGTGGTGGTCCTAATCCTGTGGTATCAAATGGCCAACCAGGTTTAACCACAAACTTTTTATTAAAAGAAGGCTCCGAAGAAACTGAAGGTTTAGTGAAATATTCAACTTCAGATTACAACTTACAACGTGTTGACGGCGTTGTTAGTGGCCAATTAGCAGAAGATTTATATTTTATGGCTGGTGGCTATATTAAGAGCTCACCAGGCGTTCGTGATGCCGGATTCAATGCAGAAGAAGGCAAACAGTTTACGGTTAATATCACCAAAAAATTTGATAACGGTAAGTTCAATGTTTTTACTCGTCAAACTGATGACCATGGCGTGTGGTATTTGCCTGCACCGATAAATGTTTCTACTGTCGATAATCAATATAACCAAATTGGAACCAATAACCGTCAAGCAACAGTTAAATTTGGACCCAATGGTGAAGCTATCAACGTTGATTTTGGCCAAGGTCGAGGCTGGAATGGTTCTGTATCAGGCGGCAGTTTAGATTTAACCTTAGACAATGGTTGGGGCATTGTTGACCGTTTTATTTATACCAAAGGCGATGCTGATACATATGGATTAGTCCCTGATGGTGATCCAGTCATGTTATCGACGATTGCAGACAGTGGAAGCACTGCTTCTGGCGCGGTAACAGGAACAGAATACGCGGGCTCAACTGTGGTACAGCAAATTGGTCGTTGGGTTGTTAAGAAACAAATTGAAGCCTTTACCAATGATCTCGCTATTACTAAAACATTTGATAACAGTACAATTACTGCGGGTTATTACCACTCTACCTTTAGCGCGAATGACTGGTGGTCAATAGGTAACCAAGCTTATCATGTGGTTGAGTCTGGTGGCGAAATGCTAACGGGAATCGATTGTAACGATAACCAAGATAGCTGTGGTTGGAATTACGATATAAACAGTGTTGGCGATGGGTCTACTCAAGCTTTTTATGTTGCAGCATCCCATGAAATAACCGATTCACTCTCGATGGATGCTGGTATTCGCAACGAAAATCATCAAATTGAGTATACGGTTGATGAAGGGTTAGACGGTGTGATCAGCAAAGCGGTTTCCTATGATGAGTCTGCCATAGCATGGACTTTAGGAGCAAATTGGATGTTTGCTGATTCCCAAGGCATATTTGCACGGATAAGTGATGGTTCTAAAATGCCATTCTTTGATGATTTTCGCGATAACTTTGACGCATATCAGTCGGGTGAAGATTTGATTAAAGATGTTACTCAATATGAATTGGGTTACAAGTTAGTTGCTGATGATTACGAACTTTATGCCACAACATTTTTCAATGAAGTAAAAGGCGATACTTTTGTTGCAGTTCCAGGTGCCCCAGCTGAGGTATTAACAAACCAAGCGTATGGTCTTGAAGTTGATTTTAATTACTTCACGGATAGTGGCTTTACGTTAAATCTTAATTCAACCATACAACAAACTGAAATTACCGAAAGCCCTACCAATAAAGGTAATGAAGCGCAAAGGCAGCCTGGCTGGCAAGTGCGTATGACACCTAGTTACGATATTGATTTTTCAAATGGGATGTACGCGACGCTTTACGGAACGGTATCGGCAGTTGGCGACCGTTTTGCTAATAATGAAAACACGGTAACGTTAGCTGGATACACCAAAGTCGATTTAGGCGTTATTGTTAACTTAACCGAAGAAGTTCAAATGCAGCTTGCTGTGAGTAATTTAACAGATGAGAATGCACTAACAGAAGGTGACCCTCGAGATTCACTTTCTTCAAATGGACGCTATATCCTTCCAAGAACCATTGATTTTAATGTAAGTTACCAGTTTTAATCCCCTAAAACTCTCTTAATATATTAACAGCCAGTAGTGCAAACTACTGGTTTTTTTGTCTTTTTTTTATCACGTTTTCGATGCTATTTTGCTGGTATGCCTAAGCTTACTAGGTTAAACAGATCAGACCATATAAGGTATTTATTCATGTGATTAACGATATCTTCCTGATATCATAATCATTACTGTTATAACTGCCGTTTTTTGGTGTTATTCGTTCGACAGCGGGTCTTTTTTTTTACGCTGTATCAAGGGTGGTTAATGAAACCGACTGAGCCAGATTTACAACTAAAATCTCCTATTCAACGTAATTATAACCGAGCGGTGTTCTACACCTATATCGGGGTAATTGTGATGGCTTTGCTGACCGCTGGCATTATGTTTGAACGTCAAAAAGAGCAGCAAATTCAACAACGAGAAGAACAAGTAGCTCGTCATGTTATGCAAATCGACTTATTGCTTGAGTCGAGCATTCGTGCGGTGAAAAGCTTGCGTGATGTAGCGGTGGATCATTTACGTTTGGGCGAGTTTGTGCGTAAAGAGCGCTTACCAGAGTATGAAAAATTTAACGAAGATGGCCAGTATTTCACTTTAGAACCCAATTATGCCAACAGTGGTGTACCGTTTACCAATATGGGACGCATTACTGGTGCGGGTTCATTAGATGACCGTAGCGAGAGCTTTTATCAAGAGCTTGAAATGCTGTTTGAGCTATCATTATCCTTTCCTGTCGCGAAAGAAGCTGCCCCTAAAGCTTCGTCGATCTATTATATTTCTAACCGTCGGATGATGTCATTTTATCCATGGGAAAATAATGATTTACGCTTTAGAGATGAGCTGCTCAATAAGAAACAATTTCAATTATCAACGCCTTCAATGAATCCACAACGTAGTGTTTTTTGGAGTGAGGCGTACATCGATTCGGCGCATCAAGGCCTTATTACTACGCTTGGTTTACCGGTATATCTAGAAGATGAGTTTATCGGTTCGATTAACCTCGACATGACGTTATCATCGCTGGATAAACAAATTCGTACCTATTTTAAAATGCCCGGTACGGTGATCTTGCTTGACCAGCAAAATAATATTTTATCTCACAGTGATTTTGACTCCAGTGAAATGAATAAGGTTTACCACATTAGCCAGCGAATTCCGGCAGAGTTACATTCGTTATCGGAGTCTGAGCTATTTGACGCCCATGAAGGCATTTTGCGAAATGGATATTACATTCATAGTGTGGCATTGCATAACGCGCCTTGGCGGTTACTGTATTTACAAGATGAAGATGATTTATTCAAAGATTCGTGGGACAAGCTACAACTGAGTTTTCTATTAGTGGTATTGGCCTTGTCACTGCTGGTTACCATTGTGCATTGGCAAACTCGCCGAGCATTCGTTAGCCCAGCTTCACGCTTATTAACCCATCTAGAAGCGTGTTCACAAACGCCTATCCGTCCGCCAGAGAAAATTACCCGTGGTTGGGAACCGTGGTTTGCGCTAGTGAGTCGTATTTTTGAAGAAAACCGCCAGTATACTCATCATCTCGCCGAACAAAATAAACGTCTTGATAACTTAGTTGCTAGGCGTACTCAGCGTTTACGTGAAACAACTGAGCGCCGTGAGCGCGAGTTTGCATTGCTACGATCATTGATCGATTCGATCCCTGAAGCGATCGTGTTTAAAGACAAAGAAGGCAAATACTTAGGCTGTAATAAGTCAGCTGAAAGAATGCTGGGCTATACCGAAAATGAAATTATTGGCTTAACGTCATCAGAAGTGGTGAGCCCAGAGCAAGGCTTGCGCATTGGGGAAGAAGACAACAAAGTTCTGACCCAGCAGCATTCATTACGTTACCAAGAACGAGTCAATATTGAAGGTAAACCGGTATTGCTCGATACCTTTAAATTGCCGTTTTACAATCGCCGTGGCGATCTATTAGGTTTGATTTCTGTTTGGCGTGATATTACCCGTGAATACGAAGCCGCTGAGCAATTACGCATGTCTGAGCAACGTTACCATCTTGCTATGGATGCGGTAGAAGATGGTTTGTGGGATTGGTACATTGATTCTGAACAGATTATTTGTAATCCGGCTTTCTATTCAATGTTGGGTTATCAAGCTAATGAGTTTCCACCGTTACTCGAATCAATAGATGAGTTATATCATCCTGACGATCGTGAACGAGTACAAGAGTACCGCGCTCAATATGTGCGCGATCCGGTTGGCACTTATGAAATCGAATTTAGAATGCGCGGTAAAAATGGCCTGTATTTCTGGGTGTTATCTCGTGGGCGAGCGGTTGAGTTTTCTGAGGATGGTTGTAGTAAGCGAATGCTCGGTACACATAAAGACATTACCCGTCAGAAGAGTAACGAAGTCGCCTTGCTTGAAGCAAAACAAGACGCCGAGTTAGCCAACATGTACAAAAGTGAATTTTTGGCCAACATGAGTCATGAAATTCGGACACCAATGAATGCGATTATTGGTATGTTGCAGTTAGCACAACGCACTAGCTTGACTGTGCAACAGCAAGATTATCTTAATAAAGCCGGTTTTTCTGCCCAATCGTTGCTGCGAATTATTAATGACATTCTAGATTTTTCTAAAATTGAAGCAGGCAAATTAGAGTTAGAAAGAGTCGCGTTCCCGCTGGATAAAGTGCTTGATCATGTTATTGATATTAATGCCATTAAAGCGCAAGAAAAAGGCGTCGAATTACTGCTGTATGCGCCAGTCACCGCAGGGCTTATTTTGTATGGCGATCCACTGCGTTTAGGCCAAGTCATCGTTAATTTATTGTCTAATGCGGTCAAATTTACCCAAACTGGTGAAGTTGAGCTGGGTTGCGAAGATGTGGGTGAGCGTGACGACCGTATCACCATGAAATTCTGGGTACGCGATACCGGTATTGGGATCAGTAAAGACCAACAAGCAATGCTGTTTGATGCATTTTCACAAGCTGATGGTTCAACTACACGTAAATATGGCGGCACGGGTTTAGGTTTATCTATCAGTAAACATTTAGTGTCGATGATGGGTGGAACCATGCAAGTTGAGTCCGAACTGGGCTCCGGCAGCATTTTCAGTTTTACCATTAGCTTTGAAATTGCCGAAGAACAAGTGATCGCGCCGCTGGTGGTGCCAGAACAATTAAATAACCTAACAACGCTGGTGGTTGACGACAACCCAAGTGCATTACAAATTTATTCGACATTGATGACCGATTTTAGCTTTGGTGTGAACACGGCAGACAGTGGTCAAAAAGCACTGGATATATTGCGTAAAAAGCCAGTCGACTTATTGTTGTTAGATTGGATGATGCCAGAAATGAACGGCTGTGATGTTATTAAGGCGATAGATGAAATGGTCGCTGATGGTAGCATAGCAAAGCGTCCTATTATTATCTTAATGACCGCTTATGCTGCTGAGCCGTTAGACCATGAGCTGCAAAAAAATTCTGTTTATGCGGTATTACAAAAGCCGTTTAAGGCCTCGGCGTTATTTGATGAAATTATTAATGCCTTTGCCAAAGAACCTAAGCTGAATGCAATGCCGGTTATTATTGAAGCCGAACCCGCCAAAGCATCTGGTTTAGTATTGTTGGTTGAAGATAACTTTATTAACCAACAAGTGGCGTCTGAATTACTGAAAAGTGCCGGTTATGAAGTAGTGATAGCCGACAACGGTCAAGTTGCATTAGATGTGATTGATTCTAAACCATTTGATGCAGTGTTAATGGACATTCAAATGCCGGTAATGGATGGATTAACTGCTACCGCCGAATTACGCAAACGTTATAGCAAACAACAAATGCCTATTATCGCCATGACTGCGCACGCAATGTCGGGTGATAAAGAAAAAAGTTTAGCTGCAGGCATGAATGCACATATCACTAAGCCAATTGTGCTTACTGAATTATTTGAAACCTTATCTCATTGGATTGCATATAAACATAATCATAAAGACGATTAGTTTTTTGAAGATAGGATATTAACGACAGGGAGATTATTTATGATCCGCCGTAGTATTTCATTGGCATTGTTGCTGGCCGTCACACCAGCAACATTACTTTCTAACGCTGCAATAGCTGCCAGCGACTCAGCCCAAAAAATAATCAAAAATGCTGAAGCGGCAAAAGGCTTTATTAATCTATTTTACGATGCCAAATCTGCCCAGCTTTATTTGCAAGCGGATAAGCTCAATCAACCCTTTCTATTGCTGACCAGTTTACCTCATGGCGTTGGTTCGAATGATATCGGTTTAGACCGTGGCCAGTTAGGTCAAACTCGAATGGTACAATTTGAACAGCATGGTCCTTATGTTGTGCTCAAGCAGCTTAATACCTATTTTCGAGCCTCCAGTGATAATGTCGCCGAACGTCAAGCGGTAACGCAAGCTTTTGCTGAGTCGATTTTATGGCGCGGTAAATTAGTCGAGGGCAAAACGGCTCTAGTTGCGATTAATGACTTAGTGATTAATGATTTGCATGGTGTGTCTGATGTATTAACGGCAACTAAGCAAGGTCTGTATAGCTTAGACAGTAGCCGCTCAATGATATTGCCGCAAAAGATTAAATCGTTCGAACGTAATGCTGATATTGATGTGAATTTAACCTTTAAAGCCAGCAAAGCGGGCAAGCAAGTTGAGCAAGTTACTCCAGACGGTAAATTGTTGTCTGTTCGCGTGCGATACTCATTTATACAACTCCCAGATGTGGGTTATCAACCTCGTAGTTATCATCCTATGAGCGGTTATTTATCTGATGAGTATGCCGATTATTCTACCGCAGTTGATCAACCGCTGACTCAACGCCATTTGCTGCGCCACAGATTAGAAAAAGTCACTCCTGGTGACGCTCCAAGTAAAGTGGTTAAGCCTATTGTGTATTATCTTGATCCTGGTGCACCGGAGCCTATTAGAAGTGCTTTACTGGAAGGTGCACGTTGGTGGGAGAGTGCATTTACTGATGCAGGTTTTATTGACGGCTTTAAAGTTGAATTGTTGCCAGAAGGTGCAGACCCTCAAGACGTGCGTTATAACATGATCCAATGGGTGCATCGCGCCACAAGAGGTTGGTCATATGGCGCAGCAGTAACCGACCCTCGTACCGGTGAAATCATTAAAGGTAATGTCACGCTTGGTAGTCTAAGAGTACGCCAAGACCATCTCATTGCTCGAGGGCTCACTGCTGGTTGGCCAGATCGTAAAGCCGCTGCTAATGCCGCCATGGAATTGTCGCTTGCCCGTATTCGTCAGTTAGCTGCCCATGAAGTGGGCCATACCCTGGGGCTTGACCATAACTTTGCAGCATCAACAAACGATAATGCTTCAGTAATGGATTACCCACATCCGTACGTGAGTATTCAAGGTGATAACATTGATATTGCTACGCCTTACACCGAAGGAATGGGTGAGTGGGACAAATACACCATAGCCTATGGTTATGGTGGCCTTACGCAGACCGAGTCTTTGTTAACGTCGACCTTAACTAAAGGTTTTCGTTATATTGGGGAAGCAGACTCTCGTAGTGCCAGTGCCAGTAATGCGTATGCCAGTTTATGGGACCGTGGTAACGATGCAGTAGCGGAATTAGTACGTTTAGAAACAGTGCGCCGTAAAGCGATTGAGGACTTTAATTCAGATGCTTTATTGGCCGATGAACCTCATGGCGAATTAGCCGATGTGTTTGTGCCTATATATTTGCTCACGCGTTATCAAATAGAAGCCGCTGCAAAGTGGATTGGCGGGACTGATTATAGTTATCAACAAGTAGGTTCAGGCGTACGTTGGAATTATATTCGTCCTAAAATGCAACTTGCTGCACTCGATGCATTATTGGCGAGTTTGCAAACCGAGAGCTTATTAGTACCAAATAATGTGCTGCAAGCGTTAGTGCCAAAAGCCGGTAATTATCGAAAAACTCGTGAAAGCTTTGGATCAAACTTAGGTGTGATAACCGATCCAGTGGCGATGGCTGAAGTGTTGAGCCGTCATATAGTGACGCAGTTATTAACCCCTGAACGTTTAAACCGTGTCAGTCAGGCTTATATGGAAGACAGTCAGCAACTGTCGGTGGTTCAATTAATCGATAAGCTTGCGGGTGCCAGTTTGTATCAAGATTTACCGAGTGGCCAGGGTCTAGCGATGCAAATGCGAGTCAATACTGTGGTGATTGATAGTCTATTAGCAACGTACCATAGCCCTAAAACAGCACCTGAAGTTAAAGCGCAGTTAGCCGCAAGAGTGGACTATATTATTAAGCAGCTTAAGCGTCGCAGTAACCGTGGCAGCGATTATCAATCGGCGCATTACGATTGGCTGTTTCAAGGTGTAACGAAAGGCATGACCGATCCTACTTATCGATTAATCACCAAGCCGATGGACTTGCCTCCTGGTTCGCCAATTTAAGTGTTGAGTGATAGTGTTGAGTGATGTACAGCTGATAATACGCGACCTCTATTGGGGTCGCGTATTGCTTTGTATCAGTGTAATAACCTGATGATAGCATTTAGAATATGACTATTTTTTTTGCGGTAAAGTGGGTCCTGCAACGATGACTTTAGGGTTTCTAGGATAGAAATCATCTGCTTTACGATCGATATGGCTAAATTGACGGGTGTTTTTATAGGGCAGTTTCATAAAACCTGAAATACCATGACCTTGAATTTTATTTGCGTGAGTCATAATTCTATCCAAACAGGCTCGAAATGCTGCCTGTTTTCGTGGATTTAATAAACGTAAATAACTGTGGATTTTTAAATGGTTTGGTAACGCTTCAAAGATAATACAGCCAGTATGATGGATTTGATTTAACCACCCAAGTTCAGTCATGATTTCTGCTGGCAGTTCCAAGTTTTCTTCCGGATCTTTACCGTCTTCAAAGTATGAGTGCAGCCGAGATTTATCTTCCAAGGTGGGCACATCACCGACTTCAAACGGCATTTGCAGTTCACCGGTTATTTTATATTGGTGCTCGGTACTTTTTCGCTCAAGGTGTAAGGTGTCTTTGGCATTAAAAAAGCAAGCTTTGAACACCCCAATCCGCTTAATTCCTCGCGCCATGGTGACCATATTATTTACCGCTAACACGAGCGGCGCTTTACTGTCTGGATCGTAGATGGCTAAATTGGAGTCGATAAACACGCCAGACTCTTGCCAATGGATCACCAAACCGCCGACGATAGGATACTGTGCTAAACGGCCTACTGCGGCAATAAAGCCTTTTTCGGTATCGGCCATACCCACCATAAAATTGCGATAATATTTCTCTAATTGCACATCATCCATTTTGGCAATGGGATCTTGAGTATTGTGCTCTTTCAAAAACGATTTACGCGAGCTGTAACTTACGGTTTCGACGGCTTTCGAACGCGGTTGAGCCCATACAGGAATGTCGGGGGCGAGGGGGGGAGTGGATAGTATCGGCAAATGCATTCGATGACTGTGGCGTAGACTTTTGAGAAAGTAATCACCCGCAAGATTGCGCCGTTCAACATCATCACTGAGCATTGCATCAAGTATTTTTGCCAGTTCGATAGGTAACCCTATGCTGGTTGCAGGAATGATTTTTGTGCCGAAACGACTAATTTGTCCTGACGCGAGTGCATATAAGGTTGCAGCAGCGCCTTGTTCGTCAAATCGAGGCGTAGATAACGCACCGCTCAATTGTTCGTCACCAATAAAATACACATCGCCCATACGCGCGTTAGTGTGCTGTTGGTCGCTTGATAGTAAGGACATGACATTGTCATCAACCGCGCGGCCGTGTTCATCTCGCTGAGCAAATACCGCAGAGCCCCAATCAATTAACGACAACTTGTCGGTTTCAATATCATAAACCAAGTTAGATGGCTTAATATCGCCATGCACTAAAGGCTTACCTTTACGAAGATAATATAAAATATTGGCTAATTGTCTCGCGATACTGACGACCATTACTGGTGGCAAAGCGCCTAATCGTTGGCAAATTTTGTCGAGGTCTTCGCCTTGAGCTCGCTCCATTACTAAAATGCCTTGCTTACCAACCCGTTCAAATTTTATCGCCCCAGGTATGTTTGGGTGTTTTACTTGGCTAAGCATATAGGCTTCTTCTTCAAGCCTATCTTGGACGCTTTGAGGTAAATTTACCCTTGAGAATTTAAACACATGTGATTGGCTAAATTCATTGATACCCGCAAACACAAAGCCATAGGCTCCCTTACCAATAAATTCAATTTGCTGATATCCCAATTTACTCAGCTGTTGCTTACACAGGCGAATCCAGGCCTTATGCTTGCGTGCATCATTGGCGCTGAGCAGGTAGATGGACTGCTCTTCATTGATATAAAAGTGTTGCAGTTGCGGTGTTTGCAAAAGTAAGCCTCCTTTTTAAGCCCATTAAACCTTGATTAACCTTACTGCGGCAAGTGCTTCTTATATAAAACAACAGATTCCATCCACACATCAGCGCAGTCTATTTAAACATGGCTGTTCTTTTACTAAAAACCGCCCAGTATTGTTTTGTGAGCAAGCTTTTTGATTTGTAAATGGTCGCTTCCTATCTAAAAAATTACGATAAGTAAACCTTGACCTATATCAAATCAAAATCAATCAACACTAGGTACTATGGCTGTAATAGTTAATTAACGATTTTATGAGAGGTTATATGCATAATATAAATAAAACTGATTTAATTCAGTTGTTTAATTTTCCTCGGCAGCGAATTTTACAATCAATGGAAGTTACCCATTGTCCCCATGCAGTGTTTTTTAATCAAAGTGATGAGCAATGCATAACCTGTCATCAGGGAGAGGAGTGTTTGTGGATTAATCATAACGATGAAATGGTTGCGCTTGAAATGAAGTCGGTTGACCAATTAAAGCAACAATTATTAATCGCGGTCGATTACATTGACTCAAATTTAAGCCCGCATCATATGTCGCGTAGAAAGTGCCAATGTGAAAACTGTCGTTGGTTAAGGCAAGTACAAATGACTCTAGACGGTAAAGCCTAGTAAGTTGAATGCCAAATCATCAAGGGAGGTTGCATCCATTTTTTTTAGTCTTTAAAGTAGCCAGCATCTCATTAGCAACTTGACTGAAGAATAACATCATGGAACCCAGCTTTTGGCATGAAAAATGGCAGTTACAACAAATTGGTTTTCACCAAAACCAAGTGAACCCTTTTTTAGTAAAATATTGGTCGCATATTGGTTTGAATGAAAACACTGAGGTATTCGTTCCTCTATGTGGTAAATCGTTGGATATGTTTTATTTGGCCGAGCAGCGTCATACTGTGCTTGGATGTGAACTCAATACCCTCGCGGTTGAACAATTTTTTACCGACAATGGTCTGACTTATCAAGTCAATCATACCGACGAACATGTGGTCTTTTCTACCGATCAAGTGACCTTATATCAAGGTGATATTTTTACTCTCCCTAAAAGTGCAACAGCGTCGATTAGTGGTTTTTACGATCGCGCTGCCCTGATTGCTTGGCCAGAAGAAATGCGCCAACAATATGTTAAAGCACTCGCTGCGCTGATACCGGCGAATGTAAGTGGCTTATTAATCACCCTAGATTACTTACAAGAGACTCTAAAAGGGCCACCATTTGCAGTCAGTCCACGTTGGGTTGAAAGCTATTTAACGCCATATTTTGATGTTGAATTGTTGGAGTGTGTTGATGTACTGGCTGACAATCCGAGGTTTATGAATAAACACGTGCCTTGGCTTAATGAAGCCGTTTATAAGTTAACTCGAAAATCATAAAGAGACGCTAAAACCTACCATAACATCGGTAGGTTTTTTTATAACGCGAAATCATTTTTAAAGGCGTTAGTGAGATTCTCTAAGGGTAATTAAGGGCCTTAAATCGACTTCACCGTCGGCGTAAATGGCTGCGATATCATCTTGCTGACTAATGACAGCCACTGGCCCTTTAAGCATATGACGAACGAACAATAATCGATAACCATAACGATGTAAGTCATACAGTGCGAGTTTTTGGTCTGCTGTGGTTAAATTCCAATGCTCATCGTGATGAATTACATCCTTGTCACGTCGATCATTTATTTGGTATGCAACTTGAGTCATAATCCTTTCACCTAAGTCTTTTGAATGGCTTATTTATTGTTTACAACATTACTATAACAATAATACTTTTGAATGATAGTTTTTTGAACGCATTTTGTATGAAAAATCCCAAATTTCATTAGCTAACTCACATTTTCATCAATTTGGACACTCTGATGCTTAATTACATTGAACCAGTATTTCGTCCTCCTTCAGAGGGAAAGTCATTAATTTTACAGGTTTCCAATGGTTGTAGCTGGAATCAGTGCAGTTTTTGCGAGTATCACCCCTAGTTCTGTTGTACTATTTCTACCCTTTTCTAAACGATTCCTTTCATAGTTATAATAAAACATATCTTTACAATATATGCGTGCCCCCCTATTTTGTACTAAATGTTATGCAAGAGTGCTATTTATGTTTCACCCTTTGGTCGTTAGGACAACCATACATATTGAAGATAAAATAAAAATAAGGTTGCCTGTTATTTACACGCAAAATGGGGTCTTAAAATCATATCTGGCTTATTCAATCTATAAACGAAATAAGAGCATGTCTTGGATTGATGCAAGTGCTCGAGCTATTTGTTTATTAGTCGAATTTGTAGAGTTCAATACAACTAATTACAAATATCCTGCAGATCTTTTCGCTGCATTTTCAGATAAACTTTTCTCAGGAACAATTAACCTAAATGGTGAAGACCCCACGGGACTCAGATGGAGAAAGAGAAGTATACGAAATGGTAATAAAATCATTTCGTATGTGACTCAATACTCTGATTGGCTTTGCGACCATAAAGAACTTAACAACAAAGACAAGCTTAATCCTTGGCGTGAAGCAACTAGTCACGAAGAACGATTAAATTGGGCAGCATATTCACATAAATATAAAAATGCTTTTCTCGCACACACATGGTCAAAAAAATCAATGCAAGAGATAAATAAATTATCTAGAAATGTTAGATACCAACAAGACCATAGGGACAATGATCATAACTCTGCCTTGAACAGGTTTCCTGATGGATATATTGATGACTTAATTCATAAAGGATTTATAAAACCTGGTGTTTTAGCTACCGCACCAGCTTATACCCGACTTGAATTAAGGGACATACTCATCACTATGTTACTCCACTTTGGCGGGTTAAGAAGATCGGAACCTTTCCATCTATGGCTTGAGGATATAGAAATTCATCCTGAAAATTCAAATGAAGCTCTGGTATGTGTGTACGAACCTGAAATCGGCCAGTCTCCTATGTCATATACTAATGGACGTATTGAGTTTCGTGAAGAAACACTGGCTAAAAACTTCCAACTCTTGCCCCGAAACAAATATGAAAAAAGTAAAAAGGTCTATGCCGGTTGGAAGAATAATAAATTATCCCAATCAAAAAAAAATTATATGGTTGTAAATTGGTTTGAACCATCAGTTGGCGAACATTTTTTATTTTATTGGCGTTTGTATCTATCTAAACAAAGGGTTAGTCCACATAAAAACCGCGAGCATCCGTATGCTTTTACTAATCAATATGGCGATCCTTATTCGATTGATGCATTTGAACGAAAACACAAAAAAGCTATTGAACGGATTGGACTGAGCTTTGAAAAAGACTTAGGTACAACACCACATGGTCATAGATACGCTTATGCGAATCGCCTAGAAGAAGCTGGTGTTAGTAATTTATTCGTAGCCAATGCTTTGAATCACAAATCGATAAAGTCTCAAGACTCTTATAAATCACTTTCGCCTAGCCAGATACGAGCGGAATTAAAACGTTTCGATAGTAAGGCTAAAGTAATTTTAGTGTTAGGGAGTGATGATGAGTAAATACGCCACGATAGAAGAAGCTTCAAGAGCAGCTATTAAGCTTGGCATTAAATCGCTTCCTGAGTACAAAAAGCATTATAAAGCAGACCCTAGGCTTCCCAGTCATCCTTATAAAATCTATCAGGATGACTGGGAGGGGGTTGGCAAATGGCGAGGTTTTTTCGGTAATGAGATCCACGATTTTTACTCCACACTTGAGGAGGCTTCGAAAGCTGCTGTTAAGCTTGATATTAAAACAGGCCCTGAGTACAGAAGGCGCTATAAATTAGACCCTAGGCTTCCTAGTTCCCCTGATAAAATCTATCAGGATGACTGGAAGGCGTTTGGCAATTGGTATGGCTTTTTGGGTAAAGACGCTCCTAGCTTCTATTCCACAATTGAAGATGCTTCAAAAGCCGCCATTAGGCTCGGTATCAAAACATGTCCTGAGTACAAAAAACGCTACAAATCAGACCCTAATCTTCCCAAAACCCCAAATAACGTTTACCGCGATGAATGGCCGGCATTTGGCAAGTGGCGTGGGTTTTTAGATAATAAAATCCCTGATTTTTACCCCACAGTTGAAGATGCTTCAAAAGCCGCCATTAAGCTCGGTATTAAGACAAGTCGAGAGTACAGAAAGCGTTATAAAGAAGACCCAAGGCTTCCTAATAGCCCTGCTCATACTTACAGAGATGACTGGCGGGCACTGGGTGGAATGTATGGTTTTCTAGATACTGATATTCCAGAATTTTACCCTACGATTGGATCCGCATCAAAAGCTGCAATTAGGCTCGGTATTAAAACACGTCCTGAGTACAGAAAGCGTTATAACGAAGACTCTTGGCTTCCTAGTTGCCCTGAACAAACATACCGAGGTGACTGGCCGGAATTTGGTAAATGGCGAGGATTTTTAGGCAATAGTATTCCAGCGTTTTACTCTACAGTTGAAGCCGCTTCAAAAGCTGCTATTCAGCTCTGTATTAAGTCGCGTACTGAGTATGAGAAGCGCTACAACGAAGACCCTAGGCTTCCAGCTTCTCCAGCTTGTGTTTATCGAGATAGCTGGAAGGTGTTTGGTTCATGGTATGGTTTTCTGAACCAATCAAAGCCTTATTCTCTTGCGGATGTAAGCTTGGAATTTAATGGTTGGAGAGATTTATTTGACTCATATATAGAGCAATCTCAGCGTAACATTACAATGAAGAAAAGAACTAGTATTGGTTTTATCTGCAAATTCATTATGGAAAATAATTACCCATCAAAACCAGAGGAATTCCTGCTTAAAACAACAAAGGTTAATAATAATCAGTATGAGGAGTTCCTTAAGTTTTTTGGCGAGAAAAGTAAGTCTCACTTCCACGTAATCATTCTTGAATTCCTTGATTATTGTCTTTCTCAATTGTGCACATTCGAAGACGAAGACGAAGTATTAATTCATCCTGATTTTCGTAATCCATTAAGTCGATTTCAAAGCCCTTTGCTGGACATTAAACCCAATAAATTATCTGAATCTGATAAACCTCTTTTAGCTTATACTTATGTGGTTAAAGCAAGAGAGTGGATCTTGCCAATAGAATCCAAAAGCCTAAGTCATTTAAGTCATTTACACGACTTGATGGAAAGTGATTGGTTTGACGTAGACTCTTCGCTAATTGATAAAAATGATCTAGATTGTGTCTATAGGTATGTAGAAAGAGACCGTCGAAAAGGAAAACATACAGGTGAGTTAGTCGGGAGCTATAACGAAAAAGTCTGTCAAATGTGGTCTCCTGTTCGTTTTTTTGCCTTATATACTTTATTGAGTGTCCCAGCTCGAGGGCAACAGATTCTCTGGTGCGATAGCGGAGAAGCAGATAAAAAAGTTCCCGAGCTGGTGAATGGTAAAGTCGAGTGGGTCGCGAATAAAGGGCCCTTAGCAGGACAGACAAAAAAGCAAGGTTTTATAAAGGAATATTCAGGAAGTGAGCTGGGTTTATATTTTACTACCAATAAAACATCGCGTCAGGAGGGCGGCTACGATATACCTTGGGCTCCTGATAATTTAGATTATTGGATGATTAAACTTAGACATTGGCAGTCCAAATACAATGCTATTGCTGAGCCTACAAAATGGACAGGGCTTACATTGAGAGTTCCCATTGGAAATAGGATTTTAGAACAACGAGGTGCCAATTGCTTTTTATTTAGAATGGGTAATAGTTGCCAACCTCACCAGCAGCCCATTTTCTCTAAGGCACTTGCTTATGTTCTGCATCAAATAGAAGACAAAGATAACCTATTAACAAATAAAGTTAATGCTAAAGAGAGTGTGGGTTCGTACAAATCAGACTATACACCTCACGCAATGCGCGTAAGCTTAATTACAGCATTTGTTGTTGATGCAAAAGTGCCTATCCATATTGTTCAAAAGTTGGTTGGCCATGCAAGGTTAGTTATGACGATTTATTACACTAAGGTAGGTCATGCTGAAATGCGTGATGAACTTAATGCAGCAGATAAACGAGCTTTAGCCGTTGCGCCACTGAGAGTTCAGCAACAAATTAGAAATAAACAATTTGAAGCAGTAAGAGACTCATTGGTTCCGAACGATCTATTAGCCTTTAAATATTTAAATAACAATCATCCAGCTTCAGCATTTTCTTTCACCGATATAGGTATATGCCCTATGGGTGGTGGGAAATGTGATCAAGGAGGGGAGGTTGAAAATAGTGAAGTCAAAATTAAAAAGTATTTACCCGTAGCGTCTGGGCATCTGGGTGAAAAAAACTGTATCCGTTGCCGTTTTTTTATCACAAGCCCTGCTTTTTTAGGCGGTTTAACCGCTGTATTTAACGAAATTTCATTAAAGCAGTTTTATATTAAACAAAAAGAACAGAATCTAATTCTTCATATTGAGTCATTAGAGGATGAACGTTATGACGCTGAAAAAAAGGATCAGGTGTTCACTAAATCAATGGAGTTGGATAAAGCGGCATCAAACCTTGAAATGATAGCTAAAGAAACGTGTATGTATGCGACTGATACAGTGCATATTGTACGGCTTATTATGCAGTGTACCAACTTATTGAACCAGTCCATTGAAGCGGAGGAAGGTACAGGAACTATGTTAGTTGCTAATACAGAATCTTCCTCTATTAACTGGAGTATTGATGAAACTAATAGCGAGTTTCATCAGCTAAGCACTGTGTGTGAAAATGCAACTATTTTTACACTAAGTGATGCATCATTGGCCAATGCTAGGCGCTCTCAATTAATTGACAAGATGGCGCACCAAAATGGCATTCAGCCATGGTTGTGCATGCTCTCCCCTGACCAGCAGCTAGAAGTGGGGAACCAAATGAGTGAGCTATTAAAGAGTCGTTTAAAGTCGTGGGAAAATGTTGAAAAACTGATGAGAGCAGAGATCCTTTTAAGTGATTTTAATGATGATAATCAGCTCACGCCACTTCATGATGAGGTAAAGAAGATCTTACTCGGAAGCCAACTGACTCAACTGGACGTTAACAAGTCTTTATTGGAGGCAATATGAGGCATGAACCTAATGATTTTTGTGAAAAACTTAAACAAAGTGCTACTCCAAAAATGGCAAAAACAATAGATTTAATTCATCAGATATGTACCGAACAGTCTGAACGAGGGTCCTGTGATTTTACAATAGCCACAATTGGCCGTTTAAGTGAAGCTGTTAACGGTCCAAAGGCTCAGGCTATCAGAAATAAAACAGGCGAAAAATACCGCGCACTCATCCAATCATGGGCAGAGTTTAAAAAACCCTTAAAAGTTATCTCAAGCAAAGTAAAAGAACAAAATGCATGGGTTGGTGATATTGATGATGCCCGTATCAAATGGCTCGTAATGGACTTAATTGCACAAAATAGTAAGTTAACAGGGCAGCTACAATTAGCAAAAGAGCTATCAAATATTAATATTGATCTAAGGCCATCAGCTAATAACAATGCAATGGAAAGTTCATCTCATCCATCTTTAACTAAGTCGAATCTACTCCCAACTGAAGTAGAAGCATTATCACACTCTATTAACCCAGATACATTTGAAAAAAATGGGTGGACACCAGATAAGCAGGGAAGAGTTAAAGATAGTGAGGGTAATACAATATTCAAAGCAGGTTTTGTCGATGCGATTGAAAAAACGTTGTCTTTGTAAGCCATAACTCTATATGTACTAAATTCTAGCAATTGATTTAGTACATCTGTAAGACAATAATATAGTTTGATAAAAAATTAAGGTTGTCATGAACGGTAATAACTCAATAGTTTGATAAAATATCATAGGACAAATTTAATCTTTTGATAATAAAGTTTGTTATGTATCATTGAAAGTGTAACATCTATCTTAATGATTAATATCTGCGGTTGTAAGGGTTAACTGAACTAAAGCATTATTCTTATAGAGGTAGTGCTTTCTTTGCTGATTGGAATCTAACAGAGGCGATGTTGCCAAACTCATTTCTGCCCCAAAGCGTGTTTCGGGTACTACTTTAATCCATAAGTAATTCTAATACGAATAAGCCCCGCAATGGCGGTGAGCCTCATAAATTACTGGATTCTTGCCACTAAATTCAAGTCAGAATTATGGAGTTCAGCATCGTTTATACTTCTTGTGTAGTGGCATAGTAGATTTGGCCACCTAATAAGAAATGTTATGATCCCATTCATAATAGTAATCAAAGGAAGAGGTATGACTTCTGTCTCACTTGAAAAGAAAAGAACCATCAGTAAGCTGGCCAATGAGCTTGGTATCAATATTGAGACGGTGCGTTTTTATGAACGACGAGGAATGATCGAGCAACCACTGAAGCCAGACCTGGGTTACCGTCATTACCCAAATGAAACGGTGAACCGTATTCGCTTTATCAAACGAGCCAAGGAGTTGGGATTTACGCTGGAGGAAATTGCTAATCTATTGAGCCTAGAGGATCGCCCATGCAGTCAAGTCCAAGAGCTTGCCGAGCATAAACTTGGCGCCGTCAGAGAAAAAATGGTTGATTTACGACGCTTGGAAACCGCGCTTAATACACTGTTGCTACAGTGCCATAACAATGAAGATGACAGCCATTGCCCCATTATCGATTCCTTGCAACCCTGATCGACTCTACCCACAGATAAATATGCTTGACTCCGTACATAGGTACGGCACTTACACTTACTCCATACATTGAAAACTGAGGAGTAAGACGTGTCCCCAAAAGATCCTAATCTGCCCATTATTGGTGGCATTGTTGCCGCCGTCGGCGCTGGCCTGTGTTGCGCTGGACCTTTCATATTGCTGTTGCTGGGAGTCAGTGGCTCCTGGATTGGTAACCTGACCTTATTAGAACCCTATCGTCCTATTTTCATTGTTGTGGTATTGGCTCTGTTTGCTGTCGCCGGTCGAAACGTTTATCGCCCAATGGAAGCATGTGATCCAGGAACCGCCTGCGCCGTGCCGCAAGTGCGCAAGCGTCGACAGGTCATTTTTTGGTTAACGGCACTCGCAGCGCTAGTGCTAGTGACCAGCAATTACTGGATTGTCTGGTTTGCCTAAGTGCAGCACCAAGGATTTGGCGTTAACCAATTGAAGATTAATGACAGAACACAGCGATTCATAGCACTTACACTTTTAACTAACACTTGGAGAATACAATGAAAAAAGTCACGTTATTAACCCTTATGGCACTCACCAGTTTGACTGCTGCTGCCAAACCACAAACTGTGACCTTAGACGTGCCGACCATGAACTGCGTTACCTGTCCTTTTACGGTGAAAAAATCGCTGCAAAATGTTGCAGGCGTCAGCGAGGCCGATGTCACCTTTGAGACCAAGGTGGCAATTGTGACCTTTGATGATGAGAAAACCACGGTCAAAGCGTTAATCGATGCGACCACCAACGCAGGTTACCCGTCAACTATCAAACAATAGGAAGAAGGCTATGACCAATTTATTCAATATGCTGACACGCATCGGTGATAAAGCGGGCTCCTTGGGTGCTGTTATCTCTGCTATGGGCTGCGCCATGTGTTTCCCGGCGATTGCCAGTTTGGGCGCAGCGATTGGATTAGGCTTTCTCAGCCAATGGGAAGGCCTGTTCGTCAACACCTTATTGCCCCTATTCGCTTGGATTGCCTTAGTGCTTAACGGACTGGGCTGGTTCAGCCATAGGCAGTGGCATCGCAGTGCTCTGGGTATGTTCGGCCCAGCGCTACTCTTGTTATCACTCTACCCCTTGTTTCAATATGGCTGGAGTGCTTATGTGACCTATTCGGCGCTCGCGCTGATGGTGGCCGTTTCTGTATGGGACATTTTTTCACCCGCTAATAAGCGCTGCGACGATGAAAGTTGTGCCGTTTAAGCCAATGATTATTTACCTTAGTTGAGGAAAGAAAATGATTTTATTATCCATACGCTTATCCATACAAGGGATGAGCTGCCCAAGCTCCGTCGAACACATTAAAGAGGCGCTCGATGCCGTTGAAGGCGTCATTAAAACTGAGGTGTCTTATGCAAAAGCCCTAGCTGTGATCACCACAAGAGATGGTGTCAATGTAGCAGAACTGATCCTAGCGATTAATGCCTTAGGCTACGTTGCAACAGAGCTTAAAGACACGACAAGGTGTGGCGACACTGACCAGCAAGAAGACATTAGCCCTCAGCAACGGGTCGCCATCATAGGCAGCGGTTCTGGCGCTTTTGCCTGCGCCATCAAGGCAGCGGAGCGTGGCGCACAGGTTACCATTATTGAAGCAAGCGAGGTGATCGGCGGCTGTTGTGTCAATGTTGGCTGTGTGCCGTCCAAAATTTTAATTCGAGCGGCGCAATTGGCTCAGCAACAGCGAAGCAACCCGTTTGCAGGACTGGAAAATCATGCCCCAGAACTGAGTCGAGCGCGCTTATCCGAGCAGCAGACCGCGCGGGTGGAAGAATTGCGGGCAGCCAAATACCAGAATATTCTAGACAATAATCCCGCACTGAGTTTAATTAAAGGGTTTGCACGATTTAACGATGCCAATACCTTAATCATCCGTAAAGTCGATGGTTCAGAGCTAGTGCTGCATGCCGATAAAATATTAATTGCCACCGGTTCGACGCCGACGATCCCGCCGATTGATGGTCTTGCCGGCACCCCTTACTGGACATCCACAGAAGCATTATTTGCCAAAGCGCTGCCACAACATCTGATCGTGATTGGCTCCTCTGTGGTCGCGTTGGAGATAGCACAAGCTTATCGCCGCTTAGGTAGCGAGGTGACGGTATTGGCGCGGCATTCATTACTGTATGCAGAAGACCCCTTGCTAGGTGAGAAACTTAGCGAATGTTTTGAAAAAGAAGGCATTAACGTGTTGAATCACACTCAGGCGGCAAGCGTTTCATATCAAGGAGAACAATTTACGCTGGAAACCAATGCGGGAACGTTAATTGGTGATCAACTGTTGATCAGTACCGGGCGTAATGCCAATACCAGCCAACTTAATCTTGCCGCAATCGGTGTTAAAACCAACCAGGGCGGTGAGGTTATCGTCAATGAACGAATGGAGACCAATATTTCCGGCATTTATGCCGCCGGAGACTGTTCCAATATGCCGCAATTTGTCTATGTTGCTGCCGCAGCTGGCAGTCGTGCTGCTGTGAATATGATAGGTGGCGACGCCAAACTGGATCTCACCACTATGCCCGCGGTGATTTTTACCGATCCGCAAGTCGCCACTGTGGGTTTAACCGAAGTACAGGCCAAGGCGCAAGATATTGAGACGGACAGTCGAGTCTTGGGCATGGAAAATGTGCCACGAGCCCTGGCCAACTTCGAGACCGACGGCTTCATTAAATTAGTGGCAGAAAAGAAAACCGGTCGAATTATCGGAGCGCAAATATTGGCGCATGAAGGCGGTGAAATAATTCAGAGTGCAGCATTGGCCATTCGCAATCGCATGACAGTCACTGAGCTAGCGGATCAACTCTTCCCCTACCTGACCATGGTGGAAGGACTAAAACTCTGCGCGCAGACCTTTAACAAGGATGTTAAAGCACTCTCCTGCTGCGCCGGGTAAAGAATCACTGATTGATGTGGTGTTCTATATGATATGAATTTGAAATCAAACAAGAACAGTCGAAGGTCGGTGGTACTAAATGCCACCGAGACTTAGCTTTTTTGTTCAGAAATGAGCCTAGACGTGTAATTTATTTGTATCCCAATCCTACTAACTATGACCATTATGACCAGTCAACCAAAAAGGAGGTCATCATGGTCATACTAAACCGTGGACAACGAAGTGGTGTCAAAAAGCCTTTCAGGCTTGAAGAAATTTGGCGTATTCGCACGAGACTAGAGATTGAGGAGAACTTGATGCAGTTAGCACTATTCAATCTGGCTATTGATAGCAAACTTAGGGCCAATTAAGCTTGACCACTACACTTACTATCTTTGAAAGTATGCGATGTTTCTTCCCAAGACAGGATATTTAATCGAGTTAAGCATATCCAGAAGAAGACTGATATTGAAGTTCAATTTGAAATTATAGCCAGAACCCAACAAAGTTTGATGAAATGGATCTTACTTGCTTCGTTAAGCGCAAGCGATTTTATTTTTTCTAGCCCTAGATTGAAACAACAGTCGATTAGCTACTCGTACTATAGACGTCGGGTAGACGACACTTGTTGCCAAGTGCCGCCCCCCTAAGAACCCAGCGTGCAACTTTCACTGCACTAGGCTCAAGCCTCCACAAAGGTATCGTTTGATACCCAGCAACTTATAAAGCAGTGAGAGCAGGTTCATTCCAAGCGTTACGAGCTTGCCTTTTCGATTTTCTCCTAGCCAAGTATTCTTGGTATTGAGGATCGAATGGTATAGCCGCACTTCGAATTTTCACATGCCTCTCAATAGGCACTTTGGCTATTTGGAATAGATTGAATTGGCAATCCATATCCTTGACCTTCTGCCAACCGTGAAATTGCCATTGGCCTTTTCGGTTGATGAAGTATTTAAGGGCTACCCAAGTCTTAGACTTTGTTGGGTGACGCCTTACTGCCCAGTGCCATAACGAATAGAATAGTTTGTGCCCAACATACCCGAATACTTGTTTAGCAACACAATGACGATAATAATTCGCCCACCCCCTTAGTTTCGGATTTATCAGTTTGATAAGGTCGTTAACAGGGATGGTTGCGTGCTTTTTGATGAGTTCGCGCAGGTTACTCAAGAACAACAGCGTGTTGGATTTACTCGGTTTAATGAGCAATTTTCCTTTGTACTTCCTATGATTGAACCCTAAGAAGTCAAAACCCTTGTTGATGTGGGTAATGTGCGTTTTCTCTTCGGAGAGTGTTAAGCCTCTTTCCGCCAAGAAGTCAGCGATCAACGGTTTGATATCGTTCTCGAGCACTTCCTTTGAAGCGCAGGTGACGACGAAATCGTCGGCGTATCCAATAAAGTTGGCTCTAGCACCCTTTTTGAGTGCTGTAGACTTTATGCGCTGTTCAAGTCCAGCAAGAGTCATTAGCATCAAGGTTGGGGATATAACCCCTCCTTGTGGCGTGCCCTCATCAGTACGATAAAACAACCCTTTATCCATAAAACCAGACTTTAACCATTGTTCCAACATTCGTTTATCTATGGCGATGTTATCAACAAGCCATTGATGCCCGATTTTGTCGAAGCAGGATTTGATATCTCCCTCAAGAACCCATTGCGCTGATCTCTTTAGAGCCAAGCATTTGAAGCACTGATCGACTGCGTCGGCAGTGCTACGATTTGGTCTAAATCCATAGCTGTTTGGGTCAGCAAGCGTCTCCGATATAGGCTCTAATGCAAGAAGGTGGAGCGCTTGTTGTGCTCTGTCTATCATGCTTGGGATACCAAGAGGTCTAAGTTTGCCATTCTTTTTGGGGATATAGATACGCTTGAGTGGTTTGGCTTGATATGCCTTCCTGCTCAATTGATTTACTGCTTTCATGCGGCGTGCATCCGTGTTCCAGATGACACCATCTATTCCAGGCGTTCTACTGCCTTTGTTTTTTGATACTCGTTTAACAGCAAGAAGTTTTGCTGAACGCGAGTGAGTCAGTATCCATTGCAACGCTTTCGCCTTACCGTGTTTACCTTCTCGTGTTGCCTTTGCAATACGCATCTGAAGCTTTAATACATGCGGTTCAACGGATTTCCAGTCTATGGACTGCCATTGTTCGCCGTCAGGAGAGGCACTAATCTCTGTTGAAATCATCATTTGCGTTTCTCCTTGAATAAAGTTCTTCACATTATCTTGCAACGGGAGACCAGTCGGAAGTGGGCTCACTTTCGTGACCAGACACAAGTCTGTATCTGCATCGTTACAATGCAGCCTTTGCTTTTTCCAACCTCCTATACCTGCACCGCTATCGGCCATATCGGCTTTCCCAAAGGGAGCAATACAGGCTTACCGTGTTCCGTATGTCGCGCAATGTCAGGGTAGATGCCCGCTATAGTGCGAAGAGTTATATTGACCACGAAAGAGCATGGGGCAATCTCTTTCCAACTCTCATTGCCTTTTGGCCACAGCGTATAAACCACTTCCGCTGTTTCATCGTATAACGCACCTTACGCGGATTTACATATGTTCATCATACTGACTACCTAGCACTCACCCAATTTGTGGTTATCAGGAGGATCGTTCTCTCACGATTCAGATCCCGATTGGTCTATAACCAATCTTCATTACATTGTCAGAGCCGCTACTTTATTCAGGCTCCTAGGTTCATCTGGTGATACAGATGGTTCACTCAAAAGCGGTGAACAGCGCTTCATACGACCTCACGTCGCACGCCCCATTACGTGTCAGTAAGGTATATCTGGGAAAACTCATAAACGGGCAATATAAAAGCTAAAATATCGAAAACCTTTCTTAAAAGATGTAATCAGAAAAGGTGATTAGATACAAAGCTGTACAAAAAACAAGTACCGTAAAAAAGCAAATTCCTATAGCATAAAACATACCGATTAATATGGATGTGGCATAGGCCAAGTCCAACAAGCGATTTATGCCTTGCAAATAGCGCAACGTATAAATACTAAAACGTTATAAAGCACAAGGAACGTATGAGTTTATCCATCGGTTGTTCTCCAAATGAGCAAGTTGAGATCACTGTAGAACAGTACCAACATTCTCCAAGCAGTGAGTCTTTTGATGATAACTGGCTTATTTGCTCTGTTAGTGTTTCATTTGGAAGCTTCAGTGGTAAATTTTCTGCCAGTTTTCAAACCTATGATTTCGTTAAGTTCTCTAAAGAAATACAAAAGCTCTATGTTTGCCTAAAAGGTACAGCTACATTCGACAGTCTTGAGGGGCAGCTTGAAATCAAGCTAATCGGGAATGGAAGAGGTGGAATTGAATTAGAGGGTAATTGCATGGACAGTGTTGGTGTTGGAAATGAACTTAAGTTCTCTACAGGATTTGATCAAACCTATCTCCAATCTATTATCGAAGATCTAGATGAGATTTTAGAAGGCTTTCCCGTACGAGCTTTATAACAAGAGACTATGGCGTTAACCTAAATTCACCATACTTATCATAATGCGAATAGTGAGTGTTAGAGCTTGGGCACTAACAAGCTTCTGTCCAGAAACGTTTTACATACCAATGTCCACATAAAAAATCTTTTATTTTTGTAGCAAAGCATAATGCCCACAGTTACACTGTATTAATATAAGGGCTGTCCATTTAGCGATACCAGTGTCAATATGTAGTAATGAAAACTTCATCGTATTTATTAAAAGCTGGCGTCGATTACCCTAAAAATTGGGACGAATTTGTTGATTGGTTTCATGATGAACAATCTTGCATTAGCTACCTTTACGCACTTCGTTGGCCAAACGGATTCATTTGCCCAAGCTGTTCAAGCCATCAATCACCTTATCAGTTACGTAATGGCAAGTTAAAATGTCATGCTTGCCGTTCTCTGTGTTCAGTAACATCAAGTACACTTTTTGACAAAACAAGAACCCCAATGAAAAGTTGGTTTGCTGCGGTCTGGTTTATTACGAATCAAAAAAATGGTGTCAGCGCTCTTGGAGTTCAAAGGCTATTAGGTCTTGGGAGTTATCAAACCGCTTGGTCATTAATGCACAAATTAAGATATGCCATGGTTGATCCTGAAAGGGATAAGTTGTCCGGCATCGTTGAGGTTGACGAAACACTAATAGGTGGCCTCGTTCCACAATCATCTATTAAAAATCAACAGGGTAAGCGTAAAGCTGTAGTTTTGGTTGCTGTTGAGCTGCTATCACCCTCTGGATTTGGTCGGATACGTTTAAGGCAAGTAGAAAGTGCAACTAAATAACATATCCATCAATTCATTCAAGATGTAATAGAACCTGGTAGCACAATTTGTAGTGATGGTTCTCAAGCATACAAACAAATAGACAAAAAAGGATATAAGCATAATCGGATAGTGCATTTAGGTTCATCTGTACCTGCACATGAAACAATGGCTGGGGTACATCGAGTCTCATCATTATGTAAAAGATGGCTTTTAGGTACGTATCAAGGCGCGGTAAAGGCTAAGCAACTTGATTATTATTTAGATGAGTTTACATTTCGCTTCAACAGAAGAAAGTCAGATTCTCGGGGATTATTATTCTACAGGTTGCTTGAGCAAGCAGTGCGTTCTAAGCCGATAACGTACCAATCAATTAAAAATCGATAACCACAATATATAGTGGTTGGTTGTGCTAAGTGGATAGCCCTTATTAATATACAGTACATTGAGGCGGTTATGCTTTGCATTAAATCCACATCTGACTTTGAAATTGAAAGTGTAAAGTACCCTAACTTTCCCCTCTTAACGTGGGAAGTTGATAATGCAAAGCTAGGGATTGAATCTGGAATGCTTTGTGTGGAAGCAATGCAATTCCTTATTTATGAGTGCTTGAAACGTGGGCGAGTAGACAGTGAAAATACTTGGTGGACTTATGCCCGCCACTTAAATCAATTCCTGACATTCTGTGAACATAACGGTTTAGATTGGCGAAATATTTCTGAAAGTAGTGAAGATGAAATGTTAGTCAGCGCCTATCGTGACCTTTGCGTTGGTGAGTTTGGCATGTCGGTCAATTCAACCAACCAACACCTAAGAACGATCGTGCGGTTTTACAGTTATGGTGTTGGCAAGTGGTTTGACTCATTGCCTTACTCACTAGAGTCGGTTTCGGTGCGAAAGGGTCAGCAGTTTTTGGCTCATACCGAGAGAAATGGTGGCAAAAAATACAGCTCGGACTTGATGATGAAAACTTTTGAAAAGAAAGCAGAGTTTTTATCTGCCTATGAAGTTCAAGAATTGTTATCTTCGATTGAAAACCCAACGCTCAAACTGATGGTTCGTTTATGTCTACAGACAGGAATTAGGCGTAAGGAGCTACTGCTTTTCCCCCTACACGTAATACGAAAACCTTCTGGAAACCAAACTTACTACGAAGTAAATATCTCACGGACTAAGGGTGAGAAAGAGCGCAAAATACACATTCCATCAAGGCTAATGGAAGATTTGTGGCGTTATGTAAATGAAGCTCGTTTTCAGAAGCAACAAGAATCAGGAGTGAACTCAGATTGCCTTTTCTTAACCTCTGATGGTCAAGAATGGGCTTCGCAAGGCTCTGCCTTTGGAAAGGCGCTCAAATCTCTGAATCTGCCCTTTCATGTGGCTCCGCACATGTTAAGACACTCCTATGCAACTCACATGCTCAAAGGGCTCTTAGAGCGCAAAAGCAGTAAGTTTGAGCCATTGATGTATCTACAAAGCCGTCTTGGACATTCCAGTATTACCACCACAATGAAATATTTACATCTGGTTAATGATTTGGTGGACGACCTGTCGATTGAGTATCAACAACAAATTGATGCAATTGTGTAGGCAGTAGCATGGCAAGACAACGAAAATACCTCACCATCAACAAAGATAAGATCAGGAAAACTTCGGCAGTAGAGCTAACCGTTGACGCCCCCCAAAGCCAAGGCTTAGTGCGAGCAATACACCCAGTTGTTACCTACCCAAATCTGGGTTCTAAAGGTGGCAATGGCGTAAACTTCGACTTTACCTCTTATTACGGCAAAGGCTACGACGACATCACGAATCGAGTTTACTACACTGCAAAGGCGTTACTGAGAAACACTAATGCTTTTACTGAAGAAACTCAGCACACGTATTTAAAGAATGGCTTTCGCTATTTTGCACAATATCTTGAGTTATTCAGGCACTCAGTCAGGGGAGATTTAACGCAAAATGACATTACGCCTAGACTGATTGAACAATATTTGCTGCACCTCAAAGGTAGTGAGTTTAAACCTAGCTTTCAAAAAGCTCTCTACACGCACCTCAAGTCATTGTTAGTCCGTATGAAAGAAAAAGGCTACTGGCCACTTGTCGATGACATCAACCTTAATAGTGATTTTTTCCCCAAGAATCCTTTTCCAAACTCCGGTAAACATGCAAAAAGTGAAAGATCACTCTCTCCCTATGAGAAAAGACAGGTTGTTGTTGCGTTAAAGCAAGCGGTTAAACCTATTTATCAAAAGAGAGAGTCATTGTCGGGTTACGAATTAACGTTGTGCCTACTTGCTGTGGCAATTCAAACGGGTATCAATACTTCACCACTGCTTAACATGACAACGGATGCTTTAACTGATCATCCACTTAAAGATAATCGAAAGCTTTTAACTGTGTTTAAAAAGCGGGGTAATGCAAAACAATTACATAACTTGCGCAAATCAGAAAACGTTGAGGTAGTACAAGGGGTAAAACTAGATGTGGCTTACCTGATCGATACCATTATTCAGCTAAGCTCGTCATTGAGGCAAGTGAGTGGTAGCAATTTAGTATTCTTATATGTCGCTAGCAACAGTAAAAGCGCTATTACCTCTCTGTCAGACTTATCGCTGCACTTCAACATAAAAAAATTCATCAAAGAAAACGACCTAAAGGATGAAGATGGACGCACAATTAAGCTTAATATCAGTCGTATTCGCAAAACTTTCATCAATGGCATGTACGAACTGAGTGGTGAAAGTTTGTTGATTGCAGCACAGCAAGCTAAACATAGTGGAACAAGTTCACTTGACTACTATTTGCAAGCCCCTGAGCAATCAAAACGTAACCTAGGTTTGATGGGTGAAATACGAGTCAAAGAGCTAACTTGCGATGCTCCAAGCGTTCCTGTCGGCCATTGTAAAGACCCGAAAAATGGGGATAAAGCACCGAAAGATGGAACGTTCTGTAATGACTTCTTAGGGTGTTTCCGTTGTAAGAGCTTCGTTATTACAGGCAATGATTTGTATAAGCTCTTTAGCTTCTATTGGGCAATAATTCGTAACCGTGATGAATTTGGTCGTAAAGACTGGAAGCGGCACCTAAAGAACGTGCTCAGAATTGTGGATGAAGAGGTTGTGCCTGAGTTTGCCAAGCTTGGTCAATTGCAGCATGTCAATGCTGAAAAGGAACGAGCAAGAACCAATCCACATCCATACTGGCAAAATCTCGATATGTTAAAGGTGACACAATGAGTTTGATTGAGTTGATACTAACGGACGTTGAGTTTGCGGAGCAGCAATGTTCAAAGCCTAATCAAAGCACACTAGAGCGAGCGATTGATGGCACCCTGACGGGCATTGTAACCTATGTAAAGTTAGCCAACGGTCACTATCAAGTTTACTCTCGATATGAAGAAGAACTATGGAAATTTCCTGCTGCTAAAGGGACTAAAGGCACCACCAAAAGTAACCTTACACTTAATTTTGGCACAATAAATAACCCTGAAATGAAACAAATGGCAAAATGGGTCATATGGAATAAATTAAAAGAAGGATTAGCGGTCAACTCTTTACTACATTCTTTAAGTTCTCTTAAAGGCTACTTTAAATGGGCCTTGAGTTCAGACACAACTGCAACGCATGGCTTGACTGCTTTTACCTCTAGTGCTTATGTTAAGTATGTGAATAGACTAAGCGCAAAGCGGAATGGCGAAATAAAGCCTCTTTCGTTAACAACAAAAACGCTTAAGTTCCTCGCAGTGGAAAACCTTTATCAGTGTTGCAAAGCATTTTATTTTGTTAAAGAGCATCCTTGGCCTGGTTCTG
Source organism: Shewanella frigidimarina NCIMB 400 (assembly GCF_000014705.1). Classification (NCBI taxonomy): domain Bacteria; kingdom Pseudomonadati; phylum Pseudomonadota; class Gammaproteobacteria; order Alteromonadales; family Shewanellaceae; genus Shewanella; species Shewanella frigidimarina. Next base: position 4,143,189 of record NC_008345.1, on the reverse strand, counting down.
GTGCCAATATGCAGGCAGGACTGATTGGAGAGGCCGCTCAAAAAGCGAAAACCAAACCCAAAACCCCTATCATCCCTAACGAAGTGCTAATTCCACTCTGTAAGTTTACAAAGTCATGTTTAGACAGGGCTGATGAAATTTTGGCATCAAAAGGTAAGCGTGAATCATTACTGCTGCGAGACAGTTGCATCTTCTGGTTGCTACTCACAACAGGTATGCGTATCCATGAGGTTTTAGGTATTAAACGCGGAGCGTATCGCAGTGAGACAAGAGATGAGGTGACGTATTACTACATTGAAACCGCGTCAGAGAAGACCCATACGGGATTAGCTGAATGGATTGCGCCAGAGATTGCAACTCAAGCTATCGACATTCTTGGTCGTTATAGTGCGCCATTGCAAAAGCAGCTTGAAAATGACTTATCAAAAGCAAGGGATAGTCAAGACCATGTGGAAGTTAATAGGCTAGAACAAATCTCAGACCATATTTGTTTGTCGGTATCTAAAAAAAGTAACGCTATTAGCCTGTTGTCTGGATGTACAATTACTGTTCATAGGTTGCCTAATTTATGTCAACAGATAGATTGCAACTGGAATTTGTCAGCGCACCAGTTTCGCCGCACCTTTGCCAACTATGCAGTGCATTCTGAATTGGGTGATTTAAGGGCACTAAAAGACCATTTTAAACACTGGTCAATCACCATGACGGCTCTGTATGCCTTTAACGAAGATTTAGACGCAGAATTATTCGAAGAACTGCTCCGAGAAAAGTATTTGATCGAAGAAGAAATCAAGCAAGACTGGTTTGAACTAGACACACCGATTACGGGTGGCGATATGGCTAAAAACATCAAGAAAGTCCGTGCAGATGGAGAGCTAATTAAAACTTTCGGCTCTCTCAGTGATATGGCTAAAGCCTACTCTAGCTCTATTCCTATCCGTTCAACAGGTATTGGATGGTGTACCAATGATGATGAATGTAAGTGCGGTAAGCCCGATAGCTGCGAGAGCGGAATTGTAGATAAACGGCATCTTCCCTACTGGGAGGGGATGCTTGTTCAGCAAATAAAACTTATGCAGTTGGATGATATAGGGGAAGCAGGTAGAGATGCAGCTAGGAAAGGTATGGAACGCTGTGAAAAGGTATTGAGTGCTTTAGGTATCGATGTTGAAGCCATGAAGCAGAAGTTTAGCCAAAGAGATCTAATCGAGGTAGAGAATGTCTAACCAGAAAGAAAAGTCGACACATAAAGCGGTAAGACTTGCCATTATTCGCATAGAAAAAGCTCGGCCTAATGTTGTCTCTGATAAGCGTAAAATGAGTGTTGCTGCCGTTGCCGAAGAAGCTGGCGTAAGCCGAGCGTTGATTCATCGCGATTGCCCTGACCTGTTAGAGCGTATTAAAGGTGGTGTGAATAAAGCTATTCGACAGCAGCGTGATGCCAAGCAAATTGAGCTGAATGAATACAAAGAGCGCAATCGAGAACTTCGAACTGAGGTCGAGGAGTTAAAAGCCATGTTATCTAAGGTTCAATCGCAAAACGCTACGTTAATACGGAAAAATATGGTGTTAAGTGGTGTTAGTGCTAAAAACAGCAATGTTACACAGTTATATTGTAGTAAGTAATTGTATTAAAAGCTAAAATCAATAGATTTACTGAGATTAATTGATGGTTTAATTTCAATAAAATCGCAACAACAAACAAATCCATATAAAACAATTACATATAGTTAGTTACATGTAACGTGGTATTTATAAAGTTTGATCACTTTGAAACTCACTTTTGGACATAAATGTTTTACGAACTTCGGGCGACATCTACATTTCCCACTTCCAGATAGCAAAACGGCACCTCATGAAGCGGTGCCGCTAGTGACTGGAATTGGACAAAATCATTCACCTCTGCTCTGAAGTGTTAGATTCATTATATGCAAAATTTCTTGCTGAACATGCATAACGCATACATGGATAAACACTGAAGCACTTTGGGGTTCTGGGGATTTCCCCCTCTAAAAAGACATAATCCTCTGTAGACTACACCAATAAATGGCTGCGGAGGTGGTTTACTTTCAGTTTGGAGCCTAATCATCCACTATCGGCCTCGTTATTTCGCCAATATCGGGCAATTTCCCAGTATTAGTGAAGTTATACGTTCCGCTTAAGTTGATATTTTGCCACGCAACGGGCGAAACAGAACGAGTGATACCCGCTTTCTCTTCATCTCCTCTCGCTTCAAAGTGTTCCAGCAGATGACTCAGTATCGCGGAGTTGAAGTAGATGATCGCGTTGGCAAGCAATCTTGCACATTCATTCCAGATAGCGATTTCAGACTCGTTTTTGCCTCGGAACTGATCGCCATTTACCGACGCAATAGCCCGTCTCAGGAAGTGCCACGCTTCTCCCCGGTTAAGAGCACGCTGAACGTACTGCCGCAAACTGGCATTGTCTATGTAATCCAGTAAATATTGCGCTTTGACCAGTCGATTATACTCCGTCAGCGCCTGTAATGTCGGGTGCCCCGAAGGATAACCAGACAACTTTCTTACCAGCATTGCCTGTGTCGTTCGCTTTGTGGCTAATTTTGCCCAACGCGCCAAAAATGTAAAGTTAGCATTTACAGCTTGTAAGCCATTGTTCTAGTTTCACAACGGCAAATTGATGTTAAGTCTAAAAGACCGTGATAACTCATTGTGGAAGATTGAGAGCTAAATGTAACAATAGAGGACATTGTTAGTCCAAGATTTAAGGGGTGAATATGTCACCCCTAAGATAAAACATTTACAGCCATATCTAATACCTGCAAGGTGCAAAAATATCGAGTTGGCTCTGATAGACGGTGGTTTTTACATTCATAAGTCCTAGCAAACTGTCGAACAAATTGTCGTGGGAAAAGCCGCCCTGTTCTGCTCGCTGTGCAACACAAGTCATGTTCAACTGATTATCTTGGCTAAAGTCATTAGATACCCAAGCCAGCATTGGTACGCTAGTTTGTTCTTTCGGTGCAATACTATAGGGCGCACCATGTAAATACATGCCCTTTTCACCCAAAGACTCACCATGGTCAGAGAGATACAGCATTGCAGTATCGAACATATCCTGCTTACCTTTTAATTTATTCACCACTTCACTGAGAATAAAATCCGTATATAGAATAGTGTTGTCGTAGGTGTTAATCAGTTCTTCTTGACTGCAATTTTGAATATCACTGCGCGGACAATCCGGTATAAATTTACGATGCTCTGGCGGGTATCTAAGATAATAAGTTGGTCCATGACTACCAATGATATGCAAAAAAATTACTGTATCTTGACTTGGTGCTACTGCCAGAATTTTATCTAATTTGTTGAGCAATACTTGGTCAAAACAATATTGGCCAGAACACAGCTTCGGATCACTCTTCAAATCTATCGTGAGATTTTCAACCTGATCACACACACCTTTACAGCCAGAATCATTATCAAACCACTGTACTTTTATACCACTATGACTTAACACATCAATCACTGTGTCTTGAGCATTAGCACGGCGAGGATCATAGTCTGCCCGCCCCATTCGTGAAAACATACAGGGTAGAGACACCGCCGTGGCCGTGCCGCATGAGCTAGTATCGTTAAACGCAATCAGCCCCTGATTTTGGGTATGAGCATTGGTTGGCTTGTTATATCCATAATATTGATAGCTCATTGAGCGCGCAGTTTCACCCACAACAAACACTAATAAGTTAGGTTTAGTGTTCGGGTTACGACTGGCATTCTTCGCATCTAGGCCAAGTTGTTGGTATTCCATGGGCGTCTGCAAATAGTGCTCATTGAGATATTTAGATGCACTACTGACAAAATAGGTAGGGACAATGTAACGCCTTAACTCACTGTTGTTTCGACCAAATGCAGCATAATCTTGATAGTAAAAAAAGGCGACTATCCCAATGCCAACGAACATTAGCAGCATAAAGGCTAATTTATGCAATAACTCCTTAAAAAAGGGCTGATAATGAATATCGGCCTTATAAATAAGATATGACGGTAATAGCCCAGTCAGCAGTAGATTGGTAATTGATGCAAGATTTACATACATCAATGCTTCAGCAGGATGTGTTTGAAACGTGTTTTCTATCATGCCGTAGTCAAACACGACATTGTATTGATAGGCTGCAAAAAATACACTTGAGGAAAGTAACGTCAATACGATAAAAAAGGGCTTCAGCAGGTATTTGACGGTAAAAATTGAAAACAAAAAACTCAGCGCAAATGTTAAAAATAGCGGCATAGATGCGATGAAAAGGGGATCAACTTCTGGTTGTTTTTCAATTCCTTTTCGCACTATACCAAAGAGCGGTAGATTGAAAATGGCAACATAAAACAACGCAGTGATGAAAGTGAATTGGTTAACCGATAACGTCTTAAATCTAGAAATCACAAAAATCCCTTTTTTGCTAAAAAAAACAATACTAGCTTGACCTCATTAAAATAACCTTAACAGATAAGACCGTTTTAGGTGAATTGAGCCCAATTCACCTAAAAGTTACATGTAAACAATTAAGTAAATAAACTTCAATTACTTATAAGTTTACTTGTAATTTCTTGTGTGCTCTTCACAGAATTCAGTGCCCGATAAATAGAGGCTTCTCCAAGGTGATACTCCTTGGCAAGCTGCCCAATGGTGGCCCCCTCAGCTCTTTTATCATAAATAGCCTGTTTTAAGGTATCCGTGAGTTTTACAGGTCTACCAAATTTAACCCCATTTTCATGTGCTTTTGCGATACCTTCGGCCTGTCTCTCTGTCCGCAAGTCATTTTCAAACTCAGCAATCGCAGCCAACATATTGAACATGAGTCTCCCAGTCGAAGTGCTCGTATCAATGTTCTGATCGATAACGAGTAAATCAATGCCTTCACTTTGAAAACGCGAAGCAATCTGGGCTAAGTGTACGACTGAGCGAGCAAGACGATCGAGTCGTGTTACCACTAGGGTATCCCCTTCACGTAAATAACTCATGCAAGATTGAAATTCAGACCGTTCAGCCGTCCTCCCACTGCGTTTTTCTTGATATATCTTATTGCACTCAGCTCGATGTAACTTGCCCAGTTGCACTTCTAAGCTTTGACCCGTAGAACTCACTCGAGCATAACCAACTTTGGACATAAATTACCATATCTCTTTAAAGGTTTTGATAATGCACTTATGATAGTAGTTTTGATAGGGGTCACCTCAGAAAACGGAAAAAATCGTACGCTAAGACCCAGAGAGCGGACGTAGCGGTCGGAATTTCCCCACGCCTACTTTGGAGCTACTGCGCCAGAGGTAATCGCCGGTCAGGTTGATATGCTCCCAACCCAGCGGCGACAGGTACTGCAACAGCCCTTCATCGACACCATGGCCGTGGCCGCGCAAAGCATTCGCGGCGCGCTCCAGGTAGACCGTGTTCCACAGCACGATGGCCGCCGTCACCAGGTTGAGGCCACTGGCCCGGTAGCGCTGCTGCTCGAAACTGCGGTCGCGGATTTCGCCCAGCCGGTTGAAGAACACCGCCCTGGCCAGCGCATTGCGGGCTTCGCCCTTGTTCAATCCGGCATGCACACGACGGCGTAGTTCCACGCTTTGCAGCCAGTCCAAGATGAACAGCGTGCGCTCGATGCGCCCCAGCTCGCGCAGCGCAACGGCCAGGCCGTTCTGGCGCGGGTAGCTGCCGAGCTTGCGCAACATCAGCGAGGCCGTCACCGTGCCCTGTTTGATCGAGGTAGCCAGGCGCAGGATTTCATCCCAATGGGCACGAATAGCCTTGATGTTCAACTTGTCGCTGCTAATCGTCGGTCTGAGTGCGTCGTAACTGGCTTCACCCTTAGGGATGAACAGCTTGGTGTCGCCCAGGGCGCGGATGCGCGGCGCGAAGCGGAAGCCCAGCAGATGCATGAGGGCAAAGACATGATCGGTGAAGCCCGCCGTGTCGGTGTAGTGCTCCTCGATGCGCAGGTCGGACTCGTGGTACAGCAGGCCGTCGAGCACGTAGGTCGAGTCGCGCACGCCGACGTTCACGACCTTGGTGTGGAACGGCGCGTACTGGTCGGAGATGTGCGTGTAAAACGTCCGCCCTGGGCTGCTGCCATATTTCGGGTTGATGTGCCCGGTGCTCTCGGCCTTGCTGCCGGTGCGGAAGTTCTGGCCGTCCGACGATGACGTGGTGCCGTCACCCCAATGCTCGGCGAAGGGATGCCGGAACTGCGCGTTCACCAATTCGGCCAGCGCCGTCGAATAGGTTTCATCGCGGGTATGCCAGGCTTGTAGCCAGGCGAGCTTGGCATACGTTGTGCCGGGACAGGACTCGGCCATCTTGGTCAGGCCGAGATTGATCGCGTCGGCCAGTATGGTGGTCAGCAGCAGGTTCTTGTCCTTGGCCAGGTCGCCCGATTTCAGGTGCGTAAAGTGGCGGGTGAAGCCCGTCCATTCATCCACTTCCATAAGCAGTTCGGTGATCTTGATGTGCGGCAGGATCATCGCGGTCTGGTCGATCAGCGCCTGCGCGGTGTCAGGCACCGCCGCATCCAGAGGCGTGATCTTCAGGCCAGACTCGGTGATGATGGCGTCCGGCAGGTCGTTGGCCGCCGCCATGCGGTTGACGGTCGCAAGCTGTGTTTCTAGCAGCGTCAGCCGGTCATGCAGGTACTGGTCGCAGTTGGTGACCACAGCCAGCGGCAGTTCGCTGGCCAGCTTGAGGCTGGCGAATTTCACAGGCGGTACCAGGTAGTCCTCGAAATCCTTGAACTGGCGTGAGCCTTGCACCCAGATGTCGCCGGAGCGCAGCGCGTTCTTCAGTTCCGACAGTGCGCACAACTCGTAGTAGCGCCGGTCGATGCCGGCATCGGTCATCACCAGCTTCTGCCAGCGCGGCTTGATGAAGTCGGTCGGCGCATCGGCAGGCACCTTGCGTGCGTTGTCGCTGTTCATGCCGCGCAGCACCTCGATGGCGTCCAGCACATCCTTGGCAGCGGGCGCAGCCCGCAGCTTGAGCACGGCGAGGAATTCCGGCGCGTACCGGCGTAACGTGGCGTAGCTCTCGCCGATGCGGTGCAGGAAATCGAAGTCCTCGGGCTGCGCGAGCTTCTGCGCTTCGGTGACATTTTCGGCGAAAGCATCCCAGGATAGTACGCCCTCGATTGCGGCGAACGGATCGCGGCCCGCTTGCTTGGCCTCGATCAGCGCCTGACCGATGCGCCCAAACAGCCGCACCTTGGCGTTGATCGCCTTGCCGGATGCCTGGAACTGCTGCTGATGCTTGTTCTTGGCGGCGTTGAACAGCTTGCCCAGGATTCGATCATGCAGGTCGATGATTTCATCGGTGACGGTGGCCATACCTGCATACCCTCGATGGCGAGCGCGACCAGGGTGGCGTAGCGCCGCTGCGCCTCGAACTTGGCCAGGTCGGCGGGTGTCATCTGGCCACCCTCGCGGGCGATCTTGAGCAGGCGATTCTGGTGCACCGACCGCTCGACGCCGGAAGGCAGGTCGAGCGCCTGCCATGCCTTGAGGCGTTCGATGTGTTCGAGCATGTGCCGCGAATTGGGCTTGACGGGTGACTGGCGCAGCCAGGCCAGCCAGGTCGTTTTGCCGTTGTCCCGGCGTTTGAGCAGATCGTCAAGGCGGCGACGATGCGCGTCCGATAGCGGTTCGGACAAGGTTTCGTAGATTTGCCGGTTGGCGCGGGTGATCGCCTCGGCACAGACGCGCTCGACAACATCCAGCGTCGGCAAGATGACGTGTCGGTGCCGCAGGTCGTCGAGAACACTGTTGGCCAGCATGATGCCCTTGTCGGTTTGCAAGGCCAACTCGGTCGCGGCATGGACAGCCTGCCGATAGTGCGCCAGGCCGAACGGCTCCATGCCCAAATATGCACGCAGCTCAAGCAGATGCTCGCGCCGGGTTTCTTCCCTCTCTGCATACTGTGGCCAGCACGATGGATCGATGCGCAGTTGCCGTCCGATCCATTGCAGCAGGGGCATCGGCACCGCAGCGTCGGGCAGCAGGCCCTGACCGGGAAAGCGCAATAAGCATAATTGCACCGCGACACCCAGGCGGTTGGCGTCACCGCGCCGCTGGCGGATTAGTGACAGGTCGGGTTCGCTGAACGTGTAGAGCCGGATGAGTTCGTCTTGGGTATCGGGCAACGCCAAGAGACTGTCGCGCTCTGCGGCGGAGAGGATTGAACGGCGGGGCATGCAGTCTCCTTCTTCTCAAAAACGTAGGTTTGCGACAATCCCGCTCAACCCTCTGGCGCGGTACAGCAAATCAATGCGTTGCGATTCTCGAAAACAGTTCTTGAAACTTTATTCTTGAATTCTTATCATATCAACGCGTTTCGAGAAATAGGGATGTAGCCAACCGCTGCCCCAAGTGGCTTTGACGTGTTTACGAAAGGAGAAAGACTCATGGGTATTTTTGACAGACTTTTCGGTGGCCACCACGGTGGTGGTTACAGCGGTGGTGGGCATCACGGTGGTGGCGGTGGGTACGGAAGCGGCGGGCCTCCAGCGGGCGGGTGGGGTAATGGCGGCCTTGCTTGCCCCAACTGCAAGGCATCTAACGCGCCAGGCGCTCGCTTCTGCCAGCAGTGCGGGACTTCGTTGGTTCCTTCGGCTTGCGCGCAATGTGGAACCACACTGCAACCGGGTGCGAAGTTTTGCGCTCAGTGCGGCAAGGCAGCGGTCTGACCGTGCCATGCTGGTTGGCTATGCGCGCGTCTCGACGCAGGATCAGAACCTGGAGCTACAGCGGGAGGCCTTGACCCAGGCCGGGTGCCAAAAGCTCTTTGAGGACAAATTAAGCGGCACGAGAGCCGAGCGCCCCGGCTTGGCCAAGGCGCTTGAAATGCTACGCAAGGGAGACACGCTGGTCGTCTGGAAGCTGGATCGCCTGGGCCGCAGCGTCAAGCAATTGGTCGATCTGGTCAGCGAGTTGCACAAGCAGAGCATCCAGTTCAAGAGTCTCACCGACGCCATCGACACCGGCACGCCGTCGGGACGGTTCTTCTTTCACGTCATGGCCAGCCTCGCCGAAATGGAGCGCGAGCTGACGGTGGAGCGGACCCGAGCAGGATTGGCGGTCGCCCGGCTGTCAGGCCGCAAGGGAGGGCGCAAACCGAAGATGACCAAAAGCAAGATTGAATCGGCCAAGAAGCTGCTCGCCAGCGGGATCGCTCCCAAGGACGTGGCCAAGAACCTCGGGGTCTCAATCCCGACGTTGTATCGCTGGGTGCCGGCTTCCGGTCACGCTGAACAAAAATGAACTCAGAAGAAGGACGAAAATGAGCACCGGTCACACCCATGCCCTACCCAGCGAGCGCAATGAAAAATCGCTCTGGATCGCCCTGGCGCTGACCGGGAGCTTCTTGCTGGCCGAAGTCGCCGCAGGCATCGTTTTCAACAGCCTGGCCCTGCTCTCAGATGCGGCGCACATGTTCACGGATGCAGCGGCGCTGGCCATCGCCTTGGCGGCTGTACGGGTGGCGAGACGGCCAGCCGATGCCAAGCGCACCTATGGCTACTACCGCTTCGAAATCCTTGCGGCCGCATTCAACGCCCTGTTGCTCTTCGGCGTCGCTGGCTACATCCTGTATGAGGGCTGGCAGCGTTTGCGCGAGCCAGCGCAGGTTCAGTCCAGCGGGATGCTGGTGGTAGCAGTGCTGGGTCTGATCGTCAACCTCATCAGCATGCGTATGCTTCAGGGCGGCAAGGACAAGAGCCTCAACGTCAAAGGCGCTTATCTGGAGGTCTGGAGCGACATGATTGGCTCCATCGGCGTGATCGGAGCTGCGCTGGTCATCCGATTCACCGGCTGGGTGTGGGTAGATGCGGTCGTCGCCGTGGCAATCGGGCTATGGGTGCTGCCACGAACTTGGCTGCTACTCAAGGAAAGCCTGAATGTCTTGCTGGAGGGAGTCCCAGACGGCATTGACATGGGAGCCTTGATGGCATCTGTTCAGGCCGTGCCAGGCGTGACAGGGCTGCATGACTTGCACGTATGGGCGCTCACGAGCGGCAAGGTCAGCATGACCGCTCATATCGTGTATGCGCCGGAAATAGGGCCCGACGAGTTGCTCAAAACCCTCAAGTTGTTGCTGGCTGACCGATTCAGCATCTTCCATACGACGCTGCAACTGGAGATTGTTGCCTGTGAACACAGCGTCGATGGGTGCAACTTCGTGGATCATCGCCACAAAGAACCGAGTTCTCAACCAGACCAAGCCGCAGCCCGGCAGGCGTGACTAATGGGACTCCTACTACCCGGCTAGCCAAACCGGTCTTAGCGTACGATTTTTTCCGTTTTCTGAGACGACCCCTGATAGGCAATAACCAGAGCTGTCAAATAGTATACATTTTGATAAGGTGCATTTTTGACTTTTATCGCCCAACTGGTGTAAATTGAGCGAATCGAACGATTCGTTTAAAGGTGATAAATGAACACTCTTTCAGCCAATGAAGCAAAAATTCACTTTGGAGATTTGTTGCTCAAAGCTCAACAAGCTCCAATCCAAATTAATAAAAATGGCAAGCCTGTGGCCGTTGTTATTTCAGCTGATGCGTACCAAAGTATCGAGACACTAAAATTACATTTGCTTCAATCCAAAGCGGTGAAAGCCATGACTGACATCAAAATGGGCAATTTGGTTGATGGTAATACCTTTTTTGATGAGCTGGCCGCAGGGCAGTATGACTAATGCCGGTAACTTATCATTTAACGCCCGATGCACAATCTGATCTGATAGGTATTCACCGCTTTACGTTAGCCCAATGGGGAACGACTCAGTCGAAGACATATTTATCAGGACTTAGACAAACGATTCAGCTGCTGGCTGAAACACCCACCCTTGGGAAAAATAGACCCGAGGTACGCGTGAATGTGTTTAGCTTCCCTTATTCAAGTCATGTCATCTATTACATCCAACATGAGCATCAATTCGTTGTATTTGGGATCTTACATAAAAGTATGGTTCCACTTGCACATCTCGCGGAGCGGGAAATTATTTGATGTATTGAAATAGGGGGGGCACCATGAAAAATGACGTTCGGCGGCTATCTATTTTGTCAACTGATGAAATAGATGAACTGTTTGGATTACCTCATTTCTCAGATGATGATCGTCGATTATATTTTGACTTAAGTGCTAAAGAGCGCGAGCTATTCGACAATACCCGAACGTTTTCTGTGGCAGCCCATTTAGTATTGCAACTGGGCTATTTCAAAGCCAAACGGCAGTTTTTCAGTTATGAACAAGAATCGTCAGTACTAAATGACTTGGATTACATTGCCGCGCTGTACTTTCCCACCAAAACGCTTTCAAGGCTGAAAAGTCCCTCAAGACCGATTAGGGCTGAACAACAACGAGCAATTCTTGATTTATTCCAGTATAAACAATGTGATAATGAGGTAAAAGTTGATTTGGAAGATAAAGCACAGCGGGTTGCGATGCTATCGACACAACCTATCTTTATCTTTCGTGAATTAACCCAATACTTAGCATTACACCGTATTGTCATGCCCAGTTATCGGTATATGCAAGAGATGATTGGTAGAGTGGTGGCTTATGAACGCACCCGTATTGCTCGATTACTTAGCACTTGCATGACTTCACTTATCGATCAGCAATTAGCGGCTTTGCTTCGGGCTGATTCAGGAGTATTTCGCGTCAGCGCATTAAAACATGAAGCTAAAGATTTCAGTTATAAAGAATTGCGACATGAAGTCGCACGGCGGCAGTTTTTCCAGCCTCTACATGAGTTTGCCAAGCAGTTCCTCATAACAGCGGGGATCTCCAATGAAAGCGGCAAGTATTATGCTTCTATGGTTAAGTTTTATACCACTTATAAACTTCAACGCATGAAAAAAGAGACTGCTCAGTTATATCTGCTGTTTTTTGCTTTTCATCGGTTTCAGCAAATTAATGACAACTTAATTGAAGCATTGCTCCATTGGGTCGATCAATACGAGAAACAGGCCAAGCGTGCCGCTGAAGAAGCAATGAATAATGCGGTTACCAATGCAGCGAAAAATTTACAGGCTGCGGGTCATGTATTGAGCCTGTTTACGGATGACACCATCACCGATGACACACCTTTTTCCATTATTAAAGAAAAAGCCTATGCATTGCTTGAACAAGAGAGATTCCCATTAGTTGCTGATTACTTACGCAATATTGCTTTCGACAAAACGGCATTTGAATGGTTACATTACACAAAATTATCCGCCACATTCAAACGTAACTTAAGGCAACTTTTTACTGATCTGGATTTTGCCGGACGTGTAGAAGACTCTCCTTTGCTTGAAGCTATCGGTTTTTTACAAAACTTGTTACGCACAGAAAAATCACCAAGGCAAACTGATCCTAATGCATTTCCGACTGAGATTATTCCTAAAGGTTTACGCCGATATTTGTTTAGTAAAGAGGGTAAAACATTTAAAACGCTAGATGTAGATCGCTATGAGTTTTTGGTCTATCGCCTACTACGCAACTCACTGGAAGCGGGTGATGTGTACGTTAAACATAGTAATGAATTTCGCCGCTTTGAAGATGACTTAATAAGCGATCTTAGATGGCAGGATAAAGAACGAGTATTGCAAGATATTGGTGCACCCATTTTATTGGCCCCTATCCAAGATACTCTGGCTGTATTTCATACTATGCTAGCAGCACGTTATAGTGCGATTAACCAACATATTTCTGATGGGGTCAACAAACATATTAAAGTAATTGGGGCTGCCGAAAAGCGTCGTTGGAAGCTGCTTTATCCGAGCAGTGATGAATCCGTTAATAGCGATTTTTACAGCCAGTTACCAGGAATTGGTATTGCGGATCTACTGTGGTTTGTTGCGGGTAATACTGGATTTTTAAATGCATTTACCCATGTATTAGATCGTTATGTAAAGCATGAAGCTGATCCCCGTGAAATTTTCGCCTGTATTGTTGCGATGGGAACAAACATGGGGTTAGCAAAAATGGCTGAGGTTTCAGGCCTTAGCTCAGCATCAATGGCGGGGACGTCTAGAAATTATCTACGCTTGGAGACGTTGCGAGCGGCTAATGATGCGATTAGTAATGCAACCAGCCAGCTACCCGCATTTCATCTCTATGATATTCAGGACTCGCTCCATTCAAGTAGCGATGGCCAGCGGATGGAAACGCAAATTAACACCCTTAACGCTCGATATTCTCCTAAGTATTTTGGTTTACAGAAAGGTGTCAGCGCCTACACGTTGGTCGCAAATCATGTTCCTATAAATGCAAAGATTATTGGGACTCACGAACATGAAAGCCATTACGTTTTCGATTTATTGCATAACAATACCTCTGATATAAAGCCAGAACGGCATTCCACTGACACCCATGGCACCAATCAGGTTAATTTTTGGATTTTGCATGCATTTGGATATCATTTTGCACCTCGTTATCGTGATTTGCATAAGAAAATGGATACGTTAGTCGGCTCACAACATCCCAATGAGTGTGGTGACTGGCTAATAAAGCCTGCCCGAAAAACCAACGATGAATTGATTGAACGTGAATGGCCCAATATTCAACGTATCATGGCATCGCTAGCTCAAAAAGATGTTACTCAAGCCACGATTGTTCGCAAACTCTCGAGCTATTCGCGTCAGAATCAGACCAAGAAAGCATTATGGGAGTTGGAAAACATATGCCGAACGCTATACATTCTCGACTTTGTCGACGATGTTGGCTTACGTCAATGTGTACAAAAAGCATTAAATCGTGGTGAAGCCTATCATCGTCTCAGGCGAGCAGTTGCATTTGTTAACGGTGGAAAATTCAGAGTAAAAACGGAAGAGGAGCAACAAATTTGGAATGAATGCTCTCGGCTCATCACCAATGCGGTCATTTACTACAACACAGTGCTGCTATCTCGTGTCTATGAACAGAAGCAAACAGTAGGAGATCAAAACGCACTGGCTCAGCTTCACAGTATTTCGCCCGTTGCATGGCAGCACATCAATATGTATGGCAATTTTGAGTTTAGTCCATCAACCTCAAAAATAGATATCGATGCATTGGTTGCTCGATATGCTGAACCAGAATATTGGAAGCAAGCGCTGATTGAGAACGAAAATTCAAGTGATGAATTTTAGAGCTTAAAGCTAACTTTACATTTTTGGCGCGTTGGGCAAATTTAGCCTTTGTCTGAAGTGACAGAACAATGCGCCTAATATCCTGCCATCCCGTTTCGATGACATTCGTCCTGATGGGCTTTTTCAGGGCAAGGTTGGTGCCGCCATGTTCATTTTCAGTTACGTCAAACAGATCGTTGATGACACTACTGAACTGCGCGTATCGCGGTGCAAAACTGTAACCGCATAGATCCAGTAAGGCGAAGTTAACATGATTGACACCGTGTGTATCTGTCGAGAGTACGTCAGGTTTGATATCACTGCTGTTGGATTGTAACAGGTCATAAATATAGTGTGATTCGTGCTCGTTGGAACCGATGATCCGAGCATTGAGGGCGCTGTGGTTGGCTACCAGTGTCATGGCCGTGATCCCTTTATTGGTGCCGAAATACTTAGAGGAGTACCGGGTTTTAAAGGTTTCCAGATGGGTTTCGAATTTCTGACCATCCGCACTGGCATGCAACTGGTCCTCCTGAATATGGTAGTGGCGGAAGATGGGTAGCGCTGCAACCGCATTATTGATCACATCGCTGGCATCATGCAGCGTTTCAGGCCGGATATAGTTGGCCTGCACCGTACTCAGGTGTTCATAGCTTCGATCGGAGATCTGCGCCATGCCATACACACCACGGTGAGTGGCGTTGGCAATCAGAATGGCCAGTAAATCATCCTGATGAGTGAACCCTTGTTTTTGTATCGGAAGTACATGAGTCAGACATTTCATGAACCCGGTTTCGCGCTCTACATACCGCAGTACATCCGCGATATCGACCGGTTGCATTCGCTTAAAAAAGGGATTGTTGACCAGAGATGTAGCGCTTTTGGTCGGCAGACGCCAGCGGGTACCGGTACGATTTTTCATGATCACATTTCGATTGTCTCCCTCATCAATATGGAGAGCAACGTCTTTGAGCGCACTTTCCAGCCGGTGTTGTTGCTCCTGTAACAATAACTCTGCGGGCTGTTTTAGTCTGTCCAGTGTTGATGAGGCCAGCAAGGTATCCTGCGATGTCTGGGGGATCAGGTCGTCTTCCAGTGCGCGGTATTTGGTAACATTTGGCAAATAAATGCGTCCGTTCAGTCGCGAAGTCAACTGGCGGTAGAGCAGCCATTCGTAACGTTGCGGGTTAACGTTATCCTGTTTAACCAACCATGGGAGGTGCTTTTTCGGGATGAGCGACGTATCCATCGTCTTCAGTGGTCCACCGGATGCGATTTCCGTCTGAATCTGTTGAAGTTGGGCGACGACGGCTTCTGAGCCTTTACCGGCCTCACAATCAAGGCACAAGAACACCTGCCTTAACAGTTGCTTCAGGAGATTGCATTGTTCATCGTAATGTTGCCACTGGTACTCTTCCACGGTCCGTTTCTGTTTTTTCAGGTAAAGGCAGAGGGTCTGGATATCCCTGTCATTCATGACCTTCAATGCCTGTTGTCTGACTACTGAGAAGGGTTGATTATCATCAATGTTCTCATCCACAAACAGATGCAGTAACTCTGCCGCTTTTGTGACATTGTCCGCGGCTGACTGCCAGGACAGGAACACTGCTTGTTGTGCAAAGGTGTTGGCAGCTTCTTGTTGCTTGCGGATATGGTAAATGAACCCATCAGTTAACCGTTCCAGTGCCAGTTGTATCCGCTCTGTCAGGTGACATAGCAACCATAGATGCTGCTGTGCGCGTTTGAATCGTTTGAGTTTACTGCCGTAATAGTTGATGAGCTCACCGAAGTGTTGTCGATTTTTAAGAGACAGATTAAGCCCATCGATAACGCCATTGATTTGCGTGCGCCATGGCGCTAACTGATGATAAAGGGCAAGCTCTTTTTTAAGCTCAGGTACGGTCAGACTTTTTGCACCGCCTCTGAGCTGGTTCAGGCTTAGTCCGTCATCAATGGCTGTTATGCTGTCCAGAAAGACGTGAAGTTCAGGACTGGTGAGTTGATTAAGTTGGTGCGCCAGGTCTTTTCTGACCTGCTGCATTGTTCTGCTTATCAGTCTCTGGAGTACGGTATACCTGGGGATAGCAATGCTGTGACTGGCTAGGAATTCAATAGCAGTATCAAAGAGGTAACGCGGCTCCAGCCAGGCATTGCCCACCTGAACAAGGTGGTCGAAAAGAGAATTGAAGTGCTGACTTTCGTCCCATTTGTGATAACCAGCAAGGTCTAATACTTTTGCGTAGAGTCGATCTTTTTGTTTTTGTGAGGGAGTGAATGGTCTGAGCCCCTTGCCGCCAAGCAGCTCTTTACTGATGAACATTAAATCCTTAGAAACCTGCGAGTAAGCGATATCTAGGATGACGGGCTTTGATTTAAAGTATCCCAAAATCGCGACAAAGTAACATCTATGAGCTCTGAGACGAATTGACCGAAAAACTGCCAATTCCCCATCGTTCAGAGAAAAATACAGACGTTGTTCTTCGATTGAAAAAATGGGTGGGGAATAAAGATCTGCCTGTTCTGCTCTCGTGAGAATAGAAATTTCGTTTTTGATGGCCATATCAGGGCTGTTCCGTATTAAAATGTACGATATCTACCTAATTTGCCACACTTATAAGTAGTAACCTACCTCCACAGCCATTTATTAGTGTGGTCTACAGAGGATTATGTCTTTTTAGAGGGGGAAATCCCCAGAACCCCATTCAGGCATTAATTCAAACGCCTTAACATAAGGGACATCGCCGCCATATAGTTCAAGCTGCGCAGGACAAGCACCATTGGTTGTTGCTTTTAAACCGCCGATGACTGACGGCACTAACATCAAAGAGAAAATAACCACTAATAATCGCTTTTGAAAGTGCTTAGAGTACTTGCGTCTACAAGCGATAACGTAAAAAGCAATGAGCGACAGTGCCAACAAAATAATGCTGTATTTAGGCAACAAGTAAAAAATAAAACGATAAGGCTCTTCATATTTATCAATTAACCACGTTTGGTTGGATGCATTGAATAACAAATTTTGAAGCCAAATATCGCTATTTGTTGTTTCAAATAAAAAAGCAATAAGCGTTAATGCATACATTGAATAAAGCAGGTGTTTACTCAAGTTCAAAACAATTCTCCATTTGCAAGGTGTTCCCTACTACCACTTCTATGGTCGAGTGGTGAATACCGTATTGAGCTGCGAGCAAATCTTTAATTGGCTTAAGATCTTGGAATTGTTCCATCGTTTTTAAGTTAACACTGGTTTCTAAATACACTTCGCTATCATCTAATTGCCACACATGAATGTGTCTTACTTTTTCAACATTCTCCATTGATTCGATATCCTTACAAATCTTATCGATATCGATATCAACGGGGACCGCTTGCATTAAAATACGAATACTTTGCTTAGCTAAAATAATACCGTGGTACACCACATAAACCGAGATAAGTATGGTTGCCAATAAATCGACAACATACCATTGATATAAAATGATCAAACTACCCGCAACAATGACAACGACAGAAGCAAAGGCATCAGATAAATTATGAATAAATGCCGCTCTGAGATTCAAGTTATTCTTCGCGCCTGCTTGATAAGTCAACCACGCGGTTATGGAATCAATCACTAAGGCTATTGTCGCAATCCAAACAACAATCCAACCATCAATAGGTTGAGGGTTAAAGTACTTCTCAACTGCGGCATAAATGAGATATATACCAAGAATAATAAGGGTAGTACTGTTGATTAATGCCCCGATAATTTCAGCCCGTTTAAAACCAAAAGTCATTTGGCTATTAGCGGGTTTTCTTGCAATTTTTCTCGCAACAATCGCAATAACGATAGCGCCTGCATCACTGAGGTTATGAAGCGCATCAGCAATCAAGGATAAACTACCTGATAAAACCCCGCCGATAACTTGGGCCACAGTAAGTAAAATATTGATAAATACTGCCATGCTTAATTTTCCGTCATGGTTATGTGCATGGCTGTGCGTATGGTTATTATTTGACATTTACTCTTCCTCTTGCATAACAAATAGTGGTGATGGCGCTTTTTCAGGCAATGACATATCTGTGCTGATATTTAACGCATGTAGGGGTTCTGGGGATTTCCCCCTCTAAAAAGACATAATCCTCTGTAGACTACACCAATAAATGGCTGCGGAGGTGGTTTACTTTCAGTTTGGAGCCTAATCATCCACTATCGGCCTCGTTATTTCGCCAATATCGGGCAATTTCCCAGTATTAGTGAAGTTATACGTTCCGCTTAAGTTGATATTTTGCCACGCAACGGGCGAAACAGAACGAGTGATACCCGCTTTCTCTTCATCTCCTCTCGCTTCAAAGTGTTCCAGCAGATGACTCAGTATCGCGGAGTTGAAGTAGATGATCGCGTTGGCAAGCAATCTTGCACATTCATTCCAGATAGCGATTTCAGACTCGTTTTTGCCTCGGAACTGATCGCCATTTACCGACGCAATAGCCCGTCTCAGGAAGTGCCACGCTTCTCCCCGGTTAAGAGCACGCTGAACGTACTGCCGCAAACTGGCATTGTCTATGTAATCCAGTAAATATTGCGCTTTGACCAGTCGATTATACTCCGTCAGCGCCTGTAATGTCGGGTGCCCCGAAGGATAACCAGACAACTTTCTTACCAGCATTGCCTGTGTCGTTCGCTTTGTCTGAAGTGACAGAACAATGCGCCTAATATCCTGCCATCCCGTTTCGATGACATTCGTCCTGATGGGCTTTTTCAGGGCAAGGTTGGTGCCGCCATGTTCATTTTCAGTTACGTCAAACAGATCGTTGATGACACTACTGAACTGCGCGTATCGCGGTGCAAAACTGTAACCGCATAGATCCAGTAAGGCGAAGTTAACATGATTGACACCGTGTGTATCTGTCGAGAGTACGTCAGGTTTGATATCACTGCTGTTGGATTGTAACAGGTCATAAATATAGTGTGATTCGTGCTCGTTGGAACCGATGATCCGAGCATTGAGGGCGCTGTGGTTGGCTACCAGTGTCATGGCCGTGATCCCTTTATTGGTGCCGAAATACTTAGAGGAGTACCGGGTTTTAAAGGTTTCCAGATGGGTTTCGAATTTCTGACCATCCGCACTGGCATGCAACTGGTCCTCCTGAATATGGTAGTGGCGGAAGATGGGTAGCGCTGCAACCGCATTATTGATCACATCGCTGGCATCATGCAGCGTTTCAGGCCGGATATAGTTGGCCTGCACCGTACTCAGGTGTTCATAGCTTCGATCGGAGATCTGCGCCATGCCATACACACCACGGTGAGTGGCGTTGGCAATCAGAATGGCCAGTAAATCATCCTGATGAGTGAACCCTTGTTTTTGTATCGGAAGTACATGAGTCAGACATTTCATGAACCCGGTTTCGCGCTCTACATACCGCAGTACATCCGCGATATCGACCGGTTGCATTCGCTTAAAAAAGGGATTGTTGACCAGAGATGTAGCGCTTTTGGTCGGCAGACGCCAGCGGGTACCGGTACGATTTTTCATGATCACATTTCGATTGTCTCCCTCATCAATATGGAGAGCAACGTCTTTGAGCGC
The DNA here is from genome assembly GCF_000014705.1 of Shewanella frigidimarina NCIMB 400. NCBI lineage: Bacteria > Pseudomonadati > Pseudomonadota > Gammaproteobacteria > Alteromonadales > Shewanellaceae > Shewanella > Shewanella frigidimarina. The sequence goes on along the minus strand of NC_008345.1, from coordinate 4,123,509 downwards.
ACTTTCCAGCCGGTGTTGTTGCTCCTGTAACAATAACTCTGCGGGCTGTTTTAGTCTGTCCAGTGTTGATGAGGCCAGCAAGGTATCCTGCGATGTCTGGGGGATCAGGTCGTCTTCCAGTGCGCGGTATTTGGTAACATTTGGCAAATAAATGCGTCCGTTCAGTCGCGAAGTCAACTGGCGGTAGAGCAGCCATTCGTAACGTTGCGGGTTAACGTTATCCTGTTTAACCAACCATGGGAGGTGCTTTTTCGGGATGAGCGACGTATCCATCGTCTTCAGTGGTCCACCGGATGCGATTTCCGTCTGAATCTGTTGAAGTTGGGCGACGACGGCTTCTGAGCCTTTACCGGCCTCACAATCAAGGCACAAGAACACCTGCCTTAACAGTTGCTTCAGGAGATTGCATTGTTCATCGTAATGTTGCCACTGGTACTCTTCCACGGTCCGTTTCTGTTTTTTCAGGTAAAGGCAGAGGGTCTGGATATCCCTGTCATTCATGACCTTCAATGCCTGTTGTCTGACTACTGAGAAGGGTTGATTATCATCAATGTTCTCATCCACAAACAGATGCAGTAACTCTGCCGCTTTTGTGACATTGTCCGCGGCTGACTGCCAGGACAGGAACACTGCTTGTTGTGCAAAGGTGTTGGCAGCTTCTTGTTGCTTGCGGATATGGTAAATGAACCCATCAGTTAACCGTTCCAGTGCCAGTTGTATCCGCTCTGTCAGGTGACATAGCAACCATAGATGCTGCTGTGCGCGTTTGAATCGTTTGAGTTTACTGCCGTAATAGTTGATGAGCTCACCGAAGTGTTGTCGATTTTTAAGAGACAGATTAAGCCCATCGATAACGCCATTGATTTGCGTGCGCCATGGCGCTAACTGATGATAAAGGGCAAGCTCTTTTTTAAGCTCAGGTACGGTCAGACTTTTTGCACCGCCTCTGAGCTGGTTCAGGCTTAGTCCGTCATCAATGGCTGTTATGCTGTCCAGAAAGACGTGAAGTTCAGGACTGGTGAGTTGATTAAGTTGGTGCGCCAGGTCTTTTCTGACCTGCTGCATTGTTCTGCTTATCAGTCTCTGGAGTACGGTATACCTGGGGATAGCAATGCTGTGACTGGCTAGGAATTCAATAGCAGTATCAAAGAGGTAACGCGGCTCCAGCCAGGCATTGCCCACCTGAACAAGGTGGTCGAAAAGAGAATTGAAGTGCTGACTTTCGTCCCATTTGTGATAACCAGCAAGGTCTAATACTTTTGCGTAGAGTCGATCTTTTTGTTTTTGTGAGGGAGTGAATGGTCTGAGCCCCTTGCCGCCAAGCAGCTCTTTACTGATGAACATTAAATCCTTAGAAACCTGCGAGTAAGCGATATCTAGGATGACGGGCTTTGATTTAAAGTATCCCAAAATCGCGACAAAGTAACATCTATGAGCTCTGAGACGAATTGACCGAAAAACTGCCAATTCCCCATCGTTCAGAGAAAAATACAGACGTTGTTCTTCGATTGAAAAAATGGGTGGGGAATAAAGATCTGCCTGTTCTGCTCTCGTGAGAATAGAAATTTCGTTTTTGATGGCCATATCAGGGCTGTTCCGTATTAAAATGTACGATATCTACCTAATTTGCCACACTTATAAGTAGTAACCTACCTCCACAGCCATTTATTAGTGTGGTCTACAGAGGATTATGTCTTTTTAGAGGGGGAAATCCCCAGAACCCCATATTGGTCGCAGTCGGTGGCCACGGCCAGTGGCAATTCGCTGGCCAGCTTCAAGGTGGCGAACTTCTCGATCGGCACCAGGTATTCGTCGAAGTCCTTGAACTGACGCGAACCCTGCACCCAAACATCACCAGAGCGCAGTGCGTTCTTCAGCTCCGATAGGGCGCATAATTCGTAGTAACGCCGGTCAATACCCTCGTCGGTCAGAACCAGCTTTGCCCAGCGCGGCTTGATGAATGCGGTTGGCGCATCGGCGGGCACCTTGCGCGCGCTGTCGCTGTTCATGCCGCGCAGCACGTCGATGGCATCGAGCACACCCTTGGCGGTGGGCGCGGCGCGCAGTTTGAGCACGTCCAGGAACTGCGGCGCATAGCGGCGCAGCGTGGCGTAACTCTCGCCGATATGGTGCAGGAAATCAAAATCTGCAGGCCGCGCCAGCGTTTGCGCCTCGGTGACGCTGGCGGCGAAGGTGTCCCACGGCATGACCGCTTCGATGGCGGCGAACGGATCGCCGCCGTTTTGTTTGGCTTCAATCAGCGCCTGACCGATGCGCCCATACATCCGCACCTTGTCGTTGATCGCCTTGCCGGAAGCCTGGAACTGCTGTTGATGCTTGTTCTTGGCCGCATTGAACAGCTTGCCGATGATGCGGTCGTGAAGGTCGATGATTTCATCAGTGACGGTGGCCATGCCTTCGATGGCCAGTGCTACCAAGGTGGCGTAACGCCGCTGCGACTCGAACTTGGCCAGGTCGGCGGGCGTCATCTGGCCGCCCTCGCGGGCGATCTTGAGCAAGCGGTTTTGGTGTACCTGCCGTTCGATGCCAGCAGGTAGGTCAAGCGCTTGCCAGGCTTTGAGGCGTTCGATGTGTTCAAGCATGTGGCGCGAGTTAGGCTTGGCGGGCGATTGGCGCAGCCACGCTAGCCACGTCATTTTGCTACCATCCTTGCGCTTGAGCAGTTCGTCCAGGCGCTGGCGATGGACAGGTATCAAGGAATCGGCCAATGCCGCATGGATGCTCCGGTTGGCACGGGTAATGGCCTCGGCGCTTGCGCGCTCGATGGCATTCATGGCGGGTAGGATGATGCTCTGCCGCCGCAGGTTTTCAACAAGGGTGCTGGCCAGCACAATGCCTTTGTCTGTTTGCAAGGCCAGTTCGGTCAATGTATGCACGGCTTGCCGGTAGTGACTCATGGTGAAGGGCTTGAATCCAAACACCGTTTGCAGCTCGACCAAGTGCTCCCGCCGTGTCTGCTCGCGCTGGCCGTAATCGTTCCAGCTTTCCACCGGCACCTTGAGTTGTGCGGCCACCATGCGCAGCAGGGGCGGAAACGGAGGCTCATCGATGCCCAAGAAGATGCCAGGGAATCGCAAGTAGCAAAGCTGCACGGCGAAGCCCAATCGATTCGCAGCGCCGCGACGCTGGCGGATCACCGATAGGTCGGTTTCGTTGAACGTGTAGTGCCGTATCAGTTCGTCTTTGGCATCTGGTAGTGCCAGCAGGCTTTCGCGCTCGGTGGCGGACAGGATTGAGCGGCGCGGCATGATCAGTCTTCCCGCAGGTACTGGTACAAGGTTTCGCGACTGATGCCGAAGTCACGGGCCACCAAGGTTTTTTGATCGCCTGCCGCGACTCGCTGTTTCAACTTGGCAATTTGTTCGCTGTTCAGCGATTTCTTTCGTCCCCGGTAGGCACCGCGCTGCTTGGCCAGCACGATTCCCTCGCGCTGGCGTTCGCGGATCAGTGCGCGCTCGAACTCCGCAAAAGCCCCCATGACCGACAGCATCAAATTGGCCATCGGTGAGTCATCGCCGGTGAACGCCAGCCCTTCTTTGACAAACTCCATCCGCACGCCCCGTTGTGTCAGCCCCTGAACGATGCGGCGCAGGTCATCGAGATTGCGTGCCAACCTGTCCATGCTGTGCACCACCACGGTGTCGCCCTCGCGCACAAAGGCCAGCAGCCTTTCAAGTTCGGGACGTTGCGTGTCCTTGCCGGAAGCCTTATCGGTGAATACCTTACCGACTTCGATTTGCTCCAGTTGCCGATCAGGGTTCTGGTCGAAGCTGCTGACGCGGATATAGCCGATACGTTGACCTTGCAAGATGCCTCCAAAGGTAAAAGTGTCAGGATGAAATCTATTACCCTTGGCGGCCTGTGTCAATAAATACAAACTACAACTCTATTCTGACGTGCTTTGCGCCAAGCATCTGACATCAGGTTAGGGTATAGCTTAACCGGACACCTCGGCCTCTGTGCCTTTACTGCTTTTCGGTACAACCGTCAAGAACAGGCAGAGCGCTCCGATAGTTATCGCCACATCAGCGAGGTTGAAGGCGGGCCAGTGCGCAAGTCGCCAATGGAAGTCAAGGAAATCAACAACCTGTCCACGCAGCACACGATCCGCGACATTGCCCAGCGCACCGCCGAGGATCAGGCTGTATCCCATCGCTTCGAGACGGGGCAATTGCTGGCACAGCATGCGTCCCAGCCAAGCAGAAACGACCAGGCCCAGCGTGATGAAAAAGTAACGTTGCCAGCCGCCAGCGTTCGCCAGAAAGCTGAATGCCGCGCCGGGATTCAGGACATGGACGAAGTTGAAGAAGGGCGTGACTTCGACCTGTTCACCGTAGGCAAACGTGCGGGTGATGGCGAACTTTGCGAGCTGATCGGTCATGACAGCACTGGCGGCCACTGCGAACCAGACCCAAGTCGATGTGCGGCGAGCCGATTGCCACACAGGGGCGGCCAGCGGCATCAGCCACCCGGCGAGCGCCGTGCAACTCAATCCAAGTACCCACCCCGCCAGCACATCGGCAGGAAAGTGCATTCCGGCTGCGATGCGTGACCAACCGACCAATGCGGCGTACAACACCAAGCCGATGCGGCCACGACGGCCTATCAAAGGCCAGAGCGCGCCGACCACCAGCGCGGCATAGGTGGCATGCCCGCTGGGCAGGCTGTAGTGTCGTTCGATGCCCCCGATAACGCGCACCATGTCGCCAAAAACGGCAGGCGGGCGTGGAAAGTCGATCCATAGCTTCAAGATGGTGGCGACGAGAAATGCCAACGCAAAGGCCACGCTAAAGACTCTGAGTCTGTACCGGATGGCATCGGCCCGCGTTGGGTCAGGTGCCGACTTTGACCATCCCCACATCGCCAAGAGCATCAGTGGTGCAGTCCAGTAGTTGCCTATCACAAGGTTGAAGAACGATGCCAGCGGTTCCAGCGCTGCAGGTGTGCTCATGTTGATGGCTTGGAACAACGCGATGTTCAGACCACCCCAGTCGTAGAGAAAGAATTTCCAGCTCATTTGCGCAACAGCCTCAAGCCATTGCCAACGACGAGCAAGCTGGCCCCCATATCAGCAAACACCGCCATCCACATGGTCGCTTGACCCGTGAAGGTCAGCACCAGAAATACTGCCTTGATGCCAAGGGCCAGCACAATGTTTTGCATCAGCACCTGCGCCGTCGCACGCGACAGGCGCACGAAGGTCGGAATCTTGCCCAGGTTGTCGTCCATCAGGGCCACGTCAGCGGTCTCGATGGCGGTATCTGTGCCAGCCGCTCCCATGGCAAAGCCGATGTCCGCACGCGCCAAGGCCGGGGCATCGTTGATGCCATCACCGACCATGCCGACCTTGCCCTTTATGGCCAGTAGCTCAACTTCGCGCAGTTTGTCGTCTGGGAGCAGATTGCCTTGCGCACGGTCGATCCCGGCTTGTGCGGCAATGGCCTGTGCCGTGTGGGGGTTGTCGCCGGTCAGCATCATGGTGTTGATGCCCAGTGCATGAAGCTCGGCAATGGCGCTCCTGCTGCTTTCCTTGATGGTGTCCGCTACGGCAAATAAGGCATGAACCCCTTTTGCGCTGACCAACATCACGACAGTTTTACCCATGGTTTCCAGCGCCGCGATGCGCTGTTCCAGCTCGGGAGTACGCTGCCCCAGCTCTTCTAGCATCCGCTGGTTGCCAAGATGGTAGGTTTCACCGTTGATTTGGCCCTGCACACCCCGACCGGGCAGCGCGTTGAATTCGGCCACGTCGAGCAAGGCAACCCCGTCCGTCTGCGCGGCCTGTGCCACCGCCTTGGATACAGGATGGTCCGAGCGGGCCGCCAGACTGGCAGCGATGCTGCGGCTGTCCGAGGCGAGTGCATTGCCCCATGTGACAAAGTCGGTCTGTGCGGGCTTGCCGTGCGTGATCGTGCCGGTCTTGTCCAGAGCCAGCCAGCGCAGCTTGCGGCCTTCTTCCAGATAGACGCCACCTTTGATGAGAATGCCGTGGCGGGCGGCGGCGGCCAGGCCGCTGACGATGCTGACCGGTGTAGAGATCACCAGTGCGCACGGGCAGGCGACCACCAGCAGAACCAATGCACGGTAGATCCAGTCGAGCCATGCCGCACCCATGAACAGCGGCGGCAACAACGCGACGGCGATGGCAACGCCGAATACAACGGGGGTGTACCAGCGGGCGAACTGATCGACAAAACGCTGAGTCGGCGCACGACTACCTTGCGCAGCCTCTACCGCGTGAATGATCCGGGCCAAAGTGGAGTTGTTGGCCAAGGCGGTGACGCGGTACTCGAACGAGCCGGATTCGTTGATCGTGCCAGCGAACACCGAATCACCGGGGGATTTTTCGACCGGGAGGCTTTCACCCGTGATCGGGGCTTGGTTGACGGCAGAGCGGCCTTCCAGCACCTCACCATCAAGGGCGATGCGCTCACCTGGTTTGACCCGGACGCGGGCGCCGATGGTGATTTGCTTGGCGCCCACCTCGCGCCATGTGCCGTCAGCCTGCTGTACCGTGGCCTGTTCCGGGGTCAGGTCGAGCAGGCCACGGATAGCGTTACGAGCGCGATCCAGCGATTTGGCTTCGATTACCTCGGCCAGCGCGAACAGTACCATCACCATTGCCGCTTCGGGCCAGTGGCCGATCAACATGGCACCCGTGACCGCAATCGACATGAGGGCGTTCATGTTGAGATTACGGTTCTTGAGCGCAATCCACCCCTTCTTGTAGGTGGAGAGGCCACCCGTGAAGACCGCGACAAGCGCCAGAACGACAACCGACCAGTGATTGCCGTTGTGGAGCCAGTAGACCGCCTCGGCCGCCGATGCAGTGACCAAGGAGATGCCCAGCGGCCACCAGTTGGTCGGCGTGGTCACAGGGGCGGCGGATGGAGATGCGACCTCTGCCGTGTCCACGACCTGCGCCTCGAATCCAAGCGCTTGCAGTGCCACGAGCACGTCTGGCAGAACCTGGTTCGCATGGCGTACCGACAGCGTGCGCTGCATCAGGTTGAAATCGAGATCAGCAACACCGGCCACGGTGCCGAGCTTGTTGCGGATCAACGTCTCTTCGGTCGGGCAATCCATCTTGGCAATGGACAGCTTGGTCGTCTGCTCGGCCGACGCCTGATCCATGCGCACAGCTTGCATGCCGATGGCCTTCAGCGCCTGCTCGACGGGAGACAACGAAGGCAATTCGTGTCGCACGGCCAAGGTACGTTGCATCAGGTTGAATTCAAGACCCGCCACCCCCGCCAGACCGGCCAGTTTGCTTCGGATCAGCGCCTCTTCGGTCGGGCAATCCATGTTCTCGATGCGGTACACCGCTTGAGCCGATCCGGTTGCCAGCGGGGCCGGTGCCGTGGGTTGGATGATCGGCTCAGTCGTGCAGCCACACCCCTTTGAAGCGCATTCGCTCATGAGTAACTCCTGAAAATCTTCTATTCAGCCTCCATTAAAATCTCTATAGTCACTATAGAGTCAAGTGATAATTGGAGATTGATGCATGGAAATCAGAATTGGCGACCTCGCCAAGCGCTCTGGGTGCGAGGTCGTGACCATCCGCTACTACGAGAAGGAAGGGCTACTGCCGAAGCCAGCGCGAAGCGGTGGCAACTTCCGGCTGTACGGTGAGGCGCACATTGAGCGCTTGCAATTCATCCGTCATTGCCGTTCGCTCGAGATGACGTTGAGCGAGATTCGCGCATTGCTGGGTCTGCGAGACAACCCGATGCAGGACTGTGGGGAGGTCAACACGCTGCTGGAGGCCCATATTCAACAGGTGGAAATGCGTGTGTCCGCGCTGTTGCAGTTAAAACGGCACTTGGTTGATTTGCGCGAGAAGTGTTCTGGCTCTCGATCTGTAGAGGCGTGCGGCATTTTGCAAGGGTTGGGCAATTGCAATTGCCATGGTGAAAGTGCCACGAACAGTCAAACATCTGGGTAAGTAAGGGCTTAGCGTGCTTTATTTTCCGTTTTCTGAGGCGACCCCTTGATAGCTGATTTCTTAGCGGAAAGAGGCTTAACACTCTCCGAAGAGAAAACGCATATTACCCACATCAACAATGGTTTTGACTTCTTAGGGTTTAATCATAGGAAGTACAAAGGAAAATTGCTCATTAAACCGAGTAAATCCAACACGTTGTTGTTCTTAAGTAACCTGCGCGAACTCATCAAAAAGCACGCAACCATCCCTGTTAACGACCTTATCAAACTGATAAATCCGAAACTAAGGGGGTGGGCGAATTATTATCGTCATTGCGTTGCTAAACAAGTATTCGGGTATGTTGGGCACAAACTATTCTATTCGTTATGGCACTGGGCAGTAAGGCGCCATCCAACAAAGTCTAAGACTTGGGTAGCCCTTAAATACTTCATCAACCGAAAAGGCCAATGGCAATTTCACGGTTGGCAGAAGGTCAAGGATATGGATTGCCAATTCAATCTATTCCAAATAGCCAAAGTGCCTATTGAGAGACATGTGAAAATTCGAAGTGCGGCTATACCATTCGATCCTCAATACCAAGAATACTTGGCTAGGAGAAAATCGAAAAGGCAAGCTCGTAACGCTTGGAATGAACCTGCTCTCACTGCTTTATAAGTTGCTGGGTATCAAACGATACCTTTGTGGAGGCTTGAGCCTAGTGCAGTGAAAGTTGCACGCTGGGTTCTTAGGGGGACGGCACTTGGCAACAAGTGTCGTCTACCCGACAAAAATGTGCTAACTCTTAACCTGAACATTCACCAAAAGCGACAAAAAATATCAAACTATTATATAAATGATCAAACATTATTAAGAATTATCAAACTATTATATAAACGCACAACTTGCTCTGAGTTTACTATCGATTGCCAAATTGAGTAACGCTAGTTGCATAAGGCTATTTTCTATTTCTAGCCTAGTTCGAATACGCCAAATCTCTTCGAGCCGAAAAGGCTTTTTGACTCCGCTATGATTTTTTTTGTTTGATGAGACCATGGTGACCTCCTACTTTATTGATTGGTCATCATAAGTGTAGCTAATAGTACTTTCGCTAATGAGGATGTATTGTAAGTCAGGATAATCGCGTTTGAGTTTTGGCTATGTGCAGATGTTTTTACACTCAACGAATGAACACTGGGACACCATTACCAAAGCGATTCACATGATTATGCGACCATTTCAAGTTAACTAACTCAGACTCTCATAATGTGTAATAGTAAACAATTAGGATGATGGTGCAATTGCCATGATTACCAACAGGCTTCTAAGTTGGTAGTGCCGCCTTTAGACGCCTTGTTCTTATCCTAATTTAGTAAGAACAATGGTTGCGACTACTTCAATTAGAAGTAGTCGTTTGACAATCACTATTTCATTACTTACCGCTTATTAAAAGCCCTTATTCTCAGATACTGCAACGACATCACCATCGTCATCAATTCTAAAATATAATGTCTGTTTAACTTGTGAGTTCGTAGCACTCACGACATAACTTCCTTCATGAACATTTACAATATTTACATCTGCATTGTTAATGGTTTCCCATGAAGATGGCAGCTTACCAGCCTCATAACCTAAATCTTTGAATGTCATTTTATTTATTGTTTTAATGGTAATGCTAATTACCTTCTTCTCATTCATATGACTATTTCTTGAATGATCCATGCTTTTCATTCTATCTAGATGCGCAAAAGAATAATTACAATTAAAAGAAGTAACGATAACTAAAAAAGCAAATAAATATCTCATAAATATGCCCTTATTATTTTAAACTAAGTATCTAAATGCCACCAATTGGAAGGATTGTGTCAATTGGACTAACGTAAACCCACCCAGAAATTTCCGTTCCAATTTTACCTATTTTTCTAATAATTGATATAACTTCATCTACTTGTTCATCTTCACATATAAGAGATAGCTGAACTTCAGAGATAGTAACACCAGCTTCAGAAGAATATGCTAACTCACTTTCCCGAAGAGCTTTCAATGTTCCTTTGACATCAAATATTGATATATTTCCGTAGCCAGAATCTTGTAATGCTTGTATAACATCGGCAGACCTTACATGGTGAATTAATGCAGTAATTTTTTTCATATTTTTACCTGTCAATTTGAAATTATATTTAAAGGGATTACGGACAACTCGAACACCGCAATCCCTTCTTCATACTTAAATTTTAATTACTATTTTAGCTGTTTCGTCTTTCGCCAAGTAAGTCTGTACAAGCCAGGTAATACTAATAAAGTGAGTAATGTTGATGAAATGATCCCACCAATAACGACTGTAGCTAGTGGTCTCTGGACTTCTGCACCAGTGCTAGTATTAAGCGCCATTGGTAAAAACCCTAATGCTGCAACAAGTGCAACCATCATAATTGGTCTTAATCGCAACATTGCACCAGTTTGAATAGCTTGATCGATAGGACTTCCACGATCCAGTTCATCTTTAAATGCAGATACCATCATAACCCCCGTCAAAACAGAAACGCCGCACAAAGTAATAAAACCTACACCAGCTGTAATAGATAGAGGGATATCACGCAACCATAAAGCTATGACGCCTCCAGTAAGGGCTAGTGGTACTCCACTAAAGACTAAAGCTGCGTCTTTTGCTGAGCCAAATGTCATCATTAAAAGAGCAAATATCATTATCAATGTTATAGGCACAAGTATAGTTAAACGATCAGAAGCAGATTGTAATTGCTCAAAAGTACCACCGTATTCTAACCAATATCCTGGAGATAATTTGACTTGCTCAGCAACCTTACTTTGTACTTCTGCAACAAATCCGCCTAGATCTCTACCACGGACGTTCGCGCTAACGACCAATCTTCGTTTTCCATTTTCACGTGAAATCTGATTAGGGCCAGGTGCTAAAGTAAGTTTAGCGACTTCTCTTAATGGTACATAACCACCTTCAGGTAACGGAATAGGTAAACGCTCTAACGCTTCTAAATTTCCTCGAACCCTCTCATCAACCCTTACAACGATTGATAAACGTTGATCACCATCAAAAATCAAGCCAGCACTCTCACCTCCCGTTGCAGCAGCAACTACATCTTGGACATCCGAGACGTTTAAGCCTAAACGGTACATAGCAGCTCTGTCAGCATCAATTGATAAGATGGGTAATCCAGAAACTTGCTCTACTTTTACGCCTTCAGCCCCTTCAATACTACTTAACACTTTTGCTATTTCAGCACCTGAACTCAGTAATTTAGATAAATCATCTCCAAAAATTTTTATACCTAAATCAGATCTGACACCTGAAATCAATTCGTTAAACCGAAGTTGAATAGGTTGGCTTATTTCGAAAGCATTACCTGGTAGTAAGGCTAGTTTTTCACTTATTTCTTCTAAAAGTTGAGCCTTAGTCTTTTCAGGATTTGGCCACTCACTATGATCCTTAAGCATCACATAACCATCAGATATATTTGGCCCCATAGGATCACTCGCAACCTCTGCAGTACCAACTCTCGAGAAATAAGTTTTAACCTCCGGAATCTCTAGAATTGCCTTCTCCAACTTAAACTGCATATCTAATGATTGAGTTAAACTGGTCCCTGGAATTCGAAGTGCTTGGATCGCAATATCGCCCTCATCAAGATTAGGAACAAACTCGGTTCCCATTTTTGTTGCAACAAATCCGACTAAAATCACAAATATCAATGCTATTGAAATTACAAGTACTCGGAATCTCAACACAATCGACAAAATTGGCAGATATAATCGTTTAGATTGACTGACGATAAAGTTGTCTTTTTCTTCTATGTGGCCTGTCATAAACAAAGCGACTGCCGCAGGAACAAAAGTGAGAGACAATACAAGTGCAGACAATAAAGCCATGATTACGGCCATTGCCATTGGAGTAAACATTTTACCTTCGACACCTGTCAGCGCCAAAATTGGCAAATTGACCATAATAACAACTAAAACACTTATCAGACTTGGAGTAAACACTTCACGGGTAGCCGTAAAGACGGTCTGAAAACGTTCATCCAATGTCAATATTCGCCCCAGGTGATGCTGTCTTCCTGCCAGCCTTAAAATACAGTTCTCAACTATGATTACAGCACCGTCAACAATTAACCCAAAATCAAGTGCACCTAGACTCATGAGATTTGCGCTTACTTTGGTTTCTACCATGCCAGTCATCAACATCAACATCGATAAAGGGATCACCATGGCAGTTAATAAAGCAGCCCTAACATTACCCAGCATAACGAGAAGAACGACAATGACCAACACAGCACCTTCAGCTAAATTGGTCTGAACTGTTGCAATCGTCTTATCTACCAATACAGTACGATCGTAAACTGGTTCAGCAATCACACCTTCTGGAAGAGTTTTATTAATCTCAAGCAATTTTGCTGATACTGCCTGAGAAACAGTTCTACTATTTCCGCCAAGCAACATAACAGCTGTGCCCAACACAGTTTCTTCGCCATCGCGAGTTGCAGCACCAGTTCTAAGCTGTTTACCAAACCCAATCTCTGCAACATCACCTACGGTAATAGGAATTCCATCCCTACGAGCAACAATGATCTGCTTAATCGATGAAATATCAGTAACCTGACCTGGAGCACGGATCAAATATTGTTCACCATTTTTCTCTATATACCCAGCACCTACATTCGAATTATTTTTCTGCAACGCAGCGACTAAATCATCAAAACTAATTTGGTAAGCCAATAGCTTTGAAGGTTCTGGTGTAATATGAAACTCCTTTTCATACCCTCCGATTGTATTTACTTCAGTAACCCCCTCAACCAAACGCAATTGAGGACGAATAACCCAATCTTGCAATGTACGCAAAGCTGTTGCATCGTAAGGTTGTCCATCTGCTTGCAAAGCCCCTGGCGCTGCATGAACTGAATAGTGAAAGATTTCACCTAATCCAGTTGCAACAGGTCCCATTACGGGCTCAATACCTGACGGCATCTCACTTTTAGCTTGTTGCAAACGTTCGTTAATAAGATTCCGAGCAAAATAAATATCAGTTCCTTTCTCAAACACAACAGTAACTTGTGAGAGTGCGTAACGAGATAGCGATCTAGTACTCTCAACATAAGGTAAACCTGCAATTGACATTTCAACCAAATAGGTGACTCGCTGCTCAACTTCTAGTGGTGAATACCCAGGTGCTTCTGTGTTAATTTGAACTTGAACATTGGTAATATCAGGTACAGCATCAATAGGAAGATGTTGATAATTCCAAACGCCTAGTGCACCCGTTAGCAAAACAAAAAACATAACCAACCACCGGCGGGTTATGGAAAATTGAATGAGTTTATCAATCATTTAAAACTCCTATTTGAAGCACACAACCGATTATGTCTAAATTTAAAAACATAAATAAGGTATAAAGGTAAACGAAGACGCATAAAAAATTTAATGCCCATGTTCAGCATCCTCTTTCCCCAACTCAGACTTCAAAACAAAGCTATTGTTACTCACATACATTTCACCAACCGACAAACCCGTTAGAACTTCACTATATTGACCATCTGTTCGACCAAGGCTCACTTCGCGTGGTTCAAACCCAGATTCACCTTTGACAAAAACTACATTTTTATCTTCAATAACTTGTATTGCTTCATTACGTATAGAAACTGGCGCATTTATTTCATCAAGTGTAATGTTGGCATTAACAAATAAGCCCGGCTTCCAAATGTTGTTGCTGTTTTCAAGTAGAACACGAGCTTTAGTGGCTTGGCTTTGCACTTGTCCAAATGGTGAAATATAAATAATTTTACCTTCTGAAATATTTTTTAAATCAGTACTTTGTATGTTAACCGTCTGATTTAATTTGACCAAAGGAAGATCCTTCGGAAATATGCTTAATTCTACCCAAACAGTAGAAAAATCTTGAATCACCAGTAAAGGAGTTTCATTTGTTTTCTCTCCAATATTTATATTTCGCTGTGTGATATATCCATTAATTTCAGAAGTTATTGAATAGTTTTTCAAGCTTTCATTTGCTTCAACAATTAACAATGTTTCACCTTTACGGACCGGATCACCGATGCTCTTCTTTACATCACGTACCACACCATCAAATCTGGCATTAACCACTTGCAAACTTTCAGCATTAGTAGCAACCAAACCATAAACAGGTAATACATCACGAATAACATTGGCACCAACGGTGCTAACCACTATTCCGGCATGCTGTATTTGCTCGTTAGATAATTCTATATGCCCTTCCTCTTCATGTTCTGATTCATCTCCATGACCAGACTCTGCAAAAATAGACCCTGTAAAAAATAAGAAGCTGGTTAAGAATAGAACTTTTGTAAAACTAGAAATTAATTTCATTGAGATATTCCTGATAATTTGATGTTCTCGTTATATTGCGAGCTAGCTAAAGGCTCTGATGTCAATTGTTCGATTTCTGCACCATAAGTTAATGCTGAACCTGCAGCTTCAATTAATGTACGTCTTGCACTTAACAACTCCTGACGAGAGCTCACATAATCCAGATAACCGTACCTTCCACGCTGATATGCATCTTGAGTTTCAATCAGTGCTTGCTCTAAAGAAGGGATGATGGTGGAACGCAATGAGTTAACGACTAAAATAGCTTGTTTTCTATTGTAAAAAGCTCGAAATAACTGATTATGCATATCCAATAACATGACATCACGTTTTACGAATACTTGATTTTTTTCTGCAATGGCTGTTGAAATAGCACCTTGATTCCTAGAGCCAGAAAATAAAGGCATACTGAAGCCAGCTACGAGTGCTGTATCGTTTGTATCTTGAGCTCGACGAACCCCCACAGACCAACTAATGTCAGATTTTGACTGTGTTTTAGCAACACGTATTTCAGCATCTTTTAAACGAGCTTCTGATGCAAAAATCTCTATTGCAGGGTTAAGTTTGACTCTTTCAAACAATTGTTCAAATGAGATATCTTCCCCAAACTGAAATAAATTCCCCTCAACATTCTCAAAGTCAGGTGAGGATGATCCCCACAAACTCGATAACGAAACTTTTAAGTAAGATAAGCGTTGCTGTTCGGCAAATAATGATAGCCTGGCTTGCTCTAAGGCTGCTAATGCTCGTTTAACTTCTGCATCGGGTGTAGCACCTGCAGCAGCGCGTTTTTTTACAATATCCAAAGTATCAATGCTTAGTTGAGTAGCCTCCTGTGCAAGAACAACTTGTTCTTGTGCAGCAAGTACATCAACATAACGACGAGTAACATCACCAAGTAAAGCCAGTGACTCAACCTGCCTGCTTGCTTCTAATAATGACAATTCAGAAGATACAGTCCCAATTCTAGCTAAACGCTTGTTATCCATTTCAAAAACTGAGGATAAAGCTATAGTGAACTCAGCTCCACTAATACCGTTGTAATTTCCAGTTCCTCCAACATTTTCAGTATCAAAACCTAATTCATAAGCAGGTGATAATTTAGCAGTTTCCATTTGACCATTCAGAGCATCAATTCGATACGGAAAAAATTTAAGAGAAGGATTTTGTGATAGTGAACGCTGCATTGCAGTTGGCAGCGATATAGCTTGATCTGCCGATGATGCTCTTGCTGCGCTGATTGTAAAGGAGAATGCCACAAGGAAAACACACGAAATAATCCGTATATTATAAATACGACTCGAGAGCTCCAAAACTAGTTTTGGAGGACGATTTAACATTAACATATTGTAATACCTAATTATTTAAGATATAAAAATGCGCAAACTCTATCATTTGCAAAAATTGACTTAGAATAAAAATTAGGCGATCGGAGGACGAATTGAAGCTGAAAAAGGAGTTTCTGGAATAGAAAATAAATATGAGTTGTATGGAGCGTATTTTGTGAGGATATCAGTTTCAGCCTCATAGACACTTAACAAATAGATATGGCAATGACTACTGTGGTGGTGGCAGTGAAACATTTCATTTGAAGAAGGAATATCAGTCGTAGATACATCATGAACTGGAGGTGTTTTGATAACTGATACATTATTATCGATTGGTGTACTTGATAAAATCTCAGCATAAGCTTTTAGCGGGTGAGCATCGACAATATTTGTCATAGGTTGAAACACAACCCATACAAAAATTAAAATTGTCGATACTAATTTAATCATGCTAACCCCAATTTAGATACATTTTGATTTTAACATTCCCCATAAAAAAATCAATGCATATTTAACTCTGTTCAAGACTGATGGCGGTGTTTTACCCGCTGAATATTAAACCTGTTATTTAAGAATGTACAAGAGCCTATAAAATTTTAAAGTTAAAATTAAAGTTAAATACTCGCGAATGACGAGGTGAACTCAAGTACAATTCGATAGCAACGCTTCACAGTGGTAGTCATCGATGACATTAAAATCTGCCTGAAAACAAGTTATCGCTAATAAAATGCATTGACTAGGATTCATTAGTTTTGCTGGAACGGTATATGTACAGGCTCTGTACAAAGTTTTAAGTAAATGCAGCATTTTTAACAAAAATACTCACATACAAGCTCTTAACGTATCATCATTCCGTTTCAAAAACTTGATTTTGTTACTTTATCAAAATAAATACTGTCCATTAATCTGAGCTGAAGTAAGTGCAACAGTTTCTCTTATAGAGATTTCTGGTATATCGAGCTTGAGTAAGCCAACTTAATCACATCATACCGGATTGCAGCTAACGATCATCATCATTAGCTAGCTCATTATTGAAGAATATTACAGTGACTGGAACAAATTTTTATTATTACTTTATTCACGTAAGTTAACTTAAACACGAAGCAATCTTTTAGCAGTGAAGGACTACTGATTACACATTAAAATTCATGTTATTAATAAACGCTCCAATATAATACATGTTGTTATTAGACCATATGTATTGTAGAAGCCCTTAAAATCAATACTCATAGCATATATGCACATAAATAACTCCTCCTAAGCCGCGTATTTCCAGCTGCAATAGCTGTTGAGCTAAAAGCCAGTAAAAAGAAAGGTAGACCAATTTTAAGAAGGTTCATCGAATGCTTCAAGCTAAGGAACAGTGATTAGCTAATGTCTGATTTATCTAATTAAACCAAGCATATGAGTGATACTAACAGTGAAAACATTAATCAAAGCAAAAACCTAGTTAGCACTTAATGCTGGGTACACTGAACCATTTGGTTGTGTATTGTGGCGTTAGCAAATCACGGCGCATTGACCACTTGTGCTCTATGCCTTGAGCTGCTAGAAACATCGTATCACTGCCATAGCGTTGGTTAATGTCATCTAGCGTATTCATCAAAGCGGGATTAGCCTTTGAAGGGTTAAATAAATCGAATTGGTTATGTTTTTCGCTAGCTAAATCGATAAGCCCTATACCGATTTTGTAATAATGTACGAACTCACGAAATAGCTTTGGTGCGGCCTCACTCATAGCTTTGGTTAGCTCAACAGTGCAGTTGGTTGGACATGGAAAATGTACAATAGCTTTATAGCTTACAGGCCGTTCATCATGGGGTGAATTACTGGCAAAAATCAGCAAGGTCTTGCAGTTTGAACCTTGCTTACGTGCTTTACTCGCTGCGATAGCAACATGCTTACTCAATGCTTGTAATAACGACGAATAATCTGTGATGCGCTCACCTACGCTTCTAGTCGAAAATATCTGCTTTTTATCTGCCCTCGACTCATCCCATATTTTACAGGCTTGGCCGTTAAGCTCACGAACGGTACGTTCTATTTCAATACTAAATTGCTTTCTTGCCAGTGTCGGCGGCATAGACGCAAGTTGAAACGCAGTACGGATATTCATTAATTCAAGCTTCTTACTTATTCGGCGGCCTATCCCCCATACATCCCCTACAGCAAGCTGCTTTAAAATAGCTATACGCTCTTGCTCATTACTAATGAAACAAACTCCTTTGTAGCCCTCAATCTTCTTAGCTGCATGGTTGGCTATTTTAGAAAGAGTAAGCGTTTCACCAATACCCACACAGACTGCTAGCCGCGCTTCTTTCCACACAGCACGGCGGATTAACTGGCCTTGCGTAAGGAGGCATTTGATAGCGGGATAGCAGTTTTTAAAAGAGAGGAAGCTTTCATCAATAGAGTAGACATGTTGCTCAGGGGCAAAGCGGCCAATGATATCCATCATTTTGCTAGATAAGTCAGCATAAAGTTCATAGTTTGAGGAACAGACAATAACACCACGTTTGGCGCATAAGGCTTTAACTTGAAAGTAAGGTAGAAACTTCCCAATTCCAGCCTCTTTAGCTTGACGATTAGCAGCAACAATCATCCCATCGTTGTTACTCAACACAATAACAGGCTTACCACGCCAATCAGGGCGAAAGACTTGTTCTGCACTGCAATAGAAGCTATTCGCGTCAACTAGAGCAAACATCTAATTACCCCACAACAAAGGGCTTTGACGGTGGCAACGAATAGAACGTGTGACTACGCCTTCAATACTAAAATAATCGTATTCATGAATTGTGACAGGTTGGTATTGTTGATTAGAGGAATGGAGAACACGCAGCTTGGTATCTAGAATCTTGCAGACAAACTCGCCATTAAAATTGGCAACTATTACATCGCCGTTTCGACCGTCTGGTAATCTCCCCATTTTTAGCTGAGGTCAAAAGTAGAGACTTAGGCCACTAGTGCCAGTTTTTGCTTTGGTGGGACACCACCAATTGCTGTATTGGGTCTTTCATTGTTATAAAACCATAGCCATTGTGTCGCATGTTCCTGTACCTCGGCAATACTATTCCAAAGATATTGGCTCAGCCATTCGTATCGCACAGTCCGATTATAGCGTTCTACATAGGCATTCTGCTGTGGATTGCCAGGCTGAATAAATTTCAGTTCTACATTGTGTTTTTCAGCCCAGGCAGCCAGTACCGCACTTATATACTCTGGACCATTATCACTGCGTATCTGTTTTGGTTTTCCACGCCATTCGATGATTTGATCCAATGTTCTCACCACACGCTCCGCAGGTAAGGAGAAGTCGACTTCTATCGCCAAGCCTTCACGGTTGTAATCATCAATCACGTTCAATAACCTAATGCTGCGACCATCTTCCAGTTGGTCGTGCATAAAGTCCATGGACCAACATTCATTGATTGCCTCTGGCACCGCCAATGTGTCCGGTTTATCACGCTTCAAGCGTTTCCTCGGCTTAATTCGTAGATTTAGCTCCAATTCTCGGTAAATCCTATACACCCGCTTATGGTTCCATCGGTAGCGTTTCACGTTACGTAAAAAGTAATAACATAGCCCAAACCCCCAACTCCGATGGGTTGATGTCAGTTGCTGTAACCAGTCGGCTATTGCAGCGTTTTCATCACTGAGTTTTGCCTGATAGCGATAACAGCTCTCACTGAGTCCAAACAAGGCACACGCAAATGCGATCGAAATGGCTCACCGCCTTTTGCGCCAGCTCCCGCCGCCGCGACGGCTTTACCACTTTTTTTCGATGGCCTCTTTGAGTATTTCAGCTTTGAGTCGCTCTTCGGCATACATTTTTTTGAGTCGTGAATTCTCAGCCTCTAACTCCTTCAATCGCGCCATCATAGAAGCGTCCATGCCACCGAATTTGGCGCGCCATTTGTAGAAGGTCGCAGAGCTCATGCCATGCTCACGGCAAAGCCCCGGAACTGGGGTGCCAGCTTCGGCTTGTTTAAGGATTGCTAGGATTTGGCTGTCGCTAAATTTTGATGTTTTCATGCAGAATCTCCCTGCGTATATATTACGAGAAAATTCTACTTTTGAAATCTACTATTTTTAGGGGGGATTAGCCCAAACTTGTAACGTTTTATTTGATTATGTAACCAAATCAAGCTACCTTGATATCGTTACGTAATCAAGAGGTTCTAAGTATGGCAGATAAAAGTGATGCTCATAAAGGGGCGCATGGTGGTGTACGTAAAGGTGCTGGCCGCAAGACTAGATATGAAAAAACGATAGTGATGAGAGTTCCTGAACAATATAAAAATGCGATCAAAGCATTAATTCAACACATAGATGAATGCGAAAAAGTTGATCATCACTACTCACCTGTAGTTTCTAAACCTATATTTACAAGGTCGTTGCAGGGCAAGCCGCAACAAGTTACTTTTACGGTGAGTTCAGTAAAAGCAACTTGATATCGTTACAGAATCAAATGTATTTATCAAAAAAATTGTTTAGGACAATCTATGTATCAGAAAGCTTTCTATATACTTGGTGGCAAAGACTTTGATTTTAAGGATGATTCATTACTTAACATTATTCAGTTTCTCAAAATAGGTTTACCTGAAGCAATGCTGGATGAAGCAGCAAGATTAATGGGATTGAATAAAAAGCATGTAATCTTGCTGATAGGAAAAGCTTCAGGTAGCACAAGTTTAAAATTTGTTTGTCGACTATCCCCGAATCAGAGCGAACGTATGTTAATGATTATTGAAGTTTTAGCTCAAGCCGAGCAATATCACGGTAATAATGCAGCCGCTTTGAAATGGTTAAACACTCCAAACCTCCAATTATACAATGAAACCCCGCTGAATTATCTTGATACAGTAATGGGTATTAAACTTGTTTCAGAAGAACTAAATAAACTCTCTCATGGAATGACAACATGAAAAAAATTAGTTAGGATGCAAACAATCTCTATTGGAACTTTAGATAAATTCATCAAGAAATTAGTTATGGACAGTTAGTTTTCATTAAAGACTATTACAAGTCATCAATCCCAATTTCGATTTCTTCTTGATCACGTCGCCGATGAACTATTTCAGCTATTTCACAATCTTCATCTATAGCAAATAGCAAAGATTCATCATCATTTAAAGAACCGTCTATTTTAATATCCTTTAAAATACCTTTTGCTGAGCCATGTTTTTTCACAAAGGAACTCCTCTTACAAAATTTGTATTATAGGTATAAATGGGCCATTTACTAAACCGTTTTTGGACAGAAATGAGTTAGGGTCTTTACACTATTTAATTCGTTTCACATTAGCTGAATTAATACTCTTATACTGAAATACCATCTTGAAGAGCAAGATAACGCTCAATATCCTCAGGTTTTATTTTTTCCTTATTACGCCCTGTACGGATAAAAAATTGATAGTTGCTTTTACTTTCTCGATAAAAGAATAAATGTTCTCTTGATTGTTTCACCTGAACCCATGCAACGGTATGACCATTAATCGAAACTAAGCTAATCGTAATTAGCTCCTTAGGCTTTGCTAGGGCTTTAAGTTCAAGGTTATCAGTGGTACGCGTGTAAATACTATCCCGAAAAAGAGATGTGAGCTGCATTACAAATTTGTCTTCTGAGTCGCTATGGTACTGCATTAGCTCGTCTTCAATTCCATGTATAGTCATATCGTCATCCACACCTATAAATAAATTTCCATCATTTGAATTCAAAAATGCGACAACTGATGTAATTCGCTGTTGGCTGAGATTCTTTTTATCATACTGACGTTTAGTGTTAGAAGACTGATAACATGCTTTAAACTCAACATGTTGCCCTTCATCACGTCTTATTATCTCCAAAGCTTCTTTATTATCTGGTTGGGTATAATCTAAGCAGAGGCTTTGAAAATTTTCTAAATATTTTACTCCTCCTTTAGGACAATTGGAGATACCGATAACTAACTTCAAAATCCTTTCAAGCGTTCTAGGTGATGGACTACCATATAGCAAATAGTCTGCAAATTTCGCATGAGCTTCAACGGCTTCAATGTAGTAGCGTAACGTAGGAGGGAAACACTTTAATGGTGCAGCCATTCTGACGTATTTTTCTCGATCTTCTGTTTTTCCGTATAATCTTATTTCTAACGCTAACCTACTTAGCTCATACATTTTTTCTTGAATCAATGGTGGAGCGGAGATATCTAATGCTTGCTCTAAGGTAGGTCTAATTATCTGGAGAATGGAGTGTATTTCGGGAAAAGTCACCGATCTGTCATATACATATGACATCCAATGTGATTCAAAAACTCTAAATTTATCCCACAAGAATGTTTCTTTATACAGCGTAGACCAAGGGCCAATGCCATTGATATTACCACTGTTAACTCTTTCAAAAGTATCGTAAATATTTTTAAGCTGTGTATCCACATCCCGAACCATTAAGCTATTTGTCATAAAATAATCCACTGATGAAATTATGTATATTGAACGTGTTGATGAG
This sequence comes from Shewanella frigidimarina NCIMB 400, assembly GCF_000014705.1. NCBI lineage: Bacteria > Pseudomonadati > Pseudomonadota > Gammaproteobacteria > Alteromonadales > Shewanellaceae > Shewanella > Shewanella frigidimarina. Next base: position 4,101,375 of record NC_008345.1, on the reverse strand, counting down.
CTCATAATGCCATAAGTAGCGTAATAACAGGAAGTTGGAACTAAAGTACAGTAGTGGCTGGCATAATTTCGGCACGACTTAGTCGCTAGTAAGCCTTAGATAAATTTGAATAATACTTATCTCCATAGAAGCTCTGAGGGCTTGGCTCAGAAGGAATTAGGAAAATCTTGTCGCCAAGATTACCTGGAACGTTGATGGACAGAAACGAGCCAGTGATGAACAAGTCGAACAAGCAGTAGAGAAACAAACCGAGCAGCCAAACTATAACGCGCTGGGGCTTAGGCCCGAAACAATGGGTGTCTCGTATAAAATGTTCAAATAAAAACTCGAACAACAATGAATATCGTAATAAAAAAATATGTTACATAGCTATGCAACCTAATTTTTCTAGGGTCTATACTGATTTCAAAATCAAGTTCATATATTTTTAACCTTTTACAAAAAAGTGAATAAATGTATAGCCATAAAGCACATATTAAAAATATAAAAAAATACCCGCTCACGCTAACATCTGAAAAAAAACTAACATCATTTGCATTTAACACCCCATGCAAGATGAGAAAAACAAAACCTAATGATGAAAGCAATACCATAGACACTGCCCCAGAATGGCCAAAACTTTTACTTCTATAATATGCATAACCGCCAACAATATAACTACGAAAATAATACACTTTTAATTACCTCTAAGGTTTATATCTGTGTAGTGGTGCATCTTTTTGATCACTGCTTTATAGATTCCGAAGTCGATATTTGGGTCTATCATTAGATAAATGATGCAAGTCAGAAATCGTGATTAACTCATAATGGGGCAGAAATGAGTTTGGCAACATCGCCTCTGTTAGATTCCAATCAGCAAAGAAAGCACTACCTCTATAAGAATAATGCTTTAGTTCAGTTAACCCTTACAACCGCAGATATTAATCATTAAGATAGATGTTACACTTTCAATGATACATAACAAACTTTATTATCAAAAAATGAAATTTGTCCTCTGATAATTTATCAAACTATTGCGTCATTACCGTTCATGAAAACCTTAATTTTTTATCAAACTTTAATATGGTCATACACAAGTGACCTACTTCCTCTGAGGGTTTGTGATATATCGTCACAAGAACGAATGTTTGCAAGAGTTAAGCTTATTCAGCAGAAAACGGATGTTGAAGTCCAGTTTGAAGTCACTGCTAGAACTCAACAAAGTCTGATGAAATGGATTTTTGTCGCAGCTCTAAAGACAAGTGATTATTTATTTCCAAGCTTAATACGAAATGAGCAACCGATTAGCTATTCGTATTATCGTTCTCTTGTCAGGTCGTGGGCATCAAATATTGGTCTAGATCCTAACTTGTATGGGACTCACTCAATGAGACGAACCAAAGCAACATTAGTCTATGCAAAAACTAAGGATATTCGAGCCGTCCAACTTTTACTCGGACATACTAGAGTAGACAACACAATTCGTTATCTTGGTGTTGAATTGGAGGATGCTCTTACACTTTCAGAATCTACTGATTGTTAATACGGTATGCCCCCAGAACCTAAGGCTATTTTTCGTGGTATTCTGACTATTAATCAATGACTTATAATATCTTTGGGTCATATATATGTAAAGAATTTATTGATTGAAACTAATCACTAAAAACACCTGTATATCGAGCTTTGCTATACTTATTATAATGCAAACCATATATTTTAGAGTATAAAATCTAACTCACTTTTGTCCAGAAACGTTTTACATACCAATGTCCACATAAAAAATCTTTTATTTTTGTAGCAAAGCATAATGCCCACAGTTACACTGTATTAATATAAGGGCTGTCCATTTAGCGATACCAGTGTCAATATGTAGTAATGAAAACTTCATCGTATTTATTAAAAGCTGGCGTCGATTACCCTAAAAATTGGGACGAATTTGTTGATTGGTTTCATGATGAACAATCTTGCATTAGCTACCTTTACGCACTTCGTTGGCCAAACGGATTCATTTGCCCAAGCTGTTCAAGCCATCAATCACCTTATCAGTTACGTAATGGCAAGTTAAAATGTCATGCTTGCCGTTCTCTGTGTTCAGTAACATCAAGTACACTTTTTGACAAAACAAGAACCCCAATGAAAAGTTGGTTTGCTGCGGTCTGGTTTATTACGAATCAAAAAAATGGTGTCAGCGCTCTTGGAGTTCAAAGGCTATTAGGTCTTGGGAGTTATCAAACCGCTTGGTCATTAATGCACAAATTAAGATATGCCATGGTTGATCCTGAAAGGGATAAGTTGTCCGGCATCGTTGAGGTTGACGAAACACTAATAGGTGGCCTCGTTCCACAATCATCTATTAAAAATCAACAGGGTAAGCGTAAAGCTGTAGTTTTGGTTGCTGTTGAGCTGCTATCACCCTCTGGATTTGGTCGGATACGTTTAAGGCAAGTAGAAAGTGCAACTAAATAACATATCCATCAATTCATTCAAGATGTAATAGAACCTGGTAGCACAATTTGTAGTGATGGTTCTCAAGCATACAAACAAATAGACAAAAAAGGATATAAGCATAATCGGATAGTGCATTTAGGTTCATCTGTACCTGCACATGAAACAATGGCTGGGGTACATCGAGTCTCATCATTATGTAAAAGATGGCTTTTAGGTACGTATCAAGGCGCGGTAAAGGCTAAGCAACTTGATTATTATTTAGATGAGTTTACATTTCGCTTCAACAGAAGAAAGTCAGATTCTCGGGGATTATTATTCTACAGGTTGCTTGAGCAAGCAGTGCGTTCTAAGCCGATAACGTACCAATCAATTAAAAATCGATAACCACAATATATAGTGGTTGGTTGTGCTAAGTGGATAGCCCTTATTAATATACAGTACATTGAGGCGGTTATGCTTTGCATTAAATCCACATCTGACTTTGAAATTGAAAGTGTAAAGTACCCTAACTTTCCCCTCTTAACGTGGGAAGTTGATAATGCAAAGCTAGGGATTGAATCTGGAATGCTTTGTGTGGAAGCAATGCAATTCCTTATTTATGAGTGCTTGAAACGTGGGCGAGTAGACAGTGAAAATACTTGGTGGACTTATGCCCGCCACTTAAATCAATTCCTGACATTCTGTGAACATAACGGTTTAGATTGGCGAAATATTTCTGAAAGTAGTGAAGATGAAATGTTAGTCAGCGCCTATCGTGACCTTTGCGTTGGTGAGTTTGGCATGTCGGTCAATTCAACCAACCAACACCTAAGAACGATCGTGCGGTTTTACAGTTATGGTGTTGGCAAGTGGTTTGACTCATTGCCTTACTCACTAGAGTCGGTTTCGGTGCGAAAGGGTCAGCAGTTTTTGGCTCATACCGAGAGAAATGGTGGCAAAAAATACAGCTCGGACTTGATGATGAAAACTTTTGAAAAGAAAGCAGAGTTTTTATCTGCCTATGAAGTTCAAGAATTGTTATCTTCGATTGAAAACCCAACGCTCAAACTGATGGTTCGTTTATGTCTACAGACAGGAATTAGGCGTAAGGAGCTACTGCTTTTCCCCCTACACGTAATACGAAAACCTTCTGGAAACCAAACTTACTACGAAGTAAATATCTCACGGACTAAGGGTGAGAAAGAGCGCAAAATACACATTCCATCAAGGCTAATGGAAGATTTGTGGCGTTATGTAAATGAAGCTCGTTTTCAGAAGCAACAAGAATCAGGAGTGAACTCAGATTGCCTTTTCTTAACCTCTGATGGTCAAGAATGGGCTTCGCAAGGCTCTGCCTTTGGAAAGGCGCTCAAATCTCTGAATCTGCCCTTTCATGTGGCTCCGCACATGTTAAGACACTCCTATGCAACTCACATGCTCAAAGGGCTCTTAGAGCGCAAAAGCAGTAAGTTTGAGCCATTGATGTATCTACAAAGCCGTCTTGGACATTCCAGTATTACCACCACAATGAAATATTTACATCTGGTTAATGATTTGGTGGACGACCTGTCGATTGAGTATCAACAACAAATTGATGCAATTGTGTAGGCAGTAGCATGGCAAGACAACGAAAATACCTCACCATCAACAAAGATAAGATCAGGAAAACTTCGGCAGTAGAGCTAACCGTTGACGCCCCCCAAAGCCAAGGCTTAGTGCGAGCAATACACCCAGTTGTTACCTACCCAAATCTGGGTTCTAAAGGTGGCAATGGCGTAAACTTCGACTTTACCTCTTATTACGGCAAAGGCTACGACGACATCACGAATCGAGTTTACTACACTGCAAAGGCGTTACTGAGAAACACTAATGCTTTTACTGAAGAAACTCAGCACACGTATTTAAAGAATGGCTTTCGCTATTTTGCACAATATCTTGAGTTATTCAGGCACTCAGTCAGGGGAGATTTAACGCAAAATGACATTACGCCTAGACTGATTGAACAATATTTGCTGCACCTCAAAGGTAGTGAGTTTAAACCTAGCTTTCAAAAAGCTCTCTACACGCACCTCAAGTCATTGTTAGTCCGTATGAAAGAAAAAGGCTACTGGCCACTTGTCGATGACATCAACCTTAATAGTGATTTTTTCCCCAAGAATCCTTTTCCAAACTCCGGTAAACATGCAAAAAGTGAAAGATCACTCTCTCCCTATGAGAAAAGACAGGTTGTTGTTGCGTTAAAGCAAGCGGTTAAACCTATTTATCAAAAGAGAGAGTCATTGTCGGGTTACGAATTAACGTTGTGCCTACTTGCTGTGGCAATTCAAACGGGTATCAATACTTCACCACTGCTTAACATGACAACGGATGCTTTAACTGATCATCCACTTAAAGATAATCGAAAGCTTTTAACTGTGTTTAAAAAGCGGGGTAATGCAAAACAATTACATAACTTGCGCAAATCAGAAAACGTTGAGGTAGTACAAGGGGTAAAACTAGATGTGGCTTACCTGATCGATACCATTATTCAGCTAAGCTCGTCATTGAGGCAAGTGAGTGGTAGCAATTTAGTATTCTTATATGTCGCTAGCAACAGTAAAAGCGCTATTACCTCTCTGTCAGACTTATCGCTGCACTTCAACATAAAAAAATTCATCAAAGAAAACGACCTAAAGGATGAAGATGGACGCACAATTAAGCTTAATATCAGTCGTATTCGCAAAACTTTCATCAATGGCATGTACGAACTGAGTGGTGAAAGTTTGTTGATTGCAGCACAGCAAGCTAAACATAGTGGAACAAGTTCACTTGACTACTATTTGCAAGCCCCTGAGCAATCAAAACGTAACCTAGGTTTGATGGGTGAAATACGAGTCAAAGAGCTAACTTGCGATGCTCCAAGCGTTCCTGTCGGCCATTGTAAAGACCCGAAAAATGGGGATAAAGCACCGAAAGATGGAACGTTCTGTAATGACTTCTTAGGGTGTTTCCGTTGTAAGAGCTTCGTTATTACAGGCAATGATTTGTATAAGCTCTTTAGCTTCTATTGGGCAATAATTCGTAACCGTGATGAATTTGGTCGTAAAGACTGGAAGCGGCACCTAAAGAACGTGCTCAGAATTGTGGATGAAGAGGTTGTGCCTGAGTTTGCCAAGCTTGGTCAATTGCAGCATGTCAATGCTGAAAAGGAACGAGCAAGAACCAATCCACATCCATACTGGCAAAATCTCGATATGTTAAAGGTGACACAATGAGTTTGATTGAGTTGATACTAACGGACGTTGAGTTTGCGGAGCAGCAATGTTCAAAGCCTAATCAAAGCACACTAGAGCGAGCGATTGATGGCACCCTGACGGGCATTGTAACCTATGTAAAGTTAGCCAACGGTCACTATCAAGTTTACTCTCGATATGAAGAAGAACTATGGAAATTTCCTGCTGCTAAAGGGACTAAAGGCACCACCAAAAGTAACCTTACACTTAATTTTGGCACAATAAATAACCCTGAAATGAAACAAATGGCAAAATGGGTCATATGGAATAAATTAAAAGAAGGATTAGCGGTCAACTCTTTACTACATTCTTTAAGTTCTCTTAAAGGCTACTTTAAATGGGCCTTGAGTTCAGACACAACTGCAACGCATGGCTTGACTGCTTTTACCTCTAGTGCTTATGTTAAGTATGTGAATAGACTAAGCGCAAAGCGGAATGGCGAAATAAAGCCTCTTTCGTTAACAACAAAAACGCTTAAGTTCCTCGCAGTGGAAAACCTTTATCAGTGTTGCAAAGCATTTTATTTTGTTAAAGAGCATCCTTGGCCTGGTTCTGGTGCCAATATGCAGGCAGGACTGATTGGAGAGGCCGCTCAAAAAGCGAAAACCAAACCCAAAACCCCTATCATCCCTAACGAAGTGCTAATTCCACTCTGTAAGTTTACAAAGTCATGTTTAGACAGGGCTGATGAAATTTTGGCATCAAAAGGTAAGCGTGAATCATTACTGCTGCGAGACAGTTGCATCTTCTGGTTGCTACTCACAACAGGTATGCGTATCCATGAGGTTTTAGGTATTAAACGCGGAGCGTATCGCAGTGAGACAAGAGATGAGGTGACGTATTACTACATTGAAACCGCGTCAGAGAAGACCCATACGGGATTAGCTGAATGGATTGCGCCAGAGATTGCAACTCAAGCTATCGACATTCTTGGTCGTTATAGTGCGCCATTGCAAAAGCAGCTTGAAAATGACTTATCAAAAGCAAGGGATAGTCAAGACCATGTGGAAGTTAATAGGCTAGAACAAATCTCAGACCATATTTGTTTGTCGGTATCTAAAAAAAGTAACGCTATTAGCCTGTTGTCTGGATGTACAATTACTGTTCATAGGTTGCCTAATTTATGTCAACAGATAGATTGCAACTGGAATTTGTCAGCGCACCAGTTTCGCCGCACCTTTGCCAACTATGCAGTGCATTCTGAATTGGGTGATTTAAGGGCACTAAAAGACCATTTTAAACACTGGTCAATCACCATGACGGCTCTGTATGCCTTTAACGAAGATTTAGACGCAGAATTATTCGAAGAACTGCTCCGAGAAAAGTATTTGATCGAAGAAGAAATCAAGCAAGACTGGTTTGAACTAGACACACCGATTACGGGTGGCGATATGGCTAAAAACATCAAGAAAGTCCGTGCAGATGGAGAGCTAATTAAAACTTTCGGCTCTCTCAGTGATATGGCTAAAGCCTACTCTAGCTCTATTCCTATCCGTTCAACAGGTATTGGATGGTGTACCAATGATGATGAATGTAAGTGCGGTAAGCCCGATAGCTGCGAGAGCGGAATTGTAGATAAACGGCATCTTCCCTACTGGGAGGGGATGCTTGTTCAGCAAATAAAACTTATGCAGTTGGATGATATAGGGGAAGCAGGTAGAGATGCAGCTAGGAAAGGTATGGAACGCTGTGAAAAGGTATTGAGTGCTTTAGGTATCGATGTTGAAGCCATGAAGCAGAAGTTTAGCCAAAGAGATCTAATCGAGGTAGAGAATGTCTAACCAGAAAGAAAAGTCGACACATAAAGCGGTAAGACTTGCCATTATTCGCATAGAAAAAGCTCGGCCTAATGTTGTCTCTGATAAGCGTAAAATGAGTGTTGCTGCCGTTGCCGAAGAAGCTGGCGTAAGCCGAGCGTTGATTCATCGCGATTGCCCTGACCTGTTAGAGCGTATTAAAGGTGGTGTGAATAAAGCTATTCGACAGCAGCGTGATGCCAAGCAAATTGAGCTGAATGAATACAAAGAGCGCAATCGAGAACTTCGAACTGAGGTCGAGGAGTTAAAAGCCATGTTATCTAAGGTTCAATCGCAAAACGCTACGTTAATACGGAAAAATATGGTGTTAAGTGGTGTTAGTGCTAAAAACAGCAATGTTACACAGTTATATTGTAGTAAGTAATTGTATTAAAAGCTAAAATCAATAGATTTACTGAGATTAATTGATGGTTTAATTTCAATAAAATCGCAACAACAAACAAATCCATATAAAACAATTACATATAGTTAGTTACATGTAACGTGGTATTTATAAAGTTTGATCACTTTCAAACACACTTTTGGACATAAACGTTTTAGAGCTTAAGCTCATAAAATGACTATAGTCATTAGGTAAAGTATGGTGATCGGATATGCGATAACGACCGAAATTCATGAGGCATAGGTCTCGTGTAATAGATTGTTCTTTAAAATCGGAGAGAGGAGGTTGTGGCTACTCTATCCGTGAGTTCATATTTCATGCCCTAGGGGCTTAATTGATATCCCCAGCTAAGTTTAGCAGTCAAAGCTGCTGGTAAACACAGGTAATATCAAGCAAACACAATAAAGCACCGCACATGCTCTCAAACTAATTTATTAGCTTGAGAGCATACAAAGAAAGGAATTTGAAGCTGTTGAAATCGCATTGTCAGTCAGCCATTTAGATGCTGCAGAATTTAATACTGGCTCCGCAATAATCCTACTAAATTTGTGGGGGATCCCTCGGAATCAGCACTTAGCTTAGAGCCTTACTCAGGTAATCGAGTAGCATGCGCACCTTAGGTGATAGGTGTCTGTTGTGTGGATAAAGTGCCCAGATCCCCTCTTTAGGTTGACGGTTTTGCTCCAGTAGTGGAACAAGCTGTCCATCTTCTAAAAAAGGCAAGACATAGTGGTCAGGTAGCTGAATGATGCCTATGCCTTTTATCGCGGCATCAACGAGTGCATGGCCACTGTTACAGGTCAGATTACCCTTAACCCTGACATTTCTCGTCTTTCCATTTTCCTGAAATCGCCAGTAATCTAATGTTCCCAGCAGACAGTTATGTTGTTCCAGCTCCGACAGTGAGTGAGGTATGCCAAAAGTTGAAACATAATCTGGGGAGGCGCAGACATATTGAGTTCTGGAGCACAGTCTTTTGGCCATCATACTCGAGTCTTCAAGCTGTCCGAGTCGAATGGCGAGATCATACCCCTCATCGATTAAGTCGACCTTCTGATTCGTTAGATTTATCTTTACTTCAAGCTCCGGGTATTTAGCGATAAAGTCGTTCACCAGCGGCGCAAGCGTTTTTTCACCATAAGTTACTGGGGCGGTAATTTTTAACAGCCCTCTCGGTGTACTCTGTAAATTGGTAATTGCGCGCTCGGCCTCTTCTAATCCATCGAGCACTTGTCTGCAGTGTTGATAATAGATCCGGCCCACTTCGCTCACCGACACTTTACGTGTGGTGCGGTGAAACAGCTTAGTAGCCATTCGGGTTTCTAATGCGCTAACCTGCCTGCTGACTTGCGCGGTTGATATCCCAAGCCGTTTTGCAGCCTTAGTAAAGCTCTCTGCCTCTGCAACGGCGACAAATTCGCTAACGCCTTCCCAATTAAACATTGTTGTTTCCTAGTAATTATAGGTCTTCAATAATACTCATTATCGTCAAAAATTCTGGAGATGCAATTTGTATCTTAAATAAGAGTGAATTTCCTTTTGTTCTGATATCACAAAGGGGGGGAGTTCTTTTTACACCTTAAATTGTTACTGAGGGGAAAAAGATATTTTCAAAATTATGGGATTATCATTATTTTTGAGCAGAATATAATCCTTGTCATCCAAGCGATACAGGCAAAGATATTCAGGCTTTGACATCAAACCTAGGCCAGTTTATCGCCTCAAAATTATCGACCCATTAGCAAATTTACCCTTTTTTATTCAATACAAGGAAAGACAAATGAGTACTACATTTTATATGCCTCCAATGTCTCTGATGGGACAACATGCTATCAAATTGTTAGGCAAAGAACTGCAGGCAAGAAACTTCATCAAGGCACTGATTGTTACAGATAAGGCATTAGTAGATATCAAGTTGGTGGATAAGCTGACAGATGAGTTATCTACTCACGATATCGCATTCACAATTTTTGATGGCGTTAAGCCGAACCCGACAGAAAAAAATATTGATCAGGGTTTGGCTCTGCTCGAAGCGCAAAAATGTGACTTCGTTATTTCGTTCGGCGGAGGCTCTTCACATGACTGTGCTAAAGGCATCGCATTGGTCGCGGCCAACGGCGGTCACATTCGTGATTACTCTAAAGGGGTTCATCTGTCGGCTAAGTCACAACTTCCTCTGGTGACGGTGAATACTACAGCTGGTACTGCAGCAGAGATGACGATATTTGCCATCGTGACCAATGAGGAAGATGAAACTAAATACCCGATTGTAGATAAAAACCTGACCCCAATAATTGCAGTAAACGACTCAGAGTTGATGGTTGCAATGCCTAAGTTCCTCACGGCAGCGACAGGCATGGATGCATTGACTCATGCGGTAGAAGCTTATGTGTCGACGGCAGCCACGCCAATAACTGATGCGTTAGCAGTTAAAGCTATTGAGCTTATTGCCCAAAACCTGAAAGCGGCAGTCGACAATGGTGAAAATCGTGAGGCTCGTGAGGCTATGCAATACGGTGAGTACCTTGCAGGTATGGCGTTCTCTAATGCTTCATTAGGCTATGTACACTCGATGGCTCACCAACTTGGTGGTGCCTATGACCTGGTGCACGGTCTCTGTAACGCCATCTTGTTACCGGTAGTGTCACGTTTTAACGCGGCTGAAAAAGTGGAGCGTTTTGCCGAGGTGGCGAAAGCGATGGGTGTAGATACTGTGGGCATGACGTTAGTCGATGCTGCTGAAGCTGGCATCCTTGCTATCGAGAAGCTATCTGCTTCGGTTGGCACAGATCAGAAACTGTCTGATCTTGGTGTTAAGGAGGGCAAGCTTGAGTTTATGGCAATCAACGCCCTGAATGATGCCTGCTCCTTAACAAATCCAAGAAAGGCAACCACTGAAGATATTATTAATATTTTCAAGAAAGCTATGTAATTCAAACCAAACAGACAGCCTCAGATGGAGGTTGTCTTAACTAAATATCCATGGAGTAATCATTATTAAAACTTTAATTCACCCTCAAGTCGATAACGGTATTGTTGCCGGTCGTGATGGCTTTTCTGGCGGTTATTTATTGTGTAAGTGCAGTAGCAAGCCCGTTGAAGTTGCTGTTGGTGCACAGACTGCCCACAATCATGTTTGCGGTTGTAGCAAATGCTGGAAGCCTGAAGGTGCCTTGTTTTCTCAAGTTGCCGTTGTCGCACGTGACAAGGTGAGCGTCACTGAAAATCCTCACAAGTTGATCATTATCGACGAATCGGCAACGATTCAGCGTTATGCCTGCAATGAGTGCGGTACGCATATGTTTGGCCGCATCGAAAACACGGGCCACCCCTTCCATGGTTTAGATTTTGTCCATACCGAACTATCTTTAGAGCAAGGTTGGTCAGCACCGGAGTTTGCCGCATTTGTCTCATCGGTCATCGAGTCGGGCGCAGCGCCTGAATCCATGGGAGATGTGCGTAAAACCCTTAAAGAGTTAGGGCTCAAGCCTTACGACACCTTGTCTCCTGTATTGATGGACGCCATCGCGACTCATGTCGCGAATAACGGCTAAAGTCTGAGTTCGTTTCTGTTTTATCAATCAGTTCTGGGAGGAATTGATTTAATAAAAAAGCGTTACGGCGCTTTTTTATGTCAGGTTTCAGCGGTAGCCCTGATGGATATATAGATTGATGGAACGAAATTAAATTTAATTTCTAGGTGCGAAACTCGCATTGAAAGAAATAATGAAAGCCTTGAAGATGTTATTACTATCTTTAATAGTCTGTATGTAAATACCAAGCAAACTCAAATAATGTATAAAGCACCTCTATCGGGGTTTATGTTAAATTAAATGGATAAACTAAATATGACCACAATGATTGATAAGCCAGGGATATCGCTATTTAAAGCGGGTTCATTTAATTTGAACGAACTAAATGAAATTCTTGAAATTGAAGGGTTGCAAAGCCAAATGGCTGAAGTTGCTGTTACCAATAATTCAAACGCGCTGACAATTGGCCACTTCGCCATGCAGCCAGGTGTCGAATTTGAATACTTCTATGATTCTGTAGAATATAAAGTCGTGACAAAAGGTAAGATTGTTATGCGAGACCAGCAAGGTAATAAATATGTTGCTGAAGTAGGCGATGTTATTCTTTTTTCACCAGATGTGACGGTTATCTTTGATGCGGAAAGTGATGGCGAAGCCATTTATACCGCTCACCGTAAAGCTGCTGCAGAGTTTGCTCCACTGGCATAAGAATGGTTATCGCTAATAGAATTTCAAATGTCGGATGTTAAATTCGAGTAATATGGAAACCACAACTATTAATGGTTTCTATTAAATAAAATAGAGAACGTATGTATGTTCAATAAGATTGTAAACCAATATAAAAGTCTATTCGGCTCATCAAGCATCATTCGTATTCACCCTAGTGTAGATAAAGGTATTACACCTTCATCTAATCATTTTTCTGGTGGTGAGTTGAAATGTCACTGTCATAAAAACAAAGTGACGGTACGTATCACCACTCAAACTGCACATAATCATGTTTGCGGGTGCTCAAAATGCTGGAAGCCTGAAGGGGTGGTTTTCTCTCAAGTTGCTGTAGTACCGAGTGAAAACTTAGCAGTCTCAAGCAATGGGACAAAGTTACAAGTAATAGACGAAAATGCGGCAATTAAACGCTTTGCTTGTCAGAAATGTGGCGTGCATATGTATGGCCGTATTGACAATAAAGAACATCCTTTCTTTGGTTTAGACTTCGTTCATACCGAACTTTCAACAGAAAGTGGCTGGGCGGCTCCTGAGTTTGCCGCATTTGTTTCATCAATTATTGAAACAGGCACAGATCCTAAAGATATGGATGTGATTAGAAAGCAGTTGAATAGTTTAGGGCTAGAGCCGTTTGACTGTCTCTCTCCTGCTTTGATGGATGTCATTGCTGGACATATGTTAAAAAGTAAAAAGTAAAAAGTAAAAAGATACAAAAGGCACACTTGAGCCTTTTGTATTGCCTTGTTGAGAAGCTGTCTCTTGATCACATGTCCTTTATCTGTTGTAGCATTAAGATTGCTCCCTCAAGAAGCTGGCTTAATACAAACCAGCCAGCCGACAATTCCTGTTGCTTTGCTATCGTGTCAGCGCCCAAGCTTTGCCAGTGCATAATATGCCCAGTACATTTACATTGAGGGTGGCTCTTTCGGTACAGCCTTATGCTCGGTCTTTGACCCACATCAACTTCAACTCAAGTGGACTGTAATATTGAGCGCAACTTACTGATTTTGCTTTCTTTTTTCTGGCAATCAGCTCTCTCATCTGAAGTAACCTTATTGCTATAAATGCTGTAGTAACAATAATTTTCTCTAGATTATTGCGAGTCTGTAGCCTAACTTGAGTATATACGTTGAGCAAAGCTTTAAAGAACGGTTAAGTTTACTGCTTGATCATGAAATAACTCAGCGAGATCAGCGTAAAATAGACCGCCTAACGAGCCTTGCAAAATTCAGAGTTGGCGGCACACTTGGCCAACTAAACTATGGTGCAGCACGGCAACTTGATAAACCGCAGATCCGTTCATTAGCACAAGGTGAATGGCTTCGCCTTCACCAAAATATCTTGATCACCGGCGCAACGGGTTACGGTAAAACGTATTTAGCTTGCGCGCTTGGTCAAAACCACTGCCAACAAGGGAGCAGCGTTTATTATTTTAGGCTCAAAGATCTATTAGAAAAGATGTTCTTAGCACAAGCCGATGGCAGTTATCGCAAACTGATCAACAAGCTTAGTAGTGCCAGTTTACTGATCTTAGATGATTGGGGATTAGAGCCATTAACGGCGCAGCAACGTAGCGATTTACTGGAATTAATTGATGCAAGATACGATACAAAATCGACCTTAATAGCGAGTCAGTTACCGATAGCCAATTGGTATGAAATGATCGGAAAATCGACGCATGCAGATGCCATTTTAGATCGGCCTGTTCACAGGGCAATAAAGTTGGAATTAAAAGGCGAATCGATGCAAAAAAAACTAAACACCTTGACTGAAGTCGATCACTCAAGCTAGATTTTACGGAAATCTACTGGCGAACAAAAAGTGATCGGCTTAAATGGGTATTGACCGATCGGCATAATGGTATTACGCAATATCAGACAAAAAGAAATGAACATCCAGAACAATGGTCAAAAGAAGAGCGAAACTGGCAGCCCATAGGCGCTGTGGAGTTAAATCCAGAGCAACACAAAGAAGCTGCTTAACAATTTAGGCGACAAATGTCTTGAAAAACACCGTAACCAGAAATCGATTGAAAAATTTTAACTACACTATAGTTATTGGAACTGTTAAAAACATTAATTGAGGAAAACAAGGATGTTGATTGTCAAATTTATTTTATTGTGTTCAATCGTATTTATGCCCACGTTACATGCCGGAGAAACTTGGAAGATAACATCGCTAGAATGGCCTCCTTATGCTGGATCAAAAGTAGAAAATCAGGGACATTCAATTCAGAAATTAAGAAAACTGTTACAAAAGCAAGATATCACTCTTATCGTTGAGTTTTATCCTTGGAAAAGGTCTAAATATTTAGTAGAAACCAATAATGAATATATCGGAATTTTTCCTGCGTGGCCTGAAGATGTATTTGATGGGGCTATAATTTCTCCGGCGGTTGACTGGTCAGAAATCGCCATCTTAAAAATCGCAGACAAAGTCGTTAATTTTGACAGTATTGATGAGTTATTTGAAAAATATTCAGTCGGAATTGTTAGTACATACCATTATCCAAAAATTATTGATAACGCGATTAAAAAATATCCACATAACGTAGAACGTGCGTCGAATGAATTATTGTTGTAAAAAAAACTATTAGCTGGTCGAGGAGATGTGGCGATTACCGATCCTGTAGTCATGCAACATTTGTCTAAACAAGAATGGTCTTCCAAGATAGAAACTGTCTCTATAATTATGGAAAAAGAATTAGTGATAGCTTTTAGAGATGATGAAGAAAATACGCAACGATTAAAGTTGTTAACAAAACTATTGAAAGAAAATGAAGTGTTTTAAACGTTTATTAGCTTATTCGTACACGCTTTACTTACAAACGCATAATTTTCATTGGTAAGCGGTCAATGAACCGGTGAAGCTTATTCTGTTTCACCTAAATCAACGTTCCACGGCAGCAAATCAGACAGTTCATCTGATGGTGCACGCTCTGTCTCTTGATCACAGATTTTGGAGGTCAACGCCATCCTGCAGCATTTCTTTCGCAATAATCAGTTCCTGTACTCGTTCCTGAAGACAATCCCAGCCGATCCACAGTGTTGCCCATCCTACTATACCCGTTCGCTTACTATCGGTAAAACTTTGAGACCTGTTGAATTAATAACAACATGCGCCACAGGACCGACCATGACTCTTTACCCGATACTTGATTTCAACACTCTTAGCTCGCTTACTGATACAGCTGTAACTTGGGGCGTCAGTGGCACATCCATAAACTGGAATACAGAGTTAGTAAAGCCTTCTAGTGCCCGCAGAATTGAAACGGCGAATCCTGCAACAAGTATCCAATGTAAGCGATTTTCTATCTGCCAATTTCTAGGTAAACATGCAGGTAACGCATGGAAACTTAGCTTTTTCTCTGCGCTCATGCACTTGCTCTGATTGCACTCAAAATATCCAGATATTTCTTAAACCTCATACATGAATAAGCCAGTTGGGAGAACCAACTGGCTTATTAAGACCTTCAGTTTATTTTAGGCGACTCCTTTAGTAAGCCTAAGGCCGTTCCCCTACCACAACTTAAGTTGTGGGCGCAGCCAGCTTTGCATGCCGTTGAGTCCCATAAGTAACAAGCCCTTTATCGGGCCATGCAGGGCGAGCATATGCCTGCGATATAAGGAAGCATAGACAAAGCGGGCCGGACATCCTTTAATGGCTATTCCCCCGCCGATAAATGAAAACATATTGCCAACAGTGTAGAACTTAGACATGTTCACAAATCCTCCCAGATCCTTATAAAGATACTCTTTGAGCTCGGCATCCTTATCCTTTAATATGCGGATCAGGTTGTCACCGACCAGCAGTGCCATCTGACGGGCTGTCTGGCCTCGGGCAGGCGTGAAAGAGCCATCCGGCTGTGGGCAGGCGGCACAGTCACCGAAGGAAAAAATACGCTCGTCTGTGGTAGTTTGGCAATTGGCGTAAACCATGAGCTGGTTCATCTTGTTAACTTCGAGTCCCAGGGTGCCCAGAACGTCAGGACCTTTAACTCCCGCCGCCCAAATCATCATATCTGATTTAATGAACAGCCCTTCTTTAGTGTACATTCCCTCAGGCGTTACTTGAGTAACACTAGTATTGGTCATGATGTTCACGCCCAGAGCACGTAGCTGTTTATCGACGGCTCCGTACAGGCACTCCTTCTTCAGACCCGGCATTACGCGATCGGCAGCTTCAATCAGGTTAACCCTCAGCAGATCTTCTGCGATCTCGTAGCCATAACCACTCAGAGTGTCGGCAACATGGTGCATCTCGGCAGCCATCTCAGTGCCTGTTGCGCCAGCCCCTACGATGGTAATATCGAAATGGCCCTGCTCAGGATTCTTGGCATGCTGCAGGAATCTGTTGAGGATTTTCTGACGTATATTCATGGCCTGTTCGGTCAAGTCTAAAAAATCACAGTGTTCGCGGACACCGGGAATACCGAAATCATTGGTGATCGCCCCTATGCCTATCACTAGATAGTCGTAATCAACATGACGCTCGGGGAGAATTTCATTGCCATGCTGATCTTTCATCGCGGCTAGGGTGATATTTCGATTTTCACGGTCGACGCCAGTCAGGGCACCCTGCTCAAAGTTATAACTATTTTGAGCGGCTTGAACGCGATAATCGACGGCATTTAGCCCTTCATCCAGACTACCAGCCGCCAGTTCATGTAAGAGCGGTTTCCAGATATGGTGGCTGCTGATATCTACTAGAGTAATATTGGCTTTGCCACGCTTACCCAGTTTTTTGCTGATCTTACCCAGCAACTCCATACCACCGGCGCCGCCACCGATCACAACAATATTGGTCATTACAAACTCCAAATAAATAGTTAAATTGTCCCGGGCATTTAGCCCCACAGAACCTCTCAGGCTTGCGCCTATTTGTTTTCGTTTCGAATGTAAAAAAACCAAATTCTGAGCATTGCAGCTTTAATTAAGCGGCTCTAGATTGTTCTTTTTTGGCAAGCTGGCTAATCAAGAATTAGATATCGGCATCAGACCAAGTAGCACTTGGGGTAAATCACATTCACTTCGATGGAGTATTATATTCATATACAGGAAAAGTATAATCCGTCTATTCGGCAAATTACTTTTGCTAACGTGTAATAATGTAGGTAATGAAATGCAGGCATGACAATATTAGCTTGGAAAAATGATCGTTAAGTATTTTCTCGCTTCTCGACGTAACCCAAATGCAATGGAATTACTCTTCAGATGAGTGATTTATTATTACCGTGTGGTAAGAGTTAATTACCGTTAAGGGGATTGTTATTGCGGTGTGGGTAGATAAAATTGCTCGCTTAAATATCTTTGAGCTCCGGGTTACTGCGATCTGAATAATCAGTAAGATTATAATCCTCTCCTATGAAGGAAGACTTCCTTGTCTAATTTATACCATACACGTTTGCACAAGCTCGATGATGTGAACAACTACAGCTTACTGACGAATATTCAACGTGGTATAGAAAAAGAGGGGCTGAGAGTCACGCCACTGGCCAAGCTTGCACAAACTAGCCACCCCAAAGCACTTGGCTCTGCGTTAACTCATGGCAGCATCACGACCGATTATTCCGAGGCATTGCTCGAGTTTATCACCCCGGTATTCAAGCAGGTAGATGATTGCATCGACTATCTGGAACTGCTGCATCGTTTTACACAGAGTAATATTGGTGAGGAGTATTTGTGGCCGTCCAGTATGCCCTGTCGTCTAGAGGGGGAAAACAGTATTCCCATCGCCAAATACGGGCATTCGAATTTGGGTCAGATGAAACATATCTACAGGCAGGGATTGGCACATCGGTATGGGCGAATTATGCAGTCGATAGCGGGAGTTCATTATAACTTCTCCATGCCGGAAGCGTTTTGGCCTCTTGCCCAAACCCTTTGGGGTGATCTGGGTGAGTTGCAAGCATTTAGATCGGAGCGCTACTTTGGTCTGATACGCAACTTTCATCGTCACTCCTGGTTGTTAAGTTACCTGTTCGGCGCCTCTCCGGTGCTCGATACTAGTTTTGTAGCCGACAAACCCCATAATTTAAATCTGATTGGCGAGCATACCTTGGGTCTGCCTTTTGCCACCTCATTACGCATGAGCGATCTTGGCTATAAGAGTGAGGCACAGGCTTCGATAAAGGTTAGCCTGAATAATTTAGACACTTATCTCGACAATCTGGATCAGGCTATCCATAAGAGTTACCCGGCTTATGAGCAGATCGGTATCCAAGTTAATGGGGAATATCGCCAACTAAACACCAATATCTTACAAATTGAAAACGAGTACTACAGCGATATTCGTCCAAAATGCGTGATGAGCCCCGGAGAGAAGCCGAATCAAGTGTTAAAAGAGCGTGGCGTCGAATATATCGAAGTGCGCGTTTTGGACATCAACCCTTTCTTACCGCTAGGCATCGATGCACTGCAAATCCGTTTTCTGGATACATTTTTGCTCTTCTGCCTGCTGTCCGACAGCCCCGAGATCACTGCGATCGAAGATGAAGAAATAAAGACTAACCTGCGGCTGGTGATAGAGGAAGGACGAAAGCCTTCATTGATCTTGCAAAACGCTGGGGAGCCGATTGCTTTTCAACAAATGGCTCGGCAACTACTGGATGAGCTTATACCTGTCGCAGAGCTACTGGATAAAGCCCATAAAGTTAGTTCTTTAAATGGAGAATCAGGTGAAACTCAGGAATATCGCGATGCCATTTCGGCTCAACAAGACAAGATATTGCAAAGTTCATTAACGCCATCGGCAAGAATTATGCAGTCGATCACACAGGGGGAAGGCTTTACTAAGCAGATGTTGACTCAGGCGAAACAGCATAAACAGCATCTTAGCCAGCAGGCGTTATCCGAATCTGAGAAAACCCTCTTTCAAAATCTGGCCCGAGAGTCATTGCAAAAGCAGCAAGCGTTAGAGCTAAATGAGGAAAATCCGTTTGAACACTTTCTCAAGACTTACTTTGTGGCGTAAGCCTAAATGAATCCGATGACACGTACTATTTACCTGAGATAAAAATACACATTATGACTATTCGCCTCGGCATAGTGACGGATCCAATCGAATCGATCGATTACAACAAAGACAGTCCACGGGCCATGCTATGGGCAGCTCAAGATAGAGGTTGGCAACTCTTTTATATGAAACAAGCCGATCTCTATTCCCTCAATGGACAGGTCATGGGGCGATGTGGTCCAACCTGTATTCGGGAATGAGATAGTCAGTTCAACCTAGATATAGCAGCTGAACTGATGGGTGTCACCGAGCGTAAAGCTTAATAGTCAATAACTGTCTATGAATGAAGCTTGATAATGAGTTAAGCCTCAATAAGTAAGGCTGATATGCCCTCTAGTTCGCTTGTCGTGTCATAAATTTATGGCTGTGCTATCTGACTTAAATACTATAATAAAGTTCACTGGCACTTCTATCTCTAAAAGATCATGGCTCCAGCACGTTATGTCCGGTTATCCGGCGATATTGTATTGTTGCAACCCTACTGTCGTTAACTAGCGCAGATAGTCATTTCGACCGCACAGATGGCCATCTCAAGACAAATTATCGTCTTAGATTTTAAAGAGGTGGGACCGGAATATGTATGGGCTTCGGCTACTGTGATTATCGCGTTGGGTGTTACCTATTGGCTGGTATCGGCTAAGCGGTCTCATTCATCTGTTGAGTGATTGACTTCAAGCGACTCTAAGTTTGATTAGTTGGTAATGTGTAGAATAATCTGATGACTGGTGGTTGGTCGAGATAATGGCGTTTGGATGACGGTGCAAGATCAAATTGATAGATATATTTACATCACGAATAAATTTTAAAGAGTAGGAGGCTGAATGGCTGGTGGTTGGTCTAAAGACGGCGCCGTACAAGATCAAATAGACAACAGTGTTGAGGATGGCGTCGCCCAAGCCCGGAGTCGATTGCCAGTCGGTCAAAGTCTACTTTTTTGTGAGGAATGTGAATGCCCAATTCCTGAGGATCGTAGAAAAGCCGTTGCAGGTGTTCGACTCTGTGTTGGCTGCCAGAGTGAGTCGGATAAGAGACAAAAAGAGGTAAGCAAGGTTAATCGCCGTGCCAGTAAAGATAGTCAGTTGAGGTAAGTTCTGAATTTCAGAGTCATTGAACATGAGGTTTAGTGCTTACAAGTTAATGTTTGGCTTGTTTGTTGTCGCAAACACCTACTTAGGTCTGCCATTACTTGTTGTAGGGGAGGCAATAATCAATTATTACCATGTGGTAAAAGTAATTTGCATAAAGGTGGGATTATCAATCTCCGGGCGTTAGCTATAATAGTTTCATATTAACCGTGGTTCTTATTCAGATAAGACCGCTATTTAAATATTATCAATTAAGGATATTAAGATGACAGCACAAACAATCAAATCGAAAGCCGCAGTCGCCTGGGCTGTAGGCGAGCCACTATCTATGGAAATAGTAGATGTAATGCCACCACAGAAGGGTGAAGTACGCGTCAAGATGATCGCAACAGGCGTTTGCCATACCGATGCTTTTACGCTTTCTGGCGATGATCCAGAAGGTATATTCCCTTGTATTCTAGGCCACGAAGGTGGCGGGATCGTTGAATCTATCGGTGAAGGTGTCACTAGCGTACAAGTGGGTGATCACGTTATTCCACTTTACACGCCTGAATGTGGCGAATGTAAATTCTGTAAGTCTGGCAAGACTAACCTGTGTCAGAAAATTCGTGCCACTCAAGGTAAAGGGTTAATGCCTGACGGTACCACTCGCTTCTCTAAAGATGGCGTAGATATCTTCCATTATATGGGCTGCTCAACGTTTTCTGAATATACCGTGTTGCCTGAAATTTCACTGGCGAAAGTGAACCCTGCAGCACCACTTGAAGAAGTGTGTTTATTGGGTTGTGGTGTCACAACCGGTATGGGCGCAGTAATGAATACCGCCAAGGTTGAAGAAGGCGCCACGGTCGCTATCTTCGGTATGGGCGGTATCGGTCTATCGGCCGTTATCGGCGCGACAATGGCTAAAGCGTCTCGCATTATCGTTATCGATATTAACGAAAGTAAATTTGAGTTAGCCGGTAAACTGGGTGCTACGGACTTTATTAACCCGAAAGACTACGACAAGCCAATTCAAGACGTGATTGTTGAGTTGACCGACGGCGGCGTCGATTACTCGTTTGAGTGTATCGGTAACGTTAATGTGATGCGCTCTGCACTTGAGTGCTGCCATAAAGGTTGGGGTGAGTCAGTGGTTATTGGTGTTGCGGGTGCAGGCCAAGAGATCTCTACCCGTCCATTCCAGTTAGTCACGGGTCGGGTATGGAAAGGCAGTGCATTTGGTGGTGTTAAAGGCCGCTCTGAACTACCAGAATATGTCGAACGTTACCTAGCGGGTGAGTTTAAGTTGAGTGACTTCATCACTCACACCATGAGTCTTGAGCAGGTCAATGATGCGTTTGATCTTATGCACGAAGGTAAGAGTATCCGTACTGTTATTCATTTTGATAAGTAATACTCATCGATAAGATATTCATCCTGCTGTTTCGACTTAGTCAGTGGTATCACTAATTAAGTCGGAGCGATTAAGGAGGCTCAAGCGTGACAATTGAAAATATGAGTGTAAATAAGAGTTTTGGTGGTTGGCATAAACAGTATAGTCATCAATCTCAAACGTTAAATTGTGAGATGCGATTTGCTATCTATCTGCCACCACAAGCATCAAGTGGTAAGAAGGTCCCAGTTCTGTACTGGCTTTCAGGTTTGACTTGTACCGATGAAAACTTTATGCAGAAAGCTGGGGCACAAGCACTGGCTGCAGAGCTTGGTATTGCTATCGTCGCGCCGGACACCAGCCCCAGAGGCGAGAATGTCGCCGATGATGAAGGCTACGATCTTGGTAAAGGCGCGGGCTTTTATGTCAATGCGACGCAGGCACCGTGGAATCGCCATTACCGTATGTACGATTACGTCGTCGATGAACTGCCAAAACTGATTGAATCTATGTTCCCTGTCAGTGATAAACGTTCTATTGCGGGCCACTCAATGGGCGGGCATGGTGCGTTAGTTATCGCGCTGCGTAACGCTGATGCATACCAGTCAGTATCGGCCTTTAGCCCGATCAGTAACCCGATTAATTGTCCTTGGGGCAAGAAGGCGTTGACTGCCTATTTAGGCCGCGATTCGGCGACATGGATGGAATATGATGCCAGCGTCTTGATGCGCCAGGCGACCCAATTTGTACCGGCTCTGGTAGACCAAGGTGACGCCGATAACTTTCTTGTCGAGCAGTTGAAGCCCGAAGTGCTCGAAGCTGCAGCTAAGGTTAAGGGTTACCCTCTAGAGCTTAATTATCGTGAAGGTTATGATCATAGCTACTATTTCATCTCCAGCTTTATCGAAAACCATCTGCGTTTTCATGCCGAGCATCTGGGAAAGTAATTAAACTTAAACCAGTAACTTATTTTAACTAATAAGATCTGACTGAAAAGGTGTTGTCATTTGTGGCGACACCTTTTTTATTTTGGGCTACCTATCTTTATTACGAATGGGTAAAAGTGATTTGTTATTTAACCCGATTATCATCTGAGTAAATATCAATATAATAGCCGCAACAAATCATTATTTCGATCAAAGCAGCGGACTTATTCTGCCGAACATTTTAAATTTAAGGCTTATATTATGAGTTGGATCTTTCTATTACTGGGTGTCATGGCTGAAGCCTTATCTCATGTGGCGCTTAAGGCGACCGATGGTTTCACGCGACCACTCCCTGCTGTCATGGTGATTTTGGGGCATTTGACGGCTTTTATTTTCTTAGGCCAGGCGATGAAGGGAATGCCTGTCGGTGTCGTACATGCGCTCTGGGCTGGAATGGCTATTGTTACAGTGACACTTCTGTCTGCACTCTTCTATCGTCAGCATCTGGACATGACAGCTTGGATTGGTATGCTGTTGGTTGCCCTTGGTGTGGTAATGATCAACCTATCTCAGGGGCATAGCCACTAATCCATGTTTTATTTTTCTCCTTGCTCTAATTACAATATCTGCCATGTATTTACTTCTTCGTTAGTCAGTTAAAAGTTTGAGATGAGTAAAGATATACAAACTTCAATTGTAAATGACATGGTAATCGGCTATCAACTCATTATTTGATTTGATTTTTATAATAAGGTGGACACTTCATAAAGTTATGTAAATAGCATCACTCTTCCATTTTATATTCAAACTCCTCTATTAATGCTAATTTTCCTGTTCAGGTAATTTTTATATCAGGCGAGCTTTGCTGATGCATTATTTTTACAGAAAATAATTTATAGATACATCGAGTTCATCGTCTAAGCGCTGTAAAGTACTTATATTTGGGGTGTGACGACCTTTTTCGTAATGATTCATATGGCCACTCGCAGAGCCGATTATCTCTCGTCTTAGTCATTATTACCGCCATCACGTCACAAACGGCTTCATGGATATGGGTTAGCGTATCTCAACAACTTGGTTACCGGAAGTAGGCAAGCCTTGAGTACGTCATATTAGTTATGCTACGGCTTATCAGGATTTGCTCTGTCCATGAAGATTTCTTGGATAGAACGTATTGGGGCAAAGACGTGTTTCAAGCTGGCCTAGTGAATGACCGTAAATTGCACAGAATGACTAAATCTCTACTACGTTCTGCCCCTGATAATGTTAAAATCGCCGCATCAGAATTATCGAGAAACTCAATGTTTATCCATCATATTAACGGCATCGACTGGCTAGTGATCACAGCTTTTGAAGAACTGAAAACTATGTTTATCGAAGAAGCCGGTACGATACCCTCTTGCTTCTCTACCGCCAGCGAATTGAACCTGGTTGATCAAGCAAAGCGAACTTATAGATATTTGCCTACTCTCAGCGGCGTAATCACCGATATCGGCACATATCAAAGACAGGGTAACGAAGAAGATTTGAACCCACAGCTTGCCTGCTTAGTTGAGCGGCATGGTCGGGTATTTATCTATCACGGCGGCTTTGTAGCTTTTGTGGATGACGAGCAAACCTTTATTACCCGAATAGACTGAAAATTATTCAGTAAGTTGAAATCGGCGAATTGGCATCCCTAGCAAGGAATGGGGCAAACCGAAGTTAATAGAATTTGTGATGTTTGGGAGGAAACCGTTATGATTGAAGTGCATGGAAATAGATACGCTGAGTTCGTTGAGCTGAGTGCTTGATTTGGATATGACTCTCAGGAGGATGGTAATATTTATCACTTCGACTTATGTGAAAAGTTTTTTAAAACAGCCGCTTTTGCTCTAAAAGAACATAAAACTACCAAATAACTCCTTTGGTTTTCCTTCAACTTAACCCGTAGTTCTAGAGGTTTGCACAGTGGATATTAAAAAAATTAAGTTTCTTGCTAAGGAATTACAAAACGCTTTACCGTTTGGTCGCGAGGGGATTGTTACTCCCAAAGAGTACGCCCATGCACTTGCTATAGCTGACGAACTGACAGACGACTACAAAGACAGCTATGCGATTTTGCTCGATGTGTTGTGGCCTCCCATTCAGCGTTATGAGGGTACAGCGCCCGAATTTATTGAATTTAACGAGCGATTTGCTAGATCAGAGGCAGAAAATAAGAAAAGGCAAGTTGAGTTGATCAAATCAAGATTAAACCAACCTGAAATCGACGTTGATATCGATGGCCTATAGTGCTTGCATAATTTTCATTATGCTCAACCATAAGCCTTTATATTTACGATGCTTTGCTCCCCATTATCAATTACTTTGGATCGCTTGTAACTCACAATGGGGCAAAAATGCGTTAATCAGTGTGATTAATCGTGAAATATTTCAAATTATTATCACGATAAAAAGTGCGTTCAACAACAAATCAGTACCTAAAATCACTATGCCACAATTAGAGTAAAAACTTCCATAATGACAACTATTGTAAATTTAATACATTACACAAATTGTTTTTTAAACTAAGGCAGCAGTTCCCTGACATCACACCCC
The DNA here is from genome assembly GCF_000014705.1 of Shewanella frigidimarina NCIMB 400. NCBI lineage: Bacteria > Pseudomonadati > Pseudomonadota > Gammaproteobacteria > Alteromonadales > Shewanellaceae > Shewanella > Shewanella frigidimarina. Next base: position 4,076,259 of record NC_008345.1, on the reverse strand, counting down.
AAAACCTCTGCTAACTGATAGGCTTTTTCGAGGGTGATATTGACTTCACCGCGCTCGATTCGTCCTGCATAACTGCGGTCAATCTCTGCTAGTAATGCCAATTTATCCTGAGAAATGCCTAGTGTTTTGCGCTTATCGCGCAATTTTGCTCCAAATTGGATAGCTAAGTCTTTCATTTTTCATCTCGTTAAAGATAAAGACTATCCAAAGTTGCGGCTTATAAAGCCACGGATTATAATCCGTATTTAGTTTAAAGCTCATTACAAAGAGCTTAAGACAGTGAACCACTACCTCTTGCGAGAAAGTAATGTCGAAAATTTCAATGAAAATATGCACAAGGTTGCATACTATTCTCCAGGATGAGAGCTTTAACAATTTCCGTGTATCTCAATTACGTGATGCATATTTAGCTATATCTCCTACTAATAAGGATTCTGTAGAGGTTCGCAAGTATGTGTACAGACAAATTCTGAGACTAGTTAAGAAAGGTCTATTGTTAAAAAAAGGAGCGAAAAACTCTAAAAGAGTTACGTATCAGAAGTCGGATTTGTTTCATGAAGCGAGTTTTATCACTGAAATAACTGAAAGAAAGGTTAATAAACCCGAGTTGATTAATGCAAGTGCTCGTCTCGCTGTCCAGCAGCTTGAAAAGCGTCTTAAAGAATCTGAGGTTGATTTACTCACTAGCATTGGCGAGTCAGAAGAGTATATGCGGTTGTATCAATCCTTCCCTGAGATGAAAGCGCACCTTGAATCCCAGTATTTACAAGCCCGTGAAAACAGCTCGAAACTACTCGGCCAAATCAAAGCGATTAAGTCTGTTCTCGCTCATCAGCAAAAGTAACCTTAATGCATCTAAGACAATGGCAATCAGAGTGCGTCAATCGCGCTCTAGAGCACTTTAGTGCCAAACATAAACACTTCCTTTGTTTGGCAACTCCAGGCGCTGGTAAAACGATTATGGCTTCAGAAGTCGCTGTTCAGCTGCTTGAGCAAGACCTTATCGATTTTGTACTTTGCTTTTCACCTTCGATAAATATATCGCAGGGTATCAAGCAAACTTTCTCGAAACGGCTGGAATGTCGTTTCGATGGCGTCATAGGTGCCGTTGGTTGCTCTTATACATATCAAAGCATGCTGTCTTTCAAAGAGGATTTCTGGCAACTGTTAAAACAAAATCGGGTACTCGTGATATTTGACGAGATCCACCATTGCTCAGGCAGCTCTCTTGAAGATGCTAACGCCTGGGGGGAAGAGATCTTATTGAATATTCAAAGCCAAGCCGAATACACTTTAGCGTTAACTGGCACTCCGTGGCGCTCAGATCAAGCACCGATAGCTTTATCTCGTTATACAGACCCAGACAATCAGATACAGTGTGATTATATCTACGGTTTAAGGGAAGCTGTTGCTGATGGTGTATGCCGAAGCCCAAAGATTGTATTGATCGATAATGAAAAAATTTCTGTTACTGACGAAGAAAATGAAACTAAGACGTTTAATTGCCTGGATGCTCTATTCAAAGGCTCATTAGTTTCTTACCAATCGGTCATCAAAAATGATGTTGCCATTAGACATGCCTTAACGCTGGCGACTAACAAGCTCGACGACATAAGACTGCACAACCCTAATGCTGCTGGACTAGTAGTTGCATCATCGATAGAGCATGCTGCATACATTCTGAATATGCTCAGAAATGAATATGCACAAACCGCTGAAATAGTTACTTATAAAGAAGACCTGCCTTCACTTAAAATCAACGAATTCAGGAATAGCACAACGAACTGGATAGTCAGTGTAGGCATGATTAGCGAGGGCACCGACATTCCACGTTTGCAGGTGTGTTGTCACCTTAGCAGGGTTAAAACCGAACTCTACTTCAGGCAAGTATTAGGCAGAATTTTAAGAGTCGACAAGGCTACGAACCAAGATGCTTGGCTGTACACCTTTGCAGCACCAAAGCTTGTCGAGTTTGCAAATCGTATAGCTGAAGAGATTCCAGATGTGCCAGTTGTATTCAGGGAGTCTGATACTGTTACGGTCTCCGTTAAGCTGGGGGGAAGTGAAATAATAAGAGCAAGTTCCCCATCTCAAGATAGTCATACAGTTAGGTTTAGTACTCCACACATAACAGCACCAAAACACCCGTTAATAGCCGGTTCGAACAATCAAAATCTATCTTGGCCGACGTCACCATCTTTTGAGATTCTAGGTGGCTTTAGAGAAAAGGTAGTATCTACTTTTAACTCCCCTTTTTGATGCTGAAATCTTATTTATGGTGTCACCACTTTTAATAGCAGGCTTGGTTTATGTGAGGGATGCTAGAATATTCTTTTGATTAAGAGAAAGCTATGTAACTCTCCCATAAAATCAGAAGTTTAGGAACAATACCTATGAGCATCTAAACCAATCAGTTAGCAATTTTAATTGTTTTTCATTTATTTTTAAGTGAGCTCAATTTTTTAATATATTGAGGCAATAATACTAAGAATTTGTCGATTTCCTATACTCTGGTAAGCTCCTATTCAGATAGCTCATCCTTGAGCAAGTTCAACTTCACGCATAAATCATCAATATAATCACTCATAAATTTTGACAAACCTTGAACATCATTTTTTTCGATATCCAACTCGTTGTTAGAACGAAAATTCATTTCTTCTTCGGCCCACGAAACTAGAAAGTTGTATATTTCCTGCTCTTCATTAGTTAGCACTGAAGCTGGTACTTGTTTATTCCTAGAAGACTTTAATCGTAAAAACTCAATAAAATTTAGCGCTCTATACAGATTTACAATCATCGAGAATGAATCTGCCGCCAAGGATTCGTACTTTCCAAGCCTATTTCTCTCCCATACATTAGCCTCAGGAGAAAGTATGCTCAAAGAATCGATAATTCCCTTGAATCTGGCTAATGGGTATGCCTATCCATTTAAGGAGCTTCTGTGTTCCCATATTTTTAAAATTAAATCAACGGTTTGCTGTTGGTATTTTTCTTTTTTTTCTGCGTTTTCCTCACGCTCAGCACGATCCATCATCTCGGCTAAATAGTGCGACATCCATTTTCCCAAGGTATCGCAACTATCGGAGAAACCCAGCTCAGTTGCCAGATGGTGTCCAAGTACCAACACATCCTTCAGTGGTAAGGATTTCTCCAGTTCTTCGGAGAAGATAGAGTCTTGCGTACCGTGCTTCTTTTTCGGACTTTTCGTTATACTCTGTAATTCCATCTTTAGTTACTCTTCGTGTTATTTCGACTTCAATGGTTAGATCAAAGCCAACTTTATCTAGATATTGCTTTAGGTGATGTAGCGATATCTTCAAGCGGTGGCCATTGGAGATACAGTCTTCACCATATAAGTATTCTCTCTGTCGAGAGTCATCTCTTACATCACCCCATGCTTCATAATGAAATGCGCTGTCCCCATTAGAGGAGTCAAGCCAGTTAACGGGATAACTATCCGAACGGCACAACCCCAGTATTTCAACGACATTTTCAGACGGCGTCGCTTCTATTAGGCGGACACCATGATTAAACACATCCTTTTCATCTAGACGTGCATCACCAGAGTGTTCATTGAGCCAACCACGTAGTAAAAATGGGCCATCATCAATCTCAAATTCATGACCAGCAGGTGGCAAACGGTAGTCATGGGAGTCGTCGGATGTTTGAAGCGATCTAACCAATGCAAACCCGGTTTCTGGATTAACAAGGGCAGAGGATATTCTTACACTGGAACGATGATTACTGGTGCGAATATCATGATATGAATCCACAACTAAATTGCCATCTTCAGAGCTTAAACCAAGCTCCAACTCAAAATCATCGGCGGTTATTGTTGCCACCCAATCTTCTGCCTCGACAGTAGGGGGATAGTGAAAATGTGTTTCTAGTGGTGTTGGACTGCGAAGGTCACTTGACCACTGCGGTGGTTGAGTTAACCCTTCCCGGCTCAAAAAACCGTTTAATGTTCCATAGTCGTCATCATCATATTCAGGCTCAGCTAACGCTTTTTCTGCCATTAGAGAACCGAGGCTACACCACATGGCGTGCCACTCTAGGTAATAGCTATGAGGCTCTATCGTCGGCATGGAGCCGTGACTGTGGCTGTATAGGGAATAGTCAGCTCTTTCAAACTTATGTTTTCTTGGTTCTTTTTCCCATACTGACAGATCCGAACCATTACCCCACCGGTCAATAATCCAGGCTTCCGCCTCATCAAGAAACATTTCTTCGTTTACATCAGCAAAACATTTTATCGCGCTTGGGTATACATAGCTGAGGGTATCTAACGAATCAAAACTAAACCTTCTCTCTTTACCACCTCCGTGAAATCTTCCCCGAGAAACTCTACCTTTAGATTTTTCGGAAACTAATTCTGAAATATTGATAGCATGCAACGCAGCAATTTCCTGCTCATCAAATTCAATAAAACCATTTGAAAGAAGCTTCATTAAGCAGGATTTAGCAAAATGGCGTATCAATACATGTGGGAAGTCTTGGTCAGTGGCAATACTCAACAACCAGCGTGCGACAGGTGCGATGGCCTCGGGCACCTCGGATGCAATTCGATCAAATGTAACGATGAGCCAAAGACGCGCTGACAACCAATAGAAAGGTGCATTATCTTCACGATAGCCGGGCATGGATTTAAGCTCATACAGAGCGGTTAACGTCACAATATTCTTAAAATCTCCCATTCTGGCAGACGCTCTAATACTATGTGCCGCTCGCCATCTCACCCTGGTATCCACATCGCCTAAGAACGAGTAGAGTTGGTATGCTAATGCTGATTCAGCTGAACACTCAGACTCAATTTTATTCGTTGGAAGTCGTAACCGTGTGGTTAGTCGCTGAACATAACGAGTTGTGACATCTGCAATTTGTTCCTCGCTGCAATAATCAGTCAGCAGCCTGATCACCGAATATAGCTTGGGTAAGGGTAAAGATTCAGCATTTTTTTCCAGGCCATCCAGCAGTAAGCTAACCGTGACTTCTTTATTTAAATTAAGGCTATGAATAACATCTTTCAGCATCCGTTTATCGTAGCCATAATATTCACCATAAGAAAACTCGCCCAAATGATTAGCAATTAAGATTGGCAGGTTTTCCTCTTTCCAAGAAGATACGGCGTGAGATGACCCACTCCATAGGCTAATGCAGTCAATTAACGTTTTAGCCCATGTATAGCCAAGAGCATCAATTACTCGCTCATCAGTTAGGAAATTCAGAAAAGAAATACGATCTTTTGACTCCAAACGATTGCTAACAACCCTCAATATGTCATCGCTAGTAATATAAAAATCTTCACCGCTAGCTTCCTTTTTCTTGACGAGTATCGAGTTTATAAAGTCGTCAGGTGATTCAAAGGAAATTTCCGCAACATTTATACCGTCAAGGAACTCTTTCTCCGTTAAATTCCTAGTTGTCGAATCAAGCTTATCATTACTAGATTTTGTCTGAGTACTTACTTTGATTTGTGATTTAAATTTAATCAATTGATTAAGTGCTGAATGCCAATATTTACTACTATCGCTATATGGAACTAGTGCGTAATACCATGATGCCGATCGGTCAATACCATTCAAGCCGATCACTTTTTTGTTCGCCAGTAGACCTCCGTAAAATCTAGCTTCAGTGATCGGCTTCAGTCAAGGTATTTAGTTTTTTTCGCATCGATTCGCCTTTTAATTCCAACTTTATTGCTCCGTGAACAAGTCGATCTAGAATCGCATCAGCATGTGTCGATTCTCCTATCATTTCATACCAATTTTCGATCGGTAATTGACTGGCAATTAATGTCGATTTTGTATCATATCTTGCATCAATTAATTCCAATAAATCACTACGTTGTTGAGCCGTTAATGGCTCTAATCCCCAATCATCTAAGATCAGTAAATTAGCAGAGCTAAGCTTGTTGATCAGTTTTCGATAACTACCATCGGCTTGCGCTAAGAACATCTTTTCTAATAGCTCCTTGAGCCTAAAATAATAAACGCTACTCCCTTGTTGGCAGTGGTTTTGACCAAGAGCGCAAGCGAGGTAAGTTTTGCCACACCCCGTTGCTCCCGTAATCAAAATATTTTGGTGAAGGCGAAGCCATTCACCTTGTGCTAATGAACGGATCTGAGTTTTATCGAGTTGTCGTGCTGCGCCATAGTTGAGTTGAGCAAGCGTGCCGCCAACTCTGAACTTTGCTTGTCGAGTTAGGCGGTCAATTTTACGCTGGTCACGCTGCGTTATTTCATGCTCAAGCAATAAACTTAGCCGCTCTTCGAAGCTTTGTTCTACGTATAGATTAGGTTGTTCAAGTTGCTGTAATAGCGCATCACGTATGCCGCTTAGCTTTAAGTTACTTAACTGGTTATTGACTTGTTGATTGATATTTTTCATAAGATTTCCTTTGATTGGTTAGTTTTTATTAATGGTAATAGTTATTGCCGCGGATATTTTTATGATCAATATCTTGTAGCGAATCACCCTGAGCTTGTGGCAAGGGTTGCTTATCCAAGCCTTTTTCTAAGATGGTTTTCACTTGTTTTACGCGAGTAACACCTGTGGCTAATGCGCGATGACAGGCGGCTTCAAGACGTTGGTCTGTAAACTTCTTGCCTAGGCTTAATAACCCCATACAAGCACGGTAGCTTTGCTCTGGATGCTTTTTAGCTTGCATCAATTGCATAACAAACTGCTCGGTTGATTTACCAAACTGACTTGCCCAGCGCTCAAATCGCTGCGGTGTCCATTGCTGTTGTTTTTGGTGAGCGATAGGCATATGTAGCTCAAGTGTTGTATGCGCACCTTCTCGGTATGATCTGGGGTGAACAGCGACTCGTATGCCTTGATGGTAGAGTGTCACCAATTTTCCTGAGGCATGTGCTTCAAGTTTTTGCTTGATCAAGGTATGTGGCACTGAGTAATAGTGCTTTTCAATCTCAATATGATAATCAATATGTACTCTCACTTGTTTCACTAAGGTGTAGCTGTAAGGCTGCAAGGGCAATGGTTTTAACGCTGGTTTATCAATGGCTTCAAATTGACTTAATCGTGAGCCAGGATGTTTTTTCATTTGTCGCTGATTTAAATCGATGAGTAATTCTTGAATCTTTAGATTTAATTGACGCAAGCTAAAAAAGGTTTCATTACGAAGACGTGCCATGATCCAACGTTCAACAATTTGTACACCCACTTCAGCCTTGGCTTTATCCTTTGGTTTATAGGGTCTTGCAGGCACAATGACGGTATCGTAATGCGTCGCTAGTTGTTGGTAGGTTGGGTTTAAGTCAGGCTCATATCGGCAGGGTTTGGTGACGGCACTTTTAAGGTTGTCAGGAATGATCTGCTCAGGAACACCACCAAGAAACTCAAAACAACGGGCATGACTCATCACCCAATCTTCAAGTTTCTGGCTGTAAGTCGCTTCGGCATAGGTATAATTTGATGCCCCCATGACCGCGACGAATACTTGTGCAGTACGGCATTCGCCTGTACTTCTATCAACAATACTCATGGTTGGGCCACAGTAATCCACAAACAGTTTTTCACCAGCTTTATGGTTTTGTCGCATCGAGGGTTTTTGGCATTTAAGCCATGCCTTGTACTGACGGCAGAAGTGAGTGTAACTGTAAAAACCTTCCGCGTGCCGCTCTTTGTATTCTTCCCAAAGCAGCAACAACGTCATGGTTTTAGGCCGAAGCTCTTGTTGAACTAACGACCAGTCAGGAATGGTAAAGCCTTTTAAACGAGGCTTTGTTTTGAAAAACGCTTGTTGTAGAGAGTTATCATCCCACTTCTCATCAAGCGGCCAGCAAGTAATGTCTAGCTCTGCTGATTTACAGGCATATTTAGACACGATTGAGGGTGAAACAGATAAGCTTTTTGCTATCTGACGATGACTGAGTTTACAGCCGTATTTTAGTCTTAAAATTTCTTTGAGTTTACGCATTGAAATAGGTGCCGTTGGCATGGTCATTCTCATCATCAAAAATGAAAAGAATAACGGTTAAAAACACCTACGGGCAGACAAAAAAGTACAAAAAACGAACGGTACTATTCAAGCCGATCACTCAATACTATTTTGACCGAAAAGTGATCGGCATCGATGGTATTGAGTGATCGCGATGAATGGTATTAGGTGATCGGCTTAGATGGTATTAGGTGATCGCGATGCATGAGAATATGCAACTAGCTCATTTAGCATCTGGCATACTTTGGAACTACCGCTCCTGTTGAATCTCAATAACTCAGCTTTTGCGATTTCCTCTATCAGTTGACTGGCTTCTTGAACGCTTGTAACCGGCACCAGTTTAGTAACAAGCTCATCATTCAAATCATCACAGAAATTAAGCAAAGATGCAGCCTGCGCAGAGTTTATAGTTCCTTCTGTAACCCCTGTAGACATCAATGCAGGTAGGGTATCGCTGGCTTGAACTAAATCACAATCTTCCCAATACCCAATAAGTCTAATTGCTGTTGCTATATCTAATATAGCAACAGCAGAAATTGCATCGCCCCAAGGAAAATGTTCATACCCTTTAAGTAGAGTGCCGTATTCGATTATTATTGCCGACATTTGAGTCGCTATTTGTTGCGATTTTTTGGGTGAAAAGTGATTTTTGGCGTTTTTGGATAACGCTGAAAAAAGAGCCACATCATGCATAGCATCGACATCAACATCATTAGCGATATCAACTGCAATTTTAAAAACTTCTCTAGCTTCATCCTTATCCACAAAAAGCAATATTCTGGACAAATCTAGAAGAATGCTGATTTTTTCACTTGCTGCTGTTTTTAGATCTTTTACTTCAATTGAACGGTCGTAAATATCCTTAACAACTGACGGCCTCAACTCCGGTATTTTTATCAGGTTTTCAATAACTTTATGCTGACCGGAAGAAAACACTGATGGCCATTGTTTAAACGCTCCCTTAGCTAGGGTTAGCACTGTGTTAGTATCGATACCAGGTACAACAGATAGCTTAGCTACAGATAAAGAGAGCTGACTACATATGGATTCAAAATAGTGCTCTCTGGATATTCTCCAGGAATTTGAAAACAAAGAGCCTAGTGCAGACTTAACTTTCTCTTCAGCATCTTTAGGCATGATATTGGACAGCAATATATCCGCTCTAACAGCATAAACAGATATTAAAGCTGACAGGTTTTCCTTTATCTCTTTGTGTTTTTTCGATAACTTTTGCTTCTGCTTATTTTTTTCGGGCTCATCAAGATCATCAGGTATAGCCGAATCAATCCAATAGGACTCCACTGTGACATCGAGACCACGATTACGTGTCAACAAAGAGTATGCTCTAAAAGCAACATCGTTTTTAAGAATGTTGTGTATGTAGATGTTATTGACTAAACGCCATTTATCAGGGCATAGATATTCAAGGATTGGCTCAACAGAGGACAAGTCCACCCCATTGGCAGCCAAAATTTCACAGCCACTAAGTAGCATTTCCGCGTATCTGAAATCATCTGCATCTTCAGAGGTGTGCTGTTCCAGCTCTTTTAGATCGCAATACTTCAGTATTTCCTTGCTGCATAGTGACTTTTCAAAAGCTGCACAATTAATGTCATGACCGACAAGCGCTAAAGGTAAGTTGAATAGTGATGACCAAGGCTCTGGAATACAGCCACTATCCAAAAATTCTTGAACTGTGACTGCCTTGCCCGATAGCAATAGGCGATCCACTAACCTGAACGCGATTTTGTAATGGAGACTTTTCGGCTTCCAGCTACAAATGAACTCGTATGCAGCCTCGTATCCCTCCATATCTAGCACTGAATGCGCAACGGCGGCAATATCTTCAAGCTCTAATGGCCACGCATCTATATGTTTGTATCGATGCTCGCTTTGTTCGAGTTTTTGTCGTTCAATATCCTCACTTCTTCGATTCATCCATTCACGAAAAATGCGTTTCTTTTCGCGGGCAGCGATAAAGTCTCTGTCAGCTGCATCACGAGCAACAATATGCGATAAGAACCTACCATGGCTTTCATACGTTTTTGACGAGTAAAGTATATTTCGGCCTACAGTATCAGACGCAAAATGGACGGATAAATCAGGGTTCTCAGCGATAATTTTCTCTACGGCATCATCTGTTTTGATCGCCTCAGCCCCAACCAACAAAGTAAATATCGCATCTGCTGGCTCGCCTGCTGAACGACATACTTTCATTGCGAGTTGTAATCGCTGACGTTGTACTTCCCTGCGAATTATCTGGTCTTTTATAGCTATTGGCGCTTCATTTTGCTCAATGATTTTTATGATTTCTTGGCCTTTCCCAGCTGAAAATAGTGCTGAAGCCAAGTGCATGGCGGAATACTCGTCACTTTGATGGTTGGCACTGAAATGTGCAGCTGAACGCTTATAAGCTTCCAAAAGCTTTGGTTGCGCCTTTTCTCTAACAAAAAATTCAACATCCTCATCAAGAAACCCTACTTTATCTTCAAGAACACGCATTCCGGGAAGGTCAGAGACAATATCATTAACCCTTTCTATTGATATCCCCACAACACTAGCTAAATGTTGCTTTGGAACAGGTGCAGGTAGTGCTATTAACGATGAACAAACAAGAGACAAGACCTCAGAATTACCTTCCTTCAAAATCGCCTCTTCAAATCGAGCTTCAAAGATTTGATCCAACCCCTTTCCATTGGGTCTTAAAAATTCAATCGCTTTGCCCGGTTCTGAATCCGCGTAGTCGAATGCGTAACTTTGCACTCGTGGATTCTGGTTAGATAAATTATGAAAATCCTCTATCCATGCTTCGGTTGCTCTGGGATATTGGTTAAGTACATTTAGCGCAGTTTCTTCCATTGAGAAGTTAGATATCTCTACCGGGATGTATTTAACAGGAATAGATAACGAATCCAAACGCCCAGTTCTCGCTGAGACCATCAGCCTAACATTACTTGGTAGATTACCGATCTTAATCAGCTCATGAACAAAACTGATTTCTTCCGGCTTACACTGTTTAGCACCCGTTACAGTATTATCCGCAGCATCAATAACGACGACCAACAATGCATCGTCGGCTTGTGCTTTTAGAATTTTGCTCGCACTTTCGACTCTTAACGAAAAGGCCTTGAGAAAATCAATGCAAGAACCCTGACTAATCAACAAGGGTAATCGCAATCGAGCCGAGGTTTCATTGATTATTTGCAAGTAAGCATCTTTCGGCCTATGCCGATATGCTTCACTATCCATATAAGTGCCAGCGCCATAACAGTCATATGTAACCATGACTGAGCCTTCAGGTAATAAGCATTCAACCTGTTTTAGTACGGTCGTCTTGCCACTACCGCCTTCGCCATGTAGGCAGATAAATTGATCACCATTAACCATTGCAGTTTGTATCGCAACAGCTACATTTCTGTTAATTGTATTTTCTACTGGCTTGAGTCTTGAAGGGCATGGAAATAAAGCAAGAGGATCAGACACATTCATCCATGTAAGCACTGTTTCTCTAGTGATATAACTTCCTGTAGCCTCCGGTAGCATAAGCTTGTGAATACGGTCTTTCAAGTCCAACACAAACCCTCGATCAGCACTATGTGTTAGATTTAAAATTTCATTAATCGCGTTTTCTTCTTGCTCAAAACGAGACCCCGTACCACAATCAGAGAAGTCAAAAAGCATAATGAATTTCTTAAAATCTCTCTTATTGAGGCCACTGGCAACCCTCAGTGTTTCATGTTTTTTGTTACTGGTATCGGAAAGTGATTTCTTAAGATCAGCACCAATAGGTCGATTACTGACTAGCCTGATTGTTAACGCACTGATACTGATCAGATCTGGTCTTTTTTTTAATATGGCACTAAATGAATCAGCAAGTCCTTTGATAATGCTGTTATTTGAAGACTTCGACTTGGAACTTGTTAAATCCGAAACAGTCCAGTTCTTTTCAGGTGTTGATGGTGAATACTTTAACTGCTCAATTACAACTTTTTCAGCTTTTTCTACTGTATAGCCACCATAAAATAAGCCACAATCGACAGAGTCCCATTCCGTTAACCCTATCTCATTTTGCTCATCAAGATTTACACCTTCAACAGTTACAGCTTCTAAGTTTGTATCTGGGGCTAGCAATTGTAATGCTAAACGAAGAGCCCACCACTCATGAAAATCATCGCCTGTGTTGGAAGCTCTGGCTCCTAAGAATTCTGGTTTCATATTCTGATAATTTCCTCGTTTAACAACTTTGGTTTTTCAATCGAATAACAGCTTATTCAATAGCAGTACGATAATGTTCCAGGCCACTCTATTTATACGCCAAAGATAACGCCACTAAATTATTGTTGTAAATTAGATATATTGAGGTAAGTGGTGTTTATCATAGTACTGGTAAGCCCTAGTTCGCTCTACCATCGGTTAAATTCAGTTAGCGTAAGTTAAATACAGCATCGTTTAAATTTTTTACCACTACCACAGGGACATGATGAGTTACGCCCTATTTTTTTCCTAACGGCCTGCTTAGCTTTAAAGTCGACTTTCCCATTTTTTACTTCATGTGCATCACTTATCTTAGGTAGGCTCTCTACTATTTTATCCATCTTGACGGAAGGTTCCCATTTTGAGCAATGATAGGTAGCAAACCTAAATTTTGATGACACGGGACTAAAGCATAAACCTACCCACTCATCTGCTTTACATGTGTACTTTCTTTTCTCACAGTGTGCTACTAGACGTTTACCAGAGACCTCATCCTCATCATTGTTGACATGGATTGTTAAGCCTTTTTTTGCTTCCAGTATTGGTAAGGTCGCGTCATGATGTTTGTTGTCCTTTTTGTGTAGATCAACCATTTGCGAAATAGCATCATTAATGATGTTTCCAGAGCCTTCACTGAGTGACAGAATGTGGAATCCTAATTTCATGAGGCCAAGGTCACAAGAGTTTTTGATATCATCAAGAATGTTACCAATGAGGGTTCCAGAATAATTTGTAAGAATTCCTCTTGGCGTTTTAGGGATATGATCAAAACCATCTTCACGCCTCGCTAACATCGATAATTCTAGTGATGCAGAGACGTCATCATCAAGTATTACCATGTCTGGGTTTTCGTCAAAAAATAGGTTTTGAATGATATAGCAGGAGAGTGTTGTTAATTCATGATTAGAATGAATTGAATCACCATGGTCACTTCTCTTGGTAACGAAATCTAAAAAATACAATGGTGAGCTTAACATTTCTGTCATCATATCTATCAAAAACACATCCATTACGTATGGATGCTTGATAGTTTCCGTTACGGTATGCCTCAAGAAGTGTTGAGCTTGGGAGGCTAGAGCTGGGTAATGGTCGGAAACAATACATACAGGGAAAATCGATTCGTAGTCATCACCCAAAGCAACAACCTTTCCTTCTGCGTCTTTAAACTTAACATCTTTCCTTTGTAACAGCTCTGCACAAAGGTAGCTTTGGTCATAAGCATCTTGAACAGCGGCTTTGAAATCGGACTTAAGTTGTTTTGAGTTTCCTTTGCGGGCTGGAATAGTAAGCTTCTTTGATTTCGCTTGTATCACGATTGCATATTTACCATGGACTACCAGAACATCTATTTCACCCGCTCTGTTTTTCCCATCGTATATATCAATATTGGTGTATACATTTTGAGGCGGGAACACTTTTCTTAGACGGTCAGCGGTAAAATCTTCTGTGAATTCTCCTCTGTGATCGCTTGCAGTACCCTTATAGCTACTATCGGTATTAAACCAAAAGAAGGGGCTTTCATATAGAGACTCCCAATTAGAAAATGATAAAAATGAAGCATATAAACCATCATCTAACTTTACGATTGGAAAGGCGTTTCTATGATTGAAATCATCAACGCTTGAGAACCCATTCATACCACTAGTTGGCGACGCAGACAGTGCAGAAAGAACATTGAAAGTGACTTCTTTGCTAAGCTCTGAATGCCTATGGAGTTCATCAGCGCTAAAGCAAAAGGCTGATGAAAAGGGAGCTTGATTGTCCTTTTGAAAAATATTAGGAACTAAGGTGTTTAGCTTTTCCAATTGAAGCTTATCTATTACTTCTAAAACGGATATGGCATCTTCAATTACGAACCCTTTATTCTCCTTGAGCCATGGGTTGTCTTTTTGGTATCTAATTTTTACTAAATCACGATACTGATGTTTAAAAACGCTCTCTCCACTATAAAATATAGCTTCTCTCATAAACGAGGAACCGTTTGCTAAATTCTTAAATGATTCTAGCTTTTCAGTCGTTTCCTCAAAGTCCTCTGCATTGTAGAATGACCGATGTAACTCTTCGAATAACTCATAGACCCGTTGGGCGTATTCAACTATTTCATTGATTGTTAGGCCATTACCAGTAACTCCAGTTTTACACATCAAACCATATAGTGTGGCTAGCTCGGTGCGGCATAATTTAGAACGATCAAAATTATTGGCAAAGGCATCTTCATCTATGATGCCATTTCTCCCGTGGACGAATGTATCTTTCCAGCATAAGAATGATAAAACATCGATAAACCCTTCCTTGGACGATAAGTGCTCTAGCTCATCGAAAATGTCTTGTTCTTTTCTTATCGTCATTGCTTAATCGCCTTTTAGTATTCAATGCCTATATGCCGCATATGAGTTAAGCCTATGATGTAGACTGTTAAATTAGACCGTAGTGCTACCAATTAAAACTTTAATTTAGTTTTTAAGGCACTCTGTCTGATGTTCAAAGGCTTGTCAAATGCTTCCCACAAAGGTGATAAGTCAGTTAGTGGAAGTCAGAACTTATTTGAAAATTTTTTCGATTTTTACGATCAAAGGTGGGGCTTGTTGGCTTATTCTAAGCCGAGTTTCTTACTACTTGAGGTAATCGGCTGCTTGCTAATTTAGCAAGGCTGCTGACACATTCCTGTCCAAAAATAAGTTGGTTAGGCTCAAATATAACGGCCAGTTTCACATGGAACTACAAAGTAGTATTCAAATTTATTTATTGGTAATAGTATACTAACCTTTTGATATACTATTTTTGGTACCAATTTATTTTGTTATTAGTTACTGTAATTTAATGGATAATATAAATTGAATCTCACTCACCGCCTTACTTGGTATTCTTTTGGGGGTGATACTGAACGCATGTATACCCAGCCACAAAAACAGTTTAGAGCACAGAAACTCGATAAAATTGAAGATGATATTATTACTGCTGCCGCATCTGGTTATCCATTTAACCGTGTTTTTTTAGCCGATGGTGATGCGATGACGTTACCGTTTAATCGTTTAAAAGCGATTTGTGAATTGATTAATACTCATCTGCCTCATGTCACTCGGATTAGCAGTTATTGTCTCCCGCGTAACCTAAGCAATAAAACGGTTGAGCAATTAGCACAATTACGACAAATGGGTTTATCTATTTTGTATATTGGCTGTGAAAGCGGTGATGATGAAGTGCTTGGACGCATTAAAAAAGGCGAAACGTTTGCCTCATCTTTAGCTGCGTTACAGAAGATTAGCCAAGCAGGCATAAAATCATCAGTGATGATTCTCATGGGATTAGGTGGTGTGCAGTTATCTCGTCAACATGCGATAGCCTCTGCTGAATTAATGAATGCGGCTCAGCCCGATTATTTATCCACACTGGTGGTAACATTACCGCTGGGAACTGAGCGCATGGATAATGTTTTTGATGGTAAGTTTGTATTGCCAGATCAAAGCGGTTTATTGACAGAAATGCACACGCTATTGAGCCATCTGAAGTTGGATAAAACCATTTTTCGTTCAGATCATGCTTCGAACTATTTAGTGCTTAAAGGTATTTTAGGCAAAGATAAGTCTGCATTAATCACTCAAATTGAGCAGGCATTACACGGAATGATCCCGTTGCGACAAGAATGGCACCGGGGTTTGTAGCGGCATTTACAATGATACTAACCAGTTTATTGAATGGGTTAATTAACTAGCCTGTATTTTCTGCTTAGTGACAGCCTTAGCTTTATTGCTCGTCTTCAAAGATACTTTCAATCGGTAACTTGAATAAACGTGCCGCTTTAAAGGCCAATGGCAAACTCGGATCAAACTTACCGGTTTCGATCGCGTTGACTGTTTGCCGGGACACATCAAGTAAGTCTGCTAGTTGTGCTTGGGTCAAGTCTTGTTCTGCCCTGAGCACTTTTAGGCGATTTTTCATTGATACTTCCTATGGCCTAGAATAATACCGACTAAATAGGTTAGCCCCATAATGATCACCAAATGAGAAATTTCCGCGTGACCTGCTATTAAGTTTGTCGTGTCTAAATTTGAGTAGCTCAAGCCAACAATTAGCCCCACCCCCAGACTGAGGCCCATCGCATTTAATTGAATCTTTTGCTGCAATTCATCTAAGCCAAGTAGTTGGCGTCTATTGGCTAAAATCATCCCAATACCCATCATGAAATTAGTGCCTATGGCCATTATGGTGATTAAATCTTGCTGCCAAATAAATTGTGGACCAAAGTTAGCGACGGCCATACTTATCACCCACGCTAGGGTCCATGTAGCTAAACGAGTTGTATTATGTTTGTTGGTATTTTTCCAGTCTTGATTTTGTGTTAATGGTGACATTATCAACATCCCTTTGGTCGTGATTAGTTGTCATTATGTCAACTAAGCTTGACTTTAAGTTATAGCAATCTATTAGTGGGTGTCAAGTAAGCTTTACTTTTCGATGTGTTGTAAATTAACTTCAACTCGGGTTAAGAGGTTACATTAATGACTGAGTCAAAATGATTGGACTAGTGCATTGCAGCTAAAAACTAACTTATTGAGCCAGATTAGGTTAATGAATGTATTGACGGCAAAACTAAGCTGTAGAGTGGATTTACTCATCTACGCCTGAAATGAATATCTGTAGGTGTTTAATAAAGTGATGTTATCGCTGATGCATTTGTCATAGTTAGTTGCACGCGTGTAAGTGAACCATTATGTTCATTTACAGATAAAAGTTTGACGAGCAATCACACTTCTTTGTGCACTATTTTTGTATAGTGCCAAGGGCTTTAATGACTCTCAGGACCCTGTAACAGTTCGTTTGTCGCAGTCGTTAATCATCTTCGAATATCTTGTTGGTATGCATTGAAAGGCCTGTGAGTCTCATTGCAGGATATTCAGTAAAACCTTATAGTGTATCGATTTACTTAATAAAAGTAGGACAGTGATCCCCATGAAAACTAAAATAATATTAGACACAGATCCCGGTATTGATGATGTATTTGCTATTCTGTTTGCCGAAGCACACCCCGATATTGAACTTAAGGGTATTACTACTATTTATGGCAATGTAACCATTGAAAATGCGACCCGTAACGCGCTTTATCTTAAACAAAAATTTCAGTTGCAAGCCGATATTGTCACTGGCGCGAGTAAGCCTATCGTTCGACCTCCAGTTGGCCCAACTGTCGTTGTACACGGAGAAGGTGGCTTTGGTGATGTGAATGTCCCAGCTGAAGTAGAAGGACAAGCTGATCCGCGGCCTGCGTATCAATACATCATTGACGCTGTAAAGGCGGAGCCTGGTGAGATTACTTTAGTGGCCATCGGTCCGTTAACTAACCTTGCGCTAGCGCTTCAGGCTGACCCAAGCATTGTCGACTTAGTTAACAAGGTGGTCATTATGGGTGGCGCTTTTGGTGAGAACGGTCATCGCGGTAATGTGACCCCTTTTGCCGAAGCTAATGTACACGATGATCCTCATGCTGCTGATATGGTGTTGACGGCCTCATGGCCTGTGGTTGTGATTGGTTTAGACGTGACTGAACAAAGCTTTTTTACTCGTGATTATCTTGACCAATTACGTGACAATGCAGGCGACGTTGGCCAATTTATTTGGGATGTTAGCCGGTTCTATTTGAGGTTTTATAGTGAAAAAGTGGGCTTAGATGCTTGCCATGTGCACGACCCATCCGCCATTGCCTATGTGATTAATCCAGAGTTGTTCACGCTTAGAGAAGGGCCAATACGAGTGGTTGTCGATGGTGTTGCCGAAGGAATGACCATTCAGAAGATTGATGACCGTGTTTACCCGCATGATGAATGGATGAACCAGTCGCCACAACAGGTTGCTGTTACGGTGAAAGATGCCGAACTGTTGGAATTATATCGCCACAGTATTATCAATTATGCCGTAAGATTGAAATAGCACTGTCGGCATCTGGCGGGCTAATACCGCTTACAAATGAGCGCAGTAATCACTGCGCTTTTTCATGGGCGTTCGACTCTAGTGTTTTACATTAGTGCTTTACATTAGCGCTTTACATTAGAAATCAGCACTCGCTATTAAGCATTAAGTCTAGCTGCGACAAGTGAGCCATCTGGCATGTTTGCTGCGCCTAGGCGCTCAACAGCGAGTGACGCATAAGCGTTGGCATATTTAGCGGCCTGATGCAGTGTACTGCCTCTAGCAAGCTCGGCGACCAAAGCGCCATTAAAAGCATCGCCTGCACCAGTGGTATCTACAACCGCGCTTTTTAACACCTCGATTAGGGTAAATTGATCGTTTTCATAAAGTAATACCCCATCAGATCCGCGAGTAATCACCACCGACGTTACGCCTAAGGCATGTATTGCAATAGCGGCCTGCTTAGCACTGTCTAGATCGGTTACTTCGATCCCAGTCATTAACGAAGCTTCTGTTTCATTAGGAGTGATCATATCAACTAAAGGTAATAACTCGAGAGTTCTTTGATGATATGGCGCCGGATTGAGGATTACTTTAGCACCGTTGTCTTTGGCAATGCTCATCGCGAGCTTGATAGCATCAAAGTTGGTTTCAAGTTGGGTTAAAAACAGTTGTGCATTAATAATATGCTGTTTGGCTGAGTGTATTTCATCATCGGTCAGCGTCATGTTTGCGCCTTCGTTGACCGCAATCATATTCTCGCCAGCTTGTTCACTAACATAAATCAGCGCGGTACCAGTCGGGCTAGTTGAGGACTCGAGGATAATCGTATTGTCTATGCCGGTACTGCTGAGATGTTGGCGCGCAAATTGGCTAAATTGATCAGTACCAATTTTAGTCATGAAGCTAACATTGGCACCATTTTTAGCCGCAGCATAAGCTTGGTTTGCCCCTTTGCCGCCAGCGCCAATACTGCTGCTACTTGAATGCAAGGTCTCACCTGGTTGGGGGAAACGTGCTAGATTCGCAACAATATCGACATTGAATGAGCCAAGTACAAATACATTATGTTTCATTTTGATTAATCTACCTTGGTTTGAGTCGAGTGCCATGCTGTCGTTCAGTATGCTGCGGTCGAGTAATTCTGCCAGCATGGCATCCAAGCTATACTTTTTGATATCCACCCCTTCAGACTGACTGACTCCGCCATGAACTCGTTTTACCAGGCCGTCTTTTTCCAGTTGAACGAGATCACAACGAACCGTTTTAGCGGTTACCGCCAGTAATGTGGATATTTTTTGGTTAGACAGTTCTTTATGCATGTTAAGCAACTTGAGAATAACAGCCAGTCTTTCATTTCGACTTAGTTTTTTCATAATGAAATATAGTGCTTTTGCAGAAAATAAGTTGTGATAAAGACAAGAGCTTAACATGCAAAGTGAACGAGTTGGTTCGTTTGCTATCCGTTATTGGCAATTTGGGGCTAGTGAATGATTCGACAACAAAAATTCAATGAGCTTAGCTGCATGAGCTTCATTGAATGTACATAATAAAGAAGAGGTTGGGTTATTTCACACACTATAATATTCATACTGTTCGCAGTAGCTTTGGATAATAAATGTATGGAGAGTAAGCGTAGGTGAGTAAGTGTTCTTACAGGGGTAAACTTGTTGATTATTCTTACTTATTGCATCGGCACTATCATTCTCATTACATTTTTTGCGGAGCTTCCCACTACAGCGCGAATTCAATAGAGCCTCGGGTGAATATCCATTGGCGGCAATAGTTTGTTGGCCCAGTTCCGATTGTTAGGGCCAGTGAGATTGAATGGATTAAAAACTGCAACGGCTGCTTTATTGGCGTTTTATTTGTTGCACTTACAATCGTAATACTTTACACGATGAAGAGTACCGGCAGCAGAGTGAACACTAGAACTGTAAATACTAGCACTGTTAATACTCTCGTTACTAAACTAGTGCCACTAAAACTAGTGCTGTAAATGTATTTCCTTTACCGGGCAAGGTATCTTAATTTTGGCTTGATTGAGTGCTTTGATTATGGCGAGGTTAGTGTGGTACTTCTCTTCGAAATAGCGTGTTGTCGGAACCCAGTAACGTACGCCAATCTCTATACCCACAGTATTAAATCCATTGATGCCGACTAATGGTTTTTTGTCTTGATAAATTGCCGGAGCAGCGGCAAGTACGTCATTAATTAATTGGATAACATGATCGGCATCAGCGTGGTAATCAATATTTATTTTGTTTTCAACCAATTTATAAGCAAATGAGTTATGTAAAATTTCGCCGACAATGTGCTTATTGGGAATACTAATTTGTTCGCCTTCTTCATTAGTTAATATGGTTTGGCCCAGTTTAATTATTTCAACCACACCGCCGACACCTTTAATTTCAATGGTATTTCCAACCACAAAAGGGCGGGTGACAATAATGGTAATGCCGGCTGCGTAATTAGATAACATTCCTTGTAATGCCAAGCCAGCTCCAAGTGAAGCGGCACCAATAGCAGCCACCATTGGCGTTACGCTAATCCCTAGTTTGCCTAAACAGATAACGGCAACCATCACAATAATGATGATTTTAACTAAGTTGGAAGCAAAGTTACTGAGGGTGATATCAATGTTATGTTTTTTCAGTTGAGCAGCGACAACATTGGCCGCTTTGTTTGCCACCCAAAGCCCCAATAAGAAAATAATAATCGCACCAGCAATTTGAAAGCTGTACTCAACAACAAACTCAGTGATGACGCTATAGACATTTTGCAGTTGTTGGAGCTCTTGATCTAAACTGGGTTCGTTCATTCTATGTTCCTTATTGAAGCACGTTAAGATGTTATCAAATTGGATGATAACAACTTTTTACTCTAAGGTGTAAATCTGTGATGGGTGTTAAGTGCCATCACGGTGAAAATATTTTTAACGACTTAATGGGCATTTTTCTGGCAAATGTCTATACTTTCTAGGCGCAGAAACCAATCAATAACGCTGTAAATTAAACGAGTAATGCGTTGCGTGTTATTGATATTTCTCGAAGAATAAAAAATTATACTTTTTGCATAAAAATTCGTTGCGTATTGATTGGAAATATCGTTTACTGCGCATGTTTTTACAGATTCGTAATGACACTTTTATCGCCCTACTTACAGGAGGCACTGGCCTAATGAGCCAATTTCAATCGATTGATGTTGCAGATTATTATGACAAGGACACGTTTGACCGCATTGAGGCATTTGCTAAAGATAAGCCAACGCCATTTGTAGTTATTGACACCCAAATCGTTGCGAAACAATACGATGATATGGTTAACAATTTTCCTTTCGCAAATATTTATTATGCGGTTAAGGCAAATCCGGCCAAAGAAATTTTAACCTTGTTGCGAGATAAAGGTTCAAACTTTGACATCGCATCCATTTACGAACTTGAAATGGTAACGTCGATAGGTGTTTCTGCAGACCGTATTAGCTACGGTAACACCATTAAGAAGCGTGTCGATGTACGATCATTCTTTGAACAAGGCGTACGTATGTTTGCTTCAGACTCTGAAGCCGATTTACGCATGATTGCTGAAGAAGCTCCTGGTTCAAAAGTGTACTTGCGTATTTTAACTGAAGGTACACACACAGCTGACTGGCCTTTGTCACGTAAGTTTGGTTGCCAAAATGAAATGGCGTACGACTTATTAGTATTGGCAAAAGAGTTAGGCTTGCAACCGCATGGCATTTCTTTTCACGTGGGTTCGCAACAACGTGATATCGGTGCTTGGGATTCTGCTATCGGTAAAGTGAAAAGTATTTACGACCGTTTAAAAGAAGAACACGGCATCGTACTAAAGATGATCAATTTAGGGGGTGGTTTTCCTGCCAACTATATGGACAAAACGAACGAGCTAGGTGTTTATGCTCAGCAGATTAAGCATTTCCTAGAAGAAGACTTTGGTGATGAATTACCAGAGATTATTCTAGAGCCTGGTCGTTCTTTGCTTTCAAATGCTGGTGTATTAGTATCTGAAGTGGTATTGATTTCTCGTAAGTCGAACACTGCATTAGAGCGCTGGGTATTTACAGATGTGGGTAAGTTCTCTGGTTTAATTGAAACCATGGACGAAGCGATTAAATTCCCAATCTATACTGAGCGTAAAGGCGAGTTAGACAAGTGTGTCATTGCCGGTCCAACCTGTGACAGTGCAGATATTATGTATGAGCACTATAGCTATGGTTTACCGGTTGATTTAGCCATTGGTGACCGCATGTACTGGTTAACCGCTGGTGCTTACACCACGACCTATTCAGCAGTATGTTTTAACGGCTTCCCACCACTTAAAGATTATTACCTTTAATTGATGGTGTAGTTTGACAACATCATAAAGGACGCACTAGCGTCCTTTGTTTTTATGCGCGTCTAAACCTCTTGCTGATGGCTTTTTAAAATATCCAATATTTGTTCTTTAAGATGTAATCTCGTGCTTTTCATTAGTTTTAATTCAGTTGTCGCATCACTGCTACTGGTCTTTTCTAGTGCGGTAATTTGCTCATCGAGTTGATTGTGGTCGTTAAATTTTTTGATAAAGTGCTTATCGGTTACTTTAAGTTTAGTTATCAAATCTCGGTACTCTGGAAACATAAGTTACTCCTTGTAAGTTGTGTCAGTAGATTTAGGGCTCATTTCACTTTGCATTAACAAGATGTTATTCCAATAACAATGATGCTTACTTCAGCACCAAATACAGTTTGAAAAATGAGATGTGTTGAATCTAATACTGATTAACTTTATGCTCATTGGTTACGCTTACCTTCAGCCTAAAACCATTTTTGCGAGGTTAACTTGATGTAAATCACGTTAATGATTGTTAGGCGAGATAAGATATTTGTTGTTTTATCGACCTTTAACTATGCTGAAATCAGTGTATTTGGTGGGTTTTGGACATATGTTAGTAATAATTTAACGAAAGAATATTAACTATTATGAATTTATATGTGATCAAGTTAACCTTATCCGCCTAAAGACTAGGTTAAAGTCTGGGTTATAAGAATTTAATATTCAAAACTGAAAGGGGTTTTCACAATGTCCGATGTATTTCACTTAGGATTAACTAAAAAAATGTTAGATGGCGCTACCTTAGCAATCGTTCCTGGTGATCCAGAGCGTGTTAAGCGTATTGCTGAGCTAATGGACAACGCAACGTTCTTAGCGAGCCATCGTGAATACACAAGCTACTTAGCTTATATCGATGGCAAAGCCGTGGTTGTTTGTTCAACTGGTATCGGTGGACCATCAACTTCTATTGCGGTTGAAGAATTAGCACAATTAGGTGTGAGAACTTTCTTACGCGTAGGTACAACTGGCGCAATCCAACCGCACGTAAACGTGGGTGATGTGATTGTGACTCAAGCTTCTGTGCGTTTAGATGGCGCAAGCTTACACTTTGCACCGCTTGAGTTCCCAGCAGCAGCAGACTTTGAATGTACCACTGCTATGGTTGCAGCTTGTCGTGACGCTGGTTTAGAGCCGCACATTGGTATTACTGCTTCTTCTGACACTTTCTATCCAGGTCAAGAGCGTTACGATACTGTTTCTGGTCGCATTACTCAGCGTTATGTTGGCTCTATGAAAGAGTGGCAGTCAATGGGTGTGCTGAACTATGAAATGGAATCAGCTACGCTATTTACAATGTGTGCAACTCAAGGTTGGCGTGCAGCATGTGTTGCCGGTGTTATTGTAAACCGCACACAGCAAGAGATCCCTGATGAAGCGACAATGAAGAAGACTGAAGTAAGTGCAGTGTCTATTGTTGTAGCAGCAGCGAAAAAATTGTTAGCTTAAGCTAACGTTTTAACCATCACGTCAAAACAAGATATTGTGTAAAAACAGATTGTGTTAAGGCTGATGGTGTTAAAACTGATTGCGCAAAACAAATTGCCTCAAATCAATGAGTGTTGAAATGTAATCATTAAAAAAGGTGCCTAGGCACCTTTTTTGTTATCTAACTTATATCAATAGCGGCATAAATTAGAAATGATACTGCGCAATAATTGAATAGGTATTTTGGTCGATACCCGCAACACCGTATTTACTTTGCCAGTAATCATATTCAAAACCCACTAACAGTTTGTTTTGTTTGTGATCACCAAACAATGTTTTACCTAAGTCATACTTTATTTGTGGATTGATGTGCAGGTTTTCGTCGTAGCCGTTGTTGTCGGCAGAGAATACCCAATCAATAAAACCATCAAAAATAATATTGGCATTGCCCACTGGCATGTCGATTCTAAATACTGGCGTAAACTGCCAACCATCACTGATATTACCACTGCTTATTGCATCACGACGGTAAGTGTTCAGTTGTAAGTAGCTAAAAAATGGCACGTCAAGGTCCACACCAATACCATAAAGCATGCTGTTAACTGGGCCTTCGCCTTCTTCGTAAGTTAACGCTAAAGAGACATCTTTTATCGCACCAAAGCTCACTTGTTGGCCCAATATTTTGCTAGCACTAAAGCGCGGAGATATTTCGCCATAAGTCGTGCTATCAACACCGTTATTATTACCATTGAAATTAATAAAATCCTGGAATGCAAACCAATCACCATACTTCCAACCACCGGCTGTTTCTAAGGTGATGGTAGTTTGTCTTTCTGATGGTGCTAAGTCATAGTTTTCGCCATGCAAGACAGTTGCGCTAACATCCCACCATTGGACTATATCGTCAGCAAAAACATTTTGTGAGAGTACAAGTGTGGCTAAAAGGCAGATTTTTTTCATTTTTCTTCCGGTTAGTAAAATGATCAGATACGTCAATTTTGACAGTTTAAAGGTAAGTTTTATAGCGATCGAGGCTAAATCTGTGACCTATTATTCCCAATCGTGCACAATGGGGCGCAATATATTCAATATTTTGAAAGAGCACAATTAAAACCGACTAGAATGTACAGATTTCATTGTTTTCATCATCAATATAATCTTATGGCAGGTATTAACACTGCTAGTGTGATGCAACGCATAAAGTGTTTGATTGGCGCTGTTATCTAATTTTAACGAATATCACTATGGTGATAAATAAGACGTCACTTTGCAGCAATATAGGTTTTGATAGGAATACTCATTATTAGCGATACACATTCTTGCGGTAATGGTAAGTTGATGAATTGTTTGTCCCGTTTACTGTTCGTAACAACGCTTTGACATAATATGTCGCAATAATAAATAAAGCTGTTATAGTGAATTTACGGACATTCTCATTTATGGGGGAGAATATGGAGCTTTCAAATCCGATTGCAGTCTGGCTAGTGCTTGGGCTGTTATTGATGATCTCGGAGATTATCATTCCGGGTGGTATCGTTATTTTATTAGGTGCGGCTTGCGTTATTGTCGCATCAGCACAAGCTGTTGGCATTATTGATGGCTTGGTACAAAGTCTGACATTATGGTTTATGGCTTCAATGGTGTTATTACTGAGTTTTCGTCATGTGACCCAGCGTTTAGTGGGCGGCGATTCTCATGTCGACAATACTGATGAAGAGGCGGATCTCTATAATCAAGTCGCTATCGTTAAACAAGCCATTGGCCCTGGTCAAAAAACCGGTCGAATTAGCTGTTTGGGTACTGATTGGACTGCTTTAGGTGATGGTACTGTGATAAAAAAAGGCACCAAAGTCAGGATCATTTGTCGGGATAATATAGCTTTTGTTGTTGAACCGATTATTGATTCTGTATAGCGATTTAGTTGATAAGCTTTTGTTGCCGTGAGTTGTTACTGTGAGTTGAGGTTATCGAGTACTTAAGTGTAATAAATTCAGTTTATTATGATATGAATATTGTGTCGTAATTGTAGTTTCGCAATTATTGTTTTGTAAATATTGTGTCGAAGTTGTCGTGTTGCGATTGTCGTTAAGTGTTATCTAGGAAAGTCAGATTAAAAGGGAGTAGATATGTTTGTGTTAACAATCGTTTTTTTATTTGTAATGTTTATTTTGTTCAAACTCATGTTAATTGTGCCAATGCGTGAAGTGCATGTTATTGAGCGTTTGGGTAAGTTTCGTACCGTGCTAGAGCCAGGGTTTCATTTTCTTGTCCCTTTTGTCGATCGGGTTGCTTATCGCCACGACACTCGTGAAGAAGTATTAGATGTGCCACCGCAAAGCTGTATTTCAAAAGATAACACCCAATTGGAAGTTGACGGTTTAGTTTACCTTAAGGTGATGGACGGCAAGCTTGCCAGCTATGGTATTGAAAATTATCGCCGTGCAGCGGTTAACTTAGCGCAAACAACCATGCGTTCTGAAATTGGTAAGCTAACTTTGTCGCAAACGTTTTCTGAGCGTGACAGTTTGAATGAATCCATTGTGCGTGAAATTGATAAAGCCTCAGATCCTTGGGGGATCAAAGTATTACGTTATGAGATTAAAAATATCTCGCCTTCAATGAAGGTTATTCACACCCTTGAAAAACAAATGGAAGCAGAACGCCGTAAGCGTGCTGAAATCACGTTAGCGAATGCTGAAAAAGCTGCAATGATCAATATGTCGCAAGGTGAACGTCAAGAAGCGATTAATTTATCTGAAGGTCAAAAACAAAAGCGTATTAACGAGGCTTTAGGTACAGGGCAAGAAATTTCCATTATTGCTAACGCGAAAGCTGAAGGCATGGAAATGATCTGCAAAGCCTTAACAGTAAATGGCGGCGATGACGCTATGAACATGTTACTTAAAGAACAGTTTATTGGCCAAGTGGGCAAAATTTTATCTGAAGCTCAAGTTTCTGTTGTGCCAGCGGAAATGGCCAAGCTAGAAGGCTTTTTTGAAGGTATGGAGCAAGTGACTCATGCCGTATCAAACTCATCAGCAAAAGGAGCACGCTAATGTTGATTAACGGAATTGATACTGATTTGATTGTGATGGCTATCTGGGGCGTTATTTTTGCCATTTTTGTACTGAAATTATTCCAGTCTATTTGTCTTGTACCGACCAAGTCGGCTTACATTGTTGAGCGTTTAGGCAAGTATCACAGCACCTTAGATGCAGGCTTCCATGCACTGATCCCCTTCCTTGATAAAGTGGCTTATATCCACGACTTAAAAGAAGAAACTATTGATGTACCGCCACAAGAATGTTTCTCGAGTGATGAAGTTAATGTTGAAGTGGATGGGGTGATTTATATTTCGGTTACCGATCCCGTTAAAGCAAGTTATGGTATTACCGATTACCGTTATGCTGCTATTCAACTCGCTCAAACTACTACACGTTCTGTGATTGGTACCTTAGATTTAGATCGTACTTTTGAAGAACGTGATGTGATATCAGCCAAAGTGGTTGAAGTTCTCGACGAAGCTGGCTCTATGTGGGGCATTCGAGTGCATCGTTACGAGATTAAAAATATTACCCCACCAGAAACAGTTAAAAATGCCATGGAAATGCAGGTGAATGCCGAGCGTGAACGTCGGGCATTATTAGCCAAAAGTGAAGGTGATAAGCAGAGTAAAATTAATCGTTCAGAAGGTGTGATGGCAGAAACCATTAACCGCTCTGAAGGTGAAATGCAGCGCCGCATTAATGAGGCCGAAGGTAAAGCGCAAGAAATTCTCACTTTAGCGAAAGCAACTGCAGAGTCGATAGAACGATTAGCGGTGGTTATTTCATCTGAAGGCGGACAAAGTGCATTACGTATGCAGCTTGGTGAGCAATATATGAAGCAGTTAGATGGTTTAAGCAAACCTGATAGCCGTATTGTGTTACCGGGTAATCTAGTTAATTTTGAATACTGGATGCAAAGTATTGGCTTAAAAGACGATAAGAAATAATCGTTAACACTGCTATGTTCGCCACCACGTGACGAACATTACAATAAAAAAGGTTAGCGACTTCGCTAACCTTTTTTATTGTTTTTACCGCCACCGTCTATTTAAATTATACCTTTACCGCGGCAGTCTGTTTTAATTATGCTTTTACCGCTTTTACCGCTTTTATCGCTTTAACAGGGAACCATCTCCCGAAGTAAGTGTTCGCAAAAGGCCTTTGCTACAGGCGATTGAGGACTTTTGGTAGAATAGGCCAAGCTGATGTCGGCAAAGCCAATGCTGTGTTGCGGCAGAACATTGATTAATCGTCCCTGATTTACCGCCTCGTGAGCAATAACATGAGGTAATAAAGCGATACCCGCCCCAGCTAAACATAAGTGATATAACGAGTTAAAGTCGCTGCAGATAACTTTATAATGTGTTGGTACGTTTGCGTGCTGAAAATGCCAGGTCTGCTCTAGTTGCCCATGTGCATCTCTAAAACCTAGTAATGAATGATATTGTAAGTCATCGGTATTTTCGATCAGTGATGACTTTTCTAGGTAACTGGGGCTAGCATAAATTTTACGCTCAAAAGTCGTCAGTTTGTGTACAGCAATGTTGGCGCCGTTAACTTCACCTACATCAATAATCAAGTCGAGCCCTAAACGATTGAGCTCTTTACTGCCACCAGACACAATTAACACCTCTAATTGGACTTGCGGATACGCATGAATGAAGTGAGCAATATATTCATCCATCAACTTGTCGACGAAAGGCAATAAACCAATGCGTAAATTACCTTGTACTTCATCATGGCGATGTTTAAACACATATCCGGCATGATTTAATTGATTCACCAGTGGTTCGATTTGAGCAAGATATTGTCGACCGGCAGAGGTTAAGGCCATGACTCTAGTTGTGCGAGTAAATAATGGTGCCCCGAGCTGTTTTTCTATTTCTCCAATACGGCGACTGACTAATGCTCTGCGAGTATCAAAAGATTTTGCAGCTTTCGAAAAACTGCCTAACTTTGCTACAGCAATGAATAGCTCTAAATCTTTGATATTCAATATGGCAACCTATACAGCAAAAACTGTGGGTAATAAATCCATTTTAATGGGCTTTTTAGTATTAATGGCATTGAACATATCGATCATAAACCGACATATTAACCGAACAGACTCGCCACAAAAATAACAAACGTAATCTTGTTTCTTTAGTCATGAATTTGAGTGTTTAATTGACTAATAGGCCAATTACTTAACGCTAACATTAATTAATTGTTTATTTTATATAGTAATTTTCGCTTACAGCTTTGTCAATTTAGGTGTGTTTTCGCGGTTAGAGCATCACAAGTAAGTGATTTTAGTGACTTTGATATTAATGTCGTCAATGGACTCACTCTGTTACCTAAGGTGATAGCTGGCATAAAATAGCTGAAGTATTGCACGCCATTATCTCGCTATTTAAGATATAATGCCTCGCAGATTTCTGGGAGGAAAAATGGACGTATCATCATTATTAGACGGCCTAAACGATAAACAGCGTGAGGCAGTCGGCGCGCCACTTTCAAATATGTTGGTGTTAGCGGGTGCCGGCAGTGGTAAAACCCGTGTATTAACCCATCGTATTGCGTGGTTAATGCAAGTTGAACAACAAAGTCCATATTCTATTTTGGCAGTCACCTTTACCAACAAAGCCGCGGCAGAAATGCGTGAACGGGTGGAAAAGGTTGTGGGCACTAACATGGGTAGGATGTGGATCGGTACCTTCCATGGTTTAGCGCATCGGTTATTGCGAACCCATTATCAAGACGCCAATTTACCGCAAAGTTTCCAGATTATCGATTCTGACGATCAGTTACGCTTACTTAAACGTATTCTAAAAAGCCTTAATTTAGACGAGAAGCAATATCCTCCTCGTCAGGCCCAAGGTTATATTAATGGCAAAAAAGACCAAGGATTACGTCCAAAGCATATCGATGCGGGCGGCTTTCCGATTGAACAGAATTTACTGAATATTTATAAGGTTTACCAAGAGTCTTGCGATCGTGCAGGTTTGGTCGACTTTGCCGAAATCTTATTACGAGCTCATGAATTATGGCTCAATAAGCCGCATTTATTGGCACATTATCAAGAACGCTTCCGTCATATTTTAGTCGATGAGTTTCAAGATACTAACGCGATTCAATATGCATGGATCCGTGTGTTAGCCGGTAATACCGCCAATGTGATGATTGTCGGTGATGACGATCAATCTATTTACGGTTGGCGTGGCGCACAAATTGAAAACTTACATCGTTTCTTAAAAGATTTTTCAGGCGCAACCACCATTCGTTTAGAACAAAATTATCGTTCAACAGCGAATATTTTGAATGCGTCTAACGCTGTGATTGCCAATAACCCAGATCGTTTGGGCAAAGAGTTATGGACCGAAGATAAAGATGGTGAACCCATTTCGGTTTATTGCGCCTTTAATGAAATGGATGAAGCCAAATTCATTGTTGGACGCATTAGCGACTGGCATGAAAAGGGCGGTAGTTTGAGCGAATGTGCCATTTTATATCGTTCAAATGCGCAATCGCGAGTATTAGAAGAAGCCTTTTTACACAAAGGGTTAGCGTATCGTATTTACGGTGGTCTGCGCTTCTTCGAACGACAAGAAATTAAAGATGCTATGGGCTATATGCGTCTGATTAATAACCAAAATGATGATGCAGCATTCGAGCGTGTGGTGAATACACCAGCTCGTGGTATCGGCGATCGTACTTTGGATATTATACGCTCAACCGCCAGACAGCATGAACTGACTCTGTGGCAAGCTTGCGTGAGTTTAATCGAAGAAAAAGTCCTTGCTGGTCGTGCCGCTAATGCCATCAATGGCTTTATGGAACTGATTATTGCGATGCGAACTGATACGGCAGATATGTTGCTGTACCGGATGGCTGATGATGTGATTGATCGTTCAGGCTTGCGTACCATGTACGAGGCCGAAAAAGGCGAGAAAGCTCAAGCGCGAATTGAAAACTTAAACGAGCTGGTTACTGCTGCGCGCAGTTTTGAAATGCCTGAAGAACTTGAAGACATGGGCGAACTTAATGCCTTTTTGTCTCATGCAGCATTAGAAGCTGGCGAAGGTCAGGCTGATGCCTTTACCGATGCCGTGCAGTTAATGACATTGCATTCAGCCAAAGGGCTTGAGTTCCCAATGGTGTTTATGGCTGGCGTTGAAGAAGGATTATTCCCGAGTAAGATGGCACTAGATGAAGGCGATCGTTTAGATGAAGAGCGCCGTTTGTGTTATGTCGGTATGACCCGTGCTATGCAAAAACTGTACATCAGTTATGCTGAGTCTCGTCGTATTTATGGCCGTGAAGATTATGCTAGCCCATCACGGTTTATTAACGAAATTCCCGAAAAGTTTGTTGAGCAAATCCGTATACGTGCTCAGGTTAAGCCGTCAGTTAGTCAGCGTTTTCCTGCGAAGGCTACGGTTGCCACTAAAAAACCTCATGGTTTTAACGACACCGGTCATAAAGTGGGTTCTAAAGTGAAGCACTTTAAGTTTGGTGAAGGTGTTGTCACTAGTTTTGAAGGTTCTGGTGAAAAAGGACGTGTGCAGGTTGAGTTTGTTGATTTCGGTAGTAAATGGCTGTTGGTGTCGTTAGCCAAATTAGAGCGTTGTTAATGTGTTTCGCTTGCTAAATCATGGAGAGATGACACCAATGTCATTGCAAGATAAGCTTCGTGCTTATGCACGATTAATGCGGATTGATAGGCCTATTGGCACCTTGCTGCTGCTATGGCCGTGTTTAATGGCACTGGTGTTAGCGGCTCAAGGGCTGCCAGATATTAAGGTGCTGTTAATCTTTATTGTTGGCGTGGTGATTATGCGCGCCAATGGCTGCATTATTAATGACTTTGCCGATCGTAAACTAGATGCTCATGTAGAGCGTACGAGTATGCGACCGTTGGTGTCGGGGGAAGTGTCTGTTAAAGAGGCTCTGACTCTATTTACCCTCTTAGGTTTGGCTGCGTTTTGCTTGGTATTATGGCTTAATCCACTGGTAGTGCAGTTATCTGTGGTGGGGATTATTTTAACGGTGATGTACCCGTTTATGAAACGGGTGACCAACATGCCACAAATGTTTTTGGGCATTGTGTGGAGTTGGTCAATTCCAATGGCTTATGCCGCTCAACTTGGTGAAGTGCCTGTTGAAGCGTGGTGGTTATTTATGGCCAATTGGTGTTGGACGGTTGCGTACGACACCATGTATGCCATCGTCGACCGTGACGATGACTTAAAAGTCGGCATTAAATCAACGGCTATTTTATTCGGTCGCTTTGATCGACAAATTATCGGTGTGTTTCAACTTGCTGCATTAGGGTGTTTTGTAATGGCTGGGCTGGTGGCCGACCGTGGGGTTATTTATGGCTTGGGCATTATCAGCTTTATTGGTTTTGCCGTGTATCAGCAACGATTAATTTTTGGTCGTGAACGTGCACCATGTTTTAAAGCCTTTTTAAATAATAACTGGGCCGGAATGGTATTGTTTATTGCACTTGCGCTGGATTATATGATTTAACGTTTGTGGTTTATTACCATAGGGCAGGGATGCATGAAAACAATTTATAGGTTAATCGGCACGATAATGTGTTGTGGGTTATCTCTAGCCATTGCGTCAGCTAACAATGATGCTGTACTGACTGACTTAACAAGCAACGCTGTCGATGTGCATTCCACCGCTGCAGTAGTCAATATTCCTCGTACCCGTCAATTTGTGCTTAAAGATGGCGATCGCCACTATCAAGTGATGATCAAATTACCAAAAGATTACCGCAACAATATTACTCATCATTACCCTGTAATCTATATGACTGACTCCATGTATAGCTTGCAAGTAGTGTCTGGTGCGACGCGATTTCCAATGAACAGCAACTTGATGCAGCAAGCTATTTTAGTCGCCATAGGCTATCAGAGGCCAAGCAAAGGTTCGGCGAGTCGGATCCGCGACTATACCCCAAGTCACGATGCGAGTTGGAAACTACCCACTGGCGAGGCCAAGCGACACGTTGCTTATATCAGTCAGGTTGTTATGCCCTTCGTTGAAAAAAACTATCGGGTCGATACCCAACAAAACACCTTTGTGGGTAATTCGCTAGGTGGGTTAATGGGTGCTTATATTTTATTAGAACAGCCAAAGTTATTTAATTATTACGTATTGGGCAGTCCATCTCTGTGGTTTGACAATAAACAATTATTGCAGCAGTTTGCTCAGCGTTTTAGTCAAACACCAGCAATATCTGCCAAGGTGTTTATTGGCATTGGCGAATTAGAAAAACCACCTTATACCGATAATCATCATATGGTGGCTGATGCGCAGGCTTTTTTTAAACTCCTCCAATCCCATCCATCGGCGCAATCTGGTGACTTAGCACTCAAGCTGCTGCTTATCCCTGAGGCCGATCATTCTATGGCTTTTCCTACCACCGCCATTCATGGTTTAACTTGGCTGTTTAAGCGCAACTTATCTTGATACCCATTTTCGGCAATTTTTAGTAACAATTTTTGCGTCAATCAATAGCAGTGAAACTAATGTTTGCTGATATGTTAACAACTTGTATCTTCACGTTTATATTCACAATAATATGCGTGGGTTAATAACATATACAGGGATAAGTATTCAATGAGAGCCACGGTAAAGTATCGGTTAGCCTTTTTAGCCTTAATGGTGTTGAGCTTTGTGATAGGCGTTCAGTGGACACCAGAGTCGTTAACAAGCGACGCTGACAAGTGGTCGTTATACCTTATTTGTGTATTGTATTTTGTGTTACTGCCACTGAGCTACTGGTATTGCATTATTAAAATGGGTGGTCAGAAACTGTGGAAATTGATAGTTATTTTCAGTTTAAGCAGCTTAGTTGCTCGGTTAAGTTTTCCTGCCGAAGTCGCGCACTATTTTGAGTTTATTGCTTGGTTACGCTATCCGATTATTGCGGTGCTGTTGGTCATTGAATTGTATTTGGTGGTGAGTGTTGTTCGTGGCTTGATTAAGGTGCGAAAGCTTAAGGGCGATCCTAG
Organism: Shewanella frigidimarina NCIMB 400; assembly: GCF_000014705.1. Classification (NCBI taxonomy): domain Bacteria; kingdom Pseudomonadati; phylum Pseudomonadota; class Gammaproteobacteria; order Alteromonadales; family Shewanellaceae; genus Shewanella; species Shewanella frigidimarina. The sequence goes on along the minus strand of NC_008345.1, from coordinate 4,042,266 downwards.
AGTCGGGGCGGTAGAAACGTATCGAGATGGCGATGAAAAAAGCTTAACTATCGCACTTATCATGGCCAGTGAGGCGACTAACTGGTTTTATTCAATCCCTTGGTTTTCACGTCATCATCCGGCGGCCATCGCCAATATTAACCTCATTAGTGCAACGCGCTGGCATGTGTGGCTTATGCTAATGGGTTGCATCGCTGCATCTTGTGGCAGTTATTTATTACTGGTTTCATGGAGCGAGTGGGTGGCGATAATTGTCTCGAGCATTATTGCCTATACCTTAATGTCTATCGTGGCTAACCATCGGCTATCACGTTATTATTCTTTGTATTTAATCAGAGATAACTTAGTGATCAATAATTCATTATGGGGATTTATGGTAGTGAACATTGCCGATATTGCCGATATTGCTAGTGCCGCTGATCAACAATCAACTGAATTAAATAAAGATGAGCCAGAAACCATTATGATTGGCCGTGGGCAGAGTAATGTCACTATCACCCTAAACCGTCCGGTTATTTATCATGGTGGTATGGGCCAGTTACCCGAACCCATGAAAACGGTGCATTTGAGTGTGGACAATCCACAGCAGTTAATTCAGGCGCTTAATAACAAAGTCTCTGTGGCAGTGTAATAATAAAAAATTCCATAAAAAATGCGCTGATAAAAGCGCATTTTTTATGGGTAATTGTTCTATTCTAATTTCATTGAACACTTAATTTTGCTTTGTAGTTAATTTAGTTATTAAATATTGCAATTGTCGGCCCTTTTTTCGCTGCCTCAGAATATCTACCATTATATGCGTTTAGTGCAGGGCTACTACATTTAATCAAATACATCTGAGCTACTTCACTTCCTTTAGGCAACTCAATAGTCCATGGTGATTGATTAACTATTTCTAATGTAATGAAACCTTCAAATCCTGGTTCAATTTGGCCATCATTGCATGTTGCTGAAACAAATAATCTTGCTAAAGTCCCCTTAGTTTGAACTAATCCGAAATAATCTAATGGTAATTTATATTTATGTTTGCTGCATGCTATTATTTGTTCTCCAGGTTTTAAAATTACATTTTGATTAATAGTTTCTTTATCAGAAAAGAAAGAGCTTGGATTAGGCGTTATACCATAAACAATAGATTCTCCTATCTTAACTGGCTTATAGTAAGTGTTTCCCAATACTATTTTTAAAGAAAAATCATCTATTAAAATTTTTTCACATACTTCAAATTGACATGTAAGTTGTTCTAGATTTTTCTCAATGACCATCATTTCGGTCTTCTCCTGTAGAATATGAAGATTCTATCTCTGAGTGACTATTAGCATTCAAGTTCTAGGCACTATAGGTAAAATTTCTTTATTTAATTTTTTTAATCTTAGTTCTATTTCAGAGTTTATTTTTGAGTCGATATTTTTGTTGTTATTTTCTAAAATATCTTTGTAGTAGAGTATATATGTTGAACCAAGTAGCAGCATGGGGCCAATAATAGATGTGACTATCCAACCAATAAGAGTGAGTCTATTATAATTACACCACTTTAAAGCTTTATTAAAGGTGGATTCAGGACTTATAGATATACTGCTAGACTTATAGGTCTTATCATGTACTTTTGTTGATTCAGTTGAAAAAAATATGACAGATCCTATTTTGTCACCTTTATTAATATTTACTTTTTGGGCTGTTGTATTATACATCCTAAGCTTCAACTTCCCGATAAATGCAGGTTCAACTTTTGCTGAGGCAATTAGAACTCCTTGAGACAGAAACATACTTCCTGTAGGTACCACAATGCCATATTTGTTGTGAGGAACATATATGTCTTCATTTACTTCTACTACAATAGAACCATGTTTAGGGATACTAATACATTCAGAAATTTCAATTAGTCCTTGATTTTTCAAAGAGTAACTATTATTCCAACCTGAACCTAAAGTCAGTTCCAAAGAATACTCTTCTATATTATCTTCACTTGCATTGGTATATATGAAACTACTATTTGATAAAGAGTGAGCATCAAAATATGCTTCTGAATTAGTAGTCCGCCCTTTGACTTGTAAAACGGTCATTAGATTTGCTCCTCATCAAATGGTTGTACCAAACGGCCACCCTGCCATTGACCCTTATATAAGTTCACTGCTCCTGAAACTGATGTCAGAATAGTATGTGCAAAACGCGCACCTTGTTCAATTTCAAAATCCTCAAGACGTGTATTCGTTAATGCGAAGGTCATTGGTCCAATATAACCAGAAGGTAATACACTTGATTGAAACAATACGCCACTTCGAAATAATGTACTTCGGGGGTAAAAAAGCGCAGCCATATCTTGCGGTAGTTCAAACTCTTCACATGTTACTGCAAGGTATGTACTATTTGATTTAAGCTTAATATACCCATTACTATCCCAAAGAATCGATTCTGCACTTGGAGTGCGACGAGTATCAATTCTTAAACTACCAGAGCCTGATTCAATTACAGACAAAGATGCTATTCGCAGATCAAAACCTACTCCCTCCGGTGCGTTTAACTCCCGCTCTGATAGATTTCTAATAATATTGCCCTTTCTAATTTCTTCAAGTAACGACTTTGGTGAGTAAATCAATGATAATCTCCTTATATACATTGTTAATGTAAACTACTAATTTAACTGTTTAGCTATTCTAAACTTTGGATGCTCTCGTAACTAGAGAAACATTTAAGTATAAGCTTTATTAATAAAAGTATGGCTCAATGCACGAGTAACATCTATAACCCGCACATATATGTTACATTTTTGTATTGTGAACTTTGGTAAAAAGGTGAATAAGAGCAATTAACAAATCAAAAATGGTTCTCGTAAGAAGAGGACCATAAAAAAACCGGCAAGATAGCCGGTTTTAATGGTTTTATTGAAAGAGATTATTTGATAAATGCGAAGGCATCACCATATAAATGGGCTTCTTCAATACCTAGCTCGCGAAACAACTCACGTGCAGCTCCTACCATATCAAAGCGACCCGCAATATAGATGTCGTAACCGTTTAAGCTAACAAAGTCCTGCTTTATTTGTTCGAGCAGATTAGCTTTTTTACCTTCCCAATTACCGTCAGCAAGTTCTACTACTGGAATAAACTCTAACCACGAATGATCAGCATGCCATTGACGAGCGATGTCTTGATAGTACATGGCTTCTTCGTTACGGCAACCCCAATACAATTTAGTATTAATGGTTTCGCCGTTAGCAATCTGTGCTTCAACGATACTTTTTATGTATGAGAAACCCGTGCCGCCCGCAATTAAAATACGTGGTCTGTGGCTATCGCTGCGTAAAAATGCGTCGCCAGCGGGTGCTTCAATATCAATATGTGTCGCTGTTTGTAGGCGTTCAACAACTTGCATTGGATAACTTTCGCTAACCGCGGCACCAATATGCAATTCAATTAACGCTGCATTAGGCGCGGAAGCGATAGAAAAAGGACGTTTGTCTTTTTCACCCATGACCACAGTTAGGTATTGACCAGCCTTAAAATCAAAGGCTGCTTCGGGTTTAAGGAACACTTGGTATACAGCGTCATTAAACGGGGTGACTTTTTCAATCTGACAACGAATGGTTTTCATCTAACGTCCTTTAAACCCTTTTATAATTTTTTTATCAACGAGTTAATTATAGCTATTTACGTCCTGTTCGGATCACTGTAGTTACAATGTTGGCATATCCTGTATGCCGAGATCATCCCAAATTTGGTCAATTCTCTGTTTTGTCTTTTCATCCATCACGATAGGGGTTCCCCATTCTCGCGTGGTTTCACCAGGCCATTTGTTAGTGGCATCTAAACCCATCTTAGATCCTAAACCGGCAACGGGTGAGGCAAAATCAAGATAATCAATCGGAGTATTATCTACCATCATGGTATCGCGAATAGGATCCATTCGTGTAGTAATAGCCCAAATAACATCTTGCCAATCACGGCAATTGACATCGTCATCAACGACAACGATAAATTTGGTATACATAAACTGGCGCAAGAACGACCACGCCCCCATCATGACACGCTTAGCATGGCCGGGATATTGCTTACGGATTGAAATCACAGCCATGCGGTATGAACAACCTTCAGGCGGCAGGTAAAAATCAATAATTTCTGGATACTGCTTACGTAAAATAGGTACAAATACTTCGTTCAATGCCACGCCTAACATGGCCGGTTCATCAGGTGGACGCCCGGTATAGGTACTATGGTAAATGGCATCTTTACGGTGAGTAATGTGAGTCACGGTAAATACTGGGAATGAGTCGGTTTCGTTATAGTAGCCAGTATGATCGCCGTATGGACCTTCTACTGCTGTCTCTTCAGGGTCAATATAACCTTCAAGAATAATCTCGCTGGTGGCTGGCACTTCAAGATCGCAGCTAATGGCTTTACAGACTTCAGTTCGTTCGCCGCGCAGTAAACCTGCAAAGGCATATTCACTCATGGAGTCTGGCACAGGAGTGACAGCACCTAAAATGGTCACTGGATCGCTACCTAATGCCACTACGACAGGATAACGCTCTCCAGGATGGAGCTGTTTAAAGTCTTTAAAATCTAAAGCGCCGCCACGATGATCAAGCCAGCGCATAATCAGCTTGTTTTTACTTAATAACTGTTGACGATAAATACCTAAATTTTGTCTTTTCTGACGCGGCCCTTTGGTGATAGTGAGTCCCCAAGTCACTAATGGGGCGACATCTCCAGGCCAGCAATGTTGGATTGGCAACGAGGTTAAGTCGACTTCATCACCAGTTTTTACCACTTGCTGACAAGGCGGATTACGCACTGTTTTAGGCGGCATATTTAATGCTTGCTTATACATGGGGATTTTGGCGATGGCATCTTTAAAGCCTGTAGGTGGCTCGGGTTCTTTTAAAAATGCTAATAACTCACCGACTTCTCGCAAAGCCAAAGGATCGTCTTTACCCAATGCCATAGCAACACGTTTAGGCGTACCAAATAAGTTAACCAGTACTGGCATTGTATGATTGGTCGGATTTTCAAATAACAGTGCGGGGCCTCCAGATCGTAAAACACGATCGGCGATCTCTGTCATTTCTAAATGAGGGTCAACAGGGTAGCTAATGCGCTTTAACTCGCCATTTTTTTCCAAATGATCGATGAAGCTGCGTAAATCTTTAAAACTCATGTTTACCGCCTGTAAATCAAATCCAAACCAATATGCCGCGCACTATAGCATTTTTCTAATATAGGGTTAATACCAATCCATATAAATTGGTATTGGTCAGCGGCTTTCAATACTGGTTAGGTTGCATAATAGTTCTTTGCATTTGAGAGTAACTATCTGAATGTCAATTAATAATTTCATCAGGTAGCTACCTACCTAAGGCTATTGTGTCACGCCATTAACTGCCACTGATTATTAACGAATGATTTTGAAAGGCTGTAAGCGTTAATACCAATATTATAATCACATCAATTCAGGAGGCATCACTTGATAATTTATCGAGTGAATGAAATTATTTAAGTTGTTTGATTATTGGAGTGAATGATGGTTCTTGGTGTTAATAATAATTGAGTGGGCCTATTATTTCAGAGTCATAACGGATATCGACTTTAACTAGACTTAGCGTAAACTGATGGATGTCGATAATGTGCTGGAGGTGATGTATGCCGATTAATAAATTCCCTGTGTTGCTATGCTCTTTTGGGAGTGGCGTTTGTTTATTATGCAGCTTGACGGTTTCTGTGCAGGCGAAAGTGCCATTGGATATTGCTCTAGGCAATAGAGTGTCGCATTCGGTAGGTTATCAACATGAAGGTCGACGTCATTCTTCGCATTACCGTGATCCATGGCGCTGGGGATTGGGTTGGAATAGCGTATGGGGACCGAGTATCGGGTTTAGTCGATATAATGGTTATGGCAGTCGATATTACAATCGATATGACAATCGCTGGGGTATAGATGAGTATCGTCGCAGTAACGATAATTTTTATCCTTATCGAACAGTTAATGTGGCACCAATCCAAAGCTATCAAGTCGTTGAACCTATAGTGATATCTGCGCCGCAGCGAACTACCACCCAAGTTCAATATGCTTCTGGGTTAAGTCGTTTACCTGAAAATGCCAAAGTGATTCAGCGCGCAAACGGTACCGTTTATGAATGGCAAGGAGTTGAATATTATTTTGACTGGAACACTCAAACCTATGAGGTTGCCAAAGTAGAGACTCCATAGCTGCCTGCATAGAAACAATACTCAATGCTATGGTCTGCTTTAGCCTGGTACATAGCGGTATCGGCTGCAGTGATGAGTTCTCGGCTATTTAAACCATGTTCTGGCAGTACACTAATTCCGATACTGGCGCCAACTTCTAAAGTATGCTTCCCAATAATGATCGGTTGCTTAATATTGGTTAATAGCTGGTTTATTTTATGTTCTATATTGATTGGTTCAGGGAGCATATCAAGCCAAACGATAAATTCATCGCCGCCGAGTCTGCCCACTATATCGGTAGCGCGTAGACTGTTAACCAAACGTTTTGCAATGGTCATGATCACTTCATCACCAATGCTATGGCCAAGAGTGTCGTTAATATTTTTAAATTTATTAAGGTCAATAAATAATAGTGCTGCTTGATTATCTCCACGTAAATCCCTTGCTATAGCAGTATCAATTTGTTTTATGAATGCGCGACGGTTATAAATACCGGTTAATTCATCATGTTCAGCTAAGAAAATGAGTTGGTCTTGTTGTTCAATTAATTTGCGGGTTTGGCTGTCTACTTCTTGCTTTAATTCATCCTTTTTAACGGTAATTTGAGCAAGTGATAGTTTCATTCTATTGAAGTTTTGGGCGAGCGCAGATAACTCATCGGTATCACTGAAATTAATTTGACTCTTTAGGTCTCCAGCAGCAAGTGCTTCCATGCCTTGGTTGAGTGAGGCTAACCCTTTCTTAAAACGAATGAGCGTCATAAAAGACCATGCGGTAACCATAATCGCTAATATTAATAGCACCACTCCCACAAGAAATAATAACGTTTGTTGTTTTTGTTTCGCTTGTTTAATCGATAATTGATGAAGATTAAACATTTCTTCGGTCATTTCTTCAATAACCATGCTGTATTTTGCTTTAAATAATCGTTCAGCAGTGAGGGTTGATGACACATCTACTTGTTTACTATGGAAGCTATTTTGAGTATTAATAAGTGCTCTAATATTGGTATTCAGTCTATTCAGGTTTCCAATAATGAGTTTTTGTTGCGTAGCCCATTGAATGTCTTCTGAGAGGTTTTTAGCCAGCTCAGCTTGGCGTGTATTTAACTCAGATAACCCTTGGTCGTCTGTATACTCTTGGTAAAGCCACAGTTGACTACGTAAACTATCAATGCTGATTTGTAACTTCATTGAGTAATTGAGTTGGCGGTATATTTGTTGTTGATAATAGTGAACTTGTATCAATGACAAGCCGACAATCAATGTAAGCAGTGAACACAGTATAGCGGTGAGTTTTAGGCGCTTAGATAACATCATAAATTACCACCCAGCCTCTAAACTGATGAACTTTTCAAACAATTTTCGATCAAAAATCAGCCTGAAATCAATACTGTTATCTTCAGAGACTAATTTATTATCAATTGCCCATTGGCTTTGAGTTTGGATGTTAGAAAAGAGTGCATTACTGAGTGATAAACGAAAACTATAGTCATTCCAAGAATAACTGAGTTGGGATGGATCGATATCCAACACACGGCTAATTTTTGTTTGAGCAAGCTCTGGATGTGTATGAATATAATCTGTTGCGTCATTAATTGATTTGAGTAGCGCTAACTTTTCTGTAGTTGATAGCCTGGTCTCTTTAAGCTCGATTAAGTTGAACGATAAGTGGTATAGACCGCGACTGCTGATGACGTTGGTATTTACGTGGACTTTTTGCGTTAACAAATAACTTAAGGGTTCCCAAGCTGAAATAATATCAACCTCATTATTTAATAACGCTGGAATAAGCTGCTCAGCAGTTAAATATATTCGTTCGATTGGTTGCTGAGTTTTGTTATACATAATCAATAAACTATCTAAGAAAAACTCGCTGGCACTGTCTTTTACAATGCCTATGCGTGCGTGGGCTAGATTATCCAGTTGTTGATACTTTTGTGGTGTTAAGCTAAGTAGTTTTAGATCATTATCTGATTCGACAAAACTGGCTAGTACTGAAAAGTTTGTCTGTTTAAAGCTATTAAACATGACCACCGTTTCTGATGCAGTGGCAAGATCAACTTGTTTATTCTTAAGGGCGTCAAAGCATTTCACTCCGCTGTCGAATCTCACTAGCTCAACATTAAGCCCATTTGCTCTAAAGTAACCTTGTTGTTGTGCAATAAAAAAAGGTGCTGAAAGTGGTGTGCCAGATACCGCAATTTTAATGGGGTCTTTTAGGGCTGAAGCATTAAGTGATTTGCTTGTGCCAAGGTCACAACTGGCAATGCCGATTAGCATGAAAGCCAAGATAAACATGTTCAACACTTTGATCATAAAGACACTTCAATAAGGAGTTAATAAGGTTAAGTGTAGCGAATGTATTTTTTTTTGATGTGAAATTTTAGCGAGTAAAAGAATTTTTTAATAATATCAATCAATAGCGTTAGTACTAAGGTATGAGTGATGACGTTAATTTATGTATAATGAGCAATAGAAAAATCAAGTTTATATTTTGTTTGTTCTTTAATTTCAATATCTTATATTTTCTTTGAACAGTCTGTGTCACTTTCGAATATTCAATATGCGGGGATATATCTCTGTTAATATATTTTCTGCTTGTTGAAACCTTAATTGGTTAATCGATTGTGTTAATAATTCAATATGTTGTGGCGCTATGAGGTTAAGTGTTTTTGCTATTTGAGCAAATGTATTAATGGCATTCATATTATAGTGACTAACTTCTTCCATTAGCGTGTCATATATCATAATAAATTCGTTATTCACTGCTAATATCGGCATGTCCTTTTGGCTGTTTGATGCTTGTAAGTCCTTTTCTAGCAAGGGGATCAGCATTATCGCCAGCTCTTTATTCGTGCTTAATGTCGCCAGTAATATCTCATGAAATTGGCTAAATTCTGTAGGAGAGTAGTGTGCTAGTTTAATTTCATGGTTTCGTGCGTAGCAGGCTAATTCGGTGAACCCTAAAGTAGCAGCAGAACTTTTTAGTGTATGCAACATAGGTGCAAAATCAGCAGGAATGCTTGGCGAAGCCATGGTTTGCTGGATGTACAAGGTTAAGTCATTAATAAACAGCTGAACAGACTTGAAATAGGTGGACTTATTACCACTAAAACGATTAACAGCCTGGCGATATTCAAGCTGATGCTCTGCACAAAATAGTGTGATATGTCGTTCAGTATTACTCATGTTCATTGCAAACTCATCTAATTAGTCTACCTATTTTACCTATGAGTGTTTCAGCAGCCTCTCAATAACGATAACCCTTTTGTCTATCTGAATATTGTCGCGCTAGTATGTAGGCAGATATTAAGATGCACGTTGGATACATGCAGTCCAAATATATTCCTTTACGCAACAGTGTACCATTTTTGTGTTTATGTCGTTTTTACGTATTCATATCTTTTATGATCAAGTACATTTGGTATCGACTGAGTTAGCATAATGTACTTATTATGTGGTTTTTTTTCATTAAATTAAGCTAGTGGGTTACGTTGCTGCCTATTATTGATAGATGTAAAAAAATTAAGCTATTATAAATGTATGTTGGTTGCAGATAACCTTAAGATTAAATGGATGTTATCTAGCTGAAAATAAGGGAGTTATTTTTCTATGTTGTTATCGGGTTTAACCAATACTGTTTATAAAATTCTGATTATTGACGATAATATTCAAAATATATTCATGCTGGAAGATATTTTGTCGCCTCTTGGCAATATCTTTTTTTCAGAGTCTGGCACTAATGCACTCGCGTTAGTGGATAAAATTAAGCCTGATGTCATTTTACTCGATATTGAGATGCCTGACATGGATGGATGGGAAGTGTGTCGTACACTCAAAGCTAATCCATTATTTAGCGATATTCCAATTATTTTTATTACCGGCCACACAGAACCTGAATTTGAAAGGTTAGCGCTAGAAAGTGGTGGAGTCGATTTTATTACTAAACCTTTTAACGCTTCTATATGTTGCTTAAGGGTTCATACACAACTTAAATTTAGACAGCAAAATCAACTGATTATTAAAGCTAAAGAAGAGTTACAACAATTAGTTAATCAAGTCCCTATGCTTATTACTTATTGGGATGATTTAGGTCAAAATTTATTTAGTAATGACAACACTGGTTTATGGTTTGATAGCTTGGTCGGTGATGTTAAAAACAAGCATATTTCGACTATTTTTCCTGAAGCGCTCAGCAATGCAATTTTAAATCATCACCGTCATATTACCTCAGATGCATTAAAGTACATTGTCACCGTCCCTCAAAGTGTTGGTTTGAGTTTTTATGAAGTCTTTCAGTCCAAAATGAAATCAAGTGCTGGAGTCGATGGCTACTTGGTTACTGTTGTTGACGTCTCTGAAGTAAAGCATGCAAAGCAGGCGCTGTACTCTGAAAAGGAGCGTCTTCGAGTAACACTCAATTCTATTGGTGATGCTGTTATTGCGACTGACACAAGAGGGCTTATTACTTTTATGAACCCAATTGCGGAGCGCATGACAGGTTGGCGGTTAAAAGATGCATTACATCAAAAAATTGAAGATGTTATGCATTTGAAAGATTCTGATACTCAGCAGCCATTATTGAACCCGTTATATTTAGCTCTTCGCGAGCAGCGCATTGTGGCAATGGCGCTAAACAGCCTACTTACTTCACGTGGAGGGCATGTTTTTTATGTGGAGGATTCAGCCGCTCCAATCCGTAACGAAAATGGTGAAATGATTGGCGCCATTATGGTGTTTCATGATGTGAGTGAAGCGATGGCGATGGCGATGAAAATGAGCCATTTAGCCAACCATGATCAGTTAACTGATTTACCTAATCGGATATTACTTCAAGATAGGTTAAGCGTCGCGTGTTCTACAGCAAGATCCTATGGCACCAAAGCTGCTGCACTATTAATCGATATTGATCATTTTAAATTCCTTAATGATTCCTTAGGCCACCAATATGGTGATGAGCTCATTTGTATGATGGCAAGACGACTCCGCTCGTTAATACCTGCATCGTATACATTGGCGAGATTAGGTGGTGACGAATTTGTGATTTTAATGAGCGAGACTCGCTCTGTTGAGGCTTCTTCGCAATTAGCATCTACATTAGTTGAAGCGATGCATGAACCTTTTGTTCTTGATAATCAGAAGTTTAATGTGTCGATAAGTATTGGTGTTAGTGTGTTCCCAAATGATGCTGTAGATGCCGAGGAATTAATGAGACACGCGGACGTGGCAATGTACCGTGCCAAACAGGAAGGCCGAAATCGCTTCTGCTTTTTCTCGCATGATTTAGAAAGTTCGCTTATGGAGCGCCATCATTTAGAGACTCGCTTAAGAAAAGCATTAATTAATGATGAACTTTTTGTGCATTATCAACCTAAAATTGATTTACAGACAAACATTATTATTGGTGCTGAGGCTCTCGTTAGACTGGCCAATGATGAGGGTGAGCTTATCTCTCCCGCAGAGTTTATTCCATTAGCGGAAGAGTCCGGTTTAATTATTATGCTAGGTAAACAAGTGCTTAATAAGGCTTGTGCTGAAGCTAAACGTTGGTTAGAAATGGGCCATACGATTCCTATCTCGGTGAATGTGGCCGCGGCACAGTTTGCTGATCCCGACTTAGCCGGTATGATCAAGAAAGCACTATTGGACCATAATTTACCGGCGCATTTACTTGAATTGGAAATTACCGAAACTGCATTGATGATTGATGCAGCGGACATGCAAAACAAGTTGAGTGAGTTAATATCATTAGGGATTAAGATTGCTATTGACGATTTTGGTACTGGTTATTCCAGCTTGGCCTATTTGAAAAAGTTTAATGTTGATGTCATGAAAATTGATATGTCGTTTGTGAAAGACATGCTCAACAATAAGCACGATTATGAAATTGTGAAGACGATTATTTCATTGGGCAAATCGATGGGGTTAGTGCTAATTGCCGAAGGTGTTGAAACTAAAGAGCAAAGCCACGCATTAGTTGAATTGGGATGTTTTATGGGCCAAGGTTATTTGTTTAGTCGCCCACTCAATAGTACAGATTTTGAAGCCTTCATATCGCAGAGCAGCAAATGTGTTAAAGGTATCAATTCCGTCGATGAATAAGCGGTGGCTTATGCCAGTTAAGCTTGAGCTGTTTTTGAGTGAATAGAAATGAAAAAGCCCCATTGCATCCTTTGCGTTGGGGCTTTTGTTTGCATTGTCTGTGGTTATATTTATGCCACTGGGGTATCCAATACTCCAATGCTATCAACCTTTACCAATTGATGCTCCAGAGTGTTGTCAAGCTCGTGATTATTATTTTTTTGAGCTTGTCAGCCAGAGGCCGGAATAAAAATGACGTTATTAGATTATAGAGTCTGGGGACCCAATAACGCCTGAACTGTTGTGTTAGCTGCCGTCCTTAGCGGCTAACGGTAGGGCAATAAAGCGGCAAGGATGCAAGATATTTTGCGCTTGTTTTTATTAGAATGTTTGTTGCTGTGCGTTATCAACTTGCTGGGGGACGAGTTGTTAACACGGTCAAACATCCTTGCCAAAACGTTTTTGATACTTAGCTCCACTAATGGTGACAATAGCGCCGTTAATGGCGAAAGCTAAAATACCTAATAAAAATGACGTTATTGGATTAATAGAGTCTGGGGACCCAATAACGCCTGAACTGTTGTGTTAGCAGTCGCCCTTTACGGCTAACGGTAGAGCGATAAAGCGGCAAGGATGCAAGATATTTTGCGCTTATTTTTATTAGAATGTCTGTTGCTGTGTTATCAACTTGCTGGGGGACGAGTTGTTAATACGATCAAACATCCTTGCCAAAAATGGTTTTATGTTACTAACTTGCCATTGCTTGTAATTGTTGACTTAACTGGGCAATCTTTTGTTGTAAATAGGCTATTTCAGATACGATTGCGCCTTTGTTTTCTGTTTGGCGACTATCATTACTTCTGACCCATTGATAAACAGTTTTAGCCGACACACCATATTGTTTTGCTACGTCGGATAATAATCGATTATGGTTTTTGACTTCATTAATCACTTGTCTCTGTAAGTCGACTGGATATTGTCTCGCATTTGACATATTCATCAAATAATTTCCTTCTGATTTATCTATGTTTACCTGAGCGAGTTTCAACTTCATCCCACTGACTGCAACCGAGATGTGCTAAGAAAAAAATGTTTTGACGGCATTGTGCAATGACATTATTTACCATGACATTTATTGATATAATGCTATGTTTTACGGTTATTTTATTCATCGCTATCTCCTATAGTTACAATGGATTGCTTAAAAAACAAACTACTACTTAGTGGGTATATATTCTTATATGGAAAGCTTGTGCCAACTTTGATAAGTATTTTTAGTTGTTATTTATCAGTTGATTGTGTGTTTTGTGTGGTTTTGTTATTTTTAAGCTTTCAGCCAAATTGGTGCAATTGCACTAATTTGGTGAGCGTGCTCTGCCGACAACCCATTACGGTTGTCATTGTCGTCGCGCAGTATGGATGACAAATATGGCAAAAAAAGGTCACCTTAATGACAAGATGAATACAAGGTTATCGTTGAGTGAGTTGTTCCAAGTTGATGCTTGGAGAAACGTTAACAAAGTGGGGCTGAGAATATGGCCGCAAAGGTTATCAGAGTGCTAAGCACTCTGTGAATGAGTTTATGTGTGAAAAAGCCTTATGCGTATAGAAGCGTCGTCGACGTTCGTAAAATTGCGCTAGGCTGCGCAATTTTACGGATGACATGATACGTAAGCGTTAAATCAATGAACTAGTTCATTAAAAATAGTGTGGCTAGGCCTAAAAATGCAAATAAGCCAACGACATCGGTTACTGTGGTTAACACCATGCCACCTGCGAGCGCTGGGTCTATATTTAATTTTTTTAACATTATTGGGATGGTGGCGCCAGCAAAGCCTGCTACCGTCATATTAATCAGCATGGCACTGCCAATTAGCCCTCCTAATGCGATGTCATCTTTCCAAAGCCATACCGCAAAAAATACCAAAATAGACCACATTATGCCGTTCAATAATCCGATGCCTAGTTCCTTGCCGATTAACCAACGCGAGTTACTTTGGCCAATATGCCCAAGTGCAATACCACGGATCACTAGTGCTAAAGTTTGATTGCCTGCAACTCCACCCATACTTGGTACTATGGTCATTAAAATCGCGATGGTGGCAAATTGCTCCAAGGTGCCTTCAAACATATTACTCACAGATGAGGCTAGTAATGCAGCAAATAAATTGATGGTCAGCCATAGAGAGCGTCTTAGAGTACTTTTGAGCACTGGCCCAAAGGTATCTTCATCATCATCCATACCAGCCATTCCCATCATTGAATGTTCGGCATCTTCGCGGATCACATCAATAACGTCATCGATAGTAATTCGGCCAAGTAATTTTGCTTGGCTGTCGACGACAGGGGCAGATATCCAATCCATTCGTTCAAATTTTTGAGCCACATCTTTGTCAGACATCTCTACAGGAATACTTTCTAATTCTGTGTCCATAATACTGCGGACTGTTACGCTTGGATCGCATGTGAGTAAATCGGCTAATCTTACCCCGCCTAAAACATGATCTTGGCGGTCAACGACATATAACGTATCCGTTGTATCGGGTAAATGTCCCCGTTGTCGTAAATAGCGTAATACCACTTCGATATTGACATCTGGCCGTAGGGTGACGGTATCGGTATTCATGATACTGCCGGCAGTATCATCCGGGTAACGCAATGCTTGCTCTACTCTATCTCTGTCTTGGCTTCGCATTGATTTGAGTACTTTCTTGTAAACATCATCGGGTAAACTACGAAGAATATAGGCGAGATCATCTGTATCCATGCCTATTGTGGCCTGGGCAAGCTTCTCTGGGGTCATGCTGCTAATTAGGGAGTCTTTAAGTTCTTCGCCTAACTCATCAAGAATTTCACCAGCATATTGTTGATCAATAAGTTGCCATAGCACCTGACGATTTTTGGGCGGTGATGATTCGAGAATAAGGGCGACATCGTTAGGTGACATGGTATGTAGCATGTTACGGGCGTGAACAAACAGGCCGCTGTCTAGCGCTTGAACCAGTTGATTGAGACGTTGCTCTGTTATCTCATTGTCTAGGTACTCTTTACCCATATATCTACTTCCTATTCGTCATACTTATATTATTCAGTATGTAATTATTCTGGGTTTCTCAGGTTGTACAGTTCAAGGCGTATAAATGCAGAAATAGCTGTCTTTACGTAAGACGATGAAATGCAGAAAGAGAATACTTAAATACTTCTGCGGTGAAATTCTGCAGCAGCCAATGCTGCTTTACATACTATAGACGTACCACTTCACGGAAGCAGAATTACACTGGATCCGTTGCTAGAAGCGGCTCTGTCTTTATCATGTTAAACGCTAAACTCCTGCAGAATGGAATGATACTAATGAGATTGGCATCAACTGCATGAGATAAACCTAAGGGCTAATATTTTTGAGGGACTGATGTCTATTGGTGATCATCAATGTCGTGACAGTTTGGTTAGTATGGCCTAGCCATATAGAGACCGCATGCAATAAGGATAACGGTTATTTAAAACATGAGTAACTGCAGCTATTCACAAATTACAGGCTATTTATAAATTTAATTCGATTAAAAATTAACAAGATTCATCAAATTTAGCATTAATGAGATCACACACTGCGTTTAATGCCACTTCAGCATCAGGGCCTTGAGCAGTAACAGTAATCATTTTACCAATACCACTTTCAAGCATTAATAACCCCAGCACACTTGCAGCGCTGGCATTTTTTTCACCTTGAGTTAAGGTGATGTTAGCATCAAAATCCGCAGCTAATACTGCGAGTTTTGTTGCTGCACGGGCATGTAATCCCAATTTATTTGAAATGGTCACTTGGCGTTCAAGTTTGATCATTGACGCGATCCTATGCTCACTTAGTTATTAGTATCACTGATATTTAACTCTCTGTGGCGAGCATTAACCGTGTGTTTACTACCTTGTCTAAACCGTTTAGCTAATTGATCTGCAATATATACCGAACGGTGCTGACCACCAGTACAACCAATCGCGATGGTAAGGTAACTGCGATTATTACGTTCTAGATGTGGCATCCAAGTTTCAAATAGATTTTCAATTTGCCAAATAAACTTATTCACTAATGGCTGACGCCCTAAAAACTCTTGTACGGGTTCGTCTAAACCCGTAAATGGACGCAGCTCAATTTCCCAGTGCGGGTTAGGTAAAAAGCGTACATCAAACATAAAGTCAGCTTCTGTCGGCATTCCGTGTTTAAAACCAAAAGATTCAAAGTTAATCACTAACTCTTTATCAACACTGCCTAATAATATTTGCCTAACTTGGTCGCTTAATTCGTAGATATTTAGTGCAGAAGTGTCGATGTAGTGATCAACAATTTTTGCGATCGGTTCGAGTAAACGGCCTTCTAATTTGATCGCTTCTTGTAGTGAAATATGATTTTTAGATAATGGGTGTAATCGACGTGTTTCGCTGTAACGTTTAAGCAATACTTTGTCATTGGAATTTAAAAAGAAGCTGATAATTTCAGTGTCATTCTCAAGTAGTGCCAATTGGTCTTGAAGCACTTTACCTTGTTCTGCAATGTTACGAACATCAACACTAATCGCAACCAAATCATTGCTACCCTTAAGCTGGGCTAATAATGTGCCAATAAGTGGTAAAGGCAAATTATCAACACAATAATATCCTAGGTCTTCTAATACTCTCAGGGCAACGGATTTTCCTGAGCCCGAACGTCCCGATACTATGACAAGTTTCATGCAGTAATAACCTGATAAAGTTCTGTTGCGTCGTGAGTTTTGCGAAGCTGTTTCAATATTTGCTTATCGCTTAACTTTTGGGCCATGCTTGATAACGTGCCTAAATGTTGTTGGCACTGGTCGGCAGGTACTAACAAAGCAAATAAAAGATCCACGGGCTGTTTATCGATTGCATCAAAGGCAATGGCTTCTTCACATTTAATAAATATCGCGATAGGGTGATCGATGGTCGTTAATCGACCATGAGGTATCGCAATGCCATTTCCTATACCTGTGCTACCCATTTTCTCTCTCGCTAACAGGCTTTCAAAAACCTCTTGCGAAGACAGGGTTGGGTACTGGGCAGCGACTAAATTGCTGATGAGTTCCAGTACTTTTTTCTTACTGCCCGGTGTGGCACAGGTAGTGCATTCCGGCTGCAGAATGGTACAAAGTTCCATCGTTAGTGTTTTGTATTCTTCTCTTTGTGTTTAATTACCTGACGGTCGAGTTTATCGATCAGGGCGTCTATTGCAGCATACATATCAGTATTTTCTGACATTGCGAAAATCTCTGCGCCATTAACGTTGATTTTAGCTTCTGCTTTTTGTTGTAATTTTTCTACATTGAGCACAACGTGTACATTATGGATCTGATCGAAGTGCCGTTCAAGCTTTGAAAATTTACCTTGGACGTATTCACGTAAAGATTCTGTGATTTCGACATGATGTCCAGTCAGACTTATTTGCATAAAAAATCCTCCATTGCCTAGTAGGTTATAAACTCTTACGTTGGTTTGAGGGCGGGATCATCATTGCTTCACGGTATTTTGCAATCGTACGACGCGCAACGTTTATGCCCTGTTCTGCCAGAAGCTGAGCCATTTTACTGTCGCTCAGTGGTTTTTTCTGGTTTTCTGCGGCAACCAGCTTTTTGATAAAAGCACGAATGGCTGTAGATGAGCATTCCCCGCCATCGTCAGTACTGACATGGCTAGAGAAGAAGTATTTTAGTTCAAACAACCCTCGTGGGGTGTGCATATATTTTTGTGTGGTGACTCGTGAAATGGTCGATTCGTGCATCTCTACTGCTTCCGCAATATCATTGAGCACCATAGGCTTCATGGCTTCTTCGCCATATTCAAAAAAGCCTTGCTGAAATTGTACAATGCAATTTGCCACTTTAAGTAAAGTATCGTTGCGACTTTCAATACTTTTAATAAACCATTTAGCCTCTTGCAGATGGCCTCGAATAAATTGACTATCCGACGGGTTTTTACTGCCTCTAGCCATGGCCGCGTATTGCTGATTAACACCAATTTTAGGCATGTTGTCTGGGTTTAACTCTACAACCCAGCGACCATTTTTCTTTAATACAGTGACATCGGGAATAACGTATTCATCATCCATTGGGGTAATTAATAAACCAGGACGAGGATTGAGTGTCTGAATTAGAGTGATTGCGTCACGTAATTCATTTTCTTTTAGTTTTGTTTTACGCATCAATAATCTGAAATCACGGCCAGCAATTAAATCTAAATAGCCTTTAATTAACAAACGAGCATTATCGATATGTGGTGTGTCGTTAGAGAATTGTGCTAATTGAATAAATAGACATTCACTTAAATCACGTGCAGCAACACCAACAGGGTCAAAGTGTTGAACGCGTTTTAATACCGCTTCAACTTCATCAAGTTCCACATTTTCATCACCCATGGCTTCAAGAATATCTTCGGTACTTTGGGTTAAATAACCGCGTTCATCTATGGCATCAATAATGGCGGTGGCAATGGCGAGATCAGTGTCTGAAAATGGGGTAAGATTTTTTTGCCATTCTAAATGTTCGTACAAACCTTCGGTCGTTTCACCTTGAAAGGGCATGTCGTCATCGCGCATGCTCGCACTGCCTGAACCTGACATTGGTGAGGCTGTGTACACTTCGTCCCATGTGGTATCCATGGCTAAATCATCCATGGTTTCTTTGGTCATGGATTCTGCAATGTCGACAGTGGAAGTATCTTTTTCGACATTAACAATGCTGTTGTCACTAAAGTCGGTATCCGCTTGGTCGCGATTTTCCTTTAAGGAGTCTTTTGCTTCAGAAAACTCATCTTCTATTTCAAGCAATGGATTTGAATCTAATGCTTGTTGGATTTCCTGCTGTAGCTCCAATGACGATAATTGCAGTAAGCGAATGGCTTGCTGCAATTGTGGGGTCATGGTTAAGTGTTGACCCATTTTAAGTTGGAGTGACGCTTTCATTTACCGCTTATCCCTAGATGATTTTCAATAAAAATGACAATCTCGAAACTGTAATGGATTGCCATATACATCAATGACATTTAACGTTGTTTAGGTATCGTTCAATGAAATGAGTTAGCTAGACTAAAGGCCAGTAAAGTAACTATAGCTTGAATTGTTCACCTAAGTACACAGCACGAACTTGTTGATTACTTAATATCTCATCAGGTGTGCCTTCGGCGATTAAATTACCCTGGCTAACGATATAGGCCCGCTCACAAACGTCTAGCGTTTCACGTACGTTATGGTCGGTAATTAATACCCCTAAACCCCGATTTTTAAGTTGTTGGATGATTTTTTTAATGTCGATGACCGAAATAGGATCAACACCAGCAAAAGGCTCATCAAGCAAAATAAATTTTGGATTAGCAGCTAAAGCGCGCGCAATTTCAACTCGACGACGTTCGCCACCCGATAACGACATGCCTTGGCTGTCGCGTATGTGAGTAATGTGGAATTCTTCGAGTAGATGCTCAAGTTGCTCAATACGTTGGTCTGTACTGAGCTCTTTGCGAGTTTGCAGTACGGCCATTATGTTGTCGTAAACGGTAAGCTTGCGGAAAATACTGGCTTCTTGTGGTAAGTAACCTATACCTTTGCGGGCGCGCAAATGCATTGGATCGGCAGTAAGGTCGTCATCGTCAATTAATATCCGACCTTTATCGCTTTTTACTAAGCCGACAACCATATAAAAGGTGGTTGTTTTACCTGCACCATTAGGGCCTAAAAGACCGACAATTTGGCCGGTTTTAACCGTTAAGCTCACATCTTTAACAACCTGACGAGCTTTATAGCTTTTTGCTAGATTTTCAGCGGTTAAGGTAATTTGGGTCATGGTTTGATCTGCTTGTTAACAGGGATTTTAGGGAGCTTTTGCTTTGGCGCCGACTCGTCTTGGAAATTCTCTGGTTGAATGATGGTGATTACCCGATCTTGTCCTGTACCAGTACTTTCGGCAATCAGCTCTTGAGCACTGATGTTGTACTTGATTTTATTACCGGTAACCTGGCTACCAGATTGATCCAATTTGGCGTTGCCAGTCAATGTGAGTGTAGTGGTGGCAAGGTCATAGCTAATTTCGTTAGCACTTGCAGTACCAATTTTACCGTCATCTAATTCTTGTGAAAATGTAGCAGGGGTGCCAGTAGCAATTAATCTCTTGCTGGTGCTGTTTTCAGGGGTAAACGCCCGTAACTGATCTGCATTGATATTAATCGTGCCTTGGACAATTGTCACCGGACCATTAAAAACAATTTGATTGTTCTTAATGTCGGCAGACTGACTGGCGGAAGCGATTTTCAATTCTTGTTTCAGATCACCTTGTTTCGCTGTGGCTGGCAAACTCAATATGCAAAGTATGCTACTTAGTAACACAACATTGGCGCGAGTGTGGAGACGATTAATGTGGCTCATATGTTCCTTCTACCTGGCTAAGTAGCGATAATTTTTGCGAATTCAAGTCGGCATGCAAGCCTAAACCTTGAATAATAAACCCTTTACCTTTGATGTACACCATCTCTTGT
This sequence comes from Shewanella frigidimarina NCIMB 400, assembly GCF_000014705.1. NCBI lineage: Bacteria > Pseudomonadati > Pseudomonadota > Gammaproteobacteria > Alteromonadales > Shewanellaceae > Shewanella > Shewanella frigidimarina. The sequence continues at coordinate 4,021,475 of NC_008345.1, read as the reverse complement.
GAGGTGCCTATCATAGTGGTTAAATCCACCGTAATGGCTTGGGTACTCAGTGACTGTAGAGGTTCTTCTATATCAATGGCATCAATAATAACATTATTTTCTAATGTGACTTTGCTGGTATTTTTATTCAATTGCCCACGGTCTGCACTTAATTGCCATTGTGCTTTACCATTTTCAGGGAAAATGAGGTAGATAGGTTTGGTAAAGTGAGTGATGTCGCTTGAAGCGTAATGCTCCATGTGCTCCGCGCTGACTCGACTTTCGACAAAACCTAGTTGATTGAATTCTGTCGTGCGTAGGTTATCTGCAACAAAATCGGGGCGCTCAATACCGCGTATTTGCACCGCATCCATTTCACTGCGTTTTATTTGTGCTTGCCAGTACAATATAAAAGCAAGCCCAAAAAAAGCAATAATACCTAGCGAAACTCTACTCATATACTCATACCATGAGCACTGGCAAACTTATCTTGGCTTAAGAGTAATAAATCGGTGAGTTCACGCAGTGCGCCATGGCCACCGTTAAGAGTGGTTGTCATATGGCACTGTTGTTTGACAAACGGATGACCATCACCGACACAAACAGCTAGCCCTACGGCTTTCATTACGGGTAGGTCTACCATGTCATCGCCAATGTAAGCCACTTCATCTGGAGTCACATTATAAAGAGACAATAATTGCTCAAAAGGCTCAAATTTATTATCAATACCTTGATAAATATGTGTGACACCTAATGCTGTCATGCGGTTCTCAACAATCTTAGATTTACGTCCTGTTATCACGGCAACATGAACACCACTGGTAAGCAAAGAACGAACACCATAACCGTCACGAGTGTGGAACGCTTTGAGTTCTTCACCTGCATTACTGAGGTAAATACGTCCATCTGAAAATACCCCATCGACATCACAGATTAACAGTTTGATTTTTTGAGCTCGCTGCCATATGTCATTACTGACAGGGCCGTAAAATCCTTGGTGAAACGAAGTTGATTCTGACATGATTAAATGACTCCAGCTTTAACCATATCGAGCATGTTTAATGCTCCGATCGGTTGATGTTTTTCATTAACGACTATCAGTCCGTTGATGCTCTTTTCATCCATGATTTGCAGTGCTTGTGCTGCTAAAATACCAGCAGGGCTGGTAACACAGTTTTTAGTCATTACGTGAGCAATAGAAGTGGTTCGAAGGTTCACGTCTGCATCAATAACCCGGCGTAAATCGCCATCGGTAAAAATGCCTACGAGTTTACTGGCATGGTCGACTACAGCCGTCATGCCAAGGCCTTTTTTAGATATTTCATAAAGTGCGTCAGTAATACAAATATCATCATTGACGATCGGTAAATCATCGCCTTGATGCATGACATCATCGACTTTTAGTAATAATTTTCTTCCAAGAGAGCCACCTGGGTGTGATAAGGCAAAGTCATCACGAGTAAAACCTTTTGCTTGTAATAAAGCAATGGCTAATGCATCGCCCATAGCCAATGTAGCTGTGGTGCTGGAGGTGGGGGCTAATCCTAATGGACATGCTTCTTCTTGCACTTGAATGCATAAATGGATTTTGGATAAACGTGCCATATTAGAGTCTGGTTTGCCAGTTACAGCAATCACAGGTACACCCATGCGTTGGATAACAGGCATTAACGTTAGTATTTCGCTTGACTCACCAGAGTTGGAAATGGCGAGTACAATGTCATTTTTGGCTAATGCGCCCAAATCGCCATGACTGGCTTCTCCTGGATGAACAAAAAATGCCGGTGTGCCAGTACTGGCAAAGGTCGCGGATATTTTGTTACCAATATGGCCAGATTTGCCCATTCCCATGACAATCACTTTACCTTTGCACTGCATGATCAATTGACATGCTTGGTCAAATTCAACCGAGTCTACATATTGATATAAATTATCTAAGGCAGCTTTTTCTATATCAATGACTTTACGGCCCCATTGACGAAATTGAGTGTGATTTACCATACGACTCTCTCTGTTAGCTTAATACTTTACCTTTATGCTCCAATCTAATGCGACTGAAATACAACAATTTGGTACGCAATAAAGGTGATTAATAATAGTGCGCCATGCCAGCGAGTAAGTTGTTGCTTAGCGCCACTGGATAATACTAAAACGGCTAATGCTGCACTGGTGCCTAATACCATATAGAAATCTCTTCCACTGGCTGAAGCATCTATTTCACCAGGAGAAATCAATCCTGGTAGTGCCAGTACCGCAAGAATGTTAAATAAGTTAGACCCAACAATATTACCAATGACGAGGTCGTGTTCTTTTTTTATGACTCCAGCAATACAAGCCGCTAATTCAGGTAAGCTGGTTCCTACTGCGATAATGGTTAAGCCAATCACAAGATCTGACAACCCATAAAACTTTGCAATACCCACCGCGCCATCAACCATCCAACTTGCTGATAGGGGGAGCAATATAATACCGACAATTAGCCAAATGATAGCATGAAAGGTTGGCACATTTTTAGGGATCTCAGATTCAAGTTCATCATCTAAGCTGTCTGGGGTTTTATCATGAGTAGCTTGCCAAATAAAATATCCCATCAACAGCAAAAGTAATGCGATGAGCATGATACCTTCTGCTTGTGTCAACACATTATCATGCAAGGTGTAACCAGCAAATACCGTCGCAGCTAACATGATAGGTATTTCGCGTTTTAAGGTCTTCGAATCTAAGCTAATGGCACCTAGTAAGGCGGTTAATCCTAAAATTAAGGTAATGTTGGCAATGTTTGAGCCCAATACGTTTCCAATAGCGGTATCACGCATGCCATCCATTGATGCGGTGGCGGCAACAAACATTTCAGGTGCAGAGCTGCCCATCGCAACGATGGTGAGTCCAATTAACATTGGAGGTAACCCTAAGTTACGGGCAAATGCAGCCGCTCCGTAAACAAATCTATCCGCACTCCAAACTAAAACAGCAAGGCCAACAACTAACATTAGGATATTAACTAGCATGTGATTCCGATAGTAGTAATTTATTAACGTGCATTTTCGCTGGATTTTTCTCAAATTGAAAGCATTGCACAGTAATTGTCCACGTAATGATATGGATATAGTTGTCGCTTAATCGACAATTACAGTACAATTTGCCTTCAACTTAAAGCAAGGAAGGCTGTTATCTCCTCAACGCCAATGTCTGATATGAGCAAATCAAGTAATAAACCTCTGGTAGAAGTTAACCATTTAGCGTTTAGCCATGGTTCACGCGTGATTTATGAAGATATTTCTTTATCGATCCCAAAAGGTAAAGTAACAGCAATCATGGGGCCCAGTGGTATCGGTAAAACCACCTTGTTGAAATTGATTGGCGGACAGTTAACCCCCAGCAGTGGGCAAGTCCTATTTGATGGCCATGATATACACAAGCTTAAACGCAAAGATCTATTTGAATTGCGTAAGCGCATGAGTATGCTATTTCAAAGTGGTGCAATGTTTACCGACCTTAATGTTTTCGATAATGTTGCGTTTGCATTAAGAGAACATTCTGGATTGCCTGAAGATATTATTCGCACCATTGTATTGATGAAGCTTCAAGCTGTCGGACTTCGTGGCGCTGCATATATGATGCCTAACGAGTTATCTGGTGGTATGCAACGTCGCGCTGCATTGGCACGAGCGATTGCACTAGAACCAGAGATGGTACTGTACGATGAGCCCTTTGCCGGACAAGATCCTATTTCAATGGGCATGCTCGTAAAACTTATTCGTGAGTTGTCGGATTCATTAAAACTCACTTCAGTAGTGGTTTCTCACGATGTAGATGAAGTATTAGGTATTGCAGATTATGTCTACGTAATAGCAGACAAAAAAGTGATTGCACATGGTACTCCAGAGCAATTACGTCAATCTGACAATCCACAATTGGTTCAGTTTATTCAAGGTGCACCAGATGGCCCTGTGCCATTTCATTATCCTGCTGAGGATTATCAAGAGGAGCTACTTCGTGGGTGCAATTGATTATATTGCCGACATTGGCAAATATGCACTGAAAATAGTGTTGGGTTATGGTCGAGCTGGCATTATGTTATGGCGCGCGATCGTACATGTTCCTCGCATTAAAAAAGGCACTCCATTACTGATTAAACAGGTTTATGTGCTGGGTGTCCGTTCGATGGTCATCATTTTAGTGTCGGGTTTGTTTATCGGTATGGTATTGGCTCTACAGGGATATAATATTCTGGTTGAGTTTGGTACTGAAGAAAGTTTAGGGCCTATGGTGGCGTTAAGCTTGTTACGTGAACTTGGGCCAGTTGTTGCAGCGTTATTATTTGCTGGGCGAGCAGGCTCAGCGTTAACCGCCGAAATTGGTTTAATGAAATCGACCGAACAATTGTCGAGTTTAGAAATGATGGCAATAGACCCGCTAAGACAAATCATTGCGCCGCGCTTTTGGGCGGGTGTGATTAGTATGCCATTACTGGCGTTGATGTTTAGCTTAGTGGGTATTTTGGGTGGACATTTAGTCGGTGTTGAATGGAAAGGCATCGATAGCGGTGCATTTTGGTCTATTCTTCGTGCGTCAGTTGAATGGCGAGAAGATATAGTTAACTGTTTGATCAAAAGTGTTATTTTTGGTGTGGTGGTGACATGGATTGCCTTGTATCGAGGTTACGAAGTCCAACCCAACCCTGAAGGCATCAGTCGCGCAACAACTTCAACGGTTGTACAGGCTAGTTTAGCGGTTTTAGCACTGGACTTTTTGCTTACGGCAATCATGTTCGGAAATTAAGATTTTTTCATTGTTTAGATTAATTTAAGTGGTTTAAGAGTATGTTGACACGGAAAATAGAGTTAATGGTAGGCGTGTTTTTGTTGTCAGGTTTATTGGCATTTTGTGTATTGGTATTCAATGTTGCAAATGTCGAATTAAAATCTAGCGCCCAGACTTATGAGTTGGTAGCCGAGTTTAACAATGTCGGCGGTTTAAAGGTGCGTTCACCAGTAAAAGTGGGCGGTGTTGTTGTCGGGCGTGTGACTGATATTACCCTTGATACTCATAAACTAGTGCCTATTGTGACGTTAACAATGGATAAGCGCTTTGATCAATTTCCTGAAACCAGTAGTTTGGCCATTTTGACTTCAGGCTTGCTTGGCGAGCAGTTTATTGGTTTAACACCTGGGTTTATGGACGATGACATTTCGATGCTTGCCAATGGTGATAAAGTACATGACACGCGCGGCGCATTGATTTTAGAAGATTTAATTGGTCAGCTGTTATACAGCATGTCATCTAAAGATAAATAGGAACGCTATTATGAAAACATTTTTTAGTTGTGTTATAGCTTTATGCCTAGTTGGCAGTGCCGTTATCAGTCAAGGTGCTACGGCTGCTAATGATGAGGTGAACACGAGTGATCCTTATGAGATGATCAAACAAGTCGCCAATATGACCTTTGATCGGTTTAAATCAGATAAAGAATTAATTAATGCCGATTTAGGTCACTTAAAAGTGATTGTACGTGAAGAGCTTATGCCTTACGTCGATTATAAATATGCTGCATATAAAGTTATGGGCCAGTATTTAAGTGATACAACCGTTGATCAACGTAATCGTTTTGTTGAGGCTTTTGAAGGCTATTTAGTTGCCACTTATGCTCAAGCATTAACAGAATATACCGATCAAAAAGTCGCATTTGATCCACCGAGTGATTTTAGCGATGAAAAAATAGTTGAAGTGAACGTGCAGATTATCGAAAAAGGTCGTCCACCGATTAAAATTCAATTTAAAGCGCGTCGTTTGAAAGACAACACTTGGAAAGCATTTGATTTAGTGGCGGAAGGCGTGAGCTTACTCGCCTCTAAACAGTCTGAAATTTCTAATTTAATCCGTCAGCAAGGTATTGAAGCGGTGATTACAATGTTGAATGATAAAACTCAACAGACTATTGATCGCCAACCAGCAAAAGAAGCTGCAGCTGCGTGATTACCTTCAATCAACAAGATCAACGTTGCATTGTCAGCGGTCGATTAACACAAGATGAAGTAAAACAATTGTGGCCTAAACGCCATGAATTGTTTACTGCATCGACTCAAGTGGTAGACTTATCAGCATTGGAATACGTCGACAGTGCAGGTGTTGCATTGTTATTAGCGTTTATCAAACTACATGCTTCAAGTAGCCAAGAAACAAGTGTGTCACGTCAATTGGTTAATCCAAGTGAGCAGCTCAAGAAAATGATTGAGCTTTATGATTTAGACGCTTTTTTTCAGCCAAATATAGTTTCAAATAGTAAAGGTAATTGATTTCATGGAATGCAAGGTTATTGAACAGATTTTAACAGAGGCGTTGTCGCTCACTGAAGCACATGTGACCTCTGATGGCAGCCATTATAAAGTAGTTGCCGTGGGTGAATGCTTTGAAGGCATGAGCCGTGTCAAACAACAGCAAGCGATTTATACCCCTTTAGCTGAGCAAATTGCCAGTGGTGAATTGCATGCGTTAACGATTAAAACTTTTACGCCTACCCAGTGGAAGCGTGAAAAACTTTTCAATATGTAACAACTGAGACTCACAGTGGATAAATTAACTATTAAAGCCAGCAACCCTTTAGCTGGCGAAGTCGTGATCTCTGGTGCAAAAAACGCAGCATTGCCAATTTTAATGGCTGGTGTATTAGCTGAAACAGATTTTATTGTCTCAAATGTGCCTAGCTTACGTGACGTGATCACAAGCTGTGAACTCCTTCGCTGTTTAGGCGCAGAGGTTGAAGACTTGGGCGGTAGCCGCATTCGTATTTCAACCACCAATTTAAATGAATACTGCGCCCCTTATGACTTAGTCAAAACAATGCGTGCTTCTATTCTTATTTTAGGTCCATTGCTTGCCCGTTATGGTACTGCTGATGTTTCTTTGCCTGGCGGCTGTGCTATTGGCGCACGTCCGGTGAATCTGCATTTACATGGCTTAGAGTTAATGGGTGCTAAGATTGAAGTCAAAGAAGGCTACATTAAAGCGCGCGTAGATGGTCGTTTAAAAGGCACGCATATCTTTATGGATATGGTCAGTGTCGGCGCCACTGAAAACTTGCTTATGGCCGCAGCTTTAGCGGATGGCACCACAGTGATTGAAAATGCTGCTCGTGAGCCTGAAGTTACTGATTTAGCACATTGCTTAATTGCTATGGGTGCAAAAATCACCGGTATTGGTACAGCAACCTTAAAGATTGAAGGGGTTGAACGTTTATCGGGTTGCGAATATCGCGTTATGCCTGATCGGATCGAGACTGGTTCATTCCTCGTTGCTGCTGCTGTAACTCGTGGCAAAATTCGCTGTGTATCAGCAGACCCTAGTGCATTAGAAGCGGTATTATCAAAGCTTGAAGATGCGGGTGCTGAGATCACTACCGGCGAAGATTGGATTGAGCTTGATATGAAAGGTCAACGTCCAAAATCAGTTAATATTAAAACGGCACCATATCCTGCATTTCCAACCGATATGCAAGCGCAATTCTGTGTGTTGAATGCTCTAGCTGAAGGTACTGGCCGTGTTACTGAGACGATTTTCGAGAATCGTTTCATGCACGTTCCTGAACTCATTCGTATGGGTGCGGACATTGAACAGGAAGGCAATACTTGTATTATTCATGGTATTGATCGTTTAAATGGCGCGCAAGTGATGGCGACAGATTTACGTGCATCTGCCAGCTTAGTCATTGCAGGCTTAATGGCTGAGGGAACGACAACTGTGGATCGTATCTACCATTTAGATCGTGGTTACGAGCACATTGAAGCTAAGTTCCAAGGCTTAGGTGCTGAAGTCGTACGAGTTAAATAGCTGGTGTGAAATAACATAACTCAAATGCAGTAGTCATAAACATTACTGCTGACGCATAAAAAAAGCCATTCATTTGAATGGCTTTTTTGTCTGTGAATATTTGCGTTTACTACTCTGCTGCAGGGACTTTTTCTGAAATAATCACCGGTAATGTTTGCTTTTTACCTTCACGAATAATGGTCATATTGACTTTAGTCCCCGGCGTGGTTTCTGCAATTCTGTCCATTAACATTTCAACACCAGGAACATCTTCGTCATTATATTGAGTAATAACATCTCTAGGTGATAAGCGTGCACGTGCAGCCGGTCCATCAGGATCAATACCCGTAACCAACACACCTTTTAAATCAGGCAAGTTGAGTATCTGAGCCATTACAGGGTTTAACGGCTCACCCGAAATTCCTAATGCGCCACGAATAACCCGGCCATGCTTAACCAATTTATCCATAATACTGTGGGCTAATTTAATTGGAATCGCGAAACTAATCCCATTGCCACCATTATCACCACCCACTTGGAATGCGGCAGTATTAATGCCAATTAATTCACCACTGGTGTCGATTAATGCGCCGCCAGAATTGCCTGCATTAATGGCGGCATCAGTTTGTAGAAAGTCTAAGTAACCTGAACTTAAGCCGTTACGTCCTGTTGCACTGATAATCCCTTGGGTAATGGTTTGGCCAATATTATAAGGATTGCCAATGGCCAATACCACATCACCTACTTGGGCGAGCTTATTAAGATTAATCGGCACGATTGGTAAATTGTCACCTTCAATCTTGAGCACTGCTAAATCAGTTTCGGGATCTGAACCAACCACTTCAGCAGTAAATTTGCGCCCATCTTGCAGTGCAATCACAATCTCATCAGCTTTTTTTATCACATGGTAATTGGTTAACACATAACCTTCTTTACTCATTATGACTCCTGAGCCGAGGCCTTGAAGTGAGCTTGAATTGAGTGGATTATGTTGATCAATGCTAAGGCTATAAATATTCGCAACGGCAGGGGCTGCACGGCGGACCGCTTTAGCAAAAGATAATTCTGAGCCATTATTGCTTACATTCGTTAAGCTATGGTTGAGCGAGGAGTTTTGTGTCAAAGAGGTTATGGCTAAGAAAACAGCTGCCATGACTAGACCAAATACCACAGCTTTAGTTATATAGATGCAAGTGTCTTTTAGGTTCATGGCGTGAATAATTGTTAAAAAAAATGGCTGTTATATTAACATAGCTCAAAAAATTAAGCATCGACCAAACGTTTGCCGATGCTTAATTCCTTAACTGATATCACACTCAATAATCGAATGATTGTCATCGAGTGTGATCTAGTGGGGTGACGATACTAGCGTAAAACAAGATATAGCAAGTTGTTATCACGTAATATTTTTAGCGCGACAGAGTTTTGATTGTCTTTCAGCATTTCTTTTAATGCTTTAAGGCTGGTCACTTTGTTGCGATTAAGTCCCACTATTAAGTCGCCTTTCTGTAAACCACTCATTGCAGCTGGCGAGCCTTGAGCAATCTCAGTGATCTGGATGCCTTTCTTGCTGTCTTCTAAGGTTGCGCCTTGTAACATAGGGTGTACGTTACCCGCTTCTGCTTCGACTTTATCCGCTTCACCTAAAGTTGTTTTAATGGTCTTTTTATCACCGTCACGAATAATCCCAAATTCTACTTCAGCACCTGCGCCCATAGTGGCAACTTTTGCACGAAGTTCTTGGAAGGTTTTAATGCTACGGCCATTCAGGCTGGTAATAATATCACCCGCTTTTAGTCCGGCTTTGTCAGCTGCGCTCTTTGGCATGACTTCATTCACAAAGCCACCATGTTGAGTGTCTAAACCAAACGCTTTAGCGAGTTCATTATCAAGGTCTCGTCCTGATACTCCGAGCACGCCACGTCTTACTTCACCGTGTTCAATAATTTGCTCTACAAGGTTATTCACCATATTGGCAGGGATTGCGAAACCAATACCGACGTTACCACCATTAGGGGCGACAATGGCGGTATTAATTCCGATGAGTTCACCTTTTAAGTTAACTAATGCACCGCCCGAGTTACCACTATTTATAGCTGCATCGGTTTGGATAAAGTTTTCGAGCATTTCAATGCCTAAACCACTGCGGCCTAGCGCGCTGACTATCCCTGACGTGACGGTTTGTCCAAGACCAAATGGGTTACCAATGGCCACTGCAAAATCACCGACGCGAATTTCATCAGAATCAGTTTGTTTAATAGCAATTAAGTTTTTTGCTTCAATTTGAAGTAGGGCAATATCAGATTCTTTATCTGCACCGATTAGTTTTGCTTTAACTTCACGGCCATCATGTAAACCAATTTGGATATCGTCTGCACCATTGATTACATGGTTATTGGTAATGATGTAGCCTTTGTCTGCATCAATAATAACGCCTGAACCTAAACCTCTAAAAGGGCGTTCTTGAACTTGTTCTTGTGGTGCATTAGGACCAAAGAAGTAGCGAAACACATCCGGTACTCGTTGTTTTGAAACTTGGGTGCCCGATACTGCTACCGACACAACCGCTGGCGTTGTCCGTTCTAACATTGGCGCTAAGCTAGGAATGGCTTGCCCGTCGACGGCTTGTGGAATTGCAGCGAATGATAGCGCGGGTGTCATGGCTAACGATGCAGTTAATAACGCAGCAGAAAGTAAGCTTAATTTGGTTTTCATCTATGGATAGCTCCTGTATGCATTCAAGTTTGATAACATAAAATATGTGGCTTGATGGCATGATTTCAAAGTTAAATATCGTTAATCATTTTTGTTAGTGTGTTGCCGTGAGTTTGTTTGGTGATGTCCTAAAATGGTGGGCATGTCAGCACAATGATAAGCAAACAATAAGCAAATTTACGTTAATCAATCAGAGTAGTGGTCATCGTGTTAGTTCCATTTTTATTAACAAAGGTTAATTTGATCCGTTGAAGCCATTACTCGTATTGATTGTTTAATGTTATTATTCGCAGCAATTATTTGATGTAAGAGAGTCGTAATCGTGTCGCAGTTAACCCCATGGCAGCATTATCAGCAAGACCTTACCCGAGATGATTTTTCACATGATGCCGCACAAGAACAAGCGGTTAAGTCACTACAACGAGTCTATGATGAATTAATTGTCGCGGCTAAACCTGCATCTAGCGTGAGTAAATTATTTAGCGCAATAGGAATCAAGTCGACACCTACACCAGTAAAAGGTTTGTATTTATGGGGTGGCGTTGGCCGAGGTAAAACCTATCTGATGGACACCTTTTTTGATGCATTGCCAACAGATCGAAAATTACGTGCTCATTTCCACCGCTTTATGCACCAAATTCATAATGACTTAGGTGAACTCAAAGGTGTGCAAGATCCTCTGCTTACTATTGCAAAAAAGATGGCTTCGCAATATCAAATTATCTGTTTCGATGAGTTTTTTGTGTCGGATATCACCGATGCCATGCTGCTAGGAACGTTATTTCAAGCATTATTTAAAGAAGGGGTTGCCCTCGTCGCTACCTCAAATATCATTCCTGATGAATTATACAAAAATGGCTTACAACGGGTGCGCTTTTTACCTGCCATAGCCTTGATTAACCAACACTGTGAAATCTTAAATGTTGATTCTGGAATTGATTACCGTCTGCGTACTTTAGAGCAGGCAGAGATTTATCATTATCCACTCGATGAACAAGCTGACATCAATTTATTACATTACTTTGACCAGTTGGCGCCGGAATCTGAAAAACTTACTGCTCCTATAGACGTTGATGGACGTGCAATTCGAATTCGTCAGCAGTCGCAAGGGGTGCTGTTAATCAACTTCCGCGATTTATGTGATGGGCCTCGCTCACAGCGTGACTATATGGAAATGGCTTGCCTCTATCATACTGTGCTGGTGAGTGGTTTAGAGCAAATGGGCTCACAGCAAACGGGTGATGATATTGCCAGACGCTTCTTGGCTATGGTTGATGAATTCTACGAAAGAAATGTCAAATTGATTATTTCAGCCCAAGTCGAATTGGAACATATTTATACCGATGGCCAGTTAAATTTTGAATTCAGACGCTGTCGTTCAAGGCTGATTGAAATGCAATCAAGAGAGTATCTGGCGCTGGAACATTTGCCTTAAACTTGTAAACGATACTTTTTGAAAAGTCGGGCATTTTTTGATCATCGCTCATTGAGTGATTTATTTGAAATATTATCAAAAAGCAGGTGATCTTTGCTGTGGCTTTGCGTATAATCTGCGACCTGCCCGCGTTAATCCGCCAATTTGGGCGGAAGTTGTAAGCCAATATTCATGTTCGAAGGGGCAAGAATCGGTAATTTTGTGTTGATTGCAACCTGCAGTCGGCATGTGAGACAGAAAATTAACTTTGGGTTTTTGTAATAATGAAGACTTTTACTGCTACACCAGAAACTGTAACTCGTGACTGGTTTGTTGTTGACGCTGAAGGCAAAACTTTAGGCCGTATCGCAACTGAAATCGCAACTCGCTTACGTGGCAAGCATAAGCCAGAATACACTCCACACGTTGACACTGGTGATTATATCATCGTTATCAATGCTGAAAAAGTGACTGTAACTGGTAATAAAGCTGCTGGTAAGATCTACTACTCTCATTCAGGCTTCATTGGTGGCATTAAGCAAATCAGCTTTGAGAAGCTTCAAGCTCATAAGCCTGAAATGATCATCGAGAAAGCAGTTAAGGGTATGTTACCAAAAGGTCCTTTGGGCCGTGCCATGTTCCGTAAGCTTAAAGTTTACGCTGGCACAGAACATAACCACGCTGCACAACAACCACAAGTTCTTGATATCTAAACGGGAGGAGTAAGCAAATGTCTGCAACTCAGTACTACGGCACTGGCCGTCGCAAAACATCTACAGCTCGCGTTTTCGCTAAAGCAGGTAGTGGCAATATCGTTGTAAACCAACGTCCTTTGGATGTATATTTTGGTCGTGAAACTGCTCGTATGGTTGTTCGTCAACCATTAGAATTAGTTGAAATGACTGATAAATTAGACATCTATGTAACTGTAAAGGGCGGTGGTACTACTGGCCAAGCTGGTGCAATTCGTCACGGTATTACCCGTGCATTATTGCAACTAGATGAAGCTTTACGTCCTACTCTACGTAGCGCTGGTTTTGTTACCCGTGATGCACGTAAAGTTGAACGTAAGAAAGTTGGTCTACGTAAAGCACGTCGTAAGCCACAGTTCTCTAAGCGTTAATTCGTTTTTTGGATTCAAAAAACCCAGCATTTGCTGGGTTTTTTATTGCCTAAAATTTATCGTGTAAAATGTGCTTTGTGTGTTAATGAGGTTGTATAGCATCAATGTGAATAGGCCAGAAACATCGGCTGAAAGGTACATAACCTGAACTTGAGATAACAAACGCCTCGCAAGCAGCCCTTTGTCTTGCTAACTGCGTTATTCTTTACACAAGCAGGTTTGCAATAGGTCAGCTATTGGCGCGTCAATTCGTCTTGTTAGTAAGATAAATAACAAGTTTGATAGTGGTTAATGACTAAACTTTGATCTTTATAATTATATTCTCACCTCTTAACACTAGTTGAGGTTACATAATTAATGGAATTGGTATCAGTTAAAAAGAGGCTAAAACATGAATTTACCATTGTTAATGACCGCATTTGGCTTAGTTTTAATTATTGAAGGGCTTGGTCCGTTACTTTTTCCTAACAAGTGGCAAAAATATTTATTAGAGCTTTCTACACAAAAGCAAAATGTTCTCAGACGCTTAGGTGGATGTTTAGTTACTGCAGGAATTGTTTTATTGATTATTTTTCAATAAAACACTTGCCTATAACCCCCTAAAATCTGTTAAAATTCTATTTTATACCACAAGACGTTGCAGCTAATAATGGGCAAAAATGTAGTCGTACTCGGCACTCAATGGGGTGACGAAGGCAAAGGTAAGATTGTCGACCTTTTAACAGAACAGGCAAAATACGTAGTTCGTTACCAAGGCGGCCATAATGCCGGTCATACTTTGGTAATTGATGGTGAAAAAACCGTTCTTCATCTTATTCCGTCAGGCATTTTACGTGATAACGTAAAATGTATTATCGGTAATGGTGTGGTTGTTGCTCCTGATGCGTTGATGAAAGAAATCAACATGCTAAAAGGACGCGGCGTACCTGTCGAAGAGCGTTTATTAATTTCTGAAGCATGTCCGCTTATCCTTCCATTCCATTGTGCATTGGATATTGCTCGCGAGAAAGCTCGCGGTAATCAAGCCATTGGTACAACGGGTCGTGGTATTGGTCCTGCATATGAAGACAAAGTATCTCGTCGCGGTTTACGCATCGGTGATTTGTTTAATGCAGAACTTTTTGCGACTAAGTTACAAGAAGTGATGAAATATCATAACTTCATGCTAACTGAGTACTACAAAGTTGAAGCCGTTGATTATCAGCAAACACTTGATGATGCATTAGCGATTGCTGATTATCTAAAAAGCATGTGTACTGATGTTAGTGAAATGCTTGATGTTGCGCGTAAAGCGGGTGAGCCAATTTTGTTTGAAGGCGCTCAAGGCACATTATTGGATATCGACCACGGTACTTATCCATTTGTGACTTCATCAAACACGACAGCTGGTGGTGTTGCGACTGGTTCAGGTTTTGGTCCTCGTCATTTAGACTATGTTTTAGGCATCATGAAAGCTTATACGACTCGCGTCGGTGCTGGTCCATTCCCAACAGAATTAGCCAATGAAATTGGTGATTATATTGGTGAGAAAGGCCAAGAGTTTGGTGCAACAACTGGTCGTAAGCGTCGTCCTGGTTGGTTGGATGCTGTGGCAATGCGCCGCGCAGTTCAAATCAACAGCGTTAGTGGTTTTTGTTTAACTAAATTAGACGTTTTAGACGGCCTAAAAGAAGTTAAAATTTGTGTTGGCTATCAATATGCTGATGGAACAGTTTCAAAGGTTACGCCTTTGGCTGCAGAAGGATATGATTTAGTTACCCCAATATATGAAACCATGCCTGGTTGGAGTGAAACCACTTTTGGTGCCACAACAATCGAGCAATTGCCTCCAGCGGCAATAAATTATATCAAGCGTCTCGAAGAGTTATTAGAAACGCCTATTGATATTATCTCTACTGGGCCGGACAGAAATGAAACCATGATTCTGGTTAATCCGTTCAAGTAAACTAAACAGGCCGCGATAAGCGGCCTTTTTAATGGGCGCAATTAACGGTAGTAACAGTTTCTATTCAAGAAATACGCTATACTGCCGATGGATAAGTCATGAAAGTGTCATCGAGAATCCTTATGTTGCGTATCTGTTTATTATTGTTGAGTGTGGTTTCGATCAATGTATTTGCGGTGACAGAAGCCGTCGATATCTATAGCGATCAACAATTGATTTCGCTCATCCGCTCAAATCAATATTTACAACGCGTAAAAGCAGACGACTGTCAGCTGGTTCAAGACATTGAAGCCCGTGCAGAAGTATTACAGCAACCCATGTATCAGTTTTTATGGGGCGAAATGCTTAATAACGGTGTTTGTGTCAAGGCTCATCCTTCTCGCGGCATGGCGCTACTGCAAACCTCAGCTGAACAAGGTAGTGCTGAAGCGATGGTAAAATTGGCAGATTATTATTATCGCGGTAAACTAGTGATTAAAGATCCCAATCGTGCAGTGCAATACGTGTTGCCTGCTGCAGCGAACGGTGATTTAACCGCAAGAATGACACTGGTTCGTTTATTTGGTGAAGGCTATGGAAGTCCTGCCGATTATGAACTTGGCTATCATTGGTTATATAACAGTATATTTGATGACGACGCCCAACAGAAAAAGGCCTCGTCTTTATTGCAGATGCTCGCTGCAAAAATGCCCGCCAGTATTGTGGCCAGGGCACAGCAGCCTCAGCTGTACAAACGTTAAAGGCTCCAAAATATGGAGCGAATTATTTGGAAATTGAATGATCAACGATCCTCATTTTGAGAGAGAACAAGACAAGTACGACAATCCTATTCCTAGCCGTGAGTATATTTTAGAATACTTGCGCGCCCAAAAGTCTCCTGTTACCCGCGATAAAATAGCTGAAGCATTATCTATTACAGATGAAGTGCCATTAGAGGCCCTACGTCGTCGTTTACGTGCAATGGAACGTGATGGCCAGCTAGTTTTTACCCGCGGTCAAAGTTATGGCTTACCTGAACGAATGGATTTATTGTCTGGTACCGTTTTAGGCCATCGCGATGGATTCGGCTTTTTTAAGCCAGATGAAGGCGGTGATGACTTATTTATTAATAATCGCGACATGCTGATGTATTTCCATGGCGATAAAGTGCTTGCTCAAAAAGCGGGTACCGATCGTCGTGGTCGTCGCGAAGCACGAATAGTCCGCTTAGTTCATGAGCGAACGGCTGCATTAGTTGGCCGTTATCATGTCGATGGCGGCATGGGTTTTGTGATTGCTGACGACAGACGCATCACCCAAGAAATATTAATCGCCAGCGAAGATACACTAGGCGCGCGTGCTGGTGATGTTGTTGTGGTTGAGTTAACTCGTCGCCCTGGTCGTTTTGTTAAAGCGGCAGCGAAAGTGACCGAAGTCTTAGGTAAGACAATGGCACCGGGTATGGAAATTGAAATTGCATTACGTAATTATGATTTACCACATACTTGGTCAGCGATTATTGAGAAAAAACTCAAACGTATTCCTGACGAAGTTACCGAAGAAGATAAATTAGGTCGCGTAGATTTACGTCATTTACCGTTAGTCACTATTGATGGCGAAGATGCCCGTGATTTTGATGACGCGGTGTATGCTGAGGCAAAACCAAGTGGTGGCTGGCGTTTATGGGTAGCAATTGCTGATGTGAGTCATTATGTACGCACTGATTCTGCCTTAGATACTGAAGCGCGCTCACGTGGTAACTCGGTATATTTCCCATCGCAAGTTATCCCAATGTTGCCTGAGAAAATATCTAATGGTTTATGTTCATTAAAGCCAAAAGTCGATCGTTTATGTATGGTCGCTGAAATGACCATTTCTGCAGCGGGTAAGTTATCGGGTACTAAGTTCTACCCTGCGGTAATGCACTCTCATGCACGTTTTACCTATACCCAAGTTGCCGACATGCTAGAAGGTGGCGCAATTGCTCCTGAGCATGAAGCACTATTCCCACATTTGTTGTGTTTGCAGTCGTTATATCTGATCTTAGATGAGCGCCGAGCAGAGCGTGGGGCAATTGCTTTTGAAACATTAGAAACCCAGTTCATTTTTAATGAGCAACGTAAAATTGATAAAATTGTCCCAAGAGGCCGCAATCAAGCACATAAAATCATTGAAGAATGTATGATTTTAGCCAATGTGGCGTCGGCGAAATTTGTTAAAAAACACAAAGGTGAAGTGCTATATCGTGTTCACGAAGCACCATCAGAGCAAAAACTGGCTAATTTTAAAGAGTTTCTTGCTGAGCGCGGTTTAAGCATGGATGGCGGATTAGAACCGACTCCGACTGACTATCAAAATCTGATGTTAAAAATTGCTGACCGTCCTGACTTTGAGTTAATTCAGGTGATGTTATTGCGCTCAATGCGCCAGGCCGTTTACAGCCCAGACAACGAAGGTCACTTTGGTTTGGCATTAGAAGCTTATTCGCATTTTACGTCGCCAATTCGTCGTTATCCTGATTTAGTTTTACATCGAGTGATCAAATATTTACTCGCTAAAGAGCTGGGTAATGCCAACGATAAATGGACTCAAGATGGTGGTTATCTCTATCAGATTGAAGAGTTAGATGCATTAGGTGAAGAATGTTCTACCACTGAGCGTCGTGCAGACGAAGCAACCCGTGATGTGAGTGATTGGTTGAAATGTGAATATATGCAAGATCACGTCGGCGACACCTTCGACGCGGTCATTGCCTCAGTCACTAGCTTTGGTTTATTTGTCAGATTAAACGAATTATTTATTGATGGGCTAGTACATATTTCAAGTCTTGCCAGTGACTATTATCAATTCGATCCAATGCGTCAGCGGTTAATTGGTGAAAATTCTCGCCAAGTATATCAAGTCGGCGATCCTGTGACGGTTAAAGTTGCGGCGGTGAATCTTGATGATCGTCAAATTGATTTATTGATGGTAGGTGACAACACTAAAGGTGCGGGTAAAACGGCGCGTAAAGGTAGCAAGCCTACAACCGCACGCCAGCGAGTCAATGCAGAAGGTGCTAAGTCAGCACGAGGTAAGTCATCTGTAAAGTCTGATAAACCTAAGTCTGACAAACCAAAGTCTGATAAGCCTAAAGCCAGCAAGCGTCGTTCAAGCGGAAAAGCTTCATCTCCAGCGGCAAAACCAGCGGCGGTAAAAAAACCTTCTGCAGTTGCACAAAAATCGGATGCAGCAAAACCAGATTCTAGCGTTAAGAAAAACCCTGCCAAGCGCAGCAAGAGAAAGTAATTAAATGAAAAAACAAGATACCATTTTTGGCATTCACGCCGTTCAAGCTTTGTTAGATAACAGCCCTGAACGTGTCATTGAACTTTGGCTATTACAAGGCCGTGATGACGAACGCTTAACCCCGTTAATTAATCTAGCGTCAACCTTTGGTACAACACTACAACGTGCAGCACGTAAAGTGTTAGATGATAAAGCGGGTAGCTCACAACACCAAGGTATTGTGGCTCGCGTTAAGGCTGTTAAGCCGTTGACTGAAAAAGATTTAGATGAGTTACTTGATAAAACAGCAGTGCCTTTTTTATTGATTTTAGACGGTGTAACTGACCCACATAATCTTGGTGCATGTTTGCGTAATGCTGATGCGGCTGGGGTGCATGCGGTTATCGTACCAAAAGATAACTCAGTAGGGTTAACTTCAACCGTAAGCAAAGTTGCTTGTGGCGCAGCAGAAACCATACCGTTATTCCAAGTGACTAACCTTGCTCGTACCATGCGTCACTTGCAAGATAAAGGTGTTTGGATTGTAGGTACTGCAGGCGAAGCCGAAGGTAATGTATACCAAGCAGACCTTAAAGGGCCGCTAGCCATTGCTATGGGCGCAGAAGATAAAGGTTTGCGTCGTTTATCGCGCGAAGGTTGTGATTCACTCGTATCAATTCCAATGTCTGGAAGTGTGTCTAGTCTCAACGTGTCTGTTGCCACTGGTGTTTGCTTATTTGAAGCGGTTAGACAGCGTTTAGGTTAATCAGCCATAGATTAGCTTTGTTGCTAGCTGTATAACAAAATAATACGATCAAAAAACGGCGATATTAATCGCCGTTTTTTATTATCTAAAGCTCAAGATATTGAGTGTTTTACAAACTGCTTTAACCTTTTTATTAATTCAAAGCGGCTAATGCGTTCAGTTTAAATAAGTGCACTTTATATATATGCAGCTTAGATAATCAATTAACGTCTACCGATCTCATTATCGACATCTTCGTCATCCAATTCTTCATGCCCCAAACTGTCATCGTTTACTACGCTAGCATAAGCAGTATTATAACCTGCTTGCTCATCGGCATCTTCAAGCTCATCGTCGGTTGGATCTGGCACGCTATCAAATGCATCCTCGGAAGGATTGATCATTTGCTCGTTGACCATTTCAATATCCACACGTGGATCGAATGATGCTGCTAACGGTGAGCTGACTAAATCACCACCGGCCATAATGTAATCTCCAGTGGCTGTTTGCTCGGCTTTTTGGCGCAAATTAATCCACAGTAGTCTTACTAATAAGGTAAACGAACAGATTGCCATAAATCCATATAGCATTTGGTCACCCAAGACCTGCATTAAACCAGAAGCGACTAAGGGGCCAATACTTGCTCCAATACCAAAGGTCACTAATATGGTAGCCGACAGTCCTACTCGTTCGTGTTGATCTACCCGCGAGTTCGCTAAGGCCGTTGCTAATGGGTATAAGGTGAACGCCAAAATACCAAATAAACTGGTTAATATTAATGAATACACAGAGTGGAATGGAACGACCGTAATAATTAATACGATAACGCCCAATAATGTGCAGTTAATGCGAATTAATAAGCTGCGAGAAATAATGTCAGATAATTTACCCATTGGCCATTGAGCTAACAGCCCAGCAAAAATGGTACAAGACATGTAGAGTGCAACATGTTCAGGGTCAATGCCTTTGGCTGTGGCATAAGATGGCGCTAAACCATAAAAACAACCAACAATCATGCTTCCTAACGCTATTGTCGTTAAGGCTTGAGGTGCGCGTTTCCAATACAGACCCATTTGTAATGGCGCCGGAGTCAACGGTTCTGGGTGAATTCTGCGAGTGATTGAAATAGGCACAATGCATAATGCAAAGCATATGGCGATTAACAGCAGTGGTTCTATGCCTAAATCGGGATATAAGCTAATGGCTCCCTGGCCAGCCATTAACCCTAAGTAAGATACAATCATGTAACTAGCAAACACGGTGCCACGTTGACTATTTTCGGCTTGCTCATTGAGCCAGCTTTCTAACACCATATATTGGCACATCATTCCCATACCAACGGCAAGGCGCAATACTAACCATATGGTTAAGTTGTCGATTAAGGCGTGACCCAGTGCAGATGCTGTGACGATGCCAGCACAAGCAACAAAAGCTCGAATATGGCCCACTTGAGCGATAAGTTTATGGCCAACTTTGGAACCGCACACAAGACCAATATAGTAGGCAGACATCATGCCACCAATCCATATTTGTGGCACTTGCATAGTAGTTAGGCTTAAGCCCAAGTAGGTTGTTAGTAAACCTGCTGCAAGTACCATTAAAAAGGTGGTGCTATATAAGGATGCAAAACTGCGTAGCGGGCTGTCCATAACTGCGCCTTTATTGGTTCAGTAGGGCTACGTTAGCCCTACTGATTGATTGTCTTGTTACGCTTCATTTGCGATCAATAATTATTGAAACGTGTACAACAAGTTGAATGTGGTGACGGTATCGGTGTTTTTACTTTCATCAGGAACCACTTCAGTGTACTTGATGTTCATACCGATTTTAAATGCCCAATCTTGAATAAATGTATTTTTATAACTCATATCAAGAGTTAACGTGTTGTTATCTAAACCTGTTTCAGCTGTTACGTCGGCATTGAAGCTAGTGTACTCTTGCAGTTTTACCGTATATTTAGCCGCTGAACGTAAAATTACATCACGGTTTTCATCAGGATTTGGCTCTGCAATACTGGCTTGCGGTTGGTCATAACGATAACCTGGGCCAGCTTCAAGACTCAATTTGGTTTTATAGTTTTTAATTAGGTCAAAACCATAACCAGTAGAAATAGTTGAAATTCGGGTATAAGAACCAAACTCGTTCCAGGTAAATTCACCACGACCAAACACATAACCACGCTCTAATTTATAGTTAGACTGTAAAAACAATTCGTACTTTTCCGCAGTAGACTCAGTTCCATCAGCAGCATAATAAGCCTTTAATGTCGCTTCTTGTTTGGTACTCGGCGAGTCGTAAGTTAAATAAGTACGGCCGTTGAAGTTTTTAGTTTCGTTGTTACCGCTGTTTAACTGTAAACCGGCTTCAACTTCAGCATTAAAACTACTAGGCGGTTCTTGATAATCCGGTGGTACTAATGCCCATGCCGGAGCAGACAATAAAAAGAGGCAGCATGTTGTGACTATGTTTTTCATGGTTATCATTAGAGTGTTTTATTCTTGACGGCGTAAACGCGGTATTTTGGACTGCCGCCATCATACCTGTATTCAAGATTGCTGAAAAGAGTGAGTTAGTGCTTGAGTTTATTGCGCGCTTTATGTATCATCGCGCGCTCAAATCAGTCACTTTAATTCGTTCCTTGCCTCCACATTGGTCTGACTGAGCCAGAAAAGAGGCTACTTAACCGTAAGGAGCAATAAATGCGTCATTATGAAATCGTATTTATGGTTCACCCAGATCAAAGTGAACAAGTCCCAGGTATGATTGAGCGTTACACCGGTGTTATCACCGCTGCTAATGGTACAGTCCACCGTTTAGAAGATTGGGGCCGTCGTCAATTGGCTTACCCGATCCAAGACCTACATAAAGCTCACTATGTTCTTTTGAACGTAGAAGCATCTGCAGAGTCTATCGAAGAACTAGAAACAGCTTTCCGTTTCAACGACGCTGTTCTGCGTAACATGGTAATGCGCACTAAAGCTGCCGTTACTGAAGCTTCTCCTATGGCAAAAGCAAGAGACGAGCGTGATTCACGTCGTTCACCTTCTGATGACCGTAATGTAGAAGAAAGCGCTGAAGAAAACGCTGAATAATTTTTTGTGAATAATCACTTAATGTTGTCTGGAACGATAACTCGTTCAAGGCGATTAGATAGTCCTAGCGGTATAGCCCATGTGGTTATAACGGTAGAACATAAATCACAACGACAAGAAGTAGAAATGTTGAGAAACGTCTACTGTTTGATTCAAGTGGTATTAAGTGGTCCGCGCTTTGATAGCGTTGCAAATAAATTACAAGCAGGTGTGCAAGTTGATGTTGAAGGGTTTCTTTCACTACAACAAGGGCGAAATGGACAAAACCGTTTAGTCTTGCATGCTGAAAATGTCGAATTGAAAACTTAGGAGACTGTCAAAATGGCACGTTATTTCCGTCGTCGCAAGTTCTGCCGCTTCACCTCTGAAGGTGTTGTCGAGATTGATTACAAAGATATCGTTACTTTAAAGAACTACATCACTGAAAGCGGCAAGATTGTTCCTAGCCGTATCACTGGTACCAGTGCTAGATATCAACGCCAACTAGCTCGCGCTATCAAGCGTGCTCGTTATCTTTCTCTACTGCCATATACTGATTTACATCAGTAATATTGCAGTATTAATTATTCCTAACAGAATATTGAGGATTTGATAATGAACGTTATTTTGCTAGATAAAGTTGCAAACTTAGGTAGCTTAGGCGACCAAGTTTCTGTTAAAGCTGGTTATGCTCGTAACTTCCTTTTACCTTATGGTAAAGCAGTTGTAGCAAACGCAGCAAACACTGAAGTATTTGAAGCTCGTCGTGCTGAATTAGAAGCTAAATTAGCTGCTGAATTAGCTACTGCGACAGCTCGTGCTGATAAATTAACTGCATTAGAAGCTGTTGTTATTGCTTCTAAAGCAGGTGATGAAGGTAAATTATTCGGATCAATTGGCAACCGTGATATCGCTGATGCAGTTACTGCAGCTGGCGTAGCACTTGCTAAATCTGAAGTTCGTTTACCTTTAGGTGCTTTACGCACTACTGGTAGCTTCGAAATTGAAGTTCAAGTACACGCTGAAGTTAAAGCTGTAGTTAAGATTGCTATTGTAGCAGAAGCTTAATTACTGTTTAGCTCCATAAAAACACCGCCTCAGGGCGGTGTTTTTTTTATGTCTGCAATTTAATCCCTATCTTTATTAACACGATATGTTTTAAGCCGTGCAGCTAATCGTTTGGGATCTTTCAATGCCAGAGAATATTCCAGTGAACCTCTATTTGATGGCCACTGGAATATTGTTTACTAGAGTTAGTTTGGCTCTTTTTCAGCCGCTGCTTTAGGGGTTACTACTGCAGCCGCTTTAGTAGGAACTTTCGTTGCAATTTCTGCCGTTGCTTCAGGTGTTACCACAACTGCCGTTTTAGCTGGTACTTTAGTTACAGCTTCAGGCACTACCACAACTGCTGCTTTGGCTGGTATTTCCTCGGGCGTTGCTTCAGGTGCGACAACCGTTACTGCTTCAGTCGTCGCTTTGGCCGGAACTTCAGTCGCAACCTTAATTGCAACATCGGGCGCTACTCCAATTACCGCTTTGGCTGGTGTCTCAGTTGCCACTTCTGGGGCGACAACCGTTATTGCTTCCGTCGTCGCTTTGACAGGAACTTCAGTCGCAACCTCAATTACAATATCGGGCGCTACTTCAATTACCGCTTTGGCTGGTGCCTCAGTTACCACTTCTGGGGCGACAACTGTTACTGCCTCAGTCGTTGCTTCGGTAGGAATTTCAGTCGCTACCTCAATTGCAACATCGGGCGCTACTTCAATTACCGCTTTGGCTTGTGCCTCAGTTACCACTTCAGGTGCGACTACTGTTACTGCCTCAGTCGTTGCTTTGGTAGGAATTTCAGTTACAGCTTCAGTTGCTACCTTTGCTTCTCCTTTAGTCTTGCTCACTAAGGTTAACTCTTTTATCAAATTATCAGCGTGATCAACTTTATCCATCATCCACAAAATGTAGCGAATATCGACATGTACGGCACGGGTAATCGTCGGGTTAAAAAACCAATCTTTAGTGATAGCTTCGTAAGTTGAGTCGAAGTTAAGACCAACTAACTCACCTTTACCATTTAATACCGGTGAACCTGAGTTACCACCAGTAGTGTCAGCACTTGATAAAAAGTTAACCGGTACAGAGTTAAAATCGGCCGGTTTGTCTAAACAAGACATAAATTGACAACTGCTTTGCTGCTTATATACCGATGTAACGCGATGTTTACCTAAGTCATCAGCTTTAATCGCCGTCAACAGTTTCGCTGGAGCATTGTAAGGTGCTTCGCCAGTATTTTTGGCTAGGATGCCTGCTAAGCGAGTAAATGGTTGCTTGTATAATGCGTCTTTAGATTGATAGCCATCAACCATGCCGTAAGTAATACGTAATGTGCGGTTAGCATCAGGGTATACAGGCCAGTTATTTGATTTGTAATAATCAATAATCGCCTTCATATATTCAGGACGAACAGATGACAATTTACCTGCAAGTAGCTTTTCGCTCTTTTCCAATGCCATGTTAGTGTCATGAATAGCCACCGCTAAACGAATAAACGGGTCATCACTAACTTCAAAGTCTTCAGCTCTTTTACTCATCCACGCCAGACGTTTAGCTTGGTCGGTGAGTTCTGTTAATGCATACAAACCTTCCACTTTTGATTCTAGCTGTTCAAAATTGTCTGAGCTGCTTAAGGCATTATCAAACACTTCAGTTTTTAACGGTTGTCTTACATAGGCTTGTAAGTCTTGTAGCCATAAAATTTTATCGACCACGGGATCGAAGCTGCTATCGATACGTTTAAGTGCCGCTTTAAACATTTTCATATCGCGAAGCTGAAACCCTGACTCACGTTGGTCATTAGGTTTCTTTCTTTCTTTAGCTAAACGGTACAGTTTGCTGGCAGCCTGAAGCATTTCGCTTGATTGAGCATTTTTAAAGAAATAATTGGTTTGCATCTGCTGATGTTTTTCAGCAAGTAGTGCTTCAAGATCGCTGATGAGATTTTGGTTCGCGCCAGGATCTTTTTTAAGCCAAGCGAGAAAGTCATTTTCGCGTTGTTGTTTAATACCGACAATATCAGTAGCGTTAAAGCCATCTAATAAGCCATTCAGTTTTTTCATCCGGTTAGCCATGGAAGCCATCGTGCCGGCATATTTAAGTGCGATATCTTTATCTACATCGCCCATCAAGGTAATAGTATCAATTTGCAACTGGTAGCGTTTTGCGTAGGTTGGATATATCCAATCACTGGCAAACTGTAACTCGCTGGTTAAGTTGTAACGGCTGGTAGATCCAGGGTAACCAGCCACAAAAATACCATCGCCAGCTTTTACACCGTCTGCGTTTACTTTTAAGTAGCTTTTAGGCTGATATGGCACATTGCCTTTTTTAAACGTTGCAGGCTTACCGTCTTTACCCACATAGGCGCGTAAAAAGGTAAAATCGCCTGAATGACGAGGGTATTCATAATTGTCGATATCGCCGCCAAAGCCGCCAACACTTTTGGGCGGTGCATACACTAAGCGTACATCTCGAATGATTAACTGTTTAGTTAAATAATATTCTAAGCCGTGGTGAAAACTGTTAACTGAGCAACGGTAGTTGTCATCTGATTCGCAAACTTTAATTAATGCTTTTTTATTTGCTTGGATATCTTCAAAGCGTACCAAAGGTTCGGTGCTTAAGTTAGCCATAACGCTATCGGTCACGTTGGTAACTTCTTGGGTAATGTATAAGCGTTCGTTTGGCCCTGCAGAAGGTTCTTCCGCTTGGGTGTTTGCTAAAAAGCCATCAGCGAGGTAATTATGTTCTTTTTTGCTGTTATATTGTATGCCGCGATAAGCACAATGATGGTTTGTGACAACTAGGCCTTGGGGGGATACAAAACTGGCGGTACAATACCCCAAACTGACGACAGCATTCATTGGGTACTGTCCTAAATCGGCCAGTTGTGATGCGGGAATATCAATACCACGTTGCAGGAGTTTGTCGGCAATGGATGGCATTTGATACGGCTGCCATTGGCCTTCATCGGCAAAGGCTAAACCAGATGTCAGCACAAGTGCTGCAACGAATGCGGTACGCATGTATTTTCCTTAAATAATTATTTTATGTCCGTTAAACGGAGCTGTTATTCTAGTTGGTAATGACGGCAAATTAAGCTAGACCACGGTGTTATACCATATTTTATAAAGTCGTTGGAAATTGGGAGTGTTAATGTCACAGCAAGGTGCTTTTAAAGCAAGAAACAGGCAAAAAGATGTAGAAGTTAATGCATTAAAGTTGCCGCCACATTCGATTGAAGCAGAACAATCCGTTTTAGGTGGATTGATGCTAGATGCTGAAGCGTGGGATCGTGTTTCTGAAGCGGTTGTGCCAGAAGATTTTTATTCTCGTTCTCATCGAATGATTTTCACGGCTATGCAACGTTTAATGGAATCGGGCCAACCGCTGGATTTAATTACCGTATCCGAACAGCTCGAAATTGAAGATCAATTAGACGATGCCGGCGGCTTTGCTTACTTAGGCGAAATTGCCAAAAATACCCCTAGTGCCGGTAATATTTTATCTTACGCAGACATTGTGCGAGAACGTGCCGTAGTACGTGACATGATTGCCGTTGCCCACGAAATTGCTGATGCGGGTTATAACCCAGAAGGCCGTGATTCAAGTGCATTATTAGATTTGGCTGAAACCAAAGTCTTTAAAATCGCAGAAATGCGTACCAATGCTAATGAAGGCCCGGAAAACATTAAAAGCATTCTTGAAAAAACCGTTGATAGGATTGAGCAACTTTATAACAATCCTCATAACGGTGTTACAGGTGTTTCAAGTGGTTTTAATGATTTAGATAAAATGACCGCAGGCTTTCAGTCTGGCGACTTAATTATTGTTGCCGCGCGTCCTTCTATGGGGAAAACCACCTTCGCGATGAACTTGTGTGAACAAGCCGCCATGAATGAAGACAAGCCAGTGCTTATTTTCAGTCTCGAGATGCCGTCAGAACAGATTATGATGCGTATGTTGGCCTCACTTGGCCGAGTAGACCAAACCAAAATTCGTACTGGTCAGCTAGACGATGAAGATTGGGCGCGTGTGTCTTCAACCATGGGTATTATGCTTGAACAAGGTAAAATGTACATCGATGATGGCTCAGGGTTAACCCCAACCGAAGTGCGTAGTCGTGCCAGACGTATTGCGCGTGAGCATGGCGGGTTATCAATGATCATGATCGATTATCTGCAATTAATGCAAGTGCCGTCGTTAAAAGATAATCGTACCTTAGAAATTTCAGAAATCTCTCGTTCATTAAAAGCCTTAGCCAAAGAATTAGAAGTACCTGTTATTGCACTGTCACAGCTTAACCGCTCGCTAGAGCAGCGAGCCGATAAACGCCCAATTAACTCTGACTTGCGTGAATCGGGTGCGATTGAGCAGGATGCCGATTTGATTATGTTCATTTATCGCGACGAAGTGTATAACGACAGCTCTGAAGATAAAGGCACCGCAGAAATCATCATTGGTAAACAGCGTAACGGACCTATTGGACGTATTCGCTTGGTATTCCAAGGTCAATTCTCTCGCTTTGATAATTATGCTGGGCCGCAATTTGAAGAAGATTAATCATTGATTAGATTGTATTTGTGTTTTTAGTATCGTTATTTATGATATTAGCTTATCTCTGTTAGTGAGGTCGCATTTATGGCACTAAACCTCCTAACAGACAGTAAGACGCGCCATGTTTTTTATTGTTTAATTAAGGCAATCTATTGAAACCTTTTCCTCGTGCAGAAATCAGTCGTTACGCATTGCAAAGTAACTTGGCACAACTGCGCCTTATTGCGCCCAATAGTAAAATTATGGCAGTGGTTAAAGCCAATGGTTATGGCCATGGATTATTAAATGTTGCTGAATGTGTTGGCTTATTAAATTATGTAGAAAGCGTCTGCAAGTATCATGGCGGCGCAGATGGTTTTGGATTAGCAAGGCTTGAAGAAGCGTTGCAACTCAGAGAAGGCGGTGTAAAAGGTAAGCTTTTATTATTAGAAGGTTTCTTCCGTCAGTCTGATTTACCCACACTGGTTAGCCACAATATTGATACTGTGGTTCATCATGAATCGCAATTGCAAATGCTTGAAACTATCGCGCTAGATAAGCCTGTCACCGTATGGATAAAAATTGATACTGGTATGCATCGTATTGGCTTTAGTCTTGAACAATTCAACAGTATTTATCAGCGCTTGCTGGCTTGTCCGCAAGTGGCTAAACCGATTCATTTAATGACCCACTTTGCATGCGCCGACGAACCCGATAATCCTCTCACTCAAACGCAAATGAATGCCTTTGAGCAACAGGTTAGCGGCTTAGAAGGCGATCGCACCTTAGCAAATTCTGCAGGTACCTTATTTTGGCCAACAAGCCAAGCCGACTGGGTAAGACCCGGCATTGCGCTTTATGGTGTATCTCCAGTTGTGGGTGATCGAGGCGTTAATCATCGATTAATTCCAGCGATGGAGTTAGTCTCCAATTTAATCGCGGTGCGCGAGCATAAAGCCGGTGATAGTGTCGGTTATGGTGCATCTTGGACCGCTAAAAAAGACACTCGTTTAGGGGTTGTTGCCATTGGTTATGGTGATGGTTACCCACGTAATGCGCCAGAAGGTACACCGGTGTGGATTAACGGCCGCAGAGTACCGATAGTCGGTCGAGTGTCTATGGACATGTTAACCGTAGATTTAGGTGCTGATGCACAAGATAACGTCGGCGATAGCGTTCAACTGTGGGGCAAAGCACTTGCAGTAGAAGAAGTGGCCGAGCACATTGGCACCATAGCTTATGAGTTAGTCACTAAGCTTACGCCGCGCGTGGTAGTTGAATTGCTCGATTGAGCATGAGATTGATATAAACAATGCCCAATACGTAGATAACGTGTTGGGCATTGTTGTTTTAGATGCTTTTTTTAGGAGCTGTAGTTTTGAGGCTCTGTTGTTTTTAAGAATTGGGTGCCAGTGTTAGATTCAGTTTTTCACTTTGGCGTTAACTTCTAATGTTCGATTAAGAGTCTTCAAAACAAATTTCAATAAAAGCGTTACCGAATTCGTGGCTAAAAGGCATCATGATTTTTTTACCACGCGCTTTATGAGAAATAGTATGGTTTTTACCAGATACAACAGCCGGTGTCGCCATATCAAAGTCGTAACCTTTTTCACTGAGTAAGTTTTTAGCGCCGCCAGTCACCATATTCGTAATTTCACCGACTAAATCAGTCACCTCATCATTAATAAACTCAGGCTTTTCACCAAGCATTTTATTCATAATTTCAAGAATAAGCGGTTGCTCGAAGGTAATCGACAATGAGCCACGAGTTTTAGGTCCTACCATACCAATCAAGCCTGATACGTCACCTTTTGCAAGGTCATGGTTTTTTAATTGTGGTTTACCTGGCTTAAGATCCATGGTTGCCATGGTTGAGATAACATTGATTAAAGACACAAGAAATGGGTTGATGAATTCAACGTTCATAGGCAAAGCAATCCTTCTACATTTAAAAGAGTGGCATAGTATAGAGAGAGGGCATAAAGAGTGCGTAACGTTACACGGCCCTGTCATTATAGTAGCTGACTAACACAAATACTGACTATATCAGCAAAGTGAAATACAGGTTTAAGCTTAGAGCACAAAAAAGAAATTGATAGTGACATTAATGGTAAAAATATTTCTATACCGTTATTTAGTGTAACAAAAGTCTAGAATGAGCAGTTAATTTACTATGGTCGGTTTAAAGCTACAAGGGCTGAGCTGAGCATCAATTGTTTAAGCCGCCGACTAAAGTTGTTTCTAGCTTGGAGCTAATATTGATTTCCCATGCACTTAAAGTAATTAGCGCGACAATGAAGACTGCACGTTTTGAATATCAAACGATGATAAATTCTGTTAATACCACATCAAAGCGAGGCTCACTAGTTGATAAGCACAGCAACTGATACGCTCGAGTGCATCTTTTTCATCATGCTGATGTTTGATAGTTCATTATGTTAAGTTGTTGACTGTAATTGTAGTGTCTCAGCTTGGGATTTCTATTGGCTAATCATGTTTTTAAGGCTGTGTTGGCTTCTTGAAAAGTTAAGATGATTTAATCGCCTTACATCAATAAGATAGCAAATGTAGGATAAATCAATAACGCAATCACTAAACGTTATGTAGAACAAGGATCAAACAAGTGTCGAAATCTGTAGCAATCACAATAAACGATCAATTTTCACGAGTTGAGTTTCTGAAAGATAGAACGCCAGAAACCACTAATGAACAAGCGAAAAATGCTTTTGCGCTATTATCTGAATATCGAGACGGTGGAATATACATCGCTCATTATTCTGGTTTTAGTGAGTGGGAAAAGCATCCAAAAGGTGACGAGTTTGTTCAGGTTTTAGGGGGAGAAACTACATTGGTTCTTTTAGTTGAAAACGTAGAGCAACGTAACCTTTTATCGACGGGGAAAATGCTGGTTATCCCCAAAGATGTTTGGCATCGTTTTGAATCACCAGAAGGTGTTAAAGTCATGACAATAACGCCGCAACCAACAGAACATAGTATCGAGCAGCCAAACGGTATATAACAAGTGAAAATAGGCTGCGTGAAGCCGTATTAAGTACCCAGTATCGCGAGTTGTCCGATTTGGTGAAGCAAAAATGCTGTCGTGCAAAGTGCCGTTGTGAAAAGTGGTAAGAAGATAAACCTTCGTTGACTCTGCTTTTTGCTCCTTAAACTATTGTTGTTTAGATTTCATGAATTTTAATATTAATTTTATTTTGATGAAAAAACCTACCGTTGTACAATAAAAATAACTAAATAAGAGGTGTTCTATGGATGGAAAATCATTAATCGTTATTTTAATAATGGTGTCAGCTTCAGCTTCAGCTTCAGCTTCTGCAGAAGTATATAAGTGTGCGGATGGTAAGTATCAAGCAGACCCGTGCGACGACCAAAGTGAACCGTTAGATTTAAGTAATGTAGGTAGTGTGGTTGCACCATCAAGAGGTTACCCTGAAAACCTAACGAACGAGACAATAGATGCAAGGCAACAGGATAGTGCTGTTAATCCGCGTGATAAAAAAGCTGAAATCGCTCAATACTTACGTAAACAAAAAATTGAACGTGAAATTAGAAACCTCGAAAAAGCACGGAAAAAAGCGTTCAAAGATCGTGATGACAAAATTGAACAATTGCGTACAACTGGTAAGCGAGCTAACAATAATTTAGCGGGTGCAACTTGGCAGCAAAGTCTAGCGCAAGAAATGACTGCAGTTATGCAACAGGGCAGTACCGAAGTCGAATCTATTGACCGTCAAATATCTGCGCTTAAGTCTGAATTAAAACAACTGTAAACCAAATAAACTAATCAATAACCGTGGCTGCCAATAGCGAGTCTTTCTTTACGCGAATTAACTAATGCTACTTACGTGTATTATCAGCTTTATCATGTTTATGAATGCTATAAGACGCCATAATTTTGGTTCCCCACTTCCATTTGCCCAATGCATTATGGCTCCCTATGGGGGTCCCCCTAGTAACTAAAAACGTTTTAAAATGTGTGAAAAAACTCAAAAAGTGAGAAGCGTTAATTCAGTGAATACAACGTCAAAGCTAGCCATACCAACAAATATACTCTATCGCATCGTGATCTTTCCCTAAATCAGTAGACACTTGCTTCTCGATGATGGGTTAATGATATAATTAGCCATTACTTAGGGCAGCCCAGTTGTTTTAGCCTAATTTACGACTTCCTTACTGGCTCCTTGTGCAACAACGATTACCCAAAATGCAGCTAAAAAGGTGCATCAATACCGCAAATTATGAGTATAAAAAATTCAGTGAATACAACGCCAAAGCTAGTCATACCAACAGATACGCTTGATCGCACCTTTTCCATTGCGCCGATGCTGGATTGGACAGATCGCCACTATCGTTACTTTGCACGCCTTATGTCGAGTAAAGCCTTGTTGTATACCGAGATGATCACCACGGGTGCTATATTGCAAGGTAAGGGCGACTATTTAGCTTATAACGAGCAAGAGCATCCTGTGGCGTTACAGTTGGGTGGCTCTAATGCTGTTGATTTAGCGGCGTGTGCCAAATTGGCTGCTGAGCGCGGTTATGATGAAGTGAACCTCAATGTAGGGTGTCCGTCTGATAGAGTGCAGAATGGTCGCTTTGGTGCATGTTTAATGGCTGAACCTGCGTTAGTTGCGCAATGTGTTGATGCGATGAAGCAGGTAACTGATATTCCGATCACGGTAAAAACCCGTATTGGGATTGACGAGCAAGACAGTTATCAGTTTTTAACGGATTTTATTGAAACCGTGAGCGCCCAGGGCTGTAGTGCATTTACGATTCATGCGCGTAAAGCGTGGTTACAAGGGTTAAGTCCGAAAGAAAATCGTGAGATCCCGCCGTTAGATTATGATCGGGTTTACCAGTTAAAGCGTGATTATCAGCACTTGAACATTAGCATTAACGGTGGCATTAAAACCCTTGAAGAATCTAAGCTGCATTTAGCCCTGCTAGATGGCGTGATGGTGGGGCGTGAAGCTTATCAAAACCCTTATATATTGGCGCAAGTGGATCAGCAGTTGTGTGGACTCGATACAGCGGTTATTACTCGTCAGCAAGTCATTGAGCAAATGTTGCCGTATATTGAAGCTCATTTAGCCCAAGGTGGTCGTTTAAATCACATTACCCGCCATATGATTGGTTTATTCCAAGGATTGCCGGGTTCGCGTGGCTGGCGTCGTCATTTGAGTGAGAATGCTCATAAGCCTAATGCTGATATTGGGGTGGTGCTCAAAGCTGCTGAGTTTGTCGATGCAGAAGCATTGGCCAGTGACGAATCTACTTTGATATAATTCTTTCTATTAATAGGTTATATACAGAGGTTATATTCAGATGATTATGCCGCGAGGTCTTTCAATCGGATACGTTGTGAAATAAACGCCCAGGCGGTCATGTTGAAACCACTGTTAGCCTATAAAAAGCGCCTTTTATTAGGCGCTTTTTGATTTTCACTCCCTTGTAAAATCAGCTTGTCTAGTCCTAAAATAGGTTGACGGTTTTTATTAAGCCAGTTGGAACTCCCGACTGGCTTTTTCATGCACTTCGTTTGGGGTTTTCATTCCTAAACTAAGGTGCGGTCTTAACTCGTTATAAGTCCTAATCGATTCTTTGATGAGTATTGCCAGCTCCTTCATCGTACGACAGCGGTAAAGTAAAAACTCTTGCTTCAAAATACCATTCACTCGCTCAGCTAACGCATTCTGATAACAATCATACCCATCTGTCATCGATGGCCTTATCGCATTCGCAGCCAATTTATGTTGATATTCTGCTGAGCAGTACTGTATCCCTCTATCTGAATGATGAATGACATCAGTGGTTGTCTGACGATTCTTTATCGTCATCTCCAATGCTTTAACGACATCACTGGCTTTCATTTCATCACTTAATTCATAACCCATTATTTTTCTTGAATATGCATCTGTGACTAATGATAAATAGTGAGTTCCTTCGTCTGATTTTACGTAGGTTATGTCACTGACAAACACCTCTTCACCCCCCTTCACCACTCTGTCTTTGAGTAAGTTTGGGTGTTTTCTCAACCAATGATGGCTATGGGTTGTCTTGGTGTAATTCTTCCTAGGCTTTACTAACATATTGTGTTGTTTCAAATACCGAAATAGGCCGTCCCTACCTAGCTTTATGCCTTGTTTAAGTAACTGTGGCTTGATGAGTTGATAAAGCTTACGCGTACCCACTCTGGGCATGAACTGACGCCAATACATAACCATCGTCATCACCGGTTTTAACATGTCAGCTCTTGCTGCTAAGCGCTGCTTCCATTGATAAACAGCTTGTCTTGATAGGTTAAACTGCCGACTCGCTGTCGCTAGCTTTACAGTGCCTTTTTCTTTGGCAAGCCAGAGCGTTCGGCTAAGTACTTTTTTTCTAAATCAATACCGTACTCATTTTTAAGTAACTCGACCATATCGCCATAAATCATATTTTTCATTTCGAGATTGGAGACTTGTTTCTCTAATCGTTTGATTTTCTGGGCGGGTGTTTCTGTAGATTTGGACATAGGTGAATGCTCAATCGGCTGGGACCAATCTAATCTACCATGTTTTCGTAACCATGTTAGGACGGTACTTCTCCCTTGAATGCCATAATGGTCTTGAGCTTGCTTATACGTTAGCTCGCCTTTTTCTACTTGACTAACAACCGCTAATTTAAAGCCTAATGTGTAATCTCGTTGAGTACGTTTTATATTGATTGATACTGAAGGTTTCATAGATAAGTCTCCAATGTGTCAACTTATCTCAGGACGGGACAGCTCAAGAATCCATAAAGCCTGCTAGTCAGTAGTGGCTAATACAATTACCTATGATAAGACCTAGTCACTTTTTCTGATATTTTCTTAATTATTGACTCACCCATTATCTCAATTATTAACTCTTTCAGCGTGACGATTAGACCTCACATCTCACTCACCAACCATTAATCTCGCCGCTAATTCAACCACTAATCCAGTCACTTATTTAAGCTCTTATTGTGCTGTAGCATCTCAGTGTTGCGCTGATATTGGGTTATTTATGACGACTTTTTAGCCTTTCTAAATTACTTATGAAAATCACTGGTCATTTTCACTAACTATATGGTTAATTTTACTACCTGTTGGTTTTTTGAACGTATTTTTAGTTCAATTACATAAACTATAATTAATTTATTTTGTTTACAAATTAGGTTGTTATGGTTGTTTTTAAAAGTTGGCACGCAGCTTGTAATACCTATTGTGTAATCAACTAGACGGGTGTTTAGTTGCCATTAACCAACACAAGAAAGGATGCCATTATGTCTACATTAACTTCAACCAACGTGATTCGCCGTAGTGTTCAACTATCAATTGCAGCAGCATTATTGGTTACCGCCAGTGTTTCGGCACAAGCAGATGAAATTTCAATCTCTAATACAGTCGCTGCGCTAGAACAGAATATGACGCAAGCGAGCCAAGAGATGATTTCAAATGTAAAGCAAGAGTTAATGCTGTCGTTGCAAACCCAAATTGCTGAACAAGTTTTTGAAATTAATTCAGCTTTAGAGTTTGCTAGCTTTGAACAACCACAATTGAGTACCGCTGTAGCTGCCGAGAATAAGTAATGGATTGGGCGATGAATATAGGCTTGGTGCTGCCATTAATGTCGTTATTGTTATTGCCAGTTATCAGTTTTGCATTGTGTGCGATGTTAGTCAGCTGGCTGTTTTGGCCAAGCATTAATGACCAAGCTTAATCTTAACTCATTGCTTTTAGAATAAACCTTATTAAGTACGAGAGGATAATATGAACCGTTTAATCAATAGATTACAAGATGAAACTCGAATTGTATGTGGCGTATCTGCGAAGTTAGCGAAACAATATGGCTGGTCATTGCTTTGGACTCGTATTGTGACGGTAGGATTAGTGCTAACCAATCCAAGTATTAGTTTACTTGCGTACTTTGTGATTGCTGTGGTGATGAGCCAAAAAACATCACGATTTTAAGGCTTGCCCAGTGATGGGTAAGCGGGGGAAGTTTGATTACCCCGCAGACAGGTTACATTGAAATATGTGGTTATTTTTTTAAGAAAGCTTGGAAGCGTTGTTTTGCTTCGTCACTTTGTAAGCGCTCAGCAAACTCAACTAATTCTAATTTCATCTGAGCTTTAACTTCTGCCTGGTTATGACGTAAAAGCCGTTTTGATGCTTGCATAGATAATGGTGGCAGAGCTGCCAATTTTTTTGCTTGCGCTAGACTGAAGCTAATGAGCTCGTCTTGGGCAACTACGCGGTTAATAATAGTTAATTTTTCAGCCGTCTCTGCATCAAAGGCTTCGCCTAGTAAAATCAGTTCAGCTGCTTTTTGTTGGCCAACAATTAAGGGTAACAATATGCTTGAGGCTGCTTCTGGTACTAGCGCTAAATTGACAAATGGCATTTGGAATTTAGCCTTATTGTCGGCGTACACTAAGTCACAATGCAATAGTAAAGTTGTTCCTATTCCCACTGCTGCTCCGGTTACTGCTGCAACCACAGGCTTTTTAAGATCTAATAAACAAAACAAGAATTTAACGGTTGGATGATTATCATCTAACGCACCACTTTGCAGAAAATCGACGATATCATTGCCAGAGGTAAAACAGTTTTCGGTACCATGGAACAGAAAGGCACGAATATCATTGTCGGCTTCACCTTGGATCAGGTATTCTGTGAATTGCTGATACATTTCTAGATTAAAGGCATTGCGCTTTTCTGGACGATTAAAACTGATGATACGCACGCCTTGATCATCTCTTACCTGAATATGACTCATTCGTAGCTTCCTGTTGTGAACGCGAGTGGGATTACATGGAGTTTAAGACATTGAAAGCAATATTCAAACATCTGTTTAACTTTTTAGTGTTATCATCATTATCATTCGCAGCCACTGCTAACGTTGTCTTGGTCGATGGACATGTTAGAGCTATGCCTGCGAGTGTGCCCAATACCGCCGCTTATTTTACGTTAGAAAATCATAACAACAGTGATGTTAAGTTAGTTGAAGTGAAGACGAGTGTGGCAAAAGTAGCGCAGTTGCATACAATTTTAGAAGAAGATGGCATGGTTAAAATGCGTCAAGTCGAAGGGTTTACCATACCGTCTCACGGTTCGTTAACGCTTCAACCTACTGGCGACCATGTGATGTTGTTGTCGTTAACTGCGCCATTGGTTATTGATGACAAAGTGCCTTTAGAATTAATTTTTGAAGATGGTCAGCATCTTATGATTGAGCTTACTGTGCTTAAACAAGCCGCGGCTCAACATGATGAACATGCAGAACATCATCACCATCATTAAGGAGCAATATTGATGCAAGTAACAAGGAATAAAATTTTAGCCGTTTTTGGTGTGCTGGGTTTAGTACTTTACTTTGTTAGCGTGTGGTGGAGCGTTGAGCCGAATCCAATTAAGCCGGTATCGTCGCAAACTGATAACGGTAAGTTAATTGTGGGTTATGCCACAACAACAGCATTAATTGACACAATGGAAACCTTGCTGGATAAACCAGGTGGTTGGCTGTCTAATGATATTATGCCTCCGTCGGTAATGATGGATAACATGCCTGCATTTGAATTTGGTGCATTAGAACAAGTGCGTGATTTAGCACTGACTATGCGTAAAGAGTTTAGTCGTTCACAGTCGCAGTCTACTGCGGATACTGATTTATTAGGCGCTCATTCGAAGTTAAACATCGATAACACCAGTTGGTTAGTACCAAGTGCCGAAGGTGAATATCGTGATGCTATCAAATTATTGAAACTTTACCGTGCTAAAATCAACGACGCTGATAACAATAATGCTCAGTTTTATGCTCGTGCAGATAATCTCAATGAATGGCTTAAAGAAGTTCAGAAACGTTTAGGCAGTATGTCGCAACACTTATCTGCCAGTGTGGGCCAAGAACGATTAAATACTGATTTAGCAGGTGATTCGTCTGCGCGTCAATCTACACCTGGTTTATCAAGTAATGAAATTAAAACCAGCTGGTGGAAAATTGATGATGTATTTTATGAAAGCCGTGGTTCAGCTTGGGCATTATTGAATTTTATGCGGGCAATTGAAGTTGATTTTGCCGATGTGTTAGAAAAGAAAAACGCTGAGGTCAGTTTACGTCAAATTATTCGTGAACTTGAAGCAACTCAGCAAACAGTTTGGAGCCCTTTGGTTCTTAATGGAAATGGTTTTGGTTTAGTGGCTAATCACTCGTTGGTGATGGCTAATTATATTTCGCGTGCAAATGCCGCGGTAATTGATTTAACTAATTTACTCTCACAAGGATAATGATGAAAAAGACTCTTCTTGCCACAGCTGTAGTGGGCCTTTTAAGTGTGTCATCGGCTCATGCGGCAACTGTATTGGGTTTTAAAGTAGGCGCTGATTATTGGCAGGCAGACACCACAAATGCATTTAATGATGATAGTGGTGTTGCTCACAGCTTTAATGATGATTCTTCACAGGGTAGCTTGTGGATTGCTGTTGAGCATCCATTGCCGTTTGTGCCTAATGTTAAAATTCGTGAAAACCGTCTTGAGTCGAGCACGAGTCTTGCTAATGCCGACTTTAACTTTAACGGTCACAATTTTACTGGCGCAACATCGGTGACGAATGACTTAAGCAATACTGACTTTGTATTGTATTACGAAATTCTTGATAACGATTTAGTGTCAGTTGATTTAGGTGCGGCATACAAGTTAATGAGTGGCTCATTACGTGTTGCTGATGCGGGTCACCCAGAAGAAGTGGATATCGATAGTGGTATCGTGATGGGATACGCCAGTGCACAAGTTGGCATGATTGGCTTAGGCTTGTTTGGCTTTGCTGATGTGATGCTAGGCATCGATGAATCTAATGTATATGATTACGGTGCAGGTTTAGGATGGCAGTTTGACGGATTAGCTGTCGATACTTCTATCCGTGTTGGTTACCGCGAGTTTAATTTTGATGTAAGCAACTTCTCTGGTGTTTCTCAAAATACTGACTTTAGTGGTGCATTTGCTGGTGTTGAATTAGTTTTCTAATTCGGTATCGAGCTTAACGATTATGTGAATAATTGTTATGCCAATAAAAAACCGCCAACTGGCGGTTTTTTTGTGGGAGCTTATTTTTGTGTAAGCCTAGTGCCTAGTGCTTAGTGACTAGTGCTTATTGAGCAATTAGTCCGCTGTTAATCGAGATAACATCATCTTCGTTCAACGTACCAGCAGCCTGTTTAAGCGCTAATATAGAGTTAATATAACCATAACGAGCTTCAGATAATTGACGCTTTGAATCATACAAGTCACGTGTACGGTTTAGCACATCAACAATCGTACGCGTACCCACTTCAAAACCAGCTTGGGTTGCTTTTAGCGCACTTTCAGATGAAATAACTGATTGCTCATACGCTTTGATTGAACTGATAGACGCATTAACGTTGTTAAAGTTATTACGCACGTTTTTGGTTACGCTACGATGAGTTTGTTCTAGTTTCTCGCTAGCTTCCACATATCTGAATTGAGCTTGCTTCACTTGAGAAGTGACTTTAAAGCCTTCAAAAAGTGGAATGCTTAACGTGATGCCAACATTGGTGTTGTCATAATCTGGACCAGGAGTTTGATCAACGCCTTTGTTATAACCTGCATTGAAGTTCAGTGAAGGCATGTGGCCAGCTTTGTACAATTTAATGGTTTCATTGGCGATATCTTTAGCGATACGTTGAGTCATTAAATCGATGCTATTGGTTTCGGCCATTTTCAACCAGTCAGCAGATGATGCTGGGGCAGGTGTGCCAGCTGAAAAACGGTTAGTATCAAGAATATTTATTGATTTATGATCTATACCGGTAATTTCACGTAATGCTTCATAGCTATTGTCTAAGGTGTTTTGAGCCAAAATTTCTAATGCTGATGCTAAGTCATATTGCGCTTGAGCTTCATGTACATCAGTAATTGCGGTTAAGCCTACTGCAAAACGTTGCTTAGTTTGTTCAAGCTGACGTTCAATGGCGGCTTTTTCTGCACCTTGGAACTCGTAGTTATCTTTAGCTGTTAATACGTCAAAGTATGCTTTAGTAACGCGAGTGATTAACGCTTGTAATGATGAAGCATAAGTTGAGTCGGCCTGAGACGCTGCCATTTCAGCAAGATCTAAACCTACCCATGCACTATGATCGTAAATAACTTGAGTTAAGCTAACACCACCGGTTAAACCATCGGTGTCTTGTGCAGGATCGTTCCACGCTTTGGCATAACCAACGTTTGCACTGATGGTTGGCAATAACGGCGCACGGTTTTCTTCAATACTCTCGTATAACGCATCACGTTGTGCTTTTGCTTGTAAAACGATAGGGTCGCTAGTGAGTGCTTGCTGATAAATTTGAAGTAAATCGTCAGCTTGTACTGCTGGTGCTGCAATAGCAAATGCTAATGCTGCGTATAATGAACCAATTTTGAATTTCATTTGCTGCCCTTTTTAGACAATTCCTCGGTAAATTGAGGTGTTGATTAACTTATAAATTTGGTCATGCTCTTGGTTAAGTTAATGATTTATCATCATTCAATCTTAACGCGGCAATCAGTGTTAACTTACTTGTTCAATGAATATGCACAATAATTTACAGATGATAGTGTCGTTCAATGTCGACAATTCATTGGTCATTATATATTGCTAACAATATAGCAATGATGACACGTCGATTACTACATATTGTGCACTACTTAATAGTAGTGATTTTTTCATTTTCAAGTCAAATTTGAAGTGTAACAGATTTTATTTTAATTAGACCCGTTTTTGCTTTTTCAAGCCCAAATGCTTAGTTCTTAATTATGTTAATTTAAACTGTTAAAATGACCCGCTAGTTTACGTTTTGATAGACAAGGATAAATATGTCTGAGCAACCGGAGATAACAACCTTTGACGTAGAGTCAGGTTTTAGTTTGATATCTAAAAAAGTTTTGTATAAAGGTTTCTTCCAATTGGATGAATACACCTTTAAGCATAAGTTGTTTAAAGGCGGTTGGAGTGGTGAGGTTACGCGTGAGGTTTTTGAGCGAGGTCATGCGGTCGTCGTGCTGCCTTATGACCCGGTTCGAGATGAAATTGTATTAATCGAACAAATTAGGGTGCCAGCATTAGCAACTACTAAATCAATCTGGCTTCTTGAGTTAGTGGCAGGTATGATTGAGCCCGGCGAATTTCCAGAACAAGTTGCAGAGCGAGAACTGGCCGAAGAAGCGGGATTAAGTTTACTCGGTTTAACACCAATAAACAGTTACCTAGTCAGCCCTGGCGGCACTTCTGAACGTTTTCATTTGTTTTGGGGACATGTTGATACGACCAACGCGGGTGGAATACACGGACTTGAACATGAGCATGAAGATATTCGTGTGCATGTTGTTAGCCGTGAACAAGCCTATGAGTGGATTAATAATGGTCGCATTGATAATGCATCGACGGTATTAGGCATTCAATGGTTGATGCTAAACTATCAACAGATTCGTGACGCACTTTAGTTTATTGAACATGGTGATAAGCAAGATAGGAATGATTGAGTGGCAGAGTTTAACCTGAAAAAAAAGCAAAAATATCAACCGAATATCAGCGCATTTTTAGCGGTATGTGGTCGAAATTATGCGCATATTTTAAAATGGTTACCCGATCAAATTACGGTCAATGTGCCTTGGCAGGTTGAAGGTGAGTTTGGTCAGTTGTCGATCAATCTTCTTGAGAATACTAAATATACTCAGTTAATCGAAATATCGCGCCCTATACCAAATGGACATTTTTTTAAATCTCCAAACGCAATTGTTCGTGTCTATCATGATGCTCAATTAGCAGAAGTGTTAACTAGCCAACAGATTTATCGCTTAAAGCCAGTGTATGATTACCCGAATATACATATGCATCATAGCGATGAAAAATTTCAGGTGAATGCATTCCTTGAGGAGCTGTTGAAGATTGGGTCTCTGAGAGTGACTTGCCAATCGTAGCTTTTTTCTTCTTTTTACCATGTTAGGAATATTTTGTGCTTAAAGACGCAGTGCATTATTCTGTTGCTGAAAATGAGCCTGTGCGATTAGTACAAGTGACGGATCCGCATCTTTTTGCTGATCCCGAAGGTCAATTGCTTGGTGTTAATACGGCACAAAGTCTTCAAGCCGTATTGAATACGTTCATTGCAACTCAATATCCCGCCAATATTTTATTGGCAACGGGAGATATTAGCCAAGATTATTCACCTGAGTCTTATCAGCACTTTGTGCAGAAGATTGAGATGTTAGATCTGCCTTGTCATTATTTACCCGGAAACCACGATGACCCCCGCTTAATGAGCCTGCGTATGCAAGGTGAAAAAGTGTTTGGTCAACAACGGATAATTATTGGTAACTGGCTGATATTAATGCTCGACTCAACCGTTCGTGGTAAGCCCGGTGGCTATATGGGCGAGCAGCAGTTTGCCTTGATTGAAGCTGCAATTAAGGCGACACCAGATAAACATGTGTTATTAGTGATGCACCATAATCCTATTTTAATGCAGTGTGCTTGGTTAGATCAGCATTGCATGATGAATGGTGAAGACTTTTTGCAACGAACAAGTCGCTACCCGCAAGTGAAAGGCGTTCTTTGGGGGCATGTACACCAACAAGTAGATAATATCCATCGTGGACCGCATGGTCCTATTCCATTAATGGCGACACCCTCGACGTGTATTCAGTTTAAACCATTATCATCCTATTTTGCCTTAGATCATCGTCAACCGGGTTATCGTTTGCTGGAGTTGGCAGGCGATGGTAGCATTCGTACTAATGTGTATCGCGTGCCTGGAAATCGATTTGCACCAGATAATGAGGCCAGCGGATACTAGTTTAGCGCGTCATCTTATGTTACTAAGGGACGTTTAGTGTTGATTAACCGTCTCGCGAGGGAATATGCTGCTTTATATACATGGTTTTAATAGTTCTCCTCAGTCGGATAAAGCCGTTCAAACCGCACATTATATTCAGCAACATTATCCACAAGTCGATTTTTACCAACCACAACTACCTTCATCACCTTCAGT
Source organism: Shewanella frigidimarina NCIMB 400 (assembly GCF_000014705.1). Lineage (NCBI taxonomy): Bacteria > Pseudomonadati > Pseudomonadota > Gammaproteobacteria > Alteromonadales > Shewanellaceae > Shewanella > Shewanella frigidimarina. Next base: position 3,978,777 of record NC_008345.1, on the reverse strand, counting down.
AGCAATGGCTTTATTGTGCAACATCGCTGAGCAAGCGAAACAGCAAGGGCAGACATTGCGTTTTATTGGCTCGTCATTAGGTGGCTATTTTGCCAGTTATTTAACCGAAACGTATGGTGGTAGAGCAGTTTTGATTAATCCGGCGGTAAAACCGTTCGAATTATTTGAAGAGTTTATCGGGCCTCAATATAATCCCTATACCAACGAGCATTATCAAGTTCTACCGCAGCATCAAGATGATGTTGCGTTGTATAATACTCATGTGATCCGGCACCCGGATCGTTTCCTAGTGCTGTTGCAAACTGGTGACGAAGTGTTAGATTATCGACAAGCATTACATAAGTACCATAGCTGTGAATTACATTTAGAGCCTAATGGCGACCACAGTTTTGTCGGTTATGAACAACAATTAGACAAAATATGTAAATTTATTCAGTTGTAACCTTCTACCGTTACAAACAACGATCAATTTGAGCTAACTTTGGCTCTATTTAACTCCAAATGTGTGGATTATGAGCAACCAATATACTTCTGACGCTATTGAGGTCCTTAATGGACTTGACCCGGTAAAACGCCGTCCAGGTATGTATACCGACACCTCTAGACCTAATCACCTTGGGCAAGAAGTCATTGATAACAGTGTTGATGAAGCTCTGGCGGGACATGCGACTAAAATTGAAGTTGTACTCCATACCGATAACTCCCTTGAAGTGACCGATGATGGCCGTGGTATGCCGGTGGATATTCACGCTGAAGAAGGCATTCCTGGGGTTGAACTTATTCTGACTAAATTGCACGCTGGTGGTAAGTTTTCTAATAAAAACTACCAGTTCTCGGGCGGTTTACACGGGGTTGGTATTTCTGTTGTTAACGCCTTATCCACCCGAGTTGAAATCAGTGTTCGTCGTGATGCGCAAATATACCAAATGGCCTTTGAGAATGGTTTCAAGGTTGAAGAGTTGGTGGTAACCGGTACTTGTGGACGACGTAATACCGGTACTAGAGTGCATTTCTGGCCCGATGTAAGTTATTTTGATTCACCTAATTTCTCGGTCAGTAAGTTAATTTACATCTTGCGAGCTAAAGCGGTATTGTGCCCTGGCTTACGGATTAAATTCACCAATAAACAAAATGGTGATGTGCATGAATGGTTTTATGAAAGTGGCTTAACCGATTACCTCAAAGAAGCGATAAAAGACTCGGTTTTATTGCCAGAAGAACCCTTTGTCGGCAGCTTTAAAGGCAAATTAGAAGCTGCTGAGTGGGCTATTACATGGTTGCCTGAAGGTGGCGAGAGTTTAAGTGAAAGCTATGTGAACTTAATTCCGACACCATTAGGTGGTACTCATGTGAATGGGTTTAGACAAGGTTTGCTTGAGTCTATGCGTGAGTTTTGTGAATTTCGTAATCTTGTTCCTCGGGGGATTAAATTATCGCCCGAAGATATTTGGGACCGTGCGGCGTTTATTTTATCGATAAAAATGCAAGACCCTCAATTTGCTGGGCAAACCAAAGAGAAATTATCGAGCCGTCAAAGCTCGGCATTTGTTTCTGGTATTGCTCGCGATGCCTTTTCGCTGTGGTTAAACTCCAATACTGAGCTAGCAGAGCAGTTAGCAGAACTGTGTATTGGTAATGCATTGCGCCGCTTAAAGGCCGCTAAAAAAGTCGCACGTAAAAAAGTCACCTCCGGACCGGCATTACCAGGCAAGCTAACCGATTGTAGCGGCCAAGATCCAATGCGAGGAGAGCTGTTTTTAGTAGAAGGTGATTCAGCTGGTGGTAGTGCCAAACAAGCACGAGACCGCGAGTTTCAAGCAATTATGCCGCTAAGAGGTAAGATTTTAAATACTTGGGAAGTCGATTCCGGACAAGTGTTAGCGTCGCAAGAGGTACATAATATTTCGATTGCGATTGGTTGCGATCCTGACAGTGATGATATTTCAGAATTACGTTATGGTAAAATTTGTATCTTAGCCGATGCGGATTCTGATGGATTGCATATTGCCACACTATTATGTGCGTTGTTTTTAAAGCATTATCGTGTATTAGTTAACAATGGTCATGTGTATATTGCTATGCCACCGTTATTTCGTATTGATATTGGTAAAGAGGTTTTTTACGCCCTGGATGAGGCTGAAAAAGTCGGCATTTTAGATCGTATTACGGCAGAAAATAAAAAAGGTAAAGTGCAAGTGACTCGCTTTAAAGGTCTGGGTGAAATGAACCCGTTGCAACTACGTGAAACCACTATGGATCCCAATACTAGACGCTTAGTGCAATTAACTATTGATGATGCCGATGAGACAGTGGCATTAATGGATATGTTACTTGCCAAAAAGCGTGCTCCTGATCGTAAAAGTTGGTTAGAAACCAAAGGTGACCTAGCGTTGCTTTAGTCGTGTTTCTTAGTGCCAATAATAATGTATAACATAAGGCAAAAGATAATTAGCATGCAATATATTAGATTACGATCTTACGTAAATTTGGGCGGTAAATTAGCCTTCATGGGGGTTATGTTTTTAGCCCTGACACCAGCTTTAGCCTTTGCCGCGCAATCGGTGATGATCACCGTTACAAAAGGTTTTGGATTAAGTTTATATGCTTCCGATTTAGGCGATATTAAGCAATTAACCGTTGGCGATGAGGGCACTCTTTTTGTGGGTTCTCAAAAAAGCGGCACTGTTTATGCGCTAGTTGATAGTGATCAAAACGGCCAAGTTGATAAACGTTATCTTATTGCCAGAGGCCTTGATTATCCTGAAGCACTAGCCTTTCATAATGGTTCACTATACGTCACCGAAGAAGATCGCATTATCCGTTTTGAAGAGATCGAGTCTCGCTTGCGTCGTCCTAGTCGAGCGCGTGAAGTGTATTCAAATTTACCAAGCTTAGATAAAAAGTATTCTCGTTCAATGCATTTTGGACCGGATGGGCGTTTATACATTGCCATCGGTTCACCTTGTAATGTGTGCGAGGCAGCTTCGCCATTTGGCAGTATATTAGCGATTAATGTCGATACCGGTGCCAGTGAGCAAGTTGCTTCTGGCCTTCGAAGTGTTATCGGCTTTGATTGGTCACCTGATACCAATAAGTTGTGGTTTGCCGATTTAGGCCGAGATTGGATGGGGGATAATATTCCCGCTGATGAGATAAACCGTTTAGACGTTAAAGGCAGCCATTTTGGTTTTCCTTATTTGCACGGTAAAGATGTTATTGAACCCGCCTATGATAAACCGGAAAATTTAAACATCACCTTGCCCGAATTTGAATTGCCAGCACATGTTGCAGCTACGGGTTTAAGCTTTTACCGAGGTGAGCAATTTCCTGAGCGTTATCGCAAAAATATTTTTGTGGCTGAAAACGGTTCGTGGAACCGTTCAAGTAAGGTCGGCTATCAAATTGTGATGCTTGAAATGGAAGATAACAAAATTATTAATCGTGAAACCGTGGTGAGTTTTCTGGATGGAGAATTTCCGGTTGCACGTCCATTTGATGTGATTAATGCGCCTGATGGTGCAATGTACATTTCAGATGATCTAAAAGGTAATATTTACCGCTTGTTTTATAATGCACCCGAACAATCACAGGAAACGAATAATGAGTGATGCGATTGAATTAAGCCTTGATGGTGTAGAGCAAATGCCGCTGAGGCGCTTTACCGAAGGGGCTTATTTAAATTATTCCATGTACGTGATTATGGATCGCGCCCTACCGCACATTGGTGATGGTCTAAAACCCGTCCAACGACGCATTATCTATGCAATGAGCGAGTTAGGTTTATCTGCGCAATCTAAGCACAAAAAATCAGCCCGTACTGTCGGTGACGTGTTAGGTAAATATCACCCGCATGGTGATAGTGCGTGTTACGAAGCGATGGTGTTAATGGCGCAGCCATTTTCCTATCGATATCCGCTGGTTGACGGCCAAGGTAACTGGGGCGCGCCAGATGATCCTAAGTCATTTGCTGCAATGCGTTATACCGAAGCTAGATTATCAAAGTTTTCTGAAGTGTTACTGTCGGAATTAGGACAGGGTACCGTAGATTGGAGCCCTAACTTTGATGGCACCATGAAAGAGCCTGTAACCTTACCAGCACGATTACCGCATATATTATTGAATGGTATTACCGGTATCGCGGTTGGCATGGCAACGGATATTCCGCCGCATAATGTGCATGAATTAGTGGGCGCCTGTATAGAGCTAATCGATAATCCTAAAGCGGATTTAGCACGCCTAATGGAGTTTGTTCCAGGCCCTGATTACCCAACAGAAGCCGAAATAATTACCCCTAGAGCTGATATTGAGCGGATTTATGATACGGGTAAAGGCTCAATCAGGGCGCGTGCAGTTTACAGTGAAGAGCAGGGCGAGATTGTTATTACTTCATTACCGCATCAAGCCAGTAGCGGTAAGATTTTAGAACAAATTGCCAATCAAATGCAGGCAAAAAAGTTGCCGATGGTGTCTGATTTACGTGATGAATCTGATCATGAAAACCCAGTGCGATTAGTGATTGTACCTCGTTCAAATCGCATTGATTGTGATCAGCTAATGACCCATTTATTTGCGACGACAGATCTTGAAAAAAGCTTCCGAGTTAACCTCAATGTGTTGGGGCTCGACGGCCGTCCGAAAGTAAAAGGGCTAAAACAACTGTTAACTGAGTGGTTAGAATTTCGCCTTACAACAGTCACTCGCCGCTTGCAATATCGACTTGATAAAGTATTAGCACGGTTACATATTTTAGAAGCATTAATGGTTGCGTTTTTAAACATTGATGAAGTGATCGAAATTATTCGTTATAACGACGAACCTAAAGCTGAGTTGATGGCTCGCTTTAACTTGTCGGATAAACAAGCTGAATCAATTTTAGAGTTAAAATTACGTCATTTAGCCAAGCTTGAAGAATTTAAAATTAAAGGTGAGCAAGATGAGCTTGCGGCAGAACGTGACAAATTAGAGTTATTGTTAAGCTCTGAACGTCGCTTGAAAACCTTAGTGAAAAAAGAATTGATCCAAGATGGTGAGACTTATGGTGATAATCGTCGTTCGCCTATTATTGAACGTGTAGATGCCAAAGCGCTGACTGAGCAAGAGTTAACGCCAACAGAGTCTGTCACTGTTGTATTGTCTGATAAAGGCTGGGTACGTTGCGCTAAAGGCCATGATGTCGATGTAGAAGGGTTATCGTATAAGTCTGGTGACAGTTATCTTTGTAGCGTGATGGGCAAGAGTAACCAAGCCGCGGTGTTTATTGATTCGACTGGACGTGCATTTGCCACCGACAGCCATACGTTGCCTTCAGCGCGAAGCCAAGGCGAGCCTATCACCACACGCTTTAATATGGCACCTGGCGCGACGATGCAACATGTGCTCATGGGCGAAGATGAACAGTTCTTCTTGTTGGCTACCGATGCTGGTTATGGCTTTATTTGTGCTTATCCAGATTTGGTTAGCCGTAATAAAGCCGGTAAGGCACTACTCAGTCTGCCAACCAATGCGCTTGCTATGCAGCCAAAGTTAATCAATAAAACGGCAGATCAGTCGTTGTTAGCGATTACCTCTGAAGGCCGAATGTTGATGTTTAGTTTAGATGCCTTGCCACAGTTATCAAAAGGTAAAGGCAACAAGATTATCGGTATTCCAACCGATCGCGCTAAGAATCGTGAAGAGTTACTTTTGCACTTAAATGTTGTGCCGCATAATACCGCAGTAACTTTGTGGGCTGGTAAGCGCAAGCTAACCTTGAAACCAAGCGATTTAGAGCACTATCGTGGTGAGCGTGGTCGTCGTGGTGCTAAGTTACCAAGAGGATTACAACGCGTAGACAGTGTTGATGTCGAAATGGGACCATTGGCAGAAGACGGCTTGCAAGACGATAATCTGGATATACACGAGTAAGATTGTTGGATTGTAGAATAAAAAAATGCTGCTCATATGTCATATGAGCAGCATTTTTTTATGGAAGCAGAGTCGACTTATATATTAATGCGACTAGGCAACTTCATAGAAATTAGGTTCGTACTCAAGCTGTGTTTGAATGATTTGACTAGCCATGCGGGCACATTTGCCGCATTGGTCTGCAACGCCAAGACGTTTCTTTACATCAGCTAACGAACTGTCACCTAAGCTAACAGCAGCTTTAATTTGAGTGTCGGTAATAGCATGACAAAGACAAACGAACATAGGGAAAGCCTCTTCATTCAAAAAAATGGTCTGAGCTAGAAAGTAATCTAATTCTAAATGAAAACGGTTATCATTGGCAATAACTATTTTGCTTATGTAGCGATCATTTTTAATACAGTTTGATCTAGCTCATCTTTTTCCGATAAATCAACTCCGCGATATTAGTGCAGGTATAAACACATTTGTAGTTAACTTATTGATATTGCTAAATTTAGCTTGGTGGGTACAACAATTTGTGAAAGCGGTTAATATTAGGTGTTAGCCGGATCAGATTAAGTGCATTTTTGATGCTGTACACCAAAGTGATCAAAACCCTCTTGAACCATATCTGTGAATATTAAGTTGATTACAGCTTTAGTAACCTTGGTTAACGTCGACCACATACTGTAATGGTTTGGATTGTTGCCATAGCTGATAGTTGTGACTGAATACCTGTATTACTTGCTCAGGGAAGCTTGGTGCAGCGATATGCGGTGTAATAGTGACGTTATCATAATGCCATAGTGGATGATCAGCAGGAAAGGGCTCTTGTTCAAATACATCTAATATGGCTTGGCGTTGTGGCTGTAAGGTTAATTCAGCTTGCAGCGCTTCTAATTCAATAGTGCTACCTCGGCCAATATTAAATAACATGGCATCTGCTTTTAATAACGTAAGATTAGCCGCATTTAAAATGTGTTTGGTTTGAGGTGTACTGGGTAATACGCTAACAATCACATCTGCTAGCGGTAAATAGTCGGCTAATTTATCCATCGTGTCGATGCTATCAAATTCACTAACATGACCACCTTTTCGATTAAGCCCGCTGACGGTCATACCAAAATGATGAGCTGTTTTTGCAAGGTGCTGGGCGATAGATCCGGTGCCTAATATTAATAGTTGTGCTCCTTGTAAAGTACCATAACTACCCGCTAACCAACGCTGCTGTTGTTGCTGTTGAGTGTAAACATTATGGTGGCGATAATGGCTTAGCAGGTAACCAAAAACATATTCACTCATAAGCGGACCAAACACACCGCGAATATTAGTCAGTAAATAATCATGTGGTAACGACAGATGCATTAATGCATCGACACCAGCAAAGGTAGATTGTAACCAGTTGGGCGCCGGTACATGCGGCAATAATGAAGCGGCTAGATGAGGTTCTGCTAACCAAATATCGGTATCGCTAATATTGCCGCCAGTATAATGGTCTGAATCATCAACCATCAGATCGTCAACAATTTCGAGGTTCGGCAAGCAAAGCGTTGTTAATAGTTGCCTATATCGGTCATTTTCTCTGGTCAGTAATAACAGTTTATGTGCCACATTAACCTCATTGTCGAACGTTGGATAACTAGATTATTCAAACCAACCACTATAATCGGTTGTTATCGGCATCATTGCTGCTGCGATGGCTTTGTCTGGGTAATTACTGAATATACCGTCCACGCCCATCGCTTTTAACGCTTGAATATCTTGTGGATTATCAACCGTATAAACAAACACTTTGCCACCTCGCTGGTGAGCATCATCAACAATGGCTTGATTAATAAAACCAACATCAAGATTGATTGAATAGGCATTAAGTGTGGTCATTATTGTAGCTAAATCGAGCGGAATTCCAGCTAGTAATGGTGCGATCACCGCGTGCGGAAAAGACTGTTTTATCTGCGCCAAATAAGGATGGTTAAAGGATGATATTAACAGTTGTTCTGGGGTGAAATTAAGTTGCTCTAAGGCTTGAGGATATAACGCAATCAAGGGTTGTACACAGCCAATGCCTTTTAATTCGATGTTGATAGTACATGAGCCTTTGCTGCTAATACTGACTCGTTCGAGTACTTGCCACAATGTGGGGATTGCTTGTCCGCCAACCGTAAATTGAGCCAATGCAGCCTTGGTGGCTAAATGAATTAGCCCTGTTCCTGTTGATTTACCTTCTAAGCGGCGATCATGAAACACCACTAATTCACCTTCAACGCAATGCACATCCAGTTCAATGGCATTAACGCCTAAGTCGAGGGCTTTGTCCATTGCGGCTAAGGTGTTTTCGGGAGTATAACCGCTGGCGCCGCGGTGAGCAAAAACGAGCATAGGTGTCCTTAATCAATACTTAGCTTAGCCCTTGTATAATCCGGTGGATTCTTTAGGTGCATGATTAATATGAACTTCCATCTGAGGGTAGGCAAGTTCAACATTGTTGTCTTTTAATTTTTTACTAATACGCTTATGTAAATTATGGCGTAGTGGCCAACGATCAGACATGTCTTTTGCATACGAGCGTACTTCATAATCTTGTGTGTGTTGACCAAAACCCGCAAACCATACTTCGGGTTCTGGGCTGGTTAATGATAAGTCACATTCACGTACCGCTTGATGCAATAACATTTCGACTTTCGCTGGATCTGAATCACGAGACACCGATACCGTAACGATAACGCGGGTAATAGGATCTGATAAAGACCAGTTAACCAATTGTTCGGTGATAAAGGCTTTGTTAGGCACGATAATTTCTTTACGATCCCAATCGACAATCGTGGTTGCTCTAATCTGAATTTTACTGACGGTACCGGTGAGATCGCGGATCGTCACCGTGTCACCAATACGGATCGGTTTTTCAAATAGAATGATAATACCGGAAATAAAGTTGGCAAAAATCTCCTGGAGACCAAAACCTAAGCCCACTGATAATGCGGCAACTAACCACTGTAATTTTGACCATTCCATGCCCAAAGTTGAAAACCCGAACAGCATGCCAAAAAATACCACAAGGTAGCTACTCACAGTGGTAATAGCAAAACCTGTGCCTGGCGATAAATCGAGCCTTTGTAGAAGCATTAATTCAAGTAAACCAGGTAGATTCTTCGCAATAACGACCGAGAACCCGACCAACATGATGCCAAATAAAATAGACTTCAATGTAATGGGCACTTGCTGCTCAATACCATTTACATTGCTATTGGTGGTCCATAAGGTGATGCCATCTAAAAATGAGAATACCGCAGTATGTGTTTGCGCCAAAATGCCTAATAAGCTGGCAAAAAAAGCTAAAATTAAGATCGACCTGACTAAACCTAACGATTGGCTAGAGATGGTTTCTAAATCAACGACGGGTTCTTCGTAGGTTTCTATCGGCTCATTATTCATTTCGCCTCTTTCACGCTGTGCAAGTCGCTCTGCACGTTTTGCTTTGGCTCGGTCAAAAGCAATTAGGCGACGCTCGATTAACATCCAACGCTTAATGAGCTGATAGGTTAGTAAGAAACCTAAGCCTAACAGTACCGATATTTGTAGCTGTAATAGCAGCTGGAAAGCCGTGAAGTAGTAACCTATTCCCGCCAAGATAGCGCTAAATATTGGCGTGACAACTAGAAGTGCCCATACCGCTTTTTGAATCAACTCCATGTTAGTGGCGTTAGGCTTATTTTTACGATATTGGCCAATAAGTAACATGATATCTTTATACAGCAGGCATAATACAATACAGAAAACGATAAATGCACCGCGGCCAAGACTGTTGCGTACTAACGAAGTATCTAATGCTTCGGTAAAGCCCATTAAACCGATTAATGGTGCCGAAACCATGACAAATGAAGCCATGGTTTGTTGTGCTTGTTTTACAATTTTCTTGGGCCGTCTGAAGTGGCTGATCAAAATGCCTTTATCAACGGTTAATAAGTAAAAGAATTGGTAAATGAGATAACAGACACCAATGGCTAAGATGCCCACTCCAACGGCATACACCATATTTTGCTCTGATCGCGAGAATATAAACCCAGCCATGATCACTGGTAAGGGTTTTATTAGGGCATACACTAAGCTGATGATTAGGGTTTTTATGGTGTATTTGAATTTATCTTGAGTCACATTACCGACAAAAATTGCATAGCGTCCAATCGCTTTATTGAACTTAGGTGTCAGCATGTCTTGTGCCATTAAACAGCACAATAATAAAATACCCCACCAAGCCCAATAATTACTCTGTTCGGACCACGCTTGCTGTAATGACTGCCACTGACTTGGCTGCAGCAACCAAACGCTACTGTGGCTCAAATCAATTAGCCATAATGCGCCAATGCTAGGGGCGTTAGGTACCCAAAACAAATGCTCATTAAGAGTATTTTTTAATGTGTTGTGCAGTTGATTTAACTGTTCATAACCAATACGCAATTTTGCAAATTCAGCCAGGTATCGATCGTAGCTTTGCAATAGCTGCTCTATCAGTACTTGCTGTGATTGCAATAATTTGACTTGGGTTTCATTAAACATTTCGCTGTCATCGAGTTGCTGACTATTTAGCGCTTGTTGTTGTTCTAATTGGTAGCGCTCTAGCCGTGTGTCAGCTAACTCTGTTTGCAATTTGTCGAGATTGGGCGGTTTAGGCAATGATTGCAGCATTTGTAAGAAACGATCGCCGAATGCAGAATTGGTTTTAACCCAGGTAATTTGCTCAAGCACGTTTGATAGCTGTGCATTTTGAGATTGATAGCGTTTTTCAATGCGTTGTTGTTTCTCTATCGCAGATTTTATATTGCTAGTAAGTTTTTGTAATTGCTCTGCATAGTGCTGATTTAACTTACTTAAATCTTGAGATAATGGATCGGCCAGTTCTTGAGCATCAATTAAGTTGTTGGCTATGGTGTCTGCGGTTTGCTGCTGACGATACTCAATATTATGTTTGTTGATAAGCTCGATAAAGGTTTCTTGTTGGCTTAATGATAAGCGATTGAGCTGTTGTTGTAGTTGGGTAATCTCTAATTGCTTAGGATTAGCTAAACGTTCCGACTGCAAGGTCGCAATATGCTGCGTTAGCAGTTCTGCTTGAAGTTTGTTACGTTGGCCTAACGGAGTCTCAATTGGGACTTGGAGGGTTTTATTATGCTGAGTTAAGGCATTTTGTGCCTGAACTATTAAGTCTGGTAATAGTGTCTGACGTTGCGAAATTAGGCGCAACTTATCATTAAGGCTGGACTCAGTCTCTTTTAATTCCGATAAGTGAAAATAGGCCATTGAGGCTTGCTGATCAAGATCGATATCCGCATCTAGAGTCAATGCTATTTGCGCTTCGCGTAATTGCCCTGCTAGTGATAGTTTGGTTTCGTTGTTAGATTGTTCAATATTGGTATAGGTTTGCTGTTCTATTTGCAGCTTTTCAATGCTGCTTTGCAGTTCTGCAATTTGAGATGTGATATCAAGCGGCTGATTTTCGGCTTGGCTATTGAGCCCCAAGCGCTTATCTAGGGTTAGGGGAGTATTGGCAAATACAGAAACCGACAGTGTATTAACTATAAGGAAACACAAGAATAAACACGCTAAACGTAACATAATACTTTGCTCAGGTTGGAGTATGGCCATGGTAGCAAATTTGCGTGATTATGCTCTACTTTTTTGATGACTTTGTTGGGTTTCAAATAAAGCCGTTGCCACAATAATGGTTCCGCCGATAAGGGTTGGTGTTGTGAGTTGCTCGTCTAAAATCAACAATGCGAGCACTGCACCATAAAACGGCTGTAAACACGACACTAACCCCACCGTTTTCGCGCTTAAAAAACGCAGTGCTGTAGTAAATAACGCATGAGGTAAGGCGGTGAAAACGATGCCAAGTAACAGAATCAATCCCCAAGTGGTTTGGCTAATGTGCTGGGCCGCAACATCTTGCCATGGACTCAATAGAATTAAGGTTATCAGTGTTTGGTAAAACATAGCATGCGGACCGCTATATTGCGAAAATACTCGTTTATGAAGTAAATTTCTGCTGGTAAATAAAGCTGCTGAAATAATGACAACGATAATGCCTAAGGTGGTGTCATTATTCAGATTAGCCTCAGGGATCAGCATTATTACTCCTGCTAATACCGCGATAGCGGATATCACATCGACAGGTTTTAGCTGAGTTTTATTGATTAATGGTTCGATTAATACCGTCATGACCGGATAAGTAAAAAAAGCAATCATACCAATGGCGACAGATGACAACTGCATAGCCGCAAAATACGTTACCCAATGCAAACACACTAGAGTACCTAACGCTAAGGCCGCCCAATAATCTTGTTGGCGTTGTAACCTAAGTGGGCGTTTGGCCGCTTTGATAATTGCTGCGAGTACCATTGCGGCGATGATACAGCGCAAAAAGGTAATGTTAAGTGCGCTAAGGGGAATTAGTTTAGAAAATAAAGCCGTACCACCAAAGAGCAGTACGGCTAAATGTAACTCAACTAAGCCAGTGTGTGGTTTAGTTGGTGTCATGTTGATTATTGTTGTTTGAGTCTCGCGAACGGCTGACCCATGCGAGTTGTTTCACCTGGTTCTACACCATCTGCAAATGTTTCAATAGCATCTTGGGCAAATAACATCACCACAGTACTGCCTAATTTAAAGCGACCCATTTCAGCGCCTTTTTCTAAGGTGACCGCTTCTGGACCCGTGGTTGGATAGTCCCAGCTAAATACTTGTTTACCACCTGGCGGCGTTACCGTGCCGGACCATATGGTTTCAATACTGGCAACTATGGTTGCACCAACCAGTACCATTGCAAGTGGACCTACTTCGGTTTCAAATATAGCCACAACACGTTCATTACGGGCAAACAGTCCTGGCACGTTTTGAGCGGTAAGTGGATTAACCGAGAATAAATCACCTGGCACGTAAGTCATTTTTGATAATGTACCTGTAATAGGCATATGCAGGCGATGGTAATCTTTTGGGGCCAAATAAATGGTGGCAAAATCACCACCATCAAAACGGGCTGCATCGGTCTTATTACCACCTAACAATGCTTCAGAGGTGTAACTATGGCCTTTAGCCTGAAAAATATTGCCCGCTTCAATTGGACCACATTGGCTTACCGCACCGTCAACAGGGTGCGCCATCATATTACTTTCTTGGCAGATAGGTCTTAGTTCAGGCTTTAATGCGCGGGTAAAAAATGCATTAAAAGTCTTATAGGCTTCGGGCTCAGGTTGCTGTGCTTCAGACATATCAATTTTGTACTGTTTGATAAACCATTTAATGACTGCCGTGGTGATAGCACCTGCTTCAGCTGCAGCAAACTTGCCCACTAAACGCGACAGAAAATGTTTTGGTAGCATGTATTGCAAAGCAATTTTAATTGAGTCCAATGTGTTTCCCTTTTCTCTAATCTGGTTGAACCATAAAATATTATTCTATTGAGTATTATTCATCAATAGCACGGAAATGTCGTGCATGACGTTGCTCGTCTAAACTGGCAATAATACGTTGGTAATTACTAAAGCGGTCTTGGGTTATCTTTCCATCAGCTAAAGCCTGCTGTAAAGCACAACCTGGGTCGTCGCCATGTTTACAATCACGGAACTTACACGATCCTAAAAAGTCTCTAAACTCAACAAAACACCAGCCCACTCTTATGGCATCTAAATGCCATAAGGCAAATTCGCGAACACCGGGGGAATCGATTAAATCACCGCCGCTGACAAAGTGCAGTAATTTGGCCGTGGTCGTAGTGTGCTGTCCTAAACCTGAGTTGCCAGACACATCTCCGATCAATAGTTCAGCATCAGGCATTAATGCATTGATTAATGACGACTTGCCAACACCAGACTGACCAGCAAAAACACTGACGCTGTTATTGAGTAATTCTTTTAGGTCTTCAACGCCTTCACCTGTGTGACTACTGACGCGGAAAACTTGATAACCAATATTTTGGTAACGCGTTAAGGCTGTTTCAATTTCTTCACGATTAGTCTCATCCAATAAATCAATTTTATTCAAAATGATGATTGGTGTGATATCAGTATCTTCTGAAGCCACTAAGTATCGGTCAATAATTTGAGTGGTAAAGCTGGGCAATACCGATGACACAATTAAGATTTGATCGATGTTGGCGGCAATAATTTTTACGCCGTCGTATAAATCTGGTCGAGTTAAAGAAGATTTTCGAGGGTGAACGGCGATGACAATACCACCGATACTGGAGCCAGATTGGACTTCTGTCGCTAGTCTGACCACCACTTTATCACCAGTAACTAAACTGGTTACTGCCCGGCGAATATTACACCGCGATACAGTACCGTCAGCCGTTTCTATGTCGGCATGCTGACCAAAGCGCGAAATAACCACTCCAGCTTGCTCAGGGCCTAAGAGGTTATCCTGTAACTCAGCTTGTTGAGTGTCATCGTCACCGCGCTTTAATCGCTTGGTTTGATTCGCTCGCATTCGGCGTAATTGGCCTTGGCTTAGGGGTTTCTTTTTACTCACTGGCTTATCTTCATTAAATAGGTGTTTTTTTGTGTGTCAAAAAAACAGTATGATACACACTCTTTTATAAAAATGCCTGAATTTAGGCGACAGATAACATAAGGCGGCATAAATGGCTGTTGATGCGAATAATCTAATTTGGGTTGATTTGGAAATGACAGGCTTAGAACCAGATGTCGATCGAGTCATTGAAATTGCAACCTTAGTGACCGATCAAGAACTCAATATCATTGCTCAAGGCCCTGTTCTAGCCATTTATCAGACCGATGAAGTACTAGCAGGCATGGATGATTGGAACCAAAAACATCACGGAGAGTCTGGATTAGTTGACCGTGTGCGTGCCAGTAAATGTTCTGAACAAGATGCGATAGCACAAACGATTGATTTTTTAGCTCAGTACGTGCCTAAAGGCGCATCGCCAATGTGCGGTAATAGTATTGGTCAAGATCGTCGCTTTTTGAATAAGTACATGTTGGAACTTGAAGAGTTCTTTCATTATCGCAATATTGATGTCAGCACAGTTAAAGAATTGGTTCGTCGTTGGAGTCCTGAAACAATGAATGGCTTCAGCAAGAAAAATACTCACCAAGCATTAGAAGATATTAAGGAATCTATTGCTGAAATGCAGTTTTATCGCAAAGAAGTATTTAAAATTTAACCAATCGAACAATTTTTTTTAAAAAGGGGGTTGCAGCATAGTAAAATTTACCTATAATGCGGCCTCAACTTTCTACAGAGCGCCAAACTCTGAGTCATAGAAAGTTGTAATGAAATTTGAAAGTACGCGACATTAGCTCAGTTGGCATAGGTTGAAAGACGATACCTTGTTGATTGTTACAATGAAGCAACCAGTACGCGACATTAGCTCAGTTGGTAGAGCGATACCTTGCCAAGGTATAGGTCATCAGTTCGAACCTGATATGTCGCTCCAAATTTCAGCATGATTTTGTAATGCGACATTAGCTCAGTTGGCATAGGTTGAAAGACGATACCTTGTTGATTGTTACAATGAAGCAACTAGTACGCGACATTAGCTCAGTTGGTAGAGCGATACCTTGCCAAGGTATAGGTCATCAGTTCGAACCTGATATGTCGCTCCAAATTCTTGCACGTTTCTTATATGATTTGAAATGCGACATTAGCTCAGTTGGTATAGGTTGAAAGACGATACCTTGCTGATTGTTACAATGAAGCAACCAGTACGCGACATTAGCTCAGTTGGTAGAGCGATACCTTGCCAAGGTATAGGTCATCAGTTCGAACCTGATATGTCGCTCCAAATCACTTCGCTAGTTTGAAATCCCTAGTTTGAACTGCAACGTTAGCTCAGTTGCGCCCTTAGAAAATACGATACCTTTTTGTTTGCCAAGCTAGACGTTATAAAGCGGTCATCAGTTCGAACCTGTCTTTGTGAAAATAAAGGTCGCTCCAAATCAATCTTCTCGTTTCAAACTCTTCCTGCTAAAAATTCCTAACCAAAAATCTAAGCGTTAAACCTGAATTGATTTTTGATTTGCAACATTAGCTCAGTTGCGCTTTTAGAAAATGCGATACCTTTTTGTTTGCCAAGCTAGACGTCATAAAGCGGTCATCCGTTCGAACCATTATTGAGAAACGTATAGCTCGATCTACATTTTTAATGGCCATCAATCCGAGTCTAACTCAGCCTGAACCTTATTATTTTAATAAATTTGCACCATTTGTGTTTGAGCAAATCGTTTTGCAATCAACAAATAAGTGATCTAGTACTCACTTCTTCATGGATCTCTAAAGTAAGAGCATATTGGTGAAGTAAAACATGATCTGGTTCAAATCATTTACTGCTGTAATCTTTGATAATCAACTTAAGATAGATTTTCCTAAGAAGTTAGGGCTTTAAACGAGGTGAGTTTTATGCGGATCCAACAACTAAGTGAGCTACTTGATTACGTTGCTAATTGCCATCTCGATATGGAGAAATTATATAAGCGCTTAGATCGTAATGCGGATTCTTCTAGAGTAAAAATGATGTTGACCTATTTTCAACAACATCAAAGACATATTTACGAAACGTTAGAAAGCTATCTTGAAGATGCACCGTCAAGAATATTAAATACTTGGTACAAAGATATTACGTTTGAAGATTTTAGTAAGCGTTGCAATGAAACTTCACTCCCTGCCAATATGAAAGAAGACGAAGTGCTTGAGTTGCATTTAGACCTAGAAAACCGCTTAATCGCTTTACTTGAAAAAACAGCTAATAGTAGTCCAACTGATGAAATTAAAAGTGCATTAATGGACTTAGTCCGTGTTGCACAAACTCAACAAAAACGTTTAGTTCATAGCACAATCCGTATGGATGACATTTAAACGAGGCGTTGAAATTTTAATATAACTTCCTGAAGTGTGATTTTGCCAGCTATTCCCAGTAGCTGGTTTTTTTATTAACAAAAAATAACCACTATAACAGTGGGAGTTCCCCGGTAACTTCTGGTATATTTAGCATTCTTGTATCTCTTTTTTATGGAAGCTGACTTTACACATGACATCGCTGTTTAAAACCCTTGAAAATGAACAAGCTACTGTTGCCCTTGGACAACAAATTGCGCAGTGGATAAAGCCGCCACTCACTATTTATCTTACGGGGGATTTAGGGGCAGGTAAAACAACGTTTAGTCGAGGCATTATTCAAAGTTTAGGTCATCAAGGCGCGGTGAAAAGTCCGACATACACCTTGGTCGAACCCTATGAATTTAATGATATGGACGTATTTCATTTTGACCTATATCGATTAGCCGACCCAGAAGAGCTCGAGTATATGGGTATCCGTGATTATTTTACTGCCAGAAGTGTGTGTCTAGTTGAATGGCCTGATAATGGTCATGGATTACTCCCTGAGGCTGACATCCATTTGCATTTGCGTTATAAAGAATCTCAAAGACAAATTGAATTACAAGCTTTATCCCCTGCAGGGCAGGCCATTTTGAATAATATAAAATAAAATAATAATGACTTTAAAAAATACGTTTTTTACCTCTGTAGTCTTCATGCTGTTGTTTTTGCAGTCTAATGTGGTTTGGGCTGCCAACCAACTTGATAGCGTGCGCATTTGGGCTGCCCCAGAATCGACGCGAGTCGTATTTGATTTAACCCAAACCCCTAATTATGACAGTTTTACCTTAACCGGCCCTCATCGTTTAGTGGTCGATATTCAAGATACTGGCGCCAAGATTAATTTAGATAAAATAGCTAACAACAGTAAAATTATCAAAAAGATACGTTTTAGCTCTCCACCTAAAAAAGGTGTATTGCGCCTGGTTATGGATTTAACTAAACCGGTAAAATCCAGTCTATTTACTTTGCCTCCTACTGCTCCATATGGAAACCGCCTTGTCGTCGACTTAGAAGATTCTAACGGCGAGTCGCCAACGGTGAATGCGGTTAGTCGCTCTGCTAATCAGTCATCTAGAGACATTGTGGTTGCCATTGATGCTGGACACGGTGGTGAAGACCCAGGATCAATTGGTCCCTCCGGTACTTACGAAAAGCGTGTGGTGATGGAAATAGCAACTCGTTTAGCCAGTAAAATTAATCAAACTGCAGGAATGCGTGCAGTGATGACACGGCGTGGTGATTATTATATTCATCCCAATAAACGTTCTGAGTTGGCTCGTAATATTAAAGCAGATTTATTGATTTCAATTCATGCAGATGCATTTACTTCTCCTAAGCCTCAGGGCGCTTCGGTTTGGGTATTATCTATGCGCCGTGCAAATACTGAAATTGGTCGTTGGCTTGAGCAAAAAGAGAAGCACTCTGAGCTATTAGGTGGTGCTGGAGAAATTATTCAAAATTCTGATAGCGAGCAATATTTAGCTATGACCCTTTTAGATATGTCGATGAATAGTTCTATGGCGATAAGTAATTCTATTGCTGGCGATGTATTAAAAGATCTCAACGGTGTCACCAAATTACATAAACATAAACCAGAAGCTGCGAGTTTGGCGGTACTTAAATCACCGGACATTCCTTCTATTTTAGTGGAAACCGGTTTTATTTCTAATCCACAAGAAGAGCGTTTACTCAGAAGCCCGGCACATCAAGAAAAAATAGCACGCGCCATCCATTCGGGGGTGCAACGTTATTTTGCTAGTAATGCGCCCAGCGATACATTGATTGCGAAAGCGCGATCTAGTAGCTCGCAAGCACAAAAGCATAAAGTGCAACGCGGTGAGTCACTGTCTGTTATCGCCCAGCGATATCGCGTTTCTATTTCACGTTTAAAGCAGGCCAATAACTTGAAGTCGGACGTGGTACGTGTTGGTCAACATCTTGTGATCCCAAGGGCTTAATATGGCGATTCAGCTGCTACCTCCTCAACTTGCAAACCAAATCGCAGCCGGTGAGGTCGTTGAACGCCCGGCTTCTGTGGTTAAAGAACTGGTTGAAAACAGCCTTGATGCTGGTGCGACTAGAGTTGATATCGATATCGATAAAGGCGGCAGTAAGCTTATACGTATTCGCGATAATGGTGCGGGTATTGCTAAAGATGAGTTGGCATTGGCGTTATCGCGTCACGCAACCTCAAAAGTACATACGCTCGATGACCTAGAAGCTATTTTAAGCTTTGGTTTTCGGGGGGAAGCCTTGGCCAGTATTAGTTCAGTGTCGCGATTAACATTAACTTCGAAAACCGCTGAGCAATCTGAAGCTTGGCAGGCCTATGCTGAAGGCTCGCAAATGGACGTGAAAGTGACTCCTGCTGCGCATCCACAAGGTTCGACTATTGAAGTGGTTGATTTATTTTTTAATACTCCCGCCAGACGCCGTTTTTTAAAAAGTGATAAAACTGAATTTACTCATATTGATGAGTGGTTAAAACGTATAGCCATTGTTCGTAGCGATATTCATTTTACCCTGACACACAACGCTAAGTTAGTGCGTCAGTATCGTCCTGCAAATACTGACATTCAAACCCAACAACGTTTGGCGCAAATTTGCGGTAGAGCGTTTGCAGATCAAGCATTGAGCATTGCCTGTGAGCATGATGATTTCGTATTAACCGGTTATCTGCAGTCGCCACAAGACACTGTTATCACTGACACCAACTTTTTTTATGTCAATGGACGATTAATTAGAGACCGATTGGTTAACCATGCCGTAAAACAAGCTTTTGCTGAATATGGTATTGAGCATCAGCCGGGCTATGTGTTGATGTTATCACTTGACCCACATCAAGTTGATGTCAATGTGCATCCTGCCAAGCATGAAGTGCGGTTTCATCAATCTCGTTATGTACACGACTTTATCCTTCAAGCTGTGCGCTCGGCATTAGTAGAAATGCCAGCACTACCTCTGTCTGATGAATTAGAACATCATGATAATGTTGCCCCAATGCACACAGAATCGAACTTGATGCATGATGTGAAAGTCGTCGATACCGCAGAAGATGAATTTACACTTAATCATGGCTCGAGTAAGGCGATTAACAGCGTTAGCCAATTTGGCTCGATGCATGTCCCTGGAAAGAATAATGGCTTATCTGGAGGTTATTCAGCTGCAATTAAGCCTAGTTATGATAAAAAGCCTTCTAGTGCATCTTCTGCCCAGACGAAAACGGCCATTGCCAATTATGGGCAATTGTTGCATACCCCGATGAATAGCGCGGTATCCTATGTTCATGAGGCAGCCCCTCAAGTTACTATGCCGCCGTTGTTAGCGGGTGAGCATTGGGTTATCTGTAAAGATGATAAGTTGTCATTACTGCCAATAAAAAGCGTGTTATTGGCAGTAAGAAAGAAAGATGTTGAAACCAAATTAGCTAACGGTTTAGTGTCGCAGCCTTTGTTAATGCCTGTGTCTATAGCAGCAGATTTGGATTGGATAGAAACCTTAGCTGTTCGTGATCAATTACTGCGTCAAATGGGTATTGAGCTAACAATTCGCTTCCAACAGTTGATTATTAAAAAAGTGCCCCCATATTTGAGGGAATGCCAACTTGCAATTGTGATTCCAGAGTTACTGCAATGGATACAATTAGAGCAACCTACCCAGAGCGCCATCGTCGGTTGGCTGGCACAACAAAGTTTATCGCAATTTGAGCCAGCTCAAGCTTTATGGCTACAATTTTGTTCACTTGACGATGAAACACAACAAACTTGCTATGCCCAAGAACGCATAATACCTTGGCAAAATTGGATGAAAGATAATTAACGTGAATAGTGTCGATAAGCCGAAAGTGATATTTTTAATGGGGCCTACCGCCTCAGGCAAAACGGCATTAGCCATTGATATGGCGACTCAATATAATTGCGAAATTATCTCAGTGGATTCTGCATTGATATACCGTGATATGAATATTGGGTCTGCTAAACCCAGTGCTGAAGAACTGGAAATGGCTCCGCATAAATTAATTGATATTCTTGACCCAAGTGAGAGTTATTCAGCGGCAGATTTTCGCCGTGATGCATTATTGGCTATAGAAGACATCATTAGCCGTGGTAAGACCCCTTTACTCGTGGGTGGTACCATGATGTACTTTAAGGCATTGTTAGAAGGCTTATCACCATTACCTAGTGCTGATGAAGCCATTAGGCAACAAATATTAGCGCAAGCGCAAACCGAGGGTTGGGAAGCGCTGCATCAAGAATTATGTAACATAGACCCTGTTGCTGGAGAAAGAATTCATCCAAACGATCCACAACGGTTGTCAAGAGCATTAGAGGTTTATCGGATCAGTGGCAAAACAATGACTGAATTGACACAAACTAAGTCAGCCGCTTTGCCGTATGATGTAGTGCAATTTGCTATTGCACCAAACGATCGAAAAGTTTTACATGAGTTAATCGCTAAGCGTTTTAATATCATGTTAGAGCAAGGTTTTATCGAAGAAGTTGCGCGTTTGAAAGCGCGTGATGATTTGCATTTAGAGCTACCATCAATGCGTTGTGTTGGTTACAGACAGTGCTGGCAGTACTTAGATAATGAATTTGATCATGCGACAATGGTCGAAAAAGCTACCGCAGCTACTAGGCAATTGGCTAAACGTCAATTAACATGGTTGAGGAGCTGGCCAGATTTACAGTGGCTTGAAAGTGGTGTAGAAGGGAATTTAGTTACGCTTATGCGACAAAGCCGCTAGCTTATTAGCTGTTGCTGTATAATACTAAAACTAAACAATAAAACTTAATTCAACATATTTTAAAATAAAAAAGGAAATTGAAATGGCTAAGGGGCAATCTTTACAAGACCCATTTTTGAACGCATTGCGTCGAGAGCGTGTACCAGTCTCTATCTATTTAGTGAATGGTATTAAATTACAAGGCCAAGTTGAGTCATTTGATCAATTTGTTATCTTGTTGAAAAATACTGTAAGCCAAATGGTTTACAAACACGCTATTTCAACAGTTGTACCAGCACGCCCATTTAATGTTTCTGCTCACCAGGGTACTGCCCATGGTGAAGAAAGCGATGCTGAATAATTTGAAAAGGAATATAATTTTTGTTTGATCGTTATGAAGCGGGTGAAACAGCTGTATTGGTTCATATAGACTTTTCAGACGAAGAGCGTCGTGAAGATCTAATTGAATTACAGTTGTTAGTTGAATCTGCTGGTGCTCGCTCTGTTGGAGTGATTACTGGCAGCAGACGCTCGCCGGACCGAAAGTTTTTTATTGGTTCCGGCAAAGCAGAAGAACTTGCTGCTATGGTCGCTGCTACTGAAGCCAATGTAGTGATTTTTAATCATGCATTAAGTCCTGCTCAAGAACGTAATCTTGAAGTGGTGTGTCAGTGCCGAGTCTTAGATCGAACTACGTTGATTCTTGATATTTTTGCTCAACGAGCGAGAACTCATGAAGGCAAGATGCAAGTGGAGCTAGCGCAATTGCGCCACATGTCGACACGCCTAATTCGTGGTTGGACTCATTTAGAGCGACAAAAAGGTGGTATCGGGATGCGAGGGCCGGGTGAGACCCAGCTTGAAACAGACCGACGTTTATTACGAGGCCGGATCAAGAATATCAATCGTCGCCTCGACAAAGTAGATAAACAACGCGAGCAAAGCCGACGAGCTCGTAAGCGCAGTGATTTAGCGACTGTGTCTTTAGTAGGTTATACAAATGCGGGTAAATCGACATTATTTAATGCACTAACGTCATCGGATGTTTATGCTGCTGATCAGTTATTTGCAACATTAGATCCGACACTGCGTAAATTATCGTTACCTGATGGTGCGGTCATTTTAGCGGATACAGTTGGGTTTATTCGTCATTTACCTCATGATCTCGTCGCAGCATTTAAAGCCACATTACAAGAAACTCGACAAGCTGAAATTCTTTTGCATGTCGTTGATTGTGCTGATGACAATATGACTGAAAATTTTGACCAAGTACAAAAAGTATTGGAAGAAATTGATGCAGATGAAATCACTCAATTGATTGTATGCAATAAGATAGATTTACTTGAAGATTTCGCGCCTCGTATCGATTACGATGAAGACGGTAAACCTGAGAGGGTTTGGGTCTCTGCGCAAAAACGCATTGGATTTGATTTGCTGCTGAAAGCGATAACCGAATTAATCGGTGAAGTGATTTGCGAGCTTACATTGAAAATACCTGCATCAGCAGGACATTATCTTGGCCAGTTTTATCGACTGGATGCAATACAGCAGAAAGAGTATGACGATCTGGGGAACTGTATTTTATCTGTTCGTTTATCGGACGCCAATTGGCGCCGGTTAGCTAAACAGAGTCAGGGGGAATTAGAGGCATTTATTTTTGAACCTTCAGAAGTAGACGTCACTTGTTAATCTCATTTATTTCATCCAATTATGGAGTGCTAAATGGCTTGGAATGAGCCCGGTAACAAGGGAAACAAAGACCCTTGGGGAAATAAAGGTGGTAACGATAAAGGGCCACCAGATCTTGACGAAGTATTTCGTAACCTATCAAAACGCTTTGGTGGCAAGGGGGGCGGTAGCGCCACTGGTCAGCCATTTAATTCATCTTTACTGATTGTAATTGCCTTGATTGCCTTAGTTATTTGGGCATTGTCTGGCTTATATACGGTCAAAGAAGCTGAGCGTGGAGTGTTACTCCGTTTTGGTCAACACATCGGTGAAGTGAGTTCCGGTTTACATTGGAAAGCCACTTTTATTGACGAAGTGACAATGGTTGATGTGGAAACGTTCCGTTCGATTCCTGCGTCTGGCAGAATGCTGACATCTGATGAAAACATCGTGAATGTTGAACTTGTGGTTCAATACAGCGTATCAGATGCTTATTCATATCTGTACAGTGCTGTTGATGCCAATTCGAGTTTACGTGAAGCGACAGATAGTGCGTTACGTTATGTCATTGGTCATAATCGTATGGATGACATTTTAACCACTGGTCGTGATGCTATTCGTCGTGACACTTGGACTGAGTTAGAGCGTATTATTGAACCGTATAAACTAGGCTTACAAATTCGTGACGTTAACTTTTTACCAGCTCGTCCTCCTGAAGAAGTCAAAGATGCATTTGATGATGCAATCTCTGCTCAGGAAGATGAACAGCGTTTTATTCGCGAAGCTGAAGCTTATGCTCGTGAAATCGAACCTAAAGCGCGTGGTACTGTCGAACGTATGGCACAACAAGCTAGTGCTTACAAAGAGCGTGAAGTTCTTGAAGCTAGAGGTAAAGTCGCTCGATTTGAGAAGTTATTACCTGAGTATAAAGCTGCTCCAGGTGTAACCCGAAATCGTTTATACATTGATGCGATGCAATCTGTGTTGGCTGATACTAATAAAGTACTTATCGACACTAAGAATAGCGGCAATCTGATGTATTTACCTTTGGATAAGTTGATGGATTCTTCTAAGAGTCTGCGCAATCAAGTAGAACCTGAGGTCGAACGTCACATCAATTCTGTTTCTAGTAGTGGTGTTGATACGCCGATTACTAGCATGCCGACTGATGGTCGTCTCAGCCGCGAAGATCGTATTCGCCAAGGGAGGAACTAACAATGGGTAGATTAGCTCTGATCATTCTCGTGATCATTTTAGGGGTGAGCTTTTCCTCTTTGATGGTGGTAAGCGAAGGTGAACGCGCGATTGTTGCACGTTTCGGTAAAGTGCTTAAAGAAGATGGCGCAACAACTGTTTTTGCACCAGGCCTTCACTTTAAATTGCCCTTGGTAGATAAAGTTCGATATTTGGATTCTCGCATCCAGACATTGGACGGTGCTGCGGATCGTTTTGTGACTTCTGAAAAGAAAGACTTAATGGTCGACTCTTATGTTAAGTGGCGTATTCGTGATTTTGAAAAGTACTATCTTTCTACTAATGGCGGTATTAAAGCCAATGCAGAAAGCTTATTACAAGCCAAAATTAGCAACGATTTACGTACTGAATTTGGTCGTCGCACAATCAAAGAAATTGTTTCAGGTAAGCGTGATGAATTGCAAACCGATGCATTAGAAAATGCTTCTGAAAGTGCCGAGAATCTAGGTATTGAAGTGGTTGATGTGCGTGTAAAGCAAATTAACTTACCTGCTAATGTCAGTACTAGTATTTACCAACGTATGCGTGCTGAACGTCAAGCTGTGGCGAAAGAGCACCGTGCGCAAGGTAAAGAGCAAGCTGAAATTATCCGTGCGACTATTGATGCCAATGTGACAGTAAAGATTGCTGAAGCTGAACGTAAAGCCCTTACCATTCGTGGTGAAGGTGATGCATTAGCGGCAAAGATTTATGCTGATACCTACAGTAAAGATGCTGAGTTTTATAGTTTTTTACGTAGCTTAGAAGCGTACAAAGACAGTTTTGCCGGTAAAAATGACATTATGGTGTTAGAGCCAGAAGGTGATTTCTTCAAGTACATGAAATCATCAAACGGTAAATAATACCCGCGTATGTTTTTGCATTAAAAAGCTCGGTTTTTACCGAGCTTTTTTGTGCCTGTAATATAATGTTTTTAGTATGAATTCTGTTTTCCCAAAAGTGGTCGCAAATCACATTAATGCATCTTTCCGATGTCTTTTATTATTTATGATTAATAATTTATTGTTTTAAATGTATTTATAAGACTTTTTACAGCTAATTAAGCTGCTGCTAATTGTTATAAGATGACTGATTTGTAAGCGTTTTTGAAAAAAATGTTAATATCCTCATCTTAGATGTGTGTTTTCACTATGATCTGGTTCTAATTTTTCGCTATAATGAGCACCGCCTCAAACTATGATTTTAGCGTTTCACCATTTATGGTCGCTAAAGTATTGAAATATAAAAATTCCAACACCCTCTGGGAGATAAGTGGATGAGCAATGCGCCAGTCGATACCGGACGTCGCAGATTCCTGACAGCCGCAACCGCCGTAGTAGGTGGTGCTGGTGCCGTCGCTGTAGCGGTTCCTTTCATCAAGTCATGGAATCCGAGCGCCAAGGCGAAAGCTGCAGGTGCGCCGGTCGAAGTAAATATTAGTAAAGTAGAACCAGGTCAGTTAATTCGTGTCGAATGGCGCGGAAAACCGGTTTGGGTCGTTCGTCGTACAGAAGCTGTGCTAAATAATCTTAAAACATTAGACAGCAAATTACGCGATCCTGCTTCAGAAGAAATGCAGCAACCAGAATATGCAAC
Organism: Shewanella frigidimarina NCIMB 400; assembly: GCF_000014705.1. Taxonomy (NCBI): domain Bacteria; kingdom Pseudomonadati; phylum Pseudomonadota; class Gammaproteobacteria; order Alteromonadales; family Shewanellaceae; genus Shewanella; species Shewanella frigidimarina. Next base: position 3,952,775 of record NC_008345.1, on the reverse strand, counting down.
TAACCCTGCGCGTTCTATTAAGCCTGAATTTTTTATTGCAGTCGGTATCTGTACTCACTTAGGTTGTTCACCAACTTATCTGCCTGATTCATTCGGTGAGCAGGTTGAAGGTGTAACTTCTGGTTTCTTCTGTCCTTGTCATGGTTCTAAATTTGACATGGCTGGTCGTGTATTCCAGGGTGTTCCAGCACCACTAAACTTAGTGATCCCACCGCACAAATATGTCGATGATGCCAACGTTATCATCGGTGTAGATACAGGAGCGGCGTAATGGTTAAGAATATTATTGATTGGATTGATGCTCGCATCCCAATGACGGCTACATACAACCGCCATGTTGGACAGTATGCGACACCAAAGAATTTTAACTTTTGGTATTTCTTTGGTTCATTAGCGCTATTAGTTTTAGTTAACCAATTACTAACTGGTATTTGGTTAACCATGAATTACGTACCAACAGCAGAAGGCGCGTTCGCTTCTGTTGAGTACATCATGCGTGATGTTGATTACGGTTGGTTGCTACGTTACATGCACTCTACAGGTGCATCGGCATTTTTCTTTGTCATCTATATGCACATGTTCCGTGGGTTAATTTACGGTTCTTATCAAAAACCAAGAGAGCTATTATGGCTGTTTGGTATGTTGATATTCCTTGTGCTGATGGCTGAAGCATTTATGGGTTACTTACTACCTTGGGGACAAATGTCTTACTGGGGTGCGCAGGTGATTATCTCTTTGTTTGGTGCCATTCCTGTTATTGGTGATGACCTAACATTGTGGATCCGTGGTGATTACGTTATTTCAGGTGCAACACTAAACCGTTTCTTCGCATTGCACGTTATTGCGCTACCACTTGTATTGGTTGTATTGGTGTTCTTACACCTAATCGCCTTACATGAAGTGGGCTCGAATAACCCTGATGGTGTTGAAATTAAAAAGAACAAAGATGAGAACGGATGGCCTATTGATGGTATTCCATTCCACCCTTACTACACTGTAAAAGATATTATGGGTGTCGCTGGGTTCTTAATCGTGTTCTGTTATGTGTTGTTCTTCATGCCTGAAGGCGGTGGATATTTCCTTGAAAAGCCAAACTTTGAAGCGGCTAATCCAATGAAAACACCTGAACACATTGCGCCAGTTTGGTACTTCACACCTTTTTATGCCATTTTACGTGCTATCCCTGATAAATTAGTGGGCGTTATTGGTATGGGTCTGTCAATTGCAGTGTTATTCCTACTGCCTTGGCTTGATCGTTGTAAAGTGAAGTCTATTCGCTATCGCAGCATGATCCACAAGATCAACATTGCACAATTTACTGTGTCGTTCATTATTTTAGGATATTTAGGTGTAGTTCCTGCAACGCCTGAGCTAACTATTGCGGCACGTGTATTCACTTTCACTTACTTTGCTTTCTTCGTAGCCTTATGGGTTTACAGTAAGAATGAGAAAACAAAAGAAGTCCCAACGAGGGTGACACACTAATGAAAAAGTTATTAATTGCATTAGTTACATTGCTGCCATCTCTCGCAATGGCAGCAAGTGGACATAGTGTTCACTTAGAAAGAGCTAACGTTGACTTGCATGATAAAGCGTCATTAGAGCGTGGTTTGGATTCATTCCAACACTATTGCTCTGGTTGTCACAGCACTCAATACCAACGCTACGAGCGTGTTGCAACTGATTTAGGCATCTCTAACGATGATATGCGTAACAAGTACATGTTCACTGGTGCAAAAATCGGTGATTTAATGGAAAACGCTATTCCTACTCCAGATGCCGCTAAATGGTTTGGTGCAGCGCCTCCTGATTTAACGTTGGTTGCTCGTGTTCGTGGTGCTGATTGGGTATTTTCATACCTAAAAGGTTTCTACGCAGATGAGACTCGTCCATTTGGTGTGAACAACACAGTGTTCCCATCAGTGGGTATGCCACATGTTTTACAAGACTTACAAGGTCTTGCTACTGTTACGAAAGATGAAGCTGGTAATGCATCTCTTGTAAAAGATAAAGATGGTAATCTTGTTACCACAGGTGGCAAATTGACGGCAGAAGAATACGACCAAGTCGTTCGTGATATCACGGGTTTCTTAGTTTATTCAGCTGAACCAGTTCAGTTAGAGCGTGAAGCTTTAGGTTGGTGGGTACTTGGATTCTTGTTTATTTTCTTCATCATTGCTTATTTGTTGAAGAAAGAATACTGGAAAGATGTGCACTAGCCATCAATAACGGTTAATATACATTATCCGCATTTTGTAAACGGGGGGCTTAGCCCCTCGTTTGTTTTGTTTTTTCTAGATTCTGGAGGGTATCAATGGCTGTTGCTGCCAACAAGCGCTCTATCATGACACTTTTTTCTGGTGCCGATGATTTATATAGTCACCAAGTACGTATCGTATTGGCTGAAAAAGGGGTTACCGTTGATGTTTTACAGGTAGACCCAAGTGAAATGCCTGAAGATTTACTTGAAGTAAATCCATACAACTCTGTACCGACTTTAGTTGATCGTGAACTAGTGTTGTACGAATCACGCATTATTATGGAATATTTGGATGAGCGTTTTCCACATCCTCCATTAATGCCTGTATATCCGGTATCTCGCGGCCAAAGCCGTTTAATGATGCACAGAATCGACACCGATTGGTATGCGCTTGTAGAGCGTATCCGTAAAGGTGAAAAGGCTGATGCAGCGCGTAAAGAGTTAATGGAAAGCTTAATTGCTTTAGCGCCAGTATTTGCTGAAATGCCATACTTCATGAGCGAAGAGTTTGGTTTATCTGATTGCTACTTAGGCCCATTATTGTGGCGTCTACCAGTATTAGGCATTCACTTAGACCCACGTACATCGAAAGATATCAGTGCTTACATGACACGTATTTTTGAACGTGAATCATTTAAGGCATCGTTAACTGAGGCTGAGCGCGAAATGCGCATGGGCATGTAATGAAACCAATAACAGCTAATCGTCCATATTTGTTGCGTGCTTACTACGAGTGGTTGATGGATAACCATTTGACGCCACACGTAGTCGTGGATGCATTTGTTAACGGTACGCAGGTTCCGCAGCAATTTGTCAAAGACGGTCAAATCGTCTTGAATATTGCAACCGGAGCGGTGGCTAATCTTCACATGTCTAATGATGCAGTAGAGTTTAATGCACGTTTTGGTGGTGTACCACAGAATGTGTTTTTGCCTATGGCATCGATCGTGGCCATTTACGCTCGTGAAAACGGTGCTGGCACGGTGTTTGATATGGAAGATGCATATATGATCGAAGGTGAACATGATGAGTTATCATCTGTACCGCCATCAATGAAATCTGTTGATGACACTTCGACATTGCCACCATCGTCTAAATCGACAAAGCCTGATGATAAAACTAAGCGTAAAAACCATTTAACTGTGGTGAAGTAGCGGTTAGTTAACATTACATAAAACCAGTCGCAAGGCTGGTTTTTTTTAAGCTAAAATTGATGTGCTACAAACATTTATAGCGCAACTGGAACCCATAATGTTGTTGATGATTGATAATTATGATTCTTTTACGTTTAACTTAGTTCAGTACTTCCAAGCTCTGGGGCAAGAGATACTGGTTAAACGTAATGATGAAATCAGCATTGAACAAATTGAAGCTTTAGCACCTACACATTTGATTATTTCTCCTGGTCCATGCACTCCTAATGAAGCGGGTATTTCACTTGCAGCTATTAAACATTTTGCCGGTAAAATTCCTATTCTTGGTGTGTGTTTAGGACATCAAGCTATCGCACAAGTGTTTGGTGTTGATGTTGTGCGTGCCAAACGTGTTATGCACGGTAAAACCAGCTTGATTGAACATAATCAACAGGGATTATTCCGTCAATTAGCATTACCTCTGCAGGTTACTCGTTATCATTCATTGTTGATTAACCATGTACCTCATGGCTTTAGTCTGGATGCGTGGTTTGATGACCCAATTTATGGCCGTGAAATTATGGCGATGAGCCATGACGCGTTACGTATTTACAGCGTCCAGTTTCATCCTGAATCTATTTTGACTCAGCAAGGCCATGAACTTTTGGATAACTTTTTGTATTTATAAAGCGTTTTCGAATTTATATCTTCGGGTTCATTATCACGTATTCTGTTACAACTTCTGCAACTAATCTGGCTAAATTCTCGCGTCTATTTGTGCTATAAATAGCGCTTAAAATAATAAAAGGGATAACCATGACAAGCTTTATGCGAAACTTTGCGGTGAGCGCACTTTCTTTGGCAATGATAAGTGGTTGTGCTGCCACGGCCAAACATGACGATACAATGGTTATCGCAGCGCCGAGTGCAACAACGTTGACCGTGCCATTAGCACAGCCTCCAAAAGCCCAGCAACCGTTGACACTTAATCAAATTATGGCCAATCCAGATTGGATGGGAATTTTTGCTCAAGGAGCTTATTGGAGCGATGACAGTCAATCGGTATATTTCAGTCGCCAAGCACATCAATCTCCGGTCCGTGATTTTTATCAACAAGCTATTGGACAGTCCGAGGCAAACAAGCTTGCACTTAATCAGTTGCACCTTGCCGATCAACGTAATGGTGTCTTCGATCAGGCCAAGACTCAAAAAGCCTATATTTATCAAGGTAACGTATTTGTAAAAGATTTATCAAACGGTGAAATAAAGCAATTTACCCGTCAAAACGATGCAATTAATGGCGTACGTTTTTTAAATGGTGGCGACCTTGCATTCTGGCAAGGTAATAATATTTTCCGAGTGCACCAGTCTAGCGGCCTAGTAGAACAAATTGCCGCAATCCAAATGGAAAACGAACCTAAAACGACGCAACAGCCAAGCAGCTTTATTGCTAAGCAACAGCATAGACTTATTCAATATGTTGCCATGGAACATGACAACAGTGTCACACGTGATGAATACCGAGATTCATTGGCTAAAGCCGATCCTACTTTTTCAGCTAAACCTTGGTATTTAGGTGATGCTGAAGTGGTTTCAGAAATGAGCCTGTCGCCTGATGGACGTTATGTGATATTGGCCTTAACGGACAAAAATTATGATTGGCGTGCAGAACACGACATTATGCCGAATTATTTGGGCCAAGAAGGTTATGTCGATCCTGTGCCAGCACGTTCACGTGTTGCAGAAGACGCTTTTCCAGGTCAACGTTTAGTGCTACTCGACCTTATTGAACACAATAAAAAAGACATTACCATCGAAGGTCTAACTGGTTTTGATCAAGACGTATTGGCGAGTGTCAAAACTGAAAATGCTAAGGCCCAAGGCAAAAGCTATAAAAGCGAAAATGCTCCGCGTTTAGTCCAGTTAATGCAAGATTGGGAGTGGAGCCAAAGCGCAATTCAGTGGCATGAGTCTGATGATAAATTATTAGTGATGCTGGAAGCCGTTGACAACAAAGATCGCTGGATCGCCAGTGTCGACCTTCAAAAAGGCAAACTAACAACCGAACATCGGTTACATGACGATGCTTGGGTAAACTATAATTTTAATCAATTTGGGTGGATAACCGGTACCGATAACATGTACTACTTATCTGAAGAGTCTGGTTTTTCTCAGCTCTATACTAAAACGGCAGCTGGCAAAGTAGTCGCTCTTACCAATGGCAAATTTGTGGTTGATAATGTGACGTTATCACCCGACGCAAAACACCTTTATTATCGTGCTAATAAAGACCATCCAGGTAGCTACAATGTTTACCGTGTTGAGATTGCCACAGGTAAAACAGAGCAACTGACTCAGTGGCTGGGCACATTGGATTACAATTTGAGCCCTGATGGACAATCATTGTTACTAACGGCTTCATCTGCTGTTCACCCTGATGAACTGTACATTCAACCTATTGGCGGAAAAATGAGCCAATTAACGCATTATACTAGCCCTGAATTTACACTATATCCTTGGCAAACACCGCAGATAGTGACGGTTCCTTCAAGCCATGGGGCGGGAAACATTTATGCGCGGGTTTATTTGCCTCAAGGTTATGATGCTACCCAAGCAGACAAATATCCTGCTGTAGTGTTTAACCATGGTGCTGGATATTTACAAAATGCTCATTATGGTTTCTCGGGGTATTTTCGTGAGTTCATGTTCCATAACCTCCTAACCCAACAAGGTTATGTAGTGATGGACATGGATTACCGTGGTTCAAAAGGTTATGGCCGTGATTGGCGAACCGCGGTGTATCGCAACATGGGGCATCCTGAAGTTGAAGATTTAAAAGATGGTGTAGCATGGATGGCAAGTAATGCTAACGTGGATGCACAGCGTGTGGGCACTTATGGTGGTTCGTACGGTGGTTTCCTTACCTTTATGGCGTTATTCAATGAGCCTGAGTTGTTCCAAGCAGGAGCCGCATTGCGCCCTGTAGCTGATTGGGCACATTATAATGCACCTTATACCTCTAATATTTTAAATACGCCTGACGTCGATCCTATCGCTTATGAGCGTAGCTCACCAATAGAGCATGCTCAGGGGTTACAGAAACCACTATTGATCATGAGTGGTGTGTTAGATGACAACGTGTTTTTCCAAGACAGTGTGCGCATGGTGCAACGGCTTATTGAATTAGAAAAGCCGATGTTTGAAACCGCAATCTATCCTGTCGAACCGCATGGATTTAAGCAACCTTCAAGTTGGTTAGATCAGTATCGTCGTATTTATAAACTGTTTGAACAAGAATTGAAGTAATCGGCTCTGAGTTCAAAAAAACAAATAAATATCTATTAAGGCTTCCTTTGAGAAGCCTTAATTTTTATGATTAAGTGATGAAAACTGTAAAAGGCAATGTGAGTGGCAATATCAATAGCAGGTGGAGTTCGGCCCGGAAAAGTCATTGAGATTGAGCGCCGACTCTATAAACAACTTATAGTGGGTAAGCATAAAGCCAATGCTATGCCTGATGAGTTGAGCGCAGAATTAGAAGAGAGCGCTAATAAACTTGATATTGAGCGTAAAGCATTAAAAATGCGTCTTGAGAAACAAGCAAAAGAGAAAAGTGTATATGTTGAGGTATCCGCACTGTTAACTCATACAGTTAATAATGCGATAGAGCATCAATTAGCTCATCCTCAAATGATATTAGAAGCATCAGCAATTAGCGAAAATCAAATTTTATTGTTAGACCTTCTATTACACCCAGATCTGAACATTAATCGACTTCGACCGATTATCGAAAGTATTAACTGGTTATCACGTGATTTAATCAATTTAATTAATAGTCCAGCATCTCGTCACCGCCGCCCTAAACATGGCGATGTTCAAGTGACCGACATTAAGCTAGTGCTTAACTACATTGGTATTGAACATTTACGTTTGTTGATCCCTTATTTTTGTTTACGTAACTGGTTACCTTCAGGTAACGCTAACTTATTATGGATCACCCGCAAGCTTTGGCGTTACAGCATGGTAAGTGCCATAGCAGCGCAAACCTTAGCAGAGTTACATAATGAAGAGCCTGGTTTGGCTTATAGCTGTGCGTTAATGTACCAATTTTCTACCTCGATTATATTGAGCCAAAGTGGACGTATATTTGATAACACTTGGGGGACTTGGTTACGAGAGGCAAGCCATAGCCGAGAAAAACAAGTTTACGATGCCATTATGGCAACAGACTTTCCTGCCGAGGAAGTATTGGGGCAAGTATTACTCCATAGCCACCGTTTAAATTGGCAACTATTGAGTTTACTGAAATTTGATGATTCCCCGATTACACAAGTGTTAAAAGAGTTAGACCACGATTACCACTTTACAGAGCTATCAGCCGATGCCGCCATTGTGGCTAAGGCGAGTTGTTATGCCAAAGTGCTTTTGTTAGAAGAGCAACAACAAATCGATCCACAAGAGAAACGTATTATGTTTGATTATTATCAGTTTTCGGCGCAAGAACTGATTAGGCTTAAAGGCCAAAATTTTCGGAAGCTTGATTTACTTTAAATAGCTTTTTTCTATCAAAAGGGTAAATGTTAAATATGTGTAATTATTCACTTTTGATGAATAGCTACACAAATTCGAGTCAAATAACTTTTTTTATGACTATTTATGCTTCATAACCCCCAATAAATGCGTTGTTTAGTCATATTTATCAATCTTTATGCAGAATACCAATAAGGCCTGCAGAAGTTAATTGTACTGAACTGGTATTTTGATCACATTTTCGCTAATAATGTCGCATAAATAACACAAACTTCCGCTAATGCACTTACAGAATATAAAGCAGACAGCGGAAACAGCGGCTTTCAAGCCGCTTACAACCTGAAGGATGAAATGCAATGAGTGTAGAAATGAATCTAACCCGTGCCCAATTCGATGAAGTTATGGTGCCTAATTATGCGCCTGCCGCTGTTATTCCTGTTCGCGGAGCAGGTAGCCGAGTATGGGATCAAGAAGGTAATGAATTCATCGATTTTGCCGGTGGTATTGCAGTAAATTGTTTAGGTCATTGTCACCCAGCTTTAGTGTCAGCATTAAAAGAGCAAGGCGAAAAGTTATGGCATTTATCAAACGTAATGACCAACGAGCCTGCACTAGAATTAGCGACAAAGTTAGTTAATGCAACGTTTGCTGAGCGCGTCTATTTTGCTAACTCGGGTGCAGAAGCCAATGAAGCAGCATTAAAATTAGCTCGCCGTTATGCATTAGATAACCATGGTGCAGATAAAGACCAAATCATCGCATTCGATAAAGCTTTCCACGGCCGTACATTCTTTACTGTAACAGTTGGCGGACAAGCTGCTTATTCAGACGGTTTTGGCCCTAAGCCACAAAGTATTACTCACGTGCCATTTAATGATATCGCAGCACTTGAAGCGGTAATTTCTGACAAGACTTGTGCCATTATGCTTGAACCTCTTCAAGGTGAAGGCGGGATTATCAATGGTGATCCTGAGTTCTTAAAAGCAGTACGTCGTTTAGCTGATAAGCATGACGCATTAGTGATTTTTGATGAAGTACAAACTGGTGTAGGCCGTACTGGTGAGTTATTTGCTTACATGGGTACAGACATCGTGCCAGATATTTTAACCAGTGCCAAAGCGCTAGGCGGTGGCTTCCCTATTGCTGCAATGCTAACTAGCGCAAAAATTGCTGCTCACCTAAAAATTGGTACTCACGGTTCTACTTATGGCGGCAACCCACTGGCTTGTGCTGTAGGTAATGCAGTAATGGACGTGGTTAATACCAAAGAAGTGTTGGACGGAGTTAAACATCGCGAACAGTTATTCCGTGATGGTTTAGCGGCTATTAACGCCAAATACAACGTATTCAGTGAAGTACGTGGTAAAGGCTTGTTAATCGGTGCGGTATTAAATGAACAATATGAAGGTCGTAGCCGTGACTTCTTGGTTGCTTCTGTTGCTGAAGGCCTTATGAGTTTGATGGCTGGTGCAAACGTTGTGCGTTTTGCTCCTTCATTAGTGATCCCAGAAGCAGACATCGCAGAAGGCTTGTTGCGTTTTGAACGCGCAGTAGCAAAAGTGGTTGCTGGTTAATTTGCAAATTTAGTGCAGGCTTAGCTTGCACTAATTTGTTTGGGTACGCCAATTGGGTGAATACGCGTTGAAATGTATTTCAGCGCGGTTCGCTTATGGCGCAATGAGGAGATTAAGATGTTAATCATACGTCCTATCCGTGCAAGTGATTACGATGCACTTTATGGTATCGCAGTTGAGTCAGGCCACGGTTTTACATCTTTACCAGTTAACGAAGAGTTACTGCGTTCGAAGATTGCTAGGGCAGAGGCATCTTTTATCAAGCAAATTGATAAACCTTTTGACGAAGGTTATTTAATGGTGCTTGAAGATACAAAGACCAATGAAGTTGTCGGTACCTGTGGTATTGAAGCCGCCGTCGGCATGCAAGATGCTTTTTATCATTACCGTTTAGGTACTGAGGTCTATCATTCTCAGCAAATTTCTGTTCGCAATGAAGTTGAAACCCTCACATTATGCCACGACTACACTGGCGCAGCAGAAGTGTGCACCCTGTTTTTAAAAGACGGATATCGCAAAGGCAACAACGGCCGCATGTTATCACGCTCGCGCTTTTTATTATTAGCACAGCATCCTGAGCGCTTTGGCGATACCGTTATTGCTGAAATGCGTGGTGTGAGTGATGATCATGGTGACTCGCCGTTTTATGAATGGTTACAACATCACTTTTTAGGTATCGATTTTGTTGAAGCAGACTACTTGTCTGGTTTAGGCAAAAAAGCCTTTATGGCCGAAATGATGCCGCGAAACCCCGTTTATGTTTGCATGTTGCCTAAAAAAGCCCAAAAAGTGATTGGTGAAGTGCATAAAAACACCAAGCCAGCATTGCGTTTATTACAAGCAGAGGGTTTTAAGTTCCGTAATTATGTCGATATTTTTGATGGCGGCCCAACGGTTGAATGTGCACTAGCTGAGATCCGCTCAGTGAAAAAGAGCCGTTTATTGACCGTTTCAGTTGGCAAGATGCCACATGCCGATCATCATTTTATTATTTCCAACACCTCGCTTGCTGATTATCGTGCGTCAGCAGCTAAATTGTTGGTCTCTGATGAACACGACAATGTTGTGCTCAGCCCTGAAATCGCCGCTGGTTTACTGGTGAGCGATGGCGAGCAAATTCGTGTTTTAGCAATGTAGGAGCAAGAAATGACACAATATATTCAAGGTCAGTGGTTAGCTGGCGAAGGTCATGAAATCAATTCGAAAAACCCTGCCAACGGTGACGTAATTTGGCAAGGTAACACGGCTACTGCTACTCAAGTGAATGCAGCTGTAGATGCCGCTCGTGCGGCACAGTTTGATTGGTTTATGCTGGGTTATGAAGCTCGCTTAGCCATAGTCGAAGCGTATCGTGCACAACTAGAAGCTAATAAAGCCGAGATCGCAGAAACCATCGCTCAAGAAACCGGTAAGCCACAGTGGGAAACTGCCACTGAAGTGGGCGCTATGATTGGCAAGATAGCATTGTCGGCAAAAGCCCATGACAAACGTACCGGCACTGAAACCAATGATTTACCTGCAGGGCGTGCCGTATTACGTCACAAGCCTCATGGTGTTGTAGCGGTATTTGGCCCTTATAATTTCCCAGGCCATCTACCAAACGGACACATAGTACCAGCATTATTGGCCGGTAACACAGTGGTGTTTAAGCCATCAGAATTAACGCCTAAAGTGGCTGAGTTAATGCTGAAGTGTTGGGACAAAGCTGGTTTACCACAAGGTGTGGTTAACTTAGTGCAAGGTGAAGTTGAAACCGGTAAAGCGTTAGCATCACATCCACAAATTGACGGTTTATTCTTTACCGGTAGTTCACGTACTGGGCATATTTTACATGAACAATATGCTGGCCTCCCAGGTAAGATTTTAGCCTTAGAAATGGGCGGTAATAATCCGCTTATCGTTAAAGGCGTTACCGATACCAAAGCTGCGGTCCATGACATTATTCAGTCTGCTTATATTTCGTCTGGCCAGCGTTGTACTTGTGCCCGTCGTTTATATATTGAAGAGGGCGCACAAGGTGATGCGTTAATCGCAGAGCTAGTAAAGGCTATTAAGCAAATTAAAGTGGGTGCTTGGAACGTTCAACCACAACCTTTTATGGGCTCGATGATTTCTGAAACCGCTGCACGTGGCATGGTTGCCGCACAGGCGACACTTCAGTCATTAGGTGGTGTTTCATTAGTTGAGTTAGTGCAAGTTGAAGCTGGTACTGGTTTAGTCACTCCAGGCTTAATAGATGTCACTAAAGTCGCTGAGTTACCTGATGAAGAATATTTCGGTCCATTATTGCAATTAGTACGTTACAGCGATTTTGACCAAGCTATTCATTTAGCCAATGCGACTCGTTATGGTTTATCAGCTGGTTTATTAGCGGATAGCCGTGAAGATTACGATTACTTTTTAGCGCGCATTCGTGCTGGTATTGTTAATTGGAATAAGCAGATTACAGGCGCATCAGGTGCGGCACCATTTGGTGGCGTTGGCGCTTCAGGTAATCATCGTGCAAGTGCATTTTATGCTGCTGATTACTGTGCTTACCCTGTCGCTTCAATGGAAGCAGATGCCGTAAGCTTACCTGCTACTTTAAGCCCTGGTTTATCAATTTAACTGATAAATTCATCGCATGATCCGTGCTGGTGACTTTGTTCACCAGCCTTATTTTAGAAGGATTTAACCATGCATACTGACGTTAATGCTTTATTTGCTGCCTTGTGGCAAGACTACATTAAGATGACGCCTTCAGCGGCGAAAATTCATCAGCTTTTAGGCCATGGCGCGCCAATCATCAATGACCATATCGCTTTGCGTACTTTTAATATCGCTAAAGTAAATTTAAGCGTATTGGCTAAACATTTCACCTCTATCGGTTATGTCGACAGTGGTGATTATAAGTTTGAGCAGAAAAAGCTGATAGCTAAGCACTTTGAACATCCGGATCCAAAACAGCCAAAGGTGTTTATCTCTGAGTTGTTAGTTGAAGAATTTAGCCCTGAGGTGCAAAAGAGCATCCATGGTTTAATCGATCAGGTTGATATTGCGGCAACCACGGCAGATAACTTCATATATTCTGGTCGTCATTGGGATGTAGATAAAGCGACTTACCAAGCATTACTTGCTGAAAGCGAATATGCTGCGTGGGTTGCTGCGTTAGGTTACCGTGCCAATCACTTTACGGTTTCAATTAACGATCTGCCTGAATTTGAGCGTATTGAAGATGTAAACCAAGCCTTAAAGCAGGCTGGGTTTGTGTTAAATAGCTCTGGCGGTGAAGTTAAAGGATCGCCAGAAGTCTTGTTAGAGCAGTCTTCTACCATGGCTGATAAAGTGGTTGTGAACTTTACCGATGGCGATGTGGAAATTCCAAGTTGTTTCTATGAATTTGCCCGTCGTTATCCAATGGCTAATGGTCAGCTTTATACTGGCTTTGTTGCAGCATCTGCCGACAAGATTTTTGAAAGTACCAATGCAATGATGTAATGTTTATGCATGGACGAAAAAGACCTAATTGATCGCTCAGTTAGGTCTTTTTTATTGCTTATTCCAGGCAAGAAAGTTTAGTTGCTCATCAATATACTGACATTAAGCCCTTGTAATGTATTACTTCGACTAAATTGCAATACAAAACCATATTGGTCACAAATCTCTTTAACAATCGATAAGCCCAACCCGTGGCCAATAGTTGCTTCATCTAGTCGGGTGCCACGAGAGGTTAATAATGCAATTTGCTCTTGTTTTACACCGAGGCCATCGTCTTCAATTTGAATTAATATCACTCCCGATGGTAATTCTTCGATGCTGACATGAACCTGTGAGTTTGCCCATTTAAAGGCATTGTCGAGCAGATTGCCAAACAGCTCCATGCCATCTTCGCGATGTATTGGAATACGACTAATATGTTGCGGATTCACAATGCTGCAATCAATGCTCCGCTGATGATGCACTTTATGTAACGTTTGGATTAAGCTATCAAAATCTTTTGGCACCGCCAGTTGTGCTGCGGGCAGCATGTCTCCCGTTATCCTTGCTGCAGCCAATTTACGTTCAATCATTTTATGAACTAAATCTAATTGCTGCTGCATTGCTATAGCGGCATCCGGATGAGTGAGCCCGAGCGCTTCAACTTGTTGCTGCATGACTGCTAATGGGGTTTTTAAGCCATGGCTTAAATTACCTAGGTTATTGCGGCTACGTTCAATTTGTTTGGCTGTGTAGTCTAACAACTCATTGTAGGTTTCGGCTAGCGGGCGGATTTCTGCTGGAATTTGTGAAATGGCTAATGAAGCTATTTCACCTTCGCGCAATTTAGCCAGTGCCCCTTGGATTTGATTCACCGGTTTAAATGATTGGCGTAAAATAATGAAGATACCGGCGATCATCGCCAATAACATACCGATATTGATTGCCAGTTTAGTACCAAACACTTCGCTAAACACACGCCGTCCGATACTGAGATCTTGGGCGACAGTTAATGTGGCTGTGTTGTGACTGTTTGGCGCGCCGATGCCGATAGATAACAACTGCATATCATTGTTTTTTGGCCCTTTAGCCTGCCAAACTCGTTTCTGCTGTGCTTGTAACTGTTCAATTTGTAATTCGGCATCCCACAATGAACGTGATCGAATAGTGCGGTCGGGCAGATTTAATTGGAAATAACGCCCTGAATAGGCTGGTCGGTAAAAGCTGGATAATTGGTTTTGGTCGATAACGATCTCACCCTCATCGAGCCTAGTGGCGATAATGATATGTTCTAAATCTTCTTCAAGACGATTAATAATAGAGTCATGAAACGCATCTCGAAGCATCGACTCAAATAAAAATAAGCCTATTAGCGTAGCAATAATGATTAAGCCACTGAGCCAGAGGCTTAATTTAAACCGAATCGAAATCATTCAATAATGCCATGGAAGATATAACCCTGACCACGCCGAGTTTCGATAGCGGTTTTACCGAGTTTTTTACGTAAGTGTGTGACATAAACTTCAACGACGTTACTTTCTTTTTCATCATCAAATTGATAAAGCTTGTCAGTAAGCTGTTGCTTCGAAAGAAGCTTCTTTGGTGACATTAAGAATATTTTCAGTAACCTAAACTCCATCGACGTCAGCTCATATATGTGTTCGCCAACAGTCACCTTTTGCTCGTTTTCGTCTAAATTAACCCCTGCATAACATAGCTGCTTGGATGACGAGTTAACCCGCCCATGGGCTCTATGGATGAGTGCTTGAATACGTGCGAGGAGTTCTTGCGCATGAAACGGTTTGCCTAAGTAGTCATCTGCGCCAGCATTAAAGCCTTCAACTTTTTCATGCCACTGACTTCGGGCAGTTAACATGATTACCGGGGTATTTATGCCACGTTCACGCCATTTAGTCACTAATGACAAGCCATTTCCGTCAGGTAATCCGATATCTAAAATGACACAGTCATAATCAGTTTCTTTCATCAAATAATCGGCTTCAATAGCTTTATCTGTGACATCCGTAATATAACCAGCTTGCTTGAGTTGTTTTTCAAGCTCGGCAACGAGTAAAGGGTTATCTTCAACGAGTAACAGTTTCATGTTTAGTACATTCGCTCGGTAATTGAGTCAATGAATCTTGCATACCGTTAGCTGCATCTAATTGCAGATTAACAACATGCCCTTGTTTTAGCTTAAATTGTAGATCATAGCGCCATTTATCTTGGTGTTGATAAAGTTGGGCGTCGATTAAGTGACCATCACAATACTGCGACAACCAAGTTAAGTAATCATCTAATGAACGTATATTACCAGAAGATACTAATTTTTGGACGTTGTCATGGTCCAGAGGGAGTTCTTTTGCGGGAATATCTTGTTGATTAATGGTGATGGCCATTAAGCTGCTTATTGCTGTTAAGAACAAGCTATTCATGGGCGCTCCAAAATGAAAAAGTGGCGTTCAGAGTATGAACACCACTTTAAGTATCTTGGCTTAAATCAAGCTGAAGCCTATATGATTAAGGCATAAACATTTAGCTTGATTCGTCGTTAGCCCTTTGTTGTTTAGCGCGTACCGTAAACTACGATCGTTTTACCGTGTGCTTGGATCAAATTTTGTTCTTCAAGCATTTTTAAAATACGACCAACGGTCTCACGTGAACAACCAACAATTTGACCAATCTCTTGACGTGTAATCTTAATTTGCATGCCGTCAGGATGTGTCATAGCATCAGGTTGTTTTGCAAGGTGTAATAACGTTTGTGCAATGCGACCAGCAACGTCAAGGAACGCTAAGTCGCCTACTTTTTGGCTAGTACTTTGTAAACGATAGGCCATTTGCGCCGAAAGTTTCATCAAGATTTCAGGGTTTACCTGAATCAATTGCTTAAATTTCTTGTAAGAAATTTCTGCAATTTCACATGCTTGTTTAGCACGAACCCATGCAGTACGTTCAGATTGTTCTTCAAACAATCCTAATTCACCGATAAAGTCGCCTTGATTTAGATAAGAAAGGATCATTTCTTTACCTTCTTCATCTTTGATCAATACAGCAACGGAACCTTTGACGATGTAATATAAAGTGTCAGAATCTTCACCTGCGTGAATTAAAGTACTCTTTGCAGGGTACTTATGAATGTGACAATGTGAAAGAAACCATTCTAATGTTGGGTCAGGTTTTGGCTTACCAATCAGAGCCATACGATGTTCCTCGATTGATTAAAAATGAAAGTAAGTAATATCTAATTAAGCATTCTACGCTATTGAAACCGTGAAAACTTTGATAGAGATCGTATTTAGAAGTGTGCGTAGTGTATATTAACTTGTTAAATTTAAGATTAAATTTATCTCATTTGTGATGACGGTCGACTTTTTTTGTGAATTTGTCTTAATCATCACTACGATTGAATTATTGCTAATGTCATTTGTCTATTGTATTGGATCCATGAGTTAGCTAATGTTATTTAATCAGCTTCATAAATAGTTGTCGAGGTATGTGTGAAAAAACTGAGTCAAATCGGGTTTATTGCCTGTGTTGTTTTATTAAGTGGACTTAGTTCATCTGTAAAAGCGTTTGTTATCCCGCCCTCTATTGAGTCTCAGGCGGCGACTAAGTTGGTTCATATTCAGATTAAAGCCAAACAGGGCAATGCAGATGCACAATTTTTATTGGGTTTAATGAACCTTTCCGGACGATTTGTTACTCAAGATACTAAGCAAGGATTAAGCTGGGTTAATCTTGCTGCACAACAACACAATATTAAGGCGCAACAAACATTAGCTGATTTAGCCTTTGACGGTAAATTAATTCCGCGTGATTTAGCGCTGGCAGAAAAATGGTATCTGCAAATGGTCGCACAAGGAGATAAGTGGGCTCATTTTCGTTTAGGGTTTATTTATTCTGCTGGTGGTGATGGTGTTGTGCGTAATTGCGGCAAAGCAATGGAGCAGTTTAGTGCTGCGGGGGATGCCGTTTCAATGGGCAATATTGCGTGGATATTAGCCACGTGCCCTGAGGCCGAATACCGAGATGGTTCGCGTGCAGTATCAATGTCGTTAAAATTACTCGAACAAAATCAGAATGATCCAACGGTATTAGATAATCTTGCGGCCGCGTATGCTGAGCTTGGTGATTTTTCTGCGGCAATTGATACCCAGAAAAAAGCAATTGATGCGTTAAAGGATAATCCTGAGATTGTGCGCAGCGATGAGTTTATTTTACGTTTGAAACAGTATCAGAATAATCAAGCTTATCGAGAAATTATCCCACTGATGTAATGCTCAGGATAAGCAATGTGAGTCATTTACTATTATCAACCGGTCCGTGTATTGACTTGTTTATCAGAAGGGATAATAGCTAATGTTAGTGCTTGAGCATCGATGTTGTTTGGTTTCGTTGATGTGCTCAATGCGCTAACAGAAAAAAGGGGGAATTAGCACCCCAAGCACATCAACTGCCGTTCTTTCGCTCGAAATCACGATGCGGCTATCTTAATTGTTCTGACTTAAATCAAACTTAATCGAGTTTGATATCATCAAGGTTTTGCAACTCTAGACGTTTATCCATTAAGTCTTTAACCAAAGGCGTTAAAATTAATTCCATAGCCAGAGACATTTTTCCACCAGGAACAACTAGTGTATTGACGCGTGACATAAATGAGCCTTGGATCATGTTGAGGTAATAAGGGAAATCAACATTATTAATACCGCGAAAGCGAATAACTAAAAAGCTTTCATCTAAGCTTGGTATGTCTTTTGCGCTAAAAGGGTTCGAGGTGTCTACAGTCGGCACTCGTTGAAAATTAATGTGTGTCCGTGAAAATTGTGGCGTCATGTGCTTGATGTAATCGTCCATACTACGGACTATTGAGCCCATGACTTTTTCACGACTATGGCCTCTATCATTTGTGTCGCGAATAATCTTCTGGATCCACTCTAAGTTAACAATCGGCACCATGCCTATCAAAAGATCAACATGTTTAGCGACATCGGCATCTTCCGTTACCACACCACCGTGCAGTCCTTCGTAATACAGCATATCGGTATTGGCTGGCAAATCACGCCATTGCGTAAATGTACCGGGCATTTGATTAAATGGCACCGCTTCATCAAAGGTGTGTAAGTAGCTGCGGGTTTGGCCATTACCTGTATCACCATAACTGGTAAAACATTCTTCGAGCTTTTTGAAATTATTCGCTTCGGGACCAAAATAGCTTAAGTTTCGATTTTCAGCCTGTGATTTTCTAATTAACACTTCCATTTCAGCGCGGGTGAAATTATGGAAACTATCCCCTTCAACGAATGCAGCATTGATACCCAACTGTCTAAAAATATGAATGAAGGCAGTTGTGGTCGTAGTTGTGCCAGCACCGGATGAACCGGTTACAGCAATAATAGGATGTTTTGCTGACATATTATTTGCCTAGGTAATGTTGTGGACGTGAAAAATCGAGTCACTAGTTATACGGTAATCATCACCCGTGGGTCAATTATTCGCAGGTAACAATGTGATCATTTTGTAGTAAAACCATCGTTTTGTATTACAGCTAGTCGAAAGATGAACGTGAAATATGCTCGCGTTGCCTAATGGCGATAGACTCATCATCCTCACTATATTCAACCACTAGCTCGCCCTTTTTTAGTGCTAGCTTACATTGGTCAATTGCGCGACTTAATTGTTGTTCGTCTGCGTCACTAAAACTGCCATCTTCAAGTTGTGATAACAGATATTCTTTTATCATACGCTGAAGTACTTCTTGAGGTAATGAAAGTAACGCTTCATAAGGCACAAGCATGGTGTATTTCCTATTTATGACTGACTAAAGACGCGGAGGTATCGTGTTCGGTTGCTGTATCACCTGTAGTTCGAATAAACTCGATGATGCGACGCTCGAGGTAAAAGCGCGGTTTCCAAGGCCACCCACCTTCAACAAACCCTACATGTCCACCACACTCATGCAACTCGTATTCAACCATAGGTGATAATTGAGCTTGCTTTGGGATCACTTCATCGGTCATGAAGGGGTCATCCTTGGCGTGGATGACTAAAGTAGGCTTGGTGATATGCTGCAAATAGCCAAGGCCGCTAGATTGTTGATAGTAATCATTTACGTCAATAAAACCATGCAAAGGTGCAGTGACTTTATCGTCAAACAAATAAAAGGTATTGAGCATTTTGAGCTGCTCTTTAGTGATCGGCATTTGCTCGGTTAAATCAGCAGTGTTGAGTTTGTCGAGCATTTTATGTTGTAAGCGTTTAATTAAAAAGCGTTGATACAGAGTTGAAAAGCCACTTTCTAAGCGTTTAGCACAGGCTCCTAGCGTGAGAGGGGCTGACACCACCACAGCACGTTCAAGTAAGCTATGCTGTTTTTTACTGCCTTGGTATTTTGCTAGTACATTACCGCCCAAGCTGTAGCCGACAGCATACAATGGTGAGTCTGGATAGTAATGCTTTAGTTGCTCTAGGGTATGGGCTAAGTCGTTAACATCGCCGCTATGATAACTGCGAGCTAAGCGATTGGGTTCACCAGAACACCCCCGATGATGGTGAACAACAGCAGACATTTTTGCTTTTTTTGCTTCGATGAGCATTCTGCGTGCATAATGCGATTCAGTGTTACCTTCAAGACCATGAATGATAACTAAGATAGGCGCGCCATTTTGGGCTTGGCCCAGCCAATCTAAATCGATAAAATCGCCGTCGGGTAACTCTTGTCTTTGCCTAAATGTTATTGGTCTGGCCACTTTGAAAATGAACGGTAGAATCGTTTGTACATGCGGGCTAGCAGCCCACCAAGGCGGAGTGAACAAGGTTTTCATAAAAGGAATATTTCTGTAATAGTTTGTGAAAATTTAAACGTATGTTTAAATGTTACTCATGCCACTCTACCACATAAAAAATAGAGACAACAATAAACTCAAGGGGAAGTAAATGAAGCGGCGTACCTTTATTACGGGTGCTTTTGCTGGAACTGCAGCAATAGCACTAGGCGTTAATTTATATTCACCCAGTATCACGACTTCTAGCGATGATATTCATCACCGAGTGTTGTTTAGTGTATTGCTGCCAGTGTTCTTAGACGGTGCATTGCCCGAGGTTCCTAGCCATAGAGAAATCGCGATAAATCGCACATTGGATGCAATTTCACAATCAATTACCCATTTGCCGATTGAACAACAGCAAGAGCTGATGGAATTGTTAGAGTTGCTTGAAGGTCGCTTTGGTCTATTGTTGCTCAGTGGCAGTATGACACCGTTGTTAATGCGTGAACCAAAGCAATTGATTGACATGTTAGAGTTTTGGCGCCACAACTATTTGGACATGTTAACGACCGCTTATAACGGATTACGTGAATTGATAATGGCAAGTTATTACGCCTGTCCGGAACATTGGGGCAATTTACGTTATGTAAAGCCTACTTTCTTGGTGCATAACGCGCATTAATCCCTCATGTAAGGAGCTCTCCCTTGGCCATTATTGATCCTATTATTACCGGATTAAGTTCAGGCTGGCATCATATCGATGCTAGTACCTTAGAAATGGATCGTCACTTTGACGCTGATGTTGTTATTGTTGGTACCGGAGCGGGCGGTGGCACCGCAGCAGAAATACTCACTGAAGCTGGATTGAAAGTGATTATGATTGAAGGCGGCTCGCTTAAATCATCAACTCACTTTGATATGGAAGAGCGCCACGCTTATCCGAATTTGTACCAACAAGCTGCTGCAATGAAAACTGCTGATAAAGGTATTGGTATATTTCAAGGTCGAACGGTAGGCGGTTCAACCACGGTCAATTGGACTACTTCAATTAGAACCCCCGAGCAAACCTTGGCCTTTTGGGAGCAAGAAAAGTCAGTAAAAGGCCTGTCTTCGCAAGATTTACTGCCTTGGTTTGAGTTAATGGAACAGCGGCTCAATATTGAACAGTGGCAGTTTGAACCCAATAGAAATAATGGTGCATTGCGCGAAGGTTGTGAAAAGCTGGGTTGGGATTACACCGTTATTAAACGTAATGTTAAAGGTTGCTGGAATACCGGTTATTGTGGCATGGGTTGCCCCGTAAACGCCAAGCAATCAATGCTAGTGACCACCATACCTGCTGCCTTAGACAAAGGCGCAACGCTGATTTCTCGCGCTAAGGTGATCAAACTTGAACACAAAGGCGATCAAGTTGTTGGTTTAACGGCCCAGGCATTAACCGAAGGGCTAAAGCCAACATCAGTGAACATTACCTTTAGTGCTAAACATTATATTTTAAGTGCGGGTGCAGTTCATACACCAACGATATTAATGCGTTCTAACACCCCAGATCCACATAAACAATTAGGTAAAACGTTTTTACATCCGTCATTGTTATCGGGCGGTATTTTTGCAGAACAAATTAATGGTCACAGTGGTGCGCCGCAATCTATCTATTCAGATGAATTTGTTTGGCGTGATGGCGCGTCTGGTGATCTAGGTTATAAGCTTGAAGTTGCGCCTGTACATCCCGTGTTGATTGCATCTAAAACCATTGGTTATGGTGTGAGCCACGCACAATTAATGGCTAATTTTAACCAAATGCAGGTGACTATTGCGCTTATTCGTGATGGTTTCAATCAGCAATGTCCTGGTGGTCAGGTAAGATTAACCGATACTAGTTTGGCGTTAGATTATCCTTTAGATAAAGGTTTTTGGGACGGTGCTCGTAGGGCATTTTTGTCGATGGCCGAATTACAATTTGCTGCAGGTGCCAAAAAGGTGTTGCCGATGCATGATGGCTTGGCTTTTCTTAATTCGTGGAGTGAAGCAAAGCAGGCTATTAATAATGCCGATTTAGGTTTATTAAAAACCATTGTCGCGTCGGCCCATGTGATGGGCGGTTGTGCAATGGGTGAAGATAAAACCCTTTCAATGGTCGATGGTTTTGGTAATTCGCATTACCTTGAAAATTTATCGGTGATGGATGGTTCGGTATTCCCAACCAGTTTAGGCGCGAATCCGCAGTTGTCTATTTATGGTATTGTGGCTCGAAATGCAACGGCATTAGCACAAAAATTGACTCAAACTGGCTAGATTAACTAGCTTGATATGCCGCCGGTGGGCGGTATATCAAGGTAATATTACAAGTCGTAACCAGACAATGTGTTACGAGTTAGTCAAACCTACTTGGGTGGTTAATTCAGCCATAATGCTTCCATCTAAGCCAAATAAGCTAAGATAGTGTTGTATATTACTCGGCTCAGTATTATCAGGCTCAGTATCTAACGTTGTCCTCTGCAGCAAGTTCAATTTATGCAATAACATGTACTGAGATTTACGTTCCATAATTAGCTCTACGTCGAGCATTTTTTGATATTCTTCACTGTCTAAGTGTACTTTAGCAATCCGACGTAATCGTCGATAAGGTTGCAACACATTTTCTTCCCATTGTTCTATAGCACCCGTTAATAATTCCCACTGCTGCTGGGTTAACACATAATGTTGTTGATCTAGGAATTGAGCTAATAGTAAAAGGTTAACATTTACTTGGTAACTATCTTGTAAGCTTATGTAAAATTTAGGATTAATTGAATAGTTTTGTTCGCAATCACGCCAAATTAAATAGCTGAATGTTTGGTGGTGAGAAGGCCGCGACATACCGTATTCCTTGTTGCCTTTGTGATGCTATTTTACACCACAAATGACAATAAAATAATGAAGAGCAATTGCTTATAGGCAATCTTGCTCAAAAATATCGATCTGCTCTTGAATCTCTAACCAATGCATTTCACTTTCATCCATAGCTTGAGTCAGCGTAGTCCGTTCGTTGAGAACATTGGTCATTTTAGCTTTGTTCTCTGTTTCGTATAAGCTGCCATCGGCTAACTCAATTTCTAATTCGGCTAATCGGGCATTAATTTTTTGCTGTTGAGTTTCTAACTTTACTTGTTGTTTTTTCAGCGGCGATACTTTCTGACGTAATTCAGCTTCCATTCTTTTTTGCTGTTTTTTATCAACAGCATCGCTGCTAGCGCCTACATCTGTTTTGTTGTTGGCTTGTGCTAGTTTAGCGGCATCTAGCAACCATTGATGGTAGTCATCTAAGTCGCCATCAAAAGGTGTTACAACACCTTGGTCAACTAAGTAATAATCACTACAACTTAATCGTAATAGGTGACGATCGTGTGACACGATAACCATTGCGCCCTCAAAGGTTTGCAATGCCATGGTGAGTGCGTGACGCATCTCTAAATCTAAATGGTTGGTCGGTTCATCGAGTAATAGTAAATTTGGACGCTGCCAAACCACTAATGCTAATACTAGGCGGGCTTTTTCGCCGCCAGAAAACGGCCGTACTGGCGATAAGGCCATATCACCATTAAAGCCAAACCCACCTAAAAAGTTACGTAATTCTTGTTCGCGAACACTTGCTGGCGCGAGTCTAGCCAAGTGTTGCATTGGAGAATCATCAAGCGTTAAAAATTCAACTTGATGCTGAGCAAAATAACCAATATTTAATCCTGGGTTAGGTTGATACTTACCCGTTTTGGCTTGTAGTTGGCCTGATAACAGTTTGATCAGCGTTGATTTACCGGCACCATTTCTACCCAACAAACCAATACGCGCACCAGGAACGAGATTTAACTCAACCTGTTTCAGGATGGTATTATCTTCATAACCAATAGAGACATTTTCCATTACCACTAATGGGTTCGGTAGCGCTTCTGGTTCTCTAAAGGCCATTTGAAATGGATTGTCTACTTGCGATGGCAGCAACTCGGCCATGCGCTCGAGTGCTTTCAAGCGGCTTTGTGCTTGTTTAGCTTTACTGGCTTTATAGCGAAACCGATCAACAAATGACTGCATATGCGAGCGCTCTTTTTGCTGACGCTCAAAGGCTACTTGCTGCTGGGCCATGCGTTCAGCGCGCACTCGTTCAAAAGAAGAGTAATTACCTTTGTAGTAATTTAATTTGTGATTTTCAACATGAACAATTTCACCAACAATGCCATCGATAAAGTCACGATCGTGGCTGATCAAAATGAGTGTCCCTTGATAAGATTTTATCCAACCTTCTAACCAATACATGGTGTCTAGGTCTAAGTGGTTGGTTGGCTCATCGAGTAACAATAAGTCTGAACGACATAAGAGTGCTTGGGCTAAGTTGAGACGCATACGCCAACCACCAGAGAAGCTTTTTACCGGGTTACTTTGGTCTGCATCCTTAAATCCTAAGCCTGCTAATAGCGCGCCTGCTCGCGCTTTAATGGCATAGCCGCCAATTGCATCAATTTTGCCATGAATAAGCGCAATGGCATTACCATTATTGTCGGTTTGAGCTTTCTCTAGTTGGGCTTCTAAATCTCGGTATTCGGTGTCACCGTCGAGGACATACTCAAGTGCCGACACATCTAATGCCGGAGTTTCCTGCGCAACAGAGGCAACTTGCCAACCTGAGGGGAAACTAAACTCACCTTTATCTAGATGTAAATGACCTAAAATCAAGGCAAGCAATGATGATTTACCTGTACCGTTGGCGCCGACAAGGCCAACCTTGTGTCCGGGATAAATCGTCAGTGAGGTTTCATCGAGTAAGGTTTTACTGCCGCGAATTAACTGAGCTTGGCTTATGTTGATCATTAATTACAACTTGATACTTAAGAATAGAATAATGGTGCAGATAATATCGCATCTACGATTTATTTCCCACAATCACGGGACTCATGTGGGCTAATCATGGCAAAATAGGCGTATAAATCAGGTAAAGACCTTATTGAGTTAACAGCTCAACCAGTAAACACTAAGTCGAGTAAATCATGACCAAAATTAAAAAGCGTTTTGTTGCAGGCGCTAAATGCCCTAAATGCAGTGCTAAAGACAGTATTTTATTGTTTAAAGAAAATGGAATTGAAACGGTTGAATGTACTGACTGTGATTACCGTGAGCAACAAACAGATATTAAAGTGCCTCAAAAAACGACTGGCAGCATGATAGGATTGTTCAAACCGGATTAACATTGAGTGACACCTCAACGCTAATGACGAGTTGAGGTTAGTTACTCATATATTCGTCTGGTGGAGTTTCTGCAGATATCTTCATTTTATGCTTAGTTAATATTTGGATAACATTAGTATTATTTTTAATGAGGTCGTTAAAGCGTGTAGTGATTTCTTGTAATTCTAGGCCATAACTTGGGTCATCTTTGGGTTTAGTTTGCCAGTAACGCTTACGATCTAATTTTTGCACTTCGCTAGCGCGTAAAATTTCGAAATAGCTGTTTTCTTGATTTAAGCGATAAATTTCACCATCAAGTAGTTGCAGTAATTCCTCTTTAGAAATGGTTTGTTTATTGAGGAGTGCTTCTAAGGGATCTTGTTTGAGCTCGCGCTTGTCAGAGTCGACCTCAGTGGTGATACCCAGTTGATATTCAATTTTATGCTGGCTATATTCTTGGGGGCAAGTTGTTTGGCTGAAAACGACTTTTTCATCCATCATGCATTTGTAAATAGTATTAGCTTGAGCAGTAAAAGCGCCCATGGCGAGTACGATGAATAACAGTCTTTTTGCCATGCGGCCACACATCCTTTTGTCATCACTATTACGATTTTGATATCAGAGGTTTACGTTTTCGACACTAGGGCCTTGTCGATGATGCATTCAACCTAACAGCTGACCACCATGTCTAGCTGTTAATAGGTAAGCAATCACCATTTACGGATTTTGGTTACAGGTTTTTTTATTGAATCTTACTAACCCACTTATTTAGCTCGTGTTTTGATGAGCTTATTTACTTAAGCAGATTAGCATATTTTAGCGCTTTGCAAGTAAGACATTCCCCATACTCGTTACCGGACATTGAATACTTCGCAATCATTTTTTTGCTAAAAAAATAGCAATAATCACGTCGGTAACATTACTCTACCGATTAAATATGGTTCAATTTTATCGATAAAACCAGTTTTTTGACAATGGAAATTTCATTAATAAAAAAATCTTTGTTTTTTATTTTATTGGCTTAAGCTAAAACTGAATGATTTTTAGCTTAAGCCATCTATATGCCTAACTTGAATGACGAGAAAATGACACATTGTCAATCAAGCGCGCTTTACCGAGATACGCTGCCCCAATAACCACTAGCTCACTGTCTGCTGCTGTGACTTGACGCAATGTATTGGCATTTCTCACTTCGAGATAATCAGGAGTAAAACCAGCTGTTATCAGTAGTTTTTTGGCTGTGGTGATAGCTTGTTGTGTTGCTTCACCGCGTTGAATCGCATTAACAATACTGTCTAATGCTTGTTTTAATGTTGCTGCTGAGTGCTTTTCTTCAATGGTTAAATAGCCATTACGAGAGCTCATCGCAAGACCCGATTGTTCTCGGATAGTTTCCACCCCTATTACATCAATCGGCATCGATAAATCTTCAACCATGGTTTTGATAATCATCAATTGTTGAAAATCTTTACGGCCAAATAAGGCAATATCAGGTTGAACAATATTAAACAGTTTGGCGACTATGGTGGCCACACCACGAAAATGACCTGGACGACTTGCACCGCATAATTCATCGCCAATTTCAGGTACTTCAATGTAGGTTTGTTGCGCCAAGCCTTTGGGATAAATGATTTCTGGTGTTGGAGTGAAGAGTATTTCTGTTCCGGCAGCCATCAGCTTGTCACTATCTTGTATTAGTGTACGTGGGTAACCGTCTAAGTCTTCATTAGCGCTAAATTGCATTGGATTAACAAAAATAGATACCACCACATGGTCTGCGCGCTTTTTAGCTTCATTCACTAAGGTGATGTGACCTTGGTGTAAATTACCCATAGTAGGCACAAAAGCAACCGTTTCGCCTTTGCTGCGCCAAGTCTTAACATGTTCGCGAATGGTTGAGATAGCGGAGGTGGTTATCATTTTCTATTCGAACCTTAATAAAAACAATGTAGTCATTGATATAGATTTATTGATTAGCCTCAACCCTGGTAAGAGCTAGAGTAATCGATAACAACGGGTTTATTTTACATCTGCAAATCAAACTTGCCGTGTGTTGCTAACTAGGTGCATCGACTTATCAATTGTCGATAGAGTGTAAGTCAATGCAGCGTAGATAGCAGGGCAAAAGATTGTAATAAACCTTTATTATCAGAATTATATACTAATTAAAGGTATGTTCTTCAGCAGGGAATGTGCCGTTAGCAACTTCATCAATATAGGCTCTGATAGCCGAGCGAATTTCGCCGGTTTGTTTGAGGTAGTTTTTTGAAAAACGGGGAATGTAGCCACTCGAAATGCCTAACACATCATGCATAACAAGTATTTGACCATCGGTGTCAGCACCAGCGCCGATACCAATAACTGGAATGGTTAGTGCTTCAGTAATGGCTTTAGCCAGTGGGGCTGGAATACACTCAACCACTAATAATTGCGCACCAGCAGCTTGCAATGCTTTAGCTTCATCTAGAATGCGTTGCGCGTTATCGGCATCGCGACCTTGCACTTTAAATCCGCCAAAAACGTTCACCGACTGTGGTGTTAATCCTAGGTGAGCACAAACTGGAATACCACGTTCGGTTAACATTTTTACGCTTTCAAGTAGCCAATGTCCACCTTCTAATTTGACCATGCTGGCACCTGCCTGCATTAATATTGCCGCGTTATTCATGGTTTGCTCTGGGGTGCTATAACTCATAAACGGCATGTCTGCGATGAGTAATGCGCGCGCAACACCACGTTTAACACAAGCGGTATGGTAAGCAATATCGGCAATGGTTACTGGTAGGGTATCGTTATGGCCTTGAAGCACCATACCGAGTGAATCACCCACTAAAAGTACATCCACACCTTCACTGTCAAATGCGCCGGCAAAACTAGCGTCATAAGCCGTTAATGCGGTGAACTTTTTACCTTCTTGTTTGAACTTGATCAGGGTCGAACTGGTGACTTTTGACATAGTAGACTCTTAAAACAATATTGAAATACTAAAAGCTGAGCTTAATGTTCTGTCTGTTAAGATCAACTTTAATCGATAAGCTTTTGCAATTCATCACGCATTGCCACACTAATAAGGCTTTCAAGGCTTGTATTACAAGGTAATATTAGCGCTGGTGCAATGTCTGCTAATGGAACTAACACAAAACTGCGTTGCTTCATGCCGTAATGAGGCACACAAAGACGAGATTCGTTGATGTGTTGTTGACCATAGAGTAACAAATCTAAATCTAAGGTACGAGGTCCCCAATGCTCAAGCCGTACACGCCCTTGTTGATGCTCAATCTCTTGTAAAGCATCGAGTAACTCAATGGGCTTTAGCGAGGTTTGAAATCCCGCGACAGCATTGACATAATCTGGCTGAATAACATCACCCATGGGCTTGGAACCATAATAAGCTGACACTGTAAAAGTGTTGTTTATTGCCAATGCTTTTAGCGCCAATACCGCAACATCGAGTTGTTGTATTGGTTCGGCTAAATTAGCGCCTATGGCGACATAAACTTGAACCGCCATGATTGTTATTCTTCCGCAGGCTTGGCTGCTGGTTTACGGCGACGTTTACGCTGTGGTGCATTTCTGTTGCGACTATTACTGCCTTTGATGCTTTTAGCTATATCGCTACGGTCAGTTTCATCGGCTTCTACAAATGCCTTCCACCACTCAGCTATTTTGGCAATATTACCCATTTCAACTTCACCGCGCAGTAGCAGTAAATCATAAGCTGCTCTGAACTTAGGATGCTCTAGCAGTTTAAATGCTCGAGTGCCTTGACCACGCTCTAATCGTAACTGCAATTGCCAAATGTCGCGTGCAGGAGTGCTAAATCGGCGAGGTAAACTAATTGTTAGGCACTGTTTTTCAAGCACATCACCCATTGCAGCAACATATGCATCGTAATGAGTTAAGCCGCTTTCAATGGCAATATCATCAGCTCGTTGCTTAACGGGATACCATAAGATTGCCGCAAAGAAAAATGCCGGAGTCACGGTTTTATCTTCGCTAACACGAATATCGGTATTACGCATAACGACTTGCAGCATTTTAGCGGCATGCCCTTTAGGCGACTCTTCAATTAATGCACCGACTTGTGGGAACAAGGGCGCGAATAAACCAAAACGTTGCATCATGTTGTAATTGGCTTCTGCTTTACCAGCAAAAAACAGTTTTAATACTTCTTCATACATGCGCGCAGCAGGAATATCGGCTAGCAATGGAGCAAGGGCTTTGATGGGATCCGCTGTCACTGCATCGATTTGCATATCAAGTTTCGTTGCAAAACGAACTGCACGAAGCATACGCACTGGGTCTTCGCGGTAACGCGTATCTGGATCGCCAATAAGCTTAATCGTTCTAGCATTGAGATCGTTTATTCCACCACCATAGCTGCGAATAGAATAATCACTGATGTCGTAGTAGAGCGCGTTAATGGTGAAGTCACGGCGTTCAGCATCTTCATCAATCTCACCGTAGACGTTATCGCGTAATAGACGACCTTCAGCGTTGGATTTGGACACTTTATCATTGCTTTCACTGTGGTGACCGCGGAAAGTGGCAACCTCAATGACATCACGACCAAACACGATATGCGCCAGTCTAAAACGACGGCCGACTAGGCGACAATTGCGAAATAACTTTTTAATGTCATCTGGGGTGGCATTAGTAACAACGTCAAAATCTTTTGGTTCAAGACCTAATAGAATGTCACGTACTCCACCACCGACTAAATAAGCTTTGTAGCCTGATTTATTAAGGCGATAAAGGACTTTTAGTGCATTTTCACTAATTTGACGACGTGAAATTGAGTGACCATCTCTGGAGATAATATCCAGACGTAAGCCATCTTCTTGAATCGGTTCTTCAAGGACTGGAGCTACTTTGTTGTTTTCAAATAGCTGTTTACAGAATTGGCTAATACGGCGAAAAATAATACACCTCGGAATGCTATAATAATTTGATTAAAAATCTGGCGGGTATAATACATTAAATGTGACTGAATGAGTATACGTGCAGTTGCGCTAAAAAGGGCTTAATGCAATAACTTATGTCGGTTAATGATGATACCTAGTCGTTTATTGTCGATAAGACAATTTCTTTTTGTGCTGGAATCGTGCTTAGGTCAAATTGTTCAACAGCCTGCTTTAGCATCACCTCTACTGAATCTACATCGACAGCTTTTTGGCCTAAAAAGGTAAGCGCGGCATTAATACTGGCTTGAGGGTGAATAACATCGATAGCTGGAGCATAATTTTGCTTGGATAATTTAAAGCCTTTCTCGGCACAAACTAACGGTAAATGTAGCCAATCAGGTGGCGTAAATTCCAATTGGGTAAACAAACTAATTTGCCGGCAACTGGCTTCAAGTAAATCACAACCTCTGACCACTTCAGTTATGCCTTGATACGCATCGTCGAGTACAACGGCGAGTTGGTAAGCATACAAACCATCACTGCGTTTAATAATAAAGTCTTCTTCGGCGAAAGCTTTATCAACCACCACCGGGCCTTGAAGTTTATCAACAAAATGATCAACTTTAACGTGATTACGAATTCGAATTGCACCGTGTGTCAGTCTAGGCTGAAGTCGGCCACAACGGCCGTCATACACGCCGCCACTGGTTTGGATTATTTTACGTGTGCATTGGCAATAATAAGCAAGATCACTGGCGATAAACGCTTCAATTTGGTCTTGATAAACTTGATATCGTTGCTGTTGAAATAGTACGGTTCCATGCCAATGTAAGCCGTAGGCATCGAGTGTTCTAAGGATATTATCGCTTGCACCGGGGACTTCGCGTGGCGGGTCGATATCTTCTATGCGGACAAGCCATTGGCCTTGCTGACTGTGCGCGCGAAGATAACTGCCTAATGCTGCAACGAGTGAGCCAAAATGCAGTGAACCTGATGGTGAGGGCGCAAAACGTCCGATATAGGATGGGGGAATCATGTTATAGCGTTGTTTGTCGTTAACATCGTATTGTTATTATCGTCAGTTAATGTGACAACACAATAGCCTTGTTAATTTGTTAGTGGGTAAATAAAGTAAAATAAAAAGGGCGAGATAATCTCGCCCTAATCAATAACGGGTTAACCCGCCATTTGTTTTTCTTTTATTTCAGCTAACGTTTTACAATCGATACATTGATCGGCTGTAGGGCGAGCTTCAAGTCGACGGATACCAATTTCTACACCACATGAGAAGCAGAAACCAAAATCATCTTCTTTGATCAACTGTAAAGTCTTTTCAATCTTTTTGATCAATTTACGTTCTCTGTCACGAGCGCGTAATTCTAAGCTGAATTCTTCTTCTTGTGCTGCACGGTCGACAGGATCAGGAAAGTTTGCAGCTTCATCTTGCATGTGAGTTAACGTACGGTCGACTTCTTCACGCAATTGGTTACGCCATGCTTCGAGGATCAATGTAAAGTGACCACGTTGCTTGGTATTCATATACTCTTCACCAGCCGATTCCTGGTAAGGATCTACTCCAGCGATAGCGAGTACGCCAAGTTTTTTCGTGCCTTGAGGCATAACGCATCTCCTGTAATCATTTGCGTTTTAAGGACGTCTTAAATTTATGGCCGCTATCTATACCAGAAACTCTATAGCGTGGCAAATTTTTTACCTGTTATTTAATTTTTATTTTGATCTACAGCATGACTTTACAAGCTGAAGTGATCAGGCTTCCCTGTGGCGAAAGCGCTGTTTTGTAAGCTAGCACTTCAACGCCATTTGCTACGGCTTGTTCAAGTAAGTCTGCGTAATGTGGATCTATGTGTCGCGCGGGTTTAACACTCGTGATGGCACTGTGCTGCACCACAAATAATAAAACCGCACGATGGCCTAATTCCACCATGTGGATTAATTCTCGCAGATGCTTCTGTCCACGCGTGGTTACAGCATCTGGGAAGTAACCCATTTGATCTTCTAGCAAAGTACAGCTCTTCACTTCAATATAGCACTCAGGTCGGTTTTGGCTAGTGAGCAAGATATCGATGCGGCTATTTTCACTGCCGTACTTCACTTCACGTTTTAAATGCTCGTAACCTAACAGTTCGGTAATCACTTGCCGATTAATCGCTTCTTCTGCAAGAGCATTGGCTCGTCCGGTATTAATCCCGATATAATGCTGCTGATCTGTCTGCATTAGTTCCCATGTGTGGGCATATTTTCGTTTTGGATTGTCGGAGGTGGAAAACCACACCTTTTCACCAGGGAATAAGCAATTTTTCATTGAACCAGTATTTGGGCAATGAATAGTGATTTCTTGCCCGTTAGGTAGCATGATATCGGCAAGAAAGCGTTTGTATCGTTTAATTAATACACCGGACTCTAATTCGGGAGTAAATTTCATCGATGACTCATCTAATGAGTTGATTTACAACAATGCTAACAAACTTTAGCTTGGTTTATCGATTATGTTTTGTCTACACTACTGCCATTAGCTCGTGATTAAGCTCGAGCATTGGTGTTATTTGGCTTACTACAAGGGATTATTATGAATATTATGACCGTTACGCTCACCACCGAAGCCCCTGCAGAACATTGGGGTAAAGCTGATGTGACTTACCAAGGTACTAAGGCAACAATCCATCTATCGGGTAGCGATGAACTGCGTCAAGTACAGATGGCGGCAAGAAAAATCCGCAATCAAGGCATTAATTATGTGCAGCTGGACGGCGGCTTATGGACCCTGAATTCACAGTGGGCATTTGCACAAGGTTTTGCCACGGCTAAAGCAGGATACCAAGTGGATTGGTGTGGTAGTGACGCCGATAAAGAGACGTTGAATCAACGTGCTGTAGCGGCCCAGTTTGCTCGTAAATTGATTAATGATACTCCTGAAGATTTATCGCCATTATCGTTAGCTAATCAAGCGGCGTCTTGGTTAAAAAATATTGGTGGTGACCATGTCAGTTTTAACATTATTGAAGGCCATGAATTATTAGAAAAAAAATGGGTCGGAATTCATGCTGTTGGTCGTGGTAGTGAACGTCCTCCTGCATTGTTAGAGCTTGATTTTAATCCGTTAGGTGCGGATGCTCCAGTCTCTGTTGCGTTAGTGGGCAAAGGCATAACGTTTGACTCAGGCGGCTATAGCTTGAAGTCGTCAGAAGGCATGTTAGCGATGAAGTGTGACATGGGCGGAGCTGCCACGGTTACTGCTGCATTAGGATTAGCCATGAAGGCTGGTTTGAACAAACGCGTTAAGCTATTTTTATGTTGTGCAGAAAACTTAGTTAGTGGTAATGCTTTCAAACTCGGTGATGTTCTAACCTACAAAAATGGCACCACGGTTGAAATCGTTAATACTGATGCTGAAGGACGTTTAGTGCTAGCTGATGGTTTACAAGCTGCATCAGAAACGGGCGCAGGCTTAATTATTGATGCTGCAACGTTAACTGGTGCCGCAGTGATGGCAGTGGGCTCAAACTACAACGCCATTTTTTCACCACAAAAGGCGACATTACAGCTTGCCCAACAATGTGCTGAAGCCGTTTCTGAAAACGTTTGGCCATTGCCGTTGGATGCTTGGCATAAAGATATGTGTCCATCAGCTTATGCTGATACTGCAAACAGTCGACCAGTTAAAGGTGGCGGTGCTGGTGGTGCATCAAATGCGGCCGGTTTCTTATGGCGTTTTGTTTCACCAAAAGCGAATTGGTTACACGTTGATCTTGCTGGAGCTTTTGAATCATCAGCGTCGGCGTTATGGGCCGCTGGTGCGACAACGCATGGCGTATTGACGATTGCTGAGTTATTAAAAGACTAGCCATCAGGTGCCAGTATCATAAAACCGTCGCTCACATTCTGTGGTGACGGTTTTTTATTTTTGCAGTAATGGCCAACTTTCTACTATCGTGTAGTTAACGTTATTGTGGCGGCCAGTCGATTGATATAAGTGCAAATGGCTTGGTGCGATAATGAGCTGAGTGTCCTTTACCTCGGTTGGTAAAGAAGCTGTTGTCACCCCACGAAATAGACTAATGTGCGGAACATAATCGTATTGACTGACGGCAAGATGATGAGTTTTTGCAATGTTCTTAATGTCATTCGCCATAGTGTTTAATGATGCACTCGCCTGTCCTTTTAAACAGATTAATTGTGCTGTTTGCCACCAAGCAAAGGTGTCGATAATTTGGCTGAAAGTTGTTTTAGGCATCTGATTTATTGCTTCGCGGATTTTTGAACAAGTGGTCGGATCTATTTGACCGAAAAAGCCTAATGTTATGTGTAAGTTGTGTGCTAAAGTGGCTACTGAATTTGTATTTATTTTAGTTATAAGTGTTTGTTGTAGATGTAATATTTTATCTATTTGTGGTTTGTCTAAGCTAAAGCCGACAAATAATCTTGCTGACGAAGGTGTTTGCATCTGGTTGGCCCTATTATTTATTGAGCTGAAACATAAACGTTGATAGATTAACAATGCTACTAATTTTAAAAACATATCGTGGTTTCAGTTAACTATATAATCAATATTGTGCTTATAGTTAGTGCTTATAGTTAGCGATATGGCATCCACAAGATAACTGATTTTATTCCCAAGCAAATTGAATTGCTAACCTTGAATGAGTTGATGAATGGCCGATAGCACCCAGCAACTATTGAAAAGTGTTTTTACAAATGGACCTATTGAGGGTAATGATACTTCGGTGTTATCACTGCTTAATCAAGCATTAGAATTAGTCTGTCAAAGGCTAGAATGCAGCGCTGCATTTGTGTTGACTAGTCAATATGATAAATTATTTGCCGTTGATACTGATATTATCGACACTTCAGAGCAACAATGTGTCAGTCATTTTGGTGCTTCACCTGCATCAGAAGCGCTGTTTAACAAGCATTTACAAGATAATTTATCACTGTGCGAATCATTATTTAACAGCCATCAATCAATCATTTATCCCCATTCCCCAGAGAAATCATTTACCGCTGATGAAAATCGACTCCTTACACCGCTTTTAGACATCTTTAATCAACTCGATATTGATTGTAAGCATCTTGCTCTGAGTCCTGTTTTGCACGTTGGTAATGTCAAAGTTGTTTTAGGCACTATGTGTGCATCCGATGCTAATCCCGTTGTGGGTCAGCAAGACGATCCTTGTGCGTTTGTGCAAAAGTTACTCGATGACACCGCATACCAATTAGCCTCTTCACTTGAGCTTCGTCGTTTATCCGTGCTTTTAGACAGTAAAGATAAACAGTATCAAGAGCTTTTTCAGTTACTGCCGATGCCATGTGCGCTGATTGATTTACACAATAATGTTGTATTGCAAAATGATGCGAGTAAACAAAATTTGCCCATTACAGTCGGGCAGAGTTTATTTTCGTTGTTACGAGAAGAAGATCATCCCTTGTTACTCGATACCTTACATATCGTTCGAGAAGGTATTTTACGCCAAGCCTGGTGTGAAGTACCGTTACGAAATGGGGTTCAAATTTACTGGTATAAATTCAGCTTTTGTCATGCGCTTAATAAGCAGCAACAGTTATTGTTAATGATTGAAGATGTCACCGAGCGTTATCGACTTGCCGATGAGTTATCGTTTCATTCAAATTATGATGTGCTAACCGGATTACCAAATCGATTGCAGTTCGAAAACATGCTTGAAGAGTTATTAAAAGATGAAGAGCATATACCTGCTTGTATTGCCTTTCTCGATCTCGATCAATTTCAAGTGGTAAATGATCTTAGCGGCCATCAAGCGGGTGATGTGTTGCTGCAACAAGTGGCTGTGCGATTAAAACAATTATTACGTAAAGACGATGTTGTTGCGCGTTTAGGCGGCGATGAGTTTGGCTTATTGATGCACTATTCAGATACCGCATCGGCGCAACAAGTGGCAAAACGAATTTGCCAACAGTTGTTTGATCATGAATTTACTTGGAAAGGTATCAAGCACAATATTAGTGCCAGTATTGGTATTGCCAAAGTCGATTATGTTGACTCAGATATTTACGGCGTGATGAGTAAAGCTGATGCCGCTTGCCGTCTGGCCAAAGAAGAAGGCCGTAACCGTTGGCATTTTTATAATCCTGACGATCCACAAATGCACATGATGTATAACCAAATGTTGGCATCTGTGGATATTACAGGCGCACTGGCGTTAAATCAGTTTGAGTTATTTTATCAATTAATCGAGCCGCTCGATAAACCCGACACTGGTATCCACATGGAAATTCTACTTCGCATGGTACAAAGCGATGGCCAGTATGTATCGCCAGGGGTGTTTTTACCTGCTGCTGAGCGTTACAACTTAGCGCCTCGAGTAGACCGTTGGGTTATCGATAATTTATTGAAGTGGGGTGGTAATAATTTAGCCATATGGGAACAGCTTTCAATGGTGTCGGTGAATTTGTCTGCGATGTCACTTGCCGACAATAAGTTCATGACTTGGCTCGAAATGCGCTTAATGGTTGAACCTGAACTGGTGAGTAAATTATGTTTTGAAATTACCGAAACCGCAGCGGTAAGCCAATTAGACCAAGCTACTGGGTTAATTGAGTTGTTACGGCCATTTGGTTGTAAGATTGCATTAGATGATTTTGGTTCTGGCTTTTCCAGCTTTGCGTATTTAAAGTGTCTTGATGTTGATTACGTTAAAATTGACGGCCAATTTGTGGTGAATTTATGCGAAAACCGCAGTGATAAAGCTATTGTTTCGGCGATATGTCAGCTCGGTAAAGACATGGGTTTTGAAGTTATCGCAGAGTTTGTTGAAAACACCGACATTGGTGTATATCTGAAAAATATTGGTGTCGATTATGCGCAAGGCTATGCCATTAATAAACCGACACGATTAGCTGAATTACAACACGGTTTACGGACTCCTTGGTTAACATAAGTTGAGTGAGTAAAGTAACTCAATAACTGAGAGCGGTTAATTGCTTTGTTAAAAAGGTAGTGAAATAGACAGTGAAATAGGCAATTAATGACACCTTGATACAATGTGGGTAAAATGAGCCGCAGAAAATAGCCGTAAAAGTTAATCGCGTTGACCTCAAAACAAGTTTTGCAGCAGCACCCATCATTGATGACCACGACATTGCCGATTCACGCGGTACTCGACTCGTTGCGTGTGCAGTTTTCGGCCCATTCACACATCATTATCGAAGCGCCAACCGGTGCAGGTAAATCCACTGCATTACCATTAGCGATGTTAGCCTGGCCCGAAATTCGTGGCAAAATTCTGATGTTAGAACCCCGTCGAGTCGCCGCCCGCAATGTCGCCAAGTTTATTGCCCAACAATTGGGCCAAAATGTTGGCCAGCAAGTGGGTTATCGTGTTCGCGGTGAGTCAAAAGTCAGTGCAGATACTCGATTAGAAATTGTCACCGAAGGTATTCTGACCCGCATGATCCAACAAGACCCTGAGCTTAGTGGGATTGATGTGATTATTTTTGATGAAATACATGAACGTCATCTTACGACTGATTTAGGCTTGGCTTTAGCATTGGAAGTGCAGCAATCATTACGTGACGATTTACACATTATTGCTATGTCTGCCACCTTGTCTGGCTTACCGCTAGACACGTTAATGCCCGATGCTGCGCAAATACACAGTGATGGCCGCAGTTTTGAGGTTGAGATTGCTTATCAGCCTTGCCCTGGACAACAGTTGTGGCTAACACACATGTCCCGCGTGATTATCGATACCATTTCAGATCCCAATCTAGCGCAATATCAACAAGGCAGCGTTTTGGCGTTTTTACCCGGTAAAGGTGAGATCCGTAAATTAGCTGGATTATTGCGTGAGCGTTTAGATGCATCATGGCTTATTTGTCCTATGTATGGCGACTTGTCGTCAGCGGAGCAAGATCAAGCCATTCGTGCAGCAGAACCGGGTAAACGTAAAATAGTTCTCGCGACTAATGTGGCAGAATCGAGTTTAACGATTGAAGGCATCACCCTTGTTATAGACAGCGGTTATCGACGTGAAGCGAGTTTTAACCCTAAAACCGGCGTGACACGCTTAGGGCTTAAGCGCATTAGCCAGGCATCGGCTATTCAGCGTAGTGGCCGAGCTGGGCGCTTAGCAGCGGGTTATTGTGTGCGTTTGTGGAGCCAAGAAGAACAAGGGCGAATGCGTAAAGTCGATGAGCCTGAAATTACGCAAGCAGAACTGACTTCGATGGCGCTTGATTGTGCTAATTGGGGCGCTAAATCATTTGCTGAATTATCGCTGCTCACACCGCCACCTACGATCCACGAACAAGTCGCTTGGCGATTACTTATTCAACTGGAATTAATCAACCAGCAACATAAGTTAACGCCACTTGGCCGAGAGGCTTATGCATTAGGTTGCCATCCACGCTTAGCGCATATGCTGCTTAAAGCTAAGCAACTTGCCTTGCACGACAATCAGCCGCAACTTTGCCTGCTGGCTTGCGTATTAGCAGGCATTATTGAAGCCCGTGGACTACCGAAAAAAGGCGCTGATATTCATCATTATTTGACCGAGGCTTTGCAGGGGCAGATTAAACAGCAAGTAAGGCAATGGCAACAATCTTTGGCGATATCGGGACAGGTCAATGAAGCAATACGTAATGCTTCTACTCGTGATATTAGTTATTTGTTAGCACTTGCTTACCCTGATCGTATTGCCAAAGCCCGTGGTCATGAAGGCTTTTTGTTAAGTAATGGTACGGGGGTGATGATCAATGCCGAAGACAGTTTGGCTCATGAACCTTGGTTAGTGGTTGCTGACTTTCAAGAGATGCAAGGTCGTAATGCTGGGCAAATTTACCTTGCGGCAAGGTTAGATGAACGCTTGTTTACTGCAGAACTTGCCTCGTTAGTGACCACTCATGTTCACGGTGGTTGGGATGAAGCAAAAGGGCGTTTCTTTGCTGAAAAGCACACCAAAATCGGTGAGGTTATCATTAAAATCGACACCGGTATTACACCTGAACGAGCACACATTACCGCCGCATTAGTAGCGCAAATCCGTATAAAAGGGTTAACAATCCTTAATCGTGATGATCTGTTAATCCAGTTACAATATCGGGTTGAATTAGCTCGATACTTTGCGCCAGAGCATGATTGGCCTTGTTTAAGCGATGAGTACTTGCTGGCTACATTAGAAGATTGGCTTGGGCCGCATTTAGACAACATTCGTTCATTGGCCGCATTGTCTAAAGTAGGCGCGTATGGATTGGTGAAAAATTTACTCAATTGGCAACAGCAACAGCTATTAGATCAACTGGTGCCAACACATTGGCCGATGGCAACTGGCACACGTGCCCCCGTCCGTTACCAGATGCCACTTGATACAGACGGACATTTTTATCATAACAACGAACAGCAAGGCCGTGCGTTGCTTAGTGTACGTTTACAAGAAGCATTAGGAATGGCGCAAAGCCCGACAATATTACACGGCAAAATGACGGTTACTATGGAGTTGTTGTCGCCAGCACAACGACCATTAGCCGCCACGGCAGATTTAGCCAGCTTTTGGCAAGGGCCATATATTGATGTAAAAAAAGAAATGCGCGGTCGTTATCCTAGGCATTTATGGCCTGATGACCCAGTGAACACTGTGGCAACAAAATTTACTAAAAAGAAAACTCCAGGCGTGTAAATAAGCCATCGAGCTTATTCATAACATGCAATTATTTCAGCGTTA
The DNA here is from genome assembly GCF_000014705.1 of Shewanella frigidimarina NCIMB 400. Lineage (NCBI taxonomy): Bacteria > Pseudomonadati > Pseudomonadota > Gammaproteobacteria > Alteromonadales > Shewanellaceae > Shewanella > Shewanella frigidimarina. Next base: position 3,913,243 of record NC_008345.1, on the reverse strand, counting down.
TATGGAAAACGAAACCATTATTTATGAGTAAAAAAACCAAAAAGTCTTCAGCCAACACAAAAAAAAGTGGCTCATCTTGGTGGCAAAAACTGTGGTCGCTCACATGGAAATTATCAATCGTTGGTATCGCTGTTGTGAGCTTTTATGCGATTTATTTAGACCAAATTATTGCGCAGAAATTTGAAGGCCAAAAGTGGCATTTACCTGCCCAGGTGTTTAGTCGTTCAATGGCATTATATCCAGGGGCTGCGGTAAACCATCCGCAGTTAATGGCTGAGCTTAAGTTACTCGGTTATCGTAAAGTGTCTAATCCACGACAAGTTGGCGAATTTTCTGCTTCAAGTACTCGTATCGAATTATGGCGTCGACCATTTTTGCATCCCGAAGGCAATCAAGCCGAGCAACGAGTGATGATTAGTTTTGACTCTGAAGGCGTTAGCTCAGTTAAGCGGATGTCAGATAAACGGGAATTAGCGGTATTTCATTTAGAACCGGTATTACTTGACCGTATTATTACCGGCGATGGCGAAGACCGTTTATTTGTGCGAACGCCAGAGATGCCTTCGATGATCATCGATGCACTTATTTTGGTTGAAGACCGCAGCTTTTATGATCACTTTGGGGTTAACCCATTGGCGATTGCACGTGCTGCCGTAGTCAACATTACTGCTGGTCGGACGGTACAAGGTGGTTCAACCTTAACCCAGCAGTTAGCCAAAAACTTCTTTTTAAGCAGTGAACGTTCAATTGTGCGTAAAGTGCGTGAAGCGATAATGGCATTGATTATCGATTTTCGTTATAGCAAAGATGAAATTCTAGAAGCTTATCTCAATGAAGTGTACATGGGCCAAGACAAGGCTCGTGGTGTGCATGGTATGGGGTTAGCTTCACAATTCTACTTTGGTCGCCCTATTGGTGAGCTGACCGTGTCGCAGCAAGCCTTTTTAGTTGCGGTCATTAAAGGACCTTCTTATTACAACCCGTGGCGTTACCCTGAACGAGCTCAAGAGCGCCGTGATTTAGTGTTACGTCTGCTAATGGAAAGCGATAAATTAACCGTTGCCCAATATAAAGCAGCAGCAGAGTCGCCAATCGGTTTACGCAGCGCTAAAAAATCGGTACATCAGAAGTTACCAGCGTTTTTTGCTGTGGTTAAACAAGAGTTACGCGACCGTTATGGTGATTCGTTACTGAAGCAGTCGGGCGTAAAAGTGTATACCACGCTCGATCCTATGGCCCAAGAAGCCGCAGAAAAAGCCGTGTTGTCTACCATGGCATCACTGGATAAACGGGCTAAAAACGTTCAAGTCGGCATGGTTGTTACTGACAAATATACCGGCGGCATTGCTGCGATGGTGGGTGATAAACAACCGAGTTATGAAGGGTTTAATCGCGCGGTTGAGATTAGACGTCCCATTGGGTCGTTAATCAAACCATTCGTGTATGCCAGTGCATTACGCCAAGCAGATAGATTTACTCTAGCCACTCCCGTAGAGGACAAACCGATCACCCTTAAAAATGAGCAAGGGAAAACATGGTCACCTAAAAACGTTGATAAAAAGTTCAGTGGTCAAGTGCCTTTGTTAAACGCATTTAAAGATTCAATGAACGTTCCAACGGTTAATGTTGGTTTGGCTGTTGGCGTTGAAAAGGTTGCTGCTACATTGAAAAAATCGGGCTGGGAGGATGATATATCCCCTTATCCATCGATGTTGTTGGGGGCGGTGAATGGCTCTCCATTAATGGTGGCTCAAGTTTATCAAACCATTGCTGATGAAGGCCGCTATCGTAAGTTATCATCAATTACCGCGGTATTAGACAGTCAAAACCAAGCGTTGGAAGTGACTCGTGTTCCATCGTCGATGGCGATCGATCCGGCGACCGATTACTTAGTTCAATATGCAATGAACCAGGTAGTACGTAATGGTACGGCTAAGCGTTTAGGCGCAGCATTTCCTGGAGTTCGTTTAGCGGGTAAAACCGGCACTAGTAATGATAGTCGTGACTCGTGGTTTGCTGGATTTGATGAACGTAACGTAGCGGCTATTTGGGTTGGTCAAGACGATAACAGTAAAACGGGCCTGTATGGCAGCAGCGGCGCAATGGCAGTGTATCAAGCCTTTTTACATGAACGTCCACCGCTCAGTTTACGTATGATGCCGGTTAATGGCGTAATTAATGGCTATTTTGATCGTACAACGGGTGTGGCTAAGAAAGGTAATTGTGACAATATTATCGGTCTACCAGCATTAGACGCAAGCTATCATCCGGTAGCTAATTGTGGTGAGTCATTATCTTGGTGGCAGAAGCTGGTGGGAGAGTAACGCGTTAGCTTAACCATTATGTAGTTGCCAACAATAAGCCCAAAGTAAGTGATTACTTTGGGCTTATTGTTTCATCTCATCGGGATAATAAACGTTTTTAAACAATTCATTGTCCCACAAACTATGCAGCATAAGGCTGGCCGTTGACGCTGCGAGTGATAAGAAACTATTCCTTGGTCGTCACTAAAATGGCTGTGAGATATTGCAGAGGCTATTTACGCTGATCGAGTTGATTGCGTAAAGTGGCAATTTCTTCGATCATTTGCTGCTGATTTTGTTCCATGCGCTCAAGTGCTTGTTCTAGCTTGATATTGATTTCAGCTTTATGCGCGGCTTGAGCCTCTTGTGCTTCGTTACGTTCTTGCTCATCTGGTGCGACGAAAACAGATGCCATATAACCAGATATCACCCCGAAAAAGCTGACACCACTAATGATCACTAATCCACCAATGATATGTCCTACAGTACTGACGGGATAGAAGTCACCGTAACCGACGGTTGATATGGTCACTAATGCCCACCAAATGGCTTGCTCTGCTGTTTGGATATTGGCGCTAGGCTCAGTGCTCTCTACTAATAAAATAAGTACAGATGCCGTGGCTAAAATTAATACCATCGCCACCAGTAAACTGGCTAATGTAGATTGTTTTCGCTGACGTAATAACGGGATTAATAATGACCGGCTCATGCGGATTAATCGAATAACCCTTAATATTTGGAATATACGGGCGATACGCAGTGCTTCAATGGCCGGAATGCTGGCAACAAAGTCTATCCAATGGTGCCTAAAGTAAAAGCCTTTATTACGTGCTTTGAATAAACCATGGAAAAACTTGGTCATAAAAATCATGCAGATAGTCGTGTCGATATACAGCAACACTTTGTTGGTTTCAGCATCTAATTTACCAAACGTAATGGTGAGTACAATCACCACGGAGACCAATGATAACACCATCATTGCGAGTTCAAATGGGCTTGGACCATCGACATTTTTGATCGACCAACCTTTAGATTCGAGCATATTTTAAGTCCGCTTACATTCGTTCGCCGAGAGGCTTTGGTAAGATATTGAGTTTATCATAACAAAAAACGCACAAGACAAGTGTCTAGTGCGTTGTTTTTAGTTGATGTACTGTGCTGACAAAGGTGTTTATTTTGACGATTTAGTATCTACGAAGTGAACCAAATCATCTAATACGCGCTTTTTGATTTCCAGCTGCGACTCTGATTCTAAGCCGTATTTCTGGGCTAAAATAACATAATCTTCAGCATTTAATGACACAGTTAAACGAGGGCGCTTAGGACGTTTGGATACAGATAGTCCAAGTATGGTCCTGATTTGGTCTGAAGGACTGACGCCTTTGTCTAAGGCTTCTTTTCGGATTGAGTATTGAAACTTCTCATCCAGATCAAAAGCCACTTGGGTTGCTTTTGCTGCTTGTTGGTTTTTAAGCCACTTATCTGGTAACGGTTTGCCTGAACTCATTAGAAAATCGTCTCCTACCTGTATCAGCTTGCTGGCCAGTACTCTCTAATATCGGTCAGTGGGCGATATAAAGTCAACATCACTTCAGTGTCTCCACTTTCGTAAACTTCAACATCAAGTGCGTGAGTATCATCCGAATTGGCTAAACTGTAACCTTCAAAACCTTCGCCGCGAGCATCATCGTCGTTTTGAGGCGGCTTTAGATCGCGATAATCTTGACGGTGGAAGTAACCAAAAGCTGCAAATTCAACTTGATGATATTCATCACTGAGCCATTTATCGAACTCAGCAGCTAACTCGGCTGGAAGCGCCTGCAATGTCAGCGTTGCTTTGCCTGGTTCTTCAAATATTTCAGCAAATGCATCAAGATCAAACAATTGTTCAACCACAGCGCGATTGATTTTCATTGAAATACTTAAGTAAGATTCGTCTTCTTGCACGTAGGATAAATAGATTGCGGTGCCGCTATGGCCACGTAATAAGAATTCACAAAGCTGCGAGCGTTGGTATTCATAGGTATGAATAGCTTCAACCTTAAGCTGTTGCCCACGCAATTGCGTAGGCAAAGCAAAACTGTCATCAAAGGTGATCATATCACCCTTGAGCAGTTTATTAGGATGGTCAAGCTGACGCTTCGGGGCTTCTTTTTTGCCGAATAGGCCGCTAAGAAATCCCATAATAGCTTAACCTTTACGTGCTTTAATGCGATCTAGCACAGCATTAGCATTCGATTTTTGCTCGCCAATACCTGCTTCAGCTAACTTGGCATGTAATGACTTATCGCTATTCTCTTCAGCTAATGTTTCTGACGCTTTTAGGCGGTCATCAAACTGCTGTTGACGTGCTTTAATGCGCTCTAGTGAATCTTTAGCGTTAAGCAGTTTTGAATTGCTTGATGCAAATGAGTCTGTGATAGTCGCAGTGGCTTTTTGCACGCTTTCAGTGGTTTTAACCATAGTAAGTTGACGTTGATAATCATTTAATTGACGCTCAGTCTTCTTCACTAAATCTTTTAAACGCACTGCATGTGAGCTAAAGCTGTCATTGGCAGTTTGTTGTTCAGCTAATTCTTCGTCTAGCTGAGCAATCTTTTCAGCAATTTCAATCGCTAAAGCTTCATTACCTTTATCTAACGCTTGGGTTACATAACCTTCGTGCTCAACAACGCTACGCTTTAGGCGATCAATTTCGCGGCTGGCCTGCATTTCTTTGGCCATCACGTCAGTTAGTTCACGTTTAGCGCGGGTTAAATGTTTTTCTGCATCACGAATTTCTTGTTCAAAAATTCGGGTTGAGTTTGCGTCAACGATATTTTGGCCAACTTCAGTTGCACCACCACGAAACGCTGTAAGAATCTTGTTTAGAATGCCCATAATTGGCTCCTTAAATTAAAAATTCGACGAGTTCGTCGATGACTTCCAGACAGTTGTCTGACAGTACTGCTAATTCTTGTTCAATTTCTTCCATGCTTGATTGCACAGACAATGCACCGTAAACCACATATTTATCATCGATTTTGGCAAACGATGATAATGGCATTGGAATGTTGAGCTCTAACATGGTCTCAAACATTTCAGCGCGGCGAGCCTGGTTTACTTCGTTTTCGCCCCACAAATAACTGATACACAATATTTGGTTGTCAGTTACTGATACAAACACCGGAATTTCTTCTCGGCCGACAATATTGACTTGTAACACTTCAACATCACCGTCAATTGGATAACAATCAAACTGAAAACCGGTTTTGCTTTGATCGCACAGTCCGTTTAAGTGACCTGCAATAGTATGGATGTTCATATTCGTCCTTAATTGACATATTATGTCTGTGAGTAAAGATAGCATCTAGACATAATATGTCAAGCGCTATCTGATCCAATTAAAAAAGATTAATTACTTCGTTTTCTGACCAAGCCGCTAAATGGTAGTGATACAGCTGTAGTGAACCAATTTCATTGACTTTAATGTTGTCTATATCGCTATAGAAATGCTTTGGAAACTCAAATGAAGCGTGGATAAGCCCTGGGGTAAGCCACTCTTCTGGTACCGGAATTTGATCTATTGCAGCCAATCGTTGCTGCGGGTTTTTACCCATTTTACTGCCAATGCTCCAGCCCCATTCACCAAAGCTAGGGACATTATGGTGGTACTGCTTTACATTAAATGCAGCCGCAGTCAGTGTTTTTCCGACCGACATAAATGCTTTTTGGGCATGATAAGGTGAGGTTGATTGCACCGTGATCACGCCATCAGCGCTGAGTAACTCGTTGAGCTTGCGATAAAATAAATCTGAATAAAGTTTATTTAAGTCTGGATGACTTGGGTCGGGTAAGTCAACAATGATGGCATCAAACATTTTGCCATTTTGAATTAGCTTATCGACACCGTTAAACGCATCGTCGACCATAAGCGTTAAGCGAGGATCGTTTAAGGCATTGCCGTTTAACGTCAGTAATGCATCTCTTAAGTGCTTGGGCATATCTGCCGGAGGCGATTTAAACAGTGCCAGCAAGTCTTTATCTAAATCCATTAAGGTAACGGCTTTTGGTTGCCATTTGAGCACTTGTTTTAGCCCCAAGCCATCACCACCGCCAATAATTAACACGTTATCGTGACGTGCGCTGGCCGCCAGTGTGGGATGCACTAGGAAGCTGTGATAAATATGCTCGTCACTGCTCGAAAATTGCAGACGACCATTAATGTATAAATTATAAACCGGAGGTAATTCGCCACCGCGCAAACGTTCAGTAAAGTTGAGCTGCTGGAACCGTGTTGCTTTAGCGTAAACCACATGATCTTTATATAATAGATTATTAAAATGCTGTTCCCAGCTAGGGCCTTTAACCGCGAGTAAGCCAATCACAACGCTGGCAATAATGTGGCCTACTAGCAACCACTTAGCATAACGGATCTGTGCCCAAAATCGCCAAATAAATACTAGCCCAGCGAGTAAATTAACACTGGCTGTTAATGCCGCTGCTAGTTGAATATCAATCGACAACATAAAACCAACCCAGATAGCGGCGCCGATACCAGCACCAATGTAATCGGCACCATATATGGTGCCGGCATTATGCAGTAAGTGTGCTTCAGATAAGGATTGCCGAACTCGAGCAATAAGTGGGATCTCCATGCCAATCATTAACCCAAGCAATACTCCCCACACATAAGGTAAGAATTCACTAAGGGTTTGCAGGCTGGCAATAAAGCCACCATTGGGTAAATGATCGGGCGGCAAGCCCAATGTATTGGCGATAGTTAATGGAAGTTGTTGACCAAATCCAATCACGGCAGCGGTAACGATAATGGCAAATGAGCCACACAGTGCCACGGTTAATTCGAGCATGGCAAAGCCTGTAAACGCGCATTTTATTTTACGGGCAGCAAATGCGCCCACACCCATAGACACAATCATTAACCCAATCATGGTGTAAATGGCAGCTTCTAGTGCGCCGAGAATTCGGCCGGCATAGTGTGACAGTAAATATTCATAGATAAGGCCACATCCCGCCAGCGAAGCCATGATGCCGAGTAATAAGGCATCATCAAACTTCGATACTTGACGGGATGATAGAGGACTTTGCTGCGAGTCCCCCAGTGTTGTATTGGTGGGAAGTTCATCGAGCAAAGGTGTTGTCATAAATTAAGCCATTAACGCCGTAAGAATAAGAGCAACGGCAATACTAATCGCCATTTCAACGGCTGCAATACCTATGTTGTGTTGCTTTTCGACTTCCTCAGCAAGATTAATTCCGGCTAACACCAGTTTTTTCACTAAGGCGATCAGCAGCGATAACACCACTAGCATTATCAATGAGAATACACACCAACCGATAATGTTGGTTACATAGGCCGTTGGGTCATAAACAATAAAATGGCTTGCCGCATTGAAGCTTAACGCCATGGCTATCATGTAGCCGCTATGGCGCAATGCTAATGCCGTTTGACCTTGAGTTAAGGCTTGCTGCATTGAGGCATCTTGATTACGTTTAGCGTAACGTTTTTCACGTAATCGAGTGAGTATCACTAACATCAGTTGTGAGATCAAAAAGGCACTAAAAATAGCAATGAAGGTATCTAAAGTAATGTCTTCGGCCCACATTAAGACCGCGCGAATGATAATTGCTGTAGCAATAGCGGCAGCGGCATCAACCACAGCAACAGACACGTTACCTTTAAGAATTTCAGAATTTTTAGCAAATTCATTTAAGGCGATTTTATCATGCAAAAAGCGACCTAATTTAATCAATACTAAGCCAAACAAGCCGTAAGCGGACATGCCAATAGCTTCGGTTAAATAAGACGGTGCAGCCTCGCCGGTAATGGCGCCTGTAAGCACAATCCCTAATGCAGCAATTGCACCAGCGGTACTGATACCAAATGCAAAATTGTCACGTTCTGCTAGCTCTGCACTGCTGTTGACTTTAATACTCCAGCCTTGCAAATAACGCATTAGCGCCAGTAAAACGATGGCGATGGTTAAATCAATGGCTAAAATAATCGCCAAATGTTGAGTTAAGCCATATTCTTGAAAAAATGTCATGGTGAGTCCTTACCTATTTTCCACGGCTAACACCGCGACTAGTGCGGCTGCTTGAGTTACGGAAACTGCTGTCTTTTGAATAGCTCGAACGGAATTTACGACTCGCGCTCTGAGTGGTACTACTGGCTTTAGGTGCGCTAGCACTTTGACGCGACAAGCTTGTAGAACCTGTTCGAGTTTTTGCATAAGGGCTGTCGAATCGCTTCCCTTGGCTGTTAAAACGTTTCTTGGTTTGTTCAAAGGTTTTGGCTTGTGATGTCGCTTGTTTAGGTGAGGTATAACGGTAACGTCCTACATCATTATAATAGCTGTAACCACGATTTCCCGACCAACGGTCGTAACCTATTGGGCGAGTGAAGTTAGAAAACATCGCATACATGCCATACCAAGCCCAAATCGACGTGCCACTAGAATTGTTTTGCCAGCTACCATAAGCTGGGTTACCCACCAGCTGACTGCCTGCACCGCTACCGTCGGTTCCATTAGCAAGCGCTTCAGCTTCACGACTGATCGCATTCACTCTGGCGAGTTGCCCTTTAGACATATCGGCAACAACATTGACTGGGTCGGACAGCATATCGTTATACAAGCTGGTGTCAGCGGCTTGATAAATATTCTGTGCTTCAGCTAACTGCTGGTCTAAATCAATAAAATTAGCGCTGTCGTTTAAGTCTTTGTAACGACGCGTTAATGACTTAAACATTGGTCCTTCAGTGCTGGCATCTTTAGCCAATTCTTCTAGTAATGGGGTTAAGTCGGATTGACGCTGAGCGAGAACTCGAGTGTATTGTTTGAGTAACGTCGCATTGCGTAACTGATTGTTGTCGAGCGAACTAGCCAACAGATCAAGTCGTTGTTGGGTCAGTTGCTGGTACTTAGCAATTTGTTCCGGTCTGTCGTCACCGCAACCGCCAAGGGCTAGCGTGACAAACAATACCGTTATCAATGTGAGTACACGGGGGAGGTGACCTACCATGTTTTCTCCAAAATGTAGATTTTTCATGTGCTAATTCAATATGACACAGGTTATAGTAATCTTAGTGTCAATGATATTAATCTGATCATTTGACTGACTGATAGATATACCATTCACGACATAATATGTCCAATGTTCATTTTCTTTAGGGGTCATTATTGCCATGCAAAACCAAGGTAACAAAGTATTATCTGCAGCGATGTTAGACAGCGCAGATCGTTACTGGTTAAGACTCTGTGACGTTTGGCCGGAAGCTAAAACAGCACTGACAGCCATGCAACAGCAAGAGTTAACGGCCGTGTTTGGGTTAAGTGACTATATGGGTGAGCAGCTTTGTCGTCATCCAGAATGGATTGTGCAGTTATTTGATGGCCTATTAGATGATGTGGTGCGCAGTGAGTTTGATGCGCAGTTACATTCGCTGATAGCGGACTTGACACAAGAAGAGCTGGTTAAGTCTGCCTTACGTCGTTATCGTAATCTGCAAATGGTGCGCTTAGCATGGCGTGACTTCTTAAATTACACCCCAGTAGAAGAATCACTTCTCGACTTATCTGCACTGGCTGAAGCATTGGTGATTGCTGGGCGAGATTGGCTGTATCAAGAGATGTGTCAGCAATACGGTACGCCAACAAGTGCTGAAGGCAATCCACAGCCGTTGCTGATTTTAGGCATGGGTAAACTGGGTGGCCGTGAACTTAACTTTTCATCAGACATCGACTTAATTTTTACCTTTCCAGAACATGGTGAGACCGTTGGTGGTCGACGCACTCAGGCAAATCAGCAATTTTTCATCCGTATGGGTCAACGCTTGGTGAATTTACTCGACCAAGTCACCGTTGATGGATTTGTGTTCCGTGTCGACATGCGTTTACGACCTTATGGTGAAAGTGGTCCTTTAGTTGTCAGTTTTAGTGGTTTAGAAGACTATTACCAAGAACAAGGCCGTGATTGGGAACGTTATGCCATGGTCAAAGCGCGAGTGCTTGGACCTTGGTCTGGCTATTGCGATGAGTTGCATGATTTACTGCGACCTTTTGTTTATCGTCGCTATATTGATTTTTCTGCGATTGAATCATTGCGTAAAATGAAGCAACTTATTGCCCAAGAAGTCAGGCGTCGACAATTAACCGACAATATTAAACTCGGTGCCGGCGGGATCCGTGAAGTCGAATTCGTGGTGCAGAGTTTTCAGTTGATACGTGGTGGACGCGAACCTGCATTGCGTCAGCAAAGTCTATTTGGTGCTATTGATACCTTATACAGCTTAGGGCAGTTGGAATACTTAGCCGTTGATGAGCTTAAACACAGTTATATTATATTGCGCCGAGTGGAAAACTTGTTGCAAGCCATTGATGATAAACAAACGCAAACTCTGCCTAATAATGAGCTCGATTGGCAGCGTTTATGTTATCCGCTAGACATGGCTGATGAAGTCGAACTTCGTCAAAAAATTAATCAAGCAATGGTCACAATTCATGGCCATTTCAATGCCACGGTCGGTGGTACTGATAGTCATGAACATAATGACCATTGGACTGCTTTATTTTGGAATGTGCAGCAAGATGAACATGCCAATGCATTGCTGCAAGAGCAACAAGTCGATGATGCAGAATTATGGCAGCTGCTGAGTGAGTGGCGTCAAACTGTGTCTAAACGTTCTATCGGACCCCGAGGGCGTGAGACTTTAGACAAGTTAATGCCTAAGTTGCTTGAAGAGTTAGTGACTCAAACTAAACCGAGCCAAGCGTTTAAACCGGTAGCCAAAGTGCTGGATAAAATTTTAACCCGTACCACCTATCTAGAGCTTTTATGTGAAAACCCAGGCGCTAGACAACAATTAGTGAGTTTGTGTTGTGCAAGCCCTTGGATTGCCCGCGAGCTGGCTAATTTTCCAATGCTGCTCGATGAGTTGATTGATCCGTCGCAATTGTATGACATTACCTCGATTGATGATTACCCGAGCGAATTACGCCAGTATTTGTTGCGTGTACCCGAAGATGACATGGAACAGCAAATGGAAGCGTTGCGGCAGTTTAAACTGTCTCAGCAGCTGAAGATTGCGGCCGCTGATGTTACTGGGGTATTACCGGTTATGCAGGTTAGCGATCATTTAACCTTTTTAGCTGAAGCCATTATTGAACAAGTGGTGTTACAAGCTTGGCATCAGGTGGCATCTCGCCATGGCATACCGGCAGAAACGAGTCCAAGTAACATGGGATTTGCCGTCATTGGATACGGTAAGTTAGGTGGGATTGAACTGGGTTACGGTTCTGATTTAGATTTGGTTTTTTTACACGGCCACACAGGTTCGGGTACCACCGATGGTAAGCGTCCTATTGATAATGGCCATTTCTACCTGAAGTTGGCTCAGCGTATTGTGCATTTATTTGCTACCCGCACAACATCCGGTGAGTTATATGAAGTAGACATGCGTTTACGTCCGTCTGGTGCTTCTGGTTTATTGGTGAGTGAGATTGAGCATTTTGGTGCCTATTTACAACAAGAAGCGTGGACCTGGGAGCATCAAGCATTAGTGCGGTCACGTTTTGTGTTTGGTGATTATTCGCTTGCAGGTCGTTTTAGTGATTTACGCGCGCAAGTATTGAAAATAGAGCGTGATAAACAGGTATTGGCTAAAGCCGTCAAAGACATGCGCATAAAAATGCGCGAGCATTTGTTGCAAGTGGAACCAGGGCAATTTGATCTAAAACAGAGTGCTGGTGGTATTGCCGATATAGAGTTTATTGCTCAATACTTAGTGCTAGCGAATGCTCATCAATATCATGAATTAACTATTTGGTCTGATAATGTACGCATTTTTGAAGTGTTGGCGGAGCTGGAGTTATTGCCTATCATGCAAGCTCAGCATTTAACTCAAACCTATTGCTGGCTGCGTGACGAGAATCATGAACTGACATTACAACAGTTGCCTGGCAAATTACCCATACAAAGTGTGCTGCAAAAAACGGACAGTGTAATTGAAATTTATAATGAAATTTTAGCGATTTAAACATTAATAAAAAGAGCATAGGTTGATATTTAGTCACTTAACTGCTTTGATTATAGGACTATTATTTTGATAAAGTAGGTTGTTTAATGCTGCTGGCACCGATACCTGACAATGAATACACTCGAATCGAAACACTTCGAGGGCTGAACGTACTCGACACGATCGCTGAAGAGCGTTTTGATCGTATCACTCGGTTGGCTAAACGATTGTTTTCAGTATCGATTAGTGTGGTGAGTTTAATCGACTCAGAGCGCCAATGGTTCAAGTCTGTGCAGGGGTTGGATATATGTGAAACACAGCGTGATATTTCATTCTGTGGCCATGCTATTAATCAACAACATGTATTAGTTGTGCCAGATGCGCTAAAAGATGAACGTTTTGCCGATAACCCTCTTGTGTTGGCGGCACCTAATATTCGATTTTATGCCGGCTATCCGTTAACTATGCCCAATGGTGTGAGGGTTGGCACTTTGTGCATTATTGATGACAAGCCGAGATCCTTCTCTAAAGATGATGAAGCTGCTTTAGAAGACTTGGGTAAAATTGTCGCAGAAGAGTTACTGTCGATACAGCAAAATACCTTAGATGCGCTAACCGGTATTTCTAATCGTCGCGGCTTTGAATTACTTGCTCATAAGGCGATTGCTTACGGTGATAGGCTTGGTTTTGAAACGTGTTTAATTTTCTTTGATTTAGATTATTTTAAAGCAATTAACGACCAGTTTGGCCATGAAGAAGGTGATACAGCCTTGAAGACTTTTGCTGGCTTATTGATCGACAGCTTTCGCGAATCGGATATTATTGCCCGCTTTGCTGGTGATGAATTTGTGGTCATGCTGAGCCAAAGCGATGAAGTCAGCGTTAATAGTGTATTACAGCGTTTTCAACAGTGCATTAATCAACATAATTTGCAAAGCGGTAAACCATACCATTTAAGGTACAGTAAGGGCGTGGCACATCGACAAGCCAGGCAGTCATTATCGTTAAATGATTATTTGGTTAAGGTGGATAAAGCCATGTTTGTCGATAAAGAAAAACATCACCAGAGAACTCAAATTGATGTGAAATAGCGATGATTCGGCTGATGATATTGGTTTACTTATCATTCATATGAAAATTACTCGATAAGCGATAAGAACGCTAAGCTGCTGCAGATAATACACTTGCCGCAACCATTATTCATTTGCACATCCGTCGCGAATTAAATCAACGCTAACAACCATCGTTAACAAGAGCCGTTAACAACAGCCGTTAACATCGATTTACCGGCACGGTTATAAGTGTATTAATGTTCAACTTAGTATCTGTTCTATCCACATTTGATAGATAGGTAAGCCAATTAATACGTTTATCGGGAAGGTTATCCCAAGTGATGCCAACATCGCTAAACCAATATTAGCATCTGGTATTGCTGCCTTAATTGCAGCCGGTGCTGCAATATAAGACGCACTCGCGCTAAGGCCAGCAAGCACTAGAATGCTGCCAGATGGTAAATCAAGTAACACCCCTAAGCCGATACCCGCCCATGCTAGAACAAATGGAATTACCGCAGCAAATACCAATAAGCGCCATTGTTTGTAAGGGATGGGAAAGCATACTTTGGCGGTACTAATCCCCATTTCTAATAAGAACAGTGCTAATAACGTTTTAAAACCACCCAATAACATTGGTGTGAGCGGTGCCATGCCGCTAGTGCCATATATCCAGCCTATGATCACCCCTCCACAGAGTAATACGACTCCGCGGCTTGTCAGTGCTTCGTGCAATACGCTGCCAGCCGAAGAGTGCTTGCTATCACCAGCTACCTTCGCTTGTAGGTAGCGGTGTAGCCATAGCATGATAATAATTGCAGGCAATTCGAGGAGTACTAGATACAGCGTTGTTTCTGGTCGTAAAGGCCACTGAGATTGATCGACCATAGTCATCACCACGGCAAATGTTCCCGCACTAACTGAGCCGTAATGGGCTGCAATACTAATGGCCTCTTTTTGCGGTAATTGAATTAATTTTCGCAGTAGAGGATAAAGGCTAAGCGGGATAATGAACCCAAGTGCAATAACAGACAGTAATTCGGAGATCGCTAAATTGGCTGTTTCACCATGCAGTGCCATGCCACCTTTTAGTCCTAGCGTCAGCATAAGCAAGATAGATAGGGTTTCGTAGGTCGCTTTAGGGACTTTTAAATCAGACTTTATCAACCCGGCAAGCAAACCGAGGGCAAAAAAGGCAATCACAATATCAGGCATGGTATAGGTTCTGTCTGTTATAAAGTATCGCGATTCTGCCTTGTTGTGTTAACAAAGGGAAATGTTTTCAGCGAAAAAATACTGCCGAAGTAGACTGACCGACTCAGGGTTGATCTATTGTTTTGTGCTTTGCAGATCTATCATGTTGTTCTTCGCTGATCTATTAAGTGCAATTGGCGTATAGTATCCTTGAATGACAATGCAAAACATTAATAGCAGAGCATGATATGAAAAATGAAATTGATATTCACCGCGCATTGAAAGTGTTTAATAAAGTCACGCAATATGGTGAAAAGCGGGCGCTTGAAGACGGTCATCATGGTCATGATTATTGGTTATGCGGTATTAGTGCGCAAACGGATCACGATGGTTATACCATTACCTTAGCTGATGCTCAGGTTAGCTTGACGGTATTTTTTCACAATAAGTACCAATTCGATTATCCAACCAATGATGCTCTTGACAACTTTTTACGTCGATTTAGTGACGTTGAAAATTATCAAGCAGCATAAGCTACATCACAGAGTGGCCTGTTAAGCGCTTTATTTCAGTACCGCAGGCCTATTTACGCCCATTGTTGCATTTCAATAAGGCGACTATAAGTGCGTCTGAATTCAAACTGTAATGCCCCATCGACATATAAATCTTCTAAGTTGCAGTCGCTATAGAGGATTAACATCACTTTTTGATCGTACAGTTCGTCCACTAAACTAATAAAACGTCGAGCCGGATCGTCTTCACTGGCATACGCCAGTTGTCGCTCGCCAGTGGTGGTTGCTAGTGCACCATCTTCAGTGCCGCGAGCTTTAATCCAACTGCGTACTTCACCGCCTAATCTAGGCACATTGCTGAGTAATACATGGCTAAATCGTCCGGCTAATTCAATGTAATCCAATGCCGAACGCGGCCCTTGGCACAACGCTGAAAATTCAAACCAGGCAAGTTGTCCATATTGAGCCTCAATGGCAATAGCGCGCTGACAAATTTCAATTGAGTCAGATGTATTTGCTATGCTGGCATTAGCTTGTGGGTATCGTTGATACAAAAGTGTAAACACCGCTTGAGGTGTTATTGTCGACGGTAATGTTAACCAGTTGGCTGATGTTGTTGACGTTGCGGCGCGAGAGTGTAAGCGATGATCGATTTGACCGTCTAAATGAATCGATTGGGTGTATTGCAAGAGCAGATCGATAGTGGGTAAAAAACGATCGCGCTGTAAACCATTTTTATATAAGTCAATAATCGGTACATTTGAGGTTGCGACTAAGGTGACGCCTGATTGAAATAAGGTTTCAAATAATCGACCGAGTAAAATAGCATCACCGATGTCTGCAACAAAAAACTCATCAAAACAAATAACAGAATATTTAGCCGCAATCTGCTTAGCAATGTAAGTTAATGGATCACGGATCCCCGATGTTTGATTTAATTGCTGGTGGACCATGGCCATAAAACGATGAAAGTGCAGGCGTAATACGGTTTTATCTGCTTGAGGCTTTGAGTTAGGGATATTTTGATCGCACAGACTCTGGCTACACAAGCTTTGATAGAACAGATCCATCAAAAAGGTTTTCCCTCGGCCGACATCGCCCCATAAATATAAGCCACGGCTATTTTGACTAACCGATAGGCATTGCTGATAAAGCACATCTAGCGCGAGTATGGCTTGCAGCTGCGCAGGATCATCAACAATATTTTGCTGAAGACGTTGTTGGTAAACTTGTAATGGCGACATAGTACTTAGGGTAAATTGTTGATCTGGGTAGTATACCATTAACGACATACTTTATTATGAAGTGTATTTCCTTTAAGCTCTGGTGATAAAAATAACAATCGATTAACCAAAAGTATTAACCTAGAGTACTACCCCTAACAAGGACCCAAAATGAATAATAAAAATAAGGGCATGACCTATATTGGTGTCGATATGGCGTTGGACGGTGATATGCACCTCCAGGGTCCTGCAATGATAGCGGGCCAAACTAAGGGTAAAATCAGTTCAACCGATCAAATAAAAATTGAGCCTAGTGGTGTTGTTGAAGGTGAAGTTTTTTGCCAAGAGCTGCGAGTGTCTGGTTTATTTAAAGGTAAATTACATTGTAATAAACTCATTATTGTCAGTTCAGGTATTGTTGAAGGTGAGGTGTCGAGCCATCAAATGGAGATTTATGATGGCGGTCAATTTATCGGCATGCGCACTAAAGGGCCTGAATCGTCGGGGTTACCTCAAGTTGATAGCGAGCGTTTAGCCAGTCAAGGGAAAACGTCTTCAATGTCGGATAACAAAACGCCAATTTCTAGGGGTAAACTTAGCTTGGTGGCGGCAGCTGCTATTGTGATTATTACCGCTATGATTATGCAGCCGACAATCAGCTCTGCGTTAAATCGCACTCAAGCAGCATCTACTGACATGAATCAAGCAAATACCCAGCAATATCCGTTTGCAGAGTCGAGCGTGACAGAAGAAAATGCCGCCGCGTTACTGCAAGAAATGGATCAACAGACTTCATTTGCTGAACAAGCCGAGGAGCTAATTAATGCTGGTCAGAGTGATATTAACGTTGCGATGGAAGACTTACATGCATTAGCACAAACCAGTGAAGTATTGGGGGATAGCCAGAATGTGAGTGATAGCGATAATGTTGAGCAGAATGGGTCGACGATAACCACACCCGATAAGTAACCAGATTTCTTATTTCGAGTTCAGAATAACTATCAAGCTAATATAAAAAATGGCTTTGTTAATCACAGTGTTTACTGAATTAACAAAGCCATTTTTTGTTATGTTTGCATAAATCCAAACATCTTTATGTCTTATGGATTAATGCTTATGGATTAATCCGAGTTGGCATTCCAGTACGTTGCTCAAGTAATCGTTTTAATGTAAATGAGTCAGTGTCTGGGTGAGCAACAAAGCGAGTCATGGCTTTATCGAATGATAGTGCTACTGGTTCTAACGAATCAAATTCAGCTTGAGTTCGTGACAGTGGCTCATGAACTTCTAAATAGCGGTTACCATCAGGTTCTTCAGTGGCTTTAATCGGTTGGTTAATAAACTCAACACGTGTGCCAACCGGTACGCTATTATATAAATGTTCAATGTCTTCATCGCGTAAACGAACACAGCCAGAACTTACCCGTAAACCAATACCAAACGTGGCGTTAGTACCGTGAACCGCATACAAGTTACCGACATAAAGGGCGAATAAACCCATTGGGTTGTCAGCGCCTGCTGGCCATACAGCCGGTAATGTTATCCCTTTAGCCGCGTATGATTTACGAATATTAACCGTAGGTGTCCAAGTTGGATTAGCGCGTTTACGTTGTACTGTTGTTACCCAATTTTCAGGGGTGTCTTTACCAATTTGACCAATACCAATAGGCAATACTTCGACAGTATTTTTACCCTTCGGATAATAATACAAACGCATCTCGGCAGAGTTAATGACCACACCTTCTCTTTTAGCGTTAGGTAGAATTAGCTGATGCGGGATCAATAATGTGCTACCCGGTTTAGGTAGAAATGGATCAACACCTGGATTAGCTTCTAATAAATTAGTCAACCCTAGCTGAAACTGTGAAGCAATTTGCTCTAAGGTTAGTTTCCCCTCAGGAACAACATAATATTGATTTTCACCTACTAAATTACTGCCTTCAGCAGGTAGGCGATACTCAACAGCAGCACTCGAAAAACTTAACACAATGGCTGTCGCAGCAAGTAAAGTAGAGCGTAACGAATTTATCATAAGGATTATATCATTCCAAAACAGGCGTCATATTAGTCAGACTACAATATCTTGCTAAGTTTGACTATTTAGTACAAATAATTAGTACAGATCATTTGTATAGATGGTTAGGGCGCATCGTCACTTATTACGTCTAATATTTCAACTGATTTTTTTCACTTTTTTTATTTTAATCCTAAGCGTTTAGCTAGCCTATGTAAGTTACCCGAGTCGATTTGCAATTGGCGTGCGGTTGCAGCCCAATTACTCCCTTGTTGACTATATATCTGTTGGATAAATTGGTTTTGGAACTGGTCTGTTGCATCACGTAAGCTTGTTTGTGGTAAAGATGTTACCGACTGTTTAATCGGAAGATTTTTGTTTGAATGTATAGCAGTGGACGATGGCTGTGCAAATTCAAAATGACTATTTTTAATGATGCATATACCGTCTTTTTGGCTTTGTGATTTGGCTAATACCGCAGCTCGATGGATGGCATGCTCAAGTTCTCTAATGTTACCAGGCCAATCATATTGCTCGAGTAATTGCAGTGATGAAGGCTCTAACCCCAAATGGGCTAAGTGTAATTGTTGCCGATAGCGCTCGATAAAGAATCCGGCTAACAAATGGATATCTTGTTGACGTTCTCTTAGCGGCGGAACCATAACCGGGAACACGCTTAAACGATGATATAAATCAGATCTAAATCGTCCGGCTAATACTTCGTTTTTAAGATCTTTATTGGTTGCAGCAATAATACGAACATCCACTTTTAAGCTACGATCATCACCGACTTTTTGTAAATCCCCGTATTGCAGTACTCGCAACAATTTAGCTTGTAAATTAAGTGCTAATTCGCCAATTTCATCTAAAAATAGGGTGCCTTTATCGGCCATTTCAAATTTGCCGCTACGATGGCTAATTGCGCCTGTAAAGGCCCCTTTGACATGACCGAAGAGTTCGCTTTCGGCAACGGATTCAGCCAGCGCGGCACAATTTAAATATACTAGCGGCTTATTGGCTCGCACAGAGTTTTGGTGAATGGCTTTGGCTATTAGTTCTTTACCGGTACCGGTCTCTCCTAAAATCAATACATTGAGCTCTGTTGCTGCGACGACATTGACTTCATTAAGCAGAGATAGAAGGTTATCCGCTTGACCGATGATTTCAGTTTCTTCATGCAGTTGCCCTGATGGTTTAGTATCCGGAATCGTAAAATTGTTGGCTTGTTTTTCGAGTTTATCTATCAGTAATGCATTGTTTAAAGAAACCGCAGCAATAGCACTAAAACTGCGTAAATCATTATTGGTGAATTGATCAAATTTGTTTGGGTCGAGTGCATCGATGGTGAGTGCGCCAATGAGTTGCTCGTTAGCGAATAACGGTAAGCCGATACAGGCATGCACTTTTAAGTCGCCGTCGACATTGGGGATTAAGCCATCGTAAGGATCCGCAAGCTCGCTATCGGAAGGGAAACGGACAATATCTCCTGCTCGAGCAATGGCTTCAAGCCTAGGATGTTCGTTTAAAATAAAGCGCCGTCCAAGTACGTCAGCACTTAACCCATCAATTGCTAAAGGGGTAAATTGATGACCTTGGAATGATAATAGCGCCGCAGCATCGCAATCGAGCGTTTCTCTTACCGTGGTTAATAAACGTGAAAAACGGTCTCGATTAGATAAGTTAGCGGTAATATCAAGTGCGATACGGGTTAAGTCTGCTTGACTCAATGCCATGTCAAACTCCAGTTAACAATAAATTGATGTCATTATGACAAGTGTGAATATAACAACAAGGGCAAAGGCCAAATTGTAGATAAAAAAGGGGCCATAAAGGCCCCTGATGATGTTTATTAAAGCGCGTTTATCAATGCATACTTAGTTAATCGTTAATGCACCAGCTTGCTTCGCTTTAGCGCCTTTGCTGACGATGGCCTTCTTAATAAGGTCAAATAAGAACGCCGCCATTAATAATCCACCAATACTGAAGATAATGTCGCCGAACATTCTCATCCATACGAGGTTTTCAACTAAGTCGCTATGAATAACAGCAGGTGAGCGGGCATACCAGTAACCGTGATCGATAGCAGCAAAGAACTGCACAATACCCACTGGCAATAGCGACATAAATACCATAGCGGCTAAACCTATGTTTAAGGTCCAAAATGCGCCTTTAAGGTATTTGTGGTTCCATTGCATATTGCCTGTTAATCCGCGTAAACAGAATAACATCAATCCTATACCTAGCATGCCATACACGCCCATAAATGCCGCGTGAGCATGGGTTGCCGTGGTGTTTAAGCCCTGGATAAAGTATAGCGAGATAGGTGGGTTAATTAAGAAACCTAATACACCAGCACCCACTAAGTTCCAGAACGAAGTCGCCACAAAGAACATAATCGCCCAGTGATAACGCTCCATCCAAGGGCTGGCTTTACGTAAACGATAGGTTTCCATCGCTTCAAAACCAATTAATGCTAACGGCACAACTTCAAGTGCTGAGAATATCGCTCCCCAAGCAATGACTGATGTTTGAGTACCGGTAAAGTATAAGTGATGCAAAGTACCGATTAGGCCACCGGTTAAAAACACCACGGTTGAGAACAATACCGCACCATTGGCACTTCGAGCACGGATAAGCCCTAAGCGAACTAACATTAATGCTATTACAGATGTCGCAAATGTTTCAAAGAAGCCTTCAACCCATAAGTGGACCACCCACCAACGCCAGTATTCTGCAATCGCTAGGTTAGAGTGTTTGCCCATAAACAGGCCTGCACCATAAAATAAGCCAATGGCGACACAAGAAGCGTATAGCACCCAAATAACCGGTTGCATGTCGTTGCTGACTTTTAACGCTGGGCGCATTGAAGCAGTGACTAACGCTAACCAAATTAATAAACCTGCCAGCAACAATACTTGCCATACGCGGCCTAAATCGATGTATTCATATCCTTGGTGACCAAACAAGAAGTTCATGTCTAGATCAAAATACTGCTGAACACCCAACCACTCTCCGGCCATAGAGCCAAGGACGATAACAACTAACGCGCCCCAAAGAATGTTTACCCCTAGGCGTTGATACTTCGGCTCGTAACCAGAGAGTGCCGGGGCAATGTATAAGCCAGTGCCTAACCAAGCTGTGGCTATCCAAAATACTGCAAGTTGAGTATGCCAAGTTCGAGTGACCGAATAAGGCAGAATTTCAGATAATGGGAAACCATAAAACTCTTGGCCTTCAACCGCGTAGTGTGCCGTAATTCCGCCAAGCAGTATTTGCAGTAAAAACAGCCCAATCGCAGTGACAAAGTATTTACCTACGGCTTTTTGCGATGGCGTAGGTTTAGTGAAAAATAATGGGTCATCTTTAGCGGGTTCTGGTAATGCTTCTTCTTTGCAACAAGCATGGTGCCAAATCAACATGGCAATACCAAGAATCAATGTCACTACGCTCAACACCGACCAAACTATGTTATCTGAAGTCGGTAAATTACCTATCTGTGGGTCATATGGCCAGTTATTGGTGTAAGTATAATCGTAACCAGGACGTTCGGTTACCGCTGCCCATGAGCCCCAAAATAAGAAAGCATTTAGCAGTTCACGATGGCTAGCATCGGTGATAGTACCTTCTTTCATTGCATATTGTTCGCGCAGTGATGACAGTGCAGGATCGTCACCAAAAAGTGATAAATAGTGTTGAGTCACTTCATTTATCGCCGCAACTCTGGTGTTTGAAAGCGTAACATAGGTTTTATCCTCTGCACTTTCGACAACCGTATTATGGCGCATATCATTTCTGAGGGCTTTTTCTAACCCTGCTTGCTGTTCAGAATCGAGTTCTGCGAAATCACGATTGAAACGTGCTTTAGCCGTAATAGACAACCAAGCTTGTGCTTCACGGTGTAACCAATCAGCAGTCCAGTCTGGTGCCACATAAGAGCCATGACCCCAAATAGATCCTAACTGATGCCCACCCATTGATCGCCAAACAAGTTGACCTTGTTCAATATCGTTTTCGGTAAATATGGGGTGGCCACTGGTGTCAGTAAACGCCGTTGGAATAGGCGGTTTTTCTCGGTATATACCGCTGCCTAAACTAAGTAATACAGTGAAGGAAGCCACAAGCACGATTAATAGTGCAAAGCCGGTGAGTTTGTTTTTGCTCATAAGTCCTCTTAGCGCAAAGTCATTTAGATACCGATGACATTACACAAGACGTGCCAACTTTTAATTTTTGAATAAGATATTGATTAATATACTATTAATGATTTTGGTGGCATGCATTAAATAGTCTTATTGACACATAATGCATGTGTCAATAAGACTATTTAATGTCGAAATGACAGCGGTATTATATTTACTCTGTTATTTCATCGTGGTTTATCTTATTCGATAAAATTATTTACTTAGCATGCTAACTAGTTATAATGGTTAGCACGCTAATTAAGTGAGTGCTAATCATGTCCCAAGAATTAGAAAGATTAAAAGAACTGTCTCTAGCTGAAAATTTAGGTCGATTGCACCGCTTATGGCGAACGGCTGCCGATGCAGAATTAATCCCGCTAGGTCTTACTCATCCTCGCTGGACAGCATTGTGGAAGTTATTGCGCTTAGGGGACAACGTCAGCCAAAAGGTGCTTGCAGATGCGTTAGAAATTGAATTGCCATCATTAATGCGCACCCTTAATCAATTAGAAGAGCAGGGCTATATGCAACGCCATTGCTGCGAAAAAGATAAACGGGCACGCATTGTCAGCTTAACCCCTGATGGGATTGAGATGCTTAAGCAGATGGAAAGTAAAATCATGCTAGTGCGACGTAATTTATTAGCCGGCATTAGCAGCCAAGAATTAAGTGAATTTGAACGTGTCATCAGTCTGATCAGTGATAACGCTCTTGCTGTGCTGCATAAGAACACTGAACAAGACAACAAAATTCCCAAATGAGAAAGAATATGACTCCAGATCAACAATTTGCACGACTCGTTAGAGTATCTATATTCCTGTTTGTATCAGTGTTTGGCTACTTTATGTTTGCCGACGCTGTGATGCCAATGACGCCACAAGCCATGGCAACACGAATGGTCACTAAAGTAACGCCGCAAGTCAGTGGTAAAATTGCTTCTATTGCAGTCGAAAATAACCAATTAGTGGCTAAAGGTGATGTGTTATTTAGCATCGACTCAGCCCCTTATGAGTTAGCGGCTGAGCAGGCTACATTGGCGTTAGAGCAAGCAAAACAAGATAACGCCGAACTTGATGCATCGATACTTGCTGCCAAAGCAGATGTTCAGGCAAATCAAAGTAGTGCACAGCAGAGAAACAGTGAAGCAAAACGCCTTGATGCATTGTACGCTTCTCGAGGTGTATCGCAGCAGTTAACCGATCAAGCTCAAAGTGATGCCGTTACGGCTGAGGCTAACTTACTTGCCGCCAAAGCACGCTTAACTAAGCTAGTGGTAAGCCGTGGACGCAATGGCGAAGATAATTTAAAAGTGCGTCAAGCTCGAAACCGTTTGGCTCAAGTAG
The DNA here is from genome assembly GCF_000014705.1 of Shewanella frigidimarina NCIMB 400. NCBI lineage: Bacteria > Pseudomonadati > Pseudomonadota > Gammaproteobacteria > Alteromonadales > Shewanellaceae > Shewanella > Shewanella frigidimarina. The sequence continues at coordinate 3,889,406 of NC_008345.1, read as the reverse complement.
AGTTAAACCTGTCTTACACTCAAATTCGCGCCGATCAAAATGGGGTGGTAACCAACTTACAGTTAGAAGTCGGCAGCTTTGCCACTGTCGGTCAGCCGCTATTGGCTGTAGTGTCAGAAATCGTTGATATTATTGCTGACTTTAGAGAAAAAAGCTTACGAGGTATTGAGCCACAATCAACTGCACTTATTGCATTTGATGGTCAACCTGGGCGTTTGTACCATGCCAAAGTGAGTACCGTAGATGCTGGTGTGAGTGCAGGACAATTTGATGCAAATGGCCGTTTAGCAGATCCGCAAGAGTCTGTACGTTGGGTACGTGACGCTCAGCGTTTACGTTTACACCTTGAACTTGACCACCAAGGCGTTAATGCATTACCTGCTGGAGCACGTGCAACGGTGCAATTAGTCCCCAATAGTGGTTTGCTTGGCTTCTTAGCTAAGGTTCAAATCAAGGTTATCAGCACACTGCATTATATTTATTAACGTCGCCATTAAGCTCAATATTGCTTGTTACTAATCACTATATCAAATCACACTCAAGACAATGCAGCAGGTTATTCATTTAGCGTGCTGTATCTTGTATCAATACCCTAGGTTGTTTATATGTTATTACGCCATAGTCCTTTGACTCAAAACGATTTACGTCAATGTTTACGCATTGCAACAGGCGCCACGCTAGGGTTTGCGATATGTAAGTTTTTCGATCTCAGTTATGGTGTGTTTTTTACCGTCACTCCAATGTTATTACTCGGTTTAGTCCCTGTGATGAATGCTCATGCGATGAGGCAATTGTTGGCATCATCTGTAATGTCTGGGATTGAAGTAGGTATTTTAGGCGGTTTATTTGGTGCTCACCCAGGGGTGATATTACCTATTGTGTTTGTGCTTTTTTTGTATCGTTTTGCTGCAATGTCACGTGGCAGCTTGTTTTTATTTGGCGCTAATGGGGTTATTAGCCTAAGCATTATGCTGCACTTTGCCAGTTATCCAAGTGTCGATATTAACAATCTCATTTTTAGTAATTTTTGGGCAACGGCAGCATCAGTCGTCATTGCTTATGCTATGACGGCTCTATGGCCCGATGTTGAACCAAGAACGCCAGTTGCTGCCGTGGTTAAAGTGCCTAACCGTATGCGCCATGAAGCGCTACTCGGAGCATCTATTGCAACTGCATCATTTGTGGTTTTTCAGGTCTTTAACTTACGTGATTCTATGTCTGCTCAAGCTACTACCTTGTTATTGTTATTCCCAATGCATTGGAATGGTGCACTCGGTTACGCGCGCAAACGTGCCATCGGTACCTTGTTTGGCGTGACTTTTGGCTTAGTGGGACAAGGGTTGCTCTATGATTGGTCCGGATTATTGATTTTTGTGATACCACTATTGTGGATAGGCTTAATGTTGTTTAGCCAAGTACACGTGAGAGAAGCGAGTGGCTCAGGTGTGGGATTCGGTGCTATGACCACCTTAGGGATATTATTCGGTCAATACTTAACCCCAGATAACGACTTAGTTTTCAGTGCTTTGTACCGAATAAGCAGCATCTTAGTCGCTATCGTGGCAACATTATTACTGTGTTATGTGGTGCATCGGTTATTGAATCGATTTGAAGCAACTCGATTTGGCTGAACAATTGATGTGTGCGGTAAATTGATCTAATTTGAGCATATTCACCAGCCGTAGGCTGATTTCAATCGTAATTGGCAAGTGGATATTATTGGAGTATTAGATTGCTTTGCAGAATAACTTGATAATTGATTGATAATATTAGATATAACGTACGGTTAGTTTTATAGACATAATTACTATAGACATTTTGCATATAAATGCTAATAGTAATGAATCGTATATAAAAAGGACTTAACATGATGAAACAAAATGCTATTATTTTGAGCTTAATATTAAGCTTTCTCGCTTTCGCTCCATTTAAAAGCCATGCAAACCAATTGCCTGAGTGCAACACGTCTGAATGTATTGAATACTTTAAAGCCTACCGCATTTTAACTAAACGAGGTCACTCCTCTGCAATGGCCATGTTAGGTGAATTATATTACTCTGGTTATGGTACTGATAAAGATTTAGACATGGCGTTGAAATGGTACCGACGTGCAGGTAAGTATGGTGTGTTGGACGCAAAATATAAGGCGGGTGTTTTGTATTTACAAGATACTCCTTTGAAAGATGTCGACGAGGGTATCGATTTTTTAAAGTATGCTTCAAAACTGGGTCACGCACAGTCGTCATTTTTGCTAGGTAAAATATATTTAGGTGGTGGCATGGTAGAACAAGATTTGGCACTTGCAGATCAATACCTTGCTAGAGCTTATGAAGAAAATAATTTAGCAGCCAGAAATTATGGGCAAATACTTTACTTACATGAATCAACTAAAGATTTACCGTTTAGCAAACTTTACGCTTTGATTTCGCAGGATGTTGTTCAATTAAATCCTCAAGGTACTGATAAAAATATACAAACGGCAGCGGTTGTTTTTCCTCAAGGTGAAATGGAAACCATTGACGTGCAGATGGATACATTTGAAGACATGTTTGGCTCACATATCGCACAATTAAATCATATGCTACCTGACACTTCAAAAGGTACCGGATCAAATATCGCTGGGCAGACGTGTGCTAGAATGTGGGGGTGCAGCAGCGAAGGCGATGGCCAACGAATTCAGGATGTAATGTTATCTGATTGGGGTTTGGAAACGCTACAGTTCAGATTAATAGAATAGAAATATTAAGGCCGGAATAAGCCTACGCTCATGTATTAACAACTAATGCGATATTATTGAAGTGACTCAAGACTAACTGCTTGAGTCACTTTTTTATTACAAGTTAGCATTACGAACACCATCGTTTACAGTAGATTATTGCCAGCCAATTTTCCACAGTTGCGGATCTTTAAGATCGCGCCAGTCAATTGAAAATTCTTCGGCATTCATTTCTGCACGGATAAAACATTCAACCACGTTTTGTTGCTCGTCATACTCCACTTTAGCCACAGTAAAATGCTTCAATTTTTGAACCACGTTAACTTTGGTCCACTTACTATTCAATAATTTTTTAGGGTGAATTGGGTTCATATTCATATTGTGTCACTTTTAAGTATTATTAACGTTATTACTGGCGTTAATCGCTCGTTGAGTTATTGATTAATAATGTCTGCAGTTGGCTTAACTCTTCGATGACAATATCGGCTAAGTGTTGATAATCACGTTCAATGCCATGATTAATTAAACAGGCAATCATTCCCGCGTTGTTAGCCGCTTGAATATCGTATAAGTAATCACCAACATAGATAATGTGCTGCGGATTAATTTGCCATTGTGTTGCAATGGCCAGTAACGCATCGGGTGCCGGCTTGGCTGGGAAGTGTTCTCTGGTTAGCACGTGATCTATGGCAATATTATTTTGTGTTATCTTCATTGCACTGGCAGCAAGGCTGTTACGAGTCACTATGGCGGTAGGTAATTTTGCTGCTTCAATAGCGTTAATTAGTTCGGTCATGCCTTTGATTGGTTTGGCACTTATAGCATCTTGATATTCATGCTCAAGAATAATCTTGTTTGCGTTGGCTTGAGTGGCTTTGCAGCTTAACTCATCGACGTATTTAAGGAGGTCTATACCATTAGGGCAACCAATTTGTTGGCGAATTAAGTCAAAGTCTAAACTGGACTCAACTAAGGTGCCGTCTAAGTCGAAAATAATGCCTTTTATGTGTATTGGTAAATTCAATGAATACCCTTATGTATTAACGCATTTATCGGTCAAACTGTACCGAGTGTAACTCAATTATAAATGGACCTTGTTGTTTTTGTGCAACAAGAAAACCAATACGATCAATATCTTCAAAGTTTAATGATGGTGCATTCGTGACGGTTCGCCCTCTAAAGTTGACTGTAAAGTCTGCCGGGGTAAAAGTATGTTGAGTGAGTGTATTAGCTTGAGTATTAACGTTAGCCACATAGGCTTCACCATAAGACAAACTCGGTGTTTTTAACCGGATTTGATATGTTTTTCCATCACCTTTAGCCGTGAGAGTGAGTAATGATGCATCGGAAATTTGATGTAAAAAGGTTGATTCTGTCGAGGCAAATCCGCCATTATTTGCCAAGGAAACATGCCCAGAAAATACTAATGCTTGCTGCTTCTGCTTAATTTGGCTTTGCGAAATACCGCCCATCACAGTGTCATTATTGATGTTCCACTCTGTAAAATGGCTTGGATCAGTAAAGTGAAATAGCATGTTGTCCTCACTGGCACTCCAAACGGGTTGGCCAATTAATATTAAAACCCCAACAGCACTAGCAATGCCTACTTGTATTGTTCGGCAAACATGCCGGTTCTTTGCATTGTGTGACACCATCATATACTCCTATTCAATATTGTTCGATAAGCGCATGCGCTATAGAAACAATGCCGTAAAAAAATGGCTTATCAGGGTGAGGGATAAGCCATAAAGGGTCTTACGGAGGATGATTGTCTTAGAACGTCGGGTGTTACTTTATCGGATCAGCTATATCGGGGATAGTCAATCAGATATCACTTAACGTCTAACTATGATGCATTACGCGTATTTGTGAATGTAGGTTCAGTTTTTTTAGGTTATTTTGTTTATGTTGCATTATTCCAGGTTGAGGGGAGTTAAATTCGACAAATAACAATGTTGTTAGTACCCTTAATATAAGTTTTACAGAGAGCAAAATATTTTGGACCTAAATGATGTATCAACCGCTCCATCCCCCGAGCTTACATTCAGTGTCGTAAGCATTAATTTATTTAACTTTATTGAACCGCCTCACGCCTACTACGATTTTGAAAACATCTACAGTGATAAGCAATGGCAAAAAAAATGTGCATGGTTAAGTGAGTTTATTAGCCACAACCAACCTGACATTATTGCTTTCCAAGAAGTGTTTAGCCCTGATGCATTAGCTAGGTTGACTGAGTCTTTAGGTTATAAATATTTTGTGGCGCTAGATTTACCAGAGGTCGTCAGTGACTATGTGTATCGTAGCCCAGTGGTCGCGATAGCATCGAAGTATCCTATTATTGATTCGGCTAATGTTAGCCCCGATCCGCAATGGATCAACCAGTTAGGTCTAGCTGAGTCATTTAGTTTTAGTCGTAAGCCGTTAAGAGCAACCATACAGTTACCGGTGTTTGGTCCATGCGATTGCTATGTCATTCATCTTAAGTCTAAACGCAGTGGCGTGAGTCGTGACGATATCAGTGAAAGTGGCTTACATGGCGGTGCTGATTTTGTTGCACGGCAAGTCTTAGGACGTTGGGCATCCAGTTTACAGCGCGGCAGTGAATCAGCATTGCTGTGCCATCAAATGCTGATGAGACGACAACAAACTCAGCAGCCTTTTATGCTGATGGGGGATTTTAATGACACCATGGGCAGCGAACTGTTAGCGGCATTTAATAATCAATTACGCGTGTATCGCAGTGATATTGAAGACCCTGGGCTGGCTAAGCTGGGTGAAACCTCATTGATGGCTGAGTTACAGCAAAGCAGTTTGTTTGACAGCTATGAGTTGTTTATCGACGCGACCAAATGTAATGCAACATTGGCCCAAGATGAATTTGAGTCAAGCGCATTAGTGGATGAGCAACCGCATCCAGCGAGACAGCCGACACATTACTATGGCAACAGTGGTTCGGTGCTCGATTATATATTAGTCTCAAGTGAGTTTAATCCGACTCAGCAGCAAAACCTCGCTCATATCATTGATTATAAAACATTTGATCGTCATCTAGTTCGGCCTGACTATGAACGCGACAGCGACAGTACCGACCATGCTCCAGTGATGATGAGCTTTTGCGTGCGCACTTAGTGAGTGGTAATGGTGATGCTTATTCATGAGCTATTGAACTTGATGGCTACTAACGCGCAGTGCGATGAGCCCATTCTATAAATGCTAATAAAAAGCGCTGATAAATATCAGCGCTTTTTTGGTTTAACTCAATTGATTTACCATTGTTTTGGATAAGCTTACTGTAATGTTTGTTTGATCTTCACGCAGCGTTGTTCTTGTTGGCGAGTTTCAAGTAGCGCACGTCTTGCCAGTTTTGATAAACCTGTTTGTGTATCTAAAACCTGACTAATAGCATCTATATTTGCTGCACTACAATCGGTTGGAATTAATTGCGCCGCAAAACTGCGCATAAACACCGGACCTTTATCGTCCATTAACGCTAGGTTGGCAAAGCGTTGCTCTGCGGTTGCCGCACTTAATAGCTTTTGTTCAGCTGGATAGATATTGTACATTGCGACACGAATTTTCGAGAACGCCATGCTGTCATTGTTTTCAATGGTATTTAACCAATGGCGTTTAAGCGATGACTGCGGACGGATAACCTCGGCTGCAATCGCAGCTTTTTCACCAGAGTCAGATTGATCAAGATGCTTTTCCTTGGCAAGTAGCGCCTGAGCATCACCGTAATCATAACGGTTTAACTGGCGGATCATCGCCCAGCGTAAGTCTTGATCTATGCTTAACCCTTTAATATGGCTCTTGCTTTGTAGTAACGATTGGATATGTTTTAACGCATCACCATGGCTAGATAAACTAATATAAGCATCGAACCAGCGGCGTTGGAAATCACTATTACGGTAGCTTTCCATGCTCATCCGCAGGCTCATTTGGCTAAGCGCCTTAGATATCTTACTGTTGTAAGCGGCATTAGCTGGCGCCATTAAATCGAGATAGTTCTTAGCACGCTGCAGATTACCAAGTACTTGACCTAAAATAGTGTAGTCTTTTTCAAGTGGCGCATTAATTAACGCGATATTTAAAAACTGATCCAATGATGTATTACCATCAATGACGCTGTCCCACATGCTTTGCCACAACATAGAGCGTAATAGCGGATCGGTAACTTGGCCTAGAGACTGTTTGGCGGTGTTAAATGAGCTAGAGTCTAGTGCTACTTTCACAAATCCCCAGTCATCATAGTTTGGATAAACTAAATCAGGACAAACCTCGCCAATTAGCTCATCAACGTCGGTATAAGCGCCTTTGTATGTCACTGCAATCACTTGTTGTTTTTCTAGTCCATATCGAGTTTTATTGAACAACCCTAGTTGTACTCGTTGCTCACGTAGTGTTGGATGTTCTTCATCATCAGATGTTTGCACTAAACCAAATGAGTCAATTTGACCTCGCTGACATGTGTACTGAGCTTTGATGGTATTCACCCCCGCTGCGTACAACCATTCTTTGGTCCATAAAGACAAATCACGACCACTGGCTTTGGCTAGACTGTCGATAAAGTCATTAAGCTCAGCATTTTGATAACTGTATTGTTGTAAATATTGGCTCACTCCACGGCGGAAGGTTTCTTCGCCGAGTAAATGACGCAATTGTTTGATAGTCGATGCGCCTTTTTGATAAGTAATGGCGTCGATATTATCAAAGGCATTTTGGCTGGTGGCCACAGGCACTTCAATTGGGTGAGTCGTGACTAAGCTGTCTTGATGATATGCAGCTTGTTTACCAGAGGCATAAAAGGTGCGCCATGCATGACTAAATTCAGTGGCTTCACTCGTAGCAAGGGTGCCCATAAATGAGGCAAAGCTTTCATTTAACCATAAGCCATTCCACCACTTCATGGTGACTAAGTCGCCAAACCATTGGTGCGCCATTTCGTGCATGATAACGCCAGCTAAACGTTCTTTTTGTTCGGCCGTCATCTTAGCATTAAATAAGAAACGGTCTTCAGAAAAAGTGATTGCTCCTGCGTTTTCCATGGCGCCGTATAAAAAGTCTGGCACCAATACTTGGTCGTATTTTTTAAACGGATAAGCAATGCCAAAGTAGCGATCAAAAAAGTCTAAACCTTGTTTGGTATAGGTAAACCAATCTTGAGGGGTTACTTGGTTGGCAACAGACTGACGCGAAAATAAACGCATCGGATAACGGCCTGAGTTATCTTCCCAAACATGGTACGGACCAGCATGCATAGAGAAATTATATGGGCTTAATTTGGGTGTAGCAGGGAAGGTCCATAAATTAGTATCGCCTTGGTCAACCACATTGGTTTCACGCATGGCACTGATTACTTGCCAATCTTTGGGAGCATGAACATTAATTTGATAACTGGCTTTAAGATCCGGTTGATCAAATACTGCAAACATTTGTTGAGCGGCTGCTGGTTCAAAATGTGAATACAAATAAACTTTACTGTCTACTGGGTCGACAAAACGATGTAAGCCTTCGCCATTGGTGCTGTGTTCTCTAGTAAATTCAACTTCTACAGTGTTGTGACCATCAACCAATAGACTTTGATTTAACACAATATAAGCGCCATTGTAATTAGGATATACCTTGGTTCCGTTAACAATAAATTGCTTAATATTGGCTTTGTTAAGGTCGAGGGTGAGTGATTTTGGCACGCTGCTTAAGTCAAAGTGGACAATTGACTTTGCACTAAATTGACTGTGCTCACTTAAAAAGAAAGTCAGTTCATATTGTGCATTTGATACTACGCTGGATCTTGCTTGTGCTTGCACCTGGCTGATAAAGGCAGATCCATCCCGTTGTAAGGATGCTGTTGAAAGTGAGCTGCTACAGCTGACAACGCTAGCACAACATAATGCAATGAGACTGGTTTTGATGACCCGAGGACTAAACAATTCAGTGGATAACAATTTCACGTTAGTGTTCCTAACTTTTTATTAGATGTATGAAAAAGCCGACAACAATGTCGGCTTTAGTGCTATGAGTAGTGATTTATAAGCCTAAAAAAGACTTTGATTTCATTTTACGGATTTCTTTTTCATCTGACCATTCAATTAGGCCAGTTTCAAGATCCATTAACCGCATGGTCATTTTGTAGTAAACATCTTTGGTGCTGCCATCTTGTTTAACGATGCTGGATAAGTTGCCATAAAGCATATATTGCGCACCAATTTGACGGCCAAATTTAATTGCCGTAGATGGGTCTACCATGCCAGCATTGTTTTGATAATCAAGTTGTTTACGTACAGTATCAACCTTAGTCATATCAATAAAACGGAACTTACCAGAGCGTAATAGCTTATTGCTAATGGTGTCGGTCACTGATTCTGTATCAATATGCTCAGAAGTTTTATTTTTAATTTTGTCCACAAATACAATCGGGCGGTTGCTCTGTGTCATTACCACTACTGGTGGGAATGCCATCATGCTGTCGACCATTTTTGCGGCGATGACTTGCAGATCAGTTGAACCGAAGTTTTCGTTAACGGTTTCGACTTCTGTCGCGTCACCATACTCTACTTTAGATTGACAGGCGCTCAGCCCCATTACTGCAGCTAATACAAATATCAGTTTCAAATTTTTCATAGTAAATTCCATTGGTGATGAGTGACAGTTGATAAGCAATTATCGTCTATCAGATGATTATCGAATAAAAACGGGTACGATTTCCAGTCTCTATTGCCCAAATTAATGTTGTACGGTTTGGTTTTACGTCAATATTTACATTTTGGCTGCTATTTAAGCGAACATTATAGCTGCCGGCATCGATAAATTGTCGAGCAATTTGAGCCTGGCGAGGCAGGGTTAACCAACTTCTACGGTCGGCTTGCTCGGTGATAACATTAAATATTTGCATTACCATCGCAGCAGCATCTACTTGATTGTTGGCTCGTTGGCTGCTGCTTTGTACACTGCGATTCATTTGGTATTTAGCATAAATTCTTGCTGCTTGTCTAAACAGCGCAGCGGGTAAATCTTCTTTTAATGCATTAATTGCTAGCGCGTCAATGTTAGCAATGGTTTGTGCTGTTAGTGGCGTGCCTAATCCTTGGATTTGGCTGTTATTCATTAACAGACGTTGTGGCTGATAGGTCGCTAATGATGCTGATTGAATATTACCGTTAAGTGGAAAAGGTACCGTAATACTCTGTTTTTCTGGTACAAAATCACGTTCAATAATAAATACAACTTGGCCTTGATCGGGTGTAGGCATTACCGCCTCTCCCCAGCGACGTTTAAACTCGTCGTATTGAGGCATCCCCAGTTGTTTAGCTAAACGGACTAAATCTTGCTGTAAATACACATTGTCTGGGGTAATTTGTGCTGCTTTTCGGTAATCAATAAACGCATCATTAGGCTCGCTGGCGAGTTCGTGCAACAAACCAGTAGTGTAATAGCTGTAAGCGTTTAGAAATGAACTGGTGACATTGCCGGCTTCTTTGCTTAATTGGGCTACTTGCGCGTCAATGGTGCCATTGGCCATGTCTTGCACTGACTTTTGTGATTTCTGATAGCGTGCTTGTTCCATGCTTTGCAGTTCATTACTGCGGCGAACTTCTACTAATGCCCCTTGAGCATCACCACTAAATAAATAATTAAACGCCTGATATTGATGCAACATAATGCGCTCATAACCTGGGCCTCGGTAAGGAATGGCATTATCGTTGAGTAAAATACTGCTTGCCCCAGCGCCTAACTTACTCGCACTCACGATGGCTTTATCATCGAAAATCTGGTAATCGTCAATGGCTTGCTGGTAATAGGTTTTACTGCCAGTAAAGTCACCCGCAATCTGCATAATACGCCCAGATTCTTGGGCGTAAAGTAAGCCATCATTGCCGCTAATATTGTCGGCCAAATCAGTGATTTTTGCTGTTGGTGAATCGCTATTGAGTTGTTGCTTGTATGGCGCTATTTGCGATGGATAGTTAACAAACACACTATTAAAGGCACAACCAGATAGGCCAAGACTGAGAGTCAACCCAATACAGAATGTTCTTAACATTGTGGCACCAGTATCTGAGGTGTCATGATGTTGACCCGTTCAAGTAAAGTAATACCCTGCAGGTGGTCATATTCATGTTGAAAAATACGCGCAACAAATCCCGTTAATGTTTGTTGATGTAACTGACCATCAAGCGATTGATACTGAACTTCTATTTCGCTGTGTCGCGCAATAGATAGCCGCTGACCTGGAATGGATAAGCAACCTTCTACATCAGCTTCTGTCGCGGCAGATGCCGATAGAATCTGTGGGTTTATGACTACCGTTGGAGGCATTGATGGCGCATCGGGATAACGTTCGTTTGGATTTGACGCCATGATAAACATTGCAGCGTTACTGAATACTTGCGTTGCTGCAATACCGACCCCGTTAGCATTCAGCATAGTGCTGAGCATGTTATCGGCTAAGGTATGTAATGCGTCGTCAAACACCGTCACTGGCTCAGCAATTTGAGTCAGTATCTGTTCGCCTGTGGTAGCAATGCTGAGTAGTGGCTTTGGCTGCATAGGTGACGGCTGTCCTTAGTTATTTACGTTAGATGACGACCTAGAATAATCTAATTTATGGTGTAAATCGTTATGGGCAAGCAAGGTTATTGCTTGCATAGTCTCATGCTATCGTACTGACTATTCACTTGGTTTAAATGACAGTCTATATCATATTTGCTGAATATCAGCTGAATATGATGACAGCCAAAATATCCTAAAATATGTTTTATAGTCGCAAGGCTTTAGTAATGGGGTGGCGGAGTCTCTTCGGCAGAAGACGCCATGTTACTTGGCTCAATAGAATGCAGTTTATTGACCATTAATAGCATTTGCTGTTGCTGTCTGGCAACTAATGCATTGAGTTTTATCACTTCTTGGTTTAACTCTTCAATGGAGATATCTTGAAATGATAGTTTCATTTCAAGATCATCAATCTTTTGTAAAACGCTTTCCATGTTGACCTCTTATTACTTAATTTATTACTGAGTTATTACTGCCAATATTCAACTAAACCTTGGCTGCTAATACTGACGATTGAGCCAGGCGCTATCATTGCGGCAGAGTATACTACAGCGCCTTTGTTTTGGGTGTTTTTACTCAATTGAACTTCCCAGCGAGAAAGTCGTTTACCGGTGTCTATTTGCCATAAAAATATTTCTCTTGATGGGGTACCTGTGAGCAATTGCTGGTCATTATCCACAAAGCGAGCACTTGAAAAATTCATTTGGCGTCGATTAATATCGAGATGACTTATTGGATTACCTGTATCCGACTGCCACAGGGTGGCATTTCCGGTGATATCGCTTGCAAAACTGAGAGTCGCTGAATCGTTAATCGCCACTTTAGTGATGCGGGACGCTAGCTGCCATTGTTGTAATGGTTGACCGGTTTGGGCTTGCCAAAGTAATACTTTACCATCATTACCGCCGCTCAATGCGGTGTTGCCATCGGCACTAATGGACACACTATTCACTTTTTCATGATGGCCTAAAAACTGAATTAAGCGTGATTTTTCAGGTGACAATGACATCACAGATCCATCGACTAAGCCAACAAGGGTTTGCCCTGTATTAGCAATTGCGACACTTTGCGCATAAGAAGGCAAAGACCACCATCCAACAGATGAACCATCGGTTAATCGCCATATCGCAAGTGAGTGGCTGCTAATGGTTGCTGCATACAGATTATTAGCTGATATGGCGGTATCAATGACGTTACTGGTATTTTGTTGTTGGCCTTGGAGCCATTGGTAAGACAACGTTGAGTCAGTAAGATCCCATACCTGTACGCCATTATGAGCCGTGCTAACCAAGGCAATGGTTGCATCATTTGACAGACTTGCACTGTAACTGGCATCGGTAGTGATGACCTGAACTTTAGTTGCTGTTGGTTGGCATGCAGATAATAGGCTTACTAAGACTAAAGTTGGCCAAAAAAACAGCATTGGAACGCGTATCATGAACTTGCTCCTTGAATTATTGTCCTAAACCTTGTCATATAAGGTTTACCCAATGGTATAACCGTTTTAACTAGTATAAAGTGGCGAAAGAACATGACCACTTAAACATCTCATTGATTGAATGTATTAAGGTTATTGTAACCACTATAGGATGCTGAGGAAGCTTTAATGAAATCTATTTACAAATTATCGTTAGTTGCATTAGCCGTTGTTGGCCTTACTGCGTGTAATCAAGAACAAGACGTTGCTCAAAAGAAAGTTGAATTAACAACTGACGTTCAAAAAGAAGCATATAGTGTTGGTGGTTCAATTGGTAAGTACATGTCTGGCCACATTAAAGAGCAAGAAGAATTAGGCTTTGCTGTTGACCGCGCTATGGTGATTAAAGGCTTTAGCGATGGCTTAGGCGAAGAAATGCAGTTAACTGAAGAAGAAATGCAGACTGTATTACAAAACCTAGATAAAAAACTAAACGATAAGCGTTTAGAGCAAGCTGAAACTTTAGCTGCTAAATCAATTGCAGATGGCAAAAAATTCTTAGAAGACAATAAAGCCAAAGAAGGCGTAACCACGACTGAGTCTGGTTTACAGTATGAAGTATTAGAAGCTGGTAGTGGTGACAAGCCTGCCGCAGAAGATACTGTTGAAGTTCATTACCGTGGCACGTTAACTGATGGCACTGAATTTGACAGTTCATACGCACGTGGTGAAACCGCTAAGTTTCCACTTAACCGTGTTATTCCTGGTTGGACTGAAGGCGTACAGTTAATGCCTGTGGGCGCTAAGTATAAGTTTGTTATCCCATCAGAATTAGCCTATGGCGAACGTGATACTGGCACTATTCCTGCTAACTCAACATTGGTTTTTGAAGTTGAATTGATTTCAGTAGAGAAAACGCCTGCAGCAGTAGAAACCAAGTAATATCAACATTGCTTCAGTTGTAAAATGACTGATAAATAGATATTAAAAAGACGCTTTAGCGTAATGCCGTTCACTTAACGTGAGCGGCATTTTTCGTTTTAGCACTGGGTGTTAATAGCATTTTTCGTTAATGGATTAAAGTGCTCGACCAACAACATCGCTTGAAATTTCTCCATAATGATCAATTTTCAGGGGCTTTATTCATTTATTCACGTTAAGCTAATCTTCTTGTCACTTAGCGCGTTAGCGTTATCAGTGCAGCATAAGGAGATGACAGTGCAGAATAAGGAGATGATGTGAGCGCAACCGAATCTATCAGTGTGACTACCACTAAAACCAAATCATTTTTAGCGGGCGGGCTTGCCGTTATGCCGCTAACAATAGCAGTCATCCCTTGGGGGATTTTAGCAGGCTCGTTCGCCCTTGAAGTTGGCCTTACAGCCGTTGAAAGCCAAGCGATGTCGGCCATTATCTTTGCTGGCAGCGCCCAGTTAGTTGCGCTCGGCATGATAAAAGCTGGTATTGGTATCGGCAGTATTCTGATAACTACCTTACTAATTACTTCAAGGCATTTATTGTATGCCATGGCCATGCGTACTCATATTAGCCCGTTGCCGCTAAAATGGCGTTTAGGGCTGGGTTTTTTACTCACAGATGAACTCTTTGCTATTGCTAATCAAGCTCACCATGGCGATAAACCAATCCAACACCAGTTTGATCGCTGGTACGCTTTGGGTGGTGGGCTAACTTTTTATATCGGCTGGAATATTGCCACCTTACTCGGCATTGTTGCAGGGCAGTCTATCGATAATTTAGGCGAACTTGGGCTCGACTTTGCCATCGCCGCCACATTTATCGCCTTAGTAGTACCGACAGTAAAAAAGCCGTCAATATTAGTCTGCGTTTTAGTGTCGCTTACGTTAGCAGTGGTGTGCGCAGTGTTCGCGATCCAAGCAGGGCTGTTAATTGCGGCAATATCGGGTATGGCAGCAGGCATGGGCTACGCTAAATTTACCAATGAGGACAGTAAGGTATCAGCCGCCTCTAATTCAAAGAATGATCATTCAGACAGTGCTAGTTCAGAACACGCTCATTCGGTTACAGCGCATTCAGATACTTCGCGTTCGGTAGCCGCGCATAAGGATAAAAACGTATGACCTGGTTGATTATTTTATCAATGGCGGCAGTGGTATTTGTCAGCCGACATTTATTGCTAGAACCTAAATTGCCTATTCGCTTAAGTAAAAACACCTTAACGTTTTTAAGCTATTCAGCACCTGCGGTATTAACTGCCATATTAGCCCCTATTGTATTTGCACCAGAAGGCCAGCTAGCTATTAGTGTGCATAATCCTTATTTAACTTGTGCGCTGGTGGCCACAGTGCTGGCTTATGTTACCCGCAATACCTTGCTCACAACCTTACTCAGTATGGGACTGTTTTTTATTTTGTATTAGCAACAGACCCTAGATTAATTTCAATCATTGTTAACTGACATTCTGTTGCACAATAGATTAGAATAACCGCCATATTACGGATCAATTAGAGTTAAGTATGCACGTACACATTTTAGGTATTTGTGGCACTTTTATGGGCGGTTTAGCCCTACTTGCCCGCGCAATGGGCCATAAGGTGACCGGCAGTGATGCCAACGTTTATCCACCGATGAGCACCCAGCTTGAGCAACAAGGTATCGAGTTAATCCAAGGTTTTGATCCAGCTCAATTAGGTAAAGAAGGCGACAATCAACCAGACTTAGTGGTTATTGGTAACGCCATGAGTCGTGGTAACCCGTGTGTAGAAGCGGTACTAAATCGCGGCATAAAATATACATCTGGGCCGCAGTTTTTATCTGAACATATTTTACAAGACCGTTGGGTATTGGCTGTAGCGGGTACACACGGTAAAACTTCTACTTCCAGCATGCTAGCGTGGGTTTTAGAATACTGTGGTTACGAGCCAGGTTTTTTAATTGGCGGTGTACCGCAAAATTTTGGCGTGTCAGCTCGTTTAGGTAACTCAGTATTTTTTGTAGTAGAAGCCGACGAATACGACAGTGCCTTTTTTGATAAACGTTCTAAGTTTGTTCATTACCATCCTCGCACCTTAGTGATCAATAATCTTGAATTTGATCATGCCGATATATTTGCCGACTTAGCGGCGATCCAACGCCAGTTTAATCACGTTATTCGTACTGTGCCGGGAGAGGGCAAGGTGATTTGGCCTAGCGA
Organism: Shewanella frigidimarina NCIMB 400; assembly: GCF_000014705.1. Classification (NCBI taxonomy): domain Bacteria; kingdom Pseudomonadati; phylum Pseudomonadota; class Gammaproteobacteria; order Alteromonadales; family Shewanellaceae; genus Shewanella; species Shewanella frigidimarina. Next base: position 3,873,548 of record NC_008345.1, on the reverse strand, counting down.
CGTTGAAGCCGTGCAACAAGTGATTGATATGGGCTGTTGGAGCGAGCAAGAAATCTATTCTAAAGCCACAAGCTTAACCACTGGTTTAGCCGAGCATTCTGTTAATGTTTCAGCGAACCAAGGTGAACCCAATGCTTGGCAGCCGCGTACTATTGCAGACGATGGTCATGAGTTTGAAGTACTGTTTAAGGGCGAGTCGCAAGGGATAGTAAACTGGTCATTAATAGGTCAACATAATATTGAAAACGCCATAATGGCAATAGCGGCTGCTCGTCATGTGGGCGTAGCGCCAAGTCATGCTATTGAGGCGTTAGCACAATTTAGTCCACCAAAGCGTCGTTTAGAGCTATTAGCGACCGTAAATGGCGTGTCTGTGTATGACGATTTTGCTCATCATCCCACCGCTATTGCCACTACTTTACAAGGCTTACGAGCTAAAGTAGCTTCCAGCGACAATGCTAATGGCAACATTATTGTGGTGTTAGAGCCCCGCTCAAACACCATGAAAAGCGGAGTACATAAAGATACTCTTGCCAACTCGATGGTATTAGCCGATGTGGGCTACTTATATCAAGCAGACAATATTGACTGGGACATCAAAGCCAGTATGGCTAATGCGCCAATCCCTGTGACTGTGTTTAACAACATTGAAGATATTATTAATGCAGTTGCCGCTACCGCAAATCAAGGTGATACCGTAGTTATCATGAGTAATGGTGGTTTTAATGGTATTCACCAAAAAATGATTAAAGCTTTAGCGTAACGGCTTTAACCGATAGAGGATACAACATGGCCTATGCCAAAAAAGCCAAAGCAATTAGCCTAGCCTGGACGGGCGCATCTGGCGCGCCTTATGGCATTAAATTGCTTGAATGTTTGCTTGCGGCCGATTACCAAGTGTTTTTAATGATATCCAGTGCCGCACGGGTGGTGTTAGCAACAGAACACGGTTTGCAATTAAGCGCGAACCCAGACAAAGCGAAAGCACAATTACTCGAACAACTGCATAACGTTGATGAACCGTTAAAAGGTGAATTAGTGGTATTAGGCAAAGATGAATGGTTTTCGCCGCCAGCATCTGGCAGCGCTGCGCCTAAACAAATGGTCATTTGTCCATGCTCAACAGGCACATTGGCTGCTGTTGCAACGGGTATGAGTAATCATTTGCTCGAAAGAGCAGCAGATGTAGTATTAAAAGAAAGAGGGCAATTGATTCTTGTTCCGCGGGAAACTCCTTTTAGTGCCATACACTTAGAGCATATGTTAAGCCTAACCCGTAATGGCGCGACCATCATGCCAGCGGCACCAGGCTTTTATCATAATCCCAAATCAGTAGAAGATCTGGTAAACTTCATGGTTTCCCGAATACTTGATCATTTGGGAATTGAACACGACTTAACGAGTCGCTGGGGATATGGACATACTCAGTCACACGACATCGACAATTGAGAGATTTATGAAGCACACCATTGAAATGATGATTTCTGAACAAGAAATCAATAAAACCCTAGACCAATTAGCTGAACGTATTAATGCCCATTATGCCGACAGTGAACGCTTATTAATGGTTGGCCTTTTAAAAGGTTCAGTAGTGTTTATGGCCGATTTGTGTCGCCGTATTAAAGGCCATGTTGAAATCGATTTTATGTCAGTATCGAGCTACGGTAATACCATGAACAGCTCGCGTGATGTGAAAGTGCTTAAAGATGTACAGTCTGACATCGCCGGTCGTGACGTATTAATCGTTGAAGACTTAATCGACTCAGGTAACACCTTAAACAAAGTGCGCGAGATGTTATTGCTGCGTGAGCCAAAAAGCCTAGCGCTTTGTACGTTATTAGATAAACCTGAACGCCGTGAAGTAGACGTTTATGTCGACTTTATTGGTATAACCATCCCAGACGAGTTTATTGTGGGTTATGGTATCGACTACGCAGAGCAGTATCGCAACTTGCCTTACATCGCTAAAGTAGTGCCATTAGATTAAGTGGGGCTTTTTATTGATAGACTCCCGCTATAGGCGGGAGTTTTGTTTTAAGTGTCTAAATATTTCTGCGTCTTTTTCATTTACATTACGTCTTTAGAAGCACGTATTAGAAAATGTTTGATTCGCAATTCATGGATTAGAGGTATGACAATGAGCAACACCAACAATGCATTGGTGATCGAAAACCTTAAAAAAACCTATAAAGGTGGCGTAGAAGCCGTAAAGTCGATCAGTTTGACGGTAAAGCAAGGTGACTTTTTTGCCCTGCTTGGCCCCAATGGTGCGGGTAAATCTACCACTATCGGCATTATCAGCTCATTGGTACAGAAAACCGCAGGAACAGTGTCGGTATTTGGTTTTGATATTGATAAGCAGCTCGAACATGCCAAGTTATGTATCGGGTTAGTGCCGCAAGAATTTAACTTTAATCAGTTCGAAACCGTGCAACAAATAGTCGTTAACCAAGCGGGTTATTATGGCGTACCAAAAGCGGTTGCATTAGAGCGCGCTGAAAAATATCTCACCCAACTTGATTTATGGCAAAAGCGTCACGCCCAAGCCCGCGAACTGTCTGGCGGTATGAAACGCCGTTTAATGATTGCCCGCGCGTTAATGCACGAACCTAAATTATTGATTTTAGATGAGCCAACAGCTGGCGTAGACATTGAGCTGCGTCGTTCAATGTGGGAATTTTTAAAACAAATCAACAAACAAGGCGTGACTATTATTTTAACCACTCACTACCTTGAAGAAGCCGAAATGCTGTGCCGCACCATTGGTATTATCGATACCGGTTTGCTGGTGGAATGCACCACCATGAAGGCATTGTTGAGCAAGCTAGATGTTGAAACCTTTATTTTCGATTTACGACACGATCTCGACGTAGCACCACAATTGAGCAACATGAATTGCCGTTTAACTGACGCTCACACATTAGAAGTGGATGTGGCCAAATCGAACAACATTAATGAATTATTTACCCAGTTAACCGTCGCCAATATCGAAGTGTTGTCAATGCGCAACAAAGCCAACCGCTTAGAAGAATTGTTTGTAGAACTGGTCGAAAAAGCCAAGGAGTCAAAATAATGAACAGTCTGTATTTTGTGGCTTTTAAAAGTATTTTAACCAAAGAAATTAATCGCTTCACCCGTATTTGGATCCAAACATTGGTGCCGCCAGCCATAACCATGACTTTATATTTTTTAATTTTTGGTAATTTAGTCGGCAGTCGCATTGGTGAAATGGGCGGCGTTACCTACATGGAGTTTATCGCCCCAGGTTTAATCATGATGTCGGTGATAACTAGTTCATACTCTAATGTGGCCTCATCGTTTTACAGCGCCAAGTTTCAACGTAACATTGAAGAAATCATGGTTGCCCCAGTGCCACATTACGTGATGATAGCCGGTTATGTCGGCGGCGGCGTCGCCCGTGGGTTAAGTGTTGGTTTAATTGTTACCACAGTGGCGATGATGTTTGTTGATATCTCGTTACATCATGTTGGCTTGGTGGTGTTAACCATGTTTTTAACCTCAGTGTTATTTTCACTCGGCGGGTTAATTAATGCGGTATTTGCTAAAAGCTTTGACGACATCAGTATTATTCCGACCTTTATTCTCACGCCGTTAACCTATTTAGGTGGGGTGTTTTACTCGTTATCGTTATTACCATCTTTTTGGCAAGGCGTATCAGCCTTAAACCCTGTGGTATATATGATCAACGTATTCCGCTATGGATTTTTAGGTTTTGCTGACTTAAGCGTACCGTTATCAATAGCTATTATGATTGGTTTTTGTGTCAGCTTATGGACTCTGGCTTACTATTTGATATCGCGTGGAATTGGGTTGCGTAGCTAGATCTTGCAATAGCTAAACCGCTCACAAATCGGTTGTCACAATCTACGTGTAAAAGGGCTCGCAAGAGTCCTTTTTTGTGGGCGTTATCTATCGATCTATCGATCTATTGGTCTAGTGGCATGACTAAAACGAGAACCTATAACATGGGTAAAGATTTCAGTTGTTTTTAAGTCGGAATGGCCTAAAAGCTATTGAGCAGTATAGATTAACCTTTTTCAATCACTTGTTAATGGTTTCTTGTTTACATTAGTCAAGATATTTTTTATTCATAACACTTCTAGTTTACTTCAGTTTATAAGTAAAAAGTGGCTACAAATTTAATGGAATATCAGATAAACCTCAAAAATCACTTTAAAAGCTGTAATCAGAACATATAATTAGTAGGAATATTGTACAAAAATTAATTACCTAAAAAAAACAAATTCCTATAACATAAATTATACTGATGAATGTGGCCGTAGCATCCGCCAAATAAAAAACAATTTCCGCCTTAAAAAGCAGCTTAACTCACAATGACTCAGGCTTTATATTGTTCAATTAAAATTGCTTTAAATCAATACTTTGGTTTTTTTGATTCAATTTTGGTTATGTGGATAAATTATGATAGCGGTAATTCATCTAACCACTACAAGTAGGATGAATGAGAAAATTATTTATACTTATTACAAGTTGGGTGGCCTTATTAGGAACCAGTAACCTTTGCGCCGAAGTGGTTGATATTTCAGCTAATAAAGTGGTTTATGATTCATTCAAGGAATGGGCAGATAAAAAAAACTGCAACGATATTGATGATTTTAGGGAAATGAATCTTCATCGTGGCGTAGTTGAATTAGTGTTGATATGCAAAGCGCTAAATCTTGGAGGGTTGAAGCCTGATATACAGCTAAAAGAAATGCCCAATTATAGCCGCGCTTTGATAGAGGCTGAAAAAGGGGTTGTCACTATGCCAGCAGAAACAGCCTGGAGAATTGAAATTGATGAGGCTGATTTTTATGTCAGCGATGCTATATTTGAAGCAGGGGCGATCGAAGTGGGCATATACGCTCTACCAACAAACGTTGATATAATGAAAATCAATTCACTTGATGAACTTAAAAAGTTTAAAGGCGTTTCTTCTGATCGTTGGGTAGTTGACTGGGCAACGTTGAAAGCTATGGGGGTGAAGACACATAGCATGCCGAAACTGCATCTTATGTTCAAATTTATTAATGTGGGACGAGCTGATTTTGTTCTAAATGAATTTTCTTCAGAAGAAGATTTCAGTATGGAAATAGCCGGAGTAAGGTTAGTTCCGGTTCCTAATATTAAAGTGGGTTTAAAAGGGTCTCGCCATTTTGTTGTTTCTAAAAAGGCACCAAATGCTGAAAAGGTTTTTGAGGCGTTGCAAGACGGTTTAAAAAAGCTGCGTTTGGAAGGCACTATTTCTAGGGCTTTTGAGGAGTCTGGTATTGTTAATCCCAAAGTAAAACACTGGAAACAGATTTATCCATAATTGATAAAAGTCAGTGTTGAAGGATTTGTATCAGAAACATCTTCGAAAACGCGCGTCTCATTTGTACTTAATATTGCTTGGGAGATTAATGATAAGGCTTGAATTGGCAATAAATCATCACAATATTTAACTAAATCACTGACCATACCCTTTCTCACACCCTCAAATTGTGTTCAGCATAATTATCAACGAAAACAGCCGTTTCATTTAAATGCCTCAGCAAAGCCACTTAGTGTTATGGTATTGTTAAATTTAACAGTGGCATTCTACCCGTTCATCAGCATGCACATAAAATATATGTACATAATTCATAATATGGAAAATTTGAAATATGGAAAAAAGCATTAAAAGTAACACTTATGCCAACACAAGCCTTTTACTAACGACTATTGGTACTCTTCTTTCGATCCAAAAACCAGTTTACTACTTAGATATCATAATACTTGTTGCTGCCATTGGGTTTGGCGTTGCTGGAGCTTATAAGCACAGATCATAGCGTTCAATGCCAGCATATATTGACCCTAGCCAGCACAGAGCTTACTTGTTAGTGTCGCGTTAGATTTTAATAAGGATTAGTCTTATATGGAAGTATTTAAAAAGTGTGGATACGGTATTTTCTATGCCTTAGCTCTTGGTGTTAGCATTTATGCCATTCTGTTTGTAACCGTTGATTGGGTTGGCTCAGAATATTTAAAAGAAAAGTTTTCATTAACACCATTGGCGATGTATCTACATATGGTCGGAGGCTCAATAGCGTTAACCATTGGCGCATTTCAGTTAAATAGTCGCATGAGAGCGAAAAGTATCAAACTTCATCGAACGCTTGGTAAAGTCTACGTTACCGCCGTATTACTCTCCGGTTCTGCTGGTTTATACTTAGCTACCAATTCTATGGGTGGTATTGTTGCTCATTTCGGTTTTGGTACTATGGCTTTTTTATGGCTTTTTACTGTAAGCATAGCATTTGTTCAAATAAAAAAAGGTAACGTGAATGCACATCGCTATTGGATGATAATAAACTACTCTTTAACTTGTTCAGCAATTACCCTTAGATTGTATCTACCATCATTTCCATGGTTATTTAATGTCGACTTTATAACGTCTTACATTGCAATTTCTTGGGTTGCCTGGGTTCCAAATGTATTAGTAGCACAATTATATTTACTAAAAACCAAACGTGTTAGTTATTCAGTTCAACGTACTATTGATAATACATTGAGTACATAGAGCAAAGTGTAAATAGCCCTCTAAACCTAACGAATAAGGATAGCCCGAGCAATACTGCGTTCTATCCCGAAAGTTAGACAAGCCCGAACTCGTGTGAAATTATGCCTTTAATTACAAATAACAGGTCGAGAAAATTTAGGTTTGAAGTGATGTTTAGAGGGGTTGTATATAGCATGTGAATTTCGCGATATTGCTAATATTTTTATCTAATATCAGTACTGTAGTTCATTTTTCATGAGTATACGTTTGAGCATGATTTTTATTATTCATTTGTAAATACAATGACTAACAATCTTGTTGTTGGCTCGTACTTGTGTCAGTCATGACGCTACAGAATTACTTAAAGGTGACTTTTCCACCGACCATTTTAAATGCTGGTGCGCCTCTCACTAACGTATCTCTGGCAAATATCTGGCCGCATTCTGGGCATGTGCAAGGAATCTTGGTGTTGTCTTCGACAATCCGCTCCTTGAAACATTTGATTAAGGCGCCTTTACCACCCTTACGATATTTAAACAGTTGGGCTTTACACTTAGCGCAAAAAACATCGACGGTGCGCGAAGGGCCTTTTTTGTTAGGTTTAGCCATTTAGCGCATAATCCGGATTTATACATTGTATATCTATTGTAACCCGATATATGTCTGAACAATATCGAGATAGCGATTAACTAATGATCGTGACAGCCGTATTTATGGTAATAGACAGTCAGTTATGATGATCTTAGCTTAAAAAGTGTGTGGTTGATTTACGCTTATAGTAATACGTAACCTTTTAATATTTTGGCAAATGATTCATATCTGTTCTAATCTTTACATTCAGATTTAAAGATATTGTAGTTAAAGATATTGTAGTTAAAAATATGGCTACTCAAAGTGTGAGTTGTTGTTGCTTCAGCATAGGAATACAGCATTAATGGCCATTTCCAATTTATGGGCAAGTGAGCTTGAGTATCGTCGTACAGTATTAAAGGCAGTGTTAATTGTCATTATTGTTGCTGGCGGTATATTTGTGGTTAATAACTGGTTTAATGATTTTAAATTGTATGCCATGGTTGAATTAGCGGTGGTATGTCTTTGTATTGGCATTCTTTTTATTCATAAAGCCACCCCAAACCTCACATTGTGGTGCTTGGTTTTTTTGTTTGCACTTTACAGCGTTATTTTAATTGGCATTTACAGTGCTTCATTTAATTCCGGGCTATTTACTTGGCTGTTTATTATTCCTGTTTTGTCGTATCTGTTGCTGGGTATAAAGCTAGGTACCCTATACACCTGTGTGTATATGATAGGTGGTGTGGGTATTTTGGTTAATGCTTTGCTGTTAGATATTGCAACAATTTACCCAATTACTATCGCCAATATTGTTTTATGTTTGGCTGCTATTTGGGCTTTGTCTTTTAGTTATGAATATAAACGAGCTGAAGCCGTTGAACGGTTACAAAAGATGGCATCACTTGACCCGTTAACTGGGCTAAATAATCGTTTATTGTTAGATTCTATCTTCGACATGTTGTGTGAAAGTTTACCCGAGCAGCATCAATCCGTATCGGTGTTAATACTTGATCTTGACCATTTCAAACGGATCAATGACCAATATGGTCATGATGTCGGTGATAAAGTACTGGTAGAGGTGTCGCGTATTATCAATAGTGTACGGCGTCAAAATGACTGGGCTTTTCGTTTAGGCGGGGAGGAGTTTTGTATGCTAATTCCTGATTCAAATTTACAGCAAGCAGGTCAAATAGCGGAACGTTTACGCAAGGCTGTTGAGCTCGTTACCGTAATTGATGGCAGTGAGCTAAACCTTAGCATTAGTATTGGGGTATCACGTTGGCCTGAAGACGGTGCACATTTTTCGCAAATTTATAAAACTGCCGATGCGCGCTTATATCAAGCAAAAACGTTAGGACGAAATAAAGTGATTACTACTTTAAATGAACAGCCAACCATTAACACAGAGGCTAGCATCGAAGTGCAGACTCTTACTGATTAGCCCTGTTGAACTATTCGATTTTTGAGATAAACCGGCTATTACGAAGTCTTATGGGGGCGTTTAATAAAGCTACTTTATGTAGTTGAACATGACTAAACGCTTGTGCTTTTTAATACTTTGTTTGTGCTCTCCAAGCTTTGCGAAAACTAACTTTTAACACTTTTGAACAATGACTATTACTCTGTTACTAATGTTTTTACCGTTAATCTCTCTTGATTTGATAAACGAATTTGAATGCCGTCAACAGTCGTAATTCGCTGTGCTTCAATATCTTTTTTACGCACTTTGTAGCTGTCTGTCATCGCTTCAATGGGGGATGTAATCGTAACTTCAACGACGGTGTTATCGTCATACCAACTCCAGCCCCAATAGCCTGCAGACGCTAACATCGACACCGCAATCATAGTGTAAATAATGACTCGACTAAAAAGTGGCGATTTTTGTGCATTTGCCATTTCTGCGATGCGATTAACTTTATGTCCTCGTCCACGGCGCAAGTAGACAATAGCGCCAAGTATTACCAATATTGTGACTAAAATTTTTGTTAGCACGTTATCTTCCACCAATCATTAATTAACCACAATTATACAGTTCATTGAATAATTTAACGTTATCTAGCACACATCAAGCGTGCTAATTAATATTGTCTATTCAGTTGTCAATATAGCCATATACGGCCCCAGATGAATCAGAGTCATTGTTTACTCATCGAAGGTTCTCCAGCTAAGGGTCTCGATTTAGTCACAAACACTATCATGTATTGGTGTGACGGTTGTGCTTCAAGGGTGATAAAAATACAGTGCTCATATTTAATGTTACATAGATTTGATATGACATAAATTTGGTATTACAACGATTTAAAAACCCTCTATAAAGAAGCACAAGAGTGCTATCACTTGATGTGTCTGAATTCAAATCACTTCAGTGCCAACAAACTCATCGCGAGGTGCATTTTGCGTCCAATTGTTATTCATAACTCAAGTTTTAGAGTAAATAATCATTGCATTTTGTAAATGCGATTGATAATCGTTGTTATTAGTATTAGCTTGTTTGTCGCTAAATGTTGATAAGTTAAAAGACGCTTATTGTAGAAGCGTGAATATCTTTTATAAATACTAAATGGAACATGTAATGAAAATCAATACTTTACAGTTTAATAAATGTAAATTGGCTGTTGTATGTGCTTCTGCACTCTCTTTGAATAGTTACTCTGCTATAGGGGAGGAAAACGTAGAAGAGACTAAAGGCAGTATTGAAACCATTAGTGTGGTGGGCCATAAACTGACCGAGCTGAGTTCTAATAATAATGGTGGAGCCTTGGGTAATAAAACTTTATTAGAAACCCCCTTTTCAGTAGATGTTATTTCGCTTGAAGATATAGAAATTCGTCAGGTTAATACTCTGGATAGTCTTTTTAGTAGAGAAGCATCTGTATCGGTTGATGGTAGTGCTTACAGTACCTTTGGCTCAACTATTCGTGTTCGTGGCTTACCTTTAGACTATACCAATAGTTTTAAAATTAATGGTATGTCTATCAATAATTTTAGTGGTGAACTCCCTTATGAAGCCTTCGAGCAAGTTACCTTACTAAAAGGAGCCTCTGGCTTCATGTATGGGATGGCTGCACCTGGTGGCGTCGTTAACTATGTGACTAAAAAAGCAACAGGCGATAAATTTATTGTTGATGTTGGCATGCGCAGTGACAGTGTATTTAGTGGTCATATTGATGCCAGTAAGCGTTTAGGTGATAACGATGAGTATGGTGTTAGGGTTAACCTTGTTAAAGAGTCGGGGGACACGTATTTAGAAGATGGCACAATTGATCGTAATACTGCAGCTTTAGCATTTGACGCACAATTAACCGATTCACTTTATTGGACTGTTGATGTTATTTATAACGATCGCTTAACTGAAAATTCATGGACTACAATGAATAATTCGTTAGGCAGTACTGATTTGCTTCCTGATACTGTTAGCGGTACTCGCAGTATTGGAGCTGACGGTACCTTCGATGATTACAAAAATATCGTAGCGTTAACCAGCCTAAATTGGGACATTAATGATAACTGGAGTGCTCGTCTTGAGTATGATTATTCTAAGAATGAGACTCGTTGGGTAAAAAGCTTAGCCTACTTACTCAATAGTGATGGTGATGTTAATATTTCCTTATATGACCAGTATTTTGATGTTAATTATGATCAAATTCAGGCTGTGATTAACGGTGAGTTTGAAACCGGTAGCATTCGACACAACCTGTTGTTAGGTGCGTCATATCAGAAGTCTACAACGTATCGGAATGATCCGCATCGCGTAGTAATGTGGGGTTATGGAACCGATAATCTGTTTAATCCTGTTGAGATTCCAACCTATAATTCAACCTTAGAAGATAATCTATCTATGGCTTGGATTGATAAACAACAATCGGTTTATCTCAGTGACTTTATTTCGCTAACCGATCAATGGGAAGTCTTACTCGGTATTCGATCTAATCAAATTGAACATACGCCAAGCGAATATTTCTCTTCATACCAAGCTTACAATGAAGACCGCGCCCTAAGTCCTACTGCTGCATTGATGTTTAAACCTGATGATAAAACAACATATTATGTCAGCTATGTTGAATCGTTTGAGGGGACAACGTCGTATGTTGGCGAGACTTACGCAAACGCTGATGAGCTACTAGAACCATTAGAAAGTAAGCAATATGAATTGGGTGTTAAAACAGCTGGTGACGGTTGGTCTTTAACGTCGGCACTATTTCGCATCGAACGAGGCGCCACACTGGTTACTGGTGATAATTATTTAGTACAGGATGGACTTAGCATTTATCAAGGTTTGGAATTTAGTGGAGCATGGGAAGTCACTGATAATTTATCTCTATACGGTGACTTGATGTTATTGGATGCCACTTATGACAAGACAAATTCAGCGGTGGAAGGTAATGACGTTGCTGGTACACCAAATCAACAGTTTAGCTTGCAGACTAACTATGAGGTCGATGCAGTGCCTGGTTTAGCTGTTAATTTAGGCGCCAAATACTTTGGTGAAACAACATTAGATTCTAATAATACCTGGGAATTACCTGCTTATACTTTGTTTTACACCGGTGTTAGCTATAGCACGATGATTGACTACAAAACGCTAACCGTTATTGGTACCGTTGATAATTTATTCGACGAAGAGTTTTGGGCAGCTGGTGATGCTTATGGTGCATTGCGTATCGGTGAACCTCGTAGTTTTGCTGTTAAAGTAAAGATGAGTTTTTAAGCATTACACAAAATGTTAATCACTTCATTATTAACATATCAATGGCCGTTAATTGACTACTTTTATCGGCCTAAAATAACGCTATGTAAACTAATATTGATTAATCGTTAACCGTTAACATATTGCTGTAATGCGATATCGGCTACTGAAATGAGTTAGTTTTACATCTATTGCGAGGATTTATTAAATGTGGCCTTTGTTGGCATTATTATTAACTGTTATCGGCGCAATGCTTATTTATCTCACTAACAAAAATCAACAGTTTATACAAAAACCATTGGTTAAGGCTTGGCGATTTGGAACCTTAATATATTGGTTATTAGCATTGTTGATCTGGTTGAAACTATACACCATGAGTGCCGCAGTTTTTATTTGGTTATTCACCATTATCATATTTGTTATTTGTATTCCTTTATTGAGTATAAATGGATATTTAGTCAAACCTAAAAGGAATGATTGATGACTAGGCTTACAGCGGATGAAAAAATACAGCCTCATTGGTGGCTAAAAACATTAGCCAGCTCAATATTGGGACTAACATTGGCGTATGCCTGTGTTGGTATTTTTGCTTGGTATGGTTATGGCGGTATTAATGCTCCTGTAAAAGTGCAATTTAACATGTGGATGGTGAGTCCCATTTGGTTATTAGTGTTGGCGTTTAGTTATTTATTTAAAACGGGTTTACATGCCATCGTTTATTTAACATTAGCGAATGTTGTGGTGTGTAACGTGTTCTTTTTACTAAGGTGGTTAGCATGAGAGTTCGCGGAGATATTCTACGTACATATCAATCCATCCATACATGGACAGGTATTATTGCCGGTTTAGTACTCTTTATTGGTTTTTATGCTGGTTCATTGACGATGTTTAAGGAAGAAATTACTCAATGGGCGACACCGCCAAGCCATCAATTACCACAAGTACCAAAAGATCAGTTTGATCAATTAATCTTACAAGCATCAACAAATTTTGATAAAGCCCAGCAAAGTTTTACGGTTAACTTTAATCAACAATTATCGCCGCTTACATGGTTTGAACAGGGCGGTGGCCGTGGTTTACATTTAAATAATGTCATGAGACACGCGACCTTGTCAGATGAAGGGGCGTTAGTTACCCAAGTTAACCCCACGAATGAACTCGGAGAGTTGATTGATATGCTTCATCGCACGGCTGGCATAGCAGGAAAAGCCGGGCATGAAGATATTGGTGTTCTCGTTTTAGGGGGGGCATCAGTGCTATATTTTTTAGCATTAGTGTCTGGTGTTATTTTTTTATTACCGACGTTAGTTAATAGCTTTTTAGCGATAAGAAAGAACAAAGGCGTAAATCGTTTTTGGCTCGATAGCCATAATTTAGTCGGTATTATTAGCTTACCGTTCCATTTGATTATTGCTTGGACTGTGATTGTGTTTGCTTTTCATGATGTTCTTTATGGTGGTTTAAGCCTAGTATATGGCGATGAACCCATGTTCGATCGTGGTGAGAGATCAACAATAGAGTACTCAATTGAACAGCTTCCGCCTATTTCAAGCTATCTTCAGAAAGTTAATGAAATGACCGACGGTTACCATGTGGAATCAATGGCTTTCTCTGATTTATCAACAACAAATCCAATGGTTGGCATTACCATTATTAACGAACGTGAAATGATGCGTGTCAATTCTGGCGATTTTATTTACATGAACCCTTATACCTTTGATGTTGGCTACAGTAGTATTCCGTTGAAAGATAATGATATTTATACTCCACTGGTTGCTAGCTTTTTTTCGCTACATTTTGGCGGCTATGCTGGAGATTTAGGTCGGTGGGTTTATTTTTCTTTGGGCTTACTTGGGGCATTTTTATTCTATAGTGGTAATTTATTATGGTTAGAAAAGCGTCGACAAAAACAACCATTACAAAATAAATCCAGCCGTTTTATGGCATCTTTGACCGTGGGTATGTGTTTAGGCTCAATATTAGCCGTAATGATAACGATGCTTTCAAGTAAATGGTTGTATCTCATTAGTGATCAGGTTAATAACAATTACCTTATTTGTTATTACGTAGTATTTTTTAGCGCATTAATTTATAGTTTTGTTGTTGGTGCAGCTAAAAGTGCTATTTACTTACAATACCTATTATTTGTGGCCTGTTTATTAATACCAATCACTTCTGTTGTGTCTTTTATTATGCCGAGCATAGGGTTGTGGGGACCCATTTACTTTCCCAGCATGGTCGTTGAGTTTATTGCGTTAGTTTTTGCGGGTGTATTTTATTATGGTGCGATTAAAACTAAACAGCGTGTTTATTATGGTGAACGTAATAGCATATGGGCTTTACCGTTAACAACCGCTACTGAGTAAAATAAAGAATAAACTAAGTCACTCGTTATCAAGTGGATAACCAATACTATTGGTGCCGCTAATAACGAGAACTTAGTAATTTTTTCATAAGTAACTTTTACACGGTAAAACATCATCATCTGTAAAAACTACAAAAATAATTATGTAAACATATCTTAACTTTTCACCATTAAATATAAATCTTACTTTTATCAGCTACTTGAATTTTTGTTGATTTAGTTTAAATGTGGCATGCTTTTCGCTTTATAAAATAGGATAACAAATATTTAGGCGTATTTTTTTATTAATGTTATATAAATTGACCCAATCTATTTATCGTAATAATGTGTTAATTGGACAGTTTTTATTGCCCCTATTTATTTCAGCGTGATATCACTCTATAAATTTTGTATTTAAGGAGATTAGAAATGGCTACAACAAAGGCAAAAAATCAAGATCCACAGCAGAAAATTGAAGATGCTTATCATTTAGCTGAAGAAGCGACATCAGAGGCTGTTAATTCTTTGAAAGATAAAGCTAAAGAATCATTAAATGAAGGCTCTGAAAAAGTTAAATCGGCAACAACTCAAACGGAAAATATGATTAAGGAGCATCCTTTATTAAGTGTCGGATGTGCTTTTTTAGCCGGGTGGGCAATTTCGAAACTGATAAAATAACACAGCGGCCGGAGGGGTTTTATTATGGAAAACACAGATGATGTGTGCAGCAAAGATAAAATCTCCGATGGCACGCAGAGCGAGCCTCATGTTAACTCAGATGAAATGAACGTTAACGTTGAAGAAATTAAAGATATTTTTAATAAAGTATCGAAATTAGCTCAAGAGGTTGGACAGTGGTCAGAGTCTACAGTCCAACTTTTCTTTATGGAAGTATTACGAAATGTTGCCGCAGCAAAACAGTTTTTTGTTTGCCAACTTTTATTTATTCCGTTATTAGTTCTCTTTATCTTCAGTTTATGTGTTTGCACCGGGATTGTGCTTTACAGCATTACTCTCAACATACTTATTGGGGTAGGGGGATTTTTGCTCGCAATGATGTTGGTTTTAGTCGGTTTACTTTATTGGCAAAAACGGCTGATTCGTTTTTTTGGCTTCAAAGAGACAGTCTCCCAATTAAAGGAGGGTATCGATGTCATCTCTAAAGCATCTAAATCATTCGATTAAGTTAACACGCATGCAGGGGAAAGACTCTGTTAGGCAGTGCGAGTTAACACTTAATTTATTACTCCATTCTGTTAAAAAGCAGACTCGAAAACATCCTTTTGGGGTCACTGTTGGTGTCACCATAGCCACTTTTATCTTTGCCAGGTTTAGGAAAAACATTAGATCTCTTTATCCTTTAGCTTCTTTAAGCTTTAATTATGCGAAACAATATCGCAATTCAAAACCTCAAGAATAAAACCAATCAATAAATCATGATGATAGCCATTTTCTTGCCTATTATATGATCGAGTCAATACTTTGAACTGTTGTGAGTCTGAATAAGTGTCAGTGTGACCAATCGCAAATATTTCAAAGATGTTAATTATTTACTGATTAAAGTCGTGAGTCATCACATACAAACAATGCTGATTGTTTAATAATCAGCTTAATTATTTATCTCAACGACGTTTAATATATCAACATGACCACAAAAGATCTCATCGATGAAGAAGTCACTTATCCGTCGGATTATATGATCCTTTCAACAACCGATTTAGACAGTATTATTACTCATGTTAACGATGACTTCATGGCAGTCAGTGGTTATAAAGAAGATGAGCTAATTAATAAACCCCATAATATTGTACGCCACCCAGATATGCCTAAAGCTGCATTTAGTGACCTATGGGACACCATTAAGCAAGGGAAAAGCTGGATGGGATTGGTGAAAAATCGCTGCAAGAATGGTCAGTATTATTGGGTTAACGCTTATGTGACCCCGATTAAACGTAACGGTATTATTTGCGAGTACCAGTCGGTAAGAACTCAGCCAGAAGCAGAGCTCACTGAACGTGCTCAAGCCTGTTACGATGCCATTAATGCTGGCAAAGCTGCTAAGCCTAAGTTTGGTGCAAGTATTATTACTAAACTTTTTTTGGCTTGGTTGCTATCTGTTGGTTTACTGATGTCCTTACCTTACTCAAGTGGTTTTTTCACCGTAGTCGCATTTATTGTTGCCATTATCTGTTTTTGTCGACCTCTTTATGTTCTTAAACAGCGTTTTAGTAACATGCTGATGTTAAGTGAAAAAATACATGATAATCCACTAAATCAATTTGTTTACACCGGTTATACCGATGAGCTTTCTCACATCGAATTAAGTTTACGGATGCAAAAAGCTGAAACGCTGGCTGTGGTTGGACGTATAAAAGACAGTGGTGAGGAATTACAGCAAGGTTTAGAAGAGCATCAACAACAAAATCAGGCCAATCAAAATCAGTTGGTAACCCAGTCACAAAACCTTGAACAAGTTGTCACTGCCATCGGCCAAATGAGCACGTCTGTTACTGATATAGCTAAAAACACGACAAATTCAACCACAGAAATTCATCACTTAGTTGAACAAATAGAGTCAACTAAGGTGGCATTAGCCAACAGTCAAATTGCGACTACGGAAATTAATCACTTATTGGAAAAATCCCGTATTGCTATTTCTTCGCTGAATAAGCAATGTCAAAATGTAAACCAAGTTGTTGAGGTGATCGAGAGTATTGCACTGCAAACTAACTTGCTTTCGCTCAATGCCGCCATTGAAGCCGCTAGGGCTGGAGAGGCTGGTAGAGGGTTTGCGGTGGTCGCGGATGAAGTGCGTAACTTGGCAAGTCGCTCGGCAACTTCTGCTCATGAAATACACGCTATTATAAATTCACTTAGCCGCACAACTGCAGAAGCCGTTGCACAAATGGAACAAAGCCATGCGTTAACAGATAAGAGTATTGATTCTGGCAAAATGCTCGAGAAAAGCCTGATTTCGGTTAGTGAAGTGATGAGTATTATCGAAAGTAATGGCGAACAGATTTCCGTAGCGGCAGAAGAGCAAGCCGCTGTTGTTAATCAAATTTATAGCAATGCGATGATATTACAAAATGGCATAAATCAATTCGAACAAAATTGCCAAAATGCAGCAATACATAGTCAAGAAATTAGTGGTCAGGGTATACGTCAAACAGAGTTGGTAAATCAATTTAATTAACCTTTTCGAATCGCCATAGCAGTAAAAGTGAATCATTCACTATGGTTCTAACAAAGGTAATGTTGCTCATTTGTACTGTAGCCATTCAAAATAGTGTCGTGATGAGGAAATACAAATCTTCAAGCGTGCCATCATTAACACAATGAGTCACACAAGAAGTATTATTATCTATTGAGTTAGCGCTGTTATTTTATGCGATTAACTCTATTGTAAATTGCTTCTGTTAATTGTTTTTTTACTTGGTCCTCACCACAAAATTCTGCAAATCCGAGTCCCCATCCATGTGGATTCACTTGAGTTGGCAATTCAACCACTCGGTAACAATAATCACCCTGTTTTACGATTCTGTTAGGGTCCAACCTATGGTTAAAGGTATGTGGTTGGTTGATATCAATTTCTGGTGTTAGTTCTATAAAATCAAGGTTAGGGTCCATTTCACTCATGGTGCCTGTTGGCTGATTTTGTAATGCAGTTTGAGAACCTATGAGAGTGTCTAATGCTGCAATATTATTTTGTTGTATAAAATGGCTAGTGGCTTGTTGTATTGACGCTAATGAAGGTGCGGATTTGTTTACGTTAGTGGTCGTGTCTGGTTTTATTTGATTAGGCAATGCATTAGGAATTTTTGCTCTCGCAGTCGATTGTATGTTGTTGCGCTTATTGCTTGATGGCATCACTTTATCGAGGGTGTTGTTGTCTTCATCTAAGGAGATTGGTGTCTCTTTCGCGTTTATAGACGTCGATTGGCTAACATCAACATTCGTATCAATAATGGGCGGAAAATTCTTTATGTGTTGGGCACTTTCTAGGTCATTAAGCTTGGGTGGTAAACTTGTTTGGGTCATTGATTCGTATTGCGTTGAAGTTATGAGATAGCTTTTTATTGCGGTTGTCGAAGGTTTAACCACTAAAGCTGACACTCGTTGCGTCGTGTCTTGGTACCAAAACGCAATCAGCACATAAATCAATAATACATGGATGATGAATGCCGTGAGTACAGGCTTAAGCCAATATACTTCTTTAGAGGAGTGTGTTGAAGATCGAGAGTGATGTGGCTCCCAGCCAACCGTTATTACTTCCATTTATATCAATCACTTTATCGCAGTATTATCAGTCCTTTTTTTGATTGTTAACAGAACGTAAAGTTCATAAATTGATGTGGATAAATGTATCTTGCTTGAGAAAAAGGCAAAAATTATGTTAATTGGTCGATTTTATCGAAAGAAAATCACACTATTATGCAATATTTATTCAGTTAACTGACTGCTATGATTACATCATTATTTTTATCGCCGAGGTTTTTATGAAAGTATTACAGCGTTTTAGCGCCTTACCCGCAATTGACGGTGATGGCGTGAACATCAATCGTGTTGCCGACTTTGATAAGCTTCGTTTTGATCCATATTTAATGATCGATGAGATTAAGTCTGATGATGAACAAGATTTTATTGGTGGTTTTCCGCCGCACCCACATAGAGGTGTAGAAACTTTTACTTATATTCGTAAAGGCGGATTTGAACATCGCGATCAAATGGGCAATGTTAAACCTATTCGTGCGGGTGATGTGCAGTGGATGAGTACTGGCAGTGGCGTGGTGCATTCTGAAATGCCATTAGCAGATGCCAAAGAAGGGCTGCATGGGTTTCAAATTTGGATCAATATGCCTGCAAAACACAAAATGCGTCCACCTATTTATCAAGACACTAGCAAACAGGCTAACCCACGTGTAGAAAACGAACACGGCGCAACACTAGTTGCCTTGGCGGGGGATTGGGGTTTTAATCATGAGCCACATAAGATTACCTCAACGATTCAAGGTTTAGCTGGCCATGGTGCTATTGCGGATTTAACGTTAACTGAATATGGTCATGGCACGCTGAATCTTGCCGAACATCAAACCGTTTGCGTTTATGTGTATCAAGGTGAGCTTAACTATATTGATGCACAAGGTTTGCGAGAAACCGCAAGAGCAGGGCAGTTTTTAGCTTTAGATGCACTTGAAGTCTGTCATTTTCAAACCGAGGCCACTGGAGCTGGATTGTTAATATTAGCAGGCAAGCCGATTAACGAAAAAATTGTTCACATGGGGCCGTTTGTTATGAATACCCAGGCAGAGATCGAACAAGCTGTACGCGATTATCAACAAGGTCACTTTGGCCAAATTGCTTAACGTTAACCTCAAAATAAGCTGAATTATCGATAAATATTTGTCAGCGAACTAGGAATAAAATTGCTACAATAGCTGACATCTGGCTTAGGTTTGTTTTAAGGCCTTTGCTCACACCAATCTTATTTATTATCTGTTCCTTCAGGCAAGATAAATCGTTCGCAAATAGCGGTAAGCATTTTTCATATAACATTATTGTATATGCTAATTTTGTTCCGCTATTTAATGATAATTTTGCACGTTATTGGCTCATTTATGTAATGGCATTGGTATATATTTTTGCAGCTTTTGCCTGCTTTTTACCTTTCGATATCAGAGGATATTTGCCTTGAGTCAGTCTACAGAACCGGTCGTTAACACGGCTTTTACATCACTTAAATTAAAACCTGAATTGCTTGAAAACCTCCAAACTATGGGTTTTGAATCGATGACTCAGATCCAAGCTGAGAGCTTACCGCCTATTTTGGCCGGTGAAGATGTTATCGGTCAAGCGATGACGGGTTCAGGTAAAACAGCTGCCTTTGGTTTAGGACTGCTCAATAAACTGGATGTAAAACGTTTTCGCATCCAAACCATGGTGCTATGCCCAACGCGTGAGCTAGCCGACCAGGTAGCGAAAGACATTCGTACCTTGGCCCGTGGTATTCATAACGTTAAAGTACTGACACTTTGTGGTGGCGTACCAATGGGACCGCAAGTTGGTTCATTAGAGCACGGTGCACACATTATTGTCGGTACACCAGGTCGTATTGTTGATCATTTAGATCGCAACCGTTTAGATTTAAGTAACATGAATATGCTGATTTTAGATGAAGCCGACCGCATGTTAGAAATGGGCTTTCAACAGCATATTGATCAAATCATTGCTGCGGCTCCTCGTGAGCGTCAAACATTGTTGTTTAGTGCCACGTTCCCAGATCAAATCCAAGCGATTGCCGATCAAATTCTGTATAAACCGGTAATGGTTAAAGTCGAAGCTAAACACGATAACCTCACTATCGATCAGCATTTTTATCGTATTGAAGATAATCAGGGCCGTCTTGAGGCATTGCGTTTATTGTTATTAGATAAGCAGCCTGAAAGCGCAGTCGTGTTTTGCAATACCAAGCGTGAAACCCAACAAGTGGCTGACTCATTACATGAGTTTGGCTTTAGCGTACTAGCATTACATGGCGATTTAGAGCAGCGCGATCGCGATCAAATGTTATTGCAGTTTGCTAACCGTAGTGCGCGTATTTTAGTTGCTACCGACGTAGCAGCACGTGGTTTGGATATTGATGAGTTAGACGCAGTATTTAACTACCATATTGCTTACGATACTGAAGTGCATATTCACCGTATCGGCCGTACTGGCCGTGCTGGCAGTTCTGGAGCCGCATATACTTTCTTTGGTGAAGAAGACGGTTACAAAATGGCGATGATTGAAGAAGCCATGAACAAAGATGTCGTCAGTGAGCCTTTACCGCCAATGAGTGCGCTAAACAAACAACCGCTTGCTGCTGAAATGATCACGATTCAGATTGAAGCTGGTAAAAAGCAAAAAATCCGTCCAGGTGACATTGTTGGGGCATTAACAGGTGGCAATGGTTTAGATTTTAACGATATTGGTAAAATTAAAGTGACTGATTTTCGCGCTTACTTTGCCGTAAAAAGCAATGTGTCTAAACAAGCGATGAATATCATCAGTAAAGGTAAGTTAAAAGGCCGTAGCTATCGTGCTTGGTTCATGTAACTGAATCTTTTGCTATCTGCAGGGTAGCCATCGATTGATAATCGATTGGTTATGCCTGAATAATAAAAAAGCCGCTGAACAATGTTCATCGGCTTTTTTATGCTCTAGCGCTAGTTAGCTTTTAACTTTAGCGTTGGCATAAGGATTACTGCTATTACTTGAAACTACTGGTGCAGTGCCACTGCGACGTGGTGGACGATTACGCTGTGGTGGTTTATTACCATTCGCTCTAGCTTCTGCTTTAGGATCTACAGGCTTATCGTGACTGCGTGATGGTTGGCGAGAGTCAGGTTTACGCGCTGGCTTATCACCATGAGCGCCATCATTTGCATGCTGTTGAGCATGTTTACTGCGATTCGGGTTTGGCTTTTTAGCGCTATTACCGCCAGATCTGCTACTCGCTTCAGGGATCGTGAATGGTGCTTCAAAACCAGCAAGTTGCTTACGCTCAATAACGCGATTGATTAAACGCTCGATATCATGCAGTAATTTAACTTCTTCAAGACCCACTAATGATACTGCTTGACCTGTTGAACCAGCACGGCCGGTACGGCCAATACGATGCACGTAATCTTCAGGTACGTTAGGTAAGTCAAAGTTAACCACAAATGGCAGTTGATCGATGTCGATACCACGTGCGGCAATATCTGTTGCAACCATGACTTGTACTGCACCGGCTTTAAAATCTGCCAATGCTTTAGTACGTGCTGTTTGGCTTTTATTACCATGAATGGCAGCGGCTTTGATGCCAGCAGCTTCTAGGCTTTTCGCTAAACGGTTAGCACCATGTTTAGTACGAGAAAACACTAACACCTGTTTCCAATCATTGGTTTTAATCAGTTCGATTAGCGCCATTGACTTGCGGGTTTTATCCACTGGATACACACACTGGGTCACAGTGTTTGCTGTTGCGTTACGCGGTGTAACTGAAATTTCTACCGGATTGTTAACTAATCCTTTCGCAAGTTCACGAATTTCATTCGAGAATGTTGCTGAAAACATTAAGTTTTGACGCTTAGCGGGTAATAATGCTAATACTTTTTTAATGTCGCGAATAAAGCCCATGTCTAGCATGCGGTCTGCTTCGTCCAACACTAGAATTTCTAATTTGCTAAAGCTAATGGCTTTTTGCTGGCATAAGTCGAGTAAACGGCCTGGTGTTGCGACTAAAATGTCGACACCATTTCTGAGTGCAGCTAGTTGTGGCACGATGGACACACCACCAAATACTACAGCTGATTTTAACGGTAAGTTTACACCGTAAGTTGCGACGCTTTCTTGTACTTGCGCGGCAAGCTCGCGTGTTGGTGTTAATACTAGCGCACGGACTTGACCACGTTGCGCTCGTTCACCTTTAGATAATAATTCTAAAATTGGCAGGGTAAAACCAGCTGTTTTTCCTGTCCCAGTTTGTGCTGCTGCCATTACATCTTGACCGGCTAAAACAGCTGGAATTGCTTGTGCTTGAATTGGAGATGGGGTGTCATAACCTTGTTTTTCAACCGCTTTTAAAATAGCAGCATTCAGACCAAGTGAGGAAAAACTCATAGAAAAATCTCTTTGGGCAACGCATTGTTGCTTTGAATAAAAGGTAGCCAGTAACGGCGGCCGTGAAGCTTACCTGAAAACCTCTTTGAGTGCTATCAAATCCCTGTGTGGGCAACGATATATACTCTGTGATTGTGATTAATAATGGGCTATTTAATGGTGGAAATGTATCGCTTATGATCGCCAAATACAGCGATTTAATGAAATCGTGTTAATCTAAAGACCAGAATCAGTGCTAAAAGTCGACTTATTACATACAATAAAATGGTAACTCGTTTTCTATCTAAATATTCAGCGACTTAGCTGAGGTTACTTAACTTAAGGTGTCTCTTACTGATGAAATTAACGGCACAAATACATATTGAGAAAATGGCGTATGAGCTGCGTGATCATGCTCATGCCGTGATCAAAAATGTGCTGTTAATGTCTAATATTTCAACCTTATCTCTTCAGCTCGCTATGCGTGAACTCGCTCAACATAGCCGAGTGGCGTTGCATTTTCATCCCGATCAAATTGATAACCGAGGCCTCACCGTCGTTGATGGTTTATTGCGTGATGGGGTGTATAAAAGCCAGTTTGAAACCCATGTTTCTAATGGTCATTTATCACCCGAGCTAGGCGGTTCACGAGATCATTGGGAAAACCAATTATTTGGTCACAGCTATTCTGGGATTAAACATCGGCCTAAATACGGAGCGTTAGATTTTGGTTTGTGCCCCTTAGGCCCCGCACCTCGTTTTGGCAGTTGTTATTTAGTCACACACCCTCAAATATTGTCTCGATGTACTTTTAGTTACATGGACTCACATCGATTGCCCAAAGAAAAGGGTACCATAAAGTGTTTTGATGCGATTTTAGCGGCATTACTCAGTGAAAGTTTTGAGCGTCAATATGCCTTGGGGGTTTCTGGGCTTAAACCGAGTAAGTTGATTGAACATTTTAGTCAGCATTTAACCGATGATATTAGTCGCCGTTTTGATTTGGTCCCTAGCGGTAATTTAGATCATTATATTGAAGCCCAAATTCATGGCGATGTGTCGCTGGACCAAGATATTGCTATATTAGTGGCAGATCCATCCTATATGGGCACTGCTATTGGCGATTCATTAATCGCCTTGTGTCACGAGTACGGAATTGAGTTGCATTGGCATCAAGGACGCCAGATTAATGTGGCACAAATACCAGATGATTTTCGTGGTGCAGCGATGCCTATTTTGGCGCAAAGCCTTGCCGAAAATGAGTTGATTAATGCAGAGATTATTGGCCGAGCGGCCTATCAATTGCAAAAACAACCCGCTTCATGGAGTGAGCGTGGCGCACATTCTAAAAAACGACAAGACTTAAAGCTACTCTGGCACGTATTGGTAAAATACGGGGAGAGTACTGGTCAATAAATGTTATTATCCACAGTAAATTACCTTCACTTGTATTGCCTCCTTTTGGTTCTTTTCACACATTAGTTTGGTTTAGTCGCTCAACATGTTTGCGCTGAACACTGTAATATTGTGTTGCAATTAACAATGTTATTTGTAAGAGATGCACTTTATTGAATCTGATAAGTTTCAAGCTGATAGTGGCTAAATTTAATCTTTAAATAAGGCTTTATTAGCAAAATGTGAATCAGATAACATTTACACTGTTTTAGGTGTTAACTCGATGCCAGTACTGCGATACTGCGTGATTAAAGTGGTCATCGATAACTCTGCCGGAGCTTCATGGACAAGTCGTTAGAAAAGTCATTAGCCAAATGGCTTAAAAGCCAACAATCTTCTTGTGGTATTTTCCTCAAACTATCGGTGTTATGTGGTGTGCTCAATGGCATCGCCATCGTGGCGCAGGCCTATTTTATTGCCCAGATTTTACAGGGTGTCATTATTGATAACCTTGTTCCCGCAGCATTAAGCCTTCAATTTTTTGCCCTTATTGGTTTGTTATTTGTCCGAGCCTTATTGGCGCAAGTACGTGAACGGATAAGCTTTGAGGCGGGCAAACGTTTACGCACCGATATACGCCAAGCGGTACTCAATAAATTAGTCGCATTAGGGCCGGTATTTATTAAAGGCAAACCTGCAGGGGCATGGGCAACCTTAGTCTTTGAGCAAGTTGAAGATTTGCATGACTTTTATGCTAAATACCTACCGCAGATGATGTTGGCGGGGTTTATTCCTTTACTGATATTAGCCTGTGTATTTCCGCTTAATTGGGCCGCTGGGATCATTTTAATGACAACGGCACCATTGATTCCGTTATTTATGATTTTAGTGGGTATGGGCGCCGCAGATGCTAATCGTAAAAATATGCAGGCGTTGTCGCGTTTAAGCGGCCACTTTATGGATCGCCTAAAAGGCCTGCAAACGTTAAAGTTGTTTAATCGCGGCGAAGCAGAGTTAGTGAATATTGAACATGCTTCAGAAGATTTTCGTGCCCGGACGATGTCGGTATTACGCTTAGCCTTTCTTAGCTCCGCGGTATTAGAGTTTTTTGCCGCGGTATCGATTGCCGTATTGGCGGTGTACTTTGGCTTTAGTTACTTAGGTCATTTAGATTTTGGTCACTATGGCGTACAGGTAAGTTTGTTTACCGGCATGTTTGTGTTGATTTTAGCGCCAGAATTTTACCAACCCCTGCGAGACTTAGGCACTCATTACCACGCCAAAGCTCAAGCAATTGGTGCTGCAGAAGCGCTGGTTGAGCTGCTTGATTATCAAGTTAATACACCCGCTAAAATCCATTCAACATCATTAAATATGGCGTTTACAGCCGAAAGTATAAACATTCAAGCGATTGGGGTTGAAGTGTTTAGCTTAGATGGACAGCGTTTAGCTGGGCCTATTTCATTTACATTACCCGCTGGTGAGCATTGGGCTATTGTGGGCCCGAGTGGCGCGGGTAAAACCAGTTTACTGAATGCGTTGCTAGGTTTTTTACCTTATCAGGGATCGTTGCTCATTAATGGTCAGGAATTGTCACAACTTAATGTGGCCCAGTGGCGTCAACATTTGGCTTGGTTAGGACAAGATCCGCAATTGTTTCATGGCACGGTGCGAGAAAATGTCGCGTTGGCCAATCCGCAATTAAACGATGCGCAGATTATGACGTTGCTAGAACAAGCTGATATCAGTGAGTTTGTAAAACAACAACCATTAGGCCTCGATTTAGTGATAAGCGACCAAAGTGCAGGTGTGTCAGTGGGCCAGGCACAACGTTTTGCTTTAGCACGTGCATTGGCTCAACCCGCAAAATTGTTTTTATTAGATGAACCTACCGCTAGCTTAGATGCCCAAAGCGAGCAATCAGTGCTGACTTCGTTGTACCGTGCGATGCAGTCGACAACAGCATTAACTGTTACCCATAAATTAGATGATCTACACAACATGAATTACATATTGGTGATGGATAACGGAATGGTGGTACAACACGGTCATGTAAATGATTTACGGCAGGCTGATGGATTATTAGCACAAATGCTCAATCAACAACAGAATCTACAACAGGAGGTGAGCTGATGTCGCAACCCGTTGATGCCGCGCCGCGTAATATTATTCAGGTGCTACGGCCGTTTGTTGCTTTGTTCCGCCGCCAGTGGCTGATGATGTTAGTCGGTTTATTGCTTACGTTTACCACGTTACTCACCGGTATTGGTCTGTTGTCTTTATCTGGCTGGTTCTTATCTGCCAGTGCGGTAGCAGGCTTAGCCGTGGTGACGGCCCAAACGTTCAACTTTTTTACTCCAGCAGGAGGCGTTCGATTTTTCTCCATCGCCAGAACGGCAAGTCGTTACGGCGAGCGCTTAGCAACGCATGAAGCGACCTTTAAATTGCTGACTCAACTGCGTGTTTGGGCATGGAATAAGTTGCTGCCGTTGAGTGCCGCTAACTTACAAGGTCTGCGTAGAGGCGACTTACTCAATCGTTTAGTTGCCGACATTGATACGTTAGATCATCTCTACTTACGCTTACTCACGCCAATGGCCGCATCTTTGATGATGATTGGGGTATTGTTGGTGTTTCTCGGGTGGTTTGATAACCATTTAGCCTTGAGTTTATGTGCATTATTATTAGCAGCTTGGTTTATTTTACCGTTAGTATTTTATTATTTAGGTAAGTCTCCTGGGCAAGCATTGATGCAAGCGCAAAGGCAATATCGAGTTGAGTTGCTTGATGTTATTCAGGGGCAAGCCGAATTAAGTTTATTTGGTGCTAATAAACGTTATTTAGCGCAACTGGAACAAGCACAGCGGGCTTTATTTAGTCAGCAAACCACCATGGCTAATATTACTGGGCTGAGCCAAGCCTTATTGATACTAATCAATGGCTGTGCGGTGGTGTTTATGTTGTATTTAGCAGGTCAAAGCGTTGGAGATGCCTCGCCTCCGGGGCCGTTAATGGCCTTAATGGTGTTTGCCACTATGGCCAGTCTTGAAATGATGATGCCAATAGCGGGTGCATTTCAACATTTGTCTAGCACTGTACTTGCCGCCCGAAGGGTGACTGAAATAACTGAACAAACACCGAGTGTTAAATTTAATGCTAACAGTCACTTGCAAGCAAACCACGGCGCCTTGCTGCTCAGTGGTGTTCACTTTGGTTATCATAGCCATTCACCAGTGTTACAAGGTGTAGATTTGACTCTTAAAGCTGGTGACAAAGTGGCTATTTTAGGCCCCACAGGTTGTGGGAAATCAAGCTTGTTGGGGCTCATTACTCGTGATTGGGCGCCGCAACAAGGGTCTATTACGCTTGATGGCGAACCAATAAATGCCTACAGCGATGCCAATCTTCGTGCGTCGATGACAGTGGTGAGCCAGCGAGTTTATCTGTTTTCTGGCACCTTGCGTGACAATTTAGCCTTGGCGCTGGCCTATTTGCCAGATGAAGCCAAAAAAGCTCATGATCACCGTTTAATAGAAGTATTACAGCGTGTTGGCTTACAAACCTTGTTGCAGGGCGATAAACCATTAGATTGCTGGATAGGTGAGGGCGGCCGACAATTATCGGGTGGTGAGCAGCGCAGAATTGGGGTCGCAAGGGCATTATTGCGTGACGCTCCTTTGTTATTGCTCGATGAACCGACTGAAGGATTAGATAAACGTACCGAGCGTGAAATCCTTAACGTGTTGCTCGATTTTGCTGAGCATAAAACCCTGTTAATGATAAGTCATCGTTTGACCGCGTTAGAGCAAATGGATTGCGTGTACCTTTTTCAGCAAGGTCGACTAATTCAACAGTTAGCGGATAAAATAAGCCATTAACGGATTAAACTCTTAGCCTAGCGCGATAAAACATAAGTTATGGCTGTTTTTGGTGCGGTGTAATCAAGCTTAATCGGTAGGTGTTAATCAATCTAGTCGTGGCTTTTTTTATCGATTATTGGTTATAACATGTACCGCTAATACTGCCGGAATGTAACAACCCTTTTGACACGTAAATTACATAAATAGTTTTATCTCGAGACAATATATTGACCTGCTTCACAAATCTGGCATTCGGTTGTGTTCCAAAATTACAGTCCTCACTCGGAGTGTGATCTTAGTTACTATATTAGTAGTTGCAAACATATAACATTAGCTATCGAATTTTTTTAGATGGTGAATGTGATGGCTGGTGCTAACAATCCAGTAATAACTATTAAGCGCGGACTTGATATCCCGATTGCTGGAGAACCACTGCAGCAAATAGATGACGCACCTAAAACGACCCAAGTGGCGTTAATTGGTGAAGAATATGTCGGCTTAAAGCCAACAATGTCGGTTGAAGTAGGTGATCATGTCGTCAAAGGCCAAGTGCTGTTTGAAGACAAGAAAACCCCTGGCGTGTTGTTTACTGCGCCAGCAAGCGGAGTTGTTTGCGCGATTAATCGCGGAGAGCGTCGTGTACTGCAGTCGGTAGTGATTGATTGTGATGCCACGCAAGAACCTGCCATTATTCTCGAATCAGTGGATATTCATGCGCTATCACATCAAGCAGTTAAAGACGGTTTAGTCCGCAGTGGCTTATGGACTGCGCTGCGTACGCGTCCTTTTTCTCGCGTACCCCAATTAGATGCAGCGCCTGCAGGGATATTTGTTACTGCTATTGATACTAATCCTCTTGCGCCCGATCCGCGTGTCATTATTGCCACTCAACCACAGGCTTTCCAAGCCGGATTATTTGCCCTAACGTTTTTGACCACCGAAAAAGTGTATTTATGCCAAGATGATGGCGCTTCGTTATTGGCAGATGCTAGCAGTGAGTACGACTTATCGAAAGTCAGTGTGCAGCGCTTTAACGGCGTGCACCCAGCTGGATTAGTCGGTACTCACATTCATTTCCTATTACCAGCCAGTATTGAACGCCAGGTGTGGCATGTGGGTTATCAAGACGTGATTGCCTTCGGCAAACTGTTTTTAACCGGTGAATTGTATACCGACCGTATCGTCGCGCTAGGCGGGCCTAATGTATTAAAGCCTCGTTTAGTGCGTACCCAGTTAGGCGCAAAGTTAAGCGAATGGGTAAATGGTGAAATTGACCAGCGACAGTCGCGCATTGTGTCTGGGTCATTATTGTCAGGCCATACCGCTGCAGATGTGTACGACTTCCTAGGTCGATTCCATAATCAAATAAGTGTATTGACTGAAAATGAACGTCAAGAGTTGTTGCCTTGGGTGCGTCATGACAGCAGCAAATTCTCACTTACCGGCATCATGATGTCAGGTTTTAGTCGCACCAAAAAACTGTTTGATTTCACCACTAATGCTGGTGGGTCTCCGCGCGCCATGATGGCGTTTGGTCAACTGGCCCGCGTTATGCCGCTTGATATTTTACCCATCTTGTTAGTACGTGATTTAGTGGTGCGTGATACCGATGAGGCACAACTACTTGGTGCATTAGAGCTAGATGAAGAAGATTTAGCGTTGTGCACTTTTGTGTGCCCAGGAAAGTATGACTTTGGTAAAGAACTTCGTGCTTGCCTAGATATTATCGAGAGGGAAGGTTAATGAGTCAGCAACAGAAAAAGCCCAGCAAACAAGACAGCTATTACGCTCATGGCGACTCGATGCGCAGCTATTTACGTTCGTTGTGGATAGCCAATGGTCGTAGCACCAAAGGTGATGTGCATATTCGTGATGCGATTGATGTTAAGCGCACCATGCACATTGTGGGCATGTGCTTATTTCCTGCAATGTTATTGGGCATGTACAACATTGGCCTGCAGGCTCAAATAGCCATTATTGCCGGGGCAACACAGCCGGATGTATGGCAACTTGCCTTTTATAACTTACTGTTTGGCCCACTTACGCAAAGCGCTGGTTTAATCAGTTTGTTTGCCTATGGTGCCAGTTTTTATGTGCCATTTTACTTAACTGCGTTGGTGGTCAGTTTGGTGTGGGAAGTGGTGTTTGCCAAAGTGCGTCACCAAGAACTGCACGAAGGCTTCTTTATCACCGCGTTATTGTTCTCACTCATTTTACCTATCTCTACGCCGTTATGGATTGTGGCCTTGGGCCTTAGTTTTGGTGTGGTCGTGGCAAAAGAGATGTTTGGTGGTATGGGTTACAACTTTTTAAACCCTGCACTGGCGGGATATGCATTTATTTATTTTGCATACCCAACAGAGGTGGTGTCATTAAGCCAGTTTGTAGCGGTTGATGGCTTTTCTGGTGCAACGACGCTAACCCTTACCGTGGCTAAAAAATTAAGCTTTATCGATGTGAGCTGGTTTAGCGTATTAAGCGACAGTACTTGGTGGGATGCCTTTTTAGGCTTTACCCCTGGTGCCGTTGGTGAAACCAGTACCTTAGCCATTCTTATTGGTGGTGGTATTTTACTGCTTACCCGCGTAGCTGATTGGCGTGTGGTAGCCGGTGTGATGCTAGGTATGATCATTACCGTTTTGTTGTTTAACTATTTCGGTTCTAGCAGAAATCCTATGTCGGCAATGCCGTGGACATGGCATTTAGTCACTGGTGGTTTTGCACTGGGGATGATGTTTATGGCCACCGATCCGGTAACGGCGTCATATACCCGCAAGGCTAAATTTGCGTTCGGTTTTATGATTGGTTTTATGACCATTATTATTCGTTTACTGAATGCCAAAATGCCAGAGGGCATTATGCTAGCCATTTTGTTTACTAATTTATGGGCACCGTTGTTCGACTACCTAGTCGCTCAAGCTAATATCAAACGGAGACTAAAACGTCATGGCCTTTAAGAAAGATTCAGTCGCTGGAACAATGGTTTTTATCATCATTTTAAGTCTAGTTTGCTCATTTATGATCACCGGTACCGTGGAGATTTTAAAAGAACGTAAGCTGGCTAAAAAGCGCGAAGAAGTGCAGCAGTTTGTGTTAAAAGCTGCGGACATCGACATCAGTCAAGGTGACTTTAGCGAGTTATTTGCCCAACGAGTAAAGCCTAAGATGGTTAACTTAGCGACAGGCAAGGTAACTGAAAAAGCCAATTTACTTGATTTTGATGAGCGCATGGCATCGATTAACCCAGAAACATCTTCTAAACCGAAAAAAGACACCGCCAAAATTAAAACCATGGCGAACGACATTCGTATTTTTGAGGTGTATGACACCAATGGCCAACTTGCCAGCATTGTTATGCCGATTTATGGCAAAGGTTTGTGGTCGATTATTTACGGTTACATGGCGATAAAACCAGACTTAAACACTATTGAAAACATCGTGTTTTATGAGCATGGCGAAACCCCTGGTATTGCTGACTTTGTTACCGACCCACAATGGTTAGCACTATGGAAAGGCAAAAAGCTATTTAATGAAAAAGGCAAAATTGCCATTAAGGTTATTAAAGGCGGCGCTAAAGACGGCGACATTCACGGCATCGATGGTGTTAGTGGTGCGACGCGCACGGGCGTAGGTATTCAACGCTTAGTCGAGTTTTGGTTTGGCGTCGAAGGGTATCAAACCTATCTACACACGTTAGCTGCGGAGGGTAAGTAAATGAGTCGTGCTATTTCAACTCGTGAGATCCTAACATCGCCAATTATGGCTAATAACCCTGTAGCAATACAGGTATTAGGTGTGTGTTCGGCATTAGCGGTCAGTAATTCGATGCAAACTGCATTCGTCATGACACTTGCTGTGACCTTTGTGTTGGTCTTTTCTAACTTGATTATTTCAAGTATCCGCAATTTTATTCCTAATAGTGTGCGGATTATTGCGCAAATGACGGTGATTGCCTCGTTGGTGATTATTGTCGACATGGTGTTACAAGACGTGGCGTATGAATTGTCAAAACAGTTATCTGTGTTTGTCAGTTTGATCATCACTAACTGTATCATTATGGGCCGAGCTGAAGCCTTTGCGATGAAACATCCGCCTCATTTAGCCGTATTTGATGCCTTGGGCAATGCTTTAGGTTATGGCTTAATTTTAATGGGCGTGGCGTTTATTCGTGAGCTGCTGGGGCGTGGTACTTTGTTTGGTCACAACATATTTACCACTATTGAAAATGGCGGTTGGTATCTTGCTAATGAAATGTTCACTTTACCACCCAGCGCGTTCTTTTTAATTGGCGTGATGATTTGGGTCATTAAAATCATTCAGCGTAAGCGCGGATAAGGAAACAGCATGGAACACTATATTAATTTATTTATCCAAGCGGCGTTTATCGACAACATGGCGCTGTCATTTTTCTTGGGTATGTGCACCTTTTTAGCTGTGTCGAAAAAGGTCTCTACTGCATTTGGCTTAGGCATTGCGGTGATTGTGGTCATGGTGCTGGCTGTGCCATTAAACCAAATTATCTACGTCAATATCTTAGCGCCAGGCGCATTAGCTTGGGCTGGGTTTCCTGAGCTGAATTTAAGCTATTTACAGTTGATTACCTTTATTGGGGTCATTGCTGCGTTGGTGCAAATCTTAGAAATGTTTTTAGACCGTTATATTCCAACTTTATATCAGTCATTAGGGATCTTTTTACCATTATTAACGGTGAACTGTGCCATTTTTGCTGGGGTCATTTTTATGGCCAACCGTGACTATAACTTTACTGAGTCTGTGGTGTTTGCGTCAGGTTCTGCCGTGGGTTGGGCGATGGCTATTGTGTTATTAGCGGGACTTCGTGAACGAATGAAGTTTCATGCTATTCCTGATGGGTTGCAAGGCATTGGGATTACCTTTATCACCACCGGCTTAATGGCTCTGGGCTTTATGTCATTTGCGGGCATTACGTTATAACGCATTGAAGAAAAGGGTTATTTAATGGAAATGGCAATAGGTATTGGCATGTTTACCATAGTGGTAAGTTTGCTAGTGGTGGTGATTTTAGCTGCCAAACGTAAGTTAGTGAACACCAATGATGTCACTATTAGCATTAATGATGACGCTAGTAAAAGCGTGCAAACTCCTGCTGGTGATAAGTTATTGGGCGCCTTGTCTGGGCAACATATTTTTATACCATCGGCGTGTGGCGGTGGTGGTACATGTGGCCAATGTCGCGTAAAAGTGAAAGCCGGTGGCGGTGATATTTTAGCGACCGAACTTGATCATATTTCAAAAAAAGAAGCCAAAGAAGGTTGCCGTTTGGCATGCCAAGTTACCGTGCGAACCGACATGGAACTTGAGATTGATGAAGAAATTTTTGGGGTTAAAAAATGGCAATGTGAGGTTATTTCAAATAATAACCAAGCGACATTTATTAAAGAGCTGTTATTAAAAATTCCCGACGGTGAAGATGTGTTGTTTAAAGCCGGTGGTTACATTCAAATTGAAGCGCCTGCGCATAAAGTGCGTTATGCCGATTTTGATATTCCTGAAGAGTATCGTGGCGATTGGGTTAAATACGGTTTATTCGATTTAGTGTCTACCGTTGATGAAGACGTATTACGTGCTTATTCAATGGCAAACTACCCTGATGAAAAGGGTACGATTATGCTAAACGTGCGTATTGCAACGCCGCCTAAAGCTGGTTTACCGCCAGGAAAAATGTCGTCGTATATTTTTAATTTAAAAGCCGGTGATAAGGTAACGATTTCAGGACCATTTGGTGAGTTTTTTGTCAAAGAAACCGATGCTGAAATGGTGTTTGTTGGTGGTGGTGCGGGTATGGCACCGATGCGATCGCACATATTTAACCAATTAAAAAGTGTTAAAACCAAACGTAAAATGAGTTTTTGGTATGGTGCTCGCTCAACTCGTGAAGTGTTCTATCAGCAAGATTTTGATCAACTAGCCGCTGAAAACGACAACTTTGTTTGGCATGTTGCTTTGTCTGATCCACTACCTGAAGATAATTGGACGGGTTATACCGGCTTTATTCATACCGTGCTGTATGAGAATTACTTGAAACAACATAAAGCGCCGGAAGACTGTGAGTTTTATATGTGTGGTCCTCCGATCATGAATGCGTCAGTGATAGCCATGCTAGAAAGTTTGGGTGTCGAGTCTGAAAACATCTTGCTAGATGATTTTGGTGACTAAAGCTGCTGATCATTGGCTAATTTAGGTTTGCTAGCCCATGCTTGGTCATTCATATTTACTCATCAAAGTGCTGCTTAGCACCTGTAAATAAGAATATGAACTGAGCGTATCAATAAAAAATCCCCATACTGTCATTGACGGTTGGGGATTTTTTAGCAAATAAGCCTAAGTCTATATTAATGTTCAGAACACGCTCGATAACGCATTACTTCAGCTTTGTTAAAACTAAGCACATTACCGTTTTGTTCAGTAAACAGTAAGTTTTCGCGAGCATAACGCTTAATCGTAGTAGGGCTTTTGTCGAGTATTTCACAGACTTCATTTAAGGTTAAATCATTATCATCACTCATTCCTATTCTCCTTACGTTATGGTTACTTTGACTCGTCTTATGTCGTTAGCATTGAACATTAGAGGTGTATTAACTTGTCATAAAGCAGCATAGTTGTCGAGAGTAGTATTATTAATAATGACAGCGATGCATCATGGCATTAGTGATAATTTGATGCGTGGGAGCAACCTGAGGCTTCAAAGCCACTTGGTACATCGACTCCGCTACCGTTTGTGCGTTAATGGGCTGATATTTTCGTAGCGGACCGATAAATAGAAACGATAAACCACCAAAAAGGGTTTGACCAATATCTTCCATAAAACGGCCATTATCTCGTGGTCCTAATAATAAACTCGGTTGAAAAATATTAAGTACCGGTAACGATAGCGCCTTAAGTGATAGCTCTACTTCGCCTTTGATCCGGTTATAAAACACCGTTGATTTAGCATCCGCACCTAATGCAGTCACCACCATAAATTTAAGAGAAGGATTTGCTTGAGCTTGGATCAGTTTAGCAAAAGCCAATACGGCTAATTTATCGACTTGAATAAAAGCTTCTTCACTGCCCGCCTGTTTGATTGTGGTGCCTAAACAGCAAAACGCATGATCCACTTTTTCTGCTAATGTCAGCTCATGTATTTCGTCAAGTTGACAGCAAATGAACTGCACTTTTTCAGCACCAAATTGATGTTCGACCAAATTAGGTGCTGAACGGCCAATAACCAATACTTTACTATAATGTTCACTTTCAATGATGCGAGTAAGTAAGGTATTCCCCACTAAACCCGTCGCACCTATTATTGCTGCAATCATATAATCCTTTAGAAAGCTAAACCGACTCGCTAGACTCTAATCTGTCGCTCGAACGGTTTCAATAAGAATATTTTAATAGCAATTATTATCCTGTTTGTTAGCTTAGAGTTATTACAAAAAATAGTGATAATTGAAAAATGCGTTTTCAATTATCACTACAACATAGCCAATACCAATAATTAGGATGGATTATGACCCAAGCGCATTTACCGTTAACTGATTTTATTGAATATTCCCCAGATGAAATGCTCAAGCGGGCACAAGATAATTACCAGCAAGTTAAACGACGACATTCAATACGGGCATTTTCTGATAGAGCTGTACCGCAAGCCATTATTGAACAGTGTATATTAGCTGCGGGCACAGCACCCAATGGTGCTAACCATCAGCCGTGGCATTTTGTGGCGATTAATAGTCCGCAGATAAAAGCGCAAATTCGTCAACAAGCTGAGGCATTAGAGCAAGCATTTTATGCAGGTCGCGCTGGAGAAGAATGGTTAGATGCATTAAAACCGTTAGGCACCAATGCCGATAAACCGTACTTAGAACATGCGCCTTGGCTGATTGCGGTGTTCAGCAAAAAACGTACTGAAGAGTCTGGTGAACAGAAGAGTAATTATTATGTACATGAGTCAGTGGGGATTGCGACTGGCTTTTTAATTCAAGCATTACATCACGCGGGCCTCGGCACATTAACGCATACGCCAAAACCGATGAGTTTTTTAAGTAAAGTGTGCGGGCGCGACAATGATAATGAACGTCCGTATATGCTTATCATTGCTGGGTATCCTGCCGATGACGCGACCATTCCACAGCATGCTATTGATAAAAAATCCCTTAATGAGATTTGTGATTTTATTTAATGGTATTCACTGTTAGTCTATGTGCGTTTATAAAACGACCACTGATAAAATGATGGTTGGTAAGAATATTGTTGGTATGAATATTGTTGATCTGAATGATCGCCGTTAGAAACGTATTAAAAGGAGTTAATATGAAATTGTTAAGTTCGTTGTTGGTTTGCACTCTAGGCGGGATAGTCTCAATGCTGGCAGAAGCTGACGATGCTCAGTCAACCTTAGGCCACTTAGTCGAATTATCGATAACACACAATGATAACTCTATTGGGTTAAGTTGCTTGCCGAGGACTGAAGCCGCTGGCGAAACAGCTGATTGGGTGATTGAGTGTAACCGTTTGGCTTATCAATATTTAATCAGCAAAACTGGCGAAGGTATTGAGTTTAATCGCCAAGTGAATGAAAAGCCTTTTGGTATGGCTGCCGATTTTATGGCGAAAACCTTGATGACGGATCCATCAGGATTTAAGGCGGTCAATATTTCGCAAGAATTTGAGTTTACACATAAGAAAACCTAACCGCCTCTTTCAAGGTGTCTATTTTGCCTATTTTGCTGAATACATAATTAACCCGCTATAGCTGTAATAACGCTATAGCGGGTTAATTATGTATTGGTCATTGGTCATTGGTAGTTAATCGGTAGCAACTGTCATCATTTATATAACCTAAACGATTAACTAAAATCAGTCATATAACGATGGTGTGTCTTCAGTGGGACGTGTTTTAAAACGACGATGAAGCCACATGTATTGAGCTTTGTTGCGGTTAATCAGTTGTTCTACAATCTGGTTACCACGAATAGCGTCATCAGTTTCATTGTCGCCGGGGAAATTCTCTAAAGGCGGCATGATTTCAAGGGTGTAGCCTTTATCATCGCTATTACGCTCAACAAAAAAAGGTACCACATTGGCTTTACCTAGCCTCGCCAATGAGGTTGCGCCAGTAATGGTGGCAGCATCGGGTACGCCAAAAAAGGGAATAAACACTGCGCTCGAACGACCAAAGTCTTGATCGGCGGTATACCAAATCACGTCAGGACTGCGCAAACTGCGGATCATTTGGCGCACGTCACGCTTAGGCACTAAGCCTTTGTTTGAACGCAAGCGACCTTTAACTTGTAAGTATTCCATCACCGGATTGTTATGGGGACGATACACGCCAATTCCTGGAGCAAACTGGCCAAATATACGCGCGCCCATTTCAAGCGGTAAGCAATGCACCGCAAATAAAATCACCCCTTTGCCATTGTCTAAACTCTGACTAACATGCTCAGTGCCTTTAATGGTCATGTGCTGTTGCACGCGCTCGTTTGACCACCACCATGCGTTAATGGTGTCAAATACTGCTTTTCCGGTTTCTTCAAAAGTACGCTCAAGCAGTTGTTGCTTGTCTGCATGACTCATATCAGGAAAGCATAAATCGATGTTACGCTTAGCGGTGTGGGTTCTTCCGCCCGCAACTTTCATGACTAATCGACCAATGCCACGGCCAATTTTCATTTGCCAAGACAGAGGTAATAGCAAGCTTAAACGCATTAAACCGACGCCAAACCACATAGGCCAATGTTTAGGATGATATAAATCAGAAGAAAATTCGGCTTTCTCGACCACGGACAACTCGTCTAGTTCACAAAAAATTATTTGTTATTCTAACTCATATTTAGATGAAAATTAGGTACAATCACGGTTAAATTTTTACAAGACAGCGAATACACTATGAAGGTTTCTCTCCCAGCTTTTGAAAATGCGCGCGTTTTAGTGATTGGCGATGTGATGTTAGATCGCTATTGGGTAGGCCCTACGGGACGCATTTCACCCGAAGCCCCTGTACCTGTTGTTAAAATTAATCAAATTGAAGACAGGCCCGGCGGCGCCGCCAACGTGGCATTAAACATTGCGACATTAGGTGGACATGTCCAGTTAGCGGGCATAGTAGGCCAAGATGAAACCGCACAAGCATTAACCCAAGGTGTAAAAGTGTTTGGCGTTGAACCGCAATGGTTAACGGTAGCAGACAAGCCGACAATTACTAAATTACGGGTATTGTCGCGTAATCAACAGTTAATCCGCTTAGATTTTGAAGAGCAATTTGATAAAGCGACTAGCCAAGCATTATTCGCGCAAAGCGAAGCCATTTTAGATAATGTCGATGTATTGGTATTGTCAGATTATGCCAAAGGCGCCATTGATGAACCTAAGGACTTTATTGCTAAAGCGCGAGCCAAAGGGGTAAAGGTTTTAGTTGATCCAAAAGGGCATGATTTTGCTCGTTATCACGGCGCGTCATTAATCACCCCAAATATGAGTGAATTTGAAGCGGTTGTCGGTACGGTAACCAGCGAAGATGATTTAATCGAAAAAGCCCAGAAACTGATCAAGTTGCACGACTTTGAAGCTATTTTAGTAACTCGCTCAGAAAAGGGCATGACGTTAGTGTCGCAAAACCAACCAGAATTGCATATTCCAACCGTTGCACGTGAAGTTCATGATGTTACGGGAGCTGGTGATACGGTGATTTCTGCTTTAGCGACCTCAATTGCTGCGGGTGCTTCGTTAGCGCAAGCTTGTGCGATAGCCAATACTGCCGCGGGTGTGGTTGTGGGTAAACTAGGCACTTCAACGGTTAGCCGCATTGAACTTATCCAAGCGTTAGCCCTTAACCATGGCGAGTCTGGTTTTGGGGTAATGACAGAAGATCAATTAGCTTATGCGATGGATCAGGCACGTTTACGCGGTGAGCGTATTGTAATGACTAACGGTTGTTTTGATATTTTGCATGCTGGCCATGTGAGCTATTTACAACAAGCCAAAGCATTAGGTGATCGTCTTATTGTTGCTGTAAATGATGATAGCTCGGTGACGCGCTTAAAAGGCCCTGGACGTCCTGTTAATCCTGTCGACCGTCGTATGGCTGTTTTAGCGGGCTTAGCATCGGTAGATTGGGTGGTGCCTTTCACTGAAGACACACCACAACGTATTATTACCCGATTATTGCCAGACTCCTTAGTTAAAGGCGGCGATTACAAAGTGGAAGATATTGCTGGTGGTGCTGAAGTGATAGCGGCAGGTGGCAAGGTTGAAGTGCTCGGATTTGAGGACGGTGTATCAACAACTGCGATTATTCAAAATATTATGTCACAAAAATAGTTGATGTTTAGATACTGGCAACGGTCATTACTCAAGTTATTAAGCTGTAGCGTTGTTTGCGCAACGTTATTCGTTTGTCACTTTGTTAATGCCAGCCAGCTTATTACGTCTCAGTCTGTGGTTAAAAATCAACTAAAAACCACAGCGGTTATGGTTGAAGATGGCTTGGCGAGTGATAACATTCCCCAAGCTTATTTTATCCCAATAGCAACCAAACAAGCGCTAATATGTTCTTTATCTACACTGGTAAGGTGTATTGCGTTACTCCCTGCTTCATTACAACAACAAACGGCTTTTTCAGCTGCCAATATTCGCCGCGCAGTTGGACGTAAAAGTGCGATGGTGCTGGTTGCTGAGCATCAAAAAATAGCAGGGGTTATTGTTATTAATCCAGCTAACAATATGGCTGAGCAAAGTGGCGCTATTGGCTTAAAAACTTATCAGTTACCATTAGCCAACCAAATACAATTAACCTTGTGGCACGAAATAGGTCATTTATATAACATTGCACTACAAGGCAGCATTTTACCCTCCTCTTTAACAGAATATCAGCATGAATGGCTAGCGGATTTGTATCTGTTATGGTGTATTGCGCAGCATTATCAGCAGCTCGATTTGGGGTGGCAACAGTTCCATCGCCGAAATCTGGCGCTTATCAACGACAGTGGTAATTTGTCGCATTGGAGTGCGCCTCAACTTCAAATAGTGCTCAGTCATTATGATGCCCAGCAATTGCAGGGTTTTACTCACTATGAGGATTTTTTAACGGCGGTTTATCCATTAATGCCGACGTGGTCGCCGCGTGATATGGCAGAGTTTTCTAGCTTAGTTCAACGCACTTTTAGCGCGGTTCAATCTTTGCCAGGGTATATGTTTTGGCGTCAACCGGAGCTAATTGAAGTGTTGTCTCCGACCTTGGAAAGGTTAATGGGTAAGGCAGAAACACAGCGTTGGCTGACAAATCAATTCTTAACCGAAAAATAATATGTAAATTTTTGTTACGTGTTTTTATCACTTCTTACTGCTCATTAAATGGTGGTTTTTTATAACCTTTGATTTTAAAGGGTAAATAAATAGTTATCGCGATAATGTTCTGTTTTATCCTGCCTTTCTGGATAATGTACGGTTAAAAATGTTGTAAATTTGCTAATTCTTAGCAGAATTTTCTGGTTTGGTCTGGTAAGCTCTTGCACCAAAATAATTAGAGAGACCAAGTTTATGGCCAAGCGTTCACGAGTTGAAACTGAGTTAACCGTTAACCAAATTTTAGATGAAGCCTTTAAACAAATCCTCACGATTGGTTTTGAGGCGATGTCTTATACTACGCTGTCTGCTGCTACTGGTGTCAGCCGAACGGGTATCAGCCATCACTTCCCGCGTAAAACAGAATTCTTAGTGCGTTTAGATCAACGTATTGGGCAGTTTTTTATTGAAGGATTAGATTTTTCTTCGATAGCAGCGCTAGAGCAATCATGGGCTGAAGTTATGAAACAACCTGAACGTAAAGCCGTTTTACAACTGTTTTTCAGTTTATGTGGTAGTAGTGACGAAAGCATGAAAATACTCAAGTCGCTTAATATTGTCATCGAAGCTGCTGTGAGTCATTTTGCTGATGTTGGGCGTAAATGTGTTGAGCAACTTATCGGCAATAGTGCATTGGCATTATTACAAGATGTGCCATTACAGCAAGAGTAGTCACTGATTTAAATTCACTAGCTTGCTACAAGCACCAAAAATTTTGGCTATTTAAGTTTTACCCTGTAAGTAACAAATTGATATTAAAATTGACATTATGATCAATACGATATCGAACTGAACATTCCATATTGGTATCTGAGCATTCAACATGTTGGACTGCTTAGATATCATTATGGAATGGTATATTGTGAGCGATTGAACATCGCTCACGTATTATGGTTTACGCTAACTTTCTGCTTTCATATCTGTCACACATTTGCTGCGCTTGCTCGTCATCAAAAGCACGCAAACCGCTTAATACTAATGTTTTGATTCCGCTACCTATCACTTTGCCTTCGCTTTGCAGTTCAAAGGTGAGGGTGACATCGCCACGCTTACCATCAATGGCTAAGTCTTGTTTGATAAGGTGCAAACTAATGGTGCTGAAATCAAAATGATCTAAATGAAATGACATGCTTTCATAAATTACTAATGGGCGATCAGGATTAATCATGACCTTGTATTGCTTCATCATTGGCACAAGTACATGGGTAAAGTTCAATCCTGAAAAAGCGACATAGCTTTTAATAAATGCCGCTGTTTGTATATCACATTGGCACACTTCACCCTGACGTTCGATATGCAGATATTCTTTGCCTTTGGTGTCGCTAATGCTGAATTTATTGGCCACATTTTTATCGACGTGAAGCTCAACGTTGTCACCAACCATGCCGGCAAACTTAAACTGCATGTTTTGGCTTAGGCCGTATTGGGTCAACACTAGTGCAAATAATAAATCGCCAGGGACACAAAAGCGTTTAGCGCCCACATCATGAATAGGGTTGAAATCTCCAGCGATTTTTTTGGCGAAGTCACTGGCTTGTTGAGCCGAAATAAACACACTTTGATCTTGCTTAGTAAAATAAGGTGATAAAAACATAAAGAATAATTCTTATTAGTCAGTAGTAAGCCATATCACAAGGCATGATTGTTAATGATAACGCGATAACAATGTAGGCTAATGCGAGACTAGGTTAGTGATAAAATCCATTAATGAGCGAGAGTTTACTGCATGATGGCAAATAAACTCACCCGATGACTATAAACATCCTATGTTGAGATTAACGACAAGGTGTCTTTAGTGTACTAATTCTGTTTCGCCGCTGTCATCAACGACGAAATAAGTCGAACATGCTCTTTGTATTACAACAGTATACCAATATTATTTGGTGCCTTTACTCGAGATTTTGTTTTGATTAACAAATCAACTTAGTTGGCAGCATATCCTGAAAACGAATATAAAGTGATATAAATTATATTTTCAGTGTTATTCATATCAAATTTCAGTGTCATTTACATCGACTTAATGAATATCAAACCGTTCTTTGTTAGCGTTCTGCTTGGTATTGAATGGCAATAGGTCAGATATTT
Source organism: Shewanella frigidimarina NCIMB 400 (assembly GCF_000014705.1). Lineage (NCBI taxonomy): Bacteria > Pseudomonadati > Pseudomonadota > Gammaproteobacteria > Alteromonadales > Shewanellaceae > Shewanella > Shewanella frigidimarina. Next base: position 3,831,078 of record NC_008345.1, on the reverse strand, counting down.
ATCCGTCTTTCACCTTGTTAGCAAACGAGATAACAGCTCTGACATTACAGCTTTGAATAAACTCATTGTATGGATTTATCCCAAGTTTTATCTGGAGTTGAGCATAAGTAAAAATACTGGTGAGAGGGTATATTGGTTTGAACCTGGCAATGGGCATTTTTTCAAAGACCTTGGCACAGTTGGTTATGATTTAAGGCTTATATGAGAGCTTATGTTGGAATTTTTAAGCGAGTAAAAGTAAATTTTCTAGTTTTTTAATCCTCTTACCAAAATAAGAAGTTATGTTTACCGTGTTTTTTAATGCTGTACATGGCTTTATCTGCTTGCTCGCAAACATTGGTAAACTCATCTAATTCATCAAATAAACTGATCCCAATACTGAGGCCTACTTTAATGCTTTCACCCTCTAATTCGATAGGGTGTTGATAGTGCGACAGTAAGGTTTTAGCCAAGGTTGTTAGTCGTTCCACATCATTACAATGGGCTAAAATGACAAACTCATCACCACCAAAACGTGCCACATGATGTAGTGGGGTTTGTGTTGTGTCTGGCGTACTAAAGAGTTGATCGCATATTTGAGCTATATCGTTGGCAATATGGATTAATAAACTATCGCCATATCGATGGCCTAAGTGGTCATTAATTATCTTAAAACCGTCCAAATCGATAAAGCACAGCGCGCCTTGATGTGTACTGTGAGTGCTTTTTCCTTGTTCAAAGGCAGCAATGAGTGCATTTCGATTGAGTAAATTAGTTAACGGATCACGATGAGCGAGTTTGGCTAAATCTTGTTCGTAGCGCTTTTCTTGAGTGACATCAATATGAGTGCCCATAATACGAAGCGGTTCACCGTTAATACCATATTCAATAATACGCCCACGGTCAGACACCCATGCAACAGTGCCATCTTTGTGCACCATGCGATGCACGGCTTGATAAATTTCAGCGTTACCGGCTACATGGCTTTCAAAGGCTTGTATCACCCAGTCTTTGTCTTCCGGGTGTAGATTGTTTTTCCAGCTGCTGATATGAGCAGGTAACTCTTCACGAGTAAACCCGAGCAGATGGCCCCACTGCTGATTAAAAATAGTCAGGTTCCCGGTGGGAATATGTTGTTCCCATAGACATAAACCAGTGCCATCAAGCGTAGCGTTGAGTTGCTCGTTTACTCGTTTATTTAATAGAGTAAGTCGATTGTTCTCATTCTCTAGTTGCTTGATTGTCTGCTTATGCTGCTCTAGTTCAAGCTGTAATTGAGTAATGATGTCCTGCTGTGCCATGGATAGCTGATAATCCTTTGAGTCCAATTTACCCAGTTTAGCTGGTTATTAAACAAAAAACACCAGCATTAGTTGCTGGTGTTTTGTTCGTCACAAAGTTGATTTATAAGGCTTTAAGGATTGCTTCTACACTGTCCTTCGCATCGCCAAACAACATTTGGGTATTGTCTTTAAAGAACAATGGATTTTGTACACCGGCATAACCGGTGTTCATTGAACGTTTAAAGCCAATCACGTTTTGCGCTTTCCACACTTCTAATACTGGCATGCCAGCAATAGGGCTAGTTGGATCTTCCATCGCCGCTGGGTTAACCGTATCGTTAGCACCAATCACTAGCACGGTATCGGTACTGCTAAAGTCTTCGTTGATTTCGTCCATTTCTAACACGATATCGTAAGGCACTTTAGCTTCAGCCAACAGTACGTTCATGTGGCCTGGCAAACGTCCAGCAACAGGGTGAATACCAAAGCGAACTTTAATGCCCATATCACGTAGCTTTCTAGTAATTTCAGCCACCGGATATTGTGCTTGAGCCACCGCCATACCATAACCTGGAGTGATGATGACTGAATCAGACGCTTTTAGCATATCAGCGACATCTTCAGCGGTTGTTTCACGGTATTCACCGACGGTATCATCGCCTGATGCTGCAACGGCATCATTACCAAAACCACCGGCAATAACAGAAATGAACGAGCGGTTCATGGCTTTACACATAATGTAAGACAGAATCGCACCCGACGAGCCCACAAGCGCACCAACAACAATCAGTAAGTCATTAGATAACATGAAACCTGCTGCTGCCGCTGCCCAACCCGAATATGAGTTCAGCATGGAAACCACAACTGGCATATCTGCACCGCCAATTGAAGCCACTAAATGCCAACCAAATGCGAACGCGATTAGGGTCATCAAGATGATTGGTGTCACTGCACCACCAGCCTGAACGAATATCACCATTAGAATAAACGACACCACAACGGCCAATAAATTTAATTTATGACGATGAGGTAGCATTAATGCTTTTGATGAAACCAAACCACGTAACTTAGCAAACGCAACAATCGAACCTGTGAAGGTGACTGCACCAATAAAGATGCCTAAAAATACTTCCACTAAGTGAATGTTAAGCATTGCACCGGTTAGGTGCTCAGTTTGTTGGGCTTTGCTTGCTTCTGCAAATGCCGCTCTGGCGGTTTCTAGTGTTGTGTTGAGGTCTTGCCCCAATACCACAACAATTTCAGACACTTCGTGTGGTTGGATATCAATAAAGCTATTAAAGCCCACTAATACCGCTGCGAGACCCACAAAACTGTGCAAAATCGCGACTAGCTCTGGCATTTCAGTCATTTCGACTTTTAATGCTAAGCGAATACCAATTGATCCACCAATGACCATGGCGAGAATAATCCATTCTACGCCGCTTGTGGCAGGGTTGAGTATGGTTGCAATAAGCGCAATCGCCATACCAATAATGCCAAATAAATTACCATTTTTAGCGGTTTCTTGTTTTGATAATCCAGCTAAGCTGAGAATAAAAAACACCGCGGCAATGATATAAGATGCTGTAACCAGTCCTTGAGACACGATATGACTCCTTAATCTTTACGGAACATCTTCAGCATGCGCTGAGTGACGGTAAACCCGCCAAAGATGTTGATACTGGCAATAAGCACCGCGACAAACGCAAGCGCCGTGACTAATGCTGAACCTTGGCCTATTTGCAATAACGCCCCAACCACAATAATGCCTGAAATAGCATTAGTGACCGACATTAACGGCGTATGCAATGAGTGCGACACATTCCACACCACGTAATAACCCACCACACACGATAGGATAAACACGGTGAAATGCGATAAGAACTCAGCGGGAGCAACAGAAGCGACTGCAGCAAAACCAGCAAGCCCTAACACACCTAAAATGTATTTAAGTTTTGACGGTGCTTTGTCAACTTTGGCTGCTTTAGGCTCGATACTCGCTGCTGGTTTTTGCGGTGCCGCAGACACTGAAATGGCTGGAGGTGGGAAAGTTATTTCGCCGCCACGAGTCACGGTCATGTTGCGCATCACTACATCGTCAAAATCGAGCACTGCATTACCGTCTTTGGCTTTACACATTAACTTCATCAAGTTAACTAGGTTAGTGCCATAAAGTTGTGACGATTGCGCCGGTAAACGACCCGGTAAGTCGGTATAACCCAACACTTTGACGCCGTTATCGGTAATAAAGCGTTCGCCAGTGACGGTGTATTCACAGTTACCGCCAGTTGCTGCCGCTAAATCGACAATCACAGAGCCCGGTTTCATGGTATCGACCATGTCTTTGGTGATCAGCTTTGGCGCAGGACGACCAGGAATTAATGCGGTGGTAATGATGATATCGACGTCTTTGGCTTGTTCAGCAAAGAGCGCCATTTCAGCAGCAATAAACTCTTCTGACATGGTTTTAGCGTAGCCGTCAGACGAGCCGCCTTCATTGTTTTCAAATTCAAGCTTTAAGAAGCTACCGCCCATTGACTCAATTTGCTCAGCCACTTCAAGACGAGTATCAAATGCGCGCACTATGGCGCCTAGCGAGCCCGCTGTACCAATAGCGGCAAGTCCAGCTACACCAGCGCCAATTACCAACACTTTGGCTGGTGGCACTTTACCTGCTGCGGTAATTTGTCCGGTAAAGAAACGACCAAATTCGTGGGCGGCTTCGATCACCGCGCGATAACCACCAATGTTGGCCATCGATGATAAGGCATCGAGTGATTGGGCGCGTGAGATGCGTGGCACCATGTCCATCGCCATCACAGTAATATTGTGACTTGACAGTTTTTCAACAAGTTCAGGGTTTTGGGCTGGCCAAATAAAACTCACCAACGTCGTACCTGGTTTCATTTTGGCGATTTCGTCATCGGACGGTGCATTCACTTTAAAAATAAAGTCAGCGTCGTACACATTGTCGACCACATCCGCCCCAGCGGCTTCAAATGCAGCATTATCAAAGCTCGACTTCACACCTGCCTGTGCTTCAATTGCCACACTAAAGCCGAGTTTTATTAGTTGTACCACAGTGGCTGGAGTCGCGGCGACTCGAGTTTCACCTTTGATACTTTCTCTCGGTATTCCAATCTGCATGACTGTTTCCTGATGGTTAATAAAAAGACCGTCTATTGTTGTTCCCCATCAATAGACCATTCCGTTTGAGTATTTCTGCCTCACATGCTGCACTTTGAAGATAGAAAAAGAGCAGCATATGACCATTGAAGTCGGGTAAACTATTTAACCAATGGCATTACGTTGACACAGTTACATTGTATTTGCATGTCGTTTTACTCAGAGAACAATCAACCTGATAATTATTCATCAGTTAATTGGCGCTCCTAGCTTGCGACATGAGGCATGTTCGGTACAAGTGCCTTTAGGTTAATTAAAGGGTTTTAAATTAAGGTAATTTAAAAACTTTTAACTGCGCCACACTTTTGTAGCTTAAAAAAACATCTTTGCATATTCCTAAATGGAATAAAAAATCATCTTTTATTCTTTTTTGGTTTTTGTCCTTAGGAGTAAGCTAGTTCACATTACACTGTTATAAGGCCGTCTTATGTTGTTAAAAGAACTTTCAGCTTTAGCATCACCATTGTCTCAAGGACAAGTCGATAAGCTAAAGCAACTCACATCTGAATTATCTTCAGTTCAACTTGCATGGGTCAGTGGTTATCTCGCTGCGAGTGCTAACCAAGGTCAAGGCAGCGTCGAGACGACAGCAGAGACAAGTGCCGCACCAACAGTTACGATTTTATACGGTAGCCAAACGGGCAATGGCCGTGGTGTAGCTAAAGAGCTAGCGGCTAAAGCGCAGGCGCAAGGTTACGCGGTTAATTTAGCTTCTATGGGCGAATACAATGTCCGTCAACTAAAACAAGAAACCATCTTGTTATTGGTTGTTAGTACTCATGGTGAAGGCGAAGCGCCTGACGATGCGATTGAACTACACAAATTTTTATCCTCAAAGCGTGCACCTAAATTAGATAAGCTTCATTATTCTGTGTTAGCGCTAGGTGATTCAAGTTATGAGTTTTTCTGCCAAACCGGTAAAGACTTTGATGCGCGTTTAAGTGCACTAGGGGCAACATCTTTATTGCCGTTGGTAGAATGTGATGTTGATTATGAAGATATTTCACAACAATGGCAGGACAGCGTTGTAGAAGCTGTTAAGCCGTATATTCAAGCATCAAGTGCAAGTGTGGTCTCTATTGGTACTGCATCGATTGCTGGTGAAAGTGAATATACTAAGCAAAACCCCTATACAGCAGAAGTACTCGTCAGCCAAAAAATTACCGGTCGAGATTCTGATCGTGATGTCCGCCATGTTGAAATTGATTTAGGCGAGTCAGGATTAACTTATCAAGTCGGTGATGCGTTAGGTGTATGGTTTAGTAATAACGAAGTGCTTGTCGATGAAGTTATCGCCGCGCTCGGTTTAGCTGCAGACGACGATGTTACCGTATCGAAACAGTCATTATCATTAAAGGCTGCGTTAACTGACAAGAAAGAATTAACTCAGTTATACCCAGGCCTAGTTAAAACATGGGCTGAGTTGAGTGGTAATGCTGAACTAGCTGCCATTAGTGAAGACAAAGAACAAACCAGACAGTTTATTCTTAAGCATCAGTTAGCCGATTTAGTTGCAATATATCCTGCCAAGGTTAGCGCCGTGCAGTTAGTTGATATGTTACGTCCATTAACGCCACGCTTATATTCAATAGCCTCTAGCCAGGCCGAAGTTGAAGCCGAAGTACACTTAACAGTGGCATTGGTTGAAGATGAGCGTCAAGGCCAAGCTCGTTTTGGTGGTGCATCGCATTTCTTAGCCTCAGCTGAAGAAGGCCAGCAGGTTAATGTATATGTTGAGCCTAATAACCATTTCCGCTTACCAGAAAACCCAGAAACACCGGTAATTATGGTGGGTCCTGGTACTGGTGTTGCGCCATTCCGCGCCTTTATGCAGCAACGTGCCGTTGACGGTGTGTCGGGTGACAGCTGGTTATTCTTTGGTAACCCACATTTTGAACAAGATTTCTTATACCAAGTTGAGTGGCAGCAGTATCTTAAAAATGGCAATTTATCGCGTTTAGATGTGGCTTTCTCGCGTGATCAAGCTCATAAAGTGTATGTTCAGCATCGCATTGCCGAACAAGCTGAAGCGTTGTGGCAGTGGCTACAAAATGGCGCGCATGTGTATATCTGTGGTGATGCAGAACGCATGGCAAAAGATGTACACCAAGCATTAGTGAATATAGCGGTTGAACAAGGTGGCTTAAGCGCTGATGACGCAGAAGCTTACTTTGAAACACTTCGTAGCGAAAAACGCTACCAAAAAGACGTGTACTAAATTCGACCTCGGTTGCTAGTCAAATCTAGCAACCCAATCGCACTAATGAATTGAACAGAATTAAGAGAGGCCCAGGCCATGAGTGAGCAAAAGTTAGCGTTAAACGAATACTTAAAAATCGACAGTGATTATTTACGCGGCGACATCCAAGAGGGTTTAGATACTCAAGTGACTGGATCGTTTAGTGATGGCGATCAGCAGTTGATCAAATTCCACGGTTTTTATCAGCAAGACGATCGCGATTTACGTAACGAACGTAAAGAGCAAAAGTTAGAACCATTACATAGCTTTATGCTACGTGCTCGTGTACCTGGTGGTATTTGTACTCCAGCGCAGTGGTTAGAAGTGGATAAAATTTCATCTACGCTAACCACCTCAAACAGCATTCGTTTAACCACGCGTCAAACGTTTCAGTACCACGGCATTCCTAAGCGTAATCTGAAAACCTTGATCCAAGGTCTTGATCGTGCCGCACTCGATTCTATTGCCGCTTGTGGTGACGTAAACCGTAACGTGATGTGTAACCCAAACCCGGTTGAATCTAAGTTACATGCTCAGGCGTATGCGGTTGCCAAGCATTTATCTGATCATCTATTACCGCACACTCGCGCTTACGCTGAGATTTGGTTAGATGAAGAAAAGCTATTAGGCACCGAAACGGTTGAACCGGTTTACGGTAAAACCTATTTGCCACGTAAATTTAAAATGGCGGTTGCAGTTCCACCACATAATGATGTCGACGTATACACCAACGACCTTGGTTTTATTGCGGTATCAGAAGCCGGCGAGTTAATTGGCTTTAACTTGGTTGCGGGTGGCGGTATGGGGTCTACCCACGGTGAAGTAGAAACCTTCCCACGTTTAGCTGACGACTTTGGGTTTATTAAAACTGACGACGTTACCAAGTTTGCCGAAGCGGTAATGACCGTTCAACGTGACTGGGGTAACCGTGTTGTACGTAAACGTGCGCGTTTAAAGTACACCATTGTTGACCACGGTTATGATGCATTTAAAGCAGAAGTAGAGAAACGTGCTGGGGTTAAGTTTGAGCCTAAGCGTGATGTGATCATTGGCGATCGCGGCGACCGTTATGGTTGGGTTGAAGGTATCGACAATAAGTTCCATTTAACGCTGTTTATTGAAAGTGGCCGTATTAAAGATATGCCAGGTCAAACCTTGCAAACCGGTCTACGTGAAATAGCCAAAATCCATAAAGGCGATTTCCGCATGACATCTAATCAGAACATGATTATTGCCGGTGTCGCTGCACAAGATAAAGCTGAAATTGAAGGGTTAGCGCGTAAACATGGTTTATTAGGCCAAGTGCTAAGTGGTACTCGCGGTCATTCAATTGCCTGTGTGGCATTGCCAACTTGCCCATTAGCGATGGCAGAAGCTGAACGTTACTTCCCTGAGTTTATTGATCACATTGATGCACTACAGGCTAAGCATGGTATTAGCGAGCAATCAATTGTGGTGCGTATGACCGGTTGTCCAAACGGTTGTGCCCGTCCATTTGCGGCTGAAATTGGTTTAGTGGGTAAAGCTCCTGGGCGTTACAATTTGTATTTAGGCGCCAGCTTTGAAGGCACGCGTTTAAATAAAATGCATAAAGAAAACATTCAAGAAGCTGAAATTTTAGCTGAATTGGATACCTTGTTTGGCCGCTACGCCACAGAGCGCGATGCGGGCGAAACCTTTGGTAACTTCACTGTGCGCATTGGCGTAGTGAAGGCGGTTAATGACGCCGCTAAGGATTTTCATGCCTAATGAAGTGGTAACGACTGCGCCAACTGGCGCGGCCGTCGATCATTCTGTGACTCCGGCTCAACTGCAGGCGTTATTATTAGCGCCTAAAGCAGAGCAAACTGCAGCGCTTGAAAACATTAACCTGTTTTTAGCAGGTTTAACGGCGCAACAACGAGTGGCTTGGGGCCTGGCATATTTACCGGGCGATCATGCGTTATCGTCTAGCTTTGGTATTCAAGGCGCGGTGATGTTGCACATGGTGACTCAAGCGCAAAGTGATATTCCGGTGATTTTAACCGACACTGGCTATTTGTTTGCGGAAACCTATCAATTTATTGATCAGTTAACTGAGCGCTTAAACCTCAATCTTAAAGTGTACCAAGCGGGTCAAACCCAAGCGTGGCAAGAAGCCCGTTTTGGTAAGCTATGGGAGCAGGGTATTGACGGCTTAGAAAAGTATAACCGGATCAATAAAGTTGAGCCTATGCAACGTGCATTAGCTGAATTAAATGTCGGTACCTGGTTCGCAGGCTTGCGTCGTAGCCAGTCTAGCACCCGTGAAGCATTGCCGATTTTAGCCATTAGTGGCAAACGTTTTAAGTTGTTACCCATCATTGAGTGGAGCAACAAAGACGTGCATATGTACTTAACTGAACATGACTTGCCATATCACCCATTATGGGAACAAGGCTATGTGTCGGTAGGCGATACTCACTCAAGTAAACCTCTTGAGTTGGGCATGAGCGAAGAAGAAACTCGTTTTAATGGCTTACAGCGAGAATGTGGTCTGCACTTCGATATCTAGTTGTGAAGTGGTGTTAGATAACGTACTCCATTCATCCGCAATTTATTGCGGATGAATGCATTTTAAGGCTTTAATTATCTACCGTATCCCCTTCTATTTTGTCTTAAATTCGACGTTATTCTTGTTAATTAATTTGTTTTATTGTTGTCATTCATAAGTTTGAATTATGAGATAAACGGCTTTTATCTCATCGGTTTGTAATATCATGCAGCCAAATTATCACCAAGCATGTTTGTTAGCATGTTGTCAGACATTGCAACGTTATAATTAAAAAGGACAGGTTGAGGTTGGTTTGTCCTCCTAAATAATTAGTTGTGCATTGAATTGAGCTACTGGTTTTATGTGTGGATAGAAAATAATTAAATTTTATTTAAATTTTCATGCATCAGTGCCGATAATAGTCTAGATTTAGAAATTCCCGTAGACGGTTTTTGTGGACGCTTTGGGATTGTTTTTGCAATCCACGTACCTTCAAAAGCTTCGCTCGCATCCTCGAGCACATTGATTGACTTGTTAGCGTATAAGCAATCTATCAGGTTGTTCCCGATAACTCAGTAGTTCGAGTTATCGGGAATCAAATGTTTGATTTATTTCCTGCTTAATCCTTTTTGCATCTCATCTCTACGCTCATCAAATTCCCTTTCTAAGCTCGTTGGATAATAAGCTGCCTTTTTGATGTTATTGGTTTTTTATTGGTGCCGTTTTCTGCATAAATATCACCCCAAAAGGCAACATCTAATGCGCTGATTAACATTTAATGCTAAATTAATCCGCAGTTTATCGGTGAAATCGATAATGCTTATCCCAAAAAGATAATAAATGTTTAAACGCTAACTCATTTCAAGGAAGAGTTAACAATAATATAAATTGGAGTTTATAGATGAATAAAATGGCAATTGCTGCTGTGGTATTGGCTGTTGGTGCTGGTGGATACTTTCTGTCGCAACAAGGGACGTCAGTCGTTAAGAACGATCCTATGTTGGACTATGTCCCAGCTGATACATTAGCGTTTTCTGGGCAGTTAGTTCCATTTCCGTTAAAAGATTATCTGTATAGCATTGCAGGTAATTACCAAGCTTATGATCTGGATAAAATGCTGTCGCTAGATGATAGCTCTTCAGCTCAAGAGCGCTTTTTTATCAGTTTATATAAGCAATACATGACCGTGTTGCCAGAGCCTGAAACCTTACTATCAACATACGGCTTACCTGATTCAATTAAGAGTTATTTTTATACCTTAGGTGCATTGCCGGTAATGAAAGTTGAGATCAGCAATCCTGCAGCATTTTGGGCGGAATTAGATCGCGCTGAGCAGGAAAGTGGCTTAACTCATACAATGGGCAAATCTGGTTCTGTTGAATATCGCGGTTATACATTGACTGATGTTGATGAGAAAGAGCACGCTGAGATTGTATTTTCTGTTAAAGATGGCTGGTTAACCGTGACATTGAATACGTCATTTAATCAACCTGAGTTGCTTGAAACCGCATTGGGTGAAAAGAAAGTTGACCATCCAATTAGCGAAACCACCATGTTGCAAGACATCGCTAAGACTCATGGTTTTATGCAAGACAGTATTAGCTTTATTAATCATGTTGAATTGGTTAAAGGGTTAACATCGACAGACGGTAATATGCTGGCCAAGCAAATGACCAAAATGATTGAAATTCAGGGTGAAGATCCATTTGCAGAAATGAAAACACCAGTGTGTCAAACTGAATTAAATGCTATTGCTGCTAATTGGCCGCGCAGTGTAATGGGGTTAAATTCATACTCTATTACTCGCGACGAAAGTACTATTGATGCCGCTGTTGTGCTTGAAAGTAACAACCAAGTGATTTTGTCTGCATTGAATAAAATGCGTGGTTTTGTGCCATCATTTGCCAGTAACGGTCACGACAATATCTTGTCATTTTCATTAGGCATTGATGTTAATCAACTCGCACCAGCACTGAACGAAGTGTGGAAAGATTTACAAACACCGCAATATCAATGTGCTGCATTGGCTCAAATGCAATCAGAGTTAAGTGAGTTAAATCCAGCTATGCTTGGCATGATGACGGGTATGGCTAATGGTGTTAAAGGCATTAGCGTGACATTAGCTGATTACAAGCTAACTGAGAAAAATGGCCAAGCTAGTTTTGAAAAACTAGACGCATTAATTAGTGTGTCGGCTGAAAAACCGATGATGTTAGTTGATATGATGAAGCCGTTTTACCCGCCGCTTGCAGAAGTGGACTTGAAAGATAATGGCGATCCAGTCGATATTACCCCTATGTTAATGTTGCCACCTGAATTTGGGGTTAGTGCAAAGTTAGCCATTAAAGGTAGCCATTTAGTTGCTTATACTGGCGACAGAGGTACAGAGTTAGCTGATTTGATGTATAAGCAATCACTTGAATCTAATGGTTTCTTTGACTTGTCTGTTGATTACCAAAAAATGTTTGCTCCGTTAGTCGATATGGCAGAAATGAGTGGCGAACCAATGCCAGAAGAATTACTGATGTTAAAAGACTACGACATGCGTTTACAGATGTCGGTAGACTTTACGGATAAGGGCTTAGTAATTGGTTCTAAAGTAAATTCTAAAGCGAGTGCTAAATAATTTCATTAACGCTACTAGTACGACGTTAACGAAACTAAAAAAGGTGACCAAATGGTCACCTTTTTTATGTCTCACGCATGACGTTTAAGCGTTAACAGCTAATTGTTGATGTTAATTCTTGACGCTAATTCTTTACGCAAATTAAAGACACTAATTGCCCTACTTACAGGATGTCATTTAACGCAATACCAATACCAATACGTTGATTATGATGGTTATAATCAATTAAGCTTTCACCATACCCGTTAAAATACTGAGTATATATACGTAGATTACCGATGATAGGGTAACTCCAGGTGAATTCAACCGCCCCACGATTTGTGCTGCTTAAGTTATTGCGTAACAGCATTGTAAAACGGTGCTCATCTAAGCCATACACGCCTGTTAATTCAAAGTTACCCATGTAGCGATTAATATCTGGATTATCATCGCCATCTGGTGAATTAATATCTTCTTTTTCATCTTCAGGAATACGCCACCAGACTTTAAGTCCTAATGCGAATGGACCTTTGTCAAATACCGCACTGCCGTATATTCGATTCCAACTTCTTGATAATTGTGTAGTTTGCCCGTTAGATTGGTGCACAGCCCCAAAACCTAAAAACGAGTTAGTAAATCCACCAATTTTCCAGTCGTTATTAAATAGCATGAACACTTCAGGTTCGTGATTGGTTTCACGGAAGGGAGATGACGCATCTTTATTATAAACTTGCCAATACGATTGATTGGTATAAGCAAAAAACAAATGGCCATTATCGCCAAACACGTTATACCAAACCGGGAATTTAAAACTGATTTGAAACTTTGCTTCTAGCTTGTCGATATTGACGTCTTCATCTGGATATTTAACCTCAAATGGCAACGAGTTTGTTCTTGTTTGATAAGTAACAGGCAATAAGTAATTGGCTTTGTGTGGAGTCAGAACAAAGGGTTTTTCTGATGTGGCTAATTCTCTTTTGACCCGCTGATCAACTAATGAGTCTTCTGCAAGGGCGAGGGTGCTAAAGCCAAGTAATAATAGCGAGAGTCCAAGATATTGAGTGCTTTTTATCATTGCATCATCCATAAGCATAATTATAGGTTTAATTTTAGTGTAATTCTTAGTATCAGCATTTTACGGTGTTCATTGTTATCAATTGCCAGAGCTTTGTCGAATTAAGTTAACAATTCTTTTCATTTCAATGCGGCATTCTATACGTATTGGCATGTCAAATAGATTAAATCGCGAACAAATTTTTTTATATGCTATTTAGTTATAAAAACTAACTATTAACTATTGTATATGGAATATAGAAAACGCTATATTTGAACATGGTCAAATATCTTGAGGTAAATGTGATGGAGTTAGTATCTATGCCAGGGCAACAAGCCAAAGGCAAAGTGTGGTTAGTCGGCGCCGGTCCTGGCGACGTTGAACTACTAACACTAAAAGCCTATCGCATTCTTAAACAAGCCGATGCAGTGTTATATGACGCATTAGTCAGCCAAGACATTTTAGATTTGATCCCCAGTAACGCTGAAAAAATTGCTGTGGGTAAGCGCGCAGGTAAACACAGCGCAGCTCAAGATGAAATTAATCAGCTATTGGTGACTAAAGCATATACCCGTAAAAATGTTGTGCGTTTAAAAGGCGGCGACCCGTTTATTTTTGGCCGCGGCGGCGAAGAGCTACAAACTTTAGTGGCTGCCGGTATTGCTTTTGAAGTAGTCCCAGGTATTACCGCTGCCAGTGGTACTTCCGCTTATGCAGGTATCCCGCTAACGCATCGTGATTATGCCCAGGGTGTCACCTTTATCACTGGTCATTGTCAGTTAGCGAGTCGCCCTATGGATTGGCAGGGTTATGCTAACACTAACAATACTTTAGTAGTGTATATGGGCATATTAAATGCCAATATTATTAGTGATGGTTTAATCAACGCAGGCCGCAGTGCTGATACGCCAGTGGCCATTGTGTCTAACGCGACCACGTCATCACAACAGCGGTTTATTGGTAAATTAGGCGAGCTGGCTCAATTAGCCGCAGATCCTGCTTTACAGATGCCTGCGCTGATGATTATTGGTGAGGTTGTTGAATTAGCTGACATCTTAAATTGGTTTGATCCCGTCAATGCGCAACAAAAAACAGATTTAGACACAGTCGCTAAAGCGCTGTAGTCGAATAATTTAACCCGCTGCTCTGCAGCAATATTAGGTAATGGAGAATCATCATGGCAGGCCGTTCGTTAAGCCATTTACAACAACTGGAAGCCGAAAGCATCCAGATTATCCGTGAAGTAGCAGCTGAGTTTGGTAATCCTGTCATGATGTATTCGATAGGTAAAGATTCATCGGTGATGCTGCATCTTGCGCGCAAAGCTTTTTACCCGGGTAAAATTCCATTTCCGTTATTACATGTCGATACGGGTTGGAAATTCAAAGAAATGATTGCCTTTCGTGATGCACAAGCCAAGGCGTTTGGTTTTGAGTTACTGACTCATACTAATCAGGAAGGTGTTGAACAAGGTGTTGGCCCATTTACTCATGGCAGTGCCAAGCACACTGACATTATGAAAACCCAAGGGTTAAAACAAGCATTGAATAAATATGGTTTTGATGCGGCTTTTGGTGGCGCACGACGTGACGAAGAAAAGTCTCGTGCCAAAGAGCGGGTATACTCGTTCCGTGATAAGCACCATCGTTGGGACCCTAAAAACCAACGTCCAGAGTTATGGCGCACCTATAATGGCGCGGTCAATAAAGGCGAGAGCATTCGAGTGTTCCCTTTATCTAACTGGACTGAGCTCGATATTTGGCAGTACATCTATCAAGAAAATATTGAAATCGTACCGTTATATTTTGCAGCCCCTCGTGCTGTAGTAAACAAGGGTGGTCAGCTCATCATGAAAGATGATGACCGTATGCCGTTAGAAGAAGGTGATGTTGAATCGGTTGAACGGGTTCGTTTTAGAACCCTAGGTTGTTATCCGCTAACGGCGGCGATGCCTTCAGAAGCCGACACCTTAGAAAAAATTATTGAAGAGATGCTGTTAACTCGTTCAAGTGAACGTCAAGGTCGCTTAATTGATTCTGACCAAAGTGCGTCAATGGAGCAGAAAAAGCGTCAAGGCTATTTCTAAACAATTGAACATGGTTGTTTTATCAACCCAGCATGCGAACGAATTTGAGTGAGAAAGATTATGGACCAAGCAAAAAACAATACCGACCGTATGGCAGCAGAGATCCAGCTGCACGGTGTAAAAGAATATTTAGCCTTACAACAAAACAAAGGCTTACTGCGTTTTTTAACTTGTGGCAGTGTCGATGATGGTAAAAGTACCTTAATTGGACGTTTACTGCATGACAGTGCGCAAATCTATGAAGATCAGTTAGCGAGTCTAAAAAGTGACAGCGCGAAGATGGGCACTACAGGTGAAGCCATTGACCTTGCGTTATTGGTCGATGGTTTACAAGCTGAGCGTGAGCAAGGTATTACTATTGACGTGGCTTATCGTTATTTCTCTAGTGAAAAACGTAAGTTCATCATTGCTGATACTCCTGGTCATGAACAATATACTCGTAACATGGCAACGGGCGCATCTACCTGTGACTTAGCGGTTATTTTGGTTGATGCACGTTATGGTGTCCAAACCCAAACTAAACGCCATGCCTTTATTGCATCATTATTAGGTTTACGTCACTTTGTTGTTGCCGTGAATAAGATGGATTTGGTCGGTTTTGACCAAACTGTATTTGAAAAAATTCAAACAGACTTTACTGAATTCGTTAAAGATTTTGGCGATTTAGATATTCACTATGTGCCGTTATCTGCCTTAAATGGCGACAACGTGGTTAACCGCAGTACGCAGTGTGATTGGTATAAAGGTGGCACATTACTTGAGCTACTTGAAACTATCGATACCCAGCGCGAACTGAGCGATCTACCGGTGCGATTCCCTGTGCAATACGTATTACGTCCTAACTTAGATTTTCGTGGTTTCTCTGGCACATTAGCGTCAGGAATCATTAAAGTGGGCGATGAATTAGTTGCATTGCCATCAGGAAAACGCAGTAAAATCGAGCGTATTGTGACTTTTGATGGTGATTTGCAAGAAGCCGTAGCAGGCCAAGCCATTACCATAACCCTTGAAGATGAGATTGATATTTCACGCGGTGATTTATTGGCTCACCCAGCTACTGCACCAGAAGTTGCTAACCATATTGTTGCTGATATGGTGTGGATGGATGAAAAACCATTACAGATCGGTCAATTATATGATGTGAAAGTCGCGGGTAAGAAAACTCAAGCCGTCGTGAGCGAAATTGAATATATTACTGATGTGAACACGCTTGAGCGCAGTGCTGCAAGCTCATTAAGTTTAAATACCATTGCCCGAGTAAAGTTAGATTTAACTGAATCGATTGTGTTAGACGCTTACAGCTTGGTACGTGATACTGGCGGGATGATTTTAATCGACAGATTATCTAATGCTACCGTTGCAGCGGCCATGGTTGTCAGTGGACATCAAGGCGATAAGCAAACCAACACTGAGTTTAGTGCATTTGAAGTCGAGTTTAATACGTTAGTGCGTAAGCATTTCCCGCATTGGAATGCTCGCGATATTAGCGTGCTTGGAAAATAAATAATGAGCGAAATATGGTTGTTAGCGATTATCTTGTTAGCACTGGTCGGTGGACTTCTTGCTGGGCTTGCAACACCGGCCGCCATGTTTTTCTTCGCTTCATTACTTTGTTATATCCTCGGGCTAGTTGATTTAAATGTAGCCCTTGGCAGCTTTACTAATAACGGACTAATCACTTTGGTGCTGTTGGTGCTGGCTGCCACAGCTCTCGAGAAAACCTCATTACTGGGCAAATTAAGCCAAGTGATAGGGAAAGGCTCGTTATTTTCTACCCTGGCTAAGTTAGGTATATCGACGGCGTTGTTGTCGTCGTTTACCAATAATACAGCTGTTGTAGCATCGTTAATTGGCGTTGTGCGTCGTAATCAAGCGCATGCTCCTTCTAAGTTATTGTTGCCATTAAACTATGCTGCAATCCTCGGTGGTACGCTTACGCTCATTGGTACTTCTACCAATTTGATTGTTAACTCATTTGTTGAAAATGCTGGCCTTGAACCTCTGGGATTTTTTGAGTTTTCACAAGTTGGCGCATTAGTTGTCATAAGTGGTTTAGTCGTGTTGACCATAATGGCTAACTTTTTACCCGATAGACGTGAAGAGTCCGAAGATGAAGCATTGCCTTATCTATTGGAAGCCCATGTTGCTAAAACCTCTACTTTAGTGGGTAAAAGTGTCATTGATAACCGTTTGCGCGCACTTAAAAAACTCTACTTAGTTGAATTAGAACGCAGCGGTATACGTATTTGCCCTGTGCCACCACAAATGGTGCTGCAAGCCGATGACGTTTTGCGTTTTAGTGGCGCGGTTGAGTCGGTTGAGCTATTGCATCAGTTTGATGGTTTAGAGTGGTTTGGTAAGCAGCATGCTAAAGGCCAAAATTTGGTTGAAGCGGTTTTAGCGCCATCATCAAGTTTAGTTGGTACAACCTTAAAAGATTCGCGTTTTCGTGAAGTCTTTGATGCAGCCGTAATGGCTATTCGTCGTGGTCATATTCCGTTAAAAGGCGGACTAGGCGATGTGGTGCTACAACCCGGTGATGTGTTACTGCTCACGCCTGGCGATCGTTTTTCTAAGAGCCCTAATTTAACCAGCGACTTTGCTGCAGTTAGCGGCTTAGATTTAAGCGTTCGTTTAGATGAAAAACGCGGTAACTGGGTGCTTGTTGGATTTGCATTAACCATTTTGGCCAGCATTTTTGATGTATTACCTTTAGCCAAAGGCTTAGTTTTATTATTACTCAGCTACGTGGCGATTGGCGCGATAACCTTAAGTGAGCTTAAACGTCGCTTCCCGTTAGAACTGGTGGTGATTGTAGGCAGTGCCTTAGGCTTAGCTAACTTAATGGTCACAACCGGCCTAGCAGACGTCATGGCGCAAACTTTATTGAGTGTGTTTAATGGCTATGGTGTGTTTGCCGCCTTTGTTGGGATTTATCTGATTACGTTAATTGTCACCGAGTTGATAACTAACAACGCTGCTGCAGCACTGGCGTTCCCGGTGGCTTATGCGGTCGCGACCAGTTTTGGTGTCGATCCTCGGCCGTTTATTATGGCGGTGGTATTTGGTGCAAGCGCGAGTTTTATTTCGCCTTACGGCTATCAAACTAATCTCATGGTATTTAATGCCGGTAATTATAAATTCAGCGATTTTGTGCGCTTAGGTTTACCGTTATCCATCGTATATTCATTAGTGGTTATTTTTTCGATCCCGTATTTCTTCCCGTTTTAACAAAGAATTTTAGTGTGGTGTAACAACCATTCGATAGGAGTAGTGATGAGTAATATTGTTTGGCATCAACATGCCATTGACCAAGCTGCCCGTGGCGCCCAAAAAGGCCAAAACCCAGTATTGTTATGGTTTACGGGATTATCTGGCTCGGGTAAATCAACCCTCGCAGGCGCATTAGAACGGGCGTTATTTGAGCATGGTTTCCATACCTATTTACTTGATGGTGATAATGTTCGTCATGGTCTGTGTAAAGACTTAGGCTTTAGCATTGAAGATCGCGATGAAAACTTACGTCGTGTTGGTGAAGTGGCTAAGTTAATGGTTGATTCAGGTTTAGTGGTGCTGTCGGCATTTATCTCACCAACACGTGAAGAACGTGATCGCGTCCGAGCATTATTTCCACAAGGTCAGTTTGTTGAAGTCCATGTGTCTACACCATTGAGTGTGTGTGAATCGCGAGACCCGAAAGGCTTGTACGCTAAAGCTCGCAAGGGAGAAATTACTAACTTTACCGGTATTTCATCACCTTACGAAGTGCCAGAGTCTGCGGAGTTAACCATTGATACCAGCAAAGGTGATCTTGATACTCAGGTACATGGTTTACTGGCCTACTTAAAAGCGATTGATGTGCTTAATCCACCAAGAGAAATTGCTGGTGCAGGGATTTAAACGGCACTAAATCGGCAATTAAATTGATAACCAAATCGATATCTAAATCGAGAAGAATAAAAGGGCTGATGTGTTATATAACATCAGCCCTTTTTTATTATTGAGTCTCTGTTGCTGCAAGCGCTTAAACACTGAGCATTTGAGATCGATTATACCAATACTTGTTTGAGCACTCTTTGCCAGTTTTCACCCATAAAACGATCGCGATCGGTAGATTTGAAACGAGCTTTTTTCAAGGCATCGTCGATGCGGCTCATGCGGTCGATACTGTTGAGCTCTGGAATCACTACATGCTTGGGTTCAACGTCAAAACCTAATACATTTTTGTCTTCTAAGCTGTGCCACCACTCAAGGTACTCTTTTATCCCTTCGCTATTATTGTTATCTAACGCTAATAGGTTTTCTTGACCACGCAGTGGGAAATCATTGGCGATGGCTACGCAATCAAAGCCGCCCACTTTAGCAATATAAGCAAGTTGCTTTATGTAGTCTTCTATCGTTGGAATTGGCTTGTTGGTGAGCCAAAAGCTCATCATGAACACCCCAAATACTCCGCCGTTATCGCCAATGGCACGGATAACTTCATCGGGTGAGCAACGGGCATTGTTGACAATAGCGCGCGCAGCACCATGGCTTTGCATTACAGGAGACTGGCTGGCTTTTATTGCATCAAGGGCCGTTTGGGCGCTTGAGTGACTCACATCGATAAGAATATTTTTCCGATTAAGCTCTGTTATGAGCTCACGCCCAGCGCCGGTTAATGGGGTATTTAAACTATTTAAGCCATTATTATCTAATGCACCACCGGCATAACGATTACCATAATGGTGTGTCAGCTGCAGTACCCGTAAACCCTGTTGATGCAAATTATCTAGTTGTTGCCATTCATTACTTAAACCGTCATTTTCAACACAATCAGCGCCTTGAATTTGAAAAAACACCGCGGTTTGTTGCTGTGTTTTAGCTTTACTAATGTCAGTACCTGTAAGCCCTTGCAGGTACACGTCTGGATTGGCTTTTACCGAATTAGCCGCTTGGGTAATACTGTTGATGCAGGCTTCATAAGTGCGTTTGTAATTTTTAGTGCCATCAGCTTGTTCAATGGTTTCAATCGCCGAGACATCGGCGATAAAGGCGTCGAGTTTTGAGGCTTTAACATCATTGATGTCGGTCGGTAAAAATGATAAACCATCAATGTATAAACGACGTGGTTTAGCGGCCCATGCAGGAAATGAGCTTAAAGGGCTTAATAATGTGGCTGCTCCAAGGCCTTTTAACATATGACGGCGAGCTTGGTTACAGACTTTTTGGGTCATTATTATTCCTTAGTGTTGGCAAGTATTTCAGGTACCAACATCTTGTGTATAGGCAACGATGGCTTGCGCTAACGCAGTTAAACCATTGGTACGAGATGGACTTAATTGGCCGCTTAATCCGAGACGGTCAAAATACTGTTTTACATCAAATTGCTGTATTTGCTCGGTGGTTTTACCTTGGCAGGCGACCAGTAACAATCCAATTAAGCCTTTTACAATACGTGCATCGCTATCGGCCAGATAAAAATGTCGGCCATTTAGCGTGTAATGGTACAACCATGCTTGGCTTTCACAGCCTTTAACTTGTGCATCCGCTTGTTTAAATTCCGGCGCGAGAGGCGGTAATAATTTTCCCAATAACATTATCTGGCGGTATTTATCTTGCCAGTTATTGGCTTGCTCAATGAGGTTAACTGCTTCAACTAATTCATCCGATAAAGGCGAAAATAACTGCGGTGAAGGTGCGGTGCTTGGGTTTAACATGGTAGTTCAATTAGCCTCGGCTGTAGATAATAGATGTATCTGGATCAGCGTGTAGTACTTTAACACTATAACAATAACTCTTTTACAGTATTAAGTGCATGAATAAATTGATCAACATCTTGCTTATTAGTATAGATGCCTATTGATGCACGGCAACAGCCGCCTAAATTAAGGCTGGTCATTAGCGGCATAGCGCAATGATGACCACAACGAACGGCCACAGCTTGTTGGTCGAGTAAAATCCCCACATCTTGGTGATGTTCACCTTGCAGATTAAAAGCCACAGCACCAATATTATGGCGTTGACCATCAGCGCAGTGCTTATCACCGGAGTGCTTATCATTGGTAATACCATACAATTCGATAGCGCCAAGTTGTTGCAGTTGCTGCTGTAAATAGCGCAGCAATTGTTGTTCATGTGCAAGTATTTGCTCGCGTGGCAATTGCTGTAAAAAATGAATTGCAGCCCCTAGGCCAATCACTTCTGCGATTGCGGGCGTGCCAGCTTCAAGGCGATTTGGTAACGCACCAAACTCAGTCTGTTCAAAACTCACGGTTTTGATCATCTCGCCGCCAGTGAGCATTGGGGTTAATTTATCGAGCTCTGTATATCGACCATATAAAACTCCCACCCCTGTTGGCCCATACATTTTATGGCCTGAAAACACATAAAAGTCACAATCAATTAGTTGTACATCAACGGATAAATGGGCAATGGCCTGAGCGCCATCAACCAAGGTTAGTGCGCCGACGGCTTTGGCTTTTGCGACTAGCTCATTGACTGGGTTTAATGTGCCCAAGGCATTTGACACATGGCATAGGGTAACCACTTTAGGTTTTAGGGCTAATAATTGATCAAAAGCGGTTATATCCAGTTGCGCGTCTGTTGTCAGCGGGATCGGTTTGATCACCGCACCGGTGCGCTTTGCCAGTTCCTGCCAAGGAACAATATTGGCGTGGTGGGCTGCGGTATCAACTAATATCACATCATTTGGCTTGATCTGTGACGTCAGTCCGTAGGCCACCATATTGATCGATTCTGTGGTGCCGTGGGTAAAAATGATTTCGTCTTGACGCTGGGCGTGGATAAATTCAGCCACTTGTTGACGAACCGCTTCATATTGTTGAGTTGCCCGTGCAGACAATTGATGCGCCGCACGGTGCACATTGGCGTTGTTGAGTTGGTAGTACTCGGTCATAGCATCAATGACCGCTTGCGGTTTTTGGCTCGTTGCTGCGGTGTCTAAGTAACACAAAGGATGATCGCCAATGGTCTGTTTAAGCGCCGGGAATTGATCGCGTAGTGCTTGGTGATCAAATAAAACGGCAGACGATAATGACGATGCAGGCTTCATAAATAAGGGTTTCTGTATTGAAAATAAAAGGCATCAAGATCTTCAGTGATCTTGATGCCCATTGCAAGGTTTTGTGGCGATAAGCTCAATTAGTCAGGCGGTTATTGTTTTCCTACGGACAAGGGAAACGGTATAACGCCGATAATTCGTTAATTCTTATCATCAGCTCGTCAGATAAGCTGACTTTGTGGCTGTCGATGTTTTGCTTTAACTGATGTAAATCCGTTGCACCAATAATATTAGCAGCAACAAATTTGCGGCTATTTACAAATGCTAAGGCCATTTCGGTGGGCGACAAACCAAATTCACGGGCCAAATCGATATAAGCTTGCGTCGCTTCCAGAGCCATAGGGGTACTGTTGTAGCGGGCAAAGCGTTTAAATACCGTTAAACGTGCGCCTTCAGGCCACTGATTATTTTCGTATTTACCGGTTAAGGCACCAAAGGCTAACGGCGAATAAGCTAATAATGGCACTTCTTCACGATAACTGATTTCAGACATGGCGATTTCGTAGCTGCGATTAAGCAAGTTGTAAGGATTTTGCACACTAATAATACGTGGTAAATCATGCTTTTCAGCTAATTTAAGGTATTTCATAAAGCCCCAAGGGGTTTCATTAGAAATGCCGATATAACGCACTTTACCTTGCTTAATGATTTCTGCTAAGGCTTCAAGGGTATCTAAAATAGGCGTGTAGTGCTCTTCTTCATCGTGTTCATACATCATTTCGCCGAAGAAATTGGTGTTTCTATCTGGCCAATGTACTTGATACAAATCGATAGTATCGATTTGTAAGCGCGCTAATGAGTCATCAACAGCTTGATGGATGTTGCGCCAATCCAGAGCCATATCTTTACGGATGTAATCACCTTTACCACCAGGCGCAGCCACTTTAGTGGCAATCACTAAATTGTCGCGATTACCTTGCGCTTTGAGGTAGTTACCAATGATACGTTCGGTTTCACCCTGGGTTTCAGCTTTAGGTGGAACCGGGTACATTTCAGCGGTATCAATAAAGTTAACGCCTTGACCAATAGCATAATCGAGTTGAGCAAAAGCGTCGGCTTGAGTATTTTGTTCTCCCCAAGTCATGGTGCCGAGGCAGATTTTACTCACCTCAAGGTTAGAATGCGCGATACGTTGATATTCCATGATCATCCTCCTATGGAATGTGCTTAATCTGAGGCTACCAAGCTTTTGCATCGTTGCAAAGCGCTATAAGACACTTGCCGTAAGACTGCTTGAAAAGTATTCAAAATCACTTGTTCATGAGGTTATCTCATATAACTGTGATATGTTTTCGCTAATGGGAGTTGTTATCAAAGGATTGTTATGAAGTTTCGATTGTGGATTGTATTAGTGGCCATTTTATTTGTGGCTTTGACCGGCGGGTTGTATTTTAACCAACAGTTAGCCGATCCGATTGCATCGACGCCATCTCCGGCCAGTAAAACACTAGATAATCAAATTCAAACTCCTTCTGAGCCCGTCCAAGAAACCGATGCTACAGCTATTGCGGTTACCAATTTTGCCGTCTGTAAAACACTGCTGCAAAATAATGATAAACACAGTGGTAATTGGGCTCGTGATCATTACCTTAGCTGGGACAAATATCTCAATGATTACAGTTTAGATGACGTCACCATGGTGACTGACAAACTATTAAATTCTAATTTTGCCGTGATGTTTAGGGTAGAGCAGTTACGAAAAGATTCTACGTTAGCTCAATTTAATCAAAAGGCTACCAAGGATGTTAAACAAGAACTGATTAAACAAGGGCATGAACTAAGCGGTTTTTTTGCTGGAATCAAAATGTCAAAGAAAGTGCCGGCCCCCGAGTTTGAAAATCTATCGAGCTTATCAGCTACAGAGCAACAATCCGTTTTTATCACAACCCCACCCTCTATTGATGATGCTGCTGCGTTGATGCTCGATGAACACGTCTCGAACCAAACTATCATTTCGCTCCTTGCACATATTGATAATCTTAATGCTTCCGTCGGATTTGATAAACTCGATACGATTTCAGTACTCGATTATGCTATTGATGCTTCGCGAGCTGAGGTTGTTAGTTATTTATTTAAACGAGGTGTAGAGCCTAGCAAAGATGCCTATATGGGCTCGTCAATGGAATGGGCTCTTAGCCGTTTAATGGTGGGCGATGCCAATAAGGCCGATGCGGCAGCTATAGTGCAGCAATTACAAGGCAAACAAGCCAATGCACGCTTTAATCAGCAAGACAGTAGTTTAGTTGAAGGTTTCTTTCCTAGACAATATTATCGGTTTGAGCCTGCTGAGATAGCATTAATACAGCAACAATATGGGCTCGATTTACTCCAAATTGGCGCACGAGATGAACTTAGCATAAGCGATGAGCATCCATTGTTACTTGAATTACTCGCGCAACAACAAGCCTATACAGAAAAAGCCTTGAAGGTGTCGGATTTAGCAAAGGTACTGCCACAGTGCCGTAATACAATAGATAAGGTTAATGCAAAGTGGCAACCTAAAGATGCATATCTTCTTATTGGGCAGGCTGATAAAACTTACACTGATAACCCTGATAAAACTATTGAGCAGCTTGCTAAGGTTGACCCTAGTCTAGTGGATTGTATGCTAAAACGGGTTGGTGATTATCAGCGTAGACAACAATTTATCTCCAATCTAGATCCTATATTTCGTTTATTGAGTGAAGGTAAAGTCATTGATTTTATCGACTCGATATTGGCTAAACCATTAAATGACGCGAATAAAAATTGGGTTTTTAGTCAGGCACTAGAATTCGATAGCCATTTTTACGATGACTTATTTAACAGTGAGTTGTTTGTTGATCCAATACAATATTTTGACTTTAATGACCGAATGTTTTCTGTTGACTTTCTAACAGGGTTAGAAGAGTCTAGTTATGATTTACACGGGCATGATTATAGAGGGAAAACCTTACTTTTTTATGCAGTAGTTAAAGGTAATGTAGATATTATCAAGCGATTAGTTGATGATAAGTTTCCCTTTATCATTAATGATACAGACCCACAGTTAAGTAAAGGGCTCGATCCCTTACATGTCGCATTAAGTATTGAACCTTGGCAATTTAAGCCAGAAGATGCCGTTGAAAAAGTGGATTTGTTAATGCGCTACCAACCTAAAATCGATGAGTTTCATTTACGTCGAATGGGTTTGATAAAGTTAAAATACCCCGATGTTTATCAACAAATTATCAGTGCCTATCCGCAGCTCAAGGTTGTTGATGACAACGCGTTACCTCTGAGTATATGTGGATATAGTTAATCAAAAGTTAATCAAGCATTGAACGAGATGAGAAGGAGAGCTAAGCTCCTCCTCTTACTCAGGTTGTAACACTACAGCGCTTTTATCATCGCGATTTCACAGGCATCGTGGCCGGTTTCGCCTAAATGCTGACAGTGACTAAAGCCCAGTTTTTCATAGAGTGCTAGTGCTTCAACTAGCACTGCCGTGGTTTCTAAATACATTGATTGATAGCCTTGTTGCTTGGCGAACTCAATACACTGACGGGTTAATGGCTTCGCCATACCTTGACCACGTATAGCGCGAGAAAAATACATTTTTTGTAATTCACATACGCCGTCATTTTTTGCTAATGGCGCAATTCCAGCGCCGCCAACCACTTTGCCTTGATACTCAATCACCCAGTATTGTGAACCTTCAGCTTGATACACCTCACTTAAACAGTCGAGGGTTTTATCGGCTACGCTAAAGCCTTTATCTGGGGTTAACCCATATTCTGCAGACACTTCACGAATAACCGCTGCTAATGCGGCATCGTCATGTGCTTGTAATGTTCTAATCAAGGGTGCCTGCAAGTTGTCTTTGGTTGCATTTGCTTGCTGATTTTCAGTCATTAAATAATTCCGCATTGATAAAAGGAGCCATTGCCAGCACTAATGCTTGGGTATAAATGCTTTCGCGGGTGGCTAAACCTCGAGTGAGCAAGCCAATCGCGCCACCTTTTTGTTTAATATTATGAGTGTTAAATACTCGGTCCATTACTTTGCCAAGTTCTTCACCTGCTTGTAAAGCGTTAAAAATTGACTGTGGCAACGGCAAGTTAGCGCTACGACCTACAGATAATGTGCCGTTATGGATAATGGCCATGTAAGCAAAGGTGGCTGGGCTGTGATCAAACTGATCGACTCCGCCTTCCATTGCCACATAAAAGTCAGCATGTTGATCGACTACTTTTGCATTGGCTTGGCAAAATTGAGCTCGGTTGATGGCACCCAATTTAGTTTCTGCTTCGGTCATGGGTTGGTCTGCCACCAGTGATGGTGCATGCATGCCAGTACAATCAATATGAACATCAGGGAAATATTGTCCAATAGCCTGTTTTGCAGCATTGATTTTAACTGGGTTGGTTGAACCAACAATGATAGTTAACGTTTGTGGTATCGCAGTAAAAGTTGGCATAGGGTTATGTTCTTATTTGTTTGAGTTAACCATGTTGGGCACAGTAGTGAAGTTAACCACATTGTAAGGGATTTTAACCATTTGGGGTTTGATGACGTAGTTAATTTTAGTACTGATAATTGTAACTTGTTGTAAATAATGATTTTGTTTAGTTGGTATGAAACCTGCTAAATGATTGTTAATTGCCGCTAACTCATACAAACATCAGTTAACTTTATTAATAACATCTGTTTAGTGGGCTAAGCTTATTTTTATCCTCATAAAAGGAATTAATCTTATGTCTATTCGTATCGCAACCATTAGTGTCACGGTCGGGCTTATTCTAGGTGCCACCCTATTTGGTGCTTCGCAAAGCGAAGCCGAGTCTGTATTTACGTCATCGTCAGAGCAAAACAATACAAATCTTAACTTAGTAAAACAGCAATTAAATCTTGATGCTGGATCATTAACTGAGTTAGTCGCCAATACTGGCGCCGGCAAGTTAACAATTGTCGGGGTTGAAGGCTTAAAAGAAGTTAGCGTACATGCCGATATTTACACCCAATCATTGGATCAAGATGACATCGAAATTAAGCTCAGCTTGACCCGAAAAGGTGATAAGGGCTATTTATTATCAAAAATACACAGTGATCACTATTTCGGTGAATCACCTTATATTGATTTATTGGTAGAAGTACCAGCGGCGCTCGCATTGAATATTAAAGACGGTTCAGGGCCCATCCAAATAGATGATGTTAGTGCGGATATTGAGTTGATCGATGGCTCTGGCAGTATTGTGATGAACCACATTGGCAAATTGGTATTAGTTGATGGTTCAGGCTCTATTAATATTAGCGAGGCTAAAGGCGCGATTGAGTTGCAAGATGGCTCGGGCTCCATTCGCATTAACCATGTTATTGGTGATGTGAGTATTGAAGATGGTTCGGGTTCAATCAAGGTTAATCAAGTCTCCGGATTGGTTAAGATAAATGATGGTTCCGGTGGCATTGATGTGGCTAACACCAAAGGTTTGACCATTGTTAATTCTGGGTCTGGTAGTGTCGATTATCAAAATATCGATGGCCCACTAACCCTAGACTGATGCTCAGCCACATTAAGCTCAGGTAAATCAAACTTAAGCTTATTTGGTCAAGATGTTCAAGTTAACTGCAACTGCGGCACGCAACATGCTTTTTTGTTTCAAAGCCAAGTTTAATCATGGCATGATGCAGGCACGTTATTAGTGAAGTTAGCATTGTTGAAGTAAGAGTTAATCATGGCAAAGAAGTTTTACGTAGTATGGGCCGGTCGAGAAACGGGTATTTTTACCAGCTGGGATGTTACCAAGCGTTCAGTTGATAAATATCCGCAAGCCAAGTACAAATCCTTTGCTACAGAAGCAGAAGCCAAAGTTGCATTTGCTAAATCTCCTGCAAGCAGCATAGGCAAAAGTGTGCCAGCTAAAGCGGCTGGTCGTTCATCGACAAAGGCTGCAGGGGCTGGAACATCAACCAAGACTCTTAGCGCGAATCAAGCTGTGTTAAGCCAATTTGATGTGGTTATTTACACCGACGGAGGTTGCGAACCCAACCCAGGTAAAGCGGGTTCAGGGATGGCGATATACCGCAAAGGCGAGTTAGCCGAATTATGGTTTGGTTTGTTTAATCCTAATGGCACCAATAATACTGCCGAGCTCAATGCGCTACATCAGGCACTCATTAAGGCAAAAAAAGTGCTTGATGCCGGTGAAACCGTGCAAATTATGAGTGACTCACAGTATTCGATTAAATGTGTTTGTGAGTGGGCATATGGTTGGAAAGCTAAAAACTGGACCCGAAAAACCGGTGAAATCGCCAATCTGGAGATCATCAAGCAAGCACATGAGTTATACGATGCAATGAAAGACGATTTAGTGCTTCAGCATGTCGCCGCCCATATTGGTATTGAAGGTAACGAATTGGCAGACAGAATGTCGATTCATGCGATTGATCTGCAGCACAAAGGGTTTAGTCAATTTACTGCGCCACTGGATATCAGTAAAATTCTCGCGTTGCGAACAGGCTAGTTATTGGCCAAATCCTCCCTGAACGCGTTAGATTCCTTGGTCAATAAACACAAAAAAGCCGGATTTTTCCGGCTTTTTTGTGCGTGATTTACGACCACTTACGTCACTTACGATTAATTACTTAGTATTTTCTTCGTACATTAAATAATGGCTTTGCTCCATCCCTAAAGACTCATAGGTTTTTTGGGCAACTTTATTGTCATGCTCAACATATAAACGGAAACTAGCGGTGCCACCGTTTTCTGCTGCTAAGTCTTTTACCGCTTGATAAAGCTTGCCATAAATACCCTGACGACGATTCTGTGGACGGATATACACACTCTGGATCCAATAATAATTACTCGCGCGCCAGTCACTCCACTCATAGGTGACCATTAACGAACCGGTAATTTCTCCATCAACTTCGGCGACTAAATATACCCCACGTTCAGGATGAGTAAGTAGTCCTTCAACACCGCGAGTCAATTGCTCAGTGTCTAATGATAGATTTTCAGTTTCCATTGCCATAGCTTGGTTAAACTGAACTAGGGCTTGTAGGTCGGCATGTTGGCCAATTCTTATTGTCATGGTTTTCTCGTTTTTATAGGATGATCTGCAGTTATCATAACGCGACACTCAATAAAAGTATTGGCTTGTTGCGTCAGAAAATGTGTACGAAATGAGTTAATGCTCCAATATTTATGGCTTTAAACGAGATGAAAGATCAAGTTCTATAACGGTCAAACTCATCAATACAAAATCAACATTTTAATGCCAAAAACAAACATATCAATATTGCTTAACCCGCTTGATAGGGTGATTACAACTCCACAATAAAACAGCTGAGTTATATTTGTTCAATATAAAAACTCTCAAATGTTGGTTTTTTCAGTATAAAAAAGGCGAAAAATAATCATATTGTCGATGTTGTTTGCCGTGTTTTTATACGGATTAACACTGCTAACACTTGGCGTTACGCCAGTCTGTGCGTGGATCAGGGCTTACTTATTTACGGTCCTCCACTAACGTATAATTGAAATTATTGTGACGATGCAGTAATGTGACGCCACGACAATTTAGATCTATGTCACAAACTGCATAAATTGATGGAGATAATTATGAAAGTTGCTGTATTGGGTGCCGCTGGTGGTATTGGCCAGGCTCTAGCTTTACTGTTAAAAACTCAACTGCCTGCGGGCTCAAAGTTGTCTCTATATGACATCGCTCCTGTTACTCCTGGTGTAGCGGTTGACTTAAGTCACATCCCAACAGATGTAGAAGTAAAAGGTTTTGCTGGTCAAGATCCTACTGATGCATTAGTTGGCGCAGACGTAGTGTTAATGTCTGCTGGTGTTGCGCGTAAGCCTGGTATGGATCGTTCAGATCTATTCAACATCAACGCTGGTATCGTGCGTAACCTAATGGAAAAAGTGGCTGTAACTTGCCCTAAAGCACTAGTGGGTATTATTACTAACCCAGTTAACACGACTGTAGCGATTGCTGCTGAAGTATTAAAAAATGCCGGTGTTTATGACAAAAACCGTTTATTCGGTATCACAACACTTGACGTTATCCGTAGCGAAACCTTCATCGCTGAGCTTAAAGGCTTAAACGTTGCTGACGTTAAAGTTAACGTCATCGGCGGACACAGCGGTGTGACTATTCTTCCACTACTTTCTCAAGTTGAAGGTGTTACTTTCACTGATGAAGAAGTTGCAGCAATGACAACTCGCATTCAAAACGCGGGTACTGAAGTTGTTGAAGCTAAAGCCGGTGGCGGTAGCGCAACATTATCAATGGGCCAAGCTGCATGTCGCTTTGGTTTATCATTGGTACGTGGTCTACAAGGCGAAGCTAACGTTGTTGAGTGTGCCTATGTTGACGGCGGCAGTGAGCACGCTACATTCTTCGCACAGCCAATTCTACTTGGCAAAAACGGCGTAGAAAAAGTATTACCTTACGGTGAAATCAGCGCATTCGAAGCTAACGCTCGCGATGCAATGTTAGACACCCTTAAAGGTGACATCAAATTAGGCGTTGAATTTGTTAAGTAATTAACAAGTCGATGCACTAAAAAACGCGAAGCCAAGGCTTCGCGTTTTTTTTGGTTTTAAAATGCCTTGCATCTTGCATCTTGCATCTTGCATCTTGCATCTTGCATCTTGCATCTAACATCTCGATTTATTCCTCTTTCATTATTCACATCGTCTACCCCCACAATCCAGCATTGCTACAGGCTTACCCTTTAATCTTTCTTCGCCATACAGGTATAAGTTTTCCATGTGGATCTAAAGTGCCATTGCAGTTTGGAGCAAAAATCAGCAAGTTATGAATATGTTAAATTTGGAAACCGCTGAAATGAGAAATAAAAAATACAGCTTAACCATGCCGCTTGTTTTACTGGGTTGGATTTTTTCGATGCTACCGGCTCAAGCAACAGAAACCCCTTATATCCCACTCACCGATTTTGGTGATAATCCTGGTGCGCTGACAAGCTTTTATCTTCCTGTGACGCAAGCCTCAAATGCTTCTCATGCTGGGGATTTATCTTTAGTCGTGTTACTGCATGGTTGTATTCAAGACGGTGTCGAATTGGCGGATAAAAGTGGCCTAACGTCATTGGCGTTAGATAATCATTTTGCGGTTTTAGTGCCACAACAAAGCTATGACAATAACGTAAAGGGTTGTTTCAACTGGTTTGCAAGTCAAGATACGAAGATAGACAGTGGTGAAATGTTATCGATAAAAAACATGATAGTCACCACTCAAGAAAAACTAGCTGCCAAGCATGTTTATGTCATCGGGTTATCAGCGGGTGGCGCCATGGCGAGCGCTGCAATCGTCAATTATCCAAATCTATTTCAAAGCGGAGCAGTCATCGCTGGGTTGCCATATCCCTGTGCCGACAATTTGATCAAAGCCATCTCTTGTATGAAGCAAGGGCCAGCGCAGTCGGTTGAAGAATTAGCCCAATTTGCTAAAGCAATACACCCTCAACAAACACGTTGGCCTTCATTAAGTATCTGGACAGGTGACAGTGACAATGTCGTCAATGCTAACAATGCGCAAATGCTCGCATCTCAATGGCAAGTGTTAACTCAATCTAACGCTAAGCCAACGGTAACAAATGAATCTGGATACAGTATTTCACGCTGGAAAGATCCTCAGAATAAGCAGTCAATTGAACTCGTTACTATTAAAGATTTTGGTCACGGCATTGCCGTCAATCCAGACATAAAACATGGAGGTGAAGAAAGTGATTATCTGCTTAGGGCACCAATAAGCAGTGTGATAGAAGTGATTAAGCTTTGGGGGCTTTAATCAAAGTAAAATATATAACATTCTGTTTTTGTTATATATTAATTGTTTTTTTTTTAATACCTAGACCAAAACACATACTACTATAGTACCGATTCAATGCTGTTGAAAATGCGATACAGTCAATATGTAAACAAATAGTTATAAATCAAAATCAGTCGTAAACCAGAATTAGTAGTAAGCAAAACCATTAATAATAAATATTACAACGGGGATCTGTATGAAACAGAATACTATTAAAATGAGCTGTATTGCTTTAGCCATTTCGTCAGTGTTAAGCGCGCAGTATGCCGTTGCCGCAGAAGAACAAAATAACAGCGGCGACAAACAACCTGTATTAGAGCGCATTGAAGTGACTGCTCGTAAAACAGTCGAAAGCTTGCAAAATGTGCCTGTGGCAGTGACATCAGTTAGTGCTACAGAGTTGGCAGAAAACGGCATCAGCGTGATGACTGAAATTCAGCAGTTTTCGCCCAATACCACATTGCAATCTAGCCGAGGCACAAACTCTACGCTTACCGCTTTTATTCGTGGCGTGGGTCAAGAAGATCCCCTTTGGGGCTACGAGCCTGGTGTCGGTATTTACATTGATGATGTCTATATTGCCCGTCCGCAAGGTGCGGTGTTAGACATTCTTGATGTACAACGTATTGAAGTACTTCGTGGACCACAAGGCACGTTATACGGCAAAAACACTATTGGTGGCGCAATTAAGTATGTAACCAAAAAAATGTCTGGTGATGGAGAATTAAGCCTTAAAGGTACCGTCGGCAGTTATGGCCAAAAGGATGCCAAAATTGCAGGGCAGTTACCCATTGTTGATGACAAGCTCTATGTCGGTTTTGCCTTTGCGAGTTTAAACCGTGACGGTTTTGGTGAATTTAAAACCTCGGCATTAGATGGTCAAGATACCGAAAACTATAACAAAGATGTGATGGCGGGCCGTTTAAGTGTTGAATATACACCGACTGACGATCTGTTTATGCGTTTTACGTATGATAAAACCCAAGATGACTCCAACTCAAAAGGCGGCTATCGCCTACTTCCTAGCTTATTAACTGATGCACCAGTACCCGATAGCAAATATGACTCCTACACCAGTATGCCTACATGGAACAAAGTCGAAACAGAAGGGTGGAGCGCGACGGTCGAATACAACCTCAATGAAAACTGGAGCGTAAAGTCGGTCACTGCCAAGCGTGAAGGCGAGTCACTGACTAACATCGACTTTGATAATACCAGCTTACGTATTTTCGATGTGCCAGCTATCTACGAAGATGAGCAATTTAGCCAAGAGTTTCAAGTGAACTATGTGGGTGATAATCTCAACTTAGTGTCGGGGATTTACTATTTTGACGGTGATTCTTGTGGTGTTTTCGATGCTATTTTAGAAGAAGCCTTTAAAGCATATGGTGGGCTAACCCGTGAGGTGAGTGGCTGTAATAATAGCGAAAGCTATGCCGCTTATGTGCAAGGTTCATACGATTTCACTGAAAAGCTATCGATGACATTAGGTGGCCGTTACACCCGCGAATCTAAAGAAGCCACGGTTTATAATGGCGTGATATTCGATAGCATTTATCCAGAAACTGACTGGTATCCTGGGTTTGTACGCGATGACGCATTAATTGAATCTCAAATACCTAAAGTGCTCGATGATGAAGAAACATGGTCTAAATTCAATCCGCGGATCGGTTTAGAATACCAAGTAAATGAAGACATGATGGTGTTTACCAGCTACTCACAGGGGTTCAAGTCGGGTACGTTTAACCCAAGGGCGACAGGTGCTGAACCCGCGGTTGATCCTGAAACGGTTAACTCATATGAAATTGGCATGAAGAGCGAATGGAACGATAATCTTCGTGTTAATGCCACGCTATTTTACCTTGATCATAAAGACCGACAGTTTGTCACAGTGCTACCCGGCGAGGACAGTTCAGACCTTAATCAGCGTTTAGGAAACATCGGTAAATCTACCGCGACAGGCCTAGAGCTTGAAGTTGAATACGCTGCGACAGACTCACTCAACTTATTTGCTAATGTCGGCTTAATTGACGCCACTTTTGACGAAGTGATTTCATATGACGACCTCGGGACTAAAATCGATATTAGTGATACATACACCATTACTAATACTCCAGACACCACGGCAAACCTAGGGTTTAGTTACAGTATTGAAGCCGACGTTGGCAGCTTTATCATTAATGGTAATTACTATTACCGTAGCGATTATGACCTCGCTGTAGTAGACAACCTATTGAGCCAAGATGGCTATGGCTTGCTCAACTTTGGCGTGAATTGGTATAGCAATGATGGCCATTGGAATGCTGGATTACATTGGAAAAACGTCACCGATGAAGAGTATTTAGTGGGTAACTATGCCTTTGTCACGCCAACAGGCAATGGTGACTTTACACCAGGGCTAGGCGGCGATAACACCCTAATTGGATATTATGGCGACCCAGAGACCATTTCATTAACGGTTGGCTATGTCTTCTAAAACCTTGTTTAATTGATGTAGATAAAAATAGCCGGTCTCATCAGAACCGGTTATTCTTTTTATTGCTTATAAAGAGTGAACCATAACAATATCAACGCAATGTTAGGGAGCCAATGATGTCTCAAATTAAAGTGGCCATTGCAGATGACCATCCACTATTTCGTGCCGCGTTAACCCAAGCCGTGCAAAAAAGTGTCAATAATGCACAAGTGCTAGAGGCGGAAAACTTTCAAGAGTTAATTGCGATAGTGGAGCAGCACCCAGATATTGAGCTTATCTTTATTGATTTGCATATGCCGGGAAACGATGGCTTTACTGGGCTGACGTTATTGCAAAATCATTTCCCCGACATTGTGGTTATCATGGTGTCATCTGACGATCAGCCGGAGATTATCCGCAAGGCGATCAATTTTGGCGCCAGTGCTTTTATTCCAAAATCAGCCAATTTAACCCAAATATCAACGGCGATTGATATTGTGCTTGAAGGGGGTATTTGGCTACCAGAGCACACCAATATTAGTGCCGATCAACACACCGCTGCCGAACATCAACGTTTAGCAAAGCAATTAGCTCAACTTACGCCGCAGCAGTACACCGTGCTAGCCAATATTGCCAATGGTCGGTTAAACAAACAAATCGCTTATGACTTAAACATTAAAGAAACCACAGTAAAAAAACATGTCTCAGCGATTTTACTTAAACTTGAAATCAACAATCGCACTCAAGCTGGGCTGGTGTTTCAACAATTAATGATTACTTCAACTGAAAACCTGCAGGTGGATGTAGCAGCCTCATGATGTTGTATCAACGAATCGTTATGACCACTGATTTTGGTTAAATATTGATATAGCGACTAAAGAGTCAACCCCAAAATGCCTCCATGTGAGGCATTTTTTGTGATCAATAAATTATTGAAAATATTAGTTATTCAGGCGTCAGTTGTTTAATGAACCGTTTTAAGGCTATTGCCTTAAGCGGTTTACGCACAAAGCTAAATTGCGCACTGCTGGTGTGTTGTCTAACTGCTTCAGAAGGGTCGGCAGAGCAGATAACACAGGTGGGTGGGGTACGGTTTATCGTCAGGTGATGGGCTAATAAATACTGTACTAAATCCACACCATTTTTATCATCTTCTAAGTGATAGTCAGCAATAATCAGTTTGGGTTGTGGGTTATTGGCCAATTGCAGTATGGCACTGGGTTGGTCTTTTGCGGTAATGACATTACATCCCCAATCGCTGAGCAATGTGGAGATCGCTTTTAGCATCAGGTCGTCATTGTCGATCACCATCACGGTAATATTAGTGCTGTCACTGCTTATGTCATCTTCGGCCGTTTCAGTCACTTTAACTGGCTTTTTCTGCTGTAATACACGGGGTATTTCAACACTAAAACACGTGCCTTTACCCACTTCAGAATGCAGCGATATGTTGATATCCAACAACTTGGCAATTCGATCGCATATCGCCAAGCCTAGTCCTAATCCCGGAATTTCACGAGTGAGCTCTAAGCGTTCAAATTCACAAAAAATGGCTTGCTGTTTATCAAGCGGAATACCTGGGCCATTGTCCCAAACTTGTATTAATAAAGCGTGCTCAAGCCGCCTAACGCCTAATAACACTTTTGGGACAAACTCGGTATTGCTAGTCTGCCCATTTACTTTATTGTCAGGCGAAGAGGTTTGGGATGTTATTTGCTGATTGCGTTTGCCCGAAGGGGAGTAATGAAACGCATTAGATAAAAAGTTCTGAATAATACGGCGCAGCAGTCTTTGGTCGCTTTCTACAAAACAAGAAGAGATTTGGTAGTTAAAATCAATACCTTGTTGAACCGATAATGCATTAAATTCATTGACTAACGTTGACAATAAATCATCAATCGCAAATTGGCTTTTTTCAGTTTTTAACGAGTTACTGTCTAAGCGAGATATCTCAACCAGATCGGATAGTAAACTCTCCACCACGTTTAATGAGTCTTCAATATTGGTTGCGAGGTCATGCAGTTCAGTTGATTTAACCCTTTGCTTTAGCATCTCAGTAAATAAGGTTAAGGCATTAAAAGGTTGCATTAAGTCATGGCTGGCCGCGGCCAAAAAGCGGGTTTTACTGCTATTAGCAGCTTCCGCTTCAGCTTTGGCTTTTTCCAGTTCTTGGGTGCGGCTTTCAACCCGTTTTTCAAGGGTTTCATTGGCCAGTTGTAAGGCTTTTTCTGCTTCAATATGTGCAGTAATATCAGCAAACGTACTGACAAAGCCTCCGCCTGGCATGGCTTGCCCGCGAATTTCCAGCACTTTTCCATCTAGCATAGTGCGCTGAAAATGATGAGGGCTACCACTGCGCATATGAGCTAAGCGTTTTTCCACTAGCTCATGTGCCTCGTTACCGACAATAATGCCTCTGTCGATATTAAATCTAATGAGCTGCTCAATGTGCAGACCCGCTCTGACGTAATCTTTAGGGTAACCTAACAGTTCAATATAACGTTGATTCCAAGCCACTAAGCGCATATCGGCGTCGACAACACTGATCCCTTGCTCAATATTCTCTACGCCAGATTGCAAGAGTTCACGGTTAAATTCAAATATCTGGCTAGCTTCATCAACAATGCTCACTACATCTTCTAATGGCATTTGCTGGCTGCGCGATGCGGCGCTCATCACCATTCTGGTAGACGCTGAACCGAGTACGCCAGACAGTTTTAAGCGAGTGTAATCAACGAGCTGTTGCTGCTGATCTTTGCCTGCGAGTTTTTTAGATTCTGCAATAAGCGCATCGGCTTCGTCTTTGTTAATAAAACGATTTAATAAACTGGCTAAATCCTCTACGGATAAGTGCCGTTCTAGTTGAATCTGTTTTCTGTTTACAAATAAGTCAGCTTGTAAAACCTCGCCAACGCTTTGTTCTTTAAGCAGTGAAATCACCACAAAGCAGCCAATGTTAGCCACTAAACTGTAAAATACGCCGTGGCTAATATTATCCAAACCGCTTAAGCCAAATAAGGCTGTCGGCGTTAACCACGCAATATCAAATAATCCAAATTTAACCCAATGGGCATCGGGGAAAGTAGCCGGCAATAGTAGAGTATAAAGCCAAACAATACTGCCCATTATGAGCCCCACAAAGGCACCTTGGGTGGTGGCATTTCGCCAATATAAGGCGCCTACCGCAGCGGGCGCAAATTGAGATAACAACACAAATGACAACAAGCCAATACTGGCTAAATGATTTTGTTGATCGATAAAGCGTTCAAATGCAAAAGCGGATAATAAAATGACCGCGATAGAGATACGGCGTAAATTTAATAAAATACCTGATAACTGCGGGGTTTGTTGAGAGCTAAATTTTGGTAGTCGTAATAGTAATGGCGTTAAAATTTCTGTCGAAATCATCGTGCTCAATACAATCGCCGCCACAATAACCATTGCCGTTGCCGCCGCGAGTCCACCGACATAAACCAATATCCCTAGCCATGCTTGTTGATAAAAAAGCGGTAATGTCAGCACATAGGTATCTGCGCCGACACTGCCACCTGGGAAGCTAAGCTGTCCGGCTAATGCAATCGGCAATACAAAAATATTAATCAATAACAGGTATAACGGCACCATCCAACGTGCTGATTTGAGCTCTTCGTCATGATTGTTTTCAATCATCATCATATGAAATTGTTGCGGTAACGCATAGATAGTAATAGCACCCAAAATAACTTGAGAAATCACAAGGTAAGTCGAGTCTGATTGGCTGGTTTGTTTAATATGTTGGCCTTGAGTCAGTAAATCACCAAAGCCATCGAATATAAAGAAAGTGGCAAAAATACCGACGGCAGTCAGGGCAAATAACTTCACTATAGAGCTAAACGCAATAGCCAGTACTAAGCCTTGATTGTGTTTACTGGCAGACAGTTGGCGGGTGCCGAACAAAATACTAAAGATAATTAATACAATGGTCACCACAAATGCGGTGCTAATACCGGACTGAAACGTGCCTGTTAGTAAATCAAAGCTGGTACTGATGGCCCTTAACTGCAAGGCAATATAAGGAATGGTTCCCAGTAGTGACACTATGGCAACGCTGGCGGCAATTTTAGGCGAACGGTCAAAACGGCACGCAATAAAGTCGGCAATAGACGTGAGGTTTTGGCTTTTGATTATTTGCAACGTGCGCATTAGCATCGGCCATGCTAGTACTAAGCAAATGATCGAACCAATATAAATGGGGGCCAGCCAGGCTCCGGTTGTTGCAGCTTGTCCAACGGTGCCATAAAACGCCCATGATGTGCAGCATACCCCTAACGACAGGCTATAGACCCACGGCTTTTGGGTTAATTTTTTTATGGAACGATTTTGCCCCCACTGTGCAACCACAAACAGCATTGCAAGATAAGTAATCGAAATTGAACTGATCAACCAAGTATCGATAGATAACCAAGCCTGCAAGTTATTCCCCAATTATTTTTATTGTTTATCCTTGCGAAACTACACTAGACGCCCTGTTTGATAAAGATTTTTAATGATGCGGTGCACTAAGGTAGTACTTATTTATCCATATCCATCAGATAACATGAATTAACTCCATTAGTGTCATTTAAGGTACCGATAACGCCTATGAAAATAACCCATAGATATTTGGTCGAAGGTTTAGTCTTTACGAGTTATGTGCTTTTTGCCATGGCATGGGTTGGCGGCACCGCCAGCATGAACAACATCATGGCATCGATGCACATTGAGAGTTTAGCGTCGGCAAGTTTTATCAGTGGTGCAGTCACGCTAGCTAAAATAGTCGGAACTTTTAGTGCTGCATATGTGGCGGTAAAGTTTGGAATAAAGTACGCCTTTTTGTTAGCTGCGTTATTAATTGTTGTCGGGATAGTAACGCCTTTAGCGACGAGTTATGAGTTACTGCTGGTGAGCCGATTTTTAATGGGCTTGGGCGGAGCCTTTATGATTGTGTACTTTAACCCTATTGTGATGCTGTGGTTTGCACCTGAAGACCGTCCGGTAGTTAATGGTTTGAATGCGGTAGCATTTAACGTAGGCACAGCGATTATTTTATGGGGCATGACCAGTATTAATTCACTTACAGGCAGCTGGCAAAATAGCTTAGTGTTGTTTTCAGGCGCGAGCTTGATACTGGCCATTGTGTGGTTACTGGTTAAGTTTGATGCTCCACAATCTGCAAATAATGCCTCTGGGGTAGAGCCTGCCATTTACGGTTATCTTGAGGGCTTAAAAGATACATTTAATTGGGCTTATGCTTTTACTTATTCTGGACTGCTTTCGTTTTATATTTGCCTATTTACTTTCTATCCTCAAGCGGGCATAAGCCAAAGTAAATGGGTGATTGGTTTTGGTATTGTCGGCACAATTGCGGGAATGTTGTATAGCCGCAAAAATCCGTTACGTCTTCCTATTCTTCGCTTAAGTGGTTTGATTATTTTTATTACCGTTTTAGGCTTATCTTTTAGTACCGAGCCTTGGCTGCAAATAACATGCGCTATCATATTGGGCTTTTTTATCTTTTTCCCTGTGACTGCATTAGTGTCTATTCCTCACGAACTCCCTGACATGACGGGGCAAAAAATCACCGTGGTGTTTAGCCTGTTTTGGTCAATCAGCTATCTGGTTTCGACTATTGTGTTGTGGGTGTTTGGTAAATTGGTTGATTTAAACGATGGCAGTTATGTCAGTTCATTTGTGATGATCACGATACTCAGCGGCACAGTGTTTGTTGGCAGCTATTTTCTACCTGAAACAGGAAAACCAAAGGAGTTAACCTAATGCGAGGAACCGTTTCCCCAAAATTCACTGATTTTCTGGCTTTAGCCAACAGCAATATCGCCTTGGCTAAACAGAATAATGTCCAATTTACACCGACAATTTTGCGCCAAAATCTAGATAAACTCGGCGCACTAATGAGTGATTCGCCAGCGATGAGCTACATTGCAGATAAAATGCTAACGTTACCCGACCGTACTATTCCCGTTAGGATTTATAGCCCTGCGCCAGATAAACCTTTGCCAGTGTTATTGCATTTTCATGGTGGTGGGCACATGTGTGGCAGTGTGGTGCTTTACGATCCTATTTGTCGTCACCTTGCTAGCGTAGCGCAGTGTGTAGTGATATCTGTCGAATACCGGCTCGCGCCTGAATATCCATATCCTGCAGGGATTGATGACTGCGAACAGGTATTAATACGTTACGCTGAGTTACTGGGTGATGTTAACCATCAACACAATGTCACTATTATTGGTGACAGTGCTGGTGGCGCCATTTGCACCAGTTTAAGCATGAAAAGTTTGACCGATAAGCGGATTAACATTGACCAACAAATTCTTATTTACCCGAGTGTCGATTACACCTTAAACAGCCCATCATTAGACAGTAATGGCACTGGATTCTTACTCGAAACCACTCGTATAAAGTGGTATTTCGAGCAGTACTTTCAATCTACCGATTTAGATGTCATTAAACAGGCTTCACCTTTGTTTGGGGCTATGTCTGTTAAATTGCCTAAAACCCTTATTTTTACGGCAGGTTGCGATCCGCTTCGGGATGAGGGCATAGCCTATGCGAAGGCCTTAACTGCTGCTGGTGTTGATGTTGAACATCATTCGTTCGACGGCATGATCCACGCCTATATGTTGCTGCACGATTTAGTGAAAGATGAATGCATGGCAACCTATCAACACATTGCTAAATTCATGGCCTAGTTTGTCATCATTAATTGAAGCCTTGCCTGTTAGGCATTAAAAAGCCCTTATCGATGTGAATAAGGGCTAACATTGAATATAACGCTACCATTTTATAGAACAATAACTCCAAGCTTATTGCGCTGTCCACGCACCATCCATTGGTAAAGCTGCACCGGTAATGCCTCTTGCGGCACCACCACAAAGAAATAAAACAAACTCACCGATTTGTCTCGGTGCCAGCATTTCTGGTAACGGCTGCTTGGCTGTCACGAGTTGATATTTAGCGTCTTCATAACTCAAATTTTTATCGCTTGCTATGCTGTCAATTTGTTTGCCGATAAGCGGGGTATCCACCCATCCAGGGCAAATCGCGTTGACGGTAATTCCTTGTTCAGCGCATTCAATCGCGACCACCTTGGTTAAGCCAATAATTCCATGTTTTGCTGCACAATAGGCTACCTTATTGGCCGAGGCGACTAAGCCATGTACTGAGGCAATATTGATAATTCGTCCCCACTTTTTTTCAGTCATTGCAGGTACGACTTGTTGAATCGTATGGAAAGCGGAAGACAAGTTAATCGCAATGATGTCATTCCACTTTTCGACCGGAAAGTTTGCCACATCTTGGGTGTGCTGAATCCCAGCATTGTTAACCAAAATATCAATACTGCCTAATGCACTCATCGCACAGTCCATAAACGCATGTATGCAGTTAGCGTCTCTCAAGTCTGCATTGCTGAAAAAGGTCTTTATTTGGTATTGGGTTGCAAACTCAGCCGCTAAAGTCTGCCCTTCATCTTGCGCCATTAAGCCATGCAATACGATATGACAACCTTGTTCGGCAAGTACATGCGCTGTCGCTAAGCCTATACCGCTAGTGGAGCCGGTAATAAGTGCCACTTTCCCTTTTAGTCCAGTTTGTAACGTCGACATAGTATCGGTTCCCTTAATTCAATAGCGGCAATGACAAGGTATGCCATCAACCTATGTGTCATGTTTCATTGCGAGATCATGTCTAGTGCATATTCTCACTAACATCTGATTTAGTACTTTCAGAATAAAGCAATTACAGCACTATTTAATTGGCACCTTAGTACCATAAGAACAGGGAAATAGTTGCCGATACATTGAAGGGGAGTCGATGGTTTATTAAACAACATCGACAGGGTAATCGACAGGATCTACATTTTTTGATTATTGAGTTCTTGGTCAAAAAATGCTTAGTGAATAGGCGGGAACATTACCAACTAATCTCTTTGCCTTGCCAATCTAAGTAACTGGCTTCGCCGTTGGGCTCAATATCGGCCATGATGTTATACAGCTGGCTGGCGACAAATTCTGGGGTAAAAAGCTTGCCTGCGGGGACGTTAGCCTGAAAGGGTTTTGATAATGGTGTGTCAGTAGTGCCAGGATGAAACGCAATGAGTTTGACTCGTTTAAGTCGTCTGGCATATTCCACTGCAGTGGTTTTGATCAGCATATTTAACGCAGCTTTTGACGCGCGATAGCCATACCAGCCGCCAAGTCGGTTGTCTGAAATACTACCAACTCGGGCGCTCAAAATACTGATGACACATTTCTGTTCTCCAGCGACTTTATGACGCGGTAGTGACAATAATGAGGTGAGGGCGCTTAGCCATAACATAGGCACAATACTGTTGGCATAAAACAACTGTTCTAACGATAGTGCATCAATATCCTCAATGCGTTTCTCTGGCATTAATGTTGAATCATTAGCCGAATGAGGCCCTAAAATTGAATCAGCGCTTTGCGGGTTTTTACTGTGCAAAATACCATTACACATCACTATTCGTGTCACTTTGCCTGCAATGGCCGCTATATTAGTAACACATTGTTCTATTGAGGCTTGCTGATAATCACAGCTAAAATGATGATGGCTAATATTGTCCGTAAGATCATGTAGTATCAATTTATTTTGGCGGCTAACCGTAATGATTTGTAGCGGCGAAGTATCATGCCTTTTTGACTGCTGGCTTGATGCTTGCTGAATAACGGTTTGATCAGTATAGGCTTGTTGAGTAAAGGTTTTGGCAATAAAAGCTTGTGCCATAAGCGATGAAGCGCCAATCACAATAATGGTTTCTGGTGTCGTAGAATCGCTCATACTATTTGCCCTTACTTTATTTTACAGTTGCCATTGTCACAGCGTTTTTGACCTGTCAGCAAATAAGATATACGGTAACGATTACGGGCAAAGGCCAAATACGCGAGGTCAGCAACAGGTTTAATCAGCGGTAAACGTAATAACTTTATCCAACCATGTTTACCGGTTAATCCCCAAGCTTTGGCTGTAACATCTAAACCATACAGCCAACTACCATCAGCTTGTAAGCCATGTAGTACCGTATTGGCGTGCACTACATCTAAATCAGGAAAACGCAGATTAATATCTGCAGCGTTAATGTCTTCAAGGCCGATGCGGTTTAAATTGTCATAACGCTTTAATTGCTTCATTTCATTGAGGCACAGCGGGCAAGTGCCATCGTAAAAAACAGTCAGTTCCATCATTTACCTCTTTATGCCAATGCTTACTAAACACACATTTTGAATGCTTATATTGACTATTGTACGCCCCAAACACCAAGCCAGTTTACTTTAGTTATACGATCAAAATTTTAGTCAAATCGTTTAGGTTTATGATCTTTTTATTTCACCCTGGCGTATATCTTCAAAACAATTCACAAGGGCTCAATAATGCCATTAAGCCAAGCCATTATTAAGGTCACCAATTTACGCTTACGTACGTTTATTGGGTTTAACCAAGACGAACGCGAAAAGCAGCAAGACGTGGTGATCAATATCGAGATCCATTATCCAGCCGATCGATCGTTTCAAACCGACGATGTTGCCGATGCGCTAAACTACAAAGTAATCACCAAAAAAGTGATTCAGCATGTCGAAGAAGGCCGTTTTTTATTACTGGAAAAATTGGTTGCCGACGTATTAGATATTTGTCGTGAGCACCCAACCGTTACCCTGGCCAGAGTCACCATTGATAAGCCTCATGCATTGCGTTTCGCTGATTCAGTGTCGTTATCTTTAGAATACCAAAGCTAGCCAACCTATTATTTAAGGATGTTATTA
The DNA here is from genome assembly GCF_000014705.1 of Shewanella frigidimarina NCIMB 400. Lineage (NCBI taxonomy): Bacteria > Pseudomonadati > Pseudomonadota > Gammaproteobacteria > Alteromonadales > Shewanellaceae > Shewanella > Shewanella frigidimarina. Next base: position 3,787,001 of record NC_008345.1, on the reverse strand, counting down.
TGACGACCATTAATGACATAACTCGCGCAGAGTTGTCTGCAGAAGCATTAAAAGTACAACAAGCGTTAGTCGCCCATGGCCTTGAAACACCGTTAGTGCCAAGTGACATGACCAGCGAGCAAAAATACCAGCGCATTAAAGGCTTAATGACCGAAGTTGTGTCGACGCTAGGGCTAGATTTAACCGATGACAGCTTAGCCGAAACTCCGCACCGCATTGCCAAAATGTACGTTAACGAAATTTTCTCGGGTCTCGATTATGCTAATTTTCCAAAAATCACTCAAATCGATAATAAGATGGGTGTTGAAGAGATGGTAAAAATTAGCAATATCAGTGTTGTGAGCACTTGCGAGCATCATTTTATTACTATCGATGGTTTCGCCAAAGTGGCATATATTCCCAAAGATAACATTATCGGCTTATCGAAAATTAACCGCATCGTGCGATTTTTTGCTCAGCGTCCACAAGTGCAAGAGCGCTTAACTCAGCAGATTTTAGTCGCGCTGCAAACGTTGTTGGCGACCGATGATGTTGCAGTGAGCATTAACGCCATCCATTACTGCGTAAAATCTCGTGGCATTATGGACACCTCGTCAAGCACACAAACCACTGCACTTGGCGGCTGCTTTAAGGCCAATCCTGCTAGCCGAGCCGAGTTTTTAGCATAACTTTTAGCATAACTTTTAGCATAACGTTTAGCATAATGTTTAGGCATAGCTCGCCTAAACTCGGGATCGCTAGCGCCACAGCATGATTTTTAATAATGACTTCACATCGTGAGGTCATTTTTTATAAACACTATCGAATGTCATTATTACGCGCTAGGATGGCTTTTAGTCAGATTCGAATGGTTTGCTTTGAGATAACCATCTAATTTAATTATGATAAAAGCTCAATGTATCTGAGCTTAAATAAAGAGAGCATTATGGAACGTACAATACTGATCACTGGCGTAGGTAAACGCATAGGTTATGCACTGGCCAAATATTATTTGGCTCAAGGTCATCATGTCATTGGCACTTATCGCACTCATTATGACAGCATTGAACAGCTCGGTAAGTTGGGCGCGAGTTTACATTCATGCGACTTAACCGATCCAGCATCTATTGATGGATTAATTATTCACATCAATGAGCATCATGCTCGCGTCGATACCATTATTCATAATGCGTCAGACTGGTTACCCGATAACAGCGGCTTAAGCCCTGCCGATACGATGATGCGGATGATGCAAATTCACGTATCAGCACCGTATCAAATCAATCTCGCCTTAGCGCCATTACTGATTAGCGCCGCTAAAAGCAATGACGACAGTATTGGTGCCAGTAACATTATTCACATTACCGATTACGTTGCCGAAAAGGGCAGTAAAAAGCACATCGCCTACGCCGCCAGTAAAGCAGCATTGCATAATATGACACTGTCATTTGCCAGTTTATTAGCCCCACATGTCAAAGTGAACTCCATTGCTCCTGCGATGATTTTATTTAATGAAGATGACGGCGAGACATACAAAGCCAAGGCATTGGCTAAAGCCATATTGCCCAAAGAAGCTGGTAATGCGGAGATTATTGTTTTAGTCGACTACTTGCACACCAGCCATTATGTTACCGGCCGCAGCTACGCCGTTGATGGCGGCAGGCATTTAAAATAATCCATACAACGCCAAGCGCTAATGTGCGGGGCAATGTTGACGTTAATTTGCTATAGACTTCTAGATGGCTAATTGGTAGTGTGGATATTAATCAGTATCCACACTCGCTATTATCGAAAGGAAGTCACTATGTCTGCAGAAAACATGAAGCTGGAATCATTGGCGCTACATTATGGCTACGAGTCTGAAGCTACAACTAAAGCCGCTGCGGTGCCGATATACCAAACCACCTCATATACCTTCGATGATACCCAGCACGGTGCCGACCTGTTTGATTTAAAAGTGGCAGGCAACATCTATACCCGCATCATGAATCCTACTACTAGTGTGTTAGAGCAACGCTTAGCCGCCATTGAAGGTGGCATCGGTGCGCTTGCAGTGGCATCTGGCATGGCTGCGATTACTTACGCGATTCAAGCATTAACCCAAGTGGGCGACAATATTGTCAGTACCAGCCAGTTGTACGGCGGCACATATAACTTATTTGCCCATACGCTGCCACGCCAGGGCGTTGAAGTCCGTATGGCGGCGTTTGATGACTTTGATGGTCTCGACGCATTAATTGATGACAACACTAAAGCGCTATTTTGCGAATCGATTGGTAACCCAGCAGGTAATATTGTCGACTTACAACGTTTGGCCGATATTGCCCATAAACACGGAGTGCCATTAATTGTAGATAACACTGTAGCGACGCCAGTGTTGTGCCGCGCATTTGATCATGGTGCCGACATTGTTATTCATTCGCTCACTAAATACATTGGCGGCCACGGCACAACCATTGGCGGGGTGATTATTGACTCGGGTAAATTTGACTGGGTTGCCAACAAAAAACGTTTTGCGATACTTAACGAACCTGATCCGTCTTATCACGGTGTGGTGTATACCGACGCATTTGGACCCGCCGCTTATATTGGCCGATGCCGCGTAGTGCCACTGCGTAATACTGGCGCAGCCTTGTCACCACACAGTTCATTTTTGTTACTTCAAGGCTTAGAAACTTTAAGTTTACGTATGGAACGTCATTGCAGTAATGCGCTTACGCTAGCAGAATATCTACAGCAGCACCCAAGCATTAGTTGGGTAAATTACGCAGCACTTCCAGACAGCCCGCACCATGCAACCTGCAAAAAAATCACTGGTGGTAAAGCTTCAGGTATTATTAGTTTTGGCATTAAAGCCGATAACGCAGAAGCCGGTAAAATTGCTGGTGGTAAGTTTATTGATGCACTGCAAATGGTGCTACGTTTGGTCAATATCGGTGATGCTAAATCGTTAGCTTGTCATCCAGCCAGTACCACCCATCGCCAGTTAGACAGTGTCGAATTAGCTAAAGCCGGAGTATCAGAAGATCTAGTGCGCATATCGGTGGGTATTGAGCACATCGACGACATCATTGCTGATGTTAGCCAAGCATTAGAGAAAGCAATTGTGTAGTCACAATTGCTTTTGTTGCATATAACAAAAATCGTGGCACTTCGTCCACACCCGACCAAGAAGGGAAAAACTGCTTTCCCCTCTTGGATCTCCCCGGCAGCTCCGGCAAAGTGTTGATCCTCATAGCATAATAAAAATCGCCTAACGGCTCAGATGGTACATCCCTGTACCCCAGAGCCTGTGCCATCATCCTTGATGTCACTTCGGCATTTTTATCATGCTATTTCGGACACTTTGGACGGAGAATAGTTAAGTCTGCAGGTTTTTTCACATATCGGTCATTAATAGCGGCAATAAATCAGCTAACTAAAAAGCCTCATCAATAGCGTTTATTGATGAGGCTTTTTATTACGAATCGGTAGCTATTTTAAATAGCTAATCGTCTCGTTGGCGTAATAATCACGGGCAAAGGGATATCCCAAAAGTCAGTTGGAACCTGGCTGACTTGCTGGCAGTCGTGGGCAAAGCCTACGGCTAACGGCTTGTTATCAACCACTTGTGCCAAGGTGCGGTCGTAATATCCGCCGCCCATGCCCATGCGATTGCCGTGTTCATCAAAGGCGACTAGCGGAGTAATGATCATATCAAGCTTATCGACGGTAATGACATGCTGCACATTGAGTTGTGGCTCGCTAATTCCATATTGGTTGTTAACCATCACAGAATCGCGATCGTAACGCACAAACAACAAATTCCCCTTACTAAACGGATGAATACGCGGCAAATAGAGCGTGATATCCAATTCCCACAATGCTTCAATCAGTTTTTGAGTAGCAAGTTCACCATCGTGAGTGACATACAAGGCAACATGCTTAGCCGACTGTGCTTGAATTTCAGCAAGCATATGGCGGCTGGCAATCAAGGCTAATTGGGATTGTTCTTCAGGGCTAAGGCTATTACGCTCTTGGCGTACATGGCGACGAATGTTCTCGCGGCTCATGTCTGTGCTATCAAACAGTGGTTCTTGAAACTCAGAAGGCGTGGCAAAGTAGCTGATGCGTGCCGAAGAGGTTGACGTAAGCGGACGATTGCTTGAGTTCGTCATAAAACGAGTGATACTCATGTGTTTGGAGTACTCCATCACTAACAAATGAAATTAAAAAACAGCTAATAACACAATATGAAAGTAGGTTATCGCTTTCTGAGTCGATATGAAAGCACAGGTTAATCTTCTGCTAATGTTGCTACAAAATTTAGCCTCTGCTCTGCATATCGAACCTAAATACGTAACACTATTTATCCATATTCATTGATTTTAGTAGCACTGGGCTATCGTAATCCGCCACCATTGTTTTTGCTTTTAACCAAAAACGTCTACGGGTTAAAAAATAAGTAAAGCTAATCGATAACAAGCCCCACTCAAAGACATTGTGCTTCATAAAATCCAAGGCCGATGTTAATAGTTTTGTCACCTCACGGGCATAATGAGTATGATCTACCACAAAACCATACGTTGGATTTATCACGTAAAGCCCATATTGAATGGCGCAGTAAATACCCAGCCCAGCCAATAAACCAAACAATTTCCCATACCATCTTTTAGGTTTTTTCACCCCAAAAATAAGTAAGTAAACACCGACTAATAACGATCCACTCACTAAGGAGCTTGCTATGGTGGGTGAATGTCTAAGTAGTTCTAACGTATTGTAATAAGATGAAAAGCCGATATGTGGTAATAATAGTGTGATGCTTATCGCTAACAGCCATATTTTAGTTTTACCGATATTTTTCCAGTACCACTTCTTCACACTCTTATAGCTTAACCACAGTAGTCCAAAGACAAACACATAGTTCACATAAGCGGGGAGCCCAAATAAACCAAATTTCATCATCAGTAACGCCATTATCCATTCAGGCACTTGTGACACGCTCATGCGATGACTTGTTTCTGCGGCAAATGAAGGAAATAACAGCGCGATTAACATCCCTAACGTGAAGAACAAATAAGTGTACTTTATTAAGCTTAAAAACATGTTTGGGGCAATGCCCTTAACACTCTGCTTTTTTAACGTAGTGACTAAGTGTTGATAGTTAGAGATAACAGCATCGTTAATCTCTTTTGAAACCCAATTTTCTGTTAATAACGCAATTTGAGTATTGGTGGTGTGCGCTTCAATAATGTCTTTTATGGCAGGTGTTGCTAATATATCTTTGTCGGTTTCTTGGTCATTACCGGTCATTTCTTGCGCTACAAACCATACCGCAGGATCGTAAACTCCACCGGCATTATGTGTGGTGTCATTCTTACCTGCAAAACACATTGTTGTATCGACTTTATCTATGGTAGCGGTAAATTGTAACGTCGGCAGTTTAGCGGTAAAAGCATAAATAAAAGTACAACCATCAAGGGTGCCTTCAACGTCAACTTCAGCTATCTCGGTCAAATGATAAACTAAGTCTAAACCATTATTTTTAACGAACTCAGAGGTCCACTCGTGATAGTCGTTACTGTTATAAGCCCATTTAGTGCTGCGTTTGGCATCACCATCAATGGTGTAACTGTAATAGAGATATCCACCACCATTACAAGTATTGCAGGTTACTGAACCTGAGCCGTTGCAGGTATAACAGGTTTTTTTACCACTTCCCCAGCAAGATGAGCATGATTCTGTAGTATAAACAGTGCGATTATTATGGCTGTCGAAACGTGACACACTAATGCGGCCGCTGCCACTACAACCGGTACAAGAATTCTTGCCAGAGCCATGGCAATTAGAACAGCTTTGTGACCCAGAGCCACTGCAGTTGTAACACACTTTGCTGCCTACATAGGTTTCTGGTGCAGATTTTAAGTCTCTATTTCGTATCAAAAAATTGCTAGCAATATCAGGCCCAAGAATATTTAAAAAGCGGTCATTAAATAACGAGTTTTGTCCGCTAGCATACTCTTTTGCTTTGTCGTGGGCGTAATCCCTCGCATTTGATGCACTACCAGATTGGATGCCATTAGGACAATAAGATCCATGTTCGTGCTGACTCACCCCAACTTCAATTGTCCACCCAAAAGTAAACTTAAGCTGAGGTTGCTTTGTTTGTTCGTTACTCAATATTACAGGGACATCGACACCGGTGAGGTCTTTACCGTTATTACGGATAAATCGTTGGAATTGTTCTAATTTACTCACGTAATACTTCCTATAAACAATGTGTGATACATTTTTGCTATTTGTCGTTATTTTGCTATTTGTCGTTATTTTGCTATTGAGTTAAATAGCTGACCGCAGCGTATTAAAAATTGATTTCAAAACTCGTTTCATCGGCCTTCAAATAAACCCACTGTCTTATCGGCTCTTGTCCTGGCGCAGAGATTTTTATGTCATAACTGCCTGCAGGAAGCATCATGCCTGCTTGATACTTGGGTTTTATGTTCATCACTGAAACCTTGGCTCTGGCGATATTGCTGTTAATAGTGAGTGGCAATAAGGCTGAGCTTTTAGGTGATGAGGTAACGGTTTTCGTTGAATCGTGTGTTGGCATCACCGCTAAATCAAAGCGATTAATCGGGTCGCTGATGGCATTAAATCCTTCAGTAATAAACAAGCGTTGATCAATAGATGAACCGACAGGTTGCACCATAGGCAGGGTCACTAATAACCATTTAAGTGTATATGACACCGTGGCGGAATCGTTCTTTTCCATTTGATCAAAAAAGTAATGCAGTGATGAGCCTGGCATAGTGTATTGGTTGCCGCCCATCGATAACGGAACCACAAATATTGACGCTAATAACACCGTTGATATCACCGGTTTTATCAAGCGATTAGGCTTAACTCTTGGCGCAGAGGACGCACGTTTAGCTTGTACTAGTTCGACCGCTTTCATCGGTAGCTTTAATACGGTAAGTAACACTAATGCTAAGCTAATCGCCATAGAAATTGGCGGAATAATCGTTGAACGTAATGCCGATTTACCCGTTGATTCAAACGAACCGCCATCGGCAAACTCTGCTTGCTGCGCTTCGAGTACATTCAGATACTCTGTGGTTTTACGTTTAATATTAGGTTCAATGATGTGTTGTTTGAACTCGCGATTATTCCAATCGGCCAGCGTAGGGTTAACGTATAACTCTTTCATTTCTCGTTTAATACGTTGTTGAATAACGCCTTGCTGCTGAAAGGTTTGCCAGCTCAAATTCGGTGGCATATCGCTACCCTTAGCTTTCATTTTTGAGCGCCACTCGGCATCAGCCTGTTGACGCACTTTTTTAGCGACAGCGATATCAAAACTATTACGGTCGGTTATTGACCAAGAAGGGGATAAGGTTAAGCCTTTTTGCTTTAGCTTCTTATTGACTTTGATGCTGGTCAGCTCATGTACTCTAAACTCATGGATTGAGTTAATCCCTAATGGGTAACCCCCTGACTCCTTAGCAAAATCAGGCGCCATTTTTACCATCAACACGCGTTTGTAATGATTCACATCGTTGGTATACACCATGCGATGATCTTTAAAGCCAGCATCGCCACCAGTTATAGCATCTGCAGCCTGCATCGCCGTGAATAAGCCTAAGCTCATAATGCCTGAAATAATAGAATTGCCGACGTTTTCTGAAGTTGAAATCTCTTCGCGGATGAGCCAATCATTAGGAGGAATATAAGAAATACTGTATTTGGCTATTTCTTTGTCGTAGCCTTTTTGTAATCGCTCGAAACATCTATCCTTACTGCTACCACTTTTCTTTTCTGAGCATTTATTACGACGCTCAAAATAGTCATACAGTTTTGGAGCCATTTTTTGAGCTCGCGACTCCACCCGAGCTTCATAAGCTTTGGTACCTTTTTGGTATTGCTCCCAGCCTTGTTTAATTTGATTTTGGGTGTCTAACCAGTACGAATCTGACCGCGTTTGTACGCTGGCTAAGGCTTGGTTATATTGATTTGAACCCGAGGCATACTCAGTGTATTTATTGCGCAGTGTTTGGCGGAAATTATCATAATGGCCATAGTGTTCATCAAACCGAGACATCGCTCGATCGCGAACAAACTTTTCCATTATCAAACGCTTTTTGTCCTTTAAATCGTCGACTAATTTATCGTCAGCGTAAACAAGCCCACCAAATACGGATAAAAAGGTTTTTTCGATAGCGCTGTGTTCTTTATTGGGATCGTACTCAATACCTTCGAATGTGATTGAGTTTTCAATTAACGCACTACGGAGTAATTGCGACAAATAAGCTTGTTGGCGTTCTTCAGGCGTTGAAGCGTCAATAATAAAATGATCAACTAACCATTTTTGTCCAAAAAACACAGTGGGCCATACAAGTACCGCAATGAGTGCAAAGTAACCTAAAGCGCGTGAGACTTTAGCAACTCTTTTACCCTTTAATAATAAATCTGCTAGCAGTAACGTTACACCAATACCGCTGATGGATCGGCCAAAGATTTCAACCAAGCGTAAGTCTTCCATACTGGAGTTTCGTCCTCCAGCTACATCGGTTAATGCCGCATTAAATACCGCTTCCGGGAACAAATACACTAACGAACAAATAAACATCAGCAACATCCACCAGAAGGGTTGGCCCGTTTTACTTATTTGGGCTTCAACGGCTTGTTGCTTTTCTACTTTTTTAGCGGTTGATTGCTGACTTTTTTGTACTTTTTCCAGCTGTTTTACTGCGAATTCCATTTTCTTTTGTGTCGGGGCGCTGTTTAGCAGATTTGTTGCAAATGGACTTTTGTTATCTTCAGTCATATTAATCTTTATCAACCATCGTCTTTTTATATTTATGTAGTGGTTTACTGCTATTTAGCTTGGCGCTGGGGTAACCTTAAAATAATTGTCTCACCGGTATCATTATCAATTTTTTCATCAGTGATCGTTGGAAAACCATGTTCTAACAATGGAGTAGGAATATTATTAGGCACCACTTTTACTGGTGTACGGTTAATCGGTGCAAGACCAGAACCTAATGACAAATAGTAACCTTCAGTTTGATATCCACGCATTTCGTTAAAACGATCAAAGTCAGCATCTTGCGGTAAAGACGCTATATAACGGCCAAGATGGCTTGATGGTTCATAGCGCTTAGTAGGAACTGCCGCATTAAATAAACGTTGGCAAATTTTATAAGGCGTTGCATCAACAATGGCGCCATCAGGTAATTGTGCGGTTGGTAATTTAATTAATTGTGACTGATGATACTCGCTGCCATTAAGTGAGTAGGTGTAGACCTTCATGCCCAGTTGGTGAGCGTAATATTTAACGCTTGGATGCTGCATAAAGCTGCGTATATCCAAGTGGAGTCCAGAGTGCCTACCCAGTTTTTTTTGTAACTTAGACAGAGACGATTTTGCTGTGTAATCTTTATAGCGTGAACGATAACGCTTAGTGCCGTATCGCCCTACGAGTTCAAGCTTGCTTTGATTATCTAAGTAATAAGCATCATTTTTGGCACCTTTACGCAAATCAGCCGTTAATTTTTCAATGCTTGTTGGGTGTCCACCTTGAATAAAGCCTAAATAAACTGAAGAGTTAATACCTCGCAGTTTATAGAGTGTGTCTTGGTCTGCGGCTGAATAATAAAAACCACCTAAACCGATATATTTTATGAGCATATTATCAAGCTCAACGAGTTTTTGGCCGTTGGTGTCAGACTTAATTTCTACATTGAGTTGTTGATTGTTATTGCGCAATGCAGCAAAGGTTTTAAAGGCTTCAACTGCGGCAATAGGGCGTTGATCGAGTAAATTGTTAGTGTGTTTATCGCGTAGTTTGAGATTAGCAAACTCTTGAAAATTCATACGGTTTAGTTTGAAGCGCTCACCGGTGTAATACACTGTCGCGCGACCCGTTTGACTGTCGTGATGATTAACCCAAGTGCCATCTTTAAGCAGCATTACGTCAATTTCAACACTATTAAAGTTATCATTTAACGCCGACGCGATGGCATTCGCGCTACTTTCTGGTTGTCGAAAATCGCCCCGATGAGCAGATATGTCTAATCGACACTCGGCAGTTGACAGCATTTTGATATTGCCATTATTGGCCAGATATAAATTACGGTCGCCCAAGCTCAGCTGAGTATCAATAATATTCAAGCCTTGGGTAGCAGCATCAGTTGGTAAATGAGATAACTCAGTGGGAACAATATTAACAGGCTTAGGTGAAGGCGTTGGGGTGGATTTACAGCCTGCTAAAGTAAGCAGTAGTACAGCCATAATGATGCTGTAAAAATAGCGGGCGACGACACGACTTGTCATAATCCATATTTACAAGTTATTAATATTTAATGTTTTATACATTAATGAACCCGGTAAAACAACCTTATGGATTAAAGTAAACCTGTTTCAAACATCAAAATGTGAACGAGGATGACTTATCAAAACCTGATTAATTTCAGATCCGGTCCAGCACCATTCAGATTTTTCAATTCAAGGCACATTAATGCAGCAAATGGTTGTTATCTTTTATATCAATGTGACTGATATATGGGCAGACATAAATGTTTATGGCTAAATCAAGGTAACAAATAATGGAATATTGCAGAGGTATGATGAACACTTCTTAAAGAGTGTTCATCATAAAATTAGAATGCTCCCCAAAATACCGCTGCCGGCGCAGCCCTTGAACCGTAGGTTCAAGGCGGGTAAATGTTCATCTCCTAAGGCTTCTCGGTATAATCCGAGCATGCACAATGTTAACGAAAGCATTCACCCTGGGTTTGTAATTATCGGCACAGGGACTTAACCAACGAGCAAATATCCCAGGGAGCAAAACAGGGTAGAATTAAGCAATGCTTAGTTCTGAAATCTTAGTTTAGCCTTCCTAGCGGCTTCGTTCAACCAACGATGTTTCCAACGTTGACTGTAATAACGAAATACGCTCATCCATTTGCGCCATATATTGTTTATTTTTTTGTTTTTCTTCAAACAATTCATTGCCAATGTTCAGTGCTGCCATAATGGCTAACTCTTCACGGCTTAAATTATTAGTACGCGACTTCAAGGTTGTCAGTTGGTTTTCAACTTCTCTGGCAACAGTGCGCAAGGCATCTTCGCGTCCTTTTGGACATGCGATAGAGTAGGTGCGCCCTAATAGGGTAATATCAACTGCACTGTTACTCATTATGTTGCCTCAGATCCTTTGTCAGTTCGCGAACTATATAGGGCTGAATTTAAAAGCGCAAGGCAACAGCATCCCTTTTTAACTATTTGCTGTTTGTGTGAACAAATCCGCTTCAGTCTAGGCATAATTTGGGCACAATACACACTAGCATTTGGAGCATCATACTAACTCTGCTAGCATTGAAGCAGATATTGCGTTATTAGGAATTTACCATGGCAATCCCACCTTCATTATGTATTGAAAAACTAAAACAGGCCTTAGATTACGCTGAAGTCGGCCAGCATCCAGTAGAAGTGCATGGGGCGCTTGTTGGGATTATTTGTGGTGGTGTAAAGCAAGAAAATTTAGCTTGGCTCAAGCCGTTAGTTGAATTAATGAACGACGGCCAACCGTTAGAGCCAAACTTACAACAGCTGATCAGCGATTTGTATCAAGACACTGTGGCACGCTTAGTCGATTTCGAATTTGGCTTTACTCTTTTATTACCAGAAGAAGAAGCGTCACTGAGCGATCGCGTTGAAGCGTTAGCCTTGTGGACCCAAAGTTTTTTAACGGGTATTGCCATCATTCAACCTGAGCTAAATAAAGCGTCAGCCGATGTGCGAGAAGTGATTAAAGACCTTGCCGATATTGCCCAGGTAGAATTTGATGTTGGTGATGACGAAGAATCAGAAGTTGCCTACGAAGAGCTGCAAGAGTTTGTCAGAATGTCTGCTATTTTATGTTATTCAGAATTTGGCTTAGACATGCCTTTGAATGACACCGATGAGCATTCTACTTTTCACTAACATTTTGGTATAGGTAGCAGCGCAGCGTATGACCACAGCACACACATCTACCGAGCCACTCGTCGTTGATATTGCCATAGTGGGTGGCGCCATGGCAGGTGCCACGTTAGCTCTAGGGTTAGCTAAGTTATCTGCCACATTATCTGCTACTTTATCATCTGCCACTTTAGCGCGTCCGCTGCGTATTGCACTCATCGAAGCTCATGTTGCCAACAACAATCATCCCGGTTTTGATGCCCGTTCTATCGCCATTGCGCATGGTTCTATTTTCGAACTGACTCGTTTAGGCATTTGGCCTAAGTTGCAGCATCTTGGCACCGCGATCGAAAATATTCATGTGTCTGATCGCGGCCACTTTGGCATGACCGAACTCAACGCTAAACCATTAGGCTTAGACGCGTTAGGGCAGGTGGTTGAATTGGCTCGTGTGGGTAATGTGTTATTCGACGAATTACAAAAGTCATCTGTCAGCGTGTTTTGTCCTGCCAAAGTCACTGATTTACAAGCCCAAACAGACGGTCACTTATTAACATTAGATAATGGCACTCAGCTGCATTGTCAGTTGCTGGTGGCCGCAGATGGCGCTAACTCGGTTGTGCGTCAACATTTACAGCAGCCTACTGAGCAAGTCAATTTTGATCAAACGGCGGTCGTTGCCAATGTCATTACCGACCAACCGCATCAACACTGGGCTTATGAGCGCTTCACCCAAACAGGTCCATTAGCACTGTTACCGATGACGTCAGTGCCATCAACACCTTCCACTCAAGCGCGATACTCATTGGTATGGGCATTACCGCCAGCCAAAGCTGATGAATTAAAAAATGCGGATAAAGCTGAGTTTTTAGCGGCATTGCAACAAGCATTTGGCCATCGTGTCGGCCGCTTTATCGATGTGGGTCAGCGGGTCAGTTATCCACTCACGTTATCGTACATGCCTCGGCCGATTTACCATCGTTGTATATTTGTCGGTAACGCCGCGCAAACGCTACACCCTATTGCCGGACAAGGTTTTAACCTGGGTTTACGTGATGTAGTCGGGCTACTCAAGGTGCTTGAACATGCCTTTAGCAGTAACACGGCAACCGAAATCGACCTCGGCAGCAGCGCTATCGTGCATCAATATTTAGCCGCTCGCCAAGCCGATCGCGACAGCACACTCAACAACATCGAATTTTTAGTGCGTGGCTTTTCCAATCAATATTGGCCGTTAGTTGCCGGACGCAATATCGGTTTGCGTTTATTGTCTTGGCTACCGCCGTTAAAGCGCCCCGTAGCGCAAACCGCCATGGGCTGGCGTTAACTCATTTTAAGGTAAGGATTGACCATGTTTTCAACTAAAACTTATGATGTTGCCATCGTCGGCGGTGGTATGGTCGGGCTTGCAACCGCAATCGGTTTAGCCAATGCCGACCTTAATGTGGTGGTTATCGATGCTGGCACAACCCAAGCTGTCAGCGGTGAGCCTAAATTGCGCGTCAGTGCTATTAACAAAGCCAGCCAACAACTGCTGGAAAACCTCGGTGCTTGGCAATACCTCGACGACAACCGTGTTAGCCCTTACCAAAAAATGTCGGTATGGGACAAAGACGGCCTAGGTAAAATTGAGTTCGACGCCCACAGTATCAGCGAAGCCTATTTAGGTTCGATCATTGAAAACGACGCCATCAGTTACGCCCTTGCCAAACGCGCCAGCGAAATAAGCAACATTACCCATATTGAAAACCAACGCCTTGAGCGTGTAGCCTTTGGCGAGCGCGAAGCTTGGCTAACCCTAGCCAATGGTGATAACGTCAGTGCCGCCGTGGTGGTTGCCGCCGACGGAGCTAATTCTTGGGTGCGTCAGCAATGCAGTATTCCGCTAACCTTCTGGGACTACGGCCACCATGCCATTGTCGCGACAGTGCGCACCGAACTTGCCCACGACGCCACCGCCAGACAAGCCTTTTTACCTGGCGGTCCATTAGCTATGTTGCCACTGTACGACGACAATTTATGCTCCATCGTCTGGTCAGTATCGCCCGACCAAGCCGAGCAATTGTTGGCATTAGACGATATCGAATTTGGCAAAGCATTAACTGCCGCGCTCGATGGCCGTTTAGGCATGTGCCAGGTGGTTAGCGAGCGTCAATCATTCTCGCTTCGTATGCGTTATGCGCGCCACTTTGCCCGCCATCGATTAGTACTGGCTGGCGACGCTGCTCACACCATTCATCCGTTAGCTGGCCAGGGGGTTAACCTAGGCTTTTTAGACGCAGCTAGCATCATCGACACCTTTACCGAACTGCACCAGCAAGGCAAAGATTTAGGCGAATACAGCCATTTACGCGCCCTTGAACGTTGGCGTAAAGCAGAGGCGATGGAGATGATTGCCACCATGGAAGGCTTTAAAAGACTGTTTGCCGGCAGCAATCCGCTTAAAAAAGCCATGCGCGACATAGGCCTAACCCTAGTTGATAATGTCGCTGGGCTGAAAACAGTGTTCATCAAACAGGCTATGGGTAACAAAATGACATTACCTAAACTTTGTCGCGAGCCAATTTCATCATAGCCAATATAGAAACTTGTTTAATATCAGTCTATACAGTTAAATCGGCGTTTTTATTGTAAAAAATTATGTAAAAAAATTACAACAATAGATTAGCTAAACTAATGCGACCGGACTCGGATTAGAAAAATTTTTTGTATACAAAGTGGGTCTGCGGAGTATAATTTTGGCCGCATTTTATCAAAAACCTACATAAGAAAGGCCTCAAAAAAAGGGATAATAATGGCTAGCAAAACAGTACTTTTTAACAAGCATTTAGAATCTAAAGCCAAGATGGTTGATTTCCACGGTTGGGAAATGCCGATTAACTACGGCTCTCAAATCGAAGAACATCACGCAGTACGTCAAGACGCAGGCATGTTCGACGTGTCGCACATGACCGTAGTTGACGTTACTGGCAGCGATGCTTGTGCCTTCTTACGTAAGTTACTTGCTAACGATGTCGCCAAGCTTACCGTACCTGGTAAAGCCCTTTACGGCGGAATGCTAGACGAAAACGCTGGCATCATCGACGACCTTATTACCTACTACTTAACCGACACCCATTACCGCGTAGTGGTTAACTCCGCTACTCGCGACAAAGACCTCGCCTGGATCAACAAACAAGCCGCAGCATTTGATGTTGTTGTGACTGAACGTCCAGAGCTTGCGATGATTGCCGTGCAAGGCCCTAATGCTAAAGCCAAAGCCGCTACTGTATTTTCTGCTGAGCAAAACGCTGCCGTTGAAGGCATGAAGCCATTCTTTGGTGTGCAATCAGCCAGCTTATTTATTGCCACAACCGGTTACACCGGCGAAGCGGGCTACGAAATCATTGTTCCAGAAACCGAAGCAGAAGCCTTATGGCAAGCACTACTAGATGCAGGCGTTAAGCCATGTGGTTTAGGTGCACGTGACACATTACGCTTAGAAGCGGGCATGAACCTATACGGTCAAGACATGGACGAGTCAATTAATCCATTAGCCGCTAACATGGGCTGGACTGTAGCGTGGGAGCCAAGCGAGCGTGACTTTATTGGCCGTGATGCACTTACCGCTATTAAAGCGGCTGGCACAGACAAATTAGTCGGCTTAGTCATGGAAGAAAAGGGCGTCTTACGCCACGATATGGCAGTATTTTTTACCGACGCAGACGGTGTTGAGCACCAAGGTGTGATCACCAGCGGTTCGTTTTCGCCAACATTAGGCTATTCTATTGCCATGGCCCGTGTGCCTAGTGGTATTGGTGCCATCGCTGAAGTTGAAATGCGTAAAAAGCGTGTTAACGTAAAAGTCATCGCTCCAAGTTTTGTACGTAACGGTAAGCAAGCTTTCTAACAGCTCAATAAAATGAGTTGCGCTTTACCCAAAAAGAATTTATTTGTTAAGTATTAGAACATCAGATTAAGGAACAACGATAATGAGCACTATTCCAGCAGACTTGAAATATGCATCTTCGCACGAATGGATCCGTAAAGAATCAGACGGTAGCTACACAGTAGGTATCACTGAGCATGCTCAAGAGCTATTAGGCGACATGGTATTTGTAGAATTACCAGAAGTTGGCGACACAGTAACTGCCGGTGAAGACTGCGCAGTAGCTGAATCAGTTAAAGCGGCATCAGACATCTATGCACCTATTTCTGGTGAAGTGATTGCCGTAAACGAATCTTTAGAAGATTCGCCAGAGCTTGTTAACAGCGACGCATTTGGTGACGGTTGGTTCTTCCGTGTTATGCCTTCTGACGAATCAGAAGTGGATGCATTATTAGATGCAGACGGTTACCAAGAAGTGATTGACGAAGAATAAGCGCCAATGACGCAGGAAGCTCCCTCGGGAGCTTCTTTGTTATCTAACGATAAAAGTGTTGCGCCCTGCAGTATTGTCGTTTCAGCTTCATAAAGGAAGTGGCACACATAAAGCCACTCACGACGTAAGCGCGTTGCATTAATAAACCCTTTACGGGTTAGTCACGTATTACACGTTTTCACCCTAATCCAGTTCTGTGCCCTACCGCCATAACTGGTCGATTTGGAACAAGGTTTAACATGACCAAGCAAACCCTGACACAACTAGAACAACACGAGTTATTTCTAACCCGCCACATTGGCCCCAATGCTGAGCAGCAACAAGAAATGCTCAACTTCATTGGTGCAGAGTCGTTAGAAGACTTAACCGCGCAAACCGTTCCTGGCAAAATTCGTTTACCACAAGACCTCACCATCGGTGACTCGTGTGGCGAAGCCGAAGGTATTGCCTATATCCGCAACATAGCTGACAAAAACAAAGTCTTTAAAAGCTATATCGGTATGGGTTACTACGGCGTGCAAGTGCCAAATGTTATTTTGCGTAACGTGTTCGAAAATCCAGGTTGGTACACTGCTTATACTCCATATCAGCCAGAAATCGCTCAAGGCCGTTTAGAAGCAATCTTAAACTTCCAACAAGTGTCAATGGACCTAACCGGCCTTGACCTTGCGTCAGCCTCATTGCTGGACGAAGCAACCGCAGCGGCAGAAGCCATGGCCCTTGCCAAGCGCGTGTCTAAAGCTAAAAAAGCCAACATCTTCTTTGTTGCCGATGACGTATTCCCACAAACATTAGACGTAGTGAAAACCCGCGCAGAATGTTTTGGTTTTGAAGTGGTCGTTGGCCCAGCGAGTGAAGCGGTAAATTACGAATTATTTGGTGCCTTGTTCCAGTACACCAACCGTATTGGCCAAATTACCGATTACACTGAGCTATTTGCTACGCTTCGTGACAACAAAGTTATTGTTACAGTAGCAGCCGACATCATGTCGTTAATGTTACTTAAATCACCGGGCGCGATGGGTGCAGATGTAGTATTTGGTAGCGCGCAACGTTTTGGCGTACCAATGGGATACGGCGGACCACACGCAGCATTCTTCGTTGCCCGTGACGAACATAAACGTTCAATGCCAGGCCGTATTATTGGTGTGTCAAAAGACACCCGCGGCAACAGCGCATTACGTATGGCCATGCAAACGCGCGAGCAACATATTCGCCGCGAAAAAGCCAACTCAAACATTTGTACCGCGCAAATTTTATTAGCCAACATGGCGTCGTTTTATGCGGTATTCCACGGCCCACAAGGCTTAAAAACCATAGCATCACGCATTAACCGTTTAGCCGACATATTAGCGGCAGGCTTAACAGCAAAAGGCTTAACCTTAGCTAACACCACTTGGTTCGACACCATCAGTGTTAAAGGTGCCGACGTTGCCGCCATTAATGCCCGCGCCATAGCAGCGCAAGTTAACTTACGTATAGATGCAGACGGCGTGTTTGGTATCAGCTTAGATGAAACCACTATCCGTACAGATATCGCAGACTTATTTGACGTTATCCTAGGCGCAGGCCACGGTTTAGATGTTGCCACGTTTGATGCCGACATCGTTGCTAATGGCAGCCAGTCAATTCCAGACGCGCTAGTACGTCAAGATGCGGTATTAACTCATCCAACGTTTAATCGCTACCAAAGCGAAACCGAGATGATGCGTTATATCAAGCGTCTCGAAAACAAAGATTTAGCCTTAAACCACTCAATGATCTCGTTAGGTTCATGCACCATGAAACTCAACGCAGCAGTGGAAATGCTACCAGTAAGCTGGCCAGAATTTGCTAACATGCACCCATTCTGCCCGCTAGATCAGGCACAAGGTTACACCCAGTTAATTAACGAACTGTCTGAGTTTTTAGTTAAAATCACCGGTTACGACTCTGTGTGTATTCAGCCAAACTCAGGTGCGCAAGGCGAGTACGCTGGCTTATTAGCGATTAAGAAATACCACGAGTCTCGCGGCGACGCGCACCGTAACATTTGCTTAATCCCACAATCAGCTCACGGTACCAACCCTGCATCGGCACAACTTGCTGGTATGAAGGTAGTGGTTACAGCTTGCGACAAGCAAGGTAACGTTGATTTAGAAGACTTACGCACTAAAGCAGCGGAGCTTGCAGACAGCCTATCGTGCATCATGATCACGTACCCATCGACTCACGGTGTTTACGAAGAATCAATCCGCGAAGTATGCGAAATCGTCCATCAATATGGCGGTCAAGTGTACCTAGACGGCGCAAATATGAACGCACAGGTTGGTTTAACATCACCAGGCTTTATCGGCGCAGACGTATCGCACCTTAACTTACACAAAACCTTTGCTATCCCGCACGGTGGCGGTGGTCCTGGTATGGGCCCAATCGGTGTTAAATCACACCTTGCGCCATTTGTAGCAGGCCACACAGTGATTAAGCCAGGCCGCGAAAGCGACCATAACGGCGCGGTATCTGCTGCACCTTATGGTAGCGCCAGCATTTTGCCAATCAGCTGGATGTACATTAAGTTGTTGGGCACTAAAGGGGTTAAGCAATCAACCCAAACTGCGCTATTAAACGCTAACTACATCATGAAAAAGCTGTCAGCACATTATCCTGTGTTGTTCACCGGCCGTAACGACCGTGTTGCTCATGAATGTATTATCGATTTGCGTCCATTAAAAGAAACCTCAGGCGTGACCGAAATGGATATCGCTAAGCGTCTAAACGACTATGGTTTCCACTCACCAACCATGAGCTTCCCAGTAGCGGGAACCTTGATGATTGAGCCAACAGAATCTGAGTCTAAGGTTGAGCTGGACCGTTTCATCGAAGCGATGATTTCTATTCGCGGTGAAATTACCAAGGTAGAAGCAGGCGAGTGGCCAGTGGACAATAATCCACTGCATAACGCACCTCACACCCTAGCGGATATTATGGACCCAGAATTTGATTCACGTCCGTACAGTCGTGAAGTGGCCGTGTTCCCAACGGCTGCGGTTAAGGCGAATAAGTTTTGGCCAACGGTAAACCGTATTGATGATGTATATGGGGATCGAAATCTTATGTGTTCGTGTGTTCCTTTAAGTGATTATGAGTAATCATTATTGATAGTGGTTCCTGAATAGGAACTTTAATTTGAAAGCGACTGAAAGGTCGCTTTTTTATGCCTGTCGTTCCCATTTTTACGTCATTCCGGTAATGCTTTTGAGCCGGAATCCAGCTTGTTTCTTTTGTTTTAATCTTAGCTATGGCCTGCGGCCACTAACGTCGTGGCGCGTCGCCCACACCAGACCAAGAGGAAACCAACGGCTGTTCCCTCTTGGAACTCCCAGCCGCCCCGCAACATTTTCAAACAGCGAAAAGGTCGCCATGGGGATTGATCCAGCTTTGGCCAACATTTGAATCCTGCTTCGGCCTTACTCGAAAATGCTAACGCTTCCGATGGTACATCCTGTACCGCGAAAGCTAGCCTGACGTCCTGTCAGGCTCACGCTATTTTCTTCAACGGCCTCAAGTAAAATGGAGCCTGCAGATATAATATCTAAAGCATTAAAAAAGCGAACAGGTTGGTTCGCTTTTTGTTTCCGTCATTCCAGTCATGTGTAAATATTCGTCATTCCGATTATGTTTATATTTACGTCATTCCGGTAATGCTTTTGAGCCGGAATCCAGGTGTTTTCTTTTTGCTGTGTACTTATTTACGACCTGCGGCCACTAACGTCGTTTGTGGTCTGCATCGGCCAAGTCCTGTTATAGAAAGCGAGCCACCATTCATTGAGCTTTCAATTGCAGCAAACAAACTAAAGCGGAGTGTTTTGTGCGCTTTTTGCGTTAACGGAGGGGAGGGGACAAGCGATAGGCATTTTGACAAAACGTGCTTCGCATTCATGGCATTGACTCGTGGTAATTTTTGTTTGGCGATAAATTTGATCACCAAATGCCATGAATGTTCCTCAGTTTTTTACCTATCTCATTATTTTTATTCATTCTTTTGTGGGGATTCGTCAAACTCTGACCCTGAGGGATCCCCACGAATTTAATAGCATGCTTGTGGGTCCTTGATTAAACTTTGTAACGTCTTTATTCCTGCTAGCCAGTGAGACTTCAACAACCTCAAATACTTATCTCTGTAGGCTCTTAATCCTATAAATTGGCTTGATAAAACATTACGATGTTTGATTGAATTCGCTTGGTATTGTCTATGCTTATCCGCTGCTTTAACTGCCAAACCTAGCAGGTTCAACATAAATTGAGATAGACAGGCAATGAGCAGTAGAACGCTTAATTTATCCTTAATTCTACTGCCACTATCATTCATTTTTAGACCCGTTTTAACATCTCTAAAGCTTTCTTCTATCTGCATTCTAGTCGCATAAATTTTTACGACTCGTTTGGCTGTAGCACTTGAATGACAAAGTGATGTAGCAAGTAACCAAGGCTCTTTTTCACGCTCTGCACTTGACCGAGATTGTTTGCTCCGTCTGGTTCTATCACCCGTTGCAGTTCTATCTTTTCTTCCTTTATCTGTACGTTTGAAGATCACTAAGCGTGAACAGAAAGACGCCTGCTCACCTAAAAAATATACCCCAAGATTCTTAGCTCTTGCACTTGCTTGTATGTATAGCCTTTTGACTGGATACCAATGATGAACAATCGTTTTTCTACAATGTGTTCTGTTTCTGAATCGCCCCACATAATCCCAATCAAGTGACAGTATTTGTTTAAACCATGGTATTCGAAATCCAGCATCAGTCACGATGATAGGCTTGCAGTCATTAGGTAGCATCGCCTTAAGTTTGGTCAAAAAGGATAGATGAGTTTTAGGCTTCTCTTTTTTGTTTAGCGGATGTATTTCTTCATAAAGTGTCAATGAGCGCCCTTGAGCCGCCAAAGATGCTCGAATGAGAAAATGCTGCTTACGGTCATCAAGATCTGACCAATCGATATGAATAATGGGTTGCTTCATTTTCCCGACGAGCAAGCAGGTCATACGGGTATAAATGAACTCAATATCACGATGAAGATAAGGATTACTACAAAGCCTATCAACCCGCTTAATCTTATGTTTTTCCTTGGCTTTACTTTCAATATCACGGCCAAGCCCTGTGATTGATAATGCTCCACCATTCATTGAGCTTTCAATTGCAGAGAACAGACTTTGTCGGCGAGTTTTGTGCATTAACGGGGTGACAAGTGAGAGGCATTTTGATAAAACTTGTTTTGCATTCATGGCATTTACTCGTGGTAATTTTTGTTTGGCGATAAATTTGATCACCAAATGCCATGAATGTTCCTCAGTTTTTAACCTATCTCATTATTTTTATTCATTCTTTTGTGGGGATTCGTCAGACTCTGACCCCAATTATTTCAGCATATGATCAAATTAGTGTTTGAATAAAAAATTCGGATGTGTTTTTATAAACGTATAAGATTTTCAATTATTCTAAATCTTTACCGCCCCTCTTGGTGCTTAAATAATCAATTTAAGAAAAATAAATCAATTCATTAGCTGGATAACTCCGAGCAAATTGGAGGATTTATGCACCAAGATAAAGTATTTATACATAAGATTTGGGTTAAATTAAAGAGTGTAAAATATTGTAATTTTCTAACAAATGTAATATTAACTTTAAGGCTTATTTTAATTTTGATGGAATTTTTTGATAAGTTTTAAATTCATTTAAATAACTAAAATTTAGTTTTGTTACTGGCTAATGGCATCAATCCCCTCCGCGTAGGGGATTTTTTTTATCTAATGTAGTTTAAGCTCAAGCCAAGTAAATTAAGCGTACTTCTATTCATAGCTTTTTTATCACTATTTATACTTTACCTGCTTGGTTTGGCTGTCAAAGCAACTGATAAGCACAGGCAATATCAAGCTAACTCAATAGTGCTCTCAAACCAATTTATTGGCTTGAGAGCCTACAAGGATAAGAATTTGAAGCTGTTGAAATGGCATTGGATGTCAGCAATTAAGATGCTTCAAAATTTAGTAAGGGAACCACAAGCATCCTATTAAATTCATAGGGCCCCCTCAGATTCAGACCTATTTATTGTTGACCCCATTTATGGCCCCATTTATTCTTTATGCTATTCTGGGGTTTCCTCTCGGTCAGAGTACTGAAAATCTCTTAATAAAAATTTGGCGTAACCTGCACCAGTATTTGATAGTCGATATTTTTTCCCTCTTTTGTACTGTTCCACTTCAAATAAGGCATCCACGCTTTTACTAAAAAACCTGCCTACATTGTTTACATATTTAGATTTGGATAAATCAAATGTATTAATCATCCTACAAATATCTGTGGTTGAATAAAAATTACTTTTTTCTCCATTATGTCTAGCTGCATATAAAGATAGAACAATTAGTTTTCTAAGGCTTAACATATTAGGATTTTTATTCTTTATTTTTGTTATCATGGATATTTCAGTTACTTTTAAGACCTTGATATAATTTGAAAATAAACTGTCGAAATCCGAGTTGTTATTAATTACTATGTTTTGCTTACACTCCAACAATTTGGCTACACCCATGTCAAGCTCTCTCGTATCTCTATCAACGAGTGTAGTGGTCAAGTAATATTGGCCACGGTTTTAGAGTCATTCCAATATAAACGTTCTGACTCATTTGGAGTTAACCCACCATTATATTGATGGGGTCTAGTTTCACTGTAATATCCAGTGATGTAATTTGTGATCGCTTTGTCTGCTTCTGTAAAATTCCCATAGCCACTTGCGGGTACCCATTCAGATTTCAAACTTCTAAAGAAACGCTCCATTGGTGCGTTATCCCAACAATTCCCGCGACGACTCATGCTTTGCTCAATCTGAAGACGCCATAATAACTGTCTGAATTTCAAGCTTGTGTAATGTGAACCTTGGTCGCTGTGATATATCACATTCTCAGGTTTCCCCCTTAACTCAAATGCCATTTTCAAGGCTTTAGAGGTCAGCTCGCTGTCAGGCGATAATGACAAAGCCCACCCAACAGGTTTGCGGGAAAATAAGTCTAAAACAACGGCTAAATATGCCCAACGATTACCGACCCAAACATACGTCACATCGCCACACCACACTTGATCTGGTTGAGTTACTGCAAACTGTCGATTAAGCGTGTTTGGGATCGCTACATGCTCTTGTGCAGCTTTCCTATAAGAATGCTTAGGCTGCTGACAGCTTAATAATCCAAGCTTTCTCATTAGATTACGGGCTCGATAACGACTGAGATTAATCCCTTTGTTAGTCACTAATTGCGCTATCGTTCTAGCACCGGCAGAGCCATTACTAATACGATGCGCGGCCTTCACTTCACTGCATAAAATAGTAAAGTCAGCATCGATATGTTCTTTTCTTTTTAGCCAATATTTATAGCTACTTCGATGCACTTTGAATGCATTACAAATTGTGAGAATAGAGTGGCTCTGCTTGAGTGCGCTGATCAGCGTAAATTGTTCATCGAGTCTGACATCAAGAGAGCGGTAGCCTTTTTTAGAATAAGATTATGCTCCTCAAGACGGGCTACCTGTTTCTTCAGTTCACGGATTTCAATTTGTTCAGGGGTAATGGGAGAGGCTTTTGGCGTGCCACCCTGGCGTTCTAGTTTTAACTGTCTCACCCATTTATCCATGGTTGATTTACCCACGTTCATCGCCTTTGCTGCTTCGATGATGCTATGGTTTTTATCGAGGACTAATTGGGCTGCTTCAAGTTTGAATTCAGCACTAAATGTTTTTCTGGTTATCGATCTCATGTGTTCACCTAAAGTCATGTACGAGGTAATAATATCACCTCTATTTAGGTGGCCAAAATAACTATGCCACTACAGAGGGACTCTATTGAATGAGAATCACCGACTCTATTTCGATCAGCTTTTCGCCGCTCTCTTTCTTTTCTTTCTGCATTAACAACGATCCTATGTTTTGATGTTAGTGAGCTTAGTTTACTCTCAATGTAGGCTACTTCCTCCTCAAGTCTAAACCCTGTAATTACAATGTTTTGTGGTTTAAATTTGCTTAGGTAATTAATAACTCTTTCTGCGACCGCTTGTGGTTGTTTTTTTAATAGTTCTTTTGCAAATAAACCTATGGGAACATCACTACCGACACCATGATTTTCTCTATAAATTTCATGCATAAAATCTGAAGCTTCAATGTGAAGATAATTACTTTCATTTACTAGAAACTGAGCTATCGTAGTCTTTCCCGCACAGGTTAGACCGACAATAATATGGCATTGAAATTCACCATCAAATAACTCATTGCTATCTATTGACGGGGTCTCAGGCGACTTTTTTTTAATAACATTTTTAGACTCTAAAAAATCTAAAAGCTTCTTAAATGCTAGACCTCTAAAGTCGTGTAAGTCTGCTTTTTCTATAGGTAATTTACTTATTACTACTGTTTCATTTTTAGGAATAAACCATCTGTTAAAAGTTTTATTATCTAACCAAGGGTAAATTACATTAGTGTCAAACTGATTATCAGTAGCAGTGATTTTTCCATCAGTTGTGCCTGTAAAATATAATGGAAGGTCAGAGAGTTCGGGGAAGTATAAAACCAAATCTGATCTAATCGTTACAGAACGGTTATTTCCAAGCAGTTCAAGTTCTAGATCTAGATCTATAAACTTAATCTGTTGCATCCAATATTTAATATCTACACCAGGGTATTCTTTTTTATATTTTCTAGATAAAGCGTGAATATCAACAGACGTATCTTCAATAATGAAAGGTTTGTTTTTTCCTAGGCCGGATAGATTAGCTTGTTTTATAGCATTTTCAATACTTATTTTAAGCAACTGCTCTCGATTATCTATTCTAGGTTCATCGTAATTAGCTCTTTTTGTTTTTTCACTAAAGTTAATTACTTTTATATTGAAATCTCGGCATAAATATTTTGCATGCTGAGTTTTAACTCGATTAGATGTGAAAAATATAAGTTCAAACACAATATATTTCTCTCCCAGAATTACATGGGTGTATATTTATATAGAGATAATCACCAAGACTCTTGATTTTGTCGAATACTAATTCAGGTTCTTTTGAAAAAAAGTAGACTCCTGGTCCTAAACTACTCATTCCTACAGCATCCGCTCCTGATTTTTTTAGGTTTTCTATTAGTTTAATTACAGGCTCACCTGCGAATTCAATTTCTAATTTTTTCCATTTAGTATTTTGAGTATTATTAATGCTCATACAAAAGCTCTTGTAGTTTTCTGAAATAACGCTTGATAAAATGCCGAATACAGAAATATAGCATGCTTCATATGCATCATTTTTAGCTATAGGACAGTTAACATCAAAAAAATTTTCCTCAAACTTACCATAATTATTATGATTAAGTTTTGGAATAATTAGCCCTAAATTCCAACTAGGAAATTTATTGGAGTTAATGAGGAGTGGCAATGATTTAGGAGTGTTGTCGCCCGAGGGTTTATGCTTTTTGTTATCATTCACTGTACCAGAATCAAAAATAAAACCACCTCTAAAATAAGAGTTTATCCCTACACCTGAGGTGCCCCCTCTACCTGAAATCGATTGTATGTCCGTTTCAGTATATGGAATGTTATTTATTAATAGAATTCCTTCTATACATGTCAGTAATATAGACGTTCCAGCCCCTAATCCCGAGTTGAAAAATATATTTCCGCTAATATTTATTGTAGGGTATATTTTTATTTTAGGAGTGCTTTTCATAAAATCTAAAAGTTTATTTTTTATTTTTTCTATTTTACCCTGTTTGTTACAAAAATCATGAATTACTATTTCTAACTCATTGTTAGGTATGAATTCAGCTTGACACTCAGTATCAACACTAAGTCCAACTCCACCATTCTTTCTAAAATTGCACTCATGCATTGCTATGAGATTAAAGTGTAGTCTAAATGGGATTTTTATCTTTACTTTAGTATTTAGCCCATTCTGCATCAAAGTACTCCTTATATTCCTTTATGAATTTTGCTGAAGCCCTGAAATGAATTGAGTGACTGAATTTACCATTGGCATTATAAAAATAAGGTCCAACAATTGCATCTTTTTCAGATAGAAATATATTATGGGTAGGTATGTGGTCATAATATTTTACTTGGAATCTGTCTCCAAATTTATCCTGCATAACTTTTAATTTAACATCTGCAATTTCAAAGTTATGTTGATCTCCTCCATTGATGTGTGATTTATCCAAAATCAAAAGTTTGACTATTAAATTCGGATTATTTTCCATTGTTGATATTAGTAGGTTATCTTTCCCGCCATTGGTGCAGAAGTCTTCACAAAATCGTTTTGATGTATAAAAAAGTAAATTTAGCTCGTTTTTAGTATTTTTTATTAGCTTTCCATAATAATCTCTATCATCTCGGCTTTCTAAAAATTTAATGACTCCACTATCATTTAGTTTCTCATTTTTCCTAAGGTCGAATATTGTCAGTGAATAGTGTATCAATGAAGATATTGATGCTACTAATGCACCGCCAATAAGCGGTGCCCATTTGTTATTGATATCAGAATTTGCATAAAAGTATATTAGAAATATTGATATAACAACAAAAACTGAAAGTACGATGATCGATGTAGGTATTGTTATTCTTTTTTTTAGAATATCCATAATTAATTTATTTCCTAGGAAAATATGGTGGTCACTTAACTCAAATAGAATTAATGTATGAAATTTCTGTTAAGTATGTAATAAATAGATTTAGAGTCAAATTTTTGATCTCCATCATTTCCCCACTTCACTCTTACTCAAACACCGCTGTGCGACTTGATAGACGATCGCGTCGACTTGTTGTTGGCTGAGTGTTTGAGTGCGGACGGCTGGTATGGTTTTGACCAACTGCTTATGATTTAAAATGGGGAACGGTGGTCGAGTTTGGCTGGTGACGTACCAGCCGGGGAATACCAGTACTGGGCTGGAAAACACTGGCTGGCCGGTAGCTTTGGTGAGCCACTGGCTGACCCACGTTGCTTGTCGGGTTGCTTGTTCTATTGGCTTGGTTTCAGTCCACGATGGGAAGCATAAGCGGCCGTCTTTATAAAATAGTTGGTATTCTTTACCTTGGGTTGCGCTAGTCGATTTACTGTCGCGTTTGCGCTTGTGGCGGCCTTTGGTTTCGATGGCGAATACGCCATTTTTACCTATGGCTAAATGGTTGATGTTAAAGCCGTCGGCTTGGATGTCGTGAAACACTTGGTAGCCCAAAGCTTGTAAGCCGATTAGCTCATTGGCAGTGGCGATTTCTGCGGTGTGGCCTAGGCGTAATTTGGTGAGTTTGGAAAAGTTTTTCCACGTTTTATAACCACAATAAGATAATCCGATCATTGAGGTTATGGCAAACATCCAAGGGAATTTGCCGACGGTAATGTGTGCTTGAATGCTGTTAATGGCAAATGGCAGACACACAACCAATACGCCCATTAGCATACTGGCGATTAAATTGATTTGGAGGTCTTGTATCTCTTGCTGTAAGCCAAAAGCGGGAATTCGTTGAAGTTGTTCGCGATCGACGGGTAATTTAACTGTTCTGTCGCGGTGTTTCAGTAAGACAAACATCACCCCAAGGGTGACAAACATACTAGAAAGAAGAATGCCTACTGATAATAAACTGGAGATGAAGCTTGTCATTGTCGTCCTTGATCGTGATGTGACCTAAACAATCGGTCGCAATTCTAAATCCATGAATCTGCTGGATTAATATACTCCGAGTTTGGCAATATTGTAAGTGGAAATTTTCATCAATCGTTAAGCGTCGCAATTGAGCGAAATGGGCTGTTGCTGTAGTCAAAAATATCATTGCAGAATAATGGTTTGTATCAGTGTGTATCTTAATGGGGTGCGGTAAAGGAAGCGCAGAATCAGTTGTGTTAGCCAGCTTCGTTAGTGAGTAGCGCTAGTCTGTTGCGATAAGGGTTAGCGTTATCGTCACTGTGACCATTTTACCTGAGTGTGACACATAAAAAGGCCTGCTTATTTTAAGCAGGCCTTTTGGGTTTAGTTTTCGCTGTTAGTTATGTTCACTTCAAAAACATCGCTTAAGCTAGTCACTATTTGGGTAAGTCACTTTCTACACAAGCCGTTTACAAAATCAGTCTATAAATCTGTTTATAAAAGCAGTTATAAAATCAGACTGTAAAAGCGGTCTTAGAACTGGTTCATTGTGTTGTCTTTACCAGACGCTTTAAGCGCTTGGTCACCAGAGAAGTACTCTTTATGTGCATCACCGATATCTGAACCAGCCATGTTTTGATGTTTAACACAGGCGATACCTTGACGGATTTCCTTACGTTGAACATTGGCAACATAACCCAACATGCCTTGGTCACCGAAGTATTCTTTAGCCAAGTTATCGGTAGATAATGCTGCAGTATGGTAAGTCGGTAGTGTAATAAGGTGATGGAAAATACCTGCTTCACGGGCCGAGTCAGATTGGAATGTACGAATTTTTTCATCAGCTTGGATAGCAAGCTCAGTGCCATCGTAATCAACACTCATTAATTGCGCGCGGTCGTAAGCTGAAACGTCTTGTCCTGCTTTTTGCATCGCATCAAATACTTGCTGACGGAAGTTAAGCGTCCAGTTAAACGATGGCGAGTTGTTATACACAAGCTTGGCATTAGGAACAACTTTACGGATTTCGTTAACCATGCCACCGATTTGAGATACATGAGGCTTTTCAGTTTCAATCCACAATAAATCAGCGCCATTTTGCAATGAAGTAATACAATCAAGTACACAACGTTCTTCACCCGTACCAGCACGGAACTTAAATAAGCCATTTGGTAGACGAGCCGGTTTCACCAGTTTGCCACCTTGCTTGAATACCACATCACCATTTTCAAGTTTTGCTGCATCAACGGCTTCAACTTCAAGGAAGCTATTGTATAAATCGCCTAGATCGCCAGCTTCTTTAGTGACAGCAATTTTTTGAGTTAAGCCTGCACCTAATGAATCGGTACGCGCAACAATCACACCGTCATCGATACCGAGTTCTAAAAATGCATAACGAACCGCATTAATTTTTGCTAAAAATTCAACATGTGGCACGGTGACTTTACCGTCTTGGTGGCCACACTGTTTTACATCTGATACTTGGTTTTCTAATTGAATACAACAAGCACCGGCTTCAATCATCTGTTTTGCCATTAAGTAAGTGGCTTCTTCGTTACCAAAACCGGCATCAATGTCGGCAATAATAGGTACAACGTGGGTTTCGAAGTTTTCAATTTTGTGTTGAATTGCGGCTTTATCTGACTCTTTGGCACTATCTAATTCGCGGAATAGACCACCTAGTTCACGAGCATCAGCTTGACGTAGGAAGGTGTATAGCTCTTTAATCAACGCAGCAACAGAGGTTTTTTCATGCATAGATTGGTCTGGTAATGGACCAAACTCACTACGTAGTGCAGCTACCATCCAACCTGAAAGATATAAGTAACGACGCTTGGTGGTTAAAAGGTGTTTTTTAATCGAAATCATTTTTTGTTGGGCGATAAAACCATGCCAGCAACCTAAAGACTGAGTGTACTGCGATGTGTCCTTGTCGTAGTTGTCCATGTCTTCACGCATGATCTTGGCAGTGTATTTTGCGATATCTAACCCAGTTTTAAAGCGATTTTGTAGACGCATACGAGCGACTGACTCTGGGTTGATGGCATTCCATGCACTACCTTCTGAATTAATCAAGGTGGCAGCTTCATCGATATTATTTTTGTAGTGAGTCATGTGTTTATTCCTTAACAAATAGATTAGCGGCAATTGATTACGTTGAAAATAATAGCTAGATTTGGTTAAATAAACCTAATTTATACTTACTATCTTCGGTATTCACCATATGAATGTATCTCGTATCGACTTGAACCTCCTTGTTTATTTAGATGTTTTACTGCGTGAAAGAAACGTGACTAAAGCTGCAGACCAGCTTGGGATCAGCCAGCCTGCAATGAGTAACGGCCTAAAACGCTTACGAAACTTGTTTGACGATCCCTTACTTATTCGCACGAGTCAGGGCATGACACCCACCGAACGTGCAAATGAATTACAACCCATTATCAGTGAACTGATTATTGGGCTGGAAAAAGCCGTACAACCGCGTGCCAATTTTGATCCACTGGAAAGTGATAAAGTCTTCCGTGTTATGGCAAGTGATTATGCTGAAGCGACGTTAATTCCACCGCTCATTGCTAAGCTTCGTACTCAAGCACCCAACATTATTTTAGATATCATGACCCCAAGTGATGTCAGTTTCCCTGATGTAGAACAAGGAAGAGTCGATATGGTGATCAACCGTTTCGACAGTATTCCGCAATCATTCCATCAAAAAATATTGTGGAGTGATGATTTTAGCTGCTTGATTAGTAAGGGTAATCCTGTTTTAAAGAAGTTTTCTTTAGACAGTTATTTAAAAGCTAAGCATGTGTGGGTGAGTAAAACAGGGATGGGTGTTGGGGTAGGGATGAACCCTGATGATGTTCAGCGTTTGGGCTGGGTAGATGAAGCATTAACTCGAATGGGTGTGAAACGCCAGATCACCGTTTTTACACGCCATTATCAAGCCGCCTGTTTGTTGGCTGAGCAACAAGATTTGATCGCAACCATACCAAGTAAGATGGCTCGTCATCACATCAATAATGAACGGGTGAGCATTGTTCCGCCGCCTTTTATTATTCAACCCATCGCCTTGACTATGGCCTGGAGCCCTTTGCTTCAGCATAATCCCGCGCATCAATGGATGCGACAACTGATCACTAAAACCGCAGAAGAGATAAATAGAGGGGATGTTTAACCTTATTGTTATTGTGATTTTTAGTTACGTATATGTTGCAAATTAACCAAAAAACACCATTTTGCCATATCTTTGGTGAATAGTGGTGATAATAAGCATAAATTGGATAAATAAGATAACTTTGATATAGAGTAAAGTATTACTGCGTATGAACAGTAAGCTGTTAACAGTGGAATGAGTTTGCGCGAGTTATTTATGGCTAATGATTTAGGGCCAATGATTTAAGGCTAAGTTTACGGTCAACGCACAGAAATTAAGGTAGGGATATAAAATGACAGCACGTATTCAAGTAGGTGGATTACACATAGCGCAAGCATTGTGGCAACTGGTCGACAGTGACATTTGCCCAGGTACTGGCATTGACTCAGCAACCTTTTGGGCAAAATTTGAGGACATTATTAGCGAATTTTCTCCCGTTAATGTGAAGCTGTTAGAAAAAAGACAACAACTACAACAGCAAATTGATCAATGGCATATTGACCATCCCACCAAAGATTTTGACCCTGCAACATATAAAGCTTTTCTATTTGAAATAGGTTACTTGGTGCCTGAGGGGGAGGCTTTTCAAATTAGCACTGAAAATGTCGACCATGAAATTGCCGCGCAAGCGGGACCACAACTTGTAGTGCCGGTTAAAAATGCTCGCTTTGCGCTTAACGCTGCCAATGCTCGTTGGGGCAGCTTGTATGATGCGCTATATGGCACTGACGCGATATCTGAAGACGGTGGCGCGGAGCTCACTAAACAATACAACCCGGTACGCGGCAATAAAGTTATCGCTTTTGCCAAACAACACTTAGATACAGCTGCGCCCTTAGCACAAGGCAGCCATGCCGATGTGACCCGTTATTACCTCGACGCGGGTGTGTTACGGGTGCAATTAACTGACGGCTCTACCACAACCTTAGCCCAAACCGATAAATGTGTGGGTTACCAAGGTAGTGCCGATGCACCCAGTGCTATTTTATTAGTTAATAATGGTCTGCATATCGAAATTCAAATAGATCCAAGCAGTGTTATTGGTGGCAGCGATCGCGCTGGCGTTAAAGACTTACTGGTTGAAGCCGCTGTGACCACCATTATGGACTGTGAAGACTCTGTCGCCGCAGTGGATGCTGAAGACAAGGTTGAAGTTTATCGCAATTGGTTAGGTTTGATGCAAGGTAATTTATCTGCCTCGCTGACTAAAAATGGCAAAGAGATCGTTAGAGATCTCAATGACGATCGCGTCTATACCGCAGCTAATGCTAACCAGAGTGCCAAAACAGTTACTTTACCCGGCAGAAGTTTGTTATTTGTGCGTAATGTGGGTCACTTGATGACCATTGATGCCGTGCTGGATAAAAATGGCAACGAAATACCAGAAGGGATACTTGATGGCATGATCACTGTGCTTGCTGCGATGCACGACCTTAAAGGTAACAATAATGGTCGTAGTAATAGCCGCAAAGGTTCGGTGAATATTGTAAAACCTAAAATGCATGGCCCTGAAGAAGTGCAATTTACCTGTGACCTGTTTACTAAGATAGAAGATGCGCTCAAGCTGCCGCGTAATACGATTAAGGTCGGCATTATGGATGAAGAACGCAGAACGACACTGAATTTAAAAGAGTGCATTAGGGCTGCGAAAGAGCGCGTGGTGTTTATTAATACTGGCTTTCTTGATCGCACAGGTGATGAGCTGCATACCTCAATGCTCGCGGGCCCGTTTGTGCCTAAATCGGTGATGAAACAGCAAAAATGGATTAGTGCTTACGAAGATTGGAATGTCGATATTGGGCTTGAATGTGGCTTACAAGGTCGCGCTCAAATCGGTAAAGGCATGTGGCCAATGCCTGATGAAATGGCAGCAATGCTTGAACAAAAATCGGCTCATCCTAAAGCGGGCGCAAATACAGCGTGGGTGCCGTCGCCAAATGGTGCCGTGTTGCATTCTACTCATTATCACCAAATTAATGTGGCAGACGTTCAGCAAAAAATTAAACAACGCCCACGTGCTAGCATTGACAGTTTGTTGACCATTCCTTTACTTGCTGAAGGGGTAACACTCACCAATGAGCAAATTACTTTTGAACTAGAAAATAATGCCCAGGGTATTTTGGGCTATGTTGTGCGCTGGATTGATCAAGGTGTGGGTTGTTCAAAAGTGCCTGATATTAATAATGTCGGCTTGATGGAAGACAGAGCAACCTTACGAATTTCATCGCAATATTTAGCTAATTGGCTTGAACATGGCATATGCAGTGAAGCACAAGTGATGGCCGCGTTGAAAAAAATGGCCGCTGTGGTCGATACTCAAAATGCAGGTGATCCGCTATACACTAATATGGCGCCTAACTTTGACGGCATCGCCTTTAAAGCGGCATGCGATCTGATTTTTAAAGGAAAATCTCAGCCTTCTGGTTACACAGAGCCTTTGCTACATGCTTATCGAATTCAAGTTAAAGCTAAAGCTAAAGCAGGTTAATTTTTAGCG
The DNA here is from genome assembly GCF_000014705.1 of Shewanella frigidimarina NCIMB 400. Lineage (NCBI taxonomy): Bacteria > Pseudomonadati > Pseudomonadota > Gammaproteobacteria > Alteromonadales > Shewanellaceae > Shewanella > Shewanella frigidimarina. Next base: position 3,753,440 of record NC_008345.1, on the reverse strand, counting down.
TTAATACCGGCTCTGAGTTTATGTAGTCACTCAATAAATAAGCCCTGATCTTGCAAAGATTAGGGCTTTTTTTTGTGGCCACTTTTTAATTGGTGTAAGAGTGGTGTTAGAGTAAGCTTTTAACGTACCCGCTAGCCTGCGGGGTTTTGACCAGATTGTTGGGTCGATTTATTTCAGATGCAGAGCGTTTAATCGCTGGTCACATTTATGATTGTTTTCGCTGTCAGATTAAGCGAGTCTATATAAAACCGACTAGAAATGAGCTTTATGAAATATTCGTTATTCGCTTTGGGGTTACTGTTTAGTAGCCAGACACTGTTTGCTATGGATGTTGAATATACTGCAACGCCTATCAAGATTGATGGGGTTGCCGACGCAGCATGGCAGCAAGCTAAATGGCAGACTATGCCGTATTTAATGGATGGAGCATTGCCTGATTCTGCGAGTGATTTTAGCGGTAAATATAAATTACTGTGGGATGAGCACTATTTGTATCTGCAAGCTGAAATTACCGACGATGTGTTGCTTGATACCCATGCCGACCCAGCGGTGAATTATTGGGATGATGACACCTTAGAGATTTTTATTGATAGCGATGCCTCAGGCGGCGATCATCAGTTTAATCACAGTGCATTTGCGTACCATATTGGCCTAGACAATCAAGCCGCCGATTATGGCCCAGATAAACAAGCTCACTTGTATACGTCGCATTTAAAAAGTCGTTGGCAGCGCAGTAGCGAGGCGCCTTACAACGTGATTTGGGAGGTGGCGATTAAGCTGTATCCTAATGATTTTAAAGAAGACCAACAAGATAAGCCTTTATTATTAACACCGAATAAAGTGATCGGTTTTATGCTCGCCTATTGCGATAATGATGGCAGCCCAGTAAGAGAGCATTTTATGGGTTCTCATGAGATCCCCCCGGTTAATGGTGATAAAAACAGAGGCTTTATCGACGCCAGTGTCTTTGGGCGTATGACCCTTAAACGTTAGTTTGCCTCTACGGCGATTAACATGATTGCTGGCTATTTATTTTTGATTTGGCTAGTCTTTAAGCATAAATCGGTAAAAGGAGTAATACCATGGAAGTGCGCGATATCATGACCCCGAATCCTTTTTGTATTAGCAATGAAGCTAGCCTTAAAGATGCTCATCAATTGATGCAAACTCGCAATGTGCGCCATTTGCCGGTGATTTCGGAAACGACAGGGCAATTCATTGGGATGCTAACCCATAAAAAGATGATTGCTGTTGTATTAACCATGCTCAATAAATATGGCCAAGGGGCGTTAGATAGAAAGGAGCGCTTTACGCCTATTGCCGAGGTTATGGATACCCAAGTGCAGAAGCTCGGTTTGGACGAGCCGCTGACGGTTGTAGTGCAATATTTTATCGACAATAAACTGGGTTGTTTACCTGTGGTTGATGAACACAATAAGGTACTAGGAATTGTGACATCGTCAGATTTTGTCAAACTCTGCCAGCGCCTACTGCTAACGCAAAAGTAACGATATTGGTCTTTTTCTGCTCGAGCTAAGCAGAACATTGACATGTGCAGCCTGAGTTGACTCTCAGTTTTACATTTATGTATAAGTGAAATATAGCTCTACAGCTAGCCGGAATAAAATGGTGACTAAACCAATAATAAATGTAGAAAATACTAAAATAAATATAGGAAGATAACCTAAAATCCCTTCATTTGCTTTAAGTGATGCAAAATGTATGATTCCGTAAAACGTTACGGAATAACCGATGAAATGGAGGACATAATAATCTATCGTAAATATGTTTAATACACAGTATATAGCTACAAGGCCGGGAATAAAAAAGGAGCATAGACCTAGCACTAAATTAGAAGTACTAGCAACCCAATGTCGTAAAGGTTGGCTTTCATATCTTTCTACTTCAAGCTTAATCTGTTCATTTAGTGTAAGACCTGTCAGCTTCATTTCTTTAGCTCTTCTGGCAAGATGTTGCTTTGAACGTTTGTTATCAAGCCAAATACTAAAACCAAAAAGCAGAAGGCAGGCTGCCATGAATATTAATGAGTAATATCCATATTCAGCTTTAAAGTAATGACTGTATTTCAAAAGGGTTACCTCATATTTACAATACTGTAAGTTTAATTAATTATTTCTATTAGCCAATATTTTGTAGTTTTAAGATTCAGGTTACTATCTACAAATGGATTGAATTTAGACTAATTCCATCTTGGTTTGAAAACCAAAATAAATAAGTTGTATCATTAATGTCGGCAGTGATGAAAGCAGCACTTTAGATTCATGAAAAAATATTACCTGGCAGCCGTGATTTTTTTCGGTAAAACTAAAGTTGCCTTCTGAATCCGTGATTGTTTCATCAACATACTCTTCGTCACCGAATATTAGACAATGTATGATATTTTAGCTGGTGATAGGTTTTTGTTATTTGATAGTTTTCCATGAATTATGGGGCTGAGTTCTACAGTAGACTTATTAAGCATTCCTAGCATAATTTCATCCTTAAAATTTAAAGTGAACAAATAGATCTAACAATTAGGGGGTATTCAGGAGCCTCCACATTGACTAATTCAAACACCTCTTCGTCATTGCATATATCAGGATTTAGATTACTTAAGTGTGACTTGCAAACATCAGGACAGGTAATGTTATGTTGATTTGTGGCCCAGATATAAGTTTCGCTATCATTGCCATCCAACGTAAACTCTAAAACTTGTCTAACAACAGGTTCATGTAAAATATTACCTGGTAAGCGTGATTTGATCGCTTTTGCTGTAAAACTAAATTCACCTACAGCGTTAGTCATACAGTTATCTGAATATTCTTCATCTGCATAGGTGAGGCTACGTTCTATGAGTAGCTCTTTAATGGGGATGCCATTGTTTGTTATTTTTCCTGAAACTTCTGGGCATAATTCAACAGTATGTTTCTTAAGCATTCCTGGCATATTTCTGCTCCTTGCAAATAAGGGAAATGATTATAATCCTCGTATTTAATAAGTAAAATCTTTGCGAGTAAAGAATAAACAATAGATTAAAACTCCTTTCTTTATATACCCTTAATGATGTTTTTTGGCTTCTAAATAGTTAATTCTGGCGTGTTATGCATGTCAGGTGATGGCTGAAGTTAGTAGAGGTTGAGCAGACGTTTCTCCCACTGACGGCCTATAAAATTTAAATCAATATAAAACAAAAAAGCGACTCGAGAGTCGCTTTTTTGTTAGCTGATAGATAATTAAGTAAAGCTAAACACCAGTTTCGACATTTGCTACTTATTACAGATTAGTTCAGTGCTTCGCGCGCTAATCGATTAACAACTTGAATCGTTTTTTTAAACACCCAACTAATAAACTCATAGCTTAGAGTTTCTACTTTACGGGTAGCATGACCTGCAAACACTAACATGTGAGCTAATAGACCATTTAATTGCCCAGTAAACGTTGCATTATGCAAAGTGACATCAGATAACACCATGGCGATTTGGTCATAAAAGTTTAAACCATTGGCGATACCGCTTTGTAAGCGTGAAGCAATGCCATGACCTAGTTGACGTAATAGTGTTAATAATGCTTCGCTTAAGCGATTCATCCAAAATAAATCACGACTGACTTGATGGCTTAAACGAGCATCTAACGTTACTCTTTTGTGACTATTAAAACTGATTTTTCGTTGATATGAATTCCAGTCGCTGCTTTTCATATCCTCTATATAATATTTAACTTTGTGTTTTATTGGGTTTACAAAGCCTGAGTTATCAACTCTATATTCATAACCATTATATGGCGCATGAACGAAAGGCCAGACTGGAACCATCGGGACAGGATCGCAACCTTTGGTGCAGCGGAATATATTTTCCTGCCCCAGAGAATTTGTGTGCTTAAGTGCAAAATCGGCAAACCCAACTTTAGGAGCACCGATACTATATAGTTTAACATTAAGAAGTTTTTGCTTTGCCCAGTCGGCAATCAAAGTCGCTATAGCTCCGCCTAAACTGTGTCCAACGCAATGGAGTGTTGCATTTGCTGGAAGCATATTTATATAAGGCAATAGCTCTTTTTTCATTGACTCAAAAACGGAATTAAAACCTGAATGTACTAACGCACCAAGTTCGGTAGAACTTGTGGAAGCGCGAGCATCGGTTGATAAATCATTTAAACTGGCAAAATTAGTCCCGCGTACTGCAATGACAATATCATCCTTATATTGTTCGCTTTGCCCTTGTCCTATTAAGGCAAACCCGGTCTGTTGGTTTCTTGCTTTTGCAACATAACCCCCAGAAGTTCCCATTACAGGTTTCGGTGATACATTAAAATTGAAGTGTTTTTCTAGATTAATGCTGACATTAATAATATTTCTTTTTAAGACTGACTGCTTTTGTACATCGTAAGCAATCGAAGATAGTTCTGCGACCATACTTGGCGTTAATTTATTCATAAAATCATCCTTGAAATTATTTTAATACACATAGAGATCTTACTCTAAAAGGTGAAGCAGGAAATTCTGAGTTTTCAAATTCATAAACTTGTTCAGCGTTAGTTAGCTCTGCTTTTAGATTGCTCATTAATCGTGAGAATGATTCTGGAGAAATAATTTCTCTTTGATTTGCGAACCATATAAGAAGCTCTTGATCCTGAAACTCAACAAATATAATTTGCCTTATAGCAGTTTCATGCAATATGTTTCCAGGAAGCCTAGACTTAATTGATTTTTCTGGAAACATAAACATACCTTCCGAGTTAGTTACACATTTTTCAACGGTTTCATCGTCATTATATGTGAGACTTCGGATAACTGTTTGGTTTTGCAGTGGTACATTGTTGTGTGTTATTTTCCCGCTAACTTCTGGGCATAATTCAACAGTATGTTTCTTAAGCATTCCTAGCATATTTCTGCTCCTTGCAAATAAGGGTAATGATTATAATCCCCGTATTTAATAAGTAAACTATTTGCGGGTAAAGAATAAACAATAGATTTAAAACTCCTTTCTTTATATACCCTTAATGATGTTTTTTGGCTTCTAAATAGTTAATTCTGGCGTGTTATGCATGCCAGATGATTGCTGAAGTTAGTAGAGGTTGAGCAGACGTTTCTCCCACTGACGGCCTATAAAATTTAAATCAATATAATACAAAAAATGCAGGTTTAGCGTTAGCGACACAAGTCTCCAGTCGTTAAGTTAATGGCTATATTTATTGTAATGACGATACAGTTTCACGGCAAAACGCGATGGTTTATTGCTTAGAAGTTATCGCATCAAGAAAGCCTAAATCGGCACTTTTTTTACGATGAAACAGAGACAGTTGAGTCTGTTGGCGTTTCGCGGCCATCCATTTTAGGGTCAGTTTTAACATCTCTGAAGCTCTGCATTCTCACAACTTAAATTTTAACGATTTTTTTCGCTGTAGCATTTGTTTGACAAATGATGTTGCGAGTATCTGAGGCTTTTTTCTCCATTTGTACTTGCTCGAGACGGTTTACTCCGTTTAGTTTTATCATCTGTTGCTGTTATTTTTTCGTTTTTTGCTTTTTATTAGGCATTCGTTAGTTGTGAAATCATTTATTTATAATGATTGTAAGTTTGTTTGCCAATTAAGTTATGAATTAATATGAAAAGATATTTAAAGTTATTAACGAGGTTGTGAATAGTTATTAATGGCTGTGGGGTTAATAAAAATAGTTATGAATAAAGGCGATGTAAGTTCATAAGTTATATTATGTTTAAATCATTCTCATTTATATAGTTAACAAATTTAAAATCATGTTCATCAGTAGGGTTTTTTAAATTAACTTCTTTGAAATCAGATGGTTGAAGTTTTGTTTTTGAGATTTTTAATATTATAAAATACATACAATAGATAGCGATAAATAAAGATCTTGATCCCGAATAAATCATTTTTAAATTAAAAATCACAGATCTAATAATACCTCCAAAGTAATAGTTCGTATTTTTGTTAATTCAAATTACACTTTAAATGCAAACTAATTAACACAAACGTTAACAAATCATAAAATAATTAACTGTAAGGCCAAGATGATGAACAAATGTATTATCACTACGTTACTTTGTGGGATATTCGCTTTCGCGTGCTTATCTCTCTCAGTTCAGGCGGCCCCCTGGAATCAACTCACTGGTGAACAACTAGAACAGCAACTGACGGAGAAATTTGCTCAAGGTAATTACTCTAACAAAGGTGCCGACTCTTGCCTGATGTGTCATAAGAAAAATGACAAGGTCATGGCGATATTCGATAGCGTGCACGGTAGCCCGAGCCAACAGGGTTCGCCTATGGCGGGTCTGCAATGCGAAGCCTGTCATGGCCCGTTAGGTGCGCATAACAAAGGCGGTAAGGAGCCGATGATCGCCTTTGGCAAAGAGAGCAAGCTTTCCGCTCAAAGTCAGAACAGTGTCTGCCTAGGTTGCCATAACGATCCTAAGCAGATGGCATGGCATAGCAGCAGCCACAATTTAGACGAGGTGGCCTGCAGCGATTGTCATAATATCCACACCGACAACGATCCGGTTATGGACAAGCTTACGGTTAATGACACCTGTACCTCTTGCCACACGCAGCAAAAATCTGACATGAATAAGCGCTCATCTCACCCGATGAAGTGGGATCAAATGACCTGTATCGATTGTCATAATCCACACGGTTCTATGAGTGAAAGTGCGCTGAATCACGCCACGGTGAATGACACTTGTTATAGCTGTCATGGCGAAAAACGTGGCCCTGTTTTATGGGAGCATGCGCCAGTGACAGAAAATTGTGCCAACTGTCATAACCCCCATGGCAGCGTTAACGAAGCCATGCTCACCCAAAGAGCACCACAACTGTGTCAGCAATGTCATATGGATGATGGTCATGCAAGCCGTGTTGTACAACAAAGCGGAAGTGATGCGTTTGGCGGCGGTAAGAGTTGCCTCAATTGTCATAGCCAGATCCATGGCTCCAATCACCCAGCCGGCAGCAAGCTGCAGCGCTAATTAGGAGTAACTCAAATGAGATTCAAATTTAACCTCATCACGTTATCACTTCTCGCTATATCTGGCGCGATAACGGGCTCTGCAATGGCGGCTGACTTTGGCGTGAACAAGGCCAATACTAGTACCGTTAACCAACAAGTATTTCAGTGTAAGCGCTGCCCTCAAGTTGCTGGTTATACCGGCACCATCGGGGTCAATGCCGCGTATATTGACAGTGATGACATTCACTCTGGTAATGCGTTTGGTACCGACAATGACGGGGCTGATGGCAGTGTGGATGCCGATTTACATTATCGAAATACCGCAGGCTATAAAGCCAAGTTTCAGGCACACCAATTAGGTTTGGATAACGGCTTTGCTCATCTTGAAGCGGGAAAGTCAGGCCACTATAAACTGGTTGCCGATTATCAACAGCTAACCCGCTATCGGTCTGGCGATGCACGCAGTCAGTTATGGTACAAAGACGGCGTACTGACACCGAGTGAGCATACTCAAATTCAGGAGCTCTCGCTGCAGAGGAACAAAGCTGGCTTGGGTTTGAGCTATGGCCAAGACTTTTATCAGGCTTATGTGCGTTATGAGCACGAGAATAAAACCGGTTACCAGAGCAGTAGTATTGTCACTCCGCGTCCAGTTAATTTTGGCCTGCCAGTCGATGCCAACACTGATAACCTCACCGCGGGGCTGTCATTGTCTGGCGATAGTTGGACTACCAACCTGAATTATTTCGTGAGCCAGTATAAAAACGATGTTGACGCATTAAGTCTTCCTTATTTGTATGACGTTTTTGCACCTGCTCCAGACAATCAGGCTCATCAAATTAGTTTGTCTGGCCAATATCAATTAAACCGCACCGTTATGAGTGGTCGCTTGGCATCGGGCAAGATGACCCAAGATGATAATTTGATTCAAATGTCGGGTAATCCACTGCAAAACTGGGACGGAGAAGTCGATACCTTAGACGGCAAGCTGTCTGTCACTTCGCTGCTAAGCAACAAGCTCAGACTCGGCGGCAGTGTCGATTACAGCAAGCGTGATAATAAGGGATCGGTATGGGAATTCGCTCAATATGAAGTGAACGGTATATCGGGGGCATTTAAACAGAATATCCCTTTAGACACCGAACGCCGCGGCTTCAAGCTTAATGCCAGTTACCGCCTAAGCAGTGACTATCGCTTACAGGCTGGCTATGACCGCAAAGAAATGGAGCGCAGTTATGGTGACCGTGAACAGACTAATGATGACGGCCTATGGGCCAAGCTCAATGTCCGTGCAATGGATGACATCAAGCTTAAATTTAAGGCCAGCCTCGATAACCGTGGCGGCAGCGAATATCAAACTAGCGAATTGACGTCATCAGAAACGAATCCTTTGCTACGCAAATATTACCTGGCTGATAGAAAGCGCACTGCCTTCGAAGCCAAGTTTAATCACACCCCAACGTCGCGGCTTAGTGTGGATATGACCGCCCGCTATGCCAAAGATGATTATAACGAGACTCAACTGGGTCTGACCGAATCTGAAGACTACGGTTATGACATCAATCTTGGGCTGCAGCTGAATGCACACCTATCTGGCTATGCCTTTGCTGGTCAGCAGTGGATCGACGCTGCACAAGCTGGCAGTCAGGGGTTCTCAAGCCCTGACTGGTTCGACGATGTCGAAGATGAGTTTATTAATCTGGGGGCTGGTTTCAACTATAGCGGGCTGCTTGAAGACAGGCTCAGCCTAGGCGGCGACTACTTATTTGCTAACTCTACCAGCAACACGCTGGTCACCTATGACGTTACCACGCCACAGGGGGATTACACCTCTTTCAACCATAGTCTCAAACTGCATGCTAACTACGCATTAAGCGAAGAGATGGCGTTAAAGCTGGCTTACCAGTATGAGCGCTATTACGACACCGATTATGCGCAAATTGATGTCAATACAGTTCCAGGACTGACCACCTTAGGTAGCCTGAACCATAACTATAACGCGCACCAAGTGATGTTGTCGTTTAGCTACCAGCTGCGCTAATGCAAACAGTGCTAATCATAACTGCAATGAGGAAAAAATAATGGAACGCAGAAGTTTCTTAAAAATGAGTGCCGCACTAAGTTGCGTAGCAACGGTTTCAGGCTGTAACTCAAGCTCTAAAGATGTTGAAGTAGTGCCGCCTACGCCACCTGTTGCCGGTGAAAACCTCAACTGGTCGGCTTGTTTGGTTAACTGTGGATCTAACTGTCCGGTACAGGTTTTTTCTACCGATGGGGTAATTACCCGGGTAGAGTCTCAATTTACCACCACAGATAAGTACGGCGATCATGATGTGCGCGCTTGCCCACGGGGACGCTCTTTGCGTAAACGTGTTTATGCACCTGATCGTCTGAAATACCCAATGAAGCGTGTTGGTCCTCGTGGTAGCGGACAATTTGAGCGGATTAGCTGGGATGAAGCCCTTGATCTTGTCGCTGAAAAACTGCAAGGCACTATAGATCAGTACGGTAATGAATCGATTCACTTCACCTATAACTCGGGTGCACGTTATCACTTCTCCGGTAAGCAATGTCTGTATCGCTTAATGAACCTTAAGGGCGGTTATCTTAACGCTTATGGCGATTATAGCTGGTCACAAATTTATGAAGCAGCCGGACAAACATATGGCTCTGCAGGCCCTGGTTGGCAAGGAAGCAGTGTGTCTGAAATGCAAAACTCAGACTTAGTGCTGATGGTTGGTTACAACCCATCCGAAATCCGCATGAGTGGTTCGGGCGAAGCCTATGACTTCTTGGTGCAGAAACAAAAGCATAACTTTAAAACTATCTTGATTGATCCACGTTACACCGACTCTGCCGTAGGTAAAGAAGATCAGTGGCTGGCAATTCGTCCGGGTACCGACGCGGCGCTATTTGAAGCCTTAGCCTATGAATGGATCACCACTAACACCGTTAATCAGGCCTTCCTGGATAAATACTGTGTCGGTTATGACGAGAAAACCATGCCTGAAGGCGTTGGATATGAAGAGAGCTACAAGGCGTATATTCTCGATAACGCGAAAGTTGGCGACTTAACTCCGGGTGTTAATGCTAAAACGCCAGAGTGGGCTGCTGCTATTACCGGTATCGAAGCTCATCTCATTGTCGAGTTGGCCCGCGAACTGGCTGCGGCTCGTGCACCTTTCATTCAAATTGCCGCCTCGCTAAACCGTCAGGCTGCTGGTGAAAACAACACCCGTGCGGGTTACATGCTACCCATCCTGTTAGGTCAATTGGGTCTGCCGGGCACTAACTGTGGTGGTTTGTGTAAGGGCTCTTCTTTACACGCGCCATCAATGCCTACTGGCTCAAACCCAGTGAAGAAAGCGATATCATTCTTTACCTTCACTCAGGCCATCGAAGACGGCAAAAACATGACCGTTCTGTCCGATGGAGTACAAGGTGTCGACCTTGATGAAGCGGGTGACGGTAAGTTGGATACTGATATTAAGGCGATTATCAACTACGGTGGTAATGCCCTAATTAACCAACACTCTGACGTGCGTAAAACAGAGAAGCTCCTCCAGGATGAAACTAAATGTGAATTTATCCTAGTGGTCGATAATTGGATGACACCCAGTGCCAAGTTTGCCGATGTTTTATTGCCAGACGTGTCATGGCTTGAATCAGAAGACTTAGTTAACCAAAGTTACGCCGCAGGTGATACCGCCTCCTTGGTACAGATGAGCAGCAGTGTCGACCCTATGTTCGAGAGCCGTCCTATCTATGAGGTCTGTGTCGACTTAGCAAGACGCATGGGGGTTGAAGCCGAGTTTACCGAAGGTAAGAGTCGCAAAGATTGGTTGGATCAATTCTATGCCGAATCTAAAGAGGCAACCCCAGAATTACCAGCAAAAGAGGTGATGCTCACACAGGGTATCTATCGCAAATATTTGCCGAACGGGGGTTATATCGTACTGGAAGATTTCCGTACCGATCCCGATGCCAATCCACTCGGCACACCCTCTGGAAAGATTGAAATCTACTCATCACGCTTAGCGGAAAAAGCGCGTACCTGGAAGCTCAAAGAGGGTGACGTAATATCTGCGCTACCTAAATACGTGCCGACCTGGGAAGGTTATGAAGATACTGAGACCAAGAAGAAGTACCCATTACAACTTACTGGTTATCACACTAAGGGCCGTGCCCACTCTAGTTTTCACAACGTCCCTTGGCTGCGTGAAGCGGTGCAGGATGCTGTGTGGATGAACCCAATCGATGCTAATCAGCGCGGACTTAGCACTGGTGATAAGGTCCACATTTTCAATGATCGCGGCACCATCGAAGTCGAAGTTAAGGTAACACCTCGTATTATGGTCGGCGTAACAGCACTGGGGCAGGGCGCTTGGTTCCTACCTGGTGGCAATGTGGATAAAGGCGGTTGTTTGAACGTGCTTACCACACAACGCACTACACCGATAACGAAAGGTAATCCTCAGCACACTAACCTGGTTGAAATCCGTAAGGTCTGATAGGAGTTAACAATGAGTAATAATATCCAATACGGCTTTCATGTCGACGCAAGTAAATGTACTGGCTGTAAAACCTGTCAGATATCGTGTAAGGATCGTAAAGATCTCCCCGTTGGCATCAACTGGCGCCGGGTTTATGAATACGGTGGGGGACAATGGACAGAACATGGTGATGGTACTGTAAGCCAAAACGTATTTGCCTATTACATGTCTATCGCTTGTAACCACTGCTCGGAGCCTGTTTGTGTTAAGGCTTGTCCAACTGGCGCAATGCACAAACGCCGCGAAGATGGTTTAGTCCATGTGGCGGCAGATTTGTGTATCGGCTGTGAAAGTTGTGCAAGAGCTTGCCCATACGATGCGCCGCAGATAGATAAAGATCGTAAGGTGATGACTAAGTGTGATGGTTGTTTTGAGCGTTTGGCCGAAGGTAAACAACCTTCATGTGTGGAGTCTTGCCCTATGCGAGCTATCGATTTCGGACCGATGGAAGAGCTGATGGCTAAGTACCCGGGCGCCATCTCGCCCGCGGTTGCTCCGTTGCCACAAAGCAGTATTACTACACCTAACTTACTTATCACACCTAACCGTCATTCTCGCCCAAGTGGTGACACTGATGGAGAAGTGTTGAACTACGCAGAAGTTTAATCCCCCGATTGGTGCCACTCATGTGGAGTGGCACCTCTATTTGCTGTTTATGGCGATACATTTAGTTCAACAAACGAGGTTAGCATGGTATCTCTTAACGAAAATGAACTCCTAGAATATCAAGGCATTGCGCGCATTCTTCACAATGTACTCTTTAATGATCCGACCCCAGAGTTGATCCAAGGATTTATTGAGCATGATGTTGCTCAAAGCTGGCCACCGTTTACCGCATCGGCCAAAGAGTCGAGTGGTCGTGAGTTGCTGGCCAATTATCTTGGCCAATGGACTGAAGATAAACAACAAACCTTAAAACTGGACTATGCACAACTTTTCTATGGACCGGGCGAGCCCAATGCTGTGCCTTGGGGATCGGTTTACTTGAGCGAGAGGCAACTCCTCAATGACAAGTCGACTATGGCACTAAAAGCCTTTTATCATGAACAAGGGATCAGCTTCGAGCTGGATAGTAATCAACCAGTCGATCATATCGGTCTGTTTTTCGCGGTATTGGATCAAATGTTTACCCAATGGGATCAAACTGAAGATAATGAACCACTAGAACGAAGCTGCATGATTTTGCTGCAGCAGCACCTTCTTCCTTGGTCTGGGCGCTGCCTCGAACTGATGAATGAACATGCTAGAACTGATTTTTATCGCGGCATAGCAATGCTGACTCAAGCCTATTTAGATCGACTGATCCAAAGGCTAAATCTGGTCCCTATGACCGCGCGCCTATATCGTTAATAGGCAGTATCGTTAATAGACAGTATCGTTAATAGACAAGGTTTTATAACGGGTGGATTGATATGACGTTCATTAAAGCGCTGGGCGCTCAGTGGAATAAAGGTAAGTTGTCGCAACAGCTTGAGCGGGTTCTGATGTTGGAGCCTGAGATCCTGTCGCTTTTTATTGGGGCAACCACAGTTACCACAGTCTCTAATTTAATCGCAGCCATCGGCTTTCAAGGGGCTGAGACTCAGGAGCAAGAGCAGCAGCTCAGCCATGAGTTTATGCTCACCATACTGTTCGACTGCTTTCGGTTACTGATGATCAAACAGATTGAGCATGACAACCTGAGCCAAGCCGAACATCTGATCATTCAGCTTACCAAAATGTGGGCAACGAAAGAGTTGGACGACAAGCCAGTTAATGAGTCCAGCCAGACTCAATATCGAGCGCTGCAACAACAGATCCTCAAACTTAGCGAACAGCTCGATGAGCTAAATCGGCAGAGGCTGCTCCAAAAACGAAATATGTGACGTTAGCTATTAAACTTATCAGACTAAAAAAACTAACTTTTCATCTTGCTTCGCATAGTATCTGGTTGATGCTCAGTAATCGAAAAGCGAGCAATCGAAAAGTGATCTGCCGATAAATGCGCAATCGATAAGTGAGCTTCAGATAAGTGAGCTTCAGATAAGTGAGCTTCAGATAAGTGAGCAATCGAAAAGTGGGGCAGAGTCTAACGAGTCTCCATCTACTCCAATGACGCCACAATCTCACGGAAAAATTCGATGGTTTCTTGTTTTGAATTCAGCTCATCAAGAAAGCCTAAATCGGCACTGTTTTTAACTATCACCACATTGTGTTTTTGGTTTACATAAATATATTGTCCGTATACACCGACACAGAAAAATTCACCTTGCTGTGCTTCTGGCGGTAACCAAATTTGATAGCCATAACCTAATTTTCCGACTTGCGGTTGTAGGTATTCCGCTTGTGGGGTGGTGGCGGCTTTTATCCAAGCAGCTGAGACAATTTGTTTGCCATTAAATGCGCCATTATTGAGTAATAAGCGACCAAAGCGGGCGTAGTCACGGGTGGTAACATTTAAGCCGCCTAACGCAAATGCGCTACCTTGGGAATCAGTCAGCCAATAGGCATCGCTTTCCATGCCTATGGTGTTCCAGATATTTTGCTGTAAAAGTTCGATTAATGATTTCCCGCTAACTCGCCTGAGTATCATACCAATCACGTGGGTGTCCATGCTGACATAATGAAATGCTTTGCCTGGGGCTGACTCATTAACCAGTTCACTGGTCATTTGATCTAACGAGCCGCCAATAGCCAGTACACGGCCCATTTTGTTAATGTCAGAATAAAAATCTAGATAGTCTTCGTTCCACTTAACCCCAGACGACATTTGCAATACGTGTTTTACTTTGACGTCGCCATAACCAGACTTGGCAAGCTCGGGCAGATAAAAGCCGACGGTTTTTTCAATATCAATGTTGCCAGCATCCACCTGCATGCCGAACAATATCGATACAAATGATTTGGCCATTGACCATGAGATACGTTTGTCATCACTTTTAGTGCCTAGAAAATATTGCTCGTAGGTTATTTTGTCGTCTTTAAGTACCAGTAATGCGGTTGTGGCTCTGCGTGTGAGAAACGCTTCGGTATTGGTTGAGCTGTTTCGATAGTTAAACGAGTCAGGCAAAGGCGTTAAGGCGACGTCGAACATATAAGGCTCGCCTTGTTTATCGATTTTTTTATTAAAAAAGACATCCTTCATATTGGAGAAATTATTCACCACGAGAGATTCATCAAATAAGGTGACTACGCTGTATAAGCGATTAACGCTTTGCCAATTAAACGCGACAAGAACGATGACAATAATAAAGATGCTTAGTAAGGCAGCTTTGATGAACTTAAACAAAGTCGACATTGACGTTTCCAGGTAGATAAAATTGATGTAATGCCAATAACCTATAGCCATCATCAATATAAATCAAATTGTTAACCTGCTTGTTATTGCCGGTTGAACGTTATGCACCTTGTGTTGAAATACTCACAATATCCCTATGCGATAAAGCTGCTTTTATTCAAACATCGCCGTTAGATTTACTGCTTATATGTGTTCATTTTTGTGAATGCTAACACCGCTGTTATGTTTATGTTTACTGTTACTCACCTTGCTGCCATTGACTAATCTGTTATATCAGTTGTTTTAATTAACATTTGTGTAACTAAGTGTTTACAGGTTTATCTATTGCTAAAGTAGGTGATAGTGATGCGTTACACATTACATCTAATGTATTGTATTGAAAAATATCATTAATTTTACATTTTTGGTTTATTTTAGCATTTCATTACTTTAGAGTATGCGCCGCTAGGAAAGCACGTTAGCCTGACGGTAAGGTTAGGCTACATTTTAATTAATGGATAACCCCACTTTTTATGATTTATCCATTCTTTATATCTGCTTGAATCTCCTCGCGTAAAATAATCAAATAAAGGAATGATTGATGAAAAACGTTACTGCATTAGCACTAGTATTAGGTTTTGTGGCTTTACCCGCTATGGCTGCACAAGATGCACCATTTCACCACGAAGCTGGTCTAAAATATTCTGCTAATACTGAAGAATTCGGTGATGGTCTATGGGACCTTGACTACCGTTTTTATCTTGACTCTGTATCACAAGAAAAAGGCCCTTATGCTTTAAATGGCTTTTTAGCACAATCTACTAATGTTGGTGCTAGCTACTCAATGCAAGATGACATTGACCTTGATATTTTTTCTGTTGATGGCACGTATGTTTTCGATTCAAAGTGGTTTGTTGGCGCTAAAATCGAACGTTATGATGCTGGCAGTTTTGATACTGACACTTATCAACTAGATCTTGGTTACTACTTCAACGACAGTTCAAAAGTAGCTGCATTCTATGTTGATGGTAGCGATATTGATTCAATCTACGGTCTTGAAGTTCGCAGCTTTATCGATCTTAAAAGCACTACTGGTATTGATTTAGGCGCTAAGTGGACTCATACCGATGCTGACGATATCTTCAACGTAAATGCTGACTGGTATGTAACCAAAGAATGGTCTGTTGGTTTGGGTTATGACGATAACGGTTCAGACGATAACTTTACTGCTAAAACAGCTTACTGGTTACGCATGTCTGACGCTTTCTCTGCTACATTTGAGCTAGCAAAAGTACTCGATTCTGACGTAGACGGTTTATTTGTTGGTGTGGGTGTTGTTGGCCGTTTCTAAGCTAAAAAGCTATCAAGAATAGCTTATTTATAAAAGCTTATTGATATCGATCATTTATCCCAAAAAAGGAGCCATAACCAGGCTCCTTTTTTATTTTGTGTATCCATATTTTGTCTGTAATAGTGGCAAAATAATTCAGTCATAAATATTTTGTGAAACGTCACGGTGTAAATGACAGCATGCACTTTCGTACAGCTCGACATTAGCCGTTTTCATTAGCCAACTTGGTGGCTAAAGCTTCTACTTACGCACTTGGAATAAGACGTTATTATCTGATAGTCGTGTGCTTAGCGAAGGTTATTTGAGTGTTATAGATAAAAAAAAGCGAATCGATTGATTCGCTTCTGAATGTTGTAAATTCAAGCTCTGTTACGCTGCCACTATTACGTTTTGCCGCACTTAGTCGCTAGGCTTAACATTAACGGTCTAGGTTCATTACTTTAGTCCAGGCTGCTGCAAAGTCTTCGACAAATTTTTGCTTCGATGTATCAAACGCATACACCTCAGATACTGCACGAAGCTCTGAGTTTGAACCAAAGACTAAATCGACTGAGGTGGCTGTCCATTTTTTGTGACCTGACTGACGATCAAATCCCTCATAAATACCATCGGTAGACGATTTTTTCCAAACCGTAGACATGTCGAGTAAATTGACGAAAAAGTCATTGTTTAAGGTGCCTGGAGTGCTTGTGAGTACTCCGTGTTTTAGCCCTTTGTAGTTAGCGTCAAGTGCGCGTAATCCACCCACTAAAACGGTCATTTCTGGCACCGATAGGTTAAGTTGGTCTGCTTTATCAACTAACATGTCCACAGGCGACTTGTAGCTTTGCTGTGCGTCAAAGTAATTTCTAAAACCATCAGATGTTAGCTCAAGTAAACTAAAGGCATTGATATCGGTCATTGCTTGTGTGGCATCACCACGACCAGCATTAAATGGCACTGATACAGTAAAACCTGCATCTTTAGCGGCCTTTTCTATTGCAGCAGTGCCCCCTAGAACGATTAAGTCGGCCAGTGATACTTTGCTTTTACTAAACAAGCTGTCGTTGTAGTCCTCTTGAATCGCTTTTAGTGTTTTAATCACTTTAGCGGTTTCAGCCGGATTATTTACCGACCAGTCTTTTTGAGGTGATAATGCAATACGTGCACCGTTTGCACCACCGCGCATGTCTGAATGACGGTAACTTGCCGCAGATGCCCAAGCCACACGCACTAACTCTGACACGGTTAGGTTAGACTTTAGAATTTGTGCTTTAAGTTCTTGCACGCCATCAGCATCTATATTTGATTGTGTTTTATCATCTATAGGATCTTGCCAAATTAGACTTTCTTTAGGGACTTCTTTGCCTAAGAAATTACGTGATGGGCCCATATCTCTATGGGTCAGTTTGTACCAAGCTTTAGCGAAAGCTAAGCGGTATTCTTCTGGATCAGCTAAAAAGCGTTCAGCAATTTTTCGATACTCAGGATCATACTTTAATGCTAAGTCTGCTGTTGTCATGACAGGAGCGTGAAACTTGCCTTTAACATGCGCATCAGGAACCGCTTTATGCAACGACTCGTCTGTAGGAATCCATTGGATAGCGCCAGCAGGGCTTCGAGTTTGTTTCCACTCGAAGGTAAGTAAATTACTTAGATATAAAGAGGTCCATTTTGTTGGTGCTTGAGTCCAAGCACCTTCTAAACCACTGGTGATAGTGTCTTCAGAGTGTCCTTTACCGCATTTGTTTTTCCAGCCAAGGCCTTGCTCTTCGATACCCGCTGCAGCAGGTTCAGCGCCTAGACAATCTTTAGGCTTGTGCGCACCGTGCATTTTACCAAATGTGTGTCCACCCGCAATTAGGGCTAGTGTTTCTTCATCGTTCATCGCCATACGTTCAAAGGCTACACGAATATTTTTGGCTGAGCCCAATGGGTCTGGTACGCCTTTTGGCCCCTCTGGGTTTACGTATATTAAGCCCATGTGAGTGGCACCAAGCGGACGTTGTAACTTGCCGCCGTTATCTTCTCTGTCGCTAGCAAGCATTTCAATTTCTGGTCCCCAGTACACCATGTCTGGTTCCCAATCATCATGACGTCCACCGGCAAAACCGTAGGTTTTAAAGCCCATATTTTCAAGCGATACATTACCCGCTAACACAATCAAATCAGACCAAGAAATGGCTTCTCCATACTTCATTTTGATTGGCCAGAGCAAACGTCGCGCTTTGTCTAAACTCGCATTATCAGGCCAGCTGTTGAGTGGTTCAAAACGTTGTTGGCCACCACCAGCGCCCCCTCGGCCATCAAGGGTGCGATAGGTACCTGCACTGTGCCATGTCATACGGATAAAAAAGGGGCCATAGTTGCTATAATCTGACGGCCACCAATCTTGAGATGTGGTCAGTAACGCATTAATGTCTAGTTTGACTTTATCAAGATCTAGGCTGTTAAATGCCTTGGCGTAGTCAAAGTTTTCGCCATAAGGATTAGAGCGCTTATCGTGGTCACGCAGCGCAGATAGATTAAGTTGATCAGGCCACCAAAATTGATTCGTTCTTGCTTGGTTTTCTAATGCTACACCAGTTCCAACAGCTCCTTTGGGCTTGGTCATTTCTGACTTTTCGTTATTGCTGGCGAAAGCAGAGCCGGATATAAGCAGCATGCTGACAAAACCCGCGAGTACTTTTTGATTAAATAATGGATGTTTCATAGTTAGCTTCCTTAAAGTTAACGCATCTTCGCTTCATGTGAAGATGTATGGTTACGCTAAAACACAAAACCTAATTAACCACTCAAGCTATTAACTATCCATTTGATGTACTCGAGGATTAAAATCAGGGCTTAAATTACTAGGCGAAACCAGAGTATAGGAAAGTATCTAAATGGTAGGTGCGAATAAAAACGATTGTTCTAATCTGAAAAAGTGATGCTAATGAATAATAAAAAGAAGAGGGAAGATAATAAGTAAGTGGGGGACACACTGATTATTCGCTGACTTATATCGCAATATTTATCGGTAAATAGTAGCAAGCAAAAGCATTTCTTATTGAATGGACCTGAATTCAGATAATAATGTTATGGTGACTTGGTCAGTATTTTACTAAGCTAATCAATGACGGCAAACGATTATTTGGAGCACCAATGAAGTATGTAGTAGCGATATTATGTTTGATTCAAAGCTCGTGGTTGTTGGCTCAAGAGTATACGTTTGGGGTGGTGCCGCAATATGAGCCGCAAAAGTTGAATGCAATTTGGCAACCTTTACTTGACCAGGTGAGTGAACAGACGGGGGTGACGATTAAGTTAATCACTGTTGAGTCTATACCTGTATTTGAACAAGCTTTTGCCAATGGCGAGTATGATTTTGCTTACATGAACCCTTGGCACAGTGTCATCGCTAACGAAAAACAAGGTTATTTGCCGTTAATAAAAGATGCAGGGCGCCAACTGCAAGGTGTGTTAGTGGTGAATAAAAATAGCGGCATAGACGATGTTAGCCAGTTAGAAGGTGCCGAAATTGCTTTTCCGGCGCCTAATGCATTGGGGGCGTCATTATTAATGCGTGCTGATTTAGCGCAGTTGTATGGGCTAACAATAAAGCCGGTTTATGTACAAACCCACTCTTCGGTTTATTTAAATGTGGCATTAAACTCGACTAAGGCTGGCGGTGGCGTGCTAGGTACGCTAAAACAGCAACCGCAAAACCTACAAGACAAGCTTAAAATTATTTATAAAACCCGCAAAATAAGTCGTCATCCTATTGTGGCTCACCCAAGAGTGGATCCTGCCATTCAGCAAAAAGTACAACAAGCTATTTTAGATATAGGCCAAAGTGAAGAGCACAAACACTTGCTTGCAGGTATTCCAATTATTAAACCCAGCATTGCAACTTTAGCTGAATATCAGCAGTTAACTCAGTGGGGGTTACGCTTATTTTATGTTGAAAATTAATTGGTGGCACAGTTTACGGGCACAGAGTTTTATTGCCGTAATGGCGTTTGGTTTTTTACTTGCCTGTTTATTTATTTTTTATGCGCTGCCAGAGCAAGCCCGCTGGGTGAATGATGATCTCTCGAAAACGGCGCAGCGATCATTACAACAACTCTCTACCTCTGTTAAAACGCCTTTGCTTACCCGCCAATACGCTGAGCTTTACGAGCAAATAGATAACCAATTAGACATTCAACCTAATTGGAAGGCCATTAAAATAGTTGATACGGCAACTGGTAATCAATTGTATCCGCTTGATGTGTGGAACGGGGCAACCCAAAGCGGTGACATGCTACTCAGCCAACAAATTATGTTTTTAGAAAAATCATTAGCAAGCATTACGCTAGTGGTTAACTTTACCAATGAAATTAATGAATCATCAAAGCTGCATTACACGCTCATATACATTCAATTTATGATTCTGGTTTTATTTTTTATGGCGCTAGCTTGGTTGGTCGATTATAGAATTACTAAACCATTACGCTCATTAGAATTTGCATTTGCACAGCTGGCAAAAGGTGATTTTGATTGTCATGTCGATAAGCACCAAAATAACGAAGTGGGCAGTGTGATTAGTGCGTTTAATCACATGGCAACCGAGGTCGCGAGTAATCATCAAAAATTAAATACCCTGCGAATACAGGCTGAGTCGGCAAGTAAAGCAAAGTCAGATTTTATGGCCAGCATGAGCCACGAATTGCGTACACCGTTAAATGCTATTTTAGGGTTAGCACAGTTATATGAATATGATGTTCTTGCTAATAAAGTCCAAAAAGACAATGCTAAAAGTATCTATCGGGCTGGTGAGCATTTATTGTTACTAATTAATGATGTGCTTGATTTAACAGCGATTGAGTCGGGTAATATGCAGTTTAGTTTTGACTATGCATCAATTAAACGTGTTGTTGAAGAGTCTGTTGCGCTGGTGAGTGAATTGGTAAAGGCACAGTCGATGACGATTCATACAGAAGGCTTTAATGAGCTTGAAGGACTTTGTTTTTATATCGATGAGCGTCGTTTTAAGCAGGTAATGTTAAATTTGCTCTCCAATGCCATTAAATATAATAAACCCCACGGCGATATTTTTATTAGCTGCAGCGTATCAAGCAATAACCAATGCACAATTAACGTAGCAGATACCGGTTACGGCTTTGCTGCTGATGACGTTTCTCGGTTATTTAAGCCCTTCGATCGCTTAGGTGCCGAAACCAGTAATATTAATGGCACGGGTATTGGATTGGTTATTACCCGAGAATTAGTTGAGCGAATGCAAGGCGAGATAAGGGTACAAAGTGAACTAAATAAGGGCTCGTGTTTTAGTTTAATTTTTAATGGTTTTAAGCAAGCCGATGTACCCATTAAAACTAACTTACTGGCTAAAACAGACTCTACAATTCAATCAGATAGAACAGACATCACCGAACAACACGTTTCAGCAGAGACCTTACCTATATTAGAAGTGCTGGTGGCTGAAGATCAGGTGACTAATCAGCTAGTGTTAAAGCAACAATTAACCTTGCTTGGGGTACATTCAACGTTTGTGAGTAATGGCGAGCAAGCTTGGCAAACACTGCAAGATAAACGTTTTAATATATTGTTAACCGATATTCAAATGCCAATTTTAGATGGTTTAGGCCTGGCTAAAAAGATACGAGCAGATGAACGATTTAAAGATTTAGCCATCATTGCGATTACAGC
The DNA here is from genome assembly GCF_000014705.1 of Shewanella frigidimarina NCIMB 400. NCBI lineage: Bacteria > Pseudomonadati > Pseudomonadota > Gammaproteobacteria > Alteromonadales > Shewanellaceae > Shewanella > Shewanella frigidimarina. The sequence continues at coordinate 3,731,646 of NC_008345.1, read as the reverse complement.
GAACATTATTAAAGAGAATATTGATGCTTGTTACGATGCCGGTATGAATGGTTTTTTAACCAAACCCGTTGAGTTGGCTAAGCTTAAATCGCTTTTAATGGAGCACTCAGCAACCATGGTTAATGCTCATATTGAAGCTAAAAAACCGTCAGAGGTTGCGTCTGATTCATTTGATCAGTTAGATCTAGCATTATTAAATGCGATGCTAGGTGATGATCCCACGGTGCATTGCATGGTGTTTAATGCCTTTTTACAAACGGCTGGTGAACAAGTTAAGTTAATCAGTGCGTATGCGACTAGTGAGAACTACGCCGATTTATCATTTCAAGCCCATGGTTTAAAGTCGTCATCAAAATCGGTTTCGGCATTATTGTTAGCCGACATTTGTCAGCAAGTTGAAACACTGGCTACCAATGGCAGCGTTACCGCTGAGCACGTGAGTGACTTAGAACAATGCTTTAACGAAGTCGTGGTTCAGTTAACACGTTATTGTGAATACTATGAATAATGAACTAACGGACCCTTTGGTTGATTAGTCATTTATAAGCCTTATACCGCTCACAATCGAACAGCTTACTTTAGCGATTGTGAGTAAGGTATTAACGAAATTTGTTTACTTAAATCCGCTTAAAATCTTTGTCTATCATGTTACTGAGTAACAATTGTCCTGCCTGGTTAACTCTAAACTCGCCATATCTTTCGGTGCGACTCACATTTATGACAGCCGCTATTGAGCATCAGGCTGGTATTGCCTACAATAGCGCACGTTTTATTAACTACAGCACACGACAATGAACGACACTACTGCTAAACCCGCTTTACCTGATCGCCTTAGCGTTAATCCACGTAGCCCACATCATGTGGCTGCAATTTTCGAACACGAGATTGGCATTTTGTTTAATGGCAAAGAGCGTGCAGATGTTGAAGAATATTGCATCAGTGAAGGTTGGGTAAAAGTCGCCTCGCATAAAGCATTAGATCGTCGTGGCCAACCGCTTACGATGACAGTAAAAGGCAAGGTTGAAGCGTTCTACAAGTAGAACTGAGTAAGCTGACTCTTAGCGTCAAAAAACGAAAGGCTAGCCCAATGGGCTGGCCTTTGTTATTTACCGTGACAAATGAGCAATAGAGTAAATTTTATTCTATGATTTTACCTTGTTTTATATTCCTTAGGTTTATGAACACTTATCTACCCCATCCGTAAACAAACTCTGCCAGTCGTCATCCAGCCGAAACACAACATGAAGCCCAACATGATTTTAATTCATGTTGAATAACTGTAGAATCCGCGCCTTATTTTCCGTCTTAATAGTTGTTGTTTGTGTGTTTATGATGATTGATCTGGCTTTGCTTCCGTTATATTTAACTACTGTTGTCGCGTTATTATTAATTCCTGGACCTGATATGTTGCTGATTGCCAGTTCGAGTCTGAGCTATGGCCGTAAAGTGGGCGTGTATGCCAGTTTTGGTAATGCGACCTCGGGACTTATTTTGACTTTACTTGCTGCAATGGGCGTGTCCGCATTAGTGGCGATGAACCCGATGGCGTTAGAGCTATTACGAGTATTGGGCGGGGCGTATTTATTGAAAATGGGCTGGGATTGCATGCGCAGCAGTGGCAGCGATGCACCTGAGATTGCACAACAGAATAACTTAGCCAAATTACTCTATCGCCGTGCGGTAATGAGCAATTTACTTAATCCTAAAGCACTGATATTTTTTGTGTTATTTTTGCCTCAGTTTGTGTCTACTCAATTGAGTGCTAGCTCAGGTGAACAAATGCTGGCGCTAGGTTTGCTGCTGAATGTCATGGGATTGACGTTCAATTTGCTGTTGGTGGCATTAGTGGGCAGTTTGGGTAAACCTCTACTTAATAATGAAAAGTTTCGTACCTATCAAAACAAGTTTATGGGCGTAATATTTTTTGCATTAGCGATTTGGTTATTGGCATCGCAAGTTCAAAGTATTGCTTAACCTTTACGATTAAAAGTCGCTAGTAAATAAAAACCACGGTCATTAGCCGTGGTTTTTTGATCTTACTGCTGGCACATTCACATCAATGATGTATTTGGCGGGTTGCGATTTATCGCTACGATTCCGTTTTCGCGAGTTTAATCGCAGCTATTTCTTTTTCAACCGCAGCAACCACAGCATGAGGGCTACTCAGATATTGTGAATGATCGATAAAAATGGCGTTATCATTAACGGTCATGACTAAAACGGGGAAGCCGGTAGTACCAATGACTTGTTGGATCTCTTCTATGCCTTCCAGTACGTATTCTGCGTCCATACTGAGCTCATCTTTAAACACTTTATTTGATGGTGACAGCTTAAATTTTTCTACGATGTCATTAAAGTCGTGCTTATTGCTAAGTGGGTTGCCTTCAATGAAATGAGCTCTTTGTAGCGCATTGAGCACATCTAATTGCTTGTCAGCTTGTTTGCCCTGCAACCAGGCCATAAAGTTTGCGGTTTTGATTGAGCTTTTAGGACTGTTTACGTAACGAATATGATCGCGGCCAAATTTTAGTCCACTCATTCTTGCAGCCGCTTCCATTTGCTCTTCGCCAGCACTGTCTTTGCCAATGTAATGTGCGCTATGCAGTAAATGTACATTCATTTCAGGATAGGCTTGCTGCAATGCATTCACCAACGGTGTGGTGGCATAGCTCCAAGGGCAATGTGAGTCGTAGATAAAATAAAGCTCAGTGGTCATTACGTTAATTCTTGTTTGCGATCAGATGTGCTGATCCTAAATAGTTTATCAGCATTATACAATCATTGAATCTGCACCAATTGAGCCGAAGTTGCCTGAGGCGTTGAATAAACGATAGCTTTCAATACTGTGTAAAGAACGGCTACCGTATAACAGCAATTGCCTATAGGATAAACATTAATGACTAATATGTATGATATCGCTCAAGCCCAACAAGCGATTGAGCTTTTGAGTAGATAAAATTTAACCGTACATATGTGGATTAAGCGCATGTGAATTAATGACAAGGAATTAGTCCAAGTGACTTTAGGGAAAATAAATTACTATGATTAAATATTTCACTTTGATTGCTGCATTACTGGTTTTACCATCAAGTTATGCCGAAATTCCAAGCACTGTTAACACACAAGCTGATACTTTTACCTGGCCTGGCGGAGGCTCGTTAGCGGTTAGCTTGTCTTATGATGATGCGCTTAATAGTCAGTTAGATAATGTGATTCCTGCGCTTGATAAACATAATTTCAAGGCGTCATTTTATGTGGTAGTAAACTCTCCGGTTATGAATGCGAGGTTAGATGAATGGCGTGCAGCAGCTAACAATGGCCATGAGCTTGGCAATCACAGTGTTTATCATCCTTGTCGAGCGTCATTACCGAACAAAGATTGGGTTAAGGCACATCATAATCTTGATCATTACAGCGTGGCACAGATGATTGAAGAACTTGAAGTAGCCAATACTTTCTTAAAGGCCATTGATGGTCAATCGGAACGCACTTATACGCTGCCTTGTGGCGATATGGTGATTGGCGCTGATGTGTCGAGTCGTCAACAATACCTGAGCCAACTCAATGAGTTATTTACTGCGGTGAAAGGAGAGGGAGATGATGCTCGATTTTCACTGATATTGTATCCCGAAGGCCAAAGTGGCAAGGAGCTTATCAATTATATTCGTAATATTCCTGCAGACACTTTACTGGTAAACATAATATTTCATGGGGTTGGAGGAGATTATTTATCGGTGTCATCTGAAGCGCACTCTGAGCTATTAACGTTCTTAGCCAGTAACCGGGATGCTTATTATGTTGATTCATATATCAACTTGATGAAATATGCCGACAGTAAGCTGTAAGTGTCCAATTAATCGGCCGCAAGGTGTTGAGTTTGCTTGGATCTACGATAAATTAAGTTATTCACGCTAACCCGTCGCTCCATTTTAAATGGGTTAATAATCTATCAAGTTGATCAATATCCTTATCAAGTCATGGAGCAGAATAATTGAGGCCAAGTAATAGCCTCAATTATTAGTAGATTTACTAAGGTGATGCATCAACCCACTAACGCTTGTGGATCTGGCGCGCGCATTCTATCCCACCACTCTTTGTCGGCAACAATTTGGCCTTGATCATCAATGGCTGGGTAGGGGATCTGTTTGCGGCGACACGCTTTAGCATAAACCGGATGACCTTGTTCAAACAACATCGTCTGGCAGTAGCTGTTATCAAGTCTTCGTTTGCCGTACATATTAGCCACTTCGCGCTGGCGCTGAGCTTCATACATCACTAGTGCTGCCGCAACCGACACGTTAAGCGATTGCACCATGCCACGCATGGGAATAATAATATGTTGGTCTGCTGCGGCAATTGCTTCTGCGCTGACGCCGTCTCGTTCATTACCCATTACGATGGCAGTGGGTTGAGTATAATCAATCTCACGAAAATCGACTGCAGAGTCAGAAAATGTAGTGGTTAATACCTGCATTTTCTGTTTTTTAAAAGCTTGGTGAGCTTCTTCAAACGTGTAATGTTTAACGGTATCAACCCATTGCTGGCTGCCAGAAGCGGTATTACCCGATACCCGCATATCATCATCTGGCCACACTGCATGAATTTGATGTATGCCCACACAGTCAGCAGAGCGAAGAACCGCAGCAATATTATTGGTCATATGCACTTTATCAAGGCAAACCGTTAAGTCGACTTGGCGGTTATCAAGCATTTGATTTATTCGGGCAAAACGTTCTGGACTCATGAGGTATTTCTACTTAATTTTATTCAACATATTTAAACATTAGCTTTCAACAGAAAGGGCGCTAAATGCGCCGGGAAGCGATTAATATTGATAGCAGGTGATTATTTCGAGTGGCATTATAGCGTTAAAATGCTAACGCTAAAACGTCATCGATCGCGACAAAATAAATATATAAGCTACTAACCTTTGAAGGTTAATTTCGCAGCCGTTTACCGCTTTGATTTACCGCATGGTTTATAGCTATAAATTATGGCTATAAATTATAGCTAGGCTACGGATTTACATCAGCCCACTTTTAAGAGGGAATGTGTCTTTGATATTGTCAATATTACTACTTTTATAGCCATTGAAACGTGAACGTAAAGTGCTGCGGTAGGCCAACTCTTTTGCACTTAAACCCAATACAGTTCGGATATTAATCGCTTACAGTGGTGGTTTACCAACATCTGTCGACACATCGATAGATCCCTCTGTTGATGCCGCATTGGCAATCAACACTTGGTTTTGCGATCGATTCACCAACACCACTAATAGCAACACCGGAAAGCCAATCAAACTCGCTGCAATAAAGAAATTGATGTAACCAAAAGCATCAACATACAAGCCCGAAAATCCTGCGATAAACTTAGGGAACAACAACATAATCGAAGACAATAACGCGTATTGTGTCGCACTATATCCACTACTGGTTAAGCTGGACAAATAAGCGATAAACGCTGCGGTTGCGATACCAGCACTAAAATTATCTACCGATATGGCTAAGGTTAAAAATGGCACGTTGTAGCCAATATACGCTTGCCAAGCAAACAGCAGGTTAGTGACCGCGACTAACAAGGCACCCAAGAATAGAATCTTCATGGTGCCATAACGCATCAGCAACACACCACCAAAAGCGGCGCCGACTAAGGTCATGATCAAACCATAGACTTTACTGATAAAAGCGATTTCTTCTTTGCTAAACCCGATATCAACATAAAACACATTTGCCATAATACCCATGACAATGTCGGAAATGCGATAGCACGAGATTAACAACAAAATGAGAATAGCGCTTTTGCCATAACGCTTAAAAAAGTCAATAAAAGGCAATACACTTGCGCTGTATAACCAGGCTAATGCTCCTGCGACTTTAGCAGGGTATTTGGCAGCAAACTCGGCTCTTAATAGGCGTTCTTTATCGTCAGCCTGTTTGGTATCGACTTGCGGTTCTTTACTGCATAGCGTGGTAATAATACCAACACCCATTAACATCGCCATGGCAAAGTAGGCGGTCTGCCAAGCTTCTAAGTTGTAAGCATCATCGCCAGGAGACACCCAAGCTGCAATGGTTAATGCGCCTGCTGTGGCGATGATCATCGCACTGCGATAACCGACTTGGTACGCAGCAGCAAGCGCTGCTTGCATTTTTTCTGGGGCGGATTCAATCCGAAAAGCATCGATAACAATATCTTGGGTGGCGGAGGCAAATGCCAAAAGTAGGGCGCATAAGGCCAAACGTTCAAGATTAACCACTGGATCGCTAACAGACATACCGAGTATGGCGCCGACTAAGCACAGTTGTGCGAACAGCATCCATCCGCGTCGTCTTCCTAAAAAGCGGGTAAAAAAGGGCAATGACATACGATCGACTAATGGTGACCATGCCCATTTAAATGCATACGTTAGTGCTATCCAGCTAAAATAACCAATCGCCGCTCGGTCGATGCCTGCTTCACGTAACCAAAAGCTTAAGGTCGAAAAGACTAACATTAATGGTAAGCCGGCAGAAAACCCCAGCAAGAGTAAAATAAATACTCGTTTGTGGTAGTAAACCGATAACGCTTCACGGGTACGAGACAAGAAAACCGACATAAGACAACTGGATAAAGGAGAATGGCTCTAGCTTATGTTGCAAGGGGTTTAGGTTCAAGCCATTCTAAAAGATTATTCAGTCAGTTTGAGGTTAAATTAGCATTCAGAGCAGATTTAAGATAATCGCCTTAAGGTCTGATACCAATACAACTTTGTGGCACATTGCCGCCAATATCAATGTAGTCACAACATTCATGAACTTGCTGGCGTAAGTATTGATTGCCTTTAATTGCCCAACCAGACCAATGATCGAAGCAATACAATAAGTGCCAAAACACTTTCTCGGTATCGCTAGGTTGTTCGGCTAATTGGATGGGATTATTTGATATAAATTGCCACTCTTCCAGCACATCCCACATATAGAGCTGTATTTCTTTGTAATCTAATTGATTGTTTAAAAAAGCTTTACCGAAATAGGCTAGTTGTGGAGCTTTGGTTTCAATAAAATCATTAGCCGTCATCATAATTGCGTCCTTGAGTATTCGAAATGCGGTTGCGAACAATTGCGCAGCTAACTAGGTGAATGAGTCAAATAGAGTATAGACGTTAATTTGGCTGTCGATAGTCAAAAACGTAAAAAAGTGTCGATTTAGTCAATCGATAGTGCTACTTAGTTGATTTTGCAGCTAGTAAATATGTATAGGATAACAATGTAAGACGTCATCATATTGAGTGAGTTTGGACTTATTAATCGAGATAAGATTGGCCAATATTACATTGAAGGAGACAACATAAATGCCGATGGCATGCATTAACATGACCGTCGGTAGGTATAGGCGATTAGCGGGAGATTAGCGAGGCAGTAGAGTCGCTTTTTTCAACATGACAGTATTAACCGGAAAATCGGGCCAGTTTAGGGTGGTGTTATGTTCAGTTGGTACCAATGAAATGGCTTCTAATACATCCATCCCCTGAGTCACTTCACCAAAAACGGTATAGCCCCAACGACGTTTAGAAGGGTCTAATTTTTTATTGTTACCTAGGTTGAAGTAAAACTGACGTGTTGCTGAATGAGGATCGTTATCTCGAGCCATGGCAATTGTGCCAAGGGAGTTTGATAAACCATTACCGGACTCATTTACAACAGGCTCTAGCGAAGGGCGTTCTTCTAATTTCGTGGTTAACCCACCACCTTGAACCACAAATTCGGCAATCACACGATGAAAAATAGTATTGTCATATTCGCCTTTAACCACATAGGTTAAAAAGTTATCTACGGTAAGTGGTGCACGAGTGCGATCTAACTCAAGCACTATTTTCCCCATAGAGGTGTCCAACTCTACTTGTGGATATAAAGTGTCTTTTTGAATGTCGACCGCAGCGCTGGAACTTAAACTGGTCAATAACAGTAGGCAAGTGGATAACCATTTCATCATAATGTGACGTCCTTTTTTATTGGCATCTCTCGATGCCAATACCTGATAAAGCGGGGAAATTAACGTTGAATAAATTGGTGTAACTCTTCATCGTTAAGAATTTCAGTGGTGAGCTTATCAACGAGTTTGGTGATATCTAATTCAAGCGTGGCAAAATCTGGGCTTAACGGGCCTTTTAAATAGCCGTTAGCGTTATAGGATTTGGTGAACTCTTGTTGTGAGTTTTTAGCCAGTACATTGATAACTAGACGTGTTTTTGATTCGTAACTGAACGTGGTGTCCGTGACGTCAGCTAACAAGTAATTTAGCTGAAACTGCACTGAATTGCGTGCGGCAGGGTCAATAACATAACCCGCTTTGTTCATACCATTACGGAACAGTGTATCTAACTGTTGGCGGATAGGCTCACTGGCGCTGACTAATCTTGGTGATTTGCCTTCTTCATTAAAACGCACCACAAAGCTTGCTTCGCGAGTATCGATGGTGTCGACCAGTACAGGGAAATCGACTTCAGTTTGTAACTGAATCGGGCCCAGTGTGGGATTAAGACCAACATGAGTCGGCTCATAACTTGCGCAAGCCGATAACAATAATGTAGACAGTAAAATAGGGATCAATAACTTCATGAGACAACAATAACCAGCAAAAGGTAGATAAATGATACCAGAATTTGTCTGGGTTTCCAGTATCGCTAAGGTTATGTTGCTATAAAGATAACGAGAGTGATATGCATCACTCTGTGTGCAGGTGTTGTCACTCATCAATATCTGTTTTTAACGCCATTTCAACTCCGGTTAATGGCAACAATATTACTTGGTTGTTGACATTAATGGCTGATCAATTCAGGTTAGTGTTATGCAACTTAAGTTTGATAAACAACATGATGTAGGTAATGTAATGCAACATAAACAGCCGCAATTGGCTCCTGACAAATTGATTAATGCCAATGGCCAGCCAGTATTTGGTATTTTTGATGGGATTGTTGATTCACTCAATGTTAATCAGTTTGCTTATTCGACGGTAATGGACAAACCTGCGTCGGCAATGGCTAAGCATTTTGATTTTAAGCAGTTCCAATTCGTTAGCATTATCACTCCTCATTATATTATCGCCCTAGCGATTGCCGATATTCGTTATGTCGCCAATGGTTTTTGCTACCTTTATGACATTAAAACCAACAAGTTGACCCAAACGCAATGGCTAACACCATTCGGATTTGGCTGCCAGCTAAGTGACTCTCCTAAGCATGGGCGCGCCGAAATTGGCCGTAAACACAAAGGTATTGTTATCGATATTGTCGACGGACAATGGCAAGTTGAGATTAATCTTGCAGAAATACAAGCCAATTTACGTATTCAACCGACGCCACTGAGTTTACCCATCAGTTTGTGTACCCCAACGGGTTATAACGGTTGGACCTATACACAAAAGCACAATGGCTTAGCCGTAACAGGGCAATTAACCATTCATCATGAACCGCAACCTTTACAATATGCGTTGGCGGGTTATGACTTTTCTGCCGGATTTATGCGCCGAGAAACCAGTTGGCGTTGGGCTTCAATTAATGCCCAAACTGACGATGGAGTTATTGGGCTGAATTTAGCTGCAGGCGTTAATGAAACCGGTCAAACAGAAAATGTGATGTGGATAAATGGCGAGCGTCATCTACTCGGTGGTGCACAGTTTGATTTTAATCGACACTCACAACAAGATGTGTGGCATATCACCACTAATGATGGCAATGTTGATTTGCATTTTAGACCATTGAATCAACGTAGCGAAAAGCTTAATTTAATTTGGTTAAAAAATAATTTTAGACAATATATTGGCTATTTTAGCGGTGTGATTTGCGACAACAATGGTAATCAATATAAATTAACCAATCAGTTAGGCTTAACTGAAGATCATTTGGCCAAATGGTGATGAATACCAACCGTGCCTTATAGGTGAGTAATTTTCAGCCTATGGTCTATTAAAAACGAATTACTAAAAACGGACTATTAACAACTGATTATTAACGACAGATTATTAGAATGACCTATTAAAAGCGGTTTACTCAAATGGGTTTCGCCAAAAGAGCACTTTGATTAGGAACCAGAAATAGTGAACCACTAGTACAAACATTGACTCAATAATAATAAATAGAAATGGATAACATATGGACATGGATTTACTGATAGCTCACCCAGAGTGGTTATTACTGGTGTTAGCCCCGATTTTTTTCGGCTGCATTTTACTGGAATGGTGGTTTGGTGTTCGCGCCCAGCGATTACCGAGTAATGCTCAATATCGCCCTGCCGAAGTATTGTGTAATTTTGTCTTGGCAGGTATGCACCAAGTGGCGGATATCATCGCTGGCTTGTTTATTGCGAAGATATATTTACACTTTTTCGGCTGGCGCTTATTTGATATTGAAATGACATTATTCACTTTTGGTTTATTGCTCATTGCTCAAGACTTTTGTTATTACTGGTTCCATCGTGCTAGCCATCGTATTCGCTGGATGTGGGCTGCGCATGTGGTGCATCACAGTTCAGAAAACATGAATTTCAGCACCGCATTTAGACAAAGCTTAATGTACCCATTGGCAGGAATGTGGCTGTTTTGGTTGCCTTTAGTGGTGATTGGCTTTGATCCTAACTGGGTGGTGTTTGCAGTATTGCTTAATCTGGGATTGCAGTTTTTTGTTCATACCCAAGCGATTAAGTCGTTAGGGCCGCTAGAATTGATTTTTAATACGCCGTCCCATCACCGCGTGCATCATGGACGTAACCCACAATATATCGACAAAAATTATGCGGGAGTGCTGATAATTTGGGACAAAATGTTTGGTACTTTTGAGCCTGAGGTTGAAACTGTGCAATACGGCATCACTAAGCCGGTAAACAGTTTTAACCCGTTAGTGGTAACGTTTAGTGAATGGCGCGACATGTGGGGTGATGTTACCCAAGCGCAATTATCACTAAAACAACGTTTACGGATATTATTTGCACCGCCTTCAACACATCAACAGTCATCCACTAAAACCGATATTTGAGCCCGCTGTAAACAGGCTTCAGGCTAGTACTTATCCCACTTTGCTTGCTTTAATAGAGTAAATAAGTGGGATAAGGTGGTCTTGATGTTTTAGCTGGTAACCTTTGCCTACCACAAACTCCAAACCTTCAACGCAGTTGTAGGGACTGTAAGGGTGTTCGTTAAACGCTTCGATACTGAGTCCTGCACTAATAAGTGCGCTAATGACTTCACTTATCGGGTGCGGCCAAGTGACTACCGTTTCAATTTGGTCGTTGTGGTTTTCGGTGTAGGTGACTTCATCTTCGATATCCGGTTGTGTCTGTGGAAAGTAGCCATAACCACACAGCACATCATTAAAAGGGTGGAACTCAACCAAATGAAATTCACCGCCTGGACGTAATGCTCCTGCAATGGTTTGCGCCCAGCGAGTTAAATCGGGTAACCAAGCTAACACCCCATAAGAGGTGAATACGATGTCATATTGCTCTGTATTGTGATAACCAAATTGATAGATGTCATTGTTGATGAATGTTGCTGGTAAGTGTAATTGAACAGCCAGCTTTTTTGCAGTTGCAATCGATTCGCTTGATAAATCTACGCCAGTGACATTGGCGCCAAGCCTTGCCCACGATAAGCTGTCTTGTCCAAAGTGACACTGTAGGTGCAACAGGCTTTTGTGGTGCACATCGCCGACTTGTTCAAGTTCAATGGGGTTTAATGATGACTTACCTTGGATAAATGCCTCTAAGTCATAAAATGTTGAGTCGAGGTGGATTTGAGTTCGCTCGTTCCATGCGTGTTTATTGATGGCTAAATAGTCCATGTTCAATGTCTTCTTATTGCTTTAATAGGGTAAATTATCGAAATGATTCAGTAATGTTACTTGGTTTAAAGCTAAAACACGAATGGCTCAATAGGCGATGTGTTACTTTTGCTTAACAAATAAAAAGGCTTGATAACTCAGTGTTATCAAGCCTTTTAAAAGCGACAGAAGATGACTCTTTAGCTGTTATTGCATGATTAATTTTTGACGTTCAATAAATTGATGAAACTCAATTTTAGGTGCTATGGCACCTTTATGTTGGATCACAAATCCTGCTGCTTGGGAGGCTAATTTTATCGCTGTGCTGATATCTGCGCCAGTTAAGCGTGCGCCTAAATACACCCCGTTAAACGAGTCCCCCGCTGATGTGGTGTCGACAACATTCGTTACTGGTGTGATTGAGAAATGCTGTTGCTGACCATTAATTACATAATTAATGCCGTTTTCACCATTTTTTATCACCAGCTCGTTAATGTCGTAAGGCTGGCAGAACGCAATAATGTCTTCAACGGAGCTAATACCGTAAAGTTGATTAAAGTCATCAACACCTGGCAGTACGACATCGGCCACACTAAACGCAATATCAAACTGTGCCTTTGCCTGGTCTGGACTGTGCCACATTCTTGCGCGGTAGTTAGGGTCAAATACAATACTGACACCTGCTTGCTTGCATTGTTTAATCAGTAACCAAAATGCGTCGCGATCTTCTTCATTAATTACTGCTAAAGAAATGCCCGAAAAAAACACCATATCTGCCTGAGATATTTTACTGATGGCTGCATCGCCAATAAATTGCATGATTTGCTTGGCGGCTGAATCGTTGCGCCAGTATGTAAAGCTGCGCTCGCCTTTACTGTCAGTTTGTATTGCATACAGACCGGCAATTTTGTCGGTGCTTTGAAAGACCATATCAGTATTAATTTTTTCATCTTCAAAGCGTTGCAACATGGCCTGGCTAAAACTATCTTGGCCAATGGCTGTGACTAGGTGGGTGTTAATATCACTAAAGGTGCGCTTAAGATAAACCCCTGTGTTATACACATCACCAGCAAAAGATTGCTGCAAGCTGCTGGCCGTTACACGTTGCAATTCGACCATACACTCACCAAATAAATACAGACTCTTCACGGTTATGCCTTCCTTTTTACCGGTTCAATTTTTCCGCCTAACCACAACGAAATTAATGCTAGTGGAACTAACGCAGCACCTAAAATAAAGAATGGCGTATAGTCACCGCCTTTGGTCATCATTGGCACTAATTGGATGGTGATAATCACACTTAGTACTGCCGATGTACCACTAATACCAGCTAAGGTACCGACTGTTTTACCGGAGAAGTAATCACTTGGTAACGTTTGAACGTTGCCAATAGCCGTTTGGAAACCAAATAAGATAAGCGCTATAAGGCCCATTGCCATCCAAGGCGTTGCAGCAAGAGATGTCAGTAACAGTGCTGGCAGCATAACCATACAACCTAAGACAATTGCACTACGACGGGCTTTATTCACCGACCAGCCTCTGCTCATCAAGTGGCCGCTAAACCAACCACCAAATAATGCACCAATGGCAGCACCTACATAAGGTAACCAAGCAAACGCGCCAATTTGTTTAACATCAAAGCCAAATTTTTCATTTAAATACAATGGTAGCCAAGCAACAAATAACCACCAGATTGGGTCGATAAAGAAACGTGCTGCTATCACTCCCCAAGTTTGACGGTGGCGTAATAACTGTCCCATAGTGGGCACGTATTCTTTGTCCTGTTGTTTTTCTGAAGTGCATTGCTGTCCGGTTAAGATATGTTGGCGTTCTTCTTCAGTGATCCATGGGTGTGAGTCTGGTGATGATTTATAAACAATCAACCAAGGTAAAATCCAAAGAATACCCAAACTACCAATGACGATAAAGGTTGCCTGCCATCCTAAAAAGGCATACAAAAAAGCAATCAATGGTGGGGCGATAATCGAGCCTAAAGACGCACCAGCATTGAAGATACCTTGTGCTAGGGCGCGTTCTTTAATCGGAAACCATTCAGCATTCGCTTTGGTTGCACCAGGCCAGTTACCCGCTTCACCTAGCCCAAGCATAGCTCTAAAAATAGCAAATGAGGTAACGCTTGCTGCAACAGCATGCAGGGCGATTGAGACCGACCACACTACAATGGATAATAAAAAACCTAAGCGCGTGCCAATAGCATCAAATATCTTACCAAATAGAGACTGACCAATTGCGTATGAGATCATGAACACGGTAATAATGTTGGCATAATCACTTTTATCTAAACCTAAATCTTCTGCAATGCCTGGCCACATAATGGCAAGGGCAGATCGGTCGATGTAGTTAATGACGGTAGCGAGTGCCACTAAGCTGACAACAAGCCAACGTAGGTGCTTCAATTTAAGGGGGACTTTTTTCATGATAAACCCTCAACAAAGTCTTCTCTAGCCGGGCTAAAGGTATCAATTAAAATACCACCAGTTGGGCAAACTGCACCATGGTCTACATGAGGTGGCACAAAGAAGCTGTCTCCAGCCGTTAACACCTTAATCACGCCATCGACATTGACATGAAACTCACCTTCTACCACATAAGATACTTGTGAATGGCGGTGAGCATGGACATAGCCTTCTGCTCCCTTATCAAACCAAATCTTTACTGCCATGAGTTCATGATTAAATCCAAGCATTTGGCGCTTTAACCCTCCGCCAATATCCTCGATTTCGGTTTGTTCCCCAAATGAAAAATGCTCACTTTGCTGCATGGTGTTTATTCCTTTTTATTTTAATTTTGTGTTACTTGGATTCTTTAATGTCTAATAATTCGGCGCGTCCGCTAAACGGGTATTGCACCCCGTTGACGCTAATGACACTTTGTGTTTCTTGAGTCACAGCGTTATCAGCGTGGTTGATTGCTAATAGATATTGTTGTCCATCGGTAAAGCGTATTTGCACCGCTTCTAGTTCAGCTTGTTGATGATGAATCAGCCCTGCAATATTGCTGGTGGCTTCTAGAGTGTATTCTTTTGATGGGTTGTACTCGCCGTGTGGCTCCATCACGCTGACATAAGTATGATTAGTGGCATTCACTCGGTGAATGAACGACTGCTGTTGGCGTAAGTTCATATCCGGATCGTTGGCACCCAATTGGGTGAATAACATTTGCTCGTTAGTGGCATTGTTGAAGTTAGTATTGACTAACGTGCTATGGGTATAAAAATGGCCGTTATCATTTAACCAAGTGACTTTAGCCAGTTTATTAGCGGCTTTGTCTTTGGCTAGGTTAGCAGTTGCTAACAACCATAGATGTTGGTAACCATTTTCGGTACCCAAAGCAGACAATTGAGTCAGTGACGCCTGTCTGTCAAAGTTGGTATCGATTAATTGCCCTTGATAATGCACTGGTAAGTCGTATTGATGTGGCTTGTTAGCCGTAACACGCATTATATCGATACCAATTACCGCATCACGTTGTTTGATGTTGACTAAGGCGAGAGTGCGCTTAAACGCGACATCATCATAAGCGGTGTCGATAGAAGCCGACGCGATGGTGAGGTCTTGCTTTGCTGAGTAGAAGTGTAATGTCGGGTTATTTTTGTTAGCCGCTTTAAGCTTGCCATTAAAATGACTTTTCTCGTCAACAATTAAAGTGTTATGGGCAATGGTTTGTTTAGCCCACGATTCATTTTCAGGTAAATAACGGCCACCAAATTTTGCCTCTACATTTAGAAAACGTGCAGCGCCATAATCGGATACGATTTCATTACCTGCATCGTAAAACTGCCACGTTAACTTATCAAAATGGCCATGACCTAAACCTTGAGCGGTTGCTTTAAATACAATGGCTTGGTCAGTTGCTTTACCTTGACGCATAACCACTAATGCACCGTCATCACCTTGTTGGCCATCACGGAATAATGTCGAAACGAATGGAAAGGGCTGTTGTAGTTTGTTGTCTAACCCTTGTGCAACTTTGAGCCCATCACCCGTTAATAAAATATTGTGTTGTTGCTGAGCAATATCTAATAAACGTGGATCGCCGTTGAGACCATAAGCAATGGCGACGCCGTTGACGAGTTCAATAGTGTCGATGCCTTTGCTTTTAATCGCATCGTTAAGCGGGAAAAACAGTTTGTTATAACTGAGTTCAACCGTACTCGTAATAGCTTTAAGTAATATACCGTCACGGTATTGAAAAATCTTACGCTGCGGTTCATTTTGCTCAATGGCTTTAGCAAAAGTTACAAATGGCATTAATGCATAACGTTGATAATATGGCCCTTCATTGTAATAACCGTCTGGTGAAAACAATTCGTCCAACTGACGCATAAAACCGCCTTTTTTGGCGAGATTTAAGTCGTACAATGCACGTTCAACCCAAAGTGGCTTATCGAGTACATATCCACTCATACCAACAGCAGCAGTGGCCCAAGTGCCGTGGTTATGCACCTTATTAAAGGTGTGCGGAGATTGTTCTGACAAAAAGAGTGCAGCGGGTATTATTGCACCCGTTTCGATGGTATTACGTTCTGCAGGTGTTAACGCATCATAGATAAAGTCGTACGCCTGAATGGTATGTACTAACCAAACTGCTTCATTGAGTCCTTGCCAGAAAAGTTTACCTTCATTGTTGCTTTTACGCATAGGGTGCAAAGGTAGTGTTGGGTAAAGTGTGGCATATTGCAACAGCATGTCTTTAACGTATTCGGCATATTTTTTATCGCCAGTCAGCTGATAAATAATGCCAGTGTCATACATTTGTTGGTAATTACTTTTATGTTTTTCGTGGGTATAACCACCACCTGCATCTTTGGGTACTGGCACTTCAATTGGCTGATCCAGTCCTTTGTCCACATTGCTCTGCGTGGTATTGAATGCATTTTGAAATGACCCAGGTTGAGTGATGGCCTGTTTCATGGCTGCCACATCTTGCTGGTTTATGACTAAGTTTGGATGTTGCGCAGCCATAACGGGTAATGAAATAGCGCACGTTATTGACGCCAATAGTGCTATTTTTCCTGCCTGCTTAATGATACGTGTCATCGGGCTTACGCCGGCCGCTAGATTGAAGTTTTTCATAGTTTTTGCACTTTATTATTGTTGATATCAGCAGTGTGTTTACCTATTACAACTAACTCCGTTACTTGTGGGCTAGGTGTATCAGTAAACTGATTATGCGTAATGCGGGTTTGTGGTTCACCGACGGTGTGTTCAACAATAATAGCGGCACTGTTGTTAAATTTATTGTGCTCTATTTGGCTCATTTGAACCCCATGCAACTTCAGTGACGCACCTGTTTTATTGCGCTTACCTTGACCGACTTTAGTGAACTCATTGTTGGTTACCGATACATGGGGACCAAAGGTGCTCTCATCCGAACCACCGCGGTATACCGAGGCAATAGCACCCTCAATATCGTCAAACTGGTTATTGTCCAATATGAGGTATTCGGTGTTATAAATCCCTAGGTCGTCGGTTTCTTTGTCGAGGCGAAATAAATCCCCGCTAATATGGCGGAACTGGCTATTGCTGACATTAATACTATCTGCAAAGGCGCGACTGCCCGAATCGAAAAAGTGAAATGAGTGATTCACATTAAGTTGCTCAACAATGCTGTTTGTCATTTCAAAACGATAATTAGTTAACATGCCCCATTTGCGGGTTCTTACCACGCTATTACCGGCAGCATCAGGGCTGTTTAAGCCAGTAATGAATAGACCATCGAGTTGCAGACTACCGTTGTCTTGAATTTCAAATAGGCTAGGGCGTTCAAAGCTGATCATCGCTTGGTGAGCATTAGCGGCTTTAAAGGTTAACGTTTTGTTGATAGCCAGTATTCTGCTGATGTTATATTTGCCATCACTGAGTAATAAAATATCGCCTGGTTTAGCTCGTTCAACAGCGCTTGCTAATTCATCGTCATTGGCGCTAACGTTGATGGTGTTGCCAGATTGGAATGCGACTGTAGGCTCTGCTTTTGGATACCAAAGTGTGCCGGTATCTTGCTTTAATGTTGGGGTTAGTTTTTTACTGGCACCGTATGCTGTAAAATTTGCATCACTGGGATATAACAAGCCATTTGCAGCACGTTTCATGGTGATATCTTGTGAACGAATACCTTTAGCCATGAATGGGCTTAACGTTTTTGTCGCAAAATTACTGAGGTTATCGTTAAAGCTAAGTCCGCTAATATCATCATGTAAAGTAAATGGTGCGGTTGGGCTAATAAATAGGTTGTGGTTTAACTTACTGTCTAGTGGTACCGCTGAACGTTCGCTGTCACTGCCCGCGGCCAGCTCAATATGTTCAAGATTAATAAAGCTATTGTGGTTAATATTGGCGTTGACCACTTGATGGTAGCGATTAATTGATGAGTTCGGCACACCATTCATAATAGTAAAACCACTGCCAAATCGATTACCGGTTAAGCCTTCTAGGTAGTTGTTGGTGATAGTTTGATCGCGGTTAATCACGCGGATCCCGCCGGTATGTTCAACGCCATTACCCAAAAACACATTGCTATCAATAATATTACCGTTACCGTGCCTTAAGGTTAATGTACCTCTTGATTCATAAAAGACGTTATTTTGAATACGGTTTTTACCCGACTTGACCGAAATAATTTCAACTTCACCATCGCAGCGATCAAAATAATTATTTTCAACCACGGTAAAGGAATCAGTTAGTGAGTAATGGCTGGTGCCAATTCTGAGGGTTTCGCCACCATTAGAGCCTAAGATTGGGCGAGGACCAAAATAGTTATGATCAATTCGGTGATGGTTTTGCTGGCTGTTCTCACTGTCTAAACGCACGGCAACAGTTACGCCAACATTGCGTTTACCAACAAAGTGGTTGTGATCAAGTCGGTTATTTTGTCCATATAAGCTGACCCAATAATCAGACTCTTGGCGATCTAGATTGCTGTAGTTATCGATAACCACTTCGGTTACTCGTGAGTGATTGGCTAACTGAGTTTTACTTTTACGAAAAGCAATAACTTCATTACTTGGCGTAGAGCCATTTTTAAATACTAGCCCCGATACCTGTAAATATTCACCAGCCAGTTTAAGGTTCGATTGGCCAGACAGGATTACTTTACCTTTAGTTTCGGCTGTTAATTCAATAGGGGCATTGGCGGTGCCTGTCGCCATAAACAACACTTCAAAATCTTGCCATGTGCCATTTTTCAAAATGATTTTATCGCCAGGTTCAACGAGCTTTAGTGCTTGTTTGTACTCAGTTTGGGTAGTCACGAAGCGATCTTTTGCCTGCACGTAGATTGATGGGGTGCAAAGCATTAATAAGACTAACAACTGCGTGAATAACCAATGCCTTGGCGATGACGTATTGTTATTTGAATGATTCATCTAGTCTCTCGTTTAATACTGTTTAAATGATATCCCCCTGGCTACATTAAGTAGTTATCAAGGGGGAAGGCTCAAAAAATTACTTTTTCACCTTAGAATTTCGTTAGCGCCATAGCATGAATAATCAGCAACTGTGGTGTTATTTCCACGGGGAATTATTTGGGGTTCACCCAACCTGTTCAGGGCTTTGAAACAACGTGACAAGTAATCTGTCACTGTAACGTTAGCCAACAAATTGAGGTCGTCCATTGTCATGCGCATAGTGATTAGAGCTGTCTGGAAATGGTAGGCTGTTTGGCTGGGTCTAACTCTCACGGTATTATTAATTAAGCGTAACCGTAAGTAAGCGTAACCTAGTCCAATTACCTCGCATTTAAGAGACTGTGACGTGCTGTTTTTGTATTGACTCGTTTGTCACTATTGCACGTTCATGATTGGTGAATAGAGATATTAGTGCCGCGTCGTAAATTACTGATCTTGATTGCGACTTTAATCCTGTTAATCTCAAAGTATTGCTTGTCTTGGTAAATTTCACGTTAACCTCCCCAGATTAGTTGATTTCCTTTTCTTTACGAACACACAAAATTTAAATTATTCTGTTAAATGATCATTTGTGCTTGAATAGAAACTAACCAATCATTAAGATTATGTCAATAAATTGTTTTACCAATTACTAAGATTTTACATTTTTAGTCTATTACCAATATTTTTAAAGGTATGACAATGTGCTATTCTTTCTATATTGAGATTAACATAACATGTAATTTAGTTGTTTGCTGCTAAGGTATTAACCGATAATATGTCAGCATTAACCAGTAAATTGGTTTTACTTTTCGAAGGAAGGTATATGAAAAACCGTCGTTTATTTTGGCGAATAGTCGATACGATTGAAGCCGCTATCGCCAGTGGCGAGTATCCGGTAGGCAGTCGTTTACCCCCAGAGCGTGAGCTTGCTGAAAAGTTTGAAGTAAGCAGGCCAACTATTCGTGAAGCTATTATTGCACTAGAAGTGCGTGAAAAAGTGGAAGTGAAAACGGGTTCTGGCGTGTACGTGGTTGATCATCAGCAAAAACCGGTAGCGGTTAATAATGTTAACGCATTTGAATTAACCCAAGCACGTGCTTTAGTTGAAGGTGAAATAGCTGCTTTAGCAGCAAAAACCATTACTGCAGAAGAGCTTGAAAAACTCCATGAAACATTAGTAATGATGAAAGATATGCAAAATGTCGAAGAAGCAGACGAGCTGTTTCATCAGATCATCGCATATTCTACTCGTAACGGCGCGTTGATAAATTTGTTTGAAAACATGTGGGCACTGCGTTCATCAAGTAATGAAATCATTGAAGATTATAATATTGTTTGTAGCACAGACAATAATAAAACCTTAGCAGAACATACCGCAATTTATCAGGCATTATCACTGCACGATGCCGCCGAGGCTCGTTTAGCAATGCATAAGCATTTTAATCGCTTAATCAATGTGTTGTTTGATAAATTAGAACAGCAGGCATTAGAAGAAGTTCGTCGGAAAAATAGTGCTAATCGAGACTTGTATTCAATTGAGAGTTTAGTAAAAACAAAAGGTTAATTGCTTTTAAAGCGGATTAGCTCATTCGATAAAATTAACGCGCTCACGCTTAAGTGTTAGCGCGTTTTTTATGAGAGATATTATGAGGGATGCTATGAGTGATGTTGACCATAATATCGGTAAAGATGACTTCATGATTTCAACTGCCAGCTTGAGATAACAAGCAATTTAGTTAACGCCATCAATAATCCTATCCCCAATGCGATGTGTCGCATTTTCAGCGGCCACTTTAGCTATTTGTTACATGATTTTTTTGCGCTATTGAAGTTGTAATATTCCACATAAATAGCGACCAATTAAGCAACTTGGTTAGTCAGTTGATGTTCTTTATGGTCAACTTACTCAGAAAATAAGCTGTTAAATTGGTCTTTAAAAATATAAGAAATATCATAATTAGCTTCAATATTATTACAGGAGTTTATCCTCATTAGTTAGTGTAGCGGCTGTTCTATCTAGATAAATATGATTGAATTGTGTTGTTACCACTACCCATACTCATTTTGGTAATGTCATTATAGGATTTAGTTTATTTGTGCGCTAACCAATTATACCGACTTGGTAATACCGATAGTGAGTTATTAAGCGAGGGAAGGTATTGGTCATAAGCTCAGTGCTTATTAATCATTCTGTTCACTTATCATTGCGGCTATTGATGCCTTGTTATTGCGAACGAGTGATCAACACAATCGGACATATAGTTATTTATTCAAGGGATATGAACATCACAAAGCTATTTACTTTTAGTTACAACAAAAAGAGATTTGTATCGCCGTTCACACTAATGAATGTTCAATGGTTATTTATGCTAGTTAATGTGGGTGTACTAGATAAACAAGGTGTAGTGAGTTGAATTACATACGAGTGAAAGGCTGCACATAAATTGTGTCGGCCCTTGCTCGTTACTATCAATATTGGTTTGGTTTTATATGCAAGGCCATGTAGGGGAACATGAACTTAGTACCTCATTCAGGACATTATTTTATTGCTTGTAAAATGACAAACTTACCATTAGAGGCAACCGTGGTGCAGTTTTTAAAAATGCGATTTATTTTAACGTGGTAGGCTAAATGTCGATTACCAACGATATGTAATAAACCGCCTTTTTTTAGGCGCTTATGTGCATCAACAAACATTTGCCAAGCGATATGGTCAGTAATGGCTTCACCTTGATGAAACGGAGGGTTACATATCACTAAATCTGGTTCAACATCCGCTGGTAAATTACTCAGGCAATCGTCCCAATGGAAAAAAGCTTGTGGCATTTGTTCAGTTTGAGGATCTTGGGATTGAAGATCTTGAGATGGAGTGTCTAACTCGTTCGCTTGCCAATTATGCTTTGCTGAGGCGATAGCCATATCAGAATCATCCACAAAGTGGATTTGCGCATTGGGATAACATTGCTTTGCGTGCAATCCTAAAATACCGTTACCACAGCCTAAGTCTATAATGTGCTTGAATTCACCTTTGGGCATGTTGTCGAGCATAATCCTTGCGCCAATATCGAGCTTATTGGCCGCAAATACATTAGCAAGGTTACTGATAGTGAGTTTGAGCTCATCGACATTCCAACTCACCGCTTTCGCTAATGAGCGTTTTTTACCATCGCTAATACAGCTAATTACCCGTGTTTTTTTCCACGCTAAACTGGCGGATGCGGGACCTAGATTTTTTTCAATACTGGCCAATAATGCTGGATTGATTGACTTGGCTTTAGCACCAATCAGAATTTGGGTTCCTGCTGGAAGCACCGTTGATAAACGCGCAAGTTGCTGGCCAAAATAGTGTAGGTTTTTCGGCAACTTCATCAGCACTAATTGAATATTTTGTGGCAGCGTTTCGCGGCTGTTTAGCCAATGTATGTTGGTTGATGCGAGTTTATTGTGTAATAAATTTTGCTGATAACCTAACAAGCTGGTTTTAGCATCCGTTTCGACAAGCAATTCACTGTGTGGATATTGCATGGTTAATGCACATGTGAGAGCCCCAAAGTTGTCATTTAGAATAGCGGTAGTGGTTGCTGTTATTTCGGTGTCGATTAAGTACTTTACTAGGTGTTCATCAGCGGCATCCCATGCTTGTAAGTTTGATGCTTGTTGGCTTGGATAACGAAAAAGCTCAAGCTCTATACCTGAACAAGCAAATTGGGTTGTCATGACGGTGTTACCTAATAAAAAGAATATCGATAAAATAGCCCGATATTATCTCAGATAACACTTACTAGCGCGAGGCTTAGGCTTAAACAAGTTGATAGGGATAATTTTGTGGAGTGTCGCTAGTTAACTGATTATCAAAGCTTCCTTGTTTAACTCGTGTTAAGCGACATGTTGAATTTAGGATACAGAACAAGGTGATATTGATTTTTTAACTTTGAAACTAAAACCTAACGTCATGAAAATGGCCGTGCTGCAGAGATGATTGCTATTAATTGCACGCTTCAGTAACATCAATATATTGACTTAAAATAATGGTTTTCAAGGGATATTGATGAAAGGTGCTGGTGGAACGTCAGGTGGAATAGGTCAGTTCTTTATTGGGCTAGTGATGATGTGCGGTGGCTTTTATATGCTATTTAATGCCATTAAAGTGACAAGCTCATTTGGCTTTAGCAGCCATTTATATCAGCTGGGCGGCTTTGGGCTTACCAGTGGAATGGTGATGATACCCTTTATGTTTGGTGTGGGACTGATGTTTTATAATGGCAGAAACATACTTGGATGGTTACTGACATTTGGCTCGTTAGTGGCACTGATTTTTGGCGTGATAAGCTCGATTAATTTTCGATTTTCTTACATGAGTGCATTTGATTTAATCGTTATATTGGTACTTTGTGTGGGGGGTATAGGGTTGTTTTTACGATCGCTGAAAGCGATTGAAAAACGTTACCCTGAGTCTTAATGTTATGTTTATTTAAACCTATTGGTGCTTAACATCCGCTTGTTTGAACATCTATAACAGGGCGTGCGGTGGCTGATGTTACTTGCCTGTAACGTAAATAACATGCAGCAACGCCCGCATCCTCTTTAATGACTCCATGCCAATATACCCATGCAGTTATAGGCAAAGTACTTTTGCGTTGTTGCCAATCACCTTCGGGAATATTCATTAGCATTGCAATACCTGCGGCTGTTCCGTCGGGATAGCCATAAGCTAAGTTAACATTGACCCCATCAATATTAAGCGTCGTAGTAGCAAGTCTTTCTACTCCAGCAATAGCGGCTTTTGAATAGGTTAAGGTCGCAGCTGATTGCATTGCTGTTTCCATCCCTCCCATGGTAGATACAATTGCATCTTTGCGTAAGCTAATGAATTTACTGCTCGCGACAACGGCCAATAAGGCCAAAATAATAATCACAACAACCAACTCTATTAATGTAAAGCCGTGCGATGGTCTTATATTATTTGTCATGCTATTTTTCATTTTATTACTCATGCTGTTTTTCATCTTATTTTTTATTTGATACTAGCATCATTTGTTCGGCGGTCGTAAACCTGCTGTGTCGACGTCTTATTGTTAAGGCATCTACAATGTGGTGTTTTGTTGGTACTATCAGGACATCTTAGTTATATATGCTGGTTAATACTGTGACGAATCCAACGACGACTTCAACAGAGTCTATATCTTCTGCTAAACCTCCTTTAAAACATTCTGTTCTACCTTGGATTTTACAATTTCTGTCTCCTTATCGTACGAAGGTAGTGGCGGCGATTGTATTTCTATTTATTGGATCGCTTGCATGGCTATCGCTTGGGCAAGGGGTGCGGTTAATGGTCGATGAAGGATTTATTGCCGATAATGCAGGGCGATTGAATGAGATCATGTTGTTTATTATTGCTATTACAGCAATCAGTGGAACTGCGGTTTTCTGTCGTTTTTATCTGATGACTTGGCTTGGTGAGCGGGTTAGTGCTGATATTCGGTTACAGGTTTACAATCATTTATTGTCGTTATCGCCAGCTTTTTTTGCGACTCAGCGTACCGGTGAGGTTATTTCACGTTTTACGGCAGACAGTACTTTGTTACAAAGCGTTGTCGGGTCAAGCTTATCTATGGCGTTGCGTTCAAGTGTGACCGTGATTGGTGGCATTGTTATGATGGCATTTACCAGTGTTAAGTTGACGGCATTAGTGCTGCTAGCCGTTCCTTTGGTATTAGGCCCGGTGATCTTTTTTGGCCGAAAAGTCAGAACCTTGTCGCGTAAAAGTCAAGATAGGGTAGGCGATCTTGGCGCTTATATTGATGAAACATTGCATGAAATTCATACTGTTCAAGCGTATACCCATGAGTCTAAAGACCGCCAGCTATTTGCTGACAGAGTCGAGGCGGTTATGGATGTGGCTAAAGGCCGTATTATGTATCGTGCGCTGCTTATTTCAACGGTGATGTTTTTAAGCATTGCTGCAATTGCTTTTGTTACATGGATTGGGGCGCAAGATGTGATGTCTGGCAGTATCACCGGTGGCGAGCTGTCTGCGTTTATGTTTTATGCCGTAATGGTTGCAGGTGCTGTAGCCACTATCAGTGAAGTGTTTAGCGAAATTCAACGAGCTTCTGGTGCAGCAGAGCGTTTAATTGAGTTAGTCAAAACACCGATTGATATACCCGAGCAAGTGACCCCCAACCAAGTAGTGCTACCTGTTAAAGGTTTACTTAGTTTTGATAACGTATGCTTTGCTTATCCGTCAGATCTTGAGCAAGACGTGATCCGCCAGTTGTCGATGTCGATTACTCCTGGTGAAAGAGTCGCTTTAGTGGGGCCTAGTGGAGCAGGCAAAAGCACCTTATTTGAATTGATGATGCGTTTTTACCAGCCTAAACAAGGACGGATATTATTAGATGGTATTGATATTTCTACTTTGGCATTGGCAGATTTACGCCAACAGTATGCACTTGTACCGCAAGAGTCGGTGATTTTTGCCATGAACGTACTCGATAATGTGCGCTATGGCCGCTTAGACGCCAGCGATGAAGAGGTAAAACAGGCTTGCATTGCGGCTAAAGCGGATGAGTTTATTCGAGAATTTACTGATGGTTATTCGACTTATTTAGGTGAACGTGGCGTGCGTTTGTCTGGTGGGCAAAAGCAACGTATTGCTATCGCAAGAGCGATTCTTGCCGACAGACCAATATTACTGCTTGATGAAGCGACGAGTGCGTTAGATGCGATAAGCGAAATCAAAGTAAAACAGGCTCTGGATTCATTAATGGCCAAACGTACAACAGTGATTATTGCTCATCGTTTAGCTACCGTTATCAATGCAGACCGGATTTTCGTGATAGATAAAGGACAACTAATTGCCAGTGGTACTCACAACGAATTAATGGCCAGCAATGAGCTATATCGCGAATTTGCCAGTTTACAGTTATTGATGGATAACGAGCCGTCATAATGGTTACTGCTTTGTGCAGTGAGTGTGTCGTTGAGAAATAAAAAAAGATGCCGAAGCATCTTTTTTATTTTCGAATCAATTAACTTTTTCAAATGACATTAATCGCAGTTTGATAATCAGTTATTGCTCTGGGTTGAGGTAACTTACATAGCGTTTAAGCACATTAAGATTTACCTGCTTGGCTCATCTCTTGCTTGCGTAGTACTTACTTACCTAGCACTTATTTACCTAGCTTTTATTTACGTAGTTCTCGACGCAAAATTTTCCCTACAGCACTTTTCGGTAACTGTTCAGTAAACTCAATAATGCGTGGCACTTTATACGCAGTCAGTTGGCTGCGGCAGTAATCATTAATCGCCTGTTTGACTGCCTCGATATCCGCTGGCGGCTGTTTTAATACAATCACGGCTTTTACTGCTTCGCCAGATCGTTCATCTTCAACCCCGACGACAGCACACTCTAAAACTAACTCATTAGTTGAAAGTACGTCTTCAACTTCATTAGGATAGACGTTAAAACCAGAAACAATAATCATGTCTTTTTTACGATCAACAATGGTGTGATAACCATCTTCGCTAGCAATGCCAATATCGCCAGTTTTAAAGAATCCGTCTTTTGTCATGACGTTAGCGGTTTCTTGTGGTTTATTCCAATACCCTTGCATAACTTGCGGACCGCGCACTGCGAGTTCGCCAGCTTGACCGATAGCCACTTCATTATCATCCATATCGAGTACATGAACTTCAGTGCCCAATACAGGTTTGCCAATAGTACCGAGGCGTTGATGCCCTGGTGCATTAAGGCTGACAACAGGAGATGTTTCAGACAAACCATAACCTTCTGAAATCATACATTGGGTGGTTTGTTGCCATAAGTTAGCTGCTGCACTCGTTAATGCAGTACCACCCGAAATGGTTATTTTCATTTTACTGAAATCTAAGGCTTTAAATTCTGGCTGATGACATAAGCCAACAAATAGAGTGTTTAAACCCGCAAAGCCAGTAAATGGATAGGCTTTCATGGTATTGATTAGCCCTGCAATATCACGAGGATTGGGAATTAATACTGAACAGCTACCTGATTCAAAATACAGCACCAAATTAACCATAAATGCATAGATATGGTAAATCGGTAATGGCGCGACAAACACATCATGCCCTTCGGTCATGGTGCTAGCAATTCGTGATTTTACTTGACCAGAATTAGCCAAAAGGTTGCCATGATTGAGCATAGCGCCTTTCGATAAACCGGTTGTGCCGCCGGTGTATTGCAGAGCAATTAAATCATCATGGTTAGGTTTTATCGCTTGATAAGGATGCTTAGCACCTTCAGTGAGCACAGAGGTAAATGCCACTTTATTAAAAGGGGTTTCAGGCTGAGGTTGCGGTTGGATAAGATCCATTGCGTGGGTCGAAATCACCAGCTCTACTGTTGTTTTGTCGATCACGTTAGTTAATGTAGGTAGTAAATCCGACAATACGACTAAGGCTTTTGCACCTGAGTCGTTAAATTGATGAATAAGTTCACGTTCCGTGTACATCGGATTGGTATTGACTAGCACCATACCTGCTCGAATTACCCCATAAGCCGCAATCACAAACTGAGTAATATTAGGCAATTGTATCGCTACTCTGTCGCCTGGTTGCAATGAAGTGCTATGTTGCAAATAACTGGCAAAATCGCGCGAGCCTTGTTCTATTTCGCGAAAGGTAGTGCTTTTCCCAAGACATGCATATGCAACATTATCAGCATACTTGTCACAGGCTTTTTCGATCAAATCAACTATGGATGTGTATTGGTGTAAATCAAGTACTGAATCTGCATCATAAGCCATGCATACCACCTTAGATATTTTTGGTTATTATTATAAATCAAACGTCCGTTTAGATTATTTTTACTAACTTACACGGGTCAATATCAATTGGCAAAGATTCACTGAAATTGAATCAACATTAGATAACTCATTTAATAGATCGTCATCAAAGCACGATTTAGAGTGTAAACCAATAGTTACACTTGTGTTTTGGGTTGATTTCGTTAAAAAAGTTTACTTCTCAAAAATAATTCTATATGTGATCTATGTCACCAAAAATCAATTACTTAGAGTATTCTTTTGTTAATTGCTATTTAGCGCTTACTTATTTATCCCAAAAAGTGTTAGCAATTGTTTTTCAATTGTTATAAAAATGTAGTCGAGATAGGGAGTGTTTCGATAGGGAGAGACATGTTTTTCATTCATTTTGTGAAAAATATCGTCGACAAACAACAATAATAAGCAGTTGAGAACATAATAATGATGCAATCAAAAAAATCTAAATTTGGTATTAGCTCTTTGAGCTTAGCCATTTCATTTGCACTTGCCGGATCTGTTGCAAGTGCTCAAGCATTCGCAGCCGATGAAGAAGTCGCAAAGAAAGAAAACGTTGAAAAAATCGCAGTAGTCGGTTCACGTGCAGCACCTCGTTCAATTGGTGATTCACCGGTTCCAATTGATATCATTAGCAGTGATGACCTAAAGAAAAACGGTTCGACTGACATGATCGACATGTTAGTGACATCAGTGCCTTCTTTTAACTCTCGTGCACAACCGATTAGTGATGCAGCAACGTTAGTTCGTCCGGTTAACTTACGTGGTTTACCATCTGACAGTACACTTATTTTGGTTAACGGCAAACGCCGTCATCGTGCGTCAGTTATTGCTTTCCAAGGTGGTGGCATTAACGATGGTGCACAAGGGCCAGATATTTCGGTTATTCCTGGTGTGGCATTAAAGCAAGTTGAAGTATTACGTGACGGTGCAGCAGCTCAGTATGGTTCGGATGCGATTGCTGGTGTGATGAACTTTGTATTAAAAGATGCCTCTGAAGGTGGCTCTATCACTGTCAGCCAAGGTGAATACTACGAAGGTGACGGCGCAGCAACAACAATTGACGGTAACATTGGTTTACCTTTGACTGATGATGGCTTTGTTAATATCAGTGCACAATATAAAACCGCAGATGCGACTAGCCGTAGTGTCCAGCGTCCAGATGCAGCAGCCATTGCTGATGCTGGTAATACCTCAATTCTTAATCCTGCGCAAACTTGGGGTAATCCAGAGATCAATGATGATTTTACTGTATTCGTAAACTCTGGTTTTGATATCAATGATAACACTCACTTGTATGCATTTGGTAACGTGTCATCACGTGAAGCAACAGGTGGTTTCTATTATCGTAATCCACATAACCGCGGTAACGTTTATTCAGTAGATGGTGGTGAAACATTATTAGTGGGCGCTGTTAATGGCGACCAATCAACCTGTGGTGTCGTACCAGCAAATGTTCCAAACGTGCTTGATACTCCTGAGTATCAAGCAATGGTTGCCGATCCTAACTGTTTCTCAATGAACCAAATTCGTCCAGGCGGGTATACACCACAATTTACCGGTAAAATTGAAGATATGTCTTTCTTCGCTGGTGTTAAAGGTGAGCTAGGCGAGTGGATGTATGATGCCAGTGCGGGTACCGGTAGCAACAAAGCCAGCTTTGGTTTAAAAAATTCTCTTAACCCATCATTGGGTTTAGACACGCCAACTGACTTTGATACCGGTTCTTACGAGCAAGTAGAAACAACTGTTAATATCGACTTTAGCCGTTTCGTTACTATTGGTAGCTTAGAAGATATTAGTTTTGCTACTGGTTTTGAATGGCGTGAAGAATCATTCGAAATTGGTCAAGGTGATGACGCCTCTTGGACTGCAGGCCCTTATGCCGATCAGGGATTCAATATTGGCTCACACGGCTTTAAAGGCTTTGGCCCTGAATCAGCCGGTAAAAACGACCGTAATAACATTGGTATTTATACTGACGTTGAAGCGTATTTAACCGAAGATTTCTTATTAGGTATTGCACTTCGTTATGAAGATTTCTCTACTTTTGGTGACACACTAAACTACAAGTTAACCGCGCAGTATGTTGCAACCGATGAATTATCATTCCGTGCATCACACAGTACTGGTTTCCGTGCGCCAACTGTTGGTCAAGAAAACGTAGTTAACACTCAAACATCGATTGTTAACGGTGACTTGATTCAAACCTTCATTGCTCCACCAACAAACCCATTAGCGGCTTTCTATGGTGGTGAAGTTCTTAATCCTGAAGAGTCTGTTAGCTTTGCAGCAGGTTTCGTCTACCAATATGATAACTTGTTCTTAACTGTTGATTACTACAACATTGAAGTTACTGGTCGTATTGCACAATCTAGTCAAATCTCGGTTGAAGCAAGTGACTATGATGCATTACGTGCTGCTGGTGTTGAATTCCCTGAGTTGATCTCTGCGGTAACCTTCTACACTAATGACTTTGATACAACGACTCAAGGTGTTGATGTTGTAGCGTCTTATACTACAGAAATGCTATCAGGTGATGCTAAGTTCAGTTTAGCTTATGGTTGGACTGATACCAGTGTTGATAAATATGACCCTGAAACAACAGATGCAGGTAAAGTTCGTCGTTTAGAAGATGGTATTCCTGCACACCGTGCAACCCTTACTTGGGGCCAAAGCTGGGATGATTTAAGCATGTCAGTTCGTGGTAATATGTATGGTGAATATTACGCTACACACGCTGATGATACCTCTGATTGGGGTTCTGAAGTGGCAGACGCTGCAGTGACTATCGATCTTGAAGTGAGCTATGCGGTACTTGATAACCTAACGGTATCAGTGGGCGCAAACAATATCTTCGATCAAGAAGCGCAGAAGCTAAAAGATGGCACTTTGGGTGAATTAGGTGCAGTGTACTACGAGAGTGGTCCATTTGATTACAACGGTGGTTTCTACTACGGCCGTGTTAATTACCGGTTCTAAGCGTTAGCGACATTCAAAAAACCAATCAAAAACTAAAAAGACTGCTTCGGCAGTCTTTTTTATTGAGAGCATTTTTTAAGAATTTTTCTTGAAGACTAAATATTTTTGAAGATTAAGTATTTTATTTGACGACCAAAGCCAATGCTCGATACACATCGTCGATAATCAGCGCTTTAGGCAACTCAATACCCTCAGGGTAGGATGAGCCGTAGATTTTATTAAACGGCGTGCCAGCAGCCGCTTGCTGTCCCATATACTGTTCAATAACGGTATCGGCTTGAGTCCAATTACCTTGCATGAGGATAATGTGTTGTTGGTTTAATTGATTTACGACTTGTTCGCGATGAAGCACGTTGGCTTTATTGGTTTGGCAGGGGACACACCAGTCGGCTGTAATATCAACAAACACAATATTGCCTTGTTCAACATAGGTAGCAATTTTTTCAGGTTCAAGTGGCTGCCAATTCAATGTTTGATATGCTTGATAGTCTTCACCTTTATTAACAAATGCTATGATCCCCGCAAAACAGATCCCCATGAAAATGAGCATGGCTATCACTAAGGTCGGAATCGATTTGCCTTTTATCTTAGCCCAAATCAATATCACTACAGCGCTAAAAATAACCAAGAGTAATATCAGCATTAATGTGGTCATAGGTTTCCTCGGTAAATAC
This sequence comes from Shewanella frigidimarina NCIMB 400, assembly GCF_000014705.1. Lineage (NCBI taxonomy): Bacteria > Pseudomonadati > Pseudomonadota > Gammaproteobacteria > Alteromonadales > Shewanellaceae > Shewanella > Shewanella frigidimarina. The sequence continues at coordinate 3,699,972 of NC_008345.1, read as the reverse complement.
GTTATCATATTCATCACTTATAAGTGACGCGACATTAACAGCGCATACTTAACTGGTTGTTAAAATTATTTTTGTACAAAGATGATTGATAGGCTAACTGTAAATTAAAGAGGTGTTATGACGTTAAGTACTTGGCTGGGATTGTTAGCGATATGCTGTTTGGGTGCTATGTCTCCAGGCCCTAGTTTAGCCATGGTAGTGAGGCATACACTTAGTGGTGGAAGATTACACGGTGTAGTGTGTGCTTGGGCGCATTCAATTGGTATTGGCGTGTATGCGCTGGTGACTTTATTGGGCTTAGCTGCAATATTAAAAGCATCTCCATTAATTTTTAATGCCATAGCGATAATCGGAGCAATTTACTTAGCTTGGATGGGTATTCAAGCGCTGGGTTCCAAAGGCGGGATGCAGCAAAAGTTAGCTGCTGGGGAAGCCACTAGTTTATGGGTTGCTGCTCGTGACGGGCTGGCTATTTCACTGTTTAATCCTAAGATATTATTGTTTTTTCTAGCCTTATTTAGTCAATTCGTCTTGGCTGCACAAACGACCACAGGCCAAGGATTAATAGTGTTCACCCCGTTAATTATTGATGGCTTGTGGTATACCGTTATCGCATTTGTGTTATCACATTCTGCTGTACTACCTAAGTTACGTGAAAAGGCAAAGTTGATTGATAGACTCTCAGGTATTGTATTGATTTTACTTTCTATTAGGGTTATTTACACGCTGTTATAACACCGATGTCTAATCGGGTTACTGTGATTAATTATGCTGGTTATGCATAGGTTTAGTTGTTAAAGCGAACAGAGAAAATAGTAAGTGGTGATGGGGAGTGTTAAATGTGGCTGATTTTAAAAAAGTAATCCCCACCAGATCTCTGGTAGGGATTATTGATTAACGGCTAATTATCAGTGACGTTGTTAGCGAATGCTAGGCACCTTTAAACATTTGCACGCTATCATCGCTTTTTTGCTCTTGTTGCGGTGCCGCTACAGGAGGATTAGCAATATGATCTTCTAAGTTTTCTTTTAGCATGGCTTTAAATTCATCAGAGAACCAAGCTAATGCATGATCTTTTTCAGCAGCAAGATCAGCTGATTTAATTGAGGCTTCGAACGCATTAAAGCGTGCTGAAGCAAATCTCATTGCTGTTCCCACTTTACCAATATCATTTTCTTGTTGGCTTAGTTGATTGGCTAGGGCAATAAATTGGTCAGCTATTTGATACATTGTTAATTCTGGTTTGGCTTCAGACATCAGATCCACTTTTTGTGAGTTAATTTTCCATTGAGTGTAACGTTTTTATTGGAAAATATCAGGTAAAAAATTAGCTATTGGGATCTGAATCTACCAAGACCTGGCCGTTACGTGAGTCATAATATATCGACATAAGTGATAGCGAGTTGTAGTTATATCGGCATTGATCTGGATTGATATATTCCGCTTGGTAATCAGATGAATCTTTATCTGCACTACTCGAAACGCTTGGACCATCCTGCAACAGAGTAGGCCAGACGGAAAGGCAGTCATTAACGTTATTCAGTCTTGGAGAGGCTTCGTAAGGTGGATAATTCTGTGCAGGATAGCCCCATTGGTTCATATCCAGTTCGCCATCGGTTCCGGCTTGACTGAAAATAGCTAAATTATCTGCTGGGCCAGAATACCCCATCGCGGCCCACTTCAAATGAGCCAAGGTTATTGCTGAAGAAAATGCTCCGCCAGTTGCTTTTACATTGGCGATTTTAGCATCTTGGCCTAAATCGATGAACTTCGGTAAAGCGATAACAGCGATGATCCCAAGTATGATAATAACAACGACGAGTTCAATAAGGGTAAAACCACTTTTAGCGGTGCTTTTATTATTACGTAATGGCATCATATTATTCATAATGGTGATTAATCTGTTAATAGTAACTAAAGACTGAGCCGTTCACTAATTTATCGCTTACTTTTAAGGAATTCATTGAATGACCTCTCATTGGCAAGAGTTGTTTGAGCAACAACAATCTCAGGAATATTATCAACATTTGCAACACTTTATAGCCTCTCAAAGGGCCGATAATAAAACCGTTTATCCGCCTGATGATGAAGTGTTTACTGCTTTTGATTTAACGCCGCTTTCGGAGGTTAAAGTCGTGATACTGGGGCAAGACCCTTACCATGGGCCCAATCAAGCACATGGGCTTTCTTTTTCGGTTAAAAAAGGCATTAAACCGCCTCCATCATTAGCGAATATCTATAAAGAATTAACGAATGATATTGAAGGCTTTGTGACTCCCGAACATGGCAATTTAACCTCTTGGGCTGAGCAAGGTGTTTTACTATTAAATACGGTACTGACGGTAGAGCAGGGGTTAGCTCATTCACATGCTAAATCTGGCTGGGAGACATTCACTGATAATGTATTGCTGCGATTAGACCAACAACCTTCGCCGATTATATTTGTGTGTTGGGGAAATCATGCTATCAAGAAAGGTCGTTTGATTACGGCATCGCATCATCATGTATTGAACGGCCCGCATCCATCGCCATTATCTGCTTACCGAGGTTTTTTTGGTTGCGGTCACTTTTCAAGTATTAATCAATTATTAATTGAACAAGGCAACCTAGCCATAAATTGGCAAGTTTGATCATAAAAAAAGGTGTGAATTTAGTATTCACACCTTTTTATGCATCAACATCAAAAAATGAATTCATGATGGATTATGCAGTTAATAACTGATTGTTACTCATTACTATTAACTGCTGCGATTAACCGACAGATGAGCTAACGAAATGAGTGCTTGCTTGTAGTCGCTGTCAGGAAAAACAGTGAGTGCATCGATGGCCTTCTGTGCTTCTGCTTGAGCTTTCTCCTGAGTATAAACTAATGCACCAGACTCCTCTAATGCTACTAGAATTTCATCAATCGCTTTGGTGCCATCACTTTGCTCAATAGCATCTCGAATCAGTTTTTTAGCTGTGTCAGAACCGTTTTCCATGGCATAAATTAGCGGTAATGTTGGCTTGCCTTCAGCAAGGTCATCACCAATGTTTTTGCCTAGTTCGTCAGCGTTAGCTGTGTAATCCAGTAAATCATCAGTTAATTGAAAAGCTGTGCCGAGATATTTACCGTAATCAGCTAATGCTTGCTCTTGCTCTGGGCTCACATTGGCTAATACGCCGGCTAACTGAGTTGCCGCTTCAAACAATTTTGCAGTTTTACAGTAGATAACCCGCATGTAGTTAGCTTCAGTGGTATCAGGGTCATTACAGTTCATTAGCTGTAACACTTCACCTTCTGCAAGTACGTTAGTGGTATGAGCAAGGACTTGCAGCACTTTCATGTTTTCGAGCTCGGTCATCATTTGAAATGAACGAGTATATAAAAAGTCACCTACGAGCACGCTAGCGCTATTACCAAATAAGGCATTGGCGGTCTCACGGCCGCGACGCAATGTCGACTCATCAACAACATCATCATGTAACAAAGACGCAGTATGGATAAACTCGATGATCGCCGCGAGTTTAAGGTGATGCTCGCCTTGATAGTCAACGGTTCGTGCGGCTAATACTGATAATAACGGACGTAAACGCTTACCACCGCCATTGATAATGTAAAAGCCTAATTGATTAATTAGGGCTACATCAGATTCAAGTTGTTTGTATATCAGCTGATTGACTGCTTGCATATCAGTGTCAGCCAGTTGACGAATGGCGTTTAAATCCATAATAGTCTCTGGTTGTTGGGCGACAGGCTTGCACCCTTAATTAGTCATATCGAATTAGAGCGCATATCTTACAGGATATCAGTGCTATTTTTCAAAGTATGTATTTCCACAATTGAACATACAGAATCCTGATTTTACGATAGTTAGTAGGATTCTGACCAATTTAATTATAAAACTTAGGTATAAATGAACATGGCCATGTTAACTAAATTTTAAAGAAGGCACATTAGCTATTAATGAATAGTGTGCAGTAATAAGGTCTTTTTTATTTGATAGTGAATTAAGACTTGCCTGATGATAATTCTTCGCGTAGAATCCGCGCCCATTGTCATTAAAAGTTTTTTAGCACCTAGTCTCGTCAATAATATGAGTTAGTGTGTTAGTCATTTGGAGTAAAATAGCCATGTATGCTGTTTTTCAAAGTGGCGGAAAGCAACACCGTGTTGCTGAAGGTCATACAGTTCGTTTAGAAAAATTAGAAGTTGCTACTGGTGAAACCGTAGAATTCGATCAAGTTTTATTGATCGCTGATGGTGAAACAGTACACGTTGGAGCTCCTTTAGTTGCTGGCGGTAAAGTCGTAGCTGAAGTAGTTGGCCACGGTCGCGGCGAAAAGGTAACTATTATCAAGTTCCGTCGTCGTAAGCATCACGATAAGAAGATGGGCCACCGTCAGTGGTTCACCGAAGTTAAAATCACTGCGATTAGCGCATAATTTAGGAGTCTAACTCATGGCACATAAAAAAGCTGGCGGTAGTACTCGTAACGGCCGCGATTCGGAAAGTAAACGTCTTGGTGTTAAGCGTTTTGGTGGTGAATCAGTTCTAGCTGGTAACATTATCGTTCGTCAACGTGGTACTAAGTTCCACGCTGGTGTAAACGTAGGTATTGGTCGTGACCATACTTTGTTTGCATTAACAGACGGTAAAGTAAAGTTTCAAGTTAAAGGTCCTAATAACCGTAAGTTTATTAGCATCGAAGCTTAATTCTTTCTAAGCTAGATCTCGAAAGCCCTGCCTATGGTGGGGCTTTTGTGTTTTTTATATCATTAAACTGTTGTTGATAGTTTGATGATTTTGTTTATATGCAGTAGGCGATATCGTGATGAATGCTATCTTCAGCGCTTTCCTGCAAATTCCAGTGATTTGGGATTATAATTACAGATTAAGTGGCGTCAGGAGTCAGTATGAAGTTTGTTGATGAAGCGAATATTCGCGTAGAAGCAGGTGACGGCGGAAGCGGTTGCGTTAGTTTTAGACGCGAAAAATATGTACCAGATGGTGGTCCAGACGGTGGTGACGGCGGAGATGGCGGCAGTGTATACCTGCAAGCTAACGAAAACTTGAACACGCTGATTGATTATCGTTTTACTCGTTTCCATATGGCTGAACGTGGCACCAATGGCCGTGGTCGTGATTGTACCGGGCATGGCGGTAGTGATTTGGTTCTGCAAGTACCAGTAGGTACTCGTGCTATCGATCAAGAAACAGAAGAGTCACTTGGCGATCTTACTGTAAATGGACAAAAGCTTCTTGTTGCTAAAGGTGGTTTCCACGGTTTAGGTAACACCCGTTTTAAAAGTAGTACTAACCGTGCTCCGCGCCAAAAAACATTAGGTACCCCAGGTGAAGTACGCTCAATTAAACTTGAGTTATTGTTACTTGCTGATGTGGGTTTATTAGGGATGCCAAACGCAGGTAAATCAACCTTTATCCGTTCAGTATCACGTGCTACGCCTAAAGTTGCTGATTATCCGTTTACGACTTTGGTGCCAAACCTTGGTGTGGTTAATCCGCGTCCAGGCCAAAGCTTTGTTATTGCCGATATTCCAGGTCTAATTGAAGGTGCTGCTGAAGGTGCTGGCTTAGGTATTCGTTTCTTAAAGCATCTTGAACGCTGCCGTATGTTGTTACACATTATCGATATCGAACCTATTGATGGCGTAGACCCAGTTTATTCTGCTCGTGCAATTGTCGGTGAACTTGAGAAATACTCTCCAAAGCTAGCGGCAAAACCGCGTTGGTTAGTATTTAATAAAACCGATTTACTGCTAGATGAAGAGATACAAGCTAAAATTGATCGTATTGTCAAAGAGTTAGATTGGCAAGGTGATGTTTATACTATGTCAGCTTACAATCGAACTGGTACTGAAGAGTTAAGCATCAAGATGCTTGACTACATTAGAAGTTTACCAGCTATTGTGGAAGAAATTACCGCAGATGCTGATGTTGAATTCAAATGGGATAATTATCATAGCGCTGAAGATGAAAACGCTAATGAAAATTATGATGATGACTTTGACGAAGATTTTGATGATGATGACTATGATGTAGAAGTTATATATCAGCGTTAAAGAACTCATTTGAGGACATCGTGTACGAAGATAGCCAAAATGAAATTACCCGCCTTGTAGTGCGCTGTGCGCAGCTATTACTGGCATATGGTGCTGAGTCTGATCTTGTTGAAGAGATTAGTCAGCGCCTTGGTAAAGCGCTCGGTATTGCTAGCATTGAATTATCAATATCATCCAATGCATTAGTATTAACTAGCTTGGTACACGGTCGATGCATTACCACAACCCGTCGTATTCGTGCTCATGGCATTAATATGATGGTGATTTGTGAGCTTCAGCGAATCTGTATACTAGCCGAAAAGGGCATTTATGGTGCCAATGAAGTTCGAAGACGTCTCGCTCATATTTCTCCTAAAACATATCCCGCAATTGCTGTAGTTCCTATGATAGGTTTGTCATGCGCAAGTTTCTGTCATTTATTTGATGGCGACATGATGGCATGCTTAATCACATTTTTTGCCTCATCGGTTGGAATGATAGTACGTCTTTTTCTGGCATCTCGACATTTTAATTTATTGGTTAACTTCTCACTGACTGCATTTGTGATCACGGCTATTGCTCAAATCGGCTATCTTGGCTCTCTCTCTGAAACACCTCAAGCCGCAATGGCGGCAAGCGTGTTGATGCTAGTACCAGGGTTTCCGCTTATTAATGCCATTTCTGATATGGTTAAGGGCCACATGAATGTGGGTATTTCCCGTTGGGGTCATGCAACCCTATTAACCTTAGCATCGGTTATTGGCATTACGATCGCGATGCAAATGGGAGGGATTTTTTAATGTTATCCTTTCTAAGTTTGTTGCTGCATGATGCATTTTTTTCGGCGATACCTGCGGTTGGTTTTGCGATGGTGTTTAATGTCCCTAAACGCTATTTAATTTATTGTGCCATTGCAGGTGCTATCGGCCACAGTTCAAGAACATTTTTATTACATTTTTCAATGCCAATTGAATGGGCGACATTTATCGCAGCAGCTATTGTTGGCTTGATTACTATTCAGTTTGCTAAACGTCACCTTGCCCCACCATTAATGTACGCTGTAGCTGCCATTATTCCCATGGTGCCAGGAACGTATGCATTCAATACTGTCATAGCATTAATTCAACTCACGGCACAAAGTCAGGTTAGTCCCGAACTCACAGCTCAGGTCATCGTCAACGGTTTAAAAACAGTATTTATTCTAGGCGCGCTGGCCGTAGGGTTAGCGTTACCAAGTTTGCTTTACTACCGCACCAGACCGATTATTTAACCATAAGGATTTAGCTTCAATGCGTATCGCAATGATTGCCGCAATGGCCAACAATAGAGTTATAGGTAAAGACAATAAAATGCCTTGGCATTTACCTGAAGATTTACGCCACTTTAAAGCGATGACCTTGTCAAAACCTGTTGTTATGGGGCGTAAAACCTATGAGTCAATTGGTCGACCATTACCGGGGCGCCACAATATAGTGATTAGCCGTAATAGTCAGTTGAGTATTGAAGGTGTGACCTGCGTAAAAAGTTTCGATGAAGCTATCACCGTAGCAGGTGATTGTGAAGAAATAGTGGTGATTGGTGGCGGTCAACTTTACCAACAGCTATTGCCTCAAGCTGACGTATTATATCTAACGTTAATTGATGTCGATGTCGATGGTGATACAGTATTTCCTGCTTGGGATGATGGTTCTTGGGATTTACAGAACTCAGTAACTGCAACAAACGACAAAGGATTGCAATATAGCTTTAACACTTTAGTTAAAAAATGTTAAATTAGTCGGGTTTAACCCTGAAATTAATATGTAGACGTGATCTAAAGCATGATCTCTATACATAGCTATATAACTATAAAATATAAAGGAGTGTCAGATGCGTCTATTGCCTGTAGCTATTGCAGCCCTGATTGCAGCATCTTTTGTGTCAGCCCCTGCTATTGCCGATACAGATCAATTGGTTGCAAATATTTGTGATTATGTAAAATCAGACGACAAAAGCCGTTTACGTAAAAAGATGAAAGAAAGTCGTGTTAAATTACGTAATGTTTATTCAGGTATTTCTTGTGATGGCAGCAGTTTATTGCGTACTGCCTACAATTCAAATGCCAATGATGTCGGTGAATTTATCGCAAAACGTCTACCTTCAAGTGACTTAGCAACTCCAGAGGCTGATGGTAAAACCATTCTAGACTGGGCTGCTGCCAATGGTCATGATGGTAGCCCGATTACTACCGCGATTAAAGAGCGCGTTGGTGGCTAATTCTGGCGATGTGTAATCGTATGAGTCAGTCAATGTAAATAAAAAATGCCGATAAGTAATTATCGGCATTTTTTATGTCGATAATTCACTCATTATGTTGATTAGCAATGACTATAATATCAGTCCTATACATGTCTATTTATTCTTTTGTTTCAATTTTTAGTTTGCTTACTCGTAATCTGTCATCTGCTTATCTATTTCGGTCTAAAATTCATTTTCTATTGATCTAGAAGTAAACTTTTCATTTTGGGTTGAGCTATCTATTGCAGTAAAGGTTTACATACGCGTTTCGAACAGAAGTTAAAAGCACACTCAGTTGGCTGCTCTGCTTCTGCTTCAGGCATCATATTCTGCTCTGTATAAATCGATTATTTCATTTACCATCTGAGTGTAAGTTACTCGTAATCAAATAATACAGGCAATAAAAAGGCCCCGAAGGGCCTTTTGTGAATACTATCTTATATTGTATAGATTAAACCTTGAACTCGCGTACCGAGGCTTGCAGTTCTTCAGCAAGCATAGCGACTTGCTGACTTGATTGTGCGGTTTGATCTGCACCTATCGAGGTTTCTTCTGAAATAGAGGCAATATGTTCGAGCTTCTCTGAAACTTGCTGGCTAACGATATTTTGCTCTTGAGCAGCTTGAGCAATATGGTTACCAGAATCAAAGGCTCGGTGAACTGACTTACTAATGGTCTCTAAGGCTAGATTTGATTGTTCGTTCTTTTCAACACAGCTCTCTGCTTGAGTACGACCTAATTCCATAACCGCAACGGCTTCTTGCGTACCAAGTTGCAATACTTCAATCATCTGCTGAATTTCACTGGTTGAGTGTTGGGTGCGTGACGCTAAGTTACGTACTTCATCAGCAACAACGGCAAAGCCTCGTCCTTGTTCGCCAGCTCTAGCTGCTTCAATAGCAGCGTTTAGGGCAAGTAAGTTAGTTTGATCTGCAATCCCGCGGATCACATCTAAAATAGAGCCGATTGACGCACTGTCGGAATGGACTTTATTAATAACAATACCAGCTTTAGCAACTTCTTCAGCAAGAGCAAGAATGGTATTTTTGCTTTCTTCTGCAAGCGTACGCATATGCTGTGTTTCTTGGTCAGCTTGTTTAATCTCATTCAGTGCTTGATCAGCGCTCATTGATACCTGTTGTGCACTTGAACTCAGTTCCGTGGTTGCCGCAGCAACTTGGTCCACTTGACTCTTTTGTTCTTGAATACCAATAGTGGTTTGCGAGGTAATCGCAGAGGTTTCTTCTGCCGCAGCAGCTAACTGATTTGAACGATCAACGATACCAACAATAAGGCTCCGTAGGCTGTCGACTAATCGGTTGCAGTTTTTGGCTAATTCTGCGAATTCATCATGGCCAGTGTCATCTAATTTATGGGTTAAATCACCCGATGCTAGAACATTTAAGGCTTTATTGACTTTCTCTAACGAGCGGGTCAGTGGTTTAACAACAGCAATACTGACAATAATGGCGACGATGATGGCGGTTAATACCACCAGTAGCGTTTTAATGGCTGCAGAATCAATAATTTCTAATGCTGTAGTGCTGATATCTCCCGCGAACGTGTCGATTGATTTTGCTAACACGGTCATTTTTTTGTTGACGTCTTTGGCTGAGCTTTGCGTATCTGCTAACTGTTTAGCAGCAGCAAACTCATGATTTAATTGTTGTTGTTTTAGGGCTAAAAGTGAGTCGCTGCCTTTTAGTAACTTAAAGACTTTTGCACTTTCTGTGGTTAAATCTTCTAAAATTGAACTGCTGACAATACCACTGCCTTGACGGCCAATATGATCCAATTTGGATGAAGCTTCACTGACCATGTAATCGAGTTCTTTGATGATTAGGTCATACTTGCTTTGTTCGGTTGAGGCGACTAAATCATAAATTGTGGTAATGATATTGATAAATGTACTATCAACGAGGCTGGCTGATGCGGCCAAACTGCGTTCAGTTTGATCTTCACTAGTTTCTAGGTCGATGATGTCTAATAAAATAGATGATGAGTCGTCTGCAGCATTTTCAAGGTTACTGCGCATTTTGAGTAATTTTTCTTGCAAGCTTAGGGCACTTTCGCGCTCTACGAGCATTTTTGTAGCACTCGCTTCATATACTGCGTAGCTTTTAGTTAACGCTGCCAACGGCGCAGTAAGTTGATTCTGTTTGCTTACTAAATTATTTAAGCGAGCTAGATCTTTTTCAAATGCGTTATCTAAGTCAGTGAGTCTTTTTTCTATTGCTGGAATTTTTGATGAATGAGTACTGTAATAAGCAAGTAATGCTTCAATTTGTTGGGTGCTTAAATTCTCACTTAAGATACTCGTTGATTCAAGTGCAGGTAGGCTGATCGTCTTAAGAATAGTCGTCCCGTCTTTAATACTGTTGTTACTCAGCATGGTCACGCCACCGAGGACCATCAATAACAGTGTCACCACGGTAAAACCACCAATGACTCTGGTCGCTACATTAATTTTCATACAGTACTCCGGCTATTATTATTTGATCCTGATTTTTATCTTGTATGTGTTATCGCTTATCACGATATTGAATTTATTAAAGGGCGATTGTTTCTCAGGCAAGCGTAATAAATTCTACATTTAACTATCGGCTAAATGGTACTTTAGTTTAACGTTAAATTAACCTTTTTTGGGTAATTATTTCATTCTTTTCAAGATGCCATAATGTTAAATGCTCTCCCCAGCAGCAGCCTGTATCTAATGCGACAACGTGCGGATTACCTGTTTGGCCCATTAACGCCGCCCAATGACCGAATATAAGGGTGTTTTGCGGCGCTGTTTTTGATGCAAACTCAAACCATGGGCGTAACTCGGTAGAATGCTGTTCGCTAGGCGGTAATTTGCATTTAAAATCAAGACGACCATCAAGGTGTAAAAAACGCATACGTGTTAATGCATTGATACAATAACGTAGTCTGTCGATACCGTGCAACGATGGAGACCAGTGCTCAGCATCTTCTGTGTACATTTGGGCAATTAATGCGCTTAGATAATCATCTTGCTGTAATGCAAAACTGACCTGCTCAGCTTCATGTTCAAGGATTGCTATATCCCATTGTGGAGGCACACCAGCATGGGTCATGATGATATTGTGTTCAGGTAAGGTTCTGACTAAGGGTTGTTGGCGGAGCCAATTGACTAAATTATCAATATCAGGAGCGTTGAGTAATTCATCAAGATGATCTTGTGGATGGGGCCGCTTCAATTTCCCGTGCAGAGCCAAAAGATGTAAGTCATGATTGCCCAGTACCACTTTTGCTGAATCTTGTAACGACTGGAAGAAACGGAGTGTTGCTAACGATTCAGTACCTCTTGCCACAAGATCACCCACGGCCCAAAGTTGATCTTTGGATGGGTTAAAAGCCACTTTTTGTAACAATAGTTGTAACTCTGAATAGCACCCCTGAATATCACCGACAAAATAGTGTGCCATGACTTATTGGAATATCCCAGGAACAGCAAGACGAAAAGGCGGAATTGTTGCTACAAATCGCTCGCCTTTATGATTTTCCATACCATAAGATCCTTGCATAAAGCCCACTGGCGTTTCCATTACAGTGCCACTGGTATATTGGTAAGCCGTATTAGGTGCAATTGTGGGGGTTTCCCCTACAACACCGGGGCCTTTTACTTCATTCTGTTCGCCGTCAGCGTCAGTGATAATCCAATGACGGTCTTTAAGAGTCACCTTGTTATCACCCAGGTTGATGATGGTAATGGTATAGCTAAATAGGTATTTATTATCGGCGACATCTGATTGTTGTTCTAAGTATTGGGTGTCGACTTTAATTTTAATAGGCGATTCAACTTGGCTCATATTATGTCCTAAAGCAAAAGGGCATGCTCAATATGCATGCCCTTATAATTAATCTTTTTTGTCACACAGCATATTAGCCATTGCCACATATTGTGGGACACTAATTTGTTCTGGCCGCAGGCTCGCATCAATTTGCAGTTCTGCAAAGTCTTCATCTGACAGTAAGGTTTTTAAATTATTACGCAAAGTCTTACGGCGCATATTAAATGCTGTCGTGACTAGGTGTCTTAATACATCGACATTTTTACACGGCCAAGGTTTGACTTCAAAAGGCAATAATCTTATCACTGCAGAATCAACTTTTGGGGCAGGGGTAAAGCTTGTTGGTGGCACTTCTAATACTGGTACTACTTGGCAATAATATTGTGCCATCACCGTTAAACGGCCATAAGCTTTGGTACCAGGGCTTGCTGATAAGCGCAAAACAACTTCTTTTTGCAACATAAAATGCATCGTTTCTATTTGTTCTGCAAACTCAAACAAATGGAACATCAGCGGCGTTGAAATATTGTAAGGAAGGTTACCAAACACTTTCATTTTCTTGCCAGGCTGTTGCAACTGACCAAAATCAAACTGTAACGCATCACCTTGGTGAATGGTCAGTTTGTCTTTAAGTACTGGGTGATATTGTAAGCGTTTCACCAAGTCACGATCCAATTCAACAACGGTTAGGTTATCAATCATATCAGCAACAGGTTCAGTTAATGCACCTAAACCGGGTCCAATTTCAACCATTACATGATCATTATCAGGTGCAATAGCGCCGACTATGCTGCTAATTACGCCTTGATCAGTTAAGAAGTTTTGTCCAAAACGCTTTCTGGCCGTGTGGCCTAAATGTACTTTATTACTCATTAAAATGGGTTACTTACTTTTTGAGGCCAATTCGATGGCTTTGTTTAATGCACAGGTAAAACTGCCGCAATCCGCTTTACCACTGCCGGCCAATTCTAGCGCGGTGCCGTGATCGACTGAGGTGCGAATATAAGGTAAACCTAAGGTGATATTGACCGACTTGCCAAAACCTAATGATTTAAGCACAGGTAATCCTTGGTCATGATACATCGCTAATACTACGTCAGCTTGTTCAAGATACTTAGGTTGGAATAAGGTATCGGCTGGCAACGGGCCAACAATATCCATGCCTTGTTCTCGTAACTCGTTGAGCGCAGGTATGATGGTATCAATTTCTTCACGGCCTAAATGGCCGTCTTCTCCTGCATGTGGATTGAGTCCACACACATAAATTTTGGGTGAACCTAAACCAAATTTACTGACCAATTCCCGATGCAAAATGGTAATAATGTGATGCAGTCTGTCGCGGGTAATGGCTTTTGCAACGTAAGCTAATGGTATATGTGTGGTCATTAGCGCCACTTGTAACCCTGGGGCTGCAAGCATCATGACGACATCTGCACAATTGGCTTGTAGTGCAAAAAATTCGGTATGACCGCTAAACGGAATACCTGCTTGGTTAATAATGCCTTTATGCACAGGACCGGTAACAACCGCGTCGAATTCATTCGACATATTTTTTTCACCAGCGTAGCGCAAGGTTTCTACTACATAAGCGCTGTTAGCTTCATTCAGTACGCCACACTCAACTTCTTCTGCTAATGTAAAAGGAGCAATGGTTAATGTGCCTGCTGTTTGCGGCTTCGGTGGTTGCGATGGTTGATACGGCCTGAGTTGTAAAGGCAGTCCAAGCATTTTTGCTCGTGTCATGAGTAAATTGGGGTCGGCACAAACAACTAACTCAACAGGCCATGCCTGTTGAGCGAGTTTGATGACTAAGTCGGGACCAATACTAGCTGGTTCGCCGGGAGTGATGGCAATACGTTTAGTCATTAATTTTGCTTAGCCTCGTTTGCTTTCTGGCTCAACGATTTCGATATACGCTTCAGAGCGCATTTCGTCTAACCAGTTTTGTAACTCTTCATTAAACTTACGACGGAAGATTAATTGATGAGCACGGTTACTGTTAAATTGTTCAGTTGCATCTGTTTTGCGACGCGATTCAAGTTGGACAACATGCCAGCCATGAGTAGTTCGGAAAGGCTCACTGTATTGGCCTTCCTGAAGACTGGCTAGTGTTTGAGTAAATTCTGGCACATACATGCTTGGGTCTGCCCAACCTAACTCACCACCTTTAGCTGCAGAACCAGGATCCTCAGAGTACTGAGTGGCTAATTTAGCAAAATCAGCATCACCTGCACGAACTTGAGCTAAAAAGTTAGCCAACATCGCTTTAGCACGATCTTCCGATAATATCGGAGATGGCTTTAACAGGATATGGCGCGATTTTACTTCTTCAACTTCTTGGGTTTGTAAACCACGAGTGTCGACTACTTTAATAATATGGAAGCCTGAACCCGATTTAATCGGACCGATTATGTCACCTTTTTTGGCGTTACTGATAACTTCAGCAAACAAGGTTGGCATTTCGTTAATGTTCATAAAGTCCCAGATCCCGCCTTCTAGCGCTTTAGGACCTGATGAAGACGCAATAGCGGTGCTACGGAAGTCATCGCCATTGTTTAAACGTTTAAGCACGATTTCTGCACGGCGGCTAGCACCTTCAAGTTGTTCGCTCGTTGGGTTGCTTGGTACTTCAATTAGAATGTGACCAATTTGAAACTCAACATCTTTTAAGCCTTGTTCTTGAATCAATTTCACTAAACCACTAATTTCTTGTGGTGAAACCTGAATACGGCGTTGCACTTGAATGCGCTGAATTTCACCTAGGGTGACTTCTTGACGTAACTGTTCGCGATATTGACTGAAGCTCGTACCTTCGCTTTCAATAGTCTGCTGCATTTGCGCAACGGTTACTTTTTGTTCTTTAGCAATATTTTCAATCGTTTGGTCTAATTGTAAATCACCAATCTGCAGGCCGATACGTTCAGCCATTTGCATTTGCAAATGAGTTAAAATGAGACGTTCGATTACCTGAGTGCGCAAGGCATCATCAGATGGTAATGTTTGATTCGCTGCTTTAGCATTGGCTTTAACAGTTGAAACCATGTTGGTGATTTCACTCTCAAGAATAATGCCATCATTAATTTGTACTGATACGCGATCTAATGGCATTGGCGCAGCCATACTGGTGTTACTCATAGCTAACGCTAGTAATGCAAAAATTATTTTTTTACTGTGTTTCATCCACAAAATCCTTGGCACATTCGATTCAATATAAACTGGCAATACATCGCCAAAATAAGGTTACTACTTCATACTCAACAGCATGTTTGTTGTTATTGGACTATGAGTTTGTCGCTAGGTTCAGCAATCTATCACAAAAGAATGCTAATTCCTCAAGTAAAGTGGTTTACGGTAGTTAAATAAGCCTTCATTTAACATGTCGTCTACCCCTAACGGACCTGAACCTCCTAAACCTTTAATGACAAAGTTTAGGTAAACACCGCTTTCAAACTCTTCGCGTCCATCAATGCTTTCTGATAAATCATCGTCATAGTTGGTTTTGATACGATAATGATAACTTAAGCGCAATGCCCAGCAACATGACTCATATTGTACGCCTGTGTAAGTTTCAATATTACGAGATTCATTGAGATCGTAATAGTAGTTGCCGACAAAGTATAAGTTGTCACTAATAGGCCACGAGGTACGTACGCCGGCTTGGGAAATATCAACTTGGTCATTGGTGTTAGTATTTAATAAGTCGGGTACATATCGGTAGCTTAACTGCAATAATCGGTCGCTACTTGGACGATAATCTAAAGTGACTTCATTCTTTTTGTTTTCACCCGTTTCTGTGTCGTGTTGCACTGAACCGCTCACAAACCAATCGTTGTATAATTGGGCATCTAATTCAGCCGCTAATACCGATGTTGACTGGGCCGTTTCTTCGTACGTATCGTCAATACTGACTTTAGAGTCTTCTAAATACATGATTTGACCTACGCTAAACTTGAGTTTTTCGCGGTTAGTTTGATCAAATAAACGAGTAGTAAAACCTAAAGTAAATTGGTTGGCATCTGCAACACGGTCTAAGCCTGAATATTGGCGATCGCGGAACAAACCATAATAGTCTTCTTGCAATTGTGCGGTGTCATAAATACCAATATTGGATTGGTCTTCATAGCCGACATAAAGATATTGAATTTGAGGTTCCAGGGTTTGACGGTATTGTTCATCAAACAATTGGGTTGCTCGCTCAAAATTCACCTGGCCATGTAAACGCGCTTGCGGGATCGTACGGCTTATACTGTCGTTTAATGTTGAGTCTTCGTCTATATTTTGCTGCCAATACTGAGTTTGCAGTAATTTAACTTCACTGGTAAATGAACCTGCAGGCCCTTGTATCGGCCAAATTAAGCTTGGCACTAAATGTAAGCGGGTTGCGGTATTATATTCGTTATCTTGATGGCGGAAATTGGTCAGTTCTGAATTAAATTTAAAATCGATAGTGTTAAAAATGTCTGCAGAACGATAATTAAAGTTTAACTGTGGCATTACTTGATATGGTTTTTCATCTTCGCCAAGCACTTTAATATCTTGCACGCGCATGTTGAAGTCCCAGTCGCGTTCAAAATAACTGGCTTCACCGATCCGTGATAATTGGTTATCGGTTGATTGATTAACGTCAGAATTTAAATCGTTGAAATAATTGTTATCGGACACATCGGTATAGTCTGATCTCACTCGCCAGTTTTTGTTAACTGCGCCTTGATGGCTCCAGTGATACAAATAACGGTCAGCATTAGATGTTAGCTTACTATCGCTGCCTAAATATTCAACATTGAACTGACCATTTTGCTGTTCTCCAGCAAGATAGCGAAACTCTGTTTTGGTATATAGCCCACGCGAAGACATGAAGTCTGGTGTGAAAGTTAAGTCAAACTCTGGCGCGATATTCCAATAATACGGAGTACTAACTTCTACACCGTTAGTGGTGCTGGTACTAAAACTTGGGAATAAGAAACCAGTTTTACGCTTATCTGATACAGGTACAGTCATATACGGAATATATAACACTGGAATATTGGCAATACGCAGCTTGGCATTCCAAATTTCACCCCATTCTTCTTTGCTGTCAATTTTGATCATGTCAGCTTCGAGTAACCATGATTCGTCACCAGGAGGACAGGTAGTGAAGTTGGTTTTTGTTAGCAATAGATTATTGTCTGAAGTGATCTGTAGTTTTTCAGCATCGCCATGCACTTGTTGCCCATGTAGCCAATATTGAGCGCCTTTTAGGGTGGCGTTATTGGTGCTCATCTGGGCTTCTAAGGTATCTGCCGTAACGGTAAATAACTCATCTTTAAAGATAAGGTTACCGTCTGCATTTAAGCGTTGTTCTTTTTGATCTAATACAGCGTTATCAGCCGCAATATGACGAAGTCCTTGGCTGAAACTGACATCACCCGAAAACTCAGCTTGATTATTGTAAGCAACGCTGGAGTGATCACTAATGATAACAATTTGATCGTCTGATATGCCGGTTAATGCCTCACGGTCTTCGAATGAACGAGACACAGGAGGAGCAACAACGCATTGCAATGAAGGCGCTTCGGTCGTTGTTGGCTCATCAGCCAACACGATATTTGGGAGTAGGCTTAGTGCCAGAAAATAACGGATCTGCATTGTTGTCAATAATTTATGAATTCTGATTCCGGAAAGTTTTGGAGAGAAAAAGATACTCAGCTAGATGAAACATTCCATTCTTTAGCTGTTTCCAAATGTTATGCTGGCTATAATAAAGCAATTTTTCGTTAAGAGCCATTGAGATGATTTTATCTGACCCAAGATTTGTCGCGTTAAGTAACTGGTTATACCAATATTTCGGCGATAAAGTTGCCATTAACTTGATCTGCGGCGATGCCAGTTTTCGACGTTATTTTCGTCTTCATCATCAAGGCATTGATTATATCGTTTCAGATTCACCTATCGACTTAGTACCCATAGCACCATTCTTGGCAATGGCTAAAGCTTATCAACATGCAGGATTACTGGTACCCGAAGTGCTTGCAACCTGCAATGACTATGGTTTTGTTTTACAAACTGATGTGGGCGAATTACAGCTCTTGTCGGTGCTGAATAAAGACAATGTAACCGACTATTATAAGCAGGCATTAAACTTATTGCCGGTCATTGCTACGGTAACGGAAACCGACAATGGACCGTTAGCAGATTACGATGATACTTTCGTGGCAAGAGAATTAGCTATTTTTGTCGATTGGTTACTAAAAGAGCATTTAGATTACGTATTAACGGACAATGAGCAGCAAATGATTGCGACCACGTTTTCCGCCTTAACAGACAATGTACTCGCGCAACCGAAAGTGGGTATGCATCGTGACTACCATAGCCGTAATTTACTGATAAATGATCAAGCGCTAGCAGTGATAGATTTTCAAGATGCTGTGCATGGGCCGGTGACTTATGATGCGGTATCATTGCTGCGCGATTGTTACGTGCGTTGGCCGGACGATATCGTTAATCACTTAATGCGATATCATTATCAGCTTGCTATAGCTCATCAATTGATTGATGAAAATGTTGATTTTGCTACCTATACAAAGTGGTTTGATTTAATGGGGTTACAACGCCATATCAAAGCCGCGGGGATTTTCGCGCGGTTATATCATCGTGACGGTAAGCGCGGTTATCTGGCTGATATTCCATTAACCTTGCAATATGTCGCAGATATTGGGATTAAATACCCACAAATTGCCGATTTTAGTCTGTGGATCCACAAGGTGATTTTACCGTTAGTAAACCACAAAAATACTCATGAGGTGGTAAGCGAAGCATGAAAGCGATGATTCTGGCTGCAGGTCGTGGGGAGCGTTTGCGCCCGTTAACAGACTCCTTACCTAAACCATTAGTGAGTGTTGCAGGTAAACCTTTAATTGAATATCACTTAGAAAAACTCGCGTTAATTGGTGTGACTGAGGTCGTGATTAATCAAGCTTGGTTAGGGTATAAGTTACCTGAAATGCTAGGTGATGGTAGTCGATGGGGTTTGCAGATTAACTATAGCGAAGAAACCACAGCGTTAGAAACTGCTGGGGGGATCAAGCAAGCATTACCTTGGTTGGGGGACGAACCTTTTTTGGTTATCAATGGTGATATTTTTATCGATCACTTGCCCGACGTCACCTTGGCTTATCAGCGCGTTTACCAAGGTGAAGCACAAGCTTATTTGTGGTTAGTGGATAATCCAGAACATCATCAACAGGGTGATTTTGCTATTGATGCCCAAGGTAAATTAACCTTGAGCGATGAACAAAGGTTAACGTTTGCTGGACTGGGGATTTATCATCCTCAATTATTTAGTCAGTTGCCTGAAGGTAAACAGGCTTTGGGTCCTTTGCTTAAAGAATCCATTGGCCAGCAACAAATACAAGGTGAGCATTTTGATGCTTATTGGTGCGATGTCGGCACACTTGAGCGATTGGATAAATTACAGCGTCGCTTGGTCGATATAGAGACTCTGTTACCGCTTTAAGCTACGCCATCTGATGGTGGCTAGTTATGTATTAATTATTAACCGTAGTGGAAAACAACATGCGAATTTGGGGTAAAGTTTTTGGGTTTATCATTGGGTATATGTTCGGGCGGTTTTTTGGTGCGATTTTAGGATTATGGTTAGGCCATGCTTTTGACAGGCGCCAAGGACTAACCTCGATAATGCGCAAAGGCAGTGAACGTCAGGCGATGTTTTTTAATTCTACATTTGCCGTAATGGGCCATGTTGCTAAAGCGTCAGGGCGAGTGACTGAAACTGATATTCGTATTGCTACCATGTTAATGGATCAAATGAAGTTGTCTGGTCAGTCTCGTATCGATGCGCAAACGGCTTTTCGTCAAGGTCGCCAAGCAGATTTTGATTTGCTAAAGCAGCTAGAACTGTTTCGACAAGCCACTCAAGGGCGGGTTGAGCTAGCACAAATGTTCTTGGAAATCCAAATTCAAACAGCCTTGGCCGATGGTGAATTACATGCCAATGAAAAGCAAATATTGTCGGTTATTGCCACTAAGCTTGGCCTTGCTGCACAACTGGATGCTTTACTGGCGCGTTGGCAAGCTGAGTTTAGTCATCATCAGTCGCCACAAGGTAATAAAATGCCGCTTACTGATGCCTATGTGCTGCTAGGCGTGCAAGAATCTGCTAGCGATCAAGACGTAAAACGAACTTACCGCAAGTTGATGAATGAACATCATCCAGACAAACTTGTGGCTAAAGGCTTACCTGAAGAGATGATGGAATTAGCCAACACCAAAGCACAAGATATTCAAGCCGCTTATGAGCGCATTAAAACCTCTAGAGGAATGCGTTAGCGCAAGCCAATAACGTATTTTTGTAAGCAATGAAATGGGGCAGTAAATGAAAATAGTGGTATTAGATGGTTATACACTTAATCCGGGTGATTTGAGTTGGCAAGCGCTTGAGGCATTAGGCGAATGTGATATTTACGACCATACAACACTCGACCAAATCGTCAGTCGTTGCCAAGGTGCGCACATCGTACTGACCAATAAAACCCTATTGAGTGCCGCGACCTTAAAGCAACTGCCCGCATTAACCTATATTGGTGTTCTCGCCACTGGAACCAATGTGGTCGATGTTGATGCAGCAACAGCGCAGGGCATTGTTGTCACTAATATTCCTGCTTATGGCCCCGATGCCGTAGCACAAATGGTGTTTGCCCATATTTTACATCATAAGCAACAAGTTGCTTTACATGACCAAGCCGTAAAACAAGGACAATGGGTAACGCAACGAGATTTTTGTTTTACCTTATCACCCTTAACTTCATTAAAAGGCCTCACGCTGGGTGTTGTAGGTTATGGTGATATTGGCCAACAGGTTGCCAATTTAGGTGTCGCATTTGGCATGAAAGTGTTGATTACCAGTGCTAAACCTAAAACCAATTTACCTGATGCCATTCAATGGTGCGAACGTGACATCCTGCTGCAACAAGCCGATATTATTTCGCTGCATTGTCCGCTGATTGCTGCAACCAAATACATGATCAATAGCGACAGTTTACGCTTACTTAAACCGGGTTGTTTATTAGTGAATACCGCCCGTGGCGATTTGATTAATGAAAATGATCTCGCTCAATGGCTTAACAATGGTAACGGCTTTGCGGCAGTTGACGTGTTATCGACAGAGCCACCCAGTAGCAATAACCCACTACTGAGTGCAGCCAACATTACTATCACGCCGCATATTGCATGGGCGACATTACAAGCTAGACAAAATCTGCTTAATATTGCGGTTGAAAATGTACGCAAATTTCAACAAGGTAAAATGTTGAATCGAATTAACGACTAAAAACGAGCACTCATCACTCACTTTGAATGTGTTGAGTGTAAAACTTTAGTGTTCAGCATTGAGCCCTGAACGGGACCTGCACATGTCACTCTGAAAATTTTGTTTGATTTTGTCGATAAAGAACGTACAAGATTTGATAACGTGCTTCATGACACTCATGCGCTGCAATTTGAAATTGAATCAAATATTCATTTTATTGTGGATGGCTTGGGGCAAAATTCAGTGCTGCCGACATTATCAAGGGGCTAGAAACTCAAGCGTTTGATAAAGCGATGCTGTCGGGATTACATATTCGTCAGACTAAGTTGGCTCCGCAAACCATTGACGGTTATAAAGAGTTTGATAAATACTTAGACCATCAACGCGATGTGTTAGTTAACAATCTATACATGAAAATAGCTGTGTTGCGCAAATTGATTAACGCGGGTACGCTTGAGTAAGATCGTAAGCTTAAGGCGCTGTTTCGATTATTGATGTTAGTGCACTTTAATTTAGCGGATAAACCTCTACCTAAACCAATGCCTAAAGCAAAAAACTAAGCCGCAGATATTCCACGGCTTAGTTCATCATTAAGTTAGACGTTAAAACAGTACCTTGATATGGCTGGCAACGGTTTTTGCTTTTTCGACCGCTTGTTCTACCGAGTTATCGCGGGCTAACGCCACACCTAAGCGGCGGCGGCCATCAATGTCTGGCTTACCAAATAAGCGTAATTGGGTATCGGCTGGCGCTAAGGCGGCAGCCATACCCTGGTAACGGATATTGGTGGATGTGCCTTCGGCAAGAATAACCGCAGAAGCACTCGGACCATGCTGCACAATATTGCTTATTGGTAATCCTAAAATCGCACGTACATGCAAGGCAAACTCAGATAAATCCTGGCTGATTAAGGTCACTAAACCTGTATCATGTGGCCTTGGCGACACTTCAGAAAAATACACTTCATCACCACGAATAAATAGCTCAACACCAAAGAGTCCATATCCACCTAATGCCTCAACAACTCGTTGGCTCATGGCTTGTGCCTTGTGTAATACCTCAGCCGACATCGATTGGGGTTGCCACGATTCACGATAATCGCCATCTTCTTGTCTATGGCCAATTGGGTCGCAAAAGTGGATTCCATTTACGGCGCTAATCGTCAGTAAGGTAATTTCGTAATCAAATGGAATAAAAGCTTCAACAATTACTCGTCCTTTACCTGCACGACCACCTTCTTGGGCGTAAGCCCATGCTTGCTGGATGGTTTGTGTTGACTTAATCACACTCTGGCCTTTTCCAGACGAACTCATTACTGGCTTAACCACGCATGGAATACCAATGTCAGTAACGGCCTGTTCAAATTCAGCTAGGGTGTCACAGAAAAAGTACTTTGATGTTGGTATCGCTAAGGTTTCTGCCGCAAGTCGGCGTATACCTTCACGATCCATGGTGAGTTTGGCTGCGTTAGCTGTTGGCACCACATGTAAACCTTGCTGTTCTAGTTCCACTAACGTTTGGGTGGCAATAGCTTCAATTTCTGGAATGACTAAATCCGGCTTTTCAAGCTCGATAACTGCTTTTAATGCTTTTGCATCCAGCATGTTAATCACATGAAAACGATGGGCAATTTGCATTGCTGGGGCATTGGGGTAGCGATCAACTCCGATAACTTCAATTCCGTAACGTTGTAGCTCAATGGCAACTTCTTTGCCGAGTTCACCGCAACCTAATAGCATCGCCTTAATCGTGCCAGAAGTATTTGCTGTGCCAAATGTAGTAGCAATAGACATGGTAATTTACAGCCTCTGTGTAGGGATATTCTTATATGCCGAACAGTGTAGCGAGGTGAGGTATTAAAAATCCAATATAAAATGCACTAATTGGCTAAAAACGCCTGTATTTCGAGGTTTTTTGTGATGAAAGATTGTATTTAATTACGATAAGTCTAGATGTATCGGTGTGTAGAAGTGTGGTTGTTGAAAACACCAAGTGTGATTGGGTAAGTGTCATAACACTATAGTGTTGAATTAGAGGGTGCTGACTCAAAAGAGTAAGTTAAAAAAGCCAACATTATTGGATTAATGTTGGCTAGATTCTATTTGAATTTGGCGTTAACTAAGGTTTAACGAGTAACTCTGCAGCGGTTAAAATTAGCTCTGGCGCAGGGCGAACCTTGTAGTTTGGATTCACATATTGAAAATGAATTAAACCACTTTTATCTGCCAAATAGACAGCAGGCACGGGTAACACTAAACGTTTGTCACCCGCTGGGGTAGTAAACAGTTCATTGGTTACCGCTAAACTGGCAGTATATTTTTTAGTGATATCTGCACTGGTGTAATAGGCTAAACCAAATGCTTGCGATGCCGCCATTGAGGTGTCAGACAGCAATAAATAATCGAGTTCTTGTTTATTCATCGACGCGCGCATCTTTTCTGGCGTGTCAGGTGATATCCCCACTAATTGAAAACCCATCTCAATCAGCTTTGGTTCAATGGCTTTTAACTGACCCATTTGCGAATTACAAAATGGACACCAACCGCCACGGTAAAAGAAAAATATAGTCGGCTTTTGAGCCACAAGTTTACTGAGTTCAACCGCTTTACCATCAACATCTTGCAGGGTTATTGCTGGTATCTGGTGGCCATTGAGCAGTGGCATGACATTGTTCTCGTCACTGGCAATAGGCTTAGCCACACTAGCTAAACTGGTTAACGTAAGTGCGGTGGCAATAAGCAGAGTTTTTAACATGATAAGTCCTTATAGAGTAATGTCCCGACTAAAGTAGACCTCATAATCACACAATTCATTTCATTCAAACACAAAAAAAGCGCCTAAGCGCTTTTTTCTATTACCATTAACTCTTTCGAGTTGAGTTATTTAATCTTTTTGTATTTAACCGTGCTGCTGACTTTACCCACTTTAACACGACGTCCGTCCATGTTTTTCTCAGCAATCATCTGGGCGCCAGCGTTATCACCACGTTGTTGTTTTTTAGCAAAACTACGGCGCTTTTCAATTTGCTTAAGCAGTACTTCACGGCTACCGACTTCATAACCCGGTACCGTCACTCGGCGAATTGGCTGACCGATTAGCTTTTCAATATCAGCTAGGGTGCGTTCTTCTTCGCGGCTCACAAACGAAATTGCCACACCGGTTTTACCTGCACGACCTGTACGGCCAATACGGTGTACGTAATCTTCGGCTAAAAATGGTAAATCGTAGTTAACAACGTATTCAAGATTTTTAATATCAAGGCCACGAGCGGCGACTTCGGTGGCCACTAATACGCGAATTTTACCTTCAACAAATTCACGTAACGCACGACGACGGCTGCCTTGTGCTTTCTCGCCATGAACCACACCCGATGGAATACCATCTAAGTTAAGCTCTTTGACCAATTTGTCTGCTGCGTCACGAGTCGCGGTGAACACCAACACCTGTTGCCAGTTTTTGGTACCAATAAGTTCAGATATTAATTCACGCTTACGGCGCTGCTCTACTGGATATACCACCTGGCTAACGGTGTCGGCAGTAGTGTTTTGTTTATCAACAGTAATCACTTTAGGCTTTTCAAGCATGTCATTCGCCAGCTTTTTAACCTCAGAAGAGAAGGTCGCAGAGAACAACATGTTTTGACGCTTTTTGTTTACTGCTTGGAGAATCTTTTTAATGTCAGCACTAAAGCCCATATCAAGCATACGGTCGGCTTCATCGAGTACTAAAAACTCAACATTCGACAAACTTAAGTTACACGCCACAATGTGTTCAAGTAAACGACCTGGTGTAGCAACAATAACGTCGGCACCGCGTTTAAGTTTTTGTGACTGGGTATCTATTTTAACGCCACCATAAATGGTTAATACCGTTAAATTAAGATGCTTACTGTAAGCGCTAATGTTGTCTGCAACCTGTGCGGCAAGCTCACGAGTTGGAGTCAGAATTAAGGTACGAGTGTTAGACGGCATCGTCTCTTTTGGGTTATCACACATTCTTTGTAATATAGGCAGTGCAAATGCTGCTGTTTTACCCGTGCCTGTTTGAGCGCTTGCTAGGACATCTTCACCACGACGGATTGCCGGAATCGCTTGTTGTTGAATTGGCGTCATAGATTGATAACCGCACTCAGCGATCGCGCGTAATATTTCTGGGGCGAAGCTAAAAGATTCGAATTTCATGGTGCGGTTCCTGTATGTACATCAAAACAAAGCGATTAAGTTGTAGCAAGCTAAGTTAGCTGCACAAGGTCAATCTAGAATATTTGGGCCGATAGCCATTATTAAATGGCTGAACTTATGCTTAACTGGGTTGATTAACGTCTTAGGATAGTTGAAAAACGTTAAGCTTGAATGATACACCCAATTGAGCGCCATCGATAAGCGGCCGCGGAGTATAACAAACTTTTGTTTAAATCCTGAACTTTATCTGTGCCTAACGATAAGATTTTTTAGTCGAGAATTGTTTAGGTGATATGGCGTTATAGCAATGTTATTTGCAGCACCTTGAGTGTGGGTCAGATAACTCACATTTGGACTGAAGTGAGTTAGAAAAGTGGTTTTAGTTAATAGGATTTCGATGATAAAATAGATGGCTATCGAATATGCGAAAATATCCGCATTTGCGACTGATTTTAAGTGCAACGAAAAACCCATCAGAAACTTTTGTTAAACCTAGTAATATTATATTGTTAGAGTATGTAAATTTTGTATTTATCTATAAACATCTGCTTGTCTGAATCAGTTGGTAAATTATCCTGGTTGAATTTTGAAATATCTCTAATAAAACTCTCCGATGGGCCAGATGGTGCATTGATGACGAGTAAATGGCTATCAATGATAGCCTTAAAACGCCTTTTTACATTAGGCCCTGCAATAACAAGATCGCCAGCACGTGCAACAAACTCCTCATTCTCTACGCCAAACTCAATTTCTCCTGAAATCAGATAAAATATTTCATCATCAATTTCATGGTAATGCCAAGGAGCTTCATTGCCTTTAGGAAGCATGCTATCAAAGATGGAAACTCGATAATCTGTGTCAACACCAGAGGCAAGAATTGAAGTTATTTCACCTTGGTTAAGATTGTATCTTTCGGCATCGCCAGCTTTTACATGTTTGTATCTCATCATAATCACACTCAATTCCGTATTATTCTATGTAAATATTCTATCTATCTAGCTAGGTACCGTTCAAGCTTAGGTTTAACTAATGTTGTCATCATCAAAGAGATTAGTAGTCCTAGTGGTAGAGCAATAATTAGCGCACTCCACCAAGCTGTAATGAGTTCTGATAATGCCGTAAATCCAATGTTATTAAGGGTTGTTACTAATGCCATAATACCTTCCATTACCAATGCCATTGCGACACCAATAGCAACGTTACGCTTTGCTTCTGAGACATTGGGGAAAATAAGAAGAGCAATTTTACTGATGACTGTAATCATCATGAATCCTATTGGAGCCATAGTAGTGGCTGCTAATAATGTCGACACTATCCATTGATAAAAAAACTTTTCGCCAAAGCCGATATTTTGATAAGTCATCACAAAAGTAAGGCTACCGATTAGCGTCAAAATTAAAGACACCGTAACTAGGATTTTCTTTGCTATTTTCTTCATATTCATCACCTTTTAAAAATGGTTGATACTGTCAACAATGTACAGGTCGAATCTTAGCTGCTATAGTTGATAGTGTCAACTTATTAAGAGGTGTCAATTTTGACTATACAAATCCCAGATTCTTTTTTATCGCTTACTCATACCTTTAAATCATGTGTAAACAAAGAAATACGTGAAGCAGGTATTGATATTGCTCCAATGGAAATTCAGTCGCTTCATTGTATTAATCGCATTGGTAGCTGTACGGCGGCTTATATCTCCGAACAACTAGATAGGGATAAAGGGCAAGTAGCTAGACTAGTTAGAGATATGCTTAAAAAGAATTTAATTTATAAAGTGCTTAATCCATTGGATAGCAGAAGCCATTTGATCGAATTATCTGAATTTGGACAAGAAATTTTGAAGCAATTATTGCATATTGAAAATAACATCATGAAAGTCATGCTGGATTCAATAACGGAGAGACAAGTTGATCAATTTAATTCTATAGCATTAGAAATGGCTCAGAATCTGAAAAGATAGCTGTAAGAGATAATATGCTAAGTAGCGGATTTAGCCTTAGAGAGTAATAGGGTAAACTAACGGCAGCAATACTTTGTTAATCTTAAACTTTCAATCCTATAGTGTTAATCGCAGTGTTTAAAAAGCAGGCCAATAGAACTGTGGGGAATAAATACCCTAGTGGGCATGCATATAACTTTTTTATGCCGAGCTGAAATGTCACCAACTCTTTGCACTATGAAACTAACATCACGATAAAAAATATGAATAAAATGAATGTAATTTTACTTAGAAGTTTGTTATTGGGACTGCTGTTAACGCCTAACTTAGTAGTGGCTTCAGACATAGCGACTAGCGTGAGCCGCGGCGGAGAATCACGCCTTGCTGATGGCGGTTACTTTGAGCTTGGAGCCAGTGTTTACGGTACCAATCAGTTAGATATTCGCCAAACTGAACATGAGTCAGTGCAGCCTTCTTTACTCATCAGCGGCATGTATCAATACAAAGGTCTATTTATAGAGATGATACATGAATCTCAAGATGGGATTAATTTGGGTTTAAATCTGTGGAGTTCACCTAATTGGTCACTAGATTTTCTAGCCGCCAACTTGCAAAGTTCCACCAGCCGTAATCCAGATGATGCCCCTAATACTTTGGATGAAGCTGTTCGTAATGAATACCTAATGTCGATGGATTCACTCT
The DNA here is from genome assembly GCF_000014705.1 of Shewanella frigidimarina NCIMB 400. Taxonomy (NCBI): domain Bacteria; kingdom Pseudomonadati; phylum Pseudomonadota; class Gammaproteobacteria; order Alteromonadales; family Shewanellaceae; genus Shewanella; species Shewanella frigidimarina. The sequence continues at coordinate 3,671,715 of NC_008345.1, read as the reverse complement.
TTATTGGTGCCGGTTTCAGGGCTACACGCTATTGGGATGATGACTATATTTTTCAGTATCGAATAGTAAGTGATTATTTTGATGCTCAAGGTATTGCTAGCTCTGCTCGGTTGGGGAAATCTTGGCAGGTTCGTAATTGGAATTTTCATGCATTAGCCAGTATTGAATACGCATCATCGAAGCTCAGTCGGCGCCTTTTTGGCGTTGAGAGCTCAGAAGCGACTGAGCTATTTCCTGAGTATCGCCCCGGTAGCGCTGTAACATACGGTATAGAGCTCGGTGTAGCTTATCCACTGAGTGAGAAACTGGTATTTCGAGCCATGTATCGCCTCAATGTGCTCTCCAAGGAAATAACGAATAGTCCTTTTAATCAAGCTGATTATGGGTCGTTTTTTAACGCCTCTATTAGCTATGTGTTTTAGGGGGCATTATGAAGAAATTTAATGTCTCTTTTGCATTTTTCTCGGCACTGTTCCACTCAGTTATCTGCGTCGCCATCTTTACTCCTATCTCCGCTTTTAGTCAGGACAATACCATCGCCTTTACTGCAACTCCTGAGCGTTGCGTTGCCTTGCATAAAGGGCAAATTTGCTATCAAGATGTATTGTTTCGCTGGCAAACGCCAAGTCGAGGCGACTATTGCCTAGTGATGAGTAAAAGTGGGCGTCAGCTAACGTGTTGGAATGGGGCAAGCTTGCAAGAATATCACTATAGTTTTGAAGGTGATAAGACAACCTCTTTCAGTTTAATCACCGATGATAAAGCTGATCCCTTGGCTAGAGTTAAAGTAGTAGTGACTTGGGTTTATAAGGCTCCCAAACAGAGCCAATCAGGTTGGAGGTTATTTTAGTTATGGCAGTGAAAAAGCACATATTAGTGGTAGAAGACGACACTTCTTTGGCTGAGTGGATCAGTGATTATTTACTGGATCATGACTATGAGGTAACTGTTGCCAGTCAAGGTGATTATGCCTTAGACATGATCGCTGAAGAACTGCCGGATCTGGTCTTACTGGATGTAATGATCCCAGTGAAAAACGGTTTCGATGTTTGCAAAGAGGCGAGGGGTTTTTATTCAGGGCCTATTTTATTTATGACCGCCTGTGTTGAAGATGGGGATGAAATTCAGGGGTTGGAAATGGGCGCCGATGATTACCTCACCAAACCTATTCGGCCGCAAGTCTTGCTGGCACGGATTAAAGCGTTACTGCGCCGCGCCAATGATGAAGAGCCTAAACAACAGCTGGTATTTGGTGCCCTAGTGCTTAATGCTACCGCTAAAACGGTCACGGTTCATCAGCAAGCATTGGGACTTAATGACAATGAATTCGATGTCTTATGGCTGCTGGCATTGCAGGCGGGCAAAGTGGTGAGCCGTATTGACCTAGTGTCACAGCTTAGGGGCATAGAATATGATGGCCTAGATCGCTCCGTGGATATCCGCGTATCTCGCTTACGCAAAAAGCTTCAAGAAGCTCAAGACCAGCCCTATAAAGTCAAAACCATTCGTGGCAAAGGCTATTTGTTTTGCCGCGATGATGCAGCGACTACATCATGAAAAAACTTATCGTTTCTTTGGTGTTGGTGGTGCTAGTGACCATTGCCAGTCTAGGGTGGTCTATTAGTGAGTTTGCCAGTTTTTATCATCAAGAAGATGATCAACCTAATCCGGCCAATCAGCTTGCCGCGCTAACCTTAATGGGGACGGGGTTAGCCAAAACATTAGATAATCATCAGCTTCAAAGCCAAGCTTTTCTGACGAGTTGGAATCAACATAATATTGAGCAGCTGGCTTTAATGGGCAGCGTTGAATTTATATTACCGCCGACGCTAAAAGCCCAGTTCGATACCGATAAGTTTCTGATGTTGGAATCCGATGAAGGCATATCGTTGCACTATTTATTATCCAGTACTGGCCAAGTGCTCAATATCACTACTCCGTTGATAATAGAAAACGATAGTGGTTTGAACCTTAATAGGCTGTATACCATGTTGTTTTACCTTGGTGTGGTGCTGATTTTACTGTTGTGGGTGTCACCGTTGATTCGCCGTCTGATCAATTTAAGTCAAGCCACTCAAGCATTTGGTATGGGGGAATTACAACAACGGATTGCAGTGAGTAAGACCTCCTATATCGGCACTATTGAAGCAGAGTTCAACCGCATGGCTGACCGCATTCAGCAGCTACTCGATGACAATAAATTGCTGAGCCGCGCTGTGTCGCATGATTTAAAAACCCCCATAGCAAGGTTAAGATTTGGCATTGAAGCATTGGAAGAAACGCAAAATCCACAGCTAAAAATTAAGTATTTCCAACGCATAAATCGCGACTTAGACACCATGGAAGACTTAGTGATGACTTTGCTAAGCTATGCTCGATTAGGCCAAGGTGACATTCCGTTAAATAGGCAGACCATAGAGTTAAATGCTTGGTTACAGAATAAAGTATTAGATCATGATGATGGTGAACATCAGATTGAATTGTTGTCTATACCTCAAGCAGTCACAGTTAATGTCGATCCTAAATACTTATCTATGCAGATGAATAATCTACTCAGCAACGCCCAGCGTTTTAGCTGTTCACATATTCGTGTAAGTCTAGTTGTTGAGCATCAAGTGCTGTGGATCCACGTAGATGATGATGGTCAAGGTATAGACGAGCTAGAAGCGATGCAAGTGATCAAACCTTTCGTGCGGGGTAAACACAGCCGCGGCAATATGGGCCATGGCATGGGGTTAGCAATTGTGGATCGTATTGGTTTATGGATGGGATCAAAGCTTCACATTAGCCGAGCGCCAGAATTAGGCGGAGCTAGGCTATCACTGGCTTTTGAATCGTGCTCGATTTCAGACAGTGCAGTCTGACTGTATAATGTTAAAGCACTGTGAGTCAGTAAATAAAGACAGAACGAGAGCTTGTTATCTGAAACAAACAACAAGCTCTCGGTATTATAAGGGGAAGTGCTAGTTATTACTGAGCTAGTGTAACTGAGTTTTAGGTGGCTACTCAGTGACTAGATTATATTTTATCATATCGGCTCTTTGCATCTTATAAACAGTAGCGGCTGGGGCTGCGTTAATGGTAAAGAAATAAAATTCGGGGCCTTTTTCTGCGCCAAGCATTTCTCTAAAGTACGTTAATTGTGCCCCATGGGCAGGGTCTGCTTTACTTAATTGACCTGCATCTTTTCCGGCAATACAGCACCAAGAATGAACCCCTAATTCACCACCATCTTGGTAAATCCTCTGACTACCAGCGGCAAATAGATCAACACCACCAGAATAAGCGAAGCTGCCTTTTGGCATCAATGTTGTTAAATTAGCTGCGCGAATAAGGCGGCCTGTATGCATATTAATATCATCATTTATTGAGCCGTTCACTTTGCCAAACTTAAGCGTATCGAAGGATTTTGTTTTTATTAACTCATCCATTTGAATATAGGTAGATGTGCCTAATGTGCCATTTAACGTCGCCACGTTACCATTAAGAGTTAATGTTGAATCTCCAGCCCCTAGTAGCGATTCATTGATGACAACACTAATTGAATGAAGATGTTTGGTATTAACTTCTTCAATTGAACCTTGGTAAACCATATAGTCTTCTTGCTCACTGAGCCCAATATTAATGCCTTTAAATATAGCAGTAGGGCTGAAGTGTTCAAGATTGCTGGTGTCGCCCTCTAGTAGCATGATGCTGTTGATGGGCTGTTCTTTTTCAAAATCAAAACCAAGATAAATCAGCCCTTTATCATATTTAGCTATGATGACCTTGTCAGTTTCATCCCTATCAACAAATAAAATCTTGTATTTTACGCCATCAATTTGAAGATCCAGCTGTTCATATTGCAACTTAAACGTCTCAATATATTCGGCGACGTTATCAGGTTGAATGATATGAACGTCATTGACCTTTTGGTTAACGACGACCTTTTTATTATCTGAACAGCCACAAGCTTGTAATACAAGCAGAGTTGTCAGTAATAAGATGACAATTTTGTTCATAAAAACCTTATACATTAATACACCAGAATATTGACGTGAAGCTAATGCTCACTCTTGCAGGTATTTGGTCCATAAGATGAACTATTAGCTAAGTTATTATCTGAATTTGATTGTGTAAAGCGGGTTCGCGCCTAGCCAGTGCATTCGTACTAGTACGGCGCGAACGTAAGTCGGATACTGTTAGAGGTTAACCTTCTACATCCACATTGCTTAAAATGAAGTTGACGTCATACACTCGAGATCCTTGGTGTTCTTCTTTGACATGAAGGCCTGTTACTTCCACCAGAACTGAGGTTTCTTGAGTTGTGCTTGAGCTTCCCCATAAGGTGTCATGACCACCTTCAAAGCCGACACCAAATTGACCTACTGAGTCGCGATCCAAATGTTCATTAGTAAAAGCAAAGTAGGCAAACCCCGCCTGTTGGCTAAGCTCGGCTGATTTTCGCATTACGTATTTTCGTGCCAAACCTCTGTCGGTATTGGTATTGCCCACAAAGCTGATTTGCCAGCTATTAGGGGCAATTTGCACGGTTTCAAATCCTTCACCAAACGACCAGAAATGCTTTTGGGTATCATAGGGGGTAGCACATGCCGTCAGCACTAATGCTATGCCTGCGCATAAGCATAAATTAATTATTGATTTCATCCTGTTATCTCGCTATTGATTAAAAGCTATAGCTCACACCAAAGGTTGTTAACCATTGATTATCAGAGGCTACGATAGGTGAATCAGCCATGTTAGCCCCTAGGTGGGTGTAAGCTGTACTTTGTGTAAGATCTAGGTTTTCCGTGATAGGAATAACCAAGGCATAACCGACCTTGAGGGCCAGTGCACCGTTGCTTTGATAAGCTGGACGTGCTGAGGTTGCTTCCAAAGATGATACGCCAGTGTAGTAATTGACGAACTCTTTACTGAAGTATTGGGCGCCGGCATAAGGTACTAAGCTGGCAAAACCTAAATCCATTGGATGGTAATAGGTAATATCAGCCTGATAGCCATTGTAAACACTGGTGACATCGTGCTGAAATTTAGCCGAAAGCGTGCCTTCGCCTACATGGAAATCGGCATTTAAGCCTAAATCACCACTGAAATCACGATCTTTCATGCCTTTTAGCACATCGGCGCTGTCTGCATCAAAGCCTGGGTTGGCAACAATAAAAACACTGAAATTTATTGCGCTGTCATTGTCACCTAAAAAACGATAATTGATACCGCTTAAATCGGCGTTAAAGTCTTCACCGTGGTAACCACCGTTAAAATACACCCCTGTTTGGTCGTCTTGCCCTTTAAAAAACTTGCTGCCAGTGGCCACGCCTGCGCCAACAAAATACTGGCCCAGATTACTGTATATATTACCGTTGCGAATGTAAGTGTTGTCCTGTGCCATGACATGGCTTGACATTACGATTGCTGAAATCGCGAAGCAGATTTTTTTCATTTTTGGATCCTTATTACGTCTGTTTAATGTTAGTGGGGTCACTATATTGCAGTTGTAATCAGGACACTGTATCCAATTGTAACTTGCCATCAGCTAAGGCGTTCTAGTTACCCAGTAATCTACAAAGTCGTTGGATTGGTTAACACCATGATTTTATGCTTTCCTTAGTCCGGTTGGCTTTCTCAGTTAGTTATCCCTAGTTCAGGTTAGTTAGTCATTTCAGTATGGGTTGGGGGTTGCAGCACTTCAAATTATTACAGTCGTAGAGCTGAAATAAAACAAAGCAGTATTCGGCTCCTTGATATTCAACCTATTTTTATTCCATTGATCCAAATCCAGAGATGACATCGAACAATTCCGCATCGATACCACTTTGACGTAGGCTATGAAATTTTTGCTTAAGGCTTGCATGCAGCTCGTCGATGTTTTTTTCTGCCCGCTGCATTGCAGACAAGCGACTGGCATTTTCACTGGCAAGTGATTCTGCGCAAGCTCTAAACAGACTGACAAAAAGATATTCGCGCACCATAGCGCGTAACGTTTGCTCCCGCTCGGGCATGACCTCGGGTAAGTTATTGGTCGGCCAATGAATGCTAGCAAGGTTATGCTGCCAGTGGTGATCTAGCGGTAAAAGTTGTTGGCTTACTGGGGTGTATATTGAACCAGAATGGGGACGATGATGAAAAAGATATACTTTATCAATAGTGCCTTGTTCTCTCTGCGTTTCCATTTCTATCAAAATGTTACCCACCAGTGTCGAAACAGTATTGATGGAATTTGGCAGCATAAAACCTCGCTCCAGCGTCAGCTTGGTGTCTGCTAGCCGTGACTGAAGACGTTCGCCTACAGCCCATAGGGTTTTATTGCCTGGCAACTTCATTAATGAATTGCTGACAAACTCCACCATGACTTCATTGAATTGCCCGACAAGGCCTTGGTCAGAACCAAATACGATTACACCAATGGATGCTTTATCTGGTTGCGCTTGTTTAGCGATGGAACGGGTGGATTTATGTTGCTGAAAACAGGCTGTTAACCCAAGTTGCACGGTACGATAATAATCATCCAACGAGCGAACTGCGTTTTCGTATTGACTGATATTAGACGACGCCATGGCTTTCATACTTCGCACTACAGAGTCAAGTTCTTCCGCATTGGTGATTTGGTGACGTAGACTGGTAACGCCTTCACTCATGTGATTTCCTTTCGCTTTTGACTGTGCATAAATGGTGCAAGTGCATCACGGACCGGCTGCAAAATCCCGTCGCGATCTTCATCTGTTAATTTTTCGGTGCTTGCTAATCTTGCGGTAATTTCAACAGGGATATCGGCAGTGGCCGCGCGTACTGCATGCTCGGCTTGGCTCATTACATCTAAAGGGACTTCATCAAATAGATTAGCGGTTAATGCCAGTAATACTGCTATTTGCTCAATCATCGAAATAGGCGTGGACTCTGCTTGTTTCAGGCAAGCACGAATGCGTCGGCCGTGGTCGATAGTTTTTAGTGTGCTGTCATCCAATCGTGCGCCAAAACTCGCAAATGTTTCCAGTTCTTCAAACTGCGCATAAGCCAATTTGAGATTTGATGCCACCGCTCGGTAAGCGGCTCGTTGTGCCTTACCGCCAACACGAGAAACCGATTTCCCGACGTCGATAGCGGGCAGTACGCCCAATTCAAATAACGAGGGTGAAAGGTATATTTGCCCATCGGTAATTGAAATAAGATTTGTCGGAATATAGGCGGAAATATCCTGCGCTTCGGTTTCAATAATGGGTAGCGCGGTTAATGATCCTCCGCCTAAATTTGGGCTCAAGTGAGTTGCCCGCTCTAGCAATCGCGAATGGATGTAAAAGATATCGCCGGGAAAAGCTTCACGACCGGGCGGCCGACGTAACAGCAGAGATAACTCTCGATAGGCTCTGGCATGGTGGGTCAGGTCGTCATACACAATTAATACATTGCGGCCTTGCTGCATAAAGTATTCTGCAATACTGGTCGCTGCATAAGGGGCAATATAAGCAAGGCCTGGAGGATCATTGCCTTCGGTAACCACCACAACGGTATATTCTAAGGCGCCTTGTTCATGCAGTGTCGCAATCACTTTTGCCACACCTGAGGCGCGCTGACCAATCGCGCAATATACGCAGAGTACATTTTTGTCACGCTGATTAAGTATGGTATCAACGGCAATGGCGGTTTTACCCGTTTGCCTATCACCGAGGATTAATTCACGTTGCCCAAGGCCAACAGGAATAAGCGCATCGATAACTTTAATGCCGGTTTGCAAAGGCACACTAACAGGTGCTCGATTCATAATTGCAGGAGAGGGACGCTCAATGGGTAAGCGTGCACTGGCAATCAGTCTGCCTTTGCCATCTAAGGGCTCACCGATAGGATTGATAATACGGCCGAGCAGGCCTTCTCCCACTGGCACATCAACTAGATGCCCACAGCGTTCGACTTCATCACCTGCCTGCAAATGCCAGTAATCCCCAAGCAGTACCGCGCCTATTTCATCTTCATCAACATTAAAGGCAATGCCAAAAATATCACTGGGGAATTTCAGTATTTCTTCAAAACCGACCCCAGGTAAACCTGACACTTTTGCTATGCCAGTAGCAATACTGGTAATGGTGCCTATTTCTCGTGGTTGCAGTTGTGGCGAAAAAGACCGTCGCGCTTGCTGCAGAATCGAAAATGTCTGCTCAAAGGTTGCTTGCAGTAAATCAGGCGCTAGCTTCATGACTGTCTGTCTTTGTTGTTGAGTGAGTATCGTTAGCTTGTTCAATATTCATAGGGGATTGCAGTAACTCGTCAACCCGTTTTGCTAATGAACTGAGGTATTCGTTAATACTCCATGAGATTTTTTGCCCTTTGATACTGAGTTCAATTCCACTGATGACATCGGGCTCTATTGAAAATTGGATTGGTATGTCGTGACTCAATATTTTTTTAATAGCCGCTTCAATAAGTGAGCACTGCGGTGTTGGAAGTGCAAAGGCGGTTCGAATTAAAATAGGTTGTGCAGCGGCATTAATTGCTGGAGATATTGCTGATTGTAGCGAGGCTATTTCCTCATCGTTTAAGGTATTCAAACGGTGAATGAAAATATCTGTCATGGCTGCTTCTAGAGAGGTTCCAGCAAGATCGCCAAGTACCTTACGGGCTATCGAGAATATTTCTTCCCGTGCGCGTTGGCTGATTGCCACTTGCAAATTGAGTTGCTCGTTTTTAAGCGCTAATTGTAATTTTTTTCGTAGGTCTTGTGACTCCAGTCTTACAGCTTCAAATAAACGAACACGTTCGGCTTCTGTTTCATCTTTTAGCTTATTTATACGAGTGGTTTTTTGTTGCTCAAAATCGGCATTTTTTTGTTGAAACTCTTCTCGTTGAAGCTCTGCTTCAATTCTTTTAGCCTTAGTGTCTGCTATTTCTGCGGCAATTCGTTTTTCACGGGCATCGATGGAATCAAGAATGGGCCGATATAAAAACCGCTTCAGTAGCCACACGAGTACCAAAAAATTTATCACTTGCGCAAATACGGTAAACCAATCGATTAACATAGCCTATATACCCGCAGCTTGGTCGATCACGTAATTCCAAAAAGGGTTAGCAAATAGCAGTATCATCGTTACCACAAAACAATAGATCGCGGTTGATTCTATCATCGCCAAACCAACAAACAGTGTGCGGGTAATGGTGGCTGATGCATCTGGCTGCTGGGCCAAAGAGGATAGAGCCGTCGCTACCGCCTTTCCTTCACCGAGTGAAGGTCCAATAACACCGATGGTGATGGTAAACCCTGCGGTGATAATCGATACCATTGCTATAATTGTTATGCTGTCCATAATCACTCCTAAATCAATTCAAGGTGTTGGTTCATTGTTGAGAGCCCGTTTTTGTATCTTGTTTCTCGGTGGAGGCCGAGCCATCTTGCGCAAGTTCGCGCTCCGGTTGTTGAATGCGAGTCGCCGCAGCGATGTACACGGTTGCTAAAATAAAAAAGATGTAGGCCTGTACCATGCCAGTGAGTAAACCGAGCAGAGTCATGACAATAGGAAACAAAAAGGGAGTAATACTCAACAGAATACCGAGGATCATCACTCCACTCATCATGTTGCCAAACAGTCGCACCGCTAAGGCCAGCGTACGCGACACTTCACTGATAAGGTTAAATGGCAACATAATGACAGTAGGCTTTGTGTAGGAGGCGAGGTAGCCGCGCAAGCCTTGCTTCTCTATACCAAACATAGGTACTGCTACAAATACACATAGCGCCAGCGCTACGGTACTGGAAAGTGAACCCGTAGGCGGTTCGAAGCCGGGGATCACCGTACAGATAGCTGAGGTGGCGATAAACAAAAATAACGAACCGAGAAATCCAAGATATTTATGAGGATTACTCAGACCAACCTCTTCAATCTGTTTGCTAATGGTAATGACCACCACTTCCAGCAAATTTTGCCAGCGAGAACGCTGCATATCCTTGGATAACTTTCTGGTAATCAGGATTGAGCCAATCACCAATAACATCATTACTATCCAAGTAAATACAATGGTTGCGTTGAGCTTTACAAAGCTCATTTGCCAGAAAATAATTTGGTCGGGGCTAAGGTTCATAAACGGTCTTCTTGTTTATCGACTATAAGTGTTTTTCTCAACGGTTGAGCCTGCTCTACCTGCAGGGTGTATCGCGTTGCCATGAGGCGCACTAACATAAATCCGAGTAATCCGGCTAATAAATGGTATCCATTGTCGCCAGCGATAAAATAGAAGCCAGCGATCACAATGGCGGAGCGAAATAACAGACTGGCGATAAATAACAACGCAACATGTTGAGTCGATTTTAGCTGGCGAACCGTCCACCAAAGTCCGGCGAAAAAAAAGACCCCTAGCAATGCACCTGCCAGTAATGCCAATGTGAGCTCTACAAATATGTTGTCTACCAATACGTTTTCCATAATGACTTTTCCATCAAGTACTTTTCTATTGAGTCATTTGCTACCAACTAATTTTGTATCAAATAAGTTGCGTCAATAAGTTGCATCAAATAAGTGGCCTAAAAAATCAATCGAGTTCATCACCTCGGTGAATTTCCTTATCTTCTTTATCAACCCAATGCCAAGCATTAAAACAACCCAGGCATAACCCAATAATCAATAACATTAAGGTTCTGGAATGTTCGCCAGGATAGTGTTTATCCAGCCACATTCCGAGTACTGCACCAAGCACCGTTGGGATTACCACCGACCAACCAATAAGCCCCATCATCCCAAAACCGGTCCAGACGGTTTTATTGATATGTCGCTGCGCCTTCAGTTTTCGTGTCGCCATGTCTTCAACTTGCTGGCTAAACTTGTCGTTGTTGGACTTATCTTTTTCAGGCTTTGGCGGTTCGGAATGTGACTTTTCCGGAGTGATGTTTTCCTCTGGTTTATGATTCATAGTGAGAGCCTGTTGTTTTCCATATTTAATATGTGTCCTAAGGTCTAACTCTTCAGATAACATTGCGACACTAACTCTGTGTGGCGTCTTGTCATTCAAGCCAATAGCCAACACTCAACAACAACCATTCAGCTTTTAAAAACACTAAAGCGTTAAGCCGAACCCTTCAGGCAACATTCATCTTGATAGAACGATAGGCCCTAAACTCTGTCATGATGGAACTCAGTCAGGCGTCGCATGAAATTACTTTCCATCTTGATCAGTACCGAACGCAATTGCTGTTCTTGTTCATCTAAGTGCATAAATTCTTGCTCAACGGCTTGATGTAATTCGCTCAACGCCAAACCGCCTATGGCATTACGCACCGAAATCAGTACATCAAAGCCCGTTTTAACCAGTACACCTTCATCAATAGCAACGTACACTTCATCAGCACCATCGTACTCAAACACCAATAACCCAGCTGTCAGTGACGCCACGCAGTCAAGCCGATGTGGCAAGATGCCAAACGAACCTTGATGCGTAACCGCGACAATGCGCACCACATTTTTCTGCTCAGCAAAAACCTTATAAGGCAGCAAAATTTTAAGGTTCATGTGTGCAGACTGCATATTCCGGTCCTTGTTTGTCTGTTTACTTGTCCACGACTACTGACTGTTTACTCTGTCGAGCTTAGGGCGATACTTGCTAACAGCTTCATCAATTGAACCAATCATATATAGGGCACTCTCTGGATAGTCTTTAAATTCATCGTGTAAAATTCGTTCGCATCCATCCAGAGCATCATTAAGACTCACCAGCTTTCCGGGCATACTGGTGAACTGTTCGGTAGTAAAAAAAGGCTGGGTAAAAAAGCGTTCGAGACGACGAGCGCGCGCCACAATCTTATGATCCGCTGGCGATAATTGTTCCATGCCTAACATGGCGATAATGTCTTTAAGTTCTGCGTATTGTGCCAGTGTGCTGCGTATTTTCTGCGCCAAGTCATAGTGCCTTCGACCGATAATGCTCGGTGTGGCCATTTTTGAATTAGATAGCAGCGGATCAATGGCTGGATAAAGGCCTTCACTGGCCCGTTTTCGCGATAGTACAATTGATGCCGAGAGATGCGAAAAGGTATGTACCGCAGCGGGATCGGTAAAATCATCTGCTGGTACATATACCGCTTGAATGGATGTAATCGCGCCGCTGTCAGTATTGGCGATACGGTCTTCGAGTTGCGACAACTCGGTGCCCAAGGTTGGTTGATATCCTAAACGGGCTGGCATTTGTCCCATTAAACCGGACACTTCCATACCCGCCTGAATAAAACGGAAAATATTATCAATCAGTAACAGCACATCGCGATGTTCATCGTCGCGAAAATATTCGGCCATGGTCAATGCGGCATGGCCTACGCGAAAGCGTGCTCCAGGTGGTTCATTCATCTGGCCGAACACCATTACCATGTTATCCAACACGCCTGCGGTTTTCATCTCACGGTAGAGCTCTTCGCCTTCACGACAACGCTCACCAATACCGCAAAAAATACTCACACCAGCATGTTGGCCGACCATGTTGTGGATCATTTCTGTCAGTAATACCGTTTTACCCACACCAGCACCACCAAATAACCCCGCTTTGCCACCACGCTCAAGCGGCATTAACACATCGATCATTTTGATACCCGTTTCGAATACTTGGGATTTAGTCGCCAGTTGAGCGATGGCCGGCGGTTCGTTATGAACTGAACGCCATTGGGTACCTATTGGCGGTGCCTTACGATCAATGGCGTTACCAAAAACATCAAACATGCGCGACAGAATGGTTTTACCTACAGGTGCCAATAAGGGGCCGCCGCTGTCTTCTACCAACATGCCTCTTGCTAGCCCTTGTGTTGGTGTTAGCGCAATGCAGCGCACTCGATGTTCATCTAATTGCGAAAAAACTTCGATTAAAATTTGATGTTGGTGCCCAGTAGTTAATAAGGAACGAATAGGAGGGAGTTGCTCAGCAAACAGAATATCGACGACACTACCGCGTATCGCTATAACTGTACCTGAATTGGGTGAGGCATTTTTTCTATCCATCATATTCTGTCGATTATCTCCGATAACCAGATTGAAGTGCATAGAGGTAAATAATAGAAGACTTACTGACTTGTCATCGTCGTTAGACTTTGATTAAGTGTCAGTCTCCATTTATGGACGTTAGCCAATTAATTGTTCTATTCGAGTGTTATTGGTCTATTAGTTATAGTACTAGCGGAGCCGTTTTACCATGCGATTGGCGATGACCAGTATCAGTAAAAATCAAATACGGACGTTATTATTTAAAGGTGTCAACAAGCCTAGAATAGACCAACGCATTAGCTCAACCAAACACATATCCAACGTAAAACTGAGTAATCAATCCTGACAAAATGCTTGCAAATATTTAGCCCATTACTTTATTAAAAACCTTTTGGCGTGCTTTGCGTTGACGCAGATCAATTCAGAGTAATAGAGCGGTTCAACCTCTACTTAACCTTGTCTAATAAATGAGTAATAACGGCACTGCTGGTGGTTAGTAATGAGGTTGAAATGATTTATTGAATAATCGACAAGTTAGCGATGTCGGCTGTCGTGACTTTGATTGCCATCTTTCAGATCTTGGGGCGGGAGATTATCGCATTGTCGTTGCCAATATTTCCGGCGACAACAAAAAGGCCAGCCTCGATGGCTGGTCTTAACATTGAGTTTATAATCGAATTAAATCGCCCAGCCACCCATGTAAAAGGCGACTAAACCGAGGGTGATTAACATAACCCCAAGTCGCAGTTTACGCCACTCGCCACTGCATATGCGGCCAATAACCAAGGTAACAAATCCAAGCATAATCCCGGTAACGATATTACAGCTTAAAATGATGAATACCGCGCAGGTTAGGCCCGACATAGCATCCACTTTATCGTCAAAATCAAGTTTGGTAACGTTGCTTAGCATCAGTAATCCAACATACATCAGCGCTGGCGCAGTAGCATAAGCCGGTACCAAAAAGCTTAACGGCGCTAAGAACATCATCATCAAAAATAGTATGCCAACGATGGTCGCTGTCAGGCCAGTTTTGCCACCCGCAGCGGTTCCTGCAGCCGATTCAATATAAACTGCCGCCGGGGCGCCGCCGACCACACCTGCAAAAATACTGCTGACTGAGTCTGATGTCAGTGCTTTACCACCACCAACAATATTGTCTTTATCATCGAGAAGTTCCGCTTGCCCTGCAACCGCTCTAATTGTGCCTGTGGCATCGAAGATAGCGGTCATCACTAACGCCAACACAATAGGCAGAACCACTGGATTGAGTGCGCCCATAATATCGAGCTGACCAATTAGCGATGTTTCAGACATCAAGTCAGGCAAAGCAAATAGGCCTTGATAAGTTACGCTAGGATCAAATATTAACCCAAAGATCGATAACCCGACGATTACCAGCAATATGCCACCTGGTGTGCCTCGGCGCTCAAGCCCTATCGTCATAGCAAGACCAACAATTGTAGCGATAACCGGTAAGCTATTAATATCACCAAGCTTTACCGGTAAACCGGCATCGTTTGAAACAATCAATTTAACGCTGTTAGTTGCGATAAGCAGTAAAAATAAACCAATACCAATACCCGTACCGTGAGCAATACCGGTTGGCAGGTTAGTGAGTACCCATTGACGAATGCCTGTGACACTCACAAGTGTAAACACGATACCCATTAGGAAAATAGCGCCAAGGGTGACAGGAATCGATATTCCCTGGCCTAGCACCATGCTAAATGCAGTAAATGCGGTGAGTGAAATTGCACAACCAATGGCCATAGGTAAATTAGCCCATAGCCCCATGAGCAACGAACCAAACGCGGCAATTAAACAGGTAGCGATAAACACCGCCGCAGGGTCAAACCCAGCAGTGCCCAACATGTTTGGCACTACAATTACCGAATAAACCATAGCCAAAAACGTTGTTAAGCCAGCAATGACTTCACGTTTTAAGGTACTTCCTCGGGCAGAAATATTGAAATAGCGATCCAAAAATGAATCAGAAACAGCAGTGTTAGAGAGAGTCTGTTCAGACTTCATAGTGATGATACCTTTTGATCTCTTAAATGATGAGTTAACCAATGGTCATTCATTGGCGACACGGCTATGGCAGGTAGAGCCCCAAACGAGAAATACTTGGGTGAGAGATCCACTTGACGCATATAGCGTTAGTGACCTGCGAATATTGTGATAAACAAATTTGTTATACACATGTCTGGTAAAATTTACTCTTACCAACACAGCCTTTGTCGGCGCGGAGTTTACAACAATCAACAATGTGGAAATAGGAAGCGGCTAACATTTTTTGCTATATGGGTAAAAAACGCACCCCAAAAACAGATTGCTCGTATATCTCACCATAAAAGTCACTCGCTGTTGTAATCACTGCCTTTGAGTATTCAACACTTATAACGGATTACCGCCCTTGGTATAGCAATTTAATACCATTGTTTAGGGATAATTGTGTTTGCTGTGAGTAGGTCGATTAACTGGCGCGAGTTCAAGATCTACTTTGGTCATTCTAAGCTGCTATTGCTGAGTATTAGTGGTGAAGTCGTATTGGTGAAGTAGCAGTAAATCGTTAAGAGTAAGCTCGGTAGAGGACATTTTCGAATGCTCAATTCATCGCAAATCTGGCAATAAGTATGTTGGTTATGGCGAGGAAAAGTATTGCCGCGCAGATAGTGCCCTAGCGTTTTGGGTGACTTAGTTTGCACTTGATGGTGCTTTAACAAAAAGGGCTTTGGACGTGTTATTGGTCCAAAGCCCTAAATTAAATGCTAACGCGTTATGCTGAATTGGATGGCGCTTAAATCGCGACAGTCACTTTATTGAGCCATGCTAACTCGTCACCTTGCATTAATGGCGCTAAGGTTTGACGAACTTTTTGCTGATATTGATTAAACCAGTTCACTTCAAAATCAGTTAACAATGACTTATCGATTAAGCGTGCATCCATTGGAATATGGGTTAATACATCAAACTCATACATTTCACGCTCTGCACCTGCCAATGCTTGGCAATGTTGCACTGTGACTAGGTTTTCGATGCGAATACCAAAACCATCGGCGCGGTAATAACCAGGCTCATTCGACAATACCATTCCTGGTAGTAATGCCACGCCATTGACGTTTTTACCAATGCGCTGAGGGCCTTCGTGAACACTTAAAAAGTGACCGACACCATGGCCCGTTCCGTGGTCATAATCAAAACCATGCTGCCATAAATACTGACGAGCAAATGCATCGAGTTGCACACCAGAGGTGCCTTTAGGAAAGCGAGCGGTATCAAGGGCTATGTGGCCTTTTAATACCAGGGTGACCATTTTCTTCTGTTCATCGGTCACTTTGCCAATAGCGATGGTGCGGGTAACATCAGTGGTGCCGTCTAAGTATTGCGCACCAGAATCGACCAAGTAAATGCTGTCCATGGTCATTGTGCTTGGGGTGCCATTATTGTGATTGTAATGGCACATAGCGGCATTGGCACCAGTGGCTGAAATAGTGTCAAAGCTTGGCTCGCGGTATAGCGAATCTTGTAATCTAAAGCTTTCTAATTTGTCAGCCAGTTGTGCTTCATCGTGCATAATGTTTTGTTCAACTTGGCTGTCTAACCAGGCTAAAAAACGGCTAACGGCAGCGCCATCACGAATATGACACGCTCGCATACCAGCTAATTCGGCGTTATTTTTTTGTGCTTTAGGTAATGCAACAGGGTCGGTACCCACAATCAGTTTAGCGCCACCTTTTTGTGCCAGTAACTGCGAATAGGCGTTGGCAGAATGTGGATCGGCCAATAGCTTAACGCCATTCATTTGCGCTAATACGGTTGCCAGTTCTGCTTCATCTTTAAAGCTCACCCCAGCACCTACATGCTGTTCAATATTTTGCGGCACTTTAGTTAAATCGGTAAAAAAGGTCATATCGCCATTGGTCGATAATAATCCGCAGCCAAGTATGACGGGGAAGCGTGGAACGTCATTACCACGGATATTCAGTAACCAACAACATGAATCTAATGCGGCAATAAGGGCAACATCGGCGCCTTGCTTGTTAACCAGCTGACCAATTTGTTGACGTTTCTCGACGCTATTACGTCCTGCACCTTGGTGGCTAAATAAAGTCATGATGGATGCTGATGGTGCTGGGCGGTCTAACCAACTTACATCAATCGGGTTGTTATCTACTTCAACTAAATTGATTTGGGCTTTATCAAATTGCGCTTTGGTTTGTTGAAACCAAGCAAGGGTATGTAAGCGACTGTCGATGCCGACGCTGGAGCCTGCAGGTAATGTATCAATTAACCAGTCAATTTGCGGGTCGTCATACAGGCTTAAATATTCAAATAAGTTACCGTCTACTTGTTGGCGTACTTGCACTGTGTAACGGCCGTCGGTAAATATTGCTGCGCGGTCTTTTAACACGATTGCCATGCCTGCAGACCCCGTAAAGCCAGTGGCCCAATGTAAACGCTCGTTACGAGCAGGGACATACTCACCTAAATATTCGTCAGCGCGGGGAATGATGAATGCGTCTATGTGGTTTACTTCAAGCTGTTGGCGAATGGCGTTAAGACGCGTAGCAATAATATTGAACATGGTTTCTCCGTTGGAGGCGACTGATGAACTCAGCTCTGTAGAATGAACTGCGATTATCGCAAGCGTGACGGCAAACTGGCAAGTGAAGTCGCTGACATAATGTGGAGTAAGCAGTTTAAAATTGTAAACTTATATTGTATACAATGGTAACAAAGCGATACAGGCGGTATCCTTGTCGGTATTGATTACCTTGTATATTTAAACAAGGTAAGACGATTTGATTTCCACAGACTCTAGATAAATAACAATAAAAATAACCAAAGGAAAACCTATGACAATCGGTGTCGGCGGCGTTAGCCCGCAACAAGCATTAGCCACACTAACTAATATGACTCACGGTGTAGCTGCGATAAGTGATGATGAATTTAATCAACGAATTCAACATGCACAACGATTGATGGCGCAACATGGTTTAGAAGCAATCTATGTGAATGCTGGTACTAATTTGTACTACTTTACTGGTACTCGTTGGTTTTCTAGCGAGCGTATGGTGGGTGCTATTATCCCCGCTGTGGGTGAGGTTCAGTATATTGCACCTGCATTTGAGCTCGACACGTTACAGGGTTATATGACCGTTAAAGGTCAAGTAAATACGTGGCATGAAGATGAAAGCCCATATCAATTATTTGCCGATGTGCTGGATAACATCGGCTTGAGCCAAGCAAAAATCGGTATTGATGAGTCAACCGCCTTTTTTATTAGCGATGGCATTGCCCAAGCAGCTCCACAGCATCGATTTGTAAGTGCGACAACAGTAACGGCAGGATGTCGGATGATTAAGTCGGTTGCCGAAATTGCCTTAATGCAACGCGCTAAAGACATGACACTTGAAGTGCATAAAGCCACCGCCAGTATCTTACGTGAAGGCATCACCACTACGGAAGTGGAAGACTTTATTAACCAAGCTCACTATGCCGTGGGCGCAGCCAAAGGTTCGTATTTTTGTATCGTGCTATTTGGTGAAGATACTGCTTATCCGCATGGGGTTAAATCACCTAAAGCGCTTGAGAAAAATGACACGGTATTGATTGACACCGGTTGCCAGTTACAAGGCTATAACTCTGATATTACACGCACTTATGTATTTGGTGAGCCTAATGCTCGTCAGCGTCAATTATGGCAACTTGAGCAAGATGCACAAATTGCTGCGTTTGATGCTGCTACCTTAGGAACCCTGTGTGGTGACGTTGATGCAGCGGCTCGTGTCGTGTTAGAAGCCGCAGGCTTTGGCCCAGACTATAACGTGCCAGGTTTACCTCATCGTACTGGTCATGGTATCGGTTTAGATATTCATGAATGGCCGTATTTGGTGCGTAATGATGTTACACCACTGGCTGTTGGTATGTGTTTTAGCAACGAGCCAATGTTATGTGTACCTGGGGAATTTGGGATCCGTCATGAAGACCATTTTTACATGACCGCGCAAGGGCCTAAATGGTTTACAGCGCCAGCGAAGTCTATTGATGATCCGTTTTATCTAGCATGATAATCAGATGTTTATGGAGTAAAGGCCCCATTTAAATAACCAAGAGCCGATAATCAATAGCAAAAAGCCTCCGACATGGAGGCTTTTTCATTTTCTGCTTAAACTGATATTCATTGTTGATTAGTTAATTTCAAATAACTCAACATCAAAAATCAGTACTGAACCACCTTCAATTTTACCGGTTGAGCGATTGCCGTAAGCCAATTGGCTTGGAATATAAAAACGGAATTTGTCGCCAATACTCATGAGTTGTACACCTTCGGTCCAACCGGCGATCACTTGGTTTAAGCCAAAGCTGATTGTTTCGCCGCGATCAACAGAGCTGTCGAATACGCTACCGTCAATGAGTGTGCCGTGGTAATGCACGGTAACTTTGCTTTTTGCGCTAGGGTGTTCGGTATTCTCACTTTTAACTAGCACTTCATATTGCAGGCCAGATAAGGTTTGGATTACACCTTCGCGTTTGGCATTTTCAGCTAAAAAAATCTTACCTTTCTCAATGTTTTCTTTGGCGGCTTTAGAATTGTTAGATTGAGTGAAAAAATAAAAAATAACGCCCGCAATGACCAGTACGGCCAAAATCATACGCATAATTGATCTCGAATTGTTGGGTAGATAGTGCGACTAGTTTAGCGTAAAAATTGCTGGGCTAATACTCATCAACACGATTGAAGCGATAATTGAACCAACAGCTTAACGGTATGCATTGAATAACGGATGCCACTGCTGATAACACAATAAGCTGACTCCAACTGAGTTGAGTACGATGCAACACCACAATATCCGTTTAAAAGACGATTTTTGGGTTTTATGACGTAAGTGATACTGGCCAAGTAGCGCTGCTGGCCAGCCGCCAATTAAAGAAAAAAACTGCAAGGTGCTTTCTTTTATGCGCCATTGCCCCTGTTTAGCGGCCGATTTGTCACGATAATACAAACTAAAAGTGACCAGATTAATTAGGCCATATACCCCAGCTAACCAGGGCTGGATAGTGGCAAAAATAGCGCCAATGAGCAGCAACATCAACCAAGCAAACTTATTCATTTTAGTGCCTGCTCTGTGAGATTAATTTTATCATACTGATTTTGTCATACTGATGAGATCAATCAGCATTGCACACAATGGTAGTTGCATAGATTCTTCTTTTAAGTGTATATTTTTCATTAGCTTGTGCGGGAGACTAACACACGCCACAGCTTTTCTAATGGGCCTTGGTTGAATTTGCGTAAATAGACATCCGCTAACAACAGTTGAAATACACTGTAGATAATCGCAATTGAGACGTAACCTATCCTGTCTAGTGAGTACAGCCAGTCTGGTGCGATATAACGTAACAGTAAAATACCGACTATTGACTGGAGAATGTACAAACTAAACGCCATCCGCCCGACGTTTTGCAGTAGTTTTAGTCTATGTGGCGTATTTTGGCAAAATTTGACGATAATGTGGATGTAAATCAAAGCCGTCGCAATAGCGCTGAACCACAATAAAAGATCTGACATCGACTCCAACATCTGATTGCCGCTTAGACTTAAAATCGAATCTAATGATGCTAATGTGATGGCCCAAAATACACATTGCCACAGGGTTTTATTATCCAATCCATCAACAAAGATATTGCGTTTATATAACGCCATCCCTAAAAGCATTAGGCCGGTGATATACCACATTAACGTTAATGGAATAACCGCTAGCATGTATGCAAACATGGTTAGGTGCAGGGTCAGTTGTTGTTGGTAGCTACCAGTCCAAGCAGCAAGTTGCTCGATGAAGAATGCTGAATCTCGTGAATAAACTTGATCGTCAGGCATGAGCGAAATAAGTGCTATGGGGATTAATGATAAAAAGATAAACCATTTAGCTTTACGGATTAACTCATCAGCACTGAGGCTAATGTAGCGAAAGGCCAATAATCCGCTGACACCATAAGACAATAATATATCGCCAGGAAATATGAAAATAGCGTGTATTACGCCAAAGGCAATTAACCAATACAGACGGCATTTTATGCGTTTATTCCGCTGGCTAGTGGTGGCAGTGTCCATTCTCATTTGCTGGCGTTGGTATTGGATTAACATTCCCACCCCAAAAATCATCGCAAATAGGCTAAAGAAACGACCTTCTAAGAAGAAATTGCTAAAAATGAGCAGGATAATGTCGCTGGTGGGTTGAACCTCATGAGGAGCGTAACCGAAAAAACTATTGCCCATAAAATAGATATTAAGGAAGAAAATACCTAATACGCCAAGCCCTCTGATAGCGTCAAGATTAGCCAAACGTGCTTGTTTGATTGGAGCGTCATGCTCATCCATGTTCGTTGCAGTGTTAATCGCTGAATTCCTTTTGCTTTTAGCTGTTTATAAACCCTCTTTATTCATTAAAGAGGCGCTGTTAGAGATTACCAGCCAAATACGGTAATGCAACTAGATAATGCGTTTAGGGAAGGGGAACGATTATAAAAAAACCAAGCGATCAGCGTAATGCCGCACGCTTGGTTTGTTAAGTATTTTGTGAAGTAAGTCGGCAGGCTTATTTGGTTGTTTGTACTTCAAGGAACGGGATAGTACCAGTAGGTAGCATAGTTGTTGGTAAGCGCCCATCCCAACGTTCCGCTTTAGTTAATTCAACTAAATTTTGATTTTGCGCTAGTGCTTCAGCACGAATTTTAATGGCTGATGCTTCTGCGTTACCTTTAATACGGATACTTTCAGCTTCGGCAATTGCGCGGGCCAATTGTGAGTCTGCTTCAGCTTGTGCTTGAGTCACGGCAATTTGGGCACTAACACGCTCTTTTTCAAGATTCTGTAATTGTGTCTGTACTTCTACTTCTGCACGCATTCTGTCTTCTACTGATTTCTCGTATGCGTTGCTAAAGTCGATATTTTCAATCTGTACCGAATTAATGGTCACCGGGCCTTTAATCGATTTAGTAATGGCGTCAGTCACATCAATACCAAACTTGATACGCTCTTGAACGGCTGAAATAGCCGTATACTTACCAAAAATATTCTCAATCTGTGTTGGTACTTGGCGGTCGAGTAAACGCGACACCATTAAGTCGATACTTTTGAAATTAGCATACACTTCTTCAACACGATCTGGCGGTATGCTAAATGTGACTGATGCGCGTAATGTGGCAGGTTGTTGATCGCGGCTATACGCCTGTAAACCTTGGTAGTTTGCGGTGTGAGTTTGGGTTGAGATCTTAACCACGGTATCCATTAGTGGAATTTTAAATCCAAGACCTGGTTCTGCAGTATCGATAATTTTACCGTTACGCAGCAATACCCCACGTTCGCCCTGATCAATGGTATACCAGCTACCATATAAACTGATCAGCATTAGCAGTAAAACTGCGGCAGGAATGATTTTACCGAGATGATTTGTGTTAGCTTGCGCCAGACCATTTTTTAACATTATGCTTCCCTAGCAAAGTGAATAAAGGTGATTAATTTACCTGGTTATTTTTGAGGTTTCTCTGAAATCCAAAGCTTAATATGCCCTTGGACCACCACAACACCGTTAGTGTCATAGGCTTTTACGTCGACTAACATATCACCCACTTGCCATTGTTCTGGTTTTACCTCTGCAACACATAAAATGTCGCTGCCAGCTTTTGCTGTGTAATCAACGCTCATGCCTTTAGGGATCCAGCGTAAATGAGCCGGGATTGATGCTTCTGCCATCGTGCCCATGGCCATTTCCAGGCCATTACAAATGGCAATCACATGCACGGTTCCAATATGATTTTGGACTTTCTTGCGCTTTTTGATTAAACATTCGCAGCGGTTAACGCGTAAATCACTTATGTAAGGGTGTACTGTGCCAAAATAGGGCGCCATTCGAGACACCATTTTAGAGAAAATCTGTTTACCAAATGGATAAGCAGTGACTTTCTTATACAGCGACATGACTTTATTGGGTTTAGTTGGGGTCATAAATGAACTCTAATTATTATCTGGTCGGACGAGATTAACATTGTTGTAACCTGCGGAAAAGCCCCGTTGAATATTTTCCATCGCTCATTGCAAAGGGCACAGGTATAATTTACGTGATTAGACACATTAAGGATGAATTTTGAAAACTGACTCACTGTTATTGAATTATTTCAAAGGTATGGCCATGGGCGCAGCAGATGTTGTGCCGGGAGTGTCGGGTGGCACTATTGCGTTTATTACCGGTATTTTAGATCCGTTATTGGATGGCATTCGCAAAATTAACTGGTCGTTAGTGGGCATTATCAAGCAAAAAGGCATTAAAGCCGCCTTTTTACACATTAATGGTCCTTTTCTCGTGTGCGTGTTTGGTGGGATCCTCACCAGTATTTTTACCTTAGCTAAATTGATTTCTTGGCTATTGGTGACGCATCCTATTCCTGTGTGGTCGTTCTTTTTTGGATTAATTTTATTTTCCGTGGTTCATATGCTTAAGCAAGTGAACAAATTCAATGCAATTCGGATTGCCATGTTTATTGTTGGTGTCGCCTTTGCGTGGGCAATTACAGTGTTACATCCTATCGAAATGCAGGTGAGTTATCTTAACTTCTTCTTTTGTGGTGCTATTGCTATTTGCGCCATGATATTACCCGGTATTTCAGGTAGCTTCATTTTACTGCTTTTAGGGATGTACCCTGCGGTATTAGCGGCAGCTAAAGGCTTTGATATTGTTTATTTAGCCTGTTTTGCGATTGGTGCAGTAGTCGGATTGTTAAGTTTTAGTCATGTGTTATCGGCTTTGTTACGTAAATTTCATGATATGACGTTATTATTTTTAACGGGATTGATGCTCGGTACGCTGGGTAAAATTTGGCCTTGGAAACAAGTTATCAGTTGGCGCGAGAATTCTAAGGGTGAATTAGTGCCTTTGGTTGAGCAAAATTTATCTCCGTTTCAATTTGAACAAATCACTGGTGAGTCGTCACAAATGATCATTGCCATAGTATGTCTGCTGGTGGGAATTGGTTTGGTGTGGGGATTAGAACGCGTCGGCAACAAAGCGAATAGTTAATCCTGTTTAAGCTTAATCTGGGCAAATTGACTGAAGTTTGAGTTGAAGCTAAATGATAAAGCAGAACTTAGGTTCTGCTTTTTTGTGTGCGTTATTTGGCTAATATGAAGACTCATTTTGCAAAAGTGATAAATACCTCTATAAATAATGAACTTAATGAGTGTTTTACTCGTATATTTAATTAATCTCATGCGTTGTTAGCATGACACCTTTTTTATCCCACTTTGGGAATATTACGGTTGCCACAGGAGTGCATAATATGCCAAATATCGATACATTTGTGCCAGAAAAAATCCAAATTGGGATCAGCAGTTGCTTGTTGGGTAACCAAGTTCGCTTTGATGGTGGACACAAAAACTCTTATTACTGTAGACAAGAAATAGAACCATTTTTTGAATACACCACTGTTTGCCCTGAAATGGCGATCGGCATGGGCACACCACGTAAAAGTATTCGTCAAATACGGGATGGCGATGTAGTGCATATTCGCAGTGCTGATGGAACGCTCGATGTGACAGACAAGCTTAATGAATACTCCCAAGCCAAAGTGGAAGAACTAGATTACCTTGGCGGTTATATTTTATGTGCTAAATCACCAACCTGTGGCATGGAAAGAGTCACCGAGTACAAAATTGGTACCAATAATGGTAGCAAAACTGGCGTAGGTGTTTTTGCAAAGAAATTAATGGAACGCTATCCACTTCTGCCTGTAGAAGAAGAAGGACGTTTACATGACTTGCCATTAAGAGAAAACTTTTTTACCCGTGTATTTGCTTATAACGATTGGAAGCAAATGACTCAATCGGGTCTCACTAAGCACAAACTAATGCAGTTTCATTCGCGTTATAAGTATTTATTAATGGCTCATAGCCCAAAGTGGTACCGCGATTTAGGACCTATATTGGCCGATATTCAAGATGTTGAGCAAACTGCACAACAATATTTTGAAGGCTTTATGACGGCACTCAAAATTATTGCCACCCGTAAAAATCACACCAGTACTTTGCAGCATATTCAAGGCTATTTTAAGAAGCAATTGACCGCTGAACAGAAAGAAGAGTTGAGTGAGTCAATTTTAAAATATCGCCAAGGGCTGTTGCCTTTGCTAGTGCCAATTACCTTGATTAACCATTATGTACGTGAGTTTCATACCCCGTATATTCAAGACCAGGTGTATTTAAATCCACACCCAGAAGCGCTTAAGCTTCGTTATGCTTATTAGGTCGATAGTGAATGACTTCTATGAATAGTTTGATGTGGTTTAGGCAAGATTTACGGGTGGCAGATAATCCGGCTTTAGTGGCGGCATGTGAGTTTGCTAGCAGTAATCGTGGTCATGTTCGAGCTGTGTATTTTGTCACGCCAGCACAATGGGCACAACATGATGTTGCGCCGATACAAATTGATTTTATCCAGCGACATGTCAATTTGTTAGCACAGGCATTGGCGGTGTTAGGTATTCATCTAGATGTGTTGCACGCACAAGACTTTGATGAAGTACAAACCCTGTTAGCCGCTTATATCGCACAGCATGATATTGCCGCTGTGTATGCTGCCAATGAGCCAGAAATAAATGAACGTCGTCGAGACCGCGCATTAATTGATAGCGGTGTACCCCTAACGTTAATCGACCAAGATTGCGTATTAGCAGCTGGACAAGTGAAAAACTTGGCTGGTGATATGTATAAGGTATTCAGCCCTTTTGCTAAAAAGTGGAAAAGCATTGCTGGCCAGCGTGCGATTGTTCCCGTTGCGGTGCCTGCGCCAATCGCTGCTGTACTGGCAACGCCTAATGAAGTGGTATTTAATTGCTATAAAATGTCTAGTGAGCAATGGCCTGCTGGAGAAGGGGCTGCAAAGCGAATACTGGATCAGTTTTTAGCAAACCAAGTTGCAGATTATCAAGCCGAAAGGGATTTTCCTGCCCTTGAAGGAACCAGTCGATTATCGCCTTTTTTAGCTATTGGGGTTATTAGTTCACGTCAATGTGTCGCAGCCATATTAGCGCGTTATCCCCAAGCTTTAGTCGAAGACACTTGTCCAGCAAAAACGTGGTTAAATGAATTAATTTGGCGTGAGTTTTATCGCCATTTACTGGTGGCGTTTCCACGCTTATCCATGAACCATAACTTTAATGAGTTAGGCGACGGCATTGTGTGGCGTAATAATCTTGCTGAGTTTACCGCCTGGTGTGATGGCCAAACAGGCTATCCAATTATTGATGCTGCTATGCGCCAATTAAATCAAACCGGTTGGATGCATAATCGATTACGCATGGTGGTAGCTAGCTTTTTAACTAAACACCTATTGGTTGATTGGCGTTGGGGCGAGCGATATTTTAGGCAAAAACTAATTGATGGTGACTTAGCCGCTAATAATGGTGGTTGGCAATGGTCAGCCGGAACAGGCTGCGATGCGCAACCTTATTTCCGCGTGTTTAATCCAATGACCCAAAGCAGTAAGTTTGATCCAGATGCAAGTTTCATAAAGCGTTATGTTTCCGAGTTATCAGCATGGTCATTGGCCGATATTCATCAACCCAAAACCATCAATGTTAATGACTTATTTGCACAACGCCAGGATGATCGATACCCACAACCTATTGTCGAACACAAGATGGCACGCTTGCGGGCGATAGAGGTACTAAGCGCATTAAAGCGTGGTTAATTGTTTCGATTAACATTCAATGCAGTTTGCAAGACAAAAGGCTGTTTGAGAGCCGTTTGTTACTCTGAACTCAGGTTACTGAGTCCATCTTGATTCGATAAATCAGCAACAACACTATTAGGCCGCTATTATCTATTATGATAATAGCGGCTTTTTTTGCGTTAGATCACACTATGAGCTTGGCTGGCTAGTGGATTGATGAGTATTGATTGAAGCACATCAATTAACAGCATAGAATGGCTACATTAAAGATTTATATATTATGCATGTTTAAATCTTGTTGATGTTAATCCACTAAGTGAGTGCACTGCTTATGCTGAATATTGATGATCCTGCTGAAATTGATAAAACTCCTGCAATATGGCGTTTGGGTTTTAGACCGTTTTTTTTGGGTGGGGCGAGTGTCGCAGCGTTATACATTCCGTTGTGGTTAATGGGCTGGTTTACTCCGCAATATAGCTTATTTAACAGTGAGTTTTGGGCCAATGTTGTGCCGCTATGGTGGCATCCTCACGAAATGTTATTTGGTTTCGCTATGGCTATTGTGTGCGGTTTTTTACTCACAGCAGTACAAGCGTGGACCAATCAACCCACCATTACGGGACGCGCATTAATGGTCACCTTTGGTTGTTGGCTCATTGCCCGCTTAATGTTGCTATTACCAATGAACATCCCTTTGATACTACCTGCAATATTTGACAGCTTATTTTTAGGATTAAGTGCGTTGGCATTGTGGCGTTGTATTTATCCGGTTAAACAATGGCGCAATATAGGTTTTCCTTTCATGCTGGTAGTCGCATTGTTGGTTAATTTAGCCAGTTATTACGCCTTGTCCGAACGTAACTTTTCATTATCGACCCAATTATGGCAAGGAATGATTTGGTGGCTAGCCATGGTTATTACCATTGTTGGCGGTCGAGTCATCCCATTTTTTACCGCAATGAAAATTCAACAACCCAAGCCTGATCCCATTAATGTGTTAGAAAATGCATTATTATTAGCGATGGGTTTACTGTTTATTCAAGCAATAAGTCACTGGTTCCCCAAAGGAGTTGAACAAGCACTTTTAGCAGTAGCAGGCATATTGCATTTAGTCCGTTTTGCTCGTTGGCAAGCACATAAAACCCTAAAAGAGCCGATGCTGTGGTCATTGCATATTTCGTATCTATCGTTGCCAATCACATTGTTATTAATGGCAATCAACATTGATAACGAATATGCCTATCGTACCTTATTGCATTTATTTGCTATTGGCGGCATCGCATCATTATGTTTATCAATGATTTCTCGCGTTTCACTTGGGCATACTAGTCGCAATATCTATCAAGGCCCCAACATGACGTGGGCATTTTTATGTTTGCCTCTCGCTGCTGTTTTACGTGCAGGAATGCCTTTGTTGATGCCTGAGTACACCCAAATTTGGTTATGGGCAGCTGGAGCATGTTGGTTTGTCGGTTTTGGTTTATTTGTGTGGTTTTACGCGCCGATTTTACTACGACCACGTCTTGATGGCCGTCCAGGATAATACCAACTAAATTAGTAACTAAAGTTAACTAACTAAACAGTTAACTACACTAAACAGTGCAAAAGTAGTGCTACAGACTTATCGAACAATGTAGCGCTGTAAATTAAGAGATTGGAGAAAGGTTAGTAATATGATGGATCTACTTATCGATGTGATAATGAAAGCGACTCGGCCAATGCGAAGCAAGGTAGGGTTAAGCATTATTATTAGCGCAATGGCATTGCTGAGTCTAACGTCTTGGTCGCTTCAAAGTGCTGAAGTGGATCCTAATCAACTAAAGTTTCCACAACAATATGATTCTTGGCAAGCAACAGAAGAGCAAGTTGAACGAGACGATATACTGGCACAATATCCTGCCAATATCATTTTGTGGGCAGGTTCATCATTTGCGAAAGAATATCACAGCCCTCGCGGGCATCAGTTTGCTGTGGCTGACGTGACACATACCTTGCGTACTGGTGTTGCAATAGCTGAAGGCGACAAAGGTTTATCTGCCAGTTGTTGGACCTGTAAAACACCCGATGCACCAAGATTGATTAAAGAAATGGGTATTCAAGGTTTTTCAGGTGCCAATTTTGTCGATTTAGGCCGTGAAATCAAATCCGTTGTTTACTGTAGTGATTGTCATGTTGATGGCAGTGCTAAACTCGCATTACCACGCCCTCATGCTCAAAATGCGATGGAGAAAATCAAACTGCCTTTTGATAAGCAAGACCGCAGCATGCAAGGCGCTCAGGTTTGTGGTCAATGTCATGTGAGTTATTATTTCCAGCCTGAAAATAATAACAAAGTTAATATTCCATGGATTTTTGGTAGCACTGCTGATGAAATTGAAAAGTATTACGACACTCGTCGCTTTTACGAATGGATCCACCCAATCTCTAAAACCCCAATATTAAAAGCGCGTCATCCAGAGTTTGAGCATTGGAGTCGTTCGGCTCACGCTAAGCAAGGTGTGACGTGTATAACCTGTCATATGCCAGCTGCGACAGATGAAAAAGGCGCTACATTTACTGACCACAAGGTTGCTGGCGCATTAGACAATTTTGATCGCGCTTGTACAAGTTGCCATAGCAGTAAAGCGGCCATCACCAAAAAGCTTGATAAAACCAAAGCTAATATTGATGCTAAATCTCGTAATGTAGAGTCATTGCTGATTAAAGCGCATTACGAAGCCAAAGCGGCTTGGGATGCAGGAGCCACATGGCCGCAAATGAATGATGCGATTATGGCTATTCGTCATTCACAATGGCGCTGGGATTTTGCCACAGCATCGCATGGAATGTACGCTCATAATCCTAAAGAAGGGATTGAGTTACTGGATAAATCGACTGAACAGGTTACTTATGCCCGTGAAGCATTAGCCCGCATATTGAGTCAAATGTCAGTGACCAAGGTTGAGTACCCAGATTACAGTACCAAAGAAAAAGCCCACGCCGCTATTGGCTTTATTGAAGCCGACGCCATTAAAGCCAAACAAGCTTTTATTAAACAAGAAGTTGATAAGCACTGGCAGCCGGTAGCCAAAAAGGGTTACTAAAGAACAGTTTCAATTTATAAACACAACTAACGCCTAAGCCATGCTTAGGCGTTTTGCTTTGTGGTTCTTTTAAAGGGTGATCTACTTCCTGTGCTATCTCGTATAAATACTTAATGAGTTTTTATTTACTTCACGGCCATGAAATACTTTTATCTTATTGTCATATAAGGCATTGTTATATCTAGGTTGCGTGTATTCTTTCTTGGTAGCGTAATAGGAGTCTGTTAATGCAAGGTGCACAGTCGACAGTTGATACTCAATCCGAATCATTAAATGCTGACCGCTCTGCGTCCGTTGATGGTCATCCAATTATTGTTGGTGCTTTTATTAATATGTATCAACAGCTTAATAAAGATAATCTATTTTTACTGCGCCAAGTTTACCGGGATGATATTTGCTTTAGAGATCCAATGCATCATGTTGAGGGAATCGAAGCATTAACCGATTACTTTGCCAACATGTATCAAAATGTCACTCACATTGAGTTTGATATTAAAGAAGTGGTGATCAGTGCTGATAAGCAACAAGCAGCATTGTATTGGACCATGAGCTATTCACACCCTAAATTAAGTAAAGGCCAGCTGATTAATGTTGAAGGCATGTCGCAACTTAAATTTTCCGATAAGATTTTTTCCCACAGAGACTATTTTGATCTAGGCCAAATGCTGTACGAACAAGTACCGTTTTTAGGTGGCTTGATTGGCTTACTTAAAAATAGGGTGACTAAGTAATGGCAACCGTTTCCGCAAATACAACAGCGGTATTAATTACCGGTGCTAGTTCTGGCATTGGTTTAGCTTTAGCGCAGCATTACCTCGCTAAAGGCGTTGCCGTTATAGCTTGTGGTCGAAATGCCCAAGCCTTGCAAGCCATAACTGGCGCCACTCCGCTAGCGTTTGATATTACCGACAGCACTCAGGTGCAAGCCGCTGCAACCAAGCTTAAGCAGCTATTACACGATAATCACTGGCAGTTACAGCAGGTGATACTTAATGCTGGCAGCTGTGAATACATTGACGATGCACTGCATTTTGACTCAGCGCTATTTGCCAGAGTCATCGATACCAATGTGGTTGCGATGGGGTATTGTCTGGAACATTTTTTACCTTTACTGAGCCGTGGTGCACAGCTTGGATTAATGAGTTCAAGTGCCACTTATTTACCGTTCCCGCGTGCCGAAGCCTATGGTTCATCAAAAGCCGCTATTGGTTATTTAGGCCGTAGTTTACGTGTTGACCTTGCACAACATGGTATTGGGGTTAGCGTGATTTGTCCGGGGTTTGTTAAAACCCCTTTAACGGCTAAAAATGACTTTGCTATGCCAATGCAAATCACAGCTCAGCAGGCGGCTCAGGCTATTTATAATGGTATGCAGCGTCAACGCCGTGAAATCCATTTCCCAACTAAATTTACTTGGTTACTCAAATTAGCCTCTTTATTACCAGAAAAGTTATTAGTATTTTTGCTGGCACCTAAATAGTAAACCAAAGTCAATTCACAACAAGAACAAGTATTAGCGTCAAGGATTAACTAAATGAAAAATATTGCTGTAATTGGTACTGGAATTTCGGGGTTAACGTGTGCCCACCTATTAAGCCGTGAACACACGGTTACCGTGTTTGAAGCTAATGATTATATTGGTGGTCACACTGCGACCATTGATGTGGAAGTGGCTGGGCAGCAATATGCAATTGACTCTGGTTTTATTGTGTTTAATGACCGGACTTATCCGCTATTTGAAATATTAATGGCACAACTTAATATTAAGTCTTTACCGACTGAAATGAGTTTTAGTGTTAATAATGCACTCACAGGGCTTGAATATAACGGCCATAATTTGTGGAGCTTATTTGCCCAACGTCGTAATTTGTTACGCCCAAGTTTTTACCGGTTTTTAGGTGAAATTGTTCGTTTCAATAATGGTTGTAAAGTTATTTATGAGGCCGACAAATACCCAACGTCTTCACTAGGTGAGTATCTTGATCAACAAGGTTTCTCGGCCTTTTTCTGTGAGCATTACATTTTGCCTATGGGCGCGGCAATTTGGTCTGCCAGTATTGATGATATGCGCGGCTTTTCATTGCGATTCTTTATTCGTTTTTTCCAGCATCATGGTTTATTAAATATTAATGATCGCCCGCAATGGTATGTACTTGAAGGTGGATCGCGCAGTTATATTCCAGCCTTAACCGCACCGTTTAAAGATCGTATCCAGCTTAATTCACCCGTGAGTGGTATTAAACGTAGCGATGATGGTGTGTATGTTCAGGTTGCCAACGGCGAATGGCAGCACTTTGACGATGTGGTGTTGAGTTGCCATAGCGATCAAGCACTAGCCATGTTAACCGATGCCACTCAAGATGAGATAGACGTCTTAGGCGCAATGGAATATCAGAATAATGAAGTGGTGCTGCACACAGATATTAATTTATTGCCTAAGCGTAAAGCGGCATGGGCAAGTTGGAACTATCGTTTAGATGGTGTTAATCAGCAAGATATTGCTCAGCGTCCGGCTAGCGTGACGTACAATATGAATATTTTGCAGTGTTTACCGAGTAGTGCACCTACATTTTGTGTCACGTTAAATCAAACTGCATCGATTGATGAAAGTAAAATTTTGCGAAAGTTTAATTATGCTCACCCAGTATTTAACGATGCCAGCATGAAGTCGCAAGCGAAAAAATCACTCATTAATGGTAAACATAATACCTATTTTGCTGGTGCTTACTGGCACAATGGATTTCATGAAGACGGCGTTCGTAGCGCAGTTGAAGTATGCGATCTGTTTGGGATAAGTCTATGAGTCAAACCACATCGATAATGGAACATGATCAATTAAACAGTGGCATTTATTGCGGCAAGATAAACCATCGCCGTCATACGCCTAAGTTGCACAGTTTTGGTTATAACATTGCGATGATGGCAATTGATTTAGATGAACTGCCGGCATTAACGGCGGTCAGTAAATTGTTTTCTACAGACAAGTTTACCCCGCTTAAATTTAATCCTAGCGATTACCTCAATTCCCTAAAGCAACAATTTGGCGATCAACTTATGCTGAGCTCAGCGAGCCGAGGGGATGATGCCGGCGCTTTAAAGCAACGCGTGTTGGCAACGATAAAGCATTTAGGTGCCACGCAAACATGCGATAAAGTGATATTTTCTGGGCAGATACGCCATTTTGGTTTTTATTTCAGTCCGGTCAATTTTTACTTTTGTTATCATCAAAATGACATGGTTTATATGCTTGCCGAGGTCAGTAATACTCCTTGGAATGAGCGCCATTGTTATCTGGTTGATATTGCGAATACCGCTCAAACAGACAAAGTCTTTCATGTATCTCCGTTTATGAATTTAGACATGCATTACTTGTGGCGTATTACGCCTCCGGCTAAACACTTGAAAGTGACCATTGAAAATCGAAATGCCAATAACGATAAATTATTTGATGCCGGTTTAGTGTTAAAGCGCCAATCTATAAATTCGAGTTCTATACGCCGATTTATGCTGAATTATCCCTTGATGACCAGCAAAATTATGCTGGGTATTTATTGGCAAGCAATGAAGCTATTTTTTAAACGAATCCCTTTTGTAAGCAAGCAAACCATTAAAGCTAACTAATTTTACAAAATGTAAACCAAATAGATGCTTATCACGTATTAGTCTGTAATTACGCCAATAAAGCGAACCAATTAGACAGTGTATGAACTGGAGAGATGACATGGAAAATACGGCGACAGAAAGCAGCATGACTCAAGCGAGTTTATCTGACAGCCTAGCAAGGAAAATTCTTCTTCGTGCATTAGCACATCTTGCAGAAGGTCATTTAACGATTGTTGATGGTAATCAAACATCAGAATTTGGCGATCCCAAAAGCGAAGTTCACGCAACTATGCAAGTTCAGCATGCCAACTTTTATCGTCAAGTGGTGTTTGGTGGTTCAATTGGGGCTGGCGAAGCTTATATTCAAGGCCATTGGTGTAGCCCAGACTTAACTAAAGTGGTGCAGGTTTTTGCCCAAAATTTAGCATTACTAGACAATATTGAACGTTATTTTTCATGGTTGAGCAACGGCATTAATCGTTTTAAGCATGTCTTTAACCGTAATTCTGAAACGGGTTCAAAACGCAACATTCTGGCTCATTACGACTTAGGTAATGACATGTACAAGGAGTTTCTTGACCCAGAAATGATGTATTCAAGTGCACTTTATCCGGCAGATGACAGCAGCTTGAATGAAGCGCAATTACATAAATTGCATACCATTTGCGAGCGTTTAGAGTTAACTCCAGGTCAAACCTTGCTTGAGGTTGGTACTGGTTGGGGCGCGTTGGCCATTTATGCAGCAAAACATTATGGCGTACATGTGACTACCACTACCATTTCTGATGCCCAGTTCGATTATGCGCAAGATCGCGTTAAGCAAGAAGGGCTTGAAGAGCAGATTACTTTACTAAAACAAGATTATCGATTACTGACTGGTGAATATGATCGCGTGGTTTCAATTGAGATGATCGAAGCCGTGGGGCATGAATATTTAGCAGGCTTTTTTGAAAAACTACAGCATCTGCTTAAGCCCAGTGGTCGCATGCTTATTCAAGCTATTACCATTGCTGATCAACGTTACAACAGCTACCGCAAGAGCGTCGACTTTATTCAACGTTACATTTTCCCTGGTGGTTGTTTACCGTCGGTGAGTGAAATGACCAAACATATTGCCAAGAAAACCGACATGGTAACCTGGTCTATTGATGACATGGGTAAGGACTATGCGCGTACCTTAAAGCACTGGCATGAAAATTTTGATGCAGCCTACGATAAAATAAAAGCTTTAAACTACGGTGATGATTTTATCCGGATGTGGAAATTTTATTTGAGCTACTGCGAAGGTGGCTTTTTAGAGCGCACTACTAGCACGGTTCACCTTGTTGCTGTTCGACCTCAATACCGCCCAAAATAATATCGTTTCTCAGCTTTGTAGTGATTATATTCCCCGGTAATGAGTTACCGGGACGTCTCCTCCTGTTTGTGCGAGGTGTTATGTCTACTCATTGTCTCCCGTCAAAACTAGTTATATTAATCAACGCCGTGTGCTTCCAATTGGTTTGGTGGGCCGGAGTGCTAGCGCACAACCAACTTATCTTGTTGTCTATTTTATTGCTCATTAGCCATTTTTTGTTATCAAAATCAGTTCGTCATGATGCGCTGGTAATGTGTGTCTGTGGTGCTATTGGCATAACGGTTGACAGTCTACTGGTGTGGTTTGGCGTATTTAAGTTCGACAATATGCCTTACTGGTTGGGATTGTTGTGGCTTTACTTTGCGCTTTGTTTGGATTACAGCTTAGCCTTATTTAGAAAGTTTCCTCTTTTGTTACAAGCCTTATTAGGCGGTATTTTTGGTTGTTTAAGTTATCTCGCTGGAGCTAAGTTTGATGCCGTTATGCTGCCCTTAGGCGAGGTTTGGAGTGGGCTTATATTGGTATTGATCTGGAGTTGCTTATTTCCCGTATTACTCATTATTAGCTCTCGCATCACAACGGTGGACCTTGCTTTGGAGGATGGTAGATGAAAACCTTACATAACGGCGACAAGTCGCAACCACACATCAAGCAGTTTCAATCATCACATTGGTTTGTCGAACTACTGTTCGGTGTGATGGGTGCGTTAGTATTAACGTTGATTGTTGCAGTGAGCATTAACGATGCGTCTGCAAATGATAAGAACGATAAGAGCGATATAAGTGATATAAGCGATACAAGCGATACAAGCGATAAGAGCGATAAGAGCGATAAGAACGATAAGAAAGATAAAAGCGATAAGAGCGGTATAAGCGAAGCGGCATTGATTCAGGTAGGCACAGCAGACATGAGCCTGTTGTGGCTTGATATCTATAGTGCGAAGTTATTTTCTATTGACGGTAAGTACCAAGCTAACCGTTTTCCTATGACTCTCGACATTCAATACCACCGCGATATTGACGCTATTGATTTAGTTGATGCCACTATTGAGCAATGGCAGCATTTAGGTTTTACCGAAGCCAATATTGCACTGTACAGGCAGCAGTTAGTTAATGCCTGGCCAGATGTTAAAGAGGGCGACAGGCTGACTTTTAGGGTTAACAACCCTGAAGATGCGGCATTTTTGCTTAACGATACGCCTTATTATCAAGTCAGTAATGCCCAGTTCCCTGAGGCGTTCCTCGACATTTGGTTGTCTGAAAAAACCAGCCGTCCTGAGTTACGTAACCAACTGATTGGAGTTAACTAATGCACGCGATTCTATTATTCATCCGCCAGCAGCGCCATTTTTGTGCCCGAATGCTTACTCAAGGGTTAACTCAACCCTTAACTAAGCAATTCGCGCGAAAGCTGGCTCAAACCGGCTTATATGTAGGACTAGCATTAGGCGTTATGTCATGTTCATCAGCATCGATTGAAGATTATCAACAAACGACACCAACGTTAGATTTAGCCACATTTTTTGACGGTAAATTAACGGCAGCTGGAGTCGTGCAAGATTTTTCAGGTAAGGTGACCCGCAAATTTACCGTCACCATGGAAGCGCACTGGGTTGATTCGCCTGAAGGTAAGCAGGGTGTGATAAACGAATGGTTTATTTACGATGATGGCGAAAAGCAAACTCGTGTGTGGAACATTACTGACAAAGGAAATGGGCTCTATGAGGGCACAGCCAATGACATATTAGGCATTGCTCAAGGTGAGTCTCGCGGTAGTGCATTGCGATGGCGTTATGACATGATATTGCCAGTTGATGATAGTGAATATGAAGTCCATTTCGACGACTGGATGTTTCTGGTAGATGAGAAGACCATTATCAATAAAAGCGATATTATTAAATTTGGTATCACGGTTGCGCAAGTCACCTTGGTTATTGCTAAGCAGTCTGACTAAGTCATTGAATAGGCAAATCGACTAAGCATGAAAACAGACACAAAAATGGACTCATTAGAGTCCATTTTTCGTTTGCTCAACAGGCAATGTTAGCCTTTAAGTTTAGATGCGTCTGACTGTTTTTTATCGTAATACTCAAACGGAAACTGGTTACGAATTTGCTGGATTAAATTATCGCCAATATTGGCCGACACGTGTAAACGTACGTCACCAGATTTTTCAGCTCTGACTGTGCAAGTCAGTTTATTAGACTTGGCTATGGCACGACAATCACGTTCAAACTTCTCCGGTATTTTGCCCTTATGCTTGTTGAGCTTGCCATCTTTAAAATGCATCTCAAAAAGTGTTAACCCACGGCTACCACTAAAAATCAGTTTATAGGCCAGAAAAAATAATCCTGCAATTATCAGTATTTTTATGATTGTATCAGCCATAGTTCGCTCCTTTGTGCCGTATATTTAACGGTTGCTATAACAATAAGATACTCCCGTATGCCATGGATGCAATGCTATTTTATTGAAATCTATGCGCAAGATCTAAGTTATACCGCGTCTATAAGGCATCATTTGTTTATTGATCATTTTTTGTCATATCATTTTTTTGTCATATAAGTGCTTTAGATTAACGGTTCATTGATTGACTCAAATTAATTGAATGCGTGTTTCTTTTTTTTGAAACAAAATTTCTTTTAAATCAAATAAAAGCACAATCGACATGTGTTTGACGCTTTTTTAGGCGGGTTTACTGTGTAAATACTGCTTCCTAAATTAGTTTGATGTGCTACATTAATGTACTGCATGAGCGCATGTAAACGGATGTATAACCTATTTAAGGACTAAAAATGCCATTATCTAATGCTGATCGTTGGGCCGAAATTTGTGAGATTCAATCATCACTGATGCGTAATTTAGCCAGCCAGTTTCCACAACGAAACGAGCAATTACAAAATCTTGCAGATGGTTGGCAAGGCGTTAAAAAACAAGCCCAAGGGCAGCCGCTAACAGGTTTAACGACTAAGTAATTTCTGTTTTTGCTTTTATTGTATCGCTACTATTTTTCGTTAAATATTAGTCATAAAAAAACCGCCATTGGCGGTTTTTTTGTTTTTAAGACTTACTTGTAGTGATGGGTACTGATTAACTCAATTCGGCTTAGAACGCGTAACTAACGCTCGCTAATAAAGTACCGGTGTTTTTATATAGATCAGAACTTACTTCATTATCACCATCAATGTCGGTGTCTAAATACGCAACCGATATGGCAAAACCTGATACTTCTGTTGATACACCAATAGAGTAGTCTGAATAGCTGTCAAAGCCTTCTCCGTCATCAATGGCGTCGCCAAAATTGTAACCATAGTGCAAATCTAGGCTCCAGTTTTCAGCAAACTCCCAGCCATAATTGATTTCAGTGTAATGTAGGTCAAGATCGCTGCCACTATAATCATTAGTAAACCAGTAAGCTGCTCTAAAACCACTAAAGTCGATACCTGCGCTGACTTCTAGATAGTCAAAATCACTTTCTCCAGGGTAGTTATAACGGTACAAGGTTAAGTCATAGCTAGTGTCATCGTTAATTTCACCGTAATAACCAGCATACAAATCAATCTCTACATCTGGGCCATTGTATTCAGGCTCATCAAAATCAATGGTACTTGCCCAAGCACCAACGAAAAATCCGCTATCATGGCTCCAGTCAATATTACCTTGTAGGGCGGGATCTGCTGCGCTTTGTGACACACCTCTGAAGCGATAGTCGTTGGTTACAGTGATTGCACCAGAGACTTCTGCCGTAGCGAGTGGAGCCAGTAGGGTAGCTGATAATGTTAATCCCGTTAACAGTGCAATTCGCGTTCTTTTTAATGTGTTCGACACGATATTATCTCCATTTACATAAAATACAGTGGTTGGTAATTAGGTACTCAACGACTGCGAATGCCACTTATCAGACCTAAAATCGTAACGATTTTGTCTGTACCGCATGGCGGTTAAACACTATGTTTGCTCAAGCTGTTGTTCAAACATAACGTAGATTTTTTTACAATGATTGACGACTTCCCATGTACCGGTAAACCCTGCCGGAATAACAAATTTATCACCGGCATTGACGGTTAAGCTTTTGCCTTGGCTGTCGGTGATAATGCTACAGCCTTCGAGAATATCGCAATACTCATATTCGCTATAATTGATATTCCAACTGCCCGGTTCACTTTGCCAAACACCAACATTAAACTGCTTGCATGGGCTTTCGAAATGGTTTTGCACTGACTGCAGTGGATCGCCTGTAAGCAGTTTTTCATCTGTTAAGTGATACGACTCAACCGCGGTTGATTGGCTACTAAAAAGCGTAATATCATTAATATGCTTCATTGTGGGTATCACTTATTTCATGGTCGGCATAATAAATGCCGAAGGTTCATTAGTGTCGCTTTTAGCTTGTGGCCAGCGAGCGGTAATGGCTTTGCGCTTGGTATAAAAGCGAACGCCATCGGGTCCATGCATGTGCAGCGGCCCAAATAGCGAACGTTTCCAACCGCCAAAGCTATGAAATGCCATTGGCACCGGAATC
Organism: Shewanella frigidimarina NCIMB 400; assembly: GCF_000014705.1. Classification (NCBI taxonomy): domain Bacteria; kingdom Pseudomonadati; phylum Pseudomonadota; class Gammaproteobacteria; order Alteromonadales; family Shewanellaceae; genus Shewanella; species Shewanella frigidimarina. Next base: position 3,632,480 of record NC_008345.1, on the reverse strand, counting down.
GGCACATTAACGCCAACCATGCCCACTTCAACATGGTGACAAAAGTGACGAGCTACTTGGCCACTTTGAGTAAAAATAGCGGTGCCATTACCAAATTCGTGTTGGTTAATCAGCGTCAATGCATCGGCATAGTTGTCGACGCGGACGATGGCTAACACAGGACCAAAAATTTCTTGTTGGTAAATGCTCATCTGTGGAGTCACATGGTCAAATAAGCACGCACCTAAAAAGTAACCCTGCTGGTGGTCTTGAATACTGATGTCTCGGCCATCAACGACTAATGTTGCACCTTCTTTGACACCGACTTCGACATAATCGCGTACTTTAGCTAAATGCTGGGCCGAAATTAACGGTCCCATGTCCATTTCAGGGGTAATACCGCTGCCAATTTTTAAGGCACTAATTTGCGGTAATAATGCCTCGACTAATTTGTCACCCACATCGCCGACCGCTAATACCACCGAAATAGCCATACAGCGTTCACCTGCACTACCATATGCTGCACCCATTAATGCATTGACGGCTTGATCTAAGTCAGCATCTGGCATTAATAGCATGTGATTTTTAGCTCCGCCCAATGCTTGCACGCGTTTACCGTGAGCAGAGGCGGTGCTGTAAATGTATTCGGCAATCGGGGTTGAGCCAACAAAACTAATTGCGTGAACATCGGGATGAGTTAATAAAGCATCAACGGCTTCTTTATCGCCATTAATCACGTTAAACACGCCATTTGGTAGGCCTGCTTGCGTCAGTAATTCGGCAATGAACATCACTGCGCTTGGATCTTTTTCAGACGGCTTCATGATAAAAGTATTACCGCAGGCTATTGCGATAGGGAACATCCACATTGGCACCATAACAGGAAAATTAAACGGTGAAATACCGGCGACGACACCCAACGATTGGTTAACAGACCATGAATCAACGCCACCACCCACTTGTTGAGTATGCTCTCCTTTGAGTAAATGCGGGATGCCGCAAGCAAACTCAACAACTTCAAGTCCTCGGGTAATTTCACCTTTAGCATCATCTAACACTTTGCCATGTTCAAGAGTGATGAGTCGGGCCAATTTATCAATATTTTGCTCTACTAACGCTTTAAATTTGAATAATACCCGAGCACGGTTAAGTGGCGTCACTTGCGACCAAGTCTGATAAGCGTTTTTGGCAACCGCTACCGTTAAGCTCACTTCATCGTGACTCGCCAAAGATACTTGGCCACGCGTTTCCCCCGTAGCAGGATCATAAATGGTTTGATTACGTTGGCTGGCTGGGGTGTGTTGCCCATCGACAAAATGAGTGATGTTAAGCATGAACTGGATCCTTTTAAGCAAAATATGTATTTAGAAAATATTAACTAACAGCGTTAACCAACAGCATTAATTGCATCGGTAATGTGATTAACCATGTCGTCGATTTGTGACTTTTCCACAATCAATGGCGGAGATAATGCAATAATGTCAGCCGTTGCCCGCACTAACGCGCCATGCCTAAAGCAATGATCAAAAATGTCATAACCTCGTTTACCCACGCCTTTATCACTTGGTGCCAGTTGAATACCTGCAACTAAACCGGTATTACGAATATCAATGACGTTTGGTAAGCCTTTAAGGCTGTGAACCGCTTGCTCGAAATAAGATTCAAGCCCTTTTGCGCGTTCAAATAATTGTTCATCTTCATATATAGACAGGGTAGCAAGTGCTGAGGCCGCCGCGACCGGATGACCGGAATAGGTATAACCATGGAAAAATTCTATTAATTCATCAGGACCATGCATGCAGGTGTCGTGAATGGTATTGCTAACAAATACCGCGCCCATTGGAATTGCACCATTATTAATGGCTTTGGCTGTGGTGATCATGTCTGGGGTAACTTGCCAGCGCTCGCTGGCAAAGGCGGCACCGACTCGGCCAAAGCCTGTGATCACTTCATCGAATATTAATAAAATGCCGTGCTTTTGGGTGATTTCGCGTAACCGCGTTAAGTATCCATCTGGCGGTAAAATAACCCCAGCAGAACCAGACATGGGTTCAACAATGACCGCGGCAATGTTCTCGGCGCCATGTAAGGTAATAAGTTGCTCAAGCACTTCTGCTTTATCCAAACCGTGTGGCGGTAAGCCGTGGCTAAAAGCATTATTGGCAATATCGAGGGTGTGAGGTAAGTGATCAACACCTTGGAGTAATTGTTGGCTGAATGTTTTGCGATTATTGCTGATCCCACCAACTGAAATCCCGCCAAAACCGACACCATGGTAACCAAGCTCGCGGCCGATAAACCGAGTACGAGTGGCTTGGCCATTGGCGCGATGATAGCAAAGCGCCATTTTTAGGGCGGTGTCTACCGATTCTGAACCAGAATTAGTAAAAAACACCTTATCCAATCCGTCGGGGCTCAGCTGACTGAGTTTATGCGCTAATTCAAAGGCGAGCGGATGGCCCATTTGAAAAGACGGTGCATAATCCATTTGGCTAATTTGTTGGCTTACCGCTTGGGAAATTTCTTGGCGGCCGTGGCCAGCATTGCAACACCATAAACCGGCAGTCGCATCGAGTACTTTATTGCCTTCAATATCGGTGTAATACATTCCTTGTGCCGAAACCAAAAGCCTAGGATTAGTCTTAAATTGCTTATTGGCAGTAAACGGCATCCAAAAATGTGCCATGTTTGGCAATGTTTGCGATGAATCGCCAGTTCCATTTTGCTTATATTCGCTCATAAATTGACTCTACATTGATAGCTACAATTACTAGGGATTCATCTCAAATTGATTAAATAATGAGTGACGAATATTCGCTATGCTATGTCAAAAATAATGAACGTTAAAGTGTTTTGTGCATTTATTTAAACTAAATGTGCCTATTTTGTAAAATATATTGAAAATATCTTGCTGTTGAGCATAATCAGGTGACAATATTCATCAAGGTTATTGTGTCGATAATCCATTTTATGTGGCACACATTTTAGGTTTAGCACCTGCTTTTTAGCGTAGCTTGGTGCTTATCAATCCATTTATTATTTCGAGGTCACAATGAGTACTCCAACAAGTCGTAGCGATTGGGAAGCATTAGCAGCAAGTCTAAAAATTACTGGGCAAGCTTTCATTAATGGTCAATATCAAGGCGCCGCTTCTGGTGATACATTTGACTGTATCAGCCCTATTGATGGCCAAGTATTGGCTAAAGTGGCTAGCTGTGATTTAGCCGATGCTAACCTTGCTGTCGCGAACGCGCGTGAAGTGTTTGAAGCGGGTACTTGGTCAATGTTACCGCCAGTAAAGCGCAAGCAAGTAATGATTAAGTTTGCTGACTTACTCGAAGAAAATGCCGATGAATTGGCATTACTTGAAACCCTAGATATGGGTAAACCAATTCAACACTCCAAAGGCGTTGATGTGGTCGGTGCTGCCCGTGCTATACGTTGGTATGGTGAAGCGATAGATAAAATTTATGATGAAATTGCTCCTACTGCTCATAATGAAATAGGCATGATCACCCGTGAACCCGTAGGTGTGGTTGCAGCCATTGTGCCATGGAATTTCCCAATGATTATGGCATGTTGGAAGCTTGGGCCTTCACTCGCCACGGGTAATAGTGTGATTTTAAAGCCATCTGAAAAATCACCACTTACGGCTATTCGCATGGCGCAATTAGCGATAGAAGCGGGTATTCCGGCAGGGGTATTAAACGTATTACCAGGCTATGGTCATACAGTTGGTAAAGCGTTGGCACTGCACATGGATGTCGATACTTTAGTATTCACTGGTTCAACTAAAATTGCTAAGCAGTTAATGATTTACGCAGGCGAGTCGAACATGAAGCGCGTGTGGTTAGAAGCGGGCGGTAAGAGCCCTAATATTGTGTTTAATGACGCGCCAGATTTAAAAGCAGCTGCAGAAGCCGCCGCAGTAGCCATTGCTTTTAACCAAGGCGAAGTGTGCACTGCGGGTTCTCGTTTATTGGTTGAGTCAGGTGTAAAAGATGAGTTAATCAAGCTTATTGTTGAAGAAATGCAAGGATGGCAACCAGGGCATCCGCTTGATCCTAAAACAACCTGCGGTGCAATGGTTGATCAACAGCAACTGACTAACGTGCTTAATTACATTAAAGCCGGTAGTGAGCAAGGTGCTACCTTGGTTGATGGTGGTAAACAAGTGATGGCAGAAACTGGCGGCATGTATGTACAACCTACCATTTTTAGCAATGTTAGAAATGACATGACCATTGCCAGCGAAGAAATTTTTGGCCCTGTGTTATCGGTTATCGAGTTTGATGGTATGGAACAAGCCGTCAAGATAGCCAACGACACTATGTATGGTTTAGCGGCAGGTGTGTGGACATCAAACTTAAGCAAAGCTCACAAAACGGCCAAAGCGCTACGCAGCGGTATGGTGTGGATTAATCATTATGATGGCGGCGACATGACAGCTCCGTTTGGTGGTTATAAACAGTCTGGTAATGGCCGAGATAAATCATTACATGCATTTGATAAGTACACCGAAATCAAAGCAACTTGGATAGCCCTATAACAGGCATTTTAATGTAGATTAATAACAAGCCCTTTAGCGATAAAGGGCTTTTTTATTGGTCATCTCCGCGCTGGATAATTCATAGCAACGACTCAAATTTTGTTTAACAAGTGCATCTATATTGCTGACGCCTTAATGCGAGCGGAGGTTAAGCAAAATTAACGCTAAAATGCTAACTATTCATTGTAGACTCAAAGGCATTATTACCTCAACATGTCATACACGGATGAATACAGATGACCCATAAGACCTTCTCTCGTTTAGCTATTATTGCTGCTGGTGGCTTTTTTGGTTTTATTTTGTGGATTATTTACCTCGCCAATACTGGCAGTCAAAGTGTGTTTTTCGATGTAATAAAACATGTTCCCTATGGTGACAAGATTTGTCACATGTTGTTATTCGGGTTATTAACTTTTGTGGCCAATTTAGCGCTGCAGAGTCGTCATTTTTGTATCGGGCGTCTTCCGCTTTATTACGGCACTGTGTTAGTGTCGATATTCGTCCTGAGTGAAGAAATCAGCCAGGGTTTTATCCCATCAAGAACATTAGACATCATCGATTTAGTTGCCGATGCTGTAGGTATAATTTTATTCAGTTATTTAAGTGGGTTAACTCAGCGTTATATAGACAATCATCATGAGAGTATTCGTGTGAGTTAGCATCAATATTTTCCATCAATATTTGCCATCAATTGTAAGAGAGGTTTAATGTGAATTTTCCTTTAGTGACCACCGATTGGTTAGCGCAACACTTAGAAGACCCAGATCTTGTATTACTAGATGCCAGCATAGAAATTGTGCTGGGAAAAGAGCCACTTGTTTATGATGAGCTTTACGTTATTCCTGGTGCATTATCGTGCCAAATAGATAAACTTTTCTTCAATCATCAATCTCCACAAACTCACGCTATGCCCACGGAAGATCAATTTACTGTTGCAGCTAAATCATTAGGCGTAAGCCATAACAGCACCGTAGTTATTTACGATGATCAAGGCATTTATTCTGCACCGCGTGCGTGGTGGACCTTTAAAGCAATGGGGTTTGATAAAGTATTTGTACTCGATGGCGGTTTACCACTGTGGCGCAGTGAAGGGCGAGACACAGTACGTCAATTTGCGACAGCAACAGACTCAGGTGATATCAAAGGCCGCCTACAGCAATACAAGGTGTGCGACACTGAGTTTGTGTTAACCCATCTTGGCCATGCCAAAGTTGATATTATTGATGCGCGAGCAGCTGGGCGGTTTAATGGCACTACCCCTGAACCTCGTGTTGGCATGCGCGGCGGTCATATTCCTGGTTCACTCAACTTGCCTTTTGCACAAGTATTAAACGGTTTTAAAATGAAATCTATCCGTGAATTGCATACAATTTTCGCTAGCTTAGATACCAGTAATAATGCCCAACGGGTGTTTAGCTGCGGTTCAGGAATTACCGCCTGTATTTTGATTCTGGCTTCGTATGTAGCAGGGCACCATCAAGCGGCTTTATATGATGGTTCTTGGGCAGTTTGGGGCGGAGATGCAGCGCTTCCTATTGAATAATAGGGTTAATTTTTTATGGCCTGTGGCCACTAACGCTTAAAATCGCAAGGTTACACCCTGCACGGGCTATTAGATTATGGCCTACGGCCACTAACGTCGTGGCGCTTCACCCACACCAGACCAAGAGGAAACCAACGGCTGTTCCCTCTTTACTCTTTATAAAAGAATTGGCCCAGCCGCCCCGCAACATTTTCAAACAGCGAAAAGGTCGCCATGGGGATTAATCCAGCTTTTGACCTCTCTTATAGACAGCCTCGGTCTTATTCGAAAATGCTATCGCTTCCGATAGGACATCCATGGCCACCGAAAGCTAGCCTGACGTCCTGTCAGGCTCACGCATTCTTTTATAAAGAGTCTTCAACGGCCTCAAGTTCAGAGTTGAATTTGGGCATGACTAATTCGTTTCGGACACAAAAGTGGCTTAAAACTTATCTTTTTATAAAAGTTTATGCGGACCCAATTAAATTCCCAGCTTTTAACTTCGTCTGAGTGTTCTTCGGCCAACTCTTTATGATAAAGAATGAAAATGCTAACGCTTCACATAGGGAGTCTGATGTGAATGGATTCACAAATGTCGTGATGGCATGGTCAATGATGTTCCCTACATCATTATGACATTTCCAATATCCATATAGGTCAGATGTGCGAGAAAGGCCATGTCAGGCTCACGAATTCTTTTATAAAGAGTCCTCAACGTCCTCAATCAAACTGAAACCGGATGGTTAAAGTAGCAAAATAATCGTAAAGCTATATAGTCCAACAACCTGCAATGAGAAGTCTCTGGCGATAATGTTCAGTTAGAGTCTGATTAATCAATATCATCGAGGAATTGAAATTATTTACTTGTGAATAATGAGCTTGTTATGCTAATTTTTTGCGAACTCAACATCATGATGGAATATGAATGTATTATCTACTGCTAGCCATGCTGCTAACCTTAACTGGTTGCGCAAGTAAACAACCCTCTTTTAGTCTTGTTATCGACCCCTTATTGCCCTCTGTCATTAATTATAGCGGTGAAATTGATCCAGATAATGTTGCCGCTTTTGAACAAGGCATAGCAAATAGTCCAACTCAAATAACCTCATTGGTTATTAACAGTGGTGGGGGAGATGTACTTGCTGGCATACGATTAGGTGAGTTGGTATATCAGCACAAATTAAAGGTTACAGTTGATAAAGTCTGTGCATCATCGTGTGCTAATTATGTTGTAACCGCCAGTGATGAAGTGACTATAAAACAAGATGCCCTGTTAGGTTGGCATGGTGGGGTGTTACAACCACTCTTATACGGTTCGGAAGACTTCCATAAGTACAAAAAAAGTATGGTTGAATATATTATGGCGTGGGCAGAGGCCGAGCGCGTCTTTTTTGACATGGTTAAGGTTAATCAAGCTGTCACGGTATTGGGGATGATGCCAGGCTTAAAAGGTAAACGAAACACGCCATTATATAGTTATGACCAGCAAACGTTAAAGGCGTTAGGTTTACATATCACTTTTGAAGACAAGCAAGCAACAGTTTCTAAAACCGGCGAAGAAATTGTACAAATATTTAGCTTAAGCCCTGAAGTATTAGACACTTTACTGCTGCAGCATGCACAAAGGTTACAGCAATTGTAATTAAGTTAGCTTGTCTTTTAAGCGATGGCCTCCGGCCACTAACGTCTTGGCGCTTCGCCCACACCAGAGCAAAAGTCTCAACGTGTTCTCATGTTTACGTTCAGATTAACGTCAGCTATTAACAAGCAAATAAATCAGGACTCAATCGAGTATATTTTCTCATTGGATCAGCTAGACTAAAAAAATGTGATGGAACACCAAACGATAAAGGAATTTCAATGAATATGTACAATTCAAGCCAATTAATCAGTTCAAAACTGCTCTACAGCCCAGATTCAGCATCAAAAAAATCAAATTCCTATAGCATAAAGTGTACTAATTAATCTGGATTCGGCATAGGCCAAGTTCAACAAGTGATTTAAGCCATGCAAATAACGCACTGTAGTGGTCAAGTAATATTGGCCACGGTTTTAGAGTCATTCCAATATAAACGTTCTGACTCATTTGGAGTTAACCCACCATTATATTGATGGGGTCTAGTTTCACTGTAATATCCAGTGATGTAATTTGTGATCGCTTTGTCTGCTTCTGTAAAATTCCCATAGCCACTTGCGGGTACCCATTCAGATTTCAAACTTCTAAAGAAACGCTCCATTGGTGCGTTATCCCAACAATTCCCGCGACGACTCATGCTTTGCTCAATCTGAAGACGCCATAATAACTGTCTGAATTTCAAGCTTGTGTAATGTGAACCTTGGTCGCTGTGATATATCACATTCTCAGGTTTCCCCCTTAACTCAAATGCCATTTTCAAGGCTTTAGAGGTCAGCTCGCTGTCAGGCGATAATGACAAAGCCCACCCAACAGGTTTGCGGGAAAATAAGTCTAAAACAACGGCTAAATATGCCCAACGATTACCGACCCAAACATACGTCACATCGCCACACCACACTTGATCTGGTTGAGTTACTGCAAACTGTCGATTAAGCGTGTTTGGGATCGCTACATGCTCTTGTGCAGCTTTCCTATAAGAATGCTTAGGCTGCTGACAGCTTAATAATCCAAGCTTTCTCATTAGATTACGGGCTCGATAACGACTGAGATTAATCCCTTTGTTAGTCACTAATTGCGCTATCGTTCTAGCACCGGCAGAGCCATTACTAATACGATGCGCGGCCTTCACTTCACTGCATAAAATAGTAAAGTCAGCATCGATATGTTCTTTTCTTTTTAGCCAATATTTATAGCTACTTCGATGCACTTTGAATGCATTACAAATTGTGAGAATAGAGTGGCTCTGCTTGAGTGCGCTGATCAGCGTAAATTGTTCATCGAGTCTGACATCAAGAGAGCGGTAGCCTTTTTTAGAATAAGATTATGCTCCTCAAGACGGGCTACCTGTTTCTTCAGTTCACGGATTTCAATTTGTTCAGGGGTAATGGGAGAGGCTTTTGGCGTGCCACCCTGGCGTTCTAGTTTTAACTGTCTCACCCATTTATCCATGGTTGATTTACCCACGTTCATCGCCTTTGCTGCTTCGATGATGCTATGGTTTTTATCGAGGACTAATTGGGCTGCTTCAAGTTTGAATTCAGCACTAAATGTTTTTCTGGTTATCGATCTCATGTGTTCACCTAAAGTCATGTACGAGGTAATAATATCACCTCTATTTAGGTGGCCAAAATAACTATGCCACTACACAATGTATAAATGCTAAAACGTTATATGACAAAGTTAAATGTCTTAGATTTTGACGATTGATTAGAACCGTTACTTTTAGGGAAAATAATATGGATGTTTTACAAGCTTTTTTTGTCACAATTGTATTGGTGTTATTTAGTAATATATATGCATTTGGCTCATCAGACATGGAATTTGATAGTCAGAAAAATGATATTTTTGCTGCTATAAAAAAAGATGAAAACTTAAAGCCCCATTTTACTTATGAAAGTTCTATATCGAACTTTGTTAGTGAAGATCAATGTATTCGTATTAATCATAACCTTCACAAAGGTGAACGTCAAAAATCCAAAAGGGCATTCAAGTGGGTAATCGATGTACCCACAAAGGGAAAGATTTCAAGTAAAGAAGCCATTGGTATTAAAGAACTAAACGCCTTAGTCACAGTAAAGCTTCTCTCAAAAAAAACAGTCTATATAGATATTGATTCCATAAAACAAAAATTTAATAGGTATCGCCTTACTGTGAAAGGTTGGAAGGAGTCGGTTGGTAGGGATTGTTTTTACCTTGGTAAAGCGAAACACCTTTCCGTAACCAAGGTAAAAAAAATCCAAGTACCGATTAGCCGCGACAGTAAAGAAACTCTTTATAAAGTAACTACTATAGTCGGGATTGCTAGAGAACAAAAGTTACCTGATTGGGCAAATCATCAAGATGTACGACAGGCTTTCCCTCTTGTTGATAAATTAGTTAAAGGGTATGAGCGAATAATTTCAATGAATAAAGTCAATGGTCAGTGGGCTGAATATCTGTCACCGTCTTCTGTAAAACGAATGGCTAAGTCAGGGAGGACCAAATCGAGCAATTATTTTAATACCAATGCGTCAATCACAAAAAAAGAAAGCATGCTTGATGCATTTGAAATTGAAGAGCATAGAAATAAATATTGGAGTTGTATCAGTTTACCAGGACAAAGTTCTAATGGAGTTAGGGTTGATAAGGAACTTAAATCAAGTAGTCAATACAATTATAGCGTAGCAATATTTGATAATATGAAACGTTCTAAATTGGATGATATTGAAATAAAAACAAAGCCTTACTTAGAGCGTCTGGTTGGTGCGGGTTTATTGACGTCTCATTTACAAAATGGAATTGAAGGAAATAAAAAGAACCGAGGAAAATTATTTAATGGTACCGTTTATCAACTTAGCTCTAATTATAACCATATTATTGATAAAAATAAGGGGTGTATCTACTTAGGTAAAGGAAAGGTAAACCTAGTCGAACTAAAAATAATTGCAAGTAATGCTAGAGGCAATCATTCTCTACAAGAAATAGTTAAGTACAAATATATAATGACATATCCCGAACCTCCAGAATGGGTAAAAGATCCTGTCCTTCAATCTCAATGGTCTGATTTAAAAGGTGCGCTTGATTACGGGCTTGCCTGTGATGGAACATTTGAAATTGATTTGACAGAAGAAAGAAAAATGGGGGCAGGTAGTGGAAGTTGCTGGTGGGCTTACGATAGCGTTGCAGAGCTATAAAAATATGATTGTGTGCTTAGCGCTAATAGTAAGTGTTGCCATATAACTGGGTAGCCTGAAAAATTTAGTGGGGTTAGGGTAAACTTTTATAAAAAGTAAATTGAAACACTGGCTTTTCTAAAACGTTTATGTCCAAAAACGAGTTGTTCTTAGCTTTCAAATGCTCAAATTCAACTCTGAACTTGAGGCCGTTGAAGAAAATGTCGTGAGTCCAGACATGGATGTCTGGCTAGCTTTCGAGGGGAAGGGACGCCCCATTGGAAGCGTTAGCATTTTCGAATAAGGCCGAGGCATGCTACAAATGAAGTCCAAAGCTGGATCAATCCCCATGGCGACCTTTTCGCTGTTTGAAAATGTTGCGGGGCGGCTGGGAGTTCCAAGAGGGAACAGCCGTTGGTTTCCTCTTGGTCTGGTGTGGGTGAAGCGCCACGACGTTAGTGGCCGCAGGCCATAAAGTACAAAAGTACAAAAGTACAAAAGTACAAAGCAAACATAACACCTGGATTCCGGCTCAAAAGCATTGCCGGAATGACGCCGTATTTGGCCCGTGCAGGGTGGAACCTTGCGATCTTAAGCGTTAGTGGCCGTAGGCCATAAAAAGAACAAAGGTTGACCCCTTTGCCAACCCACAGCAAATCCAACAACCTATAGCAAATCCTTCATCCTATGATAAAACATTCCAGCTGCAAGCAATGGCGATCGCAACATTGGTCCGCCTGGGAAGGTCATGTGTTTAATGTCATTAAACACATCAATACGTTGTGATTGCTGACTAATGGCTTCAGCAATTAATCTTGCTGCCATATGCGTAGCATTTACCCCATGTCCGGCATAGGCTTGAGCAAAGTAGATGTTGGCTGCATCAGGTAAACGGCCTATTTGCGGCATGCGGTTGGCGCCGATACCCATCATGCCGCCCCATTCATAATCAATTTTGATACCTTTTAATTGTGGGAACACTTTTTCAAGATTAGGTCTTAACTCGGCTTCAATGTCTTTTGGGTCTTTACCAGAATAAGTACATAAACCACCAAACAATAAACGGCGGTCTGCTGATAAATGGAAGTAGTCTAACGCTACGCGCATATCGGCAAATGCCATGTTTTGCGGAATAATACTGGCACATTGTTGCTCGGTTAATGGCTCAGTGGCTAATAAATAGGTGCCTGTTGGCAACACTTTCCCACCAAGGAAAGGGCTTAATTTATTGCCGATATAACCATTACCGGCCATGACTAGATAGTCACAAGTTACTTCGCCTTCAGCGGTAATGACTTTGGGTTTAGTGCCTTTAATGATTTTTTCTGCGGCGCTGTATTCAAATAATTGTGCGCCAAGTTCGCGGGCGACACGCGCTTCGCCTAGGGCTAAGTTAAGCGGGTGTAAATGTCCGCTGCCCATATCGACCAAGGCGCCTTGATAAAAGTCTGAACCGATAACTTCACCAATTTGTGAACGATCAAGCAGCTTGATTGATTTTTGATAACCTTGGTCTTGCAGATCTTGAAATTCTGCCGCTAAATCATCCATGTGCCGTGGCTTTACGGCTAAATCACAATAACCCATGTGTAAGTCGCAATCGATTTTGTGCTCGGCAATGCGCTCGGTGACAATATCAACCGCTTCAAAACCCATTTGTTGAATCGATTTTACACCTTCATCACCAATTTCATTTCGAAATTGGCTCGCGTCATGGCCGATCCCACGGATAAGTTCACCACCATTTCGGCCAGATGCGCCCCAGCCAATACGTTTAGCTTCGAGCAATGCAACACTGTAACCGCGTTGTCTGAGTTCAATAGCGGTATTAATCCCGCTAAATCCACCGCCGACAATACACACATCGACAGTAATGTTTTCGGTTAGCTTGGGATGCTGATAAAGCTCTTTGGCGGTCGCAACATAAAAGGAGTCTGGGTAGTGTTGGCTATGAATTGGGGATTTATGCGACATAAAAGCTCCAAGCTATTGATTATAATTGTAATAATAACTTTAAAATGAATAGTTAGATGCAATGTAAGCCATCTATGGTGTGCATTTTATTTAACACTTATTTGGTGTAAAATACAATTGCTTTGATTTAAGTAAGTTATCATGCTTAATGGATACAGATTTTTGGTAAAGTGTTAATAATCTGCAACACTTTAACAGCAGGATATTGGTCAACATTTACTAGGAGAACGAATTTGGATATTGGTACAAGCCTAAAAGCTGTTCGTAAATTGAAAGGATTATCTCAACGTGAGTTAGCCAAGCGTGCAGGGGTTACCAACAGTACAATTTCAATGATTGAGAAAAATAGTGTTAGCCCATCAGTGAGTTCACTTAAAAAGGTACTCGCAGGGATCCCGATGTCCTTAGTCGATTTTTTCTCTATTGATGATGGCTCTATCGGTGACCAAAAAGTGGTTTATCGAGGTAATGAGTTACTGGACATCGGTACTGGCGAATTAGTCTACAAGCTTATTGGTCGTGATTACCCAAACCGTGCGATGTCGGTAATGAGTGAAACATATCCTGTCAATGCTGATACTGGCGCTGAAATGCTGCAACATAAGGGTGAGGAAGGTGGCATCATTATAGAAGGCAAGCTTGAGCTTACTGTTGGCGAAGAGGTTTTTATCCTCGAAAAAGGCGACAGTTACTATTTTAATAGTGAACAACCTCATCGATTTCGTAATCCATTTGATGAACCTTGCAAGCTCACTAGCGCGACTACGCCAGCTGATTTTTAATCATTTCTCATCTCATTTATGTCTGCTTATATCCAATGATTTTATTCAGGGAATAAGGCAAGGTAATCAATCAACCTTGCTATTCCCGCCCCCTAAAAAGATTACCATTTGCTCTATTTTAGTTGTTGTCGTGTAACTTCCTAGCATGAGATTATTGGTTTGTGTAAAGAATATTAAGCAATAAATTCCCTTTTTTTGTGCATTGCCTCCCCATTTTGGCGCATTTTTTAGTGAAATCTAATTAAAGTAACTCGGAATATATTTTTATGTATTACGGTTAATTTAAAGTTACTAGTTTGTTTTTAAAGTGTTTTAATTTATTTTCATTAAAAGTTGTTTTTATCATCAGTTATCCTCTTGCCTAGCTAAAAAAATCCGTGTAGTGTGTGAAAAAATGAACACGTAAAACAATAAGTTCATCACATTCTTTGCTAAAGGTGAGATATGTCTCTGTCAGGTCTTCCCCTCATCGGGGTAGTAGCGTGCAATCAGCAAATTGGTCTTCATCCATTTAACATAGTGGGTGAAAAATATTTATTGAGTGTGGTTAATGGCGCTAAAGGATTCCCCTTAGTTATCCCATCACTTGGCGTCGATGCGCCAATTGAAGCTATTCTTGCTCGTCTCGACGGTATCCTTTTTACGGGTTCACCATCGAATGTTGAACCTCATCATTACCAAGGTCCTGCTAGTGAGCATGGAACCCATCATGATCCTAAGCGTGACGCAATAACTTTACCGCTGATAAAAGCCGCAATTGATGCCGGGATCCCTGTATTAGGTATTTGCCGTGGTTTTCAAGAAATGAACGTAGTGTACGGTGGCAGTTTGTACCAGAAACTACACGAAGTAGGCACGTATATTGAACATCGTGAAGATAAGAAAGCCCCATTAGATGTGCAATATGGTATTTCGCATCCAGTTAACCTGGTTGCTGGCGGGCTCCTTCACGATGCATGGGGCTGTGACACAGCAGAGGTTAACTCTGTTCATACTCAAGGCGTGGAGCGTCTAGGTGAGGGGTTACAGCCAGAAGCATTCGCTCCAGACGGATTAGTAGAAGCATTTTCTGTTAAAAATGCTAAAAATTTTGCATTAGGAGTCCAATGGCATCCAGAATGGAAAGTAACCGAAAATGCATTCTACACTGCAATTTTCGAAGCATTCGGACAAGCCTGTAGACAACATGCGGCAACACAAGTGAGATAAAAATGGATAAGTTAATCGCTTTTTTAAAAGACAAAAAAATTACCGAAGTAGAATGTGTTATCAGTGATATGACTGGTATAGCACGTGGCAAAATTGCTCCAGTAGATAAGTTTGTATCAGAAAAAGGCATGCGTTTACCTGAGAGCGTGCTATTGCAAACAGTCACTGGAGATTTCATTGATGATGAGGTTTATTATCAACTTCTCGATGATGCCGATATCGATTTTGTCTGTGTTCCAGACGAAAATGCCGTGTTTATGTTGCCATGGACTGTTGAAGCTACCGCGCAAGTTATTCACGATTGTTATGATCGTATGGGTAATCCAATTGAATTGTCACCGCGTAATGTGTTGAAGAAAGTACTTAAGCTTTATGAAGATAAAGGTTGGGAACCCGTTATTGCGCCAGAAATGGAATTTTATCTGACTAAACGTTCTGACGATCATGATTTACCGCTTAAACCACCTATTGGTCGCTCTGGTCGTCCTGAAGCTGGCCGTCAGTCTTTCTCTATAGATGCTGCTAACGAATACGATCCTCTGTTTGAAGACATGTATGACTGGTGTGAAATCCAAGGGTTAGATATTGATACCTTGATCCATGAAGATGGTCCTGCACAAATGGAGATTAACTTCAGCCATGGTAATGCATTGTCATTAGCCGATCAGGTGTTCATTTTTAAACGCACATTGAAAGAAGCCGCATTAAAGCATGATGTGTGTGCCACCTTTATGGCTAAGCCCGTTACTGATGAGCCTGGCAGCGCGATGCACATTCACCAGAGCGTACTGGATATTAAAACCGGTAAAAACATTTTCACCAAAGACGATGGCACTCAAAGTAAATTATTCCTCAGCTATATTGCTGGCTTACAACAGTACATTCCTGAATTGTTACCGTTAATGGCGCCAAGTGCTAACTCTTTCCGTCGCTTCTTACCGGGTACTTCTGCACCTGTAAACTTAGAATGGGGCGTGGAAAACCGTACTTGTGGCTTGCGTATTCCTGAATCATCACCACAAAATCGCCGTATCGAAAACCGTATTCCGGGTGCCGACGCTAACTGTTACCTCGCAATCGCGGCCAGTTTGTTATGTGGTTATATCGGTATGGTTGACGACTTAAAACCTTCTACACCTGTGACAGGTAAGTCGAACGAAAGCCGTACTAATAACGAAAACTGCTTACCGTTGACCTTAGAAGAAGCCTTGGTGGCGATGCAAAGCAGCGATGCTTGTATTGAGTATTTAGGTCAATCTTTTACCACTGGTTTTGTGGCGGTAAAACAAGCTGAACTTGAAAACTTTAGACGCGTTGTGAGTTCGTGGGAACGTGAGTTCTTATTACTAACGGTGTAATGATGGTTGGGCGCGTTGGCCTACATTATTAATGTATGTGGATAACAACAGATAGCAAATACCAACGGATTTGCTATCTGTTTGAAAGGATACCTGTATGACAAACCCATTATCGACAGATGCGATGAGCCAGCAGCACAAGCTTGAGCGTCTACAAGCTGCAGACAAACAGCATTTTATTCACCCATTTACCGATTCAAAGGGGTTAGCCGTAAAGGGCACTCGGGTGATAGAACGGGCTGAGGGAGTGTATCTGTGGGATGTAATGGGTCATAAACTGCTAGATGGCATGGCAGGCTTATGGTGTGTCAACGTGGGCTATGGTCGGCAGTCAATTGTGGATGCTGTCAGCAAGCAAATGCAAAAACTGCCTTTTTATAATAGTTTTTTCCAATGTTCTCATCCTCCAGCGATTGAATTAGCGCAAAAAATTGCTTCCCTTGCCCCTGCGCACATGAACAATGTGTTTTTTACTGGGTCTGGCTCTGAGTCAAACGACACCAACTTACGCATGGTACGACGTTACTGGGATTTAAAAGGCAAACCAAGCAAGAAAACCATTATCAGTCGGGTTAATGCTTATCATGGTTCTACTGTCGCGGGTGCCAGTTTAGGTGGTATGTCGGGCATGCATGAACAAGGTGATTTACCTATTCCTGGCGTAGTGCATATTGCGCAACCTTATTGGTATGCCGAAGGTAAAGATTTATCCCCAGAAGAATTTGGTTTGAAAACTGCACAAGCGCTTGAAGCCAAAATTATAGAGCTTGGCGAAGACAACGTTGCTGCTTTTATTGCCGAACCTTTTCAAGGTGCAGGTGGGGTGATTATTCCTCCATCAACTTACTGGCCTGAAATAAAAAGAATTTTAGCCAAATACGATATTTTATTTATTCTTGATGAAGTGATCAGCGGTTTTGGGCGCACCGGAAAGTGGTTTGCGGCTGAGTATTTTGATTTGCAGCCCGACCTTATCACCATCGCCAAAGGCATGACATCGGGTTATGTGCCAATGGGTGGGGTGATTGTGTCAGACAAAGTGGCTGAGGTTATTAAGCAAGACTGCGGTGAATTTACCCACGGTTTTACTTATTCCGGTCATCCAGTTGCCGCAGCTGCTGCATTAGAAAATATTCGTATTATTGAACAAGAAAAATTAGTTGAACGTGTGGCTAATGATACCTCGCCGTATTTACAGTCGCGCTTACAACAATTGGCCGAACATCCATTAGTGGGTGAGGTGCGCGGCGTGGGTTTAGTTGCGGCCATCGAGTTAGTTAAAGATAAATCGTTACGACAACGGTTTGATGCCAACGTCGGCGTTGGAACATATTGCCGCGATGCGTGTATCACCCATGGTTTGGTGATGCGCTCTGTTGGCGACACTATGATTATTTCACCGCCATTGACCATTAGTCATGCTGAGATTGACGAGTTAGTTGCGAAAGCAACGCAGGCGTTAAATGATACTTATCAACACGTAAAAAACATGGGATGACGTCCCGTTACTGAATGATTATTGCAATATAGTGATTTTTTAACCAATTGCATTTCCACGATCTAGTAATCGGAAATGTTTTTGATAAAATTCGCGCTGAAGGAAACAAGTAATGTCGCGTTAACCATACCGATGCATAGTTAAGTTGTAGCATTGGATAATTTCTTTTATTAAAAAGAAGATTTTACACGCTGGTAAGACCTAGCGAAAAAAACGAATGTCAGTACCATTCTGACCATTATCCAACAGGGAGAAAGTATGAAGCTATCAAACAAACTATCCACATTGGCCTTAATTACTGCGGGTGTGTTTTCAAGCACCGCTATTCAGGCTCAGGAAGTGGTTAAAATGTACAACTGGTCGGATTATATTGCCGAAGATACCTTAGCCAATTTTGAGAAAGAAACCGGGATTCATGTCATTTATGACGTGTTTGACAGTAATGAAGTACTTGAAGCGAAATTGCTTTCTGGCCATAGCGGTTATGACATTGTTGTTCCGTCGAATCACTTTTTAGCTAAGCAAGTTAAAGCGGGGGCATTTCAAAAGCTCGATCGCGCTAAGTTGACTAATTATGCCAACTTAAAGCCTGATTTAATGAAACAGCTACAAAAAGCTGATCCGGCCAATGAGCACGCAATTCCGTATTTATGGGGCACTAACGGTATTGGATATAATATCGAAAAAGTGAAAGCCGTATTGGGTGAAGATGCGCCATTTGATTCTTTAGAGCTTATCTTTAACCCTAAGTATGCTGAAAAGATTGGTTCATGTGGTTTCTCGATGCTTGATTCCGCCGACGACATGTTGCCTCAAGCTCTGATTTACTTAGGCTTAGATCCAAACAGTAAAAATGCTGCTGATTATGAAAAAGCCGCCGAAGTTCTGGAAAAAGTGCGTCCTTACGTTACTTACTTCCATTCATCACGCTATATTTCTGACTTAGCTAACGGTGATATCTGTGTCGCGTTTGGTTTCTCTGGTGACGTATTCCAGGCTGCTGCACGTGCTGATGAAGCCGGTAATGGCAATAAAATTGGCTATTCTATTCCAAAAGAAGGCGCCAACTTATGGTTTGATATGTTAGCTATCCCACAAGATGCCACTAATGTAGATAACGCCCATAAACTGATTAACTATTTACTTCGCCCTGAAGTGATTGCACCTATCAGTAACTATGTTGCTTACGCTAACCCTAACGCTCCAGCACAAGCCTTAGTTGACGAAGCTATTCGTAACGACCCAGCCATTTACCCACCACAGTCGGTAATTGATAAGTTGTACATTGGTGATATTCGTCCATTAAAAATTCAACGTGTAGTAACGCGTGCATGGACCAAAGTGAAGTCAGGTCAATAACCTAACTCACTAGCACTCAGGGCGAGCCCTCTCGCCCTGTTTTTATAGCAGTATTGATGTATTTATTGGCTAATTTTGCCACTTTAACAGATTGTTACGTGTGCCCAAAAACAGGCTGTTCTGTTGCGGTACGCATACTCCAAAAGGCGGAGCAGTATTATGGTAAACACCTCGAGCGTCACTAATAAACCAACCACAAAGACGCAAGATAAAGTGCTGCTCAAAATTGAGCGTGTCAGCAAACTTTTCGATGATGTGCGCGCAGTAGACGACGTCTCGTTAACCATTAACCGTGGTGAAATATTTGCACTACTGGGTGGTTCAGGTTCAGGTAAATCAACCTTGTTACGCATGCTCGCGGGTTTTGAAAAGCCAACAGAAGGGCGTATTTTTCTTGATGGTGTCGACATTACTGATATGCCACCGTACGAACGCCCTATTAATATGATGTTCCAATCGTATGCTTTATTTCCGCACATGACGGTTGAACAGAATATCGCTTTTGGATTGAAACAAGACAAAATGCCGAAGGCTGATATTGCTGTGCGGGTTAAAGAAATGCTTAAACTGGTGCACATGGACAAATACGGTAAACGTAAACCGCATCAGTTATCAGGTGGTCAACGTCAGCGTGTCGCCTTAGCTCGTTCGTTAGCAAAGCGGCCTAAATTATTATTACTTGATGAGCCAATGGGCGCATTAGATAAAAAGCTGCGTACTCAAATGCAGTTAGAAGTGGTCGATATTTTAGAAGCCGTAGGTGTTACCTGCGTGATGGTAACCCATGACCAAGAAGAAGCCATGACCATGGCCGGACGTATTTCGATTATGCATGAAGGTTGGATTGCCCAAACAGGCAGCCCAATGGACATTTATGAGTCGCCAGCGAGTCGCATGGTTGCAGAGTTTATTGGTACGGTTAATTTATTTGAAGGTGAAATTATTGAAGATGAAGTTGACCACGCGATTATTAAATCGCCGACTTTATCGCAGCAGTTTTACATTGGTCACGGTATTTCAACCAGTCTAGAAAACAAAAATGTATTCTTGGCCCTACGACCAGAAAAAACCATTATTACCCGCCAAAAGCCTGAAAGTGAATATAACTGGGCTCACGGCGTAGTGCATGACATTGCCTATCTTGGTGGTTTGTCGGTGTATTACATTAAGTTAAAAAACAACCAAATTGTTCAATGCTCAATGATTAACCGTGAACGCCGCGCCGATCACCCAACGTGGGAAGACGAGGTTTACATCAGTTGGGAAGACACCAGCGGGGTTGTATTAAACTCATGAAGAATCCATTGAAAATATTCAAAGGCCGACATCTCACCATGGGTATCCCTTACCTATGGTTGTTACTGTTTTTTGCCTTACCGTTCGCCATTGTATTAAAGCTGAGCTTTTCGACTGCTGCGATTGCGATTCCACCGTACGAGCCAACGTTTAATTATGTTGATGAGGCGCTAAATATATTCGTTAATCTGGGTAACTATTTGTTGTTACTGCAAGATTCAATGTATTACATGGCGTACTTAACCTCATTGAAAATGGCATTTGTTGCTACACTTGGCTGTTTGGTGCTTGGTTTTCCGATGGCTTACGCCATTGCCCGCGCCCCCGTAAAAATGCAGGCGGTATTGCTGTTACTGGTGATGTTGCCGTCGTGGACCTCATTTTTGATCCGTGTATACGCATGGATGGGTATTTTAAGTAACAACGGTTTAATTAATAACGCCTTGACTTGGTTAGGGGTTATTTCTGAACCAATCCAAATGCTGAATACTAATTTTGCAGTATATATCGGTATCATTTACGCCTATTTGCCGTTTATGATTTTGCCGCTTTACGCCACCCTAGTTAAATTGGATTTAAGCTTACTAGAAGCCGCTTCCGATTTAGGCTCTAGCAGTATCAATACTTTCTGGAAAATTACTCTGCCATTATCAATGGGCGGTGTAATCGCTGGCTCTATGTTGGTCTTTATCCCTGCCGTGGGTGAGTTTGTTATTCCTGAACTGCTTGGTGGTCCAGACTCATTAATGATTGGTAAGGTGTTGTGGCAAGAGTTCTTTAATAACCGCGACTGGCCAGTAGCTTCATCATTAGCGATTGTGATGCTAGCGTTATTGATTATCCCAATTACTTTGTTCCACCGTTATCAGTCACGCAGCATGGAGAGCGACGTATGAAGAACTTAAGTTTCTCTAAAGTGATGTTGTGGGTTGGGTTGATATTTTTATATGCGCCAATGCTTATTTTGGTCATCTATTCATTTAATGACTCAAAACTGGTTACCGTGTGGGGAGGTTTTTCGCCTAAATGGTATGGCGAGCTATTTCAGGACCAGCAGATATTAAATGCAGTCTGGACCAGTTTACGTATTGCCTTTTACAGCTCCACCATGGCAGTGATTATTGGAACGATGGCAGCGTTTGTGATGACTCGTTTTAGACGCTCATGGGCTAAGTTAACCTTGTCTAACATGATCACCGCACCTTTGGTTATGCCAGAAGTTATTACTGGTTTGTCGTTGTTACTGTTATTTGTACAAATGTCAGAAACCTTTGGCTGGCCCACTGAGCGCGGGATGTTTACGGTATGGATTGCTCACTCTACTTTCTGTGCTGCTTATGTTGCGGTGGTAGTGTCGTCAAGACTGCGTGAACTGGATTTGTCGATAGAAGAAGCCGCGATGGACTTAGGTGCAACGCGATTAAAAACCTTCTTTTTAATCACCATACCAATGATAGCGCCATCACTCATTGCCGGTTGGTTGTTATCATTTAGCTTGTCGTTAGATGATTTAGTGATTGCCAGCTTTACCTCTGGCCCTGGTTCTACAACCTTGCCTATGGTGGTATTTTCGTCAGTTCGCTTAGGGGTTTCACCTAAGATTAACGCACTCGCGACAATTATTATTTTAGCGGTATCTTTAGTGGCTTTCTTGTCTTGGTATTTTGCCCGCCGAGCAGAGAAAAAAGCTAAAATTGCGATGGAATAACAACACTCAATAAACACAATGCAAAAGCCATGCTGATGTCAGTGTGGCTTTTTATTTTC
Source organism: Shewanella frigidimarina NCIMB 400 (assembly GCF_000014705.1). Taxonomy (NCBI): domain Bacteria; kingdom Pseudomonadati; phylum Pseudomonadota; class Gammaproteobacteria; order Alteromonadales; family Shewanellaceae; genus Shewanella; species Shewanella frigidimarina. Next base: position 3,610,399 of record NC_008345.1, on the reverse strand, counting down.
GGTAATCTATTTGCTATATTCTGCTGACACGGGTGTTTAATATATTCGACAAAGTGTCAAAAATTACGCGATTAATGCTAGTTTTTAAATTTGCATAAGTGTAGGATGAGTGAGTTGAATTACGTTTTGAACCTTTAAAGGAAGCGCTATGTCCGCCACACCTCATGCTAGTTCATATTATGCTGCATCGGCTAATGATAAAGTCGAACGTCCTCGCTTAGAATCTACAATTGAAACAGATGTTTGTGTTATTGGCGCGGGCTATACAGGGTTGTCTTCTGCGTTACATTTATTAGAAAGCGGCATGAAAGTTGTGGTGCTTGAAGCGGCCAGAATTGGCTGGGGAGCATCTGGTCGAAACGGCGGTCAAATTGTCAATTCTTTTAGTCGTGACATTGATTCTATCGAAGGCGTTGTCGGCAAAGAACAAGCTAAACTTTTTGGTCAAATGGCGTTCGAAGGTGGTCAGATTATTCGTGACCGTATTGCCAAATACAACATTGATTGCGACTTAAAAGATGGTGGTGTTTTTGCCGCCATGAACGCCAAGCAAATGGGCCATTTACAGAGTCAAAAATCATTATGGGAAGCTCATGGTCATAACAATCAATTAGAGTTACTCGACCAGGATGGCATTCGCAAAGTGGTTAATACCGATTTATATGTCGGTGGTTTACTCGATAAAAGCGGTGGCCATATTCATCCTCTCAACCTTGCATTAGGTGAAGCCCGTGCGGTGGAATCACTTGGTGGACTGATTTTTGAAGATTCTGCGGTTATTAAAGTGGACGATGGTGCGTCACCGGTTGTGCACACTGCTCAAGGCCAGGTTAAGTGTAAATTTGTGGTGGTGGCTGGTAATGCTTATTTAGGTAAATTGCTGCCAGAGCTACAAGCTAAATCAATGCCTTGTGGTACTCAAGTGATTACCACTGAACCATTGTCAGATGAAATGGCTGCGAGTCTATTACCGCAAGACTATTGCGTTGAAGACTGTAACTACCTATTAGATTATTACCGCCTTACTGGTGATAAACGCCTTATTTTTGGTGGCGGCGTGGTTTATGGTGCGCGCGATCCGGCCAACGTTGAAGCCTTGATTATGCCTAAACTATTAAAGACTTTCCCGCAGTTAAAGGGGATTAAAGTTGACTATGCTTGGACTGGTAACTTTTTAATGACGTTATCGCGTCTGCCGCAAGTGGGCCGTATTGGGGATAATATTTATTACTCACAAGGCTGTAGCGGTCATGGGGTTACCTATACTCATTTAGCAGGTAAGTTAATTGCCGAAATGCTTAATGGCCAAGCCACACGTTTTGATGCCTTTGCCGCATTACCACATTATCCATTTCCTGGCGGGCACGCACTTAGAGTGCCATTTAGTGCCTTAGGTGCGTGGTATTACACGTTACGTGACAAGTTTGGCATATAGCCTTTGATTATCAGTTGGCTGTTAACGATTGATTAATCAATGATTAACTGAGTTTTATTAGAATTTAGTAGGAGCGCATTGTGATTTTAAATGATCCAAGCTTATTGCATGAACAATGTTATATCGATGGCCTATGGGTGGGTGCTAACAGCGGCGAAACGGTTGCTATAGCTAACCCTGCTACCCAAGAAATTATCGGTAATGTGCCTGTTATGGGCAAAACAGAAACCGAAGCAGCCATTACTGCAGCCAATAATGCCTTACCGGCTTGGCGTGCGCTGACTGCCAAAGAGCGTAGCCAAAAGTTACGCCGTTGGTTTGAGTTAATGCATGAAAATGCTGAAGACCTAGCGTTGATGATGACGACAGAGCAAGGTAAACCGCTGGCAGAATCAAGAGGTGAAGTAACCTATGCCGCCTCGTTTATCGAATGGTTTGCTGAAGAAGCTAAGCGTATTTATGGTGATACCATTCCTGGCCATCAAGCAGATAAAAGACTGACTGTTATTAAACAACCTGTTGGTGTGACTGCGGCGATTACCCCGTGGAATTTCCCTGCTGCGATGATCACCCGTAAAGCGGGCCCTGCACTAGCAGCCGGTTGTACTATGGTCGTTAAACCTGCGCCGCAAACTCCATTTACCGCATTAGCATTAGCTGAGCTTGCACATCGTGCGGGCATTCCTGCTGGTGTGTTTAGTGTTATTACTGGTGATGCGATTGCGATTGGTAATGCTTTATGTGAAAGCCCTATTGTGCGTAAATTATCTTTTACTGGTTCAACTGCGGTAGGAATTAAGTTAATGGAGCAATGTGCTCCAACACTTAAAAAACTGTCATTGGAGCTAGGTGGTAATGCACCGTTTATCGTTTTTAATGATGCCGATATTGATGCCGCAGTTGATGGCGCAATGATTGCTAAATACCGTAATGCCGGTCAAACCTGTGTGTGTGCCAACCGTATTTATGTCCAAGCAGGGGTGTATGAGCAATTCACCCAAAAATTTGCTGCAGCAGTGGCTAAATTAAGCGTCGGTAATGGCGTGGATACAGGGGTGAATATCGGCCCGTTAATCAATGCTGATGCAGTGACTAAAGTACAGCGTCATTTAGCCGATGCGGTTGCTAAAGGCGCAAGTATCGTCACTGGCGGTAAAACACATAGCTTAGGTGGCTTTTTCTTTGAACCTACTATTTTACGTGACGTTGATAAATCGATGTTAGTTGCCAAAGAAGAGACTTTTGGCCCATTAGCACCGCTATTCAAATTCGACTCAGTAGATGATGTGATTAAACAAGCTAATGACACTGAATTTGGCTTAGCCGCTTACTTTTATGGCCGTGATATTTCGCTGGTTTACAAAGTAGCAGAAGCACTTGAATACGGTATGGTGGGCGTTAACACCGGATTAATCTCGACCGAAGTCGCGCCATTTGGTGGCATTAAATCGTCTGGATTAGGCCGCGAAGGCTCAAAATTTGGTATCGAAGAATACCTTGAAATGAAATATATCTGCATGTCAGTTTAAGAGAGCGGGCTATGACTAAAACAAATGATGGATTAATGGCTCGTCGCCAAGCGGCAGTGGCTCAAGGTGTAGGGCAAATTCACCCAATTTTTACTGAACGTGCTGAAAACGCCACAGTATGGGATGTTGAAGGTCGTGAATATATCGACTTTGCCGGTGGTATTGCGGTACTCAATACTGGTCATTTACACCCTAAAGTTAAAGCGGCTGTGGCAGCGCAGCTAGATGCATTTTCGCATACATGTTTTATGGTGTTGGGTTATGAAAGTTACATTGCGGTATGTGAAAAACTTAACCATTTAGTGCCAGGCGATTTTGCTAAAAAAACCGCCTTATTTACCAGTGGTTCTGAAGCGGTTGAAAACGCAGTTAAAGTAGCCCGTGCTTATACAAAACGAGCAGGCGTTATCGCATTTACCTCTGGCTATCATGGTCGAACCATTGCTGCGCTAGCATTAACTGGCAAAGTAGCACCGTACAGTAAAGGCATGGGCTTAATGTCTGCCAACGTGTTCCGAGCTGAATTTCCTTGTGAGATGCATGGCGTGTCTGAAGATGATGCTATGGCATCAATTGAACGTATTTTTAAGAATGATGCCGAGCCTGCAGATATTGCCGCAATTATATTAGAACCTGTGCAAGGCGAGGGTGGCTTTTATGCCGTTACGCCATCATTTATGAAGCGCTTACGTGAATTGTGCGACAACCATGGCATTGTGTTAATTGCGGACGAAGTTCAAACCGGCGCTGGTCGTACTGGTACTTTCTTTGCGATGGAGCAAATGGGTGTAGCCGCAGACATTACTACCTTTGCCAAGTCTATAGCCGGTGGTTTTCCACTGTCGGGTATTACCGGTAAAGCAGAAGTCATGGATGCAGTAACCGCAGGTGGTTTAGGTGGCACTTATGGTGGCAGCCCGATTGCTTGTGCTGCTGCGTTAGCGGTTATTGAAGTGTTTGAAGAAGAGCAGTTATTAACTCGCGCTAATGAAGTCGGTAATCGGCTTAAATCGGCATTAACGGATATGCAGGCTAAGTATTCGCAAATTGCTGATGTACGTGGATTGGGTGCAATGATCGCCATAGAGTTAATGGAAGATGGTGAACCTGCTCCGCAGTACAGCGGTAAGATTTTAACTGAAGCACGTAACCGCGGACTGATTTTATTGTCTTGTGGCACCTACGGCAACGTGATTAGAGTGCTGGTGCCATTAACTGCGCCAGATGCACAAATTGATACTGGTCTTGCGATTATGGATTCGACATTTCAGGCAGTGTTTAAATAACGGCTCTTTTTGTCAAAATAATCAATAAAATCCCGTTTTTACGGGATTTTTTATATATTACACCTACTTAATTTTTAAAGCTGACTACACTTTATGGTATCTAAAAGTTAATACTAAAGCGGGAGCTCAATTGAATGAAGGCATTATCCATTAAGACAAAGTTGTTATGGATCACCTCAGCGTTATTTGTTACCACAGTTATCGTACTCTCTTTAAGTTTATGGTTAGGTCTAAAAGATAAGAATAGCAGCTTGGCCGCAGAAGTAGAGGTTGCGTTACAGCAAGAGATTAAAGATAAACTCTCAGCAAGAGCTGGTGAGTATGGTGAACGTATTGCTGGATTTATCAATGAGGCTTATAGAATTCCCTTTTCGTTTGCAGGCTTACTTGAGCAAACTTCAAAAAAAGATCCTCTAAGTCGTGATCGAATGGAGTTGTCTTTAGCCGCAATATTGCAAAAAAATAACATAATATCATCGATGTATGCGCAATTTGAGCCCAATGGTTACGATGGACTTGATAGTAGTTACTTTCAAGGTAGCAGTCACAGTGTACCGAATGTAGGCACATTAGAAATTTACTATACCCGTAATGGTGATGGCACAGTAGAACAGAATCAAGTTGATGAGGCAGCTGAAAAATACATTACCACGTTAAATGAGTTTGGCGTTCGCGAAGCTGAGTGGTATTTGTGCGCTAAAGACACTAAAAAGTCGTGTTTAATGGAACCGTATTTATATGAGATCACTCCGGGAAACACTGCATTAATGACTTCGTTAACCGTGCCCGTTATCGTCGACAATCAATTTAAAGGTCTTGTTGGCGTTGATATTAACTTGCCAATTTTTCAAACCATGATCATGCAATTATCTAAAAGCTTATACGGTGGGCAAGCCAAGGTGACCTTGGTGAGCCAGAAAGGTTTTGTGGTAGCAGCTAGCCATTATAAAAAGTTTGCGCGACCTTTTAGCGAATCTGTCGGGCCAGAATTAGCCAAAAAACTGTTAGCCTTAGACAGTTCTTCGGATTTTGTTAATGAACCTACCAGCATTGCCGTGGCATATCCTATTAATATCCCAATTGCTGATGCAACTTGGTCATTAATTATTGAAGTGCCGAAAAATAAAGCGTTTATGGCGGTAGATAATATGAATACTGCCATGAATGACATGGCGATGTCTCTGGGCAGTTTGCTATTAACTATTGGTATTATTGTTACAGTCATAGCGGTGCTTATTATTAGCTTAGTCATTCGTAGTATTATTTCTCCACTTAATATGATCCAAGCTCGCGTCGAAAACCTTGCCAGCGCTGAAGGCGATTTAACTCAAGCGATAGAAGTCGATGCCCATGCGGAATTGATTGCACTAGGCAGCGGTATTAATGCCTTCATTGCGAAATTGCGTCATCTCATTTCAGAGCTTAAAATTCTTGCTGACCGTTCACAACAAGAAAGTATAAAATCGGCAGACATTGCTAAGCACACTCGCGAAAGTGTTAATCGCCAATATGGTGAAATTGAAAGTGTGGTCACTGCAGTTAATCAAATGAGTGCTACCGCGCTTGAAGTGGCTAAAGCTTCTGAGCAAACGGCAATGGAAACCGAGTCAATGACGGTCAATGTGAAAGACGGTCAATCGCGGTTAACTCAAGCGATGGTATTTGTAGAGGGAGTCTCGGGTGATTCTGCACAAGCTCAACAAGCGGTAGGTATGGTGTCGCAAAGCAGCGCCAATATTAGCCGCATTTTAGAGGTGATTAGCTCTATTGCTGAGCAAACTAACCTATTAGCGTTAAACGCAGCTATTGAAGCTGCCAGAGCGGGAGAACAAGGTCGAGGTTTTGCTGTTGTTGCTGATGAGGTGAGAACGCTAGCGTCTAGAACTCAAACGTCGACGAATGAAATCAGTACCTTGATTGAGTCGTTACAAAAAGAAGTTAAAAATGCCTCGAGCATTATTGATAAAGGCGCCCAAGGTGCACAAAAAGCGGTTGAGCAAACTCAGCTAGCATTACAATCACTGAATGCCATCGTTGAACAAATTAACCAAGTGTCAGGCCAAGTGACCCACATTGCGACAGCCGCGGAAGAGCAAAGCGCAGTAACCGAAGAAGTAAATCGTAATATTACGGGTATTTCAGACTCAGCTGCTGAGTTATCACAGTTGGCTGACAGTGCTCAGCAGAGCAGTGACAGCTTAGCTGATTTAGTTCAACAGCAGCAATTGCAATTAGGACGGTTAAGAACTTAATGCAGTTTTAGCTCGGAGAGTACAGTTTGAAAGGTGGCTTATAAGCCACCTTTTCGATTATTATTCCTGCTTAGATTGTTATCACTAAGATATTATGGCTGAATTTATTGCTCCACCTTGCGATGGCAACATTGAGGTTTTATACCAAGATGAACATTTACTGTTGATCAATAAGCCTACAGGGTTATTGAGTCTTTCGGGGAAGAATCCATTGAATAAGGATTCGGTACACCATCGTTTAGTACAAGATTACCCCTCGGCAACGTTAGTGCACCGTCTCGATTTCGGCACGTCGGGCATTATGTTGGTAGCGCTAAACAAAGTGATTAATGGTTTATTGACTAAACAATTTCAGCTACGAACTGTCTCAAAAACCTATACCGCAGTGTTATACGGTGATTTAGTTGAGCAACATGGTGATATTGAATTACCGATCGCCAAAGATAGCGATAATTTCCCGTTAATGAAAATTTGCCAACAAACTGGCAAGCCAGCGCACAGTCAATATCAAGTGATTGAACGGCATCAACAGAGGCTATCAACGCGGGTGACCTTTACCCCTATTACAGGCCGAACTCATCAGCTACGCATACACAGCCTGCAAATAGGCCATCCGATTTTAGGTTGTGACTTATACCGAAATGAGTATTCGCAAGCGATGTCGGACCGATTAATGCTGCATGCCACTTCATTATCGTTCACCCATCCTGTAACAGAACAACGAATTGATTATGTTTGCCCAAGCCCATTTTAATCATTTCTATCAATAAACTAATGTTAGCATGGTGAAAACTGATGCATAATCAATCTATTATTTATTCTTACACAGGTTAATCAGCATGGTAATTTCATGGTTAGATTCGCTAGCTTTAATTGTATTTTTAGTCAGTTGGATCGGGTATGCCGGTTTTGCCCGTCGTAAAGCTAAAACGACTAACTGTATCGCGCGAGTCATGCATCAACAACGAATTCATTGGATGTCACAGGTGATAGCCAAAGAGATACGTGTAGCCGAAGCGGCATTATTGGCTAATTTAGAACGCAATATTGCGTTTTTTGCTTCAACAACTTTACTGATCCTGGCAGGTGTGTTGACGTTATTTTCGCAGGTTGAAAAGCTTGAAACCGTGATTGGTTCGATTCCTTTTACCACGTCTCCTAACCACGCGCTGGTACAAGTTAAGCTGGCTCTTTTAGCCGGGATTTTCGTGCTCGCATTTTTCCAATTTACTTGGTCGATGCGCCAATATGGCTTTGTGAATATCATGATCGGTGCTGCACCATTAGATAAAACCGGTAGCGATAAAAATGCATTGGGCTATGCAAGGCAAATGGCCGTAGTGCAAGATCAAGCTGCACATTCATATAACTATGGCTTGCGTTCTTATTACTACTCTATGGCTGCATTGTGTTGGTTTATGCATCCAGGAATGTTCATTTTAGCCAGTTTATTTGTGGTATATACCTTGTACCAACGTGAATTTAATTCTAAAGCCGTGGTTGCTATCACCGCTGCGCAGGCCTATTTAGAAAAGAACCCGGCCTATATTGGTCGAGATTAACCACCAAACAGCATGACTAAATGCAAGATAACTTGAGTGAGTTAATGTGTTCAAATTATATAAGATGATTCATTGGCATTGCATCGTTACGACATAATGTTAACCAGCAATCTATACCATTAAGTGTTATCAATTTTTTGTGATTTATATTTTTTGTAGTGTGTTAAGCAACGTTTTCAGGAGTGATATGTTTCATAGTATAAAAGCCAAAGTCATCACTATATTCTCTTTAGTCATGATTGCTTTCACGTCTGTGCTTTTACTCACTATATTTATCAATGAACGTGATCGCGTATTGGATTTAGCTTTAGAAAACTCTACCAAAATTTCAAAAATGCACGCCAATCTCCTCAGCCAAGAATTTGCTCGATATGTTGTCATGTTAAAAATGCTCAGTAACAACCCGAATACAAAGTTAGGCGATAAACCTACAATCGCTCGACAGCTCAAAAGACTCATGACAATGGGGCGTGGTAATTTCATTAATGCTATTTATGTAGACAAAAATTTAAATTTGACAGATGTGTTAGGCAATACAAATAAAGTCACTCACCCTTCATTTATGCGTGCAGAACAATGGGTAGGTAAACAATATAATATTAGCGTGCCAGTCATCACTCGGTTTGAAAAGACTCCGGTCATCATGGTGGGAGTACCTATTTTAGACACGCAAAATAACTGGATGGGAACGCTTGCTGTGGCGGTGCCTCTAACCATTATCTCCGCTAAACTGGCGGAAATTAAGCTCGCAAAAGAGAGTTACGCTTGGTTAACTGACTCGAATGGTTTAATGGTTTCACATCCAAATAAAAGTTTTATAATGAAGAATAAACTTTCAATGACGGAAAATGCTGACTATCCAGGGTTTTATAAAATAGTCAGACAAACTAAATTACAAAATGATGGTTATGGGCGTTATATGGACGCCACATTAAATGAATCGAAAATAGTCACATTTTCTAAAGTTGATTATCTGCCTGGCTGGACCTTGTTTGTCACAACTAAAGAGTCTGAAATTTTTCACGACATATATACAATTATGTACGATGTATTAGTCACTTCAATTATTTTGATGGTGATATTTTTATTACTCATTAGTGAGCTATCCAATAGAATAACAAAGCCAATCGTGCAACTGACCAAAGATGTAAAAGCTTCTGTCAAAGATAAAAAAAGTTATCTAAAAATAATCGATTCAGATGACGAAATAGGTCAACTGTCTAAAGCTTTCCACGATAGTCTTCAAAAAATACACTCACACACTACCCATTTAGAACAAATGGTCAATCATCGAACTCAAGAAATTACCGACAAAAATTTACTTCTGAATCAGCAGAATGAAAAGCTTGAACAGCTTGCATCCAAAGACCCGTTAACGTTGCTTTATAATCGTCGAGCCTTTAGTGCTCTGGTTGATAAAGAGATCTCCCGCGCTAAGCGACATCATTTTCCTATAACTTTGGTCATATTAGACATTGACCACTTCAAAAAGATTAATGATGAGTTTGGGCACAATGTTGGTGATGATATTTTGTGTCGTTTTGCGGATGAATTGTCTTTAAATATGCGCAAAGAAAATCTCATCTGTCGCTGGGGTGGAGAAGAGTTTGTCATTTTAATACCAGAAGCGACTTCGACTATGGTGTTTAAACATATTGAAGAGGTTCGTCAAAAAATCTCACAGATGAGCTTTTCGCCAGTCGAAAAGTTAACCTTTAGTGCTGGCATAGCTACTCTTCGTGTTGAAGAGCCTTTTAAAGAGTGGTTCCAAAGAGCTGATAGTGCTTTGTACCAAGCGAAGGGCGCTGGCCGAAATTGCATCATAACGGATTGAGTTTCTGTTTAGCCAACTTATGAAATTAAAATTAGAGTAGGTGCTTATTTTTCGCTAAGGCGTTTAATCATTTGCTCTTGCATTAAGGTGATGCTCTCAGCTGTGGCTGACTCTGGGAATAATGGGTTTTTGAGTTTGAAAAAAATTCGCTGACTTAAGTTTGCTCGTTTAAATGCCATATCATGTCTAGGATGGCCATAAAACAAGTGATCAAATGAACCATTGTTTTTAGCTTTATTGAGACCATATTCCAATCGTTCTGCCAGTTGAGGGTTTTGTTTTGAAACAAAAAAATAAATAACGGCAGGGTACATTAACGCGAGTCTAGGCTCATTAATTAACGTCTCTTCTTCACGACTTTGTAGTTCAGAAAATAGCTCGACTATTCCGCAAGGGAAATAATAGCCTGTCTTTTGTGACAAATAAGGGTACATTTTATTTTCGGCAACATCACTTAAAACTGTAAATCGGTTTAACCTCAATATTGGCGTATCTGGCCAATCGCTGCCTGATAATGCAGGAATCTCAGCTAAAGCTTCCATTGCCTTTACACTAGGTGAACCTGCTATATCGCTAAATATATCGGCATCGTTGGCATTTATTGCGAGTAAACGCAGGCCGTACATGCCTTTTGCCAAAGGGAATTTGACGGCCAATAAATCGGCTTCACGACTAAAAGATGTCATAGTCCAAAACACATCTGTTCTGCCTTTTTGTATCTCACGTATTTGTCTTCTTTGTGAAATATCGGTCTCGATAGGTGTTAGCTGAAATGGGCCAAATTTATCAACAGATTGATCAAGTGCTAATAATAATAAGTCACTAAAGTAATTATTATATGGATCAGTGACGACTTTAGTGCCCTCCACGTAAGTGATTATTTGAGGTTGATCAGCACTGTATACAAATGCGCTCATTGTTAGTGTAAAGGCCAGTAGGCTTAACTGTATCAATTGACGAGAAAACCATGAGCAACCAGTTAACAGATAAGGTATGAACATTATTCTTCTCGTTTTTGCTGTTTGTTTAGGTACATTGCTTTATCTGCAAAATGCAGCAACTCAGACAATGTACTAGCATCTTGAGGGTAACGGGCAACCCCCATACTCATGCAAACGTCTAATGTAATATCATTGTATTTGAATGGTAATTCACATACATGCTTTTCAAGTTTATGGATGACCTTATTGATGCTATCGCGCTCAATGACTCGCGGTAAAATAATTAAAAACTCATCGCCACCTAAGCGAGCAATTGTATCGGAACTGCGTAAAGTGCCGAGTACACGTTCGGCGACTTCAATTAAAAATGCATCACCTACAGCGTGGCCATAGGTGTCATTAATAATTTTAAATCGATTGAGATCGATACTAATTATGCTGAATGAACCTTGCTGCAACTGTTCTAAAATACTCATGGCAAAACGGCGATTGGGCAAATGGGTTAATACATCATGTAAAGATGCTCGATTCGCTAAACGGTAAGCTTGTAAAACGGCTACAAAACTCAGCAAGAATGAAATGGCAACCCCAAAGCCAATCAAGCGGATCATGTTGTGTGTTGCCCAGGATGTTATCTCACCCGTTGAGTTTTGCTTAGCTTGCTTTAATCCAATGATCCAACTGCCATTTAAAATATGCACTTCTTCTGTCATTAATGGTTTATCGAAAACGATTTTCTTACCGTAAAAAATGTCGCCATGGGTGCCTTTGCCATCAACACCTCTGATAGCCAGTTCAAGATTACTGTCTATATCTTTTATACCGGCATCGAGTAGTAGCGATTCTATATTAATGACCACACTACAATGGCCCCAGTACTGGTGATTAAAAGGTGGATCAGAAAAAATGGGCATACGACCAATAATGGCTTTGTTGCCTTGAATCAGTTTAAACGGACCTTGGATAAATATTTTTTGCATTACTCGCGCTTGTTACACACTATCCCATTGTGCTGGACTGTCTCTAAAATCCAGTCCCATGGCGCGCTCATTGCCTTCTAACGGATAAATAAAGGACAGGACATCATTAGGTGCAACACCTATATTCAGTATGTGTGGTCCTTTATTTTTAAGCTGCATCGCGACCTGCTCCCATTGGGCTAAAGTACTTTCGGGGGCGAAAGTAATTAAGGTCGATAAACTGTCAGATAAAAATACTTCTGAATTTACCAAAGCTTCAATTTTGGCGCGCAGTAAAGATAATCTACCGGATAGATGTTGATAGTTGTCTGCTTCAGCATTGCGTAAATAGTTACTGTGTAAATATTCAATAATCACAAACGAAAAAAGTAAATACCCGATGGTGACTAACAAAAGCATTAATTTAGAGCGGGTAGAATGAATTTGCATAAACAGTTTCTGAAAGTGTTGTACGTCAAGGATAGCCTTTTATTTACATTTATTAAACATTTGTTGGGTGAGTTTTAAGCTGTTAGAAATATTTACGTCAATATAAAGCCGAGCAGAAAGTAGATGTTGATTCTTGATGATATCAATATGGAATGAGTAAATGTTAAAAACTAAAATGCTGTAGTAGGTATTAATCTACAGTTGTTTATCTGATATGTATGGATCTTGTGAATTTTAGGCACAAAAAAAGACGCTAAAGAGCGTCTTGATTCGTTGAATTGGTGGCCCCTCCCAGACTCGAACTGGGGACCTGACGATTATGAGTCGTATGCTCTAACCAACTGAGCTAAGGGGCCGACTTAAGATAGTCGTCACTATCGAAAGCGGGGAAAGTATACGAAGTTTGTGGGCACTTGTCACCCGTGTTTTTAATTGTATTTACTTATCTTGTTTCAATTGGTTATCTGTTAAGCAATTATTGGGTTTTTGGACATAAAAAAACCTGCCGAAGCAGGTTTTTATACTATTTTTTCAGTGAGCTTACTCGTCTAAGAACGACTTTAAGATTTCTGAGCGAGAAGGGTGACGTAATTTACGTAACGCTTTGGCTTCAATTTGACGAATACGTTCACGTGTTACATCAAATTGCTTACCCACTTCTTCTAACGTGTGGTCAGTATTCATGTCGATACCAAAACGCATACGCAGTACTTTTGCTTCGCGGGCTGTTAGGCCAGCTAAGACTTCGTGTGTGGCGTTCTTTAGACTTTCGCTAGTTGCTGAGTCAAGTGGTAGCTCGAGGGTAGTATCCTCGATAAAATCACCTAAATGCGAATCTTCATCGTCACCGATTGGGGTTTCCATTGAGATTGGCTCTTTAGCGATTTTCAGTACCTTACGAATTTTATCTTCAGGCATCATCATACGTTCTGCTAATTCTTCAGGAGACGGCTCACGGCCCATTTCTTGAAGCATTTGACGAGAAATACGGTTCAACTTGTTAATCGTTTCGATCATGTGTACTGGAATACGGATCGTACGTGCTTGGTCGGCGATTGAACGAGTGATTGCCTGACGGATCCACCACGTTGCATAAGTCGAGAATTTGTAACCACGGCGGTATTCAAACTTATCTACTGCTTTCATCAAACCAATGTTACCTTCTTGGATTAAATCCAAGAACTGTAAACCACGGTTGGTGTACTTTTTGGCAATAGAAATAACCAAACGTAAGTTAGCTTCAACCATTTCTTTTTTCGCTCGACGAGCTTTCGCTTCACCGATAGACATACGACGGTTAATGTCTTTAATGCCTGCGATGGTTAAATCTGTTTCAACTTCAATAGCACCAAGTTTGGTCACACAACGCGTTACGTCATCGGTGATCAAGCGTAAACCTTCAGCGTAAGGCTTAGTGCTTTCTTTTTCTTTGTTAAACCAATCTAAGTTTGTTTCGTTGCCAGTGAAAGCCTTAATAAAGTTTTTCTTTGGCATCTTAGCGTGTTCAACACAAAGCTTAATGACTAGACGTTCTTGAATTCGTACGCGGTCCATCATGTTGCGCATGCTTTTCACTAAACGGTCAAACTGTTTAGGTACTAAACGGAATTCTTTGAATAATTCGCCAATAACAAATAATGAGCCAATCGCTTCAGGGTGATCACGGCCTTTTTCGGCAATAATTCCTAAACTTTTTTCGTAGGCTTCTCTGAGTTGAGTGAATTTTTCTTTGGCTTCTTCAGGATCTGGTCCTTTGTTGCCTTCTTCCTCTTCCTCATCGTCATCATCGTCGTCATCATCGTCATCATCGTTTTTAGAGTCTGCTAATTCTGAACCAACGTTGGTGGCTGTTGGTGCGACGTCATCGTCGTCAGGATTGATAAATCCAGAGATAATATCAGACAAGCGCAATTCTTCAGCTTCATACTTATCGAATTGCTCTAAGATCATTGCGATCGCTTGAGGGTATTCACTGACAGAACTCTGTACAGTGTTGATACCTTCTTCGATACGTTTAGCAATAACAATTTCGCCTTCGCGAGTAAGTAGCTCTACCGTGCCCATTTCGCGCATATACATGCGGACAGGGTCTGTGGTTCGGCCTAACTCACTTTCTACGGTTGCGAGAGCTGCCGCTGCTTCTTCTGCAGCATCTTCGTCTGTGTTGTCTTCCGACATCATCATGTCATCGGCATCTGGCGCTTCTTCAAAAACGCGGATACCCATGTCATTTATCATCTGGATAATATCTTCAATCTGATCGGAATCGACCATGTCTGCAGGTAAGTGGTCGTTCACTTCTGCATAGGTTAAGTAACCTTGCTCTTTACCTTTAGCGAGCAACAGTTTGAGTTGCGACTGCGGAGTGTGATCCATAGATATCATCCAATTTTGGGTAACTGATAAAACGATAGGCCAGTTAGCTGTGCTAAGTGGCGCGCAAATCGTCAATTATAGCTGTGTGGGCTAACCTTAGCTAGTCCATGGCAATGTTTGTACGCACATTCTTCACGAATAAATTGCGTATTACTTCGCTATGCCTTTCATTATAGAAATCAGCTTTGTTAGCTGCATTTTTTCAACTTTCGTTAAAGCCTGTTTTAGGCTTAATTCCTGATATCGTTGTTCAATATATTGGTTGTTTAACCAAATCAGGGTTTGCTTGAACTCTGGCAATACGTTTTCATCCGCCACTTGATGTTCCCATTGGGCTAGCTTTATTAGAGTGCTTTTTTGATTATGCTCTCTATGCATTTCAAGTAGTTGTGCGCTGTTTAACGTCTGCTCTCGAGTTATATCTAACAAATGATTGAGCAATTCTATGCCGGTCATCTGTAATCGATCTAGTGCAGGCTGTTTGGCCAAACCAAAGCCTAAACTTGGATTTTGGACCAGCAGGGCAATGGCCAATCTTAATGGCGTGCCACGACCTTGTAAGCCTTTCGCATTTAATGGTTTTGCTTGTTTTACAGTAAAACCTAATTTTTTCTTTAAATCTTCGCTACTGTTCATGCCTAATTTGTGTGCTAAATTTTCTAACAGTAAATTCTGTAGGACGGTATCTTGTACCTTTTCGATTAGCGCAATGGCTTGCTTGGCTAATGCCCCTTTATCGGTACCGTGGTTAGCACTTAATGTGTCAAACAAAAACTCGGGCAGTAACATGGCTTTTTGCATTAATGCTTCGAATGCTTCTTTGCCAATTTTGCGGACCATAGTGTCAGGGTCTTCACCTTGCGGTAGAAACATAAACTTGACTTGGTCACCCGGTTTTAACAGCGGTAGCGCTGTTTCTAGTGCACGCCAAGCTGCTTCGCGGCCTGCGCGGTCACCGTCATAACAACAAACCACTTGTTTTGCACTACGCACTAAAAGCTGAAATTGTTCAGCTGTAGTCGATGTACCTAGAGATGCAACCGCATAATCAATCCCAAATTGGGCGAGTGCGACGACATCCATATACCCTTCAACAATTAACACATGTTGTGGATCACGGTGTTTTTGCTTTAGCTCATATAAACCATAAAGTTCATTACCCTTATGAAATATGGGCGTTTCTGGAGAATTCAAGTACTTTGGGGTGCCGTCACCCAAAACTCTACCACCAAATCCAACCACACGACCACGACGGTCGCGTATTGGGAACATTAATCTGTCGCGAAAACGGTCGTACCGTTTACCGCTATCATTGGCAATCAACATGCCTGCGGTTAGTAATTTATCTTGGGCGGGCAAATTTTGCCTGTAACGACCCAGTAAACCATCCCAACCATCGGGGGCAAACCCAATACCGAACTGCTCAACAACGTCACTCGATAATCCGCGAAACTCAAGATAATCGACAACTTTTTGTTTGTCTGTATGCTGCCTAAGTTGGCTTTGATAGAAGAGGTTAGCTTCTTCCATCAGTTCGTATAAGTCTCGACTTAATCCTTGATCTGGTCTTTTTCCTGTGCCTTGCTCTCGTGGTACGGCAAGACCAAGTTGACCTGCAAGTTCTTCAATGGCATCAACAAATTCTAGGCGATCATATTCCATGACAAAATCAATAGCATTGCCATGGGCACCGCAACCAAAACAGTGGTAAAACTGTTTGTCTCTGCTGACGGTAAAAGAGGGTGATTTTTCGCTATGAAAAGGACAACAAGCCGAATGGTTCTTACCGGCTTTTTTCAACGGCACTTTACGGTCAATGAGATCGACTATGTCTATTCGAGCTATTAGCTCATTGATAAAATCACGAGGTATCGCCATTGATTGCTGTTGTTCTCGAATTTACTTTATCAACTGATGTAAACAAACAAGCCGTGCAAGTGCACGGCTTATTCAACATTAAAAATTGATTACTTCAACTTAGCGCGGATCATTGTACCAATGGCACTCATATCTGCACGGCCTTGAACTTTAGTTTTTAATGCTCCCATTACTTTACCCATATCCGCCATGGATGCAGCACCAACATCAATAATAGTAGCATCGATAATCGCTGCTACTTCATCTTCTGTTAGCGGTGTAGGCAGAAAATTTTCGATAACTCGAATTTCATCTGCTTCTACAGCTGCCAACTCCGGACGATTCGCTGCTTCATATTGAGCAATCGAATCACGGCGTTGTTTAACCATTTTGGTTAATACAGCTATTGTCTGTTCATCAGTCAGAGTTTCGCGGGTATCCACTTCAATCTGTTTGATGGCAGAAAGTGCCATACGAATTGTTCCTAAGCGCACTTTATCTTTAGCGCGCATGGCATCTTTCATTTGGTCTTTTAGCTGATCGGTTAAGTTCATAATGAGATTAATATAAACGTACGCGACGTGCGTTTTCGCGAGAAAGCTTCTTAGCTAGACGCTTAACTGCAGCTGCTTTTGCACGCTTACGGGCAGTAGTTGGCTTCTCGTAAAATTCACGAGCACGCACGTCAGCTAAAATACCAGCTTTTTCACAAGAGCGCTTGAAACGACGAAGAGCTACGTCGAATGGTTCGTTTTCACGTACTTTAATAATTGGCATACGCCATCACCCCTTAGGTGTAGTTATGTTGGATGATTAAATCGACTAAACATTTTTAGTGACTTCACTCAAACCAAAGGCTATTTAAAATGGTGCGGAATTTTACACCGAGCGGCGACCATTTGTAAACCCCTGATTGATTTTCTCTTCGGGGAAATAGCTCATAGTTTCATTTTTTTAAATTTAATAAAAAACTAGCCGCTATATACCTCATCGCTTAAGTAACAAACTACTGTGCTCATGAGCCAGTCTCATTCAAGAAAATGCAAGGACCGTATTACAGTTACTCCTTGATATGTATATTTTAAATGCAAAGTAACTGATTAGAATCTATCTTTAATTCGTGTTTGGCAGATTCAAGCTCTTGAATTGATTACTTACTTATATCGATAGGTATTTAATCGTTAAACATTGGAGTATTTTCGCTGAGACGGGTAGAATTGGCGGCCTTATTTTTAATGAAGACGAGAGATTATGCGGGTTATTGGTATTGAGACATCCTGTGACGAGACTGGAGTAGCAGTATATGACGATAAGTTAGGCTTATTGTCGCATGTGCTATATAGCCAAGTTAAATTGCACGCCGATTATGGTGGTGTTGTGCCTGAGCTTGCCTCTCGTGATCATGTTCGCAAAATTGTGCCATTGATTAAGCAGGCTTTATCAGAAGCTAATTCAAGCCTAAATGATATCGATGGTGTCGCGTATACCAAAGGCCCTGGGCTAATTGGTGCATTGCTTGTTGGTGCTTGTGTGGGACGTTCTTTAGCGTATGCATGGAATAAACCGGCAATCGGTGTGCATCATATGGAAGGGCATTTATTGGCACCCATGCTGGAAGAAAATGCGCCTGAATTTCCTTTTTTAGCCTTGTTAGTGTCTGGCGGCCATTCAATGTTAGTGCAAGTTGAAGGCATTGGACGATATCAAGTGTTAGGTGAATCTGTTGATGATGCTGCTGGCGAAGCTTTTGATAAGACCGCCAAGCTCATGGGCTTAGATTATCCTGGTGGCCCTCGTTTAGCCAAATTAGCTCAAAAAGGCGTGCCTGCAGGATATAAATTTCCGCGGCCAATGACTGATAGACCAGGATTAGACTTTAGTTTTTCAGGATTGAAAACATTTACAGCAAATACTATCGCTGCAGAACCCAATGATGATCAGACTCGTGCCAATATTGCCCGTGCATTTGAAGAAGCTGTTGTTGATACTCTTGCGATAAAATGCAAACGAGCCTTAAAGCAAACTGGTTACACACGTTTGGTGATTGCCGGTGGTGTAAGCGCTAATACCCGTTTACGTGAGTCTTTGGCTGAGATGATGACCAAGTTAGGTGGTCAAGTGTATTATCCTCGCGGAGAGTTTTGTACCGACAATGGTGCCATGATTGCTTATGCTGGTTTACAACGTTTACGTGCAGGGCATATTGAGGGGCTAGAAGTTAAGGGGCAGCCTAGATGGCCTTTGGATACGTTGCCCGCAGTAGATTAATTGATGAGTTAGCGTGTTTGAGTTGGCATGATTGCCTTAAGTGATGACTTACTTTCAAGCCACCAAGAAAACCTAATACTATTTGGTATTGGTTTTTTTTATGGTTTTTTTCCGTGTGACTTTACTTTCTTCGCCATGGCGCAAACGGCCAATATTGTCTTTGTGGCGGATTAAAATAAGGGTTGATAGCATCGCAACAGGAAGAATAAAACGTTCGTCTAACCACCAAGTAAAAAAGGGCGCTAAAGTTGCGGTTGCCATAGCGGCTACAGAGGAATAACGCGTTAATAGTAAAAATACAATCCAAGTGAGGATGAGGCATAGCGCTAAATCACCTCCGATGGGGGCCATTGCACCAAAGGCTGTAGCAACACCTTTTCCGCCTTTAAAGCCAAAAAATATTGGGAATATATGCCCTAGGCAGGCGCTGACAGCGATAAAACCTAATGATGCTGCATCAAGTCCCATTTTATAGCCAAAATAAGAAGGCAGGGCACCTTTGAGCATGTCAAAAAATAACACAAGAGCTGCAGAACTGACTCCACCAATGCGTAGCACATTAGTGGCACCGGGATTGCCGGAGCCGTTGGTTCTTGGATCAGGTAAACCTCTTAATTTACAAACCAGTACGGCACTTGAGATCGAACCCGCTAGGTAGGCGGCAATGATCATCAAAATGGTGACTGTAACGGCGTTCAAATTGGTTTCCTTACTCTTCTTAGGGTATCATCGCGCATTCATTTGTGAGACAAGTCATTTTCAGTATCCACTGAAGCTGTCTTCGCGTTAACATTAACCATTTTGTTGATGTTAATTGAACAACAACGCCTATCCTACTGTTTTAATTCATTAGGAAGAAGCTTAAATGTGTTTATTAGGCATATAATCGGTAATAAAGTTTGATTAAGATGAATTTGACGTCTTTTTATGTCGATTAAGGTAGGGATTTTTATGGATAAAGTACTCATCCGCCAGTTAGCGATAGAGACCATTATTGGTATCTATGAGTGGGAAAAAAAACTTCATCAAACATTGCTTATCGATTTAGATATGGCCTGGGATAATCGTCTTGCGGCCGCCAGTGATAGTTACGAAAATGCATTGTGTTATGAAACGGTATCAAATCGTTTAACGGCTTTAATTACTGAGAATCCGATTGAATTGATTGAAACGGTCGCTGAAATGATTGCGCATTGTTTGCAAGACGAATTTAATGTGCCTTGGGTTAAAGTGGTTGTGATGAAACCAGGTGCAATACCTCATGCTGTTTCTGTCGGTGTCGAGATCGAACGCGGTAGCATTTAACTGTTATTTTTTTACTGTTTAGCATTAGGTCAGTCAATGGCACGTATTTACATAAGTTTGGGCACTAATATTTCACCAGAGAAACATCTTAAAGCCGGTTTGGTTGATTTACAGCAATGTTTTGGCCCATTACAATTATCACGGGTTTTTGAGAGTGAATCGGTAGGGTTTAAAGGCACTAATTTTTTAAATATGGTGGCCGCGGCTGATACCGATTTGTCAATTGCACAGGTTGTGACAACATTTAAACAAATTGAACAAGACAATGGCCGTATTAGAGGTGAGAAGAAATTCAGCCCAAGGAGCCTTGATATTGATTTGTTGCTGTATGACGATGTTATTTGTGACATTCCCGTAGAATTACCCCGTGGCGAAATTTTGTTTAATGCGTTTGTATTGTGGCCTTTGGCAGAATTAGTCCCTAATCTGTCTCATCCGGTGACGTTACAAACCTATCAAACACTTTGGCAGAATTATGACAAACAGTGTCAACAATTGTGGCCTATTGTATTTGAGTTCCCACCAGAACTATTACCTACCAACACGTTATAACCAATTGATAAGTTAATCTCTAACAAGGACAAATATGGAAACGTTTCAAGTTATTCTGCTGGCATTAATCCAAGGGCTTACGGAGTTTTTGCCTATTTCTAGCTCGGCACATTTAATTTTACCATCACAAATATTAGGTTGGGCAGATCAAGGTTTATCATTTGATGTGGCAGTTAATACAGGCTCTTTATTTGCCGTGGTCATTTATTTTCGTCATGAGATTGTGGTTCTGGCTAAAGCCTGGTTCACCAGCTTAGCTAGCAAGCAACAAACTCAAGAAAGTAAACTCGCCTGGTGGATTATTTTAGCGACTATCCCAGCTGTAATTGTAGGATTTACTGCCAAAGACTTTATTGAAACCCATTTCAGAAATACTTTAGTGATAGCGATAACCACGATTGTTTTTGGTTTATTGTTGTGGGCAGCAGATAGAATGTCAAAAGCACAGTTAACTGAATTTCAAATGGGTTGGAAAAAGGCTTTGCTTATCGGCTTAGCGCAGGCAATGGCATTAATACCTGGCACGTCGCGCTCTGGCGCCACGATGACAGCAGCACTGATGTTAGGGCTAACACGTGATGCAGCTGCTCGTTTTTCATTCCTTATGTCTGTTCCTGTGAGCTTTGGTGCTGCGTTACTGGTGACAAAAGACTTGGTTAGCAGTCCAGCCCCTATTGACTACCAAGCACTTGGTTTAGGGATTGTTGTTTCATTCGTTGCTGCGTATTTATGTATCCACTTCTTTTTAAAGTTTATTAGCAAAATAGGCATGACGCCGTTTGTATTATATCGCCTTGCTCTTGGTGCGATATTGCTTGGATTGCTCTATCTTTAAGATAAGCATTTAAGCGACTTTTGTTTGCATAGCGGGTAGGCTTACCATACTAGGTATTTCTACCCGTTTTTGTTTTACCATCTTTCAATTAACTATCAGTGTAATTATGACTTTATCTTTATTATGTCCAGTGTGTTCAGCTCCACTAAATCAACATCAAGCTTCAGCGGGATTTTATTGCGACAACAAACATCATTTTGATAAACACCCTAATGGTTACTGGCCACTGCTGAGCAACGTAAAAGGCAAGAGTAAGCCGAAAGTGGAGTCTCGCCAGCAAATGCGTGGGCGACATTTTTTATTAGAAACAGGTTTGTTTGCACCGTTAATTAAACAACTTCAAGCTGTACTGCTGGACTTATGTGCTTCTAATCGTGACGCAGAATTACAGCATATCGATTACCAATGCGCTGATGGATATTATTTGCGTCAGCTTGTTCCTGCACTAGTTGAAACAAATGTATCGTGCCAGCACTGGGGCATTACTGATGCTGAAAACGCAATATTTGCAGCGGCAAAATCTGAAACACCGGCGAACTTATTGTTGTTGGCACTAAAAAAATTGCCCTTTGCCTCGCAATCAGTCGATATCGTGACGGTTCTTGATTCACCGTTAAAGGGGAAAGAATGCATTCGGATTTTAAAAGATGATGGTCGAATTGTATTGTTGCAGCCTGGTATTAGGCATTTATGGCAAATTAAACAACAAGTTTATCCAGACTTAGTCGAAAAACCGTTGCAGTTAAATTTACCTAATGATGTTGAAATTGAGGCCCAGCAACAAGTGGTATTTACTCAATCTGTGACCGGTGAGCAGGCATTAACACTCCTTGATATGTCGGTATTTGGTTGGCGTGCTAATGATCAGTTAAAGCATCAAGTTAAATCGACGGCAATCAGTGAGTTAGAGTTTGATTGGCAGATCATAACGCTCAAAAAACGCTTATAAAAATGTAAAAGCTGATGACAAGCGTGAAAGCTGATGGAAAGCGATAAGGACGACAATGCGGTGAGAGTGTTAGAGCCTAAGAGCTAGGGCGCTTCGCGGCTAGATGCTATAAGAGCTAAAATTGGTTGCGAGCGGTGTTAAGCGATGACAAGCGATAAGGACGACAATGCGGTGAGAGCGTTAGAGCCTAAGGGCTAGGACGCTTCGCGGCTAGATACTATAAGAGCTGATTCTAAGATTTCTGTGAGATTGTTTAGAAAGATTAAATGGTTGAAAAATGCTTAGATTAAAGAGTGAAAAAGCTGGTATGGATAAGCAGTAGGTGTTTAGATTTTTCGCTTGATATCGCTTGATATCGCTTGATATCGCTTGATATCG
This sequence comes from Shewanella frigidimarina NCIMB 400, assembly GCF_000014705.1. NCBI lineage: Bacteria > Pseudomonadati > Pseudomonadota > Gammaproteobacteria > Alteromonadales > Shewanellaceae > Shewanella > Shewanella frigidimarina. Next base: position 3,587,631 of record NC_008345.1, on the reverse strand, counting down.
CTTGATACCGCTTGATACCGCTTGATACCGCTTGATACCGCTTGATACCGCTTGATACCGCTTGATACCGCTTGATACCGCTTGATACCGCTTGATACCGCTTGATACCGCTTGATACCGCTTGATATCGCTTGATACCGCTTGATACCGCTTGATATCGCTTGATATCGCTTGATATCGCTTGATATCGTTTTGTAAAACTAGCACAAATAATTAAGGCTTGATGTTGAAGTTCTACTGAAAGTAGTTGCATCAACAATCAAGCCCTAATAATCAACCTATGTAAATAAGCTAATTTTTAATAACTATTCTTACTTTTTGTAAGAAGAAGCCATGTTGTCTAAACGGTCGTTAGCACGTTTAGCTTCGGCTTGTGCGTCCATAGAAGCAGCTTTAGCGCCTTTAACATCAGCAGATAGCTTGCTTTGCTCAGACTTTAAAGAACCAACTTGTGCTGATAGTTGATCAACTTTGTTACCTAGGTTTGCTACGCTTTCTTCTAAAGCAGTAGTGTTAGCACAACCACCTAATAAAGCAGTCATCGCAACACCAGCAATCATCAGTACTTTCTTGTTCATGGGTAAATCCCTTAATATATAGGTTGTTAAATAGTGCAACGGCATGTGCCTTTGCAACGGCGTAATTATGTCACAGATTTTTTTATTTGCTATAGGCAAATATAAGATTGTTCATTTAAAATAGCGAAATAAATGAAAATTGCAAGTCTACCGGGCCAAAAGCATCATTAATTGCCGAATTTATATAAATCTTAGTGATTTATTGCTTATTCCCTGTTAAAAAATGCTTTTTTCCGCTTTTTTTCATAAAACCCTAAATAGGCAATAGCTAATGTAGCTGCTTGCTTTCAATGTATTGTATTTTATAGTTATTAATCGTTTCGGCTCGATTTAGCTGAAGTTGACTTTTAATTTGCGATCCTTGGTAACCCGCGGCAATAATCGATTGCACATCGACGTTGCTCGCTAACTCATAGCAATGTAGTAAATATTCGGCTTGTGGATAGGAAGATTGTTCAAATCCAGTTCGTCCTCTTAAGTCGCCATGACAACATAATAGTAGCTCTGTTAAGCGTTGAGGTTTTCGCCAAAAATCACCTTTATCAAATAATTTGACGATGGTTTCTGCTCTTAGTTCAAACGCGTTATGAATGTTTTGGTGTTGATCGCTGACTAATAATGCTAAATCACGGTATTCGTTTGGCACTCTAATTCGTGCGCAAAGCTTTTTAATGACCGGCAAACCTTTCTGCCCGTGGCCATAATGCTTCGGCCAATCTTGTTTTGGGGTCAACGCTTTACCTAGATCGTGAACTAGAGCGGCAAAACGTACTGCTTTATTGTCACTTAACAGACTAGTTTGCTCGAGAACCATGAGGGTGTGAATGCCAGTGTCTATTTCAGGATGCCATTTTTCAGGTTGCGGCACGCCAAACAACGCATCAACTTCAGGAAATAATACGATTAATGCCTGGCATTGCTTTAACACATCGAAGAAAACCTGCGGACTTTGGCTGCTTAATGCTTTATCACATTCTTGCCATACGCGTTCTGGGGTGAGGTGATCCAATTCACCACTATTAGCTATGTCGGTCATTAACTGTAAGGTTTCAGGTGCAATAGTAAAGCCTAAGTGATGAAATCGAGCTGCAAAACGGGCCACACGTAACACGCGTAAAGGATCTTCAGTAAAGGCATCTGACACATGGCGAAGTATTTTAGCGTTAATATCTGCGATACCGTGGAACGGGTCCGTCAATGTGCCGTGCTCATCTTGTGCGATGGCATTAATGGTTAAATCACGGCGTAATAAGTCTTCGGAGAGGGTGACATCTTTGTTGGCATCACAACTAAAACCTTGATAGCCATAACCGGTTTTCCGTTCTGTTCTAGCTAGTGCATATTCTTGCTGAGTTTTAGGGTGTAAAAAAACAGGGAAGTCTTTACCGACTTGCTGATAACCCAATGCGAGCATTTCTTCTACGCTGCTGCCAACAACCACATAATCTTTATCAACGACAGTTTGTTTAAGAAGGGTATCGCGTACGGCCCCACCTACTAAATAAATCTTCATGGCGTATCACAACGTGTAATAATAAGTAGGTTAAATCTTATCAGAGTTAGATTTTTACGGCTAACTTTTGACAAGCTGTCATACAAGCATTAACGTGAGCCGTCAGTTTCAAATAAGGATTTTTGGTCGAATGTATAAAGCCTTCTATGGATTAAACGATAACCCATTTTCTATCGCGCCTAACCCTCATTATATGTTCTTAAGTGACCGCCATCGTGAGGCGTTGGCTCATTTAACCTACGGCCTTGGTGAAACCGGTGGTTTTGTATTATTAACGGGTGAAGTCGGCACTGGAAAAACCACTGTTTCTCGCTGCTTATTACAACAAATTCCCGATAATACCGATACCGCGTTTATTCTTAACCCATCATTGACTGAGCTTGAACTCTTGGCCACGCTATGTGATGAGCTGGAAATTAAGTACGGTGATAATCCGACGTTAAAACAGCTGACAGATTTAATCAGCATGTACTTACTGAATAATCACAAAAATGGTCGTAATACGGTGCTGATTATTGATGAAGCACAGCATCTGCGTTCTGAAGTATTAGAACAGCTGCGTTTATTGACCAATTTAGAAACTAATACCAAAAAACTGCTGCAAGTGATTTTGATTGGCCAGCCCGAATTACAACAACTGCTAAAGCGCCAAGACTTACGTCAGTTAGCACAGCGGATCACTGCTCGCTATCATTTACTACCGCTAAATAAAGATGAAATTGCTTTATATGTGCTGCATCGTTTGCAGGTGGCTGGTAGGCATGAGCCTTTATTTACGCGTAAAGCGATAACCGCATTGCATAAACATTCTGGCGGTATTCCGCGTTTAACCAACTTATTATGTGAACGTGCATTAATGGCTGGTTATGGGCAAGCTAAGGTTCCGATCGATCATAAAATGGTTAATCAAGCGGCTGTCGAAGTATTGGGTGATATTGATGTACCTGGCGATAAACGCTGGCCATTTATTGCCGCTACAGCGTTAGTGCTCGCTTTTGGTTTATCATTCTATCTGTTTAATCGTTCAGCCTTTGAAAACAATATGAGTGCCAATGCGGCGATAGCAGATGTTCAAGCGCAATCTAGTCTAGCCAATCAAACGCCTGCATCTATGCCAAGTAAGATAAACCAAGCTGCACAAACTCAGCCTCAGCAAGTACAAGCAGCAACTCCAGTTGCCAATGCACAACAACAAATTATGCGTCAAGCCATGCTACAAAGCAGTAGCATTGATAATGCCTTTGCCGGATTATTCGGCTTGTGGAATAAACAACCTATTATCGGCTTGTCTGCTTGCCAGGCGGCACAACAACAAGATTTAGCCTGTTACCAGCAACAAGGTAATTGGCACAGTATTATGCGCCTTAATTACCCTGCGGTTGCTTACTTGCAAGACGCACAAGCGAATGTGTTTTATGGCGTAATTGTTGAGCGTCAAGCCGAGCAGATCCTACTGCAATTAGGCGAGCAACAGTTTTGGGTGAATAAAGATTGGTTTGACCGCCACTTTAGCGGCACCTTCGAAATTTTGTGGCAACCAGACAGTATCTTACCGCGAGAAATTGGCCAGTCTTCTAGTTTGGCGCAAGTACAATGGCTTGAAAATAGCTTAGCGTTAGTTAACAAACGACGTGCACGACTACTGACACAGTTTGATAGTGAATTAGAGCAACAATTAATGACTTTTCAACGTCAACATGGTTTAAAACCAGACGGTATAGCAGGCAATCAGACTTTGGTGCAACTTAACTTATATTTGAGCCAGCAAGGCCCACGTTTAAGTGCCTCTGAGGTGCGCAGTTAATGTCAATTTTATTAGATGCGGTTAACCGTAAAAAGCAGCAACAAGGTGATGTTGTCGATATTATGTCGACGCAGCCGCCTCAATATACATCGCAATCTAACAGCTCAAATAAGTTGAATAAGTATAGTCTTTTGGCCGTAGCCATTGCCTTGGGTATTGGCGCTGCATGGGGTATGAGTGTGCTATTACAGTCACCATCAGGATCAGCATCGTTAACGACTGTCCAACCCAGTGGCGCTAATGCACTGCAAGCTGTCACGGCCCCTGTCACTGTTACGTCAAATAAAGCAGCTGAAGCATCGACCGTTAAACAACATGAACCCGCAGTGCAAAGTAACGATGATATTCGTTTAGCGGGTAAGGTGGCATTGCCTATTGCCAAACCGTTCAATACGAATGTAATGAACACGCAAGCAGCAAGTTATAATAACAATGGTTACGCTGAATCTTCTGGTGTGAATGAATTATACCTGCAAGAAAATGATGGGCAGCGCAGTTTTCAACAAGCTAACTCTCAACAATTCAACTCTCAGCAAACCGGTTCTGAACAGGTTAATTATCAAAGTGAGCAAGATAGCAGAGTTGATGAATATCAAACACAAGAGAACAATCGTCAACAGGCACAGCTGCGAGAAGCGATTGTATTGGGTGCTAAAGCTAATCGCCGAGGTTTAGCTGAGCTTGAAGCATTGCGCTTGCAAGTGAATGCTGCCGCAGAAGACGTCGATTTCGCCTCTGTTAAAGCACCATCAAATAATGAACATAATAATTTGATTGCTGCATTTGAAACGGCGCTTAAAGACGTTGAATATGAACAGTCGGCTAATCAACAAGTGACGTCAGCAAAATTAGATCCTATTCCTCGACCTTCAAATCAGCAAATCCCTAAGTATGGTGACTTACCCGCGAGCGTGCAGTTACAAGTACCCGAGTTTAATATTAATGCCCATGTATATTCGACAGAACCAAGTAACCGTTGGTTAAGTGTCGATGGGGTTGAATTACAGCAGGGCGATATGATTAAGAATAAGCTGACGATTGTAGAAATACGACCTCGAGATATCGTACTAGAAATTGACGGCGAGCAATTTAGAGTGCCAGCAATTTAGAGCGGTTTAACGTTAAGTCTATGTTGACATGTAACAGACAAAACAAAGGCGCTATTAGCGCCTTTGTTTTATTTGAAAAATCGTAATATTAGCCGTGAATGTTATTGGCTAAAAACAGCGTTAATCCATAACCTATGCAGTAGCATAATAGTAATGCTGGAACATATTTTAAGTAGCTTACAAATGTTAGTTCTTCAACTTTACTCATCGCGATGATGCCTGACGCCGAGCCGATGATTAATAACGATCCGCCTACACCAACCGAATAGGTTAAGCCTAACCATTGCGCTGTTGTCAGTACAGGATCCGCTTTTAATAACGCTGCGGTTAATGGCACGTTGTCTAATAGTGCAGAGCCTACACCGGTAAAGAAGTTAGAAATGCTTGGGTTATACATGCCATAGACTTCAGTTAATAGGTTAAGTGTACCAATCTCTTTAAGCATACCAACCAGTAACAAGATACCTAAGAAGAACAGTAGGGTGTCGAACTCAACTTGGCGAATGTATTCTAATACTTGAACTTCTTCGGTTTTACTCTTGTTAGTGCGACCCACCAAGAACATTACCGATAAGCCAAATAAGAAAGTTAATACAGGAGGAACGCCAAATAGCACGTTAAGTACCATGGTTAATACTATGGTGGTGAAGAAAATTACTCCGATGACAATATCAACGGTATTGTAATTTTGCTCAATTGGAGTCGTACTCACATGACCTTCAGCTTTGAGAGAAAACAATATTGCTAGGAGCATGACGCTAATGCCTGCAGGAATAAACAGGATTAACAACTCAGAAATATGCACTTTACCGGCAAGGAAAATCATCAAAGTAGTGACATCGCCTGTGATTAAAGCAACCCCGCCAGAGTTCACCGCAAAGATAATTAACACTGCCATACGGCGACGCATTTGTTTGTCTAAATTAAAGGTTGTTAGTAAACCTAATGACACGAGGGTGGCAGTCACGTTGTCACAAAAAGTCGACAGCACTAACGAAAACATCCCCACTTGGATCATCAACATGCGAACAGACACTTGCTGTGGAAATATTTTTTGCACCAATACTTGGATCATGCCTTTAGCATTTAGGTAAGCAACAAAGGTCATAGTTGACATTAAAAACAGCCATAATGTGGCAATTTCTAATAAGTTTTCATTGAGTTCTTCACCCACGAGTTTACTTTTTTCTGGGCTGCCAGAAGCAATAAACAAGGTGATCCAAGCTATACAGCCAAGGAACAAGGTGGTTTTGGCTTTATTAATATGGGTAACTTCTTCGAGCACGATACTTAACAGCGCAAGCACTGCAAGTGAGATGAGAAAGGTATGTAGCATGACTGCAATTCCAACTTTGTGTTGTAGGTAATCAACATCATTACCATGAATTTTTGCTAACCTAATTCAGTCTTTATTTTAAGGTTGAATTAAGCTTTCCGTTTGGCGGGGCGATCACATCACACCACGGGCATTTTCGCAATATAGATCACAGTTTTTTTCGTTAATTATCGACCAAAGTCGTGGATAAAATAATGAACTCGGAGAAAGGGGATAGAAATTTGTTAACACAAATAAAAATAGGATAAACAACTTAGTTATTTATCCTATTTTTGTTACCAACAGTTTGCTTAACCTAAAATGAGGTTAAGCGATGAAGTTGCTTTATTTCATTGCCGCAAAAATGCGATCAACAGCAGCTAAAGTATATTCAATTTCAGCATCACCATGAGCCATAGACATGAAGCCTGCTTCATAAGCACTTGGCGCTAAATAAATACCTTCATCTAACATGGCATGGTAGAAATGACGGAAATGCTCCATGTTGCATTTTGTGACTTGGGCAAACGAGGTCATTGGCGTGTTATCTTCAGTAAAGAAGAAACCAAACATGCCACCCACATAAGTAATATTTAATGGAATACCATGTTTGTCTGCTGCGGCTTTAAAGCCTTCTGCAACCCGCTTTGTTTTGTCAGCTAGTGCTTCATATAAACCGGGTTCACACAATGCATCCATTTGCGCTAAGCCTGCCGACATCGCAATAGGATTACCAGATAACGTACCCGCTTGATAGACAGGGCCTGTCGGTGCGATAAATTGCATAACATCTTTACGGCCACCAAATGCGCCCACAGGCATGCCGCCGCCAATCACTTTACCTAGTGTGGTTAAGTCTGGCGTTACACCGTAGTGACCTTGTGCGCCGCTCATAGATACACGGAAGCCGGTCATCACTTCATCAATAATCAGTAACGCACCGAATTCATCACAAATTGTACGTAAACCTTGTAAAAACCCTTCCACTGGTGGAATACAGTTCATGTTGCCGGCAACAGGCTCAAGGATGATACAAGCGATACTTTCAGGATTCTGTTCAAATATAGCGCGGACAGAATCAAGGTCGTTATAGGTTGCAGTTAAGGTGTGTTTAGCAAAATCTTCAGGAATGCCAGGAGAGCTTGGTTGTCCTAACGTTAATGCACCAGAACCTGCTTTTACTAATAAGCAGTCAGCATGACCATGGTAGCAGCCTTCAAATTTTAAAATGTTGTCACGGTTAGTAAAACCACGGGCTAAACGAATTGCACTCATGGTGGCTTCAGTGCCTGAACTGACCATACGAACTTGTTCTATTGATGGCACCATCGAAATGACTTTTTCAGCCATTTTCACTTCAAGTTCAGTCGGCGCACCAAATGACAAGCCATTATCAACCGCGTCTAATACCGCTTGGCGAATTTTAGGGTGGTTATGGCCTAAAATCATCGGTCCCCATGAACCTACATAATCGATGTACTTTTTACCATCGGCATCAAAAATATAAGCGCCATCAGCTTTTTCAATGAACAAAGGTGAACCACCGACACCATTAAAGGCGCGTACAGGTGAATTAACGCCACCAGGAATGGTTTTTTTAGCCTGTTCAAATAAAACTTCGGAACGGGTCATGTCTAATCCTTAATATTATGTGCCAATTATCTATCGGCTTTACGTGAATACCAGTTTACTGGGCACTCATACTTTTCGAGTTGGTTTGCAACTCCCAATGTTAATGCAAAAAGTGCCATACGTATGAGTAAGCCGTTGTCGGCTTGTCTAAAAATAGCCAAACTTGGATGGCTGTTTAAATCATTGTCGAGTTCATTTGCTTGCGCGCGTGAATCACGAGGTAATGGATGCATAATCACCGTATTTGATTTGCAATGCTGCGTATAAATATTGTGATTTAAGCGAAACTTACCACGGTATTTATTGGCTTCTTCCTGTGACGGAAAGCGCTCTTCTTGAATACGGGTAAGATATAAAATATCCGCATTATGTAAATTACCTTCAAGTTGTTCGGTTATTGTGATCTTATGGCCAGCATTTTCAATGTCGGCGATCACATAGTCAGGCATTGCTAGCTCACTTGGCGATATCAATGTGAACTTAATGTCCTTATGCATACAAAGTAAGCGCGAGAGTGAATGCACGGTGCGACCATATTTTAAGTCACCCACCATGGCAATGTGCATACCATCGATACCCATACCTGAATGGCTTAATTCTTTTTTGATGGTAAACAAGTCCAGCAAGGCTTGAGTTGGATGTTCATTTGGCCCATCACCGCCATTGATTACTGGCACTCGGCTGCCTTCAGCAAACTCTTTGACGGAGTAGGCATCTGGATGACGCATAGCAATCACATCAGAATAGGTCGAGAGCACTCGGGCGGTATCGTAAAGCGACTCGCCTTTAGATAATGACGATGATGCCATTCCTGTGGTTTCTCTTACATGTCCGCCAAGTAAATTGAAGGCACAGCCAAAGCTGACACGAGTTCGGGTGCTGGGTTCAAAAAACAGATTGCCTAAAATGGCACCTTCCAACACTTTGGTGCGTTTTTCACGCAAAGCATAAGGGGTCATTTTGTTAGCGACGTTGAAAATAGTGTTAATCGAATCCAGATCTAACTGGTTTACTGAAAGGATATGTGAACCTTCGAACTGTGTCATCAGCCTGATTTCCAAAGTTTGGGGGCAAAATATTCACCAGAACAGCATGCTATTTTACCGTATTATTATATAGAGTGTTATAGAGATTATGTGTAGGGTGGCTGAGGCAAAATTGTAGCAGAAAATAACCACCAGATAAATATAATAACCGTGCCGAACTTTGAGATTCACTTGCTGCTATGAAGAACATTCAGAGGGCTTTAGTGTATATTTTAACTGAATTGAGTTGCTCGACTTTATGATTAATTTAGCAGCTGAATGAGCTGCATACTTACAGACCCTCTCAAACTTCATAACGCTAAGGCAGCCTCTTTTTGGGTAACTTAACGTTTGTTGAATCGCTTATTATCCCAATATTTAAGCATTCTAGTTTTCTTGTAAAATAACCTGCTTCAAGGTGTTAATGTGTCTTGCTAGCCAATAGGCCTATTTTATAAATAGATAGATTGAATTGGTTTATTCCATTCGGTATCTCAGTGAGAGGTTATACCGAGGATCGGTTGGGACTATACCTGACCTGAGCGAATTTCTTGAAGTAAATTAGCCCAACTTATTACCCCAACCACTTTTTGATTCGTGCCTCGATAGATATACACTTCGCCGGAGCGTTTCGCGACCAGTGCCTCATAGGCTTCATTTAAGGTGGCAGTGTCAGGTAACCCCGGCATAGGAAGACGTGATAGCGTGGTCGAATCTTCAAAGGACTGCATTTCAAGGCGCAGCATTTCAATTTCTCCCTCAGCATTACGCACTAGTACTGGGCGACCGGCTGCCCGTTTTAGTACTTCAAGTAGCAGTTCATCATCATCATTCACAATGACAAATCGCTTATCCATTAACACTCTAACACCTTTCTTTTGCAACCCTTGATTAAGCGGAGCGACTTTGTAACCAAGCCCCATAATATCTAGTTGTTTTAGCAAGATAGAGTTAGTGTTAAATCCTTGATACGCGACCAAAAATGCTGGAATGGTGACAAACATGGCCGGTAAAATAATCGAAGCATCGTTGGTTAATTCAAGAAGTGCAACTAATGCTGCTAGGGGGGCACTCAGGCAAACCCCCATCATCGCCGTCATCCCAATCACGGTATATAGCCCAACATAAGGCGCAATTGACGGAAATATTATGCTACTGACTAGAGCTAGAATTGCTCCGATTAATGCGCCAATACCATAGAGAGGGCCGATGAGTCCGCCTGGTACGCCAAAGCCAATAGCCGCAATGGTCGCCAACATTTTTGCTAATAACAGCGCGATTAAAAACAGTAAACTAGGATGCTCACTAATGGCTTCATTAATGGCGAAATCGCCTGAGCCTAATGCCTGTGGCATGACTAAACCAACTAGCGTTGTGACTACAGCAGCAATGAGCAGTCGATAAATTAATGGCCAGTGCTGGCCTGTCGCAGTAACTTTCATCAGTGAAAAATTAAATAGGGCAGCGACACATCCCAGCGCAAGCCCGCCAATGAGTAAAATAGGATAATGATCGAGCGGAATATGGATCACATTGATCAAATCGTATTCGTGAATATTACCAAACACAAGTTGGCTTGATACCGCGCCGCAAATGGCAGATAGCATGATAGGGAAGAAGTAATGAATTTTGTACTCTCGTACAATGACTTCAAACACAAACAAAACCGCAGCAAGTGGCGCGTTAAAGGTGGCGGCAATACCGGCGGCAATACCGCTAGCACACATAATGCGTACGCTATTGTCTGGTAATGAAAACTTCTCAGCCATAACACTGGCGCTCACTGCGCCTAAGTGAATCGCAGGGCCTTCTTTTCCGACTGAGAAATTGGTCATCAGCGCGATTAATGCTTGGAAAAACTGTCCAGCAGCTGATTGAAGCGGTACCTTACCGTAGTGCAATTTAAATCGATGCAATACATAAGCAATGCCCATGCGCCGGTATCGCTTTGATCCCAACAATGACAGCAACCAAATAAGCAATGCGCCAATTAAAGGTAAGTAGGATCGCCAATCGCTTAAGGTTGAGCTAAAGCTCATGGAATCTGCATGTAGGTATTGTTCTGCCCACACCAAGCTTAACCGGAATAAGATGATCACTAGTGAGGCAATGATGGCAAACAACAGTGCGAGTGCACAAAGTTGCACACTAATTTTAGCCTGAGATAACTTATCTCTAAATTCGTTACGTAGATATTTGCGCGTAGCTCTTTTGGCGTGAATAATAGCGGCTTTATTTATCTTAAATTGCACGGTTTGACTCTAAGGTCTGTGGATATTTTAGGGTTGTCTTTGGCAGTTGTTTATTGATTGGCCGATAACGCGTATGTGTCATGTTATTACTCTCCATCAATTTGCACTAACGCCCTTTAACAAGTCAAAGTACGGCTTGAACATGTCTGTTTTAGCTTTTTACGTTGGGTGGTAAAGCTTCATTTGGCAAGCGAATTATTATCATTAGCACCTTATTTACAATGCATAGGATTTGAACAAGATGTTAAGCTCTACAGAAAAATAAGCACTACGCAAATAAGCTTCATCAAGCATACTGTATTTTATTAAAAGGTTGTAACGTAATGTTAAATTATCACCGCTGGTTAGACAGACTGCAAGTTTTAGAACGTAAAAACCGGACTTCAAGCATATACTTAATCGGATTAATGATCGTATGTTTTTTGTTAGGAGCTATAAGTTTTAACCTATGGCTTTCATTTGCACCAGAGGCTACACCTAATAGCGCCAGTGGTAAGCGTAAATTATTGCAAGAACTCGAGACGCAAGCGCAAGCGCTTGCAAGTCGAAATTTAGCGTTAAGTATTGCTGATAATGCCAATAAAGAAATGCAAGAAATGTTTAGTCAGCAATTATCTGAACAGAAAGCGTTAGAAAAAGAATTAGCATTTTATCGCAGTGTTATGGTTACCGATGCTGATGTTGAAGGGGTGGCAATTCATGGGGTGGAATTATCTCAAGGTGTAGCTTCCGAGCAATATCAGTTACGATTAATCTTAACCCAGTTGCAAAAACGCAAAGTGAAAGTGAAAACCAACGCCACTGTATTGTTGCTCGGCACACTAAATGGCGGGCCAGCTGAACTGTCTTTGAGCGAGTTAATTAATAAAAAGCTGGAATTTGAGTTCAATTACTTTCAAATTATGGACAGCGATTTTGTGCTGCCAAGTGGTTTTAATTTACAACGAATTATGGTCAAAGTGAAGGTCGCTGCGAGTCGTGGGATAAAAGGCGGTGAGATTGAACAAGTGTTTAATGTGCCAGAGCTATTGATGGGTGAAAAAGAACTGCGGGTAATACTTGAACAAAATAGTCAGGTAAAGGATAATTCTCAGTAGAAACCGAAGTAAGAGGTAGTAATGACTGAACAAGTTGATGCAACAATGCCGATCCAATTTACCGATGCGGCGGCGATAAAAGTAAAAGGTCTGTTAGAAGAAGAACAGAATCCTGAATTAAAGCTACGTGTATATGTAACAGGTGGCGGTTGCTCTGGTTTTCAGTATGGCTTTACATTCGATGAAAAAGTCAACGAAGGTGATTTCACCATTGAAAAGCAAGGTGTGCAGTTGGTTGTTGATCCAATGAGTCTTCAGTACCTTGTTGGTGGTGAAGTGGATTATACATCGGGTCTTGAAGGTTCACGCTTTTTTGTTAAAAACCCTAATGCGACCACGACATGTGGCTGCGGGGCTAGTTTCTCAGTGTAATGAGTTTCACTGCAGCAATAAACCACGCTATAGACGAGATTACTCTCTCACTTTAGAATGGATTTATATAATAAAAAGCCGTCTTTCGACGGTTTTTTTGATTTCTGGACAACATCTTTGAATAATACCAATTCCACTAATTATCTGGTCATTCAGCGGGAATTCTGTGCCTTCTAGGCAAATAATAGGATTGTAGGCATAGTTGCTCTACGTCAAAATGCTATTAAGCAGCATAGAAGGCACAGAAACCCGCCTTGCAGGAGACGCTCAGACAGTCCATTTCTTTGTTGCATTGCTTTAAAAGGGAATAACCATTGTTTCAACAATGCGCCTCAAACTGAACAGTCTGAGCGACTCTGATTGGTCACATAATTAATGGAAATGGTATAATACAACCGCTTATCAGCTACTCATAATATTGAGGTTCATTCGCGGTTTAAACCACGCTTTCACTTTGGTATTAAAGCTAATCCACACTTGTACAATACCTAACGTAATCAGCACCGAGTATATAAGCCAATCAGGCACTACGGCTTGAAATAAACCAAAATCAAATGTCGTTGGTCCGGCAACCAAATTATCAGGGTCATACATTATAATCGGTAGCAGGCTATACAACAGCAGTTGCAAGAGACAGTAAACCCGCAGTAGATATAAGCCCGCTTTTTGGCGACCGATAATTGCTAATACCATCATCAAGGTCAAAATGCATAACATTGCACTTAACTCTGATAGTGAACTGGCGGCCATTAATCCACTGATGGACGATAATGTATAGATAACCATTAAGCCAATAAGTCGTTTAGGTAAACGTGGTTTGACGGTTACCTTATCTACTTCGTTTGATTCAGAGCTGATTATTGTCATAACACATTAATGCTTTTGTTGTTTCTTTGGTGAAATGCGTTCGTTCATTTCAAACGGCGGCACAACGACACCTAAGTCTTCTTGTACTGGGAACACTGCAATAAATAAATCATCATCTTCCATGCCGCTCACCCAACGTTCTTGAAACTCGTCTAGTGGAATAGCTAATGGTTCACAGTCTTTCCATTCATCAACAGCCCAAAGTGCAGCCGTTTCTTCAGATGGCCACATTGGAATACAATCTTCATCTTCAGTGGTTAACATTACGCAACCATCTTGATCTTGAAGTGTCCAAATGATTTTTTCTGATTTAATTTGTTCAACCATATAATCGTAACGGCCTTCTGGCGTTAAATTCATCAGTTCAGACACACTTTTGGTTTTGTTGCTCATATTGACTCTCATCTTAAGTTACGGCTTTGCCCAATTTCAAACGATTGGGCAAATTTGTGGGCATCATAACATTGAGGCCACAATTGCAAAAGTAAACCGCACATATTGGTGTATTTATCTTGCTTTAAAGCGGCCACCTAATATAGCAGTGCGTGACGCACCCGTGACGGCCGGTAAGTTTGCGGGTAAATCATGGTGATAACGCATTGCTAACCATGCAAAAGCAATCCCTTCAACCCATTTAGCATCAACACCTAAAGCGCTGGTAGTATCGACTTTATAGCCGGGAACCAAAGTGGCTAGTCGCTGCATTAAGGCTTTATTTAACGCGCCACCGCCGCAAACAAACAATTCCCCATTGGGTGACAATTTATTAATGTCATTGGCAATACTATGACAAGTAAGGTCAAGTAATGTGGATTGAATATCTTGTTGATCCAAATGACTATAGTCAGCGAGTTGTTGCTCAAGCCAAGCTCGATTAAATAGCTCTCGGCCAGTGCTTTTGGGGTAGGCTAGTGAAAAATAAGAGTGTGATAATAACTGCTTGAGTAAGTCTGGATGAGTAGTACCAGAATCTGCCCAAGCACCATCTTCATCAAAAGGTTGGTTTAAGTTTTGTTGAATAAAGGCATCAATTAAGTTGTTACCTGGGCCTGTATCAAAACCTAACACTTGTTCACTATTGCCGGGTAAATAAGTGATATTGGCAATGCCGCCAATGTTTAAAATAACTCTTGAGTGGCCAGGTTGAGCAAATACTTGTTGATGAAACGCCGGAACTAACGGTGCGCCTTGGCCACCAAGGGCGATATCTTTACGTCTAAAATCAGCAATAACATCGATATTGGTTTCAATGGCAATGGTGTTTGGGTCGCCAATTTGCAAGGTAAAGCCCATTTCTAAATTGGGCATGTGACGCACGGTTTGTCCATGAGAACCAATCGCGATAACCTCCGCGGCAGTCACTGTTGTTTTCGCTAATAAGTGATTAACGGCTTGAGCAAACAATTTGCCGACACTGCGATCGAGCCTGCCTAAGCGGTTTATTTCATCAGTCTCGGGTTGACATAAACGCTGTAAGCCTTTTAATAAATGCGCAGGAATAGCTTCTGTATGGCTGGCGATTAGCACGGGGTGTTCGGCCGAAAAATCAACCAACACCGCATCCACACCATCCATGCTTGTGCCTGACATTAGACCGATAAAATATTCTGGCTTAGACATGAAGTGACTCTCTGTAAGCAGCAATTAAACCGTTTATTAATTACTTGCCAATTGCTGTTGTTGATTTGATTTTAGTTTTGTCATCAATTGCTTGCTGAGTGCAGCGAATTTGTTCTTCTCTCTGCGATCAATTGGCATTGATTTAGGTAAATCGATAGTTCGTGGATTGCGATGAACCCCATTTACAATAAATTCATAATGTAAATGAGCGCCAGTGACTCGGCCTGTTTTACCCAGAGTACCGATTATTTGGCCTTGTTTAACCGTTTCACCACGATTTACTTTGCGCTTAGTTAAATGTAAATACTTAGTGGTGTAGGTTTCGTTGTGCTTAATGAAGACATAGTTGCCATTAAACTGGTTATAACCAGCCTCAACCACTTTACCTTTACCAGCCGCTTTAATCGGCGTGCCAATGGCGGCGACATAATCAACACCGCGGTGGGCTTTAATTTGCCCTGTTACTGGGTGCAAGCGACGCGGGTTAAAGTTAGAACTGACATATTTAAAGTCTACTGGCGAACGTAAAAAGGCTTTACGCATGCTACTGCCATTCTCTGAATAGTATTCACCGTCGGTATAACGTACTGCGGTGTAACGTTCCCCTTGGTTAATAAACTCTGCCGCGAGAATATTGCCATTACGTAAAAATTGACCGTCGGCGTATTCTTGTTCAAATAACAACGAAAAGTGATCGCCTTTGCGAATATCGAGGGCAAAGTCGACATCCCAACCAAAAATATTGGCCAACTCCATAATGTGGTTACCAGACAAGCCTGCATCGGCAGCGGCATTCCAAAAGTTGCTTTTAATATTGGCGCTAATAAACGAGGTGCGATTAACGACTTCTTTAGTGTTCACCGTTTCTTTGTATTGTTCATTATGTTGACTGATAATTAAGGTCGACACTTTATCCATGCGGTAGGTTAATTCTTGTAATTCACCTTGGGCATTTTTACTGATGGCGATTTCTTCGCCCGGCATAATTTTTAGCAGATTCTTTTTCGCTAAGGGTAATTGAGTAATGTCATAGACATCTTTAGCGCTGAGTCCTGCACGGCTAAATAAGCCGCCTAAGGTATCGCCTTTAGCGACTTCATAGTATTCAACACTATAATCATCGTTAGCCGCTTGTTGTTTTATTTTGGCTTTTTGAGTGGCAACTTGCTGATCGAGATCATTAATCATGCCATCGATATCAGAAGTACTGGTTTGCAACATGGCAAGATGTTGGGAAAATGCTTCATCGTCAGGAGTTTCGCCACTGCTTACTTCTTCACTATTATCACTTGATGCAAGGGCATCATTTGATATGAAATCAGTCGATTCATCATCAACGATACGGTCATTATGACTCGGTGCAGTTGGGGTGCGAAAGGCTAAGGGAATAGCATAACGTTCATTGGTTTCTATATCTGATTTGTCAGCAGATTGACTTACCAATCGGGTTTGTTTAGATGCTTGAGCGTCTTCCGATGGAAACATCAGAATAAATGTCGTTAGAATCACCAGTAAAGATAATGTGATTTGATGTGCTTTTGGCAGCAATGTGAATAAAGTAAGAAGCTTTGCCATTGACTCTGTTACCAATTTCTCTCTTTCGTTATTATCCGCTAAGTGTACACTCTTTCATTTGCTGTGGCTAACAAGTAACATAGACCTCTTTATTTTTTGTGCAAGCCCTGGGAGTTGCAGTAGAGATGGCGAATTTAGATCAAGTATTGGCAGAGATTAAGCGCGGTACCGATGAGATATTACTTGAAGCGGATTTGCTTGAGAAACTCAAAGAAGGGCGTCCATTACGCATCAAGTTAGGTGCAGATCCTACCGCTCCAGATATTCATTTAGGTCACACGGTCATCTTGAATAAAATGCGTACTTTTCAAGAGCTTGGTCACGAAGTGATTTTTTTGATTGGTGACTTTACCGGTATGGTCGGTGATCCTAGTGGTAAAAACAGCACCCGTCCGCCACTGACTCGTGAACAAGTGCTTGCTAACGCAGAAACCTATAAAGAGCAGGTCTATAAAATTTTAGACCCAGCAAAAACCCGCATCGAATTTAATTCTAGCTGGTTAGAGCCATTAGGCGCTGCTGGCATGATCCGCTTAGCATCACAGCAAACCGTTGCCCGGATGATGGAGCGCGACGACTTTAAAAAGCGTTATGCATCAGGTCAATCTATTGCGATCCATGAATTTATGTACCCTTTATTACAAGGTTACGATTCAGTTGCATTGAAAGCCGATGTTGAATTAGGCGGAACAGATCAAAAGTTTAACCTGCTTATGGGCCGTGAACTGCAAAAATCTGAAGGCCAAAAGCCGCAGACTGTCATCATGATGCCATTGCTTGAAGGGTTAGATGGCGTTAAGAAAATGTCTAAATCGGCGCATAATTATATTGGTGTGAGCGAGCCTGCCAACGAAATGTTTGGCAAACTGATGTCGATTTCTGATGACTTAATGTGGCGTTATCTTGAACTGTTGTCATTCCGTCCGTTAACTGAATTAGCCCAATTCAAGTTAGACGTTGAAAATGGCACAAACCCACGCGACATCAAGATTTTGTTAGCCAAAGAAATCATTGCTCGTTTTCATGATGAAGAGCAAGCACAAGCGGCACATCAAGCTTTTATCGACCGTTTTCAAAAAGGTGCCATCCCTGATGACATCGAAGAAGTGGTATTAGAAGCGGGAGAAGGCATAGCAATTGCTAACTTACTTAAAGATGCAGGCCTTGTGGGTTCAACCTCTGACGGTATACGTATGATTAAGCAAGGCGCAGTTAAAATGGATGGCGAGAAGATTGAAGACAGTCGCCAAATTTTTAATGCAGGTCTTGAAGCGGTATTCCAAGTGGGTAAACGCAAATTTGCTAAAGTGATTTTAAAGTAATCACGAATGTTAACGAATAAAAAACGGCTTATCACTAAGCCGTTTTTTTATGTCTGATACATGGTCAATCGATGATTAATTGATGCGGGCAACATTACTGAGATTCAAGTTGGTCAGACATGGTCTGGTAATCCATTAAGTCCATTTGTTCAATTAAGCGCTCAGTATTGTTATCAAATTTTAGTGTGGTGACGCCTGGTACTGCAAGGTCGATAATTTTACCGGGTTTACCATATTGATCGCCGGGACCTCGTAATCGGTAACTGCCGATAATCACCACGAGAGAGCCGGTATTAAACATGTGTTCTACGTTTAAGCGGTATTCTAATACGCCTTCGTGAGCCCGTTGTAAAAACGCAATAATATGCCGACCACCAGTGTAAGTCGTATTGGCTGTTTTATCGTAAAATACTGTGTCGCGAGAGTAGAAACGACGCAGGACGGTATAGTCATGATCCGTGAGCGCTTCCATGTATTGCATCGCAAGTTGTTGTTCTCGTGGCATATCGCCAATATTGGCTTTGCTCGGAAAGCTCAATAGCAAACAGCATAATATGAAGATTATTCGCACATTAAATTCTCTTTGTTTTCAAATCAAAAGCCGGTAAAGATAAGTGCCAGCGGATAGCACTCAGACGGATGATTAGCGTGCTGAACATAGCGATCAACATCGATGTCATGCTATCCATGCCGACAAATATGCTTAAGGTATAACAGATCCCTCCAACGATGGAAGCGGTTGCGTAAATTTCCGTTCGCAACACCATTGGAATTTGCCTACATAACAAATCTCGGATAATACCACCACCGACACCGGTTATTAATCCCATCACTACCGCGACCATACCAGATAATTCAAGCAATAAGGCTTTTTCTGCACCAATTACGGTAAATAGTGCTAAACCGAGTGCATCGGCAATAGATAATGAGCGTGGGGGTAATTTATGCGGTTTACGCACTAACACTAAGCAGGTTATTACGGTCGCAAGAATGACGAGCATATAATTAGGATCGCGGATCCAAAAAACTGGCGTGGCACCTATTAACGCATCGCGAATACTGCCGCCACCAATTGCAGTAACAGAAGCCAACACGATAACGCCAAAGGGGTCCATACGATGCTTGCCCGCAGCTAACGCTCCCGAAAGGGCAAATACCGCGGTACCACATAAATCAAAAAAATAGATCCACTGACTCATTTACTTAACTCTTCAAGGTGAATCGTGAGAGCATCGACTGAAATACGGATCTCGATTACAGATAAAATTAACGAATACAATAACAGTAATAAACTTAACCCAAAGACTACCGAACCAATTTGGTTAAAACCAACATAAATCAAAATCATGCAAAACACACATAGGGCAAAGCTGCTGACACCGGCTTCTTGCATTTTTCGGATGATAATAATGCGTTGGCGTAAGTTTTTAATTTGCTCGCCTTGCACCGGTTTTTTGTCGTTACTTAATTGTCGGATTAATGCCGCTAACGAAAAAAAACGATTAGTGTAGGCCAATAGCAATAAAGAAATTGCTGGGAATAATAATGCCGGAGTCGTTAACGATACATGTAAGTTGTTGAACAAAGCTATATTCCTAAACAGGTTTTTAAGCAGACAATAATCAATTTTTTGTTATTTAAAAGGTTAATATGTTGTAAAAATGCAATTACCTTGTGATGTAATATTCTTATATTAACAAGCGAATAAGTCGCACAGACAAAATAGACAAATATTGATTCATAATTGCTAAATAATAGCCTGTTTAAAACAAGATTTATACGTTTAAAGTAATCTTAATCCTGTCCATATTAATGGCAATAATAACGTTAAGCTTATCCAGAATAGGTTAGCGGTTTGTGTCACTGTGATTGCTTGGCTTATGTAACGATGATCTGGCAAGGGACCCGCTTTTACTTTTGGTAAATCGACCCGAATTGTCTTACCATTTTCGATAAATTGCTGGGGGCCACCAAGCTCTATTTTCAATAACTTAGCCGCTAACGCATAACTGCTGTAATGATTATTGAACTGATTTTTATTGGCTTGAGCTGATATTGGCTGCGAAAAAATAGACCTCATACCCAGTTGTCCAAACTGAATCGCTAACGAGCAATGCCATAACAAGGTTGGAATGAAAAAAATCACCCGATTGAATTGGCCAACAAAACTTGAAAAAATATGAAAGTTTGGATGATACGGTGGCCAGCAATGTTCTAATTGCCTTAACATCCGCACCACTAATGCCATGGTGGCGCCGCCTAAACTAAAAAACAATATGGTTGCTAAGGTGCCGTAAATGGGAGTGGTGAATAACTTCTCAATGGTGGTTTTACTTAAACCGACTTCAGACAACACTTGAGTATTTTGGCTTACCCATGGGGTGAGTAGTTGTTTTGCGTCCTGCTTATTACCCTTTTTTATTGCTGTAACGACCTTTTCTGCTACTGGTTTAAAAGCTGAATCACATAAACAAAAATACAAGATAATGAGTTCGAAAAACCATGGGTAGGCGGCAAGGCTGAGTAAGAAACTGACGATAATCCCGCTAGGTACTATCAAAATAAGTGTGGCTAAAATCCCAGCGATAAGTTGCTGGCTCACCGCTCGCTCTGGGTGGTTAACTTTACTGGAAATTAATACCGCTAAACGATTGAACCATAATAGGGGCTGTAAATCTCGGGGAATTGGCGCGAAGCGAGCTAATATTAATGCACAAAATAAAATACAACAGCTCTGAAGCAATCCGCCGTCTTGGCTCAGTAATTGAGGATTGAATAATTGATTGACCATAGATACTCAATAATGTGCTGTTGTATTGTTTATGAAGCGAGCTTAGCTCGGCCCATAGCGAGTCCGAGCTAAGTGTAGACCGATTACAGCTGTTGTAATAGAGCAATAACCATCATTGCTGAATGCATACCTGCTTTGATTATGTACGAGTCAAAATCAACTGGTGAGTCATTATTTGCATTGTCTGATAGCGAGCGAATAACTACAAATGGCACGTTAAACTGGTGACATACTTGTGCAATCGCTGCGCCTTCCATCTCACAAGCTGCCATTGTTGGAAAGTTTTCACGCATGACTTTTGTGCGAACAGGATCGCAAATAAAGCTGTCGCCAGTACAAATTAACCCTTCAATTGCCTTAACTTCACCTAATTCAGCGACAGCGCTTTTGGCCGCATTAACTAAGGTGCTATCAGGCATAAATGCAGCAGGTTGCTGAGCCATTTGGCCAATTTCATAACCAAACGCTGTCACGTCTACATCGTGATGACGCACTTCTGATGAAATAACAATATCGCCAATCGCCAATGAATCAACAAAACCGCCAGCAGAACCGGTGTTAATTACATGGGTAGCGGCAAACTTTTCGATTAACAATGTGGTCGCAATACTGGCTGCCACTTTACCGATACCTGAACGGGTTACTACCACGTCTTTACCGGCAATGCTGCCGCTAATAAATTCGATGCCAGCAATTGTTGTATGTACTGGATCTACAATAGCTTGAACTAAATGAACAACTTCTGGCTCCATTGCGCCAATAATACCGATTTTCATGAGTGAACCTTAACAGAATGAGCAAATACGAATGGGCGCTAATATACCATGGTCGCTTTAAGTTAGTAAAAAAGCCGACTCATTTTATTATTATGTATGTCACGTTTCATATGATTAGTTTCCTCATTATTTTTGTACTTATTGCTAAGCTTTTATTAAAGTGTCTTGATGCTCAAATACCAGTCCCTTTTGACTGACGTGAGCAAAAAATTGCTTTGGCGTAATGGGTTTTGAAAAATAAAACCCTTGAAATTCCTTACAGCCCATATCAGCCATAATCTTTACCTGTTCAGCTGTTTCTACGCCTTCTGAAACACATTTTATACTGAGTTCTTCACACATGTTATGAATGGCTCGGACAAGGCTTTGCTGACGAGCTGAAGTGGTAACTTGGCTTATTAGTGAACGGTCTAACTTAAGTTTATTGATAGGGTAGTCAGCTAAGCGCGCGATGTTGGAATAACCCACGCCAAAATCATCCACCGAGATAGTGAATCCCCATGATTGTAAGGTTTTCATTAATATTAACGAGTGAGCTTGATTGGCTTCTAATGAAGTTTCGGTTAACTCCAGCTCAATTTGTTTCGGGCTGACAGTAAAGTCTGCCAAATGCTTGACTAACTTAGACATAAAGTCAGTTTGGCTGAAGTCAATTAATGAGATATTAATCGCTACCGGTACACAGTTAAGCCCTTGCTGGGTCCATTGGTTGATTTGCGAGCAAACTTTTTGTACTACCAAATCCGTTAAACGGCTGATCATTCGGTACTCTTCTGCAATAGGGATAAATACCGCTGGTGATACAGTACCTAAAATGGGACTGTTCCATCGAGCCAACGCTTCAAGGCCGATACATTGTCCTGATGCAGTGACTTTAGGTTGATAATGAACGGTAAGCTCACCTTGTTGTAGTGCTTCATCGAGCAACATCGATATTTCATATTTCTCTAAAAAGCTTTGTGAATTGGTTTGGTCATATAAGCTAAATACATCGTGGGTATTGGCTAATTTAAGCGCCTCGATAGCATGAGCGACAACTTTACCGCTTGCATCTCCGTGTTCTGGGCAATGGGCAATACCAAATAGAAATGATTGCGAAGACTTAACTCCTAGTAAATTGTAATCTTCATCTAAAATATGTTTGATTTTAGGCAAGGCACTATAAAGATCCGTTTCGTTAAGGCTACCAAGAATAAAGGCAATTTTCCCTGGTCCAATATGAGCACATAATAAAGGTCCTTCAATATCGTTACGCAGCCGTTTAAAGGCTGTTTTAGTGATAGTTTGGGAATTATGGTTACCAAATTTTATATTTAAATAGTCGTTATTGGCGCTTTGAGCCACAACCACATAAAAGCCTTTTCGATATTTTGCTATTAGGCGGTCACATTGCAGTTCAAACCAATCTCGGTTCGGCAACTGTGTTTGTGCATCGCGATAACGTAGACGTCTGTTCTCTTGTTCCATGGCGGCCAAATTGGCTTTAATGCTCTGTTCTGCGCTGCAATCATGAAATTCATAAACACAAAAGTTAGCATCGGTTAGTTGCTGATGGACAACTCGCTGATAGGTATTATTGAAGTGCAATATTTGTTCTTGCTTAGCTGCGTCACAAGTTTTTAAGTTTGGCATGACAGACGAAAGCAATAACGTTTCGCTATTTAATGTTTTAGGTAATTTGAGTAAATCAATAGCTTGTTGGTTAGCATCAGTGATTTTCCCCATATCATCGACAATGATCTTCGGGGTAGTCGATTCTGCAAAAAAAGTGTGGTAAAGCTCATTTTTACTTTTTAGATAAGCGTTTGAATTTAATGTTGCCTCATTGAGACGTTTAGCTGCGACAATGGTTCTTGCTACTGCTAAAGGCACACAGATATTAAAAAATAGAAAAACCACTCCAGTAATATACCAACTTGCATCAGGGAGTTGCTTATTTATATTGGTATATTGAGACAGGTTGATATCATGCAAAATGATATAAAAGGGCGCGATGTTTAATAAGGCATAACAGATTGCCACTCTACGACCTAACAATATAAGTGCAATCGCTGGACAAACAAATATCAGCATACTGCCAATTTTCGCTAAGGTTAAGTCAGTTAGAGTTAAGTTCATTACAAAACTTGCCAACACTATGGCTACAAGGAGTAGATGTGCACAAGCATGATAAAATCGCTTACTGGCTAGTAGCAGTAAAAATAGTATCGAAGTGAAACCTAAGGTATTCGCGATAACCCATAAATAATTGAGCTGAAAGGCTGAGCTAAAGGTGTCAAACGTGATCGCAAGGCACAGTAATAAACCCGAGGATAAAATTATCCTTAGTGCACTTATTCGCCAGTTGTCTATTAACTCATTTGCATTGTTATCATCGCTAAGCAGGAAAAAATCATTCAGAAAACTCATACAATACTATGTGCTAATTACCATGATGTTATTAGACCGTAATACTTTTTTTAAATCAATGTATTGGATGTTTATTAACCTTGAAAAAGTGCAAATTATTTTAAATATAACTAATCGTCACATAACCGTTGATTAAGTAATGATTTTTAATGGTTTATATTTAAGGACTGTAATGGTTTAAGTTATTTTATTGCTGGCTTTGCATGAGCAAGTGATCGATTGCTCGAACCACATCGATACTGGCCTGTTCCATGGTTTCAAGATGAGTCAAAATAGTCGATTCATCACCCGATTGCATGGCTATAACAGCTGCTTTGCCTGCACTGTGTACGGTTGTATGCGGTTGTTCAATAGTTTTAAAACTGGATAAACTGGCAAAATTTTGACCTTCGCCTTTGTAATACCATTTGCCAAGTCTGCATTCCGTGTGGCTATTAACACAGGCATTTATATCTTTATTTGCCAACACGCTGTATACATTACTTTTCCATACGCTGTGGTCTAGTTTTACCGTTGTTAAGAAAGCGGTCATGGAGGCTTCACCAATGACTCGTTTCATTACGCCTGAGCTTTGTAATACATCAGTCACCACTTGATCAATTTGTTCTGACGATACTGCAATATCCCTAGAGCAAGTTTGGTTGGTAATGACTACACTCTTAATTTGTTCTGTTTGTTCAATGACCGTGGCAACTAACTTTTCAATATTAGCGCTGGCATCATGAGCATTACTGGCCAGTTGGCGCACTTCGCTTGCCACCACAGCAAAGCCACGACCTGCATCGCCTGCTCTTGCAGCTTCAATGGCTGCATTAAGAGCAAGTAGATTGGTTTGTTCAGAAATTTGCTGTATAGATGAAACTAAACTACTTATTCCATTGGCCGAAAGATTTAAGTCTGCGGCAGTAGCCATGCTTTTTTCAGCATGCTCATTTAGATGCCCAGCTCGTTTTTTTAAGTTACCAATCGCTACATGTGTCTGATTAAATAACTTATCTAATTCAGATAGCATTTGTTTTTCTTCGTCTAACTTAATTGAGTTTGCTAAGGTGGTGTCGCGAATATCATTGAGCATTGTTGCGCCCAGCAATTGTAAATTAGCGCGTGCGGTATCGTATTCAGATTGGCTATTAGAATGGTTTAACTGCTGGCTTAATTGCGTAATAGTTTGTTGTAATTGATTTAATTCATCTGAATGTTGCTGTTTATGAGTGACTAATTGGTGTTCTAAATCGGCTATTTTAGTTTTCAAACTTTGGGTGAAACCGATCATAGTATCTCTATCCTTTAGCAATATATTAATAATATAGTGGTAAAGTATCATCGATTAATCAAGTGCTTCGGCAGTCACATATCACAAAAATGTATAATAAATACTTCTATAAATGCACACCTGACAGTACAGCGTTCTATTTATGGCGTAAATACAGTGAGTTGGGCTTAATTGCGCGTATGGTGTAAAACCAGTGTTAATTAAAACCAAATCAAACCGTTATTTTTTATGGGTAAACGGCATCCATAATAACCCTGTTAGCCAAGCGTTTTGTTTCGCGTTTGGGTATTCGATTAACCCTATATCGAGGTCCTCGTCAGCTTTACTCGCCTTAGCAGAATAGGTACCAAATAACCGATCCCACCACACAATACTAAAACCAAAGTTGCTGTTGCTCTCGCGCATTATTTGGCTGTGATGAATTCGGTGCAATATTTGAGTCACTAATACGGTTCTGACGATGCGTTCTAGCTTTGGTGATAACCGGATATTGGCATGGTTAAATATGGCTAAACCATTTAATAAAATCTCAAATAAGATCACAGCACTGGCTGGTATGCCTAGTAGGACGATCGCTAATGCTTTAATCCCAATGCTGGCGATAATTTCTAATGGGTGAAATCGCAACGCAGTAGTACTGTCGACATGAACATCAGCATGATGAACTTTATGTAATCGCCACAATAAAGGTATACGATGAAACAGCCTGTGTTGCCAATAAATTACTAGGTCTAATAACAATAAGCTTATGGTGATGCTAGCCCAATCAGGTAATGCAATATAATTGAACAGCCCCCATTGTTGCTGCTGACAGTATAGTGCAATACCTGCTAATCCTATTGGTAACACTAATCTGGCAGCTATTGCTGAAATCACCAATAAACCGATATTGCCTATCCAGCGCGTAGCTGGTTTCGGTGCGTTGGCTCTGTTGGGTAAATGCCTAGCCGGCAACCAAAACTCCAGTAGCAGCATTATTATCAATATCGTTAAAAATGCCCCGAGTCGAATGGATGAAATATCGTCCATCATGTTGATTTACCTCGTTGAGATGGATTAACTGAAGTGTTTTTTTTCAAGGTATGATTTTTCAGAGTGTGATAGCCGCCGTGTATACGGGTGAAGATAGTAATCGCGCCTAAAAAAGCAAAGCTATAGGCAAGCTCTGGGAAATAAGCCGGCCACAAACAAAATGCGACGAAAAAGGCGATGGTTTCGGTGCCTTCGGTTAGGCCGTTTAAAAAATAAAAGCTCTTATTGGCAAATTGTGGTCGAGGTAAATGTAGCTTTTCGGCCGGTATGGCAAAGGCCAAAAAGCTTGAGCCAGTGCCGATAAACACGGTTAACAACACTGCCGCGGCTAAGGCGTTTTCAGTAGGGTTGGCTAAGGCGAACCCGAGCGGAATGGCCGCATAAAACAGAAAGTCGACACAAATATCTAAATAGCCACCCGCAGCACTGGTGTGTTTTTGATGGCGAGCAAGGGCGCCATCGAGTCCGTCAACAATCCGATTCAGTGCAATAAAAAACAACGCGCCATACCAAAGTTGTAATGCCAGTAACGGTACTGCCAACATGCCGAAACCGAAACCGACTAAGGTGAGCTGATCGGGATGGACATTCTTTTTGTCTAGTAGCAGCACAACGGGCGCTAACAGTGGCTTTATTACTGGGGTGATAAATCTATCTAGCATAAGGTTATTCCAATTAATCGATTGGTTATTTATTCAATTTTTTTTATCAAGTGAGATGATCTTACCTTCGGCTGCATCGGCATCAGTTTGATCGTGAGTGACCATAATGGCGGGTAGCTGGTGTTGGCGTATTTGATCAAAAACGAGCTGTCTGGTCTCTTGACGTAATTGACTGTCGAGCTTACTAAAGGGTTCATCTAATAATATGGCTTTAGGTTGACTCAGTAATACTCGCAGTAATGCCACTCTGGCTTGCTGACCGCCAGATAAACTCTGTGGGTCACGTTGCTCTAATCCGCCAAGACCCACTTGGGTTAATGCTTCACTAATTGCCGCTTGTCGCTGTACTTTGGAGCTTGGCGGCATGGCAAAGCCGATGTTGCCAGCCACAGATAAATGCGGAAACAATAATGGGTCTTGATAGAGCAAACCGATGTGGCGCAAATGACTGGCCGTTGTGGTGATATTTTGGCCGTTTAAATGCAATTGACCTTCAGCACTAAATCCCGCTGGCAACATGCCCGTTAACCAATTTAATAACGTTGACTTTCCGCTGCCAGACGGCCCCATAATGGTTAAGATTTCACCGCCACGAATAGTCGCACTTAATGATAGTAAGTGTTGTTGCTGGCGACTCAAAATCAACCCATCAATGGTGAGTTCTGATGTTGAGGTTGTATTTGAGCGGTTGGCAGTACTCGCGAATGTTTGCATTATTTTCCTTATTGCTGACGCTTAACTAACATTTTGGTCATCATTTTTGGCAATGATTTTTGGCGATGATTTTTGACAATGATCTTTGGTATTAGCCAAGCCAGTAAAAAACCTAAAGCAGGGAGGATCATTTGCATTAACGCATATACGGCACTGATCCTGCGACTTCCACCATTGGCGAGCGAAACCGCTTCGGTGGTTATGGTGTTAATACGCCCACCACCAGTAAGCAAAGTGGGTAAGTATTGACTAAAGCTAATGGCTAAACCGAGTGCGCAAGCGATGAATATCGGCCCAATTAACATGGGCAGTTTAATCCTGAAAAAGATTTTAGCTTTAGTGGCACCAAGACTGGCCGCAACAATACTAAAGCGTGGGTCTAAACGACGATAGCTACTGGCCAGCGATAAAAACACATAAGGCAATACAAACAATACATGGGCCAGTACCACATTGATAAAAGTATGTTGGCTGTTGACTTGCTCAAGTAACCACACCAAACCAAATAAAAATGCGATGCTTGGAATAAGCAAAGGCAGATAAATTAATACACTGCCCAACAGCGATAGCGATTTCCCACTGTGCTGCTCCGCTTCTAAGGTGAGTAAGGTTAAGGTTATCGCCACAGCGGTGGCGCAGAGGGCAATCAGTACCGTGTCGATAAGTGGCGTGTGCATTTGTTGCAATGCCGCTTGCCAATGCAGTATCACAAATTGTTGTGGCAAGGCATCAGGAAAATGCCAAAAGCCAGCAAAAGACCACAACAGCATTCCCACTAATGCCAAACCGATGATAGTTAACATTAAGGCGGTGATGACATGGGTAATTTTTTGGATGATAGCGCCGCCGTATTCGCGCTCGCCATTGGTTAACATCGGCTTAGCAAATTGACTCACTAAGCGTTCGAGTAACCACCAACAGGCTAATACGAATAACGTCAGTTGAATTTGTAATATTGCCCCAGCAGACGCTTTAATGCGTAGGCTTAAGTCCACGTCATGAAACCACTGCATAATTGCCACAGCCAATGTCGGTGGATTGTTAGGGCCTAAAATTAAGGGGATTTCTACACTGGCACTGGCATAAGCCAATACAGCTAATATTGGTAAGCGTAAATGGGGATATAAACTGGGTAAAACCACTTTGAAAAATGCCATCATTGGGCAATAGCCTAAGCTTAATGCCACTTTATGCTGCGCCCGTAATGTTTGCCCAAGGTCGGGTTGTGCTAATACGCCCAACGCCATCAGCAATAAAAAAGGCAGTTCTTTTAAGGTCACGCCTAGAATAATACTCAGCCCCATCGCATCGTGTGGATATAGCCAATCTGGTGGTGCATCCCAACCACTTAACCAAGGTGAAACTAAGCGAGACAACATGCCAGACGGGGTGATAAGAAATCCAATAGCAATGGCTGCAGCAGCATGAGGGATAACCAGAATAGGTCCTAAAAGGCGTTGAATATAACCCAGCCACGGACTGGTAAAGTAACTTGCTAGGATCAATATAGTGATTAAAAAGGCCAACAAGGTACTCACCAAGCTGGTGGTGATACTCAATAACGCCATGTGGCCAATGCCTGGTGTTTGCCATAATTGCTGAAAACCATTCAAGCTAAAATGAGTTTGATCGAGTGCTGGGATCCAGCCAAACGCAGGCAGAATAACGCCAATTAACCCACCCAATACAGGGATCAGTAACAAAGCCATCATCATAAATGGACTGAAGCGCACAATTGGATTGAACAGCTTGGCTATAGTGCTCATTGCATCACTCCATAGCGTTGTAACCATAGCTTTGTAATAACCTTACTCCAACTTGGATCTGGCTCGCTTAACGCTGGGCTGATTGCTTGGTTAGCAATAGTGGCACTGGGATGTGACTGAGCGGGTGGCTCAAACCAAGTCTGCTGTTCGGCAGTCAGCTTTGATAATGCTAACACGCTGGTGTCGCCCCATATATTCGCTTGCTGTTTGTGTGCTTGAGCTTGTGGGCTGAGTAAAAAATTGACTACCAATTTAGCGCTGTCTCGATGAGCGGCATTATAGGGAATGGCGATAAAGTGAATATTACTCAAACTGCCATCTTGCATACGATAACTACGGCTGCTGTCGGGTAATTCAAAACGTGCAACGGCCGCGGGAATTTCAGCGGCTGAAAAGGTAAACGCTAGAGCAAGTTCTCCATCGCCGATTAAGCGGCGAAGCTCCATGCCGCTAGACATAAAGTGTTGGCCTTTACGCCATAAATGCGGATGTAGTTCATCTAAATATTGCCAAAGCACTGGTAATAGCAAAGCTTGGCTTTGTGTTGTAGCGGGTTGATAAAGAAGATTTTTAATCGCTTCAGGCTGTGAGTTGTTCAGTACAATTAAGGCGTACTTTAAAAAGCTGGTGGCTAAAAAGTCAGGCGGTTTAGGGTAGGTAAATCGGCCTGGATGTTGTTTGGCCCATAGACTTAATTGTTGCAAGGTTTGTGGTGGTGATGTGGTCACTAGGCTGTCGTAGTAAAAGGTCAGCGCAGCTTTACCCCATGGTGCTTCCATCCCTTGTGTTGGCACACCAAAGTCGCGGGTCATCGCAGGATTATTGTCTGGGTCGGTTAAGCCAAAGTTGGGTAATCGATCAACCCAATTTGGTGCGAGTAGCTGATGTTTGGCCATGGCGGCAAAGTTTTCACCGTTAATCCACACTAAATCGACTTGACCTTGATGATCATTGTTTGCTGATTTTTCGGCCAATACTCGGCTGACCGCTTCGCTGGTGTCGGTGAGTTTTACATGGTGTAAATTGATTTGATACTGCTGCTTAACTTGCTTCGCGGCCCATTGAATATAACGATTTATTTGCGGATCGCCGCCCCAAGCATGAAAGTATACATCTTGATTAGCGCCTCGAGATTGAATCTCTGGCCATGATGTTTGTGATGTTTGAGCAGACTCGCGGATTGATGTTGATGTTTGAATTCGTGCTGACGGCTTGTCTGCAACATTTACAACACCGTTGCTAGATGCATTAGCCATACCAGCCCAAAAGCCAGCGGCAAGCAAAAAAGCACTAAGCCCAAAGCTTATTGCAACCTTAGATTTTATAAGATTGCAGTAAAAGGCTGTGCTAACGATATTGCACCAGCGAAAATTAGCCAGCAACATTAAGTGACCAGTCATAATCTAAAAATTCAATATCGAGTTGTTGTTTTTCTGCCGCTTGACGCTGTGCAGGAGTTAGTGTCAGAACACCTTTATTACTATTGGAATAAAGCAGTAAAAATGCTTCAATAGAATGAGTGTTACGAAATCCTTTGGCAAAATCATCGCCATACCATTTAAAGATAGAAGACAAATACAGGCTGTCTCCCTTGGCATAATTTCTACTACTATCGGCAAGAAAACGTTCAGTTTGCTCGGTTAATTGCAGCTCGAGTTTAGCGCCTGTGTAGGCTTCTTCACGCAGTGCAGGGCAACCAATGCTGGCACAGTTTACCGCGAAGTGTATTCTGGGGTCGTTGTAACGATCACTACCACGAATTAGTTTGTGCTCAATATCATTGAGGCTGCGAGTTTTACCTAATAATGGAATAAAGCTTTTATCCCATGGAGAACTAAAAAATCCGCCTAGATCTTTGATTGAGTCGAGGTCAGGGTATTTAGTTAAGATAAGCTCAACTGTCCACGCGTTGTAAGCATTGATTAAAAATGCTAATTGCGATGCTTTGTCCCAAGCATCAAACTCTGCTTGGGTTATCAGACTTAATTGGTTGAGATAGTCGGTCAATATGGTTCGATCTTGTTGTATCGCGGCGTAATCTACCGCGCTACTGTGACCTTGGTTAATCGGTTTTACATGACGGCTGAGTAAGGTATTCCACTCATCATGTAGTGCCATTTTTGTCTGGCTCTGCACAAGATGATTAGCATCAGAAAGCACCTCAGACTCATCCACAGCCGCAATAGCCGCATTACTGGAAAGCAAGCTCAACAAAAGACCAATAGTCAGTAAAAATGATTGAGTAAATCGCGTTAATATTTTCATTATCTGAGACCTATTTTTAAGATCCATCTTTATGATTCAAAATCTAAATGATTCAAAAGCTAAGGCCCAACTTCGTGAGCCTTAGCTAGGTGAACCATAGTTACGTTAACCATAGTTACGTTAACCATAGTTACGTGAACCTGAGTCATTTCTCCGTCGGGCTAGCCACGACGCCAAGTGTGGTATTTTTCTAACCAGCGCAACACAGTTTCTGGTGCATGGTTACGCTTCCATTCACCCGCAGCGTACTTGTTGCCTTCGGCCCATGTTGGGTAACTGTGTATGGTGCCTAGAATCTTGTTAAGGCCTAAGCCGTGCTTCATAGCTAATACAAATTCCGCAATTAAATCACCAGCGTGTTCAGACACCACGGTCACACCTAAGATTTTATCTTTACCTTTAGGGGTAATCACTTTAATAAACCCTTCGGTAGCACTGTCGGTAATGGCACGATCAAGCTCGGCAAAATCAAAGCGAGTTACCTCGTAATCAATACCTTGCTGTTTGGCTTCATATTCATTAATACCTACACGAGCCACTTCTGGATCGATAAACGTAGTCCATGGAATAACGCGGTAATCGACTTTGAACTTTTTCAAGTGGCCAAACAGTCCATTGACTGCCGCGTACCAGCCTTGATGCGCAGCTACGTGAGTAAATTGATAAGGCCCAACAATGTCACCCGCCGCATAGATATTTGGGTATAAGGTTTCTAAATATTCATTGGTGACGATAGTGCGGTTGGTTTCAATGCCTAACTCTTCTAAGCCGTAACCGCTTAAGCGGGCACTGCGACCGACTGCACATAAAAGCTGGTCGTACTCTAACGCTAACTCTTGCTCTTGATGCTTAACGATAAGGTATTTTTTACCGTCACGCAGTTCGCAGCGCAGCGCTTGATGTGAGGTTAAAATATTCACACCACTTTTTTGCAAGGCTTGGGTCGCAAACTCAGACACTTCAAGATCTTCTTTGATCATGATGCGCTCAGCCATTTCAACTTGAGTCACTTTGGATCCTAAACGGGCAAAGCTTTGTGCCAGTTCAGAACCAATTGGGCCGCCGCCTAGTACCACTAATTTTTGTGGTGCTGTATCGAGTTTTGCAAACTCATCCCACAAGGTATCACTGGTAACATAACCGACTTCTTCTATGCCTGGTAACGGTGGCACAAACGGGCGAGCACCTGTGGCAATAACAATACTACGCGCGGTTAAGCGGCTGGTATTACCGTCTGGGTGGCTAATTTCAACTGTCCATGGGTCAACTAATTTTGCATAGCCTTTGACTACGTCGACACCTAAATTAGTGTAACGCTCAACACTGTCGTGTGGAGCTATATCTGCCACCACTTGATGCACCCGCGCCATGACTTTTTTAAATGAGAATTCAGGAGTGCTGTCTTCTAAGCCGTAATGATGGGCGTTTCGTATTTGCTGAGCAATTTTAGCGCTTTTAATAATCGCTTTACTCGGCACACAGCCATAGTTTAAGCAGTCGCCGCCCATTTCGCCGGCTTCAATTAAGGTCACTTTAGCTTTTACTGCGGCAGCAATATAACTGGTTACTAGGCCACCAGCACCTGCGCCAATCACAATCATGTTGCGATCAAATTTAGCTGGCTTGGTCCATTTGCTGTATACACGACGTTTTTTGATCATATTGACTATTGCCTTAGCGATAAGCGGGAATAAACCTAATAGTGCAAACGACAGGATAAGGTTAACCGATAAAATGTTCGATAAGCTGTCAATTTGTGCCAGCTGAGTACCGGCATTAACGTAAACAAAGGTACCCAAAAACATACCGACTTGGCTTACCCAATAGAAAGTCCACGATTTAAAGGCGGTCACACCCATTAGCATGTTGATTAAAAAGAACGGAAATATTGGTACCAAACGTAAGGTAAATAAGTAAAAGCCACCTTCTTTTTCAATTCCGGTATCAATGGCCGCTAAGCGCTCTGGAAAACGTTGTTTAATTGAATCACGCAACAGATAACGCGACACTAAAAATGCCATTGTTGCGCCAATACTCGAGGCAAACGACGCAATAATTAATCCTTCGACGATGCCGAATAAGGCTCCCGAGGCGATGGTAAGAATCGCGGCACCAGGTAAAGACAATGCGGTCACGGCCACATACAATAAAAAGAACCCGCCAATAACTAACAATGGTGACTGTTCACGTAATTGACTAAAGTCATTCATTGAGCCTTTTAGGCCCTCTAAGGTCAGTAATTGATGCAAATCAAAGTGGAAAAATAATCCCACTAATGATGCAGCAATCAGTAATAACACAATTTTTTTAAACATAATTTATAGCCTTAAAATGAATGCTGTAAGGTAAGGGTAGCGTTAACAGGTAGTTCAGGATAAACCAATGTTGATCCGAAATAACCGCCTTCAAACACCGGACGCCAGTTCTTTTGGTTAGTCACGTTATTCACATCCAGCCTTAAACTTGTTTGCTCGGTAAAATCATAGCGAGTGTTAACGTTAAGCGTGTATTGATCGCGAATATACACAGTCGCTAAATAGTCTAATGGGTAACTCTTGGTATATAGACCGGAGAAACCTGCTTTCCATTTCTCAGTAATCGACATTCCGCCATTAATTGTGAACGTTTGTTCAGGAAGGCCTTGTACACGGCGGTCCGACGCTGCAAATGAAGCGAAGTTTGGTGCGCCAATACCTGTGCCAGCAATAATGTCTGGGCGTGAATTATCAAATGTATCGGCAACTTGTACCGTATCTTGGCTACTGGCTGAGTCATCATAACGGGCGTCTAAATAACTGTAGCCCGCGCTTAACCAAAACGGGTCAGCATCATAAAAGGCTTGGGCTTCAAAGCCTTTAGTGCGAATGCCGGTATTGCTGCCATCACGATTTCGTAGACTGCGTTTTTGGTCAAACACTGCCGCATCAACATACCAAGCACTGTCCGTGGGTGAGTACTTAATGCCCACTTCAGTCAGGGTATTTTCGGTGGCAAAGTTTTGGCTACTAATTTGGTTGTTGGCGCCTAATGTGGTGCCGCCAGCCATGCTGTTTGAGGTTGATTCGTTATAACTGGCACTGGCATAGGTAGTGATATCGTCACTAAGGCGATAGCTCAAACTGACTTGGCCAGATTCAAGCATTTCACTTATTGAATCGCTGGCTGCAACTTGCCCTTTTGGAGCAATGGCATCACGCGCATCTACATTATAAACATCGGCACGATAACCTACGCTGGTCGAGAACTTCTCTGTCCATTGGCTGTTATGTTGAATGGCTAAACCCGTTTGCCAACTGGTTGAGTCAGTGGTGTCTGACAATGAAAAGTCGCCGCTGCCATCGGCATTGGTATCGTACTGAGCACCGGGAGATACAAACACACCTGGGCGCAGTTCAACTAATCGACCTTGTTGCTCAGCAGTAAGCGGAATACGGCGGTTTTCAATTGGACCCGTTAAGTCGATAGGTAAGTCCGCTTCGGTGGTAAATTGGCTGTAACCTAATACTTTGTTATAACGAATATCGACAGCAGTAATGGTGCTTTGAGCATCGTTCCACTGATAGGCCAATTCAACTCTATTTTGGGCGGTATCTGCGCCATCAATAATTTCAACAAAACTGTTTTGAGCAATTTCTTCACGTTCTAGATGCTGATAATAGGTAATATTTTTAAAGGTCGCTTTATCGCTTAGTTCACGCACATAGGTGCTGTGAAGTAAAAAGGTTTGGGCGTTATTGATATTGTCGGGGTCGGTTAATACTTGGCTACGGTCTATCTCAACTAACCCGGTTGGCGATACGATGGCATTGGCGCCAGCTATAGTGCTGCCATTAGGCTGCACACCTTGGCCTGTAACGTACAAACCGTTGTCGATT
Source organism: Shewanella frigidimarina NCIMB 400 (assembly GCF_000014705.1). Classification (NCBI taxonomy): domain Bacteria; kingdom Pseudomonadati; phylum Pseudomonadota; class Gammaproteobacteria; order Alteromonadales; family Shewanellaceae; genus Shewanella; species Shewanella frigidimarina. The sequence continues at coordinate 3,551,987 of NC_008345.1, read as the reverse complement.
AACGCTTGAGTCGGGCGGTTGATCCCCGCGTTGTCGGTAAACTCAACATCATAGTATTCGACATTAATGTCCCAGGTGCTGACATCGTCTGGCAACAATCTAAATGCAACAAAAATACTATCGCTTTTAAAGCCTGAGTAATCGTAATAGCTGCCATTATCGATATGTTCTGCACTCAAGCGAATACCGCTTTCATTGGGTACGATGTCGGTACCAACATCTATTTGTGCACGGTAATGATCCCAGCTACCGCCCGATAAGGTGAGATGAGCAAACTGATCGTCTGTAGGCGCGACTTTAGAATGTATGTTAACAAACCCACCATTACGCTGGCTGGTGCCTAATAGCACTGGCGGTGCGCCTTTTACCACATCAATTTGTTCGACAGCGTTAAACGACATGGGGACACCAAAACCATTGTTGCCCGCTTGGCGACGCACACCGTCTTGATATAACTCGCCTAGTTGGCCTCGAATAGTGGGTAGGCTTGATGCACCAAAGCCGCTAGCGGAGTAACTGTTAGGGCTGACTTTTTGAATGTCAGATAAATCAATGATATTAAGCTGTTCAATCATTTCACTGGTAATAGGCGTCACTGAACGGGCAATATCTTTTAATGCTATTCCGTCACCAAATGGGCCATCAACAGTGCTGTTTTTAGGTGACATGCCTTTATCGTTAATCGCTTTACCTGATACCTGAATGACTTCGATAGACGAGGTGTCTTCGGCTGCAGCAGCCATTGATGAAGCTATTGATGAATACAAGGCTACGCTAATAGCTAGTGCGGTAAGTGAACGGCTAGGATAACGATAAATAGGCATAATTTTTTCTGCTGTAATGAACTTGGTGAAAGGGACCTTGTTGTTAACAAGTTTATTTCAATCATGTTATGCCAATTTTCATTGCGTTAGATCTAAATGGCATAACTACTAGTGCAACATAGTTGCGCTTTACTCGGTCAATTAGCGGCTGATGAATTTCAGTAATGGTCAGTTTAGCTTATTTAGACGGTCAACAGACCCTAGATGATGTTATTTTTATATATTTTTTAAGGAATTAAGATGCAAACATCAATTAGCAATGATACTCAGAAAAAACTGCAGTGGTCGTTACTTTCTTTACGCTTAGGCGTGTTTGTGGTGATGCTGGTATGGACATTAGATAAGTTCGTCAATCCTGGCCACAGTATGAAAATTTTCGAGAAGTTCTATGGCATAGGCGGAATGAGTGAGGTTGCTGCATATGTTATGGGTGCACTGCAATTAGCTTTAGTATTTGCGTTTGTATTGGGTATTAAAAAGCGTATCACTTACGGGGTTATCTTTCTAATGCACGGTGCTTCAACGTTATCGGCATTTAATCAATATTTTGATGCATTTAATAACCTATTGTTTTTTGCTGCATGGCCAATGTGGGCCGCGTGTTTTGCGTTGTACATGTTAAGAAATGAAGATACCAAGTTTACTGTGAAGTAAATTACTAAGCGATTTTCCGACACAAAAAGGCCGACTAAATATATTTAGTCGGCCTTTTTTATTGAACGCCTAATGTTAAACAATAAAACCAAACGCTAATCGAATTCTAACGATGATTCCATTAGTGAGTAGTAAGGCTTTGAGTACGATTACGGATAGCCAGTAAACTAAACAATACTACGATCACCATTTGTGTACCCAAACCTTGCCATGTAGACGCTATTCCTAACCAGCTAATCGACACATCTATAGGGAAGGGCGTGAGGCTAATTACAGCAGCTTCTTGTAACGCTGAAATCCCTTTTCCTGCCAAGATAAACGCTAAAATAAGCATGAAGTAAGAACTCACCGCAAAAAAGCGGGCTAATGGCAATTTAACTGAATAGCGCATCATTAACCAAGCAATTACCGCTAAAATAGCCATACCTGCTAGCAAGCCGTAAACTAAGTAACTCACTTGTTCATTGCTGCTGGCAGAGCCTATGGCTTGTGTCAGTAATGACTGATAGAACAAAATCGTTTCAAAGACTTCACGATAGACCGAAATAAACGCAAGCCCAGTGAGACCCCATAACGTGCCAGTGTTTAAATGGCGGTCGACATTATTTTTAATGTAACTTTGCCATTTAGAACCTTGGGTTTTACTGTGCATCCAATAACCAACATAGAACAATACCAATGCGGCCAGCAATGCAGCACCACCTTCCATTAACTCCCTTGAGGCTCCGCTAATGCTAATCAGGTTATCTGCAGCCCACCAGGTTAATACACCAGTGGCAAGTGCTGATATCCAACCAAAGTGAACAAATTTAATCGCATCCTGACGTTCGGTTTTAATTAACACTGTCATTAAGGCAATGATAACGAGCAGTGCTTCTAATCCTTCGCGTAGCAAGATGATTAATGCTGCCGAAAACATGGCGTTATTGGATAGTGATTGTCCCGTTAGTAGTGTGTCCGCTTGGTCCAGCTGAGCCAGTATACTGGTTAACTGTTGATTTACCTGGTTATCCTGTCCTGCTGTTTTTAGGATGTTTCTAAAATTAAGCAGCTGGCTTTCAATCGATTTACGCAAACTACTGTCGTGAGCATCTAAATTGTTCTCAATTAATTCAAAACCGTCGAGATAGGCGCTAACGGCTAAGGTTTGCGCTTGTGCTAACTCATTGGCTTGATATGCTTTTACAGCAGCCTGTAAGTTAGTGCGGGCTACCGAAATAGGCGAGTCAGCATGTTGAAACAGTAACTCAGGTTGTGAACGGAGTAATGTTAATTGAGCTTTATCAATTTCGACATTTTGCTGAATTAACTGGGTTGGATTGCTATTGACCCACTGTTGTAATTCAATATTCGCATCATTCTCGATGTGCTTCGTGGTAATTGCTGTTGGCTCAAAAGCTAAACTACCAACATAGAAAGCCAGTGACCAACGCTGTTGATCATTTAACTCACTAAAAGCACGCATCGCACTGCCATCTAAACCATCTGAAATCGCATCATAAAGCCCCAATAATGAACGGTTTAATGCACGTTCTTGATCAGTAAAGTTGGTTGGCTCTGGTGACAATGATTTGGCCAGTGGTCCATTGCCTTGGCCTAAATCACCATGACATGTTGAACAATTTTCGATAAACAGCTGTCTAACATTCTCTTTAGCTAAAAGCTGTGTTGGTAACACTAATGCTGGAGACTGGCTTAATAACTGGTTACGTATTTTTTGGCTAAGCCCTTGAATAACATCCAGCGATGATTTGTCTACAATGGCTTGCTGTAATTGTAATGCATCGGCCGTTAATGAATTTGGCACATCATTGGCGAGCAGGTTTGTTTTTTCGATAATGATGCTAGCGAATTGCTGCATTTCAGCAAATTCATCTGGATTAGAGATACTACCTTCGGTTACGGCTTCTGAATAATCAACACCAATGTATTCAGCTAATTGAAGAATTTGTCGTGTTTGTTTTAAAAGATCTGGTGATGTCTCGTGTGATATCTCGTGTGACGTGACTGCCGGGCTTTGTGCCCATAAAGACGTTGAAAACACCGTGGCAATGACAACCAACAGACATCTGTTGAACACCGAAGATGTGAGCTGTTGTCGCCATAACGTGAAGCTGCTTAAGAAAGTATTCAAGGTATTGCCTTAATAGGAATGAAGGAATTATTCTTTAAACTAAATAAAAATAAATGATAATCGTTATCATTCTACTTTCTTGCATGAGGCTAATCAATCACTCTGAAGGCTTGTTAGATAATGCTATCAGTATAAAAAGTGATTTAAGGTGAAACTTTTGGCCATGAAAAATATTTAGAGGCAGTATCAAAATAGGTTATTCAGTTTTATAACAGCAGGTTAGCATTATACTTTAATGCTAAAGATATGAGCCTGGTGCCTTGTTGATATACAATAGTCAGTATTAAATATCACTGTTTGGTATAAGTAACCGATACTCGGAATGACAAACGCCTCTCAAATAACCCTTCGTGTTGTTACCTGCATTGTATGGACTTACCGTAGATTAACGATTGATGTGCCAATATGTGATGTTAATAAAACACATGCCAAATTTGCAATTGCAGTCTCGAAATAAGCTGGCTGCTAATGATTTTTGCATCGATTATTCAGGATTGAGGTTAGGTAGGATTAGCACTACGCTAGTGACTACTAAACTAAACCTGATATGTTAATGTTATTAAGTGTTATTGGAGTCGATAGATTAATAGAAATGAGGTCCATTATGATGAGTAACACGATGGTAAATAACCAATGACAACGCCAGTAAGTGCTTCGTTGTATGCTGATCTTCGCCTAATTGACATTGGTATGGAATTGTTCGTTGAAATTCATTTTGCCAATGGTAAAACAGTGCAGTCACGTTCGAGCTTAATTGGTTATCAGGTTGGGCGGTTTATCTTGATTGAGTATCCCAATAAAGGTTTTTCTGAGGCTTATCAGCATATGCTAGTGAACGCTGAAATTGTGGTAAGGGCGATGACGAATAGCGGTTTTAAAGACATTGTTGCTTTTAAATCGACCATATTCTCTGTGGTTAATCAACCTATTAGAATGCTGTGCATTAGCGTGCCTAAAACTATCATCAAGAAAAAAGTCAGAGATCAGTTGCGAGTTAATATCGAGCAAGATGTGTTTATTATGCACAATGACAATAAAATCAGTGCAAAAATGCTCGACTTTTCTTCTACTGGCTGTTTGCTTACGGTAGACTCCAAAACGGTGAGTATTGAACAAGGCGAAGAGATACATGTGGCTATCTCGATTAACACTGATCTTTCAGGGATTTTAACGGGTAGCATGGTTAAAGTTCAAAACATTGAAGGTGTATTGAATATTGGGGTGAAGTTTTCAGATGAGCATCCACAATTAAAAGATAATATTTTTAGTTACTTTTTAGTGAGTTCAACCAAAAAGCCGTGACCAAAAGAGAATCCTAGTAGTTGTTTTTGATTGTGACTCATTGTGCGAAAAAAAGATAAAAAAATGCGCATCAAAAGATACGCGAAAATTCACAAGCAAACTCGGTATTCCAGCTTTTATTATTAGACTATAGGCTGGCTAAAGGTCTGCTTACCTTTAGCCAGCTTTAAGCGTTATTATGGCTAGCTGTTAGTCTAAATAGTTTAAAATGCCTAATGCTGCATCTCTACCTTCTGCTATAGCCGTTACCACTAGGTCAGAACCTCGCACCATATCACCACCAGCAAACACTTTCGGGTTAGTGGTTTGGAATGGATTGTCGTCGGTTTTCTTGGCTTTAACTAATCCCCATTCGTTGGTTTCAATACCAAAATCACTAAACCAAGCAGCAGGACTAGCTTGGAAACCAAAGGCTATAATCAGCGCATCGGTTGCTAACACTTGCTCACTACCAGCAATGATTTCAGCGCGTTGACGTCCACTGGCATCAGCTTCTCCCATTTTGGTTTCAACGCATTCAATCCCAACGATTTGACCGTTTTCAGCTTTAATTGCCACGGGTTGACGATTAAATAAGAAGTTAACGCCTTCTTCGCGCGCATTTTGCACTTCACGGCGAGAGCCCGGCATGTTGGCTTCGTCACGACGATAAGCACATGTCACACTCTTAGCACCTTGACGAACGGCTGTGCGCACACAATCCATTGCCGTATCACCGCCGCCTAATACCACCACATCTTTACCCTCAAGGCTTAGATAAGGGGTAGCGTCGTCTTGAGTACCCATAATGTGATGAGTATTGCCAATAAGATACGGCAGCGCTTGAATAACGCCTTCAGCGTCTTCATTAGGCAGTTTAGCTTTCATGGCCGTGTAAGTACCCATACCAAGGAAGACTGAATCGTACTCGTCTAACAGGCTTTGAAAACTCACATCCTTGCCGACAGTGACACCCATTTTGAATTGAATGCCCATGCCTTCAAGCACTGAACGGCGAGTGGCCATCACCTCTTTATCAAGCTTGAAAGAAGGGATGCCATAAGTGAGCAAACCACCAATTTGTGGGTATTTATCATACACCACGGCTTGCACACCATTACGAGCCAACACATCAGCACAGCCAAGACCCGCAGGACCCGCTCCAATAATGGCAACACGCTCTTTACGTGGCGTCACATCCTTCATGTTTGGGCGCCAGCCTTGGGCAATTGCAGTATCGGTAATGTATTTTTCAACACTGCCAATGGTGACCGCACCAAAGTCGTCGTTTAAGGTACAAGCACCTTCGCATAAACGGTCTTGTGGGCACACCCTGCCACATATTTCTGGCAGAGTATTGGTTTCATGCACCAAGTCTGCCGCTTCCATAATGCGACCTTCTTCTGCCAGTTTTAACCAGTTTGGAATGTAGTTGTGCAGTGGGCACTTCCATTCACAATACGGGTTACCGCAGTCAAGACAGCGATCGGCTTGTTGTTTTACTTCTGGTTGCGTAAACGGCTGATAAATTTCAATAAATTGTGTAGCACGTTTTTTCGCTTCATGTTTAATGGGGTCTACTCGACCCACTTCTACAAATTGAAAGTCATTGCTCATAATAATTACCCTGCCTTTACTACTAATTCCGGACTCTTCTGCTCAATTTTTAGCAGGTCAGCAACGGCAATATTCTTTGGTTTAACTAATACGAAACAATCCAACCAGTTTTCAAAATCACTTAAAATCATATGAGCATGTTCACTGCCGGTTTCAGCATAGTGAGTTTCAATTAGGCCTTTTAAGTGTTGCTGGTGGATGGTAGATTCTAATTTTTGAGTGTCGACCATTTCGGTGTTCACTCGGCGATTAAAGCGACCAAATTGGTCAAATACATAGGCAAATCCGCCCGTCATGCCTGCACCGAAGTTGACCCCAGTTTTCCCTAGAATAACCACGATACCGCTTGTCATGTATTCGCAACAATTATCGCCACTGCCTTCAACGACCGCGATAGCGCCAGAGTTACGCACAGCGAATCGCTCGCCCGCTTGGCCTGCAGCAAACAACTTACCGCCAGTAGCACCGTATAAACAGGTATTACCCATAATGGCACTACGTTCACTTTGGAACGGGCTACCAATAGGTGGGTGAATAACGATCTTACCGCCAGACATGCCTTTGCCGACATAATCATTAGCATCACCGCACAGCTTAAGTTCAAGGCCTGGGCTGTTCCATACGCCAAAGCTTTGGCCAGCGCTGCCATTAAAACCAAGTGTTAACGGCTGCTTTGCACCCGTTACACCAACAGTCGTAGCGATAAAACCTGACAATGTCGCGCCTACCGAGCGATCGGTATTATTGATTTGATATTGATAAGAAAACGGTTCGCCAGTTTCAACTGCTTTACGACAATCCGCTAACAAGGTTTGATTCAGTTGGCCAACATCTGAAGGCGGATTGATTTCTTTCCAAGTCAGAGATGAGTTTGCCTGTACTTTTGGTTTATATAAAATTGGTGCTAAATCTAAGCCACGCTGCTTGTCTGTTTGACCTTCAAGCGCATGTAACCAGTCGCTCCGTCCGACTAAATCTTCGAATTGAGTTACCCCTAATGCAGCCATCCATTCACGCACTTCTTGAGCCACAAATTCAAAGTAGGTCATGACACGTTCAGGTAAACCGTGATAATGGTTTTCGCGTAAGTTTTTATCTTGAGTTGCCACACCGGTAGCGCAGTTATTAAGATGACAAATACGTAAGTATTTACACCCAAGCGCAATCATCGGCACTGTACCAAAGCCAAAGCTTTCGGCGCCCAGTAACGCTGCTTTAATCACGTCGGTACCGGTTTTTAAGCCGCCATCCACTTGCAGGCGGATTTTATGACGTAAACCATTTTCTACTAGCGACTGATGCACTTCCGCTAAACCAAGCTCCCAAGGAGAACCAGCGTATTTCACCGAGGTGATAGGACTTGCGCCAGTGCCGCCGTCGTAACCTGATATAGTGATCATATCGGCATAGGCTTTTGCAACACCAGTTGCAATGGTGCCAACACCGGGTTCTGATACTAGCTTGACCGACACTAAGGCTTTTGGATTGATTTGTTTTAAATCGAAAATCAGCTGAGCTAAATCTTCAATCGAGTAAATATCGTGGTGCGGCGGCGGTGAAATCAAGGTCACACCTGGACGAGCATGACGCAGCCCTGCGATTTCAACACTGACTTTATGGCCAGGTAATTGCCCACCTTCACCCGGTTTTGCACCTTGAGCTACCTTAATTTGCAGCACATCAGCGTTAACTAAGTAATGCGCGGTAACGCCAAAGCGACCCGATGCAATTTGTTTGATGGCCGAGTTACGTTCGCTATTGAAACGACGTGCATCTTCGCCACCTTCACCTGAGTTTGAACGTCCACCAAGACGGTTCATCGCAACCGCTAACGCTTCATGAGCTTCAGGGCTTAAAGCACCAATGCTCATGGCTGCGCTATCAAAGCGAGGGTAAAGCTTTTCAGCGCCTTCGACCGTGTCTATTTCAATGGCATTTAGTTGACCTTTAATGCCGATTAAATCACGTAACGTGGCCACTGGGCGATCATCAACTAAGTGAGTAAACTTTTTGTATTCAGCGTAGTTTTTGTCTTTTAATGATGCTTGTAAGGTATTCACCACGTCTGGATTAAAGCAGTGATATTCACCACCTTCAACGTACTTTAATAAACCACCTTGTGGTAATGGCACATGGGCGCGATATGCAGCGGTATGGAGTATTTTCTGGTCATCGGCAATATGATTAAAACTGACACCTTCAATACGGCTTATCACGCCTTTAAAACATAACTCAATCACATCACTGGCTAAACCCACAGCTTCAAATTGTTGGCTACAACGATATGAACCTACGGTACTGATGCCCATTTTAGACATGATTTTGCGTAAGCCTTTTTCAATGCCATAACGGAAGTTAAGCATTAAATGGGTTACATCATCGACTTGATGCAGTTTTGCCATTGCTGAAATAGATTCATAGGCGAGGTAAGGGTAGATAGCCGTGGCACCAAAACCAATTAACACCGCAAAATGATGCGGATCGCGTGCTGAAGCTGTTTCAACAATAATGTTAGTGTCACAACGTAGGCTTTTATCCACTAAACGAGTTTGCACAGAACCCACAGCCATAGCGGCTGGGATAACTTGAGCACTTTTCGCTACAGCACGGTCAGACAATACTAACAATGTCGTGCCGCTGCGAGCTAAGCGTTCAGCTTCGTCGGTAATACGGCGAATAGCCTGCTCTAACGTTTCATTGGCATCATAGTTTAAATCAACTGTGTTGGCGCGATAGTTAGTGCTGTCTAATCCCAGTAACTGATTAAAATCACTGAATAACAAAATCGGTGAATTGAACATGACTCGGTAAGCGTTACCGGTGGTTTCGCTAAATAGATTTTGTTCGCGACCGACACAAGTGGCTAACGACATCACGTGTTTTTCACGTAACGGATCAATAGGCGGGTTGGTTACCTGAGCAAATTTTTGGCGGAAATAGTCGTACAGTGAACGCGACTTTTTCGACAATACTGCCATAGGCGTATCATCACCCATTGAGCCAATGGCTTCTTCACCTTTGCTCGCAAGTACCCAAATAACTTGTTCTAATTCTTCACGGGTAAAACCAAACTGTTTTTGATATTGCAGCAGTGTTTTGCTATCAAAACCACTTGAACCTTGTTTGGTAGGAGCCATTTCCTCAGCAGGGATCAATGTCTGACTGTTTTTAGCCATCCACTCTTTGTAAGGATGACGACGCTTTAAGTCATTATCAATTTCAAATGAATGATACAAACGACCATTCAAGGTATCTAACACTAATAACTCACCGGGCCCAACCCGGCCTTTTTCAATCACTTCATCGGCGGAATAATCCCAAATACCGACTTCAGACGCTAAGGTGAGGATACGATCCTTGGTTATAACGTAACGTGAAGGGCGTAGACCGTTACGATCTACCGCGCAGGCAGCATGGCGGCCATTGGTCATTACAATGCCTGCAGGGCCGTCCCACGGCTCCATGTGCATTGAGTTAAAATCGTAAAAGGCCTTTAACTCGTCATCCATTTCAGGATTTGATTGCCATGCTGGTGGAATAAGCAATCGCATGGCTCGATATAAATCCATCCCGCCTGATAACAACATTTCGAGCATATTGTCTAAAGAAGACGAGTCTGAACCTGTTTCGTTAACAAAAGGGGCCGCTTGTTGTAAATCTGGTAGCAAAGGCGAATTAAACTTATAGGCGCGCGCTCTTGCCCATTGGCGGTTACCGGTAATGGTATTGATTTCGCCGTTATGAGCGAGGTAACGAAACGGTTGAGCTAATGGCCATTTTGGCGATGTGTTAGTTGAAAAGCGCTGATGAAATAAACAAATAGCACTTTTCAAGCGAATGTCTGCAAGGTCAGTGTAAAATGATGGCAGATCTGCTGGCATCATTAAGCCTTTATACACAATGACTTGTCCAGAAAGACTGGCGACATAAAAGTCTTTGTCATCGGTGATTTGTTGTTCAAGGCGGCGGCGAGCCATATATAGGCGACGCTCGAGATCTTTTTCTCGCCAGCCTACTGGCGCGTTGATCAATACTTGATAAATTTGTGGCAAGCTTTCCCGACCAATCTCCCCCAAGACATCCGGATTAATCGGTACTTTACGCCAGCCAGCGACACTGAGTGTTTCTCGTTGTAGTTCTTTTTCTAAGATAAACTTCGCTTCATCAGCGCGTTGTTCATCTTGGCTGAGAAATAGCATACCTACGGCAAATTTTCGGCTTAAATGCCAATCGTTTTCTGCCGCAATAGCTTCAAAAAAATCTGTAGGCATTTGCATTAATAGACCACAGCCATCACCTGTGCGTCCGTCAGCTGCAATACCACCACGATGCTTCATTCGATCGAGACCATGAATCGCGGTACGCACAATGCGGTGACTTGCGTCGCCGTCCATTTGTGCAATCAAACCAAATCCGCAATTGTCACGCTCAAAACTGGGATGATACAAGCTCATACAAAAAACCCCCTAAACCTCTACTAGATACGACTCGGGGTAAATTTGAAGAATATCCATAGATATGCACCCGAACCATTCAAATTAAACTGAGATTGAATAAAGGTCAAACCAAAAAAATGCAACAAACTGAAATATTATTACTAAAAAAACGTTGTAAGCTACCAGCTTGACGTTAACGTAAACTGTTTTATTTCACCTATAACGTTCTGAATAAAAAGAATTTTAGAAAACATTCAAACAATTGTTTACTTTTTTGCAACAACAGCAAGGAATTATTTTTGAAATAAAAATAGTGAATTTTATTTTAAATACAGTCTTTGGGTAAAAAATTATTCTAAATGATTAAATATTCATTTTAAGTAATGTATAAATAACTTAAATTGTTTTAAACGTTTTTTGAGTTTGTGCACAACTTTAGCGTTAGCTTGAATTGATAGCCCGTTTTATTGATTTAGGACCAAGACAGGTGCTTATCTCCTGACTACACTGCCGGACTTTGGGGTGATGATGAGAGCAACTTGTGGGTTTAGATGATTACGTTAATACGTTTGGGGTGCATTGCAAACGTTTATATGGCCAAAGAATAAAAAAATTAACTATAGATGCCCAATTTACCTGCCCTAATCGAGATGGCACGTTAGGGGTGGGCGGTTGTACTTTTTGTAATGTCGCTTCATTTAGTGGCGAACAAGGCAGAGAACAACCTATTGCGCTGCAATTGACTGAAGGGAAAGTACGCGCCCTATCTGCAAAAAAATGCACAACATCTGTGAATGTTAACTCTACTCCTACTGCAAAATATATTGCTTATTTTCAAGCTTACACCAGTACCTACGATGAGTATAAAGTGCTAAAGCAAAAGTATGATCAAGCACTTGAAGATGCCGATATTGTTGGGCTTCATATAGGCACTCGTCCTGACTGTGTGCCTGATGAAGTACTTGATTTACTCGTTGAGTATCAACAGCGAGGCATTGAGGTGTGGCTAGAATTAGGCCTACAAACTGCCAATAATCACACGTTAAAGCGGATTAATCGTGGTCACCAATTGTGTGAATATCGACAGACCGTTAAAAAAGCTCGCGCTAAAGGCATTAAGGTGTGTACCCATTTGATATTAGGTTTGCCAGGTGAAACATCTGCTGACTATTTTAATAGCTTACAAACCGTATTAGGAATCGGTGTTGATGGACTAAAACTGCACCCTTTGCATATTGTAGAAGGCAGTATTATGGCGAAACAGTGGCGCTATCATCCTATGCCGTTAATGAGCCTTGAAGAGTATGCCTCCGAGGCCGCAAAACTTATTCGTCACACCCCAAAAGAGATTATCTTTCATCGCGTGACTGCCTATGCCAAAAAACCAATGTTACTCGCCCCTAATTGGTGTGCGTATAGATGGGATGGTTTAGTGGCCATTGTGGATGAACTTAAAGAATACGGTGGGCAAGGCAGTGCGTTAATGTTTAGCCAAAGTAAAACAGCCTAGTGCAGTGTATTTGGGTAGGCATATTATAATTTGACTAAATATGGTCAAGGACGATTTTGCGAAGAAGTATAAGGCTGATAACGACTATTCATTATTTATTGGGCGAAACATTGCCAATATGAGTATTTTTTAAACATTGGTAATACCAGCTGAGTAGTTATGTTGTAAATATGTGACTTTTTACCATTAAATAGCGTCTAAATATTGGCAAGCCTTGCATAGGGTATTTTACTCGGTATCATATTTATAATTTTTATAGAGTTAGATTTTGATAGAGGTGCCTTTATGGCCACAACGCAGTTAGACTCAATATTGGATCTCAATACGCTTGAGCAATATATCAGTGCCATTGGTGCTGGAACGTTATTGAAAAGCGTAGTGTTATTCGAGCAGTTAATGCCTGAGTATGTCAGTAGCTTAGTGAAAGCTGGCGATGCAAATGATAAAGAAACGTTATGTGCAGAAGCTCATAAATTTAAAGGTGCAGCAGGATCTGTTGGCCTTAAACGAATTCAGCAATTTTCCCAGTTATTACAACATGGTGAAGAAGCTAAATGGGAAACAGAACATAAGGTATGGCTTGCTGAAATCGTTGAGCATGCTGCACAAGATTTACAACAACTGAAAGTTTACTTAGAAGCGAAAGCTTAATTACCAGTAGAGTAGAGTGTAGCGTTAGCTGCATGATCAGTTAGATTAGCAACTAGATTAATGCCTACAATCGGTTTGTTGAAATGCCTCTTTATTAAAGAGGCATTTTTTATGGTCGTTTGTTCAATATTGGTTATCGATGTCTTGTTATTTTGACTAATTTAATTCACTATTTGAATTAAATTAGATAAGGGCAATCGTTTATATGAAAAATCTTCCCAGCCTTAAGAACCTTTATTATTTGGTTCATTTACATCAAGAGCAAAATTTCAATCGTGCCGCTAAGATGTGCTTTGTGAGTCAATCGACTTTATCTAGTGGTATCCAAAATCTCGAAGAACAACTAGGCTATCAGTTGATTGAACGTGATCATAAATCGTTTATGTTTACTGCCATCGGTGAAGAAGTGGTTGAGCGAGCTCGAAATATTTTAACCAATGTCGATGACTTAGTTGAATTGGTTAAAAATCAAGGCGAACCGATGACCGGAGAAATTCGTTTAGGTTGCATTCCCACTATTGCGCCTTTCTTACTCAGTAGAGTGGTTAAGTTATGCCAGCAAGACTACCCCAAGCTCAGTTTGTTATTAAAAGAAGACACGACTGAGCGTCTATTGGATGCTTTAGCAAAAGGTGAGTTGGATTTATTGATATTAGCGTTACCTGTCGACACAAGTGGTTTTCATAGCATGAAAGTTGGCATTGATCCGTTTAAAATGGTGATGCATAAAGAGGTATCGCAACAATTCTTGCAGCCCATTGACTACCAAAAAATGCCAGACGAAAGTATCTTTTTACTGCAAGCTGAACATTGCATTACCGGTCACGCGATAACCGCATGTCAACTGGGTGATAGCGCCAAAATTAATCCTTTTGCGGCAACCAGTTTGCATACCTTGGTGCAGATGGTTAACAGTAAGTTAGGCACCACATTTTTACCCCAAATGGCCATCGATACTGGTATTTTAACTGATACCGATCTTGTCGCAATGGATCCTCCTGGTGAAGCTCCTTATCGTGATATTGGTTTAGTTTGGCGTCAAACTACCAGCCGTATTTCAACGTTTAGAACCTTAGGCTTAGCGATTCAACAAAAGCTGCTAGCACAATCGTTACCAAGTTAGCCTCAGCTCGGGATATAAGAGGTGGGATGGATCGATAGAATGGTTTATTTCAGGTCAACAATATCAAACGTGCGATTTTTGTCGTTAATAAGGCTATTGAAGTATCAATAGCCTTATTGTTATCTGTAGAGTAACACTGGCAGTTTCATACATGTTTATGTTTGAAATTGAGCTTAACTAACCTCAATTAAACTTAGTTTTAATTGTTATTCAATTTTCTTGGGGCAACACCATACACTTCAGTTGGGTGTTTCTTACCTTTAAGCATGATAGGGCCTAAGTCAGTCAGGTCATACTGACTATTTTGTTGCTCAAGTCGATGCACAACATCTCCAGATAGCAACATTCGTTGACCGAGCGGATTACATTGGTCTTGTAGCCGTGCCAAGGTATTTAATACATCACTGAAGAAACTAATCTCTTGCTTATGTACACCGACTACCGCGGCTACAACTTGGCCACAATGCGCCGCAGCTTTAAATTTAGGCACAAAACCATATTGTTGTTCAAAATATTGCCTTTGCCACTGCAATTGCTGGCAAAATTCGAAATAGATATTCATACAACGGTCTTGTTTAATACCTTGCTCTAATGGCCAGTGGATAAGTACGGCATCACCCATGTAACGATAAATTTCTGCTTCATTATCGGTCACAGTGTCGGCTAACATGCTAAAGCTGTCTTGAATTAGGCGGCTAAAGCGATAATCGCCTAAGGTTTCGGCATGAGCTGTAGATGAGACCATATCTATAAATAAGAACAATTGTTGCTCATAACGTGGTTTGTGATATTTGCCAAGGCCAATATTGAGCAAGACTTTAGGACCAACCAACAACGACATTTGTTCAATAAAAGCTAAGCTTACCCGGACCACAACAAGATAAACCACTAGCGCTTGAAACGATGGGCTATAAATAATCTGCACTGTGAGCATTTGTCGTAATGTCACCATATGGTTCTCAATGGCCCACATGTTTAAAAATTGTGTCACGTACGCCAGGGTTGTTGCCCCAAGTAGCAAAAACAATCCTTTAAACACCACAGAAAATAAATAAGGTAAACGACTGATGGCGCTAAAATCGGCAATGAGATTGGACATCCAATGCAAGCCGCCAAATACAACACCCATCATTATGGCAAGCGTGGCGAGATCGGCATTGCCAACAGCCCATTCAGGTAGTTGCGATGATTGTGAGTAGCGGAAAAAAACGAAAGAAGCCATTGCTACACACCAGGCAAAAATAGCGAACAATAATTTTTGAGTTTGACGGCGTGCTTTCACGGAGGATGTGGTTGCCTAAATGACTTATTATATAGGGTGGCTAGTCTATAGAAAATTTGCTTACTTGTGATAGTTTATTTGTGATTTAGATCAATAGAAGTGAAGAAATATGTGCACTAACGCAAAGTTTTTTCAACATTAGTAGGGCTTGTTGAACTTTTGTGGCTGAAGTTTGTTCGAGATAAACGGTTCTTTATTTATATAACAAGGTGGCATAAATGTTAGAGACGAAGTTCCAGTTAGGCTAATGGCTTGTAACCAATTTATTCAATAAAGATTCAAAACTACGGTTAACAGAATCCTTCGGCAATATCTGTGGCTTCTTTCTCCTGCTTTATTGCTTACTCATATTGTATCACGGGATGTCGTAAGCTCTGTCTTGTAAAACATTGCCACGCACTGCTTAAAAATTGCTCTTAATGATCTACAGGCCCAAGATACCAAGTAATGTAACAACAGATTATGAAAATGCATTGGTTAATATCTGCTGAGTAAAATCAATTTTAAGATAAAAACCTCTGGGATTTGATAGTTGGATGCTACCGTCTTCGGCGATGCTTTCAGTAAGCGTTTTGCTATTAGCTGCTTTTGGACGTAATTGCAGTACCTCACCATGACGTGCAGTAATTTTATCAACTTTACCTAGTGCAATTAACTCCATTATCTCTTCCCAATCTTGTTGTAACTGTCTGGCTTGTGTTGTGTTTGGTTGCCATAATATGGGCGTGCCTATACGACGCTCACCGACAGTGATGCTCCGTTCGCCTTCAACAGGTACCCATAACACTCTCTGTAATTTATGGTAAACCAAACTGTTTTCCCAAGTCATACCCTGAATGTTTGTCAGCGGCGCTACTGTGACATAAGTGGTCTCAAGCGGTTTGCCATTGTGATCGATCGGGATCGTTTTGAGCTCAACCCCTAAATGTAAAAAGTCCTGTTCTGGTCTTGATCCTGCCAGAGCCCCTAATTCAGATTCAATAAGTTGGCCTACCCAGCCTTTGTCTCGGCGTAAATCCGCAGGCACCATGATGTGATTATCTGCCGCAATATCAGCTAAACGAATACCAGCCATATTGTGCGCTCTTTGCATTAATTCGTTTAGATCTAAGGGCGATGATTTAGCCATGAATGAGTATTAACCTCTGGGGAAATGAATTAAGTAGACGATCAAAATCAACAGTCTATGCTATCAAGTAATATTCATTGAGAACAAGTTTAGTTAGTTATTTAAGATGTGATTGAAAAACAACCATGTTTTGGTTGGTTAAAGTTATTTGATTGAATTCCTTTGTAATTGGTTGTTTTAAAGATACTTTTTTGTTGATGGTTGTTTTTATATTATACTTGTCCCGAGTTACACTCGTTTTTCCCCTACATTTCACACATACTTATCCACAGATTTAATGGATAAGTGTAATAAAACCTGTCTTTAACTGATTAAAAACACCAAGTCAACGCAATAAAACGGCTTTTTAACGGGTTTAATTTAAAATAAGCCTTGTTATTTGTGTATAACTTAAATTGCTAAATGAGTGATTGGCTATCTTAATTAAGCCTGTTTGTTTTTTGTACAATATTGGCGTTCTGCTATAATATTAGTTTGTAATTATTTTTAAGTTATTAATTTTGTTTAAATATATTGTAGTGAAAAGTGGTTTTCCTTAGACGGAGGGCAGCTGGTTTTTAGCCTGTTATCAAGCTTTACCAAAGTTTCGAACAGAGATATCCACAGATTTTGTGGATAATCCACAGGGTCGCTTGGTTTAATTGTTGATAATTTTGATTTATTAACATTGTTATTCAATTATCCACAGTAAATAGAGGTTTGCCGATAGGCATGCTTTGTGAAACAATCAGACGATATAAAATTTGTTATTTTTGGAGTCCATGTGATTGATAGCGACGGCTTTCGCGCAAATGTGGGCATCATTATCTGTAATAAATTTGGACAAGTTATGTGGGCTAGACGTTTTGGCCAACATTCATGGCAGTTTCCACAAGGTGGGTTAGATGATGGCGAATCAGTAGAAGAAGCCATGTATCGCGAACTTTACGAAGAAGTGGGACTAAGACCTGAGCATGTTCAAATTTTAACATCCACTCGATCTTGGTTACGTTATCGGTTACCCAAGCGTTTGGTACGCCAAGAAAGCAAACCTGTTTGCATTGGCCAAAAACAGAAATGGTTTTTACTACAATTGAAAGGTCACGATAATACTATTAACTTGAATTCTTCTGGTCATCCTGAGTTTGATGATTGGCGTTGGGTGAGTTATTGGTATCCTGTTCGTCAGGTTGTGTCTTTTAAACGCGACGTATATAGAAAGGTAATGAAAGAGTTCGCATCGACGACATTAGCGCTGCAAACGCGCGAGTTTAGTAAAAAACGAAGCAAACAACGGAGTTAACTGATTTCAAAGAGGATTGAAACAGTGTTAAATATGCTCAGGGATATCACTCAAGCTGTTGCCAGAGCCAGCAGCCTTGAAAGTGCATTAAACATCTTAGTGTCACAAACTCGATTAGCGATGGCTACCCATTGCTGTTCTATTTATATCCTTGAACAACAGCATCTAGTGTTATCCGCCACTGAAGGTTTACAACAATCTGCCGTTGGCCGAGTGAGCATGCCATTATCGCAAGGTTTAGTAGGCTTAGTTGCTGAACGTGAAGAAGCCGTTAACCTTGCCGATGCTCGTATTCACCCTCGTTTTAAATTATTTCCCGAAGCCGCAGAAGAAGAATATCGTGCGTTTTTAGCTGTGCCGATCATTTTTCAAAAGCAGGTGGTGGGCGTTATCGTGGTGCAACAGCCAGAAGCCCGTCAGTTCAGTGAAAGCGAAGAAGCATTTTTAATGACCTTAGCCGCTCAGCTTGCGGTGGTTGTGCGCAGCTTGAAACACAAAGCGGCCATTACTAATGTGCAACAGCAAGTGGTTTTCAGTGGTGTTAATGCATCAAGTGGTATTGCAATTGCTCACGGTTTGGTATTAGGCGGTGTAATTTCATTAGAACAACCCGAGGTTAGCTGCTTTGACATAGATGCTGAAATTCAGCGTTTAAAGTTGGCCATGCAGCGTTGTAAAGACATGCTGTCGTCAATATCGCAACGTTTTGAGCGTGAAAAGTCTGCTGATGTGGCCTCTATCTTTACCGCATTTCAATTATTGTTAGACGATTCTAGCCTTGGTGGCGAATATGCCCGCGAAGTCGCTTTAGGCTGGCAGGCTGAGTCTGCGGTAAGCCGAGTGTCATTGCGCTATATCAAACAGTTTTTGGAAATGGAAGATCCATATCTAAAAGAGCGCGCCAGTGATATTCGTGAGCTTGGGCAAAAACTACTTCGACAGCTTATTGAGCCCGGTCGATTAGAGTTAGAGCCGGATAAACCGGTTATTTTAGTCGCTAAAGAAGTGGATGCCACTTTATTGGCTGAGTTTCCACGGCAAAAACTCGCTGGTATTGTCACTGAACGTGGTGGCGTTAATGCCCATGCGGCTATTTTAGCGCGTGCTTTGGGTGTACCTGCCATTGTTGGCGTTGATGATGTGTTATCAATCGACATCGATCAAAAACTGTTAGTGCTGAATGCGAATCGTGGCCAGCTATTGGTATCGCCATCGCCAGCTGTGATTGAAGAATATCAATTACTGATTGATGCAGATGTTGAAAAACAAAAGCAATTTTCTGCCGAATTAAACCTACCATCAGTGACTACAGATGGTCAGCGGATCCATTTATATTTAAACGCAGGTTTATTGAGTGGTATCGCGTCTGAAATTGCTGAATGTGCAGATGGTATCGGGCTATATCGAACTGAAATTCCCTTTATGTTGCATCAACGCTTTCCGAGCGAGAGCGAACAAATAAATGTATATCGTCAAGTACTGAGTGCCGCAGGTGATAGGCCTGTTGTGATGCGTACATTGGATGTTGGCGGCGACAAACCGTTACCGTATTTTCCAATTAAAGAAGATAACCCATTTTTAGGGTGGCGCGGCATTCGTTTATCGCTTGATCACCCTGAGCTATTTTTAGTGCAATTGCGCGCGATGCTACAAGCTGCTGGTAACGGCAATCAATTGCAAATATTGCTACCAATGGTAAGCAATCTGGATGAAATAGATCAAACATTAAAATATTTAGAGCAAGCGTTTACTGAACTAAACCAAGAATTAAAGACTATTTTAGTGAGGCCAAAAGTCGGCGTTATGCTTGAAGTACCTGCATTGTTGTATCAGTTACAAGATGTGGCAAAACGGGTCGACTTTGTGTCGGTGGGCAGTAACGATTTGACTCAATATTTACTGGCTGTCGATCGTAATAATCCGAGTGTCAGTTCATTATTTGATAGTTACCATCCAGGTATTCTTCGAGCACTTAAAAGGGCTGTCGATGAATGTAAACAGTATGATTTAGATGTGAGTGTTTGCGGCGAACTTGCGGGTGAACCTTATGGTGCATTGCTTCTAGTAGCGATGGGCTATAACAAACTCAGTATGAACCAAGGCAGCTTAGCCAGAATCAATTTTTTACTCAGACGTGTATCAAAGCAAGAGTTAACGGATTTATTAGAATCTATTTTACAACAGTCAAATGGTAACCAGGTTCGAGGCTTATTAGCCAGTTTCTTGCGAAAACATAACCTATTAGATTTAATCAACATAGATTAGCAATACGATTGAATCTGCTAAGGAAAGTTTTAAATGATTTTCCCTAGTGGTTCGTAACATAATCAAGTGCAACATTAAGGATGTCATCGTGGATAGTTTGCTGCAGGTATTTTTAATTTGCCTTGTTTTAGGTTCTGTCGTGGGTTTTTTGGCTGGGCTGTTAGGTATTGGTGGTGGGTTAATTATTGTGCCTGCGCTATTGTATATTTTACCTTCAGTGGGTATCAGTTCAACTCAAATCACTCATGTCGCTATCGCGACGTCACTGGCATCGATTATTTTAACTTCTATGTCATCAGCAACCGCCCATCACAAGCGCGGCAATATACCCTGGGAGCTGTTTAAACCTATATTTCCGGGTATTGTAATCGGGTCATTAGCTTCAGCATTTGTGTCTGAGCAAATTGCATCAGATGATTTACAACAGGCTTTTGCTATTTTTGTCGTGTTAATGGCAGTACAAATGGCCTTTCCGTTTAAAGTCAAAACGGGTGGCAGTATGCCAAGCTTTGCAGTGTTACTGGTGATATCGACTGCGATAGCGTTAATTGCTGGATTAATGGGCATTGGTGGCGGGGTTTTGCTGGTGCCATTTTTAAGTTATTGCGGCTTACAAATGCGTCAAGCTGTTGGATTTTCATCGGCAACAGGGATGCTTATTGCGGTATCCGGTACGATAGGTTATATCATCGCTGGTTTCGATGTACCGAATTTACCCGAGGGCTCAGTTGGGTTTATTTACCTGCCGGCATTAATCGGCATTATCATTAGTTCCATGTTGTGCGCGCCGTTTGGTGTAAAAGCTGCTAGCACTTGGCCTACGCCAGTATTGAAAAAAATATTTGCTTGTTTGCTTGTTGTAGTTGGACTAAAACTACTATTTTTTTAGCACTAAACTGTTACAAAAACGCCTTTGTTCAAGTAGTTGAACAAAGGCGTTTTTTTTGTTAGTTAACCTACCTGATATTACACTGCGAAAGGGTATTTAATCGCATCGTGATGTTGATAATCTTCAACGCTAAAGTCATCCAAGGTTACCCAAGTTTCGATGTCTTTTAGGGTTTTAATTTTTGGATTGATGATTAGCTTAGGCGATGCAAACGGTTCGCGCGCGAGCTGGACATCCCGCATGGGTTCAAGTTGGTCTTCGTAAATATGAGCGTTGACTATCTTATGGTATGCCTTACCAGGTTTATGGCCAGTAATCTGGGCCATTAACGCAAGTAATACATATACTTGTACCATGTTGAAGTTTAACCCTAGTGGAACATCACAACTGCGCTGTGTGCTGTTGAGGTACAAAGTATCACCGAGTAATGAAAAATGGTGTTCGTACATACATGGTCGCAAGCAACCTAAGTCAAATGCTCCTGGATGATAGAAGGTTAAAATCTCACCGCGGTTATCTATACCATTACTGAGGTCGTCGACGATTTGTTGCAGTAAATCGACATGACCACCATCAGGCTTTGGAAATGCACGCCCTAACGCCCCGTATATCAGCCCCATATCATCAGGACCTTTACGATTTGGGTTATCTAGCCATGCTTGGTTTTCATTGGCATTGGCGTCCCATGTTTTAGTGCCTAAAGCTCTAAAATCGGCCGCATTTTGGTAGCCACGTAAATATCCTAAGATCTCGGCTATGGCAGACTTCCAGAAGCTTTTACGTGTGGTCACTAAAGGAAATTGATTGTTACCAACATCATAAACTAAGTCGGCATTAATGACAGTTAGGCACTTTTTGTTTGTTCGTGCGTTATTAACCCACTCGCCTTCATCGACAATGCGTTTACACAGGTCTAAATACTGTTTCATTGGTCCCAATTCCTTTTTTGCTTTTATCGATTATACCTAATCAGGGCAGGCAAATCATTGCCAAAGTGAAATGCAGATTCAATTAATTAATTTATTTTCAGCGTTAACTGTACGTTCAATACCTCGGTTAAACCGAGTTAATATCAAGAAACAATCGATTATTATTGTTTGAACATTTAAGATAGACTGATCCGATTGTTTTTTAGGAGTGTTATATGGAACGAGCAATTAAGAACTTCTTAAGCCAAGAATCTGCAGGTGGCATTTTATTAATGGTCGCAGTAGCTTTGGCGATGATTTTAGCAAATTCCCCGTTAGCTGGAGTATATCAAGGTTTTTTAGCCACAGAAGTACAGCTACGTGTGGGCGATTTAGATATCGATAAGCCGTTATTACTGTGGATTAATGATGGGCTAATGGCGTTATTCTTTTTATTAATTGGTTTGGAAGTGAAGCGCGAATTACTTGAAGGGGCCTTATCAAGTGTGGCCAAAGCTTCATTACCCAGTATTGCTGCTATTGGCGGCATGGTGTTTCCGGCGTTGTTTTACTTAGCATTTAACTACGCAACCCCCGAAACTCAAGTCGGATGGGCTATTCCTGCCGCTACAGACATCGCTTTTGCTTTAGGTATTATGGCATTGCTCGGTAATCGTGTACCTGTGGCATTGAAGGTGTTTTTATTAGCCTTAGCGATTATTGATGATTTGGGCGTTATTGTCATTATTGCCTTGTTTTATAGTACTGATTTATCCATGACAAGCTTGGTCATTGCAGCGGTATCGATTGTGCTTATGGTTGCATTGAACAAAAAAGGGGTCAGTTCAATTTTACCTTACGGTTTACTTGGTTTTATTTTATGGGTCGCCGTATTGAAGTCTGGTGTACACGCGACATTGGCAGGTGTAATTATTGCATTTTGTATTCCTTTACGTGCAAAGGATGGTACTTCACCATCGGAACATTTAGAGCATAAGTTGCACCCCTGGAGCACCTTTATGATCCTGCCCGTGTTCGCTTTTGCTAATGCTGGTTTGTCATTAACGAATATGACTTTAGATTCATTTGCTGAACCCATTACCTTAGGCATTATTATGGGTCTGTTGCTCGGTAAGCCGATTGGGGTGCTGTTATTCAGTTATTTAGCCGTGAAGCTTAAGTTAGCAGAACTACCACCAGGGATTGGTTGGAGACACATTATTCCTGTTGCAGTGATGTGTGGTATCGGATTTACTATGTCAGTGTTTATTGCTTCGTTAGCGTTTGAACATTCACCTGCGGCATATGGTGATTATGCAAGACTTGGTATTTTAACAGGATCGTTATTAGCAGCACTAATTGGTTATTTTTGGTTAGCCAAAGTACTGCCTGAAACAGGAGAAAAACATGAAACTCACTAAATTATCTTTGGGAATGTTGTTAACGTTGTTTGTTATTCCCGCATCGGCTGAATCGTTCAATGTTTGTCTAAAATCATCTGAGTCACCCACTTGCCAAAGTTATCTAGAAGGTGTGGTAGATGGCGCCTTGATGTACCGAGATGGTCTGGCTAAGAAAAGAATCGAGCCAAATGATTATGAGTCAAGAGCACTAAAGTACCGAGCAGGAAAGCGTTATCAAACGGCAAACGTAAATTATTGTGCTAGTCATATACCGGTAAAATCTGAAATAGTATCAGCACTCACTGAGCAAGTGTCGCTAAGCAATGTCAGTAATAGCGCTGAGCTAGAGTCTGTTATTACTAGTTTGATGGATTGCCGCCAGAGTAAGTAAACCGCAACATTAATTAACGCAGCCGTTTGGCTGCGTTTTTTTATGCTTAATCTTGGCTAATAAATCGGTTAATTAATATTGTGGTTGAGTACCGATGATTAATGAACAGCGGAATTTTGGGTTTATTTGCTATAGTAGTGTGAGTGGCTTTTCTTGGGTTAGTGATTGATATGCAGCATTTAAATTATAACCATTTATATTATTTTTGGATGGTACAAAAAAAGGGTTCAGTAACTAAAGCGGCTGAAGCATTGTGTTTGGCTCCGCAAACCATAACTGGGCAAATTCGTGCATTAGAAGAGCGATTAAAAGGCACGTTATTTAAGCGTGTCGGCCGTAACTTAGTCGCAACCGAGTTGGGCGAATTAGTATTTCGTTATGCCGATAAAATGTTTAGCTTGAGTTACGAAATGCTCGATTTACTCAATTATCAGAAAGATAAGTCACTATTATTTGAAGTGGGGATTGCCGATGCCTTATCTAAGGCCTTGGTTAGTCGAGTATTGTTAACCGTTATCCCTGATGATAGTTCAGTTCACTTGGCGTGTTATGAATCAACACATGAAAGTTTAATTGAGCGTTTACGTGAACATAAGCTCGATATGATCTTATCTGATTGCGCCGGTGGTTCATTGAAGTTTCCCGAAATTTTATCCAAAAAACTGGGTGAATGTGGGGTGAGTTTCTTTTCGGCTGAAACGATTTCAGTCCCTTTTCCCGCGTGTCTAGAGCAGCGTAAATTACTCATACCGGGTAAGCGGACGTCATTAGGCCAACAATTACATGGTTGGTTTGCCGAAAAAAATCTTAATGTCAGTATTTTGGGAGAGTTTGACGATGCAGAAATGATGAAGGCGTTCGGTTATTTTAATCGAGGCATTTTTGTCGCACCGTCTATTTATCGTCATGATATACTGTCTCAAGGTATGGTATTACTTGGTGAAACCACCGATATTAAAGAAGAGTATCATGTGATGTTCGCTGAGCGAATGATCCAGCATCCGGCGGTAAAATCATTACTGGCTACGGATTTTAGTGATTTATTTGCAGGACGAGATCTACAAGTACAAGATTTTGAAAACCGTATAAGCTAGCTTGTTATATAGACATCAGGAGATTTGTGTTGGAATTAATGAATATAGCTCGTGTACGCTGGGCATGCCGTCGTGGAATGTTAGAATTAGATGTGTTGTTTCAACCCTTTGTCGAAACCCAATACGAAGCCATGACTGATAATGATAAAAACACTTTTATTCGGTTATTGGAGTGTGAAGATCCGGAGTTATTTGCTTGGTTCATGGGCCATGAACAATGCCCAGATCCATTGTTCGCCAATATGATAGTCAAAGTCCGTGGCAGAGCCGCACCTTAACCTTTCTGTTGATTTATTGGTCAACAATAGTACTCATATGCAACAATTTGCATTGAGTGCTTCATTTTTGCAGCGTGCTGCCCTAATGGTAGCATTTGCTGTTGTATTAACGAGTTTTTTGGCTTGGCCTCATTTTCCTTCCTTGATATACCGCATCACGCAAATGTCATTATTCCTTAGCATTATCTTCATTTTTGTTTACAGCTGGCGCAGTTTATCGAATTGGCGTTGTTTGCTTACTTTGGGTGACAAGGGAACCGGTACATTATTGCAAGGTGAAAATGGAAGTCTCAATAAAATAATACTCACTAAAAGAGCGTTTATTAGTCCATTACTGTGCGTTATTTTTTTACAACATCTTCAAACGGGTGAGAACAGGGTATTGTTGGTGTGGAGTGATATGTTAGACGACACAGCATATCGAAATCTGTGTCGTCTGTTATTAAGCCATTGATGGTATGAAGCTGAGTCACATTAGCAGGGGTTAACGGTTGGGTTGTAAAATGGTTGGTTTAGGATTGTCAATTTGTTCAGGATAATCAATATTATAATGAAGCCCTCGACTTTCTTTACGTTCCATTGCACACCGAATAATCAATTCTGCAACTTGTACCAAGTTACGTAGCTCTAATAAATTATTGCTGACACGGAAGTTTGAATAATATTCTTCAATCTCTTGTTGAAGCATTAAGCATCTTCGAAGTGCTCGCTCTAATCGTTTATCTGTTCTGACAATGCCCACATAATCCCACATAAAGAGTCGTAGTTCGTGCCAATTATGGGCGATGACGACTTCTTCATCAGAGTTAGTGACTTTACTCTCATCCCATACTGGTATCGGGCAAGGCATCGGAATTTTATGCAACAGACCTTCGATATCTTGTGAAGCTGCACGGGCAAATACTAAACACTCGAGTAGTGAATTGCTCGCGAGTCTATTAGCGCCATGTAAGCCTGTGTAAGCCACTTCACCAATAGCATATAAGCCATTAATATCGGTTTGACCATGAAGGTCCGTCATCACACCACCACATGTGTAGTGCGCTGCTGGAACCGCTGGAATAGGGTCTTTGGTGATATCAATGCCCAACTCAAGACAACGCTGATAAATGGTTGGAAAGTGTTTAATGATAAAATCAGCAGGTTTATGGCTGATGTCTAAATAGACACAATCGGCACCCAAACGTTTCATTTCATAATCAATGGCGCGAGCAACAATATCGCGAGGAGCGAGTTCTGCTCTTTCGTCGAAGTCGGGCATAAAACGGCTGCCATCTGGACGACGTAAATAAGCACCTTCACCGCGTAATGCTTCAGTTAATAGGAAGTTTCTGGCATTAGGGTGAAATAAACACGTTGGATGGAATTGATTAAATTCCATATTGGCAATACGACAACCTGCACGCCATGCCATTGCAATACCGTCGCCACTGGCTATATCAGGATTAGAGGTGTATTGGTAAACTTTTGAGCTGCCACCTGTTGCTAGTGCAACAAACTTGGCTCTTACGGTTTCTACATGTTCCTCATCGCGATTCCACACATAAGCACCAAGTACACGGTTACCCGGTCGATGCAATTTACGAGTGGTGATTAAATCAATCGCATTGTAACGTTCAAGTACTTGTATGTTTGGGTGAGCGATTGCACGTTCTTGCAAAGTGGTTTGCACCGCTTTACCAGTTGCATCGGCAGAATGCAGAATACGACGATGGCTATGCCCACCTTCACGAGTTAAGTGATAAGGGGCTGTACTATTATCGACTCCAGCTAAGGTTTCTTCTTTATCAAATGCCACACCACAATTAATTAACCATTGCATTGCGCTTTTTGCATTTTCTGCGGTGTATGTCACAACTGATTTATCGCATAATCCGGCGCCAGCGATTAAGGTATCGTTGACGTGGGACTCAATTGTGTCGCCTTCATCAAAAACAGAGGCGATTCCACCTTGAGCATATAATGTTGACCCTTCTGATAATGGGCCTTTAGAAAGAAGAATTACTTTTGATTTTTCAGCAAGATGTAGTGCTAAAGTTAGTCCTGCAGCACCGCTGCCGATGACCAAAATGTCAGATTGGTGTTCAACTGCTTGTTTCATCAGGTATCATGGTGTGGCTTTGTGGTTTGATCATAGTAAATCAAATAACCGAGACAGGGTACTTTTACAGCGTATTTTATTGTGATTTTGCTTAGATATTTTGTTTATATGTAAAATAAATTAATTTTTTTTAATTCAATATCGAACTTTCTTCATATCAGTAGGTCTACTTATATGAACAGGATTCGAGCGACTGAGAAATCAGCATTACAGATTTAGGAGTAGTCGGCTCGGATGAGTGGACAATATAGTGATCAACAATTAGTTGAACGAGTACAGCAAGGCGATAAAAATGCATTTAACCTGTTAGTGCTGAAGTATCAAAATAAAGTGATGAGTTTGATTTCCAGATATGTTCGCAATCAAGCGGATGTTGCGGATGTGACACAAGAAGCCTTTATTAAAGCGTATAGAGCATTAGCAAATTTTCGTGGTGAAAGTGCATTTTATACTTGGTTGTATCGTATTGCGGTAAACACCGCAAAAAACCATCTTACATCGCAAGGGCGCAGAGCACCTGCAAACGATGTCGATATAGAAGATGCAGAATATTATGAAGGCAGTGATGCGTTAAAAGAGTTTGCATCACCAGAGCGGTTATTAATGAAAGATCAAATGAGTAAAGTGATCTTCGATACGCTCGATACTCTGCCTGAAGAATTAAAAATGGCAATATCACTCAGAGAGCTAGAAGGTATGAGTTATGAAGATATTGCTAATATAATGGATTGCCCTGTTGGCACAGTAAGATCGCGTATCTTTCGTGCTCGAGAAGCAATCGACAAACAGCTCCAGCCTTTGCTGGAAAAGTAACAGTCTTAACCTTAGATAGGTGAATAATGCTTAAATCAAGTCAAGAGTGGGTATCTGCAGCAGTTGATGGTGAAGCCGATGATAAAACATTGGCGCAGCTTTCTGCCGACGTTGATTCACATGATGAGTGGCAACGCTATCACATGATAGGCGATGCAATGCGCGGCGAGCTGCCGGCAGCCATTGACTTAGACCTTTTCGCTAGCATCACTGCAGCAATTGAGCTTGAACCGACAATTATTATGCCTCAAGCCAAACAAAGTGAGTTAGCTGAGAAAGTTAGCACTCCACAGCAAGTTGCAGTGGGTTCAAACGTGGTGCCATTTTTCAAACAGTTTGGCCAATATGCTATTGCAGCAACAGTTGCTATGGTGGCTATTGTTGGGGTACAAAACTACAATCAAACCAATGATGCTGAGTCACCGTTACCGGTATTAATGACTCGTCCATTAGTGGGCAGTGTGTCCCCCGTCAGCTATCAGACTGGTGCAGTACAAAATCAACAAAGCTATTCTAATGAGCAAGTTATAGAACAGCGTCGCCGTATTAATGCTTATATCCAAGATCACATGTTACAACAACGCTTAAACCCAGGTGTTGCTGTTGATGATAATAGCGTGCAAGATGCAGCGGTAAACCCATAATCCGTCGGCAGAATCTTGTCTTACCATGTTAGGAGTTAGCTTGCGCATTATCCTGCTAGCACTGTTAGTGTTAACCTTTCCAACACACGCTGAAGATGATTTATCTGCTAAAGCTTGGCTTAAGAATATGAGCCAAGCAATGCACGATAAGCAATACAAAACCTCTATTATTCAGCTACAAGCCGACCATATCCGTCCGCTTGTTTACATTCATGGCATTGTCGATAATAAAGAAGTCGCATTACTTGAATACCTTAATGGCCCTCCTAAAAATGCAGTGCGAGTGGGTAATACAGTTACGTTCATAGAACATGACCAACCGGCTTACAGTGTTGTCGCTCCTCGTATTCAGGGAATTTGGCCAGCAGCTTTAGCGGGAGATTTAAGTCAGCTCGAAAAAGGCTATCAGTTTGTTATTGGCGGTCGAGGGCGTATTGCTGGACGTCCAGGTCAAATGATCCGTTTACTCGCCAATGATGACAATCGTTATGACGCTCAAGTGTGGATTGATATGGACACTTATTTGCCATTACGTTTTGACTCTCTCAATAAAGAAAAACAATTACTTGAACAAACCATGGTAATTGAGCTGATTGAATTAACCGAACCTGCGAACATTTTAATTGAAGCTGCAAAGCAAGAATGGCCTGCAGTGATGAACCAAGCGGAACGCACCGATGGTAAAAACTGGCAATTTACTTGGTTACCAGAAGGATTTGATGTGGTTGTTCGCGATCATCACCGTTTGATCGGTATTCACGAGCCCGTTGAATATGTGGCGTTAACGGATGGATTAGCCAATATTTCTGTTTATGTCGCGCGAGCTGGAGAAAATCCAATGCCCAATGAACTGCTTATTCGTAATGGTTTATCCATGGTAGTCGTTAAGGTAGGTACGCTTGAAGTTGTTGCTATTGGTAAGGTTCCTTCTGAAACATTAGACAAGATAGCCAATAGTTTAGTGTTAAAATAAACAGTGTTCATTAACACGAAAGCCGTGACAACAATATTTTGTGTCACGGCTTTCGTGTTTTTAGTGGCAAATTAGAAATGATATAGCTTAGCGGTAAACTTGCTTAGCCAATGAGTTGCATTGTGCTAAAATTGCCTTCTAATTTATGGTTTGAGCTGATTAAATGAAAAGCCACATGTCCGAGTCATCTACATCCACTATGATGGAAGAAATTGCCCGCGTGGTTGATTATCAACAGGGCTGGGTAACCGTTGAGGTAGAATTAAAAAGTGCATGTAACCATTGTGCCAGCAGTGAGAATTGTGGCACGTCGACGATAGCTAAAGCTTTTTCGGTTCATACACAACGGTTTTCATTACCGAGTGAAAAACCTTGCCATAGCGGTGATTTGCTTAAAATCGGCTTACCTGAAAGCGTTATCATTAAAGCGGCGGCATTAGTGTATTTATTGCCGTTAATAGGGTTATTTTTATCTGCAATGATAGGGCATATGCTGGCCGCTGGCATAGGATTAAGTACGAATGGTTTTGCTATGGCTTTTGGTGCATTAGGAGCATTGGTTGCTTGGTTTATTGGTAAACACTTTGCCACTGAACTTGAGGCTCACGCCACACCAGTGATCATTGCCTATTTAGGCCAAGAAGTGGGCATTATTAGTGCGAGTCATTAGTGAGTATTTTCCACATTTATACTGATGGATTATGATGCCGTGTAACATGTTGAACCATCTCTTTAAACCTAAAAATGTGTGTTCATGCACTCGAAAACCTCCTGTAATGGTCAATAATCGCCCCAAAATGGATACTATTGTTTAATCTGATTGGTATTACCCCCCCAATCAGGTACAATTTGCCACCTTAATTTTCATCATTTTAGTAGTAGTCATTGCAGCATAATGAAACACATTAGAAACTTCTCGATTATTGCCCATATCGACCATGGTAAATCAACTTTATCCGATCGCCTGATTCAGGTATGTGGCGGCTTAACTGACCGTGAAATGGCTGCACAGGTTTTAGATTCAATGGATCTAGAACGTGAGCGTGGCATTACGATTAAAGCCCAAAGTGTCACCTTAGATTACCATGCCAAAGATGGTAACACTTATCTACTCAACTTCATTGATACACCCGGCCACGTTGACTTCTCTTATGAAGTATCACGTTCTTTGGCCGCATGTGAAGGTGCACTATTAGTAGTTGATGCTGGTCAAGGCGTAGAAGCTCAGACATTAGCAAACTGCTATACCGCACTAGAAATGAATTTAGACGTAGTTCCTGTATTAAATAAAATCGACCTACCTCAGGCTGAACCAGACCGTGTTGCAGCAGAGATTGAAGACATTGTTGGCATTGATGCCATGGATGCTGTGCGTTGTTCAGCAAAGACAGGTGTTGGTGTTGATTTAGTACTAGAGGAAATTATTGCGAAAATTCCTCCTCCAGTGGGTGATGAATCTGCGCCTTTACAAGCGTTGATTATTGACTCGTGGTTTGATGCATACCTTGGTGTTGTGTCTTTAGTACGTATTAAGAATGGTATTCTTAAAAAAGGTGAAAAATTTAAAGTGATGTCTACTGGACAGAACTATAACGCGGATCGCGTTGGTATTTTTACACCAAAAGAAAAAGATAAAACAGAGCTTCGTGCTGGTGAAGTGGGTTATGTTATTTCTGGTATTAAAGAAATTCACGGTGCGCCAGTAGGCGATACCTTAACTCATGCAAAACATGGCGCAGACAAACCGCTACCAGGTTTTAAACGTGTTAAGCCTCAGGTTTATGCTGGTGTATTCCCGATTTCTACCGATGAATATGAAAGCTTCCGTGATGCGTTAAATAAATTAAGTTTGAATGATGCATCACTGTTCTTCGAACCAGAAACGTCATCAGCGTTAGGTTTTGGTTTCCGTATTGGTTATCTCGGCCTTCTCCACATGGAGATTGTTCAGGAGCGTTTAGAGCGCGAATATAATTTGGATTTGATTACGACGGCACCCACAGTGGTGTACGAAGTTATCATGAACAATGGTGAAACGATTTACGTTGATAACCCATCGGGCTTACCAGCGCTAAATAATATCGAAGAAATTCGTGAACCGATTGTTGAAGCCAATATATTAGTGCCAAAAGAATACTTAGGTAACGTGATTACCTTGTGTATTGAAAAGCGTGGCTCGCAAACCAATATGGTTTATCACGGTAACCAAGTGGCCGTGACTTATCATTTGCCGATGGCTGAAGTGGTAATGGATTTCTTTGACCGTCTTAAGTCAACGAGTCGGGGTTATGCATCATTAGAGTATAACTTTATCCGTTTTGATCCTGCAGATATGGTGCGATTGGACATTCTAATCAATGGCGACAGAGTTGATGCATTAGCGATGATTATTCACCGCAGTAATATTCGTCATCGTGGTTTGGCATTGGTTGAAAAGATGAAAGAACTGATCCCTCGCCAAATGTTTGATATTGCTATTCAGGCTGCTGTTGGTAGTCAGATTATTGCTCGTTCAAGTATTAAAGCATTACGTAAAGATGTAACCGCTAAGTGTTATGGTGGTGACGTTTCACGTAAGAAGAAACTACTTAACAAGCAGAAAGAAGGTAAAAAACGCATGAAGCAAGTCGGTAACGTTGAAGTGCCACAAGAGGCATTCTTAGCGGTATTGAAACTTAACGATTAATTATAATTAATCGTTTTAGTTTGTTAGTGCCTGTTGATCTTTGCTGGTTAAATTTTGTTCGAGATAAAAACGTTTTAATCGAGGCGAGTGGATTGCTGCCTAGTAATCTAAGCACCACTTGATTCACAAAGAATCACTCAACAAAGAGTAAAACGTTTTTAGCCGAACCCTTCGGGCAGCGTTTGTTGGCCATTTTTACTGCGTTATCGGCTTTTTATGTAGAATAACTACACTACAAAGCCTCTGCCTTGTATAAATGACCAACAATTCGCAGCAAAAACAACCTTGAAAGATCAACAGACACTAAACGCCGCGTATTGCGGCGTTATCGTTACTTTTACTATATATTTTGTAACACTCAACTGGGTGAATGTTTATTCGTTAATCACCATACTGGATTGAGTTATTCTGAGCCTTTGCTCAAGCTATATGGATCCAACACACCCAGCAGGAGATAAATCAGTAATGGCAGCCTATTTTTCGCTCATTTTAGTGCTCGTAACCTTAGTCAGTGGGCTTATTTGGTTAATTGATGTGGTATTTTTTGCGCCTAAACGCCGCGAAAGCTTATTAACAGCACAAGCTAACTCAGCCAAGTTAAGTGCAGATGCGATAGATAAAATCATCCGTGAGCCTGTGTTAGTTGAAACTGCACATTCAATTTTTCCGGTTATCGCTTTTGTGATGATTTTACGCTCGTTTATTTACGAACCATTTCAAATCCCATCAGGTTCGATGATGCCGACACTCTTGGTTGGTGATTTCATATTAGTTGAAAAATTCAGTTACGGATTACGCGATCCTGTATGGCGCAACAAGCTGGTTGAAACCGGTGAACCTGAGCGCGGAGATGTATTTGTATTTAAATATCCTGAAAATCCAAAAATTGACTACATAAAGCGAGTAGTTGGTTTACCAGGTGACAAGATATTTTATCGTAATAAACAACTGATGATCCAAGAAGCGTGTACTAATGAAACTGACTGTCCTGCTGCTCATACTATTGAACATGTAGAGATTAATCGCGGTGAGTTTAGCCAAAATGACGTGCCATTAATTCGTTTGAGTGAGCAATTAGGCGATGTTGAGCACGATATTTTAATTAATCCAACGCGCCCTGATTTTAGACAGCATTTTTATCCTCAAGCAGGTCTTCCTGCTGGTGAGTTTGTCGTGCCAAAAGGTATGTACTTTGCCATGGGTGATAATCGCGATAACAGTACCGACAGTCGTTTTTGGGGTTTTGTACCGGAAGATAATCTTGTCGGTAAAGCCGTTGCAATTTGGATTAGTTTTGAATTTGATCGTAAGCCGAGTGATGTGTTACCAACATGGGTACCGACCGGTGTACGTTTTGATAGAGTAGGTGGAATACATTGATGGAACCCATTAAAAATTTGCCGCGTTTGTGCCGTACTTTAGGTTATGAGTTCAATAATATTGAATTACTTATTCAGGCCTTAACACATCGTAGCGCAGCAAATAAACATAATGAGCGTTTAGAGTTTTTAGGTGATTCGATTTTATCGATAGCCATTTCAGATGCCTTATATCATCAGTTCCCAAAGGCGACTGAAGGTGATTTAAGCCGTATGCGCGCCACTTTAGTCAAAGGTGACACGCTGACAATCATCGCTAAAGAGTTCAAGCTAGGTGATTATTTGTATTTAGGCCCTGGTGAACTCAAAAGTGGTGGCTTTAGACGCGAATCTATTTTAGCTGATGCTGTAGAGGCTATTATTGGTGCTGTCTATCTTGATGCTGATATTGAAGTGTGCCGAAAGCTATTATTATCATGGTATCAAGAGCGTTTAGCTGAGATTAAACCGGGTATTAATCAAAAAGATCCGAAGACAATATTGCAAGAATACCTGCAAGGTTTTAAAAAGCCATTGCCTGATTACCAAGTTGTTGCAGTAGAAGGTGAAGCCCATGATCAAACCTTCACCGTAGAATGTAAAATTAGTGAATTAGATAAAGTTGTCACTGGTGTGGCAAGTTCAAGAAGAAAAGCTGAACAGCTTGCCGCTGCTCAGGTATTGGAGCTACTGAATAAATGACCAAAAAAACAGACTTGCCAGCAGGTGATAACCAAGAGCCTAGCTTAGATGAACTGCTGGCAAGGATGAACCAAGCAGCACCAACCGCCACAGCCAAATACGATGTAACTTATTGTGGCATGGTGGCTATTGTCGGTCGTCCCAATGTGGGTAAATCAACACTTTTGAACAAGTTACTTGGTCAAAAGGTGAGTATTACCTCAAAAAAACCGCAAACAACTCGTCACCGTATCATGGGTATTCATACAGATGGCCCAAGTCAGATTATATTTATTGATACCCCAGGTCTGCACATTGAAGAAAAGCGTGCGATAAACCGTTTGATGAACCGTGCAGCTGCCAGTTCATTAGCTGATGTTGCTATGGTTATTTTTGTTGTTGATGGTATGACGTGGACTGCCGATGATGAGATGGTGCTCCAAAAAATTCAACATCGTAATGATGATCGAAAAATCATTTTAGCTATTAACAAAGTTGATAACATTAAAGATAAGGAATCATTGTTCCCTTATTTAACTGAATTGGCTAAAAAGTTTGATTTTGATGAGATTTTGCCAATATCAGCCAGTAAAGGCACCAATGTGCAGCGCATTTTGGATATGGCACGTGAATCATTACCTGAAGCCCCATTTTATTTCCCTGAAGATTACGTGACCGATCGCTCACAACGCTTTATGGCATCTGAAATTGTCCGTGAAAAACTGATGCGCTTCCTTGGGGATGAACTTCCTTACGACGCAACGGTTGAGATTGAACAGTTTAAAATGATGGAAAATGGCGTTTATCAAATTAATGCGTTAATTCTGGTTGAACGTGAAGGCCAAAAACGTATGGTAATTGGCAATAAAGGTGAGCGAATTCGAACCATTGCAACGCAATCTCGTCTAGACATGGAAACCTTATTTGAGAATAAAGTATTTCTTGAAGTGTGGGTGAAAGTGAAATCCGGTTGGGCTGATGATGAACGTGCATTGAGAAGTTTAGGCTATGGCGAAAGCTAAATTGGCTTTAGCGTTACTGATTATGTATTTATAGGCATGGCCACTATGAAACGTGGCTATGTGCTTCATCATCGACAATTTCGTGAATCGAGCGTGATCGTTAATTTGCTAGTAGAGGGTGTTGGACGTGTTGATGCCATTACTCGAGTCGGTTCTGGTAAACGGTCAATTAAAAGTATCTTACAACCTTTTCAACCGCTAATTATCCAATTTAGTGCCAAGTCCGAAGCCAGAAATTTAGGGTTGAAAAATATTACCCAAATTGAATCCGCTGCACCTGCTATGCCGTTGAGCGGTAATAGTCTTTATTCTGGTTTTTACTTAAACGAAATATTGGTTCGCCTATTATCGGTAGATCACCAAGCTGAAGGTCTCTTTCTCGATTATCATCGTGCGCTACTGGCGTTAGCGAAACAGTTTTGTTCAAGCCACCTGCGTTATTTTGAAATGGCATTGTTACTCGAGTTAGGTGCATTGCCGTCTCTTGCTTATGACACCCAAGGTGACTCGTTAGATAACCGTTGTCACTATCGGTTTATTGCCGAGAGTGGTTTTATCCCTGTAGCAACAACTCAAGAAAGCCCTTTTTCTCATGGCAAAGGCTGCTTATCTGGAGCAATGTTGCTAGCATTGGCATCACAAAACCTGCAACCTGAACAGTTTAATCAAGCCAAAGGGTTAATGCGTTATTTACTCACACCATTGTTAGGTAATAAGCCGTTATTAAGTAGGCAGTTATTCAGTAACAAAGCGGATTAGCATATAATATTTTTTAAACCCAACACATGGGCCAAACACTTGTAAATTAGTGCATAACTTTGGTTATCATGTGCCTCATTGTGTTATTTATTATCTTAAGGAGCTCGATGTGAGCGGAATACTATTAGGCATTAACATCGATCATATCGCGACATTGCGTCAGGCTCGCGGTACTCATTATCCTGATCCCGTGCACGCCGCCGCTGTAGCAGAGCATGCTGGTGCCGATGGTATCACGATACATTTACGTGAAGACCGTCGCCATATTCAAGATCGTGATGTGTATTTATTGGCAAAAACATTGAAGACCAGAATGAACTTCGAGTTTGCTGTAACAGAAGAAATGATCGCTATCGCCTGTGATATAAAACCAGCGTATGCGTGTTTAGTCCCCGAGAAGCGTGAAGAGCTAACTACGGAAGGCGGTCTTGATGTCGCAGGTCAGTTAGACAAAATCCGCTCAGCCGTCACTCGTTTGGCTGCAGAAGGTATTAAAGTGTCATTGTTTATTGATGCTGATAAAACTCAAATTGATGCCGCAGTGTTATCTGGCGCACCATATATTGAGATCCACACGGGTTGTTATGCTGATGCCATCACCGATGCAGAACAGGCAGATGAATTAGTTCGTATTACTGAAATGGCACAATATGCACACAGTAAAGGTTTAGTGGTTAATGCTGGCCACGGATTGCATTATCACAATGTTAAGGCTATCGCGGCTATTCCTGAGCTTTATGAGCTTAATATTGGTCATGCTGTAATTGCTCGAGCCGCTATTGATGGTTTAGACACTGCAGTACGAGACATGAAGAAACTGATGCTTGAAGGCCGCAGAGGCGAATAATGGCGATTGTAGGGATCGGAACAGACATTGTTGAGATTGCTCGCATCAGTGAGCAGCGAGAGCGCCTAGGAGACAGATTAGCTAGGCGAGTACTGACAGAACCTGAGCTTGCTACTTACATGCAATCAAAACAGCCTGAGCGATTTTTAGCTAAACGTTTTGCCGCCAAAGAAGCTGCAGCAAAAGCCTTAGGCACAGGAATTGGCCGAGGTGTGTCGTTTCAACATATCCATATCGACAATGATGCTAATGGTGCACCCCAGGTACGTTTTACCGATGGCGCGCTAGCACGGCTGGAACAATTAGCGGGCAAGCATGGTTTTATCAGTATTGCAGATGAAAAACATTATGCTGTAGCCACTGTGGTGTTAGAAAGTTGATGTGAATCATATTAAGCTATGTATTAAAGGCGCATTAGCGCCTTTTTTTGTGAGCTTTTAAAATTGCCGCAAGTGGGGTAGATTAACAAGATAACAACAACTCATCTCAGAACGAGATGATAACTGACATCAAACAGTCTTTTTCTATACTAATACCACGACATCACACTAGATTATTATTGGTAAATCAATACGGATAGTAAGCAACAATGATCCGTTAAATATGAATTAGATCGAATGTCCTGATACCAGTTTAGCTACCTCATTCCTTCCTTTGATCTGAGGTTAACTAGAGAGAATCAAAAATGAAATCGGCAGTAGAACAACTTTCAACTTATAAAAGTGTGCATTTAAACCCACAAAACATAAAGACGCATTTTGTCGGTGTTCCAATGATTATCTGGTCGGCTTTTTTGATGCTGGGGACACTTCGCTTTGCATGGCAGGATTATCAAGTGAGTGCTGCGATGATATTAGCTGTTGTGGTATTGGGCTACTATATGGCACTTCATATGCGCCTGGCACTTGGATTAGTATTGTTCATTCTGCCGGTGTTATATACCACTGAGCTTGTTGTTCATACTTCACATCCCTTTATCATTGCCATTAGTATTTTTGTTATTGGCTGGGTTATTCAGTTTATTGGCCATAAATATGAAAAGGCTAAACCTGCTTTTATGGATGATCTCAATCAGCTTCTGATTGGGCCATTCTTTTTGATGGCAGAGTTGTATTTTATATTGGGTTTGGAGAAAGACTTAGCCGCAGAAATTACCCCAATCGCACGTGATAAACGCCGTGCTTTAGAGGCTAAACGTCGTGCGTTGTAATGAATGACGAATTCATGGCAATAAAAAAGGCGCTTGCAGCGCCTTTTTTAAGTGTAAAAATCTATTCGTTATCATCAATTAACGTTAAATTACTGGGTAAAACTCTGACTGTTTTAATCATATTATCCGCAACATCGATAACTTCTA
Organism: Shewanella frigidimarina NCIMB 400; assembly: GCF_000014705.1. Taxonomy (NCBI): domain Bacteria; kingdom Pseudomonadati; phylum Pseudomonadota; class Gammaproteobacteria; order Alteromonadales; family Shewanellaceae; genus Shewanella; species Shewanella frigidimarina. The sequence goes on along the minus strand of NC_008345.1, from coordinate 3,513,595 downwards.
TTTGATAATCAACAATGCGTAAGCTGGTGTTTGCTGCAGGAATATCTTCCAGAAATTCAATGATAAGGCCATTTAAGGTTTTAGGGCCATCAATCGGAAGATTCCATTTCATTTCTTTATTAAGGTCACGAATGTTAATCGTGGCATCAATTAAGAAACTACCATCTTGTTGAATATTAATGTCTTCACTTGCTGTGGTCAGCATCGAGGTAGTGAAGTCACCGACAATCTCTTCTAGAATATCTTCGAGTGTGACTAACCCCTGAATATCACCATACTCATCAACAACCAAGCCTATACGTTCTTTATTTTGCTGGAAATTAGTCAATTGAACGTTTAGTGGTGTGCCTTCAGGAATAAAGTATAACTCCTTAACAGCCCGTAATAATGACGACTTGCTGAATTGCTCTTTAGATTGTAAGCGTAATGCATCGCGTAAGTGGATAAACCCGACTGCATCATCGATGTTATCGCGATAGACTAATACTCGAGTATGCGGACTTTGAATCACTTGCTTATTTATCAATTTAAAGTCGTCATTGACGTTAATCGCATAAATATCTGAACGCGAAATCATAATGTCTTCGACGGTGACTTTTTCTAAATCTAAAATCGACAATAACATTTCTTGGTGACGCTGTGGGATCAGTGCTCCAGCTTCATGCACAACGGTACGCAGTTCTTCTTGGCTTAACGCATCACTTGTTTTAACTGTTTTAATACCCATCAAACGTAAAAACATGGAGGTAATTAAGTTGATTGCTTTCACTAATGGCGACAGCAAGATTAATAACCAACCTAATAAAATACTCGACGGGAATGCAATACGTTCAGGGTGCAAAGCCGCAAACGTTTTTGGTGTGACTTCTGCAAACACTAACACCACAATAGTCAGAACACCGGTAGCAATAGCTACACCCATATCACCAAATAAGCGCATACCGATAATAGTCGCAATTGCTGAGGCAAGAATGTTAACCAGGTTATTGCCGATGAGAATCAAACCAATGAGTCGATCTGGGCGATCTAATAACTTTAAGGCACGCTGGGCACCTTTGTGGTCATTGGACGCAAGATGTCGTAAGCGGTATCGGTTGAGGCTCATCATTGCGGTTTCTGAACCAGAAAAATAAGCAGAAATCACGATTAAAACCAAAAGAAAAATAAGGAGTGCGCTGGTAGATATAGCGTCCAAAAAAGGGGCCCCATGAAGTGGTGTGAAATTGGCCTATTGGCCAAATTGTCATAAATTTAACGGCCATTATTTATTATTGGCCGTTAGTGTCAAGTAATCTTGGTTATTTTTCAACAGAATAGAAAAGCTTATTCAGTGTAGAAATATTAAAATCAGTTTAATATCAATTCTTTAACAACTCTAGCGCCAAAATAAGCTAGCGATAGTAAGCCTGCACCCGATAAGCTATAAATCACTGCGGTACGGATTCTACAGCCAACTGTATATTGCTGCCACAACATCACGGCGTAAACCACCCAAGCGATTATGGACAATATCGCTTTATGGCCTTTACCGTCGCCAAACATATCATCTAAAAATACAAATCCTGTTACCAGCGATAAACTAAGTAAGATAAAACCAATTATGATGAGGTGATAAAGTTGCTTTTCAACCGTCATTAATGGTGGCATAGCAGGGCTCATCATCATCTGTTTTTTCTTCAGTTTATTCTGGATAAACAACAGCTGAATGGCATACATAGCCGCTATCATCAAGGCGCTATACGCCATAAGTGATAATACTACATGCGCTAGGAGCTCAGGGTGTATTTCAAAGTGAGTAATAAACTGCGGTGGCACTAACCATAGAAGTGCTACTGATAAAATTGAGCAGGCATACACAACGGGAACAACAATGATGACTTTAAGTCGAGGCATTGTGATAGTGAACGTTAATGCAATAATCCAGTTAACCAATGAAATCACGTTGGTTAAACTAAAGTTTTGTCCATCTACGGTAAACACTGCATTCGAAAGCGCAAAACCGTGCATGATGACGGCAATACCAGAAGCCACCATAACGGCCTTACGGTTAGGCCCTTCAACATGAAAAAGTCGGCTTGTTACTAAAACCAAAGCTAAACAATAAAACAGCATGGCTGCCGCTGAAAAAATAACCATTGAGACTCAACCTATCATAGTAATTAATGCTGAAAAACTGCGCTGTGAGTGTTGAACAATACTATCAAAGCATCACATTTTCATTATTTTATTAGATTAACATGATCAGGGCCTAATAGGGCAGTGACCTAAGACCCAAAATTTAACAGTTTCCTGCCTTTAGCTACAGTTTATTTACTCAAAATGAGCCAGTGTTTAAGTTCTTCGTGTTGCAAGTATCGTAATTTAGAGTGGCTTGGGTATAATGGGCACAATTATCGATATGCTTAAAAGAGCCGCTCAATGTTTGAAAATTTATCTGACAGACTTTCACGCACACTAAAAAACATTAGTGGCCGTGGTCGCTTAACAGAAGACAACATTAAAGAAACCCTGCGTGAAGTGCGTATGGCGCTGCTTGAGGCGGATGTAGCTTTACCTGTTGTTAGAGACTTCGTTAACAGCGTAAAAGAACGCGCTGTGGGTCAAGAGGTGTCAAAAAGCTTAAGCCCAGGGCAAGCGTTTATTAAAATTGTCCAAAATGAGCTTGAAAAAGCCATGGGTGAGGCGAATGAAGCCCTCGACCTAGCGGCAATACCTCCAGCCGTGATCATGATGGCGGGTCTTCAAGGCGCGGGTAAAACAACCTCGGTAGCCAAATTAGGTAAGTTTTTACGCACTCGTCATAAAAAATCAGTCCTTGTTGTTAGTGCTGACGTATACCGTCCAGCAGCGATTAAGCAACTTGAGACATTGGCTACAGAAGTCGAGGTTGAATTCTTTCCGTCTGACGTGAGCCAAAAGCCTGTTGATATTGCTAAAGCAGCAATAAACTATGCAAAATTAAAATTCATTGATGTGGTGATTGTCGATACAGCAGGTCGCCTGCACGTTGATGAAGCCATGATGGATGAAATCAAACAGCTGCATGCAACTGTCAATCCGGTAGAAACGTTATTTGTTGTTGATGCGATGACGGGGCAAGACGCCGCCAATACGGCTAAAGCATTCAATGAAGCTTTACCTTTGACGGGTGTTATCTTAACCAAAGTTGATGGTGATGCTCGCGGTGGTGCTGCGTTATCGATTCGCAGTATCACAGGTAAACCGATTAAATTTTTAGGTGTTGGTGAGAAAACCGATGCTCTAGAACCTTTCCATCCAGACCGTATTGCTTCGCGTATTCTCGGAATGGGTGATGTGTTGTCTTTAATTGAAGAAGTTGAACGTGGCGTCGATAAAGACAAAGCGATGAAGCTGGCTTCAAAAGTTAAATCTGGCGGCAGTTTCGACCTAGAAGATTTTCGTGAGCAATTACAGCAAATGAAAAACATGGGCGGAATGATGAACATGCTTGAGAAGCTTCCTGGTGTGGGACAATTACCACCAGAAGCATTGGCTCAGGTTCAAGACGGTAAAATGACCGGACAAATGGAAGCCATTATTAATTCAATGACGTCTAAAGAACGTAAGAATCCAGATTTGATTAAAGGATCTCGTAAACGTAGAATCGCTGGCGGTTCTGGTACCCAAATTCAAGATGTAAACCGCTTATTGAAGCAATTTACCCAAATGCAGAAAATGATGAAAAAGATGTCTGGCAAGGGTGGAATGAAGAAGATGATGCGCGGAATGGGCGGAATGTTACCACCAGGAATGAAGTTTCCTGGTAGATAATAACAGCATCTTTCAAGAGCAAAACTAGTAATTTTTAAATTCAATCAGTTGGTTAGGTTATATTTTTGACTTTATTGCAACAAAATGGGTGAGCTAAAAATCATCAGATTTGGTTGCAATAGTTCAAAAGTCAGGTAAAATCTTCCGGCTTTCTTTCTGGGACTCTTCGCGAACACGGAGTTCCAGTTTTTATTTTTGCTTCTAGCAAATCATTAGAGGAATAAAACGCATGGTTACCATTCGTTTAGCTCGTGGCGGCGCAAAAAAGCGTCCATTTTACAATATCGTTGTTGCTGATAGCCGCAATGCTCGTGACGGTCGTTTCATCGAACGTGTAGGTTTTTTCAATCCATTGGCTCGTGGCCAAGAAGAAACTTTACGTTTAGATCTTGATCGTGTTGAGCACTGGGTTGCTACTGGCGCTGCAACATCTGAGCGTGTTGCAAAACTGATTAAAGACGCGCGTAAAGCTGTTGCTTAATTGCGTATAAGGTATAGATAGATGAGTAGTAACCAAGAGCTAGTTGTACTGGGTAAGTTAGGTTCCAGTCATGGTATTAAAGGTTGGCTAAAAATCACTTCCTATACCGATTCTGTTGAAGGTATTTTCGATTATTCGCCTTGGCTTATAAAAGAACAAGGCGTTTGGCGTGAAGTTAAGGTCGCTCAGTGGCGTTTTCAAGGTAAAGCTGTAGTGGCTGAACTAGAAGGTGTCGCTACCAGAGAACATGCGCAAATGCTCACAAATTGTGAAATTGCGATCATGCCTGAGCAAATGAAAGATTTGGATGATAGTGAATTCTATCATCGTGATCTTATCGGCTGCGAAGTGACCAATATAAACGGCTATAACATGGGTATTGTTGATCAGATCGTGGAAACAGGATCAAACGACGTGCTGCTGATTAAAGCTAATGCCAAAGATGCCTTCGGCAAAGCGGAACGTATGATCCCCTTTGTCCCTGAGCAGTTCATCAAACAGGTGGACTTGCAAGGGAAACAGATTTTAGTGGATTGGGATCCTGACTTCTAAGTCGAGGTACAACATATGTGGTTAGGGGTAATCACCCTGTTTCCAGAGATGTTTCGTGCTGTTACAGACTTTGGGGTTACGGGTCGAGCCGTGAAAAACGGCCTGCTAGAGGTGCAAACGTGGAATCCTCGAGATTTCACCCATGATAGACATAATACTGTGGACGACCGACCTTATGGTGGTGGGCCCGGTATGTTAATGATGGTGCAACCTCTGCGTGATGCTATCCATGCAGCTAAAGCAGCTGCAGGTGATAGGGCAAAAGTGATTTATCTATCTCCTCAGGGACGCAAGCTGGATCAGCATGGCGTTACTGAGTTAGCTAAATCAGAGTGTTTGATTTTAGTGTGTGGTCGATACGAAGGTGTTGATGAGCGCATAATTCAAACAGAAGTTGATGAAGAATGGTCTATCGGTGATTACGTACTTTCGGGTGGTGAGTTACCGGCAATGACTTTAATCGATTCAGTGGCTCGTTTAGTACCTGGTGTACTAGGCAAGCAAGCGTCAGCAGAGCAAGATTCTTTCTCTGATGGTTTACTGGATTGTCCTCATTATACACGCCCTGAACAATTGGATGGTCTTGACGTACCCGCAGTGCTGCTAAGCGGTGACCACGAAAAAATTAGACTCTGGCGTTTACAACAAAGTATCGGAAGAACTTTTTTGAGACGACCAGAATTATTTGAAAATCTAGCTCTGACTGACGAACAAACGACTTTATTAGCGCAGTTCGTGAATGAAACGGACAAGTCCGCATAGTCAACGCTCAGTTATTACTAGGATGGAGTAATTATGAACAACATCATTAAAATGCTCAACGATGAGCAAATGAAAACAGATGTGCCTGATTTTGGTGCTGGTGATACAGTAGTAGTTCAAGTACGTGTTAAAGAAGGCGAAAAAGAACGTCTTCAGGCTTTTGAAGGTTTGGTAATTGCTAAGCGTAACCGTGGTCTGCATTCAGCATTCACAGTACGTAAAATCTCTAATGGCGAAGGTGTTGAGCGTGCTTTCCAGACGCACAGCCCGCTAATTGCTAGCATCGAAGTTAAGCGTCGCGGTCGTGTACGTCGTGCTAAACTGTACTATTTACGTGAGCGTTCAGGTAAGTCTGCACGTATCCGTGAAAAATTGGCAACTAAGTAATAGTTACCGATACAGAATAAAGATGCAGTGTTCGCACAACAACCCGCCGAAAGGCGGGTTTTTGTTTGTGTGGCTTTTAAAAATAATAAAGGGATAACAACGAATAGAGCGATAACAACGAATAGAGCGATAACAACGAGTAGAGCGGTAACAGCGAGTAGAGCGGTAACAACGAGTAGAGCGGTAACAACGAGTAGAGCGGTAACAACGAGTAGAGCGGTAACAACGAGTAGAGCGGTAACAACGAGTAGAGCGGTAACAGCGAGTAGAGCGGTAACAGCTGAAAAGTACAAGAAGCGTATTTGTTTTTTGTTCAATACCTCTTAGGTTAAGTAATTTTTTACCTTTTGTGTAAATAAGCCTTGCTCTAGAACCTTTGCACAGGCATAGTTGCTTTTAAGGTGTAATGGTGTAGCGTTACAAAAATACAAATTGTATTGTCCAATACCTAAAAATCAAATCTATTAGTGACCTTTGGTCTGTCGTCAAAAGAGAGTGATAAGTATGCAACAAGATACCATTAATAATGTGCACATCAGTTCAGAACAAGTGCTAGTGACTCCAGCAGAGTTAAAGCAAGAACTTCCATTATCAACTCATGCTTATCAATATATTCTAAATGCTCGCAAGCAAGTCTCAGATATTGTCCACAAACGTGATAATCGGGTGCTTGTGGTGACGGGGCCATGCTCTATTCATGATATTGCAGCGGCAAAAGAGTATGCATTAAAACTGAAAAAGTTACATGATGAACTCAGTGATGACTTCTACATCTTAATGCGCGTGTATTTCGAAAAGCCTCGCACAACGGTCGGCTGGAAAGGGTTGATTAATGACCCTGATATGGATGAGTCATTTGATGTCGAGAAAGGACTCCGAATGGCTCGAGAACTCATGATTTGGCTTGCTGAACTTGAATTGCCTATCGCGACAGAAGCGCTGGATCCGATCAGTCCACAATATTTGTCCGAATTAGTTACTTGGTCTGCAATTGGCGCAAGAACCACAGAGTCGCAAACTCATCGAGAAATGGCTTCAGGTTTGTCGATGCCTGTTGGTTTTAAAAATGGCACAGATGGTAAGTTGGAAGTGGCTATTAATGCATTAAAATCAGCTGCCAGCAGCCACCGCTTTATGGGCATTAACCAAGAAGGTCAAGTTTCATTATTGCAAACAGCTGGTAACCCAGATGGGCACATTATTTTGCGTGGCGGGTTAGCGCCTAACTATGATGCTGACAGTGTTGCTCAGAGTGAAGCACAAATTCATAAAGCCAAACTCAGTGCTCGTTTAGTCGTTGACTGCAGTCACGGTAATTCTTCAAAAGATCATCAACGTCAAAAAAACGTTTGCGAAGATGTATTTAACCAAATTGAAGCAGGCAATAAATCTATCATCGGTGTTATGCTTGAAAGTAACCTCAATGAAGGTAATCAGAGTTCAGATAAACCGTTAGCAGAGCTAAAGTATGGTGTTTCTGTCACTGACGCATGCATTGATTGGGAAACTACCGAAACCATTTTAAGACAAGGCGCTAACCAGTTGTCTGCAGTATTACCAACACGTTTTGAGACGCTGCAGGTTGTTAACGGTTAATGGATAAACAGATGAATGAAAAAACCACAGCAGGCTTAGAGCATCTTCGTGATTTAATTGATGGCGTTGATCAACAATTACTGCATTTATTACGTAAACGTCTCGATTTAGTGGCGCAAGTTGGTGCCGTAAAACATGCGGCTGGTGTACCTATTTATGCCCCACAGCGTGAAGCATCGATGTTAGCTAAACGTCGAGACGAAGCACAAAAAATGAATGTCTCACCACAGTTAATCGAAGATATTTTACGTCGACTTATGCGCGAATCTTACCTAAATGAAAAAGATGTTGGGTTTAAGCAGATTAAGCAAGATCTGGGTCATGTGGTCGTTGTGGGTGGTCAGGGCAAACTGGGACAGTTATTTAGCCAAATGTTGGTTCTTTCTGGTTATGAAGTTAAAAGTATAGATAAAAATGATTGGCAAGATGCCGCCGCCATTTTTGATGGTGCAGGATTAGTGATTGTTACCGTACCCATAAATGTGACGTGCGAAGTGATCCGCGACAAGTTAACGCAGCTACCTGAAAATTGTATTTTAGCTGATCTCACCTCGATTAAAGAAGCACCTTTAACGGCTATGTTAGCGGCACACAAAGGCCCTGTAGTAGGTCTGCATCCTATGTTTGGTCCTGATGTTGGCAGTCTTGCTAAACAGGTGGTGGTAGTGTGTCATGGTCGTCATCAAGAAGCGTATCAATGGTTACTACAACAAATTGAAATTTGGGGGGCTCGTATAGTTGAAGCTGAAGCAGAGCGTCATGATAAAGCGATGCAGCTAGTGCAGGCTATGCGTCACTTTTCAACATTCGTGTATGGTGTCAACTTGTGCAAAGAAGAAGCTGATATTGGTAACTTATTACAGTTTAGTTCACCGATTTATCGTTTAGAGTTAGCCATGGTCGGTCGTTTATTTGCTCAAGATCCGGAGCTTTATGCCGATATAATTTTTGCTCAACCAGGTAGTCAACACGCTATTAGTGATTATCTTGATAATTATCGTGATGCATTAACAATGTTGCAAACGGGTAATAGGCAAGCCTTTGTGGAGCAGTTCCAGCGTGTCGCTAAATGGTTTGGTGATTTTGCGCCGCAGTTCCAACATGAAAGCCGCGCCATGTTGCAATCTGTTAATGATATGAAAGCTGGATAGCGTTAAGTGAAGCATTATTAATTGAACTAAATATTGCCAAATAGTGACACAAAGCTTATGTTTAATTAACACCGTCGCCAAATAACGCAGTGTTAGCTCAATAAACTTAGTTACCTTTGGAGGTTACCCCATGTCGATGATGCCATCGAATATGCTACCTGTTCAACAGGTTGAAGATAATTCCTTAGGGCATTTTCTTTACGGTTTAATGAGTGCTTTTCCATTATTTTTTGTGCCAGTATTATTGAGTTTTTGGCTTAATTTAATCCAAAAGAACGTCAATCCAGATTCTGTATTGGGTAGCCATCTACGTTGGCAACGCATGAGTATTATTGGCCTCTGCCCATTTTTTATTGCAGGATATTGGCTTAGCCCATTATGGCTGAGTTTACCTATGTATTTACTGGGTGTTAGCTGGTTCAGTTATCGTATTTTTAAAGGCTGGATAAGTTTAAATGATGGCCTAGCAGTATAATTATTGAGTAAACTTGAGTAACTAATTACCTTTTACAATTGCGAGTCATAAAAATGCCGAGAATTTTCTCGGCATTTTTATGTGTGTCATTCTTGGTTATTTAATCGTTACTTTGCTTGGTATAAACCATGAATAATTTCAGCTTGCGATACTCCATCCTGATGTAACAATATAATTCCATCAGCATTAAGTTGCTTAACGGCATTTGCATGAGTATTTAGAAGTGCAGCATTAATGCTGAAGCTGGTGTTAACGATGACGGGTAAATGGCTGCGAGATTTCACCTCAACCAATCCAGCCAAATCGAGGCTTAACTGCTCTGGGTGCGTGAAACTGCGTACACCTGATTCGCATAGCCCGAGCTGTTGATTTCCGTGGCTAAGGACTGTATCGGCAGCTTGTAGCCAATCATCAATACTAGCCATGGTATTTCTTTCTAATATTACCGGTAAATTGACGGAACCAATTAAGGTTAACATGTCTGGGTTATACATTTGTTTACCACTTAATATCAGCATATCTGCTAATTGGCTCGCAATGATAAATTCTTGTTCTTGGTCTATTTGCATTACACATAATAAACCGGCTTGTTCAATGACCTGTGCATGCTGCTTTAATTGTTGTTCATTGAGTTGTTGTTTTAAATCATTGAGCACAATAGCTTGAAAGCCTGATTCTTTGATGTGCTTTGCTTGCGTAGCCAGTTCGGTATTATCTATCGGTAAGTTAATTTGTTGTAATGCGCTAAATTGTCCTGCACCTATTTGTAAGTGCTGGCAAAACAATTGAGTATCTTGTGATTTATAGTCGCGTGAATGCTTAGCTTGGCTATGGGGTACCGTCTTGATTGGCTCTTGTTTAGAGCTACCGGGTTCAATCAATAACTGAGCTTGCGATAATTGTGTCGGTTTAACAGTTTCACAAGGATAACAACCTAATACTTTGATAAAACGTGTAAGGCGCTCTAACTCTTTAATTGCTTGTTGTACTTCGGTAGTCGCTAAGTTGCCATCAATATCGAGGTAAAACATCTCCTCCCATGGTGTCCCTGGTATCGGACGAGATTCTAACTTACTCATATTCAAATTATGAGCTTTAAGTACCAGTAGTGCTTCCACTAATGCTCCAGGTTTCTGTCCTGTTGCCATGATCAAGGTGGTTTTTGCTGGCAGCTGAGAAGGCACCGCAGAAGCTTTTCGAGCGACAACGATAAAACGACTCTGGTTGATTTTTTGGTTTGCCAAACCTTGTTCCATTGCAATTAATTGGTATAACGCTCCGCCTTCAGCACTGCCTATTGCTGCGACAGTGTTGTTGTCTGCCTCGACAACTTTTGTCATAGCTTCAGCACTACTAGAACAATATTCAAGTTTGATATGTGGGTGCTGACTCAAATAGCGGCTGCACTGACTGATTGGTTGTGGATGAGCGTAAATAGTCTTGATATCAGATAGTTTACTGTTAGGTTTAGTGAGTAAGCAATGGCTCACTTCAATAGTCGTTTCGCCCACAATCGATAGCGTTGTATGTTGAAGTACGTCATACACTTCATTGATAGATCCTGAAGAAGTATTTTCAATTGGTAAAAAGCCATAATCGGCATGACCTGATTCGACGGCATTAACGATTTCATCAAAACTTTTACACCCAAAATCTAGCATTTCCACCTGACGGCGTGAGCAGTAACGGCTTGCCGCTAAGTAAGAGTAAGAACCCCTTGCACCTAAATAAGCCACAGTATATTGCTGCTTTTGAGTGTCTGGGTTTGCTCTACCATGAAGATACGTCTGCTGAAATAACACTGAGTCTTCAATAATGCTTTGATAAAGCGATATCACAAAGTGCGCATCAAGTCCTTGGTCACGCCCTTGCTGCACGAGTCTTTCAAGTAGCTCTTTCTCTCGTTGTGTATCTCGAATAGGTCTAACATCAACTTCTTTGCTGCGTGCAACATTTAGGCTCAATTGGCGGCGCTGAGATAGTAACGCTAATAAGGATTTATCCAGTGCAGTTATCTGTTCGCGAGTTTGACTTAACTCAGGTGGTTTTTGCATATTGACCTCAATGTGACGCTACATACTGGCGCATGACTAGATACGGCAGAGTTTATAAGACAAAAAAGCCTCCCAGTTGGGAGGCTTTAGAATTTTCATTTTCGTTTTTACACAGAAAATCCGCCTCCAGGGGTGGGCTGAATAAAAAAGAAAATAAAAAGGCTGAATATTTTTTTGTTCATGAAGTAAAACTAAAGCTCTGACAGGCGACTGTCAATGTAAATTTACTCATCAAGGCTTGAGTGCTGGATTATAGACAAAAGAAAGCGCACCCGAAGGTGCGCTGGTGAGAGAGAAATAATATCAAGCGGCGTTTTCCTCCTTATAGACATACTCAAATTCGCTTTCAGTATCATTTGGTAATGATACATGGCGTTGAGCCTGGGGTTTATGGGTCAGGCGATTTAGCTGTTTTTCCAGCTTTTGTCCCATTGCAGTAATTGCTGCGTATAGGTTTTCACTTTTTGCCTGGGCGAATAAATCTCCACTAGGTAATCCAACTGATGCCTCTATTTTAAATAACTGCTTTTCTTGAGTAATAATGATGTGCGGGTTAATTAATTGAATATCATGTCGACTTAATTTTTCTAATCGTCCTTCAATACGTTCACGGATAAGGGCAGTGACTTCAAGTTGTTTGCTAGTGATTTTCAGCATATTTAGAACCTTCTTGTTGTTTGCTTAACTTCAGATTACCAAGGTTAACCATAAAAATAGTGATCTGCATCACACTTTTGTTGACTGTAAATGTCGAGTGCTGCATATTTGATCTCTTAGACGTTTTGAGTAAAAAAGGCTTAAAATATGCTTGTAATGCTGTGAATATAGGCCCATATTTGAATGGATAAGTTAATACTTAATTAGCTTTGTTGAAGTTTTTTTATACAATTTAAAACACGATTTTGTATGGATTGGTCTTATTCTCAAATACTCTACACATGCCCCTTTATTCTCTTTGTAAAGTAAAGGTTCTTTCATTGTCTCTTTTCGCTACATAACCATGTTTATTTGTATTAGTTTGTAAACCTTCTTGTTTTATTTACTACTGATGAGTTTATAATTTGTCAGTAAACAATAGTAATAAGCAGGTTATTAATGAGTATAGAACAACAAAAAATAAAGGTATGGGATTTTCCAACACGTTTTTTTCATTGGGCTATGGTGTGTTTAGTTGGCGGATTGTGGTGGACAGCTGAAATAGGTGAAATGCAGTGGCATCAAATATTGGCGTACCTATTGATGACACTGATTACATTTAGATTAATTTGGGGCTTTATAGGAAGTGACACCGCTAAGTTTACACATTTTTTTGTTGCACCTAATAAAGTTATCGCTTACGCGAAAGCCCAACCTAAACCTGTATCACTTGGGCATAACCCATTAGGTGGTTATATGGTGATTGTGTTGCTGGGAACACTTGTGTTGCAGTTAACAACGGGTTTATTTGCAACTGATGATATTTTTACTGAAGGCCCGCTGATATATCTAGTTTCCTCAGATACAGCTGGGTGGCTAACCTGGTTGCATAAAACCAATTTCAATCTAATTCTGGCTTTGGCTGCGGTGCATATCATTGCCGTATTAGTGCATGTGTTTAAGGGCGACAATATACTTAAAGCCATGTTCAGTGGTTATAAACAAGTTACCGAACAGGTCGCTTCACCTACATTGCGTTCGCCTTGGATGGCGTTAGTTATCGTGCTAGCCATATTTGCGGCTATTTGGTGGTTACTTCTCGAGCCTGTGGTCAGTTTTTTATAATTTCAGGCAAACTAAAGCCAATAAAAAAGCCCATAAAGATGGGCTTTTTTCATTTTTCTACTGAGCAGAGCTACTTTTACTTGCCATAGCTAACCAATCAAATTAGAGACTGATTCACTCAGTAGCAAAATAGATTAGTCTTTTTTGTAAACGTCGTGGCAACCTTTACAGCTTTTACCTGTGTTAGCAAAAGCTTGTTTAATGTTATTTTGATCGCTTGATTTAGCTGCAACAGCTAATGCCGCAGCATTATCTTGAAATGCAGTCATTTTGCTATCAAAATCGGCTTTATCCTGCCAAATTTTTGCTAGTGCTTCGGTATCGCCTTTATCTGAACCGGCAATAAAACCTTCATGTGGTATCTTTGATAGCGCTGCAACATTGTCTGCACGAGTACTAAATACTGCTGCATCAAAAGGTTTTTTACCTTTTAGCATCGCGCCCATATCACCAAAGTTATAAGCAATTAAGCCGAAAGCAGCTTGGCGGTATTCAATGGCATCTGCAGGTTCTTCAAAATTATTCGCAAACACAGCAGGGATTATCATTGCGGTTGCCGCAACCGTTAGTAATATTTTTTTCATCGTCATCCTTCACTTTTTTGTGGGTGGTACTGGTTCCATAAGCACAGATATCCACATAATTAAGCTAAATTTTAACTAAAGTGCTAACCATTAAATGTTCAGCCTAATAATTAGTCGAGTTTTTAGCGCTTAGTTATGAGGGTATTACACATCATTCTACACAATTTTATAAGCACTTTGCGATATCTTTCATCAATAGCATACCGCAGTTATTTTTCATTTTTCATTACAAGTTTATCGCTAGCAATTTTGCTAATCGGCGTCGTTCCTTGGTACACTTGTAATGTCTGGGCATTACTAAAAAGAGAAAAACAATGCGTGCCAATTGGAATTTAGTAGTAGAAAAAATATTAACCCATGCAAATGAAGATGATTTGTCGGTGTTGTTTCATTTGTTATTAACTGAAGAAGAACGTAGTGCGGTTTCTGGACGTTTACAGGTGTTTCAAACGTTATTAGCAGGGGAGTTGAGCCAGAGACAAATTGCTGCAGAACATCAAGTGAGTATTGCAACGATTACGCGGTGTTCAAATTATTTAAAAAATATGCCAATACATCAAAGAGACTTAGTTAAAAAATTGATTTTAGGCTAAGCAATTAACCATCGATGTGCATCGACACAATATTCCAGTCCTCAGTGCTGATAATTCAATGCTAATAAATTGCCAATATAATTGACTCGATAGGTGTTTTTATTACCTATCGAGCCTGAAGTGTTACTCATAAAATCAAATAGGCATTCATCAATGTTAATGACATTAGGTTCAGCATTAATTCCTGCTAATCAAATGTTCATGTTTTTTGTTCAGTTAATCTTTTTGATCCTCACCGCAATAGTTAATCTGACTATTGGTTAATTCCTCGCGGTAATCTGTGGTGACGATAACTTAAACGTCTTAAAAATAGGTATCCACCATAGGTGGTTAAACACAGTGCAAAAAGTGTGCTGGAATCTCTAGGGTAAAACCGATAAAGGCTCACAGCACCCAACACGTAAATAAAGGGTAATAAACCATAAATTGTTTCGGGGATGAATCCTGATTTGCGTTTACGTTTGGGGTCGGTTCTACGGTTCTTGGAGCGTAAGTTGTAAATATGTGCACCATATAAATACACTACAATTGAAGCAATAAGTGCATAATTTGGTTCGAGTAAAAAAATACTGACACTACCTACAAGCATGTAAGTGAACGGCAGTAATTCATACAGCGGTTTAATTAACATAAGCACTCCGTCGCTAGGTATTAATTATTATATTGGGAGTCAATTAGTGAGGATTGTACCCCCAAGTTATCCTTAACGGTCGATACAATAAATCTGACTAATTGATGTGATTAACGAGCTAACTATAACCTAAACAAAAAGGCACTGCCTAGTAACTAGACAATGCCTTGCGATGTTTCAACCTTTTTACTGACAAATAGACATTAAAGATAGAATGAGTAACTTATCTATTTAATCAATAATGAATTAACGACAGCCACAGCCGCCATTTCCATCACAGCCAGGTTTTTCTGTGCCACATGATTCATGGTCGTGTCCGTGATCATGTCCATGGCTACCACAGCCGCCTTCTGCATGGATATGTCCATGAGATAGTTCTTCTGCTGTAGCTTCTCTTACAGCGATAACTTCGACACTAAAATGCAGTGACTGACCCGCTAGAGGGTGATTACCATCAACAACGATGACATCATCTTTCACTTCAATGACTTGAACAGGGCGTTGACCCATTTCAGTTTCAGCGATAAAACGCATACCTGGAACGATATCTTCGACATCACCAAATGCACTGACAGGAACTTCTTGCTTTAAACCTGGGTGATATTCGCCATAGGCTTGTTCCGCAGGGATCTTTGCCTCGATATTCTCACCAACAGTTTTACCTTCTAAAACTGATTCAAGTCCAGGAATTAAATTTTCAGTGCCATGTAAGTAAACCATTGGTTCACTTTCAAATGAACTTTCTACTAATAGACCTTGCTCATCAGATAAGCGGTAATGAATAGTGACCGCCGCATGTTTTGTAATTTTCATATCGCCTCCAATTGTGATGTGAGTATCATACCGTATTTTGATATCAGGCTGCGATGGCTAACATCAGTTTTTGGTTATTGAATCACAGCTTTTTTTATTTTGTCTTATGCTGCATGTTTTATTGAGTTCATGTTGAAAATAAATCATCTAATTAGTGATGAAAATGGATAAGGCGGATAAATCATCTTGGTAGTACATCTATTGGTAATCTTTTTATGAGTACGTATTAAACTACTTCTTGTATCATTCTGTATTTGTTGAACTTACTTGGCTTTACTTATTTTTTCACCGTTTACGTCAACGTTAGATTGGGCAGTCAATAATGGTTATGGCGACCGATTTTAGATTTTTAACAACTTGATTGTTAAAAAAATCAACTCTACTTAAAAAATAACTAGTAAATAAACTGTAATGAGGGGTTGACAACATTAGGTTAAAAAAGCAATTCTGTTAGCCAACGTGGATCAGCTATTTAATCTAATTAAATATTATCGGCAGTTAACATTTATCCTAACGAAGAGAATCATCAAATGTTTACCCTCATGCTCGTTGTAATTACAACCATTACAACCACCACTATTACCATAGTGGGGGCGGGCTGATTACACCCTAAAAGATTTTGCATGAAAAGCCCGCTTCTAACACCTGAAGCGGGCTTTTTTGTTTTTAATTCTGATATTTGATTTTAATTTAATGTTGTCACTTTAAAGTGGCAAGGAGAGCAACATGAAAGTAATGAAATTTGGTGGAACATCGTTGGCGAACTGGTCTCGTTTTTCGATGGCGGCAGACATTATTGCTGATACGGCTTCGACAGAATCTGTTGCTACGGTACTTTCTGCTCCTGCAACAGTAACCAATGCACTGTTAGAAATGGTTGATATCGCTGTTAATCAACAAGACTATCAGCCAGTGTTAGACCATATCAATGGTGTATTTAGTGGTTTGTTTTCTGATGCCACTTCACTTATTACAGCCGTTCAACATAAATTATTGGTCGAGAAATTAGCTGCGCAAATGCAGGTTTGGAAAGATAAGTTGTATGGAATCAGGTTATTGGGAGAATGCCCTGATAGTGTTCGTGCTGAATTAGTGGTGACCGGAGAGCGCTTATCAGCAGCATTAATGGAACAAGTAATGTTGGCGAAAGACATTACTTCAGCACAATTAGATCCAGTCGCGTTATTTTTAGCTCATGGTCAGCCGTTGGAGTCTGTAGTCGATATTGCGGTTAGCAAGCCTCGCTTTACCTTATTGCCGCTTGATCAATACCGAGTCTGGGTGATGCCTGGATTTACTGCCGCAGATGCTCAAGGCAAAGTCGTAACATTAGGTCGTAATGGTTCTGATTATTCTGCTGCAGTGTTGGCCGCTTGTTTAGACGCTTCTAGTTGTGAAATTTGGACTGATGTGGATGGAGTTTATAACACTGATCCACGTGTTGTGGCCGACGCTAAATTATTGTCACAATTAAGCTATCAAGAAGCGATGGAACTCTCATATTTTGGCGCCAAAGTATTGCACCCTAAAACGATTGCGCCAATTGCTCAATATCAAATCCCTTGTTATATCAAAAACAGTTTTAATCCGTCAGCTCCCGGTACATTGGTGTCTAATGATGATGATAAAACAGGGCTACAAGTTAAAGCGATTTCAAATTTAGACAATCAAACCATGTTTAACGTCTCCGGCCCAGGAATGAAAGGCATGGTCGGCATGGCAAGCAGGACTTTAGCGGTTATCTCTCGCAGTGGTATCTCGGTTTCTCTTATTACCCAAAGCTCATCTGAATACAGTATCAGTTTTTGTGTCTCTACCTCTCAAGCAAACAAAGCTAAATGGGCACTAGAACAAGAATTTGAGCTTGAATTAAAAAGTGAATTACTTGAGCCGATTGAATTGCGTCAAGATTTGGCGATAGTGTCTTTGATTGGTGATGGTATGAAAACCCATAAGGGCGTAGCGGCTAAATTTTTTACAGCACTAGCTAAAGCCAGTGTCAATATCATTGCTATTGCTCAGGGTTCATCAGAGCGATCAATTTCTACCGTTATTCAACAGAAAAAAACCAAGCATGCCATTGGTGCATGTCATCAAGCATTTTTCGATGTTCAGCAGTATTTAGATGTGTTTTTAGTCGGTAGCGGTAATGTGGGTGCTGGATTACTCGATCAAATCAAGCAGCAGAGTGCGATGTTAAAAGAACAGCACATTAGTATTCGTGTATGTGGGATCGCTAATTCGAGCCAAATGTTGTTGAATAGTGAAGGTATTGAACTTGGCGAGTGGCAGTCATTACTGGCCGAGAAGGGCCAAGCATATGATTTAGCTAAGCTACTTGAGTGGGGGCAAGAGCAGCAATTACTTAATCCTGTACTGGTTGATTGTACATCAAGCGAGTTAGTGTCAGACCGTTACCTTGATGTGATGAATGCCGGTTTCCATGTTGTTACTCCAAACAAAAAATCGAATACTCGTGATTATGCTTACTATCAAGCATTGCGTAAAACGGCTTTAACTCAGCGTCGACAATTTTTGTATGAAACGACGGTAGGTGCTGGTTTACCGGTTATCGATAACTTGAAAAAACTCATGTATGCCGGTGATAAGCTACATAAGTTTAATGGTATTTTGTCTGGGTCATTATCCTACATTTTTGGTATGTTAGATGACGGTATGAGCTTATCGCAAGCGACTGCGATTGCGCGTGACAAGTGTTTTACTGAACCCGATCCTCGTGATGATTTAAGTGGTATGGATGTCGCTCGTAAAGTACTCATTCTTGCTCGTGAAGTTGGCCTGCCATTAGAGCTTGAAGACATTAATATTGAATCTGTATTGCCTGCTGATTTTGACGACTCAGGCGATGTTAATCAATTTATGGCGAATCTTGCTTCATTAGATGACCTTATCTCTGCTCGAGTCGCGGCGGCTAAAACCGAAGGTAAAGTGCTGCGTTATGTTGGCCAAATTGAAGACGGGCAATGCCATGTCAGAATTGTTGAAGTCGATGCAACTGATCCATTATACAGTGTTAAAGGTGGCGAGAATGCGCTGGCATTTTATAGCCGTTATTATCAACCAATTCCTTTTGTATTAAGAGGCTATGGTGCTGGTACCGATGTTACTGCTGCCGGGGCCTTTGCTGACGTATTAAGAACCTTAAACTGGACTCGTGAGGTTGGGTTATGAATCAAACGTTAAAAGTAAGCCAAGACACGCTTACTGTGTATGCTCCTGCGTCTATGGGCAATGTTGGTGTTGGCTTTGATTTGCTAGGCGCTGCATTGGCGCCGATTGACGGCTCATTATTGGGCGATAGAGTGATGATTAGCGTCGCTGCCAGCGGGGTTGAATATAGCCAAACAGGTGAATGGGCACATAAATTACCAAGTGATGGTAAGGACAATATTGTTTACCAATGTGCTGAGTTTTTTTTAGATAAATTACAGCGCCAAGATGGTGTAACTGTTTGTTTAGAGAAAAACCTTCCAGTAGGCAGTGGGTTAGGCTCTAGTGCCAGCTCTGTAGTCGCTGCGTTATATGCCTTAAATGAACATTTTGGACAGCCTTTTAACCAGCAAGCCTTATTAGCATTGATGGGCGAGTTTGAAGGGAAGATATCTGGCAGCGTGCATTATGACAATGTAGCGCCATGCTATTTAGGCGGCATGCAGCTAATGCTAAATGCCAGTAACAAAGCATGCGCTGCTATTCCAAGTTTTGATAATTGGTATTGGGTTATCGCTTACCCGGGAATTTCATTATCTACTGCCAAAATGCGCGAATTGCTGCCGCAGCAATATGATAAGTCTGTAGCCATCGATTTTGGTCGTTATTTAAGTGCATTTGTTCACGCGAGTTATCAGCAAGACGCTGCTTTGGCAGTTGAAATGCTGAAAGATGTTTTGGCCGAACCTTATCGTGCATCCGCAATACCTGGTTATACCGAAGCACGAGCGGCATTAGCTGAATTAGGCATGCTGACTAGCGGTATTTCTGGCAGCGGCCCCACATTGTTTAGTGTAACCGACGATTTAGCCACCGCAGAAAAAGCCAAAAACTGGTTGATGCAACATTATATATCTGAGCAAGGTGGTTTTGCTCACGTTTGTAAATTAGATAAACTTGGCACGCGCTGCGTGTAACGCTCTCTTTCACATTATTGATATTGAAATTTAAAAGGCAGTCGCAATGGAATTATATAACTTAAAACACCCATCGCAGGTAGTTAACTTCAGTCAAGCGCTTCAACTGGGTTTAGGTAAAGATAGAGGATTGTTTTTCCCAAAGTCCATTCCAGTACTATCCAATATTGATGCATTACTGGCATTACCCTTTGCTGAGCGAAGCAAAAAAGTCTTGGGTGCTTGGTTAGCGGATGAACTCGGGCAGGAGAATGTTGATAAGCTTGTTGATAAAGCATTTACCTTCGATGTACCACTCGTTAAGGTTGATGATAAACGTGCTTGTTTAGAACTTTTTCATGGTCCGACATTAGCGTTTAAAGATTTTGGCGCACGGTTTATGGCTCAATGCGTTGATTTACTTGCCGGCAATAAAAAACTGACTATTTTAACCGCAACATCGGGTGATACTGGCGCTGCAGTAGCGGATGCATTTTACGGCCTAGATAACGTCAATGTAATGGTGTTATACCCCAAAGGTAAAATTAGTGAACTGCAAGAAAAGATGTTTACTACCTTAGGTAAAAATATTCATACCGTGGCAGTAACATCTGACTTTGATGCTTGTCAGCATCTGGTTAAACAAGCTTTTGATGACAGTGATGTTCGTGACGGCTTAGCGTTAAATTCTGCTAATTCGATTAATATTAGTCGTTTATTAGCTCAGATATGCTATTACTTTGAAGCGGTAGCGCAAGCAAAACAAGCTGGACATCATGAGCTTGTGATGTCTGTACCCAGTGGTAATTTTGGTAACTTAACCGCTGGGTTATTTGCTAAAGCCATGGGGTTACCAATTAAGCGTTTTATTGCTGCAACCAATAGTAATGACACGGTACCGCGTTATCTCACTGGTGGTGAATGGCAACCACATAAAACCGTGGCGACCATGTCTAATGCTATGGATGTGTCAGAGCCAAGCAATTGGCCTCGTGTAGAAGCGATTTGTGAGCAAATGGGCTGGCCGTTATCATTGGTAACTGGCGTGGCTCTTTCTGAAGATGCCACCGCTGGCGCCTTAGCAGAACTTTATCAGTTGGGTTATCAATCAGAGCCCCATGCGGCGATTGCAGCTCATGCATTAACGCTTGGGTTAACTAGTAAAGAAACTGGGGTGTTTCTTGGTACAGCGCATCCTGCTAAGTTTAAAGATGTGGTTGACCGTGAGTTGAACATTAATTTACCGTTACCTCCTGAATTAGCTGCGGTGGCACAAAAAACGATTTTATCAGCAGAATTAGATGCTGACTTTGAGCAGCTTAAAGCGCATATGTTTGCTGTGCTAAAGTAACCTCTTAGTTTCAGATATCTAACACCTAATATCAATTGGATTGATATTAGGTGTTTTTTTATATTCCAATATTATGATCTTGGTCATACCTCATTATGCTTATCCCAGTGTAGATTAGTAAAAGACTCATTATTGGCTATTATTTATACATTGGTGTTTTGTAGATAGATGACGGGAGAAGGTTATGTTGCAACGTTTAATGCGCGATCATAAGCATATTGCCATTTTGTTGAATATCCTTTCGAATAAATTGACTCGATTGGCTGAAGGTAACGGAGTTAATTTTAATCTGGTTAGGGATATCGTTGAGTATATGCAAGGCTATGCTGAGCATAGTCATCACCCGTTGGAAGATATTATTTTCGATTATTACAGTAATAAAACGGGTTTAGCGAATTGTGGCCAACTTTATAATGAACATCATCGTTTGGCTGAGGCATCGGGTGCTTTAGTTTATAGCTTGAATATGATTCTTTCGGATGTGGTTATCTCGCGCGACAAGCTGATTAATGATCTTAAAGAGTATATTGAACTACAACAATTGCATATGCAGTATGAAGAACGAGAAGTCTTTCCGAATTTTGTTAAGGCATTAGATAATAACGATTGGCAAAAAATAACCGTATTATGTCAAAATCGGTTAATTGAAGATCCGTTATTTAATGATAATGATAAAACGATTTTTGAAGATTTACGGACCTATATTGAACATGCAGATAATAAATGATGTTATTGCCCTTGGGCTAGAGGGCTATGATGTGCATTGCATAGGCAAGCTATAAATCTTGGCAAACAAAAAGAGCGCATTATGCGCTCTTCTAATCGATTTTACGGTTAAGTGTGATGGGATCTAATTAAAGCACTAGTGTATTAACGTCGAAATCGAATGAATCATCAATATCTTGCAATTCCTTGAGTAAACGCTGCTTATCCTTAATGGCTTCAATTTCACGCCATTTGCGTTTTTTTGACGAGCTTTTTGAACGGGTTGGTCTTTCAACAACTTCGTCTAGCGCACCACCATAGTCTAATCGATCCATGGTAACCTCCCTTGTTATTATGATGTCTCTGCACAAATAAGTACCATATTTCAGCTATAGGGTGCAATAGTTGTGTTGCATTTACGTTACTAATAAATCACAATTTAGTGAATTCGATATCAAAAACGCATAAAAAAACCTCAGCAAGCTGAGGTTTTTATTCAAGGCTAGTTTTTGTTTTATAGCTTACCTTTACGGTATAGGTTCACTAATGCATTGCTCGATCCATCTAAATCGGTAGCATCGTGGTCTGCACCAATTCGTTCAAGCACATCATTGCCTAATTGCTTACCTAGCTCTACACCCCATTGATCAAATGAGTTTATCTGCCATATAGCACCCTGAACAAAGGTTCTGTGCTCATATAGCGCGATTAACGCACCTAATGTTGTTGGCGTTAGCTTATCCATCAATAAGGTATTACTTGGCTTATTACCAACCATTACTTTATGTTTGGCTATAAGCGGCTTTTGTTGCTCATCAAGCTTGCTATTACTTAGCTCAGCAAGTGCTTCATCGTAGGTACGACCTTGCATTAAGGCTTGGGTTTGTCCAAAGCAGTTTGATGCAAGTTGGTCATGATGTTCACCCAACGGATTATGACTTTGCAGCGGCATAATAAAGTCAGCAGGAATAAGTGCAGTGCCTTGATGTAGTAACTGGTGGTATGCATGTTGACCGTTAGTGCCTTCACCGCCCCAAATAACGGGACCGGTGCTGTAATCGACGTCAGTACCATCGAGAGTCACTGATTTACCATTACTTTCCATGTCGAGTTGTTGGAAATAAGCTGGAAGACCACGTAAGTAATGATCGTAGGTTAAAATGACATGTGATTGAGCACCATGAAAATTACCATACAATACTGACAACATAGCCATGATGACTGGCATGTTTTGTTCGATAGGCGTATCAGCAAAATGTTGATCCATTTGATGCGCGCCATCTAACAAGGCCGTAAAGTTATCCATACCAACAAGTAGCGCAATAGGTAAACCAATGGCTGACCATAATGAGTAGCGTCCGCCAACCCAATCCCACATTGGGAATATGTTGTTTGCGTCCATACCAAACTCAGTGGCTTTTGTTACATTAGATGTTACTGCAACAAAGTGTTTAGCCACATCTTGTTGGCTTGCACCCTGGCCTAAAAACCAATCTTTAGCGCTAAGGGTGTTGGTTAGAGTCTCTTGAGTACTGAATGATTTTGACGACATCACAAACAATGTGGTCTCAGCATTGAGGTTTTTTAATTTTTCACAAATAGATGTCGCATCTACGTTGGCAACAAAATGGCAATTAAGTCCTTCTTGCCAATATGGTCTAAGCGCTTGTGAAACAATTTTAGGTCCAAGAAATGAACCTCCAATGCCGATACTGACGATATCTGTAATCGCTTTACCGGTATAACCTTTCCACTCGCCTGATTGCACTGAGCCAACAAACTTAGCCATTTTAGCTAATGTTTGTTGCACTTCAGGAACGATATTCGCTCCTTCAGCAATAATCGTTTGAGTTGCTTTACTGCGTAATGCAGTGTGCAATACTGAGCGCTGTTCGGTGTTGTTAATCACATCACCATTAAACATTGCAGTAATTTTTTCACTCAGTTTTGCTTCTTTAGCGAGAGAGAATAGCAGCTTAAGTGTTTCATCGTTCACACGGTTTTTAGAGTAATCTAAAAACAGACCACAAGCCGCAACGCTCATTTGCTCAAAACGTTGTGGGTTTTGGGCAAATAATTCGCGCATGTGAGGTAGTTGACTTGAATGGGTTTGTAGCGCCTTCCAAGTCGTGCTTTGTGTCAGTGTAGTCACGAGTAAAGCCTCCAACTAGCTTAATTTTGTTTTTAGCATAACTTCTAGTTTGCCTTGATCGATGGCAAAATTACGAATGCCTTCTGCTAACTTATCAACTGCCATTGGGTCTTCGTTAAATACCCAGCGGAATTGTTCTTCAGTTAACGCAGCTGGAGCAGACTGTGTTGCTGGCGTTGCAACCAATTTCTGGATAATTTCTACATCAGTATTGGCTAATTCTTCTAACAATGCTGGTCCAATCGTTAGACGATCACAACCGGCTAATTCGATAATCTCACCGATATTTCTGAAACTTGCACCCATAACAACTGTGTTATAACCGTTCTGCTTGTAGTAGTTGTAAATCTCAGTAACAGAGACAACACCAGGATCGGTTTCTGCAGTGTAATCTTGACCGGTGTCTTTTTTATACCAATCTAAGATGCGACCCACAAAAGGCGAAATAAGGTATACGCCAGCTTCTGCACAAGCTCTTGCTTGAGCAAAGCTGAATAGCAATGTTAGATTACAGTTGATGCCTTCTTGTTCAAGTTCTTTTGCTGCGCAAATACCTTCCCAAGTAGAAGCTAATTTGATCAAAATACGTGATTTATCAATTCCGGCATCTTTATATAATTTGATTAGCTTGTGCGCTTTGTCGATTGAGCGTTGCTTGTCAAATGATAAGCGAGCATCGACTTCTGTTGAGATACGACCTGGCACTAGCTTTAAAATTTCTACGCCAATATTCACAGCAAGCTTGTCACCTGCATCTTCAATCTGTTGTTCAATACTGTGGCTTTGGGTTTTAGCCCATTCGATAGCATTCTCGATAAGAAAAGCATATTCAGGGATCTGCGAGGCTTTTAAAATGAGTGATGGGTTGGTTGTTGCATCTTCAGGCTGGTAACGTTTAATAGCTTCTATGTCGCCGGTATCAGCAACGATGGTCGTGAATGATTTGAGTTGCGCGAGTGCATTGGCCATGGAAATTTCCTCTCGTTAAGCAATGAATATAGATCAATGCCTTTATTAGAAGCGATTTTAGGGATTATTCCAACTTTATTTGTAAAAAAATTACGAAATTATCCGTTATTTTCGCTTATTTAAAGCCATTATTGTTGCTAAATGGACAGAATCGGTCAGATTATACGGAACATACTTCCAATTCTAATACCGCAACGTCAGTGTTAGTCACTGGTGTACTGGTTTTTACGTTGTTCTTAAAATAAAAAAGTCGCTGCAAGCAGCGACTTCTAAAGTATAGCGTATCTATATTACAATTAACGTAATACTACGCGCTTTTCAGTACCCGTCACGATAGCTTCGATACGACGGTTAACACGGTTAGCTTCAGCTGAGCTACCTTGCATAACTGGTTTAGTTACACCGTAACCAACAGAACTGATACGGCTGATGCTAATGCCATATTTTTTGTTTAGTGCACTTGCAACTGCTACCGCACGACGCTCAGAAAGCTTCATGTTGTATTCTGCTTTACCTACGTTAGACGCATGGCCTTGAACAGATACAGTGTGTTGTGGGTATTTAGTTAAGTGGTCAGCAAGTTTTTCTAAATCAGCAAACGAACCAGCACGGATTTCAGCTGAATCATTAGCAAATAAAATACCACCTAAGTCATACTTAGTTGTAACGTTTTCATAAACGCTACAACCAGTAGCATCAACTTTGTGAGTTGATGGTGTGTCTGGACATTTGTCGATGTTGTTTGTTACGCCATCTTTATCATCATCACCAAGTGGAACAACAACTGGTGCAACAACAACTGGAGCAGCAACTGGAGCTGGAGCACTAGTACCAAAACGGTAGCTTAGCTCAAGACCCCAATAGTTACTTTCCATTGAAAGTGTATTCCACTTTTCTTCGTCAAGATTTTCATAACGACGGTATTTAGCTTGTAACTTTAAATTGTCAGTAAAGTTATAACCAATACCAGCACCTAAGTATGGTGCAATACCGCTATCACTGTAATATTCAGTGTTGTATTCTTTTTTGTTCGAGATTAGGTAGTTAAACGCACCAGCTTCAGCTGATAAGCTCCACTTGTCTGCAAGTGGGTAAAAACCAACAAAACCTAATGACATTCCACGAGCACCAACATCATTGCGCTTGTTAGAATAATCAGTCCACTCAGCACGACCAAGGTCACGGTAGCCTAGTTCAATACCAACATATTCGTTAAATAAATAACCACCAAAAACATCCCAAGCATATGGGTCATCTTCACCACATACTTTCATGGTTTTTTGGTCACAGCTAGGTTCATAGTTGTTTACGCCTAAACCACCACCAACGTACCAAGGTGTTAATTCTTGTGCAGCTGATGCAGCGAAAGGCAACATAGAGGTGAGTAATACTACTTTTAATGTGTTCTTCATCATATTTACGTCCATTGTTATTTTACTCCACCAAATATGCATGTAACGGAGTTGTTATTGTCATGCATTACTGACGCTTAATGTGGTGTTTCTTTGTATTTTAGTCAGCGGCGCAATTATGGTTGGTAATTAGATGTTTTTCCATAGTAAAAAGGATTAATTTTTGGTAATGGAAGAGTCGATAGCACTTAGGTTGAAATTCTATTTCTTTGAAATAATGAATCAAAACATGAGTTAAGTATGTTTGTTCTATTTTATAAATGATTGAAAACGAATTGTGAATATCATCATTATTTTTAATAAGTTAGTTTAATCTGCCCTAAATGGATACTTTGGGTAACGATAAAAACAAAAATACGCCCTGAAGGCGTATTTTTTATTGTGTAAAGTAGCTTTACTTAACGAGTCCACACCCAGTTTTCGATCTCTTCAGGGTCGACGCCGTTTGCTTTGATATAGTTTTTATGGTCTACCAAGCGTTGTAACATGTCGGTAGTGATGGTCACATGTTGTGATTCATCAATTACGCCTTGTTGGAATAACTTGTATGCCATATCAATCACTAGGTGGTAACGAGAAGTACCGTTACGCACGCCCATATCAAATGGAGTTGTAGTTGAACCTTCTTCTTCATAACCTTTGATGCGGAAGCGACGGTTACCTTTATAATCAAACACTAGCTTTTTGATGGTGTTTGGGTAGCCATGGTAGTTAAATACCACGCCTTTATCTTCAGTGAAGACTTCATCCATCATCCAAGGCTTGCTTTGGAACTTAAGGCTACCTAGGCCGCTGCTGTGAAGTTCTGACACACTCACAAAACGGATACGAACTCTTGGTAAAATCTCACGAATTAATACCAATGAAGCCATACATTCTTGCGTTGCATAGTCACCACAACCTGCAAGTACTACATCTGGGTTTTCATCAGAGGCGAAATCCCACACCATGATGCCATCTTTTGCTTGCTTACGGGCTTCATCCAGTGATAACCACTGTGGAAGAGACTTCTTACCAGCAACGATAATGTTCAGTTTATCGCGATCAGCATAAGCACGTTCAGTGTAAACCAAGGTGCTGTTAGCATCTGCTGGTAAATAAGCAGAGATAATGTTTGGGTGCTTCTCTAACATAGCGCCTAGGAAAGACGGATTCTGGTGAGAATAGCCGTTGTGATCTTGACGTTCTAATAATGAAGACAATACGACGTTACATGCAGGGATAGGCTTACGGAAATGAATGCCTTGGCTTGCATGAACATATTTACAGTATTGATCCGCCATTGATGACACTACTTGTGAGAAAGCCTCGTAGGTAGGGAACATACCGTGACGACCTGTTACTGTGTAACCGTGTAGCATACCGAAAAGTAAATTTTCAGATAGCAGTTCAATCACGCGGCCATCGCGAGACATATCTTGGTCCCAGCTTTCGATTGGCCACTGCCATGCGCGGTCGGTTTCTTCAAACACAGCTTGTAGTTGGTTTGAGTATGTTTCATCAGGGCTGAAGATTCGTAAGTTACGTTGATCGCGATTTAGTTTGAATGCATCACGCATCCACTCACCCATTTTCAACATTGAGAAACCACGTTGACCACGAGCTGTTTCTGAACCGTAACCCAATTTGTTTAAATCTGGATTTGCTAAAGCACGTACCACTTCACCGCCGTAACTTAGACGTTGACGACCACAACATAATTCTTTTGGTGGCATCAAAGACATAATGTCTTTATCAAATATCAATTCACCGCTTTCAGTGGTTTGCACTAATTCGTCAAACTTGTAGCTAGCCAACCACTTATCAAGTGCTTCAAGATGGCCTTTATCTTTGGCGCAGTTGCTCACAATAACTTGATGAGATTCGCAGTTACCTGCTAGTTTTTTGCCATCATATTCAGTGGTACCAGTCCAACCTTTTGCTGTTCTCATTAAAATAACTGGCCAGCGTGGTTTAACGACATCTTCGCCTGAACGTGCGCGACGTTGAATGTCATTGATCATGTCATATGACAAGTCCATTGCTGCAGTCATCTGTTCAAAAATATCGGTTTCCATTTCATCGTCAACGATGATTGGGTGATAACCAAGACCACGGAATTCTAAATCTAGCTCTTCATGGCTCATACGACCCATACGAGTAGGGCCGGAAATTTTGTAACCGTTAATATGTACGATTGGTAGCACTGCACCGTTGTTATCTGGTGAGACTAAACGGTTGGCATACCAAGATGCAGCTAATGGACCTGTTTCTGCTTCACCGTCACCAATTAAACAGGCGGCAATAAGATTTGGGTTATCTAATACAGAGCCCCAAGCAACTGAAAGTGAATAACCAAGCTCACCACCTTCTAGTATTTGACCTGGTGCTTCAGGGTTTGCATGTGATGGATAACCATAAGCAGCTGAGAATTTTTTACAGATATCTTCGATACCCGTTTCTGTATAAGGTATGGTCTCTGGGTAGAAATGGCTTAATGAACCTTCTACAAATAAGTTAGCCTGTACTGCTGGGAAACCGTGGCCAGGACCAACAAGGTAAATGAATTCACGCTTATGCTTAACAATAAGACGGTTGACGTTAGCGTAAACAAAGTTGATACCAGGACATGTTCCCCAGTGACCAAGTAAACGAGGCTTGATGTCAGTATGTTGTAAAGGACGCTTAAAAAGTACGTTTTGCTTCAGGTAAATTTGCGATGTCGCCAAGAAGTTAGTCGCTCGTACGTATTTTTTTAGTGCAGTTATTTCATTTGAGTTAGTCATTGTGACCTCGATTAAAAGTGAAAATAATTATTTAACTTTCTTTGAGAACACTGTATCTGTAATTTAATTACAATAATGTGGCCTTTATCTAATTTTTGACGAGTCACTTTTAGTTTAGATCGCAATTTTGGCCAGTATGTCGATAATTACTTGAAATTTAATAACGATTTGCCAATGCTTTAAGCATAGAGCATTAATAATAGAAGTGATAAAGTGTGATGGATATCACTTGTTGTTTTTTTGTTTTATTTGTGTTGCTTCAAAGTGTTATTTACTTAGGCGATGTATCTGGTAGGTAACGTTGTTTTAGCATTCACTGCCCTTGATGATCTATACCTATTAATCCACCATCATTAGCTTTTATAATGGCGCCTTTATTTGGCACTTTTATTGGTTTTACCGTTTGACACATAGCAGCTTGCATATGAAGTGCCTGGTCAGTCCATTATGTGATTTAACATTCAGCGCAATAGCCTGATACAGAAAAATAACCTTATAACGGGGAAGATTAGACAATATGGCAATGTTAGAAACGATTATTAATTTCATGAATAGCCTGCTTTGGGGCAAGCTATTAGTTTATGGGCTGGTAGGTGCGGGATTATTTTTCACCATTCGTCTCGGTTTTATTCAAGTCACTCACTTTGTTCATGGCATTAAAGTATTGGCTATTAGCCGTCGCCCAGGTAAGCATGGCTTATCATCATTTCAAGTTTTTTGTACTAGCATGGCTGCGCGTGTAGGCGCCGGTAATATGGCCGGTGTGGCCGTTGCTATTGGTACAGCAGGACCCGGTGCTGTGTTCTGGATGTGGGCTATTGCGGTTCTCGGTATGGCAACCGCAATGATTGAGTCGACACTTGCGCAAGTCTATAAAGTGAAAGATGGTGATGGTCAGTACCGAGGTGGGCCTGCTTATTATATGGAGAAAGGTCTCGGTCAACGTTGGATGGGCGTGCTTTTCTCAATCTTTTTAATTCTAGCTTTTGGTTTAGTATTTAATGCTGTTCAAGCTAACACTATAACTGGTGCGATGACGCAAGTGTTTGGCTTTGAGCCCGTCTATGTTGGAATCGGCATTGTTATTTGCAGTGCCTTTGTCATCGTAGGAGGCCTTAAGAAGGTTGCTAAAGCGTCTGAGTTAATTGTGCCTGTGATGGCTATTGCTTATATTGCTATTGCTTTTGTCGTTGTGGGTATGAATATTGAAAAGTTACCCGACATATTCATGTTAGTTATTAACAGTGCATTTGGTTGGCAAGAAGCCGCTGCAGGTGGTGTTGCATTTAGTGTTTCACAAGCAATGCAAGCTGGTATTGCCCGAGGATTGTTTTCAAACGAAGCAGGTATGGGAAGTGCCGCTAACGTTGCGGCAAGTGCATCACCAAACCCTAACCACCCAGCATCGCAAGGTTTTGTGCAAATGATGGGCGTGTTTGTTGATACAATTGTTATTTGTACCGCAACAGCAGCGATTATTTTATTATCCGGTGATGCAGCCTCTAGCTCTGATGGTATTGCTAAAACTATTAGTGCATTAACCAGTCATGTAGGTGATTGGGGCGGGGCATTTATTGCTTTTGCTATTTTACTCTTTTGCTTTACGTCTATTATTGCCAACTATTCATATGCCGAAACTAATGTCATGTTCTTGTCAGGCAATAGTAAAAAAGCCTTACCTATATTCCGTTTAGTGGTTTTGGGTATGGTGATGTTTGGTTCTCTTGCTAAAATTAGTTTGGTTTGGGATTTAGCTGATGTGTCGATGGGGCTAATGGCCATTGTTAACTTAGTGGCATTAGTCTTGTTGTCTGGTCTAGCGGTTAGAGTGATTAATGATTACCGTGAACAGATAGACGCCGGT
The DNA here is from genome assembly GCF_000014705.1 of Shewanella frigidimarina NCIMB 400. Classification (NCBI taxonomy): domain Bacteria; kingdom Pseudomonadati; phylum Pseudomonadota; class Gammaproteobacteria; order Alteromonadales; family Shewanellaceae; genus Shewanella; species Shewanella frigidimarina. The sequence goes on along the minus strand of NC_008345.1, from coordinate 3,482,618 downwards.
ATTGATCCGGTATTTGACACCAGTAAGTTTCCGGAATTAGCCGATCAATTAGAAGAAAAAATTTGGCCTAACTCAGCAGAGCCGGTCAAAAAATAATATTTACCTATTAAGGTAATCGAAAAAACCATGCTACTACAGCATGGTTTTTTTATATCAGTTCAGTATGATGACATTATGATTTTATCCGGAGCGTACTTATGCTGGTTTTAGTTTCACCTGCGAAAACATTAGATTTCGAAAATCCACCTATCACTAATACCCATACTCAACCGTGTTTACTTAAACAAAGCCAAACATTGATTGATGTATGCCGTGAATTAACACCAATGGATATTGCCAGTTTAATGAAAGTAAGCGATAAAATTGCCGGACTGAATGCTGCGCGTTTTGCTGACTGGCAACCACCGTTTACCCTTGATAATGCCAAACAGGCTATTTTCGCGTTTCGAGGCGATGTCTACACAGGATTTGATGCCGATCATTTATCTGAATCACAAATGGCTTCTAGTCAAAAGCATTTGCGTATTTTGTCTGGTTTGTATGGTTTGCTTAAACCATTAGATTTAATTCAACCGTACCGGTTAGAAATGGGTACTAAACTGACAAACCCACAGGGCCGTAACTTATATGCTTTTTGGGGCGAGACTATCACTGCTGAAGTGAATAAGGCGTTGAAAGAGCAGGGTGACGATATCATTGTCAATTTAGCCTCGAATGAATACTTCAAATCGGTCAACGTTAAGCAACTTGAAGGACAGTTGATTACGCCAGTCTTTAAAGACTGCAAAAAAGGTCAGTTTAAAGTGATTAGCTTTTACGCCAAAAAAGCGCGTGGATTGATGGCTCGTTATATAGTTGATACTAAACCTACCAGTGTTGAACAATTAACAGCATTCGATCTTGAAGGTTATTATTATAACGAAGCGCAATCGACACCCACAGCGCCAGTATTTTTACGAGACGAACAAAAGTAACGTTCTCTAAAATAATAAATTTGCTCACTAAAAAGCCCTTAAATAAGGGCTTTTTAGTGTCTGATTTTTAAACTCGATTGGAAGAAACCAACTAGTGTTGTTCTTTTTGCTGAGTAACAGGCCTTAAGTCAATTTCTGATTGCGCCATCATATACGCAAATTGTGCATAAGCTGCAGCACTCTGGGCTAGTTTCTTGGGATCAATTTTATCCAAGGTGTCGTTAGGTGTATGGTGATAATCAAAATAGTCTGTACCATCTTGATTTAACGACGCTACTGGAACACCTAAGGCTGGAAGAATTGAAACATCTGGGCCACCAGACGCTTCATTATTTCCTAGCTCGACGCCGTTTAACGTCATCGCAGAATGTTCTTGTTTGACTTGCTCAAATGTAGCGGCATTAACGTTAAAATCAATCTTGTATACTGGTCCTGCGCCAAAATCAGATTCTGCGGCAATATAATGCTTATCTAATTCATCAGCATGTTGTGCTGCATAGGCTTTACCGCCGACTAAACCGACTTCTTCTGCAGCGTATAATACCACTCTAATAGTACGTGCTGGCTTTTGTGGTAAGTCTTGGATAAGTTTAGCTGCGGTGGTGACAATCGCCACACCAGCGCCATCATCAATTGCACCTGTACCTTCATCCCATGAATCTAGATGAGCACCGATAAGGACTATTTCGTCAGGCTTACTGCTGCCTGTGACTTCTGCAATGACATTATAAGATGTGGCTATGCCTAGATTTTCGGAGGTCATATTTAATGATAACGTGATGTTAGGATCGCGCTTTAACATCGCATTAATTAAATCGGCGTCTGGATTCGACATTGCTGCCGCAGGAATTTTAGGTGTCCCTTCTTCATATCGCATCATACCAGTATGGGCCATTCTGTCATGATCCGTACCAATAGAGCGGATAACGATGGCTACCGCTCCTTTTTGTGCAGCAACTATGGCTCCTCGAGAACGGCCGCCTACGGATTCGCCATAACCTTTACCTGTAATATGGCGTTCAGTTTTGTGGTCGATGAATACAACTTTGCCTTCGATGCGTCCTGGTGATGCATTAGATAGCTCTTCTAAGCTGTCAAAGCGTACAATTAATGCTTGAATACCGTTAACAGGCGTTGCCACGCTACCACCTAAGGCGGTAACGACTAATGGCTGCTCATAAGGCGCTACGATACTTGCGTGTGCACTGCCTCTTGACCATGCGGGAACTTGAACCGACTCCTTGTACACTTTATCAAATCCGAGCAACCACAATTTTTCCATAGCCCAATCTACCGCGACTATATCTTTATCCGTGCCAGCTAATCTTGGCCCAACTTCAACAGTGAGTGATTCGACTATGTCATAACTTAAACGAGACGATAAAGCCTGTTTGGCTAATTGTTGGCTAATTTTTGCATCATCAGAATCATTAATCACTAATTGAGGTGCTGTTGATTTGGTTGGTGACGTTGTTTGGCAGCCAATAAGTGCGGCAAAAATGGCACCGACGAGAGAGGCTCTTTGATAGTTTTTCATGAGTTTCCTTTGATTATTTTAGCTAAGTCTCATTTTTTACAACAATCTACCAAAAAGTGTGCTTTATGTCCCGACTCTATTTGTAAGGGAACGCTATATTAGAGCGGGGTTAGATGAGGAGAAGAGCGCGTGATGAATATAGAAAAAATGCAGCAGCAAGCAGATCATGCGGTCGTATTGCTAAAAGCATTAGCAAATGAACGTAGATTGTTTATTTTGTGTCATCTTCTTAATGAAGGTGAAATGTGTGTTGGTGAAATGAATAAAAAGTTGGGTTTGAGTCAATCGGCTTTATCTCAACATTTGGCATGGCTTCGTAAAGACAATCTAGTCTGTACCAGGAAAGAAGCACAAACCGTTTTTTATTCATTAAAAAGTAATGAGGTAAAAGAGTTAATTCAAGTATTAAATAATATGTATTGTTATTAAATTGACTCCGCAAACGTCTTAACGGATGCATCTCATTGATGATGTCTTAAGTTAAGACGTTTAGTTCTGTAAGTTTAATAAATGCAGCATGTCGCAGACTGATCGCAATCAAACAGACACTTCACACCACAAACCTACAATGTATCAATATGGTCAATACCATCCCCTACCATCAAAATTGATTATTTTCTGCTGAAATTATTGAAAACTTCCATCCTGCTTTTTACTCTTTCTTAATTTGTCGTCATTCTTATTAACCCGAACATGGGATAAGAGATAAAAGGACAATGATAAAGAACTTAATATTAGCCACTACCGCTATCAAACTTGTCATTTGTGTTATTAACAAGAGGAACTCCTTATATGTTAATAATTGGGTCGGCATGTTTATTAAACGCCGTTAGGAAGACAAATGGCTGTTTGAGTGTCTTTTGCTATTCCGAGTTCAGGTTTATTTGTATTAATAAAACGTTATAAACGTTCTCAAGAGTAGTTTGCTTTAATCAGGATATTTTTCAGGGTCATATTATTAATAATTTTGACATTATTATGTTGATACTAAGCTGTTGAGGTTGGTTCTAGGGGCTAAAGCCGTTAAGAGAAGGCTAGGTAGGTAAAATTTAGTGATAAAAAAACCGGCCTGAGCCGGTTTTTTGAATCTTAATCTACAAAAACTTAAGCTGCGATAGCTTTGATTTTTGCATTTAAGCGAGCCTTCTGACGACCGGCTTTATTCTTATGAATAAGACCTTTAGTCGCCATACGGTCAACAATTGGTTGTGCAATAGCGAACGCTTCTGTAGCCGCTTTATGGTCACCGCTTTTGATAGCCGCGATAACTCTTTTAACGTATGTACGTAACATAGAGCGACGACTAGCGTTATGCTGGCGACGCTTTTCAGACTGAAGCGCGCGCTTCTTTGCAGACTTGCTATTAGCCAAGGTGCAACTCCTAAAAACTGGATTTGATACTTTTAAGGCCGAGGAATATGCCTGCTTTTTATCGTCTTGTCAACGACTGCAACTGAATATTTATCATAAAGATAAATTAATCCAATCTAGCGTGCCTTTCTTCAACCCAACTCGTGTAATATGTGGCGCATTCTACCAGCTCTTGAGTCTGTGTGACAGAGTTATAATCGAATATTTGTTATAAAACCCATTAATTGTCTTACAAGTGATTGAGTGTCCGGGGGCTGTTTGAGCAAAAAATTATTTAAATCAGGCTTAATTGTTAGTGTTATGACGCTGATGTCTCGAGTGTTAGGTTTAGTGCGTGATGTGGTGATAGCAAATCTAATGGGAGCAGGCAGCAGTGCTGATGTGTTCTTTTTTGCAAATAAAATACCTAACTTCTTAAGGCGTTTATTTGCTGAAGGTGCTTTTGCGCAGGCATTTGTGCCGGTACTGACTGAGTACCAAGAAAAAATGACCCCAGAAGATACTCGCGAGTTATTAAGTAAAGTCGCTGGTACTTTAGGTGTACTGGTGACAATTGTTACTTTGGTTGGTGTTATTGGTTCTCCGGTATTAGCAGCCCTTTTTGGTGGCGGCTGGTTTGTTGATTGGTTAAATGATGGGCCGAATGCTGAAAAGTTTGAACTGGCTTCAGTGATGTTAAAAATTACCTTCCCATATTTATGGTTTATCACTTTCACAGCCCTAGCAGGATCGATACTTAATACTCGCGGGCGCTTTGCGGTTTCAGCCTTTACGCCGGTATTTTTGAATGTTGCGATTATTGCTGTGGCTTTATGGTATGCACATACACTTGAAAACCCGGAAATTGGTTTGGCTTGGGGTGTGTTTTTTGGTGGACTGATTCAGTTTCTATTCCAAATACCTTTCTTAATTCGTGAGAAAGCACTCGTTAGGCCTACGTGGGGATGGAATCACCCAGGGGTGGTAAAAATTAGGACCTTAATGATCCCTGCGTTATTTGGTGTGTCTGTTTCACAAATTAATTTATTGTTCGACACTTTTATAGCCAGTTTCCTGATGACGGGATCGATAAGTTGGCTGTATTACGCTGACCGCCTATTGGAGTTCCCTTTAGGATTATTTGGCATTGCCATTGCGACGGTAATTTTGCCTGCATTATCGCAAAAGCATGTTAATGCCCAAGGCAGTGGCTTTAATCAAACTATGGACTGGGGAGTTAAAGCCATTTTACTGTTAGGCACTCCAGCTATGTTAGGACTGATTATTCTCGCTAAACCAATGCTGATGGTGTTGTTTATGCGTGGCGCATTTAGCTTAAATGACGTTGAAATGGCTTCGTATAGTTTGGTTGCTTATGGCTGCGGTTTATTAAGTTTCATGATGATTAAAGTATTAGCTCCTGGATACTATTCGCGCCAAGACACTAAAACTCCGGTTAAATATGGCATTATTGCCATGGTCAGCAATATGGTGTTCAACCTTATCTTTGCCATTCCATTTGGCTACGTGGGTTTAGCCATCGCGACATCAATGTCTGCGCTATTAAATGCGGGTTTATTATATCGAGGTTTGCATAAAGCGGGCGTCTATCAAATGAGCCGACAGACGTTATTTTTCTCGTTTAAAGTCATCATTTCTACCACCTTAATGGCCATTGGCATTGTTTATTTTATGCCGCAACAAAGTATATGGCTCGAATGGCAGACCTTTGAACGTATGTTTATGTTGATTGAGCTAATTGTTGGTGGCGCGGTTATTTATTTATTAAGTTTACTTGCATTGGGTGTACGGCCTTGGAAAATTAAACGTCAGGGATAATTTATCCTATGTGAATGACTAAGGGTATATCAGCAAGTTATCCAAAATCCGGTGTAATAATCTGAGGTTGAAACTCGCATCTAACATTGGTTTGGGTATATAATCTGCCGATTTGCAATAGGCAGTATTGAGCGTAATGGAATTAATCCGCGGTATACACAATATTTTACCTTCTCATCATGGTTGCGTTTTGACCATTGGGAATTTTGATGGTGTCCATCGTGGCCATGCACAGGTGATCAGCAGCTTAGTGAGTAAAGCGCATCATTTTCAACTGCCTGCAATGTTAATGACCTTTGAACCGCAACCGCAAGAACGTTTTCGTGGTACTGATGCGCCAGCGCGGCTTAGTCTTCTACGCGATAAAATTAGATTGTTAGATGAGCTTAAAATTGATCAGCTACTTTGCATCAACTTTACTGAAGCCTTTGCTAATCAACCTGCTGAAGCGTTTATTGAAGAGTTATTGGTTAAAAAGCTCGGCGTTAAATATCTCGTAGTTGGAGATGATTTTTGTTTTGGTAAAGGTCGCTTAGGCAACTTCGATATGCTCGTTGCTGCGGGTAAAGAATTTGGCTTTACTGTAGTCAGTACACAAAGCTTTGTTGTTGGTTCGTTGCGAGTAAGCTCTACAGCAGTGAGAGAACAGCTGGCGTTAGGACACTTAGAACAAGCAAGACGTTTATTGGGTCATCCTTTCATTTTAAGTGGTAAGGTTGCTCACGGACAAAAATTAGGCCGTACAATCGGTTTTCCAACAGCAAATATTGCCTTAAAACGACACGTTGTACCTGTCAGAGGGGTATTCGCGGTTCGCTTGTACTGGGATGGCAGCGATATTTATGATGGTGTGGCTAATGTGGGTTTTAGACCCACTGTAAATGGTCAAACTTGCAGATTAGAAGTCCATTTGTTTGATTTTAGCGGTGATTTATACGGCAAACGAGTGGAAGTGGAATTAGTAGCAAAGATCCGTGATGAACAACCTTTTGAGTCATTGGACGCGCTAAAAAAACAGATTTTAAATGATGCAAATGAAGCTCGCGCTTTATTTAGCAACGATGCTAGCTGAAATGAATCAGCTTTAAATAATGGTATGGGATCAATGAGCGACTATAAATTTACTTTGAATTTGCCGGAAACAGAGTTTCCGATGCGCGGTAATTTGGCAAATCGCGAGCCAGAAATGTTAAATAGCTGGACGCAAGACGGGCTGTATCAGCAGATCCGTGAAAGCCGTACTGGCCGTAAACCTTTCATTCTTCATGATGGCCCTCCATACGCCAATGGCAGCATTCATATAGGTCATTCGGTAAACAAAATTCTTAAAGACATCATTATTAAGTCTAAAACCATGTCAGGTTTTGACGCGCCTTATATTCCAGGCTGGGATTGTCATGGATTACCGATTGAGCTTAAAGTTGAGCAAAAAGTCGGTAAGCCAGGCGTTAAAATTTCTGCGGCAGAGTTCCGTGAAGAATGCCGTAAATATGCGGCTATTCAAGTTGATGGTCAACGAGAAGACTTTATCCGTTTAGGTGTATTAGGTGATTGGCAAAATCCTTACCTAACAATGGATTTTTCAACCGAAGCGAATATTGTCCGTTCATTGGCAAAAGTGATTGAAAGTGGTCATTTGCACAAAGGTGTTAAACCTGTGCATTGGTGTACCGACTGTGGTTCAGCACTTGCTGAGGCAGAAGTAGAATACGAAGATAAAACATCTCCTGCCATCGATGTGGCTTTTTTTGCAGTTGATAGCTCAGCTGTTGCCGCTAAATTTGGCGTTGAGAATTATACTAAACCGGTAGCGATGGCAATTTGGACTACCACGCCGTGGACCATGCCTGCTAACCGCGCACTATCACTGAGTCCTGAGCTAGATTATAGCTTGGTTGAATTTGTGAAAGAGGGTAAAACCACCACCTTGATATTAGCTCAAGTTCTGGTTGAGTCATGTCTTGAGCGTTATGGCGCGGAGTCGCACACTATTTTAGGCGAAGTGAAAGGCGCCGAGCTTGAGTTAATGCGCTTTAATCATCCATTCTATGCTTTTGATGTGCCAGCTATTTTAGGCGACCATGTTACGACTGATGCAGGTACCGGTATTGTTCATACTGCACCGGGCCACGGTCAGGACGACTTTGTTGTTGGTCAAAAGTACGGTTTAGAAGTGGCTAACCCTGTTGGCGACAATGGTGTTTATAAGCCAGACACTGAATTTTTTGCTGGCCAACACGTTTTTAAAGCTAACGCCAACGTGGTTGCGCTGTTAGAAGAAAAGGGCGCACTACTACTGCATGTTGCTATCCGCCATAGCTATCCGCATTGCTGGCGCCACAAAACGCCAATTATTTTCCGTGCAACGCCACAATGGTTTATCTCTATGGATAACCATGGCTTGCGTTCACAAGCGTTAAAAGAAATCGAACAAACCAAGTGGATCCCAGATTGGGGCCAAAGCCGAATTGAAAAAATGGTTGAAAACCGTCCAGACTGGTGTATTTCACGTCAGCGTACGTGGGGCGTACCGATTACGTTATTTGTTCATCGTGAAACGGATGAGTTACATCCAGACAGTGTTTCATTGATGGAACGCGTAGCGCATCGCATTGAACAACAAGGCATCCAAGCTTGGTGGGATTTAGAGGCAAGTGAATTGTTAGGTGATGAGGCAGATCAGTACCGTAAAGTGACAGATACTTTAGACGTATGGTATGACTCCGGTTCATCATTTTCATCAGTGGTTGCAGCGCGTCCAGAGTTTCATGGACATGACATTGATTTGTACCTAGAAGGAAGCGATCAGCATCGTGGTTGGTTTATGTCATCATTGATGATTTCAACCGCTATGAATGGTAAAGCACCTTATAAGCAAGTATTGACGCATGGTTTTACCGTTGATGGTAAAGGCCGCAAGATGTCAAAATCTGTTGGTAACGTGATTGCTCCATTACAAGTAATCAATAAGCTTGGTGCTGACATTTTACGTCTATGGGTTGCAGCAACGGATTATAGTGGCGAAATGACCGTATCTGACGAGATTTTAAATCGTAGTGCTGATGCATATCGTCGTATTCGTAATACTGCGCGTTTCTTGCTTGCTAACTTGAATGGCTTTAACCCAGAAACGGACATGATCGCATCTGAAGACATGGTCGCGTTAGATCGTTGGGTTGTTCGTCGTGCAGCAGTGCTGCAACAAGAAATCATCGAAGCGTACGATCAATATAATTTCCATTTAGTGACTCAAAAGCTCATGCAGTTCTGTTCTGTAGAGTTAGGCAGTTTCTATCTTGATATTATTAAAGATCGCCAGTACACCGCTAAGCAAGAAGGGCATGCACGTCGTAGCTGTCAATCTGCGCTTTATCATATTGCCGAGGCGATGGTTCGCTGGATGACGCCAATTTTAAGCTTTACCGCTGATGAAGTGTGGCAATTATTACCAGGTAAACGTGAAAAGTATGTGTTTACCCAAGAATGGTATCAAGGCTTAGAAGCCGTCACTCTTGAAAGTGATTTAAGCGATGATTATTGGGAGAAACTATTAACTGTTCGTAATGAAGTTAACAAAGTACTCGAACAAGCGCGTCGTGATAAACGTATTGGTGGTTCACTAGAAGCTGAAGTGACATTGTTCGCTGATGCCGATTTAGCGGCTGAGTTAGCTAAAGTCGGTGATGAGTTACGATTTATCCTTATTACCTCTAAAGCAGCTGTTGCGGATATGTCACAAGCCGGTAGCGATGCCATCGAAACTGAACTAAGTTCGCTTAAACTAGTGGTTGCCAAAAGTAGCGCCGAGAAGTGTGAGCGTTGCTGGCACTATCGTGAAGAGGTTGGCACCATTGAAGCTCACCCAACATTGTGTCAACGCTGTGTGACCAATATTGAAGGTGAAGGCGAACAACGCGAATTCGCTTAAGGAAACATTGATAATGAGTACTGTGCCATTAACTTGGAAAGACAGTGGCTTGCGTTGGTATTGGGTAGCTGCATTGGTGTTTTTAGCCGATCAGCTATCTAAACAATGGGTCCTGAGCAATTTTGAATTGTATGAGTCTATACAGCTTTTGCCGTTTTTTAATTTCACTTACGTGCGAAATTACGGTGCAGCATTCAGTTTTTTAAGTGAAGCTGGTGGGTGGCAACGTTGGTTGTTTACCATTATTGCGGTCGGTTTTAGTACCTTGTTAACAATATGGTTGCGCAAGCAATCTTATTCGTTATGGCGCAGTAATTTAGCCTTTACCTTAGTCATAGGCGGCGCATTAGGTAATTTGGTTGATCGTTTAATGCATGGTTTTGTAATCGACTTTGTCGATTTTTACTGGAATACCAGTCATTATCCTGCATTTAATATTGCCGATGCAGGCATCTTTATTGGTGCGGTATTGATCATTTGGGAATCATTTAGACCCGACGCAAAGCCATCGAAGGAGCAAGATTAACTGTGACAGATTTAAGTAAGCAAGACAGTCATTCATTAATATGTCATATGAATATAGTACTGGAAGACGGCTCCACAGCCGACAGTACAAAATCATCTGGTAAACCTTCACGTTTAAATATTGGTGACGGTAGCCTAAGTCCGGCTTTTGAAGACGAACTGAAAGACTTGAAAGAAGGTGATAAGCACATATTTACCTTAGCGGCAAAAGACGCTTTTGGTGAGTCAAATCCTGATGCGATTCATTATATGGACAGAAGCCGCTTTCCTGCAGATATGAAGCTTGAAGACGGCGTGATTGTCAGTTTTGCGGGGCCTGGTGGGAGTGAAATACCGGGTATCGTTCGCGATACTGCTGGTGATTCAATTACCGTCGATTTAAACCATCCCCTCGCAGGACGCACACTTACATTTGAACTTGAAGTTGTCAGTGTCATAACTGAGTAAAAAAGGTATCACATGCTAAAAGTTGATCCGACGTCTCCAGAACTGAGTATTTTACTGGCCAATCCTCGGGGTTTCTGTGCCGGGGTAGATCGCGCTATCAGTATTGTTGAGCGTGCTTTAGAGTTATTTGAACCTCCAATTTATGTACGCCATGAAGTGGTACATAACCGATATGTGGTTGAAAATCTAAAACAGCGTGGTGCTCTTTTTATTGATGAACTTGACCAAGTACCAGACAACAGCATTGTTATTTTTAGTGCGCACGGTGTATCACAAGCTGTGCGCAAAGAAGCTAAAAACCGTGGTTTAAAAGTCTTTGATGCGACATGTCCGTTAGTGACAAAAGTACATTTACAAGTGACTCGTGCAAGTCGCAAAGGTATCGAGTGCATTTTGATTGGTCATGAAGGCCATCCAGAAGTTGAAGGCACCATGGGACAATATGATAATCCTAAAGGTGGTGTTTATCTTATTGAGTCTCCAGAGGATGTTAATAATCTTCAGGTTAATAACCCAGACAACTTATGTTTTGTCACTCAAACAACGCTTTCTGTTGATGATACCTTAGATATTATTACTGCATTGCAAAAGCGCTTTCCTTCAATTGAGGGGCCGCGTAAAGATGATATTTGCTACGCGACGCAAAATCGACAAGATGCTGTACGCAGTATGTCTTCCGAAGTTGATTTATTGATTGTTGTTGGTTCTAAAAATAGCTCTAACTCAAATCGTTTACGTGAACTGGCTGAGAAAACGGGTACGCAATCTTATCTCGTTGATACCGCCGCTGACGTGGAGGCTATGTGGTTTGATGGTGTGAAGAAAGTCGCTGTAACTGCAGGGGCTTCAGCCCCAGAGGTTTTAGTACAACAAGTTGTTAACGCAATAGCTAAACTTGCCCCAAGTATTATTACTGAAGTTGAAGGCCGTAAAGAAGACACTGTATTTGCGGTTCCTGCTGAATTACGTTAATAATTTCAATGATCTAAAAATAATAACCCGCAGCTTAATTTAAGCTGCGGGTTTTTTGTGCTTACAAAATAAACCGAGTATAATACTGATAAATTGTGTTGACCTATTAATCATACAAGATAGATACTATCTGATTACATTTAAGTCAGCTATTATCTATGCTAGATGCTAGATGCTAGATGCTAGATGCTAGATGCTAGATGCTAGATGATAGTTCAAGTTTAAGTAAAGATATTTAAGATCGAGAGTATTTACTCTTGGTTTTCTTAGGGAGTTTGACGCTCATGCCATGTAAAAGGAATGGATTTTCCTTAATTGAAGTAATGGTATCACTGGTTATTCTAGTGATAGGCCTCATTGGGATTTTTAATCTGCATATTATGTCAAAACAGGGCAGTTTTGAGTCTTTTCAGCAAACCCAAGCCTCGTATTTTGCTAATGATATAATCAATCGTATGCGTCTAAATGTAAGTGAATTAAGCAATTATGGATCGTCCTCCGGTACTCACTATAGTGGAGAATCATTAACAAAACCCACAGAATGCTCTGGAGTTTATCGCTGTTCTAATACTGAATTGAGAGCGTGGGATTTATATGAGTGGCAGAGTGCTTTTATTGGCGATTCTGAAGTTGATAGTGATGGCAGTATTGGAGGTTTACCTACACCAACAGCATGTGTTTATGTTAATTCAAATGATGTTGTAATAGTCATGACATGGAAGAGTGTTCGTAAGTTTAATGGTACTAATGAGAATTATTCTGATGAAGTAAAATCATGTGATTCTTCTGGTGCAACGCGAAGAATTTTTGAAGTTAAAACGGCAATATTTTAATGAGCCATATGATGAATAAATTATCTATAAAACATCGTGGAATGTCTTTAGTTGAATTAATGATAGCCATGCTTGTGGGGTTATTTTTAACCGCGGGTATCTTCACTATGTTTAATATGTCGTCAAGCAATGTGACAACTACCGGTCAATTCAATCAGCTACAAGAGAATGGGCGTATAGCTCTGGCTATTATGGAAAGAGATATCAGTCAGCTGGGTTTTTTTGCTGATATAACTGGCACAGAACTTATTGTGAATGTTAATTCTAGTAACTCAACGACAGTTTTAACATCGGACTGTGTTGGTGAGGGGGTTAATAATGCAACTTTTCCTCAAAATGTCCCTGCTCATTTTCGAAGGCTATGGGGAAATGAATATACTAATTCGTTAACTATGGTGTGTGGTGCGCCTCTCACTCCAGACAGCAAAACGGACATTATACAGGTGAAGAGGCTTGTTGGACCTTCCGTGTTAGCCGCTCAGTTAGATGCAAACAGTTATTATGCTTCAGTTACTGCTAACGAAATTGAATTCTTTAATGGCAGTGTAGCTACACCGCCAGTAAAATTAAATAGTCGTATGTGGAAATATCAACATAGAGTCTATTTTGTGGAAACTGATTCAGGTATCCCTGTATTAAAACGCCGGAGTCTTAATATTTCAGGTGGCATGTCAAACGAAGAGCAACTTGTTGAAGGTATAGAGAATATCCACTTTTTATATGGTTTTGATAATGATGGCGACTCGACACCAGATACCTTTATACCCGCGAAAAATGTGTCAACTTTTATGTGGGATAATCAAGGTTTTCAACGTCTAGTTGCTTTAAGAATGTACGTATTGGTTCGATCTATTCAGATTGATCGTAGTTATGAAAATGATGTGACCTACACATTAGGTGATAAAGAAATATCGGGTTCAGTCAATCCAAATAAGAGTAACGACACTGATTATAAACATTATCGACGAAAGGTGCTGTCCACAACGGTGGTGTTAGAGAATCCTGTATTGATTAGAAATTAATGTAAGGTTGTCAAACCAAATTTAGGTGTGAAAATGATCAAGACGTATAAATATCAACAAGGAATAGTGCTGTTTTTCTCTCTAATCGTTTTAGTATTAATGACGATAATCGGTGTTGCTTTGGCGGTTAGTTCTACACAGTCCTTAAGAATGTCTGGTGCTGGTAGTGATAGGTTAGCTGCTACATCGCTTGCTCTGGGTGGACTCAATACTGTTATTTCAAAAAGTGTGGTGTATCAATTTAGTACCACTACCGATCCAAAGAGAACTGTGGCGGAATTGAGCGGTAGCCAAGATATTACGCTTATGCCTCTAGATAATCCAGGTATCGATGTAAGTTGTCAAAGAACTGAAAAGGCTAATGCTGCAAATTTAATTAACTGTCGAAGAGTCGAAATTTCTAGCACAGTTAATTACGGACGAGGTGGTTACGGAGAGCTGTCTGTGACAATGGGTGTTGAGCAAGAAGTGCTCAAGGAGAATTAAAATGTTCAGTAAGTATCCGATTTTTATTATGTTATTTTCTGTATTGGGCTTTGTAGCTAATGCTGTTGCAGATGATACCGAATTATATGTTTTAGAGTCATCTGTGCGCAGTGATGATAATCCTCAAGTGCTCATTATATTAGACACTTCAGGTAGTATGGGTAACACGATGAGCGCAAGCCCTTTTCTCGTTCAGCCTAATCTTACTTCAGGCACCAAGCTGTATTATTCAACTAGTTCAAGTACAGTGCCAACTGCCAACAGTACTAATTTTATTACTTACAGTAAAAATGGTTGTCACTCTTCGGTTGAATTTTTACAAAAATTCGGTATTTATACGGGGTATTTTCGCGAATATAAAGGCAGTAAATGGCAAGAGTTTCCTGTAAGTGATGGAAGCAATATTACCAAAGTAGATTGTTATGAAGATATTGCTGTGGGAGATACTACCAATGCAAGTGGTGTTGGTGCTGGTTACCCTGTAGATGATTTAAGTGATGCCTATAAAAATGATGGAAACGCGCTCAACAATGCCAAGTTAACCGATTTTGGTCTCGGAGAACCAATCACATTGTTTACCCAGCAGTATGTGCAATGGTATTACAATAAGCCGGCAGCAACTAATACGGACAGAATTACAGTAGCCAAACGTGTATTAAATGAAGTGATTGTAAATACACCAGGTGTTGATCTTGGTCTAATGTTATTTAATTATAATGCTAGCGGTAGCAATCGCTCTTCAGAAAATAAAGATGGTGGGCGAGTCGTATCAAAAATTAACACTGGTAATATTAATAATAAGAAAGCGTTAGCTTCTATCGTCAAGAACACCATCGCAATAAAAAGCAATAATACACCATTGTGTGAAACCTTGTATGAAGCAGCATTATATCTACATGGCAAACCATTAGAGTATGGGCATGATACTTATGATTCAGTAGCTGCAACCCCTCTAAATAAAACATGGAAGTGGGTTAAAAAGTGGAATGGGTGGATAGAGGAGTCAACACCAGTAAATCCTGCTCAATATAACCCTGGTTATGATGCTACCGCGGAATCAGTAGATGGCTATATAAGTCCATTTATAGGTAAAAAATGTGGCTCGAATGCATCGATAATCTACATTACTGATGGCGCCCCAACTAGTGACACTGATGCGCAGGGGAAAGTAAAATCACTATTAGGACTTGCATCAACAACCACAGATGCGGATGTTCCTGGGAGTGAAAGTCTAGGAAACGATAATTATAGTTTGTTACCCCCCCTTGCTCATTGGTTAGCAACAAATGATGTTAATCCAAACTCAGAAGGTGACCAAGTTGTTAACACTTATACAATCGGTTTTAGCGCCGATGCACCAGTTGATATATTGATATCGACAGCAGCATTAGGTGGGGGTAAATATTATTCAGCATTAGACCCCGCCGAATTACAAGCATCTTTAATTAGCGCTATTGCCGCTATCGAATTAGACAGTTCTAGCTTTTCTTCTCCTTCAGTCGTGCTTGATAAAACCCAAACGGGGAATTCTGCTTATTTTGCTATGTTTTTACCAGGCAAAGGGCCGCGCTGGTCTGGTAACCTTAAAAAATTCAAGATTAGCTCTTCAGGAGAGGTATTAGACAAAAATAATATCAAAGCATTTTCTAGTGATGGACGTATTGCTAAAGATGCATGTTCATTATGGGCTACCGATTCCGATTGTGCCGCTGGAGACTATGAAGGGTATGATGTTAATGACGGTGGTGTCGCTGCTGCGTTGCGATATAACTACCAATATGCTTCTGGGCTCGCCACAAGAAAGGTACTTACAAATACTAGTGATTCTGGCCCGCTGGTTGCTTTAACAAAGAGCAATGCAAAAATTAAAGGTAATTTAACAGATGTACAATTGGCAAATTTCTTAAATGTTGATCAAAATAGTATCGAAGACACCTTAGCTTGGATAAAAGGTCAGAATGTTGATAATGAAAAATATGGTTTAACAACAGTCCCCTATCTTAGACAGGACATATTAGGCGATCCACTTCATTCAAGACCTCTGGTCATAAATTATGGCACAACGACTTCACCTGATATAAGAATTATTATGGGAACGAACCATGGCTTTGTTCATATGTTTAAAGATATTGAGTCAGAGGTTAATGGTGAAAGTGTCAGTGCTGTATCTGAATCATGGGCTTTTATTCCTCATGAATTATTACCTAATATTAAAAGCTTAAGGGATAACCCTCAAACTGGTGTGCATTCTGTCTATGGAATGGATGGTTCACCTGTCCCTTATCTCGAATATGATGCTGATGGTAAAGTCAATAAAGCATGGATATTTATGGGAATGAGAAGAGGTGGAACTTCTTATTACGCTTTAGATGTAACCAATAAAGATGCTGCACCAACTCTATTATGGGTTAAAAACAACAGTAATTATCCATTATTAGGACAATCCTGGTCTGAACCTGTAATCACTAAAATATCTGGATGGAAAGATTCAACCGGGAAAGCAAAACCTGTATTAGTTATTGGTGCCGGATATAATCCAAATACCAAAGACGGAGCCAGTGTAGGTACTAATGACACTACAGGGGCAGGTATATATATTTTAGATGCAGCAACAGGATCTAAACTCCATAGCTTTAGTGCCTCAGGCTCAGATACCACTATGCCTGGCATTGTTGATAGTATTCCGAGCAAAGTGGCAGTATTAGATAGTAACAATGATCAATTAACCGATCGCATTTACGCAACAGATACTGGTGCTAATGTGTGGCGTTTAGATTTACCGGGGTTACCGACAGACACCCAAAACCCATGGAGTGCGTATCATTTTGCGAGCATGGGAGGAGGGGATCTTACATCTGATATTCGTTTCTATTCTGAGCCAGTAATAGCTCAAACAGCTTTTAGTAATGTAGCTGAACATACTTATACAGATATAAACAATAATAGTGTCACTTCAAAACAATACCAAAGCATCCCTTACGATGCAGTTGTTGTAGGGAGTGGACATAGAGCCAATCCTTTGAATAAAAGTAGAAATGATAAGTTTTTTGTATTCCAAGATAGGAATATTATTTCTAAATCTTATAGCTCTGCTGCTGGGAATACTGTTCCAGATACATTAACTATTTCAGATTTATATGATGTAACTACGGAGTCCCCAACCGAAGAAACAGCATTAATCACATTTGGCCTAAAGCGAGGTTGGTATTATCGTTTCGCAGATGCTGGTGAAAAATCTTTATCCGCCGCAACAATTGTGCAGGGAAAAGTATTTTTTACATCCTATGTGCCTCAGACCGGAGCAACTGAAAATGCATGTTTGGTTCCAGGTGAAGGACGTCTTCGCGGCCGAGATCTCCATAAAGGAGGGAAAGTTTACAGCAACTCACAAGACTATTTTAAAATGAGCGAACAGGTTCCTGATACTCCAACCTTAGTAATTCCTAAAAATGGTGATGATAGTAGCTATATGTATTTAATCGGAATTGGCGATGCCGCAAATGATATGATCAAAAAAGATCTTTTGGGTGATGATGGTTGTGCTGCTGGCGATAACAAATGTGTCGGTGGTGGCTTAGGCGTTAATCAGATCTATTATCATATGAAAGAGAATTAAAAATGAAAGTAACAATCACTAAAGCATACTCTGGTTTTACCTTAATAGAGGTAATGATTACCGTCGTCATTGTAGGGATTTTAGCTTCTATTGCATATCCTTCGTATACTAAATTTGTTGCGAAGGGAGCTAGGGCTGACGCGCTAGCTGGTTTGATGAATGTGGCCAACAGGCAAGAACAATATTATTTAGATCATAAAACGTTCACTAAAAATATGAAAAAACTTGGTTTTTCTGTTGATGGTAATGGTAATTTTGTTGTCGAGAATGGATTTTATAAAATAGATGCAACTGTAGCTAATGCTAATAGATATACTATAGAGGCTAAAGCTATTGGTGTCCAAGCTACTCGAGATACAGAGTGTGCATCAATAGAGATAACTTCAGATGGGGTGAAAACACCAAGTGACTGCTGGTAAAGTTAGTTGTTTTTTACCGCTATGAATTGCAATTTACATCAGTGTTGATGGCTGCTATTTTCCCCGATGGGCTGATGCTAATGCCTTTAGAGTATTCACTATTTTTCTTAGACGGACAATAGTGAATACTTATTGAGCTTGTGCTACTTAGCATTCCATCCATACCAAACGTTATTAGTGTAGACGATGCTTTAATAAAATCTTTAGAGTTAAAACCTTGTATCCTCTTTAACACTTCAGTTCCATTGTCGGCAGTTTTATCTCCATTATCATCAATAAAAATAATGTAGCCATTATTCCAACTCCCCGAACAACTACTCCCATTTCCTGGACAAACAGATACTTTTCTACCAAAATTAACAGCTTGGCTTCTTGCGAATGCCATAGAACTTTCGATATTTCCGATTGCAGAAGCCGCGCGGGTATTATTGTATAACGAAGTAAACGAAGGCGCAGCGACAGCCAACAAAATTGCCGAAACGGCTACTGTTACCATCAACTCAATAAGAGTAAATCCGCTAGTTCTTCTCATGATTCATCCTTGTTGCACATAGTCATTATTAGTGGAATAAGCCTGATTTTCCGATGTTTTAGTTAAATAATACCATGTTTTTTGTTGTTTAATTGTTTTCAGTCTAAACCAATTCACTTTCAACATTAATCGTTTGTTCTTGAAAGTAAAGATGGCATAGATCAATAAAGCATCAAATGGCTATAGCCAATATGACTTTACTCCACAGTCGTGCCTAATCATATATTTTGTTTATGACATGCTACAACGCTTGCTCTGAGGAACCATGCGTGGAGACTGTTTTCTGACAGTTATTCACAGAAAACGTTTAGAAAAATATCAACTTTTTCATATCGGATAAGCAACGGGAAAACATAGTAGAGCATAAATTATTATTAATAATAAGCGATGAAAAGGTCTGTATAAAGTCATTTGACAATATATTTTTTATAGAAGGGCTATTGTGGTAGTGGTTCCACTAATGCGGATTTATTCGTCTACAATTAGGTAAATAAGACGTTACCTTTTTTTACATGTTACCTTTTTCTTTGAAAAGCGTACTCTGCCAGATTGATTAATTATTACTGCTTTCGAGTAAGGGCTATCAATTGAATTAGGACAGTACCTAAATGTACCATTGGTTCCTGACGCTAGACCATCAGGTTGGAACCTTACTGATGTTCTATTATAGTAAACCGTGTCATTTGCATTAAAAGAAGGTATTTGAAGTAAAATAACATCATCAGCAGATAGTTCATTTTTTTGTGAACCATCGAGAAAAACTGTATATCCCTTATGCCATTGCTTAGTGCAATTGTTATCCTCGAGATTACAAACCGTCACTCTTCTTCCGTAATTGATAGCCATATTGCGTGCAAACTGCATCGATTGCTGAATAGTTATTATATTGCTTTTTGCTCTGACTTGTTCATTAACAGATTTGAATGATGGAATTGCAATAAGTGACATTAACATTACAATGAGTGTCACAACGATAACTTCAATAAGACCAAAGCCTTTAACTCGGTTAAAATTTGTCATACTTGTTCATCCTTAAACGTGGTCTGCTGCGTCCTGCAGTAACATTAAGATAGTATAGAAAATAACCAACTGCTTCGCTGAGAAATATCTTTTCATAAATACGTAAAATAGCCGCGACAATTAGCTTCGCTTTCAAGTAAGATATTTGGATGATGTTAGCGAGTATATAAATTGCAATGATGACATGTGCTTAATCAACTTCAGTATGGGATTATAAATGGTTATTAAATTGCTTTTGTCCTGCTTATTGTCGTGGATTGAATTGTAATAGGCACCATATTCACGCGTAAATATTGCTTGTTAGTAAAACAAATGGCCAGTTAGATATTGCAGACTTGAAACAAACCATTTTCTTATCGATTTATCCCATCTCTTATCCCGAGTTGAGGTTAATCAAAAACTTAGCCGATGACAGGAGTATTTAATGAAAAAAGTCGAAGCGATTATTAAACCGTTTAAACTTGATGATGTGCGTGAGTCACTTGCTGAAATTGGCATTACTGGTATGACAGTATCAGAGGTTAAAGGCTTTGGACGTCAGAAAGGTCACACAGAGCTTTATCGTGGTGCAGAATATATGGTTGATTTTTTACCTAAGGTAAAAATTGAATTAGTAATCCAAGATGACATTCTGGAACGTGCGATTGATGTTATCGTTGATATAGCCAGAACAGGTAAAATTGGTGACGGTAAAATATTTGTAACTGATATTGAACGCGTGATTCGTATTCGTACCGGCGAAGAAAATGAAGAAGCAGTATAAGGCCCATAAGGGCCTTTTTTTATAACTATAAACACAGTGTGACGAAGTTATTGGTATAAGGTAATTTTGAGGTAATGTATGGTTCAACGAATTGTTATTGTGGGTGGTGGGGCAGCAGGGCTGGCATTGGCTTCAAAGTTGGGCCGCAAATTTGGTAAAAATCCGTTAATCGATATCAGTTTGATTGATAAGAATACCGTTCACATCTGGAAACCTAAATTACATGAAGTCGCGGTTGGTGTTATAGATCAATCAATCGAAGGCCTACAATATCGAGATCACGGATTAAAAAACGGTTACCGCTATATTCGTGGTGCCATTGAGCAATGTGATCCGAGTACTAAAACAATCCAACTTGCTCCAGTGTTTAACGATGAAGGCGAGATGATCATTGCCGCACGCAATATTGAATACGATACTCTTGTTCTAGCATTAGGGGGGGTATCAAATAGCTTTAATACACCCGGAGCCGAAAAACACTGCATTTTTTTAGACAGTCTAGACAGTGCTAATCTGTTTCATCATAAGCTAATGGATGCACTGTTACAGCTTAATGAAACCCAAGATCAATTAGGTATCGGCATTGTTGGCGCGGGTGCTACAGGTGTCGAGCTTGCCGCTGAACTCCATCATGTTATTGAATCAGTAAGAGAGTACGGTTATCAAAATATATCTAAAGATCATTTAGATATAAATTTAATTGAAGCATCAACCAAAATCTTGCCTCAATTGCCAGAGCAAGTGAGTACAAGAGCACAAACGGTATTGTCAAAGTTAGGCGTTAAATTGCATTTAGGTGTGCAGGTTAAAGAAGTGACCAAAGAAGGCTTTGTTACTGCGACAGGCGAGACGATTAAAGCAAATATCAAGGTGTGGGCAGCAGGTGTCAAAGGCCCGAAAGTATTTGAAAACTTCACTCAACTTCCCGTTACTCCCCGTAATCAAATTGATGTAGATGATTGTATGCGTGTAAAAGGCATCGATGATATTTACGCTTTAGGCGACTGTGCTCAATTAATTTTACCATCAGGTAAGCCGGTACCACCAAGAGCCCAAGCTGCAGCCCAAATGGCCGATCGCCTTTATGCCAATATTTGTTTGAAGATGAAACAGCAGCCAGAAAAGCCTTTCGTTTATAAAGACTATGGATCACTGGTATCACTGAGTCGATTTTCGGCGGTTGGCAACTTAATGGGAAGCCTACGTTCAGGCGATTTTTTTGTTGAAGGACATGTTGCACGTTTGATGTACATTTCTCTGTATCAGCGTCACTTAGCTAGCTTGTATGGCTGGTTCTCGGCATCTGTATATCGTATTGCCCAAAAATTACTGCGCTGGCAACGTCCAAAGCTCAAGTTACATTAGACGAGTGATCACATAGAGAGTTGAGCGACTATCAACATAAACGAATAGGCTTTATTAAACACAAAGCCTATTTTGCACAAGAATTGGCCATTTGACGTTTATTGACACAATTTAACTTAAATCTACTTGAATTTAAGATTTAACTTGGTAGTTTCAGTTATTAATTATTTGTTAACGTAACGTATGACAATGATGTTGTACTTATACCATAGAAGATAATCAGTGCTTCAAGGAGCCAAGATGCCCAACCAGATTACATTATTAGAACAAACCAAGCATGGTGATTTAAAACTGACTCCAAGTGACTTTTCACACGTGGCGGAGCAGCACATCGTGCCGGTTACTTTGCATGAAATTAATCGTGCTGCCACTGAGTATCCAATCGTATTTGTTAAAAACAGTGATACCAACGAATTTCAATCAGTTGCAATGTTAGGCCTAAAACCTGGTCAGAATCTAAGTGTAAAAGACGGTAAGTGGCAAGGTTTGTATATACCCGCAGTTGTTCGTGACTATCCTCTTGGTTTAGTGGTTAACCCAGACGTTAAAGATAAAGTCTGGATTGGTATTCGCGAAGATGCCAAAGAAGTGACTAAAACAGACGGCCAAGCATTGTTTGAAGATGGTAAAGAAACCCCGTTTTTAGAAGCGCGTAAGCAAGCGTTGATTAGCCATTATGAACAAGATCAAGCTACTCGCGGTATTTTAGGTTTTTTAGATGAAAAAGGGCTGCTGATTAATCAGACTCTTACTGTTGATGTCGCCGGAGAGAAACGCAATATCAATGGTTTATACCTTATTGATGAAGCTAAATTAAATGCATTAAGCGACGAAGAGTTTATCGAACTTAAAAAGCGCGGTTTACTAGGGCCGATTTATGGTCACTTGGGGTCATTAAACCAAGTTAATCGTTTAGCTCGGGTTGAAGTACTCGGTAGATAGTCTCCGGGCTTTTTAAACAAAACAGGCACTCAATTGAGTGCCTGTTTTGTTTATAGAAGCTAAATCAAATATCTGAATCCAGATATTTGATTCGACTTATACTGCAGATGCAAAAAAGCCACTCATTGAGTGGCTTTTTTGTTTTTATGGTGCCGGCACCAAGAGTCGAACTCGGGACCTACTGATTACAAGTCAGTTGCTCTACCAACTGAGCTATGCCGGCTAAATATGGTGCCCGAACCCGGAATCGAACCAGGGACACGAGGATTTTCAATCCTCTGCTCTACCGACTGAGCTATTCGGGCAACTAACTAAGCGTTAGTTAATTACTGCAGACTAGGTATTAACTTGGTAATCAATGCCTGTCTCGTCTGGAGTGCGCACATAGTATAGTGATGGTTTTTATCGTGCAAGTGGTTTTTCAAATGTTTTTACTCGTTCGGCTAGTTAATGTGCAAACTGGTGGTTTTTTATCGATTTTTAACTCTAAAAGTGGTTTCTAAGCGTTAATCGATAAGAATAAAGTCGTAGAAGCTTACTGATGATTAAATAAAATAACTAAAGAGTAGCTCGGTAATTGAATTCCCCGTCTGTTTTTTGCTCAACATTAGTCTAATTTTATTTTCAACATATAATTGGCGTCTTAGTGTTATCAGTAAGATCGAGTTTCTGCGCAGATAAATGCCCATTTACATGTAAATGAGTGAACTTTCGGTCAAGTGAATTATCTTAGTTAACGTTAACTGAGTAACCAAGGCATCTATTTAGCACAATAGAACCGACTCTGTACGGCAAGCTTAAAATCGATTGAACTTTAAAGACGAATAGCGCGGATATTTGTGACGATTTTATAAAAGGGAGAGTTTATCCGGAGTAGTGATTTCACATGCGCGGGCGATAACCTAGTTATAGACGTCACAAACGCTAGCCGAAAGGCTCGGGTTAAGGTCTTTTTAATCTTTATAGAATATGTTGGTTACAAGACATAAGCGTAGTTAGAGGCTTAGTCTCTAATATTTGCAGCCTGATATATAAATAAACAAACCGTTTATTTAGAACGAATTTTAACGATGAAAGACCAACAGGGCCTAGATGATATTTAATAATTAGTGGCTACAATTGGTGTACGTCGAATTAGTCATTACTTAATTACATTGTGTAGTTAACGTTATCTAACTCTCATCACTTCTATTTTATAGAACGATTTCGGCTATTTTTACTGATTTTCTTTCCCAAAACTAACGTTAGAATGTTGTAACTTCTTTAGAGGAAAGTAAGGCATGTTAAAGAATACTCCAGCTGGCTATGGCTTGGTGACTATTTTAATCCATTGGTTGTCCGCAATCGCAGTTATTGGCCTATTTAGTGCGGGTTATTGGATGGTGGATCTTACCTATTATAGTAGTTGGTACCAAACTGCGCCGCATCTGCATAAAAGTATCGGTCTGCTGTTACTTGGTTTAACGCTATTAAGATTAGTTTGGCGAACGATATCACACACTCCTAATCCGATATCGAATCATCAGTCATGGGAAAAGCGTTTGGCGAAGTGGGCACATATTATTCTATATACGTTAATGCTACTCATTATGTGCTCAGGAATTATGATTTCGACAGCTGATGGCCGAGATATTTGGATTTTTGACTGGTTTGCCGTGCCATTTCCTAATGCCTTTATTGACGATCAAGCTGATATAGCGGGGTTTATACATCAATACCTTGCCTATAGCTTAATCGGCTTGGTTGTTTTGCATGCAGCAGGTGCGATTAAGCATCATGTTATTGATAAAGACAACACCCTTAAAAGAATGCTTATGCCAAACCGTATTGGCAAGTAATCGAATTATTTAACAATCGAGTGTATTAATAATGACTCTCGATAGATACCACGCTACTTATTTATCTGTTTATATACTTATTAACTTAAAGGAATAAAAAACCATGAAAAAACACCTTATAGCAGCAGTAATCGGTGCAACGTTTATGTTACCTGTTGCTGTTAATGCTGCCGACTATGTTATCGACACTCAAGGTGCACATGCATCGATTCAATTTAGTGTAAGCCATTTGGGTTATAGCTTTGTAGTGGGGCGCTTTAATGAGTTTTCTGGCGACTTCAGTTTTGATGCTGACAAAGTCGCAGATGCTAAAGTGAATGTTAAAATTAATACTAACAGTGTTGATTCTAATCATGCCGAGCGAGACAAGCATTTACGCAGCGCAGACTTTTTAAATACCAGTAAATTTCCAGAAGCCTCTTTTTCATCAACATCAATTGTTGATAAAGGAAATAACCAGTTTGTAATTAATGGTGACTTTACTTTAAATGGTGTGACTAAGCCGTTAAGCATTGATGCCGTTGCTATTGGTGAAGGTAAAGATCCATGGGGTGGATACCGTGCAGGCTTTAGTGGCAAAACCACTTTTGCAATGAAAGATTTTGGTGTCAAAATGGATTTAGGTCCAGCTTCTGCAAACGTTGAATTAGCATTAGTTGTGGAAGGCGTTAAACAATAATCTGTTGAATTTGTGATTAACAACCAAAAAACAAAGCCGCTAAGTTAAGCGGCTTTGTTGTTTAATACAGTTATTGATTATGTTGTTGTGTTATTCATCTTCAGCTGGTGGAACATAGCCTTCGATTTCAACGTCTTTACCTTCAAATAAAAAATTAGTCATTTGCTCTTCAAGAAACTTGCGGTCATCAACATTCATCATATTGAGCTTTTTCTCATTAATGAGCATTGTTTGTTTCTTTTGCCATAAGCCCCAAGCTTCTTTACCAATATTGTCAAAAATGCGCTTACCTAATTCGCCTGGGTAAAGCTGAAAATCTAAGCCGTCAGCTGATTTGTTTAGGTGTTGACAGTGAACTGTGCGAGCCATGATGATTCCTTACTAACTTTAATTACATTAAAAACTAATGTGTCGCGAAAAGTACGGCTAAATTAGCCAAAATACGTTCTGTAGCGGCTGCCAACCCGACTTTCGCAGGTTGCTCTATGTTATACCAGAGAGCCGAGGTTTGTTCCATGATGCCTGTTGCTTGATCGACAGATAGTTCAACTAGCACTGGTTGAATATCAAGGTGGAAGTGACTAAATGTATGCCTAAACCCTGCAAGCCCTTGCTCTGATTCTGTCAAATTATGCAGCGTTAAATAATTATCTAATTCTGCTTGATGTTCAAATTGTGGAAAACACCATAATCCTCCCCATATACCAGCTGGTGGACGCTGAATAAGCTGAACTTTTACTGAATCTTCGCTGTTATCGACTAAAACCACCATAAACGCTGATTTTTCTGGCGTTACTTTTTTAGGTTTTTTACCAGGATATAAACTTTGATGACCTGTCTGTTGAGCCACACAATCAATTGCTACAGGGCAGGCAGCACAATTAGGTTTACTGCGGGTACAAACACTTGAACCAATATCCATCATAGCTTGGTTAAATTTTTCAACGTTTTTGGCTGGTGTTAACGCATCGGTTAATTGCCACAATTGTTGTTCAACGTGTTTTTGTCCCGGCCAACCTTCAATAGCACCATGTCGTGCCAAAACTCGTTTTACATTACCGTCTAAAATTGAGTGGTGTTGACCGAGCGATAAGGATAACACTGCGCCAGCAGTCGATTTACCTATTCCAGATAACGCAACCACATCATCAAACTGTGTGGGAAATTGTCCATTTAAAGCATCACGAATATGCTGAGCCGCTTTATGTAGATTACGCGCTCTAGCGTAATAACCTAGGCCAGTCCATAAATGTAGCACTTCATCTTGATGAGCATTAGCAAGATCTATAACGCTAGGGAAACGCGCCATAAACTTTTCATAATAAGGAATAACCGTCGCGACTTGAGTTTGCTGGAGCATGATCTCCGACACCCAAACTCGATAAGGTGTTTTATTGATCTGCCATGGCAGCGATTTACGACCATGAAGGTCATACCAAGCGATGATACGCTCAGAAAATGGAGTCAAATTTTTCATGGGCGCAGTGTAGCTATAGCCATTTTATTACACAAGTGGCCCTGCTATTTAAAATCACACGTTTGCACTAAATTAGCGTAAACATGTGCAATGAGTTTAGGTATAATGCCCAACTGAGTTTAAAAACGATCTATTACAGATAGCAATGCGTAATGTGCTGTTAAATAGTGTTGGAATAATATTTTGGCACTGTTTTAGTTAATTATTAGTTATAACAGCACAATAAAGTACGCAGACAATGAGGCAAAGATGAGCGACGTTACCACAGCTGAATTTAACGAAGACGGTAAGTATATTCGTAAAATCAGAAGTTTTGTTTTACGCGAAGGCCGTTTAACCAAAGGTCAATCTCAAGCAATTGAAGCACATTGGCCAGCAATGGGACTTGATTATACTCCACAAGCGTTGGAGTTAACTCAAGTGTTTGGTCGCGATGCTGATACCGTATTAGAAATCGGTTTTGGTATGGGTGCATCATTAGTGCAAATGGCAAAAGCTGCCCCAGAACAAAACTTTATTGGCATAGAAGTGCATAAGCCAGGCATTGGTACGTGTCTTTCTGAGGCCGGTGCTGCTGAAGTGACTAACTTACGTGTATATCATCACGATGCAATGGAAGTGCTAGAGCACAGCATTGTTGATGGTTCACTTGAGCGCGTTCAATTGTTTTTCCCTGATCCATGGCATAAAAAACGTCATCATAAGCGCCGGATTGTGCAAGCCGAGTTTGTACAACTTATCCGCCGTAAGCTTAAAATTGGTGGTGTGTTTCACATGGCAACCGATTGGGAGAATTACAGCGAGCATATGTTAGAAATAATGAATGCCGCAGAAGGTTATAAAAATCAATCAACAACTGGTACAGTTGTCGAACGTCCAGAGCATCGTCCACTTACCAAGTTTGAGGCAAGAGGCCACAGACTCGGTCACGGCGTATGGGATATCATGTTTGAGCGTACTGCTTAATCACAACTACACTTTCAGCAATCGGAGAATACACCATGGCGCAAAATCGTAGTCGTCGTTTACGTAAAAAATTACGAGTTGATGAGTTTCAAGAATTAGGCTTTGAAATCAACTGGACTTTTGATGAGTCTGTTTCTGAGGCAGATATTGATAACTTAGTTGATCAATTTCTTGTTGAAGTCATTGAACCTCGTCAATTAGGTTTCCACGGTGGTGGACACAAGCAATGGGAAGGTATTATTGCTACCCAAGCTATCGGTAAATGTACTGATGAAGATACCGCTGCAGTGAATGCATTCTGGAAAGACAAGCCTGTATCTAACCTCGAAGTCAGTGATTTGTACGATATCTGGTGGGGTTAAGCTAAATTGCCTGAGCAATTATTACTTCAAGAAGCTGTCGATAAAGTAAGATCGCTATTGGGTAAAGGCAAGGTTGCAGGATATATTCCTGCTCTTGCCTGCGTTGACCCTAACAAAATAGGGATTGCAGTTACCACCGTTGATGGTCAAACAATTGGTGCGGGTGATTACCTCGAACCGTTTTCAATTCAAAGTATTTCAAAAGTCTTTAGCCTTACTCTGGCACTTAATTTATATACCGAAGATGAAATTTGGAGTCGTGTGGGTAAAGAACCCTCAGGACATTCATTTAACTCGCTGGTACAGGTCGAATTAGAGCGTGGAAAACCTCGAAACCCTTTTATTAATGCAGGTGCACTTGTTATTGCCGACTTGTTGCAAGCTCGTTTAGGGGCGCCTAAACATCGAATGCTCGAAGTGGTACGTCAATTGAGTCAAAACGCGACATTATCTTACGATAAAGTCGTGGCGGATTCTGAGTTCCAGTTCAGTGCTCGTAATGCATCTATTGCCTATTTAATGAAGTCATTTGGTAATTTTGAGGGCGACGTCAATACCGTGCTTAAAAGCTATTTTCATTACTGTGCATTAAGAATGAATTGCGCTGATTTATCCCGTGCGATGTTCTATTTGGCTAACCGCGGTAAAACGCTTGATGGCGACAGTTTAGTGTCCCCAGTGCAAACTAGGCAACTCAATGCTTTACTCGCGACATCTGGATTATACGATGGCGCAGGAGAGTTTGCTTATCGAGTGGGAATGCCAGGTAAAAGTGGCGTGGGTGGAGGCATTATTGCCGTAATCCCTGGTGATATGTCTATTTGTGTATGGTCTCCTGAATTGGATATCAATGGAAACTCCTTGGCCGGTACGGCTATGTTAGAACAGTTAAGCCAAAAGTTAGGCCGTTCCATTTTTTGATTTAACCCCTCTAAATTAATTATTATTGAGATTCGTAAAATAGACTACTTTTTGGTTTATTTTACGAATACACTTCCGCTATCACCCATCCATCAGTTAACTCATTAACTCTATATTTGTTTTATCTATTAAAAATCATCG
Source organism: Shewanella frigidimarina NCIMB 400 (assembly GCF_000014705.1). Lineage (NCBI taxonomy): Bacteria > Pseudomonadati > Pseudomonadota > Gammaproteobacteria > Alteromonadales > Shewanellaceae > Shewanella > Shewanella frigidimarina. Next base: position 3,453,664 of record NC_008345.1, on the reverse strand, counting down.
AGTTAACTTTGTTGGCATAGCTTGTGCTTTATAACACTCATATTCGACCTTATTATTGATATTCGTATAGCAAAAGGATTTTTATCATGACCAAACAGAAGTTGATTTGTGGTGTAGCGTTAACCAGCATGTTATTCACTGCAGGGGCGTTGACTCCAGCTATGGCAAAAATGTCAATTAATGATGAAAAGTGCAATGTGACATTAAACTATGACGTTACCGTTGAACCAAAAAAATTGCAGATTAGTGATAATGGATCCGAGAAATATCGCGTTGAACTGGATCAACTGTATGTAGACGGTAAAAAGGTTACCTTAAACGCTAAGCAACAAACATTGCTCACTCAATATTCTGATGAACTATCTCGTCAGGTTCCAGAGGTAATTGATTTGGTCGGTGATGTTGTAGTAATGGCATCTCAGGCGGTTAATATGGCATTAACTCCAATATTTGGCGATGCCACTGGTAGCCAAATTGATAAGCTCATGACGGGGATACAAAAACGCATTGACACCATGGCGTATCAGCAAGGCGATAAGTTTTATTTAGGTTCAACAGAGTCTTCAATTGAACATGCATTTAATGAAGAGTTTGAGCAAGAGATAGAACAAATGGTCACCAACTCAATGGGATCATTAATGATGACATTAGGTAGTCAGATTATGTCTTCTGAAGGTGGTTCATTTGAAGAGAAAATGAATACCTTTTCACAAAAAATGGATAATGTCGGTAAAGACATCGAGCAACAGCTTGAATCGCAATCACAAGGCCTTGAACAACGAGCTGATAAAATTTGTGATAATTTTGAAGGATTATTAGTGTTAGAAAGCCAAGTTCGTAAAGACATACCAGAACTTGCACCTTATACATTAGCTAAGTTAGGCGAACTAAAAGAGTAAATTTATTTTGTTCAACCTGTCTTCCCGGACACCTGACCTTCCCCTGTGCTCTTTTTGAAGACACAGGGGCTTTTTTTTTGTGCCAATTCTAGCTGCTTTACCGCTATAGCTAGTGTTGCTTTGTTCTGATAAAAAAATTGTCAATTATAAATATAGAGCCATAGAAGCTTTTTTTGTTATACTCGTGACAATTATTACAAAATTACACTCTACTTTAGATGTGGTTATATTTCAGAATCTTCATTTGTTGGTGTTGATTAACGGTATTAGTTTGTTTTGATGCTCATTTAATAGCATCAATCATAATATCTGAATGTTGATATTGACGCTTAACAAGGTTTAGTTACCAGCAATGGCTAACAGATATCTGGAATTTTTATTAATGTCGTAACCAGCTTAAGGCGACTTTCATGTTAGAACTGTTAGAACCTATCGCAATTTTTACTCATGTTGCACGTGCAGGAAGTTTTAGTGCTGCAGCCAGACGTCTTGGCATTTCTAAATCTAAAGTAAGTACTCAAGTTGCAGATCTTGAACATAAACTTGGCGTGCAGCTTATTCAGCGAACAACCCGCAGTTTAAGCCTTACTGAAGCCGGCAATTTATTGTATCTCCAAGGCGAAGAGCTCCTTCGTGATGCAGAGCAGGCAGTTTCAAGTGTTCACAATTTAAATGATGCAACTCGTGGTGTATTAAAAGTTGGGATATCGCAATCATTTGGCACCATGCATATTATTCCTGCTTTACCAGCATTTATGGCAAGACATCCAGAGCTTGAACTACAAGTTAGCTTACTTGATCATAAGGTCGATGTTGTCAGTGAAGGCTTAGATCTACTGTTAACCATGTCTGAGCAATTGCCGCTGGGTATGGTGGCAAGACCGTTAATGAAATGTCAGTTCTTATTAGTCGCCTCACCGGGTTATATTGCGCAACATGGTAACATTAGCCGACCTGAACAGTTAGTTGAGCACAATTGCTTGGTGTATCAAGGCGAGTGGCATGAGCACAGTATGTGGCAATTTAAAAAGGGCGAAGACTATTGCGAAATTGGTGTGTCAGGCAATTTCCGTGTCGATAATGCACCAGCATTGAAATCGGCCGCAGTGAGTGGTTTAGGCATTGTATATTTAGCCAGTTACTTAATGGAAGATGAAATCGCTCAAGGGACATTGGTACCTTTGTTACCTGATTGGCAGTTGACTCACAACCTTCCATTACAAGCTGTGTATCCTCGTCGTAAGCATCTAGCTCCCAAAGTCAGTGCGTTTATTGATTTTATTAAAACGCACATTAGTAGCCCACCTTATTGGGATGCTAAGTTCGACCATTTGTATAAACTTCGTAAGTAAAAGTGGAAACATTGTTTCTATTTTAAAACAAAGCCGCGACTTACCTTGCGGCTTTGTTTTAAGTGTTTGATTTTAAATTGCTTAAGGAGTTGATTGATTAGTTTATTAGTAAGTTGCTAATCAAGGGTTTAGCGATTTACATTTGTTAACTAGTTGAACTCTGTTCTGATATCAATACAATGGTAGTTAGTTGATTCGAAGTGATTTGAACCCTGCGTTTTTCTGAGAAATGACCCCTTTTCAGTTGGGCGTACAAATCGGCAAGGTAGCAAATTTTGAATCAGTGTTGGCAATGGTTTTCGAACTAAAATAATGCCAACCTTAAAACCATCATCCTAATTTATTTGGTTTACCCCAGACTTTGTTCTGGGGTTATTTTTTTGTGAAATTTGACAAAAAAACGGCAACCTCAGGTTGCCGTTTTATGTTAGTTCGAGTGGATTAGTTATTGAAAATTACCGTGATTGAACCTGTTTAATCCACTTGTTTACTTGCTCTTCAAGTATGTCTAATGGCAATGGACCATTTTTAAGAATTACAGTATGAAATTCGCGAATATCAAACTTAGCTCCTAGTGCCTTTTTAGCCTGCTCACGTAGTTGTAGTATTTTAATCATTCCCACTTTATACGCTGTCGCTTGTGATGGCATAACAATATGGCGTTCAACCATTTTTATCGCATCAGATTCAGCGTTGGGAGTATTCTCAACATAATAGGTAATAGCCTGTTCACGAGTCCATTTTTTTGCGTGTATCCCCGTATCAACCACTAAACGGCATGCGCGCCATAGCTCCATCGATAAACGGCCAAAGTCAGAGTATGGGTCGGCATATAAGCCCATTTCTTTCGGGAAATATTCTGAATAAAGTCCCCAACCTTCAATATAAGCCGTGTAACCACCAAATTTACGGAATTTTGGAATACCTTGCAGTTCTTGTGCAATAGCAATTTGCATGTGATGCCCTGGAATGCCTTCATGGTAAGCAAGTGCTTCCATTTGATACTTTGGCATCGCTTCCATTTTGTATAAATTAGCGTAATAGCTTCCTGGGCGAGAACCATCTGGTGCAGGTTGGTCGTAAAATGCTTTACCAGCAGACTTTTCTCTAAACGCTTCTACCTTTCGTACTACTAATTCGGCTTTAGGCTTAATAGTAAACACTTCGTCTAAACGAGACTCCATAGTATCGATCAGTGATTTTGCTTGAGCCAGATATGCCGTTTTGCCTTCATCAGTTTCTGGGTAATAAAATTGTTTATCATCGCGCATGAACACAAAAAACTCTTGTAAGCTGCCGGCAAAGTGTACCTTTTTCATAATGATCCGCATTTCATCATGAATTCGCTTAACTTCTGATAAGCCAAGATCGTGTATCGTGTCTGCGGTCATGTCGGTTGTGGTGGTACGTGCTAGAGCGTTATTGTAAAACGCTTCTCCATCAGGCAGTTTCCAAGCTCCATCTCGAGTATCGGCGCGAGCTTCAAGTGACTTGGTATAGGTTATTAATTGCTCATAGGCAGGTTTTACCTTAGTCAGTAGAGCTCGCTTAACTTCAGCTAGTAATGCTTTTTTACTGTCATTAGTTATATCGAGTTTATTTACTTTACGTGTCGCATCAGCCCATAATGCACTGTCTTTTCCTGTATCTGTAAATGGGGCGCCAGTGATAATGTTTTTACTATCAGAAATTACGTATGGGAATACAAATTTTGGTGCAATGATATGTTTTTTAGCGCGAATTTCTAACGAGGTTTCTAATTGTGCCAGTAGTGTTGGTATGGCGTTCAAACGGCTAATATAGGCTTTAGCATCACTTTCATCGGTAACCTGATGTTGATTAATCAGAAATGAAGCCACTACAGAATGGACTCCATACATTTGGTTAATCGGATAAGTGTGATAACGCCATTTATCATCGCTAATACTGTGTTCTAAGCCAGCTTTTAACAGTTCATAACTGAGGGCCGCTTGTTCATTTAGTTTGTTGGCATCAAGGCTCGTCAATCTTGTGAGTTGCTGTTTACTGCGGGCTAAATCTGCATCGGCAGCAGCGTCAGACAAGTCATTCCACTTGCCGTAATCTTGTTTTATACCAAGGTAAGTTTGATTGACTGGATTTGCCATCACATTTTCCATAAAAATGGCTTCAAACAATGCGTTGGCTTTTTCTGACTCGGTTTGTTGGCTTGATGTCGCTGTACTTTCTTGTTGGCTCAATTGCGGCATGTTGTGCAAGTTCGCAATGGCTGAAGCGCTTAATAAACTTGATAACGCGACAGCAACGAGAGTTGTTTTAGTTTTAATAGACATTGATATCTTCCCAAAGTACCTAAGTTATAGGCGCATATCCTAATCAAGCTTTGTCTAAAAGTGTGAATAGAAATGTTAGAAAGTGTGTATTTAAGGTAAGTGGAATGTAGTGGTAGGAGCCGATTTTCTGATTATTGGCTCGCAGTTTCCGGATTAAAAAGTAAACTGCGAGTCATATTGTTTTTTTTAAATCGGCTGATTAAGTTAAATAAATTGAGACAGCAAATCATTTACAAACATGTGGCCTTTAGAGGTCAATTGCCAATGTGTTTTGGTTTCTGTCAATAATCCCCGTTCAATTGATTTTTGCATTCCCAGCTTTACCACCTCGGCCGATTGACCTGTACGTTGCTCAAATTCGGTTTTAGGGATTGGAGTCATCAATCTTAGGCGGTTCATTAAGTATTCTAATGGACGGTCTTCTTCAACGACATCTGTCGTTTCAAAGGTATATTTATCCGCAGCGAGGTAGCCCTTAGGGTGTTTTATTTTTACGGTGCGCACAATCCGATTTGAGTCGGGGAGAGTGATCTTACCGTGGGCACCGCAACCGATGCCAAGGTAGTCGCCAAACTGCCAGTAATTAAGATTATGGCGACATTGGTATCCCGGTTTGGCATAGGCCGATATTTCGTATTGCTCATAACCTAATGCCGCTAAGCGCTGCTGACCTTGCTCGTAAATTTGCCACAGGTTCTCATCATCTGGTAATTGTGGCGGTTTTGAATGAAACAAGGTGTTGGGTTCAATGGTGAGTTGATACCAAGAAAGATGCGGTGGGGCTAAAGCTGTTGCTGTGTCGATATCATGCATGGCTTCGTCAAAGCTTTGGTTTGGTAAACCGTGCATTAAGTCGAGATTAAAACTTAAATAATCTGCTTGTTTGGCTTTTTCAGCCGCCACTTTAGCTTCATCTTCATTGTGGATACGTCCTAGCAGATTAAGTTTTTCTTTTGAAAAACTTTGCACCCCAATAGATAAGCGCGTGACACCCGCAGCACGATAGGCACTAAAGTCGTCGTGCTCTAATGTACCTGGATTGGCTTCCATGGTGATTTCAATATTATCTTCAAAAGGGATTAATGCTTGTGCGCCTTCAAGTATGCGTTGAATTTGGCTAGCGTCAAATAACGATGGCGTGCCACCGCCGATAAAGATGGTATGCACCTTTCTACCTTGAACATAAGCCAAGTCTTGTTTTAAATCGTCCAGTAACGCATCGACATATTGTTGCTGTGGTAACTCACCATTTTGGCCATGAGAGTTAAAATCGCAATAAGGGCATTTTTGCACGCACCAAGGAATATGGATATACAAGCTAAGAGGTGGTAGTTGCAATGTCATTTATTGATGACCGCCAGAAGTATTGTTCGATAAAATAATACCTTGGGCTTTCATGGCACTCACTAATAACTCAAGTGCTTTGCCTCGATGACTATGGGCATTTTTCTGCTCACGAGTTAACTCAGCTGCCGAGCAATCAAAACCTTGTGGAATAAACACTGGGTCATATCCATGGCCTTGTTCGCCTTGTGGGACATGGTTTATTGTTCCTTCCCATGAAGCCTGGCAAATTATTGGCGTGGGATCTTTTGCGTGACGCATATACACAAGTACACATTGGAAACGGGCACTTCGAAGTGTTTCACCTTGCAATGCATCAAGTAGCTTGAGGTAGTTGCTAGTTTCAGTTGCACCAGGACCAGAATAGCGTGCCGAGTAAATCCCTGGTTGGCCTTGTAGTGCATCAACTTCAATGCCTGAGTCATCTGCAATTGCAGCCTTACCCGTTATTTCAGCGGCATGGCGAGCTTTAATAATGGCGTTTTCTACAAATGTAGTGCCTGTCTCTGCAACCTCTGTCACGTTAAATTGATTCTGTGGTAATACTTCAATATTAAATGCTGTCAGCATTTGATCAAATTCGGCAAGTTTGCCTTTGTTGCCACTGGCAAGAACAATTTGTTGTTTGGCTAAGGTATGCATAAGTTTTTTAGATGAGGGTAAATTTGCCGTCATTATACTCTAACTACCCCGCGATAGGCTATGGGAGTAGCTAGGCCGCTACGCGGATAGTGCGCTTTGCTTCTAGGACGTGACTTCGTCACTGCTAAGATCCTAGGCCGCTACGCGGATAGTGCGCTTCGCTTCTAGGGCATGACTTCGTCACTGCTAAGGACTGATTCGCTGCTAAGATTGAGTCGTTGGGCGACTAGGCTATTGATTTTATAGGATCTAGCCGCGAAGCGTTCTAGCAGCGCAGCGCTCTAGGCTTTTTATCGATGATTTAATCTACATAGAACTTTTGTTTGAATTTCAATGAGGTGTTTAGCTGGTTGCCGTATTTAATGGCAATTGTGAAATTGACCTCTTGGTCATCACGATATGGCACTTCTGCTATGTAATAGATAGAATTTCCTTCACGGATCTCTTTAAAATCAAGCGTTATGCGGGCATCTAGTAAGTTATTAGCTATACCTGATATTTCAACAGGGATAGCAGGGTTCCCTTCTAGATTAGTATTGAGCACGGTAATGTTCACCAATCCATTGTAACTGCTACGTTCAATTCCGTAGGTTTTGGCTATTTCAGGAGTAATAAAGGTGCTACTGAGCGCCATGTAATGAATATCAAAATGACCAACTTGTAGTTTTTGCTCTGCATGAGCATAGCCAATACTGGTGATGGTTATGAGTGACAACAATAACATGTGTAATAATGAGCGAGATAAGCGCTGAGAATGAAACATAATTTTGTCCTTAATGGGCGTGAGCAATAACATTATTATAGAGAAAACGGTGACAAAAGGGCGGCTATTTCTGGCGGAATAACCTGAGGTTGGCTTATTCTAATTTGTTTATGACGACCTTGTTCACCTTTAATGATATGAACCTGACTTTTGGCTACTTTACAGGCTTTTGCAAGATATTTAGACAGATAAGCATTTGCTTTACCATCAATAGGTGGTGCTGTGATGGCTATTTTTAATTCGTTACCGTACAAACCGACAATTTGATCGCGGCTGGCTTTGGGTTGCACATAAACAAAAAGCAGCAAGTCACCTTGCTGCTCATCGTTAATATAGCTTACTGGATTCATTAGTTAGGTTTGTTCTAAATCTAAATAATTGACCAAAAAGGAATATATTGCGCGCACAACATGTTAATGAAATTCATCGCAATAAATACCACTAATACAGATAAATCCAAGCCACCAATAGCAGGCAGTACTTTGCGCACTGGGGCTAAAATAGGTTCTGTTAATTGGGTCATCACCATCACAATTGGGTTATAACCTTGGTTAAACCAGCTCAATACTGCGCGGATAAGTAACATCCAAAAAAGTAACACGCCAGCTTGTTTTACTACTGAGATCACTGAGAATAATAATAAAGTAACAATGTCTACAGTTGCCCCTGCAATGAAAGTAAGCACTAACATTTTGACCAACACGACAATCAGTGCCAGTACCATTGATGAAGTATCAAAACGTCCTACAGAGGGTAATAGTCGACGCATTGGTGCGATAATCGGTTGTGTCGCTTTAACCACAAATTGGCTAAATGGATTATAAAAATCCGCTCTTGCAAGCTGTAGCCAAAAACGAAGAATGACGACCATTAGGTATAAGTCAAACAGAGTGTTGACTAAAAAACTCATTGCATTCATGTATGTTGCCTTACGTTGATGTGATTTAGTGCTTAATATTGTACTTAAATTAGAGCGCAGATTTGAGTGTAAATTAGTACTAAAATTAACTGCGCTAATATTTAACGATACGATTTACTGAGTGACCAATATAACGGATTATCACTCAAATTTGGTGTTTATAAGTTCAGTTTTACGCAACTATTTTACACCAAAGGGATTAATCATAAGTTAAATAATCGTTCATCTCATAACGTTAGAATGTTTTAGCCATTTCTTGGGCTCTAGCAACACAGTTTGTCATCGCTTTATCAACCAATTCAACTAACCCGCCTTGTTGGAATGTTTCAACTGCTCTAGCCGTAGTACCGCCTTTTGACATTACATTTTGACGTAATTCGGTTACCGATAACTGTTGGTTTTGTATCACCATCTGCGCAGCACCCAATGCTGCTTGCTCAGCAAGGAGTCTTGCTTTGTCTTCAGCCATACCCATGTTGACGCCAGAGGCGATCATAGACTCGATAAACAAGAAAAAATAAGCAGGAGAGCTACCAGCAAGTGCTATTACTTGATCTAATTCCGGTTCTTTATCAACCCAAACCACTTTACCGCCGCTTTGCATTAAGGTTTCGCAAATTGCTTTATGCTCGGCAGAAATACTGTCATCGGCATAAATACCAGTCATACCATAGCCAATTTGAGTTGGAGTATTAGGCATAGTGCGAATAAGTTTTATCGGTTGTTTAAAGTAGTCTTGATAACGAGACGCTGGAATACCTGCAGCGATAGTGATGATTAACTTATTGGCTAAATCGAGTGAACTTAAGTCTTCACAAACGGCCGCCATTAATTGAGGTTTTACACTTAGCACGATTACATCGGCAGCTTGTGCGGCTGCATGATTATCGTGAGAAACTTGAATCGAAAAATCTTGCTGCAACGCATCTAACTTACCTTTGCTTGGATTGGTTGCGTGAATAAGGTCACTAGGATAGCCATGCTTAACTAAGCCACTAATAATGCTACGAGTCATATTGCCCGCACCGATAAAACATACTTTTGCTTGAGTCATTAAGTCTGTATCCAATAAAAGAGTGAATTTATGTCCAATTACTGTGTATGTTACCTAATTCAGCCCTAGGACGCTACGCTTCTAGGGTCGCTACGTACGTCCTGCTAGGATCTAGGGCGTGACTTCGTCACTGCTAGGATCGCTACGCTTCTAGGGACCGCTTCGCTGCTTGATTTAGTCACTTCGCGAGTAGGCTGTTGATTTTATAGCATCTAGCCGCGAAGCGACCTAGCAGCGAAGCGTTCTAGGCTGTTGCTATAGATTTTATAGCTTCTAGCAGCGTAGCGCTCTAGGCTGTTGATTTTATCTTTCACCAAAGATCGCACTGCCGATGCGTACCATGGTTGAGCCATTAGCGATGGCGATGTCCATGTCGCCGCTCATGCCCATTGATAGAGTGTCAACGCTAGGATATTGCTGCTTAAGTTGGTCAAAAATTTGCTTCAATTGGCTAAATTCTTGTTGTTGAAGTTGTATGTCATCAGTTGCCGTTGGGATAGCCATTAATCCGCGTAACTTAAGGTTGCTTAAGGAGGAGATAGTAAGTGCTAACATGGCGACATCTTCAGCATTAACGCCCGACTTAGATTGTTCCTGGCTAATATTAACTTGAATGCACACGTTTAATGGCTGCTTGTTAATTGGACGTTGCTCATGTAAACGTTGGGCTATTTTAGCGCGGCTTAAGGTATGCATCCAATCAAAATGTTCGGCAACAATTTTGGTTTTATTCGATTGCAGCGGGCCAATAAAATGCCACTCAATATCAGGATAATCTGCCTGTAAGGCATTAATCTTAGTTTCGCCTTCCTGGACATAGTTTTCGCCAAATAGACGTTGCCCCGCTTGATAAGCTGCAACTATGTCACTAATGGGTTTGGTTTTGCTCACAGCAAGTAGGCTTATTTCGGCCGATGAACGTGAACACTTTTGCGCCGCTTGATTAATTCTACTCTGGGCGATTGATATTCTGTCTGCTATTGTTGTCATAATGTTGGTTAACTGGATGTCTCTACAATGGAAATCACTGAATTACTCGCCTTTAGTGTAAAACACAAAGCATCAGATCTACATCTTTCAGCAGGCGTTTCTCCTATGATCCGCGTTGACGGTGAGGTAAGGAAAATTAATTTACCTGCGTTAGATCATCAAGGCGTTCATAGTCTCGTGTATGACATCATGAATGATAAACAACGTAAAGACTATGAAGAACATCTAGAAATCGATTTTTCATTCGAAGTGCCTAATCTGGCGCGTTTTCGTGTTAACGCATTTAATCAGTCCCGTGGCGCTGGCGCGGTATTCCGTACCATTCCTTCTGAAATCTTGTCTCTTGAGCAACTTGGCGCACCAGAAATATTTAAAAAAATCGCCAGTTATCCACGTGGATTAGTATTAGTAACCGGGCCTACCGGTTCGGGTAAATCAACCACATTGGCTGCGATGGTCGATTATGTTAATGAAAATCGACATGACCATATTTTAACCATTGAAGACCCGATAGAATTCGTTCATCAGAACAAACAATGCTTAATCAACCAGCGTGAAGTACACAAACACACACACAGCTTTAATGCAGCCCTAAGAAGTGCACTACGTGAAGATCCAGATGTTATTCTTGTGGGTGAAATGCGCGACCTTGAAACCATTCGTTTAGCCATGACCGCCGCTGAAACGGGTCACTTAGTATTTGGTACTTTGCATACCACCTCAGCCGCAAAAACCATTGACCGTGTGGTCGATGTATTCCCAGAAGGTGAAAAGAGCATGGTTCGCACCATGCTGTCTGAGTCACTTCAGGCGGTTATTTCACAAACATTGATCAAGAAAATAGGCGGTGGCCGAGTGGCCGCTCATGAAATTATGATGGGTACACCAGCGATTCGAAATCTTATTCGTGAAGATAAAGTTGCACAAATGTATTCAGCTATTCAAACGGGTATGTCTCACGGTATGCAAACTCTGGATCAATGTCTGCAAAACTTAGTCAATCGTGGGTTAATTACCCGTGAAGATGCGATGCAGAAGAGTTCGAATAAACAAGCTAATTTCTAAGGAACTGGGATCATGGATGTTCGTCCGTTTTTAAATATGATGGTGGAAAAAAAGGCGTCAGATTTATTTATCACTGCTGGTTTTCCACCCAGTGCCAAAATTGACGGAGAGCTACGTCAACTATCCGAAAATCGATTAACACCAGAGCAGTCGTTAGTGTTTGTTGAGTCGTTAATGAGTGATGTCCAAAAGAAAGAGTTTCATGAAACAAGCGAGTGCAACTTTGCATTTGCGGCTAAAGATTTAGGGCGTTTTCGCGTCAGTGCCTTTTGGCAACGTGAATCAGCCGGTTGTGTTATGCGCCGTATCGAAACTCAAATTCCAGAAGTCGATGATTTAAAACTGCCCCCTATTTTGAAAGATTTGGTCATGAGTAAGCGTGGTCTTATCATCATGGTGGGTGGGACTGGTACAGGGGTAATCTCCCCATTTTTAGCTGAGATCAAAAGTAGAGACTTAGGCCACTAGTGCCAGTTTTTGCTTTGGTGGGACACCACCAATTGCTGTATTGGGTCTTTCATTGTTATAAAACCATAGCCATTGTGTCGCATGTTCCTGTACCTCGGCAATACTATTCCAAAGATATTGGCTCAGCCATTCGTATCGCACAGTCCGATTATAGCGTTCTACATAGGCATTCTGCTGTGGATTGCCAGGCTGAATAAATTTCAGTTCTACATTGTGTTTTTCAGCCCAGGCAGCCAGTACCGCACTTATATACTCTGGACCATTATCACTGCGTATCTGTTTTGGTTTTCCACGCCATTCGATGATTTGATCCAATGTTCTCACCACACGCTCCGCAGGTAAGGAGAAGTCGACCTCTATCGCCAAGCCTTCACGGTTGTAATCATCAATTACGTTCAATAACCTAATGCTGCGACCATCTTCCAGTTGGTCGTGCATAAAGTCCATGGACCAACATTCATTGATTGCCTCTGGCACCGCCAATGCGTCCGGTTTATCACGCTTCAAGCGTTTCTTCGGCTTAATTCGTAGATTTAGCTCCAATTCTCGGTAAATCCTATACACCCGCTTATGGTTCCATCGGTAGCGTTTCACGTTACGTAAAAAGTAATAACATAGCCCAACCCCCCAACTCCGATGGGTTGATGTCAGTTGCTGTAACCAGTCGGCTATTGCAGCGTTTTCATCACTGAGTTTTGCCTGATAGCGATAACAGCTCTCACTGAGTCCAAACAAGGCACACGCAAATGCGATCGAAATGGCTTTATCTTGCACCGCCTTTTGCGCCAGCTCCCGCCGCCGCGACGGCTTTACCACTTTTTTTCGATGGCCTCTTTGAGTATTTCAGCTTTGAGTCGCTCTTCGGCATACATTTTTTTGAGTCGTGAATTCTCAGCCTCTAACTCCTTCAATCGCGCCATCATAGAAGCGTCCATGCCACCGAATTTGGCGCGCCATTTGTAGAAGGTCGCAGAGCTCATGCCATGCTCACGGCAAAGCCCCGGAACTGGGGTGCCAGCTTCGGCTTGTTTAAGGATTGCTAGGATTTGGCTGTCGCTAAATTTTGATGTTTTCATGCAGAATCTCCCTGCGTATATATTACGAGAAAATTCTACTTTTGAAATCTACTATTTTTAGGGGGGATTACCCAGGTAAATCGACTTCGTTGGCAGCGCTGGTGGGATATCGAAATGCTCATGCTCGCGGACATATTCTGACCATTGAAGACCCTGTTGAGTTTGTACATAACCATCGTAAAAGTATAGTTACTCAGCGTGAAGTGGGTATTGATACCGACTCATTTGATGCCGCACTTAAAAGTTCACTGCGTCAAGCGCCAGATGTCATTCTGATTGGTGAAATTCGTACTCAAGAAACCATGGAATTTGCGTTGTCATTTGCCGAAACGGGTCATTTATGTATGGCAACCTTACACGCAAACAATGCTAACCAGGCTCTCGATCGCATTATGCATTTAGTACCGGAAAGCAAACACAACCAGTTGCTATTTGATTTGTCGTTAAATTTACGTGGCATTGTAGCGCAACAGCTTATTCCTAAATCTGACGGAACTGGTCGTCGCGCTGCCATTGAAGTGTTAATCAATACTCCCCGAGTGGCCAGTTTGATTGCTAAAAATGAGTTGCATTTACTTAAAGAAACCATGGGTAAGTCACGCGAGCAAGGGATGCAGACTTTTGACCAAGCATTGCTAGATTTATATGTAGAGGGTGAGATTAGTTACGCCGATGCATTACATCATGCCGATTCGCCTAATGATTTACGTTTAATGATTAAATTGCGAAATAACGAAGCAGCTTCTTCAGGGTCAATGGAAGGCATTACTCTCGACATGGATTAGTGATGATTTGAGCCAGTAAATGAGTGGATTATCAATCGACCCATTTTTTATGAGAGGCCGTAAGCGACATCTTACGGCCTTTTTTGTTATAATGACCGTTATGATTGTTATAATTACTGCTGTTGTTGTAGAGAATGCGATGACTCGGGTACATTAAAACATTTATCTAGTAACTAAACATATTATACGTTACTCATTTTTATCACGCTTTATAACATTGTTATTTCAAGGATGTTTCATGCAGTTATGGCAAAAATTCACCGTCTTATCTTCGCTAATCTTGTTCCCATTCGCGGCCTCAGCAGTACCAGTCACAGATGAAGTCGATATCGGCGGTGCAGTACGCGTAAACTACGGTTGGAAAGATTACGACAACAACTCCAAGCTTGAGTTTGAACTGTTCCGTGCTGACGTTAACTATAAGAGCAAAGATGGCCTTTTTGCCTCAGCTCAGTATCGTTGGTATGAAAACATGGACGTAGTTCATCATGCCTACATGGGTTATCAATTTGATGAAGCCCAATCAGTGCAAGTGGGTGTAACCCAAGTGCCATTTGGTTTATTGCCTTATGCTGCCCATTCATTTTGGTTCGGCGCAACTTATTATCTTGGCTTTGAAGATGATTATGATGCCGGTATCCATTACAAAAATGAACAAGATGGTTGGCGTTACGATTTAGCTTATTTTGTTAATGACGAAATTGGCGACGGTTCTAATTATGATCGTTACTCATTTGATGCGGCCACAACAGCCGATTCACCATATGAAGAGGCAGGACAAATCAACGCTCGAGTTGAGCGAGAATTTACTTCTGGTGAAGTCACTCATAAGTTAGGTGGTTCATTACAATACAGCCAATTAGATTTTATGGCTGATGCAGCTACCGTAGTGGGTGAAGACACCAATGGTCTTGCCGCTGCAGCGCATTGGCAACTTGACTGGAAAAAATGGCAATTACAATTACAATATATTCATTATGACTATGATATAGACAACAGTGAACGTATTGCGCTAAGTGCATTTCAATATCCATTTGAAATTGCTGCTGAAGCCGATGTTGCTACCGTTAACATTGCTAAATCGGTTGACGTTGATTGGGGACCAATCACTAATTTGAATTTTTACAACGATTACAGCCAAGTGATGGCATCGGGTCAAGGTCTTGATGATTCTATCCAGAATGTGACTGGTGTAGCCATCACTGCAGGTAAATTTTATTCTTATGTAGATTGGATTGCCGGTAAAAATATGTGGTTTGTTGATGGTGCAGGCGTTGGTATCAATAACGGTGATACATCATGGCATTCACGTTTGAACATCAATATCGGTTTTTACTTCTAATCACTTTTGATCTGAATAAAGCAGTACTACGTACAGTCCTGTGATACCTAATTAGGCATCGATAAATTCGTTTATCGGTGCCTATTTTTATCTATTCTTATAAACTTTGAGTAAAGGACAAATTAACAATGATTAAATACATAACGGCAATTGGCTTAATGGCATTAAGTTTTAGTACTGTTGCTGCAAATTGTCCTGATTATCTCAATGTTGAAGCTCGTAAATTACACTCAACAGAAAACGTAAATTTATGCGAACTCACCCAAGGCAAAGCAGTATTAATCGTTAATACCGCATCGCACTGTGGTTTTACGCCTCAATTCGAAGCTCTTGAAGCATTACACAAACAATATGCCGATAAAGGTTTAGTGGTGATTGGCTTTCCGTCAGATGATTTTTTCCAAGAAGAAAAAGACGAAGCAAAAACTGCCGATGTTTGTTTTATTAATTATGGTGTTACATTTACTATGGTGGCAACATCACCTGTTAGAGGCGATGAAGCTAACTCCGTATTTAAATACTTGGACGATAAAAGTGCCGCACCTAAATGGAATTTCTATAAGTATGTTGTTTCGCCTGACGGTCAAACCGTGCAGCAATTTAGTTCGCGTGTGAAACCCGATAGCGAAGAATTGAAAAATGCGATTGAATCAGTTTTGTAATCGTTAGTTAAGTTGAGTTATTTAACCTAGCGACTAAATACAGCTACTAATAAGTAAAGTGACTTAATAGAAACACCCAAATGAGTTAGCTAGCGTAAATAAATATTTGCCGAGTACCGGGTAATTTGATGATAAAATCGATACCTAGCGCTCTTTTTGTTTTAAATGAATGCGATACAATTTTAACTTACGCTCCGCGTTACTCAAAGTGAGCTGTATTTGTAAATCCATACCAATAACGGAGAAGATACTTTGGCTAGATTTTCAGGGCTAGATAAAGACACCGGCCATAAAGCTCGTGGCAAAACCGGTGTATTACTATTGAATCTAGGTACACCAGATGCACCAACTGCATCAGCTGTTCGCATCTATTTAGCTGAATTTTTGGCTGATCCTAGAGTAGTCGAAATTCCAAAACTGATATGGATGATTATTCTTCACGGCATTATTTTGCGTATTCGACCTGCTAAATCGGCTGCCTTATATCAACAAGTCTGGACCGAAGAGGGTTCACCTTTACTGGCTATCAGCCAACATCAACAAGCCAAACTAGCCAAACATCTACAAGCCCAAGGGTACGATGCAAGTGTACATTTAGCGATGCGTTATGGTTCTCCATCAACGTCGAGCACTTTACAAGCTATGCACAAACAAGGTGTCGATAACTTAGTCGTTTTGCCTTTGTACCCACAATATGCAGCTCCAACAACCGGTTCTGCGTTTGATGCATTGGCCAAAGAGCTAATGAAATGGCGTTATATTCCTGCTCTGCATTTCATCAATACCTATCATGACAACGTCGATTTTATAGACGCGCTTGCTGCATCTATTCAAAAAGATTTTGATCTACACGGTAAACCACAAAAACTGGTGATGTCTTTTCATGGTATGCCAGAGCGTAACCTGCATTTAGGCGATCCTTATTACTGCTTCTGCATGAAAACAACTCGATTAGTGGTAGAGAAGTTAGGCTTTAGTGAAGACGATTATGTAGCCACATTCCAATCTCGTTTTGGCAAGGCTAAATGGTTACAACCTTATACCGATGCAACAATTGGTAGCCTACCGGCTAAAGGTATTACTGACATTGCCGTAATTTGCCCAGCATTTAGCGCCGATTGTCTAGAAACCTTAGAAGAAATAAAAGGTGAAAATCGTCATGTATTTGAAAATGCTGGCGGAAAGAACTTCAGATATATCGAATGCCTAAATGACAACGACGACCACATCAATATGATGGCAAATCTTGTTAAACCTTTTCTATAATTATAGGGCGTGACTCCGTCACTGCTAGGGCGCTTCGCTTCTAGGACGGACTGCGTCCTGCTAGGGACAGCTTCGCTGCTAAGATCCTAGGCCGTAACGCGGCTGGTCTGTTGATTTTATAGAATCTAGCCGCGTAGCGTCCTAGCAGCGCAGCGCTCTAGGCTGTTGCGTACCCAGGCTTTTAGCTTTATATCCTCGCCTCCGCTTTTATGATTTGTTAAACTCAAATAATGTTTTATTGCTAAAGAAATAATATGAGAATAGATCCCAATATCGCATTAGTTTATAGCACTGATAAAGGTCGTATTGATCAGCCTAAGCCGCAAGTTGAAGTACCAACTGGCGACGGTATAGTGCGGATCCATAAAGACAGTAAAGGTCGTAAAGGTAAGGGCGTAAGTGTGATCAAAGGGCTCGAGTTAGATGAAAAAGCCTTAAAAGACCTAGCGCAAAAATTGAAGAAACAATGCGGCTGTGGTGGTACAGTGAAAGACTTCTGCATTGAAGTACAAACTGAAAATCGCGAACAAATAAAATCCATATTAGAAAAGTTGAATTTCACTGTGAAATTAGCGGGTGGATAATACAAAACGCTAAAACACTATTGGGGATAACATATGGATAGCTTAAAAGACCACTTTTTAATTGCGATGCCATCATTAGATGACACATTTTTCGAGCGCTCGGTGATATACATTTGTGAGCATGATCAAAAAGGTGCCATGGGACTAATGGTTAATCGTCCAATCGGTGTAGAGGTTGAAGATCTGCTTGAGCAAATGGAACTCTATTTATCGCCAGAGTTTGTATTCTCCCTCGATAGTCAAGTGCTCATTGGCGGCCCAGTGGCACCCGAACGTGGTTTTGTGTTACATACGCCTCAACAACATTGGGTCAACAGTACCGAAATTAGCGAAGATACTATGCTAACGTCTTCTCGAGATATATTAGCCTCAATTGGTTCTGACAAATCGCCTGAAAATTTTGTGGTTGCACTAGGTTATTCCGGCTGGAGTAAAGATCAGCTTGAACAAGAAATTGCCGACAACACCTGGTTAACAATCAAAGCCACACCAGAGTTACTATTTAATGTTGAACCTGAACAAATGTGGCTCATGGCTACCCAACAGCTCGGGTTTGATATTTGGCAAATGTCTAGCCAAGTCGGTCATGCTTAAAATAGGTCGCTACGCTGTTAAGATTCTAGGCCGCTATGCGGATAGTGCGCTGCGCTTCTAGGGCGGACTGTGTCCTGCTAGGGACAGCTTCGCTGCTAAGATTTTATAGTATCTAGCCGCGAAGCGCTCTAGGCTGTTGCTTTTAAAGCGTCCTCTAAAAATTAAACCAAGAGATATACATGCAACCACAAACCGTTTTAGGGTTCGACTACGGCACCAAAAGTATTGGTGTCGCTATAGGTCAAGCCATTACAGCAAGTGCCACGCCTTTATTATCAATTAAAGCGGTTGATGGGATCCCTAATTGGGATGATATCGATAAATTATTAAAAGAATGGCAACCAGATCTCGTTGTTGTCGGCTTACCGTTAAACATGGACGGCACCGAGCAAGAGATGACTCAACGAGCTCGAAAATTCGCTAATCGAATTAATGGTCGTTTTGGCGTTAAAATTGCCACCCAAGACGAACGTTTGACCACTGCAGATGCTAAAGCCCGTTTATTCGAATTAGGTGGTTTTAAAGCGTTAACCAAAGGTCAAGTTGATGCTGTGTCAGCTGTGTTAATTATTGAAAGCTATTTCGAAAACCAATTCTAACTTAATGCCGAGATTCTAGGCCGCTACGCGGATAGTGCGCTTCGCTTCTAGGAACAGCTTCGCTGCTAAGATTTAGTCACCAGATTCCAGTACCGTTCGAGTTACTAGGTCTTTTAGCTTTTATAGCATCTAGCAGCGTAGCGCTCTAGTGATCTAGATTCTAAGTACTAGGCCGCTACGCGGATAGAGCGCTTCGCTTCTAGGAACAGCTTCGCTGCTAATATTTAGTCACCACATTCCAGTACCGTTCGAGTTACTAGGTCTTTTAGCTTTTATAGCATCTAGCAGCGTAGCGCTCTAGTGATCTAGATTCTAAGTACTAGGCCGCTACGCAGATAGTGCGCTTCGCTTCTAGGAACAGCTTCGCTGCTAATATTTAGTCACCAGATTCCAGTACCGTTCGAGTTACTAGGTCTTTTAGCTTTTATAGCATCTAGCAGCGTAGCGCCCTAGTGATCTAGATTCTAAGTACTAGGCCGCTACGCGGATAGAGCGCTGCGCTTCTAGGAACAGCTTCGCTGCTAAGATTTAGTCACCAGATTCCAGTATCTTTCCAGACATCTAGAGCCTAAGTGCTAGGTCGCTACGCAGATAGTGCGCTTCGCTTCTAAGGACTGCTTCGCTGTTAAGATTTTATAGAATCTAGCAGCGTAGCGTTCTAGCATCTAGGTTCTATCGCTTTTTATCGCTCGTTACCACTCTTTACCGCTTGCTATCCTCTTTTCTGCCTCAAAATGGTGCGATTTTTATTCATTGTCGCGCATGTCCTTTGATCCTATTCAATATACTTTTTACTTCATCGTTTTTGTTATGAAAATAAAGCCAACTATATCAATGGTTAAAGTCTTTTTGTGCCATTAAGGTGCAACGTTATTACGTTTGGCACATATCCTGAATCTACCTAATCAGTTAATAGCGTTACAGCGATAGCGAAATAGCGATAACGGGTGATAACAAGCGAACGGTGCACTTACAAATAGAATGATGAAAGAAGGTAACAAGCAAACGTTCACTTACTAATAGGGCAATAAATAATCGATAACAAACGGATGGTGTGGAAACTGCTGAACGTTGGCTTTCAGCTTTTATAAAATCTAGCCGCGCAGCGAATTAGCTTCTAGGCTTTACGCTTGTCACCGTTCTTTATAGCTTGGCACCGCTTGTTATCGTTCGTCACCGCTAGTTACCGCTAGCTATCGCTTTGTGTCGCTTGATACTGTTCTTGATAGTCAGCATTCAATGATTGAAAAGGGATACGATATGACAACACGACCACTTATCTTTACCGACATCGATGGCACTTTGCTTGACCATTTTGACTATAGCTTTAGTGATGCGATCGAAGTGATTGAAGCATTGAATGAACGCCATATTCCTATTATCGCTAATACCAGTAAAACCTTTGCTGAAATGGAGAAGCTACAACAAACTATCGGTTTTAACTCACCATTTATATCTGAAAATGGCGCAGTTGTTTATATCCCAATTGGCTACTTTGACCAACAGCCAGAGGGGACGTTTACCGAAGGATATTATTGGGTAAAAGAGTTTTGTCAGCCGCGGCAATACTGGCTTGAATTATTAAACCAACATGCACAAGCATTTAACGATGACTTTATTGGTTTTTCATCTTTATCGGTTGAAGCGTTATGTGAGCTCACCGATTTGTCGCCAGATAATGCCAAGCTAGCTTTGATTAGGCATTATGCAGAGCCAGTACTTTGGCAAGGCAATGAAGCGAATAAACAAGCCTTTATTGAGTTGATGACTCGCGTTGGTGCAAATACCCTGCAGGGTGGACGTTTTCTACATGTTGGTGGAGATAGTGATAAAGGCAAGGCAATGAATTGGTTAGCCGATGTCTATTCCAAGCAATATATCGCTCCAGTGACCACTATTGCACTCGGTGACAGTGGTAATGACAATGCCATGCTCGAAGCAGCAGACCTTGCAATACAAATTAAGTCACCTGTTCACCCATTTCCCATATTAACACCACAAAAACAAAGTATTAAAAGCAATGAATGCGGCCCTAAAGGTTGGGCTGAATGCATTAAGAAAACTCTATTGTCTTCATCGGCTGAATCGCAGCTAAACCAACTACCATTTGGAGGGGCGTAACATGGCCGACTTTTATCAAAATGGCATTGTCACCACAATGCATAATCTAACCCGACGTAGCCATGAAGAGCTTGAGCAAGATTTAATTAAGTTTTCAAAAACGCGCCCGTTAGGATTAATTTTGCCATCTCTGTATTCAGAGCTAGAAGGCACCGCACTTAAAGATATTGTGAGTAAATTAAAACAGGTGCCGTATTTATCAGAAATTGTGATTGGATTAGATAGAGCCGATCTGCAACAGTACAAACACGCGCTAAGCTTTTTTGGTGAGTTACCGCAGCATCATCGAATATTATGGAATGACGGGCCACGCTTACAAGCGCTGGATGCAAAACTGCAAGCGTTAGGCTTAGCGCCCAAAGAGCTGGGAAAAGGGCGAAATGTCTGGTATTGCATGGGTTATGTTTTGGCTTCGGGTAAAACAGAATCGGTTGCACTGCATGATTGTGACATCGTGACCTATGAAAAATCATTACTCGCTAGACTGCTTTATCCGGTCGCTAACCCGCAGTTTAACTATGAATTCAGTAAAGGTTATTATGCACGTATTTCTAATGGACAAATTAATGGTCGAGTGTCACGTCTATTAGTCACACCGTTGATTAAAGCACTTAAAAAAGTGGTCGGTTACAACGAATATTTAGAATATATGGACAGTTTTCGTTATCCATTAGCGGGTGAGTTTTCATTTAGACGAGACGTGCTCAATGACCTACGTATTCCAAGTGACTGGGGCTTAGAAATTGGTGTGCTGTCAGAAATGCAGCGTAACTATGCCCATAATCGTATTTGTCAGGTTGATATCGCCGATAATTACGATCATAAACATCAAGATTTATCATTGGATAATGAAGACGCGGGTTTGTCTAAAATGTCGATTGATATCACTAAAGCCTTTTTCCGAAAGTTAGCCACTCAAGGACATACTTTTAGCACTGAATCGTTCCGAACCCTTAAGGCAACGTATTATCGTGTCGCCCTCGATTATGTCGAAACCTATCATAATGATGCATTAATGAACGGCTTAACCACCGATATACATTTAGAAGAAAAAGCGGTTGAAATGTTTGCCCAAAATATTGTCACAGCAGGGCAACGCTTTTTAGATAATCCAATGGAAACCCCGTTTATGCCAACATGGAGCCGAGTCGTGAGTGCCATGCCAGACGTGCTCGAGCAGCTTAAAGCTGCTGTTGAAGCCGATAATGCTGAGTTTAGCTAACATCAAAATCGACCAGAGGACACCCTATGTCAGTAATGGATGGATTACAGCAAAAGCTGCAGCAACAACTTAGTTGTATTTACAACGATGTCGACATTGACATAAGTGTGCCAGCATTGGCTGCACAGCTCATCGATATAATGCGTATCACCGAGTATTGCCAAGTGCCCGAACCCTTTGTAAATCATTGGTCTGAAAAAGACATCATTATGATCACTTATGGCGACAGTGTGATCCAACAAGGTGAGCGGCCACTCACCACGCTGGCTCAATTTATCGACAGCTATTTAAGTTGCATCAATGCTGTGCATATTTTACCGTTTTTCCCTTACAGTTCTGACGATGGTTTCTCGGTTATCGACTATTCAAGTGTTAACGAAGGCCTTGGGTCGTGGGCAGATATCAGTGCTATTGCCAGTAAGCGGCGATTGATGTCAGATTTAGTGATCAATCATTGCTCTAGTCGGAGCTTATGGTTTGAGAACTTTTGCAAAGGTGAGGGCGTGGGCCATGACTACTTTTTTACTGCCGAGCCAGATGATGACTTAAGCGCGGTGGTTCGGCCAAGAACGTCAACATTATTAAGACCAACAGAGACACCGAGCGGCACTCAACATGTGTGGTGTACCTTTAGTCATGATCAAGTTGATTTTGATTTTCGTAATCCACAAGTATTAATCGAGTTTGTACGTATCATTCGTCAGTATTTAGATGCGGGTGTGAGTATTTTTCGCCTCGATGCAGTAGCCTTTTTATGGAAAATAGTCGGTAATAAATCAATTAACTTACCGCAAACCCATGAAGTTATCCGTCTATTACGGACATTAATTGAACACGCTCAGCAAGACGTCATCATCATTACCGAAACCAACATTCCTAACACCCAAAACTTAACTTACTTTGGTAATGCTAACGAAGCACATTGTATTTATAACTTCTCATTGCCGCCTTTACTGATCAACAGTCTTATTACCGGCAGTTGCTTATACTTAAAGCGTTGGCTTATGAGTATGCCGCCCGCACAAGACGGCACCACCTACTTTAATTTTATAGCTTCTCACGATGGTATTGGTTTACGCCCGGCAGAAGGCTTACTTGAAGAAGATGAGATTGATACTCTGGTCGACACAATGAAGCAGTTCGGTGGCCAAATATCATCCAGAACCACAGAAGATGGCCTGCAAAAACCTTATGAAATGAACATTGCCCTGTTTGATGCCTTACAAGGCACCACTAAAGGTAAAGACCAGTGGGGGATGCAACGTTTTGTGTGCGCTCATACCATTATGTTAGCGCTCGAAGGTATTCCTGGAATTTATATCCATAGTTTATTGGGAACCCGCAACGACTATCAAAAGCTGGCCAATACTTCACATAATCGCGCCATTAACCGCCATCGTTGGGATCTCAATCAATTAACGGAACAACTAAATGATGCCAACAGCGATCATAGCCAAGTGCTAACCGAGCTGACCAATTTAATCAATATCCGAACGCAGCAAATTGCATTTCATCCCAATGCTACACAATTCACCTTACATCTAGGGTTACAGTTATTTGGTTTTTGGCGTCAAAGTCGTAATCGTAAACAAAGTATATTTTGTATCAGCAACGTATCAGACCAAATCACCGATCTTCGCATTAATGAACTTAATCTTATTATTGCAGAACACTGGGTAGACCTATTGAGTGGACAACCAATAGAAGACATCACCCAAACCATGCAACTGCAACCCTACCAAACCGTGTGGATTAGTAATGTACGTATCTAGGGCGGACTATGTCCGCTAGGCCGCTACGCGGATAGTGCGCTTCGCTTCTAGGGACCGCTTTGCGGCTAAGATGTTATAGCATCTAGCCGCGCAACGTCCTAGCAGCTCGCAGGTTCGCCAGAGGACGGACTACGTCCTGCTAGAACAGCTTCGCAGCTAAGATTGACTCGCTGCGCGACGAGGCTGTTGATTTTATAGCATCTAGCCGCGAAGCGTCCTAGAGTCTAGCGTTCTTTATTTTATAAAACCTTGTTAACTTGACAACGCCTTTGCTCTCTATAAGCTAATAAACATTAACGTCTTGTTTTTGGAGCCTGTATGAAAACCCTAATTATCGCTGCGGCAGTGTTAGCATTGAGCGCATGTAGTACCTTGAAATCTACTTCAGACTTCGACCCATCGGTATCATTTGATCAATATAAAACCTATTCATGGGTAGAGAAAAAAAATGACGATGCGGGCTATCATTTAGACGGACTGATGGATCAACGCGTCCGTGCTGCTATCGAAACTCAATTAAGTCAAAAAGGTATCAGCAAAGCCGACAAACAAAATGCAGATTTATTAGTTA
Source organism: Shewanella frigidimarina NCIMB 400 (assembly GCF_000014705.1). Lineage (NCBI taxonomy): Bacteria > Pseudomonadati > Pseudomonadota > Gammaproteobacteria > Alteromonadales > Shewanellaceae > Shewanella > Shewanella frigidimarina. The sequence goes on along the minus strand of NC_008345.1, from coordinate 3,429,262 downwards.
ACTACATCACTAAAGTCGATAAAAAAATCAATATCGATACCTTTAACAGTCACTACGGTTATAACCCATATTACGGCCCTCGTTGGGGATTAGGCGGCAGTCTTCATAGTGAAACCACCGTGCGTGAATACGATGTTGGTACATTAATGGTCGACTTAGTTGATAACAAAACGGGTAAGTTAATTTGGCGTGGTACTGTTGCTGATACCGTACGTGAACAAAGTACCCCAGAAGAGCGAATTAGCACTATTAATCAAGCAATTGGCACAGTAATGATGAATTATCCGCCCAAACCAAATAAGTAAACTTTAAGGCAACATAAAGTGTCTAATAAAAGCCTCGTTTATCGAGGCTTTGTTTTATGTAGGCTAGAAATACCTATATCGCCTCAAATTGACCTTTATGACTAACATTTATCAATAATTTATCGATGGAGTCATTAATTGAAATATCGATAAAGTCAGATTGTGATTGTCGTAAATGGAAGTGAAATAACTGATATAAAAGATCGTCAATATGTTGTTTAATCTGTTGAGATTTTCAGGATATTGACGCATGTTGAAACAGTACTATTAACATCTTTAACAGCTAACGTATGCAGATTAGCATTACTAAGAACTTTTTATTATACATAAAGTAAGATTAACAGAGTTCCGTGCGATAAAGGTGTTAGGTAAATGTCGAACGATAAATCAATTAGTTACTTCTGAATGTAGATAATAAATGATGGTGTTATTGCTTAATATAAAACCAGATGATGACTTAAACGCTGTATTTATAGGCACTAAGGCCTAAAAACTCATTCAAAAAGCTAAGTAATTTTGTTAATATTCCAAGCCGTGAATGGGATGTCACTTGCTCAAACTGATGAGCAAATTTAAACAAGCGAGTAATAATGAAATCTTGGTATTTACTGTATTGCAAACCACGTCATGAAGTACGTGCACAGCAAAATTTGGCTTTACAAGAAGTCGAGAGTTATTTACCTATGATCACCCAACAAAAAATGGTCCGCAATAAACCACAAATGGTTACGGCACCACTTTTCCCTAGCTACCTGTTTATCTATTTTGATCCTCTCATCACCAGCGTCAGCAAAATCCACAATACACGTGGTGCGAATCGTATTGTTGGCTGCCGAGAAGATATGACTCCCATTGACGACAGAATTATTTCAGCGCTAAAAAGGCGTGTTCAAGGTTATGTACCAGAAGAGGTAAAACCGTTGGGCAAAGGCGATAAAGTCAAATTTGTCGACGGACCGTTTAAAGACCTTGAAGCAATATTCGACGAGAATAATCCTGATAAGCGTTGCCATGTGTTATTTAACATCATGGGACAACAAAAACGGATTTTAGTCGAGTTGACGAATTTACAAGCTGTACCGAATAATGACCAAACAACATAAATAGCTAATATGACTAAATAACTAAGCTGTCAGATAATAGCGATAGTCTTTGTAGGATATTGTCCATTTATAAAATGAATGAAGCTGACTTAAAGGGCTGTTTCTGACCGTAAAGGTTGAATATTGAACGTTTAAATGGAGTTTTTGCTATTTTGCAACAATTTTGAAACGTTCTGAGGGTTTTACTCAAGCATCTAAGCTGATTTTTGAGTATAATTCCGCGCTTGATTAGCGGTTGTTATGGCTCACAGCCAATAAAAAATTAAAGATTCGCGTAGCGAAGGGCATATTGGAAGCCGTAATCCATGGGCGGTAGCGTGTCTGAAATAGGGAGCTTCGCTGCTAGGACGACCTTCGGTCTTCTAGGGCGCTTCGCTTCTAGATGCTATAAAATCTTAACAGCAAAGCTGTCCTAGCAGGACGAAGTCCGTTCTCTGGCGAGCTTGCGAGTTCCTAGTAGCGCAGCGACACTAGTGGCGAGCCTGCGAGTTCCTAGAATCTATAACCTTCTTATAAAAAAATAATATTGGAGATATCTGGTGCTACATAAAACCAAAAACGTGTTACTAGCTGGCTTATCGGCCTTTATTATTTTAACCACACAAGCGCATGCCGTTACCCCAACGCCGCAAATGATAGAGCAGTTTAAACAATTGCCTAAATCAGAACAGGAAAGAGTTGCGCGTCAGTATGGTTTAGACCCTTCAATGTTGTCAGGCAGTGCCAATAGCTCTGTTAGCGTAACAAATCCTACTGTAGTTGAACCTCGTCAAAACCAATCAAGTCAACAATCAGATACAGCTAAAAAGAACGAGTATGACTTCAAACAAGACAGTGATAAAAATGAATTAAAACGCTTCGGCTACGAAATGTTTTCCGGCGAACCAACGACCTTCGCACCTGTGACGGATGTTCCTGTACCAAGTGATTATATGGTCGGTCCTGGTGATGTCATTAAAGTTCAGTTATACGGAAAAGAGAGTAACGAATACAGTTTAACCATTAATCGCGATGGCACGGTGCAAATTCCCGATTTAGGCCCTGTATCAGTCGCTGGGCTAAGCTTTTCAGATTTACGTCAAGAATTGTCTAAGCGCATTAAGCAGCAAATGATTGGCATTGAATCAAATATCACCATGGGTGAATTACGCTCTATTCGCATTTTTATCGCTGGTGATGCCTACAAACCAGGCTCTTATACCGTATCAAGTTTATCAACCATTACTCAGGCGTTATTTGTTGCTGGTGGTGTAAACGAAATAGGTAGTCTTCGCAACGTACAAGTTAAGCGAAGCGGTAAACTAATAGGCTCATTTGATTTATACGATTTACTGCTCCGAGGCGATGCTTCTGGAGACATCAATCTTCGTTCTGGCGATGTAGTATTCATCCCATCAATCGGTGGTTTAGTCAGTGTTGCTGGTGAAGTGCAACGCCCCGCGATTTACGAGCTGAAAAAGAATGAAACTATTGCAGATGTTATCAATATGGCTGCTGGTATCAAACAAGGTGCTTATCCTAGAAATAGTAGTATCGAACGATATAATGCCAATGGTTTAAAAAGCATTATCAATGTCGATTTAACCTCCGTAAGTGGCAATAACACCTTAGCAAAAGCTGGAGATTATATCCGGGTTAAAAATGCTTCTAATCAATATGAAGATGCTATTACTATCGTTGGTGCAGTAGTCCGCCCAGGTAAATACCAGTGGAAGCAACAACGCATTAGCGATGTGTTGCCTTCAATTTGGGGCGACTTATTATTATCTGCTGACTTAGACTATGGTTTAGTTGTTCGCGAAATCAACAAACATGGCGACATAGAAACATTACAGTTTGCTCCTGGTGAAGCTATTACATCACCTAATTCTATTCAAAATATTGCTTTGCAGCCTCGTGATAAAATAATGATATTTAATTTCAGTGACGATACTCAAAATCGTTTTGAACTGAATTCATTAGTTAAAAAGCGTGTCAGTAAAGTTGAATCATTAAAAGGTGACTCACTACTGGATGCCGATCTATTTAAAGCTGGATTTGAAACGTTAGACAATACCGTAGCTAGCAAATATACCAATCAGATAGCCGGTGTTGCATTAAATGGGCAAGCATCAGAAGAGCAAACACTGGTTAGCAGTGAAGTCGCTAAAATGCTATCGAATCTATTCGAAGACCGTGACTTAATCAAACTGAGTAACGTTATGTCACGTAAAGAACTACTTTACCCGATAGTGACTAAATTAACTCAGCAAGGTAATTCACAGCATGGCATTATGATTGTTGCTATTGCAGGTAAAATTCGTCACCCAGGTGTATATCCGTTAACAAACTCTGCCAAAGTAACTGACTTGGTTAAGGCTGCTGGTGGCTTGTTAGAAGGTGCTTATGTTGAACGTGCAGAACTGACTCGTACTCATACAACATCTACAATATCGGATATCATCCACAAACAAATTAATCTTTACGCGGCAATCAACGGGAATCAAGAAGACAATATCGAGCTAAAAGGTCGCGATATGGTCACTATTCTCACCACTCCAGAATGGCAAGAAAGAAAGGTTATCGAAGTTAAAGGTGAAGTTAAATTCCCTGGTACTTATAACATCAGACGTGGTGAGACGTTATCAGATGTGATCGCTAGAGCTGGTGGATATACTGAGTATGCTTATCCCTCTGCTGCTGTATTTGTACGTGAATCAGTGCGAATGCAAGAGCAGATCGAAATTAAAAAGTTAGCAGACCAACTTCGCCGAGACATCGCCACTCGTGGAGTATCAAAAGATGGCTTAAGCATTAGTTATTCTGATGCACAATTAATGCTAACCGATTTAGAAAACATAAAAGCAGTTGGCAGATTAGTGATTGATTTAAACGCGCTTAAATTGGGCATTAAAGAAGCTGATGTTCAACTTGAAGACAGCGACGTACTTTACGTGCCAACCATTAAGCAAACTGTCGCGGTTATGGGCGAGGTTCAACATCCTTCAACTCATAGATTTAAAGATGGCTTAACCTTAGACGATTATTTGGTTATGTCTGGTGGGCCAAGAGAGCGCGGTGATGAAGACCGAGTTTATGTCATCAAAGCTGATGGTTCGGTGATGATGCCAACTCAAAGTATTTGGTTTAATACCGACTCACAAATTACTGCTGGCGACACGGTTATTGTACCGCTAGACACTGAGTACAAAGATAACTTAACCCTATGGTCGCAAGTAACACAAATTATATATAACACTGCAGTCGCATTTGCTGCTGTTTCAGGGATCTAAGAACTGAAGGTTCTAGAAACTCGCAGGCTCGCCAGAGGGCGGACTACGTCCTGCTAGGACGCTACGCTTCTAGGGTTTTATAGCAGGCCGTAGGCCGCTCTAGCAGCGAAGCGCTCTAGATTCTAGATACAAGATACTCAACTTCAGAAGGAACTGATATGCGTTTCGAGCAATTGGATGTGTGGAAAAGAGCTTCTAGATTGTCTTGTGAAATTTATCGGTTGACTGAGTCAGTCAGTAACTGGGGCTTCAAAGATCAAATTACACGTTCAGGATTATCTGTTCCCTCAAACATCGCGGAGGGAGAGGAACGTGAAACCCTAAAAGAAAAGATAAGGTTTCTGTATTACGCAAAAGGGTCTCTAGGTGAGCTTGTGACTCAGTTATATATCGGAGCAGAAATCAACTACCTTGATAAACAAATAGCTATGTCGATGGTAAAAGAAGCCAAAGAGTTAGCCAAAATATTAGGTGCTCTTATCAAACAAAAACAAGCACAGATTAAAGAAGATAATGCCGATTACACAATAGATTAATTTAACGAAGCGGCATGCTTTCTGTTTTTTATAGAAGCGAAGCTGACATCTTTTGACCTTATAGCAGCGCAGCGAACTAGCCGCGAAGCGTCCTAGAATCTAGGCTTTTGCTTTGCTTGTATAGCAGCGAAGCGTCCTAGAACCTAGAAGCGTAGCGCTCTACTTTCAAGAAAAATAAGACATATGACTAAACAAAACCTACAAGCTACTTATGACGCAAACTTTGCATCAACACAACCAATGGGCAGCGTTGAAAACGACGAAATCGATTTACGCGAGCTTTTTGCCGTTATTTGGAAAGGAAAATTGCTCATCATCGCTATCACTGCAGTGTTTGCAATCGGAGCGGTTATTTTTGCCATCAACCAGCCAAATATCTATAAGTCAGAAGCGCTATTAGCGCCTGCAGAATCAGAGCAAAGTGGTGGAGGACTAGCTGCACTTGCAGGACAGTTTGGTGGTTTAGCAAGCATGGCTGGCATCAACCTAGATGGTGGCGGTGGTGTTGATAAAACCCAAATGGCTATTGAGGTGATGAAGTCTCGTCAATTTACCAGTAATTTTATACAAAAACATCACATTTTGCCTGACCTAATGGCGGCTGAAAAGTGGGATATGGTAGATAACATCATTAGTTATGATGAAAATGTATATAACGTAGCCAATAGTGAGTGGGTACGAGAGGTTGAGCTACCATATAAACCTGAGCCATCAATGCAAGAAGCTTACAAAGAATTCAGTAAAATTTTTGCCGTTAATGCTGATAAAGAGACGGGGATGGTTACTGTGTCTTTAGAGTATTTATCGCCACAAATAGCCCAACAATGGGTTAATTGGTTAGTCCAAGACATTAATAAAGAAATGAAAGACCGCGATGTTGCAGAAGCGACACGCAGTACAACATTTTTAAAATCTCAAATCGAACAAACTAATGTTGCTGATATTCGTTCAATTTTGTACAAGTTAATTGAAGAGCAAGCTAAAACTATTATGTTTGCCGAAGTTCGCGATGAGTACGTATTTAAAACCATCGATCCTGCATTAGTACAAGAAGAAAAATCAAAGCCAAAACGAGCATTAATCTGTGTATTAGGCACTATGCTAGGTGGCATGCTAGGTGTCATGTTGGTATTAATTAGATATTTTGTTAAAAAAGAGAATTAAGACTCTTTTATTATAGTTTCTAGCAGCGAAGCGCTCTTGGCTCAACTATTTACTTACTATTATGACTGTTTTAAATAACAAAAATATATGTTTATATATTATAGCGAAGATTCAGATTTCTCAAAATGGATGAAAGTGGAACCTCAAAATTTATATCATTTTTGTGTAACCACTATTTGTATTGTAGTTAAATTAAAAAGATTTTTGTTAGTAATAAAATTAACATTCTTATCGTAGATAGATCCCATTAATAGCTTTTAATTTCTGGCCTAAATTACCTTCTTAAGAAAATTTGTTCGTTACATGCTTATTTTTTTAGTTATTTGTATTTTTTAAATTATAGTTGTTGAAGGTTTGTGATGACAATAATTAATTCTAGTATGACCTTAGGGGAAGCACCAATCTGGCATAATCAACGTCAAAGCTGGTTATGGTTAGATATTATTAATAAACAGTTATTCGAATTACCCCATCATGACCGAGAACAACAGCCGTCGGTACATCGTTTCTCTTTGATGCCCTCAATTATTGTAGAGCAGCCTAATGGTTGTGTTTTGGTGATAGCGCAATATCAGATGATAGAGCTTGATCTTGAAAGTGGTTTGCAAACCCTGTTGTGTACTCTACCGGTACCAGAAGGGTTCAGAACCAATGATGGTGGTGTTTGCGATAATGGCTTATTATGGTTCAGTACCATGCATAAAACCTCACCCCTGAAGTTTCCTGGTAGTATTTATGTTATTGACCAACGGCTTAATATTAAATGCCAATTATTAAATCAAATCCACATTGCTAATACGTTTTGTTGGGTAACGGTTAATAGAGTCCTCATTAGTGACTCTTTACTGCAGTTAATGTATGACGTTCCATACCATAACGGTGTGCTAGAGTGGCATAATAAAATCGTATTTGATGATTTATCATCAACGAATGCCGCCCATGATGGTGGAGCTATTGATGTATTCGGACAGATTTGGAATGCGCAATGGGCGGCGGGGCGTGTACGATGTTATCAGGCGTCTGGTGCTGTAGTAACTGATGTTTCTTTACCAGTATTACAACCAAGTAGTTGCTGTTTTGGTGGGCCAGAAAATAAGCATTTATTGATTACCTCAGCCACAGAGGGAATGAATGCAAGACAGATTAAACAATTTCCGTTGTCTGGGAGTATTTTTTTATTAGAGCTGGACGTTGAAGGGCGATCTATCCCGATCTTTGAAATGGACTAATAATTATGTTAGCAAGTATCGTCATTAGGACGTTAAATGAAGAGCGGTATCTTAAAGAATTACTAACAGCAATTAGACAACAAAAGTGTATCATTGTCGATTTAGAAATTGTGGTAATTGATTCGGGCTCAACGGATAAAACATTGAGCATTGCCAAAGAGTACGGAGCACGTATTACGCATATTAACAAATCTGAGTTTACCTTTGGTCGTTCACTTAATATGGGGTGTGAATTTGCTAAGGGCGACTTCTTTATTTTCGTAAGTGGTCACTGTATTCCAGCATCAGACGAGTGGTTGGATGAGCTCTGTCGTCCGTTTGTTGATAGTAGAGCTGATTATAGTTACGGCCGACAAATTGGTCGCGATAGTACTAAGTTTTCAGAGCAATGTCATTTTAATAAATGGTTTCCTGAGTATAATAAAATCCCACAACAAGGCTACTTTTGTAATAATGCCAATGCAGCAGTAACACGACAAGCCTGGTTAAAGTATCGATTTTGTGAAAAACTCACAGGTCTTGAAGATATGCATTTTGCTAAACAATTAGTGGATGATGGTGGTGCAGTTGCATACGTTGCATCTGCGCCAGTATACCATATACATGATGAAACTTGGCGACAAGTTCGTACTCGTTATGAACGTGAAGCATACGCATTAAAAGATATCATGCCTGATGTGCATTTCTCATTAAGTGATTTTATCCGTTATTATATTTCAGGTGTGATGAGTGATAGTGCTGAAGCTATACGTCAGAAAACCTTTCTATCTAATATCAAAGATATATTTTTATTTCGATTTAATCATTATTGGGGTACCTACATAGGTAACCATGAGGTGAGAAAATTATCAAAACAGAAAAAGCTCAATTATTTTTATCCAAAAGACTTGGAAAAAGAGAGATATCATGAAAAAAAAAATAGTAGTGTTGCTACCAATGAAGGCCAATAGCACAAGAGTTAAAGGTAAAAACTTTAGAGATTTTTGTGGTAAACCACTTTTTCGTTGGATTTTAGATAGTTTGTTAGCTGTAGAGGATATAGATCAAATTGTCATCAATACGGATGCAAGAGATATTTTGGCTGAGAATGGCTTGGTAGGTACGGATAGAATATTAATTAGAGATCGAAAAAAAGAGATCTGTGGTGACGAAGTTTCCATGAATCGTGTATTAGCAGATGATGTAGAAAATGTCGAGGCAGATATTTATCTTATGACTCATACTACCAACCCATTATTATCTTCTAACACAATTAAGCAAGCCATTAACCAATATAATGAAGAGCTAGCTTCTGCTTCTGCTGACTCACTGTTTACTGTTAATAAAATACAAACTCGATTTTATACTGCGAAGTGTGAACCGATAAATCATGATCCGGATAACTTAATTCCAACTCAAGATTTAGAACCTTGGTTTGAAGAAAACTCTAACTTGTATTTATTTAACCGAGAAAGTTTTGCCAAAACAAATGCTCGCATTGGGGCAAAGCCTTCAATGATGGTTTCACCAGCAATGGAGTGTTCGGATATTGACACTCCAGATGATTGGGATCAAGCCGTAGTGATGACGCATTATATGTTAGAAAAAGGGTTTGTAAAACTATAAGGCATGAATATGAAAAAAGTATTAGTTACGTGTCCGCCAATGTTAGGCATGTTCGAAGAATTTGTTGAGCCAGCTAAATTGTTAGGTTTAGACCTTGTTGCTGCTAAAACAACACAGGTTTTATCGGAACAAGAATTAATGACGTTATTGCCCGAGTATGATGGCTGGATCATTGGCGATGATCCTGCAACTAAACAGGTATTTGAGGTGGGTATTCGAGGTCGACTTAAAGCAGCTGTTAAGTGGGGGATCGGTATAGACAACGTAGATTTCCAAGCGTGTAAAGACTTAGGAATTCCTATTACTAATACCCCAAATATGTTTGGAGGCGAAGTCGCTGATGTTGGGATCGCGTTATTATTAGGTTTAGCTAGGAAAACTTACTTTATCGATCGTGAAATAAGAAATAATTTTGGCTGGCCAAAACCTGCTGGTATGAGTGTCGCTGGCAAAAAAGTCGGAGTTGTTGGCTTCGGTGATATTGGCGAAAGTCTGGTTAAACGTTTGGGCGGATTTGACGTAGATGTTACTGTTTTTGACCCTGGCGTTGAAGGTGATAAAGGTTATAAATATGTAACAAGACATGAATTCCCTAGAGGTGTTGAAGAACTTGACTTTTTAGTATTTACTTGTGCTTTAAATAAACATAATTATCATATGCTTAATGCAGATGTGATAAGCAAGTTAAAGCAAGGTGTAATGGTTGTAAACGTTGCGCGAGGACCACTAATAGATGAAGCAGCATTAATTGATGCTTTACAGTGTGGTCATGTTGCAGCGGCTGGATTAGATGTTTTCGAAGTCGAACCTTTGCCAGCAAGCTCGCCGTTACGTGAAATGCCACAATGTATTTTTGGCTCTCACAATGGGAGTAATACGAAAGAAGGTGTAAGGCGAGCAACGCATCAAGCCATTTCATATATTGCGGAATTTTTGAATTCGCAACGATAGTTAGAGAACCCCAATGCAGCAGAAATTTACAAATAAGAAGTGGGCATTGATTACAGGTGCTTTAGGTGGAATTGGCAAAGCCTTAGTTAAAGAATTTACCAATGACGGCTATAGTGTCTTGGCAACAGACTTAAAAATTTGTAATGATAACTTTGATAATGTTTGTTTTTTACAGCTTGATTTGGAAAGTTTTGTTCTAGATGAAGCATATGCTGCGGAGTTCTATAAAAAAGTAAACGCAGTTACTGATGGTGTAGGTATTACGAGCTTAATTAATAATGCCGCAGTGCAAATTCTCGCCGACACGCGCTTTATTTCAAGACAACAATGGAATACAAGCTTTAACGTTAATTTGTCTGCACCTTTCTTTTTGACTCAGCTATTTATTGATGATTTAGATCGTAATTCTGGATCAATAGTCAATATCAGTAGTATCCACGCAACACAAACTAAAAAACAATTTGTTGCCTACGCTACTACTAAAGCGGCGTTAAGCTCTATGACTCGCAATATGGTATTAGATATAGGTAATCGAGTAAGAATAAATGCTATAGAGCCAGCTGCAATTGCTACTGATATGCTCAAAGCTGGTTTTTATGGAAAAGATGAACTATACAAACGGTTGGAGATGTTTCATCCGCTTGGTCGTGTTGGTACCCCCAGTGAAATTGCAAAGCTTGCTGTTTTTTTAACTTCTGATAATGCTGGTTTCGTTCAAGGGGCTTGCATTAGTGCAAGCGGTGGCATACAGGGCTGTTTAAGTGATCCAATATAAATGAATACTATAAAAAATAATATAAAACTTGTTATTTGGGATTTAGATGAAACTTTTTGGAAAGGAACCTTTTCAGAAGAAGGAATTGTTTATCAACAAGCCCATCACGATCTAGTTATTGAGTTAACCAAAAGAGGGATCGTTAACAGTATATGTTCTAAAAACAACCGTGAAGAAATACAAAGTTTTTTAACAGCGAAAGGGCTTTGGGATTACTTTGTATTTGCGGAGATAGGCTGGGATCCTAAGGGGAAAGCAGTCCAGTCGATAATTAAAGATATGGCATTACGGGCAGAAAATGTATTATTCATAGATGATAATACTGGAAATATCAATGAAGTAATATTTGAAAACCCAAATATATCTGCTTGTGAACCCGATATTATAGAAACGCTTTTGAGTAGTAAATACTTATTAGGTAAAGATGATAATGAGTTAAGTCGTTTATCGCAATATAAAATTTTAGAGAGTAAAAGGGAAATTTTAAAAGATAGAAATTTATCTAACTTTGATTTTCTAGTGGAGTCACAAATTAGAGTTAATGTTATTGATAATATAGATGATAACATAGATAGAGTTTTGGAACTGATAGAAAGAACCAATCAGTTAAATTATACAAAAAATAGAGTAACTAAAAGTGAACTTTTTTTACAATTAAACAGTGATAATGTTTCTTCAGGCGTCATTAACGTCATTGATAAGTACGGTGATTACGGTATTTCTGGCTTCTATTTGATGAAAGATAATGAACTAATACATTTTCTATTTTCTTGTAGAACTATGAACATGGGTATTGAGAATTGGCTATATAAATATTTAGGTTGTCCTAAATTAAATGTTATAGGTGACGTGGCTTCTAAGGTTGATGAAAGTAGTGATGTGGCTTATATCACATTAAATGAAAATAAGTTTAGTAATCAGGTTGTAAAAAGGGATGGACGAAGCTATTTGATTGTTGGAGGATGTGACTTAGATCAAGTCGTTCATTATCTATCAGGAAAGAACGTAGATACTCTGTTTAATTTTGTAAATAATAAAAATATAAGTGTCCACGGTGAACATACAACTTTTTTAATAAATGAATTAACCGAAGATGAATTAAAAGAATTAAACTCTCTAGATATATATGAGGGTTTTAAAGGGAATAAGAAATTATATAGCAACAATTGGGATGTGCTTATATATAGTCCATTAAATGATTATAGTCGTGGATTATATAAATCGAAGTTGTCTAACTTATTGATTCCTTTCGATTCTTTTTCTATTGATTGGACTGATGTAAATAATTTTAATAAACTTCCTCCTCACTTGATCGGGGCTAGCTCAACTTTTTTCGACTTTTTTAAAGATAACTATACTTTTAAGGGAGCTATTAAGCCTACAGATTTTTATGATAATCTTGAAAAATTGATATCTATGTTCCCAAACAAGCACTTTATGTTTTTAACTGGAGCAGAAGTTAATATCAATCATAGAGTAAGAGAATGGGAGTTAGATATGCACATTAGGCATAGAGAAATGAATTCTATGCTGGAAAAATTAAATGACAGTTATGAAAACGTTCAATTAATCGATGTAAGGAAGTTTGTATCTAGTGAAACTCAATTGACGGATAATATTAGACATTATATTAAGCCTATATATTCAGAAGTTGCTAAAGAAATATGTAGTTTGAGCCCTAATGATACATTAAAGTCATCGAATAAATACTATGCCGTATTTAAACGATTTGGCCTTAGAATTAGAAATAAACTCAAGTTACAAGTTGGTTGAATTCTATGTATTTCAAGAAGTATAAACACGAAATAAATGGTTTTAAAAATCCATTTGATCTTATAAACTTTGAGTATATATGTTAGCCAATCTGATAAAGTATGCCGTTAGTGAGGGGATCGCTAAATTGGCCCCTTTTTTTACAACGCTTTATGTGGCTAAATATCTTTCCGTTGAGGATTTTGGTCGATATAGTTTAATTTTTGTTGTTTACGAGTTGTTTTTTATATTGATTTCATTCAATATTCAAGCAACAACAAGAATCGATTTTTTCAAATTGAATAGGGTAAGATTTTTAGCAACTAAACGTGAACACCTTATTATTTGCCTATTATTAGCTTTATTTCTTTTAACAGCATCTATTTTTGCAAGTTCTGGCTATACATATGTATTGACTCTATTGGTCTTAGCATCATTTCTCAGATGTATATCTGTTTTTCAATTGGCAATTTATCAATGCGAAAAAAGTGCCTCCAGATACGTAGCTTCTAATATTGTTTTTACCGTAAGTTTATCTTTGTTTACTTTAGTTTTTGTTGCCCTTGATTATGGTTACTTAAGTTGGTTATATGGTTTGTTATTCGCAAGCTTTTTACAGGTATTAATTAGTTGCATTTTATTTGGTCATATACGAACATTATTATTTTTGTCTTTCCATCGATTAACTTTTAGGTTTGACTCATTTAAGGCAACATTTATAATCGCTTTGCTTTTTTTACCTCAAGCTTTAGGGTGGTGGTTAAAACTTGGTGCTGACCGCTGGATTATTGAACGTCAAGTTGGTACCGCAGTTTTAGGACAATACTCTCTTGCGTTTCAATTTTCTTCGGCTTTACTTATTGCTGCAAGTGTAATCAATTTAGTATTGGTGCCTGAAATTAATACTTGCTTAAAAAGTAGTAATTATAAAAGAATTAAGTTATTTTTAATTCCTGCTATTTTGTTCTTGATTTTATTATCGGTGGTAATATACTTTGTTGCTAGCGAGTTTATTCTTAGGGTTTATGATGCAGAATATTTTAATAGTGTTTTGTATTTGAAATTGCTAATTTTTCCTTTCCTCATTCAATCATTCATTCTTATTCTTAGTAATGTTCTATATTACTGGGGAAAAGGAGGATATATGGCCAAGGTTATATTGGCTGCTTTTTCACTCCAAGTTATAGTTAACTTTTTCTTTGTCGAAATTTTTGGCGTCGTAGGTATGGTTTTAGTTTCTTTGATTGCTAATATTATGGTGTTACTCTTAATCATTCTCAAGTCTAAAAAGGAATTGGCACTGAGGATAGGTGGATGACTACTTTTTTTATACTTTGAGTGAAATACTATTTTGAAGATTTTAAACTTAGAACTAATTGCTTTTCAATTGTTCATTTTTGTGGTTGTTGTAAGTTATTCTTGGACTCCTATTGCTGTTTTTAGTATTCCTATTTTTTTGATGGTTGCTTTTGCAGCAATTAGAATTAAACTTCTAAATTACATATTTTTTTCGTTTATTATTATAATCCTATTAATTGCTTATACATTACAGCATCAAATATTATTCATAGAGTGGGCTAGAAATATATTGTTTGTCCCATTGGTTATGGTATCTTATATTCTAGGTGATTGGTTGGCTAGGAATGATAGTAAAGTAAAACCTATTGCTATATGTTTTTTTATTTCTTCACTTGTAGTTGTACTATATACCTTTTTGATTGCAGCCCCTTCCGATTTAGCTCTATTTATTGGTGAGAGAAGAGGTTATATGGCTAGAGAGTATTTATTCTTTGGTCGTTTTTTTGATTTCTCTTTAGGTGTTACGCATTTAAATTTATATATTAACTTTTGTGTTGTTATCATTGTTACAGCAATGATAAATCTGGGTCTGAAAAAAATATATTTATTCGGTTTATTATCATTAATAATTTTAGGCTTGTTAACACAATCAAGATCACCGGCATTATTTACTTTTATTATTCTATGTGGTTATTTAATATATCACTTTAGTGTTACGAAGAAAAAAACTACATATTTATTTATATTATCATTTTTGCTCTTCGCTATAGCATTGGTTGTATCACCAATGTTCTTATTTTCTGATGTTTTTTCATCATCTAGGTTTTCTGCTGAAGGGATGACTGATGTTTCTAGGTTGTTATTTTTTGCAAAAGGCTGGGAACACATGAATTTGGAGCCTTGGGGGAATTCATTGTTGTATACAGATCCCAAAATGCCTTTGTTAAATTATCATAATACATTTTTATCTATAGGTAATCGTATAGCTTATTGCGCATTTTATATTTTTATATTTTTATTTTTTTCATGTTTTATGCAAATAAAGAAAATCAAAGATGTTAAATTTAAGTTTACGTTGCTTTTATTGCTCTATTTTTGCTTTCATAATTTTATGATTGAAGATGTAATTAAATTTGATGCTTTTGTTTTATTTGTCTTTCTAGTGCTAGCGACATATGCGAGACGAGTAGCTTATATTGAAAAAAGGTTTGAGAATGAAGTTAAATAAAAAAACTATATCAGTGGATATTCTTACTGCTAATTTTAATAATGAAAACTATTTGGACGATTTTTTTAATAGCATATATCAATCTACGGTATGGCCGAAGCGAATTATCTTTGTAGACGACAAATCTACAGACCAATCTCTAGCAACTGTAGAGCGCTGGGTTTCTAAGCTACCACAAATAATCATTGTGAAACTAGCTAAGAATATAGGATTTGCAAATGCTTTAAACGAAGGTTGTAAATTTATTATATCTGAGTTTGTAGTTAGAATTGATCCTGATGATATTTTAGGATTTAATCGACTTGAAAAACAATTTGATTTTATTTCGAATCATGATACTGATGTTTTAGGTAGTAATGTTAGTTATTTTTTAGATGATGATCATAAAGAAATTAATTATTCTAAGTTTCCATTAACACATTCGGATATTTTATCTAGATACCATGAAGGTAATCATGGTGTATGTCATGGCGCTGTTATATTTAGAAGATCTTGCTTAGAAGCAGAGTCTTATAGGCAAGAGTATGTGCCTGCAGAGGAATATGATATATTTTCGCGTCTGTTAAAGCGAGGATTCAAATTCAGAAACCTAGAAGAGTCTTTGACTCAAGTTAGAATTCATTCTGGAAGTGTATCAAATAATATGCCATACACTACAATCGAAAAAACTTTTAAATTAAGATACCTAATTTGGGGACGAAAAACGAATCGTTATATAATTATAAAGGAATACCTCGTTAGGAATTGTTATCGTAAATATCTTTTCACTAAGGGTATGAAGCGTTATTTATTTTTGATGATAGCATCAATGTTTAAGCCTAAGGCTGTAATTAGAAGGTTTTTAAAGTGAATTCAAATCGAGTAAAAGAGCATGTAAAGTCATTGATTTACAACAATAAGTCCTTATACAGCCTTTATGATAAAGGTTTTTCTTATGGTTGCAGCGATTTTAGTAAATTAAAAGATAAATTCAAAGGTGAGCGAGCTTTTATTGTCGGTAATGGTCCATCATTAAATAAACATGATTTATCCCTTTTGAAGAATGAGTATTCGTTTGCTGTAAATGGTATTTTCTACAAAACAGAAAGTGAAGGATTTAGACCTACTTTTTATGTTGTTGAAGACCGTCATGTAATGTTGGATAATGTCGATAAAATTAATACTTTCGAAGCACAGTATAAGTTTTTTCCAATAGATTACAAAAATCAAGTTAAAAATAAGAAAAATTGTTGGTTTTTTCGAATGGACAAAGGATATTACAACAAAACCAGCCCTTACTTTGCAATACCAAGATTTTCAACTGATATGAATGACAAGTTGTATTGTGGTCAGAGTGTAACAATGATCAACTTACAAATTGCATATTATTTGGGGTTTAGTGAAATATATTTAATTGGAATGGATCATTCTTATCAAATTCCAAGTGACGCTGATGTCGCTGGTGAAGAGATTACTTCTAATTCAGACGATCCTAATCATTTTCATCCAGATTATTTTGGTAAAGGAAAGAAGTGGCATGATCCGCATTTAGATAGAGTAGAAAGAACCTATTCGTATTTTAAGCTAGTATATGAATCGCAAGAAAGACAAGTTTACAATGCCACAGTTGGTGGCAGCTTAGAAGTTTTCGATAGAGCTGACTATTACAGCTTGTTTAAATAATCAAACATTAGCGAGATGGTTTTAATGTTATTTTTAATTACAGGTGGTGCCGGTTTTATCGGTTCAGCAGTTATTCGGAATATAATTCTGAATACAGAGCATAGCGTCATTAACGTTGATGCATTAACTTATGCTGGTAACTTAGAGTCTTTGTCAGAAGTATCAGACAACGAACGTTATTCTTTTAAGCAGGTCAATATCTGTGACAGTCGAGCGCTAGCTCGAATATTCACTGAGTATAAACCAGATGCAGTGATGCATCTGGCTGCAGAAACTCATGTTGATCGTTCTATAGATGGTCCTGCCGCTTTCATCGAAACTAATATCGTTGGCACATATACTCTTCTGGAAGCAACGCGAGCCTATTGGAACACTTTGACTAAGGATCGAAAGTCTGCATTCCGTTTTCATCATATCTCAACTGATGAAGTATATGGGGATTTGGAAGGAACTGATGATTTGTTTACGGAAGAGACATCGTATGAACCATCAAGCCCTTACTCTGCATCAAAAGCATCTTCTGATCATTTGGTTCGTGCTTGGTTACGTACGTATGGTTTGCCGACTATCGTGACCAATTGCTCTAATAATTATGGTCCTTATCATTTTCCAGAAAAACTCATCCCGTTAATGATTTTAAATGCCTTAGACGGTAAGCCTTTACCTGTTTACGGCGATGGTATGCAAATTCGTGATTGGTTATTTGTAGAAGATCATGCTCGTGCTTTATATAGGGTGGTAACTGAAGGTGTTGTAGGCGAAACATACAATATTGGTGGTCATAATGAAAAATCGAATATTGAAGTTGTGAAAACGATTTGTTCTTTACTAGAAGAGTTAGTTCCGAATAAACCGAATGGTATAACTCAGTATTCGGATTTGATTACTTATGTAACGGACCGACCTGGTCATGATTTTCGTTATGCAATTGATGCATCAAAAATTGATCAAAAATTGGGTTGGAAGCCTGAAGAATCATTCGAATCTGGTATTCGTAAAACAGTCGAATGGTACTTAGATAATAAGCAATGGTGGTGTCGTGTGCTTGATGGCTCCTACGCCAGAGAACGTTTAGGTGTGTCAAATGAGTCGATAGTTGTGAATAAGGTAACTAAGTGATGAAAGGAATCGTTCTTGCTGGAGGATCTGGTACACGGTTGTACCCTTTAACTCGTGGTGTTTCAAAACAACTATTGCCAATTTACGACAAGCCAATGATTTATTATCCTTTATCTACGCTTATGCTAGCGGGGATTAGGGATATATTGATTATCACAACGTCAGAAGATAACGAATCATTTCGTCGTTTACTAGGTGATGGTTCTGATTTTGGGATCAATCTAACGTATGCAGTACAGCATTCACCAGATGGCCTAGCGCAAGCATTTTTGATCGGTGAAAAATTTATCGGTAAAGACAGTGTGTGTTTAGTCTTGGGGGATAATATTTTTTATGGTCAATCCTTTAGTAAAACCCTGAAGAATGCGGTGAATAGAGAAGACGGTGCTACAGTATTTGGTTATCAAGTCAAAGATCCTGAAAGATTTGGTGTGGTTGAGTTTGATAAAGATATGAAAGCCGTATCTATAGAAGAAAAACCAACGAAGCCAAAATCAAGTTATGCTGTTACAGGCTTATATTTCTACGACAACAATGTTGTCGAAATGGCAAAGCAAGTTAAGCCGTCACATCGCGGCGAATTAGAAATCACCACGTTAAATGAAATGTATTTGAACCAAGGTAACTTGAATGTGGAGTTACTCGGTCGAGGTTTTGCCTGGTTAGATACCGGTACACACGAAAGCTTGCATGAAGCGTCTTCTTTTGTACAAACGATAGAACATGTACAAGGCCTAAAAGTGGCTTGCTTAGAAGAGATCGCGTGGCGTAATGGTTGGTTGAGCTCAGAACAGCTCGCTGAATTGTCCAAGCCAATGATGAAGAACAACTATGGTCAATACTTGGAGCTTTTAGCTAACGGATCTTAAGTATGAAAATATTAATAACAGGCAAAAATGGCCAAGTAGGTCGTTGTTTAGTCGATCTACTCGAAGCACAGACGGGGCTAACTTTTTTAGCATTAGACCGTGAAGAGCTCGATATCACCGACTCAATCCAAGTTGATAAAATAGTTACCGAGTTTCAGCCTAATATCATTATTAATGCTGCCGCTTATACCGCTGTAGATAAAGCTGAACAAGAAAGTGAATTAGCCTTCGCTATCAACAGATACGGACCACAAAATCTTGCGTATGCGGCAAACAAAATAAATGCCGCAATCCTTCATATTTCGACCGATTATGTCTTCGATGGCAATAGTGCTGAGAGCTATACTGAGTCAGATGTGACAGCCCCTCAGGGTGAGTATGGTCGAAGTAAGTTAGCAGGTGAACACGCGGTTGCTCAGGCATGCCCTAAACATATTATATTAAGAACAGCATGGGTCTTTGGTGAGCGCGGTAATAACTTCGTTAAAACCATGCTGCGCCTTGCTAAAACGAGAGAGTCTTTAGGCGTTGTCGGTGATCAGTTTGGTGGCCCTACTTATGCGGGTGATATAGCAAAGGCCATACTCACAATCTCAAAACAGGTAGTGCGAGAAAGTAAAGCTTATGGTATTTATCATTTCTCTGGTTTTCCCCATGTAAGTTGGTATATTTTTGCTAAAAAAATATTTGAAATAGCACTAGAACAAGACTTACATGTCCAGCCAATTCAAGTTAATCCAATAACAACACTAGACTATCCAACTCCAGCGAAACGTCCTGCAAACTCACGTTTAAATTGCGACAAGATCCATAATGCATTTGGTATTGAACAGAGCGACTGGCAAGCAGCGTTAGTACGAATTAAAGAGTATTCATAAATGAAAGTCATTGATACAATCATTGCGGACGTTAAAATCATCGAACCAGCAGTCTTTGGGGATGAACGGGGTTTCTTTATGGAAACGTGGAGTCAGCAAAAATTTGAAGAACTTGTAACGGGTAAACCTACAAAGTTTGTTCAGGATAATCACTCTAAATCCAAGAAAGGGATTTTACGTGGTTTGCATTATCAGACTAAAAATACCCAAGGTAAATTAGTACGTGTGGTGTCTGGTGAAGTATTTGATGTTGCTGTTGATATAAGAAAGGGGTCTCCTACATTTGGCCAATGGGTCGGTGTGTATTTATCTGCAGAAAATAAACGTCAGTTATGGGTGCCTGAAGGTTTTGCCCATGGTTTCTATGTAACGAGCGAAGAAGCTGAATTTGTATATAAGTGTACTGATTATTATAATCCTAAGGCTGAACTATCCATTGCCTGGAATGACAGTGATATAGGTATTAAATGGCCAATTAGTAATACACCACTATTATCTGAAAAAGATAAGTTTGGAATAAAAATCATAGATATGGTTGGTTTAATATGATCAAAGTTGCTGTCGTTGGGACTGTTGGAATTCCAGCATGTTATGGTGGTTTTGAATCATTAGTTGAAAACTTGACTAGTTATACAAGTAATAAAATCGAATACGATGTTTTTTGTTCTAGTAAGTCATATACCAATAAAAGATCGCACTATAATGGTGCTCAATTAAGCTATATCCCTCTTAACGCAAATGGTGTTCAAAGCATATTTTACGACATAATATCGCTTATTTTTTGCATATTCAAGAAGCCTGACGTTACACTTGTTCTAGGGGTTTCTGGTTGTCTTTTTCTTCCTGTTTATCGTCTTTTGTCTAAATCAAAAATTGTTACCAATATAGACGGTTTGGAGTGGAAACGTGATAAATGGAGCAAATGGGCAAAAAAATTCCTAAAATTTTCAGAATATATGGCCGTCAAGTTCTCTGATGTTGTTATAACCGATAATAAAGCTATTGGTGATTACGTTAATGCTGAATATTCAAAAGATAATGTCGTTATCGCCTATGGTGGAGATCATGCGATCATCGAAGGAAAACATGTTGGTCCAGAACAAGATTACTACTTGTCTTTGTGTCGTATTGAGCCAGAAAATAATGTCCAAATGATCTTAAATGCATTTTCAAAGAGTCAGCATAAGCTAAAGTTTGTCGGGAATTGGAATTCTAGCGAATTTGGCAGAAAACTAAAAAGGGAGTTCTCTGATCAACCTAACATTGATATTGTCGATCCTATCTACGATGTTAATCAGCTATTTAAGTTAAGAAGTGAGTGTAAAGGTTACGTTCATGGTCACTCAGCTGGAGGTACAAATCCTTCTTTAGTCGAGGCTATGCATTTCGAAAAAACTATTTTTGCTTTTGATTGTAATTTTAATCGGTACACTACCGAAGACAAAGCTGTATATTTTTCTTCATCAAAAGAATTAAATGACAAACTGACAGAGGTGACTAAAGATGAGTTAGCTGTTATTTCTACAGACATGAAACAGATTGCTGATCGGCGTTATACATGGAAAGTTATTAATCATATGTACGAAGAAACTTACCTATAATGTAAGGCTTTTCAACTTGAATGAGGTGTAAAGGTAGGGCGAGATTGCGAACGTTTATTGAACAAAGTCAGATCATTTAACGAGCTGCCGTAGTTCGTTAAATCTTCATAGCTAAGATGGTTTCTTGTTCTTTTGCTTGCAGGTCAAACGTAGAGCTCAAAAAGTAAGTACTCATGGGGTTGCCCTGAGTGTAAAGGCTAGTGTAGCTTTATTATTCTATTGATTTAATTAAAGCTGGTTATCGCAAGTATCTTTGTACCTAAACGAAAGTATTTTAATTTGTGAGCTTGGATTATCAATAGTCGGCACTTTTAGGCTAAAGTTATATCACTTTATTATTCAATTCGATACATAATGGGTGAGTCAGTTCTGAGACATTTTTTGTCTTGTCCTCACCCATGTTTTTACTCAAATTACATCTTTTATTTTCAATCAAACATGATTTATATTTTTATAGTCAGCACAATCATCCGGTATTTTTTATGTGCTCAATTCTCCATTAGCCAGAGTGATATATGTCCATTAGCACTTCAATCATTTTCGTTTTCTGCCTTTCTTTTATCAGTCTGTTTGTTTTCAGGAAATTGGCTAAACGCGTTGGATTGGTTGATAAGCCCAATGAACGTAAACACCATGTGGGTCAGATCCCACTCGTTGGCGGTATTTCAATTTACTGCACGTTAATGATTGCCTTGTTTGTGCTTTTTCCTATCACAAACAATTTGCTACTTTATGTTGCATGTTCAACCGTGCTCATTGTCTTGGGTGCGTTAGATGATCGGTACGATTTAAGTTTTAAATTACGCTTGGTGGTGCAGGCGGGGATTTCACTTGCGATGATCTTGATAGGTTATAAAAGTTTGCATTACCTTGGTGCTATGTTCAGTGATTCAGCCTTAGTCATTCCAACTTACATAAGTTATATTGTCACCATTTTTGCGGTAATCGGGGCAATCAATGCCTTTAATATGGTTGATGGCATCGATGGATTATTAGGCGGTCTTGCTTCAGTTACATTCTCTGCCCTTGGTTTAATGTTTTACCTTGCCGGAAAGGACTATTTAGCGCTTTACTGCATGCTGTTCGTTGGTGCGATGCTCCCCTATATCATGCTGAACTTAGGCTTTCCGTTTGGTCGTCGATTCAAGGTGTTCATGGGGGATGCTGGCAGTATGTTCATCGGTTTTACTGCTATTTGGTTACTGATTGAAGCTAGCCAAGGCGAAAATGTGCTTGTTATTCGCCCTGTGACTGCGCTGTGGTTTATTGCATTACCGCTGATGGACATGGTTTGCATCATGACCAGAAGGTTGAAGAAAGGTCAATCGCCTTTTAAACCAGACCGAGAGCATCTACACCATATTTGTCAACGTATTGGTTTGTCATCAAGTCTGTCATTACTGGTTATTTGTCTTTTAGCATCAATTATGGCTGGCGTGGGCATTTTGTCAGAGTTATATAATGTGTCTGAATCGATTATGTTTTTTTCATTTTTAGTTACTTTTGCTATTTATTTCTCTGTTATTGCAAACATTTGGCGTATAACCGCTTTTTTGCATAAATATTTCCGTTTTACTTTACCGTCACACAATTGACATACATAGCTTTTATTTTATCTTCTAAGGATAAAGTTAATTATTGTCATGATGATGCTAGTGTTATACTCACTGCTTATATTTTATATTTTTTGTATTACATTTTTTATTGTAAGTACTTAAGGATGAGACGATGGACTATTTAGTTCCGTTTATAACTGCTTTTTTGTTATGTTTTGCTGCTATTTTAGTGTTTAAGCCTATAGCAGCAAAGGTTGGTTTGTTAGATTTGCCAAATGAGCGTAAGTGTCATGATGGTGCTATACCTCTTATTGGTGGTATAGCTATTTTCTCTAGTGTGTTATTTGCCTCCAGCCTGTTTATTCAAAACAGTCAAACCCTTAATTTATATCTTATTTCATCTTCGCTGATACTTTTCATTGGGGTTTTAGACGATAGATATGATCTCTCTGTACGTTTACGACTTGTCGCTCAAGTCATCACTGCATCAATTCTGATTTTTGGTGCAGGTTTTTACTTAACAACACTTGGTAATATCTTTTACTTTTTTGAGTTTAAACTGGGTTATATTGGTGTTTTAGTTACTGTTATTGCCGTGATTGGCTCGATTAATGCTTTTAATATGGTTGATGGCATAGATGGGCTTGCGGGGATGCTGAGTCTTGTCACTTTTACATCTTTATCAGTACTATTTTATCGAGCTGGCAATGATTGGTTTTTACTTCCTTTACTATTTGATGCTGCAATTCTCGCTTATTTATTTTTTAATCTTCGTTGGCCTTTTGTTTCTGTACAAAAAATATTTATGGGTGATGCGGGTAGCATGCTAATAGGGTTAACTGTTGTGTGGTTGTTAGTCTTAGGGACTCAATCGTACAATGTCCATCTTGGCGGGAGATCGAGTAACATTGTTTTCTCTCCTGTGACAGCTTTGTACCTTATCGCGATACCATTAATGGATATGACAGCCATCATGTACAGAAGGATCCGAAAAGGATTCTCACCTTTTAAGCCTGATCGTGATCATCTGCATCATATCTTTGAACGAGCTGGTTACAATCGTAAACAGACGCTTGTTAGAATTACTCTGTTGTCTTTATTATTAGCATTATGTGGTATGGCTGGTGAGTTTTATCAGGTTCCCGAGTGGGTAATGTTTAGCTTATTTATTGTGTTATTTGTCTCTTATAACTGGGCTCTCGCTCACGTTTGGCAAATTATTACTTGGTTAAAGCGTAGCGACTAAATTGTTTATTTTGCTACAACATTTATTCTGCCAATGTTTGAGAATAGTTTTGTCTAAGGATTTTAAATGAAAGTAGTTATTCCTGTTGCTGGTCTTGGTACCCGCATGTTGCCGGCAACCAAAGCCATTCCGAAAGAGATGTTGCCTTTAGTTGATAAACCATTAATTCAATACATTGTTAATGAGTGTGTGGCTGCCGGTGTGAAAGAAATTGTCTTAGTCACTCATGCCAGTAAGAATGCGATTGAAAACCACTTTGATAAATCCTATGAGCTTGAGTCGACGCTTGAAAAGCGAGTAAAGCGTCAACTGCTTGAAGAAGTCCAAGCGATTTGTCCTAAAGATGTGACTATAATGCATGTGCGTCAAGGTGAGGCCAAAGGGTTGGGGCATGCCGTATTGTGTGCTTACCCGTGTATTGGTAATAACCCGTTTGCAGTGGTATTACCGGACGTTATTCTAGATGAATACACTGCAGATCAAAAAACAGAAAACTTAGCCGCGATGATCGCGCGTTACAAAGCGACATTTGCTAGCCAGATCATGGTTGCGCCTGTACCTGAATGTGACGTTAACAAATACGGGATTGCCGATTGTAATGGTGTTGAGATAACACCTGGTGATTCAGCTAAAATCAAAAGGATGGTTGAAAAACCTGATGTTGGTGATGCTCCGTCTAATCTCGCGGTTGTTGGCCGCTATGTATTATCTGAAAAGATCTGGCGATTACTGGCTAAAACACCTGCTGGAGCAGGTGATGAAATTCAGTTAACTGACGCGATTGATATGCTGATTGAACAAGATACTGTTGAAGCATTCAACATGACCGGTAAGTCGCATGATTGTGGCGATAAACTGGGATATATGAACGCTTTTGTTGAATATGGCTTACGCGATGCTAAATTAGGCGCAGATTTCAAAAAAAGCATTGAAAAAATTCTGCTCGAACAGTAAAAATTCATCTTTTTAACACCAAAACCAACTCTTTGTAGTTGGTTTTTTGCTATAGCCTAAAAGCCTAGAGCGCTGCGCTGCTAGGACGCTACGCGGCTAGATGTTAAGAATAGGGCGCCTGCGGCTGCTAGGACGACCTTCGGTCTTCGAGGACGCTTTGCTGCTAGATGCTATACAATCAACAACATAGTCGCGCAGCGACTCAATCTTAGCAGCTAAGCTGTCCTTAGAAGCGCAACGAAGCTGTTCCTAGCAGGACGCCGTCCGCTCTCTGGCGAGCCAGCGAGCTCCTAGAATCTAGCAGGACGAAGTCCGTCCTAGAACCTAGCAGTGACGAAGTCACGCCCTAGGTACTTAATTTTTAATTTTGGAGTTTTTATGTCTCGTAAGTATTTTGGCACCGATGGTGTTCGTGGAAGGGTGGGGACGTTTCCTATTACGCCTGATTTTGCCATGAAGTTAGGTTGGGCTGCGGGCAAAGTATTAGCCTCAACCGGTACTCAAGAAGTATTGATTGGTAAAGATACTCGTAGCAGCGGTTATATGCTCGAATCAGCTATTGAAGCAGGTTTATCTGCTGCGGGTGTGAACGTAGCATTAATTGGCCCTATGCCAACGCCAGCTGTGGCGTATTTAGCCTCTACATTCCGTGCCGATGCTGGTGTAGTGATTAGTGCGTCACATAATCCTTTTTATGATAATGGTATTAAGTTTTTCTCGAATTCGGGCACCAAGCTTAATGATCAGCAAGAGCTTGAAATTGAAGCTTTACTCGACCAAGCCTTGAATCACAATGCGATGGAATGTGTTTCATCTGAATTGTTAGGTAAAGTCCGTCGTATTACTGATGCTGCGGGCCGTTACATTGAGTTTTGCAAAGGCGTATTTGCTAAAGATTTAACCTTAGCTGGCCTTAAAATTGTCGTCGATAGTGCTAACGGTGCGGCGTATCATATTGCGCCCAATGTATATCGTGAGTTAGGTGCTGAGGTGATTAGCATTAATGATAAGCCTAATGGCACTAATATTAATGATCATTGCGGTGCGACCCATTTAGACAGTTTGCAAACAGCAGTTATGGTGCATGAAGCTGATTTAGGCATTGCGATGGACGGTGACGCTGACCGGGTGATGTTTGTTGACCATAATGGCCATGTAGTGGACGGCGATCAAATTTTGTATATTTTAGCTAAGTCGGCCAAACAGCAAGGCACAATGACAGGCGGTGTCGTTGGCACATTAATGTCTAACCTTGGTCTTGAGATTGCATTAAAAGAAATGGATATTCCGTTTAAACGCGCCAAAGTGGGCGACCGTTATGTGGTTGAACAATTAAAACAGACTGGATGGCGCATAGGCGGCGAAGGTTCTGGTCACATACTGCACCTTGACCATGCATCAACTGGTGATGCTGTTGTAGCGTCTTTATTAGTATTACAAGCAGTATTACAGTCTGGCCAGTCATTAGCTGAGATAGTATCGTGTATGAAAAAGTTACCTCAAGTACTGCTCAATGTTCGGCTAACCGCTAATAACGCTGATGAAATCTTAGCTTCTGCAGCAGTAAAACAAGCTGTAATCGAAGCTGAAGCAGTACTTGCCGAAAACGGCAGAGTATTATTACGTAAGTCTGGCACCGAACCCCTTATCCGCGTAATGGTTGAATCAACTGATCCTGAAATGTCACAAGCACAAGCAGAGCACATAGCTAAAGTAGTCACTAGTTTCTAGTGCGCTTCGCTTCTAGGGCGGACGTTGTCCTGCTAAGGACAGCTGCGCTGTTAAGCTTAGATGCTAGAATCTAGTGCGCTATGCTTCTAGGGCGGACATTGTCCTGCTAGGGACAGCTGCGCTGTTAAGCTTAGATGCTAGCATCTAGTGCGCTTCGCTTCTAGGGCGGACGTTGTCCTGCTAAGGACAGCTGCGCTGTTAAGCTTAGATGCTAGAATCTAGTGCGCTATGCTTCTAGGGCGGACATTGTCCTGTTAGGGACAGCTTCGCTGTTAAGATTTTATAGCAGCGTAGCGCTCTAGACTCTAGGCTCTGTTCTCAGATTTCTATCATTTTCAATCTTCGACTGTTTATTTTTGATCATGGTTCCTATTATTTTAGCTAATTCTTTTGCTTCGTTGACTAAAATTAATGATGCCTTTTTGTCTAAGAATCCTGCTTCCACTCCTATATATAGCTGGGTGACTAATTCACCAAGTGAGCCTTTGGCATAGTATAAAAATCTTATTTTTTCTTTTGTTGTATCTCTTTCTTCACCTTCCGCAATATTCGATGGGACAGATAAGCCTGAACGAGTTATCTGATCCTTGAAGCCCCAGTTATTAACTTTATCCGCTAATTTATAAATTTCACAAGATAATCTGGATGCTCTTTTCCATACATCTAATAGTTCAAATCTCATGTGTTCTCCATTTATTTTATCTTCTAGGGCTGACTAACCGTCCTTCTAGGCCGCTATGCGGATGTGCGCTGTTTGCTTTTATAGAATCTAGCCGCGTAGCGTACTAGCAGCGTAGCGTTCTAGGCTTTATCATTCTTTACCGATAACGATTTCTGCCTCTGGCAGCATTTTTCTATATTCCTTTGCTAATGCTTGTTTGGCTTCATTGTCGCCGTGGACGATTCTGATGTGGCTGGGTTTGTGGTGCATGCGTTTGACGAAGTTGATGAGGTTGTGTTGGTCTGCGTGGGCGGAGTAACCGCTGATGGTGTGGATGGCGGCTTTGATATCAATCTTGAGTTCGTTGATGTAAACGTATCCGCCTTGTGGGCCGTAGGTTTGTATGTCTCGGCCTGTAGTGCCTTGTGCTTGATAGCCGACAAACAGTATGTCTGTGGTGGGGATGGGTAAGAAGCGGGCGAGATAGTTGGTGATTCTTCCGCCGGTGCACATGCCGGATGCGGCGATGATGATGGCGGGTTTGTGGGTTG
Source organism: Shewanella frigidimarina NCIMB 400 (assembly GCF_000014705.1). Classification (NCBI taxonomy): domain Bacteria; kingdom Pseudomonadati; phylum Pseudomonadota; class Gammaproteobacteria; order Alteromonadales; family Shewanellaceae; genus Shewanella; species Shewanella frigidimarina. Next base: position 3,401,215 of record NC_008345.1, on the reverse strand, counting down.
AGTCGAGGTAGTTGATTACTGAAAGATGGTCCTGGTGGCTGTCTATGGTGATGAGTTGGTTGAAGTAGAGTGGGTGGCGTCCCTGGGCTAGTTTACCTTTGGCTTCGTTGTCCCAGAGTGTTTTGAACTGACGATACTTTTGGGTGAAGTTAGCTGCCATGGGAGAGTCGACGATAATGTCGATGTTTTCCCATACAGGGTTGTGTTTATTGCGATGAATGATGTGTTCGAATTCGTATAATAGCTCTTGGGTTCTGCCGATGCTAAATGCAGGAATGAGTACCACGCCATTATCTTTTACGGCGCTTTCGATGATATTTTTGAGTTGCTTGCTGCGTTCTTTACGACCTTGATGGTTTTTATCGCCGTAAGTGGATTCAATGACTAAGGTATCTGCTCTGTAAGGACTTTTTGGACTGGCAAGTAACGGTGCGTAGGTTGCGCCTAAATCACCCGAAAAAACAACTCGATGGTTACCGCTAGGACCGCTTAAGTCTATTTCAACATAGGCAGACCCGAGTATATGCCCAGCGGGTTTGAATTTTAGTTTTGCTTTGTGATAAATAGCTGGAGTGACGATTGTTTCTTTTGAGATATCTTCGGTATTTTCAGTCGATGATATAGTTGCCGGTTCGGTTGTTGTTTTCTCTATTGATGATGCAGAGTCCATTTCTGTGGCACTTTCTGTCGAAGATATAGCTGTTGGTATGTTTATCGGTAGCGTTATCCACTGACCGTAATCGACTGGGACAAGCAGTTTTTTAAGTCGATTGATACAAGCCTGGATCAATTTAGGGTCGCGCGTCACACCCACTTTTAACGCGTCTTCGATTACCAGTGGTAATAGTGCTGCTGTAGCGGTTGTTGCATAAATCGGTTGATTGAATCCTGCTGCCAGTAAGTAGGGAATTCGCCCAACATGGTCGATATGGCAATGGGTAATAATAAGCGCTTTAATATGTTGAATGTCAAAGGTGATTTGCAGTTGGTCTGCTGAACTTTTTCCTGCCGTTTCTGCACCTTGAAATAGCCCGCAATCGATAAGATAACTGCTGATGTTGTTGCCGTTTCCGTGGTTATGACTGTTATTATTGTAATTATTCACATCCAGTTGATGACATGATCCTGTGACACCGTTTACCGCTCCATGGTGGATGATTTGCATGTTAGTCCTTTAATTGTATTTAGCGAGAATTGTATTTAACGAGAATTGTATTAAGTACGGTTAGTTAACTTAGCAGTGGTTTTAAGATTTTGCGAGGTTCTAGGCCGCTACGCGGATAGTGCGCTGCGCTTCTAGGGCGGACTGCGTCCTGCTAAGGACAGCTTTGCTGCTGAGAAAATAGATAACAAGCGGTAGCAGGCGAATAAGCGATAACAAGCGATAACAAGCGGTAACAAGCGGTAACAAACGATAGCGAGCGAGGAAATAGATAACAAGCGGTATCAAGCGATTGAAATAGATATCGAGCGATGAAAGAGATTAAAAGCGATATCAAGCGAACTAGATTTTAGTGCGCTGTGTTTCTAGGGCGGGCTGCGTCCTGCTAAGGACAGCTTCGCTGCTGAGAAAATAGATAACAAACGGTAGCAGGCGAATAAGCGATAACAAGCGGTAGCGGGCGAGGATATAGATATCGAGCGATGAAAGAGATTAAAAGCGACATAGAGCGATGAAAAAGAGATTAAAAGCGATATCAAGCGAACTAGATTCTAGCGGTTAGGCTTGTCATCGCCAGCCATCGCTTGTCACCGCTTGTTACCGTTTTTATAGCCTTTCAACGCTTTACCTAAGCCGATTTCAGCGTCTGTAAAATACTGCAATCTTTGATCTGATGGCTTTTACAGCAGCTCGCGAGTGCGGCTAATGATTGTTCTAGTAATGCCAGTTCTCGCTGGGTTTGTTGGATGCGAGCAAGCTGTTCGGCAATGATGTTGTCGACTAATGCGCACGACGATTTCGGGTCTTGTTGTGTATCAACCAAACGCTTGATGTCATCGAGTCCGATGTTTAATTCTCTGCATCGTCTTATAAATACTAATGTCTCGATGTCTTTTTCTTGGTAATGACGATAGCCATTACTGGTACGGATTGGCGGAGAGAGTAATCCAATCTGCTCATAATATCGGATGGTTTTAACCGATACCTGGGCAATTGATGCCAATTCACTTATTTTCATATTGACCTTCCAGTGGCTGTAACCTTTAAGCTTAAGCATATCATTTTTCGATAATGTGTTGTTAAAAGGAAGTTGTATGTTGAGTTATTCCGCGGCGTCATTAATTTTGTCGCTAGGTGTTATTGGGGTGAGTGAAGCCAGTGTGGTGGATGACTCGATAAATACGTCTGGGCAGAGTGCAAACCACAGTGAGAATGACAGTAAGAGCCACAGTGAAAATCCTGAACATTCTGAGCATGATGCCCCAAAAGCGGATGTTGATGAACACGAACATGAAGAAGAGATGGAAACCATTGTCATACAAGCCACTCGTTCTGGGCGAATTGCCGATGAACAACCTATTCGAGTCGAGGTGATTAATCGCGAAGAGATTGAAGAAAAAGCGGCGATGAGACCAGGTAATATTTCAATGCTGGTGGCTGAAACGGGTGGGGTAAGATTACAAACAACTTCACCGGCGTTAGGCAGTGCCAATATTCGCCTACAAGGCTTGTATGGTCGTTATACCCAATTACTGGCCGATGGTTTACCGTTGTACGGTAACCAAGCTGGGTCGATAGGGTTGTTGCAAGTGCCGCCGACTGATTTAAGTCGCGTTGAAATTATTAAAGGCTCGGCATCATCACTTTATGGTGGGTCTGCACTCGGCGGGGTAATTAACCTTGTGTCTCGAACGCCTGGTGATGAACTCAGTGGTGAAGTGTTGGTCAATGCAACCACGCGCGATGGTCAGGATGTGACCACCTATTTTGAGTCGCCATTGAGCGAGAATGTAAAAGGGTCGGTGACGGCAGGGGCTCATTATCAAGACAAGCAAGATATTGATAAAGACGGCTGGATCGATCTGGCAGGTTATGAGCGATACACAGTGCGTCCTCGATTATTTTGGGAAGGGCAAGAAGGGCAAACACTGTATGTGACTAGCGGGTTTATGACCGAGCAGCGTACTGGCGGTACTTTAGGTGATAACATGGTCGCTGATGGTACTTCGTTTGAGCAATCGCAGGATTCCGATAGGCTTGATGGCGGCCTAGTGTTTAGTATGCCGTTATTAGAGTCATTGACGTTTAATACTCGCGCATCGGCGATGGTACAAGATCATGTGCATGTTTATGGTGCCGATATAGAAGAAGACCAACACGAGAGTTATTTACTTGAAAATAGCATCGCAGGTTATACCGATAACAGTGATTGGGTTGTTGGTTTAGCCTATCAGTCTGAAATCTTTGCCTCTGACACTTTCCCTGAGTTTGATTATTCTTATAAAGTGCCGGGTGCATTTGCTCAACTTGATTATGAGCTGACAGACCAAATCACCACATCTTACAGTGCGCGCATTGATGATCACAGCGAATATGGTACTCAATTTAGCCCAAGAGTGTCGGTGCTTTATCGCCCAAGTGACTTAACCATAAGAGGCTCTTATGGGGAGGGGTACTTTGCCCCTACGCCGTTTGTTGAAGAGATTGAGGCCGCCGGATTATCAAGATTAGCGCCGATTGACAACTTACAAGAAGAGCGCGCTAAAACGGCATCGCTTGATGTGAGTTATACCTTTGATGATGTGGAAACGAGTTTGACCTTGTTTGGCTCAAATGTGGATAACGTCACTGGATTAGAGGCTTTCTCTGCCAATAACGATGGCACCTTAGACGCAGTTAGGTTAGTTAATGCATCTGGTGAAAGTCAGATCCGTGGTTCTGAAGTGTTGCTGCGTTACTATTTAGGCGATGTTAAGTTGACCGCAAGTTACTTGTATTTAGACGCAACTGAAGCTTCACCCGACGGGGACGGCAGAAGAGCCATTGCCTTAACACCACGTCATTCTGGTGGTTTTGTTGCTATGTGGGAGCAACATGGCAACTTTAGAGCTGGTTTTGAAGCTTATTATACCGGCACCCAAAACGTTAACGATAACCCTTATATTGATGAAACCAACCCTTATTGGCATCTTGGTTTAATGGGAGAAATTACTGTTGGCAGAGTCAGTTGGTTTATTAACTTAGAAAACTTACTCGATGTAAAACAAACCGATGAACATCCAATGTTACTGCCTAATAGATCGCCTAGCGGCCAATGGACTACCGATATTTGGTCACGTAACGATGGCTTTATTGCTAACGCAGGTGTAAGAGTTAAATTTGGTCATTAATCGCGTTTTACTCGTGTAAGTTGACCCATCACAAAAAAGATAAACCGTCAGTCTAATACTGGCGGTTTCTATTTCATTTCCATTTTCACTGTATTGCTTCTTTAATTCACTCCCTCTCGCTAATTCACTTATCCTTGTTAATCAATTATTCGCATATACAAAGGGCGACAATTATTGATACACAAAAAATATGCATTTATCGGTCAGTTTTGTCACACTTGCATAAAGAATCAATAAAAAAAGCAACAATAAGGACAGGTAATGAAAACGTTTTCTCTGGTGTTGACCAGTTTAGCCATTGCAATATCGGGCATGGCACACGGGGCAGAAATTGACGCTAAGTACATTCAGCGAATAGGCTCAGTAAATCAAGTCTCAGCAGCGCCATTATCGAAAAGTGCCCATGCAGATGCGCTGCGTGCTAATTTGGTTGCTCAGCTCAGCCAGGCTAATCACGCCAGTAAGGTGACGGTATTTAATCAACCACTGTCTTGGCAAGCTGCATCAACTAAGGTTGAAGGCGAGGGCTGGTTAGTCTATCAAGTGACAATGTCGACAGATCGTTTTACCCAAGGCACATTAACCGTTAAAGGGCTTGAAAATCCTCAAGTGTATTTGAATGGGCAACTGGTTAAATCTGCCGATAAAGTCGAACTTGAGCTGACAAATGGTGACTATCACCTTGTGGTATTGGCCGATGGCCAAGCGCAAGATAGCGAATTTAGCCTTGATTGGCAGGGCAAAAGTGAAGTTGATAATCTCGACTTTACTTCACAAAAAACACAGCGAGTATCTGCGGAGCAGTTATTTGACTCAAAAGTGATCAGTGGCTTAACCTTGTCACCTAATGGCAAGTATTTACTACAATCGACCATTGAATACCAAGCTAGCCAAGGCGATACGCCGATTCAAGTGACCGAGTTACGTAAATTATCGGACAACAGCGTGATGTACCGCTGGCAAGATAACCGCCCAAGCAGTGCGGTTTGGTCAAGCGACTCTTCACAGCTCGTCTTTGTGGCTAACAAAAAAATTCAATTATTAAATGTTGCTGATTTGAGTATTAACGTTGTCGCAACTGATATGGACAATGTGTCTGGTTTACAGTGGTTAGGTGGCACGGTGTTATTTAGCTGGGAAAAGCCTTTTAAAGCCGATGAAAAAGCCACCTCTAAGCGTTTTCAAGCATTAGAAGACCGCTGGAGTTATTGGCGTAACAACAGTCAACTTTATCAAGTTGATGTTGCCTCGGGCTTTATTCGTCAACTGACAGACAACAAAGTCAGCAGTTCTTTGTTAGACAGTAATGCAGATAAAGGCAAACTATTGTTAACGCGCTCGCCTGTGGATTATGCACAGCCCGCCCATGGTGTAACACAGCTTATTGAGCTGACGTTAGCTGATTTAAGCGAAACCATGATGGGTGAATATCGCAGTTTTAATAGTGCACTATATGCTGATGACGGTATGTATATTACCGCTGGGCCGCGTTTTATGGACGGCAGAGGAATACAAGATCCTAACCTTGAAGTGAACGATTATGATGGTCAGTTATATTGGCGTGATGCTAAAGGCAATGTCAGTGCACTCAGTAAAGAGTTTGATCCTTCCATAGGCAGCATCACCAAGCTTGAAAATGATGATTTAATTGTGACGGTAACCGAAGGCGACCGTGCACCTTTGTATTTATTTGATAAAAGCAAAAAACACTTTAATCGAATAGACACCGGTGTGGATATGATAGACGGCTTTAGTGTTGCCATTGAGCAATCTACTCCAACATTAGTATTTGCAGGTACCTCAGCCACTGCGCCGCAAAAAGCCTATAAAATGAAGGTTAATTCAAGCCGTAAACAGTTGCTGTTTGATAGTCAACAACTTAGCTATGCCAACACGCGTTTAGGTAAAATTGAAGATTTTGATTTTACTAATACTCATGGGCATAACATTGATGGCCGTGTTTATTTACCTGCCGATTTTGATGCCCGTAAAAAGTATCCCGCATTAGTGTATTACTATGGCGGTACCTCACCTGTAGGGCGTCACTTTACCGGGCGTTGGCCATTTAATTTATGGGCAGCCCAAGGTTATGTTGTGTATGTTGTGCAACCAAACGGTGCAACCGGATATGGCCAAGCCTTTAGTGGCCGTCATGTTAATGCCTGGGGCAAGTACAGCGCTGACGATATTATTGAGGGTACTAAAGCCTTCTTAAATGCGTACCCATCAGTTGATGCTAAACGTGTGGGAAATATGGGCGCATCTTATGGTGGTTTCATGACCATGTATTTGGCGACAAAAACCGATATTTTTGCGGCGTCAATGTCGCATGCGGGGATCAGTAATTTATCGTCTTACTGGGGCCATGGCTGGTGGGGTTATGGTTATTCTGGCGTGGCCAGTCGCGGCAGTTTTCCGTGGAATAATCCAGAGCTCTATATAGAGCAAAGCCCGCTATACCATGCAGATAAAATTACCACACCGTTATTGCTTATTCACGGTAATGCTGACACCAACGTACCAGTAGGTGAAAGCCATTACATGTACACCGCGCTTAAACTATTAGGTAAAGAAGTTGAGTTGGTTGAGTTTAACGACCAAGACCATCACATCAATACCCGCCAAGCCCGCTTTGATTGGTGGAATACCACTATGGCATGGTTCGATATGAAGTTAAAAGATGAGCCACAGTGGTGGAACAGTATCTATCCTGAGACAAAAGAAGAGTAGTTACTTAACCTCAACTCGGGATAATAAACATTTATCAAACAGCCATTTGTCTCGCTAACTGTGTTGCTTTGGCTTGTAATTGGTTAGCTATTGACGCGTCGATGCGCCTTATTAGCAAAACAAATGACAGGTTTAATATGAAATAGGCTGAATGTTGTCATTTTGCCTTACATATCCCACTTCTTAACCCGAGTTGAGGTTATTTAAGCCCAAACAGCCTCGCAATGCGAGGCTGTTTTTTTTCGTTTGGGGAACGTGCGCAAAAGGACCTAATCAAAATAATGTGGTCATTGGAAAGTTTGACGTTGAGCGACCACTTACATAGGTAAACTGTTGCACCAAGATACCGCTGTTATCATCAATAACAACGAGGTTAAACTGTCCACATTCAGTCCCGTGACAGCAGGGGGGGAACTATCAATATACTGGGTAACGTATAAGCTTAGCACTCAACTTTTAGCCATGGCAGTAGCGCGTTGATAGTGTTGATTTGGGTTGCTGCTGATTCTGACTGATAGCCATAGATTCGGATGCCGAATGTGACGGTCATCAGTTGAGCTGCATAGGCTTTAGCTGTTTCAGCCTCATATAATTGGCTCAGGTAATGTTGATATACATGCTCAATCTCAGTTAATTGTGATGAAGCAAATTTGTATAGCTCGTTACCTTGAGAGGCGAGTTCAAGTTGAGTTTTGATTAAGAAGCAACCGCAGTAATCACAAGACTTTGATTGCTCAACAATGTTGTCGAGGATCTGTCTAATACCTGCTTTGACATCGTCAGCCTGTTGCATTAGTTGATGAATAGCCTCAATCGAAAAGGTGGCATAGCGTGCTAAGGCTGCTTGGAATAAGCCTTCTTTACTATCGAATTCATAATATAAGCTACCTGGTTTTAATCCAGTGGCTTTAGTGATTTGCTGAATGCTTGATGCGGCATAGCCATTTTGCCAAAATAGGGTGATGACCTTATCTAATACGTCCGCTCGTTCAAAATTTTTCTTTGCCATGACATCGATCCTCAATCGTTACTGACGCTATAATAGCACTTCTTGAATGATTGTTCAAAAACTGCTTGCGTTGTTGTTATGATTTGATTATCTTGAATGAATATTCAAGATAAAATGAGACGCTATTATGTCATTATCCACCCAGCTGACTGAAAAACGAGATGCCAACGCTGCCAATTTACCTCCTGAGGTATTGGCGATCATGTCGGATGCGACGTTAAACCTGAAGTTATCCGGCATTATCGATAGCGCACCTAAAGCGGGTGATAAACTGGCTGCGTTTTCGTTAACCAATCCATTGGGCGTTACCCGTCATTTATCCGAGTTGTTAGTTAATGGACCGGTTGTGGTGACATTTTATCGTGGTAGTTGGTGTCCATATTGTAATTTAGCGCTGCGCGCCTATCAGCAACATCTAGCTGAGTTTAAACAGTTAGGGGCAACGTTTGTGGCTATTACGCCTGAGTTGCCTGATATGTCACTTTCAACCGCAGAGAAAAATGAACTTGAATTTGATGTCTTGTCAGATGTGAATGCAGAGTATGCCAAAGCGCTTGGTTTAGTCTTTTCGTTACCCGATTCTATTCGTGATCTTTATAAGAAATTTGGTGTAGAAGTAGAAAAACATAATGGTGCGGATCAATTTAATTTTCCATTAGCGGCGACCTTTGTGGTTGCAAAAGACGGCACCATTGTGAAAGCATTTGTTGATGCTGATTATACTTACCGTCTTGATCCTGAAGATATCATTAGCTCATTAAAAGCGCTGTAGGGATCTAATTTATGATGTTTAAAAGTTTATTTGAATCTACAACCGCTATGGCATCTAGAATGAACATACTACCTAAAATAGTGTTGTTATCTAAAACGCGAGTGATTGCGTCTTTAGTGTTATTGGGTAGTTTATTTACCAGTACTGTATTTGCTGCAGATTATTCAGTGTTCCGCGAGTTAGACAGCCAACATCCCCCTGGTAATGTGGCCGTGTCATCTACTGGGCGAGTTTTCATGAGTAATCATCATTTTTACGGTGTTGATTCGAGAATTGTCGAGCTTAAAAAAGATGGATCTATCGTCGATTACCCCAATACAGAATTTAATCAAAATCTTAATCCTGTTTTGGGCGTGGTAATTGATGAACAGGGTATTTTATGGATGCTTGAAACTGCTTCTACTGACGGTGTCGGGCGACTTATCGGTTGGGACACTCAACAAAACCGTTTATATAAAATGATTTCTTTAGCGGCACCAGTATTGCCTAGTAATTCATTTTTAAATGATCTTGCGGTTGATAGGCAACATGAAACGGTATATATCACCGATCCTGCTGGTGGCAGTAATGCGGCATTAATTGTGGTTGATTTAACGAGTGGCACAGCAAGACGAGTATTAGATGGCAGCGTTTATACCCGTCCTGAAAATGTTGATACGGTGATTAATGGCAATACTTTATCTATCGGTGGCCAGCCTATTCGTATTGGGGTTGATTCACTGACCATAGACCCTAATAACGAGTGGGTTTATTTTGGTGCATTAAGTGGTGAGAAGTTATATCGGGTGCACACTCAATATCTACTAGATGCTAATTTATCGGCCAATATGTTACGCAGCAAAGTGGAGTTTTATGCTAATAAGCCTGTCAGCGACGGCATAACCATTGATAATGGCGGCAACATTTATGTTACTGATATAAGCAATAATGCTGTCGGTTATATCGACACAGATCGTCAATATCATATTTTGCATCAAGATAGTGACAAGTTCAGTTGGTCTGACGGTTTTTCAACTACGGCCGATGGTAAGTTGTTAGTTACAGTAAATAAATTTCACCAGTCTCCAGCGGTTAATAACCAGCAAGACAAAAGTGATGGCCACTATTATATCATTGAGTTTGACGCATTAACCGAAACGACAGTTGGGCGTTAGAGCGGGATAGCTTGGAATTAGAAGCTAGATGACTAGATGACTAGATGACTAGATCGCTAGATGCTATAAAAGCAAAGCCTAGATGACTAGAGCGCTACGCTGCTAGATGCTATAAAAGCAAAGCCTAGGTGACTAGAGCGCTACGCTGCTAGATGCTATAAAAGCAAAGCCTAGGTGACTAGAGCGCTACGCTGCTAGATGCTATAAAAGCAAAGCCTAGGTGACTAGAGCGCTACGCTGCTAGATGCTATAAAAGCACAAGCCTAGATGACTAGATTCTAGCTGACTCGGTTCTATAACATCTTAACAGCGCAGCTGTCCCTAGCAGGACGTAGTCCGTCCTAGAAGCGTAGCGCACTAAAACCTAGCGTCTAAGCTTTACAGCTCTGCTGTCCTTAGCAGGACGTAGTCCGCCCTAAAAGCGCAGCGCACTATCCGCGTAGCAGTCTAGATTCGTAATCAATTTCGGAAACACTATATTTTTCAATGTCTAGCTTGTAAAAAAAGCATTTGTCGTCCAAAGTTAATGTCTGTGACTCTTAACTAATGATAAAAATGACCAGACTATCTAGCTATAAAAATGCGCTTAAATTGGGTATTGGAGTATTTTCTTGTGGCTTAGTCATCAGTTTTATTACTGCTTTAAGTGTTAATAATCAAAATAACACTATCATTACTCAATCTCTTAAAACGGTGACAGAGCAAGTTGCTAACAATATTATTGATCGTATCGTATTGTATCAATATGGTTTAAGAGGTGCTCGAGGGGTTATTTATACCGTTGGTGAAGATAATATTTCTCGTGATTTTTTTAAAAAATATAGCTTAACTCGCGATTTTGAAAGTGAGTTCCCCGGTGCGCGAGGGTTTGGTTATATCCGCCGTGTACCAGCCAACGATGAAGCGAGTTTTGTTGCCAAAGCTAAACTTGATGATTGGCCCGATTTCAGTGTGCGTCAACTTACTCCCCATGATGATGAACGGTACGTGATTGACTATATCGAACCCGTTGAGCGTAATCTCGCCGCTGTCGGTTTAGATATTGCCTCTGAACAAAACCGCAAAAATGCCGCACAACAAGCATATTTAACGGGTGAGACACGCTTAACCGGTCCAATCACGTTAGTGCAGGCGACTGGTCATCCGTTACAAGCCTTTCTTATTTTAATGCCCATTTACCGTACTGGACTGACTCCAGCAACCCCGGCGTTAAGGGAGCAACAAGCTTTTGGTTGGAGTTATGCGCCACTCGTTGCCAATGAAGTTTTTGAACAGATTAATTTATCCCGTAAAACCACTAAACTATTGGTCAATGATGTGACCGATGCTCAAAATAATGTCATGTTTTATGAAACACATGTTGATGAGGTTAATCCATTAACATCTTTTGTTGTTACATTAGATCGTGAAATATTTGGACGTAAATGGCAAGTGTCGCTAGTGGCTTACCCTGAGTTTGTCAGCGGTTTGCATTTAAGCTCACCCAAAATTGTGTTTAGTTATGGTGCGATTGTGAGCTTGTTATTGGGTGGGCTTATTGGTTTTTATGGCTACGCATTAGGTCGTAAGCGTATCATTATGGAAGATAATGAAAGACGTGCCAATATTTTAGAGCATTCGCTTGATGCGATTATTAGTTTTGACTGTGATGGTGTTATTACCAGTTGGAATGATGGTGCGGTAATGATGTTTGGTTATGAAAAACATGAGGTGATAGGCCTCAAGAAAACAACGTTTATTGTACCAAACGATGGCTATGATGCTGAAAATGAGAAATTTAATCAGGTACTAAATGGTAAATCGTTACTAAATTTTGTTAGCCAACATAAACGAAAAGACAATGAACTACTGTCAACATCGATGACCTCACTGGCTATTTATAATGAGTTTGGCAAAATTATCGGTGTAAGTCAGACCATTCGAGATATTACGGTACAGCTGAATGCTGAAAAGCAAATTTTAAACATAAATGCCAGCCTTGAACGTAAGGTTACCGAGCGAACTCAAGCGTTACAACAAGCCCTGTCAGAAAATAAAACCTTACTTGATAATATTAACCAGCAGCTACTTTATTCTGAAACCGATAAAAATGGCGTTATCTTGGTGGTAAATGATAATTTCTGTCAAACATCAGGGTTCACTCGCGAGCAAATGATTGGTAAGAAACATTCGATTTTAAAATCCAATGAACATGATCGTGCCTTTTGGAAACAGATGTGGCAAACCATTCACGCAGGCGAGACTTGGCATGAGGAAATTTGTAACCGTGATAAACAGGGCAATATTAAATGGCTTGATACGGTAATTACCCCGGTGATGGATGAAAACGGTAATCTTGTTCGCTGCATCGCATTGAGGATTGATATTACTGAACGTAAAAATAGCCAGTTAGAAAAGAATAAACTCGCGTCTTTACTCACTAACGTGCTTGCCGCGGCAACGGAAATTGCGATTATTTCAACCGATAATGACGGTATTATTAACATTTTCAATCGTGGTGCTCAGCTATTGCTTGGGTATCAAGCCGAGGAGATTGTGGGTAAGCAAAGTCCTGCAATATTGCATCTACCATCAGAGATCCGTCAACGCAGTAAAGAGTTAACCGAGGAGTTTGGCGAAGATATTAGTGCTTTTGATGTGTTTGTGTATAAGCCAAGAACGCAAGGGCCTGAAACGCGTACCTGGACGTATATCCGTAAAGATTTATCTCAATGCCAAGTGTCGTTGTCGGTTTCGGCTATGCGCGATCAAAGTGGAGAGATTGTAGGATATTTAGGTGTTGCGGTGAACATTGATCAAATGCTCAAGCAGCAAGAAGAGTTAGTGTCGGCCAGTAATCAACTAAGTAAAGCAGCTGAAGTTGCTGAGTTAGGTATTTGGAATTTAGATTTAGACACCGACAACTTACAATGGAACGATCGTATGTTTGCAATGTACGATTACCCATTAGCGCTTACAGAAAAGGGCTTAAATTACCAGCATTGGCAAAAAAGGGTTCATCCAGATGATATTGAAATGGCAGAACTTGCCTTACAGCAAGCCATTGACTTGAATATTCCTTATGAACCGACTTTCAGGATCATTACCAGCTCGAATCAAATTCGCTACATTCATGCCGGAGCCCAAATTAGTTATGACAAAACAGGCAAACCTGTGCGGGTGGTTGGGATTAACCGTGACATCACAGAGCAACGCGAGTTAGAACAAACTTTGCGTTTAGCTAAACAAGCCGCAGATGCTGCGAGTGCGGCTAAATCAGCATTTTTAGCCAATATGAGTCATGAAATTCGTACTCCAATGAATGCTGTGCTAGGCATGCTACAACTTATTCAGCATTCTGATATGAGCCGCCAACAAGCTGATTATGTCACTAAAGCGGAGAATGCTGCGAAGTCATTATTAGGGCTATTAAATGATATTCTAGACTTTTCTAAAATTGATGCTGGTAAGTTAGAACTTGATTTGCATCCGTTTCAACTCGAAACGTTAATGCGCGAATTAGCGGTGATGTTAGCGGCCAACGTACACAGTCAACATTTAGAAGTCATTTTTGATTTAGATCCTGCCATTCCATATTTGATTGAAGGTGATGAACTTCGTTTGCGACAGGTGTTGTTAAATCTTGCGGGTAATGCGATTAAATTCACCTCTGAAGGTCATGTTATTGTTGGGGTACAGTGTAATGAGTGTACTGCGAATCAAGTGAATTTAACTATTTCGATTACTGATTCTGGTATCGGAATTAGCCCTGAACAAAGCAGCAAAATTTTCCAAGGTTTTGTTCAAGCAGAGTCTTCAACGTCAAGACGATTCGGCGGTACAGGGTTGGGATTAGCAATCACTAAAAGTTTAGTTGAGTTGATGGGGGGAGAATTATCATTATCGAGCCATGTCGGTGAGGGAAGTCGTTTTTGGTTTGAGTTGACGTTTAATATTGTTGAAGTGAAGAATAATGATCTAGATATCGATTTACTGGGTAAGAATATTCTGATTGTTGATGACAGTAAAATGAGTCGTAAAATTTTATCTAAAACCTTAATGGCCCATGGTGCTTATGTTAATGAAGCTCATAATAGTAAACAGGCTATCAATCTTATAGAGCAAAGCTTAAATGCCAGCAGTCACTATGATGTGATTATTATGGATTGGCGCATGCCCGATATGAATGGCTTAGAAACTGCCAATCATATTCAAGCGATGTTTCCGGCAGGTAAGGCTCCAGCCATTATTATGCTGACAGCATATGGTGCTGAGGTGATGGAACAAACTAAACAATATCGCCAGCAACCTTTTGTGAGTATGTTGACCAAACCTGTTACTGCCAACTTAATGCTTGAGGCCGTTTACCGAGCCATAAATGGTTTAGTTCAGCCTGTGCAATCTAGAAAAATAACTCATTTAGTCTTAAAAGGTGTCAGGGTGTTGGTGGTTGAAGATAATCAGCTTAACCGCCAAGTTATTGATGAATTATTACGCCTACAAGGCGCGGTAGTGACATTGGCTAAAGACGGTATTGAGGGGGTTGATTGGGTTACTAAGTCAAATAATCAATTTGATATTGTCATTATGGACATGCAAATGCCAGTAATGGATGGACTTGAGGCTACGCACCTTATTCGTGCCGATGGCCGATTTAATGATTTACCTATTTTAGCGATGACGGCTAATGCATCACTTGCTGATAAAACATTATGCTTAGAGGCTGGTATGGATGATCATATTGGTAAGCCGATAGACATGACTCTTTTGTTACCTTGTATGCTTAGTCTGTTGGGCCAAGATAATAGCGCTTATTATCATTCAACTGTCAATAATTCGCCTATTGCATTACCAGAGGTGATTGATGATGGTGATGATGAAGCGATTATCGAAAATTCTGATTCTATTTTGCGTCGTTTTGGTGGAGAGCTTGCATTTTTCATTGATGTGAAACATCATTTTGCATCAGAAATGGCAGAGCAATTGTCATTACTTACTCAAGCATTTGCACTACAAGATAACAGTGCTATCAGTAGTATTGCTCACACAATTAAAGGCACCTCTAGCAATATTGGTGCTAAGCGACTGGCAGCTTTTGCGGCCAAACTAGAGCAAAATATAAAAAACGCTGTTAATGTTGATTCAGTTGCTTGTTTAAGCCAAATGCAAGGTCAAATTAATGATAGCCTGCATATGTTAGATACTCTTTTTCCAGATGAAAGTGCAGTATTAACAACTAACACGCTGGATAATAATGCAATATTGCCGATACAAAGTATAGAACCCGATAAAATCAACCGATTAATGGAATTATTGGTTGAACAAAATTTAGATGCCATTGAGTACCTTGATCGCCTGTTAAGCGACGTGGTGCCAGATAAGCAGTGGTTAAGATTAAAAAACCAAGTGAGCCAACTTGAGTTCTTGGATGCTGTCGATACATTAACATCGATAATTAAGGAGTGATGCGTGTTCATAGATGAGTATATTTCTGGTGTTGCGCCAATTAGAGGTAAAATACTGTTAGTTGATGATCAAGTTGTGAACATCAAAATATTGCATCAACTATTGCAAACGGATTACGACATTTATATGGCTCGCGATGGTCATCAAGCTATTGATATGTGTAAAAAAGTCAAACCAGATATCGTGTTGTTAGATATTGAAATGCCAATGCTTAATGGATTTGATGTGTGTGCGCATTTGAAAAAAGACCCCGATACAGAAGATGTCGCCGTTATTTTTGTGTCAGGTCATTTTGATGAAGATAAAGAGGTTAAGGGATTTCAGTTAGGCGCGGTTGATTTTATTCATAAACCCATTAATCCAGTTATTACCAAAGCACGCATTAAAAATCAGATGATGGCTAAATCTCAAACTGATTTATTACGCTCTATTGCTTTGTTAGATGGATTAACAGGTTTGGCTAATCGGCGTAAGTTTGATCAAGTGCTACCCGTTACCTGGTTACAATGCGCACGTGAAAAACAGCCATTGACCATTATTTTATTGGATATCGATTTCTTTAAGCATTTTAATGACACCTACGGCCACACTGAGGGTGATACATGTTTACGTGTTGTTGCGCAGAAGATACAAGACACCGTTAACCGCCCTTATGACTTAGTTGCGCGTTATGGCGGTGAAGAGTTTATTTGTGTATTACCTAACACCGATTTAATTGGTGGCACTTATGTGGCTCAGCAAATTGTTGACAGTATAGTGTCATTGAAAATAGCTCATATAAACTCACCAATTTCTAAATTTGTTACTGTAAGTGCAGGGGTTTCAACTGTAGTGCCAATGTATGATATGCCCAATAAAATCTTAGTTGAAGCGGCAGATAAACAATTGTACTTAGCAAAGGATCGTGGCAGAAATAGAGTGTTAGGTTGTTTAGTTGAAGAAAATACCTAGGTAGCTAGAGCGCTACGCACTGGAATCTAGCTCGCTTGATATCGCTTTTCATCGCTTGCTATCCATTTTCTATTGTAACAGCGCAGCTGTCCCTAGCAAGACGAAGTCCGCCCTAGAAGCGCAGCGCTCTGGAACCTAGGATCTAAAATTTATGCCGATAACCTAATACATAAGCTATATCAGCACTGTTATCCATGTTTAAAAAGTTCTCAACCATAGTGAATTCGATGGCGCTGCTATTAAAGTAATAGCGATAACCCAATAACGCTTCATTAGACGCCTCTGAGAAGTTCTCATCCCAACTTACCATGCCATCATAACGATGGTATTCAGCTAACCAACCGTGCCGACCGGTACGATATTCGTAACCCAGCCCCAACGTTAGGTAATGAGATTCGAAACTATTTTGCGATAGCGGCGCTTTATTGTGTAGGAAACTGATCCCTAGAGTAGAGTTCACATGGTGATTGCCATTGTGATAGCCGTAATTAATTTGCACGCTTTGCTGGAAGCTTTCATCAGCAAATGGGCCTGAATCGACAGATTTGTAGTACAGCGTGCCTCCAACCGAAATACCATGGTGTTCATTTTGCAGTAATTGATAACCTAAATATGCTGTAAATGCATTATTGAGAGTTTCACCATTAAAGTTTTCAACATCAATATCGTATTTTTCTGAACGCATTTGACTTTGGTGTTTAGCTTGCTGGTTACGACCATTTTGGTCAAATCCAAAAGCATCGTGGAACCACATTGTTAATGAATCTAAATGGTTGTCACCACTAAATTGCCAAGTGTAATTAGCATCAAACAGTAAATTCTCTGTAATTTGCCATTTTAAGCCGCTGCTAATTGCATTTTGGTAGTAATCAGCCAATAACTCATCGGATTCGGACCAGACGCTGGCAGCGTTTGCTGTGATGTACCATTCTTTTTG
This sequence comes from Shewanella frigidimarina NCIMB 400, assembly GCF_000014705.1. Taxonomy (NCBI): domain Bacteria; kingdom Pseudomonadati; phylum Pseudomonadota; class Gammaproteobacteria; order Alteromonadales; family Shewanellaceae; genus Shewanella; species Shewanella frigidimarina. The sequence goes on along the minus strand of NC_008345.1, from coordinate 3,383,885 downwards.
ACCTTGGGGTAACGAAAAGCCAGAACGTAACAATGGGCTAAGATTGAGAGATTGCATCGGTGATTGTGCATATACTTGTAACGGTCCGTAATCATCAAAGCTGACTACTTGCGCTTGTGCAGGCAAGATGAAAGACATACTCACAACGGATATCAGTTTAAGGTTGGTCTTCATTACAATTCCCTGAGTTTACTGTCCAGTTAATTTATCAGTGTCTGCAAATTACAAAGATAAAATTAATACTCGTGTCAGCCAATATTTAGTCATTTTAATTGATAGGGCAGTGCGCATTATGATGGTATGAAAACATAATTTAAATATCCAAAAAGGAACACGTTATGACGTTCAGTTATATAACCACTCCTATGCTAACAACAGTATTCACTTTTTTAAAGATTAAGCCAGCCAATATCGCTGAATATTTGAGCTGTTATTGTGTTTGTAAGGTCTTGATTGTTATCTAATAGCAACATGTAAATTTATTGTTGATTATAAATTTATACAACAGTGTTAATATTGGTTTGATATTTTAATCTATTACTTTGCTATAAATTCTAGTTGCTGTTCTCATGTTGCTGCTATATTTAGGTATTGTTTGTTTAGTGTGTTATTTGTGATGTTCAGTTATCGGTTTACACAGTGTTTTTTAGTTGTATTTTTTAAGCGATATTTTCACCAAAATGTGTAATGGATATGCATTAATAAAATGGATTTGTAATGAAACAACTTTCTTTTTGATTTACTCAGTTATTGTTTTTCGACATTTTTTATATCCCCCATATATCCGCAATACTTCATCGATTAATTTGCTCTGTTGTAGCTTTTATTATTGTCATTTATGACATTGTTATTGATGATATGATTTTAAGTGAGATTGATTTTTTTGAGAGTATTTATATCACGATAGTTTTCTGCAATATTAGCGTTTCAGTTCCTTACAGTCCGATACAGAGGTTGTGATGGATCTCATTTGGTTGTTAGGTTTACTAGCCATATATATTCCAATTCAAATGTGTATTGATGCGTATATTGTGTATCGAACTGACGTACAGCAAAAGGGTTGTGATTACCTGTTGGCATTTATTCCGTTGCTGACGTTTGCCTACCCAGAACACTATTTGTATAGTTTTATCTCTTTAGTCCTCATTGTATTGTATGGGATCTCGCTGCGTTATTATGCAGCATTTAATGACTGGCTTGATTTTGATCAAGACCGTTTGGCTGGACTGTGTCTCGGTGGACTGGGAGTCGGTGGCATAATGATAACAGCGAGCTTGATTTACCAATTTTTACAACATTAACATTAGATGATCTAGGTTTGACAATTTTGTAGCTGAAAGGAGTTAAGCTTGAGCGACAATTTTTTGATGAAGATTATCCCATTGTTCAGGGAACTTCCCATCCAACATATACACAAATGCAATCAATTCAGCGATTAATAGATACAACTCTTTCGGTACTTCATCACCTAATTCTAATAGCTGCAAAAATTCACTTAAGTGTGGGTCCTGATGGATATGGATACCCGCTTCCTTAGCGATTAATATCATCTCCTCGGCAACTAAGTCCTTACCAGTAGCAGTAATTTTTGGGGCACTTTTACCATCAAAACTGAGTGCGACTGCTTGCTGTATTTTTTTCGAGTCATCTTTCATCATGTTCTCTATTAAGCTCTTGTTTTGACTAAATAGTGATCGCCAGGTAATAACGTCGCTGGAATTTGGGCTAACTGCGTTGTGAGCTTACCTGGTGTAAAACCAATTTGAGTAATTTTATCTGACAGTGCTTGGTTAAAGCGTTCTACTTTTGTAAGTAGCATTTGATTGTTGCCTTTAAATTGGATATCAAGCACCTCTGCTTGCTTATGAGCACAAATCAATAATGATCCTTGGGCTAAATTAAATTTGAGTTGTAGTTTCCATCCTGCTTTTTTATCTTTGTCTGAATCATTTTCTTGTTCAAATTTACCTTCAAATTGTTCATCGCGTTGGTTAATTGAATATGGTAGAGCAAAGTACCAAGTCATGGCTTGATTGGGATCGGTGCTCGCATGTTGATACAGCGCAATACTGTTAGCCAATTGTGCCAAAGAGTCTGCGCCTCCTAGCTTATCTAATGCTGCTAATAGACCTGAATTCGCACTGAGTTTACTCAAGGTTCGTTGTTGCAACTGCGCAAGGTGCGCTTGAAGTTTATCGCTGATCCCTGAGCCTGTTGATTTTGTTTTCACCCCTAATAATAATTGGAATAAGGTTGTGATAGCACTACCTGAAAACAGTGGTGAGGGCTGTGCGCTAGTTGAGTGACCTAGCTGAGTGTGTGCAAGATTAAGCGCAGCTAAACTGTATAGCTCACTGCTGAGTAATGCCGGATCACTCAATGCACTTAATGGATGTGGGCTAATTTGTGGTAGATGCTTAAACAGTTCGCTGGCTAGATTATGTGGAATTTGTTGGCTTAACTGCTGTTTGATTGGCATCGCGCCTGCTTTTGATAACGCTTTATTCAGCACTTCTATTGGTGCTGGGTCACTGTCACTGTTCATTTTGTTTGATGCGTTGTTGTTTGATGCAGGGTTGTTTGGTGGATTGTTTTTTGCGCTATTGTCTATCGTAGAAGTGGTGTTTGCTTTGGGAGTATTTTGTTCCGCTACTGATTTAGTTGGTAATGCTGTTTGCTCTACAGTGTTGTTAACAGCGCTTTTGGCTAGATTGGCTTGCTGTTCCATATTGCTGCCAGTTTTAGCGAGATTCGATTCTGGTGATAGTCCGGATGATCTTTGCTGTTGTGTTACCGGAGTCAAGGTTTTTACTGCAGTACTGTCTTGGCCGACTTTGGCCGAAGACGGCGTTAATTCATTAGGCGTTTTTTGTTGGACATCGCTTCCTTTTACCGCATTATCAATGATTGACAGTGGTGTAGACTCTAGCTTTTTTAGAAATTGACTGAGAATTTGTGCTGGTTCATTTTTAGTTATGATGATGTTTGCTGATTCAAGTGTCTGGGCCGCTTGAGGTGGTGCCGGAAGTTTCGTTAAATTAACGCTTATTTCTGCAATGACTGGCGTGAGTGTAAGTTGCAATTGCTGATGTTGTACCACGACCTTAGCTAGATATTGGCCTGAGTTTAACGCGGTATTGGGCGATAATTGAATGCTTGTGCCACCAGAAAAGGTCAATTTCCCTTGGTCTATAATTGCAGTTGGCAGAGGATAACCTTGAACTCTGGCTGCCAATGATGCGAGCTGTTGTGTTGAAACACCATTTTGTTTTGCTAGTTCCTCGAGACCTTGTGGTAAGGCAAGTTGAATAGGTTGTGCCAAAAGCACTAATTGAGTCGCCACCGTTTGGGCGGGTGGTGTGGCCGTTGGAATTGCAGGCGAGGTACTTTGGCTGTTGATGACTTCTGCTTGGGCTACGGGTAAATTTACGCTGGAAACGGCACGAGCCACAAGCTTAGCTTGATCGCTTGCTATAACGACTTGCGCTGTCTGTTGTAATAACTTTTGCAGTTCAGCGGTCTTGTTAAGTTGATACTGTTGATTTTCAATACTGATGTCGAGTTGTGCGCTTGCTGGTGGTTGCCCCACTTTTACAGGCAATAATACTGCTGCTAAATCTGATTTTGTGGTCGACGAGTTGGATACAACGGATTTTTCATTTGAGGTTTTTGCTGGCAAAGAAGTACTATCGGTTTGAGTTTGTTTACGCTCAGTCACCGCCTGCGGACTGACATCGACAGGTTTGATTGTGACGGTATTGACCGGTTTTTGAGGGAGCGTTGTTGGTACAGCCATAGAAATCCTATCAAACGAACATGTTTGTCTATTGAAATCAATCTACTTGTCAGTGAACAATATCAACTTTATTTACAATTTTTTGATTGATATTGTCAAATGGCACAGTATCCTTAGCTCCCTGTTACCTTTATTGGGACAACATATTGGGTTTTATTACCATTATAGTGAATGATTGCTGGTAACAAAGACGTATGAGTAAGGTCTGATTGCTAAATAGTGAATGATAACAGCCTTACACTTGCTTGCTAAATTATATCGACTTGAACAAAAATTGCTTTAATAAAAAGACAAAAATAGCAGTTTGTTGAGTAGTACCTTTTGTCATTTTAAAGAGAATTATATGAAGTATAAATGGATATTACTTCAGGTGTTTGTTGCAGTTAGCATGCCCGCGTATGCCGAAACCGAAGCACCTCAAGTTACCACATCATCACGACCTGCGGTTGAAATTAAATATAATGATCCTCGCGATCCATTTGAAGAAGTTAACCGCACAATGTGGGACTTTAACTATCTGTTTTTAGATAGGTATGTTATTCGCCCGGTTGCTCATGGTTATAAAGACTATGTTCCTAATCCTGTCAGAACGGGGGTTAATAATTTTGTTTATAACCTAGAGGAACCTAGCTCTCTGGTGAATAATACCTTACAAGGAAAGTGGGGGTGGGCTGCTAATGCAGGAGGTCGTTTTACGGTTAATACTACCATCGGTTTACTGGGTTTAGTCGATGTTGCTGACATGATGGGGATGCACCGTAAACAAGATGATTTTAACGAAGTGTTAGGTTATTACGGTACACCAAATGGTCCTTATTTTATGGCGCCGTTTTATGGCCCAATTGTGACAAGAGAAATCGCCTCTGATTGGGTGGATGGTCTATACTTTCCTTTATCAGAGTTAACGATATGGCAGTCAGTATTAAAATGGGGCTTAAAGGGCTTAGATGCACGTTCTAAAGCCATTGATCAAGAAAGATTATTAGACAATGCTCTTGATCCTTATGCTTTTGTAAAAGATGCCTATTTGCAGCATATGGATTACAAAGTTTTTGATGGTGATGTGCCATCTAGTCAAGCGGACGATGAGTTACTTGACGAATATTTAGATGAACTAGAATAGTCGAGGCATACAGGCACCTCGGCAGTGTAGTTTGCGAGGTTGTTGTATGGCGCTTACTGATGTCGAGATCCTCTTTGTTGAAGACGACCCGATATTTCGCCATGTCGTTGCTGATTTTTTGCAGGGACAAGGTGCTCGGGTTCAACAAGCATGTAATGGAGATGAAGGTATAGCCCTTTTTTCCGATGCTATTTTTGATATTGTTATTGCAGACTTAAGCATGCCTGGCCTTCATGGTTTGTCGATGCTTAAACAGATGCAGGATATTAATCCTGCTATACCCGCTATTGTTATTTCTGGTAATGATGTAATGTCTGATGTTGTTGAAGCATTGCGCATCGGTGCCAGTGATTATCTGACTAAACCTATTGCTGATTTATTCATTATTGAGCAGGCAATCATTCAAGCGATGATGTCAGCCGCTACGCCGATGAATGTTTCTGGGCAATCGCATTTACAAGAAATGAATGAGTTATCTTATCAAGAGCTAACTGATAACTTATGTTTACTTGAGCAAAATGCTCAAGCGGCCAAAAGTGTTCAGCAGCAGTTATTTCCTGCTTCGCATATCTATTATCCTAAAGCCGAAATCAATTACAGTTTATTTAAAAATAATGATGTTAGTGCTTACTTCATCGACTCTACTATGGTGGGGGAGCATCATTTAGTGATGTATATGGCACACTTTTCACCTGAGGATAATAGCGCTGCTTTTGGCTGTGTCTTATTGCGCAGTTTTATTAATCAGAAACTTAAGCTGTTTAGAAATGGTTTAAGCAATACCTTAATCGAACCTAATAATATGCTGTCGTATCTTCATCAACGTATGGTGAAGTCTGGGTTACATATTAATACCGATATTATTTATGTGTGCCTCGATTTAAGCAGCTACCAATTATCAATCGGACAATCAGGTAAAGGACTAAGGTGTTATTTACGTAACGGTAATGAACTCACTCCTCTTGCATTGCCCGAATCAGCACCTCTTGGCAGTTCAGGGTGGGATAAGCCTAGTATGCAAACTAGAACCTTATTACGGGATGAACAGATTTGTATTGGTACACATTTTTATGAGCATAAACAACAACTGCTTGAGAACCGCTTTACAGGGCTTGTTTATCAATCTGATATTAAAGCGGGTGGCTTTATGCAGTTAGCGTGTCGCTGATCATTGTTAGAGGCTATCTAGACACTAGAAACCTAGAGCGCTGCGCTGCTAGGACGCTTCGCGGCTAGAGGCTATAAAAGCAAACAGCATAGCGAAGCGATCCTAGCAGGACGAAGTCCGTTCTAGTAGCGAAGTGACTTTAGCAGGACGCAGTCCGTTCTAGTAGCGAAGCGACTCTAGCAGGACACAGTCTGTTCTAGCAGTGAAGTGACTTTAGCAGGACGCAGTCCGTTCTAGTAGCGAAGCGATCCTAGCAGGACGAAGTCTGCTCTAGCAGCGAAGCGATCCAAGCAGGATGATGTGGGTATATAAAAAATCCCCTCACAAGTGAAACTTGGAGGGGATTTTATTAAGAATAACAATTACATCAAAACCAATTAACGTTGAATTCCTTCGTGTTCGGCCGTGACTGCAATTTCTTCTTCTAAAACTTCTTCTTCAGTATCATTTTTGTTTTCTGCACCGTGCATCCAGTCAACTAATTTATCTGACATTAGGTATAAAATGATACCTGAGACGACAGCGGTAATACCGATCCCAGCAAAAATTGCCATTGCGTTTGCGAGTTGTTCTTCGACTTCTCCGCCATGACCAATTAACGAACCTACTAGGCCGCCAATTTTGTTTGCTGCAGCAATAAATAGGAACCATGCACCCATCATTAATGATGCGATACGCAGTGGAGCCAGTTTAGTTACCATAGATAAACCAATAGGTGATAAACATAATTCACCCATGGTGTGGAAGAAGTAAGCTCCTACTAACCACCACATGCTTGATTTAACTGAAGCGTCGCCGCCCATTTCGAATACTGCGCCCATCATGAATAAGAAACCGATGGCCAGTAAGAATAAACCTAACGCAAATTTAACGGGTGAGTTAGGTTCGTTTTTACCTAAGCGGATCCAAATAGAGGCAATCACTGGAGCAAAAACAACAATAAAAATAGCATTGAGTGATTGGAAGTAAGTGGTAGGTACTTCCCACGAACCAATCATACGGTCAGTGAAATTGTTAGTGAACAAGTTCATTAATCCGCCTGCTTGTTCGAAGCCAGCCCAGAAAATAATGGTGAATAATCCCATTACCATAATGACTTTAATACGGTCACGTTCAATCTTCGTTAGCGGTTCACTTCTGGTTTCACCTTTAGCTGCATTTTTTCTTTGTTCTACTTTAGCTGCCGGTTCGACACCGATGTCACCAAGTAATTTTTGCGCAAAGAAAAACTGAATAATTAACGATAAAATCATACCAACACCGGCGCAGAAGAAACCTGCTTGCCAGTTGTTGATAAATACTTCTTCACCACCAATTACAACTTCATGACCAAATGAAGTGTAAGCCCAAGCTACGATAAAGCCTGACAAAGCTGCACCCAAGTTGATACCCATGTAAAATATGGTGAATGCACCGTCACGACGATGATCACCAGCAGGGTATAAATCACCTACCATAGTGGAGATATTTGGTTTAAATAGACCGTTACCTATAATTAACGTCCCTAAACCAATATAAAACATCATGGTTTCTAAACCCGGCATCCAACTATGTGGTGCTGCAAGCGTAAATTGACCCGCTGCCATTAAGAAGCCACCAATATAAATGGCTTTACGTTGACCCAATACGTTATCAGCTAGCTAGCCAGCCACCAATTAATGGTGTTAAGTAAACTAAACCGGTAAAAGTACCATATAGTGATAATGCGTCTGCTTGGCTCCAGCCTAAACCACCACCTGCTTCATTGCTTTGGACTTTATCTACCAAATAAAGTACTAAAATTGCACGCATTGCGTAATAGCTAAAGCGTTCCCATAGTTCTGTTGTAAAAAGTAAGAACAGCCCCTTAGGGTGTCCAAACAATGTACCTTGTGGTTTTGCGTCACTCATTAAGTCTTCCACCTTAAGCTTGTGATTGCCTGTGAGAAAATATCGTCACAGAAATAATTGTTTGCAAGAGTTGTCTATGACTGCTTTATCAACTAACACCTGAAATATCGAGTGTTTGACCGTGATTACGCAGTACTGAGCAACTTTATTGTTTATTTTTTATAATAAATAATGTCAGTTTGACGCTGAATGTTAACCAAACATCAAAAAGCTAACCTTATATACCCTTTTCATGCCGATAAAGTCAATGTTAATGCGGGGAACAGAGAGGTTAAGCTTGTTATAAAATGTGTCAATACAAACAATCAACTACCAGCAATGTTAGCGATTTGCTTTGTTTTTGTTGCTAAGTTGGCCGGGGGTTAATAAGGTTTTCAGGCATGGTGCCGATACCTATATCACGCTTTGGTGAGACTTTAGTTAAGCATGATTGTGCAAGGTGTTGATTATAAAGTGTTGTCTTTTAATTTAAGTCATAAACAGTTAAAATACGATTCATTAACAAATTTCGATGTCATGTCGAAGGGGTATTTATGACTTTTGTTCGAGCGGTGACATTGATCTTAATCGGCTGTTTTATCTGCACGGCCCATGCCTGGGTTGATACAGATTTTGACGGTGTGCCAGATAAAAAAGATGCTTGTAATGATACACCTGCTAATAGCGTTGTTATGGCAAATGGTTGTATTGATACTGAGTTATTGATTGTTGATGAGGATGCCGAAGATGATGCTGAGTTTGATGACGCCGAATTAGGCGCGACAGTAACAAATAATTCGGCTCTTATTGCTGAACAATGTCGTCAACAACGAGATGTTTCTGTGGCAGTAGATTGTTTTGGGTCTATTCTTCAACCTGTGTATTTTGATTTTGATAAATCAGTAGTGCTGTTAACTCAGCGACCAACCTTGGTTAGGGTGCAGCAATACATTGAGCAACATCCTCAAGTGGCTATTCGTTTAGAGGGACACACTGATAATATTGGTAGTGATGCTGTTAACCGCTCACTATCACTTAAACGTGCAGCCACCATTAAAGATTTACTCGTAAATGAGTACCAATTTCAACCGACGTCAATTGAGATCGTTGGCATGAGTAACAAAAATCCGGTCGCGGATAATGCCACTATAGAAGGGCGTCAGCGTAATCGACGAGTAGAATTTATTATATCGGCAGAATAAGACTGCTATTAAAATGGAGAAAGAAATGGAACATATAGAAGGTTTAGATGCTTTAGTGGAGCAGGCACCTGAGTTTTTGATGACTTATGGTCTTAAAGCGCTAGCTGCTATTGTTATTTTTCTCATCGGTAAGTATTTTTCCGGTGTAGCAAAACGCATAACAACCAAATTACTGACTAATCGTAAAGTGGACGCAACAGTCGTTTCGTTTGTGGCAAACTTAGCGTGGATGTTGGTCTTTGTATTTACTATTGTCGCCACGCTTGGTCAAGTTGGCGTGCAAACAGCGTCACTAGTTGCTGTTATCGGTGCCGCGGGTTTAGCTGTTGGTTTAGCGTTACAAGGTTCACTTTCGAACTTTGCATCAGGCGTATTGATGGTGCTTTTCCGTCCATGCCGCGTAGGTGACTTTATTGAAGCCGCTGGTGTTGCCGGTGTCGTTGATGAGATTACGATTTTCTCAACACGTTTACGTACTGGTGACAACAAAATGATTATCGCGCCTAACTCAGCGATTATGAATGGCACTATCACTAACTACTCAGCACTAGAAAAGCGTCGTATCGATTTAACTATTGGTGTTTCGTATACAGCTGACATTGCTAAAACTAAGAAGGTATTAGCGGATATTTTAGATAACAACCAGTTTGTGTTAAAAGATCCTGGTTATACTATTGGTCTAGCTGAGCTTGCTGATTGTTCAATTAACTTTGTCGTACGTCCGTGGGTTAAAACACCAGACTATTGGACTGCGCGTTTTGAATTACTTGAGCAAATCAAGAATGCATTAGATGCTGCTGAGATTGAAATTCCATTCCCACAAATGGATTTACATGTGAAAGAAGTTCCAGCAAAATAATCTTGCAGGCAACTTAATATTTTAAAAAACCAGCATTTGCTGGTTTTTTTATACAAGGAGTTTTTCATGAAGCTATTTTCAACCTTTGCAGCTATCACATTATTATCTTCATCTGTTATGAGCGCCCCCAGTTTTGCCGGCGAAAAAACCATGATTACCATGGGCGGTAATCCTGTTGCTTTAGAAGGACACATACCGAAGATTAATACGGTTGCGCCATTATTTACTGTGGTAGATGAAAGGTTTAATCCGGTAAGCCTGAGTGATTTTAAAGGTAAAACTGTGTTGATTAGCGCAGTGCCGAGTTTAGACACTGGTGTGTGTGCATTACAGACCAAGCGATTTAATAAAGAGTTTACTCAATATGATGCTGATGTGGTTATGTTAACCATTAGCGAAGATTTACCGTTTGCTCAGAAGCGTTTTTGCCAAACCGAAAATGTGGATAAAATTAAAGTGTTGTCTGACTCTGTATGGCGTGATTTTGGCGAAAAGTATGGCTTGTTAATTAAAGACCGTGGTTTATTAGCGCGTTCAATTTTTATTATAGATCCTCAAGGCATATTGAAATATCAAGAATTAGTGACTGAAGTAAGTGAACATCCAGACTACGATGCTGCCTTAGCGGCATTAACAGAAATATCATCAGCGGCGAAGTAGTTGCTTAGCTTCGATAAAGTTGAGCGAGAGAGGATAGAGATGCAGCATGATTGATTTTCGAAGTGATACGGTGACTCAGCCGACAGAAGCAATGCGTTTAGCCATGTCGAGAGCGGAGGTGGGTGATGATGTTTATGGTGATGACCCGACCGTCAATAATTTACAAGATATGGCAGCAGAGATGTTTGGCTTTGATGGAGCTTTGTTTGTCAGTTCTGGTACACAAGCTAATTTATTGGCGTTGATGTCTCATTGTGAGCGTGGAGATGAGTATCTTTGTGGCCAACAAGCTCATAATTATAAGTTTGAAGGTGGCGGGGCAGCGGTATTAGGCAGCATTCAACCTCAGCCTTTGAATAATCAAGCTGATGGCAGTATTTTATTAAGTGATATTGAAGCTGCGATTAAGTCTGATGACGTGCACTTTGCTCGAACACGGTTATTGAGCTTAGAAAATACCATTGGCGGCAAGGTGTTAAACCAAGATTATTTAGCTCAAGCACAAAGTCTTGCCTTTAATCGTGGGCTTAAAATCCATTTAGATGGTGCCCGGGTTGCGAATGCTGCGGTTGCACAGGGCATAGCTATTGCCGATATAACCCAATACTTTGACTCTGTATCGATTTGTTTATCAAAAGGCTTGTGCGCGCCTATAGGGTCTATTCTGTTAGGTGATGAGCGGTTAATTGGTAAAGCGACGCGATGGCGTAAAATGCTCGGTGGTGGAATGCGTCAAGCGGGTATTATCGCTGCTGCGGCTAAATTAGCATTAACTGAGCAGGTCGACCGTTTAGCAGATGATCATCATAATGCAAAAACCTTGGCTTTGTTGTTGGCTGAAATGAATGAGTTAACTGTCGATGTGAGTTTGGTACAGACCAATATGGTTTTCGCTACAATCGCAGAACATATAGATCCTAGAGTACTTACTGCCAAGCTGGCTGATAAAGGCATTATCATCAGTCCGAGCCGCCAGTTGCGCTTGGTTACTCATAACAATATTAGTGCGAATGACATCAGTGTTTTTGTGAATGCGTTGAAGCAAATTATTCGTTAACAGCTATTCATTAACCATTATCTGTTAATACTTATTTTAAAAGCCACACTCAGTGTGGCTTTTTCTTTTTTGGTGCGAAGATGCATTTATTTTGGGCATTCTGATAACGATTCTATTAAGCGTTATATTTATCTTGCTGATTTTTAATGTTAAAAATACTTGGCTTAATCGTTGCTACTTATTTTGAGGTATGCGTTTAACAACGCAAAATTAATAAGTCAGATAATGAGGTCACTATGAAATATTTCTCACGTCATATCATCATGCCTATTCATCTTAATAGCACTCAAAGCTTATGTTGTGGTCAGTTATTAAGTTGGGTTAATGAGGAAGCCACTATTTTTGCCAGTTGCCAAATGCGCAGCCAATTCCATATTGCCAAAGTGATTTCGGAAATTAATTTTATGGCACCGGCGCAAACGGGTGACATCATTGAGTTTGGATTTGAACTCGTCAGCTTAGGCCAAAGTTCAGTCACCGTTCGTTGTAAAATACGTAATAAAATCAATCATGCGCCAATTGCTTTTATCGATAAGATGGTATTTGTCAACGTGAATGAAAATGGATTACCTATCCCGCATGGCATGCGAGCCAATGCGGCTTAATTGTATTGATATTATTATGGGGGAATTCTGGTAAGCGTAGGTTGCGAAAGGGCAATAAATTATAGCCATTCAACATAAAACCGCAAAAAATAAGGAGCTATGATAGCTCCTTAATGTTGATGGTAAATAGACTTGATGTATTATTCGACTTTAGCGATACGCTGTTGATAATCATCGATTAAATGCTCCATTATTTGATTCGGAGAAGCATCTTGGCAGCAGTTGTCTAAAAAGATTTTAAACGTGACAAGGGCATGGCCATCATGCTTAAGGCGGCTACTTTGCATAGCAAAATAAGCTTCTTCATTATCGGCCTTTCGAACCACAAAATCGTCTAGTTCAAATGATTTAGTACCAGAGAGGTTGTGCCATTTAGTGATACGGTCTAGTGCAATTTCACAAGATTGGTTTACTTCGATATGGTTGAGCCATGTTGCAACTTGTTCGTTTTCTTTATAGTGCGGGCATCGAACGGTGTAATTATATATATGAGTGATTGCTGTCATTGTTTACCTACCTATTCGCTATCTAAGTGTTTTCACTATAGACCTTATTTTTTATATTGGTCAATCCTTATTTCAAGAACTTAGATCTAAGCATCACTTTTTACTAAATTAAAAATAAGCTGTTGTCATTGTTGGTTTTTTACATTAAACGGCAGATAAAAAAAGCCCGTAATCAAATACGGGCTTTATGCTGTGCTACAAAATGAATTAAGCTCAAATTAAGTTAATTACTTTTTGATAATTGCTTAATATCCCTCGCAGAAGTTAGTTATAAAGCGTTAGTGAAAATTTGGCAGATCTCTTGGTGTGTTGCCTGCTTAGGGTTAGTAAAGCCACAAGCATCCTTTAGAGCATTGTCTGCTAAGGTTGGAATGTCTTCTGCTTTTACGCCTAATTCAGTTAAATTAGCGGGAATGTTAACCGCTTTTGATAATAGCTTAATGGCGTCAATGGCCGCTTTAGCGCCTTGCTCATCAGTCATTGCTGCAGTATCTACACCCATAGCTTTTGCTACATCAGCTAAGCGTGCTGGCACGACTTGAGCATTATAGGTTTGTACATGGGGTAGCAATAAGGCGTTACAAACCCCGTGCGGTAAGTCATAAAAACCACCAAGTTGATGTGCCATAGCATGCACATAACCAAGGCTAGCGTTATTGAAGGCCATGCCTGCTAAAAATTGTGCATAAGCCATGTTTTCTCTGGCTTGGATGTCATCACCCTTTTTGACAGCATTAATTAAATTAGCTTGGATCAGTTCGATGGCTTTAATTGCGCACGCATCGGTAATAGGATTCGCTGCAATAGAAACATAAGCTTCAATTGCGTGTGTTAATGCGTCCATTCCAGTTGCAGCAGTCAGTGATGCTGGCTTTTCTAGCATCAGTTCAGGATCGTTCACTGATAGAATTGGTGTGGTATTTTTATCGACAATGGCCATTTTAATGTGGCGTACTTCATCGGTAATAATACAAAAACGGGTCATTTCACTTGCCGTGCCAGCGGTTGTGTTAATTGCGACTAAAGGCATTTGTGCTTTAGTTGATACATCCACACCTTCGTAATCTTTAATATTACCGCCGTTGGTCGCAACAAGCGCGATTCCTTTTGCACAATCGTGTGGTGAGCCGCCGCCTAAAGAAATTATTACATCGCACTGATTGGCTTTTAATAGCTCAAGACCTGCTGCAACATTACCTGTTGTTGGGTTAGGTTGAACGCCATCAAAAATAACCACTTCAATACCATTGGCATTGAGTTTACTTGCAACCTTTGCAACTAAACCAATACTTACTAATGGTTTGTCGGTGACGATGAGTGCTTTGGTAAATCCAAATGCGTTGATGTCTTTAATCGCTTCATCTACGCTGCCTTGACCCAGAATGTTAACGCTTGGAATAAAGAATTTAGTCGCCATATGAATTGTCCTTTTTATAAAATTAAGTTTTCTCTGTAGTAAACATACCAATAACGTTGCAGGTATTATGTGACGTGAAGCTCGTTAACGTCGAATAAGTCACAATCAATAGGTTGTTTTATTACCAATGCGACACTTTTCAAGTAATTGTGATCTAGGGGGTATTGTTTTACATCGACACTATGGCTGGTCGATTATTGAGCATTTTGTAGCGCGGGTTAGGATCGCTATTTTTTTTCAAATAATATTACCGATATTTCTGATGAATATTATGCTCTTTATATATAGAATGCTTTACGGTATAAAGACGAAAAATCATAGTGTTAGTTTACTTCTACTATACTAAATAGAGATAGCTTGGATGCTACTGTGCTTGTTAAGGATGAATAAGGGAAATGTATAGATGTTTAGTCTAAATGTTTTTTTCTCAATTTTAGAAAATGCAGCGCTATTACTCGCGCTAGTTTATGTTTACTCACTCTCTCCTACGCATCAACGTAAGGTGGCGCCTTTTTTATGGCAATTTTTAATGGGTGCTGTTATTGGCACTATTGGCGTTGTTATTATGATGGATCCCTTGGTTCATCAACAGGACATATTGTTTGATGCTCGCACGGTCGTACTCTGTTTAAGTGGTCTATTTTTTGGCGGAATTCCAACTCTTGTCGCAACGATTATCATGGCGCTTTATCGTTATCATTTGGGCGGGGTTGCAGTATGGGTTGGTATATGTGCGTTAAGCAGTAGTGCACTAATCGGATTAATATGGCGTCGATATCGTCGGCATGAATTGGATCAAATTAGTTATCGTGAATTTTACCTTCTTGGCGTTATTGTTCATTCCCTATTGCTATTATGGCTATTTTTATTGCCGTTTGATCAAGCGTTAGATGCTCTGCGTACCGTGTCACTTCCTATTATGATGGTGTTACCTTTATTGACTATGATCATCGGTCATTTACTTGCCAAAATAGTGTTTCGTGGGCGCGATATACAAGTCAAATTACAAGAGGATTTTCTTTTTAACAATCAATTTGATATTGGCAACATTGGTATTTCTATTACCACTAAAACTAAGCATTGGTTGAGAGTTAACCCCTATTTATGTCGAATGTTCGGTTACAGCGAAAATGAATTAAAGGCGTTAACGTGGGCTGAATTAACACACCCAGATGATTTGAATAAAGATTTATTATTATTTGAGAAAATGGTTAAAGGCGAACTCAATGAATACGAAATTGATAAGCGTTTTATTGCTAAAGATGGTTCGGTCATTTATACCCATGTGACTATTGCCTGCCGCCGTCATGTTCAAGACAATACTTTTCTGGTGATTGCCGGTTTTCTCGATATCACTCATCAGAAACAAGCCGAGCAAGATTTATTACAAAGTAACGAACAGCTTGCGCTAGTACTTGATAGCAGTGAGCTAGGAGTGTGGGACTGGGATGTACAACACAATCGTATTAGTACTAATCGATACAGTGCTGACATTTTAGGTTGTTCAATGGAAGAGCTTAATCTACACCCTAAACTATGGATAAATGCGATACAGCTAAAAGATAAATTTAAGTTTCTTCGCAGCATTAATGAAATTGTAAAAGGCCGCTGCATAAGCCAACGTGTAGAATATCAATTAACTAACATGGACGGCGACAGTCGATGGATTTTGCAAACTGGAAGGGTCGTTGATGTTGATGATAAAGGTAAACCGCTTAGAGTGTGTGGCACTCATAGCGATATTACTGATATCAAGCAGGTTGAAGATTCGCTAAGTATTGCAGCATCTGTATATCAAAACTCCAGTGAAGCCATGAGTGTGTTTACTGCAAAGGGCATTATCATTGATTCAAATCCTGCATTTTCTTTTATCACTGGATTCAGTCAACAAGACATACAAGATCAGCATTTACGTATGTTTGAAACAGATCTTCAACCCCAACATTTTTATCAACAATTAAGCCAACAGCTTAGTCAGCAGGGACATTGGCATGGTGAAGTGTGGATGCGCCGTAAAAATGGTGAAAATTACCTTATCTTATTAACCATTAATTCAATCATCCGAACAAAGTCGCAGGGTGCGCGATTTGTTGCGTTATTTTCCGATATTACCGAGAAAAAGCAAACTGAAGAGTTGATATGGCGCCAGGCTAATTATGATGCACTCACCGGTTTGCCAAATCGTAGGATGTTGTTAACATTTTTGAATCAAGAAGTATTTCATTCTGACCGACAGCATAATCACTTTGCATTGATGTTTTTAGACCTGGATTATTTTAAAGAGATTAACGACACGTTGGGCCATGATATGGGGGATGTATTGTTAATTGAGACGGCGGAACGTCTAAAAAATTGCGTGCGCGAAACCGATGTTGTTGCCCGTCTTGGTGGTGATGAATTTACCATAGTGTTAACTAACCTTGAAGATACTCATGGAGTCGAACGTGTTGCACAACAAATACTTAAAAGACTTTCCGAGCCTTATTTATTAGGTGATCAAACGGCCTATATTAGTGGCAGTATTGGTATTACTTTATTTCCAGACGATGCCAAAACAACCGAAGCATTATTAAAGAATGCCGATCAAGCCATGTATTCGGCAAAATCCCATGGTCGTAATCGGTTTAATTATTTTACCTCCGCAATGCAAGACAATGCACAAAAGCGAATGTCGTTGATTCAAGACCTTAAAGTGGCGATTATCCAGCAGCAATTTGAGTTGTATTATCAGCCTATTGTGGATTTAAGCCGTCAGCAGATCATCAAGGTTGAAGCGTTAATACGTTGGAACCATCCAACCATGGGGTTAATCCCACCTGCAGATTTTATCTCTATTGCTGAAGAGACAGGGATGATAATCGACATTGGTAATTGGGCTTTTTATCAAGCCTGCGAACAAGCCGCTAAATGGAAGACACAATTTAATCATCATATTCAAATTAGTATTAATATGTCACCTGTACAGTTTAAAGACGAGTCGACCGATGTTGAGAATTGGTTTAAACAGATGTCTTTGCTCGCGCTGCCAACCAATAGCATTTGTATTGAGATCACTGAAAGTTTACTGCATGACATTGAACCTAATGTTGAGGCTAAATTACAGGCTTATGGTAATGCTGGTATGCAATTGTCGCTTGACGATTTTGGTACTGGTTATTCATCCTTACCTTATTTAACCAAATATAATGTTGATTACCTTAAGATAGACAAATCTTTTGTGGGTCGTTTGGCTGCCAAAAATAATGATATGTGTTTGTGTGAAGCCATTATCGCAATGGCGCATAAACTCGGCATCAAAGTCATTGCTGAAGGTATTGAAACCGAAAGTCAACGGCGTTTATTGGCGTTTGCTGGCTGTGATTATGGCCAAGGATATTTATTTTCGCATGCCTTGTGCCGTGATGATTTTGAACAAAAGTATTTAGTGGAGAAAGCAATACCATTGCAGGCTAGTCAGCAGATATAACGCTCATGCAGTGACTCTTAATTCAAATCCTGCATGATCCATCGTGATGATATGGCTAATGCCATTACTAATGTAATAGTTAATGATGTTTAGATTAGTATACAATAGCGACCTATTTTTATTTGTGTTATTGGGTCAGTTATGTCATTTACGTCGCTAGGGTTACCGCCATTATTATTAGATGCGGTTAATCAATCTGGGTATCAAACTGCTACTCCTGTCCAACAAGCTGTGATCCCACTAGCGCTAGATGGCCGAGATGTGTTGGCCAGTGCCGAAACCGGTACCGGAAAAACAGCTGCTTTTGCGTTACCTTTACTAAGCCATTTGATGAATCAAGATCATTCAGACTTATTGCCAGCAAATCGTTTACGCGCATTAATTATGACTCCGACTCGTGAGTTAGCGATTCAGATTGAGCAAAATTTAGTTAAGTACAGCCAGTTTATCAATCTGACCAGCTTAGCCGTTTATGGTGGCGCGAGTATCAATCCTCAGCGTAAGGCATTAGAGCAAGGCATAGATATTTTAGTGGCAACGCCAGGACGATTGTTTGACATTATTGGCCAGCATGAATTGGATTTATCTTTTGTTACCCACCTAGTGATTGATGAAGCTGATCGCATGCTTGATCTTGGTTTTGTTAAAGATATTGAAAAAGTGAAGCGTTTAATCGCCAGACAACACCAAACTATGATGTTTTCTGCTACTTTTTCTGAAGACGTTAAAACCCTTGCCGCTAAAATGCTAAACAACCCTGAATACGTTCATGTTGAAACCCAAACTACAGCCGCTAATGTTGTCCAGCAAGTGTACCAAGTGGATACCCGCCGTAAAGCCGAACTGTTATCTGAATTAATTGGTAAGCATAACTGGCAGCAAGTTATGGTATTCACCAGCCGCAAAGAAACAGCAGATCATTTATACCGTGAATTAAGCTTAGACGGCATTAAGTCATCGGTATTTCACGGTGATAAAAGCCAAGGGGCTCGAAATCGTGCGTTGGAAGAGTTTAAAACCGGTCAATTACGCGTGTTAATCGCTACCGATTTGGCCGCTCGAGGGCTTGATATCCAAGCTCTGCCAAGAGTCATTAACTTTGAATTACCTGAAGAGTGCGAAGATTACATTCACAGAATCGGGCGTACTGGTCGTGCTGGATTAGGCGGTGAAGCGATTTCTCTGGTGAGTCCACAAGAGCTAGAGTTGCTTGGCGCGATTGAACAACTTATTGAACAATCATTGCCGATATTGGTGCCGACAGGATACGAGGAAGGGGCGCCATTACCTGCTCGATATCGCGATGTTGCGGCAGAGAAACCGAAAAAGGTACTTAAGTACAAACGTGGTAAGCCATCGCAAACTGATGTGAAGCCTACTCGAAAGGGCAAATACGCTAAAGCGAAAAAATGATCACCAAACCGATTAACACCAATATTATTACTGGTTTTCTGGGCGTGGGTAAAACCACGCTCATTAGCCAGTTATTAGCTCATAAACCTAAAGGCGAAGTGTGGGCCGTGTTGGTAAATGAGTTCGGCGAAATAGGTATTGATGGCGGGTTGTTAAATGCTACCGCTGCTGGTAATGAAAGTAGTCATCCTGATGCTACACCAGCAAAACCTGCCAGTATTGTCATAAAAGAAGTGCCAGGTGGTTGCCTGTGTTGTGTCTCTGGCTTACCAACTCAAGTCGCGATAAATCAGCTTATTCAGCAGACTAAACCGGACCGGTTATTGATAGAGCCTACTGGGCTTGGACATCCTGCCGAAATCGTGAAGTTATTAACATCTGAATATTATCGAAATGTTATTACTTTGCAAAGTAGTGTATGTCTGGTTGATGCGCGTAAAGTCAGCGATCCGCGCTATCAAAATCATGATACGTTTGCGCAGCAATTACAAATGGCGGATGTGCTGTTGGCCAACAAAACACAGCATTACACTGAAACAGATCATGTACAGTTACAGCAATTCCTCAGCACGTTACATTTACAACAGACACCACTTATTAATGTCGATAATCATTTTACTGATGTTGACCTAATCCAACAGTTAATATTGCGCTTAAATACCCCGACAAAGTATCAAACGGTGCAAGCGGGACAACGGCTATTAGGGCGGAAAACGCTTATGGATAACTGGCTGTCTAACGAACCACCATTGAGCGATATCGATACTCCTGAATTTTCTCCAGCGGGGTTTATTCACAAAACTAACCAGGGTGAAGGCTGTTACAGTAGTGGTTGGGTATTTTCAGCAGAACATTGTTTTCATTTTGAGCAATTCATGGCGTGGGTAGACACGGTTAAAATGGAAAATGTGCTGAGATTAAAAGCTATTGTTATCACCTATGATGGGGTGTTGAGTGTCAATATGGTGGATGATAAGTTGATGCTTAATGAGCTTGATGATGCGTTAGATACTCGGGTTGAAATTATTAGTGATATGCCACTTGAACATCAACGATTACAGCAACAGTTACTGGCGTGTTTATAGGCTTAGTCTGAGTTGGACTGCTCGTTTTGATAGGACAATTCGATTGGATAGGACAATTCGTTGAGTCCAATAATTAACGTTGAATATGAGAATTAGTGTTAAGTATGCAAACAAAAATTAAGGGCATTGATATGATATCAATGCCCTTATTATTTACGCTATTTACTGTGATGGCCCGTTAGTTTAACGAGTACATTCTTCTAGTAAATACGCTAAATGGCGGTATGAAATACCACTGTGTTGGGTTAAGCCCACTTCACACATTCTGTTAGCGTAGTAGCCTTCTTTCGTTTCTGCCGGAATGAGTTTCTTAATGTTACGCAGTGCGCTGGCATTAATTTCAGGTTTATAAAGCCCTTTCTCACCCGCATAACCACAACAACTAATGCCTGCTGGCAACACTACATGATTAGCACATGCATCAGCAATAGCTTGTTGCTTAGGTTCTAATTTCATCTTACGGGCACTACAGCCTTGGTGTAAGGTGACGTTCGATTTCTTGGTGATAGCCATATTAGGTAACAATTCGTCGTGCATAAACTCGACTAAGTCAGTTATTTTGACCTTAGGATTACCCGTTAATGTGCGATAAGTACAAGATAGTGCATCAACCACCACAGGTACTTTGCCATTTTCAGACAATTTACTCAGTGCTTCAATCAGTTCATCACGCTTAGCATCAGCGTTTTTAAAATCACCTTTTGATTCCCACATCTGTCCACAACATAAATGACGGGTATTCTCTGGAATAATTACATTGTAGCCAGCACGTTCAAGTAAAGTGATGACCACTTCTGGCAGAGTGCGGTTGTCAGGATCCTTTGGTGTTGGGCCAAAGGTTCTGCCACCACAAGCAGGGAAGTATAAAACCGTTTGCTGACCCGGTTTGTGGGCTGATGGCTTAGCCACTTTGCCACCTTTAGGGAAGTCTGGATTCCAATATGGCACTTCTTTCGTAATCAAACGACCCGCTTTCATCAACGAGTTGGTGATACCATCACCAGTCACTTTGTGCAAAATACCTAAGATGTCAAAACCTGTGCTGATCACTTGGTTTACTGCACCAAAATGCTTGGCCTGGAAGTCGAGTACTTTTTGTTCTGTAGTGGTGATGTAAGGTGTACGTAATTTGCGCACTAACTGACCCATGCTGTTATCAACAGGGCAAGCAATAGTACATAGCTGACATGCTGCACAGGTATCAATAACATCGTATTTAGAGCTAGCACGCATTTCTGCGGCGGCTTTTTTATCACCCGATTGTTCTAAGCGTTCAATTTCTCGTAGTACCGCAATACGTTGACGAGGAGAGAAATTTAGCGCCGATGTAGGACAAGTTTTCTCACAAAATCCACATTCAATACATTTGTCGACAAAGTCATCTACCACTGGACAAGGTTTGATGTTTTTTACATGTACTAGCGTGTCATCATTGAGGATTACCCCAGGATTTAACAATTTACTTGGGTCGAAAATCTGTTTGATTTGCTTCATTAACGTATAAGCGTCAGTGCCCCATTCCATTTCGACAAAGGGGGCTACAGCTCGACCAGTACCATGTTCTGCTTTCATAGAACCATCGTACTTATTGATCACCATTTCAGCGACATCTTGCATAAAGTCTTGGAAACGATTGATGTCATCTTGTGAGGCAAATGTTGGCGTGATAATAAAGTGGAAGTTACCCGCTAAAGCATGGCCATAAATAACCCCTTCAGGGTAACCGTGTTTATGGAATAATGCGGTTAAGTCTGCCGCTGCACTGGCCAAATGCTGTAATTCAAATGCAACATCTTCAATAATAACGGATGTACCTTTAGGTCTAGCACCGCCAATAATCGGGAACAAACCAGAACGCATGGCCCAATATTTTCCAAATACAGCGGGATCATTGCTGAATTCAATAGGACGTTCAGTATCAATGTGAGCGATTTTTGTGATCACATCTTGAGTGTATTGCGCTAACGTTTCTGGGTCATTAGCACGACACTCAATGAGTAAAATGGCTGAACCTTCTGGTAAATCACTCAGCCATTCAGGCATACCAGTTTTACCGGTAACCGATTTAATTGATGCCCAATCAAGTAATTCTGCTGCGGCCACACTATCACCTTTAATCGGTGGTATTGCGCTGGCAGCATCTTCCATATTGAAGAACACCGCCATGGCAGAAGCTTTAAATTGCGCTTCTTCAACCGTGTTATAAGTGACTTCATTGACAAACGCAAGTGTGCCTTCTGAGCCCACAATTAAGTGATTAATGATGTCAAATGGATCGCTAAAATCCACTAATGCATTAATGCTGTAACCCGTGGTGTTTTTAATTGAGAACTTTTTATGGATCCGAGCTGACAGTGTTGGGTTATTCTGCGTCAATTGTGCCAAATCGGTTAATGCTGTGAGCAACATAGGATGCGACGTACCAAATGCCGCTTTTGAATGCGGGCAACCTGTGTCAAGTTCAGTACCATCGGCAAGCATTAATTTAACTGATTTAATGGTTTGATAGCTGTTCTGTGCGGTGCCACAACACATGCCTGATGCATTATTTGCCACCATACCGGCTATTTGCGCAGAGGCTAGTGTGGCAGGATCGGGACCAATTTTTTTATTGTAAGGTTTTAATGCCATGTTGGCATCTGAACCAATGACCGCAGCACCTAGAGTGATTGAATTTCTATCTTCACTAATTTCAATGTTTCTAAAACCATCATGACCCAAAATAAGTAAAATGCCATCACCAATAGCTTGGCCAGATAAACTGGTACCGGCAGCACGAAAGGTTACGGGCACATTATGTGCTCTGGCGATATTAAGGGTTATTTTAACTTGTTCTGGAGTATCTGCGTGTACCACAATTTCAGGTACGATACGAAAGTAACTGGCATCAGTTGACCAAGCAAAACGACGCACTGGATCATTAGATACGGCGTGACTGCCGAGCTGTGACGTTAACGTATCCATCACTACTTGATAATTAATAGTCATAACATGCTCTCTTTACACTCGAATGAACGGCAGGCATTTTGTGCCTGCTGTTGTATTGTTATCGTTAGAATATAAGTAACTTTATCGTTAATTAGAATCCACCCCAGATAACAGCAATAGTGCCTGCAACTAGGGCATAACCCAGTGCGATAGGCATTGTTTTACGAATAATTTCAGATTCACGACCAGCCATACCTACCACAGTAGCAGCAGCCACGACGTTCATTACACACATCATGTTGCCCGCATTGGCTCCAATGCCTTGCAACGCTAACGCGATGGCGTGATTCATGCCGATATTATCTGCAACTGAATACTGCAAGCCTGAGAACATCATGTTTGAGAATGTCGCAGAACCCGATAGGAATGCACCAAAAATACCGACAATAGGTGAAACCCAAGCCCAAACTGAACCCATGCTATTGGCCAGTAGGTCTGCTAATGCAACAGGCATTGAAGCTAGACCTGCACCATTTTCTCCTGAATTTAGGAATATTTTCACCATAGGTACTGATGCACCTAGTGAAATGATTGTTGGTAACATTGAGCGACAAGAAACGGTTATTGATTGCTTCATCGCAGTTGGTTTCATTTTAAATAAGATAAAACCGAATAAACATACAACAACAAAGAAGATCCCCGGTGCATATAATGTAGCAAAGCCAGCTTTAAGCTCTGTGCCTAATAAACCTGTCCAGCTGATGTTAAAGCCGAGTAACCAGCTTTTAAATGGAGCAACGACACGAGATAAGACTAATAGCGCAGCCATAATGATGTATGGAGACCAAGCGGCAATTTGTGAGAATTTAACCGGTGTTTGATTAATCGCGAGCTCTTCTTCTGATTTATTGTCGTTTTCGGTAAAGTCACACCAAGGTGTTGATGGCAGTAACCAGCCTTTTCTCGCAACAGGGATGACTAACGCCATACCCACAAGTGCGCCGATAACAGAAGGGAATTCAGGACCAGCAAAATAGTTAATTAACCATGCTGGAATGGTAAAGGCAAAACCTGCAAATATTGCAAATTTCCAAACTTGTAAACCTTCTTTAATTGACTTGTTGCGACCAAAAAAGCCTGTTAATACACAAACCATCACTAACGGAATTAATGTACCTGTCATTAAATCTATGGTGATCATGTGTTTAGCAATGTACTGTGCGTAACCTGCGAAGGTGCCACCATGTTCAGCAATTTGAGCTGCTGCCATGTTTACGCCGCCTTCCGTTAAGCCTTGTTCCATCCCAAATAGCACTGGTAAACCAATTGCACCAAATGACACGGATGTTGAATCAGCAATCAAGGCCACTACGGCAGCAGCAATGGGTGGGATACCTAATAATACTAGTAGCGGTGCGCCGATGGCTGCTGGAGTACCGAAGCCTGCAGAACCTTCAATAAACGAGCCAAACAACCAGCAAATAATAATCACCTGAACACGTGCATCTGCACTGATGTTGGTAAAGCCAGAACGAATCGTGTCCATGGCGCCAGAATATTTAAGGGTATTTAACAAAAATACCGCGCCAAAAATAATGGTCAGCGGTGTTAACGCAGCGAGAAGACCTTCAACTACAGATGCCGCAAGAAGTTGCGTATCCATTTGCCAAATAAACATTGCTACAAGGCCTGTAGCGACCATGGATATGGGCATTGCTTTAGACGCTGGTAAGCGCATAAGCACTAAGAATACCATTACGCTAATAATGGGGGTTAAGCTTGCTAGTATTTGTAATATTGTCATGCATACCTCGTATCACTATAAGTGGGTACTAAATTGTTATTATTTGTTAGCATTTGGCTAACTAGGGCGTAATAGACGTTATTTAAGTGTTAAAAGTGTTGATCGAGATCATCTAACACACGAGAAAGTGCATTAGCCGACAGAACTGTGAAGCGAGTCTGATGCGAGGTTTTTAGTGCGTGTTTGAGGTCACGTTTTTTAGGGATGTGGCAGTTCATATAAAGTAAAACCAAGCGAGTTATCGATTGGCTTACAATATAATTAATTAGCATTTGGTAATGTGAAGGGGCTCACTAGAAAAGTGATAGGGTTGTGACCGAGCTCAAACTGTTAGAAAAGTTTACTTCCCCAACCTAATTTGTTACGTAATACGTGAAAATAATTATGACCTTTTGGATGGATGAGTCTTAGGCGTTCATTTGAACGGCGAATAAAAATTTCATCACCGGGTAATACGGCTAAATGGACATGACCATCACAGCTGACTTCAAGGTTTTCGCCATTTTCAGGTGATACCACTAATTTAATGGTGCTACAGGCATCGACTACAATGGGTCTGCAAGACAAGGTATGAGGAAACATGGGCACTAAAATAAGTGCTTGCAGATTAGGGGTTAATATTGAACCGCCAGCGGACAAAGAATAAGCTGTTGAACCTGTCGGCGTGGACACGATCATGCCATCAGCGCGTTGGCTATACATAAACTGTTCGTCTATATAAACCTCAAACTGGATCATATGAGCAATTTTTCCAGGGTGAAGTACTGCTTCATTGACGGCTGTATTACTGGCAGTAATTTTACCGTGGCGGTGAACTTCAGCCTCCAATAAAAAACGATGCTCAGTTTCAAATTCACCGCTGAGAACTTTAGACAAGGCCTCTTCGAAGTTATCGGGAGGTAAATCGGTTAAAAAGCCTAAGTTACCCCGGTTTACACCAATCACTGCAACATTGAAACGAGCCAATACTCGGGCTGCACCTAGCATATTGCCATCACCACCCACTACGATGGCTAAGTCACAATGCTCACCCATTTCAAGTAGGTCCATTGAGCACACATCTGCTCCTAGCTCTGCAGAGACACGTCCTTCAACGATCACCTTAAAGCCCTGCATGCTTAACCAATGATGCAAACGAGTTAACGTGAGGTTAGTCCCTTGATGATGTGGTTTACCGATGAGACCGATAGTCTGGAACATTTTAGTCATATTCGAGTTTGTTATGCCTTTAGGCCTTGAAACATAAGAATTGATCCCCATAATATACTCAAACTTATTAAAAGTGTGAGATTTGCTGTTAAATTATCAGTAAATGGCCACTTTATTTATTGTCGTAGAATACGAAATAACGCATTTTTTAGCTGGAGTGAAAATGAGCAACGAATCGAACAACACATCGCAAGATCAAGTGGAAGAAGCGGTAACTCCTGAAATCGTAGTTGATGAGGCAAGTTTGATGGATGAATTAACCCAAGCAAATTTTCGAATTGAAGAACTAGAGCAACTATTGGCTGAGTCTGAAACTGCGTTAGCTGAGCGTAAAGATGTTGAAATGCGCGCAGCGGCAGAAACACAGAACATTCGTACTCGCGCGGCAAAAGATGTCGAGCAAGCACGTAAGTTTGCCTTGGAAAAGTTTGCTAACGAACTATTACCTGTAATCGATAATATGGAACGCGCCTTACAGGGAACTAACCCTGAAGATGAAGCGACTAAAGCGATTTATGAGGGTGTCGAATTGACCATGAAAGGCTTTTTAACTTCGGTTGAGAAGTTTGGTGTGACTCAAGTTAATCCACAAGGCCAAGCATTTAACCCTGAACATCATCAAGCTATTGGCATGCAGCCAAGTGCTGAGTATCCTGCGAACACTGTGATGATGGTAATGCAAAAAGGTTATTTATTGAATGACCGCTTACTGCGTCCAGCGATGGTGATGGTATCTCAAGGCGGTGGCAGTGTGGATGTTGAAGCTTAACGATAACGTTAATCTCAATACTCGCTTGTTGACTCTAGCGTTGTAGTCAATAGCATTGTAGTGCTATTGACATAGTGTTATTCATCTAGTTATCGACACTATGATAACTAGAACGTTAGCCACAAAAAAGGACTGAATTTTCAGTCCTTTTTTGATCATCTGCTAGTAGGAATAGCTAAATATTAAGCCATAAAGGCTTGGATTTGCGCCAAAATACCCTGGGCATCAAGTTGCAACTCTGCGGTGATTTCATCAGGTGCACCGTGTTTAATAAACTCATCAGGTAAACCAATCTGTAACACAGGTTTCACAATCCGCATTTTGTGTAATGCTTCAATCACTCCTGAGCCTGCACCGCCCATAATCGCGTTTTCTTCAACGGTAACGATAACATCATGGCTATTGGCAAGTTGTTCAAGCAAGCCTAAATCTAGTGGCTTAACAAAGCGCATATCGGCAATGGTTGCATCCAGTTTTTCAGCTGCATCGGTAGCAGCCTCTAGTGTGGTACCAAAGTTTACAATGGCAATTTTTTGACCTTGACGGGTTAACACCCCTTTACCAATGGGTATCATCGTCATGGTGTCAATTTGTTCTGCCCCTGTAGCAAAACCACGAGGGTAACGTACTGCAGTCGGCCCATCTTGATAGCAATAACCGGTATAGAGCATTTGGCGACATTCATTTTCATCTGATGGCGCCATAATAATCATATTCGGAATACAGCGCATAAAGCTTAAATCGAATGCACCTTGATGAGTTGGGCCATCTGCACCAACAATGCCACCACGGTCAATGGCGAATAATACTGGTAAACGTTGTAAAGCCACATCATGGATAAGTTGATCGTATCCGCGCTGTAAAAAAGTTGAATAAATAGCGACTACAGGCTTTAGTCCTGCACAGGCAAAACCTGCTGCTAATGTAACTGCATGCTGTTCGGCAATGGCAGCATCAAAATATTGGCTTGGGAATCGTTGTGAAAATTCAACCATACCTGAGCCTTCACGCATAGCGGGCGTAATAGCGACTAACTTGTCGTCTGTTGCGGCCATGTCGCATAACCATTTACCAAATACTTGTGAAAACGTAGGCAAACCTGGTTTAGTTGTCGGTTTCTTAAACTGGCTGGGATCAAACTTAGGCACCGCGTGCCAACCGATAGGATCTTTTTCAGCAGGTTCGTAACCACGACCTTTTTTGGTCATGATATGCAGTATCTGTGGACCCTTGAGGTTGCGCATATTACGCATGGTTTCAACGAGCGAATCAACATCATGGCCATCTATTGGGCCAATATAATTAAACCCTAACTCTTCAAAAAGCGTTGCAGGTACAACCATGCCTTTAAGGTGTTCTTCAGTACGCTTAGCCATTTCTTTAATGACAGGCATCCCTTTAAGGACCTTTTTACTGTTTTCTCGAATGGTGGTATAAAAACGACCTGACATCAGTTGCGCCAAATGATTATTCAGTGCGCCAACATTTTCAGAAATCGACATTTCATTGTCATTCAGTACCACGAGCATATCATTGTGCAAGTCGCCAGCATGATTGAGGGCTTCAAATACCATTCCCCCTGTCATGGCACCATCACCAATCACAGCAACCACTTTTCGACCAACACCTTCTTTCCCTGCCGCAATCGCCATGCCTAATGCGGCACTAACAGAGGTACCAGAGTGACCCACGCTAAACGTATCGTATGGGCTTTCTTCACGCCATGGGAAAGGATGTAAGCCATTCTTTTGTCGAATGGTGTGCATCTGTTCACGACGATCGGTAAGGATTTTATGTGGATAAGCTTGATGCCCTACATCCCAAACTAACTGATCAAAAGGGGTATTGTAGACATAATGAAGTGCCACAGTTAATTCAACTGTGCCTAGGCCAGAAGCAAAATGTCCGCTAGAAATAGCAACAGACTGAAGTAAGAACTGTCTGAGTTCATCAGACACTTGTGGAAGTAAACCTTGAGGTAACTTCCTTAATTCTTCTGGTGTATTAGCTTTCGCTAGTACTGGAAATTTAGAAATATCGAAGCTCATAGCGAGATTGTCTGACTCTTTATTATAATCTTCGCTCAATAATGTAGTGGGCGAAGTCTGCAATTAACTGGCTATTGTATGGTAATTTAGTCAGCGCTGATAGTGCATCTTGTATTAGTTGTTCTGCACAGGCTTTGGCACCATCGAGACCTAATAGTTTCGGGAAAGTGCTTTTATTCGATTGCTGATCGCTGCCTTGTGGTTTGCCTAGCTCTTCGGTGCTAGCGGTAATATCTAAAATATCATCTTGCACTTGAAAAGCTAGCCCAAGCGTATGGGCATATTTCATCATTAATTTGTAATGCTCATCGGGTACGTCAGCAGCAATTAAGGCAAGCTCAACCGCACAACTGATTAACGCTCCGGTTTTTTTATTATGTAATTCGGTTAATCGGTCTAAATTTATACTGTGATCTGTAGCACTCAAATCAATCGCTTGCCCACCGCACATACCCTGATAGCCTGATGCTTTCGCGAGTACTCTGACCATCGCCAGTTGTTGCTTCGGATGTAAGTCATTACAAGGGGCTGTGATAATTTCAAAAGCCAATGTTTGCAATGCATCACCGGCTAAAATAGCGGTGGCTTCGTCAAATGCAATATGCACAGTAGGTTGGCCACGACGAAGAGCATCGTTATCCATTGCCGGTAAGTCATCGTGTATTAACGAATAGGCATGAATACACTCAATGGCAGCAGCGGCTTTATCAAGTGCATTAATGTTAACGCCTAACATGTCACCTACACTGTAGACCAAAAATGGTCTTATGCGTTTCCCGCCCAATAGCGCGCCATGCAGCATCGCTGCTTTTAAATCTGGTGCAGCGTCATCGAGCAGCGTTAAATGTTGGTTAAGAATTCCATTAACGCGATTTTGGTATGTTGTTATTGCTTCAGCTAACACGTATCAATACCTATTATTCAATACACACTATGTTGACGATTATTCACTTTCTACAGTGAACGACGCTAATTCGGCATCATCTTCATTTAATAAGATAGAGACTTTTTGCTGTGCTTGCTCAAGTTTGGCTTGGCTTTGACGAACTAACTTAATGCCGCGCTCAAACTGTTTAAGTGCATCATCCAGCGACACTTCACCTTGCTCCAAATGAGCAACAATGGTTTCAAGTTCAGTTAATGATTGTTCAAAACTGAGATTTTCAGGTTTTTTAGCCACGAGTTATATTCCTTTCATTCAGCGTGTGACAAGGTATATCAGCCCAGCGTATCGGTCAAATACAGTCGCTGGTTATTTGCTCAACAGCACGCTTTGTTATTGAATTTTGTTTAGAATGTACAAAAACAAGCTAAACTTGAGCCAAGTTTGTCCGATAACAAGTCATGATTTAACATTACTAGCGAAAAATAGTATTGAAACTTTTGCTGTAATACATAACGATGGGCATTGTTATCAACACAAAATGCTGACGGATTATTCGGGTCGTATAACGTGCGCTAACAGCACGGTGGAAGTAGCACAAATAAGCAGCGTAATGACTGCGATTGAGGAGAGGTTGTGGATTTAGCTACCCTAATAGGTATTATCGGTGCTTTTGCATTTATTATTGGTGCAATGATCACCAGTGGTGGTATCGGATTATTTATCGATGTACCGTCAATTTTGATTGTTGTGGCAGGCTCTTTATTTGTGGTGATGATGAAATTTAACCTAAAGCAATTTTTAGGTGCAATAAAGATTGGTATGAAAGCCTTCATGTTTAAATTAGATAAACCTGAAGACTTGATAGAACAAGCTGTCACCATGGCTGATGCTGCCCGTAAAGGCGGTTTTTTAGCATTAGAAGAAGCGGTTATTACCAACACCTTTATGCAAAAAGCCGTTGATATGTTAGTTGATGGCCATGACGGTGATGTGGTGCGCAACGCATTAGAAAAAGACATTGCATTAACTGAAGAGCGTCACAAAACCGGGGTGGGTATTTTTAAAGCCATGGGCGATGTGGCACCTGCAATGGGCATGATTGGTACTTTGGTTGGTTTAGTGGCGATGCTATCTAACATGGATGACCCCAAATCCATTGGCCCTTCAATGGCAGTGGCATTGTTAACGACTCTCTATGGTGCGGTGATTGCCAACATGATCGCCATCCCGATGGCGGATAAATTATCATTACGAATGAACGAAGAATTGCTTAATCGTAATTTAATTATGGATGCGGTTTTAGCGATTCAAGATGGGCAGAACCCACGAGTTATTGAAGGATTTTTGAAGAATTATTTAGCTGAAAGTCTGCGAAAAATTGATACAACGGACGGAGAGTAACTCATGGCTAAGGCCAAGTGTGATTGTCCACCCGCTGGCGCCCCTATGTGGCTGGCCACATTTGCAGACTTAATGTCGTTGCTGATGTGTTTCTTCGTGTTGTTGCTAGCGTTCTCTGAAATGGACGTGATGAAGTTTAAACAAATTGCTGGCTCTATGAAGTATGCGTTCGGGGTGCAAAATAAAGTTGAAGTGAAAGACATTCCTAAGGGGACGTCTGTTATTGCGCTTGAATTCCGCCCTGGTCGCCCCGATCCCACGCCCATTGAGATCATTAATCAACAAACCAATGAAATGACTCAGCCGACGATAGAATATCAGGCGGGTGAAGAAGACAGTGCTGGTGGTACTCAAAAGCAAAGCGGTGAGCAACGTGGTGGCAATGCAGCCGCAACAGCGCAACAAGAAGCTGAAGCTGTTAAAAAAGACGCAGCCTCTTCGCAAGAAAACATTAATGATCAAGTTAAAAAAATGGCTGAAAAACTCAATGAAGAAATTGTTGATGGTGCCATTGAAATTGAATCTTTAGGCCAACAAATTATTATTCGTATTCGTGAGAAAGGCTCGTTTGCTTCTGGATCAGGTTTTTTACAACCTAAGTTCAAACCGATTGTGCGCTCTATTGGTGAGTTATTAAAAGATGTCCCCGGCATTATTACTGTGTCAGGTCACACTGATGGTGCAGATATCAATAATGAGCTTTACAGCTCAAACTGGGAACTTTCAAGTCAAAGAGCTGTTGCTGTGGCTCATGAGTTAAGAAGAGTCTCTGGTTTTGATGAATCCAGGATGAAAGTAGTTGGAGAGGCATCTAACCGACCATTAGTCGCCAATGATTCCAATGAAAATCAAGCTCGGAACCGTCGTGTAGAAATCTCTATCGAGCAAGGTAAAGCTAAAGAGTCGAATGAAATAATAGTGACTAAATAGTTTGCCATCAAATGTTAAGCGCAATCTCTGTAGATTAACGAGGTTGCGTTTTTTTGTTCTAGCAATATGGTTTTTAGTCATAAAATGGCTTTTAACTATCGCTATTCACAAGCCGAACACTATCAACTATGTCTCGAGCTATGACGAATCACAGATAAACAAAGTGAATGTGTTTGGTTAATAGGCATCCTTTGGTATAATCCGCAAATTATTGCATACGCTTTACTCTGCGCTTGATGGCTTAAGCTAACCGAGTAGACAGAGCTTTGCTGTTTTTTTATTTATTATCAATGTATTACTATCTCTTTACCGAGTAACACCGAGTGTAGTTCTATTGTGATGGTTATACCTGTGGACGCCCCATGAAGTTTATTGTAAAGCTGTACCCTGAAATTATGATGAAGAGCAAGTCGGTAAGAATGCGCTTTACCAAAATGCTTGAAACTAATATACGTAATGTGCTTAAAAATGTGGATGAAGGTGCAAAAGTACAACGGTTATACGATCGTATCATCGTGCAAGTACCGAGCGATAAACCTGAATTGTGTGACGTTTTTGCAGATCGACTAGCTTGTATTCCAGGTATTGCTCATGTGGTGCAAGTGAGTGAGTACAGTTTTGATTCGATCGATCATATTTATCAGCAAGCTTTGCCTAAATACCGTGATGAAATTGCCGGTAAAACTTTTTGTGTCCGCGTAAAACGTTCTGGTAATCATGACTTTAATTCAATTGATGTTGAGCGTTATGTCGGTGGTGGATTAAATCAACACACTGAGGCGCTAGGGGTAAAACTTAAAGACCCTGACGTAACCGTTAATCTTGAAATCAATCAAGATAAGCTTTACATGGTTGAACGTCGCATTCAAGGTTTGGGCGGTTTTCCTATGGCGACACAAGAAGATGTGTTGTCACTTATTTCGGGTGGTTTCGATTCTGGTGTGTCGAGTTTTCAGTTTATTAAAAAAGGCGCTCGTACCCATTACTGTTTCTTTAATTTAGGTGGCGCTCAGCACGAAATTGGCGTTAAGCAAGTCGCGTATCACCTGTGGAAAAAGTACGGTGAGTCTCACAAAGTACGTTTTGTGTCAGTGCCATTCGAGCCCGTGGTTGAAGAGATTTTAGAGCGTATTGATAACGGTCAAATGGGTGTGGTACTTAAACGTGTAATGATGCGTGCAGCGACACGTATTGCTGACAAATACGGTATTCAAGCGTTAGTAACAGGTGAGAGCTTAGGTCAAGTATCTAGTCAAACACTGACTAATCTAAATGTTATCGATCGCAGTACCGATTTATTGATTTTACGCCCGCTTATCGCAATGGATAAACAAGATATTATTAATCAGAGCCGTATTATTGGCACTGAAGATTTTGCGAAGTCTATTCCCGAGTATTGTGGTGTGATTTCACAAAAACCTACAGTTAAAGCGGTATTATCTAAGGTTGAAGCAGAAGAGCTGAAATTCTCTGAAGATTTAATCGACCGTGTAGTAGCATCTGCTGTGGTAATGGATATTCGTGATATTGAAGCTGAAATGAACCAACAAGTGACCGAAACTGAAACGGTTAAAGACGTGGCTTCAGGTGAAATAATCATTGATGTTCGTGCTCCTGAAGAAGAAGAGCGTAGCCCATTATTAATTGATAATGTAATGGTTAAAGCGATTCCATTCTTTAAGTTAGCGACCCAATTTGCCGATTTAGATAAGTCTAAAACGTATTTATTGTATTGTGACCGTGGTGTGATGAGTAAGCTGCAAGCCTTATATCTTGTAGAGCAAGGTTATACTAACGTTAAAGTGTATCGTCCTTAAGTCTTCGAAACGACACCGTCTTTGCGGTGTTGTGACTTGGAGCTATTTGGGTGACTTATCCTCTTTCGTGTTGGTTGAAGCGGTGAGCTGGAGCAGTAATACGTTTTGAGTGCGACGAATCATAGACAATAAAAAACCGCATTTAATGCGGTTTTTTATTGTCTCAGTAACGTGCTTAAGATGAACTGACTCTAATTAGCTTGAACCGCTTCTGAAGTTTTTTGTTGTTCATCATTGTCAGCAACTAAAATGCTGTTAACATCATAATTGATATCAATTTGCATCGCTTCAATGCTTTGCGATAATTCAGCATGTAAATCGATCATATCGATAGGTTCTAGTTCAGTCGCTTGAGCAGAAGATAAACCCATTATGGATGTTAACGCGACTGCAAAAATAGTGTTTAGGTTGAACATTGGGGGTGAGCCTCCAGGCTAATAAGTCACATTTGCCGGACTATCCCAGTAACATCGTAGAGATTGTCCAACTGTATTTTCAATGATGCTAATTTAACCAAACACAGTGTTCTTTACAAACGACAAAAAATAACGATAATCATTAGAAAAACTAATTAAAAAACGAGAGATTGATCACTATGTCTAGACGATTACCTCCTTTGAATGCAGTTAAAGCATTTGAAGCTGCAGCACGACATTTGAGCTTTACCCGCGCCGCAGAAGAGTTGTTTGTCACTCAGGCTGCAGTGAGTCATCAAATTAAAGCATTAGAAGATTTTTTAGGGCTAAAACTGTTTAGGCGTAAAAATAGATCATTATTGTTAACAGAAGAAGGCCAAAGCTATTTTCTGGACATTAAAGACATTTTTATTGAGCTCGGCGAGGCGACTAATCGCCTGCTTGCCCGAAGCGCGGTGGGATCGTTAACGGTGAGCATGTCTCCGAGTTTTGCTATTCAATGGTTAGTGCCTCGTTTAGCTAAATTTAGCGAAAAAAATCCTGATATTGATGTGCGTATTAAAGCGGTAGACAGTGATGCCAGTTCGTTAACGGATGATGTCGATGTGGCTATTTATTACGGTCAAGGTAATTGGCCTGGACTACGTGCTGATAAACTGCGTAATGAAGTGCTGATTCCCGTATGTTCGCCATTATTACTCAATGGTCCTAAGCCATTAATTCAGCCTAGTGATTTAAAACTCCACACTTTATTACATGATTCCAGCCGTCAAGATTGGCAGGCATGGTTTAGGCAATGTGGCGTAACTGACATCAATGTCAATCAAGGGCCTATATTTAGCCATTCTTCATTGGTACTACAAGCAGCTGCGCATGGCCAAGGTGTGGCATTAGGATATAGCGTACTAGCAAGACCTGATATCAAAGCAGGGCGCTTAGTGTGCCCGTTTTCTGAGGTGCTGGTGAGCAAAGATGCTTATTATTTAGTGTGTCAGCAAAATCATTCTGAAATAGGTAAAATTTCAGCTTTTAGAGAGTGGATGGTTGATATGTTTGCAGAGGAGTCGCGTAGTGAGTTGCTTACCGGATAATACGCCAGTGTTAGCTGATGATTTTCTTTTGCAAGGTCCTAAAAGTGACACTTTGATTGTTTTTGCTCATGGTGCTGGGGCGAATATGCATCATCAATATATGACTTCGATGACCGATAAGTTAATCGCTCAAGGCTATCAAGTGTACCGATTTAATTTCTTGTATATGCAGGCCAATATGCAAGATGGTAAACGCCGTCCGCCTGATCGAGCACCTAAATTACTCGCGCACTATGAACAGGTGCTGCTAGATATTCAACAAAAAATGACGCTGGGTCTTATTAATTGTCAGCGAATAATCTTAATGGGCAAGTCAATGGGTGGCCGTATGTCGGCAATATTGACCAGCTCAGACCATCAATTACAACAACCTCTTGTTAAAGATGTTGCCAATAAAATTAGTGCAATTGTGTGTTTAGGCTACCCTTTTATTCCCCTCAAAGGTGGAGAACCACGACTTGCGCCTATTCAGCACAATTCAATTCCGATGTTGATTGTTCAAGGTGAGCGAGATAAATTTGGCGATCTTCAACAAGTACCCAATTGGGCTTTGGGTGAACATGCAGAAGTCTGTTGGATTGGTGATGGTGACCATAGTTTGCAACCGCGAAAATCTTCTGGTTATACCCTTGAGGGCAATCTTGATCATGCCATCGAGAATATTAGTCAGTTTATTACCCGATTAGGTTAATGCTGTAACGCTATGTTTTACGCATATGCGGCGTCTACTTTGCTGATAGCTTGATCAACCCTAGCATCAATATTAACACTACATGAATACTAACGGTGATGGTTTAAGTCACGAAAATCAGCTTGCTTCAATAGTATGATGCATTGTCGATTTATGTTGTATGAGGTTAAGTAAAATGAATAAAGGTCTATTATTGTTTGCCACATTAAGTGGTTTTATGGCTGTAGCACTGGGTGCTTTTGCTGCTCATGGGCTTAAAACTATCGCACCACCGGAATTAGTGAGTATTTTTAAACTCGGGGTCGATTATCAGTTTTATCATACCTTCGGATTGATTGCGTTGGCTTTTTCTGCTCATTGGATCCCATCTAAGTTGATCAACTGGGCTGCTTATAGCTTTATTGCCGGGATAATATTGTTTTCTGGTTCGCTATACCTTTATGCCTTTACGGGGGCTAAATGGATTGGCCCAATTACGCCTATGGGCGGGTTATGCTTCTTAGTGGGGTGGTTGTTATTTGCTGCGGCGATTTGGCATGCAAAATCAGCAGAATAATGCCTTAGCTAAATTCTCCCACCTTGAGCATTTTTGAGTATAATAGCGAGATTATTGTCTCGCTATTATGCGAATATCCTTACGCTAAGGCTCCAAATGAAAAACCTATTCCTATTTTGTCGCTCAGGCTATGAAAAAGACTGTGCGGCAGAAATTCAACAACGGGCAACTGAATTAAATGTGGGTGGTTTTGTTAAAACCAACATCAACGATGCCTATGTGATCTATCAATGTTTTGACGATAATGGTGCCGATACGTTAGTTAAGGAATTGGCGCTTAGTTCATTAGTTTTTGCGCGTCAGATGTTTGCCGCTGGTGAGTTGTTGAGTGATTTGCCTGAACAAGATCGAGTAGGGCCTATTGTGGCTTCATTGGCCGCACTGTCAAAATGTGGTGAGCTACGCGTTGAAACGCCTGACACCAATGAAGCAAAAGAATTATCTGCATTTTGTCGCAAATTGACAGTGCCGTTACGTCAAGGTTTAAAAAAGAGCGGCGCATTGCTTAACGCTGAGAGTGACCGCCGTCCAATTATTCATGTGTGTTTTATCGGGCCTGGCAAAGCGTATGCGGGTTATTCGTTAAGCCACAATAGTTCGCCACATTTTATGGGTATTCCTCGGTTAAGAATGGCTGCAGATGCGCCTAGTCGTTCAAGCCTTAAGTTAGACGAAGCTTTTGGAGCCTTTTTAACTAAAGAAGAACAAGAAACACGTTGTCGTAGTGGGTTAAATGCTGTTGATTTAGGCGCTTGTCCTGGTGGTTGGACTTACCAATTAGTTCGCCGTGGGATGATGGTTGCTGCTGTTGATAACGGTCCAATGGATCCAAAATTGATGGAAACAGGCCAAGTGAAGCATTACCGTGCAGATGGTTTTCGTTTTGAGCCACCGCGTAAAAATGTGTATTGGTTAGTGTGCGATATGGTTGAAAAGCCAGCCCGAGTTGCTGAATTAATGGAAGCATGGGCAATTAATGGTTGGTTTAAAGAAGCTATTTTTAATCTTAAGTTACCCATGAAAAGCCGCTATAAAGAAGTTAGCGTGATTTTAGAAACCATTGGTGCCATTTTAACTGAAAATGAAATTGATTTTAAAATGCAGTGTAAGCACCTTTATCATGACCGCGATGAAGTGACCGTGCATTTATGGATATTCCCTGAAAAGGGTGTGAGCTACGCATAAAAATACTATTGCACTGCTAATAAAAAGCCCCTGATGCAACATTGCATAAGGGGCTTTTTAGTTAATGACAGATAACTCAGTCATTAACGTAACCATATGGAATTATCCTAGACGATCGAGTACCGCTTGAGTGAAGTCGGTAGTGCCGTGAGTGCCGCCTAAATCGCGAGTCGTACGGTCGCCTTCTTCAATAACAGCCGATACTGCGCTACGGATCATCTCAGCTTTATCAGACATACCTAGGTATTCTAGCATTTGAATCGACGCTAAAATTACCGAGGTCGGGTTAGCTAAGTTTTTACCTGCGATATCTGGTGCACTGCCGTGTACCGCTTCAAATATAGCAGCATCGCGACCGATGTTTGCACCTGGAGCCATGCCTAAACCGCCTACAAGACCGGCACATAAGTCAGACAAAATGTCGCCAAATAGGTTAGTGGTCACGATAACATCAAAGTTTTCAGGATTCATAACCAGTTTCATACAAGTGGCATCAACAATCATTTCTTCGGTGGTGATGTCTGGGTAACGCAGGCTCACTTCACGTGCCACTTTCAAGAATAAACCTGAAGTTGATTTCATGATGTTAGCTTTATGAACGATAGTCACTTTTTTACGATTTTCTTTACGTGCAAGTTCGTATGCGAACGTGGTGATTTGCTCTGCACCTTGACGAGTAATGATACTGGTTGCTTCGGCTGTTTGACCATCGTCAGAGATTTTTTGGCCTAAGCCTGAGTACATACCTTCAGTGTTTTCACGGACGGTAATAATATCAATGTTCTCGTAACGCGCTTGGGTTCCCTTAAATGAAATCACCGGGCGCACGTTAGCATAAAGGCTGAACTTTTTACGTAAGCTCACATTAATAGAGGTAAAACCTTCACCGACAGGTGTGGTTAATGGTCCTTTAAGCGTAATGCGATTTTTCTCGATAAGGTCTAAAGTACGTTGCGGTACTAATTCACCGTGTTTTTCTAACGCCGTTAACCCTGCATCAGCAAATTCATATTCAAAGTTACATCCTGCTTTATCGAGGATTTTTAATGCTGAATCGATAATGCTTGGGCCAATCCCATCACCTGGGATCACGGTTATTGTACGTTTTGACATGAATAGTCCTTCCACGGTTGTGGTTACTGCAATTGATAGACCGCATATATGACACGGCTAGGTGACGATAAAAAGCGTCGTTTTTCTGCGGCGTATTTTAACGACTTTTAATGTTTATTTACAGAAAATAGTGAGTATTATCACATTATTTCCGTTATTTTTAAGTCAATTCTAATTTGATTGTTTTACTATGAACCTTTGTTACAAATCGTTTACTTGTAAAGTACCTTAATGCTGAAGATTTATCGGCGGTTCAATGTTTTATTGGCAGCATTAGCTTATTCTGTAAGCATTTTTTATAAAGACGACTTTGGTCGCATGTAGTGCCTTTTGCTGGTTGGCTTAATGTTAACTGGTCAATATTGAGATAATCCAACACGATGATCTATTGCGGTGATCTATAACAATAATCAATTAACGTTACCATTAGAGGAAAACT
The DNA here is from genome assembly GCF_000014705.1 of Shewanella frigidimarina NCIMB 400. Lineage (NCBI taxonomy): Bacteria > Pseudomonadati > Pseudomonadota > Gammaproteobacteria > Alteromonadales > Shewanellaceae > Shewanella > Shewanella frigidimarina. The sequence goes on along the minus strand of NC_008345.1, from coordinate 3,344,376 downwards.
GTGAAATTATTCAATTTAATTCCATTGGCAGTCTGCCTGTCATTTAGTGCCCATGCGGCCCCGCAACGTGCACTGTCCCTTGATGACATTATGCATTTTGAAACCCTACAACAGCCTGTTATTTCTGATGATGGCAAAGTGATTGCAGTACAGGCTACTCCTGATAGAGGCGATAGTCGTGCATTAATCCGTTTTAGTGAGAACAATAAACAGTATGAAATTGCTAATGGCACCGATGTTAATGTCAGTGCTGATGGAAAATTTGTGTTGGCGACTATTGAAGCGAGCTTATTTGAACGAGAAACCGAGAAGAAAGCCGATTTACCTCATGAAGTGGTCTTACTGAATACTCAAAGTGGTAAACAACAGACGTTTGAGAATGTAGATTCCGCCTTGTTTAGCGACAATGGTCATTTTTTAGTGGTGAAATTTAAGGTTAGCAAGCCTGAATCTACCGATACGAAATCTGAATTATCGGAATCTATGGCTGTTGAATCCATTGCTTCAGAGTCTAAAGTTTCTGAATCTATTAGCTCTGAATCTATTGCCGCTAAAAAAATGGCTAAGTCTGAAGATGAGACTCATGCTGAAATTGAGGAGGCAGATAAAGGTGCTGATATTCGGTTAATTAATTTGGCTACCAATCAACACTCGCAGCTATCTGATGTGACACAATTCGCTTTTGATAAAACTGGGAAGCATTTTGTTGCAGTCGTCAATCAAGGTGAAAATCAACTACACCAAGTTGTATTGGTGACATTGGATGACCAAAAACAGCGTCAGCTTTATGGTAGTCGCGATGAACATATTGAAGCATTAGCGATCAGCGATGATGGTCAATATGTTGCCGTGACGAAAGGTGCCGCGAGTTCGACACGCTATGGCCGTGAGCATGATATGTTGCTTATTGATGTAGAGCAGAATAAACAACGGCAATTTGCTCAGTCTGAAGGTTGGACATATAACCAGTACTCAAGCTTACAGTTTTCAAAAGACGGCCAACGTTTGTATGTTGGTCGAGTCCCCAAAGTCGCACAGCAAGCTGAATTAGCTGATTATCAAAATGCCAATGATGTCTTTAATCCAAATATTATCACGGCAAAAAAGCAGTTACGTATTTGGCATGGCGATGATGCCAAAATTAAGCCTCAAGAAGTCAAAGAATATGAGCAAGAATTAAAACGCACTTATTTAGCTGTTTTACACTTAGATTCAAATAAGTTAGTCCAGTTAGCCGATAAAATAGTGCCAGATGTCACTTACGGTGAACAAGCACGTTTTCTATTGGCCAGTTCTGATGTGCCATATCAAAAAATGATCACCTGGGCAGGCTTTTATCGTGATGTGTATTTGGTTGATGTAAACAACGGTAGTAAAATTCCTGTGTTAACTCAGCAACCCAGTGATGCAATGCCTACACTGTCACCGAGTGCTAAGTTTCTGGCTTATTATCAGCAAGGTAACGTATTTCTGTTAGATATTGCATCTCAACGTCGAGTTAATTTGACTGCTAGTATTACGACACCTTTTGCTGATGAAGACCATGACTATCCCAGTGCTGCACCCGGTTACGGATTTGGTCCTTGGTTAGCCGATGATAGTGCGATAACCGTTTATGATAAATATGATGTATGGCAGTTTAGTACCACATCTAACCAAGGGTTTATGTTAACCAATGGCGAGGGGCGAAAGCAGAAAACTCAATTCAGACTAGTTGGCTTAGTGAAGGATGAATTGTTACCCGCGGTAGTGAATGATGCTGAAACTGTACTATTGCAAGGTTATAGTCATCTATCAAAAGCAGACGGATTTTTTAGCGCTCAAATTGGCATAGCGGGTGTGAAGCGCTTAACCGAAAGCAACAGTAAATTAACGTTGCTTGCCAGAGCAAATAAAGCCTCGACAGTGGTGTTTTCGAAACAGCGCTATGATTTGTATCCTGATTTATATATTGCAGCTAATACCTCACCACAGAACGCCCAACAGGTGACCCAACTGGATAAGCAGCGTAAACCCTTTAAATGGGGAAATGCGGAGCTAGTACATTGGCGAGATGGTGACGGGGTTAACATGGATGGAGTCCTCATTAAGCCAACAAATTACCAAGCCGGTAAACAGTATCCAACCTTAGTGTATTTCTATCGTTTTATGAGTGATAGGTTGCATGCATTTCCTGATATGAAACTCAATCATCGACCTAACTTTGCTTGGTATGCAGATAATGGATATGCGATTTTCTTACCTGATATTCGTTTTGAGATTGGTTATCCTGGGATTTCCTCAGTTAAAGCCTTGACCGCTGGCGTCCAAAAATTGATAGCGATGGGAGTTGCCGATCCTGATGCTGTTGGTATTCAAGGGCATTCTTGGGGCGGCTATCAGAGTGCTTATGCGGTAACCCAAACCAATATCTTTAAAGCGGTAGTCACAGGTGCTCCGGTGTCGAATATGACCAGTGCTTACAGTGGTATTCGCCATGGTTCAGGGTTAGCAAGACAATTTCAATATGAAACCGGTCAAAGTCGAATGGGTGAGAGTCTGTTCAAGGCACCACAAAGGTACATTGAAAACTCGCCTATTTTTTATGTTGATCGCATCCAAACACCCATGATGATTATGTTTGGTGATAAAGATGATGCAGTGCCTTGGGAGCAGGGAGTTGAGTTGTATCTAGCAATGCGTCGAGCAGGGAAGGATGTGGTGTTTTTACAATATGAAGATGAGCCACATCATTTGAAAAAGTATCCCAATAAACTTGATTATACCATTAAGATGAAGCAGTACTTCGATCATTACTTGAAAGGTGAGCAAGCCCCTAATTGGCTTCGCCAAGGTGAAGCTTATCAGGAATATAAAAAAGTAGATTAAACCGCTATCAATGTTTATCTAAATGAACAAAAAAACGCCCTATGCTGATACAGATAGGGCGTTTTTTATTATTGATACCACCGATATAGAACGAGTTATTGCGGATCTTGATGGGTTATTGGCACAGCAAAATATTGATCTTCAGTGTCTTGTCCCCATGCAATCAGCAGATTATCTCTGAATAACAATGGCGTGCACTCTTCTTTAGTGGTTTCACCGTCTGATTTTATATGGTGGGTACGGTAATACATCACTTGATATTGTCCATCTATGCCGGTTTTGGCTTCGACAAAATCTGCACTGCCTAATAATGTTCTGATCTCATCAAGGCTTTGACCAAAGCTGACTTCGCTCATTTTTTGTAAATTGAACGCCTGGCGATCATCCCAAGCTCTGTCTTCTGGCTGTGGTTCATAAACAAAAATCACCACGGCAACAAACAGTAAATAGGCAGTGAAAATTCCACCGATGATATATGTCACTTTATTGTTCATAATCTGGATAATCCATTATGGTATTAATGTCGTTGACTGTATGTAAGCTCAACTCTGGATAATAAACGGTTATCATCTAGTATTTAGTTCCGCTATCTGCATTGTATCGGCTTACCATAAACCTACTATTATGATGTAAAACCCTTGGCAACATCCGTGGCAATAGTGATATAGCAGACTCTAAATACATTCGTTTTAACGCTATAGCCCATCCTTTATCCAGAGTGGCAGTTAGCTTATTATGACATTAGTTTGTTATCGGATTGATCCTAAATTGTTTCAAATTAATATTCAGTGGAATATCGCATTGTAACTGGGCTAATTTATAACTAATTCTGGCTATCTCTTTTCCTTCGGCTAATTTAAGTGCTTGCTTGGCGCCAAGGTTATCTAAAGAGCGATATAAATTAGCCAGCGTTCTAAATTTATTGAGTAAATCAGCTGCAGATTTTGGGCCTATCCCCATAATTCCGGGTATTTTATTGCCGCTGTCACCTGCTAGTGCAATAAAGTCGAGCATTTGGTATTGCTCTATTCCCAGTTTCTTTTCATATTGTTCAACATCAAAAACCTGTTGATTAAAATGATCCCACAAGGTGAGGTTTTTAGTTGGTAACTGGCTAAAGCCTTTGTCGGTTGACACGATAATAACTTCTCCCTTATTGCTGATCATTTTCATCGCAATGGTGGCGATAACATCATCGGCTTCAGATTGAGCGTCAAAGGAGTTGATATCGTGTTCTGCAAGTGTGGCTTTGATATTTACCAAGCCATCACTTAATGCCGTTGGCATGGGTTTACGACCTTTCTTGTAATCGCTGTACAGTGTTTTGCGCCAGGATGGCTCATTGCCATCCCAAACGACCATGCAATGGGTTGGTTGATGTTGCAGCAACATTTTTTTAGATGCAGCTAAAACGCGCTCTTGAACGCTGGCAATATCGTTTTCATCAGGTAACACCGCATGAATGCGGCGTACGAGGTTGAGTCCGTCAATTATGAGTAGTTTATTCATTTGTTTTTATTATGTCGTAGCAGGGCACGTAAGCGCTTCCTGGCAGTTTCATTCGTTGTTGTTTAACAAAAGCGTTTAATAGCTTATCCATCATGAGCATAAGCTTAGCATCACCTTCAATCTTAAAGGGACCAAACTCTTGAATCAACTTGATGGTGTCGCCTTTTACATTACCAGCGACAATACCTGAAAACGCTTTACGTAAGTTAGCGGCAAGCTCTGCCTTGTTTTCTTGAAAATAGAGATTTAAATTTGCCATAACTTCATGGGTCGGCGCAAAGGGTAATTGAAATTCGGGTTCAATTTTGAGAGACCATTGATACTGGTAAGCATCGCATTTTTCTTTACGGTAGATTTTTACCTCTTCCATTCCTTGCTTCATTATTTGCGCCACTTTGGCTGGATCATCAATAATGATTTGATACTTACTCTGTGCTTCTGCGCCTAATGTCGCCCCGATAAACTCATCGATAACGGTAAAATACTCTGCACTTTCAGCTGGTCCAGTTAACACTAGTGGAAAGGATGCATGGCAATTGTCTTTATTTAATAAAATACCTAAAAAGTAGAGTAATTCTTCAGCCGTTCCGGCTCCGCCAGGGAAAATGACAATACCATGGCCTAAACGGACAAAGGCTTCTAGGCGTTTTTCTATATCGGGTAAAATAACTAATTCATTAACAATTTGGTTGGGTGGTTCTGCTGCAATAATACTGGGTTCGGTTAAACCTATATAACGGGCATTATGAACACGTTGTTTTGCGTGGGCTATTGCTGCGCCTTTCATTGGGCCTTCCATTGCGCCAGGGCCGCAACCGGTGCAAATATCTAATCTACGAAGCCCTAGTTGGTAGCCGACATCACGGGTATATTGGTATTCAACTGCATTGATGCTGTGTCCTCCCCAACAAACGACTACATTAGGATCTTTCATTGGCGAGATAGCTTGAGCATTGCGTAAAATATCAAACACAACATTGGTAATGTGGCTAGCATTGCTTAAGTCAATATGCTTTAAATTTTCGTACTTGTTGCTGATGTATATAATATCGCGGAGAACTGCAAACAAATGTTCTTGAATACCGACAATGATTTCACCGTCGACGAAGGCTTGTAGAGGAGGGTTGATGAGTTCAATTTGTATGCCTCTTTCGCGCTGTAAAATATTAAGGCTAAAAGATTCATAGCGAGTAAACAGTTCTTCAGAACTGTCGCTGATAAGCCCTGAAGCTAACACTGCGAGTGAGCAATTTCGATATAATTGGTAAAGGTCACTTTTTGCGCCTTGTTTTAGGCGCTCGACTTCTAATTGAGAAAGCTGATCTAGACTACCACGTGGACTAATTTTTACTATCATAAGCAACTCCTTTGGACTCGAGTATTTGATGCCGAGTCCAAAGAAAATCGTCTTGGGATGGGCTAGATATCAATTACGACTCGGTCTCTGCCGTTGTTTTTTGCTTGGTATAATGCAGCATCGGCTCTTTCGAAAGCTTCTTCAAGCGTTTCGTTTTCCATGACTTGTGCAGCACCTATAGATAATGTAACTGTAATTCTCTGATTTTTAAACTTAAACGGAATATTTTTGATTTTCTCTCTTACGCGATTCAATAATTGAGAGATATGCTCATCAGTAACATCAGGTAATAGTAATACAAATTCCTCACCGCCATAACGAGCGACAAACTCACTATCACGTAATGAATTTTTTAATGCCATAGCGATGACTTGCAGGGTTTTATCACCGGTACTGTGGCCAAAGTTATCGTTAATATTTTTAAAGTGGTCTATGTCTGTAATGGCTATCCACAATGGCGTTTTAAAGCGGACATGGTTGCGATATTCTTGCTCCATGCGATCTTCTAATGCCGTACGGTTTGCCAATTGGGTAAGCGGATCGAGAAGGTTGAGCTTTTGATGTTCAAATAGCTTTTCTTTGTAACTATTCGCTTCCTGGCTCATTGAATTGAGCTCTTTACGCATTGACTCTATAGATTTACGTAAGATGGTTTGCTCACGTTGTTCTAATGCCTCTTTACGAGACAGTGAATCGCGAAGCGAAGATAACTGCACTGTCAGTTGAATCTTTAATTGGCTAAGATCATAGGCATCTACCACTAACTCGTCGGCGTTATTGACGCGTAAATTTATTTCTTTATTTAATTGGCCTTTAAGTTGCTCACAACGTTGGTTATTGTTATGGGTGTTATTGACCACATCGCGAACGATAGTCAGAGCATCATTGAGGGCAAATAAAAAGTCTTGTGATGCGGTTTTTTCGCGAGCAATATTCTCTAACAGCAGGCTCAATATCGATTGGTAAGATTCCAGTAAGTTATTTAAGCTGATATCACCAAGTAACACTTCTTTTATAACTAGAATTTGGTCGCGTTGATCTTTTCTAAATTCAATTTCAGCAATTTTAGCTGCAAGCTCTTTAGCTAGCTGAACATGGTGAGGCAAGATCTCGTAATTGTCGGCATCTGCAAATTCATGTTTTAAAATTTCTTCGTAGAAAAAAATCAGTTTTTCTACTTTAGGGATATATTCCCATACTGTATGGAATGGTTTGCCTAATTCTTGCTTAAAGTAGGTGATTTCTTTTTTTAATTTATCTGGAGCAGAGTTAATTCGTTGGATCTGACGGATCACTCGATTGAGCCCATTACGACTGTCTTCTAAACGAGTCATTGTATGGTTATATTGAGATTTTAATAATCTTTCGATATCGACGAGTTCTGGTAGTGCTTCGTCAATTTGCTCAAAATCGTGCATATGATGGCGCAATTTAGCCAGTTTATTATCGAGTTCTAAATTTTGCCCTTTACAAGCAAGACTCAGATGAGTGATAAATTGAATTAATGTTTTCAATTTATCATTGCGATCGGTATTAATCTCTTCCAGAGCAAGTTTAGCTGCATGGAGCTTTTGCTTCATCAACGAAATTTGAGTTATCGCTGTATTTGACTCTTTCATTTTGCAGTGCCTGCTCTCATTTTCAACTAAAGGCATCTATTGCCGTGATTGGGATATTAATTTAGACAGCAAATGGAATTTATAGTAACTAACCTATCATCGATTAACATTATAGTAATGTTATCTCAATAATGTTGTGCAGCAAATCCAATTACCATACAAAATCTCATAACTGGCTACAATTGCATATTTATTAAACGATTAGTTTTTCGGCCAGTTGATATCTTGGGTGTTACGATTACTTTCCGCACGAATGATGCCGCGATTAAGTGCTTGAGTCAGATTTAAATATAGTGGGCGCATAAAAACAGCCGCTGGTGCAAAATTAAGTGGTCGCAATGAAACATAAGCGGGTTGCTCTGTTATCTCCATTGCTGCAGCTAGTGCGAATTGCAATGTTTCAAATTGTAATTCTGCACTGATGCTGGCATCTGGGTTGCCCAGTAATGGTAAATTAATGTGGCCAATACTGGCATGTTGAACCGCGGATAGGCTAGCAAAGTTAGGAATGGTAAATTGGGTCTCTTGTAATTGTTTAAGACACTCAATGACAGCATGTAAGATATTTTCGGCGTCATATTGCTTATCGAAATAACATGCAATTAATCCTGAACGAATGATAAACACTTCAGTATCTAAATGTTTACAGAACTGGCTATTAAAATGTTGCATTAATGCTACAGACTCAGTGAGGCCAAGCTGAATATCAATATTGTTTAATTTATTAATATTCACTAACGCAAGCGTTTTAGATTCTGTGTGTTTTAGTGTGCTTATCCGTTGAATAAACGCCCTGTAACCTTGTGCTTGTGTTATTGGGTCTATGGTATTTAAACGTTGGGCGTTAAGGTATAAAGTATTTCGTTGCTGAAATTTTCTGTAGATAAATATCAACACGATAATCGCAATACTAAAACCGAGAATTAATACTAAAATGATAAATTGATTGTATTTATTTTTCGCAGTTTGTTGTTGTAGTTTATTTTGCAATAAACCCAGCTCGAATTTTAGTTTTTGTTCAGTGAGTTCAGAGAAATCATTTGTTTGTTCGGATTTTTCTTGCGATGTATTGATCAGTTCAACAATGGCATCGACTGTTGCAAGTGCTGCGTTGGGATTGTTAGTTTTTCGATATGCGGTAGATAAATAGCCTAATGCTTCTGTTTGCACATCATTTAAATGTTTCTTTTTAGCCAGTTCAATAGCCTTACTCGCATGATCAATCGCCTCATTCCACATGCCTTCACTAGTATTTATTTGGGCAAATAGTAGTTCGTTGTGTACTAAGTAATGTTCTACTTTTCGAGCCCTAAATATATCATTTGCACGTTGCATTACGTTCAATGCTGCTTGGATATTATTTAATTTGAAGTAAGCTTCGCCTAAGTTGTTGTAGGTGAGTCCTATGGCTATTTCATTTCCCATACGCTCATTGACTTGCTGGACATTTAAATAATAGTCAATGCTTTTATTCCATTGATCTTGGCCTGCGTAAATCATTGCGATAACCGTTAAGGTCTCGGCTAAGTAGACATCTTGGCCTATCGCTTGAAGTATTTCGGCCGCATTATGAGCATATTTTAGTGCATCATCCCATTGTTCTAAATCTCGGTATGTACGCGCAAGATTAAGTTGTGTATGTGCTTTAATTCCTGGGTAGTCTAGGCTATTAGCTAAACGAAATGCTTCACTATAATGCTGTAGTGACTTGGCTTGATCGCCATTAAGATTGTAATAACGACCTAACTGGGTTTCGGCATCGGAGATAAAATAATTATTGTGTAATTGGTAAGCAATATCGCGGTAACGATTTAAGTGAGAAAATGCTGGAGTAGGTTGAAGGAGCAGTGAATGTAACATGCTGAGTTGTTCATGAAGCGTTGATTTAAACAGCGTGCTTTCTAGACTGACATCTGTGTTTACCATATTCAGCGCATCATTATATTCAACTATTACCTGATTATATTCTTGGTTTTGACGCCCTTTAATCCGCGCTTTAAGCATAATGACGACAGCTTGTTCAAGTGTTGTTGATGCTATCGCGTCTAATTGTGTTATGAGCAATTCGGCATCTTGATATTTAGTTGGCGATGTCAGTTTTGCTTCTAAATTGAGCCTAGCTAATAGCTCTAAATCACGATGGAGTTCATTTGGAGGGTAACTTAATTCATTAGCGGCTTGCTCAAACTCCACATTATTTGAAAATTGTAACGGGAACTCGGTGGCCCTCATTAGCTTTGTATAAAGCTTTTGTGGATTTTCTTTGAACAATATTTCTTGCTGCTCAATATCCCTTGCCGAAACCATTGAACTTAATAGTATCGAACATAATATGACCAAAGAAAAGCAACGCAGCATAGTCAGAAATACCTTTTATAGTGTTAGTTAACGTGGGCTTCATTTCACGTGATATGAATAAATAAACGTACGTTGATCTGATGTTCGTAGAGAGTGTTTTTCACTAAGTTGCAAATTGCCACTGTGTTAATGAGTCTAGATCGTTATAATTGTTCGGAATTTAAAATAAAAACAATAGAATCATACCAGAAGGAACCTAGAGTGAAACCTACTTCTCTTGCAATTTTAACCAGCAGTGTCATTTTTTCGATGAGTTGGGCAATGCCAGCACTTGCAGATGTCGATTACCATATCGATATTAATCAACCTACACACCATTTAGCTCAAGTGAGTGTTTCATTTCCTCAATCGGATTCGGACGTATTAACGGTTAATTTACCGGTATGGCGAACGGGTCGTTATCAAGTATTACCGGTTGCAGATGGAGTAAGATTGTTTCATGCGACCGACAGCAAAGGGAAGTCATTACCTTGGAAGCGTACCGCCAGCGGTGAATGGCAAATCGCCTTAACTAAACCTACATCGGTGAAGGTGACATATCAATTGCATGCCAATGAGCTTGGTGAGCGTTTACGTCACATTGATAGTAGTCATGCTTTTTTAGATGCCAGTGGTGTCTTTATGTATAGCCCTGAATTTCGTCAACAACCTGTTACTGTCAACATGGAAGTACCAGAAGGTTGGAAAAGCTATTCTGGCATGGATAAGGGCAACACATCACATTCATTTAAAGCGGCCAATTATGATGTGTTAGTTGATTCGCCGATAGAAACCGGCATAAACCAGCATGTCAGCTTTGAGGCTGATGGTCGTGATTACGACGTGGTTTTTTGGGGCGAAGGCAATTACGATACTCAAAAAATTGTCGCAGATCTCACTAAAATCAGTGGCCAGGCATCGGCTATTTGGCCTGATTACCCGTTTAAGCGATATGTTTACATGGTGCATGCAACCAGTGGTGCTCGTGGCGCAACAGAACATCTCAACTCTACCATTATCCAACTACCACGATTTAATTTCCGTGAACGCGAAGATTATTTGCGTTTTATTAGTACCGCTTCGCACGAGTTTATTCATACCTGGAATGTTAAAGCTTACAGACCTCAAGGGCTGGTTCCGTATGATTATCAGTCGGAAAATATGACCGATTTACTGTGGATGGCTGAAGGCTCCACCAGTTATTTCCAAAATCAGTTGTTGTTACGCGCTGGAGTGATAACAGCCAAAGAGTTTTTTGACGATTTAAGCCAACGAATTGTGCTTAATCAACATAACCCAGGTCGTGAAGTCCAATCTGTAGCAGAAGCCAGTTTAGGCCAGTGGAGTAGCACTTGGGGCGATTATGCGGTTAATCACAGTGTGAATATTTACTCTGAAGGTTACTTGGCTTCAATGGCACTTGATTTTAGTTTGCTAAGCGATACGCAACTTGCTCATTCATATAGAGATGTCCATAAAGCGCTTTATCAACAATACAAAATTCCATTAAGTTATAACGTCGCGGACGTGCAATCTATTTTAAAAAACCTTTCTGGTAAAGATTACCAGTCGTGGTGGACTGAATATGTAAACCAACCATTTAGTTTACCTTTTGATGACTTGTTGGCACATGCTGGTTTGATCACGACTTATGGTCAATCTCCTAAAACAGAAGTAGATGCCGGAATGATGTTGTCTGGCTTATATAACGATTTAATCATTGCAAGTGTGCTAAAAAATGGCCCAGCTTGGAATGCGGGTGTTGCTGCCGGAGATGAAATTGTTGCGGTTAATGGTTTAAAGGTTACCGCGGATGGTTTAACTAAACGTCTTAATGATTTTAATGTTGGTGATACGATTAAACTAAGCATATTCAGGGATGAGCGTTTAAAAGAAGTGAGTTTACTCCTAACGGAACAACCCAAAGGTGACTTATCAATTGCGCCTGTGGATAAGGTGACTGATGCGCACAAAGCGTTTTATAAAGCGTGGTTGGGGGTTGAATGGCCGTTTAATGACGAGGGTGAGTGGATTAACACTACTGACTAAATCAACTAGGGTCACAGTGCTCTGAGCACTGAGATACCAGCATTGAAGAAAATAAAATGCCCTGATAACAGGGCATTTTTATGCCAAGGATTACACCGGTGGAGCCGTTTCGATAAAAAATGGCTCTTTTTCTATTGTGGCTAAAAATATTTTCAGTTTTGGATAATCTTCGATATCAATCCGTTGGCGGAAAACCGCCCAACTTAAATAACAACCTAAGCGCAATTGCACATCATTAAACGGTCCGTATAGCGGTAGTTCGAATTTTTCAAATTCAGCTAGTGTTGCGTTAATGCGTTGGGCTTGTCTGATTGTGTAATCAAAACGCTCAATATCAACGCCATCACGAGATAAGAAAAACAAGTTAATTGAACTGTCTAGCGCAGTATTGATCATGCAAAACTGATCTAGTTCTACCACGGTATCAAGGTACGTTTTTGATGACTTGTGACGGATGTAGCGCAAGATAGCGCTTGAATCCGTTAACGATAGCTCACCATCGTGTAAAAAAGGTACACGTTTAGTTGGGGATAGCTTTGCGCTGCTAGCCTGATCTGTTTCAATAAATTGATAATCTAATGTTGATTCCAATAAGGCTATTCGGCAATGCCGAACAAAAGGAGACGTAAAGCTACCGTAAAGTTTCATGGGTTACCCTTATGGTATTAGACGCTCTGCTCTAAAGGACCAAATGCTTGATTTACCGCATTGACGAAAGCCACTAACTCACTGCCCATTAAGGCAAAATCAGCGTCTAAACGTGCTAATGGATCTTCAGTACCAACTTCATCATTACCTGCTCTAAACTCTTCAGAAAACTTAAGTCGTTTAATACTGGCATCAGACTGCATCAAAAAGGCAATTGACTGGCCAAAATGTAATGCCAATTTGTGCACTTGCTTACCCGTTGCAATATGGGCAAGTACTTCATCTTCTTGCAGCACTTGTTGTTTGAAGCGAACAATACCGCCTTCATCAGAGTCTGATTTAAGTTCAGCTTCATCCTGCATTTCAAAAGGTGCAGGCGCTTCACCTGCTTGTAACCATTGCGTTAGCGTTGACTCGATTGGTGTGGCATAACTTAGCGGGATAACCGGTAAGCTGCCTAAGGCTTTGCGCAATAACGCTAATAGTTCTTCTGCTTTAGTTGCACTAGAACTATCGACTAAAATCATCTCTAGCTCAGGCATGATAAGAGCATGAGTTTGGCTACGACGAGAAAATGCACGAGGTAATAATGTTGTGGTGATTTCGTCTTTAATGGTGTCTTTTTCTTTTTTAGTGACTTTACGATTTTCTAACTCTTCAATCTCTGCCACTTTTTCATCTAGCGCTTCTTTGATCACTTGACCTGGAAGAATTTTTTCTTCTTTCGTGACACAGAGTAAGTGACGGTTTTCAGCGCTGTGTACTAATGCCTGGCCTTTTTTACCTAGGGCATTTGAGAAACCAAATTTACTGATATCTTGGCTTGAACAAGGGGAGAAGGTGAAATCTGCTAAGGCATTTTCTAATGTTTCAGTGTCGGTTGTGAAAGGTTTGTTGAAACGATACAAGGTGAGATTTTTAAACCACATAGAAGGCTCTCATTAATTAAAGAAGAAAAAGACAATAAGCTAAGTTTACGGGATAGAAGCGAAGCGGTAAACCTCCAAAAAAAGTGTTCTGCAAGGCTAATTGCAATCGTACAAATCAGAATTCATCAAATTGTCACAATTGAATTTAACATCCTGAAACTACTGTTATAGCTAGGTTTCGAATATTTTCAGCGTTGGAATGTCGACGAATATAAGTCATTAATCAAGTAGTGAAATATTTCTGAAACATTTTAGAGGCAGAATTCCGCTCGTTCCAAACCAATAACCATGACGAATTTAGCGTCGAAAGGATGAAATGATGAACGTTTTTTGTAAAACTCTATTAGCCTCTGCAATGGCAGTCTCAGTAGCTTCAAGTGCATACGCCGCAGATCCTCTTCAAGTTTACGGCAAGTTAAATGTAACAGCACAATCAAATGATGTTAACGATGAAACTGAAACGACTATTCAAAGTAATGCATCACGCTTTGGTGTGACTGGTGAGTTCGAATTAAGTCAGAAGCTTGAAGCTTTCTACACTATCGAGTATGAAGTCGATACCGGTGACGATACTAAAGAAAACTTTAAAGCCCGTAACCAGTTTGTTGGTTTAAAAGGTAACTTTGGTGCCGTATCTGTTGGTCGTAACGACACGATGTTAAAAGTTTCACAAGGTAAAGTCGATCAGTTCAACGACCTTGCTGGCGATATGAAGACCATGTTTAAAGGTGAAAACCGCATGGCACAAACTGCCACTTACTACACGCCAATGTTTGGTGATTTCCAAGCAGGTGTGACTTATGTTGCATCTGGCGATTCAGACCAAGTTGTTGGTGACAACACTACTGGTGAAGATGGTGTGAGTATGGCTGTTATGTACGGTGATGCAGGCCTAAAAAGCACACCAATCTATGCAGCGATTGCCTATGATTCAAAAGTAAAAGGTTACGACACTGCTCGCGCCACGGTTCAGGGCAAAATAGCAGGTCTAGTCATTGGCGGTATGTACCAGCAACAAGAAAAACTAGACAGTGGTATCAAAGATGATGGCTTCGTATTAAGCACGGCTTATGGAATCAATGATGTGACCTTAAAAGCCCAATACCAAGACATGGAAAATAAAGGTAATTCATGGTCTGTCGGCGCTGATTACAAATTAGGTAAGCCTACTAAGTTGTTTGCTTTCTACACTGCCAACTCATTTGATTCAAATGATCAAGATGATAGTTATATCGGTGTAGGTTTAGAGCACAAATTTTAATCTGAATGAGTATGTGGATTTAGGTTATAACCAAAAAAGGGCTTAGGCCCTTTTTTTTGTTTAATCTTCACCACTGGAATAAAATAGCAGAGGAGTCGATAGTAACGATGTTATTTTGTGTCTGAAACCTCAAATAAGTCTATGTATTGCTCACAAACGTATTGGTGTGTAATGGAATACCTGTTGTAAGCTGGTGCTGCGCTGATAGCGGAGTAAAGGGAATTAGTGATCCACTTATTAGCTTGAGTTGAGATTACTGAACCTCACAGTGGTATTAAAGTGCCCTATAAATAATATCTTTTAGCCTTTATTTCACCGTTATTCTTTTGTGATGATAAGCTTTATTTACCCGTTTTATTGGCACTATGGCCAATGGAATACGCTAAATTACCGGGTTAGCAGGTTATTTAATCACGGCTTGCTGCTTGTTTTGAAGTTACATCACATTAACAGCAATGAATTTTTTATGACAAAAAGGCGTATTTAATGCCAGTATTAGCTGTTAGATCATAAATCTGTAACAAAAGTGTCCAATAATAGTCTCGTGGCAAATTAACGTAGAAACCCAATATGACAGCTAGGATATTAATAGTAGAAGATGAATCAGCAATCCGTGAGATGCTGACATTTGTGATGGATCAACATGGTTTTACGACAGCTGCAGCTGAAGATTTTGATTCAGCAATTGAGTTGCTTAAAGAGCCATACCCTGACTTAATTTTATTGGATTGGATGTTCCCTGGTGGTAGTGGCATCCAATTAGCTAAACGTTTAAAGCAAGATGAATTTACTCGTCAGATCCCCATTATTATGCTGACAGCACGTGGGGAGGAGGAAGATAAAGTCAAAGGCCTTGAAGTGGGCGCTGATGACTATATAACTAAACCTTTTTCACCTAAAGAACTCGTCGCACGAATTAAAGCCGTTTTACGCAGAAGCGCACCTACGCGATTAGAAGAAACCATTGATGTGCAAGGATTACAACTCGACCCTGTGAGTCACAGAGTGACCGTTGGTGACGCCGTGCTCGATATGGGACCGACAGAGTTTCGCTTGTTGCATTTCTTTATGACTCATCCTGAGCGAGTTTACAGCCGTGAGCAGTTACTCGATAACGTTTGGGGCACCAATGTGTATGTTGAAGATCGAACTGTCGATGTGCACATCAGACGTTTACGAAAAGCCGTAGAAGAGGGTGGACATGATAAATTGATCCAAACTGTTCGTGGTGCTGGTTATCGATTTTCAACCAGAATGTAATTCGTATTGGCTGCTTGAAAAGTTCTGCTATATTAAGCAGGGCTTTTTAAAAACTGTTTTTTTCGCTGTCTAGCCATAATAGTCGATTTAGGCTATCTTGTGGTTCCTCGTTAGCCCTAATAATCAGTAACGGCACTGAATGTGTTGGCGGCGTTACTTTCGTATTTAGGTAGCCTATGTTTATCTCGTACTCTGGATATCGTTTATTTTTCCGGTTAGCTTTATTGCTTGTTTTATTTATGCTTATCGGCGCTTTATTCAATCAAGTTGTTATCGTAATGCTATTAGGCTCGATTGCATTACTTGTGTGGCATTATCGTCAACTTACTCGTTTAAACTTCTGGTTATGGAAAGATAAAAAGCTTACGCCTCCTCAAGGGCGTGGAAGCTGGGAGGGGGTATTCAATGGAATATATCGCCTGCAGGGCAAGAATCGCCGTCGAGTGGGTCAGTTAGCGACTTTATTAGCTCGTTTTCGTCAAGGCGCTGAGGCCTTACCAGATGCGGCAGTAGTACTTGATGCAGAACATAATATCTTATGGTGTAACAAGCTCGCTCAATTAATCTTAGGCTTTGTTTGGCCTCAAGATAATGGTCAGAGAATTGATAACCTTATTCGCCATCCTGATTTTTCGACTTATATAAAGAAAGCACAATACAAAGAACCATTAGAAATCCCTTCTCCGGTGTCAGATAAGCGATTACTTGAAATTCGAGTAATGAGCTATGGCGATCGACAATTGTTGTTAATTGCTCGAGATGTCACTCGAATTCATCAGTTAGAAGGTATGCGCAAAGATTTTGTGGCTAACGTTTCCCATGAACTTAAGACCCCACTGACAGTATTGCAGGGGTATTTAGAAATTATGCAAACCATGGAAGACGCAGACTCTCCTAATCACAAACCACTATCGTTGATGCAGCAACAGACGACTCGAATGCAGTCGATGGTTGAGCAATTGTTGGCCCTGTCGCGCATTGAAGATGCTGTGGATATTGATTTATCGCAAACGGTCAATATGTCATTGATGATGGAAATTCTTAAAGAAGAGGCCAAAGCCCTTGCTGGCACCGACTATACATTAGTGTTTAATTGCGAACCGGGTTTGAATACCCATGGCAATGAATTGCAATTACGCAGTGCTTGCTCCAACTTGATTTCAAATGCAATACGTTATACCAGCCCTGGTGGAACGATTTCGGTTAATTGGCAAAGTGTTGCAACCGGAGCGTTGTTTTCGGTGGCAGATACTGGGGTGGGTATCGCTCCACAACATATTAACCGCTTAACTGAACGCTTTTATCGAGTAGATAATGCGCGTTCAAGTAAAACTGGTGGCAGTGGTTTAGGGTTAGCGATAGTAAAACATGCTTTAAACCATCATCACAGTGAGCTTAAGGTGACGAGTGAGTATGGCAAAGGCAGTATCTTCAGTTTTGTTATTCCATCGCACTTGTTAGTTCGGCAATAGATAGCATCTAGATGTGCAATCCTTAAAAAGCAGCATTCGTGCTGTTTTTTTGTTGCTGCACCTTAATTCAAATAACTAATAATAATGACCTAATCAGTTCAAAACAACTAAGGAATGTTAATGTAATTAGTCTTAGGGGGATAGCGATTGAATCAATCGCTGGTAAGGCATAAATTGCTTAAATTCAACCATTATTATGAATGTCATAATATAGCGTTATTGCTATAATTTTAAGCAGTAATTATCTTGTTTATAATGTGTTTAGTGGTTATTTATCTATTGTATAAATTAACCTTTTATCATCTATCTTTGGTAAGTGGTTGATGTTAAGTGTCTTTTTATTTGTTTTGTCAAATAAGTCAGTTTTACTGCTGGTGTCACACAACTGTCATGTCAATGTCATAGACTTGTCATCAATGAGGTCGATACTGACTACGTTTTAAAAACTTAGTACGCTTAATTCTGGAGCATTAAAATGAAACTGAACAAACTTGTCGGCGCGATTACTCTTACAGCCGCTGGCGTATTCTCAGCAGCATCTATGGCTGCTATTGATCCTACTTTACCAATATATGAAAAAACCAGCGGTGTTTCTGGTAACTTGTCTTCGGTCGGTTCTGACACATTAGCAAATATGATGACGTTATGGGCTGAAGAGTTCAAACATATTTACCCTAACGTTAATATCCAAATTCAAGCTGCAGGTTCTTCTACTGCGCCACCAGCGTTAACTGAAGGAACTTCTCAGTTCGGCCCAATGAGCCGCAAGATGAAGCCTAATGAAGTTGAAGCGTTTGAAAAACATTATGGCTACCAGCCAACGGCAGTACGTGTTGCAATTGATGCACTAGCCGTATTCGTACACAAAGATAACCCAATAACAGGCTTAAGCATTGAACAAATTGATGCGATTTTTTCTTCTACACATAAGTGTGGCGGTAAAGAAATCAACCGTTGGGGTGATGCCGGTTTAGATGGTAACTGGGCTGCAAAAGACGTTCAGCTTTACGGTCGTAACTCAGTGTCTGGTACATACGGTTACTTTAAAGAAAAAGCGTTATGTAAAGGCGATTTCCGTCCAAACGTAAATGAGCAACCTGGTTCTGCTTCAGTCGTTCAGTCTGTATCACAGTCATTGAATGCCATTGGTTATTCAGGTATTGGTTACAAAACTGCTGGTGTAAAAGCAGTCGCTATCTCTAAGAAAGGCGATAAGTTTATCGAAGCGACGGCTGCTAATGCTGCTGACGGTACTTACCCGCTTTCTCGTTACTTATATGTTTATGTAAACAAGCACCCTAACAAAGACCTATCGCCAATGGACCGTGAATTCTTACGCTTCGTATTGTCTAAGCAAGGTCAACAAATTGTTGAGAAAGATGGTTACGTGCCATTACCAACATCTGTGATTACTAAAGATTTAGAGAAAGTGGGTATCAAGCTTTAATTAGCGAACTTTCTGTAAACTTAAAAAGGCCTCTTTGAGGCCTTTTTTGTTTTCTTGCGTTGAAAAAAAGATAAAAAAAAGCAACCTAACTAAGAGGTTGCTGCTATTGCTAAGGGCAATACTGTCGATAGATTGTTACTACTATCAAATAGGAGAATGATGATGAACAAAAAAACGCTACTAGCTGTAAATAAAGTAATGCAAATTCGGTTCATATATTCAGACTAGTCATTTTTAAGTTAGTTCCCTTGGAGGTAAAAAAAAGTGCTTATTTTTATTTAAAAATAAATTTGAGTCGAAAATTCGGATATCAATACACTGGTAAAAATTAAATGTGAAGCTATTTTTCGATAGGACCCATTAAGTTTAAAGCAGTATAAAGCGACGCTTGGCATTGCGCAGAGCCCACTTTGCTGCTTAATGAATCAATATGCTTTGAATTGATAAGCGTGGCAACTCTGAGTGATGAGGTTTTAATGCGACTTTTTACAGCATATTTTTAGATGCAAATGCTATTATCTTTGCTAAATTTCATGTTTTATTCTCTCGGTAAGGATTTTTTGTGACTTCAAAATGGGACGTACAACACGATTACCATTCAAGTGCCAATACTGATGCTTTATGCGTGCATCATCTTGAACTTAATATTGTGGTTAATTTTGACTTACAGCAACTTAATGGCGTTGCCCGGTTACAGTTTACCCGAAAAATGGCTGCACTTTCATTAGTGCTAGATTGCCGAGACTTGATCATAGAAGATGTCACTGACAGCGATGCTAATGTGTTGTCGCATTATGTGACTGATGTGAATGCCATATTGGGTCAAAAGCTGGTTATTGATGTAGGGGAGCACTTAACTGAGGTGGTCATCCATTATCGTACCTCACCAACAGCACAGGGGCTGCAATGGCTTACACCAGAACAAACGCTAGGAAAAAAATTACCTTATCTGTTTAGCCAATCGCAACCCATTAATGCTCGCAGCTGGATACCCTTACAAGATACCCCAAAAGCACGCATAACGTTTAATGCGACCGTCACCGCTCCGCAAGGTTTACGCGCGGTAATGAGTGCTGAAAATACACCAGAACTGCCAGATAATGGTGTGTTTGAGTTTTGCATGAACAAACCTATCCCAACACACTTATTAGCCATTGCTGTTGGAGAGTTAAGCTTTCAAGCCACTGGACATCGAAGTGGTATTTATACTGAACCCGATATGCTTGCCGCTGCAGCTAAAGAATTTGAAGATACCGAATCAATGATCTTAATGGCAGAGTCCATACTAGGACCCTATGCTTGGGGCCGTTATGACATGATTGTATTGCCACCGAGTTTTCCTTTTGGTGGCATGGAAAACCCTATGCTGGCATTTATGACTCCCACCCTAATTGCTGGGGATAAAAGTCTTGTTTCAACGGTTGCTCATGAATTAGCCCATTCATGGACAGGCAATTTAGTCAGTAATGCGACTTGGCGAGACTTATGGCTTAATGAAGGATTTACCACTTATTTTACCAATCGTATTGTTGAAGCTATTTATGGCAGAGAGCAGGCAGAACTTGAATGGGTTATCGAGTATGGACGTTTGCAAGAAGAAATCGAATCTACTCCCTTAGCAAACCAAACTCTACCAGCCAATGTGCAAGGTCAAGATCCTAATCTGGCATTTAATCGGTTTACTTACGATAAAGCATCGATGTTTGTTCATGAACTGGAAAGCCGATTAGGGCGGCCTGCATTTGATCGCTTTCTATTTGGTTATGTTGAGCATTTTTCGTTTCGCGCGATTACCACCGAAACGTTCATTGATTATGCAACACAGACATTGCTGGTGGAGCATCACGATAAATTAACCCTCTCAGAACTCAATGAGTGGGTGTACGGGCAAGGATTACCACTATGGTTTAAAGGCCCTACATCAAGCAGCTTGGATAAAGTTGATTTGGCTGTGGAAGCTATCGTCAAAGGCGCTTTGGCAAGTGAGTTGTTGGTGAGCGATTGGCTAGTTCATCACTGGCAATATTTTCTGACTCAATTACCGCTAATGGTAAGCCAAGTTACGTTATTAGATTTAGATGAGACTTTTACATTAACAAACAGTCCTAATGCAGAAATAGCGTGTGATTGGTATCGCGTCGCCATCCGTAATCATTATGATCCTGTCTTACCTGCATTAAGTGATTATTTATGCCGCATTGGCAGAGGTAAATTTGTAAGACCTTTGTTTGTTGAATTACAAATTGCTGGTTATCAACAAGAGTTGGCTGAAATCTATACAAAAGCCCGTGCTGGTTATCATCCTTCATTGCAAATTCAGTTAGATAATTTACTCAATTTTTAACAAGAAAATGTTATGACCTTTTTACATCAAAAAAGACAAAAAAAATGGCAGCCATATTGGCTGCCAAAATAACTCTTTACGGGTTGTCATTAACAGTGCGCTAGCGTGTTAACACTTCCCAATGGGGATGATGATGAACATTAAAACGGTGTAGCAGTAACTCAATCCTAACTGAAGTTTGAGGTAAGAAGGATAAATCACTAAGCAGTGTAATCAATTAACTCCGGGGGAGAAGGCTAACTCATCATACTGCACTTACTTCAAACTACATTTTAATCATTACATACTTGTTCTTACAATAAATAAGACCGGGTGATATCAGGAAAGTTCACAAAGAAAATGACTTTTTTTAATTTATTTTTGTGATAGTCACTTTTTTTAGCTATCCGGTCGATATTTTTGGAGGAAGGATGCATTTTTTAAATTAGAAATAACGTTAGAGTTAACCTGGATTCGATAATATCGATTATTAAAACGTTTGTAATTAGGTGCTTATGTTGATTTAAGTTCAGAGGTGAACTCAAGTAAGTTATTGGTTATGCATATGGCCGTGGTAAATGTCGCTGATGAGGCTTTTTGGTTTTATCAATGTAAAAGTACAAAATTAATCCAAAAAAAAGGGCAACCAATTTGGTTGCCTAAGTCGTTCTTTGTGGGGAGCGATTAACGGTGCGCTAGCGTGTTAATACTTCCCAAATAGGGATGATGATGAACAATGAACATTAAAACGGTATAGCAGTAAATCAATCCTAACTGAAGTTTGAGGTAAGTAGGATAAATCACTAAGCAGTGTAATCATTTATCTCCGGGAGAGGAGATTAACTCATTATGCTGCACTTACTTCAAGCTACATCTTTTTCGTACAATAAATAAGACCGAGCGTAATCAGGAAAGTTCACAAATAAAATAATTTTTTTTCATTTATTTTGTCAGAGTAGATTTTTTGATTTATTTGCTGATGTTTTCGAAGGGCTAGCGAGGTTTTTGAAAGCTAAAATAGCATTGAAGTGAACTGGAAATAGATACTGTAAATTTTTTAATTTTTTGGGATTAATTATTTAAATTAGTTGTTTACTGTTAGTTTAGTTCTGAGGGGAGCTCAAGTAAGTTATTAGTTATGCATATGGTCGCGGTAAATATTGATGATAATGATTTTGGTTTTATTTGTGTAAAACACAAAATGAACATAAAAAAAGGGCAACCAATTTGGTTGCCTAAGTCGTTCTTTGTGGGTTGTGATTAACAGTGCGCTAGCGTGTTAATACTCCCCAAATAGGGATGATGATGAACATAAAACTGTCGCGACAAGTAAATACAAAAGTCAGTAATCAAACCTTTGGATACACACTAAAACGTTGGAGGAAGACGCCTAGCGAGTAAATGTTCTTACTTGTTACCTATATTCTGACTAACGCTAATTAGAAAAGTTCATTAAATAATGCAATAAATTTAAAAATAAATAATCGGTGGGTTTAATTCTTCTTTGGTGACCGAATATTGTGCTATGTGAACGATGTTAATCATGACATCACATCTGTTGTTTCGAGATCCTAAGTACTGGTTTTACAGAAAAATTTCGGGCTCTCAATATCGAAATCGACTTAGCGAAACTCATTAGCTTACTTACTGTCAGTTAAACGGTATCACTTGTTTAGGTGAGGTGATAAATATGCGCAGTGCTAGTCAGCTCCAACTCTTGATAACAGCTGAGGTAAATTGATGAGAATGGTTTTATTTCATGTTGGTAATATCAAACTTGCCTATTTTTGCTACTTATCTATTTATGCTACTTATCAATTTACGCTAGTAGGGCGC
This sequence comes from Shewanella frigidimarina NCIMB 400, assembly GCF_000014705.1. Taxonomy (NCBI): domain Bacteria; kingdom Pseudomonadati; phylum Pseudomonadota; class Gammaproteobacteria; order Alteromonadales; family Shewanellaceae; genus Shewanella; species Shewanella frigidimarina. Next base: position 3,321,461 of record NC_008345.1, on the reverse strand, counting down.
ATTAACACATTACTAACGTGTTGAGTGCAAGCCAATACACTCAAGTTAGGAGGCAAAGCTCTGTGTGATAGTCGGTAATTATCCCATGTTGAGTTCTCTACATAGAAAACACATCACTAGGCTAGACCTCAGTTAGATCATGCAACTCATTTTAGTTGAGTTGTGCAATCAACAGACATAAAAAAAGGCAATCAAATGATTGCCTATCGATCGACTTAGCGATCAAGGGGACCGCGCTAGAAGTCCCAGGGAGATGATGAACAAAAGTGAATATCACTGTTATTAAGTTTGAGTACCTAATGGTTTAAAAGTTCAATATAAATGTATATTTTTATCAAAATATGGATATTAATTTTATACTGATTATTTATCAGTGACTTAAAACTTGCACTTTTGTAATGAATTTATGTCGTTTACGTACTGCTATTGATGAATATCGTCTCGTACTAAGCTGTGGGTAAAAAACTGGGTGATTAACATGACATCAATTACCCAAACCCACTTTCATTGATTCTCGGTACTCAATTACGCTATAGACGTTATGGTTATCCAAGCAGTTTTTCAATGACAGCGTTGAGATCTTCTGGTTTTGTGGTTGGTGCATATCGTTCAATCACGTTTCCTTGTTTATCGACTAAAAACTTAGTGAAGTTCCATTTTATCGACTCACTACCTAAAAGGCCTTTGGCAGACTTTTTAAGATGTTGATATAACGGATGGCTGTTACTGCCATTGACTTCAATTTTACTAAATAATGGGAATGTCACGCCAAAGTTTAGTTCGCAAAATTGACTGATCTCATCTTCATTACCTTGTTCTTGTTTGCCGAATTGATTACAAGGAAAACCTAAAATAACTAAACCGCGATCTTTATACTGTTGATATAGTGTTTCAAGTGCTTTGTATTGTGGAGTGAAGCCACATTTACTTGCAGTATTAACAATAAGCAAAACGTTATCTTTAAAACTCTCCATAACAACATCATTGCCTTGAATGTCTTTTACGGAAATAGGGTAAATTGCTGCGGTCATGTGATGCTCCTTTATATGAAAGGTAAACTATAATGGGAAAGTGCTTAGCTGGCAATTAAGTTGTTAGCAACCTAATTTATCTGTTTGCTTATCAATACCAATTTCAATATAGTTGCGCATATTTTACTATCAAGAATTAAGGGCGGGCTGATGAGTGAATTAAAGAACGAACTTAGTTCTGAAGATGAAATCGACACCAGTTCACAACCACAGGCTGATGTCAGTCACGTGGTACATTTGTTAACTGAAGCCGAAGGTGATGAACAGGCCGAAGTGTTCAGTGAAATCTTGACTGAAGCAGAACCAGGCACAATTGCTTTATTATTAGAATCGTTACCGCTTGATGAACGTTATGAACGTTGGCAGCAAGTCGATGTTGAAGAGCGTGTAGACGTTCTAAACTTAATGCGCGCCGATCCTCGTTTAGGCATTGTTAAGAAAATGCCTGATGAGGAATTAGACTTACTCTTTTCTCAATTAAGTCCTGAAGACCTTATTGAATGGAGTGATTCATTACCTGACAACATTACCGATCGTGCATTAGCACAGATGGGTGAACGTCAGCGTAAGCATTTCGAACTATATGACCAATATTCTGAAAATGAAATCGGTCGTTATGCTGATCACCAGATGTTGGCATTAAGTCTTACATCTACCGTAGCACAAGGACAACGCTTTTTTCGTCGTATTGACTTAGATTGTAATGACCATCTTTTTTTAGTCGATCAAAACGATAAATATTTAGGTACAGTGCGTCGTTATGACGTTTTCAGAACTGCGGATCTTGATACTCAATTGCAGGTGTTAAAATGGGATGACAGCCGAGTAATATCTGCTGATTCATCTTTGATCGAAGCTGCCGAAGCCATTGAACATAGCCGCGAACTTGAATTACCGGTAGTCGATGAAGACGGTATATTAATTGGCCGAATGACACTGCGAACAGCTACAGCATTGGTGCGTGAACATTACGAAGCACAATTAATGGCAACTGCTGGTATGGATGAACACGACGATTTATTCGCCCCAATTGTGGTGGGAGCAAAGCGTCGTGCCGTGTGGCTAGGGATTAACTTACTCACAGCATTTTTAGCATCTGCTACCATCGGATTATTCGAAAATGTATTGTCGCAAGTCGTCGCGTTAGCGGTATTGATGCCAATTGTGGCTTCAATGGGGGGCATTGCAGGTAGCCAGTCGTTAACGTTAATGATCCGCGGTATGGCAATGGGTCAGATTTCTGCTGGTAACGTGATGTCGTTGATGAAAAACGAACTCGGTATCGGTGCGCTAAATGGTATGTTGTGGTCAATTGTCATCGGTATTATTGCCGGATGGTGGTTTAACGATACGATAATGGGCGTAGTTATTGCCTGTGCTATTTTAGTTAATATGGCTGTTGCTGCTATTGCTGGTGTGATGGTGCCGATGATCTTACAGCGCTTTAATCAAGATGCGGCGTTATCTGGTTCGGTTATTTTGACCACCGTAACCGACGTTGTAGGCTTTTTTACTTTCTTGGGATTAGCCACCATATTTTATCTGTAAAGTGGCAATACTTGTTACATCGTAAACGACTGATTTAGCATCGTCCAAAGTTTTATTTAAATGGTCTTGAATTCGTCAAGGCCATTTTTATTTCAACAAAAAAGCAAGTTGCAGACAACTTGCTTTTTAAACTTGATGAGAAAATCCTGTTAAATTATTTCCACTTAGCAGGCGCGAACTCCATTTCTGCATTATCGTCAAAGTAACGGCGCTTAGTATCACGGCGGCGTTGCTTAACTTTTTTCGATTTTGGTTTTCCCTTGATGTTATCGCCCCATGGCGCATCATCTTCATCAAATTCAAATGAGTGTGACATTTTCAACATTCCAGATAACTGTACCTCTGTTGGTACAGCCTCTTTTTACCTAAAGTTAATGACAAGCTAAAGCGAAATATTTCATCCTTGATGGTAAAAATTATTGCACGTAAAGATGACACTGATATGACAATTCATTTTTTACTGTAAACAATCAAACTTTACTCAGCACCAGCTCATTAAGGCATTGAGCTAATTGTTGTTGCCAAGGTTTTGGTATGGCGAGTGTGTGTGATAAGCGGGTGTCTAACACACTGAAAGCGGGTCTATTAACGATAGAAGCATATTGTTCTGATGTAATAGGTTGTAAATAAATTGACTGAGGTAATAAGCCTAACGCTATTCCTTGTGTTTTGATCTCTTGAGCAAACTCATACCAAGTACACTTACCTGCATTACTCCAATGGTAAATCGCTGACCATTGTTTTTGTGAACACAGTTTCCACAGAAAACGTGCAAAATCGTCAACCATTGTCGGGCTGCCCGTTTGGTCGTTAACAACTTTGATGGGGTTGTCTGCGCTTGATCCTATCGTTTGTTGATTATGTGACTGCGTCATTAACTTTAGCATAGTGGTAACAAAATTATTGCCGCTGTGATGGTAAAGCCAAGAAGTTCGCACAATACAAAATAGAGCAGATTGATAGCTCAATAATGTCTCTTCGGCGAGTAATTTTGACTGCCCATAAGCATTAATGGTTGATGGTTTTTGTGTCACAGAATAAGGTGTCGATGAGCGACCATCGAATACATAATCAGTCGACAATTGAATTAGTTTGATTCCATAATTACTGGCTGCTTTTGCCATATACTCAACGGCCAATGCATTGATTTGCATTGCTGCGACTGGGTTTATTTGTGCTTTTTCTACATCAGTATAAGCCGCGCAGTTGATGATGATATCGGGCCGATAAAAAGCTAACGCTTCATCAATGAGTTGTGGCTGAGTAATATCAACTTGTTGATGGCTGAGTTGGATTAGTTCTGCAGTTTTGGGCTGAACACGTTTTAAGGCTCTGGCGAGTTGACCGGTTTGACCAAACGTTAATATTTTCATTGATAGTGAGCCAAATACCACTGAACGGTTTGGCGTAAACCATCCGAGAAGTTATGTTTTGGTGTCCAATGCAATGTAGTAGTCAATTTACTCGCATCAATAGCATAGCGGCGATCGTGTCCTGGTCTATCAGTAATATGTTGAATGAGTGAGGAAAAACCATTGCTACTTGCCAACTGATGATTCGGCACTAATTGGGTTAGTTGTTGGCAAATTGATGCCACAACCTGAATATTAGTTTGCTCATTATTACCGCCAACAGTATAAGTTTCACCCACGTTACCTAAGGTTAATATTGTGATTAACGCTTCAACGTGATCATCAACATAAAGCCAGTCTCGAACTTGTTGGCCATTACCATAAATAGGAATTATTTTACCCGCAAGGGCGCGGGTAATGGTGAGCGGGATAAGTTTTTCAGGATGTTGGTATGGGCCATAATTATTTGAGCAATAACTGATCAAAGTTGGTAAACCATAGGTTCGATGCCAAGCTTTCACTAGGTGATCACTTGATGCCTTACTTGCGGAATATGGCGAACTTGGGGAGTAGGCGCTTTGTTCATTGAAATATCCGGTATCGGGTAAATCTCCGAACACTTCATCTGTCGAAATATGGTGAAAACGAAATTGCCTAGCCTTATCGCTAGATAAGCCATTATAAAATTGCCTGCTGGCTTCTAGTAGTTGATACGTGCCTACTATATTGGTTTGAATAAATTCAGCTGGGCCTGAAATGGATCGATCAACATGAGTCTCCGCCGCCAAATGCATCACGGCATCGGGTTGAAACCGATTAAACACTTCTGTTAATAATGTGCCATTACAGATATCACCTTCGATGAAATGATATCGTTCACTTTTATTTATCATCTTAAGGCTTTGAGGATTAGCGGCATATGTCAGTTTATCGATATTAATGACGCTGTGATTCGTAAAGCCTAGGATAAATCGGATTAATGCAGAACCAATAAACCCACAACCACCAGTAATCAAGATTGTGAGTGCTTGTCCGTTTTTATATGTCATTTCATGAGACCAAATGAGATTATCTTAGGGTTTATGGTCGGATTATCTTTGTCTGAGACGATAGGAGCAGGGTGCTGTTTTAAAGGCCATTGTATATTGAGCATAGGGTCATTCCATGCGATGGTTTGCTCATCGTCTGGTTGATAATATTGTGAACATTTATAAATAATATCAGCGATGTCAGACAATACGTAAAAGCCGTGTGCAAATCCTGCCGGGATCCACATTTGATAGCCATTTTCGTCGGAAATTTCCTGACCTATCCACTGGCCAAATGTTTTAGACTCTTGACGAATATCGACAGCAACGTCAAAGATAGTACCTCTGGCCACACGGATTAATTTACCCTGAGGAAAGTGCTGCTGAAAATGCAGTCCGCGTAAAACATTGTTCACCGAGCGAGATTGATTCTCTTGAACGAGCAGAGGGACATCCATTTTGTTTTGGATAAATGCATCACTAAAGCTATTTTGACGTAATGTTTCCATAAAAAAACCGCGTTCATCAATGAACTTACGTGGACTAAAAATCATCACGCCTTCGAGGTGAGTGTTAATATATTTCATCAGGAAAGTTCTTATCTAATAAAGACAGTAGATACTCACCATAGCCACTCTTTAGGAGTGGTTCAGCCAGAATTTTGAGTTGAAAATGATCGATCAATCCCATTGAATACGCTATTTCTTCAGGACAAGAAACTTTTAATCCTTGACGTTTTTCTATGGCAGCTATGTACTGAGTTGCTTCTGCTATCGCATCTGGTGTGCCAGTGTCTAACCAAGCTGTACCTCGGCTTAATATTTTAACATTCAGGTTATCGAGTTCTAAATATTGATTAATTACGTCGACTATTTCAAGTTCACCTCGTAGAGATGGGGTGACTGTTTTTGCGTACTCGCTGGCATGGCTGTCAAAAAAATACAGTCCAGGCATCGCAAAATGAGATTTAGGTTCTGTTGGTTTTTCTGTAATCGATATGACGTGATTATTTTCACTGAACTCAATGACACCATATGCTTGAGGGTTAGCAACATGGTAGCCAAATACGGTTGCGCAAGACATTTCATTTGCGGCTTGCAATATATGTTGCAATTGGTGTCCGTAAAATAAATTATCCCCTAAAATCATTGCACAAGGACTGCCAGCTAAAAAGGGGTCGGCAATAATAAGTGCTTGTGCAAGCCCTTCAGGCTTTGCTTGTGTTGCAAATTCAATGTTAATACCCCATTGATGGCCATTGTGCAAAAGTGCTTTGAAAAGAGCTAAATCTGAAGGGGCACAAATAAGCAAAATATCAGTAATACCAGCTTGCATAAGAGTGCACAAAGGATAATAAACCATCGGTTTATCGTAAATGGGTAATAGCTGTTTACAAACCACTTGGGTGATAGGGTATAGCCGAGTGCCTGAACCTCCAGCTAATAAAATGCCTTTTCTCATCAAACTTTCTTTAAGTGACCAATAAAATAATTTTAGCACAGCTAAGATCAATTAAGCAGGTTTGTTATTGATGTTATTCAGCGTTGGGGGGGGATATTTGCTGGCCTAGTCCTTCGATTTTATCGACCCTGTATCGATCTGCGTCTGGGCCTTTAATTCGCCTAAATTTTACATCTAACAAATATAAATGATCGGAATAGACTTGATAAATATGCCCACGATCTAAAATGATAATATTACCGCTTTGATCCCATTTGAATGTTCCACTACCACGATAAGGATTGGGATCAGTGCCTAAACGAATTGTGTGGATGGTATATTGGTTCGGTTGGGTTAGTTCAAGAGTGGTATCCATCCCATCACAACTCGGACAAGGGAATACACCATGATATACACCTTGCCATTGCAAAGTTGTTTTACTACTTGAAGTGGTATCTATAGTTGAGATGTCTTGTTGGCCGCAACCGACGATTATTAATGCGATCATTATCCATAAATTTTTCATCTAAAATCCTTTTAGATACAAAATTGTCGCGCATGTAACGCTCGGCAGTTTTGATGTTCTGTGTCTCAAGTTAATGATTAACAATTTAAAATAATATCCACTTTTATGGAAGTGACTATGTAAAGCATGTCTATTTGACTCAAGTTAAACTTGTATGACGATGATGATTTTAGTATAGATAAGCAAAGCGCTCTTGCGCTTTTATTACCTATTGATCCCGATGCTAATTTCCGATGCTAATTTCCGATGTTAATTTCCGATGTTAATATATAGGTATATCATAGATTTTAAGTCTTAATGGTTAAACTTTAGTCTGTATATCGAAAAATTGTTTTATTTCATCAATTCTATCCATTGCATCTTGATAGCCTAAATCAATCAAGGTGGTGGTATAGCTTTTTTCGAATAATAAGTACGACACAATACTTGAGTCAGACTGTCTGTTAATACCAAATAATTTCAATAAAGTTTTGATTGCAAAAGGCATGTCATCATAAAACCGTTCCGCAATTCGGCTTAAATCTTGACTTGGTTTCATCACTAAAGTATCGATATGGCGTAAGTTCAAGGTTTCACGGTCTTGTGGGGATATCATTGATAAGGTGTTGTTGACCCGTTGCAGACGCTCTAAATCGCTGTTCAATGTATCCGAAAAAATGGTATCTAATAAATGTCCGGCGATTGTTGCTGTTTTAGGGTGATATTCAAACTCGATGGGAAAGTGTTTGTGTGGGCTGTCTAAATTAATCACAAATATTTTATTAGCGCCAAGGTGGATTGGGCTTGATAGTGGTGATAATTGATGGACAGACCCATCACCATAATAGGCTTGATTAAGTTTAATTGATGGGAATACCATCGGAATAGCTGAGCTTGCAAGTAAGTGCTCAGTATTTAATAAACTGCGAATACCGACTCGTCTAGCACGTTGCCAATCATCAATGTGTTCGTTACCTTGATAGAAAGTATATGAACGTGAATTGTTGTAGCATGAGGAGTCGATACTGATAGCTTTGAGTGCATCATTACCAATATTACGATCAATTCTTTTAAAATCGATAAGATTATTCAGCAACTCTCGTAAGGGTTGATTATCCAGCAGGCTACCTGCATCAGTATTGACTTTGTCATCTTGAAGACCTTTGATAGCCATTCGTCCCAAATGTCTCAACACTTGAGGGATAGACGTGCGATAGACTTTATGGGTTTCAAAATGACGCCACACCCAATCCAGTTTTTTTATGGCTAAATGGAAGCAAGATGCATGGGTTGCTATCGATATTGCATTAATGGCACCAGCAGATGTACCACAAATAATATCAAATGGGACATTATGATTGCGCGGGTAAAACTGCACTAGCGCTTTTAATACGCCAATTTGATATGCAGCCCTGGCCCCACCACCTCCTAGTACTAATGCTGTTGATACTGGCAATCTCGATCCTTTAATCTGTTAAGCATGCTTGATTCTAGTATGAATTCTTTTTGTGTTATACACCAGCTACCAATAAGTCGACTATGTTATTTATTGTCTATACTTTATCAATATTCTATTTATTCTAGGCGTAAACCTCTTAAAAATGAACAGTAGAACATGGATATGATCGCCCCTGTACAAAGTAAATCGAGATAGATAATAAGATCTAAACTGGTTTTTTTCTCGTATGTCTATATTTACTTAAATGATGTGGATCAGGAATGAGCACATCATAAATTTTTGATGTTTCGATGGTTACGTGTTAATTTTTTGTTAATTAACACTCGGTTGATAATCCAATTTTAAGGATGGCATGTGGCTCTGTTTAAGACAACATCAGCAGTATCGGTTGATAACGATACAGTAAATAAAGCAAAGCAACTTTCTCCTTGGAAGATTGCCATCATTGATGATGAACCAGGCATACATGATGTGACTAAGTTCGCATTGAGTCATTTTGAGTTAGAAGGGAGAAAACTCGCTTTTTATTCAAGTTTTAGCGCTGAAGAAGGATTCATTTTACTACGTGATGAGCCTGATATCGCGCTTGCATTTATCGATGTTGTGATGGAAAACGATCACGCGGGGCTCGACTTAATTGAACGTATTCGAGGTGAGTTAAATAATCACAGTACAAGGATTATTCTTCGCACTGGCCAGCCGGGCTGTGCTCCTGAAGAAAGGGTGATCAGAGAGTTTGATATCAATGACTACAAAGCAAAAACTGAATTAACCGCTACCAAACTTAAATCGTGTGTTTATGCTTCCTTGCGTTCATACCGTGATATTAAAACCATTGAACAAAGTCAGCTTGGGATGGAGAAAGTCATCCAAGCTTCTTCTTCAGTGCTATTAAGCCATACTCTTCATAATTTTGGCAGTGCCGTTCTTGAGCAAACATTGCAATTACTTAATTTAAATAGTTCAGCGCTCTATTTAACCAGTTTTCGTAAAGATCTCTACCAAGATACTCATATGAACCTATTAGCAGCGACTGGCAATATGGTCAGTTACTCTGAAATAGAAAATGTCCAATCACTTCCGGGTGAAGTAAAAGAGTATATTATTGAAGCCATTAGTTTAGAGAAGTCGATAGTTCACGATAATATTTATGTAGGCTTTTATAAATTTGGCCAAGATGTAACCAGTATTTTATACCTCCAACACGACAGCGCATTAACACCGTTGCAAGTCAGGATCCTTGAATTGTTTGCCGCTAATGTCAGTCTGACCTTTGAAAACCTTTCAAGCAAAGAAAACGTCCAACAAACACAACGCGAACTGATCTTAATTATTGGTGATGCGATTGAGCAGCGCAGTAAAGAAACCGGTGCTCATGTAAGGCGTGTGGCGGTGATGAGTGAAATGCTGGCTAACTATATTGGTATGAACGATGATTTTGTTGAAACCATGCGCTATGCCGCCCCTTTGCATGATGTGGGTAAAATAGGTATTCCTGAAAGCATTTTACATAAACCCGGTAAGTTGACCGATAGCGAGTGGGAGATAATGAAAACCCATGCAGAAAAAGGCTACAACTTACTTGCGGCATCAAATCGTATCATAGCCAAAATGGGTGCTCGTATTGCCTATACACACCATGAACGATGGGACGGTAATGGCTATCCTCGTGGGTTAGTTGCTGATGCTATACCTATTGAAGGTCGCATTATGGCTATTGTCGATGTGATTGATGCACTTTTGTCAAAACGCAGTTATAAAGACGCCTGGTCAGCTGAAAAAGTAAGAGATTATTTAATTGAGCAGTCAGGTAAGCAATTTGATCCTTTGATGTGTGATGCCAGTTTAATCTTGCTTGATAAGTTTGTTGAGATACAGCAGCAAATGCCAGATGAACCTGCACAAAGCACACATTAAGCCAAAGATTATGAATCAGAATTTAGAGCAAGTATTACTGGCTGTCAGCCAGTCTGAATTGATTGATACCGGCGACTTAGATTCGGCTTCAAAATTGATTATCGATTCAGTTTGTCGCGGACTTGACATTGATAGGGCGGGTATATGGCTGTTAACCGAAGATAACCAATCAATCGGTTGTTTTTTATTAGTTGATAATCAAACTAAGCAAAATAATATCACGCTAACTCGCTTAGAATTTCCGGGGTATTTTCGCGCCCTAGATACAGAAAGAACAATTGCTGCCAGTGATGCGATGACAGATCCTGCGACCTGTGAGTTTAAAGATATTTATTTGCGTCCCAATGCAATCACAGCCATGTTAGACAGCCCAATAAGACATGCTGGTAAAATGATCGGAATTGTCTGTTGCGAGCATAAGGGGGGAATTAGGCATTGGAGCCGTGATGAGCAATCATTTGTGAGCTCTTTGGCTGATTTGTATGGTAGGGCTGTCAATGCGAAAAAGGTCAAAGCTTATCAAAATGAACTTGAATTGAATAATGTTGCCTTAGAAGCAGAAGTTGAAAAGCGAACTGCGGAGTTAAAAAATGCGATAAATAACTTACAAGCGACACAAGCCAGTTTAATAGAGAGCGAAAAGCTTGCCGCCTTAGGTAATCTTGTTGCTGGTGTTGCACATGAAGTGAATACTCCATTAGGTATTTCGGTGACATCAACCAGTCACTGTATCGATGAGTTAACTAAACTCAAAACCTTATTCGCCGCGGGTGAATTAGAACAACAAGACTTTGAAGAGTTTATCCATACACTAACTGACGGATTACATTTAATTGAACGTAATTTATCGCGTGCCGCAGAGTTAGTTCATAACTTTAAACGCACAGCAGCTGACCAGCTTATTTTAGAAAAAGAGCAGGTTAATTTAACTGAATATTTGGAGCAAATATCTTCCCCTCTTAGGCCATTAACCCGTAAGCAAGGTATCGAACTTGATATTCAAATAGAACCAGACTTGGTTGTTGAATCTTATCCTGGTGCTATAGCACAAATCTTTACTAATTTGGTGTCCAATTGTTTTCGACATGCATTTCCTGCTGATTTTGTAGGACAAAAGCGAATTATATTAGGCGCAAATTACTGTGGTGATGAAATAAAGATGTTTTACAAAGATAATGGTAAAGGCTTGAGCCCTGAAGTAAAGCGTAGAATATTTGAACCTTTTTTTACTACTGCACGCAATATTGGTGGCACAGGGTTAGGCATGTCTATTGTGTATAATCTAGTAACGCAAAAATTAGGCGGTAGGCTTGAGATTATTTCAGAGTTGAATCAAGGCCTTGAAATCGATATTTATATCAAAAATATTACATAAAAGTGTTTTGCAGCGATAAAAAAACGCACTCTAAAGTGCGTTGTTTCAGGTTATATCGTTAATAACTAGCCTTTAGCAGCATTTGTTAAAAACGCCACAATCTCATCGAATGGAATATCTTGTTTCTCACCCGTGCGACGGTTTTTATATTCAAATACACCAGCATCAATATTGCGATCGCCAATCACGACAACATGCGGCAAGCCAATGAGCTCCATGTCGGCAAACATAACCCCAGGACGCTCTTTACGATCATCCATCAATACTTCAACACCAGCATCAGCCAGGTCTTGGTAAAGTTTTTCGGCAATGTCAGCTACACGATGTGACTTATGCATATTCATTGGCAAAATGCCTACAGTAAACGGTGCAATAGCTTCAGGCCAGGTAATGCCACGGTCATCGTTGTTTTGCTCAATAGCAGCAGCCACAATACGACTCACGCCAACGCCGTAACAACCCATCAATAACACTTGGGCTTTACCGTTTTCGTCTAACACAGTGGCATTCATTGATTTAGAATAACTTGTTCCCAACTGGAAGATATGGCCGACTTCAATACCACGAGCCATGGCATACGTACCTAAGCCATCAGGCGTTGGTTCACCTTCGACCACATTACGGATATCCGCAGCAGTCGCTAGAGGCAAGTCGCGGTCCCAGTTAATACCAAAATAATGCTTATCTTCAGCGTTAGCACCCGCGGCAAAATCGCTCATCACAGTGACACTATGATCAACAATAATTGGCATCGTTAAGCCAACAGGTCCTATAGAACCAGGACCTGCTCCAACTGCAGCACGAATTTCTGTTTCTGAAGCAAATTCAAATGGTGATGCGACTAATTCAAGCTTGTCGGCTTTAATTTCGTTAAGTTCGTGATCGCCACGGATAACTAATGCAACTAATGGCACTTCGTCAGTAGCACCTTTTACGATTAAGGTTTTAACCGTTTTAGTGATGACTACATTAAATTGCTCAACTAACTCAGCAATCGTTTTGGCGTTAGGCGTATCCACTAACGTCATTGCTTCAGTCGGTGCAGCAAGAGTGTGAGTTGGCATTGGTGATTCGGCTTTTTCAATGTTAGCGGCATAATCGCTACCCGTTGAATAAGCGATTAAATCTTCACCACTGTTAGCCAGCACATGGAATTCATGCGACATGCTACCACCGATAGAACCAGTATCAGCCAGTACTGGACGGAATGATAAGCCCATACGAGTCAGAATATTGCTGTATGCGGTATGCATAGCGTGGTAAGTGTTATCCATGGTTTCTTGATCTAAATGGAAAGAATAGGCATCTTTCATCAAGAATTCGCGCGCGCGCATGACGCCGAAGCGAGGGCGAACTTCATCACGGAACTTAGTTTGTACTTGGTAAAGTGTTAGCGGTAGTTGCTTGTAAGAACTTAATTCTTTACGGACTAAATCGGTGATCACTTCTTCATGGGTTGGCCCCAATACGAAGTCACGATTATTACGGTCTTGGAAACGTAATAACTCAGGACCAAACTTATCCCAACGACCCGTTTCAACCCATAGATCTGCAGGCTGGACTAACGGCATTAATATTTCGATCGCACCTGTTTTGTTCATTTCTTCACGAACAATGGCTTCAACTTTACGTAAAACACGTAAACCAGATGGAAGCCAAGTGTAGAGACCTGAAGCATTACGACGGATCATACCGGCTCGTAACATTAACTGATGACTAATCACCTCTGCATTAGCAGGGGTTTCTTTTTGTGTTGAAAGCAGGTACTTGCTAACTCGCATTCCCGATGTCCAAAATAGTTGCTATGAATTAGCATCATTTTAGCACCTGAATCAATGATGTCACCTGCTAATTCGACTCAAAAGAAGGCTTTGTGATACTTAAATGGTAGCTGGCTATTTTTTATCGCGTCGGTCGCCAATAACTCGGGCTGGATTACCAGCAACAATAGCAAAATTGGGTACATCTTTTGTGACAATGCAGCCCATGCCAATCACCGCACAATCTCCAATGGTGACACCGTCAACAATGCCCGCCTGAGCGCCAATCCATACATCTTGGCCTATCACTACACCTTTTGATGTCGCGGGTTGTTTATAAATGGGTTCGCTGGGTGACATGCCATGGTTAAAGGCATAAATCGTGACGTTGTTAGCAATACGAGTTTGGTTGCCAATTTTGATACCATTTCGGCCCCCGTCTATACTACAGCCATGGTTAATGGCCACTTCATTGCCTAGGGTGATTGGACCATGCATAAACACATCCGCGGCAATCATGCATTGGTTACCTATAGAGATATCACGACCCGGTTCGGCAAAAAGCTGAGCTTGTGGGGCAATAAAACACTGTTCACCTATATGAATGGTTTCAAGCTGACATAACCGTTGTTGAATGTCATCTTGCCAAGGTTTTGCCCATGATAAATGCTTTGGTTTAAGTGAAAAATACAGCCATGGCATCCATGATAAGCGTTTCTTATGTTGTGCTTGATAATCTATGTCTGCCATTAATTTAATCCTTCAACAGTTCAACTTTTGTCGGCTTGAGTTCTAACACTTCAATACCTTGAGCTGTGATATGCCAAAAGATATCTAAGTCGTATAATGCCACTTGATAAAGTTTGGGATCGTTTTTGGCTTTTTTGTATGCAGGACGAGGATCTTGCGACAATACCCCTTCAATAAGCGCGGCTAAATCTTGGTACTGCTCTTGTTGGCTGTAGTGATCTATTTGCTCTGTCGCTAACGGTGTATAAGTAAGTGGAATTAATATCGGTGCATCTTGGGCAATACCACCCTGCGCATCAATAATAACATCTGAGAACGGAATATAAGGTTTGATATCGACAATCGGCGTGCCGTCTAATAAATCCATTCCAGATATTACTAAGCACACTTTACCTTTACGATTAACCACTCCGTGCAATTTAACAACGGACTGACCGATTCCATTTGGTCGAAATGTTGAACGAGTTGCAAAGACACCTAATTTTTCATTGCCGCCTAAACGGGGAGGGCGAACGGTGGTTTTCCAACCTTGAGCCAGATTTTCATGGAAACAGAATAATAACCATAAGTGTGAATATTGCTCTATTCCTCTAACGGCATCAATGTGATTAAACGCAGGTTCAAACTCTATATAACCTACCGCATTAACTAAACCTGGCTGACGAGGAATACCAAACTTTTGTTTGTAAGGTGTTCTGCATATTGCAACAGCATTTAATTGGCTGCTAAACGGAACGCTAGATTTATGATTCATTAGATCTGTTTGACTGTGTCGATCGTTGCTTTGTGTCATGCGATACCTGAATTAAGCAAACAAAGGGAGTTATAAATCAAATATAGAAAATGTTGATGAGTGTTATATGAGCACTCATCATTTATGGGCAGTCAATATAATATATTGAGTTGTTATTTTTCTGTAGGAGTTTTAATGGCTTGACCGACACAAAGTGCACGGCTAAAACAACTATTGTCTGCTTCAGTAATCATAAAACAGCTTTTAACCACAAAACCATTTGCGCCCATATCTGCAGCAGCTCTTCTGGCATTGGTTCGTGCTACGGCCATTTGTGGTGGTGCATCTTGTTTGGTTTCTTGGCAGGCTTCGCCTTCAACTAAACCTAAAGTTTCAAACGTTCCTTTAGGTTGATCACTACCTTCATATAACGTTACATCACCGACTTTAAAATAATCATTGATCGCTTTACTGTCTAAATTACTTTTGAACGTATAATCACTCGCACAAGCGCTCAATAATAGTGCTATACCTGAGGCAATAAATGCATATTTAAGAGGGAAATTCATAGCCGTAGCCTTCTATTAATGGGGAATGGATCAACGACGGTTAGTTTACCTTTTCTCTTGCCGATGATAAAGCGCTCAAATGCTATAAAAAAAAGAGCTTACCGAAGTAAGCTCTTTTTTATTTTAAAGGATAACGGTGTGGTTAACCCTTAATCAGAATAATTATTCCATACCAGGAATTAAGAATTCGCTCATATTTTTGCCGCTATCAACTTGTTGTTTGAATACGGTAGGCATACGACCTTGGCCAGTCCATTGAATTAATTCACCATCAACAGTGATTTGATATTTTGGTGGACGTGGTGCACGTTTGGTTTTAGCTGTTTTAACAGAAGACGTCACGTCACCTAAATCTTCAATTGATAAACCACTGTTTTCAATTTGAGCAAGAATTTCAGCAATACGAGCGTTACGCTCTGCATTGGCTTCAAGTTCTAATTTCTCTTCTTCTTGACGTTCGGTAATGATTTTTTCTAATTTCGCCGCTGTTTCACGTAAATCATCAAGAGACAATTCTTTTACTGCAGCTTTAAAACGACGGCCGTGGGTTAATATGTCTAAAAAGTCACTCATGTTGTATAGTTTCCTAATGATTTATTTATAAAATAAAAGTTATAAGAGATAAAAAGTATCAACGTTCCGTGTAAGTTTCAGTACTTCATATTGTTTATTTTGGTCGTTATTATTAATATAAGTCAGATTAATTCTCTGATTATTACTAACACAGCTTAATCAATACTGAATATAGTTATAATAATAGAAACTATTTGGCATTGAATCAAATAAAATCATCTAATTATGCAATTAATTTTAATTAAGCATTCCCATTAAGTAATTAATGATCCACTACTTGTTTAGTTTGATTGCCACCACAATAACAAAAAATATGTAAACAGTCGTTTGACTTTGATTGACGTTAACGTTAACAGGACGTAAAGTTAACCCATCTTGCATTGGCGAACGCCAGTGTGTTGTCCATATACATTGAAGGTGTAGGAAGGAAAACCTATGAAAGTATTGGTGCCTGTTAAACGCGTAGTTGATGCCAATGTGAAAGTCAGGGTAAAAGCTGATAACACAAATGTTGATACGACCAACCTTAAAATGGCGTTAAACCCATTTTGCGAAATAGCGGTAGAAGAAGCTGTTCGCCTCAAAGAAGCTGGCATTGCCACTGAAGTTGTAGTGGTAAGTGTTGGCCCTAAAGCGGTGCAAGAACAATTAAGAACCGCAATGGCACTGGGTGCCGACCGAGCGATTCATATTGAGACCGATGAAGAGTTAGTGCCTCTTTCGATTGCTAAGCTGTTAAAGGCAGTGCAAGAAAAAGAGCAAGCACAACTCGTTATTTTTGGTAAGCAGTCAATTGACGGCGACAATAACCAAACGGGTCAAATGCTCGCAGCATTAACTGATATGCCACAAGCGACATTTGCATCAAAAGTCAAAATTGATGGTGACATGATTACGGTTACTCGTGAAATCGATGGCGGACTACAAACGCTGAAAATGCCTTTGCCTGCGATTGTGACGGTAGACTTACGTTTGAACGAACCTCGTTATGCTTCATTACCTAATATTATGAAAGCTAAACGCAAACCATTAGAGATTATGGCTGTGGCTGATCTTGGTGTGAGCTTAAGAGCGCATCAAACAGTACTTAGCGTCACACCTCCTGTTGATCGTAAAGCGGGCATCATGGTGTCTTCTGTTGAAGAGTTAGTTGATAAGTTAAAAAATGAAGCGAAGGTGATCTAATATGACCATTTTAGTATTAGCAGAACACGATAATGTCAGTTTGAAAACTGATACGGCGAAAGTGGTTAGCGCTGCAGCAGCCATTGGTGGTGATATTCATGTACTGGTTGTTGGTGCAGATTGTTCTGCCGCGGTGAGTGTGGCACAAAGTCTAGCGGGTGTGAGTAAAGTATTAGTGGCAGATGCCGCTCAATATGGCGCTCAATTAGCTGAAAACGTATCAAAATTAGTTGTTGAAATTGCGGCTGATTACGAACATATTTTAGCGGCGGCAACCAGTATAGGTAAAGATACATTGCCTCGCGTAGCAGCATTATTAGACGTTGCTCAGATATCTGAAGTGATTGAAGTTGTAAGCAGTGACACTTTTGTACGTCCTATTTATGCGGGGAATGCACTTGCGACTGTGCAAAGCTTAGATGCTAAAAAAGTCATGACAGTGCGCTCTAGTGCATTTGATGTTGTAGCATCAACAGGCAGTGCTGAAGTCGTCAACTTAAGCCAAGCAATAGATTCAAAAACTGAATTTGTTTCTCAGTCACTCACTGAATCTGCCCGTCCTGAACTCGGCAATGCAGGCATTATTGTGTCTGGTGGTCGTGGTATGGGC
The DNA here is from genome assembly GCF_000014705.1 of Shewanella frigidimarina NCIMB 400. Classification (NCBI taxonomy): domain Bacteria; kingdom Pseudomonadati; phylum Pseudomonadota; class Gammaproteobacteria; order Alteromonadales; family Shewanellaceae; genus Shewanella; species Shewanella frigidimarina. The sequence goes on along the minus strand of NC_008345.1, from coordinate 3,303,626 downwards.
AGCGGTGAAAACTTTGCTATTTTAGAACAACTCGCCGATAAGTTAGGCGCAGCAGTAGGTGCATCACGTGCAGCGGTTGACGCAGGGTTTGTACCTAACGACTTGCAAGTAGGCCAAACAGGTAAGATTGTCGCCCCTAACTTGTACATTGCAGTGGGTATTTCTGGCGCGATTCAGCATCTTGCTGGTATGAAAGATTCAAAAGTGATTGTGGCCATTAACAAAGACCCTGAAGCCCCTATTTTTCAAGTAGCGGATTATGGTTTGGTTGCCGACTTATTTGAAGCGGTACCGGCATTGAATAACCTCGTTTAATCTGACGTTAACTCGTTAGGTGGGAAGTTGATTAAGTTAGTTTTTTCAATCGACTTTAAAGCACTATTATACGTTTTGTTATTCGATTAAAAGGTTTCTACCTATACGGTAGAAACCTTTTTTATTGGGCTAGTCTTGGATTTAGTCTTAGTTTTAGTACTGAGTTTGATGATAACGTTAAAAAATTCAGTTCAAATATCGACGGTTTGATGCGGTTGCCGTTTTTGTGTCCATTACATTAGTGTGCATTTGATTTAAAAACGTTAAACTAATGCTGTTCAATTGTTGTTTAAATTGGCGTTGTTGTTATTTGTGGTTCTGTTTAGTGCTTTTTACTGGCGCAGAATATGCGATTTATGATTGTATGTTCGCGTTGTTTGTCATGAGCTTTATGTACAAACAACAAAAGTAGAGGTGCGTTGCATAAAAGTCATGTTGAATTGGGTGATGCCAATAATTCGACATAAAAGGATGCAATGCCGAAATAAATGGGGTTATCAGCTTCATTTGTTGGGGCAGTTCTCGAAAGGGACTGCACTGTCATAGTGTTTTTATCAACTTGATAAAAAGAATGATATTCATATTAAATGGATATTGCTGTGGAGTGCTACTAGTTAAGTTAACGCATACACTTTCTGTGTATGTTTAGCCTTATTTCTAGTTTTTTCTCCATTCGTATCCAACGAAGAAATAATTAAATTATGATAATAAGTTATGCCGATTCGGCACTTTCTGTTTTGCCACCACTTGTGGCTATTACTCTGGCCATTTTAACTCGTAAAGTATTGCTCTCTTTAGGGGTTGGCATTGTTTTCGGCGCCTTATTACTGACTGATTTCTCATTGGTTAGTAGCGGCGAATATATCTTAAATACCGCTAGCCAGTTAGTTTGGAAAGACGCAGCGCTGAATAGTTGGAATGTGTACATTCTAGGCTTTTTGATTGTGCTGGGCATGATCACTGCATTAATCACTGTTAGCGGCTCAGCCCGTGCTTTTGCTGATTGGGCTAAATTGCGTATTCGTAATAAACGTGATGCCAAGTTAATGACCATGTTTTTAGGCTGCGTTGTGTTTATTGATGATTACTTTAACAGTTTAGTCGTCGGCTCGATTTCACGTCCAATTACTGACCGCTACCATATTTCGCGTGCCAAATTGGCTTATATTCTTGATTCCACCGCCGCACCAGTGTGTGTTATTTCTCCCGTGTCTAGCTGGGGGGCATACATTATCGCATTAATTGGCGGTATTTTAACTGCCCATGGATTTACCGATTCTGGCCATTTGAGTGTCTTTATTCAAATGATCCCAATGAACTTTTATGCCATTTTTTCGTTATTATTATTACTGTGTGTAGCAACGTTTAGCTTAGATGTAGGTCCAATGCGTCAGCATGAATTAAATGCGCTGCGTGGTAATTTGTTTGATGAGTCAAAAGGTCAACCACCTGGCGCAGTCACAGATTTACCTGAAGCCGATACCGGTAAAGTGATTGGCTTGTTTTTACCTATCGCGGTATTGGTGTTCGCGACAGTGTATTTTATGGTTTCAAGTGGCGCCGATGTGCTAGCAACCAAAGACTTACCGTTTAATGTACTCGGTGCATTTGAGAATACCGATGTTAGCTCGTCACTATTTTTTGGCTCTGTAATTGGTCTTATTGCAACACTTATTCTTGCGATTCAGCAAAAAGTTGATTTGTCTATGTTACTCAAAGGAATGTCGGTTGGTGCTCGTTCTATGTTACCAGCCATTTACATATTGCTTTTTGCATGGACAATTTCGAGTGTGATTGGTCAGCTTGAAACCGGTAAATATATGGCAAGTTTAGCCACTGACAATATTCCATTTGCCTTACTACCTGCAGTGTTATTCTTGTTAGCGGGTATTACCGCATTTTCGACTGGCACAAGTTGGGGCACGTTTGGGATTATGTTGCCTATTGCCGCAGACATGGCGATGGGAAGTGATAGCACGATGATGTTGCCAATGTTGGCTGCGGTGTTATCTGGTGCGGTATTTGGCGATCATTGTTCGCCCATTTCTGACACCACCATATTGTCGTCAACCGGTGCCAGTTGCCATCATATTGATCACGTTGTTACTCAACTGCCGTATGCCTTAATTGCTGCTTTAATTAGCTTGGTCGGTTACACCGTATTAGGTTTTACTGGCTCATTAATCGCTGGGTTAGTTTGCTGTAGCATGTTGTTTGTCATTAGTGTTGTTGTATTACATTTTTGGGCTAAAAAGTGATCACTTGAACTAAGCTCTAGCGTATGTAGGTGAATGTTCTATTTAAGCTGTGATGGAAATGCCGTATTCATGATGAATACGGCATTTTTGTTTGTTGTTACTAAGTTAAAAAAGGTAATATGACTGGTATTATGTGATTAACCGTTAGGACACTTCATTTTGGCGCAACTGTACTTTTATTATTCGGCGATGAATGCCGGTAAATCAACTTCATTACTGCAGTCTTCTTATAATTATCGTGAGCGCGGTATGCACACGTTAGTGATGACGGCATCGATAGATAATCGTTATGGTGTCGGCAAAGTGTCATCACGTATCGGCATCGAAACCGATGCGCAGGTGTTCGGTAGCACTGATAATTTAATAGAGTTAATTTCGACGTCGAATGATGAGCAAAAAATTCACTGCGTATTGATTGATGAAAGTCAGTTTTTAAGTAAAGAACAGGTGAGGCAGATTACACACGTTGTTGATAATCTTGATATTCCAGTATTGTGTTATGGCCTTCGTAATGATTTTCAAGGCGAACTATTTCCAGGCAGTCAATATTTATTAGCTTGGGCCGACAAATTAGTTGAGCTTAAAACGATTTGTCATTGTGGCCGTAAAGCAAACATGGTCGTGCGTCTTGATCATGATGGTAAACCAATGCGTGAAGGCGAGCAGGTTGCCATTGGCGGTAATGAAAGTTACGAGTCGGTTTGTCGTAAGCATTTTCGTGAGTTTTTGTGGGATTAAGTCAAACCTAATCAGACTGAATAAAAAAGCCGCTTCAAGTTAATTGATGCGGCTTTTTTGTGTGTCATTATTTATTAAAAATCAGCTTCTGCGAAATCAACAATATCAGCGCTACTAGATTCAATTTGTTTGCGTAAACTGCGGGTTTGGCTGCCCCAATAGCTCATAAAGAATTGTGCGGTTTTAAGTTTAGCTTGGTAAAAACCAGTCTCTTCAGTACCTGCTTCTAATGCGGCTAATGATGTTGCCGCAACGCGAGTCCACATCCACGCTAGCGCTGTAATACCAAACAACTGCATATAGGCCATTGACGCTGCACCAATAAGATCAGGATTCTTACTGGCTGACTGCACAATAAAACCGGTGGCTTTTTCAAGATCGCCAGCTGCATCCATTAAGCCTGCAAGATAAGGTTTCATTGCGTCATTACCAACGTTTTGCTGAATTAATTCCTTCACCATAACTGACCACAGGGTTAATGCTGCACCTTTGTCGGCAAGTAATTTGCGGCCGACTAAATCGAGTGCTTGCACTCCATTTGTGCCTTCGTAAATCATTGCAATACGGATATCACGTACAAACTGTTCCATACCCCATTCATTAATATAACCATGACCACCATAGATTTGCTGGGCATCAACACACGCTTTAAAGCCTTGGTCGGTGACAAAGCCTTTAACAATTGGTGTAAATAATGCCGCAAGTGCATTAGCTTGTTTGGCTTTTTCTGGATCGGTATGACGTTCTACTTGGTCAAGCCACAGTGCTTGTTGACCCATTAACGCACGTGTACCTTCATTGAACGACTTTTGTGATAACAGCATACGACGTACATCGCCATGGACTAATAATGAGTCAGCAGCTTGTTCAGGCTGCTTAACGCCACTTAATGCACGGCCTTGAATACGCTCTTTGGCATAAACGAGAGCATTTTGATAAGCAATATCTGATACGCCTAAACCTTGAATACCCACACCTAAACGTGCTTGGTTCATCATGGTAAACATGGCTTTTAGACCTTGATGTGCTGCACCAACAAGCTCACCTATGGCGCCGTCAAAATGCATCACACATGTTGAGTTACCATGAATACCCATCTTATGCTCAAGACCTGTTGCGCTAAGCTTGTTAGCTTCGCCTAAGCTACCATCGGCATTGACTAAAAACTTAGGTACAGCAAATAGTGAAATACCTTTAACACCTTCCGGTGCATCAGGTAAACGCGCTAATACTAAATGAATGATGTTGTCGGCGAGATCGTGATCGCCAGACGAGATAAAGATTTTTTCGCCGCTAATGGCAAATACATCGTCACCCGCAGGAACCGCTTTAGTACGTAATAAGGCTAAATCTGTACCCGCATGAGACTCGGTTAAGTTCATGGTACCAGTCCACTCGCCACTGACCAGTTTTGCTAAGTACTTTTGCTTTAGCGCATCACTGCCGTGAACATGAATGGCTGAATAAGCGCCATGGGTTAAGCCTGGATACATGGCAAACGCCATATTAGTGGCGGTTTTCATTTCGGTTGCGAATGTACCGATAACTTCAGGTAAACCTTGGCCACCAAATTCAGGATCACAGGTTAATGTTGCCCAACCATCTTGTACGTATTGTTTATAAGCTTGCTTGAACCCAATAGGGGTAATGACCTTACCATCAACCAGTTTACAACCTTCTAAGTCACCGCTGGCATTGAGTGGCAACATGATGTCGGTGCTGAAATCGGCAACACCTTGCAAAATTGCATCAGTGAGATCCGCATCTATTTCATCAAAACCGCGTAAATCAGTTTGTTTATAGACATTAAGCAGTTCAGACAGAATGAATTGATAATCGCGAAGAGGGGCTTGGTAAATAGGCATAAGATCATTCCTTGGTTATGTTGTATTTTAGTTTGGTCTCGGCAACAAGATGCAGCTTGTTACTGGTCCAATCAGATAGTTGGTTTGTCTAACCATACCCAATTTCGAGTAAAAACTCAGTATTATTTTTACGTAAACGTAAACTTAATACTATGTGTTCAACGTATCGATATGTTTACTCTGAAATATGTGTGCTGTTAACTTCTGTGTTAATACAGTAATCACCTTTGGAAAGTTCAGTATTGATGAAATTTTTTGCTTTACTAACGAATACGTAATCGTTTTTGTCCGGTTTGTATAATTTCAACTCGGAATAGCAGATGTGATAAATTAATCTATCAAAATTATTTTGAAGCTTAAGACCCTAAAAATATAAGTCTTTGAAACTGCAGAAATCTCACTGGTTAGCAGGAGTTAAGATGATGCAAGATTTAATCAAGGATCCACAAGCTAGTTATTAAATTCGTAGGGATACTTCAGCTTCTAATCCAATTTTATTATGTTCTATTAAGTAACTTGTCTTACTGAGTCTACATAGCATCCAGCAGCAAAAGAACCAGAGTCACAATAACTAAGAGTATAAATAGAGTGGTCGCAATTGACCAACGCTGCAAAAAGTATTCACCGGTGCCGAACGTGTTCTGCCATCCTCGCTTTTGCCAGAGTCCCTTACATCTGGCAAACCATGAAGAGCGAAGTTCTGGCAAAGTCTCGTTTCCCATCCCCCCTCCCCAACGAATGAAGGCATCAAACCAACGCTCTACAGACAATTCCGTCAGGTTCTCATTGCTCGAACCGGATGTTTCCTTTCCACTCTTGAACCATTCTAGCCCTGCGGTCATCAATGCCAGTCCCCATCCTAGAGAGGCAATGAAGACATGGGCTGAGTCTCCATATTGATTCCATAGGGCAGGTTTGATCAGCCCCGTCCCCAAGCCTATAACAAAGCTTCCCGTCGCAATGAAGAAAACACAGATAAGTCGCTGTTTCCATTGAACCCGCGAAACTGACAGCATGGCATAAAAGATTGTCGCAAAGCCGATCACTAGCAGCACAGCTCCAGCCATGGGTGCGGCAAGTTCACCTAACGGCAACCAACGCAGGCCACAAAGCAAGCCCGTGGCGACGGGGCCTAGCCACAACAGCAGCGCCATCGCCGGCCGAACCGAGTAATAAGACAAAGATAGCCATCGATGTAATGGCCACACTCCTACCTTGAGGGCGATACCGACAATTACCATCGACAGATAAAAAGATGATGACTCTGATAGCGTCATTGCTTTGGTTAGGGTAGCGAAGTCCAGATATTCTGTTGTTGCGGTGGCCATCATCACGGCCTCGAATAGCAGGATGTCTGCTAGGATCAGTAGCACCAGATATATCCGCCCAGCGCGGCGAGTAGTTTCGTCACCATGAGTAAGCAAGAGGCCAATACACGCGTAGCTCATCAGAGTCGTAAAGCTGAAGAAGACAATCATATCCGTTGCCAGCACTGCGCCAATCTGCCCCACTAGAAATAATAGCAGTAAGCTAGTCTGTGGATTATAGCCGTCACATTTGGCTGGAGTAGGCACAAAGGCTGCTCCAACGCCCCACACCACCACCGACATAGCCAGCCACCAACGGGATAGCGCGTCTATACCCAACCCAGCGCCCAGCCAAAACCAGGGCAGTTCAATAGCAAAATCCACAGGAATAAACACAAGCGTAGCAGCTGGCAACAGCGCCATATGTATCGGTCTGGGTAGGTGAGTATGCAGTGCAGGGAACGCCAACAGCAGCGGCAGGCCTAGTGCTGATAAAAGTAGGGATACACTCACTATGGCGTTCATTAGGCAAATCCTCGACTCACAATTAATCGAGTCCATTCCAATAGGTTAAACGGTGCAAATGCCAAAAGCCCCAAAGCCAATGTCAACAGTGCAGTAACTATGGGGGGGACAAGTAATGTCCAAGCCGTCTCTTTGTTTCCAAAAGATCGTTCGGCCGGCCAGCTATCGGGAGGGGCCTTAAACCAAGCAGTATACAATATGGGTAAAAAGTAGGCGGCATTGAGGGCACTACTTACCGCCAGAACATATATCACCCAGCCTTGTCCTGCGTCCAATGCCCCCAGTCCTAGATACCATTTGCTAAAAAAACCTGCGAGCGGCGGGGCACCTATCATACCGAAGGCACCAATGGTGAATGCCGCCATGGTCCAAGGCATCCGACGTCCGACCCCGTTCATCTCGCTGATTTTATGAATCCCTAGGGTCTCGGCGAGGTTACCTGCGCACATAAAAAGGGTGATTTTTTGCACTCCCTGATGCACCAGGTGGATCAGTCCTCCCAGCGTCGCGATAGGACTGGCAAGCGCTATGCCTAGCACTATATAGGACACTTGGCTGACTGTAGAAAATGCGAGTCGACGTTTAAGTTCGTCCTGAAATAAGGCGCGCAGCGAGCCATAAATTATGGTTACAGCAGCCAGTATTGCTAGGGGTAAGGTTAGCCCCAAACTGTTGGCAAACTCAATGCCATACACATCGTAAACAACCCGTATTATGCCGAATGCGCCCGCCTTCACCACTGCCACGGCGTGCAGCAGCGCACTTACAGGCGCTGGGGCAACCATGGCCTGAGGTAACCAGCCATGTAGGGGGACCAAAGCCGCTTTTACCCCCAATCCGGCAATCAACAAGCAGAAGATTATCATCAGTGTTGGGTGCAAAGAGGCATCAAGCCCGGACAAAAAGCCGCGGTCGGTGAACTCCAGAGTGCCGGCAAGCGTATACAACCACACAGAAGATAGCAGTAGCAATGCGCCCCCGATGATAGTGTAGATAAGGTAATTTCTGCCGGCCTGGCGTGCGATTTCGGTTCCGCGGTGTACGATCAGTGGGTAAGTGCAAAGAGTAAGTAGTTCATAAAACAGCAGGAAGGTAATCAAATTCCCCGCAAGGGCAACACCTGTCGTGGCAGTAACACACAGACTGAAGAAGCCAAAAAAGCGGCTGCGATGAGGTGAACCCTCCAGATATCCAACGGCATAAACGGTAGTGACCAGCCACAGTCCGGAAGAAAGTGTCACGAAAAGCATCGCCAATGGGCCAGAACGCAGAACCAAATCGAGTCCTGGTAAGAGGGTTAGACGAGCCTCAAAATGATAGCCATGTAATATGCCCCAAAACATTCCCCCGACCAGCACAATCTTAAATAGCGCACCTGCCAGATTAAGCATTGTGCGGGTGACGACACGATCCTCGGGCAAGCAGAAAATTATCAGCCCCGGCAAGAAAGAGCTGGCGAGGATCAACAAGGGCAGAGCCGTACTCCAATTCATCCGCTATGTCCTGTGCCAAAGGGGGAACCCATTTCTAACATTGCCAACGGCCAGTATGTGAACAAGCCCAAGAGCACTGCTATTAAAGCCAACCCTAAAGCGCTCCACTCCATCGTGGCCGGTAGTGTTACCGTTCGGCTTGTTGGTTCGTCATGAGTAAACACATGAGCAATGACTTTGAATACATAGCCAGTGGCCAGAAATCCACCAAGGAGCAGAATAATTCCCCACCACCACTGTCCGGATTCTATTGATGCCTGCAGTAATAACCACTTGCCAATGAACCCTCCACTTGGCGGTAGCCCCATAAGGCTGATACCAGCTAGGGCGAATGCCGTCAATGTCAGTGGCAGACGTTGGGTTATTGAGCCGAGCTCCGCTATGCGGTCATGTCCCGCAAAAAACTGAATATTACCCGCCGCCATGAACATCGCCGCCTTAGCCATAGCATGGGAAAATAACATATATAGTGCTCCCTTCCAGGCAATGCTCGTCCCCAACGGAAAAGCCAAAAACAGATAGCCCAGTTGCGATACTGTCGAGTAGGCAATAAGTAATTTTAGCCGTGTTTGGCGCAGTGCTTGAATTCCGCCCCAAAGGACGGCCGCGGCGCCGAGCAGTCCGAGAAAATTAGCAAATGCCCCCCCCTGCGTTTGAAAGAACTCCAGCCACATGCGTAGCAGAATATAGAAGGAAGCTTTGACCACCAATGCGGACATAAGCGCACTCACGGGGGCTGGGGCTGAAGCATGGGCGGGCGGTAACCAAAAATGCATTGGGAAAAGCGCTGTTTTGAGCAGTAGGCCGGTACTTATCAATCCCACCGCCGCCCACATCGCAGGTGACGGTTCTACTCGTTGTGCTAGTATTGCAATGTCCAGACTACCAACACTGTGGTAGATAAGGGCAACGCCCAACAGATAGAACAAGGAGCCCAGTAGGCTTACCAATAGATAACGCATTGCTGCAATCAAGGCGTCGGCGCCACCTGCTAATGCCACAAGGGCCACTGCCGTTAATCCCAGTAATTCCAGTGTGACATAGAGATTGAAGATATCTGCTGACAGAAACAATGCATTGAGCGCCCCGCACAGGAATAACCACAACGGCCAAAAATGCCTCGCTTTGTCGCGACTGAAATAACTGCTGGAATAGATGCTGATACCTAAACCTACCAGTGCCGCCATCAATAGCATTAGTAGACTCAGACCATCTGCGTAAAGGTCGATGCCCAATGGCGCCCCCCAACCACCCATAGGGTAGCGCAGCGATCCTAGTGCTTTGAGTTGCCAGCCGAGCCTAGTGACACATGCCAAAACAACCAAGGAAGTCAGCAGACCCAGTGACTTCGCTTTTGCCGGAAACAGGAAGCAAGCCATACTCCCTATCAAGGGGAAGATGATCGGCATCACAATCCACGGGATTTGCTCCAAAATTAACTCCATGCAGCAATCTTGTCCTTTTTAGTATTCAGTGCCTGCCCAATATTAGTGAAGAGCTCTTTACACGCACGCTGTTTGCATTATCACTCATCGGCGCTTATTCACTTAGCCAGTTGCAAACAAGGCTATGTCATTGAATAGGGCGCCGGGGTGAAGCATAAATATTCCGCTAATTTAGTTTGGTAGTCCTTTCTTGCTATGTTGTCATTTTTGGTTATTTAGTTTTTACGGCACTCAATCATTGAGACAATATGAAATGGCCTATATTTTCTCTGTTCTGGGTTCCGAGGTCTCATTCACAATCTTTGTCGGGGAATTCGCTTTTCCCAATTGCCTTATTTATTTTTAACATCAAAATGAGCGCCAACGCAGTGGCTGATACGGCCACCACGATACCGGTAATGACCATGGCATGAGGTACAGGATCTGGTTGGACATTATGATTACGGGAAGCCAACGATACCAAAACCAGAAACACCCCGGTGCACATCACATTGATAGCCAGTATTTTGCGCAACAAATTAGCGTAAACGATTAAGGAATATATACCTAAAATGAACAAACCCACGCCAAGCAGTGCATAGAGGTAAATATTGCTCATTATTCTTCTCCCTTTGGCCGTCCACCGAGGAAGAGCGCTGCCAATGTTGCGCCAATGGAGAGGGTAGCTGCAGATTCGATAATCAACATCAGCTCACTGGCCACAGTAGGAGGGTATCGCAAAAATTCACTTCCGATCAGCAACGCCCCCGTACCTACCATGACAAACATAGCTAGACCCAAGACTAATAGCACTCTCAACGGAAGGCCTGAGTAACGATTGTTTACCCGCCATCCGCAAAGCCGTAGCAGTACACCTGCCGCACCCAGTAAAGCACCGGCCTGAAAAGCTCCCCCCGGTGCATCAGCTCCTGCCCACACTAAGTAACCGGCCACCAAAATAAACACGGGAATCAGCTGACGAGACATGATGTCCAGAATCTGGTCCGGGGCTGATCCGCGATAAGTGGGCATTTCGTCCAGAGACCATACGCCAAGTAGAGCTGCCAGTAAGACTCCCATCTCCAGCAAAGTATCGTAACCACGAAAGTTTAGCAGCACCGCACTCACAGGATTGTGTGCGCCACTTATCGTCATGTTGTCGGTCAGCATTGTTGGCAGCTCTTGCGCAGGATCAGGTATAGACAATACGGCATAACTGAGTACAACACCGAGCACCAGCAATAGTGGCAACAATAACCAAGGTCTTGTATCCATATCATCTCTCCTGATTTTGAGCTGCCACCTGACGTTGGCTGGGTAGCAGCTTATAAAAGGAAACCACACAGAAATCTCTGACGAGGGGAAGGGGAGTCATAATGCTGCCAATATCTATCAATGACATATTATTAGCATCAGGTTCATACTGATTCGAGTATCCAAGTATCTTTTTACTCATCATTTGTATCACCTTCAATCGATTTATGCGGAATAATTGGCTGCGCTTCCTCACTGTTAGACTCATCAACACGGGGATCCTTTAGCCGCGCATACGCGGCCAGTAACAGGGCGCCAGTCAGGCCTGCACCAATAGCCGCCTCAGCCAGAGCGATATCAGGAGCATTGAGCCTTACCCAAGCTAAAGCCATTAATAATCCGAAACTGATAAACAGCACAATCGATTTGAACATATCTGGGCTGGCGAGAGCTTGCCAGGCTAGGTAAAATAAGCCGGTTACTAACAGGCTATCAAACCCCCAGTAAAGGAGGCTTAACGTTTCCAAGGCTTGATACCTCGCTGCAATGCACGTCTTGCAATCAAATGGGAAGTGGTTGCACTGGCAAGCATCACAAAAGCCCAGATAAGTAGCAATTTCCCCACAGTGCCCCAGCTTTGTGCCTGAACTGCTAATCCTGCGACCACCAGACCCAGACCCACGTTGTCGGCTTTGGTCAAAGCATGCAAGCGAGTGTATACATCTGGAAATCGCAATAAGCCCAGAGTGCCTGCTAAGAAGAAGGCGCCCCCAGTGAAGAGTAGGATGCTGGATAGGACATTAATGAGTGTCATGCTTTGTCTCCTTATCGCCCCAGACTCGCCGGACAAAGGTTACCGCGGTTACCGCAGCAAGTAAGGCGAATACTAATGCCACATCATGAAGAGCTGGTTTGTCTGTCGCTTGAGCCAGTAATAACATTACCGCCACTGATGTGGTGCCAAATAACTGTGCCGTTAACATGCGATCAGCTGCCGTGGGGCCGCGTAACACCCTCCACACTCCAACAATGAGGTTCAGTAAAAGGAACAAAGCCAGTGAGACATATAGAGTTTGCATACGGATTTAATCGTCCAATTTAGCAGGCGTTTTAAGGCCTAGTGGTTTGATTGCGTTTAGGAAGCAATTAATCTGATTCAGGATTGATTCCGCAGTATTCCCCATAATAAAGCCATATACATCTAATACATTCCAGCTCTTGCACGCCAACTTCGTTGTTTCCAGCAGGCAAACCCTTTCATAAAATATTTTCATTGCATTCATCTCCTTTTCCATCGTGCAAAGAGATATTGAACATTTTGGCAACTATTTTTTCTAACGTCATTAGTTCCGACAACACATTTTTTCGTGTATCAAGCACATGAACTTTTAAATGGTTTTTCCCCAAATTGACACTCAATGTACCAGGTAGCAGACTGACCGTATTAGCCATAAATACACGGGATATTCCTGGTGGCAGACGTAATGGAAAATCAATTAGGCCCGGGGCTATGGGAATTTTTGGATTTAATGCGCACCACGCTACATTGGCACCACCACGAAGTGAGTTCCAAATAAAAAAAGGCACGAAGCGTACAGAGTGAATCACCGAGCAGGAAAAAGGAGATACCAGTACCATACTTATCAACGTAGCAACGAGCACTGTCGGAGCGCCAACCAACCATGAGTTTACTGACCCCTCAGTAAGCATTACCCACATAAAGGCAAAAGCAACCACACGAAACCATGCTATTCGAAAATGAATATTCATCAAATCGTTCAACCAGCTTTTACTTGATAATCTACTCATCCTTTATCCCCTAGAATCATTTCGTTATACAGTGTTTACATCCATATACGGCATCATTATCAGGAGCAACCCTTACTTCTCCTAACCAGCGACAGCAGCCAATCTATGAACTGCTAATTTACTAAATATGCTTTGTAAAATGCTCGATTATTCGTGGTGGCGCAATTATTTATCGTTCTCCACACAAAGTGTAGATGGTGATCCCGTATAGTTCGTAGTATTTCTGAATAGGTACAATTGGACTCCACCAAAAGTGAACGTTGCTAGTGCTATTTACATAATTAAATGACCAGAAAGCTTTTTAATTTAGTTACTTCTAGTTATTGATAGAAGCAATATTTACCTACATTTATGTAATGGAACCTAGTGCACTTCAGAGAATCCCTGTCCAGCTAGACCAATTTATTTATAACTTCGAGTAACGAATATTATGGTATTTAATTGCTTACTGCATCATCAAAAATTATTTTTATTCAATGTGGTGAAAACTAAAAAGTTTATATATTCATAGTGTTAGTTATCACCTGAACACATTTTTTTAATACCACCATTTGAGAACATCACCGTGTCTTAAAGGGAAGAACCAAAGGTAGTGGTCAACAATTATTGGCCAAGGTTTTAGGAGCATTCCAATATAAACATTTAGATTAATTTGGCATCAGCCCATCATTATATTGAGTAGCGTAGTATCACTGTAATATCAGGTACTGTAATTTTGACCTTTTTATCGGCTTCCGAAAAACTGGAACAACCACATATCGGAATCCTTTTTTACTTCAGGCTTCAAAAAAGCATTCCATTGGAGTATTAATCTCGCAGTAGCTTCTCCTACTGCGATTGGCCTCTCTGTCGGTCACAAAGTTCATCCAAAACTCTACCTGCAACCAGAATGAGTGACATAAAAAAGTTGTCTATTGCCATATCTCTGCGCTAAGTTGGTTAATATATAATCGATTCATATTGCTTTACGAAAGTTGATTTCGATCAACTTTTGTACCGATACTTGAGCACAAACTTACGCTATTGGCTAATCTAAAAATAGTTCCTTGCTCATGTTTTGCTCAGTTTTTTAACTTCATTTTTGCTAGTGGAGTATTAGCGAGATAATTAGTTGGGGAAGCCTACTCATCAGCTTTGTTAAGCTTACCGATAGATGTTTGTTTAATGGAGTAAATTGATTTGTTTTCAAGCGTTTTGCACAGTAAAAATTGGCTTGTATAAGGAGATTTAAATGGACAAAGTGTTTATTATTGCACAAATGGAACAGGCGCATACCGACGCAGTAGCCAGCGGTTTGCAACTGGCAAAGCAATTGAACAAAAATGCGGAAGTCTTTGCTTATTCTTATGCTTATTTTAGTGGTCCTGAAAGTTATAACCCTCGTTTAGTCAGCGTTGCTCAAAAACAGTTAATGGATCAACGAGAAGCTGAATTAAAGCAGCATCTCGTGGATCTTAAAGGTGAAGATATTCCGGTACACATGGTGTGGAGCAAATATTTATTTGAACATGCCTGTCATCATTCTATTCGTCATGGGTTTGATCTTATGGTGAAGGCTGTACATCATGCCGACCATTATTTACCCACTGACTGGCAGTTGATACGCCATACGCGGATCCCGTTATTATTATTAACCAGTAATCCACTCACTAAGGGCAACGCAACGTTGATGGCTGTCGATCTTGCTACTCATGATCCAATTAAACAACAGCTCAATAGCGTAGTGGTGGCATATGGTAAGCAACTTGCAGAAGCTACAGGGACCAAATTACATTTAGCTTTTGTGCTTAGGGTACCCAAAATATTACGAGATATGGATTTGATTGATACACATGCTCTTGTTAAAAAGGCATATAAAGATCATCAAAAACAGATTGCTAAATTTAATATGGATCCTGAGTGTATCCATATTATTGCTGGTGAGCCTGAGCTGTGCTTGTTTGAGCTAGCCTGCAGATTGAAGAGTAAATATTTTGTGATTGGTGCTCGGCAGCGAGAAGGATTATTAGGACGGATTATAGGCAATACTGCCGAGTTGGTTTTAGAGCGCATGCGCAGTAACGTATTGATTATTCCAGCAGATGATCAATTGCTTGCGCCTTTAACCTTGTAGGTTTTCTGCAAATTAACGGTCACACCAACGAAGCGATAGGTACTTTTAGTTAGTTGTCATTTTAAAAAATACAAAAAGCCCGCATCACTGAGTATATCCAGAGTGGCGGGCTTTGTTATATTAACCGTTTAAGATTAATTAAAAGGTCATTTCAGGCACATGCTCAGGCACCACTAGCTTACCGGCTGTTTTTGTGACGATCTCTTCAACAGACACGCCAGGGGCACGTTCAAGTAAATGGAATGCGCCATCTTTAATTTCCATAAAGGCCAAATCTGTCATTACACGTTTAATGCAACCATAACCGGTTAATGGCAGTTCACATTTTGATAATAATTTTGAATTACCGTATTTGTCTGCATGCATCATGGTGACAATAATATTATCAGCGCCAGCGACTAAATCCATTGCACCGCCCATGCCTTTAATCAGTTTTCCTGGGATCATCCATGAGGCGATAGAGCCGTTAACATCAACTTCAAATGCGCCTAACACGGTGAGATCTACGTGGCCGCCACGGATCATCGCAAAGCTTTCTGCTGATGAAAAGAATGACGCGCCAGCCACTGCGGTAACCGTTTGTTTGCCGGCGTTGATAAGGTCGGCATCAATGTTTTCTTCTGTCGGAAACTCGCCCATGCCGAGTAAACCGTTTTCAGATTGCAGCATCACTTGCATGCCTTGAGGAATATAGTTAGCCACAAGGGTAGGGATCCCAATTCCTAAATTAACGTAAAAACCGTCTTGTAATTCTTTTGCTACGCGCTGGGCGAGTTGTTCTCTGGTCAGTGCCATGGTGTTGTCTCCCTTATTTCGCAGCTTTGACGGTACGTTGCTCAATTCGTTTCTCAAAGCTGGCTTTGATAACGCGATCAACATATATACCCGGTGTATGAATATGGTTTGGATCTAACTCACCTGGTTCAACAATCTCTTCAGCTTCAACCACGGTAATTTTACCTGCGGTGGCCATCATTGGATTGAAGTTAGCGGCGGTTTTGCGAAACACCAAATTACCCATGGTGTCGGCTTTCCAGGCGCGAACTAAGGCAAAATCTGCCGTTAATGATTCTTCTAATACGTAATGACGACCTTTAATTTCACGGGTTTCTTTTCCGTCAGCAATCGGCGTTCCGTAACCTGTCGCGGTGAAAAATGCCGGAATACCCGCGCCGCCAGCACGAATTTTTTCAGCCAATGTGCCTTGCGGGGTTAAAATAACATTGAGTTCACCTGACAACATTTGCTGTTCAAAGGTGGCATTTTCTCCAACATATGATGCAATCATGGTGGCAATTTGATGCTGCTTTAGTAATAGCCCTAAGCCAAAGTCATCAACGCCGGCGTTGTTTGATATGGCCGTTAAGCCTTTAACGCCAATTTTAACCATGTGGTTAATTAAGCCTTCAGGGATACCACACAAACCAAACCCGCCGACCATAATGGTCATGTTGTCATTCAGTCCTGCTAGTGCTTCGTCATAGCTGTGGACGACTTTATTGAATCCTGCCATCTTGTTGTCCTTATTGTTATGTTCACAAGGGGGAGTGTTTTGCCTCACCCCAGTGAGTATATGTGATTATGTTCTGATTGCATTTGCCACTTTAGACCCATTAGCGCGCCCCAACACGCGGCTAATTGTATCGCCCGCCAGTGCAAGCTTAGCGAGGTCAATACCGGTATCAATCCCCATGCCATGAAGCATATACACCAAATCTTCTGTGGCGAGATTGCCCGACGCACCTTTTGCATATGGACAACCACCAAGACCAGCAACTGAAGCATCAAACACGCTGATACCGGTTTCAAGGCAGGCAAGTATGTTGGCTAACGCTTGGCCGTATGTGTCGTGAAAATGCAAAGCTAACTTATCAGCAGGAACCACTTTAGCGACAGCCTCAACCATCTGCCGCGCTTTATTGGGAGTGCCAACGCCGATGGTGTCGCCTAATGAGATTTCGTAACAACCCATTTTATAAAGGATCTCAGATACTCTCGCGACTTCTCTCACATCAATGTCGCCTTCGTACGGACAACCCAGCACACAAGACACGTAGCCACGCACTGCAATCCCATGTTTTTTGGCTGCTTCCATTAACGGAATAAAGCGCTCGATTGACTCATCAATAGAGCAATTAATATTTTTTTGACTAAAACTTTCTGATGCTGCGCCAAAAATAGCCACTTCATCCGCACCTGCAGCGAGGGCTAGTTCAAACCCTTTTAGGTTAGGGGTTAATGCACTGTAAACCACACCAGCTTGTCGTTTGAGTTGCTGCAATACGGCATCAGAATCGGCCATTTGTGGCACCCACTTAGGTGACACAAAGCTGCCTGCTTCAATACGCTTAATACCTGCATCACCAAGTTGTGTGATTAGCGCGAGTTTGTCTGCAGTGGTCACTGGCACTTCGTTTTGTAAACCGTCACGCGCGCCAACGTCAAAAATGCTCACTTTAGTCGGTAACATTTACGCTTCCTCGACGTTAGCTTCAGAGGCTAATGGTTCAACGTTTAATAGTTGTGCACCGTCACTGACAAGCTCACCGCTTTGGAAATAAAACTCACTCACCACGCCATCAAACGGCGCTTCGATGGTGTATTCCATTTTCATGGCTTCCATCACTAATAAACCTTGGCCCGCTTTGACTTGTTCGCCCACTTCCACTAAATGAGTCACAACAGTGCCATTCATTGGTGCTTTAAGCTTATCAGCATGGTTAATCACTTCTTCAATCACTTGAGCCAATATGGCTTTAAAGTGATAACTGCCAGAAGGTAAAAATAGCGTAAAGTCGTCGCCTTGATGGCTAACAGGAATTTTGCTCTTATGGCCATTAATCTCAGCTAAAAGTAAGTCAGCTTTCAGCTCACCCGCTAACGTCAACACTTGGTCGTGTAAACACAATTGATATTGCTCGCCAACGGCGGTAAGCAACAAGTCATGCTGTTGCACTTCGGCGGATACGTCAGTTAATAACGACACACGATGCACGCTTGAACTGTTGAGTCTAAAGCCGCTCACGAGGCCCCAAGGTGAATACGGGTCTGCGCTGTTTATGGCCAACGCTTTTGCTGCTTGTTTACGTGACAGTACTTGAAAAAGTCCTGCTAGTGCTAACGCGGTATCTGCTTCAATAGCAGCGTCACCAATTAAGGTGTCGCCATAACGCTCAATAAAGTCAGTACAGAAATCTGCCGCAGCAAAAGCTGGGTGTTCAGCAATGTTGGCTAAAAACTCGATGTTATGTTTAAGGCCACTGATTTGGTATGACTCAAGTGCGTGTACTAAACGTTGCAGTGCGCGAGGGCGCGACTCATCCCATACAATCAGCTTGGCGATCATCGGGTCATAAAAGTTACTGATGACATCGTTTTCACGAATACCTGAATCGATACGCACGTGACGATTTTGTTCTGGTTCACGTAAAAAATTGAGCTTACCGCTGGCAGGTAAAAATTCGTTTTGCGGATCTTCAGCGTAAATTCGCACTTCAAATGAATGACCATGAATACGCACTTCATCTTGGCGTAGCGGTAATTCACCACCACTGGCGACAACTAGCTGCCATTTTACTAAGTCTTGGCCAGTCACCATTTCGGTAACCGGATGCTCTACTTGCAAACGGGTGTTCATTTCCATGAAGTAGAAGCTATTATCGGTATCGAGTAAAAACTCAACGGTGCCCGCGCCAACATAATCAATGGCTTTGGCGGCAGCAACGGCGGCGTTCCCCATTTGAGCTCGTAGTTCGTCTGACAAACCGGGGGCTGGTGCTTCTTCAACCACTTTTTGATGGCGACGTTGAATTGAGCAGTCACGGTCAGATAAGTAAATAGCGTTGCCTTGAGTGTCGGCAAACACTTGCACTTCAACATGACGTGGTTGACGTAAGTAGCGTTCCATTAACAGTTTGTCATTGCCAAATGACGAGCTGGCTTCACGGCGTGCGGATTTAATAGCTTCAAGAATTTCACCGTCGTTTTCAACGATGCGCATTCCTTTACCACCACCACCGTAGGCAGCTTTAATCAGTAACGGGAAGCCAACCGCTTTGGCTTCTGCTATTAACGTAGCATCCGTTTGATCGTCGCCATGATAACCCGGCACTAAGGGCACATTGGCTTTTGACATGATTTCTTTGGCGGCACTTTTGCTGCCCATGGCATCAATCGCATCGCTACCAGGTCCGACAAAGGCGATGCCATTTTGCTCACATTTACGGGCAAACTCGGCATTTTCTGATAAAAAACCGTAACCAGGGTGAATGGCTTCCGCACCCGATTTTTTAGCTATCTCAATAATTAAATCAGCTTTTAAATATGAGTCGGCAGGGGCGCTGCCGCCTAGGTAAAACGATTCATCCGCCATTGCCACATGACGCGCATCTTTGTCGGCATCGGAATAAAGGGCGATGGTGCGAACACCCATGGTTTGAGCCGTTTTAATAATACGGCAAGCAATTTCACCACGGTTAGCAATCAGTAATTTGGTAAACATTATTAGGCTCCTTGTGGATCAGGTTTAGCGGCTTGCCATGTAGGCGTGCGTTTTTCAAAGAAAGCATTAAGGCCTTCTTGACCTTCATCTGATACACGAATACGAGCAATTTGCTCGCTGGTAAAATTGAGCGTAGCGTCGTCAATCACGCCGTTTTCTAAATGCGATACGAGATTCTTTGCCCATGCCATGCCCTGAGGGCTATTGGCATTAAATGCTGCGATGAAGGGGGCCGCAGCAGCATCTAAGTCGTCGTTAACTTCGTGAATGACTTGATGAGTTAAGGCTACGTCAGCACTAAAGCGTTCAGCGGTCAGCATAAAGCGGCGTGATTGGCGATTACCCATGGCTCGAATCACATACGGACTTATCACAGCAGGGATAAGCCCTAGCTTCACTTCGCTTAAACAAAAACTGGCGCGAGTGTTGGCAATGGCAATATCGCAGCAGCAAATCAGCCCTAATGCACCACCAAAGGCTGCGCCTTGTACTAAGGCAATAGTTGGCTTTGGAAACTTGTCTAACACATGCATCAGCTTGGCAAGCTGGTGGGCATCAGTCAGGTTTTGGTCAAAGTCCATCAGTGCTTGTTTGCGCATCCAATTGAGGTCGGCGCCAGCACTAAAATTTTTGCCATTAGCACGTAATATCAACATATTGCATTGACTGTCTTTGGCAAAGTGTTCGATAGCCTGGATCATCTCGCTGATCATCACTTCATCAAAGGCATTATGTACTTCAACTCGGTTTAAAATGAGCTCTGCCACCCCTTGTTCTAGGCGGCATTCAATGAACTTATATTGGTTTGAAAACATTATTTATTACTCCTTAATTAGCTGAATTAACCGCACAATTACATGCGGAACACCCCAAAGCGGGTATCTTCAATAGGAGCATTTAATGCTGCCGATAAGGCTAAGCCGACCACGTCACGCGTTTGTGCCGGATCAATAATGCCATCATCCCAAAGTCGGGCACTGGCATGATACGGATGACCTTCTTTTTCGTATTGATCAACAATGGGTTTACGGAAGGCTTGCTCATCTTCTGCTGACCATTCAACCCCTTTGCGAGCTAAACCATCGCGGCGCACTGTGGCTAATACACCAGCAGCCTGTTCGCCACCCATTACCGAAATACGCGCGTTAGGCCACATCCACATCATGGTCGGTTCGAATGCGCGCCCACACATGCCGTAGTTACCCGCGCCATAACTGCCACCGATGATCACGGTAAATTTAGGCACGTTGGCACAAGACACTGCGGTTACCATTTTGGCGCCATGTTTAGCAATGCCTTCGTGTTCGTACTTTTTACCCACCATAAAGCCGGTAATATTTTGCAGGAATAACAGCGGAATTTTACGTTGGCAACACAGTTCAATGAAATGAGCGCCTTTTTGCGCCGACTCAGAAAACAAAATGCCGTTATTGGCCACAATACCAACTGGGTAACCGTGAATACGCGCAAAACCACACACTAGGGTTGCCCCGTAGTTGGCTTTAAATTCGTCAAAGTCAGAGTCATCAACCACTCGGGCAATGACTTCTTTTACATCAAACGGCTTTTTAAGATCGGTACCGACAATGCCGTACAATTCATGGATATCGAACTTAGGTGGTTTGACTGGGCTTAATAAGCTTTTGATTTCTTTTTGATGATTAAGACGCAGTACTGCACGGCGAGCGAGTTCAAGCGCGTGGTCGTCATTTTGCGCTAAATGATCGGCAACACCCGATATTTTAGTGTGAACTTCTGCACCGCCAAGTTCTTCTGCACTGACTTCTTCACCTGTCGCTGCTTTCACTAATGGAGGTCCGGCTAAAAAGATGGTGCCTTGATCTTTAACAATAATAGACTCATCGGCCATTGCAGGAACGTAGGCGCCGCCTGCGGTACACAAGCCCATGACGACAGCAATTTGCGGAATACCTTTGGCTGACATTTGCGCTTGGTTATAAAAAATTCTGCCGAAATGATCGCGATCTGGAAATACTTCATCTTGGCGAGGTAAATTCGCGCCACCAGAATCGACTAAGTAGATGCACGGTAAGTGACAACGGCTGGCGATGTCTTGCGCACGTAAATGCTTTTTAACGGTAATCGGGTAGTAAGTACCGCCTTTTACGGTGGCGTCGTTGGCGATAATCATGCACTCAACACCACTGACGCGGCCGATACCAGCAATGACACCAGCGGCTGGAACTTCTTCGTCATAGACTTCGTAAGCGGCAAATTGCGATATTTCTAAGAAGGGTGAACCCGGGTCGAGCAGCTTTTCAACGCGCTGGCGTGGCAATAATTTACCACGAGATAAATGGCGTTCTAATGCGACAGGGCCGCCACCTTGTTCAATTTTTTTTAGTTTTTGTTGAAGATCATCGACCAATAACGTCATGCTGTCTGACTTGGCTTTAAATTCGTCACTGCGAGGATTGATACGGCTGCTCAGTTGCGTCATTTCTATATCCTTAATGAAGCAAAAAATAGGGGCTTGATAAAGGCGACATGACACGCTTGATATGTCGCCTTCGTGATGCAAGTACTGGTTATTTTGATTCGTTAAACAGCTCACGACCAATTAACATACGGCGAATTTCTGAGGTGCCTGCACCAATTTCGTAAAGCTTAGCATCACGTAATAAACGGCCAGTTGCGTATTCATTCACATAGCCATTTCCGCCCAGTAATTGAATGGCATCTAAGGCCATTTTAGTGGCAAGTTCTGCACTGTACAAAATAGCGCCAGCGGCATCTTTACGAGTGGTTTCACCACGGTCACAAGATTTAGCCACACTGTAAACATAAGCGCGGGCAGCGTTCATACCCGTGTACATATCGGCTAACTTGCCTTGCACTAGTTGGAATTGACCAATTGACTTACCAAACTGTTCGCGTTCATGAATGTATGGCACCACTATGTCCATACAAGCAGACATAATGCCCAATGGGCCACCAGACAACACTACACGTTCATAATCAAGGCCACTCATTAACACTTTTACGCCATTATTGAGGCCGCCTAAGATGTTTTCTTCTGGCACTTCACAGTCTTCAAACACCAATTCACAGGTGTTCGAACCGCGCATACCTAGCTTGTCGAGTTTTTGTGCTTGGCTAAATCCTTTCGATCCACGCTCAACGATAAATGCGGTAATGCCATGAGCGCCTTTTTCTAAGTCGGTCTTGGCGTAAATAACATAGGTATGGGCATCAGGCCCGTTAGTGATCCACATTTTATTGCCGTTAAGGATGTAACGATCGCCTTCTTTGCGAGCATGCAGTTTCATTGACACTACATCAGAACCGGCATTGGGTTCGCTCATGGCAAGTGCACCAATGTGTTCGCCACTGACTAGTTTAGGTAAGTATTTAGCTTTTTGAGCGTCATTACCGTTACGGTTAATTTGGTTCACACATAAGTTTGAGTGAGCACCATAACTTAACCCAATAGAGGCTGATGCGCGGGAGATTTCTTCCATTGCGACAACGTGAGCAAGATAGCCCATGTTAGCGCCGCCATATTGCTCATCAACAGTAACACCTAATAAACCCATCTCGCCAAGTACTGGCCATAACTGATTAGGGAACTCATTGTCGATATCGACTTGGGCGGCCATGGGGGCAATTTCGTTGGCGGCAAAACCACGAACGGCGTCACGTAACATGTCAACATCTTCACCTAAACCGAAGTTTAAACTGGTATATAAATCGCTCATTTTCATGTGTCCTGTTGAATTTTTTATGGTCTGGTAAAACATTTGCTGCCAACGCTTTATGGTTGCGTTTTTGGCAGTGGGGCAAAGCTATTGGCTGAATTGAGTCAGCCAGTTATTTTTTGTTGTTATTTGGCTTTCTTAGTCGAATTGTCGGCTAATGCCGCTTTGCACTGTTGTTCGGCTGAATTTAGCTCCATTAGCACGACTTTAATGTCGTCCATTTGTTGTTGAAGAGCTGATTTTTTCTCGTTCACTAAATCAAGCATAGTTTGTAGTTGAGTTGAGCTGCTTTTATCCGCGTCGTAAAGTTCAAATAAACGTCGTGTTTCTGCTAACGAAAAACCAAGGCGTTTGCCGCGTAAAATAAGTTTTAAGCGCACTCGGTCTTTCAGGCTGTAAATTCGGGTTTGCCCGCGACGCTTAGGTTTAATCAAGCCTTGGTCTTCGTAAAAACGAATACTGCGGGTGGTGATATCAAATTCTTTTGATAAGTCACTGATTGAATATGTTGATTGAGGAATGTGGGTTGTGCTCATCATGTCACCAAAAGTGTTTCTTTTGATGCAAGATATATGAAGTTTACGTAAAGGTAAAGTTTGGTGCGGTTGTTTCAGCTTTTAAACTGTGGATATTGTGTTAATTTTGCTTGCCACTTATACCATAATTATACCTTAACCGTCTGTTCTGTTTTGTATTTTTTTATATTTGTCATTTGTACTGCTTAAGTTAAACACTCGATTGAAATTAAAGGTATTTCTCGCATTATGTAACGCTATTATCCCTTGGTCTAATAGGGCTATTTGATAAATTCTGCTCATAATCAATTTAATAAATGCTGATTAACGGAGAACAATATGGCTGAGTTAGGACTATCAATGCACGCACAATCGATAGCCGAGCCTGAAGTATTTTGGCAACAAGCGGCAAAATCCATTCATTGGGATGTTGCGCCAAAAAAGGTATTAGATGACAGCGACAAACCGTTTTATCGTTGGTTTGCTGATGGTAAGATGAACACCTGCTTCAATGCCGTTGATCGCCATGTATTAGCTGGGCGAGGCGAGCAAACTGCAATTCACTATATTAGTCCTGTGACGCACAACGAATACTCTATTAGCTATCAATCTGTGTTGGCTCAAGTTAAACGCTTGGCTGGATTGATGGTGTCTCTTGGCGTCGAAAAAGGCGACCGAGTGGTTATTTATATGCCAATGGTGCCAGAAACCGCCTATGCCATGCTGGCATGTGCACGGATTGGTGCAATTCATTCTGTGGTATTTGGTGGTTTTGCCGCCAATGAGCTTTCTACGCGTATTAACGATGCAAAACCCAAGTTAATTCTGTCTGCTTCATGCGGTATTGAGCCTTCTGGTGTCGTACCGTACAAGCCTTTACTCGATGACGCATTATCTCAAGCACAACATCAAGTCGATCACTGCATTATTTTAAATCGTACTGAATATCAAGCACAACTACAGTCACCAAGAGATCTGGATTGGTACAATTCACTGGTGGGTGCGCCTGACGCTGATTGCGTGTCGCTCGATGCGACCGATCCTTTATATGTTTTATATACCTCTGGTACCACTGGTCAACCTAAAGGTGTAGTACGTGATAATGGTGGCCATGCAGTCGCATTAGCATGGTCGATGAAACACATTTATGACATTGGTGTTGGCGATGTTTTTTGGGCGGCATCTGATGTTGGCTGGGTGGTAGGGCATTCATATATTGTTTATGGGCCATTGCTTGTGGGTGCGACGACCATAATGTACGAAGGTAAGCCTATTGGTACGCCTGATGCGGGTGCATTTTGGCGTATTATCGAACAAAAAAATGTTCGTAGCTTTTTTACCGCCCCCACCGCTATTCGTGCCATAAAACGAGAAGATCCTGACGGCGAGTTTATTAAACAATTTGATTTAACTTGTCTGAAGCAAATGTATTTAGCGGGGGAGCGTTGCGATCCTGACACCTTAAATTGGAGTCAGCAGCAGTTAGGTAAACCTGTAATTGATCATTGGTGGCAAACCGAAACCGGTTGGCCAGTCGCGGCAAATTTGATGGGCACCGATCCGATAGAGATTAAAGCCGGATCGCCTGCGCGCGCAGTACCTGGATACCAAGTGGAGATTCTTGATGCGATGGGGCAACAAGTGGCTCCTAATGAAAGTGGTAATGTGGTGATAAAGCAACCTTTACCACCAGGCACATTAACGACTTTGTGGCAAAATGATAAACGCTATATCGACAGTTACTTGTCTATGTATCCTGGTTATTACTTAACTGGAGATGCGGGTTATGTCGATGAAGATGGTTATTTATACATTATGAGCCGAATTGACGACATCATAAATGTTGCCGGACACCGTTTATCTACGGGTCGATTTGAAGAAGTTTTATGTCAGCATGAAGCGGTGGCCGAGGCTGCGGTAATTGGTGTGCAAGATAAACTAAAAGGCCAGGTGCCTCTTGGATTAGTCGTGCTTAAAAATGGCGTTACCTTGTCAGATGAAGCTCTTTATAAAGAGTTACTTGCCTTGGTACGTCATGAAATTGGCCCAGTGGCTTCATTTAGGCTAGTCAGTGCTGTGCAAAAGTTGCCTAAAACTCGCTCTGGAAAAATATTACGCGCCACAATGCGTAAAATTGCTGACAATCAAGAGTACACCATGCCAGCAACGATTGAAGACCCACAAACCTTGGATATTGTTCGCAATGCGCTGACTAGAATGGGTTATGCTAATGCACTAACTACTGAGTTAACATGATGTTACTCTTCACTAATTAACCGTAGTATAAGACGCGGTGATTTTTAATCGAAACCATAAAAAACCAGTGTTTTTATGGTTTTTTCTATTGTGACAAGATGTTACCTCCTAATAAACAGATTGAGCATACATTGTAAAAAACAGCGTTTCCGCGTTTTGTGACTGGTAATTTAGTTACAAGAATCGCTATAATTGCCACCCAAATGGATTCGCACTACGCGATTAATCTCTGTGACCTGTGGAAACATACACTATGAATAACCACACCCAACAATCTCACGTCGGCGTTATCGGCCTTGGTGTTATGGGCAAGAACCTCGCATTAAACATTGCTGACAACGGCTACCATGTTGCAGTTTTCGATTTAGATACTCCAAAAGTCAACGCCGCTGTGGCTCAAGAAGAAAGTGAGCGCAAAGCAGGTACGGCACCGCGCATGCAGTCATGTAATAATCTTACAGAAATGCTGGCTAAATTAGTTGAACCTCGAGTGATTGTTTTATCTGTGCCTGCTGGTGGGCCTGTTGACGGTGTGTGTAAATCGTTAATCGAAGCTGGTATTGAAGCCAATGATATCGTTATTGATACGGGTAACAGCCTTTGGACCGATACGGTAGAACGCGAAGCACGTTATAAAGATAAGTTTGTTTTCTTTAGCTCTGCTGTGTCTGGTGGCGAAGTAGGTGCACGTTTTGGTCCATCGCTAATGCCTAGTGGAGATGAAAAAGCATGGCGTTATGTCGAACCAATTTGGAAAGCCATTGCTGCTAAAGTGGATTCTGTAACAGGTTTACCGATTGAGCGTTTTGAGCCTGGCAATCCAGTAACCGAAGGTGAGCCATGTGCGACTTATATTGGTCCTGCTGGTTCTGGTCATTACGTTAAAATGGTTCATAACGGCATTGAATATGCGGATATGCAACTTATTTGCGAAGCTTACCAGTTACTCAGTGACGGCTTAGGCATGTCTGCCCATGACATCGGTGATGTGTTCAATGGTTGGAATAAAGGTATTCTTAACAGTTACCTTATGGGGATTAGTGCTGAAGTCTTACAACAAGACGATCCCTTAACTGGCAAGCCGTTAGTTGAAATGATTTTAGATAAAGCAGGCCAAAAAGGCACTGGTTTATGGACTGCAGTGAGCAGCTTGCAAATTGGTTGCCCAGCGCCAACGATTGCAGAAGCTGTTTATGCACGCGCTGTGAGTACTCAGAAAAACTTGCGTATGCAGCTAAGCTCGAAGTTAGCAGGACCTGCACCAGTCAGTTTTAGTGATGCTGAAAAAGCTGAGTTTATTGCTAACCTTGAAGATGCATTATATTGCGCTAAAGTGTGCTGTTATGCTCAAGGTTTCCAGTTGATGGCGATGAATGCTAAAGAGCAAAATTGGTCTTTAGATTTTGCTGAAATTGCTAAAATTTGGCGAGCGGGTTGTATTATTCGAGCGACATTCTTGCAGTCTATTACTAAGGCTTATCAAGAAGATGCAAACCTAGCAAACTTATTAATGGCCGACACTTTTAGTCAGACATTGTCGAAAAAACACCTTAACTGGCGTAAAACGGTTGCAGCCTCTGTTATGCAAGGCATTCCTGCACCTTGTATTAGTTCGGCTATTGCCTATTACGACAGTTACCGCTGTGAGACATTACCCGCTAATTTATTACAAGGTCAGCGCGACTTTTTCGGTTCACATACTTTTGAGCGCACCGATAAGCCCGCTGGTGAGAAATACCATTTAGATTGGAGTGCAAAACAACGCACTTTGTCTAAGGTGTAATTACGCTTACGTTAAAAAAGGCGCTTCATTTTACAATGAAGCGCCTTTTTTATTTAGTTAAGGAAAATGGTTAGGTCAGCGAAAAGTACAATCCAATGCTAAATAAGACGCTAAAAATCATCGTCAATTTAGCTGTTTGTCCAAGGATCGGATTTAATGCTTCACCTGAGTTATCGTAAAATTCGCGGCTGAGATTACGCGCAATGATTAATGATGTTCCCGATAATAATACAGGTAATCCATCGAGTGACCCGAGCAGGAATCCCGCGATAATGATACCAAATGGTAAATAGACAAAACTTTGGTACAACACTTTAGCTTGTGCTTCACCAATTCGTACCGCAAGGGTATTTTTACCTGCTTTAGTGTCGGTAGAAATGTCTCTAGTATTGTTGACTAGCATGATGGCCGCATTAAAAAAGCCAATAGCACAGCCTAGTAACCACGCTGTCATGGTGGTGGTGCCTGCTTGTAAATAGTAACTGCCAACAACGGCGACTAAGCCGAAAAATACAAATGCAGCAATTTCACCTAATCCATGTGACGCAAGTGGGTAGGGGCCTCCGCTATAACACAACGCGCCCAATATAGAGGCTGCTGCAAGAATGGCAATGGGCCAGCCACCGTGAACGATCAGTAATGAACCCACTAATAGTGATGTAATAAGGCAACCGATCATGGCGTTTCGTACTGATGAAGGCGCAAGTATGCCGCTTTGAGTGACTCTTATTGGACCGAGACGCTCTTCGGTGTCGATACCATTCTTAAAGTCAAAGTAGTCATTAGCGAGATTAACTGAAATTTGCAATAATACCGCACATAGCATTGAGGTGAAGGCGATGAGTAAGCTAAATTGTTCGAGCCCAATCGCGAGCATGTTTCCAATTAATAATGGACCGATTGCCGCCGGTAACGTACGAGGACGGATAGCCATAAACCATGATTGCATTGAGCTAGGTTGCATAATATTGTGAGACGCACTGTTGATTAGTTATGTCTAATAGCATACCAAATATTCAATAAGGCTGCAGATATGAATATTTGCGTTGCATCACTATTTTGTGATTTGTCACAAGATGACTTTAATTCAGCTATTACCATAGAATAAGCTAGAAAACATCAGCTTAACTGAGGTAACCTTAACGTTAATCCAAGTTGTAGAGAAGGTGTTATGAGTCAGGTATTAAACGATTTATTGTCATTGTTGTCACTTGAGAAGATTGAGTTAGGTCTGTTTCGCGGCCAGAGTCAAGATTTAGGCTTCGGGCACGTGTTTGGTGGCCAGGTGATGGGGCAAGCGTTAAGTGCTGCAAAACAAACGGTTAGTGAAGACCGTCATGTACATTCTTTACACTCATACTTTTTACGTGCCGGTGACGAAAAGCTACCGATTATTTACGATGTTGAAAATATGCGCGACGGAGGAAGCTTTAGTGCGCGTAGAGTGAAAGCGATTCAGAAAGGTCGACCTATTTTTTATATGACCTGTTCGTTCCAAACGGTTGAAGAAGGCTTTAATCATCAAGATGTCATGCCTGATGTGCCCGGACCTGAAGGTTTATTGAATCAGCAAGAACTTGCAGTGACCATGCGTGATAAAGTACCTGCGAAAATGCTCGAAAAATTTATGGCAGACTCTCCGATTGAAATGCGTTTAGTTAACCCAGTTCATCCTATCGCGCCAAACACCACAGAGGCAAAAGGGTATGTATGGCTACGTGCCAATGGACAAGTACCATCGGATCACAGTATTCAAGAGTATTTACTCGCTTACGCATCGGATTTTAATTTTTTAGCCACAGCAACTCAGCCCCATGGGGTGTCTTTTTTAACTCCAGGTATGCGTATGGCCACTATTGATCATGCCATGTGGTTCCATCGGCCATTTAATATGGGAGAATGGCTCTTGTACTGTATTGATAGCCCCAATGCAGGCGGTGGACGTGGATTTGTAAAAGGGCAGTTTTTTGATCAGCAAGGACGTCTTGTGGCTTCTGCCACACAGGAAGGTTTAATCAGAATGACCAAGTAGGACGCTAACATGTTAATAATTAAGAAAGGGATACAATTCGCGGTTGTCACTTTGATCGCCATTATGCTGAATGGTTGTGTGACGATTGAGCCTGAAAAACCTGTTATTGTAAATGGCTATGCCGGCTATATAGAAAAAATTGCTTTACCACAGGGGTGTAAAATTAACATCGCATTGATTGATTTCAATACTCCGGGGGCGATTATTTCTCAAAAAAACTTTGATATAGCCAGAGCACCCGTTCCATTTAAATTCACCTTACCTGCTGAGTTAGTCAAAAGCGGTGTTGATTACGGTGTTGTGGCAATGATCACTTATCAAGGAAATGCTATTTTTCAAACGTATGATAAGTTCCGTGTGATCAGTAACGGTCAATTTACCACTCAAGTGTTAATGAAACGCGTTAAATAACCACTTCGTAATCTAGTTCACAAACTCTTATGCCCGTCATTGATCTATTTATTTGGCGGGTAATAATCTGTTTTCTACCCTAATGTGCTGTTTAGGTTGTTTATGACAGAGTTATCTCAGACTTATCGTTCGCATGCGCAAACTCGTTTAATTTGGGCCTTGTGCATCGCTTCTATGGTGATTTACATTAATTTGTACACAGTACAAGGCATGCTGCCGTCTATAGCGGAACATTTTGATGTGTCTGGCGCACAAGCTACTTTGGTGTTATCGGTTACCAGTTTTACCTTAGCTTTTTCATTACTTTTTTATGCGGTTTTATCTGACCGGATAGGACGGTTGGCCCCTATTGTGGTGAGTTTATGGTTACTTGCTGCATCTAATATATTGTTGATTTTTGCTCAGACTTTTGATGACTTACTTTGGGTTCGTTTACTTCAAGGTATTTTGCTTGCTGCTGTTCCTGCGATTTCGATGGCCTATTTTAAAGAGCAATTGGCTCCTTCCTTTATGCTAAAAGCTGCTGCCGTATACATTATGGCCAACAGTATGGGCGGCATCGCAGGACGAATTTTCGGTGGGTTAATGGCCCAAAATTTATCGTGGCAGTCGTCTATGGGGTTGATATTTTTGGTAACGTTAATGGGAGTGGCATTGGTAACGTATTTATTGCCGCGTAAAGAAATTAAGCCCCCAGTGGTAAAGCAAAAAGTCTCTTTGATGCATAAAGTAAAGCAAGACATCGATGGCTTTATGTTCCATTTGTCAGACTCGCAGATGCGCCTTGCTTATGCCATTGGTGGCTTAGCATTTATGATGATGGTTAATCAATTTAGCTTTATTCAATTGCATATTATGGCTGAACCTTATGGTTTAAGTCGCTTTAATGCAACCTTGATTTTTCTATGTTATTCAAGTGGCACCTTCGCTTCTTATTTGTCGGCAAAATGGATTATGCGCTATGGCTCGATGCCATTATTTAGGGTGGCGTTATGCTTGATGGTCGCTGGCACGTTGTTGACCTTAGTGGATACATTGACTGCTATTGTGGTGGGCTTTTTGATCAGTGCTTGCGGATTTTTCTTAACTCATAGCTGTTGCAATTCGTTTGTTGCTATCCGTGCAACCAGTCATCGTGCTAAGGCAACATCGCTGTATTTATGTTGCTACTATCTTGGTGCATCTCTGGGAGGGCCTTATTTAATGCTATTTTGGCACGAAGCAGAATGGAATGGAGTGGTTGTCGGATCGATGAGCCTTTTGACACTGCTTTTAGTGGCTATATGGCGTTTAGGGATACATCAACAACAGGTTATTGATGTATCCAAAGCGAGTTAGCTCTCGATAAATTGTTTACGGTCTAAGTCAAACTTGCGCATTTTGTCGTACAAGGTCTTACGCGGTAATTCGAGCTGCTCCATTGTTAGCTTAATACTGCCTTTGTTATGGCTTAAAGCTTCTTCAATCAACATCCTCTCAAAGAACTCAACTCGTTGTTGAAGTGACATGCTAGTGTGCATAGTCGTGTGGCTGTCTAAATTGCCCGCAAAAGCGGCTTCTGCACCCAGTAATACATAACGCTCTGCTAAGTTGCGCAACTCGCGTACATTGCCTGGCCAGTCGTGAGAGGTTAGCACCATGGTTTGCTGGGGATTTAATGCAATGAGTGCTTTATGGTAACGAGCAGAAGCAATTCTGGCAAAATGTAAAAACAGTAATGGAATGTCTTCTCGGCGATCTCGTAGTGGAGGGATGACAATGGTCACCAGGTTAAGTCGGTACAATAAATCTTGTCTGAATTTCCCTTCTTCACACAGTTGTTGCAAGTTTAATTTTGTTGCGGCAATAACTCTTATGTCTAAATTTATCGGTGTATTTGATCCTAATCGTTCGACTTTACGATCTTCCAACACTCGCAGTAATTTAACCTGTAAAGCCATAGGAGTGCTTTCTATTTCATCTAGAAGTAGCGTGCCACCATTAGCATATTCAAACTTACCAATCCGGCGTTTGTCTATGCCAGTGAAAGCACCCGATTCAGCACCAAAGAGTTCACTTTCAATGAGGTTTTCAGGGATTGCACCGCAATTAATGGCGACAAAATTGGCTTTGTTACGATAGCTGTGGTCATGCAGATATCGGGCGACAAGTTCTTTACCTGCGCCTGTTTCACCTTCAATCATGATATCTGCCGGTGTGTCTAGCACTTGGTCAATAAGGTGGCGCATTTTCATTACACCAGGACTACTGCCTAAAATACGTGGGCCAGGTGCTATGTGCGATTCAAGTTCGCGTTTAAGTTTACGGTTCTCAAGTGTTAGCGCACGTTTATCTAATGCACGTTTGGTCACATCGAGTATATGTTCGTTGTTAAATGGTTTTTCGATAAAGTCGTAAGCACCTTTTTTGAGTGCGTCTACCGCCATGGCGATATCACCAAAACCCGTTAATAGTACTACAGGTAAGTCATTGTCTTGTTTTTTCAGTTGTTGCAATAAACTCAAGCCATCGAGTTGCGGCATATTGACATCAGAAATCACTATGCCTGGCCAGTTAGCGGTTATTTGGTTAGCTATATATTGCGGGTTCGTAATCGCCAGCGCGCTGATATTCTCTAGTTTAAATAATTGCTGTAATACGATACCGATATGAGGTTCATCATCAACAATAATGACTTGATAATTATTGATGTCTTGTATTTGAGTCACGTTTACACTTCCTCGCGTAAATAAAGTGGCAAAATGATATGAAAAATAGCCCCACCGGGTATGGCGTTCTCGACAGTAATAGAACCTTGCATTGACTCAATAATCCGCTGCGAGATGGACAACCCTAAGCCCAATCCTTGACGCTCACTGGTGGTATAGTAAGGTTCAAAAATTTTGTTCATCTGGCTTTCTCTTACACCAGGACCACTGTCTTGGATACTTATATTGACCTTACTGTCGCAATAGACTTTGATTTGCAATTGTCGCTCAGTGGATTGATGCATAGCAACGATAGCATTGCTAATAAGGTTAACCAGTACTTGTTGTAATCTGACGCTGTCACCCCATATTTGGCATTTGCCCGTTAATAATTTAAGCGACAACTTAACGCCTTGTTTATCCATTTCAGGTTGAACAATGGTAAGTGCTTGCTCAATTGATTGATTAATTTCAGTAGCGTTGTCTTTACCCTGAGATTTACGTGTAAAGCTTTTAAACTGACCAATAATATCTGCAAGCCGATCAGTTAGTTCTATCATGATTTTGATATTGCTACTGGCATCTTCAATCATATTACGGCCAATAAAGGTTTGAGTGTTTTGTGCATAGCTGCGCAGAGCGGCCAGCGGTTGATTGAGTTCATGGTTTATGCTGGCGGAAAGACTGCCTATGACCGTGAGTTTTGCCGCTTGGATGAGCTCGTCTTGAGTGTCTTTTAATTGAGTGTTGGCTTGTTCTAACTCTAATGTGCGTTCTTTCACGCGTTGTTCTAATAGGTTTTGGGCTTGACGCATCCGAAGAAAGTTTTTTCTTCGTTCTAAGCTGTAAATAATAAACAAAGCCAGTAATAAGTAAAGTGTCGCCGCTAGCAACATAATAGGCGGTAAAGACTCATATAACGGTTTCATGGGGGCTAGAATATGTACATTCCAGTTAGCATTAGGCATTAACTGGTGGCGTTCTAAATACTTCTCTTTGCCTTCAGAAGACGAGATTTGGTATACCTGAGTCGTGCTTGACTCACCTAAGGCAAAATTAGGGGTAATGCTAAGCTCACCAATGGGTCGGTTTGCATAGCGTTTTGATGAATTAAGTGCAAAACGTTTTGCCTGTGTTAGCGGCGTTAATGAATTAAATCGCCAACTATTAATGCTTGAAAGAAACACTATATTGTCAGGATCGCTAATCATAAACTCATATTGGCTTGCGATGGCAATGCCACTACTTTGTTGTTCAATCAAACTTATATCAACTTTCACAACCACTACACCCAATACCACTCCCTTGTGATATACCGGATTAGCAAAGTAGAATCCGCGCTTATTGGATGAGGTACCGACTGCATAATATCGTCCAGACTTTCCTGATATAGCATCAATAAAGTAGGGCCTAAATGAATAATCATGATTTATAAAAGAGTTGGGTACATCCCAATTGCTGGCGGCAATAGCAACTCCGAGCGCATCAGTAAGGTAAATATCTGACGACTCTGTAACTTGCTGTAATTCAGATAAATAAGCGTTAAGTTTTTCGATTGTTTGAGGATTGCGTTGATCAAGTAACCCTTGCTCTAAGATGGGATTTTGCGCGAGCACTGCTGGAATATTTTCGTAGTGTGAAAGGGCGTTATCAATAAAAATTACCAGTTCATTGATTTGTTTTTCAGATTGTTCAGCAATGGACTTTGTGCCCTGTTCAAGTAAATACCAATACGTAACTTTTAGGGTCAGTAATAACCCGATGATGAGCATGATGCTCAGTACAATTTTACGTTTTTTGGTAGTCGAGAATGAAAGCATGCATATTCCCAATCGGTAATAGTTATGATGATTATTGAGCATGTGTAAAAAAACGAGCCTTAATAAATTAAGGCTCGTCTATAATACGCGAATTATCAAGCTAATAGCCGTTTAATTTGTCTATATACTCAGGTAAAAATAGTGAAATTTGAGGAATATAGGTAATCAACATCAAGAAACCGAGTAACAATACCAGCCAAGGCAGGCACGATTGAATTACCCACCCCATACTTTTTCCTGTTATTCCTGCAGTGACAAACAGATTGAGCCCTACAGGCGGTGTGAGCATGCCTATCTCCATATTGACCACCATAATGATGCCTAAGTGAATAGGATCGATACCTAACTGGGTTGCGATAGGGAATAATATTGGCGCCATAATCAACAGAATAGCTGAAGGTTCCATAAAGTTACCCGCAGCTAATAACAATAAGTTGACGATGATCAAAAAACCCCATGCGGGTAATCCAAATCCGACAATCGTTTCGGCAATAATATGTGGAATACGCTCGGTGGTTAATACGTGAGCAAACAGCATGGCATTAGCAATAATGAACAACAACATAATGCTAACTTTAGCGCCATCACGTACTACATGACGGATTTCTTTGTCGGTTGGCGTTTTAATAACGGCAAGCAACATGTGTCCTATATTGCGTAATGAGGCGCCGATTAAAGACTCTTGTTTATTTCGCCAAGCAACATTCTTGAGTGGTCCAATATCCCGATAGCCAAATACTGCAATAAAGTAAGCATACACACAAGCTACCGCAGCTGCTTCAGTTGGACTGGCAACACCACCGTAGATTGAACCCAGTACAATAAGAATGAGTGCTAATCCACCCATTGCTTTAGCACTTGATATGCTTAGTGCTTTTATTCCAGGGAAAGGGCGCGAAGGCAGTTTTTTAATTCGTGCAACAATGTAGATTGCTAACATTAAAATACAACCCATCATTAAGCCTGGAATTAAACCAGCCATAAACATTCTAGCGGCAGACACTTCTGTCGCAGCCGCATAAACCAGCATTACAATCGATGGTGGAATTAAAATGCCTAAGGTACCTGAAGTAGTGATAACGCCTGCTGCAAATTTTTCTGGATAACCTGCGCGTACCATACCAACAATAACAATAGAGCCAATAGCAGCCACTGTTGCAGGTGATGAACCAGATACCGCGGCAAACAGCATACAAGCCATCACCGATGCCATAGCAAGACCACCGCGTATATGACCTACGCTGTCCATTGCAAAGTCAATAATACGTCTTGCTACGCCACCAGTAGACAAAAATGCCGATGATAGAATAAAGAATGGAATTGCCAATAAAGTGTAGTGTTCTGAAGTCGACTCATACAGTTTTAAAACTATTGAAGCGAGCGAATCATTTGAATATAACAAAATAGTTAGCATGCTTGAAAAACCTAATGCGATAGCAATAGGCATACCAATCATCATGCAAATAAATAAAGCTATAAATAGAGTTGCTATAGTCATTATTTCGCTTCCTTATCATTTTTTTCTAGTTGTTCTGATGATGTGGATAGCGCAGCTTCATCGATTAAATGCATGCTGTCTTTTGCTTCATCGGCCAGTTGGAAACCAACAGCTTTATTGCGCAAAATAGCGATAAATAATTCTATAAAACGCCATGTGAGCATTGAAAATCCGATAATTAAAATACTTTGAGATAACCAAATAGGAACAGCGCCATCTTCTATATCGATGCGCAATGTTTCCCAAGCAAAATCTGGATCCAATTGATGAATAAACCATGCAGGAAAGTCGATGTCTTCCATTGGAATACCAATTTGGTACATTTGGCTTAGGTAGTCCCAAGCTCCTTTTAAAAACATTCCGCAGTAAATAATGCAACACAGGCACGCAAAGATAGCGACCGCTTTCTGTGGCTTACCAGATAGCTTAGACACAAACGCATCAACACCAATATGTGCTCCTACTTTCACGCCATAGGACATGCCAAATAGTACAAACCAACCACAAAGAGTAAGGGTCAGTTCTTGGATCCATAAAAAACCGGTATTAAAAAAGAAACGGGCAATAACTTCGCCAAAAACCAGCAACGTCATTAATGTAATTAATAAATTAAGGAACCCTTCTTCAAAATAACCAAATAGTCTTGAAATCACGGTCATACTCCTTGAATAAAAAAAGGTGGTACTGATGCAATAATGCATCAGTACCACGTCAAGTGTTGAGACTATTTAGTATTAGCTGCTTGTGCTGCATCAATCATGTCTTTACCAATTTGATCTTCAAACTTAGCCCAAACTGGTTTCATTGCGTTAACCCATTGCTGGCGTGCAGCAGGCGTTAACGTGACTAGTTCTGAACGCTTAGAATCAATAATCGCTTGTCTATCTTGGTTATCTTTTTCTGAAGCAATTTTATTACCAAGAGCAATCGCTTCATCAAGTGATGATTTAAAGATGGCACGTTTATCAGCTGGTAGACCTTTCCAGAAGGTATTTGAGGTCACTACCATATAATCTAAAACGCCATGATTACTTTCTGTGATGTGACTTTGCACCTCATAAAATTTCATTGAATAGGTATTTGACCAAGTGTTTTCTTGACCATCAATAGCGCGTGTTTGTAGCAGAGTAAACACTTCAGAGAAGGGCTTTTTAACTGGAATAGCACCAACAGCATCAAACTGAGCTGCAATAACGTCAGATGCCATAATACGGAACTTTTTGCCATTCGCATCTTTTGGTAATGCCAAAGGATCGTTCGCAGAAAACTGCTTCATACCGTTGTGAAGATAACCTAGACCAACAAGGCCTTTACGGTTCATCGCGTTTAATAATTTTTGGCCTGAATCTGATTGCTGAAAACGATCAACTGCGGCCATATCTTCAAACAAGAAAGGTAAATCGAAAATCTGTAGTTTTTTGGTAAAGCGCTCAAACTTAGATAATGATGGTGCCACAAATTGCACATCGTTTAGCAGAAGTGCTGCTAGCTCATTGTTATCCCCAAATAACTGTGAGTTAGGAAATACGTTAACAACATATTCACCTGGTAAACGTTGCTCAATTAATTCTTTAAACTTAAGTGCCATTTGTCCTTTTGGAGTATTTTCCGCAACAACATGCGAAAATTTAATTTCTACAGGTTCAGCAAAAACATTAAAGCTCGCGGCAAGAATAGTAGCAATAGTCGCTAGTTTAGCAATTGACTTGAGTGGATGTGTAAAGGTACTGGTCGATTTTTTCATGATAATTAACTTCCTTTTTTTTAGTGTTATATTTTCCTCAAGGTGGTGACTTGTCCCAGAACAAGTACGCCATAAACGCTTTATGAGGATAGATAAAACATAGCAAGCATTAGGCCAGAATGTTAATTATTTGTAACTCAATGAAAAATATTAACTTTAATTTAATAAGGAAACAGGAGAGTGATTTTATGTGTGGATTGTCACACAGTAAAAAAATCCTTATGGGTGGGATGTCACACATTTTCACTGATCGTGATATGAGGGTGGTATTTATTGCTGGCTGAGGAATATGAGTTTATATGGACTTAATTAAAAGGAGGGATATATAAAAATTAGACATAAAAAAACCACCTTCCGGTGGTTAATCTATTAATGCAATATATGCATTAAATACCAAATAATTGGTGGAGCTACACGGGATCGAACCGTGGACCTCTTCACTGCCAGCGAAGCGCTCTCCCAGCTGAGCTATAGCCCCAAATTCTAGCTGACTAAAACTAAAATTTGAAAAATATGGTATCCCATAGGGGATTCGAACCCCTGTTACCGCCGTGAAAGGGCGGTGTCCTAGGCCTCTAGACGAATGGGACACATTTGATACGTTATACTCTGTATCGAGTGAATACTCATTGGTGTCTGTAGGCTAAACACCAGTGCTATATAGATCATCAAACACATTTTCTAAAACAATAGTTTCGAATCATGTTCAACCATCTTAAATATGGTATCCCATAGGGGATTCGAACCCCTGTTACCGCCGTGAAAGGGCGGTGTCCTAGGCCTCTAGACGAATGGGACACATTTGATACGTTATACTCTGTATCGAGTGAATACTCACTAATGTCTGTAGGCTAAACATTGGTGCTATATAGATCATTAAACACTTTTCTAAAACAACAGTTTCGAATCATGTTCAACCATCTTAAATATGGTATCCCATAGGGGATTCGAACCCCTGTTACCGCCGTGAAAGGGCGGTGTCCTAGGCCTCTAGACGAATGGGACACATTTGATACGTTATACTCTGTATCGAGTGAATACTCATTGGTGTCTGTAGGCTAAACACCAGTGCTATATAGATCATTAAACACTTTTTCTAAAACAACAGTTTCGAATCATGTTCAACCATCTTAAATATGGTATCCCATAGGGGATTCGAACCCCTGTTACCGCCGTGAAAGGGCGGTGTCCTAGGCCTCTAGACGAATGGGACACATTTGATACGTTATACTCTGTACCGAGTGAATACTCATTGGTGTCTGTAGGCTAAACACCAGTGCTAATTACCTATAATGAAGAACAAAACTCTAAGATTCGAACCTCTGTTACCGCCGACTCTTTATAAACCAAAGTGGGCGATGTCCTAAGTTCTATTTCTAGACGAATGGGACACATTTGATACGTTATACTCTGTATCGAGTGAATACTCATTGGTGTCTGTAGGCTAAACATCAGTGCTATATAGATCATCAAACACATTTTCTAAAACAACAGTTTCGAATCATGTTCAACCATCTTAAATATGGTATCCCATAGGGGATTCGAACCCCTGTTACCGCCGTGAAAGGGCGGTGTCCTAGGCCTCTAGACGAATGGGACACATTTGATACGTTATACTCTGCATCGAGTGAATACTCATTAGTGTCTGTAGGCTAAACACCAGTGCTATATAGATCATCAAACACTTTTTCTAAAACAACAGTTTCGAATCATGTTCAACCATCTTAAATATGGTATCCCATAGGGGATTCGAACCCCTGTTACCGCCGTGAAAGGGCGGTGTCCTAGGCCTCTAGACGAATGGGACACATTTGATACGTTATACTCTGTATCGAGTGAATACTCATTGATGTCTGTAGGCTAAACACCAGTGCTAGTTACCACCTATAATGAAGAACAAAATCCTAAGATTCGAACCCCTGTTACCGCCGACTCTTTATAAACCAAAGTGAGCGATGTCCTAAGCTCTATTTCTAGACGAATGGGACACATTTGATACGTTATACTCTGCATCGAGTGAATACTCATTGGTGTCTGTAGGCTAAACATCAATGCTAATTATCTACTTAAAGATTGTTAAGTAAGTGGTGGAGCTACACGGGATCGAACCGTGGACCTCTTCACTGCCAGCGAAGCGCTCTCCCAGCTGAGCTATAACCCCGTCTTACTTAATGCTTTTGAATATGCTACTAGAAAAAATCTAACATCATGTCTCAACTGCGAGGCGCATTCTATGCAGCATACCCAAAAGTGTCAACTCGTTTTTTAGGAATTTATTCTATCTGCTACAAATTCAATCGCTTTGGATATTCTTTGTGCAGATCTTTCTTTTCCGATTAAGAACAAGGTTAAATCTAATGCAGGAGACTGTCCTGCGCCAGTAACCGCAACGCGTAAAGGCATACCTACTTTACCCATGCCGACATCAAGTTCTGTCGCTGTGGCTTCAATAACGTTGTGAATATTCTCTACGCTCCAATCATTTAGTTCAGATAACTTTTGATTGAACAATGTTAAAGGCTCTAGTGCCACGCCACGTAGATGCTTCTTAGCTTGTGCTTCATCGAAGTTATCAAAATCTTCATAGAAGTAACGGCTTGAAGCGGCTAATTCTTTTAATGTTTTCGCTCGTTCTGATAATGCTGTAACAATTTCAGTTAACGCTGGACCATTGCTAGTATCAATTTTCTGATCATCCATATGCCATTGTAAATGTGATGCGACATAAACAGGATCGAGAGACTTGATATAATGTTGGTTTAACCAAATAAGCTTATCAGTATTAAAAGCTGAAGCAGCTTTATTGATATCATCTAACTTAAACAGCGTTTTCAACTCTTCCATTGAAAATATTTCTTGATCGCCATGAGACCAACCTAAGCGAACAAGATAGTTTAATAGTGCTTCTGGTAGATACCCGTCATCACGGTATTGCATAACGCCCACAGCACCATGACGTTTAGATAGCTTGGCGCCATCGTCACCTAGAATCATCGACACATGGGCATATTCAGGGATCGGTGCGCCTAATGCTTTAAGTATGTTGATTTGGCGTGGCGTATTATTGATATGATCTTCACCGCGTACAACGCAGGTAATACCCATGTCCCAGTCATCTACTACAACACAGAAATTATAGGTTGGTACACCATCGGTACGCTTAATGATTAAATCATCAAGCATATCGTTAGAAATTTCGATTCGACCACGAACGTGATCATCAAATATAACACTGCCTTCAATTGGGTTTTTAAAGCGAATGACAAAAGGTTCGTCAGTGTCACGAGGCGCAAGGTTACGACAACAACCGTCGTATTTCTGTTGTAAACCTTGCGCAGCTTGGTCTTCACGCATGCTCTCAATGCGTTCACGCGAGCAATAGCATTTGTATGCAGTGCCTTTGTCTAGCATTTGCTCAATAATTTCATTGTAACGATCAAAACGTTTAGTTTGGTAATAAGGACCTTCATCCCAAGTCAAACCTAACCAGTTCATACCGTCAAGAATGGCATCACATGCTTCTTGAGTTGAACGTTCAATATCAGTGTCTTCAATACGAAGTACAAATTCACCATTGTTAGCACGTGCGTGCAACCATGAATAAAGTGCTGTACGAGCACCACCTACATGAAGAAAACCAGTTGGACTTGGAGCAAAACGCGTCTTAGTAGTCATAATCGGACACTAACCTATTTATAAACGTCTAAAAAAGACAAACAAAAAAATGTGCCGCTATTCTAACAGTCAAACCCAGCAGTTGAAATGGCGGACTTTCAAACCTAGGGAGGTTTTTGGATTTTCTTTATTTTTGATCACAATCCCTTGTTCAACAAAGCATCAAAGCGAACAATTTTAGTCCGACTGACATTATTTTAAATAAAAAGCGTTGACAGGTTTTGCTTGCCCCCTATAATACGGCCCCACACAGCGAGGTCGATTAGCTCAGCTGGGAGAGCACCTCCCTTACAAGGAGGGGGTCACTGGTTCGAGCCCAGTATCGACCACCATATTTTTATTTATGGATTATAACTGTTAATTATATCCCAGGTCGCTTAGCTCAGCTGGGAGAGCACCTCCCTTACAAGGAGGGGGTCACTGGTTCGAGCCCAGTAGCGACCACCATATAATTAACTAAACTGTTGTGTAGAGTCCCAGGTCGCTTAGCTCAGCTGGGAGAGCACCTCCCTTACAAGGAGGGGGTCACTGGTTCGAGCCCAGTAGCGACCACCATTTCTCAAATAGAGTGGTGGACTCAAAAGTAAAATATCCCAGGTCGCTTAGCTCAGCTGGGAGAGCACCTCCC
Organism: Shewanella frigidimarina NCIMB 400; assembly: GCF_000014705.1. Classification (NCBI taxonomy): domain Bacteria; kingdom Pseudomonadati; phylum Pseudomonadota; class Gammaproteobacteria; order Alteromonadales; family Shewanellaceae; genus Shewanella; species Shewanella frigidimarina. The sequence goes on along the minus strand of NC_008345.1, from coordinate 3,261,256 downwards.
TTACAAGGAGGGGGTCACTGGTTCGAGCCCAGTAGCGACCACCATATTTTACAAAAAGATTGATATTCCCAGGTCGCTTAGCTCAGCTGGGAGAGCACCTCCCTTACAAGGAGGGGGTCACTGGTTCGAGCCCAGTAGCGACCACCATATCAATTTAAGCTTACATTTACGTTTTATCCCAGGTCGCTTAGCTCAGCTGGGAGAGCACCTCCCTTACAAGGAGGGGGTCACTGGTTCGAGCCCAGTAGCGACCACCATATTTTATTTCTGTATTATCCCTCTGATATGCCTCCAAGCAATCCAAGCAATCCAAGCAATCCAAGCAATCCAAGCAATCCAAGCAATCCAAGCAATCCAAGCAATCCAAGCAATCCAAGCAATCCAAAAAATCTAATGTGATACTCTCACTTTTTTGTGCTTATTTTTTATAGCTATGCATAAAAAAGCCACTCAAATTTGAGTGGCTAATGCTAATTGCTCAACTTTCGATTAATCTAACCCTAAAAATCCGCCAGTTTGATGGGCCCACAGTTGTGCGTAAATCCCATTGGCATTAATTAGCTCTTGATGAGTACCTTGTTCAACAACACAGCCTTTATCTAATACAATGAGTCTATCCATAGCTGCAATCGTTGAAAGTCGATGCGCTATCGCAATCACTGTTTTACCTTCCATCAATTCATACAACGACTCTTGAATCGCTGCTTCGACTTCAGAATCTAATGCTGAAGTGGCTTCATCAAGCAATAGAATTGGCGCATTCTTAAGTAATACTCTTGCAATGGCGATCCGTTGGCGTTGACCACCAGACAGCTTAACGCCGCGCTCACCTACTTGGGCATCAAGCCCTTTGTTGCCAAAGGGGTCCGTTAAATTGTCAATAAACTCTGCAGCTTGTGCTTGAGTTATCGCGGCCATTAATTTTTCATCACTGGCATGTGGATCACCATACAGAATGTTTTCACGGATCGAACGGTGTAATAACGACGTATCCTGAGTCACCATACCAATATTTGCCCGTAATGAGTCTTGGGTAATATCCGTTATAGGTTGATCATCAATCAGTATTTGGCCTTTTTCAATATCATGAAAACGCATCAATAAGTTTACTAAAGTCGATTTCCCTGCACCAGACCGTCCCACTAAGCCGACTTTCTCACCTGCTTTAATATTCAGGTTTAGTTGCTCAATAACGCCAGTTTTTTCACCATAGTGAAAGCAAACCTGGTTGAAATCGATTTTTCCATGGTCAACAACAATGTCTTTTGCATCCAATTTATCTTGGATAGCAATGGGTTTTGATAACGTATTCATACCATCGGTAACGGTACCAATATTTTCAAATAGTGAACTGATTTCCCACATGATCCATTGTGACATGCCATTTAAACGCAATGCTAAACTCACCGCAATCGCAATGGCACCAACCGTAATCGCATTGTCTGCCCATAACCAAATAGACACAGCCGCAATGGTGAACGCTAATAAGTAATTGATGATTTGCACTAAAACATTAATGATCGTTACCAGACGCATTTGGCCATAAACGGTTTTTAAGAAACGCGTCATACTATCTTGGGCGTAGTCAGCTTCCTGAGTCGTATGCGAGAACAGCTTTACGGTTGATATGTTGGTGTAACTGTCGACAATGCGGCCCGTCATTGTCGAGCGAGCATCGGCTTGTTCTGTCGATATCGCTTTCAGCTTTGGAACGAGTTTCCATTGGATCAACACATAAGCTGCTAACCAAACGAGCATGGGTAGCATTAAACGTACGTCAGCAGTGGCAATCATGACCAACATAGAGGTGAAATACACTAAAATATACATCAGTACATCCAGTAATTTCATAACCGTTTCACGTACAGCAAGCGAAGTTTGCATTACCTTTGTGGCGATCCGTCCTGCAAAGTCATCTTGATAAAATGAAATACTCTGCTTGAGTAAATAGCGATGTGCTTGCCAACGAATAGCCATGGGGTAGTTACCCAAAAGCGTTTGGTGCACGATAGAAGCATGTAACCAGACAACCAGCGGTATTACGACTAAGACAATCACTGACATGGTAATCAAGGTAGTGCTTTCATCTTGCCACAATGTTTGTGGATTTTTGGTGACTAACCAATCTACCAGTTGTCCCATAAAGCCAAACAGTGACACTTCCAACATTGCCATTATGGCTGTTAGTACTGACATGATAATTAAAGGCAAACCAAACCCGCGGGTATAATGACGACAAAATGCGTACAAAGTATTGGGTGGCTGAGTCGGTTCTTCTTGCGGTAAAGCTTGGGTCAATGATTCAAAAAATTTAAACATCTAATGCTCTAACTTAATGGTGAAAATTCTGCTGACTAGGATAACGCAAAAAGGCCAAATGTAATGGGTTAAATTGTTACCATATACGAAACGATTGAGTTCCGTTTTCCGCTAGTCGTGGTTGTTGTATTTCGGTAAAGTAATCTCTTAAATACGCTATAAGCAGAAAATAGTTCAGTTTTCCATTGAGTGATATAAGGCTAAATAGACGAATGGTCCAGATTAACAGTGATTGTAATATTGCAGCACAGATCTGCCAGCAAGCAAGGCTTAGTCGTGATGCTCGCTTTGATGGTCAATTTTTTACCGGAGTTATCACTACTGGTATTTATTGCCGATCAATTTGTCCCGCTCCTGCACCCTATGAAAAAAATGTCCGTTACTTTGATTCTGCGATTAAAGCGGCTAATGTCGGACTTAGGCCTTGTCTTCGATGCCGGCCAGATAGTGCGCCAAGTTCATTTGCGTGGTTAGGTACTCAAACTACGTTAATGCGAGCGATTACGTTAATTGAGCAAGGCTATTTAACTGGTGAGAATGCAGGGACGATCGTTAAATTAGCTGATAAGTTAGGCATTACCAGTCGGTATTTAAATAAACTCTTTAACCAAGGTTTGGGGACTTCGCCTAAACGTTTTGCGTTATATCAGCAATTGATGTTTGCTAAGCAGTTATTACACCAAACACAATTATCAATGACCGAGGTCGCCATGGCTGCTGGCTTTAATAGTATCAGGCGGTTTAATGAAATTTTTAAGCAAGAACTATTGTTAACACCTAGCGAATTACGCCAAAAGAGCCGACATTCAACTGATGTAACTCATCCTTATAAAGATAATCAAGTGAGCACTAACATTAAACCAATAACATTAGCATTATCTTACCGTCCCCCCTTTAATTGGGCGAAGATGTTGGCTTTTTATGCATTTCGTCAAGTTGATAATATGGAAGTCATTGATGATATTTCGGGACGGTATGGCCGAACCTTTTCGTTTAATGGCGTAGAAGGTGTTTTTTACATTTCACCAAATGCCGATAAACCCCAACTTGATGTGAGTATTTACTTAGCTGATGCTAATGATATTAAGTCCTTGCATTATATTACTCTGCAATTACGCCGTATGTTTGATTTAGATGCTGACATGGAAGTCATTCAGCAAGCTTTATCTCCCATCATTAAATTAGGCGCCAAAATTGATAGTGGTTTACGTATACCAGCGGCTGGCAGCGTTTTTGAGGCCGCTTGCCGTGCCGTATTAGGGCAACAAGTCAGTGTAGTGCAAGCCACTAAACTATTAAATTTATTGGTTGAATCTTATGGTGAAACGCTGTTCATCGATGGTAAGACTTGGCAGTTATTTCCTACGGCACAAGCTATTGCTAACGCTTCATTAGATGAACTTAAAATGCCAGGAGCTCGAAAATTAGCCTTAAATGCCTTGGGGCAATTTGTGCATCAGCATGCTGACTCAACACCTGACGATTGGTTGTCTGTAAAAGGTATTGGTCCATGGACTGTTGCTTATGCGAATATGCGAGGTTTGAGTGATCCTGATGTGTTTTTGAGTTCTGATTTAGTTATCAAAAATCGTCTTCATGCATTATATGAGCAATCGGGTATACCCATTGAAACCCCTAAATCGTACATAAGCATTGCTGCCGACATTGCAACACAAGCATCACCTTGGGGCAGTTACTTAACCTTCCAGCTTTGGGATAACGATCCTGTCGCTGCAAAAAACGGATAATATTATGACCCATTTTACTTCGCCGAAGTGCCATGCTTTAGTCACAAGTCCTGTTGGTTTACTCTCGCTTAAAGCATCTGAGCATGGATTAACCCATCTGCAGGTTGAAGACCTTGCCCAAACGAGCTCGCTTGTAGAGATTCAAACTCAGTTTAGATTCCAACAAGGCACGACTGAGACGACTCAAGATTTAGTGGTACAAGCCCAACAGCACATTGATACAACAGTCATTCAATTAACAGAGTACTTCGCTAATCAAAGGCAACATTTTAGTGTTCCTCTAGCGCCTAAGGGGACTGTTTTTCAACATGAGGTTTGGCATGCTCTGAGTCAATTAACATTCGGCCAGCGCTGCAGTTACAGTGATATCGCCAATACTATTGGGCGACCTAAAGCTGTCAGGGCTGTTGGGGCTGCAAATGGTGCAAACCCAATTGCTATTATCGTTCCGTGTCATCGGGTGATAGGTAAAGGCGGTAAGTTAACCGGTTATGCTTATGGGCTCGATATGAAGCAGTGGCTACTGGACTTGGAAGGGATTGAAGAAATTAACTAATTTATCTGACTGCTGTGCCAAAGTACGTTAAAATGTGCGATTGATAACCATTTTCTTGAGCGCATTTGATACATGACCCAAGCTTCTTTAGCTACGACTTTCGCTGAATTTGGCCTGCATACTCCATTGTTGGCTAGATTAACCGAGCTTAAATACCTTCAGCCTACACCAATCCAAGCTGAAACCATTCCTAGCACATTAACTGGTAAAGACTTACTGGCAGGTGCCAATACTGGCTCAGGTAAAACAGCGGCTTTTGCATTGCCGATATTACATCAATTGGTGAGTCGTCGGGCAGCAACATCTGCCAAAGGTAATTTTGTTAGTGCGTTAGTCTTGGTACCAACGCGAGAACTTGCTAAGCAAGTTGCCGACAGCTTTAAATCTTATGCGGTTCATTTAAATGGCGACATTAAAGTGGTTGCTGCATTTGGCGGTGTATCTGTTAATACTCAGATGCTAGCATTGCGTGGCGGTGCGGATGTAGTCGTCGCGACGCCAGGTCGTTTACTCGATTTAGTATCGTCAAATGCATTAAAGCTGTCCCAAGTGACAACGCTAGTACTTGATGAAGCAGATCGAATGTTAAGCCTTGGTTTTACTGAAGAGCTGACTCAAGTACTCAATTTACTTCCTAAGCAAAAACAAACGTTATTGTTTTCAGCGACTTTCCCAGATGAAGTTCGCCAACTAACGCAAGCGTTGCTCGTTAACCCGCTTGAGATACAATTACAAAGCGCTGAGGCGAGTACGTTAGTACAACGGGTAATGACGGTTAATCGTGAAAAAAAGACCGCTTTACTTGCACATTTACTACAACAGCATCAATGGCGCCAAGTGTTGATTTTTGTTGGCGCTAAAAATAGTTGCAATCATTTAGCTCAAAAACTGGCTAAACGTGGTATCACTGCAGAGGTGTTTCACGGTGATAAAGCCCAAGGCGCGAGAAGTCGTGTATTGGAAGGTTTTAAGGCGGGTGATATTCAAGTGCTCATTGCAACAGATATTGCTGCTCGTGGCCTTGATATTGAAAAATTACCTGTAGTAATAAATTTTGACTTACCGCGCAGTCCAGCAGATTATATGCATCGAATTGGTCGCAGCGGACGTGCGGGAGAGGTCGGTTTAGCGTTGACCTTGTTGTCGCATGATGAGTATCATCACTTCTCTGTTATTGAGAAAAAGAATCAAATTCGCCTTGAACGTGAACAAGTTAACGGATTTGAGGCTGATGATGTAGTGCCTGAAAGCGTACTGGAACAACCTAAGCCAATGGCTAAGCCAGAAGGTAGCGGCAAGAAAAAACGTAAGAAGTTGTCCTCAGTTAATGTTGATATTTGGGCTAAAAAACCAGATTAGTAGTAGGTAATATGAAACATATTTTTTGGTTAGTTGATGGACAAATTGCAGGCCGTAGTGGTCCAAACAAAGATGCGTGGGATTTAGCTGAGTTTAAGCAGGCTGGTTTCGGTGCAATCGCATCATTAAATAATGCTGAAGGTTGTGATACCGACGCTATGGCTGAATTAGGTCTTCGTCATAAAGTGTTTAATTTACCTGATAATATTCCACCTAAATCGCATGACCTAGCCATTTGTGCTGAAATACTCCCTCAGGTTTTAACATTTATTCGTGAATGTGAAGCCGATCAGTTACCAGTGTTACTCCATTGTCGCTCTGGGATTAATCGTACAGAAATGGTGATGGCTTATTATATGATGGAAAATGGTGCGGCGCCTTTGCATGCAGTTAGTCAAGTTCGCAATGCCAGTGGCTTAGCGTTCGATGCCGAGGGTTGGGATCAATTTGTTTATGATGTACTTTACGAGCTGCAATCTGCTTCGAACTGATTTTATGTCAATTTAAAGCATCATAATAATGAGGGAAACAATGATAATTAAATCAGTAGCTGATTTAATTATCATTGTTTCCCTTTGTTGTTTTTATTGGGTTGTATTCGGTTCTAACTTGCACTCTGTTCTAGCTTATATGTGTATATAGCCGATTAAGTTTTTCTCCCTAGCTTTTATAAATTGCGTTAAGAAGGCTAAGAGCGATTTAATCGTTGAATTTTTTTGTATAAAATATCGACTGGTTGTTGTCGGAAAGGTATTAATGTAGTTTGCTATTTCTTGTTATCAACCAGAGTCTTCTCCTCAAATATTCACTATTTATTGAAACGTAATTGTAATCGAAATGATTTATCGAGTTGGCTCTTATCGGATGAATAGCTAATTTTGTGATTTGTAATGATGTTTGCAGATAAAATAGACCACTTAAGCTAGTCTAAAGACTGACGATAAATGCTATAGTGAAATAGGTTTCAGTCTTTAGATGAAGGGGTAATGATGAGTCCGAAAATGAGCAAAGCGAATCAATCGCAGGGTTTATTGCTTTTTAAGCTAAATCAAACACAAGTGTTTGCTTTAGGTACTTTAAAAATTCGTGAACTCGTGCCGTTTACTCCTTTAACTAAAATCCCGCACTCTCACCCAGCCATTTTGGGGGCTGCAACCATTCGGGGTATGACTATTCCTATTATCGATATGGCTGCAGGTATTGGTTATAGGCCCGTTACCGAAGCAGAGCTTAAAGACAGCTACATCATTATTACTGATTGTCAGAGAATGGTGATAGGTTTTCTTGTGCGCTCAATCGATAAAATCATTGAATGTAATTGGCGTAATATTGAAGCACCTTCAGGTAACTTAGGCAAAAATGCATTTTTAACAGGTGTAACCCGTTTTAATGATCAGCTCGTTCAGTTATTAGATGTTGAGTTATTACTGTCGAAAATATTCCCGGATGATCCGATTAATAATCGAGCGATATTAACCGATGTACAACGTGAGAAATTAACTCCGTTACGTATTTTACTGGTGGATGATTCGAAAGTTGCCCGCAAGCAATTATCTGATGCATTAGATTCGATTAACATTGCTTATCAAGTGACGGCAGATGGTCGTGATGCACTGCAGATGATGCAACAAGCCGCGGAAGAACGAAAGCCTATTGATTTACTGGTGAGTGATATTGAAATGCCAGGACTTGATGGATACGAATTAGCCTTTGAGGTTAAAAATAATCCAGCGATTGAACACGCGTACATTATTTTACATACGTCCTTATCCAGCGAAATCAGTGTTAGCCAAGCTAAACAAGTCGGAGCCAATGAGGCATTAACAAAGTTTGATGCTAAAGAGTTGATTGAAGCGATGCTTAGAGGTGCTCAAGCACTGCAGCCTGCTTGATGATTGCTGTTGTTTTGTTTATGGTATTTTCAGCTTTTAACATCGTTAACAATTTAACAGCAAGTAAACTGTAACCGTCAAATTAGTGCTTTCTTTATGAGCAATGATTGAATTTTTTTACTCATTTGGCATCAACACTAGACTTATTGCATGGCATCCTGATATATAGCTACAAGGCTTTTACAGTGTTCAGTATATTCGCTGGGCACAAGGTAATGCTTAACTTTAATGAGGGAGTGCTATCCCTGAAAACGGATTGATTGAAGTGTGCAAATTGAGTGGTGTGAGTTAATTACGCTCAATGAGTAAGAAGAGCTGGGTGTTTTCAGTAATAGCATTGATATTATCGAGATGTCATGAGAGTCGTAACCTAGATATTGTATCACTATGAGTTGTAAGGTGATGAATACGTGGATATGACGAGTATTGTGATGTTTCCTTTTCTAAAGATAAGCAAAACCTTGATCATAAAAAGTCATAAATATAATAATCATAGGTTAAGCAATGAATCAAAAAACATCACTGTTAGCTCGTATCGCTAACGGTAGCCTCGTGCTACAAATTATCAGCGGAATCATTTTGGGCGTGATTCTGGCAAGTATTTCAACAACAGGTGCCAACAATGTGGCTTTTTTGGGCTCACTTTTTGTGGGTGCTTTAAAAGCTATTGCGCCAATCCTGGTTTTTGTTTTGGTTGCATCATCGATTGCCAATCAAAAGAAAAATAGCCAAACCAATATGCGTCCTATCATTGGGCTATATCTTCTGGGTACATTTGTTGCTGCATTAACCGCAGTATTATTCAGTTTTGCGTTTCCAACCACTTTATTGCTAACCACTGGGATAGAGGGCACCAATCCTCCTCAAGGGATTAGTGAAGTTATCAATACCTTATTGTTCAAAATTGTCGATAACCCAGTTAACGCACTATTAACGGGCAATTACATTGGTATTTTGGTGTGGGGGGCTGGTCTTGGAATAACCATGCATCATGCCAGCGACAGCACTAAACGAATGCTCTCAGATGTCAGTGATGCGGTGTCAAATATTGTTCGCTTTGTGATTCGTTTAGCGCCTATCGGTATTTTTGGTTTAGTTGCGGCCACATTTGCTGAAACAGGTTTCGACGCTCTAGCGGGTTACGGCCAATTATTGATGGTACTTGTGGGATCTATGTTATTCATTGCTTTGGTGATTAACCCTATTATCGTTTATGTCAAAATTAAGCGTAATCCTTATCCATTAGTATTTAAGTGTTTACGTGAAAGTGGTGTAACAGCCTTTTTCACCCGTTCAAGTGCGGCCAATATTCCGGTCAACATGGCTTTGTGTGAAGAATTAAAACTGCATAAAGACACTTATTCAGTGTCTATTCCATTAGGTGCCACCATTAATATGGGCGGTGCTGCGATTACCATTACGGTATTAACATTAGCAGCAGCTCATACTTTGGGTATTCAAGTGGACTTTATGACAGCTCTGTTATTGAGCGTGATAGCGTCGGTTTCTGCTTGTGGTGCTTCAGGTGTTGCCGGTGGTTCATTATTATTAATCCCATTAGCGTGTAGTTTGTTTGGGATTTCTAATGATGTTGCCATGCAAGTTGTGGCAGTTGGTTTTATTATTGGTGTGATTCAAGATTCAGCCGAAACAGCACTAAATAGCTCTACAGATGTTATCTTTACTGCAGCAGCATGTGAAGCTGCTGAAGCTAAAGAGGCCAAGCAAGCCGCTCAAGTGAGTTAATATTGTATGTAACTTCAGTTCGGGATAATAAACAGTTATCAAATAGTCTTTATCCCGCTAACTGTGTTGTATCGATGCGTCAATACGCTTTATTAGCAAAACAAATGACAAGTTTGATATGAAATAGGCCAAATATTGCCATTTTACCTTACTTATCCCATCTCATAACTCGAATTGAGGTTATGTATATTCATTAAAAAATGCCGACGCGATTGTGTCGGCATTTTTTTGTCTAATTGAGCATAAGTAACCTGAGCTCGGGATAATAAACGCCTTTCAAACAGCCCTTTGTCCTGCTAACTGTGTTGAATCGACTTACAATAGGCTAGCTATTGACGCGTCAATTCGCCTTATTAGCATAACAAATGACAAGCTTGAAAGTGAGTTGGGTTAACATGCTGATTTTAAATAGCTAAGTTCATCCCTTATCCCGAGTTCAGGTTAAGTAATGACGGCATTAAAATGGATGCTGGCTAAAAAACGTCATCTCGACTTGGCTATAAGGATGGGTAATTGTGAGCGATTGCGCATGCAAGTTTAACCGTTTACTGGCATTAATTGTTGATTCATCGCCATAGAATTCATCGCCTAAAATGGTATGTCCAAGCGCCAACATATGAACCCTAAGCTGATGAGTCCGGCCAGTATGAGGTTTTAATTCCATCAAAGTTGAATAAGCACGATGCTCCAACACACTAAAATAGGTTAATGCTGCTTTACCCGAATCAGTAAGCATTTGGAATGGTGGTGAATCAGGGTTAGCTCCTAGCGCAAAGTTCACTTTACCTTGCTGTTCATCCACATGGCCAATCACTTCGGCAATGTACACCTTTTTAGCTTGTCGATTTTGAAACTGAATTTTTAAATGTGATTCTGCTTTTTTAGTACGAGCAAAAATCATGATCCCAGAAGTATCACAATCTAAACGATGGATCAAAATCGCTTCAGGATAACATCGTTGCAAACGGGTTATGGCCGTATCGTGTGTGTCTGGTGAACGTCCTGGATTTGATAATAGGCCTGAAGGCTTATTGATGACGATAATGTCACGGTCTTTATAGCGTATGTCCAACCACGGAATTGATGGTGGTTGATAAGTAAAGATGTGCATTATAAATTGTCTCTCTAATTGTGTCTGATTCAGGTATTGATGTGGCGAAACGTTAATCTCGCGAGTACTCTTGTTGCGGATACTAACAAAGTTTTACTGATAACCAAAAACCAATTATTCGGCTGAATAATACTGTTTGGTTATCGCCGCTTTACCAGGTCGCTAGCCACAACCGTAATGACATTCCCCAACTGCTTGTTACGCCAGAGGTAACAAAGCGAATATTGTTTTCAGCATCAACGATATAAATAGCAGGCAATGCCATGGCGCCCCATTGTTGGCTTAATAACATTGTTTGATGCTGATTGATGACATCAAAATGATAATGATGATGTTGCATAAAGGTGCTGATGTCGTCGTCAGAACCTGAAGCTACTGCAATGGAAACAACCTGATAATCTGGATTCAGACTAACTGAGTTCACCATAGGAGATGTCACTTTACACACCGGACACCAAGTGCCCCAAAAATAGACCAAGGTGGGTTTATGTTGGGTACTGTTCTCTCTAATATGTTGCTGGGCGTTAATTGATGGTGCAGTAAATAATGATATTGGTTTATTGGCGATAGTATACGCGTTAATTGGCATAGCTACGCCTGTTCGCATATCTCGCTGTAGATAATTCGCGATAGCGAACAACACCACCGCAATAACGATGATATCGCGTAGACTCGTTAGCCAAAATCGTTTGGTTTTGAGTGTGTATTTTAGATTAAGTAACCATGACGGCATACTACATTAATTCCTATAAATACCCTGTATTAAGGTAAATATGCTGCCGGAGTCTTACGACTATAAAGCCTACTATAGGCCATTAACTGCGGATAAAAGGTTCTAAATGCAATCTCGATATCAATATAAATCTTATCGATATCTTTAATGGCATGGTCAAAAAGTTCTGGTTTTGATAAACGACGACTGACGCCTTTAATCGCTTGATCTAATCCTTGCCTTGTTTGGTAACTACTTAGCCAATCTTGCTGGATAATTTGTGGCGCAATGGCCTGTAACGTCGGAGGTAGTTCAAGTGTAGTACTAAGCTGGTGGTATGCTTTTTGGCAAAATTCATCTAATGGCTGATGATGATACTCTTCCCAATAAAATGCTAAGTAATGATCAAATACTAAGTCCACTAGTATCGGAGCAACACGACGTGAGGTTTTAGGGAACAACTTTAGTAGGTCAATAATAATTTCATGACTGTCAGTAATTTGGTCTATCTGGCGATGAAGCCATATCCCTTGTTGTAGATGTTTTGGATGTTGCTCTATGTTACCTTTTGCGAAATCACCCGACAAATTAGCTACTAGGTGAGTATCGCTGATGTCGGCTAAATGTAAGTGAGCTAAAAAGTTCATAAATTGTACTTCTAATTTTATTATTTTACAGTATGATACTAGCCGTTTGTAACAAAGCGTTACAAGATGGCGAGTGAGTGGAGTTAATCATAACGTTTTATAGATAAATGTCATGGAGTATTGAACTTCGTATTGTTGTAATGCGTATATGTAACTGCTTTTAAAAGGTTATAGGATTAATTTAGGGATCAAGGATGATGAAAGACTGGATTAAAAAATTATTGGGTAGGCCTGCTGCTGCCAAAAGAAATAAAGTACACATCGACATGCGTTATGAAGAGCATTCATACAAATCGGACGAAACCTTTGACTCTGCCAAGTCAGATACTCTTGAATTGGACGATAGCGACACCGAGTCGATAGAACAAAAGCCGACAAAATAATCACCAAACTTGATCTTAACCCGCAGTCGCCATAGACTAGCGGCCGTTTTTACTGTTGAGATCATACTATGCGTGTTGCAGATTTTTCATTCGACCTACCTGATGAGCTGATTGCTCGCTATCCGACAGCACAACGCAATGCTTCGCGTTTACTCACGTTAAGTGGCGAAAACAGTGAGCTTGCAGACAAAAAATTTACTGATTTATTCAATCTAATCAATCCTGGAGACTTGATGGTGTTTAATAACACCCGAGTTATACCAGCACGTTTATTTGGTCAAAAGTCGACTGGCGGCAAGCTCGAAATTCTCGTTGAACGCATGCTCGACGATAAACGCATTTTAGCCCACGTTCGCAGTTCAAAATCTCCTAAAGTGGATACGCTTATCGACTTAGATGGCGGCTACCAAATGAAAATGTTGGCTCGTCACGATGCATTGTTTGAGCTTGAGTTACAGTCTGATAAAACCATATTAGAAGTGCTTGAAGACGTCGGTCACATGCCATTGCCTCCTTACATTGATCGTCCAGATGAAGATACTGATAAAGAACGTTATCAAACAGTGTATAACCAAACGCCAGGCGCTGTAGCTGCGCCGACAGCAGGGTTACACTTTGATGATGCCATGTTAGCCGATTTAAAAGCCAAAGGGGTTAATATTGCCTTTGTTACTTTACATGTCGGTGCCGGTACATTCCAGCCTGTACGAGTGGATAATGTGCTTGAACACAAGATGCATTCAGAATGGGCCAATGTGTCACAAGAGGTTGTTGATCTAATTGCGCAAACTAAAGCGGCTGGAAATCGTGTTGTTGCCGTAGGCACAACCTCAGTACGTTCATTAGAAAGTGCAGCGCGTGCAAGTGGAGATAGTCCGCTTGAAGCCTTTAGTGGTGATACCGATATCTTTATTTACCCAGGTTTTCAATTTAAAGTTGTTGATGCCATGGTCACTAATTTTCATTTGCCAGAATCAACATTAATTATGCTGTTGAGTGCTTTTGCCGGTTATGAAGCGGTCATGAAGGCTTATCAACATGCAATTACGCAAAAATATCGCTTTTTTAGCTATGGCGATGCGATGTTTGTGACGAAAAAAGCCCCGTAGGCAATGAATTTGATTTAAAATACTCGCCCACAATAGTGGGCGTTTTTTTGATTTAATGTACCAGTAACCTTGAAGCATTAAAATTTGCCCACATTACTATAGAAACTAAACGAGTCAGACTGTTTATCTGGCAAGGTGATTTATGAAATTTGAATTAGATACAACTGATGGTCGTGCACGTCGCGGACGTCTTATTTTTGACCGCGGTACTGTAGAAACGCCAGCATTTATGCCTGTGGGGACTTACGGTACGGTAAAAGGTATGACGCCTGAAGAAGTACGCGCTACCGGTGCCGACATTTTATTGGGCAACACCTTTCATTTATGGTTACGTCCTGGCGAAGAGATCATGCGTAAACACGGTGATTTGCACGACTTTATGAATTGGCAACGTCCTATTTTAACGGACTCGGGTGGATTCCAAGTGTTTAGTTTAGGTGATATTCGTAAAATCACTGAAGAGGGTGTGCATTTTCGTTCACCGATAAATGGTGAAAAGATTTTCTTGGACCCAGAAAAATCAATGCAGATTCAGGATTCTTTAGGATCTGATGTGGTGATGATTTTTGATGAATGTACCCCGTATCCAGCAACTCATGATGAAGCACGTAAGTCGATGCAAATGTCACTGCGTTGGGCTAAGCGTTCACGTGATGAGTTTGACCGCTTAGAAAACCCGAACTCTTTGTTTGGCATTATTCAAGGTGGTGTGTTTGAAGATTTACGCGACGAAAGTGTAAAGGGTCTTTTAGACATAGGTTTTGATGGTTATGCAGTAGGTGGTTTAGCTGTTGGCGAGCCTAAAGCAGACATGCACCGTATTTTAGAACATGTTTGTCCGCAAATTCCTGCTGACAAGCCGCGTTATTTAATGGGCGTGGGCAAACCTGAAGATTTAGTCGAAGGCGTTCGTCGTGGTGTGGATATGTTTGACTGTGTTATGCCAACACGTAATGCCCGTAATGGCCATTTATTTACCAGTGAAGGTGTGATTAAAATTCGTAATGCACGTCACCGTGATGACACTGCAACATTAGATCCTAAGTGTGATTGTTACACTTGTAAAAACTATTCACGTGCTTATTTATACCATTTAGATCGTTGTAATGAAATTCTAGGTGCGCGTTTAAACACTATCCATAATTTACGTTATTACCAAATGTTGATGGAAGGTTTGCGCGGCGCAATTGAGACAGGTACATTAGACGCCTTTGTTAAGGAGTTCTATACCAGTTTTGGTCGTGAAGTACCTGAGTTAATCGTTTAATTTTAGCTAATAAGAAGAGAGAACTATGTTTATTTCAAATGCATATGCAAGCCCAATCAGTGGTGTAGCCGGTGGCGAAACCATGCAGTTAATTTTCATGCTAGTCATGTTTGGATTAATCTTTTACTTCATGATTTTCCGTCCACAGTCAAAGCGTGTGAAAGAGCACAAAAACCTAATGGCGTCGATTTCAAAAGGTGATGAAGTGTTAACCAGCGGTGGCATTCTCGGTAAAGTGACCAAAATTGGTGAAGAAAGTGATTATGTGTTATTAGCGATTAATGATAACAACCAAATCACGATTAAAAAGGATTACATCGCAGCGGTATTGCCTAAAGGTTCTATCCAGTCGTTATAAGCCAAGAGGGCTATGGTGTGTTAAATAAATACCCAATGTGGAAAAACATCATGGTGATGCTTGTCATTGCCATTGGTAGTTTTTATGCAATTCCAAATTTGTTTGGTGAAGATCATGCAGTGCAGATTGTCGCGACTCGCGGCGCAGAAGTTACTGCATCGACACAAACGACTGTGGTTGATTTATTAGATAGTCAGGGTATTGCGGTAAAGCGTGCCGAGCTAGAAAATGGTCAGTTATTAGTCCGAGTGCAAAATCCTGAGCAACAGTTAGTCGCTAAAGAAGCTATCGCTGAACTGCTTGGCCAGAAATATACCGTTGCGCTAAACTTAGCTCCGGCAACCCCTGAATGGCTTGAAGCTGTTGGTGGGTCACCGATGAAATTAGGTTTAGATTTACGTGGTGGTGTTCACTTCCTAATGGAAGTGGATATGGGCGAAGCTATTCGTAAAATGGAAGAAGCTAAGATAGCTGATTTCCGTAGCCAGCTTCGTGAAGAGAAAATTCGTTATGCTGGTATTCGTAAAACCCCTAAAGGGATTGCGATTAAGTTTCGAGATGCTGAAACGGTTGACCAAGCAGAGACTTATTTAAAAACCCGCAGCAATGACATGACCTATACCGATGCGAGTAGCGGTAATGAGTTTATGCTTCTTGCCACCATGAGTGATGCTTACCTTAAGCAAATTAAGGAAGAAGCACTGCAGCAAAACATTACCACTATTCGTAACCGTGTTAACGAGCTGGGTGTTGCTGAGCCAGTAGTACAACGTCAAGGCGCCGAGCGCATTATTGTTGAACTGCCAGGTGTACAAGACACTGCTCGAGCAAAAGAAATTTTAGGTGCTACGGCATCAATTGAATTTCGTATGGTTGATGATAAGGCTGACGTAAGCGCAGCTGCAAATGGTCGTGTTCCTGCAGGCGCAGAAGTGTACCAACGCCGTGAAGGCGGGATTGCAGTATTGAAAAAAGAAGTGATGCTAACGGGTGATCATATCACTGGTGCACAACCTACTTTTGATGAATACAGTCGTCCACAGGTAGCGATTAATCTTGACGCAAAAGGCGGCTCGATTTTCTCTAACGTGACCAAAGACAATATCGGTAAACCAATGGCAACATTATTTATCGAATATAAAGACAGTGGTACACGTAATCCTGATGGCACAGTGAAAATGACTCGTATTGAAGAGGTTATTTCAGTTGCGACGATTCAGGCTCGTTTAGGCCGTAATTTTGTGATTACCGGTCTTGAGCACACTGAAGCACAAAGCCTAGCGTTATTATTACGTGCAGGTGCGTTGATTGCGCCAGTGACCATTGTGGAAGAAAGAACTATTGGCCCAAGCCTAGGTGCTGAAAACATCCAAAACGGTGTTCAAGCGATGATTTGGGGCATGGTTGTTGTTCTTGTATTTATGATGGTTTATTACCGTGCATTTGGTTTTATTGCCAACCTTGCATTGCTGGCAAACCTAATTATGGTTGTTGGTGTGATGTCTATGATCCCAGGTGCGGTATTAACCTTACCAGGTATTGCGGGCATGGTATTAACGGTGGGCATGGCGGTTGACGGTAACGTACTTATTTTTGAACGTATCCGTGAAGAACTTCTTGGCGGCCGCAGCGTGCAACAAGCTATCCATGAAGGTTATGGTAATGCTTTTTCAACCATTGCAGATGCTAACATCACTACCTTTATGACAGCGTTAATCTTGTTTGCTGTCGGTACCGGTGCGGTGAAAGGCTTTGCTGTTACCTTAATGATAGGTATCGCGACTTCGATGTTTACAGCCATTGTTGGCACACGCTCAATCGTGAATGCGGTTTGGGGTGGTAAGCGCGTTAAGTCATTGTCTATCTAAGGGAGAAGTTGAACATGTTTCAGATATTTTCAGTAAAGAATACAGTCGACTTCCTTCGTCATGCATTTCCTATTAGTGTAATGTCGTTGATCTTAGTTATTGCTTCTTTTGTATCGTTAGGCGTACAAGGCATTAACTGGGGCTTAGACTTTACCGGCGGTACGGTTGTTGAAATGGAGTTTTCTGCTCCTGTTGACTTAAATGCTCTACGTGCAACCATGACGACTGATGAAGCTGAAGGAGCCGTGGTACAGAACTTTGGTTCAAGCCGCGACATTTTAGTTCGTTTACCGGTAAGAAATGAGTTAAAAAGTGATGTCCAGGTTGCAGCAGTATTAACTGCTGCGCAGTCAATTGATTCAGGCGTGATTCAAAAGCGTGTTGAGTTTGTTGGGCCACAAGTAGGTAAGGAATTAGCAGAGCAGGGGGGCTTAGCAGTTATTGTTGCCTTAATCTGTATTCTTATCTATGTATCATTTCGTTTTGAATGGCGTTTAGCTGCAGGTTCTGTAGCGGCGCTAGCCCATGACGTTATTGTGACCTTAGGGGTCTTTTCGGTATTACAGCTTGAGTTTGACTTGACCGTATTGGCAGGTTTATTGACGGTTGTGGGTTACTCACTTAACGATACCATCGTAGTGTATGACCGTATCCGTGAAAACTTCCTTAAAATGCGCAAAGGCACTCCTGTAGAGATTGTGAATACCTCAATCACTCAGACCATGAGTCGTACTGTTATTACCACAGGTACTACATTAATTACCGTTATTGCGCTGTTTTTAAAAGGCGGCACAATGATCCATGGTTTTGCGACTGCATTATTACTCGGTATTTTTGTGGGTACATACTCATCGATTTACGTGGCAAGTTATTTAGCCATTAAATTGGGTATCAATCGTGAACATATGTTACCGGTAGAGATTGAGAAAGAAGGTGCAGATCAGCCTTCAATGATGCCTTAATAAATATTATTAATCTTAATCGCTAAAAAGAAACCCCAGCTTGCTGGGGTTTCTTTTTATGCCTAAGTTATGATCTTTTGTTCTGCTAAATGCACTTCACAGGCAGCCATTAACGTTTTATGCCATTGAGTTTGTGGATCAACTATCAGAGCTTCCCATCCATCACTGCCGAGTATATCAACACTGATAAACATCAGTGAAGTTAACGCCATAGTGCCAGATACTCTAAATGTACCGATATTCGTCTCTATACGAGAAATGGTTATCTTAGTCATGATGTAAAGTGATGAGGTAATCTGCTTGGCCGTTTTCGGTTGATGTAAACTCACCATGACCGATAAATTGCTTCAAGTTATCGGTACCTGAGTCAGCTATTACATTGAATTGGCTTTGGGCAACACCTTGTGAAAAGACGCCATTATGTTGTAATACTATGGTGCCGGATATCTCTGGTGTGTTTATGGTTAAGTGCTCCATTCCAACAAATACCGCAGCCTCCCCATTTTGATATGACATTACATAGCGAATTTGAGCAGAACCATTAATATCACCTGAATACGTTTGGGTAACTTCGACAATGGTTTGTTTGTTGTTATTGTCGTGTTCAGCATAAGCCGATTCATTCCAAGCGGTGATTTGAAATACACCTTTTAAGACTATTTTTGTCATGCAGAGCCCTATTTATGATGTTAATAAGTTCTAATCGCTAGGACCAGTTGACTTATCGTGCTTGAAAGATCAACAGGCCCTTATATAAAGTTAACTTAACCATGTCTGTGGCAAATGTCCAATTCACAAACAAGACTCGACAGATTTTGGTAGAGGCAGTAGGATGAAACAAATTTGCCAGCAAGAGCAATGCAGTAGGATAACGCATGGAACAACGAAAAGTATTATTGGCCGGTGGTAATTTACTGCAGGCTCACACATGGAAAGGGCTACTGGAAACGAGTGGGATCGAAGTTGATCTTAAAGGTGAAGCACTCATTGGTGGCGTAGGCGGTTTGCCGATTGAAATGCAAACGGTTGAGTTATGGGTAGCAGATAATCAACTTGCCGCTGCGCAAACGTTACTGGATGCACTCGATATTGAACAGCCTCAATGGCAATGTGTCCAATGCCATGAAATAAACGAAGGCAGTTTCGAATTGTGTTGGCAATGTAGTTCGCAAAGAAGTGAAATGCATAACGAATAAGCCTGAGTATAAGATGGTTTTTAGCGTTGAAGTCCATCTTTACCACCAAATGTTGTTGCAGATAAACGGGGTTAATCACGACGTAAATTTTTGGGGCAAAGTCCCTAAGCCGATTTATGTTTTGCAATATTGCACCTAGCTTATAAATAAGCGTCCCGTTTAACTGAGCCACTAGTGTCCATTTGTGGCTTATTGTGACGCAGTTAGCGCTTATTCATCTATAAATGACACCATCATAAACCCCTCTTTGTAGTAAATTGCCACAAACTGCTGCAAAATTGTTTTCAAAAATCCAATAGACTCTATGATTAAACTACTTTTAGGTTTATGACGTATGTAGTGCTAATTTGTCACAAATGAGTGACTTAACTAACTTAAGGAAACACTATGCAACCCTCTCCAGCATTTGCCAGTTTGGTCGATTCTGTTATGCCTCATGTCAACTTATTAACCATTGAGCAATATCAACAACAAGATCAATGGCAATTAATCGATGTGCGAGAAGATAACGAGTGGTTACAAGGGCATTTACCTGATGCAAAACACCTCAGTCGTGGCATTATTGAGCGTGATATAGAGCATCGCTTTCCTGATAAAAGCACCCCAATATTACTTTATTGTGGAGCGGGTCAACGTGCTGCATTATCTGCCTATAATTTACAGCTCATGGGTTATACGCAAGTAGCCTCAATGATTGGCGGATACCGTGCTTGGATACAACATCAATTCCCTATCGTTGAAGACTGAGTAGATTAATGCAATATTTCCCTTTGTTTGTTGATACTCAAGGTTTACAGGTTTTATTGGTGGGGGCTGGTGAGGTTGCCACACGTAAACTCGATCTGTTGTCTCGTACTGATGCTCATATTCATGTAATCGCACCAACGGTTGCCAATGATATTGAAAACTATTATGCACAAGGTCGGATCCAGCTGTCTCGTCGTGAAGTCTGTGCAGATGATATTGCCAATGTCGATATCATTTACCTTGCCACTGCCGATGAGCAATTGAATATGGATTTTGCACAGTTGGCCACGGAGCGGGGGATTTGGGTGAATGTGGTCGATAATCCTAAATTTTGTCGATTTATTACGCCTTCGATAGTAGATCGAGGCAGGTTAGTGGTTGCGATCAGTACAGCTGGTGCCGCACCTGTTTTCGCTCGAACTATCCGTTCACGTCTCGAAACCATGCTACCGTCATCATTAGCGCCTTTATTTGATTTTGTTGCCAGTAAGCGCGAGGAAGTACAACATAAATTATTAGCAGGTAAAGATAGACGTTTATTTTGGGAACGATTTTTTACCACGAACCAAGATAAATTCGATACATTAACAGAACAACGCTACCTTGAGGCTTTTGAAGACTTTAGTGTTAAAGGTGAGATTCTTTTGTTAATGGAGGATACGCCGGCACATTTGCTCCCTATTGCCGCCATGTCGTTGTTACAGACATTAGACGTGGTTTACAGTGATGGTGCACTTGATAGTGACATTAATGAATTATTAAGGCGAGATGCAAATAGAGAAGCTGTGCCATTACTAAGTGATATCACTCATCAATATGAACACGGAGCTCGTATGTTAATCGTGTCTTCTGCTGCTAAAGTCGCCCAGTTCAGCGCGCATTTTCCAATGGCAAAACATCTACGCCCTGGTGCTATTTAACCCAAGATGTACGATGTTCTATTATGCCGAGTCTACTTTGTAGTAGACTCGGTTTTTTTTATCCTCGTAGGAGCCTTTTATGGCCGCTAAAGCTACCGTTTTTAAAGTTTCGTTGCAGATTGCAGATATGGACCGTCATTATTATGCCGATCATCAGTTTACCTTAGCCCAACATCCGTCCGAAACCGATACGCGGATGATGGTGCGTTTACTGGCATTTGCCATTAATGCATCAGAAACGTTAGTGTTCAGTAAAGGTTTATGTGTTGATGATGAAGCGGAACTTTGGGATAAAAACCTCAGTGGTGAAATCGATCTTTGGGTTGAGTTTGGCCAAGCTGATGAGAAGTGGCTTAGAAAAGCATGTGGTCGGTCAAAACAGGTTATTCTTTATACTTATGGCGGCCGAAGTGTACCAATTTGGTGGCAGCAGAATCAGCAAGCGTTTGCTCGCTATGAAAATTTAACTGTGATTAATTTTCCTGAAGATGCGGTGAAACAAATGGAAGTTTTTGTTAATCGTAATATGGCGTTACAAGTTAGTCTTAGCGAAGGGCAAGTGTGGTTATCAGATGCAAATAATAGCGTGTTAATAGAGCCAGAAACGTTAAAGTAGTAGCGTTCAGGTTGTTTGGCTACAATCACAACATCTATCATAATTACGATCACAGTAAAGTGAATTTAACCTTAATTTTGTAGAAATTAATTAAGTTTAATCAAATGGGTCTTGTACTAATAAAATCACAGGCAGATAATCAAATCATGTAGTGAGCATCACAATAAATTATAACTAATTAATAAATATGATGTTTCACGTTTCGCGATGGTTGTTGATTAAGGATGTTATTGTGAAGAAATTAGCCCTATACCCAGTAGAAAAAATTGATGAACTAACTTCACCAGAAGCTCATGAAGATATCTCAGTGTTATCCTCAGCATTAAACGTGTTTACTGATTTTAAGAAAGTGACTCCTATGGTGATAGAATCGAGTACGTCGGCAGTTAAGGTCGAGCACTTAATGCAGAAGTCGCATGTACGTCTTAAATTAGTAATAGATGATAAAGATCGGTTTATTGGCCTAATCAGCTTTGAGTCTTTACATAATCAAGAGATATTGAAACGTGTTGCCGCTGGGCATCAGCGTGATCATTTAAGTGTTGCAGATTTTATGATCCCTAAAGAGGATCTGAAAGCGATTGATTTTGAAGATTTAAGTTATGCTCGTATTGGTGATGTTATTGAGACATTACAATCAGCAGGACAGCAACATTGCTTAGTGGTTGACCGTTCAAATCATGCCATCCGTGGTGTGTTATCTGCTAATGATATTGCTCGTCGATTAAAGCTAGCTGTCGATGTGAGTACGCCAAACTCATTTGCATCTATATTTGAAGTGATTGCCAATATTCAGCAGCCTGCCGTGTTGCAAACAACACAACCTCACTATTAGTCTGTTAACTGTTAAAAAGTTAATCCATCAGAAATAAAATAGCCACATAATGTGGCTATTTTTGTAATCAACTAAATAATATTACTGGAAGCTTAAGCTCCAAGTATCAATATATCCAGTATCTTGTCTCGCATTATCAACAGCTTTTAATGTCCATACACCACTTGATTCGACACCTGCCATATTAGCGGTGTAAGTCTGGGTTAGATTATCGGTACCACCACCAGTGTTGTTATGCAGTACAACCGTTTGGCCGGTAGGGCTAACTAACTGGATTTTTAAATCACCAATATAAGTATGAATAATCCCAATTGACACCGATACCGTTCCTGAATCACCAGTGCGGCTAACAGTAATAGGGCTAGTAATACCACTAGTGTTGTTGTCTGGAATTGTATAATTACCGGTATTGTTGTAGCTTGCTGGGCCGCCTGTGTTGCTGCCTCCAGTGCTACCAGCGGTGTAGTTAGCCACTAAATTTACACCACTAAATGCACTATAACCTTGTAGCATTACATAGTAAGTACCAGATTGAGGCGTCGCAATTGGGCAAGACTCTGCATTACCACCTTTCCATGGACGACAGTCGTAACTGCTGCTGGTAGGTGATGCGCCATACTGCACATATAAGTCAGCATCGCCAGTGCCACCACTCATAGTGAAGCTTAAGTCTGTCGCGCCTGCAGGAACGTCTAACGAGAAATATAATTCATCGTTTTTAGCGCCAGCTAAGCCCGTTTTTGCCACGCCCTTTTCAAGTACGCTGTCACCAGAGCCTGTACCTGGATCGGTTGGACCATTACATGATTCGTCTAGGTAAGCCTTTGCTGCTGTTGCATTAACCATCCCGTAACCTGTTTGGTTATCACGACCGGCAACGCTTAAGTCATCTGCTGTGGCATTTAATGCAGCACGTACTTGGCTGGCGCTACATTCTGGGTGGTAACTCCACACTAATGTTGCTACGCCCGACACATGTGGTGTTGCCATTGAGGTGCCATTGTAATATTCATAATCTCGATTGCCTTGATTACTCACAGTGGTTGATTGACCCAACTTGGCTTTAAGTGCAAGCCCTGTTGCTCGGTCAACAGACATAGAAGGGATCAGAATTTCACTGTTAGCATCAACGACGAATGGATTTTGTAGCCCTGGTAGCGCAGTGTTACTGTAAACAATGACTCCTTTGGCACCAGCTGTTTTACAGGCTTTAACCGCGTTTATTTCAGGGTAACTTGAACCCTGGTTACCTACACGCTCAACAAGACAGATTTTATTGGTCATGCTACCGCAATTAAAACTGGTTCCGTTTACAGTACATTCCGCTAAGGTTCCAGTTGCACTTGCGTTAATCGGTGCAGCAGTGTAGCTAGTACCAGATGGGGTTAAACGATTGTGCGGCACTACACCATTGTTAAAGTAAGACTGACCGCCAATAGTTATATCTGCTAAACGACCTTCGCCAACGGTAACCGTTGATAGAATTGCCTCGCCAGGACCTGAAATTTCAACTTGGTCTGTATATTGTGAAAAAGCAGCATGATCAAGATTGCTGTCAACCGCGGCAACAGACATTACGCTATCATAAGATGCTGGGTAGCTATAACTACTGTCGCCAGCATTACCAGCAGCTGCAATTAATAACACCCCATTGTTATAATGAGTATTTAATGCATTACGCTCAGTTGTGGTTGAACCACTGCCACCTAAACTCATTGTGACTACGTTTGCACCACCTGAAGTAACACACGTATCAATCGCAGCGACTAACGATGATGAGTAGCCCCATCCTGCTTCGTTAAACACTTTTACAACATGAATATTGGCATTCTGGTTAGGCATAACCCCGACCACACCTTCGTTATTTGCTATTGCGGCAATGGTACCTGCTACGTGAGTACCATGGGCATTATTATTACCTGGTTGATACCAGTTACCGGTGCCTGAATTATTGGTCCCGGTTGCATTGTTACCACTTAAATCATTGTGGCTGCGGTCATAACCAGAATCAATAATACAGATAGTACGGTTACCTGCTTGGCTGTCGCTTAACACAGTCGCACCTACAAAGGTTTGTCCCCAAGGTGTTGTCTCTGCTAGCAGTCTACGGGGTAAATCCTCTTCCACGTATTCAACATCTTGACGCAAACGTAATGCTTTAATAGAAGACGAGTCGAGCTTTACCGAGTAACTATTACTGCGACCTACGCGCTTCATTTCTCGTGCTTTTACGCTATTCAAGGCTCTAAATTGAGTAAATACTTCGTTTGAAGGAGGCTCGTAAGCCATACTGTTGTCCGTTTCAGCATTTACATTTTGTACAGCGGAACTGCTATTGAGTATCTGTGCAGCATTATCATTTCTGAACTTAACGATATATCGTTTAGGTAAAGGTGATTGTTGTTCAATTTGTTGATTCGTTGCAGAGAGTTGAGAAGGGGCTGGTGCTGCGTTTACTTGAGTTGAAATGGCCAAAGCGAGTGCTGTCATGCTAAGCACGACCGTTGGGTTTTTATGCTTTTTCATATTATCTTCCATGTTAATCAGGGTGGGACGTAATGTCTTTTATAATTATGTTTTACTGATAAGCTATTTTGCCTATCTGTCTAAAAGGTAACCACATTTCAGCCTTGTGTAAACAAGTTGTTAATGTTTGTTGTCAAGTAACAGGTCTTATAGAACGAATTAATTTGAATTTTTACCTATAATTTTTGAATTAAAATTCAACCAGATCTCGAACTGGTAGAAGGGTATCTTTCGAGCTTTAATGGAGTTAACTTAATGAAAGCGCTTAACTAGAAAGTGCATAAACGGATCCGCTTTATGCTAATAAATAATTATCTAATATTATGTGTAAAGATATTTTTGCAGACAAAATATAGGGGGCTGAAAGTAGCAACGTTTATCGTATTGATATGAGGAAGATATCAATACGATAAACTATTGGATATGTTTAATAAAACCACAGTTATAGGCCTGTGGTTTTAGATTGTTAGAGAGGTTATCGTGCTGATATTAAGCTATCAAAACCACCCGCATTATAGGTGTTGCTGTAACCCTGCTTAACTAATGATTCCTGCGCCATACCACTACGGTTACCGCTGCGGCAGTAAAGGACTATTTCGGAGTCTTTAGTGATATTGCGCTTTGCCAACTCTGAGACGATATTTTCAAATGGAATATTAATAGCACCGTCAATATGTCCAGCAGCAAACTCTTCAGCAGTGCGCACATCAATTAACGTGACACCGCGGTCTATTTTTTCCCAAGCAACGCTAGGCTCTTGCTCTGCAGCCCAAGTCGGCATAAGAGATGCCGCGAATAAGACCAATAGCGCCAAAATAGATTGAACAGACAACGGCATAGATTTTTTAAACACGATAATTTCCTTGTTATTTATTTAAGGCTATTTCAGCTGCAGTTTTGACGCCTAATTTTTTCATTATCATCGCTGCAGGACAAAAGCCTGTAAAAGCACTCTGAAATAGATTAGCGCCTACAAATACAGTAAGCCAGACAAAATGCGGGCTAACTGTTGCGGTTAACACAAGAGATAATAAAACCATAAAGCCAGCAAAGGCCATAATACTTCGTTCTACTGACATGTTTAGCTCCTTATTGGGCGTAGCCCAGTGAATAAATAATGTTTTTACAGATGCTTATGTTTCATTACTGAAAAATACAACACCGGAATCACCACCAAGGTTAAAATGGTTGAGATAAAAATACCAAATATTAAACTGATGGCTAATCCGTTAAAAATAGGGTCATCAATAATGAATAATGCCCCTATTATTGCCGCTAATGCTGTCAACATAATTGGCTTTGCTCGTACTGCGCCTGAATGGATAACCGCCTGCTCTAAGGGAACTCCTGCGGCTATTTGTTGATTAATGAAATCGACCAGCAAAATTGAATTTCGGACAATAATGCCTGCCAGCGCTATCATGCCTATCATAGACGGAGCCGTGAATTGAGCGCCTAATAAAGCGTGCCCAGGCATAACACCTATGATGGTCAACGGAATGGGCGCCATGATGATTAACGGCACGATATAAGATTTAAACTGACCGACTACAAGTAAGTAAATTGCAATCATGCCAACGGCATAAGCAATGCCCATATCGCGGAAGGTTTCATATGTGATTTTCCATTCACCGTCCCACAGAATCGACACGTCGGTTAATCCATCAGGCTGATTAACCAAATTTTGTTGAATTGGATAACCTGAGTCACCTTGCTCATTTTGCTGATTAATTTGGCTGACCATATCGAACATGCCATACAGCGGACTGCCAGTTGGCCCTGCCATGTCGGCAATAACCATGATCATTGGCACCATATTTTTATGAATAATGGGTGCATTAATGACTTGTTGTTGGACCTTAACTAATTCTGCCAGTGCTACAGTTTCACCCGACTGAGTAGGTAGGCGTAATAACAGTACTTGCTTTAGGTCTACTTTAGCGGCTTCATCAAGTTGTAATCTAATCGGTGTGGGATGAGCTAGCTGTGCTTGATGCAAGTAACTGACATCCTTACCGTCAACAGCAGTGCTGATCGCATCGACAATACTGGCGTAAGAAACACCCATTAAGCTGGCTTTATTTCGATCAATGATGACTTGCCACTTTTGTTGTTGCGCAGGCAAATATATATCCATATCAACAACGTATTCGGTATCTCTAAAACGTTGCAATAAGTCATTTGCTGCTTGTTCACGTAACTCGGTGTTAGGCGCATAAACCTCAGCAACGATGGGTGACCACACAGGCGGGCCAGGTGGCACCTCAACAATCTTGATATTGGCTTGATAACGTAGGCCAATTTGTTGCAACGGCTCGCGCACAGAAGATGCAATCGTATGACTGTCACGATCGCGATGCTTTTTATCCACTAGATTGACCTGGATTTCACCGAGCTCTTGGCTGCTGCGTAAAAAATAATGTCGAACTAAACCATTAAAATTCATAGGTGCATGAGTGCCTGCATACAACTGTAAATGTTCTATTTCTTCAACAGAGGTAAGATATTGACTAAGATCTTGCAGTACTCTTTGAGTTTGCTCCACAGGTGTGCCTTCAGGCATGTCGACCATTACTTGAAACTCAGACTTATTATCAAAAGGCAGCATTTTTAAGACCACTGCTTGCATCACTGGTAGGGCGACAGCGAAGGCTATCAATAATACGATCCCCAAAGCTAAGCCTTTTCGTGCTTTTGGCGCATGTTCTCCGAGTAAAAAAGGACTCATTATTCGGGTAAAAAGACGAGTTAATCGATTGTCTTCTTCTACCGCTATGCCTGTGTCAGTCGCTATATTGGTCGAGCTATGTGACTTTTTATGTGGCTTTAACAATATTCGGCTCAACCACGGGGTCATAATAAACGCGATTAATAACGAAATAATCATTCCCATACTGGCATTAATCGGAATTGGGCTCATGTATGGACCCATTAGTCCGGATACGAATGCCATTGGTAGCAGGGCAGCTATAACGGTGAAAGTGGCTAATATGGTTGGTCCGCCGACTTCATCTACGGCATGAGGAATAAGCTCGCTTATAGGTTTATTACTCATGGCCATATGCCGATGAATATTCTCTACTACTACGATGGCGTCATCGACCAAGATGCCAATGGAGAAAATAAGTGCAAACAATGAAATCCGGTTTAGGGTAAATCCCCACGCCCAAGATGCAAATAAGGTAATTGCGAGAGTGATGATAATGGCAACACCAACTACGGCAGACTCACGAAGCCCCATGGTGAAAAATACCAGTAGCACAACCGCTGATGTGGCAAAAATCAATTTAAAAATAAGCGTATTAGATTTATCTCCAGCTGTTTTACCGTAGTTGCGAGAGATAGCGACATTGACATTATCGGGAATTAAAACGTTATCGACAGCATCTATTTTAGCTAATACGGCATTAGCTATGTCGACGGCATTTTGCCCCGCCTGTTTACCAATAGCGATTGTTATAGCAGGGTAAGTTCCTTTGTCTGTTACGTGCCAAACGTGTTGTTTCGGAATATCACTTTTAAGACTAACATCGGCGACATCAGATAAATAAACTGCACGGGGAAATGGACTTCTATCCGTTATAGACTCCGGTTGATTGACTTTAATCAGCAGATTATTAACATCATCAAACGAACGTAAAAACTGCCCAGCTTGCAGTTTAATTTCTTGATTAAACTGGGTCATGGAGCCGACCGTAGACATTTGATTATTATCTTGCAACGTGGCATTAATATCGTTGAACGTTACGCCGAAACTGTTCATTTTGACAGGATCAATGCGCACATTTAACACCATCTCGTGGCCACCTTGACTATAAATCTCTCGAGTACCAGGTATCCGTTTTAGTTCGGTTTCTAGGCCTGATGCGACCAAGGTAAGCTGCTCTGCGGTGATGTTTGGGTCTTGAGACCAGAGCGTCAATCCTACAATTGGTACGTCATCAATACCTCTAGGTTTGATTAATGGTTCTCCAATGCCTGCAGCATGGTTAAACTTATCACTGTTTGAATACAGTTGATTATATAAATTAACCACAGCTTCATCTCGTGGCACCCCAACGTCAAAAATTGCAATAATGAGCGCGCCATCCGGCTGAGAAAATGAGTACAGGGTATCAATGCCTTTTATTTCAGAAATAATCCGTTCTGCAGGCAAGGTGACCTGGTTTTCAACTTCCGTTGGTGTGGCTCCAGGGTAGGGAATAAACACATCTGCAAAAGTGACATCAATTTGAGGTTCTTCTTCTTTTGGGGTAATAATTACCGCGAAAAGACCAAGTAACAAACCAAGAATAGCCAGTAATGGGGTAATGGCACTGTGTTGAAATGCTTTTGCTATTGAGCCTGAAAGGCCAAGTTTTACGGTTTCATTAGGTGTTGTCATCAGGTTTACTCCTGACCTTTTGTTGCTGAGGACTGTATTAAATAACGTCCAGCGTCGATAACAATTTCATCGCCTTCCATTAAACCAGATAAGACCTCTGCGGTATTATTCTGATGGTCTACTCGGCCGATACGTACTTGGTTAAGCACTATTTTGTCTGCCATTTGACGATATACCGACGTTAAGTCACTGACTTGATGTATGGCCGATAATGGGATCATTAAACTCGTTCGACTAGGGAAGTTAACGATGACTTTTATCC
Source organism: Shewanella frigidimarina NCIMB 400 (assembly GCF_000014705.1). Classification (NCBI taxonomy): domain Bacteria; kingdom Pseudomonadati; phylum Pseudomonadota; class Gammaproteobacteria; order Alteromonadales; family Shewanellaceae; genus Shewanella; species Shewanella frigidimarina. Next base: position 3,231,733 of record NC_008345.1, on the reverse strand, counting down.
ATTGACCTACTATGACGTCTTCAATGTTACTAGCATCAATGTTTACTCTAACTTGATGTTGATGAGTTAACGGATCGGCAAATTGATAGACGTTAATATCATTAGAAATGATTTTATCGCCATTGAACAATTGAACGCTTACTTGTTCTTGTTTTTGCACCTGAGCCACATCTTGCTGAGGAATTTGAAATACAGCTCTAAGGTGTTGAGTGTCGTAGCCAGAGAACAACGCTTGGCCGTAAGATATGGTTTCACCTTGTTCGATAAATCGTTGGGTCATTCGGCCACTAAAAGGTGCGCTTACTACAGTGTAATTTAAACTTTCTTTAGCCTTTATTAACTGTGCTTGAGCGGCACTGACTGCTTGTTTGCTGGATTTTGCTTTGGCAGTGGCTTCATCCATCGCACCTTTTGATATGGCGCCCTTGGGAAATAATGTTTTATAACGAAGATATTGTGCTTGTGCTTCACTGTTTAGCGCCTCAGCTTTAGCTAGATCAGCTTCTGCCCCCGCGTATCCTGCACCTTGCTCTTTATTGGTAATCTCCAATAATGCAGCGCCCTGTGGGACGAGGTCATTTACATCAAAATGAATATTAATGATCCGCCCTGAGGTTTGTGCAGAAATTGTTGCCGCTTTAATAGCTTCAATTTTTGCATCATAAATACGCGGCTGATATTGTTCCGAATATACTAGTTTTAATGTTGCAACATCAGAGGCTTGCGCTGTATAAGATACTATTGTGGCTAGTACTGTTGTTGCGAGAATGGTGCCGAAGAATAAATTATTAGATAAGCGAGACATAGTGATAGCCTAAGTTGAAGTCTATAAGAAAATTCTAATGGACTTTGCACTGTTAAGCAACCGATATATTGTAAAATCGTATAGATTAGAACCCTATGATATAAATGGCATAAAAAAACCGCCAATTAACAATAAAAGGCGGCTTGGTTGGAAACTTTTAGCCCGTGGTGAGCGGACTAAAAAAGGGTAAATACTGCTAATTAAAAACTGTAGTTATATTGTACTGAGTAGTAAACAGCATTTGAACGCGTTTGTGCTGAAATCTCACTGTTGTAGCCAGGCACTTGAGCAAGAAGGTTACTATTTTCTAGTACAGTAACATCTTCTCCGCGTACAAAAGCGATACCTAAATCAACGCTTGATTTTGCATTTAAATCGTAACTCACACCCGCGGTGTACCAAGTACGATCAGAATCAGGTATTGATAATGATGAATGCTGATTAACTACGCCCTGATCGGTTGCGACACCTGCGCGTAAAGTCCAGTCTTGAGTGAGGTTATAAGTAGCGCCTAGGCTTAAGAACCACGAATCTTTCCAGTGGTATTCTTTTAAATCTGCTTGGTCGACACCATTGGCACCATCTTTAACCACGATTTTGTCGAATGCACTCCAATTGGTCCACTGTGCTGTGTAATGCACAGCAAACTTATCCGTTAGTTGGTGGAAACCGGCAAACTGAGCAATATCAGCGATAGGAATATCAATTTCATTGTATTCAGTGTAAAGATAATTTACATCACCTTTGGCGGTAAGTTTTGGACTAATACGGTAACTTAAACCAAAGCGATTATCTGGATTAACTTCATACACAACACCAACAATCCCACCTAAAGCCCAACCATCAGCATCAACATCTACTAGGCTGCCAATTTGTGGGTTATCGCTAGTACGTGTCAGGGTTCCACTACCGTAAACGGCATCAACACCAAAACCAAAACTAAACTGATCATTCACACGGTAAGACATACTGGTATTGAAGTTGATAGTAACAACTTCTGTGTTACCTAATAAATCTACTGGAGGCGGAAGAGGTACAGCATTGCCACTAATGGTAGGGGTTCTGTTTGCCAAGTCACCTAAATCGGTGCCAGTGCCGTAGTTACTAAATACCGCAACACCAAACGCCATTTTGTCGTTAATTGGATTGATGTAATAAAAATTGGGGATAACTTTTGCTTCTGCAGCCTTATGCTCACTACCAAAAGCAACGTCTTGTCCGGCAAAATTGCCTTCTACATCAGATACTGATACATCAATATCTGCATAAACAACACCTAAAGAGAGCGCTGTTTCATCAAAAAGAGCCATAGCTGCAGGGTTACGAGATAGAACCGATGCGTTGTCAGCAATAACGGCATCACCCGCCATTGCACGACCAATACCAGTAGCAGATTGGCTGTTTAACTGAAAACCAGCAGCGGATGCTTGTGCACTGAGTAAGCCTACCGCGGTAGCAATGAGGGTCTTGTGGAATTTATTCATTATTATGTCTCATTTATTATTACCGTTTTGCACAAAGTTTATTCACTTCAAGCATTTGACGGCCAAAATTTTAGGCATATTAGGTAAGTGTGACTAATGTAACAACTCCGACCAGATGTTAGTTGTTGTTAACATTAAGTTAATTCTTGTTTTTAATGGTGAAGTAGGTGTTTGATAGCATGGCAGTATATGTAAATTTATCAGCAGTTCTAGACAACCATTACTGTGCAGTTAGTTTAAGTTAAAGTTTATTCATAGTGGATTTAAGACACTAACAACATGAGGATTATCGAAGCTTGTGAGGTAATGCGATTGTTTTAACACTCGATTGTTTTAAATTCGATTATAAGATTAATAGCTCAACCTCTACAATTACAGCGGTTGAGCTATTAAAATGACAAACATAGCCTTTTATTTGAGTTTATTGTGTTTTTAAAGATTCACGGAAATCAGCAAAGTCGCCGATAGTTTTCGGTGTTGGTGGTGATATTTTACTGACGATGACCCCCACGAATATTGCGAAAACAAATCCAGGGACGATTTCATATAATTCAAAAATACCGCCAGTCAGTTGTTTCCAAACGACAACGGTTAAAGCACCCACTAGAATGGTTGATATTGCACCATTACGGCTATAACCTTGCCAAAATAGTGACAATAACACCACGGGACCAAACGCAGCGCCAAACCCAGCCCATGCATAACTGACGAGTCCTAACACGCTGCTTTCAGGATTAAGCGCAACAACGCCTGCGACTAGGGCAATGGCAATAACGCCAATACGGCCTACTAACATCAGTTCTTTGCTACTGGCTTGTGGACGTAACCATTTAAGGTAAAAGTCTTCCGTGATGACACTAGAACAAACCAGTAATTGTGAATCAATAGTACTCATGATGGCAGACAAAATAGCTGCAATCAGCAAACCACCAATCCATGGATTAAAAGCGGCATGGGCTAAATGAATAAATACGGTTTCTGAGTTCTCAAGTGGCTCAGCAGCAAAATAAAGGCTACCGGCGATACCAGTGGCTAAGGCGCCGACTAACGACACTATCATCCAGCTCATGGCTATTCGACGGGACAGTACTAAATCTTTTGGGCTGCCGATAGCCATAAAACGAGACAAAATATGCGGTTGACCGAAATAGCCTAATCCCCACGCCAAGAGAGACACGAGTCCAATGACGGTAGTATTTTCGTTTATAAATGACAACATGACAGGATCAATTTGTTCAAAACTTGCTTGAGTGTCGGGTTGGCTGAAAATTGCAATGGGTACAATTAATAATGCAATTAACATTAAGCAGCCTTGGAAAAAATCGGTCCAGCTGACGGCAAAGAATCCACCTACGAAGGTATAAGACACAATAATGAATGAACCGATCAGTAAGGCGAGGTTGTAATCGAGGCCGAATACTTTTTCAAATAATATCGCGCCACCCACCATGCCTGAAGAAGCATAGAAAGTGAAAAAGATCAGGATCGTTAATGCCGAAACCAATTTTAATAGTCCATGAGAGTCATTAAAACGGTTTTCAAAAAAATCGGGTAACGTCAAAGAATTATTAGCAACTTGGGTATAAATTCGCAGTCGTTTTGCAACAAATAACCAATTAAGCCACGCACCAAAAACTAATCCAAATCCAATCCAGGCTTCACCTAAACCACTTAAATACACCGCACCAGGTAAGCCTAATAACAACCAACCAGACATATCTGATGCGCCAACACTTAACGCTGTTACTGCGGGCCCCATTTTGCGACCACCGAGAATGTAATCATCAACCGTGTCTGTTTTACGATAAGCCCAGTAACCAATGCCCATCATTAAGGCAAGGTATCCAATAAAGGTAATGATGATTGGTGTTTGAATTTCCATATTGCTTCCAAGTGATTATTTTTATGGTCGATATGCTAGCAGAAGTTCGATCTAGTTCACACTTTGATTTTTTAAAATGAAAAAAAATCCGCTATTCCAATGAAGTAGCGGATTTTTAATCATTAATTTATAAATTAGATAAAGGTGTTTTCAACTTCTTTTTTGACAAATTCAAGGTCAGAAGCGGGTTCGCCCACTAACACCATATAGGCGTCGGCTGTTTGAAAACTTTGGCCTTTATATTGGTTATCAGCAAAAGCTTCTTCTAACACAATACGACTTTCGACTGGCACAATAAATAACGTGACTTTGTTTCCGTTCTCGTCGGCCATCACTAAATGCAATGATTTAACACCTTGGAAGTCGCAATAAGAAGTGTAAAAAACACGGCCTGGTTGTTGGATAAATTTCGAATCACTTAATCCTTCTAAACTGGCGAGTTTAAAGTTTACGTCGTTAAAACCAATATCCTGTTCCATCACTAATGCTTTGGTTTCATGGTGAACATGAGCCAACGAGTTTTCACCTAAGTTTACTGGCGTGAAACGTAATAGACTAAAGCTAACTCCCACAATAAAGGCAACTGAAGCGGCCATGGCCATTAAGTAACGGGTCTGTTTTTTACTCTTTTGATGCTGACTCAATTGCTGTCGTAAAATTAACTTATCAGCAAGTCCATCAGGCACACTAATATTGAGTGCTTGAGTGAGTTTATGGTCAAATGCTTGTAGATCTTTGACAAATTTAGCATCGTCTTCATTTTCAGCTAAATGAGCTAAAAAATCGTCGGCTTGATTATTGGGGTCACCGTATGCATGGCGACGGAACTGTAGATCATCCATTTGATTGACCTCTTACCTCTGGTGCTTCGAGAGCGTCTTTTAACTGGTTTCTGGCTCTAAATAAACGGGTCATTACCGTATTTCGATTGAGTTCGAGCATCGTGGCAATCTCTTCACCGCTAAACCCGCCAATCAGCTGCAATAACAAAGGCTCTCGATATTCGATATCGAGTTTACCTATTTGACGACGTAACCAATACTGCTCGGTATCTTCTTCATGACTTGTCGATAGTACATCTTCAAGTAAATCTTGTTCTACGTCGCTATAGTCAAATTGTTTACGCTCAAAACGTCTGGCATTTTCCCGTCTTAAAATGGTAATTAGCCAGGCTTTAGCCGCTTTTTCGTCATTTAATGAGTCCAATGAACGCCACGCCCTTAAGAACGTTTCTTGAGTAATATCTTCAGCAACATGCTTATCACCACATAACCAAAAGGCGTAGCGAAATATGTCAGTGTGAAGAGCCCTGACAAGGCTATCGTATCGTCGTTGTTTTGTTAGCATCTCAGATAAGACCGCGGGTTCGGACTTTTTCTTTCGCAATGAATCAAACATTTTTTAACTTTTTTGAGTTAATAATATGTAACAGCTTAAAAAGGAGGAGGATTAATAGCAAGCTAAATAGCAGAATCCACCTACTATTTAGCCTTCTAATGCTATGGATTTAGCTCCGCGATTATTGATTTTTTATTGTCGAGAGGGGGTTGTTGATAAGCCAAAATAGCATCCATTAGCGATTTTTTATCAATCGCTTGTGGCTTATTGCTGTATTTGTCTGCTTGTAGCTTATTCATTGCAAACGCCAATTGTTCTGATAAACCGCTAATTTGAGTCAAGGTCATCAATTTGCCTAAACGCTCGCTAAAGTAGGCTTGTACCGCAATAATAGCAGCACTGCTGTCGTTACGATCGCATGCATGAATAATTGCATTGAGTCCGGTAGTTGCTGTTTTTCTAGGTGTTTTGAGGTTTTTATTGTCTTGATTAGATTGCGGCAACGTGCGGTTTATCGATGCTGCTTTACGCCATAAGACTAAAGTGATGAGCCATAATACCGCCAGAACCGCACTCAGTAACGGCCAATATCCGCTGTCTTGAACGGCACTAAAAGTATCTGCAGGTGGAATATCTGTCGTAGCCGTTGTGCTGCCTACCACGTTAATCGTGCGGGCGGGTAATGTGGCAAATTGTTGCTTTTTAAGATGTGGGTTCCACCAAGGTACATTTATCTCTGGTAGAGTGTAAGTGCCTGGTTTTGTTGGCACAATAGCAGTAGTGATACTGTATTGTGATACCACTTGATTATCGCGGACAAAAGTTTGTCTTAACGGTTTTTCTGGATAGGCTTTTAAGCCGTCGGCCAGTGGAATATCGATGTCGGGTAAACTAGTGTCATCGGTATTTGATGCAATCAGACTAATTGTGCGGGTAATTGGGCTGCCAACTTCAAATTCGCTGATATCGTCTGGCCACGTCTCTTTTAATACTGCAATATCGCTGACTAACCATTTTCCTTGGTAGCTTGGCGGTGTTGGATTAATTTGGATCACTTCTCTTTCAGCTTCTGTTTGCATTGGCCGACTTTCATTAAAGCCAAACATACCCCCGCGTCTAGGCGCTTCAACAAGTACATCGCCTGAGAAACTGGCGCCATTGATAACTAACTCCCCTGGCAGATCGGCAATAATACCGTAAGTGCGTTCAATCACTCTAAAGCGACGGCCATCAATGATCTCACTGCCATCTTTGTCTTCGCCGATTTGCTTGATTTGCGCCCCTTCAATAACGGGTGCACTTAACACTCCACGTTGTAATTCTACTGCAAGGTATAGCTTCACTTTATAAGTGATTAATTGGCCGACATAAGCTTCAGAGGCATTATTGTTGATTTTAATAAATACGTTTTGTACTTCGTCGGCAGGTGAACCTTGTGGAATAACTTTTAAGGTAATTGGGTTTGAGCTAATCCCTTTGATGTTAAACGCTGGTATGGTGACGTTGCCTGCTGACTTAGGTGACAATAATACCTGCCAACGAGTTTCTTTGGTGGTGTCAAAATTAACCATTTTAGTGCTACGGCCAACACTGGTTCTTCCAACAATAAAGTCATCGAGTAATACAGAGGTATCTAATGCACCCGCATTTAGATCATCATCGGCAATAATATCGAGTACGAAATATTCGCCTGTAACAATTGGGTTTCGGTCGATGGTAGCTTGTACTTGGCTAAGTGCAAATACCGGTGCTGCAATGATGAATAGCAATAGGCTAAAAAAAGTTCTGATTACCACTGTTCATTTTCCTTAGGCGGTTGACTATTTTGACGACGTTTTTGATATTCAAGCTGCATTTTATTGCGGATTAATACTTGTGGATCTTCATTTATGGCGCGAAGAGCACGTTGCATATCTGCAGGTAAATCATCTTGATTTATTTGTGAAGCCGAGATCATTTCTGATGGTTTACTATCTTTCATGTCTTCTGTATTTGGCTCTATTGAAGACGGTGCAGCTCCCATTTTTTGGTTGCCAGCGTCTTGTTGTTCTCCATTTTCAGTCGCACTGGCCTGCATGCTAGATTCGTTACTAGCTGGAGAATCTTGCGTTGAATCATCTTGTTGTGAAGTGTTGTTATCTTCAGAGGTTGATGATTGTTGATCTGAGCTATTTTGTTGCTGATCATTTTGCTGTTGTGGTTCGTTTTGTGACGATTCGGATTGTTTATCATCTTTTTGTTCATCGCGGTCTGATGGCTGATCACTTTGTGATTGCGGTTTATTATTATCAGATGAACGATCATTTTTATTGTCTGATTGGTTTTCAGAGTTCTGCTGTTGGTTTTGTTGGCCAGATTGGTCTTGTTGACCTTGTTGGCTTTCCTGTTGACCAGACTGTGATTCGTCGGAATCTGCTTGTTGAGATTCATTTTTATCAGAAGATTGTTCTGGTGTAGAGTTGTCATCATTTGATTTAGATGGATCTTGCTCTGATTTATCAGATTGTTGATCTGATGACTCTTTTTGTTGTTCAAGCAATTGCTGGGCTAAGGCTAAATTCTGTTCTGCCTCAGTAAACTGTGATTGAGCCGCAATGGCTTGTTGATAACGCTTAATAGCCTCTTGATAATCTTCCAGTTGCATCAGGGCATTACCTTGGTTATATAAACCTTGGGCGCTGCTATCTTGCTCAAATCCTTCGAGTGCTTGTTGATAATTACCGGCTTTGTATTGTGCCGATGCTTGCCATTGAGGGTTTTCGAATGTTTCCGCTGCTTGTGAAAATTCACCTTGTTCAAATGCTGACTGTGCCTGTTGGTCTTTAGTCTTCCATAAGCCCTGCCACACAGAGGCTTGTGCTGGCTGACTGTTGGCTAGACTCAAAGTCATTGCAGTAGCGAGTAGTAAGCTAGGGCTAAGCATGAGGGTTAATAATCCTTGTCTGAAACTCATTAACATCGGGATAATTAATAACATGGCTAAATATGGACCCAGATCTTGCCAAGTCTCGCCAGCAAGCTCAGTTTCTGTTGCCTTACCATCAGTTGCCAGCCAGTTGGTTAGAGTGGACACATCGCTGCCATCGGTTTGGGCCGGTACTAGGATCCCTTGATGTTGTTGGGTTAGTTTTTGTAATAGACCGTAATCGGTTTTAGCGACGACAACTTCATTACTACTATCACGCAGTAATTGACCATCAGCTAAGCGAATTGGCGCACCTTGTTTACTGCCAAAAGCCATGATCGATAAACGGTAACGGCTGTTAAGTGCACTGCTTGCTTGATTAAATTGTTGTGCAGAAATGCCATCTGTCATAACAATAATATCGCCACTGACATGGCCACCTTGAGCCAATAGTTTTTCTGCTAGAGATAACGCCGCTGCTAAGTTAGATCCTTTAGTGGGCATAATATCGGGTGATAATGTTGGCAGTAAGTTTAAAATGGTATCACTGTCGCGTGTTAACGGGCTAATGGTATAAGCATCACCAGCATAGGCAATCAACCCTGTTTCGCCTTCTTTTAATTCATTTAATAAGTCGGTCGCTCTAAATTTAGCGTAGGACAAACGATTTGGACTTAAGTCGGTGGCATACATGGACTGAGACATATCCATAATGAGTACTCGACCTTGTTCGGTAGCAAATACCGGCAGATTTTGTTTGTTTAATGCCGGCCCTGAAAGCGCAATAACGGCGATGATCCAACAGACAATTAATAGCCATTTGGGCTGATGACTTTTCTCAACAGTTTGGCTGATAAGCAACTGACTTAAATGTGGGGCGATATACTGCTTCCATGCTGATTGTTGGCTATGTTTACGCCAAAATAATGCACTTAATATCAATACTGGAATGAACCCCAATAGCCATTCAGGGCGAATAAAATGGATCATTATTGATTCGCCTCTTTAGTCTGGTTGGTTTTAGCCAATAACTGAGCAGGCCATTGTTGTTGCAAACTGATTAGAAAACTGAGCAATAATGACATTAATAATGGCCAATAAAATAACTCACTTTTGGGACGATAACTCAATTGATCTCGACTCACCGGTTCTAACTTGTCTATTTCTTGATAAATGCTGGCTAACTCTTCACTATTTCGCGCTCTAAAATAACGGCCTTTAGTCATGGCAGCTAATTTTTTGAGTTGGTCTTCGTCTAAGTCCATTGATGGATTAATTCGTTCTTTACCAAAAATAGTTCGGCGTTCTAATATTTCGGCTCCAACCCCAATAGTGTAAATGGTGATGTTTCGTTTCGCGGCAATTTGAGCGGCGACTTCTGGTTCAATATTACCCGCATTATTAGAGCCATCCGTTAACAGAATGAGTACTCGGTTACTTTCGTCAACTTTATCAAAGCGCTTAACCGCCAGGGCAATAGCTTCACCGATAGCGGTTTGCTTGCCGACTAAACCTATCTGTGCATCATCTAAAAATGTGGCAACTGAGCGGCGGTCTAAAGTGAGTGGTGCTTGTAAATAAGCATGATCAGCAAATAAAATAAGTCCGAGTCTGTCACCTTTACGACGTTCGATAAAGTCACTAAGTACATGTTGTATTAGGGTAAACCTGTTAACAGTTTGTCCATTTATTACCATGTCTTCAATTTGCATACTGCCGGATAAATCCACCGCAATCATTAAATCACGGCCTTTTGCCGGTAATTCTATGGGATCGCCAAGCCACTGTGGTCGAGCTATTGCTAACAACAACAATATCCACATTAGCCAGTAACGTTTTCTGCTGCTTTTTCGGTTTACTGAGCTGGACGCTGTAACCGTTGTCGCGATGCCGGGTAGCTGTAAATGTCCGCCGACATTATGTATGTTGATGCGTTTTATCAACAACGGAAGCGGCAGTAAGATTAATAACCATGGCCAGTAAAATGCTAGCATTTGGCCTCCAGATGTGAATTGTTGGATGATAACGTTGCATCACTAAAAGGACGTTTATTGCTTAGCCAGGCTTTTGCTAAAGATTTTAATTGGGCTTTTTCGGTTTGATCTAAACCACTTGCTTGATGTCGCTTAACTAATAGTTGACCAATTTTATGTTGCTGGCCAGAGGCGAGGCGAGTATCTAACCAATCAAACCAAGGCTGACCGTTGAGTTTAGCGAGGTGTTCACGCGGTAAATAGGTAAGTGCGGTGCGTTTGAGTAAGCTGTTAACCTGTGCTGCAAAAGTATCATCTTCAATATCATAGCTATCTAGTAACGTCAGCGCTATTTTTCGTGGTGCATGATATTGATGTTGTTTATATAAACGCTTAACTAACCAGATTGCTAAGGTTATTAATATTGCTGCAATTATCCAATATCCAGGTGCGATAGGCACTGCACTAATTGGCTCTGGTAATACAATATCTTGCATTTGCGCTAAAGCGGAGGCTTTGGCATCAATCGGCAATGGCTGTGTTGGTAAATTAGCTGTGGTCATTTAACGTAAAATATCCAATTGTGCACTGAGCGGTTTAGCGGCATCGATGAATTTAGGTTGTACTTTTATCATATTCATTAATGAGACGAATTGCTGCAACTGCTGTTGCTGGGTACTTAACCAGGCTTCATAACTTTGACGTGTTAGGGTCAGTTGTTGTTGGCCATCTCGTACGGGTAGAGAAAATTGTTTGGGTAACGCTAAGGTTCCCTGTCTTAATGGATCTGTTACCACAAAGGCACCAATATCACAGTGACGCGACAACTCGGTTAAAGGCGCTAAACATTGCTGGTTGATATGCTGGCCGTCAGTAATAATCCAAATAAGTGACCCTGGCTTAGCAATACGCTGTAGTCGTTGGCAGGCTTTAAACATATGGCCGGGATCGGGTGATAATTGATTTATTTGGTTTAATTGTTGTTGATGGACATCAATTAATCCTGAGGTTAACTGTAAAATACCTTGACGGCGACTACGTGGTTTTAGCTCCAAGTGAGTGCTTTCACTGGCAATTAATGCCCCGAGCCTATCGCCATGGTTAATGGCATTCCAACCTAACGTGGTGGCTAAATGAGCCACTTGCACCGATTGTAATAGTAGCTGGGAGCCAAAGTATAAGCTGTGGCTCAAGTCTATTAATAGCAGGATAGGGCGTTCGCGTTCTTCAACAAACAACTTAGTATGCGCAACACCTGTTCGAGCAGTAACTCGCCAGTCAATAGTACGAACGTCATCTCCATTTTGATAATGACGCACTTCAGCAAACTCCATACCGCGGCCTTTTATTTGGCTGCTTCGGTGACCAGACAATGCCGCTTTCGCCCGTGATTGGCGATCGGGTATGGCACGGGATAAGCTTTGGCAAGCAATAAGCTCTTGCTCATTCAAGCTCACACCATCACTGTAAAGTGGTAATGAATTAGTTGGGTTCATCATAATCTAATCATGCTTAATAATAGGTGCTGGCGCTGCAACATTTACGGTACGGCAACTTGACTAAGAATGTGATCAATCACCTGATCTGCCGTAACACCTTCCGCTTGCGCTTGATAACTGAGTAACAAACGGTGACGTAACACATTAGGCGCAACAGCTTGAATGTCTTCTGGTGATACAAAGTCGCGCTCATATAACCAAGCACGCGCTCTGGCGCAGCGTTCTAATGAAATCGTGGCCCGAGGACTTACACCATATTCAAGCCATTTAGCTAAATCAGCACTGTAGCGAGCAGGTTGTCGAGTCGCCATCACAATTTCAACGATGTATTTCTCCAACGGTTCAGCTAAGTAAATATCTAATGCCTGATCTCTTGCTGCAAACACATCGGCTTGTGCGACGGGGTCTATCGTGGGCAACTGATGTGTTTTGGCCTCTTTACGCGATTGTCGTAAGATTTCGACTTCGGTTTCTGCGCTAGGATAATCGAGGTTTAAGTGCATTAAAAAACGATCTAATTGCGCCTCTGGCAGTGGGTAAGTCCCTTCGTTTTCTAGCGGATTCTGTGTTGCCATCACTAAAAATAGTGGCGGTAAAGGATAACTATTTTTACCCACGGTAACTTGGCCTTCAGCCATTGCTTCTAAAAGCGCTGACTGAACCTTAGCTGGGGCACGGTTAATTTCATCTGCTAGGATTAGATTATGGAAAATTGGCCCTGCTTCAAATTCGAATGTCCCCGTTTGCTGACGATAAATATCAGTACCGGTTAAATCGGCTGGCAGTAAATCGGGAGTGAATTGAATACGATGAAACTCGCCTTCCACTCCATCACATAATGCTTTCACTGCACGGGTTTTGGCTAAACCAGGAGGACCTTCAACCAATAAATGTCCGTTTGCGATAAGTGCTATCAGCAAGTTTTCAGTTAATACGGGTTGACCTAAGACAACATTATCTAAATAGGTGCGTAGTGAGTGGAAACGACTTAACGGCATAGCTGTACTCAATTTATTTAGTTGGCATTGGGATTATTACACCCTATGTTATGAATTCTATTGGTTTTTGGCTAGTAGGATTAACACAATTTAACTCTTTATGAAGTAGATAGTTGTAAACGCCTGTTTAAAACTATTCAATAAAAAGTTAGAATCAGATCACACTTTGATGGTCTGACCAGATTGTCTGGCAAAAATAGAAACTTACCGGCGGTGCCGAGATAAGCTAACAATAATAGAGGGTGACACATGAGTGATAGACAACAAGTAACAAATTCCCGGGGTGAGCGCATTGCGATTGTTGCCGGTTTAAGAACACCATTTGCAAAACAAGCAACAGCCTTTCATGGCGTATCCGCGCTAGATATGGGCAAAATGGTGGTTAATGAGTTGCTGTCTCGCTCTGAAATCGACCCTCAGTTAATTGAACAACTTGTTTACGGCCAAGTTGTACAAATGCCTGCGGCACCCAATATTGCCCGTGAAATTGTACTTGGCACTGGAATGAATGTATCAACAGATGCTTATTCTGTTACCCGCGCCTGTGCAACCAGTTTTCAGTCGGCGGTTAACGTAGCTGAATCAATTATGACCGGCAATATTGAAATCGGCCTAGCGGGTGGTTCAGATTCGTCTTCAGTATTACCTATTGGGGTATCCAAAAAGCTTGCACATGCTTTAGTCGATTTAAATAAAGCACGTACTTTTAAGCAGAAATTTGCGATTGCACGTCGTTTAGGCTTGAAAGACTTAATGCCAGTACCGCCTGCGGTTGCTGAGTATTCAACCGGTTTGTCTATGGGGCAAACCGCCGAACAAATGGCTAAGACATACAATATTAGCCGTGCAGATCAAGATGCGTTAGCACACCGTTCGCATACATTGGCGACCGAAACATGGAACTCAGGTCATCTTCGCAATGAAGTCATGACAGCTCATATTCCGCCATATAAACAATTCATTGACCGTGACAACAATATCCGTGAAAACTCTGTATTAGAGTCTTACGCCAAGTTACGTCCCGCATTTGATCGCAAGCACGGTACCGTTACTGCCGCCAACAGTACGCCATTAACTGATGGTGCTTCAGCCATTATTTTAATGAGTGAAGGTCGCGCTAAAGCTCTAGGTTATCAACCTATTGGTTACATCAAGAGTTATGCGTTTACGGCTATCGATGTATGGCAAGACATGTTAATGGGGCCTTCGTATGCTACGCCATTAGCATTGAAACGTGCTGGAATGGAATTAGAAGATTTAACGCTGATTGAAATGCACGAAGCATTTGCTGCACAAACATTGGCAAATATGCAGATGTTTGGTTCTAAAAAGTTTGCTGAAGAAAAATTAGGTCGTAACCGCGCAATTGGCGAAATCGACATGAGTAAGTTTAACGTACTGGGTGGCTCTTTGGCTTATGGTCATCCTTTTGCAGCAACCGGTACGCGTTTGATTACCCAAGTGTGTAATGAACTTAAGCGTCGTGGTGGTGGTACTGGTTTAGCAACTGCTTGTGCTGCAGGTGGTTTAGGTGCAGCAATGATTTTGGAGGTGGAGTAATGAGCATGGAAAAAACATTTAATTTAGCTCGTCGTGACGATGGTATTGCCATTTTAACAATGGACGTTCCTGGCGAAACCATGAACACCTTAAAAGAGCAATTTGGCCCTGAAATCAGTGAAATATTAACTGAAATCAAAGCTGACAGCAGTATCAAAGGTCTCGTTGTTATTTCAGGTAAAGCAGATTCGTTTGTTGCCGGTGCCGACATTACCATGTTAGCTGCTTGTAAGAATGAAGAGCAAGCCAAAACATTGTCACAACAAGGGCATGTGGTTTTTGCTGAGCTTGAAGGATTATCTATTCCAGTTGTTGCCGCGATCAACGGTGCTTGTTTAGGTGGTGGTTTAGAGTTAGCGCTAGCGTGTCATTTACGCGTATGCAGTGACGATAAAAAAACCATGCTAGGTGTGCCAGAAGTGCAACTGGGTTTATTGCCTGGTGGTGGCGGTACTCAACGTTTGCCTCGTTTAGTGGGTATTACAACTGCTCTTGATATGATGTTAACGGGTAAACAAATTCGTCCTAAGCAAGCGTTAAAAATGGGTTTAGTGAATGATGTTGTGCCTAACTCAATTTTGCTTGAAACTGCGGTTGAGCTAGCGAAAAAAGGTAAACAGGCCGCAAAGCCTGTCGTGCAATCTAAAATTAATCAATTTTTAGAATCAACTTCGTTTACTCGCGATATTATTTTTGATCAAGCGCGTAAGCAAGTATTAAAGAAAACCCAAGGTAATTATCCTGCACCGGCTAAAATCATCGATTGTGTTCGTCAAGGTATGAATAAAGGCATGGTGAAAGGGCTTGAGGTTGAAGCGACTCATTTTGCTAATTTGGTGATGTCGAAAGAGTCGGCAGCATTACGTAGCTTGTTTTTTGCCACCACAGAAATGAAAAAAGAAACTGGTGCTGAAGGCGCTGTGCCACGTAAAGTTAAAAAAGTAATGGTATTAGGCGGTGGCTTAATGGGCGGTGGTATTGCGTCTGTAACAACCACTAAAGCTAAAATTCCAGCGCGTGTAAAAGACATTTCAGAGCAGGGATTAAGTAACGCACTATCATATGCTTACAAGCTGCTAGATAAAGGCGTTAAGCGTCGTCATATGACACCTATAGCGCGTGACAATATTATGGCATTAATGACAACGACGACAGAATATACTGGCATTAAAGATGCCGATATCGTTGTTGAAGCGGTATTTGAAGATTTAGCGCTTAAACATAAAATGGTTCAAGATGTTGAGCGTGAATGTGGTGAGAACACCATTTTTGCTTCTAATACGTCTTCATTACCTATTGGTCAGATTGCTGCTGCGGCAAGTCGTCCTGAAAATGTGATTGGTTTACATTACTTCTCTCCGGTAGAAAAAATGCCATTAGTTGAAGTGATTGCCCATAAAACCACATCACCAGAAACGATTGCTACCACAGTGGCGTTTGCACGCAAGCAAGGTAAGACACCTATTGTGGTTCAAGACGGTGCTGGTTTTTATGTTAACCGTATTCTTGCCCTGTATATGAACGAAGCTGCGCAATTATTACTAGAAGGTCAGCGTATTGAGCATCTAGATCGCGCATTAGTGAAGTTTGGTTTCCCTGTGGGACCGATGACTTTGCTTGATGAAGTGGGCATTGACGTCGGTGCTAAAATTTCGCCGATTTTAGAAAAAGAACTTGGCGATCGTTTTAAAGCGCCTGCAGCTTTTGACAAGTTATTGGCCGATGACCGTAAGGGTCGTAAAAATGGCAAAGGTTTCTATCAATACGGACCTAAAGCTAAAAAAGCCAAATTGGTTGATGAATCCGTTTACAAGGTTCTCGATATCTTAATCGCTTCAGATAAAGAAGCAAAAGGTGTGGCAGAGCGTTGTACGATTCAGATGCTCAATGAGGCTGTTCGTTGTCTTGAAGAGGGCATTATTGCCTCGGCAAGAGATGGTGACATCGGTGCTATATTCGGTATCGGCTTTCCGCCATTCTTAGGTGGTCCATTCCGTTATATCGACACCTTAGGTGCAAGTAATTTAGTCGCGACTTTACAAGGTTATCAATCACTGTACGGAGACCGTTTCGCACCGTGCGATACGTTAGTCAAAATGGCTAGCGATGGCAGCCAATTTTATAAAAAGTAACCCTAGTGTTTATTATTGATAACCTTTTAGTTATCAAGTTGTAAAAAAGCGGCAATATATTGCCGCTTTTTTATTTAATGAAGGTATACTTTTGCCTGATTTTTAATCAGCTATATACTTCCTTACGGTATAATACCCGTTGTTTAGTATGGTAAGTTAAGGATGACAGCGTAAACGATGAGGATGATATTTCGCTATTAAACTGTAATAGTTTCGATCTTATGGCGTTAACATGATTAGTTGCGAGTCAAAGATGAGTCGTAATGATGTATAGGTAGGGATTACGTTAGCTGAGTTATTTGGAGTCAACGATAATGCAGTTCAGTTGGTTATTCATGCTTGTTTTATTGAGTATTAGTAGTGGTTTTTTATTTGGTTTCGCAGCTTATAAGCATGGATTAGCAGTAAAGCGGTGGGGATGTGTCGGTTGTATATTAGGTCCACTGACTTACCCATTGTTTAGTACTCACAAACGCTTGGCTGATATGAAAGTACGGCGACATGGCCGTTTTAGAATAGAAGGCTAAATTCATTTTAGTTTGCTATATCAAAATTCAAATTCAAATTCAAAACAACAAAAAAGGAGCTTATGCTCCTTTTTTTATGGCTGATGGTTAATCATCAGTATCTAACAAATTACTTCCACCAAGCTCTGGCTTGGATAACTTCAAGGTGATTTAAACCTTCAGGCAATTTTACTTTTTTACGAGCTGGTTTTGCTAAACCAAGTGCTATTTTTAGAGAAGTAAACATAGGGCACTCCTTAAGCTGTTTGGGTGTCTAAGACTTTGATTGCTGGAATACCGGCAGTTTGACTGTCCAGAACTTTAATTGCTGGAATACCGGCAGTTTGACTGTCCAGAACTTTAATTGCTGGAATACCGGCAGTTTGACTGTCCAGAACTTTAATTGCTGGAATACCGGCAGTTTGACTGTCCAGAACTTTAATTGCTGGAATACCGGCAGTTTGACTGTCCAGAACTTTAATTGCTGGAATACCGGCAGTTTGACTGTCCAGAACTTTAATTGCTGGAATACCGGCAGTTTGACTGTCCAGAACTTTAATTGCTGGAATACCGGCAGTTTGACTGTCCAGAACTTTGATTGCTGGAATGCCGGCAGTTTGAGAGTCTAGAACTTTGATTGCTGGAATACCGGCTGTTTGACTGTCCAGAACTTTGATTGCTGGAATACCGGCTGTTTGACTGTCCAGAACTTTGATTGCTGGAATGCCGGCTGTTTGAGTATCCAGAACTTTGATTGCTGGAATGCCGGCTGTTTGAGTATCCAGAACTTTGATTGCTGGAATGCCGGCTGTTTGAGTATCCAGAACTTTGATTGCTGGAATGCCGGCTGTTTGAGTATCCAGAACTTTGATTGCTGGAATGCCAGCTGTTTGAGAGTCTAGAACTTTGATTGCTGGAATACCGGCTGTTTGAGTATCCAGAACTTTGATTGCTGGAATACCGGTTATCTGATTCTCATCTCCATTTGCCATAGTAACGCTACCGATAGATAATGCCGATAAAACTGCTACTGTAATCATTCCTTTAATCATTTTAATCTCTCTTATATTTAGTAATTGAAGCTCAGGGTTAAATAACAATATTATTTTGACAACTGAACTTGTATTAGCATTTGTCATGCCAAATATAAGAGGTAAATATTTATTTTTTCATTAAGGTACTGTTTAATGCTTCAAATTTAACTTTGTCTGCAGTGAGCATTAACTCAAAGTCAGCTTCTCTAATAGGCTTGCTATAAATATAACCTTGAATTTCCTCACAATTAAGTGCTTTTAATATATTGAGTTGTGCGGTTTGTTCTACGCCTTCACCTACCACTGTCAGTCCCATATTGTGGGCTATAGTAATAATAGAATCGACCATTTTCAGATCTCGGTCAGATTTATCTATGTCATCTACGAAAGTTTTATCAATTTTTAAGCAATTAATGGGGAATCGTTTTAGATACGATAAAGAGGAATAACCTGTCCCAAAGTCGTCAAGAGCAAGGCTTACGCCCATTTTCGCCAATTGTTGCATCACTTTAATGGCTTGTTCGGGATCTTTAATGACAGTCCCTTCAGTGATTTCAAGCTCTAAGTGTTTAGCCGGTAATTTTGTCAGTCGTAAAATTGACTCTATTCGTTGCTGTAAATCGGGCAGAGCAAATTGTCTTGACGATAAATTGACAGCAACACGACCACTAAACAATCCTAGCTCAAGCCATTTCTGCGCAGCAAAACACGCTTTTCGCAAGACGACATCACCAATTTCAACGATCAAACCATTTTCTTCGGCAAGGGGGATAAATTCATTCGGTCCAATCAGGCCTAATTTAGGATGATTTAATCTCACTAATGCTTCCATTCCGTTAAGACGATCTTTCTTAACGTCGATTTTGGGTTGATAATAAACTTCAAACAAATCGTCTTTGAGTGCTTCTCTGATTAAGCTTTCTATTTCGAGTTGACGTAAAGCATTTTGGTTTAATGACTCTGAATAGAACTGATAACGGTTACCACCACCAGATTTAGCGTGATACATAGCAATATCCGCTTTGCGTAACAATGCTTGCTCGTTTTGTTCATCTTCAGGATAAAGCACTATGCCGATACTAATACCGAGTACGAGTGAGTCATTATTAAGAGTGAAAGCTGGTTTTAGACAATTTATTACTTGTGTAGCAATGGCTGCACATGACCCTATGTCTGGGTGTTGATCGACGAGTAAAGCGAATTCATCACCGCCTAGACGGTATAAGCTGGCATGTTTTGGAATTGCTAACTTAATACGTTCTGCAACACCAATTAATAAGTCATCACCAATTTGATGGCCTAATGAGTCATTAATACGTTTGAAATTATCTAAATCAAGCACCATTAGGGTGTGATGAACATCTTTTTTAACCAAGTTACTCAGTGTCACTTGCAAACTAGACCTATTGGGTAAACCAGTAAGTAAGTCATTATTGGTGAGTTTTCTGAGCTCTTCTTCTTGCTGCTTACGACGGGTGATATCGGAAAATACGCCAACATAATGACTGGTTTCACCTTGTTCATTGTATATAGCGTCAATGGTCAGTTCCATTAAGAAATAGCTATCTTTACCTTTACTCGCTTCAATTTCGCCGCTCCAACGACCTTGCTGCTTTAACAAGTTTCTTATTTGTTCAGAATAACTGGCGGGATAACGACTGAAATGGAGTATTTCATTCGCAAATTTTTCTTTTGTTGAAGCTGCTAGTTCGCAACAGGCATTATTGACTTCAACAAACTGATATTTCTCATTGAGAATAAACATCCCTTCAGAAATATTTTCAATTGCTCTAGCGAATAAACGAAGTTGTTCTTCTGCTTGCTTAATATTATTGATGTCTTTAATGGTGCCCGTCATTCGAAGCGGGACATCTTTTTGATCGCGTTCAACTATCTTGGCTCTGTCTAAAATCCAAACCCACTGTTGATTACGTGCTTTAACGCGATAAGCTATTTCGAAGTGATCGGTAATGGCATTGAAATGATCATTTAGCGCCCTTGTCACACGATCTCTATCGAGAGGGTGGATATTACTTTCTTCATCAGGATTACCCGAGCGACGACCGTCTTGAGGGAAGTCTAAAGAGCCCCAGATATTAGAACGGTAGATTTTGCCACTTTCAATATCCCAGTCCCACATTTCATCGCCACTGCCCCATAAAGACAGTTTTAATCTTTCTTCACTTTGGGCTATTTGTTTTTGGATTTCTCGTCGACGAATGATTACTTTAAAAGATAAAATTATAAGGGATAATATAAATAGTCCATATACCAACTTTGCTTCTAAAGATAACCACCAAGGAGGTGTAACTAATATTTTTATACTTTTAACATCAGTTTTTTTACCTGACAGCCTATTTTCAGAATATAATTTAAAAGTATATTTTCCAGCTGATAAATTTGTATAAGTTACACTGTTATTTCCTTTCGTTGATAACCAGTTTTTTTCCAAGTCTTCTAAGTAATAAAAAAATTCAAAGTCATTATTATTCTTTCCTAAAATATTAAATTTGATTGTAAATGGATAGTCTGAATGTTTTAATGTGATTTCGTCTAGATTATTTATAGGTTTATTCAGGGTTTTCGAACCAATGTCGACGGGGCTATTAAATAAAAGGAAGTCAGTAAATTTTATTTTGTCAGGAGAGTTTTTAGATATTGCAGTTAATATTTTCTTAGGTTCTACTAGACTCAGTCCATCAGGTCCGCCAAATAATACAGACTTATTCATTACTAATAATGACTGAGTGTTATAGTCTTTTAAAACACCATTTTCAATATTAAGAGTGTGAGCGATACTTGTTTCTGTATCAATAATATAAACTTCTCTATTTGACGATGCAACAAGTATGTTGTCTATAAAAGCCATTGAATATATGAGTTTTTTTCTATTGAATATCACTTTGGGTTTGGTGGTTGTATTACTGTCCATCGAGTAAATAGCACTTCGAGTACCAAAATAGATTTTGTTTTTATTAACGACAATATTAAAGACTATATCATCATGGAAAACTTTTGTTATATTATTATTTTCCCATAAAAGTAAGCCTGCTTGAGATGCTATCCATAACTTAGAGCCTATTTTAATCATGTCATAGATCGGATAACTGAAGTTCGTATTTATTTCCTCTGTAATCTCACCAGTTGGTGACAGTACCTGTATTTCACCTTTAAAATTTGAGCTGTAGATTTTATTTTCACTTTTACTATATTTTATACTAACTATTAAATCATTATTTATTTTTCTTTCGATACCATTTTCTATATTTATTACATATAAACCAGATTTAGTACCTATAAATGCTATTTCATTGATCAACAATATCGATTTGGGTCCGTGAGGTAGTGATGTGTTAATTATGTTTTTTAAGATTACATTTTCATCATAAATATATATATTACTATCATCATTAACTAAATATATATTGTTTTTATATTTTGATGTTGACCATATGTTATCTGGGGTGCCTTTTATTTTTTTAACATAATTATTTTCGGGTGATATTTTTATAAATCCATCATTATAGTTAGAAATGTAAAAGTTTTCTTTATTGATGGATATGAATGATTTTATAAATTTTTCACCTTCAACTTGGATTTCACCGATAGACGTCCATTTTATTTGACTGTTGATAATTTCAATATTAAATATTTTGTTTTCATATAGTCCGATGATATTATTTTTGTTAGAAGAGTTAGTTGATAAATCAGTTAGTGTTAATTCAGATATTTTTTTTATTTCTTCATTGAGAACGAACAAACCTTGATCTGTTGCTGCAATTATGTTGTTGCGGAAAGAAATAATGTCATTAGATTTACTTAGTACTTTTTTAAGAGTGGTGATGTTTTTTTTAAAAATATCACCTTCATAATTTCTAATGTAAAAAATATCATCTAATTTAATGACATTTTTTATTTCTTTTAATTTTATATCTTCAAAAATGTAATTCTGGTCATTATTTTTTCCATAAGATATAAATTTACCATTCAAACCAATAAACATTTCACCATCTTGTTTTGATATTGACCAAATGGCTTGTTCACCAATTTGAGCTGAGATACTGTTTCTGGAGAATGATTCTGTTTCTTTATCAAATTGCACGAGACCTTTATCAGTCCCGATTTGCAGAACACCATTGTCATCGATAAGTAAATTACGAATAAAAGAGCTGGGTAGAGATTTTGCATTATCATCGGCATAGAATTGCTTGAATTCATTACCGTCGAAACGATTTAATCCATTGATAGTACCAACCCAAACGTAACCCTCTGGATCTTCTACTATGGCCGTTACTGTGTCCTGAGATAGACCATCAGCAACACCATAATTAGTGTAGTTTAGTAGTAGATCGAAATTTGATTCAGTGTCATCAGCTTCAATGGCCGTAGCGCCAAAACTAAAAATAAAATAAACACAGATAAAGAGTAAAATTTTAGGCATAGATTTATACTTATTCTCTTTTGATGCCGCAAAGAAGTTCATGAATTGTCTACTTTTTCAGAAAGCGGGGCCTTTGTCAAAAGCATGTTAACAAAAAAGGTGTGATTGATAGAATATTACACAATTATCGCTGTAAAATTTGTTTATAGTTATTTTTTAATCAATTAGTTATGTAATACCAAGGTTTTATTTGGTCGCTTGTACTGTTAACTTTGGTTGAGACATTTTGTTAACCAAATTATGATTCATTTAGCTTTATATTATTTAGACCTTTAAACGTCGATACTGATTAAAATTGAAATTTATCAGCTTGGTGTTTGAAGGTTTTTAAGTCGACTATCATGTTATCTGAACGTAAGCTTGTTTGACTGCGATGTTGTTCACCACTGTTAAACAATACTAAGCGGTCACAATCTCTGCTGCGCATGTGAGCCACCATAAACTTTATCAAGTGAGCTCTGGTGAGCTTTTCGACTTCCGCTACGACCATTTCACGTTGATTAAATCCATAATCGCGGTTTCCTAAGCTCACCCAATAACGTTGGCTGCGTGTTTTTAGGTTGGTATCGTGTTCCATAATTTGACTTATCATACCTTGCTTAGTGCTTTCCCATTGTTCATTGGTTATTTGCATAACGGCATAATTAAAGTCGGCAATGAACTCGTCGATTGCTTCGAGCAGTTGTCTTGGACCTGTAGTAGGGGACTGCACATAAAAAATCATCCCAGGATGTCGGTTTAACGGTAAATAACCTGTCCCAACCATGTAGCCTAATTGTTGTTTAGTGCGTAACTCATGAAAAAAGGTAGATGACATTGTATGGTTTAATAAACTGAATAACGCCACACGTTCTGGTGTTGCCATCCGAGATTGATAATAAACAATAATCGCACTATCTTGATGGGAAATGGCTTTTTCGCGAAGTAATGAACCTCTTTTATCGAGGTTAATAAGTTCACGGGAGGATTCTGCACTTGGTTTAGTGACTAATGACAATAGATGCTGCAAACGCTTGCCGAGTTGTTGCGCTTCTTCAACCAGCCAATCTCCGTATACCAAACCTTCGAGGTAAACCTTTTTGTAAAATGCGCTGACATGATTATGCAAATCATCAAGTGTTAGTAGCGTAAGTTCTTCAGCCATTCTTGCTGGCTCAAAACTTCTTTTTTGCAGCGACACCGTTAAACTAGTAAATAATTGTGATATTGGTTTAGCTTGAGCAACATTATTCCAACTGCGCAATATCTGATTTTTAATCATGTTAAAGCGCTGTTCGGTAAAGTTTCGCTCTCGGGCTTTGTTAATAATCAGAGTGAGGAGTTTTTCTTGGTTACCTGTAAAACCGGTTAAATGCAGGGTAATGCCGCCTTGGTGGGGGTAAATATTGTAGTTAAGGCCAGCAACCTCTGCTTGGTATGTTGGTTCTGTCAGATAATCGATAAGCATTTCAACGTACAGCCTTGTTAATGCTGCTTGTTTAGGGGTTGAGCTCGCTTGATCTGAGTCTAACGATAAGTATAAATGTCCTTTAGGAACATTGAATTCATCATCTTTTTTATGCCAAATACGGTAACCTTCACCTTCTGCAACAATAGTGGGTACAGGAGTATCGCTTTTGTCTGCCCGAGCTTGCGGGTTTGCGACAATAAACGGATTTCTTTCCGGAAGTTGAAGTGAATCTCTTACCGTCACGGAAGACCATTTTGCTATTTGTTGAGGTTGTAATGATCTCACTTGATATGGAGTGTCGTACCATTTAGCCTGAGTATCGACTTGCGATTCTTTTGCTACTGTAAGTAAGCGCATATTGGTTGTCGACATCATAGACAGTAGCTGTATTGTTTCATCTTCAAGCATTTCATCCATGCGATAGTCGCCATAAATAATGTCTTCAATATCGTAATGGTGCATGTTGATGCTGAGATGACTCGCTAAATCCAAGGTTTTGATTTGTTCTTGGAATCGAAACGCTGTGTCAAGTAAATTGGCTCGCTCTTGGTAACGCCAGGCTTGTACACCTCGCAGCTTAATCAGTTCAATGTATTCAAATACACAAGTTACCACTTCATCAAGCTCTGCAAATCCTTTGTCGGTTAATTGTATGCTGATTGAATAATCTTTGAAATTGTAACCATTAACCCCACCGCCAGCAGATAAGTTATTAGCGAGTCCCTGCACTTTTAAATAGGACAGTAAACTCCCCGGACTTTCATTACCGAGCAAATGGCTGATAAAGGTGAGTGGTTTACGCTTATAAAATTGATCTATCTCTGGCAGAGAAAAACAAATACTGACTCGCTTTTGATCTTTCAAAGGTACAATTTGTATATGCTTTTGTCGTTGGTCCTTCGTTATCATTGCTTCTTGAGGATAGTGTTTACTTACATTTCTATTAATAATATTTGAGAAATATTTTTTTACGATGGTGTCTAGCTCTGCAATAGGGCGTGGGGCGACAACACACAATGTCATGATATTGGCACTGTAATGTTGTTGATAAAAAGCCAGTAATTCATCCCGAATGTCTGCTTGTTTACCCGCTAAGGTTGTTTGGTTACCGACAGAGAACTTTGAAAATGGATGTTTTGGATTAACGGTTTCTTTTTGAACCTGGTAAACACGGCGAATATCATCTTTTAACTTTAAGCTAAATTCAGATTCGATTGCCTGCCTTTCACGATCAACTAACTCTAAGTCAAACTTTGGGGCAATGAAAAATTGGCTGAATCGGTCTAATGAACCTTCTAAGGATTCAGCATTAATACTATAGAAAAAGTTAGTTTGTTCTGTGCCTGTCCAAGCATTATTACTGCCACCATGTTGATTAATATAAGCGTGGTATTCACCTGAATCTGGATACTTCTCGGTGCCTAAAAATAACATGTGCTCAAGGAAGTGCGCCATACCAGGCCGTTCAACCGGATCGTCAAAATGACCAACACTCACAGCCATCGATGCGGCGGCTTGATTTGATTGCATGTCTTCAACCAATAACACTCGAAGTTGATTGTTCAACACTCGATATTGGTATTGGCGATGGTCATTTTGGCTTTTATAAACAGCTGGAAATTCAGGCAAGAGGAGACTCCAGAAAAGATAACTTGTTATATATTGATCTTGTTATTACTTTTTAGCAAATTACCTTAGCCTGTTTTATTCAATTATCGACTAAAGTTTATCTAAATATACCCAATTCTAGGTTTGTTGTTGTGCTGATTAACGCTACAATTGGTTAAGAATGATAATAAAAACATCACGAGAGAAGTATGCAGCTATTTTTGATGCGCCATGGTGAAGCGAGTTTTGATGCACTGTCAGATAGGGAACGAAAGTTAACTGATACAGGCCGTATTCAAACTGGTTATATGGCCAATTGGTTAGCAAAACAGGTCAGCCATTTTGATTTGGTGATTGTGAGTCCTTATTTACGTGCGCAGCAAACGTGGCAAGAAGTCAGTAAACATTTATCGGAACCCCGTAAGTGGTTAGTGCTTGATGATGTGACTCCCTCGGGTGATGCCAAAATGGCGATAGATGTTGTGTTGGCTTATGCCGATCAATATAAAGCAGATAAGGTATTGGTTATTGCACATATGCCTATTTTAGGTTTTATGGTTAGCGAGCTTGTGGCGGGGGTTGAGCCTCCTTTGTTTGCTACTTCTGCTGTGGCTCAAATAGACAAACATACCCAGAATGCGAGTTTTGTCGCAATGACGGCACCACATCAAGTTGTTGTGTAATAGCAATAGCGTGTTGAATAACACCAGTTTATAAAAAGGTAAGTGATTACTTACCTTGTTACCTTGTTACTGCCCGCGCTTATTTCCTCGAATTAACGTCGGTGAGGCAGCTCACCAATATCAATTAATACCAATAACGCTGCATCGCCGCCCCATTCTTTTGGCGCTTGGTGAAATGCTTTTACGTTAGGGTGTTGCGCTAACCACATTGGTGTTTGTTGTTTTAAAATCCCCATTCCGTAGCCGTGCATCACGCAGCAACAAATCGTGTTTTGCTTAACGCATGCTTGGATAAGTGCGGCTAATTCAAGTTTGGCTTCTGCTTGACGCATACCGTGTAAATCAAGCAACAGGTCAGGAGAATAGTCACCACGTCTTAAGCGCTTTAATTCATGCTTATCTGTGTTGGTATTAATCCAACGCATAGGGCCATCAACCGGCAGAAGCGGCTGATATGTATCCGAAAAATAGCTATCAGCATGGAGCTGCTGTTCTTTTATTTCGAACTGTTGTTTGGCTTTGACAGGCTGTTTAAAGTGGTGAGTATCTTGCCTTAGCGGTTTGATACCTTCGATTAATGCACTAAACAGCGATAAGTCTGGATAATTATCGTCTTTCATGGGCGTATTGTATTGAATTCTAGGTCATCTTAATAGACATCAGTTACAATAGCGCAGAACAATTTTTAAGGAGTGTGTTTTGGATAAGATCTTTGTAGATGAAGCTGTCACTGAGTTACGTACTATAGCTGATATGTTACGTTGGGCTGTCAGCCGTTTTAATGATGCCAATATTTATTATGGTCACGGAACGGATAATGCTTGGGACGAAGCCATTGCATTGGTTTTTGATGCTCTACACTTACCAGAAGATATCGGTCAGCAGGTTATTTTAAGTAATTTAACCAGCAGCGAAAAACATAAAATCGTTGAATTGATTATTCGCCGTGTACGTGAACGTTTACCAGTACCGTATTTGACCAATAAAGCCAAATTTGCAGGGCTTGAATTTTATGTAGATGAACGCGTACTTGTACCGCGTTCGCCGATTGCCGAAATGATTAATAATCAATTTAGCCCTTGGTTATACAACAAACCGGTTAATCGCATTTTGGATTTATGTACCGGTAGTGCCTGTATTGCCATTGCTTGTGCTTATGCGTTTGAAGATGCCGAAGTTGATGCATTAGATATTAGTGAGGACGCACTTGAAGTCGCGCAGATTAATATTGAGTCTTTGGGCGTGTTGGATCGTGTTTTCCCGATGCAATCCGATTTATTCTCGGCGATTCCCAAAGGCCAGCATTACGACTTAATTGTGTCTAACCCTCCATATGTAGATGCACAAGATATTGGTGATATGCCTGATGAGTATCATCACGAACCTGCTATTGGGTTAGCATCTGGCAATGATGGCTTAGACTTAACCAAGCGTATCTTAGCCAATGCAGCTGATTATTTAACAGAAACGGGTTTACTGGTTGTTGAAGTTGGTAATTCAATGGTTCATTTGATTGAGCAATATCCTGATATGCCGTTTACTTGGGTTGATTTTGAATTTGGCGGTGATGGCGTGTTTGTATTAACCCGTGATCAGCTAGTTGAAAATGAATCACTTTTCGCCATCTATAAAGATAGTGAATAATAACGACAAGAATCGCACTCAATGAAGTGAATAATTAATAGAGGTAGTTAACGCGCATGTCAGGAAATAGTATTGGTCAAAATTTTGTAGTTACAACATTTGGTGAAAGCCATGGTGTTGCTCTAGGTTGTATCATTGATGGTTGTCCTCCTGGACTGGAGTTAACTGTTGAAGATATGCAGCATGATTTAGACCGACGTCGTCCTGGCACGTCACGTTACACAACGGCACGCCGTGAAGCTGATGAAGTAAGAATTTTGTCAGGAGTGTTTGAAGGTAAAACCACGGGCACCTCTATTGGTTTGTTGATTGAGAATACCGATCAACGTAGCCAAGACTATTCAGATATTAAAGACACGTTTCGCCCTGGTCATGCAGATTATACCTACCAACAAAAGTATGGCATGCGTGATTACCGTGGCGGCGGGCGCTCGTCTGCACGCGAAACGGCAATGCGAGTTGCCGCTGGTGCGGTAGCAAAAAAATATCTCAAGCAAGTTCACGGCATTGAAATTCATGGATACCTTGCTCAGTTAGGACCTATTAGCGCTGACACTATTGATTTAACTCAAATTGAGCAAAATGCATTTTTCTTCCCTGATGCGAGTAAACTAGAAGCGTTAGATGAGTACATGCGTGGTTTACGTAAGTCTGGTGACTCAATAGGCGCCAAAATTACCGTTGCAGCTACTGGTGTTCCGGTGGGATTAGGCGAACCAGTATTTGATCGTCTTGATGCCGACATAGCGCATGCGTTAATGGGCATCAATGCAGTTAAAGGCGTTGAAATTGGTGATGGTTTTGGTGTTGTTACGCAAAAAGGTTCGCAAGGTCGTGATTTAATGTCACCACAAGGTTTTGCATCTAATCATGCTGGTGGTGTATTGGGTGGTATTTCATCTGGTCAACCTGTTGTGGCCCATATTGCGCTAAAACCTACTTCGAGCATTAGCGTACCAGGTCAAAGTATGACTGTGCAGGGCGAAACAATCGATATGATCACCAAAGGTCGTCATGATCCTTGCGTGGGTATTCGCGCAGTGCCTATTGCTGAAGCGATGTTAGCAATTGTATTGATGGATCACTTATTAAGACATCGTGCGCAAAACCAAGATGTTACTAGTCAAACACCCGTTATCGGAATGCGATAATGTCCTCATTGAAACGCGCTGAACCAGATTTACGCTGGCTCAGTGCCTGTTATTTCTTTTTCTTTTCTATTCTTGGCATCATGGTTCCCTATTTGGGGGTTTTCTTTGATAGCCGAGGTTTCAATGCCCAAGAGATAGGTTTTTTGTTGGCCATTTTAATGGCCACTCGAATTGTCGCGCCTAATGTATGGGCGGCTGTAGCCGATCGCACCGGTATGCGTTCAGAATTGATAAAACTTGGCTCCTTTGCTGCTGCGATTACCTACATCAGTTTTTTCTTTGATGGTAGCTTCATGTACCTTGCGGTTAGTTTGGCCATATATACTTTCTTTTGGAATTCCATTCTTGCTCAGTTAGAAGTGATTACGTTAGAAACTTTGGGTGATAAAGCAGAACGTTATGGTGCCATTCGGAGTTGGGGCAGTGTTGGCTATATTATTTTGGTGATAAGTGGTGGATTAGCGATTGATCACTGGGGTCCTGAAGTGTTGCCTTATATGGGAATGATATTGTTTTTAGGTTTGTTTGCTTGCTCATTACCTCTGCCTGCTAATCGCAGTGTTGTAGTCAATAAAGCTGAGCGTCCTAAACTGACATTTGATAAATCATTAGTGTGGTTTATGTTGTCTGCAATGTTACTGCAGATGAGTGTCGGACCATTTTATGGTTTTTTTGTATTGTATCTAAAGCAGGTTGGTTACTCTGAGACCATCGCTGGAATGTTAGTTGCTTTGGGTGTGCTAGCCGAAATTATTATTTTCTTTTATTCATCACGTCTTATTCGTCAATATGGTATTCGAGTATTGCTTGTGGTGAGCATTCTGTTAACCGCCGTTCGTTGGTTACTATTGGCTTTTGGTGTTGAACAGGTTTCCTTATTGGTTATCAGCCAACTATTGCATGCTTTCACTTTTGGTTTAGTCCATGCAGCATCAATCCACTTTATTCATCGTCATTTTTCCATCAGCCATCGAAGTACTGGTCAAGCACTATATGCCAGTGTCAGCTTTGGTGTGGGTGGCGCATTAGGCACGTGGATTAGTGGCATGATTTGGGGTGATGGTAGTAGCACTATGTGGGTGTGGATCTTTGCTGCCGCTTGTGCATTTTTGTCTATGATAGCGGTATTGCTTATCCCCAATATTAATGGCCAACCAGCGACTAATCCATAATTGGTTCAATAGATAATTTATTTACTTTTCATTTTTGACACAGAAGTTATGCTATCAGCAAGGAGTTAGTGTGAAACGTTTTCGCTTAGGTGTAATCATTAATCCATTAGCTGGACTCGGAGGCAGTGTTGCTTTAAAAGGTTCTGATGGTGTTGCCGTAGAAGCTATTGCAAAAGGGGCTATTCCCAAAGCACAGATACGAATGCAACAAGCTCTGAATGTGATTTTACCTTTCATCAAACAAATCGATATTATTACTGCATCTGGTGATATGGGCGGTAGCTTATGTCGTCAAATGGGCTTTTCGACTCAAGATATATATACCGCGTTAGAAACCACTTCAACTGAAACAACTGCAATAGACACTCAACAAGCGGTGAAATGCTTACTCGGTCATCAATTAGATTTGTTACTGTTTGCTGGTGGTGATGGTACTGCCCGTGATATTTATGCCGTGGTTGATGATTCATTTCCAGTGTTAGGCGTGCCAGCCGGTGTTAAAATTCACTCGGGTGTTTATGGCATAACCCCTCACGCTTCAGGGCTAGTTGTCAGTATGTTACTCAAAGGTGAGTTAGTGAGCTTAATGTCTGCCGATGTCATGGATATCGATGAGATCGCGTTTAGGCAGGGGATTGTAAAAGCGAAACGATTTGGTGAAATGACGGTTCCTGCTGCGCCACGATATATACAAGCAGTGAAAATGGGTGGTAAAGAAGTTGATGAATTAGTGTTGGCCGATATTGCCGCAGATGTGATTGAATCGATGGACGATGAGCTTTATATCATGGGTTCAGGTAGCACAGTAGCGGCAGTAATGGAGGACCTTGGTTTAGAAAATACTTTGCTTGGTGTCGATGTTATTCAGCATAAAAGCGTGATTGCTAAGGATGTTACCGCACAACAATTACTCGCATTTATCGCCGATAAAAAAAGGTATTCTAGTGTCAAATTAGTGATTACCTTAATCGGTGGGCAAGGGCATATATTGGGTCGTGGCAATCAGCAGTTGTCACCGGAACTGATCCGGCAGCTAGAAAAAGACAATATTTTAATCCTAGCCACAAAAACTAAACTAAAAGCACTTGAAGGTAGACCATTAATTGTGGATAGTGGCGACCCTGAATTAGATAAAGCGCTTACTGGCTATTACAAAATAGTCACGGGTTACCATGATTACGTGATGTATAAAGTAGCCAACCCAGATTTAGTGGAGAATTAGAACATGTTAGAACAGTACGATGCTGCATTAGAGTCTTGGATTGAAGACAGTGTTACTCACAGCGACGATGATGCATTGTTTGCTTGTGGTTATTTACAAGGCCATGTAGCCGTTGTATTAGCCGAGCTAGAAGTCGAACCTGAACAAGATTTAGCCGCGCTTGACCAAAAGTTGGTTAAATGCCTTGCGTTGGCAAATGAAGAATTAGATGAACATGATTTTTCATTAGTGGAAGCTGCATGGCAGCAGTTACGTCAACGTATTGTCGCTCAAGCGGCATAACTTGGAATAGATAAACAGCTTTTATGGTAAATTCTCCTTTTCAGCAAGTTACTATTGGTTTAGTTAACCCAAAAACGCCGGTCAATGTTGGCGGCATTATGCGAGCTGCAGGTTGTTACAATGTCGATAATGTTTGCTATACAGGCAAACGCTACGAATTAGCGGCTAAGTCGGGTGATGCCCAATACGATGTGGACACTAAAGATGCAGCCAAGCGTATCCCTTTAGTTGGCGTTGAGTCACTACTTGATAGTGTGCCTGATGGCGCAACGATAATATGTGTTGATCTTGTTGTTGGGGCGACGCCGTTGCCTTTATTTATTCATCCAGATAATGCCTTTTATATTTTCGGTCCGGAAGATGGCACCATTCCACAGCAATTAATTGATGCTGCTGATGATGTTGTGTATGTACCTACTGTCGGGTGTATGAATTTAGCCGCATCTGTGAATGTTTTGCTTTATGACCGTTTAGCTAAAACGAGCCAACTTAAAGCCGATGATGAATTGATTAAGCAAAGCCGAGACAATAATAATCGCACTAAAGTGAAACACTGGTTGAAGTAACTTTTTTAAGCATACAAAAGAATGCCGGATGAGAAATCATCTGGCATTTTTATTGATGTGTTGTAGCGCAAAATCGTCGACAACAGTGACTGTAAATACAGCAAGCCAGTGCTGCATGATCGCATAGTTAATATAATGCTGCTGTTTCTTGATTGTTGTTTAATGTCAGATTTCAAGTCGGTAATATAAATAGTGGATCAAAGCTTGATGAAACGACTTGTGTGGTAGACATTAGAGATAGGAAAGGCAATCGCCATTCATGATGATGTTTTCCATAAAAAGTTAACTAGCCAATATTTAGCTTTATGGCTTGGCAATGACCGCTTCTGAATCAAGCTTTGTTAGGCAAACACATTAAAAATCAATGTTAGGAATTCATAGATGTCGATATTAACCAAAATGTGTCAATGGTTACCGTTTGGTAAGGTACCTGAAATGCATGCTCAAGGCGTATATAAAAGACTCCAGAAAAATGATGTTCAGATTATTGATGTGCGCTCAAAAATGGAATGGGACAGGTCACATATAGAAGGCTCGATAAATCTGCCTATCACGTCGCTTTCTATTGATGCGATAAAGCAGCTTGAATTATCACCAGAGATAACAACTGTCGTGATATGTCTCTCTGCACATCGCAGTATCCCTGGGGTTAGAAAACTTAAACAGTTTGGATTTACTGATGTATATCAACTTGAAGGTGGGATGCTGAGTTGGTGGAAATTATCGCTACCAACATCAAAATAACGCACTAGAAAGAGACTCAACTGATGACGTTAATATTTTGGGGGCTGGGGATATAAATGTCGTCTGGGCTCATAACAGTTTTTATTTTTTGAGTCCGGCGAGTGACACTAATCATTTCATACTCTCTGGACGAGCTATACAAATTAATTAAGATGTGAGATTGAGGTTAAAATATAAAAATAGGGGCACGATAAAGATATAGTTCTAGGTGCAGATAATTAAAGCAGGGAAATTACAAGGAAAGGTATAACAATAGAAAATGGTTACGGGAGTAGGACTTGATAAAAATCTACGACCTTCGACTCTTTGTTTATAAAAGCTGAGTCCAACGAGTAAGAAATTGATTTTATGATGAGATTTTAGGTAAAAGAAGACATTACGAATATAAAATGGTTGCGGGAGTAGGACTTGAACCTACGACCTTCGGGTTATGAGCCCGACGAGCTACCAACTGCTCCATCCCGCGTCCGATAAAACGCTATCAATTATTTTTATTCTATTGATTAAAGAAATGGTTGCGGGAGTAGGACTTGATAAAAAACTACGACCTTCGACTCTTTATTTATAAAAAGCTAAGCCCGACAAGTTATCTACTGCTCTATCCTGCGTCCGATAAAACGCTACCAATTATTTTTATTCTATTGACTAAAGAAATGGTTGCGGGAGTAGGACTTGATAAAAAACTACGACCTTCGACTCTTTATTTATAAAAAGCTGAGCTCGACAAGTTATCAACTGCTCTATCCTGCGTCCGATAAAACGCTATCAATTATTTTTATTCTATTGACTAAAGAAATGGTTGCGGGAGTAGGACTTGAACCTACGACCTTCGGGTTATGAGCCCGACGAGCTACCAACTGCTCCATCCCGCGTCCGATAAAACACTATCAATTATTTTTATTCTATTGACTAAAGAAATGGTTGCGGGAGTAGGACTTGAACCTACGACCTTCGGGTTATGAGCCCGACGAGCTACCAACTGCTCCATCCCGCGTCCGAAAAACGCTATCAATTATTTTTATTCTATTGACTAAAGAAATGGTTGCGGGAGTAGGACTTGAACCTACGACCTTCGGGTTATGAGCCCGACGAGCTACCAACTGCTCCATCCCGCGTCCGAAAAACGCTATCAATTATTTTTATTCTATTGATTAAAGAAATGGTTGCGGGAGTAGGACTTGAACCTACGACCTTCGGGTTATGAGCCCGACGAGCTACCAACTGCTCCATCCCGCGTCCGATTGACGCTGCTTTAATTCATCTTATTAAACTTACTAGTTAGCGTGTTTAACGGTCTGCTTCAAAGCGGGGCGAACTATAGCGATCCCCGTTTATATTTGCAAGTAAAATCTAGGCGATAGCTATTTGTTTGCTGGTAAAATAAGCGAGTCACTGCTTTATCGTACGATATTGCCAAATTAACCCAAAAATAAGGGATTTTAACCGTCCATTTCGATAAGTCGTTGGGGTTATGTGTTTGAGCAGGTATAATGCTGCACTGAATTTTGCGTAACCGATGACTGACTAATACATGTTTAATTTTTTTGCTGCAGCCCCAAAGGGTTTCGAATATAGCCTTGCTTCTGAACTTAAAGAGTTCGGAGCAACCGATGTTAAAGAAAGTGTTGCTGGAGTATATTTTTCTGCTTCATTAGAGCTGGCTTATCGCATTACATTATGGACTCGTTTAGCGAGCCGTATCGTATTAGTCATCTATAAAGGAGCTTGTGATTCTGCTGAGCAACTTTATAACGCAGCATACTGCATTGATTGGCCATCGCATTTTTCCCATAAAAAAACCTTCAGTATTGATTTTCACGGCACGGGTGGTTTCATTAATAACACTCAATTTGGTGCGCTGAAAATTAAAGATGCTGTTGTTGACCGTTTTCGTGATGATGGTACTCCTCGTCCCGATGTAGAACGTGTCAATCCAGATTTTAAAATTGATGCCCATTATCGTAATGGTCAACTGACTATTTCGATGAATTTCTCAGGCGCTTCTTTACACCAACGTGGATACCGTTCAACTACGGGCGAAGCACCATTAAAAGAAAATCTCGCTGCCAATATGTTGGTACGCAGTGGTTGGCAAGCTAATCCTATTACTGTGCTTGACCCATTTTGCGGTAGTGGCACGGTACTAATAGAAGCGGCATTAATGGCTGCTGATATTGCGCCTGGACTAAAACGTGAGAAATTTGGTTTCGAAAATTGGCAGAGTCACAATAAAGCAATGTGGCAGGTTATTTTTGACGAAGCTCAAGCGCGTGCAACATTGGGCAAAACGCGTTGTAAGCTTAAATTTTACGGTTCAGACATCGAACCTCACCTGATTTCTATCGCTAAGCGTAATGCTGAGAATGCTGGTGTTGCTGAATTAATTGAATTTAGTGTGTCAGATGCGCTCGATGTAACACCTCCTGTAAGTGAAGGCTTTTTGATTTCTAACCCGCCTTACGGTGAGCGTTTGGGTAATGTGACCGAGCTTTTACAACTTTATTACCAACTCGGTGATAAGTTTAAAAAAGAGTTTGGTGGCTGGAAAATAGCTATGTTGTGCAGTGATGTTGAACTTATATCATCGCTTAAACTAAAAGCTGATAAGCAGATGAAAATGTTCAACGGCGCATTAGAATGTGCTTTTAACATTTATACCTTACACGCCAACAGTACCCGCCGCGACGTGCCTGAATTGCCTGAAGGTGTTGATATTATCGACATTGCGCCAGCATTTGCGAATCGTATTAAAAAGAATGTTAAACAGTTTGAGAAATGGGCTAAAAAAGAGCGCATAGACAGTTATCGTTTATATGATGCTGATTTACCTGAATACAACGTCGCCATTGATAGATACGTCGATTATGTTGTTATTCAAGAATATTCAGCTCCAGCAACTATTCCTGAAGCGGTGACCAAACGCCGTATTAGTGATGTGCTATTAGCGTTGCCAGGTGCCTTAGGGATTCATCCTGATCGTATCACCTTGAAAACTCGTGAACGTCAGAAGGGTGCTAACCAGTATCAAAAAATTGACGAACGTAAAGTAGAAGTTATCACTGAAGAATATGGTGCTAAATTTAAACTTAACTTAACCGGTTATCTCGATACTGGTTTGTTTCTCGATCACCGTGTTACACGTAAATTGGTTGGCGATAAAGCTAAAGGCAAAAATGTCCTCAATTTATTCGCTTACACGGGGTCTGCATCAGTCCATGCTGCGATTGGCGGAGCTAAATCAGTTACCACCATCGACATGTCTAATACCTACATCAATTGGGCCAAAGAAAACTTTGCCTTAAATGGTTTGTCTGGTGCTAAATACGATTTTATTCAGGCAGACTGTTTGCAGTGGATAAAAGATAATAGTCATCAAAAATATGAACTCATTTTTATCGACCCTCCGACGTTTTCAAATTCAAAACGTATGGAAGACAGTTGGGATGTGCAACGCGACCATGCAGAGATGTTGGGCGGGTTAATTAAGTTGCTTTCTCCAAATGGCGAGCTTATTTTCTCAAATAACAAACGTAAATTTAAAATGGATATCGAAGCGTTGAACCAAGCTGGTATCGACGTGACTAATATCGACCATTTATGTTTACCGCTGGATTATAAACGTAATCCACATATCCATAATGTGTGGCTACTGACACATGCAAAAAAATAGTTCAGTCGCTTATGTGCTATATCACACAGAGGGTTGCCATCTGTGTGATATAGCACAAGTATTGGTTGACCAAACCGCAATAAATTATCAGCACATCGATATTTGTGATAACGCATCACTTGCTGAGCGTTATGGCATGAGCATTCCTGTATTTGTACAGGGCGAACGTGAGTTATTCTGGCCTTTCGATGCCGCACAATTACAAGAATTTTTAGGAGTTTAGATTGAGTCTGGTACGGATTAATAATGGCTCGTTAGCCTACGGTTACATTCCTTTGCTGTTAAATGCAGACTTTACCATTGAACCTGGTGAGCGCGTATGTATCGTCGGGCGTAATGGCGCCGGTAAATCAAGTTTAATGAAAGTATTATCAGGTGATGTATTACTTGATGATGGTGAGTTTAATATTGCAAATGACGTTAACGTTAGCCGTTTACAGCAAGACCCTCCTAAAGCAGAAACTGGATCGGTTTACTCTTATATCGCGGCGGGTTTGAAAGAAATTGGTGAAGCGTTAGAACAGTATCATCAATTATCTCATGATGTTGCAGATGCAAATCCTGAGCAAATGGATCGTATGCTGAATCAAATGCAGCGTCTTCAAGAAGTATTAGATCACAATGACGGCTGGCAATTAGATTCACGCATTATCCAAAACTGTCAATTGTTAGGCCTTGATCCTGATAAGCCATTAAATGAATTGTCTGGTGGTTGGCAGCGTAAAGTGGCGTTAGCTCGTGCACTTGTTGTTAATCCTGATTTATTGTTACTTGACGAACCTACAAACCATTTAGATATCGATACTATTGAGTGGTTAGAGCAATTTTTATTAAGCTTTAAAGGCGCCATAGTATTTGTCAGCCATGACCGTGGTTTTATTCAAAGAATGGCAACGCGTATCGTCGATTTAGATCGTGGTGTCGTGATCTCATTTCCAGGTAACTACCAAGCTTATTTAGATGGTAAGCAAGAATGGTTACGAGTTGAAGCTGAGAAAAACGCTCATTTTGATAAGAAACTTGCCGACGAAGAAACCTGGATCCGTCAAGGTGTTAAAGCACGTCGTACTCGAAATGAAGGACGTGTTCGAGCGTTGAAAGCACTACGTACCGAACGTAGTGAACGCTTAAACCGTCAAGGTAACGCCAAAATGTCGGTATCTGATAACGAACGTTCTGGTAAGTTAGTATTTGATATTAAAAATGTTAATTATAATTTACCTGATAAAAACTTAGTTAAAGATTTCAGTACTACTGTTATACGTGGTGACCGCATAGCGTTAATTGGCCCAAATGGTTGCGGTAAATCAACGCTAATCAAATTGTTAATTGAAAAACTACAGCCTCAATCTGGCGAAATTAAAGTCGGTACTAAGCTAGACGTTGCCTATTTTGACCAGTATCGTGAAGCGCTTGATCCAGAAAAAACAGTAGAAGAAAACGTTGGTGAGGGTAAAAGTACCGTCACCATTAATGGCCAAGATCGCCATATTCTAAGCTATCTACAAGATTTCTTATTCTCGCCAATGCGTGCTCGTACTCCGGTAAAAGCACTTTCTGGTGGTGAAAAGAACCGTTTGTTATTGGCGAGATTATTATTACGCCCTGCCAATTTAATTATTCTCGATGAACCAACAAACGATCTTGATATTGAGACGTTAGAGTTGTTAGAGTCACTACTTGCTGATTTTGCTGGTACATTACTTATCGTGAGCCACGATAGAGCATTTATCGACAATACCGTTACTAGCAGTTGGTGGTTTGCGGGCAATGGACAATGGGCTGAGTATGTTGGTGGTTACCAAGATGCTGTTGCTCAAGGTGCAAAGTTTTATTCTGAGGAACCTGTTGCAACTAATGTTGTCCAACCTACCGCAGTGGTTGAAACAAAGCCTGTCAGTATCCCTGAAAAAGCAGTCAAAAAACTGTCTTATAAATTGCAAAAAGAATTAGATACGCTTCCGAGCCAAATGGAACAGCTCGAGCAAGATATTGCCCAATTGCAGCAAACCATAGCGGGTGCTGATTTTTATAATCAACCGCAGGATTTGGTCAATAAAGCACTGCAGTTGTTGGCAGAAAAAGAACAGAATTTAGAAGTTTGCTTCGAGCGATGGGAAGAGCTTGAGTCACTGAAGTAAAGCATAATAAAACAGGAATAGTTACATGAAGTTAAAGTTTGATAAAGCCTTATCCCTTGTTGCGATAGGTGTATTAAGTGTGATTGGAACAGTTCAAGCTGCGCCAGTATATGAAATTGTTAATATTGAAGATTTCGACCTAAATGGCACTATTGACGGTACACGTAATGGCTATGCCATGGCGGTGAACAGTCAAGATGAAGTTGTCGGTATTTCAAAAGGTAAAAAGAAACTTAGCACCGAAGACATTGAAGGCGGCATCATTGATGTTGAAGATGGTATTTCTGATGCAGAAGAAATTACCTATTCAGTATTAACACCAATAGAAGCAAATAACTTCACCGTCACGACTAGTGCGAATGCCGCTGAAGGTGCTTGGAAGCCTTCATTTTATAGCTTAGCCGGCACGACTAATCCTACTGACGTAGACAGTGATGGTGAACTTGTTGTTAATTCAATTGATACTTTCTTCTATGGTCTTAACAGTAATGGCACCAAAGTAGGTGCTTATACTGGTGAGCAAAAGACCTTGGCTTATGAAGGTACAAGCACAACACAAGAGCTTTGGTATTATCGTGACTTTGAACTTCGTGCCATTGCAGTAAAAGATGATGTCGAATTTTCATTAGTACCTCCTTACACAACCTATGTTCGTGAACAAGATGCTGATACTAGTGCTGCTACCGTTGAGTTAGGTGGTTCGTCTGTTGCTGCCGATGTAAATGAAAATAACCTTGTTGTTGGTTATGGTAGTACTGCGCTGTCGTCATCGAGTGTTGACCGTGTAGATAGCTGTATTAAAAGCGCAGAAGACACTGATGCAGATAATCCTACGCCGCTCGCTATTTGTGTTCAAGATTCTCAGTATCCAGACACTAACAGCCGTCGTTATATTATTTATCAAACACGCGCTTTAGTATGGGATTTAAATAACATAGACGATGCCGGTGTACCTGAGCGTACTGAATTACCGTTAGGCTTAACCCCTGCAACTGACTCAACGTTAATTTACACCGCCCAAGCATTAGGTGTTAACGGCAATGATGATGTCGCTGGCCGGTCACATGTTTATCGTAACGGTGACACCGATAAATTATATTTTGATGCGGCTTACTGGAAAAAGAATGTCAGTGGTGAATATCAATATAATTGGGTAGATATGGAGAATGAAGTCACTAGCTCTATCGCATATGATATTAATGATAATGGTATTTTAGTCGGCAGTTATCGTAAATATATTGGTGGCTATTTGCGTGATAAATTCTTCACATTAGACACTAACAATCCAGAACAAGGGATTGTTACGCCGAATGACTTCCAAACCACATTGTCAGATTTAAGTAGCAAACCTAAAGATATCAACAATAAAGGACAAGTTGTCGGTTATGTTGAATCAACTTACGACAAAGAAAAGCCTCGTCCAAAAGTGGGTTTCTTATTTGAAAATAGTACTAGCGAATTTTCTAATTTAAACGATCTCCTTACCTGTGGTTCTAAAGGCTATGTACAGAATACTGATGGAGAGTGGGCTCGTCATCAAGTGAGTATTCAAGATGGTACTGGTGAAATATTAACTTATAACACCGATATTCAAGTTGTAGAAGCCAATAGCATTAATGAAGACGGTACGATTGTAGGGACTGCATTTATTCGTAAGCCACAATATCAAACCGATGCAACTACTGGTAATGTGCTTGTCGGTGAAAATAACCTACCGCTATTTGAACTAGACGGAAACGGTGCTCCAGTAACTGCATATTTGCCGCGAATGGTTATTTTGAAACCAACCGCTGGTGAAGCATGTACTACTTCAGACACAGTTGAAGAAGAGGCTTATGAGCGTAAAGGTGCAGCCAGTTTTGCTTGGTTATTCACTCTGCCATTATTATGGTTGCGTCGCCGAGTAAAAAAATAGGCTCAACTGTCATTAAAGACTCAGTGTAGCCACAGTCATCTAGCACCCCAAACAGGGGGTAGTCTAGAACCATAAATAAATCGAGGAAATATTCCTCGATTTTTTTTAACCTAATTCTCAATACCTTAATAAAAGATCATTAAAATGATGGTTTTTTGGGTTGATTTTGACTAAAAAACGATCTATTTCTATATGCAAGGCTTCAGCTTTATCATGTCAAACAGAAGCCTGTCACTGAAGAGGACGCATGCATGAAAAGACAGAAGAGAGATCGTTTAGACAGAGCATTTTCAAAAGGATTTCAAGCCGGAGTAGGAGGGCGTTCTAAGGAGGTTTGTCCCCATTCGAATCTGGATTCACGGTCTCAATGGTTAGGTGGATGGCGTGAAGGTATTGACGGTCGTCTTAATGGCTTATTTAACAAGTAGTACTTAATAAGTAACAGTTAATAAAATGCCCTCGCGATGCAGATCGGAGGGCATTGAGCAACATGTTCAACGTATTTTGAGGTAACGTAGTTTTAACTAGAAAGTTGATGTATCACTGAAAATACCTACTTTTAAATCAGTTGCTGAGTATATTTGACGACCATCAACTTCCATAGTGGCATCTGCTATACCCATAACCAATTTACGGTGTATTTTACGTTTAATATTAAGCTTGTAAGTCACTTTCTTTGCATCAGGTAATACTTGGCCGGTAAATTTCACTTCACCCACACCTAATGCACGACCTTTACCTTCAGCGCCTTCCCAGCCTAGGAAGAAACCAACAAGTTGCCACATAGCATCCAAACCTAAACAACCAGGCATTACAGGATCACTAATAAAGTGGCAATCAAAAAACCATAGATCCGGTGTGATATCGAGTTCGGCAATAATTTCACCTTTACCAAATGCACCACCATCTTCATTAATGGTAATGATACGGTCAATCATCAACATATTGTCTACAGGTAAACGTGGTCTATTTGGGCCTAAAAGATTGCCATGACCACATGCGACAAGTTGCTCTTTAGTGAAACTATTAGCTTTTTCCATTTAAATCGATACCACTTAATTGACTGATAATACTAACAAGATAGCGAACACGTGTAAGCTAAACAACTCCGATCACTAAATAATGTGTAATCTAGCTAACAATTTAGCAAAAAAGTTCAGTTCCACGTCGTCATCATCTTGACCGGCTAATTTATCTAAACGTTGTTGTACTAATCCGTAAAGCGTGTCTGGTGCAAAGTCGTTATCTTCATTAGCGACTCCAGCAGGCATTTGCATCAGCAGTTCAACTGCTTGATCCATATGTTCAATTGCATGGATATGAAATAACCCTTTATCAATGGCTTCAATTACAGCAGGTTCAAGATTTAGCTGTAATACATTAGCCTTGGGCATAATAACACCTTGTTCACCCGTTAAACCGCGGCGTTGACATAAATTAAAGAAACCTTCAATTTTCTCATTTACACCACCAATCGCTTGTACATTGCCAAACTGATCTAATGCGCCTGTAACAGCTAAACTTTGGATAATGGGGTGTTCTGCTATTGCAGACATTAAACAACAATACTCGGCGAGTGAAGCACTATCACCATCAATTTCTTGGTAAGACTGTTCAAACACAATATTTGCATTTAAATGAAGAGGCGCATCACGACCAAAAATTCGGTACAAGCAAGCAGATAGGATCATCATGCCTTTTGCATGAATATTGCCCCCCAACTCTGATTTACGTTCAATATCTGCCACTTCGCCATCACCATAATGCACTGATGAGGTAATACGGGCAGGCTCACCATAGGTATAATCGCCTGTATCAATAACTGTAAGGGCATTAATTTGGCCTACCATAGCGCCTTTAGTTGGCAGATTGATGAAATTATCATCAAAACTTTGAGCTGAATATATTTCAGAGCTATTGTGGCGAAATTTTAATTTTTCCAGTGCTTTAGCTATTGCTGCAGCATTCAATGTAGCTTGACCTGAATACACTTTTGCTTGACCTAATAGTTGCCTAAACTCCAACATACTTAAACTTAAGCGTTGTTGATGCTCAACCAAACGAGAGCTATACCAAAATAATGGTAATAAGCTTGATGGTTCTAATTCAACAGATTCTGCTTGGGCAAGTACGTTCAACCATTGCACATAAGACGATTCAGGATGCTGCGTTAGATCAACTTCATTGCTCATTTCAGCTAGCAATGGAAAATGGCGATTAAAGTTTCGGTCTTCAACTCTAAGCTGGCTATACGATAAACCAGAGCCCACAAGAACAATCTTACAATTCAGTGGAATAGGGGTTAACTCATTATTGATACGATAAAAGCCATCGTGGATGATTTGCATCAACAAATCCCACAGGCTTTCACGCTGCCATAATGACGCTAAGCAAATAAACACGAAATGATTTTTCGCTAGTGCACCGGGTTTATAAACACTGGATTTATCCGTTTTAAGCATTCTGCCAAGTAAATCAGCACGGCGAATTGTCCCTTGTAAATAACAGGACAGTGATTCTTGTTTAGCAATAATGCCGACATGTTCAGGCGGGAGTGTTTGTTGCCACTTAAACTGAATGTCCGTATCTTCTTGCTGTTTTTTAGTTGCAACAAGGTAATGACTTGAAGGCGTGTTAGCTTGAGTTACCAACGCATCAATAAATAGTGATCTATCTACCCCTAAAAAATCAGCAAGAAATAAATGTTGCGAATTTGTTTTGCTCATTAATTTGAATGTTTCAACCACTCGTTCTTGGCCAAGTAGTATATGGCTTGGAAAAGAAACTGAAGTCGATGCATCAGGTAAATGATATTGAGGAGCGAGTTTGGCACTAGGCAGTAGCGTTGAATTCATATAGTGGTAATTTAGCTGCGACAACGGAAAATAATGAGATGATATTAGCATAAAGCACCACAAAAGCCTTAGCAGATTCAACTCTTCTAGGTTACCTGGATGCTGTTGAAGTGATTCAAGTCTATAAAAGAGTCGCCAATGCGTTTTGTGTTGATTAAAAAAGTCTCAATGATGACAGAAATATGAGCATGCTGATTAAATGCTATGCACTCAGGTGTTTTTTTTAACTTTATGGTTTACAAGCAAACGAGTTACTTATATTATTCAGCCCGTTCGGAGGGATGGCAGAGTGGTCGAATGCACCGGTCTTGAAAACCGGCAACGGTTTATCCCGTTCTAGGGTTCAAATCCCTATCCCTCCGCCACATTCAATAAAAAGGCCCGCTATTTATAGCGGGCCTTTTTATTGGGCGAAAGATAGAGATCTGAACCCCGGGTTCCTCTTTATTAAAAGCAAGCTATCCCTCCTCAAGATTTAAGGCCAAATGTCAAACCGACAAATATAAGGCCTTTTTATTTGGGCGAAAGATAGGACTTTGAACTATAGGGTTCCTCTTTATAAAAGAAAGCTATCCCTCCTCAAGATTTAAGGCCAAATGCCAAACCGACAAAGATAAGGCCTTTTTATTTGGTCGAAAGATAGGGCTCTGAACCCCGGGTTCCTCTTTATAAAAGAAAGCTATCCCTCCTCAAGATTTAAGGCCAAATGCCAAACCAACAAATATAAGGCCTTTTTATTTGGGCGAAAGATAGGACTTTGGACTATAGGGTTCCTCTTTATAAAAGAAAGCTATCCCTCCTCAAGATTCAAGACCAAATGCCAAACCGACAAATATAAGGCTTATTTATTGGGGCGCAAGATAGGATTTTGAGCTCCCAAGGCTCCTCTTTATGAAAAGCAAGCTATTCATCCTCATTAACAATTTTGAGCTTTACCTGCATCAAGTGAATATTGTGAGCATTTATACCGAAAACGACGACAAGGCACCACAAATTGCCAGCGCAGGCTGTGCGCTTAAGTATCCCCTCCCAAAAACACAACACATTCTCATATTTGATTGCTATCAAGTTTTTCAACTGTGCTGAATTCCGTAGGTGACCGATAAGCCACTAATTCAAAGCTAGTTTTTGGATGTGTCGATTGAAGTTGATGAGTTGAATACATCGAGCAGAGCTACCGCCAAAGCAATGACAATGAGCTATGTTAGTTGTTCAGAGGATGGGTGGCACAGTCTTGTTCTACCGTTTTTATTTTGGATATAGTGTAAAAATTTGAAGCTCTAATCTCATCCTG
Source organism: Shewanella frigidimarina NCIMB 400 (assembly GCF_000014705.1). Taxonomy (NCBI): domain Bacteria; kingdom Pseudomonadati; phylum Pseudomonadota; class Gammaproteobacteria; order Alteromonadales; family Shewanellaceae; genus Shewanella; species Shewanella frigidimarina. Next base: position 3,186,779 of record NC_008345.1, on the reverse strand, counting down.
TTTGTCGTTTTATTAAAATGTTTTTTCGCTCATTAACTAAGTGATTTGCTTTGATACTTAATCAAGCTTACCTTATATTAAAGAATATCTGTTCGTTAAGACTGTTTTGGTATTGAAGTTAAAAAACAGTAATAAGTAGACTTTTGTGGTTAATTAAAAGGCAAAAGTTCTTATTTACAAAAGCTGGTTAAATCCATAATTTTTCCCAAACAGTATAAAGGCCATGCACAAGAATACGATAAGCCAAGAGGTTAATGAGTTAGTTTTAGATGCGACTAATGTTGGCGTCTGGGATTGGCGTGTTGAAAATGATGGTCTTGTTTGTAATGAACGTTGGGCTGAGATTATAGGGTATACCTTATCGGAGTTAATGCCTGTTGATTACCAAACTTGGCTAGATGTATTACACCCAGATGATTTGCCTAAGGCAATTAAAAATTATGATTACCACTGTCAAGGCCAAAGCGAACTTTGTGAGTTAGAAGTTCGTTTAAAACACAAAAGCGGTCATTATGTTTGGGTATTGTCTACAGGTAAAGCTATTGCATGGGATGTTGAAGGCAAACCGACACGAATGATTGGCATGCACCAAGAAATAACCTTTCGTAAGAGGCAGGAAGAACTACTTGCAACCACAACCGAGTTATTGAGAGAATCTCAAGAGATAGGCAAGCTAGGTGGCTGGCAACTCAACTTGCATAACGGTGACTTGATTTGGACAGATGAAACTTACCGAATTTATGAAACAACTCCGCAAGAATATATTCCTACCGTTGAAATGGGGGTAAGTTATTTATTACCCGATTCCAAAAAATTATTCCAAGAAGCGCTTGATGCTGCTATTCAACTTGGCGAAGAGTATGACTTAGAGCTTGAAACTTATACCACGAAAGGACAAAAGATTGACGTTAGAACGACCTGTCATGTTACATATGTCGATGGTGTTGCTGAAAAATTAAGTGGTATATTTCAAGACATTACCGACGAAAAAAATAATCAACGCAAACTTGAAAAAAGTAATCAGGTATTAAAAGAAGTAAATGAGAAGTTAAAGTTTGCAGCGAATTATGATCCACTTACACATTTGCCAAACAGAAATTTGTTAGCTGATCGAATGCAGCAAGCGCTTATCAAAGCGCAGCGTAATAGCAAACAAATAGCTATAGCCTTCCTAGACTTGGATGGCTTTAAAGAGGTAAATGATGCTTACGGTCATGATATAGGAGATGAGTTCCTTTGCCTTATTGCAAATAGGTTTAAAACTGCAATACGAGAGGATGATACTCTTGCCAGGTTTGGTGGCGATGAGTTTGTTTTGATTCTTGATGATTTAGACAGTCATCAAGAAGCATCAGAAATATTACAGCGAATACTTTCTTCAATTACAGAAATATTTATTATTGAAAATAAGCGTCTTTCTATAACGGTGAGTATTGGAGTGACGTTTTTCCCGCAGGATAATAGTCACGCAGACATACTTATTCGTCATGCTGATCAGGCTATGTATAGGGCTAAAGAGCAGGGAAAGAATTGCATTCATGAATTTGACTTTGAAAATGATGTAGCGATAAAACTCCAGTATCGAGAGTTAGAATACATAATCAATGGATTTAATAACAATGAGTTTTTGTTATTCTACCAACCAAAAATCAATATGGAAAGTAATGAAATCATAGGTTTAGAGGCCCTTATTCGTTGGCAACATCCGACAGAAGGTCTTTTGTCACCATTTCGCTTTTTGCCCTACATTGAAGAAGAACCTCTAGCAATTGAGTTAGGTAAATGGGTAATTGACCAAGCAATAAAGCAGCATAATGAATGGCGACGCTTAGGAATAGTTATACCTATCAGTGTCAATGTCAGTCCATTACAACTTCAGCATGAAGATTTCATTAAACAATTAAATGAAATCTTATTTCTCAACACTAGTTTTCAAGCGGGTCAGCTTGAATTTGAAATTTTAGAATCCAGTATTATTAAAGATACTCAGCACATCGCTGAGGTTATTAGTCAATGTAAACAGTTAGGGATACGTTTTTCGTTAGATGATTTTGGTACGGGGTTTTCATCTTTAAGCTATTTGAGAAAGTTAAAGACTGATGTTATAAAAATAGATCAATCTTTTGTCATTGACATGTTAGATGATATGGATGATCAAGCCATTGTAAAAAGTGTCATTGAATTATCGAAGACCTTCGGTCGTTCTGTGATAGCAGAGGGGGTTGAAACCCAAGAGCATGGTCGGCAATTACTTAAAATGGGATGTCAATTAGCACAAGGTTTCGGTATAGCAAGACCAATGCCAGCAAGTTCAATCCCTGAGTGGATTAATTTATGGAATGCGTCTCCTCCTTGGATTTGTAAATGAGCTTTATGAGTTAGTCTTTAGTGTATGTTGATCTTTGTGTGAAAGCATATGAAAGCTATTTTTCAACAACTGTAACCGTCATCAGCGCTTATAAAGTAGTAGGTTATCGATTTCATGTGTTCACCTAAAGTCATGTACGAGATAAGAATATCAACTCTATTTAGGTGGCCAAAATAACTATGCCACTACAATACAGCAAAAGGTTATCTATTATTGTCGCCAACTGAAGCTGAAATGGCGCAACTTGATGTGATTAAAAATGCCGCTGAGCAGCAGAAAGCATTGGCTTTCGCGCACAAAGATGAGACAGCCGTTACCTTAGATGGAGTGCGATTTGAAATTGCCGGCAATATCGCTAAAGTCAGTGATGCCCAGAAATTAGTTGAAATGGGAGGTGAAGCGGTTGGTTTATTGCGTTCTGAATTCCTTTATCAAGACCAATCAGTTGCACCTTCTGAGGATGATCAGGAACAAGTCTATCGTGCGGTACTGCAAACGTTAGGACAGCGTCCTTTAGTTGTACGTACGTTAGATGTAGGAGGAGATAAGCCGTTAGCCTATTTACCTTTGCCTAAAGAAGATAATCCATTCCTCGGTGAACGTGGTATCCGTGTTGGTTTAGATAAGCCAGCAGTATTACGACAACAAGTTCGCGCACTATTGAAAGCGGCTGATGCAGGAAACTTACGCATTATGTTCCCTATGGTAGCGTCTTTGTTTGAGCTTAAGTTGGCCAAACAAGTCGTTAAAGAAGAAGCCGAAAAACTGGCTATCGATATTAGTGGGATCCAAATTGGCATCATGATTGAAGTGCCATCGGCAGCCGTAATGGCAGATGTGTTGGCCGAACATGTCGACTTTTTCTCCATTGGTACTAATGATTTGACTCAATATACCTTAGCGATTGATCGTGGACATCCTAAGTTAGCCGCCATTGCTGATGGATTGCATCCTGCTGTATTACGCCTGATCGATATGACGGTTAAGGCCGCGCATGCCAAAGGTAAATGGGCTGGCATTTGTGGTGGATTGGCCGGCGAAAAAGATGCTGTGCCTATTTTGGTCGGCTTAGGTATTGATGAACTGTCTGTGAGTGTGCCTTCCATTCCAGAAGTGAAGCATCAAGTGCGCCATTTAAATCAGCAAGCGTGTCAGCTTATCGCTGCTAAAGCGATGAGCTGTGCAGATGCCAAAGATGTTCGAGCATTAATGCGAGATCCTAATACGTTACTTGCCGTTAAAGGCGATATTGAAAAACGTTGATCACTTGGTAATCTATTAAAATTTCTAAGGTTGTATTATGACATCTAAAACAATAACAGCAGCTAAACCGAAGAAGGCTATGATGAGTGGCGCATTTTCGGTTTTACAAAAAGTGGGCAAATCGGTCATGTTGCCGGTTTCCGTATTACCCGTAGCGGGTATCTTATTAGGCGTTGGGAGCGCGGGTTTTAGTGTGCTCCCCGATATCGTCAATGTGTTAATGGTACAAGCGGGCGAAGCCATTTTTAGCAATATGGGATTGCTATTCGCGATAGGTATCGCGTTAGGATTTGCTAAAAATGATGGTGTGGCTGCTATGGCGGCCTTAGTGGGATATGCCATCATGGTTAAAACCATCGGCGTACTTGAACCGGGTACCGATGTGGGCGTGTTTGGCGGTATGATTGCCGGTGCTATTGCTGCAGCGACCTTTAACCGTTTCTTTAAAATTCAATTGCCTTCATATCTCGGATTCTTCTCAGGTAAACGAAGTGTGCCTATTATTACTGGTTTTGGAGCGATTTTTGCGGGAGTCATCTTATCGTTCATTTGGCCTCCGATAGGCAATGCTATTGCTGTATTTTCCCATTGGGCGGCATATCAAAACCCAACATTAGCCTTTGGTATTTATGGTGTGGTTGAGCGTTCGTTAATTCCAGCTGGTTTACACCATGTATGGAATGTGCCTTTCTTCTTCGAAGCGGGCAATTGTGTTGACAGTTTAGGTAAACCTGCAACAGGTGTATTGACGTGTTATTTGCAAGCGGACGATGCGAGTCGAGCTGCGGGTAATGGCTTCGGTCAACTTGCAGGAGGCTATCTGTTTAAAATGTTTGGTTTACCTGCCGCTGCAATGGCGATTTGGCATACTGCCCGTCCAGAAAATCGTGTCATGGTCGGTAGTATCATGATTTCGGCAGCGTTAACTGCATTCTTAACCGGAATTACTGAACCTATCGAGTTTGCATTTTTATTTGCTGCACCTTTACTTTATGTTGTACACGCGCTGATGGCTGGTTTTGCTTATGTGCTTGTCAATATGCTGGGTGTGGTTCATGGAACTTCTTTCTCTCATGGCTTAATCGATTTTCTTGTTCTTTCGGGGAATTCGCAAAAAATCTGGCTACTGGTGGTGCTAGGTCTCATTTATGCGGCGTTGTATTACGTAGTGTTCAGATTCTTAATTTTGAAGTTCGACTTGAAAACGCCAGGGCGGATGGATGTCGAATTAGAGATCGTTTCATCAGAAGGGACAGAAAGAGCGCGTAACTTTATCGAAGCCTTCGGCGGACCAGAGAATCTGGTCAATGTGGATTCTTGTATTACCCGCTTACGGATGGATGTGCACGATACCAGTAAAGTGGATCAGGCTAGATTGAAGCAGTTAGGCGCCAGTGGCGTATTGATTTCGGGGAATGCAGTACAAGCCATTGTGGGGACTATCGCCGAAGTGTCACGTACCGAAATTGATGAAATGCTCGCGTCGGGTGGTTATCTTTCCGCTACTCCCACGCCTGTAATAGCAACAGCAACGGTTAACATTTCAGCAAAGGATCGCGAGCAAGCTCAAGCCATCCTGCCACTATTGGGTGACGTGAGTTCATGTCGTGCTATTGCTGATAATCGTTTACGCTTAGAAGTGAAAGATGCCAGTCTATTAGACAGTACCGCCCTTCAAGCCCATGGCATTGAAGCTATGTTGGTTTTAAATCCGAACTTGGTTCATTTAATTTTTAGTATGAATACAGCAGGACTAGCCAGCGTGTTAAATGAGACTTTTGCCGACTGAAGCTGTTAAGAAGAGGTGATGCAGTCAGATATATGAGTATTACAATATAGGATGACAGTATTTACCACATGCTGAATAGCTAACAATTGAAGTTGGAAAGGCTTTTTAGGAAAGTGTCCGATTAGCGTTGAAAAGAATAAGCCTCATCAGAAATGATGGGGCTTTTTAATGATTTTAATATGTTCATCATTTTGTGCCTAAAGTTGATGCTTATAAGGTCTCGATTCATCCTCGACATAATGAAAAAACTTAAGTATATGTTTTTATGTTAGTTAACCTTTGTTTTCATTTTCATTTTTTGTTGTCGAAAATAAACCTTGGTGATAGTATTCTTTGTTGTTAACTAAAAATACTCATATTTGCAACAATTTGATTCACTAATCACTAATAATTTAAAATCAAAAAAAGATAAGGATATACAGTGAAATTACATAGGATAGTAACATTAACCACATTACTGGGTTTAACAGCATGTGGTGGTGGAAATGACAGTAGCTCAGATCAAGCCCCATTGACACCGCCCCCGCCTCCGCCGGAAAATATTATTCCGGTTGCTAACATTGCCTCTCTTTCATCAGTAATTTCTTTGACCGAAGTACAATTAAATGGCAGTGCCAGCGTGGATTCCGATGGCCAAATCCAAAGCTATCAATGGCTACAAATTGACAATGGCGCGCCCACGGTTGCGCTTTCTGATGCTACGCAATCTGTAACAGGCTTTATTGCACCTGAAGTACAACAAGATACCGAATTTAGTTTCCAACTGACTGTTACCGATAATGAAGGTGCAACAAACAGCGTTGAAACCCGACTAACTGTATTACCTATCCCTTTACAACAAGGGCATCAGGGGAGAGTGATTGATGGGTATTTAATGGGTGCTACGGTATGGTTAGATATTAACAATAACGGTGTGTTTGATGAAGATGAGCCAAATGATGTCACCGATGCCGGCGGAGAGTATTCGTTGAAATATAATGCCGAGCAACAAGTTTGTGCCACTTTAGTACCGGTAAGAGTAGATGTTCCTGTTGGCGCAATTGATGAAACCGAAGGCGTGGTTACCTCTGCTTATCAACTTATTTATCCTCCGCTTTATGGACAGTTTAATCCTGAACAAGCCGCATATATTACGCCATTAACGTCGGCAGTTTGGGACATGTTATCTTCATCTCCTACGGTTAACAGTACAAACGCAATGGATAGAAATGCCGAGGTTCTTCAAGCTAGTTGTCAACAGCTCATTGACAATCCTCAAAGCCAACTGAATTATGCTTCGCTTATTAATGAAGCCATTGATGATTTTACTCGAAAATCTAACATATCGATTGATGATCTATTCAGCGACTTTATTGAAAATGGGAATCAAGCATTGCAACAGACGGCGCGCCGTTATGTGACGGGGTTAAGCTTAAGTTTGAAGAAGAAAGCTGAACTGTTAACTAATGATGCCTACAAGGACGCGAGTTATATCCGAGTTATTCATTATCTAGATAAAGCACCTGCAGCAGAACAGCTTACTGAAAATGTCTGGTACCGAGATATCGTTGTTTTCTACCCTGACGATAGTCAATTTTTCTCAGAGTCGGCAAGAATGATAAGCGATGATAATGGCGACGTAACTGATGCCGTTCTATATGTCTATTATCGCCGTCATAATAACGCATTTTCATGGGGTGATAATGGCAGGTACATCGCTAGTTATGATGAGCGAAATACCGCTAATGGTCAGTTAGAGACTTGTTTTAATAACGAAAGTATTATGGTTACTCATGACGTCGAACTCGTACCGGTACAATTTACACTAAGCAATACCTACTCAACAGATACTGGTGAGTGTCAATTCACGGCCGATATTTTTACTCAAGCTTATGAGCGTGTTTATTACGTTGATTATAGCGAAAACAATATTAATTATCTTATGCAGTTTTCACAATTTAAAACTAATGGGGCGTTTGCAACGCTTAATGATTGGGTTAATTTACAAGACCGTTCTGCAGAATATTCAACCACAGAGTTAGTCACTTTATTAACTGATTATGGTTATACATTTACAGATGATACTGGTTTACAGGATGCTGACTTTAGCTGGTACAAACGTAAAACTGACGACTCTCAAGAACATAGGGTAACCACCGAGAAAAACTATGATGCAAGTACTGGGATGATTAGTTGGACCCAGTTAACTGAGCAAAGTAATAATACTAATATTAAGCAGTGCAGTAAGGATGGTATTACTTGGGGAGCATGTACGTAGCAATCATTTTGCTAATGCATTAATCAGATTTTGAAGCCCTTACATCAATAAAGATGTAAGGGCTTTATTATTTGCCGTTGGTGCAATTTTTTTGTATATATGTCAGTGCTATAAACTTGTGACAGTATATTTATGCCGTTGCTTTTGGCGTTATTGGTAGCTGATTTTAAATTTATTATTATCATATTGTTTTTATTGTATTCAGCACTTGGGCGTACCCGCTCTATGCTGCTGTGTATTGAAATACAATCACTCACAATCGTGACGCTTACTCCACTTTTAGAGTTAAGGCTCAAAACATCTGTTTTAGTGGTAAATATTGATGTTACTATTTATTGGGCGCTTGTTCGGTAAAGGGTAGGTAAATTGCGTGAAAATCAATGCAAGATGATTCAAACGTAACCCTAATCAGGTGTATAATTTACTATCATTCCGCCAAAAGTATTGTCGATGATAAGCTACATAATTGCTGATCTACCTGCAAATGTCGTTTAAAGAAGGATTTATTTGATGTGGTTACAACGAGAGATGACACTTAATCCGAAGCAGCGTGGATTTCATTTAATTACTGATGAAGTGATAGCGCGGCTGCCAGAGCTAAGAGGTATCAATGTTGGCTTATTGCATGTATTTATTCAGCATACTTCTGCATCGCTTGCGATAAACGAAAATGCTGATCCTACGGTCCGTGGTGATTTGGAGCGACATTTTAATGTACTTGCACCAGAAGGTGCACCATACTTTCAGCATACTTATGAAGGCGCGGATGATATGCCTGCTCATATCAAGTCGACCTTGATTGGTTCTAGCCAGTCTATTCCGATTACCAATGGACGTTTGAACTTGGGTATTTGGCAAGGTTTATATTTATGTGAACATCGCGACCATACTTCGGCGCGTACTATTATTATCACCTTGCAAGGTGAATGATTTAAAATGGTTAAATTGCAATGCTAAGGTAACAAAGCTGCCTGTTTTATGTTCGCTCTTCACGTTAATAATTTACTTTGCTTGTGTCAGTAAATGTAAAGATGCTAAATTCAAGCAGATAAATGAGATGTGTGAAAATATGCAATGTTACCAGTATTTTTTTGCGATAAGATTTTGCATATAAATGTTTTATATATAAAAACGGCCCTAAAATTCAAAATGAATTACGCATAATAATAGGTGGGTTTACGTGATATCTGTATATTTGGTTGACGACCATGAACTCGTGAGAACGGGTATTCGTCGCATTTTGGAAGATGAACGCGGTATTAAAGTCATCGGTGAAGCACCTGATGGAGAAACAGCCGTACAGTGGTCTCGACAGAATGAAGCTGATGTCATTTTAATGGACATGAATATGCCTGGTATGGGGGGATTAGAAGCCACCCGTAAGATTTTACGCTATCAGCCAGACGCTAAAATTATTGTGTTAACCGTACAAACAGAAGACCCTTTTCCGACCAAAGTGATGCAGGCTGGTGCTTCTGGTTACTTAACTAAAGGTTCCACATCACCAGAAGTATTACGAGCCATTACTCAAGTGGCTCGTGGTCAACGTTATTTGTCGCCAGAAATTGCGCAACAAATGGCGCTAAGCCAATTTAACCACTCTGACGAGAATCCATTTAGCAGTTTGTCTGAACGTGAATTGCAAATCATGATGATGATAACCAATGGTGAAAAGGTTAATGATATTTCTGAAAAATTAAATTTAAGCCCTAAAACCGTCAACAGTTATCGTTATCGACTATTTGCGAAACTGGGGATCGGCGGTGACGTTGAGTTGACCCGTTTAGCTATCCGTTACAAAATGCTCGATACAGGTTCATTCTAGTCAGGAATAATGTATTCCTCGCAACGCATTAAGTAGCTTTAATCATGCCAAGTGGTTTTAACGCCAAATCCTTTTTAAAAAATGTTACCTCAGCACCTGGTGTTTATCGAATGTACGATAAGCACCAACAGGTTATTTATGTTGGTAAAGCTAAAGATCTCAAAAAACGTTTAAGCTCGTATTTTAGAGTTAACATCGCCAATGTTAAAACTCAGGCGCTAGTTTCGCATATCGATCATATTGATGTGACCGTTACGCATAGCGAAACTGACGCGTTATTACTCGAAAATGATTACATCAAACAGTACATGCCCAAATACAACGTGCTACTGCGTGATGATAAATCTTATCCATATATTCTGTTGAGCGGCCATAAGCACCCTCGGCTTGCTTATCATCGTGGGCCCAAACGTGAAAAAGGCCATTATTTTGGCCCATATCCTAATGGTGGCGCAGTACGTGAAAGTTTGCATTTAATACAAAAGCTGTTTCCAATCCGTCAATGCGATGACTTATATTATAAATCCAGATCTCGCCCTTGTTTACAGTATCAATTAGATCGCTGCAGTGCGCCTTGCGTGGGGATTGTCAGTGATGATGAATACAGCGAACAGGTCAAATTAGCCGGTTTATTTTTACGCGGAAAAGATAAACAAGTCATATCACAGCTGGTGGCCAAAATGGAAACCGCTGCAATTGATATGGAATACGAGCGAGCTGCGCAGTATCGTGACCAAATTACCGCATTAAGGCGCGTAGCAGAGCAGCAGGAAGTGTCAAATCATAAAGGTGATATGGATGTCATCGGCGTCGATTACGCCTCTGGTATTGCCTGTTTTCATCTACTGTTTATTCGTGATGGTAAAATTTTTGGCAGTCGCAGCTATTATCCTTCCGTACCAGCAGAAACTGAAATTGAAGAAGTGTTGTCATCATTCTTGGGCCAGTTTTACCTAAATGCCGATATTCAGCGCACGATTCCAAAAGAAGTCATCCTCAGTCATCACTTTGACGGTATAACAGAATTACAAGCGTCGATAGAACACGCATTAGATAAAAAGTTTGAGTTAAAAACGCAAGTAAGAGGCGACAGAGCAAATTTTTTACGCCTTGCCATGACCAATGCCAGTAATGCCGTCGCTACTAAGTTATCGCATAAAAATACCGTAGAACAACGCTTTCAATTACTTGAAGAAGCACTTGAGCTTAATGAACCGATTAAGCGGATGGAATGCTTTGATATTAGTCACACCATGGGCGAAAGCACAGTCGCATCGTGTGTGGTGTTCAATCGTGAAGGGCCACATAAAGCTGATTATCGCCGTTACAACATTACCGGTATTACTGGTGGTGATGATTATGCCGCGATGGAACAAGCTATAAGCCGTCGATTTGATAAAATCGATAACAATGGCAAAGTACCTGATTTAGTCTTCATTGATGGCGGTATTGGCCAGTTAAGAGTGGCGCAAACAATTGTCGATGAAAAGTGTGTCAACATTGATCATCCGCCATTGCTCATTTGCGTAACTAAAGGTGAAGGCCGTAAAGCAGGGCTCGAAACGTTTACCGTTGGTGGTAGTGAGCAAACGTTCGAGGTTGCCAGTGACTCACCTGCATTTCATTTGATGTTACACATTCGCGATGAGTCACATCGCTTTGCGATTACCGGACACCGTAATAAACGTCAAAAAACTCGCAATACTTCTACCCTAGAATCCATCGCAGGTGTGGGCCCTAAAAGACGTAAAGCTTTGTTGCAACATTTAGGCGGAATTCAAGAAGTGAAGGGCGCTAGCGTGGCTGAATTGACAAAAGTACCCGGAATTAGCTTAGAAATGGCACAAACAATTCATGATGCATTGCGAGGGGGCTAAAATTAAGGCAAGATTGGCGCTGCTTCTGACAAATTGGTCTTTTTATGCCGTTTAACTTACCTATTGCACTGACATTATTCCGTATTGCTTTGTTACCCGTATTTATAGCGGTATTCTATTTACCATATCCATGGGCACCATTTGTTTCGGCATTTATTTTCTGGTTGGCCGCTTTGACTGATTGGTTAGACGGTTATGCTGCCCGTAAACTTGGTCAACTAACCCGATTTGGCGCTTTTTTAGATCCAGTAGCAGATAAAGTCATGGTGTCGACAGCATTAGTGCTGTTGGTTCAACAAAATGACAATGTGTACTTAACCTTAGCGGCGTTATTTATGATTGGTCGCGAAATTGTTATTTCAGCCCTGCGTGAATGGATGGCCGAAATAGGCAAACGTGGCGTAGTTGCCGTGTCTTGGATTGGTAAATATAAAACTGCCACGCAAATGATCGCCATTATTGGATTGATTTGGAAACCTACACCTTGGCTAACAGATGTCGCTTATGGCTTGTTTTATATTGCCGCAGCACTGACGTTCTGGTCGATGATGAGTTACATTTCAGCAGCTTGGAAAGATTTAACGGCAGAATAGCATAATAATAGTTCAATAAGATTATTTAGTGCGCAAACAGTCAAAATTGCGTAAATCAATAATTGACACACGAGGTTAATTCGGTAGAATGCCTCCCCGTAGACAAGTGATGAGTCAGCAACAAGCCTTAGGGTTTTATGTTAACTAACACGATTAATGCGACATTAGCTCAGTTGGATAGGTTGGAAAACGATACCTTTCTAGCAGATTTAATAAAGCATTGAAAAGATTGAATACGTGACATTAGCTCAGTTGGATAGGTTGAAAGACGATACCTTTCTCGCAGATTTAATAAAGCGTTGAAACGATTGAATAAGCGACATTAGCTCAGTTGGTAGAGCGATACCTTGCCAAGGTATAGGTCATCGGTTCGAACCCGATATGTCGCTCCAATTTCTTATCTTATCCGATGGATTTGAATTTGGTTAAAGATGGCGCGATGGCAGAATGGCTATGCTACGGATTGCAAATCCGTCTATCTCGGTTCGACTCCGGGTCGCGCCTCCACAAAATTGCGTTTAATGGTTACTTTAAGTAACGGTTAAAACAACACTTTGCCCGAGTGGTGGAATCGGTAGACACAAGGGATTTAAAATCCCTCGCTGAATAAGCGTGCCGGTTCAAGTCCGGCCTCGGGTACCATTATAATCTCTAGTAATAGAGAGTGGTGTAAAAAAGCCTCAACAATAGTTGGGGCTTTTTTATGTCTGAAATTTGATCGTCAATGGTAACAAACGATTACAACGCTGAGAGCGATAAAAGCGAACAAGCCTAGAGACTAGGCGGACTTCGTCCTGCTAGTTCGCTACGCGGCTATAAGAGCGGGTAATTCGGAAAGTCAGTAGGTTCTCTGGCTTAACCCTTAACATAGTGAAACTGTTTGACATGGCCTGTGGCCACTAACGTCGTGGCGCTTCACCCACACCAGAGCAAATGGGTAAAGCGCTTGTACCCCTTTGCAAACCCTCAGCGTTCTGATGTGGTCAACATTTTCTGAACAGCGAAAAGGTCGCGACGGAAATTAATCTAGCTTTTGGCCTCGTTTGAATCCTTCTTCGGTCTTATTCGAAAATGCTAACGCTTCCGATGGTACATCCTGTACCGCGAAAGCTAAGCTCACATCCATGTGAGCTTCACGCTATTTTCTTCAACGTCCTCAAGTTCAGAGTTGAATCACGCCAATTGCAAGCAAGGTATGCAAATCATTTATGCCCCTTTATCATTTAGCGTTACAATCCTTGGCGACGAGAAGTCTGCGACTCCCCTTGGTTTCCTTGAGCAACACCGGCCCCCTAAGGCTACAGATATTGCGGAAACAATGTTGTTCCTTACACATGACAATGCGGTTACTCTCATTTTATTATCAGTAATTCGTAACATGGATGCTCATAACTAACTGTTTATATAAAACTATTTGTTTTCGGGGAAAACTGTCTATGTAATGCTTTATTCCTAATCACTAGGATAGTGTTTGAAACATCAACGCAGAAGGAGAATCACATGTTTCGAACTATGAATGACGACGTCCTAGAAGCAATATTCGTAGAAGGTCTGTCCCGGGTCGAGCAAGATCGTTTAATGCAATACCTATACGAAAAGGGGTATAGCGTACCTGCAATCGCCAAAAAATTTGGCCTTAGCAACCAATCTGTTTACAACCGCATCAGTGCACATCGGGGCCGCGGACCAACATTCTCGGCTTAGCAAACCTGTTTGGCAGTGGCTTGCCACTGCCCGTTCTTCGAGGAAAGGCGCTATGAGTAAATCCCAAATTAAAGAAGCACTGAGACGACAGAGTCTTGAATGGTATTTAACCAAATCGGACTCGAACTACTTTACTGCACCTGAGTTGTTCTCACCGTTGTACCGGGTGTTGTATGAGCATTTGTTGCGCGGTGAAGAGCCGCCGTACTATGTGACTGATTTTGATAAAGAGACAACGGCAAACCTGCATCAATGTAGAACATCATTTGATAGATATTTAGTGGCCCTATTCCCAAGTCGGTATGAAGCATCGAACTCGCTTGAATTGCGCTCTACTGAGTTAAAAGAAGGCGAACTGCTTGAGTACCTTCACTCTACGTATGCGAAAGCGACTAGCGATAGAGATTCGTATAACACTGATCGTGAGATTAAATACATATTGGACCTGCTCCCTATTACTGAGGACAAAGTAGAGTGGTTAAAGAAAAAGGCTAAATCACAGTTATATAAACTTCTGGTCTTGTCCTACAAACTATCTATCATCAATCCCAGATGGCGTGAGCTGATCCGTTATGTTGAACCGGAGCGAATGCATAAAGCCAGTATGGACAACGTCGTAGACTTCAATATGCTGGATGATACCAAGGCGAGGGAGAATAGCGCTTTGGTAAAAATGTTCTACTTCGAAATCGATCAAGGTAAGGGTGACGGTGATGCAACACAATCTCGACGCATTATGATCCTTCCCTTTGCCTTTGATTGCCTGTTTAAAGCTGTACAATTAACTGCATACATGCAGTTTTATCTGGGACAGAATTTAGTCCAGATCGAAGAGAAGCTGAAATCATTTAGCACAAGATTTGACTCCATTCTTCATGGCCTTTCGAAACAAACCCTATCCTACAAGAACCACAACCAAGAACTCGCGGATCTGATACAAACCACGGTGCTAAAGAATATTTATACAAACGGGCTACTGGCACGAAAATGTTTTGAGCATAACATTGATTATTGTGAGGTGAAGATAGCCAATAACGGTAACTGGATCATCAACACACAGGATACGTTAAATATTCCTCGACTGATTGAAAGCGAGCTGAATTTGCCTAGTGGTACTTTCGACCCAAGATGGGTAGCCCTGGCCGAAACACTGGCCAAAATCGTACTAAAATCGGATAGAATAGCTCCTGAAGAGTACCATGTGATTCGAAACCTATGTTGTATATTAGTTACTCACTTAAAAGAGCAAGGTAAAGTCAATCTAAAAAGCAATATCACAGGAAAGAAGCATAACGATTTCAGTGTGATGAAAGAACTAGTTAGGGTTCATGACTGGCTGCAGAAAAATGACCCTAACGTCGAAAATAAACATCACTTGAGTCTTATGAGACCAACGACAGTGCACTTTTTGACTTACGCTGTGGGCCAATTGATGTGGTCAATGGATTGTGGTCAACACAGCGAACAATCCAACCTAAGCGACTCAGATTACGTTCAATTTAGTACAACTGTATTCGATACTGTCTTTGAACTAATAATCAAATTGAGGAGTGTCGATCATGTCACTTGCCTGTCTGCAGTAGAATATATGTGTAAGGAAATCTATGGAGTGCACTTTGACCTTGACCAACGCTTCCTTGCGTCACTAGGTGACAAACTTGTTTTGCAAAAACATATTGAGAGGGCGCAAATTGTATGGGACCCGCTTAAAAACCTCTAAGGATTAGTTAGGTGTGATTCATAGATTAAGGTGCAGACTATGTTTATAGAAAAACTGAAGGCCACAGCGGTCAAGTTTTATGGTGATCCAAGAAACATTACCGATAAGTTGGCTGAAGTAATGCATTAAATCATCAATGGTTAGAGTGTCGGGGAAACGGTCAAAAAACTTGGTAATTCGTCGCACAGTTGACGAGTATGCGGCGAATAAGTGTCGCGCAGATGACACTTTATTTGGGTGTTGAACAAACCCGTTTTCGAGGAACGAAATGCTCACTTACCCAAACTATAGTTATCCGAAGTGAGCGGATTAGAACTCTGACTCTAAATGATTTTTGTCCAAAAACGAGCTAGTCACTGCTTGAAAATGCCTAAATTCAACTCTGCACTTGAGGCCGTTGAAGAAAATAGCGTGAGCCTGACAGGACGTCAGGCTAGCTTTCGTTGGCCATGGATGATGAGATGGACGCTCCCTAATGCGCCAAACTGATGTTGAACCACACAGTTACTTAAGGAGCGTCCACCATGAAAGTTACCACTATTTCGATTGATTTGGCCAAGAATGTATTTCAAGTCCTTGGGATGGATTGTCATGCAAAACAAGTCTTCAATAAGCGTTTAAATCGCACTCAACTGACCGAATTTATGCTGCAACAACCCAATTGCGATGTGGTCTTCGAGGCTTGTTATTCATCCCATTACTGGGGGCGTAAGTTTCTCGCTATGGGGCATAACGTTAAGCTCATTCCTGCCCAACATGTCACCCCGTTCGTGCGAGGCAGTAAAAATGATAACAATGACACTATGGCGATTTATGAAGCCAGCTTTAGGCCTAACATTCGTTTCGTGCCAGTGAAAACCGAAGAGCAGCAAGAGATATTGATGTTGCACCGTATCAGGGAGCGATTAGTAAAGGAGAAAACCGCCTGTACTAACCAAATTAGAGGTGTCTTAGTTGATTTTGGCATTTGTTTTGCCCAAGGCTATAAAGCGTTTGAAGTGGCCATTTGGGACATCATTAATGATGCATCACAACGTCCCATAATCAAGCTGATGGCAAATGACTTCTGGGGTGAATATCAAAGTGTAAATACACGTTTAGACAGAATTAATACCTTGATAAAAAAGCTTATTGAGCGTGACCCTAATGGCAAAATATTACTGAGTATTCCAGGTGTCGGCCCCATCATCGCTTCAGCATTTGTCGCATCAATTGGCCGAGGCCAGGCTTTTAATACCGCTAAAGAGTTGGGTGTGTGGCTGGGGTTAACTCCTAAACAATTTGCCTCTGGCCATAGAAGTGTTAATGGCAGTATTACCAAACGAGGCAATGGCTATTTACGCAAGCAACTTATTCATGGTGCCAGAGCAGTCGTCAGCCACGCTAGTAAAAAACAAGATGATTTAAACCTTTGGATAATGCAGTTAAGAAGCCGAAAAAGCATCTGCAGTACGGTGGTTGCCACCGCCCATAGACTCGCCAGACTAATATGGATTTTATTACAAAAACAAGTGCCTTATGTTCCGCAATATGCTGCAAATCAAGGTGTAAACCATGGTACTTGTTAACACTGTTGTCGCTATCTTGCTGAGCTCGGGCTGGCCAAGGGTAATAAACCCGACTGGATGATAATAGCCGCAAGATAGCACATTAAACACTCACCAAGGTTGTTGTTAACGATGAATAAATGGCTCAGTCCAACCAGTGCTAGCCTGAATAGGCCAAGGATAGTGTAAACCTAATCCGCATGGATGTTTCAATTGATAGGCGCAGTGGTACGGATTTCATTAGGGGCGCAGCTTGACTGTTAAGCCCGTATATATGGCAGTTCAACCGCTTCTAGCGGTAAATGAGCCGCATCAAAAACAATGACAAGTGTGAAGCAATAGAATAGAAAACTAAGGCCAAAAAGCTTTGGGTAAGCAGAGTATTATCTTGACTCACCGGGAGCGTCCATATATGGCCTATCGGAAGCGATAGCATTTTCGAATAAGGCCGAAGCAGTCTGCAAATGTAGGTCAAAGTTAAATCTGACCCCATGGCGACTTTTCGCAGCTCTTGTTTTATAAATAGCGAAAATGTTGCGGGGCGGCTGGGAGTTCCAAGAGGGAACCGCCGTTGGTTTCCTCTTGGTCTGGTGTGGGCGAAGCGCCACGACGTTAGTGGCCGTAGGCCATGAGTACAAAAGTACAATGAAAACATCTGGATCCCGGCTTAAAAACACTGCCGGGATGACGAGAAGGTAGCTAACAAGCTATAAACATCGAAGTTATTGATGAGTCTGTGCTCTACAACGCCAACAACTGGGGTAAGTATTCGCTGTCTAATGCGGCTATCTCAACTTGTTCTGTCAGTACATCATGCAATATTTGATGACTGGTCAACGGATTGGCCAGTACCACACGAAATACTGTCGTTGGTTGGCGTAAGTATTTTGCCGGTTTAATACGTGTGCGTGACACAAACGATTTACCTTGTTCGCGTTGATGCTTTTGAATAAATTGTGTCAGTCCATCGAGTAGTTCATTGATTGATGCAACTAAAGCGCTGTCTTGGTTGGCTAGAGCTGTAGTGAGTATAGCTTGCACCGATTTTGGTACATAGCGATAGGTCAGTAAACATAACTCCGGTGCTGTGACTAACTCAAAGTCAGCATGTTGGTCGATGATTGATCCAAAGTAACGGGCTTTTTCTAGGCTGTTATTAATGAGAATTTCATAGCCATCACGGCCAATAATCTGAAGACAAGCATGCACTAGCATTGCCATCCCTGGGCGCGAACCTTCCAGCGTTTGACTGCCTAAGTCTTTTGAACCTACCCGTAGAATATATTCAGCATGGTGCACTATGGCTTTAGCCAGTTCAGGATCTTTAAATAGCACCATACCAGCGCCCATTGGAACATACATTTGCTTATGAGCATCGATAGTGACGGAGTCAGCTAATTCGATGCCTTTCAATAAGTGGCTATATTTTTTAGATAATAAACTCGCGCCGCCCCAGGCAGCGTCGACATGAAAATGGCAATTTAGCTCGCTGGCTAACGCTGCTAATTCAGTTAAGGGATCCACATTGCCTGTTTCTGTTGTGCCAGCGATACCGACAATGGCCATCACTTTAATATTTTGTTGTGCCAGCTTTTCTGCTGCATCTCGCATGGCGGCAACATCGACTTTATGATGTTCATCTGTTGGGATGCTAATGATGTTATCTCGGCCAATACCCAGCAAGTCGGCAGTTTTACCCAAAGAGTAATGACCGCGATCTGACACTAAAATAGCAAGGTCATCATAGCCATAAAAGCGCAATGCTTTCGTCATTCCTTCGCGGGTGACGCCTTTAAAATCGCCGCGTGGTTGTAGCAGCCGGTTTCGGGCAATCCACAGTGCGGTGATATTAGCAACGGTGCCACCTGAGCAAAATGCCCCGAGTGAGTGGTTAGCGCTGTGCATCCATTGATGATAGAAATCATCAGATTGCTGATACACCAAATTATGCATCATGCCTAACACTTGGCGTTCTAATGGAGTAAAGGCTTTGGATGTTTCAATTTTGACTAAATTTTGGTTTAGCCCGACCATCATTTTTGACAGTGGTAACACAAAATAAGGCAAGGCCGAGGTCATGTGTCCAATAAAACTGGGTGCTGAAGTATGGACTGAATGAGCGACTAGGTTTTGCATTATTTCGTCGGCATAATCAGAAACGAACTTGGGTTCTGTTGGGATCTGATAGGCGCTAAAGTCGGTTTCAATTTCTGACAGTGGTTTTTCCAGTGCGGCGATGCTATTACCTAAAAAACCCGCGAGGTCTTGAGATAGCTTTTGCTCAATAATGCTCAACGTCGAGGTTGAATCTTCAGGGGCGGTAAAAATACGCAGTAAACTGTCTTCTGAAGCGTTTGCTTGACGGGTGATTTTCGAGGTCATTTTGCTTGCCGTAATGATGAAAACTTCATCCTGATAGCATTGACGGGTGCTTTACGATTAACGCTGCACCTTCAGGACGAAATGAGGGTGCTAACTTTACTGTATGGCTGGTTCCGCTTCAAGCATTTATCGTGTTATTACTACGGATTAGCTGCGGTTATTCAGAAGATGAAAGATGTTGATATGAATAATCCAACACAAATGTGGTAAGGCATTTGTGTTGGATAAGATTACTTACTCGCAAATGAAAGTGACATGATTGCAGCAATGTTGCGCGCGGTATTGGTTAGATTAACCTGAGCTTCAGACAATACTTGCTCTAAGGGCTGCAACGCAGGAATGATAGGGAAAATAGCGTGCATACCTTCGGCTAAAATAACATCTGCATTTTCACCAAGGCATCCTGAAATGCCAATTACCGGAATATTCTGTTGTTTGGCAACATTCAATACTCCCATGGGGGTTTTACCAAATACGGTTTGACCGTCCATTCGACCTTCACCGGTGATAATGAGATCAGCATTAAGACAATGTTGTGCCAGCTTAACGCTTTTTGTGACAATATCGACCCCAGGTTTTAAGGTTGCATTTAACATTGTCATTACGCCAAACCCCATACCGCCAGCAGCACCAGCCCCTGGGTGCAATTGACAGTGTCCATCAATTGGTTGGTTAAGGTGTTGGTTAATGACATGAGCAAAATGCCCCAAAGCGAGGTCAAGTTGCTCAACCATCTCGGTTGTAGCGCCTTTTTGTGGACCAAAAATAGCACTGGCGCCTCGCGGTCCACATAACGGATTATCGACATCGCACGCCACTTCAATCACGCACTCCTTAATGGCTGGATGGCATAATTGCATGTTGATGTAATGTAATGTGGCTAGGGCTGCACCCCCCAAAGGTAATGGAGTATTAGTTATATCACTGAGTTTTACGCCTAAGGCCTGCATCATGCCTGCGCCGGCATCATTAGTTGCACTGCCACCTAGGCCTAAAATGATGTGTCTTATGCCTCTGTCTAATGCATCGGCAATCAACTCACCAGTACCAAAACTGGTGGTTAATAAAGGATTACGTTGAGTGGATGGCACCAGGTGTAAACCTGATGCCGCAGCCATTTCGATTATTGCAGTTTGGTTTCCATCCTCATCTAGTTGTCCTAACACGCCATAAAATGCGTTTACAGGTAAACCTAAAGGCCCAGTGACAGTAAGATTAATAATCTGTCCTTGGGTGGCATCGACCATCGCTTGCACAGTACCTTCGCCGCCGTCGGCCATTGGCACCTTACAATATTGCGCGTTTGGGAATACCTGCTTAAATCCATCTTCGATGGCATTAGCTACTTCAAGTGCGCTTAAGCTTTCTTTAAATGAATCTGGTGCAATAACGATTTTCATATAAGACTCTGATTAATAATTTACAGTAAAAATAAACTCAGTAGATAAACGGTAATCATCGCCGTGACACCTTGGACTAAAGTCGCCATTGTTTGAGCTCGATACGCTTGTTTGACGCTCATGCGGCTAAATTGAGTCACCACCCAGAAGAAGCTATCGTTTGCATGTGAGACTGTCATCGCACCCGCACCAATTGCCATTACAGTTAGCACTCGGCCCATTTCTGAGGCTAAACCAATATCGCCTAGTAATGGTGCCACTAACGCTGAGGTAGCGACTAATGCCACGGTAGATGAACCTTGTGCTGATTTGAGTGCGGCTGCCACGATAAATGGCATAAAAATGCCCACACCTAAAGCGGATAAACTGCTACCTAAAAATGCGCCAATCTCGGTGGCTTTTAATACCGCACCAAATGCGCCGCCAGCCCCAGTGATTAATAAAATAGGCGCTGATACCACTAAACCTTGGCTGATACGATCGCTAAACTCTTTGATTTTTTGGTTACTTTTTAATAGTGATAATGATAAAAATAAGCCGATCATTAAGGCGTTAACAGGTTGGCCCAAGAATACTAATAAATCGAATAAGCCTTGTTCACCTAGTGGTTTTGAAGGGAAGTTAGCCACCGAGCCTAAGCAGATTAAAATGATAGGCACAAAAATAGGCGCAAATGCTTTGGTAGGACTAGGTAATTCGCCATAGGTTTTCTTTAGATCATCAAAATCTTCTTGTTGTAGATTTAGTTCATCGGCGCCTTCGCCGTCAGGTTGCTCATTGGCAAAACGATTGGCCCACAACATACCGGCAAAAGCGGCAATGGCAGCAACAAACACACCGACAGCAATAACGAGTCCAAGTTGAGATTCAAGACCCAGGTTACCCGCCGCAGCAATAGGACCTGGGGTTGGCGGCACAAAGGTATGAGTTGCGTATAACCCAGTTGCTAGGGCGACGCTCATGGCAACTTGAGACACTTTCATCCGGTTTGCCATTGACTGTTTTAATGAATTTAAAATCACAAAACCTGAATCACAAAAAACAGGGATCGACACTAAGTAACCAATCATTGACATGGTTAACGTTGGGAACCGTTGACCAAACAGTTTAATCACTACATCTGCCATGGTAATGGCTGCACCACTTTTTTCGAGAATGGTACCGATAATGGTACCGAGCACAATGACTAAGCCGATATAACCTAAAATACCACCGAAACCGCCAGTGATGGTTTTGGCGATTTCATTGCTGGGTAAGCCATAGGCAAATGCGGTGAGGAACGACGCTAAAATGAGGGTTAAAAAAGGGTGGAGTTTAAATTTAGAGGTGGCGATGACGATAAAGGCTATTACGCCGAGTAAGATCAATATTAGTCCCATAGAGTACTCGTTATTTATTATTGTAGGGGTGGTTTAGTATTCATCATAGTAAACCATTACCCATAAATTACTCTGTGCGTTTGCACCAATAAATAAGCAAGCTGACACTAAATTTGTGCACACGCACAACTAGGTGCTGGGTTGGTGAATTAACTGGCCTAAATATAAACTCAGTAATCCATTAAAACTGCGTAGGTCAATGTTGGTAATCGTTTGAATTTTATCTAGTCGATAACGCAGTGTGTTTCGATGGATAAACAAACTGTTAGCGCAGGCTTGGATATCTCCCATGTGATCTAGATAAGCGGCAAGTGTTTTTTGTAATTGCTGGTTATTGTCGACTTCAATGAGTTTTAGGTACGGCCCGGCAAGCGCATTACCTCGCCAGTGGTGCCGCAGTCCTGATAACAGCACTTGTAAGCTGTAGTCTTGGTATAAATATTTGGTTTTTGTTGGATGTAATTTTTTGCCAATATCTAACGTTTCTTTAGCGGTACGATAAGAGTAACTAATACCGAGTTCACCACCGAAATAATGCCCTAATGAAATATGCAGGCTAAGCTGCATATTGGCGGGTAAGCGTTTGAGCAATTTGTTGATGCGTTGATTTTCAAGCTCTGGGTCAAATTGCTTACCATCTAAAAAAGCCGGTTTTAAAATCACTAATTGAGTGAGTGATGTCATCGCAATTAAGTTATCGCGTACAGGATTTTGTAATAAATACAGTACTTGTTTTAATGCTTGATTGTCTTGTTGATATAGTGGGTTATTACTATCGAGTTCAATGATGGCAGCCACTCTCGGCACGCTTAAATCGATACCCAATTGCAATGCCCATTGTTGTAAAGAAGGTAAGTCTTGTTCATTGGCATGAATGAGTTGCGAAATAAACTCCTCTGTTTGACGATTTTGCCACTGTAATTGCTCTTGCAAGTTTGCTTGCTCGACAATCATCTCTGCTGTCATCTTAAGCAGTTCACCATAGTGGCTTAATGTGTCTGGCTCGCCAGTGATACCGATAACGCCAACCACTTGGCCATGGTAATGTAATGGTAAATTTAGCCCAGGTTTGACGCCATGTAAGTTTGAAGCGATGGCTTGGCTTATTTCAACATTGCGATTTTGGCTGATAGCTAATAGTGCGCCTTCATGTACAGTGCCAATTCGATCGATATCGCCTGAACCTAATATCACCGCCTGAGCATTCATGACATTGATATTATGCCCAATAATTTTCATGGTTCGGTCGACAATTTTAGCAGCAATTAGCGTATCAATTTGAAACATGAATTTCTCTAGGCAATAAATATCGGTATTGAATGATACCTGATGTTGGCTAAGTATTGGGAGGAGGTTAATGCTTAAATGCATTAGAGGTTAAAAAGTAAGAGGGAGTCTTGAACAGGCAATAGGGTTGTAGGATGAACAATGTAAAATGGGGGGCAACATCCTTTTGCCCAAACTTCAATCACAAGCTATTCACATTGTTAATATAATGTTAAATCTGGTGTGATTGCAAGTTTTTTATACAATAGGATGTTAGCGACTGTTTTTGTGTCCAAACGTCATTAAATCAAATGATATAAAAACGCCAACCTAGATAAGGTTGGCGTCATTTTTTTGTGAACGGCTCCGTTATATAACGGTTAATTCACTTACAGACTATAATTTACGTTGAGCATGATCATGTGTGCCGTGTAGTCATGCTGTAAATTGCCAAAACTCATGACATTCCAAATGGTATCTGGCTCAATATCATTGGCGTCATCATTATCAAGATATTTTTCCATTTTGTAGTCTATACGCAAGGCCATTTTTTCGGTGGCTTGATATTGTGCATACACATTAATGTTATGCACTTTGGCAAAATAGTCACCGTAATCGCCACTAATACCTTGTCTTACTTGGGTATTACTGTCTGAGTCTGAGTAGGTATAATCCAAACCTAAGCGCAAACGACTGTCCATTAAATTGTTGTAGCTTAAGCCTGCGCCAACAACATCGACAGTGTCTTCAATATCGGCTTGCCAAGTCGCTATACTTAAATTGGCACTGCCAGATTGAGCGGACTTGATGATTTGATGATTATAAAATGTATTAACATTCATATCGTCATTAATCATGTAGCTCAGATTAATATCGTAGTTTGTGTCTTTTGATTCAGTTAAGCCTATTTGCGTATTTGTATAGTCATCCAATGCATAGCGAACCCCAAAATCGACGTTCAAGTTATCAAGTGGACTATGGTTAAAGCGCGCCTCTATTTGAGTGCGGTCACGGTCGGCCAAATAGTATCGACGTAGCAACGGATTTTGTTCTGCAGATGACGATTCTGATGCTTTATATTCTGAACCATCTCTCTTGCTCAAACTACCTTTAAGCCACATATCCCACATGTCAAAACTATTGACCCGTAAACGTGCCCAGACGTTATTATCGTCAGTGGTTTCTCTACCTTGATTACTGCGTTCATCTCGTTTGAAATCATAACCCGCATCGAGTTTTAAACCATGATTGATTCGATAGTCAGTTGATAATTTAGCGTTATGGGTAGTGAGATCGTATGGGGTGTTGTACCGCACTTTGCCAGTAACATCGTTAATACTAATTTGGGTCCATTGTTCGATTTGGGTGTTGTTTTCTCTGTCGTTATAATCATAACTGCCAGTGAGACGCCATGCTCGGTTCAGCTTGGTCACCGCTTTAAGTGTCATGCCGGTGATATCAACTTTCGCATCTATAGAATCTGCCGGTAATGAATAACCATAACCTATGCTAGTTAATTGCTGATCTTGAGTCATTTGGCCCAAGAGCAAACGACCACTTAAGCTGGTAATGGAATCATTATATTGGCCCATTAGTGAAATAGTATGGGCCTCGTTATCTGGGTCTAGCGCCATGTAACCACGACTTTGCGCCCCAAACGTAGGGTTAAAGGCACTGTCAAAGCCAAGCTGTTGATTGTTATTGCTAAACACTGAACCATTGTAGTTTATGCTAGTAAACCAGTTATCACCACGGAGTTTAATCCCAGCGTTTAAGATGTCTGTCGTGTAATCAACAGGCTCTGCCAACATCATTGATTGGTTGAAGAAACTGCCAGAAGCAACTTTGGTTCCGGTTTTCTCTTCACGTTGAAAATTAACGTAGGTTGTGAACAGTGATTCTGTTTGATATTCAAACCCAAGACCGGCACGTTCACGTTTAAGCGACAATTCAAATGGGGTTAAACTGCTATAAAGCATTGGCATATCTGAGCTTGAACCTGCCGTTACCCAATTATCCGCTAAAGTAAGATTATCGCTGCCGATATTCTGATAAGGGCTTAATGCATTGTTGCTTTGATACGTCGCAATGGAGCGATAGCCTAGATTAAGACGATACAATCCAAGTTTACCGACATCTATTTCCATACGGCCATTGTTCATGCCGATATTATTTGCGACGACTTTTGCTTGGTAGCCATTGTTACCGCGATACTTTATATCGGCATCAATTTTGCCAGCAGTTTGATTACTGCTATTAAAGGCGTTAGCTGAGTTAATATCGTCTTCGCTGTTGTAACCAATACCGACACCGACATTTCCAGTGGTACCAGTTTCGACAGCACAAGCCTTACAATTCCAAGCATCATATTTAATGTTGTCGGTTTTAGCATTGGCTAGGCCATAACCATCAGCCATCAGGCTAAAGCTGGTACTAGTGAGTAACGCTAAGGTAATGAGGTTCAATTTAGTATTCATAATATAATCTCCTTAGCGCTGCAGTAACTTACCAGACGGATGGTTAGAACCATGCACCTGACTATGACAATTTAAGCAGCTACGACCACCAGTAAAGGCATTACCATTTACTGTTGAACCCATATCAGTGTTACCTAGATAAGCGTTGCTTGTGTGATTGTCACTCGCATGACATTGCTGACACAGTTGTGGCGCACGAGTTTTGAGCATTGCATCGTTCACAGAACCGTGTGGATTATGGCAATTGACGCAATTTTCGGTGACGGGTGCATGCTCCCACAGCTTTGGGCCGCGTTTCTCAGCGTGACATGAATAACACGTTTCATTGACTGTTGGCTGAACAAGATCTGAATCGCTCAAACTGCCATGTGGATTATGGCAGTCGCTACAGGTCATTTGATTCCATTTCATTGGATGACTGGTGCGCTTGTTCATGTCTGCTTTTTGTCTGGTGTGACAAGTGGTACATACTTCGACTTCTGTTTGCTTTGACAGTACTGGGTCATGTTCAGCATGTATGCTATGACAAGATGCACATGCCACATCGGCATTGGCGTGATGACTACTGTCCCATGCCACGCGTTTGTCGTCGAGATGACAGCTCATGCACACACTGTTTTGCTTGTCTGCAGCGAGTGTTGAAGTTGGGCCAAAGGTAATCATTGGCTCTTTACCACCACGATTATGTGAACCTAGTGGACCATGACACGCTTCGCACTGTAATCCAGCCATTGGACTTTTTGATGAATCAATTGCGCCATGAGCACCTTTGAATAAGTCCATGACCTTTTCTGATTTTTTATGACACATTAAACAAGTGTCGGCACCCTTTGGTGAGTATTTCCCCTCGGCGAATTTTTTATCGAGTGTTGCTTCAACTTCTGCCGGTGTCATGCTGGCATCCCACTTTGCCGCCTGTACATGACTCGACATAAACAGCGTCGATGCAGTAAGGCAGAGCAGGGCTAAAAATAAGGTATTTATTGAATGTGTGGTCTTCATAAGTAGACTTCCTAATTTGTCCATTTTGATGATCAACAAGTTGATTACGTAAGCCATAGCATGAGAGAGAAACAGGGCTTCTCTCTCAATGGACAAATTAAAGCTTCACTTGTGTGTGGTTTTCAATGGTAGGTGCATGGCAGAAGAAACAGGTTTCTAACTGCGCAGCATCATTGGCTTCTTGATAGCTACCATTAACAACCGCACCTTGACTTTGTGCATGCTGCGAAATCGTGTCAAATCCATGACAAGATGCGCACGTTGCAGTGATAGGTGTTGTATAAAGGCCTTGCGACGTAGCAAGTGCACCTTTAACTTTGAATGCATCAAGATTAAAGTCGCTGTGACACTGAGTACAGTCTTTGATAATGCCTTGTTCACCATGAACACTGTGCAATTTCATTTCAATGGCACCTTGATTAGCACCAGAAGCATAAGTGCCATCTGGCGTATGACAAGCCACACAACCATCTAAACCTATGGTAACTTCACCATTAAGTTCACGAGCTAATTGTTCTGACATCACAAAACCAGCATGGTGTCCTTTATGTAACTCGAAGGTGTCGCCATGGCAATTATCACATGAACCAAAATTGACCGAGTCAGTGTGACGATAGCTAGGCGCATTACCAGAGAAAGTACCTACTGTGAATTCGGCTTTCATACTGGTAGTTGCTACGCCATCGACACAATCAATGGCTTGAATACCATCGTTACACATTTCAAGACCAATAAAGCTAAAGGCAGTATCTGTATCGCCAGCACCAAATGGCAGAGATGCAATGTTATAGACCAAGTTACCTGATTCAATGATTACATCTGCTTGTAACAGACCCGCTTTGATAAAGTCTTTACTGATTTTTGCTAAACCGCTGCCTGGGCTAGGGTTATATCCCATAATTGGGAAGTTAGGTCCGACGTTCGTAATGGTTTCAACGCGTTGAATTTTGCTGATTAAGCTTGTTGCGTCAATGGCCGTACCATTAGCATCTAAAATTGTTACCGATAGGGTCGCTGATTTGTCTTCAGCGCTTGATTTATTAGCCGTTAATGTTGCTGTCATTCCGTATAAATCGATAAATGTTTTTTTCTGAGTATACGATGTTGTGTGCAACTCTTCTGTCCAACTTGCATTATGACAAGCTATACAATTTGAATTATCGACTTGTTGCGGATGACCTTGACCCGTTTTAAAGTCAATGTCGGTATGACAACTTGAACAGGCTTCCATGGTTGGAATACGAGACCAGTTGTTCGATTCACTCAGTTGTTCTGAATTAACATGACAAGTGGTGCAATTATCTTGCACTATCGCATGCGCTGTTTCTGCACTCTTGTCTAAGTTGCGTCCATACATTTTGGCATTGTTATGAACATTATGAATTAAGTGACTGAACTCATCTTGAACCTTGCCTTTTTCAATAGCCAATTCATTGGTATGACATGATGTACAGGTTTCTAAATCAGTGTAGCTATGATAAATGCTTTCACCTTCTGCATGACAGGTATTACAAGTGGCGGTGTTAACGATGTTTTTAGTGTATTTAGCCTCGAATCCTTCACCGTCAAAATCTTCGGTAATTTCAGTACGCGGCACTCCGGTAACGCCGTCTTGCAAGGTTGATGCACTTGCAATTACATTATAACGTTGGGTTAGCTCAGGATTAAACCCTTCAACATTGACTGTGAAACTGTAATTGCCGTTACCATGGTCGGTAAAAGCTTTTTCGGAGCCAATAAATTGCCATTGGGCTGAATTACCTGCACCGCTTGCGCCAGCTGGAATGAGTTGGACGACTTTTTTAATTTCAAAGTCTTTAAGACCTGCTACAGGGAGATCTTTTTCATTGGTCGCAAATACTTCAATAGTCGGTTTGCTGTCTTGATAAGTGACTTTAGTGATATCTAAGTTTAGTGTCTTAATCGCTTCAGCAGGCTCGCCACCAGGATTACCTGGATTACCAGCTTCACCATCATCGCCTCCGCCACAACCAACCAGTGTCATTGATGCTGACATAGCAAGTAACAATGCCATTTTTGTGTATTTTTTATTCATCATATTTTCCCTGCAAAGGTCATCCATCTAACTCACTGGCAGTATGTTCTGCAATTATCTTATTCAGTTAAGTTGATGTTGGAATTAATTTTCCCAACACTAAGATTACTTTACAAACAGCAACTCGTCTTTAAAACGAACGTAATTGTGTGATGATGATCAGCCTATTAATAAAGAGGTATATAAAATACGGAGTTTGGCGGGGGAAGATTGTTCGGATAACAAAAAGACCTTAGTTAAAAACTAAGGTCTTTGATGGATAAAACGCCAAGGTTGTTTATTTGTGTAGCTTAAAAACCATGTGTTTTAGTGACGCGATCTACGGTATGACAGGTAGAACATATTTCCGATGTACGATTACGAGCATCTTCCTCACTTATTCCATCGACTATACCGCCGTTAGATTCAATATGTGACACGGTGGCATCAGTACGATACTTTTGATGACAACTTAAACATGCTCCAGTATCTGATGACATCCATACATCAGCGCCAGTCTCGATATCGCCATAACGCCATACTCTGTCAGTGGCTCTACCAAGTTGGATCCCATCAGCGGTATGACAGGTTTTACAATCGGTTTTCAACACGGTTCCAGATTCAACACCGGCATATTTGAGGTAATGACCTTCAGCGCTGTGTGCTTTAAAGGCAAAGCTGGTCGATTTTTTGCCACCAGGGTAAGTGTCATCACTCCTAAGGGTCTTATCAGCGGTATGACAGGTTTGGCAATTGACACCATTGTCATAGTGATACACCTCTTGGTTATGGCAACCTTGGCAGCTTTCTGTGTTGATAATGTTTCTACGTGTAGCAGTGGTTTGGCTAGTGTCTATTGCACTTGCAGCCATAACCAAATGGAATGGGCTACTTTTAATTTCCACTTTTTGGACATCATCAGTACTACAAGCCGTTAGTTTAACTTCCGGTCTGCCGTAACCACCATGGTTAAAACAGGCTGTAACTGCTGACCATAGCTCAAATGTTTTACCCACATAATCTGTTGGTAAGGTGATCTTATCCCAAACTAAGGTCCAGCTATTATCTGTGTTGGCAGTACCTTCACTTAATTTAATACGACGATTACTGTAACTGGCATCTTGATACGCAGGATAGTTTTTGTCGCTGTCCCACGCCATAACGATGCGGCTACCTTGGTCGATAAATTCCGCTGCAATAACATTAGCTGAAGCATCGGTAAATTTAACCGTAGTACTGAATTTTCCATCTGCAGTGACAATTACGTCACTGAATACGGCGCTCATTGCTTGTGTTTCGTTATAGGCTTTCATGACATCACCATGAGCTTCTTTTGCACTGCGACCATAGCCTTCTTCAACATGGCATGAAGTACAATTTGTGCCGACACCAACATGTTGTTGAGACGCTAATTCTGTGTGACATGCAATACAAGCCGTATCACTTTTATTAGCATTAAACAGGGCGGCATCTTTGGGAGCGTTCGTGCCCTCTACGTGACATGCACTACAATCGGCAGCAGGTTTTTGCGGATACATCACGTTACCGTAATCGTGTATTCCACCGCCATAGCCAATCACTTTATAAGGTGCGGCAACATTGCCGTCAGCTGTGCTGGTTACGCGGTCTTGGCCTTTATGAATAGCATGGATCATGTAGGTAAAATCAACACTGTTACCGGTTTCAGGATCACCAGATGTTGCTGTATGACATGATGCACAGTTTTCAAGATCGATTCGACGACCGCCGTGCAATGCTAAGCTTTCTGGTTGGTGGCAGGTATAACAAGCATTGATCGAGACGACGTCGCGCGTTGCAATATCTTCGGTTAAGCCAGTTGAAGGTTGAAAATCGTAATGAGCATTGGCTGTGATTAATGGCTGTTTTAACTCCAATGTAATGCGCTGGGTGTCATCGGCTTGATAAGTGATGCTTAACGGCTCTGTGACTTGAGCAATATTGGTTTGAAAGGTGTACGAGTATGAACCATCTAGATTATCGACTAAGCAGTCAGCACATTTTGATGCAGCCTCAACTTCAGCCTGAAATTGTGCAGAAGGAGCGATATTGGTTTCACCATCAGGGATCCAACTTGCATTAGGTTGTTTTGTTGTATTGATATAAGACTGCCATTGATAACCACGATCTACTTCAACTGTAGCGCCATCAGTTCCGACCATTTCGGTAACTGGGGTTAATTGCGCAATACCAAAACGAAGGTCATGATCTTTTGTTAGTCCCAATACCGCAACACCATTGGCATTTTTAAGGATAAAGCCAACACTGACTTTTCCGTCGACTACGGTTGCATCGGTAAAGGTCGCTTTTAGGGTTGATGTCGCATCTATGTTTACACCAATAATACCATCTGGCCCATCTTCGCCATTGGTACCATCACTGCCTCCACAACCCGATAATGCTAGAGCAATAAGCCCTGCACTCAATACCGCTTTTGCAGCGGGACTAACTGTTATTGTATTCATCATGTATTCCCTGCATTTTTTTGTTATCTCGCATTCACTACTGGTTATAAGTGTGCGGATTTTATTCAAATCTAATGTTAGCTAACCTTGGCCACTTACTCATTGAATTATGTCTAGAGTTGTGACTAAGATCTGACTATTCCTTTATGGGTAACGTTGCTTGATGAAGATCTGCCTGTATTACTGGGATAAATAGGACAGTTCCAAGATGTTAATACTGTTATTAGCATATTCTCGAATACGACATGTGATGTTAACTTGCACCAGCATTTGTGCTCGATGTTATAAACGATTATCTAAAGGCTGTTTTCTATTTCATCTGGCTATGTATTTTTTTTCAATAGATTAATGATTCACGTCTGAATTTGTATTATTGACAACATAAAATAGTGTGTTTGGCATACATTACTTGTGAATAGTTCGATTTATGTTGATTAACCTATCTGTTATCCCACCCCTTATTCCATCTAGTATTCCCCGTTAAGGTTAAGTATTGCGCAGTTAGGTAGAGGATTGAAAACTTATTAGGATAAAGGCTTGATCCAGCCAATGGGTTAGGGGATAATCGCCCCGTTCTGACACATAAGCTTTGTATTTTATGATTCAGAAGTCAATGGTGACCCTAGGGTCCCCCCGCAACGATAACTTGTGAACTCGGCCAGGCCTGGAAGGGAGCAACCGCAGCAAGTGACTCGTGTGCCGGGGTGTGGCTCTAGGGGAACCTCCAATATTCCCCGTATGATTTCACCGTATTAATTCAAAATTCAAATCAAATCAAAACACATCCATGTTATATGAATGAACTATTCATTAAATGAACATAGCTAATACTGATTTAACATATATTCATTCAATATCCCGTAAAATATCAGCTAATGCTGATTAAATTACTGTTGTTGTTCGGCTGCGAGCTCAGCTTCTTCCTTTAAGCGTTTTTGCAAGTTTGCTTTGAGGAATTGCCTTGAACGTTCAAGTGCTTCACTGATCTCAGTTTTCATCTGTTTTAATTCTTGATAATTTTCGAAAAAATACGTGTCAACTAAATGGCGAATGTACCTCACGGGTAACTGATTCAATGTGACGCAGCATAAATCCGCTAAGTATTCTTCTGGCAATTCTTCCATTAAGCCTTCATCTCGCAGCATTTCCATTAATAGAACTTCATAATAGTTTCGGATCTCTAATTGCATTATTACGCTCCATTGAGACAGTTTAGTTTATCGACATCAGCTTAAATGCCGAGATGGTTGTTTAATTTAGTGGTGCATTATTGTTGGTTTTGTATTGCCTAATACTGTGATGCCCATAATTCATTGGCCGCAACTAACAATTGGCTATGTCGGATTGTTAATTCTGCTTCACTACGACTATAGCCTCCCCCTATTACTGCTGCAAGTGGGATGCCATGCATTTTTGCTATTGATATTACCTGTTTATCTCTAGCGAGAATACCTAGATTCGAAATGCTGAAATATCCAAGGTCATCATGTTGATGAATGTCGACCCCTGCGTCATAGATGATCAGATCTGGCTGATGGATGCGAATCAGGTAAGGTAATATTTGTTGTATATGTTCAAGATATTGTTTGTCGGTACAACCTTTATCCAGAGCAATATCGTGATCAGATTGTTGCTTTCGGGATGGGAAATTTTGCGCACAGTGGATAGAGCAGCTAATGATGTCTGGGTTGCCTTGGGTGAGTGTCGCTGTTCCATCACCTTGATGAACATCACAATCAAAAATAAGTACTTTGTCTGCTCTTCCTGAGTCAATGGCTGATCTCGCTGCGATAACCAAGTCATTAAAAATGCAAAAACCACTGCCAAAATCATAGTGCGCATGATGATAACCACCAGTTAAGTGAACCGCGATTCCATGGTCAAGCGCCAATTCAGCGCACAAACGGGTGCCATTTACAGCGTGTAAAGTGCGGGTAACTAACTCTTGACTCCATGGAAAACCAATACGTCTTTGGGCTTTATGGTCTAAGGCACCATTGATAAATTGTTCGACATATTGCGGGCAATGCACTGTATAGAGCGTATCTTTCGATATCGGTGTAGGCGTATGGCGATATTGCTCAAACAATAATTGTTGTTTGAGCGCGTGCTGGTATAAATTGTGATATTTAGTGGTTGGAAAACGATGGGTGCTAGGTAACGCCAGCTGTGAATAGCTGGCGTGGTAAACAAAAGGGATCGATAGAGACATTACAGTTGTTTTATTGCCCAGCCCATAAATTCTTTACGGGTTTTGTCATCGGCTTGTAACCACCAATATTGGAGCATTTGTTCTGCTTGTGCTGGAGTCGGCTTTTGAGCCGTTGCTGCTGGCACTGCTGCTGGCACTGCTGCTGGCACTGCTGCTGGCACAGTTGCACTCATCGTAGCAGATTCAATATCTGATTTGACTGCTAATGCTTGTATCGGTTGACTGCCGTCACCCGTAGCTGAAGCTGATAAGGTTTCAATATCATGCTGGTTTTTATTGTTAAACAGACTAGTTATAAATGAGTTCTCAGTAAAATTAGTTTGTTCTACATTGTAAGTTACCGCAGCATTATCTTGGCGTTTAATGCTGATTTGTGGTTTTTTTGCGAATGCTTTTGGATTCTTAATGATGTCGCCATCAGCGGGTTGTAATAGATATTGATGATCGCCATCAACCGTTAACGTCACAATTAAAGGCGTTGATTTTACAAAAGATTGACTGTCACTAAAGGAATCATCAATCACATCATGATAACGAACAGCAATTTTATGGACACCATTGGTTAACGCTAAATCTGATTGATGGCTGAACATACTGGTTTCAACTTCTGCACCATCAAGTGCTAGGTACTCAAATGACATTGGAATGGTTAAATTAGCTGCTAATACTGACGATGATGTTAAAAATGCCAAAAGCGCACTTGTGGTAAATAAAGATTTCATTGTTGCTCCTTAACGTGGGTAACTTTGGCGAGGTCGTTCAAAAAGTTGAATACGCTCTTCAATATAACTGGTTGCTTGTTTACACTTTCCTAACCGACGGTGCATAGAAAGAATATCATTTTGCAGTTTTATTTTGTCATCACTATGACAGAATTCAAGAGATGCTTCCATTTGTTGTATTTTTTGCTCTATTTTTTTTGCCCAATTTAAATGTTTATTGAGTTCAGCGTAGAGTTGATGGCTGTTTTGCATCACATTGCTGGCTATCCAACCAAATCCACTGTCTTGTATTGCTTGTTGTTGTTTTTTTGCATATCGGGCACGGTTACTGGCTTTGCGCTGTTGTTCAGATTTAAGATTGATGTGAGTGGTCAGTAATGCTCTGCGTAACGCACTAAATCGGTCTTGAATACGATCGCAACTGAGTTGGATAACATTACCACCCAACTTAAGATAAAGCTGTTTTTCGAGTTGTTTAATGTCTTGACGTAACTGGGTGATACAAGGGCTAAGTTGGGCTCCTTGTTGGGCAAATAGTTGACTGTTAAAGCGTTCGATTTCTTGTAAAGACTGCCGTTGTGAAGGCGCTAAATTCTGGTCGTGTATTAATGCGTCTTGTTCAAGTTTCGCGAGCTGTTGTTTTAACATCGAGACCAATTGTTGGGTGTTCATGCCCATGCACTCCACGTAAGATGGACTGCTATCGACAATACCATAATAATGAATATTGGCTTAATAAAAGGTATCCCAAATCTAATTGCACTTTTTGCACCAATAAATGAACCTGCCATCATGCATATTCCCATCCATAAGCCGAGTATCCATTGCACTTGTCCCATTGATGCAAAGATAATGAGCGCTGTGATATTACTTACCGCGGTCATCACTCGAGCTAATCCACAGCTGTGTAATAGAGGCAGTTTATGCAGCGAGATAGACGATACTGTCCAAAAAGCACCAATTCCTGGCCCTGCAAATCCATCGTATCCGCCCAAAATAAAACCTTGGCTAATCTGCTTGTATTTGGGTGAGCGATATTTTGGAACGATGGTATTTTTGTCCCCCATCGCTTTGGGGCTAAATAAGGTATAAATCGCAATGCTAATGATCAGTAGTGGTAGTATTTTGTCTAGCCATAGTGGGTCAATTAGAAATACTAAACCACAACCTGCAATAGACCCGACCAGCGTGGCAAAAAAACATGCTTTCCATAATGCAGGGCTAAATAGATGTTGTTTATAAAAAGTATAGCTCGATGTAAGAGAACCAAAACATGCTGCTAACTTATTGGTTCCTAGTGCTAAATGTGGTGGAATTCCAACCGTTAGTAATGCTGGAATAGACAGAAGTCCGCCACCGCCAACAATGGCATCAATAAAACCAGCAAGTATACCGATGACCGCTAATATAGCCCAATGGCTAGGGTCTAATAATAAATCCAACTCAATACCTATTCAATAACACGTCTAAAAGGAGGAAGGGCATCAATTAATGATTTGCCATAACGTTTAGTGACCAAACGACGGTCTAAAATGGTCACTCGACCATAATCTTGCTCTTTTCGTAACAGTCGGCCACAACTTTGGACTAATTTACGTGAAGCGTCAGGAATTGTCAGCTGTAAAAAAGGATTACCACCTTTTACTTTTAAGTATTCTGCGTGAGCTTGTTCTACTGGTGAGGTTGGGACGGCAAACGGCAGTTTGGTTATGATTAGGTTTGTTAAGTAATCACCTGGTAAATCAAGCCCCTCAGAAAAACTGCCAGTACCGAAAATGACACTGGGTAGACCGTCATCACAGCGTTTTTTGTGTTGTTCTAATATCTGTTGACGCGGAATAGCGCCTTGAACAAAAAGCTGATCTTTAGGGATTTTACCTTCAACTAGCTCAACCACTTTATCCATTTGCCAATATGAAGCAAACAGCACTAATGTGGCCATTTCACCATCGATGAGTGTCACAATATGTTGTGCTAGTTCGGTGGTGTAATTATCGTCAGTAGGTTCGCACACCATTTGAGGTATAAATAAAGTCGCATTATTTTCGTAATCGAAAGGGGATAATAACGCTAAAAATCGGCTGCCATCATTCATTGACAGTCCTACTTGATGAGCAAAATGGTTGAAGCTGTTTAAGGCTCGAAGCGTTGCGCTGCATAACACCACTCCAGCGGCTTTTTGCCATAACATAGATTCCAGCATAAAGCCTACTTCTATAGGTGATGAACAAAATAAATAATCTTGTTGTTTACCTGTAATTAATTCAGCCCAACGTGCCATCGGCGCGCCTTTTTTACTGTCTTCTTTGGCCATCATTTTCCACAACTTATGTAAATTATCCAGCCGTTGTAAAATGAATCCAGTTTCTGA
Source organism: Shewanella frigidimarina NCIMB 400 (assembly GCF_000014705.1). NCBI lineage: Bacteria > Pseudomonadati > Pseudomonadota > Gammaproteobacteria > Alteromonadales > Shewanellaceae > Shewanella > Shewanella frigidimarina. Next base: position 3,150,107 of record NC_008345.1, on the reverse strand, counting down.
TAACAACCCTTCTGACTGGTGTTTAGGCACTTCACCATCTTTTATTGCTTCAGTTAATACTGATACCACTTTGTTAAATTGCTTTACCGCTGAACCTGATGCCGTGGCAAGATTTTCTGCCTGTATTAATAATGATTGAGGCAATTGGCCATGTTCAAAACGAAGTCTGGATTCAGGGTTAGCGAATAACTGCGGTTGGGTATCACAAAAATGAGCAACCTGAGTCAGTAAATTGGTTAACTCTGTGGTGTGATCAAGCATTGCTTGTACAGGAGCAATGATATGAGTGGTTTTTAGTTGATTTTGTAACTTAGAACAAGTTTTCGATGCTTTTTCTAACCAATCGCATGCGCCACGAAGTGTGGCTTGAGCACTGGAGAAATCTCTGGCGACAATAGGTAAGTGATGAGCTTCGTCGATAACATAAAACATGTCTTCTGGTTCTGGTAAAATGACGCCGCCGCCAAGTTCTAAATCGGCAAATAGCAGACTGTGGTTAACAATGAGTACATCCCAAGTGTCGACATCTTCACGGGCTTTATGAAACGGGCAATTATGGTGCGCCGATACTTGACGGTGACAGCTGTGCTTATCACAGCAAATTTGCTGCCACAAAAAATCAGGGATAGGGTGCTTTAAGGTATCAATTTCACCATTCCAGCGTTTTTGATGAAAATCTTGATGCAATTTTTGTAATTCGTTAATTTGACTTTGGTCGGGTTTAGTTTGCCACATGGCTATTTGCGAGCTGTCTTGTGCCCCGATCATGGCTTCAAGTTTGGCTAAACATACGTAGCGCTGACGACCTTTTACCAAACCAAATTTAAACTCAATACCTGATTGTTGTAAAAAATGAGGTAGATCTTTATGGAGTAATTGTTCTTGAAGTGCCACGGTTGCAGTAGCAATACAGACTTTCTTTTTACTCGAGATGGCTAAAGGGATTGCACCTAAGATATAAGACAAGGATTTACCAATACCAGTACCTGCTTCTACCACAATGATACGACGGTCTTTGTCATACTCACCCGCTAAGGTTTTGGATATTTCAGCTACCATATAGTTTTGTTCGCGACGAGAACGAAATTGCGGCATAGAGGCTGCAATTTCTTTGTAAATGGTGCGAATTTGACTTTTTATGTTATCCGGTAGCATAGGAAGTATGATTTCTACATAGACTGAATTATGCTGTACATAATAACAGTGAATTAGCATGCCACGAAGTAATAAATCAAATTGAGTAAACTTGTGCAGGAATTCAAACCCGTTGTGAAGCCAACAGATTATCCAATGACTAATACCCATGTGAAGGGACGAGTATTAACTCGCCATGCTATTTATCGGCATGGACAATTAGTCCTTCAATATTATATCAAAACCGCTGAAGGACCTGTATTAGCTGAACTATATCACAGTGAAGTGATCTGTTTCTGTCGTCAGCAAGATGTGGATCAATTAAGTCAAAAAGTCGGCTTTGCTCTTAAGGCTGAGACAATATCATTGCTGAGTTTTGCACATGAACCTATCAGTGCGCTGTATCTTAAATCAAATACTCAATTGAAATTACTTGGTCGTATTGCTAGTGATATCGGTATTACCTTATTTGAAGCCGATATTAGGCCTGAGCAACGCTACCTAATTGAACGGTTTATCGCCTTAGATATTGAATGCTCAGGGCATTATCAAGAGCGTAATCCAACTTCAACTATTCCTTTGTTATCGATTAATCGGGCTAGAAAAATGCCCAGCAACGAACTAGTCGATATCCCATTAAAAATGGTTTCACTGGATTTTGAGTGTAGTTTTACTGGGGAACTTTATTCGGTTGGTTTATATGGTGCCGATTATCAATGTGTGTTTATGGTGGGCGAACCGCAAGCAGAATGTCATGATTTTATCGTTTGGGTACAAAATGAGGTTGAACTGATACATCATTTAATAGCGTGGTTTAGCGACTATGATCCCGATATTATTATCGGTTGGGCAGTAGTGACCTTTGATTTAGCCTTGTTGTTCAAACGCTGTGTTTTACATCAAATTCCATTATTAATTGGTAGAGGACATACCGAACTGAGCTGGAAAGTTGCCGATAAATATAGGCCTGAAACACTCTCTTTACCTGGGCGCGTGGTGTTGGATGGTATTGATTGGCTTAAAGCGGCATTTTATCAGTTTGATAGTTTTTCGTTAGAGTCTGTATCACGGCAATTATTATCTGAAGGTAAAGCCATTGATCATGTAGAAAATCGTGGCCAAGAAATTACCCATTTATTTGAACAAGATAAAAATGCATTGGCTTTTTATAATATTACAGACTGCCGGCTAGTGTGGGATATTTTTGAAAAAACACAGTTGTTAGATTTTGCTATTGAACGCGCTAAGTTAACGGGTTTGGAGTTTGGCCGAGTGGGTGCATCGATTGCGGCATTTTATCATTTGTATCTGCCTCACTTACATCGAAGTGGTTTTGTAGCACCTGCACAACCCGCTAGCCAAGGCTTAGAAAGCCCTGGTGGATATGTTATGTCTTCTATACCAGGTTATTATAAAGATGTTTTAGTATTAGATTTTAAAAGTCTATATCCGTCGATTATTAGAACATTCCTTATCGATCCTAAAGGCTTAGTTGAGGGGCTTTACGCTAGGGAAGTAAAAGGTGATGCAACGACAGTGGCTGGATATTTAGGTGCTCAATTTAGTCGAAAATCACCTATTTTGCCTGCATTAGTTGCCAGCCTTGCAGAGCAAAGAGAACTGGCCAAACGAGATAGAAATGCGCCGTTATCACAAGCGATAAAAATTATTATGAACTCATTGTATGGCGTACTAGGCTCAAGAGGTTGTGTATTTCATGATGCTAAGTTAGCCAGTTCGATTACCATGCGCGGTCATCAAATTATGAAACTCACAAAGCAATGGATAGAAGAGTGCGGTTATCAAGTGATTTACGGTGATACCGACTCTACCTTTGTCTGGTTAGGGGATAATCATGGGATTAAAGATATCCAAGCGGTTGGTAAACACCTATCAGTATCAATAACCCAACGTTGGCTTGAATGGTGTGTAGAAGAATATCAATTAGACAGTTATCTTGAGTTGGAATTTGAAACCCACTTTGAACAATTTATTATGCCTACCTTAAGGGGCTCAGATGAAGGCAGTAAAAAGCGTTATGTCGGCGCGGTGTCAAATGATCAGCAACAATTAACTCTGACTTTTAAAGGTATGGAGCAGGTGAGAAGTGATTGGAGCCCTATTGCAAGAAGGATGCAGTACCATTTATATGAATTATTTTTCAAGGGCGAGGATGTCATTGATTTTTTGAGTAATGAGCTTGCGGCAATTAAGTGTGGTGCTCGAGACAATGAACTTATCTTTAAAAAGCGATTAAGACGCAATGTTGAAGATTATACCGCAAAGTCGTCACCCCATGTTAAAGCCGCGAAACAGCTTGCCGAACTACTCGGAGACGTAAGCGTTACCCGTAAGGGACAACAGATACGATATATAATGACGCTCACTGGTGCACAAACCATAGAAGCAAAACCACAAAATATTGATTATGAATACTATATTTGTAAACAAATCAAACCCATAGCTGAGCCCATTCTACAACTGTGTGGTCATAGCTTTGACTCACTAGTAAATAATCAACTCCTATTGCTTTAAATTAACTCACTAAACCTTCAACTTTAAGTTTTCCAATGTCAACTAACATAAATGGTGTTTTATTCGTATCCTTCCTTAATTAAGTCAGTAAAGACATCAAGCATGGTTTGATGAAGCACAAATCTGACTCACTCTATCAACGAAGATTTATCTAGACGATTAATGTTAAGCAATTGCTTACATAGCCTTATTTATCGTCACTTAACATTTTTATGTTTACTAGAAGTGATAAAAAAGTACCTTCTTAAGGGAAATCGCTATTTTAAACAGACAGTTAACTTTTTTCTTTAGGCTTAATATGTAATTTTTGCAATAACCAAATAAATTTAACTTATTGTTTATAATGATAAAAAAAACACCCCGTTCATATTTATTAACAGTTTAACTTGTTACATTTGATTAACTTTTGCGCTTACGACCTCTCGAATGTTGATTAGTTGTTTCAAATGTGATTTTATTGCAACTGTAGTTGAGAGGTTGTGATTGTTTTTTGTTGCATCCCCTCATTGAACTAACACCTAAAAAGGTAGTTAGCATTAATTATAAGAAAGACATAAAAAGTCCAGGGAGATAGACAATGCATAAGAACGTATTAGCTAAGTCGGTGCGCTTAGCACTGATCAGTGGTGCAGCAGCAGCCGCATTTGCTTCGCCAGCAGTTTTTGCTGCTGATGAAGATGGCGCAAAAGTAGAGCGTATTGAGGTTACCGGTTCGCGTATTAAGCGTTCTGACCTTGAAGGTGCTTCACCAATAACGACCATTACAACTGAAGATATGAAGATGGAAGGTAACTTTACAGTTGCTGACGCACTTCGTAACAGTAACTTGAACTCTTTCGGTTCATTCTCTGAGCGTTCAGGTAGTTCTGCACAATCTCAAGCAACTATTAACCTACGTGGTGCAGGCTCAAGCCGTACTCTAGTACTTATTGACGGTAAGCGTTTCCCAGGTTCACCAACGCTAGGTGGTGCATCTGCTAACTTGAACGCTATTCCAATGGCTGCAGTTGAACGTATCGAAATTCTAACTGATGGTGCATCTTCAACTTATGGTTCTGACGCGATTGCTGGTGTTGTTAACATCATCATGAAAAAGAACTATCAAGGTATTGAGTTCAATGTCGGTGGTGGTTCACGTGACCGTGACGGCGGCTTAACGAGTAAAGAATTCTCGGTTGTTGCTGGCTATCAAATGGATAAAGGTAACATTACTTTTGCATTTGATCATCAAGACCGAAAAGGCATTTCTGATGCAGACCGTGACTTTACTGCACCATGGATGGAAGACTTAAATGGTGATGGCGTTATTCAAGCATATTCTGAGACTGATGGCTGGAGTTATTATGGCGCAAGCGTAAAAGGTCCTGATGGCATTTATCAGCCATCTCCGCTTTGTGGTGATTTAGCTGCTGAATATGGTGACAATGTATTTAAACAAGTACGTGGTGATGATCAATTTGGTGCTGGTTCAGATTTGTGTATGTATGCATATGGTAATGTGTCATATAACAAAGCCTCTACAGATCGCAATACGGTATATGTTGATGCTAACTATGAAATCGCTGAAGACTTAGAATGGTTTGGCCGAGTAATGGTTACACAAAGCAATTCATTTGGTCGTTATGCACCTCCTGCAGCGAATTGGAATAACATGGCAGCAGATAACCCACATAACCCATTTGATGTAGAAGCAAAAGGTTATTTCCGTTGGGTTGGTATCGGTACTCGTGATGGGAACGTAGATGATTACAACCAAGATTACCTAACTGGTTTACGTGGTACAATCAGTGCGCTTAATGATGCAGAGTGGGAAGTTTACTACCACCACAACATTGCCGATAACAAATCTATCGGTGAGTATTACTTAAGTTATTCAGGTCTTGCTTATAACGAAGCAAATGGTATTGATTTGGGTTCTGAAGCTGGCATCAATAACATGAAAGCCACCACTTTAACTCAAGGTAGTGCGATATTTGATCAATATAACGCTGGTATTGGTTTTGATGCGTTTGAATTACCAGGTGGTTCTGTAGCACATTATGTAGGTTTAGAATATTTTGACCAACAGTATAGTGAAGTGTATGACGCACAGTCAGAAGCTGGTTTAATCGGTGGTAGTGCTGGTAACTCTGCAGCAGGCGACCGTCAAGTGTGGGCAATGTTTTACGAAGCGGTATTACCGATAACAGATGACATTGAATTAAACTTAGCGGCTCGTTACGATGATTACAGTGACTTTGGTGATAATATCGCACCTAAAGCAGCTATACGCTGGCAAGCACTTGAAAATGTTGTTGTACGTGCATCATATTCAGAAGCTTTCCGTGCTCCAGCATTGGATCAACTATTTGCAGCAACTACATTCAGTGCTGAAGATGGTATTGATAAACCATATTGTGAAGCAACTGGTACACCTTGTTCTGAAAGACAGTTTGATACATATATTAGTGCAAACAAAGAACTTGGCCCAGAAACGTCTCAATATGTTAACTTCGGTGTAGCATGGGATATCGTTGATGATATCGGCTTAAAAGTTGATTATTTTAACCTTAATATTGACGATGTAATTGCTCAACGCTCAATTACAAGTGTTATGACTGGTATTTATGAAGGTACGTTGGCTCCTAGTAATACATTCTATGTAAAACGTGATCCAGCAAGTGCAGGTCAAGCAATTGGTGCTGCATCTGAAGTCGGTACTGGTTATAGCAATGCTAATACCTTAGAAATTTCAGGTATCGATGTTGCGTTAAACGCAAAATTTGAAACCAATATCGGTGACATAGGCTTTAACTGGACAAATAGTTTTGTTCTTGATTATACCGAAGAAGTTGATGGTGGTGCTGAGTCACGTGATACTTCTGGTTGGAATGGTCAGCCAGATTACAAGTCTGTATTCACAACAAATTACCGCATGGGTGATCATAGTCTATCTTGGAACATGAATTACACTTCATCTACATTCTATTTTGAAGATGATGCTTCTAAAGGTGAGTTAGATTCATGGTTAATTCATAACATTAGTTATGTTTATGATGCTGGTAATTATGGTTCAATTTTATTAGGTATCAACAACCTAACTGATGAAGATCCTGTTCTTTCTCCTGATGGAAAGTTTGAGAACGCTGATCTATATAACAACTACGGTCGTGAGTATCGTGCAAGTTATACTCTTAAGTTCTAAATACTAATTAGTCATTAATTAGATATAAGAAAGGCTCCTTCGGGAGCCTTTTTACTTGGTGTATTATAACAATATGATGTGATTAATTGAGGAGTTTACATGAATAGTCACTGGAGTGAATATTGGCAGCAAGGACACACAACGTCATTCGGTGAAGCATTATCAGGTAATTATGAAGGTGTATTGAAAAATGTATGGGAACCGGTGTTCGATGGGCTTACGGAAAATTTTTTGGTCGTCGATGTTGGCACGGGTAATGGTTCGTTACCGCTGTTATTACGTGATGGGTTATCAAAAGTTGATCTAACGGGTAAGGTTATCGGTGTTGATTTAGCTGAGGTTACTTTAGCCAACTCAGTAAGTAACAATAATCAAAATATAGACATCGCTTTAATGTCTAACACACGCTGCGAACAGCTTCCTTTTGAATCTAACTCTGTTGATCTTTATATATCTCAATTTGGTTTTGAGTATTCAAATATTGAGCAGTCACTCGAAGAAGCGACTAGAGTATTAAAGGATGATGGTCAGTTTGTCATTGTTTGTCATCATAATCGTTCAATGATCCTTAATCGAAATAGAAGAATTTTGACGTTAATTGATAAAGATGAAGTCAATTTATTAATTAATTGTTTAGGTAAAATGGCAAATGCCATGGGCAATGTCAGCAATCAAGAAGATGTTGAGCGAATTAAGAAAGACCTTCAATGTGAACAGATTAGAGCGGAAATTAATGACTTGATTAAATTGTTAGTCATGTTTGATGAGGCTGCAGCCCAAGATTGTGATTTAATGCGTTTCGTTGCTCAATTTTTTAAAGCTGGATTATTTTGGCCTGTTACAAAAAAGTTAGAATTTATTGAATTTATTACAATACAAATGGATACGTTAAAACTACGATTAACAGAGTTGGTTAATGCTGCATTTGATGAAACTAAATTGGCAACATTTATAGCTAAATTCCACCAAAACAATATGGTTTTAAATGAACTCAAAGTATTAAAAAATGAACAAAATGAAGTCTTAGGTTGGTATTTACATGGTTCAAAATTTATTTAGTAATGATGAATAAGCTAAATAGAGAGTATTATAGGATTGACATCTTTTTATAACGCATTGAATAAAAAGAATTATTTTTTTTAGCTTAGCATTAAATTATGATACATTTATGTTGAAGACGTTTATTTATTAACCTTTCGACAACATTAACGCCTCTAACTGCTCTTTCCACAAGTTTTTAAACTTTGCAAATGTTGACATAGGTCAACATTTTGTGAAATGATGCCAACGGGTCTACGCTTTAATAGGCGTAGAAAAGGGAAGAAAAACTAACAATCACAAGAAAAAGACGTGCTTAGTTGAAGTAACATTGATTAACAATTTTAGATCATGGTTATTTTGCAAAGTTGAACTTTTTAATTCACTTCAAATTGGTTGGGAACTATGTCCAAGGTAAGCAATAGAACAAAAATCGCTACTGCACTTGTTGGCGCTCTGGCTTTAGCTGGCAGCAACTTCGTTGTTGCAGATCCTCTAGCTGACGTTCAAAAAGCCGATAGCAGCCTTAATGCTGCTTCAGCTGCGTCGCAACAGAAAGTCGACAAATATTTTGACCAAGCACAAGACATGCTTTTTGAGTATGGCAGCGTTGCTGATGAACGTGAATCATTGAAGTCATACAATGATTACGTTGCAGGCTTGGTAGCTGATCAACAAAATTCACTTGATTTAATTCAAACTGATATCAACGGCGTAGATAAACTTCGCCAGGGTGTTGTGCCATTAATGTTTAAAATGGTTGACGCTTTAGAGCAGTTCGTAAATTTAGATTTACCATTTAACATTGAAACTCGTCAGAATCGTGTTAAAAATTTAAAAGATATCCTTGATACTGCAGAAGTCACATTGGCAGAAAAATACCGTCTAATCCTTGATGCTTATAGCATTGAGCGTGAGTACGGTAGCTTTGTATCGGTTCATACTGGTAAGTTAAATTTAGATGGTAAAGAAGTACTCGTTGATTTCTTCAATTTAGGCCGAGTTGCACTTTATGCACAAAGCTTGGATCAGAAAATAGCATGGATGTACGACGCAGATGCGAAGTCTTGGAATAAGTTAGACGATAGCTACCTACGTGATATTACAAAAGGTATCCGCATTGCTCGTAAGCAAGGCGCTCTTGACCTATTCGCATTACCAATCCCTGCTGCGGAGACTGCACAATAATGAAGAAGTTAATTACATCAGTGCTAGTGGCTGCAACTTTCTCTTTAACAGCTGGTATGGTTTCTGCTGCAGATGCACCAAAAACTATCGGTCAACTGTTACAGCAAGTTAAAGCCGACCGAGCTAACGAAGGTAAGACAAACGCTAAGCGTGAAAGAGAGTTTCAAGCGGAACGTGGCGATAAAGCTGAATTACTTAAGCGTGAAAAAAATGCCTTGTCTGCTGAAAAGCAACGCGGTAAAGATTTGAACCAAGCATTCTTGGATAACGAGCGTAAAATTGCTCAGTTAGAAGAAGATTTAAAAACTGCTCAAGGTGACTTGGGTGAAATGTTTGGTGTTGTTAAAGGTGAAGCCGGTGATTTCGCTGGTAAGTTAGCTGCGTCTAACATCAGTGCTCAGTTTCCTGGTCGTGATACCTTTATTGCTGAATTGGGTGCACGTAAATCACTGCCTAAAATTGAAGAGTTAGAACAATTTTGGGAAGCACAGTTATTTGAAATGGTTGAGTCAGGTAAAGTTGTTAAATTCGATGGTGATGTTACTGCTATCGACGGCAACGTAGTAAATACTGCAATTCACCGTGTAGGTCCTTTCAACTTAACTGCTGAAGGTAAATACGTTGTTTACAAACCTGAACTTGGTTTAATTCAACAGTTATCACAGCAACCAGAAGGTTATCAGGTTAGCGCAGTTGGATCGTGGGAAAATACTACTTCAGGTGTTGCTCCTTTCTATATAGATCCAGCTCGTGGCGTGCTACTAAACATCTTTACTAACAAAGCTAGTTTAGAAGATCGTTTAGAAGCCGGTGGAACAATTGGTTACATCATTCTTGCCTTGTTAGCTTTAGGTGCATTAATTGCTATTGAGCGTTTAGTGACTCTAACTATTATTGGCGCTAAAGTTAATAGCCAACGTAAAAACATCGAAAATCCTGGTAACAACGCTTTAGGTCGTATCCTAAAAGTATACCAGTCAAATAAAGATGTTGATGTTGAAACACTTGAGCTAAAACTTGATGAAGCAATCTTAAAAGAAACGCCTGCTTTAGAAGCTCGTATTTCAATCATCAAAGTTATCGCTGCTATTGCTCCTATGATGGGTCTATTGGGTACAGTTACCGGTATGATCGCAACCTTCCAATCTATTCAATTGTTCGGTACTGGTGACCCTAAATTGATGGCTGGTGGTATTTCTATGGCGCTTATTACTACCGTTCAAGGTCTAATTGCTGCATTGCCTCTAATGTTATTACATGCAATTGTAGTTGCTCGTAGTAAGTCTATTGTTCAAGTTCTTGAAGAACAAAGTGCCGGTATCATTGCAGAACATGCTGAGAAGAGGGCTGACTAATGATGCTAATCCTGATGGACGTATGGGATTCCGTCAGGGGCTTCATGGCCTCCGGAGGCGATGTCCTCTGGCTGGTTGCAGCTGTGCTATTCCTAATGTGGGTGTTAATGCTTGAACGTTATTGGTATCTAAATTGGATATCACCAAAACAACATCAAGCCGTTATCGCCTCATGGGAAGCAAGAGAAGAAACAACTTCTTGGCATGCTCACCGTATCCGTGAAGCTTGGGTATCCCAAGCGAAGCAAGATTTGAATGCACGTATGCTGTTAATCAAAACCTTAGTAGCCATTTGTCCAATGATTGGTCTATTAGGTACTGTAACCGGTATGATTTCAGTATTCGATGTGATGGCAGTTCAGGGGACGAGTAATGCTCGTTTAATGGCCGCTGGTATCTCAATGGCCACAATGCCGACAATGGCAGGAATGGTTGCAGCTCTATCGGGTGTTTTCTTTAGCACACGTTTAGACTCAAAAATGAGAATCAGTTTAGAAAAGCTAAAAGACAGCATGCCTCACCACTAGAGAGAGATTGAACATGGCACGTAAGAAGCATTCCACTATGGAAGAGGAAGCGCAAATTGATATGACCCCGATGCTAGACATCGTGTTTATCATGCTGATCTTCTTTATTGTAACAACATCGTTTGTTAAGCCATCAGGCTTAGACTACAACAAGCCTAAAGCGTCACAGGCTACGTCTAAACCTTCGGCGAACATCTTTATTGGTATCAGCAAAACTGGTGTCATTATGATGGAAAATCGTCAGGTTGATATCGAACGTGTAACTGCAAACGTAGAACGTATGTTGGCGGAAGCACCTGAAGCAGCTGTACTGATCCAAGCAGACAAAGACGCTTTACATGGTTTAGTCGTAAAAGTGCTTGATAACGTTAAAGCTGCAGGTATCGATAAAATTTCAGTATCAGCGGGGAATGAGTAATATGCTAAGAGCACTCGTATCAATAATCATTGGTGCTGCAGTGACTTTTGGGCTGTTTGCTTTCATGGCTTTCCTGGTCGGCGGCGGCGCACAACGCAACGGCGAATCAGCGGAATCCCCTGTTATTGAAATTACGATGGATAAACAGGATTCGAAGGCACAGAAAAAACCAAGGGTTACACCTAAGCCACCTCCACCACCGGAGCAGCCACCGAAGCCGGATACTACTCCGCCTGATTCATCATCTAATATTGACACTAATATGGCGTTCAATATGGGTGGGATCGAATCTGGTGGACCAAGTACAGGTTTCAAGCTTGGTAACATGATGACTCGTGATGGTGATGCTACTCCTATTGTTCGTATTGAGCCTCAGTATCCAATTGCTGCAGCTCGTGATGGTAAAGAGGGTTGGGTTCAACTTACCTTTACAATTAACGAACTAGGTGGTGTTGATGACGTTTCTGTTATCAAAGCTGAACCTAAGCGTTTATTCGATCGTGAAGCGATTCGCGCATTGAAAAAATGGAAATACAAGCCGAAAATTGTCGATGGCAAGCCATTAAGACAAAGTGGTATGACAGTACAACTTGACTTCACACTAGAGAAGGGAGGTAGATAATGCGTAAAGTTACTAGTATCGCTACAGCGTTATTACTTTCCGTCTGTGGAAGTGCATTATTGTCTAACACTGTAGTTGCTGCGGAAAAGTGTGAGATTGACAAGCGTCAATCTCGTGCCGTTGGCGAAAGCGCTGCAAAAAAAGTACAAAAATCTTTTGGAGCATATACTGAAGGAAATTTAGACCAAGCAATTGCAATATTGCTTGAGGCTAATGCTAAAAACGACTTCGACAAAGCGTATGTCGATCGTATGTTAGGTAACTTCTATGCCGAAAAAGGTCAGATGAAGACAGCAATCAAATATTTGAAGACTGCTGTTGATGCTGACATTCTTGGTGGTACAGATCATGCTGCAACAATGCGTTTGTATGCTGATTTGTTACTACAAGAGAAAAAGTTTAAAGAAGCGATTCCATATTATTACAAGTGGATGGATTTTACCTGTAAGGCAGATGCTCAAATGTATCGTCGAATTGGTATTGCCTACACTGAGTTAAAAGATTGGAATAAAGTACTACAAGTCGCTGACAAAGGTTTATCTTTAGCTGAATCGCCTGATAAAGGTCTGTATCAGATGAAGTTAACCGCTTACTTTAACCAGAAAAAGTACAAAGAAGCCGTAAAAGTATTAGAAACTATGGTGCCTTTGTTCCAAGACGACAAACGTCTCTGGGTTCAGTTAGCTCAGTTTTACTTGATGACTGAAGACTATGATAAATCACTTGCAACATATGATTTAGCATATAAAAATGGCTTTTTAGAGACTGACAGTAATATTACTCGTTTGTCTCAATTGTTAGCGCAAAAAGGTTCGCCTTACAAAGCTGCTACCATTTTTGAAAAGCACATGAAGTCTGGTTTAGTTGCAGAAAACGAGAAGAGTTTAACTACACTCGCTGGTTTTTATCATAATGCTAAAGAGCTAAAAGAAGCTGCTTACTTTTACGGTAAAGCAGCTGCCATTAGCAATAAGGGTGAATTGTATTTAAAACAAGGTCGTATTCTTGCTTTAGAACAAAAATACAATGATGCTATTCCTGTGCTTAAAAAAGCACTTGATGCAGGTATTGATAACCCGGGTGAAGCTCAATTTGAGCTAGCTTTAGCATACTTGAGCCTTAAAAAGTACAAGTCTGCTTATAACCGAGCTGTTCTTGCTGCTAATGATAAAAAGACTGAACGTAGTGCTAAGAGCTATATTTCTTACATCAAAGAAAAAGCTCGTATTCACAACGTAACGCTTTAACTTAAGCTTGATTTAAAAAGCCCCTTTTTAGGGGCTTTTTTATTTGCACAAGAAAACTACTAATACATTTTTTTCTTTATCTATGTTAAATATTTTGTCTTATTAATGGCTTCGATTTCGTAAATTAAACGTATTGACTGATGTTCTAAATCAATAAATTGTTAGATAGTGTGTATTTGTTAAAGTTTAGTTTCATGAACCGCAATGCAAAGATACAATAAGTAAAATGATTATGTCTGCTTTGTCATGTGGCACATTTAATGATATCGCATATTAGCAAATCAGCTATCCAGAACGAGCTAACTCGATTTAAGTGTTCCTTATACATTTAAATCGAAATAGGCGGGCTGTATGAGTGAGAGCTTATGTTGTGCAATTGAATTTACGTCAGGTATAGATAAGCATTGATTGGGTTGTGAGGTAACTCCACTTCTAATTAGCATACAATTACTTGGTAATGGACCCTAATAGCATGGTCCTCATAAGAGTAATAACAGAATCATATTTGATAGTTACACTGAGATAAATCGACACGCTAATAAGGCGTGAGTGAAATTGTGTTAAGGAATAATAAAAATGAATAAAACATTGCTAGCATTGACTGTGTCCTTATTATTGGCCGCTCAAGGTTGTTCTGAAGCCACTACTGTCTCATCTGCGCCTGAAACCACCGCCGAATCTAGTGCTGCCGTGATGCCTCAGTCTGCCTCAGAGCAGTATTTGGCAATGGTCGATAATTTTTTTAATGATCAATTAAAGCTTGAGCCGATTTACGCCACCTTTGTGGGAGTCAATGACTATAACGACCAATTCGGTGGTGCATTAACTGAGGAGTATTTAAAGGCTCGTCATGATTTAAATAGCCATTATTTTAGTCAAGCTAAAACAATTGATGTTGATAAACTTCCTGCATCACTTAAACTCAGTTACGACATGTTTATTTATGATCGTAACATGGAGCTTATTGGAGAAACTTATCCTGAGTACTTTTTACCTATTAACCAATTTTATAGCACAGTATTCACAATGGTCCAGTTGGGTAGTGGAGAAAGTGCTCAACCATTTAAGACTGTTGAAGATTATCAAAATTGGTTAGGTCGCTTACGTGGGTTTATTAACTGGACTAAACTTGCACAGCAACGTATGGATGAAGGTATTGCAAGTAAAGTTGTATTACCACGAGTGCTTGTCGAGCGGATTATTCCTCAGTTGGATGCCCAACTTGTTACTGATGCACAGAGCAGTTTTTTTTATTCCCCAATTAATTTACTGCCTGAAAGTTTTACAGCTGAACAAAAAGCACAATTAACCAAAGAATACTCTCAACTTATTGATTCTGAGCTATTACCGGCATTGACTCAGTTACGTGACTATGTAAAAAATGTGTATTTACCCAGTTCACGAGCTTCTGATGGTTGGTGGGGACTGCCAAATGGTAAAGATTGGTATCAACACTTAGCTAATAGCCACACAACAACAACTTTATCAGTGGATGAAATACATCAAATTGGTTTGTCTGAGGTTGCACGTATTTTATCCGAGATGGACAAGGTGAGAGAGCAAGTTGGTTTTAAAGGTGATTTAACCGCATTTTTTGCCTCCTTATCTTCAGAACCACAGTACTTTTTTACTGACAGACAAGATTTGATTGATGGTTATATGGCAATTAAAGATCATATAAATCAAGTATTATCTCAGTATTTTAATGTAATGCCTAAAGCGGATTACATTGTTAAGCCCGTAGAGAGTTTTCGTGAGAAATCTGCCGCTGGTGCATCGTATGAATCACCTGCTGTGGACGGTTCACGCCCAGGTGTATTTTATATCAATACTTACAACTTAAAAGCACAACCTAAATGGGGCATGACAACCCTATCATTGCACGAAGCCGCTCCAGGTCATCATTTTCAGATTGCGATTAAACAAGAGTTAACTGACGTCCCACAGTTTCAGCGCTTCCAGGGTTACACTGCGTTTGAAGAAGGTTGGGCGTTGTATGCAGAGTATTTAGGCATTGAGATGGGCGTATTTAATGATCCTTATCAGTACTTCGGTAAGTTATCAGATGAAATGTTAAGAGCGATGCGGTTAGTCGTTGACACTGGACTTCATGCGAAAGGCTGGAGTCGCGAACAAGCTATTCAATACATGAAAGATAATTCTCCAATGGCGGAGTCCGATATTGTTGCAGAAGTAGAGCGTTACATGGCTATACCTGGTCAAGCGCTATCTTATAAAGTTGGCCAGTTAACTATTTTGCGCTTACGTGCAGATGCAGAGAAAGCTTTGGGTGATAAATTTGACTTAAAGGGTTTTCATGATCAGTTGCTCACGTCAGGGTCGTTACCAATGGCGGTGATGGAAAATAAAATCGCTGATTGGATAAAAGCTGAATTAGCAAAATAAATACCGTAAAAGGAACGATGACTTAAGTATGTCATCGTTCTGTCGTTATGTTAGTGTTACATTTTTATTTTATTATATTTTAGGAGCCAAATTATGGTACAAGCAACTGCTAGACACTTACTCGTAAGCACTCAAGAACAATGTGAATCACTCAAGCAACAAATCGAAGCTGGTGCTGATTTCGCTGACGTAGCCAAGGCAAATTCTTCTTGTCCGTCTGGTGCACAAGGTGGTGAACTAGGTTCTTTTGGACCAGGAATGATGGTTAAAGAATTTGACGATGTGGTATTTAGTGCACCATTAAATGTTGTTCAAGGGCCAGTAAAAACACAATTTGGTTTTCATTTACTTGAAGTGACTAGTCGCGGCTAGTCAATATTGAGTGAGTGACATAAAAATGGCAGCTTAGGCTGCCATTTTTATGTATTAAAAAGAGGGTATATGGATATAAATCTTTATAGTGATCGGCTTAAATTACGAAATTTACTGAGCAGGGATTGGGATTTTTTTCTTCGCTTACATCTTGATAAAGATGTTAATCAATATATTCGAAGTATTGAACCTGAATCAGATATAGTCGCTAAATTTGAGCAGCGTAAAGCGGTATGGCTTTTTGAGTCAGGAGATTGGTTAACGCTTGTTATTGAGCGAATTGATAATAGTCAGGCCGTAGGACTTATTGGTTTTAGATGTGATGATGCACAGCTAAGGCGGGCTGAAGTAGGTTATTTAATTGCGCCAGAACAGCAAGGATTAGGGTTTGCCAGTGAAAGCTTGCTCGCGGTAACCGATTGGGGGGCACTACAATTCAGTATGCATAAATACATTGGTATTTGCGCTCATGAAAATACTGCTTCGCGAAAAGTATTAGAGAAGGTGGGCTTTGTTCTGGAAGGGACACTAAAACAGAATAACTGTGTTGATGGTAAATGGTCCGATGATTGTTATATGGGGTTGTTGACCGCCCAGAGAACATAATCATTATTGAGCCAATTTTACTTCAAAATAAAAATAAAATCTTAGTTGCACTATATTCTAACGGGCATTTGTCACATAATACGTAATACAACTGAAAACTATTCTCGTTAACAAGTGAAACTTTGATCTAGATTTGAGTTTAACTTGTTTAGTTCCGATAAAATTTTTAACGTTATTAATGTTGTTGAAGGTAGTGTTACATGAAGCTGAGTGAACTTAAGCCAGGTGATCAGGCGATTATCTCTGAAATCGGTCAATTAACGTTACCGCAAACTGTTAAACGTAAATTGTTATCCATGGGCATTACACCCAACACCCGTTTTCATTTTATACGACGAGCTCCTATGGGGTCAGGTGTTGAATTAGATTTACGTGGAAGTAAATTATGTATGCGTTGTGATTTAGCCGATATCATCGAGGTAGTGCTCAAAAATGACTAAACAATTTCACTGTGTCACCGTGGGTAATCCCAATGCAGGTAAATCGACTCTTTTTAATGCACTTACTGGTGCTAGCCAGCAGGTTGGCAATTGGTCGGGTGTTACCGTCGAAAAGAAAACCGGTAAGCTAAATTATTCAGGGACTGATATTTTTCTCACCGATCTCCCTGGCATCTACGATTTACTCCCTGCAGGTAATAGCTGCGATTGTTCATTGGACGAGCAGATTGCTCAGGCTTATCTTTCTAATCAACAAGTGGATGCAATCATCAACCTAGTTGATGCCACAAATGTCGAACGTCATCTATATTTAACCACCCAATTACGTGAGTTAGGTATTCCGATTATTGTTGTTATTAACAAAATCGATGCTGCTAAAAAACTTGGGATCAACATTAATGTTGACGACATGTCAGCACGTTTAGGTTGTCCTGTTGTTGCTATTTGTTCACGAAGTAAAGCCGATGTAGAACAACTACAGGCAGAGTTAATGTCACTATTGGAAAAAGGTGACTCAACAAAATCGTTAATGCTCCAGTATCATACCGATATTGAAGCCAGTGTAACCGCATTACAGATGCAAAATGATAGCCAAGGCCTCACGGCGTTAAGCCGTGGGCAAGCGCTTGCTATTTTAGCAAATAGCCATGGAAATGGCTGTGGTACGAGTGAAGTACAATTACATGACACGGTAAAGCAATGTACTTTACGAGTCGAACAAGCAGGCGAAGACATCGATATTATGATCGCCACAACCCGTTACGATTTTGTACAGCAGGTGTTTGAAGCATCAGTAAATCAAGGGAAACATATAAGCGCCACAGATAGGCTTGATAAAGTAGTGTTACACCCGGTATTGGGTATCCCTATTTTCTTATTTGTTATGTACCTAATGTTTTTATTCAGTATTAACGTGGGTAATTCTTTTATCGATTTCTTCGATATTACTGCAGGGGCTATTTTTGTTGACCATTTTGGTGTCTTACTGTCGTCAATGGGATCGCCTGATTGGCTTGTGACTATTTTAGCTGGCGGTGTAGGGCAAGGTATCCAAACAGTCGCGACGTTTATTCCTGTTGTTGCTGCATTATTTCTTGCTCTTTCAGTACTTGAAGCATCTGGATATATGGCTCGGGCAGCGTTTGTTGTCGACGGCTTGATGCGTCGTATTGGCTTGCCAGGTAAAGCTTTTGTGCCGATGATTGTTGGCTTTGGCTGTTCGGTTCCTGCCATCATGGCTACCAGAACATTAGGCAGCGAGCGTGAACGTATCGTTACTGGAATGATGGCGCCTTTCATGTCTTGTAGTGCTCGACTGCCTGTTTATGCGTTATTTGCAGCGGCATTTTTCCCTCAATCAGGCCAAAACTTGGTGTTTTTATTGTATATTATTGGTATTTTTGCCGCGATTGGCACCGGTTTGTTACTGCGTAAAACAGTATTACCAGGAACAAGCAGTGCCGTTGTTATGGAATTGCCAAGCTACGAAATGCCTAAAAGCAAAGCAGTATTTTCACGTACAACAAAACGAACTAAAAGCTTTATTATGGGCGCTGGTAAAACCATCATTATTGTGGTGACACTGCTTAACTTTGTTAATGCAATTGGCACAGATGGATCTTTTGGCCATGAAGACAGTAAAGAGTCTTTGCTCAGTGTTGCTAGCCAACAAATCACACCGCTGTTTTCTCCTATGGGAATAGAACAAGACAATTGGGCTGCAACTGTTGGTATTATTACCGGTATTTTTGCTAAAGAAGCCGTAGTCGGTACATTAAACAGTTTATATAGCACCTCAGCAGGTGATGATGAAGAGTTATTGTCTATTTGGGACAGTGTTAAAGTCGGCTTAGCGACAATTCCAACAAACTTATTAGGTATTGAACCTGGTGACCCATTATCAATTGCGATTGCAGGTATCACAGATTTAGATGAAGCAGCAATGGAGTTATCTGTTGATACATCTACCTTCAGTGCGCTTCAAACAGGCTTTAAAAGCCAGATAGCCGCATTCTCATACTTGTTGTTCATCTTGCTTTATACACCTTGTGTAGCAGCAATGGGGGCCTTGGTTCATGAATTTGGTGCGAAGTGGGCCCGTTTTGCTGCAATTTGGACATTTTCATTAGCTTATGGTTCAGCAACAGTGGTTTACCAAGGGGCTACATTTAATCAGCATCCGGTACAGTCTGCTAGTTGGATCAGTTTCTTTGTCATGGCTTTGGTTGTGTTTTATTTCTGGTTAAATAAGAAAGGTCGCAAAGCACAACAAATTATTCCTGGAATACGAATTGTCACGGAATAGTTAACTGAAATATGTTTGAATTAAACAATAAACCCAGCTTTGCTGGGTTTATTTGCTTTAACAAGCTAACTTTTTCGGTACTAGCAGTTGTAACTACATAAGATCTGTAGGATCATCTATTTTTATTCATATTGCCATTGTGCGCCAAGAGGAATTCCATGAGTCATGTGGACACCGAAGTACGTCCAAGTAACTTCATTCGTAATATCATAGACGAAGACCTAAAAAGCGGTAAGCACAGCCAAGTACATACACGTTTTCCACCAGAACCTAACGGGTATTTACATATTGGCCATGCTAAATCTATTTGCTTAAATTTTGGTATTGCAAAAGATTACCAAGGTCAATGTAACTTACGTTTTGATGATACAAACCCTGAAAAAGAAGACATCAATTATGTTAAGTCTATTCAGGAAGACGTGCGTTGGTTAGGCTTTGAATGGTCTGGCGATATCCGTTATTCATCAAACTATTTTGATCAACTACATCAATATGCAGTTGAGCTCATTACCAAAGGCTTAGCGTACGTTTGCTTCTTAAATGGCGAACAAACCAGAGAGTACCGCGGTTCATTAAAAGAGCCGGGTAAAAACAGCCCATACCGTGACACCAGTGTTGAAGAAAATCTCGCGTTATTTGAAAAAATGCGTAAGGGAGAGTTCAAAGAAGGTGAATGTGCTCTGCGTGCCAAAATTGATATGGCATCACCCTTTATGTGTATGCGCGATCCTATTATTTATCGTATCCGATTTGCTCATCATCATCAAACAGGCGACAAGTGGTGCATTTACCCAATGTACGATTTTACTCATTGTATCTCTGATGCTATTGAGAATATCACTCATTCGATATGTACTTTAGAGTTTCAAGATAACCGTCGTTTATATGACTGGGTATTAGATCATTTAAATGATTTCCAAGCGCCAAATCGCACTCGTCAATATGAGTTTTCACGCTTAAATCTTGAATACACTTTGATGTCTAAGCGTAAACTAAACGATTTAGTCACACGTAAATTGGTTGATGGCTGGGACGATCCCCGTATGCCAACTATCGCTGGGTTACGTCGTCGTGGTTACACATCAGCTTCTATTCGCGAGTTCTGCTTACGTATTGGTGTTACCAAGCAAGAAAACTTAATTGAAGTCGGCATGTTAGATGCGTGTATTCGCGAAGAATTAAATGAACATGCACCTCGTGCAATGGCAGTATTAAGACCGATTAAAGTTGTTATTGAAAACTACCCAGATGCACAGCCTGAAACTATTACAGCACCTGCTCATCCAAATAATGAAGCCATGGGCACGCGTGAACTGACGTTTGGACGAGAGTTATTCATTGATGTTGATGATTTTAAAGAGGAAGCTAATAAGCACTTTAAACGACTTGTTTTAGGTAAAGAAGTCCGTTTACGTAATGCTTATATTATCAAAGCTGAACGTTGTGACAAAGATGCCGATGGTAATATTACTACAGTCTATTGTACTTACGATGCAGATACTTTAGGTAAAAACCCTGCTGATGGACGTAAAGTTAAAGGGGTTATTCATTGGGTTGAAGCCTCAACAGCGAAACCTGCTGAGTTTCGTTTGTATGACCGTTTATTTACCAGTGAAAATCCTGCTGCTTTTGAAACTGTTGATGAAGTGCTAAATCCCAATTCACTCACAGTAGTGAAGGGACTCGTTGAACCTGGTTTAGTCAATGCTCCGGCTGAGAAAGCGTTTCAATTTGAGCGAGAAGGCTATTTCTGTGCAGACAGTAAAGATTCAAGCGCTGAACATTTAGTGTTTAACTTAACGGTACCGTTAAGAGATACCTTTGCGTAATCAGCATTATGAATAACAAAAAGGCGCTAAATGCGCCTTTTTTGTTTTATTTTTCAATAATCAATAAATTATTGCATCATCGGCCCGAAGCCAATACTCCATAAAATGACACTACTTGCCATCAGTGCCACTAATAGTACAAGACCTGCAGTAACCACTGAGCTAGCGTAAATAAAACCCTTTTCTTCAGGGATATTCATAATAATAGGAACACCTGCATACAGTAGATAAACGGAATAAGACAAGCCAATCAAACCGACTATCATAATGAACCATAACACGGGGTAGAGTGCCGCTAAACCAACCATAAATAATGGGGTTGCAGTATAGGACGCTAATTCGAGAGCTTGAGTGTAAGTTGGATCAGCATCAAATGTTTTGCCCATCCAATATGCTAGATAAGCAAGAGCCATAACGCCAATAATCAAGCCGAAATACATTCCAACAGACATGAATAGTGCGCTTTTTGATGTTAGAAACAGAAGCTCTCCGGCTCCGGGATGCCAACCAATGTGTGCTGTCGCAAAATAAGCACAAATTGCAGGGATCAGTGCGATAAGCAATACATGACTCAAGCTGCTCTTTAGCGCTTCGTGATTCTTTTCAATTGTGTGCCACTCTTTTTTTGGATGAGTGTAAAGTCCCATTAAGTGATTCAATACCATTATAGTTATCCTTGTTTAGCATTTTTGACCTAGCTCGCCAAACAACGACGAACTGACTACAGCTTTTTACCAATCGCCTTAATCAGTCCACATCTACTTATCAACAGGGGAATGGTGTTGGCATAACACTGAGAGGGTTCCATTGCCAACATCTATGTTGTTAAGTTATGACTCTATCCCAATTTAGAATCATCATTTAAGGTGATCGATGGCATCTGTTATTAAATCGTTAAATTAGATGCTCAGCTTATTTATTGAACATAATTAGACTTTCGTCAAGTTGTATTATGTTTTTGGCTTCAGAAAAGATCGCTCTAAAGGTAAAATGAACATAGATTTTTGAAAGGATTATCCATTTTATGCAGCAATTACTTGTCCCTATTTACGACTTTTTAGGTTGTGAGACGCCAAACCGTTGGGTCGAACAAGCTAAACAACCCGAACAACTCACTGCATTACTGATTGATCATTGCAACTGTGAGCTTTATGGTAGTATGTGCACATCATGTATTTAAAAGCTATGAGAATATCATGCAAGAAGAAGTTTTATCAGGGCTGGTATATCTTTATCAAAGATTCAGCTCTATTGGGCAAGATGGCAATAGCTCGCTTTTTCGGCAGGGTGAGGCTCAGAGAGACTGGCTCAAAAATCATCCGCACTGTATAGAGACTGAAATAGATAATTCGCCTTTTATTGATGCTGGTGTTTCTGCCTTTTCCGGAAAACATCTCGAGTCAGGTTCGTTGGGGCGACTTGTTGCGGCTATTGAAAGCAAGGCTATTCCACCAGGGTCTATTATCTTAGTAGAGCATTTTTCACGCCTTTCACGAATGAATATTTCTGAAACGGGGAGGTTGCTTGATAGAATTTGGGATCATGATGTAACCATCGTAACCGCGAGAGATAAGGCCGTTTATTCACCTGCGATGCGTGATGATATGTCTACGAGACTGCGGTTAATTATTGAGATAGACAAAGCCCATAGCGATTCGAAGTGGCGCTCTGAAAAAGTAAAGTCGTCTTGGACTCGACGAGCCTTTAACGCAGAAGATAATGATATTCCTCCTAAAATGCGAATGCCATTTTGGTTAGATAAAAATGGTAAATTAAACGAATATGAAAGTTTAGTAAAAAAGATTTTTGAGCTATATCTGGATGGATTCGGCCAAGTAAGAATTGAAAGAGAGTTAAAAAAGCTTTTCCCTGGTGCAAAACCGCTCAAGAATGTTAACCCTACTAAGTTCATTAGAATTATCTTAAATAGAAAGTGTATTGGTGAGGTGTACGGTAAAAGATTGTATGAACCTGTTATTGATGATGCAACCTTTTTTAGTGCACAAGAGATACACAGTAAACGTCTTTATAAATCTGTAAAAGCCGATAGGCGCTGGCCATTGCGCGGACTCATTACCTGTGGTCATTGTGGTTCAGGCATGAGTATCCAACAATCAAGCAATTCATTACCACTTTTGCGGTGTAGCAATAAACAGAGGTCAGGTGGGAGTAATTGCGATTCAGCAGCTACATTTCCTTATATAATTGCTGATTATTTTTTTTACCACACTGTAGAACCACTACTCTTAGTCATGTTATCGAATAGAAAGAAACAAGAGAAAAATAATCTCCGCGCTAATGAGATAGTTGCAGACATCAATAAAAAGAATAAAGCTTCGAAAGATCTTGATGTTCTTTACCTAGAGATCGTTAATGAAGGAAAAAACGGTAACTTTATAACAAGAAAACAACTTGAGCTAGAAGAAGAAGTAAAGTCATTAACTTCTGAGCTTGAGCAAATTAGACATGACGTAGCAATAAATCGGTCTTTCAGAATATCTAAAGAAGCTCTGGAACTCACAAGAGATTCTGATTCTTACAATTTAACCTTGTTAAAACTAGGCGTTAAAATGGTGTTAAAAAACAGAATTATTTCTTTTTCACCAGATGTTGATGACTCTAAAACAGTGTCAATTGAGTACATAAAGTTTGACAGAAATAGCCAGAATTACTCAAGTTCTGGATACAATATTGTAAATGATGTCATAGCGGGCTACAGATGTAGAATTTATGATACTCAAGATTTTCCTCAGGGCAAAAGTCTCGTCGTTATTTCAGACGGCGTGACTGCTGACTCATTATTTCGAAGTAAGCCGCTGAGTAAAAAAGAGCATTCATTTCAAGACGTAATGTTTGACATGATTGATCAATTTACTGACACTGATAATCTAGACGATGAACTCAATCCGGTCGAAGCTTTATCTAAAAATTTGCTTGAGAAAATGAAAAAAGAATAATATGAAACTAGATGAACACTTATTAACTCCCATCAAGAAATTTTTACAATGCGAAACACCTGATGCGTGGGTTAATGAAGCTATAAAGCCGCAAAACCTAAAAGTAATACTGCTGGATCACTTGACATGTGAATTGAAAGCAGCTCAGTCTGCGATGCTCTTGATACGCAAGTATGCTGTTGATAAAGAAAGCGGGGATGCCTTGTTAAGCTGGTTACAGCCTTTCGTTGATTATATCTATCGTACTGAAACCAACTGGCGTGAATTAATAAAAAAAAATAACTTATCTAAAGCAATGCTACCCAAATCGGGAACGGCATATGGTCAAGACTTAATTGATAAAATGGTATTGCTCATTAAAGAAGAACTCCATCACTTTTGCCAGGTGTTAGAAGTGATGGAAGCGTTTAACATTCCATTTGAGAACATTAGAGCCAGTCGTTATGCAAAAGGCTTATTAACTCACATTACTACCCATGAACCCGAGACTTTGATTGATAAGCTGATATGTGGTGCTTACATAGAGGCACGCTCATGTGAACGGTTCGCTAAGCTGGCTACTCATGTAGATAAACGATTAGGTGACTTTTATATTTCGTTACTTCGTTCTGAAGCTCGCCATTTTCAAGATTATCTCGCTCTTGCAGAAGATATTGCTGGTCGTGATATTTCTGAACGTGTGAAATATTTTGGTGATCGGGAATCTGAACTTATCTTAAATTTCGACGATGATTTTAAATTCCACTCTGGCACGCCCAGATAACTCAGATGTCAGCGAAAAATTCGGTACTCACTACACAATTTTCTTAACGCTTCGCTAAAAATTGTTATGTTCGTTTGTGTACACATTCTCATATAAATATTCGAAAATGTGTATACAAAATCATCGAGAAGGTCTGTTGTAGCTTCTTTCATATCGCTCTAATCGCTGTTGTAGTTTTGCATTAGTCGCAGACAACTCATCTACCATAGCTTCGAGTTTTTCTACTTTAAAATCCTGCTGATTTTGTAGATTTGCGATAACTTTACTCAAGTTATCTTGCCATTTTTTAAACTCTATTGGTTTCTGGGGTGGTGAGGGAATATTTAAATTACTGCTTAATGTCTGTGCTTCATTCAAAGCACCATAGAAACTAGATACCTTTTTATGTGTTGCTTTAGAACCCCTGACGCCACGTTTAAGACCTGTTGGCTCTAGAGCTATAGCATATGAGTCCTGTAGCTCTCGCAGCTTTTCAGCGCCTCCTGTGATCGCTCTTGCATTCATCCCCCATTCGATTTTTCCGGACTTACGTGTTTTCAATTCAAACACATGTAAACAAACATGGCAGTGATAGGAGCTTTCATCACCATGAAGATGCATTGATAATATTCGATCGCCAAATTTCGCTTTTAGCCAGTTTCGAGTGAGAAGCACCCATTGATTCAATCGCTGTTTTGCATCATGTCGATATCGACCCGTTTCCAGATCTTTAAGGTAGCTCGGTGAAAAAGCTAGGACAAGCTCTAAAGCGAACACACCATTCTTTCTGAACTTAGTTATCTCACGCTGTTCAATCTCCTCACAAAAGCGTTGATAGGGGTCTTCAGCGCCCATTATCACTCGGTTTAGTCTTTTCTTATTCGGGTTCGCATTCGGGGTGTTCTTTGTTCGTCGCCAATGTTCAGACATCGCCGCAATTTCAGCTTTTGATTTTAGCTTTTTAACGCGAAGAATTCCGAAATGCTCACTCATGGTTATCTCCATTTTGGTTTATCAAATCGAAAAGGGATCGTTGTATTTGTTGTAGCTACACTTTCTTGAGAATCATTAACTACAGTTTTTTCAGTGATAACCTCAGTCAAAGTTACTTCTGCATATATGTGTTTCGAGAGTGGGTTTTCTTGAAAGACAAGCATTCTTGCTTTAACTTCGCGAGTTTTTAGCGGAAATGCAAACTCAGACTCTTCATTGTTAGATGTGTTGGGGTTTGTGAAATAATTTGCGAATTCGAGGGGTACAGTAATCGAAAATGAGCCAGATCCCATTAGCGTGACAAGATCTACTTGCTCACAAGAATGAGCTGGTATGCCTAGATCTTTTGTAGAATTTAAAAAAAGCAGCAAATAGCTACTGACTTTTAGCTGACATTGTGAAATTTTAGCATCAATTTCTTTGTCGAGATATTCAACAGTTTCTACAGTTGCTGTTAAAGTTTTTAGTTGTTTTTCAGTTAGGTAATTCATACTACATTCCTTTTTTTTGAATTGAATAATTCCCTTTAAATTTATAGTAACGTATTTTTTCAATATCGGCCCTCGACCGTTAAAAAAAATTTTAGTAACAACACTTATGCCATTTGTTAATCAAAATCAGTCATGTATGTAATAAAGTAATTTAGTGTTCCCCCATGATTTCATGGCATAATCCGAGGAATGCTATAAGAGCTTCGTTACGGACAACAAAAAATAAAATAGGGCTATATATGACAAACAACTTCTCTCAAACAGCAGCGCTTCTCTGGTCTGTAGCAGACATTCTGCGCGGTGATTTTAAGCAATCGCAATATGGCCGTATTATTCTCCCTTTCACACTTCTAAGGCGCTTAGAATGTGTTCTTGAAGCCACTAAACCTGATGTACTTGCTAAATATGAAGCAGTTAAAGCTATGCCCTTGGAGGCTCAAGATAAATTACTTACTCATACTGCCCAATTAAGTTTTTACAACACGTCTAAAATGGACTTACATCGTCTTGGTGAAATGGGCATCGCAAGTAACTTAGAAAGCTATATTCAATCATTCAGCCCAAATGCGCGTGAAATTTTTGAGCACTTTGATTTTTTCAATACCATCGACAAATTAGCCGAAGCAGACCTACTTTATAAAGTCGCTAAACAATTCGCTAATGCGCCATTATCGCCTGAAAATATTAGTAATTACGGTATGGGTTTAGTGTTTGAAGAGTTAATCAGACGCTTTGCTGAAAGCTCTAACGAAACGGCTGGTGAGCACTTTACCCCTAGAGACATAGTTCGTTTAACCACTTCATTGGTTTTCAGTAACGATGATGATGTGCTGACTCAAGCGGGCTTGGTGCGCTCTATCTATGATCCAACAGCAGGTACAGGCGGCTTCTTATCATCGGGTATGGAATATCTCCACGAGCTTAATGAAAAAGCATCACTGTCAGCTTTTGGTCAAGAGTTAAACCCTGAGTCTTACGCTATCTGTAAAGCGGATATGCTGATTAAAGGGCAAAAGGTCGATAACATTAAGTTAGGTAATACTCTCTCTAACGATTTGCTCCGTAACGATAAGTTTGACTATATGCTGTCAAACCCACCTTTTGGCGTTGATTGGAAAAAGATTCAGAAATTTATTAACACCGAATACACAGACAAAGGTTTTGAAGGTCGTTTTGGTGCAGGTCTACCAAGAGTTTCTGACGGCTCATTACTGTTTTTGATGCACCTTGTGAGCAAAATGCGTCCTAAGCATGAAGGCGGTTCACGCATCGGTATTATCTTGAATGGTTCGCCACTCTTCACAGGTGGTGCAGGTAGCGGTGAAAGTGAAATTAGACGTTACATTCTAGAAAATGACCTACTTGAAGCGATCGTGGCGTTACCTTCAGATATGTTCTACAACACAGGTATTTCAACCTATGTCTGGATCCTCTCTTCAAACAAAGGAGCAAGCCATAACGGTGCTCGTAAAGGTAAGGTGCAGCTTATCAATGCATCAAAAGAACGCGCTAAAACAGGTGGCCGTGGTCGTAGTGGTGGTGGTGAGTCAGATGAAGTTGTAGAAAACATATTTTATGCCCCAATGCGTAAGTCACTTGGCAGTAAGCGCAAAGAACTCACGGAAGATGGCATTGAAACCATCGTTAAAACCTATGGTCAGTTTATAGAAAATGATTTTAGCAAAATATTTGACTATCATGTTTTTGGTTATCGTCGTATAACCGTTGAACGACCACTGCAATTAGCTATTTACCCTAAAGATCAGACTCGAGTTGCAGCATTACAAGCGGATAATGCGTGGGATAAATTAGATCAGGCTGTTCAATATTCAGTTATCGATTCACTTGCTGGGTTTACAGAAGATAAATTACTTTCTCGTGATGCCTTTCTAAAAGAATTAATGAAAAAACTCAATGGGATAAAATTGTCTTCTGTGCAACAAAAACTGATAGTTAAACACTTAGGTGAACACGATGATGATGCACAACTTTGCAAAGCAAAAGGAAGAGTAGAAGCAAATCCAGATTTACGTGATTTTGAGAACGTGCCACTTACCGAATCAATTTATAAATACTTTGATCGTGAAGTTATTCCGCATGTTCCTAATGCGTGGATTGATAAAACTAAGACTGATCCCAAAGATCATGAAGTTGGAATAGTGGGTTATGAAATACCGTTCAATCGTCATTTCTATGAATACGCATCACCAAGAGAATTAGAAGATATTGATGCCGATCTTGATATTGTATCGACTGAAATTATGCAGTTATTGAACGAGGTGCATTCGTAATGACAGGACGTTATAAAGCTTATTCCGAGTACAAAGACTCTGGTGTTGAGTGGTTAAAGCTCCTGCCGTCAACATGGCAAGTCCTGAAAGTAAAATTTTTACTTAAAAATGGCTCAGAAGGGATAAAAATTGGTCCATTTGGTAGTGCTTTGAAACTTGAGGATATGGTCGAGAAAGGCATTAGGGTTTATGGCCAAGAGAATATAATTAAAAGAGATTTTACTCTTGGTAAACGATTCATATCACAAACAAAATACAAAGATATGAAAGTATACACAGCTGAAGCGGGAGATATTCTTATAACAATGATGGGTACAAGTGGTAAGTGCCAAGTTGTACCTGAAAACGCAGATCTCGGGATTATAGACTCACACCTACTTAAACTTAGAACTAACAGTAAAATACTACCCGAACTGTTTAGATTGTTAGTTGATGAAGCTCAGGAGATTAAGGATCAAATAAGTAAACAAGGCAAAGGTTCTATAATGCTTGGCCTGAACTCAAGCATAGTAAAAGAATTAGAGTTTCCTTTACCTTCTATTGAAGAGCAGACTCAAATACTGTGTTTTCTCGATCACGAAACGGCCAAGATCGACGACTTAATCGCCAAGCAAGAAAAGCTGATTGAGCTATTAAAAGAAAAACGTCAAGCGGTGATTTCTCATGCAGTTACAAAGGGGTTAAACCCTGACTCACCAATGAAAAACTCTGGTGTTGTGTGGTTAGGTGAAGTGCCTGAACATTGGGTAGTTTGCTGTTTAAAGCATATTAAAGGGAAAGAAAAAGGTTCATTTGTTGACGGCCCATTTGGAAGTAATCTGAAATCAGAACATTTCGTGGATGATGGTGATGTTTATGTCATAGAGAGTAATTTTGCTACAACTGGTATGTTAGATACTTCAAAATTAAAAACAATATCTGTTGCTCACTTTGAAACTATAAGCAGAAGTGAAACCAAAGAAGGGGCAATTATCCTTGCGAAGATAGGGGCAAGATATGGTATGAATTCAATTTTACCATGTTTACCCCACAAGGCAGTGGTTTCAGGGAACTGTTTAAGCCTTAAAATCAATGAAAAAACCATGGATGTTCTTTATTGTCATCAATTATTAACTCATTTAAAACAAGAAGGGGCGATGGATGATGGAGTAAACGTTACAGCGCAACCAGCCCTATCACTTGGACAGCTAAACAATTTACCTTTCTTATCCCCTCCCCAAAAAGAACAAAGTGAAATAGCCAGCTTTATCCAACAACGAGATGAATCTTTCTCTATATTGATCAATAAAGCAATAAAATTGATAGAGCTTTCTAAAGAACGCAAAACAGCCCTTATCTCAGCAGTATTAACAGGTAAAATTGATGTGCTTGACTGGAGTACATCCTAAATGGCAGTAAAGACGATAAGAACTCTTGCTCACTTTATAACAGCATGTTCAGAGATAAAAGTTAAAGATGACCACACATTATTTTATCGTGGTCATGCTTCCGATATCTATACTCCATTTCCTACAATATTTCGAAATCAAAATGATGATCCGAAGAAAAGTCGCTATATTGAAAGTGAAGGTGAGCTTTTCCATAATTTAGTTACTCAATGCCCTGAAGAGTTTAAGGATTGCACATCCACTTTTGATTTTTTAGTTAAAATGCAGCACTACGGTTTACCTACTCGACTGCTAGATATTACAAGTAACCCTTTAGTTGCCCTTTATTTTGCTTGTTGTACCTTAATTCCAGAATCCACTAAAGATAAGAATGCCAAGAATGGTCAGGTACTAGTTTATCAAGTGCCTAATGAAGAAATTAAATATTACAACAGCGACACTGTCTCAGTAATAAGTAATTTAGCTCGGGTTAATACTAGCTTTAATTTTACTGACGAGGAAGACAGAGAGCGCTTCTTACATTCAATTCAAGCTGAAAAGCCTTACTTTAAACCCTATATTAAAGAAGCACATCTTCATTCTGTTATCTGCGTAAAACCTAAGTTAGACAACCGTAGAATTGTAAAGCAAAGTGGGGCTTTCTTTTTATTTGGTATGGGTAAAAATAAAACTGATTCAATTCGTATATCTGACAAGTATCGTCCTGACATTAAGCATATTGATATCCCCAAAAGCTCAAAAGAAACCCTACTTAGGGAGCTGGCAACACTTTCAATTTCAGAGGCAACATTATTTCCAGAAATTGATAATGTTGCTCGTTTTTTGAAAAAAGAAGTCAAGATAAAATCTCTCGTTGTTGAAGAGATTGAAGAAGAAAAGTTAGGGAATGAAATATCAGTCGCTTATCAAGAATTTATTCTAAATAGCCTTGTTCTTAATACTGACCTGTTAGAACAAATACAACATAACTCAGCAGACCGTGCCATGTTGGGATTATATCCCGAGTTATTACAAAAGGCGATAATTGAAAGCCAAGAGAATTACAATGAAATTGCATTAAAGCTATTGGTAGAAGAAGACAGTGCAGATAAATTTGCGAAAAATATTTTCAGTAAATTGAAACATAAGCTTGAAGAGTTATCATAAGGATATGAAATGATGAATATATCTAAAGAGTCGATATTTCAAAGCGACATCCTAAGTCAAATGCAATCTCAAGGATGGTTATTGGGTGAGTCGAGTAAATACAACAAACAGTTGGCCTTGTATCCTGAAGATGTAATTGATTTTGTTAAGGCTACACAGCCTGAACAATGGGATAAGCTGGCACAACACTTTCCAGATACTGAGCGTAATCCTACCGCTACAGCTGATGCATTACTTAAATCATTAGAACGTGATTTACAAAATAAAGGCACATTATGGGTATTGCGAAATCAGGTAAAAGACCGTGGGGCTAAATTTACCCTATGTAGTTTTAAGCCTGATCATGACCTAAACCCTGATGCAAGTGCTCGTTATGACAAAAACATTCTCAAGGTTGTTCCTGAGCTGGTTTATTCACCAAATGGCTACGACGGTCGATTAGATTTAACCTTATTCGTCAACGGTATTCCTGTGGCGACCTGTGAGCTTAAATCAGAGTTTAAGCAGTCAATCACTAATGCCAAAGTTCAGTATATGAAGGACAGGCAACCTAAAGACCCTATAACTAAAAAACCAGAACCATTATTAACCTTCAAACGTGGTGCATTAGTTCACTTTGCGGTAAGCCAATACAATGTAGCAATGACCACTCGTTTGGCAGGTAAAAAAACCTTCTTTTTACCGTTTGATCAAGGCACAGCTGAAGGTGGTCAGGGCAATGATATTCCTGAAGATCCTAATGAATATGCAACTTCTTACCTTTGGAACGAGATTTTCCAAAAAGACAATCTGCTACTTATATTGAGCCGTTATATTCACCTTGAAGTAAAAGATGAAGAGCATCTAGACGGTTCAATCAAGGTCAAAGAAACCCTTATTTTCCCTCGTTATCATCAATGGGCAGTGGTTTCTAAGCTGTTAAATACCGTCGATATTGAAGGGACGGGGCAGAAATACCTTATTCAACACAGTGCGGGTTCAGGTAAGTCTAATTCAATTGCTTGGCTAGCACATCAACTAGCTTCAAAGCATTACACTTCACCATCGATTGAAATCGATCATCCTGAGCTTGGTAAAAAAGTCGGTGATAAGGTGTTTGACTCAGTGATTGTCATTACTGACCGAACAGTGCTTGAT
Source organism: Shewanella frigidimarina NCIMB 400 (assembly GCF_000014705.1). NCBI lineage: Bacteria > Pseudomonadati > Pseudomonadota > Gammaproteobacteria > Alteromonadales > Shewanellaceae > Shewanella > Shewanella frigidimarina. The sequence goes on along the minus strand of NC_008345.1, from coordinate 3,117,756 downwards.
AGTCAGCTACAAGATACTATCTATCAGTTTGATCACAATGAAGGCATGATTGCTCGTGTTAATCGTGAAGAGGCTCAAGGCTCTAAGTCCAGCCAATTAGCGGGAGAGTTAAAGGCCAGTACATCAATCATTATCGTCACCATACAGACCTTTCCGCACGTATTAGAAGCAATCCGTAAAGACTCAACTCTTGCTGGTCGAAGCTTTGCTGTAATTGCCGATGAAGCGCATTCTAGCCAAACTGGTACAACCGCACGAAAATTGCGTGAAGTCCTTATGACGGAGCAATTAGAAGGGGATGAAGAGTTAGACAGTGAAGATATGCTGCGGCTTTCTCTTGAAGCCCGTAAAGGCTCAAAAAATATCAGTTACTTTGCTTTTACTGCGACCCCTAAAGCTAAAACTCTTGAGTTATTTGGTAGAAAACCTGACTTAGATGCACCTGCTAGTGATGGCAATAAACCATTACCATTTCACGTCTATTCTATGCGCCAAGCGATTGAAGAAGGCTTTATCCTCGATGTATTACAAAATTACACCAGTTACCGAGTTGCCTATCAATTGGCACACGGTCAGCCCGAAAGTGATCATGAAGTTGACAGTAAAAAAGCATCTTCAAAAATGGCAAAATGGGTCAGGCTACATCCATATAATATTGCTCAAAAAGTTGAAACTATTGTTGAACACTTCAATAGCAAAATTAAGCATCTGCTCGGCGGCGAAGCAAAAGCAATGGTAGTCACTAGTAGTCGTTTAGAGGCGGTACGGTATAAATTGGCGTTTGAGAAGTACGTACATACTAAAGGCTACGAAAATATCAATGCGATGGTGGCGTTCTCTGGCGAGGTAAATGATCCTGACTACTCTCTGTTACAAGGGAATGATCAACCATTTACTGAAAACAATATGAACCCGAACCTGCGTGGGCGGGATATGCGTAAAGCGTTTGACACTAATGACTATCAAGTGATGCTAGTGGCAAATAAATTTCAGACGGGTTTTGATCAACCAAAGTTAGTCGCTATGTATGTCGATAAGCCATTAAAAGGCGTGGAGTGTATCCAAACACTTTCTAGGTTAAATCGTACCTATAAAGGCAAAGATATGACCTTCGTATTGGATTTTGTGAACGATCCTGAAGACGTACTGAAAGAGTTTAAAGTGTACTTTCAAACGGCTGAGTTGTCTGGGGTATCTGATCCTAATATCGTCTACGAGATTATGGAAAAGCTAGCTGATGTTGGGATCTACCAATGGTTTGAGGTAGAAGCTTTTGTGACCGCCTATAACAGCAAACAAGCTAATCAAGCAAAACTGGCTAATCTGTGCAAAGCACCGGTAGAGCGTTTTAGTGTGCGCTACAAAGAAGCTAGCCATGTATTGCAAATAGCACAAGCGGACTTATCTAAAGCTAAATTAGATCGTAATGATAAAGCAATTAAGTTTGCTGAGAACAGTGTTAAACACGCCAAAGAAGCTAGAGATGTTTTGGAGGTGTTTAAGAAGGATTTGATATCGTTCTATCGATACTATGAGTTTAGTTCTCAGATTGTTGATTTTAATGATTATGAGCTAGAAAAACTAAGCATCTTTGCGAAACACTTACATCCCCTTTTACGCTTTGATGTAATTGATGATGATATTGACCTCAGTGATGTTGTGATGACTCATTATCGGTTACATGAGCAACGAGAAGCTGATTTGCATTTGGGTCATAAGATTGGTGAAGAGCCGCAGTCTTATTTAGCACCGAGTAAAGAAGGGTCTGGAGCTACACCTAAAGACCCAAAAACTGAATTGTTAAACGAAATCATCGAGAGAATGAATGACTTGTTCATTGAAGATGGTTTATCAGAAAACGATATGCTCAATTACGCTAATACCATAGCAGGAAAGATTTCTGAAAATGAAACGGTAATGGATCAGCTTCGCAGCAATACCAAAGAACAAGCAATGCTGGGAGAGTTCCCTAATTCAATCAACAATGCAGTTATTGAAAGTATGGACGTTCATAACGATATGGCAATGAAACTACTTTCTAATGAAGCTGTTGCGAAAGGCTTTGCAGGGCTGATGTTTGATGTGTTGATGAAAGGGCTGGCTAAGTCTGTTAATGAAGCAGATTTGGGTGTATAGGGATAAATAATGAAGAAAGATGTCTTAACCCAAGAAGAACAAGCGCAACAGATTGAGGGGCTGAAATCATGCCCTTTATTTCATGGGCCTAACCTTGATGTGTATGGCTTTAGCTATTGGCTTTATGATTGCTTGAGTCGTGATGGTTATGAAAATATTCACCCTAATGAGATTATGGATCTGCTTCTTGAGCTTGCTGTTCCTTGTGCAACAGAACAGGGTCATATTTTTGAAGCTCCAATACTGGATATGAATGAGGAGAAAAGGTGGTTTTATCCAGAGGGGAAAACCATTCTGCTACATATCGCACCAATAACCATCTTTATTCATGATTTTATTTTTGAGATCGGTAATAGGTGCTTAAAGGTGACATGCGATGTTGAAGCTCCTTACTTCGCTTATTGGCTAAAAAGAGAAGATATTTTTACCTTTACTTACTTGCATACATTTTTTGCGCAGTTTCGGAGTCTAATGAAGCAAGTTACATCATTACGTGAAATGCTGATGGAGCTGCACCTATCAAAGCACTTTGATGTAGAGTTTGGTAGCTTATCCGCAAGCTTGAAAGAAAAGGATGAACTTCATAAGTACGCTAATAATCGGATTGGCAGGGCAATTGAACAAGAGTTTTATCTTGAAGCTATTACTCTTGCTGAGAGTATTATCTCTGATCGGTTGTCGATGGTGCTGTATCTTCGGGGCGAAAAAGCAAAATCGAAGACCTTAAATAAACTTGTTGAGTTATCTTCAACAATCTTGCCTGATACACTGTCTAAAAGAATTGATGAATGGCGACAGCTTAGAAACTTTGCAGTTCACAATCTTGTCAGAAGTTCCCCGATCGATAAGCAGATATCACCATCTGAGTTCAATGTTAAAGCGAAAGATACCGCTGTTTCTGGTAAAAAACTGGTATCAGATTTAGAGGTTTGGTTTGATGATTTTGTAAGCGATGAAATGAACCCTTTCAACATTAGAATCTCAGGTAAGCTAAATTGAATTAGCTGTAAATCAGAGCAGAACACGGAATGTAGTAGCATAGGCGTACATGGTCAAATGTCAATGAAGGTACTGTCAAGCGAAGCAGAAGGCTTTGCTGGGTTGATGTCTTGATGAAAGGGCCGAGTGTAGTGGTCATGAATAAAGCCATAGGGCTCTGTATGTCTATCCGATATGCTGATGAGGCAAGTAGGTTTAGAAGATGGGGCGACCCGAAGATAATCACTGACATTACTGACAAAAGTCAATTAGTGTCAGTAATGTCAGTGATTTTATATAGTACTAAGCTCTGAATGAGGGGTGAATGGTATAAGTCGTCTTCAGTCGGTTATTAGGACTCACTTTTGATACTCGTAGATATCCATGTTCAACTAAGCGTTCTAATGCTATTTCGCGATCTTTTTCAGTCCCTAGATTTTTCCAACACTTTCTTGCCAAATCTCGCTTGTTAAAAGTTTCTGGTAAATGTGCTAGCTTCTCTATTAGTGCATTTGTAGCAGTGTCTATATTGACATTACTTGTAAAATGCATGAGCCGCTGATAGTGCGATTCAAGTAATGACATCCACAAGATAGAGCGACGAACATGCTCAGCATCAATGATAAAAATTACGTTATCATGATCTGTTTGAGACATTAGATGAAATATCAGTGCTAATTTAGCGCAAAGAGCTGGATATTTCCCAAGCAGGCCTTGAATCAATCCATCTTCAGAAGAATGCGCTCTGCAAATTGTTTTTTGAGCATATTCTCGCCAGAGATCATGAGCTTCATTATTGAACGTGAAGCGTTTATTGTGGTTGTTCTCACTAAATGTACTTAAGAAACTGAAAATGCTTTTAGTTTTAGTTTGTACTACTTGATCCGGAGCAATATCTACATATTCTGGTTTATAATCTGGGAAAACCATTAGCTGCATGCGTTCAAATAAGCCATCGTTAGATCGACCTTCATTTCTAGCAGTCAGTAAAGGCATTAGCAAACTAGGTTGAATACCGCCTAAAACGGATACAATCAAAGGCTCTACTTCAATTCTATCTCGTGAAACTCTATCTTGAACAAAGCTACCAGAACCATTAAATGCTTGAAGATAAAATGCGCGTTCTGCTGCTCTTTCTTCTTTATCTAAATTTATTAGCCAGCCTGCAAGTTCATCTCTGCTTAACATTATGCCATTAGGATTACTTGCTAGATTAATAGCCAAGCTTTCTGGTGTTACATCATTTACCACGATGGTTCGCTTTACATCGTTTTCAGTCTTATCAATTTTCGGAATCAGCGACACTCCTGCTTCCATCGCAGGCGTTTTCATCACAGAAGGGCCACCGACTAATGCTCCCCAGAGCGTCGGAATTAAAATCCAAGCTGTGTCTTCACGCTTCGGTTGAATCACAGCGCTACCGCCGATTAATGATGCCGCTGAAACCAAACAAGAAACCGCTACGAATTCTGCGGGTGCATTATTGAGACGTTTTGCTGTTGAGAATACAAACTCTTGAATGCATGGCGGCAGATATTCTTTAGTGAATAAGTCAACGATAGTGTGGTGTTTTTTTATTTCGACAGGATCAGGCCAGGAATCTTGTTCTTGCACTTGCACTTGTTCTTGCACTTGTTCTTGCACTTGTTCTTGCACTTGTTCTTGCACTTGCACTTGCACTTGTTCTTGCACTTGCACTTGCACTTGTTCTTGCACTTGTTCTTGCACTTGTTCTTGCACTTGTTCTTGCACTTGTTCTTGCACTTGTTCTTGCACTTGTTCTTGCACTTGCACTTGTTCTTGTTGTTTCTTTTTAGGTGCGAGTTTTGTCGACAAAAAGTTTTTGATGCTTTGCATAACAATATCCTTATTTAGAATTTAGCTCATCCATTGAGCCCAAATGATGCTATCCGATTTGAAAAATTTCCGACCGACCCAGTAATACCTATAGAGTCTATGTTATTTCTTTTAGTTATATATGCACATCTATTCACTATATGAACTTAAAGCTGCACAAACTGCAATGTTAATGATCCGCAAATATGCGATTGATAAAAGTAGTTCACATCTATTAAAGACCTGGGCAAAGCCTTATGAAGATTTCGTTTATCAACAAGACCGAAATGCTCACGAATTTTTAACTCGAGATAGCAAAAAGAATGACATCACTAGTGAATTATTGGCCAATAAAAGTCTCACTAATAGCACTGATTTAATGAGTAAAATGGTGCGTTTGATTAAAGAAGAGTTTCATCACTTTGAACAAGTTTTACAAATTATGACTGCGCGTGGCATCGATTACAGTAATATTCGTGCTGGTCGTTACGCCAAACAGTTAATTATTCATATGCGGACTCATGAGCCACTTACGTTAATTGATAAGTTAATAATTGGTGCGTTTATTGAAGCGCGTTCATGTGAACGATTTGCCAAACTTGCGCCGCACTTAGATGATGAGCTCGCCAAGTTTTATACTTCATTACTTCGTTCAGAAGCTCGACATTTTCAAGACTATTTGGCTCTTGCTGAGGATATTGCAGGTGAAGATATCAGTGAACGGATTGATTATTTTCGCAACAAAGAAATGGAATTAATTTTGACAGAAGATAGCGAGTTTCGTTTTCACAGCGGTTTACCGCCACAATAACCAACAAGTGCGCGATATAAACCAAGACTCACTGATGATATCAACGTTGATACTGTTTAGTGAGCCTAGTTTGTTTCAGAAAAGGGCAATGTTACTAACTCGCAACCTTTCTCGCTGACGTTTAGCACGCTGCCCTGAGTATACCAATCACCGACCACAACACGTTGTTCTTGTGCGGTGAGTTGATGAATAGCTGGGCGATGAGTATGACCATGGATCATTCTTTGACAACCAGTACTTGCCAATAGCGCAGTAACAGCACTTGACTCAACATCCATGATTTCGTAATGTTTTTGTTGATTACCTTGAACACTTTTTTGACGAATTTTTGCCGCAATGTTTAAGCGTGTCTTTTTAGGTAGGTGGGAGTAAACCCAACGCACTATATCAAGACTTCGAAAGCGTCTGAATCGCTGATAAGCAATATCAAGGGTACAAAGGCTATCACCGTGTAAAATCACAGTGTTAACACCGTACAAGTTGATACAATACACTTCGGGCAATATTTTCATGCCCGCTCGTAGGCAAAATTGTTTGTCAACCATAAAGTCACGATTACCATGAGTAAAATATACAGGTATTGAATTCGATACTGTTTTGATTGCTTCTGCGATGGCAATGGTAAAGGATTCTGCAATATCATCACCCATCCAAACTTCGAATAGATCGCCGATGATATAAAGCGCTTCAGTATTGTCTAAACCATGGTTTAGGAAATAGATGAAGGCTTGAGTAATATCTGGGCGATCTGCACTTAAGTGCAAATCGCCTACAAAGATTGTTTTCTTCAAAATTACGCTTTAACGCTAACGCTTTTGATCACAATGGCTTCTAATGGTACATCTTGATGCATACCATTATTACCAGTGGCAACATTTTTGATTGTTTCAATAATGTCTAAGCCTTCAACCACTTCACCAAATACACAATAACCCCAGCCCTGTGAAGTTTCTGATTTAAAATCAAGGAAAGTATTGTCTTTTACGTTAACGAAAAACTGTGCTGTTGCTGAGTGCGGATCAGAAGTACGCGCCATGGCAACTGTGCCTTTACGGTTAGATAAACCATTGTTGGCTTCATTTTTGATTGATGCTTTAACACTTTTCTGGCTCATATCTTCAGTGAAACCACCACCTTGGATCATAAAACCGTCAATAACACGGTGAAAAATAGTACCCTCGAAAAAACCATCTTCAACATACTGCATAAAGTTAGCCGCTGTAATTGGCGCTTTTTCTTCATTTAGCTGTAAAGTAATATCGCCCATATTGGTATGTAAAGTAATCATGTTGTCTCACTTGAAAATAATAATTTGCGCGATTCTAACTTATCTTAACTGCCGCATAAAGTGCAGTGTTCAAAACAGGTGACATCATGTTAGACTCAGCGATAACATTTCCCGTTATAAATTAGTGTAAAAGAGAACAATCGATGTTAAAGATTTACAATAGTATTAGCCGTGATAAACAAGAATTTAAACCAATAAATCCAGGTAAAATCGGAATGTACGTCTGTGGCGTAACCATTTACGATTTATGTCATATTGGTCATGGGCGTACCTTTGTTTCGTTTGACATGATAGTGCGTTATTTACGTTATATCGGTTATGAGGTGAATTTTCAGCGCAACATTACCGATGTTGATGACAAAATTATCAAACGGGCGGCTGAAAACAACGAATCTTGTGAGTCGCTAACTGAGCGTTTGATCGCCGAAATGCACCAAGATTTTGATGCCTTGAACATGAAACGTCCAGATTTTGAGCCTCGAGCAACGTTACATATTGAAGAAATTATCGATATGGTTCAGCGTTTACTCGATCGCGATCATGCTTACGTAGCCAGTAATGGGGATGTATTATTTAGCGTTGCATCATTCCCTGAGTACGGACAGTTGTCAGGTCAAAACCTAGACCAGCTTCAAGCCGGTGCTCGCGTTGAGATAGATAATGCTAAACGCAATCCTATGGATTTTGTGTTATGGAAAATGTCTAAACCGGGTGAACCAACGTGGGAATCACCTTGGGGACCAGGTCGCCCAGGTTGGCACATTGAGTGTTCAGCCATGAACAGTAAACATCTAGGTTTACACTTTGACATTCATGGTGGCGGGTCTGATTTACAGTTTCCACATCATGAAAATGAAATTGCACAGTCTTGCTGTGCTCACGATACCCCGTATGTTAATTACTGGATGCACACCGGAATGGTGATGGTTGACCGTGAAAAAATGTCTAAATCACTGGACAATTTTTTTACCATTCGAGATGTGCTTAAGCATTATGATGCTGAAACTGTACGTTACTTCTTATTATCTGGTCATTATCGTAGTCAGTTAAATTATTCTGAAGACAATTTAAAGCAAGCTCGTGCAGCGCTAGAGCGTTTATACACTGCGCTTAAAGGTTTAGACTTAACAGTTGATGCTGCGCCTGCTGAAGCGTTTGTAGCCAAGTTTAAGTCGGCAATGGATGATGACTTTAATACTCCTGAAGCCTATTCCGTGTTATTTGAGATGGTACGTGAAATCAATCGTCTTAAAACAACCGATATGGCAGAGGCATCGGCATTAGGTGTCAGCTTGAAGCAATTAGCAGATGTGCTTGGCCTTATCAGCCAGACGCCAGAAGCTTTCTTTAAGGGGGAGGGCAGTGACGATGAAGTGGCAGAAATTGAAGCGCTTATCGTTGAGCGTAACCGTGCCCGTACTGAAAAAGATTGGCCAGCAGCGGATGTGGCCCGCGATCGCTTAAACGAGTTAGGCGTTGAGTTAGAAGATGGCGGCCCTAGCGGCACGACATGGCGTAAAAAGTAGTTTACTTCAAGTATAAAAACAAAAGCCTGCAATAGCAGGCTTTTTTGTTACTAATCAGCAAGGTTCGCTTATCTGAGATTTAATTAACAGTGATTTTAGTTAACTATGATACTGCTCGCATGCGTATAGGGTGTTCTCTAATAAACTTGCTATCGTCATTGGGCCAACTCCACCAGGAACCGGCGTAATAAATGCAGCCTTTTCAGCGGCAACATTAAATTCAACATCACCCACTAAACTGCCGTTCTCCAAACGATTGATACCAACATCAATAACAATCGCGCCCGGTTTGATCCAGTCACCAGGAATAAATCCAGGTTTGCCAACGGCAACGACTAATAAATCTGCTTGACGTACTTTTTGTTCTAAGTTTTTGGTAAAACGATGACAGGTTGTTGTTGTGCAACCGGCTAATAATAATTCTAGTGTCATTGGGCGGCCAACAATATTCGACGCACCTACCACAGTAGCATCAAGACCATAGGTATCTATACCGGTTGATTTGATCAACGTCATAATACCCATCGGCGTACAAGAGCGGAGCACTGGGATGCGTTGAGCTAAACGGCCAACATTATAGGGATGAAAACCATCAACATCTTTATCTGGGCGAATACGTTCAATGACTTTTGAATCATCAATATGAGCGGGCAAAGGCAGTTGTACTAAAATCCCATCAATGCTTGGATTGGCATTGCACTCATCGATTAGCGCTAATAGCTCTGCTTCGGTTGTCTCGGTGTCTAGGTCAAAAGATTGAGATTCAAAACCGACTTCCTCACAAGCTTTGCGTTTACTACCAACATAGACTTGAGATGCGGCATCACTGCCCACTAAAATAACCGCAAGTCCTGGTGCGCGAAATCCAGCTTGTCTACGTTGTGTTACTTTTTGTTTTAGTGTGGTGCGAATAGATTGTGCAATGGCTTTACCGTCAATAATTTGAGCAGTCATGGCTGTAGAGTTTCCTTTGAGTGACGCAGGTGTTGAAGTCAATTGTCGATCGGCCGTTATTCTAGCAGGCGTATTGAAGGGTGTCATTTGCTAGACGTGGAAAATACAGTGAATAAACTATTCGCGCTATGATGCTAATCACGATTTTTGCTGTTAAATTCGACATATAGCATTTAGGGTTAAAAAAATCGTTGACGATAGCAAAGTGACTCGTTAATATGCGCTCCGTTCTCGGGACAACATCGTTATTGTTTATAGATAATATGTGTTTCGAAAACAACGTAAGATTTTCGGTGATTAGCGCAGCCCGGTAGCGCATCTCGTTTGGGACGAGAGGGTCAGAGGTTCGAATCCTCTATCACCGACCAAATTAATGTTATTTGCTCTTGCAGTGAGTAACAGAACAAGTAAACTTGTTCAGCCAGACAGGATGCAGTATCTAACTGTAACCATGCGCCCGTAGCTCAGTTGGATAGAGCACCCGCCTTCTAAGCGGGTGGTCGCAGGTTCGAATCCTGCCGGGTGTACCATTTCAATGGTGATTGTAGCTCAGTTGGTAGAGTCCCGGATTGTGATTCCGGTTGTCGTGGGTTCGAGCCCCATCAGTCACCCCATTTTTCTGATTAAATCAAATTATCGTATAAATACCCTTTAATGGGTGTGATAGGTTTGGTTTAGTCACGATAATTGTTTTGCTGCTAAGCTTTTTGAGCGTAAGTCAAAAACTCATTTCGCACATTAAACGTGCAAACACATCAAAATTGAACATAAGTCGGCTTTTTTATCATGTAAATCGACCTTTTCAGGCTCGACTCTGTTAAAAACGGTAGCTATAATGTCGCGTCTTGATAAATATCAAAAATAAGCTATCTGTACCAACAGCGTCTTCAGCATCAATAATATCGCTGTGCTGGGTATCAGAGCTAAATTCATGGTCAAGAAACGAATATCGAATGGTTGAGTTGTCGACCATTACAAAGAACGTCAGACATATTTCGAGGTAAAACAATGCAAGTTTCTGTTGAAACAACTCAAGGCCTAGAGCGTCGCCTAACTATTTCTGTACCTGCTGAGCAAATCGAGAAATTGGTTAAAGACAATGTATTGCGCGAAGCTAAGCGTGCTCGTCTTCCAGGTTTCCGCCCAGGTAAAGTGCCTATCGGCGAAATCAACAAGCGTTATGGCAAAGCCATTCGTCAAGACATCACTGGTGAAGTGATGCAACGCAACTTTATTGAAGCTATCGTAGCTGAAAAGTTAAACCCTGCAGGTGCGCCAGTATTTACTCCTGGTTCAACTGAAGGTGATTCTTTTGAATTCGTTGCAACATTTGAAATCTACCCAGAAGTTGTCCTAACGGGTTTAGATAGCATTGCAGTTGAACAGCCTAAAGCTGAAGTTAATGATGCTGACGTTGATGTTATGATTGAAACATTACGTAAACAACATGCAACTTTTGCACCTGTTGAACGTGCAGCAGTTGCTGACGATAAAGTTAAAATGAACTTTATTGGTTCTATTGATGGCGAAGAATTCGAAGGCGGAAAAGCTGATGATTTCGAACTTCAATTAGGCAGCAACCGTATGATCCCTGGTTTTGAAACCGGTATCGTAGGGCATAAAACAGGTGATGAATTCGAAATCGAAGTGACTTTCCCTGAAGATTACCATGCTGAAAACTTGAAAGGTAAAGCGGCTAAGTTCGTTATTACGTTGACTGAAGTTCAAGCGGCTAACCTACCAGAAGTGAATGATGAATTTGCGTCATTGTTTGGTATTGCTGAAGGTGGCTTAGATGCACTTAAAGCTGAAATCCGTAAAAACATGACTCGTGAACTTGAGCAGGCGTTAAAAGCGAATGTGAAAGAGCAGGTTATTACGGGTTTACTAGCAGCAAACGATATCGCTATTCCTAAAGCACTTGTTGAGGGTGAAGTGAATGTGCTTCGTCAACAAGCTATGCAGCGTTTTGGTGGTCAAACTGAAAATATGCCTGAACTTCCGGCTGAACTTTTCACTGAACAAGCTGAGCGTCGTGTTAAAATTGGTTTGCTATTAGGCGAAGTGATCAAGACAAACGAGCTAAAAGCAGAAGATGATCGTGTTAATACATTGATCGAATCTATGGCTTCAGCGTATGAAGATCCATCTGAAGTTGTTTCATACTACAACTCAAACAAAGAACTCATGCAAAACATGCGCAACGTAGCGCTTGAAGAGCAAGCGGTGGAAGCATTGTTAAAATCATCAAAAGTAACCGTTAAAGACGTTGCTTTTGAAGAATTTATGAACAAGGCTACCGGACGAGCGTAAGCTAAGCTTGACTTAACAGGTCGTTCGCCATTTATAATGGCTCGTATGAGGTTCCTCATGCGGGCCATTTTTATTTTAGGGAAATGAATAATGCATAATGCACCAGAATCAGTACTCAACGCTCTTGTTCCAATGGTTGTTGAACAAACAGCGAAAGGTGAACGTTCTTATGATATCTACTCTCGCCTATTAAAAGAGCGAGTGATCTTTTTAGTTGGCCAGGTAGAAGAACACATGGCTAACCTCATTGTTGCTCAATTATTATTCCTTGAGTCTGAAAGCCCAGATAAAGATATATATTTGTACATTAACTCACCTGGTGGCTCTGTCACAGCTGGCATGGCTATTTATGACACAATGCAGTTCATTAAGCCTAATGTGAGTACCGTATGTATGGGTCAAGCTGCGAGTATGGGCGCATTTTTGCTAGCTGGTGGTGCTAAAGGTAAACGTCATTGCTTACCTAACTCTCGTGTGATGATCCATCAGCCATTAGGTGGCTTCCAAGGTCAAGCATCAGACATAGCAATTCATGCAAAAGAAATTCTTGGTATTAAAAATAAATTAAACCAAATGTTAGCGGAACATACTGGCCAGCCTTTAGATATTATTGAACGCGATACCGACCGTGATAACTTCATGAGTGCTACTCAAGCTGTTGAGTATGGTATTGTCGATTCATTACTCACTAGTCGCGGCTAAAACTGGTAGCTGATTTTCTAGATACTTTCAGGTATTCTGTATTGAAAGGCGTTCAGTCATCAATGTGGTTATGATAAGTATCTACAAGCAGGGCTTAGGTTCAACCTAAGTTGTAAACAGAGGTAGAATAATGGGCGATAACAAAAATAACGGTGACAGCGGCAAACTGCTGTACTGCTCTTTTTGCGGAAAAAGTCAGCATGAAGTCAGAAAACTCATTGCTGGTCCATCAGTTTATGTATGTGACGAATGTGTTGATTTATGTAATGACATTATCCGTGAAGAAATCAAAGAGATTTCACCTAAACGTGATGAAGACAAATTGCCGACACCGCATGAGTTACGCAAGCATCTTGATGACTACGTAATCGGTCAGGATCAGGCTAAGAAAGTGTTAGCCGTAGCGGTATACAATCATTATAAGCGTTTACGTAATGGCGCTATCAAAGATGGTGTAGAGCTAGGTAAAAGTAACATTTTACTATTAGGCCCAACCGGTAGTGGTAAAACTCTATTGGCTGAAACGTTGGCTCGCTCACTTAATGTTCCTTTTGCTATGGCAGATGCAACCACACTAACCGAAGCAGGTTATGTGGGTGAAGATGTTGAAAACATCATTCAGAAGCTACTGCAAAAATGTGATTACGACGTTGAGAAAGCGGAACGCGGTATCGTCTATATTGATGAAATTGACAAAATCAGTCGTAAATCTGACAATCCTTCAATTACTCGTGATGTATCGGGTGAAGGTGTTCAGCAGGCGCTGCTTAAGTTAATTGAAGGCACCGTTGCTTCTGTTCCGCCACAGGGCGGACGTAAGCATCCACAACAAGAATTCTTGCAAGTGGATACCTCTAAAATTCTGTTCATCTGTGGTGGTGCGTTTGCTGGACTTGAAAAAGTCATTGAGCAACGTGCACACACTGGAACCGGAATTGGCTTTGGTGCAGAAGTAAAAGGCGAAGCGGATAAAGCGACTATTTCACAAATTCTTAGCCAAGTAGAGCCTGGTGATTTAGTGAAGTTTGGTTTAATCCCTGAGTTTATTGGTCGTTTACCTGTTGTTGCTACGCTAACTGAGTTAGATGAAGCTGCATTAGTACAAATTCTATCTGAACCTAAAAACGCATTAACTAAGCAATATAGTGCATTATTTGAGATGGAAGATGTCGAACTTGAATTCCGTGATGATGCATTACAAGCCATCGCTCAAAAAGCAATGTCACGTAAAACCGGTGCTCGCGGATTACGTTCTATTGTTGAAAGCATCTTGCTTGATACAATGTATGATATTCCGTCGACACAAGGCGTGATTAAAGCTGTTGTTGATGAATCAGTAGTGAAAGGCGAGTCAGCCCCTATTTTGATTTATGAAAACACTGAGACACAGGCTGCTTCAGGCGAGCAATAATTGCACTGATAGTCAGGAAGTTGAAAAATAAGGAGTCCATTGGGCTCCTTTTTTCGTATTAGCCATTGAAACTGATAACATCACCCCAATATACTCAGTAATAAGTCAATTTCATTAAACGGAATCGAGCCATGACTAAAGAGCGTGAAGCGCATATCGAACTCCCCGTATTACCACTGCGAGATGTGGTAGTTTACCCGCATATGGTAATTCCGCTATTCGTGGGACGGGAAAAATCTATTCGTTGCCTAGAATCGGCAATGGAACAAGACAAGCAAATTTTATTAGTCGCTCAGCGAGATGCTGATCTTGACGAACCTACCAAAGACGATATTTTCGATATTGGTACCGTTGCCTCTATTTTACAATTGCTTAAATTACCTGATGGCACGGTAAAAGTATTAGTTGAAGGTGGCCAGCGTGCCAAAATCAAGAAATACACCCAAGAAGAAGAATTCTTTGCCGCCACAGCTGAATACCTCGAATCACAAGAGTTAAGTGAAAAAGAAGAAGAGGTGTTGGTTCGCAGTGCTATTGGTCAATTTGAAGGCTACATCAAGTTAAATAAAAAAATCCCACCTGAAGTATTAACTTCATTGTCGGGCATTGATGAAGCAGCTCGTTTGGCAGATACCATGGCTGCACATATGCCATTGAAGCTTGAAGACAAACAATCTGTCCTTGAGATGATCAATGTCGGTGAGCGTCTGGAATATTTAATGGCGATGATGGAATCGGAAATTGACTTGCTTCATGTCGAAAAACGAATCCGTACTCGTGTTAAAAAACAGATGGAAAAAAGTCAGCGCGAATACTATTTGAATGAGCAAATGAAAGCCATTCAAAAAGAGCTAGGCGATATTGACGAAAGTCATGACGAATTTGAAGTGTTGGCGCGTAAGATTGAAGAAGCTGGCATGCCAAGCGACGCCAAAGAAAAAGCCACTGCTGAGTTAAACAAACTCAAAATGATGTCGCCTATGTCAGCAGAAGCCACGGTTGTGCGCAGCTATGTAGACTGGATGACAGCGGTACCTTGGAAACAACGCTCTAAAATAAAGCGTGATTTGGCCAAAGCGCAAGAAGTACTCGACACCGATCATCATGGGCTTGAAAAAGTCAAAGAACGTATTCTTGAGTATTTAGCGGTTCAAAGCCGAGTTAAGCAGCTTAAAGGGCCTATTTTGTGTTTAGTAGGACCTCCAGGTGTAGGTAAAACCTCATTGGGCCAGTCGATTGCTAAAGCAACGGGCCGTAAATATGTTCGTGTTGCATTAGGCGGCGTACGTGATGAAGCGGAAATTCGTGGTCATCGTCGTACTTATATAGGTTCTATGCCAGGTAAAGTCATTCAAAAGATGGCTAAAGTGGGCGTTAAAAACCCATTGTTCTTGCTCGATGAAATCGACAAGATGAGTTCTGATATGCGTGGTGACCCATCATCAGCATTATTAGAAGTACTCGATCCTGAACAGAATGCGACCTTTAACGATCATTATCTTGAAGTTGATTATGACTTATCAGATGTGATGTTCGTTGCTACGTCAAACTCAATGGATATTCCAGGCCCTTTACTTGACCGTATGGAAGTTATTCGTTTATCGGGTTATACCGAAGATGAAAAACTCAATATTGCTAAGAAGCATTTACTGACTAAGCAAATTGAACGTAACGGTCTTAAAGAAAAAGAAATCAAGGTTGATGACAGCGCTATTTTAGGCATTATTCGCTATTACACTCGTGAAGCGGGCGTGCGTTCATTAGAACGTGAATTGTCGAAGATTTGTCGTAAAGTGGTTAAGCATATCCTGCTTGATAAAACGGTCAAAGTGGTTGAAGTTAACCAGGAAAATTTAAAGTCATTCCTTGGTGTGCAACGTTTTGATTTTGGCAAAGCCGAATCAAATAACCAAATCGGTCAAGTGACCGGTCTTGCATGGACTCAAGTAGGCGGCGATTTATTAACAATCGAAGCCACCTCAGTCGCAGGTAAAGGTAAACTGACCTATACCGGTTCGCTGGGCGATGTGATGAAAGAATCGATTCAAGCTGCAATGACAGTGGTACGTGCTCGTGCTGAAAATCTTGGTATTAACAATGATTTTTATGAGAAACGAGATATCCATGTGCATGTGCCAGAAGGTGCTACGCCAAAAGACGGTCCTTCAGCCGGCGCAGCAATGTGTACTGCGTTAGTGTCTAGCTTAACGGGTAACCCTGTGCGCAGTGATGTGGCAATGACCGGTGAAATTACTTTACGTGGTGAAGTATTACCCATTGGTGGTTTGAAAGAGAAGCTATTAGCAGCCCATCGCGGTGGAATTAAACATGTATTAATTCCTCAAGAAAATGAACGCGATCTGGAAGAGATTCCTGCAAATGTGATTGCTGATTTAATCATTCATCCAGTGCGTTGGATAGATGAAGTGTTGAAATTGGCGCTTGAGCGACCAGTTGAAGGCTTTGAAGTGGTTAAAAAATAGCTTGTTAGTTAAAAAATTGCTGTAGAGCATGAAAAAAATGAAAAAAGGGGCTTAACAAAACGCTGACCTGTGGTAGCCTAGGTTTGTGGATAGTCAGACGCACCAAGCCCTTGGGGCATCTGGCGTTGAGCAGTATCCAATTTCATTTTTTGGTTTTCGTACTAAGTTTGGTGTGTTATCAAGCTTATAAAATAAAGCCTCCGCAGACCGCTCTAAACATAGATTTGGTTGCGGCGCGACAATAACATTCAAGGGGATGACATGAACAAATCTGAACTAATCGAGAAAATCGCATCTGGTGCTGATATTTCTAAAGCTGCTGCAGGCCGCGCACTAGATTCTTTTATCGCTGCTGTGACAGAAGGTCTTAAAGATGGCGATAAGATTTCTCTAGTTGGTTTTGGTACATTTGAAGTACGTCAACGTGCTGAACGTACTGGCCGTAACCCACAAACGGGTAAAGAAATTAAAATTGCTGCTGCGAACATTCCAGCGTTCAAAGCTGGCAAAGCGCTAAAAGACGCTGTTAACTCGTAGTTAATAACGTGGCCTTTGTAAGGCATTCGTAATACAAGCACTGCTTAGGCGGTGCTTTTTACGAAAAGCAATATTGTTATGCAAGGCATAATACATATTGGGAGTATTGGGTCATACCCGTGGTAGCGTCTGATAACTCCATATAATTTACAATAAGGCGCATCCACAAGGTGATGCGCCTTTTTATTTTATTAATCGCAACAAGCGAGAATTCAGATGTTAGAAAAAATTCGTGAAGGATCACAGGGGATTGTTGCTAAAACAATTCTAGTACTTGTGATACTTTCTTTTGCTTTTGCCGGTGTGAGCAGTTATTTAGGCTCTAACACGGGTGTACCTGCTGCAGTTGTTAATGGTGACGAAATTGGCGCCAACGAACTTGAACAGGCTTTTCAAAATGAACGCTCGCGTATTGAGCAACAGCTAGGCGAAATGTTTACTGCATTAGCGGCTGACGACTCTTACATGAACGGAATTAAGCAAGGTGTATTGGACCGTTTAATTGCCGATAAACTCATCGACCAGGCAGCCAACAAATTGGGCCTACGTGTATCAGATGAGCAAATCAAGAAAGCGATTATCGAAGAGCCTGCATTTCAAACTGACGGTCAATTTGATAATGAACGCTACCTTGCGGTACTGCGTCAACTAGGTTATCAAACCACAAGTTTTAGAAACATGATGCGTGTAGATATGACTCGTCGTCAGTTATTAAACGCGCTTGTTGGTAGTGAGTTTGTTCTTGATGGCGAAGCTAAACAGCTTGCAGAAGTTCAAGGCCAAACCCGTGATATTCGCTACTTAGTCGTCGACTCAACACCGTTTTTATCAACAGTGTCAGTCGCAGACGAAGAAGCTCAAAGCTATTATGATGCTAATATTTCGCAATACATGAGTCCTGAAAAAGTCAGCCTTGAGTATGTTGAACTGAATGTTGCTGACATGGCTAAAAGCAGCGAAACCTCTGATGAAGAAGTGAAAACTTATTACGAAGAGAATAAAGCACAATATCAAACGGCTGAAAAACGCCTTGCTGCGCATATTTTTGTCGCCGCAACTGATGATGACAGTGCAGATAAAGCTAAAGCTGACGCCATTGAAGCCAAGTTAACAGCGGGTGAAGATTTTGCTGATGTAGCAAAAGCTGATTCTGATGATCAACTTAGTGCCCAACAGGGTGGTAAGTTAGATTGGTTTGAACAAGGTGTAATGGATCCTGCATTTGATGAAGCACTTTTTGGACTGCAAAAAGATCAAGTCTCGTCAATTGTGAAAAGTGAATTTGGTTACCACATTATTAAGCTGCTTGATTTACAAGCTAGCCAAGCAACCGCTTTTGAAAATGTTAAAGCGAAAATTGTTGCTCAGCTACAAGAAAAGAAAGCCTTAGATGTGTTTTATAGCTTACAAACTAAGTTAGCTGATACCAGTTACGAAATCCCTGATACTTTAGCTGAAACTGCGCAAGCAGTTAATGCAAAAGTACAATCAACGCAGTTATTCTCGCGTGATGACGTACCAGCTAAATTTAACAATCCTGAGTTTATCAAAGCTGCATTTTCTGACCAAGTGTTAGCAAGTGGTTTGAACAGCGATGTGATTGAACTTGCGCCAAACCATGTAGTGGTTATCCGCATGAAAAAGCATCAAACAGCTGGCGTCATGAGCTTTGATGAAGTCAAAGCAGGTATTGTTGAGCGTTTGAAGCAAGATAAAGCGAATGACGGTGCTCGCGACAAAGCTGCTGAATATATGGCTCAGTTAAAAGCGGGAAATGACAAGCTAACAGGTGCTTCATTGACGACGTTAGCTAAATTAGGTCGCTTTAATCAGGATATTGACCAAGCTATCACCAACAAAGCCTTCAAGATTGCTGCTCCTGCTGAAAATAGTGTCACAATTGATACTGCAGCATTAGCGACGGGTTATGCGGTTATTGTTGTGGATAAAGTTAATAAAGCTGAAGGCATTAATGACAACCTAATCAATACGCTTAAACAGCGTATAGCACCTCAATACAGCGAAGCTGATTATCGTGCCGTGGTTGCCTCACTTAAAGCTGATGCTGAAATTGAGTATCCAGTGGCCGACTAATTAAGTCGTCGCAGTAGATGAAATACAAAAAAGACCTAGGCTCACGTCTAGGTCTTTTTGTTTATAAAGGAATATAAGTTATGAGTCATAAGACAACTAGTGAATTGTTTGTGTTATCACACTACGGCGATGACTTATTCGATTCGATCAAAGTCGTGGCATTACAGTTCAAACATATTACTTTTGAGCGCTGCCATTTTAACCAATGTGATTTTAGTCAAAGTGATTTCTATCATTGCCATTTTATTGAGTGTGTTTTTAGCCAATGTAATTTAAGTGTAATGTCAGTGGTTGCTACAGAGTTTGATGACGTTACTTTTAGCGACTGTAAAGCCATAGGTATTGATTGGACTAAAGCTCAGTGGCCACAGTTTATGACTCAAACCACGATTAAGTTTGAAAGAAGTTTGCTCGATGGCAGTAATTTTTATGCTCTGCATTTACCCGAGCTTTCACTTGTTGGTTGCCGCGCCCATGATGTCGACTTTAGAGAAACTAATTTAAGCAAAGCAGATTTGCGTTTGACCGACTTTAATTTAAGCCAATTTAGTCATACAAATTTAACTAAGGCGAATTTTACTGATGCGTTGAATTATCAAATCGATATTACTGCTAATAACGTTAAGCAAGCCAAATTCAGTCGGTTCGAAGCCTTAAGTTTACTAGAAGGTTTGGATATTCAATTAGTCGACTAGTGTATATTGCCACATTGTTAGCACAAAAAGTGTGTTTTATTGCATGTATACAAATCGTTAATTTACATTGGTTTAGTTATAATAAATAATCAATCGTAACAATTTAATCCAAAAGGAGAGGGCATGAGCCACAGACTTGATCAGGCATTTGAGCGTGCATTAGCCTATTTAGATCAACACTTAAATGAACCTTTTGACCTACAAGTGTTGGCCGAGATTGCCCACATCCCACGATGTCATTTCGACCTATTGTTTACAGCGCTGTACCATATGTCTATTGACGCTTATGTTGAATTGCTCAAAAGTCTAGAAGCTGCCCACTTATTAGGTTTTGGCAAGCAAGTTTCTCTGGCCACAATAGCGGCTAAATTGGCGTATCGTAACGAGCAACACTTTATCGAATCGTTTACTCGCAGTATAGGTCAAAGCCCTGAATCGTTTCAGCAAGCACCTGATTGGGGCAATTTCTTTGCGAAGCAACAACCGCTTAAATCCTTTCAAGCCGATGTTAGTCAGCAAAGTGAGCAATCTTATTCTGTTGATATTGTATCGTTTGATGCGCAGTCATTAGCGGTGATGGAACATCATGGTGATCCAGCTTTATTACCTCAAACCATTGCGCGATTTATTGAATGGCGTCGACAATTTGCTTTATCTCCTACAAATTGCAGAACCTTTAATCTGCTTTACTCAAGCCCGGAGTTATCTGCTAAAACTCAATATCGGATTGATATAGGAGTATCATTAAATGCCGAGACACAAGCTTTAGTATCTGAGTCGAGTCAGATTATGCTCAAATCAATCCCTCAGGGACGATGTGCGATGATTAAATACAGTGGTGATGATATAGGTCTTACAGCGGCAATAGACTACCTGTATCGCGATTGGGTTAATGCAAATGATGTTACTCTACGCAATTACCCGTTATTTTTAGAACGACTCGACATTGGTCGAAGCACCTCCGTTGAGAAACAATCTGGATCGCCACTCAACATCCAGCAAGTATTAATTTATTTACCGATAATCTAATGGCAAGCTGAAAGCTAGGATGTGCTTATTATGGCCAGTAATCGGTAATTAATCATCGAGATAAAAAGCTGTAGTGGTATTTATCTGCAGAAATATAAAGGTTTTTAGCGCTTGTGTTGTCTCGCAGTTATGGTCTTATGTGTTTCATCATTTCAGCGCAAATCCACACCATGTAATTTGCCCAAGCATACCCAAAAACAGAAAAAATAACCGCAACGGGGGCTAAGTGACGATTAAAAGCCATAGCCACAACTGGAGATGATGCTGCTCCGCCAATACAGCATTGGCTGCTTATGGCCATGTACGCCACTGGAGCTTTCATGAGTACACCTGCAATAATCACCAATAGTGCATGTATCATTAACCAAACAAACCCAATTGCAAAGTAAATGGGAAAGTCATTAATCATGGTTAAGTCCATTTTTAATCCCATGGTGGCAATAAGGAAATACAATAATACCGTAGAAATTTTAGAGGCACCCAGTTGTTCCAAATGTTTTATTTTTGTGTATGACAACCCAATGCTGGTGCTGGTTACTATTATTACTATCCAAAAAAAGTGCGAGGTAAAACTCCATTTTCCAGACTCTGGATAATGCTGGCCGAAAAAGGGGACTAGCTCGTCAGCCCCCCAATGGGCTAAGCCTGTCACACCAAAAGCAACAGCAAAAATAAATACATAACCTTTAAGATTCGGTAGTAATGCTGGTTTTGTATTACGTAAATGGATCCCATCGACTAACAAACGGATACCTTTTACATCCGCTCCAATTTTGATATCTATTTTGTCGGCATGGGGAGCACACATGAGTAAAAATGCCATCCAAAGCGCTGAGAACACCACATTAACGGATATCATAATGGCAAACATATTATCTTCAACATCGTAGATTTCTTTCATGGCAAATTGATTTGCAGTACCACCAACCCAATTGCCAGCTAACGTAACCATGGCACGCCAAGTTGAGCCATTACCATCCCAGCTAAGCTGCTCGGGGGAAATGATTGAAAAGAGATATAACGTCAGTGGCGCACCTAAAATAATCCCCAAAGTACCGATGAAGAATAATATGATTATTTTTGGACCGAGCAATAACATCGATTTAATATCAACACTGATAATCAGCAATGTTAAACAGGCTGGCATAATATAACGAGAGGCAATAAAACTGAGTTGGCTATTTGCCATATCCACAATATGAAAAGTGTTAAATAAAGAGGGCACTACGTAGCACATCACCATTACAGGTACAAAGCGGTATAAGGTTTTCCATGGTCTGCCTGGTAGTTCGCTACTATAGAAAATTAGCCCTAAGGTAAGTGCTAATAATCCTAAAATAACAGGATCCTGATTTATCAATGTATTATTCTCATGTGGTACCTAATGTCATAAATCAATATTACTGAAGATCTCATATGCTTGAAGACCTATAGCGAGTTAATCGTTTCCATTTAGCTATGTTGTCGGCCGGCTAAATTCTAAAAACTCACGCGCGAGCGAGCTTAGGGGATGACCACTTCGGTATATTGCCCAGTAACGACGCGAGTAGTCCCAGTCTGTTAACGATAGCTCGATTAACTCTCCTCTAGCGACTTCTTCTTCTACCGCTAACAAGGGCAATACGCTGATACCGACACCTGTACCTATTGCTCTTTTTATTGCCCCCATAGTGTTCATGGATAACTCTTGCTTAATACTGATATTGGCGCTTTTAAGTAACTGAGTATTACGGATCCGCGATACCGAAATCGTTTCATCCATAACCCAAAGTTGTTCAGATAATAACTCTGGTGTAATTATTTCGGTAACGAGTGGGTTATTTTTGCCTGTGATAATACATAATCGGTCTTGTAACCAAGGCTCTTGCAGTAGATTTTTATGTCCAGGTTTAGCATCAACAAATCCAAGGTCGAGCTCTTTTTCAGCGACCATTTTCTCAATGCTGAGGCTGTTATTAATGAACAGTTTAATATCAACAGAAGGGTGTTGTTGTTTAAACATTGGAATTTTACGTGATAAAACATAGTTGCCAGCAGTTTTACTGCAACCCACTTTTATGCTGCCTCTAATAGGGCTACCCTGAGCAAAAGCATGTTCTAATTCCATGCCTTTAGATAACATTTCATTGGCATAAGGCAACATGACTTCGCCATTATCATTAATGGTTAACCCTGTGCTGCTTCGTTCAAAAAGACGGCTGCCCAGAGAGTCCTCTAAATCACGCAAGGCCATGCTCACCGCTGGCACCGACATGTGTAGTTCTATTGCAGCTTTTGAAATTTGGCCGCAGGTATGAATTGCTTTAAAAATAGATAATTGCTTTAAGGTTATTCGCATAAGCAGATCAATGATGGCTGTTTTATAGAGTATATCGTGCCAAATGGAAGCCCGCACAAAAGGACATGTTTAAATGTTAAAAACGTTAACAAGAACAAATATCTCAATGTGCTTATTAATGTTTTTAACATAGAGAAACCAAGTTAGGTTGTATTAATACAACCTAACTTGGCTTGGTTGGGATTATGTTATCGAGCCTGTAGTCTGTAGATTTAGAAGTTAAATCGTACGCCTACAGTGGCAATGTTATCGTCTTCGAGGTCGATTACGGTACCAGATTTAGCTATTTGATATTCACCGTCATACATAGCGTAGTGGGCCTGAAGCATGGTTGATTTTGATAACTGGTAATCGGCACCAAACACTAATGAAGTAATGCCTACATCAGTGGCTTGTTTGTAATCGGTAGATGAAGCTACTGCTGAATTGTATTTGAAGTATTTGCCAAAACCGGCTTCATCTCTACCGTATTCAACTTTTAAATTTACACCATTTAAATCATAAGCAACTGTGACAAAGTAAGAATCACCTTCTTTTCGGTCATAACTTTGGCTTTCAGAATGCTGATAAAGACCACCCACTTTAAATTGACCCATTTTGATTTGTCCAACACCACGATAGGCATCAACACCACCGATGGTATTGTAGGCTCCCGCTAAGTAATAGCGGTTTTTACTGAGATTTTTATCGCCTGCGACAACACTTAATGCATATTGTGTTTCATCACTTTCTTCATAGTTGTCATCCATTAAATAAGTACCATTAACAGTAAATAAGCCTGCAATGGTTGACGAGTAGTAAGTTATACCGTCAGCTTTTCTGTCCTGGCCTGCAATCATACGATTATAGGCTGCGTTTGTGAGTGCAAATGCTTCAACTGAACCTTTTGAAGTCTTCATTACTGTGTCATTACGGCCTATTAAAATAGTACCCGCTGAAGATTCTACTCCTAAATAGGTGTTTCTGGCGCTAAATAACTTGTCGTCACCCTCATTTGTTGCACCGTTTACTTGTACTTCCATCTTATAAATTAGTTGGAAATTGTCATTGATTTTTTCGCTTCCTTTAACCCCTATGTGACTAAAGTTGTTTTCAAGTACGGTACCTTCTTTTCTATTTTGAGTAGTAAAACCGTGTTCCGAATTAGTTAGAGTCATATCTAAACGGCCATAAGCAGTGGGTGAATCAGCTAATGCATTTAGTGATGTAATTGACAGTGTAGACAATAATGCTATGGAAATTAGGTTTTTATTTGTGTTCATGCTCATATCTTCTCATCAGTTTATGTTATTCAAATTAGTTGCTTTCTGTATTGGGGTGAAAGCATAAATGAATGTTAATGACTAACTGAATTGGGAAAATTAACGTGGGTCACAGCACTCAAGTATTTAGAGCGTTTTAAGAAAGTCTGAACAGGTCTTCACAATAACTTAACCAAAAGACAAGTTTGATATGCATCTAAGTTTCACTATCTCTTTGTGAGTAATATTTCGCTTAACAAAAGCAAGTTAATACTCAAATAAGAAAGGAATGAACAAATGAAACTAAAATATCTGGTATCAGCGATGGCATTGGTTGTGCTTTCCTCTGGTACTGCAATGGCTAAAACCCCCGATATGGGGTCATTCCATGCTGACATGGGCAGTTGTCAATCTTGTCACGCCAAACCTATCAAGGTTACTGATAGCGAAACTCATGAAAATGCTCAGTGTAAATCATGCCACGGAGAGTACGCTGAACTGGCTAATGACAAATTACAGTTTGACCCACACAATTCACATTTAGGTGACATTAACTGTACTAGTTGCCATAAAGGCCATGAAGAACCAAAATTTTACTGTAATGAGTGTCATTCATTTGATATCAAGCCGATGCCATTTTCTGATGCCAAGAAGAAAAAATCTTGGGACGACGGATGGGATCAAGACAAAATTCAAAAAGCGATTGCTGCAGGCCCAAGTGAAACAACGCAAGTATTAGTAGTCGGTGCGGGTAGTGCAGGTTTTAACGCATCATTAGCCGCTAAAAAAGCCGGTGCTAATGTTATTTTGGTGGATAAAGCACCGTTCAGTGGTGGTAATTCTATGATTTCAGCTGGTGGTATGAATGCTGTTGGAACTAAGCAGCAAACAGCTCATGGTGTTGAAGATAAAGTTGAATGGTTTATCGAAGATGCCATGAAAGGCGGCCGTCAACAGAATGATATAAAACTGGTGACTATTCTTGCTGAACAGTCTGCTGATGGTGTGCAATGGTTAGAGTCTTTAGGTGCAAACTTAGATGACTTAAAACGCTCAGGTGGTGCTCGTGTCGACCGTACTCATCGTCCACATGGAGGTAAAAGCTCTGGGCCAGAAATTATTGATACTTTACGCAAAGCGGCCAAAGAACAGGGTATTGATACACGACTAAACTCTCGTGTAGTTAAGTTAGTGGTTAATGACGATCATAGTGTTGTCGGCGCCGTGGTTCATGGTAAACATACTGGCTATTACATGATTGGTGCTAAATCTGTTGTGCTAGCAACGGGTGGTTATGGCATGAATAAAGAAATGATTGCTTATTACCGTCCAACAATGAAAGACATGACCAGTTCGAACAACATTACCGCCACTGGTGATGGTGTATTGATGGCAAAAGAAATTGGTGCCAGCATGACCGATATCGACTGGGTTCAAGCTCACCCAACAGTGGGTAAAGACAGCCGTATTCTGATTTCAGAAACCGTCCGTGGTGTGGGCGCTGTGATGGTAAACAAAGACGGTAATCGCTTTATTAGCGAGTTAACAACTCGTGACAAAGCATCTGATGCTATCTTAAAACAACCTGGCCAGTTTGCTTGGATTATTTTTGATAACCAGTTATACAAAAAAGCCAAAATGGTACGCGGTTATGACCATTTAGAAATGCTTTACAAAGGCGATACTGTTGAACAGTTAGCGAAGAGCACCGGTATGAAAGTCGCTGATTTAGCTAAAACAGTCTCTGACTACAATGGTTATGTAGCATCTGGTAAAGACACTGCGTTTGGTCGTGCTGATATGCCATTGAACATGACCCAAAGTCCTTACTATGCCGTTAAAGTTGCTCCTGGTATTCATCACACTATGGGTGGTGTCGCGATTAACACAACAGCGTCTGTACTTGACCTTCAAAGTAAGCCAATTGACGGTTTGTTTGCCGCAGGTGAAGTGACTGGTGGTGTTCATGGTTACAACCGTTTGGGCGGTAATGCAATAGCAGATACCGTGGTCTTCGGTCGAATTGCAGGAGATAACGCAGCCAAGCATGCTCTAGATAAATAGTCACAATTCATCTTTTATTCCTTGTGTTACTTTTGGACTAAGCATAATTGCTTAGTCCTTTTTTTTAGTTATTCCAAATTGAAATGAGTTCACCAGTTAAAAATTATGGGTAACAAAAAAGCCATAATGCAGTGCATTATGGCTTTACGTTAACAGCTGTTGAAACTGAGCTTATAGCTCAATAACATCAAATGTCACATTAGGATCAACTTCGGCTTCGTAATCGATACCATCAATACCAAAACCGAATAGTTTTAAAAACTCTTCTTTATATTCGTTGTAATCGGTTAATTCGCTTAAGTTTTCAGTGGTCACTAGTGGCCATAAATCACGACAATGCTGCTGGATTTCTTCGCGAAGTTCCCAGTCATCAAGGCGTAAACGATTTTCGCTATCAACGGCTGGTGCTTGGCCATCAACACGGTATAGGCGTTCACTGAATAAGCGGTATATTTGTTCAATACAGCCTTCATGCAAGCCTTCTTGACGCATTTTCTTAAATACCATGGCGATATAAAGAGGCATTACTGGAATGGCTGAGCTCGCTTGTGTCACAACACTTTTTAACACTGCAACGTTAGCTGAGCCACCCGTAGCGAATAATTTGCTGTCAAGGGCATGAGCTGCACGGTCTAAATCCATTTTGGCTTTGCCTAAAGCGCCATGCCAATAAATAGGCCAAGTCAATTCGGTACCAATATAGCTATAAGCAACCGTTTTGCAATTGTCTGCTAATACGCCAGCTTCACTTAGCGCACTCATCCATAATTCCCAATCTTGACCACCCATTACCGTAACGGTATCGGCAATTTCTTGCTCAGTAGCGGGCTCTACCGAAGTGTCGATAATGGTATTTTTGTTGGTATCAACAGCCGTTGCAGTGTACGTTTGGCCAATTGGTTTAAGTGATGAACGGATAACTTCACCGGTGTCGGGCATTTTACGTACTGGAGAAGCCAGTGAGTAAACCACCATGTCGATTTGACCTAAATCTTGCTTGATAAGCTCAATAACTTGTTGCTTTGCTTGATGGCTGAATGCATCGCAATTAATGCTTTTTGAATACAAGCCTTCTGCTTTAGCAAACTTATCAAATGCCGCAGTGTTGTACCAACCTGCTGTACCAGGTTTGGTTTCGGAGCTTGGTTTTTCGAAAAATACACCAATAGTGGCAGCGTCGCTACCAAATGCTGAGGTGATACGCGATGAAAGGCCATAGCCACTTGAAGAACCGACCACTAATACTTTTTTAGGCCCATTAGCAATTTTGCCTTTGGCTTTAATGAGTTCGATTTGTTCTTTAACGTTGGCTTCACAACCTACTGGATGAGTAGTGGTACAAATAAAGCCACGAATTTTAGGTTTAATAATCATATTTAAGCTTCTTCCTTTAACATTGGCTCTAGGATAAATAGTTCGACGGCCAAATGGCACTGATTTTTTCTAAAACGCCCTCAAAACCACAGTGGTTGGAGCAGTTTAGCGCTTTTGCATAAATTGACTTTGTTCTTGAATGAGTCGTTGGGTGTATTCATGTTGTGGTGAAGTAAATAAGGCCTCAGTAGTTGATTTCTCGACCATATGACCATTTTGCAACACCATAATTTTATCGCTAACATGGCGGATAATATTCAGATTATGTGATACAAAAATATACGATAACCCCATCTCTTTTTGCAGTTTTAATAGCAGATTAATAATCTGAGACCGGACAGATAAATCTAATGCTGTTAGTGCTTCATCTGCAATAATAATTTTAGGGTTAAGCATCAAGGCACGTGCAACAGCGACACGCTGTTTTTGGCCTTCGGAAATCATGTGCGGATAAAATTCAGCGTGTTCGGGTAATAAACCGACTTTTCTTAGAGTTTCAATCACCAATGTTTTTCGTTCAGTCGAACTCAATTGAGTATTAAAGCGTAATGGCTCTTTAAGCAAGTTACCAATCGATAAACGTGGATTAAGTGAAGTTGTAGGATCTTGGAAAATCATCCGGATTAACCGACAACGTTGTTTTAAATTACGCGTTTCTAAGGCTTCACCTTCAAAAAATATGTCGCCACCACTTCGTTGTTCAGCACCTACTAAAATGCGGGCTAGGGTACTTTTACCGGATCCCACAGAGCCCACAATAGCCAAGGTTTCACCGCGACCGAGTTCAAATGAAACCGGAGAGAGTGCCTGATAATATTGAGGTTTAAAATGCTTATAACCGGTTAAGTATTGTTTACTTAAATCGGTTACTTTAAGCAATGGCATCGTCATCTTCTTGCTCACTTTGGTAAGGGAAATGGCAGGCAAAATAGCGGTCTTTGATATGTTCAAGATTAGGCTGTTTTACACATTGGCGTTGAGCTTCTGGGCAACGTGGGCCAAGTCGACAACCGGCAGGTAAATGCTGCAACGACGGCGAAGAGCCTTGCAGTGTGGGTAAATTAGCTTTGTGGCGCATTTTTTCAGTATGATCGGGTAGGTTTTTTAATAACGCGCGAGTGTAAGGGTGATACGGCATTGCTACCATTTCGCTAACAGGCCCTGATTCCATAACCTGACCACTGTACAAAATCGTTAAGTTATCACACCAGTGCACCATGGTTTCTAATTCATGGCTAACCAATAAAATAGATACGTTTTGCAGTTGATTGAGTTGCGATAATAGTCTGAAAATTTGCGCTTGGGTGTTGAGCTCCATTGAGTTAGTTGGCTCATCGGCAATCAGCAGTTTAGGATGATTTGCCACAGCCATCGCAATCATCACTTTTTGACATTCGCCCTCAGACAACTCCCATGGATAGCATTTCATCAGCTGTTTTGGTTTTTTTATACCGACCTTGTGAAGCCATTTCTGCGCGTTTAAATAAGTTGCTTTTCCACGTCGCCAAAAAGGAATGTTTTTGTTGGGCACCATCGCTTCAATCAATTGACTGCCAATGGTTTTTACCGGGTCTAAACTGCCAGATGGGTCTTGGAAAATCATCGCCATTTCACTACCCATCAGGCAGCGTCGTTGCTTGGAACTCATTTCTAATAAGTTTTTTCCGTCCCACATCATACGGTCAGCAATAATATGCCAATTAGGACCTAGCACCCCTAGAATCGCTTTGGCCAATAAACTGCGCCCAGAACCTGATTCGCCAACAAGTCCATGGATTTCACCGGGATTGATAGTCAAACTGACTTTTTCGAGCACTTTTACTGTGCCCTCAGGTGTATCTAATTCAATGGTGAGATTACGAATATCGAGTAAAGGCATAGGTTAATTTCTTATCGGTGCTAGGGCTGAACGTAAACCATCGCCGACCAAGTTGACCGATAATACGGTAAACAAAATCGCGACACCTGGAATAGTAACGGTCCAAGGCGCAAGCAGTAAATTATCAAGCCCTTGTGCGACCATGGCGCCCCATTCTGGACTCGGTGCTTGAGCACCAAGGTTTAAAAAACCGAGTGCGGCAATATCGAGAATTGCTGCCGATATTGCCATAGTGACCTGAATAATCACCACATCCCATACGTTGGGCATAATGACATACCAAAAAACTTGCAACGAGTTGGCACCATCTAATTTTGCCGCTGTAACATACTCTTTTTGCAGCTCTTCATGAACCGCTAGATGGATAGCTCGAACAAATTGTGGAACCATCGCAATCCCGACGCCCCAAAACACATTATTAAGCCCAGGCCCCATAACGGCGACGACCAGAATAGCCATTAATAACGATGGGATAGACAATAATGCATCGAGCAAGTGGCTTAACACACTCGACTTTATGCCGTGCATCATTCCTGAAAGAGAACCAATAACAAAGCCAAATATCAGCGATGCAGCAACAATTAATAATGACATGCCAAAGGTTAATTGTACGCCGTGTAAGATACGACTAAAAATATCTCGTCCTAGATCGTCTGTTCCAAGGAAGTGTTCTACAGTACCTGCGGGATCCCATGATGGCGGTAAAAGTAATACTTGTTGGTCTTGCATCTCTGCTGAATAAGGCGCTATAAACGGGGCGAAAATAGTTAATATTAATAAAAAAATCACCGCCCATAGACCGATCACCGCAAATGGGTTCGCAGAAAATGTTTGCCACATTCGCCACATAGGCGAGGCTATATGGTCTTCTTGGTATATTTTAATTCGAGGCATACAATTCCTTTCTGCTCATTGGGTTGATTGCGGTATGCAGTAAATCAATCAATATGCTTAAGAAAATAATTAATAATGACACAGCTAAGATGCCCGCTTGAATAACAGTATAGTCACGCTGGTAAATGCCTGATACTAACCAACTGCCAACCCCAGGCCACGAAAATATCACTTCAACCACAATGCCATAGCTGGCGAATGATCCCAGCATTAAACCAATACTTTTTATTACCGGGATTAAGGCGTTGGGCAGTACATGACGAAGTAGTATTTTAGCCGTGTGTAAACCGCGAGCTTCAGCTGCACGAATATAAGTCTGATTCATCACATTTAAAATGGCTTGCCGAGTGATCCTTACGACCAATGTAAAAGGAAGCACTGCTAAGGTGACGGCCGGTAATATTAAGTGTAATAAAGCATCATGAAACGCCGGAATGCGATAACTAGAATCGGATAATAAAGTGTCGACCAGCATGAAACCTGTCACAGGTTCAATTTCATAAAGTAAATTGATTTGACCTGAAATGGGCAGCCAGCCAAGATTCACCCCAAACCACATAGATAAGGTCAAGCCGAGCCAAAATACCGGAATAGAATAGCCTGTTAAGGTGATGGCTAAAATACTGCGTTGCAGTGCTTTGTTATTACCTAATGCGGCTAGCACGCCAATGGGTACACCAAAAAACACAGCTATAAAACCTGAAAACAATGATAATTCAAAAGACGCAGGTAGTACTGCTTCAAGCTCTTCTAGAACCTCTTGCTGCGAGTTACTGGAAATACCAAAGTTACCCGATAAGCGTTGGCGCAAGTAGGCAGTAAACTGCAGTAATTGGTTATCATGCAGTTGATAGTCTTGCTCTATTTGCTGTTGTTGTTCAAGCGTTGGATATTGAACCCCTGATAGTGAATACGCTTTACTGACAGGAAACTGTCCCGACGCCATAAAGAGTACGGCCACCATGACTAGAGATGTGGCCATAAACAGGGTTATGCGACTAAAAAGATAACGCCACATTTATTCAGTTCCCTCTATTGCTTGAGTTGTTTTGGCGAAGGAAATACCGCCATAAGGCCTAATTTGCATGGCGGTAATATTGCTTTTCTTCAACACCACTTTTTTGGCATGTGCGATTGTTACTAGCGGAACTTGATCGCTAATAATAGCTTCTGCTGATTGATAAAATGCTTTGCGTTCAGGTTGAGTCGATACACTCTGAGCTTGGGTTAGCAGGTGTTCAAAGTCTTTGTTGCACCAGCGAGAGCGATTATTGTTAGAGGCTAATGCGGCGCAGCTTAACAATGGAGTAAAAAAGTTATCTGGATCGCTATTATCCGCATTCCAACCAATCAACACTGAATCATAATTCGAACTGGCTAGCTTTTGGGTGAATACACTCCAATCATAGCTAATGATATTCAGTTTTACGCCAATACGGGCTAAATCGGCCTGAATGAGCTCCGCTGTTTTCAATGCACTCGGATTATAAATTCGTGCAACAGGCATGGCCCACACATTAATGGATAAGTTAGATACACCTGCTTGGTGCAGTAATACTTTGGCTTTTTCTGGGTTATATTCATTTGGAGATAAGTTTTTGCTGTAAGCCCAAGATGCCGGAGGTAAAACACCTGTCGCCTCCACAGCGGTATCGTTATATACCACGTCTAGAATATTATTTTTATCAATAGCATGCGCAAGTGCTCGTCTTACACGAACATCATCTAATGGCGGTTTTTGAGTGTTAAATGCCCAAAATGCTACGTTTAGTCCAGGTTTAGCATCGATAATAATATCTTTATGTTGGTCAAGCACTGCCAACTCACCAGCTTTGGGTAATGCAGACACGCTGCAGTCTCCGGTAATTAATTTAGCAATTCGTGCTGTGCTTCTTGGGGTGATATCAAATACTAATTGATCAATTTCAACCGTAGGGCCCCAATAGACAGGATTCTTTTTAAAGCGAATATATTCGTTTTTCACATACTGGCTGAGCTGAAAAGGTCCTGTGCCTACTGCGTAGTAATCGATATCTTCAGGAGTGCCTTGGGCTAACAGTTGATAACCATATTCTGCCGATAATACAACGGCAAAATCAGTAGCCAAATTAGATAAAAAAGAAGCGTCTTTTCGAGTTAAATGAAAGATAACCTGGTAGTCGTTTACTTTTTCAATGTAGCCAATTAAATCAGCAAAACCAATACTTTGAAAAAAAGGATAACCGGTTCTGCTGACTAGATGATATGGGTGTAATGGATCAATAATCCGATTAAATGAAAACAACACATCATCGGCATTAAAGTCTCTTGCGGGAGTAAAATGGCGAGTTTTATGAAAACTCACATGTTCACGTAAAGTAAAAACATAGCTTAAACCATCATCGGACACCTGCCATGATGTGGCCAATCCAGGTGTGATCTCGGCTTTTTCTTGGCTGTAATTAACGAGTCTACTGTAAATTTGATGTGAAGTGGCATCAATAGTGGTACCTGAAGTAACAAGTTGAGGGTTAAAGCTTTCAGGGTTACCTTCGCTGCAATACACCAGGCCAGAAGGCAATTGCACTTGTCCGCATGCAGCCAGCACGATACTGGAGAGACATAAAGACATCTGCTGATACCAGCGTTTTACTATAACAGGCATAGAGTGATCATTTTTTATCGACTTTGAGTGGGTATTTTAACAGTGTTCATTGCATTGGGGCAATGAGCATATCCTAGCTAGATTCAGCTCTTGTCGAGTAAGTTGTACTTTTTCAAAATACCTCGAAGCTGATGATAGCTTAAGCCTAACAAATCGGCTGTTTTTTTCTGATTATATTGGCCTTCAGCTAATGCTCGTTGCAATAATTCTATTTCACTGTTTTCGGTGTATTCTTTAAAATCAATCGGGAATTCGATGCTGTTAAGCACGACTGATGTTTCCGTTTTAACATTTAACTCAGTCGATTCAGTCACAGATGCTGGAGCGTGTTCAATTGGAGTTGATTGACGCTCACGGGTTTTGACACGATTTACAGGACGATAGGGTGATGCAAAAGGATCTAAAATAATATGATCAATTTCTTGGCCATCAGCCCCTTCGCGGTAAACACTTCGCTCGACGACATTTTTTAATTCTCGGATATTTCCTGGCCAACTGTGCATCATTAATTGTTCTACTGCCAGCGGGCTAAAACCACTGAAATATTCCAGCGATAGTTGTCTTGCCATGCTAATCGCAAAATGTTCAGCTAGTGGCATAATGTCTTCGGTTCTATGTCTTAATGGTGGCAAGGTGATCACATCAAAGGCTAAACGGTCGAGTAAATCAGCTCGAAATTCACCATTATCAGCCAAAGTAGGTAAATCTTCATTAGCAGCACAAATAAGTCGAACATCAGATTGAACCGTTTTACTGCCACCCACTCGTTCAAATTCACCATATTCGATAACACGTAATAGCTTTTCTTGGATCAACCCGGAAGTGTTGGCTAACTCATCTAAAAACAGTGTTCCACCATCGGCACGCTCAAAACGGCCTTCGTGTCGTCCTTTTGCACCCGTAAATGCACCTGACTCATGGCCAAAGAGTTCACTTTCGAGTAAGTTTTCACTTAATGAAGAACAATTGAGTTTAATAAAACTTTGATCCCAACGAGGGGATAAGTAATGAAGTCGTTCGGCAATTAATTCTTTACCCGTACCACGCTCACCAATAATGAGCACCGGCTTAGATAATGGCGCGACTTTAGACACATGTTCTAATACTTCAAGTAGTGCATTAGATTGGCCGATGAGATTGTCTTGCTGGAATTGTTTGCTCACAGTTAGCTTACTCGCAAAATTGTTAGTGAATTAGACTAATAATTGGTGAAAATCATAATAAATGGCTTGAGTGTTAAAAGAAAGCAAAAGTTAAATATTTGTTTAAGCCTATGATGTTGTTGCATTTGTAAATGTTGGCACGTAATGTGTAATACCAACTGCGACATCCACGTTAATTTTGAGGAACACATTATGGGAATTTTCTCTCGCTTCGCAGATATCGTTAATTCTAATATCAGCGCAATACTTGATAAAGCCGAAGATCCAGAAAAAATGGTCCGTCTTATCATTCAAGAAATGGAAGACACACTTGTTGAAGTACGTTCAACCTCCGCTAAAGTATTGGCAGAGAAAAAAGAATTACTTCGTCGGATTGCTCGTGTTCAAGAGCAAGTTCAAGATTGGCAGAATAAAGCTGAGTTAGCGTTATCCAAAGATCGTGAAGACTTAGCCAAAGCCGCGTTGAGTGAAAAGCAAAAAACAGTGGGTTTATTGCAAACACTTGAAATGGAACTGCAAGTTGTTGAAGAGCATGTCGCTCGTTTAAAAGATGAAATCGCTCAACTTCAAGAAAAATTGAATGATGCTCGTGCTCGTCAAAAAACCATCATAATGCGTAAGCAAACTGCCACTTCACGTTTAGAAGTCAAAAAGCAGCTTGATTCAAGCAAAATCGATGATGCAATGATGAAGTTTGAACAATACGAGCGCCGAGTTGAAGGACTTGAAGCACAAGTAGAATCATATGATTTAGGTAAAAAGAACGTTCTAGCTGACGAGTTTGCAGCATTAGAAGCAGAAGATTCTGTGAATGATGAATTAGCAGCATTAAAAGCAAAAATGAGTGCGAAAGCACAACCTAAATCTAAAGCGTAAATTTATTCAGAGGTGAGTTATGGATATGGATCTTCTTATTGCACCAATTATCATCTTTATGGTTGTTGTGGCACCTATCTGGTTGGTTCTTCATTATCGCAGTAAGCGACAAGTGAGCCAGGGGCTCACCGAGGAAGAATTTAACCAGCTTAATGGTCTCATTGCGAAAGCTGAAAAAATGAGCGGTCGCATTGAAACATTAGAAGCGATTCTAGATACTGAATCACCAGAATGGAGAGCGAAACATGGTCCCATCTAATGGTCGTACTCTATACCGCAACCCAAAAAATGGTAAAGTGGCTGGGGTGTGTTCAGGTATAGCAGATTACTTTAACTTTGAAACATGGCTAGTGCGAGTCATTGCTGTGTCGATATTCTTACTCGGTGGAACAGGGATTGTGTTTGTTGTTTATATTGCCTTATGGATGATATTAGACATCAAACCACAAAACTTAGACAACAAAGAACATCACAAAGATATTGAAATTAAAAAGAAAATTTGGCAAGCAGGTGAACCTGCAAAGCAAGCGTTGTTTGATGTTAATCGTCAATTTAACGGATTAGAACTCCGTTTAAGACGACTCGAAGAACATGTCACCTCAGACAACTTTGATCTTAAACGCCAAATCAATAGTCTTTAATCCTTCTAATGGGCGGTTATCCGCCCGTGTTTTTTGGGGAGCCATCAGCCATCATGAGATTTTTAGATCGTTCCTTGTTTAAAGTCAGCCAAACGGCTCAGTCTATTGTTAATCGCAGTACCGATCGTCATGTTAGATTAGCCGTCACAGGGTTATCTGGTGCAGGTAAAACCGCTTTTATTAGTGGCTTAGTAAACCAGTTATTGCATGCTGGCAAAGGTGCCAAGCACAATCCTTTACCATTATGGCAAGTGGCTCGCGAAGGTCGACTAATTGCTGTCAACCGCGCCATGCAACCCGATTTAGACATTGCCAGTTTTGATTATCAAGGCGCAATGAATGCATTATGTTCGTCGCCTCCGTATTGGCCTGCTTCAACCAAAAACATTACCGAATTACGTTTAGCGATTAAGTATCAGCCTCAGCAAGGTTTGTTAGCAAAGCTAACTGATACCGCAACCTTGTACGTAGATATTGTTGATTATCCAGGTGAGTGGTTACTTGATTTACCGATGCTTAAACAAGATTTTACTCAATGGTGTTTATCACAACAGGTTAATGTGACATGTTTACGTAACTCTCCCTTATTTAGCGCATTTACCCAAGCTGTAGAGACGTTAGAGTTAAGCCAATTAGCTGATGAGCAGCAACTTAAGTACATTGCTGATTTGTACCAAACTTTATTGGTCGACTTGGTTAGACAGCAGGGATTTTATCACGCTCAACCAGGGCGTATGTTGTTACCGGGCGAATACGAAAATACCCCGTTATTGACATTTTTCCCATTGCTTACCTTAAGCCCAATTCAGCATTCAGAGTTATCAGCAAGTCCAAGCGATTCAAATTATCATGTCCTTAAGCGCCGTTATGAACAGTACGTATCACAAGTTGTTAAGCCATTTTACCGCGACTACTTTTCTCGATTTGATCGCCAACTAGTGTTGGTTGATTGTTTAAACGCACTTAATCATGGTCAGGCACAGTTTAATGACATGGGGCGCGCATTAAACAGCATTATGGAAAGTTTTCAGTTTGGCCAGTCGAGCTTAATTAAACGTTTATTTTCACCGCGGATAGACAAAGTGCTTTTTGCTGCCAGCCAAGTAGACAGAGTGACCCGTGATCAGCAAAGCCATGTGCTTAGTTTGTTAACCGCAATGCTGCAACAAAGCCAGCATTATGCCAACTTTGAAGGCAGTGAAGTTGAAACCATGGCGATAAGTGCGATTAAGGCCACTCAACACGGGATGGTTAATATAGAGGGTGTTCAACAAGAAGTGGTAAAAGGCACTGGGCTTGATGGTAAGCAAGTCACCGTATATCCAGGAGATGTGCCCACATCATTACCCGATGCAGAGTTTTGGCAACAACAAGGGTTTAGCTTTAGTGCTTTCCTACCGCCCAATTTGAGCCATATCCATGATAATAATCCGCAATTCGAACACATTCGTCTCGACCATCTCTTGGAGTTTCTATTAGGCGATAAATTGTCTTAATGGTTTTATTTTGAGAATAAATGTGAGCATTAGTTATGAATGAACCTACACGTAATTCGCCGATAAAAAAATCGCAAATATTTACCGAGTCAGATCTTATTGTGACAGATGAGAACCCATCAGCTGAAGAAGCAATTAAGCCGACTAAATCATTTGAAGAAATTGACTTTATTTGTGAGCAATCGCTATCAGAATTGCCAGCAGCAATGGACGACAGCATTAAACCCGCAAAGGCTAAGCGTTGGTCGTTATTGGCTTTATTATCGGTAATTGGTTTGGTGTTATTGGTTATCGTACAAACCGTGATGGGGTTAATTGACTCTTTTCAACAAAGTCCGTGGTTATTTGGTTTTTATGCTTCTGTGTTATCCATTGTTAGCTTATGGGCCACGGTCATTACGGTTAAAGAATGGCGTAAGTTGGTTAATCTTAAACAAGTCAGTGATCATCAAAGCACAGCTGAGCGATTATCCCAAAGCATGCAAATGGGCGAAGCCAAAACGTTTTTGGCACCAATATTAGCCAAATACCCAAATAATCAGGCTAAACAACAATATTTACAAGCCTGTAGCCATGAACATAATGATGCAGAAATCGTGTTGTTATTTGAAGATATTGTGCTATCCGAGCGCGATTTACTGGCGAAGAAACGCGTTAACCGCTTTGCTGCTGAGTCGGCATTATTATTAGCAGCAAGCCCATTAGCTGCACTGGATATGGCGATTATCTTGTGGCGAAATCAAAAAATGATTAATGAAGTCGCTGTCATTTATGCTGTGGAGCTGGGTTACTGGAGCCGCATAAAACTGATTCGTAGTATTGTGACGAATATTATTTATGCTGGCAGTACCGAGGTGATTACCGATTTAGGTACCCAATTATTATCAGTAGAAATGACCGGCAAGGTGTCTGCTCGAATTGCACAAGGGCTTGGCGGTGGTTTACTTACTGCAAGGTTAGGGTATCAAGCCATGAGCTTGTGTCGGCCGATCGCATTTAACAAACACAACAAGCCTAAATTATCCCACGTTCATCAACATTTACTCGGTGAATTAAAGCAGTTTACTTCGTCAATGATGTCTAAAAGTAAACCGAAACAAAGTCAGACTGTTGATAGTAGCGAATAAAATAGTATTTTTTTTGTACAATTCGATTTTGTTGACTACAGTTAGCCTCCGATTCGGAAATCGTATAGCGTTCTGAATCTTTCGAGCTTGGTAATGGAGCAGGATGCATACCAGCAAACTAAGGAAGAAAGGAGATTTTCATGAAGTTATCATTGACATTAACTGCATTAATTACGTGTTTATGTTGTTTACTCAGCAGTAATTCTTTTGCTGCAGAAGCGGCAAAAGCAATGGCAGAGCCTACAAAGAAAGTCACAAAATCGATTGAGAAAAAGTCAACGGCTATGCAAAAGGTCAATATCAATAAAGCCAGCGCTGTGGAATTACAAGCACTGAAAGGTATTGGGCAAGCCAAAGCAAAAGCGATTGTTGACTATCGAACCAAAAACGGCAAATTTACCGATCTGAAACAGTTAACCATGGTGACAGGAATTGGTGAAAAGTTAGTTAGCCAGAATACCGAGAATATGAGCTTCTAATTGAGACGCTTATTAATACAAAAACGGAAGCTATTGCTTCCGTTTTTTATTTCAGCGAGCCCAAATACAGGTTAACTAATACAGGTTAACTATTGTGCATTAAGTGCTTGGCCATTGGTGTCGATAGATTCATTACCCATTAAGAATAAATAAGTCGGCATAATTTGCTCAGCTGTTTTTAGTGTTTGTGGATCTTCAGCTGGATAAGCTTTTGCTCGCATTTCTGTACGAGTCGCACCTGGGTTAATACTATTAACCCTTACAGAGGTATTATCACACTCATCAGCTAATACTTGCATCATGCCTTCGGTGGCAAATTTAGAAAATGCATAAGGTCCCCAATAAGCACGACCTTTACGTCCAACACCGCTTGAAGTAAACACAATTGAAGCATGCTCGGCTTTACGCATAATAGGCAATAATGACTTGGTCATGATGGCTTGAGCCGTGACATTAACCTTTAAAATGGTTTCAAGCGAGGTTAAATCAATATGCTCAAATGGACCTAATGCCCCCAACTGAGATGCGTTATGCAATAAACCATCTAAATGACCAAACTGTTCGGCAATGGTGTCTGCCATATCAATATAATTCTGTTCGGTCGCGCCTTTCATATCTAACGGCACAATGGCTGGCTTTGGATAACCGGCATTAACAATTTCATCGTATACATTTTCGAGTTTTTTAACGGTTTTACCGAGTAAAATTACCGTTGCGCCGTGTTTGGCAAATTCGATTGATGCTGCACGACCAATACCGTCTCCAGCGCCCGTAACCAAGATTGTTTTGTTATTGAGTAAATCTTTTGCAGCTTGATATTCCAACATGATTGATTATTTCCTCTTAGCGCAATCGCCCGTCAAATCTAGTACCGGATAAAAAATAAACGACCGTTTGAAACAAATGATTAATAATTGTATGTGAATAGGTCATTTGCATGTAACAAACTTGTAGCTAACTCAATAATTTTACGTTAACTTGAGAATAGTTAAGGACTAACATAAGTCCTTATGGTCGCATGATAGGACTATTGTGACCAATTCTTGGGGAAAACAAAATTATTAAAACAAGATTTGGGGAAAAAAGATGAAAAGACTCATTTTGGGTGTTGCAATAACATCTGCTCTTGGCTTGACAGCATGTGGTGGTGACAGTTTTAACGAAGCAGTAGATAATGCTGAGCCGTTAGTACCTGTTTCACATATGCAGTTTGATCCGGCTAATAGCAAATTACCATTACCAAACGATTTACTTTTTAGTGGCACAACCGATGGCACATTAAATATACCCGGTGAGGATGGCGTAGATTATGTTAACCCTCAGCTGGCATTAGGCGCATTAGACGGCTGGTCAACGAGTTCTCCTATTTCAATCACTGTCGAACTTGCTAATGATTTACAGGGCAATGCATTAACGTTGGATGCCGCCTCGGTATTTCAACCAGGTGCAGTACGCATGTTTGAAGCGACTGTCGGCGGAGCATTATCAAGTGATGCTGAGTGTAAATCAGCACCTTCAGTTTCAGCCTGTAAAGTAGGTGAAGAGCTTCAATTTGGCGTTGACTTCGTATCAAAAGCATCAGGCAATAAAGTTGCCATAGTACCGATTAAACCATTAAAGGCTGGCCAGTCTTATATCTATGTGACTACCGATCTTATTCAAGACTCGTTAGGCCGTGGTATTGCTCCGTCAACAACCTATGGTCTGTTAAAGTTAGATTTTGAAACTCAGCAGCTTGAAACAGAACAACAAAAAATGCTGCAGTATCTGGTCAACAGTTATGAAAAAGGTGTTGCTGCAACACATGGCGTTGACCCTGAATCGATTAGTTTTTCTGGTTTATTCACCACTCAGTCAGTCGCTGATGTGTATGAAACCACTAAATTATTGATGGCTTCTAATCCTGCTTACACACCTTCATTTGTGCAAGCTCCTACGCCAACAGGATTCACAGTTGCTCAGGCTGCTGGGTTAACGCCAGCATCGGGTGCAGCCTATGTAGTCGCCGATATGGCAGATCTTTATACTGCCAAAATTAAACTGCCAATCTACGGTGATTGTTCATCAGCTGGCTGTGTGATCCCAATCGTCGATGGTGCTCCAACAGCACCTAATGGCCGTTGGTTTGCTCAAGGTGACAGCCCTGTGTCGGTATTGCTAGCTTTACAGGCTGGTACATTAAGCCAAGCTAACTTTTTTGCACAAGCATCTGATAACGGTGTAGATCCTCAAGCAGCATTGGGTAATCCTGCATTGCTTGCAGGTAAACAGTGGAAACTTGACGATGGTACTGCTGCAGATAAAACAAAACATTTAACCAAGTTTAACCCTATTCCGGCTATCAAAGGTTATGAAACTGTTTCAGTTCAAATTACCTTACCGAATGCGGCTAAGCTTGCAGCATTTACCGCTGCGCAAGGTGGAACTTTTGTCCCTCCAACAAGTGGTTGGCCAACAACAATTGCAATGCATGGTTTAGGTGGTGGTAAAGAAATGGCACTAGCTTATGCTGGTACATACGCAGCAGCTGGTGTTGCTACTATTGCGATTGATATGCCATTGCACGGTGCTCGTTCATTTGACTTAGACAAAGACGGCACTTATGAAATCTCTGCAACAGCCCCTGCATTTGGTCCTGTAGTAGGTACACCTGATGCGTTCACGAATGGTAATCCATTAGTGTTTGTTAACATTGCCAGCACATTAACTGTGCGTGACAATTTCCGTCAAGCAACTTTAGACCATTTAGGTTTAAGATTATTATTGACTGGAATGGCGCAACAACTCGCTGCGGCAAATCAACCTCAAGTATTTGATGTGTCTAAAATCAGTGCTCAAGGTTTGAGTTTAGGTGGCATTGTGGGCACTACGTTCTCTACTTATGCCAGTACTGGATTAGTTAATCCTATGACGGGTGATGCTTTGCCTAACGCTTATGCAATTAATGCAGCATCGTTAGTCGCACCTGCTGGTGGTTTAGCTGGAGCATTTGCGGGTTCTGCTGCATTTGGTCCACAGTTATTTGCCAATGTCACAGCCTCTAGTACGTTTGCCGCTCTCGTTACTGCTGCAAATACTGCAGGTTATGAGGAAGGTAGCGCCGAGTATGCTGCTTTAGTTCAAGCTGTGTATGCTGAATTTATACCGACATTTGCTTTTGCAGTGCAAACAGCAGTCGATTCTGCTGACCCAATTAACCATGGCGAAAAATTAGCTGCTACTGGTTTACCTGTGCATTTAGTTGAAATAGTTGGCGACGGTGCAGGTAACTTAGGTGACCAAACATTACCTAACAGCGTTGAAGGTTTCCCATTATCGGGTACTGAACCGTTAATTGCCTCGCTGGCGCTAGGATGTGTAGATACAACTACACCAGGTTCTGGTGCTGTACGCTTCTCTAAAGGTCATCATAGTTCGATTGTTAGCCCTGGTGAAGTAGATGGCGTTACCGACGGTATGGCTGCTGCCGCGACTGTTGAAATACAGTCTCAAGTTGCAGGTTTTGCAAAATCAACGGGATTAGGACAAGCAACGATTGTTGTGACTAATAGCGATGTGATCCAAAGCTGTAACTAATGCTTACTAATTAGTGCGCAATATCTTAAAAAACCCAGCAATTAGCTGGGTTTTTTATTGTCTACTTATTAGTTATTACTGTTAAAATACCGCGAGATTGTCATCCCTGTATGGAGCGAGTTTTGGAATTTTTATATGAATACGGCCTATTTTTAGCAAAAGCGGTAACCATTGTTGTCGCTATTCTAGCGGTAGTAATATTTGTGCTGGCGGCTAGCATGAAAAATAAATCTGATAAAGGTGAGCTAAGACTGACTGATATTTCAGATGAACTTATGCAGTTAAAGCATCAGTTGAAAGAAGA
Source organism: Shewanella frigidimarina NCIMB 400 (assembly GCF_000014705.1). NCBI lineage: Bacteria > Pseudomonadati > Pseudomonadota > Gammaproteobacteria > Alteromonadales > Shewanellaceae > Shewanella > Shewanella frigidimarina. Next base: position 3,074,867 of record NC_008345.1, on the reverse strand, counting down.
GTTACTGCCTAAAAAGCAATTTAAAGCCTATGAAAAGCAAGTAAAAGCAGCCGAAAAAGCTGCTGAGAAACAAAACTTAACCAAAGGCAAAGTATTCGTTATCGATTTTAAAGGCAGTATAGATGCCAATGAAGTCTCGTCATTACGCCAAGAAGTGACCGCAATTATAACCATCGCAGATAAAGACGACCAAGTGTTGGTCAATGTTGAAAGTGGTGGCGGCATGGTTCATGGATATGGCCTCGCTTCAAGCCAGTTAGACCGTTTGCGTCAAGCCAATATCCCGTTATCTATTTGCGTAGATAAAGTGGCTGCAAGTGGTGGTTATATGATGGCGTGTGTGGCTAATAAGGTTTACGCCGCACCGTTTGCGATAGTGGGCTCAATTGGGGTGATTGCGCAAATCCCCAACTTTAATCGTCTGCTAAAAAATCATGATATTGATTATGAGCAGCACACTGCTGGTGACTTTAAACGTACCTTAACCGTTTTTGGTGAAAACACTGATGAAGGCAGAGCTAAGTTTCAACAGGAATTAGAAGAAACTCACGTGCTTTTTAAAGAGTTTGTCGGCCGTTATCGTCCTAATATGGACATTGCTAAAGTCGCCACTGGTGAACATTGGTATGGCCAACAAGCAATTGATTTAGGGCTTATTGATGCGGTTTCTACCAGCGATGATGTAATTTTAGACTTGGTGAATACCCATCAAGTGATTAAAATTCAATATCAAATGAAGAAAAAGCTAGCGGATAAAATTGCTCATGGCGTTTCACTATCAGTGACCACTATGATGAATCGTTTTGCGGAGCGTAATCAATCGGTGTAGTACAGTAACAGCAGTACAACGCAATTGATTAAAGAAAAAAACGACAGCCTTGGCTGTCGTTTTTTATATTGCAAAGCTTATGAGTGACTAAGCTTTGTAACTGATGTGTTGATGGAAACGTAAAATGACATCGGCGTGTTCTTTATCAATGTCGAACTCATTGGTAAATACACGTATAGCTTCTTCAACTTGATTCATAAACCGACCATAACCTTCATCTGTTTCATCACTTTTACCTGCGACAATCACAAATCGGAAAACGTCTACAAGCTTGTTCGCATCCCAGTGACAAATTGGCTCAGGTGATTCGGCATGAGGATCAAACCCGACCATCTGAAACTCATTTGTACTGGTTAATTGCTCATACTTACTGTTACGTACTAGCGGTATTTTACCATTAGCAACTACTGCAACACGATTAAGCTGTTTGCTTTTTGTCGCTTCGATAAATTTGTCACATACCTTTTGATAAACACTGGTAAAGTCGGTGGTATCATTTGCAAGTAACTGCTTCTTGATACGACGATCAACTGGAATGTTAATGGTGACATAATTGAGCGTGCTGACATTTTCTGGAAGCTCGCAATGACGTCGGTGATAGCGACTATCAACAGCACGTAATTTATAACCGTAGGTTTCTTTTAGTCCTTTGGCTTTGGCAAAGAAGTCATAAGAAATATGCTGGTGGTCACGGACTTTAATTGGCACATTTTTAACAGGTAATAATGGTTTTAATTCAGCTATAAATTTTTTCACATGCGAGTGAAATTCCGCCGAATTACTGCGAAGGTCATTGCCTGTGGCTAAAAATACAATTCTAAGTTTTCTAGCTCTAAAGCCTGCAACGCTGTGTAAACGGTTAGCTTCATGGTGTGCAGGGTTATAGAAAAAACGTAATTGCTCGTCTGTGGTTAAGCAATAAGCCTCACTGTGATAGCGGACCATAGGTAATTTATCAGTGGTGACAACGTGAACGTTGTACAATTCTTGTTTTTCGGCTAGTTGATAGACAAGTTTACTAAACTCATCATAACAAGTTTCTAAATCACTGTATGCATTAAGATATTCATCAGTTAACGGAAAACCAATGGTAATGTATTGATTTTTACGTGTTGCTGTTGGCAGGTATACTTTTTTTTGACGACTGACGGACATATTATTTCCTTATTGCCTTTGTTGTTGTCTAAAGTTTATCGTTATATGTTTATGCTTATTTAATGCGCTTGCTGAGTGTCCATTTTAAACATTGATGCTTAAATTAAAATGACTTTCGATCACTTTATTAAAATGTTTTTAACATGTTGAACAAAACTTGTTCAAATTTAAGTATTTACTCGGATAAAGCTTGTGTGATCCAAGGTAACATTAACAGCGTAATAGTGTCTTGAGCTTGTTCATTTGGATGAATTCCATCGCGCTGCATAAGTGCTTTGTCGGTGGCAATATCTTGCATGAAAAAAGGGATCAACTTAATTGTATATTGTTCGGCCAGTTGATGGTAAATCTGAGTAAAAGATTTGGCATACCTAGGGCCGTAATTCGGTGGTACCATAATCTCAGTTAATAACACTTTGGCGCCTTGTTGCTGCGATAGGGTAATGATTTTTGTAAGATTTGATTTCAGTTTATTAGGCGGAAAACCTCGCAGTCCGTCGTTACCACCTAGTTCAATGACAATCAGATCAGGTTTGCTTGAGGCCAGTAAACTCGGGAGTCTACGCAATCCTCCCGCCGTTGTTTCACCACTAACAGAACCATTAATTACCTGATGTTGAGGCAACTGGTTACGTAACAATTGTACCCATCCCTGATCTTCTGGCATGCCATAACCTGCACTTAAGCTATCACCTAATATCAAAATCGTGGCAGCATAGGTTGGTACACTCATAACTATCAGTATAAACACGCTGGTAAGCACGCGTTTAAGTGACGAATATAAGAAGGATTGTATGTCTAATAATATCGATCGAAATACCAGTGCCATTACTGTAACTAACCTCAATAAAACTGTCGTGACCCAAGAGGGAGAGTTGACTATCCTCAACGGCATTAATATAGAAGTCAAGCAAGGAGACAGTATCGCCATTTTGGGGCCATCAGGTTCAGGTAAGTCGACACTATTGGGGTTACTTGCAGCATTAGATACTCCTACCTCTGGTGAGATAGTGTTAGATGGCGTGGCATTATCTGGATTAAATGAAGAGCAAAAAGCAGCGCTTCGTAAGCAAAAAGTCAGTTTTATTTTTCAGTCATTTATGTTGGTTGATACCTTAACCGCGCTTGAAAACGTTATGCTACCCGCAGAGCTTGCTGGGGTGAAAGATGCCAAGCAGAAAGCCCAAACCATGCTTAATCGCGTTGGTTTATCTCATCGATTAAATCATTTACCTAAACAATTATCGGGTGGTGAGCAGCAACGTGTGGCGATTGCCAGAGCTTTTATTTGTGAACCCAAAGTGCTGTTTGCAGATGAACCAACAGGCAACTTAGACAGTGTAAATGGCGATAAAATTGCTGATATGTTGTTTGCGTTAAACCAAGAAAGTGACACCACGTTGGTGTTAGTGACTCATGATTTGCATTTAGCAAAACGTTGCGCACGCCAATTAGTGATGGAGAATGGTCATTTATCTGAACCATACGCAGATAATCTGAAGGCTGCCCATGTGAGCGCGGAACATGCTGAGGAGGTTAACTAATGGAGTGGCAAATTGCGTGGAGATTGTTTAAACGTGAACTCGCTCAAGGGCAATTAATTCTTATCGTGTTGGCTATTACGTTAGCGGTGTTGTCCGTTACCGGGCTAGCGCGGGTTAGTGAGCGTTTACAAGTGGCCATTAATGGCGAAGCCTCTAACTTTATTGCCGCTGACCGTATTATTGACTCTCCGGTTGAACTTGATTCACAAGTCCTTACTGTTGCCGATGAGTTAGGCCTTGCCCACGTCACTAACATGCAATTTAACTCGATGGTGTATTCGGGCGATAAATTTCAATTAGTGACCGTTAAAGCAGTAGGTGAGGGCTATCCGTTAAAAGGCGATATAGAGCTGAGTAACGGTGTCACTCGAGCATTACCAAGCAAGGGACAAGCATGGTTTGAAAATCGCTTAGGTGGTTTGCTTGGCTACCCTAAAAGCATTGAATTGGGTAATAGTGAGTTATCGCTAACCGAAGAGATTAGTCGTTTACCGGATGCGGGGTTTAATCCGTTTGCGTCTTCACCAGTATTACTCATCCGTTTAGATGATGTGGCGGCGACGGGTATTATTCAACCCGGTAGTCGGGTGACGTATTTATACCAATTTACTGGTAATGCAGAGCAATTAACCGCATTTGAACTGCAAGCTAAACCTTTGCTCAATAACAGTCAACGTTGGGTCGATGTGCAATCGGGAGATTCCCCGATAGCTTCAGCTGTGCAACGTGCGGAGCGTTTTTTACTGCTAGCCAGTTTACTTGGGATTGCCTTGGCGTGCGCTGCCATTGGTATTGCAGCACAGCGTTACTGCCAACGCCATTATGATGTTGTGGCCATGCTGAAAACCTTTGGCGCTTCAGGCAAGCAAATTCGGGTGTTATTCGGACTGCATTTGTCGTTAGTGACCTTGTTGGGTATTGTACTGGGGTTACTGGGCGGGTTATTGCTCGACATTGGCATTACGGCATTTTTACCACCAGAAATAGCAGCTTATTCTCCACCGTATTTACGCCCTGTTTTATTAGGTGTAAGCACGGGACTGATCAGTGCATTTATGTTTTCTGCTTATCCGTTAATGCGGCTGTTAGCCATTCCGCCATTAAGAGTATTGCAGCGCCAATTAGAAGGCTTGCAGCTGGGCATGTGGCTCCATTTACTATTAAGCTTGGCCGCAATGGCCTTGTTGGGGTATTTGTATTCAAGAAGTTTAGCATTGACGATGACAGTGGTACTTGCAGTATTATTGTTAGGTTTTTTACTCAGTGTGCTGGGCTTTGTGATGATCCGTTTTGGTCATGGCATTGGCATGAAAACCACCAATCCTTTTCAATTAGCACTAGCCGGTCTGCGTCGTCGAGCTCGTCAAAATGCTGTGCAATTGGTTGGATTTAGCAGTGCATTGGTATTATTGCTAACCATCTTGGCTTTGCGTCAAGATTTACTCAATGAATGGCAAAAGCAGTTACCAGAAAATGCACCTAACTACTTTCTAGTTAATATTGCCCCTGAGGATGCTAAGCCGTTAAACGACTTTTTAAGCCTAAATCATATTAACGCGACTGATATTTATCCTGTGGTGCGCGGTCGACTCACTCATATAAATGACGAAGAATTGATTTCAGGTAAACAAGCTGAAAACGGTGCTGAAGGGCGAGTGGGGATTTCTCGCGAACTAAACTTGACCTATCGAGATACTTTACCGCCAAATAATAAGTTGCTTGAGGGCAAGTTTAATCAAGCTGCTGATGATGTTTCGGTTGAGTCCGGTGTCGCTGATAGGCTAGGAATTATACTTGGCGACAAGCTCACTTATAGCATCGATAATCAATCATTTTCGGTGAAGGTTGCCAGTATTAGACAGGTCCAGTGGGAAACCCTACAACCTAACTTTTACATGATATTCACCCCTGAAGCGTTGGCGCCATTTGCCTATACTTCGATGGCCAGTTTTCACCTTAATGATGCGCAATTAGCGGCGGATGGTAGCTTACTGAGCGCCAATCAAGTGGTATTACAACTAATCCAACAATTTCCAACAATATCGATTATTGATGTTGGGGCGATGGTTGAGCAGTTGCGACAAATTATCGATCAAGTGTCGTTGTCATTGTCATTGGTGTTGGCATTAGTGTTGTTGGCCAGTGCTTTGGTGTTGATTGCGCAAACGGAAGCTGGCATGGCGACTCGACAACGAGAACTCGCGGTGTTGCGAACTTTTGGCGCATCGGGTTGGTTACTTCGTGCTTCTACTGGAATTGAGTTTGCTTTGCTTGGTGCAATTGCCGGTTTATTAGCGGTGATTGTGGCAGAATTTGCTTTATACATGTTAAAAACTCAAGTGTTTGAGCTGGTTGTATATATGCATTGGCCGTGGTGGGCGATTACTCCAGTCGCAGGGGCGGTAATTGTGGCTATTTTAGGTGTTTGGCGTTGTCGACAGTTATTGAATATGTCTTGCAGTGAGATGCTAAAAGCGGGTTAAAACACCGGCTAAAAGTATAAAAGGGAGATGCTTAGTCATCTCCCTTTTTTACATTAGTTGATATGGCTACTTTGATCGCATTTTATATTGGGTTGGACAATACGCTCTATCAGTACCTTCAGGTCGTAATTTAAGGTGTTTAGTTTTACGGCCACTGACTCGTGCACGCCATAATTTAAAACTACTGGATTTAAGTGAATTGCGCATAAGTTTAATCACATTCGATTCATTTAAACCGTAAAGATGTTCAATAGCTTCAAATGGCGTTCGGTCTTCCCATGCCATTTCAATAATCCTTGAAGTCTCGTGCGGTGATAGCATGGCGTTTGATAATATTTATTGGGTTTGCACCTTAGTACGTGAGTTATCAGAATTTAGATTAATCAATTTAGAATATGTGTTTAGCGTATTGGATGTTGAATGATTATCTGAACAGCATATTAGCGGACAGTTAGATGCTGACATTACTAGGTTGTTGCTCATTATCGATGATGAGTGCGGTAGGTTTAATATTATTTCACCCGCCAAACAGTGTTATAAAATATACCAAGTCACATTAGCTTCGGATTACTCAGCAGGGCAAGCACTTGTTTTATCTCTTAATCGTTTTTAAGTTGGTTTACTGTATAGTTAAGTTATATTGAATAGTGCTCCGAACCGATCTCGTGGAGTGTAGGGCTAATTTTGTGACAAAGTGTAAGTGCTGAAGATTCATAATTTAGTCCACCACGATACATAGTTGTAGAGGCAAATATTGTCGATGGAACATAAGACACCACTCTCATATCATTTTAAAGACAAACATATATGGTTTGACATGACCATGTTGGCGGCTTTGTTCGTGGTGGCAGCCTACGTCCCTCTATTAAAAATTGTTCCTTTGGTTGCCTGTCTAGAGTTATTCAGCTTTTTTAGTTTTCACTTGCTAGCAAAGCGCAGTCGCTTCCAGTTACAGGGTTTTCTGGGGGGATTTATTTCCAGCACGGCTGTTTTTTTACAAATATTGAATGATAAAAAATTTGCATCAACAAGTGAGCGTGACTTGCTACTGACATTGTTGTTTGCTTTATGTTCTATGTTACTGGAATGCCTATTTATTATCTTTTTTTTGGCAGACCAATTACCCTTTATTTTTTATATTCCCTTTGTCACGCAATTATTGTTTTTTATTACGGCGATAATATATGCGCAGTTTCACTCCAATTTACTTTTTTTAAGTAACCAATCAGGGCAACCAACAGTTGATATTGAGTTATTAATTGATCATCCGATAAATTGGAAAAATGTTGCTAAGCTATCTATTTTTATTCTCGGACTTGTATATGCCATGCATTTTATCGGCAGTGAACTCGGTCTCTCGCGAGGGATCAGTACTTTACTGGTATCATTTTTTGAAGCTCATGCCATTCTTGTATCGGTGATGACCGAATGGTCTATGAATCCAAAGGATATTGATTTAATCAATTTATTGTTGTTAATTTTACTCGGTAACACCATCAGTAAATCGTACTTGGTATTTAAAGGAAGCAATTTTTCTCACAAATGGTTTTTTATTGCGATGATGTTTGTGGGGTTTGCGTTAAGTGTCGGTGCTACGTTTTTTTACTCTTTTTTACTTGAGTAATGTGTTTGCGATTCTCCATAATAAAACAAAGCGCACTTTACGTCTGTGACATAATACCCTCCACCATTGACTGCATATTTGACGAGACAAAGCATAATATCCGCTTAAGTAGCCAATAATAAATGATTATCCCAAGTTAAGGTTATTTATGCGTCTTGATCGATTTATTTGTAAAAGTACTGAGCTAGTAAAGTATGACGCGATCCAGCTAATTCATAATGGTGAGGTGTTCGTTAATGGTGTGGTTGTCAGGAATGAAGCTGTTCAAGTTCATGAAAATAATGACATCAGCTTAAACGGTCAAAAGCTTGCAGCTCGAGCGTTTCGTTATATGTTAATCAATAAACCTGCCAATACTCTTTGTTCTAATGTCGATGGTGTCTATCCGTCGCTATTCTCATTAATTGACGTCGAACGACCATCTGAGTTGCATATTGCCGGAAGGTTAGATGCCAATACAACTGGGTTAGTGCTTATTACCGATGATGGCCGTTGGACATTTGCTATCACGTCCCCGTCTGGACAATGCCATAAAGTTTACCGGGTTAAATTAGCTAAGCCGATAGCAGCAGATGCCGGAGAGTCTTTTTTACAAGGCATTGCTTTGCAAGGGGAGCAAGAGCTGACATTACCGGCACAGTTGCAAATTATCACACCACAAGAAGTATTACTGACCTTAACTGAAGGTAAGTTTCATCAAGTAAAAAGAATGTTTGCTGCGGTGGGCAATAAAGTGGTGTCACTGCATCGTGAAAGTATTGGTGCTGTGAGTGTCGATGTAGCCGAAGGGGAGTGGCGTTATTTAAGTGTAGATGAAGTTCAGTCTTTTTATACATAAAAGATCGCCGCAGAACGACAGTGTTAGTATCGTTCTGAGGCGCAACCTAGCAGCATTAAGCGCAACTTATGTTGGCTAATTAACACAGGTTAATTATAAGCACCGCTAGCATAATGTAGCTCGTAGCTGTGGCTATAGATTTCTAGAATATTACCAAATGGGTCTTCCATGTAGATCATGCGATATGGCTTTTCACCTGGGTAGTAATAACGTGGTGCTTTCATGCGTTTTTTACCGCCAGCAGCAACAATTTTTTCAGCGAGTTCTTCAACATTTGGGTCTTGCACGCAAAAATGGAAGATGCCTGTTTTCCAGTATTCAAAATTATCCTTTGGATTTTCCTGATTGGTAAATTGGAATAATTCGACACCGATTCGGTCACCAGTTGAAAGGTGAGCGATACGGAATGATCCCCAACCTGCACCAAATACGTCAGTACACATTTCGCCGATAGGCGTGTCTTCTTCAACTATTTCTGTAGGCTGCATAATTAAATACCAGCCTAATACTTCGGTATAAAATTTAACGGCGGCGTCTAAGTCTGGAACCGAGATACCGATGTGGGAAAAACTGCGTGGATATGTATTACTCATTTTAACCTCTTTACACTGAATTTGTGTGTTGCCATGTAGCTCGTCATTCCGAGTTGATAATGTCAGTATAGGAAGTTCAGACATGAATGTTAAATTATCAAAAATACTCATAATGATAATTTTTAGTTATTAATCGTGTCGCTATAATATTAAGAATTGTTATGATAGCGTTGTAGTTTTATCGTTTCGGTTAATAGTCCTTAAATTAACAGCACTTAAGTTAATAGCATTCAGGTGAATAACATTCAGATTAAAGCCATCCGTGATTGTGTCATGGGTGAGAAATCAATATTTGGGGCAGAGTAGAGGCGTGACATGTTAAATCAACAATGGTTAACAACATTTATTAAACTCGTCGAAGTTGGGCATTTTACTCATACTGCAGAGCAACTTTTTATGACGCAACCTGGCGTGAGTCAGCACATTAAAAAGCTCGAGCAGCAAGTGGGTGTTGATTTACTCATTAGAATTGGAAAAAGCTTTGAGCTAACTGAAGCTGGAATAGTGTTGTATCAACAAGCATTAGTTTGGCAGCAGCAGCAACAGCAAGTTTTGTCGCAATTAGCGGTTGATGATGAGCATGTCGGCGATTGCCGTTTAGCGTGTTCGGGATCGATGGCGTTGCTTTTATATCCTCACCTTATTGACTATCAGTTGCCATATAGTCAATTACAAATCTATCTGGAAGCGGCGCCTAATAAACGCATTATTGACAGTGTTATGACCAATACCATTGATGTGGGTATAATTACGCAGCCGATTAATATGGATGAGCTGGTGGTGACTCCATTAGCTGCGCAGTCTCTGTGTCTGGTGTTACCTCAGTCGTACTTACATCAATCGGTTACATTTGAACAGCTCATGGAGCTTGGAATGGTGAGCCACCCTGATGCGATGCATTATTGGTCGCAAATAGTCGGCCAGTATTTTACTAAAAAACAAGCGTTGGCATTGCAGGTGCCCATTCGCAGTTACGTTAATCAGTTGAACCAAATTCTTGTGCCAGTGGCTAAAGGGCTGGCATTTGCTGTACTACCACAATTTGCTGTTGACCATTTTGGCCAACAACAGCATATCCGCGTAGCATCTTTTACCACCGAGCAAGCCAACAATGTGGTGGTCAGTGAGCCATTGTTCATTATTTACAAAAAACACCGACCACTTGCGCGTCGCTATGGACCGATAATCGACAAAATTAAACAGTTGGTTAAGTGATGCCCATTAGCCAGGTGACTTAGCTCAGTGACTTAGTACTTTGAGCTAGCACTTTGAGTCAGTTCGCTGAGTGAGTAATATGATCTAATGCGCTGTTGATATCAGAGTATTTAAACTCAAAGCCAGCTGCTAAAGTTCGTTTAGGTAACACAAATTGACCGGTAGTAAGCAACTCTGACATTTCACCCATTGCTAGTCTTAGAGCCAATGGTGGTGTGGTTATTTTGGCCGGACGGTTTAACGCATTACCTAATGCTTTAGCAAATTTGGCATTGCTAACAGGCTGAGGTGCGGTAGCATTAAAAATGCCTTGTAAATCTGTGTTGCTGAGTAAGTAGGCCATCAATGAAATTAAATCATCAACATGGATCCAACTCATACCTTGCTCGCCACTGCCTATTGGACCGCCTAAACCAAGTTTGAATGGAGGTAACATTTTTGCTAATGCGCCGCCATTCTTCCCAAGCACAATACCTATGCGAGTAATACACACTCGGGTCTGTTGTGACTGGGCTTGAAGTGCGAGATCTTCCCATTTTTGGCATATATCATGGCTAAATTCTGCATGAAAACCACTCGTTTCATCAACTGGATTTTGGTCTTGTCGGCCATAGTAACCTACTGCTGAGGCACTAATAAACGTATGCGGTGGCGTGGTACTTTTACTAATAAGCTGAGTTAACGCTGCCGTGATGTCCCAACGGCTGTCGCATATCAGTTTTTTCTGCTTGTTACTCCAACGTTTATTGACTATCGGTTCGCCGGCAAGGTTGATCACTGCATCAATATCGTTAAGGTCTGATTTATCAGTAAGGGTTTGCCAATATTGATGATGGCTACCAAGATTATTTTTAGCGTTATTAATATTTCGCGTCAATATGATCAGTTGATGCTCACTAAGCGATTTAACTAAGCGTCGGCCAACAAACCCTGTTGCACCTGTGATTAATATTTTCATCTAAGCTCCCCTTTACTCATTAGAACAATATACGATGGTAACCTTAAAAAATGATCACAAATACTGCACGTAACATGTCTGTTATTGCGGTTTTTGATAGCATAATTCCATCGACACTGAGTCTGCAAAGCGCAGTGCATGGGGTTTATCTATTTCAACACTGGCAAATTCAACCCAATCATGTTCGCTAGCAATGGCAAGAGTTTGGTTTGTTAGGTTTTCCAGTAAAGAAAAACGATTATTTTCAATCAAGGCAATGATTTTTTTAGTAATGGTGCGATAATTCAACGCATCAGCGACATTGTTGCTGTTTCGCGCTTTGTCGGCACAATAATGGATAACCACATTGATGATGACATCTTGTTGGTTATTGATTTCATCTTCTTTAATGCCGATATAGGTGCGTAAACGTAAGTTTTTAATGCGTATAATAGCGGTTTCTGGTTTCATATTGAGTGAGTGGATCCCTAAAAGTAGTTGTAAGCCAATATTGTCATCAATTGATATATGAATCGACAATGAATTTTAACTTAGTTTGCAATATGTTACTGAGTTTAGCTTAGCATATAGAATCATTTTAATAAGCAATAATAAGGATTTTTAGTTCTATGAATGGATTACAACAATCGCCCATGGCTGTACGAAGTTTTGTGGTGATGGCTTGCGTAGTGATTATTTTGGCTGGAATTAAAACGGCCAGCCCAATAGTGGTGCCGTTTGTATTATCTGCATTTTTAGCGGTTATTTGTAATCCTGCTATTGTGTTGATGACGCGCTACCGTATTCCTAAATGGTTATCGATCATCTTAATGATGGGATTTATTGTGTTAATGGGCTTGTGGCTGGCCAGTTTAGTGGGCAGTTCGGTAACTGAGTTTTCCAAAGAAATGCCCAAGTATCGGGAGCAATTGATTGAACAATTTGCGTGGATCCTTGAAAAACTGCAAGATTTTAATATCCAGATTTCTCAACAAAAAGTACTCGATTATTTTGACCCCGGCATGGCGTTATCCATGACCACCAATATGTTGTCTGGTGTTGGCAATGTGATGGCTAATTTATTCCTGATTATTTTGACTATCGTATTTATGTTATTTGAAGCGCAATCAATGCCTAGAAAGTTTCATTTAGCCCTTGATGCTCCAGATAAGCGTTTAAAGCAAATCGACAAATTCTTGCAGTCGGTTAATCAATATATGGTGATTAAAACCCTTGTCAGTTTAGCAACAGCAGTGGTTGTTGGTATCGGTTTGACAATCATTGGCGTTGACTATGCTTTGTTATGGGCAGTCATCGCTTTTCTGTTTAATTATATTCCTAATATTGGTTCTATTATTGCCGCAATTCCTGCTGTGTTATTGGCTTTTATCCAAATGGGCCCAGGGGCTGCAGGTATTACCGGTTTATTGTATGTGGGTACCAATATGGTGATGGGTAACATGGTTGAACCCCGTTTTATGGGGCGTGGTTTAGGCTTGTCTACCTTAGTGGTTTTTTTATCATTGATTTTTTGGGGTTGGCTGCTTGGCTCTGTCGGCATGTTGCTGTCGGTACCCTTAACCATGATTGTTAAGATTGGTCTTGAATCGAGCGACTCGGGCAATTGGCTGGCAATTTTGTTGTCGGATGATAGTGATGACTCATTTAATGAATCCGCTAATAGTGTTAAAGCAGAAGCCGAAATTGCAGCTGAAGATGAACACACAAATGACGATGACGAAAAGGTTAATAATGACGTTGATAGTGGAGTCAGTAGTGACGTTGATAATGACCATAGCGTGGACAGTGACGCTAAAGCTAAGTCATCAACCACCAATGCATAACCCTATTGATTGTATTTAGTTTATTGAGTTAAGAGAGTGTATGAAAGGTTTTTTACAAATAGTTCCAAATTTGACGTTCGGTGATGATGTTTGCCGTTTATTTCATGGCCGTGGCGGATTATTCGCGGGCGATGAACACCTGTGTTTAGATTGGTATAAGCCAGTATTATTGCTCACCAGTTTTAAGATGCTCGAAACCGAACAACTGGATGAATTAGTGATTGCAATAAAGGCCCTTTGGCAGCAACAACGACCAACTGAAACACTTAATTTGGTGTACCAATACCGTCACGGTGGCCAAACATTCAGTGAGTTATTGCATGGCGAAGTACCAGAACAGCATATAGTAACTGAAAATGACGCGCGTTTTTTAGTTCATTTATTACGCGGACAAAACCACGGTTTATTCTTAGATATGGCCAATGGCCGAGCATGGGTGAAACAACATGCAAAACATAAGAAAGTGCTAAATCTATTTGCTTATACTTGCGGATTTTCGGTAGTGGCTTTGCAAGGCGGCGCAGATGAAGTGGTCAACATGGACATGAGTAAAGGCGCGTTAAGCATTGGTAAGCAAAACCATGTATTAAATGACTTACCCGCAGGTGCGCGTTATTTAGGCCACGATATTTTTAAATCTTGGGGCAAGTTAACTAAGCTTGGACCGTATGATTTGATTGTGGCCGATCCACCCAGTAATCAACGTGGCAGTTTTGTGGCCACTAAAGATTATGAGCGCTTATTGAAACGTCTGCCGGATTTGCTTGCCCCGCAAGGTGAAGTGTTGCTGTGCTTAAATGCCCCTGAACTTGGTTGTGATTTTTTAATGCAACAAGTGGCTAATACCGCGCCACAATTATCTTATGTTGAGCGAATTGCTAATCCGTCCGTATTTGCTGATATTGATGAACAGAAATCATTAAAAGTATTACGTTACCGCATGAGCTAATTTGTTCACGAGTTACACCTAAACCGACAGTCATGTGGCTGTCGGTTTTTTTATGGCTGTAAAAAATGCCAAGGCATATATCATGATTAACCCCTTAATAACATCTTGGTCGTGCAAGTTGTTTTTAGTGTCTTATACTTGATACCAATCAAAGAGAATACTGCTCAAAAAGCCGTTAAATAATCCTTTATTTAATCGGTATTTATGCTTGATAAGCCTGATCTAGCTAATGATTTATTTAAATTGATGATCTAGATCATATTAACCTCGTTTTACCAATTTGTGAGTATATAGATTGTTACTGCATTAACGATAAAATTCACCCGAGTCGTAATAAAGAAGCAATGAAGCGATGATGATTTGTTGTTTTTATCCCCACTCTTGGAGGGTCCATGAGTAATGAAACTGAAAGTAAAAAGGGTTTAGAGCTAAAGATTTTTATCTTTTTGACTGTATTTCTAGCCCCAATTTTATCTGTCTTACTGGTTAGCGCACTAGGTTTTACTATCTGGTTTAGCCAAATTTTAACTGGGCCTCCAGGCGCAGGCTAATCCTAAAAATAATAAACAATGTGAGAACGATGTATGAGCAATGAACTTCACGTAACCAGCCTAATTGTCCAAGTACACCCTGAGCAAATGGCTGAAGTAAGACAAAAAATTATGGCCATCAAAAATGCTGAGTTGTCAGCTAATAATGACGTTAAGTTAGTTGTTGTCGTTGAAGGTCCGAGCCAACGATCGTTGATGGATGATATATCAACAATTAATGCCATTCCGGGTGTGTTGACTGCCACCATGGTGTATCACCAAAGTGAAGAGCTTGAAGAAGGTGAAGTATGAAAATGAATAGACGCGATTTTATGAAAGCAAATGCCGCTATCGCAGCGGCAAGTGTTGCAGGATTAGCACTACCTACAAGTGCAAGCAACCTGATCACTAGCTCAGAACAAACCAAATTAGAATGGAACAAAGCACCTTGTCGTTTTTGCGGTACAGGTTGTTCAGTTATGGTTGCCACCCGTGACGGTAAAGTTGTTGCAACTCATGGTGATGCCAAAAGTGAAGTTAACCGCGGCTTAAACTGCATTAAGGGCTATTTCCTTTCTAAAATTATGTATGGTCGTGATCGTCTGCAAACGCCAATGTTGCGTATGACTGATGGTAAATATGACAAGCATGGCGAATTCACTCCTATTACATGGGAAAAAGCGTTCGACACTATGGCCGAACGTTGGAAAGCGACCATAAAAGCCAAAGGCCCAACTGCAGTTGGTATGTTTGGTTCTGGTCAGTGGACCGTATGGGAAGGTTATGCAGCCGTTAAGTTAATGAAAGCTGGCTTTGGTTCAAACAACATCGATCCAAACGCACGTCATTGTATGGCATCTGCGGTAGGTGGCTTTATGCGTACCTTCGGCATTGATGAACCAATGGGTTGTTATGACGATATGGAAGCGGCTGATGCGTTTGTGCTTTGGGGCTCAAACATGGCAGAAATGCACCCAATTTTGTGGACTCGTGTAACCGATCGTCGTTTAAGTGCTCCACACGTTAAAGTTGCTGTGTTGTCGACCTTTGAACATCGTTCATTTGACCTTGCTGATTTACCGATTGTATTCACGCCACAAACTGATTTGGCGATGCTTAACTTTATTGCCAATTACATTATCCAAAATGGCAAAGTGAATAAAGATTTCATCAAAAAGCATGTTAACTTCCGCAAGGGAACCACTGATATTGGCTATGGTTTACGTCCAACGCATCCATTAGAAATGAAAGCTAAAAACGTTGCGACAGCAGGTGACTCTACACCGATTGATTTTGACGAATTTGCTAAATTTGTGGCTGATTATGATGTTGAATCTGTCAGTAAGTTGTCTGGTGTACCAGAACATAAGCTTATCGAGTTGGCAGAGCTTTATGCTGATCCAGATCGTAAAGTGACTTCATTCTGGACCATGGGCTTTAACCAACATACTCGTGGTGTGTGGTGTAATAACCTGATTTATAACATTCACTTGTTAGTCGGTAAAATTTCTACTCCAGGTAACAGCCCATTCTCATTAACGGGTCAACCTTCTGCTTGTGGTACAGCACGTGAAGTGGGTACATTCTCACATCGCTTACCTGCTGACATGGTGGTGACTAACCCTGAGCACAGAAAACATGCTGAAGAAATTTGGCGTATTCCGAGTGGTATTATTCCTCCTAAACCTGGCTACCATGCGGTAGAGCAAAACCGTCGCTTAAAAGATGGCGACCTAAATTGCTACTGGGTTCAAGTGAACAACAATATCCAAGCTGGCGCCAATATTAACGAAGAAGGTTTACCGGGTTACCGTAATCCAGAAAACTTCATCGTAGTGTCAGACGCTTACCCAACCGTGACGACTCAAGCTGCCGATTTGATTTTACCAACAGCTATGTGGGTAGAAAAAGAAGGTGCTTATGGTAATGCAGAGCGCCGTACTCAATTTTGGCACCAAATGGTTACTGCGCCAGGCGAGTCACGTTCAGACTTATGGCAGTTAATGGAATTCTCTAAGCGTTTCACTACCGACGAAGTTTGGCCAGCCGATGTGTTAGCTGCTAATCCTTCATTTAAAGGTAAAACCTTATATGAAGTACTTTATCAAAATGGCAACGTTGAGAAGTTCCCGTTAAGTGATGCCGATCCTAAGTACTTAAATGACGAAGCTAAGCATTTTGGTTTTTACGTTCAAAAAGGTTTATTCGAAGAGTACGCTACCTTTGGTCGTGGTCATGGCCATGATTTAGCAGACTTTGATGTATACCATAAAGAACACGGTTTACGTTGGCCTGTTGTTAATGGCAAAGAAACCAAATGGCGTTTCCGTGAAGGGTCAGATCCATACGTTAAAGCCGGTAAAGACTTTGAGTTCTATGGTAAGCCAGATGGTCGTGCGGTTATCTTCGCATTGCCTTACGAGCCAGCAGCTGAATCACCAGATGAAGAGTTTGATATTTGGTTATCAACAGGTCGTGTGCTTGAACATTGGCACTCTGGTTCTATGACACAGCGTGTACCTGAGCTTTATAAAGCCTTCCCTGATGCAGTGTGTTTTATGCACCCAGAAGATGCTAAAAAGCGCGGTTTACGCCGTGGTGATGAAATTAGAATCGTCTCTCGTCGTGGTGAAATTAAAACCCGAGTTGAAACGCGTGGACGTAATAAGCCGCCTGTTGGCTTAGTGTTTGTGCCTTGGTTTGATGCTAGTCAGCTCATTAATAAAGTGACGTTAGATGCGACAGATCCTTTGTCAAAACAAACTGACTATAAAAAATGTGCTGTAAAGATTGTTAAGGCTTAAGGAGACAGACCATGAAAACAGGTAAATTATTATCGATTATCGCGTTATTAGGTTTCTCTGTAAGTGTAATGGCTACCAGTGTACCTGAAGACAAAATCGACACATTACGTTTAGCGCCAATTAACGTAGAACCGACACCGCCTGCAATGCAAGCGGTGATCAATACCGATGTTAAGCAGGTACGTAATTACCCAATGCAGCCACCGGTGATCCCGCACAAGATTGATGGTTATCAAATCGATCTTAAAGTGAACAAGTGTATCCAGTGTCATGCCCGTACCAGTACTGGTCATTCACAGGCTCCAATGGTGAGCGTGACTCACTATATGGACCGTGATAATAATTTCTTGGCTGATTTATCACCACGTCGTTATTTCTGTACTCAGTGTCATGCACCGCAGTTAGATGCCAAGTTATTAGTTGAAAATGACTTTGTCGATATTGATCACTTAATGAAGGCGAAAGCCCCAGTTAAGCACTAGGAGTCACTATGATTGCAAAATTGTTTGAGCAACTAAAAATAGTGTGGAAAGTGCTGTGTCGTCCGAGTGTCCATTACAGCCTTGGCTTCTTAACCATTGGTGGATTCATCGCAGGGGTTATTTTCTGGGGCGGATTCAACACCGCGCTGGAACTGACTAACCGTGAGCAATTCTGTATTGGTTGTCATGAAATGGAAAACAACGTTTATCAGGAGCTGCAAACCACCATTCACTTCACTAATCGAAGTGGTGTGCGTGCAACCTGTCCTGATTGCCATGTGCCACACAACTGGACTGACAAAATTGCCCGTAAAATGCAAGCATCTAAAGAAGTGTGGGGCAAAATATTCGGCACCATTAATACTCGTGAAAAGTTTGAAGCAAAGCGTCGCCATTTGGCTGAAAACGAATGGAACCGACTCAAAGCTAACGATTCTTTAGAGTGCCGTAACTGTCATAACTTCGACTATATGGATTTTACTCGCCAGTCTAAGCGTGCATCACAAATGCATTCAACGTCACTGGCTAGCGGCGAAAAAACCTGTATCGATTGTCATAAAGGTATTGCACACCAATTACCTGATATGGCGGGCGTAGAAGGGTTCTAAACTGTTTAACATTGTAAGTGTATAGAAAAGGCCAGCAAATTTGCTGGCCTTTTGTTTTATGCATTTTGTACTAAAATTGATTACGTTAAATCAACCTGTTGTCCAATCACATCAATTAAATATTCAGTGAAATTATGTCCATGGTTTTGCAACATTTTCGGGAACATTGAAATAGGCGTTAACCCAGGGAAGGTGTTAATTTCATTCAAGAGAATTTGGTTATCGGCAGTTAAAAAGAAATCGATGCGCGACAAGTGACGTAACTTCATCCCTTTAAAGGCTTTTACCGCGTAATCACGGATCAGCTGACTGATCTCTGGGCTTAGGTTATCAGCAACAACGTCGGTGCGAGCCTTACTATTTGTAGCGTACTTTTCATCAAATGAATAAAAGGTATTACTGTCGCAAATAATCTCACCCGGTAAGGTAGCGACCACTTCACCCTGGTATTGATATACGGCGACCTCTAATTCACGCGCATGGATGGTTTGCTCAACCACAACGTAAGGTGCATAACTGAATGCATCCTTAAGTACGTTAGCGATATTGGCTTTCACATCGACTTTATAGCATCCCACAGACGATCCTTGTGATGCTGCTTTAACGAAAACAGATCCCCAATTATCAAATGCCGTTTCAGTTTGCTTGATTGCATCATCATCTAGTTGATGTAAAAAGATGTAAGGCGTGTTTGGGACGCCTAAAGCTGAAAACCACATTTTAGCGGTGATTTTGTTAAAACAATTACTTGAGGCTTCAGATTCACAACCAAAGTAGGGCAGTTGTATTAAGTTAAAGTATGATTGAATATCGCCGGTTTCACCCGGGAAACCATGAATACACGGGATCACATAATCAACTGACCATGCTGGTGTACTGTTATCTTCAAAACGAATTTCACGACGATTAGTCAGGTCGCATAATTTACCGTCTTCAGTGTGGTAATGACCATGTTTATCGAGTACTAACTTAAGTACCGAAAATTTATCTGACTTTGCCAGTGATGACTCAAAAAAACGTGCAGACATTAACGAAATATCGTGCTCTGCACCGCCACCGCCGCACAATAACAGCAGATTAATCTTTGGCATGGTTGCTCCTGAAAGACCAAATAATGGGCTAGATTTGAATTAGATTAGCCCTAAAAAAGTAATGCTTATGATAAAGACCCACAGCCATACAGTGCAAGTAAGAGTTAATAATATTTCAGCTAATTAGGTCAATTTTAGAAGGTAAGTCGATTAAATAGCCACAAGGAGATAATAATCAGCTGTCACATCTTCATTGTCTCACGAACCAGTTATGTTTATTAGCTATGCCAGTTTTGGCTTCACAGGCTTCGGTTGTCATAGTCTTTTAAGCGGCAACACGTGTGGCTGATGAGTAAGTAATAAGGTGATATCGTTTTGCTGTCGACAAGATCAACGCCATCATTTGTGTAGGGCTGGTAAATAATGTTGTGTCTATGTTGAAAAAGAAAACCTCTTTTTATTTTCATAAAAAGAAGTTTTTTATCAATCAATATAATGTCTGCTATCGTGGTCAACCACATGGATTATATCTGTGTGGTAATAAACGCATTACAGAAGAATACTTAAGCTAATGGCATAAATTTCAGTCATTGGCTTTAGCATTTTCATGCCGCCTAGAAGCGATAAGTTAAGTTCACCGAACCATTCACAGGCGCGCCGTAATAACCTATGGTCGCCAAGCTATTAATGTATTTTTCATCGGTGAGGTTATTAATGTTAGCTCTTAAATTGAGGTCCTCAGACACATCCCAACTGGCAAAAGCGTTAACCACTAAATAGGCATCTTGCTCTACATTAGAATCAACGTTTTTGGTTTCTGATTGCCATCTGCCGCCGAATCCAACGCTTACTTCTGGCAATTGTGGAATGGTATAATCCATTGAAAAGTTAACAACGTTGCGGGCTGCCCACTCATTTGCTTCAGCGCCGTTGTCATCTTCTACATCAAGCAGCGTATAAGCTAATACTGCATTGAGGTTGTCTGTTATATATCCAGTGACTTCAACTTCAAACCCTTTCGATTCGACATTGACACCTTTATAATAATAATTTCCGTTGGCATTAAGGCCGGCGTAGCTAGCGAGGTTATTTTGCTCAGCGCTAAATAGTGCAAAGGTAGCCATTAAATCATTATCAAGCCATAGGGTTTTAAGCCCAAGCTCGTAATTTACGCCTTTAGTTGGGTCTAAAAAATACCCATCGTAATCATACTGCTCTTGCGGTTGGTAAATATCTGAATAACTGAAATAGGTGTTTATATCCTCTGTGATGCTATAAACCACACCTGCATAAGGGCTAAACTCGCTCTCGTCATTGTCTATATCAACGCCGCTATTAATACCTTCGCGGGTATATTTAATCGCATTAAAACCAGCAACCACGAATAGGCTGTCATTGATATTGAACTTAGTTGAACCATAAGCGCGAAGTAAGCTTACATCTATATCAGAGTACTCTACTTTATCGCCCCATTCCGGTTCAGGGATCGCATTGAGATCGTAAGGGAAGGCTGGCGTTGGGCCATATGCAGGAGTGGCTGCAAAATCAAATGGGTGTTGGTACATGTATTTTTTACTTTGAGAACCGCTTAATCCCAAGGTGAGCTCATGATCTTGACCAAATAAGCTGTAATGACCAATTGTGGTGATGTCTACAATATCGGCTGAAAATTCAGTGTCATAGCGACCAGGCCAACCATTTAATCCTAAGCCTGTGTCCTTATCAATGGTTCCAGAAGCATAAAATAACTTACTTTCATCTTCTAAACCTTGATGGTTATAGGCAACCTTAAGATCCCAATCGTTAGGCAGAATGTAAGTATACTCAACAAATGCGGTTGTGTTGCTAGTGTCCCACATGGTCCACTCTTGTGTTGTGGTCGCACTGGTATCCCACTCAGCTTGGGTGCCGTCAGTATAGTTAAATACTAATCCCCCCCAGGTATTGCCGTCTGTGTTGGCATCTTGGTATGAAAACCCTAACGTTAACGTTGAATTGTCTGTTAATTGGCCATCAACAACAGCGTAAATATAGCCACGATCGTTTTCTAGGCCATCTAGGTATGACCCTTTGTCTTCTACCACCGCAACAACTCTACCAGCCCAACTACCGCTTTCTGTTAACAGGGCAGAGTAGTCAGCTTGTACGCGCTTAAAGTCATCCGAACCGTAGGAAACGCCTACTTCGCCTTCATTTTCATTCGTTGGGCGTTTACGGACATAATTAATGGTACCAGCAGAATTACCTATTCCGGTAAGTAGCCCGTTAGCACCACGAATAACTTCAATTTTTTCATAACCATAAGCTTCCATTGCACCAGTGACGATACCCCAGTCATTAGGTAAACCGACGCCATCAATTTGGGTACTTTTAATTTCAAAACCGCGAGAAGTATATTGTGTGCGGTTAGTTTCCCATTCTTCAACATTAATACCCGTCGCAAGACGAAGTACGTCATTAAGGTTATTGGCCCCAAAATTAGTTATCTGTTCGTTGGTCACCACACTGATTGACTGAGGAGTTTCATCAATCTCCATGGTTAACCCGGTCGCGCCTTGGCTAACGCGTTTATAACGAACACCCAAGATTTGGATTTTTTCGATATTTTGATCATTGTTGTCAGCATTTTGTTGTTCGGCTGCAAGGGCGAAGGGCTGTACTAGAAAGCCCATAGCCAAAACTAATGATGAAAGTGCAAAGATGTGTTGAGGTTTCATGTTTTGCCTTATCTTTTTTAGCGCTAAATAATGTTAATGAGGGTACATAATAACTATCAGGTACTAATGTTATTGCTAATGATTATCATTAGCAACCGTTGATGGCGGTTACATTAATAGAAATGGGACGATTAGCACAAAATTTACAATTGATAATAATTATCACTCAATGGTTATTGAGATTCGTTATCAATCGTATTAACATATGCGGGATATTCATCTCTATAAAGACAACGGACAAATTTGGAAAACAGATGGCAAAACTTAGTAATAAATTTTGGTTTAAGCTTCATGGCTGGTTTTCATTGCCCGTATGGATAATTTTTTGTTTCGTGTGCCTCACAGGAACAATTTCAGTGGTAAGTCATGAATTAACCTGGCTTACAAATCCTGACTCGAGGGCAAGTAACCCGCAAAATCTGGCAGAAAAACCGATGTCAGAACTCGTTGAAATTGTGCAACAAGCGCACCCCACAGCAAACATCACCACAGTGATGAGCTTTGAGTCTTATCTGGTTAATGCGGTTATTTTTAACGATAGCGATGCGCCTTTTGCCATTGCTTATGTCAATCAATACACCGGCCAAATACAAGCAATTAATCTTGGCATGACCTTCACTAATTTTATGCGCTCATTACACGGTTGGTTACTGTTTCCATGGCATGTTAATTACAGTGTCGGCTATTACATTGTCTGTTTTATGGCAATTGTGATGTTGGGTGCATTGGTTTCTGGACTGGTGATTTATAAAAAGTTCTGGCGTTCATTTATCCAGCCAAAATTACGTTTAAATCAAGGTAAAAAAACATTGCTTGCAGATCTACATCGATTGGCAGGAGTGTGGTCAATGTGGTTTTTAATGCTTATGAGCATTACGGGTTTATGGTATTTAACACAAGCTATTATGTGGCACAACCACATAGATTTGGAGCCACACGCGCCATTAATTGAAGCAAGCCAAGTGCCTACATCAGCAAACGATGCTCCCATTAGACCGTATACGTTATCTAATGCGCTGCAAGTAGCCGAGCAAAAATTCCCGGGCTTTAAAAGTACCTACATTATGCTTCCAGAGCACAATCGAGATACTTATAAAGTGTATGGCCAGGGAGATCATATTTTCTATGATCAGTATGCTTATGGTGTGACAGTGAATCCATGGAGCGGCACTATTGAAAGTGAAAGATCGCCAGCGGCAATGACAACCTTACAAACCCTATCGCATATTGCTGATCCACTGCATTACGGCACAATAGGTGGTTTGTGGACCAAAGTGATTTGGTTTATCTTCGGTATTTTTCTAACGGGAATGTCTATCACAGGATTTTTAATGTGGGGAAGTCGAACCGTAAAAGCCGGCAGAACCGACCTAGATGCTCCGTTGGCAACACACAGCCCACAACTTGTCGAGCAGGAAGGTAACTAATGGCCCGCATTAAAAACACCATATGGAATCGTTACAAATATAAAATAAATGGCTTAGTGCTAGTACTAGTTTGTTATTTTCTATATCAGTCTCTATTCCCACAATTCCCAGATGCATGGGAAACTCAAGCGGTTGGCGCTTTTGAAATAACACCTATGCCGTATGATCTTGATCCGCCATATCTTCACGATGGTACCTATACTAAGGATTTTTTATTATTGTTTAGTAAGGGGAAGGTAAACAAGATCCGTCAAGCATATTTAAATATTGGCACAGAGCCTCTTCCATTAGAAACATTACAAATGGGCGATGCAGGTATCTTGCACGGCAGTCAGCACGGACAAGAAGTTCATGCTATTGCACCAGAAGTATTAACAGCAGAACATAAGGCTTGGTTAACCATTGAAAATTGGCAAGGGCAACAGCAAGTCATTAGTTGGACATTACCAGATGCATTTTATCAGTAATCAAACTAAACGATTGTAGTCTTTGGAGCAACTTGGTTTTATCGAGCAGTTTGTCGATGTTAAATGTAATCGCATTGCATTTAACATCGTATTCTTTGGCGGTTAAATGCCAAAGGCTTCGCGTTCAGAAACACATTCGTATTCAGCCATTTCAAATTCACGGCATATCAGCGGCCGAACTTCGTAAATCGAACACATCATCGTGTCTCGGTCTAGCGCTGCACACCAACCATCATCAAGTCGGCGCATCACTTCTCCGCCCCAATTATCTTTGGCTATATACACTTTAGGCACACCAGTTTCGGTTATTAACATTACTTCTAAGCGGCAACAACAGGCTTGGCAATTTGAACAGGTCACAGCTGCAGGTTGCTCTACAGCGCTTATCGATGCGGGAGTCGATGATTTATCGGACGACTCAGGGAACATGGTAATGATATTGGTGGGCATTTAAGGGCTGCAGTTGAACATTTGGGCTAAGGATACCGTAATTTTACGGCGTTGACGTTATCTGAGCACAAATAATCATGAGATTGGAATTTGCCAAGCTAACTCAATGAGCGCTTGGCTATTGAGGATTACAACGTAACCACTTTACCGGTTAGTGCAACGCCTGCAACAATATTGCCAGCACCGCACTGGAAAGTGTCATTGCTACTAGTAAGATTGTTTTTATAATTTGATTTGATTTCAACGACAGCATTACCGCCTTCTTTAACCGCTCGCTCTTTTAGCGCGATCATTGCCGATAAAAACACCCAATGGCAAGCTTCGATATCAGATTTGTTAAAGGCATTGGTCTTTTTGTTAGCACTGAATTCACCGATAATTTTTACTGGCTCTGAATAAGCCTGATCACCAAAATAAAACGCAACATTGCTGCCAAGTTTATTTTTTGCGTGTTCTGTACTCAGCGCATCTGCTACCGAATAACTGCCGACATCGTCGCGGGCATAAGAGATAGAAGGGGCAATAGCGAGTGCAAGAGATAACGCGATGATTTTGTTTTTCGTACCATTGTTTTTCATACTTAGAAACATCCTTTTAATTGGTTTGGCTTTTACGGTGAAAATCCTTTGTGCGAAGCAAAATAACATTAACTCACTGATTTTACACCTATCAATGAGAAATATTCAATTTTTAGGCAGATGATAACGTTAGACAGATGATAACGTCAGATAGAAACAATAAAGCATCAGCAGGTGTAATACAGTGTGTTGATTTATTTTGGATAAAAATAATGTCTATGCAATGATAATGTCTATCCAGTAATAAAGATTACCCATCAGACACCGACAATGACGAGTCTATATTTGCTTATTCATTAACCTTGGACAATGTCTAACTGGTGTTGTCCAAATGTAAGCATATAAGCCTTATCTCATCACTTTGCTACAGCGTTACGTTGAATCAGCTTCATTAAGGGTAACGCTTCACTTCCCTGTGATGGCGAGACTAATAGCATGGTTATTACTTTGTTTGTCTTAAACAGAGGCGGGGAGAACGGAGATAAATGTAACGGCTTGCATTGCTTAAGCCCATAAGTTCATCAGTACGATGGCTAATGCCAATGTTAATGCTGATGTGCCGACGATAATGAATTTCCTTCGCTGTCATAAAATCCTGAAGCGCTGTGTTCAATAAAACCTAAGTTGATCATTTTTCTAAAAAACGGGTCAGATTCATTATCGCCAATATCAGCAAAGTCGGTAGATTGGTACGTAGAGAATGTATCTAACTGTTGTTGAATCATTTTGTTGTCGTAAGTCACTTCGGTTAATTGCCAATTTACGGCTTTATCTGCAGATTCACCTTTATCTGACAATACAGTACTAATGCGTTGTACTAGTTTTTTTGCTGGAAACCACCATATATCAACCGTTTTTGTATTTGTTTGTTGTTGATAATGTTCTAGTTTATCGCAACCTTGCCCAGTCGTTTCAATGAGTGTTGATTGTTTTTGAAATAATGGGTGCAATAATTGTGCATGATATTGCCATGCTTGATTAGATATCGTCTTGGTTGCTTCATATTCAATGGCGCGTTTGTCATCAATAAAGTATGAGGTTTTTTTCATGTGATTATGTGGCAGTGTTGTCCATTGTGTTGCTACTTGTTGATTGCTGATGTGAAATACAGAATTTTGGGCTCTTAATAGTACCAGTTGGTTTTGTTTGTTTGATGCTGCATCGCGAGTCGTTTGTTCAATGTTATAGGTCGCCATAAGCGTAGTTGATTGGCAAGTGTCACTTGCTGAAGCAAATAACGGGAAAGTAATAGCGGTTAGTAACAATAGAGTTTTCATGTGTTTCATCTTATTGGCTGATTAAGTATCAAGGTGGAAGCTAAAAGTTAAAGAATAGGGGCGAACCCCTATTCTTTATTGATGACTTATTTAGCGGTCTTTATTGAGTTGCACCAGAAAGGTTGCCAGCGTAATCCATTACATGGAATATTAAGCTTTGCTCATTAGTCCCTGTAATTAAGTGAGCGCCAGGTCCTACAGCAAAAACGCCAACGTCTTCACCTGCATGCGTTTCACTGCCTAGTGGCACTAGCGACTCTTGGTGGAAACCTGCTGTTGATGTATCAATATCGGTTAAGTCAACACGGCCAGTTACCGCAGCCGCTGCATAACTGGCATCGGCATCAGTTTCTGTCCCTAAGTCTCTAAAGCCAAGGCCGTTGGTGTAACCTACCGTGGTATAAGGCATATCGTCTGAGGCTAAACTTGGCTCAGTTGCACCAATACCAACCACTTTACCTAAGATTGGGTTACCGCGTTTAGGGTAGCCTGCAATGGTAAATACATGGCTGTGATCAGCTGTAACAATAATTAAAGTGTCTTCTTGGCTTGTTGCATCAACCGCTACTTGCACTGCTTTAGCAAACTCAATCGCGTCATTTAGCGCGTTGTAAGCATTTCCGGCATGGTGAGCATGGTCAATACGACCAGATTCAACCGTTAAGAAGAATCCTTTATCGTTATTATTAAGCACCTTAATGGCAGTGGCGGTCATTTCTGACAAGCTAGGTTCACCGGCAATATCATTTTTACGATCAGCTTCGTATTGCATGTGCGATTCGTTAAATAAACCAAATACGCGCGGTGTTGTTTCAGTGTCTATAGCATTAAATGAAGCCTGGTCAAATACATAAGCACTTGTTGCGTACTTCGCTTGCCATTCTGCGGTTAAGTCACGGCCATCAGTACGGTCACCTTCAATAGTACTGACTGCGTCATTGCTGTTATATGCTACATCTTTAGGTAAAAAATGACGACGACCACCACCCATAACCACTTCAATACCATCAACATCTACACCGGCATATCGAGCTTCTAAGTTGGCTTCAAAATTGACTAACTGTAATGCAATATCTTCACAATTAGCGCGCTCAGGGTTGTTGGCAATGTCCATATCTGAGATATCTTCCCAGTTACGATCTGCTGACTTTGCATAAGTTGCTGCCGGTGTCGCGTGGGTAATACGTGCGGTAGAGATAACACCCGTTGATTTACCTGCAATTTCAGCTAACTCTAACGCAGTGATCATCTCAATGCCTTTCGTGCTAGCACAGTTGCCACGAACCACATCTTCGTCAACACCTAGCACGCCAGCATCCGTTTTAATGCCTGACATCATCGCTGTCATTGTTCCTGCAGAATCCGGTGTTTGTGCATCAACGTTGTAGGTTTTCGCTAAACCAGAAAATGGGAATTTATCAAAGCTTAGTTGGTTTTCTTCACCCATCATGCCTTTATTTTGGCCATCTAAAATACGTGCAGCAGTTACAGTTGAAACACCCATACCGTCACCAACAAATAAAATCACGTTCTTAGCTGAGCCTTTAAGTGCGGTTATTTCTGCTGCGGTAGATGCAGTTGCAATCGATACGTTGGCATTGTTTGCTAATTGGCTATCAATTTTATTCCAAATATCGTCTGCTGTTTCTATTTCGGCAGCGCCTTGTTTAAACCATGAGTTATTTAAACTGCTTAGTAGTTCGGTATCGTTTACTGTGGTCGCAGCAGGTGAACATACATATTGAGTTGATGTTATTTCTGACGCATCTAAAACGGTATCAGCATTTGTATCGATACCCGAGTCGATTTGCACACCACCATTGAGACAATTAGCATTACCTACCGCTAAGGGGGTTTGGGTAATTAACGCGTTGGTTCCGTTCATACCATTAGTACCGTTTGATCCGTCAGAACCATTGATACCGTTAGTTCCATCTGTGCCATTGTCACCGTTATCACCACAAGCTGATAATGCAAAAACCAATGAAACTGTTAATGTTGATAATATAAATTTATTCATCATAAAAACCTTATAGGGTCTATTGACCAACTAAACCAAGAGCACGATTGATTAAATGGAATACAACGCTTTGTTCAACAGTACCTTGAACTAATTGCGCACCTGGGCCTGATGTATGAATAGCCACATCTTCCCCCGCGTGAGTTTCGCTGCTCAATGGAACCGTCACTTCTTGGTGATAACCAGAGGTTGTTGTATCGATTGCAGTGATGTCTTGACGGCCTGCAACAGCTTCAGCAGCATAAGATGCATCGCCATCTGTTTCAGCCCCTAAGTCTCTGAAACCAAGTCCATTGCTATACCCTAATGTGGTGTAAGGATTACCAGCTGAATCTTCGCTAGGCTCAGTCGCACCAATACCCACCACTTTACCCAAAATAGGATTACCACGTTTTGGATAGCCTGCAATGGTAAATACATGGCTGTGATCAGCCGTGACAATGATTAGTGTTTCTTCATCATTTGTTGCGTCTAATGCCGCTTGAACAGCATTTGAAAATTCAATGGCATCATTAAGCGCTGTGCTTGCACTGCCAGCATGGTGGCCATGGTCAATTCGTCCAGACTCAACCGTTAAGAAGTAACCTTTTGGATTGTTATCAAGTATTTTAATGGCTTTTTCTGTCATTTGAGACAGGCTGGGTTCGCCTGCAATATCATTGGCTCGGTCAGCTTCGTATTGCATATGCGATTCATTGAATAAAGCAAAAACACGTTCAGTGGATTCTGTATCAATGGCATCAAATCCAGTTTGGTCAATAACGTATTGACCATTTGGATACATAGCACTCCATTCTGCGGTCAAATCGCGGCCATCGGTACGGTCGCCTTCAATAGCGCTAACGGCATCGACACTATTAAATGCGGCATCTTTAGGTAAAAAATGACGACGACCACCGCCCATCACAACATCAATGCCGTCTACATCAACACCGGTGTAACGTTGTTCTAGATTTTTTTCAAAGTTAACCAGTTGTGATGCGATATCTTCGCAATCTGCACGTTCAGCATTATTGTCAATATCCATGTCTGAGATATCTTCCCAGTTACGGTCTGCTGATTTTGCATAAGTGGCGGCTGGCGTTGCGTGAGTAATACGTGCGGTTGATAGCACACCCGTCGATAAGCCTTTTATTTCGGCTAACTCTAAGGCGGTTACTACTTCATTGCCTTTGACTGAGGCACAAGTACCACGAACGACGTCTTCATCAACACCCAGAACCCCGGCGTCTGATTTTAAGCCGCTCATCATGGCTGTCATGGTGCCTGCTGAATCTGGTGTTTGAGCATCTACATTGTAGGTTTTAACCAGAGCAGAATAAGGAAATGTTTCAAAGCTTAAGTAACCTTCTTCACCAGAATTACCGGCTAATTGGCCTTTTAAAATCCGAGCTGCGGTAAGTGTGGAAATCCCCATACCATCGCCAACAAACAAGATGACATTTTTTGCTCTTGTTGATCTTGATTGTTGTAATTTTTCTGTGATGGTTGCTTGGCCGTCTTTATACCAAGCATTATTGAGTTGTGTGTCAGTCGTTGTCGCTGCGGTTGCAGAACCTGCGTATGTTGCCGAAGACAATATACTAGCGATAACCACTGATAAGCCTTGTTTGAGCATATTCATATTACCTATGTTGTAGTTAAGTTATTTGAGAACCTGGCCATAACATAGAGGTTTACAATGAACGTTAAGTAACACTGCGGTTACAATTAGATTACAAGAGCGTTTGGGTTTTATGTGCATATAATCAAGCTGCTGATTTTATTGTTATTTAATAATGGTCCCTGTATTGGTGTTATTACCGAATAATAAGTTTGTTTGGCCGCTATGCTGCTCAATGTTCGGAGTGCAATTAATAGCAACACTATGATTAAATTATATTTAATAAGTAAATAATCAGAAATCCTACCGTAATCTGAGTTGAAAGAGGTTAAGTTGATTAGCTATAACAGAGGGCATCGTTGTACTCCTACCTTGCTCGTGTGTTTATTGTCACAATCAATCGCAGCCCTACCTTATGGCAGAATAGTTGAGTAAGATGTTATTAATTAAAACTATTAAATAAGGACTGTTTGTATGAGTGACAAAATGAGTGAGTCTGCATTAAACGCATTGAAAATTGCGTTTACCTACATGCCTAAATCAATTGAAGTGACGAAATATGAGTATGGTGACAGCTACCAAAAAATATTAGATCACATTGAAACCGTTAGGGAAATATTACTGATTAATGATGTTGATCCTGAAGAAGTTTATGGTGAGATTAATCCAGAGAGCACGCCCAACTCAACTTATTGATTGAGTGTAGTGAATGTCTGTTAGGGCGTGATAAAAATGGATCTCTTACCTTTTTAAAGCCTCATGGTCAGTAAACGGTTCTTGTTGCAAAACTATGTTGGCGTATCTTGTCATATATTTATGATATCAAAAGATATGCTTTTATATGTTTACTCCACCATGCCGACGTTTTTAGTTGACGCTACTACAGCATCATTTTTACCAGAATATTTTGTTAATCAATACACTGTTAACAAGTAACATTTGGCGAACATTCATTACTCACTATTTTAGCTATGAATACTTGCTTGTTGCTGTGGTATAGGTTTTATGGAGTAAGTATGTTTTTAAAAAATGATGTAGAAAAGCTTGAAGAGGGCTATATGCTGGCCAAACAGGCATTAGCTGATATTGATAGATCGAGTGGTTATCCCAACTATCCAAATGCCATCTCAAAATTTATGAGGGCTCTTTGTGGTCCACCATGGGGGAAAATTGATTACGATCCACGACAAATAACGAATATTATGTCTAACATAACAACAGCATCAGCTGATGATCTTCGCAATGTCTTAACGTATGTTAATCGGATTGAACGTTTTGGTGATGGTCAATGGGCTGTTATTTTGGAAGGAGATCTTTTCCCTTTAGTTATCTCCCGAGCATACGAACTGACAAAAACCTAAGAATCAATAAACAAGGACAAAAACAGTTGATTTGGATTTATGTTGTTAACTCATATAATACTATTCATTAAAACGCTGGAGAGTTGCTTTAGCCATTTTTGCTAAATGGTTAAATACTAAAACCTGTGGCTGGAACTGCAGTGAATGTTGGAATTAAACGCATATAACGGAGCGTTATATTACTAAGGAAAGTATAAATGATCGCATTTAAAATCTTGTTGTTAATTGGCTTGATGCAACTTTTGCTCAAAACGGAACGTCCAGGCTTGTGTGCTGGTATTTATGCCGCAATTATTTTCATTTTCAGCTTAATAGTTGATGTTAGTTTTATCGATGTAATAATTGGTACGGCAGTTTCAGGCGTGTTAGCATTTATTTATTTTTGGTTACTCGATCGCTTCAGAGACACATTTACTTTCTGGATAATATTTGTAGTGGGGCTTGTTCTAGGTGTTATTTAGGTTCACTTGTAATCGTGATATAACAATTGTATTTAATAAGTCTACAAGATGTTTGGCTTTCACCTGCTATCACAATCTTTAGTTAAACGTTATAGTGCTTGATAATTATTGAATTATGAACAAGGATGTCATGTGTTTAAATTGAAAAAATAGTATTCATACTGGTATTAGTCTACGCCATTCATATCAATAACATGGCCATGATTATAATCCATTATCGTTAACAAAATATGATCCCGGCCAAGCTTGAGTGTTATCATTAAAATGTTACTGATTCATGTGTAAATATACATATTTTAAATTTTACCACCACTTAAAAATTTTAGCAGGATATATTCACATGTGCATAAAACATAAGTTACTTATAATGCGAAATATCTACTTGTCGGCCTTTGTATTGCTGGTTTATACAAATCACTTATATGCTAATGAACCTAGTGAGTTAGGTTTTTTGTATAAGCAAGTCATCGATGCGCCAAAAAACAAATCATATAATGATGCAATTATTAAAGTCATTGAAGTGAAAGATAAATATAAAGACGACCTACAAAGCCAGTTTGCAATAAATCAGCCGTTAACAACGTTATATTCATATGTAGGACAGTATGAAAAGGCAATTAGTTTTCCTACTGATGATCCACTTATTACCGAAGATCTTATTGAAAGCCTTTTTCCAATATCGGCAGTAGACAAAATACTAACAATGTCCAAAGAAACTCAAATTGTCATGATAAATGAGGCGCACCACATCGCTCTTCATCGTACTTTAACAACATCTTTACTGCAAAAGCTATGGAGTAGTGGGTATCGTTACTTAGCAATTGAAACTCTATCAAAGAGAGATGTTGACATCAATATTAGAGGGTATGCTATCGAACGCTCTGGCACATATTCTAACGAACCCGTATATGCCGAAATGATCAGAACAGCTAAAAAACTTGGTTATAAAATTATAACGTATGATGATTCTTCGGGTAATGAAAGAGAGAAGGTAGCAGCTAAAAAAATATATAACGCGTCATTTTCTATTAATAAAAATGCCAAAGTTATAATTCATTGCGGCTATAGTCATATTTTAGAAAAAAATCTTAAAGACAAAAGAATCTGGCTAGCAAACGAATTGGCTAATATTACCGGTGTTAATCCGCTTACAATTAGTCAAACTAACTTAATGGAGTCAAAAACGTTAGAATTTGAAAATCCTATTTACAATAAGATTTTAAAAAAATTCAACCCGAAAAATCCTATTATTTTGACTGATAATTTGGGGACTGTATGGTCAACCATGCCAGGGCAGCATGATGTTGATGTCATTTGGCCTAGAACGACATACACCAATACTCGCCCAGATTGGTATATTAAAAATTACGACTTAATCTCATTTGAAGGCAAATGGTGTAGAGATAAATATCCATGCATTATTGAAATAAGAAGGGAACATGAATTGAACGCTGTACCATTTGATCGACTACGTATTGAGCAGAAGCCAAACGAAAAAATCGTACTGCGGTTACCTTCACATAAATCCATTATATTTGGTTTCAATGAACACGGAGAACAAGTGTTTAAAGGACCAACAAAAAATCATTAGTAACGATTGCAATGGGTAATAACTTGGTCACCGTAACAGAATAAATATTGAGTATTCAACTGCGCTTTAATTGCTTTTCTTGAAAATGAAAAAGGCTAGAATAAGACAAATTATTGTTATATTAGTATCATAAAAATGGGTGGCATAGTTTCACTGTTCTGAATAGACTAAACATCCCCGCAGATAATTGGTTTAAAATCATTACAGAGTTTGGTGCATTATTCAAAGGTGCGGTAAGGGCTTTACCTGCATTAACACAATATTGTGAACATCTAGAGCGAAAGCGGCGACAAGACGCATCAAACTGCCAGCGCTGGTTGTGTGCTTAAGGTTTAATCTCAAAAACGAAAACAAACACTCAAATAATAACCTCCTTTCCAGCTTGATATCAATCAAGCGACTAGTGCTGTGTTGGATCCACCGTATTGCTCACTATTTTCCATTTAGTGCTCAGTTTGTTGATAATTCTTATTCAATTTATACATATGAATCGTGCAGAATATTATCGCAATTAAAGCTAAAAGAAGTTATGTTAATTATCATAAAATTGGGTGGCATAGTTAACTTCTGTCAATCGGACATTTTTTGCTTCGCTCTGTTTTGGTGTGGCTTCGTCACTTTACACCAAAACTCCACGACACAAAAAATGCCCATTACAGCGACGTTATGCGAAAAAGCTGTTCGTGGATGAAGCATTAATATGATTGAAAATCCGAAACCATCTGATTGGAAAGAACTGCAATCGGGAGTATGCAGAATATTAAATGAGGTTGGTATAGCTGCTGAAACGGAAAAGTCTATTGAAACTCCTAGAGGAACAGTAGAGATAGATGTATACGGCGTAGATGAAAGCAGCGTAGAAAAGATTAGGTATATTGTTGAATGTAAAAACTGGGGAAGTTCAATTCCCCAGACAGTGGTACATGCGTTTACTAGCGTACTCCATGAAACAGGTGGCCATATTGGGATCTTGATATCTAAGGAAGGGTTTCAAGAAGGAGCATTGAACTACATTAAGCATACAAATATTGTTGCTTTGACATACGCAGAATTCCAAGAACGTTACTTTAAACTATGGTATGTGAAAAACTTCTGTGTTGAGATCCTTGGCGCTATAGATGATCTATTGCAATACGTGGAACCTATTAATAGTCGAAGACAAAGGTTTCTAAATGAACTCGATGATGAAAAAAAATCAGAATATGAGTCTTTATCTAATCAATATCAAGTTTTCACCATGGTCATTGCTATGTTAAGTGTGGACAAATTTGCCAAAAGTCACGAGCCGACTGCTCTTTTTGATATTGAAGATTTTAAATCTAGGTTGGTTGATAACTTCGGAGAGGAATTTCGATATCAGGCAAGTTACTATCGAGATTTAGTAATAGAGATATCTGATCATGCATCAAAAATTACTGAAAAGTTTCATGTGGTATTTGGTCGTAATATTTTCGCATAGCACATATGAGCTTTCCGCCAGTCAATAGGCGAGCCTGTTTGTTAAGGAAAAGTATTTGACTGCTTTGCAGTCAAATTAAAATCAACAAATTCATCTACTTCGTCTGTCATTTAGCTGCCAAATCATCGTGTTCTTAGCAATAAAAGTAGGCAAACACATATAGAGGCTCTCTTAGTGTGATTTATTTAAAATAAAGAATGCAGCCTGACATTTCAATCCTTTCAAATGTCAGGGACACTACAACTACATGGATTTAGGAGGTAGAGCGATGTAGGAAGCCAAAGCCGAGACATTTATCGGTTAACCTTAAGATGGCACTATTCAAGTCAGAGGTGCTTTGTGCACAGTTAGTTTCAGGCTCATTTAAGGTGTAAACGACTTTGTTGATTGCATTTATTAATGCGCGCCAATAAGGTGTCACTCTTTGTGAAATCAAGTGCAGGCGATGTAGCTTAAATAGCAAATTATTATCTAACTTTTTAGTATGGCATTAATAACTCAAATCACCTTATTTCTCTACTAAAAATACGCGTTAATTCTAACCCGCTCTGTTCACATTGTTGCTAGCGCCTTAGTTCTTTACCAGTAGAAATCCATAAAGCCAAATCGAAGATAACAAAATCATAGATGCCGATGAGTTAGCGAGTATCCAAAACATGGATGTTTTGGCTAAGCTCACATGGAGGTGCTTGCTGCGTCTCGCTTAATCATCTGCACTATGAGTTTCTCTTTCCCATCAATATTATGTCGTCATTATCTGTTTGTTATTGAGCACTTGCTTACCCTGAAATAGCGCTCACTACTATCTCTACAATCAGCTCTACAATAAGCTACTCAATCAACCCCACAATCTCCACGCTAACCCCGATGCGCGTGATGTCGCTTGTTTGCTGGCTTTTTCAAATATCATGCTCGTGCCTAAACAATAAAAATGATTTTTGGCGCGTGTTATGGCGGTGTAAAGCAGTTCTTTACTGAGTAGCTGCCATTGGGCGGAGCTGGGTTTATGTGGCAAGACAAAGCTGACTTTATCAAATTCGCTGCCTTGGCTTTTATGTACTGTCATGGCGTAGCAAGTGTCGTGGCTTGGTAAGCGTGCGGGTAATACTTTAAGCAGGCTGCCATCGGCCATAACAAAGTGGGCCATTAAGCGACTTGGCTTAGTGCTGTCTTGCAAGATTAAACCAATGTCGCCATTAAATAAGCCCAAGTTATAATCGTTACTTTGAATAATGATTGGTCGGCCTAAATAGAACTCATTTTGAGGATTAATCAGTTTTGCGTGTTTAAGACTGTCGGTGATGGCGATGTTCATCCCCTCAACCCCAAACTCCCCAGCTCGCATGGCACACAAGACTCGATATTGGTTAAAGCTGTCGATGATGGTTTGTTCAGAATGCGGCAATGTTATGACGCTGTCCTGTCGATCCGCTTGATCGATAATGGTCTGTTGATTTATCCTTTGCTGATTTTCTTGTACCAAACTCAGATACTCACCATAAGCGCTTACCGATAATGCCAATAACGCTTGTTTACCTGTGTTATCTCCCTGGGCATTATGCTGATGCTCAAACCAATTCAATTCGGCATGATCATGTTGCCACACTTGGCGAATCGCATGCACATTTGATTGATTAACCGCATTGGCTAATAACCCAATACCTGCATCGCCTCTAAAACGATGGCTGTGCATCAACATACACAAACTGTCACCAATTTTAGGTTGTTGATGAATAAACTGACTGACATCTTGTTGGGTTAATTGCTCAATGAGATTTGCCTGTGCTGCGCTGTAACGCATTGACCATGGCGATGCCTCATGCTGATTAGCTTGTTTTAAGCCAACACAAATATCCGCCAGCACTGCGCCAGCTTCTACTGATGCGAGTTGATCTTGGTCGCCTAACAATATCAAACGGCCATGAGACGGTAGGGCGCTGAGTAATTTGTACATCATGGGTAAGTCGACCATCGATGCTTCATCGACCACCAGTAAATCTAAGCGCAACGGATTATCCTGATGATGCCTGAATTGGTACGAGTTTGGGATAACCCCCAATAATCGATGCAATGTTGAGGCTTCTTCAGGTATTTGTTTTAGCGAATCAGTTAATACTTTCGCCAATGCTGGGTCGCTGACTTGGGTTAGCTGTTGCAGTAAACGATGTTTAGACGCCTTGATCGACTCACTCAGCCTTGCTGCAGCTTTACCTGTGGGCGCGACTAAACGGATTGTTAGTGGCGACTGGGTTAACAATAACAATAATAGTTTAGTTACTGTGGTGGTTTTACCGGTTCCTGGGCCACCAGTGATCACCGCTAATGCTTTGGCTAAGGCTGTTGCCGTGGCTATTTTTTGCCAATTAAACTGGCTGCTATTGCTGTCTTCTGCGGTAAATAAACATTCAATGAGTTGCGGCAGATTACTGTTAGCTAGGTCGATTTCAATCTGTTGATTGGCTAATTGGGTCAACTTAGCCGCCACTTGAGTTTCAAAGAAGTGGTACTTATTTAAATATAAGCGTCCATGTTCAAAAATCATCGGTTTGTTGTCACCAGGCTGGCCGACGGCATCAAATAGCGCGATTTGTTCAATTAATTGTTGATGGTTAAGCTCAATCCGACAATTGATTCCAGCGTTGCCGCGGTTGTCTTCTGCCATGGGATTGGCTAAATCAATTTGCTCGATGACTAAACAACTGTGCTGATTCGACAATTGCTGGCTAAGCATGGCGCAAACAAGCAAGAACAGTTGCGGCTGTTGTTCGCTAATTGCGGGATCGTTATTGATGGTTTCAATACTGGCCAGCTCTATAGCAAAATGACGATCGAGTGCGGTAATGAGCCGCTGTTCTTGCCAAAGGTGCAATAACTCAGTGATTGGATGGGTGAGTATTAGCATGATGACGTCTCCGGCGCACGATTGTCTGTATTACCTGTAAATAAACGGTCGAGTTGTTCGATTAACGCTTGCGGTGGTTTGTCATAAAACACCCCTGCGCCAGGATGCTCAGGATGCATGCCGCGTAAAAACAGGTAATAGCAGCCGCCAATATGTTGCTGATAATTGTAGTTTGGTAATCTAAGCGATAAGTAACGATGCAACGCCAAGGTATACAAGATGTATTGCAAATTATAACGATGAGCATCAATGGCTTTAGCCATGGCTGAGTGAGTGTAGTCGCTATAGTTATCGCCCAAATGGTTGGACTTATAATCGGCAATATAAAATTGGCCTTTGTGCTCAAAGGTTAAATCGATAAAGCCTTTTAACATGCCTTTTAAAGTATCAAAGTCGAGTCCAGCGACATAACCGTGCTGTTGCAAAATATGATTTAATTGCGATGCTTGTAAGGTTGAAATAGGCAAGTAAAACTCCATTTCGACCATTTTTTGCTTCATGCCTAATTGGCTTAATGTCAGTGATGTGTCCTCTGACGATGGCTCAATAAACAGCGGTGCGACCAATATTTGCTGATACCACGTCATTAGCGGCTGTTGCCATAGGGCTTCGTCAAACCCATATTGTTTCATGGCTTTCGTTAGCGCAGGTGTCAGCTCGGTGTTTGCCTGGGTAAAATCAAACAGTTCTAACACTAAATGCATAAAACTACCGGCATTGGCGCCACGTTCAAAGGTAAAACGATCAAGTTCGGGTTCGCTGGTGAGTTCATCTTGTAACTGTAATTGGATTAACTCATCGGTGAAGTCTTCATCGTCGGCACCGGGCGCGACTCTCTCGTGAGGAAGATGTTTTACCAAGCCAGAATAACTGCCCACTCGCCAAGCAAGGCTTTGTACTCGAGTGACTTTTTTGGCCACTAGCGGGTCATTATTGTCGTGGATATCGGCGAGCACTGAATCGTCAATATCGTTGCCTAAGCATTCCACACTCATCGCTGGTAAGGTGGCAATTGCATTCACTTTGGCTTGAATAAGAGCAAAGTCAGTTTTCTTGTCGGTAATGCCCAACAGATAACCAATACCTGTTTCATGTAATTGGCTGCTGATCCCCGCCTTTAATTGACGGCTTTGGTTAGCAATATACAAATAACACACGTAAACCGGCCGTGTTAACGCCACATACAGTAGGCGTAAATCTTCAGCGAGGGTTTCTTGTTTAAGTTGTTCCCAGCCTTCGTCGGTGGCGTCGATATCCCATATGAGCTGCTCATTTTTATGGTACATCATTGGCGCAGGGCGTTTTTTATTACCACGGGCTAAGCTGACAAACGGCACAAAACAGACCGGATATTCTAAGCCCTTACTTTTATGAATAGTGACAATTTGCACCAAGTTCTGTTCGCTTTCTAAGCGCAGTTGCTGCTCATCACCACCATTGTTACCAATCAGTTGTTGCTCGTACCAATTGATTAGGGCGCTGCTACCATCTAGCTCAGTGGCCTTTTGCTGCAGTAATTCGGCTAAATGCCTAAAGTCGGTTAAGCGTCTTTCACCTGAGGCTTTAAGATCTGCTGCGTTGTCGTCATCAGCATCATTAAAGCTATTGTCACTATTGTTGTCATTATTGCTGCTATAAGTACTGTCATTATTGATGTCAGCCGTGACAGATTGCGACAGATAACGATGGATCAGTTTGGTTTCGCTGGCAAAGTTAAGCAGCGCAGGCATAACGCCGCGTTGTTGCCATAACTGATGCCAATGAGTGAATTGATCTAATACCTGCTGACGCTGTTCTTCATCTTGGTTAAATTGATGGATCCGCTGGGCATTAAAGCCGACAAGCTCAGTGGCCAGTGCGGCGCGGATAGCACGTTCATCTTTAGGCGTGGCTAAGGCATACAATAAAATAGCCATTTCACGGGCTTCAATGGTGTTAAATACACTGTCTCGGCTTAAAAATACCGCGCCAATTTTACGTGCTGATAATTCCGCTTTCATCACGGCCGCTTCGTTACGGTCGCGCACCAATATGGCAATGTCTTTGGCAATGAGCGGTTTAGCTTCCTGTTCAATGCTGTTATTAACTTTACATAATCCTTGTTGCGCTTCGGTGAGTAAGCGCTTTATTTCACTGGCAGCATCAGCGGCTAAGCGTTGTCTTGCGGTAGTTTTATTGAGGCCATTAACATCGTCTTCGGCTAATAAGCGGATCCGCAACGCTGTAGGATTTGTTGTCGCTTCACTTAGGTGTTTATTGGCTGCCGATGATGGGGTTTTAACAATATCATAGGGGATAGCTTGGCTAATAAACGGATCTTGATGTTGGCTAAATAGCTGATTAACGCCATTGACTAATTGAGTCGATGAGCGGTAATTGGTGTCAAGATTATAATGAGCCTGTGTTTGTTGGCGCGCGGCAATATAAGTGTAAATATCGGCACCACGGAAAGCATAAATAGCCTGCTTAGGATCGCCAATCATTAATAAACTTAAGCGCCCCTTGTTAGCGTCATTACCAATGTTGTCATTACCATTATCATCATTACTTTTACTGTCATCATCTGGGCTATTCACCCTTGCATCTGCGGTTAGGTCCAGTTGTGATGCTAACGGCTGTTGATACACCTGATTAAAAATGGTGAATTGTAGTGGATCGGTGTCTTGGAACTCATCAATTAATGCGACCGGAAAACGCTTAGCAATGGCATGGGCTAGGGTGATTGGGTTTTGGCTGAGCGCCATGGCTAAACTGAGCAATAGGTCATCGGGTGTCATTAAATTGCGTTGCTGTTTTTGGCCAGCAAAGCGTTGGCGAATTCCCTCTCGGGCGCGCACTAAAAATGACGGAATAAGCTGATTAATTAACTCAAGTAAGCGCTCAATATGATCAAGTAACGGCGCTTCATCCGCACTGGGGATAACGCCACCTTTATTGAGTTTAAGCTCGGATAATGCCAATTGCTCCAGCGCTTTTATTGGCGGTAATCCTTGGCCAAATTTCACCCAGTTACTAATACTATCAAACAGTTGGCTAAGTTTAGGGTAGCCGTCGGCGCCTTTACCAAAACGTTGACCGTTTAATGGTAGCGATTGCAATAATTCAAGGGTGCTGTCGTGCAGGCTTTGCCACAATAAGGTAAAGCGGCTGATACTTTGGCTTAGCTGTTGTTGTAAGGTTTTAAAGGCCAGAGGCTGCTTTGACAACACCGCTTGGCTTGCACCTAATAACGGTCGCAGTTTTTGTGCTAACACATCAGGTTCGGCAAACACATCACTAATGGCTTGGGCTAAAAAGGGCGGTAAGGGATAACAGACTTCACGCCAGAAATCGCGCACTGCATGGTGTAAAAACTCACTGTCATCGAGGGTAAATTCGGACTCAAATAGTAATGACGACTCAAATGCCATGTCTGACAATACGCGTTGGCAAAAGGCGTGAATAGTAAAAATAGCCGCTTCATCTAACGACTTTAACGCTAAGTCTAAGCGTCTTAATGCAATAGGCCGTTCATCTTCCGATGTGTCTTGGTAAAGCTGTTCAATAAACTCATCATTGACGGCTAAGCCTAAAAAGCGTTTAAACGCTAGGTTAATCCGCTTACGAATTCGGTCTCTGAGTTCTTCGGTGGCGGCGTTGGTGAAGGTTACCACCAAAATTTGCTCACAACTTAACGGTGCTTTACCACCATGGCCTAACAATAAACGTAAATACAAACCGGAAATAGTATAGGTTTTCCCTGTACCAGCACTGGCTTCAATTAAGCTGGAACCGCTAAACGGTAAGGTGAGGGCATTAAGCGGTGTCACGGTAATAGCGTCCATTAATGCGCTCCTAGTTTAGCTGCGTTGGCGATGAGTTGCGCTTGAATATCGACCGCGGTGCCACTGACAAAAGTGTCTAATTCTGCCAATTTATCTTTGTGATACTGGCTTAACATGGGTTGCAGCAAATGGATGGCTAATGCACCAAACCTAGCTTCGCTAAAGTCTTCTGGGAAATGGAATAAACGCTGGTTATGTGGGTCGTGTCCTTCGCCGAACTGGTTTTGGCCATCATCCCATTTTTGCTGGGCTTTAAGCAGCTTTTCTTCATGGTCGCCATCGGTTTCAACATAGGCGAAAGCCGTTTTAGGCATAAAGCACAAGGGTTGAGTTTGCCCCTGAATAAAACCACTGATAAAGCGCATGAGTTGTGCCTGTGCTTGTTCAGCAGTAATAGGCGCAAAGGCATGAAAATGGCCAATGTCGAGTAAGTAACTGAATTGATTTTTACCCATGCCTGAGGTGGACGAATTGGCCATGGCGTTGATGCATAAATGACGTAAATACACCCGAATAAAATCTCGTCCGTGGGCAGTGCCGGGGCGGTAATTGACTAAGCCTTTAGGCAGAATGTCGTCAATACGGCCGACAAGATTGACTCGCACGATGGACGAATGGGTTGTATCTGCTTGTTCTGGTAAACCCTGCACAGATAGAGCATACGCTGGAAAATCCTGCATCGGTAGATCAAAGTTAAGATCCACATTCAGCGTGTGCATGGCTTGTTGATCTTGTAAAAACTGCACCCGATTAATCAACGGCGATATATCGCGTAAATATTGATTAATTAACAAGTCGTCGAACGGCGCCATGGGCAATTCACCGCTGGTTTTGAGTTTGCTGAGTAATTCGAAATCTGGGCTGTCGAGTTGATGTTCAATGGCATTGTCGAGCATGCGTGATTGCAATAAGTAACGTTCGAGTGCATTTAAGCTAAACGGTTCGTCATTGTCATCGGCTTGAATATCCAGTGATAAATCGACTTTTAAACTGCGGTTGAAAAAGAATTGCGCTGGATTACGATAAAAACGGATTAATGCCGACAATTCGAGTTCGACCACTTTAATGCCTTCGCTATTAATATGAGTATGGGCAAACACTTCATCTGCCTGTTCGGCCGACAAAGGTAATGCTTGCTCAAAAAAAATGTGATTGTTAATGGTCGCATTGGCTGGTGGCGGGCACCATTGGGCATTAAAGCTATGTTGCAGCTTATTCACACTATGCGCAGATAGTGGTGTTTCTCGGAAAAGTTTAGCGTCAAAAGGCTGCAAAGGTTGTGCTTGAATCAGCTGTGCCAGTACGGCTTTATCGGCATCATCAAGGTTGATTTCGGCTTGTTGTTCAAGCTGTTGCTGTAAGGATTGCGGTAGGTAGCTGAGTTGGCAATACTCGACCAATTCTGACACTAGCATTGAGGCAATGCGCTCAGCATTATCGCGCTCACTGTGGCCAATATAACTGATGTAAAGCTGCTCTCTGGCCGACAGTAATGCTTCTAAAAATAGGTAGCGGTCGTCTAATCGGCGCGAGCGGTCGCCTTTTTTAGGGCCAAAATGCGCCATTAAATCAAACCCGACAGGATGTTGTACCCGCGGATAGACGCCGTCATTCATTCCCAGCAAGCACACCACTTTAAAGGGGATTGAGCGCATTGGCATTAAGGTACAAAAATTCACGCTACCAGCAAGGTAACGCTGGCCAACCCGAGATTCAGTTAAGCGCTGATTAAACCACTGCTTTAGGACTTCAATATCAACTTGGCCTTGATGACCGGCACTTTCAAGCTCAGTGTCTAGGGTGACCAATGCATCTCGAATGGCTTGAATTTGTTCACGCTCGTCATCAGTGGTGTCGTAGCAATCGGCGAGTAGCTGTTGTAATTGTTCAAGGCGCTCTGCGGTGCTGTAGTCATTGGCAAATAAGTTGAAATAGGTGTCGATGGTTTCTAAAAAGTTGAGCAACTTACCTAATGCTTGTGATGACTGACCTTCAATGCCTTGTACCATCAAGGTTTCGCGATAAATATCGGCATCGTCGTTAAAGGCGTAGCCCAGTATTAAACGCTTAATGCCAAATGCCCATGAATTTTGCGTAAAAGGCTGCACGCCTAGTTGGCTGCGAGTTTGTTCACTGCGGCCCCAACGGACATTCGCATCGTCTAGCCAGCGGCGGATTAATGACAATTCGTCATCATCGAGTTGGAAGCGACGCAAAATAGCAGGCACTTCTAAAATACCGATAATATCAGTAAGCCCAAAGCGACTTTGATTGATATTTAACAGGCTTAAAAAACTATTAATCAGCGGCGACTCTTGCGCTGCGCCCCTGTCGGCAATGGCGTAGGGAATGTAGTAATCGCCTTTTTGCGGATTTTTGTCGGCAAAGTATTGACTGTTGGCGGTGCCAAATACCGCATCAATATACGGAGCATACGCTGCGACATCGGGCATCATGATCACGATGTCTTTAGGGCTTAAGTCGCTGTTGTTTGATAACAGCTCTAAAAGGTGATCATGTAAGGTTTCAACTTCGCGCAGGGCACTGTGGCAACTGCGTAAGGTAATTGAGTCATCACTTGG
This sequence comes from Shewanella frigidimarina NCIMB 400, assembly GCF_000014705.1. Lineage (NCBI taxonomy): Bacteria > Pseudomonadati > Pseudomonadota > Gammaproteobacteria > Alteromonadales > Shewanellaceae > Shewanella > Shewanella frigidimarina. The sequence continues at coordinate 3,030,682 of NC_008345.1, read as the reverse complement.
TAATAAGGTGCGGCGAGCATGAATGTCTTGGTACACACTAGAGTTTGGCCCTAATGGCTGACCGAGTGTTTCCATTTGTAAGATATCGTATTGCACCCCGTGCAGCAGATTATTCGGCTCGGGCTCAACATAACAGTCGTAACCAAAATCGGTGTGTTCTGGCGGCAGAGACAGTAATAAATCCAGCAGTTCGCGGCCCATTTGACCATTATTGGCCAATATAGGGTTACCTACTTCTAGCTTGTCTTCCCAGTCTTGGTCGAGTTGTTTTTTGTTGGCATATTGCAGTGCCATGCGGGCACGAGTTTTCGGCTCAATAATATCGCCCCAATAATGCTGGCAAGGGCTGAGAGACAACATTATCAAATCGATACGACTGGCTAAATGGTACAGCACATCGAGGGTTTGTGGGGGCATGGACGAAATACCAAACACGTATAATCGAGCGGGCAACATCGATAAATCGGTATCTGGATTGGCCAAGGTTGCAATTAAATCGGCATGTAAATTGGCGCGATGATAATGGCTGGCGTGCAAATGATGTTGATTATAGTCGATTAATGTTCGCCACAGGATCGGTTGCCATTGCTGGTTTTCATCTAATGCTAGGCGGTTGTCGATGCTTGATAACGGCTGGTTTTGCTCCCACGCTAAAATCCACTCAGGGCGATAGACTAAGTATTGGTCAAAAATGTCGGCAATGCGGCCACACAACTGAAATAGTTTAATCGCATCATGTGACTGATTAAGCTGCGATATGGCGTGGCTGTTTGCTGTATGAATATTAGTTTCAGTTTCAATATCAGTATTAGTATTCGCGTCTACATCGGTATCAAGAATATCTGTAGCAGCAATATCAGTTGTGGTATCAACTTGAGGCGATAAGTACTGTTTGAGTGGGCTAAAATCTGGGTTATCTAGCAGACTTGGTAATAAGTCCATTAACTTCCAGGTCATCGCCGCTTTAGTAAAGGCGTTATCTTTTGGTACATCGGGCAGCAAGTCGTGGCATAACTGCCAAGTAAAACTCGAGGGTAACGGGAACGATAATGCGGCGGCGATACCATTGTGTTTAGCGATTTCTAAACGCAGCCAAGTCGACATCCCGGGGCTTTGAACTAACACATGCTCACTGGCTAATAAACTGACGTTATCTAAACGAATAGCCAACAGTTTGGCCAGTTGTTCAGATAACACTTCCATCTGATTAGATTGAATTAAAGTAAGCATGGGCGACCCGCTAATTTGAGATTAATTCATTCTATGGACTCTGCCTTAAATCATCAATCAAAACCGTTAATAATCAGGATGATTGCTGATGTTGTGCACAAGTTTAATTGCGTAGCAGTCGCAAACGCAATCTGCGATATAACTGCCTAAAGCGTTGTTGCTGTTGCTGGGTTTGTGATTCCGAAAGCGGTTGATATTTAAGTGCTACATAGGCATCGCTTAGGGCTGTAAAGTCCGCTGCCACTTGAGGGGTTAGGGCGCTTAAATGTGCGTTAACCGCTGCGGCGTAATCAGACGCAGCTTGACCTTGTTGACGGGCGATGCCTTTTTTCGCTAAACGTTGGCAAATGAGTTGATAACGTTTATTAAGCGGATCTTGGTGGCGATCAACATTGAACAACCCAGCGTAATAGGCAATAACCAGTGCGATAATGATAAAGCTAACAATCATCAGTAAAGCGATTTTAGTGCTGCTAACATCCCCCAATAACTTTGCTAATACTTGCTGTTTACGTTGTTCGTCAAAACCTAATACCCACACACTCCAGTAGTAATCGACACTGGCAAACTGCTGGCGTAATTCATTTAACCATGGGTATTGTTTCATGTGCAGCGTGCTAAAAGGGCTGTCTTGTAAGTAGCTACTTTGGCTGTCAAAGGTGGCGTCAAATCCATCTAATACCCGCTGCGGTGCAATCATTGCGGTAGGGTCAAAACGCTGCCAGCCTTGGCCTTCAAACCACACTTCGGTCCACGCATGGGCCATGTATTGATAAACACTGTAATAGCCCGCTTTAGCATTATAATCTCCGCCCTGATAACCCGTTACCATACGGGTTGGAATGCCGCTAGCGCGTGCCATAAACACTAGCGCAGAAGCGTAATGAGCACAAAATCCAGCACGGTTTTCAAACAGAAAATCATCAATTTGCTGCTCGCCGACACGGGGCGGGCTCAAGGTGTAGTAATAGGCTTGTTCAGCAAAGTAATTCATCATCGCATTAATGCGCGCTTGTTGATCTGGATAATCTTTGGCGAACTGCAAACCGAGTTTTCGGGTTTTTGGATTGCTATTGGCTGGCAACGCGAGGTTTAGCTGCTGAGTATGTGAGTCGAGTTTGAGATCCATGATAGTCTCAGGATATGAGGTCACTCTATAGCTCATACGCTGATCGACAGGCCTTAACGAGTACAAGCGATAATCGGCTAACTCGACCACTTGATCATCTTGGCTAAATGCTTCATCTAACCCATATAACCATTTTTGATGACTGGGTTCGCTAATGACCACATAGTCGATTTTTTTACTGCTAGCATTAGCATTAGCATTAGCATTAGCAACGTTGTTAGGGGCTTGGCGCATGGGCTTGTTAAAGTATGCCTGTCGCTGAATTTGTTGAATACTCGGATCTTGACGCCAGGTTTTGCCGTCATAATTTTCCATCACCAAGGTACGCCAATATAAATCCTGGTTAGCAGGTCCTAGGGTGCTGCCATCTGGATTATCAAAACCAACTCTAAAGGCTAATTCTGCTGAACGAGTGAGTTTACTAATGTCACCAAATGACACTTCATCAGACAAACCGGTCTTGGCCGTTTTCATATTAGGCACTAACCATAGCGGCCCGAGACGTGGGAACACCACAAACAGTAATATGGCTAACGGTAGGCTTTGTAATATTATTTTAAGACTAAAACTGAGGTTAGCGACTTTGTTTGATTTGTCTTGATAAACACTGATTAACACGCCGGTATTGAGCACCGCTACGGCCAATAAGTGCAGGGTATTAAGCATGCTTTGTTGATCAAGCAAGGTTAGGCCGATAAGGAAATAGCCGACTAGCACAATGGCTTTAACATCTCTAAGTTCGCGCATTTCAATGTACTTTAACGCGTAACCTAATATTAATAAGTTAACCAATGCATTGAGCAAACCTATTTGGCTCGACACTAAGGCGAGGGTGGTTGCGGCGCCAATGGCCAAAGTGGTCACCAATAGTTTAGGTGGAGCGGCTACTTTGCCGAGAAAAATCCCCACTCGCCAAACAAAGCAAATGGCACAAATTCCAATGCTCCATAAGGTGGCTTGTTGATGCAAAGGGCTCAGGATGGCGACATTGGTGATTAATAACCAAAACAAGGTATTACGGCTAATGATGGCATCAAAGTTATCGGTCATGATGGTTCACCCACGGATGATTTTGCCACATTACTGGGATTAACATCGGGATTCATATTTGTGGGAGCATGATAAGTTGCAATAGCGGTATGACAAGCCACGCGATGGGCTTCGCCTGTTTGCTGATTGATAATATGGTCATCCAGAATTAAGCCAAATATTTGCTGAGTTTGGCTTAATTTATCGACTTGCCATGCGAGTTTACTGAGCCGGTGTTCAATGTCATTGCCTGATGTATTGGCCAAGGTTAACCAAACGGGTAATCCTTCTGGCTCAGCAAACTCTTTGGATAACATGCCTTTATCCTGAGCCCATTGCTTCCACGCCACTTGTTTAAGTGATTCTCCGGGAATATAGCTGCGTAAGCCTTTGTAGTCGTCAACACCTGGGCGTAATTTACCGTGTTCATAGTGGTTATCATTGTCGCTGATGTGGCTTGCCAGTTCGATATCACACATTTCAGGTTTAGCGAAAATAACATGATGTATGTCTAAGTCGACATAGGACCATGCGCGGCATAATCCTAACGGAAAGTAGGATGAAACTTTGATCCGGCCAGGGTTTAGTTTGCCACGCTTAGGCTGTTCAAACGGCACAATCGCAATGGTTTGCTCGTGCATTTGTTTAACGCGAACATGGCGCTGATAACTAAATTGCAAACAAATCTGCTGGTGGGTGGTGTCGGGATTATTTTGTCGAGTATGGCCGGTTAACATGATGGGAAATGGCATGCTGTCTTCGGCATAACCTTGCGGTGGCGTGACGGCATTAAATGTTAACCCGGCGAGGTTTTTATAGCTGTATATTATGCAGGTATGGAACACACTGGCGAGTAATAAACTTAAGCCTATCACTAAGTTATTTTGATAATTGGTGCCAAATAAATACAGTAAAACGATCAACCCAATCCACACTAATCCAAAACCACTGGGGAGAATAAAAATACCTTTGTGGCTGAGGGTAATTTGCTTTTGCGGTGGCAGGCGTTTACTTATCCACCTTGACCAGCGTTGGGTTAACGATGCTGGAATTAACCGACGTAACCGAGACGGCTTAATAGCGCCATTGGCATAGATTGCTGAAGAGTGCTTGTTTGCTGTCGTCGATTTAGCCATGTGCCTGCGCCGTTAACGTATTGGGTTGACGCTGGCGAGAATAGTGTCAGACAACGCTTGGCCTTGAAATTGACTACTGCTGCGAATGCGGTGTTCGGCAACCGAGGCAAATACTGCTTGAATGTCTTCGGGTACCACGTACTGACGTTGGTTGATAAAAGCCCATGCTTTGGCTGCTTGTAGCAAAGCAATACTGGCACGTGGCGATAACCCGTTAGCAACATTGTGTTGCCGAGAGTAATCAACCAAGGCAATTAAATAATTCAGTACCGCATCCGATGCAGAGACTTGCGCCACTTGTTGTTGCAGTAGCATTAGTTCTTGCGGCGTTAAGCATTGTGATAATGATGCTGGTTTATTGGCTTGAGTGCGCGACTTTAACATGGCTAACTCGGCTTCTGCGCTGGGATATCCGATGGAAATCCGCATCATAAATCGATCGAGTTGCGATTCTGGCAACGGGAAGGTACCAGCTTGATCAACCGGATTTTGGGTGGCAATAACAAAAAATGGTGAACTCAGAGGGTGGGTGATGCCATCGATAGTAATTTGTTGTTCAGCCATGGCTTCGAGTAAAGCACTTTGGGTTTTGGGGCTGGCGCGGTTAATTTCATCTGCCAACAACATTTGATTAAATATCGGGCCTTTATGAAAGATAAATTGTTGCTGTTCTTTGCTGTAAATGGATACCCCAAGAATGTCCGCTGGTAGCATGTCGCTGGTAAACTGGATCCGCTGGTAACTCATGCCTAAACTGCTGGCAATACCTTGAGACAAACTGGTTTTGCCCATGCCGGGTAAATCTTCAATCAGTAAATGACCTTTGGCGAGGATACAAGCGACGGCAAGTTTTATCTGCTCAGGTTTACCGAGCAAAACTTGGCTAAGTTGGTTAAGTAATGTTTGAATAGTTGATTGCGACACGAAAACTCCAACTGTTGGTAATAAACCGTTGTAGGTTTATTGTAAATGACGGTTTGTAGTGATGGTTTGTCGTTTTATTCTAGCGCTCTTTCTCGCTATGGTTACTCGCTATGATTTCTAGCTATGATTTCTAGCTATGGTTTAGCGCTTCGGTTTCTCACTTTGGTATATTGCCACGATTGCTCATTATCTGATCCAAATCGCTTACAGCATTTACCCGCAAGTGATTTGCAACATTCAGCGAGCCTGTAACATATTTAAAGCATACGTTATCTTGCTGACGGGTGTGAAACAAAATACACCGCCACAGAGTGGCGGCTATTGTGAATAAAAAAGAATAAAAACGAATACGAACTAATAAAAACTAACAACTGCAAACAACTGCAAACAACTTACAGCTAACAACGGCGACTAGCGGTTAATAAAGGTAGCTGAGCTCTTTTGCACTAAACATACCTTCATTTAATGATTTTTGTTGTTGGAATATCATTCGGTAACTTAGTACTGCTTGAACGTATTCGCGAGTTTCGGTGTAAGGAATCGTTTCAATAAAACTCATTACATCTAAGCTGCCATTAGACTGTCTTAACCAGCGCCTAACACTACCTGGACCGGCATTATAAGCTGCTGTTGCTAACACGCGGTTTTGACCAAACTGCTTAAGTAATTCACTGTAATAGGCACTGCCTAACATAATGTTCACTTTCGGGTCGTACAGGTCTTTTACGTTATTAAAAGGTATTTTGTTCTTTTTGGCGGTTTGTTTGGCTGTAGCGGGCATCAATTGCATTAAGCCTCTAGCCCCCACACCAGAGGTGGCATACAGATAAAACGCACTTTCTCGACGAGAAATAGCGCGGATTTCATCAATGTCTACCGAAAACTTTTTACTGGCTTTGAGGAACTCATCGTTAGCCGCTTCAGGAAAACGCAGTGCTATTGAATCCCATAACTTACCTTGAATACTGGATTCAACACTAAATGCATGCCAGCCATTTTTTAAAGCTAATAGACCATATTGAGCGGTCATTTCACTGTTGTGGCGGCGCATTAAATACAGCCATTCGTTACGAGCATCAATTTGCTTATCTAAGGCCATTAATTCCACAACGCGCGCTAAACCAGGGTCTTGGTTTAATGTTGCTTGCAGCTCAGGATTAGGGGTTAAATTGTCGTCGTTCATCGCCAGAGGTTTGCCTAATGCTTCAGCCGCATTAAAACCGTAAAAATTACGCTCGCCACTTAAGGTCGACTGTAATTGCGTCGCGCGGTTTTTGTCATGACGAGAGGTCATTTTAGCTTGCCAATATTGCCAGCGAGAATCAGCTTTACCTTGATCGCTCAATAACGCTAAATACTTTTCTACCGTGCTGAAGTCTTGTTCACGAATAGCCCAACGTAGGCGCATTTCGTATAAGTCATCAGATTTTAGTAATGGCAGCATGGTATCAATATGCGCCACCAATTTATCGTCTTGCTTAATTAGCGCTCGGCGTACTAAATAGCGATTGAGCTGGCGCGCTTCAAGATCGCTGAAACGGTTGGCCTTTTGATATTTAACATACAATTTAATCGCTTGATGTAAATCCTTTTGCGCTAGCTTACGTAAGCCTGCATCAACAATATCACCCACTATGGGTTTAGAGCTGGAAAACTTGTTCATGTGACGCAAAATATTAGGATCGCGATACACCGACAATAGTAGTTTGGCTTCATTATTGTGTTGGGTAACTTTTTGCGATAAATAACTCAGCAAACTGGATTGCCTAGCATTAAAGCTGAGCAACATCCGCGCCCAAATGAGCTCTTGGGTGCGATAGCCCGCTTTAGTCCATTGGTTTATCACCGCATCGCATTCATTGGGACGTGAATAGCCATGAACCCATAAACGTTCTATGCCTTTGTAAGCCATGGTTTCGTTACCAGCATCAAGTTGAGCTTGGTAGTAATAACACTGTAAGCGCACATCGTTAGGTGTGTCTGGCGCTATCACTAGAAAGTCTTGCCAACGTTGTTTTTTACCAGCATTGAGCAGGTAGCGATAACGCGCATTGTTGTAAAGCGGTGTGGTATCAAATTGGTTGATGGCATTGAGCGCTTTGTCGCCAGAAGATTGCACTATGCTGTCGATTTTGGCGTGGTAATCAAGGTAAACCGTTAATGGATAGTCGCCGAGTTGGTTGCGTAGGGCTTGATACTTGTCGAGCTGCTTTTTATCCAGAGCTTGGCGGGCATCAAGATAGCGTTGCTGTTGTGAAGTCAGCGCATTAGCTTGGCCAATAAAGGCCAATGATGTGCTGAATAATAATGCGCCTGTAATTAAAGTGTTCGCCCAAGTGTTACGCATTTAAATGAGAATCCCCGCCTCTGTATTTCGTTTGCTATCAGTATGTGTGTGATAAATGATTGCTAATAAGTGTTGCTGTAAATAAATCTGTTACGGCGTTGAGTGACTATTAGCCTTGTTGCTTAAATAAAGATTAATAATCACTCATTTTATCGATTAACTATTACTGGCGTGCTTTTCAACTGACTCATCAAGTGCACGGTTGAGCAATTGTTTATCTAACTGCTTGCTGGTGTCGACGCCTAATTGCTGCATGTAATGCGCTTGTCTAATGACATTGCCTTTACCTGAAGACAACTTTGCCATGGCACTTTGATAGGTTTTATCTGCCGTATCTAGGGCGCGTCCGAGTTTTTCCATGTCTTCAAGATAGCCGCATAATTTGTCGTAAATACGACTTGCTTGTTTGGCGATATTTTGGGCATTTTGATTTTGGTACTCATAACGCCATATATTATTGATAGTACGCAAAGCCACTAATAAATTAGTCGGACTCACCAGCATAATATTTTGCTCAAGGGCGAAATTAACCAAGCTCGGGTCGTATTCAATGGCCAGTAAAAATGCCGGCTCAATAGGAATAAACATTAGCACATAGTCCAGGCTCTTGAGGCCATGCAACTTATGATAATCTTTTTGACTAAGGCCTTTAATATGCTGCCTAATCGATAATGCATGTTCTTTTATGGCTTGGTCGCGAATGACTTTGTCTTCGCTATTAAAATAACGTTCGTAGCTGACTAGCGACATTTTTGCATCGATGACTACGTCTTTTTGCTCGGGTAAATGCACAATTACATCGGGCTTAAAACGTTTGCCGTTATCGTCTTTTAAATCTTGTTGGGTTTGGTACTCATGGCCTTCGCGTAAACCACTTTCTTGTAGTACGCGCTCTAAAATAACTTCGCCCCAATTACCTTGCTGCTTGTTGTCACCTTTAAGTGCTTTGGTGAGGTTAATGGCGTCTTGGCTCATTTTTAAGTTGAGATCGCGCAAATTATCTAATTGGTGTTTCAACGCACTTCGTTCAGATTGCTCATGAGTATACGACTCTTGAATTTGACGTCTGAAACCTTCTAATTGTTGTTTTAGCGGCCCGAGAACGCCGTCTATTTGCGAGACATTTTGTTGTTTAAAGCTTTCACTGCGTTCTTCAAAAATCCGATTAGCCAGGTTTTCAAATTGCAGTTTAAGGCGTTCTTCAGCAGACTCGAGTAGCACTATTTTATCTTGTAATGACTTTTGCTCGGTTTCTGCTTTTACCAAAATGGTTTGTTGCACCGCGTTTGACTTGGCTAAGTTGAGCTGCGATTCCATTAAACGATGTTGGGTGTCGACCATTTGTTGTTCGACGAGGTTAACCCGATCTGCTTTGGTTTCTGCGCTAGAAAGTTGGGCAATCAAATCTTCTATTTTACTTTGCAGATGATTACTGTGATCGATTTTATCATCGAGATTATCTTGTAATCTCGACATTTCAATTTGAACTTCGTTGAGCTGCTGAAGTGTTTGTTGTTCATGTTGCAGTTTAAGCTGCTCCCATCGTTTACGAGTTAATCGTTGATTGATTAGGGCGCCAATTAAAAAGGCAACAAACGCGACAGCAATCACAGCTGCAATTTGAGGAGGAGTTAACGACACTGCAAAAGGCATAACAAAAACCGATAGAAAATAATGGTTAAGGGTCGCACGGCTAATAAACAGCTGCAAGGGATAAAATAAGGATTTAATGAAATATTGTTGTTAATGATTAAATTTAAATCTACTCGCTATATTGGTTCGTATAGACAACTATGATGGCATGTTCAATGTGTTATTTTATCGATAGATAAAGGTTGACGGTTTTTAAGTCTTTTAACCATCAGCTGAAATAAAAATAGCTTTTTACCTGTCTATTGAGAGACGTAAGGCAGATTATGTTAATACTTGACTGTCGACAAATATTTTAACGAGGTGATTTATGACCGGTAAAAAACGTTTTACTCAAGGCATACAAAAACGTGCTTCTTGGCATATTCCTGATAACCAAGTTACGCCTGAGTCGGTATTTAATGATCGTCGTAACATTATTAAAGCCTTGGGTTTAGGTGCATTGGGAGCGAGTTTACCGGGTCAAGTTCAAGCTGGTATTTTTGATTTATTTGGCGAGCAAAAAGCGCAAAACCCTTTTGTAACTCAAGGCTTGCAATACGCTACCCCAGCCAAGTTTGTGTTACCTAATCCGAAAACCCCTGAAGATAAAGTGACTCGTCACAATAATTTCTATGAGTTTGGTACCAGCAAATCGGACCCAGTTGATAATGCCCAAGGGTTTAAGGTTGATCCATGGACACTAACCATCGATGGTTTAGTCGATAAACCGATTACCTTAGATTTACATGAGCTGACAACCCGTTTTGCCCTTGAAGAACGCACTTATCGCTTACGCTGTGTTGAAGCTTGGTCGATGGTGGTTCCGTGGGTCGGTTTTTCGTTAGCCAGCTTACTTAAACAAGCCGGCGTGCAAAGTAATGCTACCCACATTGCCTTTGAAACCCTGTTTGACCCAGACCAAATGCCTGGGCAAAAGAGTCGCCTAATGGGCGGCGGGATCCATTACCCGTATGTTGAGGGCTTAACGGTTGCCGAGGCCATGAATGACTTATCGTTTTTAGCCGTAGGCTTATACGGTAAAACCTTGCCGCCACAAAATGGTGCGCCAATCCGCTTAGTCGTGCCTTGGAAATATGGCTTTAAAAGTATTAAGTCTATTGTGCGAATTCGGGTGATGGATAAGCAGCCACCGACAAGCTGGAATCAATTGGCCTCAAGTGAGTATGGTTTTTACGCCAATGTAAATCCAGAAGTTGACCATCCCCGTTGGTCGCAAGCATCTGAGCGCAGTATTGGCGAAGGCGGTTTATTTTCTGCTAAACGTATTCCTACACAAATGTTCAATGGTTATGGCGATTCAGTGGCCGATTTATACAAAAATATCGATTTGAGGAAGTTTTACTAATGCGGATAAGCCCTCGAGGTCTGTTTTGGCTAAAGGTGTTGTTGCATATCAGTTTTTTATTGCCTGCCTTTTATCTCGTGGCGCTAGTGTTAACCGACAATGCGGGCGGCGATCCGGTGCAGTATATTATTCACTACACCGGCATGGGCGCGATTAATAGCCTATTAGCGACGTTGCTTATTTCACCTATCGCCAAGCGATTTAAAATAGCAGCGCTGATGCAAACTCGTCGTTTGGTGGGCTTGTATGTGTGCGCCTATGCGCTGCTGCACATCAGTGCGTTTATTAGCTTAGATTTGCTGTTTGCGTGGGGATTATTGTTTGAAGAGGTCATAAAACGACCTTATATTTTGGTTGGTGCTGCAACCTTGATTATCATTTTATTACTGGCGATAACCTCTCCCAATCGTATAAAACGCAGTATGGGGAAACGCTGGCAATTATTGCATAATTGGATTTATCTGGCGGCAATACTGGCACCAATTCATTTTTATTGGTCGGTAAAGTCTGAAATTATCGAACCCAGCATTTATATTGCGCTATTTGCGGTGCTATTGTTTTACCGCAAAGACAGTATTTATAAATGGTTGAAGTCGAAAAAATAACCCAAGCTATGGCTAACGCCTCAATCTTTGATTGAGGCCGTTGGTTGAAAATGCCGCAAACACGGTAAATATCATCACTGATATCATGATAATGGCCAATCTTAACCAAGGTTGTTCGAGTGCAATGCGCATATCAATGAAATTGAACGTGGTTACCGCCCACACAAATACCACGCTGATCAGTAACACCAGTTTGAGCAATGTACGCACAAATGAATGTCTAATGAACATCAGCAATGGTAAAAAAATGGCGATAATAGCCATTATGTGCTGATCGAATCGTAAGAAATGTGCGCCCAATAATAGGTAAGCCAAGCTAATAATGGTTACTCGCCACCACATACAAATTCTCCTCAATAACGTGCTATAACAAATGTCATCAGTAACGAGTCAATAACATCATTGCCAGTATTACTAGCGTATTAATTGACCTTGACTGACGCAGCATAACGTTAAATGGGGGCCGAATCTTGATTGTGGTTCACATATTACTTAATTACATCTGCTTAGAATATTAACGGCTATCAAACCGATCTTTGTTCCGCTAACGGCATTGCGCCTTGTTAGTAAAACAAATGACCTTTATTTTACAGCTTCTAAAGCGGCAATTTTAGCCCAAACCTGTTCTGATTCTGCAGTGAGCAACGAATAGGTTTTTATATCGCCTTTACGCTGTGCTTGCATGGCTTGCTCGAGTATTAAATCATAGCTTTTACGTAATTTTTTGACTGGGTCTGGCTTTAAAAATGAAAACATTGTGTAGCCCTTCGTGATGATTAATTGCATATGGTACGAATGCTGCGGGGTTTCAGCCCAATATCATTCACGCTCTTTTACACCGTGTTCCTCGTTATACAAATCTGATTACTGGGTATAAAGCGCGTTATTACTCAAAGGATATTGTGGTTTCTCTTATGGATATTGATTCATTTTCGCTATAAAAACAAATTATTACCGTGCTGGTAATGAACGGCATCGAAAGATTAGCGCTGCTAAATTATCGTTAGCGTTGCGAACTCTGAGGTTAAAATAGAAATCGTTTCAATGATAAAATATTATTAATTATCAATGTTATAAATTACCGAACACTCACGCTTACAAAAACCTATTGCCGATAGGTTTTTAGTTTGACATACTATTGCATACGTTGTTAAGAGAACTATGTAATGCAATTAGGCGATCTAGAAAAGTTAGTACTTCAATTCCTTTGGTCTGAAAAAGAAGCCGATGCGAAGCGTGTTCATATTGCCGTTGGGATGAGTCGTGGTAACTCGTTAAACACGATTCAAACTACATTAGATCGATTATTTAAGAAGAGTCTGTTAAGCCGAACTAAGCAGGGGCATGCACATTTGTATACCGCCATAGTCGATCGTGAATCTCTCATCGCCACGTTAATTACAGATGTTACAGCCGATTTTATCGAAGATGGCGAGCATAGTCTTATTGCTGCTTTTGCTTCCTCGTCAGCCAATCTCGATGATGCTCAATTTGAAGCGTTGGAAAAACTTATCGAACAGCAACGCCAGTTACGTAGCAGGCAAATATAAAATGCTAGAGGGTAACGAGGCTATTTTCTTGAATTTAATGAGTGTTGCAATAACGGCTTTCGTTATCGTGACGATATTAATATCTGCCATTATCCCGTTGATTAAAAATAACCTCAATTCATTTGGTTTTATTGCTCGAAAGCGAACGTTATGGCTATTAGCAACCGCGCCTTGGTGGATAGCTTTATGTTGCGTTGTCATATTTTTTCCACGTCAAGATACTAATAATTTAATCGCTTTGATGGAAAAAATTGCTCATTGGCACCATATTGATGTGTTCAAGTTTACAAGCTGGCATGGCTTAACGTTGGTTGTTGCAGCCCTCATATTGGCTGTGATGATTAACCTTATGTTTGTTCAAGTTCGTCGACACTCAATCGCGATGCACAACCTTTTTAAATTTTCAGATATGCAACCTATAAGTTGTGATAATAATCAGACTATTTATTCTATTGCATTAAGCATCCCAGCAGCTTTTACAATTGGCTTGCTCAAGCCTAGGGTTTATCTTACCACTGGATTACTTCAACAACTTGAACCATCGGCTCTGGATATCATTATCCAACATGAATTGGCGCATGTTCGTGCAAGAGATCCTCTATTTAAAAGTATTTACTCTTTTTTCTGTCTGCTTTATCCAAAGCCAATTCGCCGCATTTTACAACAGCATTTTACCTTGCTCACAGAACAACAGGCAGACTCCGTCGTAACGGGTTATCACGATAACCTTGATGTGGCACAAACATTAATTTCAGTAGCCAAGAAACAACGTCAGTTTCCCCAAAGTTGTGAGGGGAGTCTGGTTAGTCATTTTAGTCATGATCAAATTACATTGCGGGTACAAAAGCTTCTATCACCACAGAGCCAAATATCCGAACTTACTCTGGTATTTACGGGATTGTGTTTTCTAACTGCAATGCTGTTTACGGTATTAATGGTAGATGGTCTCCATCATCTAATTGAGACTTATTTTATCCATTGAATCAGGACTATGAATGAATTAATTCGTTAGAACCGTAAAAGTAAAAACCGATGACCAACTGATTTATTTGTTTTGCTTACCGCATTCCATTATATCGAATGTTACACACCCATAAGGAAGCTATTTTGACTGAAACAGACACTTTGGAGCCATCCAATGCTAAGTAAATTATCAAGCTATTGCGTGTTCGCAATCCTCATTGGCTGTGCTTTTATCAGCATCGAAGTATTTGCCCATGGGGTTGATGACAACACTCGAGCTTTTTTAGAACAAAATAGTGGCGTGCAGTTTGTACCTTTTCTCTACATTGGTGCTAAGCACATGATTACCGGCTATGACCACTTATTATTTCTGGTTGGTGTTATCTTTTTCTTATATAGAAGCCGGGATGTTTTCTTATATGTCACGATGTTCACTATTGGCCATAGCACTACCTTACTACTTGGTGTTTTAGGCGATATTCAAGTTAATGCCTACCTCGTTGATGCGATTATTGGTTTATCTGTCGTGTACAAAGGATTTGATAACTTAGGCGGCTTTAAGCGTTGCTTTAATTGGCAGCCTAATACCCAGTGGGCAGTATTAATTTTCGGGTTGTTTCATGGTTTAGGTTTAGCGACTAAGTTGCAGGAGTTCAATTTACCAAAAGAAGGCCTTTTTACCAATCTAGTGGCCTTTAATATTGGGGTAGAACTTGGTCAATTTGCTGCGCTAGTGGTTATTTTGATTGTCATTAATGTATGGCGAAAATGGCCTTCATTTCAGCGTTTTTCTACGCTTACAAACACTCTATTAATGAGCGCAGGTGTCATGTTGATTGTGTATCAACTGACTGGCTACGTAATTAACAAATAAAAAAGAGATAAATATGCAACATACAGTCAGCAGCAGTACGTTAATTAAAGCCGCTCTATCAGCGATTGTCGTAGCAGGCATTGTTTTAGTTACGCTAATTTTACCCGCCGAATACAACATCGATCCGACTGGTATTGGACAAAAAATAGGTGTCACAGTATTAGCGCAAGCGGCAGAACCAGAAGTGCAACAAAGCGCTCCTGCCGAAGGCTCTAATGAGTTTCAAACGATAGAAGTGATGGTACCTGCAGGGCGTGGAATAGAATATAAATTCGACATGCAACAATTTGAAAAAATGACCTATGAATGGATAACAGATGGGACGGCTTTATTTGTTGACCTCCATGGTGAGCCAAAGGGAGATACCTCAGGATATTACGAAAGTTATGTCATCGCGACGTCGGCTGATATGAAAGGTAGTTTTACGGCACCTTTTGCTGGTTCCCACGGATGGTATTGGAAAAATAAGTCTAATCAACCGGTAGCAGTGCAGTTATTGGTAAAAGGACAATACAAAGTCATCGGTTTAAAATGATTGGTTTAAAATAATAAGGGGAAATTTATGAGAACATTACTTTTTACAATGGTGCTTTTGAGCAGCTTTATCAGCAGTTATTCGCTGGCACATTCAAGTCATGGCCATATGAATGATAATGCTGCCATCAGTGTTGTCATCAAGTCTGCAAAACAAATGACATTTAAGGACTTCGGCTATGCGGTTGGTCTGCTTCCGGAATCATGGAAAAATATTACCGTTGCAGATGTAACGGTCTTTAGCGTTACAGGAGGCGTTTATATTGTGAGTGCCACTAATGCAGAAGATAAAAAGACGTTATATTTTCAAATCGCTGACGATGGTGAAGTCATGGCTGTATCTGAAAGTAACACTTTTAAATAATAGATAAATAGTGTTGGACACAAACTTTGTGAGGCCAACACTAACATCGATTCAAAAACAAGCACTAGCTAAATTAGTCTTACACCCAATGTGCTGATGTATAACCGATATATTTGTTATCTTATTAGCACTTCATTTGACGTTGTATCATCATATTCTACAATCTGAAGATTAGAATTCTCGGTTCATTTTTTCAAAACTCTTGGTCAGAACATCTATCGAATTTTGATCTAAATGACGAGTAATATCTTCTGTCAGTTGTATATGCATGCGATTGTGGTGCTTATGGAGCGCAATGCCTTCGCTTGTTAATCCAACTAATATTGAACGTCTATCGTCTTCATGTGGAGAGCGAGTAATGAGTCCAAAATTTACCAGTTTCTCTACCTGAACAGTTAAAGTGCCGGTGGTAATTGCAAGCCTATCTGCTAGCTCTTTCATTCTCATGGAACCGTGAGAGCCTAACACCTCAATGGTGTGCACTTGTGCCAGTGAATAACCGGTATCTTTAACGACAGACTGCTCCCAAGAAGACAGTTTGTCGTAAAACTCAATGATTAAATTATTCAAAGAATGCATAAAGGGCCTCAGCAGTAATTCACTTCGATAGTTAAGTGGCTTAGCTTATCAAACTTATTCAATGAGTGTTTAAATGATTCTACGCTGGCGTCAGTTGTTGTGCAGATAGCGATAGACGCGGAATAATGATCTGCACTAATTCTCCAAATATGAATATCGGTGACCTTGGTTTGTTCATCATCAATGGTGTTAACAATGTCTAATTGGTAATCTTCGTCGATATTTTCATCTAATAGAATAGGGCTAGTTTGCTTCATTAAACCTAAAGCCCATTTAGTAATTACCACCGCACCAACGACTCCCATGATGGGATCTAACCAATACCATCCAAGGAATTTTCCTACCAAAAGTGCACAAATTGCTAACACCGATGTTAATGCGTCAGCGAGTACGTGGAAGTAAGCTGCCTTCAGATTGTGGTCGTTACCACTATGGTGCTCGTGGCTATGATGATCGTGGTCATCATGTTCATGGCTATGAAGTTTGTGGTCATCATGCTCGTGGCTATGGTGTTTGTGGCCATCATGCTCGTGGCTATGACGCTCGTGGTCATCATGCTCGTGGCTATGACGCTCGTGGTCATCATGCTCATGGCTATGATGCTCGTGGTCATCATGTTCATGGCTATGGTGTTTGTGGTCATCATGCTCGTGGCTATGGTGTTTGTGGTCATCATGCTTATGGCTATGATGCTTGTGGTCACCGTGATCATGGCCGTGATGTTCATGGCCCAATATAAACATACTGGCGATGTTAACGACTAGACCTATGATAGCCACAAGAATAGATTGGTTAAATTGGATCTCAATAGGTGACCATAAACGGTGTAGAGATTCGACCAGCATAATGATAGCGACAATGGCTAATGCGATTGCACTTGTATATCCACCGAGAACGCCGACTTTGCCTACGCCAAAAGAGAATTTGTCACTATTAGCATGCTTTTTTGCATAACTATAAGTGAATAGCGTAATACAAAAAGCGGCGGCATGAGTCCCCATATGCCAGCCATCAGCGAGCAAGGCCATAGAACCATATATCGTACCCGCAATCACTTCGACGGCCATGGTGATGACTGTGATAACAAGCACATACCAAGTGCGTTTGACATTTTGCTCGTTAACGGAGGTGAAATTGTGTTGGTGAATATATTTTTCGGCAATTTTATTCATAAGAAAGTAGTTTGATTATCAAGTAATTCTCGATGTTATATTGTTTGATAGTCAAAGTAAATAAGTTGATTACTCTATTTCAGCATTCAAAACCGCTAAGTCGAAACTTTTTAGATGATGTATTTTGTAGATTCACTATTTGATTCCCTTTGTTGACTGATAAATACATTGCAGGTTTTTACAGCGCAGTGAATAAACAGAGAGGGGGAATGCGATAAATATTTTACAGAGAAGTCAGTAGGTTAACGGCACACCTGCTAGAGTGTACCGTTTATTTGGCTAAAATATTGATTGGTATAGAAATCCAGCACCCATTGCCATACTCAATATGACGAATAAGAAAGCGACAATCATTTGGTTTTTGAAGATAGATTTAAGCAAAATGACTTCAGTTAAACTTGCTCCAGCACTACCAATAATTAACGCCATGACTGCGCCAAGACTCATCCCTTTTGCTGCCAATGCGGCGCTTAATGGAATAATAGCCTCAGCACGAATGTACAATGGAATACCAATGACAGCAGCGATAGGAATAGCAAAAGGGTTGTTTTCACTTGCAACACTTACCACAAACTCTGTTGGCATAAAGCCGTAAATCATTGAACCAAGAGCGATACCACCGATTAAATAAGGAAGAACTTTCTTAAAGTCACTCCATGTGCTGTTCCAAATTTTTCGCCATTTACTGACCTGTTTGGTTTTGCCGCCACAGGAAGACCCGCAAGTTGTTTTTTCAGGTGCATTTGTCACATCTGGTGCAAAATTGGCTTCAGGTTTTACATACTTATCAAAGCCCAGTTTTTCAAGGGTAAAACCTGCAATTACTGATACTCCCATTGCGATAGCAAAATAGAAGGCTGTTACTTTTAGACCGAAGGTCACGGCAAATAATCCAATAATAATGGGATTGAGCAGAGGACTTGCAAACAAGAAAACCATCATCGGCCCGAATCCTGCGTTTGCTCGTAAAAGCCCTTTTAAGAAAGGAATAGTGGAGCACGAACAGAACGGGGTAATTGCCCCTAATAATCCCGCCACGATATATCCTTTGCCATTTTTACCACTCAAAATGGTTCGTATTTTTGATGGTGGGATGTATTCCTGAAGTATGCCGACAAAGTAACTGATCACTAAAAACAAGACCGTTAGCTCTACAGCAAGGAAGGCAAACATGTTTAAGGTTTCTATAAGCATTTGTTGAGTAATATTTATCATTTTAAATTTCCACATTTCTAGTATATTCGAAATATAATATTGATCTATGGTATCGTCAATATATTTCTAGTATTATCGAAATATAAAGTTAATAGGAATATTTCTGATGAGTATCGAGATAGTTGCTAAAGCATTGAAAGAGTTAGGTCATCCGACACGATTGGCCGTTTACAAACAGGTTATGAAAGCGGGACCAAAGGGCGTTGCTGTCGGTAAGTTAGGTGACAATATTGGTATACCCAATTCTACATTGTCTCACCATATCTCAAGTATGATCACCGCGGGATTGATTACACAACATAGGGAAGGCAGGGTTTTATATTGTATCGCCAACTATGAAATGCGTGAAAATGTACTCAACTTCTTGCAACAAGAATGCTGTATCGACAGTACTTTTTAATCGCCGAATTCAATAATAATTAATAATCTTGCGTCTTTATACTGACTGCTGCGTCTTAGTATTTGTATCGTGAATTTATAGTGAGTTGAGAGTCTGTTTATATGATATCTGAATGGCAACATCACAAAGCGCAACTGCGCAGTTACGTTAGTAATCGCATTGATGATGCTGATGCAGTAGATGACATCTTGCAAGATGTTTACCTCAAAGCCAGTGGTAATCTGCATCAGTTAAAATCCAAAGGTAGCCTCAAAGGTTGGCTTTATCGTATTGCTCACAATACCATCATGGATTTCTATCGGCAGCGGCAGCAATTTGAAGCATTGCCTGACGATCTCGTTGCAGAAGAGCAAGAGTCAGGTAAAGAGGCGCGTGAAGAATTAGCAGAATGTTTACGACCATTGATTGACGAACTGCCTGAAAAATACGGCACACCACTGCGTTTAGCGGAACTAGAAGGTGTATCGCAACAAGCTATTGCCTATCAGTTAGGCTTGTCACTCTCTGGGGCAAAAAGTCGAATTCAACGAGGCCGAGTTAAATTTCGCCAGCAAATGATGGCTTGCTGTGATTTTGAAATAGGTCAAGAAGGTATAACCAGCTATGTCCCGAAAGATCCACTCCAGCGAGCTAAATGTTAATCGGTGCATGTTAGTTGCTATATGTTAGTCACTGCATGTTAGTTGCTATCTAACACAATATTTTTATATTTAAGTCAGACTTTTAGAGGCTCATCATTGCCAGATGACTTACTTGAAACTATATGGGCGCTTGTAACTGTATGGTTGCTTGGTGCTGAGTCGTGGGCAGAATAATTATTTTTTGGAGCAACTATGGCTCGTACAACTCCTCCTTTGATTTCACCGCAAATCATTAATGAAGCAACTGAATGGGCCATTATGCATGGTGTTGCGTTTCGTCAGGCAGATAACAGCGCAAGACATTGTCCCTTTAGTATTGCTCCCATGACGATGGAGCGTGAAGTGTTTCAGTACTTACGTAAAGTGACCCCGCTTATTACTAAATTGATAAATAATGTCAGTGAAGATCACGATTTCCTCCAATCTGTACTGGATGATGTCGCCAAAGCAGATCCGTTTTTTGGTCGCTTATTGTCTTTACACCAACAGGCCCATGGCAATACTGAGCATCGACTTAACCCTGCTCGTAAACCGTTACTGTTAATGCGAACCGATTTTATGGATGATCGTCAACATGGTGCCAAAGTTATTGAGTTTAATGGCATTGCTGCTGGCATGGCGCCTTTTGGTCAACGTGCCACTGAGTTTCATGCTTTTTTAAAGGAGCAATGGCCGGAAGTTTATCGACAGTGGTTAGAAGATAGACGGTCGACACCAGCGGATAATCAAGGCCTAGATCAACTGGCCCACGGTATTGCACAAGCCGCTCGAAAAGTCGCGGCGGCATTTTACTCCGATACTGTAGAGCAATCAGCGACAGCCCTGCATAAACCGACCTTTTTGATGGTGATCCAAGAAAATGAAGATAATGTTTATGATCAACATCTACTTGAAGTCGCACTGCAAACACGAGGGTTACGAACCATTAGGCGCACCTTTGAACAGCTCAGCAGTCAACTTTCAACGGGTGACAATCAGCGTTTGATGTTAGAAGGCGTTGGCGCTATCGATGTTGTGTATCTGCGAGCGGGTTATCAGTATGCAGATTACTACTCGCCGGAGCGAAATGAAGCAGTGTGTTGCCAAACTTTAAGTCAGACCCGACTGTTTATTGAGCAGCATCATGTGGCGGTGAATGCGACCTTTAGCCAACAACTCGCCACCAGTAAAACCATGCAAATGCTACTGACCCAGATGCCAGCTGATGAATATGCTCGTTGGGGGTTAAATCTGGAACAAGCCTTGTTGGTAAAGAGTGTGCTCGCGGACATGAAGCCAATAAACCCTGAAACCATCAGCTGGTTTAACACCCACGCCAATAAACACCAGTGGGTATTAAAAAACCAAGGCGAAGGCGGTGGTCACTGTATTTTTGGCGATGATATTAGCGATAAATTAACAAAACTTGCCCCTCAAGAATATGATGCATGGGCGCTTATGCAGCGTTTGTATCCCCATGAGCGTGAAGTGCCAACTATTGCAGTGCGAGATGGTGAGCAAACATTAGTCGATAACCTAGTTAGCGAGGTTGGACTATTTAGCGTATTTTACGACGGGGAGCCCGCCACAGAAATGGATGGATATGCCGGTTACCTCATCCGCAGCAAACCTGCGAGTGAAAATGAGGGTGGTATACATAGTGGTAAAGGCATTTTAGACTCGCTGACATTGATTGATTAACAAGTCCAATTTAATGGAATAACAAAGATTGAATTGAGACTGTAACTAATTTTTTGTCCAACATGTTACGGAGCTCTTCATTAGGCGTTGAGCTAAATGATCCATGTCTTAGGTCAATAAACTAGATAGCTGCCAGCATTTTGCTACAGTTGCCTCTTAGTAATTCTCTTAACGCTAATACAGCGGGAGTTACCTGTTTTCGGCTTGGACAAATAAGATGTAGCTCTACTGGAGGGGATTGATAGTCAGACAGGATTTGTACCAATTTTCCACTGCGTAAATCAGCAAGAACATCTATTTCTGCACGATATGCAATGCCTTGTCCGAAAATAGCCCATCGTCGAACAATATCAGTATCATTACTAATATTATTACTGTCGACTTTGATTTTGTGGTTTCCTGATTGATTCGAATACTCCCACTGATTAAATAAATATCCCTTTTTTTTATGCAATAAACAATTGTGTGTTCTCAGTTCTTCAGGATGTAAAGGTTCACCCCATTTAGATAGGTAATCTGCAGATGCACAAGTAATTCTGTCCATGGTTGCAATAAGAAATGAAACCATCGTTGAGTCTTCCGGCTTACCGTATCGAAGGGCAATATCAACGTTATCGAGGAAAAAATCAGAAAGAGAATCACCAATATTCAAGTCTATTGATAGGGTGGGGTGTTGCTTTGTTAATTCCATCATCCAGGGTAAAACGATATTACGGCCTAAATCTGATGATATTGATAGCCGTAAATTTCCACTTATTTTCCCTTGTATTTGATGAGCCGCTATTTGCCCTTGCGCTAAACTTTCCAACGCTTCTCGACAGTGAAACAGAAATTGCTCACCTTCAGGTGTAATACGCAGTTGCCTGGTTGTTCTTATAAACAACTGAACATCGAGCTGTTTCTCTAATCGGCGCAGCGCTGAACTGACGGCAGGAGGCGTAATGCTAAGCTGTTTGGCAGATTCTGTTATGCTGCCCGTTTCAACTATTCGAATGAATAAATGCAGATCTGAAGTGTTCATTATAAACTTATTATTAATAGTATATATATTATTGGTTGGTTTTTAGTTTATACAGAATCACCTCTAATGTCTGTAAATGTGAAGTCAATTTGCGTTAATAAACACAATTTAGGCTAACTAACAAATCGAAGGTCGACTTTAGTTGCCCTGTAAGTTTGTTATCAAAATAGGTCAGATAAAATCATCATTTTGATGCATTTTTTTGTGCCTTTTATATTAGGGGAAGCTGATCTTTTAAGGTTGTTTTTTCGGCGAATCGTGAGCCATTACGTAAACATGAGCTACAAGTCAGAGGCTTGGTAGTGTCGTTGTTCTACATTAAGAGCTGATAACGCGGTAGAAAGGCCAACAAACGTTGCCTGTAAGGTTCGGCTAAAAACGTTTTACTCATTGTTGAGTACATCTTCTTGAAGTGATAATAGCTTAGACTGCGAGGTAGTAATCCACTCGCCTCGATTAACACGTTTTTATTTCAAAATGTAACCAGCACAGATCTACAGCCTCTAATCGGTGAGTAGAACTCATACCACTATGAGCATCAGTCGGTTAGCAAGAAAGTTAATGTGATGTTTCTTACATTTTGGGCATGTTTCCATACATATCATTACTCCGAATCAACTAGGAGATACATGATGAATGAAAAAGTGTTTAGTCAAACTCGACGAAATATAATCAAGGCGGCCGCCCTTGCTGGGGTAGGTAGCACTACTTTGTCATTGACTGCTGAAGCAAAGCCTATGCATGAGTTCGATGAAACTTATGATGTTGTTATTGTTGGCTCTGGGTTTGGTGGGCTGGCTACAGCGCTTCAATCTAGAGAGTTAGGCATGAGTGTATTAGTGGTAGAAAAAATGCCTGCTTTTGGCGGGAACTCTTGTTTGAATGGATCAGGCTTTGCTGTAGCAGGCCTTGACGAGCAAGCTAAACTGGGAATTGATGATAGCCCAGAAAAATTTATGCAGGACATCCTTAGTTCCGGTCAAGGGCTTAGTACCCCTACACTTGCACATGCCATAGCGTATGGTGCGAAGGATGCTTTTGAATGGGCCCAGTCTCATGGGGTTAAGTTTGCTGATGGCGTATATCTCTATGGCGGTCACTCTGTTGCGCGGGTAAAAATAGGTGTACGTGCTACTGGTGGCGATATAACCATCCCATTACGTGAAAAAGGCGAGCTCTTGGGCGCGCAATATCGCTCACGTTGTTCCATGAAAAGCATTCTGCTAGAAAATGGTAAAGCGATAGGTATTCAGGTGGCTAATCATCATGATTGGACCAATGCTGAAAGTGGTATCGTGAAAAATATTCGTGCTAAAAAAGGAGTTGTTATCGCGACAGGCGGATATGCTAATGATGTCCAGTTCCGCCAGATGCAAGATCCAAGACTCGATGCTTCCATTTCTAATACCAATCAACCAGGAGGTTCCGCTCAAGGACTTAAAGAAGTATTGCGCGCTGGTGGTGCCCCTCATCAATTATCAATTATCCAAATAGGCCCTTGGGCCTCTCCAGATGAGCATGGTTATGGGGATTCTCCCGATTATTCACCTTTTGCTGGCTATACGCACGGTATCGCAGTGGATGTGAATACTGGTGAGCGATTCTTGAATGAAACGGGTGATCGTAATATCCGAGCTAAAAATATTACTAATATTTTAGACAAAACACCTGGCGTTTATCCTGTTCTATTCTGCGATTCTATTGGTCACAATGATCCCGGTATTCCGGCAACCCGACGCCGTCGTATTATAAAATCTGGAACAGTGAAGGAGTTTGCGACGTTAGAGCAAATTGCAAAACATTACGGTATCCCAGTCGCCCCTTTCCTAAAGCAAGTAGAACGTTACAACGCTTCAGTAAAAGCTGGAGTAGATAAGGATTTTGGAAAACTTGTATCTCGATTAAAGCCAATCAGCACCGCGCCATTCTATGCCCAACGTGTGAGTAACACCATCCATTACACTGAAGGGGGAGCTTACATTAATGAAAATGCATCAGTATTATCGCTAGAAGGCGAACCTATTCCAAACTTATATGCTGTTGGTGAGGTTTCTTCAGGTGCCCATGGAGCTGGTCGTTTAGGTGGATGCGGTACCGCAGACCCTATGGTGATGGGTCGTATCGCAGCAAAACATATTGCAGCAAAAGCATAAGGACTTAGTGATGATGTTCAACAAACTAACACTCTCTATTTGCATCATTATTTTAATGTTGTCGACGGCTTACGCTAAAGATATGAGCCAACATCATAAAAAAATGGAACTCAGTTGCAAGGATTGTCACGCTAGCGGCCAAAAGGTAATTCCAACCAAAGAGGCCTGCTTAACATGTCATGGTCCACTCGATGAACTAAGAGATGCTGCAAAACAACCTGAAAGTGAGCTTTTTCGGGATACAAATCCACATTATTCACTCCACTATGGTGATGGACTAGAATGCTCCGCCTGTCATAGTGAACATAAGCCCGCCAAGATTTATTGCAACACTTGCCATCACAACTTTGAATATCCGGATTTTCCAACCAATAAATAGAACGATTAACTATCCAACTCAATTCACTAGCCATTATGGTTGTGAATTGAGTCTTTTTACCTATAAATTAGTGATAAAATGACATTTTAAATATATATAAAATTGGACGTTTTCTATTATTTGCATTCATTTTTAATCATTAATGAATTTTTTATTAATCCAATCAGAGAGTAACTTGATATTGGGTTCATATCGTCGTCTATTTTTACAACATAAAAAATAGCGCCGCCCAGTTGGCGCTGATGGTAGTCCTACTTTACACAAACGACCATCAATTATATCTCGGTGTGCAGTAACCTCACATGATAAGGCAATGCCATTGCCTAATTCTGCAGCTCTAGTTGATAATAGTGCATCACTAAACATGTTCATTTTCTGGTAAATTGCCGGTTTTAAATTATGATGGTTAAACCATAACTGCCAATCAGAGTTCTCTTTTCCATTCGTTACCAATAGCGTGTAGCCAGTCAAATCCTTTATCTTTATTATCGTTGTATCGTTAATTATTTTAGGACTGATAACAGGAATTAATCTTTCTTGAAATAGTTGTTGATAGTGATAACCATCAATACTCTCTTCTGTTGTAATAAATAAATCAGCAATTTCATCACACATTGTTGGATGATTAATGGCTAATATAATTTCGACATCAATATTTGGATGGGCAGAATTAAATTGTTCAATTTCATATGTAAGATAACCGAGTGAAAGAGATGGGTAGGTAGCAATTCGTATTTTTCCGCGACTTATAGAATTGAAATTGCAAATTCCGTTAAGTTGGTCAAAAATGGGCGTTAACTGATATGCTAACCAAGTGCCTTTCTTCGTCAGTTCTATGTTGGTACCACAACGTATGAATAACTTCTCAGCATAAAACTCTTCAAGAAGTTTTACCTGCTTCGACACAGCTCCTTGAGTAATAGCCAACTGCGAAGCCGCGATAGAAAAAGATTGATTACGTGCAACAGAGTCGAATACTTGTATAGCTCGTAGTGGTGGTAATCGATGCATTTAAATCATCCAAATATGCATATTTCGTCGGACAAGATATTCTTTAAAATAAATAGCCTTTGAATTCATATGTTATTAAAAAAACTAACTTTATATTATCTATATGTCACAATAAACATAAATGGCTGCGTTGTTAAAAGACTATTAAAAAAGATTTAATAATTCAATTTAATTATTAAATAACAATAAGTTATAATTATTTGATGAACTATGTCATAGAGGTATTTATCTCAATGTGAGATCTAGAGTGTATTCTTGCTTACCATACCTAAGGACAGTATTAGCATTATCTAAGAAAAATCAGAAAGTTACTCACCGATAATCAACGTTTATTGATAAGGTGGAATGTTGCTCTGTTTATTCCATTATCCAGGGTAGAACGATATTGCGCCCTAAATCTGATGATATTGATAGCCGTAAATGTCCACTTATTTTACCTTGTATTTGATGAGCCGCTATTTGCCCTTGCGCTAAGCTTCCAAAGCTCTCGACAGTGAAACAGAAATTGCTTACCTGCAGGTGTAATACGCAGCTGCCTAGTCGTTCTTATAATATTTTTCTAATCGACGTAGTGCTTAACTGACGGCTGAAGGCGTGATGTTAAGCTGTTTGGCAGATTCCGTTATGCTGTCAGTTTCAACTGTTCGAACGAATAAATGCAGATCTGAAGTGTTCATTATAAACTTATTATTAATAGTATATATATTATTGGTTGGTTTTTAGTTTATAGACAATGGTTCATAATGTCTTTAACCGTTAAGATAATTAGAGTAACCAGAGACAGTTATGACCAATCCAATAAGCTTGAAAGACCCACTTAAGCTGCCATGTGGCGCTGTTATTAAAAACAGGCTTATAAAATCTGCGATGTCAGATTCACTTGCCGATGGCGAGGGTAATGCTACAAATCTGCAGGCTAGGCTTTATGAACGGTGGGCGAAGAGCGGACTTGGACTATCGGTTATAGGTGAAGTACAGGTTGATCCGCGGTTTCCTGAAAAGCCGGGTAATCTGGTTTTAGCTGATGGGATGGATTTAGCTGCATTGCGTGAGCTAACTTCACGTGCCGCTATTAATGGCGCTCATATATGGCCTCAGTTAAGTCATGCTGGTGGGCTTTCTCATTTACCCATAAGCCAACCCAAAGGACCATCAGCGCTTAATATTAGCCAGTTTCAGTGTGCCGGAATGTCGATTGATGAAATTTATCAATTACCTGATATGTATGCCAAATCTGCTATGTTAGCTAAAGACGTTGGATTTACAGGTGTGCAAATTCATGCAGGTCATGGATTTTTACTTAGTCAGTTTTTGTCGCCATTGTTTAACCATCGACAAGACCAATATGGTGGTTCTATTGAAGCGCGATGTCGAATTATTGTCGAAATAATTGCAAAGGTGCGAAGTGCAGTGGGGGATTCATTCCCGATAGGCATTAAGATTAATTCCACCGATCAATTAGAAGGTGGTTTAACGCAGGAAGATGCATTAGCCGCTATCCGAATATTGGATCAAACTTCATTAGACTTGATAGAAATAAGCGGTGGATCTTATTTCCCTGGAGCCAAATCTAGCTCTGATTCATCTACAAAAGGCCCTTATTTTGCAGAGTTTGCAGCAACAGCAAAGCGCTTATCGAATGTGCCTATAGCGGTTACTGGAGGGTTTAAAACCTATGCACAGGCATTAAAGGTAATAGAATCTGGCGCTGTTGATTTTGTTGGATTAGCGCGTGCATTAGTCATAACCCCCGAGCTTGCGAAAGACTGGCTAATTGGGACGGCAACTGCCCCTAGTTTTCCTCGATTCAAGGCGCCACCTCAAGGTGGAATAACGGCTTGGTTTACCATGCTGTTAACCGCTATAGCTAATGATAGCGAGGAAAGTTTTGAGCTTGAATTATTACCTGCACTGCATCTTTATGAAGAGCTTGATGACGCTCGTTGTGATAAATGGATGCAAAAATTTGAGATTAAATAATAGTTAATTAATTTACATTATTGATATTGATACATTTTCATCACGTAATATAAATGACGCTTTTAATGGTTTGATAAGTCGCCGAGATAGGTGTTTCTCAGACGCTCAAACTACTTGCCCTAACGGTTATCGACAATGTTACCGACAATGTTATCGGTATTGAGCCCAGCAACTTGTTCGATAATTCGTTAGGGAGTTAGTTAGATTATTTGTTATAAAATTCGTTAAAGAATAAATTCTAAAGCCTGATTATGCAGAACATTGTTCCAGTTGAGCCTTTTTCTTATTCATTTGCAGATAACTTAACAACCACATCATTAAGCCGCCAGCAAATAACACTGCCGCTACATAGCCTGTCTCGTTAGGCATTGCGCCCTGTGCGATAAACATGCCGCCCACCCAAGGGCCGATAGCATTGGCGGTGTTAAATGAACATTGTACTAATGCCCCTATCATCGCGTGACCATTTGGCGATACGTCCATCAGTAAGGTTTGAATCAGTGTCGCTAAACCCACACTGCAGCCAATAAAGAAAATTACCGCATACAATAGCCAAATATTATGGCTGGCACTGACGTAAGCAAGCGAAAATATAATCGTACACACTAAGGCAATACCAGTGGTTTTTAAGGCTGCGCGATCGGCTGCTTTGCCTAATACGTAATTGCCTAAAGTACAACCAATACCAAACATTACCATCGCGATTGAAATGGTGTATGCCGGCGTTTCAGTCACCACTAAAATGGTATCGGCGATGTAAGTGTAAATACAAAATACGCCACCAAAGCCAATAATCACAATGCCAAGAATTGACCAAACCAATTTATTCTTTAACACGCTAAACTCATTGATTAAATTTGACGGCTGGTTGTTTTCAATTTTAGGGATCACCACATATACGCACACTAATGCAACTAAGGCGAGGACAGATGCACCCGCTAAACAATAGCGCCAGCTTAAGTTTTGGCCGACTAAAGTGACAATGGGAACCCCTACAATAGTGGCTATGGTTAGGCCCATAAACACTTTAGACATGTAACTTGCACGTTTATTTTGAGGGGCAATATCGGCAGCCAATAAAATAGCGGCACCAAAATAAGCGCCATGGGGTAGGCCACTTAAAAAGCGAAATACAATAAGCTGTTCAAGTGAGGTTGCCATCGCACTTAAGCCATTAGAGATAAACATTAATGTCAGAAATATTGCCAAGGCATGGCGTTTTTTCATGTTGGCTGTGGTCAGCATTAAAATAGGGGCGCCGACAACAACGCCTATCGCGTAAGCACTAATCGCATAACCACTTTGTGACGGTGTTGAGGAAAATGTTTCACTAATTAATGGCAGCATTGGCATCATCGAAAACTCTGATAATCCCAATATAAATGTGCCTAAGGCTAACACTAACAAAATGGCGGTGGTGTTCAGTTGGCTTGGTAATGCAGCAGCCGGGGTCATAAAAAATCCTGTTGGTAATAAGGGAGTTGGGTGAATTGAACCATTAAGCGATTGAAATAGGGCAAATCCTAAAAACTAATTGGCCCGTTAGTTCACGACTAAACTAACGGGCCAATTACGGTCTATTAGTCTTGCCAGCGTTGCTTAATGTATAAAATGCTGGGCAAAGATTGCTGAAATAGTGTCACTAACTGCGGGTCAAAATGTATGCCGCTTTGGTCATGTAAAAATGCCATGGCTTTGTCGACAGTCCATGCTTCTTTGTAAGGGCGTTTGCTGGTGAGAGCATCAAATACGTCGGCAATTGCCACAATACGTCCTTCAATAGGAATATCTTCACCTTTAAGTCCATGAGGGTAGCCGCTACCATCCCACTTTTCGTGGTGAGTCATGGCGACGACTTTGGCTAAGGCGATCAAATCTGAATCTGATTCACCTAGAATTTCGGCGCCGATTTCAGGGTGCTTTTTCATGATGGCAAATTCTTCATCGGTGAGCTTACCCGGTTTAAGCATAATGCTGTCGGGAATACCAATTTTACCAATATCGTGCATTGGTGCTGCATGGAGTAAATTGTCGGCGGCCGATTTTGATAAACCATAAGCAAGGGCAATAATTTTAGAAAAATGGCTCATGCGCATCACATGCATACCGGTTTCGTTGTCTTTGTATTCAGATGCACGGCCTAAACGTTGAATGACTTGTAAGCGTGTACGGCGCAAGTCTTCAGCTTGCACTAAAGACAAATGAGTACGAACACGTGCTTTAACCACCGCAGGTGACACGGGTTTAGTAATGTAGTCTACCGCGCCCACATCAAAGCCTTTAGCCTCATCCACTTCGTCACTTAACGCCGTGATAAAAATGACTGGTACCGCTTTGGTGCGTTGCACAGTTTTAAGTTGCTGGCAGACTTCAAAACCAGTCATACCCGGCATCATCACATCGAGTAAAATCAAATCCGGCAAGTCGCGTTCAATTAAACGCAAGGCTTCTTCGCCACTTTTAGCAAAAATCAGCCTGTACTGATCCTCAAGCATTTTCTTTAACACTCTGAGGTTAGCGGGTTCATCGTCGACAATAAGAATTGTCGGCATACGATCTTGGTTGCTATATATCATTCAATTCAGTCTTTTTACTGTGCAGTAACATTGGACTCAAGTGCATTGAGTTGTGTTATTGCTTGTTCAAATTCAAAGTCGTCTAGAGCATGTTGTATGTTGATACATTGCTGTCGGTATGCCGACGGAGTTGCTGCAATTAGTGTGTCTACATCGTGCTCATTGTATTGGTTTTCTTTTGCAGCTAAGCGAATAAGGTTAATGATTTGGATGAACTCATCAACGCTCATACTATCTTTTTCTGCGGTTTGATCTGGGTGTTGACTGATATCTTGAGTGCTAAGATAGGTTGTCACATGGTCAAAAGCCTGCTCAATAGTGGGCAGCAAAGCCAATAATTCAGTGGTGGATTTTGTCATGGCTAAGCGCTCGGCATCGCTAAATAAACGTGTTAGTTGCGTTAGCGATAAATTGCCAGACAACCCTTTGAGTCCATGTAAATGCTGATTAATAGCTGGCCAGTCGGCAGTTTGTATTAATTGTTTAAGCTGTTGGTTGCTATCGTGTTGTTTAGTCATAAATAGGCTAATTTCTTTCACGAGAGTGTCTTTACTTCCCCACATCGAGATGCCTTTTTTCTCATTAACCACTTGCCTGTTGTCGATATCAACAGCGGTGTTATCGACGGCCATATTGCTTTGTTCAAGTTTCAACACTTGGGCAATTTCATGATTAAGCAGCATCATATCGATAGGTTTATTGGCAAAACCATCCATACCGGCATCTAATGCTGCTTTTTTGTCTTCAGGCAGTACGCTGGCCGTTAATGCAATAATTGGCATATGCGGTAACTGTTCGTTTTGCTCTTGTTCACGACGAGTACGCGAGGCGGTTAATCCGTCCATGATAGGCATTTGCACGTCCATCAATACAAGATCTATTTTGTCGTTGCGCATTCGCAGTAGGGCTTGTTTACCGTCGCGGGCTGTAATGATGCTGTGACCTTGGCGCTTCATCATAATGGTGAGCAAATCAATATTTTGCTGGATGTCATCAACTATCAAAATAGCCAGTGGTTTAATGTGACGGGTTGTTAACGGAGTCAACGTGCTGTTGATGTGTTTGGGTGCGGTTAATGGCAAGGTAAAGCCAAAACAACTGCCTTGGCCAAATGTGCTTTTAGCGGTAATTTTACCGCCCATTAATTCAACCAACTGTTTGCTGATGGTTGTCCCCAGACCAGTGCCACCAAAGCGTCGGTTCATGCTGGCATCTGCTTGAGCAAAGGCATCAAACACTAAGGCTAGTTGTTCTGGCGTCATGCCAATACCGGTATCGTTAATCGCAAATTCAATGCAACCGCTTGGTTTAACGCTAACATCGATACTGACGCCACCTTCGGCGGTAAATTTAATCGCATTACCAATTAAATTGGTCAATACCTGACGAATTCGGTCTGGAGCACCATGATAAGATATTGCCACATCTGCTGATACATTCACATTTAAGAACAAACCTTTAGAACTAGCTTGTAACCATAGTGTCGATACCACCGAATCAATTTCTTCGATAACAGAGAAATCGCGCAATTCGAGATCGAACTTGCCTTTGTCTAACTTGGCACTATCGAGAACATCGTTTAGTAGGTGCAATAAAGACTTAGCAGACTGATTAATAGTACGTAAATGTTTTTGCTGCTCAGCGGGTAGCGAATCGTCGAGTAAAATGTCGCTAAAACCAATGATGGCGTTCATTGGGGTGCGAATTTCGTGGCTCATGTTCGCTAGGAATGCCGAGCGAGCCGATGCTGCTTGTTCCGCTTTGTCTTTGGCAATTAATAAAGATTGCTCCATTTCTTTGCGATCGGTGATGTCCATAATAAAGCCGTCGAGCCATTTATCTTGTACATCTATCCCGTCAACATGAGCACCATAACCGAGCAGCCAGCGAATATCACCGTTGGCATTATAGATACGGTATTCCAGCTTAAACACTTGGTCTGTGACGACTTGATTGCCTATTTGCTCAAGGTCATCTGGATGTACGTGTTGGTAAAAATGACGTTTTGGTGTTGCGCCTATATAGTCACTTGCTGGATAACCGGTAATATTTTCAACCGCATCGCTAATGAATACCATCGGCCAGTTTTCAACATTTAAACAGCGATAAGCGATACCGGGAATATTGGTGATAAGTGAGCGAAACTGAGCTTCGCTTTTAATCAACGCGCGCTGCATTTCAATACGGTGACGTAAGTCACTTATGTACATCACAAACAGGCTTTTACCTTCAATACACGCATGGCCAATTGACACTCTAACTGGAATGGTCGTACCGTTAACATGTAGCGCTTCTACATCGCGGCCAGTACTTTTTTGTTGCCCTATGTTGTTGCTAAAACTGTCTAAACGGGCGTTAAACTCATCGATAAATGGACTCGGGATAAAGTCACGAATATTTTGATGACATACATCTTCAAGTCGCCAGCCAAGAAGTAATTCTACCGCTTGGTTGCCGCTTTCAATACGCCCTTTAGCGTTAAAGGTAATGATACCGTCAACGGCGGTACTAATGGTCGCGCGATAACGTGCTTCAGTTAATTTGGCTAGGTGTAACGAGGCTTGGTATTTCATCAACATGTTGACGGCTAATACCAATAAAATAATCACCACAGTAATCGTGGCAACTGCAATGCCTAAATACAGTGACATCATTTTGGTTTGTGCAGAAAATTCAAATCCGGGTGGGCGGACAAAACGAGCCGCAGCCATACCGATGTAATGCATACCGGAAATTGCGCAGCCCATCACCATCGCTGCAATCGCATTTTTATGTAAATCACTTAATGCAAAACGACCTAGATGGTTCAAGCTAAAACGTATCCACAGCGCGAGAATGGCCAAAATAATGGCAATGATTATTGATAAACCAAAATAGAATAAGTTGTAACGAAGTAGGGGAGCCATTTCCATGGCGGCCATGCCGACATAATGCATGGTGCCAATACCTGCGCCAGTCAATATACCACCCACCACAAATTGGCTTAGCTTTGGTTTGGTTGTGGATATGACATTTAAGGCTACCCAGGATGCTGCAATGCTGGGAATAAAAGATAACGCGGTTAAGCCGAAATCATAGCTCACCGGAGTACATAAGCTGAATGCTAACATGCCAATAAAATGCATTGACCACACACCGCCACCAAGCGCGATGCTGCCACAGCTGGTGAGTAAGTGTCGTTTAAATTTATTGAGTGTTAATGCTGCTTGCGATGCGACTTGTAATGCCATAAACGAGGCAAATATTGCGATAGCTATGGATATGCAAACAACTATAAGTTGAAAATCACCAACGATTAATAGGCTTTCATCTGTAACAGTAAAGAGTGTGCGGATTGTATCAAGCATAATAATTAGATGAATGTCACTTTTAGATAAGTATAAGGAAGCTATCGGCTTGGAATTAAATAACATCAGTATTTGTTCGATTTTTAACTAAAGACTGCGCTAGATCAATGTTTAAATGATTTTTCGCGAGTTATGGTTAATGGTTTTGTGTTTTTTACTCCCATTCTGTAGTTAACTTACAGGGTGTTGTTGTAATAATGCTAATCGGTTGTGGTGTTTGAGTGTTTGGGTGTTTTAGTTTTAACTATGATTAATTTTTACAATATCGGCTATCGCTCCAATTATTCTTTTGGTTATCACTCCAGCGTGTTGTTCACTTTTGTGTATTGTTTTTAGCGGCGCTAATAAATTGGCGCTAATAAATTGGCACTAATAAGATTGCTCAAATGCCATCATTAAACCGTTATTGATAAAAATGAATGCGTTACTGTTAATATTAGCCTTTGCTGTAAACATTACTCACCATGCCTCTTTAGTCTAATGCAGTGCTTTTTTACTTGTGAGTCAGGCCGTTAATTGGTTAGCTTGAGCATGACGAAACACATGCAAGGAGGCTTTAATGGTCAAACAACATCAAGCACAACTACCGCTTACCCAAAGTGAATATCATGGTGTCACCTCAACGACGCTTACTGATAAAACCATTGGTCAATATTTTGATGATATTGCCAATGCTTACCCAGACAATCTTGCGGTAGTCGTTCATCATCAACAAATCCGTTGGAATTACCGTGAGTATCAAGCAAAGGTTGATGCGCTTGCCACTGGTTTGTTAGCGCTAGGTATTCAACCAGGGGATCGAGTCGGAATTTGGTCTCCTAACAATATTGAGTGGTGCTTAATCCAATTTGCTACGGCTAAAATTGGCGCCATTATGGTGTGTATTAATCCGGCTTATCGGCCTGAAGAGCTAGAATACTCCTTAAGTAATGTGGGCTGCCGAGCAGTCATTTGCGCAGATAAATTTAAGTCCAGTGATTACTTACAGATGTTAAATGAGTTACTGCCAGAGTTAAGCACCAGCACAGCAGGTAAGCTCACCACACTCGCACTGCCTCAGCTTGAGTTTGTTATTCGAATGGGCACCGACCGTACTCCCGGTATGCTCAATTTTAATGATTTGCTGCTGGAGGTTAACGACGAAGCTCAACATGTGTTGGCCACCATTGCTGACTCTCTCGATACTCATGATTCGATTAATATTCAATTTACATCAGGTACCACAGGCAGCCCCAAAGGCGCGACGTTATCGCATCATAATATTTTAAATAATGCTTATTTAGTCGCAGATGCTATGGGCTTTACTCAAGCCGACAAGTTATGCATCCCTGTACCGCTATACCATTGTTTTGGCATGGTGTTAGGCAGTTTATCCAGTATTATTCATGCATCGGCGGCGGTATATCCTGGTGAGTCCTTTGACCCACTCACCACTTTACAAGTGGTCGCACAAGAGCGTTGTACTGCTCTACATGGCGTACCGACTATGTTTATTGCCGAGTTAGAACATCCACAATTTAACCAGTTTGATCTTAGCTCATTGCGCACAGGCATTATGGCGGGCGCCACATGCCCCGAAGAAGTGATGCGCCGAGTGCAAGAGTTAATGTACATGAAAGAAGTACTAATTGGTTACGGACAAACCGAGTGCAGCCCATTAAATCACATCACTGAAATTGACTCCCCAATCGAAAAACAAGTGCTCACCGTGGGTCGAGCATTGCCGCATACTGAAGTGAAAATCATCAATGAGTTTGGCGACGTGGTTGCTATTGGTCAGCCCGGAGAAGTGTGCAGCCGAGGTTACTGCATCATGCAAAGTTATTGGAATGATGCAGTCAAAACAGCTGCAACCATCGACAGCGCAGGCTGGTTACATTCGGGCGATATTGGCCAAATGGACGAGTTAGGCTACGTGCAAATTGTTGGCCGCATTAAAGACATGATTATTCGCGGCGGTGAAAATATATATCCACGAGAAATAGAAGAAAAACTTTATAGCCACAAAGACGTGCAAGACGCGGCAGTATTTGGAGTACAGAGTGACAAATACGGCGAGGAGGTATGCGCATGGATTAAAGTCCGCGCCAATGCCGATATCACCGAAGACGATATTCGCCACTTTTTAACCGAAAAATTTGCCTATTTTAAAGTGCCGCGCTACATCAAGTTTGTTGACCAATACCCAATGACAGTAACGGGTAAAATTCAAAAATTTAAGATGCGTGAGTTGATGTATCAAGAGTTACATGAAGCCATAAACTGATATTTTGCGTGTAATCATTAAAGCCCAGTGTTGAGTTATCGCACTGGGCTTTAATATTGATGGGCTATCTACTTAAAAGTGAAGTAGAGACAACACGCGACAACGAGTGAATCAATAAATAGCTGAGTCATAAGTACTGGCGTAGTTGAAATAGTCTTATTTGCGACAAGCGCTTCAAGTGTAAAGTTGAGTTCAAGTTCAAGTTAGACACAGTTGTAAACAAATGATGTTTTCTCGATAGCATATGGTGAGTGATACCATTGCCGGCTTATATTTTTATCGGCTGAGTACGTCAGCTTTTCCGCTTTTTCAGCTGGATACAATCGACCCATTGTTGGAGTTATTTTGAATAATACTAAAGGTAGCCTTTTTATGGTTGCTGCTATGGCGGCATTTTCTATTGAAGACATGTTGATTAAATCGGCTGCCGAAACAACTTCTATTGGTCTGATTTTAGCGTTATTTGGATTAGGCGGAATGTTGATTTTTATGCTGCTGACTTGGCGTAAAGGGCAAACAATTTTACACCCAGCACTGATGTCCAAGCCAATAC
The DNA here is from genome assembly GCF_000014705.1 of Shewanella frigidimarina NCIMB 400. Lineage (NCBI taxonomy): Bacteria > Pseudomonadati > Pseudomonadota > Gammaproteobacteria > Alteromonadales > Shewanellaceae > Shewanella > Shewanella frigidimarina. The sequence continues at coordinate 2,994,026 of NC_008345.1, read as the reverse complement.
TCATACGTGCAGTTTGCGAAGTCGTGGGTCGATTCTGTTTTGCATTGGCTATTACGCTAACGCCTTTATCGAGTGCATCGGCCATTTTGCAAGCCACGCCATTAATCGCAATGATAGGTGCAGCCTTATTGTTTGGTGAACAAGTGGGTTTTAAACGCTGGATTGCTGTATTGGTTGGTTTTTGTGGTGTGCTGATGATCATTCGCCCCGGCCTTGATGGCTTTGAAGCAACATCTTTATTTGCCGTCGTGGCGACCTTAGGTTTTGCGGGCCGCGATTTAGCCACTCGCGCAGCTTCAACGGTGTTGTCTAATATGCAACTTGGGGTATATGGATTTTTTGTGTTAATCCCAGCTGGCATTGCAATACAGTTATACCAACACGAGCCATTACAACTTAGTTCTACCGCCGCAGTGCAAATTATCGGTGCAATTGTGTTTGGGGTGATGGCGTATAATGCCCTCACAATTGCTATGCGTGCTGGCGATGTATCGGTTATTTCTCCTTTTCGTTATACGCGTTTATTATTTGCCTTAGGTTTGGGGATATTTATATTTGGAGAGTCACCAGATTTAGCGACTCTTCTTGGAAGCCTGTTGGTGGTATTAAGTGGCGGATATACCTTAATTCAAACGCGTAAAACAGTCACAGCAAGTTTGATAAAGAGTCGCGCATGAGCCGTGGGAGTCGATTCAGCCTGCTGTAAGGTATAACAAGGTTAAACACTGCAAGGTTAGACATTACTAGGTTAGAGGTTATTAGGTTAGACATTACTAGGTTAGACATTACTAGGTTAGACATTACTAGGTTAGACATTACTAGGTTAGATATTAGCGATAGACATTAATGATAGAGAAAATGTTTCGCATAAGCTTGATGACGGATAAAAAGCGACTAATGTTAAATTAACGGTGGAAGATTCATTTTTGTAAACCAGATATTTTTGATCTAAAACTCATACTCTGTAGCATGAAGTGTCATACTTTGTTGCGTGATAACGATAGCAAATAAAAGTGGCTACTTACTAAATACTTTCATTTATTAAACGATAAAAATCAATAACAAAGACCTGAGCTTATTTTCCGTTATACTGCCTTACCCGCTACATACCCTTATTTAAGAGGTATCAAAAATACCATGGATATCAAAGGAACCTGCATTTCATCTACAGCAGATGAGCACGGCCCCATTTATGTTTATCAAACAAGAAACAGCCGCATTCTCAGCTTTGATGGAAAAATCTATCAAAGCTGCATGAAAATCAATGATATTAATGGATTACATCTAGGTTACACCCAAGCCATGATGGCCGGTTTATTTTTTATTCCCGCAGTAACAACAGCCACAATCATGGGGCTGGGTGCAGGTTCAATGGCTAAAATATTACTCAGTAGTTTCGTCGATTTGAAGGTGCACGCGGTTGAATACCGTGAAGCAGTCGCGAAGGCTGCGAAAGAGTTTTTTTACTTACCAGAAACTGAACGTCTTGCTATTCATATAGACGATGCGGTGAATTACATAAAAAACACCGACATTAAAAGCGATATTATCTTTTCAGATCTATACAACTCACAAGGTATGGAGCCGAAACAAGTACAATCATCCTACTTACACGATTGTAAAAATGCACTCAATCAGCAAGGGGTTTTGGTGCTCAATATCTGGCATACGTCAGCTGAATTACGCCAAGAGTTAGATGAATTACTCGCGCTCGAATTTGAAAATCGATTACTCAGTTTTGACGTCGAAAGCGGCAATACAATCGTGCTTGCATTCAAAAACGATATTCCTGCGATAAAAAGACACGAGCTACTGGCGAAAGGCAAAGCGTTACAAGCGCAAATGAGTATTCCAATGGAACGTTACGCCAACTTACTCTGCGATGCACAAGCTTAATAGACCACCGATTATTATCTTAGATGACGTTTATCTTAGGTGACGTTTAACTTAGATGATTTTTATTTTAGACGGTTGTTAGTTCATATTCTGAGGCGAAATATTTTAATGTTGTCGCCGCAATTTTTTATGACTGGCTCATCAAGCCAGCCTTATACATTAGCCCCAAAAACAACTTCTTGTTTTGAGTCTAACCACATTGGGTTTTGTACCATCACCTTGCTGAACATTCGGCTCTGTAAATAGTGATTAAGCCATTGTCGTAATTTGGGGTAGGGGGATTGTAAATACCATTGTCGCTCAACTCTGGCAAACTGACGAATAAACGGCATTAATGCTAAATCAGTCAAACTTGGTTGGTCAGACATTAAATATGAGTGCTGGCAAAGCCTTGATTCGAGATCCGCAAGATAACGCTCACATTGTTGTCTATCTTCTACAAGCGACGGTTCATGGTAACGTTTGGAGCAGCGATATTTCTCTAAATGTCCTTTGAATTCATTATCAAATATTGCAATAACCGCTAACATTTCAGCTAACGCGTTTGGTGTTGCTTGACTAATGTAATCGTCAGGGTCTGTTTGTGAAAAAGCCCATAGCATGATTGATAAACTTTCATCGATGACTTCATTATCTGCGGTGACTAAAACGGGCACTGTACCTTTGGGCGACACCGTAAGCATTTCGACAGGTTTGTTACTTAGCACTAAGTCGCGCAGGTTTATTTGCTGATTAGATGCATAAATGGCCAGTCTAGCGCGCATTGCGTAAGGACAATTTCTCAACGAATAGAGTACAGGTAATACCATGATGTTGTTTATTATCTCTCAGTCAGTAATGCAGTTAACAAAATAATTCTCTTCATTTTATCACTAATTACATCACCCTTTAAATATTGATTACGGTAGCCTTTTATGAAGATTCAACGGTATCGTTTGAAGCTCATTTCTGACTAGATAGCGGTCTACCTAATTAGAATCAGCAATAGTATCGGTATAAATCTGTAGTAGGCGTTTTATGTTAATCAGCAAGGGAATAATTTGCTGTGCTGATTAAGTGTTGGATCTTAAATGCACTGCCATCGTTGACAGTTTATTTCTCCCTGGTGTGCTTTTACTTGGCCTATTAGGCTTTAAATGTTGGATGCATTTATTTTATATGGGGAAGTACTAATGGCATCTTTTTACCCAATCAACCATTGTAGATGACTAAGCTTGCTCTTTTGTTCAATGTTTCAAACAGCAAAATAGTCATGATTTTTGCCATCTAAAGTGAGTGTTTGAGCATTAACAATGCGTGCCATATTTTATGGTGCATTAGTATCACTTTGTAGGTAAAAATTATTATAAATTATAAAAAAGAATAATTATTTAGTCTGATTTATTCGTTCGAATTACTCTGTTTTTTCATCAATATTACCTTTTGGTAGTATCTAAAACGTGGTTTTTGTCTCCATTACATCATCGCCTGATTCATTTCTATGTTACTAGCCAATACAGCCTATTCGGGCTGATTTCTCAATTTTTATTTAGGCGTCATTCTAAAGGATGATGACGCTAAGCTATTGAGTAATATAGGTGAAAATATGACTTTTTATTGATCTGACCCCGTATTATTTTAATAGGTTGATGTTGAAGGATTTCCCTCGCCAAAAACGTGTTTAACGCTACTTTTATGGTTTTTTGCCTCTTGAATTTAACCATGGTTTTTCTATGGTTAATAACAGGTGCAAAAGTAAATATCTCGAGTGCTGTAAAAGTAAGATATAGCATCGTGTGGTTACAAAAATAATGTACTACTTATTGCTTACTTGCCGTCAGTTTTTTATTGAGTGACGATATTTGTTGTCAATTTGCAGTGCGTGTAGGTGTTGAAGCAGAGTTAACGTGTTTAGGTTAAAAATAAATCCAGGAGGTCGTTATGTCTAACTAGTTTAACCCCAACAATAATTACAGGAGGTTGTTATGTTATTTGTTAAATACTTTAATAAAAGGCCAATTGCCCTTGCTATCTCTTTAGCATTGCTGGCTTCAATAGGAAATGCGGTGGCTTATGAATCGCCAGTGCATGTGTTTTCTGTTAATGACGTACTGGGAGGGTTGAATGGAGTGACCTTCGCAGACGATCAAACGATCATTTGTGGTCTTGGCCCAGTGAGTTGTCCTGATGATAATCCAGCGCTTCTCGACAAGTCGGGGGTGATGTTATATCCAGTGGATAGCGAGTTTGGCTTTTATGTGGTTGATTTTCTAGGCGCGCAGCCCAAAGCGCGTAATGGCGATTACCTAGAAGGATTCGTTGGTAATATTGACGAAGGCGGAGGGGTGATTGGTATTCAAGTTGCGAATGCTGCCACCGAAAAATACAAGGTAAAACCACCATTGGGAACATGGTGTCAAGGGCTTGGTGGCACCTCGGTAAAATGTGAAACAGAGCATTATACCGTTATGGAGCATGCGCTCAGTTGTTATGAGACTATCCCATACTTTTTTGCCAGCTCAGATGGTACACAAGCAACGATATCAACCCCAGACGGCACTCTATCGTATGACTGTGCTAACGCGCCACTAGATGATAATGTCCAGGTATTAGTGGGTGGACAGCCAAATCATCGCCTAACCAATGCGATACCCTGTGAAACAGATGGTCAGCCTGAAGGGTGCCAAATGTTTCCTAACGACAAGACCAACATGCTTGATAACATCGCCTTAAGCAGTGATTATTCCGTGCAGCTTAAAGATGATGGTAAGCCACTTTATGGTTGGGGCGGAATACATAAACGGCCGAACGATATCCGCATGTATGCCCAGTTGGCACTCCCTGAAGAATGGAAAACATCCACAGAAAACTTTGTCGTTACACGTGCTGAGCTTGTGGTTAACCACTGGATCACCAATAACCCTAATGACCAACTTCGTCCAGAAGACTTGGAAAACGAAGCTGCAACAGGGCGTAAGCCTTCCTATAGAATTGAAGGTGATGGTGATGCAGCCGTATGGAAAAGTACGGTCCCATGTTATGAAGGCGACAGCGATATAATCGATACTGAAAGTGGCGCTTTCGATCCATCCTTTATCGGTGTCGGTACAATATTAAAAAATACCCCTAAAGCACTGGATCCTTTGGCTACACCAGGTGAAAGCGCTGCAGAGCCCCCTTATGCTTTCTCATCAGATCTCGCTGGTGGCTATTCTAATGCTTACTATACCACCATCAATCGTGACCCATTTGAATGGTCTTATGATGCCAATCCTGATCCAAAAGTTCAGGATTTCATCGGTAGTGCACTGCCAAATGCTTCACTCGGTGAGCTTGTCTCAGGCCCCCGTTGGAGACTTAAACCTAATAAGTTTGGTCAAGACTTGCCTGGGCTAGAGATCCCGTTGATTGAATGTAGCGCGCCGCCTTTTGCCAAAGAAAATATTAAGTATGAAGTAGGTACGCCAACAACGACAGTGATCAATTTACTTGACTGGGAAGAGGGAGAAATATCTCCGCTGGCAACCAGTAGAGGTTGGGTTGATGTGACTGCAAATGAGTATGTCACAATTGTCACTGAGGACGGCGAACCGGCGGTTACCAGCAATGGTTTACCGATGACGTCAGATTTTGACCTTGCGGTTTACATTAAGGGTGATAGTAAATCAACAGCCTTATATAACGCACAGCTCATTATCGAATATGAAGGCGAAGTTCCTGTGGTGAATACTGATGTCGATGTTGCGCTGACTGCTTTTGCAGCATCAGCTACAGTGTCCTTTAATCAAACGGTTGCAATGGTTGTTGATGTGAGCAATCTTAAACCCAGCAGTGTCAGTGGTGAGGTAACCATTACTGGAGTCACTAACCAAGGCGTGGTTATTGAACTACCACCGATGGCTTTCAGCGACTTGGCTGAAGGAGATACGATTTCATTAAATGCAAGTTGGACAGCCAACATCATCAGAACGTCCGCTGTTAGCTGGACGGCGACGGTGACAGCTGAAGGCGATCTTAATAGTGATAACGATACTCGCACCGCAACAACAAAAATCCGTAGATGATAATTAAGGATTAGCAGGTGAATCAAAGGGGAGAACTTTTGTTTCTCTCCTTTTAACTTAACCTAATTGATATTGTTATTAACGGTCTTTACGGACTTAGAAGATAGGAATAGCAAATGCGCATCATACGAATAATCTTTGTCTCGGCCATTATTTTATCCTCGGCGATTACCTCGTTATTCGCTGAAGAAAACAGCGATCCAACCAAACCAGCAACTACCATTCCACCGGCTACTGCAACCACGCCGGAGCCAGTCACGCCTGCTATCACAACTCCGGCAGTAACGTCGGCTGCACCAGTAACGCCAGTTATAGCAAACCCTGCAGTAACCCCGCCAGCGCCTAAACAAAGTGCGAAAAAACCGGCAATGGGTCACGATTACCAAAAAAATATGCCCAAGCTTGGCAAAGGTGATCCCAATTATCGTGGTGGGAAGGAGGTTGTATCTGATGCTCAACCCATAATCAACAATCCAGAGAGTCAACCAAAAGAGCCATCAATCATAGATAACCAGCGCAAAAGTGGTGCAGATGTAGGTTTTCCTGGCTACCGCGGCGAGGGAGACTCGGCTTACCCACAACATCAACAGTATCAAAATCCGCCACGCTTTCCGGCTGAATCAATAGAGACTACTCCAGCTGATACTTCACCAGTACAGACTAAACCAACCGAACAAAATAGTGATGTACAGAGTAATGAACCATCGGTTGATGCACCAGTAAATAACGTCAAAACACGTGCGATCATTAACCAACAGCGCAAAGGAATACTTCATGCAGCCGCATTTGGCGACGAGCCAGCGGTAAAAGCATTACTCAAGCAAGGAGCAAGCCCAAATGCCAGAGCAAAAGACAGAATAGGGCGAACAGCATTAATGCTAGCGGCATTGAGTGGTCATGAAAACGTGGTTAATACACTGCTTAAACAAGGTGCCAGTGTGGATTTAAAAGATAGAACAGGCCATACCGCACTTAACTGGGCGGCAAATCGATCGCACCTAAACATAGTCACGTTATTACTCAACCATGGCGCTGATATTAATATCAAAGATAATGGCGGCACCTCTCCTTTGTTATATGCGGTTGCCACTAGCAATGTGGCAATGGTGAGTTTATTGCTTTCACATGGCGCTGAAACTGAGTTACAAAGCGCTGAAAGTAAGATGACGCCACTATTACTGGCCATTGAGCATAACGATATTGAATCGATTAGCCTTTTATTAGATAACGGAGCAGATGTTAATGGCACAAACAGTGATGATTTTTCGCCATTAATGGCCGCGGCAGAGCAAGGTCAGCTCAAGATAGTGCAAACACTCCTCTCCAATGGTGCTGAGGTCAATCGATATGATGATAAGCATTTTGCGCCATTGTTCTACGCTGCCGACAAGCAACACATCGGCATCATGCAGTTGTTATTAGCCCAAGGTGCCGATGTCAATTTACGCGATAATAAAGGCAGAACCGTTTTAATGCGCGCCAAGCAGCAAGTGCATGCAAACGTTGTAGCGTTATTATGCACAAAGGGAGCTAAATATAACGCCGATGGATGTTGAGATTGAAAATAATATCGAGTTTGGTGTTTGAATCTCTTTCCCCCATGGCAGTGCTATAATTTAATTTTGGAGATTGAAAATGAATAATAAAAACCAACCAGTCAGCCTTAGTGAAATAGGTAAAAAGCTTGGAATCGTAGGTGGTGTATCTATGTTGGCAGTTGCAGAAAGAATCGGTTATACCATAAAACCTATTGAGCTATCTGAATTAGATAAGGCAGTTGATAAATATCTAAATAATGAGGTACATTCAGCCTGACAGGCAAATCAACAGCGGGGTTTTTCGCTTCGTTCAATTATAGCCCACAATTTGTAGCCTGTTATTCAGGCGTCGAACTAAGCCGCTTCGCGGAGCCAAATGCTGATTCAATCGAGTGTATTAACCTCATTGAATCAGCTAGACTTAAAACAGATGTGATGGAACACCAGAATGACAAGGGAATTTAATGAAAGATGTACAAACCAAGCCATATTATCAGTTCAAAATAGCTCTACAGCCCAGAGCTCGCATCAAAAAAAGCAAATTCCTTTAGCATGAAGCGTACCCATTAAACTGGACTCGGCATTGGCCAAGTCCAAGAAGCTTTTTTGTGCCATGCAATTTTCGCAACGCACAAATACTAAAATGTTAATGCTATCAGTGTCAAAATGGAGTTTGTATGTTTAAAACGGTTATCGAAATAGGTGAAATAAACAAGTGTCAGTCATTACTACTCGAAAATTTAAAAAATAACCTTTACCTTTCTGGGAAATTTAATATTGGTTTTCCAGGTGGAAGTTGGACTGAAACTATCCAATATAATGAGGACATTTGGTTCTTACATCATGAAATTGGTGGTGAAGAAAAATCACCACGTTTCTGGAATGGCTTTGGTTTAGTACAAGAACTTAGTAGTAATAAATCAAACAACATTGTTGTTGAGATTAATATCCCTACTAATGGGATTAATAGAAAAGTTGCAGGTTTTTATGCAAAAAATGAAAGTGGTGAAATTGGGCTGTTTCACCGTGGTGGCTTAGGTGGTGGGCGGAAAGGTATAGGTAAGCAAGCATTTCTCAGCTGGTCTTCCTATGAATTAACTTCAGTATCAACCAATAGTGCAAAAGAAAGCGCCATACTAGTTGGCTTAATTGAAAGTGATGACTTTACCGTTAAGTTACATGACTTTTTAATTAATATTGCAAACTTTAAGCAATTAGCTACAACTGGAGAAATAAATGAAGCTACATTTATTTCTGATGATGAACTTTGGGAGCGTATTTGTACTGAAAACCCTAAACGAAAATCCCCAAAGAAAACGACAACAGAAACAGTAGGATATGAAAGAAGTGAATTTGTAAAAGAGTATGCATTAAGGCATGCAAATGGAAAATGCCAGCTTTGTAATAATGCCGGTCCTTTTGCGACAAAATCAGGTAGAAATTTTTTGGAGGTTCATCATATAGATTGGCTTTCTAAAGGAGGTCTCGATATGCCCGAGAATGTTGTTGGATTATGTCCTAATTGTCATAGAAAAATGCATAACATAAATGACGCTAAAGATATTAAAAAATTAAAATCCGCAGTAGTTATCTTAAAATCGCACTAACACATGTGAGCCTCCCGCCAGTCAATATGCGAGCCTAACTTATGTGACTGTGCAGTCCAATTAAAATCAATCAACAAATTCATCTACTTCGTCTGTCATTTAACTGTTAAATCATCGTGCTTTTAACGAAACATGGTCAGTCACGATTATTTTCAAAAAAGACGTTTTAAAAACCAGAAAATTGCTCACGATGATTGGCTACGAACAGAAAATGGCTACTTGATGTAGCCATTTTTATGGGCGTTTCACTGTGGTTTTTATCGTAAACGGGCGTGTTTATCTGCCAATCTTGCTAATGTCGTAATCTGTTGGTTTGCTGCCTCACTAATTTCTAGCAATTGCTCAAGTGATAAAAAGCGTGTTCGCGCATGTACTGCACTAATTTATCGCGGCTGATGACAAACTGGTCATCATGTATAGGTTGAGAGCTCACTATTTTGCCGTCTTCCAATGTAAACAACATGCGCTGCTGCTCAAACGGGTGTTGAGTGCGGCAGCTTTGGCACCCGTAAACCCCATGACTAGAAACATAAAACCGTCTTTGGTCAGTTGTTAACACTTCAAATCACGTTGACTCGTGCCAACCTGTTGATTTTGCACGTCAGCGCAAAAATGCGCTGACGTAAATTCACTTGGAGCATCGATTAGAATGCGGTCAATTTTACTTATGAGTTATCAGTTAAGTGAGTTATCGATAACCATTCAGCCATTTTATAAAGCTAACATTGTGTAATCTAGAACCTTTGATCACACGGTTTTCTGCTGCCTAAAGTAAAGCGTATGCGTTTTAATGGCCAAGCAAAAATAATGGCAATATTAAGCTGCTATTTAAGAGTCTCTATTGTAGACCGAGGATAACTCTATCTAATTGAATAAAATTAATTTTATTGATAAATCATTTACATAACGAGCCATGTTCTTCGCGGTTATCTACATTCTCGCTTTCGGCTAGACTAAAGAGTGATTGATTCGAGATATTTAAGCTGGTAAGTTACTAAAAATATTAATAATTAAAGTGATATAGACGCTGGGTTTTGATTGGCATTCTCTGAATGTTTATCGGAATTCTCGCTAATACGCTGTTGAACTAAGCCACTGCGCGGAGCCAACAGAGGCTTCAATTGAGTGTATAACCCTCATTGAATCAGCCAAGCTTAAAGATGTATGATAGAAAGATACGATGAAAAGGAATTTCAATGAAAAACTTACCCACTACTCGATACCAATTGACTCAAAACTGCTCTGTAGCCCATAGCCAGTAACAAAAAAAGCAAATTCCTATAGCATGAAGCATGCCAATTAATATGGACTAGGCATCGGCCAAGTCCAACAAGCGGTTTATGCGCGGAAAATAGCGCATAAATACTAAAACGTTAAAGCACTAAGGAAAGTTTATGCGCAATCTCATCGTAATTATTTTTATCACTCTATTAGTTGGTTGTGCAGCTACGCAACCATCTTTCTCTGTATCCGTTGATTCTCTAGCTTCTCCGATTGCGGCAACTAAAAAAACATATTTATTAATCCCTGGTAACAAAGGTGTTTCTCATAACGATTTACAGTTCCAAGAGTATGAAAACTACCTCAAGCGTGTACTTAACGGCAGAGGTTATATAGCAGCAAGCTCAGAAGAAGATGCTGATTTAGCAATCGTTCTATCTTATGGCATCGGAGATCCTCAAAAACAACAGTATTCATATTCTTTGCCTACATGGGGTAAAACAGGCGTTTCTTCTGCTAATACATATGGCACAGCTACAACATATGGAAATACAACCTCGGTTAATACAACAACAACTTATACTCCAACATACGGAGTTACAGGCTCTACTAATCATACAGGAACTCGAACTACATTTTTTAGATACGTATTAATTACTGGCTACGATTACACCGAATTTAAACAGTCGGAAAAAGAAGTTCAAATATGGACAACCACTGTTAGTAGCACTGGTTCTAGTGGTGATCTTAGACGAGTATTTCCAGTTTTAATGGCTGCCTCAGAACCATATATAGCGACAAATACGGGTCAAAAAATTCCTGTGTCACTTTCTGAATCAGATAATACAGTTAAAATTATTAAAGGTCAGGCAGTAGAGTAATTAATGCCATACAAGTCATTAAGAGGCGTTGAACAAAGCCGCTGCGAGGAGCCAAGTGCTGATTCAATTGAGTATATTAACCTCATTGTCAGCCAAGCTTAAAGATGTATGATAGAAAGATACTATGAAAAGGAATTTCAATGAAAAACTTACCTACTACTCGATGTCAATTGACTCAAAACTACTCTGTAGCCCAGAGCTAGCATCAAAAAAACAACATTCCTATAGCATGAGGCATGCCAATTAACCTGGACTCGGCATCAGCCAGGTCAAACAAACGGTTAGTGCCATGCAAACAGCGCCGTAACGGATAAAATACTAAAGCGTTATACACAAGGAGTTTGTAAATGCCTTTTTCCGCCAAAATGACTTTAATGTTGCTTTACTTGAGTTCAGGAGTCAGCATTACTCTTGCTGCATGGATGATGTTCGTCGTAGATGCTAGGCCATCAACTGCAGTTTCACAGTTAATTGCTGGAGCAGCCTTTTTTTTGGTTGCTTCTGCTTTGAAAAAGCGAGATGAAAAATCTTTGATTATTGGTTTAATAGGGACTGGTGGATTACCTCTTTTTTGGCTTTGGAAGGCTTATGACCAGTATTTTTACGATCTTTCTCTGTTTGAGGCATTTAGAATTTATCCGGTATTGGGAATACATATCATCCCCTTATTCGCAATGATTTTTTTGATATTACCAGCCTCAAAAAACTACTTTAGACCTAAAGCTGAAAGTTGCGTATAACAAGCTTCTAAATTCAGATTCACCAAGGGTGTCATGCCATTTACTGAGCAAATCGCCCGCCAGCACTCGGTTCACTTATTAGAGGGGCGTTAGGCAATCAATAAGGAAAGCATTATGAAGTTAATCTCCACTATTATTTTAATAGCAGCTGTAATGAGCCCGCATACATCAGCAAGCACAGTCTCTGCAACGCAGCAGTTAGGTGTCTGTTTAACAGATTCAATGAATGGAAAAGAAAGGAAGAATTTAGCTAAATGGATCTACTTTGGTATGTCCCAGCATAGCACTATAAAACCTTATTCAAATGTCTCAGATGCTAACTTAGATCAAATGAATAAATATGTTGGAGAGCTTATAACTAGATTAATAACTAAAGATTGCAAAGAAATATCCAATAAGGCTATGGAAGAAAATTCAGCAGCATTTGAGTCTGCATTCAGTATTGTAGGGAAAGTGGCAATGCAAGAGTTAATGACAGAATCATCCGTCTCTCAAAGTTTGGGTGTATTTGAGAAGTACTTAGATACCGAAAAAATCGAAGCTGCTCTTAAATAGCGGCCTAACAAAAAGTTGGTGTTCACACCTGCCGTGTTGGGACGGTTAAACTTCGTTGGTTACAATCGATTTAAGGTAGGTTTAAACGTTATTCAATTGATGTATTTTTGATTTGTCTCAAACCAAGTGACGTCACTCAGTTTGAGAAATATACGATATTGCCGGTCTCAAACCACCCGTTTTCATTTCTCAAACCTCGCGACCCGCTACATTTAGACATTAAAAAAAGTTATGACAGAAATAACGTAAGTTGTAATTGTAGAGCAGAGGGTTTGACCGGAGTTTGACCGGATTAATAAAATTCACGTATTATCTTTAGACACAAAAAATCCTGTAAGCAGTTGATGCGTACAGGATTTTTTATTTTTAATTTGGTCGGTATGAGAGGATTCGAACCTCCGACCCCTGACACCCCATGACAGTGCGCTACCGGGCTGCGCTACATACCGAAATGACTTCGTTTGACTTTAGATATAATGAAAATATCATCATACATGTCAACCACTTAGTACGGCTGTGAGCCTCGGGGTTACTAAGTGAGTAATTACTGTATCAATTGCGATTTGTTTACGCAAGTAGTTAGTTATCAGTCGGTTATCGATTGATTATAAACTATCCATTCAATAAAACGCTCGACCTTACCTATACATAAGCAAGCATGATTAAGCTGATGAATAGCTCGCTCTTTTACAATATTTTAATCTAAATATGTTATTAGTAATAAAATATCTTATTGATTATAAAGTCTACGACCTTCACGCATTACCTGGATCAATTCTGGTGCGCTCATTTTCTTATCTAAACGTTTTTTATAGTCTAAATCGTAAATGCGGTATTTACCGAAACTATCCAATACTGTTATTTCAGCTTTTTGATAAATGGCAAAGCGGCGGCTGTCGCCTATGTAAACCCAGGTTTCATTATTAGGTTCTAACAAGCTGCGACCCGAACTGTAATCGGTGCTTGGATTAGTGCAGCCTAACACATGGCTTAGCAAGGTTGGCGCTATGCCGTAATGGCTGGTGCGGTAATTCACTTTATTACCATGGCTGTCGGGCCAATGGATGATCAGCGGCACTTTAACATTACCTGGCGATAAATCGCTGCGGGCGTCGCTGGTATTACTGGTAAAGACCTGGCCGTAAGTGCCAGTGATGAGCACAATGGTATCATCACTAACGTTATTGAGTAAGCTTGCCAGTTGTTGGTCTATAAAGTTAAGTGATTGACGATATTGATTAAACAGCACCTTTTGCGCAGGCTTTAATGCCATATGCGGTTTGATGGTTTGTACGCCTAAAAATCCGACTGGGGTATCGTAATCTTTTGGTGCGGTAAGATTCACTAAGGCAAACCACGGTTGTGTTTGTTTTGGCTGCCAAGCATTCACCGCATTAATGGTGTTGATATCGGCATCTGCGCTGCCATTATCGCCTTCGCTGATATGAATGCTTATACCGCTGAACATTGCGCTATTAGCAGCGTATTGATCATTTTCAGGCGCAAACATGGCTAATTGATAGCCTTGTTGTGACAGAGTGTTGGTCAATATTGGGCTGGTGCTATCAAACTCTTTGCGATCGCTATAATTGCCTTGTAAGCCATACATGAGGGTAAACATGCTGGTTTCAAAGTCCGTACCACCACTATAGTGATTCATAAAACGTTGATTTTGAATACGATACTGGCTTAAAAACGGCATGGTGACACTGTCGACCATGTCTGCGCGTAGGCTGTCTATGCTGATAACCATAACATTGGGTTGGCTGTCTGCAGTACATTGCATCGGACTGATGGGATAGCTCAACTTACGTGATTTAGTGTTGCGAGACTCTGTTGACTGCATGCTGCTGTCAATGCCGTGATTTTCCATAAACGAGCGTGCTGTCGCAGGGTATGACACTGGATAGGCGTCGTCAAAACGGGTGACTTCAGTCATATTGGTCGCGTCGGCCCAAATATGAAATAAATGGCTACTGACAAAACAGATACCGACAAACAGCACTACTTTGTTGCCCCATTGTTTTTTCTGAATTTTGTCGATGCGTTTCCACAAATAATTGGCCGCGGTAAGCTCTACAATCACAATGACGATAGGTGTCACTATGTATGAAGTGCTGTGTAATAGCGCGTTGAGATCTTGCCAGGCTAAGTCGAACGCAAAAGGACTTAAATGGATACCGTAGTCGTCATAAATAATGGTGTCATACAGTAGGGCATATAAACCAAGAGAGGCGATAAATGCAGCAAAACCACGTAAAATTTTGGAGTAAGGTAATAATAAGGTAATCGGGAATATAAAAATTAAGTAACCGATAAAGGCCAAAAAGGTAAAATGACCAATGGTGCTGATTGACAGGTAAGCCCAACCAATAATGGTTTCTGGGTAGCCGACACTGCCAATATATCGAGCGCCAATTAACATCGCTAATATGCCATTAAAGAAGGCAAACCAGTGACCCCAATTAACTAAGCGTGACACTTTATCACGCGTCATTTGCTGCTTTTTGCGCTCGATCATGTTAACTCGTATTCCTACGTTATTATCACAGACTATTTTCAGTGTAACTGATTGTTAGCATTGATGATAAATTTTATTTAGTCGGTTACTTAACCGACTGTGTTAAGGCTTTAGCAAATTGCTCGGCAACTTTTTGACGTGATTCACCTGGGACTTTTTTGTCTAGTAAATGGGTCACGCAATTGCCCAATACCATTAGGCTTAAATCGGTAGGTGCTTGATGCTTAGCTAGTACAGCAAGCAGCTCGCTGATAAGTGCTTCAACTTGAGTGTTTGTGTATTTAGATTGAATTGCCATAGTCAGAAAACTTCAATAAATAATGAATTAGCTGCACATAATAACGGATTTAGCCGGCGCTCGCCTCAAGTTTTATTCGCTGTATGTGAGGAATATTGTAAACCCTTGTTCGATTTATACGGTTGGTCTGATATCATTCTTTTTTAAAATAACATCTGCGACAGACTAGGATTAACAAGGCTTATGAGCATTAGTATTGAGCAAGCAATTATTCACGAAATTTCTCAAGACAGTCAGGGACAAATGCGTTGTCGTTTACGTCCGCAACCGTTGTTGAATACTCACGCCGTTGAAACCATGTTAGAAGAGTTGCATCAAACCTATTCGGGTAAAGCGGGCAAGGGATTTGGCTTTTTTGGAACCCATGGCGATGATGGCGAAGCCAACAGTGAATTTTCTGATGCACTGACCGGTTATCGTAAAGGCGATTTAGGTTTTGTTGAGTTTAGTGGTCAAGCGAGCCAACTATTGCAACAAGAACTTGCCAAGTACGATTTTAGCCAAGGCGGTTTTTTGTTGATGTCTTGCTACACCAGCATGACAAGCGACTATTTATTTGTGGCGTTATTAAGCGCTAAGTCGTCGATGACAGTATTAGATGACATGGAATTGTCGCAAAACAACCATTTAGATTTAAATAATATTCAGTTAGCGGCGCGTATAGATTTAACCGAGTGGCAGGCAGATAAAAGCTCACGTAAGTATATTTCGTTTATTCGTGGCCGTGCTGGCCGTAAAGTTGCCGATTTCTTTTTAGACTTTATGGGTTGTGTCGAAGGGGTGAACACTAAGGCGCAAAACAAAACCTTGATCCATGCGGTTGAAGATTTTGTCGCGGGCAGTGAATTAACCAAAGATGAACGCCAAGATTGCCGTAACAAGGTATTTGAATATTGTTCTGAGCGCGCTGACGCGGGTGAAGTGATTGAGGTTAAAGACTTAGCTGATGAGTTAGCGGATTCTGGTATGGATTCATTTTACGATTTTGCTTGTGGCGGAAGCTATGAGTTAGATGAAGAGTTTCCAGCTGATAAAGCCAGTTTACGCAGCTTGAAGAAGTTCTCGGGTACCGGCGGTGGAGTTACCTTGAGCTTTGATGGCGGCCATTTAGGTGAACGGGTTATTTATGATCCGATATCTGACACTATTTTGATTAAAGGCGTGCCAGCCAATTTGAAAGACCAATTAGATCGTCGCTTAAAAGGCGAATAACGTAAGCTTAATTGGTGTTGTTACAACAGCGTCCTATTTGGGCGCTTTTTTATGAACGAAGATAATAGCGAGTCTAGGTTTAACGCGTGCTATGCTTTGGTGAGTTAGTAAGTAAAGCGAGCTAACATGTTGTAGCATCTAGTATTGCGTGTGATTTTTGGATTCAATAGCGTGCAAAGTGACATTAACTTACGCAGATTTTTTATCTCAATATACTGATGCTTAAAAATTGTCAGTGGCGGTGAACTTTGCAACGTTTTGTTTGGATTTATCTAACGGCTTAGCTCATGGCTTATTTAGCAAATTACCGAACAAATTATCTAACTGGTACGATTTTTGGCGCAGTTGAATATTTTACTTTTCATTCATTTGTAGTTGAGTAAACTAGCGCCACTTTTTGAGTGTTTTTGTTTGTTATGCTTGTAATAGCCTAACGGACTTTGGGGGAGCGATGATCACTGCATACGCCTATCAAAATAGAGAATTAATCACCACCGAATTGAATGTGGGCGATAAAGTCCCTGAATCAACCTTGTGGTTAGATTTATTAAAACCCGATGATGCAGAGCGTCAATGGTTGAGGCTATTCTCTGCTGAAGAAGTTCCTGACGAAGAAGATATTAAAGAAATTGAGGCTTCGGCGCGTTTTTATCAAAACCAAGACGGGTTACACATTAACTCGTTGTTTCCTCAGCGTGTGAGTTCAGATGTACGCGCAGTGAACGTGTCGTTTAATTTGCGAGAACGTTTTTTGCTAACAATGCGTGAAGAAGATGTCGGCCTTATTCGTTTACTGCGTAATTACCTACGTTTAGGGCGCTTGGATATTACCACTCCACAAGGCTTGTTGTTAGAGCTCTTTACTTTGAAAGTTGATTATCTATCTGACTTAATTGAAGATATTTATAGTATTTTAGAAAATGTTGGCGAGCAAGTATTTAATGACGAAGAGCTTGATGGCGTTTTTAAACTGATTACCTTACAAGAAGATTCGAACGGTAAAATTCGATTAAGTCTATTGGATACTCAGCGTTCATTACGTTATATGCAACGTTATTATCGTGACCGATTGTCGGATGAAAACTTGAAAGATATTCGTGAGATGTTATCGGATATCGAATCATTGATGCCACACAGCCAGTTTATTTTCGACAAGTTACAATTTTTACTGGATGCGGCGATGGGATTCAGTGGCTTGCAACAAAACAAAATCATTAAGATATTTTCGGTATCGGCGGTAGTATTTTTACCCCCTACGCTAATTGCCAGCAGTTATGGGATGAACTTTCATATTATGCCAGAACTCGATTGGCGCTTTGGCTACCCAATGGCAGTGGCATTAATGCTAGCCAGTGCAGCAGGAACCTACTTTTTCTTTAAACGGAAAGGTTGGTTATAGCAGTAACTTATTTTACACAAAATAAAGCCATCAATTGTTGCCGATTGATGGCTTTTTTTATACCTCAAATACTTGAGTTAGGCGGAAATAAGTCGACTGAAAACTGTTATGTAAGCCACTATTTAAAGGGATGAAATAGACTATTCAATATTGATTAATTCATCTCCTGCACAACACTAGTTTTGACCAATTCCTAAGCTGATTTGTTCTCTAGGATTGAGGTATTTATGGATTTTTTCTGGCAATGCTGCGGCGGGTAGACTGCGTACAATGCTCAAGCCTTCATCTTGTAAACTAATGATGGGGGCTAAATCTTTGGGTACCAGTTGATCGTAAACCACAATATTAGGGCACAATAGCTTCTGTAAGTTTACCGACATAACCATAGCAAATTGGCCACTGGATAATTCAATAATACTGCCAGGCGGATAAATACCTAACATTTTGATTAACTTGCTAATATATTCAACATTGAGTTTGTTTTTATAGTTTTTATACAGCAACCCCAAGGCGATACTGGGTGGTTTCCCTTTAGCTTGGTTGGTGCCATTACACAAATTGTCGTATTCGTTAACCACGGCAATCAACTGCGACAGCTTGTCTAATTTGTCGGCTTTGAGCCCTTGTGGGTAGCCACTGCCATCTAGATATTCGTGATGATTAGCAATTAACGGTTTGGCTTCATCTGGAAAGCTGTCAGCGAGTTTAAGAAAGTTAATGCTCATCAATGGGTGCTGTTTAATAAAGTTTTCTTCTGGCGTGGTAAGCGGCACTCGCTTGTTGAGAATGTTGCTTGGAACTTTGAGTTTACCTATATCGTGAAATAACCCACCAATACCAATCGTTTCAACTTCTTCGCGGCTCCAACCTAGCTCTTTTGCCATTAACATACATAACATAGCGACGTTAAGTGAATGGTGATAAATATGCTCATCATTTTTAGCATCGCCCATTAAATGTAAGGCTAAATTATCACTATTGAGTAACATGGTGGTCATGTTGCTGATGAGGTCTTTCGCTTCACTGACCGCATTGAGTGGTCGGCTACTGATTTTAGACACCATTGAACGCATCATCGACACAGAACGATTAAATTGTTGTTCAGTTTTCTTTAAATCTCGTTTGAGCTTTTGTTGCTCATCGATTTTAGCCGACTTCTGGCTAATCATTTGTTCTTTTAGCGCGTTGAGGGCCTGCTCGTCGGGTTTTTGGGTGCTGGCATTCTCGGACGTTACAGGTTCAACATCACTTTTTTCGGGATCAAAAAAAACATCTTTTAGGCCTAAGCCTTTGATGAGTTCTATTTGTGCAGCGTCTTTAATTTTAAAACTGCTAAACAGGAAAGGGTGGTCTTTCCAGGAAATTGGCAAGCGGATAAAGGTGCCCACTTCTAACTGTTCTACAGAGATTTTTTGGTTTTTTTTCATATTCAATCGATAGTTACTTTGAAGAACAATTAGCTATGTTATGCATTGCCCTTTACAGGCACTTTAATTGCGTGGCAGCATACTACTATAAATTTATTAACAATAGTTACTCCCTATGGATTTTATTGAAGTATATCCCAATGCGATAAGTAATGACTTATGTGATCGTTTAATTGCGGCATTTGAAACGCATCCGAGTGTGGGTCCTGGTCATACGGGTTTTGGTGTAGATACCGAGAAAAAGCGCAGTCGTGATTTAATGCTAGATGCTTTTGATGATTTAGCCGAATTAAAAAATGAACTCTTAGCGTCGACATTTACCCATATTAGCGATTATTTTACTCAATACTCATTAACGTTAATGGGGGCTGTTTCTGTACAAGTAGCAGATGAAAATGGTCAACCACAAACGTTAACGCCTGATAATTTTGATGCGTTAGGTCGGCCAAGGGCGGCGGCATTAACCAAGTATTTGTACCGCAGTGGTACGATTAATGTGCAGCATTATCAGCAAGGTGTGGGTGGATATCCGCATTGGCATTCAGAGCAGTATCCACAGAATGGCCATAATGAGGCGCTTCATCGGGTGGTGTTATACATGTTTTACCTGAATGACGTTGAAGAGGGCGGTGAAACGGAGTTTTATTATCAACAACGTAAAATAAGCCCTAAAAAAGGCACTATGGTGATTGCTCCAGCGGGTTTTACTCATAGCCATCGTGGCAATGTGCCCATTAGTAACGATAAATATATTGCGACTTCTTGGGCGATGTTTAATCGTGCCGAGCAACTTTATGCGCCACTAAGTTAGTGATTACTGTTGAGCAAAACCAGTTGTGGCTTTATATGCTTATTTGATTGATGACTTTGTTGCTGCGTGCTTATGCCGTTGCGGGGAGCTGAATGACAAAAGCTGCTCCGCCAAGCTCGCTAGTACCAATAGTCATTGTGCCGCCATAACTGCTAACGAGCTCATGGCATACTGCTAGACCAATTCCTTGCCCAGATGATTGAGTGTCGGCTCTCGTACCGCGCTGGATTATATTTTGTTTAATGGCGTTGTCTACGCCCGGGCCGTCATCTTCAACACTGAGTTGGATGAGATTGTTATCGAGGCTAGCGGCGCTGATCATGACGTTATTGCCACATAAGCGAAATGCATTTTCCAGCAGATTACCCAATAGCTCCATAACATCGCCTTTGCTGAGTGGTAGTTGCAATGAAGGTGATATGTTTAGGGTGAATATGACATGTTTGTCTCGATAGATTTTATCGAGCATTTGCGCAAGTTGTTGCGCAATCGGCGCGATAACAGTTTGTTGCTGACGTAAACCTTGTTGGCCTAACATGGCGCGTTTAAGTTGATATTGTACTAAATGATCCATGTCGTTTATTTGTTCAAGTATTTTTTGATGCTGTTGCTGACGATCTAATGAGTCATCATCAATGATGGCAATACTGGCGGCGAGACGCGTTTTTAAGCTGTGAGCAAGGTCGTTCATGGCATTTTGATAGCGAGTTTGACGTTGGTCTGTTTGGTCCATAAGTTGATTTAACGCTGTGGTGATGCCTTGTAATTCGACGGGGTAATCTTGTGATAGGCTTTTTTTACGTCCTTGTTGTAGCTGCAATAACTCTTGTTTTAGCTGAGTTAACGGCCGCATTCCCCAGTAAGCTGCACTCACTAAAAGCAGTAGTGCAATAGCCATTACCATTGCCAATCTAAAATAAGTAAGTCGATTAAATTGATTGAGTTCAGCTTTCAGTGCAGTGGCATCTTTCAAAATCAATAAATGATACATTTCGGTTTCAACGTCAATGCTGAGCAAGTAAGCAAAGTAGCTTTGTTGGCCATTAAAGTTGAGGTAGAAAGGCGGTAAATCATCTTTTATATCAAGATATTGTTCACAGATGTTATTCAAGTTTAAGCTGATTGCGTAGTCAGATCGCCATAAGGTGTTATAGCTACTATTGCAGGTAGCCATAATGTATTGCGTGTCGACGTCATCACCTTCACGGGCTTGGGTGATAGGGATTAAATTGTTTTCGCGAAACTCTGCGGCAATGATGGGTAATTGGGCGATTAAAGCGCTGGTGGTTTGGTTATAGCGGTTTTGGGCATGAAGTAGGGTAATTAACCACGCCAGACCAAATCCCACTAACGCGATAATACTCAAGGACGTTAAGAACATCCTTGTAAGCAGGCGTTTTTTAGGTTGTAAAATTAGTCGCATGGGTGATTAAATTTATATCCTTGGCCGCGAAGGGTAATGATGGACTGTTCTATTCCACCTTGAGCTAGTTTCTTTCTTAATCGGCTGACCATCACTTCAATGGTGTTGGGGTCGCCTTCTTTGTCGGCATAGACCACATCCAGTAAACGCTGTTTAGCGACAACCTCATGGCAATGACGCATCAAGTATTCCAGAATTAGGTATTCAAAGGCAGTGATCTCTAATGGTGTTTGATTTAGTGTTACTTGTTTTGCTGCAACATCTATTTGCAGTGCACCGCTGGTGATGGTTGGGCGAACAAAACCACTGCTGCGGCGCACTATAGCGTCAAGTCTGGCGATGAGTTCTTCTTTTTGAAATGGTTTAACTAAGTAGTCGTCTGCACCTGCATTGAGCCCTTCGACTTTATCTTGCCACGTTAGTCGAGCGGTTAAAATTAGAATAGGCGCTTTAACATCTGCATTACGCAGCATTTTGATGAGACTTATTCCATCTTGATCGGGCAAACCCAAGTCAATAATGGCAGCATCAATAGGATAATTAGTGGCTTGATAAAACCCTTCTTTTGCGGTTAATGCCACTTGCACTTGATTACCTTGAGCAGATAATTGCACCTGTAGATGGTGTGATAAAAGAGGGTCGTCTTCAATAACCAATATGCGCATAATTCATCCTTGTTAAGCCGTCATTATATGTGAAATGTGCTTGACCAATATTACCTTACAAATCTAGAAGGTTAAATATTAAACAGACTTTTATGATAACCATATTCAAACTGAATACCATCATGGTGCTAGTGATAATTATTTTGCTAACATTTTTGCCCTGAAAGGGCTTAGTCGATGTAATCAAGTATCAGGTAAGTTAGAATAGCGTCATTGACCGACTAACTTTTAAGATTGAGATGAAACTAACACATTTATTATCGGCTAGCTTTTTAAGTTTATTTTCGACAGTTGCATTAAGTGCAACGTTTACCTTTACGGCTATCCCTGATGAAGATGAAAGTCAGCTTCGGACTCGCTTTGATAAAGTGGCTGATTATTTAACCGAGCAGCTGGGCGTGGAAGTAAAATATATTCCGGTAAAGTCATATTCTGCAGCGGTAACAGCATTTCGTAATAACCAAGTACAACTTGCTTGGTTTGGTGGTTTATCTGGTGTGCAAGCGCGTCGTTTAGTGCCCGGTTCTGATGCTATTGCCCAAGGTTTTGAAGATCAGTTTTTCAAGAGTTATTTGATTGCTCATAAATCTACTGAAATGGCTGCTTCAACTAATTTCCCATTATTGAACGATTATACCTTTACCTTTGGTTCTAAAGACTCAACTTCAGGGCGTTTAATGCCACAGTATTTTATTGAAAAAAATACCGGTAAGCCAATTGAAAAAATTTTTAAACGCATTGGTTTTTCTGGTGACCATAGCCGTACTATTAGCCAAATTGAAGCAGGTGTTTATCAAGTCGGCGCAGTTAACTATAAAGTATGGGATACAGCAGTTGAAAACGGTGACGTTGATACCAGTAAAGTGAAAGTGATTTGGGAAAGCCCTACTTACCCAGATTATCAATGGACTGTACATTCTGGTGTTGATGAAAAATTTGGTGCAGGCTTTAAAGAAAAGCTGACTAAAACGTTAATTGGTATGACGGATAAAGATTTGTTAGCCAGTTTTCCGCGTGAGTCGTTTGTACCTGCCAAAAATAGCGATTATGAACCGATTGAGCGCGTGGCAAAAACAATTGGAATGCTCGATTAATGTTGTCGTTGGTTGATGTTGATTTAGGTTATAACCAGCAAATTATTTTACCTAAAGTGAATTTGTCATTTAAGGAAAATGAGCATGTGGCTATTTTAGGCCCTTCAGGCGTGGGTAAAACTACGCTGTTGCATCACCTATATCAACAATTGGCCGAACAAACCTGCTTGTGCTCTCAAGCACAAGGGTTAGTTGATAACCTGTCGATATATCACAATGTGTTTATTGGTGGGTTAGCGCGTTATTCCCGTTGGTATAATTTAGCTAATTTGTTGTTGCCATTTAATAAGCCGCAACAACAAATTGCCGCTATTTGCCAGCAACTAGAACTCACCGTGCCTTTGCAACAGAAAGTCAGTGAATTGTCCGGTGGTCAGCGTCAACGTGTGGCATTGGCCAGAGCGTTATTTCAACAGCAATCAGTGTTTATGGGCGACGAGCCCTTTTCTGCATTAGATCCGCTAATGGGCTTACGATTACTAAACTTGATTAAGCAAACGCATCAGAGTGTTATTTGTGTGCTACATGATGCCGAGCTAGCGTTAGCAAACTTTGATCGTATTATTGTCATTAGTGATGGCAAAGTAGTACTAGATGACAAAGCGGGCCAATTATCTCTGGCTCATTTATCACAGCATTATGCTTTAGCTGATTCACCAAAGCATGCAGTGGCATAAATATGAATATGTCGATGCTGCTAAACTATTTATCTTCATTCTATCCCCGTTTTTATAATGCCTAAAATGATTGCTTACAGTCGTTACTATTTTGTAGGGCATTGGCAGAAAATCACTCTGTTGCTTTTACTTATGGTCTCCGTGTGTTGGTTTTTTGCCGATACCGAGGTGATAGCACTCGATCCTTGGTCTGAGCTTGGCCGCATGTGGCAAGGCTTCGTGCATCCTGACTTTTTCGCGACAGAGTATTTACTTGATGCGCTGTGGCAAACCATTAGTTTTGCATTGCTTGGGATTACGATTGGGTTGCTATTGGGTTTTCCACTCGCATTGTGGTATCAACATCCTTTGGTTGCGGCAATGTGTGCATTTATCCGTGCTATACATGAGATATTTTGGGCATTGATATTCTTACAGATATTTGGTCTTTCAGCCATTACCGGTATTTTAGCAATAGCGCTTCCTTATGCTGCTACTTTTGCTCGTGTGTTTGCAGATATTTTACAGCAGGCACCAATGCATACCTTATTTTCACTGCCTAAAGGCACCGATAAACTGTCTGCATTTATATATGGTCGATGGATGCACATGTATCCGCAGATTGTCGATTATATTCGTTACCGTTTTGAGTGCGCGCTTCGAAGCAGTGCAGTGTTAGGCTTTATTGGTATGCCAACATTAGGGTTTTATTTAGAATCCGCTTTTCGTCAGGGGCATTATCAGCAAGGTGGTGCACTATTAATCTTATTTGTGTTGTTAATTGGTAGTATACGTTTTTGGGCTAAACCGATAATGCTTTGGCTGTATTTACCGCTTGCAGTGTACTTCTTACCCCCCATTCCTGTTATCGATTCACAACTCATTTGGCGCTTTGTCAGTGTCGATGTTTTACCGCCTATGCTTCAAGGACAACCATTTTTGAGCTGGTTTGACACAGATAAACTGTCGCAGATCGTTAACTGGAGTTATACATTAATCAGCCAGCAAGTGTTTCCCGGGATGGTCGCGACCTTAGTTCTGGCTTTTTGTGCCTTGGGATTAACCCATGTGCTAACGCTGGTATTATTGCCTTTTAATACTCGTTTGATGATGCCAAAAGTGGTTATTTTAATCATGAGGGCGGTGAATTTAATATTACGTTCATTGCCTGAGTATTTATTGGCTTTTGTGTTTATGATGCTATTAGGGCCATCGATGTTGCCAGCGATTATCGCGTTAGCGCTGCACAATAGTGGCCTGATGGTCTTTTTAATGTCACGTCAAGCCGACAGTGTTAGCGTGCCGCTGACGTATCGACCGCGGATTGATCAGTACAGTTATTTGGTGCTGCCAGCTATATACCCTCATTTTATGGGACTGTTGTTTTATCGATTTGAAGTGATTATCCGTGAAACGGCCATCTTGGGCATGCTTGGGGTAATGACATTAGGCTTTTATGTCGACAGTAATTTTTCTGAAATTCGTTTTAGTGGGGCATTATTGCTGCTGGTGTTCACTGCGGGTTTGAATGTGGTGGTGGATTATTTAGCGCGACGATTATTGCATTACCCTCGCAACCGTTTACAGGCTTGCTAAAGTATCTTGGTTTAGAGCGATAGAAGGTAGCGTCATTGCACAAGCAGGTAACTGTTTGAGCAAAATAGTCAGTTTACTCATCTTTTTATTTACTCGAATTCAATCATGTTTATCACTGAGAGATAATTTGATGAATTATATTATTAGCAATCGTGACTGCAACGGCAATAAAAATAACCCCAACGAGTAGATCTATAATGGTATTGGCCGCGAGCAATTTTTGCTGTACTCGAGGTTTTGATAGGATCAGTGCGAGTAAGCTAAACCACGCCAATGACAACACAAATAATAATACCGTGGCGGCAATTTTTGTTTGGTAATTGACTTGCGGTGTAATTAATACAGAAAATAAAGTAATAAAAAATATCAATGCTTTAGGATTCAGTAGGTTGGTATATAGTCCAATTTTAAATCCCTTTAATGATGATATCAGTGCCGCTTTTGCCACATTCTGCTGCATTGATGGCATGTCTGAATTACGGCGTTTGCTGATAATACTGGTGATCGCTGATTTGAGCGCCCCATATCCCATCCATGCTAAATAGCTACTGCCAATCAGTTGCACGGCCATAAAGGCAACATGAGACTGTTGGATCATCACACTGATGCCCATCAACGACAAAAAGGTGTGAATTAAGATAGCGACAGCAATGCCTAAGGCACAATAAAGCGCAGTTAAGCGTGTTTGCTGTGTGGCCATTTTAACGATAATGGCAAAGTCAGGTCCTGGGCTCATTAATGCCACAATGTGAATAACCGCTAAACCAGCCAATAAAGTCATGTCCATATATATTCCGTTTTTTATAAATTCAAGCTGGTGAGATTTTTGTTGATATCTATTTGTTCATATCAATTTGTTGATGTCTATGAGAGCTTACTTCAATGTAAGTTGATGATAATGGCACATTTATGCAGCAAAAAGATAATAAAAAAGCGCTAAATTAGCGCTTTTTTATATAGGTTAAGCTTAATTATTATTTTTTGGCATTAAGCACTTGCTCTTCAAAACTTTTGGCGGCTTTACCTGCTTGCGAATCGTTGAATACTTCTTCATTAAATTCGCCTTCAGATTTGGCAATGATCACTGTGGCTACCGCATCACCAGTGACGTTCACCGCTGTGCGGATCATATCTAGCATTCTGTCTACACCAATAATCAAGGCAATACCTTCAACAGGTAAACCTACTTGGTTTAATACCATTGCCAGCATAATAAGGCCTACACCAGGCACACCCGCAGTACCGATAGATGCCAGCGTGGCCGTTACCACAACAGTAGCGTAATCCATGATGCTCAGTTCAATACCAAATACTTGAGCAATAAATACCGTAGCAACACCCTGCATAATGGCAGTGCCATCCATGTTGAGTGTGGCACCGAGTGGTAAGGTGAATGAGGCTATTTTGTTGTCAACGCCCATTCTGTGCTCAGCCGTTTCAATGGTAACCGGCAATGTTGCATTAGAACTTGCGGTACTAAAAGCAAACAGCTGTACGTCGCGGATTTTACGTAAAAACATTAACGGGCTGAGACCCGAGAACATTTTTAATAAAGTCGGGTAAACCACTAAGCCTTGGATAAATAAAACGGCAACCACGAGGAAGAAGTATTTGACGACACTACCAAATGTTTCTAATCCCAACGTTAAACTCAGCTTAGCCATTAATGCGAACACACCATAAGGTGCCAGTTGCATAATTAACGTCACCACTCGCATGATCACATCATTCAAATCATTAAAGAATGAGGCAACACGAGTACCTCGTTCACCAATATGAGAAATGGCAAATCCAAAAATTACCGCAAAAATAATGATCTGCAGCATATTGCCTTCACTCATGGCTTGCATCGGATTTGTCGGTACTATATTAATAAGAACCTCGGACAAACTTGGTGCATCTTTAACGGTATATTCTAAAGCATTGCCTGCAAGGCTGGCATTTCCTGGGTGGATAAGTACAGCGGCTAAAATCGCGATAGTGAGTGCTATTGCAGTGGTAAATAAATAGAAAGCAATCGTTTTACCACCTAGGCGACCTAATTTAGACGGGTCACTTAACGAGCTTGTGTCGCACACCAGTGAAATGAATACCAATGGTACAACGAGCATTTTTAAGCTTGAAATAAAGATAGTACCGATGACATGAAGGAAACCTTCAGTAATATATTCTTTAATGAATAGACTGTCTGGGAACACATTCCTTAACAACAGGCCTAAAATTATGCCTGCAGCCATACCAATTAAAATTTTGCTCGTGAGCCCGAGCTTGCGTTGTTTACTCACAGAGTGTTCCTTCTCATCATATTATTTTATGTCTTTATTGAATGCGCTAAAGACTAGCAGGAATCGACAACTTAGGAAATGGCCTAAAAGTGAAAGTTTTCGCCAATAAATAGCGAAGAAAATAGTAGAGTTATGCTAAAGTTATAAGATGTTTGCGTATTGTTAATGTATAAGTAACTATAATAATTCTTAAGTTTATTTTAATGTAACAGGGAGCCTGACAATGAGGTCAGCATATAAAGTTTATTTCGCGCTTTTATGTTCTTTTTTTCTCGTCGCATGTGGCGGCGGTGGCAGTATAACCGATGATGGAACCGGAGGTGGGACTACACCAGACCCAACCATATCTATTTCATTAAGTATCGACAACGATCAAGTTTCTGTTGCTGAACCTGCAGTTATTACTGCAACAGTGAAAGACTCAACGGGTGCAGCTGTCAGCACGCTTGTTTCATTTACGCTTAATAATGATGATTACGGTACATTTTCACCAAGTACCGGTGAAGTTGTCACCAATTCAAGCGGTGTTGCTACTATCCAACTCAATACCGCAGAAATTAATACTGGAGCAACAGTAACCGCGACTACCACGTCAGGTGAAAGTGCAGCATTATTTGTCACTATGACGGGTGATGGCGGTGTTGCAGGCGGTGGTGCTCAAGTGTCATTGGTATTAACTGATGCAGCTGGAAACGCTATTCAATCGATTAGCACTTTATCACCAGGTAAATTAACTGCAACAGTTACAGGTATTACTAGGTCCTCTATTGTTACATTTGAAAGCCCTATCGGTGATTTACCCGTTAAAACTGCAGTAACTAATGCACAAGGTAAAGCTACCGTTGATATTTATGCAGGTAGCTCGCTAGGTGCCGGTGAAGCAACAGCGACATTATCAACCAATGAAACCGGTTCAACTATTGTTGTTGTCGGAGCTACCAACGTTGTGATGGGCAGTGGTACACCATTTGTTGAAGGTGTCGCTGCTATTAGTGCTACTGATTTATCCGCGGGTGGAACAGCGACTGTAACCGTGTCGATTCAAGATGATTTAGGTAATGCTTTTACACAACCTGTGGACGTAAATTTTTCATCTACTTGTGCTACTAAAATTCCTGCGCAAGCAGTGATAAGCTCACCAGTATCGTCAAGTAATGGTGTCGCAACCTCAACGTATCGTGCTGAAGGTTGTGTGGGTGAAGACCAAATTAATGTGACTGCCAATGCTGGTGGCATCAGTTTATCTGCAGTAGGTACCATCAATATACTTCAGGCTGACGTTGGCAGTATTGTGTTTGTTTCAGCAGTACCAGAGAACATCAGTATTTTAGGGACTGGCGGCACTGAGTCATCTGTAGTTAAATTTAAAGTTTTGGATAAAAATGGCAATGTGGTAGCTAACCAAAATGTTAAATTTGCACTAAATACTACTGTAGGTGGGGTTAAAATTGATCCCCTGCAAGCTACTACAGATAATAGTGGTATTGTGCAAACGGTAGTAACCACAGGTACAGTAGCGACTTCTTTACGTGTGACTGCAACGGTAGACAATGGTGCAATTCCGACAATATCGAGTCAGTCTAGCCAGCTAATTGTGTCTACGGGTATTCCAGATCAAGATAGTTTCTCATTAGCTGCAACGATATTAAATCCAGAAGGCTGGAATGTTGACGGTACAGAAGTGACGGTTACTGCACGTATGGCTGATGCATTTAACAACCCTGTACCCGATGGGACAACGGTATCTTTTACCACTGAGGGGGGGTCTATTGAAGATGCCTGTCAAACACTTAATGGTGCATGTTCTGTAGTGTGGACGAGTCAACTACCAAGACCAGAAGGTCAGATAATTCTGAATGGCGCCGGTCAGATGTATCGTAATCCTAATGCTGCATTAGCTTATGATGCCACTTTAGATCTTTATGGAAATATCTATGGCCAAAAATACGGTGGACGTGCAACCGTTACAGCCACTGCAATTGGTGAAGAGTCTTTTCCAGATTTAAATGGTAATGGTCGTTTTGATGCATCAGAAGCAAATACGTTTCTTACGGGGACAGATGTGACTGGTCAGTCATTTGATTTAAATGATGCATATAATGACTATAATGAAGATGGCCTCTTTAATCCGCAACAAACCGGTGGTCAAGCTGGTGGCACATTAGAAGAGTTAATCGATTTTAACTCCAATGGTATATTTGATGTAAAAGACGGTAAATATAATGGTGTGCTTTGTTCTGACCCTGTGCACAGTGCATGTGCTGATGGCGTAAGTGATTCAAAGTCATTATTTGTTCGCAGAAGCTTAACATTAGTGATGTCTGGAAGTACTGCGTATGCTACTGCTCCCGCTGATATTGTAGTTGACGATAGCACTGGCATTCATTCTGGTGCAAGCAGTATGGTTATTGTGGGTAAAGGCTCTGCAACTGCAACATTTACGATTTCAGATTTGCATAATCAACAAATGCCAGCAGGTTCGATCGTAAGATTTACCACGTCAGCGGGCTCGGTGGTGAGTTCAAGCGAATATACATGGCCAAGTACCAACTACAATGGTGGTCGTCAGTTTACAACAACTATTAAAGGCGAAGATGAGCCGAACTCTGGTGTCTTCCTTGTAGAAGTAGAATCACCAAATGGTTTAGTCACTCCAGTGGTATCCATTGGTGTAACAATTCTATAATTGATGTTGGTAGCTAGCTTGTTAGTTTAAATTGATTAAAAGGCGCATTTAGCGTCTTTTTTATTGGTTCGATTTTAGAATGTAAACAAAAAAGCCAACAGCTAATACTGTTGGCTTTTACAAATATGTTACTCAATTATTTATTCGGTCAGTTCAGACTATCTTTGGAACAGATATACGCTACCTAATTTTAATATTTGTGTGAGTTCATCTAATGCGGTGCGTGATTCAATAATTAATTGTGGGTCGGCTAGATCGCTTACCGTGAGTTGATCACGATAATGTCTATCAACCCAGGTATTTAAGCGCGTAAATAAACCGTCATCCATTAATGTGTTTTGATTAACTGCAGCGACTTCTTGTTCGTTCATCGCGACTCGTAAGCGTAAACATGCTGGACCGCCACCGTTTTGCATACTTTGCTTAACATCGTAATAACGCACTTGTTTGATTGGTGTGCCTAAAGTAACGAGTTCATTTAAGTAAGCAAATACTGCAGGGTTTTCTTGGCAATTTGTGGGCGCAATAATAGCCATTTCACCAGAAGGTAAAGTAATAATTTGTGTATTAAACAAGTAACTACGAACTGCATCATCAATGGATACTTGCTCTGTGGTTACTTTGACAAAATACATGTCAGAGTTCATTTTTCGACGAATTTCATCAAACTTTGTTTCGGTATCTAAAAACGCTTGTTCGTGATAAAACAGCACATTTTTATTACCCACTGAAATGACGTCATTGTGGAATACACCCTGGTCAATTACATTTGGATTTTGCTGCATAAACACGCAGCTTTCATCTTCAAGTTGATGTAAGCGTGCTACAGCTTGAGATGCTTCCAAAGTTTGACGTGCTGGATATTTTGTTGGTTTAGGGGCGTCAGGATTAGTGGCTGTTTGGCCATAAACAAATAGCTCAACGCCAGCATGACCGTATTCAGAACATAAACGTGTGTGATTAGCGGCGCCTTCATCACCAAAGCTTGCGTGTTCTGGTAAATGTTGATGATGTTTAAAATAGCGATCATTGTTAAATGTTGCCTGCAAAATATTGCCCGTGGTGACAGGTTCAATACTGCGATGTAATTTATCAACTAAATTAGCAGGGGTGAAGTGAACTTTTCCGTCACGAGTGTCAGCACTGGGTGAAACTGTAGCCGCATTAGCTGTCCACATACTTGATGCGCTGCAACAAGCATTAAGTAACGCAGGAGCCTGCTGAGCGGCTTTTTGTAAAACCTCAGCGTCAGACCCAGAAAAACCAATTCGACGCAATGTATAAAGGTCTGGGCGCTCTTGTGGGGCTAATACACCTTGTACCATACCTAAATCTGCTAATGACTTGGCTTTTTGCAAACCTTGTTTCGCTGCCGCTTTAGGATTTGAGGTTTGGGCCGCATTACTAAATGAGGCCACATTACCAAATGATAATCCGGCATAATTATGGGTTGGTCCAACCAAGCCATCAAAGTTAGCTTCAAAATGCTTCATTCGTGATCCTTGAGAATTTTAGTGAATAATTATTATTGTAGTTGCACTTATTTGTGTTACTTATAAAAAAGGAACGTGATTGTTCATGTCAGTTAACGCTAATTTAACCCCAGTATACTGAAGCTATAAGGGTTAACAAGGTGTGGTTAATTTGTACAAATGTTTATAAATGACTAAAAATGCACTGAAGGTGCTCGCAAGTATCATTAAGTGAAAAATTACGTTTAAAAAACGCATATTATTTTTTACATTTTTTATTTTTGATTCAATTCTGATTAAAAAATGACTTACTAGCCATGTAAAAGAGGGATTAACTTGAAACTATTGTCTCAACCCTCTATATATGGAATCAATTTTCTTTTTTTCGAGACTTTTTGGCGCAAATAAAACTATGGGTAAATCGCTAGTTATTGTCGAATCGCCGGCCAAAGCCAAGACAATTAATAAATATCTTGGTAAAGACTTCATTGTGAAGTCGAGTGTAGGTCATATACGTGACTTACCAACTTCGTCTACTTCTGACGGTACAACTGTGACTAAAACCGCAGCAGAAGTTAAGAAATTATCTCCTGAAGAAAAAGCTAAATACAAGCTAATCAGAGACAAACAAGCGCTTGTGGCGCGTATGGGTGTTAACCCAGATAAAGGCTGGGCAGCCAAGTATCAAATCCTGCCTGGTAAAGAAAAAGTTGTTAAAGAATTGAAAGCGTTAGCAGAAACTGCTGACCAAATATATCTCGCAACGGATTTGGACCGTGAAGGGGAAGCCATTGCCTGGCATTTACAGGAAATTATTGGTGGTGATCCTTCACGGTATCAGCGAGTTGTGTTCAACGAAATTACTAAAACTGCGATTCAAGATGCGTTTAGTAAACCGTCGGTACTTGATACCAATATGGTTAATGCCCAGCAAGCTCGTCGTTTTTTAGACCGCGTTGTTGGCTTTATGGTGTCACCATTATTATGGAAAAAAGTCGCTCGTGGTTTATCTGCTGGGCGTGTTCAGTCGGTAGCAGTTCGCTTAGTTGTAGAGCGTGAAAGTGAAATTAAAGCGTTTGTTCCAGAAGAGTTTTGGGATATCCATGCTGAATTAAATACACCTACCGCCGCTAGCTTGAAAATGCAGGTGATGAAATATCAATCTGCTGCATTTGAACCGATTAATGAAGCACAAGCTAAAGTTGCTGTCGATGCGTTGCGTGATGCAACGTATGTTGTCACTGCGCGTGAAGATAAAGCAACCTCAAGCAAACCTTCGGCACCTTATATTACGTCGACGTTACAGCAAGCTGCCAGTACTCGTCTTAGTTTTGGTGTTAAGAAAACCATGATGATGGCGCAGCGTTTGTATGAAGCTGGTCACATTACGTACATGCGTACCGATTCAACCAATTTGAGTAAAGAAGCGGTTGAAAACTTACGCGAAATGATTGCTGCCGAGTTCGGTGACAAGTATTTACCGGCAGAACCTATTCGTTATGGCAGCAAAGAGGGCGCTCAAGAGGCGCATGAAGCTATTAGACCGTCAAACGTGGCTGTGCAGTCCGCTTCGTTAACCGATATGGAAAGAGACGCTCAGCGCTTGTATGAGCTTATCTGGCGTCAATTTGTGTCCTGTCAAATGACACCTGCTCAATATGATGCAACACGTTTAACGGTAACCGCGGGTGATTACGAATTAAAAGCCAGTGGCCGTACCTTACGTTTTGATGGTTGGACTCGTGTTCAGCCACAAGTGAGTAAGAAAAACGAAGAAGATAAGACACTGCCAGTCGTTGCAAAAGGCGACAAATTAGTGCTTGAAACGTTGTCGCCAAAACAACACTTTACCAAGCCTGCGCCGCGTTACAGCGAAGCATCTTTAGTTAAAGAGCTTGAGAAGCGTGGTATTGGTCGTCCTTCAACGTATGCGACGATTATTTCAACCATTCAGGATCGTGGTTACGTTAAAGTTGATAACCGCCGTTTCTTTGCTGAAAAAATGGGTGAGATTGTCAGCGAACGCTTAGTCGGCAGTTTTAAAGAATTAATGAGCTACGACTTTACCGCCAGCATGGAGCAAACATTAGATGATGTTGCTCAAGGTAAGCTGGACTGGAAAAAAGTATTAGACGGTTTTTATGGCGACTTTACCAAGCAGTTATTGTTGGCCGAGTTAGATCCTGATGAAGGTGGTATGCGCCCTAATGAGATGGTATTAACAGACGACATTAAGTGTCCAACCTGTTGCCGTCCAATGGGTATTCGCACTGGTTCAACAGGGGTTTTCTTAGGTTGTTCTGGTTATGCGTTACCACCTAAAGAACGTTGTAAGACCACGCTTAACTTAACCCCAGGTGAAGAAGCTGTAAGCGACAATGAAGATGGCGAAACGGAAGCGTTACGTGCTAAACATCGTTGTGGTAAGTGTGGTACGGCGATGGATAGTTATCTCATTGACGAGACGCGTAAATTGCATGTTTGTGGTAATAACCCGTCATGTGATGGTTACGAAGTTGAAGCCGGACAATTTAAGATTAAAGGTTATGAAGGTCCAATTATTGAGTGCGATCGTTGCGGCAATAATATGGAACTTAAAAATGGTAGATTTGGTAAGTATTTTGGTTGCACCAATAGCGAGTGTAAAAACACCCGTAAGTTGCTGAGAAGCGGCGAAGCGGCGCCACCAAAAGAAGATCCTATCTTCTTACCTGAATTGAAATGTACTAAATCGGATGCTCACTTTGTGCTTCGTGATGGTGCTGCGGGCATATTTTTAGCTGCCAGTACTTTCCCTAAATCGCGTGAAACACGTGCGCCGTTAGTGGAAGAGTTAGTTCAGTATCGTGATTTGTTATGGCCTAAATATGCGTATCTTGCTGATGCGCCAGTCGAAGATGATGAAGGCAATAAAGCCTCGGTTAAATTTAGTCGTAAAACGAAAGAGCAGTATGTTGCTACTGAAGTTGACGGTAAAGCTACCGGTTGGTCTTCTAAGTTTATCGGCGGTAAATGGGTTAGTGAATCAACTAAGAAAAAAGCGAAGAAATAACTTTTAGCTTTGGTTGCAACATAACCCTGTTCATTAACGCTACCCATACGGGTAGCGTTTTTGTTTGTGTCACAAATGGGTATAGACCGTAATCCGTTTTAGTAAAGATAATAGGGTTAGTGAGCAAACCTGTTTTAACTCTCGATAAGCAAGAACACTCGATATATAAGAACTTTCGATATAAAAACAAAGATGACAGATACAAAAAAGCACTGATTATTATCAGTGCTTTTTTAGTGACAAAACATTACCAATCTACATCGATGTTAAGCCGAAATAGAGCAAATTATTTGGCACTATTTTGAGCAGCTTGAATGGCCGTTAACGCAATGGTGTAGACAATATCATCGACTAATGCGCCGCGTGATAAATCGTTAACCGGTTTACGCATACCTTGAAGCATTGGACCGATGCTGATTAAATCAGCACTACGCTGTACCGCCTTGTATGTGGTGTTACCCGTGTTTAAATCTGGGAACACAAATACGGTTGCTTTACCTGCGACAGGGCTGTCAGGTGCTTTAGAGAGCGCTACGTTAGGCATGACTGCTGCATCGTATTGCAATGGACCATCGATAATCAAGTCCGGACGTTTTTCTTTCGCGATTCGTGTGGCTTCACGTACTTTATCAACATCAGAACCGGTGCCAGAAGTACCCGTTGAGTAACTGATCATCGCAACGCGAGGCTCAATACCAAAGGCTTTAGCTGATTCAGCTGACTGAATCGCAATATCGGCTAGCTGCTCAGGATTTGGATCTGGGTTAATCGCGCAATCGCCATACACTAGGACTTGATCAGGCATCAGCATGAAGAAAATCGACGACACTAAGCTAGAACCCGGTGCCGTTTTGATCAACTGCAATGGTGGGCGAATAGTATGTGCCGTGGTATGAATAGCACCGGATACAATTCCATCTACTTCATCTTGTGCCAGCATCATGGTACCAAGTACCATGTTGTCTTCAAGTTGCTCACGGGCAACAACTTCTGTTAACCCTTTGCTACGACGTAATTCGAGCATAGGCTCAACGTACTTTTCACGCACGCTTTCTGGCTCAATGATTTCGATGCCTTCACCTAAAATAACATCTTGTTGCGATGCAACGCGTAAAATCTCTTCGCGATTACCGATTAACACGCAACGAGCAATACCCCGTTCAGCACAGATAGATGCTGCTTTTACGGTTCTTGGCTCTTCACCTTCAGGAAGCACGATAGTTTTACGGGCAGCACGGGCTAGCTCGGTTAACTTGTAACGGAATGCCGGAGGAGATAGACGGTGTTCACGTGGAGAATCCTGGGTAACACTTTCAATCCAGGTTTGGTCAATATGACTGGCCACGTATTCTTGCACTTTTTCAACGCGCACCGCATCATCCACAGGCACTTCATGATCAAAGCGTTGAATATTGAGCGAGGTCTGCCATGTATTTGAATCAATTAAAAATACTGGCAAGCCTGTTTCAAAAGCTTGTTCACATAATTTCATTATTTCTGGTTCAGGCGGGTAGCCCCCAGTAAGCAACAACGCGCCAATTTTAACGCCGTTCATCGCTGCTAAACATGCAGACACTATCACGTCGGAGCGATCGCCAGAAGTTACTAACAATGAATTTGTTTTGATGTGAGTAACCATGTTAGGCAGGCTACGAGCACAAAATGTTACACGGCGCATACGACGAGTATGCATTTCACCGGCATTAATGATTTTGGCATTTAAGTGCTTGGCCAAATCAGATGCACGCGGGGCAATTAGCTCTAAATTGTATGGCACACTACCTAATATACGCAGCGGACTTTTACCCGGAAGTTGGAACATTCCCGAGCTATCAACGGCATTCATATTTTTATCATCAAATACTTCAGATAAATCAGGACGAGTGCGACCTTCATTGTCAACTGGAGCACCAATTTTATTGATGATAGCGCCAATTAAACGTTTGTTTTTCTGTCCACCCCAAGAGTTAAAGGCGATTTCTAATCGATTCATTAATCCATTAGGCGTATCGTTACCAGGGGTTGCGATGAAAATAACATCGGCGTCTAATGCTTTGGCAATTTCATAGTTAATGTCATCAGCAAATGGATGGCTACGTGTTGGTACTAAGCCTTCAACCACTAGGATTTCAGTATTACTGGCGCATTCTGCTGCGCGGGCAATAATCTGTTCCAGTAGGACATCAGTTTGCTCTGAACGGATTAACGCTTCAGCATGGACCATTGAATAAGGTTCCAACGGATTGACGGTTGGAGAAGTACTTAAAATAGTGGTTGAACGTTCTGGACCAGTATCACCAGATCGAATTTGAGCAATAGGTTTAAAAAATTGGACTTTAACGCCTTTGCGTTCAAGCGCACGAACCATACCTAAGCTTAGTGATGTTAATCCCACTCCAATACCGATTGGAATAAGCATAATATTACGAGACATAACGACCTCTTGTGTGCGTATTGTTCATATTAATTAACCGAATATAAGACCGAATAGGTTGCTTATTTGGCTGTGATTAGCTTAATGGCATCTTCGGCAATAACCCACTCTTCATTTGTCGGTATGACCATAGCAATTGGGCTACCTACTTGAGTAATGATGCCTTGCTGGCCAAAGCGAGCCGCTTTATTCAAGTTATCATCGACTTTGAAGTTAAATATTGCTAATAAATTAAGCACTTTCTCACGAATAAGGTCTGAGTTTTCGCCAATACCGCCAGTAAAGATAATGGCGTCTAAACGCCCTAATGGCACAGTGTAAGAGGCGATATATTTGGCTAAACGATAGCAGAAGATATCTAAGGCTAATGTGGCACCTTTGTGACCGTCTTGATAACCTTCTTCAATACCACGACAATCGTTGGTGAGCTCTGAAATGCCCAGTAAACCACTTTGCTTATTCAATAGGTTATTGACTTCATCAAGGGTATAGCCAAGTTGTTTAACTAAATGGAAAATAATTGATGGGTCTAAATCGCCGCAACGTGTACCCATGACTAAACCTTCAAGCGGGGTTAAGCCCATTGAAGTGTCGACACTTTTACCATCTTTAATCGCGGTTACTGATGCGCCATTGCCTAAATGAGCACAAATAATATTGGTGTCTTTAGTCTCTTTGCCTAAGACTTTGGCTGCTTCACGACAAATATAGATATTGCTAGTACCATGCATGCCATAACGACGAATGCTATGTTCACGATACAATTTGTAAGGAAGGGCATAAATATATGCCTTTTCGGGCATGGTTTGATGGAATGCGGTGTCAAATACTGCAACTTGTGGCAACGCTGGGAATGAGGCAAGTGCGGCACGAATACCAATTAAATGCGCAGGATTATGCAGAGGTGCTAATGACGCACAATCTTCAATACCCTGAATGACTTCAGGAGTCACAATAACCGAGCGAGTAAACTTTTCGCCACCATGGACGATACGATGACCAACGGCTTTAATTTGTGCCGCAAGTTCTGGGTGTTCTGCCAAGATGTTATTAACGATAAATTCTACCGCTTCGCGATGCGCAGTAAAAGCACCTAATTTGGCTTCATTCTTGCCGCCATCAAATTTCCACTTAATGCGCGAATCTTCTAAACCAAAACATTCAGCTAATCCAGAAACTTTATCATCGCCTGATTGAGCATCAATGATGGCAAATTTTAATGATGAGCTACCGCAGTTGAGCACGAGTACTAATTTGTCTGACATGTTAACGCCTTTTAAGTCAATGAAACTAAATAAAATAGTAAAATTCCATTTTGATTAAGGTTTATGATGATTCTTTCATAAACGCCACACTTCGTTGTTCTTACCGTGATTTACGACTGAAAGTTAAATCAGTATAGATGCAAATCAGCCAGTGCATTTGGGGCATGACACTGTATTATGTTATCGTTATACTCATGTCCTAAGCAGTAAAGGTAGCCGTATATTGAACATGAATTTGGTTAAATTACTTGGCGATGGTCAACGTTATATGAAGACCTGGCCAATGGTTAGGCAACTTGGGTTTTATTTCCCAGAGTACCGCGTCGTTAAAGCGACTCAATTAGCGATTATTGCTATGCCTGTGTTGGCATTAGTCGTTGCGTCTAGCCAGCTATACGTATTTGGCTGGGATTATTTACCGCAAGCATTAACTATGTTGCTGTTTTTTATTAGCCTGCCATTACAAGGCTTATTATGGCTAGGTTGGCGAGCGAGCCATCCGTTACCGTTATCATTATTTGATTGGGGCAACCAACTCACCTCTGCATTGACTAAGATGGGTATCCATTGCCAACCTTTGGGCGCAAGAGCCTGTTATTCTGATATGGCTACCATTTTGAAACTGGCTTTTGAACGTTTAGACCAAAGTTACTGGGATGAATTGTAATTCATCTTATGTATAAGTCAGTGCTAATTTACATCTGTTTATCGTTTTTGTGACTAAAATGTAGCGTTAATACCTCGGTCGACAAACACTTGCTGAATTCTCTGCATAATCTCTGTACTTGGCGGTGAAATATCCGCCAAAGTATACGTTTCGCCAAAAGCTTGCCATTTATGTTCCCCTAACGGGTGATAAGGCAGTAATTCAACTTTTTCAACATTGCTCATCGGTTTAATGAACTCAGCGAGTGCGATGGCTGATTCGACATCTTCAGTAAATCCTGCGACAACCACATAACGGATCCAGGTTTTTATATTTCGTGTGGCAAGATATTGTGCAAATTGTAGTGTTCGATGGTTGCTGACTTTCGTCAGTTCGATGTGCTTGGCATCGTCCATTTGTTTGATATCAAGTAACACTAAGTCGGTATTGTCGAGCAATTCATCTATCACCGGTTCGTATTTACGCACAAAACCGTTGGTGTCTAAACAGGTGTGTACCCCCTGGCTTTTGCAGGCTTTAAACAACTCGCTGACAAATTGAGCTTGTAAAATTGCTTCACCACCACTGGCTGTAATACCACCACCGCTGGCTTCTAAAAAGGGTTGATAAGAAATGACTTGGCTCATTATTTCATCAACAGAAACTTCCTTGCCGCCATCTAGATCCCATGTATCACGATTATGACAATATTGGCAGCGCATAAGACAGCCTTGCATAAAAGCGATGTAGCGAATTCCTGGACCGTCAACGGTTCCGAATGATTCCACTGAATGTATGCGACCTAACGTCATTGTTGTTCCTTAAAATGAATATAAAAAAGGCTGTATCGATAAGATGTTACACATCGATACAGCCAATTTTAGCAGAGACTACATACTTTTAGTAAATGTACGAGTAATCACGTCTTGCTGCTGCTCAGGGGTGAGCGCATTAAAGCGAACGGCATAACCCGATACACGAATAGTTAATTGTGGATATTTATCCGGATTAACAATTGCATCCTCTAACATTTCACGGTTCATCACGTTAACGTTTAAGTGTTGACCACCTTCACGGTTAGGCTTGCTTAAGAAGTAGCCATCCATCAGTGACGCTAGGTTAGTACGACGACCCGTATCATCTTTACCTAATGCATTCGGCACGATAGAGAAAGTATAAGAAACACCATCTTGTGCGTGGGCAAATGGTAGTTTAGCCACTGATGTTAATGAAGCAATTGCGCCATTTTCATCACGGCCATGCATTGGGTTTGCACCAGGCGCAAACGGTGCGCCTGAACGACGACCATCAGGAGTGTTACCGGTTTTCTTACCATAAACTACGTTTGAAGTGATGGTTAAGATTGATTGTGTTGGAATGGCATTACGATACATTTTTTTAGTGCGAATTTTCGCCATAAAACGTTCAACTAAATCGCAAGCAATGTCATCGACGCGAGCATCATTGTTACCAAATTTTGGATAATCACCTTGAATGTCAAAATCAACCGCAATACCATTTTCATCACGAATAGGCTTAACTTGAGCAAACTTAATCGCTGACAATGAATCGGCGGCAATTGATAAACCAGCAATACCACACGCCATTGTACGGCGGACATCACGGTCATGTAATGCCATTAACGCAGACTCGTAAGAGTATTTGTCATGCATAAAGTGAATAGCGTTAAGTGCAGACACATACTGCGTTGCAAGCCAGTCCATTAAACCATCAAGACGTGACATAACATCATCAAACTCAAGAACATCAGCAGTGATTGGATCAGCTTTTGGTGCAATTTGGGTTTTAAGCTTTTCGTCAACACCACCGTTAATGGCGTATAACATGGTTTTGGCTAAGTTAGCGCGAGCACCGAAGAACTGCATATGTTTACCCAAAATCATTGGGCTAACACAACAAGCAATGGCGTAATCGTCTGACTCAAAGTCTGGGCGCATTAAGTCATCGTTTTCGTATTGAATTGAACTAGTGTCAATTGATACTTTGGCACAGTAACTTTTAAAACCTTGTGGCAATTTTGTTGACCACAATACAGTAATGTTTGGCTCTGGGCTTGGACCCATGTTGTACAAGGTATGTAAGAAACGGAAGCTTGATTTAGTTACTAATGTGCGACCATCAAGACCCATACCTGCGATAGATTCAGTTGCCCAAATTGGATCGCCTGAGAATAGTTCGTCGTATTCAGGTGTGCGAAGGAAACGAACCATACGTAACTTCATTACGAAATGGTCAACCATTTCTTGTGCTTGCTGCTCAGTAAGAACACCATTTTTAATGTCACGTTCAATATAAGCATCAATGAATGTTGAAGTACGACCAAGTGACATTGCTGCGCCATTTTGGCTTTTTACTGCAGCAAGGTAACCAAAGTAGGTCCATTGAATGGCTTCTTTAGCATTTTGGGCTGGGACAGAAATATCACAACCGTATTTAGCTGCCATCACTTTCATTTGGCCTAAAGCACGATGTTGCTCAGCAATTTCTTCACGTAATTGGATCACACTTGATAAGTCTTCGCCTGCTTCAAACTGCGCTTGCAGTGAACTGAATTGGGCAAACTTATCTTTCATTAGATAATTAATACCGTACAAAGCAATACGACGGTAGTCACCAATAATACGACCACGACCATAAGCATCAGGTAAACCCGTTAATATACCTGACTTACGGCAAGCCATAATTTCAGGAGTATAGACATCAAACACGCCTTGGTTATGGGTTTTACGTAATTCAGAGTAAACGTAATTTACATCGCTGTTCAGTTCACGGCCATAAGCTTTGCATGAACCTTCAACCATACGAATACCACCATTAGGCAGCATGGCACGCTTTAATGGCGCTTCAGTTTGCAAACCAACGATAGTTTCAAGGTCTTTATTGATATAACCAGCATCATGAGAGGTAATGGTAGAAACCATTTCTGTGTCGAAATCGACAGGAGCATGAGTTTGGTTTTCTTGCTTGATGCCTTCCATTACTTTGTCCCACAAAGTTAATGTTGCATCTGTTGCACCTGCTAAGAATGATTCATCACCCTCATATGGTGTGTAATTTTGTTGGATAAAGTCACGTACGTTAACTTCAGTTTTCCAATCGCCAGCTACGAAACCTTCCCACGCGTTGGCAAATAGTTCGGTTTTATCTGTCATTTACTTAACCCTCTGGTTGATTTTCTACGGATATCATCACAATTAACACTAAGTGTTGTTATCCGTTGAGTACTTACATTCTGTAGTCTAGGTTGATTCGCTAGACTGAGCCGTTTACATCTTCTGCGACATTGATGGCAGAAATGTTCC
Source organism: Shewanella frigidimarina NCIMB 400 (assembly GCF_000014705.1). Taxonomy (NCBI): domain Bacteria; kingdom Pseudomonadati; phylum Pseudomonadota; class Gammaproteobacteria; order Alteromonadales; family Shewanellaceae; genus Shewanella; species Shewanella frigidimarina. The sequence goes on along the minus strand of NC_008345.1, from coordinate 2,951,280 downwards.
GCCTGGCTTGTGTAATGACGCTAATCGATATTGTTTCGGTTAATGAACTAAATGGTAAGACCAATTATCCATGGCTTGATAATAGCACAGCGCGATGACGATATCGGCTGCTTTCGCTAACGGAATATCAAAAGTGTTAACTGGCTAACAAATCTGTTTAGAAGTTGGAGTAGCACGCGGCAATTTTTGACAAATAAAAAGCGAGATCGTTGCCGATCTCGCTTTTTATTGATGGTATTACCGAGCATAACTGGATTATAGCAACGCTGGAATCCCTTCGATCATGCCTACTGCTAACATCGCCGCCAAACAAATCACAAAGGCTAGGCTTGGGATAACAATACGGTCTGCAAACGACAAGGTTTTAGGACGTTCTTTATCACCAATCAAGCCATTGTTATCAAGTAACATGGTCAAAGCCCAAGCTAATACTGGGTTAGCAACGAATGCAGCGAAAATACAGATACCTGCGGCCTGGCTGCTAGTTGTGTCTTTAACCATCTGTAAACCCGCTTCTAATAACGGTAGGAATACACCGACTAAAAGCGCAATCGACATAACAGGACGCCACACGGTGATATCCATAGGATAACCAATGATAGCCACAATAATACATAAGCTACCGAGTAGGATCGCGCCAGCAGGAATAGGGCGTTTGGCAATGGCTGCGGGGATCATGTAAGTGCCCCATGATGAGGTAATATTACCGCCACCTACTGCCGTACCAACGATCTGCCTTACTGAACAGGTTGTCATCGTATCATCAACATCCATCAGTACTTTTTCAGCACCTTTTGGATAATTTAACTCTTGGAAAATACGATGGCCAAGAAAGTCTGGTGACCACATGGCAACAGCAAGAATGGCGAACGGTAATGATGCAATAAAATGAGCAGCATTTGGTAAGCCTAACTGCCAACCATGTTCAGTTGAACCCCACCAATAAACAGGATTGAGATTTGGGATGCCTGGAGCGGTAGTAAATTGTAGATCCAAACCTGCGCCAAGACCAAATGCCAGAGCAACAGCCGCGATAGAGCACAGCGGAATAGCCAACCAACGCTTGCCATATTTGGCTAATGCAGCATAAATAATGACATTGATTAACAAGATGGTAAATGCAACATAACCGAGTGAATAGTCAAGACTATGTTTGGCTTGCAGTCCTCCAGCCCAGTCAAACAAAGAACCTATCTGACTTTTAGCCCCCATAAATCCTAAGAACACTAATAAACCGCCGGCCACACCGCTACTGGTGAGGTTAACCAGTTTCGATCCCCCTTTGAAATAACTTAAAATTAAGCCAAATATACCAATGAGGATTGCTAACGCTAACGGATGAGCACCAGCAAGCGCGATGGTACCAATCAACGGGATCATTGGTCCATGGTTGCCACCAAGGTTTGCTCTTGGGTTAATAAAACCGGAGCTAATAATGCAGAAGAGTAAAGCAGGGATGAGCATTTCTACGCGGACAATTTGGATAGCAAATTCTGCCCCAAGATTGACGTGGTCCCATTTTTCACTTAAGCCTGCAGCCCAAGCAGCCATTACTGCAGAATACATAACAGTAATACCAATGGTTCCTGCTATTGCTGGGACTAAGTCTTCCCATTCAAAACGAAAATCACGCCCAGGAAGATTGAGTCCCCAGCGTTTTGGCTTCATTATCTTGAGTTCATTTTCTAGATAGGCATCGCGAGTTTCAAACTCGCTAGCAGGGCGGTGAAGCTCGCTATAGCTTGCTTCATGAGCTTGTGTATCTGAATTACTGACTGTGTCTGACATAATTTCTCATTCTCCGAAAAGAACAGGTTAATCCATCAAATGATGAAGTTTAAGTGTGTTCCATTGAAGTGATGGCTATGTCCATAAGAGCAGCTTGCCGGTGAGCCGCAATGGCTCTTATCACTTTGCTCAGCTGCGATGCCTTTAATTAGGGAAGCATTACAGTGATGTCCTTATTATGATCTTTCTTGGTAAGACCAATTTACCTTGTGGATTTTAGCATAGCGATGCGATCGCATCACTTGGTATCAAGAAAGTTGATGTTTTGTTTGCTAGAAGTGAGAGCTGGATAACAAGTTGATTGCAAAATCAGATCCGTAAATTAGCCTAGATTTGAAGTTTGATTGTTATGCAGATGACAAATTAATACTCAGCATCAATATAATTGATATAGAGTATCATAAATTAAAAGTTTTACTTAAGGCTTGCAGACGTTATTTAAAGGTGCGACTTGGCTGGTAATGTTTGACGACATCAACATTAAAGTGATGTGCTTAATCAGCTAATGCGGTAACGCTCATAATACTGTGAGTATGACTCTGTGGTTGTTTTTCGCTATGGTGTTGATACTGAGACTGGGGGAAACTTTATTGCTAGGCGATATTTAAAATAATTTTATAGACATAAAAAAACGGCATCCGAAGATGCCGTTATTACAAATAAACCTATCGCTTATAACGAATAGTTTAGAACTTGTAAGTAGCCGTAGTATGGAAGAAACGGCCAACGTTATCGTAAGCTGAACTATCAGTATCAGTACCTGTGTAGCCGTAAGGTAATTCACGGTTAAACACGTTGTCGATACCAAACTTCAATCTAATACCTGAATCGAAGTTGTATGCAACTGCCATATCGTTGATAAAGTAATCGCCAAATTCCATGTTGCTATTAGGATTCGCGTTTAAGGCTAATTCCTTATCAGTATAAAGGCTTACACCCTCGACATAGCGCGTTCTCCAGCTAACATCCCAGCTATCGATTGAGTAACTTAGGCTCCAGTTTGCTTGCCATTCAGCATAGCCAGCCGTGCCTGCAAGTTCTTCAAAGGTATCTGGTTCATCCTGGAATGAAAAGTCTTTACGTTTTAGTAGACGAGTCGCAATAAGGTTAGTGCGTACGTCACCACTAAAGGCTTCAAAGTTATAACCAATATCAAAGTCAATACCAGCAGCTTCAAGCGACGCAATGTTCAACGAGAACTGTCTAATTTGAGTGATTTCGTGGCTAGTTGAATCACGAGTAATCAAACTACAGTATTCATTATTCACACCAGATTTAGAATCAACACAACGATCGATAATATCTTGGGCGCCAACAGCACTGATGGCATTTTCGATCTCAATATTCCAATAATCGGTAGTGATCGATAAACCATCAATAAAATCAGGTTGATAAACAATCCCTAACGTGAAACTTTTCGATTCTTCTGCTTGTAGCTCGCGATTACCACCACTTAATCCTTCAAGCGTTTTATCGTCGTAGTCAGCGTCAAAACCAGCAGGGATCCCTAACGCCGCACAGTTAGCTTGGCGTTGAGTTGGATCAGCCAGATCATTTAAGTTTTTAGCACGACAAGAGTCATCTACAGAGAAGAATGTTTGGCTTGCAGCACCATAAAGCTCACTGATGTTAGGTGCACGAATAGCTTCTGAGTATGTAGTACGAACGCGGATCTGATCATCAACTTCCCAGCTTAAACCCGTTTTCCATGTTGTAGCATTACCAATGGTGCTGTAATCAGCAAAGCGTATTGCAAGATCTAAGTCTAGCTGACGTACCATTGGTAAATCGGCTAACAAAGGAAGCGTGATTTCAGCAAAGATTTCGCTTACATCAAAATCGCCTTTATCTTCGCCTAATGCATTGAAGAAAGTACCTGCTGCATTTGAAGGTTCAAATATCTCACTTTCTTCTTTACGGTATTCAACACCAGTAGAGAAGCCTGCATAACCGGCAGGTAATTCAAATAAACTAGAGTTAGTTAGTGAGCCACCTAATACGGTTTGCTTAATAATCGATGTACCAGTTGAAGCGGTATTAATATAATTAATCGCATCTTGACTTGGTGCGCCAAAACCAAAAATGTTGACTGGCACACAGCCTGCATCTCTAGCTGACTGATCACGACAAACCGCAATCCCGTTTTCTAATACAGAATCAAGGGCGTTGGTGTAATTGTCATAGATTAAGTTATTTTTATTAACGCGCTCTAAATCAGTTTGACCATAAATAGCATAGGCATCGTAATCCCAATCTTGGAATACTATACCTTCAAGACCGATAACATAACGTTGAGTTTCGCGAGTATCATCTTCAATGCGCGCACCCAAGTCCGTCATAAAACGACGAATATTAAGTGTATCTAATGGCGCTGAATTACCGTCGCTATCCTTGTTTGCTTTCATTAAAGCAACCAGTTCAGGATTGATAAAAGCGTTATCAATTTTGATATCGTTAACCGGATTACCAAAGAAAAATGCTGGTTGACCTTCATCTGTTGATTGGCTGTTAACGTATTTAGCTTCAAAATAAACGTTATGATTATCGTTAAGCTGGTAGTTTGCTTTAAAGTTAATATTGTAACGTTCGAATTCAGGTTGTAATTCTACAAACTGGTTTAAGTTAGTGACATCGCAATTTGCACAACGAATACCATCAACATTTTGACCGCTATAAACATCGCTTAATGAGCCATCAGGGTTAAAGCTTTTCCAACCATCTAAATTGAAGGTACCGGCATTACTAATTGTGTAGTGACCTGCATTAGGAGTCCATATTTTGTCTGGATCTGATGGGTCATTATTATCTTCAGTGCGGTTTTTATTTGCTAGGCTCGAAAAAGCAGTTGAAGTCTGATCGCGATCAAATGCTCTTAATTGCTCTTGAGCGCTGTACTCAACCGCAAAGGCAACGTTACCATCACCCTGGGCAAAATCAGAACCATAAGATAATGAGAAACGGTCTTTATTGTGACCACTATCGTCAGCCCAACCTTTGGTTGCAGATACATCTAAGCCATTAATATCTTTCTTTAAAATGAAGTTTACAACACCGGTTACCGCATCGGCACCGTAAATTGCAGATGCACCGCCGGTAATTACTTCAACTCTATCGATCCATACACTTGGAATGGTATTGACGTCGACTGAAGAAGTACCTGCAGAACTTGATACATGGCGTTTACCGTCCACTAACACGAGTGTTCTGGCGGTACCCATGCTTCTTAAATCGAGTAAGTTAAGACCCGAAGTACCAATAAAGCGGCCTGAGTTGGCAAGTGAGTAGGTGTTACCTAGTGCAGGTAATTGGTTTAGCGCTTCACCAATATTTGTTACACCAGTTGATAATAACTCGTCGCCAGTAATTACTGTAACTGGCGTTGGTGCAACAGCACCTTCACGAATAATTCGTGAGCCCGTTACCGAGATTCTCTCGACAGCAGGTGCAGTATTCGCTGCGTCTTCTGCTGCAACAGTATTGAATGTGGTTGCTGCAGAAACGGCAACGCCACTGATTAGCGCAAAGCGAATAGCTTTGGCTAAATGTGAATTAGCTTGCATATTTTAACTCCCTGAAATATTTTTTTATTATGATGTAATCATTGAGATCATTTTTAATATAAAAATGAAACAAAGTTACACAGCTATTGATATAAGCACACCTAAATAAAAAAACAATATCAGGTCATCATGTTGATGACTTGCAACACACATACAATTAAACTCATTTTTATTAACATTTAGAGATCATAACCATTATAAAGTTATAATAATGTAAATCTCATCATTACAGTGTAATTTTAAGTGGGTTTATTTGTTAATTACATGGGTGTAAATCATTGCTTTATTGTTTTGTGGATAGTTAATTTAGCCTAACTTGTTAATGCTATGTATATAAATTATTTTTAATTTTTATGTGAAAAAATATAACGTAGCGTTTTTTTTAGTTAAATTACACATTTCACATGTTTATAAATTTGTTTCATGCACATAATTAATATGGTTTTTACCTAAATAAATCTTGGTATTGACCTTTTTTATATTAGAACATCATTCATTAATTGAATAGTTATGGTGTTTAAGTAATTTGTTATTCGATTGTTTAACATTCGGAGCAACATAGTCTTGATTGCCTTAGTTAAATTTTTTTAAACAAAAACGCCAGTAATAAGCATTGCAGATACCTTATCAATAAGAATTATCAATAAGAATTATCAATAATGGCTACGATCCATGATTGATAATGCGTAATAAAATCCTGTTTTATTGATGTAGGTTTTTATAATCACAAAATCAATCTGTAAATAACACCGATGATAAAGCCTAATGTCGATAGAACGCTGCCACATAAATGAAGGTGATTCCAATTTTTTATTGGCAAATGTAGGCATATGAATTTCTGTCGTAATAGCGGATGCAAAGTAAATACTCATTAAGATATCTACTTTTTTATTAAACAGTGAACTGTAGGGGTAGACTTTGCATGGGTTACTGTTTTAGCTCGGTTAATAATCATAAGATTTAAGAGTGCAACGACAAAACTAGCGATAATACTATCGGGGAAATGCGGAAGTAGTTGTACAGGTTGCCGTATTCATGTTTGCACGATAACGATGAGTTAACTGGCTCAGCAGCCGCAAACATAATGGTTTACATTGCACTGTGACAAAACCACGTATAACCGTTAATGCGCATCACTAATAACATCAATAGTAACATCAACATTCACATCAATATCAGTACCAGCATCAGTTATAAATCCATCAACTCTTTCATCATCTTTACCACCGGTATCATTCTATTTTATGGATGCTGATATTACAGAATCGTGAATCAATAATATTGATGGTCGCCATCATTATTATCAGATTTTATTCTGATTATTTCAAAGGTAGTCTTATGTTTGACAAGAAGGCTGCCATGAATATTAGAAATAACGATGATGTGTATCTGTATATTTCTTTAATATTTATGCTGCAGCCAAAGAATAACCATTAGTGTATTTGGAATGTAGTTTATGACTGCTTTAACAACAAAAACGTCAACGGTGCCGATACAGAGTGTTTACACACAAGACGCTGCGAATAGTGCAGTTATCAACATGTGCCAGCAAGCTGAACAATACGGACAATCTAAAGTCATTAAGTCGCACTTAGAGTCATTCGGCTTAGCTATTTTTGCCGGTGCTTTCATTGCGTTGGCTTTTGTTTTTTATATTACGGTAACGACCGGAACAATTGGGCCTTGGGGGCAAGTGCGCTTTATTGGCGGCTTAGCGTTTAGCCTAGGGTTAATTCTAGTGGTTATTTGTGGAGGAGAACTCTTTACCAGTACGGTATTAAGTAGTGTCGCATGGGCTCAAAAACGGGTAAATACCAAAGATTTATTGATGTGTTGGACTCGTGTCTATGTTGGCAATTTCATTGGTGCTATGTTGATGTTGTTGTTGATTTTAGGGGCTAAAATGCACCTGCTCAATGGTGGTCAATGGGGCTTGAATGCATTAAATATTGCGCAACACAAAATACATCATGATTGGAGCCAAGCATTTATTTTAGGCATTTTATGTAATGTTTTGGTGTGCCTTGGTGTCTGGATGACGTTTTCCAGCAAAGACGTACTAACCAAAGCCTTCTTACTTATGCTGCCCGTCGCTATGTTTGTCAGCAGTGGTTTTGAACACAGTATTGCTAACTTGTTCATGGTGCCGCTGGGGATCATGTTGCAGCAATTTGCATCGGCTGATTTCTTTAATGCTATTGGTGTACCCGCAAGCCAGTTTGCAGATATTACCATAACGCATTTTCTGTTTAATAATCTTATTCCTGTCACGTTAGGCAACATCGTCGGCGGTGCTTTATTTGTCGGCCTTGCTTATTTAATGATTGAACGATTAAAGCACTCTAACGCTGATCATACAGCGCCTATGGTGTTAGCAACGTTGGCATTAGCTGAATGTATTCCGGCGATTGACGCGCATATTTCAAACCAGGCTATGTCAAATCAGGCTATTTCAAATAAGTCAGCTTCTAACCAGTCTAATTCAGATAAGCCAATACCCAACGTACCAATATCAAGTCGAACAATGGTCAGTCAATCGGCCACAGGCTTTTCCAAATCACATTCAGTATTAACCCAAATCCACCATGAATCTAACCTTACACCTTCGCTAAAAACGAATGGGAGAACTGCTATGCCTAAATCAATTATTAATCTTACTGTCAGTGAATTAATGGAAGCCACACCTTTTACATTGTCACCAGAACTCTCTATTCATGAAGGACTGATGCAACTCACTGCTGCGCAAGAACGCGGTGCACCAGTTGTCGACAAGCAAAATCGTTTATTAGGATTTGTATCTCAGCAAGATTTATTAAGATGCTTATGGTCTGAAGAATATAACAAACACATTAACAGTCATGTTGCTGATTTAATGCAGACGCAAGTGATGACCGTATCTGGCAACGATAAAATTGCTGATCTTGTTGAGTTAATGGTCGTCGACAGAGAGAAGCTGTTTCCTGTTACTGCTAGTGGAATGTATACCGGAAGCCGCTTTATGAGTTATGAAGAACGCTTAAGACATGCTTCTGCGAATAAACCGAGTAGTTTTCCTGTGGTGAATGAAGGGTTATTGCTTGGGGTTATTACTCGAGAACAGATAGCCACTAAAATTTGTTCGGTGATGGGATAGTTAACTCAATCGATAACGCCTTTAACGAGCAATCTAGTGGTTAAGTAAAGGCGTTATCAAATACCATTAAAGCGTTTTACTCATGCGTCTTGCTTCATTTAGGACGCAATCACGCAGCGGGTTATCACCCGCATCATTACGCCATACAAAAGACAATTGACGCTGTAGGTTAAGCTGTGGTGTATCAATAATAACCAGCTTACCTTCAGCAACATCTTGCTCTACGGTAATATGGGGCAGGCAGCTTAAGTAAGCCCCATTTCTGACTAATGCCTTTAACAGCAGTACATGTTCGTATTCTTTCCACACATTGAGCTTTTCAAGCACACCGTGGATAGCGCCCTCAAAAATACGCCTAGTACCAGCACCTTGCTCTCTAAGTACCCATTTTGCTTGTTCCAATTGCGCTAAACTAATTTTTTCAGCATTGGCATAAGGGTGATGTGGTGCAGCAACCACCACAAGATGGTCGTCAATCCACTTCTCTTGATGTAAGCGGCTATCGTCGTTACGCCCCTCAATAATACCAAGGTCATAGTCGTAGTTTATTAAGCCTTCAACAACGTGTTCGGTGTTTTCAACCTCAAGATCAATCCTTAGCTCTGGAAAATCATTATCAATTTTACTGATTAAGTTCGGCAATAAATATTCGGCCGCAGTTTGGCTTGAACACAACTTAAATTGACCACTAATTACGTGTTGTTCATGTAAACCAAATTGAATTTGTTGTGCATCTTGAAGTAATTGGCGTGCTTTGGGTCTTAACCAATTACCCCAATGGCTCAGGGTTAGTCGGTTGCCCTGTCTAATAAACAGCGGACGGTCTAGTAAATTCTCTAGCTGAGAAAGTGACATACTCACCGCTGATTGGGTCATCGATAACTTTCTAGCAGCTGCGCTCACACTTTCAAGACTGGCCACAGCATCAAAAACGGTAATTTGTTTAAGCGAGTATTTCATATCAGCGTAATAGCTCCGTTTTATGAATCATTTAAGTATCAATAAAATTGATGTTTACTAGTGTTTGTTTCAATAAGTAAAACGGAAGGCTGTTGTATAGGCAAGCGACTTATAGCAACTTTGCAACTGAGGTTTAGTTTTTATTACAAATAAACAATAATTTATCGAAAGTTAGACAGGTAGATAGCGATATATATGATGAGCATAATGCTTTTAGTTGACCAATATTTAGGCTTTATGATGAAAATGAAACAAAAAACCAGCCGAAGCTGGTTTTTATAATAGACAAATGTAGAGTCTATTCATGCAATTTATTACTGTACGTTTTCGCTGTCGCTAAATTCGCCAGCAAATAATACTGAAGATAAGTAACGCTCAGCAGCTGAAGGTAATATCACCACAATGGTTTTGTCTGCAAATTCGGGTAATGCAGCAATACGGTTCGCGGCAACAACAGCAGCACCAGAAGAGATACCGACTAAAATACCTTCTTCTTTCATTAAACGACGAGCCATTTCAATAGACTCTTCGTTAGTAACAGCTTCAACACGGTCAATAATCGACAAGTCTAGGTTACCAGGGATAAAACCAGCACCAATACCTTGAATCTTATGTGGACCAGGTTGAATCGGTTGGCCTGCTAATGCTTGTGCAATAACTGGTGAGTCAACTGGTTCAACAGCAACAGAGGTAATGGTTTTACCTTGTGCTTTAAGATAGCGGCTTACACCTGTTAGCGTACCACCAGTACCTACACCAGCAACGAATACATCGACTTCGCCATCAGTATCATTCCAGATTTCTGGACCTGTGGTTTTTTCGTGAATTTCTGGGTTAGCAGGGTTATCAAATTGACCTAGTATTAGGTATTTTTCAGGCGCTGACAGACGAATTTCTTCAGCCTTATCAATAGCACCTTTCATGCCTTTAGCGCCTTCAGTTAGCACTAAGTTTGCACCTAATGCTTTAAGCAATTTACGACGCTCAAGACTCATGGTGTTTGGCATGGTTAAAGTTAATTTGTAACCACGTGCTGCAGCAACATAAGCAAGTGCAATACCGGTGTTACCTGATGTAGGTTCAATTAACTCGATATCTTTGGTGAGTAGGCCTTTCTTTTCAGCATCCCAAATCATGTTGGCGCCAATACGACACTTAACACTAAAGCTTGGGTTACGTGCTTCTACTTTAGCGAGTACCTTGCCGTTACTGACGCGGTTTAAACGAACTAGCGGTGTGTTGCCTAAAGTATATGAATTATCTTCGAAAATTTTGCTCATGGATTATTTGCTCCTATGGTTGCATTGTCTAATCATAATCTGCTCAGCAGGATTTAGAAGTGAAAATTTGTTCTTCTTTATTCTTTTTAGTTATTAAGGAGTTTATTTTTATTCTAAAAACCTTATAGATGCTGCTATATTAGGCTTTCGGAGTAAATTGTCATCATTCAATGGTCTGACCATCAAACAAATTTAATTTAGTATGACGAGATTAAATCATAAAATACTAGAATAGCGTTAATCAGCAAAATGTTTCTCTGTCGTGCCACCCAAATGATCAGTAAGGTTATCGATAAGCGATGTTAAAACCTTCAGTGATTCATGTCGATGTATCTGGCACTCAAATGAGCTTTCGCTAACTCATTCACTAAAAATGGTAGAGTAAAATGAATAAAGTTGTGATTTCAGGCAGTGGTTTATACACACCACCTTACAGTGTCTCTAACGACGAATTAGTTAACTGTTATAATAGTTATGTTGACCAATTTAATCAACAGAATGCGGCCGAGATAGAGGCCGGAAATACGCATGCGTTGGCATATTCGTCAAGTGAGTTTATTGAAAAAGCCTCTGGAATTAAAAGCCGTTATGTCATGGTAAAAGACGGTATCCTCGATACCAACATCATGATGCCATTAATTGCTGATAGACCTTCTGAATCGTTGTCTATGCAAGCTGAGATGGGTATTGAAGCCGCTAACCAAGCATTACAGCAAGCAAACCTAACGGCTGAAGACATCGATTTGGTGATTGTGGCGTGTGCTTATACTCAAAGAGCTTATCCAGCCATTGCAATTGAAATCCAACAAGCCATGGGCACTAAAGGTTTTGCCTACGACATGCTAGTGGCATGTTCATCGGCTACGTTTGCGATTGTGAATGCCGTTAATGCTATTCGTGGCGGCACAGCTAATCGAGTGCTGGTTATAAATCCTGAATTAACCTCGCCGCAAATTAACTTTCGCGATCGTGACAGCCACTTTATTTTTGGTGATGTGGCAACTGCAGTGGTAGTTGAACGTGCAGAGCTATCAACATCGACGAATGCCTTTAGTGTGTTATCGACTCGCTGTGTGACCGAGTACTCAAGTAATATTCGCAGTAACTTTGGCTTTGTTAATCGCTGCGATCCAGAAAATGCAACCACATCAGATAAGCTGTTTCATCAGCAAGGCCGTAAAGTGTTTAAAGAATTATTGCCGATGATTTACCAACATTTAGACGCACAATTTACTGATGAACAAATAAAACCTGAGGAATTTAAGCGCTTATGGCTTCATCAAGCCAATATAAATATGAATTTGTTTGTAGTGAAGAAGCTGCTTGGTGATAATGTAGAACCAACTCAAGCGCCTATCGTGTTAGATGAGTATGCTAATACCGCTTCTGCGGGATCGGTTATTGCTTTTCATAAATTTAACCAAGATTTTAAAACGGGCGATTTAGGCTTGTTATGTTCATTTGGTGCAGGCTATTCTATCGGCAGCATCGTACTTGAAAAGTGTTAAATGATTGAGTACTAGACAGAAATAAAGGTGACTATATTGCGAGTGTTGATTGTAGAAGATAGCATCACTGTATCGAAAATATTAAAACACATGATTGTTCAGGATCTTGGATACCATGTGGATATAGCACCTGATATGTCGAGTGCATTGACTTTTTTGGAAGAAAATCAATATTTTGTAGTGGTTGCAGATTTAAATTTACCCGATGCTTCTGACGGCGATATCGTCAAGTTAGTGGCATCGTATTCAACTCCTTGCATTGTTCTCACGAGTAATTTAGATGCGGCTCAACGTCGAGAAATCTTAAAACTCAGCATCGTTGATTATATTCCAAAGGATAAACGCCACAGTTATCAATATGTGGTCAAGTTAATTGACAGACTTTATCGCAATCAAGACGTTAAAGTGTTGGTTGCCGATGATTCGTTGGTGAGTCGTAAGTTTGTAAAAATGCTCCTTGAACAGCATTTGTTCAAGGTTATAGAAGCCAATGATGGCGAAGAAGCATTAGCCGTACTACAAGCGCAGCCTGATATTCAGTTGCTTATTACTGATTACAACATGCCAAAAGTTGATGGTGTTGAACTTGTTTTACGGGTACGTGAGCAGTTTAACCGTGAAGATATCGCCATTATTGGTTTGTCTAATGACAATGATGAAAGTTTGTCGGCAAAGTTTATTAAAAACGGCGCTAATGATTTTTTGCAAAAACCGTTCGTGCATGAAGAGTTTCATTGTCGAGTGCTTAACACCCTTGATTCACTCGATATGATGCGTAATTTGTGGCGTAAAGCCAATCGTGATTATTTAACTAAAGCCTACACTCGGCGTTATTTTTTTGGTCAATACCAACAAAATGATTCGGAACAGAAACTGCTATCAGTGGCACTATTAGATATAGATTTCTTCAAAAAAATCAATGATACCTATGGCCATGATGTCGGCGATGAAGTGTTAATTGAATTTGTGCAACGCTTAGAAAACGCCTTTGCAGCGAATTTTACTGTAGCGCGTTTTGGCGGAGAAGAATTTGTTGTTGCTTTTAAAGGTTTAGATGCCATTAAAGCTAGCCTACTAGTGAATAAATTTCGGGAACAATGTGAAAGCAACCCGATAATGACCTCGGCAGGGGATTTGTCTGTTTCATTCAGTTGCGGCGTGTCTACCGTGAATAATGAAACATTAGACCATGCATTGCAACGTGCCGATGAGTTGCTGTATAAAGCTAAAAATGCAGGTCGTAATAGGGTTGTTTCTCAGTAAGTTACTTCATCTGATGAGTTAGCTAATATAAGGCCGTTGATACTTGAGTATCAACGGCTTTTTTGCCTCGATGGCTGTCCCGACAAGGTTAATTGTAAACCTATTGGTTATGCCTACAGTAGCCAAGCGTAACTGAGTTTCATGAAATAGGTTTTTTCGTCTTGGGTTAACGAGTCGATGTCATCATTAGCAATAAATGCGTCTGAATAACCGAGATAAAACACGCTTTGGGGATTAAGTTTATAGCCATAGAGCAATTCATTGCCAATATCTTGATACAGTGTATTAGGACGTTGATAACGATATAAGTCAGGGTCGCGCGCTATGCGAGTATACACACTGCTTAAGCGGATAAAACTGTTTAGCGTCAACTGCCAATTTAGGCGCATATCGGAGAGGTTAGCTGTAAATAAACGACCATCATCGACGTCTAATGTTTGGTAGCGGTGTGATATATCAAGCACTAATGATTCGGTTAATTTCCATTCGATGCCCGGATTCAACATAGTGATAGTTGCAGGCCTGTCATTAGCGAAATCAATGTCATCGCCATAGTTCACATCTAGTTCTAATTTCAGCGATCCAATAGGGGTGAAATTGGTGTAAAACCAACCTAAGGTTTCATTAAACTCACTGGTGTTGCCTTCGATATCAATAATACTTGGGTTGTGACGTCTGCCCACTCGTTGTCGTTGTACGATCCCTGTGGCGATAAAACTTTGAAGTCCGCCGTCAAATTCGATATACATTTCTGCTTCTTGCTCAAGTCGTTCATTGTTTTGATTATGGGTAATGTCCCAATCGCCGCCTAGGTTAATTTTGCTGAAGAAATGATTGTCTGGATACCAAATGTAGCCACCGCCAGCGACAAATTTTGCGACATCAATTTTGTCGATAAAGCCAAGATCTGCACGAAAGTCATCGCCTGTAGATTCATAATGAGTACTGGCATACCAATTACGACGTTCGTGTTGATAACTGATAGCGTACATGCTGTCGTTAAAGTTATCGTCTTTATGGGTACGTAAAACGCGTTCGTTGATATTACAATCACCAAATTCGCATTGTTCAGATTGCTGTAAACAATCATCCGTATTGCAAAATTTAGTGAATAAATCGTCCGGATAAGCTGTTTGTGAATGCGCAAATTGCGCAGTGAAAGTATCTTGTTTCGTCGGTTGGTACTTTATATCAACACTGGCAACATAGTTATGATAATCATCGGCTTGCTTTAACGTCACTAAGCCACCAATTGAAAACTCTCTGCTAGGGTCAAATCGATAGCGAGCCGCCATGTTATGACTTTGCTGATCCAATATCGCCACATCAGAACTTAAATTGCCAGGGACTAAAAACTGGGTTTGAGTGTCATTGGCCGCCAATATTGCAACGGTATGGTTATCAGTTTTGCTGGTCAGCTTTACCCCATAATCGGGCGAACTAATATTGCGGGTGTGCAGTAAATCTAATTGGGTATCAAAGTAATCTTTGTTGTCTAAGAAAAAGGCGCGTTTTTCCGGAAAGAAGAGTGCAAATGTGTTGTTTACATCTAGCTGACCCGCATCAGCTTCTACTTGAGAGAAGTCTGGGTTAATTGTGGCGTTAAGTAAGGTAGTCGGTGTGATCCCCCAACGTAAATCTAATCCAACATCAACATTACTTTCATCACTCCAAGGTTGGGCCTGCGCTACGTCTCGTTGCTGGCTTTGATTTGCCACAATCGAGGGTGTGAGTTGGAGGTCTTTCCCTTGAGTTGCACCAGCTAAACCCGATGCGATACCTAATTGGCATAACTGACACGATACGTTACGGTTTATTTTATGAGTGGATAAGCGATGGGTTTCATTGCGGGGATAAAAGCGAATAAGCTCAATGCCCCAAGTTTGAATTGGATTACTGTCATCAAAATTAAACAGTCTTAAAGGGAGTTGCACCTCAACTTGAAAACCATTTTTGGTGAGTTTACCTTTGCTATACCAAATCCCGTCCCAGGCATCACTTTCTTGACCAGTGAGTTCATTTTCAATGGAGTCACTTTGCGCCCCATAAGGGTTAATAAAAAATTGGTAGGCTAAACGAGCATTATTGAAGGTATCCAGTTTAATACCCACCATGTCATCGCCCCAGGATTTATCTCGATCACGTAGATTTGCTCGAATATTGTCTGGATTAGGATCGTGGGCGGTAAACGCAAAATATAGGCTGGTGTTTGACGCATAGACTTTAGCTGTGGTTATTACTGGTGCAGCGGTATTCTCACCAGGAGAGGTTTCATAACGCAGCATTACCTCGGTAGCGTGTTGCCAAGCTGATTCGTTAAAGTCGCCATCCATCTCAATATCTTCATTGATGGTCGGGATGTCGAGATGGAATTGCTGGCTCGAACCCGCAAACGCAGCGAAAGATAATACACTGCTCAATAATGCCAAAATTAATATAGCGCCACAGGTACGTTCACAAGTTTGAGTTAATCGGTTGATTGGTGCAAAGCTGTTAGTTGGAATTAAGTTGTTGATCACTTTCACTCTGTTTTTATTTTTTGTTATTTCTCTTATTGTCGCAAAAAACTCCTTAAAACGTAGGTCCGACTTGTACCAAAATAATTACTAAATTGTTACTGAATGTTAAATTATCTTGCGTAAATGTAATAAAAAAGCCCGATAGTCGCTATCGGGCTTGTCTTTAAGCTGTACAGTTTCGGTTGTTCTACTGCGAGAAGAGACCATGCTTCTATTGAGCCATTACCTTCGAACTAACTCTCTACAGCTTAATTTTCTAACGATTAATCGGGGGCGACAATGCTATTTTTATAGGCATCACGATATTTATCGACCCACATAGCCGTTGCACCACAAATGGCTACCGGCATAACGATAAAGTTTACAATCGGGATCATTGAAAACACTGTCACGGTAGCACCGAAGCTAAAACTCGAACCCTTGGTATTTTTGAGAGCGAACTTCATATCGTCAAAAGGCACTTTATGATTATCAAATGGATAGTCGCAATATTGAATTGCCATCATCCACGCAGTGAATAAAAACCATAAAATGGGCGCTGCAGTTTGGCCGATAATCGGCAACCAAAATAACACTAAAAACAGTAATGCTCGTGGTAAATAGTATTTGAGCTTAATCCATTCACGACCAAAAATACGCGGCAAATCTTTGATCATATCGACCGAACTGCCAGTATTTAAGTTTTTTCCAGTGAGATGCTGCTCGACTTTTTCGGCCAATAAACCATTAAACGGTGCCGCAATCCAGTTCATGACTGAGCTGAATAAAAATGACATTACCACTAACATTGTCAAGACGGCTAATGGCCACAATAAAAAATTCAACCAGCTTAAATATTCTGGAAGTTGCCCGTCCATCCAGGTAAATAGCTCAGTTAATTGTCCTAGTGCAAAATACATCGCTGAGGCGAATAAGACTAAATTGATCATCAGCGGGATAAATACAAATGAACGTAAACCCGGCTGTTTAATTAATTGAAACCCTTGGATAAAATAATTCACACCACTTTTTTTGGCGATTATTGAATTGGTAACCATTGAGACTGCCTATTTTGTGACTTATATTGTTGATTTTGACGAGCCAAGCACAATAAAACAAGTGATAAACTGTGTCAAAAGGATAAAAATCGTTACAAAAAGCTGCTCAATTGCTAAAGTGAGCTGCTTTTTCCTTTTAATGCGTACCTGAACTGGCAACATGAGATTAAAACAAATAAAACTTGCTGGATTTAAGTCGTTTGTAGACCCAACTAAAATCCCATTTGATAACGCCTTATCAGCGATTATTGGCCCTAACGGCTGCGGAAAATCCAATGTGATTGATGCCGTACGCTGGGTGCTGGGTGAAAGTTCGGCAAAGCATTTACGTGGCGATTCGATGACCGACGTTATTTTTAACGGTTCATCGGCACGCAAACCCATTTCTGTTGCGGGTGTCGAACTGGTATTCGAGAACATTCAGGGAAGGCTCACTGGTCAATATGCCAGTTATCAAGAGATCTCGGTTAAGCGACAAGTTAACCGCGACAGTGAATCAAGCTATTTCCTCAATGGTCAAAAATGTCGTCGAAAAGACATTACCGACTTATTTATGGGGACGGGTCTTGGGCCGCGTAGTTATGCCATTATCGAGCAAGGTACTATTTCACGCTTAATCGAATCTAAACCTCAAGAGTTAAGAGTGTTTATTGAGGAAGCAGCAGGTATTTCGCGTTATAAAGAACGCCGCCGAGAAACCGAAAATCGTATTCGTCATACCCGTGAAAACCTCGAACGTTTAAATGATATTCGAGTTGAACTCGGTGCCCAATTAGACAAGCTATCGCAACAAGCTAAAGCCGCTCTGCAGTACCGAGAATTAAAAAATAGTGAACGAGAGTTGCATAGCCAGCTATTAGTGATGCGCTATCAGCAATTGTTGCAGCAAACAGACAGACTTGATGCTGAAACGGCCGAAGGTGAGCTTAAATCTGAAGCGTTAGCCAAAACCGCACAGCAGGGCGACACCAGTGTTATTCAACTTAAACAGCAATTGGCTGAGCTCAGTGATGCTGAACATAAACTGGTAGAGCAATATTACCAAGCCGGTAATACCATGACCAAGCTTGAGCAACAGCTTGCTCATCAGCAACAGCAAGACTCTCAGCTGCAGCAACAAATTCAAGTATTACAACAGCAAATCAAACAAGCTGACGATAATATTGTCAGCATGACCGATGTTCATCAACGATTGGTTGCGCAATCAGATACTCATCAACCCGCTTATGAACAGGCGAATATTGTGCTTGAGCAAATCGATGAGCAAGTTTTTGCTATCGAAGAAGCGTGTGATGATCAGCAGCAACAAGTAACCCAATATGCTGAAATCTTAGCGACTCATAAAATGCAGTTGGCACTGAGCCAATCGACGCTCAGCCATCAACAGCAAAGTTTGGTTCAAAACGAACAGTACTTAGCTCAATTACAAACAGAGTTAGCTGCTTTAGCTCAGCAAGACAACCAACAGCAGTTGCACAACAGCACGGCAGAATTAGCTAATGTTGAACAACAACTAAATGATAAACAGCTGCAGCATAGTCAACTTGAGCTTTCCTTACTTGAGCAGCAACAAGCCGTCACTGAAGCGAGTGATGCTTATCAAACCCTAAAGCAAACTGTCACTCGCCATCACTCTCGATTGCAATTTATTGATGAGTTGCTGGCTGATCACACTCAAGATGATGGCCAACAATTGTGGCAAGTTATTGAGGTTGTGCCTGGTTGGGAGAAAGCGGTCGATAAAGTGTTACAAGGCTTAAGTCAATTACCTGTTCTAGGGTTGGGTCAAACATCTTCATTGAGCGTTTCTCCGCCTACAGTGGGTTTTGAGCCACAGCATCAAGTGACGTATCCTGCTTTAACAACCCCAGTTAATTTAACGCCATGGTTACAACATGTTGTGTGGGCGTCCAGTCTCAGTGAAGCAAAGGAGTTATTACCAACATTGCTTCCTGAGCAATATATTGCCACTCAAGAAGGTTACTTGATAGGCAATGGTTTTGTGCTCAATCATACTCAGGCAGGGCAATCCGCTATTGTACTGAGCCAAGAACGAACAAGCTTAAGTCAGCAATTAATAGAACTTGAGCAACAACTGCTATTGTCTCAGCAATCTCTGACTTCGTTAACTCAACGGGCTGCGACCACTCAGGTAGAGCTGAATCAATGCCAACAGGCTTGTCATCAGTTGCAAATAGAGCAGACAAAACTGCACTCTTTGGTGACAAGTTTAACTCAACAAGCCGTTGAGAAACGCGATAAACAACAGCAATGCAGCCAATCAATCGCCAAGCTTGAACAGCAAATTGGTGATAAAAAAATGCATGTCGATGCCCTTGAAGAACAAGTGTTGACGCAAGAAGATGCATTATTGCAAGCGATGAACCAACACGATGTTGCTCAACAAGCTTGGCAAACAAGCCAAGCCAAGCTGCGTGAAACCAAAGTTGTTCGCACCGATGCTGCAAATAGCGTTAAGCAGCTGCAAGCACAAGTGCAGCAACATGCTACCCAGCAAGCATTGAGTGAACAAAAATTAAAGCAACAACATGAAAAACAGACAGAATTAGTCAGTCAATTGACTCAGTTACAACAAATGTTGCTCGACAATCAGCAACAACAAGGTCAACATGATTTAAGTCAATTATCAACACAGCTGGCGCAAGCACTCGAGCAGCAACAAGCATTACAGCAGCAATTACAGCAAAATCGGTCTCAACAAGCAGAGCTTCAAACCAGTTTAGACCGTTTAGTATTGATGCAAAAACAACAGCTTGTAGTGTTACAAGACTTGACTCAAAAGATAAGCACGTTAAAGTTACGTCGTGAGGGCTTAAAAGGGCAGGCTAATGGGCAGCTGCAATTGCTGCAAGAACAGCAAATTCAGCTACAACAGGTCATTGCCGACATACCGGAACATGCATCTGTTGATGTTTGGTCGCAACAGCTTGAAAAAGTAAAACAGAACATTATACGTTTAGGTGCTATCAACCTTGCAGCCATTGAAGAATTTGAATCGCAACGAGAGCGAAAAGCTTATTTAGACAGTCAAGATGACGACCTAAATAAAGGCTTAGCGATTTTAGAAGACGCTATCCGTAAGATAGATAAAGAAACCCGAAGCCGTTTTAAAGCCACATTCGAAACGGTAAACCATGATTTAGGGCTGCTATTTCCTAAAGTTTTTGGTGGAGGAAGGGCTTATTTGGCATTAACCGGTGATGACCTGCTTGAAACGGGTGTTACTATTATGGCGCAACCGCCAGGTAAGAAGAATAGCACCATACATTTACTTAGTGGTGGAGAAAAAGCGTTAACCGCTTTATCATTAGTCTTTGCCATTTTTAGACTGAATCCAGCACCTTTTTGTATGCTAGATGAAGTAGATGCACCTTTGGATGACGCCAACGTCGAACGTTTTTGTCGGTTACTGAAAGAAATGTCACAGAGTGTGCAATTTATTTATATCAGTCATAATAAAATAACAATGGAAATGGCCGATCAACTTATTGGCGTTACTATGCATGAACCAGGCGTTTCAAGAATAGTCGCAGTGGACATTGAAGCCGCCGTCGCCATGGCAGACGCGGTATAAATTAGCAAGACAGGGAATCTAATGAAAGATCTACAACTGGTGTTATTCGTATTAGGCGCTATCGCAATAATTGCGGTGTTAGTGCACGGTTTTTGGTCGATTCGCAAACAACAACCTAAATCAATGAAGCAAAGTCCGATGGCTGGATTTTATAAAGACCAAGCTAAACGTCGAGACTCTGAAGGTTTTGACGCAGATGGTATTGGCCAAGTGCGTGTACGTAAACCTGGTGAGGTTGAAGAAACTGTCATTAAGCCTGTATTAAAGACTAATTTAAGTCAAAAGCCGCACTCGGGTACAACTAAGCTAACCGATACTCCTTTACAAGATTCATTGCGTCAGCCTGGTCCGCACAAAACTGAGCCAGAACATGTTGAACCTAAAGTGGTACAGCCTGCACAACAAAGCTTATTTGTTGGAGATGACGTAAAACCTGCTCCAACGGCAAGTACGTCAATGAATACTCCTAAAAAGATATTCAATCCTTCAACCAGTACCGCCAAGTTAGAAAGCTACACAGGTAAGCCTGTTGCCGCCAGACCAGAGCCGATTAAGCCACCAATACAACCAGCAGCGCCAAAAGTCGACGTTAAAGCTGAAGTTGAAGAGGTTAAAGCTGAAGTAGAGGTTAAATCAACCCTGAAAGCGGATGCTCCTGTAAATGAACCTGTAGAGCCGACCGATGTGTTAGTACTGCATATTTTTGCTAAAGCGGGCGAGCAAATTCAAGGTGCAGAATTATTGCCAAGCTTGTTGTCGCTCAATTTTAAATTTGGGGATATGGATATTTTTCATCGCCACATTGACAATGCAGGTACTGGGAAAGTGCTGTTTTCACTCGCTAACATGCTAAAACCAGGGATATTTGATCCAGATAATATGGAGCAATTTGTCACCCAAGGTGTGGTGCTGTTTATGACCTTACCGGGTTATGGCGATCCATTAATGAACTTCACCATTATGCTGAACTCAGCTTATCAAATTGCCGAGGATCTCGGTGCTGAATTATTGGATGGACAACGTCAACCATGGTCCGATGCCACCAAAAAAGATTATTTACGACGACTCAATGCCGCGTAGGTTGATGTGTTAATTAAGGCCGCAGCAGCGGCCTTAATTGTTTTATACCTTTACACTTTATCAAGCAAACCACGGTTACAACTTGTATGACGGATGCCACAATGCACGCTATTCAAACTGAAATGGATCAACTTACTCACACCATTAATCAACATAATATTCGTTATTACGTTGATGATGCTCCGTCAATACCCGATGCTGAATACGATAGATTAATTAAGCGCTTAACTGAATTAGAAGGTGACTATCCGCAATTTAAATCGGTAGATTCACCGACACAGCGCGTCGGTGGTATAGCATTACAAAAATTTGCTCAAATTACCCACCTTAAACCGATGTTAAGTCTCGACAATGCGTTTGAACAAGCCGATTTTGCAGCATTTAATAAGCGTATAACTGATAAAGTCGATAACGTTGATTATGTTTGCGAACCAAAACTAGACGGATTGGCCGTGAGTATTACTTATCGTTTTGGCGTTCTTGAACGCGCCGCAACGCGAGGTGATGGCAGTGTCGGCGAAGATATTACCGCTAATGTGCGTACTATTCGTTCTATTCCGCTCAAGTTACGCGGTGAAGGATTTCCAGATTTAGTTGAAGTACGAGGCGAAGTGTTTATGCCTAAAGCGGCATTTGAGGTATTAAACCAGCGTCAAATAAGCAAAGGTGACAAAGTCTTTGTTAATCCTCGCAACGCAGCCGCCGGCAGTTTGCGCCAATTAGACAGTAAAATTACCGCTTCAAGGGCTCTTGGGTTTTATGCTTATGCATTAGGTGTAGTCGAAGGCGAGTCACAACCGATGCAAACAAGCCACTATGGCCAACTAACGCAGCTGCAACAATGGGGTGTCCCCGTCAGTAGCGAAGTGAAAGTGACTGATTCATTAGAAAAAGTCTATGCATATTACGCCGATATTATGGCCAGACGAAGTGCGCTTGAATATGAAATCGACGGTGTCGTCATAAAGGTTAATGACATTGCCAAGCAACAAACACTTGGTTTTGTGGCTAAAGCTCCTCGATGGGCCATAGCCTATAAATTTCCAGCCCAGGAAGAAATGACCTTGTTAGAGTCTGTTGACTTTCAGGTTGGCCGAACGGGTGCTGTTACCCCTGTCGCTCGCCTCAAACCAATATTTGTCGGTGGCGTGACGGTGTCGAACGCGACCTTGCACAATGCTGATGAAATTGCCCGTCTTGGGGTGAAAATAGGCGATACAGTGATTATTCGCCGCGCAGGTGACGTTATCCCGCAAATTGTTGCTATCGTGCCAGAAAAGCGCCCCGATGATGCACAAGATATTATCTTTCCACAGCATTGCCCTGTGTGCCAAAGCATTGTTGAGCGTTTAGAAGGCGAAGCTGTAGCGCGTTGTAGTGGTGGACTCTTTTGTGAAGCGCAACGTAAAGAGGCTATTAAGCATTTTGCATCCCGTAAAGCATTAAATATTGATGGCATGGGCGATAAAATCGTTGAACAGTTAATTGACAAAGAATTAGTCAAAACGCCAGCAGACTTGTTTTCACTTACCGCTTCAAGCGTCACGATGCTAGATCGCATGGCGATGAAGTCAGCAACAAATATTGTCGCGGCGATTAAACAAGCTAAAACCACCACGTTGGCGCGTTTTTTATATAGTCTTGGGATCCGTGAAGTAGGGGAAGCTACCGCTGCTAATTTAGCACAACACTTTACTGAATTTGAGCGTATTCGAACCGCTAGCGTTGAACAACTGTTAGAAGTTGCTGATGTTGGTGACATCGTTGCCAAGCACATTCGACAATTTTTTTCTCAGCCACATAACATTGAAGTAATAGATCAATTGCTTGAAGCCGGTATTACTTGGCCTGTTATTGAACAAGCTGACGAGTCGCAGCTTAGTCTTAAAGGGCAAACGTGGGTGTTAACCGGTACGTTAACCCAGCTTAATCGTAACGATGCCAAAGCCCAATTACAGGCTTTAGGCGCCAAAGTGGCTGGCAGTGTCTCGAAAAATACTGATTGCCTTGTCGCTGGCGAGGCTGCAGGCTCTAAGTTAGCAAAAGCGGAAGAGTTGGGCGTTAAAGTGATAGATGAACAAGCTCTGATGGATCTATTGAATGCGGCTAACTAACATGAAAGCTGGTAGCGCTTTATTTATGCTGGTGCATGCCGATAAGAGTTTATTGTGAATTTTAGTAATATTACTTGGTTAGATGATCGTGGTCATATAAAACCGCCATTATTTTTGTATTTGATTTTGGTTTTTTTAGCGCGTGGCTGGTGTATTTTTATAGCATCCTTAACCCAGTTTAATGACCGCGCGGGTTTAGTGCGGTTATTTTATCCTGAAAAAAGCGATTTTGTATCGGCGCTAATTGCTGGTGTAGGGGCGGTACTGATTTATGGACTTATTATTGCTGAACGTAAACGCAGCTGGCCGATATTAATACCTTTGTTTAGACATAGTGGTTGGTTTTTGTGGGGATTACTCATTATTGATGGACTATTTTTGTTCCAGCGAATGATGCACGATGACTATTTGTTTAAAATTGGCTATTCGATTGATGCACTTTTTCTCTTTTGGTCGGTTATTTATGTCTTCAAATCAAAGCGACTATATTACTACTTTGCCGACTGGACACCGGATGACAGCACTATGCAAGCTGAAACCTTAGCTGATGATGAGATTAAGCCAGATACGAAATAATGTACGACTTGGTATAAATACACTATTATTTATTGGTTTCCAAAAAATTTAAAATGTAAGACCTTGAAACAGATAACTCTATTCTTAAAATGTTAGCATAAAATGACATTGTCATCTCAGCCATAACGTGGCGAATGTGAAAAGGATCAATACTTTGGCTAAAGCAGAATTAACACAAATACCTGTTTCGCAAATGGTTATCGGGTTAACCGTTAAGCTGCCTTTGTCTTGGACAAACCATCCTTTTTTTCGCAGTAAAGTTAAGCTTGAGCAACAAGTGCAAATCGAGATGATCAAAGGCCTCGATGTGTCATTTGTCTATGTGATTGAAGGCCATGATTTATTGCCCCACGTTTCTGAACCTGTTGAAATTGAACAACCAGAAGAGGTTGTTGAACAAGAAATTGATTATCGACCATTGGCTAAAAAAAGCATGCGAATTAGCCAGCAACGCTTTGTAAAATCGGTTAACGATAGTAGGACTGTTTTTGGCAAAATTGTTAGCGACCCTGAGGGGGCGTACCGAGAAGCTGCCACCTTAGTCGAAGATTTAGTCGATCATTTGTATGAAAGTGAAACCCCTCAACTCACGATCGTAGGCAGTGGTGAAATTGATGTCAGTGTGACTCAACATGGTATTTCAGTTGCAGTACTTTCTATGATGATTGCCCACTCGTTAGTACTGTCGAAAAAAGATGTTCGTGACATTGCATTAGGTAGCTTATTTCACGATATTGGCAAACTCAAAGTGCCAGATGCTATACGTCGTAAAAAACGTGGTGATTTAAGCGATCATGAAATTAATTTTTTAAAAATGCACCCCAATTTTGGTTACGACATGCTTAACCGCACCGGATTATTCCCTGAAGCTATGTTGGATATCGTACTCCATCATCACGAGTTTATTGATGGCAGCGGATTCCCCAATCAGTTAACCGAAGCTAAAATATTACTCACTACACAAGTGGTATCTTTAGCTAACGATTATGAAACCTTGTTAAACTTACATCGCACTCCACAAATAGCTTTGGGGATTTTATTTAAAACCCATAGTGGCAAACATGCTGATAATCTAATTGCTGTATTAGTTAAAATTTTAGGCATTTATCCTCCAGGAACCATTGTGCGCTTGACTGACGATAGTATTGCCAAGGTGATGATGACCACCGCTGACGTCAAGCAGCCGCATGTGTGGTCTTGTAATCTCAGTGGTGGAGAACCCAGTTTTCGTTTTTTAATTAACGAAGATGTGCAAGTTCAAGAAGTGATGAAATTAGATGAGTTAACTGATGGTGCGGTCAAAACACTACAAGCGAACAACCCAATTAGTTTTTACTTCAATAACTTCGATCATTAAAATTTAACAGCGTAATATCGAGAATACATGAACACAGTTACTATTATCGGATGTGGTTGGTTCGGTTTGCCGCTCGCCACACAATTAGTTAAGCAAGGTATTAAGGTAAAGGCTTCAAAACGTCACCCTGAAGACTTAGTCCAATTACAGCAAGCCGGTGTTGATGCTTATCAATTAAATTTAGCCAATGTGAATAGCCAGGCAAAAAACTCGTCTTTATTCGATGCAGACGCCATCGTGATTAACTTACCACCGGGACTTAGGCGAGGCGAAACTGATTATCTAGGCTATTTAACTCAGTTAATAACCTTGATGGGTGAACACCAATATCAAAAAATTATTTTTATCAGTACGACTGGGGTTTATCCTTCGCTAGATCAAACAGTAACCGAACAAGATGCTGCAGCTTTTAATGATACCAGTCGCACATTATTACAAGCAGAGGCAATGTTTTCCGCTATGAAAAATAGCTGCATTGTAAGATTCTCAGGCTTGGTAGGGCCTAAACGGCATCCCGGACGTTTTTTTGCCGGAAAAACCGATGTCAGTGGCGCCAATGTTGCGGTTAATCTGGTGCATTTAGATGACTGTATTGCTGCTGTTAGCTTAATTCTTTCTCGCAACGATACTTTACCGATTTATAATCTTGCTGCAAACGCTCACCCTACTCGTGGGGAGTTTTATGTTGCTGCTGCAGAGCATCTTGGATTAACTGCGCCAGAGTTTAATCAGCAACAACAACCCAATAAAACTATCGACGGTCAGTTAATTTGTCATCATTTAGGGTTTACATATGCGTTTAATAATCCATTCAAAATGCTTGATGCTTGCTAAACTAGCATAGGCTATAATAGCCGGAATATTTTGATTAAAAGGCGATTATTGTGACGACTCAAACTCAAGCGTTTGCATTACTTCAAGGTGATGAATTCGTAGAACTGTACAAAGTACTCAAAGTACTCGGTCTAGTGAACGGTGGTGGCGAAGCAAAGCATGTCATTACCGAAGGTCAAGTGACCGTCAACGGTGAAGTTGATACTCGTAAACGTAAAAAGTGTGTTGTTGGCGATATCGTTTCGTTCAATGGCGCGACAATTGAAATTGTTCCTGCACAGTAAGGATTGATAAATGCAATTCCCAGAAGATGATAATGGCCAAATGTTGGCAGCAATGGCAGATGCCGGTATTGACCTTACTCAATCAATAGAAGTCGATTTCTTCTTGGTGTTTGACGATCAACGTGATGCCGAGTCAGCCTTAGAAGCATTAAGCCAAAAAGACATGCAAGGTGAGCTTGAGCTTAACTTTGATGAAGAAAGCACCAAGTGGGAAGTGATTGTTTGCCTGCAAATGGTACCTGAATACGCAACGCTTGTGGCTAAAGAAACTGAGTTGAATAACTTTGCCAAAGAGTTTGACGGTATTTCTGATGGTTGGGGCGTGATGCAAAACCAAGCCAGCGATAATGAGTTTGCAGATGATGACCATGTTCACACTGAGCATTGTAAGCACTAATATAGTCATCACTAAAGATTGAATGATTCAAGTAATCAAAAAACCGTTAATGCCCTGCATTAACGGTTTTTTGATTATATAAAGCGACGTAGTTTAGTCTTCTTTTATCTCGTTAATGACTTCTTTGGTCTCATGTCCAATAGCTTTAACGGTATCGCGCGTCCCGTGACCGATAGCGGTGGTCACTTTTTTTGTGGTGTGACCGATTTCTTTGCCAGTCTGTTTTAATTCAGCACAGGCGGAAAGCTGGCTCATTAGAGCAATACTGATGAAGATAGTCATAAAGTGTTTGTTCATTATTTTACTCTTTGTTTGCCGCGTTAACGTCATATTGTTGATTCATTGTAATACGAATAAAGAAAACAAACGGTTTATATTTTACTGGTGATTAAATGAGTGTGCTTGGTTAATCTATGAGCATTCAGGTATTATGATGTGACAGATATTTAATCTTGGTAAGGGGAGCACAATTGAATATAAACGCGACTCTGATTAGCCTAACGATATTGTTGTTAACCATCGTGATTGTTGGCTTAACAGTCAAGTTTGCTAAAGGTAAAACGACTCACTTACTGCAGGTGGGAATGTTGGCACTGTTATTAAATCTGGTGTTTGCCCCTGCAGGGTGGATATATTGTTGGTATTGGTCAACCAAAGCGCCATTAACACGTTGATATGTCGCCAGTTAACACTCACTGGCGATAATCGCTAACCGCGGTTAATGGTGATGTCAGAGACATAACCATGTTTTGTCGGTATTAAGGCTTGCTTGAGCATTGTGGCGGCTTCTGTTGCCGTCATAAAGCTTGATGTATTAATGTCTTTGCCACTTGTTTGCCAAAAGTCCGTTGCCATCCCTCCAGGATACACCGCAATCAATTTCATTGGGCTGCCTTTCAATTCTAATCGTAACGATTCAACTAATCCCTTTACGGCCCATTTTACGGCACAGTAAGTCGACTCATTTGCTTTGCCTGCTTGCGCTGCGGTCGACATTACCACAACGACAGTAACGTTGTGATCACGATAGCGACTAACAAGCTCACGCAACACTAGAATGCTTGAAGTGAGATTGTTATGAATTAACTGATTAATCGCTTCTGGTGCTTGTTGTTCGATAGGGCCAAAATAACCACTGCCAGCACAATGAATAACCTTGCTTGGCGGCGCTGGTAATCGCGAAAATAATGCACTGACATCTTCGGCCACACATAAGTCAGCAGCGTAAGTTTTCACGTTTTTTTGCTCTGGCTGAGTTAGGCCAGCTATTACATCTGCTAATTTTTGCTCACTGCGACCTGTCACCAATAACGGCTGATTTTCTGCCGCATACAGTTGTGTTAGTGCAGCACCTAAGCCACTACTCGCGCCGGTAATAACAATCATAATAAAACCTTCAGCTCAATATTTACTAGGTTGGCTACTATAACAATGCCTAAGTGAAGCGCAAAGTAGTTGTCGTCCATTTCTCAAATCGATTTTCAAATCTGTTGTTTGAGTCAATATAAGCTTATTAATAGGTAATACGTTATTTGGTCAGTGTTTATTAGCCCAAGCTGAAATTAGTTGGGTAAAGCTGAATAAATTACACAGAACGCTTTGTATTTTGACGATAAAGATTGTCTAATAACGCCTTATATTATGTCTGCCGACTTCACGCTATTCCTAATAACGAGACTCTCCATGCTTGAACTCACGCTCCAACTCGCGGTTATTTTATTTTTTGTTGCTCTGGTTGCGGGGTTTATCGACTCGATTGCTGGTGGCGGTGGCTTACTGACCATTCCCGCATTAATGTGGGCAGGATTACCTCCAGCAGCGGCATTGGGTACCAATAAACTGCAAGCATGCGGTGGGAGTTTTTTTGCGAGTTTATATTTTGTACGTAAAGGGATGGTTGATTTACGCAGTATCAAACTGTCGTTGATATGCGCTTTTATTGGTGCATCAATTGGCACAATATTAGTACAAATGATCGACGCTAAATTATTAGAAGTGGTGCTGCCATTTTTGATTTTGGCCATTGGTTGTTATTTTTTATTCTCTAAAAAAATAAGTGAACAAGATCGCCAACAAGTCCTCACTCCAAGTGTGTTTGCTTTTACTGCCGCATTGGGCGTTGGCTTATATGATGGTTTCTTTGGCCCCGGTACCGGCAGCTTCTTTGCTTTAGCATTTGTGTCATTGGCCGGCTTTGGCTTGGCTAAGGCAACCGCACATGCAAAGCTACTCAATTTTGCCACTAACATTGCGTCGTTAATTTTCTTTTTAATCGGTGGTCAAGTCGCAGTGGTATTGGGATTGATTATGCTGGTAGGCCAAGCCATTGGTGCTACGTTAGGTTCACGTTTAGTGGTGACCAAAGGCGTTAAAATCATTAAACCTTTGGTGGTAGTGATGTCATTGGGCATGAGCGGCAAATTATTGTGGTCGCAATATATGTGATAGCTGCGCATGTGATCGCGGTACATGTGATCATAGTATCGATAATTTGGGTTTATTAACGCCATCATTATGTGGTGTACGTGTTTGTTTTTATTGAAGGGATGTTATGCGCATTATTCACACATCAGATTGGCACCTTGGCCAATATTTTTATGGTAAAAGTCGCGCAGCTGAGCATCAGGCTTTTATGCAGTGGTTACTTGAACAAATAAACATTCACCAGGTTGATGCGCTTATTGTCGCTGGCGATATTTTCGATACTGGCACACCGCCAAGTTATGCCCGTACGCTATATAATCAATTTATTGTCCAAATTCAGCAAACAGGTTGCCAGCTAATTTTATTGGGTGGTAATCACGATTCTGTGTCGACGTTGAATGAATCTAAACATCTCCTTGCCTGCCTAAATACTGTGGTTATCCCTGGTGCGCTAGAGCATTTTGAAGAGCATGTATTTACCCTCAAAAATCGCCAAGGTGAAGCGGGTGCTATTTTATGTGGTTTACCCTTTTTACGCCCGCGTGATGTGGTGCTAAGTGAATCAGGTGAGTCATCAATTGATAAACAACGCAAATTAGGTGATGCCATTAGTGAGTTATATCAGCGCTGTTTTGAGCAAGCTGAACAACTCAATAATACCTTTACCACGCCAGTACCCATTATTGCGACAGGTCATTTAACCACAGTGGGTGCAAGCACCTCAGAATCCGTGCGTGATATTTATATAGGCAGTTTAGATGCTTTTAATGCGGCGCTGTTTCCTGCCGCAGACTACATTGCATTAGGTCATATTCATCGGCCTCAAGTGGTGGCAAAATCTGAACATATTCGTTACAGCGGTTCACCAATAGCGTTAAGTTTTGATGAACTCGCGGCAGATAATACCACTAATAAATCGGTATTCTTGGTCGAATTTAGTGATGCCAAATTATCTCAAATCACACCATTAATGGTGCCTGTTTTCCAGCCGATGCAGGTGTTAAAAGGCGACTTAGATAGCATTGAGCAGCAGATAAGCACATTTGCATTGCAAGCAGAATCCGCAAAAACGACTTGGTTGAGCATTGAAGTGTCACAACAAGATTATTTGTCTGATTTGCAATCGCGCATTGCCGACATGACTCAAGACAAAGCGGTTGAAGTATTGCAGTTAAAGCGTGCCCGCAGTCAACGACAGCAACACATTAAGCAGCTAGATAATGAAACTTTATCTGAGCTCAGTGTCGACGAAGTATTTGGGCGACGTTTGTCGCAAGAAGAGTTTGAGAGTGAATCGCAACAGGCACAGTTAGGGCGAATAAAGCAACGCTTTAGCCAAGTGTATGCCGAGGTGGAGTCTGAGCGAAACAGTCAAGAAACGGCCGCGAGCCATGTGTTACAAGAAACCTCGATAGAAGCCGTTGCTACAAAAAGTGCAACAGAGGGTGAGCAATAATGAAAATTCTAAGCCTTCGCTTTAAAAATATTAACTCACTTAAAAATGAGTGGAAAATCGACTTCACCCAATCGCCATTTGCTGAAAACGGTTTATTTGCTATCACAGGTCCTACTGGCTCAGGTAAAACAACCATTCTCGATGCGATTTGTTTAGCGCTTTACCATCGTACTCCGCGGTTAAGTAATATTTCTAAAACCACCAACGAGTTAATGACTCGTGGCACCGCAGAATGTTTGGCTGAAGTTGAATTTGAAGTTAAAGGTGTCGCTTATCGCGCTTTTTGGAGCCAGCGCCGTTCGCGCGATAAAGCCGATGGCAATTTACAAGATGCTCAAGTCGAGTTGGCAAAATTGAGTGACGGTAAAATTCTTGCCAGCCAGATAAAACGCAAAACCGAGTTAATTGAAGAAATCACCGGGCTCGACTTTGCTCGTTTCACTAAATCAATGATGTTGTCACAAGGCCAGTTTGCCGCTTTTTTAAATGCCGAAGCCAATGAGCGTGCAGAGCTATTGGAAGAGCTAACCGGTACTGAAATTTACAGCTTAATTTCAGCGCGAGTACATCAGCATTTTTCTGATGCCAAAACGAACTTGAAGGTACTTGAAGCTAAGCTTGGCAGTGTTGAGTTATTTGATGAACAACAAGTTGTGGCGCAGCAACTACAGATTGAACAACTCAATCAGGCGCTCGTGATCGATCAACAGCAATTAGCTCAATTAAGCCAATTTATAACCTGGGCAGACAATACTGAGCAATCGCAGCAGACATTAGTTAACATTCAGGCTCAACAGCAACAAGCACTGTCTAGCGTACAGCAACATAGCGATGAACTAACTCGACTTGAACATAGTGAGCCAGCACAGCAAATCCAGCCTCTATTTGAACAGCAACAAAAAGCCCAGTTAAGCACCCGAGTATTATCGGAACAGATTGAACAGTTAACGGAACAAGTTAGTGTAGCTGAACAAACACTGCGACAGCACACCCACAAGCAAACGCAAGCTAAGCAAAGCGTTGATAAAACCAACCAAGCACACAAAGATTTACTTAATCTTATCGACAAACAGGTGTTGCCGTTAGACCAACACATTAGCCAATTGAACTATCAATTGTCTCAGGTCATATTAAGCCATCAGCAAACGGCTGAGCAACAACACAAAACGATTGAGCAACAGCAACAGTTGATGGCATTGCAACAACAACTCTCGTCTGCAAAGCAGGATATACAGCAACAACTTGATAATTTGCCGCAAGGCCAAGAAGTGGCGAAAAAGTTTGCGGCTTGGCAGACACAATACAGCCAAGTATTGCAATTAAACCAGCAGTTGAGCCAACTTGACACTCAACGAGTTCAGCAACAACACAATATCGAGCAAACTCAAACAACGTTAACTGAACTTTCGCCACAAATTAAGCTTGCCAAAACGACGGTCACCCAAGCGTTAGCTCAACAAGCCGACAGCCAGCAAGCAATAACGACATTATTGGCTGGCCAAGACGAAAATCAGATTAATCATGATTACCAACAACTGGTCGAGCAACAAGCTGGGCGTTATCAGTTAACTCAGCTATTTAGTCACTTTGTGCGTCAGCAGCAACAATGCCAACAATTAAGCAGTCAATCGGTGCAATTTAACACTGATTTACAGGCCCTAGCGCAGTCACTTTCGCTGGTAAGAACCCAGTGGAGTGAAAAAAATCAGCAAGTAAAAGATCTGCAAACCATACTGCAGCAAGAACAGCAAATTGCCAATTTAACCTTAGAGCGCGCCAAGCTTAAAGCCGGTGAACCTTGTGCATTGTGCGGTTCGACAGATCACCCGTTAGTTGAGCGTTATGAAGCATTGAATGTGTCTGTTACCGAACAAAGAATGCAGCAACTACAAATTGAACTTGATGCGATTAAACAGCAAGGTGAGCAGCTTAAAAATCAACAAACGGCGTTGCAAGTTAACTACGACAACTCGCTCATGCAATTGAGCCAAGCGCAAACTGAATTACAAACAACTGAGCAACAGTGGCAACAACACACTCAGGCGCTTGCGGTAACGTTTGAATTACATGAGCAGCAACAACATAAGTTAACTGATTATATTGCCCAGTCAGAAGCCAAACAGCAGCAACTTGCCCAAACGATAAGTCAGCTTAACCAATGCCAAAAAACCTTACATCAACATCAGCACAATGCTACCCAAGCAGAACAAGCGTTGGCAGTGTTGGTTAATCAGCAAGGGTTATTGCAACAGCAACTTGATAATTTATCCCAAGGTTTAGTGAGTCAGCAGCAGCAAATTGAATCTATTAACAAGCAACTGCAGCAACTTAACAGCGCACTGGATGCACACATTATTGCTACAGGGTTAACACCGCCGACGCTAGAGAATGCCGACACTTGGCTTCATCATTTACAACAACAACTTGAACGTTGGGTTGCAGCGCAGCAGCAGGCTATTGATAACCAGCAGCAGCTCAGTGTCACCGCTGAAAAACTCACCGCAAACAATCTGCACTCCACTGAAATGGCAACCAAGCTAGCAGAAGTGACCGAGCAAGTGGTTACGCTTAACGAACAACTCGATGCGGTACTCGCACAGCGTAAAGCCGTGTTTGGAGACAAAATAGTTGAAGATGAAAAGCTGTTTAGCCAACACGCAGTAGATCAAGCTCAACAGGTATTTGTCTCAATTCAACAACAATTGCAAACGGCGGATAAACATTTTGCTGGCTTACAAGCGCAGCTGCAATCGACAACACAACAAGTAACTAAGGCTAATCAAGAGTTACAGCAGTTGCAGGCCAAATGGCAAATGGCATTACAATCAAGTCCATTTACAGATCAACAGTCATTTGAGCAAGCCTTATTGACGCCAAAAGAGCGTCACACCTTACAGCAACTAAAACAGCAGCTGGATAACGATATTGTTAAAGCCAATACGTTAGTTGAACAAGCCAAAATAAAACAAACGGAGTTAGCGCAGCAGGCAGAGCAACACGGATACGATATTGCTCAACACGGCAATATAATGCTGCAACATCAAACGATGGAAGCTAAGCACCAACAAGACAAGCAAACACTGTGGCGCTTAAGTCATGAGTTAGAGCAAGATACCAATAAGCGGGCAGGGCAACAGCAACTGTTAGCGGAACAAGCCCAAATACAACAAGATTACGACGATCTTGCGTACCTGCATTCGTTAATTGGCTCACAAAAAGGCGATAAGTTCCGTAAGTTTGCTCAAGGGCTTACTTTAGACCATTTAGTGGCATTAGCGAACAGGCAGCTGGAACGTTTGCAAGGCCGGTACTTACTTGAACGCAAAGAGTCCGATGCGTTAGAGCTACAAGTGCTCGATACCTGGCAAGGTGATGCTGTGCGAGACACCCGAACCTTGTCGGGCGGTGAAAGCTTTTTAGTGAGTTTAGCCCTTGCGCTCGCATTATCTGACCTTGTTAGTCATAAAACGAGCATTGACTCACTGTTTTTAGATGAAGGCTTTGGTACGTTGGACAGTCAAACGTTAGATACCGCTTTAGACGCATTAGATAATTTAAATGCGTCGGGCAAAATGATTGGTGTAATTAGCCATATTGAAGCCATGAAAGAGCGGATCGACGTACAGATAAAAGTGACTAAAATGAATGGCCTTGGTATTAGTAAATTGCAGGGTGAGTTTGCTGTAAGTGGGTCTTGATCTGCTTCAAACTCCCATGATTACTGTAATCGAGTTCAAATTAAATATTAATTAAATATCATTTTATATTTGTAAAATGATTATTTTTTGATATAAAAGAGCGTTGATATGCAGTTTGAGTGCAAAAGTCCGTATTTTTAGCTGTTTATACAGGATGCCGTAGTATCAAATATTGGGTCATATTCACCATAAAAAACGACATGAAGGCATAGAGTTAACCGACTTTATGCTCAATATCGCAATAACGATTTGCAGTAAAAGAAAAATAAAAAATATAAAGCGTCATCTTTTAGGGTGGATTAGACATTGCTAATGAGTAAAATTATGGGCTTCCAAAGGCCAGCGGTAAGTCAAGTGAACTTGCCAAACTTGCACAAGAAAATCTTGCTAGCAAGTGTGTTTGTTGTTGGTGCTGCTTTATTATGGCCAACACAACAAGAGTTTTCATCACAACGTATTCCAGTGGCAATCGATATCGATTCGTTATTGCCACACATAGCTCAACAAGAAACTACGTTGAAGCTTGTAAAGCCTATCTCACCGATTTTAGATCGCGTGATCGAAAGTGGTGATACCTTAAGTCATTTATTTGAGTTAGCTGGTATCGACCAACGAACCATGTATAAAGTACTTGAAGCTGATTTAGAAGTATTAGCATTAGATACACTGCTGCCGGGTAACCGCATCCAATTTTGGGACAATGCCAATGGTGAACTTGATAAGCTAGAGCTGTACTTTAACCCTGCTCACCAAGTGGTATTCACCCGTTTTAAAGACGGAACTTACGGTGTTAATGACATTAACATCGATGGCATTTGGCAAAATCGCATCGTTGGCGGTGAAATTAATGGCTCTTTCTATGTGTCGGCTAAAAATGCTGGTTTAAGTGCAGCCGAAATTCAAAAAGTCGAATCACTGTTAAAATCCAAATTAAACTTTTCTCGTGAGCTACATGCTGGTGATACTTTTTCGGTGTTAGTTAACGATCAATTTGTTGAAGGCGAACCAACAGGTATCACATCGATAGAAGGTATTCGCATTAACACCGGCCGTCGCGACGTTACAGCTTTCCAAAATATTGATGGCAACTATTACGACATTCAAGGTCAAAGTTTAACTCCAGCCTTCCAACGTATTCCGCTAAATAGAAAAGTCCGCTTGAGTTCTCGATTTAACCCTTATCGCAAACACCCCATTACAGGTCGCGTTCGTCCTCA
This sequence comes from Shewanella frigidimarina NCIMB 400, assembly GCF_000014705.1. Lineage (NCBI taxonomy): Bacteria > Pseudomonadati > Pseudomonadota > Gammaproteobacteria > Alteromonadales > Shewanellaceae > Shewanella > Shewanella frigidimarina. The sequence continues at coordinate 2,915,200 of NC_008345.1, read as the reverse complement.
CAATGGTACCGACTTTGCTACGCCTATTGGGACTCAAGTCGTGGCTCCTGGTGATGGCGTGGTGACGTTAGTGACTAAACATGCTTTTGCGGGTAATTACATTGTGATTGATCACGATAATAAAGTGCGTACTCGTTACCTGCATTTATCGAGGTTTTTAGTTAAAAGAGGTCAGCGTGTCACTCGTGGTCAAGTGATTGGCTTATCGGGCAATACTGGTGCTTCCACAGGCCCACATTTGCATTATGAGTTCATTGTTAATGGTCGCCCAATTGACGCAATGAAAGCCAATATTGCAGAAGCTAAAGTCTTACCTAAAAAGCAATTACAAGCGTTTCAAGCTTTGGTACGTAGCCGCAGCATGATGATGGACTTAGGCTAATAGACTTATTCTAATGGACTTAGGTTAATGAACTGAGGCTTATTACGTAGAATTTAGATGTGATAGAACGATTAAATGCAGCCAATAGGCTGCATTTTTTATGGCCGGTGTTTATCAATGCTGTGATTTTAGTTTGAATGACATCACGATGTGGTACAACAGCCAACGGATGCATTCATACCTCAATTATCAAAGTCCTAATGAATTTGAGCGTATGGGTAAGCCGTTAAAAGAAGTGGCTTAACGAACTTAACTAGGGTGACTGAATTCAGTTAACCAGGTCAGTTTAGGTCAAGAATTAATGAACATTGCTGAAGCCGAGGCGATTAAACGTGGTTGTATGATTGCGCAACTTGATACGTTAGATTTTCAAGCACCACGTTTTTACCAAGATCTAGGGTTTAATATCATTGGTACGGTTCCAAAGTTTACCGGTAGCCCAGCAAGATATTTTATGATGAAACAGTATATTTGACCGAAAATATTGGTCTAATACCAGAGGGTTATATGAATCTCAATCAAGTGACATTACCTGTGTCGAATATGAATCAGGCCGTTAGCTTTTATCAAATTCTTGGCTTTACCTTAATTGTGGATACACCGCATTACGCCCGTTTTGAATGCCCAATGGGTGAGAGCTCTTTTTCGCTGTCATTAGAGCCTGACTCTACAGCCAATGGTGCGGTGATTTATTTTGAGCATGCAGAGTTAGATAGCTGGGTAAGTGAGTTGCAGGCAAAAGGTATTGAGTTTGTTCAGTTACCGACAGATGAAGCGTATTTATGGCGCGAGGCAGTATTATTTGACCCCAGTGGCAATAAGCTCAAACTCTACTGGGCGGGAGATAATCGCTTGAATCCACCTTGGCGAGTAAAGTCTTGAGTTAATTTTTCAACAACTCAGTTTCGTTTTATGGTTCAGTTTACATGGAGAATTAAGTTGTCGTGCTCCAACTGAAGTTTAAGCGTAGGGCGATTGTCCGACTTCTTCAGCTACTAACCATACTCGCATATCAAATTCTAGCTGGTGGTAATCTGCTAGCATAAAGCTGCATAACTGATAAAAAGCTTTGTTGTGTTCTTTTTCACGCAGGTGGGCCAGTTCGTGCACTACTACCATTTGTAATAGCTCAAACGGAACGTGTTTTAAGTGTGCTGCAATTCGAATTTCATTTTTGGCTTTAACTTTATTACCTTGGCGGCGATTGACATAAGAATGCAAACCTAGGGCATGGTGGCTTACGCTGATTTTTTCGTCAAAAATAACTTTTGCTAATGGGTCCGATTGACGCATATAGGTATTTTTTAACGTTATCGCCATATCGTATAAGGCTTTGTCTGTACGAACGTCGTGTATTTTGGGGTAGCGTGTTAAAAAGTGGGCAGCTAAGGCGTTAGCATCAACGAGTTGGCGGATTTTCTCGACCACGTCAGGACGATAACCATTTAAATAACGTAATGCACTTTGTTCACTTTGCTGCTTTTTAATGTCGGCACTGGTGACTAACAGGCTGAGATCTGTTTTTGGCTTTAATGATTGGCTTGCCGACTTGACCGGCATTTTAGGTGGGGCTTTAGGTGTTTTAGTTTTGGTATCTGACATGGCTGTAGTTCAACTGATTTTTTGGCGTTACCGCTATCTGAGTCGGTATCGATAACGCCAATATAGAACGGTGAAAGCTGTGGGTTACACTTTACCGAAGATGAGGCGGTTATGCTGAACATAAGCAACGTCAAATGCATTAAGCTGGACGCGTTTTAGATCCAATGATTCAAAGTCAACTTGTGGCGGGTTACGCTTTAATTGCTCTTTAATAGTCAATGGAGAAATAAGCGAAACAGGCATGTCCATTACTTGGAGTACCGCTTCAAGTTTGAAGCTGGTGGCACTGCCGGCAAACTTACCTTTTTGTTCACGTTCAATAATGGCTATTTCATCGACTTTATAGTCGCTCATTAGTTTTTTAAACGCAAAATCGAACTCACGAATTGAGTCCGTGCTAGCTGATTGTGAAATACTGAATGAAACTTTACGACATGCTGGCACGTTATAGGTTTCGCCTTCATAGGTCAGTAAACAGATAATGGCTTCGCCGCCTTTTAATTCCACACCACAAATTTTCATGTTAATCCTTACTGGTTTATTCATACGAGAATGCCGTTGGCATGCTCGTTATCGTTCATTTGTTGCAGGGCAGTATTTTACCAGTACCCTACATTCATTAATCTGTTATCGCAGTATACTGATAATCTAGCTGGAGATTATCTGCGATTTATGGGCCATTTAGTCTTCTGTTGTGCCGTCGTCTTCGATTATGACAATAGGCTTAACTTTACGGCGCACTGGTGCATCACCGACATCGACGCCAGTAATAAAGCGTTTATCACTCTTTGGTGCCGCTTTAGCTTTTTTAGGCGCGCTAACTCGTTTACTGACGACATCTGCTTTTGCACTCGTGCCAGCTTTACCTGCTTGAGGTTTATCTCTGAGGCCGCTAAATTTGGCTTTTAGGCCTTCAATTACAGTCGGCTCAAAGTTTTTACGTAAAAACAGTTGTACCTTTTTAAAGCTGTCCCAATCTTTAGGGCCTACAAATGAAACTGCATCACCTTTAGCGCCTGCACGGCCTGTACGGCCGATTCGATGGACGTACTCTTCAGCAAACTTTGGCATATCAAAGTTAATCACTAATGATACGTTGATTAAATCAAGCCCGCGCGATGCAACATCGGTAGTGACTAATATCTGCGATTGGCCGCGAGCAAATTGATCCATTATCTGGTTACGAGCAGATTGCTTTAAATCACCACTGAGTGCGGAGGTGGCAAAGCCTTGAGCAGCCAATAACGTGGCTAAACGGTCTGTATCTGATCGAGTTGCAGTAAATACAATCACTTGCTTATGTGTTTCTTGGCTTAAGATATGTTGCAACACCGCTTGTTTATGGTCTAAGTGATCAACCAAAATAATACGTTGCTCAATATCTTTATGCTCAGTGTAAGATTCACCAATAGACACATGGCTCGGTGATTTTAGTAATGTTGTCGCAATATCACCAATACTGTTGTGATCTAATGTTGCTGAAAACATTAAGGTTTGACGACGTTTATGATCAGCTGCATCGTTAATGGCTTTGAGCTGTGGAGCAAAACCTAAATCGAGCATACGGTCAGCTTCGTCAAGAACCAGTAATTCTAAACCATTTAAATATAAGTGGCGTTGCTGTAAGTGATCCGCAATACGTCCCGGTGTGGCAACAATGAAGTGTGGATCTCTGGCCAATGCTTTGGCTTGGTCGTTAAAGTTCTCACCGCCGAGCACGCTAATGGCTTTATATTGGGTATTGGCGACTAATAAACGTAATTGGCCATAAACTTGCTGGGCTAATTCACGAGTCGGTAACAAGATAAGTACCCGAGGATCTTTTTTCGACAATGCTCTGGTGGATATCACGCGTTGCATTGCTGGCAATAAAAACGCTAAGGTTTTACCTGAGCCGGTTTTAGACGATGCCATTAAATCTTTACCTGATAAGGCAATGGGAAGTGCTTGCGCTTGAACATCGGTAGGCGTAGAAATGCCAAGGTGCTTTAGACTGTCAAGCAGGCGCTTGTCCAACGAAAAATCGGTAAATTGCAAAGGTAAATCCCCTAAAAAATGATAGCCGACGATTATAGCTGTTTCACCTTGCTATAGCCAACAAGAGTCGCTTTAGTTATGCTATTTTTTAGCTTTATATTATTGCCTGAGTTAGACGTCACTATGGAAGATTCAGGCAGGCGTATTAAAAATGAATACCGAGCATGGAAGGAACGAAAGATGACAAAGCTCACCGTGGGATTAGCGCTAGGCAGTGGAGCCGCTAAAGGTTGGGCACATATTGGGGTATTGAATGGTTTAGCCAAGTTAGATATTTATCCTGACAAAGTGGCAGGTTGTTCGGTAGGGGCATTAGTGGGTGCTGCCTATGCCAATAATCATTTGGGTGAACTTGAAACCTGGGTGAGTGGATTTTCGAGTTGGGATGTACTTGGGTTAATGGATTTAGGTTGGCGTAAAGGTGGCTTAATTAGCGGCGAGAAAGTATTTGATGTGTTAGCCAATCGCATTGGCGATATTGATATTGAACAGTTAAACCGTCCCTTTGCTGCAGTGGCTACCGATTTATATTCTGGGCAAGAGATTTGGTTTAAAGAAGGTGATTTACGCCATGCTGTTAGGGCTTCATGTTCAATGCCAGGTTTTTTACCCCCAGTACAGCAAGGGCATCGCTGGGTTGTTGACGGTGCGGTAGTGAACCCTGTACCTGTATCACTGGCTCGATCTATGGGCGTTGATGTGGTTATTGCGGTGGATTTAAATGGTCATCGTCGTGGCCAAATGCACTTAATCCCAGAGCAAGTAAAAAGCCGCAAAGCCTCTAAGTCTGAACCTATTGATGAAAAGCGCGAACTTGAATCTGGCTTTATGGATTTATGGGGTAAAGGCAAAGATTACATGAATGGCTTAACCGATAAATTTTCTTTGGGGAGTTCAAAGTCGCATCCGGGTATGCTGGCGGTGATGTCGCAATCGATGGATATTTTAGAACAACGCCATAAACGTTCACGTTTAATGGGCGAGCCACCTGATATTTGTATCGTGCCTGATGTGGGTGACATTGGTACCATGGAGTTTCATCGCGCTAAAGAAGCGATTAAAGCCGGTGAGCAAGCCGTAAATGATATTAAGCATTTAATCGAAGCAACCTTAAAGTAACCTTGAAGCGGTATCGAATATTGTGGTGTGTTTATCATAAATACGCCCGTTAACCGCCGCTAGGTGAATATTTGCTAGTTAATAGATGTTTTCCATTAATTCTGGGTTGTTACCCCGCAAGGGTATTGTCTAACCTGCGCAGTCTGATGTGGTTGATAAGATTATTCACTCTCTTATTTTATTTCATGGTTCTTTCATAGTTATCTCATGGTGATTCAGTCATTATCTATCCGCAATGATCTACCCGCAACTATCTAACGATAACGACCGAGTCATTAGATACAATGAGCACGTTAGTTATGTTGTTGATCTAGCCATTTAAGGTTCGAACAATGACTTAATATCGTCATTTTGCACCATTTCAAGCCAGCAAAATACATCACTTATGGTGTTTGCACATCTGGTTATCCATTCAGCAAAGCACCCAAATCGTTAAATTATGTCGATTTTCTGCCATTGTATTAGCCTGTCAAAATCAGTTGTTATTCCTACAATATCTATCGCTTATAGCAAGTGTTTTTTCAATATTAAGTACTGCCGACAATTATGATCTGGATCAAGGTAATGCTCAGCGTTAATGTGTCTAATACACTCTATCTTGTGTTGTGTGTGTATTAAAGCGCTATATATAGTGCTTGTAAAGGATGGTTGTATGCTTGTAGTAGTGAAAAGGGATGGATGCCGAACTGCGTTTGATGGATGTCGAATCAAAGAGGCTGTTGTAGCAGCAATGGAGTCTGCAGGTATAGCCGACCATCAATATGCACAGCAGTTAGCGCAGACGGTAGAGCAGCAAATGACTGTGAAGACCGAAGTTGATATTCACGAACTACAAGATGCAGTTGAAAACTTATTGATGTCGGGCCCGTTTAAGTCGGTGGCGCGTCATTACATTGAGTACCGTCACGATAGAGATAAACACCGTGAAACCCAGAGTAAATTAAATTGTGCTATTCGCGGTTTAGTTGAGCAATCGGATAGTGCGATTTTAAATGAAAATGCCAATAAAGATGCCAAAGTCATTCCGACCCAGCGTGATTTATTAGCGGGCATTGTGGCCAAGCATTATGCTAAAACCCATTTACTGCCAAAAGATGTGGTAGCCGCCCATGAAAAAGGCGAAATTCACTATCACGACTTAGATTATGCACCTTTTTTCCCGATGTTTAATTGCATGCTAATTGATTTGGCCGGCATGCTAACTCATGGTTTTAAAATGGGTAATGCTGAAATAGAACCGCCTAAGTCTATATCAACTGCCACTGCTGTTACGGCGCAAATTATTGCTCAGGTAGCGAGCCATATTTATGGTGGTACCACGATTAACCGTATCGACGAAGTGTTAGCTGAGTTTGTGCAAATCAGTTACCAAAAGCACCTTAGTGTCGCTAAAAAGTGGCAAGTGGCAGACGTAGAAGGTTATGCGATGACGCAAACCGAAAAAGAGTGTCATGACGCATTCCAGTCACTTGAATATGAAGTGAATACTTTGCATACCGCTAATGGCCAAACACCGTTTGTTACCTTTGGTTTTGGTTTAGGCGTGTCGTGGGAGTCGCGTTTAATTCAGCAATCGATGTTAACAGTACGTATGGCGGGTTTAGGTAAAAATCGCAAAACAGCAGTCTTTCCAAAATTGGTGTTTGCCATTAAAGATGGTGTGAATCATAAAGCGACTGATGCTAATTATGATATTAAAAAGATGGCCTTAACGTGTTCAAGCATGCGCATGTACCCTGATATTCTTAATTATGATCAGGTAGTGAAAGTCACCGGTTCGTTTAAAACCCCAATGGGGTGTCGCTCATTTTTGGGGGCATATGAAGAAAATGGCCAACTGGTCCATGAAGGGCGCAACAATATAGGTGTCGTCAGCCTTAATTTACCGCGCATAGCGTTGGAAGCAGGCAAAGATGAACAGCGCTTTTATCAATTACTCGATGAGCGGTTATTGATTGCCCGCAAAGCATTAGAAACGCGTATTGCTCGTTTAGCTGGCGTTAAAGCACGAGTAGCACCAATCCTTTATATGGAAGGCGCCTGTGGTGTACGCCTAAATGCTGATGATGATGTGAGCGAAATCTTTAAAAATGGCCGAGCATCAATTTCGTTAGGGTTTATTGGTCTTCACGAAACCATTAATGCTTTATATAGCAATGCTGAACACGTGTTTGATAATGCTCAATTGCGCGATAAAGCTGTCGCCATTATTAGTCATTTAAAGCAAGCCACTGAGTCTTGGAAACAAGAAACAGGTTATGGCTTTAGTTTATACAGTACCCCAAGTGAAAACTTATGCAGCCGTTTTTGCCAGCTTGATACCACCCAGTTTGGCATTGTGGCAGGTGTGACCGACAAAGGGTATTACACCAATAGTTTTCACTTAGATGTTGAAAAGAAAGTAAATCCTTTTGATAAGATTGATTTTGAACAACCTTATCCAGCCATCGCCAATGGCGGGTTTATTTGTTACGGCGAATATCCCAACATGCAGCACAATATTGAAGCGCTCGAAAACGTTTGGGATTACAGTTATAGCCGAGTGCCATATTACGGCACCAATACCCCCATTGATGAGTGTTACGATTGCGGTTTTATTGGTGAGTTTAATTGTACCAGTAAGGGGTTTGTGTGCCCTAAATGTGGTAATCATGAGCCAAGCCGAGTGTCTGTTACTCGTCGCGTTTGCGGTTATTTAGGTAGCCCAGATGCGCGACCATTTAACTTCGGTAAGCAAGAAGAAGTTAAGCGCAGAGTGAAGCATTTATAATGCATTACAGTGCATACCATAGTGTTGATGTGATCAACGGTGAAGGCACCCGCTGTACGTTATTTGTCAGCGGTTGCGAGCATGGGTGTAAAGGTTGCTATAACCAAAGTACTTGGCGTGTAGATGCTGGCCATGTTTTTAGCCAAGCACTAGAAGATCAGATTATTGATGATTTAACCGATACTCGTATTTACCGTCGAGGATTGTCGTTAAGTGGTGGCGATCCGCTGCATTCAGCCAATCTTGAAGGCGTATTAAAATTGGTTACGCGGGTAAAGCAGGAATGCCCTGATAAAGATATTTGGTTGTGGACCGGTTATCAACTGGCCGATCTCACACCGCAGCAACAAGCTGTGGTGAACTTTGTGGATGTGGTGATTGACGGCAAATATGAGCAAGAGAAAGCCGATCCCGAGCTTTTATGGCGCGGTAGCAGCAACCAACAAATCCATCGTTTTACGCGCTAGCGTTTTATATGAAGGCGTTAGGACTCGTTGTTTAATGTTCAGCACGTTAACTGTCAGCGCTAATCGTTAGCAAATAAATGTTTAACCTGCCAATCGTTAACTCGTTAATGATTAAAAAGACCTACAATATGGCGATAACGTTTAGTGCGCTGTTTAGTTTTATATTGATCGATTAATAAACTCCACAATGGTGAATCATTAGTGTGTGGCTGCTTACCTTGGCTTATGCGGCGAAGCTGACGTTTAATAACGGCCATCGTCGCCAGTCCAGCCAAAGGTTTACTCTGCCAATTGACTGTTGGAATTGACGGGACAAACTCTGGCTGAATTTGCCATCTATTGGCTAAGTCGGGATAGAAGGCGAGGGCGCTAGCGATACCACACAATGCAAAACCAGCATCAATAACTTGTTGAGCCACAGGTAGGCGATGAATACCTCCCGTTAGCATTAATGGAATAGGGCTACGCTGGACCAACTGCGCTGTTAAACTTAAAAAATAAGCCTCTCGAGCTAACGTTCGTTCATCAGCACTGCGACCTTGCATGGCTGGTGCCTCGTAGCTGCCACCAGATAATTCGACCATTTCAACTTGAAATTGTGCCAACATATTAATGACCTTTTCGGCGTCGTCGACATCAAAGCCACCGCGTTGGAAATCGGCAGAGTTGAGTTTTACTGCTATGTCGAAATCGGCACCACATTTAAGTCTTACTTGCTTAACCACTTCGAGTAATAACTTGGCACGATTTTCAAGCTTTCCGCCCCATTGGTCATTACGTATATTGGTTAGCGGCGATAAAAATTGAGCCAGCAAGTATCCGTGTGCGGCATGAATTTGTACTCCATCAAACCCAGCTTGTTGAGCCAATTGTGCTGTGGTAGCAAACCGTTGGATAACCTCTTCAATGTCTGCTGTTGTCATCGCTTTTGGTTGAGAGAACATGGATGAGTGTTTGCCTAAATCGAGTGCGATGGCAGAAGGGGCTAGATTTTTACCGCCCATCGCTTTAAACACCTGACGGCCTGGATGATTGATTTGCATCCATATTCTGGCGTTATTTTGCTTAGCTTTTTTGGCCCATTGGGTGAACGGCTCAAGTGCGCTGTTGGGATCTAATACTACTCCGCCAGGACCTGTCATGGCTAAGGGATCAATCATCACATTACCGGTGATCATTAATCCGACACCGCCTTTTGCCCATGCTTCATACAAGTTGAACAATGCATCGTCTGGTTGTTGCAAGGTATTGGCGAGGTTTTCTTCCATTGCGGCTTTGACCAATAGATTGGAAATGACTGCACCATTGCTCAAGGTGTATGGTGTGAAAATGGTATTAGCCATGAAATAATGTCCTAAGGTAACCTGCTGAATTAATGTGTTGTTTATCCTACAAGTAGCCTAGATAGTCAATTATCCTCATTGGATAGTGATAAAAAAAGCACTGCCACAGGCAGTGCTTTCATCATCTCGTTACTCTATTTAGCGTTAGATTTAGCGCTAAATTGAGATCTAGATTTCGAGCAAGCAAAATCCAGATTGATATGTTTTTAAATACGATAAGTTAGGGTTAACTTCGCATTACGCTCTTCGCCGGGTAATCCGCCTAAGAACATCGCCTTATCGTAATATGTTTCATTAAATAAGTTATTAATGTTCAATTGGATTTTATAACTTTCAACGTCATAACTAATCGCTGAATCGATTACCGTATAACTTGGCACATAACCATCTGGAATACCAAATGAGCTAGAGTGTGTGCTGCGTTCATCGACATATTTAGCCCCAAGACTGATTGATACCGGTGCTGGTAAGCCAAATTCTGCGGCATAAGTTACCCAAGCGCCCGCTGTGACGTAAGGTACACCTTTTTGGCGTTGGCCATAATCACTGCTATTTGGATTTTGATTGTCTCTAGCATCTTGGTAAACCGCGTTAACGTTGACTTTCCATTGGTCACTTAAATATGCATTCAGATCTAGCTCCACCCCTTTAGTATCTTCGCTGCCGTCGTAAAAATACGGGAAGATATCAGGTGTTGCTTCGCTGCTTTCGTATTCTGGATTGGTATAAGCCACATTAGTACGTGATGTTTTGAAAAAGACCAAAGATGCGAGCAATTGATCATCAAATGCTTTGGCACGAATACCTAAATCATTACTGATCGACTGAGAATCTTCACGGTCTGCTTCATTGCCTGTTACATCGCCTAACACACTGTATGCTGTACGGCCTTTAGAATGATTCACGAAAATAGAGATATCGTCAGTAGGCATATAAGTTAGGCCTAAATTGTAGGTTACACCGTTATCTGTGGTATCCGCTTCTGGTTGAGGGTCTGCTAAGCTACTACTGTAACGAGCATCGACACCCAAGTGTTCATAACTTTGTTTAATTTCATTGAATGCGACACCAATACGGCTAGTAAATCCGCCACCTAAATAACCCACATGTTGTAAGCCCAAGCCCCAAGCTGTGACAGATTTATTGTAGTTACTGGTTAATAATGGATCGTAGTCTTCAAATTCACCTTCGCCCCAATTTGGGTTACGGATATCATAAATATACGGTAGCGAACCTTGATATGACAAATTACCATCGGAATCTTTCAAGGTGTAATCTGCGTCGTAAATTGAATACTGTTTAAAGCGAATATCGCGATCTTCAAAGTTAGCATTAACTAATAATTCGTTACTGATATTGCCAATGTCGAAGTCATAACGTAAGTCGGCAAAATACTGCCATGACTTTTCTTCTGCCGAGACTTTGCGGTATTCCTGACGACGAGCTGCATATGGATATAGGGTGCCATCTTCAACCAAAGGTGCGCGTGGGTCGGCGTTAATTACGCCACTACGTTGCCAGTAAACATAGTTGTAAGCCCCTGTTTGACGAGCAAAACTGGTTTCGTAATTACGGTATTGCAGTTGTTGGTTTAAAAATAAGTCATCGGTTAAGTACACATTATGGCTTAGTTTAAAGCGCAACTCTTCGCCTTCATTGTCTTTCGCCATTGGAGAAATAAGACCGTTATGACCAAACTCATACGGTGTTAGGCCATCATTTGCGCTTAACGAGTCGGTTAATTGTTGGCGCTGATCGTCTGTTAGTTGTAAACCCTTACTGGTAGGGTCGTTGACTAAGTCTTGCCAGCTGACTTCACCAGCGGTTTTCCCATCGACTGAAGCTGCGTTATAAATGCGGATAGGATGGCCGATTGAATCAACGGGGATCGCATCGCTAATATATGCTGTTGATAGCATAATATTTTGGTTTTCATTCAATACATATTTAAGCGAGCCGTATATTTCATCGCGGTCGGTACCAAGATCTCGATAACCTGTACTACGAGCCGTTTTTGCCACGAGGCGATAGGCTAAATCGTCAGTTATTCCGCCCGTAGAATCAGCCATGAGAGAATAACTATCCCATTGACCCACTTCAGCTTCAAACAACTGTTTACTGTCAAATTGAGGTTTTTTCTCAATAAGGTTAATCACGCCACCCGCGCTGCCCATACCATATAGACCAGTGGCAGGGCCTTTGAGTACTTCAACAGAACTCACGTTGGTTAGCGAACGAGTTGGATTAAAGGTGTTACCTAATCCTGCACCGCCATACATACCATCGTAGGTGTAGTTGGCGCCTAATCCGCGAACAACTAAATTGTCGCCAATACCATAATTATTACCCGCTTGGGTTACGCCGCTGATATTACGAACTAAATCTTGCATGTTGGTGATGCCTTGCGCATCAATTAATGCTTCATCAACAATCACTACCGCCGCAGGCGTTTCCATCAGCGACATATCAGATTTGGTTGCTAAACCTGAGTTCATCACTACTTGGTTTTGTCGGCCATAAACCGTTATTCGTTCATAGCTGGCTGAGGGTGATTCATTGGCCGTATCATTTGAAGATTGTGCAGCAACCTCAGATTGGGCAACTGGTGTTTGTGCGTGAGCATAAACGGGAAACAATACACTTTGACAAGCAAGGGCAAGTAGAGATAAACGTAATGGCGTCATAACAGGTTAGGCTCTTTATTAACAATGGCGCGAATGATAATGATTATCATAAGTATTGCAATAGCGGGTTTTGTTATATGTGGCAAAAAACGGGTTTTGGAGATTTGGTTGCTGATAAATCAAACAATTCCAATAAACGATTAGCATGATTAATTGACCATTAAAGGGATCCGTCATCCATAAACTTAGCGCTTCAGCGCTATAAACGTACATTAGCGTGAGTTACCCGATGAGTGTGCTATGTGGTCGCGCTAATGGAGGTTGATAATGTGATAATATCCAGATTGTTTGTTCTAGGTAAAAAACTTTGCCTGTACATCCATATATGAAACGTTTGCTATTCGCATCTTGGGTGCTTTTGGGTATATAATCTGCCTCCGAAACGGTGTTGTGACAAACGTATAAGCGTAAACGATTCACTAACACACCAAAGCACTTAAGGTAATCAAATGAATTTAAAGCTAGAACTGCAGACATTGAATGATAAATTAGACAAGTTTCGTCGCAAGTTAGCTGCGGCTGAAGCACGTGGCGATGCCACGATTGTCCTGCAGTTTAAGAAAGAAGTGGCGACTGTGACTAAGCGAATCGCCAGCATTAAAGGCCAGCAAACTCGCCAGTTCAGCCAAGAAGGCGTGGCGTTGAAAGCGTTAGGTTTTAAGCGTGTGCTGACTAAAGCCGAACAAGCCGATATGGGTAAGTTAAATAAGTCGGTAAAAGGTTTAGTCGTTGTGCATCCTTTAACGGCATTAGGCCGTGAAATGGGCATAAAAGATGTGACGGGTTTTGCGCCTGCTAAGTTCTAATATTTTCTTTTACAGTTAGTTGTCGTAAGGTTAATTCATGTCGGTAAAGTATATCGCAACATCTAAGTTACCCACTCCTTGGGGTGTTTTTGCTATGCACGGTTTTGAAGAAACCGCCACAGGTAAAGAACACGTTGCATTGACATTTGGTCAACTGGATCCCACGGAGCCCATGTTAGGTCGTATTCATTCAGAATGTTTGACCGGTGATGCATTATTTAGTTTACGTTGTGATTGTGGTTTTCAATTACAAGCGGCCATGCAGAGTATTGCTGAACAAGGGCAGGGGTTTCTTCTGTACTTGCGCCAGGAAGGCCGTGGTATTGGGTTACTTAATAAAATAAGAGCTTACGAGCTGCAAGATGCTGGTGCCAATACGGTTGAAGCTAATGAGCGTTTAGGCTTTGAAGCTGATATGCGTAAATACGACATGATTTTGCCGATGTTAACGCAAATTGGCGTGACCAAAGTAAAGTTGATGACCAATAACCCGCGTAAAGTGATGGCGATGCAAAATATGGGTATCGAAGTCGCAGAACGTATTCCGTTACAAGTGGGTAAAAATCGCTATAACGAATCATATTTAAAGACCAAATCAACAGAGTTGGGTCATATGATGTCGGAATACCATTTCCACGATGAATAGTCTGGCACAATAATAGTCTAAATGATGATGAAACAAGGGCAGAACATACCGCTTATTGGATCATCATTGTTTGATTATCTGCGTTTTATGTCTGTAACCTGCCGTTTTACCTTGATGATATTGCTGATTGTTTATAGCAGTATTACTTATGCTGAGTTAACACCGACTACACCACCTGAGCTTATCACTGAACCTGATGCGTCTCATTATGCATTTGCCAATTACCTAGGCAGCGGTGTGTATCGAACTTCTGGCCAAAGCGCTGCTGTCGCCAATATTCCTATGGGTTTTGTGCTTGACTCAACAGATGATTATTTGTTGAAGTTACGCTTTACTGCATCATTCGGCTTTTTTGATTATTCCTTTAATGACCTACCTCAAGGCAGCATTCCTAACAGTGTGGGCACAATAACTCTCACCCCAGGGCTTGAATATCACTGGCTGGTGGACGATAAGCTAACGCTAGAAAGTTATGTTGATTTAGGCTATGGACACAATTTTTCAACCTATAGTCATGTGGGTGTTTTTTCCACTGGCGTTTCTGCACTCTATAAACTTGATGCGCCATTATTTACCCCGGTTTGGGTAAATAGGATTTATTATGCGGGTTATCAAAGCAATCAAAACGACAGCACAGAAGGCTATTCGGTATTTAAAACCGGTGTAGATTTTGGCGTCAATTACGATTGGCAGTGGAAAGATGTCCGGGTTGAGCCGAGATTTTTTATTGCTGGCCACTGGTATTTCGACAAACTGAAATTTGTTACCCCAGTTGGGAACGATGTTTTAACCTCATACACCTATGAAGTTGGCACAACGCTGGCATTCTCAAAGCCCATCAACTTCAGTGCGATAGGCTTAGACAGTGTCGAAATTGAACATTTTGGATTAAGTTATCAAGTCGGTGGTGGGCTTAAAGTGTGGCGCTTAATTTTCGAATTTCCCTTATAAACCCTGCTAATTTTTGGCATTGATAAACTAATTTGAGCTCGATCCCCAAATATTGGCATTCACAGGTTCTGTCGATGCAATCTCTGAGCTAGCTTTAGCTGAAACGACTTTATTTGCAGCAGGCTTAGCTGCGGTCACTTTGGCTTTGGCTGGCCGAGATTTAGCTGAAAAAGAGCCACGGCTGTCTTCTTTTGGCGGCGGCAATGGTAACTTGTTTGCTTTAAGATACAAGTATTCAACTTTGTCGCGAGCCCAGGGCGTTTTACGTAAAAACTTCAAGGTTGATTTTACACTCGGATTATCTTTAAAACACTGAATGTTTATCCTAGATCCTAATTCTTCCCAGCCGTATTTTTCTACAAGTTGAGTAACGATAGTTTCTAGTTTAATGCCGTGAAGCGGATTGTTTGCTTGTGTCATGGGCCGTGCGAGCTAATTAAGTTTGACAATATTATACCCACATTGTCGTCAAAGTGATATCAACACAAAAAAGGCAGCCTAAGCTGCCGTTTATTGATGATAGTAACCTCTATAACTCGTTGGCTAGTTCAACTTTGTCTTCTTCGTCAGTATCAATATCGCCTTTGCCTTTGGTCTTAATAATAATCATTGTCGCAATGATTGCGGTAGTGACTAAACCTGCAATAGTTGACACTGTCATTGGTAAACCAGCACCCAATGTTGATGAGTTCAACATAAAGCTAATCACAACACAGGTCATGAACATAGCCGGTACAGTACAAATCCAATGGAATTTATTGTGTCGTAGTAAGTAAGCTGAAGCGGTCCATAACATCAATACCGCTGTGGTTTGGTTTGCAACACCAAAGTAGCGCCAGATAATGCCAAAGTCTACTTGGGTTAACACGGCACCGACGACAAATAATGGTAACGCGAGCATTAAACGCTTCGGTAACTCGATTTGCTTGATGTTAAAGAACTCTGCCAATATTAATCGCGCTGAGCGAAATGCTGTATCGCCAGAGGTGATAGGCAATACAATGACACCTAAGATAGCCAAGAAGCCACCAAATGTTCCTAATAGCCCATTAGATGCTTCGTACACAACGTTTGCTGGGTTGCCTGCCATTCCGGCATTCAATCCTTCTACACCACCAAAGAATGATAATGCAATTGCACACCAAATTAATGCAATAACACCTTCACCAATCATGGCACCAAAAAACACAAAGCGACCGTTTGATTCATTTTCAACACAACGCGCCATTAAAGGTGATTGAGTTGCATGGAAACCCGATACTGCACCACATGCAATCGTGATGAATAAGGCTGGCCATAATGGCATGTCATTAGGGTTTAAGTTGGTAAAGAAGTCACCCATTTCAAAACCAGGTAACATGGTATGTTCGGTTGATAATGCTAACGCTATAATCAGTCCGAGTGACATAAAGACCAGTAATGCGCCAAAGAATGGGTATAAGCGACCAATAATCTTGTCGATAGGTACGATGGTAGCAATTAAATAATAAACAAAAATGATACCAACAAAGAGAGTGACATCCAGTCCGGTAAGTTTGCTTAGTAATCCTGCAGGAGCAGAGATAAACACTACGCCAACTAGTAACAATAAGATAATGGCAAACAAGTTCATAAAGTGCTTGGCGTTGTTACCTAAGTATTTACCGGCCAAGTTAGGAACTGATTGACCATTATTGCGTACCGATAACATCCCCGAAAAGTAATCGTGCACTGCACCGGCAAAAATACAACCAAATACAATCCATAGCATCGCCGCTGGGCCATAAAGGGCACCTAGAATTGGGCCAAAAATTGGACCGACACCAGCAATGTTTAACAATTGAATTAAATAGACTTTCCCTTTAGACATCGGTACGAAGTCGACACCGTCTGTTTGAGTGAAAGCGGGCGTTTGTCTTTGAGTGTTAATGCCGAACACTTTTTCGACAAAAGCGCCATAAATAAAATAGCCACCAATTAGCAGGCCTACACAGAGTAAAAACCACGTCATTTTGTTATCTCCCCATTTTTATAGTGACACTATTTTAAAACATCAAAATAGGCGGTTGGAGGCTAACTGAGTAACAGGTTAAAAAGGCAGAGTAAGCGGTAAATTGTCATCCTGAGCGGTTTTCGTTGTTAGGTAAGTGTGGTGCATATCACGCTTAATGTGGCGTAAACAATGTTACTGAAATCCAAGCAACTGCTTTAACTCTCTAAGATAACGACGTGACACCGGCACTTTTGATCCGCTATGGGTGGTAACTTCTGCGCCCGTGTCGGTGATTTCAATTTCTGAAATAGCACTCGGGGCCAGTAGGTATTGTTTATGGCAACGAAATAACGCGGTTTTTTGCTCTAATACTTTTAGCGTTAATTGAGTGTGACTGAAACCTTTATTTGAACACACATGAATACCGCCAACATCACTGACAATAAACTCTACATCAGCGGTAGCGACAACTTTAAGTTTATTGCCACTGTAGCAGGGTAAGTGCGCTAATTGAGTTGGCAATATCTGCGTCATTGGTTGCGGTGTCATGTTGGTGCGTACTTTGTCTAAGGTTTGGTTAAAGCGCTTTTCATCGATGGGTTTAAGTAAGTAATCAAATGCATTGTTATCAAATGCTTTGATCGCATATTCGTCAAATGCGGTAATAAATACTGCTCGTGGCATTTGCTCAGGATTAAGCATGGCAATTAATTCCATGCCATTTATCCTCGGCATTTGAATATCAACAAAAATCAAATCAGGCTTTAACAGGTTAATTTGTTGTAAGGCTTCTATGGCATTACTACATTGACCTAACACTTTGATGTCAGGATGTTTGTCGAGCAAATCTGCCACTTCTTGGCGGGCGAAGGGTTCATCATCAATGATTAAGCACGAGATCATTGGTCCATTTCCTTTAACGGTAAACGCACACTAACACGAGTGAATACATCTGGTTCACACTCAACTTCAATGCCGTATTGGCTGCCAAATAAATTCTGAATTCGTTTATGGACTAAGTTCATTCCTAAACCATCAGTGTTGTTAGAGGGTTGATATAAACCTGCATTATCGGTCACGTTGAGTAATAAATCATCGCCATCCAATGTGGCTTTAACATCAATCACACCGGCATCAAGCATCCGCGATGTACCGTGTTTTACTGCATTTTCAATTAACGGCTGTAAGGTAAATGCGGGCATTTTTTGGTGATGATAAATCATAGCAATATCTATGTTGACTTGCAGTTTGTCGATAAACCGAGCGCGTTCGATAGCGAGATAAGCGTCGATGTGCTCAAGTTCATCAGCCATTGTCACCAGCCCTGTAGTTCTGGTCAAGTTGATGCGCAAAAATTGCGATAACTGCTGTAATAATTGCTTAGACATTTGTGGGTCACGCTTAATAATTGCACTGATGGTATTGAGTGCATTAAATAAAAAGTGCGGATTAACCTGAGCCTGTAACAACTTTATCTCTGCTTGCATCAATAAGCTTTGCTGTTGCTCAAAGCGGCCATAAAGAATTTGGTTAGACATTAACCTCGCAATACCTTCGCCTAATGTGCGATTTATGTTTAAAAACAATTTGTTTTTAGGTTCGTATAATTTAATTGTGCCAATGACTTCGTCGTTGCTGCGCAGCGGAATGACTAGGCTTGAGCCTAAACTGCAATTGGGCGATATAGAGCAGGAATAAGTGGTATCGACCCCATCAGCAAACATCACACTATTTTGTGCGATGGCATCGAGGGTGATTTTTGAGGAAATAGGCGTATTAGGAATATGGTGATCTGCCCCAAGGCCAATAAATGCCAGTAATTTAGTGGTGTCGGTAATGGCGACTGCGCCAACTTGAGTTTCTTCTATTATGATTTGGGCGACTTTTTTACTCGACTCCAAATCAAATCCTTTAGACAGTAAGCCGACACTGCGCTCAGCTATTTTAAGTGCTTTAGTCGAAAAACTGGAAGAAAGTTTATCAAACATGGCTTTTTGGTCGCGAACAATACTCATAAACATCGCAGCGCCGAGTGAATTAATCAGTAACATGGGCGGGGCGATCAGTTTGACCAATTCCCAAGCCTGATCAAAGGGTTTTGCGACTAATACAATTATCGACATCTGCATTATTTCAGCCATAAACGTGACCCCCAATACCACAATTGGCTGATAAACCATTTCTGATTTACCGGCTTTTTTGAAGTAATAACTGATCATACCTGCGGATAAGCCTTCTAAGCTGGTGGATATGGCGCAAGCAATATCGGTGAATCCACCCATAGAATAACGGTGTAATCCACCCGTTAACCCAACCAGTAAACCAGTTACAGGTCCACCTAGTAATCCGCCTAATACAGCGCCCATAGCACGAGTATTAGCAATGGCTCCTGAGGTTTGTTCACCAAAGTAAGTTGCCATTATGCAAAAGCTGGAGAACACTAAGTAAATAAAAATCTTATGAGGTAATCGTTTTGAAGTCTCTGCAAATAGTTTAAATAATGGCGTTTTACTGACTAAGTAAACGATAACTAAGTAAACACACATTTGTTGTGTTAGCAGTAATATTAACGACATATATTCTCTTTGGATTGATTAAGCGCAGTCAAATTGTGGTGGATATGACTGACTCTTATAGGAACGTATTGACTGGTTAGTTAGTCTAGTTATCAGCATCTGGGTTTCAGAGCGTCTGTGTAATATAAAACCATACTATTTCAATTTCAGTATGTTATTAAAAAGCCATTAATAGTAGCAATAGATTATCAACTAAAGGTTAATAGGAAACAGGGATATAAGTATTTGTGCTGCACAGCTGGATTATCACGTCTAATGAGTCGACCATAATGCTTACCTAAGCTATTTAAGCATATCATTGCTCATAATCGGTAATACGTTATCACTTGGTTATTCGGCTAATCACAGATAGACATCTATGCCGACATATTCTGAGGATATTAACCGAAAAGAGTTATTGCTAACGTGATGTTTTACGCAATAAATCAGATTGTTTCGCGCTGCTTTGCTGATAAAACTCATCAATGAGTATTCTGAGGATTTTAGATTTAGCAACTTTGCTGATTTTGGCTATCTCATCTAATTGTGAAATGCTTTTTTCAGTCAGTGTGAAAGTGGCATGGCGATAAATTTTAGTGCTTTTTTTATCGAGCCCTTTTAAAAACTCTTGAGTTGTTGAAGTGATATCGGGTTGACCATGTGATGCCCCAAGACCTAACGCATAATTATTAGCATCTTCGATAAAGTCGTCTACAGATACCTTTACTCGGGTATCTTTGGGTTTCTTGCGCTTAAGATCAGTTAAACTCATAACTATTTTCTGGTGGGATGGCAAATAGCTCATCGGCAATGGCTCTAATTTCATCTGCCGCTTTACCGCTAGGATCGATTTCAAGCACTGAAGAGCCGCTTTCTTCGCTGTCATCATAGATGTTGCGACTAAACGTCACTGAATTGAGTGCACGCAAACCAAATGACTCAACCACTTCCTTGGCTTCTAAAATCCGTTTACCTTGAGACGGCAGTGCAGGACATTGTGTTATCACAATGGCGGCAATCATTTTAGGATTGACCATTTTACAAGTACTGAGCATGTCTTCCATATGAGGTAAAGTTTTAAGGTCACGTCGCTTAGGACGAAGTGGGATGACAACATAGGTAGCAACAGACATGGCGGCTCGCATTGCTAGGTTATCCTGGCCACCACAATCAACAATAACATAGTCAAACCGATCATTAAGACTCAGTAGATCATTACGGATTTTTCCATAAAGCTGAATACAATTGATGGCTTTTAGGCTGGGGTCATTATTACGAGCTTGGATCCAGTCGGATGTGGTTCGTTGCGGATCGCAGTCAACCATAAGTACATTCGCATCATGTTTCTGGCTAATATGTACGGCAATATTTTGTGCTAAACAGCTTTTGCCACTGCCACCTTTTTCTCCACCAACCAGCAATATCATGTTGTGATCCTTGATGCTAGGCGCTTTGTAGCACCAAAAATATTGTTTAGTATTTTATCTTGAGTATAGAGCAGTCATAGGGGGCTGCATGAAAATAATCAATTAAATTAACTGTAAAGCAATATGGAAACTATAAGGTGAGCATTCGGTGCAACGGCAAACTTGGCCTTTTATGGTATTTTGTTTGTCGGTGTTTTCATTGAAGGTTAAGGCTATCAAATCACCCACTTTAAAAGAGGTTTTAAAGTCAAATAGCACCCCTTTGCGAGCAAGGTCGATGCAAATACCATAGTCGACACATGATTCACCATGAGTATTAATCCAATCTAGGCGGATCCGCTCTGCTTCCATATCTACACGCAACGAACCGCGTTTTTCTTCGAATCCTGTTGGCTCTTGGCCCATCCTGTTTCTCCTTGAAATGATCCATCTAACGGCATCTTGATCTGTTGTTTGGCGATCGTTCATCATAATGACTACAGATGCCGAATGACCGTTAGCCTTACAACAATTCTATTGTTTAGCTCATTATTGCCGTATTTACTATTATTTAACGTTCTGCTCTCTAGTAATTTTTAGCATAACTGCTTTGTTAAGCAAGACAAAATTACGATTATAATGCTGAGTCTTCGACACTCGGTATGTTGAGTGGCAGTTAAGATGATTAATTATCGTAGTCTTGATTTTTAGGGTAAGGCATTTTCAACTGACCCCAACGGATCACAATTACCGTGCCAGCCAGTAAAATCGTCGACAGTGAAATGGCTAAAATACGCCAATCTTCCATGCCTTTCATGTCTAAAATCAAGTATCGAGCCAAAGCCACAATCGCAATATAGAGTGGCATACGAATAGGCAGTTTACCTGATTCAATATAATTAACGACCATCGCTAAAACTTCAAGATAAATGAACAGCAACAGTAAATCTGCCAGTTCGACGGTTCGAATGGCAATCATGTGGAGAATTTCTTCACCAATAGCAAATACCGTTGCCAGTGCGATAATTAATAACACTAAATGTTCGATATTTTTTAAGGATTTTAGTCCTACTTTTCGCAGTAATGGCATAGTCATCTTCATTAATAAAATCAAAACACTATTATTGACGACTTCAAGTGAATTTCCCAGTGATCTGGGTCGATTTTTTGAGATAAACTGTGGTTTGCAGAATAAGTGGTTAATATACTCTCCACTCAATGTCGATATAGTAAGATTTACGCCGTTATGAGTCGTTGGCTAGCGTTTTATCTTTACTAGGCTGAGAGTAATGCTATTGAATAGACATAAAAAAACCGCTAAAGCGATGCTCTAGCGGTTTGTCTAAATAAAGGTAAACGATTAACGTTTTAAACCTTCATTTAGTAGGGGACGCATAGTTTTAACTAATTGCGTGGTCACTTTTGGACTACCAGCCACAATGTTTCCTGAAACCATATAGTTGTGTCCGCCCATAAAGTCAGTAACAGTACCGCCAGCTTCACGACAAATTAAGTCGCCCGCAGCAATGTCCCATGGCTTAAGACCAATTTCAAAGAAACCATCTAAACGGCCTGCAGCGACGTAAGCTAAATCTAATGCAGCAGAACCACCACGACGGATATCAGCACATAATGGGAATACTTCACCCAAAATAGCCATATAGCTTTCAGTGTGTTGACGTGCTTTGAATGGGAAACCGGTACCAATCATTGTGCTGCTCAAATCATTTACGTTGGTTACACGTAAACGGAAATCATTGAGCTTAGCGCCTTTGCCGCGAATCGCTGAAAATAATTCTTCACGGACAGGATCGTAAATAACGGCAACTTCAATTTTGCCTTTATATTGTAATGCGATAGATACGGCAAAGTGAGGAATACCACGAACGAAGTTGTTAGTGCCATCCAAAGGATCAACAATCCAAATGTAGTCTTTATCAGTACCACGGTTTTCACCGTTTTCTTCACCAATAATGGTGTGGTCTGGATAAGATTTACGAATTTGATATGTAATAGTTGCTTCTACTTCCTTGTCTACACTAGTCACAAAATCATTAATACCTTTACTGCTTACCTCAACACGGTCAAGTTCAGTATAGGCGCGCATAATAGTTTGGCCCGCGGCGCGTGCAGCGCGCGTGGCAATAGTCAGCATCGGATGCATTGCAATCCCCTGGATGTTAAAGAACGAGTAAAATAGCGCCCGCATTATACTTAATTTGACAGTTATATCAAATGCAGATTTTCATATAACGTAATTTTTAACGATTGTGTTAATATATGGATAATATTTTTAGCTAAAAGAAAGTGCTACATGCTCAGTAATATTCGTGTTGTTTTAGTTGGTACCTCACACCCTGGTAATATTGGCTCTACTGCTAGAGCAATGAAAACCATGGGCTTATCAAATTTATATCTCGCAGAGCCAAGAGCTGAGCCTGATGGGCAATCGATAGCACTTGCTGCAGGTGCGTCAGATATTCTGAAAAACCTGACGCGAGTTGATTCGTTAGAAGAAGCCATAGCCGATTGTAGTCTGGTCATTGCCACTAGTGCACGCAGTCGTACTCTTGATTGGCCGATGCTTGATCCTCGCGAAGCGGGTTTAAAACTTACTCAAGAAAGCTTAAATGGCCCTGTTGCTATTGTTTTTGGTCGTGAAAATCATGGTTTAAGTAATGAAGAGTTACAAAAGTGTACTTACCATGTGGCTATTCCGGCAAACCCAGAATATAGCTCGCTAAACTTGGCTCAAGCAGTACAAATTATTTGTTATGAAACGCGAGTCGCGCATCTAGCGCAAACAGAAACACCCGCTGTAACGGATGAATATCCATTAACCTCTGAGCTAGAACGTTTCTTCGTCCATTTAGAGTCGACGTTGTCTAAAACAGGGTTTGTGATTAAGAATCATCCTGGACAAGTGATGACTAAACTTCGTCGTTTATACACTCGTGCACGTATTGAAGCACCAGAGATGAATATTCTTCGTGGTATTTTGACTTCCATTGATAAGAAAATGGATAAACAAGATTAAGCAGTAAAGGAACATACCATGGGCGTCATCGATAGGCTAAAAGAAGACATTGAATCGATTTATCATCGAGATCCTGCCGCAAACAGTACCTTAGAGATAATATTTAATTATCCCGGTATGCACGCGATTTGGATCCACCGTATTAGTCATAAACTGTGGCTCGCTAACTGGCGATTTACAGCGCGTTGTTTATCAACATTTTCACGTTGGTTAACCGGTGTTGAAATTCATCCTGGCGCGACGATTGGTCGACGTTTCTTTATTGACCATGGTATGGGTGTCGTTATTGGTGAAACCGCCGAAATCGGTGATGATTGCACTCTTTATCATAGCGTTACTTTGGGCGGGACCACCTGGCAGCCAGGCAAACGTCATCCTACCTTAGGTAATAATGTGGTTATTGGCGCCGGGGCCAAAGTACTTGGGCCGATCACTATGCATGATGGTGCTCGTGTTGGTTCTAATTCTGTGGTCGTTAAAGATGTCGCAAGCGATCATACTGTCGTGGGGATTCCTGGACGTGTAGTGGCTTCGCCGACCAACCAATCAAAAGAAAAAACTGAACGTCGCACCGAAATGGCCAAAAAGTACGGCTTTGATGCGTACGCGGTGTCACCAGACAATCCAGACCCTGTTGCTAATGCGATTGGGCAAATGCTTGACCACATGCATTTGATGGATTCTAAAGTACAAGAATTGTGTAATGCCATCCAACAAATGGGTGGAGAAGTCTGTACTAAAAAATTACCAGAGTTAACCGTTGATGCATTCGATGAGGCTTCTCGAGAAGCAGCCACTAATCGTAAACATGACATTGATAAGTTCGACCCGAGTATTTAACAATCTGTAAGTCATTGTAGATTCAAGTCAAAGAAATGACCGATAATGCGATTAATTTCCTTGTCGGCATTGAATCTTACAAGATAAAAAGGTTAAATACGCCCTGCGAAAACATGGACCTTTTTGTTATAAGCAATGCCATAATACCCGAGTGTTTTGGTAGGATTAATACTTGACTAAATTACTAGGGTATGTTGAAATTACTGCATACTTTTTGGGAGCAGTACAAGTTATGAAACTTACATCAAAAGGTCGCTATGCAGTGACAGCTATGCTGGATGTTGCGATTCACTCTGCTACTGGTCCTGTACCTTTAGCCGATATTTCTGAAAGACAAGGTATCTCTTTGTCTTATCTTGAACAGCTCTTCGCTAAGTTACGTAAACATGGTTTAGTGTCGAGTGTCCGCGGACCCGGTGGTGGTTATCGTTTAGGTTTAGAAGCCGTCGATATCTCAGTTGGCATGGTCGTGCATGCTGTTGATGAATCTGTAGACGCCACTCGTTGTCAAGGAAAAGGTAACTGCCAAAGCGGTACTCGTTGCCTAACCCATTCTTTATGGGGTGACTTAAGTAAACAAATTTCAGATTTTTTAGATGGTATTTCTCTTGCAGGTTTGATGCAAAAGCGAGACGTAAGATTTATCTCGTTAAAACAAGATGAAATACAAAAGGAACATAGAGTGAGTTTGTAACTCGGCTATGTTGATTGAATATAATTATTATTTGTACGTTGTATGTAGCCTCATCTGAGACTGCTAAGTACGGAGTGTGTTATGAAGCTTCCTATCTATTTAGATTATGCCGCAACAACCCCTGTAGATCCGCGTGTCGCAGAAAAAATGATGCAACACATGACAATGGACGGCGTGTTTGGTAACCCAGCATCGCGTTCACATCGTTATGGTTGGCAAGCAGAAGAGGCGGTTGATGTCGCCCGTAATCAAGTTGCCGATTTAATTAATGCTGATCACCGTGAAATAGTCTTCACTTCAGGTGCAACAGAATCAAGTAACCTTGCGATTAAAGGTATTGCCCATTTTTATCATAAAAAGGGTAAGCATATTATCACCAGTAAAACTGAGCATAAGGCAACGTTAGACACTTGCCGCCAGTTAGAGCGTGAAGGTTATGAAGTTACTTACCTTGTTCCTGATGCTAATGGCATTATCCCAATGGAACGTTTAGAAGCGGCGATGCGCGATGACACTATTTTAGTCAGCATTATGCACGTAAACAATGAAATTGGTGTCATCCATGATATCAACGCAATTGGTGAATTATGTCGTTCAAAAGGCATCTTTTTCCACATGGATGCGGCACAAAGTGCTGGCAAAATACCAATTGACGTTCAAACCACCAAAGTTGATTTGATTTCGATTTCTGGCCATAAAATGTATGGACCAAAAGGTATCGGTGCATTATATGTTCGCCGTAAGCCACGTATTCGTCTTGAATCGCAAATGCACGGTGGTGGACACGAACGCGGTATGCGCAGTGGCACGTTAGCAACACATCAAATCGTCGGTTTAGGTGAGGCAGCTGCTGTTGCTAAACAAGACATGGCTGCTGATAGCGCGCGCATTACTCATCTACGCGATAAGTTGTGGAACGGTATTAAACACATCGAAGAAACTTATATCAACGGTGATATGGAACAACGCTACAGTGGTATTTTTAACGTTAGCTTCAACTTTGTTGAAGGCGAGTCGTTAATGATGGCCTTGAAAGACTTAGCGGTTTCTTCAGGTTCAGCCTGTACTTCAGCAAGTTTAGAGCCAAGCTACGTATTACGTGCCTTGGGTTTAAATGATGAAATGGCACATAGCTCGATTCGTTTCTCTATTGGTCGCTTTACGACCGATGAAGAAATTGACCACGCTATCAAAACGATAACTGAATCTATCGATAAGTTACGTGAAATGTCTCCATTATGGGAGATGTTCAAAGATGGTATCGATTTAGAGCAAGTTCAATGGGCACATCACTAATTTAATCTTGTTAAATGAGTGTAATACCATTAAATCGTAAACTGATAACGACACAGATTTTGGAGCAGTATCATGGCTTATAGCGAAAAAGTAATCGATCATTATGAAAACCCACGTAACGTAGGTTCATTTGATAAGAACGACCCATCAGTAGTCACTGGTATGGTTGGTGCACCAGCTTGTGGTGATGTAATGAAGTTGCAACTTAAAATTAATGCCGACGGTATTATTGAAGATGCAAAATTCAAAACCTATGGTTGTGGTAGCGCAATTGCATCTAGCTCATTAGTAACAGAATGGGTAAAAGGCAAAAGTGTCGATGAAGCTGCAACGATTAAAAATGCAGACATCGCCGAAGAGTTAGCATTGCCGCCGGTTAAAATTCATTGCTCAATTTTGGCTGAAGATGCCATTAAAGCAGCAATTGAAGAGTATAAAAGCAGACAAGCTAAGTAATACCTGGAGTTAAGATGGCAATTTCAATGACCCCCGCTGCGGCTGATCGAGTGAGATCGTTTCTTGCTAATCGCGGGAAAGGCCTCGGCTTGCGCCTTGGGTTGAGAACATCAGGTTGTTCAGGAATGGCATACGTCATTGAGTTCGTTGACGATCTCAATGACGATGATGAACTTTATAATATCGAAGGTGTAAATATCATCATCGATGCCAAAAGCTTCATTTATTTGCAAGGTATTGAACTTGATTTTGTCAAAGAAGGCCTAAACGAAGGTTTTCAGTTCAATAATCCTAACGCAAAGGGTGAATGTGGTTGTGGTGAAAGTTTCACCGTTTAATCATTGTTCACCTAATTAAGCCGTTTTATATCAAACAGTAAGCATGATATCTGCCCATGAATTATTTCGATCTGTTTAATGTAGTACCTGCCTTTGATATCGACACCGCCTTACTTGCAGAGCGCTACCGCGAACTGCAACGGGCGGTTCATCCCGATAAATTCGCTAATGATACCGAGCAACAAAAGCTGCTATCAGTTCAGCGAACTGCACAAGTTAATGATGGTTATCAAACATTAAAAAATCCCCTACGCCGTGCTGAACACATGTTGAGCTTGCGTGGAATTGAATTAAGTCACGAAACCACAACATTGAAAGATGGTGCATTTTTGATGCAGCAAATGGAGTGGCGTGAAGCACTTGAAGATATCCAACACAATAGTGATCCACAGTCATCAATTGATGAACTGTATGAGTCGTTTGGTGAGTTTGAGTCAACATTACTGACTAAACTGGCGACGCTATTGATTAGTGATGAAAGTGCAGATGCTTTATTAGCGGCAGATCAAATTCGTAAGTTAAAGTTTATGGCAAAATTACATGATGAGTTAGCCCGTATTGAAGATGGCTTGCTCGATTAAATAGCCCTAAATTCTAAACCTTATTATTTATGATTAGCTTGGCTAATCGATAACACAACAAGTTGGAACACTATGGCACTGTTGCAAATTGCAGAACCTGGCCAAAGCGCCGCACCGCACCAGCATCGTCTTGCGGTTGGGATTGATCTTGGTACCACCAACTCACTTGTTGCTGCGGTAAGAAGTGCTCAAGCATTAACTTTACCTGATGAACAAGGTCGTCATTCGTTGCCGTCTGTAGTGCATTATGGTGAAACCAATGTGTTAGTGGGCTATGAAGCTCAAGACAAATCTGCTTTAGATCCACAAAATACCATCGTTTCAGTCAAGCGTTTTATGGGACGTAGCCTCACTGATATCCAGTCTGGTGTTCATCGTTTACCCTATGAATTACACGCAAGTGAAAACGGCTTACCGGTGTTCACTACGCCTATGGGACAAGTGAATCCTATTCAAGTGTCAGCCGAAATTTTAAAACCTTTAATTGCGCGAGCTGAAACCACACTAGGTGGCGAATTAGCGGGCGTGGTGATTACTGTGCCTGCGTATTTTGATGATGCACAACGTCAAGGTACCAAAGATGCTGCTGAGTTATTGGGTGTTAAAGTATTACGTTTATTGAATGAACCCACTGCAGCAGCCATTGCTTATGGATTAGATTCAAAGCAAGAAGGTGTCATTGCCATTTACGACTTAGGCGGCGGTACTTTCGATATCTCGGTTTTACGATTAAACCGTGGCGTATTTGAAGTGTTAGCCACTGGTGGTGATTCTGCATTGGGTGGTGATGATTTTGATCACTTACTCGTGAGCCATTTACAACAGGCATGGCAGATAACAGAACCAGGCAGTCAATTAGCACGTCAATTACTCATTGAAGCTCGCCGAGTTAAAGAAGCGTTGACTGACAATGACAGCGTTGAAGCTTCTGTCGTCATGGCTGATAAAACATTAACTTGCACTGTTGATAAAAGCTTATTTAACGAGTTAATTGGCGCATTGGTGAAAAAAACCATCGGCTGTTGTCGTCGTACTTTACGTGATGCCGGCGTGAGTGTGGATGACGTTATTGAAACTGTGATGGTCGGTGGTTCAACCCGCGTACCATTGGTGCGTGAACAAGTTGAAACTTTTTTCAAAAAGACACCATTGACATCAATCGATCCTGATCGTGTTGTCGCCATTGGTGCAGCGATTCAAGCTGACATTCTTGTTGGTAATAAACCTGAATCCGATTTGTTACTGTTAGATGTGATTCCATTATCGCTTGGCGTTGAAACCATGGGTGGCTTGGTTGAAAAAGTGGTTACGCGTAATACCACTATTCCTGTTGCACGCGCACAAGAGTTTACCACGTTTAAAGATGGTCAAACGGCCATGGCATTCCATGTGGTGCAGGGCGAACGAGAGCTTGTTGAAGATTGTCGCTCGTTGGCTCGTTTTACCTTACACGGTATTCCACCTCTAGCGGCAGGTGCAGCGCATATTCGAGTGACATTCCAAGTGGATGCTGATGGTTTGCTTAGTGTTACTGCGATGGAAAAATCCACTGGGGTTAATACATCAATTCAGGTTAAACCGTCATTTGGTTTATCGGATACTGAAATTGCCACCATGTTAAAAGATTCGATGAAGTATGCGAAAGATGACATTACTCGTCGTATGCTGGCTGAACAAAAAGTTGAAGCGGCGCGGGTGATAGAATCACTTAATGCAGCTTTGGCTAAAGATGCTGCGCTTCTGGATGAGCAAGAACGCGAAGAGTTAGTTGTGGCTATTGCCCAACTTGATGCCGTAGCACAACAAGATAATATTGATGCCATTGAAAAAGCAATTGCAAATCTTGATGATAAAACCCAAGATTTTGCATCAAGACGTATGGATAATTCTATTAGAGCGGCGCTAAAAGGGCAGTCGGTCGACAACATATAGGTGAAATGATGCCACAGTTAGTATTTTTACCCCATCAAGAACTTTGTCCAGACGGCGCAGTACTTGAAGCAGAAGTGGGTGAGACCATTTTAAACGTTGCACTGCGTAACGGTATTCATATTGAACATGCGTGCGAAAAGTCATGTGCTTGTACTACATGCCATGTCATTGTGCGTGAAGGTTTTGAACAGCTTGAAGAAAGCGATGAGTTAGAAGACGACATGCTAGATAAAGCATGGGGCTTAGAGCCTGAAAGTCGTTTATCTTGCCAAGCTAAAGTTGTAGATTGCGATATGATTATCGATATCCCTAAATACACCGTTAATATGGTCAGCGAAGGTTAGTTTTTGCTGAGCGAATAGCGCATCAATCATCCCATTTATAGCGGGTAATTGATCACAAAAAAAAGAGCCAATCTATCAAGATTGGCTCTTTTTTCATCTGTGGTCATTCCAGTCATTGATTTTAAATAAACTCAGCGTATGATGCGCGAAAATTCCAATTTTGGAGCACTCTGTGCGCATCGCAATACTGTCTCAAGGCCCGCAATTATATTCTACTAAACGCTTAGTTGAAGCTGCATTAGCTAGAGGACATGAAGTCAAAGTTATTAATCCATTAAAGTGCTATATGAATATCAATATGACTAAACCTAGCATTCATATGGCGGGTAAGGATCTGGGTCATTTTGATGCTGTTATCCCTCGTATTGGTGCTTCAGTGACCTTTTATGGTTCTGCAGTATTACGTCAATTTGAAATGATGGGCGTATATGCGGTTAATGGTTCAATTGGAATTGCGCGTTCACGAGACAAATTGCGTTCAATGCAGCTGTTATCTCGTCAAGGAATTGGGCTACCTATCACTGGTTTTGCCAATAAACCCAGTGATATACCTGATTTGATTGATATGGTTGGTGGTGCACCTTTAGTGGTTAAATTGTTAGAAGGTACTCAGGGCATTGGCGTGGTATTAGCTGAAACCCGCAAAGCTGCAGAGAGCGTGCTTGAGGCCTTTATGGGACTCAAAGCCAATATTATGGTGCAAGAATATATTGCTGAAGCACAAGGCGCTGATATTCGCTGTTTTGTGCTGGGCGATAAAGTGATTGCTGCAATGAAGCGCCAAGCAAAGCCAGGTGAGTTTCGCTCTAACTTACATCGTGGCGGCAGTGCTACTTTGGTTAAATTAACTCCTGAGGAGCGATCAGTCGCGCTTCGCGCTGCAAAAACAATGGGGTTAAATATTGCTGGGGTTGATTTATTACGTTCTAACCATGGTCCGGTTGTGATGGAAGTTAATTCCTCTCCTGGTTTAGAAGGTATTGAAAAAGCGACCCAAAAAGACGTTGCTGATGCCATTATTTGTTTTATGGAAAAAAATGCCAACAAGTCCATCAAGTCAGCACAATAAGATTTAGCGATTAGCAATAGAGCATAAATTGGGTCATGTTAATAAAAATGACTCAATTTAGTGATGAAATATCACCGTACAAGCGGATAAGGCTAGGAATATATGGCTAAATTACGTATAATCCGCGCGAATTTTTTAAACTTGCTCACATTAAGGAAGCTAGTTATGGCGATCGAACGCACATTTTCTATTATCAAGCCAGATGCAGTTGCTAAAAACCACATTGGCGCTATTTACAACCGTTTTGAATCAGCTGGTCTTAAGATCATTGCTTCTAAAATGGTACAACTATCTAAAGAACAAGCTGAAGGTTTCTACGCTGAACATAGCGCACGTCCTTTCTTTGGTGCTTTAGTTTCTTTCATGACTTCTGGTCCAGTAATGGTTCAAGTGTTAGAAGGCGAAAACGCTGTTCTAGCTAACCGTGAAATCATGGGTGCAACTAACCCAGCTGAAGCTGCTCGTGGCACATTACGTGCTGACTATGCTGCAAGCATCGACGAAAATGCAGTTCACGGTTCTGATGCAGTTGAATCAGCAGCACGTGAAATTGCTTACTTCTTCAGCGCTGACGAAGTGTGCCCACGCACTCGTTAATGGTTACTGTAAGTTGATAAAAAAGGAGCTTCGGCTCCTTTTTTGTGTTCGCTCGTCAGATATTGAGCACTTTGTTTGATAACGACTTCTTCGAGCTTAAATAGACCATTTCATCATATTGCGTTGACTAAAAGAACTACATTTTATTAACAATAATGTTGCGAATTGGTGTGTTGATATAGTGTTAAATAAGATATCTGTACTCCGTCAGAAAGTTCCTAATCTTATACGAAATATCACCAAACAGGCTTTTTTGCCGTCTAATAAACAGGACTTCTCAGGCCCGATATTAAGGCTGTTTTGAATAGATTTAGTCTATAAAAATGCTAACAAGTTACTTTTCTGAATAAATACTCAGTAATATTGAAATGTC
Source organism: Shewanella frigidimarina NCIMB 400 (assembly GCF_000014705.1). Lineage (NCBI taxonomy): Bacteria > Pseudomonadati > Pseudomonadota > Gammaproteobacteria > Alteromonadales > Shewanellaceae > Shewanella > Shewanella frigidimarina. The sequence goes on along the minus strand of NC_008345.1, from coordinate 2,882,903 downwards.
ATTCTGATGTTTTTTACGACAAATAATCGATTTTATTTAAAATATTGAAAATTAATTTTTGATATATTTTGTGATCAATTGTATTTAAATTGTTAACTGTGTTTTATTTTTGTTTTTCTTTGTGTACTTATTTGTTCTTTTATAGTCTTTAATTTGTATTTTTATTTGCGATTTAAAATGTTAACAATCTTGATAAATACCGTTAAATTCAGTAACTGGTTGATTTTAAATGAATCAGTTTATGTCAAATTAATTATCAATTCTGATGTTAAATGTGATGTTGTTCACATGTTGCCCTTATTGACTAAAGGTTTTTTATTCATTAATAATGTTTTTCAATAATTGGCACTGACCAATTATTCATAATTAAAAATATAACGACTTGTTTTATTTTATTCCAAGTTATAGGGAGTTTATTCATGAGTTCAGTCACATTAACTGCTAAGGCAATTCGCCGCAGTTTATTAGCTGTAGCAGCAACAAGTGTCGCGACAACAGGCTTATTTTCTTCAGTAGCATTTGCTGCCGATGAACAGAAAGTTGAAAGAATCGAAGTCACCGGTTCTCGTATTCAACGTCAAGACATGGAATCTGCTTCTCCAGTAACCATCATTTCAGCTGAAGCTATTCGCGCAGAAGGTTTCACTTCAGTTGACCAACTACTTCAAGCCCAAACGTCAATGGCTGGTGCTGCTCTAGGTTCTAGCTCGAACAACGGTTCAGACGGTGTTGCGCAAGTTGACTTACGCGGTATGGGTTCACAACGTACGCTAGTACTATTAAATGGTCGTCGTATGGTTAACTCTGGTTCAGGTGCAGATAGCTCTGTCGATTTGAACTCTATCCCTGTATCGATGATATCTCGTGTTGAAATCTTAAAAGATGGCGCATCAGCAGTATACGGTTCAGATGCTATCGCTGGTGTTGTTAACATCATTACTAAGAAAGATTTCGAAGGCTTTCAACTAGATCTTAACGGTAGTACTACCAGTGAAAGTGATGGTGAAACTGGCGAAATTAGTGGTTTATACGGCTTCAATACCGATGGTGGTAACTACACTATTGGTGCTGCGTATTCGAAACGCGAAAGTGTTATTCAGTCAGATCGTAGCTGGACAGAGCCTGGTGCAAGTTCATTTTTACCTACAGGTTCATTAGGCGGGAAAGTACGCAATGACGCTGGTGAATGGGTTGCTCGTTCTACAGGTTATGACTACACCACTAGCAGTTATTACCAAACACCAAACGAGCGTTACAGCTTGTTTGCTAATATGATCCAAGAATTAGACAACAATTTAGTGCTAACAGGCGACGTGCTTTACACTAAACGTAAGTCTGATCAGCAATTAGCTCCACAACCTGCTGACGTAATGTTAAACGTATGTGGTGCTCCAGGTGTTACTGCTGGTGCAGCATGTATTACACTTGATCAAGCGATGACAGACGGTGAAATTGCTGCTGATGATACTGGTCGTGTAAATTATCGTCGTCGTACTACCGATGCCGGTCCTCGTATTTATTCTCAAGACACTGATACTTTCCGTATCTCTGCTGCATTAGCGGGTGAGCTTGATATTAATACAGGCATGAACTGGGATATCGGTTATACCTATGGCAAAAACAAAGCTGATTCAAGTGTTGAGAACTCAATCAATGCAACCAATCTTAAGCAATCTGTTTATGCTAACCAAGATGCATGGTTCACAGGTGTTCCATTAACAGGTGAAATCGTTAATGACATTAGCTTCACTGATAATGCTGACGGCGGCAATGAGCAACATGTTGTTTCTGCTGGTCTAAATGGTGAGTTGTTTGATCTGAGTGCTGGTGCAGTTGCATTTGCTATTGGTGCTGAATACCGTTATGAAAGCGGTTTTTATAATCCAGACCCTGTAACAGTGGCTGGTGACAGTACTGCTGCACAGCAAGATGCTACAGACGGCGATTACAATGTATTGTCTGTATTCCAAGAAGTCAGCGTTCCTTTCACTGAAAAATTAACCGGTGAATTTGCACTGCGTTATGACGATTACTCAACATTCGGTAAAGCGTCTACTTGGAAAGTAGGTCTAACCTATGAAGCAACTGATGATTTGATGCTTCGTACTGTAGCGGCAACAGGTTTCCGTGCTCCAAGCATCAGTGAGTTATTTGGTGGTGACACTGGCTCTTACGACTACTTGGATGATCCATGGGGCAATGCTCAGGACCCACAGATTCTAGTTCGTTACACGTCTGATGATGATCTAAAAGCTGAAGAGTCTGACTCTTATACAGCTGGCTTAGTTTACTCACCAAACTATGTTGAAGGTCTATCGGTCACGCTTGATTACTGGCGCTTTAAAGTGTCCAATGCAATCACTCGTTTAGATGTTCAAGCTGGTTTAGAAGAATGTTTTGCTAATGCTTCAGCTGCAGCATGTGAAACCTTTAACATTGGTGCAAACGGTGATTTATCTAATCTTACTAACTCGTTAACAAACGTAGGTAGCCAAGACACTAGCGGTTTAGACTTCAACTTAGCTTATAACTTTGAAGCCTTGTCGTTAGATTGGAAAATCAGCAATGACACAACTTACTTGTTGAATTTCGAACAAGAAGACAATGATTACACCAACAAGATCGATGGTAATTTTGGTGCTTATGCAGAAGTTCGTAACAACTTCAGCATTCAAGCAGGTCAAGATAGCTGGAGTGTTAACTACTTCAACCGTTACATTGGCGAAATGGACGATCTAAATACAGGCGATAAAGTGGATGCGATTCTGTACCACAACTTAGCCGGTACTTATTATGTTACTGACATGATTACTCTAAGCGCTGGTGTGAAAAACATCACTGATGAAGAGCCATCAGGCGTATCGAATGGTAGTGATGGTGGTACAGTACCAGAAGTGTATGACACTATTGGTCGCCAGTACTACGGTGGCGTAACTGTTAAGTTCTAAATAACAGTTTAGTTAGAGAGCTAAACATCAGACAATGTGACAGTTACATTGTCTGACATAAAAAGGCCTACATTATTGTAGGCCTTTTTATTACGTTGATTTTAAGTCGCTAATAAAGCAAAGCATGGTTAGTGATTTAAGCGTAATTCATGTCGATGTTCTCGGCGAAATTTCTGTTCACAACCTGTGCAACGTTGTTCCGTTGGATCGGCGAATAAGCGGGGCGGCTCTATGTCCATTTCACAATCAGAGCAAAGACCATATAAACCCAATTCAAGTTGACAGTAAGCAGCATCTAGCTTCATGAACTTAGTGAAAATATCAGTATTGATTAGTTTGACTTGTGGCAAGTAATCAATCACTTTTCCAAGAGGGGTTTCCATCGAAATATGAGCAACTTCAGTAGCTTTTAATGAATCCTTTATAAGTAGCATTAACTCATGTCTCAAAATAAGTTCAAGATGTTGAAGTTTTTGCTGTATGTCCTGAGTGTTGTGCAACTGAAATAACCTTAACTGACAATGCCAATGTAGAATTTCTATTTTAGGCACAAATAAAGCAGACGTTATGATGAAGATCAATTCTCGATAAGATTTCTGCGATAAAAACATGAATAATAATTTATCATTTATTCATGTTAACAATCATTATTGTCTGTCTGGGCGTTAAGCTAGGGTTGATTGTCGCGTCAATATGGTGACTGAATCACTGTCGATTGAAGACTAAGAAACGCTTATGGTTGTGTAGGATTAACAGAGTTTATAACCTTGATGACACATTATCAAAAAGGTTAATTTAAGCCTAGATGTAAAGTTGGTGTGTTGTTGCAAGCTTATATAAGCGACCTGTGAGCATGCTGTAGAACCTTAACGATTTCTTCAGTTGTTTTGAACACTCGTAGCTCTCTAAATAGAGTATCCGCTTCAGGGTATTGACGGTTTAAGTAACTAAACCATTGTTTAATCCGTGAAGGATAATAGTCAGATTTACGACCATTAAGTTCTTTGTCGGTATAGGCCATAAGTAAGCTTAAGGTTTGTTGCCAACTAAATGGCGTCGCACCAGTTTTGATGGTATCGCCTAGATTAGGCAACGATATGGCTCCTCGACCAATCATTATACTGTCACAGCCAGTGACATCCATGCATCTCTGAGCATCAGCGGCATTCCAAATTTCTCCGTTAGCGATAACAGGAATTGGCAGGCGCTGTCTCACTTCAGTAATGTATTCCCAATATGCCGGAGGTTTATAACCATCGGTTTTACTGCGAGCATGAATAGCGAGCTCTGTTGCGCCAGCCTCATACACGGCTAAGGCGTTTTCCATAAATAACGATTTATCTTCGTAGCCTAAACGGATTTTAGCTGTAACAGGATGCTCAGAGGGTACTGCGTCGCGCATGGCTTTGACGATACTGTAAATATTCTCAGGATATTGGAGTAATACTGCGCCGCCTTTGCTTTTATTGACAGTTTTAGCTGGGCAACCAAAATTTGCATCAACACCATTTGAGCCTAGCTCTATGGCTCTTATGGCATTTTGTGCCATCCACTCTGGTTCTTGTCCTAACAACTGAACACGTACAGGAGTTCCTGATGCGGTTAGCCCTTGATGAAGTAGCTCAGGGCACAGTTTATAGAACACTTTATCTGGTATGAGTTGATTGACGACCCTGACAAATTCAGTCACAACCAGGTCAAATGGATTGATGGCAGATAATATTTCACGCATATGGTCATCAACCACACCTTCCATTGGAGCTAAAATAACGCGCACAGTACACCTTGCTGAAGTCAAAAGTGCGCTATTTTAGCGTGTTTATTATTTGATATCAGTACTAAATTACGATACGAGTTCTTTTGTCGATTAACTAATAAAATTATTGCTAATAATCATATTGATAGCGATCTTGTTGTATTTATGTTAAATATACATGGCATTAGTTTTGAGGCTTGCCTAGCAAGTATTTGTGTTAAATAAATAGACATTTTTCACGTTTTTTTAATTTTTTTGCAATAAAATTTACTTACTGCAGGTCTCTTTAACCAAGCCGGCAATGATGTTGGTCACCATACACAATCAAGATATAGGAAGATAATTATTATGAATTCAATCAAACAAACTACTTTGGCGGTTGCATTAGGTTCTGTTGTAATGACTGCTGGCTTTTCTGCTCAAGTAGAAGCTAACCCATTTGGTTTTCAACAATTAACTTCTGGTTATCAAATTGATGGCGGAGAAGGCAAGTGTGGTGAAGGCAAATGTGGCGAGAACATGAAAAAGTCTGCAGAGAAAGCGGCTGAAGGTAAATGTGGCGAAGGCAAATGCGGCGGCGACATGAAAAAGTCTGCTGAGAAAGCGGCTGAAGGCAAGTGCGGCGAAGGCAAATGTGGCGGCGACATGAAAAAATCTGCTGAGAAAGCGGTTGAAGGTAAGTGCGGCGAAGGCAAATGTGGCGGCGACATGAAAAAGTCTGCTGAGAAAGCCAAAGAAGGTAAGTGTGGTGAAGGTAAGTGTGGCGGTCAGAAATAATTAATGACTTCTATTTGATAATGCCTTGGCTTATCTGACACAATTAAGGCCTGATATTCAGGCCTTAGTTTTATCTGCTTTTTATTTTAAAGGACGCATTATGTCTATTCAGCATCGCAACACACCGGGTCAGGCTAGTGTCGGTTTAGGACTTCGCCGTGAAATGCTGGATGAATTTTGTCAGCAGGTGCCATCTGCCATTAATTTTTTCGAAGTTGCACCTGAAAATTGGATGACATTAGGTGGCAAGTTTGGGCGTCGGTTTAAACAATTAACTGAACAACACGCTTTTTTCTGCCACGGGCTTTCGTTATCCATTGGTAGTCCTGAACCGCTTGATAGTCACTTTGTACAAAATATAAAACGCTTTTTGGATGAGCATAATATTGAAGTGTATTCAGAGCATTTAAGTTATTGCTCAGGTACTGGCCATATGTATGATTTGATGCCAATCCCATTTACTGATGATGCAGTCATCCATACCGCTAAGCGGATAAAGCAAGTCGAAGACATACTCGAGCGTCCGTTTATTTTAGAGAATGTGTCTTTTTATGCGGCGCCTGGTGCACAAATGACCGAACAAGAGTTTGTCAATGCGGTGCTGCAAGAGGCCGACTGCAAATTACTGCTCGATGTAAATAACATTTACGTTAATTCAATTAACCATCAATACGATGCAGCAGCTTACTTAGCGGCGATGCCTACCAAACGAATCGCTTATCTGCATATCGCAGGACACTATGAAGAGGAGGCCGATTTAATGGTCGATACTCACGGTGCGGATATTATCGATCCAGTATGGGCCTTATTGCAGCAGTGTTACCAAATACATGGCGTGCATCCGACGTTGCTTGAGCGTGATTTTAATATTCCTAAAACAGACATACTTCTTAATGAGATTAATCAAATTCATCAGTATCAACAAAATGCCTTAACGCAGCAGTCAATATTGAGGAAGGCATAATGGGTTTCATTGAAGTACAACAACAATTTATGGACTATATCCGTGATCCTAGTTTGCCATTGCCCGAGGGGATTGAGCCTAGGCGCATGAAAATCTATCGAGAATTATTTTTTAATAATATTGCAGGTTTTGTGTCGAGTGCATTTCCGGTGTTGAAAAGTGTATATGAGGACGACCAATGGCAGGCCTTAGTACAACAATTTTTTGTAAGCCACGATTGTAAGACACCAATATTTGTTGAAATAGCCGGTGAGTTTTTAGCGTTTTTACAACATGAATACCAGATGACAGAAGATGATCCTGTTTTTATGTTGCAGTTGGCACATTATGAATGGTTAGAATTATGTGTCGCCGTCGCGCCAGATACTCCAGCGGCTCAATCGATCAATACCATCGAACTAAACCTGCATAGGTTATGCCTAGCAGCTTGTGCCAAAGTGGCGCAATATGCCTTTGACGTTCAGCATATTAGTGTTGACTACCAGCCTATAGAGCCGACAGCACAAGCGAACTTTTTTTGTGTATTTAGAGGTGCTGATGATGAGGTCGCATTTTTACAACTGACACCATTAAGTGCGCAAGTGTTAGCTTACATTGAACAAATGACTCATTCTCAACAAGGTGTAACAGTCGATGCCATTATAAGTTGGTTAAGTGAGCATTACCCACAAATGCCAAATGACACCTTGTTGTCAGGCTGCTTACCTTTATTGCAACAACTGGCACAAAAGGGCATCGTTATTTCATCAATCGAGTCATAATAGACATAATATATTTAAGGTTTTTATTTTGTGAAGATGCGTCTAAAATAAGCCACTTTTTGTGATCGACTTCACGTCTGTTGTCGCGATGCTAACTGAACAGTTGGCACAATATAACAGATGAAAGATGTAAGTTATCGCAGTTAAAACATAACCTTAATGTAGGAATAATCATGAGCCAGCCGTTTAAAGACCCGTTTAACATCTTTTATTTTATTGGTTTTATTTTGGTTTTATTAATTCCAACATTGCCCGCGAGCCTTTCATGGTTGAAAGCAACAGGATTAATTTAACGCTTACTTCAGGTTAACCTGTCATGATATTGTCTTATTAGACCACTCAGATAGAGTGGTTTTTTGTTTGTATGAGGGCGTATATGGCGGTGAAACGCGGATTTTTTCTCATTATTGGCTTGTGCAGTCTAGTGTTAGGCATTATTGGCATTGCACTGCCTTTATTACCAACAGTGCCGTTTATATTATTGGCTGCGTTTTGTTTTGCTCGTTCTAGCGATCGACTTCATCATTGGCTAATCAATCACCCTTGGTTTGCTGAAGGTATCTCTCAGTGGCAATCTAAACGTGCGTTGAGCCGATCGCTCAAGCGAAAAGCCATGTTAATGAGCGGCCTTAGTTTTGCTATTAGTATCATGATAGTACCGATAATATGGGTGAAAATTATGTTGTTGTGCATGATGCTTATTTTATTATTTTTCTTGTGGCGGATCCCAGAGTTAGAATAATAAATAGCCTGGTTAATGCATGCCTGTTGCAACTGAGATTAAACGGGCATAAGATCACACCAGTATTTTTACCAGAGTCCACCAATGACGTGGACTTTTTTATTGCGTAATCACTTTCAGACAGAGTTAACTACATTATGATGAACCAAGACAGTTTAGCGCTTATTAAGCAGAGCATTAAAACCATTCCTGATTATCCAATACCAGGCATCATGTTCCGTGACGTCACCAGTTTGCTTGAAAATGCAGAAGCTTATAAAGCCACTATTGCGATTCTAGTGGCTCATTATCAATCAAAAGGTTTCACTAAAGTGGTTGGTACTGAAGCGCGTGGTTTTTTATTTGGCGCACCATTAGCGTTAGAGCTCGGCGTCGGTTTTGTACCTGTGCGTAAACCGGGTAAATTACCCCGTAAAACCATAAGCCAAACTTATGACTTAGAATACGGTAAAGACACCTTAGAAATTCATGTTGATGCAATTAATGCTAATGATAAAGTGCTCGTTATTGATGATCTATTAGCCACCGGTGGCACGATTGAAGCGACGGTAAAACTTATTCGTGAATTAGGCGGTGAAGTGAGCCATGCTGCATTTGTTATCTCATTACCAGAAATTGGTGGCGAGAAGCGTTTACAAGGTATGGGAATTGAAGTATTAAGTTTATGCGAGTTTGACGGAGAGTAAGTAAAGTAAAATAAACTGCCATTTTATTAAGCAGTTAACTAGGTTTTACTCTATCAAATGCTTGCTCAACAATAGCATGCCAGCCCTTGGCATGTTATTGTTAACCCCTTTAAAGGGATTGACTCCCGATAGCTCTCTGTGGGGAATTTCATGTCTTACCAAGTACTAGCCCGCAAATGGCGTCCAGCTAAATTTGAACAAATGGTCGGCCAATCCCATGTATTAATGGCATTAACCAATGCATTGAGCCAACAACGTTTACATCATGCTTATCTGTTTACTGGTACCCGCGGCGTGGGTAAAACCAGTTTGGCACGTTTGTTTGCTAAAGGTCTTAATTGTGAAACAGGCGTTACTGCTACGCCGTGCGGTGAATGCTCTAGTTGTATTGAAATTGCCCAAGGCCGATTTGTTGATTTAATTGAAGTCGATGCCGCTTCCCGCACCAAAGTTGATGATACTCGCGAACTTCTCGACAATGTACAGTATCGCCCATCCCGTGGTCGTTTTAAGGTGTACTTAATTGATGAAGTACACATGTTGTCGCGCAGCAGTTTTAACGCACTACTAAAGACCTTAGAAGAGCCTCCTGAGCACGTTAAGTTTTTATTAGCGACAACCGATCCGCACAAACTGCCGGTTACTGTGCTATCTCGTTGTTTACAGTTCAATTTGAAAAGTTTATCGCAGGACGAAATTAGCAAGCAACTTGAGTATGTTATCACTCAAGAAAAGTTACCATTTGAGTCGCAAGCACTGAGTTTATTAGCCAAAGCGGCCAATGGCAGTATGCGTGATGCGCTCAGTTTAACGGATCAAGCCATAGCATTTGGCAGTGGCCAAGTGATGCTTACACAAGTGCAAACCATGTTGGGCAGTATTGATGAGCAACATGTGCTCGCGTTATTAAAAGCCTTGTGTGATGCCGATGTTGGGCCATTAATGCAAACCGTGGCAAAAGTATTGGCATTTGGTGCAGATGCCGAAGAAGTACTACGCAGCTTATTAGAACTATTACATCAAATCACCTTAACTCAATTTGCCCCAGCCGCAGCACAACAATCGCTGTTTAGTGAGCAAATTGTGGCATTCGCGCAGCAATTAGCACCTGAACAAGTACAGCTTTATTACCAAATGCTGCTTAACGGCCGTAAAGATTTACCCTTTGCTCCCGATCCTAAATCGGGCTTGGAAATGGCACTGCTTCGTGCGGTAGCCTTTACGCCCGAGAAACAAGTAAAACGTTGGGTAACAACGACACCAGCTAATATTGATTTAAGCGTTATCGATCACGCATCAACTTCAACACAAGAGGTCATTGAAACAGGCCCAAAGCCTGATGCTCTGCCTCAAGCGCATTATGGTTTAACGACAGCAGCACAAGCTATTCAGGCTGAAGTGTTGCCGACTGCCGAAGTTGAAGATGCTGATCCTCTCGACGATATCGCTGTTGAGCCTTCGTTGGCGGCTGAGCAAGCTTTATTGTTGGACCAAGCACAAAGCTTAGGGTTTGATTCATTGCCGCTAGAAAGTGTCGATATGCACACTGACCAGCTTGTTAATGATGATGCCGAAGTTGACGTTGTTAATGCAACTTCATCTGATAATGTTGTTCATAGCGCAGATGCTGAAGCAACGGATGAATCCAGTACTAAAAATGTGATAAGCGATGTTATCGAGTCTGAAGAAGTTGCAGAGCAACCTGCATTGGCGCCAAGTACGGCAGACACCAATTCATTAGAAAATAGTCAATCCAGTGATAGTGCAGATAATAGCTCACTTGATGCCTATTCTTTTATGGATTATAACGAAGCAGATGATCCGTCAATGGAATATCAACCCTCTGATCATGACGAATATGTTGCGTTTTCTGCTTCAAGTGAGGCAACTGACGTTAACCATGTTACTGAAGCTTCGGAGTCGATGTCTAAACCGAAAACGGTTAATCATCTCGCTGACGATAACAGCGACTTGATAAGTGATGATGCACGTCAAAACCTCGCGAGTGAAGATGATAACTTAGACGACTTTTTAGATGAAGTGCTAGCCAGTCGAGATTCTCTCATTGCAGATGTTGGCGCATTACAGCAACAAGAAGAACTGGCCAAAAAAGAGTCGACAAAAACAATCAGTTCTAGAGTGAGCAAAGCGGCTGCGGCATCAACATCACCAACGGCCGCTACTGAGCCTTCAGGTTCTGATAAGTCAGAACCTGCACCTAAGGCCAGCGAAGCGTCAACGGCAACACTCAGCGGAACAGACAAGTCTCAAGTTGTGACAGATTATGATAGGCCACCTTGGGTCGCGCCCAAAGAAGGTGAGAACGTTAATGCGTTTGCAGATACTAATCAAGAGACTAAACCAGCAGTTGAAACAACACTTCAACCATCGAATTCTGTCAGTCAGCAAGCCGGTCATCAACATCAAAAACCAGCCAGCACACAATCACTTGCTGCCGATCCGCAAAACATTAATGCAGAGCCGGTGATTCAATCTAATGTGCTTGCCAAATTTGAACCACACAGCATTCAAGGCGATGAAGTTGATTTACATTGGTATAAAATAATGACTAATGTGTCTGTTGGCGGGAGAGTTAGGCAATTAGGGGTGAACTCCGTGTGCCCAACATTGTCAAATCCAATAGTATTAGTGTTAAAACCAGACCAGAAACATTTGTCTGCGCAAACTGCTATCGATCAATTACAAGTGGCATTATCTGAGTACCTTGAGCGACCAACTGAAGTTGAAATCCAGATTGGTGTGGTGCAAAAACGAGAAACACCGCTTGAGTTACGCAAACGCTTTCATCGGGAGCTCATTGTGCAAGCGCAACAATCTATTTTGCTTGATGACAACGTTCAGTGGATGATCCAACACTTATCGGCTCAGTTAGACAGTGACACGATTGAATATCCATCGGAGCAACTAGGGCAAATAGCGCAGGATATTGCACTAATCAACGCTTCATAAGTACACAAATAGGGTGGTTTTACAGAAAATGAATATATCTTCATCTCAAAAATGTATCTGTAATATTGCCAATCGATTTTATTTCAGTAAGATTGTCGCCATTATGACGACTTGCTAACAACCTTAATTAGAGAGAGACGACTATGTTTGGTGGAAAAGGCGGTATGGGCAATTTAATGAAACAAGCCCAAATGATGCAAGACAAAATGGCTAAAGTGCAGGAAGAAATTGCGCGCACAGAAATGACGGGTGAAGCGGGTGCTGGCTTGGTTAAAGTAACCATGACAGGTAACCACAATGTGCGTAAAGTTGAAATTGATCCAAGTTTGATGGAAGACGATAAAGAGATGTTAGAAGATCTTATCGCCGCAGCGTGTAATGACGCAGCCCGTCGTATTGAAGAAAATCAAAAGACTAAAATGGCCGAAGTGACTGGTGGTATGCAATTACCTCCTGGAATGAAAATGCCGTTTTAATCGTGCCGTGAATCAATAAAAAAGCTCAAGCATTAATGCTTGAGCTTTTTTATTTCCAGCCTTAAACCGCTTTCATCGCAGCTTGTTGGTCAATAATCACATAGCCTTGTGCTTGGTAATCATTAATGCATTGCTGAAACTTATTTTCAAGTTTAACTTTATCAAAAAAGCCTAAAGCATAAGAGTCGCATTTCACTTTCATTTTTTGATCATTAATCAATAGAGTTTCTTTTTTCAATTCAGCGAAACCTAATGAGTATGCGATTTCAACAAATTTGAGGTTGATAAAGTAACCTAGTACGACAGCAACAATAATGATGATGATTTTTTTCACAATAAAGTCCTTAATATTATTCTATATATCCATGAGTAATTCATCTAGTTATAGCAACTGGCATGCCAAAATAAAAAATATTTGTAATCAATGAGTTATTTATATTTTATTCTGTAACTTAGCCATTTTACTTATTAAGTAATGATCTTGACCAGCCTAAATTGACAATGTAGATAACCTCTCTTGTGCAGATTCATGCCGCCATATACTCAATGTAAAGTATTTAAACATTCACTCAAAGTAAAAAAAAGTTAAGTATTGATACTTACCTTTAGATAAAACAGTGATAAATGGTTTAGCAAGTGGCGTAAGTGTGTTATTTTGAGCGCTTTTTTCGATTAGATGACAGAAGGTAAGTCAATGTTTGTTGGATTTGATTACGGCAGTGCCAACTGTGCGATTGGGGTAATGATTGATGATGCGGTATCGTTATTACCATTATCAACTCATTCGGATTTTATGCCTTCAACGTTATACGCAATGGATCGCGAGCTTATTGCCGAGGCGGTATACCAAGGATTACCAGAACACTTAAAAGCAGAGTACTCTCATTTGCGCAGTTCTCAGTTAATGCGTGCAAAACTAATGCGTCATGAGCTTGATCTGTCGCCCAATGAACAAGCTGTGTTTGTTGGCCAAGCTGCGATAGATGCTTATTTAGACATGCCTGAAGAAGGTTTTTATGTCCGCTCTCCAAAGTCTTTTTTAGGTGCCAACGGATTACGTGTTGAACAAATAGCCTTATTTGAAGACATTGTCACCTTGATGATGCAACATGTGAAAACGTTAGCTGACAAAGCGTTAAACGCGAAATCGCTTAGCTCGGCCAGTCATGCGGTGATAGGCCGACCAGTTAATTTCCAAGGCATAGGTGGCGAAGACAGTAATCAACAAGCTGAAACCATTTTACGCCTTGCGGCAACTCGCTCAGGCTTTACCGATGTTAGGTTTTTATTTGAACCCTTAGCCGCAGGTATGGATTTTGAGTCAAACCTAAGCGATGACAATACCGTGTTAGTAGTCGATGTTGGCGGTGGTACGACAGATTGTTCAGTGGTGAAAATGGGGCCGTCTTACATTAAACAACAAGACCGCAGCCCAGACTGTTTTGGGCATTCAGGTCAACGGATTGGTGGTAACGATTTAGATATTGCGTTAGCGATGACTGGGTTGATGCCAAGTTTTGGTGCCGATACGTTAATGATTAACGGTAAACCTATGCCAAGAACGCCTTTTTGGAACGCGGTGGCCGTCAATGATATTAGTGCCCAACGTGACTTTGTTAGTTTACCCTCTCGTAAGTTAGTTGAGCAGCTAATCAAAGAAGCGCAGCAGCCTGAACTATTAGTTCGTTTACAAAAAGTACAAAAGAACCAAATGAGTTATCAAGTGGTGCGCGAAGCTGAAGCGGCGAAAATTAGTTTGTCCGACAATGACACCATTCAATGTTCGTTAGATTTTATTGAAAAGGGGCTGTTAGTCCCGTTAACCGCAGCACAGTTTGAGCAAGCCATTAACGATCCTTTAGCGAAAGTTGAAGCGTTAATGAAACAAGCAATGCAAACGGCTACAGCTAAAGCAGAGCAACAAGATTGTGATATGCCAACCACTCCTGATATTGTGTATGTAACAGGCGGTACTGCTAGAAGCCCGGCAATATACAATAAAATCGCTAGCGTGTACCCCAATGCCAAAGTGGTGGTGGGTGACCATTTTGGTTCGGTAACTGCAGGCTTAACCCGTTGTGCTCAAAGTGCCTTTAACTAAAAAAATTACACTTAGCTCGTAAAGGGTGGTGATTATGTTAAAAGCTGATCTTTATACTAATGGTTGATCATTAAAATAATCATAGAATAATAACAAGCTTGCTTTGCCAGCCACAATTATGGTCAATTAATTTGATTATCGTGCTAACCATAATAAAGGAAATGTTAGCTATTTTGGTTAGCTGTGGCGTTCTGTGGTCGTGAAAACGTCAATGTGGACTTATTGTTTATTCCAGGCTTATCTTTAATAGTTTGCTTGTAATGACATAACCTATGATTTCTATCTCAGTCTATTGTGATTATATAATCTCATAATATTACAAGGTGTTACCGATGAAAAAAATACTAATAGCGCTATGTTTAACGACACTTGTTACAGCTTGTTCTGACAACGAAGTCGGTGATGTTTCACTCGGAATGTTTACTACACAAGACATAAAGCTGAATATTTTAAAAGATGAAATTGTATCTGGTGTCACTTGTCACATCGCCTCAATAGAAGAAAACCTCAGTTTTTCTGACCCAAGTGATAGTTCTATCTCTTGCAGACAAACGGGTGAGATCACTACTGATATGATTGCTAAAATAGATAAGAGTAAATCAGGTGAGGTTGTGTTTAAAAAATCAAAAAGTATTTTTTTCAAAACCATGAAAATTAGAAGAATATTTGATGCTGAAAATCAAACTCTAATGTATGTTTCTTACTCTACCAAAGAAACATCGGGCAGCTTCAAACACAGCCTTTCGACAGTTCCACTTTGGGGAACCAAGGCTTATATTAAGCCTGCACAGGCCCACTAAGAGCAAAGGTCTCTCTTTGGTTTCGCGCGTGCTCGTATGCATTTTATACCGTCCCTTTATATGGTTGGAGCAAGGGAAAACAAGTCATTCAATTAATTGATTTCACGATGAATCATTAACAGGTTATCTACCCGTTAAAAGCATACAAAAATGCCTGTTAGGTTCACTAACAGGCATTTAGAATTGAGCAGATTAAATGAATACGTTAATTAACATTCGACGATATTCACCGCAAGACCACCTTTTGCGGTTTCTTTGTATTTACTGCGCATGTCTCTACCGGTTTCCATCATCGTTTTAATGACTTTATCCAAAGACACTTTGTGATTACCATCACCGCGAAGTGCCATGCGTGAAGCATTAATCGCTTTTACTGCACCCATAGCATTACGTTCAATACAAGGCACTTGTACTAGGCCGCCAACTGGATCGCAGGTTAAACCTAAGTTATGTTCCATGCCAATTTCAGCGGCATTCTCAACCTGTTCTACGGTTCCGCCCATAATTTCAGTTAACGCACCGGCTGCCATTGAACAGGCTACGCCCACTTCGCCTTGGCAACCCACTTCAGCGCCAGAAATCGAGGCATTTTTCTTGTACAAAATACCAATGGCAGCAGCGGTTAACAGATAGCGGCTGCACACATCGATATCGACTTCTTGCACAAACATATCGTAGTAACACAATACTGCCGGGATAATCCCTGCGGCGCCGTTTGTTGGGGCAGTTACAACGCGATCGCCTGCTGCATTTTGTTCATTAACCGATAAAGCAAATAAATCAACCCAGTCCATAGCGGTCAATGGGTCTGTGTTATTTCTCCCTTCCGCTTTTAAGCGGCGGTAGAGCGCTGGGGCACGTCGGCGTAATTTTAAACCGCCTGGCAATATGCCTTCCTTTTGATAACCGCGTTCAACGCAGTTTTTCATGGTTTGCCAAATTTTCCACAAACCTTGTTTGATCTCATCTTCACTGGCAATGCTAAGCTCATTAGCCATCATTAATGATGAAATGCTTAAGCCGTTGTCGCAGCACAATTGCAGTAATTGCAGTGCACTGTTGAAGTCATAAGGTGCTTGTTCAATTGGCGTTGCTGGAGAAGCATTACGTTGAGTTATTTCATCTTCATCAAGAATAAACCCACCACCAACCGAATAATAGGTACGCTGGTATATGCATTCGCCTTTAGATAATGCGTATAAGGTCATGGCATTAGCATGTGCCGGCAAGGTTTTGCGTCTATGGTAAGTTACCCCAGTCTCGCGAGTAAATTTAACCTGACGTCCGTCTGCTAAGGTGAGTTTTTGAGTCGTAGACACTGCGTCTAAAATGGCATCAATCCCATCGGTATCTACGGTTTCTGGGTCTTCACCCATTAGCCCTAAAATGACCGCTTTACCGGTACCATGGCCTTTGCCTGTTTGACCTAAAGATCCAAATAATTCTGTTTGTAACTCGTCGGTATCCGCTAATAAATTATTATCAGCGACATGCTGTATAAAAGTTTTACCTGCCTTCATAGGACCCACTGTATGTGAGCTAGATGGACCGATACCAATTTTGAACATGTCAAATACACTAATCATGTTGTTTAACCCTTGCTGAGTCGTTTATTGTTTTCATTATAAGTGAGTATAATCGTCAAAAGTAATGTTGGCGGTTTATCTCCTATTCTTGGTAGAGTATCCCACACATTAATCAATGACTGTTCATTAGATTTTTTGATGCATTATTCTCACATTAGCCAGCCTTATACTTGATGCATAATGTGACTTGATTAACCTGACGTGATAGTCAGCTTTATAGATAAGGGAAAGATTTGAGCTATTTAATGATGGATCTTGCAGGTTTAACTGTATCTGCAACAGAAACTGCGCAATTACAGCATCCGCAGGTAGGTGGCATTATATTGTTTAGCCGCAACTGTGAAAATAAAAATCAATTAATTGAATTGGTTAAAAGTGTTCGCAGTATTCGCCCTGAATTATTAATTGCGGTCGATCATGAAGGTGGCCGAGTTCAACGTTTTCGTGAAGGTTTTAGTTTAATACCTGCCATGGGTGATATTTTACCTGCTGCTAAAGGCGATTTAACATTAGCTAAACAATGGGCGAAAGAGTGCGGGTTTTTAATGGCTGTTGAGCTGTTAGCGTGTGATATCGATTTAAGTTTTGCACCTGTCTTAGACGTAAATGGTATAAGTGAAGTGATTGGTAAGCGCAGTTTTAGTGCGGTTCCTGATGAAGTCAGTGCATTAGCACAGCAGTTCATCATTGGCATGAATGAGGCCGGTATGGCTGCGGTAGGAAAACATTTTCCTGGCCATGGCAGTGTTGCTGCCGATTCACATATTGCCATGCCAGTTGATCCAAGGACTAAAGAGCAAGTGGAAGCTTTTGATATGCAGCCATTTAAGCACTTGATAGGTTCTCAGCAGCTACAAGGTGTGATGCCAGCGCATGTGGTTTATTCAAATATTGACCCTAATCCCGCAGGCTTTTCATCTTACTGGCTACAAACTATTTTACGTCAACAATTAGGTTTTGATGGGGTGATTTTTTCTGACGATTTAGGCATGAAGGGTGCCAGCTTTGCAGGTAACTACCTTGGCCGTGCTAAGGCGGCGTTAGATGCTGGCTGTGATATGATTTTGGTCTGTAATGATTCTGTTGGCGTTAATGCTTTATTAACAGAGTTTGATTGGCCGGCTGCCGAGCCTACACATACCGCATTATCGCTAAAAGGTAATACTGCACAAGCCTCGCAGGCTCTTGAACAGCAAACACGTTGGCAAGCTGCTCAGCTATTGGCGATGGATATCACTCGCATTGCTCAATCGTTGTAAATTGTTTAAATAACCACAGCTCGAGTTAAGGGATGTATTAATTTTCCGTGCGAAGGTTATGTAGTAAATGAGCTAGGCCATTAAGCAAAAAACCGGATCAATTGATCCGGTTTTTTAGTATTAAGCTATCGAGCTATTAACCAGTATAAGGTGCTGGTTGGCTAGTGGTAGCACGCTCGGTTAAATCAATTGGTTTAACATTAGTAGGTTGGGCCATTTTACGAATTTGCATTACGATACCCAGCTGCGGGTGATCAAAGTAGTGGATCTCACCACTGCGCACACGGCGATTCTGAATAAGTGGGATGCTTTCTAAATAAGGTGCTAGTTGCTTTTTACCTTCAATGTCTAGAGCGGCATATTCATTAAACTCTAAAGGGCTGGATTCAAGCATTTTTTGAGTTGGTTTACGCAAAGCCAGATTATTTTCAATATACAGGTAATGGCTGAGATAAATGTTTATCGAGCCATCTAACTCCCATACAGGGCCTATTTTTGGCGCTTCATAAAAGTTACCTAAAGCACCAAATTCTGTGCTTGGCATGGCTTCTGTTTGAGTTGGCTTTTTGACAGCTAAACCATGATATTCAAAACTTTTTGAAAAATCCTTTCCGCCAAATATTCGCACAGGCTTAGCGCGTCTGCGCGACTGCATATTTTGTTGCCAGGTTAAATGCACTAAGCTTTTAACATAAGGTTCGCGGCTAATGGTTCTCATTAAGTCATTAAACTTACCCTGGCTTTGAGCCAGCAGTAATGGACCTTGACCTAAATAAGCGGTTTGCGGCTTGTTGGCTCCGATATTAAACGGAACCTCGCTTGGATGAGCCGCGATACTGTTACTGATTTTTGGGTCATTACAGTTACTTGAGCCATTGGTCCAGTCGGTTGAAGTACAACCATTTAAGCCAACGGCTACTCCGGTTATGTCGGTACTGATCACTGGAGTAATGATATCCACCGTATCTTTACTGAGTTTGGGCGGTGTAGCATTTAGCCATTTTTCAACTGACGGTTGTTGGCGTTCAAATACAAACACTTCAACTTCAAACCATGATTCTGCATGGGCTGAAAAGCTGTGGGATAGCGCTGTGATAGCGGCGATAGAAATCGCAAGTTTACGAAGCACTATTTGTCTCCAAAATTTGATGTTTAGCGAACTGTCCAAGCAGGGTGTTGATTAACTCAAGACGCTCTTTGCTTGTCTCAGCAGGAATGTTGAACTTTAACTTATTTGGCCCGTCCATTCGATAGATTTGTGGTTGGTTTTGCAACAAACCAATAATAAACATCGGATCGACGTGATTTTCTTGACCAAATTCGACACTGCCACCCTTGGCATGCATTTCAATTTTATGAATACCTAACGCGGTTGCTTGATGTTTATACAGAGTAATCGCCATCAAATTACGGGTTGGCACAGGTAACATACCAAATCGGTCAATAAATTCGACTTTAAGTTCATCGAGCATGGTGTCGGTTTCGCAGTTAGCGATTCGTTTATACAATGATAAGCGCATATTAACATCACTGACGTAATCTTCTGGTAATAATGCCGGAATGCGTAAATCAATTTCTGCTTTGGCACTCATCATATAGGCTAAAGAAGGCTCTTTTCCTTCTTTGAGGGCTTTTACGGCAGATTCCAGCATTTCCATGTATAAGCTAAAACCAATTTTTGAGATATGGCCACTTTGTTCGTCGCCAAGCAATTCACCCGCACCGCGAATTTCTAAATCTTGGGTGGCGAGTAAAAAACCTGCGCCAAGATCTTCTAGGGCTTCAATGGCTGCAAGACGTTTGCGGGCATCTGGGGTCATACGTTTAGGATGTGGCGTCATCATATAAGCATAGGCTTGATGATGCGATCGGCCAACACGGCCGCGAAGCTGGTGCAATTGTGCTAAACCAAACATATCGGCTCGGTCGATAATGATGGTATTGGCACTAGGCACATCGATACCGGTTTCGATAATGGTAGTACATACCAACACGTTAAAACGTTGGTGATAAAAGTCTGACATGACTTTTTCAAGATCGCGTTCACGCATTTGCCCATGGGCGGTTATGACGCGGGCTTCTGGCAGTAAATCGCGAATGTTTTGCGCCGTTTTTTCAATGGTCTCAACATTATTATGCAGATAATACACTTGGCCACCACGCAAAATTTCACGCAAGATGGCTTCTCGTGCCGTGGCTTTGTCATATTCACGCACAAAGGTTTTTACTGCCAAACGTTTAGCTGGAGGGGTAGCGATAATCGATAAATCTCGCATACCTGACATAGCCATGTTCAATGTCCGCGGAATCGGTGTGGCGGTGAGGGTTAAAATGTCGACATTGGCACGTAATGCTTTAATTTTTTCTTTTTGACGCACACCAAAGCGGTGTTCTTCGTCGATGACTAATAACCCGAGGTTATCGAAGTTAGCTTCTGAAGACAGTAACTTATGGGTACCGATAACGATATCGACTTTACCTTCAGACAGTTGTTCGACAACACTGCTTTGCTCTTTAGCGGTTCTAAAGCGTGACATCACTTCAATAACGATAGGCCAATCAGCAAAACGGTCTTTAAAGTTTTCGTAGTGTTGCTGGGCAAGTAGGGTAGTCGGTACTAACACCACCACTTGTTTACCGGCATTCACAGCAACAAATGCTGCTCGCATAGCCACTTCTGTTTTGCCAAAACCCACGTCACCACAGACTAAACGATCCATTGCGCGTGGTGCTTGCATGTCTTCAAGTACTGCGTGAATGGCACTTTCTTGGTCGACGGTTTCTTCAAAGGGGAAACCTTGACTGAATTGGGCGTATTCTTCTTCATCAATACTCATCGCATCGCCAGGGCGAGCTTGACGACGGGCATAGACATCCAACAATTCAGCGGCCACATCACGAATACGTTCGATGGCTTTTTTCTTGGCCTTAGCCCAGGTTTCGTTACCTAACTTATTGAGGTGAGTATTACCATCGCCGCTGGCATTGTAGCGACTGATAAGATGCAGTGACGACACTGGCACATACAACTTGTCACCACCTGAATATTCCAGTTTTAAGTATTCTGCAACCAAACCGCCAGTATCGAGCGTTTCTAATCCTTGGTATAACGCAACACCGTGCTCTAAGTGGACAATAGGTTGACCGACTTTAAGTTCAGCTAGGTTTTTAACTAAAACATCGGTGCTAACTTGCTTTTGCTTTTCGCGGCGACGTTGCTGCGAAATACGCTGACCAAACAGTTCGGTTTCACAAATGATGCTCACGGCACCTTTTGCGGTGTCGGTTAGCACACAACCTCGCGCCAAAGGTGACACGATTAAACCGATATTGTCTTTGGCTGCTAGATAGTCGTTAAGATGAGCAAACTGCTTGGGTTTAATGTCAATTTTGGCAAATAAGTCTAACAGGGCTTCACGGCGGCCTTCCGATTCGGCACTAAACACTAATTTTGGATGCTGCTGACAATACTCTTGTAACGCAATGAGTGGTTGTTTGAGTTTATGGTTAGCATTGATGTCTGGCAGTGTTTCAACGTTAGCGATGAGGGTATGCGTTGGAAGTTCAACTTCAGCTAGCGGCTCGCCGGCATTATTGGTGTCGGTGGCAATATATTGCTGTAATAATTGGGTACGAGTAAAAGATTTAAATGCCGCGAATAATTCATCATTAAGCAAGTAAAGTTCTTTTGGCGCCAATAACGGCCTTAGTGGATCAACTCGTCGGTCTTCGTAGCGAACGTTTACTTCATGTAAGTGCGCTAAGCTGGCTTTTTCAATATTGCCTAAGGTGATGAGTTGACTGTTTTGCGGTAAATAATCAAACAATGTTGCCGTATCATCGAAAAATAACGGTAAGTAGTTTTCGATGCCTGCGGGCATTAAATTACGGCTAACGAGTTGATAAACTGACTCGGCTTCTTTTGAAATTACTTCAAAGCGACGACGATAACGTTGTCTAAAACCTTCAATAGCATGGTTGTCGGTTGGGAATTCTTTGGCTGGCAACATGCGAATCGCATCGCGAGCCATGCCTGAACGCTGGGTATCAACATCAAAAAAGCGTATCGATTCGACTTCATCGTCAAACAACTCTATGCGTAATGGTTGTTTTGAGCCAGTAGGGAAAATATCGATAATAGAGCCACGAATAGCAAACTCACCATGTTCATATACTTGATCGACGATATGGTAACCGGTATCAGTAAGGTGTTGCCTGGCTTGCTGTAAACTGTATGTGTCGCCTTTATTAAGCACCATAACATTGGCGGTCATAAACGACTTCGGTGGTAGGCGAACCATTAAGGTATTTACTGGTACTATGACCACATTGTGCTGGCTTTGACCAATATTAGCTAAGGTTTCAAGTCGCTGTGATATCAAGTCTTGGTGTGGCGAAAAGCTATCGTAAGGCAAGGTTTCACGATCGGGGAACAAACACACATTCACATTGATGTGGTTTAATAAATAACTCAGTTCGACCTCAAGCGATAACGCACTAGGCGTATCGTGAGTGACAATAATACTGGTGCCAGCATGGTTATTGATTAAATTGGCGAGGGTGATGGCTTGCGACACGCCACCCAATGTTGCCAAAGTTTGCGTTTGTTGGCCTTTTTTTACACTCGGCGGCGTGAGTACACTAAATAGGTTCATTGAAATCTTTGTCAGTTCCGTTTGCGATCAAGTCGTATTGAATGAGGCGAGGCTTCAGCTACGCTGTTTATCGATATTCTGTTTACGTTTTTTGAGCATTTTTTGTTGTACATTCAAGCTTGCTTTGACTAATTGCTCAATATCATCTTCAAGTATTTGGCTAAATTCAAGCTCACAGCGCCAATATGCGGTTTCGGTGGCGTCATCTGTTGATACTGGGGTGCAGCTTTGTATTTGGCACAGACACAACAATGCCACTAATTCTGTATGCAAATAGATGTGGGTCTTAACGTGTTCATTTACAACCAATGGACGTGAAGAAATGATACTAATTCCACTGCCACCAAATTGATCACCTTTAAATAACTCACCATCTTGAACTTCTTTTTCTAATACGTGTTGCAATACTAAATCGACTTTACGCGATTGTAGCTTTAAAAAGTCGACTACGGCTTTAGCATCATTGTCTAAATTGCGCAGTTGCAGTAAACAATTTGCTTCAAGACTTTTCACTTCGGTCAGTAGTTTTAACCCAACAGATTGCATGTCGCGGAGTTCATCATCTGTGGGTAAAGCTTGGTTTGCATCCCACGAAGTTAAGTACACATTAAAGTGGTGAGGCACACTAAAATAAGAATTGCTGTCAGGTATCAAGGTTTGCCTCTTTATTTATCACACTAATAGCCCTATTATCGTGCCCAACTTAATGATTTAGCAAGTCATACACGCTGGCTTGTTGTTTTCATATTCACATTTTGCCTGATTGTCTGACTTATACGCCCCAATAGGCGCACAGGATTAGTATTTTTTTATGAATTTAGGATTTTCATTTTTTATCGGCTACCGTTACTGGCGAGCCCGAAAAGCGAATGCTTTTGCCTCTTTTATTACCTTCTTTGCGGTATCGGGTATTTTCTTAGGTGTTGCAGCATTAATTGTGGTCAGTTCTGTGATGAATGGACTCGAAGGCCAGCTAAAAAATCGCATTTTAGGGGCGGTGCCGCAGATGACCCTTATCAGTGATATGGGATTTAGGGATTGGCAACAAAGTAGCCAAAGCCTGTTGGCGGATAAATATTTATTACAAAATATTCGTGGCATTGTGCCTAGTGCGACTACGCAAGCTATGATCCAATCGAGCAGTAACATTCAAGCGATACAAATGTATGGGGTTTACCCAGAGCTTGAGCAATCATTGTCGAGCATTGCGGCTCATACTTATTCAGATGCTTTTTCAACGTTACAAGCTGGCAAGTATTCAATTGTGCTCGGCACCGATCTAGCCCGCAAATTAGACGTTAAAGCGGGCGATAAGGTTAGAGTGTTAAGCGGTGATGGGGTGGTGTATTCACCAATGGGCCCGGTGCCGAGTCAGCGTAAATTTACTGTTGCAGGTGTATTTGAAATGGGCTCGCAAGTCGATTCAAGTGTTGCCTATGTACATTATAAAGATGCGCGTAAATTGATGCGCCAAGACAGTAATACCATTAATGAATTACGGGTCTATTTGAACGATCCATTTTCCGCGCCAGCGTTAGCACCCAAACTGGTTGCTGGATTTGCGAAGCAAAATATCGACATCAAAACTCGTGATTGGCGCCAAGATTTTGGTCATTTATTTGCCGCCGTAAAAATGGAAAAAAATATGATGTCACTCATGCTCAGTTTAATTGTCGCCGTAGCGGCATTTAATATTGTGTCAGCATTGGTGATGATGGTGGTGGATAAAACAACCGATGTTGCGGTGCTAAAAACCCAAGGGTTAACGACTACTTCAGTGATGAATATTTTTATTGTGCAAGGCTCGCTTAATGCGATGTTAGGGTTAATGCTTGGCGCGATTGCGGGCATTGTGTTAACGCTTAACTTGAATGAAATATTAACCACTGTTGGTATTTCTATTTTAGGTGTCGGTCAGACGCTACCTGTGGAATTATCATTAGCGCAATTGAGTTTCATCATCTTAGGCACATTATTGATTACTTTAATTGCCACTCTTTATCCTGCGTTGTCCGCCGCAAGGGTTCAACCTGCTACCGCTTTGAGATACGAATAATGAGCCAGACACAACAAGCGTTATTACAAGTTCAACACGTCAGTAAGCATTATCATGACGGTGAAGTGACCACTCAGGTATTATCGGGTGTTGATTTAACCGTGTATAAGGGTGAGCAGCTAGCCATTGTAGGCAGTTCTGGATCGGGTAAAAGTACGCTTTTACATATCATGGGTACCTTAGACACGCCAACGTCTGGAACCGTGTTATTAGACGGCGAAGATTTATATCAATTGTCTAGTGCGCGTCAGGCACAAATACGTAATCAGGATTTGGGCTTTATCTATCAATTTCATCATTTATTGCCAGAGTTTACCGCGATTGAAAACGTGGCGATGCCAGCATTTATTCAAGGCAGAGATAAAACGCAAGCCTTGGTAGACGCAAAAAATTTACTTGAACGTGTGGGGTTAGGTCATCGTTTGCAGCATATTCCGGCGCAATTGTCGGGTGGTGAGCGTCAACGTGTGGCGATTGCCAGAGCACTTATCAACAAACCAAAGTTAGTATTAGCCGATGAACCTACAGGTAATTTGGATGCCAGCAGTGGTGATAATGTTTATGCGATGATCCGCGAGTTAGCGCAGCAATTTGGTACGGCGTTCGTGGTGGTTACTCATGATCATAAATTAGCAGCCAAGATGGATCGTCAATTGACAATGAAAGACGGCATTTTGCAAGTTGTTGCTGCAACATCTCCAACAGGGCTAGCCGAATGAGTAAGTGGTTACCGTTAACAATTGGCTGGCGTTTTTTCCGTGCCAGACAGTCTAATGGCTTTATCGGTTTTATCTCATTTGCATCAACTGCGGGTATTGCCTTAGGTGTGGGTGTGCTAATTGTGGTGTTATCTGCCATGAATGGTTTTGAAAAAGAATTACAAGACCGGTTATTAGGCGTGGTGTCTCACGGCGAACTCGTTGGGGTTAACCAACCCATTGCCGATTGGCAGGATATTGCCAAAAGTGCTTCAAATATGCCGCAGATTACTGGCGTTGCCCCTTTTGTGCGCTTGCAAGGGTTAGTGCAAAAGCCAGGCGGGTTTCAAGGGTTAATCGTCAACGGTATTGATATTAAACATGAATCTGACGTGTCCAGCATTGCTGATTATATGTCTGTCGATGCATGGCAGTCATTAAGCAGTGATGAAAATCATATCGTGCTTGGCCGCAGTTTATTAACTAAGTTGGGCTTGAAGGTGGGTGACACCTTGGCGATGTATACGCCAGATGCTAATAACAGTCAGTTAACGTCGGCCAAAAGCCATCGCTTTGTGGTGTCTGGCGTGTTCGAGTTGGGTGGCGAAATTGAATCGACTCAAGCTTATGTGTCGCTTGATTATTTAGCCGATTTGCTCGAGCTGGGTTCTGCCGTTTCTGGGGTACGAATTCAAGTCAATAATGTGTTTAATGCAGCAAGTATCACTCGTGATTTAGGATTTGCCCAAGAGCAGTATTTATACATTAATGATTGGACTCGCACACAAGGGCATTTATACCAAGATATTCAACTCGTTCGTTTAGTGATGTATTTGGTGTTAGCGCTGGTTATTGCTGTGGCGTGTTTTAATATTGTGTCGACACTTGTTATGGCAGTGCGCGATAAAGCCTCTGAAATTGCGATTCTGATGACAATGGGGCTTCATCGTGGTGCCATTATGGCGATATTTATTCTGCAAGGTGCTTTAAATGGACTGATGGGGTGCACTATTGGTGGCATATTAGGGGTCACTCTAGCATATAATTTAAGTGCTATTGCCAGCAGTCTTGAGCAGATATTAGGTATTCAACTATTAGCATCGGATATTTATTTTATTGATTTCCTTCCTTCTGAATTACATTATCAAGATGTATTAGTTGTATTGTTAATGGGCCTATTCATGAGCCTTATTGCAACCATTTACCCTGCATGGAAAGCGACTAAAATCGCGCCAGCCACTGCATTAGCGGGAAGGTAGACTCTATAAATGAATGAGGTTGATATGGACAGTGATTCAAGTTTATGTTCATTAAAGTGTCCTACGTTAACCTCGGGTAGTTTAATCATCAGGCCATTTAGTCTTAATGATTTAACGGCATTTACCGCCTATAGAGCGGATCCTAATGTTGCTCGATATCAGAGTTGGACCGATTACCACTATCAAGATGCGCTAAGCTTATTCAATTCGACCCATTACCAAGATTTTGCTAAAGCAGGGCAATGGTATCAATTAGCCATTAGTGATCAGCATGAGTTGTTAATGGGCGATCTGGCGCTACATTTTATTGATGACAGCCAAGTTGAAGTCGGTTTTACGATCGCTCCTGCATTCCAAGGGCAGGGAATAGCGGCACAAGCGCTAACTCGTTTATTGCAATATTTGTTTGTAGAATTATCTCGTCATCGAGTTATTGCTCAAACAGATTGCCTCAATCTAGCCAGTGCAGCACTTTTAGAAAAGTTGCAGTTTCGTCGTGAAGGCCATTTTATTAACAATGTGTTTTTTAAAGGCGCATGGGGTGATGAGTATCTGTATGCCATGTTGGCGAGCGAGTTTGATAATCAATATCCTGAGCATAAATGATAAAGAAAGCTGTTATGTCCTGTAACCAATGTTCCGACTCTGTTTTTATACAAAAAGTTGGCCGTTGTAAACGTTGCATGTGGCAATTAACCCTACTGAGCATAATTGCATGGCCACTTTGGTGGTATTGCTATGCGGACACGCCTAAGACAGTTGAATCCATTGCATTACTTTTCTTTGCGGTTAGTTTCAGTGGATTACTTACACTGCATTTAGTGGTGTGGGCTTATCGCAGTCTATCGAGCCTCCGCTTGTAATCTACCGCGTCAAAAAGTCCTTTGACCAGCTAATTGTGTTGCATTCATTGGTAATGGACATGCTATTGACGTAACCAGAAATAAGAAACAGCGCCTTGTTTAGCCACACATATGACAAGCTAAAATGACAAATAGTCGAAACGTGTGATTTTTACGACCCATCACTTAATCAGTTCTTTGCTTAACTAAACAAAAAGACACTACAACGGCTGCATCTGCTTTTGTTTACCAAACGTGTCAGCATCAGTATTTCGCTTCCAGTATCCCGTAGCACTGATTGAACTTAATGGTAATTGTTGTTGCTCAAGTAAGTATTGCTTTATTACTCTCACTTGGGTGGCCTCTAAGCCGACAAAAACTTGTGTCACAGCAGGTAAATCACCAAAGAGTTCAAGTTTATCTAATAACCAATCTATCTGTTGTTCTGCAGTGATACTGTCATTTAGTACTAACCAATGGGTTTTCAATAATGGGTGTTGACTGAGCAGCGCTTGCTCTTGATGGCTATTCACCAACATGATGATATGCCCTTTAGCGGTGGCGGGAAGCCGCTTTATCAATGCATCAACGGCATTGATAGACGTGGAATCTCCAAATAATAAGTAGTCATTGAAATCGAATCGATTCATTTTTAATGGCCCAGGGCCTGCAATTGCGACGGTATCGCCAACGTTAGCTAATTTTGCCCAATCGGTTGCTGGCCCCGTATGCTTATTTATCACAAAATCTAAGCTAAGTTGACCACGCACAGGATCAAACTCCCTGATGGTATATGAGCGCTTAATCGCAGCATTAGGACCGGTTAACGTCATATTTACGGTGGTTTCACCGGGTTGCGGTATTAATACTTTTACATAGGCCCCTTGTTGATCGGCAGGGAAATTAGCCAGTTGCTCGCCACTCAACACCAATCTACGTAAATAAGGGCTTATTTCAATAATGTCACTGATATAAGTTAATCGGGTTGGAGATTTTTTAGCTGATTGGTTATTCATAATAACTTGCCTGTCGTTTGGGTTAGCAAAGCGTTGGGGTTTAATCACTCGTTTGCTGCAACTGATAATTGCATTAACCTTGCTGTTAGTGGATAATGTCAACTATATTGATTGTTGTTGACAAAGTCAACTAGTTATTGGTTGTTGTAATAGAATTTGATGCTGCTGGGGTATTAAAATGATTTTGAGGATGTCTTATGTCTGAAAATATAAAAGAGCCATTGTTTAATTTATTACACAGTGTAAAGCGTTCATTGCGTCATGCTATTGATAGCGCTGAATTTGGGTTAACGCCATTACATTTACGGGTGTTAAAAATAATTGCTAACCAAGATAAACAAGTAACAGCGAATGATATAGTGCAAAAAACATTGATTGATAAGGCGCAACTTGCACGGTTGATTAAAGAATTAATTAACCTTAAGTATGCTGAAAAATCAGATAATCCTAGCGATAAACGCAGTTACTTTTTAGGCTTAAGCCCTGCGGGAATTAAGATTGTTACCAAATTATCTACCGCAGAGTCACGTGTGAATGAGTTAATGAAAAGTGGGTTAACAGACCAAGAAATTGCAGATTTTTCACGTTTAGCAAAGCGGATGGCACAAAATTTAAATCAACATCTCTAACTTATAGAAAAGGCCGCAGTAGCGGCCTTAATACAAGTACATTAATCAATCTATGAGGTGTTACTGGCCTTTACGTTTTTGCCATTTAAACAGAACTGAATAGCGCCACATGCTTTTAATGACAATAAACCCTACCAAAGCACTGATAATGGCTAGTGCTAGGCAACCAACAAGAAAAGGCGGGCCGATAGTTGATACTGAGGCTTCAATCCATGCCCAGCTGGCTTCAAACTGAAATGCTTGTGCTTTATGTCCTAGGATTTTAGTGCCTAACAAGTAGGCTCCATAAAACATAATTGGCATCGTCAGTGGATTTGTTATCCATACCAGCGCCACAGCAACGGGAAGGTTGACGTTAAACATAATGGCAAATCCTGCAGCAACAACCATTTGAAATGGCATGGGGAGCCAAGCCACAAATAGCCCAACAGCAAAGGCTCCTGGAGCTGATTTGCGATTCAATGCCCACAAATTAGGCTTGTGCAATAGTTTGCCAAACATCCGCAAATACTTATGTTCACGGAGTGTTTCTGGTTTTGGCATAAATCTTTGTATTAATTTTTTTGGCATATTTGTCGATTAATGTCTTAACTAATTCATTATGAATCGATTTATCTATGGCTTTTGCGCCTGTTCTTTATCAGCGATGTTATGGCCTTCGCTGGCACCAATATGGTGTTTGCCCATTCTATTCTTGGCTATGCTTCTTTGTCTTCGCAAAGGGCCGCTTATGGCCGGCTGTTTATTCGCCGTCATTTGGCTGAGCCTGTTATTTCATTGTCTATATATGCATCAATATGTTGAAAAGTCGCAACAAATCGAGTTTAAGGCGCAGATAGTATCACTAGTTAGCCAAAACCGCGACTGGATTAGTTTTGATGTGCGCGTTATAGCAAAACCCCATCAAGACGCATTTTTTGAGACGTTGGCGCTTAATAATGTGCAGCGATATTACCGATTAACATGGCAAAAGCCAGATAAAATTGTTGTTGGCCAAATATGGCAATTTAATGCAAAAGTTAAAGGGATCTCAAGCATCCAAAATCAAGGCGGTTTTAACCAGCAAAAGTATTTTATTAGCCAGCATATTGTCGCTAAAGGTCGTGTTAAGCAAGCAGAGTTGCTTAGTCACAGTAGCTCAATGCGTCAACAAATCATGGAAATATTATCACCTTTATTGGGGCAGTTTTCTCATGGCGATATTTTACACGCTTTGATTTTTGGCGATAAAAGCGCATTAACCTCTCAACGTTGGCAGCAGTTGCAACAGACCGGAGCAGGGCATTTAGTCGCGATTTCAGGTTTACATCTGTCGGTAGTTTTCGGATTATTTTATGGCATTTTGATTGGGATAAGTCGCTATGCATTTTCATGGCAGCATTTGGGTAAAATCCAACTGGCAATGGTATTTGCAGCAGTATTTACCTTAGGTTATGGCTACTTATCGGGTTTTGCTATTGCCACTCAACGCGCATTGTTGATGCTGTTTTTATTGTTGATATTTAGTTTTATTAAACAATTTAGTCATCATTGGGATCGACTTGCTTATGCATTATTTTTTGTGATGTTGGTGGATCCCTTTGCATCGTTAGGTGCTGGGTTGTGGTTATCTTTTGGGGCATTGGTGATTATTCTATTGTCGGTGAAACCTGACTCGGTAGATCAGCCATCTAACCTAGACCCTGTTCTCGTTAATCGAAGCATTGATGTCCCCGAGCTTACTTTGACTGACAGATGTATTGAAAAAGTTATGCTGCTGAAGGATAACATTTTACATGGACTCGGTATTTTGTGGTCGATTCAATGGCGTTTAGCGCTGTTGCTCGGCATTTTGCAAGGGATATTATTTGGTGGCATTGCACCTCATAGTATTTGGTTGAATATGCTGCTGGTGCCTTGGTTTAGCTTGGTGGTTATTCCATTAACCCTGTTGAGTTTTTGCATTTGGTTACTGGCGTTATGGATTTTGTGGGTGCTAGGCATTGATACTGCTTCATTGCAAAGTTTTAGTTTAATGATATTTCAGTGGGCTAATTTAAGTTTGGAGCCTTTTGCATGGTTATTACAGCTGAGCGATGATTTGCCGTTAAATCAACTGGTGCTAACCGAGAAAGAGCTAGCGGGGGGAATGTTTTTTGTTTTAGCATTGATGTTGTTGGTGCTACGCAGATACGTACCGAGTCAGCGAAAATGGAGTTATAGCGTTGTAGTGGCAGTACTGATGCTGCCCATCATTATGAACAAGTTAGTGACTCATGAGATAGTGTTTTCACCAGCGTCTTCGTTAGGTGAAACACCATGGCAACTTCATGCCATCGATGTGGCTCAAGGAATGGCAGTGGTTTTACAACAAGGGCAGCACGGAATTATTTACGACACTGGCGCTGCTTATGGGGAGTTCAGTTATGCTCAACGTGCAATATTGCCTTTTTTGGCCAGTAAAGGTATCCGTTATGTTGATTATATTGTTGTGAGTCATGACGATAATGATCATGCTGGTGGATTAAACGTGTTGGTCGATCAATTTCCACAGGCGGCATTAATTGCTGATTTTTCAGCGTCAGCCTCAGCGTTAACTGAATCATCACATAGCGTGCGAACTTGTGACGGTGAATTATTGTGGCGCGGCGTACAATTGAGTTTTATCCCAAATATTTTAAGCGCCAATAGTAATGATAATAACCGTTCCTGCGTGGTTAAATTGTTTGACGGTCAGTCAACGGTGTTGTTAACCGGAGACATTGAAGCTCCACGAGAGCAAGCACTTTTGGCGGTAAATGCAGATATTCAAGCCGATATTTTATTCGTTCCGCACCACGGTAGTCGCACCTCATCTACCCCAGCCTTTATTGATAGTGTTAACCCCCAATTAGCTATTTTTACCGCTGGCTTCTCTAATCAATATGGGTTTCCTAAACCAGATATTATGGCGAGGTATCAACAACAAGGCAGTAAAATGTTACAAACTGGCCATGTCGGCCAAATAAGCATCAACTTCACAACTGAAGGCTACAAAGTAACCACTTACCGTCAGCAAATTGCCCCATTTTGGTATAACCGTTTGTTTAGATTTGGTGAGTCACTTAAAGCAGAGTAGAATGTTATTCATGTTTGCTAGTTAAGTATTGGATTCAATGTCAGCATCACCTAAAAATGAAATGTGGGTCGTTTTCAAACGTTTGATGGCCTATGTCGTACCGATGAAAGCTATGTTTATTATGGCTGTTCTAGGTCTTATTACTTATGGCGCTGTCGATGCAGCGTTTATCGCATTTATTAAGCCGTTTATTGATGAAGGCTTCAGTCAAACGCCTGCGATAGTCGCCGGTGTCGACTTACCAACGCACGGTGGCTTTAACGCCAATAAAGACATTATGTTAATGGCCCCAATCGCGGTTATTTTAATGTTTAGCTTGCGTGGTGTGGCTAACTTCGTGTCGACCTATTGTGTGTCGTACATGAGTGCTCAGCTCATTATGGATATGCGTCAACAAGTGTTTGAGCACTACCTACGTTTACCTGTGAGTTATATTGACCGTGAAAATAGCGGTAATTTGATTTCACGCGTTACGTTTGATACCGAGCAAATTGCTCGTGCATCAGGCAGTGCGTTGATTTCAATTGTCCGTGACAGCATGACGGCCATCGGTATGTTAGGCATTATGTTCTACTATTCGTGGAAATTGTCATTATGTATTTTGGTGATAGGCCCCATCATGGGTGTGGTTATCAGTGTAGTCAGTAAGCGCTTTCGCAAGGTGTCTAAGCAAATTCAATCTGCTATGGGCGGTGTAACCGCAACCACAGAACAGATGATTAAGGGCCATAAAAACGTATTAGTGTTTGGTGGACAAAAAACTGAGGTTGAACGCTTTTTTCAAGTTAACGATCGTAATCGCTACCAAAACATGAAACTAGCGGTTGCACAGTCAATCAGCCAGCCGCTCATTATGGTGATTGGTTCATTCGCATTGGCGTTTGTGTTGTATGCTGCCACTTGGGATAGCATGAAAACCGATTTAACCGCTGGTACGTTCGCGGCTATTTTAGGCGCCATGTTAGCCATGCTACAACCGATTAAAAACTTAACCCGTGTTAATGCGGAATTTCAGCGTGGTATTGCCGCTTGTACCACAGTATTTGAATTATTAGACACTGCGCCAGAACCTGATAATGGCGTATTTAGTATTGATAGAGTTGAAGGTAAGTTGGCCTTTGATAATGTGACATTTGCATATCCTGGCCAAGAAAAGTCTGCACTTAATGGGATTAATTTTGAAGTTAAGCCGGGTAAAACGGTTGCGTTAGTAGGGCGTTCTGGCTCTGGTAAATCGACCATTGCCAGTTTGATCACTCGCTTTTACGGTGATTTATCAACTGGTGATATCCGTCTTGATGACACCAGTATTTATGATTACCAACTAAAATCACTTCGTAATCAAGTCGCTCTAGTGTCGCAACAAGTTACCTTATTTAATGACACCATTGCCAATAACATTGCCTATGCCTACCCAGGTGAAGTGACTCGCGAACAAATAGTACATGCCGCAGAGTTAGCCTATGCCATGGAATTTATTGATACTTTACCTGAAGGTCTTGATACCCAAGTCGGCGAAAATGGTGTGTTGCTTTCAGGCGGCCAGCGCCAACGTATTGCCATTGCTCGTGCCATGTTACGTGATGCGCCAGTGTTAATTTTAGATGAAGCAACATCAGCATTGGATACTGAGTCCGAAAAAGCGATTCAAAAGGGCCTCGACAATCTTCGTCATAATCGCACCTCTATCGTGATTGCACACCGTTTATCAACCATAGAAAGCGCTGATGAAATTTTGGTTATCGACCAAGGGAAAATTGTTGAACGCGGCAATCACAGTGAGTTAATTGCCCAAGCTGGCATTTACGCTAATCTTTACCAGATGCAGTTTAGTCAATAATGATTAGGTGGTTGTGATGCAACAGCTTATTCATCGAATTTGGTACCAAGGTCATCAGGCCAAATGGTTATTACTGCCACTATCTGGGATATTTTGGTTCATCTCTTATATTAGGCGGTTACTGTTTAGTTTTGGGTTTAAACAAGCGCAAGTATTACCCGTACCCGTAATAGTGGTGGGTAATATCACCGCGGGAGGCAGTGGTAAAACCCCGACAGTAATTTATTTAATTGAACTGTTACGCCAACACGGTTACAAGCCAGGTGTAATAAGCCGAGGTTATGGGGTTAATGTTGATGGTGTTGTTGCTGTTACTCCTAATGCAAAAGCCAGTGATGTAGGTGATGAGCCTGCAATGATAGTGGCTCGCACTCAAGTGCCTATGGTTGTCGGCGCAAAGAGAGTGAGCGCTGCGCAAACATTATTAACAGACTTTGATGTTGATGTAATTATTAGTGATGATGGCTTACAACATTATGCCTTAGGCCGCGATATCGAAATTGCTTTAGTGGATGGAGAGCGTCGTTATGGC
The DNA here is from genome assembly GCF_000014705.1 of Shewanella frigidimarina NCIMB 400. Classification (NCBI taxonomy): domain Bacteria; kingdom Pseudomonadati; phylum Pseudomonadota; class Gammaproteobacteria; order Alteromonadales; family Shewanellaceae; genus Shewanella; species Shewanella frigidimarina. The sequence goes on along the minus strand of NC_008345.1, from coordinate 2,848,453 downwards.
AATCACTGCTTGTTACCCGCCGGTCCTTTACGTGAAGGTTTGTGGCGGTTAAATTCAGTTGATTTTGTGATAAATAATGGCGGACCAGCTCAAAACGGTGAAGTGCTGATGGCACTAGAACCTGCACCGCTTTGTCTGGTTGACAACAATCTACAAGATAAGTTTAATCAGCAAAATAGTGTCGTTGCAATGGCTGGTATTGGTAACCCGCAACGTTTCTTTAATAGTATTAGCCAGTTAGGCTATAAAGTAGTAAAAACAGTTGAGTTCGCAGATCACCAAGCTTTTGATCAAAAGCAATTAAGTGACTTATCCGTACAGCATTCATTATTAATGACTGAAAAAGATGCGGTTAAATGTCGCGATTTTGCACAATCAAACTGGTGGTATTTACCTGTAAATGCGAAGCTTAACTCAGAATTTGATCACGCATTGTTGAGCCAATTACAGCAAGTGGCTCAAACTAAAAAAGGATTGTCTCATGGCATTTGATAAAAAATTACTCGAAATTGTGGCCTGCCCAGTATGTAAAGGAAAGCTAGATTACGACAAAGAGTCGCAACAGCTGATCTGTAAATTTGATAAGTTAGCGTATCCTATTACCGAAGGTATTCCGGTATTGTTAGAAAATCGTGCTACAGCGATAGTGACTGAATAACATATCGGTAGTGCCAAGAATGATTAAGCGCCCAAAAGGGCGCTTTTTTTTGAGGAAAGCCATCCTATTGAGCAATAATATTTCTGTTTGTACTCAAGCCTCTACACTTTACCTTTCTGTTCCATTTATCTAATCATTTTCAACGAGTCAGTTGCAGTGTGTTCTATTTAATGATGAATTGATCTGATATTCATACTGATTAACATCGATGGTAACTAAATGTATCTTTTGTGTTTTTAGTTTGTATACAAGCTATGTATAAAGTTTATATATATGGCTAATATTTTATGAAAAAGCACTAAAAACCATTGGTTTAATTGAGTTCTATAAACGTTAGGAAGATAATTTAGTAATCAGTAATAGTGAGTCGATGACTAGGTTGTTTTATGACTGAGAATAATGGTTTTCAACAACATGTAGCTAAGGTTTATCGCGAACACCGTGGCGAGCGTATCGTACCTTTCGAATATCAGGGTAAGCGATATTGGTTGAAGCAAGTAGAGCATCTTGCAGGTGCGATGCGTTTATTAAAGCAAAACTCCACAGCTGCTTTACATAAAGAAATTGGTATATTAAATACGCTTAGTCATATAGGTGCACCAGTGCCTGCGGTTGTCGATTATGGTGACGGTTACATGGTTGTCGAAGACGTTGGCAATACGATTAATCATCTGTTGGACCATACTAGCCAAGCTTTATGGCAACCCATTTTAAATGATGTCAGCGTAGCTTTAGCGAAACTGCACTCTATGCAGCTTGCTCATGGCCGTCCAGCTTTGCGTGATATCAGCTGGCAAGCTGGTGAGGTTAAATTTATTGATTTTGAGGCGAACCAACAGCATAAATCCGTTGTCTCACAACAAGTTCGAGATGTGTTGGTGTTTATCCATAGCTTATATCGCTATATTGGGCCTAATAACAGAATGATCAACCAAGCTATAGCTTGTTATCGTTTAGCTGGTGGTGAAGCGATATGGCAAAAAGCCAAACAATTTTTAGCTTCCTGGCAATGGTTATATTATTTCGCAAGACCTTTTCGGGATTTTGGCGGAAAAGATTTGAAGCCAGTGTATTGGGTATTATGGCATTTCAGGCAAGCGCCTTTAACACTGGCATAGTGGATGTTCTGTCTTTAACTACATTGGTATTTATACAAAAAAGCTTGCTTAAAACAACAAGCTTTTTTGTATGTAAGTCTACGGTGATATCGATATGCCGATATGGATTTTCTAGTTAAGATTTAGCGGCTAGGTCTTGATATAAGGTTTCAATCCATTTATCTGCCGAGATAAATTCCCAAGCCCAATTAGCATATTTTGCTGGCACGCCCTGTTTTTTGATGGTGGCTAAATCATGGCCCATTTCAATTTCACCACGCATCCAATTAATACTGTCATCAAGCATATGCTTGAATTTTAGCAGTGCATTTTTATCGGCTAACGCACCATGACCAGGTATTACCTTAGTTTTATTGTCTAAACGATCGAGGATAAGACTAACGTTTTCACGGTAGCCTGTTACAGAGCCTCCAGCAGCTAAATCAATGTATGGAAAGCGGTCTTTAAAGTATAAATCGCCCATGTGAATAATATTGGCCTTTTGCCACATGACGACACTGTCCCCATCGGTGTGGCCGGGCCCTAGATGGATAACTTCTAAAGTATCTTGATTAAAGTGAATTGAGATATTGTCTTCATAAGTGATAACGGGCAATGCTGACGCAGGAGTACTGCTATCGGCTTTGAGACGCTTGAGAACATTATGATGAGCCAAGATAGAGCCTGTTTGGCCGAAGTGGGCGTTTCCACCTGTATGGTCGCCATGGTAATGAGTGTTAACGATGTACTTAGGCAGACCAGGTTGAATGTCATTGAGTGCAGCGGTAATTTTATCGGCTAAAGGTGCAAATTGATCATCAACAATTAATATGCCGTCATCTCCTGCAGAAACCGCAATATTGCCTCCGGCCCCGATAAACATGTAAGTATTATTGTCTAGTTTTTTAGATTTAATCACCACATCGCTGAACTTATCATCAGCAATGGCTGATGTTTGAGCTAATGCAAGCATAGCTAATGCACTGAGTCCGATGATGTGACGTTGAAATGTGAGTTTCATGACGCTCCCTCATTGCTGTAATAGCAATTATGTTATTGTTATTAATACTGCCTAGCGTAACAAGTTGATCACTTATGGCGCAATAACATCCAGTGAATTAGCATCTGATTAAATAAAATCACGCTTCTCCAATGTAGCTTATTAAGCATTGACCATAGCAAGCATTGACCATAGCAAACATTGACTACAGTAAACAATAACGATGCACCAGCAGAACTGAAGTGCGGGACTATTTGGTCCAAGGCAACAGTTTTTGGGCAAATGTATTGGCTACCCCTAATCTAATTGCGGCTTTATGGCGCACGAGATATAGCGCTTGATAGCATAATGGTACCAAGTACAAACTGGTGACAGTTGAAAAGGTTAACCCACCAATAATGGCAATGGCCATTGGCGAATACGGCGGCCCACCACCGCCTATCTGAGTATCTCCCATGGCTAATGGCACTAATCCCAGCACTGTGGTTGCAACCGTCATTAATACCGGACGTAAACGAGTAATACACACGCTAATGATGGTATCACTTAGCTTATCCAAATCGGGTGTCATCTGATTAATTTGGTCTACCAGTACAATACCGTTATTAACCACAATGCCCATTAAAATAAGTATGCCAATCATCGACATTACCGACATTGGCGTGCCTGTGAGCCACAATGCCCAGAACACACCCGTAATTGAGAACATAATCGAAGTGATAATAGCAGTAGGTAGCAGCAGTGACTCAAATAACGCCGCCATGACGATATAAATCATTGCGATAGCCAAGATCATATTTACCGCCATGATGGACTGGTCTTCATCCTGGCGTTCAAAACCACCGCGTAACGAGTAACCGTACCCGTAAGGGAAGTTCACCGAGTCCATCACCTGAGTAATTTTAGTTTGCGCTTCTTCGGTTGTGATATCTTCAAGATTTGCACCAATGGATAAAGCCGTTTGGCGATTAAAATGACGGATAGTATCAAATCGAGGCACCACAGTTGCTTCAGCTAAACTGTCTAGGGTATAAACTCGGTCACCTTGGCGAATAATCGGCAGTTGCTTAAGCTTTTCTAAAGAGTTCTGCCAGCTTTTGTCGTAGGCCAGTTCGATGCGTAGTTCGCCGCTAGGATCATGGCGAAACGAACGTAACTGCGAACCTCTTAAGGCAATGGCAATGTTCGATGCTATATCGCTTAAGGTTAAATCCAGACGGGCAGCCATTTCTCGGTTGATCACCACCACAACTTCTTGTTGGGCGCCATTCACTTCCGAGCGCACATCGACTAAGCCTTCAATATTGTCGAGCAATGGCATCACTTGTTCACTGATGCGAATTAATTCCGTTGTTGAGCGCCCTGTTAAGGTTACACGAATGCCATTATTTTCATTACCCCAACCAAATTGTGGCGTGGCAATCGAAAATTTAGGAAATCCTTCGCGGATCATTTTCTTTAACTCACCAATGTCTATAGGGATGTCTTTTTGCAATAAAATGGTTGATTGTGCATCTTGCGGGGCGTAGTAACTGTAAACCGCATCAATATAAAACTTGTCTTTATTGCTGTATAAATACGTTTCCATGCTATTAATCATGGCTTCGGTCACCGCTAGATTATGGCGACCTTCTAGCTGGTAATTAATGTATAAACGGTCATTACCTTCGCCATCTCCTTGATCTTGTTGCACCATACTTAATGGCAATGCTGTTGATATCAACAATGCCACTGCGATGACACCAGAACGTTTTGGTCGGGTTAATATCCACGTGAGGCTACGTTGATAAAAACGCCCTAAGCGATTGTTGTCATTAGCGGCCTGCACTTCAAAGTGAAAGTGGTTGAGCATCAGTGGGATTAATGTTTTCGCTACCAATAATGAAGCCGCTAGCGAGATACAAATGGCCACAGCAACATGTTCTAAAAAGATGGTCAGTTGCACTTTTACGCCGAAAATATTCGGTAAAAATACAATGGCGGTGGTTAATGTGCCTGCTAAAACCGCCAAAGAGACTTTTTCAACGCCAGTTAACACGGCTTGTTGGTTGGCTTTTATCTGACAAGTGTCGTCAATATGCCCAGCTTGTTTCTCTTGTAGCACGCTTTCGGTGACGACAACCGCATTATCAATCAACATGCCGACGGCTAATAACAATCCCATCATCGATAAAATATTTAAGCTGTAGCCTAAAAAATACATACCAGCCAATGTCATACATAATGAAATCGGTACCGATGAGATAACCACTAAGGTCATTTTAAGGTTACGCAAAAACAGAAACAGCACCCCAAATGACAGTACCGCACCCATTAAGCCCGATAGTAATAAGTCTTTGAGTGAGGATTTAACCCCATAGGCTTGGTCTTCCATGATAAACAGTTTGATGCCATTAAATTGCTGATCTTGCTTAACCTGTTCGATAACGCTTAGCACACGATCAGACACTTCTACTAAATTGGCACCAGATTCCTTAAATACATCAATACCCACCGCATATTTTTGATCTAAATGTCTGCCTTCAATTTTCTCGGGCAGGGCATAGCTCACCATCGCAATATCTTGCAAGCGGATACCCGGCACAATCACCAGACTATTGATATCATCAAGGCTGGTAAATTCACCTTTTGGTGAGACTTGATACACCCGTGAATTTTCTCTTAGGGTACCTGCACTGATGACAAAGTTTTCTGCCAGTAAACGCGATCGTAAATCGAGGCTATTAAGGCTTGATGCGACCAATTTATCGGCATCAAGTCGGATTTCGATCTGCTTTTGTTCAACGCCATAAAGGGTGACTTTTGATACGCCGTCAACGCGTTCAAGCGGCTTACGAAGCTGTTTGTCTAACAAATCAAATGCATTAGAGAGTTCGCGCTCGCTTGATATGCGAATGGTTAACACCGGCATATCGGCGGTTGAGAACTGTTGGATCATGACGCGCTCAACATCTTTTGGTAATAAATGCCTTACCGAGTCAATTTTCTCGCGCGCTTCTAGGCTTTTGGTGGCAACATCTTCACCCCATTTCATGTTGAGCTGAATAAACGCACCGTCTTGGGTTGAATCTGATCGCACCTCTTCTATGCCGCTCATGGTAGCAAGTGACTCTTCCAGCACTTTAGTGATGTCGCGTTCAACTTCTGCAGGGCTGGAGCCTTTGTACGGAACTTGCACCACAATTTGTGGAATATCAATTCCTGGAAACATTTCTAATGGCAGCATTCTACTGGCCGCCATGCCAAACAACATAATGGCCAAGAAAAACATGCAGGTGGTGACGGGGCGCTTTATCGCCAGTTGAGTTATGTTCATGCTGGCGTCTCCGCTGTATTAAACTCAACGTCGCTTTGGGTATATTGTTTACGATCAAATAGCGCATATAGAGCTGGAATAACTAACAATGTAAGCAAGGTTGACATGCTTAATCCGAAAATGACTGTAATGGCCATTGGCGCACGAACTTCACTGCCATCGCCAATGCCTATTGCCATTGGTAATAAACCTAAGGTAGTGGTTAGGGTTGTCATCATGATAGGACGTAAACGAGATTGCGCGGCATCATTAATCGCGGTCAGTTTATCAATACCTTCTTGGCGCAATTGATTAATACGGTCAACCAATACAATCGCATTGTTGACCACAATACCTGCTAGCATGATTAAGCCAATAAATACCACTACGCTCAAATGGGTCCCGGTAATGAATAAACCCACAATACTGCCGGCAACGGCCATTGGAACAGCGATTAAGATTAGCAGTGGATGCAACAATGATTCAAATTGGCTGGCCATTACTAAATACACTAGGAAGATAGCCAAAACGAGGGCTATTTTCAATGAGTCAAATGAGTGCTCCATTTCTTCATTTTGGCCGCCAAATCTGGCCTGAATAGAACTTGGTAGCTGCTGTTTAGCCAGTATCTGCTGGGCTTCAATTACCGCTTCGCTTAAGTCACCGTAAGCCAAATTAGACGACACAATAGCGACTCGTTGTTGACTGATACGATTAATCGCTGAAGGACCAATTTGTAAATCGATAGTGGCAATAGCACTTAATGGAATAGGTTGGGCGCTATTGGGATTAATAATTAACGATTCAATGTCGCTGATTTGATCGCGTTCGCTTAATTCACTGCGCACCAAAATATCCACTTTACGATCGCGTACCGTAAACTGGCTGGCAATAGTACCACCGACACGTTGGGCTATGCGGTTAGCAACTGTCGGAGCATCCATCCCCAGCGCGGCTAAACGGGCATGGTCAAAGCGAATACTGATCTCTGGTTGGCCATCGCGTAAGGTCGTATTAATGTCACTAAAGCGGTCAGAATCAGACAAGGCATTAACCAGTTGGTCTGCACTTTGTTTGAGTTGAGCTAAATCATAACCCGATAGCTCAATTTCAAGCGGGGTTTTAAAGCTGAATAATTCAGGGTGTTCAATTTGAGCCTCTAGTTCAGGAATGTTTTTTGCTGTGTTACGCAATACCTGGCTAACCGCATTAAAGGCTAAAGGGTCTGCGAGTACCACTTGTAATCGGCCCCAGTTTTCACCACCTCTTGCAGTATCCGATGTCATTAACCCACCGCTACCGGCTTGACTATAGGCGTGTTTCACATCTTTACGGTCTTTAATCGACAGGGCTAGTTGTTGTAATACAGCATCAGTTTCACTGACTTCGGTGCCTGGTGGTAATAATACTTCGACATAAAATTCTCCTTGATTCATCGGCGGGATTAGCTCAACACCTAATTTAGGCAGCAAACAGCTTGACGCTAGGGTCACCAATAGTGCTAACACAATGGTTAACACTTGGTGGCGAAGAGCGTGATGTAATACACGGAAATAGATTGATTCGACTATGCGGTATAAGTAGTTAAAACCAGCGCAGATGGGTTTGAGCAACAGTCCAAATACACTACTTACAAAACGGCTAATGACAATAATTGCGGTTAACAATCCTGAAGGCAAATAGCTAAACAAGAGTTTAAATGGAAAGCTCAGCACAGCCAGTAAGTAATAGGCCACTTTTCCTTTTCGGCTAGTGGGTTTAGGTTTTTGGGCGACTTCAATAGGTTGCGGCAGGCTAGTAAAACCTTGACGTGATGCCAACATGGGAATGGCTGTTAAGGCAACAAATAATGAGGCGAGTAGGGCGAACGTGACTGTGAGCGCTTGGTCGGCAAATAAGGCTCCTGCAATGCCGTCTACAAACACTAAAGGGACAAATACCGCCAGAGTGGTGAGTGTTGAAGCAAAAATGGCGCCTGAGACTTCTTTACATCCTGTGACGGCAGCTTCAACTTTACTCATGCCTTGAGATTTATAACGGTCTATGTTTTCTAATACCACAATGGCATTGTCGACCAATAAACCAATCGCTAACGCAATACCACCTAACGACATAATGTTTAAGCTGATATTGGCAAAATACATCATGTTAAAGGTGGCAATAACCGAAAAGGGGATCGAGATGGAAATAATTAATGTGGCAATAATGTCCCGTAAAAACAGGTAAATTACCAGCATCGCCAGTAAGCTGCCAAATAACGCTGCCGATGTCACTTCATTGACTGCGCTTTCAATAAACTCAGATTGGTCGTAAATTACTTTTAACTTATTGTGTTCATTAGCTAGATTGATTTTTTCAAGTTCAGATCGTAGCTTTTGTGCAACAGCAACGGTATTGGCGTCACCTTCTTTGTATATGGCTAGTTCAATCGATTCTACTTCGCCGATGCGAGTAATATCACTGCGTTCTTTGTAGGCATCACTAATCACCGCAATATCAGATAATCTGACTAACGTTTGGCCATCACGATAGATAATCACTTGACCTAGTTCATCTAAAGAATTGAATTGATTTAAGGTTCTGACCAAGTATTCTTTATCACCCTGAATCACTTTACCTGCTGAAAGGTTGATATTTTCTTCATTTATTCGACGTTTAACCTGATCGGCATTAAGATTCAATTGACTTAGTTTTTGTTGATTTAATTCAATATGAACTTCTTGCTCCAACCCACCGGATAACCTTACAGCAGCAACACCGGATAAGGCTTCTAAACGTCGTTTTAACTCTTCATCAGCAAAAGTTCGCATTTGCTTTAACTGCTCCGCATCGGCATTGGGTACAGAAAAAGCTAAGCGCATGATGGGATCAAGATTGGGGTTAAAACGCAGTAATAATGGCTTATTAATGTCTAAGGGCAGCTCGATAGTGTCGATTTTTTCACGCACTTCAAGGCTAGCCATATCCATATTGGTGCCCCATTCAAACTCGAGCACAACATCAGACATGCCAGAACGTGAAATTGAGCTTATTTTCCGCAGTCCTTTGACTACGCCAACGGCTTCTTCAATTGGCTTTGATACCAGTTGCTCAATTTCAACCGGAGCAGCTCCGTCATAGGCTGTGCGTATGGTCACGCTGGGATAGCTTAAATCGGGTAATAGTTTTACCGCGAGGCGAGAAAACCCGACCATACCAAAAAGCATCACAGCGAACATGAACATCCATACAGTGACGGGGCGTTTAACCGAAGTGTTTATTATTGACATTATCCCGCTCCGTTATCGAATAGCTGCGAAGCTAAGTGGGGTAATAATTTCCACTAATGATTGATCTTTGAGGTTCTGCTGGCCCCGGATGACAATTTGTTCGCCATCTTCAACACCCGATAAAATTTCAACCGTGTTATTTTCACGATATCCCAACGTGACTTCACGTCGTTGTGCCTTGGTGTCTTTTATCACATATAAAGCTTGAGTGTTGTCTTGGTTGATTAATGCGTTATAAGGCACGGTAAGTACATCACGATGGGTGTCGTATTTAAGTTCAACCCGAGTAAACATACCCGCTTTTAATGTAGCATCTTGATTTGGCACGGCTAATGTCACTTTAAACGTACCGCTTTGAGCATCCACTATTGGACTAATGCGCAGTACTTTTGCATCGATAATATGGGCAGCGCTACCTTGATGTTGTTGAATAATACTGGCTTGTTGACCAACTCGTAAACTTGCAAGCTGTTGTTCTGGTAAGTGTAATATGCCGTGAAGTTGGTCTTGATTGACAACATAAAATAACTCTTGGAACTCTTTGGCCATATTGCCCGTTTTAACATAACGTGCAGCAACGACACCATTAATAGGCGAGGTGATTTGGCTTTCTTTAACTTGCAGTTCTGCTAAGTCACGCTGTGCTTTAGCAGCTTGCAGGTTGAACTCGAGTTTGGCCATCTGATCCTGGCTAATAAACTCTTTGTTGTTCATTTTGTTTAAACGATTTAATTCTTGCTGAATAATCTGCACTTCGGCTTCTGAACGATTGAAATCATAGCGTTGACGCTTGGCATCAATTACCGCAAGTATTTGTCCTTTGGTAACCCGATCGCCTTCTTCAACGTTAATCTTTTCGATTATCCCAGCAATGCGGCTCATCACATGAGACTCTTCAGGTGCTTCAAGTGTGGCGGTGGTGCTGTAAAAAGACGATACATTGCCTGTGGTGACCAGTGCTGTTTCAACCGGAATAGCAAATTTTTCATCTTTTTTTGTTTGCTCTTCTTCGCCGCTGCAACCACTCAATACTGCAATACAAAGTAAAGGAATTGCCATTTTCTTCATGCTGATGAACCTATCCATGGGGTACCTGCTAATGTTATATTTTTTGAATTAAATGACGCTAATGTACTTATTGTTATTCTTAAGCGAGTTAACGTCACGTTATCATTTGTAACTAATGTTAATTAAATACAACATAGCACTAACTGTGCCACTTTTTATAGTGTATAAATAACAATGGTTTATAGTATTTTTAGTTAAGGGTTAGCGAAATTGACAATGTTAAGGTAGTGAAAATAATTAACATTTGGTGTGATTGGTTATTTATGTATTTTCGTGTTGTAGAAATAAACAGATTTATTGTTATCGATAAATGGAAAATAGTTTAAAAGGGAAGCGTAAATGAAAAAAACAACATGGTTAGGTACGATGGCATCAGTTTTATTATTGTCTTCATGCAGTATGCTGGTGAGCCAGCAGTCGGGAAAACAGTCTGTCTCGAGCAGCCTGATGGACTTTTTGTATCCTAATAAAGATGACCGTTCAGCACATAGCGCCGAAGTTCCATTGCTCACATTACCGGTAAAAGTCGGTATTGCCTTTGTACCGTCTACAGGCTTTCAAAAAGAGGCCGTGCATAGTAAGGACCAATATGAATTACTTGAAAAAGTGAAAGCGGCTTTTGTCCAATATGATTATATTGATCGCATTGAAGTTATTCCGAGTACTTATCTTGCTGGTGGTGATGGTTTTAACACATTAGAGCAAGTTGGGCGTTTATATGATGTCGACGTAATGGCCTTGGTGTCTTACGATCAAGTGACTCAGTCGGTAGAGAATAATGCCGCGTTATTGTATTGGACAATCGTGGGGATGTATGTGATTCCGGGCAATGAAAATACCGTACAAACATTTGTCGATACGGCAGTATTTGACATTAAAAGTAGGAAAATGCTCTTTAGAGCGCCAGGGATCAGTAAGCTTGAAAAACGCACTACTGCCATAGGTATTGATGAAACCTTAGCAGAAAAATCGATGCAAGGTTTTGATCTAGCGGTCACTGATATGACTAAAAACTTAGATGATGAGTTAGCTCGATTTAAGGTGAGAGTTAAAGAGGAGAAAATTGCCAAGGTGGAACATAGTAATAATTACAGCGGCGGGACAATTGATATTCGGTTTGGTTTACTATTATTGATAATGTTATTCATTCGATTAAGATTAAGTAAGGGTGTTGAACGCTAACCTCACTGGGGACTATGTTCAATTGACTATGCTTAAGTATCTATTTCCAATGAGCAGTGATTAATCGTTGAGTCACGTTTTTCGGTTAATCATTTTTATACTGTCAATTTTTAGAAGTCGTTTTATCTGTGATGCGCGTTAACGCAGCACAATTATCTTCAGTATGGGCTCTGTCGTGTGACTAAAATTTCCAAATAAATTTAGAGAATCCATGTTTAGTCCAGATATTGACAATAATATAAGTAAGCAGGTTTTTTAGATGGAATAAGGAGCGATATAACTGAGGTTTGTTGATAAATTATTGAATCTCAGCTTTGTAATAAGCTGAGATTCAATAATAAGTATAATAAATACACTTGAATTACAGTATTTTATTAATACTTTAATTCATTTTTTATGAAGATTTATTCGTAATGGAAAAGTTAACCCGACGAGTCTTAGAACGCTCAGAACTGGTTAATTTTACACCGTTATCTTCAATAACTTTAGTAGTCGAAATTAATTGGTCGTTAGATGTGCCCAAAGAGATTAAAAACTCCACTAAACCATCAGCACGACGCTGTGCCAACGCTTTATTGTATTTAACTGTGCCTTTGTCATCTGTAAAGCCCTGAACATTTAGTTCTTTATCAGAATTATTGGCGAGGTAAGTCGCAACGCAAGACATGTGAGTATCAAGCTTACTGTATGACTTATCACTATTAACTTCGAAATACACAGGTGTGAACCCAATAATCATTTCATTATCTGTTTGTAATGTATATTCAATACACTCTGGAGAAATAGAAAATGTTTTGATTGGTTCAGATACAACGACAGGTGCTGATTGACAACCCGCAAGTGTTAATAACGCAATAACAGGTAATGAAAGATTGACGCGTTTCATATTTGTTTAATCCTTTAAAAATGTGGTCCATTAAAAAGAAATCGTAAATTACCGATAATGTTTTATTGGGTCAATAGAAAAACTGTTTTTTAGTTAATTAGATGTTTATTTTAATATTAAAAACATACTTTTTAATGTTTTTAGATTTTAATACATACTAATGGGTGGTTTATTTTAATGAATTTATTTAAAAGTTATTAAGCAAGTTTTTAAATGTTGTTTTTTGCATTTTCTTGCTGCAACATATTGGGGTAATTTTGATTCACTAGGAAGATAGTTTACATACTTTAGGATAATATTAAGGGATTAACCTGTACTTATGGATAAGAGTAAAGCACCAAATCACTTTGCTGAAGATAAAACAGTTGTGGCAGGATTTGAACATTCTGGAAATAATAATAAAGTTAACTTGATTGGGAAGTGTTTCAAAAATCGCTATTTAATTGAGTCGAAAATTGGTCATGGTGGTATGAGTGATATATACCGCGCCAAAGATCTCTATTTGGAGTCATTAAACGTAACAGAACCTTTTGTTGCGATTAAAGTATTATTATCTCAGATATCGGATATACCCGAAGCTCAGCAAGTCCTTATCAAAGAGTCAGTACAAACTCAAAAACTATCTCATCCAAATATCATCAGAGTTTATGATGTAGATACCGATGATGGCTTTCACTTTATGGTGATGGAGTGGTTAGATGGCGAATCATTAGACCAAGTGATCAAACGTTCAAAACCATTAGGCATCAACTTCAAAGGATCAATGAAAATCATTGATCAGATTGCTTCTGCATTATCGTATGCTCATCAACAAGGTATTGTCCATACAGACTTAAAGCCATCAAATATCTTCCTCACTCGCCAAGGGAACATTAAAGTTTTTGATTTTGGCGTTGCGAAAAACTTACAGCAAAGAGAGGACCGATACGCATTTGCCGAAGTCGACCAAGACTCTCCTTTAACAGGTTATACCCCAGCTTATGCTAGTTTTGAGCAGTTATCTGGAGAAGATGCCTGCGCGGCAGACGATATTTTTGCTTTTTCGTGTATTAGCTATGAGCTACTAACAAGTAAACATCCTTATAACCGTGTAGCTGCAAATGAAGTTGATATCACCAACAATAAGTTGATTAAACCAAAAAATATTAGTTCACGATTATGGCCTATGTTGAAAAAAGGTCTCGCGCTTAAAAAAGTACAACGTGCGCCTTCCATCGAGCTAATTATCAATAAGTTCCACAGTAAAAGTTGGCCACTACTCACCGCTATTGCTGCAGGTGCTGTACTTGTGATCAGTGGGTTTCAAATTCAACAGTATTATCAGGTTCAATTAGACGACTTACAGAGTAAAGTCGCTCTGACAAATAAGGCCAAAAGCGAAGTTCAAGCATTTGAATTTATTCCTGCTTCAGCGTTATTAGCCCAGATAGAAGATATTCCAGAAGATAAAACGCTAATTAAGAATGGTTTGTTAAAGACGCATCAATCTGAAGTGTTGGATATTGTTGAGCAACGTATTGCTTCTTTACCGAAAAGCGATAATGGTCTGTATCAAGATTATGAAAAAATAGCACAAGTTATTAATGATATAGAACGATTTTATCCTGATTCAGTTCGCTTACTACAAATGAAAAATCAAGCTGAGAGAAGTAAACAATCTGTTGTAGATGCACTGTCTGAACGATTAAGTCTTTTATTATCTCAAGCCCGTTATAACGAACAGGGAAGTAATAATATTCAAGCCATTGTTGAAGGGTTAACGTTTGTCGAACCTGGATATGCATACACCGCCAGCAATGAAGAATACACTCTCTATGCAAGCACATTTAATAACGCCTTAAAGAAACATGATATTACTCAAATTGATGGGTTGATTACTACCGGCGAATATATTTTTGCAAACTATCCAAAAGCTAAGTCATTAATTGAATATGGCGCTGAATTAAAAGTGGCGGTTAAAAGGTTAAATGACTATCACAATTTAACGGCAAAAGGTAAAACTGCCAGCTATCCATACGATGCTGCTGAAGTTTATTACCGAGATACATTTAATCAATTAACCGTGAGGTTGGATGCGATTGATAATCCGAAAGACTTACATGAGTTTGATAAAGAAGTTAGGGGGCTCGCCACGAATTTACCTGATGACTTTGAACCCTTGCTAACGCTTGATAAACGTTTAGCCGCTTCATTTTTACGCCAAGCAAATGTGTATCTTGATAAGCAATATCTGAAGACAGCCAGAGAGTTATTTGCCAGAGGAAATGAAATGTATGAACGTCTCAATGGTGTTCAACGCTTATAACTCACTGGGTATGATGGCTAGTCAATAAGTTGATGAAGGAAGATGTAATAGAAATGGAATTATCGCTAGAGATTGTGAGTTATCACAGGTTATCCCCTGAGCAAGTCATAACAAAAGATGTCACAGACACCTTAACGTTAGGGCGCTCTGATGTATGTGACTGGCACATGCCTGATCCTGAAAAAGTGGTATCTGGTACTCATGCTCGGATCATTAAGCGCAGTGATGACTTTTTCATTGAGGATTTATCAACCAATGGGTTATATGTCAATCGGGCTGTCGAAGCGTTAGGCGCCAATCGTGAACATAAAATTGAACACGATGATTTGTTCACTTTTGGTGATTATGAGATCAGCGCGAAGTTACAAATGTTAAATGTGACCTCCAATAGTCATGTTCAGCAAGATGTACATGACGCACCGCCAGTAGCGACTTTGCAGCAAAATAAAGTCATTCCAGCAGCTTCTTCTTCATCAATGCTTGATACTGGGTTTGAGTCCGATTTAGCAGGATTTGATTCTGCTATGTTATTGAACCAATCTCGACAACAATCAGCAGGTCTCTCGCAGATTAACGCTGATTTACAAGACCATTTTCAACCACCTGTTGCCATTCCAGAAGAATGGGATAAAGATATTTTTGGGCAAGGCTCTCAAGCTCATACACAAGCAGATACCCGGTCTGCTGTTCCGCAAGAGCCCATGCCTCAGGTTTCTCAAGCTTCAGTTAACCTTATCAAAGTGCCTGAAGTTGTAAAAGCTGAGGTAAAAAAAGTGGCCCCCGAGGCACCCAATACCAAGGCGTCAGTTAGTACTCTGGTAAGCCCAGCATCTGCATTAAGCAAAGCATTTTTCCAAGGTTTGGGAGTCAATGAACACGATTATGTCAATGTGTTAACTGAAGAATTGATGTTTGAACTGGGCCAAAGCATGCAGTTTATGTTGACAGGACTGATGGAATCACTACGTCAACGTTCAAAGCTGAAGACTGAGTTTAGGATCAATCAAACGACATTCCAGCAGCGTGAAAATAATCCATTGAAATTTTCGGCCAATATTGATGATGTATTTCAAAATTTATTTTTAAGGAAAAGTGCGAGTTTCTTGTCATCTCAACAAGCTATCACCGAAGCTTTTAATGACGGTCGAAAGCATGATACCGCGTTAACTGCAGGCACATTAGGCGCTATCCGTGGATTGCTAAATCAATTAGATCCTGAATTTATTGAAGCCAAAAGTCAAAATCAGTCGCTTACAGACATGTTAGTGCCGGGACAGAAACAAATGCGTCAATGGAAGGTATATAAAAGCTTACATTCCAATTTAAAAACAGAGTTTATGCAAGACAGTGCTGCCGCATTATCAGATGATTTTGTTAAAGCATACGACAATAAAATTAAAACATTATAAATTATTAAGGGCTAATAAATGAAATTGAAGTTAGGTCTATATCAAATTGTATTAGTAAGCTTTTTATTACTTAACTCTGGCTGTAAAACGATTAATGCTGTCGTCCCACCATCGACAGATATTACCTTTAATGCCAGTGCTGACATTAATCCAGACATTAACGACCGGCCATCACCAGTGGTGGTGAAAATATTTGAATTATCATCAAGAACTATCTTTGATACTCAAGATTTTTTTACCCTTGATGAGTCAGCAGAAAATGTGCTTGGTCCAGATCTTATCCGTAAGGATGAGCTGGAATTACAACCATCAGAAACGCGTGAGTATGCCATGACATTGGGACAAAACACGCGATTTGTTGGTGTTATTGTCGCATACAGAGATATTGATTCATCTCGTTGGCGTTCTGTCGTCGCAGTCGATCCTACTGGTTATGATGATGTTGTTATCAATATAGAAAAAATAGCAGTTTATAACTCTGAAAAATAATTGTTGTGAATAAATAGGGAAATTATGAGCGATTTTAGCCCAATAGCATGGACAGAGGGCATGTTTCTTCGTCCACAACATATGCAGCAGCAAGAACGTTTTTTGCAACATCAACAAGCGCGAACTGCCAAGAATAACAATCCACTTGCTTGGGGGGTTGTGAGCTATGAAGTAAATTATGGCCTACTTCCACTGGGGCAATTTGGATTAGACCGCATCGATTGTGTTTTTCCAGATAACACCTTGGCTTGTCTTCCTGAGCAGAGTCCGTTACCAACGGCTATTACTGTCCCAGCAGGTACATTGGATCAACTTGTCTATCTTGTTCTTCCCGTTGCTAAAAGCAATGGGATGAATATTTCATCTTCTGAACAAAATCAAATTACTCGTTACAGCTATGAAGATCACAACATTGTTGACACAAGCGTTGGGTCCGATGCTATGGAAGTGCTGCAAGTTGCCAAACTAGATTGTCGGTTAAAGTTACAAAGTGAAGACCGATCAGGTTATGTTTCAATCGCGATAGCTCGAGTTATTGATGTGTCTGAAGAGGGCGTGATTCGATTAGATAAAAAGTTTATTCCGGCATGTATTGGCATTGAACACATCAAAACCTTAATGAATATGACAACTGAAGTCACCGGTATGATTAATCAGCGTGCAGAAGCTATAGCCGGTCGCTTAAGTCAATCCCAAGGGACTTCTAGTTCGATAGCAGACTTTTTAATGTTACAACTTTTAAATAAGTACCAACCCATTTTCGAACATTATGGTGTTGTTAATCACATTCATCCGGAATTGCTATTTCGCACACTCATTAGTTTTTCTGGCGAACTTTCAACGTTCAGCAGCCCCAACAAGCGACCGCCAAAATTTCCAGTCTATCAACATGACAATTTAACCTATGTATTTAGTAATACTATGGTGATTGTGAATCATGGTTTAAGTAGCGTATTGGAGCAAAGTGCTACAGAGCTGATCCTAGAAAAGACCAAATTTGGTGTATATTTCTCGACGATTGCAGATAAAAGTATGCTTGATAATGCTGAGTTTATTCTTGCTGTTAAAGCAAATGTTCCGCATGACGAGCTTCGCCAACGCCTACCTTCGCAAATTAAAATAGGGTCAGTTGAAACCATTCGAGAGCTGGTAAATAACCAATTACCAGGCATTGGAATATCCAACCTACCAGTAGCACCAAGACAGGTGCCATACCATGCTGGTTATCACTATTTTCAATTAGATAAAAACAACAGCCATTGGATAAAGCTTAAATCAAGTGGCGGTGTAGCGATGCATATTTCTGGTGCTTATCCAGAGTTACAAATAGAACTTTGGGCTGTGAGTATTTAACGCCAAAACATTAAGGATAATTTTGTGAACGATAAAACCATCGTTAAACCTCGCCCAGGGAAAGGGTCGGGTATGGCTGCCAATAAAACAAAAGTCGATGATGATAGTCAGAAAACCTTGATCCAAGATCATCGTGCCGATAATCGCGACAACCGATCGCAACTAAGCTTATCGCAAAACCCAATCGTTGATTTTGCGGGTACGCTTTTATCTATTTGTACTCAGTTACGAAATAGTACCGAGCATGATGATGTCAATACTTTACGGGTGCATTGTGTCGAACTCATCAAGAATTATGAGCAACAATTGCGTAATGCAAATTTAGCGTCAGATGACATTAAGTCTGCTCGATATTGCTTGTGTTGTTTTATTGATGAAGTAGTTCTCAATACGCCTTGGGGAGAGCAAAGCTATTGGGCATCAGACAGTTTGCTTTCTACTTTTCATAATGAAACTTTAGGTGGTGAATATTTCTATACCTTGCTTGAAGCATCACTTCGTCATCCTTCTGAAAAGTGTAATTTACTTGAGTTGATGTATTTATGTTTAACTCTTGGTTTTGTTGGCAAAATGAGAGTTGAGCCTCAAGGCGATCAAAAATTAGAAGCATTACGTGAAAAAACGTATTTAGCCATTCAATCTTGCAAAGGCGATTTTCATAGAGAGTTATCACCAGGATGGCGACAGAATATTGTCCCTAATTTAACTTTTCAGCAGCCATTTCCTTTATGGGTTATCGGGGCATTATTTGGTGTGGTTACTTTATTTATCTATATGGGTTTTAGTTACAGCATCAACAATTACTCATCAGAAGCTTATAAAGAATTGACTTCGATTGTGCCTTGGGAAAAAACCATTGATGCGCAACAACAAATTAGTCGTGATGAAGCATTATTACTGCAACAACTATTACAAACCGAAATTGGCAAAAATTTACTCGAAGTAGAACAATTAAGCGATCGTGTGAGGATCCGCATTGGGGCGACTGAACTTTTTGCTTCTGGTAACACTCAACCTCGGTCTGATTTTGAAGCGATTTTAGCCAAAATAGCTCTGACGCTAGAGAGTACCGATGGCAAAATTTTGATCACCGGTCATACCGATGATGAACCCATTTTTACCTCTAAATATCCATCAAATTGGCATCTTTCATTAGCAAGAGCAACGTCGATTGCGAACGTTCTGGCTAATAGCGCATCGCTAAGTGGCCGATTGTGGCCTGAAGGTCGTGGTGAGTCTGAGCCCCGTGTGGTGAATGACAATGAACAGAACCGCGCGTTAAATCGTCGAATCGAAATCGACTTATTGTTTTAGTGTGACACAAAGGAATCGCATCAATGTCTTTAAAATCAATTGGCAAAGGAATTGTCGACACACTTAAGTCTAAATGGGCAATTACCATAATAGGTTTTTTATGTTTGGCTTTACTTATTTGGTTTGGTGGTCCTTTAGTGGCTATAGCTGGGTATGAACCATTAGCATCAGCAGCAACACGGGTTATCTTACTACTGGTTATTGTTATTATTTTTGGTGCCATTCACTTTACTCGACAACTCAAGAATAAAAAACAAAGCGAGAAAATGGTTGATAGCTTAATTAACGGTGAAGAGGGTAACTCTGTGACCGGTGATGACTTAGCCAAAAGTGAAATCACTGTTTTACAGAATAAAATGACCCAAGCGTTAGATATTCTTAAAAATACCAAGCTAACTAAAAATAAAAGTATTTACGAATTACCTTGGTACATCATGATTGGTCCGCCAGGAAGTGGAAAAACCACCGCGATTCAGCATTCAGGTCTTGAATACCCATTAAAAGAAAAAATGGGTGTAGATATGATTGAAGGCGTTGGCGGTACAAGACACTGTGATTGGTGGTTTACCAATAAAGCAGTATTAATTGATACGGCGGGTCGTTATACCACTCAAGATAGTCATGTAAAACAAGACTCTCGGGCATGGCAAGGTTTTCTGGGGTTATTGAAAAAATATCGCCCTGTTCGTCCTATTAATGGGGTGATAATCAGCATGGGTATGTCTGATTTATTAAACCAAACCAAGACTGAGAGAAACTTACATGCGCGAGCAATTAAGCAGCGTTTACAAGAACTGCAAAATCAACTGGGTATGACTTTTCCGGTATATGTTTTATTTTCTAAATCAGATTTAGTTGCCGGTTTTAATGAGTTTTTTGATGATTTAACCAAAGAAGATTGTGAACAAATTTGGGGTATTACCTTCCCATTAAATGCAGATACAGAAGACACTGATATTGTTAGTTCATTTAATAAAGAATTTCATGATTTATTATTAAATTTAAATGCAAGATTAAATAGCCGCCTAAAAAACGAACGCGACCTAGAGCGTCGTGCGGCCATCTATGAGTTTCCAAAGCAGCTTCGGTTATTACAGAGCTCAGCAGATGATTTTCTTAAAGAAATTTTTGCGCCTAATGCATATGAAGAAGCACCGCTATTGCGTGGTGTTTACTTAACCAGTGCAACTCAAGAAGGTACGCCAATCGATCATCTTTCTAGTCACTTATCTAGTGGCATTAAGAGTAAAGCTAAAACCTTCGCCGCAAATAAACAACGCAGCTATTTTATTAAACGCCTGTTAGAAGACGTTATTTTTCCAGAGAAAAATTTAGCATCAACCAATCGAAAGCATACAA
Source organism: Shewanella frigidimarina NCIMB 400 (assembly GCF_000014705.1). Classification (NCBI taxonomy): domain Bacteria; kingdom Pseudomonadati; phylum Pseudomonadota; class Gammaproteobacteria; order Alteromonadales; family Shewanellaceae; genus Shewanella; species Shewanella frigidimarina. The sequence continues at coordinate 2,827,769 of NC_008345.1, read as the reverse complement.
ACCATAATAAACTTTTACGTAAAGTATCAGTAGGCATTGCTGCAGGTGTGACCTTGCTTGCTAGTTATGTTTGGTGGCAAAGTTATGATTGGAATAGACAATTGATTGATGATACCTATCAAGGTGTCACGACATACAAAACCATTACCAGTGGTGGGTTAAATGCTAAGTCAGATGTGATTACACTTACCAAAGGCTTAACATTAATTCGTGATCTCCCTGTTGGTTTTGGTACTGATAAACCTGAGGATGCATATACCTTTGGTTTGTATCAAGGAGATAAGCTTAAACAACCTGCTACAGCGGCTTATCACCGTGCTTTAGAAACACATTTAATGCCTTACCTACAAAGTGTGCTTAGTGCAGAAATGGACGCTAATGGTGAGCACCTTAACTACCTATATGAAACATTAAAAACCTATTTAATGTTGTATTTTCCTGAGCATTTTGACAAAAGTGATGTGCAAGTCTGGTTCTCCGCTTATATCGATAGAAACATTGTTGGTGATGTAAATGGTGAGGTTAGGAAAGAGCTAAATAAGCATATAGATACATTACTGTCTTTAGGGGTTAGAGGTCATCAATACGACAGTATGACAGTTGATAGTGCTCGGATTAATTTGACCATGTTACCTCTGGTTGAGCGCGCATATCAGCGTTTAAAAAGTGATTTTTCAAACAGCAGTATCCCAGATTTTAAACTGGTTGATATTCTGAGTTTAGACAGTTTAGATGGTTTGGTGTTCACCAGTGGTCGCCAATTTAATCAAGGCATTCCTGGTCTTTATACTTTTAATGGTTTTCATGGCATTTTTAGTATAGAAAAGAATAAGATAATAAAAAACCTAACCGCAGACAGTTGGGTATATGGTGATGAGTTAGTTGATTTAGACGAACAAGCCAAAGCGCAGATTACCCAAGAGTTAGAAAACAGATACATTCGTGATTATATTTTCTATTGGGAAGATTTCTTAAGCGACCTTGCTATCAAACCATATTCAACACGTGAGGAAGCTGAGAGTGTTACTGCAGCACTTGCTAGCCCAGATCAACCGATCAAAACCATTATTACCGCAGTTCAGAAAAATGTGAATTTAACTAAGCTTCCTGCCGATTCAAATAATTTAAAGGCCGCGGCGGAAGTGGCCGGTAATATTTCTGATGTTGCATTTCGATCTAAAAAAGCACGATTAAATAGGCTATTACCCGATACAGCAATAGAGTTAGATATTGATTTGCCGGGCAAGGATGTGGAATTTGCTTTTGCAGAATTGCTCAAAATCAATCCCGCTGATATTGATAAAATTCAAACGACGTTACGCGCTCTTAATCGAAACTACAATAAATTATCAATGCAGTCAGAAGGACAAGGTAACGTTGTTAATCAAGCCACAGAAGAAAGCTTTGCTCAACTAGGTTCTAGTTTATCTGAGCAATTGATGGATCTACCTTATCCAGTAAAAAATTGGTTAAGTGAAGTGGCTTATCGTACTCGCTCGTTTGCCAAATCCAATCAAAGTCAGCGTTTCAACGGTATTTGGCGTTCGCAAGTGTTGGCCGAATTCAATCGAGCGATTGCAGGGCGTTACCCATTTGACCGAAAATCGTCAGAAGATGTCAGACTAAAAGACTTCAGTAAGTTTTTTGGTTATGGCGGCACCTTAGATAAATTTTGGGATCAATACCTCGCTTCACATGTAGATACCAGCAAAAAACCTTGGCGTTTTAAGCGTAATATCGGCATTCGTAATGACATTTTAGAAATGTATCAACGCGCTGAAATTATTAAAGAAGCATTTTTCGAACCAGGATCTAAGCAGCCTATTGTTAACTTTTCATTAGAACCGGAATTATTAGATAGAAGTGTGAGTATGTTTTTATTCGAAATAGACAGCCAACAGCTGAAGTATCGACACGGTCCTACTCGCAAAGAGTTATTTACGTGGCCTGGCCCTGGTGCAAATAACGAAACACGAATTGCATTTTCACCTCCTAACGGCGGGCGCTCTATCAATAAGAAATATGAGGGTGAATGGTCATTCTTCAAATTATTAGATGAATTAAGTAAAAAGCGTCCACAAACTAAAAAAGATGGCAAGTTACTCATCAATCTCAAAGGCTACAACGCTGTACTGAAATTGACCGCAAACAGTGTTAACAATCCATTTTGGATGGCAAATATGGAGAAGTTTAGATGTCCTGCGAACCTTTAACATCAGTAGGTTACTGTGGCAAAGTCCCCTCAAAAGGGGATTTTATTCAGCAGAACTTAAATGTTGATTTTCTTAAAAATTGGAATGACTGGTTACAAGCTGTTATTGCGGTGAGTAAAGAACAAACCGAACACAATTGGTTGGATTATTATCTGACGAGTCCCATATGGCATTTTTCGTTATCTGCCGGTGTGTGTTGCGACCAAGCCGTCGTCGGGACCGTCATTCCAAGTGTTGACCATGTTGGTCGCCATTATCCATTCACATTAGCCGGATTACATAATCAATCGGCTTTAAGAGGTTGGAAAGACAATCAGTGGGTTGAGGTTTTTGAACAGAATATATTACAAGTGCTTGAAGATGATACTGTTCTTAGTAAATGGTTAGATGCCATTACAAAAGAGACTTTAACGGTTGCCGCCAATAACGACAAGCTACTCGAGAGTGAATCGTTAGATCGCAACAAGAAAGCGTGGGTATTTCAAGGCGACAATTCTCCTGATGTACTTTTATTACTGGACCAGCAATACAGAAAACGCTTTGATCGTTACAGCATTTGGTGGACAGAGGGCTCTGACGATGTTGAACCGTGCACGATTATTACGGAAGGCTTGCCACAGATCAGTCAATTTATTTCTATGTTAAATGGTCAATGGCAACAACGTGGTTGGAATACTGCAGAGCTCATTAAGGAGCAAACATCATGCACTTAAGTCATGCATTAACTCATCGAGGCACCGTAAGATCAATCAACGAGGATGCATATCTCGAATTACCACATTTAGGTATTTGGGTCGTTGCAGATGGTATGGGTGGACATGCTGCTGGAGATGTCGCAAGCCAATTAGTGATTGATGGCATCCAGCAGGCCGTTGAACATTTACAGCCTGAGACTATTACATTAGATATTTTAAAACAGTCACTTATTTCGAGTAATCGTTTTTTGCAACAAATGAGTGAGCATGAGTTTGATGGGAAGGTAGCAGGCAGTACTGTTGTTGTTTTGTGGTTATACCAAGATAATTATCACTTGCTATGGGTAGGAGACAGCCGAATTTATTTGTTACGAGATCAACAAATGAAGCAAGTCACTAAAGACCACAGTCAAGTTAACGACATGATTGATGAAGGGTTGCTTCAACCTGAAGAGGCTGAATCTCATCCATTAGCGAATGTGATCACTCGGGCTGTTGGTGTTGACTCACAATTAGACATAGATTATCGCACCGATAATATGAAAGAGGGTGATGTCTTTTTACTTTGTAGCGATGGTTTAAATAAAGAATTAAATGATGTTGAAATTGAACGAACAATAAAGTCTGGCAACATCATTGATTCCGGTATGGCACTACTCCATGCATCTTTAGTCAGGAATGCACGAGATAATGTCACCTGCATTCTCGTTAAAAATACACCGAAAAAAATAAATAGCATTGATGATAGTGATAAAACAATTCCAATATTTGGTTGATATTTTTATTAATTAAACTCATATAAGTGTTTTTGTTTAATGAGTTTAATTACCGATAGTCATTACTTATAAATGTTGTATTTAGATGTGCTGTAACATTACTTTAAATGTAATTACATCGGGTGTAATCATTTTGGATGTATTTAATTTTTATGATTATCCATTGTGATTAGTTATTGGCATTATATTGTCTTTTGCTTCTATTAAAGGCCAATAAGTATTGTTTTTGAAGTTCTATACTTTTATTATTGTAAATTAATCGTTTTTATTCAGGGATTGAATTAGATTGAGTAAGCTAAAGAATTTAACAATTGATGAATTAATTCTTCCCATTTCTATTGATGCGGAGTCAGGAGTTGATCCTCGTGAAGATATAAGCCCGACATCAACTTATTATTTACTTAAAGACGTGCGAAATATTGCACGTTCTAGAGAACGTAAAGCACTGACAGACGAAGAAGATGTATTGTCAGTTGCAGTTGAATGGCGACCAATTTTTGAACAAGTCCCTGACATTTTAAAACAACAATCAAAAGATATTGAATATGTTGCTTGGTTTATAGAGGCCGCCTGTAGGTTATATGGCTTTAAAGGACTTTATTTTGGTTTCACTCTGGCCACAGAGCTAGTTGAGCGCTATTGGGACACTATCTATCCCACCCCTGAGCCAAATGATTTAGCTGAGCGCATTGCGCCGCTCATTGGTTTAAACGGTATCGAAAGCGAAGGTTCTTTAATTCATCCAATCAGAACGATCCCAATCACTGATGGTGGTGTTATTTATTCTACTTGGCAATATGAACAAGCTTTAGACACCAGTCGTTTAGATAAAGACAAGCAAGAAAAGCGTTTTGATTCAGGTTCTGTATCACTTGAAGATGTCGAACATAGCATTAGAGAAACCTCAGACAGTTTTTTTATTGAATTAGACCGAGATGTGCAAGATGCCATTGCAGCTTTTAGCAAGCTATCTGCTGCCATGGATGCAGCAATGAGCGGTGAGCCACAGCCTACAAGTTATATTCGCAAGGCATTAGAAGCATGTGCGTTGCAAATCAGCACGATAACAGCGCCAATTATTGCAAAAAACAAAACAAAACTTGAACAAGAACAACATCACGAAGAAGAGCAACACAGCGACACTAATGAGCACAGCACAACGTCATCAGGTGTCGATGGCCAGCTTAACTCAAGAGCACAAGCCATTAATAACCTTGAAACGATAGCGGACTTTTTTAGACGAACCGAACCGCATTCGCCTATGTCTTATGCTATTGAACAAGTTATTCGTTGGAGTGATCTCAGTTTGCCTGAGTTGTTACAAGAATTAATCCAAGATGGTGAAGCAAGGAATGGTTTCTTCAAGTTATCTGGAATAAAAACGGAAGATTGATCTGTATTTAATTACTCAACATATTATTGAAAGGAGTTCATATGAGTGTACATGATAAATTAAAGCGAGTAAGAAAACCTCGTGTTCATATTACCTACGATGTTGAAACAGAAGGTACAGTTGTAAAAAAAGAACTGCCTTTTGTTATCGGTGTTACGGGTGATTTTACTGGACACAACACCGCAGATTTAAAGCCATTGAAAGACCGCCGTTTTGTGCAAATCGATCGCGACAACTTCAATGATGTATTAAAGCGTATGAGTCCCCAATTAAACATTTCAGTACCTAACACGCTTGCCGGTGATGATACTGAAATGAAGGTAGCATTACAATTTAGCAGCATCGAAGACTTCGAGCCTGCAGCTATTGTTAATCAGGTTGAACCATTGAAAAAATTAATGGAAACCCGCAACAAACTCCGTGATTTGATGACCAAAGTTGATCGTTCTGAGAATCTCGAAAATATCTTAGAAGAAGTGTTAAATAACACAACCAGCCTAGATAGATTAGCTGGTGAACTTAACCTCAAAGGAGCGGAATAATGAGCATGGAAGCTGCGTCATTAGATGCTGTATCTGAAGAACAAGCACAAAGTGTTTCTATTTTAGAGCAGGCCATTTTTGCAACCAAGCAAACCGATTCTTCGCGTGCTGAAGAGCTTATTCGTTCATTAACGGAAGAGGCCTTGAAAGGCACTGTGCAATGGGATAAAAACCTCACAGTTACTTTTAACAAGGCAATTACTCGTTTGGACGATATTATTTCTAAGCAATTAGCTGCCATCATGCACAATGAAGAACTGCAAAAACTGGAAGGCAGTTGGCGTGGATTGCATCATACAGTGAAAAACTCTGAAACAAATGAAACGCTTAAAATTCGTGTCATGAGTTTGTCCAAAAAAGAACTTCACAAAGATTTGAGTAAAGCGGTTGAGTTTGATCAGAGTCAAATGTTCAAAAAAATCTATGAGGCTGAATTTGGCACCCCGGGCGGAGAACCTTATGGTTGCTTAGTCGGTGATTATGAGTTTAGTAATCATCCTGAAGATGTTGAAACATTATCATTGATATCTAATGTTGCAGCCGCTGGCTTCTGCCCATTTGTTTCTGCTGCTGGTTCTTCTTTATTCGGTTTTGATGAGTGGACAGAACTCAGTAAACCACGCGATCTTGAAAAAGTATTTGAATCTTTAGAATACACGCAATGGCGCTCTTTCCGTGACAGTGATGACTCTCGTTTTGTCACCTTAACCATGCCACGTGTGCTTGCCCGTCTTCCGTATGGTGAAGCAACAAAACCTGTTGAAGAGTTTTGCTATGAAGAATTCGAATTAGATTTAGAAAGTGGTCGTGCTAAAGTCGCTGATCACGATGACTATTGCTGGATGAATGCCGCGTATGTCATGGCAACTAATATGGGGCAGGCATTTAGTAAATATGGTTTCTGTACCGCAATCCGTGGCGCCGAAGGTGGTGGTAAGGTTGAAGGATTACCAGCTCATGTATTTACCAGTGATGATGGTGATCCGGATTTAAAATGCCCAACAGAAATTGGCATTACCGATCGCCGCGAAGCTGAATTAAGTAAGTTGGGTTTCTTGCCTCTATGTCATTACAAGCATACTGATTATGCCGTGTTCTTTGGCTCTCAATCTTGCCAAAAACCTAAAATAATGTCTAACCATGATGCTACCGCGAATGCGGCCATTTCTGCACGTTTACCTTACCTAATGGCAACATCACGTTTTGCGCATTATCTTAAAGTGATGGCTCGAGACAAAATTGGTAGTTTCATGGAAGCTGAAGACGTCGAGTCTTGGTTAAATCGCTGGATTTTATCATTTGTTAATGCTTCAGAAGGTGGTGGGCAAGAGATTCGTGCCAAGTACCCATTAGCAGATGCAAAAGTTGAAGTTAAAGAGATCCCTGGTCAACCTGGTTCATACAATGCTGTTGCATGGTTACGTCCTTGGTTACAAATGGAAGAACTGACAGCCTCTTTACGTTTAGTCGCGAAGATCCCTAAAGTAGGATAATCACGCGCTAATGCAGTGACCCTCATTTGTTTTCAAGGATAGAAACAAACGATGCCGCATGAAACCATTTCATTTGTAACAAGTGAAATTTTCAAAGAAGATACTGGTATTAACAAACCAGTATCTTCGACTACACAGGCACTAAAAAATAAACACCTAGTCGAACGGTTCTTACGAGAGTCGGACTCGACTAGGTCGTTATTGCTGTGGCTTGAAAACTCAAGCCATTCGCTTGAACAATTCGATAAAACATCTGTTTTACCTTTCCTGCTTAAAGCCATTGAACGCATTGATAGACAATTAGAACAACAGCTTAACGCTATTATTCATCATGATGCATTTCAGGCGTTAGAAGCCAGTTGGCGTGGGGTACTTTATCTTGTTCAACAGCAGGATTTACATGATAAAGACCAGAAAGTGAAAGTGAAAATGCTCGATTGTTGTTGGACAACGCTGTCTAAAGACATTAATCGGGCCATTGAGTTTGATCAAAGTGATTTTTTTAAACTGATTTACAATAATGAATACGACATGTCTGGTGGCGAACCCTTCGGCACATTAATTGGTGATTATCAAATCACTCATAAAAGCCGTCCTGGTGTCTCTACTAATGATATTGATATTTTAAAAGAAATATCCCGCACTGCAGCCGCCGCTTTTGCGCCCTTTATTACCTCGGCTAGTCCTTCTTTGTTTGGTGCTGATGATTTTTCCGATTTATCTGCTCATATGAATATCGCCAAAATTTTTGAACAACACGAGTACATTAAGTGGAATTCGTTACGTAAAATGGACGATTCTCGCTTCATTGGGTTAACAATGCCTAATATTCTCATGCGTTCTCCTTATCTCATTGATGGTACTCGTAGCGAAGGATTTAAGTTTAAAGAATCGATTAAAAACCCTAAAAAAGATCATTTATGGGGCAATGCTGCTTATGCATTCGGTGGGGTATTAATTCGTGCATTTAGTGAATCTGGCTGGTTTGGTCATATCCGTGGGCTAGAGCCTGGGGCTCGTAAGAAAGGATTAGTTTGCGATCTTGCTGTGAGCCAATATGAGCCGGATTTGTATCGGAAACGCATGAAGCCATCGGTGGACTTATTAATCAGTGATCGGGCAGAAAAGTCTATTTCAGACCAAGGTTTTATTCCTTTATCTCCGGTTTTAGGTTGTGAACACTTAGTTTTTTACAGCAATGCTTCTGTCCAGAAACCACCTAAATATGAATTGTTGGAAGACAGTATTAATGCAAAGTTATCATCGATGTTGCAGTACATTCTGTGTGTTTCACGTTTTGCTCATTACATCAAAGTACTAGGGCGCGAAAAAATTGGTTCACTTCATTCTGCAGAGGCTTGCCAGCGAGAGCTACAACTGTGGCTGCATAAATACACTACCGCTTCAGACGTGTCTTCAGATGATGTAAGAAGTAAATACCCACTGCGAAGTGCCCAAGTACAGGTAAAAGAAATGCGTGGCAAGCCAGGGCATTTCTATTCGATTATTCAGTTACAACCTCATTTTCAGTTAGATCAGATGGTGTCCAGTATTAAATTGGTCACTGAACTGACATCAAGAAATTAAGATAAAGGTATCAAATGAAACAAATTCAACAAATGCTACAGAGCGGCCAACTACAAGATGCAATTCAGTTAGTTGAGACACAATTAAAAGACGACCCGATGAATATTGACTTAAAAGGTCAACATGTTGAGTTGTTGTGTATTAATGGTGAACTTGAGCGTGCAGACAAACAATTAAACTTTTTAGTGCAAAAGCATCCCGACTTTTTAATTGGCGCAGCAAATTTACGTCAGCTGATCCGTGCTGAACAAGCCCGACAAGATTTTATGGCGGGCAAAGCTGTACCACAACTTTTTGCTGAGTCTGATGCGCACGTTGAAGCATTAATGAAATTACGTTTAGCAATGGTTGATGCTCAAGATGATGTGACTCAGTGTGCAAACAGCCTTGAAACTCTGCGTCCGGAAATAAACTTAGTATTAAATGATATCACTCATCAAGAAATTCGTGATTTAGATGACACTTTAGGTGGTTTCATCGAAATTTTTGGTACTGACGGCAATTTTTATTTAGCGCAGTTATCTGAAATTGATTATATCAATTTTAAACCTGTAACTTCATTACTGGAAATGGTTTGGCGCCGGGTTGATCTTGCCATTAAAAATGGACCAAGTGGTGAAGCGCATATTCCAATGATTTATGGTGGCAGTGAAACTGATGCGCAAAAACTGGGACGAGAAACCGATTGGCATGAAATCGCGACTAATGTTGTTGCTGGCAAGGGCTTAAAGATGTGGTTTGTCGATGATAATGCTATCGCATTAAATCAAATAACTAAAGTTACGACTCCAGTGTTGCAGTAGGCCCTGTGTTGAGCAAAAACCAACAACCGATAATGGCGTCAATTCTAGATAGATTGATAGATGATGCGCCAAATGAGCAAGATGTCAAAGACAGCCATCGTGGCCTTAATTTACGTCAGTTAAGGTCTAATGTTCGTCGCGATTTAGAAAATCTACTCAATGCTAAATTGCAATGGCAAACGTGGCCGGATCATTTAACTGAGCTTGATAATTCTTTGATGAATTATGGTTTACGTGACTTTTCTTCTATGCCAGTCGCGAGCTTAGATGGGCGTCAACTTTTATGTAAACAAGTTGCCGATACCATAAAACGATTCGAACCGAGATTTTTAGAAGTGATGGTTGAAACAGTTGATAATGAACAACCATTAGATCGGGTTTTAAGATTAAAAATTAATGCATTGTTGTATGCAGAACCTGAGCCTGAATATATTACGTTTGACTCGGAAGTTGAGCCTGTCCACTTGGCGATGATAGTTAATGAGGGAATTCTGTGAATCAGGAATTATTGGAATATTACAATCGTGAGCTGGCTTTCATTCGTCATATGGGAGCGGAATTTGCTGAGCAATATCCTAAAGTGGCCGGGCGTTTACGCTTAAGTGATGAACATGTTGAAGATCCTCATGTTTCACGATTAATTGAAGCATTCTCTTTGCTAACAGCACAAATTAGGCAAAAACTTGACGATAGTTTTCCTGAATTAACCGAGGCGTTATTAGGCCAGTTATATCCCGATTACCAAGCGCCAATACCGTCTATGTCAGTTATCAAAGTCACCACTGAAAACTTGTCGACTACTGGCGTGTTATTACCCAGGGCAACTCAGGTAGACACTCAGGTAGAGGGGATGAAAACGTGCCATTTTCAAACATCATATGACATGAAATTATGGCCCATTGAAGTGCAAAAAGCCCAGTTTCAAAATGCACCGTTTAATGCCCCAGAACCACAATGTCCAGAACGTGCTAAAGCGATTATTAAGCTTGATATCGCCTGTGAATTTGACGAAATTAGCATGCCGAGCCTTGGGGTTGATAAATTACGCTTTTTCTTGAATGGCCAAGATCATCAAACGTTTCAGCTTTATCAATTGTTATTTGAACACAGCCTAGGTTTTGCTTTAGTGAATGAGCAGCAAACTGTGTGTAAGTTTTTAACCAAAAGGCATTTAAAAGCGGTTGGCTTTGAAGATGAACAACAAGTCATACCTTACAGCCAACGTACTAGTTCTGGTTATCGATTATTATTAGAAAATTTTATTTTTCCAGAAAAATTCTTGTTTTTTGACATTGATGATTTAGACGGCAGCTGGCAAGGGATCGACAATAAGTTTTCTCTTTATATATATTTAAAGGAAGGCTCTCAGGATTTAGAGAAGCAAGTTAGTGCCAATCATTTTCTGTTAGGTTGTACGCCAGTGATTAATTTGTTTGAACAAAAATTAGAACCGGTGAGTATTGATGCGTCTCAGTATGAATATAAATTGGCTGCCCGTTATTCTGACTCTGAAGTGACTGAAATCATCAGCATTGAAGATGTTATTGCTTATGATCCTAAGGACAACAAGGTAGAAGTTACCCCATTTTATGGTGAATCGCATCCGCAATATTTAGGTCATAATAATTTGTTTTGGCATGTTAGACGTGAGTCTGCTAGTTGGTCTGGTGGGTATGCTGAATTAGGCACTGAATCATTTTTATCTCTAGTCGATCATAACTTTAAAGGATTTAAGTCCGAAGACGACTATGGCGCTTGGATATTAAGTATTACCGCTCAATGCAGCAACCGTAATTTACCGGCGCATCTCCCGTTTGGTACTAATGAGCCAAAAATGTTCGTACCTGAACGTGCCGACATTATTAAGCACGTAAAATGTTTGCTTGCGCCCACGTTACCGGTACGTGCGTCGCTGAGCGATGCTTCGCGCTGGCAGCTAGTGACTCATTTATCTATTGATAGTTTTAGTGGTAAAGATGCACTGTCTAACTTAAAAGAAACCCTTAAATTATACGATTTTAAGTGTTCACCAGAAAATAAAAACTTAATAGAGAATATCCATTCTGTTCAAGTGAGCCCCGATACAGCCAGAGTTAACCAGCATGGCAGGATTAGCTTTTGCAGTGGCAGTCATATTGAAATTACCTTTATTAAAGACCATTATTCTGGCAGTGGCGTGTTTTTCTTTTGCACTATTTTAGACCACTTCTTTGCACAATTTGCTGCAATCAATAGTTTTACTCGCTTGAGCATGCGCTTTAAAGATCATAATTCGATAGCTTATACCTGGCCAGCACGAGCTGGACAAAGGCCGCTGCTATGACCCAGCAAGTAATGAATAATCAGTTGCAGGCGATAATCGATACGCCATCAGAACATGACTTTTACCAAGCCGTTTATCAGTTTCAACAACAATTATCTCAAGGGCGAGAGCAAGGTTATAAGGTGGGTTATGACGCCATTCCCAGCCAAGAGTTGTTACGTTTTAAGTCTGATCAACATCTTGGTTTTCCAGGACAAGCAATCAGCAAAGTAGCGCCTACATCGACAAGTCAAACTGATAAAGTTGCCGCCGATTTGCATATATCATTTATGGGATTAACCGGACCCAGTGGTGTTTTGCCTTCACATTATACTGAGTTGCTACTAGAGCGCCTGCGGCTTAAAGATAATGGGATGCGTGACTTTTATGATTTATTTAACCATCGGCTGATCTCACTATTCTATCGTTCATGGGAAAAGTATCGTTTTTCGGCAAATTATCAATCCCCTGAAACAGGCGTTACCGACAGCTTTACCCATGTATTGAGTTTGCTTAGTGGTAACAAATCATTAAATCGCTATTACGCAGGTTTTTGTCACACTAAAACGCCGAGTGCTGAGTCGTTACGAAGAATGCTAAATGATTTTACTGGCTGTAATGTAAATATTTTGTCTTTTCAAGGACGTTGGCAGTCTCTCGCGAAAACAGAGCAAACCCGAATGGCCAGTCGAAGTATGCCAGAAGGGCAATACGCCCGTTTAGGTGTTGATGCCAGTATAGGTAACCGGGTATGGGATATTAATTCAAGTGTCAGTATTCATATAAAGCCGAAGGAAGGCGCATCGGTTAACGCTTTTATGCCTGGAACAGCCAGTTATCAATCACTTAAAAAACTAGTCTCAAACTATTTAGGCCAGTCAGTGAAATACAAAATTTTTCTAGAAATAAAACAACAAGATGCACCTACAGCTCAATTATCAAAGTCCGCAATCGGACTAGGGTTAGGTTGTGGCCTAATGAGCCGTGCAGAGAATGGACAACAAATAAAAAGCTTAATGATTTAATTAATAAAGGACTATGAATATGTCAGCGATGACTTTAAGTAAATTGGTAGGAAAACTTAATCCAGTATGTCGACAATCTTTAGAAACCGCTGCCAGCGTATGCCATAGCCGCAGCCAATTCAGCGTTGAGATTGAGCATTGGTTATTAGCGTTGCTAGAGAATGGTTCGGGTGATTTAGACATCATCATGGCCAGTTTTTCAGTACAAAAAGATCAGTTGATTAGTGATATCCGTCAGGGATTAGAAAAGTTTAAAACAGGCAACAGTGCAGCACCAAGCTTGTCACCACATATAGTAAGTTTGCTTCGTCAAACTTGGTTAAATACCAGTATTGAATTCAACGATAGTGAGATAAGAACTGCCTATCTGATTTTTACCTTGCTGACTGACGATTCATTAAACTCTTTGGTTTCGTGCTCTGCAAAACAGCTCCTTAAAATAGATCCTGCACAGCTAAAACATGCATGGCCACAGCTTGCTCGTCAATCTACCGAGCATAAAGTGTCAAGTAGCGATATCGAAGAAACTCAGGCGATGCAGTCTGCGCCGAGCAAAACACCAAATCTAGACCAATTTACCCAAAATTTAACCGAGCAAGCAGAACTGGGGAAAATAGATCCTATTCTTGGACGTGATAATGAAATTAGGCAGATGATCGACATTTTAACCCGTCGCCGTCAAAATAATCCTATTTTAACGGGTGAAGCCGGTGTTGGTAAAACCGCTGTTGTGGAAGGTTTAGCGCTTAAAATTGCCCAGAAAGAAGTTCCGACTGCATTACAAAATGTTCGTATTCATGTACTGGATTTAGCCTTACTACAAGCTGGAGCCGGAGTGAAAGGGGAATTTGAGAACCGCTTAAAAGCTTTAATTAAAGAAGTTAAACAGTCTGTTAAACCTATTATTTTATTTATAGATGAAGCTCACACCATGATTGGCAGCGGCGGACAAGCTGGACAAAATGACGCGGCAAATTTATTAAAACCCGCATTAGCGCGTGGTGAGTTACGTACCATTGCGGCAACAACATGGGCAGAATATAAAAAGTTTTTTGAAAAAGATGCCGCATTAACTCGTCGTTTTCAAGTGGTTAAAATTGAAGAGCCTTCTCCTGAACAAGCTATTGCAATGATGCGGGGCTTGTTACCTGTAATGGAAGGGCACCATAAAATTCTTGTTTCCGATCAAGCTTTATGTGCTGCAGTTAACTTATCTCATCGATATATTACTGGCCGACAACTGCCAGATAAAGCGGTAAGTTTATTAGATACTGCATGCGCTCGTGTTGCTATGAGTCAAGCTTCTACTCCTGGAATGGTTGAATCATTACAACGACAAATTCAGCAACTAGACACACAAATTAGCATTCTAACTCGTGAGCAAAAAACAGGTTCAGATCATAAAAAGTCTATTACAGAGTTAACCAAAAAACATAAATTGCTTTCAAAAGAACTCGCTCCTTTGACAACACAATGGCAGGACGAATTAGTTACCGTTCAAAAAATTGCAGAATTAGTTGGCCAGATTCAAGCATCAGAAACAGATACCGCACCTTTGTTAGTGGAGTTAACGGCGTTTAAGGCAATATTGTCAGCCAATAAACAGCCTATGGTGCATTGGCAAGTTGATGAACAATTGGTTGCTGAAGTCATTTCTGATTGGACTGGCATTCCTGCAGGTAAAATGCAGGATGATGAAATAAAAACAATTTTGAACTTAAAAGACACCATGGCCAAGCGCGTTATCGGCCAAGATCATGCCTTAGATTTAATCGCCAAAACAGTGCAAACGTCTCGTGCACAGTTGGGTGATGAAAAACGTCCCATTGGTGTATTTTTACTGACAGGCCCTAGCGGCGTAGGTAAAACAGAAACGGCATTAACATTGGCTGAGCAAGTTTATGGTAGCGAAGATAATGTAACTGTCATCAACATGTCTGAATTTAAAGAAGAACATAAAGTGTCATTACTTTTAGGTTCACCTCCAGGTTATGTTGGTTATGGTGAAGGTGGAGTGCTGACTGAAGCCGTTCGCCGTAAACCTTATAGTGTTATTTTGCTGGATGAAATGGAAAAGGCACATCCAGGTGTTCAAGATATTTTTTATCAAGTTTTTGATAAAGGCACCATTAAAGATGGTGAGGGGCGTGATATAGATTTCAAAAATACTATTATCATTATGACCTCAAATGCTGGTACAGAAACCACGATGGGCTTATTTGAAGATGAAAAAATTGCGCCATCAATTAAAGGTTTACGCAAAGCACTTCAAGATGATTTATTGAGTTATTTCAAACCGGCTTTTTTAGGCCGTTTAAATGTAATCCCTTATATTCCGTTGACCCAACTAATGCTCAATGAAATCACTAAATTGCAATTACAGCGAGTTGCTAATCGTTTAGCTGAGCATTATCAAGCTAAGTTCACTTACAGTGATGATGTGGTGAGCCAAATTGTGTCTATGTGTCAGGATGCTGGTTCAGGTGCTCGCAATGTGCATAATATTTTACAAAATACTATGTTGCCTGACCTTTCGATCAAAATCTTACACAATATGGCTAACAATAAGAAAACAACCAATGTAAAAGTAAATGTAGTAAACGATGAGTTTATTTATAAAATCTAAATGGACATAAAAATAACGTGACATTAATAAATAATTAATAAGTATTATATTGTATATTTATAACATCATATTTGAGGGGTATATAATAAAGTATATACCCTTTGTAATGTTGTGTAGTTATTATTAATGTATAAATTATTAGTCTTGGTTGTATTTTTTTATTTATATAAACGATTAGTTGATTATCAAAAAACCTTTGATATAATCCGTTGGCTTAATTATGAGGACTCACTATATTTAAATGGATAATGCAGTTGAGTATTATTTGTTGGTAAGTGCATTTTTAATAAATTGAAATATTAAGTTTGATTATTGAACTTATAAAACTGTCCATTAATGGATGACATCCACGCAAAAGGAGCATTAATAATGCAAGCGAATACATATTTAGATTATGAAGGGATTAAAGGCGAAACCACTGCTGAAGAATTCAAAGACCTGATTACTGTGTTATCAGTCGATTGGAATATTAGCCGTGAGATCACTTCTTTCACTGGTACTGCAAAAGACCGTGAAGCAAGCTCAACTCGTTTAGGTGACGTGACCATTACTAAATTACAAGATAATTCTTCTACTGACTTGTTCAAAGAAGCGACTATCGGTAAAGGTAAAAAAGCGGTTTTCCACATCACTAAGCAAGGTGACAAAATCGAAGAAATCATGCAAATCGAATTAACTGATGCAATGATCTCTAGCTACAGTGTTTCAGTTCATGGTGACCGTCCTGTAGAGACAATCACTATCAGCTACACTGAAATGATGATGGCTGTTACGCCAACTGATGATAAAAACAACATTACTGCAGCGCTACGTTATGGCTACAGCGGTGTTAAAGGTCAACAAATGTAAGTTGTTTGTGATCTTATATCTTGGGGAACTTGTTCCCCAAGATCTTTACTCTTAAAGACTGAGGCAAGGAATGCTTAAGGCCACTCAAAAAAATAATATCATCAGTATCACAACGCCATTAGGTAAGGATACTCTGTACCTAACGCATTTTACTGCCACAGAAGCCATCTCTCAGCTTTTTTCAATCAGCGTCTCCATGTTCACGGTTGGCACCCAGATTAGTCTCGACAGTTTAGTGGGTAAAAATGTTTGTATTACTTTACGTAATGCCGAAAGTAATGGTGCAGTTCGATACTTTCATGGGGTGGTAAGTCATCTTGAGTCTGCTGGAATGCGGACCGCAGCGTCAGACGATGCACAGAATTATATAGATTATCAAGCCGTTATAGTGCCTCAGATGGCATTGATGAAAAAACGCAGTAATTGTCGAATTTTTCAAAATAAGTCAGTCATTGATATTGTTAAAGACTTGTTTGGTCAACATAAAGTTGAATTTCAAAATAAAACCACCAACACCTACCCTAAATATGAATACTGTGTGCAGTATTTAGAATCAGATGTCGATTTTGTTTGTCGTTTATTACAGCAAGAGGGAATTTTCTTCTTCTTCGAGCATAGTGTTAGTGCTCATACCCTAGTACTTGCTGATGATATAAACGCCTACAAACCTTGTGCAGAAGAGAAGGTTCGTTGTTTCTCAGGTCATTTAGCCGAGTCGCACGTGTCTCATTGGCAAGGCGGCATGAGCATGGTGAGTGGCGGTTTTATTCAAAAAGGTTATGACTACGAACAACCTAAATTATACCCATCAGGTAATCATACTAACGCAAATCTTCCTGAACAAAGTGCACTTGAGGTGTACGATTATTTGGGCGAGTCTGAGTTCAACAAGCGTGCTCAACCGTTTGCCAATAATCAACTTGAAGCCCTGCAAAAAGACATGAATAAATGCAGCGGCCAAGGCGATTGTCGTAGTTTTATGGTGGGTAAGTTTTTTACTTTCAAAGATCATGAAAACGCGAGTTATAAAGGTAAGAGCTTTGTTATAAGCTCACTGAGAACGTCGGCTACTCAGCCTAATCAGTCAGGCACAAGCCAATCAATGTCTGGCAGTGTTTATCAAAACGATTTTGAATGTGTTCCTAAAAGTACTCCTTATCGCTCACAGCTTCATTTACGTAAACCATTAATTAATGGGGTACAAACAGCGGTAGTGACTGGTGAACCTGGTGATGAACAACATATTGATAAATTTGGCCGTGTAAAAGTACAGTTTCATTGGGATCGTGAAGGCGAGTTCAATAGTAAAAGTTCATGTTGGATCCGTGTCGCACAAAGCTGGGCTGGCAACAAGTGGGGTGCATTCTTCTTCCCTCGCGTAGGCCAGGAGGTGTTAGTTGAGTTTATCAATGGTGACCCTGATCAACCGATTATCAGCGGTGCGGTGTATAACGCAGACTTAATGCCTCCTTATGCATTACCGGCTAAAAAGACTCAGTCTGGCATTAAAACCCATAGTACTAAGGACGGTGGTGCCGACAATTTCAATGAGTTACGTTTTGATGATGAAAAAGGCAAAGAGTTATTATTCCTCCAAGCAGAAAAAGATCATCTATTGAATGTAAAACATGATCAAAAAGACACCATAGGCAACGACCGTTTCACTGACATCGTTAATAACGATAACGTTAAAATTGGTAATAATCGACTAGAAGACATAGCCAATAATGACAGTTTAAAAGTCGGTAAAGTACTTAATATTGAAGCGGGTAATGAAATTGTCATTAAAACCGGCAGCGCATCAATCAAAATGAGCAGCGACGGTTCGATTTCTATCGAAGGCACCAACATTACTATTAAAGGGACAAACGTTAAGGTTAATGGTACCAGTATTGCCTTAAAAGCTGCTCAAATTAAGTTGAACTAGCCATGTCATTATCTCGTTATCCTGGAGTCGGCTTAGCTGGGCCATTTTGTCGAGGCCATGAAATTGTCTGTCAATTTGGCTATCGACATTTAATCTGCAAACCGGTCGATAAGCCACATGACCCACTCCTTAATACACCCAATATGACGTTTTGGGTCAGTGCTACATTTGGAGAGCAGTTTTTGGTTAATAGGCATAGTTGGAAGAATTCTCCTGAACTGTTAAACCAAATTTACTGTTATCTACATAATGATACTTACGCAGCCGTTCAGCAAGCTGAAGCAGCAATGATATGCACTCTTGCGATGTCGTTTGAACAGCGTGCTTTGCTGGTCATCCCGTTAGACAGCCAGTAAGCCACCGGTATCAATGCGCTACAACAAATAAAGGAATATTTGATGGGAATGCCAGCAGCAACCATTTCGTGTATGCATCTTTGTCCGAAAATGAATCCCGGTCCCGTTCCACATGTTGGTGGTCCCATTGTGATGGGCTCAGGTAATGTCCTTATTGGTTCGTTACCTGCAGCGCGCAAAGGTGACAAGTTAATTTGTGTCGGCCCGCCTGATACCATTAATGCGGGGTCGAGTTCGGTACTGATTAACGGAAAACCAGCCGCCAGAATGGGTGATGGTACCGCACATGGTGGAAAAATTATTGTGGGTAATCCAACAGTAATGATCGGTTAGTATAAACAAGGATTGTGGTAAATGAATTTGATTGATAGTTTTAATCTTCTGTTGGCACAACGACATGTCATGTTGTCGTCGTTTCAGTGTATGCCAAAAAATATTGAAGATAATACTCAATCGCTAATGGTCATTTTAAAGATGATCCAGCAAAAAAAAGATGCTGAATGGCCATTACTTAATGCCAACACCTGTGATGAAATTGTCGATGCATTTGAAACAGATGTGTTTTATTGCCCAACAGACAAAATGGTGATCTTATCTTTACTATTGCAACTGCACTATAAGGCTCAGCCAGTTAAGCAATCAGGTATCGTTCAAGCTTTGTTTGCCAGTACGATTATAGATGTGGGCCACTATAGCCCTGCATTTGCATTAATGGCCAGCCAACTTAATCTTGATAAAGTTAATTTTACAGCCAGCAACAAAACGCCTGAACAAATCCAGCAATACATCTTATTCTGCATCTATCGAGGTAAACGTTTAAAGCGTGCCGACGGAATTGACTCCCTCAACATTTCTCGGTCATCACTGACGTCTTTGTATATTGAAATGTTGATGGTCAACATAAACGAACCGTTAAAACTCTATGGGGTATTTTGTCAATTAGACTATTGCCATAGTGCGCTTTTTGAAGTGTTTATTACTTCGTTAGACGAAGCAATATTGAGCCAAATATTTAATTTAATGAGTGAAAATGCAAATTTAACCCTAAGAGTCATTGAGTTAATGGGTTATTCGGGTTTTAGTAAATTCGTGCCTTTTTTAGCTCGAGCAATGCAGCAACCTAGTCAAACATTAATGGCTTTTCGAGCACTTCGAACTATTTTAGGGCCAGAGCTGGATCAAGCGGTGCCTTATCAATGGCAGTTTGAAGAAGATGAAGTCGAACGTTGTGAATACCTACAGTTTTACAGTGCCAAATTATTACATCGGTGGATGTTATTGGCGCTTAAAATGCCAGATGTCAGATTGATTGATGGTGTTGAAGTTAATGGTACCAGTATTGATAAGATCATTAGTCATTCAAGCCCCGTGCACCAGCGTATTGCCTTTTTACATAAGCTTCGGCTGAATAATGTGGTTAGTTGCAGCCCACAACGTGTGAAAGTGGCCTTATGATAATGCATGCAGAGGCCATTAATATGGTCGTAGGGTCATACGAAAACCCACAGCAGTTAATTAACTTACCTTTATCCGAAGGAGTCGATTTCAGCTATCAATTATCCGATGGTCAGCATGTGGCAGCCGTCATGGCGCACGAGCTTGCTACAGACACTCAATTAAACCGCCTAATTGATATGTTGCATAAATTACCTATTCAAAATGAAACTCAATGGCAACCTTACTCTCACCAAGCGATTTTTTGGATTTTACCTCACTTAGAAAAACAACAACTTGTTGATTGGGTCACTCGTTTACATGCACTTTTTCCGCATTGTTTTGTGCATCCCAATAGCCGGTTTTTTCCTATGGGCAGTGCTGGTATTTTTTCTGCTTTGAGCGCATTAAAGGCAATGCCTGTCGACAATCAAAGTGCAATATTTATTGCCGTAGACAGTTTGTTCTTTGACCTTGTGGATTTTAATCATGACCAAGAGCTGATTACTCAACAACAAGACACAGGACGTTGTCCTGCCGAAGCGGTCATCATGGCCAGTATTAATGTTGCAAACGATGGCTTGGAAATGGTGGATTTATTTCAAGATTCATGTAGCGCGGTGCAACAAACCCAAACAATAAAAGCTTTGTTTAATCGTGCTTGTCAGATTGAAGACTTGGATGTATTCGCTCAACTGTATTTACCCGGCAACCATGCCGCTGTAACGGATAACTGGCTTAATGCTTACGAACAATTAGCCGGCAGAATCGATCAAGATACACAAATTTCCCAGTCTAGTTATTTTACAGGTGATATCGGTTGTGTGGCGGGGTTATTTAATTTGCTACACATCTATAACCGTTACCAACAACAAAATGCTACTGGAACAAGCTTACAGCTAGAAGTATCTCAACAACTTCACCTTGGTTTGGCAATGTACTCATGGATAGAGAAGGCATAAACGAACATGACGGTCAGTAATTTCAATTTTAAAGGTCATAACCGTTATATCGTTATCGTGCCTGCCAGTGCGTCAACGCCAGCTGGATTCCAGTTATTAACGTTTGAGCAAAACAATAATGTTAGTGAGATAATTAATGAAATCTCGCCTCATTTAGTCCGTGATCGTAATGCATTAATTTATGCGCGCAGTCTGGTGATGAATGCGGGTGTAAATGCTAGCTTAAATCCAAGAGATATTACCCGTAAACTGAGTGACATTATTGAGCGCAATTTACTCAGAGTGTATGGTGAAACACCCAAACAACAAATTCAGCATTCAACTGAAACGGGCACTCTAGGCGCGAGTTCAACCAATACAAAAGCACCCAAAACCAATAAGGGCAAACAAACTTCTGCGTCAGTTCAATCCGGGACTGTGGCGAATCATTCCCCGACGGAAGTGGCTATTGATCAGCAAGAGTGCCGCAGCGATCCCGTATCGATGTTAAGTGGCGAAGAAATTTTACCGTTAGTCGATTTTGAGCTTAATGGCTTAATGCCGCTAACGTGGTGTCGTTTGTATCGTTCGAGCAAAATTCTTAGCAATGTTGGTATGGGTTACGGCTGGCGACATAACTTTTGTGTGCAGCTGGATCATCAATATCAAGCGCCAGCGAAAGTTGGGCCTAAAAAACCCGGTAAATATTGGTTTGAATTAACCGACGATGAAGGCCGAGTACATGTGTTCGACTCGGTTAAACGAGGGCAAACCAGTATTCAACTTTCAACAGGTTGGTCGCTAGTACATCAAGCCGATGGCCGCCATGTATTAATAAAGCCCGATGACAGCCATTGGGCATTTATACAAAAAAACGTTGCTGGTAAACAGGTTTGGCAGCTTGAAACGATTAGTAATCATCAAGGCCAATACTTTCAGCTGTATTATGATCATCAAGGCCGCTTAACTCAAATAACAACAGGCCCTAAACGTGGCGTGTTGTTATTTTACAATGCACAAAGCAATTTGTTAAAAGTCGCTTCGTACATGTTAGATAACGAAGGCAACAAACAAATTCATCAGAATTTGTTGGCTAGCTATCAATACGATGATGATCAAGCCCTTATTGCCGCCACCGACAGCAACGGACGAGTAGAGCGCTACAGTTATGTAAAAGTGAAGTCGGCTACAAATGCCTCTGACCGCGATGTCCCATACAACAACAGAACCTCGACCTATTTATTACAACGCAGAACTCGGGCATCAGGCTTTAGTCATCACTTTTTGTGGGACGGACAAGACCAGCGCGCTAAATGTATTGAGCAATGGGGTGACGATGATATTTATCATTATCACTTTGAATATACGGCACTCGTTAACGGTATAAAAAGCAGTTGTACTGACTCTTTAGGTCATCGCGAGACTTTTATTCACAATGCGCAAGGGCTATTGACAGAGCATCACAACCCCAATGGCAGTGTGATACGTCATCAATATGATGCCGTCGGTCGTAAAGTGGCTACCGTTGATGCGTGTGATAATAAAATACAATACAACTATAACGAGCAAGGGCAGTTACTGGCTGTTATTCAAGCGGATGGTGGTACCACAAGGTTTGAATATAATCGCTTAGGCCAACGAATTGTGACCATAGATGCGATAGGCCGAACGGCTAAAAGACATTACGATGCCACAGGTCGGTTGTTGTCTGAAAGTGGTTTTGATGGCCGTCAAAGTCAATTTCAATACAATGATGCTGGGAAGTTAACTCAAAAAGTCGATGTTAATGGGGTCATTCATCGTTACCATTGGGACCGCGATGGCGAATTGCTGGCAACGCAAGTCGGTGATGCGTTAACCCGTTTTAGCCATGACAGACTGGGACGAGTTAACGCCACTATTAATCCGCAAGGTCTGGTCACTGAATTTATTCGTGACAACAAAGGCCAAATAGTCGAAAGTAAATCCTATCCACAAGATCATCAAGACAAGCCTGAAGAAGCCATTAGTCATTATTATCAGTACGATGATGCCGGACGTATTATTCGCCAGCGTCAACAAGCTGATGTTGTTGGTGAGCAAGAACTCCGTAACGATAGTGAGTACATTGAAAACATTATCGACTATGACGGTTTAGCCCAACCGCGCCAACAAACATTTGCCGATGGTAGTTGGCTGAAGTTTTTTTATGATAAAGAACGTAACTTAAACCGCATTGAGCGAAGTGACGGGGCGCAGTACCGTATTGAATACACAGCAACAGAGCAACCTAAAACCTTAATTGGTTTTGATGGCCGTGAACAACATTATCAATATGACGCCAATGATAATTTAGTGGCAGTGAACGACAGTGATATTCGGTTTGTTGAGCTAAAACGTGATTCAATGGGGCGCATTTATCAGCAAAGTAGCCATGTAAAACTTGAGCCCAGTGCCACATCTGCATTACTGAATACTCAGAACTTTTATCAATATAACCCGATAGGGCAAATAACTCGCGCCCACAACCAACACCGTACAGTGCAACAACACCTTGACGCTCAAGGGCGTATAAATAGTGTATTGCAAAGCCAGTGGCAACTTGACTATCAATATAATGATTCAGGTAAACGCAGTCGTTTAACGTTACCTGATGGGCAACAGATTGATTATCAATACAATAAAAACAGTCAATTAAGTGGCATTAGTCTTAAAGACAATAGCTCATCGAAGCAGCGCATACCGCTGGCTCAATATCACTATCTGCCATCGGGTTTATTGCATAAAACGATACAGGGTAATCAGCTTGAACTCACTCATGCTTATGACAGCCATTCAAGATTAATTGAGCAGGCATGGCGACATGCTCGCTCAGATAACGCAGCATCAGAGCTTATATTAGAAGAGCTTTCCTCATCAGAGTCAGTTCTGTTTGTATCAAGACGTTATCAATACGATAAACAACATCAATTACTTCGTTGTGATAGCAACATTGCAGAGCAGGGCGCAACTAGTGAGGTTCAAACCTCCCAAGGGCCTGAAACCAAAAGCGCGCCCGATGTTAAGCAATTTCGCTATAACAACATCAGCCAACTAGTCAGTGACAGTTATACTCGTGTAACGGATAACCCTACTGGCAACAAAACCAGTGTTCAGCAACAATACCAATGGGATGGATTTGGTAATCCTACTCATTCTCTTCGTGTTGACAATAACAGTGCTGATGCCAGTATTATCAGCTCAACAGCTGACTTAGAGCGTGCAGAACACATTCAACAGCCAGCGTCATCGGCTTTGTCATCCGACACAGCAAGGCCCAATAAAAACCTTAATGATGTGGTGGTTAACAACGACCGCTTAATGAGCATGGCTGGGGTCGATTACCGTTACGACGCCAGTGGCAACCAAATCAGCCAAGTGGGTACGGGCGATAAACAACAGCGTAGCTTTAATGGCTTAAACCAACTGGTGCAAATCAACGTTAATGGCAAGCTGACGCAATACGAATATGATGCCCTAGGCCGTCGCAGTGCAAAAATCACCGAACTCGGTCGCACCGACTTCATTTGGGACAATCATCAGCTTATTGGCGAATGCACTTTAGGTGAATACACCTGGTATATTTATCAGCCTGATACTTTTACACCTGTAGCACTCATTAAAGCAGGGCAAGTATATTATTATCACCTAGACCAACTCGGCACACCCATTTGCTTAACCGATGAAAACGTTCAAATCGTCTGGCGCAGCCAACAAGACGTGTTCGGCCAGACAATTGAAAGTACATCTATTAAAAATACAGATATTGAATATACAGATTTTAAAGATGCAGCCAAGCAAGACAAGATAACTAACCCAATCCGTTTTCAAGGGCAATACTTTGATGACGAATCAGGGTTACACTACAACCGCTTTAGGTACTACAGCCCTGGGCAAGCTAGATTTATACATCAAGACCCGATAGGATTAGTGGGCGGGATAAACCATTATCAATATGCGCCTAACCATGTGAACTGGGTGGATCCGTTTGGGCTGAGTTGTAAAGAAAATGGTTGGAATACGTTCCAAAAAAACTCTAAAGGGATCTTTTCATCTGTTACGCAGGCTTCCCAAGGTTATAAATTTTGGAAAGCGCAAAATTGGCCTGAGCTAGAGGATTTACTTGGGCCAGGTTCTTGGCCCCCAAACAGAGGCTTTGTGAGTATAGAAACTGTAGATTTAAATATTGGGAGCAAAATTGATCGGTTCGGTGGTTTTTTAGATTCAAATGGTGAATTTCGCGATTATGGTACATTCGTTTCTCCTGAAGGTAACTCATTTACTAGTAGGGCTTTACCTTCTTCGACAAAAAATAAAGACTATAATGCTTATGAAGTTATTGAACCGCTAAAAGTAAATTCTGGTCCTGCTATTCCTTGGTTTGGTCAGCCTGGAGGGGGTACACAATATGAGTTACCAAGTTCAATTGAAAATTTGAAAGATAAGGGAAAAATTAAGGAAAAACGGCCATCTAACAATAAGGATGATTTATAAATGATATATACATATTCTGGTAGCAGGCTGCGCTCTATTTTTTTGGGGAGTGAAAATGAACTATTAGAAACGAAGTTCCATGTGAAATGTCCAAAGTGTAAGGGTGATGTTTTTTTTTCTTTTAATGAAATTCAAAGCATTAAAGGAAAGTTACTTGATTTTACTAAGGCTTCGAATCTGTTAAAAGAAACTCAATATGGTGTTGAAGTTAAAGTGGGTGTACCTGCTTATGCTATCAGTACTAAATGTAAAGTATGCCATATGATGATTCATATCATCATAGGTGCTAAAGAGGTTCAGCCTCAACGTTTTAGTGTTTATATTAAGACAGTAATTATTGAGTCTAGTTCTGCGGATTGAGTGCGACAGTTTTTTATCAATTTCAATCGTTTTGCTGATCTCAAGTGATTGTTATTACACCACAAGGCGTTTTCAGCTTAATTAAGCATAAGCCCTATAGGAATACATAGATGCCGAAAAAGTTGAAGGACTTGAGATAAAAATGCATTTATATTGTAATGCCCGAATTCAGACAATAACTGAATCAGCTGAGATTAAATTTTCTCAAGAACAATTAGATAAAAATAAACGAGGTAAAGAAACTCTTGAAAGAGCGTTTCGTGAAGAAGAAGATCAGTTCCAACGAAACAAAGCTGAGGCCCCTTTAAGTGGTAATGAATTCTTTGACTTAAGCGAGCTTAAGAAATACTGGAGCTACCGCTATGAAAAAGCGTCTTCACCAGAAGAGATAAAAGATGCGATTAATGAAATTGAAAGAGATTATTATTTGGCAGGTAAGCAGTTTTTGACAATGAGAGCATACGGGGAATACTTGATGGAAATGGAATTATATCGCTAAATTGTAAAAATCAGTTCCCGAAAATTAAAGAATTACAGATCTTATTTATTAAAATCAACTATGACAAGGATAATACGATGTCATCAATAAAAATAACTCAAGCTGTCGGACTGGGTGGTGCTAACAATTTAAACGATGTAAAAGTAGTACAAACGGCTTTAAATAAATTACTCAAATTCATTCCTCCTACAAAATCATTAATTGTTGATGGCCGTTTAGGCTCTAGGCCTGAAAGCTCTAAAACTGTTGTAGCGATTAAGTTATTTCAAAGCAAAGTACTTAATATGGTACGTCCAGACGGCAAAATTGACGCTAATGGTCGAACTCATCGAAAAATGAATGAGAAGCTATTAACGACTTTAAGTAAGGTTACCTATAAATTACCGATAGCATCTATTGATATTCAAATGTTATCTGATTCTGAGGGATCCCCACGAATTTAATAGCATGCTTGTGGATCCTTGATTAACGATTGTAGCGTCTTAATTCCTGCTCGCCAGTGAGACTTCAGCAGCCTCAAAGACTTATCTTTGTAAGCTCTTAATCCTATAAATTGATTTGATAAAACATTACGGTGTTTGATTGAATTCGCTTGGTATTGTCTATGCTTATCAGCCGCTTTAACTGCCAAACCTAACAGGTATAACATAAATTGGGATAAGCAGGCGATGAGTAGCAATACGCTGAGCTTATGCGTAATCCTTGAGCCACTATCATTCATTTTTAAACCCGTTTTGACATCCCTAAAGCTCTCTTCTATTTGCATCCTTGTCGCATAAATTTTAACGATCCTTTTAGCTGTATCACTGCTAGTGCATAGCGATGTTGCCAGTAACCACGGCTCTTTCTCTCGCTCGGCACTTGCTCGGCACTTGCTCGTGACTGTTTACTCAGTCTAGCTTTATCACCTGTGGCCACTTTGTCTTTTCGCCCTTTAGCATTGCGTTTAAAAATCACTAAGCGAGATTTAAAAGCAGTCTGCTCACCTAAGTAATATATACCTAGATTTTTGGCATTTGAGTTTGCTTGGACATGCAATTTTTTAACAGGAAACCAATCATCCTCAACATGCTTTTTACAGTGAGTTCTATTTCTAAATCGCCCTACGTAATCCCAATTGAGTGACAATATTTGCTTAAACCATGGAATTCGAAATCCTGCATCAGTAACGATAATAGGCTTGCAGTCATGAGGTAGCATCGCCTTAAGTTTAGTCATAAACAATAAATGAGTTTTTGGTTTCTCTTTTTTGTTTAGGGGATGTATTTCCTCATAAAGTGTCAGTGATCGTCCTTGAGCCGCCAGGGATGCTCGAATGAGAAAATGCTGCTTTCGGTCATCAAGATCTGACCAATCGATATGAATAATGGGTTGCTTCCTTTTCCCGACTAGCAGGCAGGTCATGCGGGTGTATATAAACTCGATTTCACGATGTAAGTGACTATTACTACAGAGCCTATCTACACGTTTAATCTTATGTTTTTCTTTGCTTTATTCGTTATATTCCGGCCAAGTCCTGTGATAGAAAGCGAGCCACCGTTCATTGAACTTTCAATGGCAGCAAACAAACTCAAGCGGAGTGTTTTGTGCATTAATGGGGTGACAAACGATAGGCATTTTGATAAAACTTGTTTCGCATTCATGGCATTTACTCGTGGTAATATTTGTTTGGCGATAAATTTGATCACCAAATGCCATGAATGTTCCTCCGTTTTTAACCTATCTCATTATTTTTATTCATTCTTTTGTGGGGATTCGTCAGTATCTGAGTCAGATTATCTAGATATTGCCAATCAACTTGGTTGTAAAGTCGCTGCTATTAAAGCTGTTGCGGACGTAGAGTCTTCTGGTGATGCATTTTTCTCAAACGGAAAGCCAAAAATCTTATTTGAAGCCCATATTTTTGCTCGTTTGACAAATCACAAGTATGATCAGAGTCATCCATCTGTATCCAGCAGAACCTGGAATCGAAGCTTATATACCGGTGGCTCCCAAGAGTATGCAAGGCTTGAAATTGCCATGAGTTTAGATACTTCAGAGGCTTTGAAGTCGACTTCATGGGGGCGCTTTCAAATTATGGGCTTTAATTATAGTGAGTCTGGTTTTACTAGCGTAGAAGCATTTGTTAAAGCAATGTTCAGCTCTGAAAGAAAACAGCTTGATGCTTTCGTTAGCTTTGTAAAGAATAAAGGCCTAGAAAAGTACCTAATAACGCTAGACTGGGCTTCATTTGCGAAAGGTTATAACGGCTCGCAGTACGAACAGAATAAGTATGATATTAAATTACATAAGGCATTTGAAAAATATGACAAAAAGTAAACTCTCTAACGCTTTGTGGGTTTTACCCTTATTTTTAGTTGCATCGTGTAGTGCCTCTCAGCGTGATGTGGCAGAGATTATATTTAAATGCCACGCTGATCAGCCCAAATCGATTGATGTTGTTATTAGTAAAATAGATAACACGTTTAAATTAGAGCAATTTAATATTGAGAGTTCAAAGCTTGCTAATGCAGCGCTAATTAGTGATGTGAGTAAATCGAGCTACCACCGTTCTTTAGTTACAGAGCACAGTATGACTTTCACATACGGCGATAGTGAAGTCTTAGTGAGTGACTACTACAGCGAAGAACTTAATATGATTACTAAAGAAACATCAGTAACAATGCAAAAAATTGGTACAAAAGAATATTGGCTTTGTGATGATTCAGGTTTTAGTAAGTTGGGCTCTATTGAAGATTTCTAGTGAATTAAAAATGTTCATTATCTTGCTAAAATTAAAGTGATTAAAGTGGAATAAATGTACCAAGATGATGAATTAGAAAAGCAGGTCTATTTTGCTGAACAGGCTCATTCATACCTTCGCCTATGCTTTCTTTTACAGTTTATATTTCTCAAAAAAGAGTTTCTTAAGAAGAGACTTTGACATGGGGAAAACATTTTTGTTTGCTTTTTCTTTGTTATATCTTTCGCCAAAGCAGCAGGTCCGAGGTGGAATAATTCAATTTATATAGATGATCACAACTTAACAATTAATGTCGCCGCGGAGCAGTGCCAAAAAAGCTTAATTAATGCTCCTAAAAGCTGGAACTATGGTGTAAAAAAGTCATTAATATGGGTTCTTGGAGAGGTTTAGTACCTCTTAGCTTGCACACCGGTAATGGTGATCCAGATTGTAATAGAGTCATCAACAAAGACTAATTGGAGTTTAACTAGCACCAACTCCAAACAGGTTACTGTCATACGACTTTAAACTGTTAAAACATGCAATAAATGGTTCTATTAAACATCGCTTCTAACCGATTATAAATCATCGAAGGTGTTTAGGGTTGATTTATACACTACGTTGAATAGTCACCGATATCTAAATTTAGATAACAAAAAAGCGCCTTTCGGCGCTTTTTTAGTTTGGTTAATCAAAAGATTAACGCTTATCAACGCTCACAAAATCGCGCGCAGACTCACCAGTGTATAACTGACGTGGACGGCTGATTTTATGGCCTGGTTGATCTAACATTTCTTTCCAATGTGAAATCCAACCAACAGTACGTGACAGTGCAAATAACACTGTGAACATATCGTTAGGGATACCAATGGCTTTCATGATGATACCAGAGTAGAAATCAACGTTCGGGTATAGCTTCTTAGAGATGAAGTACTCATCTTCAAGTGCGATACGCTCAAGTTCCATTGCTACGTCTAATAATGGGTCAACCACTTTAAGTTCTTTAAGGACTTCATGACAGGTTTCACGCATCACTTTAGCACGTGGGTCGAAGTTCTTATAAACGCGATGGCCAAAGCCCATTAGGCGGAATGGATCGTTTTTGTCTTTCGCTCTCTCGATAAACTCAGGAATGCGGTCAACGCTGCCGATTTCTTCTAACATTTCTAAGCAAGCTTCGTTAGCACCACCATGAGCTGGGCCCCACAACGAAGCAATACCCGCTGCAATACATGCAAATGGGTTAGCGCCTGAAGAACCTGCTAAACGGACGGTAGATGTAGATGCATTTTGCTCATGATCAGCATGCAGTACAAAAATACGATCCATTGCTTTTTCTACAACAGGATTGACTTTGTACTCTTCACACGGAGTAGCAAACATCATCGACAAGAAGTTACCCGCATAACTTAAATCGTTACGTGGGTAAACAAAAGGTTGCCCCATTGAGTACTTGTAGCACATCGCTGCGATTGTCGGCATTTTCGACACTAAGCGGTAAGCTGCAATTTCACGATGCTTTGGATTGTTAACATCAAGAGAATCTTGATAGAAAGCAGATAATGCACCGGTTACACCACATAGCATTGCCATAGGGTGTGCGTCACGGCGGAAACCTCTGAAGAAGAATGCAATTTGCTCATGTACCATAGTGTGTTCTTTCACTGTGGCAACAAATTGTTCGTAATCAACTTTAGACGGTAATTCACCGTAAAGAAGCAAGTAGCATAAATCTAAATAGGTAGATTCAGTTGCAAGCTGGTCAATTGCATATCCACGATGCAACAAGATACCTTGTTCACCATCGATATATGTAATAGCAGACTCACAAGATGCAGTAGCTAAAAAGCCTGGATCGAAGGTGAAATAACCTTTTTTTCCAAGTGTACTGATGTCGATAACGTCAAAACCTTCAGTACCTTTCTTAATAGGTAGGTCGATTGAATCGTTTCCTGGTAACTCTAATTTGGCTATATTATCAGCCATACCCCGTTCTCCTTACTTCATTCTTCTATATGAGTGCGGCATGTTAAGCGGTCATTACTTTACAGTGGATCGGGATCACAGATCAATTTAAATAAGCGTTTAAATTTGTTAGACCATGGTATATGTTCGCTGAAAACCGCTCTGCGCTTGCATTAGAATAAAAAAATACTAAAAAAACTTATTTTGCATAATGTGAGGTTTGTATTTGACAATTCCCGCGAGTATACTTGCCTGCGTCCCTAAGGGCGACGAGCGTCACAGTTTAGAAATGATCAATTTACTAACTAAATAGTGGTTTCTCAACTGATTAGATGCTTGAGAGTAGTCTGTTTTTTGTTTAAAAAATGCTCTGCCTTGTGCAAGCTTTAGTGGTTAAGCAAAAAATAGATCATAAAAAAAATAATGCTCAATGGAGCTGAGTGAGCAGAACGTGAAAAAGCAAAGACCTGTCCATCTAGACCTGCAGACGATAAGCTTTCCTGCGACAGCTATCGCATCAATACTGCACCGTATTTCCGGTGTTATCATGCTATTTGCTATTGGTATCCTTCTTTGGTTGTTAAATTCGACTTTAACATCAGCAGATGGGTTCGCTAGCGTACAATCCTTGTTCGATGGTTTCGTGATGAAGTTCATCATTTGGGGCATTCTAACCGCGTTGGGTTATCACTTATTAGGTGGCATTCGTCATTTGATTATGGATGCCGGACACTGGGAAGAGTTAGCTTCGGGTGTCTCATCAGCTAAGGCTACGTTTGTGTTAGCAGTAGTCTTTTCAATCATAGCGGGGATTTGGGTATGGTAACAAATGCAGCAAGTTTTGGACGCAGTGGTGTTCATGACTATATTCTATTACGCGCAAGTGCAGTGATCCTCGCTTGTTATACTATTTTTTTAGTTGGCTTTATCGCGTGTAGTGCCCCGTTAACTTTCGAGATTTGGAATGGTTTGTTTGCTTCACTTCCAATGAAAGTCTTTACCCTAATAACCTTGATTGCTTTACTTATCCATGCGTGGATTGGTGTATGGCAAGTGTTGACTGATTATGTCAAACATACAGCGTTACGTGGTGTATTACAGTTTACCTTTGTGTTGATCGCTTTTAGTTATTTAGCGTCAGGCATTGTAATAGTGTGGGGTGTTTAAGTGAGTATTCCAGTACGCGAATTTGATGTAATCGTAATCGGCGCCGGCGGCGCGGGTATGCGAGCTGCATTACAGATTTCTAAAGAAGGTAAGAGCTGTGCGCTGTTATCTAAAGTATTCCCAACTCGTTCACATACCGTTTCTGCTCAAGGTGGCATCACTGTAGCATTAGGTAATGCGCACGAAGATCATTGGGAACAACACATGTACGACACGGTTAAAGGTTCTGATTTTATCGGCGACCAAGAAGCCATTGAGTTTATGTGTCAAACGGGTCCTGAAGCGATTATCGAACTTGAGCAAATGGGTTTACCTTTCTCTCGTTTCGAAGACGGCACTATCTATCAGCGTCCTTTTGGTGGTCAGTCGCGTAATTTTGGTGGTGAGCAAGCTGCTCGTACTGCTGCTGCAGCTGACCGTACAGGTCATGCACTGCTTCA
The DNA here is from genome assembly GCF_000014705.1 of Shewanella frigidimarina NCIMB 400. Taxonomy (NCBI): domain Bacteria; kingdom Pseudomonadati; phylum Pseudomonadota; class Gammaproteobacteria; order Alteromonadales; family Shewanellaceae; genus Shewanella; species Shewanella frigidimarina. The sequence continues at coordinate 2,795,142 of NC_008345.1, read as the reverse complement.
TTGTTTATACCAACAAAACGTTAAACATAAAACTGACGTTTATTCTGAGTGGTATGCCTTAGATTTGGTTAAAAACGAAGATGACGTAGTGGTGGGTTGTACTGCAATTGAAATTGAAACGGGCGAAATTGTTTATTTCAAAGCAAAAGCGACTATTTTAGCCACTGGTGGTGCAGGACGTATTTATGCATCAACCACTAATGCTCACATCAATACTGGTGACGGTGTTGGTATGGCGGCACGCGCTGGTGTTCAGTTACAAGACATGGAAATGTGGCAGTTCCACCCTACAGGTATTGCCGGTGCAGGTGTTTTGGTTACTGAAGGTTGTCGTGGTGAAGGTGGATATCTTCTAAACAAAGACGGCGAGCGTTTCATGGAACGTTATGCGCCAAACGCGAAAGATTTAGCATCTCGTGACGTGGTAGCACGTTCAATGATGACTGAAATTCGTGAAGGTCGTGGTTTAGACGGTCCTTTAGGTCCACATTGTTTGCTAAAACTTGATCATTTAGGTAAAGAAACCTTAGAAGCTCGTCTTCCTGGTGTGTGTGAATTATCACGTACCTTTGCTCATATTGATCCAGCTGATGGTCCAATTCCAGTGTTGCCAACTTGTCATTATATGATGGGCGGTTTACCGACTAAAGTAAGTGGTCAAGTTATTCGTATGAATGACGACGGCACTGAACAAGATGTATTAGGTTTATTTGCTGTTGGTGAGATTGCTTGTGTATCTGTACACGGTGCAAACCGTTTAGGTGGTAACTCTTTACTTGATTTAGTTGTGTTTGGACGTGCTGCTGGTCAGCATTTAGGTAAAGCGTTAGACGCTACACCTGATCCAAAAGCGGCTTCAGACGTAGAAATTAGTGCATCACTTGCTCGTCTTAATCGTTGGGAAAGCAACAAAGACGGCGAAGAACCTGCGGTTATCCGTAAAGATCTTCAATTGTGTATGCAGTTAAATTTCTCTGTTTTCCGCAGTGGAGATGCTATGGCTGAAGGTTTAGAACAGCTACAAGCAATTCAAAAGCGTCTTGAAAATGCTAAGTTATCTGATAATTCAACAGAATTTAATACTCAACGTATTGAGTGCTTAGAATTAGACAACTTAATGGCTACAGCGCTGGCAACTGCTTATGCAGCTAACTTCCGTACTGAAAGCCGTGGTGCGCATTCTCGTGAAGATTATTTAGACCGTGATGATGATAATTGGTTATGTCATAGTTTGTATAACCCAGTCACTCAAGGTATGAGCAAACGTGATGTCAACATGACACCTAAATTACGTGAAGCGTTTCCACCTGTAAAACGTACCTATTAGGCAGGAGTTGCAAAAGATGAAATTAACATTTGCATTGTATCGTTATAATCCTGATGTAGATACCAAGCCTTATATGAAGGATTACACCTTAGAAGTGCCTGATGGCACTGACATGATGGTGTTAGATGCGTTAATTAAACTGAAAGAACAAGACTCAACGCTTGCGTTCCGTCGTTCATGCCGTGAAGGTGTGTGTGGTTCTGACGGTGTTAACATGAATGGTAAAAACGGATTAGCGTGTATTACGCCATTATCTACCTTTAAAGGTAAGAAAATTGAAATCCGTCCTTTACCAGGCATGCCAGTAGTTCGTGATTTGGTTGTAGACTTAACTCAGTTCTACAAGCAATACGAAAAAATTAAGCCTTATCTGATTAATGACGAACAGGCTCCAGCTCGTGAACATCTACAATCACCTGAAGAGCGTGCTCATTTAGATGGTTTATATGAATGTATCATGTGTGCATGTTGTTCAACTGCTTGTCCATCTTTCTGGTGGAACCCTGATAAATTTATCGGGCCAAGTGGTTTATTACATGCATATCGTTTCTTAATTGACAGTCGTGATACGGCCACTGAAGAGCGTTTATCTGAACTAGATGATGCTTACAGTGTGTTCCGTTGTCATGGCATCATGAACTGTGTTGACGTTTGTCCTAAAGGATTAAACCCAACTAAAGCGATTGGTCACATTAAGTCAATGCTGCTTAAGCGAGCTGTTTAATGCACAAAACTGAGCAAAATAATCTGACTTATTAGCTTTGTTAAGAGTCATCTTCAATATTGGGGATGGCTCTTTTGTGTGTTTATGTAATACCTCCTGCTATTATCTTGTTAAGATAATTTCAGTCTACGTGTGATGTAACTTACGTTACTCACTGTTATGTTTATGGCTAGCACGTGTATCAAGTTTGAAAGGAATAACAATGCACCAAGGCATCATGAAAGCCTGGCTCGAGTCGTCACATTTAAGTGGTTCGAACTCGACCTACGTAGAAGAGATGTATGAAGCCTATCAAGAAGATCCGCAATCAGTTACTCCTGATTGGCAGCTTGTTTTTGATAACCTCCCTCCGGTTAACGGTGCCTCAGTAGAAGTACCCGAAACTGCTCACTCTAAAGTTCGTGACTATTTCCGTAGTTTAGCTTTACAAGGTCGTTTAAAAAACGCTACTAGCGTCGGCGACCCAGAGTTAGATGCGAAGCAAGTTAAAGTCCTGCAACTGATCAATGCTCACCGTTTCCGTGGCCATCAAAATGCCAATTTAGATCCATTAGGATTGTGGAAGCGTGAAGCTGTTCAGGAATTGGATCCTGCTTACCACGGCTTAACCGTTGATGACATGCAACGTCAGTTTAATACTGGTTCATTCGCCCTCGGCGGTGAGACCATGAAGCTTGCTGATATTATTCATGCACTAAAGAGTACCTATTGTGGCTCGATAGGTGCTGAATACATGCATATTACTGATACCGATGAAAAGCGTTGGATCCAACAACGTCTTGAACCGACATTAGGTAAAGCCAAGTACGATAACAGCGTCAAAAAGCGTATTCTTGAAGGGTTGAATGCAGCCGAAGGTATCGAAAAATATCTTGGTGCTAAATTCCCTGGAGCTAAACGATTCTCTTTAGAAGGTGGTGATGCGCTCGTTCCGATGATGCGTGAAATCATTTACCGTGCAGGCGAAGCTGGAACTAAAGAAATCGTAGTAGGTATGGCTCACCGTGGTCGTTTAAACTTGCTCATAAACGTGCTGGGTAAACGTCCTGCTGAATTGTTTGATGAGTTTGCGGGTAAGCATGCGGACACTCACGGTTCTGGCGACGTAAAATATCACCAAGGTTTCTCATCTGATTTTGAAACGCCAGGTGGAAACGTTCATTTAGCATTAGCCTTTAACCCATCTCATTTAGAGATCGTTAATCCAGTGGTTATTGGTTCTGTACGTGCTCGTCAAGATCGTCGTGGTTGTAAAGACGGTCTGCAAGTTATGCCTATCACCATTCATGGTGATTCAGCTATAACTGGCCAAGGCATTGTGCAAGAGACGTTCAACATGTCTCAAACACGTGGTTTTACTATTGGTGGTAGTATTCGAATTGTGGTTAATAACCAAGTTGGTTTTACCACATCAAACCAAGCTGACACACGTTCAACCGAATACTGTACTGACATCGCTAAGATGGTTCAGGCACCTATTTTCCATGTCAATTCTGACGATCCTGAAGCCGTTGCGTTTATTTCTCAACTTGCAGTGGATTATCGTAATGAATTTAAACGTGATGTAGTGATTGATTTAGTGTGTTATCGCCGTCATGGCCATAACGAAGCTGATGAGCCTAGTGCGACTCAGCCGTTAATGTACGCTAAAATCAAAAAACACCCTACGCCACGTAAAATTTATGCTGATAAGTTGATAGCTGAAAACAGCATTCCTGCCGATGAAGTGACCGGACTGATTAACCATTATCGTGATGCATTAGATGCAGGTGATTGTGTGGTTAAAGAATGGCGTCCTATGACGTTACATACAGTTGACTGGACACCTTATTTAAATCGCGAATGGGATGAAGAATACGCCGGTTCAATGTCGATGGAACGTCTGCAAAACTTAGCCAATAAGTTAGTTGATATTCCTGAAAATCATACGCTTCAATCTCGTGTTGCCAAAATTTGTGCTGATCGCACTGCCATGGCTAAAGGCGAGAAGTTATTAGACTGGGGTTTCGCTGAAACGTTAGCTTATGCTTCTATTCTTGAAGATAAAAAGCGTGTGCGCATTACGGGTCAAGACTCTGGTCGCGGCACGTTCTTCCATCGTCATGCTGTATTGCATAGCCAAAAAGACGGTTCTACCTATTTACCTTTGCGTAATGTGGCTGATGAACAAGGGCCAATTGATATTATTGACTCAGTATTATCAGAAGCATCAGTGTTGGCATTTGAATACGGTTACGCGACTGCAGAACCTGGTGGCTTGACCATTTGGGAAGCGCAGTTTGGTGACTTCGTTAACTGTGCACAGGTAGTGATTGACCAATTCTTATCATCTGGTGAGCAAAAGTGGGGCCGTTTATGTGGTCTGACTATGTTGTTACCTCATGGTTATGAAGGTCAAGGACCTGAGCATTCAAGTGGCCGTTTAGAGCGTTTCTTGCAATTATGTGCTAACCACAACATGCAAGTGTGTGTGCCATCAACTCCGGCGCAGGTTTATCATATGTTGCGTCGCCAAGTTGTGCGTCCTATGCGTCGCCCGTTAGTGGTAATGTCACCTAAATCTTTGCTACGTCACCCATTAGCGGTGTCTACCTTAGAAGAACTTGCTGAAGGTACTTTCCAAAATATCATTGGTGAGATAGATACCTTAGATGCAAGTCAAGTTGACCGTGTTGTATTCTGTAGCGGTAAGGTGTATTTCGAGTTACTTGAAAAGCGTCGTAAAGAGAATGTGACCAACGTTGCCATCGTGCGTGTTGAGCAGCTGTATCCGTTCCCTGATGTGGAAATGCGTGCAGCGTTAGAAACATATCAACATGTTACTGATTTTGTTTGGTGTCAAGAAGAGCCGCAAAACCAAGGGGCATGGTACTGTAGTCAGCATCATTTCTGGGCTAATATTCCTGCAGGTGCTCAATTAACTTATGCCGGTCGTGAAGCTTCTGCTGCACCAGCATGTGGTTACCCTGGGTTGCATGTACAGCAGCAAGAATCATTAGTAAATAGCGCATTAAAACTGTCGTAATAGATAATTTATATAAGGGAAGCTTTCCATGAGTATCGAAATTAAGGTACCCGTATTACCAGAATCTGTTGCTGATGCAACTATTGCTACTTGGCATGTTAAACCTGGTGAACAGGTTACTCGTGATCAAAACTTAGTTGATATCGAGACAGACAAAGTCGTGTTAGAAGTGGTAGCACCAGAAGACGGTTCAATTTCTGAATTGTTATTCCAAGAAGGCGATACCGTTTTAGGTGAGCAAGTGATTGCTAATTTTGTCGCTGGTGTTGTGTCTGGCCAAGAAGTGACTAAAGCTGAAGCTTCAGGGCCTGCTGTCGTGGCAACGACCGAAGCTGCTTCTGATGAATCTAATGATGCATTAAGCCCATCTGTTCGTCGTGTGATTGCCGAACATAATCTTGATGCCAGTAAAATTAAAGGTTCTGGTGTGGGCGGACGTGTAACTAAGGATGATGTAGATGCATTCCTTAAGTCAGCTCCTGCTAAAGCCGCTGCACCAGCTGCTCCTGTAGCACCTTTAGAAGGTCGTAGTGAGAAGCGTGTACCAATGTCACGTCTTCGTAAAACTATCGCAAAACGTCTTTTAGAAGCGAAAAATTCAACGGCAATGTTAACTACGTTTAACGAAGTTAACATGAAGCCAATCATGGATATTCGCAAACAGTACCAAGACATTTTCGAAAAACGCCATGGTATTCGTTTAGGCTTTATGTCTTTCTATATCAAAGCTGTGACAGAAGCGCTAAAACGTTTCCCAGAAGTTAACGCTTCTATTGATGGTGATGACATTGTTTATCATAACTATTTCGACATCAGCATCGCTGTATCAACGCCTCGTGGTCTGGTAACTCCAGTCTTGCGTGACACTGATACCATGAACTTAGCTGAAATCGAAAAAGCGGTTCGTGAATTAGCCATTAAAGGCCGTGACGGTAAATTATCTGTTGCTGACATGACTGGCGGTAACTTCACTGTGACTAACGGTGGTGTTTTCGGTTCACTCATGTCTACGCCAATTTTGAACCTGCCACAAAGCGCAATCTTAGGCATGCATGCCATTAAAGATCGCCCAATGGCAGTCAATGGTCAGGTTGAAATCCTGCCTATGATGTACCTAGCACTCTCTTACGACCACCGTATTGTTGATGGTCGTGAGTCAGTTGGCTTCTTAGTCGCGATTAAAGACTTCTTAGAAGATCCAACTCGTCTGCTACTTGATCTGTAAGTAGGTAGATAAACCCTCGTCGCTGGCTCATATTGAGCCAGTTGGATTTGATTAGAAGTATATGGATAGATCATCATGAATTTGCATGAGTATCAGGCAAAATCTTTATTTGCCGAATATGGTTTACCAGTCTCTGAAGGCTTTGCATGTGATACTGCTCAAGAAGCAGTAGAAGCAGCTGGTCACATTGGCGGAAACTTATGGGTTGTTAAGTGTCAAGTACACGCAGGCGGCCGTGGTAAAGCAGGTGGCGTTAAAGTTACCGGTAATAAAGACGAAATCAGAGCATTCGCTGAAAACTGGTTAGGTAAGAACTTAGTAACGTACCAGACTGACGCTAAAGGTCAGCCAGTTGCTAAAATTCTAGTTGAAAGCTGTACTGACATCGCTAACGAATTGTACCTAGGTGCAGTAGTTGACCGTAGCACTCGTCGCGTTGTGTTCATGGCGTCGACTGAAGGTGGTGTTGATATCGAAACTGTGGCTGAACATACGCCAGAGCTTATCCACACAGCTATCATTGATCCGTTAACAGGTCCTCAAGCTTTCCAAGCTCGTGATCTTGGCTTCAAGTTAGGTTTAAACCCAACACAAATGAAGCAGTTTACTAAGATCTTTATGGGTCTAGCGAACATGTTCAATGACCATGATTTTGCGTTATTAGAAATCAATCCACTTGTTATCACCACTGAAGGCAACCTTCACTGTTTAGATGGCAAAATTGGTATTGATGGCAATGCATTATTCCGTCAGCCTAAAATCAAAGCAATGCACGATCCATCACAAGATGATGCTCGTGAAGCGCATGCTGCTAAATTTGAATTAAACTATGTTGCTTTAGACGGTAACGTAGGTTGTATGGTTAACGGTGCCGGCCTAGCAATGGGTACAATGGACATCGTGAACCTACACGGCGGCAAGCCAGCTAACTTCTTAGACGTTGGCGGTGGAGCAACTAAAGAACGTGTTGCAGAAGCATTTAAGATCATTCTTTCTGACAGCAATGTTAAAGCGGTATTGGTTAACATCTTCGGTGGTATCGTGCGTTGCGATATGATCGCTGAAGGTATTATTGGTGCGGTTAAAGAAGTTGGCGTTAAAGTGCCAGTCGTTGTACGTCTTGAAGGTACTAACGCTGAATTAGGTCGTGAAGTATTGGCTAAGTCTGGTCTTGATATCATCGCGGCTACAAGTCTAACTGACGCGGCTGAGCAAGTTGTTAAAGCTGCGGAGGGCAAATAATGTCTGTTTTAATTAACAAAGATACCAAGGTAATCTGTCAAGGTTTCACTGGTGGTCAGGGTACTTTCCACTCTGAACAGGCGATTGCTTATGGCACGCAAATGGTTGGTGGTGTTTCTCCTGGAAAAGGTGGTCAAACTCACCTAGGTCTTCCAGTGTTTAACACTGTTAAAGACGCTGTAGCAGCAACAGGTGCAACTGCAACTGTTATCTACGTACCAGCTCCTTTTTGTAAAGACGCTATCCTTGAAGCAATCGATGCTGGCCTTGAGCTAATCGTTTGTATCACTGAAGGTATCCCTACACTTGATATGCTTCAAGTGAAAGTGAAACTTGAAGAAACTGGCGTTCGCATGATCGGTCCTAACTGCCCAGGTGTTATCACTCCTGGTGAATGTAAGATTGGTATTATGCCTGGTCACATTCATTTACCTGGAAAAGTAGGTATTGTTTCTCGCTCTGGTACATTAACGTACGAAGCGGTTAAGCAAACTACTGATGAAGGTTTCGGCCAATCTACTTGTGTAGGTATCGGTGGCGACCCAATTCCTGGCACTAACTTCATCGACGTATTGGAAATGTTCCAAAACGATCCACAGACTGAAGCGATTGTTATGATCGGTGAAATCGGTGGTAATGCTGAAGAAGAAGCGGCTGCTTATATCAAAGCACACGTAACTAAGCCTGTTGTATCTTACATTGCTGGTGTTACTGCACCAGAAGGTAAGCGCATGGGCCATGCTGGCGCAATTATCGCTGGCGGTAAAGGTACTGCTGAAGATAAGTTTGCTGCTCTAGAGGCTGCTGGCGTTACGACTGTTCGCTCTTTAGCTGACATTGGTAAAGCACTACGTATCAAAACAGGTTGGTAATTATACCTTCTTGATAAAAAGGCGCTTAGGCGCCTTTTTTATTGGTTTTTATTCACTATGTTCATATAGTTATATTTTAATAGACAATCTGTTGCGATTCCTTTAATTCTTAGCAAGGTAATTATGGCCATCATCAGCATTATTTTCCCCTTAATATTTATGGTGTTATTAGGCTATGTATTAACCCGAGTTGGATTCTTTAACAAAGAACACATTACTGGGATAAGCAGGTTCACTTTTTACGTCAGTATCCCGGCATTTCTATTTATCAATATGCTCGCAGCACCGTTAGCGCAAAGCATTGACCCATTTGCACTGCTAGCTTTTTATTTACCAGTGTTGTTAGTGTTTTCTATAGGTTACCGAATTAATCGCCTTTTTAGTCCAATAGCGCTGCAGGGGCGTGATGCCAGTGCGGTATTCGCGTTGGGTGCCAGTTATTCCAATACGGTATTGGTAGGTTTACCCATTATTATCGCTGCATTAGGCCCAGCAATGATGGGGCAGGTATTTATGATCATTACTTTTCATAGCGCCACCTTGTTTGCTCTGACTTTTATCTTAGCGGCACGAGCGCAGCCTCAAGGTTTCTCGTGGCGACGGTTTGCTCGCTCTATGGTACTTAATCCGGTAGTAATGAGTATTGGACTAGGTATTTTAGTGAATGCGTTAAGTATTAACTTGGGACAACAATTAGATGAAGGTTTAGCGCTATTAGCTAAGCCCGCTTTGGCGTGTGCATTGTTTGTGCTAGGTGCTAATTTAAGTTTCTATCGTATAGGTGAACATTGGCGTTTAGCCTTAATGGCTAGTGGTTTAAAAATTATTTTATTGCCAGCATTAGTTTATATTATGGCGCAGTTTGTATTTGAACTAACCACATCAAGCACTGCGATGTTGGTGTTGCTCAGTGCTTCTCCGCTTGGCGTCAACGCTTATCTTATTGCCACTGAACTTAAACAACATGAATCAACCTTGGGTAGCACAGTAGTATTATCGACCTTGTTATCAGTGTTTAGTTTTAGCCTATGGCTTACATTCTTGATTTAAGTAAACTTTAAAAGCTTATGATAAATGTTAGCCAATAAAAAACCAGCAAATTTGCTGGTTTGTTTGTTGCTCACATACAGACTATTCGTCAGCGTGATCACAAGTATCATTGGTACAATGACCATAAAGGTACAAGCTATGGTGAGTCAGCTTGATGTTATGACGCATTGCGATTTCATCTTGGCGACGTTCAATCACGTCGTCAGAAAACTCAATCACTTTATCACAGGTTAAACACACTAAATGGTCATGGTGTTGTTGAGTCGACATTTCAAACACCGCTTTACCACTTTCAAAATGATGACGATTTAGAATGCCCGCATCATCGAACTGGTTTAATACTCTGTATACAGTAGCAAGGCCAATTTCCTCGCCTATTTCGAGTAACTTCTTATATAAGTCTTCTGCACTGATATGCTGGTTATCTGGGGATTGCATCAGTTCTAGAATTTTAACTCGCGGCAGGGTTATTTTTAATCCGGCTTTTTTGAGTGCTTGATTTCCATCTGTCATTGCTAATCTCTTGATTGCAGAACCAATCGGTTCATCGGTGGATATTCTAATCATTATATGTCTTGAGTCTAAAAACATAAACCTCTTAAGCTGCTTTATCAACCAATATAGAGGATATTTAGTAAAACAGTCACTTAAGCTGATATTATTTGTTAAGGATCTCTCAATAAGCTTACTTATACTAAGGGATTATTGTACCTATTCGGATATCCGATATTATTATCAAATCTATAACATGAATTTTATGTGAATTTTTAGACCGTGTAGTGACAACATTTTGTAACCTGAGTACGTATTTTTGATATGGTATAAAAAGTCATTACATTTTATTTTACATCATCACAATAAAGGACAAACAATGTACCGGCAAATTGTAGTGCTGACCGGCGCAGGTATTTCAGCTGAGTCGGGTATGAGCACGTTTAGAGATCAGCATGGTTTATGGGAACAGCATCATATTGAAGATGTTGCCACTCCTGAAGGCTATGCAAGAGATATCGAGTTAGTGGAGCGTTTTTATAATAGCCGCTGGCAACAATTACACAGTGATGATGTCATTCCCAATGCTGCACATTTAGCGCTAGCGAAACTTGAAACAGAATTTACGGGTGAATTGCTAGTAATAACCCAAAATGTTGATGATTTACACGAGCGTGCGGGGTCTAAACGATTACTGCATATGCACGGTGAATTAGCAAAAGGTCGATGCCCACAATCGCTACAAACCTTTGTATTACGTGAACCTTTCGGTGTTGATAATTGCTGCACCTGTTGCATACCCGGGAAGCGCCTGCGGCCACATATTGTGTGGTTTGGTGAAATGCCTTTTGGTATGGACAGAATTCACGACGCTTTAGACCACTGTGACTTATTTATTGCGATTGGTACATCGGGTACGGTTTATCCCGCGGCAGGTTTTGTCGATAGTGCGAATCACCACGGTGCTCAAACCGTGGAGGTTAATCTGGATCCTGCAGACCGTCATAGTCAGTTTCAATATCATTTTACCGGTAAAGCGGGTGCTATCTTACCTAAGTTAGTCGACGATATTTTAGCGGGTAAGGTGATTGGTAGTGAGTGAAGCATTATTAGAGCAAGCCGTTAGTGACGTGATGCCGACAAAGCTGGCGATTATTATGCGTGGTTTACCTGGCAGTGGTAAATCTTATTGGGTTGAACAATTTATTACTTCTCAAGGCATTGAGCAGGCTATTCATATCCGTCAGCATGGCCTATTCTCTACAGACCGCTATTTTTATCAACAAGGGCAGTACCGCTTTAATCCGCAAAAAATCGGCCAATATCATCAGGCTAATTTAACGGCTTTTATTCAGGCGTTGGCGCGTAAAGAACCGATAGTTATTTGTGATAATACTAATATCGCGAAATGGGAATTTATGGCTTATGAAGCCGCTGCAAAAGCGTTAGGCTATCAAGTTAAAGTGGTATTGGTTGGGCAGCCAGATAACGACCAACATCAACAGCTTTGCGCGCAACGAAATCAACATCAAGTTTCATTAGCGCATATTCAAAAAATGGCGCAGTTGTTTGAAGAGTAATAACGTGGAAAGTGATTTGTTAAATGATAGTTACAGTATTTAAGTTGTGTGGCCATATTTCAGGACTGAGTAATAAAAATAAAAAAGGCGCATAAAGCGCCTTTTTTGCATTTAGTCTGCGAGTAATTACTTCGCAGCAACAGGTGTAGTTAGGTCGATGCTATAAATCGCAAAGCCGGCTACAACATCAGCTGTTTTAGGTAACTTCACCATTTTACGTTGTTGATTATCAGCAACAAACTTGTCAGCAACATCGCTGTCTTGGGTTTCAAAACGAATGTCTAATGCAACAGTCGCATTATCAATAGTTTTAAAATCCCAGTTGTAATCAGCTGATGGATCAACCATAGCATCATATCCGCCAGTCGCATTTGGTTGTGATTGCTCAGTAATATAAGCTGATAATGCATCACGGTTGGTATCTGGCAGTTCTAGCACTACGTGGTCTGAACCGGTACCCGCAAATGAACCACCAAAAGCACGGTAGTTATTTGAAGCCACAACAAACGACATCGCTGCTAATTCATCACCCGTAATAACCGTTCCGTCAGGTGCTGTGTATGCTAAGTCAACAATACGATTTGCATCAGCGTTAACGACAGCACAGCTTCGGTCAAACTTAGTTGGTTGAGTTACATCAATTTTGTAAGTTAAGCCATCAATAACGTCGAAGTTATAAGTTGGGTGGCCTGCGCGATTAATCAAATTTTGTGGAGCACTGACGCTTGGGTCAATTTGATTAAACTGGTTGGCAGAACATTCTAACCAATCTTTTAGTTCCGCACCGGTAGCTTTAACTGCAACCATAGTATTTGGGTATAGGTATAAGTCAGCAGCGTTCTTATACGAAAGGTCGCCAGCATCAACTTGTACATATTGGCTTGCATCTCCTTCAGCATAACGTCCACCGGCTTTAAATGGTGCTGCTGCTGACAAGATTGGCAAATCTTTTAGATCATCAGTAATTAATGTTTTAACACGCGCTATTTGAGCATTAGATACAATCTGAACCGTTGGATCATCTTGAACTAAAGTTAAAAAGCTGTACATGTTAGCGGCAGCAACCCCAATAGGTTGGCTAACATATTCGATAGTACCATTGTGTTCAATTTCAATTGCATCACGTAAGCTAGCTTCACCTTCAACCAATGCTACTTTATTAGCATTGTCGTAAATTGGGCGTGCTTTAGCAGTTGATTCTTCATGAATTACGGTCCATTTCCCTTCTACTTGGCGTACAACTAAGTCTACCACACCTAAGTTATCACCCCAGCGGCCAGGCATTACGGCAGGAACGCCATTCAATAAACCTTTGTCTACGTCAGTATTTGGTAAGTCGCTGTAAGTTGCAGACGGGAATACAGAGTGGCTGTGACCAAAGAAAATCGCATCAATACCATCGACGTTGGTTAATGCATAGGTTGCGTTTTCTGCCCATGGGTCGCCAGGGTTTTCACTTGAACCAATACCTGAATGCGGAATGGCTAAAATGATATCAGCCCCTTCTGCTTTCATTTGTGGCACAAATTTATTCGCCGCTTGAACTATGCCTAATACTTCAACTTTACCGTCTAAGTTAGCTCTATCCCATTGTAAAATTTGTGGTGGTACAAAGCCGATGTAACCAATTTTTATTGTATGTTCATTACCATCAACATCGGTAACGACTTTGTCTTTAATAATATACGGTGTGAACATGTTTTCACTGAATAATACATCATCCCAGCAACCATCTTTATCAGCACAAATTACGTTGGCATTAATATAAGGAAAGTTAGCGCCACCAAGTGATTGCTCAAGGAATGATAATCCATAGTTAAATTCATGGTTACCAATGTTACCGACTTCGTAGTCTAGGGTATTCATTGCCTTGTACACAGGATGAGTGTCGGTTAGCATGTTGTTTTCAGTTTTAAATTTATTGGCAATATAGTCTCCCATTGGACTACCTTGCAATAAATCACCGTTATCGACTAATACCGAGTTAGTGGCTTCGGCGCGTGCTGCATTGATTAAACTTGCTGTACGTACCAAACCGATGGTCTTATCTTCTTTACCTGAGTAATAGTTGTAATCCATCATATTGGTATGAAGATCTGTGGTTTCCATTACACGTAACTTGATATCTGCAGCAACAGTACTTGTTTGATCGTCATTATCAGAGCCGCAACCGCCTAATCCCAGTGCACCAGCGATAACAACGGCAAGAAGTTTTTTATTTAACATATTTTACTCTCTATATTTATTTGACCCCGAGGCGTATTTTTTGTTTTTGCCTCTTACGTAGTGTTAACGATCCTTAACTATTTTGATAATAAAATGAAAACACCGCGGAGATTATAAGCATAAGATATGAATAAATTGTGATGTAACGCTAAATTAATATGATTAATGAGTGCGTTCGTGCAATTAATAGGCGTAAAAGGTGATAAAAAGCCGACAAGCTATTAATACGTTTCATGTAAATTTTTTGTGTGTTTGATAAGGATTGATATTAATGGATGTAATATGAACTTGTTTTATGATTTGGTATGAATAGAATTTATACCTTTAAATACTTAGAGTCTGTTTACCAGGAAGTAAATATCCATATTAAATTTGGCAATATTAACAATGGCTGTCGAAGCCATTGTTAATATCATCATTCAATTTTTAATATTAAAGTTTTTCTTTTAATAAACCTCTGCTACGTAATAGCGGTTCAATACCTGCATCCTTACCTCTAAATTGTTTGTATAATTCCATCGGATCTGCACTGCCGCCTTTGGATAAAATACTATCACGGAATTTTTGAGCTGTTTTTGGATCAAAAATTCCATTTTCTTTAAATGCTTCGAAAGCATCAGCACCTAAAATATCAGACCAAAGGTAACTGTAGTATCCTGCAGAATAACCGCCTGCAAAAATATGCGAAAAGTAAGTGCTGCGATAACGAGGGGCTATTTGGCTAATTAAGCCCATTTTATTTAATGAGGCCAATTCAAAATCTTTTGCATCGCGTAGTTTGCTATCTTTAAGAGAATGCCAATCCAAGTCTAAATAAGTGGCAGCCATATATTCGACAGTGGCAAAACCTTGATTAAATTGGCTAGCGGCTTGGATTTTATTTATTAAAGATTGGGGAATAATTTCACCCGTTTGATAATGCTTTGCAAATTGTGATAATACTTCCGGCTGTGTCATCCAGTTTTCCATCACTTGAGATGGAAACTCAACGTAATCACTTGGTACGCTAGTTCCGGATTGAGAACGGTAAGTCACATTAGAAAGTATGCCGTGCAATGCATGTCCAAATTCGTGAAACAGAGTACTGGCTTCGTCAAATGTAAGTAGTGCTGGCTCATTACCTGCTGGGCGAGGGAAGTTAAGTACGTTAACCACAATCGGCTTTGATTCTACTCCATTCATATTATATTGTTGACGGTATACGTTCATCCACGCGCCGCCTCGCTTACTTTGACGGACAAAATAGTCGCCCATAAATATAGCGAGCAAGCTACCGTCTTTATCATAGACTTCCCAGGTACGAACATCTGGGTGATACTTGGGCAAATCCGTACGTTCTTTGACAGTAATGCCATATAAACGATTAGCGGTATAGAATACCCCTTTCAAGGTACTCTCAAGTGAGAAATAGGGCTTAGTTTGCTGTTCATTGAAACTGTATTTAGCGACGCGAATTTTATCTGAATAATACCACCAATCCCATGCTTCAATGGTCGAATCGGTACCTTGGGTATCGACTAGCGCTTGCATGTCTGCCACTTCACTTTTAGCCTGCTTTAATGCAGCTGGCCACACTTTATCTAATAGAGCATAGACATTCTCTGGGGTCTTAGCAGTGCGAGACTCAAGTACAAAATGAGCATGAGATTGATATCCCATAAGCTGAGCTCGTTGTGAACGTATTGAGGCTATTTTGGCGAGAATCTTTTTATTATCGAATTCATTGTCATTATTTGCTTGAGCAACGTAAGCCTTAAATAGGGTTTCACGCAGTTTTCGATTATCAGCGTAAGTCAAAAATGGGGTCATTGATGGGCGATGAGGAGTAAAAATCCATTTACCTGGATGACCCAGTTTTGTAGCTTTACGAGCTGCAGTGTCAACCACATCTTGTGGTAAACCGGAAAGGTCTTCTTGGTTGTCAATGATGAGTTGAAAGCCATTGGTTTCAGCTAATAAATTATCGCCAAAAGTAAGGCTTAACTTACTAATTTGTTCATTTAAACCTCGGAGGGTAATTTTATCTTCTGCTGATAAATTTGCTCCGCCTCGGGTGAATGATTTGTATGTATCTTCCAGTAATTTTGCCTGTGCAGTATTCAAGGACAAGCTATTACGTTGTTCATGTAAAGTTTTTACTCGTTGAAACAGCATTGGATTTAGGAAAATATCATCTTGTGATGACGATAGTTTGGGTGAAATCTGTTTGGATATAGCTTGTAACGCATCGTTAGTGTCTGCGCCCGCCAAATTAAAGAATACGTATGATACTCGGGTTAGTAAATCGCCTGAAAATTCCATTGCTTCAATCGTATTTTCAAAAGTTGGGGGCTGAGGATTATTTGCGATAGTACTAATTTGCTCTTGCAGCTCAGTCATTCCAGCTTCAAAGGCTGGGATATAATCATCGGTTGTAATATTGGCAAAATCAGGGATTTCAAAAAATGTACCGTAAGGTTTAAAAAACGGATTATCAGCATGTTGTTGTTCTATTTGTGCAGCTGTTAATGGCGTGGGGTCATTGGTCGTTTGGGATACGGTTGACATGGAGCAGGCATTTAGTGCAAATATTACCGCGATGCTGGCGAAAAGGGGTTTAAGGGGTAAGCCCTTCATATCTTGTCCTCTTTTGTTTATTGTCTGAATAAGCGGGTTTTGATGAATTATTGGGTATGGATTGTTATATGTTGATATTAA
Source organism: Shewanella frigidimarina NCIMB 400 (assembly GCF_000014705.1). NCBI lineage: Bacteria > Pseudomonadati > Pseudomonadota > Gammaproteobacteria > Alteromonadales > Shewanellaceae > Shewanella > Shewanella frigidimarina. The sequence goes on along the minus strand of NC_008345.1, from coordinate 2,778,682 downwards.
TTTTACACATAATTAACATAAGGTTTTTGATTTGTTTGTAACAAAAAAACCGAGCAATCACAATAATTGCTCGGTTTATGCTTTGGTTTATCATCAAAAAAATCGGTGGTTATCTTTCCACACTATTGATGCATGCAAATCACAGGATCATTATCTTTATGGTTTAATAATGACTTTAACTGTGGCATCAACGTCTGCTTCATCAATGTAGCCAATGGCATTTGGATTACTTGCAATTGCAGATTTCATCGCTGCAGCACCAGAAACCGCAGGTGGTGGAGTACCTTTACCGGTAAAGACTTGCTTAGACCAAAATGCTTTTAGTTGTGCATCAGACTTACCAGTAACAGCTTGATGAAACTCACTGCGAATAGGATTGCCTTCTTCTAATTCGTAAACGACGACCGAAGAGTTGCCTTTGCCTAAAAAAGCTTTTTTAACGTCATTAATTGAAATGTCTGCAGCAGCAGGATTACCAATAACAACTACAGCAGCGTTAGCGGAGGTAACAGCGGTTAAACTTAGTGCTAAAATAGTTAGTAACTTTTTCATTATCATACTCCTTAAAATACTGCGTCGAATTTAACGGTGTAAATCAAGGTGTCATCATAAGTAAACTTACCTGTTGATGTGTCGATGCTGTTGCCCGTGAATCCACCTGAAGTGTCACCAAAATCTTCAGCATAAGTGACATCAAATTTTATCGCGACGTTATCAATAGCATCCCAACGTAAACCAATACTGTAAGCCATGCGCTCAGCATTAAATGCAACCATTTGAATAGCAGTCGCTGTTGATAGTGGCAGACGCTCATCATTATCTTGAGTCTTCATGTATGCAACTGTAGCGTAAGGTGTGAATTCCTTAATACGGTAGCCCAGCGTTAAGTAACCAGAATCAGTGTCAGGGTAAGCGTTATCAATTTCTGAACGAGTCCATTCAGTAATAGCAATCACTTCACCATTGTCGTAACTTGCACCCACCCCAACGAATGAACCTTTCTCATCATTAAGTTCTAATACGGTATAGTTAGCTTGAGTATTTACACCTGCGGCTAAAGGCACTGTTACTTCTGAGACAATTGGACCATCTAATTTGGCTTGTGCATATACAGCACGTAAAGTCCAAATTTCATCAGTCCAACTTACGTTAGCACCCATAAGGTTGCTTAATTCAACCGCTGAGTTTTTAACGTCGGACTCACCACCAAATGCTTGCATTGTTAGTGTTGAGTCATCGTATTCCACATCATAAGAAACACCTGCACCAGTGTAAGATGAAAACGGGATGGTACCGTATACTTCTTGTGGTGGGCGCGCGAAAGGCTGTGCATATCCAACATCTAAGTAATCAGAGTACATAAATAAAGGCACACGCAGTTTACCGCCACGAATCTTAACGCCGTTGTCAAAGCGATGGGATAAATAGGCCCATTCAGCTTCAACTTCCCAGTCGTATTTACCGCGCATCATTAGCTGTAATACTGCTTGAGTATTGTCAGAAATGTTAAATGTCCCTTGTAGACCTAATTTACTGTCTTCGCTAAAGTTAGCACTTGAATCAGCATTATTGTAGCCAGCATCATTATCAGAGCTGATATAGGCTCCGCTAATAAAACCGTTAAATTTGACCTTGTCGGCTAGGCTTGCATTTTGCTGCGCCTGCAACGTTTGTACCTGCTGCTCTAGTTTAGCAATTTTAGCATCAGCGGCTTCATCTGCCACTGCTAAACTTGGGACTATCGCCATTGATATCGCAACGGATAATATTTTTAAATTAAATTGCATGGTGTTACTCCTTGATCATCACTCATATGCCCTTTGGGCTTATATTTTTGGTTTTTTGGTACTGCATTACAATCAATCTCATACCTTAAATTGACTGGTAATAGATTGAAGTCTTTCACTTACATTTTGAATATCGACACTAATACCGCCCATATCCGCAGTCGTTACTCTGACTTTTTGTGAACCGACTTCCATTTCAGTTACATATTGCTGGATCAACACTGAAGTTGTATGTTGCTCCTCGGTCGCAGCCGCAATTTGGTCATTAACTTCTGATATTGCACTTACTTTTTCTGTAATACGCTGTAACGCTTCACCGGCTAAAGAGGTTGATTTAACCCCTATTGCAGCAGTGTTAATACCACGAGCCATCGCGTCAACGGCTTGCTTAGAGGTTGAGCGTAATTCTTGTAGCACTTGTTGGATTTCTTGAGTAGAGGTTTGTGTTCTAGAGGCCAATATTCTGACTTCATCGGCAACTACTGCAAACCCACGCCCATGTTCACCAGCACGCGCTGCTTCAATAGCAGCGTTAAGGGCCAGTAAATTTGTCTGATCTGCAATACTTCTGATTGTGTCTAATATGTCATTAACGTTGTGGGTATATGCGTCTAATTGATTAACGACAGCCGCAGTTTGCTGTACTTCTTCAGCCAGGGTATTAATAGTAATAACGGCTTCATTAACAATGATCCCGCCTTGTTTTGCTTCAGTGTTGGCATTTTCAGCTTCAAGTGCCGCACTTGAGGCGTACTCAGCAATATGAGTGACACTGACAAACATTTCTTTCATTGCCTGCGATATCTGCTCAATGGCTTCATTTTGTTGCTGCACATTGAGTTCACTGTATTGACTACCACTGAGTAACGTTGCAGCTACTTCGGTTAAATGTTCAGTGGTATTCTTTGTATCGGCAATAGACGATTGAAGTTTAGACACAAATTGATTAAACCAGTAAACCAACTGAGCAATTTCATCTTTACCTGCATAGTGGATCCGCGACCGAAGATCGCCTTCACCCTCAGAAATATTGCGCAAAGACTGAGTCACATTGTCTATGGTATTAATAATGGAGCGATTAACGAGTAGCCCCATAATCACCATTAGCAACGTCGCAATAACACCTATGAGTAAAACGCTATTTTCTGCCTGGTTTGAGCTCGCAATAGTTGCTTGAATACTCTGTTGAAATTGTTCAGATAAAATCGATTTCTTTTCAGAAAATTGTTCAACCAATAATTGATATCGTTTAGCATTTTCCGCCGCCTGACGTTGAATTTTACTAAAGTCGACATCATCTTTAATAAACTCAGCAGCTAAACTGCGAGCATTATTATAGTAGAGGTTTACGTCCTTATTAAGTTGTCGAGTTACATTGGTTTCTTGGGGCTGTAAATCGACGAGCTGACGTAAGTTAGTTGATATTTGCAACACCATAGTATTGGCAACATCTAGTGCATCTTCTTCGCCTGTTGTAATAGCCGATTGGATCGTTTGATCTAATTGTAATATTAAGCCTTGATTCACCGTAGCAAGATTTAACGCAGGATAAAGTTGATTCTGAAGTCCATTTAAGCGTTGTGCATTACTTTTGCCAGTTTGATTATTGATGATAATCGAAATGACAAATGACACGATAGCGACAAAGGTTAGCAGGGCAATTCGATGCTTGATTTTTAAATTAATGAGCTGCATGGGGCCTTTTGTTAATTTAGGAAGGTCTAAACTGATGGCGATAATAACAGTTCCAGTAGTGACTTAAAATATTAACATTCACTTTGGGTTGAATAATTACGGCGAAAAAATAATAACGGTGAGACACCAGAAGGATTTAATATTTGTAGTGTTTGAAATAATCTAATTTTTTTATGGCGGGAGGGGGGGCTTTAATTCAATACATTGATTTTGTTGTTATTCTAACTGTTGCCTTTATTTTTTATGAGCATTAATAATATTGAGCGTTTACATTGTATAAAACGATACAATATTTTTAAGTATGTTGAGTATTGATTTTGGTGCATTGGTTGATTGATGTTAATTTCATTAAGGTTAAATTAAGTTATAACTCATTCATTCTTGTTATTAATAATTAATGATAGCGGCTTTACATTATTTAAAGCCGCTATTGCATTATTTTGAATGGTTTACGGTATTAGTAGCCGATGGCGGCAGAACCTGCGCGTCTTGGGTCTGAAGCGCCAAAAAGACCTTGCTCTGTCATCATTATCGATTGAGTACTGCCAATCGACTCTTGCACTTTCACTTTGTGACCTTTGGCTTCAAGTAATGAAATCGTATCGCGATTCAATGTATGTTCCACCCAAATAAAATCAGGTAACCATTGGTGATGCATACGTGCAGCAGCAGTTGCTTCGGCAATGTTTAAGTTATGATCAATCACATTCATGATCATTTGCAGCGTAATATTAATAATTCGCGAGCCACCAGGGCTGCCGGTAACAATGAAAGGTTTGCCATCTTTCATCACCATAGTAGGACTCATTGAACTGAGAGGACGCTTATTTCCTTCTACCGCATTTGCGTCACCACCAATTAAGCCATAACCATTTGGTGTGCCGGGTTTAGCCGAAAAGTCATCCATTTCATTGTTTAATAAAATGCCCGTGCCTTTAGCGACTAAGCCAGAACCATAACTAAAATTAAGAGTATAAGTATTAGCTACGGCATTGCCCCATTTATCGATAACTGAGAAGTGGGTAGTTTGATCGCTCTCATACGGCGCAAGGTTTCCAGGTTTCACTTCGCTGCTAGGTGTGGTTTTATTAATGGCGATTTTGCTGGCAATCTCTTTAGCGTATTCTTTGCTAGTCAATTGTTTAACTGGCACATTAACAAAATCAGGGTCACCTAAATACTCACTTCGATCTGCATAAGCATATTTCATGGTTTCGGCCATAAGATGCAAAGTGTTTGCGGTGTTGTGGCCTAATTTATCAATGGGGAATTGCTCGAGTACATTGAGCATTTCGATAATATGGATACCACCTGAAGATGGTGGCGGCATAGAAACCACTTCGTAACCTCGGTAATTACCCCGCACAGGTTCGCGTTCAATCACTTTATAGTTAGCCAGATCAGTTAAACTCATTATGCCGCCCGCATTCTGTACTGCAGAGACAATTTTCTTAGCCGTTTCACCTTGATAAAACCCTTTGCTACCTTTCTGGGCAATCAAAGATAATGACTGTGCTAACTCGGGTTGTTTGAGCAATTCATTGACTTGATAATTACTGCCGTTGGCATGGTAGAAAATCTCTGCCGAACTTGGCCATTGGGTAATACGAGATTTAAGACCCGCTAATGAATTTGATAGATCTGAAGTGACTAATATTCCGTCTTTGGCGAGTTTAATCGCAGGCTTGATCACTTGCGCCATTTTCATGGTGCCATATTGTTTTAAGGCCAGCTCCATCCCCATAACAGTGCCTGGTACGCCAACGGCTAAACCATGTTCACGACTGAGTTTATCTACAGCATTACCTTGTTCATCAAGGAAGATATCTTTGTGTGCTTTAGCAGGGGCTGTTTCACGGTAATCGATAGCAATGGTTTTATTTTGCTCGGCTAAATGCACTAACATAAAGCCACCTCCACCAATATTACCCGCGCGAGGTAAGGTTACTGCAAGGGCGTAGGCCACTGCTACGGCCGCATCGACCGCGTTGCCACCTTGTTTTAAAATTTCAACGCCAATTTGACTGGCTAATGCTTCTTGGCTTGAAACCATGCCATGCTTAGCATAGATTGGCTGAGCCGTTGCCATTTCACTAAAGATTGAAGCTTCATTTGCCTGGCTGTCAGCAATATGAAGTGCAGGATAACAAAGTGTAAGAGTTAATGCGGTGCTCAAAAAAAGCGGTGTTAATTTAGGGAATCGTGTCACGATCAATCCTTGGTGTGTATTGAGAAGATACTGTGATAGAACATGCCACATGATAGCAATAATTGGTATGAGTTTTAGTGGTTGAGTGTTATTTATTATAGGGTAGGTGTGGGTGGAACAAACACAAACGCGAGTTTATCAATATAAATTTGTTAATAGTATTAGCAATATAGATTCTTTAATATGGAATATCTTTTTTGGATCATCTCATCCTTTTACCCGGCATGAATATTTATCCGCTCTGGAAATGAGTCGCTGTGTTAGCACTGAAACGGGTTGGACGCCGATGCACCTTATTGTGATGGATGGCGATAATATTATTGCATTAATGCCCTTGTACCTTAAAAGTCATTCTTGGGGGGAATATGTGTTTGATTGGGCATGGGCAGAAGCTTATGAGCGTCATAATATAGGCTATTACCCTAAGCTTGTGGGCAGTATACCTTTTACTCCTACAACTGGGCGGCGTATTGGTATTGACCCAAGGTTACCAAAACACGATCAACAGCCCTTGATTGACGGCATTCAAACCTATCTGTCACAAACTGTCATTAAACAGGGCTGGTCATCTTGGCATTGTTTATTTACCAATACCGAGCAACATCTACAGTTTGCACAAGCAGGGGTAATGGAGCGTGTTGGTTGTCAGTTTCATTGGCACAACCAAAATTATGCTGATTTTAATGACTTTCTTAGTACATTAACGTCACGTAAACGCAAAAACATCACTAAAGAACGAATTTCTGCAAGGCAACAGCTACAATTCCGATTTATAGATGGCGATAAGGCGAGTGCACAGCAATGGCAGAATTTTGTGCGTTGTTATCAAAATACTTATTTAAAGCGTTCTGGTCATAAAGGGTACTTGTCGGCAGCATTCTTTGAGCAGATAGCAGCAACAATGGGCTCAATGATACGATTATTATTGATTGAAAATAGTGACGCACAATTAGTGGCATCAGCATTATATTTTGTGTCAGACACGCATTTATATGGTCGTTATTGGGGGGCGTTAACAGAATGCGACTATGTCCATTTTGAAGCATGTTATTACCAAGGCATTGAGTACGCTATCGCTAATCAATTATTAGTATTTGATGCAGGAGCACAAGGCGAACATAAAGTGGCTCGAGGTTTTCGTCCTGTGAAAACCACCTCAAGCCATTTTGTTGCTCATGAAGGTTTTAATGATGCCATCGGTGCTTTTTGTCAACAAGAGCAAGCTCATATCGACATTTATATACAGCAAATGTGCGAACAACTGCCGTATAAGTCAATTGATAATACATAAAATAGTATGAGGTTAATTACTCATCAAATGTGCTTTCTGGGTTAGCCTAGCGCTAGCCAAATACCAACCAGTATCATTAAACTTCCGGCGATACGATTCATCCAGCGGATATTATCGCCTCGACTTAAAAATAATCGTAAACTCTTACCGCCGCTGGCATAAGCCAGCATCGATACACTTTCGGTGACCATTATAATACCAAGCAAAACGGCGAGTTGTGGCCCAACGGCATTATCAACATTAATAAACGGCGGTAATAGCGAAATCATAAAAGCCCAACCTTTAGGGTTGGCAATCGCGGTAATAAATCCTTGGCTGATTAAGCTCATGCGACTGGCTTTGACTTCAATACCAGTGATGATGGCCATTTTGCCTTTAGCACGCCACATATTAATGCCAATGTAGCCAAGGTAAGCACCACCCACCCACTTAAGAATATCGAACACCTGTGGGTAATTTAGCATGATGCTGGCAACCCCAAGTACTGCTGCAATGGCGACCAACGCCACGCCCACTAATTCGCCTAACATCATCCATAAGGTTCTGCGTACACCAATACTCATTCCGAGTGTCATGGCTAAAGTCATGCACATACCGGGGGTGATAGACACAAAAAAGAACGTTGGAATAAACACAGCGAGTACAGCGTAATCTGGCATTAGAAAGGTCTTTAATTAGAATGTAGATGGCAGAGTGTAAAGGCCTAAAATGATAAAAACCAGCAATTTGCTGGTTTTTATGTATCACTTCGTGTCTATAAAATTACAGCACGCCGCGTTTCATTTGATCGCGTTCGATTGATTCAAATAACGCAGTAAAGTTACCTTCACCAAAGCCAAGGTTGTTTTTACGTTGAATGATTTCAATGAAGATAGGGCCAAAAAGATTTTTGGTGAAAATTTGCAGTAAATAACCCTCATCATCACCATCAACCAAAATTTGATGATGTTTGATACGATCGTGATCTTCGGTCACCTGTGGCAACTTCTCGAAAATAGTGTCGTAATATTCAGGAATAATATCCAGTGTTTTGATTGAGGTGCCTTCCATTGCATCAAGTGAGGCCACAATGTCGCGACTTCTAAATGCAAGATGCTGAACACCTGGGCCATTGTATTCACCTAAGTATTCATCAATCTGATTTTTATCATTGCCTTTACCTTCGTTTATCGGGATACAGAAACTGCCATCCGGTGAACGTAGGGCATAAGATACCAATGCGGTTTGTGCGCCGCTGATATCAAAATAACGCACTTCAGTAAAACCAAAGATGTCTTTGTAAAAGTTAGCCCATTTTTCCATAGTGCCTTTGTAGACATTATTGGTTAAATGGTCGACTTCCATAAAGCCTTTTTCAGGCGTTACGATAGGCTGCTCTAAATCAACAAAGTCAGTTTGATAAATATTGTTTTGCTCACCAAAAGTGTCAATAAAATAAATCAAGCTATCGCCGATACCGTAAATAGCTGGGTAAGGCATATCTTTATTGGCATCATCGGCTGGTTTTGCACCACGGGCAACGGCTTCTGTAAATGCAAACTGTGCATCTTCTACACGCCAACCCATTGAACAAATAGCCGGGCCATGAGATTTGGCAAATTCTGCAGAAAACCCTGCACGGCCTTTATTCAATAGAAAGTTAATGTCATTTTGTTTGTAGTAAACAATGTCATTATTTTTGGCTTTTTTTAACATCGAAAAACCAAAATCGATGAATACCTGATGCATGTATTCAGTATCTGGGCTAGCAAATTCGGTGAATTCAATGCCTAACAGGCCCAGTGGGTTTAGTTCGCTTGCCATTTTGTTTTCCTTTATTTTATGTCAACACGCCATCACTCTTTGGTGACTTGGGTTAGCTATAAATGTGGTCTTAGTTTTCTAACCAAGAGCGGTTGTAATCATCACTCATGCAATTTTTGACATGAGCGGTTAAATTCAGTGGGGCGAAGGTATCAACCATCACCGCATATTCGTATGTTTCGGTTTTGCCGATAGAGGCTTCTGTGCGACCAGGTTGAGGCCCATGCGGCACACCTTTTTGGTGTAACGTCATATAGCCCGCTTCAATACCTGTACGGCTCATAAAGTCACCATCGACGTAATACAAAACTTCATCGCTGTCGATGTTGTTGTGGTAATAAGGTGCTGGTATCGATTTAGGATGAAAATCGTATGGGCGTGGCACAAAGTTACAAATGACAAAATTGTGTGCAGTAAACACTAAATGCTCAGACGGTGGTAAATGAATTTTGCCTACTTTGGGTGCATATTCACTGATGTTAAATGCCCAAGGATAAACGCAGCCATCCCAGCCAACTAGGTCAAATGGATGCCATTGCAGAGTCATTTTTTGATAACGCTCACCAAATTTACACATTAACGGAAACGCACCTTTTTCAACCACGGCATCAGCCAAGGTTGGCGTACGAATGTCTCGTTCACAGTAAGGTGCAGATTCAAGCATTTGGCCGTATTCGTTTCTGAAATGCTTTGGCACTTCGACCATTGAAGATGATTCGATCACAAATAAACGCACATTTTCATAATCGTTAAATTTAAGTTGGTACGTGGTCCCGCGTGGAATAATTAAGTAATCCCATTTTTTGGTATCAATGACGCCGTATTCACTCAACAGTTGGCCTTCACCTTCGTGAATAAACACCACTTCGTCAGCATAGGCATTACGATAAAACTCATTGGTATCTTCAGTCACCTTAGCGGTGTACATGGCGACATCATTATTGAAAAAAATTTTATTTCGGGCGCTAAAAAAGTTGCCTTGGCAGTCGGCTTGGCGCGAGTCTAATTTGTAATTTTGAATTAATGAGTCTTGCCATTGTTCACCATGAGATAACGTGTAAGGTTGAACGTCTATCGCTTTGGTTGGCATATTGTGATGATATTTATTTGAATAAATATTAGAAAAGCCATGAGTTGAAAATAATTCTTCACGGTACAACTCGCCATTGTCTTTTTCGAAGGCAATGTGGCGTTTGGTCGGGATCTGACCTTGCTTAACATAGAATGGCATGTGATTGTCCTATGGTGAATCGACTGCGAGTGTCGTGGCGTTTATGTTATTTGTTGTTATGGCCTAATCGCATTGGGCAAACCAATATGTGATCTAACTTACAATTTAGTGGTAAAGATCAACAAAAAAAAGAATAATAAATAACTCAACACAATCTATTTTTTAGATTGTTGTGTTAGCTTTACATTTGTGTATGGATAACGGGACAGTGAAAATCTTATGCGAATAGATATCGATGCCTTTAATGTACTGCAAGTACTTGTTGAAGAAGGAAGTTTTGCAAAAGCTTCCGAGCGATTACACAAGGCACAATCGGCAGTAAGCTATCAGGTTAAAAAGCTAGAGCAACATCTCGGCGTGACATTATTTAATCGAGATCATTATCGAGCGGAATTAACACCAGAAGGTAAGGTGATTTTGGCCGAAGGGCAACGGCTGTTACAGCATTTAGCCAATATTGAACATCTTGCCAGTCGCTTTAGTCAGGGGTGGGAACCTAAGCTTGAGTTAGTCATCGACGGTGCTTTACCGATGGAGCCGATCATGACCGCGCTTAAGCGTATGTCAGAACACAATATACCGACTAAAGTACAACTTAATATGGAGTTTTTAGGCGGAGTACAGCATCGCTTTGAGCGCGACCAAGCAGACTTAATGCTGGTTAAGGATTATCGTACTGGTCCCTCGTATCACCCTAAACCGTTACCTACGATTACCAGTGTGCTAGTGGCGTCATCACAACATCCATTAAGTCTACTTAAGGAAATTAGTTTACCTGAGTTACAACAACATGTTGAGTTAACCATTGAAGATTCATCTCCAGGTAAACGCGACCGCGATGAAATGCAATTTGGCGGCGATAAAGTATTTTATTTATCAGGTTTTATCATGAAAAAAAATGCCTTACTAAAAGGCCTCGGTTTTGGTTGGATGCCAGACTTTTTAATTGCCGAAGAATTACATCAAAGACAACTTATTGAAGTTGATTTTATTGGTGGTAATCGGTTTAGCTTTACACCGCAATTAGTGTCCACACTTGAACGTCCGCTGGGGCGAGCAGGGCAACTATTTACTGAGCTTATTTTAGAAGAGTTTGCTCAATATCAATTACAGCATCAATCAGGATTAAGCGGTGCAGGTTTAGGTTAACGATGGACACAAATCGGTAAACGAATGCAGTGGCAACAGAATTTGGTTACAGAATATTGAAATGTTGTCGTGTTAAATAGCTGATCATTTTGTTACCTTAAATCATCCATAATAAATAATGCCTTAATACCGAACAGGGCAACTGCAAACATTAAATAAATTTTTAAGGAATGAAAATGAGCATGAAAAGTCATGAAGTTGATTATGAAATTATAGGTTCTAGCATGCAGCTGGTTGAAGTTGAATTAGACCCAAATGAGTCTGTGATTGCTGAAGCGGGGGCGATGACTTACCTCGAAGAAGACATTATGTTCGAGGCCAGAATGGGTGATGGCTCTGAACCGGAATCCGGTTTTTTTGGCAAGTTACTTGGTGCTGGTAAACGCGCCATTTCGGGTGAGGGTATTTTTATGACTCACTTTACCAATCAAGGCCAACAGAAACGAAAAGTAGCATTTGCTGCACCATTTCCTGGCACTATTCTGGCAATTGACTTAGCTCAACATCAAGGTGAACTTATCTGCCAAAAAGACAGCTTTTTAACGGCAGCTTTAGGTACGCAAGTGAGTATGAAGTTTAATAAACGTTTAGGGACCGGTTTTTTTGGTGGGGAAGGATTTATTCTACAAAGCCTAAAAGGCGATGGCATGGCGTTTGTGCATGCTGGTGGGACATTGATTAAAAAAGAATTACACGGTGAGACATTGCGGGTCGATACCGGTTGTTTAGTGGGGTTCACTCCTGGAATTGATTATGACATACAACGTGCAGGCTCATTAAAGTCGATGGTATTTGGTGGTGAAGGTTTGTTCCTTGCAACCTTAAAAGGCCATGGAACTGTGTGGTTACAAAGCTTACCGTTTTCTCGTATGGCTGACAGAATCATTGCTCATGCACCATCAAGTGGTGGCAAAGACCAAGGTGAAGGTTCTGTACTTGGCGGAATAGGTCGAATGATTAACTAATTCTGACATTGCGCGATCTTTTCACTGTGCCGTTAGTATTCGAGCTCAGACTATTACAGCAAATTGTATTGACTTACTCTGAGCTGTCTTTAGGAGATTTTTTAGAATGTTTACTGGTCGGCTGACGAGCTGGTCTGTTTTAACTTAAGGTTACCCATGTAAGGTCATCAATCTAACGTTATTATTTTAAGATTGTTAATTGCATAATATGTTGGTATTGCAACGGTGTGACGGGCTGAACACTCAAGCGGGCACCTTTAGCCACTAATACCATATCTTGCAGTGCGAGATCTGCTTTCAATTGTTTCAAGCTCACTGGTTTAGAAAATTTGGCCATAAATTGGATATCGACTTGCCACCATCGAGGCGTATTAGTGTTAGATTTTACATCATAATACGGTGAACGGTTATCAAAAGCACTGATATCGATTTGTGCATCACTGCTAATTTTTGCTAAACCCACAATGGCAGGTACTTTACAGCTAGAGTGGTAAAACAACACTACATCGCCTAAGGCGATTTGATCGCGAATGTAATTACGTGCTTGATAGTTACGAATACCCTGCCAAGCAACGGTTTGCTGCTCACTCATCTGTAGATTATCAATACTAAAGTCGTCTGGTTCAGACTTCATTAACCAATAGTTCATGTGATCCCATTACTGTCTTTAAAGAGGCTGAATAACCTTTTAGCGCTTAAGAATGGCAATGTACACGTTGCTGATGCAATTAGGCAAATAAAAAGCCGATAGTATTATGCTATCGGCTTTTTAGAACAGTGGTCATTCAACGGTTATTAATGAATGTTAATAAGTTGGTTTGGCAATAACAGTTTGGCCGATAGGGGTTAAACTTAACAGGGCCAACTTAAGATGCTGTAACGCGAAAGGAATACCTATAATCGTTACAAAACAAGCCAGAGCATGGGCTAGATGACCAATCGCGAGCCAAATACCAAAGCACAAAAACCAGATGACATTACCCACCAAACCTAACGTGCCAGTGCCAATATCTTCTTGGCCTGAAATGTGTTTTCGGTTAACGGTTTCTTGTCCAAATGGCCAGAAAGCAAGTTCGCCAATGACAAAACAAGCACGACCAAATGGGATACCAATGATACTGATAAAGCACAGTACCCCTACAAACCACCAGGCTAGTCCCATGACAAAACCACCCATTAAAAACCAAGCAATATTAAAGATTAAGCGTAAAAGTGACATTTTCAATCCTATCAATAGTCAATATTACTTAATATAAAGCCATATTCATGCCATGTTGTTAACTAACTGATTATTATAGCTTAAATGTTGGTTTTATACTGTATAGCTAATGTAGTGTGATGATTAATACAAATGAATCGATGAGATTTATCATTTTTTAGTTAAAATGCTCATATTACAGTTGATTGAGACAATTCATGTTTTCGATAAGCCCAGTACAAGCGATGAACTTTGAAGGACGCAGTATCTACATTAAGCGGGATGATTTATTACATGCTGATTTTGGTGGTAATAAAGCGCGTAAATTTTATCATTTCTTACATCATGATTATTCACATGTTACCCAGATCGTGGCTTCGGGCTCTGCACAAGCAAACTCCTTGTACTCATTGTCTGTACTTGCAAAGCAGCAAGGGTGGAAATTTGATTACTACGTAAGCCACATCAGCGAGTTTTTATTACAACATCCTCAGGGGAATTATGCTGCAGCGATACAAAATGGCGCCAATATTATAGATGTTCGTCATTTGACTGATGCTAAAAACCTTGAAGGTATGCATTTAGACGATGCGATGCAGCATATTGTTTCATCAGACCCAAGCTATGCAGATAAAAAACAATTACTTTTTATTCCTGAAGGTGGCCGTTGTGAGTATGCCGAAACTGGGATAGCACAACTCGCCAGTGAAATTATTCAATGGGCACAAGATCAACAAAAAAAACAGTTAAAGATATTTTTACCCTCAGGTACGGGAACTACTGCAGCTTATTTAAATAAACAAATTATTCAACAACAGGCTAAATTACTATTAATGGATGTTATTGCCATAGAGGTATTAACTTGCAGTACCGTAGGAGGAGATGAATATTTACGTCAACAATTCTCACAATTAGTCGATGAGGTTTGTTTTCCTAACATTATTAATGATGGTCATAAATATCATTTTGGAAAATTATCACGACGTTGTTTTGATATGTGGAATACGGTATGCCAGTCGGGAATTGAATTTGAATTATTGTACGACCCGGTTGGATTTCTAGTGTTACAACATTATTTGAATAGTAATACTGTCAGTGCAACCGATATTCTCTATATACATCAGGGGGGAGTCTTGGGAAATAAAACGATGTTGCCAAGATACCAACGAAAGTTTTTGCACACGGTTTGATTACAGGATGAGTGTAGGGTTTCTTGTTGTAAGCTGTTGATATTAAGTCAGTTATTTTCAAGTTGTAGATTTGGGTTTAAAAATTTCGATTGGAGTTTAAAACTGAAGAATAATTTGAAATGATGCGAGTGAGTTATTCATTTTGCTCTGTTTTAATAAACATCGGTAAGTGAGAGGAGAATACCGAGAAATGAGTTTATTAAATAACAGAGCAAATGATTAACGCAAAGCGTTAGGGGGTATTACTTATTGGCAGAGATTAACCATTTCATGAAGTTTAATGCTTCAATACGTTTTGAAAAGGTTTTTTTGTTTTTACCTAGGCTATCGGTAAAAGCAATTGAATTCTTGTTTGACGAGATAGAGTTAACCGGAAAGCTAACTGAAATTTCGTGTCCATTCATGTTGTATGACATAGGTCACACTCCTTCTTATATATTCACCATTAGGTGAGAAAATTGTTCAATAAAATATCCTTGGCATTTTTTAGTGTTGCAAAAGATTAATGTTTCGAGATTTAACTTAACCTATCCTTTACTCACTAATCAAGTGTTGATATGTAAATAGTTGATTAAGGTCTATTTTATGCCTGCAACATTGATGTTGGGACATGACATATAGCCATAAAAACTTAATACATATTTAGCACTTAACTTTGTAAGTTGAACATAGTTTTATGACAACAAGATTACGTGAATATAATTTAAATTATCATATCAACAGAAATCAATTGAAATCAAAAACGATGTACAGAAGCTTGTCTTGGGTTTATTTACGAAGTGAAGTTGAGCAGACTTACAGGTAGGTAACCAAAATTAACAAGAAAACTAAATCTGTGTGGATAATATACTGAGTGTTTGCATATGGCAATAGTCTTTTTCAAATTTTAATCAAATTAATGCTGTTTTCGATTAAAAAATAGCGGTTAGTGATGAATTATCGACAAATTTCGCATTGCTCGGATGTCTATGGTGTAAAAGGGATGATGATGAATCAGTCATCATCCCTTATCAAATGGTACAACTTAATGATAAATAGCGGCCAAATTGTCTATACATTACGTTAGTCGTTAACATTTTAAGCAACTAGCGTAATGCTTAGTAAAGTAAATCGCCAATTGGGTTTAGTAACTTACTGAAACCTTTAGTGAAGTATAACGGAGCATCAACAATGGTATAGCACAAACAACCTTCAAGTGTTTTTGGTGAATGTTGGTGCTCTTTATCAAGCAGCATAAAATCACCTGGCTTGTAGGTGTTGTAACAGTCGCTGAACTCACCAGCGAGCAGTAATGTTAGCTCTGCGCCTTTGTGTGTGTGTTCAGGAATTTCACCATTGGCTGCGATATGCAACAAACTTGCTCTTGCTTGTGGCTCTCCAGTATCGAGTCTCAAGCGGCTGACTTTACCAATACCTTGCCAAGAAGCATTAATTTGCTTACGAAATACCTTAGGCAGAGGATAATGCTGACCTTTAATACTAACGCTGTTATCTTCAATCGTATCAATCGTACTAGCCTGTTCAATCTCTAAAGTGTCTAAGGTCGAATTTAATAGCTGCTCGAGTAGTGCGTCTAATTGATGATTATCATTAGTGTCTACCGACTGAGTTTTTACTGCTGACTCAAACTGTTGTTCAGACAGCGCAATAGTCATCTGGTCAAGTTGTTGCTGGCAATGAGGGCACAATTCAGCATGGGCGGAGATAGCAATCGACATAGATAGCGGCAACTCGCCTTTAGCATGGAGAGACAGCAAATGCTGATCTGGGTGGTAATTAATCATAGTGTTTCTCCATAAAGCTTTTTAATTTTTCTAACCCGAGTCTAAGTCGTGATTTAACCGTTCCAATTGGAATATTAAGTTTTTCCGCTAACTCTTGTTGAGTAAGCTCTTGCATATAAATACCTTGTACTACCTGGCGCTGAAGAGGGGGTAATTCTTCTACATGCTGCAATAAACTGGCCGATAATAAAAAATCATTGTCGTTGCTTTCAGCTTCGTCAGACTCAAATAAAGGCCAAATATCATCACCGAAAGAATCTTCACGGTTGTGTTGTACTTTACGAAGCATGTCAAAACATTGATTACGCATGATGGTAAATACCCAAGTGCTTACCGCTGCTTTCTCTGCGTTATATAGATGGGCTTTTGTCCATACTCTAGTCATTGTCTCTTGCACTAAATCCATGGCTAAGCCCTGTTGGCTTAAGCGCTGGACACCAAAAGAGTTAATTTTTGGGCCAAAATGCGAAAAAAGTTTTGCAAAAGATGTTTTGCATCGATCATTAGCCACCTGCGTCATTAATGACGCCAGCTCATCAGCCATTGGATTGGGTTCGTTTGATTTCATAGCACCGCTTAGTTTAATTAGGGATCTTTTTGCAAGATGCCCCTTATCATAACGACTTTGTGTGCTTTGTGATTGAACATTTTCCATTATTTCACCCGCATCCAATAAATAACTCATTGAGCATAAAATATTACCTCATTATGCTGTGGCCATCCTGAGCTCAAACAAGCTGCAGTATCATTAACTAATACGTGGCATTTTTGCGTTCGGATCACTGTTATGTATTATTTTATAATATCGGCTAAGAATGATTTTGCTAATTGATGATCATGGCTATTGATACACTGATATTTTTCTTTGGCACTCAATGGAATAATTTCAAGCCATCGCTGACAAACCCACGCAATATCGTTGAAGTTCTCTTCACAGTAGTGAGCAAGATGCTGTGGGTATTGCTGTAAAATTTGCTTTAACGTGTGACTAAGTGCTTTATCTTTTTTACGCGCATCAGTGCTAATGCCTGTCTGTCCCGTTTGTGGTTCAATTATATCGCGTGGCCAAGAATCAATTAAGCTGACATCGGCGCGCTTTAAACCGTCACTATCAACACTGACATTATTAATAATGAACGTCTTTTGCCCTTGCACACTAATACCTAACAAGCCATCTTCAAGCGTTTCAAAGTCGATGATTTGGGTTAATGTCCCCATGGGTAATATGGTTTTTTTATCATCAGCCAACATACACAAACCAAAACCAACACCACTTTTTAGCGATTCTGATACTAACCGTTTATATCTAGGTTCAAAAATTCGTAGCTGGGTATATCCTTGAGGTAACAAGCATATCGATAAAGGGAATAGTGGGATAATCATAACGGCACCTGAATGACTTTTAGCGAATAATCTATAGTGTTATACGCATACAAGCAGGTAAATGATCACCTTCTGCTGTGGTTTAAATAAGCTAAATGAAATTATGCTTTTATGTATGGCATGTTTCGCTCAAATGCAGTTTCAACAAGGGTTATTCATATTTACATCTTAAGCATTGATTGAGTTAAATGGGTTTACAACAACAGGTACATCTATCAAGTTTAAGTCTCACTGGATCAGTGTTGAAATATCGAGATAAATTGATGTAGTTGTCTCTGGAGTCTTTTCATCGGTGTAGTCTTTTAGTAGGGCATTTAAGAGATGAGATAGTTTGAGTCTTGAATAAACATCTTAGATATTTAGGTTTTTTGTCGATCTTGTTTATAGATATTTTTTATTTTTGTGGGATAAATCCTGATCCAACACTGTTTAATAATATTTTTTAAGTATAATTATGCTTATTAATGATAATGCATCTTTGATGTTGTTTGTATGTTTTTAGGTGGGACCTGTTAATGAGAAAAGTGCTAGATACGGTAGATCAAAGAACTAAGTTAGTTGGCGAAAACCGTTTAGAATTGTTGTTATTTCGCATTAACTCAACACAGTTGTTTGCCATTAATGTATTTAAAATCAAAGAAGTGGTTAAGTTACCACCCTTAAATAATTTACCCGGCAGTAATCATAATGTTTATGGCGTCGCTAACTTTAGAGGCATGTCTATCCCGGTGATTAATTTACGAGAAGCGATTGGTTTCTCACCGATGCCCGTAAATGACGATTGTAACTTGATTATTACCGAGTATAACCGCAGTGTGCAGGCCTTTTTAGTCGGTAAAGTCGAGAATATCGTTAACATGAGCTGGAGTGATATTATGCCGCCGCCCAAAACCACTGGCGGACATAATTACTTAACAGCAATAACAAAAATAGAAGACCAAGGACACTTACGATTAGTGTCTATTATTGATGTTGAGAAGGTATTAGCTGAGATTATTGATTACGACGTGAAGTTATCTGACGGTGTGTTAGATGAAGCGCTCGTTTCTTATATGCCTGGTCGTAAGATATTAATTGTGGATGATTCGTCAACGGCGCGCAAACAAGTAAGAGACACTCTCAATCAACTTGGTATAGAGATTATTGAAGCTTCAGATGGATTACAAGCTTTGCAATTATTACAATCGTGGGCTGATGAAGGCAGACAGGTTGCCGATGAATTGCTAATGATGATTACCGATGCCGAAATGCCCGAAATGGATGGTTATAAGTTGACCTTTGAGGTACGAAATGATCCTCGAATGGCGGCACTATTTATTACTCTTAATACTTCTTTGAGTGGCAGTTTTAACCAAGCGATGGTAGAAAAAGTGGGCTGTAATAAGTTTATCTCTAAATTCCAGCCCGACTTATTAGTTAGCGTTGTTCAAGATCGTTTACGGAGTATTCTTGGTTAGACCACCATTGAATGATTACGTGGTTTTATTGATCCATATCTTCGATTAACTCATCAAGAATACGACGTTGATGCCCCGGGGTGATACCAATATTCAGCCTCGCTATTTTGACAGCATGGCCAAATTGGGCTTTACCAAGTAAAGTCACCAGTTGTTGTAAAAAACCACTGTCTAAAGATAAGGTCTTGCTATAGTGGCTAATGGCTTTTGTTAAAGAGGTAAACATTATATCGTCAAATTCGAAACCGGTATGATATTGACTACTGTCACCCGCTATTTCGCCTTCAAGCAATACTCCGTCCAGACTTAATGGCCAGCCCCGTGCATTCATGCGACTTTGGGCTATTTGATACATCATCCAGGCACTTTTTTTAAAACCACCAAAAATCATACAATCAAAATCTGATTCTTCGAGTTCTTGCTCAGTCCAATTAATGCCAATCGCCAAGTCTTTGCTATATAGATGCATTAAATTATCTTTAACCGCATCTCGACAATCCCAAATAGAGGTCAGCAGGTTTTTCTTGGCTAACATATGGCATTCTTTACAAGCTGGAATGGCTAGAGAGGGATGGGGAGTATGAGTCATTCTATAGTAATCAAATATATGATTACTGGGTTCGTTGCAAAACCAACAGGTGTGGCGTTTGTCAAAAGGAATATCAATCAGTGTAGGCATGGGCATAATAATATCAAAAAGCTGTTCAATGGCTGAACAGCTTGGGTAGTAAGATCAAATCAATTAATGATTATTCTTTTTCAAAATCAACTAACTCTTTAGCCAGTACGATAGGGTCAATTTCTAGGCACTCTTGTTCAGCTTCCCAATCAACACCTATTAATACACCATCATCATTTAAATCACTTACCCAATATTCTAAAAACTCAGTCAGCGTAATAGTCACTGGGTTGTAGTCTGCCCACTCATCAGTGCAATGGCTTTTTGCAGCAGCTTCGCTTGACCAAAGTGGCATAACATCAGTTTCTTCAAATTCTGATGAGTCACATACAACCCAACCTTCACCTGTTTCATCTTGTAAGCCCCATAAGACTTGATGTTGTTTTACGCTTTCGATAAAGCCTGTTAGTGCTGCTGTCTGTTCTGTCATGATAAATCGCTTAAATGAGTGAGAATTAACATCATTATACGGACTCATTGAATAAGGAAAAGGCTTAATTAATGACAATTTTGTTTATGAGGATCCTTGGTGGTCATTTAGCTACTAAATTGACACAGAATCTAGACGAAAATCGGGCAGTTAGCCTGATATTAGTCACTAACACGACTCGATGCGTCAATGTTGTAACTGTACTTTGTGGTTGTTTGTTAGGTCATTCAATAAATAGTAGAAGTAACGGAAGTCTTAAATTTATTAACCCGCTTATTTTATTAAGCAGTCTGTATCACTCAAATCAAGTACCGCTTTTAACACGAGTATCTGTGGCGTTGAGTACCAGCTTCATTATTGCTCATCTTGTCATCGGTGTTGTCAAGTTTCACTTGAATTTAGCATAAATAAACAGGGTTTAATGTTAACAGCTCTTGTTTACTGAAAGCCGATGCGTCACGATATTCAATATTCATTTTACGTAAATTAAGTGTTGTTCATGGCTCATAAAAGACGTTTTTCTGTGTTTATTGCTTCAATGTTTGTATCTAGCACTTTATTAAGTGCCTGTGCAGTGTCAGCATCTCCCGATCCAGTCGCCGATGTTACTCCAGTTCAAGAGCATCCTGATTTTGCTACTTGTGTGATTAATTTACAGCAAAAGGCAAAAACAGCAGGGATTTCACAACAGATTATCGATACAACGGTGGCAAATTTAAAGTTTGTCCCTAGGGTGATTGAATTAGATAATCAGCAGCCAGAATTTACCACTAGCTTTGGTGATTACTTCAATAAACGCGTAACACCTTGGCGGGTTGAACAAGGTACAAAAATGATGGCTAAACACGGGCCATTATTAGCTAAACTAACAAAAGAGTATGGCGTGCCTGGGCAATATATTGTTGCTTTTTGGGGCTTAGAAACCAACTTTGGCAGTTACAAAGGTAGTATGCCAGTGCTCGATTCATTGGCAACGCTAGCATGCGATCCAAGGCGTAGCGATTATTTCACTGGCGAGTTATTACAAGCGTTGAAGTTAAAGCAGCAATATAATTTCGCAGATAGCAAAATGGTTGGCTCGTGGGCCGGTGCGATGGGGCACACCCAATTTATGCCAACTAATTATCGTAAGTATGCCGTAGATGGCGACGGTGATGGTATTGCCGATTTATGGAATAGTGAAGTGGATGCATTAACTTCAGCAGCTAACTTTTTACAACATCTAGGTTGGAAGGCCGATGAGCGATGGGGACGCGAAGTATTGTTGCCTGTAGATTACCCGTTTGCTTACTTGGGCGGTAAACACCCTTTACCATTAGTAAAATGGCAAGAGCTGAATATTAAGCAAGCTAATGGTCAGCCGTTGTCGACACCCGATATGCAAGCTGCTTTATATTTACCCGCTGGGCATACGGGTCCAGCTTTCTTGGGCTATGACAACTTTAATGTGATTATGCGTTGGAATCGCTCTGAATTTTATGCCATTGCAGTAGGTCATTTAGCCGACAGAATTAATGGCAGTGCGATGTTAACTCGTTCAGTACCTAAACAGCCAAGGTTAAGCCGAGAAACAGTAAAGCAGTTACAACAAAAACTGAATGATGCTGGATTTGATGTGGGTAAGCCTGATGGTATTTTAGGGCGTAATTCAGTGCTAGGTTTGCAAGCCTTTCAACAGCAAAAAGGGCTGATTGCGGATGGGTTTCCTGACGTACAAACATTTAACGCATTAGGCATCAAATTATAATGGCCACCTAAATGGCCACTTTTTTGTGGATGCATTAGCACGCTTTTGCTAAGCTTCGGCAAATTTTTGAGTTAAGGAATGATAATGAGCATTAAAGACGATATGGTAGTGCAGTTTAATTACACGCTACGTGATGAAAAAGGCGTTGTGCTTGAATCAAATGAAGGTCGTGAGCCGATTGCATATCTGCATGGGCATGACAACATGATGCCTGGTATCGAAGCTGCTATTAATGGTAAAGAAATTGGCGAGAAGTTTACCATTACTCCACCAGCCGCTGACACTTATGGTGAACGCCAAGAAGATTCAGAGCAGCGTGTATCAGTTAAACATCTTGTCGGCGCAAAAGTATGGAAACCTGGCATGGCTGCAGTGGTGAACACTGAACAAGGCCAACGTCAAGTTACCATCATTAAAGTGGGTAAATTTATGGCAACTGTTGATGTCAATCATCCACTGTCTGGCCGTGAATTAACATTCGACATCGAAATCGTCGGTGCTCGTGATGCTTCAGACGAAGAAATTGCTCATGGCCACGCCCATGGTGCTGGTGGTCATCACCACTAATGAGATTGATTTGCTGTTAATTCCTAATTTAACAGCAACTTAATTCTTTTATAAATCCCAAGTGAAGACTTGGGATTTTTGTTTTTACAGTGAGTTATTATGGTTATTGATTTTTCTTTGGGTAAAATTATTGTCACTGTGCATGAAATTCAGTGCCGGTTTCATGATAGTCAACTGGTGCTTGCTGCGTCAGTAGATGATATTAGCTGTTTTCATCAAGGCTTAGTGATTGTCGCGGATGCGGGGACGGTGCGGTGGAGTCTTAAGCTCGATAATCCAGCGCAATTAGAGGTGTTACTTAATCACACCGGGATCCATGCACAATAACCATTAGTCATAAACCTATCTGAATATACTCGATTATTTATGATATTTATTTGCGAATCGTTCGATGTTAAAAATCAATTAACGTAAGATAGCGACCAATATTGTTACTGTATTGATAGGATTAATAAATATGTCTGCTCAGTTAGATAAAATCGTGATTGAACCGCAATCACCTGCAACATCTTGTGTCATTTGGTTACATGGCTTAGGTGATTCTGGTGCTGGTTTTGCACCAGTGGTACCAGTATTAGGCTTAAATAGTCAGCATAGTATTCGTTTTATTTTTCCTCATGCACCAGAACAAGCTGTGACGATAAATGGCGGGTTTGTGATGCGTTCATGGTACGACATCAAAAGTATGGATTTGCATGACCGTGCAGATATCCAAGGAGTTATGGTGTCTGAGCAAGCAATACGTAAGCTGATAGTCGATCAAATCAACAGCGGCATACCGGCTGAAAAAATAGTTTTAGCAGGTTTTAGTCAAGGCGGAGTCATGAGTTTGTTTACGGGTCTGCGTTTTGAACAAAAACTGGCAGGTATTATGGCGTTATCTTGTTATTTACCTGGTGGGGAAACATTGCCAGAGCAACTTGCTGACGCCAATATGCATACACCCATCTTCCAAAATCATGGTGAGCAAGATGATGTTGTCCCTATGTTTGCCGGAAAAATGGCTCATGATGCTCTGATCGCAGCAGGTTATCAGAGTGTTTGGAAAACCTACCCTATGGCTCACAGCGTATTACCTAATCAACTAATTGATATCGGTCAATGGTTACAGCAAGTTTTTAAATAATGTTATTCGGCATTGTTCTTATTTAAAGATAATCGATAGTGTTGCGTAGGGTTTAAAAAACCAATCTATTTAAGTGGCTTAGCAGTAAAAATGCTTAAGCCATTTTTTTACTTTGCATTAACAAGCCTGTTAACATAGCAATTGTTTCCCTCAGGGAATTGTTAAAGTGTAAGCTATTGTTAAATAGTGTATTTAAAATCACATTCTGTCATAAAAGTGACATCAAAATCCGTCAATCTTTGTTATCATTCTGCCCGTGAATAGGATAATTCACGGATTTAAAAATATAAATTATAACATCGGGGTAAATCATGACAAATATGTTAATTAAAGGATTAGTCGCAACGGCTGTACTAGCAGCATTAACCGGTTGTGGCAGTGACGACGACAATACTGCAGTCGTAGCACCGACAACATGTGCCGAAGCAGGTGCAGATTGTAAAATATTTACAGTATTACACACCAACGACAACCATGGCCGTTTCTGGTCTAACAGTGATGGCGAATATGGTATGGCAGCGCGTAAGACGTTGATCGACCAAATTCGTGCAGAAGTCAGTGCAAACGGTGGCGAATCGCTATTACTGTCTGGCGGTGATATCAACACTGGTGTTCCAGAATCAGATTTACAAGATGCATTACCAGATTTTATCGGTATGAACGAAATCGCTTATGATGCAATGGCCGTCGGTAATCACGAATTTGATAACCCATTAGCAGTACTAGATTCTCAACGTTCAGTTGCAAACTTCCCAATGCTTGCTGCAAACATTTATAAAGCAGACGGTACTCGTTATTTTGATGCTTATAAAGTGTTTGACGTTAACGGTGTTCGTGTTGCTGTTATCGGTTTAACCACCGAAGACACGGCTAAAATCGGTAACCCAGAATTTATTAAAGATTTAACGTTTACAGACCCAACAACTGAAGCGGCTAAAGTTATTGCAGAAATTAAAGCTGCAGATACCGCTGATTTAATTTTTGCGACGACTCATATGGGTCACTATGCTGATGCGCAAAATGGTAGTAATGCTCCTGGCGATGTGACATTAGCTCGTGCACTTGCTGCAGGTGATTTAAGTGCCATTATTGGTGGCCACTCTCAAAACCCTGTATGTATGGAACCAGATACTAACGACTATGCCGAGTTTGCTCCTGGTGACGCTTGTACTCCTGACATGCAAAATGGCACTTACATTATGCAAGCTCATGAATGGGGTAAGTATGTTGGCCGTGCTGATTTTGAATATTTCAACGGTGAGCTTCACCTTGCAAGCTACAAGTTAATTCCGGTTAATTTGAAGAAAACGGTTGAAGATGCTGAAGGTAACAAAACTAAAGTTTTAGTTGCTGATGAAATCACAGCTGATGCAGATTTAAAAGCACTACTTTCTTATTACCAAGAACGTGGTCAAGGCCAACTTGATGAAATTATTGCTACTACAGATGCATTATTAGACGGTGAGCGTGCAAATGTACGTAACATGCAAACTAATTTAGGTCGTTTAGTTGCTGAAGCACAGCGTACTAAAGTGGGTGCAGATATCGGCGTGATGAACTCTGGTGGCGTACGTGCTTCTATTCAAGCTGGTGATATTTCTTATCGTGACGTGTTAACTGTGCAGCCTTTTGGCAACATGGTAACGTTGAGCACTATGACTGGTGCAGAAGTGACTGAGTATCTTAATACTGTAGCTTCATTCCAACGTGGTGCAGGTGCATATGCACAAATCACTGGCGTGAAAATGACGGTTGATTGTACTGCTCAAACTGTTGCTATTAGTGAAATTAATGGTAAAGACTACAGTGCAACTGATTCATATAGCTTCACTGTACCAAGCTTTAATGCTGCTGGCGGTGATGGTTACCCAGTATTAGACCCAATCCAAACAGGTTATGTTGATGCAGAAGTGTTATACACTTTCTTCAAAGACAAAGGCACTATTGCTGCCGCTGACTACGCGCCAATAGGTGACATTGTTTATGAAAACTCAAACAGCCCATTAGGTTGTGAAGTTACTGCAAACTAATTAAACTCAGTTTAGGTTAATAGATGGGGTACCCATTTATTATTCCGAGCTAAGGCTAGATTGCAACAAAGGCAGCTTCGGCTGCCTTTTTTATTGGTGATAGTTTAGTTGACTCGTAGTTTAGTAAAGCGGTAATGTAATCAAGAGGTTTTGTTATTATTATTGAACAGTGCATGCATAGGATTGAGATAAATTAATATGAAAGGTATCTACAGATTATTGTTGTTAGTCTCTTTAATCGTGCTCGCACTATCGTGTTATTTAGCCGGTAGCCAAACGGGAGCGATCACTTTTTTTGTAGCTGGTGGATTGCTTGAATCAGCCTTTTGGTTTGGCTTGTTTAAAAAATCTAAAAATAGAAGCATTAGTTAATATTAACCTACACGGTTATCGGTTATCAGATATTACTTGTTGAATTTCCTATGATGATATTGCTCAAAGTATTGAAATCGTAAGTGGGTATTTGAAAGTAACAAAGGCAACCTAGGTTGCCTTTTCTATTATAAAGCTATGACGTTCTTTTAATGGTTACAATTATCGCTGTTTACCTCGCTCAATTAACTGTTTTATTTCCAGCTAATATGAGTGGTTAACGTATGGCTTTGCCCTGGCGCTAAAGTCACACTGTCGTCCAGAACATTAGCGGCTTCTAAGCACACCATGGTTAGGTAATCATCGGCATTAAAGCGTGAAAGGCGCATCGACTTGTCTATCCAAGGGTTCCAAAGTACAGCGGATTGGCTGTTTTCGCGACTGACTACAATGGTACCATTTTGTGTATGTAGCTCCTGAGTATCACCTAATTGGGTGTAAACCCGGTCGGTTTCTCGTTCAAACTTGACGACATCATCGACTTGTTTAAACGGCCCTTCACCAAACTCAATGTATTGCGACCCAGTAAAGCCACTCACTTTCAATTGATGAATATCTTCAATAGGAAAGTAGCTATGCAATGCTTGGGTCAGTATTACGTTATCATTTCCATTATTAGTATTCACTAGGCTGACCGATAAGGTTTCGCCTAAGGTGAATAACACCTTTACTTGGGTATTATGAGGCCAATATTGTTTATCCATTTCACTGGCGGGCAAGGTGAAAACTAAGTCTACTAATTGGTTACGCATTTTGACAGATTCAAGCGACCAGGTTTTGTTTCGTGCAAAGCCATGCTGCGGAAACCCTGGAGTGTCGCTCATGCCAAACCAAGGCCAGCAAATGGGGATTCCACCTCTGATACCATTACCAGGTTGATAATCATCTGCACTTGATACCCACAATAGTGGTGCTTTGCCGACAGGTATAAATTGATCTATTTGTGCACCTTGCATAAAAATACGTGCTTGGCAAAGTGCTGTGTCAACAGCAACATAATCAAGACCATTGGGATGTCTTTTAGTGGTAACCGAACCCATAGTGTGTGTGTCCTTGTGTATTTTGACCCTAGTAGATAGCTTACAAGGTTTTTGGCAAGTAAGTCACTAATCGTTTGGATGATTTATGGGTGTTAGCGATCAACTTTAGTTAATAAGTAAACATCAAACCGCTATTGATTCAGCATTAAGTGTTGCATCACTTGTCATCGATAGGCTATTACGGGGTTAATTCGCTTTGTGAGCAAAATAACGAGTTTTGATATTGCTGATTTGAAATAACCACCCAGTATCAATTCAGCTCACCTCTAATGTAAAGTTGAGGTTATTTAGTGAAATGTAACAGACGGTTATTGGCTGGCATGGTGATGTCTTCTTGAAGTGTTAGTCCCTGTTGTTGTGCTAACTGGCAGATCCATTCAATATCGCGGATACCGCTATCAGGATTGTTGTGTTGCAGCCACAAATTGAATTGTTGATTACTGTCACTGGTAAATTGGCCTTGATAATTAAAGGGACCATAAACGACTAATGAACCTGAATTAACCAATACACTACCAACACCAGTAAAGAATGCTTCCACCATTGGCTTACTCATAATGTGCAAGGTGTTAGCACTGAATATTGCATCTACATCTGATAAAAGTAGGGGCCATGGTTGGGTGACATCAAGGCTAATAGCCTGTTGTAAGTTTGGTGATGTTTGCAAATCGAGTCGAGCTTGTAGGGTAGGCAAATAATGTTGCTGATCGCTTGGTTGCCAGCGAGCATGGGCAAGGTTTTCAGCGAAATAGACGCTGTGTTGGCCTGTACCACTGCCTATTTCGAGTACATGTTGCCTATTGACAAACCACTTTGCCAATAGGGTAAAGATAGGCTGTTTATTATTTTCACACGCTTGTGAAAAAGGCAGCTGTTGTAGCGATAATGATTGAGGCATTACGAGATATCAATTCTATCCATTTCTAATTGTTGCAATGCTATCACCGCTTGAGTGCGATTGCGAACACCCAGTTTACGAAATATCGCTGTGGCATGTGCTTTGATAGTTGCTTCTGATACCCCAAAATCATAAGCAATTTGTTTGTTGAGTAACCCTTCTGCAAACATCTGTAACACGCGATATTGTTGCGGGGTTAAATCTGATAATCGGTTGGCCATTTTGTCGGTCGGGTCGTCAGAAACCGGCACGATTTGTGTGCCTTTTGGTAACCAAATATCACCGTATAACACCGCATTTAATGCTTCGGCCAACACTTCCATTGACGCAGATTTAGGGATGAATCCGCTACTGCCATAATGTATTGCTCGGCTAATTGTATTGATGTCTTCATGGGCAGATATCACCACAACGGGGATATCTGGATAATGAGTTCTGAGGTGGATCAGGGTTGAGTAACCGTGTGATCCTGGCATTTGTAGGTCTAGCAGGATTAAGTCAAATGGGGTCTCTTTTTGATCAAGAACCCCTTGCAATGCTTCGGCACTATCGGCCTCAAACCATTGCGTTTTTTCAAATGCATTACTCAACGCTAGCCTTAAGGCGTTACGGAATAATGGGTGATCATCTGCGATGATGATGTTTAAATTTTCGAGCTTCATGGCGTTTTTTATTCTATGTTGCACGTGAAGATAACTCAATGTAACAGAAAAGTAATCGAGTATTCTATTGCTTTATGTCACATTGTGATTGATTTGAATAAAAACCGTAAAATTTTAGACTTTAGTCGAGTAGATAAAGTGCTAATGCAGCCATCTATCTGACTACATTAGCAATGGCGTATATTAATTGTGTGGCCACACTTGGGTTGGGTTTCTGTTTTCATCTACCGCAACAAAAGTAAATACTCCGCGTATCGCATGTTCTCGATGATCGTGGTACATATCTTCTACATAAATGTTCACTTCAACTTTGAGTGATGTATTACCAACATGAATCACATTAGCAATTAGCTCTGCTAAGCTGCCTGCGGGTATCGCTTTTTTAAAATCGATACGGTCAGAACTGACGGTCACTAATGACTTACGACAAAAACGGGTGGCGGCGATAAATGCTGTTTCATCCATCCATGCTAAAGCATCACCACCAAATAAGGTGTTATGGTGATTGGTATTAGACGGGAAAATAGCCTTTATAACGCGCGCTTCTGATTGAGCAATACGTGCAGCAATGTCATCAGGGAAATGGTTTTGAGTTTGAGCAGGGTTTTGAGCAAGGGACATACAACTACCTAATGTTATGCAGAACAACAAAGAATTAAGCGAAAAAAGCCGCGCATTATACTGTATTGCGTTGATCTCTGTCGATGTTGTAGTGCCTGTTTAGTCACCCAAGGGCCAGCATTCGCGGGGCCCTTGGGGGAAATATTCTCATAAATTGGATGGGTTATACTATTCGATTAACGATATATGGCTAAATGAGGCATTTTGGCTGAGAACATCAATTGAAGTGATATAGGTTAATATCACTTCAATCGCTTGCTGTTGTTGATTAATGCCCGCAATAGCTTCGTGTTTTTGTTGATTGCGATTCACATACAATATTCGATCAAATTGACCTTGTATATGGGTTCCATCTGTTAATGTCAGTTTGACCCTATAGCGATACAAACAGATGATCTCGATGTAATCGTAAATCTCACATTTAATTGGATCCATGTCAGTATCCCATTTGTCTGCTCTATATCTTGCTAAAAACCATCACTCATTAACAATCATTTACTCACTTTCAATGACCCGTTAATAGCGTAACAACACAGTAGAAACCATTTGCTTGTTGGCATTGAGGGTCACTATGTATAAGCGATCAAACTCACTTGCATCTGCAATGGGTATTTGTTTTTCTGCCCCGAGACCTTCTACTAAATCTGTCGAAGTATTACTGTGTCCGACCACTAAAATACTACCCTGTTGAGTTAATAGATATTGGGTAAATGCAGCCATATCACGTGGATCATAAACACTTAAATCCAGTTGCTGATCTTGCGTTACGGCGGTGGCCGTTTCACGGGTGCGATTATAATCCGTTGTGTACACTTTATCTAAATGCGTACTAGATAGTATTTTAGCTAAACGTAGAGCTCGTAATTGTCCTTGTGCGGATAAGCTAGGGTCTTTGCCTGCAAGTTTTTCGGCATGTCTGACAATAAAAATAACTTGATTGCTCTTGGTATTGTTATTGCTATCTACGGCGGTATTGTTAAGCGCAATCGGAGCAACGATTGGCGTCTGTGCCATTAGTGATGCGCTGATTAAACTGATACAGCCGAAAATGACTCTAATGATTAATTGTTTCATGGTGTTAATCCGCTAAATAATATTCGATGGTAGATACGACCCGTACCTGTTTAATATATGGCGTGTTTTTATCTCTATTGTTAATGCTGAATTGTCCTTGAGTTGCTTTTTTTATTTTACCTAATCGGCTTTGTGAATCGGTAGCAAATTTTTCAGCAACTGAACGTGCATTGGTGGTCGACTCTTCGATCATTTTCGGTTTAACGTCATTTAATCGGCTGAAAATATATTCGACTTGGGCATCATAGTTATTTTGCGAGAAAACAATTCCCATTTTACCTAGCTCAGTTAATTTAGGCATAGCACCGCGAACTTTATCTATGTCATTAGAATATACCGTAATGGTTTGCGACGCCGTATAGCGCAATTCTACTGGTTGATTTCCACCATACTGTTGCGCCAATTTATCAGTAATAGTGGGGGCGGCGAGAGTGATCTCTTTAGGATCGATATTTTGTTCGGCTAAAAAGTTAACCACTTGGTTATTTTGTGCTTCGAGCTGTTTGTATAGTTCATCGAGATTATTATTGGCAGCTGTAAATTGGATAGGCCAAATGACGATGTCGGCAGAATATTCATTTTCTGCCAGACCTTTTACCGTGACGCTGCGGTCGAGTAACTTGTACTCAACAATGGCTTGTTTGAGTAATACGCCTAAAGCGCCTAAGCCCAGTGCAATTAATATTCCGAAAATAGCAGCACTACGAGACGAACTTTGCATAACAACATCCTTATTATAGGTGGGGAGTGGTGATGTAACGTTGGCTTTATGGCTAACGTTATTTTTGTTATAGGGTGTTAATTGCCGTATCACACAGTCATGAAACGTCAATATTTTCGCTAACATTATGGATTATCGGCAATGATAAGCTTCCAAATTAATGACAATCATAATCGAATATGAGTTGAATATTGGTTTTATGGATTATTTTTAATCCTAGTTTTGCTTAATGCTTGTCTAGCAACAATACTTAAGTTGGCATATTACTGACTCGTGTTGTTGTTATTTAAATCGCTCTGCCATTTATACAGCTCGGTCATCTAAATAAGTCTGTTTACGCATTTAATAGAATTTAATGCTGTTAGATTAACATCGTTTTAAAAGGAATTAATATGTCATCTCGCTTAACAGCACAGCTTATTCAAAATGGTTTTGATGATGGCTTACCAGTATGGCGTCGGATCATTTTCACGCGACTGTTTAGTGTGTTGGCTTTGTTATGTATCCCGATTTATATCACCAGCGTATATTTGTGTATTGTTCAAAATCTTTGGGGCATGGCAATATTTGATACCGTGGCTTACGGGGTATTATTATTCATTTTGTTTTATCCACGAATTAGCGATACACAAAAATTTACCATAGGTTGTTATCTTGCGTTTGGTATCGGAATCGGCTTTATAGTCGCTATTGGCCCTTCTGGCGCAGGTTTTTTCTGGTTATTTGTTTTCCCTCCTCTGAGCAGTATTCTTCTTGGTGACAAAATGGCGGTATGGGCCCAGGTGACGAATGGTATATCGTTATTAGTCATCGGTATCGCTTACCATTACCAACTGGTTCATTGGCCCGACATCAGCGGCTTTTCGACCTTGATTTGGTATGTAGTGGCGATTAACTTTCTAGTCACTAATGCAATAGTGACTCAGTCGACTTCTTATTTATTGGGTAAGTTAACACACTCTTTAGAGTCTACTTTAGCCTCTCGTACAGCAACAGTTATGGGGTTAGCTAAACTGGCAGAGTATCGTGATAATGAAACCGGTGCGCATCTTATTCGAATGCAGCAGTATGCCAATATGTTAGCAAAACAAAGATTAACCGATGAACATGTTCCAGAAGAGTTAACTGACGCTTTTATTCAAGAAATTAGCCTATCAGCCATTTTGCATGATATTGGTAAAGTGGGTATCGCCGATCATATTTTGTTAAAACCAGGGCGCTTATCGGTAGAAGAATTTGAACAAATTAAGGCTCATCCAGTGATTGGGGAAAAAGTGCTTAACAGTTTATTAGCGTATGCCCCTCAGTGTACATTTATACGAATGGGACGCGACATTGCTGGCGCTCACCATGAAAAGTGGGATGGCAGTGGTTATCCTAATGCGTTGGCAGGAGAATCTATCCCTTTGTCAGCCAGAATTGTAGCCTTAGTCGATGTGTACGATGCATTAACATCACCACGATGTTACAAAAGGCCTTTTAGTCATGAAGAAGCGATGGCGTTAATTCTTGAAGGAAAAGGCAAACACTTTGACCCCAAATTGGTCGATAGCTTTATGGTTATTAGTGAACAATTTGCAGTGCTGTCAAAAGCATCTTTACTCGAAGAGGATTAACCCTTTGATGAAAGGGTATATACAATAATGCCAGTCCTGGGGACTGGCATTATGAAACAATATTATACAGTGTCGATATCAGCCGCTATATAAACAGGATTGAGTTAGCTTTGGTGTGCTAGCCATTAACCCGTACTAGGGCTATTACTGTGCTAGCAATGCTTTGCGTTCTTTCGAAGCTTGAGCTAAATCACGTAACAGCTTCTCAGAATCAGCCCAATGCAAACATGCATCAGTAATACTTTGGCCATACACTAATGGTTCGTCTTTAACCACTTTCTGATTACCTTCAATCATAAAGCTCTCTGCCATAATACCGGCAATTGCTGTACTACCACTGCGCAGCTGCGCCATAATACTATTGGCTACATTAAGCTGGTTTCTATGTTGTTTCTCACTGTTACCATGGCTGAAATCAACCACCATACGCTGAGTTACACCCACATTTTCAAGTTGTGCGCGTGCGACTTCAATATCTTCAGCTGAATAATTTGGCGTTTTACCACCACGCAAAATAATGTGTCCAAATGGGTTGCCGTGGGTACGGTAAACCGCCATTGCGCCATCTTTATCTGGAGAGTAAAAAATATGCGGAGCTTGAGCTGCACGTACTGCATCAACAGCAATATTAATGTTACCGTCAGTACCATTTTTAAAGCCAACAGGGCAAGACAATGCAGAAGCCATTTCGCGGTGAATTTGGCTTTCAGTGGTTCGTGCGCCAATAGCACCCCAGGTAATAAGGTCTGCGATGTACTGGCCGTTCACCATGTCTAAAAACTCAGTGGCGATAGGTAACTTGAGTTCAGTGATTTGTTGTAATAACTGACGCGCCATACGCAAGCCTTTATTCGGGCTAAAGCTGCCGTCCAAATCTGGATCTGAAATTAAGCCTTTCCAACCGACAATGGTACGAGGCTTTTCAAAGTACACCCGCATTAATATGCACAAGTCATCTTTTAGTTCGTGATGTAAGGCTGACAAACGTTCTGCATATTCGAGTGCTGCTTTAGTGTCATGAATTGAGCAAGGGCCAATAATGACCAGCAAACGTTGATCTTCACCGGCAATAATTGCTTCTACTTCACGACGTTGTGCAACCAAGTAGTCTGCAGCATTTTGCGTTAATGGATATTCTGAAGCCAACTGAGCAGGAGAAATAACTTTGCTTAATAAGGTTGTTCTGAGTTCATCTGTTTTAATTGTCATGCATATTACCGAGAAATCGTGAGATGCATCTGCATCATATTGAACGGGATTATATACCCAAAGAAGTTCAAGATGCGAGGCTTAGCCTCGGATTCTAACGGTTAAAAAATAGATTGCCGTAAAAGGCAAAGACGAATCAACCTGAGTTAAGTTCGTCTTTTGCTGGTTTTTCATTCTCTTTCATGCAGATAATGATTGTTTATGAATTAGAACATATGACGCTCTAGACCGGTGATATCAAGAATTTTAGTGGCAATTTCTTCAACCGAATGGTTAGTGGTATTTACAAAGGGTATACGTTCTTTTTTGTACAGCATTTCGACTTCTTTTACCTCAAGTCGGCACTGTCTTAATGAAGAGTAGCGGCTATTTTCCATGCGGCTTTGACGTATCTCATGCAAACGATGTGGATCGATGGTTAAGCCAAAGAGCTTTGATTTATTGCGTTTCAATGCTTCAGGTAACTTGAGGTTATCCATGTCTTCTTCAGTAAACGGGTAGTTTGCGGCCTTTATACCAAACTGCATTGACAGATATAAACTTGATGGTGTTTTACCGCAACGAGACACGCCTAATAAAATAATGTCGGCTTTATCCATGTGTTTCATGGTTTGGCCGTCATCATTCTCCATGGTGTAGTTAATCGCATCGATACGGGTTTCATAACCATGGTTACTTTTACCATGGGTTCGGTGCAATAAAGGCTTAGCTTGTACACCTAAGTGTTGTTCTAGTGGCGCAACAAAGGTGTTCAAAAAGTCATAATCAACACATTCACTCGAAAAAATCACATTGCGGATCTCAGGATTAATGATCGAGTGGAACACAAGTGGTCTTTCACCTGTTGTAATAAAACAATCATTTATTTGTTGCTTAACTTTTTGAGCTTTTTGAATGGTTTCGACAAACGGAATCGTAAGTGCTTCAAATTCTATAGGAAATTGCGAAAGTACCGCATGTCCAAAAACCTCCGCTGTGATCGCGGTCCCATCTGAAATATAGAATACTTTTGGTGTCATTCTGACCTCTTGTAGTAATAAAATTACAAATAAAATTATAGATTTACGCTTGTTGTATGGGAGTGTAAGATGCTCTTGCCCTCGTGTGAAGTGGCCACTGAAATAAAAACTTGCGGAGATAAAACTGTGCAGCAATACGTACTCTGGTATCAAGAATTAGGCATGGGCGATGTAAACAAGGTTGGCGGTAAAAACGCATCCCTTGGAGAGATGATCAGCAATCTGGCTAATGCAGGGGTTCAAGTTCCTGGCGGTTTTGCAACGACCTCGCATGCGTTCAATGAGTTCCTTGAACAAAGTGGAGTTAACCAGAAGATTTTTGACATTCTGGCGACATTGGATGTTGATGATGTCAATGAACTGGCAAAAGTAGGTGCGCAGATCAGACAGTGGGTTATTGAAACCCCATTCCAGCCGGCATTAGAAGACGCTATTCGTGAAGCTTACGAGCAGTTGTCGAGTGAAACTCAAGAAGCGTCATTTGCAGTGCGTTCATCAGCTACCGCTGAAGACATGCCAGATGCATCTTTTGCAGGCCAACAAGAAACATTCCTAAACGTTAAAGGTTTTGATGCGGTCATGCTAGCAATTAAGCATGTATACGCCTCACTATTTAACGACCGTGCAATTTCTTATCGTGTTCATCAAGGTTACGAACATCAAGGTGTGGCTTTATCTGCTGGCGTACAACGTATGGTACGTTCAGACAAAGCAGCTTCTGGTGTGATGTTTACCATGGACACTGAGTCAGGAAACAATGACGTTGTCTTTATCACTTCATCTTTTGGTTTAGGTGAAATGGTTGTACAAGGCGCGGTTAACCCTGACGAATTCTATGTGCACAAACCGATTTTAGCGCAAGGGCATAAAGCTGTTGTGCGCCGAAATATCGGCAGTAAGTTGATTCAGATGGTTTACTCTGATGATGCTGGCCATGGCAAGCAAGTTAAAATTGAAGATGTTTCTGCTGAACAGCGTCGTATTTTCTCTATTAACGATGACGAAGTCATGGAACTTGCTAAGCAAGCAATGGTGATTGAAAAGCATTATGGCCGTGCGATGGACATCGAATGGGCAAAAGACGGTAACGACGGTAAGTTGTATATTGTTCAAGCTCGTCCAGAAACAGTTCGTAGTCGTGAAGATGTCCAGTTAATTGAACGTTATCACTTAAAAACGAAGGGTGACGTGATCTGTGAAGGTCGTGCAATTGGTCATAAAATTGGTACTGGTATCGCGAAGGTATTAACATCGATTGATCAGATGGACCAAATTGAACCAGGTGACGTATTAGTGACCGACATGACAGACCCAGATTGGGAACCGATCATGAAACGTGCTAGTGCCATTGTCACCAACCGTGGTGGTCGTACTTGCCATGCTGCAATCATTGCACGTGAATTAGGTGTACCTGCTGTTGTAGGTTGTGGTGATGTGACTGACCGAATCAAAACGGGCGACATTGTCACTGTATCTTGTGCAGAAGGCGATACCGGATTAATTTATTCAGGTAAGCAAGATTTTGAAATCATCACTAACCGTGTTGATACATTACCTCCTTTGCCAATGAAAATTATGATGAACGTCGGTAACCCAGATCGTGCATTTGATTTTGCACGTTTGCCTAACGAAGGTGTGGGTTTAGCGCGTTTAGAGTTCATCATTAACCGCATGATTGGTATTCACCCTAAAGCTTTGCTTGATTTCAACGGTCAAACTGCTGAACTGCAAAATGAAATCAACGAAATGATTGCGGGTTATGATTCACCTGTTGAGTTTTATGTTGCGCGTTTAGTTGAAGGTATTGCCACTATTGCATCGGCTTTCTATCCGAAGAAAGTTATCGTACGTATGTCTGACTTTAAGTCGAACGAGTACGCAAACTTAGTCGGCGGTGACCGTTACGAGCCAGATGAAGAAAACCCAATGTTGGGCTTCCGTGGTGCTAGCCGTTATATTTCTGAAGCATTCCGTGATTGTTTCGCGCTTGAATGTGAAGCGATTAAACGTGTTCGTAATCAAATGGGCTTAACCAACGTTGAAGTGATGATTCCATTTGTTCGTACTGTAAACGAAGCATCTCAAGTGATTGAGTTACTGAAAGAGCAAGGTTTAGAGCGCGGTAAAGATGGCTTACGCGTTATCATGATGTGTGAACTACCTTCAAATGCCTTGCTAGCTGACCAGTTCCTTGAGCATTTTGATGGTTTCTCTATCGGCTCAAATGACTTAACTCAGTTAACATTAGGGCTTGATCGAGACTCAGGAATCATCAGTCACTTGTTTGATGAGCGTAATGATGCAGTAAAAGCATTGCTTTCAATGGCTATTAAAGCGGCTAAAGCAAAAGGTGCTTATGTGGGGATTTGTGGCCAAGGCCCATCAGACCATTCCGACTTTGCTGCATGGTTAGTTGAGCAAGGTATTGATTCTGTATCACTTAATCCTGATACCGTAATTGACACTTGGTTATATTTAGCTGAAGCACATGGCTAAATAAGAGTAAAATTTGCAGGTAGATTTATTTTCCAACCTGCATTTTTATCAAGTTGTAATAAAAGCCGCTTTTTAGCGGCTTTTTTTTGTTTATAATGGCTGCAATATGCCAATAAATAATAAGTCCTCTATGTTACCTTTGCTATCACATAAACAAACATTAGAACCTATCTATCTTGAGTATCTTGACGCGCTTGAACAAAGCGAGTTTGAAGGTGAAATAGACAAGCGTTACAGTGCGCGGCTTATTCAGGCAACCGACAATTCGGTGTATCAATTTTTGCCTCAAGCGGTGATATACCCTCTACATCAACAAGATGTTGAGTTGGTATTATCGTTAGCAGCACAACCACAATATAAACAAGTGACCTTTAGTGCGCGTGGCGGCGGAACAGGGACTAATGGCCAATCGCTTACCCACGGATTAATTTTAGATGTGTCACGCCACTTAAACCAAGTGCTAGAAATTAATGCCGAGGAAGGTTGGGCGAGGGTGCAAGCCGGTGTAGTGAAAGATGCGTTAAATGATGCCTTACGTCCACATGGATTCTTTTTCAGTCCAGACTTATCAACCTCAAACCGTGCAACCGTTGGTGGTATGGTCAATACCGATGCATCTGGTGCCGGTTCATTAGTTTACGGTAAAACCTCCGATCACGTATTAGGCATAACCAGTGTACTGATTGATGGCAGCGTATTAACCACCACACCAATTGACCAAGACAAGTTGGCCGATCAACCTTTTGGTGACAACTCACTCGGCAATAGCATTGCTAGCCAAATAGCAGAAGTTTGCCGCGTAAAGCGTGACACCATCATTGAGCGTTTTCCAAAGTTGAATCGTTTTCTCACGGGCTATGATTTAAAGCATGTGTGGAATGATGATTTAAGCCAGTTTGATTTATCACGTATTTTAACGGGCTCAGAAGGTACGCTTGCGGTGATCACCGAAACCAAGCTTAACCTGACTCCATTGCCGAAAACCCGCATGATGGTCAACATCAAATATGATTCATTTGAATCCGCGTTACGTCATGCCCCGTCATTGGTACAGGCTAAAGCAACGGTAGTTGAAACCGTTGACTCAAAAGTACTTAACCTTGCTCGCGAAGACATTATTTGGCATTCGGTTGCCGATCAAATTAAAGCGGTACCTAATAAGATCATCGAAGGTCTTAATATGGTTGAGTTCGCTGGCGAAGATGACGATGTTAAACATAAAGTCGCTCTGCTTGAGGAGATGCTCAGTGAGCAGCTAAGCCAACAACAATTTGGTTTAGTGGGTTTTCAAGTTATTACCGACAGAACGGATATTGACAGTATCTATGCCATGCGCAAAAAGGCCGTGGGTTTATTGGGCGCAACAAAAGGCAGCCGTAAACCGTTAGCGTTTGCCGAAGATACCGCCGTACCACCAGAAAACCTAGCCGACTATATTATGGAGTTTCGTGCGCTGCTCGATAGCCATAATTTGCAATACGGTATGTTTGGTCATGTGGATGCTGGTGTGTTGCACGTGCGACCCGCATTAGATATGTGTGATGTTGCCGACGAGCAATTACTGAAAGTGATATCAGATCAAGTTGCCGCATTAACGCTTAAGTATGGCGGCTTAATGTGGGGAGAACACGGTAAAGGGGTTCGTGGTGAATACGGGCCTGCGGTATTTGGTGATGAGCTTTATGCCGTGCTTGAGCAAATTAAAGGGTTATTTGACCCAGATAACCGTCTTAATCCAGGCAAATTAGTGGCGCCACCTAAATCTGGTCCATTAATGTTTAATGTCGACAGCGCAAAACGCGGCAGTTTCGACAGACAAATCCCTGTTCAAGTGCGTGATGCTTTCCCTGATGTGATGAACTGTAACGGTAATGGGTTATGTTTTAATTACAGTAGTTATTCACCCATGTGTCCGTCATTTAAAGTCACTGGCGATAGAGTGCAATCACCTAAAGGCCGTGCTGGGTTAATGCGCGAATGGTTGCGATTACTTGAAGCCGAAGGTGTTGATGTTGACGCGTTAGCAAAATCTAAACCACTAGGGTGGATGCAGCGTACTCAAAATACCCTCAATAACCAGCGTGACTATGATTATTCGCACGAAGTCATGGAATCACTTAAAGGCTGTTTAGCCTGTAAAGCCTGTTCGGGTCAGTGCCCAGTTAAAGTCGATGTGCCTAAGTTTAGAGCCCAGTTCTTTAATATTTATTACAAACGCTATTTACGCCCAGCCAAAGACTATTTAGTTGCAGGTATCGAAGACTCACTACCACTGATGGCCGCAATGCCTAAATTAACCAATTTGGCCTCGCAAAATCCGCTGAGCCAGTGGGTTATTAAAAAAGCCATTGGTTATGTAGATGCGCCTAAATTATCTGTACCTACGCTAAAACAGCGTTTAGATGGTCATGCTAGCCGTGGTTATGACTTAGATGCGCTATGCGCGATCCCACAAGCGCAGCGCAGTCAACATGTATTAGTAGTACAAGATCCATTTAACAGCTTTTACGATGCAGGTTTGGTTTATCGTTTTATTCAATTAATCGAAAAGCTAGGCTTTAAACCGGTATTACTGCCCTTTAAACCAAACGGTAAACCGACTCATATTAAAGGCTTTTTAGACAAGTTTGCCAAAACAGCGCAAAACAGTGCTGATTTCTTAAACCGCGTACATGCCCTTGGCATGCCGATGGTGGGGTTAGACCCTGCATTAGTGTTATGTTATCGCGACGAATACAAAGAAGTCTTAGGTCAGCGTCGTGGACCGTTTGAGGTATTATTGGCCAATGAATGGTTAACCGATGTTGTGGCAAGCCGCAATGATGTGCCAGTCGTTGATAGTGATGCACCACAATTTACTTGGTTTAGTCATTGTACTGAATCGACCGCCAAACCTAATACGGCCAACGAATGGAAAGCAATATTCAGCCATTTTGGTGCTAAACTCAACAGCGTTAATTTAGGCTGTTGTGGTATGGCCGGTACTTATGGGCATGAACTTGAAAACCTCGAGCGTTCGGAACAGTTATTTGAAATGTCTTGGCAACCAAGCATTGAAAAAATTGCTGAAAATAGCCAAGTGTTGGTGTCGGGTTATTCATGTCGTAGCCAAGTAAAACGTTTTGCAGGTTTTAAGCCGCAACATCCTATTGAAGCGTTACTTAAATTACTCGAGTAGGTAAGTATAATGACAGATGAAACAGCGACATTAAGTACATTTACTCAACCTGATGGTGTGGCACTGTGCAGTGATGATGTTCTGTTTCATATTCAAGCCAATGGCGATTGGCTGTATCTAGACAGTCCGTTGCCAGCAAAATTTGCGGCTTTGTTCAGTAGTATTTTGCACTGTATCGACAATGAGTATTTGTTAATTACACCAGTCGAGAAAGTCAAAGTCACCGTTGAAGCCTATCCATTCCTGCTGGTGGACTATCAAGATACATCTTTGGATGGTGATTCAAACAATCAACTGATATTTACCAGCAGCATAGGTACGCAGCTCTCAGCCATTAATATCGCAGATATTATCGTCACAGACGATGGTATTTACGCACCATTAATCAGAGGCTTGGTAGGGCAATTAAACCGAGCCTGTTATTACCGCTACATAAACGAGTACTTATCTTTTGACTCGGTTAACCTTAGCTCAAAATAATAAACGTTTATCAAACAGCCGTTTATTGACGCATCAATGCGCCTAGTTAGCAAAACAAATGACAAGTTTGATATGAAATGTTCTAAATACATTGGTTTAAGTTCGTATTTCCCATCTCTTATCTCGAGTTAAGATTAAAATAGCTTCTATTAACGTATAGAGATGGTAATCTAATTCATGTTCAGGTGTGTTTGACTTCGTGTTGATGCTGTCACTGTTTAGTCAGTAAAGTCTTTAACCGAAAGTGAGCATACGGATGACGATGTAGGAGGTATCATTTGAAACGCTTTGAAAGTTTAAGTTACCTGATTTCCCATCTTAATATTGCCTTGCAGCAACAGCTTGATGTGCGTTTAAAGCGCTACGAGTTAGACAGTAAACTTTGGCCGGTGCTATTTACCTTGTGGCAAGAGGAAGGCTTAAGCCAAACTGAGTTGTCTAAGCGTTGTGATGTGGCCAACTACACCATGACGCGGCTGCTGGATAACTTACAAGTTCAAGGGTTTATTACCCGTCATCAAGAAGCTGACAACCGCCGCGCATTTCAAATCTTTTTAACTGATAATGGTAAAGCCTTAGAGCAAGACTTAATTCATGAGGCCGAGTGGGTTAACCAACACTTTTTAGCCGCATTAACAGTCAGTGAGCAAGATGAATTTATGCGTTTGTTGAATAAAGTAAATCAGTTTAGCCAATAAATAGAGTCGATAAGGTTAATTAATCAGTTGAGTTAATCATATCTCAGGGCTGTAGCCGCTATTTATTATTTATAGCCTACGACCATTAACGTCTTGGTTCTTGCTACATTTGATGTACAGATCAAAAGGGACGTTATCCCCCTCGGAGTCCCAGCCATTTCGGCAACATTCCCCCTCGTTACTTAAACAACAGATACGAAAGTTTCGAGATGGAATTAGCTAGCACTTTTACCCTCATTTTTAATATCCTCGGGTCATCTTATTTGTAAAGCGTTAAAATGCTAACGCTTGCGCTCATGCATGTTGTACTGAATGAATCTTATTGATTAAAAATAAATTTCTTAAAAGTCATTACTTATTAAACTCTATCTTTTCGGCCTAAAAATCATCATAAAAAGCTTATGTCGTCTAGGCTGCAGGTTTCTATATTGACTACCCTAGTACTGCTAGTTAAATGGGAGCATATTAAACAGTATGGCTTCAAATATTGCCCAAGGTATTAGGTTGCCAAATTACCCAGAAATAGTAGACATCTCACCACAAATTGATGAGGGTTTTACTATACTTATCAAGACAAAAGATTATAGGACTATTTATTATGGTTAACGTCAAAAGGATTGTTCTGGATGTGCTTAAACCTCATCAACCTAATGCACTTGATTTTGCACGAACCATTGCAGAAACAGGTGTCGATTATCGAGTTAAACTGATTGTTCTTGAGATAGATGAAAATACCGAAACGGTTCAAATACAGCTGTTTGGGAGCGAAATCGATTTTAATACCATTCAATCTGCCATTACCAATATGGGAGGGTCTCTTCACAGTATTGATGAGGTTGAAGTACATAATGAAACGGTTGCTGGTTAATATATTATGAGTCTGTTAACGCAGGCCAATTTTTTATTAGATATCACTCGTACTCGGGGTATTGTGCGTCGTTATTTTGTGGTCAACGGTTTTGATGGTGCACTTACCATGCTAGGGCTGATAATGGGTTTTATTGTCAGTGCACCCACGGATTTATCAATGGTTGTTGGTGTCTGTCTGGGGGCGGCGATTGCGCTAAGCATGAGTGGTATTAGCAGTGCTTACATCAGTGAATCTGCCGAGCGAAAGTATGCTTTGGGGGAGCTGGAGAAGGCAATGATTAGTGATCTCCATAATAGTGCGCATGGCGTCGCCTCGCGGTGGGTACCCTTGTTGATTGCATTGGTGAATGGCTTAGCCCCGCTGGTCATTTCACTGTTAATATTGTCACCACTATGGCTATCTATTGCTGGCATCAACCTTCCTATTCCACCTCTTTATGCTGCCATCTTAGTGGCACTGCTACTCACTTTTTTATTGGGGGTATTTCTTGGCCGGATATCAGGGGTCACATGGTTACGCAGTGGCATACAATCATTATTGGTTGCGGTGATAACCGCCTCGCTTATTTACTTCTTTGTCGGAAACTAGAATGTCCTCAACAAAGTGGCACAGTTTACAATCTGCAGATGTTCTACAGCGGCTTGATTCTTCGCTAACGGGCCTGACTACGGAACAAGCCAAAAAACGCCTGATT
The DNA here is from genome assembly GCF_000014705.1 of Shewanella frigidimarina NCIMB 400. Lineage (NCBI taxonomy): Bacteria > Pseudomonadati > Pseudomonadota > Gammaproteobacteria > Alteromonadales > Shewanellaceae > Shewanella > Shewanella frigidimarina. The sequence goes on along the minus strand of NC_008345.1, from coordinate 2,735,312 downwards.
GAATATGGTCATAATACTATTATCCAAAAACCACGACGTTCCTTGCTGTTCATTTTACTCGGGCAGTTTTCTGATTTCATGATAGTTGTGTTGTTGGTAGCAGCGGTGATTTCGGGTTTTCTTGGTGAGCCACAAGATACCATTGCTATTATGGTGATCGTATTGCTTAATGCAATTATCGGCACAGTACAGGAATTTAGGGCAGAGCGCGCTGTGGCGGCACTGCGAAAAATGGCAGCGCCAGATGCTTATGTATTTCGCGATGCACTTGAAGTGACGATTGACGCAACAGCATTAGTGCCGGGTGATGTTGTTATGCTTGAAGCCGGAAATATTGTGCCTGCTGATGTGCGCTTACTGGAAGGGGAAGAACTGCTGGTCGATGAATCAACCCTGACTGGTGAATCACATGCAATAGAAAAGCAAACAGAACCGCTAGCTGATAAAGAATTAGCCATTGGTGATCGTTTGAATCTAGTCTTTAAGAACAGCATGATTATTCGTGGACGTGGTAAAGGTGTGGTAGTTGCCAGCGGCATGGAAACCGAGATAGGCCAAATAGCTGGACTGCTACAAGATGAAACGAGTGTAAAAACCCCCTTGCAAACACGATTGTCTCGTTTTGGCCGATACCTTGCCTTGACTGTACTGGCAATATGTATAGTGGTGTTTGTTGTCGGCTTGCTGCAAGGACAGTCAATATTATTGATGTTTTTAACCTCGGTGAGCTTGGGTGTAGCTGCGATACCGGAAGCACTCCCTGCGGTGGTGACCATTTCACTTGCTTTGGGTGCACGTAAGCTGATCCGACATAATGTGCTCGTGCGTAACTTACCCTCTGTCGAAACCCTAGGTTCAGTTACCTATATATGTACAGACAAGACCGGTACCCTGACACAAAATCTCATGACAGCGGAGTTATTTTTTGTCGCTGGAGAACTGCGACAATCAATGCCTGAGTCAGAAGCCAGTATTCCATGGACAGAGCTTGGCCAAGCCATGGCACTAAACAATGACATCATGGATAAAGACGGCAAACCTGCAGGTGAGCCGACCGAGCTAGCACTTTTCGAAGCCGCTCACATGGTCGGTTTTGATAAGTCCATCTTAGAGCAGGCAAAGCCTCGTATAGCCGTTATTGCGTTTGATAGCGAACGTAAACAGATGACAACCTTGCATCAAACATCCGATGTTATAACTGCGTACATCAAAGGCGCGCCAGAGCAGGTGCTACAACAATGTATTCAGGGATTAAGTAATGATGGGGTTGCAGTATTTGAAGCGACGGCCATACTGGCTGAAGCAGCACAGTTAGCGAATAAAGGTTACCGTGTACTGGCATTTGCAAAACGTGAATTTAGCTGTTTGCCAGATCCGTTGGACGCTGAAGTGGTGGAGCGAGAACTCACCTTTTTGGGGCTGGTGGCGTTGATCGATCCGCCGCGACCCGAAGTGCCTCAGGCCGTAAAAGATTGTCTCACAGCGGGAATTATTCCGGTAATGATCACTGGCGATCATCCGGGTACCGCGTTTGCGATAGCACAACGTTTGGGCATTATAGATAACGATAGGGCGATGCTAAGTGGTGATCAACTCGCTAAAATATCCGATGAAGAATTCTCCCGCCTAGTTGACTCAATATGGGTGTACGCAAGGGTGACACCGGAACAAAAATTACGTATCGTCAAAGCGTTGCAGGACAAAGGCGAATTTGTCGCTATGACTGGAGATGGCGTCAACGATGCGCCGGCATTGAAGCGTGCCAGTATTGGTGTCGCCATGGGCCAGAAGGGAACCGATGTGGCTCGCGAAGCTGCGGATATGGTGTTATTGGACGATGACTTTTCTTCAATCGTGCGAGCGATACGGTCGGGTCGACGCACTTTCGATAATATTCGCAAATTTATTAAATATACTTTGAGTTCCAATGCTGGTGAAATCTGGACCTTGTTCCTTGCACCGTTTCTCGGGTTGCCTATTCCTTTACTGCCGATTCATATCCTGTGGATTAACCTAGTGACCGATGGTCTGCCGGGTCTTGCATTAACCGCCGAGCCAGCCGAACCGAATATAATGAGTCGTGCGCCCAGCCCTCCAAAGGAAAGTATTTTTTCTCATGGTATGTGGCAACATATTCTCTGGGTAGGATTGTTTATTGGTGGAATATCCATTGCGACTATGGCGTGGGCTATTTCTCGTGACGTTGTTTACTGGCAGACAATGGTGTTTACGGTATTAACGGTATCGCAGTTGTTTCACTCACTGGCGGTTCGCAGTGAGAGTACTTCATTATTGCGTATTGGTTTGTTCAGTAATTTACCGATGTTAGGGGCTTTTCTGTTAACGTTGCTATTTCAGATGGTCGTGATTTATACACCTGCGTTAAACACCATTTTCCATACACAGCCTCTGCCAATGGTCGATCTTATTGTCTGTCTGTTGTTGTCTTCACTTATTTTGTTTGCCGTCGAGATTGAAAAATGGTTAATGCGTCGTGGTGTTATTTACGCATAGTGTTATATATGGATAGTGCGTTACCGCGATGGCCTGCGGCCACTAACGTCGTGGCGCTTTGCCACACCAGAACAAGAGGAACTCAACGGATGTTTCCTCTTAACTCTTCTAAAAAAATTGGCCCAGCCGCCCTGCAACATTTTTCTATTTTCTTCAACGGCCTCAATTTAAATATTGAATTTGTCCAAAATATGTCAACTAATTAGATTTGAGCTTTTCCCTGTGATCGCTACATTTACAACGTCCTGTAGCTCACATGCTGCACGCAATAAGTTCAAATGAAGCTACGTTATAAATCAAACTAAACCAATACCAAGTAAGCTGGGTTAATCAATACCTCAAACACACTTTTTTCCATCTCTCTGCTAGCTGGCATGGCTAGCCAAGATCTGCCTCAAAGCAATTTAGAGCGACTATTCATTCACAATATACTTATATCAGTTAGCCATAAATTTACTCATGCTAGCAATGGGATTGGTTTCAATATCAATTAATTTACAAGAATGAATCTAAAAAATGGCTAACCTTACTTAGCTTATAAAGTAAGGTTAGTACCAAAGGTAAAGCGGATATAAGTGGCTAGTTCATTTTGAGAGAGTCGCTAGCAAATGGCATCTTTTTCTACGTTTCAGCACCATAAAACCTTCCCATAGAGTGTTATGTTTATTTGTACTGTTATAAATTGATTTGTGCTAAAACTTCGCCTAAGTTTATCGTTATGAAAACACAGAAATGTTAGTAATGGCATGTTTAACCCTAGCCTTCTGCCCTCACAATATCTATCTTCAACGCGTGTAAGAGTCACTATCTGATCTGAAAAATAACTATGCTAAATGGAGTCAAGTGAAAAATTTGTTCCAGTGCAGCTACAAGTAGTACAACAACACGTAGGCTGATAGCAACCCAGCGATCCAAAGCACAGTAGTGCCCACGGGCCAAGAGCGCGCGAACACGCCGCGCTCTTGGCTATCTGCTGTATGCGGTTGGCCTAGATAACGCACTGCCATACGTTGTAAGAATTTCTGCAAGCGGTTTCGTTGTTGCGTAACCATTTCACCTAGTGAGCTAAGTGCTCGTTCGATCAACTTAACCAATGAAAAGGCCGCACGTCGCCAAAGCCAATCTGTATCGAGGCTAATCGTCATGGTACGTTTCATTAGTGGCAATAATACGAAGAAAGCCAATCCTGAAAATAGCAGCAACTGCAGGTAGAACAGCACTTTACCAATAGAGTACGGTTGGTAGTCAACAGGGTAGGGTAATAGGGCATAAAGCGTTTCTGGGAACACACCCAGTAAAATGCACATGCTAGCAAAAATGATCATCGCCAACCCCATATTCCATGGCGCATCTTTTGGCCTTAAACCTGAGTCTTTTTGGAAAAACACAAACCATGGGAATTTGATGCCAGCATGAAGAAATACACCGGCCGATGCGGCGGTTAACGCCATGTAAACCCAAACTAAATCCCCATCGACAGCTGCCTGGGAAATCATGCTCTTTGTGGTAAAACCTGACGTCAGTGGAAAACCTGAAATTGCTAGCGCGCCAATAATACCGCAGACGCAGGTAAGTGGCATGGTGCGAAATAGACCACCCAGCTCCATACATTTATTTTTCCCAGTGCGGTATATAACAACCCCAGCACTCATAAACAGTAGCGCTTTATATATAATATGTGCAAAAGCATGAGCCGTAGCCCCATTAAGTGCCATTTCGGTACCAATACCTACGGCAACAACCATAAAACCGACTTGGTTAACCACGGAGTAGGAAAGGATACGTCGCACATCATTTTCCAATAATGCGAAAATAATACCGTACATAACCATAAACAGACCTATGCCAATCAGCACAGGTTCGCCTGGGAATAATAATATCAGTGCCAATACAGCTGTTTTAGTTGTAAATGCCGACAGAAATACTGAACCAGTGGGTGTGGTTTCTGGGTATGCATCGGCTAGCCAAGCTGACACTGGTGGTGCCGCGGCGTTTATCAATATGCCAATAAGTATCATCCATGTACTGAAATCTGTTGCCAGCATAGGTTGGATTTGGATAGAACCAGTCCCAAGTACAACACCTACAATTCCAACTTTAAGTATTACGCCACCGAGAAAATGCATTATGGCATACCGTATTCCAGCTGCGCGTGAATCGGGCGTACCACCACACCAAACCACAATAGTAGAGAATATCGCCATTAGTTCCCAGTAGACGAACATGGTAATAAGATCGCCGGCAAAACAGACTCCTATAGCACCTGCAGCGTATGTAAAGGCTGCGGCAAGTTCATACCAACGTGCTATACGAAAAGAAAAGAGACCTCCAACAAAGACCATTATTGTAAAAATAGTCGCAAACAATCGCCTTAGCGGACTACCTTCGACAGGTTCAATGTTGTACGAAAGAAATTTTACCGTACTCTGGACTCCGTCAGGGATCTGCCATATGGCCAACAGGGTAATAATTGGGGCGATTAATATAACTGCTGTTCGTGCGTGCCCTTTAACAAAACATATCAGTACAGCAGCAATTAGCAGGATAAATGCTGGAGAGAAAAATTCAAACCCCATTGCTATTCTCCTTTACCTTGTCATGACTAGGTTCTGAGGTTTTTATTTGCTCTGGTTCATCATAATAATCCTGTGGACGTTTTAGAAACAGACCTAATAATTTCGCTATTAATACCATCACCAGGCAACTGACAAATCCGTAAACGGCACCGAACCCAAACCAGGCATCAAAGCCGAAATAACCCTTAACGTATATTACTGTCTGCGCAAGAACCACCAAGGTCAGTACAACACTGAAACCAATCCAGAGCTTACGAATAGTTGACGGCCGTACTAACCAGTGTAATTGTTTTTCGTCATTCATTTTAACTGAGCCCCTTAACAACTTGGCTTGCCAATTCAATTACTGGACCGTTAAACAAAAAGAAAGCGAGTGTCAGTATGGCGGTCAGAGTCAATGCCAACACAGCTAAAAACGGTGCTTCGCCGTGTTCCTTGTCACCTTCTTTTTCGTGCTCAAACCAAACTATGTATAAAATAGGCAAAAAGTAAGCTGCATTAAGAAGGGTACTGACAATTATGGTGAATACTGCCACTAGATTGTTAGCTTCGAAAGCTCCGGCCAAAATGTACCATTTGGAGACGAACCCCGCAGTGGGAGGGACACCAATCATACTTAATGCACCAATTGTAAACGCCGCCATTGTCCATGGCATACGTCTACCAATACCACGTAATTGATGAATTTCGGTCTTTTTAGAGGCAACATAAATTGCGCCAGCAGCAAAGAACAATGTGATTTTACCAAAAGCATGAGCGACCATATGTAAGGCGGCGCCAACCTCTGCGAGTGGTTTGAGAATGGCAGAGGCCATGACTACATAAGATAACTGGGCAATAGTGGAGTAGGCTAGCAGGCGTTTGATGTTGGTTTGGCGCATTGCAACAAGACTAGCAACAATGATGGTAAAAGCCGCAACATATAAAAGCCATTCTGAGCTGGGTGATTCAAATAGATATTCAATCCCAAATATATAAATGATTATCTTAGTGATAGCAAAAACACCAGCTTTAACTACCGCAACTGCATGTAGTAAGGCACTCACTGGGGTGGGGGCTACCATAGCGGCGGGTAGCCATTTATGCATCGGCATGACAGCCGCTTTACCGATACCAAATACAAATAGTGCCAGAAGCAACCCTATTTCTGGATCATTCAACTTACCAGCGAGGATCCCGCCGGCAGTAAAATCACCTGTTCCTGCCACGGTATAAGTCCAGATGATTGCAGGAAGGAACAAACCAATAGATGTACTCAGTAAAACACCCAGATAAATCCTTGCCGAACGTATCGTAGCTGCATCGCCTTTATGTGCTACCAGAGGGTATGTCGAGAGTGTTAATAATTCGTAGAATAAAAAGAGAGTGAATAGATTGCCAGCGAAAGCAACACCAACAGTGGCTGAAAGAGCTAACGCGAAGCATACATAAAATCGAGTTTGGTTTTTCTCTTTATTACCGCGCATGTAGCCAACGGAATATATCGAGTTGATAAGCCAAAGCCCAGATGCCAATGCCGCAAATAGCATGCCCAGAGGTTCAACAGTAAATGCAATACTTAGCCCAGGCATCACCTCGCTTACTTCTATTGAGGGTCTTCCGCCTTCCATAAGAGTAGGAATGAGTCCCCAAACAACCCAGATTAGTAAAACAGATGTAATAGCGGTAGCAGCTTCGCGAATATTAGGGCCTATTCGCCCTGCAAGAGAAATAGCCAGAGCTCCTACTAGAGGAAGACCAATGGCGACTAATATGGTAGTTTCTGGTGTCATTTTGAACCCTCCAATAGAAGGGCTGCAGCACTATTTGCGAGTTCTAATGGAACCTGTGGAAACAGTCCGAAGTATATATTGAGTAGTGCAACAAAACCGGTAACTAATAACATTTGTATTGGTGCTTCAGATGTTGGGCCTTCTCCTTCGACAGGAGCTTGGAAGTAAAGCGCCTCAACGATGCGCCAAACATAAACCACCGCCATCAAGGAACTGACTAGAATAATTGCTACTAGCCCCCCCCCCCCAAGGACCGCTTTCCAAAGCTGCGGTGATAAGGAGCCATTTACTAATAAACCCTGCAGTACCAGGCACGCCGATTAAGCTCAAACCACACACAACAAAAGCAGCACAAGTCCAGGGCATACGAGCTGCAGCACCACCGAGTTGATCTAGGCGCAAGTCACGATACTGATAAGCTAGGCAAGCAACTGCCAGGAACAACCCACCTTTTGCTAGCGCATGGTTGAACATATGCATTGCGCTGGCGCTTAGTCCAGCCATGCTTACAAAGCTAACGCCAAGCAAAATATAGCCTATTTGTGCTATAGATGATGAAGCAAGCCGCCTTTTAAGATGTCCTTCGAACATCGCAACTGCAGAAGCAATAAGTATTCCGAGAATTGCCAATGGCATCGCAAACAATGCGAACTGAACTTCGTGATCCTCAAGCGTGGCTTGAAATACCATATAGTCAAATCGGATAAGTACATACAGTGCAACCTTGGTCGCGCAAGCAGCGAGAAACACGGTTACCATGTGCGGAGCATGTGTATAAGCGTTTGGAACCCATACATGCAAAGGAAACACAGCAGCTTTAAGGGCCAACCCAATAGTGATGAATCCAGCAGCAACTAAAACTGGATTTATATCGGTCACATCACCGAGGCGATCTTGAATATCGGCTAAGTTAAGCGTGCCGGTCATCATGTAGATTAGACCTACACCAATTAGATAAAAGGTTGCGCCAATAGTGCCCATCATTAGATATTTGAAAACGGCTGGAAGAGCCCGACGGTCTGGACCTCCAGCTATTAATATGTAGCTGGCAAGAGATGAAATTTCCATGAAAACAAAAATATTGAAGGCATCTGCTGATACGACAATACCCACCAGTCCAGATAAAACCAAAAGCCAAGCCGCATAGAAAAGTGGTTGGCGTTCTAATTCTATTTGCTGATCAATACTTGGTTTGGCAGCGAGTAAGGCTGCTGTGCTGGCTCCCGTGATCACCAGCAAAATAATGGCACTAAACGTATCAACCGACAGTGCTATGCCATAAGGTGCCGGCCAGCCCCCCATAGCGTATTGGAGGGCTTGTCCGTCTAAAACAGCCAAAGTGAGCGCAACGGCGATGGAAAAACTAACTAGTGCAGCGGCAGTTGCTGCGGCCCAAGCTAAACCTCGCGGTTGTAACATGACGATAAGTGGTGCCGACAACATCGGTATCACAACTTGCAAAGCAGGAAGGTGTGCTAATAAATCCATAGTAGTCAGTCGGCATCCAAAATTTCGTTTTCTTCGATCGTGCCATAACATTCTTTGATACGTACAACCATGGCCAGTCCCAATGCGAGGGTAGATACTCCCACAACGATGGCTGTTAGTATCAGTACCTGTGGTACTGGGTTTGAAAATATTTGATCTTCTACACCGCTTTGTATGATGGGGGCTGTTCCGCCTTCTACCTTGTCCATAGTAATATACATAAGGAATACAGCAGATTGAAATATGGATAATCCAATGAGTTTTTTAATCAAATTGGTTTTGCTAATCACGGCATACAGTCCCACCGTTAAAATGATAGCGAATACCCAATAATTGAAGTAGCCCAGCAGTTCTAATAGTTTCATGACAATCTCTCACGGGCAGCGAACGCATGGAAAATGGCCAGAAGTGCACCACATACCGCCATGCCAACGCCGGCCTCGATAATTAAAATACCCAGCTGTTGCCCAAACACAGGGTCAGTGGCTAGTACTGAATAATCTAGAAATGTTCCTCCCATCAACATGCAGGCCACACCCACGCCGCCATATAGCAATGCACCGCCTATAACCATACCCAACAGCACCCCGCGAGGTATTGCGCGCAACGCTTCGGATTCGCCTTCGAGCAGCGCGTAAAGGATTATGCCTGTGGCAATAATTGCACCAGCTTGGAATCCTCCGCCCGGGCCATATTCGCCATGGAATTGTACATAAAGACCAAATAACACGATAAATGGTATCAGCAGTCGGCCGACTACTTGGGGGATCAGATGGTGGCGTAGACCACTACTTTTTTTAATCACTGGCTGATTTTTTCGTGAAGGGCTCACACCAAGGATGAATAAAACCCCGATACAAGCAGCGAAAACAACAAACACTTCGCCCAGCGTGTCATAGCCTCGAAAGCTGCCAAGGATTGCGGTGACCACATTGGGAATATCAATATACTCAGGCGTTTTTTCTAGATACCAAGGCGCAAGATGCTGATGCACTGGGGCATCAGGGTCGCCGAGCCGTGGTTTGTCGAAAGTGGCGTATATTATTAGCAATGCCAGAACGCCCACAGTACTTAGAGCTATCCACCGACCTCCAACTCGCGCTTTTTCCCGGTCACCAGTCAGCTCCAATGCACAGAGGAAGATTACCGTTGTCACTCCAGCACCCACCGCGGCTTCTGTTAGTGCTACATCAGCAGCGTCCAAAATAAAAAAGTTGGCCGCCATTAGTAAACTGAAAATAGATGTCAGCATTACCGCGACAAACAGGTCGTCGGTGCGCACTATAGCAATAGCGGTAATGACGAGAAGGGTCAGTAGGAATAGCGCAAAAATTAAGATCATTCTCCAGCCCCCTCTTTGGGTAAGTTGTTAGCCTTGGGTGCGTCGCTAGCGCTTCCATCGTCTGGCTTGAGACCGGATAATAGCGCGGCATTGGCCAACGCATAGGTAGCAGTTGGGCCAGTCAGCAGCAAAAACAGCATAATAGCAAACAGTTTAATAGCGGCTAGAGACAAACCTGCTTGTAGGATCATACCAACAAAAATTAAGATAGTCGCCATGGTATCAGTAAGACTGGCGGCATGAATTCTGGTGTAAAAGTTTGGCAGGCGCAGGCCGCCTATACCGCCGATTAACACGCAGGCACCACCTAGAACGAGTAAAATCCAACTCAGAATATCTAGCGCGACATCAATCATTTTCTGCCTCGGAATCAGATTTTCTACGGGAACGATTTTGGAAAAAATTTAATACTGCAAGAATCCCTACCATATTGACCAGGGCGTAGGCCAACGCAAGATCAAGAAAATCAGGCCGACCGTAAAGAAATGCAATGACGGACAATAACAATACGGTCTTGGTACCAAACACATTGACTGCCAGTACGCGATCGTAAACGCTTGGCCCTTTAAGTGCTCTCACTAAGGCCAATACCATAGTCACCAAAATGGCTATAGAGACAACAATATACATAATTAGCGAGGCTCCAGAGCTGCTACTCGACGATTCGCTTCGCCTTTTTGTAATTCTTTTGCGCTTTCACTGGTTAGGCAATGAATCAATATTTTCCCCTCGTGTAAATCCAACGTGACGGTTCCAGGAGACAGGGTAATGGAATTGCCAAGAATTACTTGGCCCACGTCCGTTTTGGCTTCCGCTTCAAGCACAACCACGGTTGGGCTTATAGGCATAGAGGGTTTCAGGATTAGCTTGGCTACGTCCAGACTCGAAATAATAATCTCTCGTAACAGCCACAACCAATAGCCAGGCAGGCGAGGCATAAGTCTAAGCAAATTTGTATGATGCCGGAAAAAGCCCATACGATGTGCCAAGTAAACGCTGAGCAAGCAGGACAAAGCCCCCAAACTCATGACCAGTGGTTTGTAGAGTCCCGACCAGAGAAGCCAAGATATTGCTAAAATAAGCAGAAGTAGCAAAACAGACGAGAGTCTTGTTTCGCCGCGTTGAAACGTATGCTGGGTTAGAGTTAAGCTCATAGTTTGCAGGGATAGTTTTTCAGTAATGATTTATAGACGACTTCCATCGCCGGTTCATTTTCTTCGCTGTTATCTGTTTGGGCTGCTAGATCGGCGACGATAACGTTAACAACATCGCGCAATGGCAGCGGATCTCCGAGGCAAAAACCGGCTAGGCCTGCTGCTCTGGAACGGTCTAAACGGTTTGGCATACGAGTGCGAATCGCGCGTTCCGTGAAAGTCTCTTTACTTGCAAGTGCACTTTCCGCATTTAGCATGACTCTTGCATCGGTCGCTATTGCACCATCTATAAAGCCTTGAATATAGCGGACACAATACTGACCATCAACGCTTTCTGGTTCAGAGTTAAACAGTGCGCAGTGCGATGAAAGTTCTTGAGCCGTCAGTACCTCTACTGCCTTAGCTGGTGGTACTGACAATAATTGAACGGCCAAGAAAGCGAAAACCATTAAGGGGAAACTACTTTTTGACATATAAATCCTTTTTCTCTAATGACTTAACTTTATACAATTAATCATAGTACTAAAAGTCTATTTTAGTTTTTTTTTCATCAATAAAAAATTGATACTGTATTTTGAGAAAATAAACATTAGATGAAAGAAAGTACATTAGGGAATCATATGGTAAGTTTAATTATCATCCCTTGCAGTCTTTTCATATGATAGCGACATATGGGAGTATCGCTCAGGCATCAAAAGTCATGCATATTTCGCCACAAACGCTTAGTGCTCAGTTAAACTTATTAGCAGTTTAATTAGGATATTAGTGGCCGCAGGCCATATCTTAAACCAACGCCGATATTTTCACTGCGTAGTTCTATATAGTCACTGAATAATGGGAGGTCATAAATGAGCTACCATCAAGGCACGTTATGCAAACCATTTAAAAAGTCATAGCGAATAAGCGACTAATGTTGAACTCGTTTTCGCTTCGCTACATATGCTAACAGACTAACTATTACATACTCCATAGCGGAGCAAGTGCCGAAAGGATTTTGCATGCAACGGAATGGTTTACTCGTTATTGCTGGCTGCTTAAGTATCTTTGCTGCCTTGCTACACATCAGTTGTATATTTGGCGGCCCAGACTGGTACCTCTTTTTTGGTGCTGGTGAAAAAATGGCTAAAATGGCTGCTGCCGGTGATATTTATCCTACCATTGTCACATTGATTATCGCTGCTGTTCTTTCTGTTTGGGGGCTTTACGCATTTTCGGGCGCGGGCTTAATTGTTAAGTTACCGTTTCTAAAAACATGTTTAGTGTTAATCACCGCGGTATACCTCATTCGTGGAGTGGCGGGGTTAATTGTGCCTTTTTTCACGTCATCACCCGATATCCATCAAAACTCTCTGGCTTTTTGGTTAGTGAGCTCAACAGTTTGTTGCATCTATGGCATTTACTATTTACTTGGTACAAAGCAGTTATGGCGCTAGTTTTTTAAGAGCACATAACAAGCCTCTATTTATAACAGGAAAACCATCATGGCTTTTAATGATTTATTTAGACTCAGTTCTCACGCGGTCATAACCAATACAGTAGGGGAAGTCTTGCTGTTAAAAGCCACTTATGGTGACAAACATTGGGGCTTGCCGGGTGGTGGGCTTGACCCTAATGAAACGATTCATCAGGCATTACAACGTGAATGTTTTGAAGAGTTGGGCTGTGAGGTGGATGTGCAATATCTGTCTGGAGTGTATTTTCACAGTGCGTATCAATCGCAAGCGTTTATCTTTCGCTGCGAGTTACCCAAAGGTGCCCAAATAAGTTTAAGCGATGAACACAGCGAGTACGCTTTCGTTGCTGTTACTGAATTATCTAACATTCAGCAACAGCGAGTAAGCGAATGTTTAGCATTCAGTGGTGTGGTTCGCAGCGCGGCTTTCTAAGGCGGCTTTATGCCATGTGGTTAACATTTGCATAATATCAACAGAATCACTGACTTGTACCAAAGGTCTAGGTACTGTGTATTGCTTGGTTTCTAATGCGTTAAGCACAGCTTCTACTTGATAGTAAAACCCATTGCCTTTAGCTTCAACGTTTACTACTTCAACATCTAGCACTTCAGCTTCTTGTTCATATAATCTCACCGTAAAATGATTACCCTGAGATTCTGGTAACCAAGGGTTTGAAGTGAACTCAATACTTCCTAAGCTGCCTAAAATAGTAAAGCCTGCGTGCAGACCATAGTCTTCAGCGGTATGCAGATGACATTGCACGCCGTTGCTGTAACTGACAATGGCGGTTGATTCGCAAATATTACCGTCTTGGCCGCGTCTACCCGTCGCTTCAATTTGGTATTGTTGGCTTTGCTCGGTACCAAATTGCTGTTGCATGACTAACTGCATTAATGATGCAGGGTAGCAACCTAAGTTAAATAATGCACCAAGGCTGGCAGGGTTAACAAACTGGCTAATGGATGCACAGTATTGGCCGCGAATACTTTTTACTTCACCAATCACACCAGTGGCTAATGTTTTGCTTAGCTGTTGCATAAAGGGGTGAGCTAAATACATTAAGCCTTCAAGGAAAAACACCTTGTTTTGCGTTACAGCATCAAGGCTTTCTGTTGTTTTTTGCATGTCTACGGACAATGATTTTTCACATAAAATTGCTTTACCAGCATTAGCCGCTTTGATTATGTATTCATGATGTAGATGATTTGGCAGAGCAATGTAGATAACATCGACTTCTGGGGTGTTGATTAACGCATCAAAATCCGAAAATTGATGTGGAATTTGATACTGGGTGGCGAACTCTGCCAATGTTGTGGTGTTGCGTCCGGCAACACCAAAAATTGTGCTTTGACCTTGTGCTTTAATCGCATCAGCCATTACCCCAGAGATAAAACTGGTGCCTAAAATTGCCCATTTAATCGATCCAGACATTAATTATCCCTCAGTGGTTAATAGTTGATAGTCAAACGCTTGCTTTAGATCGGTTAACGCCGATTTGATAAAGGCTTGAGTATGAACAGCTGCAAAGTGGGCATCAAATGCCGCTTGGTCGTTATAACGTTCCCAAAACACAAATTGCTTAGGATTGGTTTTATTTTGCAGAGCCATTGCAAGTGAACAGCCTGGTTCGCTATTCATATCTGCTCAGAATTGACGGACAGCTGCGATTCCTTGTGCCAAAGGCACTTGGTCTTTAATGTGAATTTCTGCGGTGATAAACACGCCTTGTTGATCCAGTTTGTTATCCATATCGACCCCTTAATAATAATGGGGCATCGTAAACCAGTTAGGCGCAAGGCAAAATGGCCTACTGGTGTTTACAGAAAACACCATAGGTTTATAATTAACACTGGTTTGATGCAATATTAAGGATATTCGGTGGATAAATTAACCGCGATGCAGGTGTTTAGTCATGTGGCTGAGCAGGGCAACTACGGCACAGCTGCGCATAAATTTAATATCAGCCGGACTATGGTGAGTAAACACATTAATCAGTTAGAGGCCTACCTTGGGGTTAAGTTGATTAACCGTACTACTCGTCAACAAGAATTAACGGAATCAGGCCACGTTTATTACCAAGAATGCCAGATAATCTTGATGGCTATTGAGCAAGCTGAAAACACGCTGCAGTCGATGAGTTCGACGCCAAAAGGCACCATTAGAATTAATGCTCCAGTGAGTTTTGGCAATATTGTGCTGGCACCGATAGTGAATCAATTTTTACTGCAATATCCGCAAATTGATGTAGAGCTGCGACTTGATAATAATCTAATCGATCCCATGGTCGATCATGCTGATGTGGTGGTCAGAATTGGCAATCTTGATGACTCTGCGTTAATTGGCAGGCATATTATGAATTATGAAATGGTATTTTGTGCTTCGCCTCACTATTTAGCTCAACACTCGCCAATAGCGTCAATTAGCGATTTACCTCAGCATGATTGTTTAGGCTTTAGCTATTCGAAAAGTGCTTCATTAGCGGTTGCCCATAGCCAGTTGTTTGGTAAACGCAGCTTTAGATTGTTGTCCAATAGTGGCTTGGTATTAATCCAAGCCGCGATAGATGGACTGGGCATTATTTTACAGCCACAGATTGTGGTGCAAGAGGCAATTCAAGCTGGATTATTAATAAATGTCAGCGCATTAATACCTCCAGATGCGATGCCAATACACTTATTATATAAAGACAAAAATCTGCCATTAAAAACACGAACTTTGATTGATTTTATTATTCGCCAGCTCGAATAACCACATGTGCATAATATAGTAGATGCATATTATGACTTTGCTATCATGCCCTTAAGCACAATATTGTCATAAGTGACAAACCCTAAAATCTCACCCGCTTCAATCACCGGCGCTTTATTGATATTAAAGCGCTCAAAAAGCCTTGCTGTGTAGCGAACGTCCATATCTAAAGGCACCGAAAGCACTGGCTTTATCATGATTTCGTAAATATTGGTGCGCTCAGGTGACTTGTCTTTGGCTAATACTTTACGAGCAATATCGCTCATGAGTACCATGCCGAATTCGTCATGCTCATTGCGTTTATTCACCACTAATATATTGACGTTATTGCTAATGGCTTCTTGGATCGCTTCGGCCACAGTGTGCATTCCATCAACCATGACGTAATGGTTATTCATGACGTCGCGATTACGAATAGGGGTTGTGCTACTCATATTTGATCCTCAATGTCTTTACTCAATTTTTGAACTTGATGGGCCACACCAACGGCATCTTCAACATCAATTTGAATCGCAATACCTTTGCCTGAATTTGTGTCAAATTCACCTACGTTAGAAATGGTTTCGAGAATGTTGCGGCTCATGTGTTCTTCTACCAACCATAAAATCACATCTCGCTGAACATCCAAGGTAAGCCCCATAAAGGTTTTCTTTTTTTCTAAGCCTTCCCCGCGAGCATGATTAATTACCGTGGCACCCGTTGCGCCTGCAACACGCGCTGCATCAAGTACCTTATCGGTACAGTCATCATCGACAAAAGCGACAATTAATTTAAAGCGCATAGGTTACTCCTTAGTGGCTTTTCGTTTGGATAAATAGTCAACCGCTTGGGCGTAACCCATTACGGTGATCATCGGAAATAAACTGGCAAAGGCAATCAAGCCAAAGCCATCAATTAATGGATTACGGCCTTCAACATTGGTGGCAAGCCCAAGTCCTAATGCCGCAACTAATGGCACAGTTACCGTTGAGGTGGTTACCCCACCAGAGTCATAAGCTAAAGGGACAATCATTTTTGGGGCATAAAAAGTTTGAATGACCACCACCACATAGCCGGCCATAATGTAATAGTGAATGGGATCGCCAACCACAATACGAAAACAACCCAACGTAATCCCAATCGCCACGCCAAACGCCACAGACATTCGCAGGCCTTGGATGCCAATGGTGCCACCCGAAACTTGGTTGGCTTTGATTGCCACTGCAATTAATGACGGTTCTGCGATGGTGGTGCTAAAACCGATTGCGGCGGCAAACACATAAACCCAAAAGTAGTCTTGCCAAATATACGGCTCATTACCACCATCAGGGTGTAAAAACTCGCTGGTGGTCAGTTGATTGGCCATGCTCTCACCGATAGGGAATAGCGCCAATTGCAAACCAACAAGAAAAAAAGTGAGTCCGATAATCACATAAACAAATCCGAGTAATACTTTACGCCATTGGTTTATTGGACGTTTAAGCACGCCCAGCTGAAAGCCAAACAAAATTATCGCGATAGGTATAACATCACGAGCAGTCAGTAATAAAGTGCTAATCAGTTCATTGAGCAAAACAACTCCTCATATAGTTCGCGATTGCGATCACTGCAAAAACACCATGCCGTACAGTAATACAAAAATCATTGGACTAAGGCTTGCAAAAGCAATTAATCCAAAGCCATCTACCATCGGATTACGGCCTTTAATCACACTTGCTAGGCCAACCCCTAGTGCTGTCACTAAAGGCACAGTAATGGTCGATGTAGTGACGCCACCAGAATCATATGCAATGCCGATAATGTTGGCAGGTGCAAAGCTGGTGAGGATCATTACCAACACGTAACCGCCAATAATGAGGTAGTGGATTGGCCATCCCTTAAGAATACGAATGACCCCAAGTAAAATGGCTAGGCCAACCGAGACCGCGACGGTTAATCGTAAGCCCATCGCATAGGAGCTCATGGATTGTTTATTTGACTCGATCGCACCAGCATTAGCGGCAACCTGTGCCGCTTCGTTTGCCACTGCCGTGAGGGCTGGTTCTGCTAATGTGGTACCAAAACCTAATGAGAATGAGAAAATAACTAACCAAAATACACTGCCTTTGCGGGCTAATGCTTCAGCAAGTGATTCGCCAATAGGAAATAAACCCATTTCCAAACCAAATACAAAAAAGGTCAATCCTAATACAATAAACACCACGCCAATAAGAATAGATCCAAGTTCTGCAGGCGCTTGATGAAGCACAAATATTTCAAAAAAACTGACCACTAAGATAATCGGAATAAGGTCTTTGAAGCTACTTAACATCGCTTGGAGCAATTTGGTGATGGCAGACATCTTGGCTCCTGTATTATTTTGCGCTGAGATAAATAACAAGCGGGATAATTTAGTGTGCCTATGGGACAATATTTCGCAACATATTGTTTACAATGATTTTCATTAAGTTGACCTAAGTCATAAAAATGGGTAAAAGTAGGGGGGTATTTACTTCAATATTACTCGACCAGTATTTTGCGCAGTGCGAGAAAAGGTTAAGGATAAAATTAAAAAGGATTTAGAACGTTATGAAGACACTTTTACGCTTATCGATAGCGGCGGCTTTTGTTAGCCACGTAGCTTATGCTGAACCAACCGATGTAGAGGATTTTTCACAAGCTTATCAACAGTACAATGCTTCTGTTGAAAGTAATAACAACCAAGATACGCTGAAATATGCGCAGCAAGCCTATGAGTTAGGTCAAATTAAATTCGGTCAAGACAGCTTTGATAGCGCTAAGTTAGCCATCAATTATGCAAATGCGGTAATGGTTGAACCTAAGAAAAAGAATCAAGGCCGTGTTATTGAAGATGAAGCCACGCTTAAGGCGCATCAATTATTTACTTCTGCATTAGCTGTATACCGTGAAAACGTGACCGATAATGGTATCGAGTTAATCGATCCTTTGATTGGGTTAGCTGAATCGACAACAGATGATAAATACGCGAAAACGTTATTATTTGAAGCAATAGAGATCGCAGAAAAAGCTGACAATGAGTTAACGGTTGCAGAAGTAAAACTCATTACGTTTCACCGATTATCGCGCACCGAGTATTATACCCGCACAGTGAGAACTTTGGCGTTTGACGCTTACGATATTTATACCAGTAAGTTGCCAGAGGATGCCATTAAACGAGTTGATGCTACTTATCTAGTGGGTGCGTTATATGAGACTATGGGTAAGCCAACTCAAGCTATTACGAATTTAGTTGAAGTTATCAAACAATATCGGGCATTACCTTATAGCCATCCGTATGAGCTTCGTGCGCATGCCTTGTTAGTGAAACTGTATGAGCAAAAAGGCCTAGGCGATAAAGCCACTGAGCATTGCATTGCGATTGGTAAAATGACGCCATGGAGTGACCAACAAGAACAAACCCCGTTATTTAGAAAACCACCAAAATACCCGCAATCATATGCTCAAAGAAGAAAATCTGGTTGGGTGCAAGTTGAGTTTACGGTAGATGAAAATGGTTTTGTTAAATCACCTGAGATCATTGACTCTAAAGGTGGCACCCAGTTTGAAAAAGAATCGATAGAAGCGCTCAGTCAATGGCGTTATGCACCTAAATTTGTTGATGGTAAGCCAACAGAAGCAAAGTCTACCGTTCAGCTTGATTTCACCATAGGTTAATACCCAAGTCTGCTTGTGTTATACCAATTTCATTGGTTATGTTTAACTTAACCAGAACAAGCTGAGCATGCCGACACATGCAACAACGAAGCTAGTTTCGATAAGGAACTGGCTTTTTTGTAGCTGTTTTTTACCTTGATTTAAAATAGTCACTAATTGGTTTTGTTTGTAAATACGGCAAGAGACTAATTCTGTTTGTGGATCGAGAACTAATTGAAAACGACACTTTTTACCATTATTGAGTAATACATCATGCATGCTTTGTAAACCAAAATTGAACTTGCGTGACACCACTTTACCATTAATAAATACCCGTTCTAGTCCGCACCAATTACTCGCTTGCAACTCAATATTGTCTTGATTGAGGTGGTATGTAAACTTAATCATAATGCTGTCCTTATCACATGATAGCCACGAGCCCTGTGTCTAATAAAAGCAGAGTAATGTGACATTTTCCAGCATATAAATATGAACAATTTACGAAATGAAGCTATCTAGTTGGCAGGCTTAGTAATATTTATTTTTTGAAAAGGCTATTGCCAAAATGTGTTTTTTCGGCACTTCAACATTAGCGGTTGATGATAAATAAAGCAGCAGATTGTATGTCAGATTATACGGTCAATATACGGAACTTATACGAAGAGTATTCGAACTAAACGACAGCTTAAAAGGGCTGATGAAAAATACTGTAGTAACAGACAGGTTGTTTTTTTGTTAACGATTACATAAATGAAAAGCTAACCATTTACTTAACGTAATAGGCATTCAATAGATCTTTCCAAGTAATAATGCCCACGATGACATTGTTGTCTAATACCGGTAAACATCCTATATCGTGGTCTAAAATAAGCTTGGTTGCTTGATTGATATCGCAATGAGGGGCGATGGTGAATGGATTGTGAGTCATGACTTGATGAACCCTTTTTTGCAGGGTTTCAGTGTCTCGCATTAATTCAGCAGCGGTACCGATATTAGGACTGAGCGCTCGTAGAAAGTCCCGATGAGACAATATTCCACTCAGTTGCTCGTTATCAACCACTAATAAATGATGGAAGCTGACATTGTCGAAAATTTCTTTTGCCAGTATTAACCGATCATCCATTTCAATGGTAACCACTCGCGTAGTCATGATGTCCGCGACACAGAGATGTTTAGTCGGGGTATCAGGTAATGTCTCAGCTAACATTTCAGTAGAAGTTGTCATAAGCGATTCTCCACGTATTTATACTTTTATATCAGATAAACATCAGTGTAACAATCATTTAACGCCTAATGACAACCTCTTATTAAGCTTAGCAGCTTGTATTTGGTCAAGATGCAATTTTGTTTTCGGGTAAATGTCCCGCCAAGTATTTTTGATATTTAATCGGCTTTAACTGATGAATGTCGACTAATACTAAACCATCGATACAGTCGCCAAACTCTGCATCAATACCAAAATCGAGAAACTGTACGCCATTGTTGTCGCACAATTCGCCATACTGCTTAAATAACGTCGGTACTGATACACCCATATTCGATAGCGTCCGTTTGAGTATTTTAAAATTATCAGCATAGTCATTGCCATTGAATAACTGGTGTAATTGATGCTGACGTTCGTCGGTGAATTGATATGAATTAAATGAAGTCGCTAAAACGTGTTTAGTAGCGAAGTGATGTTGGTAAAAAAACACTAACATCTCTTTGGCTGGTACCGGCAGGCTATCGCTTAGCGACACGGGCCCAAAGAGGTAACGATACTGCGGGTTTTTAATCAAAAACGCACCAATACCTTGCCACAAATATTCTAAACTCCGGCGGCCCCAATATTTAGGTTGGACAAAGCTGCGGCCAAGTTCAAGTCCCTGGTCAAAATAAGGGGCAAAAGCATCGTGGTATTCAAATAGTGATTGGCTATACAGAGCATTTTCACCAATAGATTCGTGAAGCATTTTGGCACTGGCAAAACGATAAGCACCTACAATCTCTAATTCGTCTTTATCCCATAACACTAAATGAAAATAGTGATTATCATATTTATCGGTATCGCGACGTTTACCGGTACCTTCACCCACGGCTCTGAATGCGATTTCACGAAGTCGGCCAATCTCACGCATAATCGCACTGCTGTGGGTATGCTTGTATAAATAGATTTGTTTATTGTCTTGGGTTTTACCGAGCAATTCGCATTGTTGTAATGCTTGTTGTAGCTCACTGCGTTTTTCAGGATGAGCAATGGCATTTTGGGTAATGAATAACGGGCTGCGATTTTTACCAATGCGGTATAAATGATTTTTAAGCAGATTCACTTTGGTTTTAAGTGGGAAATCTTGAGTGCTGACGACTTCTTTTGCAATCAATTGGCCAATCCGTACTGGCATGACATGATCCATTTGTTTAAACATTTCTTTGACCAGCAATAACGTCGCTAATGGTTTGTAAATCATTGAAGCGCCATAAAATGTAGCAGAGTTCTTCGCATCTACATACATGGGTAAAAGCGGCGCATTACAGGCGCGAGCCATTTTTAAAAATCCGCTGTGCCAATGTAAATCTGTGACGCCAGTAGGGCGTAAACGCGACACTTCACCCGAGGGGAAAATTAATACCGCACCTTCACGTTTAAGGTGATGATGAATTTCATTTAAATGTTGTTTCGGTGTTCCACCAGTCATGTTACGTACAGGCAATAAAATGGAGTGAAGCGGTTTAATGGCCATAAGTAATTCATTGGCAACGACCTTTATGTCTGGTCTCACTTGGCTAATCAATTTGATTAATGCCAGCGCATCAAGCGAACCAATAGGGTGATTAGCGTAGATCACCACTCTGCCTTCAATGGGTATATTTTCAATTTCGTTATTGGGGACGCTGTAGCTGAAATTTAAACAGGCAAGAATTTGTTCAACAAAATCGACCCCGGATAAATGCGCGTGTTCGTTCGCAATGTCATTACACTGCTTTTCATGAAGTAAGTAGCGCAACATGGCTTTAGTCGGCACGGCTAACCAAGGCTTGTTATGCACATTTGGTAGGTTTTTTTCGACCACATTATCGACAGTAAATATCATATTTTAGCCTTATTTATGCAACGTGCTGTTTTTGGGGCGTGATGATTGATGTCGCCTCTGAACTGCCAAAATCAATCGTGTTTACTGCGGTAGCTTGTAACGTTTGTTCATCCCATTTGAGTAACTGCACATCTCCAGATTCTGTTTCTGCAATGAGAGTACAATTTTCAACCCAATCACCATCATTAGCGTAAGTGATGACGCGATCATTAATTGTATGCTGTGATAATTCTGGCTGATGGATATGGCCACATATCACCATGTCGACTTGTTTTTTAATGGCATAGCGCAGTACGGCATCTCGGTATTGGTTAATGGCTTGCTGAGCTTTGTTGACGCGAAGTTTGATGTAGCTCGCTAATGACCAGTACGGATAGCCAAGACGGCTTCTTACTACATGCAATAGCCGGTTTAACCACAGTAAGACATCATATAAATGGTCACCTAATTTTGCGTAGGTACGGCTAACACACACTTGTGAATCAAATTGATCGCCATGTAACATTAAAAAGCGTTTACCGCTAAGGGATTGATGAATATGCTGCTTGGCAAGGGTAATGCCTCTGAAATGACTGTCGGTATAAGCTTTGAAAGCCTCATCATGATTACCTGGTATATAAAATACTTGGGTGCCATTACTGGCCAGTTCGAGGATTTTTTGTATGACTTTATTGTGGCTATCGGGCCAATAAACACGTTTTTTCAACGCCCATATATCAACAATATCGCCGACCAGATATAAGTATTGGCATTGGCTGTGATTGAGAAAATGTAATAAAAAGTCGGCTTTACAATCAATGCTGCCTAGATGAACATCCGATATCCACAAGGCATGAAAATGCTGAACTTTGTCACTGTGAGTTAAGTGCGATAAAGGTTGGCGTTGTTGATTGCTTTTTTTGCTGTGTGAGATCATCCGTCATTCACCCTAATACACAGATTGCGTCAGTGTTGATTTAGAGTAGGGCAGCTATTTGACGATAAGGTGAACGATTTGTTGCAACTTGATGAACCAGTCACCAACAATATCTGGAGAGCGGGGTAATAAAAAAGGAAATGCATAGGCATTTCCTTTTTAGCTTTTTTTATAATTCATGTTTATAAAGTTATGTTTATAAGATCATGTTTATAAAATCATATTAAGGGATTCAAGAGCCTTAATATCAAGCTGATTAACTATCTTGCGGCATCAATAATTGCTTTAGCCATTTCATCGGCTACAGAACCAGTAGTGCGGTTCTCGCTATCAGCACGTTCAAAAATAGTCAGCAGGGTATTGTAAATCTGCTCAACCTTGGCCGTAGAAGCCGCAGCGTCATAGTTTTTCTCAAATGACACATTGATAATGCCGCCAGCATTAATCACGTAATCTGGTGCATATAAAATACCCATTTGCTTAAGTTTTTCACCGTGACGAACCTCTGCTAACTGGTTATTAGCACAACCGGCAACGATGGTGGCTTTTAATAATGGCAAGGTTGTGTCGTTAAGTGTTGCACCTAATGCGCAAGGTGCATAGACATCAACATCCTGGGTATAGATATCTTGCGGAGCAACAACGGTTGCGCCAAATTCGGTTGCAATACGGTCAAGCGAGGCTTGATGAATGTCGGTAACAATCAGTTCAGCGCCAGCATCATGTAAATGCTTACATAAGTAATAACCAACGTGTCCCACGCCTTGCACAGAGACTTTAATTCCCTTAAGGCTATCAACACCACGTTGATGCTTTACGGCAGCTTTAATACCAAGATAAGTGCCTAAGGCGGTAAGTGGTGATGGATCGCCTGATTTACCTTCAAGACCGGCAACAAATTCAGTTTCACGGCTGGCTATCATAATGTCTGATGTCGATACGCCAACGTCTTCAGCAGAATAATATTTACCACCTAAACTGTTCACAAAGCGTCCGAATGCAAGAAATAACGCTTCGCGGTCGGTTGTTTTAGGATCGGCGATGATCACTGCTTTACCGCCACCCATGGTGAGACCCGCTAACGCATTTTTATAAGTCATTCCACGAGAAAGACGTAATACGTCTGTTAAGGCTTCATCATCCGATTGATAGTTCCACATACGACAACCACCTACGGCAGGGCCTAGGTTAGTGTTATGGACCGCAATAATGGCTTTTAAACCACTTTGTTTATCATGACAAAAGACCACTTGTTCGTGTTCATCGAACGAAACATGATTAAAAACTGCCACGTGATATCTCCGCTTGCTAGCTTGTTGAAGTAAAGTTCTCACACCTTCTGTTAATTGAGTACAAAAGGCGCAAACGACTGCTTGTTATATTTATTGCAGCACGATAGCATTTAGCGATACTCTCAACAAAGCATGATTTAGTTATTTTTGTCATTGATGTGGAAATTTAGCTTGCCACTTTACGTAAACGTAAAGTAACGTATGTTGCATCAGTGTTTTTGAGATTGAATATCAGGTTGCATTTTTGTTCTAACCTGCAATATAACAATAAGATAGGAAGTATTATGACTGAAGAAGTAGCAGAGTCGGTTGCACAGCCAACACCAGATCCAGAGGCATTAAGACAAGAGTGGGTTCGTACTCAATTTCAAAAGGCGAACCGTTTTTTGGCTGAGAAAGGGGTGATCCCAAGCAAAGTACTTGCTGACGAAAGCCGTTATCTTGCTCCTTATTTAGCCATTTGGAAGATGGAATCGAAGCAACCTAAAAAACAAACATTTTGGGTAATGTCAGGTGATTTACCTTCTGATTATGTTGATGTTAAAGTCGCGGCGACGGCTCGTGATGCGATTAGACATTTTTCTATGATGTGGCAACTTAAAGCTGAGAACTTGCATAAGTCGGGTGTCACCAAAGATCCTACTCAACTTAAGTTTGCGCAATTATTGGTGTCGCGTGCAGAAAGCTTATATAAAATGAATCAAGATGAGAAGCTGTGGGGGTAATGCCCTAAGCCAGTGAGTAACTTGACGTAATAAACATAAAAAAGGCACTCACAGTGCCTTTTTTGTTATCTTGAGCTTGATGGATCATATTGATGAGCTCTATGTTGAAAGCGGCCATCAAGCTCAGTGATTTATATGCTAACGATTATTCGCAATCGTCTTCGGCTAAGTAGAATAACCCTTGATTGAGTAATCCAGTCAGAATATCCAATGCCGCAGCATTGGCTGTGAATACACTTGCCTCTTCAGGCGTGATCCTTACCTGGTTAGCCAATAGCTGTAACATGTCATTTGTGACATTAGCAAAGGTGTACACTTCGCCATTGATAAACAAACGCTGCTCGTTATCATTTTCTAACTGCAATACTTTCAAACCACCAATGCGTTGAATTATCGCGCCTTGCTCAATCGCTTCCAATAACTCATCGGCTGTTAATGGCTCTTCGCCTTCACAGATATCAAGTTCGAAACGATTTTGACTCAGTAGTTTACCTAACATGGTTTGATAGCTGGCCGGATCTTGAGCCAATTGGGTCAATAAATCCATAATACCTTGCTGGTGAGATTGGCTAATCATCCCTGGTGTTGCTGGCTCATCCACAGAATTAAAGCGTTTGTGGCCTTGATTGCTGTCGATTAAACTATCCGCGAGTTCAGTTAATAATTCTTGCTGGCTAGGGGCTCTAAAACCAATCGAATATGACAAGGCTAGCGATAGTGTTTCACCGCAATGTGGGTATCCTGGTGGAATGTAGAGCACGTCGCCTTTTTGCAATACCACATCGATAATCGGTTCAAAGTCGTCAACTAGTGGTGAGTTAGGGTTATCGCCGCGACGTTTATGTTGACCTTTGTCGCCCACTTTCCAACGACGTTCGCCATCACCTTGAATGATAAACACATCGTAGTTATCAATATGCGGCCCAACACCACCACCTGGCGTGGCAAATGATGCCATTAAGTCATCAAAACGCCAGTCTGGTAAAAATCGAAATGCTTCGACTAAAGCCTGTGAGTCAGGGTACCAATGGTTGACGGCTTGAACTAATAGCTGCCAGTTGTCTTCACCAAATTGGTCGTAGTCTTCAAATGGACCTTGGACTACGTCCCAGTCATCACCTTTTGTGACCACGACTCGCGATGATATTTCTTCTTCACATGCTAGGCCTGCAAGTTCATCTGCGGCGATAGGATCTTCAAAATCGATAAAAGCCTGTTTGATCACAAGTGGTTTTTGCTGCCAATGCTGTTTAATAAAGGCTTGGGTATCAATATTTAATGTGTACATCATTGACCTCAGGTCGAGATAATTAACGAGTGGTAATACAATAAAAAAGCGGCCACATATGCGACCGCTAATGGTATGTATAAGCTTATAAGACTATTTTAGCTCATCAACAAAGGCTTCTGCGCGGCCAATGTAGTTTGCTGGGGTCATCTTTTTTAATTCAATTTTTACGTGTTCTGGTAATTCAAGACCATCGATGAATACTGCAAGTTGTGCTGCATCAATACGTTTGCCACGCGTCAGTTCTTTTAACTTCTCATACGGTTTTTCAATACCGTAACGACGCATTACGGTTTGCACTGGCTCGGCCAATACTTCCCAGTTTTTGTCTAGTTCTGCTAAAAGTTGTGCTTCATTCACTTCTAACTTGCTAATGCCTTTCAAGGTTGCTTGATAAGCAATTAACGAGTGAGCCATACCGACACCTAAGTTACGTAATACGGTTGAGTCAGTTAGGTCACGTTGCCATCTTGAAACGGGTAATTTAGCGGCTAAATGTTGCATTAGCGCGTTAGCGATACCTAAGTTACCTTCAGAGTTTTCAAAATCAATTGGATTGACTTTGTGCGGCATCGTTGATGAACCAATTTCGCCTGCGATAGTGCGCTGCTTAAAGTGGCCTAGTGCAACATAACCCCAAATATCACGATCAAAATCGATTAGGATGGTGTTGAAACGAGCAATGGCATCGAACAATTCAGCAATGTAATCATGCGGCTCAATCTGAGTGGTATATGCGTTCCAATTAATGCCAAGGCTGGTGACAAAACGCTGTGACAACTCATGCCAGTTTACTTCTGGGTATGCAGAAATGTGTGCGTT
This sequence comes from Shewanella frigidimarina NCIMB 400, assembly GCF_000014705.1. NCBI lineage: Bacteria > Pseudomonadati > Pseudomonadota > Gammaproteobacteria > Alteromonadales > Shewanellaceae > Shewanella > Shewanella frigidimarina. The sequence goes on along the minus strand of NC_008345.1, from coordinate 2,708,517 downwards.
GTAGTTACCGACTGCACCGTTAATTTTACCCATAATTTCAACAGCGTTGATTTGGTTTAATTGACGCTCTAAACGTACCGCAACGTTAGCCATTTCTTTGCCTAACGTTGATGGCGATGCTGGCTGACCATGAGTACGTGACATTAATGGCACGCTTTTATTGTCATGCGCTAACTTTTTGATGGCATCAATAATTTGCTGACAATGCGGCACTAACACTTGTTCACGCGCTTCTTTTAACATTAAGCCATGAGATAAGTTGTTAATGTCTTCAGAGGTACAGGCAAAATGGACAAATTCATCAATGGCGACTAACTCGGCATTATTGGCAATTTGTTCTTTAATAAAATACTCAACCGCTTTAACGTCGTGATTGGTGGTGCTTTCAATCGTTTTAACGCGTAGAGCGTCTTGTTCGCTAAAGTTGTCCTTGATGCTGTCTAGCACGGCAAGGGCGGTTTCGCTAAAAGGGGGAACTTCTTCAATCTCTGGGCAGCTAGATAATAGCTTTAACCAGTTGATTTCAACTTGAACACGGTACTTAGTAAGACCGAACTCGCTGAAAATCCCTCTTAATGAGGCGGTTTTACTACCATAACGACCGTCTACCGGAGAGATAGCAGTTAGTGCGGAAAGATCCATTTGAAGCTCCTTGATGAACTTTGTTGTAGGGTGATTCGATTAATTGTTATTTTGGCTTTGTTTTGCTGTATCAAATATGGCCTTACGGGCAAACACTAAATGGCGGCGTTTGCCACCTAATTGGCGCCATAATACCGCACTGCGCATTGCAGCAAGCAGTAACGCACGAATTTTGTTTTGCACCTGAGGCTGCTTTAAGCAATCGGGATTACCTGATATTTGTAATTTAGGGCCTAACTCACTGATGATATCACTGTAAATGCTAGCAAAATTGGCAAGTACTTGTTCATCGGTAATCGCAAAATGTGCCAGTTGGCGATGCACTTGATTGATGCGCTCTGCCAACATACCCAAACCATTGGGTGAGCGGGCAAGTTTACGTTCAAGCGCTAATACGCCAACTAAGTAACGAGTCGTTTCGACATCTTTGTTACTGCCATCGCCGAGCTGATTTTGAATCAGTTGATAACCATTGTCTAAAATGGCTTTATCTTGATAGATATCAGCTGTTGATTCAGGCTCTGTGACTAAAATAGTATTAAGCGTAGCCGCTAGGGCGTCTTTGTCGCTTTCACCGTGGCGAGCTAAATACTGTACTTGGCCAATCGCTTGTAAAATACCCGCGAAGGCCATAGTGCGTTCAAACAAGATGTTGTCTGGAGTTTGGCTCACGGATTACCCTCGAATTAAAGTATCGATTATGCCGCCACCTAAACAGATGTCACCATCATAAAACACCGCTGATTGCCCAGGCGTAACAGCAGCAACAGGTTCATCAAACATCACCGTAATATTGTCTGCGTCGTCATAGGTGAGGGTACATCCAACATCACGTTGACGATAACGGGTCTTTACTGTAATCGTGCTGTTATTGGCTGGCCCCGTACGATCAACCCAATGGAGCTGATTGACGGTCATACCTGTTGACATTAGGCGAGGGTGATTGCCGCCTTGCGCCACAATAAGCACATTACGGACTAAATCTTTTTCGACCACATACCATGGGTCTTCATTGCTGTTTTTCAGTCCACCAATGCCAAGGCCTTTGCGTTGTCCAAGTGTGTGATACATCAACCCTTGATGTGTACCAATCACTTCACCTTCCGATGTTTCGATATCACCAGGCTGAGCAGGTAAATAAGTTGCTAAGAAGTCAGTAAACTTACGTTCACCAATAAAACAGATGCCAGTGCTGTCTTTTTTGTCGTGAGTAATGAGTCCCAATTTTTGGGCTATTTCGCGTACTTGATGTTTTTCAAGTTCACCGACAGGGAACAAACTACGGGCAACTTGTTCGTGGCTTAACGTGTATAAGAAGTAACTTTGATCTTTATTGCCATCAACCCCGCGGAGCATTTCAACGCTGCCATCGCTATTATCACGACGACGAACATAATGGCCCATGGCGATATAATCGGCGTCTAAAATGTCGTCGGCAAATTCAAGAAATGCTTTAAATTTGATTTCTTTATTACACATGATATCGGGGTTGGGCGTTCGACCGGCCTTGTATTCTGCTAAAAAATATTCGAATACGTTATCCCAGTATTCGGCAGCAAAATTGACGGTGTGCATTTTTATACCTAGCTTGTCGCAAACCGCTTGAGCATCTTTTAAATCATCTGCTGCAGCGCAATATTCATCAGTATCGTCTTCTTCCCAGTTCTTCATAAATAGACCTTCAACTTCGAAGCCTTGCTGCATTAACAAGTAAGCTGATACTGAAGAGTCCACACCGCCGGACATGCCGACAATGACTTTTTTACCGTTTGAAGTAGGGTTGAGTGATGTCATAAATCCTAAAAACCTTGAAGAAAGATAATGTATATATTGTGCCGCAATGCCGATGTTTCAAGGCGATTGTGCTAGATTTTTGCTAGTAGTGAATCTGAATACTATTAATTGCGAATATCGCAGAGATTATAGTTGCACATATCGAAGAGATTAATTGGTAAACGGCCAATAAATACGACATTTGTGCGGCGCGTATTCTATCACGCATTCACTTAATGGGCTATCTTGAGGCGCATACAAATAGCCTAAGACAAGCCATTAAAAATAATCGACATTGAGCAACGATAATGGTGTGTGCTGTGCGGGATGGTTTTTATCTGATTGTTGTAAAAAATCTTCAATACTTTTTAGCACTAATGGACTACGAAGCTGGTTGCCAAGGGCGGTGATGTCTGCAAGATTAAGCCAATGAATAGCTGTAATGGCATTATCTCGAGGTGTGGCGTGTTGTTGCTTGGCCAGCTCAATACAAAATGTATAACGAACAAAGGCTAAATCAGCAGCTGCCCGAAATTGATAGATCCCTACTAAGGCTTGTGGTGTCAGCTCAAGCCCCGTTTCTTCAACAATTTCACGAGCGCATGCTTCTATAATCGATTCATTGGCCTCTAAATGCCCGGCTGGTTGGTTAAATTTAACCGCACCGTTAATGCATTCTTCAACCAATAAAAATTTACCTTGGCAGTGGATCACGCAAGCTACAGTAGTATTAGGTTTATAACGTTCGGTCATATTTCCCTCTTGTATAAAGCGTCTGCCAGCGATTACTTTGCCGTGCTGATCACTTTGTATTCACCATTAGGTAAATCATCTAGACACCATTGACCTATTTTATAACGGATTAATCTTAAGGTTGGATGACCCACATGTGCGGTCATTCTTCTGACTTGGCGATTTCGACCTTCACAAATTTGCACTTCAAGCCAGGTCGTTGGAATGGCTTTACGTTCTCGTACTGGCGGGGTTCTTGGCCAAATATCAGGAGATGCCATTACGCAAACTTTAGCCGGTAATGTCATACCGTCTTTTAATCCAACCCCATTACATAAGGCATTGATTGCTTCATCCGACGGTTCGCCTTCCACCTGAACCCAATAGGTTTTAAAGGTTTTTTGCGATGGTTGGGTAAGCTTTGCCTGCAATTGTCCGTCGTTGGTAAGCAATAGCAATCCTTCACTATCACGGTCTAAACGTCCTGCTGCGTAGACATCGGCTACAGGAATAAAGTCTTTTAATGTTTGTCGGCCTGCTTCATCGGTAAATTGGCACAACACGTCAAATGGCTTGTTGAATAATACAATGACGGGATTTTCAGGCCGTGGTTTTTGTGGGGGACGCGATTTTGCCCTGCTCCGATTAGCAGCACTACTGATTGGTGCTCTTGTTGCTTCAGAATTGACTGATGTTGTTGACGCGCCAGTTCTGTAAGTAGATGTTTTTTTAAATGAACTGAATTTACCGATTTTTGACATAAAGGTATGGTTAACATCCTTTGCTAATACAAGTGAGTAAAAAGTGAACGAATATAAATCTATTTATGGTAGTTTACTGCGTATTCGCCCTTAGTGGAATTTGAAAATTACTAAGAATGATCTATGATGTCCGCCTAAAAATTGTGATCTGTACCTAATTTATCATTCTGAGATATCGGCTTTAACCGCCAAATCTCAGAGGTTTGAGAACAAAATATAATAATAAATGGGATAGGGGATTTCACATACTTGGCTTATAAAAAAGTGTGCCATGGTCATTGATCACGGTCCACTTGTGCGAGTGTTATCCACCAAAACCCGTCAAAAGCTTACGCAATTTATTCTAATAAATTATTAATTTACAATAATGTAGGAAATAAAATGAAAGATAACACTCCAACGATCATATACACAGAAACCGACGAAGCACCGGCACTTGCCACGCTGTCTTTATTACCGATTATCCGTACCTTCACTAACGCTGCAGGCGTAAAAGTTGAAACGCGCGATATCTCTTTGTCAGGTCGTGTTATTGCTAACTTCCCTGAAAAATTAACCGCAGAGCAAAAAATTGCTGATGCGCTAACCGAATTAGGCGAATTGGCTAATAAGCCAGAAGCTAACATCATTAAATTACCTAACGTTAGTGCGTCAATTCCGCAGTTAAAAGCCTGTATTGCTGAACTTCAAGCAAAAGGTTATGACATTCCTAACTATCCTGATGAGCCTAAAAATGACGCAGAAGTTGAAGCTCAATCGCGTTATGACAAAATTAAAGGCAGTGCGGTAAACCCAGTATTACGTGAAGGTAACTCAGATCGTCGTGCACCGACTTCAGTGAAAAACTACGCCAAGAAAAACCCACATTCAATGGGTAAATGGGCCAGCGACTCTAAGTCTCACGTTGCTCACATGAATGAAGGCGACTTCTACGGTAGTGAACAGTCTGTCACTCTAGCGGCAGCTGATAAAGTCAATATCGTGTTGACTCAACAAGACGGCAAAGACGTTGTATTGAAAAGCGGCTTAGCGTTATTAGCGGACGAAATTATTGACTCATCAGTGATGAGCAAAAAAGCGTTAGTGGATTTTTATGCTCGTGAAATCGAAGCGGCAAAATGTGAAGATGTTTTACTATCTTTACACCTTAAAGCGACCATGATGAAAGTGTCTGACCCAATATTATTTGGTCTTGCCGTTAAAGTGTTCTTTAAAGATGTGTTCGATAAGCACGGTAAATTATTTGCTGAGCTAGGCGTTGATGTAAACAATGGTTTTGGTGATGTTTATGCCAAAATCAGTACGTTACCAGAAGCTAAACGTAACGAAATTGAAGCAGATATTGCTGCTGTTTATGCTGCTCGTCCAGCACTTGCGATGGTTGATTCTGATAAAGGTATCACTAACTTACACGTACCTAGTGACATCATTATTGATGCATCAATGCCTGCAGCTATCCGTTCTTCGGGTAAAATGTGGGGTCCTGATGGCCAGTTACAAGACACCAAAGCAATGATCCCAGATCGTTGTTACGCTGGTGTTTATCAAGAAACCATTTCGTTCTGTAAAAAGCACGGCGCATTTGACCCAACAACTATGGGCAGCGTGCCTAACGTGGGCTTAATGGCTCAAAAAGCAGAAGAGTACGGTAGCCACGATAAAACGTTTGAAATTAAAGCTGCTGGTACGGTTAACGTGATTAACCAAGCTGGCGATGTGTTAATGAGCCATAACGTTGAAGCTGGCGATATCTATCGTATGTGCCAAGTCAAAGATGCACCAATTCGTGACTGGGTTAAACTTGCGGTTAAGCGTTCACGTTTAAGCAATACGCCTGCGGTATTCTGGTTAGATAGCAACCGTGCTCACGATGCTGAGTTAATTAAAAAAGTCACTCAATATTTAGCTGAACAAGATACTGCTGGTTTAGACATTCAAGTGATGTCACCAGAAGATGCTACTCGCTTTACGCTAGAGCGCATTATCAAAGGTGAAGACACTATTTCGGTAACGGGTAACGTGTTACGCGACTACTTAACCGATTTATTCCCAATTCTTGAACTGGGAACAAGTGCGAAAATGTTGTCTATCGTGCCGTTAATGAATGGTGGCGGCTTATTTGAAACAGGTGCCGGTGGTTCAGCGCCTAAGCACGTGCAACAAGTCGAAAAAGAAGGTCATTTACGTTGGGATTCATTAGGGGAGTTTTTAGCTCTTGCTGCGTCTTTAGAGCATTTAAGTCAAACGACCAACAATGCTAAAGCACAAGTATTAGCAGATACCTTAGATGTTGCTATTGGTGTGTTTCTTGATACCAATAAATCACCGTCTCGTCGTGTAGGTGAACTCGATAACCGCGGTAGTCACTTTTACCTAGCGATGTATTGGGCACAAGCATTAACTGAGCAAACGGCTGATCCCGAGCTTGCTGCACACTTTGCACCTTTAGCTAAGTCATTGGCTGCAAATGAAACCGTTATTCTTGCTGAATTGAACGGTGCTCAAGGCCCTGCAGTTGATTTAGGCGGTTATTACCGTTTAGATGCTGCTAAAGCCGAACAAGCAATGCGCCCTAGTGCAACTTTAAACCAGTTTGTAATTGGTTAATCTGCACAAAAACTTTCCTAACTAGGTGTGAGTTATTCTATTAATGAATACATCTTCAAGTGAAGGTGTATTAAATTGATTGAGGCGATATTTTTTTAGGCAATAAAAAAGACAGGGATTAAAATCCCTGTCTTTTTGTTTTATAGTCTCACCAATTAAATTGTTGGCGAGATGGCTGAAGCATGCATTCCTTTAGGGCCTTCTTCAACTTCGAAGCACACAGGTTGACCTGCTTTTAAGGTACGATAACCTTCCATTTCGATAGTTGAATAGTGCGCAAATACATCTTCGCCACCCTGATCAGGGCAAATAAACCCGAATCCTTTGGCGTTGTTGAACCATTTAACAGTTCCGTTTGCCATACTTCCACTTCCTTCTGTTGTCTACTTACCAGTAAGATAGTAAAACTTATTATCCAGCGGTCTAGTATTCGCCGCCTAACAAACAGAATGAAATTTGTACGAAAATATGTCAAGTAGTAATTAACAAAAAACCAACATTTAATTAATTTAATGATATCAAGTGGTCGGGAACCAAACGAGAGGCTAGTATTAAACAATGGCTAAATTAGGCAATGTAGAACATATTGAAGAAAAGGTTGAATCTGAACTACAACCACCCCATATGTATAAAGTGGTGCTAAACAATGATGATTACACCCCGATGGACTTTGTGGTAGAAGTATTACAACGTTTCTTTGAGAAAAATGAACAGCAAGCTGTAGATATTATGTTAGCGATCCATAACCAAGGCAAAGGGTTGTGTGGTGTATTTCCATTTGGGATTGCAGAAACAAAAGTTTTTCAAGTAAATCAGTTTGCAAGAGAAAACCAACATCCGTTACTGTGTACTTTAGAGAAAGTATAAAAATCGATATCTCACAGTCTGTGGTTAAATTTAGGGGGTGCTTATGCTGAACAAAGACCTGGAAGTCACCTTGAACCTAGCGTTTCAGCAAGCTAGAGATTCACGTCATGAATACATGACGGTAGAACATTTATTATTAGCGCTGATTGATAATCCTTCGGCCTATGAAGCATTAATTGCTTGTGGGGCGGATGTTAATCGTTTACGAGAAGAAGTGGCTAATTTCATTCAACAAACCACGCCCATTATTGCAGAATCAACCGAAGAACGTGAAACCCAACCCACCTTGGGATTTCAACGTGTTTTGCAACGAGCCGTGTTCCATGTGCAATCATCTGGTCGTAACGAAGTTTCTGGTGCCAATGTACTCGTTGCTATTTTTAGTGAACAAGAGTCGCAAGCGGTATATTTACTGCGTCGTTGTGATATTACCCGTTTAGATGTGGTTAATTTTATTTCTCATGGCATGTCAAAAGAAGATGATTCTGGCGAACCACAAGATCAAGAGCGCATTGACGATCAATCTGAAAATGCCGAAGACCGCAGCATGTTGGCGCAGTTTGCTGCCAATTTAAACCAATTAGCCCAAGACGGCAGTATCGACCCATTAATTGGTCGTGATGCTGAAATTGAGCGCGCAATTCAAACTTTGTGTCGTCGACGTAAGAATAACCCATTACTTGTGGGTGAAGCTGGCGTGGGGAAAACGGCTATCGCAGAAGGTTTGGCTTATCGTATCGTCAATAAGCAAGTACCTGATGTTATGGCCAACGCGACGGTGTATTCGTTAGACTTAGGCTCATTATTAGCGGGCACTAAATACCGTGGTGATTTTGAAAAGCGTTTTAAAAGCTTATTAAAAGAACTCGCAGCTGATGAGCATGCCATTTTATTTATTGATGAAATTCATACCATTATTGGTGCTGGTGCCGCTTCTGGCGGTGTGATGGATGCATCTAACTTGCTTAAGCCATTGCTATCGAGTGGTAAGTTACGTTGCATGGGGTCAACCACGTTCCAAGAATATCAAAGCATTTTTGAGAAAGACCGTGCTTTAGCGCGTCGCTTCCAAAAAATTGATATTAATGAGCCTTCAGTTGCCGAAACCACCAAAATTTTAATGGGGCTTAAATCTAAGTACGAAGAATACCATGGGGTGCGTTATACCCAAGCTGCCATCAGCAGTGCAGCTAGCCTTTCGGCAAAACACATTAATGATCGCCATTTACCTGACAAAGCGATTGATGTGATTGATGAAGCGGGCGCTCGAATGGTGATGATGCCGCAAAGTAAACGCAAGAAAACCATTGGCCAAGCTGAAATTGAAGCAATCATTGCTAAATTGGCTCGTATCCCTGAGAAGTCGGTATCGTCGACTGACAAGGATATGTTACGCAACCTTGAACGCAACCTCAAGATGGTGGTGTTTGGGCAGGACAAGGCGATTGAGAGCCTTAGCGCGGCTATACGCTTGTCTCGCAGTGGTTTAGGTTCAGAAAAGAAACCTGTTGGTAGCTTTATGTTTGCTGGCCCAACTGGGGTAGGTAAAACCGAAGTAACCAATCAATTGGCTAATTGTCTCAACCTCAAACTCATTCGCTTTGATATGTCTGAGTATATGGAGCGTCACACCGTATCGCGTTTAATCGGTGCTCCTCCAGGTTATGTGGGTTATGACCAAGGTGGTTTGCTTACCGATGCCGTGATTAAAAACCCACATTGTGTGGTGCTACTTGATGAAATTGAAAAGGCGCACCCAGATGTATTCAACTTGCTATTGCAAGTTATGGATCACGGTACATTGACCGACAATAACGGCCGAAAAGCTGATTTTAGAAATGTAACCTTGGTGATGACAACCAACGCTGGCGTACAAGAAACAATCCGTAAATCGATTGGTTTTAGACAGCAAGATCACACTCAAGATGCCTTAGCTGAAATTAATAAAGTCTTTTCACCTGAGTTCCGCAATCGATTGGATTCGATCGTATGGTTTAATCATTTGGATATGACCGTTATCGCCAAAGTGGTTGATAAGTTCTTAGTTGAATTACAGGCACAACTTGATGATAAACATGTCACGCTGGATGTCAGTGATGAAGCACGAACCTTGCTTGCAGAGAAAGGCTATGACAAATCGATGGGCGCGCGCCCAATGTCACGTGTTGTCACGGAATTGATTAAACGTCCGTTAGCAGATGAGATTCTGTTTGGTGTGCTTGAACGAGGAGGTATTGCGCATATTGACGTTAAAGAAGGTGAGATCAATATTGATTGCGAGTCGTTAGAAAAAGTCTCGTAATAATCAATCCATATGCTTGAAAATATACCATAAAAAAAGATGACCCATGGGTCATCTTTTTTTATGTTTGTTAATTGCGCCCAATACCATTAATTATAAATAAGCCTTCAACTCAAAGCATTTCTTACTGTTCAATTCAATGGGTATTGATAGCAAAATGGGTATTCCCTTTTTAAATCAATAAACATAGTAGTGGATCGTATGAGGTGCTTCTGCAAAACGGATTACAACCATCGCGATGCTTGGTTGAATGCTCTGATAAAGGGATACCCATTACGTTGAACATTCGTCTTGTTTGATGCGTGTTGCTTTACGTTGAATACACTTTATTTATGCAGTTTGGTATAACAACAAAAAAACCGACAGGCAGTCGGTTTTTACATTGTTGAGGCTAGCGATTAACGTGCGCGGAAGACGATACGACCTTTTGATAGGTCATAAGGAGTCAACTGTACAGTGACTTTGTCACCCGTTAAAATACGGATGTAGTTTTTGCGCATTTTGCCAGAGATGTGGGCTATCACCACATGTCCATTTTCAAGCTCTACGCGGAACATTGTATTTGGCAAGGTCTCAAGGATAGTGCCCTGCATTTCAATGTTGTCTTCTTTCGCCATTAATTAGTTATCCCATTAGCCTTCAAATATGAAAAAATCGGGCGTATCATGCCCCAAAAACACTGAACTGTAAAGGGCGTTAACGAGAAAGAGCTGTAAGATTTTCACCAACTTGCCAACCGAGTGCTGTTAAAATTTGATATGGGCGATATTGGCGTTTGTAGTTCATTTTCCGATTTTGATCAATTTGATAGCCCAAATATAAAAAACGTTTACCCAATGATTTTGCTAATTGGCATTGGATTAAAATCATCAGCGAACCTAATGAACGGTCGGCATAATCAGGATCAAAATAACTGTAAATTGCCGAGAAGCTGCTCATCATTTCATCGGTTACGGCAACCCCAATTAATCGGTCTTGATCAAACACCTCAATAAACATGGGCGGTAACCAATCCGATAATAAAAAATCATCATATTGGGTTGGCGATGCAGGAAACATTGGCCCATCATTGTGACGTTCATTGATATAACGTTGATACAAATCATAGTGCTCAGGCCGTGAGGTATGAGTGACTTTCCAATGCAAATCTTGATTGTTTTTTAAGGTTCGTTTTTGTCGTTTTGATAATATAAAATCATTAACATTCAATCTAATAGACTGACAAGCTTGGCAGCTCGGACAACGAGGTTTGTAAATAGCATTGCCGTTACGACGAAACCCCATCGTTAGAAGTTGTTCAAACAGCGCCGCGTCTATTTGCGGTTCTTGGATCACCAGCAATTGCTCTTTATTACCTTCAATATAATTGCAATCAAAAGGCTGGCTTATTCCTACGCTGACAGATTTAGAATTCAATAAACACCTCTTGTTTGTTCCACATTGACGCTGAAGTTGCACGATCTCTGTACTGATGAAGTATCGTTAAAAACTCGCTTCTAGGTAAGGCTTTAGCCCCAAGGCTCACTAAATGAGGATTCATTACTTGCGCATCAATCAATTGAAAATCGTGTTTCACCAAGTGTTGATTCAGTATAGCAAAGGCTGCTTTTGATGCATTTGTTTGACGGTGAAACATCGATTCACCGCAAAAAATACCGCCCACCGGAATACCATACAATCCACCCACTAGCTGTTCGCCATCCCATACTTCAATAGAATGAGCATGCCCTTGAAGATGCAGTTCATAGTAGGCCATTTGTATTTCGGCCGAAATCCAAGTGCCATCTTGGGTGTTACGGGGCCCAGCACAACCGGCAACAACATCTAAAAATGCCTGATTAATGGTAAAACGCCATGCAGACTTTTTAAGAAATTTTATTAAGCTTTTACTGCCAAAAGGATGGCTCGGTGTGAACACCGCTCGAGGATCGGGTGACCACCATAAAATGGGGTCATTAGCGTTAAACCAAGGAAAAATACCTTGGTAATAGGCTTGTGCTAGGCGATCTGGACGTAGGTCTCCTCCGATGGCTAATAAACCATTCGGATCAGTAAGAGCTTGCTCTGGCGGCGGGAAGCCGATGGATTGATTTAAATAAGACAGTGAGTTCACAATTGAGTATATTATTTGTAATACCTTATCGTTAACTTAGCGGAAAATGGCCATGTTTAAAATCATAACTGTAAGTGTGAAGAGTATTTTTGCAGTATTGCTGACTATTTGTTTGTTTTGTGGTCAAAGCCAAGCTGCTTACGAGCGTAATCAAGCCGTTCCAGTTGAAAAAGTGTTATATGGACACATTGAATCTGTGAAACATGTAACAGAGAAACAGCTAGTAGAAGACAGTCGAAGTGGTTGGAAAACCTTTGGCGGTGCTTTAATTGGTGGTGTTATCGGTCATCAATTTGGTGGAGGTTCAGGTCAAGATGTTGCCACTGTCTTGGGGGCGTTGATTGGCGGTGGAATTGGCAGCCAGCACGGTAACCAACAATATTATCTTGAAACTAAGTTAGTTGAACTAATGATAAAGCAAGAAGATGGTAGCCAAGTTATGGTGATCCAAGATGCGGATCCAGGCATGAGTTTTACTGCCGGAGATGAGGTTAGGGTGGTTTACTTAACCGGTTATGTCAGGGTCGACCTAGCGATGTGATTATTTACGGTGTGATTATTCACCGTGTGATTATACAGCTAAAACAAAAGGAGCCTAGGCTCCTTTTGTTTACACACTGTGGTCAATATTCGCTAACAATACAGTTTGATCTGTTCTCGTTAATTAGAAACCACGAGGCAAAGTTTGATTACCCGCTGCGCTTTCGAGTTTTTTACGCCATAACTGCTTAGGCGTTAATCCGCCTGAGTTTGACTGTGCTTTTTTACTCGGTTGTTTATTCGGTGCAGTTTTTGCGGTTGCCTTTGCTGCAGGCTTAATAACTGCTTTGCTCGCAGTAGGTGCTTTTTTTACTGACGATGCAGTTAGTTCAGCATGCATGGATTCAAGTTCGCTAAAGCGCACTGATTTACCGCCGTCAATTTTGTACCAGCTACCAGCTTGCTCAATAGAAACTGCTTGTCCAGACTGCTTTTCAATAGCCATTTGTAGTTGGCCGATGACCTCTTCTTTAGTCAATGTTGTCATAGTTAATAACCTATTTGTTATCATGTTAAATTAAGGTTGTTACTAATTTTAATGTGTTAAGACTACAAAAGTCCAATTAGTGGCGCAAATTGTCGGTTTCTCACTCATAAAGACCGATTTATCAGCATTTATGACTGCTATTGTTGAAATTTTTGAGCATGAGTTACCCTAAATTATTAAGTTCATCTCTAGTGAAGGTATTGAATAAATAAGCTAAAATTAGCTCGATACCGTTTTTAATCCAGATCAGAGGTTGATGAGCATCAACTCCTAAAAAAGCGTTCAACTCAGTGGTTAATTCGCTTGCAGTTCAACATCGGATTGTAAGTAATAAACGGTCCGTTATTTCCTGAGTTAGTTTCAGAGACTTTTATCCATTTTTGTTAGGAAAATACTATGTCGACACATCATCAAGGCTCTTCTACCATTACTCGCCAAGCGTTAAGCTCATATTTAGACAGTTTTTTAAATGTGTCAGCCTTTAAAGACTACGCTCCTAATGGATTACAAGTTGAAGGTAAGTCTGATATCCGCACGATTGTGACGGGTGTAACTGCATGCCAAGCATTAATTGAGCAAGCGGCGGCTGTTAATGCCGATGCAATTCTTGTTCATCATGGTTTTTTTTGGAAAAATGAGCCAGAAATTATCACCGGGATGAAGTATCGCCGAATTAAAGCATTAATGGACCATGATATGAGTTTATTCGGCTACCACTTACCACTTGATGCCCATCACGGAATTGGAAACAATGCCCAACTAGCTTACCAGTTAGGTGTTATTAGCCCTCGAGTATATGAACCAGTCGCACAAGATTTACTGTGGCATGGTCATTTAGAACATCCATTAAGCGCCAGCGAATTTAGTCAATTACTGACTAAGGTGCTTAAACGTGAACCATTACATATTGGCGATAACAGTAAGCCTATCTCAACCCTTGCTTGGTGTACTGGTGGTGCTCAAGATTATATTGATTATGCAGCCCAAATGGGTGTAGATGCGTTTATAAGTGGTGAGGTGTCTGAACGTACTTATCATGCAGCAACGGAACAAGGGCTGCACTATTTTGCCGCAGGGCATCATGCTACTGAACAATTTGGTATTCAGGCATTAGGGCAGCATTTAGCCAGTAAGTTTGATTTAACCCATCATTTCATTGATATCGTTAATCCAGTTTAATGGATTAAAGGCCTCGTTAAATATTGGCGTGAACTTGCACTTGTAATTGCAGTGTAAAAGTCGATATTAATTTTTTCACCCGATAAGGACCCCCAATGACAGAGTACTTTTTACAGGCTTTTATTTATCTCACCGCTGCAGTCATTGCTGTTCCGTTAGCGAATAAATTGGGCTTGGGTTCCGTGCTGGGGTATTTGATTGCGGGTGTGGTCATTGGCCCCATTGTGGGTTTAGTGGGCAGTGAAACTAATACCATTCAACACTTCGCCGAATTTGGTGTGGTGATGATGCTATTTTTGGTCGGCTTAGAGCTGGAACCTAAAATGTTGTGGGCGATGCGTAATCGTTTACTGGGGCTTGGTGGCTTACAAGTAGTGGGGTCGGTTGTAGCCGTGATGGCCTGTGCCATTTATGCTGGGTATCAACTGAGTATTGCATTAACAATTGGATTAATTTTTTCCCTTTCGTCTACCGCAATCGTGTTACAAACCTTATCTGAAAAACGCCTCAATAAAACCCATGCCGGACAAAACGCATTTTCGGTATTGTTGTTTCAAGACATTGCTGTTATTCCCATGTTGGCCTTTATTCCGTTATTAGCTTTACCTGAATTAGTTGATAAAGCCCAAGCTGCGGTGAATAGTATGAGTGAGCAGCACGAGCAGTTAAGCCTCGTGGCCTCATTACCCGGTTGGGCATATGCCATTGTACTGGTATTAGCGATTGGTACTGTTGTATTAGGGGGGCATTATCTCAGTAGACCTTTATTTAAAATGGTTGCCGAATCTGGTGCGCGTGAAATATCTACCGCCGCAGCACTTATGCTGGTTATCGGTATTGCAGCATTAATGAGTTTAGTGGGTATATCACCCGCATTAGGCACCTTTTTAGCCGGCGTTGTATTGGCAAACAGTGAATTTAAGCATGAGCTTGAAGCCAATATTGGTCCATTTAAAGGTCTATTATTGGGATTGTTTTTTATCACTGTCGGCGCCGGAATTGACTTTACGGTACTGTTTGCTGATTTTGCTGAAATAATAGCTATCACCTTAAGCGTTATGTTGATTAAAGCGTCTGTGCTGTATTTATTAGCGTTGATTTTTAGAATTAAGGGCAGCGATCGTTGGCTGTTTGCATTATGTTTGGCTCAAGCGGGAGAGTTTGGTTTTGTACTGCTGAGTTTTAGTGTTCAACAGCATGTTATTCCAACTGATTTAGCGCAAACGTTATCAATCGTGGTCGCGTTATCGATGTTTTTAACCCCAGGATTATTTATTTTATTTGATAAAGTCATTTATCCACGCTTTCAGGTAAAAACCAACCAGCGTGAACAAGATAGTATTGATGATGAAGGCACGGTGATTATTGCGGGTATTGGTCGTTTTGGCCAAGTGGTTAATCGCTTTTTAATTTCGAATAATATTAAAACAGTAGTGCTTGATTATCAGGTGTCACAGGTCGACACTATCAGGCGTATTAATACTAAGGCCTATTATGGTGATGCCACTCGTCCAGATTTATTAAAAACCGCTGGCATTGAACAAGCCTCGCTTTTTGTGGTGGCCATCGATAATAGAGAAAGTAGTGTGGAGTTAGTTAAATACTTACATAATACCTACCCCAAACTTAAGATTGTTGCCAGAGCATTTGACCGTGGTCATGGACATTTATTAAAAGAAGCAGGGGCAGACGTGGTTGAGTCGGAAACGCATCATTCAGCACTGGAATTGAGTTTGTCATCGTTACAGTTATTAGGTCATTCAGAAGAATATGTGTTGAGACGAAAGGCAACCTATAAACGGGTTGAAAAAGAAGCTTCAAAACGTTTATATGATTTTTGGTTGAAAGAATCAGCGGGTGAACGCTTTAGTAACGATTTTATTAAACTGTTTATGTTGTATGAAGAGCGATTAAAGCAAGCAATGGATGAAGATAATGCCGCTCACCAACAAGATATCGATAATCAAAACGACGCTAATGCAAAGCAAACAAATGATAGTAATAGTGATATCCAGAGCTAATGCTCGACTTACCACATGCTGGCTAACCACGTTTTAAATATCAGTCGCTTTGTTTGTTTGCAATCCGCTAGATTGAAAACTCAATAGAGATAAAAAAGACCGCCGAAGCGGTCTTATTTTATGGTTTTAAAGCTGGATTACTTAACTCGCATGCCAGGCAGTGCGCCTTCATGAGGTTCTAGTATAAACAAATCTTTACCGCCAGGACCGGCAGCTAATACCATACCTTCTGAATCACCAAACTTCATCGTGCGTGGGGCAAGGTTAGCCACCATTACGGTGAGTTTACCAACCAAATCTTCAGGCGCATAAGCTGATTTAATACCCGCAAATACTTGTTTGGTATCGCCGCCTAAGTCTAATTCAAGACGCAGTAATTTATTGGCTTTTTCAATATGTTCCGCTTTGCTGATTCGAGCAATACGTAAATCAATTTTAGCAAAATCTTCAAAGCTTATTTCAGGGCTAATTGGATCGAGTTCTAATTGATTAACAGCTTGTGTCGGCGCTTCGGTTTTAGGTGCATCCGTATTAGTCGCTTGCAAGTTCTCTTTAGAGGCATCGATGATAGCTTCAATGCTCTTAGGTTCGATACGCTGCATTAATGCTTTGAATGTCGCGATTTCATGACCAGCAAGATCTTGACCTAAATTGTCCCACGTTAAGGTTAACTGTAAAAAACCTTCAACATTTTCGGCCAGTTTAGGTAATACAGGCTTAAGGTAAGTGACCAAGATTCTGAACAAGTTTAATGCATTACTGCAAACCTGATGTGCTTCATCTTGTTTATCGTCTTGCTTAACCAGTTGCCAAGGTGCTGCGTCGGCAACATAGGCGTTGGCAATATCAGCTAATGCCATAATTTCACGCATCGCTTTGCCAAATTCGCGAGTTTCATATAATTCGGCAATCACTTCGCTTTTAGCTAAGAATATGTCGGTTAAGCTGCTGTCTGTTACCTTGGCTAATTTGCCGTCAAAGCGTTTGCTGATAAAGCCAGCAGTTCGCGATGCAAGGTTTACCAGTTTACCGACCAAGTCTGAGTTAACTCGTTGAGCAAAATCTTCTAAATTTAAATCTAAATCATCAATACGACTGTTTAATTTAGCTGCGTAATAATAACGTAGGTATTCCGGATCTAAATTATCTAAATAGGTACGCGCTTTAATAAACGTGCCTTTAGACTTAGACATTTTTGAACCGTTTACGGTGACATAGCCGTGAGCATAAACACTAGTCGGTTTACGAATACCTGCGCCTTCAAGCATTGCTGGCCAGAATAAACTGTGGAAATAAACAATGTCTTTACCGATGAAGTGATAAACCTCTGCGGTTGAGTCTAGGCTCCAAAAATCGTCAAAGTTTAAATCATCACGCTTGTCACATAGGTTTTTAAATGAACCCATATAACCAATAGGCGCATCTAACCAAACATAGAAAAATTTACCGGGAGCATCAGGGATTTCAAAACCAAAGTAGGGTGCATCACGTGAGATGTCCCATTGTTTTAGCCCTTGCTCAAACCATTCGTTAAGCTTGTTGGCCATTTCTTGTTGTAAAGAGCCTGATTGGATCCACTCTTTTAACATGCCTTCAAATGCTGGCAAGTCAAAAAAGAAGTGTTCGGTATCTTTCATTATTGGTGTCGCACCAGAGACTGCCGATTTAGGGTTTATCAAATCGGTCGTACTATAAGTTGCACCACAGTTGTCACAGTTATCGCCGTATTGATCTTCAGACTTACATTTTGGGCAGGTGCCTTTAACAAAACGGTCCGGTAAGAACATTAACTTTTCAGGATCATATAATTGTGAAATGGTTTTGGTTTTGATGTAACCACCATCACGAAGTTTTAGATAAATATCACTGGCTAAAATGCGGTTTTCTTCGCTGTGAGTGCTGTGAAAGTTATCAAACTGGATATTGAAGTCAGCGAAATCTTGCTGGTGCTCTTTTTGCACTTGGGCAATCATTTCTTCTGGCGTAATGCCCATTTGCTGTGCTTTAAGCATAATCGGCGTGCCGTGAGCATCGTCGGCACAAATGTAGTGGCATTCATGTCCACGTAACTTTTGAAAACGTGACCAAATATCCGTTTGGATATATTCAAGCATGTGGCCTAGATGGATTGGGCCATTGGCATAAGGAAGGGCACTTGTGACCAGTATTTTACGCTGTGATTTTGTCATTTTGTCTCGATATCAAATTACACCAAAAATATTGCCTGATACTAACTGATTAGCAGACTTTTTTCACCAAAACATGACTTAAAAAGGCTTATTAGTCGCTATTTTTTTACCAAGTTCTGATACACTTGTGCAAATTTCTGGTTCGGAGTTGCCGTTTTGGTCAATACGCATACAAATTATCAATTAAGTGATGAATTATTGTCACCAGTGTTAGATATTTTAGAAGCATTTGAAGATCCTTATTTGCATAAAGGCTTAGTCAGTGCAGGATGTGTTACAGCATTGTCGATAGAAGGAAAACGCCTACAATTAGGCTTAGTTTATCCCTATCCATGTATGACACAATACCGCGACACCGTGATGGCTATCACCAATAAATTGGCTGTACTTGACGCCATTGATGAAGTGGAATGTGAAATCGATTTCCAACCACGGGTTTATTCTGCGCTGCCAGCAATTGCACCTATTCCTAACGTAAAACAAGTTATTGCTGTGGCTTCTGGTAAAGGCGGTGTGGGTAAATCAACCACCGCAGTAAACCTCGCATTAGCGTTGAAAGCTGAAGGCGCCGAAGTGGGTATTTTAGATGCCGACATTTATGGCCCGTCTATTCCATTGATGTTAGGAATTCCTAATTTTCGTCCACAATCGCCAGATGGCAAGCACATGACGCCGGCTTTAGTGCATGGTATTTCTGCGCAATCTATTGGCTTTATGCTAAGCGGTGATGAAGCCGCGGTGTGGCGAGGCCCTATGGCTGCGGGTGCTTTAGCACAGTTACTTAACGAAACTCAGTGGCCTGAATTAGACTATTTAATTATCGATATGCCACCTGGAACTGGTGACATTCAACTGACATTATCACAAAAAGTACCGGTTAGCGGTGCGGTGATAGTGACAACGCCGCAAGATATTGCTTTAGCTGATGCCAAGAAAGGCATCACCATGTTCAACAAAGTTAACATTCCAGTGCTTGGGATTATCGAGAACATGAGTTTTCATCTTTGTCCTGAATGTGGTCATAAAGAACACCCATTTGGTACTCATGGTGGTAGTCAAATAGCGGAACGTTATAACGTGCCATTATTAGGATCATTACCATTACACATCAATATTCGTGAATCAATGGACAATGGTACGCCGAGCGTGATGAGCGAACCAGAAAGTGAAGTGTCAGGGATCTATCGCGAAATTGCCCGCAAACTTGGGGCAGAATTAGCACTTCAACAAGTACAATCAACCGTAAAAATTAGCATATCAGAAGACGAGTAAGGTTAAGAGATGAATTCTCAGCAGTGTGTCATTATTGGGATTGCCGGTGCGTCGGCTTCAGGTAAAAGTTTAATTGCTAAAACAATTTTTGAAGAATTGTGTCGTGATTTAGGTACAAATCAAATTGGTGTGATCAATGAGGATGCTTATTATCATGATCAAAGCCATTTGACGATGGAAGATCGTGTCAAAACTAATTACGACCATCCAAAAGCGTTAGACCATCAGTTATTAGCGTCTCATTTAACTCAGCTTAAACAAGGTGAGCCAGTTAGCATTCCATGTTACAGCTATACTGAGCATACTCGTATTAGCGACACGTTGACCATGCAACCTAAAAAAGTGATTATCTTAGAAGGCATTCTATTATTAACCAATCCTAAATTACGTGATTTAATGGATGCCAGTGTGTTTATGGATACGCCATTAGATATTTGCTTTTTACGTCGGTTAACTCGTGATGTTGCTGAACGTGGCAGAACAATGGAATCGGTTATTTCACAATATAAGCGAACCGTACGCCCGATGTTTTTACAGTTTATTGAACCGTCAAAACAATATGCCGATATTATCGTTCCCCGGGGCGGTAAAAACCGTATCGCAACTGATATTTTAAAAGCTAGAATTCAGCATTTATTGGCGAAGTAGCCTTATCTAAAAGAGAGTGCAGCATGCGTTTAACCGATATAGAAATTGAGCAATGTTTAGATAATGGCACCATTATTATCGATCCTCGTCCTGGTATTGAAGCCATTTCGGGAGTGAGCGTGGATGTACGTTTAGGCAGCCAATTTCGTGTATTTAAAGACCATACTGCACCTTACATCGATTTAAGTGGTCCTAGTGCAGAAATGCAAATAGCACTTGATCGGATCATGAGCGACAAAATTGAAATCGCTGATGATCAAGCTTTTTTCCTTCATCCTGGAGAATTAGCATTAGCCGTTACCTATGAAAGTGTAACCTTACCTGCTGATATAGTGGGTTGGTTAGATGGTCGCTCATCACTTGCTCGTTTAGGATTGATGGTACATGTGACCGCACATCGTATTGATCCAGGTTGGCAAGGCAAAATCGTACTTGAGTTCTTTAACAGTGGTAAATTGCCGTTGGCTCTTCGCCCTGGTATGACGATTGGTGCGCTAAATTTTGAGCGCTTAAGCTCTGCGGTTGCTCGTCCATATAACACGCGTAAAAGCTCGAAGTACAAAGATCAACAAGAGGCTGTAGCAAGCCGGATCAGCCAGGATAAATAATGGCTACGGTTTGGGTTAATCACGTTGAAAACGGACTAATAAGTCCATTTGATCGTGGTGTTGCTTATGGTGATGGTGTGTTTGCAACCATGCGCACAGCATCATCTGATATGCCTGCAGGGATCCTATTCCTTGACGGGCATATTTCTCGTTTGCTGCAAAGTTGCGAGCGCCTAAGTATTAAGTGGCATCCAAGCGACTTATTAATACAACAATTGATCCTACTCGCCCAACAATACCCACAACATTGTATAAAGCTATTGCTGACGCGTGGAGTCGGTGGCCGTGGTTATCAGGCTCCTTTGAGCATAAACGTTACAGAAGTCGTGTCAGTGCATCCCATTCCTGAGCATTATCTTGATTGGCAGCAAAGTGGTATCTCGCTAGCATCATCACCCATATGTCTTGGCAGGCAACCACTTCTGGCTGGAATAAAACACCTTAATAGATTGGAACAGGTGCTCATAAAGTCACAACCGCTGCCTAGTACTCATCAAGATTGGTTAGTGTTTGACTGTGACGGTAATGTGATAGAGTCATCCATGGCCAACATTTTTGTAGTCAAAAATGGTCATGTGTTTACCCCAGCAATAACCCATGCAGGTGTAAGTGGTGTGATGCGTGAGACATTAATTGATACTCTGCTCTGTCAGGGCTTATCTGTTATGGCTACACAATTAACACTTGGTGATATTCAGGCAGCGGACAATATATTTATAACAAACAGTTTATTTGGCATTGTTGATGTAACTGCCATTGACGATTTTCAATTTAGCCGTTGGACGCAAACATCGCGATTCAGGCACATTTTGAGTGTGAATTTATCATCATGATTAAAACCATAAAAACCTTTTTTTTAGCCAGTCTTATTCCTCTATTTACAGTCGTTTGTCTTGGAGGATATTGGCTTGTCTCTGGCTTAATCGCTTACCAAAAACAGCCATTACAGTTAACTGAAATTCAAACGTTAACGGTTGAACCTGGCACCAGTGTGATTAAGCTTGCGCAACAACTAGAACAACAATCATTGATTACCGATAGTTGGAAAGTTAAATATCTGGTCAAACTTGAACCTAAGCTTGCTCATATAAAAACCGGTCTGTATCAAATGATCCCTGGCGATACATTAGAAGCGTTATTAAAGCGATTATATTTAGGCCAACAAGTGGTTTTCAGCATCACCTTAATCGAAGGTAAAACTATTACCGAGTGGCAGCAAACATTGTCCACTACAGAGCATTTGGCAAAGAATACCGACGACTTTAATCAAGTGTTATTACAAAATGGTGATACTTCTGGTTTGCCTGAGGGTAAGTTCTATCCAGAAACATTCCATTATCATGCAGATGATAACTTACAGACGATTTTAAACCGCAGCTACACCATGATGCAGCTAAGCTTAGCGCAAGCATGGGAAGGGCGCGATCCTGATTTAGCCTTATCATCACCTTACGAATTATTGATTATTGCATCTATTATTGAAAAAGAAACGGGCAAACCTGAAGAGCGTGATTGGGTGTCTGCAGTGTTTAATAATAGACTTAAAAAAGGCATGCGTCTTCAGACCGACCCCACGGTAATTTATGGCATGGGTGAACGTTATAAAGGTAATATTACTCGTAAAGATTTACGCGAAGCAACGGCATTCAATACCTACAAAATTGATGGTTTACCGCCAACGCCTATCGCTGCACCAAGTCGCGCATCATTATTTGCCGCCGCTAATCCAGCCAAAGTAAATTACTTGTACTTTGTTTCACGTAATGATGGCAGTCATGTGTTTTCATCTACGTTGAAAGCCCATAATAATGCCGTAAACGAATTCCAGAGAAAAAGAAAATGAGTCAACAGCAAGGCAAGTTTATTGTAATCGAAGGATTAGAAGGCGCGGGTAAATCAAGCGCGATAGCCCTCGTTAACGATATTATTAAGCAGCATATCGGTCAGGCTCCTGTGTGTACTCGTGAGCCGGGCGGGACTCCTTTAGCAGAAAAAATGCGCGATTTAGTTAAAATTGCCGATGAGACAGATCCATTATGCGATGAAGCAGAATGCTTACTCATTTATGCAGCGCGAACACAATTAATCGCCAATGTTATTAAACCAGCGTTGTCTGTGGGTCAATGGGTACTTGGCGATAGACACAATCTGTCATCATTAGCTTATCAAGGTGGTGGCCGAGGGTTAATGCCATTAGTGAAAGCGGTCAGTGATGCTTGCTTACGAGGTTTTAAACCCGATCTCACTTTATATTTGGATATTGATCCAACGTTAGGCTTAAGCCGTGCAGCCAGTCGTGGCGAGCTTGATAGAATAGAGCAACAAGCGATTGATTTTTTTGAGCGAGCCAGACGAACCTACTTACAATTAGCGCATGAAGATGACAGCATTGTGGTGATTGATGCCAGTCAATCCATGGAACAAGTGCATAATGATATTGGTATACAATTACAACGCCATTTATCCACTCTGATGAGTGAGCAGTGATTGATATTAAAAGGGATAATGTGCCGACATGAGTGATTATCAGATTGACCAGCTACCTTGGTTAGCCGATCCACATCAGCGTTTTGTTGACCAGCATTATCGAGGCAAAAGCAGTCATGCGCATTTGTTCAACATCGATAAAGCATTAGGGGGCGATAAGCTCGCTAAGGCCGCAGCGCAAACTGTGCTTTGCCAGCAACTCACTCCGGTTGGTGCTTGTGGCCAGTGTAAAAGTTGTTTGTTATTGGCAGCCGGTAATCACCCTGATTTATACATTATTGAGCCAGATGGCAACCAAATTAAAGTCGATCAAATTCGTCAACTCTGCCAAGCGTTAACTCAAACGGCTCAGCAAGGTGGCGCACGTGTAGCTATAATCGTTAATGCCGAACGTTTAAATTTGGCGGCGGCTAATGCATTATTGAAAACCCTTGAAGAACCTGGTGATGATGTTGTGCTCATTTTACAAACCAATACATCTGCCCAGTTATTAGCGACTATCACCAGCCGCTGTCAAACGCTTAATTTTGTTGAGCCAACTAAGCATGAAATCCATCAATGGTTAGCGACGCAGCAGTTGTTACCGCCAGCCAACGCCGATGGCAAAATCCATGATGTTACATGGTGTCTTAGTGTTGTTGGTGGCCCTCTTGCGTTAGCAAACAGTTTAACCAGCCAGCATTATCAGCAACTGCTGACATTTCGCCAAGATTGGGCTCAAAGTTTACAAACGGGTCATTTAAGCAATAGTTTATTAAAGGTGTCTGAGCAACAAATTGTTGATGCACTTAATGTTTTGTATTTGTACTTGCGCCAATATGTGTTAAAAAGTAATAAGGTAAAAACTGAAAATACGAGTCGTCAGTCATTAAATCCACTTGTTCAATCGAAAGTCATTGAACTCGCTGGGCGGGTGATGACCATGTGCCATAGACTTGAAACAATGCCGAGTGTGAACGCGCCTGCCTTGTGTCAACAATATGTGCTCACATTTAGACAGTTGACTCATTAAAAACGTTTGATATTGATTTTTAACCCGTTTATGGAAAGAAAATAATCATTTATGGTCGATCTTGTTGTTAATTACGATACATTACACAAACTTTACCGTGCTTATATGCCTTTTATTAAGCCTGCAGGTTTATTCGTGGCGACTACAGAAAGTCATTTCTTAGGCCAAGAGCTTACCATTGCTTATCGATTGCCTAATGCCACTCAAACTAATGAATTTAAAGGCTCTGTGGTATGGATTAACCCATTAGGCGCATCCGGTGGGCGCCCAGCAGGTATTGGGGTTAAAATTAAAACTGATGTTGAAAGTCATAAACATCATATTGAAAAGTTATTATCAAGCGAACTTGCCTCTAGCGATTTGACCTGCACTATGTAGCTAGGTATTCTTGCGCATCTGTTTTATTTGTTAATGTAGTTGCGAAAGAATTCTCATGCTAATTGATTCACATTGCCACCTTGACCGCTTAAAAGCGGCCCCAGACTCAGCCAGCTTACAATCCATTATGGACAATGCCAAAGCTCGAGGCGTTGACTATCTATTATGCGTCAACGTTCGTCAGCAAGGCTTTGAAGCCATGCGAGATAAAATGTCTGCCTTTAATAATGTTTTTTTATCTTCTGGCGTACATCCTCTAGATGTACAAGAAGGTTTGAACATCGAAGATATTAAACGTTTCGCAGAAGATCCTAGAGTGGTTGCCATTGGCGAGACAGGCTTAGATTACTTCTATTCAAATGATACTAAAACCTTGCAACAGCAGTGTTTTGAACAACAAATTGCATTAGCTGTTGAGGTGAATAAACCATTAATTGTACATACTCGTGATGCCCGTGAAGATACCATTAATATGCTAAAAGCTGGACACGCCGACAAAGTGGGCGGCGTGCTACATTGTTTTACTGAAAACTGGGAAATGGCCAAAGCCGCCATTGATTTAGGCTTTTATATTTCTGTTTCAGGAATTGTAACGTTTAAAAATGCAGGTGAATTACGCAGTGTTATTCGCCAAGTACCTAAAGACAGATTACTGGTCGAAACCGATGCACCTTATTTAGCACCAGTACCGCATCGTGGCCAAGAAAATCAGCCTGCTTATGTTCGTGATGTTGCCGAATTTGTAGCAGAACTGCGCGGTGAAAAATTTGAAGAGTTAGCTCAATACACCACTGATAACTTTTTTAATTTATTTAAAGATGCCGCTAAGTTAGTTGGCCGCTAATTTAATTCTAAGACTAATAGCAAATTAACTTATTAGTGGTTTACCGCGTAGCAATGTAATCCTTTCTAGGCAAACAAAATAACCGTAGGTGCAGTTGCATTAGGCAAATGCGCCTACGGTTACTCAAATACATTCATGCTAAATGATGGTTTAACATTATTTAACCTGAACTCGGGATAAGGGATGAACTGAGCTATTAAAAATCAGCATGTTAACCAAGCTCACTTTCAAGCTTGTCATTTGTTATGCTATCAAGGAGAATTGACGCGACAATAGCTAGTCTATTGTAAGTCGATTCAACACAGTTAGCAGGACAAAGGGCTGTTTGAAAGGCGTTTATTATCCCGAGCTCAGGTTATTTAAAGCCATTAAAAAAGCTTTCCCCCGCATTTTTTGTAGCACAATATATTCTACTGCATTGTAAGCTTGTCTTCTAATACCGCACTTTTAGATTCGAATCAGGCCTGTTAACTGAACAGTTGATGTGGACAGTGAGTTAGAAATATAAATGTGTGGTTAATCTAAAATCTTCCATCTCTTATCTTGAATTCAGGTTAAATAGATAACTACATTTTAGGATTGGATCGTGGTTGAAAGATAAAAAAAGGCCCAAAACTATCCAATTGTTTTGGGCCTAGGGAAAGGGCTCGATTAAGAGCCTTGCGCTACTGTTGTGGCATCTTAAGGTAGCTTAGGATGCCAAATACTGAATCGAACATAGATTAATTATAGGCACTCAAATTGTGTTGTGCATAAAATTTGATCAACAATATTGGTTTAGCACTCTGCTTTCCACTCTGTTTTACAGTAATTCATTGATAATAATGTTTTATATTCTTTATTCTTGCTCATCGAAATAGTGTTGCGTGTTATAGATATAAGTTAACGTTATCGCGTACCAAATCACGCGGTAAATTGTTTTTAAGTCTATGACCTAAATGTTTTACGACCCCAAGCACGACTTTATGATAACTCACTAGCATTTCGCCTTGTGGCATAATGGCTAACTGTTGCTGTGTCGGTTGATCAAAAGTACTTGTGGCAATATCACGACCCATTAAAAAATCTTGTGCTTGCGCCGCACTTAATTCCATAGTTTTTGCTGGATTATGCGTTGCTGCTGATAAAGCAATGACGGCTTCATGTTTAGCTTTGTAGCCTTTTTTCATCGCATCAGCGAGCTTAATACCAATACGCTGAAAGCGCATTTTGCCGATAAAAGGCATAAATTGGGCTGGAAACAACCAATATTCATCGTCACGCAACATGATTACGTCATCGCTAGGTAACTCGAGACAGAAGCTGTCATAAAAGTATTGTGTTAACTCCGCTTTTTGCTTTTCATTTGCGGGATTAAAAGGAAAGTTTTTTTGTAATTTAGGCTGTTTTTTTACTCGTTCAACCGAGGCTTTTTTACGAATTTTGGCGACAAAAAAACCTTCACTGTCATAAATTTGTGGCCATACATGTAAAAAACCTTCTTCAGTGCACGCTTTGTCTGCACCATCGAATAATTCAGCCAGCGACTCAAACTCAACTGCATCGGGGTAAGTTTGCTGTAAGTGATAACAGATATGTTGGTTTTCTAACTGGCTTAGAGTACAAGTTGAATAGACTAAAATCCCGCCTGGCTTTAACGCTAAAAATGCAGATTCAATAAGATCTTTTTGGGTTTCACCAATCGCAGTAACATCATCAATATCCCAGTGTTTT
Organism: Shewanella frigidimarina NCIMB 400; assembly: GCF_000014705.1. Taxonomy (NCBI): domain Bacteria; kingdom Pseudomonadati; phylum Pseudomonadota; class Gammaproteobacteria; order Alteromonadales; family Shewanellaceae; genus Shewanella; species Shewanella frigidimarina. The sequence goes on along the minus strand of NC_008345.1, from coordinate 2,681,342 downwards.
AATGCCAAGGGATCTTTACGAACCGTACCTTCGCCGCCACAAGGAGCATCCAATAAAATAGCATCAAACGATTCATATAAATATTCACCATAAACTCGACCATCAAAATGGGTTAGGGCGGTGTGGCTGGCTCCCATGCGCAATACGTTAGCGTGTAATACTTTAACGCGGCTGGCTGAATATTCATTAGCCACTAATAAGCCACTGTTATTCATTAAGGCTGCTATTTGAGTGGCCTTGGAGCCTGGAGCTGAGGCGACATCCAAGACAATTTCAGCGGTGTTATCATTAGAAAATAATGCGGTCGGCGGCAGCATGGAACTGGCTTCTTGGATATAAAATAGCCCTTGAATATGTTCAATAGCATTACCCAGTTGGATATCATCTTTACCCTCAATCCAAAATCCGTCAGCACACCAAGGTACTGGAGACAGTTGCCAGCCTGCGCTAGTCATGATGTGGACAAATTGTGCGGTACTGATTTTAAGCGTATTCACCCGAATGGATTTACGAAGCGGTTTATCGCAATAGGCAATAAACTCTTGTAAAGATAAGTGAGCGGGTAACTCTTTCTCAATGTGATTGATAAAGTTTGTATTTAATTGGGCCATAATAATAAACGGTAGGTTATTTTTGCTGTAATTGAAGCGATCATATCACGGAATTGTACACCCTGATCGGCAATGATTACTGTATATTGACGTTAATAAAACCGACTGGCTAATGGAGTGGTGTGTGTTAAATAGAGTGTGGTTATTATTTTTTATCATTGCAGCGTTGTCTATCACGATTCAATTAGTGAATGGCAATGTCGATGTATTAAGCGAATCGGTGACGGCATTGTTTGCCAGTGCTAAGTTAGCCGCTGACATATCACTTGGCTTAATTGGTGTGTTAGCGTTATGGATGGGATTGATGCAAGTCGGTGAAAAGGCCGGTGTGGTAGGGTTGTTTGCCCGCATATTTGAACCTTTATTGTCGAAGTTGATGCCAGAAGTTCCTCGTGGACATGTCGCCTATGGCAGCATTAGCATGAATCTTACAGCTAACATGCTGGGACTGGACAATGCAGCAACACCTTTAGGCTTAAAAGCGATGCATGATCTGCAATCTCTTAACCCTGTAAAATCAGTAGCAACCAACGCCCAAATTTTATTTTTAGTGTTAAATACTTCATCAGTTACCTTAGTTCCTGTAACCGTATTTCTTTATCGTGCCCAACAAGGTGCGGCTAATCCTGCGGATATCTTTTTACCCATTTTATTAGCCACTAGTGTCTCCACCGTTGTGGGATTATTGGTTGTCGCGTTAGTGCAACGAATCTCGTTAATCAATAGTGTTATTTTGGCTTATGCTGCAACCATTATGAGTGTATTCATGGCTGGGATCGCTTATTTGGTGACATTATCCGCCGAGGCGATAGGCCAAGTGTCTATGGTGTTAGGTAACGGTATATTGTTGTTGCTGATTTTAAGTTTTATTCTAGTCGCGGGTTATCGCAAAATTGCTGTGTATGACGAGTTTGTTGATGGCGCTAAACAGGGCTTTAGCCAAGCAATTCAGCTAATCCCTTATTTGCTGGCGATGTTATTAGCCATTGGATTTCTTAGGGCTTCAGGGGCGCTAGATTATGCCTTACAGCTGTTAGCTAGTGGCGTGAGTGCATTAGGCGCAGATACGCGCTTTATTGATGCGATGCCAACCGCGTTCATGAAACCTTTTAGCGGCTCTGGTGCGCGTGCGATGATGTTAGAAACGATGAGCCATCACGGAGTTGATTCTTTTGCGGGCCGCCTAGCGGCTATTTTACAAGGCAGTACCGAAACAACGTTTTATGTATTGGCTGTGTACTTTGGTTCAGTGGGGATCCGTAATGGACGTCATGCACTGGGATGTGGTTTAGCAGCAGATTTTGCAGGTATTAGTGCCGCCATCGGTGTGTGTTATTGGTTTTATGGTTAATCATCATTATCGAGATTAACCATAATATAAATAGAAAGGCCGATATATTTATCGGCCTTTGCTTTTGTACTAATTGTATTATCGCTAGATGAAATTACTTAGCTTGGGTAGGTCGCCATTGTGACCATTCTTCCTGCATGTTCTCATGCAATGGGAAACGGTCGGTGGTGTTGATACGGTTACTGTCTGATGTGGTATCTTGGGTTGCAAATGCAATACCACCGGCGAGTATTGTTTCTAATGAGCCAGTTTCTAACTGTGCACCAGAAAATAAACCAACGTCTAACTTAATACCAGATGCATCCCAAAACTGGCTAGTCTGGTTAATTAAGTGACCATATTCAGCATTAACATGGGCAAACAACGTAATTTCTGTACCTGAGTCATCCAACCTATACCCATCAATTTGTCCGACTTTAATTCCACGGAAAAACAAGGGTGTACCGACCTTAATTGAACCTAGCTGGTCATCGACTAATTGGAATGCTAACGCATCTTTAGGTACGGTAGCCTCAAAGCTCGAGTGAGGTTGGGCAACAAAATTATCGATAATCTCTGTGCTGTTACCTGGAATAACTCCAATATAAGGACCCGTTAACAGTGTTTCGGGGGCATTAATACCCGCTAAAGAAATTTGGGCATCGACGATGAAGTATTCCGTATCGCTAGCACTAAAATGGTTTGCGTAATGACCATAAATATACGCTTGTGCATTAAGAGTGGTTAAATCTTGGTTTAGCTTAACCTGTGACACTTCACCAATTTTATGACCTTGATAACGAATAGCGGCTTTTTCTGCCACTTTTGTACTCACAGGCAGAGTGAGGTTAATGACCTTAGCCTGCATGAGTGCGAGAGACTTTGTATCATATAATCGTAGATTAGGTTGATTATTTGCAGTATCAACTTTGTCGTCAATATGACCAAGAGTAATGCTACCATTTATTGCACCTTTTAATGGAGCAACATTGATATCGACACCGGCTAAACTGGCATTGATGGCTACTGCATCATTACGCCAAAAAACCGTAGTCGGCTTAATTAACGGAACAAATTTATTGTCTATATTGATATCGATATTAAATTTGTCTGTTTTCGCTAACCAATTGACTTTATTCACTGAGCCTATTTGCATTTTTTTGTAATAAATTGGCGATCCTTCAGCTAAGTCCGCACCATCAATACTGGTTAAGGTAAAGGGGGTAAGCTGTTGTTGAGCGTAAAGCGTTTGGGCCGATTCAACTGATTCGTGCAGTGTTAAAGTACTATTAGCCGAAAGCAGCATTTCGCTGTTACCCGGAATTAAGCTAATAGCGCCTTCCAACATCGTAGTGAGGTCGCGAGTTTTAACATTAACGCCCTCTAGTGAAGCATTAATGGCTATGGCACTTTCAGGAACAAAGAAACTACCTTTAGTTAGCAAACTTTTAAATTCTGGTTGAATTTCGATACTATATTCAACAGTTGAAAAGTCTTTACTTAAACCAATACTGGTTATCTGTCCGATTGGCAATTGCTTATATCGCACTTGCGCACCATTGCTGACACCAGAGTGGGTAGTGGCAACTACAGTCAATTTCAGTTTGTCTTGACTGAGTAAATCAGGAGCATGTGATGCCAATTCAAATTGCATCGGCTCTTCAGTTACTTGAGTGCCAGGTAAGACATTAATAACACTTCCTGTAACCAGTCTACTGACGTTTTTGACACCTTTTAATGATAACTCAGCCCCACTTATCCAAAATTGGCTATCACTGGTAATTAATGCTTTGTAATGATGCTCTACTCGAGCGATAAACTGCACCCCTGCATCAGTTAAGGTGACTTTTTCAATCTCACCGATAACAATACCGCGGTAGGTGATAGCGGTGCCTTCATTAACATCTTCACTGCTAGATGCGGTTAAACTAAACTGAACGCCTCCAATTGCGGTGAGCTCATCTTCATAAAGGTTGTAAATATCACCATTTTGGGCTTTTTCAGTGTAGCTGCCGGTATCAAAGCTGATACCGCCAGCCAAAATAGACGCGATACTTTCAGTGCTGACTTTTATCCCCGCTAAAGATGCATCAATTTTTAAGCCAGACACATTCCAAAAATGGGAGTCTTTATTGACTAAATGGGCATATTGTTCTTGAACAAATGCGCTGATAATAATTTGTTTATTTCCGTCGAGGCGATAACTCACAATGCTTCCGACAGGTGCTTGACGGTAAAAGACCGGTGAGCCAACATCAATTGATCCCAGTTTAGGGGATTTTAGTTCGATCATTAGCCCTTCACTGCCGGGGAGTATCGCAGGCGCTTCACGTTGTGCTTCAAATACGGTCGCCGAGCGGCCATCACCAGGTTGAAGGGCAATATAATTACCTGAAAATAATGTATCGAGTCCTTCAACACCGGTAATGCTGGCTTTAGGTTTTACTAACCAGAACAGGGTGTTTTTATTGAGAAATGGGTCGGCACGGTAATCCATAATAACTTTAACGTTAACCCCTTTAAGATCATCGTCTATACCAATATCAGTGACTTTACCAACAGTCAGCCCTTGGTATTTCACCAGCGTTTTACCGATATCAATACCTGTAGCGCTAGGAAAATGAATTAATATTTCAATGCCGGATTCTTTGATGCTTTTGACCCCTAACCAGGCACCTAATATCAAAGCAACAACCGGTAATAACCATATTGGCGAGAATAACTTTTTCTTCACAATTTTAGGCGATTCAATTTGTGTCATTAGTGTTTTCCAAGCGGTCCCAAAGTAATCGAGTATCTAACACTTTTGCCGCGAGTTGCGTTAGTAAGATAACTAGCGCAAATGCTGTCGCGGCAGGTGCAGGTTTTGCGTCTAATAATTGCCCCATATTAACTAAGGCAACGGTTAATGAAATAACAAATAAATCGAGCATTGACCAACGTCCAATCCATTCAATGATATGAAATCCAACCATTAATTTTCTTTTTGATATTGGTAAGTTAAAACTGATAGCCGTTAAATAAGTCGCTAAGCCAAATATTTTAAGCCAAGGTACTAAAATACTGGCAGTAAAAACAATAATAGCAATCGGGAACATACCGGTTTTGACTAAATGACTAATACCACTAAAAATGGTGTCATTGGTGACCACTCCACGATTAGTCAGCAAGGTAATAGGGTAGATGTTGGCGACCACAAGTAAAATAGTCGCTGTCACCAATAAAGCCCAACTTTGCTGGATACTGGCATAATTACGGCTACTCAATTGACTAAAACAACGTCGACAATGACTGTTGCTGGTGACATTCAGTTTGCGACAAACAGGGCATAAACATAAGCCAATTTTCTTGCCCTGAATATGAGGCAAAACCTCAGTTTTCGCCTCGTTATCGGTATTCGCAGTTTGCTTAGTGCTGTCCACTATATGTTCATTGGATGGTGTAATTGGAGTACTAGGCATCTACATAACTCCACATGTGTTCTAGATTATATTCACGTTGTAAAAATAATATGATGATAAACAACATCGTAAAACTGAATGTCCCCATACCAAAATACACATCTGAAAAGTCTGATAACTGAAAGGCCGACACGAGAAAACTGATGACATAAATTTCTAACATGGTCATTTGTGATATCAAACCATGATTTTTTAACAATGTAGTATAAGTTCTTTGCCAAAATGAGTTGTGCAGTTTTAATTTTACAATTACAACTTGAGCCATAATTGACAAAATCAATAACCCAGGCGCGATAACTGCAGCAACCATTACCGCTAGGCCTACAACCCAATATCCTTCGGCCCAAACCGTCACGGCAGCTTGCAGCACCGTAGTGGTTCGTACACTGCCAAGGAAGTGGATTTCGAGTACTGGCAATAAATTAGCAGGAATAAAAATAATTAACGCAGCAACGCATAATGCTAGCATGCCATTAATAGAGCAATAAGGAGAATCGTAGAGTGCCGTGTGGCAACGCGGACAAAGCGCGCGAGCGCTAGAAGGCAAAGCACGTTTTCTGACTGCCAAATCACATGATTGGCATAAAATTATCGAATCATGATCATCAAATTCATGCATGAAGAATTAATCTAATCCATAGTAAAACACATTATTGGGTAGCGAAGAGTCAAACCTCTTTGCTTGGCCTTATATTGGCAGACAAATGAGTTAATTGTTAAATAATCTCGATTTTGTTGTGTTTGATAATATCAGAATAATCAGAACACTTGCATCATAAGTTAACTATGTGAGATTCTATGCACTGTATATAAAAACAGTGAGGATTACATCATGGCAGTGATAACCCAATTTGTCGTGGTCAGAGAAGGGGTGGAAAAGATGACATTTATATCGAAGAAAGAGGCTGATGCCTACGATAAGATGCTTGATATTTCCGATAACCTAGTGCCATTTCTTATTAAGGCAGACCTCGGACTTGATGAAAATAAATGCGAACAACTAGCATTTTATCTAGCAAACAATAAAGATGAGCTTTCTAACTTGCTAAAAGGCATAGTACAGGTTAAAAACGCTCCTACAGCGAAAACTAAAAAGACTGCGGCTAAAAGTACATCAGTAGAATAGTCGTATTCATCACTCATTCTTGGAGTGGGTGTCAGCTTAAGGAATGAAAATGAAAACCGAATTTTACCAAACATTAAATCGTCAAGCACAAGCCTTACTTGAAGGCGAAGATGATTTAATTGCTGCCATGGCTAATTTTTCAGCGTTGTTAAATGACAGCCTAGAAGACCTAAACTGGGCTGGTTTTTATATCAAGCGTGGTGAACAATTAGTCCTTGGTCCATTCCAAGGTAAAGTGGCTTGCACCCGTATTAATATGGGCAAAGGTGTTTGTGGCACTGCCGCAGCAGAAAATAAAACCCAACGAGTTGCCGATGTTCATCAATTTGACGGCCATATTGCATGCGATTCTGCCAGTAATTCAGAAATTGTGATCCCTGTTAGACAGGGTAATGAGGTTGTGGCAGTGTTAGATATTGACAGTCCATTACTGAATCGATTCGATCAAGATGATCAAATTGGTTTAGAAAACATGGTAAAAAGTTTCGAAACTTGCCTATTTGGTTAAATAGCGAACAAATTAGATTAAATCATGGTCGCATTCGCTGTGGCTGGCTTTATAATATGCCGCTATACGCATTTGTGCTGGATTTACTGATGAGCGATGATTAAGCTGAGAGTAAGTTTGGTTAAATTGTTAAGGTTTGTTTCAATGACTTTAGCAAACTGGCGGATAGTGATATTTTGTACGTTAAGCTTTAACAGTAAGGTTTAACGAAAGATGAACGACTGCATGGCAACTTTTATGCCGCATAATCAGTCCCTTTATTAACGTGGAAGTAAAAATGGAATCAACAGACAAGTTGACCGACACCAACGCAATTTTAGCGTATTTATATGAAACCTTTCCTTTATGCTTTATTGCAGAAGGTGAAACTAAGCCATTAAAAATTGGTTTGTTTCAAGATTTGGCTGAACGGTTAGCTGATGATTCTAAAGTCAGTAAAACACAATTACGTGTAGCGCTTCGTCGTTATACAAGTAGCTGGCGCTATTTGAAAGGCGTAAAAGCAGGTGCTAAACGTATAGATCTTGACGGTAATGAATGTGCTGAATTAGAACAAGAGCACATTGACCATGCTATTTTGACGCTTAAAGAAAGCCAAGATAAAGCCAAAGCAAAGCGTCAAGCCTTAGCGCCTAAAAAGCCGGCGAAGAAAGTGGCACCTAAACGTGCACCAGCCGTTAAAAAGGAACGTCCTGCACCGGTAGCTGCTCCAGTGATTAAACTTGTGCCTGCTAAGCTAGAAGATTTAAAACAAAAACAACGCGTTAATGTTAAATTAGGTGCCACACCTGTTCCTGGTGTTGTAACTGATATTAATAAAGAGGATGTGCTTGTTCAATTAGATTCTGGCTTATCCATCAAAGTACGTGCAGAGCACATACTATTATAGAAATTTAAGGAGTACTTGTTGATGCGAAAACTTACCTTGGCCGCGTCAATTGCCAGTTTATTTGTCGGCTTTTCGGCATGGGCAATTTCACCAACGATTCAAATCAGCGAGTTACCTAAACTAGCACAAGAGCCACAACATAAAGTGGCTAGCAAGCGAGTAACAACTTTGTTTACTCGCTCGCATTATCATCGTTTTGTACTTGATGATGCATTCTCTGAACAAATATATACCCGTTTTCTTGAGCAACTTGATTATCGTCGTAATGTGCTGACAGCGGCAGACATTGCGAGCTTTAGTCAATATCAAAACCAGTTTGATAACATGGTCGAATCAGGCGATATTAGCCCTGCATTTACCATGTACGATCTAGTACAAAAACGTCGTTATGAGCGTTTTGCTTATGCTTTGTCTTTGCTTGATAAAGAGTTCGACTTTACTCAAGCTGGCGATGCGTATGAATTTGATCGCAAAGATGCGCAGTGGCCAAAAGACGAAGCCGAAGTGAATGAACTTTGGCGTCAACGCGTTAAATATGACGCACTAAATCTAAAGTTAACCGGTAAAAAGTGGCCTGAAATTGTTGAAGTGCTCGAGAAGCGTTATAACAATGCCATTAAGCGTTTAAGCCAAACACAAAGCGAAGACGTGTTTCAAACAGTCATGAATGCGTTTGCTCGTAGTGTTGAGCCTCATACCAGTTATTTATCACCTCGTAATGCAGAACGTTTCCAAATGGAAATGAATTTAAGTCTCGAGGGGATCGGTGCTGTGTTGCAAATGGATGATGACTACACTGTCATCAAAAGTTTAGTGGCCGGAGGGCCGGCGGCCAATAGCGAGAAATTATCACCAGAAGATAAAATTGTTGGTGTTGGTCAAAAAGACGGTGACATTGTTGACGTCATAGGTTGGCGTTTAGATGATGTTGTTGATTTGATCAAAGGGCCAAAAGGCAGCGAAGTCGTATTACAGATTTTGCCGAAAAAAGGCGGGGCGAATGCTAAACCTTTTGAAGTTGTCATTACCCGAGATAAAATTCGTTTAGAAGACCGTGCTGCGACGTCAAAAGTGGTTGAGCCTAAAGAAGGCCAGTATGCCAATCGTAAAGTCGGGGTGATTCAAATCCCTGGGTTTTATATGAATTTGTCACAAGATGTGGCCAAAGAAATCACTAAACTTGAGAAAGACAATGTTGAAGGGATTATTATTGACCTTCGTGGCAATGGCGGTGGGGCATTAACCGAAGCGACATTGCTCACTGGCTTGTTTATTGATATGGGGCCAGTTGTTCAAATCCGTGATGCTAATGGTGGCATTAATCAAAATCGTGATAATGATGGCGCCAGTGCTTACAATGGCCCACTTACTGTGATGGTTGATCGTTATAGTGCATCGGCTTCAGAGATTTTTGCTGCAGCTTTACAAGATTATGACCGCGCACTTATTGTCGGTGAATCGACCTTTGGTAAAGGGACTGTTCAGCAACATAAAAGCTTGGGTCGAATTTATGACATGTACGAAAAGCCAATCGGTCATGTGCAGTATACCATTGCTAAGTTTTACCGTATTAATGGCGGCAGTACTCAGTTAAAAGGTGTCACACCTGATGTGCGCTTACCGAGTGCTTTAGAGCCTGGTGAATATGGTGAGTCGGAAGAAGAAAATGCATTACCATGGGATAAAGTACCTGTAGCGCAGTACACTACTTTAGGGAATATTACCCCTATGTTGATTAACAATCTTGATGTTAAACATAAAGAGCGTATCAGCCAAGATGTAGAGTTCAGTTATATTTACCAAGATATTAATGAGTTTAAAAAACATCACAAAGACAAAACAATATCGCTTGTAGAGAGTGAACGTATTGCTTCTCGTGAAGACGATGATAAGCGTGCTCTAGATCGAGCCAATGCGCGTCGAGTTCACGAAGGTTTAGCTGCTGTGAAGTCTTTAGACGATATTGAAAAAACAGATGATAGCAAATTACCTGATGCCTTTTTAGATGAAACGGCTTATATCACTCTAGATATGGCCGACGTAGAAAAAATAGCTAAAACTAACTCAAAGTAATTTTTTATTACTGTTAAAAAACGCGCTTAGGCGCGTTTTTTCTTAATCATAATAACTAAAAATAGTACCAATTCGATAAAGACTACACATTTAATCATATTGGCATTAGTACCGCTCAAAAGGATCATGTATGAACCAAGCGCAAGAAAAACACCTAAAAGATTATACCAAGCCTGCATTCACCATTTCTCATGTTGATTTGAACGTTATTCTGGATGGCAAAAACACTAAAGTGACTGCCGTCAGTAAGGTAATCCGTAATGGTGAGCATCAGCATGATTTAGTGCTTGATGGTGAGCAACTTTCGCTAAGTACAGTGAAACTTAATGGTGTAGCGGCTAATTATCGTCAACATGATAACCAATTGATGATTAGTACGGACCTAAATGAATTTGAATTAGAAGTGGTTACCTTGCTTGACCCTGAGGCAAATTCGAGTCTTGAAGGACTTTACATGTCAGACGGTGCTTATTGCACTCAATGTGAAGCTGAAGGATTTCGCCGGATTACTTATTTCTTAGACAGACCCGATGTTCTCGCTATTTATACTGTGCGTATCGAAGCGGATAAACAAGCATTTCCATTTTTGTTAAGTAACGGTAATTTAATTGAGAAAGGAGAAATGCCTCGTTCTGGTCGTCATTTTGTCAAATGGCATGATCCATTCCCTAAACCAAGTTACTTATTTGCCTTGGTTGCTGGTGACTTTGATTTACTTAATGACAGTTTTACCACTCAATCAGGTCGTGAAGTCAAACTGCAAGTATTTGTCGATAAAGGCAATTTACATAAAGCAGATCACGCAATGGCATCACTGAAAAAATCAATGAAATGGGATGAAACCCGTTTCGGTCTTGAATATGATCTTGATATTTATATGATTGTTGCGGTAGATTTTTTCAATATGGGTGCCATGGAAAATAAAGGCTTAAATGTCTTTAATACCAAATACGTGCTCGCAGACAAAGCCAGTGCAACAGATGATGATTATCATGGTATTGAGTCTGTCGTTGGCCATGAATACTTTCATAACTGGACTGGTAACCGAGTCACATGTCGTGATTGGTTTCAGTTGAGCTTAAAAGAAGGTTTAACGGTATTTCGTGACCAAGAATTTAGTTCCGATGTTGGGTCTCGCGCGGTTAACCGAATTCATGCTATCCGAGTGATGAAAAACCAACAGTTTGCTGAAGATGCTGGACCTATGTCTCATCCTATACGCCCAGAAAGTGTGATTGAAATGAACAATTTCTATACCGTGACGGTATATGACAAAGGTGCTGAAGTTATCCGTATGATGCACACCATTCTTGGTGAAGAAGGTTTTCAAGCTGGAATGAAGTGCTATTTTGAACGTCATGACGGGCAAGCGGTAACCTGCGATGATTTTGTAAACGCTATGCAAGATGCTAGCGGTAAAGATTTAACCTTATTCCGTCGTTGGTATAGCCAAGCAGGCACACCCGTTGTAACGGTTAAAGACAGTTTTGATGCGGATAAAGGCGAGTATCATTTAACGATTACTCAACAAGTGATGTCACAAGGTGTGAAGGGGCAAACACTGCATATACCGTTCAGTGTTGAGCTGTTAGACAGTGCAGGGCAATCAATTGTTAATAAAGTCCTAGATGTGACTAAAGCCAACCAAACTTTTGTGTTTGATGGACTAGAAAGTGCGCCTATAGCATCTTTACTGCAAGATTTTTCTGCACCCGTTAAATTGGTTTACGATTTTAGCATTGATCAACTTGTACATCTTATGCGCCATGCTTCTAGCGAAGTGGCCCGTTGGGAAGCATCAGTACAGTTAGTGAGCCACGCCATTTGGAATAACGTTGCACAGTTGCAAAAGCAACAAGTCATGATGGTTGATACTCGTGTTATTGAAGCATTCAGAGGTGTCATTTTAGATGCGAAAATAGACCAAGCATTAGTAGCTGAAATTTTGTCTATTCCAACTGCTTCAGCATTAATTGAGCAGGTAGATAACGTTGATTTAGATGCTTTAGCCAAAGCCAGAGAGTTTGTTGTTGAAGAACTCGCATCAGCTTGTGAAGATGAATTATTGGTACGTTATCGTGAGCTGATACTTCTAGATAATGCAGGTGCGCGTGCATTTAAAAACATTGCCTTGTCATTATTATGCCAAGTGACCGATACTCATGAATCATTAGTTGAAAAACAATATTATTCAGCAAAAAATATGACCGACAGTTTAGGGGCTTTGAAAGCGGCAGCTACAGCAAAATTAGCCTGTTTACCTATGTTATTGAGTGATTTTGAGTCTACGTGGGAATCAACGCCATTAGTGATGGATAAATGGCTGACATTACAAGCGTTAGTTAATAGCGATGAAGTGATAGAGCAAATTAAAACGCTGACAAAGCACAGCAGTTTTAGTTTCTCTAACCCTAACCGTGTACGTTCATTGATAGGGGCTTTTGCAGCTGCAAACACTTACCAATTCCATCGTGCTGATGGCGAAGGCTACCGTTATTTGACCACAATATTAGTCAAATTGAATAAGTCGAATCCACAAGTTGCATCGCGAATGATCACACCATTAATTCAGTTTGCCAAATTTGATCAACATCGCCAGCAATTAATGAAACAGTGTTTAGTAGAATTAAAAGCTTTACCGGATTTATCGAAAGATTTATATGAAAAAGTCACTAAATCATTAGCAGAATAATGACAAAAATGGCTGTTCATCTAGTATGAATAGCCAGACTGTTTAGTATGTTAAAAAGGAGAGCTTGCTCTCCTTTTTATGGAGTAAATGATGGAGTTTTTATTTTCTCTTAACGTAAGTTATGAAGCATTTCTACCGTATTACCAAGGACTTGCAGAGAAAGTGCAGGTCAGAGACCATCAAGGTCGCGTATTGCACATAAATGGTAAGTATTTTAGACCTTATTTAACCCCTCAAGGTATTCACGGACAGTTCAAATTAGTCCTAAATCGAGAAGGGAATTTCAAATCACTTAATAAATTATAGAGTATTTACTTCAAACGTTTGATTGATTAGTAGTGTGTGAAGTAGCAACCTGTGAATATTTATAAGTATATGAAAATAAACTTTTTTCGTTAATGGTTAAATGATTGTAAATATATCGTCTGTGTTAATTCAAATATAAGCTGGTTTTATTTCGTCATATTTAGCCAAACATCGTTAATTTTCTTAAACATTTTCTTTTTTTTGACCTTGCTCAATATAGTTAAATGCTGTAACAATGGTGTTGCCTGTGGGCTAACAAGATGTTGGTTAAATTCCTATAACAACTAATCCAACAGGTTACGGAGATGAACTAAAATGAATATTGTTAAAAAAAGATTTAACAAGTCGGCTCTCGCTTTGGGGGTGGTGTCGGCATTATGTTTGGGAATGAGCACTTCAGCCTCAGCAGTTTCTTTTGATTGGGGTGATGTACGAGGTACATTTGACTCTACATGGACTGCAGGCGCGAGTTGGCGTGTATCAGACCGTGATTGGAGTAACCAAATCGGTAAGGTGAACCAACCACAATTTGATTGGTCAGGTTATTCTGCATTTGGTGGCGCGTTTGGCTCTACCAAATATACATCTGCAGAAATTTGGGCTCAGCCGGGTTCATATTCAAGCAACAATGATTTAAGTAATTTGTTGTATGCGCAAGGTGATACTACGTCTGAGATTGTTAAAGGTCTTCACGAGTTATCACTGAAGTACGAAAATTACGGTATCTTTTTACGCGGCATGTATTTTTACGATCGCAAATTAAATGACGGTGATTATGGCTTTAACGATCCATTAACCGGAAAAGAATTCGATCCTTGTGAAGATAACAAAGCATCAGAAGTGCAATGTAAAGACATTCGCTTATTAGATGCATTTGTTTACGGTAACTGGGACTTAAATGACGGTGCTAACCCATTAAGTGTTCGTGTGGGTAACCAAGTAGTTTCATGGGGCGAAAGCACCCTGATCTCTCACGGTATTGCTGAAATCAATGCTGTAGATTTAAATATTCTTAATGCACCAGGTGCGGAGCTTAAAGAAGCATTTCGTCCGCAAGGCATGGTTTGGGCATCGTTAGGGTTAACTGAAAACCTAAACCTTGAAGCATTTTATCAATATGATTGGCAACCGATTTGGATCCCTACACCGGGTTCTAACTTTGCAACCAATGATTTTGCTGGGTATGGTGGTTACAACCAAAATGCACAATTAGGTTTCAACTCAAATCCGGATATCAACCAAGACTTCCTAATTTCAGAATACACACGTTTATATGAAGCTGCAGCTGCTACTGGGTTTAACCCGGCATATGCCGCTTACATGACTGCTTATTCAACTAAGGTTGCTTTAGTTCAAGATGCTGCAGATCCTAGTGACGATGGCCAGTTTGGTGTTAAATTAGGCTATTACTCACCAGAACTAGGCGAAACAGAGTTCGGTCTTTATTACATGAATTACCATAGCCGTCGCCCAATCATCAGTGGTACTGCCTCTAACTTTAACGCAGATGCTATAGGTCGTGATTATGGACGTTTGGCGCAAAGTGGTGGCGTTATAGACCGTGAACTGTTGTTAAGCATGGAAACCTTCACCAAGTCGCAAATCGTATACCCTGAAGATATTCAGTTATATGGTTTTAGCTTTAACACATTAGTGGGTGACACATCTGTTGCTGGTGAAATTTCACACCGTGTTGATGAGCCATTGCAAATTGATGACGTTGAATTACTTTTCTTAGCGATGCCTCAACAGCTTGCAAATGCAGGACTTCGTCCTGATTTAGATGGTATTTCACAAATGGATAATGTGGAACCTGGCTCAAACGCTGAGGGGTATATACTTACCGATACGACTCAAGCACAGGTAACCTTTACTCATTTATTCGGTCCAACACTTGGTTTAGATAACTTAACCATGCTTGCTGAAGTGGGTGGTGTGTGGATCCATGATATGCCTGGTTTTGACGAATTACGTCTAAACGGTCCAGGAACCGCTCGTTCTGGCGGTAACCCAGAAATGACGGGTATTATTGCCGCTCTGCACAATGGTCCAGAAACCAATCCATTCCCAACAGATTTTGCGTGGGGTTATCGTTTAGTGGCTAAAGCTGACTTTAACAACGTGTTTGCTGGTGTGAACATGTACCCAAGAGTGATTTTCTCTCACGACGTTGATGGTATTACACCGGATCCAATGTTCTTATTCACCGAAGGCAGAAAATCTGTGGCTTTAGGTGTGAACTTTGATTATCAAAGTCGCTGGGGCGCAGACATTTCTTACAACAGCTTCTTTGGTGGCGTAGGAACAACAAATGCGATGACAGACAGAGATTACATCTCTTTCAACGTCAAGTATTCGATTTAGAAGGATAATTATAATGAAGAAACTGACGATATTATCGGCAGCAGTGATGCTAGCACTGAGTGCACCTGCTGCGCTGGCGAAAGTATCACAAGCTGATGCAGACAAATTGGGTACAACATTAACCCCTATGGGTGCAGAAAAAGCGGCTAATGCCGATGGTTCAATTCCAGCCTGGACTGGTGGTATTAGCAAGCCTATTGCAGGCTACAGTAAGGGTATGCATCATCCAGATCCATTCCCAACTGATAAAGTGTTATTTACCATTACTAATGAAAATAAAGCCCAATACGCTGAGTTTTTAACTCCGGGTCAGAAACAGTTATTTGAAGTATATCCAGATACTTACAAAATGAATGTTTATGAAAGCCGTCGTACTGCAGCTGTACCTCAATATGTTTATGATGCGACTAAAGCCAATGCTGTTAGAGCTGAATTAGTTTCACAAGGTAACGGTATTACTGGGGCGACCATTGGTGTGCCATTTCCAATTCCGGCTAACGGTTTAGAAGTGATTTGGAATCATATTTTACGTTATCGAGGTGTCGATGTAGAAACATATCGTAGCCAAGCCGCGCCTATGTCAAATGGTTCTTATACTCTGGTTGAAAACGCTGAGGAAATTCGTTTTGAATATTCTCGTCCAGAGGTGACCTTAGAGAAGCTTAAAGAAACAAATACGTTGTTTTACTTTAAACAAGTTGTTACTCAACCAGCGCGACTCGCAGGTACAGCACTACTTGTAAAAGAAACCATGGATCAAGAAGCGCTTCCACGCCAAGCTTGGACTTACAACACTGGACAGCGCCGCGTTCGTAAAGCTCCTAACGTAGCTTTTGATACTCCAGGTACTGTATCTGATGGGTTAAGAACAACAGATGATTTCGATATGTTTAACGGCTCTCCAATCCGTTATAACTGGGAATTAGTTGGTAAAAAAGAGATCTACATTCCTTACAATGATTATCGTTTACATTCAGATGCGTTGAAGTATGACCAAATTTTAAAACCTGGTCATATTAACCCTGAGTATCCACGTTATGAAAAACATCGTGTATGGGAAGTCAAAGCGACGTTAAAAGAAGGCATGCGTCATACTTATAAAAGTCGTGTTTTCTATATTGATGAAGATTCATGGCAAGTGGCGGTAACTGATATATATGATAACCGCGATGAGCTTTATCGTGTGGGTGTAGCTCACCTTATCAACTATTATGAAGTGCCTGCGCTTTGGAGTACATTGGAAGTGTTCCATGATCTTCAATCACGTCGTTATTTAGCGATGGGTCTAGACAATGAAGGCCGTATGTATAATTTTGATGCATCACTTTCAGAGTCTAACTTTACCCCAGACGCATTAAGACGTGCTGGTATTCGTTAATAAGCCATAGATAAAATGGGGCGCCGTAGCGCCCCTATAAATTTTAAAGGAAGTTTGTATGACGTTTAGCATGCTTCGCAGTGTAGTGGCGATTGGGATTAGTGCATGTTTATATACTACTTCAGTAGATGCTCAACTCGATCCACTCTCTGTTCAAATTCAACCCCGAGCTCAATCCTCTTTATTGCTTGATATTGCTAATGCGGGTGACAAACTTGTCGCGGTAGGTCAACGCGGTAATGTGTTGCTATTAGACGATAATCAATGGCACCAAGTTGCAACTCCTGTATTGTCTCAATTAACCAAAGTGTTTTTTTTCGATGACAAGCAAGGTTGGGCCGTCGGCCATGATGCAACCATTATCCATACTCAAGATGGTGGATTAACGTGGTCTGTGCAGATGCAATCTGCAGAAATTGAGAAACCGTTATTAGACATTCGTTTTTATAGCCCTGTCGATGGTATTGCGGTAGGTGCTTATGGATTATTTTATCGCACCGCAGATGGCGGAAAAACATGGCAACAAGAGTTTCATCAAGAATTATTATTTGAAGAAGATATCGCCTATTTAAATGAACTTAAAGCAGAAGATGAAGCATTATATTTGTCTGAACGAGCATCATTATTACCCCATTTTAATCGCTTAATTCGCCTCAAGGATAGACGCTTATTGCTTGTGGGTGAACTTGGCATGGTTGCGGTATCAAGTGATAACGGCCAAACATTCTCGAAAACTAACTTCGATTACGATGGTTCAATGTTTAATGCCATTGAAGTTGGTGAAGATGTTTATGTCATGGGATTACGCGGTCACGTGTTTAAATCAGACTTAACACTATCTTCATGGCAAGAGGTTGATTTACCTGTCCAATCATCAATTAATAGCGCACTGATTAACGCTAATAATGAGCTATATCTAGTCGGAAATGCTGGGATAGTGTTGTCAGTAGATGATGGTAAAGCAACAATTGTGGCCAGACGCCAAGGCGAGAATATAGTGGCAATAGCTAAAGACAGTAAAGGCCAGTTATGGTTTGCCGGTTCTAAGGGACTGTTCCAGCTTGACTAACCTTAAGGTTAGATTGGACAATTAAAACAACAATAATAGGGCCGAAAAGATGTTAGAAAAACTGGTCAATGGATTTGAATCTCATTTATTCCGTAATCGAAAATGGGTCATCATTTCGTTTATTTTTATTACCTTTTTCTTAGGGTATCAAGCCAGCCAATTAAAAATGGATGCCGCTTTTAGTAAAAATATCCCACTCAATCATTCGTACATGCAAACGTATACCAAACATCAAAAAGATTTTGGTGGTGCTAACAGTATTATGGTGGCGGTAGAAGATACCAGTGGCAATATATTTAACCCGGTATTTTTTGATGCGCTGAAAAATGTTCACGATCAATTATTTTTTATTCCAGGTGTAGAACGTTCTCAGGTTAAGTCGTTATTTTCGCCTTCAACACGTTTTACCGAAGTTGTAGAGGATGGCTTTGCTGGTGGTCCTGTGATCCCCGCTGATTTTCGTAATGATGATTATGGACTTAAAATAGTTCGCGATAATATAGAAAAAGCGGGCATTGTAGGCCGACTTATCGGCAATGATTATACCTCTGCCATGGTGTCTGCGCAGTTAATGGAGTTTGACCCTCAAACGGGTGAGGCCATTGATACTATTGCGTTTGCAAATCAATTAGAACAAGAGCTTCGCGGCAAATTTGAAAACGATCAAATTAAAATTC
Organism: Shewanella frigidimarina NCIMB 400; assembly: GCF_000014705.1. Taxonomy (NCBI): domain Bacteria; kingdom Pseudomonadati; phylum Pseudomonadota; class Gammaproteobacteria; order Alteromonadales; family Shewanellaceae; genus Shewanella; species Shewanella frigidimarina. The sequence goes on along the minus strand of NC_008345.1, from coordinate 2,662,858 downwards.
ACATCATCGGTTTTGCCAAAATGGCTGGCGATGTTGCCGAAGGCGCTAAAGGCGTATTGCTGTTCTTTTTAATCGCCATAGCCATTACTGCTGTGATGGTGTACTTATTTTCAAAATCGATAATGCTCACTATCTTGCCATTAATGTGTAGTTTGATTGCTGTTTTTTGGCAGTTAGGGCTATTAACTGTGGTCGGATTTGGTTTAGACCCCATGTCGATTTTAGTGCCATTTTTGGTGTTTGCTATTGGTGTGAGTCACGGAGTGCAGATGATCAATGCTGTACGTCGTCGGGTGCTTGATGGTCAAACAACTAAAGCCGCAGCAGCGTCAGCTTTTCGCAGTTTATTAGTGCCCGGTGGTGTTGCTTTATTGTCTGATACGGTCGGTTTTTTAACCTTATTGGCCATTGATATTGGTATTATTCGTGAGTTGGCAATTTCTGCATCGCTAGGTGTTGCAGTCATTATTTTAACTAACCTTATTTTGCTACCATTGGTTATTTCATATTTTGAATTACCCAACAAGCAAGATAATCCTGAGAAACGCCAAAAAATTGAAAATATTTGGCGAGCATTGTCTAAGTTTGCGACGCCAAAATATGCCGTTGTAGTATTAATTTCGACAGTAATTCTTTATGTGGTTGGTTTTCAACAAGCTTCAAAAATGCAAATAGGTGATTTACAAGGTGGGGCACCAGCACTGCACCAAGATTCTCGTTATAACCAAGACACCTTCTTTATTACTGATCACTTTTCTATTACCACCGATGTGATGACAGTGATTGTCGAAGCAACACCAGAAGCTTGTACTTATCATTCTGTCCTAACACAAATAGATCAGTTTGAATGGATGATGGCCAATACCGTTGGTGTAGAGTCAACGGCGAGCTTGGCATCTATTGCTAAAAAAGTGAATGCCGGTTTTAACGAAGGTAACCCAAAATGGGAAATTTTACCTCGTACCACTGCCAGCTTAGTACAAGCCGTTGGTCAAGTACCGACAACGTCAGGTTTGCTCAATAGTAACTGTTCAGTGATGCCAGTGTACTTGTTCTTAAAGGATCACAAAGCTGAAACCATTGAGGTGGTTGTCGATAAAGTTAAAGCCGTTGCTGCGCAACTTAACTCTGACACACTGCAATTTAAGTTAGCTTCAGGTCCCGTTGGTGTCATGGCTGCCACAAATGAAGCCGTGAGCGAAGCTCAGCTACCAATGATGTTATATGTTTATGGTGCTGTGTTTGTGTTGTGTTTAATTAGTTTTAAATCTCTGAAGGCGACTATTGCAGTGATTATACCGCTTTATGTGGTATCGACATTGGCGCAAGCACTAATGACCCTGCTTGATATTGGACTTGCGGTGAGTACCTTACCTGTTATTGCATTGGGGGTAGGTATTGGCGTCGATTACGGTATTTATATCTTGTCGACGATGTCTAATAAACTCAGTAATGGTATGCCGGTTCAACAAGCGTATTTTGAAGCTTTGGTTGAACGCGGTAGTGCGGTTATCTTCACTGGTTTAACGTTAGCTATTGGGGTGAGTACTTGGTTCTTCTCAGATCTTAAATTCCAAATGGATATGGGTATTTTGCTTACATTTATGTTTTTAGTGAATATGTTGGGAGCAATTATTATTCTACCGGCACTATCAGCGATGTTTTGGCGAAAAAAGTAACTAAAACATGTAATTAAATAAAAAAGGGAGCTTAGCTCCCTTTTTTATTTTGCATAGTTACTCTATGCAAACGACTTAAATGTCATTTTAAACACTAATCTATGCTGTCGACTGGATTTATAGAGGATGTACCACTAAAATTTTCCTCGATATAGCAGCAATTTAGTAATAAACTTTGCACCAGATCTCAAATATGAGTTTCTATTGTTAAACGAAAAACAGTTATTTACGTGATAGACACAAAATGACTCGGACCGACTGAATCAACAAGCCGAAGCATCCATATAATGATAAGAGCGCTGCCATAGACGCTTAAGGAATCTGCAACATGGCCTTGAAAGATGCAATGCCTTCAGTACTACTGGAAAATGTAGTCAATTTAATTCACACAAAAATCCCTAATTCTCAAGCCAAACAAGTTGAGCAATTTGCTAATTGCCTCTATGCCCATATGTCAAAAGACGATCTCAATGCTCGTAATGACAGTGATTTATATGGTGCTGTAGTGAGCCTTTGGAATGCGCTGAATAAAACGGCCCAGGATCAAACCCACATCCGTGTATTTAATCCAAGCCAAGCAAAACATGGCTGGCAGTCAACTCACAGCATTATTGAGGTTATCCAACTTGATATGCCTTTCTTGGTTGACTCGCTCTCAATGGCGTTAAATCGAATGGGTATCACTGCCCATGTGATGTTGCACACGCCATTAGCCGTAGTACGCGGTAATAACAACAATGTATCTGATGTGTCATTTGTTAATGACACATCAGATAGCAGCAATAATGTTGCTGTATTTTTAGTCGAAATTGACAAACAAAATAGTGATGCTGACATTAAGGCGATTGAAAAAGAAATTCAATCTGTTCTTGCTGATGTCTCTGCGTCGGTCAATGATTGGCAATTAATGTCAGATACATTAACCGATACTATTAAACAATTACCTTCACGTCCTTTCCCGGGTGATAAAACGGAACTGAAAGAGTCAGTTGATTTCTTAAACTACTTGAACAACCATCATTTCACTTTGCTTGGCTATCGTTATTATGATCTAAAACGTGTTGAAGGTGATGTTGAGCTTGTTCCTAACATTGAATCTAGCTTAGGGCTAATGAACCGTTCAAAAACCTCCCATAGTGAGCGTGGTTTATTACTTTCAAGTTTATCTGATTCAGCCCGTAAAGAGGCGTTAGATGAAAGCTTACTCGTTCTCACCAAAAGCTCTGCTAAAAGCCGTGTACATCGTCCAGCTTATGTAGATTATATTGGTGTTAAACGTTTTGACAAAAAAGGCAACGTAATTGGTGAAGATCGTTTCATTGGTTTATATGCTTCTAATCTTTATAACCGTAGTCCACGCGAAATCCCATTATTGGGTGAAAAGGTTCAGCGCATTCTTGATAACTCAGGGCTAGCGCCGCGCTCTCATGATTATAAAGCGTTAATGAATATTCTTGAGAACTTACCTCGTGATGAGCTAATTCAAGCTAAAGATCCTGAGCTATCAAACATCGCTCACGGTGTTTTAGAAATGCAAGATCGCGACAAGTTAAAGTTATTTGTGCGTAAAGACGGTTATGGCCGTTTCTTGTCGTGTTTAGTTTATGTGTCTAAAGACCGCTACAACACTAAATTACGTCAAGATACTCAACGCATTCTGGCACAACATTTTAAAAGTACAGAAGATGTTGAGTTCACCACGTACTTCTCAGAGTCTACATTGGCTCGAACTCACTATATTATCAAAGTTGATAATAACAATATGGATGTTGATGTGGCCGCCATTGAAAGAAATCTTATCGAAGCTGCTCGCTCATGGGACGACAAACTGCACACCGCATTAAACAATGCCGTTGGTGAGCAAGCTGGAACGGGACTGACAAAACGTTATTTAAATGCTTTCCCACCTAGTTATAAAGATGATGTGCTTCCAAGTTCAGCTGTTGTTGACATGCAGCACCTTGAAGCATTGGATGACGAACACAAATTAGGTATGTTGTTTTATCAACCGCAAGAAACTGCATTGAATGACAATAAAGTCCGCCTGAAACTGTTCCATAAAGACGAGCCTATTCACTTGTCTGACGTACTTCCAATGCTTGAAAACTTTGGTTTACGTGTGATTAATGAACGTCCATACGAAGTCAAAACTAATGATGGTGCGACATTCTGGATTTTAGACTTCTTAATGACAGTGCAGGGTGCAGCGACAGAAAACTTAGCTGATAGCCAAGACCGTTTCCAAACGGCTTTATTGCAAGTGTGGCAGAAGAAGTTAGAAGACGACGGCTTTAACCGTATGGTACTGTCAACAGGCCTCAGTGGTCGTGAAGTGTCTATTTTGCGTGCTTATGCTAAGTACATGCGTCAAATTGATGCAACATTCAGTCAGTCGTACATCGAAGAAACGTTTAGCCGTTATCCTAAATTAGCGGACTTATTGGTGAAAATGTTCATCCGTAAGTTTAACCCTAAACTAAAAACGCGCACCTTAAGTAAGTTCCTTGAACAGGTGAACATACAACTTGATGACGTTTCAAGCTTAGATGATGACCGTATTATTCGTCGTTACTTGGATTTAATTAACGCCACATTACGAACTAACTTCTATCAAACTGCCATTGGCGGAAAAGCGAAAGACTATATCTCGTTTAAGTTTGCACCGGGCTTAATTCCTGAAATGCCTAAGCCGTTACCGAAGTTTGAAATATTCGTGTATTCGCCTCGTGTTGAAGGTGTGCATTTACGTGGCGGTAAAGTGGCTCGCGGTGGTTTACGTTGGTCAGATCGTCGTGAAGACTTCCGTACCGAAGTATTAGGCTTAGTAAAAGCACAGCAAGTTAAAAACACCGTGATTGTGCCTGTGGGCGCAAAAGGTGGTTTTGTGTGTAAACAACTGCCGACAGAAGGTGGCCGCGAGGCATTATTTACGGAAGGACAAGAATGTTACCGTATCTTCATTCGTGCGTTATTAGATATTTCGGACAACATTGTTAATGGTGAAGTGGTTCCACCCGTAGATGTTGTACGTCATGATGAAGACGATCCATATTTGGTCGTTGCAGCTGATAAAGGCACGGCAACATTCTCAGACATTGCTAACGCTATTGCGATTGAATACAACTTCTGGTTAGGCGATGCATTTGCCTCTGGTGGTAGTAACGGCTATGACCATAAAAAAATGGGCATTACTGCCCGTGGTGCGTGGGAGTCTGTTAAACGTCATTTCCGCGAAATTGGTGTTGATTGTCAAACCACTCCATTTAGTTGTGTGGCTATTGGTGACATGGCTGGTGACGTATTTGGTAACGGTATGCTGCTATCTGAGCAAACTCAATTGGTTGCTGCATTTAACCATATGCACATCTTTATTGACCCTACGCCAAAAATTGCCGAAAGCTATGCTGAGCGTCAGCGTTTATTTGTACTACCACGCTCAAGCTGGGAAGACTATAACGCCAAACTGATTTCTAAAGGCGGCGGGATATTCTTACGTTCTGCTAAGTCAATTAAATTGACTCCAGAAATCAAGCAGATGCTAGACACTGACAAAGACACCATGAACCCAACTGAACTGATGAAAGAACTACTGAAAATGCCAGTAGACTTGATTTGGAATGGTGGTATTGGTACCTACGTTAAGTCGAGCAAAGAATCGCATGCTGAAGTAGGTGACCGTGCAAACGATACCTTACGTGTAAATGGTAAAGAAGTACGTGCCAAAATCATTGGTGAAGGCGGTAACTTAGGTTGTACACAATTAGGCCGTATTGAATACTGTGCTAATGGTGGCCGTATGAATACTGACTTCGTCGATAACGTTGGCGGTGTTGATTGTTCAGACAACGAAGTTAACATCAAAATCTTCTTAAACACGTTAGTGGCAGAAGGTGAGTTAACGGTTAAACAGCGTAACCGTTTACTTGAAGATATGACTGACGAAGTCAGCGATATTGTGATTAAAGATTGTAAAGACCAAACCCGTACTATTTCGGTTACCCAAGTACACGGTGTGTCACAACTTAAAGAGCAAATTCGTTTTATTCAGTATCTTGAAAAAGACGGTAAACTTGACCGCGCACTTGAGTTCTTGCCAACTGATGACGATTTAGCAGAACGTTTAGCCAACGGCCGTGCGTTAACGCGTCCAGAGTTATCGGTACTTGTTGCTTACGCTAAAATGGTGCTTAAAGAGCAACTAGTGACACCTGAAATCACTGAAGATGCATTTTTAAGCAAGCTATTAGTGGCTTATTTCCCTAAAAAGTTACAAGCAAAATACGCTGACAAAATGATCGCACATCCTCTACGTGGTGAAATTATTGCTACCTCATTAGCCAATGAATTGGTGAATGATATGGGCTTTAATTTTGTACAACGTATGCAAGATGAGACCGGTGCAACAGTTGCCGAAGCGGCTATTTGTTACACTATGGCCCGAGAAATCTTTGGTCTTGATGAGTTAACCGCTTCTATTACTGACTTAAACGGTGTTACTCCGGCACATGTGCAGGGTGAAATGCTACATCAGTTGCGTCGTAATATGCGTCGAGCATGTCGTTGGTTTATTCGTCATCGCAATCGTGCTCATGATATTGATCAAACAGTGGCATTCTTTAAGCCTGTATTTGAACAGCTTAAAGCCAATGTTGACCAGTATATGATTGCTGCTGAAGTGAAAGTGATTTCTGCTGAAATTACTGCACTAACGAAAGAGAATGTCCCTAAAGCAGTTGCACAAGTTGTCGCTAAAATGAGTACATTATTCTCTGCGTTAGACATTGCACAAATTGCTCAAATCGAGAATAAGTCAGTTGAGCTGGTATCAGAAACTTACTTCAAACTCGGTGCTAAAGTTGAATTACATTGGTTCTTAGAACAAATCAGTGCTCAACCTGTAGCTAACCATTGGCAAGCACTTGCTCGTGCTGCATTCAGAGAAGAACTTGATTGGCAACAACGTGCATTAAGTTCTGCAGTATTACGTACTTGTACAGATACTTGCGATGCAGATAGTGTTATCAATCAATGGATTACATTAAATAAACCATTGCTTGAAAGATGGTATCACATGTTAGCGGACTTCAAGGTTTCTCAAACCCATGAATTTGCTAAGTTCTCAGTCGCCTTAAGAGAACTGAACTTGCTGATTTTGCATTGCGAAGGTCAGAAGTAGTTTTTATAATGTGAATAAGCCCTGGCAATTGCTGGGGTTTTTTTTAGGTCTAGGAGAAAACATGTTTTACAAACTCGCGCAAAAAGTAATGTTTCAGATGGACCCTGAGTTAGCCCACAATATCGCGATTGGCAGTTTGAAAATGACCGGAAACAATTTGTTGAATTGTTTTTATCGTCAACAGGTTAAATCTTCCCCAGTAACCTGTATGGGACTGACGTTCCCCAATCCTGTCGGTTTAGCAGCAGGATTAGATAAAGACGGCGAGTCAATTGATGCTTTTCATGCGATGGGTTTTGGCCATGTTGAAGTAGGAACAGTAACACCACGCCCGCAAGCTGGTAACGATCAACCTCGTTTATTTCGATTAAAACCTGCCAAAGGCATTATTAATCGTATGGGCTTTAATAATAAAGGTGTCGATAATCTGGTTCGTAATTTAATGGCCAAAAAGTCTGACATTATGGTTGGCGTGAACATAGGTAAAAATAAAGACACTCCAGTAGAGCAGGGTAAAGATGACTACCTAATTTGTATGGAAAAGGTTTATCAATATGCGAGCTATATTGCAGTTAATATTTCCTCTCCTAACACTCCTGGTTTACGTTCAATGCAATACGGTGAGTTACTTGATGACTTACTTAGCTCAATTAAAGCCAAACAAACTGAATTAGCCGCTAAACATGGTAAATATGTCCCTGTTGCGCTAAAAATTGCTCCTGATTTAACCTCAGAAGAAATCAGCGCGATAGCTGACTCATTGATGAGTAATCAGTTTGATGGTGTTATCGCGACCAACACCACCTTAAGCCGAGATACTGTTACTGATTTAAAACATGCCGAAGAAATGGGTGGCTTAAGTGGCAAACCATTGGCTGATTTATCAACACAAGTGATCAAACAATTAGCGATCTGCTTACAAGGCAAGATCCCGATCATTGGTGTGGGTGGGATCAATAGTGCAGCTGATGCTTTGGCTAAATTTGACGCTGGCTCAACCATGGTGCAGATTTACTCTGGTTTTATCTACCAAGGACCTAAACTGGTTGATCAGATCGCTAGAGCTTATTGTGCAAAATAACGACTAAAACATATAGTTATCGATCAAAAATCATGCCGCGATCGAATTTTAGATCGTTCGATCGCGCTAACACTATGAAATTTATGTTATAATTTATAATTAAATTTTGATATTGGGTGAAAAATAAACTATTATGCACAAGTGTTCAACATTTAGGTGCAAATTGCCATGTTATTAATGCCAAACAAGGACTGGCATTGGGAATACAATGAGACTTGCAAGCAGCTAAGTATTTCATTGGGTTCCGAGATGGAGTTCTTGACCCCATACAAGACAAAACTATTAATTCCAGATGCATTAACCGCAACTGAATTTAATCTTGAACACGCAAAATTCTACATTAAAATGCTTGAAACACTTCCTAAGGTTTTACATATCTCTGATGCCGGTATTGTTCAAACTGCTTTGAATGCCACCGCAGCCCATTTTTTATTACAATCACAAATGCCGAAGTCTTGGTTTTTTGATGTGAGTGATGAGTGTGTTTATTGCGAAGTCGGTAAATTATTTCAACTTAATTGCGGCTATTCAAAAGTATTAGCATTAGTCGTTGATAATGGCTTACAAGCTGCCACAGTGATGATTTTATCGCAATACTGTCAGTTATCAGACAGCAAGTCGCTAGTACAATTCGACACCATTAAAGTGATGCATAATCGTTTGCACCCATTGCGTAAAGCCAGACAAGTCGTGGCAGCTTAATATCGCTTAAGTTAATGTGCGTAATAAAAGAATGCCAAACATAGAGTTTGGCATTTTTGTTTTAGCTCATTTTCTTAAAAACTTTTAACTCATTTTACGGATCACACTAAGCGGGGCTATACGTAATACCCAATGTAAAATAGCCCATGGATAACTCGGTACATAAGCATTAGCTTTTTCTTTTTGAATCGCTTTCACCATCGCTTTACAACCTGTCTCGGTGTCGACGATAAACGGAACCGTTTTCACTTTTTCATTAATCTCACTGCGAATGAAGCCAGGGTGTATACAGGTCACTTTTATTGGTGTGTTCATCACATCGATACGGATACCTTCAGATAACGACGTTAAGGCGGCTTTAGTCGCCGCATAAACCGTCATAGCACGTCTAAACCCACGTACGGCACTAATGGATGAAATGGTCACTAAATGACCACTATTTTGTTCACGAAAAATAGCCATCGCAGCTTCACACTGGGCTATTGCAGCAATAAAGTTGGTTTGCGCCGTTTGTAAGTTAGCTTCAAAAAAACCAGTACCGATAGAGGCACCTTTACCCATGCCTGCGTTGACAATGACGCGGTCAAGTTGACCGAACTCTTGTTTGAATTGACTGAAAACGTCGAAAACTTGCGGATGGTCATTAACATCCAATGATTTAATCAATACTTGGATATTGGGATTAATCACTAGTAACTCTTGCTTTAATGCTTCAAGACGGTCTATTCGTCTCGCGCACAAAGCAAGATTATGATTTTGCTTAGCAAACTCAATTGCCATACCGCGGCCTAAACCTGAACTCGCCCCTGTGATTAATATGTTTTTCCGTTTCATAATGTGCTCTTTATTTTTGTTTTAATTGTTTTGCTAAACGTGTTGAACATCGTCACTTAACGATACTCACAAAGTGAATATAACTTAAATTAAGCTGTGTAAATGGCGTTGTGACCCATCAAAAAAGCTATGCTCATTTAAGGTGATTAAACTCAATCGTTGCCGTTTCAACTGTAACTGGGTCACGCCGCAATTAACTAGCTGTTTATTGATATTAAAAAACTGACCTTCTGGCACTGTTAATATTTGCATCATCGCGGCACTAATGACGCCACCAGAGGTGAATACAAACACAGTGTCATTGTCATTTGTCTGCTCGATGAGTTGCTGTAACCCTTGGTTGACTCGTTGAGTAAAGTGTTGCCAAGATTCACTATAGTGATCGTTGGCGGAATTTGATTGTTGTTGCCATTGTTGAATGGCTTGACTAAATAATTCGATAAAGGCTCTTGTGGGTGAAGCTTGTTGTTGGAGGTAGTACTTCATTGCATCTGGGGTTGCCAAGTCTGGTCGATAAACCGCAATCACATTTTCATGATCAAACTCATTCCAAGGGGGACTTATCTGTAATGACTCATGCAATAAAGGCGGTGACAACGTCGATAAACAGGCATCTCGTGTTTGTTGATGTCGAGTCATGTTGCCGCAAATAACATGGCTAGGTTGAATTAAGCGCAGGTTAAAATACTCACCTAAATGCCTTGCTTGACTATGGCCTAAACTTGATAAGTTGTCATAGTTATTAGCGCCAAAGCTGGCTTGCCCATGACGGATTAAATAGATATTCGCCATGGTTATCCTTTTTGCTTCATTGTTTGTTGACAACGCCACAATAAATAATGTGAAAAAATCCAAAATTGTTTGAATGCAGGGTTGCGTGTTTGTTTATGGTGATAGCGATAATAAATTTGCTGCACTATGCCTGCTAAACGGAATAAACCGAACACCTCATAAAAACGAAAATCATCAATGGTGATATTCATTTTATCGCAATAATATTCAACAACTTGTTGTCGAGTGAGCATACCATCAAGGTGTGTGGGTTGGCGGCGAGTCATTTGTGCTAAAAAGTCATCATCTGCTTCAACCCAATAGGCGAGGGTATTACCCAAATCCATTAATGGGTTCCCCAGCGTCGCCAGTTCCCAGTCGAGTATTCCATTGACCTTACTGATGTCATTTGGATCTAACACTACGTTATCAAACCGAAAGTCATTGTGGGTTAGGCAAATGCTTTCTTGTGCTGGTTTATGTTGTTGTAGCCAAGCCATCACTTTTTTGCCAGAGGGCACATTCCAGGTTTTAGCTTGAGTGTAGCGTTTGCTCCAGCCATCAATCTGGCGCTGCGTATATCCTTCGCCTTTGCCGATATGGTTAAGATTAGCGGCATCTACATCCACTTTATGTAATTCGATTAAACAATCAATTACATTAGTGCAAAGCGTTCTGGCTTGCGTCTTATCGACTTTTAAGCCTTTAGGGAGGTTTTGTCTTGGGATAATGCCATTGAGCTTTTCCATGACATAAAACTCAGTCCCTAATACATTTTCATCATCACAATGTGCCAGCATTGCTGGTACATAAGGGTAAACAGGTTTAAGTGCTTGTTGTAATCGATACTCGCGCCCCATGTCGTGAGCACCTTTAGCTTTAGTGCCTTTGGGCGCGCGGCGTAAAATAAGCTTGCGATTGGCGTAACTTAAGCAGTAAGTCCAATTGGATGCACCGCCAGTGTACTGGGTTATGGTTACGTCTCCCTCAAGTCCGTCGATATGTTGTTTTAACCACGGGTCAATTATCGCAGCATCAAGCTCCTCGCCGGTACGAACCGCTTTGGCTTTATCCAGATATTGTTGGTTCATTAAGCTTATTCCTCCCTTAACAATTGCCTAAGACGATGTGTTTGTTTCAATACTAATTTAAAATACCAATGCAAAGGCAATAAGCGTTTTAACTGATAAAGCCGTTTGCCTTGTTGATGTGTCAGTAAGAGGAATTGTTTTTTACTTTCACCTTGATAAGCAATGTCGGCGACTTGCGTTGCATTTATGGGTGACTTATCAAATAGCTTACCCAGCAGCTTTTCCATTGTGGGCAGTTGAGTACGTAGACTGCTGCCTAAGTTGGTTTTAAAGAAGCCTGGGCATAACACGCTAACATTGATATTGTCATCGGCAAGTTCTATGCGCAAGGTTTCTGACAACGACACCACAGCCGCTTTTGATGCGTTGTAACTGGACATAAACGGGATTGGAGTCAAGCCAGCTTGTGAAGCGACATTGACAATACTGCCAACGCCTTGTTGTTTAAAAATGGGAACAAACTGTTGGCACATATTCACAATACCAAACAGGTTGATTTCCATTACCCAGCGCCATTGCAAAATAGGTTCAACTTCAATTTTATCTGCTGACGCAACGCCGGCATTATTGATTAACACATCGATATGTTGCCAACGCTCATTCAGTACTTGTACGAGCGCTGTAATGCTGTCTGTGTTGGTAATATCGCAAGGTACGAAAAATGCTTTACCTCCTAACGCTTGGATTTCTTGACACACCTGTTCACCAGCTGGTTTATTAATATCTGCAACGCACACTTCGGCGTGCTGACTCGCCCATTTTAGTGCCAGTGCTTTACCTAAACCCGATGCCGCGCCAGTGACCACTACATTTTGTGATTGTGTTATTGGTTTCATAGTCATCACCATTACTTGTACTTAGCTAACTCAAGACGTGACACCATGGCCATATGCACTTCATCAGGTCCATCAGCTAAACGTAAACTGCGGGCCATTGCTGCAAACCCTGCTAATGGTGTGTCATGGTTCATCCCTGCGCCACCATACATTTGAATCGCCATGTCGACGACTTGGGTCAGCATATTTGGGACAACCACTTTAATTGCCGAAATATCGGTCATAGCGTGCTTGACGCCTAAGTTATCGATTTTCCATGCGGCATTCAGTGTCAGTAATCGTGCTTGTTCTATTGCCATGCGCGCTTGGGCAATACGTTCAAGATTGCCACCGAGCTTGATAATAGGTTGACCAAAGGCAACTCTAGATTGTCCGCGCTCAATCGCTAATGATAAGGCGCGTTCTGCTGCGCCAATAGCCCGCATGCAATGATGAATACGACCGGGGCCTAATCGACCTTGAGCTATTTCAAAGCCTTTACCTAAACCCATAATCACATTACTTTTAGGTACACGTACATTAACGAGTTCCATTTCTCCATGGCCATAAGGGGCATCATAATCACCATAGGCGGTTAACATACGTGTGATGCTGACCCCAGGCGCGTCCATCGGCACTAATACCATACTATGACGTTGATGTTTAGGTGCATCGCTATGTGACAAGCCCATAAAGATCATTACTTTACAGTTTGGATGACCTAAGCCCGTTGACCACCATTTACGGCCATTAATCACCACATCATCACCGTCTTCAATGATGGTAGCTTGCATATTAGTGGCATCCGATGAGGCGACATCAGGTTCTGTCATCGCAAATACTGAGCGTATTTCACCAGCAAGTAGCGGCGTTAACCATTGTTGCTGCTGTTGCTTATCACCAAAGTGATAAAGCACTTCTATGTTGCCGGTATCTGGAGCATTACAATTGAAGATTTCCGGGGCCAGAAGCGAGCGTCCCATTTCTTCAGCCAAAGGGGCGTATTCAACACAGGTCAACCCTTTAGCTAATTCGGCATCAGGCAGAAATAAATTCCATAACCCCTCTGCTTTTGCTTGCGTTTTAAGCGCTTCTATTTGCGGTAATAGTTGCCATTGAGTCCAATCGCTATTGTGGTTAAGGCGTCTGTTTTCGATAAACAATTCTGCTTCAATGGGTAAAATTTTGTCATTAATAAATGAGGTTACTTTTGCTAAATATTGTTGTGATTTTTCTGTAGCGTAGATATTCATGTAAGCATCCTGCGTGACGTAAACCACAATTATTGTGATTACGTGACCGAGCTATTATTTGTGTAGTTAGCATATCGCAGTAATATAAGTGAATAAAATGAAATAACATGTTAGGTTGCAATGAATACTATTCATAGTTGTGTGTTGCAAATTCATTTAACAATAGAGACCAAAATGGCAGATACCAAAGCAATTCAGCAGCTTGACCTTAATTTGTTAAAAATATTTGAAGCTCTTTATTCGGAGCAAAATATGACTTTAGCGTCAAAGTCGTTGTTTATAACGCCTTCAGCAGTGAGCCATGCGATAAAACGATTACGTTTAGTGTTAAACGACCCGCTGTTTGTACGCCAAGGTCTGCAAATGCAACCAACAGCAGCTTGTCAACGTATGGCTCCGCAACTTATTAGTGCGCTAAATCGAATAAGGCAAGTACTGCAGCAATGTGGTGAATTTGACCCGCTTACTACGGAGCAAACTTTTAAAATAGCCATTCATGAAGCGCTAGAAAGCCAAATAATGCCAACGCTGATTAAGCAAGTTGTGAAGTTAATTCCGCATGCGAAAATAGCCAGTATGTCATTATCTCGGGAAAATATAGCGCGTCAGTTAGCCAATGGGGAGGTGGATTTAGCCATTGATGTTGCGAGAGCGGTGAATGCCCCTTTAGCTCACAAAACCCTATTGTCAGATCCATTTTGTGTGTTGATAGACCGTCGACAACATGCAATGCATTTAGAGCCTAGTACCAAATTGACTCCGACTGATTATGCTAATGCTGAACATGTAGCCGTATCAAGCAGACCTATTGGTCGAGTGATGGAAGATATATTGTTACAACAACAAGGTGTAAATCGGCACATTAAATACCGATGCCAGAGTTACCAAACCGCTGCTAAAATTGTCATCGGGTCGCCTTTAATGTTGACCTTACCGCGCTCTATAGCGGAGCAGTTTATACATCCAGATTTACATGTGTGCACCATGCCATTTGAACTACCGGACATTGATACTCATTTATACTGGCACATGAATACTGAAACGGATCCCGCATTTGTTTGGTTAAGAGCACAAATTGAGATGGCGATCATTGCAGAATAATAATCTTATTGCTGGATAGGAATGTTTCAGAGAAAAAATCAGCTTGATATAACGAACAAGACCAAGTGCATTATTAGCGATTTTGCTGTGAAAAAATTAAGCGACTATTTTTAGTAATCACAAATAAGTCTACTATATTTACCGTTTGTTAAGTACTATGATTAACAATTGTGTAACAAAGCGTGACAGTGATAAAACATTTCTGTTAATGAGCATATTTTAGAATATAACGAACATTGCTGAGTTCGTGTCAGTATTCATCTTATAAACCATTTTAATAATAATCATAATGTCATGGTGCCTATATGAACCCAACTAACATGTTTTTTCGCAAAACGACAATTGCTAACCGTTTATTAGGAATGTTGGCATTAGCGATCATTGCTACTGTAATCGTGTTCTGGTTTTCATTAACACGAGTTGAAAACGTGTTAATTAATGAGAAAGAAGCTAAATTGAATGCTTTGGTAGATATCGCGACCACCATTGCTGATAAATATTATCAAGATGCCGAATCAGGAATCATGACCGAAGATGAAGCTAAAATCATGGCTTTGGCGGCGATAGATAAACTACGCTATTCAGGCAATGAGTATTATTTCAGTATTGATACTCAAGGGACGATGATTCAGCATGCTTTTGCAAAGCAATTAGTGAATACAAAAGTATTGGCAATGCAAGATCCAAATGGCGTTAAGCTGTTTGAACAAATGATCCAACGTACCGAACAGCAAGATGCCGCACGGGTGGATTACATGTGGAACAAACCAAAACATGAACAACCTAGCCCGAAAATGTCAGTGGTTAAGCGCTTTAGACCTTGGGGTTGGATCATCGGGACTGGCATTTATGTTGATGACATTCAAGCCGATAAAAATCAATTCATTACTCAATACTTATTGTTATTGACACTGGTTTGGCTGCCGGTCATCTTACTGCTGTTTTTTATCATTCGCAGTATTTCAGGGCCGATGATTGAAACCATTAGCGCGTTTAAAAATATAGCCAAGGGCGAGGGGGACTTGACCTTACGTTTGTCTGAAGAGGGTAATGATGAACTCAAACAAATCGCACATCATTTCAATGCCTTTATTGATAAAATCCAGAAAGTCATTATTTCTGTCAGCCATTCGGTTGATGAATCGAGTCGTTTAGCTAAAAACATGTCGACGATTGCACAACAGGCCAATCAAATTTCATCCAATGTGCAAGCCGAAACTGAGAATGTGGCAACCGCGATTAATGAAATGTCGATGACTGCATCAGAAGTCGCTTCTAATGCACAACTGGCAGCAGACAGTACGCACCATGCAGACAAAGAGGCAGACAAATCAGCTTCCGTTGTCGATAACGCAATGAAAAAAATATCTGAATTATCCAGTGAATTAGCTGCGACAGAAGATGTTGCAAAAGGCTTACAAGTAAGTTCAAGTAAGATTGGTCAAATTCTGGATGTGATTGTGGGAATAGCAGATCAAACTAATTTGTTAGCGTTGAATGCTGCCATCGAAGCCGCTAGAGCAGGTGAGGCTGGTCGTGGTTTTGCCGTTGTTGCTGATGAAGTTCGAACGCTTGCTAGCCGAACTCAAGCTTCAACAAGTGAAATTAATCTTATCATCGACGCAATCAGAAGTGCCATTGATAGTGTTAATGCTTCTGTTGCAAGGGCTAAAGTTAAATCATCTGAAACGGTCAATGAAACACAACAAGTTGTAGGTGCACTTGATAATATTAAGTCTTCAATTGAGCAAATATCGCAAATGAATGTTCAAATAGCAGCCGCCACAGACGAGCAAAGCACTGTTATTGGCGAACTGAATATGAATATTACTCGCATCAAGGACATGTCGTTAGAAAATCGAACTCAGAATGAGCTCATTAATAAAGGCAGTATGGGTATCGAACAAGGTGCAATTCAGTTACATCAACTTGTGGATCAATTTAAAGTAAAATAGCCCGCTGATAGTCAGGTTGATTAATTCAATTAGCCTGACTAGCTTCCGTTAGCGATAATCAACGATGTCTAAATGCTCTCTATCTCACTGACTCTCTCATTTACTATCTACAGTATTTTTTAGTTAAATTAAGACTGTTACTCGTATGACAAGCACCAAGCGAAAACACCTTGTGAGCAAATCACATAACAAGTTTAATATTGCAGAATGAGAATAAATTCATTTTCTTTACGAAGTTGATTCAATTAGTTAATCGTTATTAACGTGATATTTGCACCATTATATTGATGACATCTTGATATGAGATATTGTACTGGCGAGAGAGGTTAATAATTTTAGTTTTATAAGTTTGAATATGCTCTTGTTTAAGCAGGTTTACTTGTTTTTGCTCAACA
The DNA here is from genome assembly GCF_000014705.1 of Shewanella frigidimarina NCIMB 400. NCBI lineage: Bacteria > Pseudomonadati > Pseudomonadota > Gammaproteobacteria > Alteromonadales > Shewanellaceae > Shewanella > Shewanella frigidimarina. The sequence continues at coordinate 2,646,005 of NC_008345.1, read as the reverse complement.
ATAGTATTTACCGTGTCTTGCAAAATTAATAAACGGCGCAGGCTAAAATCTAACGACTCAATATACGCTGTCATTTGCTGCTTATTACGGGCATTTTCAAGGTTTGTGGTTGTGCGTTGTTCGAAATCTAGCTCATCAAACGCATCCATCATTTTCTGTAAATTTAAATCTTCACTCATAAGTATGATTTTCTACGTTATTTTTAGAAATTATATTCATTTTTATTGAATAAGTCACTCTTTTACTTGATTTGTGGATGTGTTGATATACTAAGTTAACGATACTTTCTGAGTGTAATAATATATCGTTAACAATACTTGTTGAATATACTCATTCTCGGTAACCTAAGATTTTGATCTACAAGGAGGAGTCATGTTAGATCTATTGCCAGACTTATTTGATCACTACCCTGAACAATTGACGTTGTTGTCAAATCCATGGAAAGCATTTGGTGCAAAATCGATATTCTACGGTGAAGTCGTGACCGTTAAATGTTTTGAAGACAATTCAAAAGTAAAATCTGAATTAGCAAAAAAGGGTCACGGTAAAGTATTAGTTGTTGACGGTGGAGGCTCAACAAGACGAGCATTGCTTGGTGACATGATAGCCTTAAATGCATGCGATAATGGTTGGGAAGGTATTATCATCAATGGTTGTATTCGCGACGCTGGAACCATCAACACTATGCCAATTGGTGTGCAAGCTTTAGGCACTAATCCCATTAAAACAGACAAAAAAGACGTAGGTGAGGTCAATGTCACAATCGAGATTGCTGGCATCAGTATTTCTCCTGGAATGATGATCTACGCTGATTTAAATGGTGTTGCTGTCAGTAGGCAGGCACTGGATTTAGCTATTTTAGCTTAAAGTAGCGACAGACAAGGAAGCAAAAATGAAAGTAGTAAAGTGGTTGTTAGCGATAGTGCTAACCATAGTGGTCGGTATAACCGTCTACCTCACAATGTTTTTCGATTTAAATAATTTTAAACCGCAAATTGTTGATGCGGTAAAAAAACAAACTGGCCGTGACTTACAAATCAGCCAAGATTTAAGCTGGAGCGTGTTTCCATCTTTAGGCATCAAGCTCGGGGGCATTTCGTTATCGAACCCAAATGGGTTTACACCCGCTGCGATGCTTGATGTTAATGAGGCCGTGGCCAATGTGGCGTTGATGCCATTGTTTAGCCAACAAATAGAAGTTGATTTATTAAAGCTAGATGGCTTAACACTTAACTTAGTCACTCAAAAAGACGGCAAGACTAGTTTTGATGGTTTGACTGCTGAAACATCGGCAGAAAAACCACAATCAACCTCAAGCAATTCAGAGGCAATGTCTTTACAGACGTTAGATATTGGCGGTATTGAACTTACCAATACGAATATCAATATTATTGATATGGCCAGCAATACGACTCAAACTTTCAGTCTAAAAAGTTTTACTTTAGGACAGTTCAGCCTAGGACAATTCGCTGATTTTGCTTACGAGTTTTCAGCGACACTGCCTGATATGCAGTTAGCGTCATCTGGACAAGGCAAAATTAAAGTCGACCAAGCATTACAGAATGTCACGATTAATGATTTTGACATGGTGCATAAAGCCCAAGGCGATAGTTTGCCAGGCAAAGCGATTACCGCTGAGCTGAGTACACAAATGAAGATGGCATTAGATGCAAAAACCATTGAGCTGCAATTGACTAAAATGTCAGCTATGGACTTAGCCGCCACTGGCGATATTAAGATCAACTATGGTAATAGCATTCCTAAAATTGCGATGAATCTTGATGTTGGTGATATTGATGTCGATGCATTACTGCCAAAGCAAGAAGGCGATGCCAAAGAAAATGAGGCAACTCCTGAAACTGCACCAAGCAAAGAACCTGATTTGTCGGGATTAAAGAGTGTCGATTTAACCCTAAACTTAACCGCTAAATCAATTAAAGTTAGTAATATGCTAACGCAAAATTGGCAAATGAAAATGGCCGTTAATAAAGGCGTATTAACGTTGTCGTTGCTGACTGCCGATTTATATGAAGGTAAGCTAGCACTTAGCGCTAAGCTTGATGGTCGTAAAGCGGTACCAACTTATGTGTTTGATAAAAAGTTGACTGGGGTGCAAATTCGTCCGTTATTAACCGATGCCGCTGAAGTAGATTTGCTTTCTGGAACAGCGAGTTTTGAAGTTAAAGGTAGTGGTGCCAGTTTGATTGTCGATAATCTTAAAAACAATCTTAATGCCGTGGGTAAGTTTGAAGTAGCAGATGGATCATTGTATGGAGTTAACATTCCACAGATGATCCGTAGCGCACAGCAAAAGCTGAAAGGTGATTTATCGGCGGATAAGAAAGAAGAGTTGAAAACCGATTTTACCAGTTTAACTGGAAGTTTCACCATGAAAGATGCTGTTGTAACTAACCCTGATTTAGCGATGGCTTCACCGTTAATTCGCTTAAATGGTAAAGGTACGGCAAACATTGCTACTGAAGCGTTAGATTACACCTTAACAACCAGTGTCGTTGGGTCATTATCAGGACAAGGCGAACCTGCTGATGAGTCTCTTAAAGGTATCGACATTCCGTTAACTATTAAAGGTACTTTCCAAGAGCCTAAGTTTGGCATTGATACCAAAGCGTTATTGGAAGGCCAATTTAAAGATGAAGCAGATAAAGCCAAAGAAAAGCTAAAAGAAGGATTGTTTAAGAAGCTTGGAATTTAAATCATCCATTAATAACAAAGGCTGTAGGAGATTCGATATGAGGACTACAGCCTTGTCCAAAGCGGCTTTTGTTACTGCTATATGGTTTGCAGTTAACTAACCTCAACTCGGGTTAAGAAGTGGGATATGTGAGTCGAAATGACAATATTCGGCCTATTTTATATCAAACTTGTCTTTTGTTTTGCTAATAAGGCAAATTGGTACGTCAATAGCTAGCCTATTGCAAGTCAATGCAACACAGTTAGCGAGACAAAGGACTGTTTGATAAACGTTTATTATCCCAGTAGAGGTTAACTAGGTTAAAAATGGATAGTAATGTGCTGTAATGGCAGTATGGTTAGCCTAATCAAATTATTGAACACTGCGAAACAGTTGATTTATTAATGTTATGCCGTAAAAAACGGACAAATAATAACTTGTCCGTTTTTTATGGCTGAATTTAACTGAGTATTTAATTCATACCAATAGCGATTCCAATACCAATAACCTTTGTTGAGTAACAGTCCCTTATAGGCAAAGCTAACTAGCTATTGGTCACAATCAGTTTCAGTATCTGTCCAGGTTGGATCAATTTACTATTTTGTAAACTGTTCCATTCGATTAACTCTGCAACGGTAACCTTATATTTAAGTGCTATACGCGCTAAAGAGTCACCTGATTGGACGCGATAGCTAACCGTTTTATCATTGCTTGCAGTGTTAATGGCGACTTCATTAGGAAAAATAACTAATGATTTACCGATGGCTAACGTGGATTGTTTTTTAAGATTATTCCATTTCATTAATTGTGCGACAGTCACTTGCTGTGACTGCGCTATCTTCCATAATGAATCACCAGATTTAATGATATAAGCTTGCTTGTTTGGGCTTGATTTGACCACCGTTTTGCGTGCCAGTACTTGGTCTGCGGTCATGGTGGCTAAATCTGGATCTTTTGCCGCAACAGGAATAATTAAAAATCGACCAGCAATAATATTATTGCCTTTAATACCGTTACTGCTTCTTATTAATGTAGCCGTGGTTTCAAATTGGTCGGCAATTTCACTGATGCTATCACCAGACTTAATTTTATAACGAACCCAGTTAATACGGGAGTTTGGTTCAATAGTGGCTAATGCTCGTTTAAAGGATACCGCTTTATCACTAGGCACAATCAATTGATGTGGACCTTGTGGGGCTGTTGCCCAGCGCTTTAAACCTGGATTAATCGCTTTTAAATCATTTATGTCAATTTGAGCCAAATCAGCCGCTAAATTAATGTCGAGTTGGCTTTCAATATCGACTACCTCTATTTGAGGCGAGTTATCTATAGGCGTTAAATTGATGCCGTACTTATCTGCATGTTTAATGACATCTGCCAATGCTAATAACTGGGGGACATAGTGAGCGGTTTCTCTTGGCAGCGATAATGACCAGAAATCTGTCGATTTTCCGCGGGCTTGGTTATGTTTTATGGCATTGAATATTCGACCTTCACCAGAGTTATAAGCGGCAATGGTATATAACCAATTGTGATCCATTTTGGCGTAAAGGTATTCCATTAAATCTAAAGCTGCTTTTGTCGATGAGGCAACATCACGGCGTCCGTCATACCACCAATTTGTCTTTACGCCAAACGACATGGCCGTTGGTGAGGTTAATTGCCATAAACCCGATGCATCACTTGGTGAATGGGCTAGTGGGTCAAAACCACTTTCAACAATAGGCAGCAATGCTAGCTCTAAAGGTAAATTGCGTTTTTTTAACTGTTCAACAATGTAATACAGATATGGCTGAGCACGTTGAGTGACGATTTCTAAATGCATAGGATTATCGATGTACCATTGGCGGTACTGAGCAACCAAAGCATTATCGACAACAGGAAAGTGCATTTGGTTGCTGATCCTGAGCCATAAATCGTTAACTTGAGCAACTTGTTCTTCAATTTGCTCAAGAGTTACGGTCGCTGATTTTTTGTTTTTAGCGTTAGCTGTAACAGTCTGGGTTGTACTATCAGAACTTGGCTCTGCAGTATGGAGTGTCTGGCACCCCGTTATAGCCAGCATACTGCCAGCTATAATAATCAAGTTTGCTTTCATTTGAAGATACACTTCCTCAAGTTCTCAGGGCGTAAAAAAAAGGGCGAACATACCAAATGCCTATGAGACTCTTTTGGACATGCTTTAGTTCAGTTTGGCATTGTAGATTAAATTATTTGGCATGTCTTATTAAAGTGTTTTCATGTTAATCTAAAATTGATTTTTCCATTCCCTTAATAATGTAAATGTCTGAATATCATCTATATTTACTATTTTGTATTCTGTTGATATTGCGACTTGAGTCTCATTTATATGACAACGTAGGAACGGGTTTATGGCTTTTTCTGTCGCGATTGTGCTAGGGATGGTTGGTATGTTTTGTGAGCGTAATTGATTAACTTTATGGGCATAATCAATCAACTGTAAATTATTGGGTGTGACATGTAAGGCGAAATTAAGGTTGGATTGTGTGTATTCATGAGCACAGAAAACTTGGGTTTGGTCGGGTAAGTTTGCCAACACGGTCAACGATTGCAGCATTTGCGTCGGAGTGCCTTCGAATAACCGTCCACACCCGCCACTGAATAAGGTATCGCCACAAAATAATTTATCATCAATATAGTAGGCAATATGACCTAAAGTATGTCCTGGTACGGCTATCACCTGAGTAAGCCCTAAATGAGGTATCTCAATATTTATATCCGATGTAACTGTTAATGGGTGAGTTAAACCATCGATACGTTCGTTACTCGGACCATAAACAATAAGACTATTGTTGAAGTGCTGTTGCAGTTGTTTTATACCGCCAGTGTGGTCGCTGTGGTGGTGGGTAATGAGAATACCGACTAAGTTAAGTTCTGTGGTGGCTAAATAATCGATAACACTTTGGCCACAGCCTGGATCAACTACGTAAGCATCAAGGCTACTTGTTTGATGAATTAACCAAAGGTAGTTGTCATTAAAAGCTGGAATGGCGTGAACGTTAAGCATAATCTGACTCGAGTGATGATTGACTATCTGTTAGGGTAACGGATATCGTTAAATAACTTCAAGTGAAGTTATTCTGAAAGTATCAATGATGGTTAGCTGAACATCAAACAAGCTATGGTAAAGTTGATGGGTTGAGAAAATATGACATTTTTGCAAAGTATTAGTTGGCGGGCTCCATGTTAAAACCCCTTATTTGGCAAGATTTGCCTTTTGGTGAATTATTGCAAGCTGAGATTGAAGCTAAATTAGCCCCTTGGTGGCCGCGAATATTTGGCTATCATTTTCTTAAAGCCGGGGCGTTAAGTAGCCAGTTAAACAGTTTACATTGCAACATAGCACGACATTTTTCTGTCTATGACGGCTCAGATGCGAATATTCAGGCTGATCCGCATCATTTACCCGTACAACAAAGTGCAATTGATGCGGTGTTAAGTTGTTTTCTATTAGAATTTGAATCTGATCCTTATCAAATTTTACGAGAGTTCGACCGAGTGCTCATCAGCAGTGGTTATATTTTTATTGTCGGTTTTAATCCCATCAGTCCAGCTTTTATAGGCAAAATCTTGCCAAAATATCAAACTAAATTACCTTGGAACGGGCAGTTTTTTATGCCATCAAGGGTAAAAGATTGGCTTGGGTTACTGGGATATAAAGTATTAGCAGATGAACGGTTAATGTACCATTCGTTATTAGGCCAACGCGGGGTCAGCACACCTAATCAACCGAGCAAACCTCAACAAGCACCATTGTGGCAAAAAAGTATCGCTAACTGGCTACCTAGTACCGGCAGTGTTTACTTAATTGTGGCTCGCAAAATGACGACTCCGCTTACACCGATTAAAGATAAGTCGAAGGTAAAAGCACCCAACTGGTCAACGGCGCCATCGGCTGGCCGTAACGGATTAACTCATACTCCGAGTATTGAGACCCAGACATTGAACAGTTCAAAACCATAAAAATAACCTCCGCTCGGTTTAAGATATGAGGTCCGAAAGCCAACACCTGAATATTTGAATTATTTTCATATCAATATGCCATTTTGTACTAACAGGGCTTATTGACGAGTCAATATCTAGCTTATTGCAGGTCAGTGCAACCCTGTTAGCATGGCAAAGAACAGTTTGATAACTGTGATCATCCAGCGCGAAGGTTAAATAACTAAAACCGAATTATTCAGGATTATAACCAGTATCAACTTGTTGAGGTTTAGCTTCGGCTGCTTTGCGTGCCAATACGTCGCAACGTTCATTTTCAATATGGCCTGCATGGCCTTTTACCCAGTGCCAGTCAATCTTGTGTAATTGACTTACCGCATCTAGACGCTTCCATAAATCGACGTTTTTGACAGGTTGTTTAGTTGAGGTTATCCAGCCTTTTTTCTTCCAACCATGGATCCAAGTCATAATACCTTGGCGCATATACTGGCTATCGCTGGTTAAAATAATATTACAGGGTTCGTATAACGTTTCTAACGCGATAATTGGGGCTAAAAGTTCCATACGATTATTGGTTGTTAATGAGAATCCATCGGCGATTTCATGTTGCTGATGTTTATATTTCATTACCACGCCATAACCGCCAGGTCCTGGATTTCCTAAGCAAGAGCCATCAGTAAAAATATACAGCTGTTTGAGTTCGGCCATCAAGTTGTTACCATAGCGAAATATTCGCGCCAGTATACTCAATTTATACAAAGGCGAGGGCTGAATGAGTAAAAAATATGAACATTATTTCTAGTGCAAGTCGTCAAGTGATCCTCGATACCGAAACTACCGGTATGAACCAAGCGGGTGGACCTATTTATGTGGGCCATCGCATTATTGAAATTGGTTGTGTCGAAGTGATTAATCGTCGCTTAACAGGCCGAACGTATCACCAATATATTAATCCTGGTCAAGCGATTGATGAAGAGGCAATTCAAGTTCACGGTATTACCAATGACCGTGTGGCCAACGAACCGCGTTTTCATCAAATAGCCAAAGATTTTATCGATTTTATCGATGGTGCTGAAATTGTCGCTCATAACGCCAACTTCGATGTGAGCTTTATGGACCATGAGTTTTCAAAACTCAATCCAATTGGGCCTAAAACCAAAGACATTTGCAGTATTCTCGACAGTTTGGCCATTGCCAAACGTCTGCATCCAGGCCAAAAAAACAATCTAGATGCATTGTGTCGACGTTATGGTATCGATAATGGCCGCCGTACTTATCACGGCGCATTACTCGATGCGGAAATTCTTGCTGATGTTTACTTAATCATGACTGGTGGACAAATTAAGTTTAATTTGTCCAATGAAAAAGCGGGTCAAGAAGGTGGCGGAATTAAAAATATCGATCCTTCGGCGTTTAATCTTAAAGTCGTTGGTGCATCTGCCGATGAAATACTATTACACGAACAACGACTTGACCTCATTGCGAAGTCAGGTAAATGTCTCTGGAGAGGGTAAACCAACCTTTATGAGTGCTACTCGCGCCGGTTATCTTGCTATTCTTTGTTTATTGTTGCTGAGTCTTATCTTAGCGTGGCAACCTAATGCCCAGGCTGCAGTGGTCAATGCATCGCAAGCAGCAGAACTTAAAAATCGTTTTCGAATCGATCACATGGTCGATCATTTAACGTTGGTTATCCAACGAAGCTATGGTTCCGCTCCTGTCGTGGTCATTTTACCCGATGGCAGTAAATGGTACTCAAATCGTCATCCTCAAACGGTAAAATGGGTAGACGGTATTGCTGCTGATATGATTTATATCGAAAAACCAATGCCAGGGCCTTGGCAGTTATTGGGGAGTGTGGTTGAAGGGTCGACAATTAAAAAATTATCTGCATTAGACATTGCTGTGCAACCGTTACCGCAACCACTTTATCAGGGTGAAAGGTTGAAAGTAACAGCAAGACTCTTGGGTGATAGTTTAACCATGAGAATGCCGGGTTTGGAGTATATGGTCGAATGGACTGCTCGTTTTACCAGTGAGCATCTTCCTACTGACGATAACTTTGCAACGGGCACCATTATTGTCGGTGCTTATAAAGACAATGGTGAATTGTTGGACGAAGTACCTGATGATGGCATCTTTACCGGAAGCCATAATTTACAACAACCTACCGGTCATTATGTACTCAACGTTACCGCCCGAAATAATATATTTGAACGTGAATATGTGATGCCGTTTGAGCTATCGCCACAACCAATTACTGTCAAAATGGTGCCCAATAGCGATCCATTAAAAGGCATATGGCAGATACAATTGACGGTTGATGAATCTGTGGTGAAATTAGCAGAAACGCATTTTGAGTTTGACTTAGTCGGCCCTGCAGGATTGTTGCTGCCTATCACCTTGCAAACCATGACCAGTGCAGATCAAATTTTATACTTACCTAAAGTGACTGAGTTTGGCAGTTATCGTGTTAAAGGCAGTGCGGTTTCTACGACGGTTGATGGCCGAGAAATTGTACTCAATTTACCTGAAATGTTTTTTAATTTAGTAGAGCCCCCAGCTCCACCTCCATCAGTTGAAGAACTTGCTGAAAAAGCGGCTATTCAAGCAGAAATTGAAGAGAAAGTAGCTAAAGACGATGCAATGTTCTGGATTATTACCATTAATGGCGTACTCTTTTTTGTTGGTATTATCGGTTTGGTGATATGGCGAAAAAAACAAACGCTGGCAAAGGCGATGGCTGCGGCAGAAGAAAGGTTAAAGCAAAACCCCGTTAATGAGGATAAACCTAAAGACAGTATTCTAGAAAGCGTCGACCTAGATGATATTGATTTAAGTATGCCTGATGACAAAAACTAACCCACTGAAGTGAGTGCTTTTTGTACTAAAACTTGATAATTGTACGTTTTTTAACTAAATGAGCAAAAACAATTAAAAAACTGTTGACGATTAATTATCACAACTTTATTATTCATCGCACTTGTGTGGAGCGGTAGTTCAGTTGGTTAGAATACCGGCCTGTCACGCCGGGGGTCGCGGGTTCGAGTCCCGTCCGCTCCGCCATTCAAGTGACTGTTTACACTTAATAAAACAGATAATATTTATACTATTGTTAGTTTTATTAAGTGTATACAAACCGTTTTGGAGCGGTAGTTCAGTTGGTTAGAATACCGGCCTGTCACGCCGGGGGTCGCGGGTTCGAGTCCCGTCCGCTCCGCCAAATAAGATGAAAGCCTCTACAGCAATGTAGGGGCTTTTTTCTTATGAAAAATCAAAAGATTTGGTGTTTTACTTAGCCAGAAACCGCCCATATTAGCTAATGTTAGTGTATTTATGTAATTCCATCGCAGTTCAATAGAAACCGGCCTGTCACACCGGAGGTCGCGGATTCACTGTTTCAACATCAGCGTCCGCTCCGCCAAATAAGAAAAAAGCCTCTACAGTAATGTAGGGGCTTTTTTCTGTTCAAAAATTAACAGAATTGGTGATTCAGACTAGGATGCAATACCTACTAGATTATCAAATGTCAGCGCATTAATGTTATTCCATCGCAGTTCAATAGAAACCGGCCTGTCACGCCGGAGGTCGCGGGTTTACTGTTTCAAGATCAGCGTCCGCTCCGCCAAATAAGATGAAAGCCTCTACAGCAATGTAGAGGCTTTTTTCTGTTCAAAAATTAACAGAATTGGTGATTCAGACTAGGATGCAATACCTACTAGATTATCAAATGTCAGCGCATTAATGTTATTCCATCGCAGTTCAATAGAAACCGGCCTGTCACGCCGGAGGTCGCGGGTTCACTGTTTCAATATCAGCGTCTGCTTCGCCAAATAAGACAAAAGCCTCTACAGCAATGTAGAGGCTTTTGTCTATCTTAACATCAGCAGTACTGCCGTTTCAGGTTAGCCAATAATGTGGTAATTATTACATGGCATCGGCTTATTACTTATAGCTGGTTAACTAGAATACGTAATTGACATTGAGCTCCAGTGAGCGACCCGAACCGGCTATTTGTTGAAAACCGTTACTGCTGTCAGCCTTATATTCAGCGATACTGACACCGCCCAGAGGCAGTTGATAATACTCATCCAGTAGATTTTTCACTGCAATAGTCATTGTGGCATCATGCCATTGGATACTGCTGCTTAAATTAAGCAGTGAGTAACTGTCAGTTGTGTTTTCTAAACGCTGTTCATCCACGCGATCTTTACTTGCAACCCATTGCCAACTGAACCTATTTTGCCAATCACCTAGCTGTTGTTGCAAAGCTAGCTCTGTTTGCAAAGGTTTTATTTGATACAGCGGCTGGTCATTGTCATCTCTTTCGCCGCGAGTTGCGTTGATGTTAGCGTTAAAGCGCCATTTACCCGTGTCATTGTCTGCTAGTTGATATTCAGCATCAATGCGTGCACCAAACAGGGTGGCGTCGACATTTGTAAACTGTAAAATATGACGACTATTAGTATCGATGCTTGTGCGATTAAAGCTGCTGACCACATTGGCATCAATAAAATCGTTAATGCTGCTGTACCAAGCTGTTGCACTAAATGCTAAATCATCTTGTACTAGCTTGTAAGCCATACTCAATGTATGTGCAGTTTCTGCACTAAGGTCTGGGTTGCCTATGTAGCCGTTTGCATCGCCATACCAGCCAATCATCGTTGTGGCCATGGTGCTTTGGCCCCAACTGTATCGCTCATATAAATTGGGTGCGCGGTTCTTTTGGGCTAAACCAAGCTCTATCACTTCAGTATCACTGAGTTGATAGCGAGCTAGAAGGGTGGCATCGATGTTATTGTCATTGCGCTTTCGATAGAGGCCATTAAATTCATCTGCGGCTATGGCATTAACATTGGTCATGCCCATCATGCTCATGGTGTTATAAGGCTGAACCTCACCTGTGCTGGTTGATACGTATTCATAACGAACACCTGCAGACAGCCACCAACGTGTATTCATTGTTTGTTGCCACTCGGCATAAAGAGCTGCACGTTGGCGTTCGCCACCATTAATATTGACATAGTCATTGGGACCCATCATGGCTGAACCTTCAATCGCAGGCCATGTATCATCAAGTTGATAAACATAATATTCTTGGCCAATTAATAAGGTGCTGTCTGAGCTCATTGGTAGCTGCCAATGCAGTTGGTAACTGTAATCTTTACCCTTAGTTTTCATTGGCATCATGCCGGTTTTTTCATCGGTAAAGAAGCCCATTTGATGCTCTACATTGTGCCAGTTTGCTTGGGCTGTGAACTCGCCTTCGTTTTCAAGTGTTCGTTGATAACGTACTAATGCGCCATAACTGTCATTATTCGTCATGTCCATATACTGGTTTGCAAAACCTTGAAAGGGGATATGTTGATGAGTCAATTTGACAGCAACTTGTTGAATGTCATCTTGCCAAGCAGCGGTTAATGCATGATTTTGTGATTGGTATAAAGTGTCTAGTACTTTATCGCCATGGGCATCTGTATAGCTGTTTGCATCTTCAAATGATCCTTGGTAATTAAAGCTTAATGTTTTACTAGCAACAGTGGCATTTACACCTGCGAGAATGGCGTCATTGGTGCTTCGATAACCGCTAGATATGTTACCACTTTGCCATGTCACTGTGTCGCTATCGGTAAATACAGGGGTTAAGCTAGTGACGTTAATTACGCCTGCAATGTTATCGCCACCGGCGCTCACCGGAGAGACTCCAGCAACCACTTGGGTCGAACTAATTTGATTGGCTGACACATATGAAAGTGGCGGGTTCATCTGGTTTGCACATGATGACGTAATGTCGCTGCCATCAATGAGCACTTTGATCCGATCGCCCATCATGCCATTTAAAATCGGTAATGCAGATACGCCACCCGCTTCAGAAAAATCTACACCTTGTTTATTTAATAAGTTTTGGGCAGAACCGAGTAAATCGTTATTGGCCGCTTGTCCATGTACTTCAACCCGCTCAATGCCTTCACTATTTCGCTTATCATACTGTTCAGCCATCACTGGTTGTGTAATAGCAAACATTATAGCCAATGCAATTGATGAGTAAACCCATGGGGAATTAGTATTTAATTTAATGGTTTGCATTACTTTATTTGTCAATGTCATCACCTTTATTGTTATTTTATCAACCTTTGATGAATATATTTCAAAGGTGTTTATTAGTCTGTTAAATTATAACCTGCTAATAAATATGATGAATGCGACATAGTGTCGCAGCTTGATGAATAGCTGTCTGTGGTGATAAATGAATCATTGAGATATCAATGACACTGCATCAGTTTCTGACATGTGGATTGATGACTTTTGTATGAAATGATTATTTTAGTGCTTGTTATTTAGCGACAAGCTTGCTTATACTGCGTGACATCTTGTCGGAGTGCCATTATGGCTGAGACCGTTTATTCGGGATCCGTTGAACCTGATCAGGCTAGAACCTGCGAAGGAAACAAGCGTAATAATCATGATTATTGGGAAGATAAATAACGTATTAACACGATTGTAATTGGACGTTTACCTCCGAGTTTTTTATCGGCTTATATTCCAGTTACGTTATTACTTTAGTATTTTTCTATGTGATTATTGACGTAAGCAATAGCTTTTTTATTGTTTACTGCTGCTATCAACACCTCTCCAGACAAGCAACTCTACTCTTAATATTGAGGTTGCTAATGTCAAATCCAAACCGTCGTCAAACTCGAGCTAACGCTCAACAATTTATTGATACCCTTAAACCGTTACAACATCCTAACTCGGAAAAAGTCTATTTAGCGGGTAGTCGTGCTGATATCAACGTTGCTATGCGTCAAGTTAATCAAACTGATACCGTTATTGGTGGTACCGACGCTGAACCCATTAAACAAGCCAATCCGCCGATCATGGTTTATGACTGCGCGGGTGCTTATTCTGATCCCCTTGCTGATATCAATGTGCGTGAAGGCTTACCTAAAATCCGTCAAGCATGGATTGATGAGCGACAAGATACTGAGCAATTAACGGGTGCAAGTTCGGGTTTTACCCAACAACGACTGGCCGACGATGGACTCGATCATTTACGATTTGACGCCTTAGTCGCGCCTAAACGTGCCAAGAAGGGCAAATGCGTGACCCAAATGTATTATGCACGCCAAGGTATTATTACCCCTGAAATGGAATACATTGCCATTCGTGAAAACATGGCTCGCGCTGAAGTAACCGATAGCGTGTTGACTCAAAAAGCCCCAGGTGAGAATTTTGGTGCACATATTGGGCAACTTATCACTCCTGAGTTTGTCCGCGATGAAGTCGCCCGAGGTCGAGCAATTATTCCGCTGAATATTAACCATCCTGAAACTGAACCTATGATTATTGGGCGTAATTTTTTGGTGAAGGTGAATGCCAATATTGGTAATTCGGCGGTGACATCTTCGATTGAAGAAGAAGTTGAAAAACTCGTGTGGTCTACCCGTTGGGGCGCCGATACGGTCATGGATTTGTCGACTGGACGTTATATTCATGAAACGCGTGAGTGGCTTATCCGTAATTCGCCTGTGCCGATTGGTACTGTGCCGATTTATCAAGCATTAGAAAAGGTTAATGGCGTTGCCGAAGACCTCAGTTGGGCGGTATTTAGAGATACATTGATTGAACAAGCCGAGCAGGGCGTAGACTATTTTACGATTCATGCAGGGGTGTTATTGCGTTATGTACCCATGACCGCCAAACGCCTTACCGGCATTGTGTCGCGTGGCGGTTCAATTATGGCTAAGTGGTGTTTAAGTCATCATCAAGAAAGTTTCTTATATGAACATTTTCGCGATATTTGCCAAATTTGCGCCCAATACGATGTGTCGTTGTCGTTAGGGGATGGTATGCGCCCCGGTTCAATTGCCGACGCCAATGATGAAGCGCAATTTGCGGAATTAGAAACCTTAGGTGAATTGGTCAAAATTGCATGGGAATACGATGTGCAGACCATCATCGAAGGCCCAGGTCATGTGCCAATGCAATTGATTAAAGTCAATATGGAAAAGCAATTGGCCCTTTGTGATGAAGCGCCATTTTATACATTAGGCCCACAAACAACCGATATTGCGCCTGGCTATGATCACTTCACCTCAGGTATTGGTGCTGCCATGATGGCTTGGTACGGCGTGGCGATGTTGTGTTACGTCACCCCTAAAGAACACTTAGGTTTGCCTAACAAAGAAGATGTAAAACAAGGCTTAATTGCCTACAAGATTGCTGCCCATGCTGCGGATGTCGCTAAAGGTCATCCAGGTGCGCAAGTACGTGATAATGCATTATCAAAAGCCCGCTTTGAATTCCGTTGGGAAGATCAATATAACCTAGGTCTTGATCCTGATACCGCTCGTGCTTACCACGACGAATCGTTACCACAAGAATCAGCCAAAGTGGCTCATTTTTGTTCAATGTGTGGGCCTAAATTCTGTTCGATGAAAATAACCCACGAAGTACGTGAATATGCCGCGAATCTTGAACAAGCTGAAGCACTTAAGATTGAAGTATCTTCTGCTAGTGCTTATCAAGCTCTACATACGGCTCAAGCCATAAATCCGTCCGAAGCGATGGCGCAAAAGTCGGCAGAGTTCAAAGCGTCGGGCTCGGCGCTTTATCACGACGTCAAACCCGCAGCACAAGTTAATACTGACTTAACGGTAGAGGTTGAATAATCGCCATGAATTCATCGACATTTGTCAGTGAATCCATAACTCAAACCCCACCCATTGTCTGGACCATAGCGGGTTCAGACAGTGGTGGTGGTGCGGGGATTCAAGCTGATTTATTAACTATGCAAGACTTGTCGTGTCACGGGTGTAGCGTAATAACCACAGTAACTGCGCAAAACTCAGTCAGTGTGAGTCTTGTAGAAACCGTTTCTGAATCCATGTTGTTGGCTCAGTTCAGTAGTTTACTCGTGGATTTGCCGCCAGTGGCGATTAAAATTGGCCTGCTTGCATCCCAAGCACAGGTCGACATATTGGCTGACTGTTTGACTCAGATGCGCGCTACTCAGAAGATAGTACCTTTTGTGGTGCTTGATCCCGTCATGGTCGCCAGTAGTGGTGCTAATTTTAATTCTATCGATCTCGATTTTAGCCCTCTCATTGGTTTAATTGATTTACTAACGCCTAATCAGCACGAATTGAAGCGCTTATGTTCTCAGTATGCGTTAGCGCAATATTGTGATGTCGATAACAAGGTTGCTCAGCAACAGCAAATGATCTGCGATGCCAAATTGTTATCCGATACATTTAAATGCAATGTGCTCGCTAAAGGCGGTGATGCTCAGTGGCAGCAACAATATGCAATAGATGTATATGTGAGTAAAAACGTTAAAGGTGCCAGTATTACACACAGTAATGCGGTGTTTATGCTAAGTAGCCAGCGGATAGCAACCACCAATAATCATGGCAGTGGTTGCACATTATCATCTGCAATAGCGTGTTTTATTGCCCATGAGTTCGTGATTCATGATGCTATTGTGCTGGCAAAAGCCTACGTCAATAAGGGACTCACTTTAGGTGTAAGTCTCGGGCAAGGACCTGGTGTATTAGCCCGTACTGGTTGGCCTGCTGATTTAGGAATGATGCCATCAATCAATTTAGTATCCTCTGACTATCGCGCTCAAGATCGGTTTAAGCCAGCTCCACTGAATAGTTTTAAAGCGGTGCATCAATCCTTGGGGATTTATCCTGTTTTAGATGATCTTGGAATATTAAAAAATGTATTAAAAGCGGGCTGCAAGACGGTCCAATATCGTGCCAAGTTAGCGACTAATACCGATGCCGATACCGATACCGATAATCGGCAACGATTAACACTCGAAGCGAATATCATTGAGGCCATCAAACTCGGTCGCGAATATCATGCTCAGTTGTTTATTAATGATCATTGGCAACTGGCGATTAAACACGGTGCTTTTGGGGTTCATTTAGGCCAAGAGGATTTGCTCATTGCAGATTTAACCGCGATAGCGGCAACAGGAATGGCGTTAGGGTTATCGAGTCACAGTTATTTTGAAGCCTTGTTAGCCCACCAATGTTCGCCTTCATATATTGCTCTTGGGCATATTTTTGCTACCACGACCAAGCAAATGCCTTCCGCGCCTCAAGGGCTCAGCAAACTTAAACGTTATGCCAGTTTATTTGCGCGCCATTATCCGACAGTCGCAATTGGCGGGATAAATCTCAATAACCTTGAGCAGATTGCTGAAACCGGCGTTGGTGATGCTGCTGTTGTTAGAGCGGTAACTATGGCTGACGATCCTGCAAAAGCGTATCGAGCCTTGCATCATAAATGGTTGCAGCTTACGCGGCCTTTAGCAAAAGCCTGTTCACCTCAGGAGGGAGTATGAATTCTCTATCTGGTCTGGATTACATTCAATATTCACGCACCATGCTACTGGGTGATATTGGAGAAGCAGGGCAGCTTGCCATTATGAATAGCCCTGTAGTGATCATCGGTGTAGGAGGCTTAGGAAATGTAGTGGCGCATTATTTAGCTGCTGCGGGTGTTCAGCAAATACTGTTAATTGATCATGATGTGGTGGAATTATCCAATTTACCAAGGCAACTACTGTTCAGGGCATCTGATATTGGCCAAGCAAAAGTCAACATTGCAAAAAGTGCACTGAGTGATGCTTACCCTCAAATCAATATCGACGTGTTAGCACAACCCATTACCTCAGCGCATTTTAATCAGCTTGTTAAACGATTTACGGTAAAACCTGTAGTGTTCGATTGCACAGATAATGTCAGTGCGAGGCAATTGATAAACCAACTGTGTGTACAGCATCAGTTAACCTTGGTTAGTGGTGCTATCAGTGCATATCAGGGGCAATTATTTTGTCTTGATTTTTCGAGACCACATTCACACAGCGGTTGCTATTGTTGTTTATATCCACTTGATACCCCCATTATGCAAAATTGTACTCAAGCTGGCGTGTTTGGGCCGGCCGTGGGCATTATAGCCAGTATGCAAGCGCTGGTGGGCCTGCAGCACATCTGCAATACCTTTACGCAATACGGTGTTTTACATCGATTTAATGCTCAGGATTTACGTTGGCAGTATGCCAACATGAGTCAAGACCCACAATGTGAAGTATGTCATCAATATCCATTAACTGATCATCAGGAGCGGTCTAATGACACAAACTGATCCCCTCGAGCTAATAACCCTGCACCTTAATGGTGTCGAGCAACATGTTCGGGCCAATTTGAATTTGGCTGAACTACTTATACTCAGCGATTTACCCACTCAAGGAGTGGCCATTGTGGTCAACGATACTGTTGTGCCTCGAAGTCGTTGGATGCATGCAGTGTGTCAAGCCGATGACAATATAACCGTCTTTTCTGCCGTTGCTGGAGGTTAATAATGTTAACGATAGCCGATCATCAATTTTCGTCTCGGTTACTCACCGGAACAGGAAAATTTTCAAATCACAATACAATGTTACAAGCGATAGCAAGTTCTGGTTCGCAGTTAGTCACCTTAGCGATGAAGCGGATTGATTTGACTCGCGGCCATGACAATTTACTCGGTCCTTTGCAAAGTATGGGGGTTAAATTACTACCTAATACCGCTGGTGCGCGTAATGCCAAAGAAGCTATTTTTGCCGCTGAACTCGCTTATGAAATGCTGGGCACTAAATGGATTAAACTTGAAATTCATCCCGATCCTAAATACCTCATGCCCGATCCTATTGAAACATTAATAGCGGCTCAACACTTATGCGAAAAAGGCTATATTGTCATGCCTTATGTGCATGCTGATCCAGTCTTGTGTAGGCGCTTAGAAGAAGTCGGTTGCGCTGCGGTGATGCCACTCGGCAGTCCAATAGGCAGTAATCAAGGGTTAGCAACGGAAACATTCTTAAGCATTATTATCGAACAGGCTAATATCCCGGTAATAGTGGATGCCGGCATTGGTGCACCTTCACAAGCTTGCAGAGCTATGGAAATGGGCGCAGCTGCAGTATTGGTGAATACCGCGATTGCAAGTAGTGCCAATCCTCAGCAAATGGCTAAATGTTTTGCTGATGCGGTTGCCACAGGAAGACAAGCTTATCTTGCTGGATTAGGGGCCGTGAACAACCATGCTCACGCGACCAGTCCTTTGACCGGATTCTTGTCAGAGCCATCAATCAGTTCACTTGCAAAGTCAGTGAATAGTAAGGGGGGGTAGTATGACGTATTCAAGCGTATTTGCGCAATTAGCCCCCGAAGCATTATCGATGAAGTTGTATTCAACAACCGCCAAAGACGTTGAGTTGGCTTTGAAAAATCCAAGCGGTAATCTTGATAGCTTGTTGGCATTATTATCTCCTGCCGCAATGCCATACATTGAACCGATGGCGAAGCAAGCAGCTCAGCTGACTCGGCAGCGATTTGGTGCAAATATCGGCCTTTTCTTACCCTTATATTTATCAAACTTGTGCGCCAATGAGTGCGATTATTGTGGATTTAGTATGAGCAATAAGGTCAAGCGCAAAACTCTTACTCGTGATGAACTAGCAGCGGAAATGGCGATTATTAAACAACGTGGCTTTGATTCGATATTATTGGTGTCTGGCGAACACGAAACTAAAGTTGGAATGGAGTATTTTGAGTCGGTGCTACCGTTAGTTAGCAGGGCTTTTAATTACGTGGCAATGGAAGTGCAACCATTGGAGACTGATCAGTATCAGCGTCTTGGCAAACTAGGTGTTGATGCCGTTATGGTATACCAAGAAACATATCGTGCTCATACTTATGCTCAGCATCATACTCGCGGTAAAAAACAAGATTTTATCTATCGCTTAGATACCCCTGATCGAGTGGCAAAATCGGGTATCGATAAAATTGGCCTCGGGGTATTACTTGGGTTAGATGATTGGCGCTTAGATGCATTACTTATGGGCTTTCATCTAGATTACTTGGAAAATACCTACTGGCGCAGTCGCTACAGTATTTCACTACCTCGTTTACGTCCATGTACTGGCGGCATTACACCGAAAGTTGAATTAACCGATGCAGGATTAGTACAAATGATCTGTGCATTTAGGTTGTTTAACCCCCAGCTTGAAATCAGTTTATCCACGCGAGAGTTACCATCATTAAGGGATAATTTACTCCCTTTAGGAATTACCCACATGAGTGCAGGCAGTTCAACTCAACCAGGCGGTTATATGGCGCCAGACAGCCAACTTGATCAATTTGAAATCAGTGATAACCGCCCAGTAGAGCAAGTTGTTGAACAAATGAAGCGACGAGGAATTAATCCAGTATGGAAAGATTGGGAGATGGGTTGGGTTAACAGCTAACTTTTGTTTGAAAACTGTACATATTAGTCGGTTTAGGCCATAATAAATCGACTTTTTTAAAATCAGGAGCAGTATTATGCAAGTTCAATCAGCCTATGCGTCAGGT
The DNA here is from genome assembly GCF_000014705.1 of Shewanella frigidimarina NCIMB 400. Taxonomy (NCBI): domain Bacteria; kingdom Pseudomonadati; phylum Pseudomonadota; class Gammaproteobacteria; order Alteromonadales; family Shewanellaceae; genus Shewanella; species Shewanella frigidimarina. The sequence goes on along the minus strand of NC_008345.1, from coordinate 2,625,941 downwards.
ATGCAGGGATTGCAGAGTGCTCAACAAGGTTTAGCGCAAGCAACAACATCTGTTGCCACTCCAGATCAACAAAAACCTGCGGTGCCAAATACATCGGCACAAGATACTGTGACCTTAAGTTCTCGTGCTGTTGGGCAAACTGACACCACATCTGCTTTAGTGTCAGCGACTGAATCATCTAACCAAGCTCAAGCATCTGCTAAAGTGATTGAAGTAGCATCTGAGACTGTTGGTAGCTTGATTGATATTGAAGTGTAATCATGAATGCGGCGATGGTTTCTGCTAACACTGGGTCTGTTAATAATACTGCCCAACTTAACCACCGCAATTCTTTATCTGCACCACAAGCTCAACCGGCATCTGCTAAAGTGATAGATGCTCAGCCTGAAATCATCCATTCAAATCAAGTTAGAAACAGTTCAGTAAAAAGCAGTTCGCTCAAATCTAGCCCAATTCAAACTACAGTAACATCAGCTTTTAAAGCATCAGTCGACTTTAAACCCAATTTAAGTACGGATACTCATCAGAACGCTCCGTCAAATTCTGTTTCTGCAAATACAAATGGGGTTAAGCCGCCACAAATAGTTGCTGCAGATCCCTTCAATAGTTACAGCTTAAAAAGTGGTCCGCTCAATCTTACTGGTGTATTGAATCGTTCAGCTATTCAAACCCAGGCTACTGATGTCGCTGCTGGAACATTTGTGAGTACAGCTAAACCAGCAAGAACGAGTAATGGTGAAGTTGTTAATGCTCAACAGCCTATAGTTAATATCTTTAATCAACCCTCGGATGCTTCAGCGACAGAAACAAATACTTCAGCTGTAGCGACAAATAGGACGGAACAAAATTCATCCGTAGACGAATCGTCAGTTAATACAGAACCTCAAACGTCAAACAGTCAGGATGATTCAGCAGAGCAGCAAGTTGAGCAACAGGTAAAAGACAAGCAACAGCAAATAGAACAAGCTGAAATTAAACAGATTGATCAACTTGCACAGCGAGATACCGAAGTTAAAACTCACGAACAAGCTCACGCAGCGGTGGGCGGTAGTTTGGCACAAAGCCCGAGTTATCAATATGAAAAAGGCCCAGATGGACGTCGTTATGCTGTGGATGGTGAGGTTAATATCGATGTGTCTACTGTTGATGGTGACGCCCAAGCGACATTAACTAAAATGCAGAAAGTGTATGCAGCAGCAATGGCTCCTGTACAACCGTCTATGGCCGATATTCGCGTCGCGGCGCAAGCATTACAAAACATGAATGAAGCAAAGAAAGAGTTAATAACAAATAATTCAGATTCTGTGTCATCTTCAAAAACGAATAATTCTAGAGCTCAAAACAGTCAAACTTTAACCAATGATCCCCTTAATGCCGATGATTCAAACATAAGTCTATTGTCTCCTAATCATTCAGTATCAGCAGAACAGAGTCATTCTGCTATTGCAAACGACACAACAGCAGTTAACGATTCAACTAGTCAGTCTCTACCTTCCCCAGAACGTTATTCACAACAACATCAATCCATCGAAATCTACGTATAATATTTTCTATGTCTCTACAGTATTCATACAACACTGATTTAAGTTCGATAATTTAGCGCTGCTATATAATCTGATTCAAGATAAGAAACGCCAATAAACAGCCCTTTGCCTTGCAGACAGCATTGAATCGACTTGTAATAGAACAGTCATTTAGTTATCTATTTACTCCGTTATTCGCTTGTAAGCGACACGTCTTGCCTGAATTCGGGTTTGAGTAAAATGACAAGTTTGAAAGTGGTTAATAACTACGTTTTGATATTTCTCACCTATTATTCCAAGTTCTGATCAAGTCATTAAGCAGAACTTGGCTGAAAGCATCCTAGTAGCGCAAACCAAATCATAATGGCCCATGTTCTTTTTTGCCAAATGAACTAATTTATATGGATGACAAGATGCTTAATTGGAAGTGCAGGGCACAGGGATTGACAGATACGTGCAGAAAGAGAAGGATTCACGAACATGACAAAAATCATGTGTTATGTAGAAGCTGACTTGAATAAGTCGCCATATTGATTAAATATCTACAACACCAAATCTAAGTAAACTTTTTTTTGCTGATAATTAACCATTAAAAGGTAAGTTATGCTGTTTTAACATTAAGCTTTCTAATAATTTACAGGCAGGGCCTTGCTGATCTCTATTAGGGACAACCAGATTCAATATTGCTTTTCGATTATTACCTCCACGTAAATGCAGGCGGATGAGTTGTTTATTTTGCAGTTCTTGCTGCACAACAAAGTTCGGGATCCAACAAAAACCGATGTTGCGCGCTAAAATGGATTTTGCTTCATGAAAGTTCGATACAGTCCAACGTTGTTCCGCTTTAAGCCAACCAATATCATTGATTGCATTTATTCCCGTATCTTTAATCACAATTTGTAAATGTTGGGCTAATTGCTTGTCATCATCTATGCGTTCTAATTGCGCAAGCGGATGGTCTGGATGGCACACAAGTTCAAAATTTGATTCACATAATGGCTCTGCAATATGACCTTTAGGTGGTGTAGCACAAATAGCAATGTCTACTTCATTATTAAGCACAAGTTCATGAGTGCCGGTGATCACCGAGTCGATAATCGTTACCCTTGTACCACGACTTAGTGGTAAAAATTCGTCTAGAGCTGCCACTAACGTGTCCATAGGATAAATGATTTCTCTGGCGATCGTTAGGTTAGGTTCCCAGCCTTGACCTAAATTATTGGCGAGTTGTTCAAGCTCTTCAACCGATTGGGTTAAATGACGAGAACGACGTAATAACACTTCACCTTGCTCGGTTAAATAGGCTTTGCGACCTTTGACTTCGAGTAAGTTTATACCCAGTTGATGCTGCAGTTTTGCCACTGCATGGTTTAGCGATGATTGACTCTTATTGAGTTTTTCTGCAGCCTGAGCATAACCTCCAAAATCAACGACAGCTTGGACAATTCGCCATTGTTCTAGGGTTGATTTGGCTCTGCTCATTAAGTGTTCTCTTTATTATTGTGTAAAAATGACGAAAAATAATATCATTGTTTGAAATAAAAAAGGCAAATGCACTGCATTTGCCCCAAATTTTCACTGTTAACATTTAGTGTGATTTGGCATCGTTCATAGACGCTTTAGGCTTAACCAGTTTTGGTAAGTATTTCTTAGTGCTAGGAATATTATTTAAATATGGTCCCTTATGTAACGTTTCAGGCCAATCTAGTAACATCATTGCTAATACGTTTCTGTGTTCACCAGAAGATAATTCAGCTTTTCCATGTGGTGACGGGATCATCATCAGTTTAGGATCGTAAGCTGCAATCACATGCTTTTTAACTTTATCTACCACTGGGTTATCACCGTTGCCGGTAATTAAGAAACTAATACCTACTTCAGTAATAATATCTTCGGTAGTATCGGTCAAAATGCGATCAATGTTTTTTTCAAAGTAATTTAAAATCCACTGATATTCTTTTGGGTCAACCGAATGTTGATAATACTCGCTAGCTGAAAAAATAAAGTGAGTCATACCATAAACTTTGTTTTTATATTGACTCTTTTTGAGCTTAGCATCATTGCTGTCAGGATAAGTGTTAATGAAGGCTTGTTTGTAAGCTTCATAATAGTCACCGACACCAACTTGCTTAGCCCAGTACACATAGTTAATTAGCTGTGCCGCCCAAGCTATGATCATCTTCTTATCTGTTAAAGCGGGTTCTAAGTTGGCATTTTTTAAGGTTTTAATCATTAAATCATGACACGGTCCGGTAAAACCAAATTCGTCTACACGACTGGCGTAACGTAATAAAACATCGCTATATAACATAAAATTCGGGTAAGGGGCGATGGCTTCTTTACGCGCGATACCGCGAGGACCTTTGCCTAACTTATCCACTTCAATTTGTGATTCGCTTTTAATAAAACCGGGTTTATCAAGATTACAAGAATAGTAAGCTTGGCGCTCTGCAATGGTTAGTAAATCGATTAATGAGCCATTAGCGTATTTGGTTTCGCCCGTCATACGAAATTGACGAATAGCATAATGCCCTTGCACACGCGGAGGTAATGAATAAAGGTTGGTTTCTAAATTGGTTTTAATGCCTTGATAAACTTGGTCAGCCGTTAAATTATGTGATGTTTTTTCAACTGACTCTTTAGCGAACGCCACACTACTAAACAACGTAGCTGACAATAGTAAATACGAGAGTGTTTTACTCTTGCGTAGTTCCAGCATGTTTAAATCTCCTGATAAGTGAATGTGGGTCAATTGGTAGGCCAATAAGCCGCTCAAGTTGATCGTTTAAGGTTAAATGTGTTTCGTTTACAACCAATAAATCAAATATCTCATTAGGCGATATTTGGGCTGGTGTCTCTGCAATGATTAATTGAGCCAATGCCGTTTGCCATAAAGGAAGATAATGATTAATACCTTGATTAGCAATAGCTTGATAACAAAATATTGCATCCGTTGCGTTTGTCCATGGTAAGCCAAAGCTTTGTTCAAAAGCTGTAGACAGAGATTGATTATGGCTTAACCAAACCTCCTGTTGCGGACCTTTGAAGTCACCTTTATATTGATAAAAAGCTAGCGAAACCTTTGCTCTAAATACCCATAATTGTTGTTGATATTGCGCCACTAATTGATGACGTTTAGACAATTTTGGTAGGTTTAGCTGCTGCTCAAGGTAGTATGCGAGCCATTGCGTGGCAATCGCATGGGCCTCAGTGTTTTGTGCTCTATTGGTGAGGAAATAAAACTGACGACCTTGCGCCAAGGATACTATTGCTCGACTTATTGCGTTAATTAATTTTTGTTGTTGTTTTACGTTGGTTAATTGTGATGGAAAGTTTAGCGAATATTGACCGAATTGATGACCTATAACAGTTTGTTTTATCAATTGACTATCTACGTTTAAAGGATTGTGTTGTTCATCTTGTGTATATGTAAAAATTTCTCCCATTAATCGCTGTTGGTGCCAAACGCGGATGAGTTGCGTATCACTAAGGCTGTTTTGTTGACTATCACTAGGCGACGTCGTTTTGTCTATTTTAGAATGATCAACTCTAGCATCACCTACTGTGATGAATTCAAACTTGAGATCTAAAGCTTTTAGGCTTTCGAAGATTTTCTGTAAAAATGCATCCGTAGCAATCGGCTTTATGGTCGATGAATTACTGACTCGGCTAAGGGCATTGGCGATATTCCATGGCGCAATATCAAGGTTAATTGTTTGGCTTGCTAAGAATTGCGTTAACAACTGTGGCGTTAGGTCATGTAATGAGAGTTGTGCCTGTGCGCTATTATCATAGTCTTGAGCAATAGCATGCTGTTGTTGTAATCGATGAATTAATGCAAGCGCTGAAGCTTGTTTGTCTTTCGCACGAATTTGATAGGCAAGCCAAGCCTGTTTTCTACAATGTTCATTGGGCTGTTTAAGTAAATATTTGGCAATACGAATCTCAATATTGGTATTGTTGTTATCCGCATTCAGTTCATTAGTTAATGCACAGTCCGGCTGATTAAACTGCATGGTAAATTGCTGCTGTGATAATGCTTGATTATTGCTTGCCTGGGCGCTGTGCAGTTTTGACTTTTGGATTAACTCCCACTGCGATTTTCTTATGGCGACTAAGCGTTGTCCTAATTGATCATAAGGTGGTCGAAGCTGTAGCAACTGATCAATTAAGCGTTGGGTATTGGCTGCTGTAGCTAGCGCATAAAGTTCATCGGCAAGGTGTAATTGACACCATAATAAGCCTTGTCTATTTAGGCTGTCGTTGGCGAAAGGGCGGTAATATTGAATTCTGTCGTTGATATTATTTAACGCAAGTGTGCGTTTTTCAAATTCAACAGCTTGTTGTTCAACAGACTGAAAAGAAACAAGCTTGTCTTGTCCTAAATCAGGTTGATATTGTAAGCACTGTTCGACGAACAGTGCTAAGGGATTAGCCACAGCGCTTGCTGTGGCCAAAAGATTAAAAAATAGGGTTGCTACAAAAATGCTTTTTAGCATAAGCCACGCGTTCCTCAACTGACATTGTTGAGCTTTTCATCGCTTCGACATGCTTAAGTCGAGGTAAAATCCCTCTACCGTTGGCAATTTGAATTGTTAGACCTGGTCGGGCATTCAATTCAAGTAGCAGTGGGCCTTTGTTTTTATCTAACACCATGTCAGTACCTAAATACCCTAACTCGCACATTTCGTAGGCACTCGATGCCGTGTGGAGTAAGGTTTCCCAATGAGGAACTTTGATGTTCGACAGTGGAAAATGAGTATCAGGATGCTTATCAACGGGTAAATCAAATTGCACAGCATGCAAACTGCTTCCGGTAGCGATATCCAAACCCACACCTACAGCGCCTTGGTGTAAATTTGCTTTACCATCAGATGCAGCAGTTGATAAACGTAACATTCCCATGACAGGAAAGCCTTTAAACACAATTAAGCGGATGTCAGGGACACCTTCATAACTTAAGCCTTCAAAGACTGGATCAAATTCAATTAGTCCTTCAACAATCGCGACATCAGGCTTACCGCCGAGTGAGAATAAACCACTTAAAATGTTAGATACATGACGATAAATTTCACTATGAGTCACTTCGTGGCCATTGGGCTTGTAATAACAGCCATTGCTCACTCTGGTTATTACCATAATGCCTTTACCGCCAGAACCTTTTGCCGGTTTTATGACAAAACCGCTACGGTCAAGAACCATAGCTGGAATTTCTTGGATTTTATGTTGTTCATGAACAACCCCAATTAAATCGGGAACCGCAATGCCATTAGCAAGCGCAAGTTGCTTAGTAATTAGTTTGTCATCAACGCGTTTATAAAACTTACGCTGATTATAACGACCAATATAGCTAATATTGCGCCTGTTCATGTTGAGTACACCGCTACGGCTCAATTCCCAGGGCCAGGCGTACTTCATTATTGCTCTCCAACTAATGGTTTAAAGCGTTTTAGCTCAGTTAAACGGTAACCAGTGTACTGTCCCATCACTAATACCAAGGCTAAAATCACTAAATGAATGCCTAAGAAGTTGAATACCCAATGTTGAACTAATTGGTTGTCCATAGCTAAGTACGCCAATGTCGCCACAAATAAGCTACCGCCACCCGATACAAAGACTTTTTTAGGACCTTCTTCTTCCCACAGAATAGACATACGTTCAATAGTCCAGGCAAGAATGATCATCGGGAAGAAGGTAATGGTTAATCCTTCACTTAAACCTAACTTGAATGAAATTAAGGTAAACAAGCCGATAATAAAAATCACCACGATAATGACCGCCGATATTCGGGATATGAGCAGTAAGTTGAGTGTGGACAGATAGGAACGGATCATTAAACCAAAGGCAACAATCAATAAAAAACCGATTAAGCCAGTTAATAGGGTAGTTTGGATGAACGCTAGCGCAATCAAAACAGGCATAAAGGTACCTGATGTTTTGATGCCAACAATGACACGTAAAAACACCACGACTAATACGCCGATTGGGATTAATAGAATGCCTTTAAAGGTGCTTTGTTCTTCAAGTGGTAACTGATATAGGGAGAAATCCCATGCATCGTCATTCATCATCATGTCGATAGATGTTGCTAATGCTGAACGAGTATCTTGTAGCATTGAGAAATTAACTAATGAATTATTTCCTCCCATGACATCAAGCACAGAGTGACCAGTATATTCCCATAGCACTAGGGTATTATCACGGCCTTTTTTGTTGTTTGGAACGTCAAAAAGCTCCCATGCCCCATCATTATAAACTTGAACATATGATGTAAGCTGTTGACGACGTCGCTGATCTTCAAGTTGCAAACCATTAACGATACGTGCAGGGACACCTTTTGAATGCAACATGCGTACAAACAAATTGGTTGAAGTATTAGCAGATAATAACAACGCCATATTCTGGCTTTGATCGTTATCGTTAATCAAATTCATCAATTGTTGAGCAAACGATAGATTAGTCGCACTGCGAGCCCATACTTCTTCAATGACTTGCTCTGCTGCTGATTTTTCTGTTGCAGGCCATGAATATAATTCTGGCGTGGCAGGTTCTTCGACAGCTTCAATATTAAGCTTGCCTGTCGGTACTAAAGTCACTCGGTAATATAATGCTTGTGAGCCAGAAGCATCACGTATTGACCATACTGCGCGACGATTATGGGCATCAGCTGAAATATTTAAGCCATAACCTGGTGATGATGCATTTTCAACTAAGATGTCAAATGCAGGATCGTTCGGTAATGAGAAATTGACCTCAGCAGGTTGATTCGTTCCATTAAAACTGATTTTGGCATCCACAGCCCAGCTTTGTACCTGTTCACCAGGTAAAAAAGGCACATTGTGTTCAACACCACGATATATGCTGGTGCTAATACCAATGATAAATAGCAACGCAACGAATATGTAAAACGGTTTACGAGAATGCATTACGGATCCTACTTAATTAACGTGGTAATTTGGTTTTTGGCTTTACCATGAACGTAGATTTGGCCTACATCAACAATGGCAATATCTTTCATAAACTTACGACCTAGTAACAAAGGATAATCTAGGTGGCTTCGATCCGTAAGGTTTAAATCCGTTTCGGCTGCATATTTACCTATTTTTAAATGGGCGTGGATAACTGGGCGGCGATCATCACCTGTATCAGCATCTTGTTTTATACGGACAAAGCGCTCAACTTTAGATTCAAATGTATTGACGGGTTGGTCTATTCCATTAGTCATCACGTCATAGCGAACCCATTGTTCGCCTTCTCGTTCAAACAATACGATATTGCGCGCATCTAAAGATGATGACTCAGCACCAGTATCGATGCGAGTCGCAAACTTGGCTTTGACTTCATCAACAAATACACTCTCGACTTCACCAAGTAAAAACTTCTCGCCAATCATAGCTTCCGGACATTGTTGTGGAACCGAGACTGGTTTTGGCATTGGTGGTTGAACAATGATGGTTTTTGGTTTTTGACTCATCGCGGTGCTTATCTGAGTCTTCAATTTACGCATTTCCTCAGAAAGAGCGCTTATGTCGCTTGCTTGCTGACTATTCTGTGAATTAATGGCATCAATAATGACGGTTTGCGAAACTTGCAAACTGCTATTCAAGTCAGCATTTGTCAGCGGAGGTGTTATTGGTTTTTGGATGGTTGTACAACCCGATATTAGGGCCGCTGCAACGGATAGAGCAATTACCTGCTTTAACATGTCAATTCCTGTTGAATAGTAATATTTATACTAGATCGTGATTCGGTTGGTTCTTTGTTGCAATAATGATGGCCCTCTTGGGCGCGGGATAACCTTCTACGGTTAAACTCACATCATTAGGATCGAGATAATCGACTAGAGATTCATTTTTCATCCAGTGGGTGCTGCGTTGTTCTGCCAGTGAGGTGATATCGATGTCAACACAACGAATATCAATAAACTCACATTTCTTTAACCATAACATTAAGGCAGCAACAGATGGTATAAACCAAACGTTGTTCATTTTGCCATATCTATCTTGTGGAACAAGTACTGCATTTTCATCGCCATCAATCACCAGTGTTTCAAGTACCAGTTCACCACCGACTCTTAATTGGTCGCGTAATTGTAGTAAATGGTCTATCGGTGAGCGACGATGGTAGAGCACGCCCATAGAAAACACCGTATCAAAGGCATCTAATGGAGGTAATTCTTCTATGCCCAGAGGCAACAAATATACTGGGTGCTGATTGCCGGCCACTCGTTTGATTGCTTCAAATTGGCATAAAAATAACGGTGAAGGATCAATGCCTACAACGCGAGTTGCACCATCACCTAACATCCGCCACATGTGGTAGCCACTACCACAACCCACATCTAACACAGTGCGATTTTTTAATGGCGAAATAAAATTTTTGACTCGATCCCATTTCCAATCACTGCGCCATTCAGTGTCAATTTGAATACCATGAACGGAAAATGGACCTTTACGCCATGGTTGAAACACCTCCAGTAAATTAGTGAGTTTTTCAACTTGTCCGGGGCTGAGTTGTTCTCCGGTTCCAATAGTTACACTGCTGCTAAAATCGATATTATCCGGTTGAGGATAATGTAATTTATTGAGCACTTTTTCCCATTTAGGTAAATTACCGTGTTTATGATCTCGTTGCCATTTACCTAAAATTGCCGGTAAAGTTTCTAACCAGTGTTGTAGGTTTGAATCAGCAATGTCTTTATAAAAAGAGCTAAAATTGATCATTTAATCGCTACCATAGATGCAAAGTTAAAACATTGAAACCAAACTGAGAAGTGACTAAAGCCGTTTTCGGTTAAGCGTTGTTGGTGTACATTTAAGCTATCTGGACGCATAACGTTCTCTAATGCACTGCGTTTCTGACTTATCTCGAGCTCACTATACCCATTTGCGCGCTTAAAATCTAAATGCTGTTCATCTAGTAATTGTTGGATATGATTATCTTCAAAGAATAATTTTTCTGAAATGACTAAAATTCCACCCGGTAACATACCATCGTAAATACGTTTAATTAAAGCATCCCGATCATGAGTGGGTAGAAATTGTAGGGTAAAGTTTAACACCACCATAGACGCATTCTTGATGTCGATATCTCTGATATCAGCACACAATAAATTGACTTTGATGTCGCTGACATACGCTGCAAGATTTTCAGTGCAACGTTCAATCATCGACTGACTGTTGTCTACCGCATAAATTTGACATCCGCGCCCTTCAATTTGGCGACGAATGCTTAACGTAGCTGAGCCTAATGAACTGCCGAGATCGTATATATTGCTTTGGGGTGTGACAAAACGGTTAGCAAAATCACCAATGGTATTGATGATTTGTGCGTAGCCAGGAACGGAGCGACGGATCATGTCATTAAATACACCGGCAACACGTTGATCAAATTGAAAATCTGTAATTTGGTCGGTCACATGAGCGTATATCGTATCTTGTTGAGAGTTCATCAGCTGTAATGTGGAAAAGTTAGAAATGTATTTTAGCTAATCATGGTGAACTGCAGCAAGTATCTAGCTGGTAATTTGTGAGTTTTTTTTCAATTTGTTGACAATCATGTTAATGAGGCTGGTTTTGAATGCTCATGAATGCTGGTATTATGTACATAAGCTTCAGATTATTAATTTCTATTCATAAAATTAGCATGACTCAAGACTGAATAATGATATTATTTATCCTTGTTACAAAATAGCAACAAAAGATGTTTGCTTTCAAGCATTTTACGCTCCTTCATGATTCATATCGTGCCTAAGGGGTAAGTAAATTCACCTGAAAATGGCAATGACTAAGCTTATTAAATAAATAAGTATAAAAAGTGAAAGTATTAGGGAAAAAACTTGAAATTTATACCTTGGATATTAGCAATGTTATTTGCGTGGATATCATTACCCGCGCAGGCAATACATTCAGATAAAACCGAACTGTCAGTAGATCATTTACCCTTAGTCATCGTGATGGGTGAAGATACTTATCCATTTGAATATTTGGATGAGAAGGGCACTCCAGCAGGGATTTTGGTCGATTTATGGCGCGAGTGGTCCATCATTACTGATACCAAGGTACAATTTGTGTCTCGGCATTGGCAACAGTCACTTGATCAGCTGGAACAGAAAAAAGCTGACATACATATTGGTATGTCTCAAAACCAAGCACGGTTAAAAAAGTTCGATTTTGCAAAACCATTTACTTCCTTAAATACCTATTTATACATTCATAAGTCGCTGAGTAGTAAAAAACAAATTAGCGATTTGGTTCCCTATCAAGTCGGTATCGTCAGTGGATCATCCCATGAAGCAACATTATTAGCGCTAGAACCTAAGCTTAGTTTTAAGCGTTATCAAAATCGTGAACAATTATTACAAGCCGCCGTAAAAGGTGAGTTATTTGTTTTTGCCGGTATTGAAGGATACCAGCGCAATTTGGCGCTTGAACAAGACATAGCCGCAAACTTTTACAGTTCATCGCGTATTCTCATCAAAAAAATCAACCTAGCCCCAGCGGTGGTAAAAGGGGATTTGGATCTTCTCAACAAGATTAACCAGGGTTTTGAATTAATACCTGCAAAAGTTATTCAGCAAATAGAGCGGCGGTGGTTAGGTTATCATCGACAAACTACAGGGGTGATTATCGCGATGCAAAACGGTGTCGAACCTTATGCGGATATCGGTGCTGATGGATTACCACATGGAATGTTGGTGGATTTGTGGACTTTATGGTCTGAAAAAACCGGTATCAATATTGATTTTGTCGCTGGTGACATGAGTAGTACAATTGATGATGTTAAACGTGGTGTCGCAGATGTTCATATTGGTTACCCTGAAAGCCAAGATATGCGCACAGGTTTGAAACAAGCGTGGCATATTATTTCGGTTAAAAGCCGTTTTTTTAGCTCAAACTTAACATTAAATAACATTGAAGACATTGTGATGCGGATTGGCGTTTATCCTACAGCGCCTTATATCAGTGATATTAAAAAAGCTTTTCCTAAGGCGCAATTACGCTTTTATGATTCATTAGATGCCATGGTTAAAGCCGCACGTAACGATGAAATCAGCGGTTTTGTTTCATCTGCAGCAATGACGTCTCATTATTTATTGGCTAATAAGTTGTGGGCAGAATTTCGTCAATATACTGATATCGAATTTTCGACAGATATGTATGTATTAACCCGTATTGACGACAGTGGTTTAGCCGATCGGATTCAAGCTGGATTTAATTTAATTTCTGTTGAAGAACAAGTTCAGGTTGAGCGTAAATGGTTAATTAATCCAGATGACCGCTTTTTTGCGAATTCTGCCAATAAAATAAAATTAACAACACAACAAAAGCAATATGTTAGTAGTTTAGGCGCCATTAAAATGGGTTACCTGAAAAATTGGGCCCCTATGGAATTCCAGGGCAAAAATGGTGAGTTTTTAGGGGTGAATGCAGACATTAAAAACTTACTAGTCAAGCAACTCAATTTAACTATTATCCCAGTGGCTTACGATGATTTTGGTAACATGATGAATGACCTAATTAAAGGTGAAATTCATTTAGTGGCCAGTATGGCTAAAACGGTTGAGCGCGAAAACAAACTAGCATTCTCTTTAGCATATTGGCCATCACCTTGGGCGATAGTCACGTCGCTAAGCCAACCTCCCATTTTTAATATTTCACAGGTAACAGGTAAACGTCTGGCTGTTGTTGACGGTTACCATATTGTCGATCAGCTTCGCCAACAATACCCAGGTATAAAATTAGTGCCCGTTGCAGACACTAAACAAGGTATGGAAGCCGTTATCACAGGTAGCGCGGATATGTTTGTTGAACAAGTTGCAACATTGGCGACTACGTTAAAAGGTGGCCAATATCCGAGTTTGAAAATGTCTTTATTAGCTGAGTTAACCGAGCAGCACAGCCACATAGGGTTATTCCCAGGCGTGAAAAATTTAGTGCCTTTGATTGATAGAGTCATTGCGACTATCGATGAAACCGAACAACAGAACATGTACCAAAAATGGGTCTCGCTAGATCTTAATAGTGACACATTACGCTATCAACGGTGGTTGAAAATATTAGTGATTGGTTTGTTAATTATCACCCTAATAGCCATTGTAATATTAATGTCGAATCGGCGCCTAAATGTCGAAATTCAAAAACGGCTTAAAGCTGAAGAAAATCTTCGATTTATGGCCAATCATGATAATTTAACCGCATTGCCAAATCGCAGTTTACTTGACGATAGATTAGCGCAAGCCACATTGACTCATCATCGAGATAAATCAAAATTTGCACTGTTGTTTATTGATTTAGATGGTTTTAAAGCAATAAATGATCAATATGGTCATCATGTTGGGGATAAGTTATTACAGCGTATCGCCCTGTTATTAGGCAAGCATGTAAGAGAATCTGACACGGTTGCTCGCTTTGGTGGCGATGAGTTTGTGGTGTTATTAAATCATATCGAAGCCAAAGAAAATGCCCGTCAAGTGGCTGAAAATATCTTATTAGGATTAAAGAAACCGTTATTAATCGATGATATTAATGTCTCTATTTCGGCCAGTATTGGTATCGCTATTTTTCCTAATGATGCCGATACCGCTGCTTCATTATTGAAAAAATCAGATCAGTTAATGTATCAAGCTAAAAAGGTGGGTGGTCATCAATATAAAATGAGCTGATTATAGTTGCTGATTTTTCCGTCAGTTGATCCAGTTTATTCGCTATAGGTCTGGTTAATTGATGCAATCTGCCTGATACTTCAATGCATAAGTTTGAGTCACGGTATATAATGCCGTTTTTATCGTTTTCGATTTCCAAAATACCGCTTTGTGGATAAAGGATAGAGTTCAATGCGCAGTCATTATTGTGGAGACATTAATCAGTCTCATCTAGGTCAAGAAGTTACTTTAGTCGGTTGGGTCAACCGTAGTCGAGATTTAGGCGGAGTTGTTTTTTTAGACTTACGCGATAGAGAAGGGCTAGTACAAGTTGTTTATGACCCAGATCTAAAAGATGTTTTTGAAATGGCAAGCACATTGCGCAGTGAATTTTGTGTTCAAATAAAAGGTGTTGTTCGCGCTCGTCCAGAAAGCCAAATCAATTCACAAATGAAAACTGGTGAAATTGAGATTTTGGGTAAGCAACTGACCATTATTAATGCGTCAGCTCCTTTACCATTAAGCATGGATAACTATCAAAACAATAGTGAAGAACAACGTTTAAAATACCGTTATTTAGATTTACGTCGTCCAGAAATGGCCGAGCGCCTTATTTTTCGCGCAAAAGTGACCAGCTCAGTCCGTCGCTTTTTAGACGGCAATGGCTTTTTAGATATCGAAACGCCTATTTTGACTAAAGCCACTCCAGAAGGTGCGCGTGACTATTTAGTGCCAAGTCGAACTTATAAAGGTCAATTTTTTGCTTTGCCTCAATCACCACAGTTGTTCAAACAGTTGTTGATGATGTCTGGTTTTGATCGCTATTATCAAATCGTAAAATGCTTCCGTGATGAAGATTTACGTGCAGATCGTCAGCCTGAATTTACTCAAATCGATATTGAAACCTCATTCATGTCTGCCGAACAAGTCATGGAAAAAACTGAACAAATGATGCGCGGTTTATTTCAAGATTTATTGAATGTAGATTTAGGTGATTTTCCTCGTATGACCTACGCCGAAGCAATGAAGCGTTATGGTTCAGATAAACCTGATTTACGTAATCCACTTGAATTAGTTGATATTGCTGATTTGGTTAAAGATGTTGAATTTGCGGTATTTAATGGCCCTGCAAATGATGTTGAAGGTCGCGTTGCGGCACTTCGTATTCCAACTGGTGCATCTTTATCTCGTAAGCAAATTGACGATTACACTAAATTTGCCGGCATTTATGGTGCTAAAGGCTTAGCGTGGATGAAAATAAATGACTTAGCTGCAGGCATGGATGGTATTCAGTCGCCTGTACTTAAGTTTTTAACAGAATCTATTGTTAACGACATTATTAGTCGTACGGGTGCACAAACCGGCGATATCATTCTATTTGGCGCAGATAAAGCCAATGTCGTGGCAGAAGCTTTGGGCGCATTGCGCTTAAAAGCTGGTGAAGATTTCAAGTTACTTGAAGGTGAGTGGCGCCCAATGTGGGTTGTCGACTTCCCGATGTTTGAGAAAATTAACGGTGGATTCCACGCTGTTCATCATCCATTCACTGCGCCTCGCGGTATTAGCCCAGCAGAATTAGCAGCAGATCCAGCAGCAGCTATTTCAGATGCCTACGACATGGTATTAAATGGTTGTGAATTAGGTGGCGGTTCAGTGCGTATTCATAACGCCGAAATGCAAAGTACTGTATTCAGTATTTTAGGTATTGAAGCTGAAGAAGCACAAGAAAAATTTGGTTTCTTGCTTGAAGCGTTACGCTACGGAACACCACCACACGCTGGTTTAGCATTTGGTTTGGATCGTATTATTATGTTGATGACCGGCGCAAGCTCAATTCGTGACGTAATGGCATTCCCTAAAACGACTACCGCAGCATGTCCATTAACTAACGCTCCTGGTTTTGCAAACCCAGTGCAGTTAACTGAATTGGGTATAGCGGTGATTGAAAAGGTTAAAACTGAAGAATAAACATTATTGTTCAGCGTAATAGGCTCTTAAAAGAGCACCACATACCGAGGCTGCTGCCTCGGTATGTTTTTAACAAGTATGGTTTTCTACTTGAATGATCCAATTGGATAACAGGAGTTTAAGATGGCAGGACACAGTAAATGGGCCAATATAAAACATCGTAAAGCCGCACAAGATGCTAAACGCGGTAAGCTGTTTACCAAATTTATTCGAGAGCTTACCGTCGCCGCTCGTGAAGGCGGTTCAGATGTTGATGCCAACCCCAGATTACGCGCTGCAGTTGATAAAGCCTTATCCAATAATATGACCCGTGACACCGTTGAACGTGCAATCAAACGCGGTGCCGGTGAAATGGATGGTCAGCAATTAGAAACCATTATTTATGAAGGCTATGGTCCTGGTGGTACAGCGGTCATGGTTGAAACGATGACCGATAATCGAAATCGCACCGTTTCTGGTGTGCGCAATGCTTTTAATAAGTCGGGTGGTAACTTAGGTACCGATGGTTCAGTGGCGTATTTGTTTACCAAATCTGGCATTATTTCTTATGACACCGATATTGATGAAGATAGCTTAATCGACAGTGCATTAGACGCTGGTGCAGAAGATGTTATTACTCATGATGATGGCTCTATCGATGTATTTACCACTCCTGATGCCTTTGGCAAAGTAAAGGATGCACTTGATAGTGCTAGTTTTGGATCTGTTCATGCTGAAGTGACTATGGTTGCATCATTAAAAGCTGAACTTGATGCCGATACCGCCGAAAAATTTTTACGTTTAATCGATATCTTAGAAGACCATGATGATGTACAAGAGGTATATCATAATGCTGAGATATCAGATGACGTTATGCAAGCGTTAGACAACGCATGAGGCATGAATGGCCATTATTTTAGGAGTCGATCCCGGCTCCCGCATTACAGGCTATGGTGTGATCCAATGCCAAGGCCGTCAACAGATTTACCTTGGTAGTGGCTGTATTCGAACCTCTGCTGATGATTTACCACAACGATTACAACAAATTTATGCAGGCTTATGCGAAATCATTACCCAATATAAACCAGATGAGTTTGCTATTGAGCGGGTATTTATGGCTAAAAATGCTGATTCAGCCTTAAAGCTTGGTCAAGCCAGAGGCGCGGCAATTGTTGCAGCTACTTGTGCTGGACTGCCCGTTGCGGAATATAGCGCAACTCAGATTAAAAGTGCTGTAGTGGGCACTGGCCGAGCTCAAAAAACGCAAGTTCAACATATGATTAAGCAATTACTTAAACTACCTGCTTCACCTCAAGCTGACGCGGCTGATGCATTAGGGGTAGCAATATGCCATTTTCATACTTATCAAAGCCTTATCGCTATGGGCGGTAAAGCTAGCAGCAGAACATATGGAAGATACAAATGATAGGTCGTCTAAGCGGAATATTAGTAGAAAAGCAAGCGCCTGAAGTGGTGCTTGATGTCAATGGCGTCGGTTATGAGTTACAAGTGCCGATGACCAGCTTTTATGAATTACCAGCGTTAAACCAAGCTGCTATGTTATTTACTCATTTTGTGGTGCGTGAAGATGCTCAGCTACTTTACGGTTTTATCACTAAACAAGAACGTGCATTATTCCGTTTATTGATTAAAACCAATGGCGTTGGGCCTAAACTGGCATTAACTATTTTGTCGGGTATGACAGCGTCTGAGTTCGTGTCATGTGTTGAACGTGATGATATTGCGACTTTAGTAAAACTGCCTGGCGTTGGTAAGAAAACCGCAGAGCGTTTGGTGATTGAAATGCGTGATAAGCTTAAAAGCTTACTTGAAGCTTCTGCAGGTTCAGAGCGCGAGTTTATGCTGCAAAGTAATTATACTCCAGCAGCGGCTGTTGATAGTGCAGAAGAAGATGCCATTTCAGCTTTATTGTCATTAGGTTATAAACCTGCTCAGGCCAGTAAGTCAGTTTCTGCGGCTTTTAAAGAAGGCATGAGTTCAGAAACGCTAATTAAAGCTGCATTAAAATCAATGCTATAAATATGATATGCATAAACAGGGTACGTAAAAATGATTGAAGCTGATCGACTAATCCAACCGCAGGTACAAGGTCAAGATGAACTGATTGATCGTGCTATGCGCCCTAAAATGTTGGATGAGTATACCGGTCAAGATGATACTCGAGCTCAGCTTAAGGTTTTTATTCAAGCCGCGATAAATCGTCGTGAAGCCCTCGATCACATGCTGATTTTTGGTCCTCCAGGTTTGGGGAAAACAACGTTAGCCATGATTGTGGCTAACGAAATGGGCGTGAATATCAAATCCACTTCTGGCCCTGTGCTTGAAAAAGCGGGTGATTTAGCGGCATTATTAACCAATCTTGAAGAAGGTGATGTGCTGTTTATTGATGAAATCCATCGCTTAAGCCCTGTAGTGGAAGAAATTCTTTATCCAGCAATGGAAGATTACCAACTGGATATTATGATTGGTGATGGTCCAGCCGCGCGTTCAATTAAATTGGATTTGCCGCCATTTACTCTTATCGGCGCCACGACTCGTGCTGGTGCATTAACCTCGCCATTGCGGGCTCGTTTTGGTATTCCATTACGTTTAGAGTTTTATAACGTCGCAGACTTAACCACAATTGTAACTCGTTCAGCCAACGTAATGAACCTTGAGATAGATGAACAAGGGGCTATTGAAATTGCTAAGCGTTCACGCGGAACTCCGCGAATTGCCAATCGATTATTACGTCGAGTACGCGATTATGCCGAAGTAAAGCATGACGGTAAAGTGTCTCAAACAGTGGCTGAATATGCATTGGATTTATTGGATGTAGATGACCAAGGTTTTGATTACTTAGACCGTAAATTATTATTGGCCATTATTGATAAATTTATGGGTGGCCCTGTTGGATTAGACAATCTAGCGGCAGCCATCGGTGAAGACCGCGAAACAATTGAAGATGTATTGGAGCCTTTTTTAATTCAACAAGGGTTTATTCAACGCACGCCAAGAGGGCGTATCGCTTCTCAAAGAGCCTATGATCATTTTAGTTTGGTTAGACCTGAAAAAGCTTAACCTGTTTATTTCTATTTTAGCCATACATTAACGACGTTCAGGTATACCGTCATTAACAGTGATGTGTTGGTACAAAATCTCGGTCATCAAAATAATAAAACCAGCTTATGCTGGTTTTATTATATCTAGCGTATCTAAAGCGTACTTTAAGTAGAACTAATGCTGCAGCAAAGCAATATTAACCTAGTGCTTCGGTCGCCGATTTCTTTTGAATTAATTCGATTTTGTATCCGTCAGGGTCTTCTACAAAGGCTATTTCGGTTTTACCGCCAGCTACTGGGCCTGGGGCTCGAGTGATTTTACCGCCAGCAGCAGCGATGGCTTCACAGCGCGCATAAATATCGTCTTCGCCAATGGCTAAATGTCCAAAACCATTACCTAAATCGTAACTATCGACACCCCAGTTATAGGTTAATTCGATAACGGCCTGGCCTGTGGTTTCTTCACCAAAACCAACAAAGGCGAGGGTGTATTTATATTCTGAGTTTTCAGATTGACGCAGTAGCTTCATGCCCATCACTTGGGTATAAAATTGAATGCTGCGTTCTAGGTTGCCTACTCGGATCATCGTATGAAGTAATTGCGACATGATATGCTCTCTTATAAAAATTTATCTAAGTTTAACAAGCTCGGATGACAATGAAAATATTAGCGGTTGATACCAATAAAATTTTGCTTTAGTTCACATTTGTGAGGATATTTTTTGGGTTAAACGCTAAAAAGCGTTATTGTTGCCATATACACATTTGGAGGCAAGACAATGAATACAGAATTGAAAATGGCATTAGGTACTACTGTTGTTATTGCGATTTGTTTTAGTGCATTTTTTGTGTCGTTGTTTTAAGCGTCAGCAAAAAATAGATAGTCCCATTTGCGCCATCACGAAAGATGTATTGGATATTAATTGATGAGTTAATATCCAATATATTGATACAAAACCCCCAAAGTGCCTTCGGTGCTTTGGGGGTTAATCTTCTGGGTATACCTTGTCTTTAAATTCGCATAAATCTTCGATTATACAGCTGCCGCATCGTGGTTTTCGTGCTAAACAGGTATAACGTCCGTGTAGAATAAACCAATGATGCACATCCACTTTAAACTCGCTCGGCACCACTTTAAGCATATTCAATTCAACTTGGTCGACATTTTTGCCAGGGGCAAACTTAGTTCGATTCGCTAACCTAAAAATATGAGTATCGACAGCAATAGTTGGCCAGCCAAAGGCGGTATTGAGGACCACATTTGCTGTTTTACGTCCTACGCCTGGTAAAGCCTCTAATGCTTCACGATTCTCTGGTACTTCACCAGCATGTAAATCAATCAACATTTTACAAGCGTTAATCACGTTAACAGCTTTGTTATTGTATAAGCCTATGGTTTTGATGTATTGCTTAAGCCCGTCAATCCCTAAGTCATATATTGCTTGAGGCGTATTGGCAACCGGAAACAACTTATCAGTTGCTTTGTTGACACTCACATCGGTTGCTTGTGCTGATAGCGTGACCGCAACGAGTAGCTCAAATGGACTCGAAAAGTTCAATTCAGTTTCAGGCTTAGGGTTATTGTCTCTTAATCTGGTAAGTATCTGGTATCGCTTATCTTTATTCATAATAATCGGTCATTTATCGTTAAGTTTACGGCCGCTCCAGATTAACTGTGCAGTCGTGTTAGTTGACTTTAGTGATCCGCGCACGCGTTACGCTAACACTTTCAACTTTAGGTTGCATGGCGTTAACTCGGCTATCGATGACATTTTTAAGGGCTATTAATAATCCCATGCCAATAAATGCTCCCGGCGGCAACATAGCCAATAAAAATGGCGTGTCCACATGCCATACATGAATGGTTAACACACTTGCCCAATCACCTAATAGTAAATCTGCACCGCCAAATAACGTTCCTTGGCCGAGCAATTCGCGGCTAGCACCTAAAACAACCAGTACAGCGGTAAAGCCTAAGCCCATCATTAATCCATCGAATGCCGAATGCGCTAATGAGTTACGCGAGGCAAATGCTTCTGCGCGGCCGATAATGACGCAGTTGGTTACAATCAAAGGTAAGAAAATACCTAATGACAAATATAAATTATAGGCATAAGCGTTGATCAGTAATTGCACGCAAGTAACAAGTGCGGCAATGATCATGACAAATACTGGTATACGAATTTCTTTAGGTACAAAATCGCGAACCAAAGAGACCAAAACATTGGAGCCAATTAATACCAACAATGTAGCGACGCCCAAACCTAATGCATTGGTGATGGTAGCAGTAACAGCTAGTAGCGGACACAATCCTAATAGTTGCACTAAACCGGGGTTATTTTTCCATAGCCCCTGAGCTGCAATTTCACTGTATTTACTCATGGTTGGCCTCACAGGCATAATGACTTTGATAAAGTGCTTGGCGATGTTGTTCGACAAATGTCAGTGCATTGGCGATCGCTTTAACATAAGCACGCGGAGTAATCGTGGCACCCGTAAATTGATCGAATTGGCCACCATCTTTTTTTACTTTCCACATGTTGGTGTTGTCTTTAAATAATTTACCACTGAAATGAGTGACCCAATCAGATTTTCGCAGATCAATTTTATCACCAAGCCCTGGTGTTTCTTGATGGGAGAGGGTACGGACACCTAATATTTCTCCCTGATTATTCACGCCAACAATGAGTTTGATTTCACCGTTATAACCATCTGGTGCAATAGCTTCTATCGCGATGGCTACGGGCAGTTCATTTTTATAGGCAAGATATGCCGGTAAGTCTGCTTTAGTGCCTAAAAGCTCCGGAGAGTTAACCAAAATGCATTGCTCACTGAGTACATTGTCGTGTAATTCAGTTGGAATAATTTGGTTCAGCGTTAAGGTTAATTGTTTTTGCTGTTGCAATAATATGGTGTCACTGGTTAGCGCATTGACTAATGCAACTAGGCCTGTGCAACATAAGGCAAACAGGCCCAGTAACAGACCATTTTTAATCATCGGGTTAGTTGTTAAAATAGACATTATTAATTTCCTACTCGATGACCATAACTGCGTGGGCGCACATAATAATCAATAAATGGTGCGCACATATTGGCTAATAACACCGCGAATGCGACAGCATCAGGATAGCCACCAAATGTTCGTATTAAGTATATGAGTAAGCCGATCATGGCACCAAAAATAAGTCGACCTCTAGGGCTTGTTGCAGCGGTAACGGGATCTGTGGCAATGAAAAATGCCGCCAGCATGGTTCCTCCCGAAAATAAATGCATTATCGGGCTAACGAAGGTATCTGGGCTGATCAAAAAACCAATACTGGCACAGACAAATAATGTCAGCACAATAGCGCCGCTAATGTGCCAGCGTATCACCTTAAGCTTTAGCATCACCAGGCCACCCACAAGATAGGCCATATTGACCCAAAACCAACCTTCGCCAACACTGCCAGAGAAGATGGTTTTAGTCATACTTTCTGTTGTGGTAAGCCCCATAGAAAGGTCTGTTTTTAATGTGTCTAGCGGCGTTGCCATGGTGGTGCCATCAATCGCCAAATGGAAAAAATCTGCTGCATAACCTGCATTTAATTGAAAAATACTGTTGAAGGTATGCAACATATCAGCGTAATTGACCGTTAAGGTTTGAGGGGCAACCCAAGACGTCATTTGTACCGGAAATGAAATCAGTAACAGGACGTATGCGGCCATAGCCGGATTAAAGACATTATTACCCAACCCACCGTAAAGTTGTTTAACAATAACGATAGCAAATAATGTTCCTATGACAATTAACCACCAAGGCGCTAATGGCGGGATTGCAACCGCAAGTAAGCTTGCGGTAACCAATGCGCTGTTATCCGTTAAGGTGGCGGTAATATTTCTATTGCGTAGTTTCATTACCGCCGCTTCTGCTAAATAAGCCACCGTAATTGCGAGTAATAATTGAACTAACGTGCCATAACCAAAATAATAGCTTTGTACTGCAATTCCTGGAATAAGGCATAGCGCCACACGCTTCATTACCGTATTGGTGTGTAACGTTGTGCTGACATGTGGAGATGAGGCAATTTTAAATGCCATAGTTATAGTTCCTCTTGCTTAGCACTGTTAGCGAGTTTTTTGGCTTTCGCTTTAGCAACCGCGGCAGCAATTCTAGCCTTTTTGTCATCAACTGGGATTGCTGCAATTGTTGTATCAATTTCGATTGCTGGGTTCACTTCGTTTACCGTATCGCGAGTCTGAACTCCGTCTACGTCATTTGTCGCGCTAGAATCACTAGCTAATGCCGCTTTCTTGGCTTTCGCTTTAGCAACAGCGGCAGCAATTCTAGCCTTTTTGTCATCGACAGGTGTTACTGCAATTGTTGTATCAATTTCGATTGCTCGGTTCACTTCGTTTACCGTATCGCGAGTCTGATCGCCGTCTATGTCATTTTTCTCGGTAGAATCACCAACTAATGCTGCTTTCTTGGCTTTCGCTTTGGCAACGGCAGCAGCAATTCTAGCCTTTTTGTCATCGACTGAGGTTGCTGTAATAGTTGTATCTACTTCGATTCCCGGATTAACTTTGCTTATAGTATCGCGAGTCTGATCACCGTCTACGTCATTTTTCTCGGTAGAATCACCAGCTAATGCTGCTTTCTTGGCTTTCGCTTTGGCAACGGCAGCAGCAATTTTAGCTTTTTTGTCATCGGCCGGGTCTACTACACTTGTTGTAGCCGTTTCATTTACCGGACTAACTTCGTTTACGGTATTGCTAGGCTGTTCGGCGTCTACGTCATTTTTCTCGGCAGATTCATTAGCTAATGCCGCTTTCTTGGCTTTAGCTCTGGCAATGGCAGCTGCAATTTGTGCTTTTTTGTCATTGGCGCGATCGATGGTGTCGACAGGCATATCATTTGTTACCGTAGCAACATCACTTTGATTATCTTTCTGAGACTGAGTAGCCAAGGCGGCTTTTTTAGCTTTCGCGCGTTCAATCGCAGCATTAACCGCTGTTTTCTTCGCGCTGGTAGCGTCTATTGCTGCTTTTGTTGTAGTGGTATCAGGTGTTGTTGCCGCAGGATCAGCAGTGATGCCTTCTGCTGCTTGTGCTTTTTTAGCAGCGATGCGTGCCATTGCAGCTGCTACCGCATCTTTATCACCGGATTTCATATTCGCTTGACGTTTAGCGGCTGCTTGTTTTGACTTTTCTTCGCGAGCATTTTTTTCATCTTCAAGTCGTTGCAAGCGTGTTTCGAAGCGAATTTTTGCTTGTTCAGCTTGTAGCTTTTCTTCAGCAGCATTTTTCAATGCTGATTTTGCGACACGATAATATTCAACTAAAGGAATGTCACTTGGGCATACGTAGCTGCAACAACCGCATTCAATACAATCTTTTAAATTGAAACTAGCAGCTTTGTCATATTCTTCGGCTTTTGCGTGCCAGAATAGTTGTTGCGGTAATAATAATGCGGGGCAAGCGACTGCACACTCACCACAACGAATGCAGGCTTTTTCATCTGGATCTGGGGCTATTTCTGCTTGGCTTGGTGTTAATAAACAGTTGGTGCCTTTTAATATAGGTACATCAAGATCGGCTAATGCGTATCCCATCATGGGGCCGCCAACGATGACTTTTTGTGAACTTTCTGGCTGGAAGCTGACTTGACTAAGGGCATCTTCAACTGTTGTGCCTATTCTAAGCCAATAGTTTCCGGGTTTACCGATGGATTCACCGGTTAACGTCACCACTCGTTCAATGAGTGGTTTGCCTTGTAATACCGCTTCTTGAATTGCATAGGCTGTGCCGACGTTATGCACCACAATACCAAGTTGAGCAGGAATGGCGCCACTGGGTACTTCTTTGCCAGTAATAATTTGAATAAGTTGTTTTTCGCCACCAGAAGGGTACTTAGTCGGAATAACGGTGACGCGGATCATGTCGTTAGGCAATGAACTGCGACGAATAGCAGACTCCATTGCTTGGGCCGCTTCAGGTTTATTATCTTCAATGGCGATGATAATACGCTGTGGGTTAAGCAAATGATGAATAATACTAATACCCGTTAATATTTCATCACTGAATTCACGCATTAATCGATCGTCAGCACTAATGTAGGGTTCGCACTCTACTCCATTAATAATGACTAAATCGATTTCACTCGCTGGATTGAGTTTGACATGGCTTGGAAACGCCGCACCGCCCATTCCTGCAATACCTGCTTGCTTTATTTTGGCTAAAATATCGCCTTTGGACAGTTGTTCAATTTTACTTGAGGTAAGTTCACACCAAGTATCAAGACCATCAGCTTCGATAATGCAACTCAACACGGGCAATGATGAGGCATGGTTGCTACCATGTTGCTCAATCGCGACAACGGTCCCTGAAGTAGGAGCATGAACGGGTAAATAAATAAAACCAGCACCTTCAGTGAGTGGTTGTCCTTTTAAGACCGAGTCGCCGACCTTGACACTCAAGGTCGCTTGTTGACCAACAAGAGGAACCGGTATCACAAATCGCGATTGCAGTGGCAAAGATGCGATGGTGCTTTGATTGGAAAGTGATTTAAGTTCAGGTGGATGGATCCCGCCAGGAGAGCGCCACAAAGTACCTTTATCTAATTGCTCTAATAACGTTAGCACCGTTTGTCCTCTTGCTCAGGATTAATCACGTTGACAGGGATAGCACGTAACTTCCAATCCCAATTTTGTATTGTGGTTTCAACTGGGATCATATCAATACAATCGACAGGACAAGGCTCAACACATAAGTCACAGCCAGTACAATCTTTGGCAATAACGGTGTGCATTAATTTACCGGCGCCTAAAATAGCATCAACCGGACAGGCTTGAATACATTTGGTACAACCAATACATTCATCTTCACGGATGTAAGCGACTTTTTTTACACTGGCTTGCGCCTCTTCGCCTAATGCTTCAGGTTCAACCCCCATAAGCTCAGCAATCTTTTCCATGGTAGCAGTACCACCTGGAGGGCATTTATTGATTTTATCGCCATTCGCTATTGCCTCAGCATAAGGGCGGCAACCAGGGTAACCACACTGGCCGCATTGAGTTTGCGGTAACAGGGTTTCAACTTGATCAATAATAGGATTTCCTTCAACTTTGAATTTCTTTGAGGCAAAACCCAAAATGACGCCAAACACTAATGCTAAAACGCTTAATACAGCAACAGCAATCAATATACTCGATATCATTAGTTCACTAGCCCCGCAAATCCCATAAAGGCTAATGACATTAAACCGGCAGTGATCATGGCAATAGCGCCACCTTTAAAAGGTAAGGGCACATCTGCAGCGGCTAATCGCTCACGCATGGCCGAAAATAAAATTAATACTAAGGAGAATCCAACCGCCGCACCAAAACCATAAATAGCAGATTGAATAAAGTTATGGTCTTCATTGACGTTAAGTAAAGCTACACCTAATACCGCGCAGTTAGTCGTGATCAGCGGCAAGTAAATGCCCAAAGCACGATGTAAAGATGCACTGGTTTTTTGGACAACCATCTCAGTAAATTGCACTACAACTGCAATAACCAAAATAAAACTCATTGTACGTAAGTAGTTGAGGTCAAATGGTTGCAGTAGAAATTCATTGGTGAGATAACTCAGAATAGAGGCTAGGGTCAACACAAACGTGGTTGCCATCGACATGCCAATTGCTGACGCCAATTTGCTCGACACCCCCATAAAAGGGCATAGACCTAAGAATTTTACCAGAACGAAGTTATTCACCAGCACTGTGCCGATCAACAGGAGAAGATACTCTGACATTGCTACAATTTTTTGACCAATAGATCCCAGTATTATCTTAGGTTTGGCGCCGATAAACAACGGATAAAAAATAAGGTTAAACATAAAATGTTTAACCTTGGAATAAAATGGCTATTTTTACCGTCTATTAACGACTTTTTTACTGTTTAATTAACAATGCTTCAGGTTTAGCAATATAATATCCTTGTAGACCATCCACTAAGAGTTTTTCTAGGACAAGCTTTTCATCTTGTTTTTCAACTCCGGTGGCAATGACACGAATACTGATGCGTTTAGCGATATCAACAATCATCCGTATAAAGAATTTATTGTTGTTATCCTGTTCAATATTATCACTATAACTGCTGTCCAATTTGATAAAGTCAGGACGGACCTCGCGGAAAAATTTAAATGAGGTAAAACCTAAACCAAAGCGTTCGACAGCGACTTTAGCGCCAACTTTATGGATCTCAGTAACAAATTTATGGCTAGACTCTAAGTTAGCCTGCATTCCAGACTCATTGAGTTCAAACACTAAGCGGGCAGCAGTACCACGGTGTTTAGATAATATATCTTTCAACCACACGGTAAAACTGTCTTGTAGTGCTGAGGATGCACTAATATTCACCCCCATTTTTCCTGAAATACTCGGATTTTCACTTAACACTTTAATGGTTTGAGTGACTATCATTTTATCGAGTTCTACACTCATTCCATAACGCTCAGCCATTGCAATCACTGTGGTTGTGGGTAAATGTTCACCTTCGGAGTTATAAAACCGAGCCAAAAGCTCACGGTAAACTTCGGTGTCATTATTACAGGGCTGAATAGGTTGTTGATAGAATTTGATACTTCGACGGTTAATCAAGTCGTCAATGGTGACTTTCCAATGGTCATTACCGAATTGCTCATTAGCGGATAATTTTTCCAATTGATAGTAGCGATTGGGTCCTAGTGTTTGTGCCACGCTGACGGCTGTATCAGCTAAAGTCATCAATGCTACTGGTTCAATTCCTTGTTCGTACGGAACCATACCGGCATGTGCAACAGAGTCACTTTTTGTGCTTTGAGCATATTCATCAAGATGGCGCTTAAGTTGCTCTAAAAATCGTTCACCCTCTTTAAGAGTAATACTTTCAATGAAAACAGCAAAATCACCGCTAGATACCCGAAAACATTCACTCAATCCGAGGTTTGTAACTGATTTTCGAATACAAGTAGCCAGTTTAGCTAAATAATCATCACCAGCAGCACGGCCATGAAGTTCGTTAATCGTTGCCAGTTCTGCGGCCTTAATAACAACCAGAACACCATACTGTTGCTTATCTTTTTTGCTAATGGCTTCAATATGTTGTGTAAAGCGTTGTCGAGTAGAAAAGCCACTCACGGGATCTTGATAAGCCGCTTTAGTTAATTGTTCATTTTCTTTGCGTACGCGATCTAGACTGAGTTTTAATTGACTACGACATATTTCTAATGCTTTGCCGATGGGGTGTAGCACCCCTGGGAAGCGAGATTTTTCAATGGCTAGGAATGATAAGTCTGGAATATGAGTAATGTATTCGGCGGCATAGTTAATTCTTTTACGATGTAATTGCATTAACACTGCAAATAACAACATCAAAGCGATATAAGCGGTAATCAATAATGTTGCCGTTTGTTCTAAGTCATTAAAACTAGGTGACAACACACTCGCAGTGTCTAATCTAACTTGTAAGCGCCCGTCAGGAAAATCTTGCACATGACCTAATTCAACATTAAAAATCTCGCTGGCAAAATCGTCAGCAGGACGAAGTAAGCTGCCATGAGTAAAATTTTCATTGCTGTCAGTATTATGGATATATTGGAAAAATTGAAAAGAAAACACTTTAGACATACGTTGGTATAGCGCTTCTCCACTACCATGCCATTGATCTATGGTTTGCACATATTGCTGGTAATTAGCACGTGCTATTTCACCTTGTTCTTGTACTTCGTTGTTTTCCACCGTGTAAATTCGGTAAATTAATAAACCGAAAACGATAAAAAGGACAAGCTGAAAGGATTTCGATAAGCCCATAAAACAACCATTCCCATGAGTGTGTGGCTAAACTTTCTCGGCCTTGCACAAATATTGTGCAATAGATGTTCGACCGTGTTGTCTAGCCAATAATATAATGCTTTAAATAATAATGCTTTAAATAGTTTATATAATAACCAATATCATCATAGCAGAAATGAGAATAAATAATTACTAATCTAAGGTATTATTAATAATAGAAAAACTAGCAATATAGTACTAATCAATACCGTTAAATTAACGGTTACAGAGACGGTAAATTAAACTATTGATTAAGATATTGAAATTATAGGGTAGGTTAGGCTGTTTTGTGCTTTAGTAGGGAATGTTGCGGGATTATTGTGGATAATGTTGCGTTTAATAATGGCTCCCCAGACTGGACTCGAACCAGTGACATACGGATTAACAGTCCGCCGTTCTACCAACTGAACTACTGGGGAAACGTATTATTACTATTGACACTTATGTTGAAATGGCTCCCCAAACTGGACTCGAACCAGTGACATACGGATTAACAGTCCGCCGTTCTACCAACTGAACTATTGGGGAAGCGTAATATTTCAAATGTGTTATCTCGATGGCTCCCCAAACTGGACTTGAACCAGTGACATACGGATTAACAGTCCGCCGTTCTACCAACTGAACTATTGGGGAATTATTTCGATAACGGTAAACGTTGGCTCCCCAAACTGGACTCGAACCAGTGACATACGGATTAACAGTCCGCCGTTCTACCAACTGAACTATTGGGGAATTACGCTTACTTCTCAACTCTTAACACTAAATTGGCTCCCCAGACTGGACTCGAACCAGTGACATACGGATTAACAGTCCGCCGTTCTACCAACTGAACTACTGGGGAAACGTTTTTAGCAATGTATTGCTGAGAACGGAGCGCATAGTAAAACGCTCTGGTAACTGAGTCAACTCGAGTTATAAAAAAAAACGCATTTATGTGACTAATTGGTTACCAAACACACATCGTGAACGACTTTTGGGCATTTGTGTCGATTTTTAAACAATGAAAACAAAATGAATCACTTACTCTAAACATTCGTTTTCATGATTTTAACGGCAATATTTTGCGCATATCATGTTTTTGGTGTCAATTTTTGCGTTTGTAGGTTCATCCGCTGTAGCTCGATGTGATTTTATTTTGTAACTTAACACTTTATCAGTACAACTTGGTCTAGGGAGATAGAGTAAATCGGTTTGATGACTAGTCAGTAATATCAACTTACCAATTGTTGGTACTTATTAAGCCGAATTTAAATGCGAGCAAGGGCCTTATTGCAACACAATGTCATTTTAAGCAAACTGATAGCCGCATACCTTGATATTTGATATTTGATAATTGTTTATTTTCCTGAAGAGGGATTGATTTGATGAAGCTTGATAGATGTTGTTATCTACAGTTTCTTGAGGAAAGGTACGTTAATGATATTTTAATCAGTGAAGGAATGGATACATTTAGCTAGTAAGCTTCGTCACCGAGTATTACATTGTTTGTGTTGATGAGATTACACGGCTATTACTGGTGATATTATTCATCTATCGTCACATACTGGATGAATACTATTGTACTGCTACGACTACATACGAAGTTGTGATTGAAAGATAACGGTTTGAGTATGGATATTATCGATGAGACGGAGTGTGTACTTAGTCAATGATGTTTAGCGATACGGGGGAGTTGAATGTGTAGGGTAATTGGTCAAAGATCGCCAAGTTGATCGGTCTTCAATGCGTTGCTAAAATATGAGCTGACAACAATTTTAAAATAATAGCTGAACTATTGTCGCTATCTTTCGTATTAATGCGCAAATGTAATTTAATTTCATCACGACTTTCTTACGTTTTTATGAAACTCACTCGGGCGCTACCCCGCAGTAGTATTGGGCTTTAGTGACTTATCCACTAAATCTGTGGATAAACTTGTGGACTTCTACTGTAAATGAGCTGCTAACCCTTGTAGTGCTTGAGTTAGACTTAAATTGGTACAATTATTTAGCGATAAGTTAAGTTGTTTATTATCAGTTAGATACTAAAATCAACTACTTTATTTATTCACTGTTCTCTCAAATGCAAAATTGTAATCTCTTTGGATAGCCGATTGTGTATTAAATTGTGGTTTAAGCTCGGTTTTTAGCGCATTCATGGCCTTTTATACTGATCTAATCGATTTGTTGATAACTTTCATATTACGATCATTTTGTTGTCATATTGATGAACTAAGTGACGGATATTGATCTGAATAAAGCCGGTCGAAATTAAAAAATGTGATGTGTTTTTTTCACCGATAGAGTCATTATTTTAAGCTAGGTCAGAAGATGTTCAGTGCTATTATGTATCGCCATTAACCTGTATTTAGGTATATGATAAATGGTTCAATAGAATAGGAAACCATGTTGTGTCAGAGTCAGTATTTTCCCTTGAGTCCAAATTCGAACCCGCCGGCGATCAACCTACAGCGATAAAAAAATTAGTAGATGGCTTAGAATCTGGCGTTGCTAGCCAAACGTTATTAGGCGTAACAGGGTCAGGTAAAACTTACACTATCGCGAATGTGATTAAGCAAATGGGCAGGCCAACTATCATTATGGCGCCCAACAAAACACTTGCTGCGCAACTTTATGGTGAGATGAAAGAATTTTTTCCGCATAACGCGGTTGAATACTTTGTTTCTTATTATGATTACTATCAACCAGAAGCTTATGTACCCGCTTCTAATACCTTTATAGAAAAAGATGCATCGGTGAATGCCCATATCGAACAAATGCGTTTATCGGCCACTAAAGCGCTATTAGAGCGTAAAGATGTGGTGCTTATTGCCTCAGTGTCAGCCATATATGGTTTGGGCGATCCAGATTCTTATATGAAGATGTTATTGCATTTGCGCCAAGGTGATTTTATGGGCCAACGTGACATCCTCATTCGGCTTAGTGAATTACAATACAAACGTAATGATATTGAGTTACAACGCGGAACATATCGTGTTCGCGGTGAAGTGATAGACATTTTTCCGGCAGAATCTGAACGCGAAGCTATTCGAATAGAATTATTTGACGACGAAATAGAACGCTTAAGTGAATTTGATCCTTTGACCGGGCAGATTAACAAACGAATAGCACGCGCCACCATTTATCCCAAAACGCATTATGTAACGCCAAGAGAGAAAATATTAGCGGCAACTGAAGAGATCAAAGAAGAACTCAGAGAACGTCGTCAATATTTACTCGATAACAACAAATTAATTGAAGCTCAACGGATCACCGAGCGCGTTCAATACGACATTGAAATGATGGTCGAGCTAGGATATTGCTCAGGGATTGAAAACTACTCTCGATATTTATCAGGCAGATCCTCTGGAGATGGGCCACCAACATTATTAGATTACTTACCTGCCGATGGTTTGCTGATTATTGATGAGTCACATGTGACAGTGCCGCAAATAGGGGCGATGTACAAAGGCGATAGAAGCCGGAAAATGAACTTAGTGGAGTATGGGTTTCGATTACCATCAGCATTGGATAACCGGCCGTTAATGTTTGAGGAGTTTGAACGGTTGATGCCGCAAACTATTTTTGTTTCAGCAACACCCAGCTTATATGAGCTTGAAAAAAGTACCGGCGAGATAGCAGAGCAGGTGGTAAGGCCAACTGGGTTACTCGATCCTGTGCTGGAAGTTCGGCCCGTGGGCATTCAAGTTGACGATTTGTTGTCTGAGATCCACAAACGCGTGGCGGTTAATGAACGTGTGCTGGTAACCACATTAACCAAACGGATGTCTGAAGATCTGAGTGAATACCTTGATGAACATGGGGTTAAAGTTCGTTATTTACATTCGGATATTGATACTGTTGAGCGCGTAGAAATTATTCGTGATTTACGCTTGGGGCGTTTTGACGTACTGATTGGCATTAACTTATTACGTGAAGGTTTAGATCTACCTGAAGTGTCATTAGTGTGTATTTTAGATGCCGACAAAGAAGGCTTTTTACGTTCAGAGCGCTCACTTATTCAGACCATCGGCCGCGCTGCTCGTAACGTTAACGGTAAAGTCATTCTGTATGCGGACCGAATAACAAACTCAATGGCTAAAGCCATGGGAGAAACTGAGCGTCGCCGTGAAAAACAGCATCAACACAACCTTAAGCTGGGTATTGTGCCTCGTGGAGTAGTGAAAAGTATTACCGATGTAATGGATGTGGGTGATACTAACTTCAGTAAAGGTACCCGTAAAAATCACTCTAAATTTGCTGAAGTGGCAGAAGAACGCGCGAAATACACCAGTATTGCCGACTTGAGTCATCAAATTGATAAACTGGAAAAACAAATGCATGAACATGCTAAAAACCTAGAGTTTGAGCAAGCTGCCGCAGTGCGTGATGACGTCAAACATTTACGTGACCTGATTATTGTAAATAGTTAACCGACTGAAAAAGTGTAGTTTAAGGTAAAAAGATGGCCAGTTTATCAATTAAAATATGAAAAACTGGCCGAAAATGTTATTTATAATGACAATACAATATCAGCTAATTTATCTTGAATTGACCAATTTGAGCTCGTTACTGTTGCGATAACAGACCGACTTGGATACTGGCAGTATTTGATTGCTGGAAATTCTAGGCAGAATGTATTATGGAAACTGTGAATTAGATAATACATTTTGAACAAACAAGATAAATTTTGTTCATAAAAAAACGCGCCAATTGGCGCGTTGATATGGTTCTATTTTATGGAGATAATTAGAAACTGGCTGAGCGTGGGGCGCGTGGGAATGGGATAACATCACGAATGTTGTTAACGCCAGTCACATACGACACTAAACGCTCAAAACCTAAACCAAAACCTGAATGAGGTACGGTGCCATAACGACGTAGGTCACGATACCACCAGTAATCTTCTTGGCTTAAATCCATTTCAGCTAAACGTGCATCTAACACGTCTAAACGCTCTTCACGCTGTGCGCCACCGATAATTTCACCAATACCTGGTGCTAACACGTCCATTGCGGCAACAGTCTTGCCATCATCGTTTAAGCGCATATAGAAAGCTTTAATGTCTTTCGGGTAGTTCTTAACAACAACAGGCGCTTTAAAATGCTCTTCAGCTAAGTAGCGTTCGTGCTCAGATTGTAAATCAATACCCCATTCAACTGCGAATTCAAACTTCTTACCACAGTTTTTAAGGATTTCAACTGCATCTGTGTAATCCACTTGAGCAAAATCACTGCTTACGAATGCTTGTAAACGTTCGATAACGGTTTTATCAACACGTTCGTTAAAGAAGTTTAAATCATCCATGCGTTCTTCAAGCACTGCGCTAAACGCGAATTTCAACATTTTTTCCGCTAACTCAGCCGCATCATCTAACGTTGCAAATGCCACTTCAGGCTCAACCATCCAGAATTCTGCAAGGTGGCGAGTGGTGTTTGAGTTTTCGGCACGGAACGTTGGGCCAAAGGTATACACTTTAGATAATGCACAAGCATACGTTTCAGCGTTTAACTGACCTGACACGGTTAAGAATGATTCTTTACCGAAGAAATCTTTATCGTAATCGACTTTACCTTCAGCTGTGCGAGGTAGATTTTCCATGTCTAAAGTAGACACACGGAACATTTCGCCAGCACCTTCACAGTCAGAAGCTGTAATTAACGGGGTCGATACCCAGATAAAACCTTCTTGATGATAGAAGCGGTGAATCGCTTGCGATAAACAGTTACGAACACGAGCTACGGCACCAATAATGTTGGTACGTGGGCGTAAATGGGCAAGTTCACGTAAATGCTCAATAGAGTGGCGTTTGGCCGACATTGGGTAAGTATCTGGATCGTCAACAAAACCTGTGACCACAATTTCAGTGACTTGTAATTCAAATGCTTGACCAGCGCCTGGAGAGGCAACTACTTCACCCGTCATTACGACAGAGCAGCCAGCAGTCAATTTCAATACATCGTCATTGTAATTGGCTAGGCTATTAGGCAAGACACCTTGAATAGGGTCGAAACATGAACCGTCATACACGGCCAAGAAAGAGATACCCGCTTTTGAATCACGACGAGTTCTTACCCAGCCACGGACAGTGACTTGCGAACCAACGGCGTGTTCACCTTTAAATACAGAAGCGACAGATGCAATGCTCATTGTTGCTTTATTCTCCAACGTATCGAATATAAATATAAAATTGGGGTTTATCTTACCTTGCTGGTGGCTTTTCTCAAGCTGAAAACGCTATTCTAGGGTGATTAATGTGATACTTTTGAGTAAGTCGGTTAAATATATGGCTAATTAGCCTTTATATTCTCTCGTAAACCAAGGAAAGGCCATGTCTCGTTTAGGAATTATACAGGTTGTATTGACCGTTTTGTCGTTATTAGGCTGGAGCTTAGCCATTTATGCTTTGATTATTTTTGGAGAAGCCAGACCTGATCGCGCGGTAGGTTATTTTTTGAGTAAAGGTGCATCGGTACGATTAAACTGGGATCCTGAGTTAACCATTAAATTAGAGTATTTAATATGGTGGTGTGCTGGGGTTAGCTTTTTGAATCTGCTGGTAAACTTTTATGCAAAAGCCACCACTCGAATTGGTTTTTGGGTCAATATTCCGTTGTTGTTTTTGGTATCACTCGCAGCAGGTTTGTATATTCGCTATGTGGTGTAACATCACTCTGTGGATGCTTGGAACAATAGAACTAAACTGAATAGATAAAAGTTGATTATTTCAACTATCAATCTCAATCATCAATTGGGTATTACATCATGCGTGTGGTGTGATTAATTATCTTCTATGTGATGACACAGCAAATCGATAATGGCTGCCGTTACTCCCCAAATAAATTTGTCTTCAAATGGCATAAAGTGAACTTGATAATGTTCGCCGTGGCGATAATGAAATATTTTGTGACGGTTACTTCGCTCAATAAAAAAATTCAATGGTACTGAGAAACAATCATCCACTTCACCGGGGTCGAGCACCAACTCAAATGGCTGCTTTACCATCGCCACGACAGGGGTGATCTCAAAACCGGTAAAGGTTTTATGGGCTGGAAACACGCCTAAAACATCAACATTTTCTGACAATAAGCCAATTTCTTCGTGAGCTTCGCGCAACGCAGTGTGGATGGCATTAATATCATCAGGCTCAACTTTGCCGCCAGGAAAACTAATTTGCCCTGGATGGTGACGTAAATGCATTGGGCGTCGGGTTAAAATTAGATGTAATTGTTGCTCTATTTCAATAACAGGGATTAACACCGCAGCTTTGCGGCCAAGGTATGATGGGGGCGCAGAAGGGATGATTGAACCCAGACGATGTAAATTATAGCGTAAGGTAAATTCGTGTTTATTCATTGATGTTTTTAAATCCAATTAATAGCCTATTCGGTGTCATACCTATTCGATTAATTATGTGCTCAATCAGAGTCACTCAGTTTTTCAGTTTGAAACGCATTGTTGAAAGAATGGTTGTTTCCTTGTAAAACAATGCAACAAAGAAATGGAAAGCCTCTGTGGCTCTCAAGGGCGGGGTTCTGCACCTTCTATGCTGCTTAATATGCTTTTGACGTACGATTACATGGTCTATTTTTTGCCATAAAAAATAAGACATTTCCACCATCCATGGCGGTCAGATGCAGGAGATAGAGCAACGCAGCAGCAGTTGCCCAGAACAACGATGCCTAACAATCCTATTATTTACCTAGAAGCCACAGAACTCCCACTGAATGACCTGATAGTTAATCGAATTGGTATAAATATCCTGCAATGGGTAGCGCCCAGCAACTCATAGCATAACGATTTAATAAGCCTATCAGAATGCTCAATAGTTTGTGTAATTTGTTTGCTGCACGATTAACCGCTCCTACTTGATATCAGCCGTCTACACAACAATCCGAGTAACAATAATAATAGTGACATTGATTGCTTAATTGCGCCATTTTGTGACGCGCGCCCGATTATCGTGCATTTAATAGTCCTAAAATGATTGTGTGTGTAAACATTTGAATGTCAACATCGATTGGTAAGTCACTGATTTTTAGTTAGTAATCGTTGTCATTTTATTGCCATTAATCTGTCTTCAATTTGTTATGATGAACTGGCATGGTAACTGCTGGAATTAATGCAGTTAATTATCGCGAGGGAGACAAATATGGGACTAGAGAAGTTGCTATATTTGCAAGGCGTTGGGGCAGAGTTTATCGATTGTTTCGGTAATCTTGTTCACATACCCGCTAGGGACAGGCAGGGCATTTTAACCACGATGTTATTGCAATCATCGTTTCATCAACATGAACATCTTCATGATGAGTCCGACCCGCAATCATTTGATGTACAGGATTTTACTCAGCAGCAATTATCACAACCAAGGATAGACGCACGAATAGAGCTACTCGATGTACAGCCTTGGTTGCTTCCGCTACATACTTTTCAATGGTGTACTATTGATAAGCCTCATGTTGATGTCTATCTGCCAGAGAATTATGTATCTGGGTTTGTGGTGACCATCAGCGGTGAAAATATTGACACAATCTCGGTGAGTGCCAATGTATGTGATTGTGTTATTGCTGGCGAATATCATATTAATGATAAGCGTTATTGCCAATATCGCTTAATGCTTGATAACGCTACATTGAATTTAGGTTATCACCAAGTTGATTTAGCGTTTAATCATGATCCTCAGCGTAAAGACACCTTACATGGACAGTTGATGGTTGCACCGTCTTCGGCTTATCAAGGTCGTTCAGCGCAACCATTTAACAACAATAAGGAATCATGGGGACTTAATGCGCAACTGTATGCTTTACGTAATGAGGCGCAATGGGGCATTGGTGATTTTGGCAATTTAGCTGAACTTATAGAGTATGCTGCCAATGCCGGTGCGGATTTTATCCTTCTCAATCCACTACATGCTGTAGACATCAGCCAGCCAGATAACCCTAGTCCATACAGTCCAACGGACCGCCGTCGATTAAACCCTTTATATATACAAATTGAAGCCGTTGATGAATATAAGGCCCTCAATGGGGAACTATTATCACAGAAGTGGCAACAAAAAAGGTTAGTGCTGAATCAAGCACATCTTATAAATTACGATGAAGTGCATAGCCTGAAATACGCAGCCTTAGAGAAAATGTATCAAATATTTTGTTCTCACCACGTCAAGCTCGAAACGCCACGGTACAAAGCCTATAAGGCGTTTTTAGCACATGATGAAGCTGCACTGATGCAGTTTGTTACCGTTGAAGTGGAATTGGCATCTAAATATTTCACTCAAGATGTTGGCTTTTATTTGTATCTACAATTTGTCGCTAATGAGCAATTACAAGCTTGCCAGTTGAATGCAAAACAATGTGGTATGAGTATTGGGCTTATTCGTGATTTGGCTGTCGGGGCTGTGAGTCATGGCGCCGAAATTAGTGCCAATGCCGATTTGTTTTGTGACAACGCCAGTATTGGTGCACCGCCAGATCCTTTTGCTGAACATGGCCAAAATTGGGGTTTAACCCCATTCGATCCGGTTAAATTAAAACAGCATGATTATAGTCATTTTATCCAGTTGGTTCGCAGTAATATGCAAAGTTGCGGGGCATTGAGAATTGATCATGTCATGGGATTATTGCGTTTGTGGTGGTGGCCACTACATGAAGAACTCGGTAATGGTTGTTATGTCTATTATCCGTTAGAAACCTTGTTAGCCATTGTTTGTTTAGAAAGTCAGCGCGCTCGTTGTATCGTGATTGGCGAAGATTTAGGCATAGTACCACCGGAAATTGTGGCGTGTTTGAAGGAAGCCGGCATTTTATCCAATGAATTATTTTATTTTTGTAAAGACCACAATCGCTTCAAATCACCACAAAACTATAAGCGTCAAAGCCTGATGATGCTGGCTAATCATGATGTACCAACGCTTTCTGCGTGGTGGTTTGGTGCTGACTTACGTCTACGACGTCAGCTCGAATTGATTGA
Source organism: Shewanella frigidimarina NCIMB 400 (assembly GCF_000014705.1). Classification (NCBI taxonomy): domain Bacteria; kingdom Pseudomonadati; phylum Pseudomonadota; class Gammaproteobacteria; order Alteromonadales; family Shewanellaceae; genus Shewanella; species Shewanella frigidimarina. The sequence continues at coordinate 2,586,987 of NC_008345.1, read as the reverse complement.
AACCGATGACAAATTACAACAGGCCATAGACCAGCGTCAGCAAGAGAAACTGCAATTGATTGACTTGCTTATCCGCGAACAGGAATTTGAACTACCAACCTCCATTACATCGGTTGAACAATTAGATTTTGACAGTGTGTTATTGGCCTGGATACGTGTTGCCGCAAATGGCAATGCACAACTGTTTAGTGTGCAATTAAGTGATTTAGTCGCCGATAAACACGGGGTAAATATTCCCGGCACCTGGAAAGCATTCCCTAATTGGCAGCGTCGATTACCCCTTTCAATCAAACAAATGTCCCAAAGCCCTAAAGTGCAGCAACGTCTAGAAGCGATAGCATCAGCCCGAAAGTCCCGAACTCAAGCCAGTGCAGTTAACACAAGTGCAGTTAACACAAGTGCAGTAAATACAAGAACAGTAAACACAAATACAGAAAACACATCGTCATCCGATAAACTTACCTATTAATGGATCATTGAATATGACTGTAGCGACCCCGTATTTTCAACAAGGTAGTGAAATAGCCTTATTAAATGGTGAGTACACAGATGTGTTTTCACTGCTTGGCATGCACAGTGTTAATGATGGTAAAGCGCTGGTTGTCCGTTGCTTAATACCTGGTGCGATCAGTGTTGATGTGTTGAGCGCTAAGGATGGACGTAAAGTGGCAACACTTGAGCAAGTAAACGAGCACGGTTTATTTGCCGGTAAAATGGGCCGAAGAGTGAAATCTTTCGCTTATTTATTACGGGTACAATATCCCTTGTGTGAGCAACTTATTAACGATCCATATCAATTTGACAGCTTACTCAACCCTGATGACGTGTATTTATTTGGCGAAGGAAGCCAGTTGCAAACATACCATTTTCAGGGGGCTAATTGGCGCGAGCATCACGGTGTGAAAGGGGTTCATTTTTGTGTTTGGGCGCCTAATGCTAAGCAAGTTGCGGTGATGGGTGATTTTAATTTATGGGACAATAAGCGCCATATATTGCGTCACCATCCAGCCAGTGGGCTGTGGGATATTTTTATTGCTGAGGTTGAGCCCGAACAACACTATAAATACGCCATTAGCGATATGCATGGCAATCAAGTTATTAAGTCCGATCCTTACGCGGTCGCCATGCAACCATCACCTCATAATGCCTCGAAAATCCCTCATGTCGAACGTTACGACTGGCAAGATAGTCAATGGTTAGCAGATCGGGCAAGTCATCAGCCACACGTACAACCTATGTCTATCTATGAGGTGCAATTAGCATCGTGGCGACGCAAGGGGGATGACAGCCAGGAATATACTGATTACTCGCAGTTAATTGCCGAGTTGGTGCCTTATATCAAAGAGATGGGTTTTACCCATTTACAGTTAATGCCAATCAGTGAATATCCGTTTGATGGCTCTTGGGGATATCAACCCGTAGGGTTATTTGCCCCTACGTATCGCTTTGGTGATGCCAATGGCCTTAGAGCTTTTATTGATGAATGCCACCAGCAAGGCATTGCGGTGTTACTCGATTGGGTGCCAGCACATTTTCCTCGCGATCCTCATGGCTTGGTGCGATTTGACGGTAGTTGCTTGTATGAACATGATGATCCCCGCAAAGGCGAACAACCGGATTGGGACACACTAATTTATAATTATGGCCGCGCAGAAGTACGCAGTTTTTTATACAGTAATGCCCATTACTGGTTAGATGAATTTCATTTTGATGGCTTAAGGCTTGATGCTGTATCGTCTATGCTCTACCTCGATTACAGCAGAAGAGCGGATCAATGGATCCCAAATAAATTTGGCGGTCGTGAAAACCTTGAAGCTATCAGCTTTCTACAAGAATTAAATGCGCGCATGTACCAATGCTTCCCAGGCATTAACATGATTGCTGAAGAGTCCACCGCATGGCCAGGTGTGACGCAAGCAACCAGCAATAATGGCTTAGGATTCGGTTTTAAGTGGAATATGGGCTGGATGAACGACACTCTGCGTTATATCAGTTGCGATCCCCTTTTTAGGCGTTATCACCATGGTGAACTTACTTTTAGCTTGGTGTATGCCTTTACGGAACAATTTATTTTGTCACTCAGTCACGATGAAGTAGTTCACGGCAAGGGGTCGTTACTGCATAAAATTCCGGGTGATGACTGGCAGAAGTTCGCCACATTACGTGCTTATTATGGCTTTATGTGGACTCATCCTGGCAAAAAATTATTGTTTATGGGTAACGAATTTGCCCAGCGCAACGAATGGAACCATAACCAGAGCCTAGACTGGCATTTATTAACCTATGCACCACATCAAGGTGTGCAAGATTGGGTGCGCGATCTCAATCAATGCTATCAACAATATCCTGCATTATATCAACGCGATCATCATAGCGACGGTTTCCAATGGCTCGACTGCAACAATGCTGACAATAACATTTTGGTGTTTTGCCGTTTTGGAATGGACAAGCAACAACATGTCGTGATTGTGGTCAACATGTCTCCACAGGTTTATTACGACTTCAGAGTGGGTGTACCCACGGCGCAAAACTATCGCGAATTGCTTAACAGCGACCATCGCCACTATGGTGGCGGTGATGTCGTCAATGATAATCCCTGTGAAGCTCAGGTTACTCCATGGCAGGGCATGTCACACAGTATTGTTATCACAGTACCACCGTTGGGTTGCAGTATTTGGGTTCCAGAACTAGACGAACAAGATCAGCCTACGCAATAAGTGGGTGACGAAATAATGGTTTCAACTTTACAAGGGCATGTTATGGATATGACCAGCGGTTATCCTTATCCACTAGGGGCAACACTCGATGATAACGGGGTGAATTTTTCGTTATTTTCGGCGCATGCAACAAAAGTAGTGCTGTGTATTTTTGACTCCACAGGCTGTGTTGAAATAGCGCAATACATTATGCAGCATCAAACACGACAAATTTGGCATTGCCACTTATCGGGTGCTAAAGCGGGACTGCTTTATGGCTATCGAGTTTTTGGGCCTTACCAGCCTGAACTCGGGCACCGTTTTAATCATCATAAATTTCTGCTCGATCCTTACGCCAAAAGATTAGTCGGGGAAGTGACATACCACTCTGCGATTTATGGTTATGACATTGATGCCTTAAATGAAGATTTGTCATTTGATACTCAAGACAGCGCACCATACATGCCCAAATGTATGGTGTCAGACAGTCGATTTGTAAACGATATTCCAATTGCACCCCTTAATATTAGTCTCGCTAGAAGCATCATATTCGAGACTCATGTAAAGGGTTTTACTCAACAGCACCCCAATATTCAATTGTCCCAACAAGGGACGTTTGCTGGGTTAGCTAGCCAACCGATAATTGACTATTTACAAAACTTAGGGATTACCTGCATAGAGTTGTTACCCGTGCATGGCTTTTTTGATGAACCCTTTTTGGTGCAAAAAGGCCTGACTAATTACTGGGGTTACAACAGTATTGCTTTTATGGCTCCACATTCTGCTTATTTATCGGATGAGGGAGATATTGGCGAATTCAGACGAATGGTTTCTACACTTCATCTTGCTGGGATTGAAGTGATCCTCGATGTGGTTTTTAACCATACCGCCGAAGGAAACCATTTGGGACCCACTTTCAGTTTTCGTGGTATCGATAATGCTAGCTACTATCGGTTATTACCCAATGAAAAACGTTTCAACATTAACGATACTGGCTGCGGTAATACCTTCAACCTTAATCATCCCCAAGTACTGATGCTGGTCATGGATTCGCTGCGCTACTGGGTAGAAGTGATGGGAGTGGATGGGTTTAGATTTGATTTAGCCAGTTGCCTTGGACGAGAAGCTTATGGTTTTGATCGTGGAAGTGGCTTTTTTGATGCCATCACTCAAGATCCTGTGTTGTGCAAAGTCAAATTGATTGCTGAGCCGTGGGACATCGGCCCGGGGGGGTATCAGTTAGGCAATTACCCAGTGGCATTCAGTGAGTGGAATGACCGTTATAGAGATGCTATGCGCAAATTCTGGCGTGGCGACAGTGGTTTATCACCTGAGTTTGCCAAGCGGTTCCACGGTTCAAGCGATTTTTTCGAACATAACGGTCGTGGCCCTGCCGCCAGCATCAATTTTATTACTAGCCATGATGGTTTTAGTTTGCATGATTTGGTCAGTTACCGTGATCGTCATAACTTGGCCAACGGTGAAGAAAATCGCGATGGTCATCAAGAAAACTGTAGCAGCAATTACGGCATAGAAGGTGAGTGCGACGATGTCGATATTAATGCAATCCGCAGCCGACAAAAACGTAACTTATTAACGTGTTTGTTGCTGTCTCAGGGGGTGCCAATGTTGTTGGCCGGCGATGAATCTAGCCAAACTCAGCAAGGTAATAACAATGCCTATTGCCAAGACAATCCTATTGGTTGGTTCAACTGGCAGCAAATAGATTGGTCATTGGTGAATTTTACCGCTCAGTTGATCACCTTACGTAAACGCTTTCCTATGTTATGCCATCAAGCATTTATTCATAAACCTGAAGCACTATTCGATAATGGTCTAGCATGGTTTAACCGCCAGGGTGAGGTGATGAACAAATGCCATTGGGGTGAGTATCAAATCCGGACTTTGAGTGTCATCTTAACGGGAAATTTAGCTCATGCTGATGTTGGCGCTGTCGCTGAGAGTACAGAAGCATTGTTATTGATGATTAATACAGACGAGTTAGCGCATACCTTTACTCTGCCCCAATTACCCCATCTTCGATATTGGCATTGTTTATTACATACCCAAGAAAGTGAGCCTTCAGTGGATGAGGATCAGCAAGTCAGTTTAATGAGTCGTAGTTTAATGTTATTCCATACCGAGTTTACAAGGAGCAATTGATGACCACAGCGAAAGATAACGCCAGTGCTAATATCAGTAAAACCAATAGTAAAGTTGAAGTCACTGCCGAGATATTAATAGACGAACAAGATTGTTCTCACGAAGAACCTTGCGATAGCTTAAAAGCCTTATTAGCAAGACATATGCGCTACGAGTTATGTAGAGACGATCACGATAAACATGAATTGTTTAATGCCTTAGCACAAAGCGTTAAGGAACAAATGCTTGATGACTGGCGACAAACACGGCTCAAGGATAATCAATATCAACAAAAACAAGTGGCCTATTTGTCATTAGAGTTTCTGATGGGCCGAGCATTAGGCAATGCATTATTAAGTTTAGACATTACCGAGGATGCTCAACAAGTACTCACAGAGTACGCCACTAATTTAGAACATATTGAACAAGTTGAGCATGATGCAGGGTTAGGAAATGGTGGACTTGGACGTTTAGCGGCTTGTTTTCTCGACAGTTGTGCTAGTTTGGATTTACCCGTTACAGGTTATGGTATCCGATATCAATACGGCATGTTTGTACAAAAAATAATAGATGGTTATCAGGTAGAGCGACCCGATCGTTGGTTACGAAATGGTAATCCTTGGGAAGTCCGAATTTCTAATCATATTGTTTCTGTCCCTTTTTATGGTCATACCGAAACTCATTCTTTTAAGCAGGGACATCGGCATCATGTTTTGGTTAACACTCAAAAAGTATTAGCTATTCCATATGATATGCCTATTCCTGGTTATAAAAATAATCGTATTAACACCTTACGTTTGTGGAAAGCGGAAGCCAATGATGACTTCGATTTAGCAGAGTTTAACGAAGGTGATTATGCAGAAGCAGTAGCGACTAAAAACTTGGCTGAACAAATTACCATGGTGTTGTATCCCAATGACGCTAGCGTTAATGGTAAAGAGTTACGGCTGAAGCAACAATATTTTTTATCTTCAGCCAGTTTACAGGACCTATTAATCCGTTATGTGAACAAGTTTGGTGAAGATTTTAGCCACTTCAGTGAGCTTAACGTAATGCAGCTTAACGATACTCATCCTAGCATTGCGGTGCCAGAATTGATGCGATTGTTGCTTGATCAATATGGCTTAAGTTGGGACGCTGCGTGGGCAATTACAAATCAGTCGATGGCATATACCAATCATACTTTATTGCCAGAGGCATTAGAGCGTTGGTCAGTTCCTATGATGAAAAATATGCTTCCTCGTATTGTCGAAATCATATTTGAGATTAATGCACGGTATTTAGAGTTGGTGGCACATCATTGGCCTGGTGACATTCAAAAGCTAACTGAGATGTCAATTATTGAAGAGGGCGGAGAACAGCAAGTTCGTATGGCCTACTTAGCCATCGTTGCCAGTTTCTCTGTTAATGGTGTGGCAGGGTTACATACTCAGTTACTCAAAGAGGGGTTATTTAATAACTTCTATCAATTATGGCCTAACAAGTTTAATAACAAAACTAACGGTGTAACTCCTAGACGTTGGCTAGCATTTTGTAACCCTAAATTATCTTCGTTGATTTGTAGTCGTTTAGGCAATGATTGGATTAAGGATTTGTCACGGCTTAAGGGGCTAAATGACTGTATTAGTGACAAAGCATTTGTTAAAGAATGGGCCCTGGTAAAATTTGAGAATAAACAATCATTAACCCAATTTGTGAGACAGCAGTGTGGCGTCGAATTTGATCCAAAGATGATGTTCGATGTGCAAGTTAAGCGTATTCACGAATACAAGCGCCAATTGATGAATATCCTACATGTTATCCATTTATATCGCCGTATTCTTAATGGAGACACGCAGGATATGGTGCCGCGTTGCGTGTTAATTGGTGGAAAAGCAGCCCCTGGGTATGCCATGGCAAAACAGATTATTAAATTGGCCAATAATGTAGCCCATATGGTGAATTCAGATCCTCTTGTTACGCCATATTTACGCATGGCATTTATACCTAACTATAACGTCAGTGCGATGGAGGAAATTTGTCCGGGCACTGATTTATCTGAGCAAATATCAACAGCTGGTAAAGAGGCTTCAGGTACAGGCAACATGAAATTCATGATGAATGGTGCCTTGACCATTGGCACATTAGATGGCGCCAATATTGAAATGCTTGAAGAGGTTGGCCATGAAAACTTCTTCTTATTTGGCTTAAATGCTAGCCAAGTAACGCAAGCTCGTATGGATTACCAACCTCAACACATTATTGATCATTCGCCAGCCTTTCAAGGGGTGATGAATATGTTAGAAAGTGGTCATTTTAATTTGGTCGAACCGGGGATTTTCGACAGCATTATTGCCTCGATTATCGACCCTAATGATCAATGGATGACGGCCGCTGATTTTGACAGTTATTGCCAAGCACAAGCGCTGGTGGCAAAAACCTATCTTGATCAAGATAGTTGGCAAGAAATGAGTATTAAAAATACCGCTGCAAGCGGGCGTTTTTCAAGCGACAACACCATAGCGGGCTACCGCGACGAAATTTGGATGAAAAAGTAAAACAGGGAAAGTGATGTGATGCCACAAATAAGATAAATCATGTATCAATGTTTATTTTTTAATGGCTATATTAAATAGCAAAATGGAGTCTGCTTATGAGTAATATTCGTTATATTAGTAATTTAACCCGTGATACCTATGCGTTGATTTTAGCGGGTGGACGTGGTTCACGCTTGTACGAATTAACCGATTGGCGCGCTAAGCCCGCACTATATTTTGGGGGGAAATATCGCATTATTGATTTTCCATTATCAAACTGTATTAACTCAGGAATACGCCGCGTGGGGGTGGTGACACAATATAAGTCGCATTCATTAATTCGTCATGTTACTCGTGGCTGGGGACATTTTAAAAAAGAGCTAGGGGAGTCGGTTGAAATACTACCGGCTTCTCAACAAACATCAGGTAACTGGTATCAAGGTACTGCAGATGCCGTATTCCAAAATATTGATATTATTAGACAGGAAATTCCGAAATATGTGATGATCCTATCTGGTGACCATATATATCGTATGGACTATGCCGGCTTGTTAGCTGCCCATGCAGAATCAGGTGCTGAAATGACGGTGTGCTGTTTAGAAACACCTATTGATGAAGCCGCTGGAGCTTTTGGGGTGATGGAAGTTGATAGCGAGCATCGGGTGATTGGCTTTGAAGAAAAACCAGCTGAGCCTAAATCGATACCAAGCGATCCAACAATGTGTTTAGCTTCTATGGGCAACTATGTATTCAACACTAAGTTTTTATTTGAACAGTTAAAAAAAGATGCCAATAACGAAAAATCAGATCGTGACTTTGGCAAAGACATCATTCCAGCCATTATTGAAAATCACAAAGTGTTTGCATTTCCATTTTCCAGTGCGGTTGCTGGACAACCTTCATATTGGCGTGATGTTGGGACATTAGATTCGTTTTTTCAAGCAAACATGGAACTGTTATTACCCACACCACCACTCAACCTTTATGATGCAAAGTGGCCAATTTGGACCTATCAAGAGCAGTTACCACCCGCTAAATTTGTGTTTGATGATGATGATAGGCGCGGTATGGCTGTGGACTCTATCGTTTCCGGTGGCTGTATTATTTCAGGTGCTAAAGTTAAACGTTGTGTGTTGTTTGATGAAGTGAGGGTATGTTCTTATTCGTTTGTAAAAGACTCGGTTTTATTACCCGATGTGGTGGTATTGAAGAACTGTAAAATCCAAAATGCCATTTTAGATCGAGGTTGTATCATCCCTGAAGGAATGGTGATTGGTTATAATCATGATCACGATCGGGCTAAGGGTTTTAGGGTATCCGAAAAAGGCGTTACTTTAGTAACACGGAAAATGTTGGGTTTACCTGTTGGCTACGAATAAGGACTGTAAATGACTCAAGATAGTGTAAAGCGAGTACTGCTGGTGGCAGCAGAAAACGATGCACTGCACGGCGTTAAGGTGGGTGGCATGGCGGATGTTATCCGCGATTTGCCCCCTGCATTAGCCATATGTGAAGTGATAGCCGATGTTGCTATGCCAAATTATGGTTTTTTGGCCCAGCGATATCATGCTATGCATATGGTTGATATTGAGGTGTGCTTTGCTGGTGAACACCACACTGTAGCTGTGTATCGAATGCCTAGGCCGCAAAACAAAGATGACATAGCAGCGGTCAGCCAAACTGATGCTGACGATTCAATAGCACAAATCTATTTATTTGATCATCCGTTATTTAACCATCACGGTAAAGTCTATTGTGACGGTTCCGCCGACAGACCTTTTGCCGAAGACGCTACAAAGTTTGCCTTGTTTTCACTCTGTGTTGCCACTAGTTTAGTGCAAGGAGTATTACCGCGTGTGGATGTGTTACACCTTCACGACTGGCACACCGCCATGGTGGCAATGCTTCGCAGTTGTGTTGATGAATTTGCAGTTTTAAAGGCTTTACCTTGTGTATTTACGATTCACAACTTGGCATTACAAGGGATCCGCCCCTTTACCGGAGATGATTCTTCATTCGGCCATTGGTTTCCGCAATATATGGGTAAGTTAAATCCAATTGCGGATAACAGCTTGTTTGATCCTCGTTATGACAATTGCATCAATCCTATGAGAATGGGGATTGTACTGAGTGACAAAGTGCATTTGGTGTCACCGACCTATGCTCGAGAAGTGCTAATACCATCTGACTATATTAAAGGTTTTTTTGGTGGAGAAGGTTTAGAGAAAGACTTAATTGCTAAATGTCAGCAAGGCAAGTTAGTCGGGATCATTAATGGTTGCGTTTATGATGAGGTTAATAACACCGATGAACCTCATCATCATGATTATGCGGCATTATTACTTAAAGCTGAAAATACCCTTATTAAATGGCAAGCTAAGGTTGCTAATGTCAACGTGATAGATTCGATCGCGCTCACCCGTATTAGCCAATATAAACATGCACTATTGGCCAACACCCAGTTGCTAAAAAACAGTCAGGTTGTTCCCGATACAGACCGTTTTCTGTTGACTTTTGTTGGACGTTTAACAGAACAAAAAATGTTAATTTTATTACAACCATTTATTGATGCAGAAGGTCAAACCACCACAAAAACCGTGCTAGATGTGATAGTCGAATCGCTTAAGCGACATCAACCGAGCGGGGTGTTTATGTTGCTTGGAAGCGGTGATCTGCATATTGCTAAGGCACTGCAGGCTACAGCGGCGCGTTATGATAACTTTTTGTTTTTACACGGTTATGATGAAGCATTATCTGAGCAACTTTATCAATCGGGCAGTTTATTTTTAATGCCAAGTTCATTTGAGCCATGCGGAATAAGTCAAATGCTGGCAATGCGGGAAGGGCAGCCTTGTTTGGTTCATGGCGTGGGCGGATTGAACGACACTATTATAGATAATGTCAGTGGTTGGGTGTTTAATGGTGAAACGCTAGCAGCGCAAGCGCAAGCTCTGGTTGAACGTGTTAATCAAGTGTTCGAGTTATATGGCAGCGATACTTGGCAACAGGTGAAGCACAATGCCGCCAAACAGCGATTTAGCTGGGACGATGTCGCGAAGCAATATCTTGCAAAGCTCTATGTCACGAATGCTAATGATCATTAAACATCGTCAGTAAACACGATCAATAAGCATTAGTCCGTTAGCAAGACAACTCAAGCCAATGTTATTAACCAATCGTTCTCTGTTCAGCTTGATGTAATAAAAAAGCCAATCAAACATGATTGGCCTTTTTGTTTTCAGCGCAGTTATCGGCTGATTAATGCTTACTAATAACGATTATTTAGTAGGTGTAGCGTAGATCTAAGTAATAGTAGCCACCGTTAAAACCAAATGGAGTATTAGTCAGTGGGTATACAAATATGCCGTTAAAATTATTATCCTCAGGGCGTTTCTCTGGATAAGTATCAAACAGGTTTTGTACCCCTAACGTAACAGCAAGATTATCTGTTGCACGGTAGCGAGTACTTAAATCTGTGGTCCATCTTGCACCATATTCCACTTCACTAGATGAATAACCCACGGTATATTCACCGAAATAACTGAAACGTAAGTTAGTGGTGAAGTCATCATATTGATGAGTAAAACCGATGTTAGCGGTATTTTTCGGATTAGCTTCCGTCATGCGAACGACTTCAATATTATCAAATAGTTCGTCTTCTAATCCGTTGAGGATCGAAGGCAAAGAAATTGACTCAATTTCAGTTTCTTTGTATGAGTAAGCAAGGTTTGCTTTTAGGTCGCCATATTCACCGAGATCAAAACCTTGAGTGATAACTAAGTCTACACCTTGGGTTTTAGTATCAACCGCATTCATAAAGAAACGCGCTGAGTCTGCATTGGTGCCTTCAAGAATGGCAGCAATGGCGGGGGAGCTTTCTTTGTCGATAGAACCTGACAAAATGATTCTGTCATCAACATTGATTTCATATGCATCTAATGTCACTGCAAAGCCATTGTCGCCAGTGTAAACAATACCTGCACTATAAGAGTGTGATACTTCCGCTTTAAGATCAGGAATACCCAGCTCAGCTCTAACCGGTGATAACTGGTTAAAAGTACCTGACTCTCTAGGAATAAACTCACCAGTATCTGGGTCTGGATCAAAGAAAGTTGATACGTTGGTAAAATAAAGCTGTTGCACACTTGGGGCGCGGAAACCTGTATCGGTGGTTAAACGAAGTGCCACACTGTCTGTTAGCTCATAACGACCGGACAATTTCCAACTGGTATTGCTACCAAAATCTGAATAGTCTTCATAACGAACGGCAGCCGCCCAATAAAAGTCATCGGTGAGTTGGTTTTCAAGTTCGATATACAAACCAAGGTTTGTACGGTCTTCATCTACTTCAGACTCTTTAGTAAAACCACCAAATCCCTGACTACCACCCGATTTATCTTGGTAATCGCCTTGGATATACGATTCTTCTTGGCCAGCTTCAATTTGATAGCCACTTTCGCGCCATGTGATACCCATTGCCACGAGTAAGTCAGAGTCATTGGCAAAATCGTAGTAGGTTGAAGCATCTAAATTAAGATTTAGCTCACTGGTTGATAATGTTCCAGCATCAAAGCTTGTTGGGCTGTTAGGACCAAGCGAAGCGTTAATGCTGTTTTCTACATTGTATTCAAAGCTATTGCTACCAAAACCAACAGAAGAATCGATTTCCCACTGGCCCAGCTCAAACTCATAACCTGTTACCAAGGAGTAATCAATAATTTCTGGGCTTATTTGTGGTAAAAACCCGTCAGGATACACTTCAATAACATTACGAGAATCTAACGCACGACGATAAAAAGCGCCTGAAGTTGAGCTGCGTTTGCTAATACCACCAAAGGCATAAAGCTTACCCTTTGTATCGAAGCCTTGCTGAGCATTCAAAAATAAACCGTAGTTGTCATAATCACTGTCGCCAACATGATGGTTTTTACGATTGAATGTGGCTTCGCGTGGATCTGGGCTGCCGTCTGCTAGCGTTGGGTATTGCTGACGTGGATCGAGACCTGCACGGTTAGTTGAATTTTTCTGATGTGCTTCCAAAGACACATTCACAAAGCCGTCTTGGCTAAAACTAAAGCCTTGATTAATGCCAACACGTACTTGCTCACCGTCGCCTTCGTAAGTTTGGCCAACTTGAGCGACAATGCTGCCACCTTCGTCGCTGTCTTTAAGTACGACGTTGATTACACCTGCAATCGCATCAGATCCGTATAGCGCTGACGCACCGTCACGTAAAATTTCAATTCGCTTAATGGATGTCATTGGAATGGCATTAAGGTCAACGTTTGATGAACCTTTGCCTAACGTGCCGGCTAAGTGAACCAATGCAGAACCATGGCGACGCTTACCATTAACCAACACTAAAGTGTGATCAGGTGACATGCCTCGCAAACTTGCAGGGCGAACCGCGTCACTTCCATCGGTAATGGACGAAAATGGAAAGCTGTAGCTTGGAGCCGCAAACTGCAATGCCTTGGCAGTTTCAGTTATACCTGTCGCTTCAAGTTGTTCTGAGGTAATAATATCGACAGGAGTTGCACTGTCTGTGGCGGTACGAAGGGCGATACGCGAGCCAATTACCTGAATACGCTCTAGGTTTTTACCTTCCTCTGCAGCGATTGCTACAGGGGCTGAAATACTGGCAATAACGGCCAAAGATACGAGACTTTTATACATTAGCAATCCTGCGATAACGTTATGATTAATTTTGTAACATTATAGAGAACTTATCTCGAGCATAGATTGTTTAATGCAGGCGTAGTTAGGTCAATCAGGCATATCTCATGACACTCTGATCTAGTTAAAGGTGAAAATGACTCCATAAGGATTACAATTACCCGAAAACATAAACAAACGCCTGTTAACAGTAACAGGCATTTAACATTTTTTATTAATGAGACTTGAGTTTTGTTAATGAGACTTAATCGCTTGATGAGTTGTTAGCTGGGTAAACTGGTTTGGTGCGATTTAATCAAGGCAGCCATGGCATGTTCCGCACGAGCTTGTGCAGATCCCCAAGTGTCTGAGCTTGTCATGGTTTCAACCACTTCGTAATAACATTTAATTTTAGGTTCAGTACCCGACGGGCGAACAATGACTCGAGCGCCACCTTCTAAGGCATAAATCAACACATCGCTGCTAGGTAAATCAATGGCTTGTTTGCTGCCATCAGCATCAGTTCGCTGCAGACTTTTTAAATCGTCGGTCGAGATCACCGCATACTCACCAATTTTCACGGGTGGATGTTCGCGTAAATAGGCACCAATATTTGGCGTGTCAGCATTAAGGGCAATACTCACTTGTTTATTAAGGTGAAATCCATGTTGGCGATAAATCTGCTCGAGTTTATCCCAAATGGTTTGTCCATTATCTGCAAGTTCTGCAGTCAGTTGGGCAAAGGCCACTAATGCCGATAATCCATCTTTATCCCACACTAAGTTACCAATGGTGTAGCCGAGCGCTTCTTCATAAGCGAATAAGAACTGATTGTCAGCTTGGTGCTTGGCAATACCGACATTCATTAACCACTTAAAGCCGGTAAGAGTGGTATAGCTTTGGCTACCAAACTCAGTGGCAATTTTAGACAACAGGCTTGAGGACACGATAGTGGTGCCAGTGAGTTGCTGATTTTTAGGTGCATGGCTGAGTAAGTAATGACCAAATAACACTCCAACTTGATCGCCTGTCAACATTTGGTAGTCGCCATTTTCAGTGCGAGCGGCAACAGCAAAGCGGTCAGCATCAGGGTCGTTGGCACAAGCGAGTGTAGCATGGTGCTTTTTGGCTTCTGCAATCACCAAATCCATTGCGCCTTTTTCTTCAGGATTTGGAAAGTTTACCGTAGGAAAGTCGCCATCAGGTTCACGTTGAGCCGCCACTGAATACACTTGGGTAAAACCAGCATCATTTAATACCGTTTCAGCCATGTCGGCACCAACACCGTGCATTGCGGTGTAAGCTAAACTGACCTTGTCCTGTCCGCTGTGGTATTGCAGCTCTTTAGCTTCACGTATTCCTTGGCGATAGGCTTGATAGAAATCGTCTTGTAACCAAGTAAGCTTATCTTGTGATATTGCGTCATCTAAGGCTAAAAAGGGAATCGCCTGAGTGGCAGCCCGAGTAATTTGGGCTGCTATGCCTGTGTCGTGAGGAGGAATAATTTGCGCGCCATTTTCCCAATAGACTTTATAGCCATTGTATTGTGGTGGGTTATGGCTTGCGGTAACCACAATGCCAGCCGCAGCGTTAAGATGTTTTACTCCAAAAGCGACTAACGGCGTGGCGGCTACCTTATAGGTTAAATGCACGTTAATGCCCATAGCGGTTAATACACTTGCGGCATCATGGGCAAAGGTAAAGGAATCATGACGTCCATCGTAACCTATTACTACACCACGTTCGGCAGCATTGTCGATTTGCTCGAGTAAGTAAGCTCCCAGACCGACAGTGGTTTGGCGGATAACCAAACGGTTCATCGCCATAGGGCCAACGCCCACTTCACCTCTTAGCCCTGCAGTGCCAAACGCTAAACGACCCGCAAAGCGCGCCGCTAGCTCGGTTTCATTGCCGTTATCAATTAACGTTTGCAGTTGTGAGCGGGTGTGTGGATCGGGATCGTTATTGAGCCATTGGTTGATTTGATGTTGAAGATGGGTATTCATGAGTAACCTCATTGATAATCATTTTCAATAACAGTAGAAAAATACCGCCGCAAGAACAAGTAAATTCGTCTTAAAGTGGATAAAAATAACAAATTGTATTCATGATTTATACGCTTAATCTACATGCTTAAACGCGATCATTAGCCTATAAACAATCAGTTGTAGTTAAATATCAACCCTATAAACCGTGTAGATCAATTTTGAAGCTTTTATATATAAACTTAAAAACGTTGTATAGATAGAAACCTATAGCGTGCATAGTGGCGTTACAGCAAAAGTGTGGCTATATACGCAAATACAAAAAAGGCTTATGGATATCATCCACAAGCCTTTTATAACGCGATTAAAATAACGCGTTCAAAATATCTTTTGCTTAGACAGCATAATTTTGTGGGAAAAACGCACGTTTTGCGTCTTCATCAAATTCTGCTTTAAATTGAATATCTTTACCCATGTCTCTGGCGCGTTCAACAGCAGGACGGTTGTTGATGCTGTTAAACCAGCGTTGAATATTCGGGTAAGTGGCAAGGGCATCTTGGCCTAATACATAGCCGACTTTATCAACCCAACCCCATGCAGCGATATCGACAATGCTCAATTCATCACCCACGATAAATTCACGGTTATTAAGATGTGCGTCAAGTACTTGGTAATGACGTTGAGTTTCACGTAGATAACGGTTTGTTGCGTAATCTATTTTCTCAGGTGCATGGTGAGTGAAATGAACACATTGACCAGAATAAGGGCCTAAACCAGTGGCGACAAACATTAACCACGACAGAAGCTCACCACGATTTTCTGGGGTTGCAGCTAATTGACCTGTTTTGTCAGCAAGGTATAAAAGAATAGCATTAGAATCAAATACCCTTACGCCGTTGTCTTCAATAGCGGGTGTTTTGCTGTTTGGGTTAATCGCTTTGAATTCAGCGCTATGTTGCTCACCTTTTAAGGTATCCACAGGCACGAGTTCAAACTCAAGGCCTGTTTCTTCGAGGAACAAGGCAATTTTCATTGGGTTAGGGCCTGGATGGAAATAAAATTTAATCATGTGAACTCCTTATTAAGTAAGAAGCGTATTTAAGCAGGTTTTGAACGAATGCTCAATATGTATTTGAGCGATCGTTCATGGTTGAAGGTAGTTTGAGTGAATATCATGAGTAATAGTTTAAAACTTGTAATGAAAATGACTTGAAACCTAAAGTTACACCTGAAAAATAATGAGTCGCTCAGTCAGTATTAAAGGGTGTGTATTGAAAGATAATTAGGTTTTAAGAAAACCAACAGATGTAAATAAACTAACATGAATACTGACGCTAATACTGGTTTGGCGAGTAGGGAAATACCTTAGGAATAATGTTAGTTACCATCAGTTGTTATCAATATTGGCGTAAACTTGGTTTCGAGATTATTCGTTATCAAGTTCACGAGTACAGAGAAATCAAGCATCAGCTGATCTTGGTATACATCGATTGAAAGGAGTTTTATGCCTTATGTATCTTGCTAGACACGAGTTCATTTTTAAACTAATCAAGCCATTGCGATGTGCACCCTTGGGTCATTTATATTCCTGTACTTTGACAATTTGACGATTCGATAAGTCAAGAATAACCGTCATTCATGCAAATCGGGATTGTCTGTCTACTTAATGTCTATCGATAGCTGTTTATTACTGATTCAAACTCGTCAACAAAGGTAATATTTTACTGACTTTATCAAAGCTTTCTTGATATTCCGCGGCACCATTAGAGTCGGCAACAATACCACCACCTGCCCAGCAGTAAATGTGGTTTTTTTCAGTGACCAAAGTACGAATGGTTATACTGGTGTCCATGTTTCCGTTTTGGCTTATATAGCCGATGCTGCCGCAATAAAGATTACGTCTGGACGGTTCTAATTCTTCAATGATTTCCATTGCGCGGATTTTTGGCGCACCGGTAATTGACCCACCTGGAAAGGCGGCGTTAAGTAAATCGAATGCTGTTTTGTGTGGTGCAAGTGTGGCAGTCACCGTACTGACTAAATGATGCACCGCAGGAAAGCTTTCAATGGCGAATAACGTCGGCACTTTAACCGAGCCTGGGGCGGCGACTTTACCGATATCGTTTCTTAGTAGGTCTACAATCATCACATTTTCGGCACGATCTTTCTCGGAAGTGATTAATGCGCTAGCGGCTTGTTGATCCAAAATGGGATCATGATGGCGCGGCATGGTACCTTTAATGGGTTTAGTTTCGATATATTGATCGTTAAGTTTAATAAAACGTTCTGGTGAGATAGATAACATGCAGTGGTTATCAACTCGCATAAATGCCGAAAAAGGCGCTTGGTTTGCAAGGGATAAAGCACAATAAGCTTGCCATTCATCTCCTTGATATTGAGCTTCAAATCGTTGGGTTAAATTGATTTGATAACAATCACCACTCAATAAATACTGCTGCACTTGAGCAAATTTATGTTGATACTGCTGACTGTCTATCTGATTACTCCAAGCCGTAGTTAATCTGAAAGGCCTTGATGTTATCGCGTTACTGGCTGATTTTTGTATTTTAGATTCAATTAAATTCAACTCAACTTTTAACGCGTAAGAACCACAGTAATGGTAAGCATACCAAGATTTATCAACGTAACTGTAGACGAGTGAAAAATCATAAAAACCAATATTCATATCATCAAGATGAATATCTTTAATGGAAATTTGTGGCAGCTTTTCAATATTTCGGCCCAGGTCATAGCCAAATGCGCCCAGGGCTCCGACACTAAATGGATGTTGGCTTTCTTGCGCTGAAGGATATAACCGCGCATGCAGTTTAGCTAATGTGTTAAAAGGGTTGGCGTGGCTATCTATTTTAATGTTGAGTGTTTCAATGGCTGGATCTTTGCTACTAAATTGACAGACGCCATCACTGCTAGTTAACGTTGCAATAGGATTAAAGCCGATGATGTCGAATTTGGCATCTTGGTGCGGAGCATTGGCTGAGTCGAGTAATATCGCCCATGGCTGGTGGCTTACCAGTGAAAATAGCTGCTTTGTATCTATTTTCCAGTCCAGTTTTTGCATAAATAGTGCGTTTTTTGCCCGCGCAGACATCGATAACCCTTATCTAAAATGTGATGTAGCCCAAAAAGGATGGAAAGAGTATCATATTGGTCTTAATAGTTAATATTAAATCGATTCTAATAAAAACGATAACCATGTTAGGCCGCAATGGCTGCTGGAGCACCCCATATGTCGACGAATACCACATCTCACTCTACAACTCATTCAACTATATCTAGTCAAGCTGTCGTGATTAAACAAGCTGACTTTATTGAAAGTATTGCTGATTCTCTGCAATACATTTCGTATTACCATCCCAAAGACTTTGTTGATGCGATGACCAAAGCTTACGAGCGTGAAGAAAGCGCTGCCGCTAAAGACGCCATTGCTCAAATTCTGATTAACTCCCGCATGTCAGCCGAAGGCAAACGCCCTTTATGCCAAGACACTGGAATTGTCACCACCTTTGTTAAAATTGGTATGTCTGTTCAGTGGGATAAAACTGACATGACAGTTCAAGAAATGGTCGATGAAGGTGTACGTCGTGCTTACACCAATCCAGATAATCCATTACGTGCATCAATAGTGTCAGATCCTGCCGGTGCGCGTAAAAATACTAAAGACAACACACCATCAGTGGTTCATATTGACATGGTTGCTGGTAATCAAATAGAAGTGATGATTGCAGCCAAAGGTGGTGGGTCGGAAAATAAATCCAAAATGGCCATGCTTAATCCGTCAGACGATATCGCCGCTTGGGTAGAAAAAACATTACCAACAATGGGCGCGGGCTGGTGTCCACCGGGTATGTTAGGCATAGGTATCGGTGGTACTGCTGAGAAAGCGGCCGTTCTGGCCAAAGAATCATTAATGGACCCTGTTGATATTCATGAGTTGATGGCTCGTGGTGCAGAGACCACAGAAGAAAAGCTTCGTTTAGACATTTTTGAACGGGCAAATAACTTAGGCATAGGCGCTCAAGGGTTGGGCGGATTAACCACAGTATTAGACGTTAAAATTAAATCTGTACCGACTCATGCAGCGTCTAAACCAGTAGTGATGATCCCTAACTGCGCAGCAACGCGCCATGTGCATTTTCATTTAGATGGCACTGGTCCAGTCGATTTAGTACCACCATCGTTGTCTGATTGGCCTGAAATTACTCGTGAAGCGGGAGAAAACACTCACCGTGTCAATTTAGATACGGTCACTCAAGCTGAAATCGAAACTTGGAAGAGTGGTGATACCTTATTACTCAACGGTAAAATGCTGACTGGCCGCGATGCAGCTCATAAACGGATTCAAATGTTGCTTGAATCTGGTGAAGGTTTACCAGCAGGTGTCGATTTTACCGGTAAGTTTATTTATTACGTTGGCCCAGTCGATCCAGTCGGTGATGAAGTGGTTGGCCCTGCAGGCCCAACAACGGCAACCCGTATGGATAAGTTCACTGACATGATGTTAGACCAAACAGGCCTAATGGGCATGATTGGTAAGTCTGAGCGTGGTCCTGAAACGGTTGCTTCAATTAAAAAGCACAAAGCAGTCTATTTAATGGCTGTTGGCGGCGCTGCATACCTAGTGTCGAAAGCGATTAAGAAATCACGTGTTGTCGCATTTGAAGATTTAGGCATGGAAGCGATTTACGAATTTGATGTGCAAGACATGCCAGTGACCGTGGCGGTTGATACCAATGGTGTTAATGCGCACGAAACTGGCCCAGCGATTTGGAAAATTAACATCGCTAACAGTAAAGCTAATAAGTAAGCCATCGATAACATTGTGCTTAGACATAAGCGATAAGTGTCAATGTGATTAAACGCTCGGGTTTACAGCTTTTTACAAAAGGCTTGTTGCCTGAGCGTTTTGCTTTGGTTAGTCTGCAATATACATTTTATGATTACGTTTGATATTGGCTGTTTTTGCGGCCTAAACGTAATACGTTTTACTTAAATAACTGAGACATGATAACAATGAAAAAGTCTTCTGTATTATTCGCACTGATTGCTGCTGGCATGGCAACATCAGTGTCTGCGGCTGAGCCCGCAGCTTTTAATGTTCAACAACTGGTTAACTTAAATAAGTTGCATTCAGCAGCCGTATCAAATGATGGTAAAACCATGGTATACGGCGTAAAAGTGGTTGATGATAAAGGCGAGGGCAGCTCAGATCTTTATCTTCTCGACTTGAACGATAAAAATGCTAAGCCAAAGCAACTTACTTCGGCTGCAGGCACTGAACACGATGTCAGCTTTTCGCCAGATGGAAAATCGATTTATTTCCTCGCCAGTCGTTCTGGCACCAGTCAATTGTATCAATTGGCCCTTGATGGTGGAGAGGCTATTGCGGTTACTGATTTACCGTTAGATATCAATGGCTACAAATTGTCTAACGACGGTAAGCAAGTCGTTATGACGTTGCGGGTATTTCCAGAGTGTAAAGACTTAGCGTGTTCAAAAGACAAGTTTACTGCCGAAGCTGAACGTAAAAGCACTGGCCGCGAATACAAGCAGTTGATGGTACGCCATTGGGACACGTGGGAAGACCACGCACGTAACCATTTGTTTGTAGCCTCGCTTAATGGCAACAAAATTACCACCGCGACAAACGTTACAGCGGGCCGTGATACTGAAACACCGCCTAAGCCATTTTCTGGTATGGAAGAGGTCACTTTTACTGCAGACGGTAAGTACGTTGTTTATAGCGCTAAAGCGCCGAGCCGCGATCAAGCTTGGACAACTAATTACGATTTATGGCAAGTGCCTGTAGCTGGCGGTGAAACGGTTAACTTAACCCCAGATAACCAAGCATGGGATGCCCAGCCAACGTTCTCTGCAGATGGCCGTTATCTTGCCTATTTAGCCATGAGCAAGGCGGGTTACGAAGCTGATCGTTACCGTATTATGTTACGTGACAATGTTACTGGCCAAGAAAAAGAAGTTGCACCATTGTGGGATCGCAGTGCGAGTTCATTGAACTTTAGTGCCGATGGCCGTACTTTGTATGTGACAGCACAAGATCTTGGGCAAGTGACCATTTTTGAAGTGAACACACAGTTTGGTGATGTTCGTCCTATTTACAACCAAGGTAGTAACAGCCTAGTGGCTGTGACCAGTAATCGTCTTATTTTCAAGAAATCATCATTAGTTGAACCTGGCGATTTATTCAGTGTGTCACTAGAAGGTGAGCAACTGAAACAGCTAACCAACGTCAACAGTGAAAAATTAGCTGACATTAAGTTTGGTGATTTTGAACAGTTCAACTTTAAAGGTTGGAATGACGAAACCGTTCATGGCTATTGGATCAAACCCGTTAACTATGAAGAAGGTAAAAAATACCCAATTGCTTACCTTGTACACGGCGGTCCACAAGGCTCATTTGGTAACAGTTTTAGCAGCCGCTGGAATGCTCAATTATGGGCTGGTGCAGGCTATGGCGTCGTGATGGTCGACTTCCATGGTTCTACTGGTTATGGCCAAGCGTTTACTGACTCTATTGGCAAGGATTGGGGCGGAAAACCGCTTGAAGATCTTAAAAAAGGGATGGCAGCGGTTACCACACAGCAACCTTGGTTAGATGCTAATAATGCATGTGCACTGGGCGGTTCCTACGGTGGCTATATGATGAACTGGTTCCAAGGCAAATGGAACGATGGCTTCAAGTGTCTAGTCGACCATGCTGGTTTGTTTGATATGCGTTCTATGTATTACGTCACAGAGGAATTGTGGTTCCCTGAATATGAATTCGGTGGCCCATACGATCAAAACAAAGAACTATATGAAAAGTTTAACCCAGTAAACTATGTTGAAAACTGGAAAACACCAATGCTCGTCATCCATGGTGAAAAAGACTACCGTGTTCCTTATGGTCAAGGCCTTGCTGCATTTACCTTTATGCAGCGTAAAGGTATTCCTTCTGAGCTATTGGTATTTCCTGATGAGAATCACTGGATTTTAAATCAAGATAACTTACAGCTATGGTACAAGAATGTATTAGGCTGGATGGATCGTTGGACAGCGCAATAGTGTTTGTACTTTCTCTGTAGAAGACATGCTAAAGCCAGTACTAAAAAAATGGCGTAGTCCTCAACACAGATTTACCTTCATAAGTTAATTAAAAGAGATGTTGCTACTGGCAACATCTCTTTTTTGTTCCTAAGCTATTGTAGCTTCGGATATTGTGGCTTCGGATATTGTGGCTCAAGCCAATCGCAGTTTTACCAGAGGCAATGAGTTATTCATTAATCAAGATGATACTCAAGTCAATATCTACACTGTTTACTCATAAAAATAAAACTACATTCTGTTGAAAATAAACTGACCAGTAAAGCGAGCACTTTTGTGAGAAATAAAAAATCCGCTATCGTTAGTATTTTTCATCATAAGGCTATTCTTATTTTGTTGATTAATATGTAGGTTAACCACAGGAAAACAAGATTTTAAGTCCTGCTGTAGGTTAAATCATCATATTGATGATAATTAGAACAGCCTGGTGAAATAAAATAACTAAAAATGCGTGTTTACGTAAACTGTCAATATGATATCAAAACATAAATAATAGACGTGACATTAGTTTTTGTATGGTAAAACGGTCTATCAAATATAAAAAATTTCATTTGGGGAATGGCAATGTTTCAGCTACATTAGCGCCCTCAGAATCGAGCTTCAAATCAGGTAATATCAAGAGGGTGTAGTTAGTGGATTTTATGCTTTATATCAAGTTCTTTTTAGGACTGTTAGCCATCATTAACCCAGTAGGGTTATTACCTGTATTTGTGAGCTTAACCAGCCATCAAACTGAAGCTGATCGCCAAAATACTAATCGTGATGCAAATATGGCCGTAGTGATCATTCTATTGGTGACGGCAATAGCAGGCCATTACATTCTTAGTATGTTCAGTATTTCATTATCGGCTTTTCGTATTGCCGGTGGTAGCTTGATTTGTATTATTGCGATGTCGATGTTGCAAGGTAAAATCAGTGAAGTGAAACGCAACCAAGAAGAAGACCGTGAGTCTTCAGGGATGGAATCTGTTGCAGTTGTGCCATTAGCTTTGCCATTAATGGCTGGTCCTGGTGCCATTAGTGCGGTGATTGTGTTTGCGGCGGAGCATCACCAAATAACCAACTACATTGGTATGTTTTTAACCATTATTACCTTAGGCCTTGTTAGTTGGGGTTTATTTCGTATGGCGCCAATGCTGTTTAAACTATTAGGTAAAACTGGCATTAACGTTATTACCCGTCTAATGGGCCTACTGATGTTGTCTTTAGGCATTGAAGTGATTGCCGCAGGTGTTAAAGGACTTTTCCCTACCTTAATAGGTTAGTTAGCTTGTTAGTTGCTGTGCATTTGTGCAAACGCTTGATAGTGGGGTTTTTTAGCTTGACCCGCTATCATCATTTGCGTAAAGTACGCCTCGATTAGAACTGCCGCGGTTAGTATTAAGTGGTTTTGTATTATTGAGAGGTAATTATTCCACTCAATAGAATCAAATATTAAGTACTGCCTTTTTATCTGATGACTTTTAATGGTATGGATAAAAAGTAAGTCACAAATTGGTGAGCTGGCTGAGTGGCTGAAGGCGCACGCCTGGAAAGTGTGTTTAGGTTTATCCCTAACGAGAGTTCGAATCTCTCGCTCACCGCCATATTATGAAAAAAGACGTCTTCGGACGTCTTTTTTCATTTGTGTTTTAATACAATACTGACAATTTGAGTGATGCTTCGTCTCGCCGTTGTCTAGTATGACTTTATATTAATGAGGTGTTAGCGCTTGTTATGCGTAGCCTCTATAATGCTTTATTCTTGTTTTACTACTGAGACCCACTTTCATGCCTTTTTCGACACTTGGATTACGCGACACGATTGTCAATGCCCTACATGAAGTGGGATACAGTCAGCCGACACCTATTCAACAACAGACTATTCCGGTTATTTTAAAGGGTAAGAACCTGCTCGCCGCTGCGCAAACTGGTACCGGTAAAACCGCAAGTTTTGTATTACCAATATTAGAACGCTTAGCCGACACTGAAATCCAGCGTGCAAAACGTATTCGAGCGTTGATTTTAACCCCAACTCGCGAACTCGCAGTGCAAGTTCATGCCAACGTAGTGCAGTACGCCAAGCATTTACCATTAACCTCTATTGCCATTTATGGTGGAGTTGATGAGAAGCCGCAAAAACAAGCCTTAATCGATGGTGTCGATATTTTGGTGGCCACACCGGGACGTTTACTAGACTTATATACTCAACGTGCCGTGCACTTTGATGAAGTTGAAGTGTTGGTGCTTGATGAAGCCGATAGAATGCTCGACATGGGCTTTATCGAAGATATTAATAAAATCATCGATAAATTACCTTCTGAACGTCAGAGTTTATTGTTTTCCGCGACGTTATCAAACCAAGTGCGAGCGTTAGCGAAAACGGCCATTAAACGTCCTGTGGAAATTTCAGTGATTGCTGATCGCGATTCAGCACCGAAAATCGAGCAGTGGTTAACGACGGTTGATAAAGATAAAAAATCAGCTTTATTAAGTCATTTAATTAAAACCGAAGAGTGGAACCAAGCACTCATCTTTATCGAAACCAAACAAGGTGCTGCCAAATTGGTGAGTCAGCTTGAAAAGCGTGATATTGCTGCAGAGTGTATTCACAGTGGCCGAAGCCAGCCGGTGCGTGAACAAATTTTAGCTGATTTTAAATCGGGTAACATTAAATACCTTGTGGCTACCGGCATTGCAGCGCGCGGTATTGATATTGACGATTTATCGCGTGTTGTTAATTATGACTTACCTTATCCGGCCGATGACTATATTCATCGTATTGGTCGTACCGGTCGTGCGGGCGCTGCTGGTGTTGCTATTTCTTTTGTGTCCAATGATGACTTTAAAAATTTGTGTATGATTGAAAGCCGTTTAGGGCATTTAATTGAACGTAAAGAAATAGCGGGGTTTGAACCCTCGAAGCCAATTCCTATTTCAGTGTTGAATTTTATTCCTAAAAATCGTCAGCATAAATCAACATCAGCGACAGATCGACCAACGCTGAGTTTGGGCAAGTCGAAAACAGCTTCTGCTGATTTTAGAAAAACCAAACCATCTAAAGCGTCAACTACGCCTAAGGGTAACAAACCTAATCCCTGGAACATTTAAGTTGATTAGGTAAACGATTAACTCAGTTATCGTATTGGTGATTAAAGCGGAATTTATATTCCGCTTTTTTGTGTGGATTGTACAAGGCAAGGGCAGTTTGGCGGCAATACAAACTGAATGGCTTTTGGGAGAACTTCAAAACGCATTTTTTTGGTTGGATAAGGTTCGCCATCTAAATTAAGCGGTAACTTGATAGGAAAATCAATTTCTAACCAACGGGTTTGAAAGTGATAACAAAACTTAGCTTCATGACTCATGGCTTGTATTTCATCTAACACCACCGGGATATCAAAGGTTGAAAATGACTTCAACAGGGTAATATCCATCAAACCGTCATCAATTAATGCATTGGGTGCCAGCATTTGCCCACCGCCAGCCTGCTTATTATTGCAAATGGCCCCCACCACAATATCACCATTGAACGTTCCTTTATCGGTGGTAATACTGCCTTGATAAGGCTTAAAGCCTAATGCTTTAGCCAATCCGACTAAGGTATAAGCTCCACCGCCAAGAAAGTCTTTTAATTCTGTTGGGGTTTCTGCGGTGACTTGCGCGCCAAACCCGGCGACTGCTGCATTAATAAAATAATTATTGTTGGCCCGGATGATATCAATAGGGTAGCTGTCACCATGAATTGCCAGTTCCAGAGTGGATTGAATAATATTGCTAATACCGCACGCTGTGGCGAAGTCATTTGCGGTGCCTAATGGCAGCACGGCTATTTCGAGCTTATGATCCTGTTGTGGTTGTTGCATCAGGGCATTTACTGCCTCATTAAGCGAGCCATCTCCGCCGCCAATCACGACTCTGCCGACATTATCGGCTATGGCTTCTGTTATAAAACGCAACATATCAGCGCTTTCCCAAGAGACTCGCACGTCAATCGTATGGCCCTGCTCGCGCAAAGCGATAACCGATTGTCTTATGTCGACATTGGTGGCCTTTTTACCATTAAGCAGTAGTCGGATATGTGTTAAGGGCATCGTTAAGTTCTCTGTTAGTTATTTTGGAACGGTCACCAGACAAAAAATACTTTTTTAAGTCACAAGTAGTTGGCCTATTCGCGATTTTTCTGTCACAAAAGATGTCTGCTTGATGCAAAACAATGACGAACATGATTAACTCATTATAATTGTCGTAAGATGAATTTTTATTCGTATCTTCGCAACAAAAATCTTTGTGCACGAAAGCGATATGCATCAAAAAATAAGTTTATATACACTAAAAAATAATAACAATGTAAGGGATAACTAATGAAAAAATCTTTACTTGCTTTGGCGGTTTCTTTTGCCTTGGCTGGATTGGTAGGTTGTAGCGATGACTCGGTTAAGCAAAGTCCACAAACCAAGGCCGTTACTGCTGAGGCTAGCACAACTAGTGCTGCGGCAGCATTAAACTTTAACGAATATTCACAACAGTTTATTGATGAGCTGTGGGCATTATCACCAACCTGGGCGCTGTACAGTGGCAAACATGTTAATGATGGCTATTTAGATATCCCAAATCAAGCAAGCCGCGACAAAACGTTGGCATTTGTTAAACAACAGCAAGCGGCGCTAGCCCAATTTGATCCGCAGTCACTAACGGCTAACGAGTTAATTGATTATAAATTACTGAGTAATTTAGTGGAGTCAATGCAATGGGAAATTACACGCTTTAAAGGTTGGCAATGGGACCCGTCAAATTACAATGTTGCCGGTGGTTTTGCGCAAATTATCAATGAAGACTTTGCGCCATTAGATGAACGCTTAACATCTGTGATTGCACGTCTTGAAAATGTGCCAGCCTATTATGAGGCCGCGCGAAACAATATTAGTGAGCCGACACTTGAGCATACCCAATTAGCCATTATGCAAAATCAAGGCGCATTTTCGGTATTGTCTGCCGAGTTAGTCCAGCAAGTCACTGATTCAGGCTTAAGCGCAGAGCAGAAAGCGTTATTTGCTGAGCGTTTTGATGCAGCAACTGCAGCAATTAAACAGCACATTGAGTGGTTAACCGCGCTTGAAACTAAGCTAACCGAAAATGGAGGCCGCGATTTCCGTATTGGTGAAACCTTATACGAAGAAAAGTTCGCCTTTGATATTCAGTCTGGTATGACGGCTAAACAGTTATATGACAAAGCTGTGGCAGATAAAAATCATGTTCAGCAAGAAATGGCTAAGATCACCGATACCATTTGGTCAAAATATATCGATACTCCAAAACCAGACGATGAGAGACAAGCAATTCGTCAGTTGATTGATGTGTTATCAACCAAACATGTTAAACGAGAAAACTTTGTAGCCGAAGTGCGAAAGCAAATTCCAGAGCTGATTAAGTTTGTCAATGACAAACAACTGGTCACGCTTGATCCTAAGAAGCCGTTAATTGTTCGTGAAACGCCTGAATACATGCGCGGTTTTGCCGGAGCTTCTATCAGTGCACCAGGACCGTATGACAAAGGCGGTAATACTTACTACAACGTTTCACCCCTTGATGACATGAGTGATGAGTCGGCAGAGAGCTATTTACGTGAATACAATCACTGGATTTTACAGGTTCTGAATATTCATGAGGCTATCCCAGGGCATTACACGCAATTAGTCTTTTCTAACCAATCTCCTAGTTTAGTGAAAAGCTTATTTGGTAATGGTGCCATGATTGAAGGTTGGGCTGTGTATACCGAACGAATGATGTTGGAAGAAGGCTATGGTAATTTTGAACCTGAAATGTGGCTGATGTATTACAAATGGAATTTACGGGTTATTTGTAACACTATTTTAGACTACAGCATTCAAGTCAATGGAATGGGCGAGCAAGAGGTGATTGACTTGCTCGAGAATGAAGCATTCCAACAACGTGCTGAAGCTGAAGGAAAGTGGCGCAGAGCCACGTTAAGTCAAGTTCAACTGACGAGTTATTACGCCGGTTACCGTGAGATTTATGATTTCCGCGAACAACTTAAAGCTAAACAAGGTGAGAGCTTTGATTTGAAACAGTTTCATGAACAGTTTTTAAGTTACGGTAGTGCGCCAGTTAAGTTCATTAAGCAGTTGATGACAGATAAATAGACCTATGACGTCTCACTCATAATTGTGACAAATGTCTCAAGGCCTGAAGTTTCAGGCCTTTTTTGTTAATGAAAAGGGTCACAGGGTGGATTAAATCTGGTTTTGGGTAAATCAATATGATAATCTTAATGGTAATCGTTATCATTAAGTAGCTGAGCATGAAGAATATCCTATTCATTGAACATACCCTTTCCGATAAAAGTGACGTAGGTCGACAGTTAAATGAGCAGGGCTACAGTATTCATCGGGTTAATAATGCCTTTGATGCGTTGATCCAAATGGAGACTCTGCAGCTTGAAGCCATATTATTAGATTTTTCGGTGCCCAAAATGGAGTCATTTTGGTTGCTGGTCGCACGACAAAGCCGAACCCCCATTATTGTATTAGCAGAAAGTAATAGCGAGCTTGAGCGTATTAATGCGTTAGAGTTAGGCGCCGACGATTACCTCACTAGACCGATTAATATCCGCGAATTGCAGTTACGTCTTAATGTACTCCATCGACGATGCCAAGCACCGATTAATGATGATGTTAATGACAGTATTGGTTTTGATGATACCTCCTATACCATTAGTTTTGCCGATAAGTCGCTCGTGTTGACGCAAACAGAATATCGATTATTCAAATATTTATTTGATAGGCAAGGCGAGGTGGTTACTAAAGAAGAATTACAACTTCGAGTGCTGCATAAAGAACTTGGACGTTTTGACCGCAATTTAGACATGCATATCAGCAATACACGCCGTAAATTAGTCAAACGTAATTTACCACGAGAACTAATTAATACCGTTCGCGGTCAAGGTTACAGCTTTAGCTTTTAATGGTTCACACCAATTGCCGCATTTGATAAGCTATGGCGCATAAAATAAGGCTAAAACCAATCGTTATTAAGCCACAAAATAAGCGCAAGCAATAAAGGATAATCTAATGCGGATTACAGCAAACTTTGACGGCGGCAATATTGACGTCATTAATCTAGACAAACATGATGATATACAACTCGCCATTCGTCCCGATTTTGGAGGTGAGTTTTATCAATGGTTTAACTTTCGTTTAGAAGGGGTAGTCGGTCAGACATATACCCTTAACATTCTCAATGCCGGTAGTGCATCTTACCCAAAAGGTTGGGAAGAGTATCAAGCCGTGGCCAGTTATGATCGCCAAACCTGGTTCCGATTACCTACTCAGTATGTCGATGGCAAATTAACCATCCAAGCTGAGCTCGATTGTGAAGCCATTCAAATTGCTTATTTTGCACCGTACAGCTACGAACGTCATTTAGATTTAATCAGCGAAGTGCAATTACATCCAGCCGTGAGTCTTGAACATCTTGGGTTAACGCTTGATGGTCGCGACATGACTTTGCTTAAAATTGGTGATGCTAACCCAGATAAAAAGAATATTTGGATCACTGCACGTCAACACCCTGGCGAAACCATGGCTGAATGGTTAGTTGAAGGCTTGTTAAATCAATTACTCGATAGTGATTGTCCAACATCGAAAGCCTTATTAGACAAAGCCAATTTCTATATTGTGCCTAATATGAATCCAGATGGCAGCGCACGCGGCCATTTACGCACTAATGCTGTAGGTACTAACTTAAATCGCGAATGGCAAACACCGAGCTTAGAAAAAAGCCCTGAAGTGTATTATGTCGTTAATAAAATGCATCAAACTGGTGTTGATTTATTTTACGATGTGCACGGCGATGAAGGTCTTCCTTATGTGTTCCTTGCCGGTTGTGAAGGGGTGCCAAGCTACAACGATAAAATGGCTCAATTACAACAGCAATTTTTGAGTGCATTGACCATTGCCAGTGCTGATTTCCAAACAGAGTTTGGTTACGATAAAGATGAGCCAGGTAAAGCTAATTTAACCGTGGGTTCTAATTGGGTTGCTAATACGTTCAGTTGTTTATCGAATACCTTAGAAATGCCATTTAAAGATAACGCCAATTTAGCCGACCCATTTGTGGGCTGGTCTCCAGAACGTTGCGTATATTTAGGTGAAGCGTCTTTAGTTGCGATGCTAGCAGTGGTTGATAATTTATAATCGCGACCGTAAGCGGTAATTTTTATCTTCAGATGATCAAGCAGGTAGAATGAATTATGGCCTTAGTTGCATGTCCTAAATGTCAAAAGCGTATTTCAAGTCTGGCTAAGCAATGTGAGCATTGTAAGACAGACTTGAGCGGTAATACTGAGTCATTAACGATTATCAGTCACATTGAGCGTTCAAATAGCTTAATGACCCAAAGCTTTATTTTTTTGACATTATTTATCGCAGGGGTTGTAGTGTGGTTTTGGGGAGGAGAGCCTGCACAGGGGTTAACTTCTTACGCCGCGATTGCAAGTTTTGTTATTGGCTTTACGGGTTATCTTGTTACCCGAGTCAGAATAGTGTTACATAAACGGAAATCAGTATGAACGATATCAATAAAGTCATTGATGAAATGCCTGAAGAAGTATACCAACGCTTGTTGTCTGCAACGGAGCTCGGTAAGTGGGATGACGGTACGGTATTAACTGAGCCACAGCGTGAGTCGACCTTACAAGTCGTGATGTTGTATCAAGCGCGTAAGCTGCAACAAACTGAACATTTTACTATCGCAGCGGGTGGCAATATTAATGAGCTGTCCAAATCTGAGCTGAAAAAACAATTTAAAGGCGATCCAATCGCCGAGTTTAAAGAAGCTGATTTATAATCATCTGAAATTGAATAATATGTGTTATCAGTAATGGATATTATGATACAAAAAATGCGAGCTAATGAGCTCGCATTTTTATTAAGCTGTTATCTGATTAAAATAATAACCACATAAAATATCAATAACGTAATCTAGTCCGTCGTCAGTTCACCAATCAGATTTTCCTGCATACGTTGTTTAATTTGCGCTGGGGTTAATCCAATAGACAACAAATAATGCAATTTAGCTAACGCCGCTTCAATGGTCATATCAGCACCACTTATTACCCCAGCTTGTGCTAAAGCATTACCTGTAGCATAACCGCGCATATTGACCTTACCCTGGAAACACTGGGTCAAATTAACCAATATAATACCGCGTTCATCGGCTTGTTTAAGTGTATCCAGTAGCTTCTTATCTTGTGGTGCATTCCCGACGCCAAAGGTCAATAAAATCAGTGCTTTTACCGGTTGCTGTAAAATATTATTAAAAATGTCAGTGGAGATCCCAGGGTAAAGTGTCACCACACCTACAGGTTGCGGACTGATGGTAACAACCTCTAACGGGGCACCCGTTGGCTGCGTTATTTTACCCGCTTTAAGGTTAATTTTAATGCCTGCCTCGAGCAACATCGGGAAGTTAGGCGATGCAAACGCATCGAATCCGTCAGCATGGGCTTTGGTTGAGCGATTACCACGAAACAGTTTGTTATTAAAAAATAAACAGACTTCTGCAACGGGGTAGTTGGCCGCAATATAAAGCGAATTGAGCAAGTTGGTTTGACCGTCTGAACGTAACTGCGCTAACGGAATTTGTGAACCTGTTACGATAACTGGCTTGGATAAACCTTGCAGCATAAATGACAATGCAGAGGCGGTATAAGCCATGGTATCTGTTCCATGTAAAATAACGAATCCATCGTACTTTTCATAATTGGCTTGAATATCATTAGCTATCATTTGCCAGTCTGTCGGCGCCATATTGGATGAGTCAATTAATGGGCTGTATTCATGAATAAAGAACTCAGGCATTTCGTCATGATAAAACTCGGGCATTGACTGAACACAATCTGTTAAGAAGCCTGATACTGGCACAAAACCGTTCGCGGTCTTTTGCATCCCGATGGTACCGCCGGTATAAGCAACGTAAATTGAACGTTTTGTCATGTATGTAGGCTCTAATTGAATGTCGATTGCAGATTGTGCAAATTATACGAGTTTATTTGACGATCCCCAATAAAAAAGCCTGCTAAGCAGGCTTTTTTTGAATAATATTCATATTGCTATCATATTATTGATTAGTAATTACAGTTTTCGCAATACATATAGACATGATTAGGGTCATCAAACATCGACAATGTTTCAAATGCACCAGCCCACTGCTTGGCAAAGCGTTCAATGAAACTAGTTTGACGAACACTGTCTGGAACATAAGCCACAGTAGCGCCCATGATTTGCTGCATCAGTTGTTGTTCAGCGCTTAGCTCTTGCTCAATCACTTTAACGTCGAACTTGTCCATTTTCGCTAAATCAGCAGCTTTGGCTAATGCCACATCCATATCACCCAGTTCATCAACTAGGCCTAAGGTGAGTGCGCGTTTACCTGTCCATACACGGCCTTGAGCAATATTGTCTACTTGCTCTAGCGTCATATGACGCTCTTTTGCTACCAGAGAAATAAACTCATGGTAACCACGTTCAATATGACGTTGTACTACCGCGGCAACTTGTGGGTTTAATTCACGTGCAGGCGATAAACCTGCCCAATCAGATGTTGCGACACCATCAGAGGTTACACCAAAATGATTAAGAGCTTGCTCAAACGTAGCGAACATACCGAAAATACCGATTGAACCTGTTAGGGTTGTTGGCGTAGCCACAATATAGTCGGCACTGGCTGATATCCAATATCCGCCAGATGCAGCAAGGCTACCCATGCTAACAACCACAGGCTTACCTGCAGCTTTTAGCGCTAACACTTCTTGACGAATTTGCTCTGATGCAAATGCACTACCACCAGGGCTGTCAACACGAAGTACGACGGCTTTCACTTTATCGTCAAAGCGTGCTTTCATGAGCAATGCAGAGGTACTTTCGCCACCAATTTGTCCGGCAGGTTGTTTACCGTTAAGAATCGTGCCTTTAGCAACGATAACGGCCACTGCGTCTTGTTCAACAAATTTAGGCATTGGTGCGGTTAATGTTCGGTAATCATTAAAGCTAATTTGCTTAAAGTTTTTACCTTCTTTATCACTGCCTACACGTTCAATCATAGCGACACGGAATGCATCAGCCGAAACCAGTTCGTCAACCCATTTCATGTTTACAGCCATTTGAGCACTGTCACCTTCAGCTTTATCAAGCTGAGCGAGATACTCATCTGTACTTAACACTAATTGATCTGGAGCGATTTGACGGTTGCTGGCAACAATAGTCGAGTAGCTTTGCCAAATATCATTTAACAATTCTTTGCTGGCGACTTTGTCGGCATCAGACATATCGTCACGAATAAAGGGCTCTACAGCTGACTTAAACGTTCCCACTCGAAATACGTGAGTGGTAATTTTGAGTTTTTCGAGTGCTGCTTTGTAATATAAGCGATAACGGCTTAAGCCATCAAGCGCTACCATACCTTGGTTATTAAGGTATATTTTGTCTGCAAAGCTGGCTAAAAAATATTGATTTTGATCATAACCATTGGCCATTGCGATAACTGACTTATTGGCTGCTTTAAACTGAGTTAATGCTTCACCAATGGCGGTCATTTTACTAATGCCGGCATCACGAAGATCAGCTAAGTCCAATACGATACTGGTAATGCGGGCGTCTTGAGTCGCATTATTAATTGTATAAAGTACGTCAGCTAATAGAATTTCACCTTCTGGATCATTCGCTTGCCCTTGGCTAAATGCCATTTCTATTGGGTCTACATAATGTTTTTGGTCCACTATGCTCCCAGACAAGTTCAGCACTAATGCTGATTGATCTTCGACGACAATTTCATCTTCGCTGTTGAGAAGTACCACAGTGATGACAGCCAACAAACCAAAAAATATTACGTTGATGATGAACTTACGGATACCGTTTACTGTATTCCATAACAGTAAAAACATCCTTTTTAAAAACGAGGGTTTAGCGGACATTTGCCACTCCTTTATCAGTCTAATGTAGTCATCCTAACTGAAAATCAATAAAAATGTGAAATTCAATTGTAAAGGTTTTTAACAAACGAGCGTTTAAATGATTGAGCAAACTTTACTGTCGGGGTATGCTGGTTTAAATCACTTGTTTAAAAAGGATGTTTGAATGTCGTTTCCACACTTATTAGAACCTTTAGATCTAGGCTTTACACAGCTGAAAAACCGCGTGTTGATGGGCTCTATGCACACGGGTTTAGAAGAAGAAAAAGGCGGATTTGAGAAACTGGCAGCATTTTATAAAGAACGTGCTCAAGGTGGCGTAGGGTTAATTGTTACCGGCGGTATTGCCCCTAATTTGCGCGGCCGTCTAGCGCCACATGCCTGCCAATTGAGCTTTTCTTGGCAGGTGGGAAAACATAAAATTGTTACCGATGCCGTGCATGAAGCGGGCGGTAAAATCTGTATGCAAATCTTACACGCTGGCCGTTATAGTTATCATCCTTTTAGTCTAGCGCCGAGCAAAGTAAAATCGCCCATTACCCCGTTCACTCCCTCTGCGATGTCTGCTCGTCAAGTACGCTCGACGATTAAAGACTACGCTACCAGCGCGGCATTGGCGAAAAAAGCCGGCTATGATGGCGTTGAAGTCATGGGGTCTGAAGGCTATTTGATCAACCAATTCATCAGTTCGCGCACCAATAAACGTAACGATGAATGGGGCGGAAGTTATGAAAATCGGGTTAAATTCCCGATTGAAATCGTTAATGCTATTCGCCAGAAGGTTGGCAGTGACTTTATTATTGTGTTCCGTTTATCGATGCTCGATTTAGTCGATAATGGTTCAACGTGGGACGAAGTCGTAAAGCTGGCAAAATCGCTTGAACAAGCTGGTGTAAGTATTATTAATACCGGTATTGGTTGGCATGAAGCCCGTGTACCGACGATTTCGACCAGTGTACCGCGTGGGGCATTTTCTTGGGTAACCGAAAAACTCAAAAAAGAAGTCAAGGTGCCGTTAATTGCTACAAACCGGATTAATACTCCAGAAATTGGCGAGTCGATTATTGCATCAGGTCAAGCTGATATGGTGTCGATGGCCCGGCCATTTCTTGCCGACGCTGAGTTTGTGAATAAAGCGGCAGCTAATACCCCTGAATTGATTAATACCTGTATTGGTTGTAATCAAGCTTGTTTGGACCACACCTTTTCGATGAAGCGGGCAACCTGTTTGGTTAATCCCCGTGCTTGTTATGAAACCGAAATTAATTTTACCCCAACAACCAGTAAAAAACGTATCGCTGTTATGGGCGCCGGTCCTGCGGGAATGGCGTTCTCTGTATATGCAGCATCCCGTGGCCATGAAGTGGTATTGTTTGAAGCCAAGTCAGAAGTGGGTGGTCAGTTCAATTTAGCGCGTAAAATTCCGGGTAAAGAAGAGTTCAATGAAACTATTCGATATTTCATTAACCAAATTAAGTTACATAACGTTGAACTGCGTCTAAACACTAAATTGGATGCGGCAGTGTTAGCTAATGAGAAATTTGATGAAGTGGTCATCGCCGCTGGTGTGGTGCCACGAGCGTTGGAATTACCAGGTTTTGATAATCCTAAAGTGGTCGATTACCAACAAGTATTAACCGGCCAAGTTGAAATAGGTAAAACGGTAGCATTGATTGGTGCTGGCGGTATTGGTTTTGATATGGCTCATTTCTTATGCGAATTAGAATCGAGCACTTTGCAACCCGATAAATGGTTAAAACAGTGGGGCATTGATAAAACCTATCAGAATGCTGGCGGGTTAACTGTAGAAGCCGAACATGTTCCAGGTCGTGAAGTGTATTTACTGCAACGTAAAACCACCAAAATGGGCAAAGGTTTGGGTAAAACTACTGGCTGGATCCATCGCAGTGTGTTGAAGCAACATCAAGTTCATATGAAAACTGGCGTAAGCTACGAAAAGTTTGATGAACAAGGTCTGCACATTAAAATCGGTGAACAATCTGAAATTCTTGCTGTAGATAACGTGGTGTTGTGTGCTGGACAAACGTCGAATCGCAGTTTGGTTGATGAAATGAAAGCCAGCGGATTACCTGTACATTTAATTGGTGGAGTCGATGTGGCGGCTGAATTAGATGCTAAACGCGCTATCCGTCAGGGTGCAGAACTTGCGATGAGTATTTAATTGTCACAGACGTCTGGCTTGAAATAACGTTCACAATTTGCGTTGTTTCGGCCTCTGATACGTCAATATAAAAAGCCTTCTGCATTGCAGAAGGCTTTTTAGTATCCCAATAAAATAAGTCAGGATACCATCGCGTCAAACTTTAGCTGCTGACTTATTTTAACTTGCTAGGACGCAGCTTTAGTACTTTATCAATATCTTGTGCGCAATGACGCTCAGGAACTTGTTCCCATTCTTCGCCCCAAGAGCGATTGATGATACGACCACGTTGAACCCCTTCACGAGTTTCAAGCAATTTAGCCCAACGAACAACATTAGTATATGACTCTACTTCTAGGAATTCGGCTGCATCGTATAAATTGCCCAAGACTAAGTTGCCATACCAAGGCCAAATAGCAATGTCTGCAATGCTATATTCTTCACCAGCAATAAAGGTGTTTTTTGCCAGTTGTTTATCTAACACATCTAACTGTCGTTTAACTTCCATAGCAAAGCGATTAATTGGATATTCCTGTTTTTCATCGGCATAAGCATAGAAATGACCGAAGCCACCACCGAGGAACGGCGCTGAACCTTGAGCCCAGAACAACCAGTTAAATGTTTGTGTTCTGGCTTTGCCATCCTTAGGTAGGAATTGGTTAAACTTCTCTGCTAGATGAACCAAAATTGAGGCAGATTCAAATACGGTTTCGTCTTCACCAGCTGACTTATCCAATAAAGCGGGTATTTTTGAGTTTGGATTGACAGCAACGAACCCCGACGAAAATTGATCCTTTTCCCCGATGTTAATCAGATAAGCATCGTATTCCGCTTCTTTAATGCCTAAGGCCAGTAGCTCTTCTAACAGAATCGTCACTTTTTGCCCGTTTGGTGTGCCAAGGGAGTAGAGTTGCAAAGCATGCTTTCCAACAGGCAGCTCTTTATCAAATCTTGCACCTGACTCTGGGCTATTAATGTTTGCCCACTTATTCGCGCCATTGGTATTATTTTGCCAAACTTTCGGTGGGGTATATTGGTTAGTCATAAAATATCCTCGTGCAACCTGTTAGCAGGTTAAGTAAATTGATAATGCGCTTAGCACAATGTTGTTAGTGTAGCGTGTAAAGTTTTAATGTATTAGCATCAACGCGTATGAGTTATGCTTTTATTGTTTAAATGCAGCATGTTAGTTATTACAGGGAATCGAGCTGTTCACTTAATTCGATTAAATTACCGACGGTGATGTCAGGCTCAATGCCCCAAGGATCAAATATTTTTTTACTGTCTCTTTGGATCCAAGCTGTATTCAGTCCGGCGGCTTTCGCACCAATGACATCCCATGGATTGCTCGACACCATCCAACAATGATTGAGGTCAGATTGAGTACGAGTCATTAAATAATCGTAAACAGCAGGGTTAGGTTTAAATGTCTTTAGATCATCGACACTGATAACGTCATGTAGTTGAGGTAAAACGCCCGAGTTTTGCATAAGTGTACGAACCGCAACTTCTGGTCCATTTGAAAAAGCGGCCAAGGTATGACCTTGATTGCGCAGTAATGCTAGTCCAGGAATGACATCATCAAAGGCCTTGAGTTGACTAAATTTAGCCAGTAAATCTTGTTGTTCGCTTTTTGACA
This sequence comes from Shewanella frigidimarina NCIMB 400, assembly GCF_000014705.1. Lineage (NCBI taxonomy): Bacteria > Pseudomonadati > Pseudomonadota > Gammaproteobacteria > Alteromonadales > Shewanellaceae > Shewanella > Shewanella frigidimarina. The sequence continues at coordinate 2,549,104 of NC_008345.1, read as the reverse complement.
GTGTGACGTTGAAAACAGATAAACAATATTGCAGAGCTTGTTGAGTACACACACCGAAATCTTCATATTGTTGCATTAAGCCACGACGAAATGCATATTCGACTTTTTTATCGTGCCATAATTGACCAAATTCTTGTGCCTTGTCGCCAATCAATTGTTGCAGATGCTGGCCCATATCCACAGGATCCACTAATGTGCCGTAAACATCAAATCCAATCATTTTTTGCATGTTCATTGTTCCATTTGGGTTGTGAGCCAAGTGCTTAAGCTCTTTGTCATTTGATATACTTGTCGATAAGCTTTATCTGTAGTGATTTTGCGCGCTCATAATGTGAGCCATGAGTTACTATAAACTAACTATAACATTCGTTCAATTATTATTTTGAGCGAACGTTCCAAATGATGCAAGCGATTAAATGGCATTAGCTTGAACTGCTGTATTGGCGTTCAAGGAAAACTTTGATGCAGAGTTAATTCATTGTATTATATTGATTAAAAATTATTGAAGGTAATGTTAAATGGAGTGTCCTCGTTGTAAGGGTATCTTTGCCCGTAAAGCGCTTAAACAAGTCCGTAAAGGTAAACATGGGGTTGAAACACAGTGCCCTAAATGTGAGCAATGGTTGATGTTCGAGCCTAAAATGATGATGACCAAAAATATTGGCTTATTCATTTTGTTGGTATTCAGTGTGGCTAACTTCTTCATCGACAACACTGATTATCGCTTAATATGCTCGTTTTTAGGTTTTGCGGGTGCTTGTATTGCTTTTTATGGCGTATTTAAAAGTAAGCTTATTGCAGCGCAGGAGTAATGGGTAATGAGTGATGAGTAATTTTAGCGATGGTGTTGAAATATGGCGCTATACCTTGCCGGTGTAGATACAACTAAGTCGCTTGCTATGCTATAGCGTATTTAAAAGAGAGGTGATGCTGATTACCTCTCTATGGCGATATTGATTACTACTCCGAGCAGAGTTTATGTAGATATCCCAAACTAAAATTATTTAGAATTTCTCATCATTTCACGATGAGATTGAAATTCTTCAGCATCAATAAACTTATTGTGATCCAAATCGATACGCTCAAACATTTCATCACAATTCGATGAGTTTTTTAATAGACGACCTTCAGATTCACGCAATGCTTGCCTGGCTTTTTGAAAGCGCTCAAACTCTTCTTCAGATATCAATTTGTCCTGATTAGTATCAAAATCGGAAAATGCAGGCATCTGAGACATTCTCATCATTCCATTTTCATTTCCGATAGCATTAGGTGACATAGAAATAGTAAGACAAACTAGTAATACCGATAGAACATAGCTACTCATAATATTCTCCTTGTTAACTTTTTAATATCATTATACGCCTATTTACCCATGTAAAAAACAAGGTTATTTAACGTGTGTAAATTGATCATATTACTTTTTAACAAACATAACGGTTTACTCATGGCTATGTGGAAAAAGGAACAAATTGACGTTTAGCCAGTAATGAGATTGCTTTTGCACACGATAGCGTTAACAAGCGTCGCTTAAAAGCGGAGTGTTTAGGCGGCCAGCGGTTATGGTTAACCAACTTGCTTAGTTGAGATGAGCGTCTTAATTTGGTATTCGCTAGGGGTAATTAGCCGTCAACTCGGGTTGGCTTGGCGTTAATTAAGGGGGGAAGGCTAATTGAATAGGGGACTTACCGACAATTTATTCGATCATGTATTCGATAATTTGTCGGTAAACCTCCCTAGGTGTTCACATGAGTATATAAACGATCGATTTAATACTCGTCGTTGTTTGCATCACTCATGCGCTCGCGTCTTTCTTGCGCTTCTTCAAATGCAGCGTTGATTTCTTCTAATACCGAATCGACATCAGCTGCGGTCGTGTCTTCTTCAAACAAACCGGTCAATTGTGTTTCCGGCGTTAATTCACCTTGTTCATACAAGGCCCACATTTCTTTAGCATATTTTGTTGCTGCTAATTCTGGGGCAAATTGAGAATAATAGTCTGTCATATTATTCACATCACGAAATAACATCGCTTTGGCATTATTGTTTGCTGATGCATCAACAGCTTGGGGCAGGTCAATGATCACCGGTCCATTCTGATCTACGAGCACGTTAAATTCTGATAAATCGCCATGAACAATACCTGCACATAACATCCGTACTACATAACCCATCATGACGTAATGCTGTGTTTGTGCTTGTTCTACGCTCATCTGGGTGACGTCATTTAATCGAGGTGCTACATCACCATGAACATTGGTGATCAACTCCATCAATAACACCCCATCAAAGCAGCCATAAGGTACAGGTACTCTAATTTTAGCTGCGGCGCATTTATATAACGCGTCGACCTCGGCATTCTGCCAAGCTTTTTCTTGTTCTTCACGACCGTATTTAGAACCCTTTTCCATGGCTCTACCACGACGACTGTTTTTAGTTTTTCGACCTTCTTGATATTGTGCTGCTTTTTTAAAACTGCGCTTAGTGGCTTCCTTATACACTTTGGCGCAGCGAATCGCATCGCCACATCTGATCATATAGACCGTAGCTTCTTTGCCACTCATGAGTTGGCTTATCACTTCATCGACGAGACCATCGTCAACCAGTGGTTGTAATCGTATAGGCGTTTTCATAGCGTCGTTATACCTTACTTGCGCGCTGGATGATATATCTAAGGAAATAATTTTTACTTGCTGATGGGCTACTGATTAAATGAGGCTCAATAGTACTGAATTTGTGCTTTGTAGACTCTTGTTTATTAGATAAAAATGCTGTAGCCATTCAGTTAAATATAGTCGATTCTGGTCCTTTTACCGAAAGATACTGATAGGATAAATGTTGAGCTAACACTAAAAAGAGCAGCTAAACGTGCTATATTAGCGGCCGTTATTTCGCCTAATAATATCAGTTGCGTCTTTAGATAAAAAGATTGCTGATTGTATACCTAAGTTAACGCTAGGTTTAAATGTCAGCGTGTAACTCAGTATATGGCCTAGTGTATTCATTATTTAGTATTTAATGACGTTGAAATTCAGTAAAGCTTAAGTTTTTCTTCAGCCAATATTGAGCGATGAATAAGATAATCTGTTCTGATTTAGTTGCTATTTGATGCCTATGTGAATCGATCGCTATGTGAATCGATTATTATCGATAACAACTATTTATACTGAATGCTATCGAGTTAACTCATTGAACAGCAATTCCAAAATTTGGCATGGAAGTCATCATGCGTACTTAGTTTTTCAACATTTTAATAGAGTTTTTATGAAACGGACCTTACTTTTAGCACTATTTGTTTTTTCTAACGCAGCCACTGCAGTTGAACCTTTATTTGAAACCCCCAAAGATATGCAACCAACATGGATTGATGACATTTTGTCGGTTTTTGGCGCGGATGGTGAATTCGATGACACTAAAGCTATTGATATGAGTTATTTACCTACAGCTTATTACACCCCAGAGAAAAAGTTTGGTGTGGGTTTGCTTATGGTGGGGTTATACAAAACTGATAATGCATCAAGTGAACAACAGCCTTCATCATTGGTGTTGAATTCATTTGCTTCTGTGAACAATTCTTATGGCGTCACAGTAGAAAATATGACGTTTTTAAATCAAGGTAAGCAGCGGTTGTTACTTGACTTAGAACTGCATAATGAAGCTGCTGTTTATTATGGAATAGGGATTGAACAAGGCGATCAAGATCTAAATCATCATGAATTTAAAGAACAACTGTATAGCTTTAAGCCGCGTTGGATGACCGAAATTGCCAGTAACTATTTTATTGGTGTGGGTGCTGACTTTATTTATACCACGGCCGACAGCTTAGAATTAGGCGCAACAGAAGCACCAATGGATTCAAATACTCTTTTGCCAGACAATTTTAGCTCAGGTGTTGTGGTAACCAGTATTTATGATTCAAGAGATTACCGTTTAAATGCAACAAAAGGCTGGTTATTTCAAGTTGATGCTGGATTATATCAAAATGACCAGTTCGATTCGTTTTCTACTTATAATATTGAATTAGCTAATTATATTGATTTAGGCTCGACACCGGGTTTAATCGCTTGGCAAGTACAAGGTCATCTAACCAGTGGCGACGTACCTTGGAATCTATTACCTGATCTTGGTGGCTCTGACGCGATGCGAGGCTATATTAGAGGCCGATATCGTGATGAGCAAATGATGATGGGACAAGTTGAATATCGCTTACCAGTATTTCAACGTTATGGCATGGTATTTTGGGGCGCTGTTGGCAGTGTCGCACCTAAAGTGAGTGAACTAACCGATACGCTATTAACCGCCTATGGCACAGGGTTTAGATTTAAAATAAAAGACAATATTAATTTACGTTTTGACGTAGGTGTTGGTGAAAATGAAACTAACTTCTACCTGAATGTGAATGAAGTTTTTTAAGGCGATACGATTGAATATATTAACGTCGCGAATAAGACTTATAATGACCGGGTGTCGTAACAACAGGTCGTTGGCGATAGCTGGTGTCCTAGTCTCGAGAATACTGATAAGTGTATGTCTGGTTAGTGGCTTATTGCAAAGTAATAGAGTCTTGGCCAATGACATCCCACAAAGTTGCCAGCGAAGCTTCAATTACTCTATTTATCTCAGTGGACTTCACACAGGTGAGATGAGTCGTACCGAGAACTGGCAGGGTAAGTCTGCTGTTATCATCTCTAAGAGTGAAGCCAGTATTTTAGGGATAGGTACTCAATATCAACAACGTACTGAGTTATCGTGGTCAAATAACAGTAATGAATGGTTAACTGATAGTTTTCATCAACAGGTAACTGGTTTTCGTTCTCGAGACATGCAAGCCACTTTTTACAATAATGGCCTTGAGTCACGCGTGGATATTGATGGCGATATTGAGAATTATACCTCAAGCCAAATTCCATTAAGGGATGTAGACACCTTAGCGATTCAAATCCGCGAAAACTTGCTGGGCGGCCGACGTCAATTTGCGTTAATTAGGCAAGCTTCAGATGCAATTGAACCTTATCAGTTTTATGTGAAGGACAAATTAATTACCACTATCGGCTCTTGGGGGGAGATACAGCTTATTCCGGTAGAGCAAACTGGGGCCGAAGAGGTGACGTATTACTTTGCACCAAGTATGAATTATCAACTGGTAAAAGCCCATTATCATGGGATGATTTTGCAAGGGGTTATTGAGCTTGATCGTTATGTTTCATCTTGCGATACCATGTCTGAGAGTTAACCCTAACTCGTGATAAGCAGCAAATTCAGTACCCGTTTAATTCACTAGCCTCATTGACGCGTCAATGAGGCTAGTTCACACAATATGATTACAATGAATGAATAGACACAATAGTGAATCCATTTACTCGTTATGGGCGGCTGACTCATCATTATTTATGCTAGTTATTTTAACATTAGCCATTATCCACACTCGTCATAGCCATTATTAGCTCTAGTCAATAATGACTAAACAATTGCTCCCGATACCTTACTATTAGCCCTGTAAGCTCATCAATAGACTTCATTTTTTACAACTTATCTAATGATAATGATGCCTCTTCGACATAAACTCGATGGCTAACATGATGGAATCTTGTCGTCTATATTATATGATTTTGGCTGGTGAATATGCCCACAAATCTATATCGAATAGGTATAATTTGCTGCAGATGTTCCCATTGGAGATACCATGGCCAAGGTAATCAATAAAGCCATTTTTAGCAGTCGGATATTGTCGATAAACCTGGTGACTTACCATACTCATCACCGAGTGATGACCCATATCGATCCGGTACAACAAGGCCGCTATTACAAACTCAATTTTGTCCTTGTGCAACCTAAAGTCGGTGGGGTGTTTCTGTGTGCAAAATGCATCATGAACTTATGCGGGCGAGTGTATTTATTTCGTCCTGATAAATATGAGCATAGCGTGACTAAGATTGAGACGGGTAAACGCGTGTTATTAAGTATTGCTTTGAATATCTAAAAGGGTGTTAACGGGGCGATAAGTTAACGTTCGTGGGCAAGTTTAGGGCTGTTAGTCTGTAATTGTTGGGTTAACGCAGTTGTTGGCTTATGAGTGTCATTGGTTGAGGCATATTGACGTTTAGCCACCACTTGCACACCTTCAGTTGATAGTTTGAGATTTAAATCACCCTCAGGCACACAACAACAGGGCAGACATTCATCTGATTTAAGTTCAGCTAGTGGCTCGGAGAAGTATTTAACTTCTCCTGATATCACTGTGGTTTTACACGCGCCGCAAAATCCATTACGACACTCTGAAAACACTTTCACTTTTTTCGACTCAAGCGCTTCTAATAAGCTTGAATGTTGGCCGTCAAATAAAATAACCGGCTGTCCTTTCAAGCTTACGATTGGGGCTTTTTTGAAAAGTTTTTTATAGGTCAAAATCTAAAAACTCATCGCCATCAACAGAAGAATCAATTTGACCAACAAGATAAGACGATACTTCAACTTCTTGTGGGGCAACTTGTACTGCATCACTTTCTAACCAGTTTTTCATCCACGGTAGTGGATTCGATTGTTCATCATAAGGTTGAGGTAAGTGAACTGACTTCATCCGTTGGTTAGTAATAAACTCAACATACTGGCATAAAATCTGTTCATTTAAGCCAATCATCGAACCGTCTTTGAATAAGTACTTGGCCCATTCTTTTTCTTGTTCCGCCGCTTTGACGAATAAGTCATACGCTTCTTGCTTACACTCAGCAGCAATTTCTCCCATTTCAGGGTCGTCTTTACCACCCTGCATCAGAGCTAAAATGTGTTGTGTACTATTGAGGTGTAATGCTTCATCACGGGCAATTAAGCGAATAATTTTAGCATTACCTTCCATAACACGGCGCTCTGCAAAGGCAAACGAACAAGCAAAACTGACATAGAAGCGAATCGCTTCTAAGGCATTAACTGACATCATGCACAAATATAATGACTTTTTAAGAATACGTGAATTAACGGTGATTTCTTTACCGTTAATAATGTGCGTTCCTTCACCTAGCAAGTTATTAATCTGGGTGAGGTTAATCAAGTCATCGTAATAAGCGGCAATATCACCGGCACGCTTTAAGATTTCGTCATTTTGTACAATATCGTCAAATACTAAAGATGGATTATTAACAATATTCCGAATAATGTGAGTGTACGAACGCGAGTGAATGGTTTCAGAAAACGACCATGTTTCAATCCACGTTTCCAATTCAGGTAGCGATACCAAAGGCAAAAATGCCACATTCGGCGAGCGGCCTTGAATTGAGTCTAGCAAGGTTTGGTATTTCAGATTTGATAAGAAAATATGTTGTTCATGTTCAGGTAAATTACCGAAATCAATTTTGTCACGGCTGACATCAACTTCTTCTGGACGCCAGAAAAACGATAATTGCTTTTCAATTAGTTTTTCAAAGACTTCATATTTCTGTTGATCGTAGCGTGCCACATTAACCGATTGACCGAAAAACATCGGTTCTTTAGTCGAATCGTTAGGTGTTTGACAAAATGTTGAGTAAGCCATTATTTAGGTGTCCTGAAAACGCATTTTTCAAAAAGCGGGGAAGGCCCCCGCTAAATATACATAAAGTGATGATTATATCTTACACGCACCGCCACCACAGCCATCGTCTTCTTCTTCGACAGCAATAATGTCGTCAAACTGATCCGAAGCACCGTCGCGAGTATTATGATAATACAATGTTTTAATGCCCAGTTTGTATACGCTTAACAAGTCTTTTAACAACGTTTGCATCGGTACACGACCGCCTTCAAAACGGCTAGGATCATAATTGGTGTTGGCCGAAATAGCTTGGTCGATAAATTTCTGCATTAACCCAACAAGTTGGATATAACCATCGTTGTTTGGCATATTCCACAGTAGTTCATACTTATCTTTCAGTAATTCAAAATCAGGAACGACTTGCTTTAACTGACCATCTTTACTGGCTTTAACGCTGATTAAGCCGCGTGGAGGCTCGATACCATTGGTCGCATTTGAAATTTGCGATGAGGTTTCAGACGGCATTAGCGCAGACAAGGTTGAGTTACGTAAACCGTACTGCTTAATGTCGCTACGCAAGCTTTCCCAGTCCATGTGCAATGGCTCGTCGCAAATCTTGTCTAAATCACGCTTGTAAGTATCGATAGGTAAAATACCTTTCGAATACGTAGTCTCGTGGAATAACGGACATGCACCTTGCTCTTTAGCTAAGTTCATTGACGCTTTCAGTAAATAAAACTGAATTGCTTCAAAAGTCTTATGAGTTAGGTTATTGGCTGAACCGTCTGAATACTTTTTACCGTTTTTAGCTAAATAGTTAGCAAAGTTAATCACACCAATACCTAAGGTACGACGGTTCATTGAACTCGTTTGTGCGGCTTTGATTGGGTAATCTTGGTAATCAAGTAAGTTATCTAGGGCACGTACGGCTAAATCAGCTAATGGCTCAAGTTCAGATAAATCTTTAATTGCGCCTAAGTTAAGTGCTGACAAGGTACATAGCGCGATTTCACCGTCAGGATCATCAATATTAGTCAGTGGCTTAGTTGGCAAAGCAATTTCTAAACATAAGTTAGATTGCTTAATTGGCGCAACTTTAGAGTCAAACGGGCTGTGAGTATTACAGTGATCGACGTTTTGAATGTAGATACGGCCAGTAGAAGCACGTTCTTGCATCATCAATGAAAACAGTTCAACCGCTTTAATTTGTTTTTTGCGGATATTGCTGTCTTGCTCATACTGAAGGTATAAACGTTCAAACTCAGCTTGATCTTCAAAGAATGCATCGTAAAGACCTGGCACGTCTGATGGGCTGAATAAACTGATGTATTCGCCTTTAATCAAACGTTGGTACATTAATTTGTTTAACTGCACACCGTAGTCAAGATGACGTACACGGTTGTCGTCAACACCACGGTTGTTTTTAAGGACTAGTAACGATTCAACTTCTAGATGCCATAAAGGATAGAAAAGGGTTGCTGCGCCGCCACGTACGCCGCCTTGAGAACAAGACTTCACCGCAGTTTGGAAATACTTATAAAAAGGTAAACAACCAGTGTGGAAAGCTTCACCGCCACGAATAGGGCTACCAAGGGCTCGAATACGACCAGCGTTAATACCAATACCAGCACGTTGGCTAACGTATTTAACGATAGAAGATGCGGTTGCATTGATTGAATCTAAGCTGTCATCACACTCAATTAATACACAAGAGCTGAACTGACGTGTAGGTGTACGCACACCGGCCATGATTGGCGTTGGTAAAGAAATCTTAAACAGAGACGTCGCGTCATAGAAGTCTTTAATGTACTTCAAACGGATTTCTTTTGGGTAACGGGCAAACAAACATGCAGCCACTAAAATATATAAAAACTGGGCGCTTTCGTACACTTCATGCGTTACACGGTTTTGAACTAGGTATTTACCTTCAAGTTGCTTTACCGCGGCATAAGAGAAGTTCAAGTCACGCCAGTGATCGATATAGGTGTCGAGGATGTCTAATTCTTCACGGCTGTAATCAGCCATGATATGCATGTCATATTTACCAATTTCAACTAACTTGGTGACATGGTCATATAACGTTGGTGGCTCAAATTGACCAAATGCTTTTTTACGTAAATGGAACACCGCTAAGCGGGCAGCCACAAATTGGTAATCAGGTGACTCAGGAGAGATCAAGTCAGCCGCGGCTTTAATGATCGTTTCATGAATGGCTTCTGTTGGAATGCCATCAAAAAACTGCAGATGAGATCGAAGTTCTACTTCAGATACTGAGACGTTTTTTAATCCCTTGGCTGCCCAAGTGATCACGCGATGAATTTTATCTAAATCGATAGATTCACGTTCGCCACTGCGTTTAGTGACTGTCATATTGCTATTCATTGAAGAGAGGCCTTGGTTCTATATCTAATCATGTGATCTGTTGTTGGATGCAGTGCTGCTTGATTCGATCCGAACCAGTTACAAAACAATTCCATGTTAAAACAATCAACCTGATGTACTCACAACGTGGTAGTTAAACACCAGTACGTTCAGTTAGCAGCTACATCCTTTGGAACGTCCTGGAGTAGTGTTTTGATTGTTAGCCACACACAAGATATGGTGTTATTTAAAATCTAAGATACAAGATAGTGAGGTTTGAGGTTTATTGCAAGCCACAATTTCATTAACTTCTTGTGGATAACTTGAGGATAAACGGCAGGGTTAGTGACAACTAACCCTAGAGCCCAAATTCATAAAGAGTTTTTGATAAATGATATTTTTTAATCCATCAAATGAGAAAGATTTGATCGCTAAAATAAACAGCGATCAAAAAAAATGGACTGTTTATTGGTTGATCTTTTGTTGGTTTTGATCGGGTGGAAATTGGTGGCGGTTAACTGTTCATTTAAGCCGAATAAGACCCGTTAAACTTCACTCATGCTTTGTTCATTTAGCACAAATATCCCGCTAACTTGATGCCCAATAGTGTCATTAATCAGTGAAGAATTGCTTTAGTGAGGCGCCATGTTCAAATTGTCTGCCTGCAGGCCATGTGTCAGGTTTATCTGTCGCAGATAAATAACCCCATAAAGCAACGCCACCTAACATACTGGCATTATGGGCGGCGACTAAGTCGCGTTCGGCATCGCCTAGATATAAGATACTTTGAGGAGCAATGGCAATTTGTTGTGCTGCTAACAGCATTGGTGCGGTATGAGGTTTAGAGTGGCGGGTGCTATCACCACTGATCATGGTTTTCAATTTATGAGTTAAACCAAGCTTTTCCACTAATGGCCTGGCAAATCGAGCTGGCTTATTGGTCACGACACCATAAGGAATCGATTGGGCATCAAATAAAGACAACAGTTCAGGTAAGTCATCAAATAAACGGCTGTTGTCACCATTAATACGGGCATAATGCTGAAGTAGCGCTTGCTGGATGGTGATTTGTACTTGTTCATCGGCATCTGGAATGGCCGTTTTGACTAAATATAAGCTGCCATGTGATGCTGCATGGCGCATCAAATCAAGCGGTTGGACGTTAAAACCGGCTTCATCCAAGCTGAGGTTCAATGCCTGCACTAAATCTGGGGCTGTATCGGCTAAGGTACCGTCTAAATCGAACAGCACTCCTTTTATATCTTGTTTATGCAAGGGCTAGCTCCTAACGAGATAAAATAACAATAGACAGTGCAAACCCTTTATAGCGTTATTAGTACAACATAACGCTATTGTGCTGCATTCACGTTGAAATGTTGAAAAGAATCACCTGGATGATCAATCAATTTTTTGAGTGGCTATCATATAGTTTACATCGACACTTTTAGTGTACTTAAACACACCTGACAATGGATTGTAGGTAATTCCCAGCGCATCTTTACACAATAAGTCGGTGTTATCGACCAATGCCATCAGTTCCGATGGGCGAATAAATTTGCTGTGATCGTGAGTGCCAACTGGCAGCATTTTTAATAAATACTCAGCGCCGATAATCGTCTGTAAATACGACATCATATTACGGTTTATGGTTGAGAAAAACACAAAACCGTTAGGTTTAACCATGTCACAACAGGCTTGAATCACCGATTGTGGATCGGGTACATGTTCGAGCATTTCCATGCAAGTAACCACATCATAATATTCTCGGTGATTATCACGATGTGCTTCGGCTGTTGTTTTGAGGTAATTAACCGTAACACCAGACTCTAAGGCATGTAGTTTTGCCACTTCAAGAGGTTCGTTGCCCATATCAATACCGTCAACGTTAGCACCTAGGCGCGCCATACTTTCTGACAAAATGCCGCCACCACAGCCAACATCAAGTACTTTCTTGTCAAAAATACCATCAGCGGTTTGGTCGATGTAGTTTAAGCGCAGTGGATTAAGTAAATGTAATGGCTTGAACTCGCCATTGAGATCCCACCAAGTTTGCGCCATGGCTTCAAATTTTGCGATCTCTAGCGGATCAACATTGGGTGTCGATTGTTCAGCGTGTGACATAACTTAACCTAAGTGTGTAATAAAGTATGGTCGCTATTATAGCGATAACCTTTGCGAATAGTAGTCAACAATGGCTTTTGCGGTTCACGCTTGCTCATAAAACATCCATTTAAGCGAGGTGAATTGTCATTTTGTGCTATCAACTGCTTAAAGCATCAGCAAGTTAACGGTTATTGTTGCTTAAATTTAGTCATATATTAGCCAATGAATAAACTAAATTAGCTGAAAATATTAGCTTTTTTATAATTTTTAAGAGTGATAGAGCATTTGGCTGGTCTTTGCTCTGGCGACATTAAATATCTGTGTTAGAATGCCAAATCACGTTTTTAAGCTAGATAATAATATGGAAGTTTTATTGTCAGCTCACTTTAGGGGAACGCGCAGTTTATGACTGATCTGGCATCATCTATTTCGCCAATTAACATCGAAGACGAACTTAAGAATTCTTACCTTGATTACGCAATGAGTGTAATTGTAGGTCGTGCTTTACCTGACGTCCGTGACGGTTTAAAACCAGTTCACCGTCGAGTATTGTTCGCAATGAGCGAATTAAAAAACGATTGGAACAAACCATATAAGAAATCCGCTCGTGTCGTTGGTGACGTAATTGGTAAATATCACCCACACGGTGATACAGCTGTATACGATACAATTGTACGTATGGCGCAACCGTTCTCGCTACGCTACACATTGATTGACGGACAAGGAAACTTTGGTTCGGTCGACGGTGACTCGGCAGCGGCGATGCGTTATACCGAAATCCGCATGCAAAAGTTGGCGCATTCATTATTAGCCGACCTTGAAAAAGAAACTGTGGATTTTGTGCCTAACTACGATGGCACCGAAATGATCCCTGCGGTGTTACCAACACGTGTACCGAACCTATTAATCAATGGTTCATCAGGTATTGCGGTTGGTATGGCCACTAACATTCCACCTCACAACTTAACAGAAGTAGTGAAAGGCTGTTTGGCGTTAATCGAAGATCCAAGTTTATCGATTGAACAGTTAATGGAATACATTCCAGGTCCAGATTTTCCAACGGCAGCTTCAATAAACGGTCGCAAAGGCATTATCGATGCTTATAACACTGGCCGTGGACGCGCTATCATGCGCTCTAAAGCGGAAATTGAAACTGAAGAGAATGGTCGTGAACGTATTATTGTTCATGAAATTCCATATCAAGTTAACAAAGCCCGTTTGATTGAAAAAATTGCCGAGCTTGTTAAAGATAAAAAATTAGAAGGTATCAGTGGCCTACGCGATGAGTCTGATAAAGACGGTATGCGTATTGTTATTGAAATCAAACGTGGTGAAGTGGGTGAGGTTGTACTAAACAACTTATATTCTCAAACACAAATGCAGTGTTCTTTTGGTATCAACATGGTGGCATTGACTAACGGTCAGCCTAAATTGTTTAACCTTAAAGAAATGCTGGAGTGTTTTATTCTTCACCGTCGTGAAGTGGTCACGCGCCGTACTGTATTTGAACTGCGTAAAGCCCGTGAACGTGCTCATGTTCTTGAAGCACTTGCCATTGCATTGGCTAACATCGACCCTATTATTGCGCTTATTAAAGCCTCTCCTACACCTGCTGAAGCCAAAGCAAAATTGGTTGCACAAGGTTGGGAATTAGGTCATGTACAAGGCATGCTTGAAAAAGCTGGTGATGACGCTGCACGCCCTGAATGGTTAGAGCCTGAGTTCGGTATCCGTGACGGTCAGTACTATTTAACTGAGCAACAAGCACAAGCGATTTTGGAATTACGTCTGCACCGTTTAACCGGTCTAGAACATGACAAGATTTTAGCTGAATATGAAGAGCTTTTAGTTCTGATTGCAGGTTTGTTATTCATTCTTCGTACTCCATCTCGTTTGATGGAAGTGATTAAAGAAGAACTTGAAGAAATACTTGAGCAATACGGTGATGAACGTCGCACTATTATTAACGCTAATGAAATTGATATGAGTCTTGAAGACTTAATCAATGAAGAAGACGTTGTAGTGACCTTGTCTCACTTAGGTTATGCGAAATACCAAGTACTGTCTGATTACCAAGCGCAGCGTCGTGGTGGTAAAGGTAAAGCCGCAACTAAAGTAAAAGATGAAGACTTTGTAGAAAAGTTATTGGTGGCAAACACTCATGACACCATCTTGTGTTTCTCTGACTTTGGTAAGATGTACTGGCTAAAAGTGTATCAATTACCATTGGCAAGTCGTACTGCCCGTGGTCGTCCAATTGTTAACTTATTACCACTATCTGACGGTGAGCACATTACTGCCATTCTACCGGTACGTGAGTATGCAGATGATAAATATATCATCATGGCAACAGCACACGGTACCGTGAAGAAAACAGCATTAACAGCATATAGTAACCCTCGTGCAAACGGCATTATTGCTGTGAACCTAAAAGACGGCGACCAATTAATTGGCGTTGATATTACTGAAGGTAGTGACGACATTATGTTGTTCTCTAACGAAGGTAAAGTGGTTCGCTTTAATGAGAAAGCGCGTGATTCTGAAACCGGTGAAGTGAAGATAGATGCTGAAACTGGCGAAGAAATCATTGCACTGCGCCCTATGGGTCGTACTGCTACCGGTGTTCGTGGTATTAAGCTTGATGCGGGCCAAAAAGTGGTGTCGTTAATTGTGCCTAAAGGTGACGGTGCAATTTTAACCGTAACTGAAAATGGTTACGGTAAACGTACAGAGCTAAGTGAATACCCAGCGAAGAGCCGCGGTACTAAAGGTGTTGTGTCGATTAAAGTCAGTGAACGTAACGGTGAAGTAGTCGGTGCTGTTCAAGTGGGTACTTTTGACGAAATCATGTTGATCAGTAATAAAGGCACCTTAGTGCGTACTCCTGCTGAAGGCGTATCCATTATTGGTCGTAACACTCAAGGTGTGACCATCATCCGTACCGCAGAAGACGAGAAAGTCGTTGGTTTGCAACGTATTGAAGAAATTCAAACTGAAGAGCTGTTAGACGAAGAAGGCAATGTTATTCCAGTAAGCGATGTTATCGATGCTGAAGTGACAGATGCTGAGTCAACTGACGATGTTGAAGCAACAGATCCAGATGAAGCCAAAACCGGAGATGACGAACAAGAGTAGTAGATTACTTTTGTTGTCGATATCCTCGAACGGGCGCCTTTATGGCGCCCGTTTTATTTTACGGAATAAATTTCATCAAAATAGGTAAATAAAGGCCTATTCATCAACCCGTAAAATACTTACTATTACGGTTAAATTGTTATTGTCTATATTGATTATTTGTCAAAGGAGTTGTCTGTGAGCGCGATTTATAATTTCTGTGCTGGACCTGCCATGTTACCTCAAGCTGTAATGCAAAAAGCACAACAGGAATTAGTTGATTGGAATGGCCTAGGCGTCTCCGTGATGGAAATCAGTCATCGCAGTAAAGAGTTTATTGCCCTGACCGATCAAGCTGAGGTGACATTACGCAAGTTGATGAGCATTCCTGCTAATTACCACGTGTTATTTATGCACGGTGGTGGCCGAGCTCAATTTTCTAACGTGGTGAATAACTTTCTTGGCGATAATGGTCAGGCACTTTATTTGGTCAGTGGTCAGTGGTCATCGGCCGCAGTAACTGAAGCGAAGAAATTGGTAAGCGAGCACAATATTGACAGTATCAATATTGTTGAGCAGATCAATGGGCTTTATCAGGTTAAATTACCAGACTTAACGGCAATCGATAAAGATTATCGTTATGTGCATTACTGCTCAAATGAAACCGTAGATGGCATCGAGATTTTTGAAGAGCTAGACAGTCCATGGCCAATTGTTGCTGATTTATCATCGACCATCATGTCGCACGAAATTGATGTCAGCAAATACGGTCTTATTTATGCCGGCGCACAAAAGAACATTGGCCCGTCAGGCTTGTCGATTGTCATTGTGCGTGACGATATGCTTAAACTACCAAGTCTGCCGCAATCATCAGTAATGGATTATCGCGTTGCCGTTGAGCATGGCTCTATGTTTAATACACCGCCAACGTTTGCTTGGTATCTAGCCTCGGAAGTGTTTGCATGGTTAGCCGCAAAGGGTGGCGTAAGCGCGATGGCTGAAGTGAACCAACAAAAAGCTGCGTTACTGTATGATTGTATCGACAGTAATCCGTTTTATAAAAACGGTGTGGCACCTCATAACCGCTCACGCATGAATGTCACCTTTCAACTAGTGAATGATGCCCTCGACAGCGAGTTTTTAGCTCAAGCAGAGCAGGCAGGTTTAGTCGCGTTAAAAGGTCATCGTATTGTCGGTGGAATGCGTGCCAGTATTTATAACGCCATGCCACTTGCCGGTGTACAAGCGTTAGTAGACTTTATGAATAACTTTGCCGTAAAGCACAGTTAATTTAAAAAGCTTATTTATTTTACGTAAGATCGGCTTAATAAAAACAAAGCGAATGCCGAGCAGCATTCGCTTTTTTATGACGTCAATAAATGTGTATTTCATCGCTATATTACTGAACGCACATCTCATGCCACTGGTTATTGCGGAATTGCCGTTCTGTTAATTCATCGGCTTTAATTTACAGCGGAGTAAAGTATGGCCTAGGCCAATGTTGTCGATGTCTTCATCAACATACAAGCCTGCCTCATTGATCATTTTAAGCATATCTTTACTGTGATACATCCTGCTATTGCCATTGGCAATCGCGGTAAAATACAAAGAGGTTGCGTTAACGCAATAGGCACCAGCTTCGTGAGGCTGTCGGTCCCAATACGTCTCTAAAATACACAGTTCACTGTCAGGTTTCATTGCAGCCACTGTGCGCTGGAGAATAGTGATGATTTGTTGTTTAGAAAAACAATCTAAAAATTGACTCATCCAATACAAATCACCTCCTTGGTAAAAAGGCTTGTTGTTATCAAGTAAATCTGTTTCAAACGGATGAACTCGGTCTGCAACCAAACATGCTTGGGCATTTTTCATTGCCACAGCAAGTTGACCGGGTAAATCCATAATGGTGACGTTGACGTTTTTATTATAGCGGGTGCAGGCAAATGCCCATTTACCGGTATTACCGCCTACATCAATAATATGAGCGGGATCTGACTTGAAAATCAAAGGTAATAAACTGTCAAAGGCATGATCTGAATAGTAATGATCGAACTCAAACCAGCTTTTTTTAGTTTGTTCAGGTAGCTGACTTAGCCCTGGGTAAATTGTGTCCCAATCGCCAAAGTGTTTAAGTCCAATTGCTTTGCCTTGCTTAAGTGAATCGTCAAGGTCAAACAAGCCTTGATAGCAAACATAATGGATGAAGTTTAGATTTTTTGAGGCCATATCATCATGGAGTAAGAAATAACCTGTTTTATCGAGTCGATAACGATCATCTTTACACCAAAAAATGCCCATACTTAATCCCATATCGAGCAATACGTGAATGGCATATTCAGACAATTCAACATGTTGAATCAGTTGAATTAAGCTAATACCTTCGTCTCCGGCGCCATCAATCTTTGTGAGTATGCCAAATTGACTTAAGCAACGAGCGACTTGAAAGCTTACCGGTGCGAAGGCTATTTTTTGTGCTTCAAACTTAGCATCAAATGCAGACATTTTTTTTGGGGATTGGTAAAAAGACATTAACTGAATTAACTCAAAGGAAGGAGGTGATATAGCTTCAATACTAACAAGATAATACTAGTAAGGTTTTGAGCTACTTCTAGTTTTTGTTTTTTGATAAATGTATAACTGTAGAAGTTGAAGCATAACACTACATTTTGAGTGAGTTCTTTATGCAAAACTCTGCCTCAATGAATCATTCGAGCGGGTGTGAGCCCGCTCGAATTATCTTATTTAACTCAGTAAGCCGAATAGAATGGCTGTCATAGATAATAAACCAGTAATGACGACGAATATGTTACTGACTCGACCGCGGTAGGCTTTCAGTGCCGGTACTTTGTATATCGCATACATTGGCATGAGATATAAAATAGCCGCAATCACCGGGCCACCAAGCGCCTCAATCATACCCAGAATACTTGGGTTCATAACCGCCACGCCCCAAGTAGTCATAAACATAAATCCTAAGATAAATTTATCCAGTTTTTTGCTATTTTCTGGCTTACTGCTGTCGGGTAATTGCTTGATAATGATGCCTTTCAAACCTTCTGTTGCCCCCATGTAGTGACCGAAGAAAGATGAAATAATGGCGATGAAAGCAATGACAGGGGCAAAGTAGCTGATAAAGCCACTTTCATGCACGTTGGCTAGATAAGACAATATCGGTAAGTTATCGGCTTTAGCTTCTAATAACTGCGCCGGTGTTAGTGACAGAACACAGGAGAACACAAACAACATCACAAATCCGACTAACATAATGGCTGTATTGCGGAGGATGACATCGGCTTTATGGGAAGCATTAGCGCCATGTTCTTTTTTGAGAGAAACCGAGAATTGTGAGATAGCGGGTGAATGGTTAAAGGCAAATACCAACACTGGAATGGTTAACCAAACAGTACCAAGAAAATTGGTTGTTGAAGGCACAACCATTAGCGCATCAAACTTCCAGTCTGGTATAAGGTACAAGGACATAAAAGCAAGGATTGCGACGAGCGGATAGACTAATAACCGCGTCACGGAGAGCATAAATTTTTCACCCGCAACCATCACCGACATCATGCCTAAAATTAACATACCCGAAAGTAGCCAACGTTGAATACCACTGACTTTATCGATGATTTGCCCGCCAGCTTCTGTCAGTGCAGGCGTACCGTCGAGTAACATTCTTGGGACGTCGGTAAACATGCCTAATTGATTAATAATGAAACTGTCGACGGTATTGGTTATCCCAACGCCATAGATTAATACAATGGGATATATGGCTAAAAAATACAGCCAAGTAATCGCTTTACCGGCTCCAGCACCAAAATGTTCTTCAACTACCTGAGTGATGTCACTGCCAGGAATAGCAGATGAGCATAGGAAGCGAGATAATCCACGGTGAGCGAGATAGGTCATTGGGCCTATCATGAGTGCCATTAACACTAATGGCCAAAAACCTCCCATTCCGGCATTGATCGGTAAAAATAAAATTCCAGCGCCAACTGCGGTGCCAAACAAGCTCAACATCCAGGTGGTATCCTGACGTGTCCAGCCAGTAGCTGAAACAACGATTGACTCGGGGACCTCTTGTACACTTATGGCTTCATTTTGCATGGCTGATTCACTTTGTTGATATATTAATTTCAGCGTCAGGCTATCTCTTTTTATGAAAATTTAAACAGCTACAGAGCCATTATGTTAATAATGTTCATGCTATGGGAGCTGTATCCCGATGAGCGTAAATTAAAAACTACAAGCGGCTTCAATTCGTATACAACCATCACCTATATATTTAACAGTGCGATTACTTTAATAGATACCCGAGAATTAACAGTATTATGCATTAGCCATATTGGCTCAATTCGATAAATTGCATTGCTTAGATTTGGCTGCACTTAACGCTGTTATTTGCAAAGGCAGATAAGTTCACCTAACTCGAATTGTGGTATTTGGGCGTTAAGATGGAATAACAAACGGCTATTTTTGATAACTGATTATTATGTCATTTTGAGGGGGGCTAAGTAGACAATTTTTTAGACTTAACATAAACAAGGCCGCATTAAGCGACCTTGTTTATAGCGTAATATTACCAGCTACCCATAAATCAAAATGGTATCGGTTATAGCACTGCCGCAATTGATTTAGCTAAATAATCTACATTAGTTTCACTAATACCGGCAATACTGATACGGCTTGAGCCGACCATGTACACACTGTATTGCTGTTTAAGGATTGCCACTTGTTCTGGGTTAACACCTAAAAATGAGAACATCCCTTTTTGACGGGCGATAAAACTAAAGTCACGGTCAACACCATTGGCTGTTAATTGATTGACCAACATTGCCCGGTTACCATTAATTCGGTCACGCATCACTTTAAGCTCGTCTAACCATTGTTGTTTGAGGGCTGGGGTACCTAAAATGGTCTCAACAATCGCAGCACCGTGTGCTGGCGGCATAGAATAAATGCAGCGCACTACGTATAACAATACCGATTGGGCAACATCAACAGTTGCGCTATCTTTAGCAACAATTGAGCAAGCGCCAATACGTTCGCGGTATAAACCAAAGTTTTTCGAGCAAGAGCTGCATAGAATCATGCTTTCAACTGCAGCAGCCATCTGACGAACGCCATAAGCATCTTCATCTACGCCGTCACCAAAACCTTGGTAAGCCATATCAATTAATGGTGTAAAGCCTTGCTTCACCGTAACCTTAACCACTTCATCCCATTGCTCAGTGGTTAAATCCATACCGCTTGGGTTATGACAACAAGCATGTAAAAGCACTACGTCATCTTTACCAATGGTATTTAAGGTTGCCAGCATTTGGTCAAACTTAAGTGTTTTACTGTCATAGTCATAATACGGATAGGTTTTAACCGTAATACCTGCAGCTTCAAATAACCCTGTGTGGTTTGCCCATGTTGGGTCACTTACCCATAGCACCGCATTAGGATTACAACGTTTAATAAAGTCTGCCGCCACGCGCAGGGCGCCAGTTCCGCCAGGGGTTGACACTGTACGAACTCGGTTAGCCAGTAATGCACTGTGGCTAGCACCAAAAGCTAATTCACCCATAAGTTGGTTGAATGACGCTGAGCCAGTCGGGCCGATGTACACCTTGGTTGTTTCGGTGTCTAAACGAATTTTTTCGGCGGCTTTAACACAATCTAAAATTGGCGTATGACCTACAGGGTCTTTATAAACGCCCACACCTAAGTCAACTTTATTTGCGTGGCTGTCTTCGCGGTATTGAGTTAGCAGGCCTAAAATAGGATCTGCTGGTAAGGCTTTTAGGGTATCGAACATGAATAGAACCTTATATTAGCTATTTGCACTAAGCATAACGCGCTTTAAACTAAGAGTTAAAGCCATAATTGCTCTCGATCTCAATTAATATCTTATTGAGATTTTTTCATTTGGAAAGTTAACGTAACAAGCAAATAATACTGTCATATTGTAAGATTATCTGATGTAATGGACCTCCATTACAGTGTTAAGTGTTATTGTTGGCAATCTCGTAAGACTGTTGCCGTATTTAAAGGCCAAATAATGGTCGTGAGTTGTTGATATTAGCGCTGTAATCCGTATTTTATCAGCTTGTAATGGTTTTTGTTTAGTGACGATAAACCCTTTCATTCTGTAATGAATTTGTTCCACTTGATTTACGCTGTCTGGCAATAAATGAGTGATGTTTTCCATCAAGATTAACTTGAACTTAATCTTTAGCAAAAAAGAAGAAAGCGAATGAAGCAACTGCGTCTTAATCCTATTAATTGCATCAACGGCGAAATTAATATTCCAGGGTCTAAAAGTATTTCAAACCGTGTATTACTTTTAGCCACGCTTGCCAGAGGCAGCACTACACTTACAAACTTGTTAGATTCTGACGACATTCGCTATATGCTGGCATCGCTTAAACAACTGGGTATTCAATACACATTAAGTGAAGACAAAACCGAATGCGTTGTTGAAGGAAACGAAGGTCCAATTTCATCTGCTAGCGTTCAAAGCCTCTTTTTAGGTAATGCTGGTACGGCAATGCGTCCTTTATGCGCAGCATTAACATTAGGCCAAGGCGAATTTACCTTAACGGGTGAGCCACGAATGGAAGAGCGACCAATTGGTGATTTAGTTGATGCGCTGCGTCAGCTCGGTGCAGATGTCACTTACCTTAAAAACGATGGTTTTCCACCGTTAACGATAAATGCCACAGGGCTAAACGGCGGCGATGTTGAAATTGCCGGTGATTTATCAAGCCAGTTTTTGACGGCTTTGCTTATGGTCGCACCGCTGACTAAAGACAGCGTTAATATTAAAATTAAAGGTGAGTTAGTTTCAAAACCTTATATCGATATTACCATCGCACTGATGAAACAATTCGGTGTTGAGGTGATTAACCACCAATATCAACGTTTCGAAATTAAAGCCGGTCAGCACTATGTATCTCCGGGTAAAGTATTAGTTGAAGGTGACGCTTCATCTGCATCGTACTTTTTAGCCGCGGGTGCCATTAAAGGTGGTGAAGTTAAGGTCACTGGTGTTGGCCGTTTAAGTATTCAAGGCGATGTAAAATTTGCTGATGCATTAGCCCAAATGGGCGCAGACATAGAGTGGGGCGATGATTACATTATTGCCAGAAAGTCTACGTTAACAGCCATCGAAATGGACATGAATCATATTCCCGATGCTGCAATGACCATTGCTACAGCTGCTTTATTTGCGACAGGCACCACAAAACTGACTAACATCTACAACTGGCGCATTAAAGAAACAGACCGCTTAGCCGCAATGGCCACTGAGTTACGTAAAGTGGGCGCAATAGTTGAAGAAGGTCATGACTATATTACGATCACACCACCTGCAGAACTCAATACTGCAGCAATTGATACCTATAATGATCATCGTATGGCAATGTGTTTTTCAATGATGGCCTTTGCTGATTGTGGGATCACCATTAACGATCCAGACTGCACATCTAAGACCTTTCCAGATTACTTTGCACAATTTACACAATTGGCAAAATAATCTTATATCGTGAAATTAAAACGAACCCTTTAGTGCATCAGGTATGCACTAAAGGGCGATCTTGGTTTTAATAACCGAAAATTCATCAGTAATTAACATTTTTTTGTTATACAATGCGCGCGCTTATTTTGATGAACCCTTTATCTTTTCAAGGAAGATAGATTATTTTCGGAGGAAATTATGTCTGAACGATCTCCAGTGATCACAGTAGATGGCCCAAGCGGTGCAGGGAAAGGGACTATATGCCAATTGTTGGCACAACATTTAGGGTGGCATTTGTTAGACAGTGGTGCGATTTATCGTGTTTTAGCCTTAGCCGCTATTCATCATGATGTTGAGCTAGAAAACGAAGAAGCACTGACCTTATTGGCTGCACACCTTGATGTTCAATTTTTAACGGGCACCGAGGCCGATGCCATTAAAGTGATTCTCGAAGGTGAAGATGTTACCACCACCATTCGCACACAAGAATGCTCAAATGCTGCCTCAAAAGTGGCGGCATTACCACGCGTACGTGAGGCATTATTACGTCGTCAACGTGCATTTAGCGCCGCTCCAGGACTTGTTGCCGATGGACGCGACATGGGCACAGTGGTTTTTTCTAAAGCACCAGTAAAAATATTTTTAACTGCGTCTGCTGAAGAACGTGCGCAAAGACGCTATAATCAGTTGCAGGACAAGGGCTTCGATGTTAAAATCGATCGCCTTTTAGCTGAAATTATTGAACGAGACGACCGTGATACCAATCGCGCCGCTTCGCCACTAGTCCCAGCTGATGATGCACTTGTTATTGATACAAGCGGCATAGGCATTGAAGATGTATTGAAGCAAGTGCTTGAATATGTTGGACAAAAAATTACTGTTACATAATCGAATGGTCGATTATTATGCAGTAGGTATTCGTGTTAAGGATGACACGAATAATATTACTAGACTCCACATCTAGGATGGATGGTGGTTTATTTAATGAAAGTAACCTAAAACATGACTGAATCTTTTGCTGATCTATTTGAACAATCCCTTCAAACCCTAGAGTTCCGTCCAGGTTCTATCGTCCGTGGTACAGTTGTTGCCATCGAAAACGGTATGGTACTTGTTGACGCTGGTCTTAAGTCTGAAAGCCCAATCAATGCTGACGAATTCAAAAACGCACAAGGCGTTTTAGAAATCCAAGTAGGTGATGAAGTTGACGTAGCCCTTGACTCTGTTGAAGATGGTTTCGGTGAGACTCAATTGTCTCGCGAAAAAGCTAAGCGTCATGAAGCTTGGATCGTTCTAGAAAAAGCGTACGAAGATGCTGAAACTGTAATCGGTATCATCAATGGTAAAGTTAAAGGTGGTTTCACTGTTGAATTAAACGGTATCCGTGCCTTCTTACCAGGTTCTCTAGTTGACGTGCGCCCAGTTCGCGACACAGCTCACTTAGAGTACAAAGAATTAGAATTCAAAGTTATCAAGCTTGACCAGAAGCGCAACAACGTTGTTGTTTCTCGTCGTGCAGTTATCGAATCTGAAAGCAGTGCTGAACGTGATACTCTTCTTGAGAATCTACAAGAAGGTCAAGCTGTTAAAGGTATCGTTAAAAACCTTACTGACTACGGTGCATTCGTAGACTTAGGTGGTGTTGACGGTCTTTTACATATCACTGATATGGCTTGGAAACGTGTTAAGCACCCATCTGAAATCGTTAATGTTGGTGACGAAATCAACGTTAAAGTTCTTAAGTATGACCGTGAGCGTACTCGCGTATCACTAGGTCTTAAGCAACTTGGCGAAGATCCATGGTTAGAAATCAGCAAGCGCTACCCAGAAAGCACTAAGCTTACTGGTCGCGTAACTAACTTAACTGACTACGGTTGCTTCGTCGAAATCGAAGAAGGCGTTGAAGGTTTAGTACACGTTTCTGAAATGGATTGGACTAACAAGAACATTCACCCATCTAAAGTTGTTAACTTAGGTGATGAAGTTGAAGTGTTAGTATTAGACATCGATGAAGAACGTCGTCGTATTTCTCTAGGCCTTAAACAGTGTAAAGTTAACCCATGGGATGACTTCGCAACTCGTTACAACAAAGGCGACAAAGTATCTGGTAAGATCAAGTCAATCACTGACTTCGGTATCTTTATCGGTCTTGACGGTGGAATCGATGGTCTTGTTCACTTATCTGACATTTCTTGGAACGGTACTGGCGAAGACGCAGTTTCTGAATACAAGAAAGGCGATGAGATCCACGCTGTAGTTCTTTCAGTAGACCCAGAGCGTGAGCGCATCAGCCTAGGTGTTAAGCAAACTGAAGATGATCCATTCAACGCATACTTAGCTGACAAGAAGAAAGGCACCGTAGTTCACGGTACTGTTTCTGCTGTTGACGCAAAAGGTGTTACAGTTGAATTAGCAGAAACAGTTGAAGGTTACATTCGTGTAGCTGACATCTCTGCAGACCGCATCGAAGACGCATCTACTGTATACTCAGTTGGTGATGCAATCGAAGCTAAGTTCATGGGTGTAGATCGTAAGAACCGTTCTATCAGCTTATCTATCAAAGCGAAAGATGAAGCTGAACAGAAAGAAGCGATCGCTACTTTGAACAAGCAAGACGATGTTGTAATGAGCAGCGCAATGGCTGAAGCCTTCAAAGCAGCTCGTAAGTAATCGAAAATCGTCTGTTGTATGGGGACCTTGTCCCCATTAGGCGACTGTGTTTGGCTTGATAATATGGGATAGCTAAGATGACAAAATCTGAACTTATCGAAAAACTCGCCACTAGGCAGTCGCAACTGTCGGCGAAAGAAGTGGAAAGTGCAATCAAAGAAATGTTGGAGCAAATGGCAACAACATTAGAAACCGGTGATCGTATAGAAATCCGTGGATTTGGTAGTTTTTCACTTCACTATCGTGCGCCTCGTACGGGTCGTAATCCAAAAACAGGAACCTCTGTTGACTTGGAAGGCAAGTATGTACCGCACTTTAAGCCGGGAAAAGAGCTGCGCGAACGTGTCGATGCTGTTAATCCTTGATTAACGCTTGAATAAAAAGCCTCCTATTGGAGGCTTTTTTGTATCTAATGGCAGTCAATGCTGGTCAGCCCAGTAAATTTCTTGGATAATCATTATATTGATGCACCTTCATGGAGAATAGCGTGAGATCATTTATTATCGTTGTACTGGTTGGATTGATGTTTGTTCTAGCATTATTATTTGGCGCTAAAAATGAACAAGTCGTAACCTTAAGTTACTTTATTGCTGAAGGGCAATATCGATTGCCTATGGTTCTTGCTGTGGTATTTTTCAGCGGCTTTATCATCAGCTGGATATTTGCAAGTTACCACATCGTGAAGTTAAAACTCGCGTTACGTAAAAGTAACAAAGCGCTTAAAAAGTTCGCCGCTGCGGATGCAATCAGTGTTGTTGTAACGCCTAAGGATCAAGCCGCCTAGTATGCTAGAAATCTTGTTCTTGTTATTGCCTATCGCTGCCGGTTATGGATGGTACATGGGACGACGCAGTATTCGTCATAGCGATAGCCAGCAGACTAAAAAACTAAGCCGAGATTACTTTACTGGGCTTAACTTTTTACTGTCTAACGAGTCTGACAAAGCGGTTGATTTATTCATCAGCATGCTCGATGTTGATGACGAAACTATCGACACCCATCTATCGTTAGGTTCGTTATTTCGTAAACGAGGTGAAGTGGATCGTTCTATTCGCATCCATCAAAATTTGATTGCTAGGCCTAGCTTAACCAATGAGCAGCGTGACATTGCGATGATGGAGTTAGGTAAAGATTATATGGCTGCAGGTTTTTATGACCGCGCTGAAGAAATCTTTATAAACTTAGTCAGCCAAGATGACCACAGTGAAGAAGCTGAAACACAACTGCTGCTAATCTACCAAGTGACCAAAGAGTGGCAAAATGCCATCGACATCACTAAACGCTTACCTCGTAAACGTCAGCAAGTGCTTAAATGCACCACGGCCCATTTTTATTGTCAGTTAGCTGATGAAGCCAATAATGACGCTGATAAAATCAAAAAATTACAACAAGCAATTAAACAAGACGCCCAATGCGGTCGAGCTTGGTTAACCTTAGCAAAAATGTATCTTGATGCTGGCCAGTTTGAGTTATGTAAGCAGGCGCTACAAGAGCTAAAAGTGGCAGATATTAATTTATTTGCCGATGGTGTTTCAATTGCAAAGCAAGTTTATCGAGACACCCAAGATCCAAACGGTTTTCATGAGTTGCTTGCCAAAGCGATTGCTGATGGCGCGGGTGCCAGTGTGGTTGTTGCATTAGCCGAACACAAAATTAGCCTCGGCCAGCATCAAAGTGCTGAAACCATGATGCTCGATAATTTATATCGTCATCCGACCATGAAAGGCTTTCAGCATTTAATGAAATTACACATTAAACAAGCTGAAGATGGTCAAGCCAAACAAAGTTTGTCTATGCTTGAGCAACTTGTTGAACAACAAATTAAATTCCGCCCTAGTTATCGCTGTACCGCCTGTGGTTTTCCCTCTCACGGTTTATATTGGCATTGTCCATCGTGTAAACAGTGGGGCAGTATCAAGCGTATCAAAGGCCTCGATGGTGAATAACGTCGCCATCACAAGATAGAATCCTTATAATAAATGCATTAACACAAGCTATTGCCGCTGGAGTCCTAATGACTGATAAATCCATTGTAGTCGCCCTCGACTATGACAATAAAAACGACGCATTAACCTTTATTGATAAACTTGATCCAGAGATGTGTCGTTTAAAAATCGGCAAAGAGATGTTTACGTTATTCGGACCTGATCTGGTTAAAGACATTCACAGTCGTGATTTTGATTTATTTCTCGATTTAAAGTTTCATGATATTCCCAATACGGTAGCAAAAGCTGTTGCCGCTGCCGCTGATCTAGGTGTGTGGATGACTAACGTGCATGCCAGTGGCGGCTTAGCCATGATGCAGGCAGCCAAAAAAGCATTGATTCCCTTTGGTGACGATGCACCATTATTGATTGCCGTCACAGTATTAACATCGATGTCAGATGAAGATTTAGTGTTGCTTGGTATTAATGTGCCTGCGTTTGAACATGTGCTGCGCTTAGCCAAATTGACTCATCAAGCAGGATTAGACGGGGTTGTGTGTTCGGCTCAAGAAGCTAAATTGCTTAAATCATCATTTGGGCAAGATTTTACCTTAGTTACACCGGGTATTAGACCCGCAGGAAGTGATGCCGGTGATCAACATCGTGTCATGACTCCACCCCAGGCTATTGCGGCAGGGTCAGATTATTTAGTGATTGGTCGACCAATTACTCAAGCTGCCGACCCATTAGCAGCACTTAAAGCTATTTATCAATCACTGCATGTTTGATTTGTTATCACGCTAACGGTTAGGTTGACTGCGTCACTGTATTTAGTCAATCTAGTGGGTAAAGATACCTTATCTACATTAACCAAATCACACAGAAATAAGGGATGACTATGTTTGATGACAAAGGATTTGATGGCAAAGGATTTGATTACACAGGTAAAAATGTTGTTGTGGTTGGCGGTACATCTGGAATAAACCTTCAAGTTGCGATTCAATTTGCTAGCGCTGGAGCCAATGTTGCGGTCGCGAGTCGCAGTATTGATAAAGTTAATGCCGCGGTAGAATTACTGAACCAAGCTAACCCAAACGCCAAGCATTTAGGCGTCAGTTTTGATGTACGTGACAATGATGCATTAACGGTTGGTTTTGCAAAAATTGCAGATCTCTACGGTCATATCGATGTGTTAGTGAGTGGGGCTGCGGGTAACTTTCCGGCCAGTGCGGCAAAGCTTTCGAACAATGGTTTTAAATCGGTTATTGATATTGATTTAATTGGCAGTTTTCAAGTGTTAAAACAAGCTTACCCATTATTATCACGTCCGAATGCCAGCATTATTCAAATTTCAGCACCACAAGCGTATATCGCGATGCCATTACAAGTGCATGTTTGCGCCGCTAAAGCCGGCGTCGATATGTTAACTCGTACATTAGCACTAGAGTGGGGTGTTGAAGGGATACGAATTAACTCTATCGTACCAGGCCCAATAGCAGATACCGAAGGCTTTAACCGCTTAGCGCCCAGTGATGAAATGCAACAGCGAGTGGCCAATAGTGTGCCGCTAAAACGCAATGGCAAAGGTCAAGATATTGCCAACGCAGCCTTATTCCTTGCATCCGACATGGCGTCATACATTACCGGTGTTGTATTACCAGTAGACGGTGGTTGGTCATTGGGTGGTGCCAGTATTGCAATGACAGAATTAGGCGACATAGCCGCCAAGCACGGTTTATAAAAATCGATAAATTTAAAGGTAAATTCCATGGCTAACGCATTACAAGACCAACTGCTTAAAGCAGGTCTTGCCAGTAAACAAAAAGTACGTGACGCAAAAACACAAAAGCGTCGTGACAAAAAAGCTAAAGTTGACGACGGCAGCTCAGAGCTTAAGCAACAAATTGCTGAGCAAAAGTTAGTGCAAGCGAAAAAAGATAAAGCATTGAATGAAAAGCGCTTTGCTGAAGCAGCTGAAAAAGGTCAAGTGCGTGGTTTAATCAGCGAGTTTTCTAAGTTTGCTATTACCGTAGCGCGTGATGCTGAGCTTAAGTTTAACTTCACGTTAGAAAACAAGATTTATTCGGTTTATATTACCGATAAAATCCAAGCTGATTTACTCAATGGCAGTTTAGGCATCGTCCGTTATGAAGATAAAACCTACATCGTACCGCATAAGCTCGCAGAGCGAGTGAAGTTACTTGTTCCACAATGGTGTGGTTACTTGTGGGATAAAGCCGCTAAAGATTCTGTTGCGCAAGTGAGCGGAGCCGATGACCCATATGCAGATTATGCAATTCCAGATGATTTAATGTGGTAAGTGTTACCATTAACCGTTAATCATTAACAAAAAACGCCTCTAAATAGAGGCGTTTTTTGTTTGGTGTTAATCAATATTTTACGAGTCTGCATTAGCCTGTTTTGCCGTTAACGCAATGACTTGCTGACAATAAGCAAGGTGATGGCGGATTGTGTCTAAGTATTGTGATGCTTGATTATCCATAAGGTACCAATAACTGGCTGTTTGTGGATACTGATTGTAAAACAACGACTCGGCCATAATTAGGTCGCTTTGGTTAGCATAGGTTAACCATTGCACGCTTGGTAAGTTACTCAAGGCGGCTAACAACGCATATTGTACTTCAAGATTATCAGGTTGTTCGGTCGTTACTTGCAAGGCTAAACGCTGGGCGATTTTAAATTGCGGATCAGCGTTGTCTGGGGTCAATATATCATTTTGGCGTCGACGAACCGCATCGCTCAACAGTACTTCAAACGGATTAATATCAACAGGTTCAACATCGTGTAGCAATAGGGTAGATGCATCATCTACAAACAATTCGGGCCACTGAATATTATTATTGGTGAGTTGCAAACCTAATGCAATACGGCGCTCACCTAACCAATTATGCACCATGCAAGGCAAATGTTCTGAAGCGGGCATATCGTTGGGTCTCGCTAAAGACGGTAATAAAGACATACGTTGTACATTGACCTGTGTTGCCATCAACGACATCAATAGAATGGTCGCCAATCCCGAAGATGGCCAGCAGTTAAGTTGTCCTTCGAGTTTTTCACCCACTTCGGTTAGTAATGAAACTAACTGATTGTCATCTAGACTATTACTGACAACGAAGGCTTGATGCGAACCGGCATAAGGGCCATTACAAATGTTAATAACGTTATCGGCATCATGTTCAGTCCCATTAAAAATGAAAGTATGTCCTATGTCGGCAGGTTGCCAATCGCCATGTGCATTGCCAATGACGGTGATCTGCTGATAGTGCCCAGATAGGGAAGATGATGAAGGGATCTGCTCAGTACGTGTATGCATAAAAGTGCCGTTCGCTATGGTTTATTACTAGAGTTTAATATTCGTGTTTAATACTCGGGCTTAATACTAAGGTTTAATACTTGGGTTTGGAACTATTGGGTCATAAAGTAAAGTTCAAAAAGACCACAGATCTCAATCAAATAAGCTGCTAACTCAAGGATCGTACGGGTAATTGTAACTCATTGGAACCCTATTGGGCTGAGAAACATAAACTATCGAGATAAAGGCTGGCATGAGTCGACATTCGTCAAATTATGGTTAGATAATTGCTAAAAAGCTTTTCTTTTTGTGACGCTTTAGTATAAATTAAAACAACTGTTTTAATTATTTGTTTGAGAGACTCTTATGAACCCATACCAAGCCCCGTTGAAGGACATGCAATTCTTGTTGGAACAGGTATTTGATGCCCAAGCTACGTGGGAACAACTTCCTGCTATGGCAGATGTTGTCGACATGGATACCGCATTAGCCATTCTAGATGAAGCGAATAAGATCAGCCGTGATCTGCTTCACCCTTTAAATCGCAGTGGTGATGAGCAAGGTGTGGTTCATAAAGGTAATGACATTATTACTCCAGATGGCTTTAAAGAAGTGTATCAACAGTTTTCTGAAGGTGGCTGGGTAGGGCTTTGCGGCGAGTCAGATTTTGGTGGCATGGGGATGCCGAAAATGCTTGGCGTGTTAGTCGATGAAATGAATTACAGCTCGTGTAACTCGTTTACGTTATACAACTCCCTGACCGCTGGTGCAGCGTTATGTATTAATGCACATGCCAATGACGAATTAAAACAAACTTATTTACCTAATTTATATTCTGGCCAATGGGCCGGAGCAATGGACATGACCGAGCCACACGCAGGTTCTGACTTAAAAGGTATTCGTACTAAAGCTGAACCACTTGATGATGGCAGTTATTCTATTACCGGTAACAAGATTTTTATTACTGGCGGCGATCATGATTTAACTGAAAACGTGATTCATTTAGTATTAGCAAAACTGCCCGGTTCGAAAGGCATATCATTGTTTATCGTACCTAAAATCAGCGTCAATGCCGATGGTAGCTTAGGCGAATCTAATGGTGTTACGGTGGGTTCTATTGAACACAAAATGGGTCTTAAAGCGTCTGCTACCTGTGTGATGAACTACGATAATGCCAAAGGCTTTTTAGTTGGTGAGCCTGATCGCGGTTTAGTGTGTATGTTCACTATGATGAACTACGAACGTTTAGCCATTGGTTTACAAGGTTTAGGTAACGCACAAGCGGCTTATCAAATGGCCAGTGATTATGCTAAAGAACGCCTACAAGGTGTTGCTGCAGCAGGTTCTGCAACGGGTGCAACGTCTGATCCGATTATTGTGCATGGCGATGTACGTCGCATGTTACTCACTATCCGTGCGATGACAGAAGCAGGCCGTGCATTATCGGTTTATACCGGTAAGCAGTTGGATTTAGCAAAGTATGCCAGCGGCGATGTGCAAGCTAAAGCGGCTAGGTACGTTGGTTTACTTACACCTGTTTCAAAAGCATTTTTAACCGATCGCGGTTTAGATGCTACAGTTATGGGCCAACAAGTATTTGGCGGTCATGGTTATATTCGTGAAACCGGAATCGAGCAGTTTGTTCGTGATACCCGTATTGCACAAATATACGAAGGCACTAACGGTATTCAAGCAATCGACTTTTTAGGCCGTAAAATTACTTACGACAATGTGGTCACTTTGACCGAATTTGTTGCTGAAGTGAATGCAAGTCTTGCACAATTAACTCAAGCTAATGCTGAACATAAAGCCATGGTAAGCCAAGTGTTTGCTGAGTTGCTCACGACAGCTAACTACGTCAATGACAACAAGAAAACTCAACCAGCATTAGTCAATTCTTGTGCGGTCGACTTCTTAGATGCCTTTGGTTATGCCCTATACGGTTACTTCTGGTTATTGATGGCCGACAAAGCGTCAAGCCATGAAGATAAAACCTTTGCTGCCCAAAAGCAGTTTGTGGCTGACTTCTATATGGATAAGCTGTTATCAAAATCTCAGTATCATTTATCACAAGTTAATCAAGGTGATAAATCGATAATGGCAATGCCTGCAGAAATGTTCTAAGCCTATTTGTAATGCAACAAAATAATAAGCCTTCCGATGGAAGGCTTATTTGTTTGGGAACATTATATTCTCAATGTTTAAAGCAACGTGTTAACCAACGTAAATCACCAATGTTTAATCGCGTTGATCTAGCAAACCATTTTAGCTTTGCTCCACAGTACGTGTTGACTACAGGTTAGGCAATTACTTAGTGCGCTTCCAATAGATAAACGCCACAATGGCCACAAGAGCTATGGCGGGTGTTAATTGAATAAAATGGTGAAACAGTCCAACACCACCATGGCCCTCATGTGCCATAGCAATAGATGGAATAGTGGCAAGGATAAAGGCAATTGATAAGTATTTCATGGTGTTGTCCTTCTATTTTAAGGTTACTCTGGTTATTAGGTTAGGGTATTTCAATATAACGCTTTGATAAAAACTCGTGCTACGTATCCATCACAAGCTGCATTAACATCATGTCTTCACCGTCAATCACGGTGGTTTTATTAGACTGGCAAATAGGGCAAACAATGGTTCGTTCATCTACTTGCGATTGTTGTTCGCAGTGATTGCACTGCAACACTAATGGCTGCACATTAATAACTAATCTTGCCTCATGACAAACACTGTCCAATTTAAAGGTTTCAAACGCTTTCGACAGTAGGGCTGGCTCAACGCCACTTAGCACCCCAATTTTCAGTTCAACTTGCTCAATTCGTGTGGCTTTATGCAGCTGTGCAAGCGCTTCACATTGTTCCATTAATGACATTACAATCGAGTATTCGTGCATTAACAAATCCTTGGTAATAATTCACCTTGTGGTAAATCTAAATAGCGACTGCTGCCCCAAGGCGTTTGTAGCACCACTTTGCCAGGGTGACGCTCAGTAACGTGGCCAATAATTGCTGCGTGTTCACAATGTCCATAGCGCTGCATCACCTCAATTGCACCTTCGGCTAAATCCATAGGCAATGCCATAATAAAGGTGCCTTCATTGGCTAAATCAAAAGGCTCAAAGCCAAATAACTCACATAAGCCTTTTACTTCATCACAAATTGGAATGCTGGCTTCTTCGACATCAATGCCAATGTTCGATGCTTTCGCCCACTCATTGAGTACTGCAGATAAGCCACCGCGGGTCGCATCTCGCATGGCATGAATATCGATATTTGCCACCAGCAGTTGTTCAATAATCGGCCATAGCGTATCGCAGTCACTGCGTAACTCAGATTCCAGCGTTAAGCCATCACGGGCCATTAAAATTGCCGCCCCATGACAACCAATGTCACGAGAGACAATAATGGCATCACCTACTTGTAAATTACGCACTGAAATATCAGGATGCAAAATACGCCCTACACCAGAGGTATTAATAAATAGCCCATCAGCACAGCCTTTGGGCACCACTTTAGTGTCGCCGCAAACTATCCGCGCGCCTGATTTGTGTAATTCAGCTGCCATGCTATTTACAATAGTGGTTAAGTCATCCAGTGGAAAACCTTCTTCAATAATAAAACTACAGCTTAAATATTCGGGTTGTGCAGCCATCATGGCTAAATCGTTTACTGTGCCTGCAATCGCGAGTTTACCGATATCGCCACCAGCGAAAAATAACGGTGAAACGGTAAAAGAGTCGGTGGTAAAAGCAATATGGCCACACATATTCAGTTTGGCCGCGTCTTCTTGCGAAGTTAAAATAGGATTATCAAAGGCTTTAAAAAACAAATCGTGGATCAATTGATCCATTTCTTTACCGCCACCACCGTGGCTAAGTTGAATCGTCTTTTTAGATGTCATGATTAACTTCTCCATAGCGGTAATAAGCATTACACGCGCCTTCTGAGCTAACCATGCAGCTGCCTAGCGGTGTTTGTGGTGAGCAACCTCTGCCAAACACTTTGCAGTCTTTAGGATTGGCTAAGCCTCGCAAAATATCGCCACACATACAGGCTTTATGGTCGTCAATTTCGGTAGTCGGTAATACTTTTGCATAAATGCGTTCGGCATCTCGATGATGATATTCAGGGCGTAATGTTAGAGCAGACTTGGCAATAGGGCCTAGTCCGCGCCAGCGAAAGCTGTCGCGGACCATAAAATATTTGTCGACCAGTTGTTGAGCGGCAATGTTGCCCTCGTAACTCACTGAACGACTGTATTGGTTATCTAGCTCTGCTTTGCCTGCCACTTTTTGACGTGTAATACGTAAAATAGATTCCATCACATCTACCGGTTCAAACCCAGACACCACAACAGGTGTTTTATATTGGTCGACTGTAGATTGGTAGATTTGAGCACCACTAATCACGCTTACGTGGGCCGGACCGATAAAAGCGTTTACTTTACTGCGACTATCAGACATCACAGCATCAATAGCAGGTGGAACCAGCACATGGTTTATATGAAACAAGATATTATCTATTTTCAACGCTTCAGCCTGTGCCAGTAAGGCGGCAGTCATAGGCGTAGAGGTTTCAAAACCAATAGCGAAAAAAATCACCGTTTTGTCAGGATTATCCTGGGCAATTTTTAAGGTATCTAATGGGTCATATATTGGCCTAATATCGCAGCCTTTAGCCCGAAATTGCGCCAAGCTACCCATTGAACCCGGCACTCTAATCATATCGCCTAGGGTGACTAAAATGGTATCGGCTTGTGAGGCAAGGGTGGCTGCATGGTCAATTCGTTCTTTAGGCATAACGCACACTGGACAGCCTGGGCCATGAATAAAGTGAATATTGTCGGGTAATAGCTGTAATAAACCGTACTTCATAATGGTATGGGTATGGCCACCACACACTTCCATAATGTTAATTTGCTCAGTCGTTTTAGCCGCTTGTTGAGCAATCAATTGCGCTAAATGACGAATTGTCTGAGGATCTCGAAATCCTTGATAAAAGTCATTGAGGCTAATCATTGCTCAGACTCCAATTCCATCTCAGCGACAATTTGTTGATATAAATCGAGGCTTTCTTGTGCATCATTGTGGTCAATTTTATTCATCACAAAGCCAATGTGAATCAACACAAAGTCGCCTAACGCCAACGGGTCGCATATTAAATGACAACTTACCCGACGTTTCACACCAAGCGTGTCAACAGTGACTGTTGCATCATCATGAATTTCAACTACTTTTGATGGTACTGATAAGCACATAGTTAATATTCCTTATGTTCATCAAACCATGTTGCCAATACTTTCATTGAATCAGGATTTTTCACTGACACGACGAGCAATTCGACATCTGGATTCAATTTACTTAACTGTGCTTTGGCTTCATCAATACTAAAGTCAAAGTAAGGAAGTAGGTCAGATTTAGTGATAACCACTAAGTCAGCTCGGCGGAACATCACCGGATACTTCTCAATTTTATCGTCACCTTCAGGCACAGATAACAACACAATATTTTTATGGGTGCCAACATCATAACTGGCAGGACACACAAGATTTCCCACGTTCTCAACGAAGCAAATATCAACATTATCTAAATTAATGTGATGCAGTGCGCCGTGAACCATAAATGCATCAAGGTGACAGGCAGAGCCAGTTTGGATTTGATAGGCGTTGATACCCTTGGCAATTAAACGGTCGGCATCGCGTGAGGTTTCAAGGTCGCCTTCAATTACGGCATAGCGAGCATCAAGGTATTCATGTAAACATTCTAAAAGACTGGTTTTACCGCTGCCAGGGCTACTCATTAGATTAAAGGCGCTGACCTGATGAGCCGCAAAATGATCACGATTATGCTGTGCTTCGACATCATTTTTATCCAGTATTTTATGGATAACCGCTAAGGTCTTTTTATCGTTAAGCTGAGGATTACTATGAAGAGTATGGTCATGATCATGGGTAATTGAACAGCCGCAATCTTTACACATGTTATGTTCCTTAACCTTGTTGTTATTCTTATTAACTAGTGTCGGTTAAGTGGATAAAGGATTCTTTGATACACATCAGTTTTTGCAATAAACACTGTGAACAACAGTGTTATTGCGTTAATTATGTGACAGATGCCACAATTATCTGAAGGTCAATTTTTATGCTGCATGACAGCTTTAGCGATTCTGGTTGTTAGCCCAATTACGATAAAAAATGCATATATTAAAGCAACTTAACCAATGTAAGTTACTTAAGTTACTTACATTGGTTAAGAAGTTAAGAGTACTCGATACACTTACGCCATGTGATGTATGCCATACCACAATTGGCCTAATGCAATACCACCGTCATTAATGGGAATATGGCCACTGGGTAAAATTTGCCGTTGGCCACGTTTACAATCATCAATACACTGGCTGAGTAAGGTTTTGTTTTGAAATACACCACCACAAAATACCTGTGGTAATTGGGGATATTGTTGACCAACTCTATCCAATTGCTGACTAATCATATTGATAAAATGCCAACATATTTGTTTTTTAATTAAAGGGTTATGTGAGTATTCCACCGCGCAGTTAACCAATTGAGTAATAAAGTCGCTACTGTGCCATTGAATAGGTAACGACTCTTGGTCGTATAAGGTGTTGAGCGTTACAGATAAAGGCTCAATATTTGATTCGGTATAATAGGCATTGGCTGCTGTTTCAATCATCATGCCCGCTTGACCTTCGTACTGCGAGCTAGCAATAAAACCTAACGCTACAGCAAGAGCATCAAATAAACGCCCAACAGATCGACATTCAATACAATGGCTATTGTTACGCCACAGCTGATACAAATTAGTGACAGTTTTGCTGCCTAAGTCGGCGATAGCGGCAATGGGGAGTGAAAGTACTTGTTCAAGCGACATTTGTTCAAACAATAATGCCAGCAGAATTCTAACTGGGTGTTTAATCGCTTGCTCACCACCAATTAACTTAAACGAACTAAAGTGGGCCACCGTGGTAAAACCGTGCACATCAGCCAGCATTACTTCGCTGCCCCATAATGTGCCGTCATCACCTAGGCCTGTGCCATCAAAACTGAATCCTAATACTTGCTCAGTGCGTTGGTGCATCGCCATAACAGACAAAACATGGGCGAAGTGGTGTTGTATGCCAATGCAATGAGATGGCAAAAGGCGATGTTCAGATTGGTAGTTTACTGCCCATTGTGTCGGCGCATATTGCGGGTGATTATCATGCACAATATGACTTGGGCTAAAGTCATACAAACGCTTAAATGTTGCTAAGCTTCGGCTAAAATATTGCTCTGTTTCTAGAGTGAATAAATCACCAATGTGCGGTGATACGATCAGATTATCGGCAAAACCGAATGCGACCGTATTTTTCTGTTGTGCGCCAACAGCCAACACGCTATTTTTACTGTTTGATAGCATCGGTGAGTGCAAATTAATGGTTAGCGGCGCATAACCACGAGCTAATCGAATGACTTGTAGCTGCCCGTCAATCACTTGTACCACGCTGTCATCACAGGCATTAATAATCGGCCTATTATGGCCGAGGATCCCATCAACTACATGGCTTAAATGCTGCTCAATCTCAGCTTGATTAGCAATAATGGGTTCTCCGCTGCGATTGGCACTGGTAGCCACAATGGGTTTGTGTAATCGCTGCATCAATAAATGATGTAATGGTGTGTAGGGTAAAAATACTCCAAGGCGATCAATACCCGGCGCTAGCAATGGACTCAGTGCGATAGGGTGAATATTTCCGCAATTATCTCTACCATTATCTTTACCATCAACACTAGCAACACGTTTGGTCATCAAGGTAATCGGCTTCTCAGGGCTGGTTAATACTTGCCATTCCGTTTCAGTACCGCTGACACATAATTTCGCCTGGGCCAAGTTAGTCACCATTATCGCTAATGGCTTGGCGAGGCGTTGTTTACGTTGACGCAGAGCTGCAACCGCGTCGTTATTGGTGGCATCACACACTAAATGAAAACCGCCTAAACCTTTAATGGCCACTATGCCACCACGGTTTATCATTTCGACGGCTTGCT
The DNA here is from genome assembly GCF_000014705.1 of Shewanella frigidimarina NCIMB 400. Taxonomy (NCBI): domain Bacteria; kingdom Pseudomonadati; phylum Pseudomonadota; class Gammaproteobacteria; order Alteromonadales; family Shewanellaceae; genus Shewanella; species Shewanella frigidimarina. The sequence continues at coordinate 2,510,564 of NC_008345.1, read as the reverse complement.
CTAATGCCATCAACATCGATGAATCATAAAGACATTCAGCACGAGCATTGATAACGCTAAAGGTTAATTGTGGACCACAATGTGGGCAACTCACTGGTTGTGCATGGTAGCGTCGATTCATTGGATTGATATAAGCGGCGTGGCAATCATCGCACATTTCAAAATCAGCCATGGCAGTGTTGCATCGGTCATAAGGCAGGGTGTTGATAATGGTGTAGCGCGGACCGCAATTGGTGCAATTGGTAAATGGGTATTGATAGTGGCGGTTTTGAGGGTCATTAATGTCGTTAAGACAATCTCGGCAAATACTCATGTCGGCCGAAATAGCCACATTTGCATGTTCGTCAGTAGCGGCATGGCTATCAATAATACTAAATTGGTCAAATAAACTTAATTGAGCTTGATGAGTAACCTCAATGGCATCAATGCGCGCTAATGGCGGCGGAGATTTAGCTAATTTATCGATAAACTGTTCAATCAGTTCGCTATTACCTTGTAAAACAATCGTCACCCCAAGGTGATTATTTAGCACGCTACCGAGTAAAGTTAACTGATGTGCCAAACGAAAAACAAAGGGGCGAAAACCAACCCCTTGCACAATACCTTTAACAATAATGGTAACTTGCTGTAATGGTTTCATAAGGACTCAATCTCATACAAGGATAAGCAATAACTGATATACTTTAAGATACCTTTTATCTACGTCTTTGTTTGAGATATAGCCCACCAATTGCGATATTAACGCCATCTAAATCCAATAATGGATTGACCACCAGTGGAAAGTTTTTACCAATACGTAATTGCACCCGTTCAGTTAGCACCGGATTAGCAAATTCGCTTCCAGCAATCACTAATTGTTTTACGCCAATATTTTGATCTAAATGTTCTACCCAATGGCTTAAGTAGTCGGCAAACGAGTCATGAAATGCAAAAGCAAGTTTTGCTAAGTTAGTCTCGCCTGCCAACTTGAAACTCATTAATGTGCCCAAGGTTTTACACCAATTGAGGCTACGATGCGCGGCGCCTTTGGTGAGAGGAAAATCAATGCGTGGTGCATTATTGCCATGATGAGACATCGCCAAAGCAATAAATTTATCGGCAAGTTCGGTTACGGTCACTCGTTGAGCAGTTTCTACCGGATAGGCGCCAATAATTAGGGTTGCAACAGCCATTAGCTGAGACAATGCACCATCGTCGGCTTGAATGTGAAGATCCAATAATTGATTATATTCGGCTGGAAATAACTGTTTAAACTTATCTAACAGACTTTTTTGCGGCGACTCAGACAAACTATGACAAATCTCATAACCTGATGTCGGCAACGTCGGTAATTGGAAAAATAATTCAGGGTTACTTTGGCTGTCGAGTGTGACAATTTGGCAAGCATTTTGTTGGCTGAAATACAATACCGCAGCATGTTTAACAAATTGCGCTTTATGGTGATTTTTATTGGGATCACAACGTAATACCGCAGCATTCAATGCACATAAGCTGGTAGTAATATCGTTAGTTATTGTGTTTGAGTCTTCTGCACAAGAACTGGCTAAAACAGGTGGCAAAGTTAACGCTGAAGTAGACGATTTAGCACCGTTGTCACTCACTTGCCAATTAATATCAGTTTTAGTGCTTTGAACCTTGAACGTATGTTGGTCATCTTGGTAATGATGCTCATCATGCAAACAGGTCACATTAGTCGGTAACGATATGCTGCCATCGCTTAGGGTGGTGATCGGTAACCAATGTTGATTAATACTGGCTAAACGCAGCGGCTCATTGAGTAGGGCTTCTTGGTTAGTATGTGGTTCAATATCACTAGTGACATGCAACCAATTAATGCCTTTTTGACGCAGTACTTCAGTGAGTATCACTAATAAACGATTTTCAGCAAATTGAATATCATACAGCGGCGCTAATAAGCTGGGATGCTCGCTACTTGGTCGTACTCTTAGCAAGGGTTTTTCGATGCTAGATAATGCCAACACTTGGCTGTCATTGACAATAAAATGACTGTTTAAAGAATTGGGATTACAGACTAATATTCGAGGCCGTTGATATTTTATTGTTTTGGTCATTGACGCATTGGTCTGTGATGAGTTTGTCAGTTGTTCATCTGCATTTTGCGATATGGTTGAGGGTTGTATGGTTGAGGACAATATGGCCGCTGGTGGGGTTAACCATAACGTGATCCCAAGAATAGGTAAGGGCAGAGACTTATGGCTGAGTAAGCGGTTTGCCATTGCGGCGATATCGGTCTGAGTTAACGATTTTTCATCACGACTGAGTTTTTCATGCCCCATACAATGATGACATTGTAGATTAATATTACCAAAAGAGGGATGTTGATTATCGCCAAATTTTGGCTGGCAATCTTGGCAAAAATTCAGCGGTAAACCAGAGTGAAGCGGCTTAATGTTAAATGGTTTTCGCTGCCCGCTGTGCTGCTCTATACGCTGAATGTGGGTGTCAAGCAACCAAACAGATAACAAGAAATCACTGGCGATGTCATCGGCTAACGATTCAAGCTGCGCTTGAGGAGCAAAGGCCTCAATAAAGTAACGTATTTTACTGGTTTGAAGCTCGGATTCAGCACCAATACTGATATTAAATTCGCTGCGTTCAAGGTATTGATTGCACAAGTGCTCATATAACGGCACATGGCGTTGGCATACAAAATCAAATCGAATGTTATGCATCGACATAGCAACCTCGCTTATAAGCGTCAGGAATCACCTGATCAACCGTTATTTCATTCACAATCTGCTGGCTAAACCCTAAGTCGGTTAAATGGGTTAACAGGGCGTGTTCCATTAGCGGAATGGCGGCATGTAAATGTGGCGTAAGCCCCAAAGTCATTGGCTCAATCACGGTAGGGGTAACACCTAATACAAACGTGTGTGGCCTATCACCCACAATGTCCATCATGTTGAGTGTTTGCAGCATTTCTACTTCATGAGCACTACCTTGCCAATCGATTTCAGCAGGGGCGTGATCAAAATCGAAAAAGTACACTTCACCAGGCTCCACGCCAACACTGTTCACCGTATCGACCACAATTAAATGGTCGTACTGGCTTATCATCGGAATAAGGCCTTGAGCTAAGGTGCCACCGTCGACAATATCTATGCTGTCAGTTTGGTGGCTAAATTGGTATTTCTCTTTGATATAATTGACAAAATGCACGCCGACTCCTTCATCGGCGTACAATACATTGCCTATACCTAACAGCAATATTTTTTTCACAATAATAGATTCACCTTATTTATGATCTTTGTGATAGTCATAGCCAGACACTATTGAGTCGACTGAATTATGTTTAAAGCGAATACCCGACCACACCGCCATATACACATGGATCACCACAAAAATAATGAAAGCCCAAGTTAAATAATGGTGGAAGGTTCTAAGTGATGCTAAGCCGCCACAAAGTGCTGTTAACCATGCAGATACATCGCCAAGTAACCCGCCCAGGCCTAAGTGGTACACATTGGCGTACAGCACTAAGCCTGTGATACACACAATCAAGGCAACAAACGAAATCGCCACATAAGTCATAAACTGTAACGGTCCGTAAACCCCAGCTTTATGCAAATTACCCATCCATAAATAGGATTTTAATTGTGTTATCCAGCTTTTCACACTCAGCACATCTTTAAACGAACGTCTTTCAATGTTGTTGCGACTGAAGAAAAACAAATAAAAACGCACCAAAGTGATACTGGTGAGCACAAATCCAAAAATGATATGCGCAAATCGGATCCAACCTTGTACCAGTACATCAGTGCTGGCAGGCGCCACTAAAAATGGCCACGAGATATAAAATCCGGTGATCACTAATACCAAAATGGCCAGAGCGCGTAACCAGTGAAATATTCGAATCGCTGGAGTAAATATCAGCTGCCGATTATGGGTTGCAATATGTTCCATACTTTTATCCCTCCTACTCCATTACCTCTGATTAAAACCCATTTGGATCAATTTTAAATTGACCTAGGGTATGTTTCTTGTAATCCATCACGTGAACGGAACACGCCATACAAGGATCAAAGGAATGAATAATGCGAATGACTTCTAACGGCTTAGTTGGGTCTTCAAGTTTCAAACCAATCAACGAAGCTTCGTATGGGCCCATTTTACCATTAGCATCCACAGGGCCTGCGTTCCAGGTAGTAGGAACCACAGCTTGGTAGTTTTCGACTTTGGCATCTTTAATCCGGATCCAATGACTTAACATGCCGCGAGGGGCTTCAATCATCGAATAACCTTCGTAAACACGGTCTGGGTCTATTTCAGGTTTAACGTAAGTAGACTGATCCGACTGTATGTTTACCAGTAAAGCATCAAAGGTTTGCAAACTGGCCTGGCCAACCAATACCGTTTGCAGCATACGTGCAGCAGTACGGCCTAAAGTGGTAAACAATGCTTCAAGAGGCAAACCAGTGCGAGCTAACAAACCATCAACCGCATTGACCACAACTTGATTACCACGGGCATAGTTAACCAACAAACACGCTAGTGGACCTACTTCAATCGGTTCATCTTGGTAACGCGGAGACTTAACCCACGAGTATTTACCATCGCCATTAATGGTTGGCAATTTGCCATACACAGTGTCACGCTCAATAAACCCGGTGTAATCAGGAATGGTGGTTCCTTGATATGGATGTTGCGGACCATCAGCTTTATACCAGGCGTGAGTCACATCTTCTTTAATCAAGCTCGGGTCGATATCCAATACATTGGCTAAATCACCGTTTAAAATGACCCCTTGGTTAAATAAGTACTCGCCATCGGTCGTAATAAAATCTTCACCGCACAAGAAACTGTTAACATTTACGCCGCCAAGTACACTGGCTTCTGTACCAAATGCTTCTGCTGCCATCACAATATCGGCTTGGTAAGCTCGCTCAATAAAGTCTTGCACGATAGCGTGCTTTTGTTTCCATTCTTGTAAACGGGCAGGGCTTAACATGTCACGTACTGAGGTTACGCCGCCCACAACAATAGATTGTGGATGTGGCGATTTGCCGCCAAAAATAGCTAACATTTCAGCTGCCACACGTTGTACTTCAAGTGCTTTTAAATAATGCGATAACGCAATGAGGTTTTGCTCAGGGGTAAAACGATAAGTACCATTACCCCAATAGGCATTGGCAAATGGACCCAGTTTTCCGGTTTCGACCAAGCCTTTCACTCGTGCCTGTACCGCTTTTAATTCACCTTCACCGGCAGCAATCGGTGCATCAGAGTAATTCATTGCCACTTTAGCCGCTAAGGCTGGGTCGGCACTTAATGCTGATACCACATCCACCCAATCCAAACCATGTAGATGATAAAAATGCACAATATGATCATGCATGTAGAGTGATGACTGCATTATGCTGCGCAGGTATTTAGCATTAAGTGGGATCTTAACCCCAAGGGCATTTTCAACTGCCTCAGTACCGCAACGATAATGCGAATAGGTACATACGCCACAAATACGCTGCACAATTAAGCCCACATCCATTGGAGTTCGGCCTTTTAAAATAACCTCAATACCTCGCCATAAGGTCGACGAAGACCAAGCCTTGGTAATGACATTATTGTCATCCACTTCAACTTCGACACGTAAATGGCCTTCGATACGGGTGATAGGGTCGATAACGACACGTTTACTCATGATTATTCCTCCAAAGGCTTAGCAAATACGCTAGCAACTGCATGGGCGCCAATACCAACAACGGTAGCGCCTAAAATGACCGCACCAATGGTGTCTGCGGTGGCATCTATGCCATGTAAAAGTTGGCGTCCTAGCGGTTTTTCAAAGTCCGCCATGTCATCCCAAAAATTCGGCTCAGAGCAACCCATACAGCCATGACCCGCTAACACCGGCCAACTGGTGTGATGGTTAAAACGCTCAGTAGGGCAGTTGTTGTAGGTATATGGGCCTTTACAGCCGACTTTATAAAGGCAGTAACCTTCTTTTGCACCTTCATCACCAAATTCTTCAACAAACTCACCAGCATCAAAGCGCCCACGACGTTCACAGTTATCATGTACCCGTGCGCCGTAAGCCCATTTAGGACGATTAAACATATCCAGTGCAGGTAACTTACCGAACATAATGAAATACATTAGCGTGCCAACAATGTTCTTTTCGCTCGGAGGGCAACCGCCTAAGTTAATCACAGGTTTATCGACCACTTCGTAAACGCCTTTTGCACCAGTAGGATTGGGTGCAGCGGCTTGTACACCACCAAAGGCAGCGCAAGTCCCGACAGAGATAATTGCAGCAGCATTTTCAGCCGCTTCTTTAACAATGTGTAAACCAGTGTGACCTTTACAGCCTACGGTTAAAAAGGTGCCGTTATTGGCGGTAGGGACGGCACCTTCAACGGCCAGTAAATACCGACCTTTGTAAGTTTCCAGTGCATGCTCTAGGTTCTCTTCGGCTTGCCAACCAGAAGCTGCCATTAAGGTTTCATGATATTCAAGCGAGATATGATCAAAAATCAATGTGTCTAAATTGGGCGAATCGGTACGAATTAATGACTCAGAGCACCCAGTACATTCGGCTAAATGTAACCAAATTAGCGGCACTCGGTCGGCTAATTCAGCCGCTTCGGCAACCAGATTACTAAAGGGTAGGGGCAAGGCAAACATTGCAGTGACCGACGCGGTCCACTTAATGAAGTCTCGACGAGATATCCCAATGTTGGCCATTTTTTGTTGTAGTGACACGGGCTGACGTTGGGCAAATTGGCGTAAATAATCAAGGCGATCTTGACCCTGTTTATAAAGGGCTGCATGTGTGTCCATGTTGATACCTTCTGCTTATGTTAGCTCAGTGGCTAATAATTAGTTGCAATCCATCGGTATCAATTTTAGAACTTGGCCAAAAATCGTCTTTGATATAAATCAATTTGTGAGATATTCCCATAACATATGTAGGGCTATATCGCAGTATTTATGATGTTGATCAAGTTAACAAAAATGAAATTGGACAAATTGTCGCAGATCACTAATTCATAGAGAAGGTGATCAAGCACTTCACTTGGGGATTTTGTAGAAACATGATGTTGTTGTTGTTTTTAACAACCATTGCAATATCGGCTGTACCCCATATTGGCAACAATAAATGCTACACAACTTATTTGCGTGGACAGATAAATATAGATAAGCAGTATTGAGATTATGCGCTCCCTTTCTTTGCTTTTTATCAAAGGAGACTTGCCAACCCTCAATTGACCATTAAGCGTAATAATCAGGTTTTAAATAAATTGCTGATTAACAGAAATGCTATTCCGTGAAACTTATCCCTAAGCATTAATGGTTTTTCGCTGTCAAATTAGGCCAAAATGCTGAAGCAAATACCAACATTTCGGTTTAAATGAATTTATGCTTTTACTCAGAAAACAGACAAAATGTGTTATCAAGCTGAGTGATTTTTAGTCAAAAGGTCATTTAATTCAGTCGCTGGTGAAGTGGTTAAAAGTTTTTTCGAGGGAATCGACTAGGGTGATGCTATATAAAGTCTCTCAAAACGTCTCTTTTGCCCCTTAAAATCGCTATTTGAGGGGTTTGTAATATGTTGATTTTAATGGTGTTAATAAATTGGTTTTTTGCTGTTTTACAATGTTAACCTTGGCCAATAGTCAATTTGGAGGCCCTGATGAGTAACAACCAAACTTTTCGTGAACATGATTTCTCACAACAACTTTTACCTGAAACCACATTTGAAAATTGTCATTTCTATCATTGCGACTTCAGTCGTGCAGACTTAAGGGATGCAACATTCATCAACTGTAAGTTTATTGAAGCAGGAGACAGTATAGGTTGCCAATTTAAGTACGCCGATTTGCGTGATGCCAGTTTCAAACATTGCAAGCTAGGCATGGCCAACTTTCAAGGTGCTAATGGTTTTGGAGCCGAGTTTAGAGAATGTGATTTACAAGGAGCCAGTTTTTTAAAAACCAGCTTTGTAAACCAGATTTCACACAAAAGTTATTTTTGCTTGGTGTATATTACCGGCTGTAATTTGTCTTATACCGACTTTGAAAAGCAATGCATTGAAAAATGTGACTTGTTCGAAAACCGTTGGACGGGCGCCAATTTACAAAAGGCCTCTTTTAAAGGTTCAGATTTAAGTCGCGGTGAATTTTCATCCAATAACTGGCAACAATTTGATATGCAATATTGTGATCTATCACATTGTGAATTAACCGGTTTGGATCCTCGTCGAGTTAACTTAACCGGGGTCAAAATCTGCGACTGGCAACAAGAGCAATTATTAGAGCAACTCGGCGTTATCGTTTTACCTAGTTAACAGCAAATGAGGTATAACTATATTGGCTCTGCTTGTTCTGAATGAACTTGTCATCAATAATTGTTCACGTGTTTAGCGCTAAGTAATATACATGTGCAGAGTGCTCGGTTTATTGTGAAGTCTGCACTCTAACCGAGTCGACATTATTGAGTAAAGAGTACTAATAATGACAACGTACAGCTTTCACTTTGCTTGTTTTTATAACATCATGACAACAAAATTGTGTTTTGCTTAAGCAACAATGACGTTAACAATGACGTTAACGATGACATTAAAAGGATGTTACTCACCTATGAGAGCCACTTATCTATTTTTGTTATGCTCATTGCTAGTGCCGATAGTTGTCTGCGCTAATAACTTACCAAACTTCCTCACTGCAGATTCTGATAAAGAGTACCGTGCAACAATAAATCATTTACGGGGTTTATTACCTAAAAATGGCATTGCAGAAATATTGCCCGGATTAGCCTCACCGTATAGTTTGCTTGATGTGCACCCTACAAAATTTACCTCTGCCGAGGATAAAAATGATTTTGCTAATTTCAACTTAGGTGTAATGAGTAACGCCATATTTAAAGCCGACCCCAATTTTGTCACCAGTTTGCCCAATCGAGTACTGTGCAATCAAACATCATGCCGAAACCAAAGGGTTAAGGCCATCAACAAATTGCTGATACAGCAAGACGTAATCCGTGATTTTTTTAAGGACAATGTCGATATCACTATCGTGCAGCAGTCAGATGATAAGGTATTTAGAGTCAATAACGCATTTTTCACCCCCGCAGGCATTATTCAATATCAACCGTCAGCAGTAGCGGGGTTTGTTCCTTCAGGCGATGCCACTTTTTTTAACAATGTCACCAATATAGAAGCGTGTGATTTGTGCTCAACACGCTCAGCTAAGGTAAGAGACATTATGGCCAAGCACCACGTTGCCGCGATGGTTAAAGAAAGTGACGGGGTAATTAATATCGTTTTCGAAGGTATTAGTAATAATCATTGGGGGGTTAAGCTAAGCGACAACTCAGATGTTAAGCCAGTAAAAGGGCAGCCAAATGCTTTGGGGTATCCATATGATGATGTTATAGCAATAACACCAACGGTTATTGACTACCAAACTAACTAAAATGATCACCACCCAAAATGTTCATTTCTTTATTCCGCATGTCGATACGCTTAAAACCATTAATGTCAGCCACATTAATGGTTTTATCGTGTTTATTAAGGCGCAAGTTTACCGAAGTTGACTAAGTGTTAAATGCTGCACCAGGTTAGACCTCATGCTGTTATGGCCTAATTACCTTGTCTTCTGCTGCTATTGCCAATAGAGTGACGGCCGGAATGTCCGTAATTCAGCACCATCAGTGTGAAAACACAAACAACGTAGGTAACAGGTTTGATAGATAATATAACTTTGATCGTCGATTTCTTTCTTGAACACAAATTATTATTAACGGTGTTAATAATAATGCTTATCTCAATGATAAAACGTTTTATCATTTCAAGTATTCGTGGCGACGTCGCTTTTCTTTCTGATGTGCAACGGAAATGGATGTCACGCACTAAAAATGGCACCTTCATTTTAATACTGGTTATTTTGTTCATACTTTGGCAATCCGAAGTTAGCAAATTTGCCCTGTCAGTCACCGCCATTGCCATTGCCATAGTGATAGCATCAAAAGAAATCATTCTTTGCTTTACCGGCTCCATACAACGCGCGAGTTCACGTTCATTTGTGATTGGTGATTGGATTGAAGTGGGAAAAATATATGGCGAAGTGATTGAACATAACTTAATGGCCACAGTGATCCAAGAGATCGACCTCGATCAAGGTCAATACCATTACACAGGAAAAACCGCGACGTTACCTAACAGTATGTTTTTTACCTATGCGGTTAAAAACCTCAACTTTATGAAACGTTATGTTTACCACAACATAACGATTACCGTAGTTCAGTTTGTTAATCTCTATACACTGTTTCCGTCGTTAACCCGTCAAATAGAACAGCACTGTGAAGACTTTATTGAAGTGGCTAAGCGTTACAACGGCGTAATAGAAAAACATGCTGGTGTCGATTTACCTGGCAGCGAACCGCATATTCATATCACTAGCGGCATTAACGGCGAGCAAAATGTGCATATTATGATTTTTTGCCCCACAGAGCGCGCCATACATTTAGAGCAGTTAATAAGAGAAGACTTTATGATTGCTTACCACGAAAACTTTAGTTAATTCAATTTTGATTAATCTCAGTTTAATGCTGAGATTAATCAAATCGCCACTCGGCTTTAGCATCAATAGCGCCACTCAGTTTTAGCATCAATAAACACTTCACCGTGCATCTCTAAAATTACAAGTTTGGAAGCTATCCAACCCACAGCAGCAGGCATAGTGGCCAGTATAAGAATGGTCTACCGCGCAAACATTGGTTTAATTAAATTTTTTCCAGCTTATGGCAGGGGTAGAGGGAGCAACATTTTGGCAAAGCTGAATGATACAGCCTTACACAAAGACAGATGCAGATTGATAAGCGGTATATAAGCACAAAGCGATCCTAACGTTACGTCAGAATCGCTATAATACTCAATTAGTTAAATAGCACGTAGTTAAATAGCACGATTGCTATTAACTTGGGCTGTATTGTGGGTAATCAGTTAAGCCTTTTTCAGATCCACCAAATAATGTCTCTGGTGTGTGCACCGCTAATGGATAACCATGCTTAATGCGGTTTGGCAAATCAGGATTAGATACAAATGGTCGACCAAAACCAATCATATCAGCTAGGCCATCGTTAATTGCCTGTGTGCCTTTTTCACCGTCGTAACGACCAGCATAAATGAGTATCCCTTTATAGGCCGCTCGAACGGCATCTTTAAACGCTGCAGGAGTCTCCGGGGCATCATCCCAATCGACTTCAGCAAAATGAATGTAAACCACATTTAAACTGTTAAGTAATACTGCCGCTGCGGTGTAGGTTGCAATGGGGGTTGCATCAACAGTACCATTTAAAGATGTAAATGGCGCAAGACGAACACCAACACGATCAGCACCGATGGCATCAGTCATTGCACCAACCACTTCACCTAAGAAACGCAGGCGGTTTTCCATACTACCACCATATTCGTCAATACGATTATTCGCTTCAGAATCGATAAACTGGTTAATTAAATAACCGTTCGCAGCATGCAATTCTATGCCATCAAAACCTGCTTCAATAGCATTTAACGCCGCTTGGCGATATTCACCAATAACATGTTCAATGTCAGCTTTAGACATTTCACGCGCCACAACCACGTCAACAAAACCAGGTTCGTCAGTACCATTATCCACAAACACTTTTACATTTTGTGCTTTTAGTGCAGAAGACGAAATAGGTTGCTTGCCATTGATATTATCTGGGTGAGTCACGCGGCCAACATGCCAAAGTTGGGCGAAGATAGTGCCGCCTTTTGCATGCACAGCGTTGGTGACTTTTTGCCATCCGGCTATTTGTTCTGGAGAATAAATACCTGGCGTCCAAGCATAACCTTGGCCCATGGCTGAAATCTGGGTACCTTCACTCACAATAAGGCCCGCTGAAGCGCGTTGAGCATAATATTCAGCCATCATATCGTTGGCAACATTACCTGGCTGAGAGGCGCGCGATCGCGTCATTGGAGGCATAACAATACGATTTTTTAAAGAAATTTTACCGAGTTGTATCGGTTGAAATAGTGAATCTTTCATTGTGTATTCCTCTTTACTGACTAATTTGGATGAGTTCAATTTGGTATCCATCAGGATCGACGATAAAGGCGATGTGGGTTGTGCCACCTTTTACCGGTCCTGGTTCACGGGTGACTTTGCCACCGCGTGCTTTAATGTCATTACAGGCACTATAAATATCCTCTACACCCAGCGCAATATGACCAAAAGCATTACCTTGGTCATACTCATTGGTATCCCAGTTATAGGTTAATTCAATTGTGGTGCTGTCTGCTTGAGTGCCATAACCGACAAAGACTAAGGTGTAGCGATACTCTTTGTTTTCGGTTGTTTCTAACACTTTCATGCCCAGTACATTGGTGTAAAACTCGATTGATTTCGCTAGGTCAACAACTCTCAACATGGTGTGTAAAAATTTCATCTATTTCTCTTTTAGCAATATCTCTGAATCGCATCATTAAATGTGCAAGCACTCGGGTATAAAGTCGGATAAACAATTGGTTACATTGCCGGGTGAAGTGTGCGTATTAATGATTAATTATGTTCGATAAGAGTAATATACAGCGAGTATCCTTAAACATTAAATTATTAAAACTTATCCTTTTAATAATTTAATGTAATGGATTTAACGTTTAAGCATTAACACTCGAAAATAGTGAGTTTCAGTTGTCCAAAGAGTGTTGCGCGATGATACGCTGATTAGAACGGCAGTTGTTCGCCGCTAACATCATAAAACTGACCGGTATTGTGGATCGATAAATTGTTGATCACTTTGATAATTCCAAGTGCGGAATCGTTAACGCTAACACTTGCAGAGCTGCCGCCCATATCAGTTTGCACCCAGCCAGGATGAACAGATACCACCGCGACGTTAGCATTAACCAGTTCAGTCGCTAAATTCACAGTTAACATATTGGCTGCGGCTTTAGACATTCGGTAACCATACCAATCGACACCTTGTTCTTGTGATAGCGCTCCCTTTGAAGAAGAGATAATCGCTATTTTGCATAAACGTGTTTTATTCAGCAGGTTTATTAAACAATGGGTTAAAAATAATGGCCCGAGCGCGTTTACTTTAAAACACATTTCAGCGTCAGCATAATCGATCGCATGAATACTGTGATTATCTCGATCTAAAAAGCCCGCATTATTAACAATTAAATCGAGACTAATATTTTGCTGGCTGAGATTATTCGCTAAGCGTTGGATTGATTCAGAGCTCGTGATATCCACTGACTCAATCAATAATTTGTCAGCAAAATGAGCCTTTAACGTCATAAGCCCAGTCGCTGTAGCGATATCTCTACAGGTCGCTATGACGCTGCAACCGTTGATAAGATATTGCTCAGTTAACGCTAAACCAATGCCTCTATTCGCACCGGAAATTAAAACTACTTCACTATTCATTAAACACCTCTAAATTTATCTACCCAGTACTGCTGATATATACAACTGTACATCGTTAATCATTATCACCTTGCCGTAGTTCCGTAGTTCTGTAGGTTAATAGTTTAATCGTGCCACTGTGGCAGTAAAGGGATGCGTTTATTCTCTGAAACACCATAACCAATACCATAACCAATAACATAACCATAACTAAGCTTGTCATTTGCATTGCTAACAAGGGTTGCAATAGCAGGTCTATTGCAACCCTTGTTGTGTAATGAATAACGCAGTTAGCAAGGCAAATGGCTGTTGAGAGGCGTTTACTATTTCTAGTTCAGGTCATTCTTGTCCAAGTTACCCTAGTTCAGATTACTTAGACGTTGCAGCAATGCTTAACGTATTAAGAGCACCAGAAATTTTATTAATGACTTCATCGCAACCTGTAATACTATGACGCTGTTTAATGTACTGCGGATTGTTATACGACAGCCAAACCTTGTTATCAGCATCCTCGCTAATCAATACCTTTTGTGGCAAGTCAATCGCGACAAGTTGGTTACACTGCATTAATTGAGTACCGATGTTAGGGTTACCGAAAATAATCACTTCAGTTGGTCTCAGAGTTAAGTTCACACCGGCGGCATTTTTTTGATGATCAATCCTGGAAAAAACCGTAAACCCTTTGTCTTTTATGATCGACTCAAACCTATCTGCCGTTTCTTTGGCCGAGTAATGGCTTTCAACAGTGATAAGGCTTTCTACCGCATAAGCATGAGCAGAAGCCAACAAGACGGCAACGGCTAAAAAAATATTGTTAATCATAAAATCACCTATTCGTTATGTTTGGTCATACTCGTTATGCTTGGTCATATTAGTTACGTTGGATCAATAGAGGTATTTCGGCGTTAAGCTCGGGCAACATTAAGATTAAAATAATCGTGTTTAACACTAAGCGAAACATGTAGCTAAGAGCTGATAAACACTTAGCTGCGTATTTGCTCTAGGCGAGCGTGCCTCATATGAATTAAGTTATCGATCAATTAATGAGTTTAGTTTCAGGCTTATTTATCTGCTTGGCCCTAATTTCACTGCTGTACCAAAAGCCATAATTTCAGACGACCCATCCATAATGGCACTTGTTGTAAAGCGGATCCCCACAATCGCATCAGCCCCTTTTTGGGCCGCGCTGGCAACTAAACGATTAATTGCGACATCTCTGGCATCAGATAACATTTCGGTGTAACCGCGTATTTCGCCACCAACAATGCTTTTTAAGCCGGCCATAATGTCTCGACCAATATGTTTAGATTGAACCACATTACCGGTTACAACGCCGACAATCTCGATAATGTCCCGACCAGGAATGGTTTCAGTCGTGGTATAAATCATAAATCCTCCATGAAAAATCAATCGTAAACCATCGTACTGCTAACGAGCTTAAATAGGAATCCAATTAGTGATACTTAACTGACCCCCAATACTGTTGTTTACCCTTTAGGCGCATCTTGTAATAAAGGGAAGTAATGATGAGTCGTATTGAAGAGAAGCAATAAAGGGTCGTGATGAAGAGCCGTAATAAATAGCCGTAATGTAGATGCATAATACAGAATCGTAATCTAGACGAGCCATATAATGCTGGTGGACGTAATAGGTCACTTAGTGAGTATCGTAATAGACACTTAATGGCAGAGTAAAATACGCTCGGTGTTTTATAGGTCACTTTTATGTAACCTGCGCAGACTTATTTTGAGTGAATATGCATTAAAATGAATGACGGTTAAAAATTTACCGAGGGTAATACTTTTATTTTTGCATAATTATGAATAGTTATTCTAGTCGTGTGCTGGTGGTATTAGCCTACGTTAGCGGTATTTTATACTATCACTTTATTTTTATAGGGCGGTTTATGGCGTTAAACATGGCATAATTAGTCACTAGGTTCAGCATTCGTTTTTGTGTAAACATTTTTGGCAATCGCTTTAGTGACAATAGAGGTATGTTTGGCTTCACATCATTCATTATTAAATCATCAACGTCATTTTGAACGTATCGGGCCCGACTATCGAAATGGCGATTCGGTCAGTTTTCTCGACATTAAACACACTTTTGGTTTGCAGCATATCCGTGTTGGAAAATGGGTTAACCGTGAGGAATCGGCGCTGGCGGCAAATTTAATTTTTGATTCGCTAGCAGATTTAGCCAACATCTTAGCGGTACCACCAGAATTGATTGGTTTACGCGGTAGCTTACGTTTTGCCTTTGGCCATGGTGGCCAAAAAGGTGTGCAAGCTCATTATTCGCCAGCATACCGAGAACTGGCATTAGCCAAAAATGCCGGAGCAGGGGCGTTGGCTCATGAGTTTTGGCATGCATTCGATCACTATATTGCTGATAAAATGTTTATCGACGACAGTATATTAGACCCGTATTTGTCGTCGCTTATATTATCAGAGCAAACTACCAATACAACTCGGACTAACTTCAGTCGTGCCAATTTATTTGCTTGCGCCAGCGACAATTGGCTGGCCGATAAATCCATAATCGCCCACCCGCTGAATAAAAAACTCTCTAGCTTATTTAAAGTGACCTTGCTGAGTGCCAACGGCCAAGAGCCACACGATTATGTGCGGCGTTCCATCGCGCTCGATAAGCAGCAACGCAGCCATTACTTTGCTAAACCGACCGAAATGATGGCGCGCGCCTTTGAATCTTGCATTGAAATGTATTCACAGGATTATGCCAACATATCCAATCCGTACCTAGTTAACAGCACTATTGATTCGCCACTTGCTAAGCATGGCGCTTATCCCGACGCACAACACTGTCGTGAAATATATCAAGCCATGATGGAATATTTTGAACCTTTAGGGCTAGCGTTTGATAAGCAGAATGGACAAAAGTAGCCGATATATTAAGGTTCAGCGTTGAGTCGACAATAGGCATCAGTCAAATAACAGCCTTGAGCCGACTAACAGCCTTGAGCCAGTAATAGCCTTTGGACGAATAATCATCTTGAGTTAATAAAAACCTAGCGTGTAAAAGCAGTCCATAACAAGGCAAACAGCCTTTAGTCATAAGGTCTTGTCATTACATCCCTACAAGTCATATCAGTTTCTTAGATTATAAAATAATAAAAAAAGGCCAAGCGATTAAGCCAGGCCTTGGTATGTTGTTGCTAGTTCCGTTCTGCGATAAGTCATCAGGACTAGACAGCTTAGTATACGATATATTAAGGTTCAGCGTTGAGTCGACAATAGGCATCAGTCAAATAACAGCCTTGAGCCGACTAACAGCCTTGAGCCAGTAATAGCCTTTGGACGAATAATCATCTTGAGTTAATAAAAACCTAGCGTGTAAAAGCAGTCCATAACAAGGCAAACAGCCTTTAGTCATAAGGTCTTGTCATTACATCCCTACAAGTCATATCAGTTTCTTAGATTATAAAATAATAAAAAAAGGCCAAGCGATTAAGCCAGGCCTTGGTATGTTGTTGCTAGTTCCGTTCTGCGATAAGTCATCAGGACTAGACAGCTTAGTATACGATATATTAAGGTTCAGCGTTGAGTCGACAATAGGCATCAGTCAAATAACAGCCTTGAGCCGACTAACAGCCTTGAGCCAGTAATAGCCTTTGGACGAATAATCATCTTGAGTTAATAAAAACCTAGCGTGTAAAAGCAGTCCATCACAAGGTAAACAACCTTTAGTCACAAGGTCTTGTTATTAAATCCCTACAAGTCATATCTGCTCACTTAGATTATAAAATAATTAAAAAAGGCCAAGCGATTAAGCTAGGCCTTGGTATGTTGTTGCTAGTCTAGTCCTGAGATAAGTCATCAGGACTAAACTGCTAAGTATATCCAAGCTAATAGCAGCCTTAAGATACTAATGTTAGAAACTCATTTAGAAACATATTTTAGATAGCGATAGCCTTTAGCTTATGCTCTAAAGCTGTTTGTATACCACCCCGTCTTTCATCACAAAGGTGACGTTTTCCATCAAGCTAATGTTATCCAGCGGATTACCATCGACAGCGATAATATCTGCCATAAATCCTGCTTTAATCTGGCCTAGATTATCTTGTTTTATCAAGGCTGCACTGTTAATTGTTGCGGCCTGCAGCGCTTGAATAGGCGTCATACCAAAGGTCACCATGCGCGAGAACTGCTTACCGTTATCGCCATGAGGATAAATAGCGGCATCGGAACCAAACACCATCTTAGCGCCAGCCTTAACGGCTTTTCTAAAGCTGTCGCGCTGAGCTTGCGACACTTGCTTTTCTTTGTTGATATTGGCTTCTGGTACGCCGTTAGCCGCGCCATAGGCGAGGGTGTATTCGGTGTTGTAAATGTCGCAAGACAAATACGTGCCTGCTTTTATTGCCATCTTTATGGCTTCATCATCCATAAAACTACAATGTTCAATGCTATCGATACCTGCGCGTATTGCATCTTTAATGCCGCTGGTACCATGAGCATGGGCGGCGATAACAAGGCCGCGCATATGCGCTTCATCTGCAGCAGATTTGAGTTCTTCGTAAGTCATTTGCTGCGCACCAACTTGAGTACCTTTAGAAAATACCCCACCAGTGGCACAGACTTTAATCGCATTGGCACCGTATTTAATGTTTTCACGTACTTTAGTGCGTACCTCCCAAGGGCCGTCTGCAACACCTTGAGCTTTTGCATGGGCTTCTGGTGCAGGGAAGTTATCATCGCAATGCCCGCCAGTGATCCCAATTGCATGGCCCACAGCCCAAATACGGGGCCCAGGAATATCGCCAGCATCAATTCCATCACGAGTGGCAATAACGGAATAACCCGATGCGCCTAAGTCCCGCACTGTGGTAAAACCCGCTAACAAGGTTTTCTGAGCATTTTTAACAGCTTTAACAGTTTGCCTTGGCACTGAATAATTCATCGACTCTAAAAAGTTATCTTCGGCATCAAAGGATAAATGCACGTGCATATCCATCACACCAGGCACCAGCGTTTTACCCTTAAGATCAATCAAACTGTAATCGGCTTTATTGTTGATGTTTGTCGCGGTGGTAACCTTAATGATTTGATTGTTTGATACGATAATCGCAGCATCATTAATGCTTTTACCTTTGGCTACGTCGATATACGCATCGGCTAAAATCAGCGTGTCTTGGGCAATCGCTGGGGTGATAAAAGTGGTACCTAAAATTAGGCTAAGGGCGAATGAAATCGCATTAATCTTATTGTTTTTTAAAGGCATGACTATTTTAATATCCTGTGTTGTTATTGTTAGGCGCGGACATTGTTTACTTTGTATCGTACTAGGCACAATCAATTATTTATCAGTTTAATAAGGTGGAAAGTATGCGAGAGGTAAAGGTAAAACTGATAATTTATATTAACAACGTGTTAAATTTAACCGTAATCATTTTGTGTATCAATTTGTATTAGCGGACAGTAATTTAAGCCAGTTTGGCGGAAAGAGCGTAATAGAGAGACCGATTAAAAAACGCATAAAAAAGCCACTCGCGAGTGGCTTTTTAGAGAAGTGCTAAATGGTAGGTGTTTATGATTTACACAAAATCAGAGTCATTTAATACCTGCTTTAATCTTGCAAAGGTGTTCATGGTTTCATTGGCTGGCATGGGTGTGAATAAATCAAGCTATGATGGAGTATTTTGAACCTTTAGGGCAAGTGTTTGCTAAGCAAAGAAAGTGATGGTTTTTCAAAATAAAAAACACCAAGATTATGTTATGGATTGTTGTATTTTATTGAATTTTTCATAATCGTAGAGTCCAACATGTGGTAATCTTTGTACAAATATTTTATCGATAAATACTCCCATGATCTATTTTGATACCGCAGCCTCATATCCTTTATTGCCTGAAGTTAAAATATCTCTGATGAATGCTTTTGAGACATTTTATGCAAATTCAGCATCCAGTCATTTAATGGGTTCAATTGTTCAAAAAGAAATTGATCAAGTAAGAGAAAAACTAGCGGATTCAATTGGCGCTTATCCAAGTGAAATTGTGTTTACTAGTGGCGCAACGGAATCAAATAACATCGCTTTTAAAAGCTTGCTGTTAAGTGGTGACATCCCTACAGGAAAAAACCATATAGTCACATCCACAATTGAGCACAAGTGCGTATTAGCGATATGTGATTATTTTAAATCGATTGGTTTTGAAGTGACTTACATTAAACCTAATGTAGATGGCATTATTTGCCCGAATGATGTTAAGGATGCCATTAACGAAAAAACGGCATTAGTGTCAATCATGCACGTTAATAACGAATTAGGCACAATTAATCCGATTGGTGAAATCGGTAAATTATGCTCTGAAAACAATATTATATTCCATTCAGATGCAGCCCAGAGTTATGGAAAAACAGAGATCGATGTCGATAATTTTAATATAGATGTCATGTCATTTTCAGCACACAAAGTCGGTGGCCCAAAAGGCATTGGCGCGATCTACATACGAGATTTACGCCACAGAAAACTTTTGCCAGTTATTCATGGCGCTGGCCAAGAGCAAGGTTTGAGGGGCGGAACAATTGCTGCGCCTTTGATTATTGGTTATGGAACCGCAATTGATTTATTCCCGAAATATTACCAATCGTTTTCTGAAATGCGCATAAAAGAGTACTTAATTGAAGGGCTCAGTAATGAAGGGATTGGCTTTAACATAAATGGCCGAACTAAAGCCTTACCTCATTGTTTGTCCTTAACACTTTTGAATACCAACGTAGCGTTAATGATCAGAGAAAATGATCAGACAATTAGTTTAGCTCAAGGCTCAGCTTGTTCTTCAAAAGAAATCGAAGCTTCGCATGTATTAACATCTCTAGGTTTAACGCGTGAACAAGCTGAAGGTACTATTAGACTTAGTTTTCCACTTGATGTGACATTTGAACAAATTGATATATTTATCAAAGCTGTAAAAAAAGCGACTAGATAGTCGCTTTTTATTTATTTATAACAGGTTACACAAGCTCCGCCACCTTCGGCTTCATCGTATATGTCGTCTAGTTCACCAAAATTACATACACCACCAAAATCACCTAATAAAGCGTTACTACGTTTCTTTTTATTAAAACGAGCGACTTTTTTCTCATGGTTTTCAATGATACGTTTTTGTACTTCTGGATCTTCTAAGGTTTCAAGAGGTTGACCTTGGCCCATCCAATAAAAGCGCTCACCAGTAGTGCTATTGTTGTCATCACCTTTCTCAAAAGCTTTAGCTTCTTCAAATAATGTAGGGTGCTTTTCCATCAGCTTTACCCATTCAATTTTTCGCTGATAGAAGCAAAAAGTACAACCCGAACGTGAACGCCACTTGTAATATTCAGGAAGCTCTAACCCATTACGTTGAAGGATATTTTCAATATCACTTCTAACAATGCCATGCTCTCTGAAAGGAAATACAGACTCAATAGGTTTCTCTATGGTCATGTATCCCGTTCTTTCAGGCTCGTCAGCTCGAATTCCAACGTAGTTTTTAATCTTATAACCATCACGAATAAAACTATCTAACCATTGTTCAAATGGTTTTAGTTTCATTTGCACGGTACACCAGCGATCACGCTGTGAGGGCAGGTAGTTACCATGCTCTTTTAACAAGTGAGCAAAGTCTTTTTCGCCACGACCTTCAATATTGTTCAATGATCGTGCATTTAAACGGTGAATATAACCCAGCTTTTCTTCAAGCTGATCAATAAACTCGTTGGTTTCTGGCAGCTCGTAGCCGGTATCGGTAAAGAAGTATTCAACCTCTAATTCTGGATACGTTTCTTTGACAAATAATGCTAAGGCGCTACTGTCTTTGCCGCCAGACAACCCTAGAACATGTTTAACTTTTTCAGTCATTAACAACCTCTGTTCCGCTTTCACTTTGTTCCATCAAATTTGTTAGCAAGTTAGTTAAAGCGGCCAATTGTTTCTCTTTAGATAAATCAGAGAAAGACGACTTTATTTTTTCTACCACTTGTAAAACGTCGCTATCCATTTCTAAATCGTACTGTATAAAACCACCAAATTCTTGATGCTTACCTTCACTATTCGTAGTGATGAATGCCAAAGGTTTTGAACTACCTTTAGTTTGTAAATTACCAAATGATTCAATACGTCTAAATTGAACACATAAGTTTTGCAATTCATCTAAGCCGTTACGAAGATGTTTATCGGTCCAATTACGCTCAGGTGCACCCGTTGCAAGATTAATAACAAATTCAAATTTACTCGGGTTATTAATGCATTGGCCTATTCGTTTAGCAAGCTCTTTGACATTAGGTCGCTTAGCTATGCTCTCAACAAATTCGCAACGTGTTTTGAGATTTTTATTAAATTCTTCACCTAATGTATCAATGATTATTTGTTTGAATCCATTATATAAAATATCATTTTGAGCACTTAAATCTTCAATTGCCGTTCTCAGCTTATAACCCAATTGATCTTCTAAAACGGGGTCATTTTTATCAAAACCAAATACAGCAGGTAAATCTTCTAAGATAAGCTTAAAGGGATCGCTAGCGCCAATGACTTTATTTCTAAAGTCTCTTGCTTCTTTAGTTAAGCCATTTTGTTGGCTGCCGCTAAAGCTCTCGCCGCTGGTTTTTTTAACCCAAGATGGTAGCTTATGAACTATTCCAACAATGTGTTTTGCTATATTCAAAATAGCACTGTCAGTCTTAGCATTTCCGATTGTAGCTTGAGCTAAATTTTCTAACAAATGACTCTGAATATCAGATATTTCAAAATATCGTACCGCAGCTTCATGTGGATGCTTATAGATTTTATTAACCAGTTCCTCATCTAATTCAGGAATAAAAATAAACTGATTTGTAGAATCCCAATCATAAAAGGCAATTTGTCCCTCTAGTGATTTTAACAACGCTAGTCCATAGATACGACAAAGTCCGGTTGTTAAGCCAAAAGGTGGCAACATCCAACGTTCATATAACTGTGCGATGGAAACATGTGCTGTGGTTGAGTTCTCTTTAATAAAAGTAAAACCATCTTGCCAAAGTGCATGCATCTTTGGATTGGCATCTTTGGTTTCTTTACTCCATGTTTTGGGGAATAAATAACCCTCAGGAGTATAATTATGCCAACCTTTGCTCTTTAAGCACGATAGATATAAGCCTTTCTCTGGTGGGAAGCTAGTTTCATCGAAACCTAAATCTTTTTTATCGCCATTTACAAACATTGCATTCATCAATTTACGAATGGCACTGTTTGCACTACCAGAAGGTTTAGAGCGGTTAACTAATTCATTAATTACAATTGGTGCTTTGTGATAGATTTCTTCTGCAATCACAGACGCCAATGAAGTAAGAGGAGATGAGGGCGGTAATGGGTTATTCCAATGCGTCCACTGTGCATTTTTGTAGATGTGTTGCAGTTCTTTTTCTACATTTTGTTGAGCAAAGATGATGCGGTTTTCTAACTCGTTCTTGGCGATCAAGTCATGTGTGATTTTCTGCTCATCTTTAAGGATTTGTTTAAGTGCTATCAGCTCAATTGCAGCTGTTTGTAAAATGCTAAAATCGCCATACTCACCGATAACGCAATGGCTTAAGTTTGATGCAATTTCTTTAAACTTTTCTGTCACATCGGGTGATACCGATAAAACAAAAGTAAGGAAAGCTTCGCCTGTTTTCGGCTCAGTACAGAGCTGTTCAAGTAACGATTTTTCGACTTTATTGATGAGCTTAGTTGTTGCCCATCGCATTGTTCCTGTTTTGTGATAGTGTGCCGTCGCTAATATATTTTGCGGCAAGTCACAAACGCTAGTCCAATCAACACCTTGACTAACAGCTTCAACACGCTCACTTATCAATGTGTTGATATCGATATCACTACCTTGGAATACAAACAAAGCATCATGTTTCTGTCGGTAAATAATGACAGTCCATGTTTGTAAATCATCTAACGCTTTAGCTATTTCAGTATTTTTATAACCACGATTTACAAAGTATTTTTTTAAAAAATCTTTTTTAGCATGTAATTGATGATGAAAACCAAATATCGTCAGTAATGAAATAACCTTAGTTATAGAAACATGTAGCTCACTACCTTCTGCTTTTTGTTCTGCGCGATATATAGCATCACAACCTTCCAACCAAGCCTTACTATCATGCGATGTAACAATTAAGTGATGCAAATTATGGTGAAGGTAATCCCAATACATTTCTGGCCTGTATAAAACCAAGTCATCTTGAGGTTGTGTATAGTTATCTTCTAGGAACTCACGAAAACCATACTTTTCATGTGATGCAAGAAAACCGAATAAGCTACGCTCATTTTGTGAGAAGCGGCGTCTTGAAACAGGGCCTAAAAGTAAACTGACAATAGGGTCAAGTGGCAGAGTATCGGTTAACGCACCAACATTCCGATTTTGATTAGCGAAAGTACTGCTGACGACATTGACTAACTTTGCATACTTGCTTTCTATTTTTACGGAAATTTCAGCTGATCGTGTTATCGAGTCACCAACGAGGATTAATGATTCGTCAATTGATGGATTAAAACTAAGATCTCGATAGCGCCCCTGAACTTTACTCCATTCTTGCTGAGTTTTAGCATCTTTATTTTTAGCGTAATCAGAAAAAGCTTGATGTAAGAAACCTATCATCAATACAGGGCGATTAGCTTGTTGAACTACGTCAGCTAATGCTTGGAATAAATGTAAGTCCTTATTAGCGCGTGATTGGTAATCTAAAGCCTTGCCCATTTCATCGAGTAAAATTAATACACCATCATCATTACTTTGCGTTGAAGACAGAGCCAGTTTAATTTCAGAAAGACATTCATCGTCAGTTAAGTCTGCAATTATATTCACATCGTGCGTTATACCAAGTGCAATATACAAACTTTGTAAAATACTGTTTGCAGGTGACTCTAAACCACAAACATGTTTAACCGTTTTCCAACCAATGTTGATAGCAAATCTTTTCTTGAATTCAGACAAAAGGACAGGCGATGATTGTAACTTTGCCGTAGCGTACTCGCGTAACTTAGTATCAGTAGATAATAAACATGATAAAAATAACGCGACGGTAGATTTACCTGAACCATAAGGCCCTGTAATGGTATATACCCTTTGTGCATTAGCGTCGTATTCGCGACTGACAGTATCAAGCACATTAACGGCAGTACCATGAAGAATAAAATCGTCAATAAAGGACCGTAAATCTTCGCTATCACCATCAATACGGGTTGAGCTTTTATAACGCTGGTTGATAGTTATGAGTGATTCAGTCATTTTTAGTGCCATAATATTGATTCAAATAGAGAGTGCTGTTGGTCTTTGCATAATCAGAAACGTTGACTTGCCTTAATCCTAATGAATCGACCCACGAAATGTTTTTGTCTGTAAAGTTCTGAACTTCATCGAGTTTTTGACCAAGCCCAGATTCAGACAAACGGAATATACGACCGGGTGAACAGGGTTTACTCAATAATGAGTCGAAATCGACAGTGCTGACTTTAGAATCAACAGTTTCAGTTTTAAAAAACTCAAGCAGGGCATAAGTAAATATTTCGATAGGTAGTTCAGGACGTTCAGATAGATTGCTAATGTAAAAACCGCCGCCGTTATCTTGTATCAAATTTAATTCAGACAAAGGCGAAATAAAATGGTCTTCATCTATGTTGATACTTTTTTTCGATGGAGTAGCTTTGAGCTTTTTACTATAGGTATTCAAAAAGCAGTCAATGTCTTTCTTGATAGTAGATATATTACCTAGTTCACTATCAACCAGTTTTTTCGCATCTTCAAAACAATCAGCGATTAGCTTTGTTTTTTCAAAATGTTGCACATTTGCAAAATTAAAAAAGTAACGGTAAGCCGTCAAATGTTCAACATTAAAATTTAACCAGAAATGAACTAACCAAATTGAACCAGGCAATTCTAAATAAGGATCTCTTCCATCCTCTAAGCTTTCACCACCAAAAAGATATTCGCCATTTTGTGACACAGCATGAGTAAATGAATTATTTGATCGTTCAGAATGGATCACGTTAGAAGCTTCAGCCCAATACTGAATAGCTTTAACCATATTTTTACCAACACCAAGTTCAACTATCGATTGACGAATGCTGTCTTCATCAGAACTTGAGAATTTACCATTTGAATTCAAATGATTAACTGCCTTGAATAGCCATCCATAGCGCAGAGGGAAAGTGTCATGACCTGTAAACTTAGCTTTCATCGCTTATTAGTGCCTCTGGAGAAATTGTCCAGCGGGGATTCTAGACCTATTTAAAGATGAAAAAAAGCATTTTATTCAAAATACTGTACTTTTGCACAGTTGTTTTGTTAGATAATAATTTCTGTTGTATCAAAAGAGATTATGAGATAAATTTATGAAAATAAAGACATAAAATCTATATTTTCAATTCAGTAAGATAAACATATTATTGTAGTGCTACGAAAGGAATTCGTCTTTAAGTTGAAGGATTATTAGATAAGCCTTAGATCTATTCATACGTCTTCTTTGAAATTTTTGCCACTACGAAATTTTAATTGCTCATATTCTTATACCACATATAGCTACTAGTTATTTGGATAAGATTTTGAATTTCGGAGACTTTTAATGCAAAAATCGTTGGATATTTTCAAAGCTGATCCTCAATCTGTATTTGATGTACTATGCGATAGAAAAAATACAGGCTTTTACATGCCTGCTTACCAGAGACCTTACTCATGGGAAGAAGCCCATATCAAAGATTTGTTTTCTGATTGCGACAATGTGTTTAGAAATCTCCTAGATTCATCTGACGCAATTATATTTCTTGGATCAATACTTAGTGTGGACGATAGTGGCGCACAAACTATATATCCTTTAGCTAAACGACACACACCTACCCATATAAAACTCATTATTGACGGCCAACAGCGTTTATCTACTCTAGCTATCATTATCATGTGTCTTAACGAAAGATTACGTTTTCTTTTACCTAAACTGAAGAAATCAATAGAAGATGAAGTAGATGATGATGCAATCGATACTCTTGAAAATTTAAGAGAAATTGTTTCACAAAGTATTTTAGACACATCAAACTTTGTAATTGAAACTACTGCTGAGCATAGTTTATATAAATATCTTCCGAAGATTATTCGTTCACAATTAGATTGTTGGGGTAAAGATGAGAAAAATGCAGTATATGAAAGTCCTATTTCTGAATTACTTATCAGCTATCAAAGACATATTATTGAGTCAGACGGTTCAACAATTTTCAAAGAAATAGATCTTAGTGTGCTAAGTGACTCATGTAAACGAGTTGTAAATAATGTTAAAGAAATCAGAAGGCAGCTTAATTGTATACAAAATGGTTTTCAGTTCAAAAACCAAGATGAAGATGGTGAAGAAAAACTCCTGATTAGTGATTTCGTAAATGTTGATACTTTAGATATATGTTTAGATTTTCCTATTGATGAAAGTTTATTAAAAGCATCGAAAAATAACACTAAGATTCAAGATATTATTTTCATTACAGCTTTTACTAAATTCTTGTTACATAGAGTTTGTCTTACTTTTGTTGAAGTTAACAATGAATCCTATGCTTTTGACATGTTTGAAGCCCTTAATACGACTGGTGAGCCCTTAACAGCGATAGAAACTTTTGTTCCGAAAGTTATTGAACATATTGGTTATAAACGTAATGAAGGTGAACCTGGAGTTGATGAAGCTATGTTATCGCTTAATTCGATTACAGATCGCTTCGAGAGGATGATTAAGAGCAAAGATAAAAATGACAAGACTAAGGCACTTATATTAGCTTTTATTCGGGCCTATGACGGTAGGGTAAAGGTAACAAGTTTACGAGATCAGCGTGATGCTATGTTAAAAAGTTATGAACAATGTGCATATGTAAATAAAGATGAATATTTAGCTCAATTAGGCTCTACAGCAAAATTTTTATTTGATCATTGGCAGTCTCCAGTTCCTGACGTTAATGGACTTGTATCTAATTCTGATTTGGATACTGCCAATGTGTGTTTACGTTACCTTGTAGATATGAAACACGATATTGTTCAGCCATTACTAATTCAGTTCATGTTACAAGACGAAAAGTATCAGTTTGTCGGTAATGTCGACTCTAGTTTTATTAAAGTTTTAAAGGCAATAACAGCATTTAGTGTATTGTGGCGAGCTATGAGTGGTGGCGCAGATGGTATTGATGGTGTTTATAAGAAACTGCATGAAAAAGGTTTCGATATTTCAGGTGTTCACTCTAAAGCTTACAAATTAAAAGATAGTACAATAAGTTCTGAAGAATTTAATGTGGATGCTGTAAAAGCTTTTTTTGTTCAAGAACTTGAAAGTAAAATTATTGATAAAGAGTCACCTAAAGATGGCGCGTATGAAAAATGGTTGGATATTTGTTCAAAACAGCCACTTTTAACTAAGTCAAAAAGTATAAAGTTATTATTGTTAGCGGGATTTCATGGTGTTAAGTTAGAAGGTGAAAACTTTATAAGATCTGAAGAACCAATAACTCAATTTATAACTCCAATTATGTGGGAATTGGTTTCTAATAAAGACCGTATTAAAAAAGTTTATAGCGGAGGGACTTCTTCGTCAGGATGGTCTGATCCTAATATTTTCAACCCGGAAGTATTTAACAAATTAGGTAATGTGCTTGTAGATGCTCGTGATAATATTATTACATCTTCTACAAAGACTTCATGGTACAGCATTAAGCAAAATATGTTAGATGCATTATCTAACGACTCTCTTGAGAACATCAATAGTATTTTCTCTGAAAAATCTATTATCTCTGATGAAGCAAAGAGACATGCATCCATATTGCTTTTAGAGAGTAAATATGAAGAAGTTACATTTGCAGATGAGTGGGATAAAAATGCTATTGATGAAAGAACCATGCTGCTACTCAAAAACGCATGGACAAACCTAAATCAATGGCTTAAATAGGTTTTCTTATGAGTTTTTCAGATTTGGGTCTAAAACCAAAGTATGATTCGGATGAGGATGATATTCTTAATAGTTTTCATATTAAGTTGTTGTCACAAGCAACTGCATATGATCGTGCCGTAGGGTATTTTTCATCCGATGTTCTTGCATCAGCAGCTATTGGACTTGAGAAGTTTATTCTTACCAATGGAAAAATGAGATTGATAATTGGTGATCCTTTATCTGACAGAGAATATGAAGCTGTTATGGAAGGAGTGTTAAACCCTGCCTGCGAAAGATCTACGGAATTGAGTGAATTACTTATTCAAACCAATGACTCTAAACTACGTCTGTTGACATATTTGATTGCTAATCAGCAGTTAGAAATTAAATTTGCTTTTACTCATCAAGGAATGTTTCATAAAAAAATTGGCATTTTCTACCTAGATGAAGAGGTTGTTGTTTTTAGTGGTTCGGCTAATGAAACTTTAGCAGGCCTCTCTAAATATAATTCAGAAGAAATTTCTGTATTTTTTAATTGGCGTGAATCTTTTGCGGAATATGGACAAGTGGAAGTTGATAATTTCAACTCTCTTTGGGATAACAAGAAGCAAAGAGCTAAGGTGATTGCTTTAGACTCCGACGCATACAAAAAAATTCAAGCTAGAGTGGATCTAAAACAATTACGTAAAGAGATTTTTGGGCATTTAGATTTAAATGCAGAACCATTTTTTAGTTATAGTTTTCCTAAATCTGATAAAAGTCTAACGAAGCCTAATATCGAAACTAAATTACCTCGTAAACCCTTAATGGTAAAAGGCAAGGCATTTGGGTTGTTTTCGCATCAGTTAGAAGCAATTGAAAGTTGGGTCAAGGCCGATTATAAAGGGCTTTTTAAATTGGCTACAGGGTCTGGCAAAACATTCACATCTATTTGTGCAATGGTTGATTTATATGAGTTACGTCATAAAAAGCAGTTGCCAACATTTGTTATTATTAGTGTTCCTTATATTGAACTAGCTAATCAATGGGTTGATGAGCTTACTGCATTCAATATTACTGCAGTGAAGTGTTACGAAAGCAGTCAACAATGGTCTTCCGTCTTAGATAAAAAGATTTTAAGATTTCGAACCGGTGTATTAGATTTTGTTTGTATTGTTGTAGTTAATAAGACCATGTCTTCGGATATGTTTATTTCAAAGCTTAATAAGATACCACATGATGATATGTTATTGATTGGTGATGAGTGCCATCACTTAGGAAGTGAGGGGTTATCTGTTTCCCTTCCTCAATGTAAATATCGTTTAGGTCTTTCTGCTACCCCATTTCGAAGTGAAGATGACGAGATAGAGGGATCTCCGTTTGCTGATACTGTGAAGCAAAATTTGCTTGCTTACTTTCATGGTATTGTTAGCGAGTATTCTCTAAGCGACGCTATAAGAGATGGTATTTTAGCCCCTTATAAATACGACTTAGTGCCAGCATATCTGGATGATGATGAACAGGAACTATACGAAGATTTCTCATCTAAGATTTTAAAGTTATTTTTAAAGTCTAGAGGAGGTAGTTTAACGTCTGAGGAGAAAGTAATTCTAACAAGTCTTTGTGGTAAGCGTTCAAGATTGCTTGCAACTTGTAAAGGTAAGTTACCGGCTTTGATTAACTACATTAGTCTTCATCCTGAGATGTCATTAAAGCATTCTTTAATTTATGTAGGTGAAGGTTACGCTATTGATGATGATGTTCCGTATATTACTCGAGTTACAAATCGTTTACATGAACATGGATGTCGAGTAGCTAAATTTACATCACTAGAAAATAGTTCTGAGCGTCGACAGATTATGACTGACTTTATCAATCAAGTTACTGATTCTTTAGTTGCTATGAAAGTATTAGATGAAGGCATCGATGTTCCTGTTTGTAGAAGTGCTTTTATCTTGGCAAGTACTCGAAACCCTCGACAGTATGTTCAACGCAGAGGACGAGTTCTCAGAAGATCTGAAGGAAAAAGTGAAGCATTAATTGTTGATTTTGTTGTTCTACCTCGGCCTGGAGTTCTTAGTAATGCAAGTCAAAATTTACGTAAAGCAGAATTAACCAGAATTAACGATTTTAAATTAACAGCCCTCAACCGTAAATATGTTGAGAAAAGAGTTATTGAATTAGGTATTTGCTAATGAATTTAGACAAACTAAAAGCTATGCTTCAAGAAGCACATAAAGCAACAGAAATTGCTCACGAAGACTTCTCTAAAATCTCCGCAGTACATCGGGCTGCATTACAAATAATAGAGTTTGAGAAAGAGCTGTATTACGGAGATAGCTCATCAGGTAGGCATTTGCAGAAAATTAAAGAAATTATCGATATTAATGTGGAAGACATTATCAATGAAATTAATTAAATTAGAGATAAATAATTTCCGTCAGTTTTATGGTAAACAGATCATTGATTTTGCATCTGAGAGCAATAAAGGGGTTACTCTGATTCATGGAGAAAACAATGGCGGAAAAACCGCACTATTGAATGCTTTACGCTGGTGTTTATATGAAGAAACAACAGATAATTTGCAAGACTCTAAACATCTATTGAATAAACATGCATTATCACAAGGAATTAACACTTTTAGTGTGTATATCCAACTAGTTCATGAAAATCGTTTGTTAGAAATAAGAAGAACAAAATCACGTTCAAAATCAGATAGTAACCTTCAAGTTTTTGAAATTAAAGAGGGGTGCTACTCACAACAACAAGAGAAAAACCCAAACACTTTAATTAATACTCTATTACCGAAAGAAATGTCTCAATATTTCTTTTATCAAGGAGAGGGAACAGGAACCCTAAATAGTCAAAATGATTTTTCACATATCAAGTCTGCAATAAGTAAAGTCCTTGGTTTAACTGTCTCTGAGAAAACATTAACTCACTTGAATGGTATAAAAATTACTTATCAGAAAGAATTAAGACAATTCGATACTAATAACGAAATTGAACATAATCTTTCCAATAAAGAACTTTTAGAAGCTAACTTAATTAAAAATCAAGTTGAGTTTGAACAAAAAAAAGCGCTTTTAGAGGTTGCGGAAAAAGAGTATGAATCCCAAATTACTAATCTTGCACGCTTTGACAAAACCTCCATAGATGAGAAGTTACAGATTAGAAAGCATCAAGAACAGATTTTGTCTGATCTTGAAAGACAACTTATTCGATTACTCGCTGATAAATCTAAATCAATTCTTAACTGGATTAATAATTCATATAGTAAGAAGTTAGGGGAGATCGAACTCTCAAAAATTGACATCGCGGAACTTAATAATTCGTCACGTTATACAGTCGATAAACAGTTAATTAAAGCTATTAGAGCTAATCAAGAGTGCATTTGTGGCGCAGCTATTAAAAATAATAGCTCGGCAGCTGAAATAATTGCACAATTGGAAAAGTCTGCTGTCGATCCTGAGCTTAAGCGTCGATGGCAAAGAGCTGAAGAATTACATACTAATCTTGCAAGTTTTTCATCCCCTAAGCAAGCAATGGCTAACCTTCTGAGTCAGATTGACGATTGTCAAGATCGAATTAGTGAGCTTAAAAAAAGTATAAATGAACTTAGCCATACAATTGTCGAATCTGATATAGATGATATTAAAATAATCGAAAACAAAAGAGAATCAGCTAAAAGAGAATGTAATCAATTAAGAGATCAAATACCTAAATTAGAGGTTAAGATTCGTCAAGCGACAGTTGATATAAAAGATATCGATAGTAAAGTCATGCGTCTTTCATCAACACAACCTAGAGCTGATAAGTTTAGAAGTTTGATTATTGCAACAGATAAAATAATAGAACTTTTCAATAAATCTATTAGTTCATCTAAAGAAGGGGTAGATTTAATTTTATTGAAAAAGATGCAAGAATTTTTTGGTCGTGTTGCATTCAACGGTTATACAGTTAAAAAAGATTCTAGTTCAGGGAGTGGTAGCTTTACTTGGACTATTGTGGATAAGGAAGGAAAACGTGTTGCTGCAGGTAATGGATATCAAGCCATGTTGTCAATTTCTTTTATTGTTGCTTTAATTCAATTCTCAAAAGGCAGGGTAAATAGTAAACAGCATCTTTTAACCCCCGGGACAATTGCTCCTTTTATTGCAGATTCTATTTTAGCTTTTATCGGGCCGGATAATGGACGTGAATTGGTTCGTTACATAGCTGATTCTGTCGAACAATCTATATTCATGTTTTCACAAGCACAATGGACGGAAAAACATACAGATATAGGTATTCGCGATAAAATAGGTAAAGAATACAACTTAGTACAGCATACAGTGTTAACAGAGAAAGAGTTTAAGGGGCAATACCCTACTAAATTAATTGTTCAAGGCAAGGAACACGATGTTGTTCGATTTGGTAGTGAATTTGATAAAGTAACAATTGAAGAGGTTCTTACTAATGGCTGAATTAATGGATTGGCGTAAACTTTCTGTTAGCAGAGATTCTCGATATATAGCGCTTGAAAAGAAGCTGTGCGCAACAAAAAATAATACTAATGACAATTTTATATTTGGTACTATTAAAGAGTTAATGGTTTTTGCAGCTCTTGTGGGGTTTCAGCTTGATGATTTTCAGCCTTTGAAATCAAAAGCGGATAGCACTCCGCTTATACTTGAGACATATGCAAGTACTAAACATGACTCATATATTTATTTAATTGCTTTAGCAAAAAATAAATCACTAGACATCCTCAAAGATGAAAATCTAAGGGAAGCAATAAGTATCTTTGAAGGATACTGCAATGGCGGCCTTAAACATATTGATGATTGGATTATCAATAACATAGGTGAACCACTAGCCACAGACATACTATTTAATCAAACATTAGAGTTTTTAACTGAAAATACTTAAATCGCACTTGATAATATTACTTTCTTTTAATGTTGTATGTTGAGACGTATAAGTTTACGTCTCAACATTTTTGTTCATATATTGCTCTTTATTGATCAACACCGGCCGTTTATCTACTTCCACGTAATCAAAAAAATCTACATCGAGCTGCCACATCTTAACCTTGATACGTTCACGTAAGGTGGGGAGTGGGCTGGTGTC
The DNA here is from genome assembly GCF_000014705.1 of Shewanella frigidimarina NCIMB 400. NCBI lineage: Bacteria > Pseudomonadati > Pseudomonadota > Gammaproteobacteria > Alteromonadales > Shewanellaceae > Shewanella > Shewanella frigidimarina. The sequence continues at coordinate 2,477,166 of NC_008345.1, read as the reverse complement.
GAAGTTGTCGTAGCCCATAAAGCTGACTTTACCTGAAGTGATATGGATTTTTACCAAATCGATTTCATCCAGTTCGCCATACAGTTGCACAGCTGCGCCAACATAGACACGCAGTAATGCGGGCAGGTAACTTAAGTATTTTTTATGGAACTCTAACGAGTGTCCGTTATTGAGTTTACTTGCGGGCAGTTTGTTGTCGTGTGCGTCGGTACAAGCTTTTTCAATTAGTTGGGTATCTGCGATGGCAAATAATAATACTTTGGCTTCATTAATGGCGACCTTGTAAGTATCAAAAAATATTTTGATGTCGCGTTTTTGCTCGTCGGGTAATCGACTGTAACCTTTGTGTTGTTCGAACTGACTTAATGCAAAGTATACTAGTAAGTCTTCACGTCTTAAGGCTATGGCTTGTTTAAATTCGAGTTCAGCTGATTCACCTTGCACTTGTATCAGTAATTTAAAGGCTTTTTTAGCATTACCAAAATGCATTGTGATGTTGGCCGATTCAGCAAACTCGTCATCTACTGGTAAGCGGCCTAGCTCTAAACATCTGTCCCAAAACGCGGTTAACAATGTTTGATGTTGAGTGAATAGTAATCTGGCTTGTTCTTCGGATGTTGGTGTCGGTGTGGTTATTTGGTGCCATTGGTGATGGCGTTGATGCCGCTTGGCTAAAAAGCGTTGTTCTTCAATTTTGTCACGGAAAATATAATAAATGCCTGGTGCAACAGCGATAGCATTTTCGTCTAACGTGCGTTCGATATAACCTTTTAGCTCGGCCTGGGCATAATATTTTTGAAACGTATTGCGTGAGGTAATGACACCGTCTTTATAGGGAGTAAATTGGCTGATAAAGCTGTCGTTTGCCAGCATGGCAGACACTACCAATAACTTTCTAGATAGATGCCAAGCGCCTCGTATGGCTTCTGTTCTTTCTATTGCATCTTCGATGACGTTAATGACAAAGCCAATGTTAACAATGTCGGATTCAACTTTGTCAGCGTCTGGGCAAAAATTTGGGTCCCAGCCTAATGCTTCTAAACCGTGTGCTTGTAGTTCTCTTAAATCGTCCCCTCGACCACATCCATAATCAAATACACTGTAATCACCGTTTAAATAACTTTGTTTGGCAAGATGCTTCATTGGTGAGCTTAAGTCGTGTCTTACCAATGCCGTTTTATGTCTGTCGATATTGCTGCTGTCTGTTTGCACACTAAAACTAGAGCTTCTAAATAGCCGACCGTCGACGAGTTCGTAGCCGTGTTGTTGGATTATTTTTTCCCATGACTGTTTAAACCCTATCATGCGGCTTTTGGCATATAAGCCTGCATTTTCACCTTCTTGGGTAATGGCTTCAAATTCATCATAACTGGCATGTGAACTTGGCAGCATGGTTTCTTTGCGATGCAGAATAGGTGGATTGTCGCTGGACAAGTATTGGGTGATGCGATGTTCAAGCTTGCTTAAGTCAACGGTAACGCTTTGCGTAAGTGCAGGGTAGGCTTCGGTAAAAAACGTAGGGTATGACAACAGAGATAATTTAAATTCAGTTTTACTGAGCTTAATGACTTGCCAATCGTCGAGTGGGATTTTTAACGCATTACTCACCGCAATGATGAAACCACTGAGTTGCTTATCTATTTCTGCGAGGCCGTCCTGGTGTAAATAATGGGCGTCGGGTAATTTTTTACCTAACGGCATTGTTGTCACAAGCTTTTTAAATAAAACTGCATCCATGATGTATTTCCATTTCGTTTAGGTGATAAATCTCAACGAGGTTTACTTTTGTTCGATTAAGTACCAAAAACTGTTGCCTTTTTTTTTGTGCTTAATTTCTCCAGCTTGGCGCATATGCATTAAATGACAAGAAGATACTTTGAGCTGCCGCATGGTGTCTTTACTGTTTAGCCATTGCGACGTTTTATCTATTTCTGTTTGAGGTTTATCCATGTAGCCTCTTTTTGCTATTAATAATCAACTTGTTGTATTACCGCGATTGCCGTTTCATTTCGGCCTTTTTTAGACGGTACACGGTGGCCGGTGTCGGCATTGGTTTTCATGGTTTGTATAAATTGATTCATTTGCGGGCCAATGCTGATGTGTATCGGTCGATTTTTACCGTAATAGTACAGGCGATCAAATTTCAGGTTTTCACACATCCATTGTGCAACTTGCTGCATATCAATCGGTTGGTCATTGTTGCTGCTTACTAGGGTAAAGTCACAGGCGGCACCTAAGCGGTCGCAGATGATTTTTTGATTTTGATTGAGTTCGTGCGAGCAATGTTGATCAAGCTTTGGCGCAATATGCGGATTACGGTTTTTAGCTATTTTTCTAACAAGCTCGGGTGAACAAAAACCATAGGTGAGCGAGATAGGGCCAAATTGGTCGACGATTGGATCAAGTATTTGGGTGGCCAATAAACTCAGGGCGCGCCAAGTGTCAGGCTGTAAAGGCAGGTTTTCAATATTATGTTCGAGCGCAGTTGCACCACAATTAATGAGATCTGCGTAAGTGAAAAAGCGGCTCGCTTTACCGTTGATATTATAGGTAAACAATCAAAATCCATCGTGTGCATTCATTTGGGGTAACAATACCGCGGATTGATTATGCTGACCAGATTGAACTGTTATTTACGTTGATAAAGTAGTAAAAATAAGCTGTTTAACAACTAAAACAGCCATTTGAGATGAATAGTAATGTTAATACAGCAGATGAATGATATTTGCCTAATTTATGAGAGGATATTTTGAGACGTTTTACCGCAATAAACTTGAGAACAGAAATTGCGGTAAACAAGGCATGGCTACACTAACACTTGGCGCGTGTTGGCAATGTAGTGATGGATTTGAGCCTCAGTTCTAGTATCAATCATCTCATCTGGGCGGCGATCTTCAGGGCAAGGCATACGCGGCGTTGTGCCAAATAAGCGGCAAATCAATGGGCGTTCTTCATACACTTCGCAACCATTAGGGCCAAGATACACGCAGTTCCATTCTTTTAACGCGGCTTCATGTTCGGCATCTGTTTTTACCGGTAGACGCGCCATTTCTGCAGATGATGTTGTCACTGGGCCGCAGCAGTCATGACAGCCTGGTTTGCATTTAAATGAAGGAATGCGCTCGCGCAGTAGATCGACTATCTCTATGTTATTTTTCATTAATGCCTAACGTTTGAAGAATTCGTGCATATTATACGTCGATAGTGGGCTGACTAAAAGTCGTTAAGCAGGTAAGGGCGACTACAACGGATGTGTGAGTGGGTTTATTTGGGGTAGTCTTTTAGCGATACAAGATATTGTGACGATGAATAAGCGGCGGGTAAACCAATTTACTGATTGACGGTAAACGTTGGAAAAGTAAGGGTTGTGAGGTGAACGATTCACCCATAAAAAAACCTTTTTACCTGCAATTAATACAGATAAAAAGGTTTGATGTATGGAAATTAATGGCTTACTTAGCGAGCTTCAAAAAGTAATCGAAAATTTCTGGTACGTTGCCGTTACCTAAACCTGCGTCAAATGCAGCTTGTAGATTAGCAGATGAACCTTCAGCAATTTTAGATTCTGTGCCTAAGTCTTCTACCATTTTTAAGAAGTAGCCAAGATCTTTGTTTGCGTTAGCAATAGAGAAGCCTAAATCGCTTACACCGTCTACTGCATAGTTTTTACAGAATTTCATGAACGGTGAGTTAGATGGACCCGCTGACATAATGTCGAATAGTTGCGCACGGTCAACACCAGCAAGATCTGCAACAGCAAAGGCTTGAGACATAGCACAAACGGTAGTCATACCCATAAAGTTGTTGATTAGCTTAGTCGTGTGACCTGCGCCTAATGCACCTAAATGGAAGACGTTTTCGCCTTGCTCGTCTAATACTGGCTTAACCTTATTAAAGGTCTCAAGATCGCCAGCTGCCATGATGTTTAGTAAACCGTCTTTAGCGTGAGCAGGAGTACGGCCGAGTGGGGCATCAATCATACCTGCGCCTTTTGCTGCAAGGTCTGCACCAATTTTACGCGTAGATGAAGGAATTGATGTACCAAAATCAACTAGTACAGAACCTTCTTTAATGCCCGCCAGAATACCATCGTCACCATAAACCAGTTTTTCAACTACGGCAGATGTGGTTAAGCACAGCATAACGATGTCGCTAGATGCAGCAAGTTCTTTTGCTGTCGTTACGGTTTTTGCACCGCGAGCAACACATGTAGCAACCGCTTCTTTGTTAAGGTCCATTACATTTAGCTGGTAACCTCTGTTTTGTAAGTTCTCAACCATGTTGCCGCCCATAAGGCCAAGGCCGATAAAACCGATGACTGGTTTTGTCATGTCTAACTCCTAAATATATTGGTAAATGCGTATTTCAATTTTATTCAGCTCACCGAATGTGCCAGTGCGCTATGTAATTTGTATAAAGAGCCATCTTGAGTTCAGGATTGCTATAAGCCAATTGAGTGGGTTAATGTCCTTTCAAATGGTGTATTCCTGTTTACTCTTCAAAACGACTCATTATTTATCATTTAATATTGCCGGACTGAAAATATCGGTAACAATGATGCTTACTCTTGCTTGAATTGGTTATCAAGTGGTATTACAAAATTGTAAGTAATGCTAAGGTTATTGTCAACCAATTATCTCACCAAGGTTATACCAAAAATGTGATTGGTAAGGGTGGCGTTGTTGGTTGTTAACTAAAACTAGAATTAATGATGGTGTGGTAGCAAGGTATCGCTATTTGTAATTCGACATTTATATCAACTAATAAATCGTTTATATGACCCTGCACATACGTAACGCGTTAAGCCGCTGCTAGTGTCATATCCATTTAACGCTCTAATATCGTTTGTAGTGACGGTCAATAATATTGTTGTCGTTAATGGTAGAGCCTATCAATTTGATAGGCTCTACTTTAAGACATCAGTTGATTAAAACTTAGCTCTAACACCAAGAGTGTAGCGACGGTCTGCTTCACTGTAAGCCCAGATAGAATCTAGCTCAGTAGTATAAACAATTGGTTCACCCGTTAGGTTTACCGCATTGGCTACAACAGTGAAGTTTTCGTTGATATCCCAACTAACTGAAAAATCAAGTTGGCCTCTATCTTCTCGGTAGCTGTTACCCACGGTAGGGTCGTAGTTGTCAGCTGAAGGGTCATTCTGGTTGAAAACGTTATAACCTAAAGCGCCAACAGTTTGTACACGCTTGGTGCTTTGGTCGTCTAAATAACGGTCACGCCAGTTGTAGGCTAAACGTAACTGAACTTCTTCACCTTCCCAGTAAACTTGAGTGTTAGCGGTGTGCTTAGAAATATTCAATAATGGATTGCCATCGGGTTGCTGACTATCTGCATAGGTATAGTTTGCGTTAACACCTAAACCTGCCCAAATACCTGGTAAAAAGCTGAACTGTTGCTGGTAACCTAATTCCAAGCCTCTGACTTCACCGCTACCACCATTTACATCAGTGTCGATGACGATACCGGTGCGACCTGCCGCTTTTTGAGCATCAACATATGCTAAACCTTGGTCTTGAGTGGCATTAACAATGTCACCTTGGCTTTGACCAGCAGTGTTAAGTAAACATATATTGTTCCACTGGGTGGTATTTTGTCCGCTTATCGTGCTTGAATCAGCTAAACAGCTACTGTCGGTTTGTGTAAACGAGTTAACATCTTTATAGAAAATTGCCGCAGAAAGTAAACCACCGTCGCCGAAGTAATGCTCTACAGAAAGGTCATATTGAGTAACACGATACGGTTCTAATTGATATGAACCTTGAGTACCGGTAACTAAAGAGTTATCGATTGATAATGCAGGACTTAATTCATCAAAATCAGCACGACGCATCACTTTAGCTGCTGCAAAACGCATTAAGGTTTCTTCAGATAAAGTATAAGTGACATTCAAGCTAGGTAAAAAGTCTGAATAATCGTTACTACCAGTATTGAGGATTTTGTTACCGTTACTGTCTACAGAATCAACAATACTAGATTCTAATTCTGTTTGAATATAACGCCCACCAACCACTGCAGTAATGTCATCAAAATCTAAATGAAACTGTGCATAAATAGCACGAGTTTTTTCGTTGATGAACTTATATGCGCCAGTGTCTTCAACCATGTTGTCAGCTAAAGTACCGTTCATTGCATAAGTGGTACCTGCTAGCATTTGTTGGGCTAGTAAGTAAGTTGCTTCAGCATCTTGCAGTTTTTCAGCGTCATACACGTTGTAGGTTAGTAGGTCATTTTGACCAGACATACCGGTTTGGTCGAATGAGTTGCTGGCATTGATAGTGGTAAAACTGTCGCTGATAATTGGGTTATCAATCCAGGTTGGGCTATATAAGCCGTCTGCATTTTTAGCTTTTTTATACGAATCTTTAAGCGTGTTGCCATTAGGTTTAAGATCAAAGCGATTTGAACTGTAATCTCTATCGGTAAAGCGTACACCCGTTTTGATTGCAGAGATAAAATCTACACCCACATCGTGGATTTTGAAGTCAAAGCGTAATGCTTGTTCTTCGTTATCTGTGTCTAACGTTTTGTGGTAAAACTCACGGAATACCAAGTTGTCTGGATTAGTTAACATACCTGTGTCTTCAAAGACATAAGATGGAATGCCACCACCATTAGTCATGCTTGCTGTGCTGGTATGTGTTACTAGATCAAGGGTAGGGTCTGTGCGTTCAATTGGGCGCAAGTTAAATTCAGAAGCTGTTTGACGTTCTTCTGATTTAGAGATTGAATATTCGCCCGAGATTTCGATGTTATCAGTAATATTCCACTCACCGCCGATAGCATGAGAAGTTGTTTCTGATGTTGTAAAGTCACTCCAGGTTTTAGGAATAACCAATACGCCACTTAGGTCGTAATTTTGCAGTTGTCCATTACCATCGTAGTAGGAATCACTTCTTGGCACCACGGTACCACCAACATCGAGAATTGAATAAGCCGCTTGGCCGCCATCCAGTTTTGTCGAGTTCATGTCAACGTAGAAATTAAGCTCTTCGCTGGTTGGCGCCCACTGTAGTGATAAACCAAATGCAGTACGTTCACGTTGTTCTGTTTTTTGCTCTACTGTACTTTCTGTTCTACGAAGGTATTTGCCGTTAGGGCCACCAGATACATCAACAGTGCCATCACCGTCTAAATCGATATCGTCTTGTAAATCAACCTTGTTAAAATACTCGTCACGACGTAATTCACGGTCTTGGTACGATACGTTAGCTGCAGCACCGAAGGTACCGGCATCACCTAAATCCCAGCTATTACCGATTGCGGCGGTAAAGTTTGGGGCAACATTTTCAGTTTTGTCTGCGTATTCACCGTCGAGGGTAATCGCAACTAGCGGCTCACTAAGTTCTAATGGGCGTACTGTTTGCATGTTAACTGTGCCACCTAAAGCACCTTCAATCATTTCAGGCGTTGGAGATTTAATCACTTCAACTGTTTTTAAGAAGCTAGCAGGGAAGTCATCTAAACTAATACCACCTCGCCCAGGGCCTGCTGTTGAACGACCATTAAGCAAAATGAGGTTTTCTGATACACCGCGGATAGTGACTGATTCGCCTACACCAAAATCAGATTCAATAGAAACACCTGTTATACGTTGCAATGCTTCAGCAATGTTGTTGTCTGGTAATTTACCAATATCTTCGGCAACGATAACATCGACAATTCGTTCGTCAGTACGTTTAAGTAAGTTAGCCGCTTTTAAGCTGCCAAATATGCCTCGAACGGCTATAACTTCAATTTCACTTGCTTTAACTTTTTCTGCTTCAGTTTGTGCTGTTGGTTCTGCAGCTAATGCTGGCATGGTTAACATGGCTGTTAAAGTCGCGCCAAAAATGGTTATATTGTTGGCTTTGTTTTTAGCACCACTGAACATGGCGCCTATTTTATTCAACTTCATAATTCCCCCCAAAGAAATTGTTTATTTTGGTATTACCAATGTTGTTGTTTTAATCAACAGATACATTTATATAACACGTTACCAACAATTGCAATTGATCATTACCAAATTAAATTATTTGTCTTACCAAATTGTGTTTATTAAAATTTATAAGATGATATGTTTAATCTACTCGTCATTATTCAACAATGCCATTGTACTCTTGCTTGTGACTATCACGTTTAAAACAGCAGTGCGTCACTTTAGGTGTATATAATTCATGCTTAATCGTGATGGATACTGGTTTTATAGGGTCAAAAAACACCAATCAAATTGGTAATGTAGGTTCTTTAATTGGTATTACAATTCGATGGGGTTAATGTTATTACGATTGTTAGTACATCTAAATGAAGCTTTTTTAAGGTCGTTGGAGGTATTTAGATGGATATAGCTTGTTGATATGTTAACTTGAAATTAACGTCGATAAAGAATGTTGTAGTGCGAAATTAACAGCGGCTAGCATCAGAAACACCAAGGGTCGCATTAATGCGACCCTTGGTGTTTGTTATGTTGGACTAGGTAACTTATCGCTTATTATCACAATCGATCATTGATAATCAATAACTGATAAATTAATTGAGTCATAAGTTAACCATCACACTCTATGTCGAGCGAGTCATTATCCAGCGTTATTATAAACCTTGCTGATACTGGGCATTAGTCGAAATGGTCACCAGTTGATTTAACTCTAGTTTCGATTCGCTAACGCCTTTAAGGACATTTTCGAAGTGGGTTACCAGCTGAGTTTTATCTATTTCGGCTTTTGAGCCAGATCCTATGTTGGTGAGATCGATAAAGAACTCATCGAATAAGTGTGATAAATCTTCAACAGCTTCGATGTTTAAAAACTGCTCGTGGTTATAGATGCTCGGGTAACCGCCTTTTTGTTTGTCTACTGCAAACGAAATACCTTTCACATTAGTGATGGTAGTGGCTTTTTCACACTTGAGCATGCAACCGTCTTCAATGCTGGGCTTATTACAGCCTACCGTTTGTTGGAAAAAGCATTGTCTGCTGGTCATCATCAAAATTGGGTGATAGATGCTGTAAAGCAGTTTGAAGTTTTCCGGCCTGGCGATGTTTTTAATTTGATTACGATTAATCTCGTTCGAAATAAACGCACCAGCACAATTCAATTGCTCTTGTAATGTCAGCAAGGCATAAGAGTTAGTGGTGTTTAAAAACGGGCCTGCGATCCACTCAATGTCCATTTCATAAGCTTTAAACGCGACGCCGGTATTGTTAGTAACAATTCGCTTAGGCTTAACCACTTCTAACACTCTTACTGCTTCGATGTAATCTTTGCCAATAAGCACAGCCGGAAACCACGGGATTAATCTTGGGTTGCGTAAAAAGATATCAATATACTTGTTGTCGTTTTTCTTAAAGCTTTCAGGCAGCTTAAAGTAGATGTCGGCATCGGTAACATCACATAAGTTGACGTCTTTTTCATCACTAATAAGCAAAGATAATGTCGGTGTTTCTGTTACTTTAGGATGCTTAGGTAACTTGGGTAAGGTTACTGCACCTATGTATTCTCTTTGTGTTAGCTGTAATAACAGTTGGTTTTTAAGCTGAGTTAACTGACTAAATGGTAGGCTTAAATCAGCCTGCAAGCCGTCATAATTAAACGCTTGTAACAAGTAACCACTGCCTTTTAAGCTTTTAAAGCGTTTCTCAATGGCCGCTTCATCAACCCGCGATTCTGTCGCTTGGGTTAGAGAGATAGATGATTCAATCACAAAGTGTTGGTCTGGCGTGGTCACCGTGATCGACAATGGTTGATCAACTTGACCTGAAAATGCCAGTGCTAACGTTGGCTTGGCAATGCTCAGGTGATTAATTTTTTCGGCAACCAGTTGCACAATGGCGTCTTTTTCTGACGACAGTGTTTGTTGCGCTTCTTGAATTTGAACCACTGATATCGCGTTACTTTTATCGTTAGCATGTTTAAAGCTGTTATCGCGTGGATTGTCGATAAACATGTCTTTGGTGAGGTTACCCTTTAAAAACGAGTTGGTAAAATCACGGTTGAATACTTTATGTAAGTTCGAGTCATCGGCTAATAGCTTGCCAGTTTCGATAAATTTGTCGATCTGTTTACGCCAGCTATCCACCACGGTATGCACATATTGTGCACCTTTAATGCGGCCTTCAATTTTGAGTGAGTCAACACCGGCATCAACCAATTCTGGTAAATCAAAGTAAGCTGAGTTGTCTTTTAGATTCAGCGGAAATTTGTTGCCCGCAGCTGTGACTTCATATTCGTCACGACATGCCTGGCTACAACGGCCACGGTTGCCAGAATTACCAACACTCACTGAGCTTGAATAACATTGACCAGAGAAGGCGATACATAATGCACCGTGAACAAAAACTTCGGTAAGCACTTCGTGATCGTGGGCGAGGGTGGTGAGGCTTTTAATTTCGCCAAGGTTTAGCTCACGAGATAAATTGACTCGAGTGGCGCCGATTTTGGCTAAGAAGCCAATTTGACCTTCGTTATGAGTTGTCAGCTGGGTTGAGGCATGAATTGCTAGGCTTGGAAAATGTTTAGTCACTAGATTAAACAGGCCTAAATCCTGGACGATAATACCGTCGATACCCGTATTCACAAGCTGATTGAGCAATTTAACCAATGTCGGAACTTCGTTTTCTAAAATAACGATGTTCATAGTAAGAAACACTTCACACTGATATTGATGTGCAAGCGCGATAACACCAATTAAGTCATCGAATGATAGGTTTGCTGCACGGTTACGGGCGTTGAAGGTATCTAAGCCACAATAAACGGCGTTTGCACCGGCTATTATCGCAGCTTTGATCGCATCGACATCTCCACCGGGTGCCAATAATTCGATTTTTCTATTCATGATATTTTCGCTATTTTATGTCGTTAGTTATTAATTTTAGGCGTAGATTTTACGTGTATCTGCAACGGATTACTATTGATTAGGCTTTATGAATATAAATAACCTCAGTTCGTGATAACCAACGCCTCCCAAACAGCCTTTGCTTTGCTAACGGCGTTAATTCGCACAGTTAGTAAAGTAAATGACAAGTTTGACAGTTGTTCATGTCTACACTTCGGATCTTTATACTTACATCTGCAATCGCGATTTCTGCTTAACCATTATCTTTATAATGAATTAAACAAAAAAGGTCTTCATCTTTGCAATATTATGCAACATGAAGACCTTACTTTAACGATGTTATCCGTTAATGGACATTGAGTATCGCATGCCCAAAAAGAGGTTAACCTCGGGCTTCTGCTTCAGCTTGGCTTGCAAGGTATTCATCAAATGTACCTTGGAAGTTTATCAATCTTTTGCCTTTTACATCAATAATGCGTGTTGCCAAAGATGACACAAATTCACGGTCATGGCTGACAAATATCAATGTGCCTTCAAATAATTTCAAGGCTTGGTTTAGCGCTTCAATCGCTTCCATGTCCATGTGGTTGGTTGGCTCGTCCATTACCAGTACGTTAATATCCATCATCATTAACTTACCGAATAATAGGCGGTTTTTCTCACCACCAGAACAGTTGCGGACTTTTTTATTGGCGTCGTCATCAGAAAATAACAGACGACCTAACATGCCGCGAACCATTAAATCATTGTGCTTTGGTGTGCGCCATAATGACATCCAATCAAATAAAGTCATGTCATTATCAAAGTCAGCGGTGCTGTCTTGCGGGCAGTAACCAATCGCAGCATTTTCAGACCATTTAATACGGCCATGATTGTGTTGCAATTCATTTACTAAGCAGCGCAATAGGGTCGTTTTACCTACGCCGTTCTCGCCAATAATCGCCAGTTTAGAACCCGCTTCAAGAATAAGGTCGCCGTGTTCGAATAACACTTCGTCGAAACCGTGTGACAACTCTTCAAGTACGAGTGCTTGGCGATGCAGCTTTTTGCTTTCTGCAAAACGAATTGATGGGGTTATACGGCTAGATGACTTAACATCATCTAACTTAATTTTGTCCATTTTTTTAGCGCGTGAACTAGCTTGCTTTGCTTTAGATGCGTTTGCACCAAAACGGTTAACGAAGTCTTGCAGCTCGTCAATTTCAGCACTTTTCTTGGCGTTGCCTGCTAATAGTTGCTCACGAATTAGCCCAGATTGAGCTAAGAAATATTCGTAATTACCAGGGTAAACACGTAATTCGCCGTAATCGATGTCAGCCATGTGGGTACAAACAGAGTTTAAGAAGTGTCTGTCGTGCGAAATGATGATCATGGTGCATTTACGTTTGTTTAGCTCTGTTGCCAACCAACTAATGGTATGAATATCCAAGTTGTTGGTAGGTTCGTCGAGTAACAAAATGTCTGGGTTAGCGAATAAAGCTTGTGCTAATAGCACGCGCAATTTCCAACCTGGAGCAACCTGTTGCATTAAACCAAAGTGAAATGACTCTTCAATGCCGGCTTCTAACAGAATTTCACCAGCGCGACTTTCAGCTGTGTAGCCGTCCATTTCCGCGAACTGACTTTCTAGGTCGCCTACTCGCATGCCGTCTTCGTCGGTCATTTCTGCTTTTGCATAAATGCTGTCACGTTCTTGTTTTACTTTCCACAGTCCGACATCACCCATGATCACTGCGTCGACAACACTATATTGTTCAAACGCGAACTGATCTTGACTAAGCGTACCGACTTTAAAGCCTGGCGTAATCGACACGTTTCCTGATGTTGGAGCCAAAGCACCGCTCAAAATTTTCATAAACGTGGATTTACCACAGCCATTTGCGCCGATTAAACCGTAACGGTTACCGTGACCAAATTGAGCCGAGATGTTTTCAAATAATGGCTCAGGGCCAAACTGCATGGTGATATTAGCGGTAGAAATCAAAGCAATGTTCCAACTGTGTACTACTGAATATTTATCAACAAAGGGCAAGACAACAGCCACGTGTGAATAAGACAGACATAAGTATATGTAAGTAAATAGGCCGCGGATTATACAGGTTAGCGCTAAGTTGTCGATTTATAATCTGCTTATATAGCAGACAATGGCGTTAACCTTGTGTTAGGGAAGTATCGAACCGTGTAAATTGGCTGATATCTGCGCGGTTGAATCGATTGCTATAGAATCTGATGCCAAATAAGTTTCAATATCAGCTACATTATTGATTTGGTTGTTTTAGGAGTCGACATGACTGGTGCGTTATCCATCCCTATGCGCGAATGGGGTTTTGATTATGATGTTCAATTACACTGCTGGGATAATGGCTTAGCTGGATTTAGAACCTTTAATCATCAATCTAATGAGCAACTGGAAGGCGGGTTAGGGCTAGGACTTGATTTAGTGACTCAAAGCGAAGCTGGTCGAGCCTGGTTGGCGACTATTCCGCAACATTTGTTGAAGATCACTCAGCCTTTTGCAGAGCATCAATACCAAATGTTGTGGCTGGCAGCTAATTGTGAACCCGCATTACAGATATTACTCAGCAGACCGGTGTTGTTATTACTGATTTGCGAGCAATGCAGTGTCGATAATCAACAAGCGCTTGAATTTTGTTTACTTGGTCAGCGGCAGATTTTAACGGCGCTGGGCTATCACAGCAGTAAAGCAGCGCTTAAGTTTATTGATAAGTTAACGTTAACCTATGAACGAGAAGCCGATTTACTGCATGTTAAACGTCAGTTAGATGTGCGATTTGAACACTTTAGTCGTTTTAAGCATTATCAACAGATTAACTTAACTGCTCTGAGTGTTGATCACATGTACCCATTTTTTACTGGCACTCCGCTTGGGCTCGATTTGGCGTTTAATCAGCAACAAAGACGAAGTAAATTAATGGCGTACTTGAATGACACTTTGCATTTAGGCGTCGCGCTAGGGGTTTTCGATCCGCTGCAACGGGTTAGTCAATTGCCGTCGATTGAAGATTTACGCCAGTTACATGATCGCTGGGTGCTTGAGCGCAATGAAATATCGGTAGTTAATGCCCGCCCACAAAATGCTGATATCGCCTATCCGCAATTGCTTACAGCCAATAGTCAAATTATGGCTATTAGCCGTTATGATGAACTCGTTGCAGAAGGCCTGGAACAAGGTCACTGTATCGCTATTTATCATCAAAGCATTGCCAACGGACATTATTGTGCGTTTAAAATGGCTAAGCCTGAGCGAATGACTATTGGTATCAAAATCACTAAAACTCAGCCGTTGATGTGCGAAATCGACCAGATTAGAGGCGCGTCTAATGCAATGCCATCGGAGCAAGCACGCGAGATTGTTTATCAATGGTTTGAGCAAACTAAAGCACAGTTAAAACAACGCAAAGCTGGATAACGTGAGCGTTACTTTATACTAGCTTTGATGCTGTGGTTGTTTGTGCGGAGTCATCAGCTTAAATGCCACTAACTTTAACGCGACTAGCATCGATACAGCTGTGAATAATGTGTGGCGTTAATACTAACCGAAGATGTATTTATAATAATCACTTACTCGCGACTAATGCTTCGCTTGTTAAAGTATTTCACTATCGCAATAGGAAACCGTAATGGTTCAACAAACGAATATAAACGACATTGCCAAACATCTCTTTTCACAAAGGCATTGTGTTAAGCCTGAGTCAAATTTACTACCTGAACAGCATATAGACAGTATTGAAACGGCACTTGAAATCCAAGTCGCGATGATTGCGTTGAATCAACATAATGTTACTGGCTGGAAATGTTTAACGCCGCGAGACAATGGCGATTTGATTGTTGCACCTATTTTGGCCGATGCCATTGTCAATCAACAAGAATGTGCCATTTTATCATCTGCACAGCGTGCCCTGATTGAGCCTGAAATCGCTTTTGTTGTTGGTCAAACTTTTGAGGCTCATCGTCATTACTCTGAAACCGAAATTAATCAGCAAATTAGCGCTACTCATATGGCATTGGAGTTAATTCAACAACGATTTAGCCGAGATTATCCAGCCACATTTGTTGAAAAATTGGCTGACGGACTCAGTAATCAGGGGTTGTACTTAGGCCCAGAAATTGACATAGCTAAGGCATTGATGGCTAGCAAAATCCAAATAACGGTCACTCAACAACAAACTACCAATACCTATGACGGTTGTCATCCGTGTGATTTACCTGCATCACCTTTGTACTGGTTAGTGAATTTTTTAACCACTCGCGGCATTGAGATTACAGCCGGCCAAGCGATAATTACCGGCTCATACTGCGGTGTACTTAAAGTCGACATGGATAAACCTCTGCAGATTGAATATCAAGGATTAGGCAAGATGTCGTTGTCGTTTAGTGAGTTAAGCTTCAGTCAATAATCGACTGTGCTGTTATTACTTAGCGATAACGGATAAACCTCAACCAAAATCCTGATAGTAGACTTAAATGACGACTGCATGGATGCAGGAGTTAGAGTAACGCAGGAGCAGTTACCGACGACTGCATGGATGCAGGAGCTAGAGTAACGCAGGAGCAGTTACCGACGACTGCATGGATGCAGCTTGTCTATTACAAGATAATAATACACCGATGGCAGTACTAATATTGTTTGGCCTACTGTTCACACTCCCCAGATCGACATAAACCGTATGGTTGAGCGCTTGATCACAAAAATACAGTTCACTAAAGGTTATTGACACAAAATACTTATTAAAGTTTGTATGTCAGTAACCTTTTTTAGTATAAATAAATCATCTAAATGTGCGCGACTAAGTAATTGAAAAATTATAGTTAATGGTTAAAATTGTAGGCTATTGTTTTAAATGTGCTACGATTAAATGTTCCGTTCACAAGTTCATTACATTTTACCGGTGTTAGTTTTAGCATTGGCTATATAAACACCAGGAATAAAATAATAATGCCGAAAAAACCGACTGCCTATACAAATGTTTTTCTTTGTATATTGTTATTATTGTCATTCGCTAACTTTACACGTGCTGATGTTGTCGAGATGACCGCTGTTAGGCCAATAACCCTTAATGAACATGAGCAACAATGGCTGAGCGAACATCAACCAATTCGTGTGGGTGTGGATGGTTATTTCCCTCCTTATACTTATATCAATGAAAACGATCAAATTGTTGGAATGGCAGTTGATACTTTGTTGTTGATTGGGCAAAAGTTAGGCATAGAGTTTGTCATAAATGATGAACATCGCTGGCCAGATATCGTCAAAAATCTGCAGCAAAAAGAGATTGATATAGTGTTAACCATGGTCAACACACCTGAGCGCGAAAACCAATTTTTGTTCACTAGTCCAATTGTTTATAAATCGCTGGTGATTATTGGTAAAAATAATAACCATCAAATTAATAACCGCAGTCATATTGCTAATAAAACCATTGCGATAGTGAAGGATTATCAATATTCCGATAAACTTATTAAAGAGTTCCCCAGCGTAACGCCATTTGTGGTTGATAACATGCGTGAAGCAATGGAAGCTGTGCAGGCTAATCAAGCCGATGCGGCAATCACCTTTTTAGCTGCAGCAAATTATTATCAGTTAAAGTACTCATTTTCTGATTTGAAATTCTTCGCCTTTTACGAAAAAAACAATGCTAATGAATCCATTGCAGTCAGACAAGACTTTCCTATTTTAGCCAGTATTATGCAGAAAGGGTTGAGCTCGTTGAGCTCTACTGAAAAAATTGCCATTAATGAAGCTTGGGGGGCAAATATTACGCTGCCGAAAGATAACCAAGATTTGATTGAGTTTGCGGCGGTGGCAGGTGTATTAATTTTGTTGCTTAGTGTGTGGATTTTGCAAGCTAGACGGAATAATCAAGCCTTAACCATTGCTAATATTAATACTGCAAATGCCAATATGGCATTAAACGAATTAAAAAATAATCTTGAAAAAAACGTCTTGGAACGGACGCTTCAGCTTACCATTAGCGAAAATAGATACCGTGGTTTGGTTGAGTCGTTAGAAGATGAATACATTTTTTATCAGCACGATACCGATGGTTTTGTACAATATGTCAGTCCTTCAGTGACTCATATTTTAGGGCTCACTATTACTGGATTTGGCGAATATTATTATAAATTGTTAACTGACAATCCGAAAAATCAACTGATCTCAGGATATATCCAACGCATTATTAACGGAGAGAAATTAGCGCCATTTGAGATAGAAATATTTGATACGAATGGCGTTATTCATACCTTTGAGGTGCTTGAACGACCTATGTATGATGATGAAGGTGAATGCATTGGTTGCGAAGGTATTGCCCACGATGTGACATCGCGTAAACAGCAACAAGATATGTTGTATCAGCTGTCGCACTATGACGACTTAACGGGCTTAATTAACCGTTATTTTTTTAAGATTTTACTCGACGAAAATATTCAAATATGTCTGCAAAATCAACAGCCGCTGGCATTACTATTTTTAGATCTTACTCGTTTTAAAATTATTAATGATAACTTTGGACATAGTGCTGGCGACTATATTCTACAGCAGGCGGCTACACGCATTAGTACTACGCTAAATGGAACCTTCACAGTGTCACGTTTTGGCGGTGATAAATTTTGTATTGCATTACCCAATAAAGCTGCCGATGAAGCAAATGCCATTGCGACTGAATTAGTTGAAGTATTTCAACAACATTTTGAGTTTTTAGAACAAACCATTATTTTAGGTTGTCGTGTGGGTATTAGTCTTTTTCCTGAAGATGGCAAAGATGCTGAAGCGATATTGAACCAAGCAGATTCAGCTTTGTATGAAGCGAAAAAAAGACCGTTTGGGGTGGCATTTTGTAACAAACAACAAGCGATACATAATAAACGCCGTCTCATTATTGAGCAGGGGTTACGTAAAGCGTTAGCTGAACCTGTTATTGAACATTATCAATTGTTTGCGGTATATCAGCCTTTAATCCTTTTACCAAGCCAAGGCCTAGGTGGATTTGAAGCGTTGATGCGTTGGGACCATCCAGACTTTGGGCTTATCTCTCCGGCTGAATTTATCCCTATTGCCGAAAATACTGGTTTAATCTTTGAATTAAGCCGTTGGATGCTCAAAACGGTATGCCAACAGTTAGTGAAATGGCATGAGCAAGGTTTTGACTTCAAAAGGGTATCAGTCAATTTGTCTGCGCTAGAATTGATGAGCATTAACTTAGCTGACGATTTACTGGCTGTTATTACAGATATTGGTGCCGAACCTAAGTGGCTTAAGTTTGAAATCACAGAAACCGCTTTGATGGCCATTCCTGAACAATCAATTGATATTTTACAAAAGCTTATCCAAGCTGATATTCATGTGGCTATCGACGACTTTGGCACGGGCTACTCATCACTTGCTTATCTTAAATCACTGCCAGCAACAATGTTAAAAATTGACCAGTCATTTATCTGTAATCTAATTCATTCAGCTGAAGATCAAGCCGTGGTAAAAGCGGTGATAAACATGGCGCATTCATTAGGTAAATGTGTCACGGCTGAGGGAGTTGAATTACAAGACCAATTAGACTTTTTGATTGAACATCATTGCGATGTTGCACAGGGATATTATTTTTCAAAACCGATGAATGCTGATGATGCTTATCATAAATACGCTGTAATCATTAACTCAATGGATGATGGTGCGCATTAAAATACTTATATGTGTGTGGAACTGCTCAACAATGTGATTTAGTAATAAGTATTAAGCTCTTTAGTTATGACAAAAAATGCATAGAAAATGACACTAATGTAATCTGCTTGTTATAGCTAAATTGAACTAACGTTGTTTGTTTTTTAAGGTTAAATTTGATTGCAAACATAATAAAACTCTATGCATGCTACTAACTTAACCTCAAATTAACCTTAACTTAATCAACGGGTTATTCTGAATAAAAAATCAATAATAACAACTGTCCGTCGTTAAGTCGGTCTTTTAGTTTCAGTTGCCGCAATAATCATCTTGTTTCTAAGCCATTTGTTGGCTGGCTCTTTGTCAACGTTA
This sequence comes from Shewanella frigidimarina NCIMB 400, assembly GCF_000014705.1. Classification (NCBI taxonomy): domain Bacteria; kingdom Pseudomonadati; phylum Pseudomonadota; class Gammaproteobacteria; order Alteromonadales; family Shewanellaceae; genus Shewanella; species Shewanella frigidimarina. The sequence goes on along the minus strand of NC_008345.1, from coordinate 2,458,295 downwards.
ACATGCCAATATAAATGAACACCAATATCAGGTAATTCAACCGGCATTGGGTGTATATCAATATCAAGCATCTTGCTATACATAGCTGCTGCGGTTTTGGGCAGTGTTAGCAACATGTCATTATTTAAAATGACCCGGCAGGCTGATAATGCATGTTGGCAACGTAATGAAATTTTACGGTGTAAGCCAATACGTGATAATTCAAAATCTTCTAGGCTAGGGCCAGTGGAGCGAGATGAAACCAGCACATGGTCGAGTTTAAGGTAGGTTGCTAAATCAAGATCAGGATTCATTGCTGGATGGTTTTTACGTGCAACAACAACAAGTTGGTCAAGCTCTAATTGAGTATGCATAATGTTATTGCTAACAGGTATAAGTGTATCAATTGCCAAGTCAATATCACCACTGGCCAGTTTGTTTTCCAGTTCTGTGCGTCTAACTCTTTTATTACTGCTTAAATTGATGGACGGAGACTCTAAAGACAAACTCTGTTGCAGTATCGGTAAATAGTAGGGTTCTAGCGAACCATGCAATGACAATGAAAAACTCTTACGTGAAGTTAATGGTTCGAATTGTCGAGACTGTACCAAACACACTTGTAACTGATGTAATGCTTCACGCACGTCATCAATGACGTTCTTGGCCACTGGTGTTGGGCGCATTTCATTACCTTGTCTTATAAACAAAGCATCATCAAAGTGAGTCCGCAGTTTACCTAATGAATGACTCACCGCAGGTTGCGATAAATTTAGCACTGACGCTGCTTTGGTTATGTTTCCCTCACAATAAATCGCATCGAAAACCACAAACAAATTCAAATCAATTTTCATTCTTACTCCGGTGATCTCACTGTTTATGTTGAGAACACCTCAACTCATATCTGCTGTCTAGTATTAGGTATCAAGTAGCACTGTCACTATTTAAAATATAAATAGTAGGGTATTAGAACTATTCATTTGTTCAATTTAGATGTTGCTATTAGCATAGTCAAGTAGATTCGGTGCAATACAATAGTGGGTTAAATAAACGCTAACGTTGTCATTATTAATAGCAAGTACTGGTGTTCGAAAATAATTCCATGTTGCTTTCAAAGCGGTTAAACCTAAATTAACAACAATCTAAACAATCAGTTAAATAGTAATTTAAGTAGCTAGTTAATTTATTACTTTGGTATTGAACCATCATTTCATTCAGTTAGAGACCTCATATGGCAGCAATTTATTTGATTCGACACGGACAGGCATCTTTTGGAAGTACTGATTATGATCAACTGTCAGATAAAGGAAGTCAGCAAGCTGCGATATTAGGAGAGTATTGGCGTGCTAGAGCGATACCTAGCAAGTTTTATTGTGGTGATTTATTGCGTCATGGGCAAACGTTAACCAGCTTTGTAAAAGGCTATCAAGGTGAAACCACCCCAATGGTTATCCACTCTGGTTTTAATGAGTTTGACCATGTCGATATTTTAAAAAAATACAATGATCAGTGGCAAAACTTCGCAGAAATGAGCCATGAAATCAGTCAACGTAATGAACCCAATAAAACGCTACAAAAAGAATTTTCTCAAGCGCTCGATCGTTGGATAACGGGTGATAAAGACAATGAATACAAAGAGAGTTGGCCACAATTTAAGGCGCGTTGCATTCGGGCTCTGCAGAATATTATTGAACAAGAATTAGCAAAAAAACGTGAGATTATCACTGCCGGAAATCACATAACAAAATCAAAAGACGTTTTAGTGTTTACCTCCGGAGGGACAATTTCGGCAATTGTGCAGCACATTTTGCAATTGAACGATCGACAAACATTAGCCTTGAATCAACAGGCCAGAAATACAGCTGTTACTAAACTGTTATTTTCCGAAAATATGTTGAGTGTTGATTATTTTAATAACTACAGTCACTTAGAACAGGCTGGCGATGACTGGGTAACCTTTAGGTAATATCAGGGTACTTTAGCGCTTTGAACCATTAATCAAAAAATATAAAGGAAAAAACATGAACAATGTCAATTTGTTTGATTTAACAGGGAAGGTTGCCTTAGTGACTGGTGCAAGCCGTGGTATTGGCGAAAGTGTTGCCAAAGTATTAGCTCAGTATGGCGCCCATGTCATTGTATCAAGTCGAAAAATCGAAGCATGCCAGATAGTGGTTGATGATATTATTAAAGCCGGCGGCAGTGCACAAGCTATTGCGTGTCACATTGGCGACATGGATCAAATAGAGTCGATTTTCGCCGCCATTACAGAGCAACATGGCAAACTAGATATTCTGGTCAATAACGCTGCTGCTAACCCATATTTTGGTCACATTATTGATACTGACTTAATCGCCTTTCAAAAAACCGTTGACGTTAACATTCGTGGTTACTTTTTTATGTCGACCAAAGGCGCAAAATTAATGAAAGACAGTGGCGGTGGTTCAATCATTAATGTCGCGTCTGTTAATGGCGTCATCCCAGGCGACTTCCAAGGTATTTACTCTATTACTAAAGCGGCTGTTATTTCAATGACACAAGCATTCGCCAAAGAATGTGCCCAATTCAATATCCGCGTGAATGCTCTATTACCCGGCGGAACAGATACCAAGTTTGCTTCTGCGTTAGTTGATAACCCAGCCATTTTGAAACAAATGATGTACCACGTACCAATGAAGCGTGTGGCTCAGCCAGATGAAATGGCCGGCACAGTGTTGTATCTCGCCTCAAACGCATCAAGCTACACCACGGGTACGGCTATTAATGTTGATGGTGGCTATTTGATTGGCTAACTGTCTAATGAGGTAACCCATTACCGACAGTAAAAACAATATTGCAGACAAAATAAAAAATATAACAGGCTAGGAAGCACCCATGAACAGTGACAAAAACACCAGTATCGATAAGTTATTTGAATCATTTAACACTAAATCGTTATCACTTAAAAACAAAACCGTTATGGCGCCAATGACACGTGCGTTTTCACCAAATTACATTCCTAATAAAGAAGTTGCAGCATATTACCGCAGACGTGCTGAGGGTGACGTGGGATTAATTATTACCGAAGGCACATTTATTTCTCATAAAGCCGCTAACGGTTATGAAAACGTACCCGCTATTTATGGCGAAGCAGCATTAGCTGGCTGGAAACACGTAGTGGATGAAGTGCATGCGGCAGGTGGCAAAATTGCACCACAGCTTTGGCATGTAGGTTCTGTAAGAAAACCCGGCGTTGGCCCAGACAAAGAAGCCCCAGCTTATAGTCCATCTGGCTTGTATAAACCCGGTGCTAAAAATGGCGTTGCTATGTCCCAGGATGATATCAACGAAGTAGTTGCTTCTTTTGCACAAGCCGCATTGGATGCCAAAAACATTGGCTTTGATGCCATTGAAGTACACGGCGCCCACGGTTACTTAGTTGATCAATTCTTTTGGGAAGGCACGAACCAACGTGATGACCAATACGGTGGATCGTTAGAAAATCGTACTCGCTTTGGTGTTGAAATTGTAAAAGCGATTCGCGCCGCTGTGGGTGATGACTTTACGATTATCTTCCGTTTTTCACAGTGGAAACAACAAGATTACAGCGCAAAACTGTGTCAAACCCCTGCAGAGTTAGCAACATTTTTAGGTTTGCTAAGCGATGCTGGCGTCGATATTTTCCATGCCAGTACACGTCGTTTTTGGGTGCCTGAATTTGAAGGTTCAGACCTTAACTTAGCGGGTTGGACAAAAAAGCTGACCAATAAGCCTGTTATTACTGTTGGCAATGTGGGGTTAGACGCTGACTTTATTGGCGAAGGTAATGCCGATTTATCGGGTACGTCTAATCCAACTGGCATTGATGAGTTATTAGTACGTTTAAACAATAACGAATTTGATTTAGTCGCTGTCGGTCGCGCCTTATTAGTCGATCCGCAGTGGGTCAATAAAATTAAACACAAAGCCATCGCGGATATTAAACCGTTTAACAAAAAATCATTAACGTCACTCAGTTAACGTTTGCTGATCTGCTTGAGTCTTAATTGAAATATTAAGCCTCACTCTAGCACTGCTATTACACCGTAATAACCAATAGAAGGGTAGAACATGAATTTTGAATACAGTGAAAAAGTTCAAGCATTAATCAAACGTGTAAATGATTTTATGGATTTGAACGTGTTTCCGGTAGAAGAAGAAATGCACCGGCAGGTAGAGCTTGATCTTTGGTCAACGCCTCCGTTAATGGAAGAATTAAAAGCCAAAGCGAAAGCAGAAGGATTATGGAATTTATTTCTGCCCGTTGCTTACGGTAAATACAGTGCTGGATTGACTAATTTAGAATACGCACCGCTGGCTGAAATTATGGGCAAAGTGATGTGGGCATCTGAAGTGTTTAACTGTGCGGCACCCGATACCGGCAACATGGAAGTATTGGCTAAATACGGTAATGAAGCCCAGAAAAAACAATGGTTAGAGCCATTGCTAGAAGGCAAAATCCGTTCAGCGTTTGCCATGACAGAACCAGAAGTTGCCTCAAGTGATGCGACTAATATTGAGTTAAGCATTGAACGTGATGGTGACGAGTATGTCATTAATGGCCGTAAGTTTTACATCAGCGGCGCGTGTCGTAAGCAATGTGAAATTATGATCGTGATGGGCAAAACAGACCCAACCAACAGCAATCGTTATATTCAGCAATCACAAGTGCTTGTGCCAATGAACACCCCGGGCGTGACGTTAGTGCGGCCAATGAAAGTGTTTGGTTATAACGACGCTCCAGAAGGTCACGGTGAAGTGACGTTTACCAATGTTCGCGTACCGGTTGAAAATATTATTGTTGCAGAAGGCAAAGGTTTTGAAATTGCTCAAGGCCGTCTTGGCCCTGGACGAATTCATCACTGTATGCGCTCAGTCGGTATAGCCCAGCGCGCGTTAGATTTAATGTGTAAACGCGTTGGTGAACGTATTGTGTTTGGTCAACCGATGATCAAGCAACAGTCAGTACGTGAAGATATTGCTAAATCTGCCTGCCAAATTGAACAAGCCCGTTTAATGACCTTAAAAGCGGCGCAAAAAATGGATACAGACGGCAATAAAGCCGCCAAAGAACTGATTGCCATGATCAAAATTGTCGCGCCGAACATGTCTCTTGATGTGATTGACCGTGCTATTCAGTGCCACGGTGCAGTGGGTGTGAGTCAAGATACTTTCTTAGCACACGCATGGGCAGGCCAACGTACTTTGCGTTTAGCCGATGGCCCAGACCAAGTGCATATGATGCAGTTAGGTCGTGATTTAGTGAAAAAGATTACTGAATAAATCGATAAGTCGCAGATATCAGCAACAGATTGAAACGCATAACTGCGTTTCAATCTAAATGCCGTGTCACCGATCAGATCGCAATTATTTATGAGCATTGATTGCTAAACATTGATTGCTAAACATTGGATCGTAAACACTGATTCAAGCTGACTAATTTTAATGACTGCGATCCAATGACTAAGAATAACAACAAGAGTATTGCCAAATGCCCCAAGTATTATCAATTAATAATGAACAGCTGACTGCTTACTTACAAGATCAAGTCGATGGTTTTAAAGGCCCGATTACCTTAGAAAAGTTTGCCGGCGGTCAGTCTAATCCGACGTTTAAAGTGTCCGCAAAATCGGGTGTGTATGTGTTACGCCGTCAACCTTCAGGCAAGTTATTAAAGTCTGCTCATGCTGTAGATCGCGAATATCGGGTCCTTAATGCTTTAAAAGACAGCGATGTGCCTGTAGCAAAAGTATTCCATCTGTGTGAAGACATTACGGTTATCGGTTCAATGTTCTATTTAATGGAATATTGCGATGGCACTGTTTACTGGAGCGCATCGTTAGCCGAGATAGACTCCGATGAACGCCGCTCAGCGATGTACAACGAAATGAACCGAGTATTGGCGGCTTTGCACAGTGTTGATGTTGATGGCGTTGGCTTAAGTGATTATGGCAAAGCGGGTAACTACTTTGAGCGCCAATTGACTCGCTGGACATCGCAATATCGGTTAACCGAGCTTAAGAAAATTTCTGCAATGGACCAGCTAAGTCAGTGGCTTGATGACAACTTACCCGAAGATGATGGCCGTGTGTGTTTAGTCCACGGCGACTTTAGATTAGACAACATGATGTTTGCCAAAGATAAGCCACAGGTTATAGCGTTGCTCGACTGGGAATTATCAACATTAGGTCATCCATATGCCGACCTTGCTTATCAATGCATGCAATTACGTATGCCAGCTGGGATGGGCAGTATTGATGGTTTAAAAGATATCGACCGTGGCAGCTTAGGCATTCCGACTGAACAAGAATATGTCGATTTATATTGCCAACGTATGGGCATTGAACGGATTGAAAACTGGGTTTTTTACCTTGCGTTTAGCTTCTTCCGTTTAGCGGCGATTGCGCAAGGGGTGGCAAAACGTGCCGCAGAAGGCAATGCATCAAATGAACATGCCAATAAAGTGGGGGCGTTCGTTGAGCCACTGGCACAAATGGCATTGCAGGTTGTCGCCCAAGAAAAATAGCAGCGTTTTATCAACGACATTTACCGTGATAAAGCGACGTTAACACTCATTTTAATAGTTAATACTTAAGATTGAAGTTAAGAACAAATGATAAAAAATAGATAAACAGACACTCACTATAACAATAAGACCATCAATTACAGGAGTTACTCGCATGGATCCATTATTAGACTTTACTGGCAAAGTCGCCGTTATTACAGGCGCCGCACAAGGTTTTGGTAAATTATTGGCCGAAGAGTTAGCCAAACGTGGCGCTAAGTTAGTCATCAGTGACATTAACGAAGCTGGCGTACATCAAGTGGCCGATGCCATTGCCGCGACAGGTGCAGAAGTGGTCGCAATGAAATGCGATGTGTCTAAGAATGAATCCTGTAAAGCCATGGTCGATACTGCAATTGAATATTTTGGCCGAGTGGATATTGGTGTTAACAATGCCGGTATCGCACACGAGTTTATGCCGCTGCACCACATTGACGAGTCCATTATGGACAGCCAGTTTGCGATTAACGTTAAAGGTGTGCAATTTGGCATGCGTCACCAAATACAACAAATGCTTAAACAAGGCGAAGGCGCCATCCTCAATGTCAGTTCAATGGCTGGTTTAGGTGGTGCAGCTCGAGGCAGTGCTTATGCTATGGCAAAACATGCTGTTATTGGCTTAACTAAAACCGGTGCAGTGGAATACGGCCGTGAAAATATTCGTATTAATGCAATATGCCCATTCTTTACTCTCACGCCGATGGTGACCAACTTTGCTGACGAAGAAAAGCAAAAGAAAATGGCCCGTGGCGCGCCAATGAATCGTTTAGCAGAGCCAAAAGAAATCGTCGCAGTGATGCTAATGATGTTATCTCCCGCCAACACTTATATGACAGGACAATGCATTGCCGTTGATGGCGGCGTGTCAGCATTTTAAGCGGATGTAGCGGTTGTTGATGGACGCTATTGACGGACATTTTTGAGACTCATTAATAAGTCTAAACATGGTAAGCAGATGCCAACATCGGCCTCTGCTTAGTCACAAGATAAGAAGAGAATATTATGCCTGCAACGTTAATGAATGAACGCGATCTCGAATTTATGCTTTACGAACTGTTTGACAGTGAAGCGCTAACGAGCCGAGCACGTTATCAAGATCACGATCGCCAGACCTTTAATGAAGTTGTCACTACGGCAAAAGCGATCGCAGAAAAATACTTTCTTCCTATCCGTCAGAAATTGGATACTCACCAACCGACATTTGATGGTAAAAAAGTGCATATCATTCCAGAACTTAAAACCGCAATCGATGCGGTTAACGAGTCTGGTATTGGTTCTGCTACTGCAGATTATGATTTAGGTGGTATGCAATTACCGCCGATTATCGCCAGTGCAGCAGCCTCATTTTTGAGTGTGGCTGGCGGTGTCGGTATGGGTTACAACATGTTAACCACAGCCAACGCCAACTTGTTGCAAGCACATGGCAGTCCAGAACTGATTAACACTTGGGTTAAGCCCATGCGCGAAGGCCGTTTTATGGGCACCATGGCCATGACCGAACCTGGCAGTGGCTCGGCTTTGGGTGACTTAATTACCAAGGCAGTCAAGTCGGACGACGGTACTTATCGCATTACTGGCAATAAAATTTATATTTCAGGCGGAGACCATGATTTAAGCGACAACATCGTTCATTTGGTGTTAGCACGAATTCAAGGCGCACCAAAAGGTGTGAAAGGTATTTCGTTATTTGTGGTACCTAAGTTTTTGCTTAATGAAGATGGTTCAGTCGGTGAAGACAATGAGGTCGCTCTCGCTGGGCTATTTCATAAAATGGGTGGCCGCGCGCAAACCTCAACTGCTCTGAGTTTTGGTGAAAAAAATGGCTCAATAGGCTATTTGGTCGGTGAAGAACATTGCGGTTTAAAGTACATGTTCCACATGATGAATGAAGCTCGCATCATGGTGGGTACCAGTGGTGCGGTATTGGCTGTGGCTGGTTATCAATATTCAGTCGATTACGCTAAAAACCGTCCGCAGGGTCGACTACCCTCGTGTAAAGACCCGCAATCCCCTATGGTCAACATCATTGAGCATGCTGATGTAAAACGCATGTTATTAGCGCAAAAAGCCTATGCAGAAGGGGCAATGGCGTTAGTGTTGTATGGGACTCAATTAAGCGATGACGAACGTACTGCAGACACCAGTGAGCAGCGTGAACATGCCCATACTTTATTAGATTTTTTAACCCCAATCATTAAAACCTGGCCATCTGAATATGGCCCTAAAGCTAACTCTTATGCTATTCAAGTCATGGGCGGGCATGGTTACATCAATGAACATCCAGTTGAGATGTTTTATCGTGATAACCGCCTAAACCCAATACATGAAGGCACCACGGGAATACAATCGTTAGATTTGATCACCCGTAAAGTGCCGATGAATAAGATGCAGGGTTATAAAGCCACCTTACACGAAATAACTAAAACTATTGAACAAGCCAAACAATACGACAGCTTGAGCGAATATACCCAGAAGCTAAGCGAAGCGGTAGAGACATTAACGCTGACAACCGAAGCCGTCCTTAACGGCATGGCAACGAAGAATATCGATTTAGCCTTAGCCAACTCAGTTAAGTATTTAGAGTTGTTTGGCCATGTCATTATTGCATGGTTATGGCTTAAACAAAGTATGGTTGCCACCAAAGCCTTAGCACAGCAACCGCATCAAGCTGATGAGTTTTTCTATAAAGGTAAGTTACAGGCATCGCAGTATTTCTATCGCTTTGAATTACCCAAAATTGCGGTGTGGTCATCTCTGTTGAGGAGTACTGACAGTACCAGTTTTGACATGCAAGCCGACTGGTTTTAGCCTAAATTGAATGATGTCCAAGTTGGTCATAGTCATCATCGGTTATCACTGACTGAGCTGAGTTATTTGTAGGTAAGTTGATTCCCTAGATGAGTATTACCAGTCAGACTTTGCCTATAGTTGTATTTTGATTCACGGGGTGATTTCTCAATTATAGCTAGTATAAATCCATTGTTATTAACGCATTACTCATTAATTGGGTAATGCGTTTTTGTTATGAATCCCCGACGTGTTAATTCCTTTTCAACACTCTAGACTATTCATATTGCGAATGTCTTGGTATCAAAACTATTCATTTGTTTAATGTGCTCAGCCCAATTAGCATGAGATATCGCTTAAATTTCATTCATGGACAGTACTTTTAAAGTACAAGAGGAAAGGGAACAATGCCGACAGTCATCAATCGTAACGACATCACAAACTATATTGGCTTCCAAGCCGAGCCAACAGGCTGGTATCAAATCACTCAAGATCAGATTAATCAGTTTGCGGATTGCACACTGGATCATCAGTTTATCCACGTAGATGAAGAAAAAGCCAAAGCCACGTCTTTTGGCTCGACCATTGCCCATGGCTTCCTGTCACTTTCCATGTTGTCACATTTTGCTGAAGAATTTAGCGTCATCATTGACGGTTTTTATATGGGCTTGAATGCCGGTTTCGATAAGGTGAGATTTTTACAGCCGGTTACCGTTAATAGCCGCATTAGAGCACACGCTAAAACCCTTTCGATTGAAGAAAAGAAACCAGGACAATTCCGTTTATCAACCGAAGTAACCATTGAAATTGAAGGTGTAGATACTCCGGCATTAGTGGCTGAGTGGATTTCTGTGCAAATGGTCAAGTAATCAGACATATAACTACATTATAACAAGATGATTTATCAGTATATTGAGGGAACCAACATGACGATCAGTTTTGCAGGACAAGTAGCCATAGTCACAGGTGCCGGTAATGGTTTAGGCCGCTCACATGCATTGGAACTCGCTAAACGTGGCGCCAAAGTCGTGGTAAATGATTTAGGTGGCGCACGCGATGGTAGCGGTGCATCTTCTGCAGCATCACAAGATGTGGTTCGTTTAATTGAAGAAATGGGCGGTGAAGCCATTAGTCATGGCGCAAACGTAGCCAACTTTGATGAAGTACAAGACATGGTGCAGCAAACCATGGACAAGTGGGGCCGTGTCGACATTTTAATTAATAATGCAGGGATTTTACGCGACAAATCGTTTTCTAAAATGACCTTAGATGACTTTAAGCTAGTGATGGATGTACACGTGATGGGCTCAGTAAACTGCACTAAAGCGGTATGGGAAATCATGAAGCAGCAAAATTATGGCCGCATTGTGATGACCACATCGTCAAGCGGCATGTACGGTAACTTTGGTCAGTCTAACTATGGTGCAGCCAAAATGGCAGTGCTTGGGTTAATGAATACCTTAGTGCTTGAAGGTGCCAAAAATAACATCCACATCAATGCGTTGGCCCCAACAGCGGGCACGCGTATGACAGAAGATTTAATGCCAGAAGAAATCGTTAAAGCCTTCGCGCCAGAGGCTGTTACTGCTGGCATGCTGACCTTGTGTGATGAACTTGCGCCAACTCGGTTTATTTTATGTGCTGGTGCGGGCGGTTATTCAAGTGCCAGTATTTTTGAAACCGAAGGCTGTTTTATTCCTAAAGCATCACAAACCCCAGAAGCGGTGCGTGACAACTGGGCGCAACTCACTGCGCAAGATAATCAAAAAGCATTGAAGTCTGGAGCTCAACAAGGCGAGAAGTTTGTGATGAAGGCGATGGCTTTTATGAAGTCGCAACAGCAATAAATTATTCGATGCGGATTGAGCTTGATATTAATGGCGATACTGCATGAGCAGCAAAACCATTAACAGTAAGCTCGCACTAGCAAACATAAAAACTACATGTCTTTAAAGACAGATAAACAAAGGAATTACCATGAGAGAAGCCGTTATTGTATCTGTAGCAAGAACCCCGATCGGTAAAGCATACCGTGGCGCATTTAACGATTTATCTGCACCGACATTAGCCGCAGTTGCTGTTAATGCAGCCGTTGAACGTGCGGGTATTGACCCGAATGAAATTGAAGATTGTATTTTTGGTGCTGCGTTAACTCAAGGTAACCAGGGGATGAACTTTGGTCGTCAAGTGGCCATGGCGGCAAAACTGCCAGTGTCTGTGCCTGGTATGACGGTAGATCGTCAATGTTCATCAGGATTAATGTCTATTGCTATCGCGGCTAATCATATTGTTTGTGATGGCGCCAACGTGGTAGTTGCTGGCGGTTGTGACTCAATCAGCTTGGTTCAAAACGATAAAATGAACATGCACCGAGCCGTCGACCCAAGTGTTAAAGCGTATCGTCCAGCGATTTATATGCCGATGCTTGATACCGCCGAAGTGGTTGCTAATCGTTATTGCATCTCGCGTGAAGCACAAGATGCTTATGCATTAATCTCGCAACAACGCACTGCTGATGCACAAGCTGCAGGTAAATTTGATGACGAAATTGTGCCTGTTACGTGTACAAAATTGGTGATGGATAAAGCCAGCAGAGATATCACTAAAGAACAAGTCACCTTAACTCAAGATGAAGGTAATCGTCCTTCAACCAATATTGAAGGCTTAGCGGGTTTAAAAGCGGTAAAAGATAACGGCTCAATTACTGGCGGTAACGCATCGCAACTGTCTGACGGTGCTGCCGCTGTTGTGGTAATGGAACGAAAACTCGCTGAGCAACGCGGTCTTAAGCCGTTAGGTGTTTACCGAGGCATGGTGGTTGTAGGTTGTGAGCCAGATGAAATGGGCATAGGTCCAATTTTTGCCATTCCTAAGTTGCTTGAACGTCATAGTTTGAATATTGATGACATTGGTTTGTGGGAAATCAATGAAGCGTTTGCGGTTCAGGTCATTTACTGTGCAGAAAAATTGGGCATTCCATATGATCGTTTAAACGTCGACGGCGGCGCAATTTCTATTGGTCATCCTTATGGCATGAGCGGTACTCGTATGGTGATGCACGCGTTAATTGAAGGTAAACGTCGTGGTGTTAAATACGTGGTGATCAGTATGTGTATTGGTGGTGGTCAAGGCGCTGCAGGTTTATTTGAAGTGTTGTAAAACTGAGTGTAGGTTAGTGTTTGTTAAGGTGTGTTAAGAATAAAAATAATAATCACAGCAGCCGAGTTAGGCAGCTGACAATATTGTAATAATTGGGGACAGTATTATGGAAAGGATTTGGCTAGAAAAGAGTTATCCGCCTGGGGTTGAGTTTGAAATTGATCCAGATAAATACAACTCGTTGGCAGATTTGTTTTTAAAATATACCAAGTTATATGCCACTAATACGGCGTTTATCAACATGGATGTCAGCATTACTTATCAACAGCTTGCCCAGCAAGCGACAGACTTTGCAGCCTATTTACAGCAAGACTTAGGGCTAGTGAAAGGCGATAAGTTTGCCATCATGATCCCCAATACACTGCAATATCCTATCGCATTATTTGGTGCACTTATCGCAGGCTTAACTGTGGTGAATGTTAATCCACTGTATACCCCACGTGAATTAGAACATCAATTAAAAGACTCTGGCACTAAAGCTATTTTAATTTTAGAAAACTTTGCCCATGTATTGCAGGCAGTCATTGATAAAACCGATGTTAAACATGTTATCACCACTGGTGTGGGTGACCGATTAGGCCTGATTAAAGGCGCATTAGTTAACGGCGCGATTAAGCACGTGAAGAAATTGGTGCCAGCGTTCGATTTACCTAATGCGGTTAAATTTAATGACGCCATGGCAAAAGGCAGCAAACAAACCTTTAAGCCAGTTGATGTTATCGGTTCTGACTTAGCCTTTTTACAATACACTGGCGGCACTACAGGCCCTTCAAAAGGTGCCATGCTGACTCACCGTAATATGGTTGCCAACCTTGAGCAGTCCAATGCGGTTACCAAGAACGTTTATGAAATAGGCAAAGAGCTGATTATCACTGCATTGCCGCTTTATCATATCTACGCACTAACCTCTAATTGCTTAGCCTTCTTGCCATTTGGTGGCACTAACTTATTAATCACCAACCCAAGAGACATGGCCGGCTTTGTTAAAGAACTGGCTAAATATCGCTTTACCGTGATTACGGGTGTGAACACCTTGTTTAACGGACTGTTGAATACTCCAGGGTTTGATCAACTTGATTTCAGTGCATTAAAAATGGGTTTTGGCGGCGGAATGTCGGTGCAAAGGCCGGTTGCAGAACATTGGGAACGAGTGACTAAAAGTCGTTTACTTGAAGGCTATGGATTAACAGAATGTGCGCCATTAGTGACAATGAGCCCTTATAACCAAAAAAGCTACAACGGCTCGATTGGCTTACCGGCATCATCAACCGATATTCGTTTAGTGGGTGCCGATGGTGAAGATGTTGCATTAGGTGAACCTGGTGAAATGTGGGTTAAAGGCCCGCAAGTAATGAAAGGCTATTACAATCGCCAAAAAGCCACCGATGAAGTATTAATCGATGGTTGGTTGGCAACCGGTGACATTGCCACTATGGACGAAAATGGTTTCTTTAAGATTGTTGACCGTAAAAAAGACATGATTAACGTGTCTGGTTTTAATGTGTTCCCTAACGAAATTGAAGAAGTGATAGTGTCTCATGAAGGCGTACTTGAAGCCGCTGCGGTGGGTGTATCTTGCGATATTACTGGCGAGCGCGTCAAAGTGTATATCGTGCGTAAGGACCCAACATTAACAGAACAAGATATTTTTGATCACTGCAACAAAATGCTGACTAACTATAAACGTCCTAAAATCATTGAGTTTATGAATGAATTGCCTAAAAGCAATGTGGGTAAAGTATTGCGTAAAGATCTTCGGAATCAGGCACAAGCATAAAATAACAAGGGCAGCTGTCGGCATGTATTGCGGCAGTTTAATAATAAGAATCATATGTTAGAAATATATGCCGGTAAAACGGCTTTAAAAACAATACAGCAACAGGGGTTTACTCCAGAGTTATTCAGCTCTTTTCTTGGTGCCAGTGGCGGGCCTAAATGGTTCACCTTACTGGGCTTAGACAAATACCTTTTTGGTGAGTTTTTTAAAGGCAGACAACAACCTTTAAACCTAATTGGATCAAGTGCTGGCGCTTTTCGCGCTGCGTGCTTTGCCCAAAATGACCCGGTTGCGGCGATAGAACGTTTAGCCAAAAATTACAGTGAAACTGTTTATTCAAATGACACTAAACCACAACCAGATGAAATAACAGCCAAAGCAGTTGAGTTACTTGATGAGTTATTTGGTGACACTGGTGCAGATGAAATAATTAATAACCCAGTCTTTAAAGCCCATTTTATTGTGGCTAAATGCAATGGATTGGTTGCATCAGAAAATAAAATCAAGCAAGGGGCAGGCTTATTTAATAGTTTTATTAGAAATACCATCAGTAGGCCTCTGCTTAATAGTCAGTATGAGCGTTACATTTTTCAACATGGTCAAAGCAATTTAAGCATTTATGATCCTGACAATATTGCTACCACGTCCATGGCATTGAGCCAGCGTAATATTAAAGCGGCGCTGTTAGCATCTGGCTCTATTCCTATCGTTATGCAAGGCATAAAAGACATTGCCGACTGCCCACAAGGCATGTACCGCGATGGTGGGATTATTGACTATCATTTTGATTTTAAAATTCAAAATGAAGGCTTAACTCTGTATCCACATTTCAGTTCTACATTAAAGCCTGGCTGGTTTGATAAAAACCTGTCTCGTAAAGCGCGTTTACAACACTACGACAAAACCGTGCTTTTATGTCCATCTGCTGAGTTTGTTGCATCACTGCCGTTTAATAAAATCCCCGACCGTAGTGATTTTGTCGAAATGAAACCGGCGCAGCGCTTACATTATTGGCAACAGGTATTTGTTGAAAGTGAAAAGTTAGCTGAACATTTTAAAGATTTTTATCAACAACAGAATATTCACAGTATTAAAAGCATTGAGCCGTTACTCGCTTAATGGCGACAAGATTTCATTTTTTGGTATCAATTAAGCACTTGTCATTAATATTTTGACGATAACTCATTTAAAAAAGGATTTGAACATGACCACATATAAAGCCATTAACTTAATCGCACGCCCAGAGGGCGGCCCAGTCGGCCCTGAATTGTTTGAAGTGGTCCAAAAAGAAATGCCAAAAGTGGCACAAGGGCAATTTTTGGTGAAACAGAACCATATGTCACTGGATCCTGCCATGTTTGGTTGGATGAGCGCAGACACCGAAAGCTATATTCCACCAGTTGAGTTAGGTGATGTGATGCGCAGCTCAGGCATTGGTGAAATTGTTGAAAGCAATCACCCTGATTTTAAAGTGGGCGACCGCGTAATGGGCATGATGGGCTGGCAAGAATACTTTTTAAGTAATGGTGCAGGGTTAAATAAAGTCACCGCGCCATTACCAGACGAAGCTATTTTATCGGTATTCGCCTTACCGGGCTTAACTGCAACACAAGGTCTTTTCAACGTAGGTAAACCACAAAAAGGTGAAACTATTGTGGTTTCTGGCGCGGCAGGTTCAGTTGGCTCTATTGTCGGCCAATTAGCCAAAGCAGATGGCCTAAGAGTGATTGGCGTTGTCGGCAGCGACGAAAAAGCAGATTGGATAGTAAACGAGCTTGGTTTTGACGGCGCAGTTAATTATAAAACCGACGATATAGCAGCAAAGCTTGCCGAGTTAACCCCTAATGGAGTTGATGTGTATTTTGAAAATACTGGCGGTCCAATTCAACATCATGTGTTTGCCAGAATGAATGCCCATGGACGTATTGTGGTGTGCGGCATGATTGCAGACTACCCGAAAGCGGTTCCTGATTTAGGCCCAAATTGGATCCAAGTGATTAAAAAGCGCTTGATTATCCAAGGTTTCACCATGCCAGATCATTTCGGTGATGTGCCTGCATTACTCGAAAAATTAACCCCTTATGTGATGAAAGGGCAAATTAAGCATCGTGCCCACGTATTAAATGGACTTGAGTCTGCAATGACTGGCTTGAATTTGTTTTTTACCGGTAAAAACAAAGGCAAGTTAATCGTCAAACTGTAACTGCTATGGCCATCAGCAATCGATAAGCCTTATTTATTAATGGGGCATAACTGAACTTAGCCACCACATAACCTCGCCAAATAAACCTAATAGCACAGTCAGCATTGTGTTATTAGGTGCGTTATTAGCTGAGTTATCGCTAGCAGTTCAGTTACATTCATTTTCCAAGTCAGGCGATATATATGAGCGACATAAAAACCCATTATAGAAATTGCAATATTTGTGAAGCCATGTGTGGCTTGGAAATCAGCTATCAAGACAAACAGATTTTGTCGATCAAAGGCGATCAACTCGATCCCTTCAGCCAAGGCTATAACTGCCCTAAGGCGTTGGCTTTAGAAGATTTTTATACCGACAAAGATCGCTTAAAAACACCGATTAAGCGTACCGGTTCTGGCTGGAAAGCCATTAGTTGGGATGACGCATTTAGCGAAATTACCGATAAGTTCAAAAGTATTCAGCAGCAACATGGCAAAAATGCATTAGCGGTGTATTTAGGTAACCCTAATGCGCATAGCTTAGGCAATGCATTGGTGCTTAAACCTTTTATGAAGTCGCTTGGTACCGTGAATCGGTTTAGCTCAGCTTCGGCTGATCAATTACCTCATCATGTTGCGTCTAACTTTATGTTTGGCGCAGGCATGTTAATTCCGGTTCCGGATATTGATAGAACTGACTTTATGTTGATCATTGGCGCTAATCCGGTGGTATCAAACGGCAGCATGATGACCGCGCCCAATGTGATAGGGCGAATGAAAGCGATTCAAAAACGTGGTGGAAAAATTGTTGTAGTGGACCCGCGTAAAACCCGCACCGCTAAAATTGCTGATCAGCATTTATTTATTCGACCTGAAAAAGATGCACTGTTGTTACTGGCATTAATTCACTGTGTGTTTGCCAATGATAAAGTTAATTTACGTCATTTAGATAACATGGTTGAAGGGTTTGATGAGGTAGCCAATCTTGCCAAGGCCTATTCGCCAGAAGCCATAGCAGAATTTGTCGGTATTGATGCTGTAAGTATTCGCATGCTTGCAGATGACATGGCAGCTGCAGACTCTGCGGTGTGTTATAGCCGCATGGGCGCGTCAACTCAAACGTTTGGCGGCTTATGTTTATGGCTCACCAATGTGCTCAATATTATTACCGGCAATTTTGACCGTGCCGGTGGGGCGATGTTTCCACAACCCGCTTTTGATTTATTACGCAATCATAAACGTGGCCATAAAAGCTCATTTGGTCAACATCAAACTCGTGTTCGTCAATTGCCATTCTTTAATGGCGAGTTTCCGGTAGCAACCTTAGCAGAAGAAATACAAACCGAGGGTGAAGGGCAAATTAAAAGCCTCATCACTGTCGCGGGCAATCCTGTTTTGTCAGCGCCCAGTGGCCATAAATTGGCACAAGCTTTTGCAGGCCTTGAATACATGGTGTCGGTTGATATCTATTTAAATGAAACCACTAAATACGCAGACATTATTTTACCTGGCACCACAGGAGTAGAGAACTCCCACTTTGATATTTTCTTTAATTCATTTTCGGTGCGCAACACGGTCAAATACTCAGCACCATTATTTGAAAAAGAGCCTGATCAACGCAGTGATTGGCAAATATTAAAAGAGATATCAGCCAGAATGCTAAACCTGCCTGCCGATGACCCAATGCAAAACGTTACCCCAGAAATGATACTGGATATGGAGCTTAAAAAGGGCCCGTATGGCGATCAAGGCATCAGCTTGCAAGCGTTAATCGACAATCCGCATGGTATTGACCTTGGCCCATTAATGCCCTGTATCGAACAACGCATTAAAACCGAAAATGGTAAGGTTAATTTATTCCCGCAAGTGTATGTTGATGACTTACCACGCTTGAATGCCGTGATGACTCAAGCAGCTCGTGATAACAGATATCCATTTGACTTAATTGGCCGACGATTAGTGAAAAGTCATAATACTTGGACACAGAACTCTGAGCGGTTAACTAAGGGTAAAAATCCGTGTACTTTAGAAGTGCATTCTGAAGATGCTAAACAGCTTGGGATAACACAGGGGCAAATCGTGTCAGTCAGTTCTGCCGTTGGCCAAATCAAAATCGAAGTGACAATTACCGACGATATTCAACAAGGTGTTGTGAGTATGCCGCAAGGGTGGGGCCATAATCAGCAAGGCACCAATATGTCGGTGGCTTCTGCCCAACCTGGTGTGAGCATTAATGATTTAACGGATGCGGCTAGAGTTGATATGCTAACGGGAAATGCAGCATTTAATGGCACTCCAGTGGCCATTCACGTGGCTTAAAGCCTAATATTTGCACAAGCTAATACATAACAAGCTTTGCGACGACAAAGTGACATAAATGAAAAGGTTGACCATGTTTAAAAGTACAGATAACTACATTGCCTCAAACGAGCTTACTTTAGCGGTAAATGCGGCCATAGCCTTAGAAAAACCGTTATTAATTAAGGGCGAACCGGGCACGGGCAAAACACAGTTAGCAGAAGAACTGGCTCGGTCACTTAATTGTAAACTGTATCAATGGCACATTAAGTCGACTACCAAGGCGCAACAAGGCTTATACGAATACGATGCAGTATCACGCCTACGCGACAGCCAGTTAGGTGATGCCCGCGTGCACGACATTGGTAACTACATCGTTAAAGGTAAATTGTGGCAGGCGTTTGAAGAAGATCAGAGATCGATTTTATTGATTGATGAAATTGACAAAGCCGACATCGAGTTTCCTAACGATTTATTGCAAGAACTCGATAAAATGGAGTTTTATGTGTATGAAACTCAACAGGTTATCAAGGCTAAACAACGTCCTATTATCATCATTACCTCTAACAACGAAAAAGAGCTGCCAGATGCATTTTTAAGACGCTGTTTTTTCCACTACATTAAGTTTCCAACCAAAGATGAAATGGCAAAGATCATCGACGTGCATCATCCTAATGTTAAGCAGGACTTGTTACAGCAAGCATTAGAAGTGTTTTTCGATTTACGTGACGTCAATGGGATTAAGAAAAAACCCTCGACATCAGAATTGATCGACTGGCTTAAGCTACTGATATCAGACGATATCTCTCAAGACACTTTGCTCGATAAAAAATCAGACATTATTCCTTTGTTTGGTGCATTGCTTAAAAATGAACAAGACGTTTCATTAATTGAAAAGCTGGCTTTCATGAGCCGCAGAAACAGGTAGTGCATTGTGTTTATTGATTTTTTTCTGACCCTAAAAAAGCACAAAGTACCGTGTAGCTTACGTGAGCTACTCGACTTAATTGCGTTATTAAAATCTGGGGTTGTGTTTGCAGATGTGGAAGAGTTTTATAACCTTGCGAAAATTGTCATGGTTAAAGATGAAATCCACTACGACAAATACGACAACGCCTTTGCTGAGTATTTTAAAGGCATCGAAAGTATTGATATTTTTGATAAAATTCTACCTGAAGATTGGCTAAGAAAGGAGTTTGAAAAGCACCTTTCACAAGAAGAAAAAGACAAGCTTAAATCCTTAGGTGGGCTTGAAGCATTAATGAAGGCGTTAAAAGAACGTCTAGAAGAACAGAAAAAACGCCATGCTGGCGGTAACAAGTGGGTTGGTACGGGTGGCACTTCGCCCTTTGGTGCCTACGGCTATAACCCTGAAGGGATTAGAGTCGGCCAAGATAAAAACCGTAACAACAGTGCTGTGAAAGTATGGGATAAACGCGAGTTTAAAAATTTCGACCAAGACCGTGATCTTGGGACCCGAAATATTAAATTAGCGCTTAAAAAACTCAGAAAATTTGCCCGCACTGGCGCCAGCGAAAAGCTTGATATCAATACGACTATCCGTTCCACTGCACAAAATGGCGGCATGTTAGATGTGCACATGGAACCGGAACGTCACAACGCCGTTAAAGTGTTGATGTTTTTCGATATCGGCGGCTCTATGGATGATTATATTCATACATGCGAAGAACTCTTTTCTGCGGCGCACGGCGAGTTTAAACATTTAAAATTCTTTTATTTTCATAACTGTGTGTACGACAAAGTCTGGCAAGACAATAACCGCCGCTTTGATAAAGTGATTGATTTAGAAGAAGTCATCAGAACATTTGGGGCCGATTACAAAGTCATATTTGTCGGCGATGCGACCATGGGTCCTTACGAGATTATTGCTAAAGGCGGCAGTGTTGAGCATTGGAATGAAAAGCCCGGCATTGAATACATGAATCGATTGCTGGGACATTTCAATAAAATCGCCTGGCTCAATCCACAACCAGAAAGTCGCTGGCCAATACATCACTCTATTTCCATTATTCAGCAGTTAGTAAACAACAAAATGTACCCGTTAACAGTAGATGGCATTGGCCGCGCGATTAAAGATCTTAGTTAATAGCAGTTCGTTTTATTGATGACAGATCCAGTGAGGTAAACACTCACTGGATCTGTAAAGGTAAGCTAAGCCATGTGGTTTATTTAGCTTGAGGTTAAATTACTCAGACAATATTGATAGAAAACATAATAAGGAAGAGCAGTAATATGGAATTTTTACGCACCGACGACAGTTTTTTTGCCAATTTGCCTGACTACCAGTTTACAGCGCATTACTTAACCGTTGATGACACTGAAGGTGGTGAACTGAGAGTCCATTATCTTGATGAAGGCCCTAAGGATGCCGCGCCAATATTGTTATTACATGGTGAGCCGACCTGGAGCTTTTTGTATCGCAAAATGATCCCCATTCTTGTTAAAGCCGGACATCGTGTTATTGCCCCTGATCTTATCGGTTTTGGCCGTTCAGATAAGCCGACAAAACGTCACGATTATACCTATCAACGTCATGTTGATTGGATGAAGTCATTTATGCTGCAACTTATTCTCACCGACATTACCTTGGTTTGCCAAGATTGGGGCGGGTTAATTGGTTTACGTTTAGCCGCCGAAGAAAGCGAGCGTTTTGCACGAATTGTGTGTGCTAACACCATGTTGCCTACCGGTGACCATCCGCCGGGTGAAGCCTTTACAAAATGGCGTCAGTTTTCACAAGACGTTGCAATATTCCCAACGGGCAACTTAATTAACAGTGCCTGTGTATCGACTTTAACGGTTGAGATTATTGCAGCATACGATGCGCCGTTTCCGGATGAGCGTTATAAAGAAGGCGCGCGCCAATTTCCGTTATTAGTACCAATCACCCCAGACGATCCTGCAGCTGATAAAAACCGCGCCGCGTGGAAAGTATTGAATCAATGGAAAAAGCCATTTTTAACAGTCTTTAGCGATTCAGACCCGATTACTGCGGGCGGCGATGCCTTGATGCAAAAGCTCATTCCTGGAACAAAAGGGCAAAAACACACCACTATCGTTGCTGCAGGGCACTTTTTACAAGAGGACAAAGGCGAAGTATTAGCGGATGTTGTAGTGAATTTTATTGCTGATAATCGTTAACGGTCGATTTTGCATTTAATGAACATCTAGTGCTGAGTAAGTCGAAATTAGGGTTCGATTAATCGTCATTGGTATTAAGGATAAACAATGTTGTATCAGGGAGTGTCACTCATTTTAGCACCGTTGTTGGTGTTTCAGGGGCTTAACGTTCGTCGTACTACGCCAAGGCTGCCTGAACCTGAAGGCGAACGAGTGGGGCAAACTGGTGCTAATCCTGCTCTGAGCTTATTAATTTTAGGTGACTCAGCGGCGGCTGGCGTTGGAGTTGCATTTCAACAGCACGCATTATTAGGGCAGGTTATTGAGCAATTAAGTCCTCAACTTGAGTTTAGTTATGGCTTGTTTGCTAAAACAGGCTCAACAACATCGACCACTTTACAAGCCTTACAAGAGCAGATTGATATCGCACATCCTATACTCGGGCAAACGCATTTTGACGTCATCGTGACATCGTTAGGGGTGAATGACATTACCTCATCTATCAGTTGCGAGAAGTGGTTGCTGCAACAAAAAGCATTATTTGAACTGATTACAAAGCGATACACACCCAAATTGATCTTGGTCACAGCGTTACCGCCTTTGGGGCTATTTCCTGCATTGCCTCATCCACTTCGCTGGAGTTTAGGTCAGCGTGCAAATCAATTTAACCGCCAGTTACAGCAATTACTTATTAAGTTGAATCAACAAGTCGACCAACCGACAGATTTCAGATTAATTAAATTACCATTAGAAAACCCACAACCCGACATCACTATGCTGGAGTTTATGCGTCAAGTGATGGCCAGCGATGGGTTTCACCCAGGAGCACCAATATATTCAGCGTGGGCTAATTTGGTTGTTGAGCAAATAGTTGGTGGTATTAAATCTGCAGCTATTGCGTAATACCATGATGCCGATCGGTCAATACCATTCAAGCCGATCACTTTTTTGTTCGCCAGTAGACCTCCGTAAAATCTAGCTTCAGTGATCGGCTTCAGTCAAGGTATTTAGTTTTTTTCGCATCGATTCGCCTTTTAATTCCAACTTTATTGCTCCGTGAACAAGTCGATCTAGAATCGCATCAGCATGTGTCGATTCTCCTATCATTTCATACCAATTTTCGATCGGTAATTGACTGGCAATTAATGTCGATTTTGTATCATATCTTGCATCAATTAATTCCAATAAATCACTACGTTGTTGAGCCGTTAATGGCTCTAATCCCCAATCATCTAAGATCAGTAAATTAGCAGAGCTAAGCTTGTTGATCAGTTTTCGATAACTACCATCGGCTTGCGCTAAGAACATCTTTTCTAATAGCTCCTTGAGCCTAAAATAATAAACGCTACTCCCTTGTTGGCAGTGGTTTTGACCAAGAGCGCAAGCGAGGTAAGTTTTGCCACACCCCGTTGCTCCCGTAATCAAAATATTTTGGTGAAGGCGAAGCCATTCACCTTGTGCTAATGAACGGATCTGAGTTTTATCGAGTTGTCGTGCTGCGCCATAGTTGAGTTGAGCAAGCGTGCCGCCAACTCTGAACTTTGCTTGTCGAGTTAGGCGGTCAATTTTACGCTGGTCACGCTGCGTTATTTCATGCTCAAGCAATAAACTTAGCCGCTCTTCGAAGCTTTGTTCTACGTATAGATTAGGTTGTTCAAGTTGCTGTAATAGCGCATCACGTATGCCGCTTAGCTTTAAGTTACTTAACTGGTTATTGACTTGTTGATTGATATTTTTCATAAGATTTCCTTTGATTGGTTAGTTTTTATTAATGGTAATAGTTATTGCCGCGGATATTTTTATGATCAATATCTTGTAGCGAATCACCCTGAGCTTGTGGCAAGGGTTGCTTATCCAAGCCTTTTTCTAAGATGGTTTTCACTTGTTTTACGCGAGTAACACCTGTGGCTAATGCGCGATGACAGGCGGCTTCAAGACGTTGGTCTGTAAACTTCTTGCCTAGGCTTAATAACCCCATACAAGCACGGTAGCTTTGCTCTGGATGCTTTTTAGCTTGCATCAATTGCATAACAAACTGCTCGGTTGATTTACCAAACTGACTTGCCCAGCGCTCAAATCGCTGCGGTGTCCATTGCTGTTGTTTTTGGTGAGCGATAGGCATATGTAGCTCAAGTGTTGTATGCGCACCTTCTCGGTATGATCTGGGGTGAACAGCGACTCGTATGCCTTGATGGTAGAGTGTCACCAATTTTCCTGAGGCATGTGCTTCAAGTTTTTGCTTGATCAAGGTATGTGGCACTGAGTAATAGTGCTTTTCAATCTCAATATGATAATCAATATGTACTCTCACTTGTTTCACTAAGGTGTAGCTGTAAGGCTGCAAGGGCAATGGTTTTAACGCTGGTTTATCAATGGCTTCAAATTGACTTAATCGTGAGCCAGGATGTTTTTTCATTTGTCGCTGATTTAAATCGATGAGTAATTCTTGAATCTTTAGATTTAATTGACGCAAGCTAAAAAAGGTTTCATTACGAAGACGTGCCATGATCCAACGTTCAACAATTTGTACACCCACTTCAGCCTTGGCTTTATCCTTTGGTTTATAGGGTCTTGCAGGCACAATGACGGTATCGTAATGCGTCGCTAGTTGTTGGTAGGTTGGGTTTAAGTCAGGCTCATATCGGCAGGGTTTGGTGACGGCACTTTTAAGGTTGTCAGGAATGATCTGCTCAGGAACACCACCAAGAAACTCAAAACAACGGGCATGACTCATCACCCAATCTTCAAGTTTCTGGCTGTAAGTCGCTTCGGCATAGGTATAATTTGATGCCCCCATGACCGCGACGAATACTTGTGCAGTACGGCATTCGCCTGTACTTCTATCAACAATACTCATGGTTGGGCCACAGTAATCCACAAACAGTTTTTCACCAGCTTTATGGTTTTGTCGCATCGAGGGTTTTTGGCATTTAAGCCATGCCTTGTACTGACGGCAGAAGTGAGTGTAACTGTAAAAACCTTCCGCGTGCCGCTCTTTGTATTCTTCCCAAAGCAGCAACAACGTCATGGTTTTAGGCCGAAGCTCTTGTTGAACTAACGACCAGTCAGGAATGGTAAAGCCTTTTAAACGAGGCTTTGTTTTGAAAAACGCTTGTTGTAGAGAGTTATCATCCCACTTCTCATCAAGCGGCCAGCAAGTAATGTCTAGCTCTGCTGATTTACAGGCATATTTAGACACGATTGAGGGTGAAACAGATAAGCTTTTTGCTATCTGACGATGACTGAGTTTACAGCCGTATTTTAGTCTTAAAATTTCTTTGAGTTTACGCATTGAAATAGGTGCCGTTGGCATGGTCATTCTCATCATCAAAAATGAAAAGAATAACGGTTAAAAACACCTACGGGCAGACAAAAAAGTACAAAAAACGAACGGTACTATTCAAGCCGATCACTCAATACTATTTTGACCGAAAAGTGATCGGCATCGATGGTATTGAGTGATCGCGATGAATGGTATTAGGTGATCGGCTTAGATGGTATTAGGTGATCGCGATGCATGAGAATATGCAGCTATTGAATGAAATAGGTATTTTCTCATGTGTTGCTGCCTATTATGAGTCGGATATATGGCCTGTGGCCACAAACGTCGTGGCGCTTCACCCACACCAGACCAAAAGGAAACCAACGGCTGTTCCCTCTTTACTCTTTATAAAAGAATTGGCCCAGCCGCCCCGCAACATTTTCTCTATTTACAAAACAACAGCTGCGAAAAGATCGCCATGGGATTTATCTAGCTTTGGACTTCGTTTGTAGACTGCTTTGGCCCATCTTGTAATAAGGAGTGAAAATCCTAACGCTTCCGATGGGAATCTGATGTGAATGGATTCACGAATGTCGTGATGGCAAGGTCAATGATGTTCCCGACATCATAATGACATTCCCCATATCCATATGGGTCAGATGCCAAAGAACGACCTGTACCTCGAAAGCTAAGCTCACATCTGATAGGCAGGATGCCTGAATGCCTTGTAGCACATGGTCAATGATGTTCCCTACATCCTAATGACATTTCCAATATCCTTATCGGTCAGATGTGCGAGGAAGGCCATGTGAGCATCACGAATTCTTGTATAAAGAGTCTTCAACGTCCTCGAGTTCAGAGTTGATTCACACCCTTTGAAAGTAAAGTATTTAACTTATTTATGCCCCATTCCTTCCTAGGGATGCCAATTCGCCAATTTCAACTTACTGAATAATTTTCAGTCTATTCGGGTAATAAAGGTTTGCAAGTCATCCACAAAAGCTACAAAGCCGCCGTGATAGATAAATACCCGACCATGCCCCTCAACTAAGCAGGCAAGCTGTGGGTCCAAATCTTCTTCGTTACCCTGTCTTTGATATGTACCGATATCGGTGATTACGCCGCTGAGAGTAGGCAAATATCTATAAGTTCGCTTTGCCTGATCAACCAGGTTCAATTCGCTGGCGGTAGAGAAGCAAGAGGGTATCGTACCTGCTTCTTCGATAAACATAGTTTTGAGTTCTTCAAAAGCTGTGATAACTAGCCAGTCGATGCCGTTAACATGATGGATAAACATTGAGTTTCTCGGTAATTCTGATGCGGAGATTTTAACATGATCAGGGGCAGAACGTAGTAGAGATTTAGTAATGCTGTGCAATTTACGGTCATTCACTAGGCCACCTTGAAACACGTCTTTGCCCCATAATGAGTTTGAAATATGGCCTATGGCCACTAACGTCGTGGTGCTTCGCCCACACCAGACCAAGAGGAAACCAACGGCTGTTCCCTCTTGGAACTCCCAACCGCCCCGCAACATTTTCAAACAGCGAAAAGGTCGCCATGGGGATTGATCCAGCTTTTAACCTCATTTGTAACCGTCTTCGGACTTATTCGAAAATGCTAACGCTTCCGATGGTACATCCTGTACCGCGAAAGCTAAGCTCACATCCATGTGAGCATCACGCTATTTTCTTCAACGTCCTCAAGTTCAGAGTTGAACCCTTCCATTTTAAAATTATGGCTGGCTGACTCATTTCTGCCCCAAAATCATTTAGCTCGAGGTTCCTGACCACTCTCTTATGTCAGTTCTCGACCAACTTTTCCTAATAGCAGATTATGAACTTAGTTGAGCATTTGCGGCTATACAGACATGTTCTGCAATTTGTAAGTGCAAGAAATATAAAGATAGTTTGAACAGTATGTTGCTGCTATGGTATCTGCATTTTATGAAAATATTATATAGACAATGTCTGCTGAAAAGACACTGTTAGGCTCTAAAGGAGAATAAAGATTGGACGCAGTAATAGGAAAAAACACTATTGTTTTATTGGGAGCAATGTTTACTGCCCTTATTGCGGGATATTTCGCGTTTACAAATCTCGTGGCATCAAAAGAAAATAAGATATCAGAATTTAGGCAGGAGTGGATTAATTCGCTCAGAAATTCTATCGCGCGATACATTTCATCACTTACATACCTATCAACACTTTATATTCATTATTCAGCGCGACCGGAAGAAAAGCGAGATAAATTTGAGATGGCTCGAGATGTGGAAGAGGTATATGTGTAGTGGTCAAGTAATATTGGCCACGGTTTTAGAGTCATTCCAATATAAACGTTCTGACTCATTTGGAGTTAACCCACCATTATATTGATGGGGTCTAGTTTCACTGTAATATCCAGTGATGTAATTTGTGATCGCTTTGTCTGCTTCTGTAAAATTCCCATAGCCACTTGCGGGTACCCATTCAGATTTCAAACTTCTAAAGAAACGCTCCATTGGTGCGTTATCCCAACAATTCCCGCGACGACTCATGCTTTGCTCAATCTGAAGACGCCATAATAACTGTCTGAATTTCAAGCTTGTGTAATGTGAACCTTGGTCGCTGTGATATATCACATTCTCAGGTTTCCCCCTTAACTCAAATGCCATTTTCAAGGCTTTAGAGGTCAGCTCGCTGTCAGGCGATAATGACAAAGCCCACCCAACAGGTTTGCGGGAAAATAAGTCTAAAACAACGGCTAAATATGCCCAACGATTACCGACCCAAACATACGTCACATCGCCACACCACACTTGATCTGGTTGAGTTACTGCAAACTGTCGATTAAGCGTGTTTGGGATCGCTACATGCTCTTGTGCAGCTTTCCTATAAGAATGCTTAGGCTGCTGACAGCTTAATAATCCAAGCTTTCTCATTAGATTACGGGCTCGATAACGACTGAGATTAATCCCTTTGTTAGTCACTAATTGCGCTATCGTTCTAGCACCGGCAGAGCCATTACTAATACGATGCGCGGCCTTCACTTCACTGCATAAAATAGTAAAGTCAGCATCGATATGTTCTTTTCTTTTTAGCCAATATTTATAGCTACTTCGATGCACTTTGAATGCATTACAAATTGTGAGAATAGAGTGGCTCTGCTTGAGTGCGCTGATCAGCGTAAATTGTTCATCGAGTCTGACATCAAGAGAGCGGTAGCCTTTTTTAGAATAAGATTATGCTCCTCAAGACGGGCTACCTGTTTCTTCAGTTCACGGATTTCAATTTGTTCAGGGGTAATGGGAGAGGCTTTTGGCGTGCCACCCTGGCGTTCTAGTTTTAACTGTCTCACCCATTTATCCATGGTTGATTTACCCACGTTCATCGCCTTTGCTGCTTCGATGATGCTATGGTTTTTATCGAGGACTAATTGGGCTGCTTCAAGTTTGAATTCAGCACTAAATGTTTTTCTGGTTATCGATCTCATGTGTTCACCTAAAGTCATGTACGAGGTAATAATATCACCTCTATTTAGGTGGCCAAAATAACTATGCCACTACAATGCGAGAGTCAACGAGTCATACAACGACATAATTTTTCGTATCAATGACAGTGAAAAAAATGCGAAAGGTAAGAAACTAAATGATGCCTTTTTGTCGGCGCTTTATAAAACAAGAGAA
Organism: Shewanella frigidimarina NCIMB 400; assembly: GCF_000014705.1. Classification (NCBI taxonomy): domain Bacteria; kingdom Pseudomonadati; phylum Pseudomonadota; class Gammaproteobacteria; order Alteromonadales; family Shewanellaceae; genus Shewanella; species Shewanella frigidimarina. The sequence goes on along the minus strand of NC_008345.1, from coordinate 2,429,467 downwards.
CACTACCATAAGAACGAATTGTCAGATGCTAGAAAGGCTTGTGAGCCTTTGAGATAGGCAAGTAAACCGCTCCTAAAATATGAGTGGAGGCGCGTTAAATCTGGCGAGCTAAATTACAGAATAGCTAAATATCTTGCCATAGTTGTCTTGCTAAGCGGGCTATTGGCTGCATTTTCAAATGCCTATTACATGTGGAGTGAAGGTAACAATCATCACTCCAGTGTCGAAGAAAAGCCTAACAAATCAACGCAGCCGGCCGCTAACGCGGTGGCTGATTGAGGCGTTATACCTAATAGAGGAAATTATGGCACAAGAAGCAGCAGATATAGAAAATAGACCAAAAGAGTTATTCAAGCTTCCTAATTATGGTTACTTACCTTATGGTAGTTTTCAAATAGATTTAAATGGTGCTCTCGGTGATTTTTTGGGTCATGACCTATTTGATCTTGATGGAAATCAGCCGATAGAGGGCAGCATACTGAAATTGACGGGTGGTCTGATTAATGTAAACTCATCAGATGAAGCTATTGAATTTTATCGTGGGCGTGGTGACGATTTTCAAATGATCAATGTAGTAGTTTGTTGCTATGCATTTGAAGAAAGAGATGGTCAACTTTTTGGACTTCCATACCATTTATCGTTAAGACCTGCACAAAAAAGAGGACTACCATCATCCGTCGGAGTTGATTGGATCGATAAAATCCACTTGGAGCGCATTTTAGATGGCAACCCAGATTATATGGGGTTCAATCCGTTTTCAAATGCGTTTGGTTTGTATTGTGTTGGTGAAGGGATGCCAGTTAACAAGCAAATGTGTTCAGATGTAATAGGGTTTGTTTATAACACCTATTTTCTTGCATCAAAATACGATAAGTCAGACGTTTTAGATCCCGGTTTATGCACATCACTACTCGGTGAAAGTAAGGCTTTGCTCAGTGATTACCGAAAATTTAGGTTCTCTCGATACTTTAAACCATTTGATAACATCGAACCGGTAAAAATCTGGGGGTGCGACTCTCCTATAGAGCTTTTCTTGCTTCAAGCTATGCACAGTTTCGGGCTAAAGCCTACAATTCAAACCCACATCCTAACAGACGGAACTATTTTTCCAACTTTGCAAACAATGTGGGAAGGTGGTGTTAGAACTAAAGCTTTGAGCAAGACAATCACAGAGGTTGATTTTTACTTTGCTGAACAGCGTGTAGCGATTTTTGTTGATTCTGTAGCTCATCATTCTTCTGAAGAAGCCATTGCTAAAGACAAAACAATAGATGACAAGCTAGAAGCTATAAGAATACGCAGTATTAGAATTTCGGGCCCCGATATCATGAACTCGCCGATAGCTTGTGCTCAGCGTGTCTTCGACATCATCGAAAATTAGGTATAACAAACGTCTAAGGCCTCAACATACTTTTCCTAATCTAACAGAAACGCTATAGAGCACCAGTTCTAAAACGCTTTTGTCTAAAAACGAGCTAGTTACTGCTTGAAAATGTCTAAATTCAACTCTGAACTTGAGGCCGTTGAAGAAAATAGCGTGAGCCCAGACATGGATGTCTGGCTAGCTTTAGAGGGGAAGGGACGCCCCATCTGAAGCGTTAGCATTTTCGAATAAGGCCGAAGCAGACTACAAACGCAGTCAGAAGATGGATTACATTTCCGTCGCAATTTTTTCGCTGCTGTTGTTTGGTTAGAAAGCGAAAATGTTGCCGGAACGCTGAGGGTTTGCAAAGGCTGATTCATAAACAAGAATGCGCTTTACCCCTTTGCTCTGGTGTGGGCGAAGCGCCACGACGTTAGTGGCCGCAGGCCATAAAGTACAATAAAAAAATAACACCTGGATCCCGGCTCAAAAGCATTACCGGGATGACGTGAGAGTTGCGACGACGAGAAGGGGGGTTAACAAGTTTTGTACAATAGTGAGTTTGATACTAATCAAAATTGATTATCAAAAAAGACACACATTCTCTGAAAAATTATCAAACGTTACCATGGTCGTACAGCTAAAGCTTAACGCTTGGCTTTTATTGCTTGGTATAACTAATCCGATACACGGCATTGGCAAAGTCATCAGATACCAAGATAGAGCCATCTGCCAGGGTCATCACATCTACAGGGCGGCCCCAGCTTTGTTCACCTTCAAGCCAACCCGTAGCAAACTGCTTATAGTCAATCACCTTATTTCCCTCAAGTGCCACTTGCATAATGCGATAACCCACTTTGTTAGTGCGATTCCACGAACCATGCTGGGCAATTAAGATTGATTGCTTATAAGCCGCTGGGAATTGATTACCTTGATAAAACTCCATGCCTAATGCAGCAACATGAGCACCTAAGGTTAATACCGGAGGCGTGTTGAGTGTGGCGATTTTGGGGTTAGTAAAATCCGGATCGGCAATGTCTGTGTTGTGAATATAAGGAAAACCAAAGTGTTGGCCTTTTTTGCTCACACGATTAAGCTCATCATCGGGTAAATCATCGCCCATCATGTCGCGGCCATTATCGGTAAACCATAACTCACCTGTTTGTGGGTGGAAATCAAATCCAACACTGTTACGTACGCCTTGGGCTACAATAGTGGTTTGTTTTGTTTCAAGATCTAATTGTAAAATACTGGCAAAGGGCTGCTCACTTTCACACACATTGCAAGGCGCGCCGACGGGAATGTACAGCTTTCCATCTGGGCCAAAAGCGATAAATTTCCAGCCGTGATGGGATTTGTTAGGTAACTTGTCGTACACCAATTCTGGTTTAGGGATCTTGGGTAATGATTGTTCAATATCAGGATAACGCCAGATTTTATCGACTTCAGCGACATACAAACTGCCATTATGGTAAGCAAGACCGGATGGCATAAACAAATCCGTTGCGATAATGATTTTCTTGTCAGCTTTAAAATCATTATCACTGTCTATAAGCGCATAAACATTGCCTGCTTTACGACTGCCTACAAAAACAGTTCCGTTGTCACCAAGTGCCATCTGGCGTGCATTTTCTAAGTTTTCGGCATACACATCGATGGTAAACCCTTCTTGTAATTTGATCTTATCCAGTGGTAATGCAAATGATGGATAAGAGACACCCATTGCTATGATTAAGGTTGAACATAAACTAATTGATTTCATCATATAAGTGCCTCTTAAAGTAGATTGTTTATCGGTATGAGTTATTTGAGTTAGTTGCCGAGAGCTGGGTTAATTATCACCAGTCTTTAATGATCTGTTTGACCATATTGGCGGTGTTTTCTGGTTGTTCTAATGGAAACATGTGTCCGCCATTGGGTAGGGTCATTAACTCGATGTCGTTCAGTTTTGCAAACCGAACAAAATGTTTAATCGGGAATATCTGAGTCTTTTCACCGTAAATCAGTTTTGCTGGCACGGTCAGTTTGTTTTTGTACTTAACAAGGTTGGTCGGTAAATGCCTGAAAATGTCGGCTTCGACGGCAGGAGAGAAGCTGAGCTCTAAACGTTTATTGCGTAGCACCACACTTGATGATGCATAGTCTTGTAAGCAACGTGAATCGAAATTTTTAAACAAGGTTTTCTGTGAAAAATAATCAACCAAGTTAGTGTTTTCTGGCCATTGGTTCTGGCGTGTTTTCGCTTTACCGGCGGGTGAAAGCTTATCAATGTAAGGTGTGCGCTTAATAAAACTCAGCAAATGTGAGAATGCGCCGGTGACGACAGGTGGATCGAGCATCACTAAACCTCGAAAAAGCTCAGGATGTTGGCAGGCAGCGATAAACGATATAACACCGCCGAATGAATGCCCAACACAAATGACCTTTTCATCTTGCTTCTTAATAAATTCAACAAGTTCCGTGACTAAGTGTTGCCAGTTATTGTGTATTGGGTAAAGTACATTATGGCCAAACTGATTGTGGGCTATGGTTCTAAAGTCGTTATCAAATTCTTGTAGGAATGTTTTATAGCTGCCCGCGGGGAAGCCGTTGGCATGCACAAGGTTAATTAATGGTTTTGTCATAGTTTGCTCTAAAGGGTTAGCGCTATTAATGATTAAATTAATTCAGTCATGAGTTAAGTTAATTGGCAATAACGCGGGTGTACCCAATGCTTAGAATATTTTTAAAGGATCGATTTGTGTTAACTCTTCAAATTCAGGCGCACGGTTTTGCGCTTTCGCTTTAAATATTTCCATCATGTCGTTTTGAGGTTGGAACATGCCGCTTTGCCATACCGACATGTAATGTAAACTGTCGGCGACACTGTGGTCACGTGCATAGTTAATCATCTCTTTGCAACCGGTAACGGCTAAAGGCGAGCGGGCGGCAATGTCTGCAGCAATGCCTAATACAGCAGTTAGCATTGATGCTTGGTCTTCATACACGTGATTGACTAATCCAGCTGCTTTGGCTTCTGCCGCAGGCATTCTTCGACCTGTGTAGGCTAACTCTTTAACTAATCCGATTGAAATCAATTTAGGTAAACGCTGCAAGGTCCCTACATCAGCGGTCATGCCGAGTTTGGTTTCTTCGATGCTAAAAAAAGCGTCGCTGGTGCAATAACGGCAATCTGCCGCGGTGACCATATCGACAGCACCACCAATACAGCCACCTTGAATGGCCATGAGTACAGGCATACGGGCAGTTTCAAGCACATTAAAGCAATCTTGCAATTTGAGCACTAAACGGCGTAAGTGGTCGTGTTTACGACCTAATTCGATATTATCGTCGCTGTTGCTTGCATTGAATACCGCTAAGTCCATACCGGCACTAAAATGCTTGCCTGTAGACGAGATAACAATCGCGCGAGCCGCAGATTGATTATTAATCTCGTGTATTACGCTTGGAAACTCATGCCAAAAATCGACGTTCATTGAATTTAATGCGTCAGGTCGATTGAGGATGATGTGGGCCACTTTATCGTTAATGTCGACAGAGAGCGTTTGGTAGGTCTTTTGCGATATCATATTTATATCCTTATAAATTCAATGTAATAAGCTTATCTTGTTCTATTGCTGCATCCAAAGAGGCAAGAATAGACTGACGCTCCTTTAACTTGGTTCCCAAATGCGCAGGCATGTTCAGTGTTTGCATGTGTTTAGCCACGGCGTGTGCAGTGTCCATGAGTTGTTCTGGCTCAACCACTTGATCAAGAAAACCTGCCAATACAGCTTGTTCTGGTGCAAACAATTCAGCATTGATTACCGCGCGCGACAGATAATTTTGCGGAATACGATTACGCGCGATTTCAATGCCAGCCTGATGCATTGTCATCCCAATAGCCACTTCGTTTAGGCCAATTTTAAATGGCCCTGTGCTGCCAATACGGTAGTCACAGCTGAGTAGTAAAAATGCGCCTTTAGCAATGGCATGGCCTGAACAGGCACCAATAATCGGTGTTGGGAATGACAGCATTCTGCGAGCTAATGTTGAGCCCGCAGTGACCAAAGCAATTGCAGCTTGTGAACTTTGCTTCATGGTTTTAAGATCGTAACCGCCAGATAAAATACCAGGTTGGCCAGTTAATATGACAACCGCATTTTGTTGTTCTGCGTGGTCTAATGCACTGTTAATTTGAGCGATGACTTCAGGCGATATTGCATTCACTTTGCCATTGTTCAGGGTAATAACATGTACATTGTTTTCGATTACTACGGTGATCAGTTCCATTGTTTACCTTTCTTCTTGTTATAAATAGTTGTTATTAAACGTTATAATGTAGAGCGCTAACAATGCTTACTATTTCATTGTTCTCGTTAGGTATTTTAAAGAAGTCTGTCTAAATATTTTTGCGACTAAATCATCACTGACGATTCGCGCGGAGCTCATCGTCAGTGTTTTATTAGCCTAGGCGTTATCGGCCATCACTTCACTATTACTTTTTGATTTAAAATACTTTGAATTTAACATACCCGCTAGAATCCCTGCGGTAAAGAGCATTGTGAGTGTGTAAATCGCGGGCGTGAAAGACATCTTGTAGTTAGCTAACAGTGTTAATGCCATAAACATTGATAAGGTACTGTTTTGTAAGCCGACTTCAATCGTAATCGAGGTGCGTTGCGCCAAATTTAATCCAAACAATTTACTTGAATAATATCCAAGTAGCATGGTTGAGATATTAAGAATAATCGATACTGGCCCTGCGGCGATAAGTGCTGGAATAACGATATCTTGCTGAATATACGTTAAAAATATAATCAACAACGTCAAAAACAATATGCCAAAACGTGACACATGAACTTGAGTGCTTTCTGCTATTTTAGGTGCGTAACGTCTTATCATCATACCAATTACAATAGGCACAATAGTCAGCTTCATTAAGCTGAACATCGTTGTAAGTATTGGCAACTGAAATTCATTGCCTTGCCCCATAAAGTGAATTAACGAATAGTTAAGTACTACAGGAATAGTAAACACGGTAATTAAGCTGGCCACCGCAGTCATCGTGACCGACAGCGCCACATCACCTTTTGCTAAGTGAGAAAACATATTAGAAGTCGTGCCGCCAGGGCAAAGTACCAGTAACATAACGCCTACAGCGTATTCTGGTTCTAACGGCATAATGTTAGCTAATCCAAAACCAATAATAGGTAACAAAAGCAGCTGGTTAGTTAGTCCTATCGCAACCGCTTTAGGGTACTTAAGCACGCGTTTAAAATCATCTGTCACTAAAGACAACCCCATGCCCATCATAATTAAAAAGATGCAAACAGGGATAACTTGCGTGTTAACAAATGTCACTAATTCAATATCTTTCATAATAACCTCATTCAAATATGACCTTTATTGGGCCGATAACGTCCTTTTTTATTTTTCTACTATGAGCGTGTTTATACTGGGTTTGTTTATGATGAACTTGTATCAAACGAGATGATTTGGCCAACCGCGGCATCAGCGGTGCCTGTTAACACTTGTTGGTAAATATCATTAACGTGGTGAAGATGATGGGTGTGGGATAGGGTGATGTTAGAACGACAAAACTCGATATAATTGAGTAACGATTGATTCATTTGTTTCATGGTTTCACCAACGCCCCATTCAAGGCTACGTTTTTTCAATTGCGTTGGTGCAAAGAAGAATGTTGGAGTCGCACCTGGTAGCAGACCATCACTTTGTGTGTCTGTTAAGTCAATATCGCCATGATGGGTTGCACCGATCCGACATGAATAGCGCAGTTGTTGGTTAAAGTGGTGATGAATGGCGGCTAAGGTTTTTTTACCACCGGCCATGTCCACTAAGATGGATGAAACATTGGCATCTAGGGTGGTGATGTCGTTATAGCTAATAACGTGATCGTAACAACCTAATGATTTAACAAAATTTAAATTGGCCTCGGAGGTAATACCAATCGCACTGCGTTGACCTCTTTGCTTAATGGCAAAGGCGAGGGCAATGCTGGTTTTACTGGATGCACTGGTAATCAGATACTGAGTCGTATCGAAATACTGATTGTCGAACATAAAGTCATCCACTAGCCAAGACGTGGTGAACAGTCCGCGTAATAAGATGTCGTAGTCTTCATTTTTTTGCTGATAAAAAGGATTAGCACTGACGCGATCAAAGCGCGCATAAACCGGAGATAGGCCTTCTCTGCATGGATTGAGATCTGAAAATCCCGTAGGGTTAACTTTACCGCCAATGATTTTGAAATGAGACGCCATCGGCATAAATCCCCATACTCGTTCACCAACGTTGATATCTTTATTATTAGATGACACCACATCGGCAAACCCCATCACAGGTAATCGTCCCCATTGAGTGTGTTGAACTGTATTAGCTTTAGACGTAATCGAATTTGAAGCAGTATCCAAAGGGGAATTGTTAACAGGAAAGAATTGCCAATAACCTAATGCATCACAAGTGATGCCATAGCTGATGTTATTTGCGGTTAACGCGAATTTACTCACTTTAAGTAATACTTCATTTTCAGCCAATGGCAGCTCAATATTAAGCTCAACAACACGTGTTTGTGACAAGTCATTTTTAGCCACTTCAAATACGAGTGCCTGTTGAGTTTGTGATGTTAATGTCGTCATAAAATCCCTTTATCGTTATTATTATTTGTTTGTTATTCAGCGCACTATATTGAGTTTGTTTTACAACAAGCCTTTAACTAAGGGTGTAATTAACTTGTTGTATTTAAATGTTTTTAAATAAATATTAATCGTTTATGAAATTATTAATGGCGACATTCACTTCGTCTGGTCTTTCGTGTTGTAGCCAATGACTGGTGTCTTGAAAACGTTTTATGATGCAGTTAGGCACATAATGATGGATGTCATCGAGATTCTCATTAACGAAGGCAAGGTCTTGTTCGCCCCATAAAATCAATGTTGGAACATTAATCCGTATATTGGGTACTTTAAGCTGCGATGCTTGTTTAACGGGACTCGATTTAGTTGTGTCATTCTGAGTAGCTGATGTGTCTAGAGATGATGCAGCTGTTACCTTGCAACGTTGATTATCTGTGTCATTTTCTGCCAGTTGTGGCATAGCGCGATAATATTGCAACATGCCATTTATTGCACCTTGTTGACCCCAAACTTGTTTATAACGTGCTTTTACATCGGCGGTAAACACGCTTGGGTTTGTACTCACCATGATGTCTTCACTTAAATAGCGATAATCATCTTGCGTTAATAGTGACTCACCCGACGCGCTAATTAGCTGATGAATATAAGCACTTTTTTTGCGTTGCAGTGGATTGTTCATCATCTCGCGAGTGAAAGTACTTGGGTGGGCAGCATTAACAATTATCAGCTTACTGATTAACTGAGCATGAAACGCCGCTAATGGCCAGGCGATAGCGCCGCCCCAATCATGTGCGACTAAAATAACAGGCTGAGTAGGGCTAATTGCAGCAATAAACTTGGCCATAAAGCCGATAAGATTGGGTACAGCATAAAAACTAACATCGTCGGGTTTGTCGCTTAAGTTGTATCCCGGTAAGTCAGGTGCGATAACACGATAATATGGTGAGAAAAAATTGAGTTGGGCTGACCATGTTCCCCAGTATTCAGGAAATCCATGTAGAAAAATAATTGTCGGTCTTAATGCCGTTTCATCAGTGGATTGTTCAGATTCAACGTAATGAATATTGACGTTATCCACTAAAATGTTTTTATGCTCTAGCTTCATATTCAATCTCATTAGTCATGACTGGTTAATCGAAAAATGCCACTGCGTTTTCAATGGGTTCACGATCGGTACGGGTATTGTTTACCGCTGCACTGTCATCGGCGTAACCAAATGACATCCCAAATAAAATACCGCGCTCGGCTGGGAGGTTTAGTATTTCTCGTACTGGGTCGGGGAATTGCCCTAATGCACCTTGCATACAATTAGATATGCCATGATCAGCCATAATCAATGACAAGGTTTGAGCATATATACCTAAATCAACAGCGCCCATAATGTCTAAGTATTTATCCATAGTGAAAAACACCGCATGTGGCGCATCAAAAAACTGCCAGTTGCGTACCATCGCCATTTGGCGGGCTTTTTTATCTTCACGTGCGACACCAATTGAGCTGTATAAGGCATTTGCTGAGCCAAATTGGCGGTCACGATGTACACCTTGATATTGCGGTAACCAATTAAAATCAGGATTAGGTGAAGCACCGCTCATGAGAGTTTGCATAAATTTTTGCTTCAATGTGTCTTTTGTCTGACCAGACACCACGCAGGTTTGCCATGGTTGTACGTTGCAATTTGAAGGTGAAAGTTGTGCATGCGCAAAAATCAAATCCAAGGTTTCTTTGGTAACCGGTTTGTCAAGAAAGGCGCGTGTTGAAGAACGGTTTTTCAATATTGATTCAATAGACATATTGGTGACTCTTATTGTTTTATGGATAGTGAATTTATATCGCTATTAACGATTTAAATCAGTTAGTTGTTTTTGGTGTTAATAAATAAGGTCTGCAGTGGCAGTAGAGCGTTATTATTGCCCTGCAGACTGTTTGGTTAATTAAAACTGGTACGAAATATTGGCTCCAAAGGTCCGAGGTTGATTTGGATAACCATTAAAGCTGCCCGCTTGAATTGGAGGTGGAAATGCCGACAACAGATACTCATCGTTGGTTAAGTTACGCACCCAAAGCTGTAAACTAACGCCATTATCAAACGCTAGTCCTGTACTTGCGTTAAAGGTGTTTACCTCGCGAGATAATGATTCAGGAGTATTTTCAGCCAGTTTAGTATCACTCTCGAAAAGGTAATCGGTACGAATGTAACCATCTGCACCGTTAAACACTTCAAAGTTATACACGATACCAGCAGTGATACTCACTTCATGGATACCGGCAGGTTTTTCACCAGATAAATCAACTGGACCGTCTAAACCCGATGCGCCAACAAATGAGTCGTATACAGGGTCAAGGAAGGTACCTGCTAAGGTAAATGACCAATCTTCAGTGAGGTTATAGTTAGAGTCGAACTCAAGGCCTTGAGTACTTTGTTTACCCGCATTGGCAAGAACATAGCCCGTGCCAATGAAAATAGATGACTGAAACCCTTCAATGGTTTGATCAAATATCGTTGCGCTAAATGATCCATGTTCAAATTGAGTTTTAATACCCAACTCATACACCAGCGCTTCTTCGGGAGAGGCATATCGGCCACCATAAACCTGATTGGGAAGTGCTATGCCTGCTGTTTCTAATGCTGATTGATCTGATGCGAAAGGACTTGAATAACGCGATAAATTCCAAGACGTGGCTTTAAAACCTGTAGCTGCAGTAGCGAAAATATTGACATTGTCGGTGATTTCGTACGATAAGCGCAGCGACCAAGTGGTTTTACTGTCATCAGACTTATTGTTTTCTACAGCATTAGGCAATCCCAACATAGGCGGTAAAAACTGTAAACTTTCAATAACCGGTACAGCAGGTGCAAGCTGAGGAATACTGCCAATCGGCACACCATATAATGTTGGCACTGTGGCTAAATCAAGCGCTGAAAGTACATCGGAATGTTGTTGGCTAATGTTGATTTCTTTTTGATCGTTGGTGTAACTCACACCAAATATCGCGGTAAAATCGTCGTTGATATGGTAATCAAAGCTGGCAAAGATCGAGTAAGCATCATTTTCTTGTTCAAACTCAGAACTTACGGCCGAATCACCTGAGAAAAATGTACCGGGATCTAAGCCATAAGCACCTTCTACTCCGGCTAATAAACCTGGAGCGCCACCAGCAGCCATCAATACATCAAAGTAATTTCTAATGTCGTTACCATAATATAAGGTATCGCCAGTGGTGACCTCTTCATGAAAAACGAAGGCGCCAAACATCCATTCTAGCTGACGATCTCCGGTAGACGTTAAACGAAACTCTTGAGTAATCGTTTCGATATCGGTGTAACCGCCTTCATTTAATATATCGAGAGAGGTGTAATCGACATCATTCATAAAATCAGAATCATTGGTACGAAGTGCACTGATGGATGTAAATGAATAACCATCAAAATCAACATCAAGTTGCAGTGATACACCACTGTCTTTTACATTATTGTCTGGATCTGAGTTAAGGGTAGATTGATAAGCAAATGATCCGGTTTCATCAAGATCCATACCACCGAGCGCACGAACTGCAGCGGTAGTAGGGCCATTAATTGAGTTTTCGACAGAACAACAGGCTTCTTCAATTTTGCTATAGTCTGCAATTAAGCGAAGTTTTACATCTTCAGTTGGCTCGTACAGTGCCTGACCTCGAATATTCCAACGGTCACGGTCGTTAATATCGTCTAATCCCACTACACTTTCAGTAAAACCATCACGGGTGTTTACACCACCTGAAACACTGAATGCCAAATTATCCGTTATACCATTGGTGTAATAACCTTTAATTTCTTTTTGGTTGAAATTGCCTACGCCAACTTCAATCTTGCCTTCTTGATAATAAGCCGGTTCTCGAGTGGTAACGCTAATGACCCCAGCGGAAGCATTTTTACCAAATAAGGTACTTTGCGGGCCACTTAAGACTTCAATTTGCTGCAGCCTTGGTAAATCACCTATTTGAGAGGCCGCTCGGGAGCGATACACACCATCGATAAATACCCCAACAGAAGGCTCAATACCCGTATTGTTAGTGCCATTACCAAAGCCACGAATAGAGAAGTTAGTGTTAGTAGAGCGTTGTAATGGGGTGACGCGTAGCGTCGGAACGAGGGTTTGTAAATCTGTTATATCCATTACTTTAGCTTGTTCTATTGCTTTGCTACTTACTACCGTAATGGCAACAGGTGATTCCTGTAATCCTTTGGCACGTTTAGATGCTGTTACGACAATTCTTTCTATATCGTCAGCATTTTTTTGTGGTTTTTGTTTTGCGTCTTCAGCATTTGCTGCTGAACTTATTACACCCATAATCGCAAATGCGAGTAAAGATTGCTTAAAACATGTTGATTTATTATTCATTTATTTCCCCAGACGATGACTAATCGTTATTAAACAAGCTTGCCAATACATTGATTTACAAAAGATATGCATGACGCTTAAGCGTTCTTGTTCGTAATTTGTAAATATATAGCGTTGTAAAATTAGCGTTATTCAATAACATCAAGGGGATTAATCAGCTTCATATTCAATACCAAAAACATGTCCTGAAAATACGTCATTACCACTTATAGTGAACAATTAACCGCCAAATCATGCTAGGGGGTGTTTTATAATTAAACAAATCAATTATTTTAATACGCTACTATTCATATAAAGAATAATGCATTAATCAATAGCGCACTCTTACTGTTTTGAGCCATGCACAGGATGAATAACTGCTTAAAGAAGTGTGAATTTTATGACGTAGTGATTGATATCAGTCGAATAATGGTCGTAAACTATAATTCAAACGAATGTATACATATTATTAATATGCATTTGGATAATACTTACAGTTAACTTAGCATCAGTAGTACAAACATTATTGGTATGAAAGGTTTCATCCAAATAATCACTAACTAGATATCGATTGATAATGACATGGAGAGTAACAATGCCTGAATATAAAGCCCCCATTCGTGACGTAAAATTTGTTATGCAAGAGCTGCTAGATTGTGAAGGGCACTATCAGCGTTTGGGTTACCAAGATGCCAGTATCGACATGGTTGATGCCATTATTGCTGAAGCGGCAAAATTAACTGAACAAGTTGTTGCACCATTAAATCAAATTGGCGATCAACAAGGTTGTACCTGGAAAGACGGCGTTGTAACCACACCAGACGGATTTAAAGAGGCGTACGCACAATATGTAGAAGGCGGCTGGCCAACGTTATCTCAGTCTGAAGAGTTTGGTGGCCAAGGTTTACCTCATTCATTAAATATCAGTATTGCTGAGTTGTTTTCCAGCGCGAACCACAGCTTTGCTATGTACCCAGGCCTTAGCCATGGCGCATTAGCCACAATTGAAGCCCACGGTACAGAGGCTCAAAAACAGCAGTTTATGCCAAGCCTAGTAGAAGGTAAGTGGACTGGCACAATGTGTTTAACAGAGCCACATTGTGGTACTGACTTAGGCATGTTGCGCACCAAAGCTGAACTGCAAGCTGACGGCACTTATTCATTGAGTGGCACTAAAATCTTTATCTCAGCAGGCGAGCATGATCTGTCTGACAACATTGTGCATATTGTTATTGCCCGTATTCCTGGTGCGCCAGAAGGCAACAAAGGTATCTCGCTATTTATCGTACCTAAGTTCAACGTTAATGAAGATGGCACAATTTCAGATAGAAACGGCGTGAGTTGTGGTTCTATTGAACATAAAATGGGCATTAATGGTAACGCTACCTGTGTGATTAATTTTGATGGTGCAACTGGGCATTTGATTGGTGAACCTAATCGCGGCCTTAAGTGCATGTTTACCTTTATGAATGCTGCACGTATTGGTGTGGCAAGTGAAGGTGTTGCGGCTGCTGAAGCATCATTCCAGGGGGCATTAGCCTACGCAAAAGATCGCCTACAAATGCGTTCAATTAGCGGTGTTAAAAACCCTAATGGCCCAGCAGACCCAATCATTGTTCATCCAGATGTGCGTAGAATGCTATTGACCCAAAAGTCGATTGCTGAAGGCGGCCGAGCGTTAATTTCGTATCTTGCCCAGCTAGTTGATATTGGCCATGCCGAAAAAGACGAAGCCATTAAAGCTGATGCTGAAACTAAGTTAGCCTTGTTAACACCTATTGCTAAAGCATTTTTATCCGAGCTTGGTTTTGAATGTACCAGCCACGGCGTGCAAATATTCGGTGGCCACGGCTTTATTAAAGAGTGGGGCATGGAACAGTTAATGCGCGACACCAAGATTAGCTGCTTATATGAAGGCACTACTGGTATTCAGGCATTAGACTTACTGGCTCGTAAAATTATTGGTACTCAGGGTGAAGTATTAAAGCCTTTCTCTAAAGACGTTACCGTATTCTGCCAACAAAACATGGACAACCCAGCCATGGCTGAGTTTATTAAACCGATTATGTCTTATGCCAAAGAGTGGCATGAACTGACCGTGTTAATTGGCGGCAAAGCGATGAAGAACCCGGATGAAATCGGCGGTGCATCTGTTGATTACTTAATGTATGCCGGTTATGTGACACTTGCTTTCTTCTGGGCAAAAATGGCTAAAGTGGCACAAGACAAATTGGCTGCAGGCACCACTGAAACTGCGTTTTATGAAGCTAAAATCAAAACCGCTCAATTCTTTATGCAGCGTATGTTACCAAGAGCCAAAGGCCATGCGGCATGTATTGCCAATGGTGTTGATTCAATGATGGCACTAGATAGCGAAGACTTTGCTTTTTAATTGAGCAATCATCTAATCCGCTAATATCGATTATATTCTCGATAGAACAAGCCGCAGCGTCAATCGCTGCGGTTTTTTATTGGGTGCGACTTAGCGATATGTTCATACTGAGTGTTTTTATCATCACGACGTTAACTAAAATGGCTTTATCCATAATGGCTGATGATCACTATTCGTTACAGATTAGTTAATTCAGCGCTCATCACTTTAGATCATTATTCGGTTATAGTAATCACTTCATAATAAAAAAGGATTAAGCCGATGCCAGGCAAAATACTCACGTCTGTGATTCCACTACTTGCTCTTATTCCGTTCGCATCATCAGCGGAATCCTGGGTTGATGTCAGTAATGCATACACCAATAAACAAATCAAAATCACTAGCCAATTCCAACCGGAAATGGCGAGCTCGATTGGTATAACAGAGGCTGACGGTCAGTGCAGTAGCATTACTAAGGCACAACAAGATAAGTATATTCGCACGCTAGAAGCCAGTAAAAAGACCTTACTACAAGCGCTTAAGACAGAAAAGTCATTGCCTGTTCGTCAAGATCTCAACATTATTATCAATAATATTGATCAGACTATTGCCTCTGGTAAGTTAGAAGACAAATACATGCTGCCTTGGGTAGATGTGCCGTTAATTGTCTTTAGAGGTGTTTCAGCATTATTAGATGATCAAATGTCTGATACGCGTAAACAAGCGGCTAATACTCGTTTAGCGTGTTATGTCGGTAAAACGGGTCAACCTGCATTAACTGAACAAGCAAAAACCTTATATGAAGCCGCATTAGCCAACAAAAAGTTAATGGGGCCAACAAAAGAAGAAGTAAACCAAGCACTGGCAAGAACCGATACCTTATTGCAAGGTTTGCAGCAGTTGTTTGAGAAAAATGAATTCATAAAAGCCGATGAGAATCTGTCGCTACTAAAGCAGCAAATTGCTGATTACCGTCAGTGGGCAGAAAAAACTGTAATTCCGACTAGCCGAGATGACTTTCGTTTACCTTCAGAGATTTATGCTTTAAAACTCAAAACGGTTGGCATTGATATCGAACCTGAGTTGTTGATTGAACGTGCTAAAGCCAGTTACATGATAACCAAGGCGAATATGCAGGCGTTAGCTCCCTTGGTGGCACAAAAATTTAATATGCCATCTAGTGATTATCGCGATGTGATTAAAACACTGAAAAAAGACTCTTTAGCCAACGATAAAATTGAAGATCATTACAGAGCTATTAATAAGAAACTTGAAGGATTAATCACTCAGCAAAATGTGGTGAATTTACCTGAACGCGACATGATTATGCGAT
Organism: Shewanella frigidimarina NCIMB 400; assembly: GCF_000014705.1. Taxonomy (NCBI): domain Bacteria; kingdom Pseudomonadati; phylum Pseudomonadota; class Gammaproteobacteria; order Alteromonadales; family Shewanellaceae; genus Shewanella; species Shewanella frigidimarina. The sequence goes on along the minus strand of NC_008345.1, from coordinate 2,413,404 downwards.
TGGCGAGTGAAGCAGAAGCGGCGGGCAGCCCTGCACCTCATATGCTGCCACCACCGTTTATTGGTAACACAGGTGAACAAGGCCAATTTGTACTAACAACAGGTAACCCGGCATTAACCGGTGACGCTGCTTATGATGACTTTAATTTTAATGCCGTTGCTTATACATTAAGTGCCCACGAAGGCAGACCCGGTCATGAATTACAATTTGCGGTCATGTTAGAGCAGGGCGTGTCTTTGGCCCGTGTGTATTATGCTTTTAACAGTGTCAACGTTGAAGGTTGGGCACTGTACGCCGAAGCAGAAATGTTGCCATATCTTCCTATAGAAGCACAGCTTATAGCGCTTCAACACCGATTATTACGTAATGCCCGCGCGATGTTAGATCCGATGTTAAACCTAGGTCTAACAACAAAAGAAAACGCCTATACATTGTTACGCAATGACGTGGTGTTTTCTGAAGCGGCAGTGAAACAAGAAGTAGATCGATACACTATGAGAATGCCTGGGCAGGCTGGTAGTTACTTTTATGGCTTATCACGATTATTAGAAATCCGAGCCGATGTAGAAATTGCCCTTGGTGATAAATTTGACCGCTTAGCGTTTAATAACTTTGTGTTAGAGCAAGGGTTAATTCCACCAAACCTAATGGCTGAAGCCGTTAAAGAACGCTTTTTAACTAAAAAGTAAAATACGTTGATATTGATAAAATCCCATTTAGTTAAATGGGATTTTATCAAATACGACTCGTATTCTGGCTATTTTATGTAGCCGCATCGCTATAAATTACCTTAAACACTATAAAATTACCTCACAACTATTTTTTAGCATAAGGCAAACGAGCCAGTTTATCGCCTGTGTAGTAACAATCGAGCCCGCTAATCGCTACCGTATCAATGGCTTGTAAATCTATAAAACCATCCGTTTGCACCGCATTATCGTCTACATACACATCTACTATTTCACCAATAACAAACTCAGTACCATTGATAGCTAAATGTTGATGCTCTACTAGTTTAACTGAATATTTTAGGCGACTTTCTTTTACAAAAGGGGCGCAAAAGTCTGATAGATATTCAGGCGTTAATCCCGTTGCTTCAAACTCTGATTCATCTTTATCATAACGAGCAGAAGTTTGATGAGCTTGCTCATAAATGGATTGATTGACGTGATTAATGGTATACAAACCGGTTTGCATAATATTTTCAAAGGTATGACGTGGCACACTATGAGGCCGGATTATCATACCCATTAGCGGGGGATTTGCACCGAGATGAATGACCGAGCTCACAATAGATAAATTAGTATTACCTTGTCGATCTTGTGTGCCGATGAGATTGGCGCTTTTAAATCCAGACAACGAATTAATAAAATGTGCGCGAGTACGAGTTTCAAGTGCGTTTATGTGCTCTTTAGAAAAATGCATTAATTGTCCTTAACACTTAGTCGTGCAACCTTATCAATCAAATTCGTAGGTTCACCAATTAGATCTACATGTGGGATATTGTACGTAAATGTGTATTCTGTGGAATCTAGACCATAAATCATTTCATCTGATTACGTATTTTCCTGTAAATAACTCATTGCTTTTATGGTAGTTATCCATTGATATTAAATAGTAAAATCAATTGCATCATGATGTCTATAGTAAAATTATTGTTAATCTCACTGTGTTATAGCTTCTTTATTAAGATGCGGCATATTGGTGAATTGCTTTCGTAAAAACGATCATGTAATTAATTTGATTAGTCTATAGTTAGTTTTTACGAGCAAAAGTTGCAAATAGATCCATTAAAATCTCTTCATAACGATATTACATGAACAAGGAATAATGAGGCATAAGTGAGTAATATGCCGCGTTGCGTGGTAACGTAAATTTATGCCGGTAAAGAATCAAATATGCTGAGGCCCAGTGATTCAAATAAACTAGAAACACTTAAAATGTATAGCGTATCCAATGTATTTAAAAGGACAATCATTATGAGCAAGAAACAAGCATACGAAAAAAAATTGCAGGCGCAACTTGACGAGTGGAGCGCAGATATCGACAAACTGAAAGCAAAAGCTGACGCTGCAACTGCTGATAAACAGCTTGAATACTACAAAAAAATAGAGGAACTTCAGTCTATGCAGGACAATGCCAATAAAAAGCTTACTGAGCTTAAAAAGGCTGGGGACGATGCTTGGGAAGACATAAAAGTCGGTATTGATAGCGCATGGGATTCACTTGGCTCTGCATTTAAGTCTGCGACGTCAAGATTCAAATAAAATGCTAGATAATGGCTATTCGAGTTAAAAGTCATCCAATATTATGGCGACCAATCATTAATGTGTTTATATATTAAATGATACAAGCAAGTATTAACATTGGTCGGCATAGCACCGATAAATAGAGACTTAAAGTAAGCTTATAATTACCGATTTGGCAGATAATTTGGTTTCTCCATTTGATTACCCTAAACAGGTTACCGTAGGCATTTACTCTCTAGCACTATAAATATTTCTACTACGCTTGAAGAAACCAGCGTAAGTGGCTTTCTCGATGCGGTCGAATTAATCGGCCATTAATACTCCATAGTGTGTTACCCTTCAATTAGTAACAGCGTAGATAAGCGCTGTTGAGTGACTTCTTCAAGTTCCATTTATTTTCATTTAGTAGGCGATTTTAATATTGATCATGTTCAGCTAACTTGATATTTAAAAACAAGAACAATACGGGTTGATGACAATCAACTTGTTAACTAAATAAAAATATTAACTTTATTTCGCTACTGCATCATTTTGGCGGTAGTGATATCACATCACTTCATTGTGCCCCATTCAATTTTTTAAGACATTAACAGTCAAATTAACCCTCGCATGAGCTTAAAATGATGTTTTATCATCTGTTGCCATTATCGCTACCTTATCTACATTAACCTCTGGGGTGATAAGCCTGTGACAATCAAGAGTTGTTAAAAATAATCAGCATTACATTGAATGAAGATCAAAACCTAATTGTGTGTACAACTTAATAGCTGAATGAGCGACGCTATTTTATAAAATATTAAAGGCTAAAAATATGAAAAAACTGTTTAATAAGATTTTCGCTGGGGTTCATCTGTTCGCAGCTGTAATTCTTATCATATTATCCTTGATAATTATGCTGTGGTCTATTTATGAAGTCATTTCCGGCATTCAGTATGACTCTGGATTTATCCCATTAATGCTTCAATCTGTCGCAGCTATAATCATAGCCGCAGCCATTATTGATGTTGCACAATATATGATGGAAGAAGAGGTTTTTAAGGACAAAGAGCTGCGGGATCCCAAAGAGGCAAGACGAACAATCACAAAAATCATTGTCATTATTACCATAGCAGTCAGTATTGAAGGATTGGTTTTTATATTTAAAGCCGGAACGAAAGACCTTAGCCTTTTACTCTATCCGGCTTTACTTATTATGGTATCAGCGATTTTGATTGTTTCGCTTGGCGTATATCAAAAATTAAGCGCTACTATAGAAAAAAGAGAAGAGGAAAGTGAATTGTAACAGTATCAAAAATGATACTTAGTTATTACGGCTTATATGAACATTTTTCGCCGCTATATGCGGCGATTCTCTTAAGCGAAAAGTGGTCATCTAAATAGAGGTGACATCAACACACTATATTCTTCTGTTTAGCTATTTTTCAGGAATATCTTCAAGTAATTTGATGATAGTACGATTATTGTTTAGATGGGCTAGGTCAAGTAGGTAGCTTTTCTCAAGCTCTTGCATCGGTTCATCTGCCAATAATTCCTTTACTAACTGCTCTTCATCATTTGCAATGGCGGTTTTCAAGGCTGCAAAAGTCGCGATACTGTGTTTATGTTGATCAGTATTGTTAGATCCCATTAGTTTCGCTCCGTTAATTGTTCGATAGTTATGTTATAGCGGGTTACTCACACTAACAATATAACCGTGTATGTTGCAATCAAAGTGATAGTAAATTCATATCAAATCTGACCCGATGACATAGTCAGTTGATTAAACGATTTGATGTTAGTTACATACATTAAGTAAACCGTAGCGGTTTTTTTGAGCCTGCGCAATGAGTAGAAAGCGTTACAGAAAACGCCACTTTTGCTATTGACCAAGTTTGGACACGTTTACACTCTCTCTAATCTATATCTTAGTAATATTATGGCTGGCGCTGGGGTTATGTTGTCATTCTCATTATGTTTTTCTGCATAATTTTTCACATTGTGAACAATTCATACAGGTAAAAGTATCATTGCTAAAATGCCACAGAGATGCCTACGACTTACTCTTACACGCCAGTTTACATTCATCAAAATAAGCTTGCACAACTTATGCAGTATTTAACCTGTTGGTTTTCACGCACGTTAAGGCTTATTTAAAACGTAGATGCTTTTCTATCTATGTATATAAACTTCAGAATTGTTATCAAGCAGATGTTATGTTGCTAATAACATACGCTGATTATAGTTAGTCCTATCATCATTTTTATATTCAAACAAAACTTAATCCCAATCGTTAGTATTGTTAAAAGGATGCACTCAATTACATCCTTTTAGTCTGAACTGTTTACAACTATTAAGATTTATTAGCCTAATTGGAAAGGCTAACATTGGTATGTTAGTGTAACTAAACCGTAAAATATAATTTGGTTTATTTAAAACGTCACACTAACAGTGATTTTAATTATCTGGTTTTAATATGGTTAGCGTCATGCTGAAAATATATTTTAATATTATATCTAAATATAAATTTCTTAAATCAGAGGTAATAACGAGTTTTATACTTAAATATCGTATTGACATATTCAAGTGGTTACTTTAGGTGGTTTACTCATTTAGGAAAAAATAACAATGTAGATATCAAGTAAGTGAATATGATCAATGCATTTTATACGATCTAGGAAATTACCATGAACGGCAAAATAGCGATATTGGCGATGCTGTTGCTAAGTCTCTTATTTATCGCCTGAGTTACAAGCTGTCGCAGTATATGTGTTCATCAGGCCTGCCTATATTCGAATACTAGACACAGAAAAATTGACGTATGTCAGCATAAACGTACGCCTTCACATTGAAACAGAAGGAAACATAGAATATGAACAACTTTGACTTTCACAACCCGACAAAAATTCTCTTTGGTAAAGGCCGAATCGAACACCTTAACGATCATATTCCAGTAGATGCAAAAGTATTGATTATCTATGGCGGTGGTAGCGCGGAACGAACTGGTGTATTAGAACAAGTTAGAACAGCACTATCTGGTCGCACATTAGTCGAGTTTGGTGGTATAGAACCAAATCCTCGTTATGCCACGACTCTTAATGCCGTCAAAGTAATCGTAGATAACAACATCACCTTTTTGCTTGCCGTTGGTGGCGGATCTGTCATTGATGCGACTAAATTTATCGCGATGGCGTCGCTTTATGTAGGTGACCCCTGGGAGATCCTTACTGCCGGCACTGCAAAAGTGACCGCGGCAATGCCGTTTGGAACTGTGCTTACATTGCCTGCAACAGGATCTGAAATGAACAATGGTGGGGTGATAACCAACCCTGAGAAAATAGCCAAGCTTCCTTTTAGAAGTCCACATTGCTACCCAATTTTTTCGGTCCTCGATCCTGAACTCACCTATACGCTGCCTGCGCGTCAGATTGCCAATGGCGCTGCAGATGCCTTTGTCCATATTATCGAGCAGTATCTGACTTATCCCAGTGGCGCACACGTGCAGGATGGTTTTGCCGAGTCTCTGCTACGCACCATTATTGAGCTTGGCCCTAAAGCGCTAGAGACACCAGAAGATTATGACATTCGTGCAAGTCTGATGTGGACAGCCACACTGGCTTTGAATGGATTAATCGGTACCGGAGTGCCACAAGATTGGGCTTCTCACATGATCGGACATGAAATCACCGCGCTCAATGATACAGACCACGCCCGTACTCTTGCCGTCGTGTTACCGTCACTATTGAATGATCAGCGTGGCCACAAGCACGAAAAATTACTGCAATATGCGAGCAATGTTTGGGGGATCACCGAAGGCACAGATGCTGTGCGAATTGACGCAGCAATAGACGCTACACGTGCGTTTTTCGAGCAATTAGGGATCAAGACTCGATTGAGCGACTACGGTATTGCCGCAGCAGAAATTGAACTTATCGTTAGCGCTTTGCAGGAACATGGCATGACAGCCCTTGGCGAACACAAAGACATCACCCCAACTGATGTCCGTCGCATTCTTGAAGCGTCACTTTAAAGGAGATTGAATATGACACAAAAAAACTCGAAGAAGGTTGGGCTAAAAATACTCTTGATGGACTCATTGGTCTTATGAACTGGGGGAAACGTCGGCAAGCTAATGCGCTATGTTGCTAAAAAGTAAAATATCAATTCAGTACCATCTTGATGGTACTGAGTTCGCCCTAAGGCGATAGCTTTTGCAAAAAAAACCGGGAGGGCGGTTGTTAAATACCAGTCTCCTGTTGGTACATTACCCAAAAAAGGTAAATATTATGACATATGAAACACGCAATCCTTACACTGGTGATCTTCTGGTAACGTTCCCAGACGCAAGCGACTCAGAAGTAAAGCAAGCAATTGAAAATGCGCATGATGCTTTTTTACTTTGGAAAAATACTGGGTTTACTGAGCGTGCGCGCATAATGCACGCCGCCGCCGAATTATTACGCCGTGACGTTGATTATTATGCCAATCTGCTCACCATTGAGATGGGTAAGCTTATATCCGAAGCCAAAGCCGAAATAGCGTTGTCAGCAGATATCTTCGACTACTATGCAGATAACGCACAGAAATTGCTGGCACCACAAAAGCTACCGGTTGCCGACGCTGATGCGGAAATTTTGTGTGAGCCGCTGGGTGTATTATTGGCGATTGAACCATGGAACTTTCCTTTCTATCAGGTTGTGCGTATTGCTGCACCGCAAATATCTGCTGGTAATACCTTGTTGCTCAAGCACGCGTCTAACGTTCCGCAGGCTGCTGCCGCATTCGAAAAATTAATGCTCGATGCTGGTTTGCCTCAAGGTGTGTTTAAGAATCTGTATGCTACACGGTCACAGATAGAAACTATCATTAACGATCCGCGTGTTCAGGGCGTAGCATTAACGGGGTCTGAAGGGGCTGGTGCAGTTGTTGCCGCACAGGCAGGCAAGGCTTTGAAGAAATCGACCCTTGAACTTGGCGGTGCTGATGCATTCGTTGTTTTAGCCGATGCAGATATGCAAAAAACGATTAACTGGGCTGTTCTAGGTCGACATTGGAATGGAGGTCAGGTTTGTGTGTCATCAAAACGAATGATCATTGTTGATGAGGTGTATGATCGGTTCCTCGAAGGTTATATCGGTAGTGTTGTAAATCTTAAAGCGGGCGATCCGTTTGAACCAAGCACAACGCTAGCACCACTGTCATCTAAGGCGGCAGCCGATGAAATCAAAGACAAGATTCGCCAGGCGGTTTCTTACGGGGCTACAGCAACTGAGGTTGGGCCAATTGTTCCCGATTCAGGCAATTTCGTTCAGCCGACCATATTGACTGACGTTGCAGAAGATAACCCTGCACGCTATTGGGAATTTTTCGGTCCTGTTTCTATGCTGTTTCGCGCCAAGGATGAAGATGACGCGGTTCATATAGCCAATGATTCACCGTTCGGTTTGGGCGGTTCGGTATTTACTGCCAACCCAATCCATGGTGCAGAAATTGCGAAGCGAATATCCACAGGTATGGTCTTTGTCAATCATCCAACAATGGCTAAGGCGGATTTACCATTCGGTGGCGTTAAACGTTCAGGTTACGGCCGCGAGCTGGTCGGTCTTGGCATCAAGGAATTTGTTAACCACAAACTTATCGCCATTGTCGACATCGACGCTCCGTTCTAGCGCTAATTGCCAATCCGATGTCTAGTCGGATTGGCTTATCCAGTAAGGACATAAATCGTTAAATAGTGAGTTGTTTAGCGATATCAACATAAACACTTCTAAGCATGCAAAAATATCAAAATAGATAACTCATTTTGCTAGCGACCTTTAGTAACGATCCAAAGTACAACGCCCACGGTAATTAATTTCACGTTAAATGGCTTAGCCAATAACGCTAAACTTTGGACTATCATCAAATCATCGGAGTCAGTAACCGAGACTAAAAGTCTTAATGAACTGGCCCGCGTGGTTTGCAAAAACTGAATGAGTCTCTAATTGTGTTTGTTTCAAATTCTTCTAAAGCGTCAGGCTCATCTTTGGGATCTGCATTACACCGTATTTTCATCATGTGAGGTGAGGCTAACATTAACAAATCATCGTGTGTCATTGATTATATGAATTTGTCCAAATCTAGAAATCGATTTTTTAATTATTTAGAAGATATGAAAATTTGATTTAATTCGAAGGATTTATTTTGAGCAGGTAAGTGATTTTGTAATTTTTGAAATGGTACACCCGAGTGGACTCGAACCACCGACCCCTACCATGTCAAGGTAGTGCTCTAACCAGCTGAGCTACGGGTGTATTGTTTACTTTTATTACAATTCCAATGTTTAGACTCTTTGAAAAGAGTGGTACACCCGAGTGGACTCGAACCACCGACCCCTACCATGTCAAGGTAGTGCTCTAACCAGCTGAGCTACGGGTGTATTGTTTACATTTATTACAATTTCAATTATTAGACTCTTTGAGAAGAGTGGTAAACCCGAGTGGACTTCTATTATTTCAACAGAATACCGACACCTGCCATTTGCATTTGTGAAGAGTGTAGTGCGACTCTTTCTAACAGCTGAGCTACGGGTGTATTGTTAACGCTTGCTTTAAATACTTTTGCTTCAAAGCGGACGCTATCTTAAGGGGGATAGGCTATTGCATGCAAGCAAAAAAAACATTTTTATGACTAAACGGTGATTTGCTGTGCAACTTGATTCAAGCTTAAGCAATGTGAGTCGCTTAAGCTTGTAAAAAATCAATTAGATTAGCCAATCTGTTGAAACTCAAATCCTTTCTTTTGAATGTATTTCAATCTAATAGCAAACAAAATTGCTGCAGAGGTTAAACCTGCAATTAAGCCAATCCAAAAACCGTGTGCGCCCATAGGTTCAACAATTAAATTCGTATACCCTAAAATATAACCCGTTGTCATGCCGATCACCCAGTACGAGAACAAGGTAATGTAAAATGCACTTCGAGTATCTTTATAGCCGCGTAATGCGCCAGCTGCGACAACTTGAATAGAATCTGATATCTGATAGAACGCAGCTAACATCATTAGGCTGCCAGCTAATGCAACGACTTCAGGGTTGTCATTATATAGCAGTGCGATTTGGTGCTTAAAGGTGACGGTTAGTATCGCGGTAAAAATGGCTAGCGTTAATGATAACCCTAAACCTACTTTTGCAACTAAGGCCGATATTTCTGGTTGCCCACGGCCAAGGTAATAGCCAATTCGGATCGATACTGCTATACCAATTGATAAGGGCAACATAAATATAATTGATGAGAAGTTGAGGGCGATTTGATGGCTTGCAACGACGTTAGCGCCTAATGGCGCTAAAAATAATGCGATGACAGCAAACAGGCTTACCTCAAAAAATAATGCCATCGCAATCGGCATACCCAATTTGGTCATGGACCACATACTGGCTAAATGAGGACGAAAAAACTGCTTGAATGGCGCGAGCTCTTTAAATGTTTTATCTACTAACATGTAAATAATCATCGCAGCTAACATAGCCCAAAACACTAATGCAGTTGCAACACCACAACCAGCACCGCCCATAGCGGGAATACCAAAACCACCATAAATAAACACGTAATTGGCGGGTATATTGACGGCTAACCCGATAAATCCAATGACCATTGTCGGCATGGTATAAGAAATCCCTTCACTGCAACCGCGTAATACCTGATACAAAACGAAAGCTGGTGCTCCCCACAAGATTGCATCTATATAACCCACGGTTAATGCATGCAGTTTTGGTTCTAAATGCATAAAGTCGAGTAAATATGTTGAAGATGCGAGAAACAACATCACCCCAATACCGCCAATTATGGCAATATAACCCGCCTGAAAAATGAGTGATGGAATGATTTGTTGATTATTCGCCCCGTGATGTTGTGAAAACACCGGGGTAAAGGACATTAATAAGCCTTGAACAAATAATATAGCAGGTAGCCACAAACTGGTCCCAACGGCGACGGCTGCCATATCCACTGCACTCACACGGCCAGCCATCACAGTGTCAATAAAACCCATCATGGTTTGTGTCACTTGGGCTATCAGCACTGGAAGCGCCAATTTTATCAAGCGTGAAATCTGAAAACCTGTATTATTCATTAAAAAACCTATAATGGAACGAGATAAATATGTTTACTGGTATAGTCCAAGCCACGTGTGAAGTGGTATCGATTAACAATGCAGCTGGTCTTAAAACCTTTGAAGTCGCAATGACGCCAGAGTTAACACAAGGATTAGTGACTGGCGCTAGCGTAGCCAATAATGGCGTTTGTCTTACCGTAACCAAGATACTAAATGATAAGGTTTTTTTTGATGTAATGGAAGAAACATTAGCCGTAACTAACCTAGGTAATACCAGTGTCGGCGACAAGGTCAATATTGAGCGTTCATTAACGTTTGGGACTGAGATTGGTGGGCATATATTATCTGGTCATGTACACACTCTGGCAACTGTTAAGGCCGTCAGTGACACCAACGAACATTACAATATAGAACTACAAGTTGAGCCACAGTGGATGAACTACATCTTTTATAAAGGATTTGTGGGAATAAACGGTTGCAGCTTAACAGTAGGAAAAGTCAGTGACAGTGGTTTTTTGCTGCATTTAATACCTGAAACCTTGAAGTTGACCAATTTGAATCATTACAGTGTTGGTGACAAAATTAATATCGAAATAGACAGTCAAACACAGGTGATTGTTGATACTGTTGAGCGAATTTTAGCTAAAAAGCAGCTCGCCTAATCACCCAACTGAATATTGAACATTAACTTGCCTGCTTTGAATTTTAAGCAGGCGAGCTAAAAATTAATAAATTTGTTCGTCGTCAGAACCGATATGAAGTTCAATTGTACGACGGTTATCATCTAGGTGCATTCTAATGTGTATCGGATTGCAACAAATACGACAGTCGTCGTAATACTCTTGATCTCCAGAACTTGCATCTAAAGTGACGTATTGATGATGTCCGCAATGTGGGCAACAAATGGCACGCGAAAGTAATCTCATAGCTAATACTCCTCACTGACTCCTTTTAAATAAGTATAGTGAGCATTTTATATTTTGGATCATCCCTAAGAATGATTCTATTTGTGGCGAATATAATTCACCCAAAAAAGTTAATGCGTAACGATCTATGATTTTATCACTATTAATCAATCTCTTATCTTGATAGTTTAATTCATTCAATGAAATTGGTATCGCTAAATCAATATCGTTAGAACCTACATAGCATTGTCAATACAGTCTCCGCCTAAAATCATCACTCACTAATACAGTCAGCTCACGTGATTAATTTGACTTAAACATGCTATTTCTGGCAGTTATTGGCCGCATGATGGTTGCGCAATAATCCGCTTATCACATAGAATAGAGACTTACGTTTTTGGGTAACTAAGACTCCTGTACTGTCTTGATTTCATTAACGTGCTCTCGTTCAAAAAGAACATACTTAATTACCATGTGGCCCTACGTGTGGGTCACCACTGGAAAAGGAAATTTCATGCCTATTATTACATTGCCTGATGGCAGCAAACGTGAGTTTGCCAATCCTGTATCGACTCTTGATGTTGCATTAGACATCGGCCCTGGTTTAGCAAAAGCGTGTATTGCTGGCCGTGTAAACGGTGAATTAAAAGATGCAACTGACTTAATCACTGCAGACTCAGAATTAGCTATCATCACGGCCAAAGACGAAGAGGGTGTTGAAATCCTTCGCCATTCTTGTGCGCATTTATTAGGTCACGCGATCAAGCAAATGTGGCCAGAAACCAAAATGGCAATCGGCCCGGTTATCGACAACGGTTTTTATTACGACATCGACTTAGACCATAAGCTGACGCATGAAGACATCGAAGCCCTAGAAAAGCGTATGCTTGCATTAGCCAAAACTAACTACGATGTGGTTAAAAAGGTTGTATCTTGGCAAGAGGCCCGCGATGCATTTGATGGTCGTGGTGAAGAATACAAAATTGCTATTTTAGATGAAAACATCAGTAAAGACGCAACACCAGCGCTTTATCACCACGAAGAATACATCGATATGTGTCGTGGTCCTCATGTGCCAAACATGCGTTTTTGTCAGAACTTTAAGTTAATGAGCGTTGCTGGTGCATATTGGCGCGGTAACTCTGATAACAAAATGCTGCAACGTGTATACGGAACAGCATGGGCCGATAAAAAAGCCCTTAAAACTCATTTAGTGCGTTTAGAAGAAGCGGCTAAGCGTGATCACCGTAAAATTGGTAAACAATTAGATTTGTACCATATGCAAGAAGAAGCACCAGGAATGGTGTTTTGGCATAACGATGGTTGGAGCATATTTTTAGAACTTGAGAAATTCATTCGTCAAAAGCTAGGTCAATACACTTATCAAGAAGTGAAAGGCCCACTAATGATGGATCGTGTGTTATGGGAACGTTCTGGTCACTGGGATAAATACGCAGAAGCCATGTTCACTACTAATAGCGAAAACCGTGAATACGCGATCAAGCCAATGAACTGTCCTGGTCATGTACAGATTTTCAACCAAGGGTTAAAATCTTATCGTGACTTACCATTACGTATGGCAGAGTTTGGTTGCTGTCATCGTAACGAACCATCTGGTTCACTTCACGGTTTAATGCGCGTGCGTGGTTTTACTCAAGACGACGCTCATGTTTTCTGTACTGATGATCAAGTACAAGAAGAAGTCAGTGCATGTATCCAAATGGTATATGACACATACGCTACATTTGGTTTCGATAATATCGTAGTTAAACTGTCAACTCGCCCTGAAAAGCGTATTGGCGACGACGATATGTGGGACCGAGCTGAAGACGCTTTAAAGCAAGCTCTTGCCAATAATAATATTAAATATGAAATATTACCGGGTGAAGGCGCGTTTTATGGTCCAAAAATCGAATTTACTTTGCATGACTGTTTAGATCGTGCATGGCAATGTGGTACAGTACAACTCGATTATGCATTACCGACTCGTTTGGGTGCCACTTATGTCGCAGAAGACAACAGTCGCCAGACGCCAGTAATGATCCATCGTGCTATTTTAGGTTCTTTAGAACGTTTCATAGGTATATTGATAGAAGAATACGCCGGTAAATTCCCAACTTGGCTTGCTCCAATGCAAGTAGTTGTAATGAACATTACCGACAAACAAGCTGATTATGTTGAAGAAATCGTTAAATTCTTCAAAGAACAGGGTATTCGAGCATCTTTTGACTTGAGGAATGAGAAAATAGGCTTTAAAATACGCGAACACACCCTAAGACGTGTGCCTTATTTATTGGTCGTTGGTGATCAAGAAATGGAAAATAAGGAAGTAGCGGTGCGTACACGTGACGGTATCGATTTAGGCAAGTTAAAACTAGAAGATTTCGCCGCGATGATACGTCAACAGATTTCGCTCCGTAGTCTCAAATTGTTGGAGGAATAGGTCATAAAGATCAAAAGAACAGCAGGGCGACAGCCAGCCCCTAATAGAATCAATGATGAAATCACTGGTGTACCTGAAGTCCGTTTATCAGGTTTAGATGGTGAGCCAATTGGTATATTAAGTATAAAAGAAGCTCAGAACGTTGCAGATGAAGCCGGAGTTGATCTTGTAGAGATCAGTCCCAATGCTGAGCCTCCTGTCTGTCGCATAATGGACTACGGTAAGTTCCTTTTTGATAAAGCGAAAGCTCAAAAAGAACAAAAGAAGAAGCAGAAACAGGTCCAGGTTAAGGAAATTAAATTCCGTCCTGGCACTGATGAAAACGACTATCAGGTAAAACTACGCAACCTGATTCGTTTTCTAGAAGATGGGGACAAAGCGAAAATTACGCTGCGTTTCCGTGGTCGCGAAATGGCACACCAAAACCTAGGTATGGATCTTTTGAACCGTATCAAGGCTGATTTGGAAGAGTATGCGGTTGTTGAATCTTTCCCGAAAATGGAAGGTCGACAAGCAATTATGGTGCTAGCACCTAAAAAGAAATAGTAGGGCAACCCTAAAGTAGCAAAAGTCTCTTGAGGCTTTTGCTCGCCTTACGTTTATTAACGTCCCAATGCGGAGTTTTAGAAATGCCTAAAATGAAAACAGACAAGGGTGTAGCGAAGCGTTTTAAGAAAACCGCTAATGGTTTCAAGCGCAAGCAAGCACACTTACGTCACATTTTGACCAAGAAAAGCACTAAGCGTAAGCGTCACTTACGTGCTAAATGTTTAGTTGCTAAATCTGACGTTCCAGCAATCGCGCGTCAACTACCATACGCTTAATTTAGGAGTTTAGAAAATGCCAAGAGTTAAGCGTGGTGTAACCGCACGTGCTCGTCACAAGAAAGTTTTAAAATTAGCTAAAGGTTATTATGGCGCTCGTAGCCGTACTTACCGTGTTGCTGTTCAGGCAGTAACTAAAGCTGGTCAATATGCTTACCGTGACCGTCGTCAGAAAAAACGTCAATTCCGTCAGTTATGGATTGCACGTATTAATGCAGCGTCTCGTCAAAATGGTCTGTCTTACAGCCGTTTCATTAACGGCTTGAAAAAGGCGTCTATTGAAATCGATCGTAAGATTTTGGCTGACATCGCTGTTTTCGACAAAGTTGTTTTTGCAACTTTAGTTGAGAAAGCAAAAGAAGCGTTAACTAAGTAATTAGTTTGTCGCTTTAAAAAGAGGAACCTTCGGGTTCCTTTTTTTATACTTATTTTTTATATCACCTGTATTATTAATAAATTGAGTTATCTTGTTTACTCCCAATAAACTGTCTTCATTTGAGCACTTTCACTGTGTTCAAAAAATTGATGATGATTAGGGCCTGTTTATCTTTAAAGATAAATGTTGCTGTAGTTGCAAATGTTATACAAGACTGAGTTTATGATATAAACATTCAATACGAGTAAGCGGTAATGCAGTTGAATGAAGCTATGAACGTAGCACTGAATAGGGCAACTAAACGATATATCATTTTTGAAAGATTATTAATGATTAGGTGTTATCCAATTCGGCACACTTAGTACAAATAATCTGTTTATCCAAATGTATCTTGACCATAAGAATGCCCAGAGCATTAAAATATTTTGCGTTGTTTTTATCAATTTTGTATTTTTATCTCAACAATCAAAAAACTCACTACTCACAAGGGACATAGAGTGGTATAACTAAGCAAAATTTGTCTATTCACCTCACTTAGGATAGTTGTAATGATCTTTTCTCAAGTAACACTTGCTCCAGCAGATCCCATCTTAGGCTTAACAGATGCTTTCAAAGCAGATACTCGCTCTCACAAAGTCAACTTAGGTGTTGGCATTTATAAAGATGAAGCTGGGCAAACGCCGGTATTATCTTCAGTAAAAAAAGCTGAAGCTATTTTACTTGAAACCGAAAAGACCAAAAATTACCTCGGTATTGAAGGTGTACAAGCTTACAACCAAGTGGTTCAAGAATTACTCTTTGGCGCTGATAGCCAAATTATATCGGATAAACGAGCGGTAACAGCGCAAGCACCCGGTGGAACGGGTGCATTACGGGTAGCGTCAGAGTTTCTCGTCCGAAATACTAAATCAACAACTATTTGGGTTAGTAATCCTACTTGGGCCAATCACCAGAATATTTTTGAAACAGCAGGATTAACCGTTAAAGAATACCGCTACTACAAAGCTGAAACACATGACATGGATTTCGATTCAATGTTGGTTGATTTAGCCAATGCGAATGCCGGTGATGTTGTTTTACTTCATGGCTGCTGTCATAACCCAACGGGTATTGATTTATCGATTGAACAATGGAAATTAGTTGCCAAGGTTTGTTTGGAAAAATCATTGTTGCCATTATTTGATTTTGCTTACCAAGGTTTTGGTGCCGGCATTGATGAAGATGCGCAAGGTTTACGAGCGGTTGCAGCCGTGGTACCAGAGTTATTGATTGCAAATTCATTTTCTAAAAACTTTGGTTTATACAACGAACGTATTGGTGCGGTAACCATCGTCGCTGAAAATCAAGATGATGCAGTAAAAAGCTTTAGCCAAATTAAAAAAACTATTCGCGCAAACTATTCCAATCCTCCGGCACATGGTGGATTAATTGTTAGTACCATTTTAGCTGATGCTACACTGCGTCAAGAATGGGAAACAGAATTAACACTAATGCGAGAACGTATTGCTGAGATGCGCAGTTTATTTGTGCAAAGCCTAAAAGCTGAAGGTGTTGAACAAGATTTCAGTTTTATCTCTCGTCAAAATGGTATGTTCAGCTTTTCTGGTTTGAACAAAAGCCAAGTTGCACGTTTAAAAGATGAGTTTGCAATTTATATTGTCGGCTCGGGTCGTATTAGCGTTGCAGGCTTAACGAAAAATAATATTCCAGCGGTTTGTAAAGCTATAGCTCAAGTGATTTAGTTTTACTATTGTGATACAAAAATGGCTGCAATATGCAGCCATTTTTGTTTTCCATTTCAATATTAATACCTAAGAAATCACAACGATAGTCAAGTGTTCATCAAATCAAAAATCACTTCAGTGAGCAGTCTGTCTATAAACCAAATCAATAACGAATGTTAAACGCTTTGAGCGTCGATATAACCCAACATCGATAAACTTATTTCATATTGCAATGACGGTATTGTGCCATATCAATTGGCGTGTGGTGTAAGTCACAAACTTGGCTAATCGCTTCAGCTAATGCGGTTTTATCATGTAATCCCGGATGGTGTTGACTGACTAAAGGAAAGTGATTAAAACGAACACCATTAATGTTGGAGTAAGACAGCTTAATTTCATCTGCATGCTGAATAACATCAGCAATCACTTCTTTGCCTATTACCTGGTTAAACCAAGCAATTTTATCTTCAATACTAAAAGTGCTTGCAGGGGAGTACTCAGCCGTTAAGTTATCAATTAACATGACATGTGCGTTTGAGTCACGAATGCTCTTGGCAATTTGTGGCAGTAATAAAGGTGGCAGTATGCTGGTTAAAAAACTGCCCGGACCGATAATAATCAAATCAGCTTTTGCTAATGCATCGCATGCCTCTGATGTCGCCTCAACTTCAGGTTCCAAAGATAACGCGATCGGTGCTTCCTTCATGCCATCAACATTGAGTTCACCAAACACTTTATTACCACAGTGGGTAAGTGCTACAAGATGAGTCGAAGCCTCTGACATCGGAATAATTTGTGTTTCAATTTTAAGTAAGCCACGAATTAGATTAACCGCTTCAAGTGGTCTTACACAAAGTTGATCAAGTGCGTGTAATACGACATTACCTAAATTATGCCCAGAAAGTTCATTATCACCGGTAAAACGATGATCAAATAACATTGAACCTAACGATGGTCGATGTGCAAGATGAGAAAGACAATTACGTAAATCCCCCCATGCAATAGTTTGCTGATCTTGCCTAAGTCGACCGGTAGAACCGCCATTATCCGTAGTTGCAACAATGCCCGTTAATCTTGGGCCTAAAAAAGATAATGAAGCAAGAATTCTGCCTAACCCATGTCCGCCACCGATGGCTACCACATGGTGATAATTATTGAGTTTATGATTCAACATAATCTGTGCTCAAGTCCTTGAGTTGTTGAATAAGACGATAAGCAGCCAATACAAGACCGCACCGTAATTACATGTAATCAATTTTAACTGGATATAGTCTTTAAAGTGTAATTAATTTTTGTTTTTGTGGATGATGACTTAACATACCGTGATCCATTACGGGTAAGTACGCAATCTACAAAAGGGGTTTACTGTATCCCATCGTTTTTTAAGGTTATAATTAGTAAGATTAATAAGTAGAAAATCAATTTTTGATAAGGCAGGTAATATTGAAGATAGGCAATGTAGGTCAGGTGACATTTGCATTAGGTTTAGCCGTTGTTGCTTTGTTAGCGATGCGACTGTTCATTTTTCCTAATACTAGTCAAGTATCAGTATCATCTGGTGCGCGTCAGCTGAATAATATTGACCTAGGTAAAGTGCCAATGTTTGCTGAAATAGAAGATGTTGCCACTAAAAAACAAACATTTTTTGATTTTTTACGTCCTGCCATTGAAGCACAAAATCAGATAATTATTCACGATCGTCAATTTTTACTGGCCGTTATTGAGCAAATTGATAATGGTTTAGGGTTAAGTGAACATGATAATGATAGATTGACATCTATTATTGCTAAATATCAATATGATGTTCAAGCATTTACTCGCATAACGTTAACGCCATTATTAAAGCGTATCGATATTATTCCAGTCGATATGGTATTAGTACAAGCGGCCAATGAAAGCGGTTGGGGCAGTTCACGTTTTGCTGTCGACGGGTTTAACTTTTTTGGCCAGTGGTGTTTTATTGAGGGCTGTGGTTTAGTGCCATTAGCAAGAGCTGATGGCAAAATCCATGAAGTTGCAGTATTCGATTCACCCAAAGATTCCATTATTGCTTACATGATCAATTTAAACACCAATTCTGCGTACCGTTTATTTCGTTCTATTCGAGCCGATTTACGGGCTCAAAAAGTTAAACCAACAGCCGAGAAATTGGTTTATGGGTTAATGAATTATTCAGAACGAAAAGATGAGTACATTGATGAACTCCTCGAAATGCTTAAACACAATAAGCCTTATTTACAAGGGAACAAAGCTAATGCGTAATCGTACGCTACTTAACGGATTTATTTTTATATCGACTATTTTTATAGTGAATAGCAGTTTTGCTGAAACTGTTTCTTTAGAGTACAACGGCTTTTATGATCGATTAAAGCAAGTCAACAAGCAAAACTATCCACTAGTTGAGCTAGCCTTTAGTGTTCCTATAACACCTGATTGCACCATAGTATCAGGCAGTATTACCACCGAAAAAGAACAGTTTCCGTTAACATATACCAAACAACAACGTTTATTTATTCCTTACGATCCACAGCTTAAGTCTGACCGCGGCTTGGTGAATATTAATGTGGTGGGTGATGCTGCTCAATGTGGAATTGCCATGCAAGTTCGCGCTAAAGAAACTAAACAAAGTTTCACTCAAACAGAACTATTAGCATTAACTAACGATATGAATAAACTGCTTGATGGCTTACAGGGTTTTCCAATGAAGTATTTTAGAAAACCGATTAATGGACTCACGTTTGAGTTTGCTGAAATACAAGCTGATGGCAAAACAATTAAAGTTGTTATAGATGATGTTGAATCAATGGCTAACGAGAAATTCACTTTAACACTCGAACAAATCACTCAGCTGAAAAACATTTCATTTACTCACAAACCCAGTGTTGTCAGTCCTTTCGTTTCTCAGTAACCTGAACTCGGGATAAATAATAGTATAAAAGGCGTTGATATCAACGCCTTTTGTTTATCTATTAACATCTAATATATTGATTATGGCTTAAACGTTGCTACCACATCGATTCTATTACTAATGTCTAAATTGATATGACCATTATTACTGATATCAACAAAATCAAAAGCAGGTAAGTCAGCATCGGCTACATCACCGGTGTTAACAGCATCGGGATTACGCTTTAATGATATAAAATCAAAATTCTCGCGATCAACACCTTGTGAAGGTGAGGTATTCTGCATTGCAGTAAAAATAGTTTCAATACGACCAGGGTGTTGCTTATCCCACATTTGTAACATGTCTTTAACTGCGCCACGTTTTAAGTTTTCTTGTGAGCCGCATAAGTTGCAAGGAATAATAGGAAATGATTTTAGAGTTGAATATTCTTCAATATCTTTTTCACGGCAATAGGCCAATGGACGAATGACCATATTAGCGCCGTCATCAGACAATAGTTTAGGCGGCATTGCTTTTTGTTTGCCAGCGTAGAACATATTCAAAAACATGGTTTCAATAATATCGTCACGATGATGACCTAAAGCAATTTTTGTTGCGCCAATATGTTGGGCAAATCCATAAAGAGTGCCGCGACGTAAGCGAGAGCAAAGTGAACATGTCGTTTTGCCTTCAGGGATCTTTTCTTTAACGATAGAATACGTATCTTTTTCGAGAATATGATAAGCCACGCCTAACTTATCTAAATAAGCAGGTAAAACGTGCTCAGGAAAACCTGGTTGCTTTTGGTCTAGGTTAACAGCCACAATTTCAAATTTGATTGGGGCACGTTGTTGAAGGGTTAATAAAATATCCAGCATGGTGTAGCTGTCTTTGCCGCCGGAAAGGCAGCACATAACACGATCACCGTCTTCGATCATATTGTAGTCTGCAATGGCTGAACCGACTTCATGTCGTAGACGCTTTTGCAGTTTATTCATACGAGTAATATTTTGTTTAGCGATTGTATCAACTTCAGACATAAAAATGCGCCCAGTAACCAAGTGTTTCAGGGCGCGTATTATTCCAGTATTCGAGGTCAGGGTAAAGTAGTTAACCTATTCTATTGGAGACTAATCTTCTAAAGGTGATTTATAGCCATCAGGTTTAATCGCTAACAAATCACAATTAATGCTGTCGATGACATGTTCAGCAGTATTACCAATTAATGCAGCTGAAAAACCAGTGCGACCAACTGTACCCAGTACCACTAGTTCGGCATCTAATTTCGCCGCCATTTCTGGAATCACATCTTCCGGCAAACCTTCTTCAACATGACAATTTTCAAGCGGAATATTATATGCTTGCGCTAAATATTGTACTCGTTGTTCATGTTGCATCCGCACTGTGTTGTTATACACATTGGCATCAAAGTCGGGCAGTTCAATAGCCAAATTGACTGGCGTACCAGGGTAGCCATTAACTAAGTGAACACTGGCAGAGAATTTTTTGGCCAAATCGAGAGCGTGATTAATAATTTTGCCATTAAGAGTTTGATGATCTTCATCTTCAGTCACTACATTAACCGCACAAATAATCTTACCAGCCACTGGCCAATCGTGTTCTTTGACTAATAAAACAGGAACAGGAGATTTACGCATTAAATGCCAATCAGTCGGTGTAAAAATAACGGCTTTTAATTTGTCATGTACGTGGGTGCTTTTAACAATTAAATCATAATTGCCTTTCATCGCATGGTTAATCACACTTTCGAAAGGGCGGTTATGCCAAACCACTTCGGTATTAATTTTTATATTGAGTTTACTGAAACCATCAATGGCATTTTCTAACCAAGCGACTCGTTGATCAATAACACCTTGGCGCATTGCTTCACGTTCTTGACTAGACAAAATTGAGGTCATTTCATAAGAGAAGTCAAAAATAGATAAAAATGCAGTTATCTCTGCCTGACTTTTTGACGCTAATTCAACAGCACGTGCCAATGCGGGTTGATGATCCGTTGTAGGATTAATCACCACTAATATCTTTTTATAATCCTTCATATAACCTCCAAAGCTGTTGAGTTTTTATTTACATTACCTGTTGATAGTATTACCGTTTGCTAATAAATAAACTTTGAGATAGATCATATATATCAAATTTAAGTGGCGATGCGAGCATTTCCTGCAAGGGTACTTAATGCCGAGTGATCGATAATAGAAATATACTTACCTTTGACCTCAATTAAACCTGATTTTTGAAACCGCCCTAATAAGCGGCTAATAGTCTCAACTGTTAGGCCTAAATAGTTGCCGATATCACCACGAGTCATTGTCAGACGGAATTCATGAGGCGAGAAACCTCTATTACCAAAGCGATTAGCCAGGTTATTGATAAATGCAGCTAAACGTTCTTCGGCATTTTTCTTTGAAAGCAGGAGGATCATCTCTTGATCACTCATTATTTCATTACTCATTAAACGCATAATTTGCTGGCGCAGCTTAGGCATCGATCCAGATAAATCATCTAATGTGTCATAGGGGATTTCACAGACCATTGAGGTTTCTAGCGCTTGGGCAAAGCTTTGATGGCGTTGTGCATGAATACCATCAAAACCAATGACGTCACCGGCCAAATGGAATCCAGTAATTTGCTCATCACCTTGCTCAGTGATGGTATAGCTTTTGATTGTACCGGAGCGAATTGCATAGAGGGACTTAAGCACGTCACCAGACTTAAAGATAAGGTCACCTTTTTGAATGGGTTTTTTACGTTCAATAATGCTGTCGAGTTTATCAAGCTCATCATTGTTTAACGTGAAAGGGATACACAGGGCTTCCATACTGCAGTCGTGACAATGAATGGCGCAACCGCTAGTTGATGGACGACGAGGTTTAATCAAATCTGAAGACATACCCATTCTCAATTTATGAAGACGTTATCATGTTATACCATTTTGCCTTAATAAGGTACTCTTCGACATCAGAGTATTACCTACTAAATAAAGAGAACAGACACTGTAATAATGACATTTTAAAGCACAACTGTAACTCGCTTCGCTTCGACGCATTGCAGATATAATCGCTTATAACTAATGCCTATCTAAAAAACATTCTACATACTTAACCGCTTAACTCATAAGCATTGATTTTAAGGATAAAATTCATTAAACAAATCTGTGTAAAGTAGTTTTAAATCTGCTCTAGCTTAAAATTAATATAGGCATATTTAAAAGTAATTGACTAGGTGAGTTGATTAAAAGCAATGTAAAGCGTTTGTAATCCAAACAACACCAAAAGTCCGCCACTGAATAATCTCACTGCTCGTTTTTGTACCCATTGGGCCAAGGTTTTAGCTGCTAATCCCGCCGCAAATAAAGCGGGTAAAGTACCTAAACCAAAAGCGAACATAATCAAGCCACCTTGTAATGCACTTCCAGATGCAACAGACCAAGTTAATGTACTGTACACCAGGCCGCAGGGGAGCCAGCCCCATACCATACCCGCCATAACGGCTTGGAATGGATGAGTAATGGGGATAAATTTACGTGTTAAAGGTTGTAAGTATCGCCACAACACTTTTCCAACTTTTTCAATATGAACGATTCCAAACCATATCTGAGCAATATAAAGGCCAGTAAGAATCATCATGGTGCCCGCAAAAATGCGAAGAAAAATTAAATAACTATCAACATCAAATAAATGACCAAGAGCGGAGACACTACCACCGACAATGGCCCCTGCCACAGTGTAACTAAAGATGCGTCCAAAATTGTAGCCACACAGAAATGTCAGTTGCGTGCCTAAACGTGTCTGTCCATTGGTGGGTATGTTTGCCGAAAAAGCCCCAATTAATCCGCCACACATGCCAAAACAATGTGCAGCGCCCATTAAACCAACAATAAATGCACCACCAACATTATATTCAATCATTGGGTTTACTCTGGTTTAGTGTGAGTAGTAGATGAAGCAGCAGAACCAACTGTATTTTGTTGGGCAACATCGGTAGTAGCAGAACGGTTAATTGGAGAGCTGTTAGTTGGAAAATCATTAGTTGCAGAGCTATCGTTGGAAGAGTCGGCATTAGCACTGCTGTTTTTGTTCATGCTGTTTTCGTCTTCATCGAATAAAATAGACACGCTTTGTCTATCTAAATCATCAAATTGCTCAGACTTTACTGCCCAAAAGAAAATAGAGACTGCTATCAATACAAACAACATCGCAATAGGTATTAATACGTAAATGATACTCATAATTTTATCCTAAGAAGGCGTAAACTATTGCTCACCACAATCAGTGAACTAACCGACATGCCAATCGCGGCAATATACGGGGCTACATGTCCGGTAACTGCTAATGGCAAAATAACTATGTTATAAGCAAAAGCCCATAACAAATTTTGATGAATAATGCGCTGTGTTTGCTTAGCGACATCAATAGCATCATTAAATCGTGACAAGTGATCGCCTAGTAAAATTAAGTCAGCACTATTTTTTGCAATAGCACTGCCGCTTCCCATTGCAACAGACAAGTTTGCTCCGGCAAGTACTGGCGCATCATTAATGCCATCTCCAAACATAGCCACATTGGCTTGTTGTTGTAATTGATTCACTAACGCTAACTTATCTTGCGGCGATAAACCTGAATGTACATCTGAAATACCGAGTTTACTTGCCAAAAACTCAACATGTCCCGAATTATCACCACTGGCAATACTGAGTTTTATATTGGCCGCTTTTAACGCATTCACGGTGGCTAAACTGTCGACTCTTAACTCATCAAGCATTTCAATTTTAGCGATCAATTTGTTATTGACAGACAGATATATCCACTGGGTTTCAATTGCCTGTGAAGCCGCTACATTTGCGTCTGGGGTAACAAATTGAGCCGTACCAATACAAACTTGCAGTTGACCGATACTCGCGCGAATGCCTAAACCTATATGATGATCAACATTTTCGACAAGGTGTTTATTATCATAAAAAGGTTTAAATGCTAGTGCGATGGGATGTAAAGAGCCTTGCTCAATTGCTGCAGCCAACGATAACACTTGCTCTGATGAGTATTCGCCAAAGGTTTGCACTTCACCAATCGATAATTGACCGCAGGTTAAGGTTCCTGTTTTATCAAACACCACATGATCAATTTTAGTCAGTTTTTCAAAAATGCCGGCTTTGCGCGGAATAACGCCTAACTTGGTAAAAATTGCCGTTGCACATGTCACAGCTGTCGGCGTAGCAAGGGCGAGGGCACATGGACAAGTGGCAACTAATACCGACAAGGTAATCCAAAAAGCATCATCGGCAGAAATAAACAACCAAACAATATAGGTTAGCGCTGCAATCGATAATATCGTTGCGGAAAAATAACGTGCTAAACGGTCGGCCACCAAAGCAATAGCTGGTTTATTGTTTGATGCAAGTTCTTGTAAGCGAATAATTTCAGCCACGAGTTGATCTTGGCCTAACGCAGTGACTTTAACTTGCAGAGGTTGTTCGACATTAATGGTTCCAGCATAAACGGTATCATTAATCTGTTTACCTATTGGCATTTGTTCGCCGGTTAGCATGGCTTCATTGACACTTGATAGGCCATTAACCACCTCAGCATCTGCTGCAATGACTTCACCTGGTTTGACCAAAATAATATCGCCAATGACCAGCTGCTTAGCAGCAATCTCAGTAATCTCGCCATCACGGTATAAATGTGCGGTTAAAGGAACCAGTTTATGTAAATTACTCGAACTAACAGAGGCTTTTTGTCTCGCTGTTTGTTCAAAATAGCGGCCGAGTAATAAGAAGAAGGTAAACATGGAAACAGATTCAAAATACACTTCGCCATTGGCCTGAATAGTCGCGACACAACTGGCGATATAAGCACCTAAAATAGCGATGGAGACAGAGACATCCATATTAAGCTTGCCACTTAATAAACTACGAAGCGCACTGAAATAAAAGGGTTGAGCAGAATACAACACCACTGGAGCGGCAAAAATTAAACTCACCCAGCGGAAATAATCGCGAAACTCGACATCTAGGTCGGTAAAGTATCCAGTATATAAGGCGAGGGCAAACATCATCACCTGCATGGTGGCAAAGCCTGCAAGTCCTAAACGAAGTAAAAATTTACGACTGTCTGCTTTTGATTGTTTTTCTTGTTCATCAACTTGATAAGGTGCTGCTTGATAGCCAATTTTACTGATAATCTGCAAAATTTCACTGAGCTGAATAATTTGACTATCCCAACTTACCAATGCGCGTTGTGTAGTTGAGTTAACCAATACATTGGTGACACCAGCAATGGGTTTGAGTTTATGCTCAATTAACCATGCACAAGCGGCGCAGGTAATGCCGTCGATAGACAAAGAGGTCGAATCAATAGCCCCTTGTTTATGAACAAAGTCTTGCTGTACTTCAGGTAAATCATAAGCACTGTACTGCGACAATTGCTCAGGTATCAAAGCAGTTTGGCGATTGCCTGGCTCACTACGAAATTGATAATAGCTGCTTAAGCCAGCATCCATAATCGCTTGCGAAACCGCCTGACAACCTGGGCAGCACATAGGTTGTGGTTGCCCATTAATCACGGTTGTAAACTGTTCACCCGTTAGCACCGGCTCATTGCAATGAAAGCAAGATGTCATCTATTTATACCAGCTTAATTAAATATGTCATCATTCAAAGACTTAATCGATTTACTATTAATTTAGCCAATATTCAACGTCATCTTTAATATCAATACGTTGTTGTATACGCCACTTAGCATCAAATCCTTCTATGCGCACTTCCCAAGGACCGGTAATCGCAGCATCTAATGGGATGTGATAAACATAATTAGCATCGGCCGTTGCATTGAGGCTGAAATCTTTAGCTTCAATAGTCGGATGATAAAAACGTACATTCAGCGCAGCGCGATATTCAGGGCCACCGTGTTGAGTGATAGTTAACTCTTGATCATCGACAGTCACTAAAAATTTCATTCCAATCTGCTGAGCATACTTAATTTTGCGCAAATCCATGTTAATCGCTTTGCCTTGCTTATAATAATCTTCGGCAACTAATGAATCAGAATTATCTAGAGCAATTTTTAGTGTGGTTAAACTGGCAATAACGGCACACATTGGCAAGATGATTAAAAACCAAGGCCAAAACTGCTTATACCAAGGGAGTTGATCCGACATAATACGTCCTAAAATGGTGTTAATAATTCGGGGGCTATTTTACCCCGTAATGGCTTAATAATCACTTAAAAAAAAGGCCTCGATAATCTCGAGGCCTTGTTGTTACTCATATGTAACTATTTGTTTGATAAGCTATAAACATAAGCTGCTACGACATGGACTTTCTCTTCACCAAGAATGTCTTTCCATGCTGGCATAACGCCTGCGCGGCCATTAGTGATAGATTCTGCAATCACACCACGGCTACCGCCATACAACCATACGTTATCAGTTAGGTTAGGCGAACCCATGAATTTGTTGCCTTTTGCATCCATACCATGACACGCAAAACAACCTTTCATAAATGAACCTTGACCTTGAGCGGCTAACGCTTCGTCATGTTCACCACCAGAAAGTTTAACTACGTATTCAGCAAGACCTTTAATTTCGCTGTCTTCGATAGGTAAACCACCTTTTGGCGGCATCATGCCGTTGCGACCGTTCATGATAGTGGTTTTAATAGTGGCTAGTTCGCCGCCATATAACCAATCACTGTCGGTAAGGTTAGGGAAGCCCTTAGAGCCACGAGCATCAGAACCATGACATTGTGAACAGTTTTGTAAAAACAAACGACCGCCCACTTTTAATGCTTCAGGGTCTTTTACTAGCTCTTCTAACGGTGTCGCTAAATATGCCGCAAAAATTGGACCGTATTTTTCGTCAGCATGGGCCACTTCGCGGTCATATTGAGATAAACGGTTGTCAGCTTTTGCTGCTTCAAGCGCTGCAGCTGAGTCGGCTTTAATGCCTTTTTCAGTACCAATACTTTGGTTCGAACTTGTCCAACCAAACAGACCTTTGTAGTTACCTAGGCCTGGATATAGAGCTAAATAGATCACACCGAATACGATGGTTAAATAGAACATGTACGCCCACCACTTTGGTAGTGGGTTGTTCAGTTCTTCAATACCATCAAAACTGTGGCCCATTGATTTACCTTCTTCAACACCGGTGTAATTATTATTAACCAGTTTTAGAAGGATAAAACAACCAGCAATGACCACAATCGTCAGTACAGAAATCCAAATGCTCCAGAAGTTACTCATAATCATTACTTCTGATCTCCCGAGTCTTTTGACATTTTTGCAAGTTCATCTTCTGTAAACACCAAGTTAGCCGCTTCGTCAAATTTTGACTTGCTATGCTTACTGTATGCCCAAAAGAAAATGCCTACAAAGGTCACCATAACAACTATGGTTAAAATACCTTGAAAAGTACCATAATCCATTATTGCCTCCTATTTGAGTGCGTGACCCAAAGATTGCAAATAAGCGATCAGCGCCTGCATTTCTGTCTTGCCTTCAACCGCTTTTTTAGCGCCAGCAACTTCTTCATCAGTGTAAAGATCATTACCTTTGTAACCGCCTTTATGCAGGTTACGCAGAATAGTCATCTTGTCACCAGTGAGTTCGCCGTCTAGCTTATTTTCAGCTAACCAAGGGAAACCAGGCATGTTTGACTGTGGTACAACGTCACGAGGATTAATTAAATGCACTTCGTGCCACTTATCACTGTAACGTCCACCAACACGGGCTAAATCAGGACCAGTACGCTTAGAACCCCATTGGAAAGGGTGGTCCCAAACAGACTCGCCAGCAACAGAATAATGACCATAACGTTCTGTTTCAGCACGTAAAGGACGGATCATTTGGCTGTGACAGTTGTAACAACCTTCACGAACATAAATGTCACGACCTTCAATCTGTAAAGCAGTATAAGGAATAAGACCTTCAACAGCTTCGGTAGTGTCTTTCTGAAATATCAGTGGAGTAATCTGCACCAAACCACCAAAGCTAATGGCGATAACAGTGAAGATAGCAAGCAGGCCGACATTCTTTTCAATTAATTCATGATTAAATTTCATCGAATCTGCTCCTTAAGCTTCTGCAATAGCAGGTAATGAATCTTTAGACGCTTTAACGGTACGGATAACGTTATAGGCCATAATAAACATACCGGTTAAGAAGAAACAACCACCAATAAAGCGTACAAAGTAGAATGGGTACGAGGCTTCTAAACTCTCAACGAAACTATACGTTAGTGTTCCATCAGAGTTAACCGCACGCCACATAAGACCTTGCATAACACCAGAAATCCACATACTCACGATATATAAAACAGTACCGATAGTCGCTAACCAGAAATGGACGTTAACCAGCTTCATGCTGTACATACGACCATGACCAAATAGCACTGGAATTAAGTGATATAAAGAACCAATAGACACCATTGCAACCCAGCCTAGCGCGCCAGAGTGAACGTGACCAATAGTCCAGTCAGTATAATGAGATAAAGCATTAACTGTTTTGATTGCCATCATTGGGCCTTCGAAGGTAGACATACCGTAGAAAGACAATGAAACAACTAAGAAACGTAATACAGGGTCCGTACGCAGCTTATGCCACGCACCAGACAAGGTCATAATACCGTTAATCATACCGCCCCAAGATGGTGCGAATAGAATTAATGACATTACCATGCCTAATGACTGAGTCCAGTCAGGAAGGGCAGTGTAATGTAAGTGGTGAGGACCAGCCCAAATGTATAACGCAATCAACGCCCAAAAATGGACAATTGATAAACGGTATGAATACACTGGACGACCAGCTTGCTTAGGCACGAAGTAATACATCATCCCCAAGAAACCAGCAGTAAGTAAGAAGCCTACCGCATTATGACCGTACCACCACTGAACCATCGCATCGACTGCACCGGAGTACAGAGAGTAAGACTTAAATAAGCTTACTGGTACTGCCATTGAGTTAACAATGTGAAGTACTGCAACAGTAATGATAAAGGCACCAAAGAACCAGTTTGCCACATAAATGTGGGATGTCGTTCGTTTAGCGATTGTGCCAAAGAATACAATTGCATAGCTAACCCAAATAATCGCAATCGCGATATCGATAGGCCATTCTAGTTCTGCATATTCTTTGCCTTGGGTAAAGCCCATTGGTAAAGTGATAGCAGCTGCAATAATAACGGCTTGCCAACCCCAGAACGTAAATGCGGCCAATTTGGGCGCAAAGAGACGGATTTGACAAGTGCGTTGCACAACATAGTAGGATGTAGCGAAAAGAGCTGATGTTCCGAACGCGAATATCACCGCATTGGTGTGTAATGGTCGTAAACGACTATACGTTAACCAAGGAGTGTCGAAGTTCAGTTGTGGCCAGATTAACTGAGCCGCAATCAATACACCCACTGACATACCAACGATTCCCCACAAAACTGTGGTTAGTGCGAATTGGCGGACAATAGTGTAGTTGTAATCAGCGCCTGTAGACTGGGAATGGTTCATCATAATGCTTCCACGGCTTATTACTTATACTTTTAATATTTAGTAAAGCGAGCTTTACCAGTTAGATTAACAAGTGGTCATAAAACAAACTAATTAATGCTGTTTTTAATGCCATTTGTCAAGGTGTTACCTCATGTTAATTCTCTCTAGCATGAGGCGGTGTAATGATACTTGAGCTAAGTCAAAAAAGATACTTAGCAAAAGGTATCAAAGTTGATCTAGATCAATCTGTGAAAGATAATGTTACTCACTCAACCATAAAGGTTAATAATTGTGCACAAACTTGTCCGAATTATCATTTTAAATTTTTTGTTAATGTTTTTAGTAGCCTGTGACAACCCACAAACACAAGAACACGCTAATTTAGCCATCGATAAAACGTTATGTCAGTTTTCTGTTGGAGAATGTTACAAAAAAGTAGCCGACTTGCAGGTCGGTTTATTGATTGATCCCGTCAATACCCCCAGCGAAAAACCATTAATAGTTACGCTTAGCAGCAATCAAGCGATCACTAATATTTCAATTAGAATTGAAGGGCGCGACATGTTCATGGGTATTATCCCAGTTTCATTGTCCGAAATAAAAGATAATGTCTATCAAGGACCATTGATTTTTGGCTCATGCAGCAGTGATTATATGGTATGGCGAGTATTTGTTTCATTTGATTACCAACAACAGCCACGGACATTAATGTACGATTTCTTAGCCGATAACGATAACAACTAACGTTATCGCTAACTTATATGCAGATGACGATACCTTTGTGGGCTAGGGCAGAGGTAATTTAATGGCTTTCGGCATTTCATTTCACTATAGCAAAGGTCTTGAAATGGCCTATTTAATTGTCACTATGGTTAGTATCAGTGTCATCCTGTCAAAAACTTCACTCCTACTGTCTATATTTCATTTCACTTCGAATCTTATGACTAGTACTGACATTATATTGCATTAATGCTCAACAGCACTTGTCGATTAAACATTTCAAGTGAGCCTTTATATGCGCTTATATATGATCAACAGCACAGAAGTGGTTAGAACAGTCATAATGCAATTGATAACTATTCTCATTAATG
The DNA here is from genome assembly GCF_000014705.1 of Shewanella frigidimarina NCIMB 400. Classification (NCBI taxonomy): domain Bacteria; kingdom Pseudomonadati; phylum Pseudomonadota; class Gammaproteobacteria; order Alteromonadales; family Shewanellaceae; genus Shewanella; species Shewanella frigidimarina. Next base: position 2,382,340 of record NC_008345.1, on the reverse strand, counting down.
TATTATTAAGCTACAGCATTCATCTTTCCAGGGTGAGTAGGGAATAGAGCAATAACGTTATGAAAAAGAGTAGCGTGAAATAAGGAGCACACATGAACAGAATAAATGTGTCTATCGATGCAGATAAAGTGGCCCAATTAATTAAAGCAGGTCATTTATGTGCTGCAGACTTACAATGCCTAGACAGGGCAAGCAAACAAACCGTTTGGCAATTGTGTTTATGGAGCTGCCAAAAAAGGTCGACATGTCACAATAAGCAGTGTCAGCAAGCATGTATGCCATCAACTGCAGTAGAGCTTTGTATGCAACAATTGATAACAGACACAGATATTGCAGTATCAACATATCCAAAACACATCGCTAATAATCGGTACGATTGATGCCGATAAATAACATTATCGGCATCAGGCAAAAAATAGTATAATAAGGTAATACAATCAATAACCTATATTTAATCATATGACCAAAAATATCACTGATGAACTGCCACCAGTATTACCACTATTTGATGCTGCAGAGCATGTATTACAAGGTAATGCGTCTGTTAATCAGTATATTACCCGAATTTCAATCGATAAAGTTGCCGATGCAGGACTCATTATAGAGCACTGTGCCGATTGGTTATTTGAGCAAAAACAGTCAGAAAACAACTATAAAGCCTACCGCAGTGAGTTAACCACATTTCTGCATTGGTGTTTTGACGTAGTCGCATTATCGCCAATTGCGGTAACGCGTAAAGACATCGCCAAATACATCGATTACTGCCAATCGCCGCCACAAACACTAATAGGCTATTTCAATGTAGCGCAATTCAAACTCGATAAAGCCACTGGGGAGCGTTCACCAAACCCACAATGGCGGCCATTTATTGGTAAAAAGCACCTGGGGAAATGCCTACCATATCAACTGAGTGATAATGCGCTGAAGACTAAAATAGCAATATTATCATCATTTTATGGCTACCTAATTAGTGAAGAATATACCGAGCGTAACCCGGCTCAGTTATGGTTAAAACACAGTCGTTTTGCTATTAAACGTAAATTTACCATCGACGAAGACAATAACCATCATGCCTTTACAGAGTTACAATGGTCTTATGTTATAAGCACCGTAAGCCAGCTTGCAGACACTCAACCAGAGCAGCATCAACGCAGTTTATTCCTCATCATACTATTATATAGCTGCTACTTACGAATCTCCGAGATCAGTGCACGTGCAGGTTACGCGCCCATCATGAGCCAGTTTAGACAAGATCCACATTCTGGTGTCTGGTATTTTCACGTACCATTTTCTAAAAGCGGCAAAGCACGTAATATTGCCATATCAAAAGCATTGCTGGCTGGACTAGTTGATTATCGACGTTATCTGCGTCTCAGTGATTTACCCAACATCAACGATCAACATCCTATATTTGTCCGTCACAAAGCCGCAGCCCATGGACGTGAATCTGGAATCATCAACGCCAATCTTGGTATTCGGCACATACGTGACGAAATAGATAAACTGATTAACTTAGCTGCAGACAATGCTGCTAAAGATGGTTTTGAACACGACAGCCAACTTATGCGAAAACTCAGTGCGCATAATATTCGTCACACTGGGATCACGCATGACATCAATATCAACCGTCGACCATTGTCGCATGTCCAGGCCGATGCCGGTCATGAGAGCATCGACACAACATCACAGTATTTACACACCACACAAACTGAACGACATCAAAGCGCATTCAATAAACCGTTAAATCATCTTGCTGAGATTAAATAATTGGCAGGCACAAGCCGTAAATAGTTAAAGCATGCAATCTCAGCACGATGATAAAAGCACATTAAGCTACATTAGGCTGTTAATGCGCAATCAATGCCTACAAAGACTTAGTATTGAACATAACGTCTAATGTACGCATAAGCATGCGCACAATGTATATTATGTTAAATAGACAATTTGTGTAGTGTTACTCAATAGCTTCTTGTGGCTTCTCATACCAAATGACTTTTGTCTCACTTAGTGACTTTGGCGTTTTAGTTTTTGTAATCAGATGGTTATATTGAAACTAACGATTTCATTGCACAATTACGGTGCAATAACCTATTCAGAGCGCTTTTTGTTGTCAGTTTATACCACCTGACTTTTTCAAATCCTGTGGTATGTTTTTGGTTTGATTGTCAGTGTGTTTTAGTATGCATTACTCATGCTTGTTTGCTTTAGCTTCAATAACAGCCAGCGGCATACTGGGTTTGTGATACAGCACGATATCAGCAGACTTAACCGTTTTGCGCACACCCAATTGACCACGCACAATGACTTTACCATCGCGCAATTTCACCTCTTGGCGAATTTGCGACATATCATCCCACCCAGCATTTTTGATAGCTGGCATGATGAATTTGCTGATGATGTCTGTTTCGGTAAGCTTGGCTTTATTGATACTCATACGAGATCTAGATCCTTCTAGCGCGATTGCAAACGACAATAATATTGAGTTTGCCACATAACCTTGTTAACACCAATGGATACATACAGATACAGATCTAAAAATGTAAAAGCGTGATTTTGCGTAAACATTACGATTGTTTGATGTTGATGAAGGATCTTAAATCGATTAGCCTTACTTTACCGCCCAAACTGATCATGTTTTTCGAGGTTTAGTGCATTTTATTTCGTATAGACAAAGCGTATCTAGACCAAATCGTGTTAGAGCCTAAGCTCTAACACTCACTATTCGCATTATGATAAGTATGCTTTAGATTGGCTTGTTAGCTGTTTATTTTAAATTTCACCAGCAACTGCATTCAATGCATTTTGTTCTTGTTTTCTTAGGTAATTTACAACTTTCTCTTCAAACGATAAATCAGAATAGAATTGCTTGATTAGGTATTTTGAAGGGATATCAGTCCGTTCCATTAATGGGACCGCTCGACCCGTCGCAATGACGTAAACATGAAAATCTTTATAACGTGCCAACATAGGTTCAATAATATTTTTAAGCAACGCATTAGCCAACAACGTAGCATAACCTTTATTACGATGCTCTATGACTGTTACAAAATGAATAATACCCAATTCTTTATAGTTCACACCTTGATGAACAGTAACTTTGTCTGCACGTGCTTCAAAGTTTTCAAAAAGACTGTACCCTACCAATTCATCATTTGCATAAAGTTTAATTATTTCTGCTTGAGTCCCATTTTGTAATTCCTCGTGCTTATCTAACCACTCAAAAATGTACCACATTTTCATGTCGGCCTGACCCAAGGCGAGTAATTCATGAGTACACGTTTTGACATTACAGTGTTCGAATCTAAGCATTAATAAACCCTGTGAATCTTCGTAAGTAATTTAACATTGACCTGTGAACTTACTTTTATATAAATAGAGCGCAAAATCAGCATAATAAAGACTAAGTTTGCGATTACGAGTTCTAAACAGGCTCCAACACTACTCTTCGAAAGTGCAAATCCAACATCTTACTTTAGACTTTTCAATTAACCCCCGATAATGTCACTTATCGGGATTAACAAAACAGGAATTTATGAGTTGCTATTAATCTTCCATCCAATCCATATTCGGTAGTGCATTCAAATGCTGGCCATAACGTATTTCGTTAAAAGAGCAACCATTTTTCATGACATCAAAAACTTCGATAGCCAACGCGCAAGCCATCATTTGAATAGCTTCGTCACGCGGTGTACCTGTCATGACTAAGCGCATCAAGGTTTCTTTTACCTTTTTGGGTTCACCGTCGGCGATTTGATTTTCGACTACTTCAATGAGTGTTTCTTCGGTCATGTAACTGTCTTGCTGCTTATCCATTATAACGACTCTGTTAAATATTTGACGCCATTATGCCGCAAGCATAGTGCAAGCAATAGAGTAAACTCTGAAATATTCGAGCGTTGCAGTCAATATCGTAACGTAAAGGTAGAGTATGATTTATCTGTGTTGATAATCTGATTGAATTTTGTGCGCCGTAACGAATTTTTTGAGCTGACAATATCATCGACTAATACTTAAAGAAGCACAAATGGGTTAAGCCCCTAATCCATTTGTGCTCATTTACAAGCTAAGGCATCTACTCATATATGAACAGATGATTGCTAATAGCCTTCTTGTCGCCCCCAACTCTCACGTCGACCCGGTAATACTTTTGAGCCGTGAGCCAGCTGTTTTTTGTTTTGTACTTATGGCCTTTATGTATTTATGGCCTGCGGCCACTAACGTCGTGCGCATCGCCCACACCAGAGCAAAGGGGTAAAGCGCATTCTGGTTTATGAATCAGCCTGTGCAAACCGTCAGCATTCCGGCAATTTTCTTTGCTTTTTAACAAAAACAACAGCAGCGAAAAATTACGATGAAAATCAATCCAGTTTTGGACTTCGTTTATAACCGTCTTCGGCCCCTCTGGTAATAAAGAGTGAAAATGCTAACGCTTCAGATGGGAGTCTTATGTGAATGGATTCACGAATGTCGTGGTGGCAAGGTCAATGATGTTCCCGACATCATAATGACATTCCCCATATCCATATGGATCAGATGCCAAGGAACGACCCTTCCCCTCCAAAGCTAGCCTGACGTCCTATCAAGCTCACGCATTCTTTTATAAAGAGTCTTCAACGGCCTCAGATTAGAGTTGAATTCAAACATTTTTAATCAAGGCATCTAGATCAGTTTTCGACATAACGTTTAGAGTTATCAACTCAATGTAGACTCAAAATATGAGGAAATGTAGCTCTAAGGTCTAACGATTTAGCCAATATTTCTAAACCAGTTCAATAGTGTGTCTTCATTGAGCTGGTTTAGATCCTTATCAATCTATTGACTAGATGATGTATCAACGATGGTATTCACCAGCCCTTTCTGGTTGATAAAAAATTTCATTAATGGTTATTTTTATTAACCCCCCACCAGGCTTTGGCCATTCAATTTGATCTCCTTGAGCCAACCCAAGTAAGGCACTCCCAACCGGCGCTAGAATAGAAATTTTATCGCCTTTCAAATCGAGATCTTTGGGATAAACAAGCGTCATTAAAAACTCTTCTCGAGACGCCTCGACAGTAAATTTAACCGTTGAATTCATGGTAACAATCGTAGTGGGTATTTCTTTTGGATCTACGATAATGGCTCGAGCGAGTTCTTCTTCAAGCTCACTTATACCTACCATTTTCTTTGTAGGTAAGGACTCGATTAGCGTAAATAATCTCTGTGCATCAAGTGATGAGATCGTTATTTCAGGTCTGTTATTCATTTTTTCCTCCAAAATCTAATAATCATGCTTTGAATATTTTACCTAACGATCAAACTTTGATTTTAGAAAGTTCAATGAGGTAAATAACATTATTAATCTAGTGACATTAATTTAAGAAATTACATGCGGTTGTAAATATTATTCCTAGTTTATTAAAAATAACTGAATAGCTGAGTGCCAGTACCTTAAAATATGGCGGAAGATGCAAGCTACTACAATGTAAACATCCATGTTTGTACTTTCAATCGTTATTATATTGCTCTGCGGCTGAATTTATAACACCAAAAATCACACATGAATTTAACAAATAAACCAATAAGCTGTGCAGTACCTTTAAGATTGGGGGATTATCTCTGGTATTAAATTTTAATCTGGTGTCTTTTTGTGTACTAAGGGTTTAATAAATTTTTATCATGAAGTCTATTTAGAAATTAATGCTTTAAAGATGATCTCTTGAGCCTTATGTTGTATAGAGTTTACTAACACTTTTTCAGACTCCACCTGAACCTTGTGTCCATTAACCATTGTAAATTCATCCAAATAGTTAACTAACTGCTTAACTAGACCAATGTAATTTTCAGGTATCCTTATGGCTACTTTTTTTGATCGCTGAGTTGTTTGAGCTCTAATGATACTTACTCCAACATGATGCGATTTAACCTCGCTATTTTTTGCTGACATCTCTAGACTCCTGCACTTTGTTTCATAGAGAAAGTTAACATCATTATCAATTTTAAAAAATCATTAATGCAACAAAAATCCAATAAGTCTTTAATTATAAATAGTTAATACACTTAAGCTGCCTGTAATGTTAATGAGCAAAAGTTTTGAATGTAAAAAAATAGGCTAAATATAAAAAACACCTTCAGCCTATATATTACAATTCTACACTGTTGTGACCTAGCCCCACAAAATGGTGTTTTTACTGACAAATTTAATCCAAAAATTGTTCAGTTAATTAAGGGGGGAAGTACTACATATTTAGTGTACTAGCCTTTTTTCTTCCTTACCTTGACTACCTCTGTAGCATTTGATTCTTTTTTCAACTTACGCTTTTCTTTTAGCGACAACAATGGTTTTTTCATTTCATGCTTAGACATATTATTACCTTATAAACTAAATATTAATCACGTTTATTTAATGCAACAAACTCGTTTTTTGAAATAAATAATCCACCGCCCTCCTTTTAGAACTTTTTTGGTTTATTTGTATTATATTAAAATTAATTGTCATTACAGACTTTTAAAAAACTAATTATTATCTGTAGATAAAGCAAAGGTTGAGTTAATCCTATTGACGAAAAATAGTTTAACAAAATCTAAGCCTCAACATATAAATGTAAGCTGTTTTTAAAATGTTAATTTTAATTGTAGATTCTGTCAGAAACAGATGGGCGCAAATGTACGCCCGCTTAATCGGGGAATTTTAGGGCGAAGCTCCCTAAAAAAATAATTGAATAGAATGTGAATATTGATGTTTTCATAAAGCCAATATAGCAGCTTAAATAATAACTTCAAGTATAGGTTAGCGGTAAAGTTGAGTATTCTACGGCTGTCATCCCAAACGTATGGGTTTGACTGTGAATACGGTCGACATTAGTGTTTGGTTACAAACCAAAGACCCACGTTAATTGTTGTTACAACTGAATACTGCAGCCAATGACCTAATTTTTACCCTCCAATCAACTTAAGTCAACTGGAGGGTAAAAGATTACTTATATACTTATTTACTTATTTACTTATTTACTTATTTCTTGGTTAACTTATATAACTTTGTCCAGCATAGATGATGAAGTGGCGTAACGCTAAAACCCCCGTCAAACTACAACAGGCAACTGATATCATGATGGCTTTAGTGTGACGAGCATTGGCAGGTAAAAACATAGACAGAATAGGAACGATAAACCCGATTCCGACTACGCCTATCCAAAACACGCTAGCCCAAATGTCGGTACTTAACGATGCTAATGCTTCAGCTGCTGCGCCTCCGGTGAAATAAAGAGTACTAAACAGCATCACTAAAAACATCATTTCAGACACGATTACCGGTAAATCTAGGCTATGCATTTTTGCCACATCGTTATCATGGGGGCTGCTATTAAAACAGGTTAACGCAACGATCAAGTTACCCGCTGCTCCCGCTGATAAACCAGATGCTAAAAACAATGCCGGTAATACTGCAGTATTGAGCATTGGGTAGGCATTCATGGCCGAGATTAAAAAGCCAGTATACGCACCAACACCTATAGCAAGTACAAACAGTAGGATTTCGATTACTTTACGCATTGGCAATAGCATGTGCCCTATTGGGGCTAAAAATCCTAACTTCCACTTTGGTAAATCATCTCGCAATACAATCAATGCATAAGCAATACCTAACGGTGAATAAGCCAATAAGGCCAACACACCAATCGCCATTACAGATGTAAAATTATAATTGACTAAGATGAGCCAGAAATGAAATGGTTTGGTTAAATCAAACACTAAACAGGCCAAGCCTAAGCTTATGGCTACAGGCCCGATAATGGCAGAGGCTTTTAATATCGAAGTTTCAATATTGCCCCCTTTACTATACCAACGCATACCAATACCAATGAGTACGCTACCTGCCGATAAACCGGCCATAAATAAATAAACGGCGATAACCCAGTTCCATGTCACTGGATCATATTGCGCCATGTCGCCCCATATATTGTTCATGACTCTATCCCTCCTCGTTTAGTCGGAACACGGTACACTCGTGGTTTGGTACCTAAATGCGTTTTGTCTTGATAGGTTATTTTTGTATTCAGTAATTGAGCAACCTCACTTTTGCTGTCGTTAGCATCACCAAAATACAATGCATCTGTTGGGCATGCTGTAACGCAAGCGGGTTGTTCATCTCTGGTTAGGCGCGAGTCTTTACAGAAATTACATTTGTCTGCAGCCTTTGTTATAGGATTCATAAAGCGCACTTTGTATGGACATGCCGCGACACAATACATACAGCCAACGCACTTATCGTTATGAATAGACACTAAGCCATTTTCGTCTATGTAAGCAGCACCTGTAGGGCAAACACTGACACAAGGTGCGTCTTCGCATTGCTGACAGGACACTCGGTGATATTTAAAATGTAAGTTTGGTGCTTCACCAAAAGGACCTTCCACTCTAACTTGCAGGCGTGTTACCCCTTCAGGGACTTCGTTTTCACTACGACAAGCTATATTGCAAGCTTGGCAGCCGATGCATTTATTTTCATCATGCACCATGACATATCGTTTGCTCATAGGAGACTCCAAATCAATTAGTTACCGGCTAAATTTTTACCAACTTGACACCCGTGGTATGTAAATTCATGCCACAGATGGGGGCGATGACATTAGGAAGTAGGTTGCCGCAATGGATACCTTTTCCTGTGGCTCGCACCAGTTCTTTATTTTTGGAGCCAAAGCCCATGTATGCAAACACAGTATCTTGACGAATCCCTGGGGTGACTAAGGCGGTGCCTTCCTCACTGCCCACACTGCTGGTTAATCTAATCGCATCACCGCTATGGATATCGAGTCGCCCGGCCGTTATTGGATGGATCCAAATCGCATTTTTCGACATAAGATTGGCTAACATTGGAATATTATGGGTGGCGCCATTGGTGTGTACCGCGACCTTCCCTTGTATAAAGTACAACTCATCAGCTTGTTTTAGTTGTACATCGCGATGCTTAATCACACCTCGACCTGGAGCCATGCCTTCTATTTTGGGTGACGTTAACTCAATCTTGCCGCTGGGTGTTTTAAAGCTCATTGAGCTTGCATAAGTACCGTCTGCATCAACACTTTTGGCATTGGGATAAGCCTTAACGAATTCGGTAACCATTTCAGGTTCACGCAACATCAATGGCTTACCGTAGCTGACGTAACCCATTTTTTTGATGTGTTCCAATAAGCTATGATCGCGATTCAGCTGCATTAATTGCAATGTTTGTATATTGTCCCAAGGGTAAAATTGTTCAAGCCCTAAAGCTTGACCTAATTCTTTAAATATTTGCCAGCTTGGGCGAGTATTACCAATGGTTTCAACCACACGTTGACGAACATAATAGGCCGGATTTTTACCTGATTTATCTTGTATCTCTTCATCGCGTTCAAGATAAGTCGATTCTGGCAAAATATAATCTGCGTATGCAGCGGTTTCACTGATATACAGGTCACATGACACCACTAAATCTAGCTTTTTAAGCGATTGTTCTACTTTGGCTCGGTCTGTAAGGGTTTGCATTGGGTTAGTACGGCTCATTACCCATGCTTTTAATTGATACGGTTTGGCGTCTAATGTTGCATCTAAAATGGTTTGATAAATGCCACCATTTGACCACATCATTGCATACTGCTTTTCAACCTGGTCAATGCGGATTGCCGTTGGCTTAGGCATGCCTTTAACACCCGGTTTGGCTAGCGTTGGGGCCACATTCTCACCGGCAAATTTATTGTAGCCAGGTGCTTTCTGGCCCATGTAAATGCCCCCTTTTCGTTCGATGTTGCCAATCAATATGTTGGCTGCATATAGTGCACGGCGCATGTCGAACTCTTCTGGTGTAAAGGTTGCCCTGTGGCCAAAATCAACAACGGCGTGTGGAGCGTGGCTTGCGTATTCATGTGCAATACGTCGAATGGCAGTGGCAGACACATCTGAAATAGTTTCGGCCCATTCTGGGGTATATTTTTGTACTTCAGCGGCGAACTCATCAAAACCAACAACATATTTTTCAATGAAGTCATGGTCATATAAATTGTCATTAATCAACACATGACATAACGCTAACGCGACCGCGACGTCGGTACCCGGACGTATTGCATGCCACTCATCAGCCTTATCTGCCACAATTGAGAATCTAGGTTCAAATACGACTAACTTGGCTCCTCTATCCATTTGAGCTTGCATCAAGCCTCTTGTTTCAGACATATTGATGCCTTCATACAAGTTATGCCCAAAGTTGATGATGTATTTGGCATTGCTCAAATCACGCTTCATTTTGGTGCCAAATATTGCCTTAGCAGCAACAACATAACTGCCCGGGCACGTTGAGGCATGAGTAAATGTATTGGGCGATCCAAAAGCCTCAGCAAGATGAAATATATGACCTGAAAGTGAACCAGACTTTGAAGAGAACGCTATGGTTTCTGCACCATATTGTTGTTTTATTTGGTTCATTTTGGTGGCGATTTCTTTATAAGCATCAGCCCATGAAATCTCAGCCCATTCACCTGCGCCGCGTTCACCCACACGCTTAAGTGGATTAACGATACGCTGTGGATCGTAAAGTAAGCTATGGCCAGCTCCACCTCGGGCGCAGACTTTGCCACCAAACGATTTTGCTTCTTTATTACCCGTAATAAATACGTTTTTGCCATCTACAATGCGTGCCTTAATAGGACACCGCGTTGAACACATTTCACAAATACTGGCAACTTCAGAAGCAACACCTTTTAATGGTGACTTTTCTAACGCTGCTAGCGAACCAGGAAGCATGCTTGCTAAAGCACATGTGGCACCACTGGCACCCGCTCCCTTTAAAAAATGACGTCGATTTAACTCAATCATGATTGCCCCCCTTCATCTTCAACGAAGCACGAAGTTTTTCTCTGTTTACTTATTATTAATGGTACTAACCAGACCCAATCTGTAGTCAGCATCATCGCTAACACCATTGTTAATCCATATGTAAATTAAGGGTATTGTGGTAAACCACATTGAGGGGCGTGATTTGATTGATGTCACGGTTTAACATCTCAATAAAATGAGATAAGCCAAAAAAGACAGGTTGGAATAAAAGTAACTAGGGGTATTTGATTGATTAATCGGGCATAGCATTTAATGGGATAACAATGAGAACCCTACATCCATATCGCCACGGTGGGCTTGGGTCATCTTTGCATTTTGATAAGTTTATCTGGCCACCAAAAAGCGCAATAACATCACTACAAATAGCCAGTCCTAGCCCTAAGCCATTGGCTTTGGTAGAAAAGAAACTTGTTTTAAAATCATCGTTGGCACAGGTTAACCCAATACCATTATCATAAATTTTCAGCTGTAAACTTTGATCAACAATGTGTAAATCTATCAATATCCGTTTGCGGCTATGAAGTGGAAACTCTTTTTCAGACACTGCATCAATGGCATTTTTTAACACGTTAATCAACACCTGACAAAAACCAACTTTATCACCATTTAGCTTAATTTCAGTGGTAGTCAATTGAGTTTTGATGTTGATTTTTTCTTTTTCGAACTCATGCTCTAGTAAGTCTAGGCAAATCATTAATTGTTCTTGTACATCAAACTCAGTACTTGCAGTACCTTTTCGTTGCAACAATTCTCTGATCCTATGAACGATTTCTCCTGCACGCATTGACTGCTGGTGTATTTTTTCAAGTAATTGGTATTGTACTGAGTTTGTACCAATATTTTTTGCCTGCTCAATCATACCGCCTTCACTATATTGTGTAATGGCCGCAATGGGTTGATTGAGTTCGTGAGCTAAACCGGCTCCTATTTCACCTAAAATTGCTGCGCTTTGCATGCGCTCAAGCTGCAATGCTTTATTTTTCAATTGGCGCTCTGTATTGATTAAGAACTCGCTCTTTTGTCTAAATTTATATTCCAACCAAAGATGATATATGGTCGCGATAACAAATAAACCCAATAAACTAAAGCCCCATTTTTGATTAAGCTTTATCCATTGCAACACCTGTAGATGCACAGGGCTATCATCTGCATTTAAGTTAAGGTCATTAAACAATTTAACCACTTGAAACTGACTAATGGGAGCTGCCCAGCCTCGATTTTGTCCGATGATTGACGCTGGGTCATCCATACTTATCGACAGTAATGCCCGAGTGATCCCCGTTCTCACCATTAACGGCACCGCATCCGACGATGCAAACGACCAATTCGGATATAAAGGGGTGCTTACAGCACATTCATAATCAGCTGGAGTGACATCATTTATTACACGATAATCGCTAGCCTCGATATAACCCTCTGCAACCATCTGTTCTAAAGTACAAAATGGAGTAATGGCTATATCAGCTGTGCCATCGCGGACTTGATAAATAAGCGGTTCAAGAGGAAAACCGAGAAACGTCACTTTGGAAAAGAAGTTATTGATCGAATAATCCATTGAATGAATTAGCCCTATCGCGGCTTGGTACCCTCCTAATGCATTAGGATCACTGGCCACCACGGAATGACCAGCAAGATCTTCTACACTAAACAAATGACTGTCTTTACGGACGATAATAGTCGCACCTATCGCAAAGGTGCTGCCATTATGTTGATTGCTCTTCATGGTTGCCAACCAGGAAATTGGATAGTCGCCACTCATATTAAAGTAATGGCCAGGATTGGTGACAACAAACTGTATGTCGCCACTGATTAGCTTTTGATTCATGTTGTTGAAGTCTAACGGCACAACTTCAAAGCTGGCATTGGCAACATTTTGGCTTAAATAGTCCATTAATGGCTGCCAGCGTTCAATACTTTTAGCCACACCATAATTGGCAAGCACTGCAACTCGGTAATGTACTTCAGTTTGAGTCGTAATGGGTTTTTCAATGTCCGCATCAGGTGTTACAGGCTGCGCACTTGCTTGAGTTAAATATCCAGCAAGAATTAATGAAAGTGCTCCAATCAGCAAAGTTTCAATTCGCATCCGTAACCTTTTAGCCATCTAACAATATTTAGTTAATCGGTACTTAGTCATAAACAAAGCAACCCGTTTTTATGCAACAAACTCAGTGTAGTGCAACTTAATTAACAAAACAGATGCATACAGCACAAAAGCAACCGAACAACTTGATCCACAATCAACAATGCTTACACTGTGTTAACATTTAATGAATTGATACTACATATGCACATGCTTAAAGATATTTATATGGTGGATGATGACCTAGCAATTCTTGATTCTATGCAATTTATGCTATTGCAATATGAATACAACTTACAGGTATTCAATAGTGCCATTTCGTTTATTAATACCATTGATATTACCCTACCAGGTTGTCTTATTGTGGACAGCAAAATGCCAGAAATTACAGGCCAAGAACTACAACAAAAATTAATTGCCGCTAACAGTCCGTTAGGCATCATTTTTTTAACAGGTCACGGTGATCTGCCGATGGCGGTAAATGCATTTAGACAAGGGGCCTGTTATTTTTTTCAAAAACCTGTGAACGGTAAAGAGCTGGTTGTCGCTATAGAAAAGGCCTTTACGTGTAGTCATAAGATGTTTGAATCTATTCTACTAAAACAACGATATAACACGTTAACAGAGCGTGAAATCCAAGTATTGCATCTATTAATTGAAGGTAAAACTAACAAACAAATGGCAGATGAATTATACCTTTCTCTGCGCACAATTGAGGTGCACCGCTCTAAAATTATTAAAAAACTAGCTGTGCATAATGCTGCTGAACTGGCTAAATTCAGCCCTTTATTAGCCTAGTTTTTACTAGCTTATGACATGTTCAATTGTGTTTACACTGCCCATAGCCCTATGTTTTTCAAGCAAATTGCAACGCAATTTATATGATACCTTTTATAAATGTTGTCCCCGGTTATGAATCCCAACTTTTGAGTGGTATTAACAGTTATTAAGTTTGCTATCACTTTTATTTAGCTTATTAAGCACTGTACATTTTAGTGACCCTTGATTGATACCCTTCTTAAGTTGATTTTATAAAGCCGTACATTGTTAATCCTCACAGCAAGCTAACCCTCAATCAGTCTGTTCATAATCTTTCATATATTGTCTACGTTCATTCATCCACTGTCTGAGTGCCATTAACAATTGTTATCTAATATAGCTGTCATCAGCAAAGGTAATTTTTAAGCGAGCAAGCTATGACAACAAAAAACGTAGTAGATCCCCAAAGTAATGTGAAGTCTAAGGAGCTGAAAGCTCTTGGATTTATCATTTTTTTATTCTTTCCCATTATCACCGTAACCAGCATTAGTGCGTACGGTTTTGTCATTTGGATGATCCAAGCATTTGGTGGCGTTGTTGCGCACTAATCCTCAAACAAATTATGAGTCAATCTTATAAAGGATGCTGTTATGAAATGGTTTATTAATACCTGGCGGAGGCTAAACCAGCCTGCCAAATATCTTACATTAGGCACAATTAGCCTATCTGCTTTTTTAATGGGGATTATATTCTGGGGTGGTTTTAATACCGCACTGGAAATGACCAACACTGAAGAGTTCTGTATTAGCTGTCACAGTATGGAAAGCAAGCCCTACCAAGAGCTACAGCAAACGGTTCATTGGTCTAATCACTCTGGCGTTCGGGCCACTTGCCCCGATTGTCACGTGCCTCATAACTGGAGTCGTAAAATTGGGCGCAAGATTGAAGCATCACATGATATGTGGGGTTGGTTGATGCAAACTGTTAATACTGAAGAAAAATTTGAATCAAAACGTCTAGAGATGGCTAGCCGTGAGTGGAAACGCTTCGACCGTGATAACTCTTTGGCGTGTAAAAACTGCCATAACTATGACTCGATGAAATGGGATGACATGTCAAAGTTGGCGCAAAAACAAATGAAGCGTGCAGCAGAGATAGACCAGAGCTGTGTTGATTGCCATAAAGGTATTGCTCACAAACTTCCTGACATGGGGACTTCTCGTGCACCAGAACTCATTGCACAAGTAGGATCTGGCGAAACTGGTCTTGTGGTTGGTGCTCAGTACTTTACTGCCTTGACTAAACCCCTTTATTTTAATCAAAAAACAGATGTTGAAGCTGGCACGTTAAACATTGCCACTAAAGTGACGGTACTTGAAATCAATGGCAGTCGTGTACTAGTTGGGATTAATGGTTGGCGTAAAAAAATTGGTGCTGGTCGTGTTATCTATTTCGATTTTGGTCTTAACATTCTGTCAGCTCAGTTATCAAAAGATGCTGCGTTAGAAGAAGGCGTAATGAATGTTTTTGAACAGAAAGAAGACCCTATGACCGGATTAACATGGCAGCGTGTTGAAGCCAAAATTTGGACAGATGCTGACTACCTAATTAACGATTTACAGCCACTTTGGGATTATGCCCGCACCACTTATACCAGAAGTTGTAGTGTGTGCCATACCCAACCAGCAGAAGCACACTTTGACGCTAACAGCTGGCCTGGAATGTTTAAAGGCATGATTGCATTCGTCAACATGGACCAAGACACTCAAGCGCTTGTACAAAAGTACTTACAAGAGCATTCATCTACTTTCGATAAGTCGGCGCATTAATAGGACATCATCATGAACAGAAGACATTTTCTTAAAGGCTTAGTGGCGACTTCTTATGTTGGACTAAGCAGTACATCAGTTTTGGCACCATTCAATGCCCTTGCAGCTGCGGGCACTAAAGCAAATGACGACTGGTTGACTACCGGTTCGCACTTTGGTGCATTCAAGATGAAACGTAAGAATGGCGTGATTGACCAGGTGATTCCATTTGAGTTGGACAAATACCCTACCGATATGATTAATGGCGTTAAAGGCTTAGTCTACAACCCTTCACGGGTTCGCTACCCTATGGTACGCCTAGATTTTTTATTGAAAGGTCATAAAAGCGATACCAGTCAACGAGGTGATTTTCGCTTTGTCCGTGTCACTTGGGATAAAGCATTGACTCTGTTTAAAGATTCACTTGATGAGGTACAGACTCAATATGGCCCATCAGGACTGCACGCAGGTCAAACTGGCTGGCGCGCCACTGGACAACTGCATTCAAGTACCAGTCACATGCAACGCGCTGTTGGAATGCACGGTAATTTTGTCAAAAAAATAGGTGACTACTCAACGGGTGCTGGCCAAACTATTTTGCCTTATATTTTAGGTTCTACTGAAGTTTATGCCCAAGGTACTTCATGGCCGTTGATCCTTGAGCAATCTAAAACCATCATTTTGTGGTCAAATGATCCCTATAAAAACCTGCAAGTGGGTTGGAACGCCGAAACCCATGAATCGTTCGCTTATCTAGCGGAGCTTAAAGAAAAAGTAAAACAAGGTAAGATCCGGGTGATCAGTATCGACCCAGTGGTCACTAAAACCCAAAAATACTTAGGCTGTGAGCAACTTTACGTCAACCCACAAACTGACGTTGCGTTAATGCTGGGTATTGCCCATGAAATGATCACCAGTAAGTTACACGATGAAAAATTTATTGAGGGCTACAGCCTAGGTTTCGACAGATTCGTACCTTATATTTTAGGCGAGTCAGATAACGTAGCTAAAACACCAGAGTGGGCCAGTAAAATTACTGGTGTTAGCCCTGAAATTATACGTGATTTAGCTAAAGTGATGACCAAAGGTCGTACTCAAATCATGATGGGTTGGTGTATTCAACGTCAACAACACGGTGAACAACCTTATTGGATGGCAGCTGTACTTGCCACTATGATTGGCCAAATTGGTTTACCTGGTGGTGGTATCAGCTATGGCCATCATTACTCAAGTATTGGTGTTCCTTCATCGGGCGCAGCGGCACCGGGCGCGTTTCCTCGTAATCTTGATGAAGGCCAAAAGCCATTATTCGACAGTAATGATTTTAAAGGTGCGAGTAGCACCATTCCGATTGCACGTTGGATTGATGCCATTTTAGAACCGGGTAAAACCATCGATGCCAACGGGGCTAAGGTCACTTATCCTGATATTAAGATGATGGTATTTTCAGGTAATAATCCATGGAGTCATCACCAAGATAGAAATAAGATGAAGCAAGCATTTCAAAAGCTTGAATGTGTGGTCACTGTCGACATTAACTGGACAGCAACGTGCCGTTTCTCAGACATCGTTTTACCCGCTTGTACTACATTTGAACGTAATGACATTGACGTTTATGGCAGCTACGCTAACCGTGGTGTTTTAGCGATGCAAAAAATGGTTGAACCATTATTTGATAGCTTGTCTGATTTTGATATCTTTACCCGCTTTGCCAAAATAATGGGTAAAGAGACAGAATATACCCGTGGCATGTCTGAATTTGACTGGATTAAGAAACTTTATAAGGACTGTAAAGCCGATAATGCCGGTAAGTTCGATATGCCAAATTTCGACACGTTCTGGAAACAAGGTTATGTACATTTTGGTGAAGGCCAACCTTGGACTCGC
This sequence comes from Shewanella frigidimarina NCIMB 400, assembly GCF_000014705.1. Lineage (NCBI taxonomy): Bacteria > Pseudomonadati > Pseudomonadota > Gammaproteobacteria > Alteromonadales > Shewanellaceae > Shewanella > Shewanella frigidimarina. The sequence goes on along the minus strand of NC_008345.1, from coordinate 2,364,958 downwards.
CATGCTGACTTTAGGGATGATCCTGAAATGAATCCATTGGGTACACCATCGGGCTTGATTGAAATTTTCAGCCGTAAAATCGCCCAATTCAATTACGATGACTGTCCTGGCCATCCTACTTGGATAGAAAAGTCAGAGCGCAGCCATGGTGGTCCTGGTTCAGATAAATACCCAATGTGGATGCAATCTTGCCACCCAGATAAACGCTTACATTCACAAATGTGTGAGTCGCAGCAATATCGGGAAACCTATACGGTACAAGGTCGTGAACCCGTGTACTTGAATCCTACCGATGCAAAACAGCGCGGCATTAAAGATGGCGATGTTGTTCGTGTGTTTAATGACCGAGGTCAACTGTTAGCGGGTGCAGTGGTATCCGACAGCTTCCCTAGTGGGGTTATCCGAATTCATGAAGGGGCTTGGTATGGCCCAGTCGGTAAAGATGGGTCTAAAGAAGGCGGTAGTGAAATTGGGGCGTTGTGCAGCTATGGTGACCCAAATACGTTAACGCAAGATATTGGTACATCAAAGCTTGCCCAGGCTTGCTCCGCATACACTTGCTTGGTCGATTTCGAAAAGTATCAAGGTAAGTTACCTGACGTCAGTTCTTTTAGTGGCCCAATAGAAACGCAGCTATAACGTGTAAGTATTATCACTGTGCGCCAAGCGATTTAATTCTTGGCGCTTAAGTTAACAGCCATAATAGGGTCAGGAGATAACATAGATGAATGACAAGATATTGTATAACACGCCAATGAACCAGGGTCGTTCGATGGTGTATAAGCTGCTCTCATCACTGTTTGCAAAAGAGCTAGACCAACAGCTATTACAAGAGCTAACTGCAAGTCAGGCTCAGGCATTCTTTGCTCAATTGGCCAGTGACCCGTTATTGAGTCAAGACATTGAAACCATAAACTCAGTGCTTAATTCAACCCTTAACAGCGTCAATACTGATCATGCTTTATTAGAGCTTGCTGCCGATTATTGTGGCCTATTTTTAGTAGGTACAAAGCATAGCGCCAGTCCTTATGCCAGTTTATATCTTAACGATAATGCAGTTGCCAAGGACGACATACTCTTATTTGGTGAACAGCATCAGCAAATGCAAACATATCTAAAACAAAGCCAATTAACGGTTCAAAGTGAATTTCCTGAACCGTCTGACCATATTGCCGTTATTTTGGCTTATGTCGCTCACCAAGCGTGTGCTTGTGACGATAACACTCAGCTCAGCTTTATTAGGCAATATCTCCACGCTTGGTTACCCCGTTTTGTAGATAGACTTACCTCTGTGGATACTGGTCAGTTTTATTCAGCCATTGCTCACCTCACTCTGGCTTGGGTTGAAAGCGATTGTGTAGGACTAAAAGGTGCTCAGTAACAGGATATCTATATAATTAACCCCCATATAAAAACACCGAGCAAGCTCGGTGTTTTTATATGTAATGTTTGAGTTCAGGATAAATAGAGTTAGGGTTATTAACACTCAACTATATTTAATATCCCTGATTTACAACAACTTAGATAGAGATTTTCAACTCAAGTGCGTTAATGGATGCTTGCAATACTTGCTTAAGCAACAAATATGAATCATCACTAATGCCATCTTTTTCTAATTGTTTGCACAACTGACTCAACTGAATAAAGCCAATGCTGGCACTACTGCCTTTAAGTGCGTGTAACACTTTTGGCCTATCTGTAGGTAAAGCTGCCAGTGCATTGATGTGTTGTGTACTACTGACTTTAAATAACGCTAACATCTCTTTAACAGCTTCTGTACCAAGATATTGTAAGTCTTCATTAATTTGCTTTTCATCGAGTAAAGGCTGATTGTCTTCATTACCAACTGAAAATTTTTGATCTATGGTCGTTTGTGTAAAGCCTTTGTGTTTATCCATCTTAGTTAACTTATTCGTGTTGTCGCTGTTGATTGCTGACTTGTCACTTGCATCACCAATCCAATTGGCTAAAAACTTCATATTAAGCGGTTTGGCTAATACGTCGTCAAAGCCCGCTGCTCGATACTCGTTTATGTCATCATGTTGAATTTGTGCCGTAAAAGCGGCTATGCTGATGTTTTTTTTGGCTGCATTAGCAATATTCTTCAACTCTACTAATAACTCAATTCCTGAGCCATCACCTAATTGAATATCAAGCATAATGCCGTCAAACTGCAACGCACTATCGACGTTAAACAACGCTCTTGCTTGAGTACAACTATCAGCCAGTACGGAATGATGTCCAAGATGTGCTAAAAACCCTTGGGCCACCATGGAATTGACTTTGTTGTCTTCGATAACGAGTACACATTTAGGATCAACTTTAGGTAATGTTGCACAGATAACCTCATGTTCTTGCTCACAGATGTGCAATGGCAAACTAAAACCAAAGGTGGAACCCTCACCCACTTTACTATTGACCCAAATAGAATCATTGGCAGTATTAACCTCATTCATTAACGAGACTAATTCTTTACAAATTGCGAGCCCGAGTCCTGTGCCTCTGGTTCTGCCTTGATTAGGCTGTGCACCATAGGCGATAAACAATTGATCCATGGCCTTTTTACTTATGCCAACGCCAGTATCTGCCACTTCAAAGGTTAATCGTTTTTCGACCACATTTACCCGTAATGTAACCTCTCCTGCTGGAGTGAATTTAATGGCATTGCCGAGCAAATTAAACAACACTTGGCGCAATTTGGGGCCATCTACCGTTATCCATTTAGGTAAATTACCGCGAACTAAATATAACGAGATACCTGACAATCCCGCACCAGCTAACATGATTGCCATCACTTCATCGAGCAGCTCATTAAGCGCAACAGCCCGTGGTTCGTTAGTTAATTTACCTTGCTCCAAACGGGAAAAGTCCAAAATATCATTAAGTACATTTTGCAGTAAGGTGCCGCTGTATTGCGATAATGCCAACATTTGTTTTTGTGCTGGAGGTAATGGCGAGTGACTCAGTAAAGTCAGGGTGCCTAAAAGACCATTTAGCGGAGTACGGATTTCATGGCTCATGGTCGCTAAAAATAGCGATTTTGCCTTGTTAGCTTGTTCTGCCATCACTCTAGCCGTCGAATGCCCTTTTGCTTCAGCGTCTAGTTGACGGTTGGTTTCAGCCAGTTCGAGTGTACGTGCCTGCACGGTACTTTCAAGTGAGGCTTTATGGGCAAATAATTCTGATGCCGTTTGTTGTAATTCAGATTGCAGTGCTTGATTGTGCGCGGTTTTTTGTTTAAAAGCTTCAATGGCAGAAGCCATCGCGGTGAGTTCATCGTCTCCGTGAGGATCAAGTACTACTTCGGTATTGCCCTGACTTAATTGAGATAATGCTGCAGTTGCTTCACTTAGGCGTAAAGCTATACCTTTATAAATAACTCGATAAACCACCAACAGCATAATGATTAACATCAAAATACCTGTCGCCCACAGTCCTGATTTAGCCCACAGTAATTGCTGTAAAAAATTACTTCGGGCATGTTCTGCCTGTAGCTGTTGTGCTTTCATTGCGCTATCGACTGACTTATTCAGTTGGCCTAATTTATCCGTCAGCGTTAACAGCTGCGCATTTTGTTTCGTTAGCAATTGAGCATATTGCTGCTGCAAACTTAAGCCAACATTCACCTCCCTTAACATTATCAATTGGTGCTCAAGCTCTGTCGCTCTAACCGGATCTCGAATTAAGCCTTTAAGTAATTCTAGAGGCATTAAATCAATTTGCCCACTCGTGCCTGAAGCAGTATAAGGGCTCGGTATTTCATTACCGTTTTGGGAGTTATCGCGAGTAGAATTAATGGTATAAGTCGTTGGAGACAGTACTCGAGCCATATTGTCGAGTACGTTATTTAATCCAAGTTGTTGTTCTGGAGACTGTAATAACTGCCCTACTAACTCAATGTGATGGATCAATCCCAAAGCTCGATTTAAACGTTCACGGACATCCAAGTCTTGTTCTATGATGGAGTCCAAAAGTTGGGCACTTTGTTCAGCACCAACCACTTGAGGGTAAGCTAAACTCAACTTGGCCAGAATGGTTGAATCGACCACAGCTTGTTCTGCTTCAAGTAAAACACTACTCTTACTGGCTGCTTCCGCGAGTGCGCTTCCTTTATTATTCAATTGAGCCGCCAACACTAAACGTTTACCCACTTGGCGGCCGAATACCGATAAGTCATGGATAATTTCACCAGCTAATAGCGCTAATTGCTTATCTTTATCGACACCATGATTTTGTAGATTTAACGAATTGAGTCGTTCAATAGCGGAAAGTAAATTAGTGCTTTCGAGTGACAACTTACGACCAAGGAAAACGCGTTGTGCCTCTTGTTCCACTCGTTCCAGCGCTTGGGCATTGTCGAGCAAGCCATTAGAAGACTGCATCAATTGCCTTGCAGCCTCAGATGCGGGTAACGCCTCTTCATATAAATATTGGTCAGCCAGCTTTACCCAATAAAGCGAAATGCTGCCAAGGCTAACTAACATTAACAATAACAATCCGAGCAGACAAAATGCCAACATAAGGCGACCCACTAAGCTCTTGCCTGATAGTGATAAAGGGCTCACAGTCATTCCTTAAAATGTTATAATTACAAAAAATCTTAGTGTTCTGTTTAGAAACCTTAATCGAGACAATATAATGCGCCGACTTATTTATTTGCTCATAGCTTGCTTAGGGACAATACCATTACTTGCTGAGGCTACATTAGATTCTAGCTGGACATTACAACAGCGGACGCCATTTAATGCCAAAATTCAAACAGTAAAATCGATACAATATAAACAACTGACTTCGGCCAAAAAGCTTTGGCAGATCTGTGCCTTAGTACCTCACCTCAAAGATGCTTATTGGATCGGCATTGATTACGGTTTGGTGTCAAAAGCCAGCCAATTAGGCATTAATTTAGAATTATTTGAAGCCGGCAGTTATTACAGAAAAGAGCAACAACTAAAACAACTTGAATACTGCCTTAATCAGCCGTTCGATGCCATCTTACTCGGTGCCGTGGCCCCTAATTTACTTGATAACTATCCGGGACAGATTAATAAACCCATCATAGCGTTAGTGAATAGACTCGATAACCCCATGATAACGACTCGTGTAGGCGTTAATTGGTATCAAATGGGCTGGGAAGCTGGCCACTTTATTGCTAAAGCTGTTAAAAAAATACCGCCATCATCTCCAGTAACACTCGCACTACTCACTGGTCCAGAAAGTGTTGGTGGCAGCGATTGGGTTGAGCTCGGTATTCAAGATGCTATTGCCAATAGTCATATTGAGATTACATCAATTCGCCATACCGATAATAATCGTGACCTTTATCGTGACCAACTTCATAATCTGCTTAATGATCATATTCCTAGCTATATTATAGGCAGTGCTGTTGCTATCGAAGCAGCAATTGGAACATTGCAACATAAACAATTAATTGGCCAAGTAAAGCTTGTGAGCAGTTATCTATCGCCAGCGACATTGCGAGGACTGCATCGTAATAAAGTCGCTTTCAGCAGTGATGATCAAGTGGTGTTACAAGGTAAATTAGCAATAGACATCATGGTAAAACTACTTGAGGGAGCACAATCATTTGGTGATATTGGCCCACAAATACAGGCGTTAGAACAAGGAAAGGTGCAACTCGATATGTTTAATAACAGCTTAGCCCCTGCAAGTTTTTACCCTATTTACCGCGTGACGCCAAAAACTAATCTTTAATCTTTGTCGCAAACAAATAGCCTTCTCCATGAACCGTTACAAACAGGTCAGCCTGTAGCTTGTTTCGTAATCGACGAATAATGACATCAATGGTTCTATCATTTACATCTTCATTACGGTGGCTTGTTTGCTGCATTAGTCGCTCACGAGATAGTACTTGCTGCGGATGCAATGCAAAGGCGGTAAGTAATTCGAACTCTGCTTTAGTCAGCTTTATTACCTCGTCACCACGACTCAGTTTTCGGCTGTTTAACTCAAGAATATATTTATCGAACGCAATGATATCGTCACACTGTTCAAATTGTTCTACAACGTCTTGCTGTGCTTTTTTAACTAATGAAATTCGCCACAACAAATTTTTAACTCTTACTAATAGTTCTCTTAATTCAAATGGTTTAGTCACATAATCATCAGCGCCCATTTCAAGACCAACGATTTTATCAATGGTTTCATCACGACCTGTGACTAAAATAATGCCCACATCCGAACGGCTTCTCAGTTCACGTGCCAAGCTCAAACCATCGGTACCGGGTAAGTTAATATCTAACATCACCAAATCGATATGTTGATTTGTAAACTGTTGCCACATCTGTTCGCCGTCTCCAGCTTCAAGCACCCGATAACCTTCACGCTCAAAATAACCTTTTAATCGAGCTCGGATCACCGCTTCATCGTCAACGACGAGTACTGTATTTGTTAAACCAGGATGTGCCATCGTCCAATCCAGATAGTGTTGCTAATAATGGTCGTTATTATTCATAACTTTTCATATTTGCCTATAAAGATATACAAGGAATGAGTGGCAGCTAGCAAAATTGGTTTATAAAAAAGGACCTAGATCACATAATGGGGATATGTAAAACAAGATCCAATTATATTTGTCGTTTAGCAATAAAAGACGTTATGTTTTTATATTAGAAACTTTTGCTGATGCCAACAACCACTCGGTCATCAAAGATTTTTGTTTGAGTGCCATAGACCTTATGATCGCTATCCATGGTACTTCCATGATAACGAACATCAAAATTGAGGCCGGCATAGGCTTTACTCACTCCCAAATTCCAGTGTCCCCAACCTTCTGCTCCATTACCATCTAAATCTTGGTAGCCGATACTTGCTGAAACATGTAAACCATTGTCAAACTGATAGCTCGGATGAACGGCATAGTTAACACCTTGCCAGCCCTCTACGCCAAACCAATCGTCGATTGTTGGAGTCACTTCTAATTGCACATTTGCATGACCAAATTGTTTACCGACTTTTATCCACAGTTCGGTATAATTTGAATATGAGGCACCTGGATACAGGTAAGAAAAAACCATAACGTCGTAACTGATACCACTATCGCCAAACTCACCTGCTTTACCTATATAAGGTGCAGTAACAATTTCTAAATTGGGGTCTGCAAATTTGATATTGGAAGCAAATACACCGGCATACCAGCCCAGATCATTACCCCACCCTAGAGTACCTTGTACCACTGGTACTTCTGCATCCATCGTTTCCGATTCGCCACGAAAAACATAATCTGAAGCAAAGGTTAATTTACCACTTATGGCTCCATCGAAGACATTATCATCTGCAGCATTGGCAAAAGAGGTAGCCGATAAGATTAGACTGCCTAACAAAATTGACTGAGCTAGTTGAGTTTTTCTAATGTTCATATTCATTACCCTAAAATATATGTTCTTGTTGATAGGGTGACTATATTCAAAACTTATGAATGGCTGTTGAGTGGGTTATGAACTGATGGGAAACAAATATGAAAAAATATGAACACTAAGATTTAACATCACTCAAGCCTTGTGGGTCACTCTATTAAACATGAATGATCGATCTGTATAATCAAAAGTGTCCAGATGGCAAAGCTGGATTTCGATGTGCTTCACTAGGTTAAATCGGTAAATACTCACATTTATGTAACGCTCAACTTTTACAACATTTGAGCTATTGTGCTTATCAGTTTTTAAACAACAGGCTTACAATTGAGTCTGCTGTTGCTGGAAGGGCTGTTGATAAAACTGCAGGGTTTTGCCTACCGTCAACTTGTCTTTGTCCGTCATTTTGTTCCAAGCGATAATTTGTTCCACACTGACCTTATACACTTTGGCAATACTCCAAAGAGTATCGCCATATTTTACCGTGTGATCGCTCCGAACTGCTGGCTGATTAGATGTGCTGACGATCCTTGGTTGTTTGTTTGGTGCAGCTTGCTTTTTGCTTGATACTTGAGCTGTGTTTGTTGAAGCGAGTTCGACCTCTGGTGTCATGCTCGATACGCCTTGTGGCATATACAAAAATTGACCCGCAACGATCTTATCGCCATTAATATCATTCATCGCTTTTATTTCAGACACCGTTGTAAGGTGACGTTTTGCAATGACACTAATATTATCGCCAGCTCTAATCTGATATTTAAACCATTTTACTCTAGCGCTAATATCAGTATCCGCAAGAGCTTGTTTAAACCCACTGACTTTACTCACGGGCACTATCAATTGATGCGGTCCATCGGGTGATGTTGCCCAGCGATTAAACCCTGGATTCAATTTTTGTAACCGAGCAATGGATATATTGGCTAGATCGGCAGCAACTGCGATGTCAATTTGGCTACCGACATCAATAACTTCAACTAGTGGTTTATTAGGAATGGATTTAAGACTGATGCCGTAGCTTTCAGAATGTTTAATCACATCTGCTATTGCCAGCAATTGTGGTACATATTGCCGAGTTTCTTTAGGTAAGGGTAAAGACCAAAAGTCGGTGCTTAGCCCTCTGGCTTCATTATATCTAATCGCCTCACGCAAGCGCCCTTCACCGGCGTTGTATGCAGCTAATGCATATAACCAGTTGTCAGTTTTTTTATACAGGTATTCGAGCATATCTAATGCAGCGGTAGTTGCAGCAGGCACATCCCTTCTGCCGTCATACCACCAATTCATCTCTAGGCCAAAATGGCTGGCCATTGGGGAGGTAAATTGCCACAGGCCTGATGCGTCGGCACTGGAATAAGCGAAAGGATTAAATGAACTTTCTACCATAGGGAGTAAGGCGAGTTCGATGGGTAAATCTCGATGTTCAAACTCTTGAACAATTAAATATAAAAACGGCTTGGCGCGCTGAGATATCTGCTCAAGATGCTGTGGATTATTAATATACCAATCACGGTATTGGTTAACTAATTGTTGGTCTGGAATGGGCATGTCCATTGAATAACGAATGCGTTCCCACACATCACCGCTGTCTTGATAATTGCGCCGAGCTAACAATTTGGGAACTTTCAATGATGTTAGTTTATTCACACCATTAAGACTTTTTTCTGCTTCGACGTCTTCTACAGCAACAGTTTGGCAACCACTCAACAGGATAAAACCTGTCGCAATAAGGAAGATTGATGCTCTCAATTAAAGGTTTTCCTCAGTGATTACGCTGCTTTGTTAGTGTTATAGCGCGAGTTATTTCAGAAAAAGTCGTACATTGTAATTTAGTTTTATTTTTCTATCCATCTGTTTTAAAGCGTCTGTTTGATCAACTCATGGTGCTAACTTCTTTTATTAAGCCGTGATTAGACAACGCTAGCCTACTTCACGCCCTTTTAGGGATATATAGGTATAGCAGTGTTCATTGTGTATACTTCAACCGTGGTGTTAACATTGTTGTAACTATTGGGATCCAATCAGGTTTACCCACATAATAGATTATGCTCTTTTGGTTGTGACTCATAACGAGCAGGTTAACAATTTGCTTTTACCTTAACAAATTGTGCTCAGGCTATTAAAAAGTTTATTCTGATTTTCAGAGTGTCGGTATTTTACTTTTATCCGTTAAACATCTACTGTTTAGCCAATAAATCCAGCAGGTAGTCATCATTGGTCACCTGATAAAAATGGAAAAATCATGTCTCATTCAAATGCTGTTCTTGTTAGAAATAATGTTAAATTAATCGGTAATGGTAGCAAAACCTTAGTTCTCGCACATGGGTTTGGTTGCGATCAAAATATGTGGCGTTTTGTAACCCCAGAACTGATGAAGCACTTTACTATTGTTCTATTTGATTATGTTGGTTCAGGTGCTTCCGATATCTCTCAATATAGTAAAAAACGTTATGGTCAACTTGAAGGATATGCAGAAGACATCATCGAAATATGTGATGCTTTACATTTATCTGACGCCATTTTTATAGGACATTCCGTTAGTAGTATCATTGGTGCTATTGCTGCAATTCAAAAACCTAAGTTATTTTCTAAGTTGGTAATGGTGTGTCCTTCACCCTGTTTTTTAAATTTCCCTCCTGATTACTTTGGCGGATTTGATAAGGAAGACTTACTCGAATTGTTAAATCTGATGGACAAAAATTATATTGGCTGGGCAAATTATTTAGCCCCGTTAGTAATGGGAACAACCAATTCGGATGAACTTATTGGTGAGTTATCAGGCAGCTTTTGTTCTACCGACCCTGTTATAGCGAAGAGCTTTGCTGAAGCGACTTTTTTATCTGATTACCGTTATCTGCTAAAAGAGATTACACAACCGTGTTTAATTTTACAAAGTGAAAATGATGCCCTGGCAGCAACATCTGTTGGTGAGTTTATTGCTAGCGAAATAGCCCATAGTGAACTTAACATTATCGCTGCCCATGGCCATTGTCTGCATATGACTCACCCTGAAGCAATCTTAAAATCGATAATGAAATTCGCTAAATGATCACCACGCTAAAGAGTAAACCCAACAGTCATACAGCATTCGATTACTCTCCGGATAATTTTCAGTGCGGTGCTTTAGTCACCAATGCATCAAACATTATTATTTATGTAAACACATACTTTACCGACGAACTATTGTGGAAGCCGGGGCAACTTATTGGCAAAAATGCTGATATCATTTTCACCCAATCTTCCAGAATATTTTTTCAAAGTTATTTAATTCCAACACTTTTACACGAACAAATTTGTGAAGAAATGCAGCTGATTATTTTTAATGCTGAAGGGTTGCGAATTCCGATAACGGTAAATGCTCGTTTAAGCGATGACGGCTGTATTTATTGGAGTTTTTTCAATGCCTCCAAAAGAGACCAACTTTATGATGAGTTAATAAAAACAAGAGAAAAACTTGAGGAGCAAGCTGAAAAATTAAAATTACTTGCTTCAACTGATGAGTTAACGCAGTTATTAAATAGAAGAGAAATGAAATATCGTAGTACGTTAGCACTTGAACAAGCGACTCGATCGGAACAATCTGTTGGTTTATTATTGTTAGATATCGATCATTTTAAAATTATTAATGACAGCTTTGGTCATTTAGAAGGCGATCGAGTACTGAAAGAGCTCGGGCATATTTTGAAGAATTTTTGTAGACAAACCGATCTTGTCTCTCGCTTTGGCGGCGAAGAATTTTTGATATTGCTACCCGATACGAACAAAAGTGATACTTTATTATTTTGTAACAGACTCCAAGACAGCATCTCGCAAATTAAAGTGGGTGACGACGTACTAACTGTCAGTATTGGGGTCAGCATTTGTGATGATAAAAGACAATTTACAGATTTATTTACTCAAGCGGATAAAGCTATGTATAAAGCAAAAGCACTTGGAAGAAATAGAACTGAAATTTATTGTTTGGATTAAGCCTGTTAGTTTTGCTACAAAACCAGTAACACCCTACTTAAAAAGCGTTCGTCACATTACCCCAACAATTTCAAGTTTGCCCGCTCAGCGCTCAGCAACGTAGTAATGTAGTAATGTAGTAATGTAGTAATGTAATAATCTAATAACGTTCCTCTTTATCGATTTCGATTTTTCTGCCTCTCATTGTTTATAGGGTTCATTACTCACTAGTCCACTTGTTCTGTCATTTGGGATGTGATCTTCATCATCGGATTTCGATTTTATCAATGCCAATGTTGACTATTTTCACTGTTTAAACCTCCTACCTTTCAGTAGATTAGTTGTTATCAAGCATTCATCTATAAAAAGTGAGTTTCATCATGACATTACAAGATAACATTGAGAAAATTGTCACCCACCCTCACCTTTCTCCAAAGCAAAAATCGAATTATTTAGCATTAGAAGCTGAAAACAGTCTGCCTTATGTGGCGGTGTCTGAACGGATAAATAATGCCATGAAACAAGGTATTATCTGCGATATGTTTGAAGGTCATGCGCCATTTAAACCGCGTTATGTGTTGCCAGATTATGCCAAATACCTGCAGCAAGGATCTGAGTATTTGGAGCTGTCGCCCGCCGAAGACTTTGATGACGCCTTAAATGCATTAACCATTCTTTATTTTCATGTGCCATCGGTGACGAATATCCCAGTTTACTTAGGCCAATTAGATACGTTATTAATGCCTTTTACACAGGGGCTTGATGCTGAAGCCATCTATCGTAAGCTCAAGCGGTTTTGGATATTACTCGACCGCACGTTACCCGATGCGTTTATGCATGTGAATATTGGCCCAACTGATAACATTATTTGCCGAACCATTTTGCGTATAGATGCAGAATTACAACAAATTGCCCCCAATCTAACCTTCATGTATGACCCTGCCGTAACGCCAGATGATTTATTATTTCAGGCCACCAGCAATATTTGTCAATGCGGTAAACCTCATATTGCCAACTATCCGCTACATGCCGACGCCTTCGATGCTCGTGGTTTTGGGATTGTCAGTTGTTATAACGCATTACCGTTAGCTGGCGGAGCCAATACCTTGGTGCGCGTTAACCTCAAAGAAGTCGCTCTAAACGCTAACAGTATTGATGATTTTTTTGCCCAAACGCTGCCATATTACAGCCAACTCACATTCGAGCTTATTGAAGCTCGTTCGGCATTTTTACACCAACAATCTCATTTCTTTGACAGTTTTTTAGTTAAGGAACAGTTGATCGATGAATCTCGCTTTGCACCTATGTTCGGTATTTATGGTATGGCTGAAGCGGTCAATATTTTACAAGCCTTACTACCTAATGCTGCTGAGATTACAACTGCTAATGTCGCAAGCAAACCCAATACAGGTTACGGCTATAACCCAGATGCAAATGAACTTGGGCTCAGAATATCTGCAGCTTTAGACAACATAGTAAAGTCGACCCCGGTCACTTACGGTTATAACGGTCGCGCGTTATTGCATTCTCAAAGTGGCATTAGTTTGGATAAAAATGTCACCCCTGGCGTGCGTATTCCCTATGGCTCAGAACCAGACCCCATTAGTCATATTCAAGCACTAGCTAAACATCATCAATATTATACTGCCGGAATCAGCGATATTCTAACCATAGATGAAACCGTTAAAGCTAATCCTCAAGCGATGTTCCAACTCTGTAAAGGCGCCCTTAGTTCAGGTTTTAGAGAGTTTAGTGCCAACGTTGCTAATAACGATTTAGTCCGTGTTACTGGTTATATGGTTAAACGCTCGGACATTGAAACTTTTAAGCAATGCGGTTCACGCACCAACACCACAGGGTTAGCTGCTGAAGCCGCAATCAATACGGGAATATTTCAACGCCAAGCTCGGGTAATTGCTCACGAACAGGCTCCTTTTATTCATGAGTAAACATGCCGTTGTCAGCCAAATACTGCCATTTTCCTGTGTCGACGGGCCTGGCAGTCGTTTGGTGATATTTTTGCAAGGCTGCAACTATCAATGTAAAAATTGTCATAATCCTCACACCATCAGTTTGTGTGATGCTTGTGGTGACTGCATTGATAGCTGCCCTGAACAGGCGTTGAGTCTTATTCATTCACAAGCAATGCCGTTGCCCCAAATGCGGTCACAAGAAATGTCGTTACATGGAGATCCAATACCAGTTAATCATTCACCATGTAGTTCGCCAAGTAAGCCCCATATTGTCTGGGACAGCACAAAATGCAGCCAATGCGATACTTGCCTTGCGGTATGCCCTAGACAATCGACGCCTAAAACGTCTCATTACACCGTTGAGCAAATGCTAGAGGTTATCTACGGACAACGTCATTTTATCAATGGAATTACACTCAGTGGCGGCGAAGCGAGCTTACAATTGCCTTTTATTATTGAGCTTTTTAGTGCGATAAAGTCCTCAGAACATTTATCGCATCTAAGTTGCATGCTCGACACCAATGGCAGCTTGAGCTCAACAGGTTGGCATAAGCTACTGCCATTTTTAGATGGCGCAATGGTTGATTTAAAAGCATGGCAACAAGATACCCATCATTACATCACAGGGCGTGATAACCAGCCGGTATTTACGTCAATCGAGTTACTGACTCAGCACAATAAATTGTATGAAGTAAGACTGTTACACATTCCCGGCATCACGGATTATGAGAATGATGTTGACGCCCTGGGCGGGTATTTATCCAACCTCCCCACAGAGACTCGGGTGAAGTTAAATGCGTTTCATCATCATGGTGTTAAAGGCATAGGCTCTACATGGCCACAATGTACTCAAGCGGATATAGCGCGTTTAGCAAATCAACTTACTCAGCGAGGAGTAACCAATATCGTCTTACCGTCGCTGTACATCTAATCTCTGTATATCTAATCGCTATATTTAGCACCTATATTTAGCGTCTATCGGTAACTTCTATAGGTAACATCTATAGGTAACTGAGGTTGAATAAATGGCTAACACGGCTTTGCTTCGATTTAATGCTAAATAAATCCGATGATAAAGTACCATTTAATCAATACATAAAATCGTATTGGTGCGGTTAGCGACTACAAAGCAATATTTGTTCATACAGCCAGCGATGAGCAGGATCGTTCATACTTTGCCGATGCCACACAAGGCTATAAGCAACTTTGCCATAATCGATCGGTAACGGTTTGATCAGTAATCCTTGGGCTTGCTTGGCTATTGAGGCCCAGTGGCGCGAACAGGTAAATAGCAGTTCACTGTGATGGCACATTAACGCTGCGCTGCCAAAGTCAGGTACCGAAATCGGTATCGCCCGTTTTTTTGATTGCTGTGCCAGTAAAATATCAAAAAATGGTGTGCTCAAATCAGTATCTGTTATGCCGATATGGCTGAAATTTAAGTAGTCATCAAGGCTAATAGTCTGCTGTGAAGCCAATGGATGGCTAGCACTCATTAGGCAGACCATTTCATCGTTGATTAAGGTTTCCCAGACTAAGTCTTCATCGATATTGGTTGGTTGGCTTAAGTCATGTGGCAAAAGAATAAAATCCAACGAACCCTTTACTAAGCCGTCAAAGCCGATGTTGTCTTTATTGTAAATATCGATATGGATATTGGGCGCTAAGTTGAGAATATGAGCCGTTAATGTGGCGGCTAATAACTCAAATGTGCTTTCGCGCATCGCCAGCGAAAAGCTACCTTGATAATGTTGTGGCTTGAATACATCCTGGTTCATGATCTGATTCATATCATTAATCATCTGCTTAACACTTGGGCCTAGTCGTCGTGCTAATGCAGTGGCGATGAGTGAATTGCCATGACGATAGAATAATTCATCATGCAAACTTTCTCTTAGCTGACTTAAGGTTTTACTCACCGACGATGGGCTTAGACATAACCGTTCAGCACAGGCTGTGACACTGAGGGTTTCAAGCATCACATGCAAAGTGATCAAGTGTTTCATACTGATACGTGAAAGCTTGGCCAATTCCATTGCGATTTACTCTTTATAAGTCATGTATTTGTTTACGAAAATATAAACCTAAATCACTTTGCGGTATACGCTTCACAAGCATAATCAAGACCCGCTTCACATTGCTAACGGTTAAATATAATTTTTACCGAAATCAGCTCTGTTTTTTTATTCATCTAATGTGGCTTTATGCACAGACTTGTTGATTACACGCTCAAAAACCTTACTAGTAACACCAATATTGCTTAGTCGGTTTAGTGATTGTGACAGTTAACGTGGTCATTTTTGTCTTTTGTGCCATTTATGACACGGACAAAACATGACTTATAGTGTGGCTCATGTAAAAAGCTATCTAGCAACTAATCACGAAATAATTTTTTATTTTAAAATCAAATGCTTAAATTGAATCAGGTTGTTTATTATCATCTAACCGATATTGGCCTAGCTATTGCTATTATTAAGTATGCTTGCAATCTATTTTACAGATTAACGCTAACTTAACTTAATCATTATTGGAGTAATAACATGACTGACTCTATTGTTTCTTTCCCGCAATTAAACCGCCCAGCCCCTGCGTTTAATGCAAAAACAACACATGGCATGCGTTCACTTACAGATTATAAAGGCAAGTGGCTAGTGTTGTTCTCTCATCCTGCAGATTTTACCCCTGTTTGTACTACTGAGTTTATTGGGTTTGCTCAACGAGCTGAAGAATTTGCTCACATCAACACAGAATTATTAGGTTTATCCATCGACAGTGTTCATTCTCACATCGCTTGGGTACGTAACATTGAAGAAAACTTTGGCGTTGACATTACCTTCCCGATTATTTCCGACTTATCAATGGAAGTGGCTAAAGCTTACGGCATGATCCAACCCGGTGCGAGCGACACATCTGCCGTTCGCGCAACCTTTATTATCGATCCCGAAGGTATGTTACGAGCCATGGTGTATTATCCAATGAGTAATGGTCGTTCTATAGATGAATTTGTTCGATTAGTAAAAGCGCTGCAAACCAGTGATGCCAATGGCGTTGCGACTCCAGAAAACTGGCAACCTGGCGATGACGTTATAGTGCCACCGCCAGCAACTACTGCTGACGCTAAAGCACGATTATCCCAAGGCTACGATTACGTAGATTGGTATTTCAGTAAGAAGTCTCTTTAACACGTGGCAAGCTCAGGGACGCTTAGTCCCTGTGCACTATTTAACAGGAGCTTGTGATGATTTCAACATTTAGTGTCCATGAATTTTTAGATGAAGACAGTGAAACGTTCACTTATGTCGTTGCTGATAATACAACATCGTTTGCTGTCATTATTGACCCTGTTTTAGACTTTGATTATAAATCAGGTCGAACAGACACACGAAATGCTAATCGGGTTTTACATTGGATTGAACGTCAAGAGCTAACCGTAAAATGGATACTTGAAACCCATGCTCATGCCGATCATTTATCTGCTGCCAGTTATTTACGTGACAAAATTGGTGGCCAAATTGGTATTGGCGAGCACATCACCAAAGTACAACAAACCTTTAAAAAGGTATTTAACCTAGACGCTAGCTTCTTGCCTAACGGCAGCCAATTTGACCATCTATTTAAACATAATGAGTTGTTACAAGTCGGTAATATGACCATTCGTGTTATGCACACACCGGGTCACACTCCGGCTGATCTTGCTTATATTATTAATGAGCAGGCCGCCTTTGTTGGAGACACCATTTTTATGCCCGACGTGGGTACCGCCAGATGCGATTTCCCCGGTGGGGATGCCAATACTTTGTACGATTCAATTCAAACATTATTTACCCTACCAGAAAGCACTGATCTCTATGTGTGTCATGACTACCCTACTGAAGGGCGCGGACATCAATTTAAAACTCAAGTTATCCAACAGAAACAGCACAATATCCATGTGAATGACACAATGACCAAATCTGCTTTTGTGACGCTTCGTCAACAACGAGACGCCACATTGCCCATGCCCAGGCTGATATTGCCCGCGATTCAAATCAATATTCGCGCGGGGCAAATGCCTTCACCTGAAGACAACGGCACTGTGTATTTAAAAATCCCGATTAACCTGCTTTAAGTTTAAGAGTAATCATGATGATACAAGCAATCATTGGCGCATTATTAATTGGTTTAGTGCTGAGTGTATTAGGGTCTGGTGGCTCCATTCTTACTGTTCCGGTGTTGCTTTACCTTATTGGAATGCAACCCCAATTAGCTATCGCTTCGTCATTGTGCATTGTGGGTGCCATCAGTTTAATCAGCAGTATGGGCTTTATTAAGCATAAAAAGGTCTCTTGGCCTCATGTGCTTTTGTTTGGTTTACCGGGCATGGCAGGCACCTATTTAGGCGCATGGTTAAGCAGCTTTTTTAGTAGCGACATACAACTCACTGTGTTTGTCATTTTGATGCTCATTGGCGCGGTGATGATGTGGCGAAATCAATCTAGCCGCTACCAAGCTGGCAAACTGAATATTGCTAAAATCTTGTCGCAAGGATTAGCGGTTGGTGTTGTCACCGGTTTTGTGGGTGTAGGTGGTGGTTTTTTAATTGTGCCTGCACTGGTGTTACTTGGCGGCATTGAAATGTCGCTGGCGATTGGTACCAGCTTACTGATTATTTCAATGAACTCACTGGTCGGTTTTGCTAAATATTACTCATTACTTTCAAGTAAAGGGTTTGAGTTCGATTGGTCGATTATTGCCATCATGATTGCTGGCGGACTTGTCGGCAGTATTGCCGGCCAATGGATAAACCAATATTTACCCAAAGCGGTTTTACAAAAAATATTTGCCGTTTTTTTAGTGCTAATGGCGCTATTCATTGTAACTAAATCCATTATTTGACATCACGAGGTACACATGAAAACTGCCCAGGAATACATAAGTGAGATTAAAACCCACATTATTGAAGTGAGTACCCAAGAATTGCTGACGGCAATGCTTAACCCTGATGTGATCATTATCGATGTTCGTGAGCATGATGAGTTTACGACGGGCCATATAGAAGGCGCAGTGAATTTTCCTCGTGGCGTATTAGAGATGAAAATACACGAACATCCTTTAGTCAGTCATCACTGTGAGTGGGTATTGGCATTAAATGAATTAGCTGATAAAGACATATACCTTATTTGTCGAACCGGTGGCCGTTCTGCACTGGCTGCTGCATCATTACAGGATATGGGCTTTAGCAAACCTATGTCTGTCGCCGGTGGCATGATGCAATGGCAACAAGATGGCTTTCCATTGGTGCCTCATAAGAAATAAATTAACTTAACATGAGTTAGCGTTATGTGGCTCATGGCTTATTATTTACTGATGGCTGCGGTTAATGGCTAACGGTATTAATTGTTAACGGTGCTAATGGCTGATTGTGTATTCACTTTTAGAGTTGGTTAAGCGGGATTTTAAGATAGTAGTTATCCCTACCTTCAGCTATTGGCATATTACCCGCACGAATATTAATTTGAATAGCGGCTAATAATAGTTGTTGTATCTCAGAGCCAATATGGCGTTGTTGATGCCGTTTAATAAACTCTGCTAGAGTGACTTTCCCCCCTACCACACTGTTATAGCGTTTTTGCGCAATCACCGATGTTTCTAACCCATTATCTGCACGTTTTTGTGCATGTGGATCATGGCCAACAAATACCCTAGTGCAATTTGGTAATGCCAATATTCGTTGTATTGAATGGTACAAGGTTATTGCGCTGCTATTAGGGAAATCAGCATTAACGGTGCCTAACTCCGGCGTAGACAAAGTGTCGCCTACAAACACAGCATCTTCAATAAGATAACTCACGCAGGTTGGTGTATGACCCGGTGTATGCATAATGTGAATATCTAAATGCCCCAGTTTAATGAGTTCTTCATCCACAAATAATTGTTCAAATTGCTCGCCATTACATTTAAAACTATCATCAAGATTCAGTAATCGCTTAAAGGTATGCTGAACTTTGGTGATGTGCTCGCCAATTCCGGTCATCCCTCCGCGTTTTTTCTTGATATAACAGGCCGCAGAAATATGGTCGCTGTGGGTATGGGTTTCTAAAATCCATTCAACTTCAAATCCATGTTCATCGATATGCTCAATGATGCTATCAGCAAAACTCGTGCTTATGGTGCCAGACGCCATGTCAAAATCTAAAACAGGATCAATAATCGCACATTGACGCGTAGCAATATCTGTCACCACGTACGTAATCGTATGGCTAGCTTGATGATAAAAAGGATCGATACGGATTCTACTCATGACACATTAACTCCCAACACAATACACAGGTATTTGTCAGATAAAGCCTCAGATTAATATTGGTAATATTCTCAACATCATTGAGTCAATGACTGAGGAGGGTTAATCACTACAGCATGATGTTAAATTAAACCATTAATGTAAACTGCGTATTAAGTCGCAACAAACAGCGAATTAATAAGCATTATATGATTTAAGCTCCGAAGAATAAGGCTTAATGATAAAGCCTTATTCACGCGGTGGTCTGCTAGTGTTCATTTTCGGCTATGGTTTTCGACTATGGCTTAGCAGTAACCGATGATGCAGGTGTTTCGATATCTTTTTTCAGTGAAAATGCGCCACGAATATCACCAAGGGAAAAGTTAATCGCTTTATCATCGGGATAGGTTTTGCTCAGCAATGCACTCACTTCCGGTTCAATATTACTGCCATGGCAACCTAAACATAATTGTTGCGCTGGTATGGCCTTCATATAACGAAACTGAGTTTTACCTTCATTGACGATAAATTCACTCGCCACGATTGGCTTATCTTCAGGTTGTTGTCCGGAGGCATTCACCAGCTCAAATTGCTGTAATTGCGATAACTCCCATTTATCTGGCGTATTGTCTGAATTACGCACACGCAAACTTGTTCGAGTCAGTGTCCAGCCCTCTTTCGAGTTTTCAGCGGCAATGGCAGGTGCAACCGATTTACACACCGACACCGCATTGATTAAGCCACCTTGTTTAATTGCGGCCTGTAACTGACCTTTTAACGCTTGGCTAAATTCGGCAATACGTTGATTAGCCTGTTGCTCAAGCACCTGCTGTTCCGTTAGTGATTCAGCATGGCAAAGGCTGCTCATGCCAGCAATCACTAATAACGCACTGATGTTACGTGCATTTAAAACCGTTTTTTTGTGCTTTGATGTTAATTTCATTATTTGTCATCCTCGTCTTCAAGTCGGGCAATTCCCATTAACTTCAGGACATAATTTTCGTACATGGGTTCACTACTGCCAGTGCATCGTTCGGTCATAAGCGCTATAACACAATGAATACAAAGCTTGTGCCATATCACGCTAGTAAGGTTTAATCGCTTAAAATCATTAGCTTAAACAATATTGAAATTAACAGGATACCCATGCTAGGTTGTTGAGTGACAAATATGACATCGTAATGACATTTATCGTGCTATTAATGTCATTATAAAGGTTGGCCGATTAATATAAATCGCAAGCGAGAGTAACCAATGAACAACACCACCGTTGTACAATCTATGATAAACGCCATTGATAAACCGGCGATTTTTATTACTCCCGATTATGTGATCCATGCGGTTAACCAAGCCTATAGAGAAACCTATGATGCCGACGTTATTTTAGGCCAAAGTAAATGCCATCAAATCTCTCATCACAGTGACCAACCTTGCGATAAACACGGTGAGGAATGCCCGTTATTACAATGCCAGAGTACTAACCGAGCTGCCAGTGCAGTGCATATTCACAGCACAGTGCAAGGTAAGTCTTACTGCGACATTTTAATGAAACCCATAAAAGATAACAGTGGCATGGTATTGGGGTTTCTAGAGATTTTAGATGCTATAGATTACGCATCGACGGAATCAAAAAAAGGCACTATGGTCGGTCAGTCAGCGCCATTTAAACAGATGCTCAACAGGATTAATCGAGCATCTCAATCCAATATAGCGGTACTGTTACAAGGTGAAACTGGTTCAGGTAAAGAGTTAGTCGCTAAAGCGGTACATCAGGCCAGCAACCGAAATGATAAACCGTTTGTGGTGATTGAATGTACTGGGCTGAGTGAAAACCTGTTCGAAAGTGAGCTGTTCGGTTATGAAAAAGGTGCATTTACAGGGGCGACAAGCAGTAAAAAAGGCTTGATTGAAATAGCGCACGGTGGAACGGTATTTTTTGATGAAATTGGCGATGTACCGATGAACATGCAAGTGAAGTTACTCAGGTTACTTGAAACCCAGTGTTATCGTGCCGTCGGCGGATTAAAACAGAAACGTTCTGACTTTAGGCTAGTCAGTGCCAGCCATAAGAATTTACTCGATTTAGTAGAAAAAGGTGAATTTAGGCGCGACCTGTATTACCGCATTGCAGGATTTCCAATCTACTTACCGTCGTTACGTGAGCGCTATGATGACATTCCAACGCTGGTGAATCACTTTATAAAATATTCTGATTACAAACATAAAAAGTTTTCGAGCAATGCATTAACTCTTTTGGGTCGTTATGCATTTCCGGGGAATATTCGCGAATTGAAAAATATTATTGAGCAATCGGCACTTATCGCCAATGAGGATGTTATACACAGCAGTGATTTGCCTGAAAGCGTTCAACTTAGTCGCACATCTACGGATGAAACAATTGCTGTAAAACTTAACACCGAACTGATGACGTTAGATGACATGGAATGTGCGTACCTTTCGCAGGTATGTGAGCAATATGCAGGATCGCCAGCCGAACTAGCGATAACGCTTAATATCAGTGTGCGTACCTTATATCGAAAATTACAACGCTATGGTTTAAAGCTTAGCTAGCCACCACAGCGCTGTGACAAAACATGCCTAGTGATCATTAATGAGCAATTAGTGGATGTTTTTTATTACAGCAACGTTTCATTGTAGCTGTTTCATTCGCCAATTCAGATTTAGACTCGCAGCAACGTTTATGTGTCCCCGAGTCAGATTGGTTATGACAGTCTTCTTCACCATGAGCGTGTTGATGATCATGCTCATGGTTACAGCAACCACCATTGGCTTTCTTAGCAATATTATTGATTGATGGTCGCCCCTGGCTTGCCTCGGTAAATGGCTCACAGTCCGCTAAATGACTACTAGCAAAATACTCTATTGCAGTACGACCATTTTTTGCGTGAAATACACTCAACTGTTGGCTTAATAACTTAGATAAAAGCTGCTGGCCAATGTTGCGTATGATGACGCGATCCGCTCCATTTTCCAGTATCATACTGACCAATTGTTGTTTACCTTCACATCCTTCTGTTAATGCTGGGTTGGCAAAGCGCCCTTTTACTTGGCCTTGCTCATCCATAAATAGCATCTCATCGGCACGGCTAAAGTGGTTGGCAATATGTTGGTCTTTCATTGGTATAGCGGTAATCATAATTTCTCCTCCGGTGCATTTTTCATTAACAGTGCTTTACCGTGGGTTAAACAGTCCATTAATTTAAAACGCGCAGATTTAAGTACATTGGCTAACGTTTGGCGCGACACTCCTATTTGAATAGCCGCGTGCTGTTGTTGCATTTTCAATAAATCAACCAAGCGTAATGCTTCAAAC
Organism: Shewanella frigidimarina NCIMB 400; assembly: GCF_000014705.1. NCBI lineage: Bacteria > Pseudomonadati > Pseudomonadota > Gammaproteobacteria > Alteromonadales > Shewanellaceae > Shewanella > Shewanella frigidimarina. Next base: position 2,342,077 of record NC_008345.1, on the reverse strand, counting down.
TCATCGCTATCTAACGTAATCTGTTCGGGTTGCTTCATCGGAATACCATTGGGCTTGAAACAACTGTTGGCAGGGACACCACAGATTGTTCGTTGAATTTTGGTCTTGGCATAATCGGCTTAATTTATTGGCATATGCTATATATACGCCAATAAATAGCATATGCCAATAATGATTTTGATTATGGTTTAAGTTTTGTGACGCGTGACATTATTTATGATGACAAGTATTTTACCTGTCATAAGGCGTGCGAGGATTAAACAAAACGATGAAGGATGGTAAATGGATTGACTTAAAAAAAATGGAAATCCTTTTCCATAAAATACCATGTTATTACATGATATGAGTCTTTGTGGTTTTCTTGGGAGCACCTACAAAGTGGCTCGAGATAATCCTTTATCTACATGATGAACTTGTTATGTTTACGACCAGTGCACGTGAGTTATTTTCCAACGACCATCCGCTTGTTTAATTAACACAAGCGTTTCCATGGTCATTGAGTCAATACTTTTACCTTTATATTCACCTTGGGCGTGACTTATTGACGTTGAAATAGCAATGTCACCCGTAATCGTTATTTGGTGTTCTTTTGGCGTTATGGTTAACCCTTTTAAGTAGGCCATATCCGCAAGCATGTGATGATTGGCATACTCCGTAAGTGAACGTTCTACTTTTCCACCTTCATAAATTTGCACATTGGCTGCTAATGACTGCCTGACAATAGCCTCGTTGCCCATTTGTAATGCAGCATGAAATTGTTTGACGACATTACCCGCGGCGGAATCAACACCGATAAACGCTTTTTGTTCTATGGGGTGAGTTTCATCACCATGGGCAAAGCTCAATGAGCTTTGTCCTGCTGACATCAGTAATATCCCGGTCGTTATGAGTATTGTTAAAGGGCTATTTTTCATTTTTATCTCTCTGTTAATGTATAGTGATTATCCAAGGCTCATAGGACCTAGCACGCTCGAAAGTACCGCTGTTGTCGCTAATATCAGTACTGCTATTAATGCTTCTAATCCAATCGATTTTTGTAGTTTTTGTTTTGCGAGTGATGTGTTCGCAATCGTTAATTTCGGTACTAAAACCAATTTATGCCATGCTGCTATAAGCAAAATGATAGCCACCAAACAGAGCTTGATGGTGACCGCAATACCATAATTGGAACAGAATAATTCAGTGGGACTATCAAACAACATCCACACCATTCCCATGCCTGAAAGCAACACTAGAATGACAATCACTATGCCTAAACGACCAAATGTATCCATGACATTTTTTATGACGATGTTGTCATAGACGTTGTCATTACTGTGGTCATCGGTGCTACATAATTTCCATAATGGATAAAAAGCGCCTATCCAACAGCCAATGATCAACACGTGTATCAATATTAAGCCTTGAGCAAGCAATCCCAGTTCAGTGCTGTGGCCAATAAAAGTAAACGTGACAGCAATTAACAGACAGCTGATAATCGCTAATACAGCTGAAAACTTTTTGATATAGCGGTTCTTATGTAACAGTAAACCACTAGCCACTAGCATTAACCCAAAGCCGATTAAGCGCCAAAGCACCGTTTGCCCTACCTGGGTTGGCCACAGAAAAGCATGCATCTGCGCATCGAATATTCCCATCAAGCCGTTTTCAGCAAAAGCCCCTACTTGAGTAAAATAATTGATACTAACGGCAATCAACCCCAACACGGCACCTAGGCCGGTATATTTTGTAACGCTAATACCAAGGTTCGGTTGACCCTTAATGAGATATTGCATCAATGTGCCGCCAATAACGGCGGCAACACTCAGATAGATAACCCATTTAGATATCAACACAGATATTTCAAATACGGTTAATATCATGTTTACTCATCCACTTATTGATGTGCAGTGTGCTCGCTAGTCTCATGCTCCATTGTCATAGGCGGTGCACTGCGAGTGTTCATGCCAGAGTCGTGAAGCATAAAGCTCATGTTGCCTTTCATCTTATGACCGTCATCACCCATGATCATCCAGTTAACCGTGTAATTAGCTGCGCTTAATGCTGGTAGAGCGAATGAAAATGCTGCTTGGCTGGTCGCACTTGAAGGTAATGTTAGCGGTACGCTTTGCTGCTTCTCATCTTGCATTGTTAATTTGACCAAACGTACCGGAGCCGTAAAGGTCATTTCAAGCGTTGTTGGGGCTTGACTTAGCATGGCACCGTTAGCGGGCATAGAACTGCCCAGTCCGACATGAGCAAATGCTGAAGCACTCAGGAATAGACTTGTTACGACTAAAACGTTGTTAAATAATTTCATGATATTTCCTTTTATATTGTTTTTAACGATCGAAAAACGGTTTACATAAATGATTAAATATTTGCTTAGCTAACATCTTGGCGCCAAGCTTATAACTCAGTGTACGAACGAGGTCTTAGAACCACGCGCTAAAACCAATAACAAACTGGGTTTCTTGTGTATCTTCCCCTTCACTTCGGGCGTAATCGGCGGTATTACCGAGCTTCTGACGCCAATCAACACCGATATAGGGTGCGAACTCTCGAACAATCTCGTATCTCAATCGCAGCCCTGCACTGACGTCAGATAAGCCTGAGCCTATTCCAAGTTCAGCATCGTCTTTACCAAATAAATTAACTTCTACTTCAGGTGTGAGTATCAATTTTTGAGTGATTAACAGTTCATATTCCGCACTCAAACGCATAGCCGTACGGCCTTGTTCACCGATGAATAAGGCCGCATCAATATCAAAGAAATATGGCGCTAACCCTTGAACCCCAATCACAGCCCAATTACGGTTCGGCGTCGGTTTGATATCGGTTTTAATACCGAATTGTACATCCCAGTATGGTGCGATGGGCTTACTGTAAAGAGCCTGAATTTCAAGGTCTTGCTTATCACTATTTGAATATTCACCTTCGGTTTTAAGCCACAACTTATTCAAATCGTAACCTAACCAGGCTTGTGCACTAAACTGGGTGGGATCTTGCGGATCGACGCCTTTTTCAAATTGATCCAGCATGACTTTTGTTAATAGAGGATCATCATTACCGCCGGCAAACACAGCTGAGCTAGTCAATGTGGCGCTCAGACTCAACAGTCCCAAGGCCATTAAATTCGTTTTATTCATCTGTATTCCCCTTATTTCACCACGACTTTTCTGAACATGCCTGGCATGTGGAATAACAAGTGGCAATGATATGCCCATTGCCCTTTTGCATCGGCGGTGACTAAGTAACTGATCTTAGAACCCGGCTGAACTAATACCGTGTGCTTACGGGGAATAAAATCAGGGTCGCCTGTCTCTAACTCACTCCACATACCATGCAAATGCATAGGGTGAGTCATCATCGTGTCGTTCACTAAGGTGATCCGCAGTCTTTCTCCGTATACAAACTCTAATGGCGCGGCGTCCATAAATTTCACCCCATTCACAGACCACATATATCGGTTCATATTGCCGGTTAAATGCAGTTGAATTTCGCGGCTAGGTTGGCGCGTGTCGTAGGTAGGATGTAAGCCTTTAATATCGCCATAAGTTAATACTTTGCGGTTAAATTGTTGTTGATGGTCACGCAATCCAATCCCTGGATCGTGTAAACCACTTTTTGGGGCATCGGCACGCATATCCACTTGTGGGCCGAACTCGGTATCAATGTGTTTAATTTCATAGTTACTGCCAAAGCCTGCAAGCCCTAGTCCTGAGACTGTCGCTTTAGCAGCGTCCATGTTCATTTTGCTGTGATCCATGCCTGACATATCACCGCCGACCATAGCCATCTTGCTGTGGTCCATGCCTGACATATCACCGCCGCCCATAGCCATCTTGCTGTGATCCATGCCTGACATATCACCGCCACCCATAGCCATCTTGCTGTGGTCCATGCCTGACATATCACCGCCGCCCATAGCCATCTTGCTATGATCCATGCCTGGCAAATCACCGCCACTCATATCCATGCCCATATCACTGTGGCCAAGGACGGGCCTTGGATCCATTGGGGGAATAGGAGCATGTAAACTGGCATCTGAGGTAAGGTTACCTACCGTAAAGCCGGTGCGGTCGATACTCTGAGCAAAAATGCAATAGGCATTATCAACCTCTGGCTCAATAACCACATCATAGGTTTCAGCAACACCTATTCGAAATTCATCCACAGAAACCGGTTGAATGTTCTGACCATCACTGGCAACAACAGTCATTTTGAGACCCGGTATACGCACATCAAATATGGTCATCGCAGAACTATTTATAAAGCGTAAGCGCACCTTCTCATCTTGTTTAAACAACCCTTGCCAGCCCTGTTGCGGTGGATTGCCATTCATTAAATAAGTGTAAGTTGAGCCGGTCACATCAGAAATGTCGCTGTCACTCATGCGTGCGTTATTCCACATCGAACGAGCGTTCCACGTATTGGTTAAGCCATTTTTATTCACGTCAGAGAAAAAATCCATTACCGTACGCTCACGGTAATTATAGTAGTCGGCTTGCTTCTTTAATTTGGCATAAATGTTTTCAGGGGCTTCGTCAGACCAATCAGACAGCATGATCACATAGTCACGGTCATATATGACCGGATCGGGGGTCGCTGGATCAATCACAATAGCGCCGAATAAACCGGTTTGTTCTTGATAGCCTGAATGACTGTGATACCAATATGTGCCACTTTGCTGGACGGTAAATTGATACTCAAATGTTTCACCGGGTTTAATGCCATCAAAGCTAAAGCCAGGCACACCGTCCATTTCGGTGGGTAAAATAATACCGTGCCAGTGAATAGAACTATCATGGTCGAGATTATTTTTTACTCTTAAGGTGACTGTTTCACCTTCTTTCCAACGTAATAACGGCGCGGGCAGTAATTGGTTTACCACAGTAGCTCGAGCAGATTTCCCGGTAAAATTAACCATTTTATAGTCAATTGATAAGTCGAACACTTTGCCAGAAAGCTGGCTCAACGATTGGCTTAACGCATTGGCAAAGGCATTTTTAGGGAAAGGGATCGACATCAATGCCAACATGGCGGATGCACCAAACACAAAACGGCGTCGGCTGTTGTTGAGTTCACTGTTTGTCGTTTGAATCATGGGTTTTATCATGTATTGCGATTTCATTGCACAGACTCCTCAAGCGAGTTCACTTGGGCGTAAACCTGGCTACTGCCATCATTTTTCAACAGTAATACTTGGTATGGCATAAATTTATCTTGGTACTCCATACCAGGGCTGCCCACAGGCATAGCGGGTACGGTTAGGCCGATAGCATCTTTAGGGGGGGTGGCTAAAAAACGACTAATGAATTTTGCAGGGATATGCCCTTCAAACACATAACCTTGAGATGACACTGCGGTATGGCAAGATTGCATTGAAGCAGGAATACCCTTTGACTGTTTAAACTCATAAAGGTTGTTAATATTGTGGGCATTAACACTAAATCCACGCTCACGAATATGCGTTAGCCATTTCTCACAACAGCCACAATTGGCATCTTTATAAACAGTGAGTAATGGCGCCGTAGTGCCGGGCTCTGCTGCATGGGCAGGTAACATCCCTCCCATAATTTGCAGAATAAAAATAGTACCTATGACACGAAAAAAACGAATAGAATTGCGATATAGAGCAGACATAATATTGCCTCCAAATCAAATTTCGTCACATTAAACAACGCGGTTTAATGTCAATTTATTAACCGAAAAGTTAAAAAGTTGAAACTACATGATTGGCTAGGACAGTTAGCAAAAAAAGGCGTAACTGTGCCTATGTTAGGCAAATATTGGAGGACGGTATAAAGATGAAAAATACTGAGGCATTAGTGCTGAGGTAAACATTGTTGCAGAATTAACTAAGCTGACTTCTGATTTAAGCGTTGGCATTGCCATCGTTAAAGCGACTGATAAACATGAGCCGACAGGACAATGGCAGGTTTGAGCACAACAATTGTCACTCTCATTGTCAGTCATATTATTCATGGCATTCTTTAGCATATTCATGTCATGACAATCATTGTTATTATCTGTCGATAATGTTGACTTTGTCATTGAGCTCATTGGCATATTAGCTGACATAATCACAGACGCAAAAGCCTGACCGACAAACGTCAGTAAGACAAACATCATGATTAAGTGGGCTTTACGCAAAATATACTCTCCAAAAATAACAGCAAACAGAATAGTGAAATGTATTATCTTAAACAAGGGTTATGTAAAATTGTTTTGCTTAGTATTGACTATAAACCTACGTGCAGCACATAGGTCAAGCAGGTTTTTATAACGATAGGGCGCTATACAAGCGCCCTATCGATTTTGACTATTGTTGCATCATTTTACTGTGTTGTTTCATGATAATAGCCATTAACTCTTCGTGATTAACTAATTTCACGTTTTCACCTTTTACGCTGTCACGGTCTAAGGTTATCATCGGTGATGCAATAAATTTCTTTGCATTAGTTGAAGAGAAAATCTCTTTGCTACGCACTTGAATATCTTCATCTTTGGTTAGATGTAGGCTCCAATATAACGCATCGGATTTAATAAAATTCGTATCGTCTGCTCCTGATGAAAACACATCATAAAACTGTAATTCTATTAGATGTTGACCAGGAGACACCTCCATTTGGGCACTATTTGATACCGATTTACCATCGATCGCGGTAAAAATTAAATAGTCAGGTAATGAAATTGTGGCAGCCATAGATACTGAGCTAGCTAAAGATAATAGTGTGATCGCAATGAATTTTTTCATAATAAACTCCGTTAACTTTTTGATACTTATAGTTTTTGATGCTTATAGTTGAAGCAACAAAAATCTTTATAAATTAATGTGGGTAACTAATAAAAATAAAGAATTAAGCTATCGGAGGTGGATTTTGGCTTACTAGAATGGTGGGAGTTGATGCCCATAAAGACGAACTCACTTTAGCACTTGTTAGTGGAGCATCGGTGAGATTTGTTGCTGATATCAAAAATGCATTCGCGACAGCATGACAATGGCTAATGCATTGACTCATATCGTTTAAACAACAGTCACCGTTAGTGTCGCAGTCACCTTGCATCATCGTTGATTGCTGCATGCTACTCGACTGCATATCTGACATAGCCATTTCATTAGACATAGCAAAACTTGGAACAAGTAATTGTCCAAGTAGTGAAATTATCATTGCTATGTTTAACAGCGTATTTCGCATTATGTCGGCCATATGATGAGTACGATTTAACATTAACAATTTAACTAGAGCGATAATCAGAGCTGAATCACATTTTAAGATTTAGCCATAGTTGAATGCCCTTTACCTTACATGTGCTATGGCAGAGTAATACCACTGTTACAATAAACCTAAGTAATAAACCTTAGTAATAAAAAATCTTAGCATTTAATGCTAGGTAAGCATTTCCATTGGGTTGAATATTGAGGTGTGAGTAAATCACGGCGCATGGCCCATTTTTGTTGTATCCCTTGTGCAGCCAAAAACACTGTATCGCGGCCGTATCGTTGGTTGATGCCGTCAAGCGTGTCCATTAAGGCATAATTAACCTTCGCGGTATTAAATAAATCAAATTGAAAATGTTTCTCGCTGGTTAAATCAACTAGGCCTACACCAATTTTGTAATAACGAACACCATTGCTAAATAATCTCGGGGCGGCGTCGGTCATGGCTTTGGTGAGTTCAATGGTGCAATTGGTTGGACATGGAAAATGGACGATAACTTTATAACTCACAGGCCGTTCGTCATGGGGCGAATTACTGGCAAATAACAACATGGTTTTACAATGTGAGCCTTGTTGACGAGCTTTACTTGCTGCGATGCCAACATGTTTACTCAATGCCTGTAATAGCGATTCAAAATCACAAATACGTTCGCCCACACTGCGGGTGGAGAAAATTTGTTTTTTATCTGCCCTAGCCTCATCCCATTGTTTACACACTTCGCCGTTAAGTTCGCGTACCGTGCGTTCAATTTCAATACTAAATTGTTTTCTGGCCAAACTGGGTGGCATAGAGGCGAGATCGTATGCGCTGCGAATATTCATCAATTCAAGCTTTTTACTGATGCGCCTGCCAATCCCCCACACCTCTTTTACGGCAAGTTGGCGTAAAATGTCATTACGTAGTTGCGCAGTGTCGATAACGCACACTCCTTGGTATCCCGGGATTTTTTTAGCGGCGTGATTGGCTATTTTAGCTAAGGTTAACGTTTGCCCCATGCCCACACAAACCGCCAGGCGGGCTTCTTTCCAAACTGCGCGACGAATTAACTGACCCTGGGTATACAGGCATTTGATAGCAGGATAACAATGTTTAAAAGACAGAAAGCTTTCATCGATGGAGTACACATGTTGTTCTGGCGCAAAACGACCTATTATTGCCATCATCTTTGCCGATAAATCGGCATACAATTCATAATTAGATGAGCACACAATGACATTGCGCTGAACGCATAATGCTTTAGCTTGAAAGTAAGGCAAAAACTTCTCAATACCCGCCTCTTTTGCTTGCCGATTAGCAGCAACAATACAGCCATCGTTATTGCTCAGCACAATAATAGGTCTGCCGCGCCAGTCAGGGCGAAAAACCTGTTCTGCACTGCAATAAAAAGCATTGGCATCGACTAAGGCAAACATTGTTACCTAACCTTTTTTGCTGATAAGCAGTGGGCTTTGACGATGACAACGAATCGAGCGAATCACCACACCTTCAATACTAAAGTCATCATAGTCGCAGATGGTCACAGGTAAATGTTGCTCATTAGACGACATCAGCATTCGCCGATGCATGTCGAGAATTTTACACACAAATTCACCATTAAAATTAGCCACTATCACGTCGCCATTTCTAGCCGTTTCATGGCGGTCGACAATCAATAAGTCACCATCATATATTCCCACGCCTTGCATCGACTCACCTTGGGCTAAGCCGATAAAAGTGGAACTTGGATGCTGGATTAATATCTCATCAAGGCTGAGGCCTAACTGAAGATACTCAGCGGCAGGTGATTCGAAACCGGTAATACCGGCACTGGCTGCAATGGGAATAACGCGCATATGACAACCTCTAATATAATATATACTGTATAAAAACACACTGTATAAATAAACAGTATATATTAGCGTTAAATTTTGTCAGCGCAAGTTTATTTGCTTTAAATCGCGACAAGCGGCAGTTATGTTCTATAGCTAACGCTTCTTCAATGTAGCAAAGCGTCAATACATCAAAGTGATAGCTTCATTATTGATGAAATAATATGTCCAAGGTCAAAATATAATCAGTAAGCTTGGTCTACACTGTTAACAGGAGCAAAAACCAAGCTAACCTGTTTATAAAACAAACGAATATACTTATTTCATATTGGCTCGGGGGTCTAGCATGACACTCGCAACATTCCATATCGACATGCACGATGATAACTGCTTACTGAACCTTGCTGGTGATTGGCAATTAGGCCAAGCACCGCTAGGCGCAGATATTTGTGCTGAGCTGCCATCCAATTGCCAATCTATCACCTTAATCACCACAGAATTATCCCACTGGGATTCAAGCCTCGCCATTGCCTTATTACAATTATCTCGCTGGTGTGAACAGCAAAAAATATCACTAGACACTCAACAAACACCTCAAGGATTGCAGCAATTACTGCAACTGGCTACCGATGTTCCTGTTTATCAACCCACTAATGATGGCGCTATTGGCGGATTGTGGCCGACCTTACGCCGAAGTCTTATTAAGCAAGGCTTACAGGTGCACGATGGATTAGTATTCGTTGGCGACTGTACCTTGGTATTAGGCCGTTGGTTGGGAGGTAAAGCGAGGACTCGTAGAAGTGATATTATTTTTTTTATCGAACAGGCGGGGCCTAAAGGACTTGCGATTGTCACCTTAATTAGCCTGCTCGTGGGAATGATTTTGGCTTATTTAGGTTCGGTACAGCTGCGTCAATTAGGCGCCCAGGTATATGTGGCTAATTTAGTGGCTATCGGAATGGTGCGTGAAATGGGCGCTCTAATGACAGGCGTTATTATGGCCGGCCGAACCGGAGCTGCTTATGCGGCGCAGTTAGGCACCATGCAGGTTAATGAAGAAATTGATGCGCTGCGAGTAATGGGCATTCCTACCATGGAGTTTCTGGTTTTACCGCGATTATTAGCATTAATTTTCATTATGCCACTAATGTGTATTTATTCAGATGTAATAGGCATGCTTGGCGGTGCGTTAGTTGCTAACGGGATGGGCGTAAGTTATACCCAGTATATTTTGCAAACCCAGGTTGCGATTGATTGGGTAGATATTTCTACCGGTTTAATCAAGAGTTTAATTTTTGGGTTTTTAATTGCGATTGCGGGTTGCCAGGCGGGACTGCTTTGCGGACGTGACTCTAATGCCGTTGGCTTAGCGACAACCCACGCTGTGGTTAAGGCCATCGTGTTTTTGGTTGTCGCCGATGCGGCGCTTAATATCTTGTACGATAAATTAGGGATCTAGCCATGGTTGATGATGCCTTTATCAGTGTACGTAATCTATCAGTCGGCTACGGCAGTACCGAGGTGCAAAAAAAACTCAACTTCGACATTAACAAGAATGATATCTTTTTTGTCATTGGCGGCAGTGGTTGTGGCAAAACAACCTTGCTGAAATCGATGGTGGGATTACTCACACCACTAAAGGGTGAAGTACTCTATCAAGGCAAAAACTTTTATGAGGCAGATGAACCCACGCAGGTAGCAATGCTCAAAGATTGGGGAATTACCTTCCAAACTGGCGCATTGTTTTCGAGCATGTCGCTTGGCGAGAATGTGGCGTTACCCATGCAGCTCTATACCGACCTTTCGGAGCGACAAATTGCCGAAGCCGTCGCCTATAAACTGGCACTTGTCGGCTTAGCGGGCTTCGAGAAATTTTATCCTGCCGAGTTAAGCGGCGGTATGCACAAACGCGCAGGATTAGCACGGGCGCTGGCATTAGACCCTCAATTGTTATTTTTTGATGAACCCTCTGCAGGTTTAGACCCTATTAGCTCGATGCGTTTAGATCAATTGATCGTGCAAATATGCCAGGCGTTAGACTCTACCGTGATCATTGTGTCCCACGAGCTGCCCAGTATATTGTCAATCGGCACTCGCTGTGTATTTCTGGATAATGAGACCAATACTATGCTCGATTGTGGTGACCCACGAGAATTAAAAATACACAGTAGCCAGCCTAGGGTTCGTCAATTTCTCAATCGTACCGAAAAATCGGAGATCTCATGAGTAAAAGCCAACGACTTCCGCTCGCGATTGGTGCCTTTATATTTGGCGCAATTATCTTAGTGTTTATTGCATTACTGTTCTTTTCCGGTGGGCGTATATTTGCAGAGAAAGCCCCTGTAGTGATGTTTTTTAACAGTTCTGTGCAAGGGTTACAGGTAGGCGCACCGGTAAAATTAAAAGGGGTCATAATAGGTGAAATAAGCGATATCAGTATCGATTTCCCCAACGACAGTAGCCAGGGTGTCACGGCTGCGGTTCATGCCGACTTATTGTTGAAACGTATCAATATAAAAGGGATCCAAGTAGGTGAAGAGTTTTTTTCTCACGCCATCGATAACGGCTTACGCGCCCAGCTGAATTATCTGAGTTTACTCACCGGACTGCTATATGTTGAGCTGGATTTCTTTCCCAACACGTCACCGGTATTTCACGGAGAAAAAGATCAATTATTAGAATTGCCGACCATCGCGACTGATTTCGAATCACTGTCGAAAGACTTGCAATCGTTAAACTTAAAAAGTTTAGTCAACAATGTCGATAATTTAGCTCAGCAGCTCAGTGACATTGCCGCCAGCGGAAAAATACAGCAAGCACTGGATAATTTTGATAATGCAGCCAAAGCAGTTAAAAGCACCGCGATTAACTTAGACAACACTCAAGCAGCATTAGGTAAAAATGGGCTTGAAGTGCTGCTAAAACTCGATAATTTACTGGTGCAATTAAATCATGATGAACCCAAGTTCGTTGAGTCGCTAAACCATAGTTTAACTGAATTACGCAGTACACTATTAAGCATTAATCAGCTTGCAAACCAAGCAGGCAACACACTCGACCAAAACTCGCCATTGTTGATAGAACTCACCAATACATTGGAAGAAATCCGCCGCACAGCTCGATCGCTACGAAGCTTGAGCGAAACCTTAGATGAACAACCTGAGGCCATCATACGTGGCAAAAAAGCCCTACCTTTAGGAGAATAATGTCATGGAAAAATATGAAGTTTGGAGCATTAACTGGGGGATCGGTTTACTGCTATTGAGTTTAGTGAGTGGCTGCCAAAGCTCTCCCGAAAAACAATACTTTGTGTTAACTACAATGCCCAGCCAAATGGTATCTGGCAGTATTGCATTAGAGCATGACATTGGTATCGGGCCAATTGACGTAGCCGAATACCTACATTTTACGCAACTGATGTATCAACTGGACGATGGTAGCCTGCAACGATTTGCCAATAGTTATTGGGCTGAACCGCTTGAGCAAGGTATCAGCCGAGTCATGAGTATCAATCTAAGCCAAGGAGATCGCCGTCGTAATCTGGTGTTATTTCCTTGGCGAGCAAACAACACTCCCCAGTACAGCATTAAAATCAAGGTTACTTCCCTCAACCGAGATGGCAATAACGCCAGACTCAATGCCAACTGGGAGCTAACAAACAATTCATTACACCAAACGTTGGCAAAACAAAATTTCATCGCGGTCACTAACGCTGGTTCGACGGCTGCGGAGTTGGTCAGCGCGTACAGCAACTTATTGACTCAGTTGGCTAAGGAAATTGAAAAATCATTACCACAAAATTCAGATTAAACACTCCAGCCAACTGTCAGCATTCTCGCGTCAGAGTTGTCGCGCCAGCGATGTTGTGCAAGCTTTGTTTTATGAGCGGTGGTGTAAATCATAAACCTAACGATTAAGCTGATTTACAGGGTATTGAGTAAACAAACTCAAACAATAGCGCTATCAATACAGATGCCAGTCCCAAGAAAAGTAACAATCAAAAATGGTTAGGTTGCTTAAACACTGGCAGCGTTAATATTACAAAGCCAAACTCACTTTTATTCCACGTTTTGGTTAATTATGCTGATGATAATCAACTGCCCTTATCTGTGCCTCTCAAATAAACAATACATCTAAATAAAATCAAACCAGCGCATATTCTGCAGCTCATTTCATTGCTTAACTCAGCATTGGTTAAATTTGCTAACAATTCGAACATTGACATTTTTTGTCAGTCTTTCAATATGGCTAGGCAAATAATTCTGTAAAAATAGACCAAGGAACACGATAACAATGAATAAATCCTTAATTGCGATTGGATTAACCACAGCACTATTAAGTGGTTGCGGCGTATCTGATACAAATAACACTAAACTTGCAACCGTGACCTCACCAGCCCCCGCTAAAGCAGAGTTAGGTACTTTTGGGGTGGATTTAGCTGCACGTAATGAAGCCGTTAAGCCTGGTGATGACTTTTTTATGTATTCAAGTGGCACTTGGTACGACAACTTTGTCATGCCTGCCGACAAAACTCGTTATGGCGCATTTAATGCTTTAGCTGAGCGCAGTGAGAATCAAGTGAAAGCCATTATCGACGATATTGCCAGCCGCAGCGACTTAACTGCCGAAGAACAATTAATTGCTGATTTTTATCATGCCTATATGGATACCGACACCATTAATAAGTTGGGTATCACGCCAATTAAAGGCACCTTAGATCAAATTGCTGCGATTAGCTCAACACAAGATTTAACCAAAGTATTCGGTGAAGCATGGCTTACTGGTGCATCATCACCTATTTGGGGTGGTATGTGGTTTAATCGCCTAGATCCAGATCAATATGAAATGACTATTGGTGCTGGTGGTTTAGGTCTGCCCGATCGCTCGTATTACCTCGAAGACAGCGAGCGTTTCGTTAACATCCGTAAAGCGTATGTCGACCATATCGCTAAAATGCTCGCCTTTGCTGGTATAAACGACGGTGCAAAACGTGCCCAAACTATTTTGGCACTCGAAACAAAAATTGCACAGGCACAATGGCCTAGAGAAAAGCGTCGTGACCGTGATTTAACCTTAAACCAACTCAAACGTGAAGAATTGGTTAAGCAATATCCTGGATTTGATTGGGATATCTATTTTGCACAAACCGGTTACCAAGTGCCGAAACTAAATATTTCGCAGCCAGAACCCGTTAAAGCAATGATTGACTTAATTAACCAACAACCACTCACTGTGTGGCAAGACTATTTAACCTTCCACACCATTAGTAATAATGCAGGGTTATTGTCAGAAGACATTTTCAATACCAATTTTGCTTTTTTTGGCAAAGAACTCACTGGGCAAGAGCAACCTCGTCCACGCTGGAAACGTGCAGTTGAAGAGATGTCAGGCACTCAATCTCTAGGTTTCGCTATTGGTAAAGTGTATGTGTCGCGTTATTTCCCTGAGTCGTCTAAGCAAAAGATGGCAGAGTTAGTTAACAATCTGCGCACAGCATTAGGTCAACGCATTGATGGTTTAGATTGGATGGGCGCAGAAACCAAGGTGAATGCTCATGCTAAGTTAGCAGCATTTAATCCAAAAATTGGTTATCCCGATGTATGGCAACAATTTGATGGCTTAACCCTCACTAAAAATGATTTAGTGGGTGATATTAAGAATCTACGCAAATACTTCCAAGCCGATAGCGTAACAAAAGAACTGGAAAAAACGGACCGTAATCGTTGGGGGATGACACCGCAAACGGTCAATGCCTATTACAACAGCTCGTTTAATGAAATTGTGTTCCCTGCGGCAATTTTACAACCGCCGTTTTTTGATCCAAACGCAGATGCTGCGGTTAACTATGGCAGTATCGGTGCCGTAATTGGTCACGAAATGGGTCATGGTTTTGATGATCAAGGTTCTAAATCAGACGCCAATGGCGTTCAGCGTAACTGGTGGACAGATGAAGATCGTGCCGCTTTTGATGCTAAAGCCGATAAACTCGCTGCGCAATACAACCAATATGAACCAATCCCTGAAAACTTTGTTAACGGACGCAACAGTCTCGGTGAAAACATTGGCGATGTAGGCGGTTTGTCAATGGCATACCATGCTTACAAATTAAGCTTGAATGGTAAAGAAGCCCCGGTGATAGATGGCGTTACTGGCGATCAACGTTTCTTTTTAGCTTGGGCTCAAGTGTGGAAAGAAAAACGTACCGAGCAAAGTATGTTAACTCAGTTACGTGCCGGCACTCATGCACCAGGTCGTTACCGTGCCCTCGCCCCGCGTAACCACGATGCTTGGTATAAAGCCTTTGATGTTAAACCAGGTGATAAGTTGTACTTGCCAGAAGATCAGCGCGTACGTATTTGGTAATTTAGTGCGTAAATAGCTGCAATAATGTGCCGCGATAGCAACAAGCATCCGACACAAAAATGCCCGTCAGTTAACTGCCGGGCATTTTTGTATCACTATCTATGCCAATTCCTAAAATAATATCAGCAAGCTTATGGTTAATAGCAGAGGCGAGTGAAGACCTAGACAAACATTCGGATTGATTAATCAGCTACTGGTAATATCGTTTGAACACTTTTCAAGTCGGTTAACAATTTTCTCTTGATAAGCTTTTACCGTAGAGAAACTGTGTATTTTCATAAATAAGTCCGAAGCAGTTTCTTTAGATGCATCCGTTAAATTAACCCCTTTATACAGTGCTGGTACCGTATTTTGTTTCATGGAATTATCTGCAAATATTAAATTTAATTTGACTACACGGGCCAACTCTTCTTGATAGAGAAAAAATTGCCTTAAATGTGTATTCTCTATTTTGGCAGTTTTGGATCTGTCTATTGTTAAAATTTCGTCAATTAGGCGGTTTAATCTACTACGAAACTCAATCGCTTCATCCATAACCTCAAGCCATTTTATTTCAGTATTTGATAACAAAGCCAAAAAATACAATGTACGTGCTTTGTTATAATTAATAAATCCTGGCCACATAACATCTTCACTAGAAATATTAAGTGCTCTATCAAACTGGTCACATGCAGATTTTAAATACATGGTCACATCTTCTATAATTGACGGAGATATAGAGCCAATACCTTTCTGTACCAAGCTAAGGCCGTTAAGTGAGAGAATATCGATATCCCCCATATTCAGGGACTCTCTAAGCAAGTGCATGCCCTTTTTGTTGTAATATAAACCAAGGTAATTGTGATAAATCGTTTTTGTGACAGGATTTCGAAGTATAGGACCACGAACATGGAGAAGATCTGCATGGATATTAAAATTACCATCAGCAACAAAATTCTGATATGAAACAACAGCTTTAAATAACTTTATTGTTTCAGTTATTTGAATTGAATTTCCCTTGCTTACCGAATGCAGTATGTCTCGTTGCCTATCTACCTCTGTTAATATCTTGTCCATGCGTTTTTTATAGAGTTTTTTATCCGTATCAGAAGCATTAAAAACAGCAGGAAATAAAACGATAAGATCAATCATATACTGTAACGTATCGGCAAAAAGTACGGCAGTACCGGATTCTTTTTTCAACTTATACTCAACTGAATCAAATAGTTCTTTGTCTAGTGTTTTTTCGTCTTTAGACTTAAATTGATTGATTAACTCAGGAAGAGAAGTTACATAGTGCTCATTATCAAGAATGTTACCTTCCATTTTGCTTATATTGTTCACACTATCGATTGATGTATACGTCCTGACAGCTATAAATAGAGCTAATAGTGCAATGCAGAAACCAACTGTCGATATTGTAAAACTCAGTAAATCTTTGCCCTCTTTAAGATAATATACCCAAACTGCAATACAAGAAGAAAACATGACGAGTATAAAAATTGTGAAATATATTATTTTTGATGTACGCATTTATCTTCCTAATATTATTAATATTTGTACGTATATATTGAACTAAAACCTAAAACAACAGAACGCGTTAGCGCGTCAATCCAAGAAGCCTTTATTTATAAAATGTCGTTCATCACACCAATATCCTTGAGGATAAATTGTACCCAATAATAGCATTTTAACTTTTCTTTGAACCATGGTCATGTACCATCTTGTAGTGGCTAAATCATTTGAATAATTTGAACGCCGTACTGTCTTACATTCAAAATCAACCAAAACAGGCTTTAAAATCAGAGTTAAGGTCATCTATTTTTAATTAAAACCAACTCATTTTTGGACAGAAATCATTTAGTAGCTTTACTTATTAGCTCCATTTGTGGGCCAATGACCTATCCAGAAAATGCATAATAATTAAACTAATTTAAATATTCATATCTGCTATCTCGAAAAAAAACAGCACTAATTTAAAAATATCGAGCTCTTTTCATCAAGCATTAACTACGTGAAAAGAGCTCTTCATATCACTACAACTGACCACCCACACCTTTAAACTTTTCAACAAAAGCGGCAATTTTCTGAAAAACCGTTTGCTTCTGGGTTCGGTACTGTGGGTTCAATGGGCTAAGTTTGGGCAGCGCCTCATTAAGTGCAGTGCCATTTTCAGAGGCGTACTCACGTTTGAGTGATGACGCAATATAGCGTTTGGCAGCATCGATATTGAGCTTTTCAGAGGCAATGATGGCATCGGCTTCGCGCTTCTGCTCCGCCTGGGCGAACTTGAAGAAAGCGTCGATAATGCTGGCTTTGTCATTGATCTCATCTAGGTTTGTCTGGTTAATAAAATCAACCACCAAGCTCTCTTTCGCTCTATTGCCAAGGCTACCGCGGATCATACGGCGGACTTCTTCAATCAAGCCTTCTTTGCTCTTGTTCTTCTTATTGTGATCAAAAATCAGTTCAAGAATGTAGTCGAGGTTGATTTCTTGCGATTTAAGCAAATCAATTTCAAAGACCACATCGTCCCAGTCTACCGTTGACTTATCTTTGTCCTGACCTTCTTTATCGCGTCGCAACCAGTCGCGGGTATCGTTGTAGGTAGAGCGATAATCTTGAATAGCGCGCTCGCTTGGCATATCGATAGCTTGCATTGCCTCGATGTCAGCATCGTCCAGATAGTACTTTGACTTGAACTCTTCAACCGCTTGTTCATCACTGGTATCTAAGCTTTGCAGCGCTTTTAATCCAGCAAACTCATCGTAGTTTTGTAAAATATTTTCTGCTTTGAGGTATTCACCAAACAGCTTGGCAAATTCCTTTTTATCTTGTTCTTTTTCAATATTTTCTGGGTTTGGAAAGCGTTCTTGCAGCTCTTTTACGATATCAACAAAACCTCGACGCGCTTGGCCAGTAGCAATATCGTTAAAACCTTCCATGTATTCTTTGTAGCTCTTCTCCAACACCACGTTTTTGGTGTTTTTGTCACCAAACAAGGTGATGGCATCAATGGTTGCCTGCTCCAAATCACGGAAGGTAACAATATTGCCAAAGGTCTTAGTTGCATCATAAATGCGGTTAGTGCGAGAAAACGCCTGCATCAAACCGTGATAGCGCAAATTCTTATCAACAAACAAGGTGTTAAGCGTAGGCGCATCAAAGCCCGTTAAAAACATACCAACCACTATGAGTAGATCTATTTCTTGATTCTTCACTCGCTGGGCAAGGTCACGGTAATAATTCTGAAAACCATTACTGTCCACGCCATAGTTAGATTTAAACATGGCGTTGTAATCGTTAATCGCGGCGCTCAAAAACTCTTTCGCGCTGCTGTTCATGGCACTGACTTCAAAGCTCTCATCTAAAATATCACCAATGGCGTCCTGCTCTTCATTGGCAGCAAATGAGAAGATAGTTGCAATGCGCAGAGGTTTACTTGTAGGTCCATTCTCAGCCTCGGCCTGCAATGTTTTGAAGGTTTCATAGTACGCTTTCGCCGCATCAACACTACTGACCGCAAACATGGCGTTAAACCCTTTAGCGCCAGAATAGGCTCGATGCGTTTTCTGGTTAAAATAGCTCAGAATATACTGCGAAATTTCACGAATGCGCATTGGATGTAAGAAGGCTTTCTTATTCTCCGCCGCACTAAGCTTCTTATCATCCTGCTCAGTCTCAATGCTCTTAAATTGCGGACGAACATCGTTATAGTCCACTTTGAACTTGAGTACTTTTTCATCACGAATGGCGTCAGTGATCACATACGTGTGCAACTGCTGACCAAACACGCTGCCCGTGGTTTCAGCACCCAAGGCATTTTCAGGGAAAATTGGCGTACCGGTAAATCCAAACTGGTAGTACTTTTTGAATTTCTTCTTCAGGTTTTTCTGCGCTTCACCAAACTGGCTTCGATGACACTCATCAAAAATAAAGACAACCTGCTTGTTGTAGATAGCTAAATCGCTTTCACTTTTGATTAAGTTATTGAGCTTTTGGATTGTGGTGACGACAATCTTGTTATCGTCTTTATCCAGGTTACTCTTAAGCCCTGCGGTACTGTCTGAACCGTTCACACTATCAGGTGAGAAGCGCTGATACTCTTTCATGGTCTGATAGTCGAGGTCTTTTCGGTCCACCACAAAAAATACTTTATCGATGCAGTCTAAATCGGTGGCCAAACGTGCCGCTTTAAAGCTGGTGAGTGTTTTTCCTGAACCCGTGGTGTGCCAAATGTAACCCCCGCTTTCAGGCTTAGCCCAGTCTTTAGCGTTAAACGCGCTCTTTATCTTCCATAAAATGCGCTCAGTGGCCGCAATCTGGTAGGGGCGCATTACAAGTAAGGTATTGCTGACGTCAAACACCGAGTAACGCAAGATCACTTCAAGTAAGGTCTCTTTCTGGAAAAAAGTCGCCGTAAAGTCTTTTAAATCCTTGATCAGCGTATTGTCTGACTTCGCCCAGTTCATCGTAAAGTCGTAGCTGTTTTTGTCGCGCTTCGTGGTATTGGCAAAATAGCGCGTGTCGGTGCCATTCGAGATCACAAACAGCTGCAAGAACTTGTACAAAGAGTTCTCAGTATTAAAGCTTTCTTTGCTGTAGCGATGTATTTGGTTAAACGCCTCACGGATTGCCACACCACGCTTTTTCAGCTCGATTTGCACCAAAGGCAAACCATTAACCAAAATCGTCACATCGTAACGGTTGGCATGGCTTCCCGTTTGCTCAAACTGCTTAATGACCTGCACTTTGTTACGAGCAATGGTCTTCTTGTCGAACAGGTAGATGTTTTCGATATGGCCATCATCAAAGACAAAATCGAAGATATAGTCGCTGTGCACCTTGCGAGTTTTATCAAGAATATTGTCGCTCGGTGTATTCAGATACTGCTCGCAAAAGCGCGCCCATTCGGCATCGGTAAACTGGACCTTATTAAGGGCTTGTAGCTGCTTGCGCACATTCGCCAGCATGGCATCGGGTGTCGTTAGCGCAGGTAAATACTCATAGCCCTGGTTGCTTAGGTCCTGAATCAGCTCACGTTCTAAATCACCTTCACTTTGAAAGCTTTCTGCGACTTGCCAATTTTTGACGTATTTATCTAACACAATAAAGTTATTGGATTCAGCAACCGTTTTATACGTTGTCATTCGTTTACATCCTTTTTTGTTCGCCGTGGTGTGTTCCAATATGGAAATAGCCACGGCGTCGCATTATTCAGTGACTTGCCAATGGCCGGTTTTATCTGAACCTACCCGAGTTAACCTGCCTTCTTTTTGTAGTTTGCTAATGGCGCGACCAATGGTTCTAACGTCTTTATTCAAGGTATCGGCGAGTTGTTGTCGGGTTAACTCGGGCGTGTTACTGAGCAATGCTAAAATAGCCTCAGGCGTTTTAAGGCCCGTTACATTGATAAGAGTATTTACAGGGGCGTTTTGACCTTCTTTTAGAGGGGCGCTTACAGAGGCGTTTTGCGCCAGCGTTTGCTGAATAACCGACAACATAAAATGAATAAACGGCGTACTGTCTGCTTGGTTATCGGCCTGCTCAAGGGCGTGATAATAGGCTTGCTGATGGTCTTTAATTACACTTTCTAGCGGCAAAGATAAAAACAACGGATGCCACTTGGACAAAATCAGCGTTTGCCATAACCGCCCCATTCGGCCGTTACCATCGGCAAAGGGGTGAATAAACTCAAATTCGTAATGAAATACACAACTGGCGATCAATGGGTGGTCTTTTGTTTGCTTGAGCCATTGGATTAAATCAGCCATTAAACCGGATACTTGATGGGCAGGCGGTGCAACATGGTGCACCACCCCACCTTTATGGATACCCACGCCTTTACTGCGAAACTCACCGGCATTCACAAGAATATCTGACAGCATTAAACCGTGAGCCGTGAGTAAATCGGAAATCTCGCTGGGTGTGAATGCAGGCAGTGCATCATAAGCGGCAATCGCGCCTTTTACCTCGGCCAGCTCGCGCACGCTGCCGAGCACGGGCTTACCCTCAACAATGGCGGTAATTTGTTCTTCAGTTAAGCTATTGCCTTCAATCGCCAGCGTACCGGTAATGGTTTTAATGCGATTTTGCTTGCGCAGTTGCGGCGAGGCATTGAGCTGGCTGGCATTTAATTCACCCACCTGCTGGCTGATTTGTGCCACCAAGTTCAAAATATCGGTGGTGATGGTAAAAGGTGGTTGATAGGCCATTAAGCTTCCTCCTTATGCTTACCTTCGTTGACAGTTATCCGGAATTTCCGGATAACTGACTCTGCTATTTCCGTTAGCGTTTTACTCATTAAGCCGCCTCATCTGAATGAGATTGAGGCCCGCCTGCCGGACTGGCAGGGAAGCTCAACAACAGGTCACGATAATACTCGTATTGCTTTTGGCGGAGTTCTATTTCGCGGGGCAGACCTTCTTTAATTGAACAGGTCAAAGAATCAAATTTATCTAAGATAGCCACAATGCGTTCTTTTTCTTTAGGCGCTGGATTTGGAATATTTATACTTTCCAAGTTCTTCTTATTCAACTTTGGTTGGGCTGCTCCAGAAATGTAAGGAGTTAGGTCGATACTGTTCAGATAGTATTCAACGTACTTCCTCTCCGCGTAAGTTTCAAATTTAAGCACGTGAGCATGATTGTTTACCCATGTTTTACCACTAATACTAAATGCTATAGGCGTATTACGGGCTAATAAATTTGCGCCATCCTCAGAGACTAATAAGTAATCACCGTCAAATATGTAATCCTTGACATAATCGACGATACCAGATGCACCGTAGTATGGAATTTCGCCAGCTTCTCTCAGACCACTGGTTATAGGCTTACGCTTTGAGTCCAGATTTTCTGCAAGGTCGCCCAACGTCTTCCACTCAACTTCACCCTCTTCAAAACTTAGCAACTGGTCGCGGTAGTAGTTGTATTGTTTTTTCCGCATGATAAGCTCGGCGGTCAGCTCGGCGGTCATGGCGGTAAATGCGTCCAGAATACGCACTATTTCAGCTTGTATTGCCAGCGATTTTTCTGGGTTATTTGGGCATGGGATGGGGACTACAAGTTTTTTTACTATTCCCGCATTAATATTGGTCTGCGAGCCAGACCCGAGTGACTTTATATATTCATATTGGCTTAATAAAAAATGAAACACATATCGGTAATTAGCTATATTCCCATCTAGTTGTATGTTCGCGCATGCTTGATTTGTGGTCATAGGAATTTTGTTAATGCCAATTTTCCCAACCGTTGCTCCATACATAGCTACAATAACGCAATTTGCAGGAATCCATTTTGCGCTTGAGTTATCAACTCCAGCTTCAGTAATTTTTACGCCAGTATCCCAGATTTCATCAAAATTAACTTCTTGAGTACGCAGCCAAGGAATATCACCATCATAAAATTCGGCAACACCTGTTTTTGGTGTACCACCAGAAGAAATCTTTACAGAAATGTCATCTAATGGTTTCCACTCAACATCTACCCCATCCAGCAGTTTCTCTAAATAGTTCAACTGACTCATGCCTCAATCTCCTCAGCCTCAATTTCCGCTACAATGGCGTCAATATCACGGCGAAGCGCATCAATTTTAGCAACGGTGGTTTTAAGCTCGGCATTAAGCTCTGTAATATCCACTAACTCGCGATTATCTTTCGCTTCTACATAACTGCTCACCGAAAGGTTGTAGCTGTTGCCTGCGATAACATCCAAATCAACGGATTTAGCAAAGTGATCTACGTTTTCTTTGTTGGCAAACACCTTGATGATCTGCTCAATGTGCTCATTGCTTAGGGTGTTGTTATTGGTTTCTTTTTTAAACAGGCCACTGGCATCAATAAACTGGGTGGTGGTGTCGGTTTTGTGTTTAGACAGCACTAAGATATTCACCGCAATGGTGGTGCCAAAAAACAGGTTTGGTGCCAATGAAATCACGGTTTCAACGTAGTTATTATCTACAAGGTATTGACGAATTTTTTGCTCAACACCACCACGGTAAAAAATACCGGGGAAGCAAACAATGGCTGCGCGGCCTTTGCTTGATAGGTAACTCAGTGCATGCAGCACAAAGGCAAAGTCGGCTTTTGATTTGGGCGCAAGTACACCTGCGGGCGCAAAGCGGTCATCGTTGATTAGGGTTGGGTCGTCACTGCCAATCCATTTCACCGAATAAGGCGGGTTAGAGACAATGGCATCAAAGGGTTTGTCATCTAAAAAGTGTGGTTCGGTTAAGGTATCACCCAACTGAATATTAAACTTGTCATAGTTAATGTTGTGCAAAAACATATTCATACGCGCCAAGTTGTAGGTGGTGTGGTTGAGCTCTTGACCAAAAAATCCATCCTCAATGATATGCGCATCAAAGTGCTTTTTGGCTTGTAACAGCAACGAGCCCGAACCCGCCGCAGGGTCATAGATTTTATTGACACTGGTTTGGCCGTGCATGGCGAGCTGTGCGATCAATTTTGAAACGTGCTGAGGGGTAAAAAATTCGCCACCGGATTTACCCGCATTAGCGGCATAGTTTGAAATCAGGAACTCGTAAGCATCACCGAATAAGTCAATTTGATTATTTTCAAAACCGCCTTCAAAATTACCGAAGGTTAAACCTGCCACGCCTTTTAACACAGCGGCTAGGCGTTTGTTTTTTGCCTCTACCGTATTACCCAGACGATTACTGGTGGTATCAAAATCCGCAAACAAGCCTTTGATGTCTTTTTCTGAATCATAGCCATTGGCTGAGTTTTCAATTGCAGCAAAAATAGTAGCTAAATCGGTATTTAAGTTTTCGTTTTTGTGTGCATTGGCAGCAACATTACTAAACAACTGGCTAGGAAGAATAAAATAGCCTTTTGTACGAATGGCATCATCTTTTGCCGCTATGATATTTTCATCACTGTCGTCCATGGCAGCATAATTAACGCTTTCATCACCGCCAGTAATGTAAAGCTCAAAGTTCTCACTGATAAACCGATAGAACAGCGTACCCAATACATATTGCTTAAAATCCCAGCCATCCACTGAGCCTCGCACATCGTTGGCAATCGCCCATATTTGGCGTTGAAGTTCGGCACGTTGTTGTAAACTTGTCATTATTAGAATTCCTGATCGTTCTAAATTGCACTTTATGAGGGCAACCTATTAATTATTAATTTACTTGCTCTAGTTCTACTAAAGCTTGTTCTGCGATATGCCAAGGTAGACGCCTGCCATTGGCTTGCATCTGCTTATAGGCTGCTCGCGCTTGTTCGGTATTGATTTGCTGATGAACCACCAGTTGGCTTACTAGCCAAACTGTGCCTTTAACAATGGCAGCTTCTTTTTCTGCTGCTTTTCTCAGTGCCATATCACCAGTCAGTAAAGGACACTGTTCTTGCTTTGCTAAAGCAAGGGCAAAACAATCGTTTCGGCTCGCTTGGGTATAGGTCCCCGTTAGCTGCATGGCATACATCATTGATTCTGCAGAAACCTCTTTTAGCGCTAACCCTAAATCCAGAAGGTGGGGATGATCTTCTTCAAGTTCTTCAACAAAAAGAATATCTGGCGTTGCAAAGTCATAGGGCAACTGAAACATTGCTTCCAGTAAACCACCTTCTTCCATGTCAATGAGGATATTGGCATCACTAATTAGCAGCTGCTGCACGGCTAGCCTCCTGAGCTAACTGTGCTTGAGTCGACACCTCCAACTTTCGTTCTTTACGAAAGCTAGAAACAGACATGCCAAGTAACTCTGCAGCTTTTGACTCCCCTATGTATTCTTCACCTAAAGCACGATATACCAACTGCTTATGTAGATAAGTCGATTCATGAGGGTATGCTTTTCCTGGCTCCTCCGTTCGCCAGCCATTTTTGCTAAACAGCATAAGTAGGTTTTTCTGAGTCGCAGGCGTAATTATTCCACATTGGCCAGCTCGAAACAGTGCCGCTAGCATGCTAATACCGTATTCGTGCTTTAGCATCAGTAATTCACGTGGTTCAATATGACGGCGCTTTTCACCCAAGTATTCAATAAGTGATTGGGTAGGTAAAAGAAATGCACCAGCAAAGGCATTACAAGCCTTCTCCTCATCAATCCCTTCAGCTAAACGACCATGCACGACTAAGTGCCCAAGTTCATGGGCCAAGGTGAAGCGCTGACGGTCACCACTTTGGGCGGTAGAGATCACCACTACAGGAGTGCTACCAATCTTGCCCGCTAAACCGTCAAACTTCTTATCTGTTTCCACATCCGTGGTAATAATCATCACGCCCTTAGCTTCGAGGGTATCGATCATATCGTGAATAGGGTTTAGCCCTAGCTCCCAAGCATGGCGCATCTGAATAGCCAAGTCTTCCGCTTGTTCTAAGCTAAAGATTTGTTCTGGAAGTTCATCAGGTAGAGCAAACTCAGGGATAGGCTTCACTGAGTCGGGATACAACTCTAAAAGCTCTTGCCAACGTTCAGCTTGGTCTAATACGTCACCATTGATTCGGTCTAACACTTTCTTTGGTGTGCTCGCACGCTTGCGGTACTCAACACCCTCTAACTTCACCTTGGTCGGCCGAAAGAAGTACTCGCTGCGCACATCTAGCGCTTTTGCAAGCTTAAGTAGATTTGAAGAAGAGGGCATAGTCGTGCCATGTTCGTACTTTTTAATGGCGTTAGCGGATAGGCCAACTTCGCTGGCTAATGCATTCATTGATAGCCCGGCAGCCTTGCGGGCTCGTTCTAGGCGCTCTGCAAACATGGTATCCTCTCAGCAATGGCTTGGTTTATAAAATTGACAAAACTGTGATTAATATAAACCGAATTGCCTTAATTTGCTATCTAATTTGCAGTCCCGAACTCTCCATTTTGCTCATTATCCAATCTACCACCTGCTCATGCGCATGGCTTTAACACAATAATGTTACAACTCTATATCCTCAGATATATTAAGGGCATCTTCCATCTCTACCCCTAAATAACGAATTGTGTTATCCAACTTGGCGTGACCAAGCAATAGCTGTACGGCTCGGATGTTTTTCGTTCGTGCATAGATCAAGGTTGCCTTTGTTCTTCGCATAGAGTGAGTACCATACAGGTAATAGTCATAACCAAGTTGTGACGCCCAGCGACGAATTATAGTTGCATAGCAGCTATAGCTCATAGGTCTCCCGTTCTTACGAGGGCTAGGGAATATATAACTTGATGACGATAAGCCACTTTGCATTAAATACTGTGTTAATGATTGAGCTGTACGAGAAGTTATTTCAAATTGAACCTCACGTTCCGTTTTACTCTGTTGATAAAGAACTCTATTTTGAATAACACCACCCGATGAAATATCTCGAACTTTCATTCTGAGCAAATCACATGAACGTAATTTACAATCGATGGCGAGGTTGAGCAGAGCCAACTCCATAATATTACCTTCGATTTCGAGCCTGGTACGGATACGCCAGATATCCTCAAGCTTAAAGGGCTTTTTCTGCCCAGTTAAATGACCTTTCTTCGTCCACATACGCTATCTCCTGTATGACTACTGAAATGGCCTTATTAATTTTAGCTGAAGAGCGATAAATTAAAAGTGCAAGAATATGCAATTGAAAATTGCAGCAGAAACTGAAGGTAGAGTATTTGGTCTAGCTAATAATGGGGCAAAAACGAGTTAGTTTTCTTGACTTGGAAATGGTGTGATTCAACTCTGAACTTTAGGACGTTGAAGAAAATTGCGTGAAGCTCACATGGATGTGAGCTTAGCTTTCGTTGGCCAAGGATGGCCTATCGGAAGCGTTAGCATGTTCGAATAAGGCCGAGGCTGACTAAAAATAAAGTTAAAAGCTGGATCTACCCCATGGCGACCTTTTCGCAGCTCTTGTTTTGTAAATAGCGAAAATGTTGCGGGGCGGCTGGGTGATCCAAGAGGGAATAGCCGTTGATTTCCTTTTGGTCTGGTGTGGGTGAAGCGCCACGACGTTAGTGGCCACAGGCCATATTCCAAACACATTTTGGGTCAAAAACAAGTTAGCTTTCTTGTCTTGAAAAAGGCCAAATTCAACTCTGAACTTGAAGCAGTTAAAGAAATTAGCGTTAGCATTTTCACTCCTTAATACAAGATGGGCCGAAGCAGGATTCAAACGAGGCCAAAAGCTAGATTAGTTTACGTCGCGACCTTTTCGCATCTGATGTTTAAGCCAATTGGGAAAATGTTGCCGGAACGCTGAGGGTTCGCAAAGGCTGATCCATAAACAACAATGCGCTTTACCCATTTGCTCTGGTGTGGGTGAAGCGCCACGACGTTAGTGGTCACAGACCATATTCCAAACTAACTTAGGCCATACATGACTCTGAGTGATAAAACAGATAAACAATAATGCCTACAGCGACTAAAGCCGGATAAAATACGGTATCGCCACTAAGATTATTCCCATAATCAGCAAAGTGGTCACGCTGGCAACAAAATAAGGAAACACGATTAATGCCATTCCTACACACAAGGGAACAATCGCCCTTTGGCGCTTACCATAAACAAAATACCCCATGCCTATAGCGCCAAATAGCACACTCCACATGCTCATTGATGAACTGCCCATCTGTATTCCTCTTATCTAATCATCTTGGTATTTGAATCTTTAAATAAGGTTATAGCATGATTAATGTTTTTCTATCATGTCTCTATGATGAATCCAGATCATCATTGGTGACATCATTCAGACTGTAGAGTGAATCAAACAGCCCTCCTCAGTACTTAATAATCAATCCTCAACCCTTAATCTTTGAACATTGGAACACTTAGCAGAATGCATAACCCATATGCATAACATTAATCCATAACATTAGTCGGCGAGAAATAAGGCTGTGATTGTATAGTGACATACAAAAAATGTTGGTGAAGATTTGTCTAAAACAAACAGGTTTAATCAATATACCTCCCTCCATGTGCTAACAACTCCATCGTTAATAAATCAATATAGGGATTATGACTCGCCAAGCAATATGTGCACGAGTTAGGGTGTTTGGGGAGCAGAATTTCCATATTTAAATGATGCTTTATCAGCCAAAACGCCAATAATAACTGCAGCTGTAATGATTTGATGTAAAATCTCTTCGTTTTTTACAACAAATCACTAACCACAATAAAGTGAAAAATAAACCATTAGAAACAATGATTTATTTTTTACAGGCTATTTCCTATCTCATTATGCTGCTGCAATGTTGTGATCTATATCAAGTTATAACTTGATAATTACAGCACTAATCATTAGTATCGTTATTAATTGAGCGTTCAATTAACAACACTTAATACAGATAACGGACCCCCTTTATGCCAAGACCTACAGTGAAAAACGTCAGACAACAACAGCTAATAGATGCCACGTTAATGTCAATCGAACGTCATGGGTTACAAAACACTACTATTAATACCATTAGTGGATTGGCGGGAATGTCATCAGGGATCATCAGCCACTATTTTGGTGGTAAACAAGGGTTAATTGAAGCCACGCAGAAATTTCTATTAGAGGAATTGAAGCAAGCATTACTGACAAGAACGTCAGGCAAAACATTAACCCCAATAGATAGGCTTTCAATGATCGTGGAAGCAAACTTTACCGAATTACAACGTTCAACAGCCGCGACAAAAACATGGTTAAGCTTCTGGTCCCAAGCGATGCACGATCCGGGGTTAGCAAGATTACAAAACATTAATAGTCAGCGGTTATACAGCAACCTGCTTTTTTCGTTTAAACAATTATTACCCAATGCAGCCGCTGTAAGTGCAGCCAAGCAAACAGCGGCAGTAATTGATGGTTTTTGGTTACGCAGTGCGTTGAGTACCACCCCAATAGAAGATTTTAAACAAGCCCAAATTTTATCTAAAGCCTTTATCAAGGCTGTGATCGTGCACAACGGAGTAGAATAATGTCATCGTTAGTTATTTATCAAAATTATATTCATGGAAAATACCAATCAAACGGTACTGGCGAAACATTTGAAGTGATCAATCCTGCTACTGGAGATGTCAGCTATTTAGTTGAAGTAGCCACCGAGTCTGTGCAAAAAGCCGCAATAGAGAGTGCCAAAGCAGGTTTTGCTGTTTGGTCAGCGATGATGCCGATAGAACGTAGCCGCATTTTATTAAAAGCTGTTGCCCTACTACGTGAACAAAATGATGAACTTGCTGCTGGCGAAGTATTGGATACGGGTAAGCCATGGCAAGAAGCCTCGGTTGTCGATATCGTTACTGGCGCCGACTCTATTGAGTTTTTTGCCGGTCTAGCCCCAAGTATTGAAGGCAATCAACAACCTGTTGGAGCGGACTTTTATTATACTCGCCGTGAGCCATTAGGTATTTGTGCCGGTATTGGCGCATGGAACTACCCGTTACAAATTGCTTGTTGGAAAGCAGCCCCTGCACTTGCTTGCGGCAACGTAATGATTTTTAAACCTTCAGAAGAAACACCTCGTGGCGCAATGCGTTTGGCTGAAATATTCACTCAAGCGGGTGTGCCAGATGGCGTGTTTAACGTTGTTCAAGGTGACGGTAGAGTTGGCGCATGGCTAACCACCAATGAAGATATCGCTAAGGTGTCATTTACGGGCGAAGTCGGAACAGGTAAAAAAGTCATGGCCGCTGCAGCGGGTTCACTAAAAGAAGTGACCATGGAGTTAGGCGGAAAGTCGCCATTGATTATCTTTAACGATGCCGATGTAGAAAATGCGGTATCAGCCGCGATGTTAGCTAATTTCTATACTCAAGGTGAAGTGTGTACCAACGGTACTCGCGTATTTGTGCAGCAAGATATTTATCCGCGCTTTATCCAACGTTTAAAAGAACGTACTGAGCAAAACATCGTTTGTGGCGACCCAATGCACCCTGACACCAATTTTGGTGCATTGATATCACGCGACCATCAACAAAAAGTACTCGACTACATTGAAATCGGTAAAAAAGAAGGCGCCACCTTATTAACAGGCGGAACAGCATTAACGCCTGACAATGCACCTAATGGTTTCTTTGTGGCACCGACGGTATTTACAGATTGCACTGATGAGATGACGATTTCAAAAGAAGAAATATTTGGCCCTGTGATGTCAGTATTTACCTTTACTGATGAAGATGAAGTTGTTAAGCGTGCCAATAGTACTCACCTAGGCTTAGCGGCAGGGGTATTTACGCAAGACATTACCCGTGCACATCGCGTTATTCATCAAATGCAAGCCGGTATTTGTTGGATAAATGCTTATGGTGCCTCTCCTGCAGAAATGCCGGTTGGTGGTTACAAGATGTCTGGTATTGGTCGTGAGAATGGCTCTGAAACATTAAAAGCATACACCCAAATAAAAGCTGTTTACGTTGGTATGCAGTCACTTGAAAGCCCATTTTAGGAGTGACCCAATTAATGTCTAATGAATACGATTATATTATTGTCGGTGCCGGTAGCGCAGGTTGTGTATTAGCCAACCGCTTAACGGAAAATCCAGACAATAAAGTCCTGATACTTGAAACCGGTGGTAGCGACAAGAGCATTTTTATCCAAATGCCAACCGCCCTTTCAATTCCCATGAATACTAAAAAGTATGCATGGCAGTTTGAAACCGAAGCCGAACCACATTTGGACAATCGCCGTATGCATTGCCCGCGTGGCAAAGTGTTAGGCGGTTCATCATCAATCAATGGCATGGTCTACGTACGTGGTCATGCGCGTGATTTTGATGAGTGGCAACAACAAGGTGCAAAAGACTGGGATTATGCTCACTGTCTGCCTTACTTTAAGAAAGCTGAAACATGGTCTTTTGGCGGTAATGTTTATCGCGGTGATAAAGGCCCATTAGCGGTTAATAACGGTAATGAAATGAAAAACCCGTTATATCAAGCTTTTGTTGATGCAGGTGTCGATGCCGGCTACCTAGCCACTGATGATTACAATGCCAGTCAGCAAGAAGGCTTTGGCCCAATGCACATGACCGTTAAAAACGGCGTACGTTGGTCTACGGCAAATGCGTACCTTCGCCCTGCAATGAAACGCCCTAATTTAACCGTGGTCACTCATGCGCTTGTGCATAAAGTGATTATGCAAGGTAAAACGGCTGTCGGCGTTCGTTACGAACGTAAAGGCGAGTTGATTGATGTTAACTGCAATAAAGAAGTGATTTTATCTGCAGGTTCAATTGGTTCACCGCATATTTTACAACTGTCGGGTATTGGTGATTCAAGCACATTAGCTAACGCTGGAATTGAGCAAGTACATCAATTACCTGGTGTTGGTCAGAATCTGCAAGACCACTTAGAGTTTTACTTCCAATTTAAGTGCTTAAAGCCGATATCGCTTAATGGCAAAATTGATCCGTTAAACAAATTGTTTATTGGTGCTCGCTGGATTTTAAATAAGTCAGGTTTGGGTGCAACTAACCATTTTGAATCGTGTGGTTTTATCCGCTCAAAAGCGGGCTTAGAGTGGCCTGATTTACAGTACCACTTCTTACCTGCTGCCATGCGTTACGACGGAAAAGAAGCGTTTGCTGGCCATGGTTTCCAAGTTCATATTGGCCACAATAAACCTAAAAGCCGTGGCGCAGTAACGGTTGTATCAAATGATGCCAAGGTTGCCCCACAAATTCAGTTCAATTATTTATCGCATCAAGATGATATTGAAGGCTTTAGAGCGTGTGTTCGTTTAACCCGTGAAATTATTAATCAACCGGGTTTAGATGAATATCGTGGTGAAGAAATTCAACCAGGCTTAGCAATACAGACAGATGAAGAAATAGACCGTTTTGTTAGAAGCTCAGTAGAAAGCGCTTACCACCCTTCTTGCTCATGCAAAATGGGTGAAGATGAGATGGCAGTTGTCGACTCGGAAACAAAAGTACATGGTATTAATGGTTTACGAGTAGTTGATTCGTCAATTTTTCCGACCATTCCAAATGGCAATTTGAACTCCCCGACGATAATGGTCGCCGAGCGCGCTGCCGATATTATTTTAGGCAACAAACCTCTTGCGCCAAGTTTGGCAAAAGTGACTATTGCTAAGCAATGGCAAACATCACAACGATTACAAGCGCCTAAACGACAAATTGATTAACACCCATTCGTCGATGTGTATTCATTTATGCACATCGGCAACAGGTTGATGGCCAACCTACGTTTTTGTAAATGGCCAATTTAGCCAAGTTCAATCTATCAGGGTTTAACTATCGTCAACACGATACTTAAGGCTTGAGGGCGTTTTGCCTTTAAAAATTGTTCTATGGCATAAAAAATATACAACAAGGAGCCAACATTATGTTCGCACACACTATTCACCCAGGAGTTAAATAATGACGACTTGGTTATCAATAGGCATTTTATTCACTTTTGCCGCTATCGCATTTGTTATTTATCGTTGGGGTAACATGCAGTGCATTGGTGTCACACCGGTGCGTAAATTTACCTTTATTGCCATTTTGTTCACTTCAGGGCTTGATGTTGGCTTAATCATGTTTCCGTTAACGGAATTTGCTGGTTATGCAGATTTGGCAACCAGTCCAGAATATGGATTTAGTAATCCGTTAGCCATAGAGTTTGGTTTTTGGGCCTGCTTAATTTGGGCTTTTTACTTTTTAACGTGTTTCTACTTCTGTGTGATTGAACCAAGAGTTAAGTACTTTGAAATTCCATTGATAAAGTTTATTAATAACGTGGTCATTATTGGTACCTGTGCCTTTACTGCTTATTTATTATTAACTAACTTACCGTGGTATTTACCACAATTAGGTGATGGTGAAACCGTTGTCAGCAGCTTCTACTTAATCGTATTTATGGTTATTGCCGCCGCAGTGTATTCAAGTACCAGTATTCGCTATGTTCGTTACCTGAGTTTAGGCAGTACCTGGTTGTTCTTTGGTTTAATCGCTGTTATGTGGTCTGGTGCATTTTTATCAGACGATTCAAGTGTGGGTGAGTTCTTTACTACATTTGCGTTAATCGGTGACTACTTTGGCAACATCCATAACTTTGTGCTTCCAATAAACGATTACCACGAATTTTACCTATTCTGGTGGTTTGCATGGAGCATTATGATTGGTCAATTTACCGCACGTTTTGTTGGCGGAATGAAAACCTATCAAGTATTACTAGCCATGATGGTATTCCCTTCAATTCCAATCGCGATTTGGTTCACGGTTCTGTACTACTACAGTGCAAATGGTATTGATACATCTGGTTTTTATAATCTAGCAATGGTGATTGTAGGGGTAACGTTTGTTATTAACTCACTCGATTCACTGGTCCGTTTATATACAGATAACTTAAACCTTACGGTTGAACGTTTTGGTAAAGTACCTTATATCGTCGGTAATGTTGTGGTACTGAGTGGCCTAACATTGTTATTCAAACTAGACTTTTTACAAATTCAATGGGTCGGTGCACTGGCTATTGCCTTGATATTAAGCTGTTTCGCATACATTTTAAAATCGCATTACCGTAAAGTGAGAGCGATTGAACTCTCTCCAAAAGAAAATGAAATCGATTTCACTAAAATCGAATTAGCAGACTAAACAATAATAATGATCCAAGGAAAAATGATGAATACAACAATGAAAAAGTTAGCCCTACTAAGCTTATTTGCTTTACCGACTTCAGTAATGGCTGGTGAGTTAAGCACAACTGTTAATGCAACCTCTGACTATACCTTTAATGGTGTTAGCCAAACAGATAATGACCCTGCATTACAGGCTAGCCTAGACTACGCAGCCGATGACGGTTGGTATGTAGGTGCTTGGGCATCTAATGTTGATTTTGGAAGCGGTGATGATACTTGGTTAGAACTTGATTTTTACGCAGGTAAATATTTTGAACTAACCGACAGAGTGTCTGTTGATGCAGGTATTGCATATTACACATACCATGGTGATGATGCCTCTGATGAGTATTACTACCCAGAGCTTTACACCAAGTTTGGCTATGCTTCATCGCTTGGTCAGAGTGAATTGAACTTTTGGTATTCATGGGATTACTTTGGTGTTGATGCCGATCATTACATCATGATGGCAGCTCATACCTTTACTGTCGCAGAAGGTCACGACATCCGTGTTAGCTTTGACCGTTCAACGTCACTAGACGAAGACAAATGGGCATGGGACGGCGACAAGTCTTACAACCATTACCGTGCAGAGTATATGACAAGCTGGGAAGGTTTTGATTTCAACGTTGCCGTTGAAGATACCAGTATGGACACTGATACTAGCGATACCCGCGCAGTCTTATCGGTATCACGTACTTTCAGTCTATAAGTCAAAAATTGTTGATAAATTAGCTAAGCAGAATAATGTCTTTGACATTATTCTGCTTTTTTTGATATTAGACATGAGTAATAAGCCGAATTCTGCTAAGGTGCATGGTGAATTATGAGGGGATTATGGAAAAATACGAACAACTATTAATTTCATTGCGCCGGGTGATCAGAGCTATTGATATACACTCACGTCAATTAAATAAACTATCGGGTCTGACTGGACCACAATTAATGGTCATACAGAAAATTGATCAACTTGACGCTCCACTAGCTAAACAAATAGCTCAAGAAATTAATTTGAGTGCAGCGACAGTGACGACCATTATTGATCGATTAGAAAATCGTGGCATGGTGATTAGAACGCGCAGCGAGACTGACAAACGGAAAGTTCATTTATCATTGAGTGACGCAGGTAAAACATTATTAAATAGCGCTCCTAAACCACTGCAAGAACATTTTATTATGCGTTATCAAAATCTTGAAGAGTGGGAACAAAGTCAATTATTGTCTGCCGTTGAACGAATAGCCACCATGATGGATGCCAATGAAATTGATGCTGCCCCAGTTTTATATGTAGGCCAAATTCAAGTAGAAGAGCAATCTCAATAAGTCCCTTTCTATATTCATAACGTGATGAGTCATAAATTATTAATTCTCACACGTTATGTTTCATTTTAAACAAGCCTAGCTTCAAGCTAACATTTTATCCCAAAGTGTAACCTGCTATCCGAAGATCTTATTATCAACACCCACTTCTATCGTATTTCCACATACATCCTATAAAATTAATATTCAGCTCAATTTTCTGAGGATTGCTATTAATAAAGCGAGGCAAGCCTGATGTTCAACCCGAGCGCGAGGGATTTTAATCTTTCAATCTAATTCACAAATTTCAGACGTAAAAAAGCCCCAACTTATGTTGAGGCTTTTTTACACCACTCTCTATTACTAGAGATTATAATGGTACCCGAGGCCGGACTTGAACCTGTACGCCTGATGTTCAACCAGAGCGCGAGGGATTTTAATCTTTCGATCTATTTCACAAATTTCAGATGTAAAAAAGCCCCAACTAATGTTGAGGCTTTTTTACACCATACTTACGTATGTAAATGATGGTACCCGAGGCCGGACTTGAACCGGCACGCTTATTCAGCGAGGGATTTTAAATCCCTTGTGTCTACCGATTCCACCACTCGGGCAAAGTGTTGTTTTAACCGTTACTAGAAGTAACCATCAAACTCAATTTCGTGGAGGCGCGACCCGGAGTCGAACCGAGATCGACGGATTTGCAATCCGTAGCATAGCCATTCTGCCATCGCGCCATGCTTTAACCAAATTCTAATCCATCGGATAAGATAAGAAATTGGAGCGACATATCGGGTTCGAACCGATGACCTATACCTTGGCAAGGTATCGCTCTACCAACTGAGCTAATGTCGCATTTGTACCGCTTTATAATCTTTACTAAATTTGTCAGAACGATATCGCCTTTCAAATTTAACAGTAGAAGAAGTTTCCCCTGACTGCGGAATGGCATTCTACCGTTTTAGCCCCGATAGTCAATCAATAAAAACACATTTATTGCAACATAATGACTGTTTGATGCATAAATCATCATTATGATTAAATAAATTACAACGCGCATAAAAAAGCACCTCCAAGGAGATGCTTTATCATTAACATGACGGTAAGTACTCAATAAACAGCGATATTAAGCTCGTTCAGCTTTCGAGTATTCACCACCATGTATGGTTAGCTTTTATAACACATTAGCTTTTTGGTAACGATAATGTGGTTAAACCGAGCATTTTTTGCATAACGCCAACAACCTGACAGCTATAGCCAAATTCGTTGTCGTACCATACATATAAAATGGCACGTTTGCCCTCTGCAATCGTTGCTTGCGAATCAACAACTCCGGCATAACGTGAACCAACTAAGTCGCTAGATACAATTTCAGTCGATTCGGTAAAATCGATTTGATTTTGTAATCCAGACTGTAATGCGACATCTTTTAAGTATTCATTCAGTTCATCGCGATTAGTTTCATGTTGCAAATTAACACTAATAATCGCCATTGATACGTTAGGAGTTGGCACACGGATAGCGTTACCGGTTAGCTTACCCGCTAAAACAGGTAATGCTTTAGCAACAGCTTTAGCGGCACCCGTTTCAGTAATCACCATGTTTAACGGTGCACTGCGACCACGACGATCAGCACTGTGATAGTTATCGATTAGATTTTGATCATTCGTATACGAGTGAATGGTTTCTACGTGGCCATTTTCAATAACGTATTTGTCATTAACCGCTTTTAATACTGGCGTAATAGCGTTTGTGGTGCAGCTTGCCGCCGATACAATAGTGTCTTCATCAAGAATATCGTTTTCATTAACACCGTAGACGATATTTTTAATGGCGCCTTTAGCAGGTGCCGTTAACAATACTTTTGAAGCTCCTGGGCTTTTAAGGTGTAAACCTAAACCCTCTTCATCTTTCCAAATACCAGTATTATCGACAATTAACGCATCTTTAATATCATACTGAGTGTAATCCACTTGATCAGGCGAGTTAGCGTAAATAATCTGAATATAAGTGCCATTAGCAATGATTGCGTTGTTTTCTTCATCAACTTCGACAGAGCCATTAAATGGCCCGTGTACCGAGTCACGACGCAACAAGCTAGCACGTTTCTCTAAATCGCCCTTTTTACCACCGCGTAATACAATGGCACGCAAACGCAATTTGTTGCTTTTACCGGTACGTTCTATTAATAAACGAGCGAGTAAACGGCCGATACGACCAAAACCATAAAGTACAACATCGCGAGCCGGGGTATCATCACCGTGATTAACCGCTTCAGACAATTCCTGTGTCATATAAGCTTCAATACCGCTCGCATCCTTGTTATTACGCCAGTAATTAATCGCTAATTTACCAATATCCACTCTGCAATGTTTAATCGCTAATTTGCTAAGTGCTACAACAAATGGGAAACTTTCACGAAGACGTAATTTTTCACCGACATGACGACGTACTAAACGGTGTGACTTAATGATTTCGATGGTTGATGCATTTAGTAATGGTTTACCATATACCATTACTTCAATGCCTTGGTTACGATACAACTTGCCAAGCAATGGTTGCATTGCTTCTGCCATTTCGAAACGTTCTTGCCAGCTCTGTAAATGTTTATCTGCGCTCATGTAGGGATCCTTTATCTCACTTTTCTCGTTTTTTCAGAAAGGTTTGAGTAACAAAAAGAAAAGACCAATAATTTAGTATATTGTATGGGGGTGGCCCCTGTTGGTCGCCGACATTGTAATGAAATACAGGCTATTTCGCTAGTAACAAATTTTCGGTAAATGTGTAATTTTATTAGACAATTTACCTCTCGGAGAGCATTTTGAGCAATAATTTTGTATTAATTACATCATTTACAGTTATTGGGGCATTATTTGGCCTTTTTGGCTGCGATAATGACCGTAATAGCGACCTCATTTGTAAAAATAATCCCGAACTTTGTAGCGATTTACACAAAGATAGTTGGTGCCGATTTGAAAAAGGCGACTTGATCCGTCATCGATACGCGTTAAAACAGAGCTCGTCGCCCACAGGCAAGCAACTTTATCAACAGTTGGTATATCTAGAAAATTACAGTAAATGCATCGAATTAGCCGCAGGGGTTCAACATAAGTTGAATACCGACCGTACACGTGATCGCGAGCGAGCATTTGCGGTAAGTACTCAAACACTGTCTGAACTTCAAGAGTTTACTCGCACTAATAATGAGGTACATTTAGCCTTTTATCGCTGGATGCGTTTCAACGATCAAGACTCGTTCACTATTGTAGAAGACACCTATAAGCAAGGTGTCCTCACTGACAATGACATCATTACCCAGCTTGCTGCTTATTATGTGCGAGTTTCACCTAACGACGCTAAAACACTTTATTTGCATTTGTTAGCCACAACTGAACCCGCCAAAATCGATCCTGATTGGTTTTTAGCGTTAGCATCGATATATCGACAACAACAAAATGCTGAAAAAGAATACCTGTTAACTCGAGCAAATTTGTTAATGAGTGACAATCATGCTGATGAAGAAAAGTTATTGGCTATCATTAATGGTAATAAAACATTAGCGACTGAACTCGATAAACAAGCACTTGAATTAATCTCAGCGGTAATGAGTAAGCAATTTGCACAGAGTCGCAGTGAAATGTTACTAAAATAGGCATTAATCAGCCCGCTAATAGACCAATTTTATATAACGCACGGTAGTGTTCAACTTACAAAACTGTGCTTAATTTATATTCATAATGTGCTTAATGTAAAAAAAATACAAAATTATTGGCTTAATTAAGCATATTTAGGTGATTTAACTTGATTATTACGGCCAATTTGGTAATTTTACAACCAGGCGATTTACATGCCACCTAATTATTTTAACTTGAGGGATATGAGATGACTATCCGTGTAGCAATTAACGGCTATGGCCGTATCGGTAGAAATGTTTTACGTGCACTGTACGAAAGCGAAAAAAATTATCCAATCGAAATCGTTGCATTAAACGATTTAGGTGATGCATCTATTAATGCTCACTTAACTAAGTACGATACTGTACATGGTCGCTTCAACGCAAAAGTTGATCACGACGATGAAGCTATCTATGTTAATGGCGACAAGATCTTAACTTTCCAAGAACGTGACCCATCAAAGTTACCTTGGGCTGAGCTGAAAATTGATATCGTTTTCGAATGTACTGGTATTTTCACTTCTAAAGAATCTGTGCAACCGCACCTTATCGCTGGCGCAAAGAAAGTACTTATTTCTGCACCAGGTAAGAATGTTGATGCCACTGTTGTTTACGGTGTAAACAACGAAGTGTTAACTGCTGATATGACAGTAGTTTCAAATGCTTCTTGTACAACTAACTGTTTAGCGCCTATTGCTAAGCCGTTAAATGATGAGCTTGGTATTGAGTCTGGTTTAATGACCACAATCCACTCTTACACTAACGATCAACGTTTATCTGATGTGTATCACACAGATTTACGTCGTGCTCGTGCTGCGGCAATGTCTATGATCCCAACCCAAACCGGTGCAGCTGCTGCAGTAGGTTTAGTGGTTCCTGAGCTTCAAGGCAAATTTGACGGTTTAGCGGTACGTGTACCAACAATTAACGTGTCTTTAGTTGACTTAACTTTCTTAGCGTCACGCGACACTACTGTTGAAGAAGTTAATGCCATCATTACTCGTGCTTCACTACAGTCTCCAATGTCTGAAGTATTAGCGATTAACGAAGAACCATTGGTGTCTATCGACTTTAACCATAATCCTTTCTCTTCTAATTTCGACGCAACACAAACTCGTGTTAATGGTCGTTTAGTGAAAGTGATGTCTTGGTATGATAACGAATGGGGTTTCAGTAACCGCATGTTAGACAACGCTGTTGCGTTAATGAACGCTAAATAATCTAAAAGTATTATTTAATACTTTATAGACATATAGTTAGCTTAAGAGCCTCGCATTTATGCGGGGCTTTTTGTTTTGACTGCTAGGTAAGCAACATCCCCTTCTCTTATTGTTTCATGCTGTGTTGATTTCTGTTTATTAACTTTCTTTTGATCTATGCGGCCTCCGCCCACGACAGCGTCAAGATGTAAAGTGATTGCCCCTTATCGCTCCAACTAAATGTTAATAAAAAAACAAAAAACGACATTAAGTCGGCTTTTAATCATATGTACAAGCTTAAGCGTAGCACTTTCATATTCAATTCTTTGGCATAATTTGGCATGGAGGTGAGAATGATGAGGGCTTTTATAATTAGCTTTTCACCGGCGAAGGTCTCATCTGCTTTCGATATGTCGGCTTGGCGCACTGAAATACAATTACTGTGAAGGAATTCATAAATCATTAACAAAGACCGCTTATTTTTTTAACCACAAATGGCATGTGAGCCATTGAACACGGTTTTTTTTATAATTTATAGATAGTATTGCGTTCTATAAAAATATTAATTAATGCTAGCTTATATTTTAAAATCGCTAAAAGGAACAGTACATGGTCAATACATTTAATCTCAATATCGGCAACCGTATAATCTTAGGTATTACGGTCATATTGATCTTGGTCATGGGTACTGTTATCCCCTTCGTATTATCAGAATTCACAACCAATATTGATAGTGCAGAGCAACGCGAGTTACATAAACTCTATGAAACCGCTACCGCTGAAATTGAGTCAACTGGGAAATTAGCCCAAGCGTTGGCAACCGTCGTTGCTCGCAATTCAGACTTACAAAAGTTGTTTGCCGAAGGCGACCGAGAGACGTTAGCATTAAAAACATTACCATTATTTGAAACCTTGAAAGAAGATTATGCCGTTCGTCAATTCCAGTTTCACTTGCCACCTGCTACCTCATTCTTAAGAGTACATAAGCCTGAGAAGTTTGGAGACGATTTATCATCATTTAGACAAACCGTTATCGTTACCAATAGAGACCAAAAACCAGTAAGAGGATTAGAGAAAGGCGTTGCAGGCATCGGAATTCGTGGAATTATGCCTGTCAATTATCAGAATGCACATATTGGTTCTGTAGAGTTTGGTATGTCTTTCGGCCAGGCATTTTTTGACCAATTTAAGAATGATTATAAGGTCGATATTGCGCTTTATACTCAAAAAAATGGACAATTTG
Source organism: Shewanella frigidimarina NCIMB 400 (assembly GCF_000014705.1). Classification (NCBI taxonomy): domain Bacteria; kingdom Pseudomonadati; phylum Pseudomonadota; class Gammaproteobacteria; order Alteromonadales; family Shewanellaceae; genus Shewanella; species Shewanella frigidimarina. The sequence goes on along the minus strand of NC_008345.1, from coordinate 2,300,787 downwards.
AAGCATTTGGAGCGACGACTGAACCTCATAGTTTTTCTGATAATACTCGTCTAGCACAAGCATTCAATGGAGTAATACTGAACAACCAATCTACATTACACGACACTTCCTATGCTGTTTATTTACATCAAGTTAAAGATTTCTCTGGACAGCCAATAGGTGTCCTAGAAATAGCGTTGGATCGCACACACAATGTAAATGCTATCAATGATGTGACCTTTACTATGATTAGTGTTGGTGTCATCGCCTTGTTATTAGGTATCGCTATTGCTTGGGTTATTAGCAGAAGTATCACCACCCCAATAAATATGACAACCCATACAATGAACAACATTGCCGATGGCGATGGTGATTTAACGCTCCGTTTATCAGTAAGCGGAAATGATGAAATTACCGCATTATCCAAAGCATTCAATCAATTTGCAACAAAGGTACATAATACAATTAATCAAGTTATGTCCGCCACACAGCAACTGAATCACTCTGCCGAGCGTTTATCAGGCATCACACTCGAAACTCAAGCTGATGCAGTAAAACAGCAGCAAGAAACTGAGCAGGTTGCTACAGCAATGAATGAAATGAGCGCGACAGTTCAAGATGTTGCACAAAATGCAACAGAAGCTGCTGATGCGGCTCAAAAAGCAAATGAGGCTACTCAAGCTGGTAAGCAGGTAGTTAGCAAGGTTTCATCGGAAATCAATCAATTGGCTTCTGAAATCAATATTGCAACACATGCAGTGTCCGATTTACAAAATCAAACGACAGCCATTGATAGTGTTCTAGAAGTTATTCGAAATATTTCAGACCAAACAAATTTATTAGCGCTGAATGCAGCTATCGAAGCAGCCAGAGCAGGAGAGCAAGGTCGAGGATTTGCAGTTGTTGCCGACGAGGTTCGTACCTTAGCCAGTCGTACACAAGCTTCCACGCAAGATATACAAGCAATGATAGAACAATTGCAAAGTGGTGCGGCTAAAGCTGTTCAAGTAATGAAAGATAGCGGTAAAGTTACAGACTCATGCGTTACTCAGGCAATAAATGCAGACCATGCACTCGATGACATTTTTGCAGCGGTAAACACCATTACAGAAATGAATATTCAAATCGCCAGCGCAGCAAACGAACAATGTGCAGTCTCAAATGAAATAAATAAAAACATTACCAATATCAACGATATTGTTACCAAAACAACCGAAGGGTCAATGCAAACAGCAAGTGCAAGTGAAGATCTGGCTGATTTATCTAAACAACTGAATTCCTTAGTAGGCCAATTTAAGATTTAAACAAAACGAAATACAACAAACCAAGTCTACACCACTTGGTTTTTTTGCTTATCCTATAATGGCTCGCTTGGGCATTATATTAATATTTAAGGCTAGCGAACATTAGCGTAAAAGACCCAATAAAAAGCCGACGAGATGTCGGCTTTATGTTTTTATGATCACTAAACCCAAGCTTTTAGGCGTTGCCCTTCACTTTCATGTTCAATTCTTTAGCAAAATCAAGCATGCGTGTGAGTGGGATGAGAGCTTTGATACGCAGTTCTTCATCCACAAATATTTCATGATTAGTTTTATCGCTATCGACTAATGAAGCTTCAATAGCTTGCAAACCGTTCATGGCCATCCACGGGCAATGGGCACAACTTTTACAGGTGGCACCGTTGCCGCCAGTTGGGGCTTCGAGCAAGGTTTTACCTGGCGCTGCTTGCTGCATTTTATAAAAAATACCGCGATCTGTCGCAACGATAAAGGTATCGTTAGGCATGGTTTGCGCGGCTTTAATTAACTGACTGGTAGAGCCGACAGCATCAGCAAGTTCTACTACACTGGCAGGTGATTCTGGGTGTACTAGAATCGCCGCCGTAGGATGCTGTTTTTTAAGCTCACGAAGTGCTTTGGCTTGAAACTCATCATGCACAATACATTCGCCCTGCCATAACAACATGTCAGCGCCAGTTTGTGTGTTGATATACGAACCTAAGTGACGATCGGGTGCCCAGATAATTTTTTTATCCTGGCTATCGAGATGCTCAACAATTTCTAACGCAATACTGGAGGTGACAACCCAATCTGCGCGGGCTTTTACTGCTGCTGAGGTATTGGCATATACCACGACAGTATGATCTGGATGCGCATCGCAAAATTCATTGAACTGCTCAATTGGACAACCTAAATCTAATGAGCAGGTTGCTTCTAGGGTTGGCATTAAAATGGTTTTTTCTGGGCTTAATATTTTAGCGGTTTCGCCCATAAACTTAACCCCAGCAACAATTAATGTCTTTGCGGGGTGATCGCGACCGAAGCGTGCCATTTCCAGAGAATCAGACACGCAACCGCCCGTCTCTTCAGCTAACGCTTGGATTTCAGGATCAGTATAATAATGGGCAACAAGTACCGCGTTTTGATCAATCAATAGCTGTTTAATACGTGCTTTATATTGTGCTTTCTCAACGTCAGACAACACGGCAGGTTTTGGCGGAAACGGATATTCAATCATTTCAATTCTAGGTGCCGACAGACTCATACATGTTCCAATCTAGTGACAATATCCGAGTATTATACGAAAAAGAGGCTAAAAACAAAAGGACGCTTTAGCGTCCTTTTGGATAAGATAGATTAAACACTGTTAACGCATAGCTAATAGCATTTCTTGCGGTTGCTCTAAGTAGTGTTTCCATAGATTACAGAAGCGTGCAATGGTGCCACCGTCAATGACGCGATGATCGCCAGACCAGCTTACTTGCATAATCTTACGTGCTTCAACTTCGCCTTTAGCATTAAAGCGCGGCAATATTTGTAACTTGCCTAACGCAACAATGGCCACTTCAGGTTTGTTAATAATTGGTGTTGCCACCGTGCCGCCCAATGCACCAATATTGGAGATTGAAATAGTTCCGTCTTTTAAATCTGCTGGCGACACGCGGCCACTGCGCGCGGCAGTCGTTAAGCGAGTTATGTCGGCGGCAATATCTAAAATAGACTTACTTTGCACATCTTTGACATTTGGCACCAATAAACCGACTTTAGAGTCGACTGCCATACCAATATTATGACGTGACTTGTACGTTAACTCGGTGCAATCTGCATTAACTTGACTATTCAATATCGGAAATTCAGTGATCGCTAATGACATGGCCTTCATAAAGAATGGCATCATGGTGAGCTTCACTTCGTCAGTTGAATAACGTTGCTTCATGCTTTCACGTAAGGCTACGAGTTCGGTAAGGTCAAACTCTTCACAGTAAGTAAAATGAGGGATAGTCGATACTGACTCAACCATCATTTTCGCCATAATGGCTTTGACGCCCTTTATGGGTTCAACTCGGTCACTTGCCGTTACATTAGTCACTGTGTCGCTATTCACAGAACTGACAACTTGAGCACTTACGTGACTCGTTGATGACACTGCCGTTGTGCTTGCTGCAGCTTGAGTGGCATGACCACCTTGCTGATGACGTTCAATATCTTCTTTGTAAACTCGACCATTTTTGCCTGTGCCCACAACCATAGCGATATTAATGTCCAGTACTCGCGCCATTCGGCGAACGGCTGGGCTAGCTAAGGCTTTACCTTGTGCAACAGGTTCAAGGTTAACTTGTGGCGCAGCTGCTTGTGCTTGTTCAACTACTTCAACTGGAGCTGACGGAGCATTAACTTCAGCTTCCACTTCAATGGCGAATAAAGGTGAGTGCACTTTAGCAAGCTGACCTTTACGATAATGCAGTTTTACAATTTTACCGGCTTTCATGGCCGGGATTTGCACTAACGCTTTATCGGTCATCACATCAGCGATGGGTTGATCTTCAACGACGATATCGCCTTCTTCGACTAACCAATCAACCAATTCACATTCAACAATCCCTTCACCGATATCAGGCAATAAGAACTCTTCAATGTTTGACTGACTGCTGGTTGTAGCCGTAACTGCATTACTGTTGTTGTTAACAGCTGAATCGTTAACCGGTGTCATGGCAGCAACAGGGGCTTCAATGACGCTATCGTTGTCATCTCCATCCATTTCTACTGCGTACAATGGTTGATGCACAATGGCGATTTCACCTTTGGCGTAATAAAGCTTGGTAATTTTTCCAGCATGGGGCGCCGGAATTTGCACCAAAGCTTTGTCTGTCATTACATCTGCTATCGGTTGATCTTCTGTGACGATGTCACCTTCGCTGACTAACCAATCAACTAATTCACATTCCACCACACCTTCACCGATGTCGGGTAAAATAAAATCTTTAATCATATCTTACTCCTAAAACGACACAGTGGCCTTGATGGCTTCGAAGGTCTTTAACTCATCTGGCATGTATTCTTTTTCATGCACTAATGGATAAGGCGTATCTAAGCCGCACACTCGACTGATCGGTGATTCAAGCGATAAGAAACATTCTTGTTGAATCGTTGCCGCAATTTCACCAGCAAAACCGCCAGTTAATGGCGCTTCATGGTTAATCAGTAAACGACCCGTTTTGGTCACTGATTTTGCGATAGTTTCAACATCCCATGGCGCGATTGTGCGTAAGTCGATAATTTCGCATGAAATACCTTCTTTCTCGGCACGTTCGCAGGCTTTTTCGACGATTTCCATCTGTGCGCCCCAAGCCAGTACAGTAATATCGCTGCCCTGCTTAACCACTTGTGCTTTGCCTAACTCGATTACGTAGTCACCGGCAGGGACTTCGCCAACAGATGCGCGGTACAAACGCTTAGGTTCAAAGAAAATCACCGGGTTTGGATCGCGAATAGACGCCAGCAACAACCCTTTAGCTTGTTCTGGATTACGCGGAATAACCACTTTTAAACCAGGTGTTTGGGTAAAATAGGCTTCAGGTGATTGTGAGTGGTAATGTCCACCGGCAATACCACCACCGTATGGTGTGCGGAAGGTTAACCCACCCACATCAAATTGATTACCACTGCGGTATCTAAATTTTGCCGATTCATTAACGATTTGATCGAATGCCGGAAAAATATAATCAGCAAACTGAATTTCAGCAACCGCAGTCATGCCATAAGATGCTAGACCATTAGCAAAACCAGCAATACCTTGTTCAGTTAGCGGCGTGTTAAAACAACGGTCGCGACCAAACTGCTCTTGTAAACCAGAAGTCGCGCGAAAAACTCCACCGAAGTGGCCAACGTCTTCACCAAAAATCACCATGCGCTCGTCGGCAGTCATGGCTATTGATAACGCCTCATTGATGGCGTGTAACATATTCATTTGAGCCACGGTTTAGAGTCTCCCTGCGCTTTTTGGATAGGCTTTTGGATACTTAGCAATGTGTTCTTTCAGCTCTTTAAGCTGTTTTCTCAATGCTGGGGTCGGTTTATCAAGCACATCTTCAATAATTTCATCTAGTTTCGGAATAGGTAACTTTTCAGCCACTTTAACTGCTGCTAGCACTTCTTCGCGATAACGTTCAAATAACTTGGCTTCATCGGCTTCAGTTATCCAGCCTTTATTGACCATCCATAACTTAAAACGTTTTACTGGATCGTGTTGCTGCCATTTGGCTTCTTCTTCTTTTGAACGATAACCAGATGGATCGTCTGATGAAGAATGCGCGCCCAAACGATAAGTCATCGCTTCGATTAATACCGGTGCATTATGTTCTAGTGCATGGGCACGGGCTTGTTGTGTGGCAGCTAACACCGCTAGCATGTCGTTACCATCTACACGAATGGTATGCATACCGTACCCAACTCCACGACTCGCAATACCGTTACCGGCAAATTGCTCTTCTGTAGGGGTTGAAATAGCATAACCATTGTTACGACAGAAAAAGATGGTCGGAGACTTAAGCACTGCAGCCATGTTCAAACCAGCATGGAAGTCACCTTCTGATGCTGCACCTTCGCCAAAGTAACAAATGGCGACGTTACGCTTGCCTTGCAGCTTCATACCATAAGCAACACCTGTGGCTTGTGGAATTTGAGTTGCCAGTGGTGATGAAATGGTTTGGTAGTTGAGTTCGCGGCTGCCGTAATGAATCGGCATTTGACGACCTTTACCTAAATCTTTCTCGTTACTGAACATTTGATTCATAAATTGTTCAGTCGTAAAACCGCGATAACGCAATGAGGCGTGCTCACGATATTGAGCCAAAATGACATCGTCTTTATCAAGCGCTGCTGTGCTGCCAATAATTGAGGCTTCTTCACCGGTACAGGTCATGTAAAAACTAATCCTTCCTTGACGCTGCGCACCCAACATACGCTCGTCTAATACGCGTGTAAAAACACAAGTATCAAAGATTTTTTCGGCCAAAGCCTTGTCGATTACTGGTAGAACCGCGTTTTCATACGTAGTGCCATCGGCTTGCAAAATACGCAAAATGGGGATGTGCAATGACGCTTTGTCTAAGAAGCTGACACGGTGCACTGTTTCATTGGTCAGTGGTGCGTTGCTCATATTATGCTCTTGTTATTGTTGAGCCATGTTCAACATAAACATGGCTCTATTTATACTATGCGAGTAGACATTACGTTAACGTAAACTACCTATCAATACTTACTCTCACTGTAAACGCATTTTACTCACGATTGACATGTATATATTGCTTTACGACTATAAAATTGACTCGTTTGGTGCAGGTACTAAACATAGCACTGTACGTTGCCCAATAGGCACATTTGCATTGGGAAATACGATGGCTTCTTGTGGGTATTCCACAATGATGGCATTACCACCTTCTGTCGCTAACACCTCGCCCTGACTAAAGGCACTGAAGTTTTCTGCATCGCCTGCAAAGCTAAATTCAAAATCATCAAAGTGCTTGTTAATAGAGCGCGATACCTTATACAAGTTGACCTTGCTAGGGTCGAACTCAACAGGTGCTAACTTAGTTTCAGTAATCAACTTTTCAAGCATAGTATGAGTTTGTGCAAAACGACTCATGTCATTTTGGCCAAATGGCATCACTTTGCCTAATTCCACCGTAAAAGCATCTGCTTGAAATTGCTGTGACGAATAATAACTAAACGTTGTTGTTGGTTCGTGGTGAAACAACATAGTATCAACGCCACATGCCGCCAAAAACATAATTTGTTCACCGCTGAAAGCACGGCCTGGGCGGTATGGGTAAATGGCAAACTTTTCATGCTTTGAGGCACGGATGGCAGTATGTAAGTCGTAATGAATACGTTGGTTGTCGCTATTAGCATTGAAAAAATCAGCCACGTATTGCTCTAATGCTTTGGCACGGTGACGCTCTGGATGGCTTAAGCCCTCGCCTTTAGAATGCGCGCCACTAAAAAGACGATTCATGTTTTCATCAATAAAACGGGTTTTATTGAGAATAGCAGTAGGGTTACCAATTAAAAACATCACACGCTGCTTGGCAATAATGCGTTGGCTGAGCAAATCTTTAATGAGTTGATTACAGATTTCAATCGGCGCAGTTTCATTACCGTGCACAGCACAAGACAGCACGATATCTTTGGTGGCATTAGCCGGCGTAAATACAATCACTCCCGTATCCCACACATCTACGCGAGTATGATCTGCCAACATAAAATCGTATGCCGCAGGTAATTGATTTGGATTGGCTAAGGTATAGGCTAAAAAATCGCGGTTTATCATCAGGTCAGATAACACTATCAACTCCTTGTCTCATTATTATATGGCGTAGTTAACTTTGACGTAAAACGATGTTAACTATTACTGCCTATTGTGGCGAATTCTATCATAGCCAAACGCTATTTTATTGGTGGCATAACTTAGATTTATTTATTAATAAAAGTTTGCTTGCAAATATTGTCGATATTCAACACAATTACAGCCATCTAGACTTCTATAATTTGTTTTAAGGGTTTGTCATGGCGTTAGCAACATTTGGTGCAGGCTGTTTTTGGGGTGTTGAATATTTTTTCCGTGAAATTAACGGCGTCAGTAACGCAACGTGTGGCTACATGGGTGGCAAAGACAGTGCGACGACATATAAAGAAGTGAAGACGGGTTCCACTGGTCATGCAGAAGTGGTGCAAGTTGAGTTTGATCCAGAAGTCGTCAGTTACAACGACTTGTTGGACACTTTTTGGAAAAACCACAACCCAACCATGCTGAATATGCAGGGCGGCGACATTGGCACACAATATCGCAGTACGATTTTTTTCCACGATAAAGAGCAAAAAGCCCAAGCTGAAAGCTCTAAACTGGCGTTAGCACGCAGTGGTAAATGGGGGCAGCGTCATATTGTGACTGAAATTGTACCGATACAAACATTCCACATTGCCGAAGAATACCATCAGAATTATTTAGAAAAAAATAATTTACCAACTTGTCATTTGGTTTACTAAACCTACGCTAGCAAACAGTATAGAGCGACAAGTAACCGTTTCAAGCAAGCTAATGTGCACCATTACCTCACTTGAAACGGAATATTTACACAATAGATAACCCCAATCGATTTCCTACACTCAACTTCACTTTACCCGCAGAGGTAAATTCCATACAATCCCATGCAAATTGCTTAAGGCATGTTATCGGAGAACAAAATCATGAGTGAAGCTCGTCACGTTAACCTACTAATTTTAGGTTCTGGCCCTGCCGGCTATACCGCTGCTGTTTATGCAGCGCGTGCAAATTTAAATCCTGTGATGATCACAGGCATGCAGCAAGGTGGTCAATTAACAACCACAACTGAAGTGGAAAACTGGCCAGGCGATGCTGAAGACTTAACTGGTCCAGCATTAATGGATCGCATGCAAAAACACGCTGAAAAGTTTGATACCGAAATTATTTTCGATCATATCAATGAAGTGACCCTAACTGAGCGCCCTTTCCGTTTAAAAGGCGACAATGGCGAATTTACCTGTGATGCATTAATTATTGCCACTGGTGCATCTGCTAAATACTTAGGTCTTCCATCTGAAGAAGCATTTATGGGCCGCGGTGTTTCTGCCTGCGCTACATGTGACGGTTTCTTTTATCGTAACCAAAAAGTTGCGGTGATTGGTGGTGGTAATACTGCTGTTGAAGAAGCACTTTACTTAAGTAATATTGCATCTGAAGTTCACTTAATTCACCGTCGTGACAGCTTCCGTTCAGAAAAGATTTTGATTAACCGCTTAATGGACAAAGTCGCTAACGGTAATATCATTTTACATCTTGACCAAACACTTGAAGAAGTCACTGGTAACGATATGGGTGTGACGGGTCTTAAAAAGAAAAGCACTAAAGATGGTTCAGTGACAGATTTAGAAGTCGCTGGTGTATTTGTTGCTATCGGTCACAGCCCTAATACTGGTATTTTTGCTGGTCAATTAGAAATGAATCACGGTTACTTACAAGTAAACAGTGGTTTACAAGGCAATGCAACACAAACTAGCATCGAAGGTGTTTATGCTTGTGGCGACGTAATGGATCAACATTACCGTCAAGCAATCACTTCAGCCGGTACAGGTTGTATGGCAGCACTTGATGCTGAGCGTTATTTAGACGCAAAAAAGTAATCTACTGGATGTGATACAACAAAAGAGCAGCTCAGGCTGCTCTTTTTTATTGCCTTAAAAAACATTACACCGCTTTTTGATAAAACACTGCTTCAGTATCGCCTAAAGGATCGCGGTGAATACTTTTATGTTGAAACGTCATACCGAGTTTTTTCATAATCGCAATTGAGGCAAGATTGTCCTCTACAGCAACGGCACTGACATGAGTCACGTCATCAGGCTCACTGACAGCATCCATAACCGCTTTAGCTGCTTCTGTCGCGTAGCCTTTGCCCCAACTGATATGCTTAAAACGCCAACCTAACTCCAAGTTATGCGGTTGTGCTTGGGTGAAAAAGTGCATCGGCCTGACTAATACCCAGCCTAAATACTCGCCGCTTAACCCATGCTGGGCATTTTCGTCACAATCGAGCGCATGGACTTTCCATAATCCCCACCCTTTTGACGGATTTAAATATTGAGCCAATCTAGGCAACATGATCGTATCTATCTGATGCTGAGTGGTTTTATTACCGCCGTTGAGAAAGTGCATGACTCGTTCATCTTGGTCTAATTCAAATAATAGCGCGCTGTCATTAAGGGTCATTAATGACAGCTGTAATCTAGAGGTGTTTTCAATCTGCACAATATCTGTTCCCTAAAGGTTTTATATCATGAGTTCACATGCTAGTAGTTGACACACAAGTTTACACAATGAAACAACAAATCCTAAACATATCGATTAACATATACAGTAGAAAAAAGACTATTGGCGGTATGAAATGAACTTACTGCAAAAATATCGGATTATAAAAAGGAAGCATTGTGGCTACTAAAAAACAAATAATATTACCCATCATAGTATTAGGTATTGGAATAGCCGGTTTAGTTGGGATTGCTGCACTAAAAAAACCGCCTGAAGAAAAGCCTGCAGTTGATACCACCCCTTTAGTGTCGGTTGAAGCACTTGAATATAAACCGATGACCTTCTCAGTCAGTTCATACGGTGTTGTCGCGGCAAAATACGACACCGAACTCGTCGCACAAGTCAGCGGTGAAATTATTTATTTAGCCGATAAATTCGTCAAGGGTGGCTTTGTTAAAAAAGGTGATGTTCTAGCTAAAATTGATCCCAGTGACTATGAAGCAGGTTTATTGGATGCTCAAGCAAACATAGCCTCATCTAAAGCAAACATGGTGCAAGAACGAGCCAATGCGGAAGTCGCCTTACGAGAATGGGCCGAGATAACCAGCAGTAAGCCAACCGATCTCAGTTTACGCAAGCCACAATTAGCACAAGAATTAGCCAAACTAAAAAGTGCTGAAGCGGGTTTATTACGTGCACAACGTGATTTAGAGCGTACGGTTATCCGCGCGCCGTATGATGCACTGATTTCCAGCCGTGAAATCGGTTTAGGTGCATACGTCACCACTGGCAGTAAAATTGGTCATGTTTACAATACTGATACAGCAGAAATCCGCTTACCGCTTGCCGATAAAGAAATGCAATATTTAGATCAAAAAGGCACTCATGCTGAGGTACGATTAGTGGGTAACTTTGCTGGAAGCAAACAAGAGTGGATAGGAAAAATTGTTCGCAGTGAAGGCGTGGTCGACAGCAAAAGCCGCATGACATACCTGGTTGCCGAAATAGACGACCCATACGGACTCAATAGCGATAAAAATGAATTACGATTTGGCACCTATGTTACCGCCTATGTTGAAGGCAGTAATGCCGGTAATGTGGCCATTATTCCGCGTCATTTGATTGTAAATGGTTTAGTTGCCGTGATGGATAGCGACAAAACCTTACGTTATAAACCTGTTAACATTATTCGCCAAGAAGGCGCGAATGTCGTGATTTCAGAAGGTATTGAATCAGGCGTGCAAGTTATTACATCAGCGCTTGATTACCCGCTAGAAGGTATGCAACTCGCTTTGCCTGAAGATAAAATCTTACAAGATGAGTCAGTAGAAACAGAAAAAACTGAACTTGCGATGGAAGGTAAATAAACATCATGGACGATACTAACAAAGGAATTATCGCCTGGTTTGCCCGCAATAGCGTAGCTGCAAACTTGTTGATGATCATTATCATACTCGGTGGTCTGTTGACCGCCAATACAATCCGTAAGCAATTCTTCCCTGCTGTTGAAGTTAACTGGATTCAATTTAGCGCCGTTTACCCAGGTACTGCACCACAAGAAGTGGAAGAAGGCATTACCATTAAAATTGAACAAGCCTTAGAAAGCGTTCAAGGATTAAAAAGGGTTATTACCTATTCAAATCGTAATATAGCGCAGGGATATTTTCAGGTTGAAGACTCATATGACCCACAAGTCGTACTTGAAGAGGTTAAGTCTGAAATTGACTCGATCTCAACGTTTCCTGGTGGCATGGAGCCCCCTAAAGTTGAACGGATTAAATTTCGCCAAGAAGTAATGTATTTAAGCCTTTATGGTGACTTAAACCAAAAGCAACTCAAAGATTTAGGCGAGCGCATTAATGATGAAATCATGCAATTGCCTGGTGTCAACATTAGCGAATATTATAGCGGCTTAAGTTATGAAATTGGCATTGAAGTCAGTAAAGACCGTTTACGTGAGTTTGGGATCACATTTAACGATGTCGCTGAGGCCGTTCGTGGCTATTCACGCAATATGTCGGCTGGCCAAATCAAAGCAGAAAATGGTTACATCAATTTACGCGTTCAGAATCAAGCCTATGTGGGTTACGAGTTTGAACAACTGCCTTTACTAACATTAGATGATGGTACCAAGATTTTATTGGGTGATATTGCCAGCGTAAATGATGGCTTTGAAGAAGGCATTCAATACTCTAAATTTAATGGTAAAAACTCAGTTACCTTCTTCATTGGTGCGGGTAAAAATCAAAGTATTACCGATGTGGCGGATACCATTAATAGCTTTGTCGATAAACAGCAAAAAATATTACCACAAGGTGTAAAACTTGAACCTTGGGTAGACATGACTTACTACTTGGATGGCCGTTTACAACTGATGCTCGACAGCATGAAAAGTGGTGCGATATTAGTGTTTATCATGCTGGCCTTATTCTTGCGAGTTCGATTGGCTTTTTGGGTGATGATGGGACTACCGGTGTGTTTTCTAGGTACATTATTGTTTATGCCAATGGCATTTTTTGATGTCACCATTAACGTTATCAGCTTGTTCGCCTTTATCTTAGTGCTGGGGATCGTGGTCGATGATGCCATTGTGATGGGCGAAAGTGCCCACAGCGAATCAGAAGAACACGGCCAAAGTATTGACAGCGTTATTCGTGGGGTTAAAAAAGTCGCCATGCCAGCAACCTTTGGTGTATTGACCACGATAGCCGCTTTTCTACCAATAACCATGGACGACGGTCCATCATCTGCATTTGGGCAGGCTATTGGTTTTGTTGTTATTTTATGTTTATTATTTTCATTAATAGAATCTAAATTGATTTTGCCTGCGCATTTGGCGCACATGAAAAAGCCTACCATTGTTAAACCAGGTTCAAAAAATCCATTAGATTGGCTGCGTAACGGCGTTAATTTTGTTCAAGGTAAAATTGATCGCGGCTTAACGAAATTTATTAAGTCTGTCTATCGCCCTTCCCTTGAATTAGCGGTTGAGTATCGTTACGCGGTTATCATGTTGTTTATCAGCTTGATTTTGATCTGTGTTGGGCTTTATATGGGCGGTTTGGTTCGTTTTATCGGTCAACCAAAAATTCCACACGACTTTCCAAGAGTCACCGTTGAAATGAACGTTGATGCATCAGAAAAATCGACACTCGCGGCCGCACTGGCCATAGAGCAGACTTTATATGATGTTGATAAAAAGATTGAACAGCAATATGGCCAGAAAATGATTTCTGACATGCAAGTCGATCTTAAAGGGCAAACAACAGCAGAAGTGATGACTAAATTGGTCGACCCATCACTTAGACCAATGGATACCTTTGCTTTAGCAGACTTATGGCGTAAAGCAATGCCACAAATTCCAGGAGTTAAATCGTTTAGCATTCAAGACAGTTTAATGGGCGGAGGTCGTGAAGATGGCGACATTAGCTTTAGACTCGAAGGTAAAGATGAAAGTCAGTTAGTGGCAGCGTCATTAGCCCTAAAAGCCAAACTAAATTCACTTAAAGGCGTCAGTGACGTAAACGACAGCCGTCAATCAAGTGCCAAAGAAGTGCAGTTTCAGCTAAAGCCGTTGGCCAATGCATTGGGTTTAACCTTAGCCAATATCGCCTCACAGGTGGGCAACAGCTTTTACGGTCTTGAAGCACAACGTATTATTCGTAATGGTGAAGAAATAAAAGTGATGCTTCGCTACCCTGAAGAGCAACGTAATTCAATCGCACTGGTACAAGATGTGATGATTAACACCCCACAAGGTGCAGAATTACCGCTATCTGAAGTGGCTGAAATAATGGTGGTTCAAGGCGTTAACAGTATCCGCCGCGAAAATGGTAACCGTACCATTAATGTGTGGGCCAATGTAGATGCAGATCAAACTGAACCGTTTAAGTTAGCTAAAGATATCCGTGATAACTTTATGCCTGAGTTATTGATTAAGTATCCGCGGGTACACAGTGAAGTGTCTGGTAGTATTCAAGAGCAATTAGACAGCGCAGATACACAAATGCGTGACTTTATCTTATCGTTATTGCTGATTTATAGCTTGTTAGCTATTCCACTACGCTCATATATTCAGCCTGTGATGATCATGTCTGTGATCCCGTTTGGGGTTATTGGTTCCGTAATGGGCCACATCATTTTAGGTATCGATTTAAGTGTACTATCGATGTTCGGTATTATTGCCGCGGCTGGTGTTGTGGTGAATGACTCGTTGGTGATGGTGGATTATGTCAATAACTCACGCAAAGCCGGTGTGCCGATGAAACAAGCCGTTCTCAATGCCGGTTGCCGTCGCTTTAGGGCTATCATGCTAACGTCATTAACAACATTCATGGGTTTAGTGCCGATTATGGCTGAGACCAGTATGCAAGCTCAAATGGTGATCCCAATGGCGGTTTCATTAGCGTTCGGAGTATTATTTGCGACTGTGGTAACTTTATGTCTTATTCCATGTTTATATATTGCAATTGAAGACGGTAAAGCATTGATCCGCAAGGTCATCAATATTTACGTCCCTGCTCCTTCGTCTGCGATACCAGCAACCGAACAGCATTAAAAGCAATTACAACTACAATAAAAAAGGGCCTAAATGGCCCTTTTTTATTGCATTTTTTATGTTCGAGACAACACTTATAAATCGACTCTATCGATGGTTTTTTATGATGTGATAATCGATGTTCAAAGATTAAGTGAGTAATTGGTTTTATTCACAAAATAGTCCGTCCGTTAAAATAATCTCTTTATCGTTATTCGATAAAATAATATGCTAATCTAGCGCTAACTACCTTGTTTATTGCCAGCCAGCTAAGGTCACACTTTATGAGTCAACGCAGTATTAATGCACTCTTTAAACCCACTTCTGTGGCAGTCATTGGCGCATCTAACGGCAATAAACGCGCAGGTAAAGCAGTGATGAAAAACCTGCTATCAGGCGGTTTTTCTGGTCCAATAATGCCTGTGACACCCAAATACACCGCAGTAATGGGCGTATTGGCTTACCCCAATATTGAAGCATTACCGATCAAACCTGATTTAGCTATAATTTGTACCAACGCCCTGAAAGTGCCCAGTATTGTTGAACGTTTGGCTCAATTTGGCTGCAAAGTTGCGATTATTATGGCTTCTGGCATGGCATCGCAAACTGACGAGCAAGGTAATAATTTACTGGAACTCACCAAACAGTATGCGAAACGATACGGTATGCGTTTATTAGGCCCCAATAGTTTAGGAATGATTTTACCGCCTATAGGGCTCAATGCCAGTTTAGCGCACGCAGGAGCCAACGTCGGCAAAATTGCATTTGTGTCGCAATCGGCTGCTATTTGCACCACAGTCCTCGATTGGGCTAACAATAAAGGTATTGGCTTTTCGTCGTTTATTTCACTCGGCGATGCCACCGATATCGACTTTGACGAATTACTCGATTATTTGGGCCGCGACAGTAAAACCAGCGCTATCATGCTGTATATCGATTCCATTAACGAAAAACGTCACTTTTTATCAGCCGCCCGCGCTGCCTCACGCAATAAACCCATCTTTGTGATTAAATCAGGGCGCAGCCGTGAAGGAGTACAAGCTGCAATGCTCCATACTGGTGGTATTGGCGGTAACGATGCCGTTTATGAAGCCGCTTTTAGACGTGCCGGTATGTTAAGAGTAAACGATTTAATTGAATTATTTGCTGCAGTAGAAAGCCTTGCTCATTCAACCCCATTAAAAGGTGAACGATTAGTTATTATGAGTAATGGCGGCGGCCCTGCAGTCTTGGCTGCGGATGAGTTGATTATTAAAGGTGGCAAACTGGCACAATTGTCAGAAAAAACCGTGACAGAACTGAATGCTATTTTACCCAGTACATGGTCACGACAAAATCCTATCGACATGATTGGTGATTCAGACAGCCAACGCTACGCAGATACATTAAAAGTGCTCATGAGCAGTAACGATACTGACACTATTTTGGTGCTACATTCGCCATCGATATTAGGTGAAAGTGTTGAAATCGCTAACAGTATTATCGACACTATCAATCAACACCCTAATCGCAATCGAATCAATATGCTCACCAATTGGAGCGGTGAAGACTCAGCTTATTTGGCCCGTAAACGATTTACCAAAGCAGGCATTCCGACCTATCGAACCCCTGAGGGTGCCGTGAGAGCATTTATGCACATGGTCGAATATCGTCGTAACCAAAAGTTACTCCAAGAAGTACCGCAGTCAATACCCGATAATATTCCGACTGACAGCAAAGCTGCACGGCTATTGCTGCAACGCGCCTTGGATAATGGTCAAACAGTGGTTGAAACACATCAAGCTGTGGATATTTTGCGGGCTTACGGACTCAACACCATTGAAACCCGCTTTGTAAAAGATGTTGATGAAGCGGTTAATGTCGCCAACCAAGTGGGTTATCCTGTAGCGTTAAAAGTGCAATCACCAGACCTACTCTATAAATCAGATGTGCACGGCGTAGTGTTAAATTTAGCTTCTGATGAAGATGTTAGTCACGCCGCCCACTCTATTATTGACAGGGTTCATCAAATTAACCCTTCGGCCAAAATTGATGGATTAATTATTCAAAAAATGGCGTTAACCGCAGGTGCTCAAGAGATTAGAGTATCGGTAATTAATGACCCAGTATTTGGTCCAGCAATCTGTTTAGGTGAAGGTGGCTCTGAATGGGACCCAACACGCGATGCCGCGGTTGCACTGCCACCATTAAACATGGCACTGGCTCGCTATATGGTGATTCAAGCACTTAAAACCCATAAGTTGCGAGACCGTCATTTGCCACTTGGTCTCGACATGAATGCTTTATGCGTGATGCTGACGCAAATATCTCACTTAATTATTGATTGTCCTGAAATTGCCGAAGTAGACATTAATCCTGTGTTGGCCGCGGGGGAAATAATCACCTTATTAGACGTCAATATGCGTCTTCATGCCACCCCGCAAGACAACATTAACCGTCTGGCCATTTTGCCCTACCCAAAAGAATTAGAACAAACTACCACGCTGAAAAATGGACTCGAGATAATGTTGCGTCCCATCTTGCCAGAAGATGAACCTAAGCACTTAGATTTTGATAATTCATTAAGTGATGAAGACAGATACAAACGCTATTTTGGGGTGCGCTCACGAATGACCCATGAAGAAATGGCAGTTTTAACGCAAATTGATTATTCGCGTGAGATGGCGTTTATTGCGACGACAATGACAGAGGATGGTGAAGAGCTAACGTTAGGGGCTGTGAGAGCGTCTATCGACCCTGATAATACCGAAGCTGAGTTTGCTATGGCTGTTCGCAGTAATTATCAAGGGATTGGCTTAGGCAAGTTATTACTGGAAAAACTGATTGCTTACTATAAAACCAACAATACACTGTATTTAACGGGCTTTACCATGTTTGAAAACCGCAGTATGGCCAACCTCGCCAAGTCACTTGGGTTTACCGTATCATTTGATATGGAAGAACATTTGATAAAGATGCACATGGATTTACAACCAAAAGCGCAATAACATTTTGGTTGTATTAAATGTAATCAACTGCAGGTAAACATAAGCCCACATGACTAAACATATAGAAGTTGATTCATTGTGGGTTTAACGGTGTTAAATCAAACCTTAGTATCAGCGAATAAGCAAAACAAATGCTAATAACACAGTACAACCACTACGAGTGATTAACCAAACTTGACGCAATTTTTACCAGCGGCTTTGGCAATATAAAGTTGTTCGTCAGCACGCGATAATAAGGTATCTACATCATCACCCGTTTGAATAGTGGCCACACCAATAGAAACGGTAATATGGCCCAGGTTCTGTTTCTTTTCTTTGCCAATAGAAAGCTGTTTTAATGCAATTCTTTCACGTATTTTTTCAGCCACATTAACGGCATCAATAAGCTTGGCATTGGGCAACATTACCACAAACTCTTCACCACCATAGCGGGCAACCAAATCATCGCCTTTAACGGTATGCTTCATGGCTAAAGCCACATAAGCCAACACTTTATCACCAATTAAGTGTCCAAAAGTATCATTAAACATCTTGAAATTATCGATGTCTATCATCAACAAACTGCATACTGTTTGAGTGTCGACAAACTTGGTCATCTGCTCCGCGGCAAACAATTCATAGGAGCGGCGGTTTTTTAACGATGTGAGTTCATCCGTCATAGCCACTTTACTCAAATTTTCCATTTCGTCTTTAAGGTTGGCAATTTCATCCGATAATGATTCAAGACTTGCAGACATTTGATGATTATTAGCAATGACTTGGTCAACTTCGGCGATGATAGAGCCAACAATAAGATTAAGTTCATCAGTATTAGGATTTGTTTGTAGCTTTTCACCAAATTCATTGAGGTTAGTTGAAAATGATTCAGTGCCAACATTTAACTGCTCAATCTTATTTAGTAAGCTGTTAATCAGGATTTGAGTTTCGATTTGTACGTTCTCAATAACTTCTGGTGATTGCTCTTCAATAAATCGATTGTATAAGCCTAAATTAACTTCGGGAGTAAATTGAACACCATTAGCAATTAAACCGTCAATTGCGCGTTTTAAATTAAGGTTCCTCTCAGCAAAATAATCAAACCAAATAGCATAGTTTTCTGGCGTAACAGGAATCGATAAGGTCGCCATTTTAGGTAACGCTAAATGCAGTATATGCGAGGTTTGTTCTAGATTTTGGGTATTATGCATCGAAGACGATACCTTATTAATAAATACAATGTGTCAAAGGTTATCAGTATGTTATGTCATACTTATGAACTAAACTCAATTATTGATGTTTCTGTTGCACAATAAACTAGCGTAAATAAAATATATTCATTTAACCCTTTCCATATCAAGCATCGTTTACACTAAACAAACCACGCTTACTATGGGATAAAGAGGAATAATCTACATTCAAACTGAATGAGTTGATATCAAACCTGCCATGACTTTTATTAACAGTGCAATTGGTATGTTAAAAGACCATTTACTCCCTTGTTTGGAGTTCAATTGACAGTAAGTACACATTAAAAATCAATAACCTTTTGAGCTGGTAACCACAAATACAATGCTATTTTATAGAGGTAGCGTTACATGCATTTTTATAAGGACAGAATATGAAACCTCTCAGTGTTACTGATACCATAAAAATCGCGATGACGGTTACTGTCATCTTTGCTAGTGTTATCTCATTTGGAACCAGAGCAACCAGTCCCGTTGACAATAATTATCTGAACACCCTAAAAATCAATAGTACGGTTATGGATGTCAGTCAATATAAGCCGCAAGAAGCTAGTAAAATGTATCCTGCCCCCACAGAGGGAATGGTCCAACATGTATTAACCCTACCAGCACTAAATGATGAGCAAGATTACATGCTTGAAGTGCAAATAGGCCAAAATAAAATTGTCGATTGTAATAAGACTAAACTCATCGGTGAAATTGACAAAATATCGCTAGCTGGTTGGGGATATGTCTATTACCAAGTAGATAAGGTGATGCAAGGTCCGACAACCAAAATGATGTGCACTAACGCCAAATCAGCTGAGTTTATTGTGCTTAATGAAGCCATGACGTTACGCTATGACAGCCGTCAACCAAAAGTGTTCTATTTGCCAGAAGGCACCGAATTACGCTATAGAGTGTGGAAAACAGTGAGCGAATTTGAGTTTAGTGGCCAGTAGCATTGGGACCCACAGGGCTTGTACTTATACTTGGGATAGCTTGCTAATTCGTTGAAATTTTTTGGCTATTTCATTTGAGTTAGTTGACCCCTATCTAACGGCCAATGTGGGAGGCTGCGGCAAGAGTAATGCCAGTGAGTAGTGTAGATTGACACTCAACGATTACAATGGCTAAGCGGCGGTATTGCCTTGGTTGGAAAAGGTGATATGAAAATGGCTCATCAATAATTGGATAACATTGGGAAACGTTAAAATGATCCACTATTAACACTCAGCACACCGAGACACTCGTGTGCTGAGCTTAATCAACTCGATTTAGTAACGGCGAACCCTGACCACTTGCATTATTTCAATTTCAAATCCGCCCACGACTTCTTTTGCCGGGTAGTAAATCAAATTGACTTTATGGTCTAACAAACTCTTGAAACGTTGAGGTCGCTTGTATTTAAATGGCACATCGCAATCTTTAATCATTAACGTTTGAACCACCCACTCTCCAACTTGCCGTTGAATATGGGACACCACCGTCACGCCTTCACTTTGTATTAACTCACCGTGTCGCTCTAACAGTATTTTAGGAACCGGTTTCATGAATTTACCTTCTTAACAGTATCCAGAATATCTTGATATCGATAAGCACTAAAACGTCCAAAGCCATCTAATTGTTTAACTTTCAAACGACTAAACATTGGCATTATCATACCAGCAAGAAATTTAGCCTGCGTAGCAATGGTTGGAGTGGGTAACGATTTTGCTCGAGCCACTAACATTAACGGTTCGAGCAATGTTGTCACTGTGGCCGAGTCTGGTAACGGAGCCACAGCCTGTTTGGATAAGACGGCAATTTGCCCACGACAAACGCTGCAGTGGCCACATTCTTGTGGCACCGAGTGGTCATCAAAATAGTGAGCTAAATTTGCACTTAAACAACGATCAAGTTCAAAAAAATCGACTAGCTTACCAATCCGCACAATCTCTTTATGTTCATTCTCACTAAAATATTGACTGAGTTGCTGGGTCAATTGTTGTAATTGCTGCGGTGTCGCTAATGCCTGCTGTTGTACATCATACACTTGAGTGATTTTTTTTGTCTCAAGAATTATCAAATTCTGTTCAGCTAAATAGTCTAATGCCGCAACAACTCGTTGTCGTTCACAACCATGTTGTTGATATAAACTGTCAAAATCCAGTTGCCCCCACACCTTTTTAAACTGTGTATGGGCAAATACCTGACTCAAGAATTGCTGGCGCTGATCG
Source organism: Shewanella frigidimarina NCIMB 400 (assembly GCF_000014705.1). Classification (NCBI taxonomy): domain Bacteria; kingdom Pseudomonadati; phylum Pseudomonadota; class Gammaproteobacteria; order Alteromonadales; family Shewanellaceae; genus Shewanella; species Shewanella frigidimarina. The sequence goes on along the minus strand of NC_008345.1, from coordinate 2,279,756 downwards.
TTAAATCGACTCAGGATGGCTTGCTGGTCTTCCACAAACCGATATTTAAATTCAGCAAAATAAGCATAGCTTGGACGGATCACGCCTAATAGTTCTAACTGCACAAATAACGTTTTCAAAGGCAATGAACGAATGTTACATGCTGTAGATAATGGCGTTTCTTGTACCTCCCAGCGACCATTTTCGGTTTCAGATGCAATAATGCCTAATAATTGACCTATATTATCTGCTTCTGGCGTATCGCCGTAAACAAAATTTTCAACAGTATTTAATCCATCTAAATTTGCTAACGTCACACAATGAGCTAGCAAACCATCACGTCCTGCTCGACCGATTTCTTGGCTGTAATTTTCAATCGACTTTGGTAAATCAAAATGGATAACAAATCGAATATCTGATTTATCAATGCCCATACCAAAAGCAATCGTCGCCACAATCACTTGAATGTGATTCTGCATAAATTGTTGTTGAATATGTTGTCTAACCGTCTGCTCCATACCTGCATGGTACGCTGCAGCATTTATCCCCTGACGGATTAAGTGTGCAGCAACGTCCTCAGCAGTTTGTTGTAGAGTTACATACACTATGCCAGCACCAGTATAGTGTTTTACGGTAAGCGCGAGTTGAGTGAGCTTTTGTTGCTGATTAACCGCGACAACCGACAAATCTAAATTCGGGCGATAAAAACCGGTTTGTATTACCTGCTCCGCTAATAAACCAAAACGCTTGGCCATATCCAGTTTTACTTGTTCAGTTGCCGTTGCGGTTAATAACAAACTTTGAGGGATTGAAAATTCTTGGCAATATTGTGGAATTTTTAAATAATCAGGCCTGAAATTGTGCCCCCATTCTGAAATACAATGCGCTTCATCAACCACCAGCAACGAAATCGGTACTGATTTAAGAAATTGCCTAAAACGTTCATTTTTAAAACGTTCAACTGATACCATCAAAATTCGCGTACGTTGATCTCGTACATCACGCATCACTTGTTGTGTTTGATCATAAGTTAAACTTGAATCAATACTGGCCGCGGCGATGCCTTTACTCGCTAAAAATGCCAGCTGATCTTTCATTAAAGCCAACAACGGCGAAATAACTAAGGTTAGATTGGGTAACTGTTGGGCACAAAACTGATAACACAAGGACTTACCTGAACCGGTAGGAAATATCGCTAATGCAGAATGACCTGCCAAAATGGTTTCAATAACCGCTTGTTGGCCTTCTCTGAACTCAGTAAAACCAAATTGTTGCTGTAACAATTGATATAGCGTCTGTTGATCGAAAAACTTTGAAGCGGCTTCAGAAGTTGCTGCGTCGCTATATGGTGAGGGAGTCATATAAAATCCTGTTGTTAACCCCAAACAACATAGGATTATACGATAATTGATAAAACGGCAAGCCTTAGCACTATGGGAATAGTTAACATACGGTCTAAAGTGCTATGAAAGGAATGTAAAACACATGACCTACGTTTGCCGTTTACGGGCAATATATTGATTAATCAATTGGGTCAACTTATCTTCAAAACGCTCTTCTATGTCATCAAGATCTTGATCGAAAGAACCAATAAACTTAACCGCTTTGTCACGAGACAACACTTTACCTGCAAGACTGTATTGAATTTCTACTAAGCTTTTGTCTAAGCGAGGCGCAAGAAACCAATGACACACATCAGCATTTAAGTTTACTAATGCTCGCTCGGCTATTTGGCAAAAGGTGTTGATATGCTCAGCACCATCGGGCCCTAAACAACCGGGTTCAAGACGACACAAAACAACTAATTTTTTAGTATTTATCTCTCTAGCACTGTTTATCAACTCTTCCATAATGTGTACGAAACGGTCCTTAATAAAATCCTGTTGATTAGAATGTTACCTAAGTAAATCTTGTAACCTCATAGCAATAACTAACACCACTGGGGTTCAGTTAGCATCGCGTAATTTAGCAAAATATGCAACCGTTTGGCGCCGACTAAGCTATTTTTCAGCGCACTCATGACTGGCTTTTAATGCTTGTTTAAAAGCATTAATAAACTCAGCAATAGGCGTTAAGGTTTCTTTTGCTCGACGGTTACGCCCAAGCAATGAAGATTCTACGAATAAGTCAAACCAAGTCGATAATGCTAAACCATTTTGAGGCTCTTGAGCTGCGGTTAATGCCATTGCCGCGACTTCTGCCGTGCCCAGTTGAAAATCATGACTGCCTTTACGAAGAGCGTAAGTTGCTAAAGTTTCTGGTGCAAATGAAAGCACTGGCATTTGCTGTAAATACGGGCTTTTACGGTACATTTTAATGGCTTCACGCCAACTACCATCAAGCATCACCAACAAAGGTATTTTAGTTATGCCCTGCTCAGTGGTTAATGAAGTGGCCGTTATTTGCTCAACGACGACTTGATCGTTCTCAATATATTGTTGTGGGAACACTAAAAAGGGTTGATATGTTGGATTAGATAATAAGGCCAACATTGCAGTGTCTGTCTCGGTTCGAGTCCATAAAAACGCATGAGTGTCAGGAATTAAGTCGGCAATTAACCTACCACTATTGGTTGGTTTCAACACTTCATCGTTATACATAATCAACATAAAACTGGTATTGGTGTTTAAGTATTGACGATGTTTGCAGGTGCAAAATAATTCACCCAAGAGGCACAAATTGCATCTAACAAGCTTCTTTCCTCGCGCGCCAAAAGGCTTCGTCGACAAGGATTTTCGATGTTCATGCAAACGGTGAACTGCATGAATTGGCGCTTTAGTGGGTTTGCTCGGCAGTTCTGACATTTGGCAACTCTGAGATGAAAAAAGTTCATCACCAATATTGGTGATGAACTGATAAATGCATTAGGAGGAAATTATAGAATACGGCGTAATAAAAAGTCTGCTTTTAAACGGCGAATTCGATTCATGATTTTTTTCACCGGTTTAGGGTATTTCTGCAAAGTATCAATTTGGCTGTAATGGAATAATCGCTCAGTGTGTAGCAAGATATATTGCTGCTCCTGGATAAACGACTCTTTCCAGCATCCTGACTCATCATGCAATAATAAGCCATTTTCTAAATCCAATGCCCACGCTCGTGGGTTTAGATTCGAACCTGTTATCAGATGTTTTCTATTATCGGCGCTGATGCCCTTCAAATGAAAACTGTTAATACCATCTTTCCATAGATGAATATTCAGTTGTCCGTTCTCAATAGCCCATTGCTGATTTTTGGCAAATTTACGCAGTGATTGCTCGTACATGTACGGCAACGCACCAATCGTTGAAAAATCTTGATCCGGCGGAATGTAGAAGTCATTCGCCGTTTTATCACCGACAACAATATCAATTTTTTTGCCATCACGCAGATGTCTTGCTAATGCACGAGTTAAAATTGTCGGCGGGTTGAAATAAGGCGTACAAATAAACAACTCTTTAGTCGACGAATCAACCAACTTAACAATAGTGTCATTTAATTCGTTGTTTTTTCTACCTAAACCCATCAATGGCGTAACACGATTACCCACTGTTGTAGAGGTATACTGATAACGCGCCTGTGATAGACGATGTTTAAAACTTTTTACATCGTTCTTTTCAGGGTTATCTTCATTGTCTGCCGCTTGACTTAAAACACTCACGGCAGGATCGCTAACAATATCCTGCTTTATCATGTCACGCATACTGCGTGCTAGTTCAGGACAATCGATAACATGGTATCTATCGAAACGGTATTTTTCTTGCTCGTGTAAATAAATGTTGTTAATACTCGCACCACTGTAAATAACAGTGTCGTCAATGATAAAACCTTTAAGATGCAGTACACCCATAAATTCGCGAGACTTTACCGGTACACCGACAATATCAAACGGGTGCGATGCTTGATCCATTAATTGACGATATAAAATATAGTTACCACTGTCACCCTTTTGACCTATTAGGCCTCGGCGTGCACGATGATAATCAACTAACACTTTGATATCTAATTGTGGGTTTTGGTTTTTTGCGTCTAATAACGCCTGTAATACCTCACGGCCAGCTTCATCATCTTCAACATATAATGCTGCGATGTAAATTGAAGATGTTGCCGATGCAATTTTAGTAAGTAAGGCTTGCTTAAAATCTTTTGGCTTAAGCAACCAAGACACAGCATCTGCATTTAGGGCAATACCACCTAGCTTATCCAGCAAGGCATCCTCCTTAAAATGGGTGGCCATTACGATAATCAGTAATGGGATCAAATTTAAAAAACATCACAGCGATATATTGTAATTGTAAGTACGCTGTTCAACTGTTTAGCAAGTAACACATGCCATGTTTACTGATAAATTGAGGGAATAAGTAACTTCAACCTCAATTGATGATGTTTCTTATAACGCAATATCGATAGTGTTAACGAGATAACCTTTGCAATAATAAATATCATTGTTAGATGGTTTATCCTGGTCAGTCTATCCGCTCTAATCAACTTATATCACGCCACAACATGCTGTAAAATTGTACTATTGCAGCTCTTAGGCATCTAAATCTGACAGAGTGAGCGAGCTTGGCGTTCTGTTAAGCTGATAGAAATTACCGACTAACAAGGTGATGAGCAAGATTTTTCTCACTTAACGGCGGTTTTAGTACGCTTTTTTGTTGTTAATTTGCGCAATAAAGCAAGATTGCTTGCTAACTAGCCAACTAAAACACCAATGGTAATGAAGTAAACACCAATTTACATAATCATAAATAAGGAAATATAACCAAAAATCATCAAATGCGTATCAGACAAGGATATCATCAGCTAACATAACCTATCGTTACTGAACTCTTGTTATAGGCTTTTATGAATTCCATTCTTTTTTGTCTCCCCCAGCCTCGTTTCTTTCATAAACAACCATCTTTGCGGTTCACTCAAGCTTTATGTCTGCTAGGAGCATTTATTACCTCAAGCCTGCCCAATGTATCGCTCGCAGCAGAAGTCCCCAGCCAGGTAGCACTGAGTCAGCAACAAACAATCAATAGCGATAATATTAACCAGCAACCTACAGCATTGTATCTTGATAATATGCTGCAGCTACTAAAACCAGCACATTCACAGCTAGGCATCACAGTGTGGGACATGACGACTCAAAAAACAGTATTTGAGTACAACAATCAATCGTTAATGCAGCCGGCAAGTGTTCAAAAACTATTAACCGCATTGGCTGCAACTAAACAACTCGGTAAAGACTTTATTTACCAAACTCGCTTAACCACGTTAGCCCAGCAACCTCTGGATAAAAGTTTGATTGAAAATGGCATATATTCTGGCGATATTTACATAGAATTTAGTGGCGATCCAACCTTAAAATACCAAGATTTGCGACAGTTACTTGCCTCTTTAAGTCAGTTAGGTATTACTGAGCTTACGGGGAATATTGTATTAACCAGCGAGCAAGATAGCCAACTGCAGGCGCCTGGTTGGGTATGGGATGATTTAGGGATCTGCTACGCGGCGCCAATATCGCCTTTCATCATTGATAAAAATTGTGTCTATGGTCGATTAGCAACAACGGGCTACAATAAAGTGGCCAACATCACCATGATGGGAAATCGGCCCATTGAAATCAGCAATGATGCTTATTTTGTCACCCCAATTGTCAACCGACCTGTCGCTAAACCCGCTGTTCAGACATTAACTGATGCGGTTGTGCTTCCTGCATACCTCACGGAATCAGTACCACAGTGTCAATTAACGTTAAGTCGTTTCGATAATAATCGCTATCATCTGAGTGGCTGTCATGTCGGGGCTAAATCGTTACCTTTAGCAATAGCTATTACCGAACCACAATTGTACGCGCAACAGATCGTAGCCAAACAATTGGCTTCTTTAGGTATTGTGCATCAGCTACCCATTACAGCAAGCATAATGAACACAGAAGCGCAGTTTATGGCTCAAAGACAAGTCATCGCCAGCCACCAATCTGCAGCCTTGCCTCAGTTACTTGAAACCATGTTGCTCAAATCAGATAATTTAATTGCCGACAGTTTATTAAAAAAATTGGGTGAGGTTTATTATCAAGCACCAAGTGACTTTGCCCGGAGTGGCCAAGCATTGAAAACCATTCTGTATTCAATTGGCATCGATTTATCAAATGCAAACATCGCTGATGGCTCTGGTTTGTCGCGTTATAATTTACTCACGCCTGAACACGTATTAAGTGTACTTACTACCCTATACCAACAACCTGAATACCGCTTCTTACTCGAGTTGTTACCACAATCTGGTGTAAGTGGTACTTTGCGCTATAAACGCTATTTCAATAAATCTCCGTTGAAAAACCACGTGTTTGCTAAAACTGGCAGTATGCTGGGCATTGCAAACTTAGCGGGACGAGTTAATGTAAGTAATGGTCATGATTATTTATTTGTTTTATTCGAAAATGGGTTAAGTCCGCAGATTAAAAAACAACAAAAAGCGCCTTTTTCGGCGGTGTTTTTGCAAACCATGATGGATGTCCCAAGATAACCTGTACTAGAGATAGCATATCCATAGCAGCCATATTTTGCTAAAACGGTGGCTGCTATCTTCTGCATAATCTAAAAATAACGATTATGGCCACCAGCATCGGTGACCTGAGTAAAAATGATACTTTAAACATCAATAAAGTAACAAATAACGTAAAATCATCATTATATCGACACAATTTTCCTTTCAGCACTAGCGCATATTTCAACTTGCTATAACATTGTTAGCCGTAACCTTAAGATATGAATATTTTATCGTGTGGAGATAATATGGATAAGCAAGTGAGTTCGCGTGGCACCAAAGAAAAAGCCCTTCGTTTAAATCTAGACGAAAAAAAGTACGGCACCATTGTCGAAATTGGTGCCGGACAAGAAGTCGCACGTAACTTTTTTGTGGCTGGCGCCGCTGCGGGAACAATAGCTAAAACCATGTCAGCCTACGATATGAAGTTTTCTGACGCGATTTACGGCGTGCAAGAAGATGGACGCTATGTCAGTAAAGCCCGCGTATTAGCAATGATGGAGCAGGAGTTTGACCTTGTTGTCGATCGTGTCGGCGGCGTTCGTTCAAAATCATCACGTTATTTCAGTTACGCAACAACCGTATCGGCTAAAAGTTTTAATCGTAAAAATGAATGCCATGCGTGGTGTGGTGTGCGGATTCAAATGTACCCTGGTGCAGAGCCTTCTAATATTATTGTCCATGTGCGCATGTTTGACGATACCGCTGAAGCTCAGCAGCAAGCGCTAGGTATTTTAGGTGTAAACCTTATTTACGCCAGCTACTATTATTTTGAAGATCCAAAAATGATTATCGATTCGTTAACCGATAACATGAAAGCCAATCGTATTGAAATTGACTGTATTGACTTTCAGGGTCCCTACTTTGAAGATGTCGACAATCAAGCAAAGAATATTCATCTTATTCGCAGCTGGAAAACTCGCGCGATTATGTTCAAAGCCGATGGCACTGTCGCGGTACCTGCCGATATGCTGTACAAAAAGAACGTGTTAACCATTCGAGGTTCATTTAAACCTGTTACCAACCTTAATGTTGATATGATCCAGCAAGGCTACAAAGCCTTTTCGACATTAGAAGGGGTAACTGATAAAAATACCGTATTAATCGCAGAAATATCACTGAATGACTTACACGGTAAAGATGCCAATATGACCGAAAAGGACATTATGGAACGGGTTAAATTGCTTAATTTATTAGGCTATAACGTGATGATTTCTGATTACACCCGCTATTTCTCATTACGTGCTTATTTCCGTCAGTACACCCAATTGCAAATCGGCATTGTGGTGGGTATTGTTAACATTAAACAAATTTTTGATGAAGAATATTATCGTGGGATGGAAGGCGGAATTCTCGAAGCTTTTGGTAAGTTATTTCCTGATAATACGCGTTTATTCGTCTACCCAGAACGAGATGAAAAGGGTGAGCTAAATGACTTAAACACGGTCAGCGTGCCTAATAATTTGCGTTATTTATTCCGCCATGTGCTCGATAACGGCTTTATCACCAGTATTGAATCAAGCAATCTAGATTTGTTTAATATTTTTTCTCGAGAGATTTTACAGCAAATTTGTCGCGGTCAAGGAGAATGGGTTGGCGCCGTCCCCGAAGCTGTCAGTAAAGCCATCATGGAACAAAAATTATTTGGTTACCGCGGCTAATGAATATAGAGCAACTTTTTACGATAACTAAGATACCATGCCTTGGTTAGTTACGCTGGGATTGAGTATTAGGCATTAGGTGAAAAATGATAACTTATCAGTGGTTAAACAATTGATTCCATTTTTTACTTTCATTATGCAAAAAGTTCGTTAATACACTATTGTTAAATGGCTAACCTATATGAGGTTAGCCATTTTTTTCATTTGCATTTTATTCACTCAAAGTTAATGTAATGTACTGTAATCAAATTTAAATGCGCTACCGTTAATGACTCTAGGCTACCCACACGGACTTAACCACACACGTTAACATTTAAATTAATACCATCATTAATGACTGCTCGTCCGTTTTTAATGTTCACCCTTACTAACCACAGGAAATAGCGATTGTTGCAGATATTGGCTTTATCTATGCTTATTTTAGGACTCGGCATGCTGGTCTTTAGTTTAAGAGCAGTAAATAAAATTTGTATTAAGGACAATAATACTGGCTGGCGAGTATTGAGAGGGTTGATCTTCTTTTTCGTGTTGGGCTATTTAGGCGTTTTTTATTATCTGAGTAAACAATCAAATTTAGCTGTATCTGATATCATTTTTTGCATCATTATGTTCTGTGGAGGAGGATTTGTCGTTTTGGTCACTCGACTGAGTTTATTGAGTTTAGTAAAAGTCGAAAAATTGGTCATTAATGAACGTAGTAATGCTTTACACGATAGCTTAACAGGCCTACCTAACAGAAAATACTTAATGGATTCATTAAGCCAGCATGTCAATGCTGGGCTGCCATTTAGTCTACTGCTGATTGATTTGAACAGATTTAAGCAAGTAAACGATGCATTAGGCCATTACTATGGTGATTTATTGCTTATCGAAGTCGGTAAAAACATCTCTGAACATTTACCCGATGATTCACAGTTATTTAGACTAGGCGGAGACGAGTTTGCCGTCATTGTCACCCAAGTAGAATTAGAACCCCTTCAACACACCATTAACACAATCCATTTAGCACTTGAATCAGCATTTTGTATTGAAAACTACGATTTACTTGTTGGTGCAAGCATTGGCTTAAGCCATTTTCCTATTCTTGCAAATGAAATAGGTCTGCTATTACAACAAGCAGATATTGCAATGTACTCAAGTAAGAAGTTAGCCACCTTATACACTATTTATGACCTGACTCTTGAAAACAATGCTGCCGAAAAAATGAATATCAGTGCTTCATTAAAACGTGCCATTGAACAACAAGAATTTGAACTCTGGTATCAACCTATCATTAATTTACGCAACAACCGTCTTTATGGTGTTGAAGCGCTTATTCGCTGGCCTCGGCCAGATGGCAGTTACACCCCGCCAAGTGTGTTTATTCATATCGCGGAACAAACCACCCTAATAAACCAAATAACCGACTGGGTTATGCAACAAGTTGCAAAGGATGTTGAACATTTTGAATCCTTAGGACTATCTCTCTGTATCCACCTCAATTTATCAGCTAAAGATTTACAAGACCCCAATTTGGTCAATAAAAGTATTTCTCTTGTTAAGGGTAATCATTCATCGCAGAAGATAATGTTTGAGATAACCGAAAGCGCAATGATGACCAACGTAGAGCAAGCTAAAGGTGCCATGGCACAGATTACTGCCGCAGGTGGTACATTCAGTATTGATGATTTTGGCACGGGGTTTTCTTCACTAGAACTATTGCGAGACCTTCCTGTTACCCAAATTAAAATTGACGGCTCATTTATCAACAGTATTCATCATAGCGATGCTGACTTGGCGATAGTTAAATCGGTAATATTTCTGTCAAAGCACTTGAAATGTAACGTTGTAGCAGAAGGTGTAGAACGAAGTGCAACGGCAACATTATTGGCATCACTTGGTTGTGATCTTGCCCAAGGTTACTACTACAGTAAACCGATACCCATTTCATCTTTTGCCAATTATATCCAAGAACAACAATCAGTAAGCGCCGTAGCCAATCAAAATAGCTTTTAATGACTTGGATCATGTCTAATACTAAACTTTTGGCCTAATCTCTATCAACAACTGTTCGATTATTGAACGAACCTTAATGCTAAAGTGACTAATCTTACTCATCAATAAAACCGATTAGCTGGACCAATAAAAGTCGCTTTCATTCATAGTCACAGTCAGTTAGCCTGTTAACTCAATCCAGTGATGCATAAAATTTATGCTATTTTTAGTGATAAAGGAACCTATCATGGACAAAGCACAACATACCCAAGGCAAGTGCCCAGTAGCTCACGGTGGCAATACCACAGTCGCAAGCGACGTAATGGAATGGTGGCCTAATGCACTTAATCTCGATATTCTTCACCAGCATGACAATAAAACCAATCCAATGGATCCAAATTTCGATTATCGCGAAGCTTTTAAAAGCCTCGACCTGTCTGCGGTAAAACAAGATCTTCGCGCGTTAATGACTGATAGTAAAGATTGGTGGCCTGCCGACTGGGGCCATTATGGCGGTCTGATGATCCGTATGGCTTGGCACTCTGCTGGAACTTATCGTATGGCAGATGGACGCGGCGGTGCTGGAACCGGTAATCAACGCTTTGCGCCCCTCAACAGCTGGCCAGATAATGCCAATTTAGACAAAGCACGTAGATTACTGTGGCCAATTAAAAAGAAATATGGCAATAAGTTATCTTGGGCAGATTTAATCATACTCGCAGGTACTATTGCTTATGAATCAATGGGCTTAAAAACCTTTGGTTTTGCTGGTGGCCGTGCTGATATTTGGCATCCAGAAAAAGATATTTACTGGGGTTCAGAAAAACAATGGCTGGCAGCAAGCGACGCTGAAAATAGTCGTTACTCTGGACAACGCGACCTTGAAAATCCATTAGCTGCTGTGATGATGGGGTTAATTTATGTCAACCCTGAAGGTGTAGATGGTCAACCGGATCCGTTAAAAACTGCACAAGACATTCGTGTCACCTTTGAACGCATGGCAATGAATGACGAAGAAACTGTCGCCCTTACTGCTGGTGGACACACTGTCGGTAAATGTCACGGTAATGGTCGAGCAGAAAACCTCGAAGCCGCTCCAGAAGGCGCAGAGCTTGAAGACCAAGGTTTAGGTTGGTTAAACAAAACAAGCCGCGGTATTGGCCGCGATACTGTAACAAGTGGTATTGAAGGCGCTTGGACAACCCATCCAACACAGTGGGACAATGGTTACTTTGAGTTATTGCTTAATTACGATTGGGAACTTAAAAAGAGTCCTGCAGGTGCTTGGCAATGGCAGCCTATCAATATTAAAGAAGAACATAAGCCTGTTGATGTTGAAGACCCTTCGATTCGCCTAAGTCCTATTATGACAGACGCTGATATGGCGATGAAAATGGACCCTGAATATCGAAAAATTTCAGATCGCTTTTATCAAGATCCAGCTTACTTCTCCGAGGTATTTGCCCGAGCTTGGTTTAAATTAACCCATCGTGATTTAGGCCCTAAAAGTCGCTATCTTGGAACTGATGTTCCCGCTGAAGAGTTAATTTGGCAGGACCCTATTCCACAAGTTGATTACAGCTTAACTGAACAAGAAGTTACCGATATTAAGGCTAAAATCTTGGCCAGTGGATTAAGTATTGCTCAACTTGTTGCTACCGCTTGGGACAGCGCCCGCACTTTCCGTGGCTCAGATTTTCGTGGCGGAGCAAACGGTGCTCGTATTCGCTTAGCGCCACAGAAAGACTGGCAAGGCAATGAGCCGGCAAGATTACAAAAAGTATTAGCCGTGTTAGCGACTATTCAAGCAGGCTTAACTAAATCTGTCAGTATTGCAGACTTAATTGTACTCGGCGGCACTGCTGCAGTAGAAAAAGCAGCTCATGCGGCTGGTGTTCACGTTAAGGTGCCTTTTGCCGCTGGTCGCGGTGACTCAACCCTAGCACAAACAGATGTTGAATCTTTTGACGTATTAGAGCCTCTACACGATGCATTTAGAAACTGGCAAAAGAAAGACTATGTTGTTCAGCCAGAAGAAATGATGCTCGACCGTACCCAATTAATGGGACTAACCGCGCATGAAATGACGGTATTGGTGGGTGGTATGCGAGTATTAGGTGCCAACTACGACAACAGCAAACATGGCGTATTTACCGACAATGTTGGTGTGTTATCAAATGACTTTTTTGTCAACTTAACTGATATGTCGTATAACTGGAAACCTGCAGGTAAAAACCTTTATCACATCGTGGATCGCAGCACCGATAAAGTGAAATGGACTGCAACCCGAGTCGATTTAGTCTTTGGTTCAAACTCTATTTTACGTTCGTATGCAGAGATTTATGCGCAAGACGACGCAAAAGAGAAGTTTGTTAACGATTTCGTTAAAACATGGACTAAAGTAATGAATGCAGATAGGTTTGATCTTATGTAAACCTTACTGCCAATATAAAAAACAGGTGTAGAATAAATTTTCTGCACCTGTTTTAATGATTCAACACGACAAAAATATGTTTAATTCATCCGCTTCACTTCAAATTCTAATTTCACTTTAACCGGAAGCCGCTTGTCATTTTGCGCGGTAGGCTTAAACTGCTGTTTAGGCATTTTATTCAACAATGCCTGTGTCATCCAACCTTCTGGTGTTGAGCTAATTAACGTTTTGCTGACTTCATTACCATTTGAATCAATCGTTTGATAATATTCACCTTTACCAGCACCTTTAGGTAGCCAATCAGGTCTTTTATTTAACATCACAGGTTTTAATGTTTGTGGTGACCAATATTGATTTAACTGAGCAGAATTAATAATAACGATATCATGATTAAAAGTAGCTTCAGGCAATGTAGCGATCTCAGGCTGGGTTTGGCAACCCGCCGTAATAAAAAGTGATAGCGTGATAAGTGAAAGGTATTTTTTCATTCAATTCTTCCTTGAAACAATAATAAAGAAATTTTGAACAACAATATTACAGAGTGCTTTTGTTGTAAAAGTGATTTCAATAAAAATTAACTTATCACAGAGTCGTTAGTAAAAAATAGACCACAAAAAAGCACTGAAAGATCAGTGCTTTTAGATAGAGCAAAAGTTCATTAGCCTTTTAGAGCTCCATCAATCATTGTCTGCGCTTGAGCAATAATCTCATCCAAATGTTGCTGACTAATAAAGCTTTCAGCATAGATTTTAAATAAGGCTTCAGTACCCGATGGACGCGCAGCAAACCAGCCATTCTCAGTGGTCACTTTAATACCACCTATCGCAGCATTATTACCTGGTGCATGACTTAATATTGCTGTAATCGCCTCACCCGCTAATTCTGTGTCGGTAAAGCTGTCACGATTTAACTGTTCAAACTTAGCTTTTTTCTTAAGACTAATTGGGCTATCGATACGAGTGTAAAAACTTTCGCCAAATTGATCGGTTAACTCTTTATAGCGTTGTGCAGGTGTTTTGCCTGTTACGGCTAAAATCTCAGCCGCTAGTAATGCTAAAATAAAGCCGTCTTTATCAGTACACCAGGTACTGCCGTCACGTTTTAAAAACGCTGCACCAGCACTTTCTTCGCCACCAAAAGCAATCGTGCTATTTGCTAAACCAGCAACAAACCATTTAAAGCCCACAGGCACTTCTAAGCATTGTCGACCTAAGGCGTTACACACACGATCAATCATTGCACTCGATACTAAGGTTTTACCCACAGCCAGTGACTCAGACCATTGCGGACGATGAGTCATTAAATAATCTATCGCTACCGCCAAATAATGATTAGGGTTCATCAGCCCAAAGCCTGGGCAAACAATACCGTGACGGTCATAATCCGGGTCATTACCGACGCACAAATCATAATCTTCGCTGTACGCTAACAAACCTGCCATGGCATAAGGAGACGAGCAATCCATTCGAATTTTTCCGTCTTTATCTAATGGCATAAAACCAAATGTGGGATCAACTTTGTCATTGACTAAGGTAATATCTACACCATATTTAGCGGCAATTTTCTCCCAGTAGTAAATACCCGAACCACCCAGAGGATCGACACCTATACGAATATTGGCTTTTTTAATGGCATCCATATCAATGACTTCAGCAAGAGATTCAACATAAGGTGCAATAAAATCGACTTCATCAATCCAACCCGACTTAACGGCGACGCCATAATTGACTTTTTTAACCCCTGAAAGCTGATTGGCTAAATATTCATTGGCTTTGGTTTCGATGAGTTTAGTAATTTCACCTTCAGCTGGGCCACCATGAGGTGGATTGTACTTAATGCCACCATCTTGTGGAGGATTGTGCGAAGGAGTAATAATTAACCCATCGATTAACGCAGCAGGTGCTGAGGAATTTGCACGAACAATCGCTTGAGACACTACTGGTGTTGGAGTAAAACCATCATGCTGTTGAATTAACATTTTAACTTGGTTAGCCGTTAATACTTCGACCACAGACATAAATGCTGCATAAGACAAAGCATGGGTGTCAAACCCCACAATCATTGGCCCGCTAATATTGGCTGAATGGCGATAATCGACTACAGCTTGGGTAATGGCCCAAATGTGATTTTGATTGAAACTGGATAAAAACGCACTGCCTCGATGACCCGATGTACCAAATGTCACTTTTTGTTGCACGTCTTCCACATTGGGAATAATGCGATAATAATGACTCATCAATTTAGGAATATTCACTAAATCCGTTTGTAAAGCTTGCTGTCCTGCGCGTTGATGAATGGCCACGAATGGTCTCCTAGTTAGTAAAATGAAAATGGAATTTTCGACAAAACTCAAAAGTTAAATGTGTTCGGCGATGCTCTTCGCTCTTTCACTGTCACAACCTAAATGTTCCAATACCTCAGTTAAGATGGTTTGTTTTTTGGCGGTATTGTTATTGGTGGTGACCCAAAATCCACTTGACGCGATTTCTTTTGGATTAGAAGATTTACTTGAATTTAATAAAGCCTGTTTAGAACGGGCAAAATACAAACGTCCTTTGCCTTGCACATTAAGCACTTTGTCAAAATCACTGCCAGCAGTGGATTCAAGACTGGATAATAAATACATAAAACGCCCGACGGCACCTTTCTGTTGGCTCAATAAGTGCTGGCTAACCATGGCATCAAAATCAATACTGGTTGACGATGCAATGTCTTCATCTACAGGATAATGCTCATTTGCGCTATTTTGATCAGCGATGACTTTTTCTACAGCCGCTTTGGCTTGATCAAAAACGGGATGACGATTCACTGGCGATTGCGATTCTAAACTTGGGTGACTAATGTCTGTCGGTAAGCTTACATCGACATTTTCTACTGACAAGTTCAATAAACGACGCAAAATATCGGAAGCGCTTTCGCCGATGCGTTCAGTTTTACTGGCAATAAAGCGATAAAGTTCTTCGTCAATTTCAATGTATTTCATCAGAGTCATCCTTTTTCTATTAGTCTTTGTCATTACTGTAGCCAAAAATAAAATTGGCATCAGGTAAGTCGGGATCGCAGATCGAATTAGCATTAATGCGATCAAAAAAATATTGCTTCAGTGTAAGCCATGCTTAACCTACTAATAAAGTGGCAAAATCATTTAATGGACGATATTACCAAGTTTTTATTAAAAGCAGTTTAAAATACCAGCAACTATGGCGGCGAGAGTCTGCAAAACTTGATTTGACTGACGCATTGCAGCAAAATCTTCAGCATTAATTGTTCCAATGAGTTTGTTGCGTTATGCATTATGTATCTTCTGGTCAAGGTGAAGCTGTCCTACTTATTCATGGGCTTTTTGGTAATCTTGATAATCTAAAAAATCTCGGCAGTGTTCTTCAGCAGCAACATCAAGTCATACGGGTTGATGTGCCTAATCATGGATTAAGCGAGCATTGGGACAACATGGATTACCCCCAACTTGCTGATGCCATGATTGATGTACTCGATGATTTACACATCAAACAAGTCCATGTAGTCGGTCATTCAATGGGCGGGAAAATTGCGATGGCAATGGCACTTTTACACCCCGAACGTATTAAAAGCTTAGTGATCGCAGATATCGCACCGGTAGCGTATAGCCCAAGACATCAAACCGTGTTTGCAGGCCTAACCAGTTTAGTATTAAACAGCGATACCACTCGAAAGTCTGCCCTAGCACATTTGATCAACGCCGGTATTGATGAGCCGACATCTCAGTTCTTACTAAAGAATTTGCAACGCACCGACAGCGGCTTTGAGTGGAAAATGAATTTAACTGGGCTAATCGAATCTTACGACCGTATTATCGGTTGGGATTTGCCTTTAACCGGTAACGATCATTTTGATAAACCCGCACTATTTATCCGTGGCGGTGAGTCCAATTATGTCACTGCTGAGCATCGAGATGAAATCATGCGCCAATTTCCACAAGCCAGTGCAAAAACATTGAACGGTACAGGCCATTGGTTACACGCACAAAAACCTGAGATATTTAATCGCATCGTGTCTGAGTTTATTGAACAAAACCAAGGGTAAATTTTTAATATTTACCCTTTTGAACATAGCCGATTGTATCGTGATGTGATATATTCGCGCCCTCTTTTCGCCAGACACTCAATAGCGAAGGTAGAAGTATGTTAAACCAATACATGGAACAAATTGAAGTTGTAGGCTTAAACTTGTTTTTTGCATCGATATTCTTTTTTATCGGCATGGCTATCCATGATGTGCTTAAACAAGGTGAAGTCCCTAAATTTGGTCGATATATTGTTTGGGCAGTGTTATTCCTCGGCTGCGCCGGGTTTATTGCAAAAGGTATTATTCAGATGACCTGGGAAGGCTCTGGGATCGGTTAAAGAGTACAATGGCAAAAGAAACAACAGATAGAACGACTATTGACCTTTTTGCCGCAGAAACTCGCCGTGGGCGTCCGAGAAGTAACCCTCTTTCTCGGGAGCAGCAATTAAAGATCAATAAGCGTAACCAAATTCAGCGTGATCGCGCTAACGGTTTAAAGCGAATAGAGCTAAAGGTGTCACAAGATTTGTATGATGCCTTGAACCAACAAGCTTTGAACAGTAACATCAGCCGTAGCCAGTTAATCGAATTTATTCTGCAACAGCAACTCGACAACTGAGACTTTTTAGAACATCGCACAACGCGAACTAGATATTTAAAGGATAGACAATGGCAACTGTAGGTCTTTTTTTCGGTAGCGACACTGGCAACACCGAAGCTGTAGCCAAAATGATCCAGAAAAAACTGGGTAAAAGCATGCTTGATGTTAAAGACATCGCGAAGAGCACCAAGGAGCAAATTGCTGAATACGATTTGCTTATGTTTGGTATTCCAACATGGTATTACGGCGAAGCACAGTGTGATTGGGACGACTTTTTCCCAGAGCTTGAGCAAATCGACTTTACCGATAAGTTAGTCGCTATTTTTGGTTGTGGTGACCAAGAAGATTATGCTGAATATTTCCTTGATGCGATGGGCATGGTACGTGACATTGTTGAAGCTCGAGGCGGTATTATCATTGGCCATTGGCCATCTGAAAGCTACAACTTTGAAGCCTCTAAAGGCATGGCAGACGACAAGCACTTTGTCGGTTTAGGGATTGACGAAGATCGTCAGCCAGAGCTAACCGAAGAACGTGTTGACGGCTGGGTTAAGCAAATTTATGAAGAAATGTGTTTAGCTGAGTTAGAAGACTAACCCACATCAACAAATTAGATTTGTGAATCAAAGCGGCTTCATTGCCGCTTTTTTATGCCTATAGTTTAGGTTAACGGTTAAGTAACGATTAATATGTCAGTCAATAATTCCAACCCATTACATCATCATTGGGATATCTTTTGTACTGTTGTCGATAACTATGGCGACATAGGTGTCACCTGGCGTTTGGCTAAGCAATTGGTAGCAGAATATGACATCCCCATTAATTTATGGGTCGATGACTTGCTGAGTTTTTCACATATTTTACCTATGCTAGATCCACAAAAATCGAAACAAACATTCAATGGAGTGAATATATTTCAATGGAATAACCCATTAGATATAGAGTTTACTGCTGGTAGCGTCGTTATTGAAGCATTTGCCTGTGAATTACCATCACAAATAAAATCCATAATAAATCAATTGCATCAACACCCTCTTTCTCAAGCGCCTACTTGGTTAAACCTTGAATACCTCAGTGCTGAAGATTGGGTAGAGGGTTGCCATGGGTTGCCCTCTTCACAACCTAGTGGAGTTAAAAAGTGGTTCTACTTCCCAGGTTTTACCACTAAGACTGGCGGGCTTATCTGTGAGCGTGAATTATTTAATCAACGAGACGAATGGCAAGCTGACTCTACACATAAATTAGCGTTGTTCAAAAAGCTGGGTTTACAAGGGATAAATGCCGAAGACACGGTTATCAGTGTCTTTAGTTATGAAACACCAGCCTTAGCTGCGTTGTGTGAATTATGGCAAGCATCTCTAACCCCAATTCATGCTCTAATCCCTAAAGGACGAAGTTTACATAGCTTAACTAGCATATTGCCCTGTGACATTAAAGATTTGATACCCGGTCAACAATTTACAATAGGTAACTTAACCCTACATATATTACCCATGACCGATCAAAATGGTTTCGATCGCTTGCTATGGAGCTGTGATTTTAATATTGTGCGGGGTGAAGATTCGTTTTTACGTGCTCAATGGGCTGCAAAACCCTTCATATGGCACATTTATCCTCAAGAAGATGATTATCACTTGGTAAAATTACAAGCTTTTATGCAAATTTACTGCGATAATCTTGCTCCAGAAATTGCTACTACTTGGTCTGAGGTGAATTTGGCCTTCAATCAGGGGAATACAAATGCAGTAGTAATGCACTGGCAACAATTACATTCTGTTAATTTGTCTTTAATGCAACATGCTATTGAATGGCCAATTAACGCGTTAAATGAAGCAGATCTTGCGAGTCGACTAGTTCAATTCGTTAACAATAGCTAAGATACTGCTCTATAAATAAAAAAAGTCTAAATATATAGGAAATAGTGAAATGAAAACTGCTCATGAAATCCGTCCTGG
This sequence comes from Shewanella frigidimarina NCIMB 400, assembly GCF_000014705.1. Classification (NCBI taxonomy): domain Bacteria; kingdom Pseudomonadati; phylum Pseudomonadota; class Gammaproteobacteria; order Alteromonadales; family Shewanellaceae; genus Shewanella; species Shewanella frigidimarina. The sequence goes on along the minus strand of NC_008345.1, from coordinate 2,260,595 downwards.
TAACGTGATCATGTTAGATGGCAGCCCATGGGTTGTTCAGAAGACTGAAACAACTCGTTCTGGCCGTAACGCTGCAATCGTTAAGTTAAAATTAAAGAACGTATTGCTAGATTCTGGTACTGAACAAACCTTCAAAGGTGAAGACAAATTAGACGATATTATTTTAGAACGTCTTGATTGTACTTACTCATACTTCGCTGACCCTATGTATGTATTCATGGATGAAGAATACAACCAGTATGATGTAGAAGCTGACAACTTAGGTGATGCTGCTGACTATATCATTGATGGTATGGAAGACGTTTGCCAAGTGACCTTCTATGAAGGCAAGGCTATTTCTGTTGAATTACCAGTGCACATTGTTCGTGAAGTTATCTACACCGAGCCTTCTGCTCGTGGTGACACTTCAGGCAAAGTAATGAAGCCAGCTACCATTACCGGTGGTGGTACTGTTACCGTCGCTGATTTTGTTAAAGTGGGTGACAAGATTGAAATTGATACTCGTACAGGCGAGTTCAAGAAGCGCGTTTAATCGCCCGTTAACTTGAGTTATTAGTAAAATAGTAATAACACAAGTCAACTCAGTAAAAGCCAGCACTTAGTGCTGGCTTTTTTGTTATAAAACACCGATTTCACACTGAAGAACAACCAATAAACAGCATAAAACACTAAAGCAAAGACTGAATTACCTATAAAATCAGCATTTAACACTAATATTATTATTCATTTTGCTTGTTTGCCTCTTTCACAATGCCGATAAATTCGTTATGGTTCGCTAACTTAAGCCGTATTTAGTTATCGAGAGTAGTAGTATGCGACCCATTATCAAATCCAATAAGCTTGATTCCGTTTGTTATGACATCCGCGGACCTGTACATAAAGAGGCCCGTCGTTTAGAAGACGAAGGTCATCGTATTTTAAAGCTTAATATCGGCAACCCTGCCCCCTTTGGATTTGAAGCCCCAGAAGAAATCGTTCGAGACGTTATTTTAAACTTACCCAGCGCCCAAGGTTACTGCGAGTCAAAAGGCTTATTCTCTGCGCGTAAAGCCATTGTGCAGCATTACCAAGCTCAAGGTATTTTTGGTGTTGATATTGAAGATATCTATATCGGCAATGGTGTCTCTGAATTAATCGTAATGGCCATGCAAGGGCTGCTTAACACCGATGACGAAGTGCTCATCCCATCACCTGATTATCCGTTATGGACAGCTGCAGCAAACCTTGCTGGCGGTAAAGCAGTCCATTATCGTTGTGATGAAGAAGCCGATTGGTTTCCAGACTTAGACGATATTAAAAGTAAAATAAGCAGCCGCACACGTGCGATTGTGATAATCAACCCAAACAATCCAACTGGCGCTGTTTACAGTAAAGAATTGTTGTTAGAGGTTGTTGAGCTATGTCGTCAACACGATTTAATATTATTCGCTGATGAAATTTACGATAAAATTTTATACGACGAAGCCAAACATATTCCTGCTGCTGGTTTATCTGACGACATTTTAACCATTACCTTTAATGGTTTATCTAAAGCCTATCGCGCCGCAGGTTTCCGTGTTGGTTGGATGATGTTGTCGGGTAATTTAAAAGCTGCCAAAAGTTACATTGAAGGCTTAGAGATGCTGGCGTCTATGCGTCTGTGTGCCAATGTACCCAATCAACATGCCATTCAAACGGCATTAGGCGGTTATCAGTCAATTAATGAGCTGATATTACCTAACGGCCGCTTAACCATACAACGCGATGCGGTGTACGAATTGCTTAATCAAATTCCTGGGGTAAGCTGTAAAAAACCTAAAGGAGCCTTATACGCATTCCCGAAATTAGACATGAAAAAGTTTAATTTACGTGATGATGAACGTTTGGTGCTTGATTTGTTAAAAACCAAAAAAATTCTGTTAGTACAAGGAACTGCCTTTAACTGGCCTGAGCCAGATCACCTTAGAGTGGTTTTTTTACCCCATAAAGAAGACTTGGCTAAAGCGCTCACTGAGTTTGGTGAGTTTTTAGAAGACTATCGTCAATAACATCTTAACGAGATATCTCACTAATAAAATACTAAGCGACTGAACAGTCGCTTTTTTTTATTGAAAAGCTCATGTAAGCTGAGACAAACTATTGAGCGCAGTAAGGAGTCTCATGAGTCATTTATTTGCCCATTTATCTCGGATGAAACTGATCCAACGTTGGCCGTTAATGCATAATGTACGCCGCGAAAACGTTCAAGAGCATTCACTACAAGTGGCGATGGTCGCTCACGCTTTAGTGATTATCAGTAATAAAAAATTCGCTACCAACTTAGACGCTAATGAAGCAGCAACCATTGCCATCTATCATGATGCTAGCGAAATTTTAACCGGCGATTTACCTACACCAGTAAAATACTTTAATAAAGAAATTGAAGCCGAATATAAAAAGATTGAAGCCATTGCTGAACAGAGAATGTTAGAAATGGTGCCTGATGAGTTTAAAGACGATTACCGCAGCCTATTTATCAGTGAAGCAGCGGATCCACAATACAAAGCCATTGTGAAAGCTGCTGATACTCTCTGCGCATATTTAAAGTGTTTAGAAGAACAAAAAGCCGGTAACAGTGAATTTAATAGTGCCCGTAAACGTTTAGAACAAATGTTAGACGACAACCCTAACCCGGCAGTAAGTTATTTCCGTGATTGTTTTATTCCAAGTTTCACCTTGAATTTAGACGAAATTAATCAAATGTTGTAAAGGAATTTTATGCCTGATAACACCATCGAGTCCAGTAATGCAGAACAGAACAGTCGTTGGCAGCAACGTTTACTCGGTGAAGATAAACAGCGCCGTAATGATCATCGCAGCCCATATCAGCGTGACCGCGCACGTATTCTACATTCAGCAGCATTTCGTCGGCTTCAAGCCAAAACGCAAGTGCTTGGTGTTGGCATGAATGACTTTTATCGTACACGGCTAACGCATTCATTAGAAGTATCACAAATTGGTACAGGCATAATTGCTCAGCTGCGTCGAAAATATCCAGACCTTAGGTATTTACTCAATTCAATGAGCCTCATTGAATCAATTTGTTTGGCTCACGACATCGGTCATCCACCTTTTGGCCACGGCGGTGAAGTCGCATTAAATTACATGATGCGCCATCACGGTGGCTTTGAAGGCAACGGGCAAACTTTTCGAATTTTAACTCGTTTAGAACCCTATACCCCTTCATGGGGGATGAACCTTACTCGGCGTACTTTGCTTGGGGTAATGAAATACCCAGCAACTTATTCGCAATTGTATATCGATCAGCTTAGGCCCGACATTGCCAACCATCGCCAATTAAAACCCTCAGAATGGCCACCTGTAAAAGGATTGTTTGATGATGATATGCCCATTATTGATTGGGTATTAGCAGCATTATCAGCATCGGATAGGCAGTTGTTTATCAGCAGTGAACAAAACCATACACATGTAGATTATCCCCATTTAAAGACGCGCTATAAATCATTTGATTGCTCGATTATGGAATTAGCCGATGACATTGCTTATGCCGTACATGATCTCGAAGATGCTATTGTCATGGGGATTGTTAACCAACATCAGTGGCAGCGCGATGTGGTTGAGCAATTAACTGAAATAAAAGATCAATGGCTGATATCTGAAATCGCTAACATTGGTGACAAGCTATTCTCTCATGAACATCATTTACGCAAAGATGCTATCGGTACCTTGGTCAACGGTTTCGTCACCGCGATTGGCATTAGCACCAATTCGCAATTTGACGAAGACTTACTAAAATATAATGCCGAATTAGAGCCCGACTTTGCTGCTGCATTGCATGTACTGAAACAATTAGTATTTAAGTATGTTATTCGTAAACCTGAAATCCAGATGTTGGAATACAAAGGCCAACAGATTGTGATGGAATTGTTTGAAGCGTTTGCCTCGGATCCTGAACGTCTGTTACCGATTAATACTCGGGACCGATGGTTAGCAGAGCGGAATGCCAATAATAATCCAATGCGGGTGATTGCTGATTATATTTCTGGAATGACCGATGAATTTGCTGGGCGTTTACATCAGCAATTATTTGGTTCAAAAACCGCAGGCATTATGGAGTTAAGTCGCGAGCAATAACATTTATTGTCCTGTTTATTTTCATAAAAAAAGCGCTTGGTTATAACAACCAAGCGCTAACGGGTTATATAAAGGGGAAATAACCCAAACTTCACACTTCACACTTCACAAAAAATAAAACAAAACAAAAACACCAATCAATTTATACCGGATGCATAAACGCTTGTATTTCATTTAAGGTGATCATTGGCGTAGCGCCATGAGACTCAGCAACCATAGCACCCACAGCACAAGCAAAATCAATCGCATACTGCGGATTACTATCACTGCATAATTGATACAGTAACGAGCCTAAAAACGAATCTCCGGCGCCGACGGTATCAACTACATTGACTAAATAACCTGAATTATAATACTTCTGTCCACCAATACTCAGTAATGCACCATGACTGCCTTTGGTGACACACAAGTAGTCTGTATTTGTTTGAATGGCAACAAAATCCAAATTTTGTTCTAAAGAATGAAATGGCGACCCCATCGCTTTGGCTATTTCATACAACTCATCGTCATTTAATTTAATGAAATCAGCTTTTTTCATCAAATTAATCACACTATCAATCTGATAATGCGGCGCACGTAAGTTAACGTCAAACACCGAAAACGATGCCAACTTAACTAAAGCTGTTAAGGTATTAAGAGACACATCATTGCGTCCAATCAAGCTACCAAAGACCAACACATCAGTACGATTAACTTGCTCAATAATATCTTCTGTTAATGCGATATTATCCCAGGCAGTATCGGCGACAATGTCATATGACGCAGATCCATTTTTGTCTAAAGTGACTTGAACTGTGCTGGTGCTTTTAACGGGATCGATAGCGATACAGTCGCGATTAACGCCGCGATCATCTATAAAGCTAACGAGCTCATGTCCTAGTGGATCATCGCCAACGGCACTTATCATTGAACCTTTAATGCCTAGGGCATTAAGTCTGACACACACATTTAAAGGTGCCCCGCCAACACGCTTACCATCAGGGAAACAATCCCACAATACTTCGCCAAAACAACTGATGCTAATGTCGGCCTTAGCTTTATGATTAATTAATATGCTATTCATGCGGCTTAACCTTTCGCTTGTAATCTTGCTTGCATAATCGATTTAATGTCACTGCCCGGTGCATATAAGGCCGTAATCGCTTGACGATAATCTTTACAGAAACTGGCTTGATTGTTTAGATCACCAAATAAATCTGTTAACTGCAAAAACGCTAATGGATCTTGAGCTGTTTTATTGGCATACGCATGTAATTGGGCGGCCATTTGATCGTTAATCTCTAACGCATTCCCTTGTTGGTCTACCCGTTTGTCACTGTATAAACACCAGGTTGCAATCACTAATGTTGCCAATGAAGTATCACGGCCTAATGCGATATTTTCATTAATTGAAGCAATGATAAACTTTGGTAACTTGGCTGAACTTTCGAGACAAATTCGCGCCAAACTGTCTTTAATGTTTGGATTGGCAAAACGTTCAATTAACGTGTCTTTGTATTGTGTTAAATCAATACCTTCAAGTTGCTCAATTAACGGCGTTACTTCATCGTCCATAAATTTACGTAAATAAGTTGCAAATAATGGATCGGTTACCGACTCATCAATCGTGGCAAAACCATGAATAGAACCTAATAAACCTAATACTGAATGGCCTGCATTTAATAAACGGATTTTCATTTTTTCAAATGGTGTTACGTCACTGACAAATTGTGCACCAACGGTATCCAGCGCTGGGCGGCCATCACTAAAGTTGTCTTCTATCACCCATTGAGTAAAGGCTTCGCACGTAATTGGCCATTCATCGTTAATGTGTAATGTGTTAGCCACATACTCGATATCCGCTTTGGTTGTTACAGGAGTAATACGATCAACCATCGCATTAGGAAACGCGACATTATCATCAATCCATTGGCCTAAATCAGCGTCGTGTTTATTCACAAACGCTAATAACATTTTACGGGTCATGTCGCCGTTATGCTGAATATTGTCACAAGACTGAATGGTAAAAGGTTTCATGCCCTTAGCTTTACGCTGTTTAAGTGCTGCCGTTAAATAACCAAATGCAGTGATAGGGTCATTAGGATTCGCCATATCATGGATAATGTCTGGATTGTTGAAATCAAACTCACCCGTTGCAGGGTTAAAGTTATAACCGCCTTCTGTAATGGTTAACGACACAATTTTAGTATCTGAGTGAATCAGTTTATCAATAACCTGTTGTTTGTTTTCTGGTGCAAATAAAAAATCAATCATCGACCCCATGACTTGATGATCAATCTGACCATTCGGGTGACGTACTGTTAAACTGTACAGATAGTCTTGTTTCACCAACACATCACGAAGACTGCGATTAGCTTCTAACAAACCGACACCACAAATCGCCCAAGACTCAGAACCAGGCTGCTTCAACAACTCATTAATATACATAGCTTGGTGAGCTCGATGAAAACCACCAACCCCAATATGTACTATCCCAGCGGTTAACTGGCTACGGTCGTATTTTGGCACATCAACATTAGCGGGTAATGTTGACAAACTTTGTTGGTTTAACGTGTTCAGTTGAACATTTGAATCTTGAGAATGATCCATGTGGATTGTGCCTCATAAAATAATTAAACAATATGGATATATGTGTTATCTAATGAATAACACGGCTAACTCAAAGCGAATGCTTCATTAATATCATTAGCCTTAAGCTATTAAGATTAGCCATTAACCTTGAGTTATTAATACTCAATTACAAATTTATTTTCTTATGTCGTTTCAGAGCCTGACGAATCCCCACAAAAGAATGAATAAAAATAATGAGATAGGTTAAAAACTGAGGAACATTCATGGCATTTGGTGATCAAATTTATCGCCAAACAAAAATTACCACGAGTAAATGCCATGAATGCAAAACAAGTTTTATCAAAATGCCTCTCACTTGTCACCCCGTTAATGCACAAAACTCGCCGACAAAGTCTGTTCTCTGCAATTGAAAGCTCAATGAATGGTGGAGCATTATCAATCACAGGGCTTGGCCGTGATATTGAAAGTAAAGCCAAGGAAAAACATAAGATTAAGCGGGTTGATAGGCTTTGTAGTAATCCTTATCTTCATCGTGATATTGAGTTCATTTATACCCGTATGACCTGCTTGCTCGTCGGGAAAATGAAGCAACCCATTATTCATATCGATTGGTCAGATCTTGATGACCGTAAGCAGCATTTTCTCATTCGAGCATCTTTGGCGGCTCAAGGGCGCTCATTGACACTTTATGAAGAAATACATCCGCTAAACAAAAAAGAGAAGCCTAAAACTCATCTATCCTTTTTGACCAAACTTAAGGCGATGCTACCTAATGACTGCAAGCCTATCATCGTGACTGATGCTGGATTTCGAATACCATGGTTTAAACAAATACTGTCACTTGATTGGGATTATGTGGGGCGATTCAGAAACAGAACACATTGTAGAAAAACGATTGTTCATCATTGGTATCCAGTCAAAAGGCTATACATACAAGCAAGTGCAAGAGCTAAGAATCTTGGGGTATATTTTTTAGGTGAGCAGGCGTCTTTCTGTTCACGCTTAGTGATCTTCAAACGTACAGATAAAGGAAGAAAAGATAGAACTGCAACGGGTGATAGAACCAGACGGAGCAAACAATCTCGGTCAAGTGCAGAGCGTGAAAAAGAGCCTTGGTTACTTGCTACATCACTTTGTCATTCAAGTGCTACAGCCAAACGAGTCGTAAAAATTTATGCGACTAGAATGCAGATAGAAGAAAGCTTTAGAGATGTTAAAACGGGTCTAAAAATGAATGATAGTGGCAGTAGAATTAAGGATAAATTAAGCGTTCTACTGCTCATTGCCTGTCTATCTCAATTTATGTTGAACCTGCTAGGTTTGGCAGTTAAAGCAGCGGATAAGCATAGACAATACCAAGCGAATTCAATCAAACATCGTAATGTTTTATCAAGCCAATTTATAGGATTAAGAGCCTACAGAGATAAGTATTTGAGGTTGTTGAAGTCTCACTGGCTAGCAGGAATAAAGACGTTACAAAGTTTAATCAAGGACCCACAAGCATGCTATTAAATTCGTGGGGATCCCTCAGTTTCAGAGCAATGTATGAACAACTAAAATAAATTATCGTACAAACAAAACAAACCGTTTCAAATAAAGACTTATTCTCTGCATAGATTGTCATTGTTGGGCTATAAAACATCACTTTCGCAGCCAGTATGCTAATAACCATCAAAGAGATCACCGCGAAGCTATTTAATAACTTAGTGAGTTTGCTGCCATCTTCAACATGAGGCTTATCGTCTTTAGCCATTTCATCTTGATACTCTGTTATTTGTTGCTGTTCTTTCTCATCTAATAATATAGCACCTGTATAATCTAAATCGGCACCATACTTTTTAGCTAATACGGTATAAATTATAATGGTGAATATCCACGTTGGAATAAATAAGTAATAGAATGAAATAATATCAAGACTATTTAAACCAAACCCAAATACTAACGCTAATGCCCAAGATGCAATTGCCGGTGTGCTTTTTGACAGTTTTTGATATTTAGCCCAATAGCGGGTTAAGCCAATCTTAGGGAATAACACGTGCTCAGCAAATACAATACCACCCACTGGTACAACTAAAAGACCGGCATACGTCAGTAACGGTAACATCTGCGAAAACACAAATGGGAAACACGCTATCACGACAGTGACTAAGCCCACTATGGCGGTGGTACGTTCACGAGAATGATTAACAAATATTGACTGCGCGGCAAGGCCTGCACGGTATAAATTGGCGTTAGCCGTTGTCCAACCAGCGATAATGATAATCACAAAGCCTGAAAAACCTAAGGCATGGTAAGCAACATCACCTGGATCGAGTTGGGTAATAGTGGTTTTTAATAGTACAGCGGTACCTGCCCCCATAATACCAGCAGAAATCCATGCTAAGTAGTGGCCGAAGAACATACCAACACCTGAAATCAAACCATAACTTTTACGCTTTGCGAAGCGGAAAATAGCCATGTCAATCAAACCGAAGTGAGTAATTGAGTTAGCGGCCCACGCAAAGCCTATCACTTCAAGTAAACCGATACCGGGTTCACCTTTGTCATTTAATCCAGTCCAAATTGAGCTGTCACCTATGGTCATGAAGTCTTGCCAGCCCGTTAATGTGGTACTGCCAATAACATGATTTGATAACACTGGGAATAAGGTAAATGAACCCGCAATAAAGATAACAAATAACCACGGCGCACAAATTTTAGAAAAGTCAGCCACGGTCGAGAAACCATACATGGCAACCACAACGACGATAGATCCTACCGCTAATACTATCATCACAAACCATAGACTACTGGGATACCAATTTAATTGTGCCGGAATGTCGAATAAGAAACGAACGGCTGTGGACGATACTGTGATCATCGCTGCGGATATCACCGAGAAGATAATCACATTAGCCCAGTTATAGAGCTTGGTCATCGAGTCGCCAGCAATCTTATTTAAATAGTTATATAAACTGAGTCGAGTTTCAACAGCAATCGGTGCCGTTAATAACCACCACGAACACATCGCCAATAGATTACCAATTAATAGTCCAAGTAATATATCAATGGTTGAGGCACCTAGAGCAACAAAAGTGGCACCAATAACGAACTCTGTCGCGGCAACATGCTCCCCAGCATATAAACCTGCAAAGTGTTTCCAACCATGTAATTTATTTTTAGCTACAGGCAGCTGCTCTTCATTCGTTTGTTTGAATGAAGCCTCATGTTGACTTATTGTCATTGTTTTTATATTCCTATTTAGAAAATAAGTAAAACCCTCACCAAAAATCGATGATAAAGTGATACTGTCTTTCCTTTACTGACTATTTATTATTTCTATTGAGTTGAAATAATAACCCCATTTATATTCATATTATTTTTATAGAATATTTACTTGTTATTGATCTAACTTGAATTCCAAGAATAAGTTTATTTAATCATTCATTTTAGTTTTGCTAATATTCTTTCGGCTGTATATTCATTGGTTATCAATGAATTAATTAAGCGACCTTGCAATGCTGAAAATATAGCATCAACTTTATGTTGGCCAGCAGCAATACCGTAAACAGGCTTATTTGAATCAATCCTCAACGGTGAGCTCATCACTAATTCATTTATTGAATGATCGAGTAACTGCCCTTGCTGGTTGTACACCCAACTGATGATTTCACCAGTGGCATTGTCATTAATTAACTCGGTTAACTGTGACTGATTAATGAAACCATCGAGCAATAATGGTGACTCTGCGCCCATGTGCCCTATTCCAACAAAAGTAGCATCTGCTTGTATAACTAATTCAAAAATACTTTTTACCGGCGCTAAGTCATGCAATAACTGCTTTTCCGCCACTGAAGTAGCAATAACGGGTAACGGCATAGGGTAATGTTTAGCCTGCACTCGATTAGCCATACTGACCACGATATCAAATGCTGATGCAGAACCGTCTAACATCATATTGCCTAATAGCGACACTATTTTATGTTGCGGACATTGCATCGAAGGTAACTCATCAATACAAGCTTTGAGTGCTCGTCCGGTACCAAAGGCTAGAGTTTTAGGCTGTTCAGATTTTAAGTACCGCTCTAATACACCTGCGCCACATTGGGCTAAACCATGCACGGAACTGTCGTCAGCAGGATCGCTGGGGACAATTTCGCATTCCAATAAATTGAAAGCTTGCGTTAACTGTTGGCCCAACTCCATACATTTAACAATGGGGTGATCTAAACGGACTTTAATTAACCCTTCACTAACCGCTAATGCGACTAAACGTTGCGCTGACTGTCTTGATACTTCTAATTTTTGGGCAATTTCATCTTGAGTATTCTTGGCGACGTAATATAACCATGCTGCTCTTGCCGCTTGCTCTAATCGCGCGAGTTCTGAATTCGACTTGCTATCCATGTTATCCCTTATATTCAGTATCAACGCATAACGCTGGCATTAGACGATTAAAATGGCGCCAATGACTTAGTACATTTATCTCTGGATAAGCTTGTGACACTGGGTGTAACTCATCACTAACGTTATCAACTATATGACCACCGCCAATATAATGAATCACTTGCATTTTGGCGGCTACAGCTGCACTGACGCCAAAAAAGCTGTCTTCAATCACCAAACAATGTTGGGGCTCAATCCCCATACTTTTAGCGGCATGCAAAAATAAATCAGGTGCTGGCTTACCTCGCTTAACTTCGCTGGCAGTAAAAACATTTGAACCAAACACATCCGTTAACCCTACAACTTCTAATGCTCTGGTTGTACGCGGTAAACTGCTGCTGGTTGCTATGCAATACGGTACTTTCAAGTCTGCTAATATCGATTTAATACCATCGGTTACTGTCAGATTATGCTCAAACTCAATCAATAACTGCTGACGATATTCTGCTTCAAACTGTTCAGGTAATGTAATCGCGAGCAAACGCTGTACTTTGTCGGCGACGGTGGAAAATTGACAGCCTAGAAAATGCTGTTGTACAAAAGCCATATCAATGCAGGCGCCCAATAGAGCCAGTTTATCGATTAACACTTTGGCGCTAATCACCTCACTGTCGATCACAACCCCATCGCAGTCGAATATTATTAATTGGGTATTTATGTTCATATGCTCGCCTTACTCGATCAAGTCAGATAACTCACTATATTTTACAGCCTGTTGAACTTAACACCACAAGGTTCAATCCACCATAACAATACTTAAGCAGTCAACTAAGCTAAGTTTACACAGTAGAGTCACATCATTAATCCAACAACATTACACATTCGCACCAATACTGAGCATATGCCCTGCTGGTGAGCATATTCCCTTTTATAAATATTGATGTCAATCACAATTCTCTAATTAAATAAGCTAAACGAGCTTTAGCTATTGCTTATACACGTAGCTCAATCATAAAATGTTATTTAAATTCAATAGAATATTTTCAAAATAGTGATTCAGTCTGTTATTTCATCAATGTAATAAGTTCAAAAAACAGACTATTCCTATTGCAAAACAATTAAAAATTATCGCTTTCTCGGTTGAGACTTGTACTAGGGTAAGCGACAAGAAAATAAAGGAAGCACGGATGTCTGTATTACATTGGTGCTATAAACTGGTGTTAATGATGAACTCATACCAACGTTGGTAATGTTTACATACCAAGACAAATTGATGTTTACTATTCAAACAATAATTAGCGTTCATAAAACAACCAATTGCTGTAATAAAATTACATTTAGTTATGCATTTGTGGTCACCATCACAGCAAACACCCCATTAAAGTTGTAATTTTATTTACAAAGAATATTTTGCAAAACTGATTTGTTGAATATTTTTAAAGGAAACCACTATGACAGTCACCAATACACAAGAGCTTGATTTATTAGTTGAGCGCGTGGCCAAAGCCCAAGCCGAGTTTGCCAATTTTAGCCAAGAAAAAGTTGATACTATCTTTAGAGCGGCAGCCTTAGCTGCAGCAGATGCGCGCATATCTCTGGCGAAGATGGCCGTAACAGAAACGGGGATGGGTGTATTAGAAGATAAAGTGATTAAAAACCACTTTGCATCTGAATACATTTATAACAAATACAAAGATGAAAAAACCTGCGGTATTTTATCTGAGGACTTAACCTTCGGTACCATTACCATTGCAGAGCCTGTAGGTATTATTTGCGGTATTGTCCCAACAACTAACCCTACTTCTACTGCTATTTTTAAAGCGCTTATTAGCTTAAAAACCCGTAATGGCATTATTTTTTCGCCGCACCCAAGAGCTAAAAACTCAACCACAACGGCAGCTAGAATTGTTTTAGATGCAGCCGTTGCAGCAGGTGCCCCCAAAGATATTATTGGCTGGATTGATCAACCTAGTGTTGCCTTGTCTAATCAGTTAATGACTCATGCGAAAGTTAACCTCATTTTAGCCACTGGTGGACCAGGCATGGTTAAAGCGGCCTATTCATCTGGTAAACCTGCCATTGGTGTTGGTGCTGGTAATACACCTATCGTTATCGATGAGACCGCAGACATCAAACGCGCGGTAAGCTCTATATTAATGTCAAAGACTTTCGACAATGGTGTGGTGTGTGCATCTGAACAAGCGGTAATTGTAGTAGACAGCATTTATAAGCAAGTTAAAGAGCGTTTTATCAGCCACGGTGGTCATATTCTATCTAAAGCTGAAACCGCAGCCATGCAGAGTGTGATCCTTAAAAACGGCGGCCTTAATGCTGATATCGTTGGCCAAAGTGCAGTGTCTATAGCTGCAATGGCTGGTTTTGAAGTGCCTAGTACCACCAAAGTGCTTATCGGTGAAGTAACTGACATTAATGATGCTGAAGCCTTTGCTCACGAGAAATTATCCCCGTTATTAGGGATGTATAAAGCAAAAGACTTTAATGAGGCAATGGACAAAGCGGAAGCTTTAGTCACCTTGGGTGGTATTGGCCATACATCTGGTTTGTATACCGATCAAGATACCCAAGATGAACGCGTTAAAGCCTTTGGTTTTAGAATGAAAACAGCCCGTATTTTGATTAACACACCTGCTTCACAAGGTGGTATCGGTGACTTATATAATTTCAAGCTAGCACCATCGTTAACACTAGGTTGTGGTTCATGGGGCGGTAATTCAATTTCTGAGAACGTCGGCCCAAGTCATTTAATCAATAAAAAAATGGTCGCTAAGAGGGCTGAGAACATGTTGTGGCATAAGCTTCCATCATCTATTTATTTCCGTCGCGGTAGCTTACCAATAGCACTTGAAGAATTAAGTGATAAAAAACGCGCGTTGATCATCACTGACAAGTTCTTATTTAATAACGGTTACTGTAATGAAACCTTAAAAATTCTTAAAGCACAAGGGCTTGAAACCGAAGTGTTCTACGAGGTAGAAGCCGACCCAACCTTAGCTATTGTTCGTCAAGGTGCTAAAGTTGCGCAAAGCTTCCAACCGGACGTCATTATCGCGTTAGGTGGTGGCTCACCAATGGATGCAGCGAAAATCATTTGGGTTATGTACGAACACCCTGAGGTTGATTTTGCTGATTTAGCGCTGCGTTTCATGGATATTCGTAAACGTATTTACAAATTCCCTAAAATGGGTGTTAAAGCTCAAATGGTTGCCATTCCGACAACCTCAGGTACAGGATCAGAAGTGACTCCTTTTGCCGTGGTAACCGATGAAGTAACCGGAAAGAAATACCCTATTGCCGACTATCAATTAACACCGAACATGGCGATTGTCGATCCTAACTTAGTCATGGACATGCCAAAATCATTGACCGCTTTTGGTGGTATTGATGCTGTCACACATGCGTTAGAAGCTTATGTGAGTGTAATGGCAAACGAATACAGTGATGGCCAAGCACTACAAGCATTAGACCTATTGTTTAAGTACCTACCGGACTCTTATGAATTTGGTGCAAAAGCGCCAGTCGCTCGTGAAAAAGTCCATAATGGTGCCACCATAGCCGGTATTGCTTTTGCCAACGCATTCTTAGGCGTTTGTCACTCAATGGCGCACAAATTAGGTGCCGAATTCCACTTAGCTCACGGTTTGGCTAATGCACTACTAATCTCTAACGTGATCCGCTTTAACGCGACAGATATGCCAACTAAGCAAGCAGCGTTTAGTCAATACGACCGTCCTAAAGCGTTGTGTCGTTATGCTGCCATTGCAGATTATTTAAAGCTAGGTGGTAAAACTGATGCTCAAAAAGTTGAAAAACTGATTGAGAAAATCGAACAGCTGAAAACAACCATTGGTATCCCTGCATCAATTCAGGATGCTGGTGTTAATGAAGCAGATTTTATCGCCAAACTGGATGAACTTGCTGAAGATGCATTTGATGATCAATGTACTGGTGCCAATCCACGTTACCCGTTGATTAAAGAGCTTAAACAAGTGCTATTAGACAGCTTCTATGGCCGAGCTTATAAAGACTAGTCGATTCTAAAATAAGCAGTAAGCTTTAAACATTACGCCTTACAATATTGTAAGGCGTTTTTTTGTCTTAACATTCCCACCGAAAATGAACCTATGGCTATTCAACTCAGTTAGCGAGACAAAGGACTGTTTGATATCCGTTTATTATCCCGAGTTGAGGTTACTTAGCTAAGGCCAGCATAACGGCCTTATTGGCATGAATTTGAGTCGTATCATACAAAGGAACATGCGTATGTTGTTGCTGCACTAATAGGGCTATCTCTGTACAACCTAAAATCACCGCCTCAGCCCCTTGCTCATATAATTTATCAATAATGCCAAGATAGCATTGTCGTGATTGCGGATTTATCGTGCCCAGACATAGCTCTTGATATATCACGTCATGAATTAATGTTTGCTCGTGTGGTGAAGGAACCAGTACCTCAATGGGATAGTTATCACTTATCCGTTGCTTATAAAAGTCCTGTTCCATGGTAAAGCGCGTGCCCAATAGGCCGACTTTACTGATCCCATCGGCTAACAACACCTCCGCTGTGGCATCTGCAATATGCAAAATAGGTATCGAGATTTGTGCTTGGATATCATCAGCCACTTTGTGCATGGTATTGGTACAAATCAATAAGAAGTCTGCCCCGCCAGCTTCAACCGCTTTAGCGGCTGTGGTTAAATGAATAGCAGTATCGTGCCACAATCCTTTATGTTGCAGGGTTTCTATTTCAGCAAAATCGACACTGTATAAACAAATTTTGGCCGAATGCAGCCCACCTAATGCAGACTTAACACCTTGATTAATGGCTTTGTAATAATTGAGTGTCGACTCCCAACTCATACCACCTATCATACCGATTGTTTTCATACTCACTCCTGTCACTGAATGCTGTACGTCTATAAAAATACTATTCCCATGATAGAAACATAATATGGGATAACAAGCTTAATGGCGGATCAATATTGTTATTTTCAGGCTTGGGTCCATTAACCGCTTTATGGAGATAAGGTGTCATGACTGACATTGATTACTTGACTGTCGTAGATTCATGTTAAGCAGGTAACAAAAAACCAGCTAATGCTGGTTTTATTGTTGCCATATAAAATGGTGCTATCAATGCATAAACGTTTGGTTGTTTACGACTTAAATGGCATTGCGCCTAAGTAATCTTTTTTACCCACTTCAACACCATTATGGCGCAAAATTGCATAGGCAGTTGTCACATGGAAATAAATATTAGGAATGGCATGTTCCAAAGCAAAATCACGCCCAGTAAGATATTTATCTTCCCAACGACGATGAGTAATTTTGCGAGTTTCTGCACCAGTAAAGTCTTCGGCTGTAAACGTGGCTAAATAATCGACAACAGAAGCTATACGAGCTTGTAACTCCGCTAATGTCGTCTCATTATCTTCATGTTTTGGCGCACTATCTTCTTGGCCAGTTAAACGCGCTACGGCTAATTTGGCTGTATCGCACGCAATTTGCACTTGACGAGTTAAGTTAAATTGATCTGGGGCTAAACGTGAATTAAGTAGCACCGACATTTCAATTTTTTTAGCTTCTGCAAAGCCTTCACCTTTGACAAGGATTGCACTTAGGTTATTAAGCATTTTACTAAATTGAACAACCGTTAAATCATAAAGCATTGAGAATACCTCTTAATATAAATGGACTTGCTTTGTTATCGACTTAAACCATCAATAAATTTGTGTGGATCATTCATCATCATTTTATGGAATCGCGATGAATGGTGCTGCTAGGAAAAGTTTATCTCACATACCATAGTGATTAATGAGTATTTTAGTAAGCGGCATCAATGTGCTAAACAGTATACGGTTTATAATAAAACACCAGTAAATGCTTATAAAAAAACCAGCAGATGCTGGTTTTTGAATTATCACACAATAAAGATATTACAGTGCAGCAAGCGCTTCTTTACACAGTTGGGTAATGCGATCCCACTCTTCGTTGTCTACTGCATCAGTCGGTGCTATCCAGCTGCCGCCAATACAATCAACATTCGATAGTGCTAAGTAATCTTTATAAGTCGCAGGGCTAATACCGCCTGTTGGACAGAAACGAATATCAGACAATGGGCCAGAGAATGATTTCAGTGCATTAACGCCACCAGACGCTTCTGCTGGGAAAAACTTGAAGTGAGTGTAACCCAACTCCATACCCACCATGATCTCAGAAATACTAGCCACACCGGGGATCAATGGCACAGTGCCTTTCTTGGCTGCTTTTAGTAAATCAACAGTTGCACCAGGAGTGATAATAAACTGTGAACCAGCAGCAACCGCTTGGTTTAGCTGAGCTTCATTTAAAATAGTGCCTGCACCAACAAGTGCTTCAGGTACTTCTTTAGCAATCTTTGCAATCGCTTCAAGGGCGCAAGGTGTACGAAGCGTAACTTCAAGTACACTAATACCGCCAGCAACTAATGCTCTAGCTAAAGGCACTGCATGCTCAAGTTTATTAATTACCATGACCGGAACAACCGGGCTGCGTTTAAATACGTCTTGAGGTTGAAGCAACCAATTATTAGGCTCAATCATATAACCGACTTCCTTTTATTTTTAATATAATTCATCAATCGCATTAGTACTGCGAGCACCCGTTTCTGGGCTGCTTAAACTGTTACGTAGCGCGCCAAACAATTCACGGCCCATGCCATAACTTGAATGATGTAAATCCACTTTGCCTGCAGTTCGGCTTGCAAGTGTTTTCTCGTCAACAAATAGAGTTAACTCACCGGTTGTAGCATCAACACGAATCACATCGCCGTTTTCAACTTTGGCAATCAGACCACCATCAAGTGCTTCTGGGGTTAAATGAATTGCGGCAGGAACCTTACCAGAGGCTCCAGACATACGGCCATCAGTGACTAATGCCACTTTAAAACCTTTGTCCTGTAAGGTGCCTAGATAGGGTGTGAGCTTATGAAGCTCAGGCATACCATTAGCTTTAGGGCCTTGACCTCTAACAACCACAACACAATCTCTGTCAAGCTCACCAGCCTGAAATAGTGCATCGAGTTTGTTTTGATCATCAATCACGATCGCAGGACCTTCAATCACACGATTAGTATCAGGTACAGCAGACACTTTAATCACCGCACGACCTAAGTTACCTTTCAATAATTTCAAGCCGCCATTGCTTTGGAACGGCGTCGCAAGGTGGGTTAATACTTCTTTGTCTAAGCTTTCAGTCACACCGTCAACCCACTTAAGTTCGCCGTCAAGCAAACGAGGTTCTTGGGTATAACGACGTAATCCAAAGCCAGCAACGGTATTGACATCTTCATGCAATAAACCGCCATCTAGTAACTCTTTAATCAACAATGCCATGCCGCCAGCAGCGTGGAAGTGATTAATATCAGCATGTCCATTTGGATATACGCGTGCTAACAATGGCACTGAATCTGACAAATCAGAAAAATCGTCCCAATTAACAATAATGCCAGCAGCACGGGCAGCAGCAACAATGTGCATGGTTAGGTTAGTAGAACCGCCTGTCGCAAGAATACCCACAATGCCGTTAACTACTGACTTTTCAGATACCACTTCACCAATTGGTGTATATTGAGTGCCCATAGACGTTAAACGACAAACTTGTTTAGCGGCCATTTTGCTTAATTCATCACGTAATGGATCGTCAGGATTAACAAACGATGAACCAGGTAGTTGTAAGCCCATGATTTCAAGCATTAACTGGTTAGAGTTAGCCGTACCATAGAAAGTACATGTGCCAGCACTATGGTATGACTTCGCTTCAGCTTCAAGCAGTGCTGCACGGTCAACTTGCCCTTGAGCAAATTGCTGACGAACACGCGCTTTTTCTTTATTCGGAATACCCGATTTCATTGGGCCCGCAGGCACGAATAGCATCGGCAAATGACCAAAGCTTAACGCGCCAATTAATAAACCTGGCACGATTTTGTCACAAATACCCAGCAGTAACGCACCATCAAACATATTGTGCGATAACCCTATCGCAGTAGACATTGCTATGACTTCACGACTCAGTAAACTTAACTCCATGCCAGGCTGACCTTGGGTCACGCCGTCACACATAGCAGGTACACCGGCAGCAACCTGCGCAACACTGCCTACGTCCACACATGCTTGCTTAAGCATATTCGGATAGGTTTCGTATGGTTGATGCGCTGACAACATGTCGTTAAATGCGGTTACGATACCAATATTAGCTTTCGTTAGTTGACGTAAAGAGTCTTTGTCCGCTGGCTGGCAGGCCGCAAATCCATGAGCCAAATTGCCACAACTTAGGGCGCTGCGATGAACACCTTTTGCTTTGGCATCATTTAACGCTGTTAAATACGTTGAACGAGACTGTTTACTGCGTGCAATAATTCTATCGGTGACGGCTTGTACTACTGAGTGCATGGTAAAACTCCTTACGCGCTATAGAACACATCAACGGGCGTTTTACGCTGCGCTAATACTGCTCTTATGGGCATTTGGGTAACATCATCATTCTCAAGAGCCTGATGATAAACCGTTAATTTTGGTTCTCCGACAAGATGCAAATAAATCTGACGACTATTTAAAATGGCATCTTTAGACAAACTAATACGTGCATATGGAGCCGTAGTCGGATTGACCGCAACACACAAAGCCTTAGTGGTTAATGCATTATCAAGTTCTGCACTGCAAGGGAACCATGAACAAGTATGTCCATCTGTACCCATTCCCAATATCACCACATCAAAAGGACGTGGGAAATTAGCCAATGATTCACTGGTCATATCGCAACCGGCTTCAGGGGTTGCGAACATATTTTTTAAACCACGAAACTTTCCACTGGCAGCTCTATTTTGCAATAAATGCTCGCGAACCAATCTTTCATTTGAATCTTTTTCATCAGCATTAACCCACCTCTCATCGGCTAAAGTAATATAAACATCACTCCAATCGACAAGTTTATGGCTTAATAGCTCAAATAATTTCAACGGTGTTGAACCGCCCGATACCACCAAGCTGGCTTTACCACGTGTGTCGACAGCATCCTGTAATTGCTTAGCAATTTTGTCGGCTAATTTAGCTTCTAAATCAGCTGGAGTGTCGAACGATTTAAATACAGTATCTTTAATCATGTGAGCTCCCTACTCGTCCCAAGAACGACCATCTTTGGTTATCAATGCAACCGATGCCACAGGTCCCCATGTTCCACAAGGATAAGGCTTAGGTCTTTCGCCACTTTGTTCCCATGACTGAATAATTCCATCAACCCATTTCCATGCTTGTTCAACTTCATCACGACGAACAAACAGGGCTTGATTACCTAACATGGCTTCTAATAACAAACGTTCATATGCATCTGCAATACGTTCATTTTTAAAGGTGTCACTAAAACTTAAATCAAGCTTGGTTGTTTGTAGACGCTGCTTTTGCTCAAGACCAGGAACTTTGTTCATCATCTGAATTTCAACCCCTTCATGAGGTTGCAAGCGGATGGTCAATTTGTTTGGTGGAAGATTACGCAAGCTTGCTCGGTACAAGTTATGCGGTGGGTTTTTAAAATACACCACAATTTCGCTGCTCTTGAACGGCATACGCTTGCCACTACGTAAATAGAATGGCACACCAGCCCAACGCCAATTATCAATATCAACGCGAAGTGCCACAAAGGTTTCAGTGTTCGACTGTGTATTGGCATCGTCTTCTTCAAGGTAACCAGGAACAGGCGAGCCTTTTAAGAAACCCGCACTGTATTGACCACGGACGGTATTTTCATACACATTGTCTTGGTTAATTGGACGCAGTGACTTAAGTACTTTTACTTTTTCATCGCGAATACTATCTGCATCTAAATTGACAGGTGGATCCATCGCAACCAAAGTTAACACTTGTAATAAATGGTTTTGGATCATGTCACGCATTTGGCCTGCGCCATCAAAGTAGCCCCAGCGCCCTTCGATCCCCACTTCTTCAGCTACAGTAATCTGTACATGGTCAATCGTGCGGTTATCCCACTTAGAGGCAAACAATGAGTTAGCAAAACGTAAAGCAATCAGGTTTTGTACTGTTTCTTTACCTAAGTAATGGTCGATACGGTAAACCTGGTTCTCGTTGAAGAATTCAGCCACTTGGTCATTAATCACATGAGATGATTCTAAATCAGTACCAATCGGCTTTTCGAGCACAACACGGGTGTCAGATTGAATAAGGTCTTGTTCATGTAAACAACGACATATGGCACCGAAAATCGAAGGAGGTGTAGCGAAGTAGTTCACCATGACGCGTTTACTTGGTTCAAGTAAATCGTGGAAGGCACTGTAACCTTCAGGTTCTGTAAAATTGGTACCGATATAATGACAACGACTGAGGAAGCGCGCTAACGTGGTTGGGCAAAGTTCATCTTTAACAAATGTATTTAGTGCTTTAGTAACGAGGGCGACAAACTCTTCTTGAGTAAATGCGTCTTTTGCTACACCGATTACCTTGGTTTCTTTATCAAGTAGCTCTGCTTTGTCTAGCTGATATAGAGAAGGTAATAATTTACGCCTAGCTAAATCGCCTTTTGTACCGAAAAGTACGAAGTCGCAAGCCTTGGCTCCAATTGATTTGCCCATTGCTGAAAGCTCTCCTAATAATATGTGTGTGTCATGTTCGAATTCGGTCGATGAATAAAAGCACACTTTTGTTGTAATATAACAACAGAATTTAAATATTGCATCTTTAATTTGCATTTATTCTATTGTTGTTAATCTAGTCATGTGTATCTATTATCTGCTATGATTTTCTACCAATTACAAGGCTTGAGAACCATTCTACCGTGATCTATGTCTTGAAAAATAACTACAGATTACTGTCAAAGGTAAATAAATAACTTAAATCACGTAATTCCTGTAAGTTATGATATAAAATTACATTACCTACTTTTAGCTACTTTTTAGCGGATGCTTGCTTATGAATACCCTTGAAAAGGTTCAAAAAAGCCTTACCCAATTTAGTAAATCGGAACGTAAAGTTGCCGAAGTCATATTAGCCTCACCGCAAACAGCTATACATTCAAGTATTGCCACATTAGCAAAGATGGCTGATGTTAGTGAACCAACGGTTAACCGATTTTGTCGTCGATTAGACACAAAGGGTTTCCCTGATTTTAAGTTACATTTGGCTCAAAGTCTTGCTAACGGCACACCTTATGTTAGTCGCCACGTTGAAGAAGATGACACGCCAGAGTCATACACGACAAAAATCTTCGAATCTTCAATGGCATCGCTCGATACTGCCCGTCAAAGTTTAGATACATCAGCGATAAATAAAGCGGTCGATATTCTCACTCAAGCTAAGACTATTTCGTTTTTTGGCCTTGGCGCATCAGCATCTGTAGCCCACGATGCGCAAAACAAGTTCTTCCGTTTTAATGTACCAGTGATATGTTTCGATGATGTGTTAATGCAGCGTATGAGCTGTATTAACTGTAATGAAGGTGACGTGGTCGTATTGATTTCGCATACAGGTCGCACTAAATCACTGATTGAAATTGCCCGTATTGCGCGTGAAAATGGCGCTGCCGTGATTGGCATTACCGCCCGAAATTCACCATTGTCTTATGAGTGCACTCTGCCTGTAACGATGGAAGTCCCTGAAGACACTGACATGTATTTACCGATGGCATCGCGCTTAGCACAATTGGTTACCATAGATGTGTTGGCAACAGGCTTTACCTTACGTAGAGGCCCTCGTTTCCGTGATAATTTAAAACGTGTGAAGGAAGTGTTGAAAGAATCTCGTGTGAACAAGGATTTGACCATCTAAATTGATGGGAGGTGAAATAAACATCTCTTACTGGATTTTTATTAAACTGAGTAAATTGTTCGCTTTAGGCTGTGTAACGATAGAGCCTATACTCTATAAATTGATAGTTTTGCATGAAGCTTTCAAGATAACTGATAAATAATTACACAATTCAGTTATGTTTGATCGCGTAAAATTTCATCGACAGCAATCAAATATTGTTCACGAGGCCAAACGGATTAGTCTGTTTGGTTTTTTTTATTGTAAAAATCGCTGATCTGTCACATAAATTACATATTAAAAACGATCATTTTGTTGGTAACTTTACTACATTTAGTCAGAATGTCTGTTAATATAGTTGCATCATTTAAGTGCTAATATTGTTTGAGTACTTTAAATAACCAAATTCAATTTAACAAAAAATCTTTCTTATCCTTAACGGAGTATCTTATGTTCCGCAGAACTAAAATCGTTACCACACTTGGGCCAGCAACTGACCGCGATGATAATTTACGTAAAATTATCGCAGCAGGTGCTAACGTTGTCAGACTTAACTTCTCACATGGTTCACCAGAAGATCATTTAAAGCGTGCTACGGATACTCGTAGAATTGCTAAAGAATTGGGCAAGCATGTCGCTATTTTAGGTGACTTACAAGGTCCTAAGATACGTATTTCTACCTTCAAAGATAACCAAAAAATCAAACTTAACTTAGGTGATAGCTTTATTCTTGATGCTGACTTAGCAAAAGGCGAAGGCGATGATAAACAAGTTGGTATTGATTACAAGCAATTGCCTAATGATGTAGTCATTGGCGATATCTTAATGCTTGATGATGGTCGAGTGCAGTTAAGAGTTGACCGTGTTGAAGGCCACAAAGTCTTCACAACGGTTACTGTTGCTGGCCCGTTATCGAATAACAAAGGCATCAATAAGAAAGGCGGCGGTTTAACAGCTCCTGCCCTTACTGAAAAAGACATGGCTGATATTAAAACCGCAGCCATGATTGATGTTGATTATTTAGCAGTATCATTCCCACGTACCGGTGCTGATCTAGATTTAGCTCGTGCATTAGCACTTGAAGCAGGCAGTAAAGCGCTAATCGTTGCTAAAGTTGAACGTGCTGAAGCAGTTGAAAGCGATGAAGCGATGGATGATGTTATCCGTGCATCAGACGTAGTGATGGTAGCACGTGGTGATTTGGGTGTTGAAATTGGTGACGCTGCACTTGTTGCCGTACAAAAACGCTTAATTGAACGTTCTCGCCAACTAAACAAAGCGGTGATCACTGCGACCCAGATGATGGAATCGATGATTACTAGCCCAATGCCAACTCGTGCAGAAGTCATGGACGTGGCTAACGCTGTGTTAGACGGTACTGATGCGGTAATGCTTTCAGCAGAAACCGCTGCTGGTGATTTCCCTGAAGAAACGGTTTTGGCTATGGCTAACGTTTGTTTAGGTGCAGAATTACACCCAAGTGTGAATGTATCTAAGCATCGCATGGATCAACGTTTCTCTTCTGTTGAAGAAACGATTGCGCTTTCTACCATGTATGCGGCTAACCATTTACCTGGTGTTAAAGCGATTATTTCGTTAACTGAATCTGGCGCGACAGCTAAGTTAATGTCACGCATCAGTTCTGGTTTACCTATTTTTGCATTATCTCGTCATCAAAAGACATTGGCCAGCATGGCAATGTACCGTGGTGTACAACCAATTGAGTTTGACTCAACGGCATACCCTGCTGATGAGCTAGCTAAAGAAGCATTAAATTGCATGGTGAACAGAGGTTATTTAGTCAGTGGTGATATGGTACTGATGACTAAAGGTGACGCGATGGAAACCATCGGTGGCACTAACACGTGTAAAGTGTTGATCGTTGCTTAAATAAGCCGAACATAACGAGCAACATTCACTAACGTACATCCAGTGATAATCTCGTTAACGATAAAGCCAATCTTCGGATTGGCTTTTTTATTGGTTATTTTGAATACTAACGATATACCGAAATAAAGTGACCTTCAAAGCTGTTACAGTACCCTGCTTATCCGCTTAATCATTCGTCAGCTTACTCGCCTAACCATAAGGTGATGGATAAAAAAAGCCCCGACAGAGTCAGGGCCAATTTGCATCTAAGATTTACATCAAGGTAATCAACTGAGCTTATAGTTCTTCAAAGTCATTCACGTTGATAGCAGCTAAACGTAATACGTCCGCCTCAACAAGCTGTTTATGCTCAGCTTCAGTGATAATGTCTTTCTCTAACGCCACGTCAAATAACTCAAGCATAGGAAGTTTAGATTTTATATGGCCGCTGCGTTGTGCTTTCTTAAGCTTCTTATACAAATCTTTCGCTGCATATTTAGCTAAGAACGCACTTTCAACTTCAGCAATACCGCTAGTGTCACCGTCAAACTCTCCACAAAGGAAAGTAATGCGGTCACGCGCGGGTCCAGGCTTAAGCATACCTTTGACTAAATCAACTGCATATTTATCACTTGGTGCATTGAAGTGGTTACCTAATGGGAAAATCAACACTCGTAGTAATACAGCAGCGATTTTACTCGGAAAATTACGAATCGCGTCATTAAGCGCTTTAGCCGCTAAATGTAAACGTTCAGTCATCACATAATGCACGGCTGGTAAATCATCTTGCTGACGACCGTTATCTTCAAACAGCTTTAACGTAGCAGATGCAAGATATAACTGACTTAGTACATCCCCCATACGTGCAGATATCATTTCTTTACGCTTAAGATCCCCACCCATAATTAACATCGATAAATCAGTCATAATGGCAAGTGACGAAGAGATACGCGTCATGTCACGATAATACTGCTGCGTTGGGCCACTCACTGGTGCACTGGCGAAACGGCTGCCTGTTAGTGCACTACCAAATGAACGTAATGCATTACCCATCGCATAACCAATGTGACCGAGCAATAATGAATCGAAACGATCTAATGCAGAAGTTTCATCTTCCATTGCAGCGGCTTCCATTTCAGCCAAAACATATGGATGACAACGGGTTGCACCTTGACCAAAAATCATCAATGAACGAGTGAGGATGTTTGCACCTTCAACGGTAATTGAAATAGGTGTTGCCATATAAGCATGACCTAAATAGTTTTTTGGTCCTAATTGGATACCTTTACCAGACTGAATGTCCATCGCATCTTCTAACACATCACGGCCTAGCTCTGTCATGTGGTATTTTGCAATTGCAGTCACCACAGAAGGTTTAACTTTTAAGTCGATACCTTGCGTGGTTAAGCGACGTGCAGCTTCAAGCTGGTAAGTATTGGCGATAATACGCGCCATCGCTTCTTGTACACCTTCAAACAGACCAATAGGCATACCAAACTGCTGACGAACATAACTGTAGGCTGTGGTCGTTTTGGTACACACATGGCCCGATGCGGTTGCCAGAGCAGGTAATGAGATACCACGTCCTGCAGACAAGCATTCAACCAGCATACGCCAGCCTTTACCGGCAAACTGTGGGCCACCAATAATCCAATCTAATGGAATAAATACATCTTCACCACTTGTTGTACCGTTCATAAACGCCATCATTAATGGGTTATGACGACGACCAATCTCAACACCTTTATGGTCAGTTGGGATCAACGCGCACGTTATGCCAATGTTTTTAACGTCACCGAGTAAACCGTCGGGATCGCGCATTTGGAACGCTAAACCGAGTACAGTAGCAACTGGCGCTAAGGTAATATAGCGTTTGTTCCACGTTAGGCTTAAGCCTAATGTCTCTTCGCCTTCAAATTCGCGCAGGCAAACAACACCGATATCGGGTATTGCACCAGCGTCACTACCCGCTTCTGGGCCTGTAAGCGCAAAACAGGGAATGTCTTTACCAACTGCAAGCGAAGGTAACCAACGCTCCTTTTGCTCTTGAGTACCGTAATGTGTCAACAACTCACCAGGGCCTAAAGAGTTAGGTACCATTACAGTCACGGCTGCACTGACACTACGCGTGGCAATTTTGGCTACAATTGTTGAGTTTGCATATGCTGAAAACTCGCGTCCACCGTACTTTTTAGGAATGATTAATGCGAAGAAGCCTTGTTCTTTAAAATATTGCCATAACTCTGGCGGGAGATCTTTACGGTTATGGACGATATCAAAATCGTCAATCATGGTTAATGCGGTGTTAACTTGATTATCAAGAAAGTCTTGTTCATCTGCACTTAAGGTTGGTTTACCGTAACTATGTAAGGTATTCCAGTTTGGTTTTCCGCGGAATAACTCACCTTCCCACCAAACATCACCCGCTTCCATTGCTTCTTTCTCGGTAGTCGACAAAGGAGGCAACACTTTTTTGAAGAACGAAAATACTGGACGCGTGATAAATTGCATCCTGATATTACGCACGCCAAAGAGGACAATGATCGCTATAACTAGCAATATGACGATACTCATTTTATACCTTCTTAGTTTGTTAACACAGGGACAGCAACACCTGCTGCCATGTAGGGGATAACTTTACGTATAATGGCTTCAATATTGTTGTGTTCGCCATAATCTGCTGCAGCAATTTCATTTAGTGCATCTGCAGAAGCCATAGTGAACACTATAGTTCCTAGAGTAAAATGCAAACGCCAAAACATTTCTGCCGCAGGAATGTGTGGTGCACTTGCCGATACAGCTTGTACGAACGTCGCTAAATGTTCGCCATAATGTGTGGTAATAAACCAGCGCAAATGACCTTGGCTTTCAATATAACCACGACCTAACAACTGCAAGAAAATAATCGTGCCGCCGTTGCGTACTTTATTAAGCTCAAGTAACGGTTTAATTAAAGCAGAAAAAATCTCATTTAGTGACGAATTTTCAGGCGCATGATGTATACGTTTAATCTCTATCGCGGCGCTTGGCATAAACACATCTAAGTATCTTGCTAATACAGCACGAATTAATTCTTTTTTCGAACCAAAATGGTAATTAACAGATGCCAAATTGACTTCAGCTTTGCTGGTGATCAGTCGTAACGACGTTTCAGAAAAACCTCTTTCAGCGAACAACTTTTCAGCTGCATCGAGTATTCTTGTTTTTGTATCAGTACGGCTTGCCATTCCCAGACCCAAATTAATTTAAACACCTGTTTAAATTAATCATTGAGCGCACAGATGTCAATCGAAATTGTCAGCTTTCTTTATTAATCTAGACAACAGAAATCGTAACAACTGCACCAGATTGTTAACTTATATGCAATGATTGCTATTTTTCGGTACACTGACGCCGATAATAAAAACAAGGATGCAACCAATATGAACTTGCCTTTAAAACGACCGTCTCAAATTGCACTAATTGTCTCAATAGCATTAGGATTAAGTGCCTGTAATGACACTCAAGAGCCTGCTCCCGCTCCAGTTGAAAAAATTGATGCCACTGCAGCAATTAATTTCATTAACCAAGCAGAAGCCGATTTAGCGGATTTGTCGATTGAAGCTAATCGTGCGGAATGGATTTATTCCAATTTTATCACTGACGACACCGCGGCTTTATCTGCCGCAA
Source organism: Shewanella frigidimarina NCIMB 400 (assembly GCF_000014705.1). NCBI lineage: Bacteria > Pseudomonadati > Pseudomonadota > Gammaproteobacteria > Alteromonadales > Shewanellaceae > Shewanella > Shewanella frigidimarina. Next base: position 2,232,201 of record NC_008345.1, on the reverse strand, counting down.
TGGGTGAAAAAGTCACTTCAACATCTGTGCGCTATGCAACAGAAGCGGCAAAATATGCCAATGTAGAACTTGATGCCGTTAATGCCAGAAAACTTAACAGCTTACGCAGCAGCCTTGTTTTACCTGCCCCGCTAGACCCAGCTAAGAACGCAGAACTTGCGAGTATCGCATCTGAACTCAACGGTCTATATGGTAAAGGAAAATATTGTTTTGCTGATGGTCGCTGTTTAACTCAACCAGAGCTATCAAACCTTATGGCGGAGTCTAAAGATCCCGCGGTACTTTTAGAAGCTTGGCAAGGTTGGCGTGAAATAGCAAAACCAATGCGTCCACTATTTGAACGTGAAGTCGAATTAGCCAATCAAGGCGCGCAAGATTTAGGTTACGCCGACTTATCTGAATTATGGCGTAGTCAGTATGACATGGAGCCAGAAGCATTCTCTGCCGAATTAGACCGCCTATGGGCACAAATTAAGCCTTTATATGATTCATTACATTGTTATGTGCGTGGTGAATTAAACCAGCAGTACGGTGATGATGTTGCGCCTAAGACGGGCCCTATCCCTGCACATTTATTGGGCAACATGTGGGCTCAGCAATGGGGCACGATTTATAACAACGTAGCGCCTAAAGATGCTGATCCCGGATACAATGTTACCGAACTGTTAGCTAAAAATGGCTATGACGAAATTAAAATGGTCAAACAAGCTGAAGGTTTCTTCACTTCACTTGGCTTTGGCGAGCTGCCAGAATCGTTTTGGACTCGCTCAATGTTTGTTCAACCGCAAGACCGTGATGTAGTGTGTCATGCATCTGCGTGGGACTTAGATAATCTGGATGATATCCGCATAAAAATGTGTATCCAGAAAAACGCTGAAGATTTTACCGTCATTCATCACGAATTAGGCCATAACTTCTATCAACGCGCTTATAAAAATCAGCCGTTTATCTTTAAAAACTCTGCCAACGATGGTTTCCATGAAGCCATTGGTGACACGATTGCGTTATCAATTACACCTAAATATTTACAAAAAATCGGATTACTCGAAACTGTACCTGATGCATCAAAAGACATTGGTTTATTGTTAAAACAAGCATTAGATAAAATTGCCTTTATGCCTTTTGGTTTAATGATTGACCAATGGCGCTGGCAAGTATTTAACGGCACCATTAAACCTGATCAATATAATCAAGCTTGGTGGGACTTACGCGAAAAATACCAAGGTGTTAAAGCGCCAATTGAACGTACAGAAGCCGATTTTGATCCTGGTGCTAAATACCATGTACCAGGCAATGTTCCTTATACACGTTATTTCTTAGCACATGTGTTGCAGTTCCAATTCCACAAAGCACTGTGTGATATTGCAGGAGACACCGGCCCAGTTCATCGCTGTAGCATTTATGGAAATAAAGAAGCTGGGGCTAAGTTGAATGAAATGCTCGAAATGGGCGCCAGCAAACCTTGGCCGGAAGCACTGAGTGTTGTGACTGGGTCTGATAAAATGGATGCCAAGGCAGTATTAGATTACTTTGCACCATTGCAAGTGTGGTTAGATGAGCAAAATACCCAAGCTAATCGCCAGTGTGGCTGGTAACGCTAGTGATGACCAATTGTACTAATGATATGTACTAAGGGTTATAGCGATTGGTTGAATTAATAAATGCTAGGGCTGAATCAGTAGCTGACTCAAATAAATGGCCACTCAGAAACTAGCATTTTATCATCTAATTAATTCACCCTTAAAAAGGACGTCAATATAAATTGGCGTCTTTTTTATTTATACCGATAATTAATCAGCTGAAAACCTACCTAAAACCGTGACCTTTTCTGTTCAGCTCGCTATTTTCAATTCTTTTTTGCTGTGATTTTTTTAGCATCACAAAGACAGCTCCGACCCCACCGCTCTGTTTAGTGGCTGAATGGTATGCGATTACAGGCTCAATAGATCGTAACCAATGACAAACCGCGGATTTCATCAACGCTGGATAAGGTTTACTTTTATAGCCCTTACCATGAATAACCAATATATTACGTTCGCCGCGCTCATAAGCACTCAACACACCATTAACCAAACTATCACGTGCCTGTAAAAGTCGATATTCATGTAAGTCTAGTTCAGTGTGAACACGGTACTTTCCAAGTCTGAGTAGTCTAAAAACTTCGTCTTGAATGCCATCCATTTTGTAACTCACTACATCATCCGGCTTAACTGGAGTAAACAGAAAAGGCTCTATAGGTAATAATTGTAACAACTCATGTTGTTCAGCAGCCGCTCGCTTTGCTAGTTGTGCATCTGTTAAACTTAATGGATTAAGCCATACTTGAGGGGATGTTGGCTGATGTTCAAACTTTAGAGGGGTCACATCGGCCATTTCTTGTAAAAATAATTCGTCATCACTTAATGACATATGTCACCTCCTACATACTTTGTAAAGATTCAATCCTTTAGCAAAGTTGATGAATAATTTATAGTTATGCTAACGGTATCGCTTGCCATTATTTGATTTACATTAGATAAAAAGAGAATCATTCCTTGAAAAGAATATTGACCATTTTGAATATGCCATGGCTATCTTTATTGTTACTTGCTGTGAGTCTATGCGTAAGCACTTTGAATGTTTATGGCGCAGAGCCGATCCCCCACCAAACATTGAATACTAATTTTACAAAATTGACTAACGCTTTTGAACAACTTGATTTATCCGCTATGGAACAAATATACACAGACGATGCCGTGTATATTTCTGAAACACAAGATAGAGGAATTATTAGTGGCAAAGAAAGCATACTCAATCTTTACAGTCGATTTTTTAATAAAATTAAACATAAAAATGCCAAGCTTGAAGTCGATTTCCGTGTACTTGTACGTTATAGCGAGCCAAATAGTGCAACCGATATAGGTTATTATTTAGTACGTTTTCACCCGGGTAAAGAATCAGGCGAACCGGTCAGTGAGTTTGCGGGTAAATTTGTGACTGTGTTTACCAAAGACAGTAAGCAACAGTGGAAAATTAGTGTCGACTCTAATACTCACGCTGCGCCGCATTTTTACTATGATGCTAAACCAGTACCAAATCTTTACTATGGTCGACAATTTATCGCTGCTACATCACAAGAATGACCCGATGAACAAGAATGATTTAATAAACACCAAATCTACACTCTGCCCTTGTGGCAGTAAACAGCTCTACAGCAAATGTTGTGAACCCTATCATTTGAGTCATGCCGTAGCAGAACGACCAGAGCATTTAATGCGTTCGCGATATAGCGCCTTTGTGTTAAGACAATTTCATTACTTGATAACAACGCATCATGCTGACTATTTACACGGTTTGACAGAGCAACAGCTTGCTCAAGGTGATGTTCAGTGGTTAGGGTTGCAGGTGTTGTCGTCTAAACAAGAGTCTGACCATGGTGAAGTAACGTTTAAAGCGTGGTTTATTGAAGATAAACACATTGATGCTATTTATGAATGTTCGTCTTTTATCAAGCAGGATGGTTGTTGGTTTTATACTCACGGGCAACAAATGCAAACTCCATTACCTAGCCGAAATGATGCTTGTATCTGTTCTAGTGGCAAAAAATTTAAGCTATGTTGCGCTAAGCTTATGCGTTAGCATTTCTGCGCAACATGCCTAGGATATTATTGATTATTGATGTCATTGCAGGCTCAGGCTTGGTATATCGGTATTGAACAATCACGAAATTCACGATTGTTCAATAAATCGGTTGTAACAGAGTCATGTGAAACAAAGCAAGATGAGCACGACAATGGACTATTATGACTAAACAATGAATCCATCACTGATATAAATTAGTGTTGTATTGTTTCATGTGCATTAATAAACAAGGCAAAATCATTAACGCGAATAGCTGGACTGTACAAAAATCCTTGAGCATGATGACAAGCACTCAATGTTAAAAATTCCTCTTGCTCTTTGGTTTCAACCCCTTCTGCAGTTAACGAAATATTCAATGCTTTTGCCATCGCAATAATCGCACTGACAATCTCACGGCTTTCGTGGCTAGAAGAAATATCCATAATAAATGAGCGATCAATTTTCAATTTCGAAATAGGAAACTGTTTAAGGTATTTCATCGAACTATAACCCGTTCCAAAATCATCAATCGCTAAACCTACGCCTAACTCTGCTAATTCGTGACATAAATTAATAGCATAACGAATGTCACCCATGAGTTCTGTTTCAGTGATTTCAAGGATCAAAGTCTTTGGTTTGATGTGATAACGGGTAATCAACCGCCAAACTTGTTCGTACAGATTGCCGCTAAAAAATTGCCGCGCGGCTACATTCACATGCATCGCAATATTAACGTTTTTATGTTGCCACAAATTCAATTGTTTACAGGCCGTTTCTAATACCCACTCACCGATTTGATTAATCATTCCAGTTTGTTCTGCAATTTCAATAAACGCGCCTGGATATAACACGCCTTTTTTAGGATGATTCCAGCGAATTAATGCTTCAGCGCCAATATATTTATTATTTTGCAAATCCATTAAGGGTTGATAATACAACTCAAACTCACGACCACGGATCGCATGGTGTAAGTCTCGCTCTATTTCAGCATTGATAGTGAATGTTTCCAATAGTGCTTCATTAAAAAACTGGTAATGAGTACCATTTTTCTTTTTTGCATATTGCAAGGTAATATCAGCACAAGATAACGGGGCAAACATCCCGACAACAGACTTAATATCAACCACTGCAATCGCAGGCTTAGGTTCAACTTTTTCTCGTGAGATAACTGATGGAGCGGCTAGATTCATATACAGCCGGCCGATCATTTGTTCTATATCCGTTTCCGGTAACATTGGCGGCAATAATATCGCAAATTCATCGCTACCTATTCTGGCAACATCAATAGCATTGGTTGATACGGCAAAGTGTTTTAGGCGCCGAGCAGTCTCAATTAATAAGCTATCGCCTTGTGCATGACCATTAGTATCGTTAAAGCGTTTGAAGCCTAATAAATCAATAAGAATCAATATCCCATCAGTGGCACGATCTAATTGAGGGGTAAAATGACTGCGATTGTGTAAGCCAGTTAATGAGCAATGCCATGCTAAACGCTCTAATTCTGCTTTGTGTAAATATTCAGCCGAATTGTCATAACTAGACACTAACGCATAATGCTTACCCTGTTCTGTTACGAACGGTGTTATGTGGTAATTCAGCCAATATTCACTGCCATCTATTCGCGCGAGTTTAAGATCACCTTTAACAATCTCACTATTACGTAATTTACTGATGATATGGTCGAGTAATTGCGGGGTATTTCTAAAAATATCAAGACTTGAAGCACTATGATGTTCAACCGTAGTGCGAGGTAACCCTGTCATTTTCTCATGTGCACTATTAACGTACTCGATGATTCGACTATCGGTATTCACCAGCATCACTACATGTTCTGATTGTTCGGTTGCATTGCGTAATAAATAAATTTGCTCATTACTATCATAGGTATAACGTGTAGCTAACGTCAGCGCTAATTGGTCAGCACATTGAATCGCAAACTGAATATCTGATTTTATCCAATTGACATCGGCACAACTTTCAACCGATAACACACCTTCAATATGGCCATTGATTCGGATGGCAATATCAATGCTGGTGATGATGTTATGATGTTGGTAGTAATCAGAAAATGTTTGAACTAGATTTATATGCGGATTGTCAGAAGATAAAATGTAACGGTGAGACCGTAGTTCATTGAAATACTGAGGATCTATTGTGATTTGTCTCAAATGAGATGAATGACTCAACTTTTCATCAATCTTACTTGCAACTAAAGTATGCTCACAAATGAAATTGTCATCAGCAGCAAAGTCATCGTTATCGGTTTTACTGACCAGAGTCCAAACTGACACAAATGATGCAGTGAAATACTCACGCAGAAGTTGGCACACCAACTCTGCGGTTTTTGTGAAATCACCTTGTTGTTTAGCACTGGAATTTACAATTAATTCCAATAAGTGCTGTTGCTCTTTTCGATTCATTTACATCCCGAAATTGGCTTCATAACCCTAAATTTTTACATTATTAACTCAGTACACTTGTTTTTATTAGTTCTGACATTCAGAATTTGAGTGACAATGTAACAATAATACACAGGGAGTGAAGTTCGCGTAAAAAGCCTCAATAGCATTACATTACCATGAGCTACTATACCTTCAGTTAAGTAAAGCACATTACACGCGATACTCAAAAACAGCAATCCTTTACTAATATATTGTTACGCTTTATTTGGATAGTTGACACGCTCAGCTCACTCCCACAAAAAAGTGTTTAACAACAATTATATGACCGCTTTAATTTATAATACTAATGACTGAAGTCTACAGTTGATTTTCAAGTTGAAAAATCATTTTCTCTACGCTGAACGCAAAATCAAGCTTTAAAGAAATAGCACTATCTTCATCAATAATGTCAGCTTTAGTATCAGGAAAACGCTCTTGAGCCACTTGCTGCATAGATTGAGCTTGCAATAAGGCATCGTCTCCTACAAAGCTAAGCTGTAATATCGTATCTTCTGCTTCCACAACAGCGCCAATATCTACATAACTGCCGCATTCAGTACAACTGTCACTGACATTACCTTGCTGCTGTTTAATTTGCTTAATCATTATGTCACCCCATCAGTTTGAACAACGTCAAACGGCAAATATAACTCAGTTTAGGCAGGCTTTTACTTACCATGCTCACAATTATCAAAAATTAATTGATTGTCTCAGGATAATAGACTGATATCTCAGCAGTTAAGCCAGTTGTAAATAATTGGCAGTATTTATAAACCAACGCTTAGTTGGGGTAAACGCTCAGCAACAAAAGTGCGTAAATTCATGTCAGTGCGACTTTCATAGAAAAACCTAGGATTCTCAAAAAGTGTCAAGATACACTGGTGGACTTAGACAGCACTCGTGTAGAGCAAGAGTTAGTGAAATTAGCAAAAAATCAGACGAGACATAAGAATTAGATCGTGTAGATTCGCACATTTCAGAGTGTGTAACGGACTTTAAAATGGCGGAACTGTTCCCGTCGTTTAAACTTGATGATGCAAGAATTTAACTGTGAGGGCAAGACACTAAACTCAAAGCAATTAAAACCGATATCACCGGAGCTGTAGTAAAATGCAAAGTGTTAATCGAACAAGTACGCGAATAAGTGCAGAATATAGAGTCATATTCATCAAATTAATCTGATTTATATTTTAATAGGATTTAAGCTTAGATCTGATTTCTCACTAGTTAAATCAACCAACAAACACAGACTAGCATGCTGTTTAATAAGCAATTAATAGTTATAAGGCAAGTTTATAAGTGAGCTTAATACCATTATTTGAAATCAGGTTGGTACCATAATGATTTGTTAGATAAAGGTGTTAAAGGAGGAAGCCAAGTATTTTCTATGTTGATAACTCGTCTATTTTCTAGTTTTGCTTTTTTAATATTTTCACTATGATAGCGATAAAAAATCTCATCAAAACTACCATCAATTACCATCATTTCCAGTCCGGTCGAAATACGCTCTGCAAGCCTCGGATGAGTTTGGCTAATAAATAGATAAGATGGCGATGGTAAATAAATCACCAAGTTTGATTCAATGACAATATTAGGAAATTGATCATGATTTTTATCAAATTCAACAAATATTTCATTGATTCCACGTGGGAAATAATCAAATCTACCACGACTGAGCATAGCAAATAGGCCCTTATAGGTATTTCCTTTGACAATGGGGAAGTTGTTGGCTTGCATTAACAAAGTGGTTGTCCACTGTGGTTTGAGTCCGGCTTGTAGCTGCTTAAGCTGCTCTGCATCGATAATTTTATTAAACTTATATTGATCTTTGGCATTAATTAATAATAAACGATAACTAAGCAAACCTTTGAAAATTGGAATACGAATAGGAATAGTTTTACTTTCCCATTCTGAATTGGTTGCGGCTACAAAAGCATTAATTGTTTGCCCTTTGATTAGCTGTCTTAAAACACGATCCCTCGCCATGGGGTTATGAGATTGCTGGATACGATAATCCCCATAAAGCGGTTGGGTTTTCTTTAATGAGAGCTCTATTAATTCAGTAGTATAAAGGTAGCGCAGATCTTCCTTAGGGTGCGGTTGATGAAAACGTACAATATCAATGACCTCAGCATGGGCGTGATTAGTTGCCGCCAGCGCGATGGCAACTAATCCGATAGTAGAAAGCATGAAAGAGAACATTCCTGTCGCGATTAGAAGGCGCTTCAAACAGTAATTGATAACACTCATTGAGAAAAGTAGTAAAAATCCCATTATTGCTCCTTAATTGAGAATAACGATATCTCAGTTTGTTTCACGGAACTTATTGTTTTACGGAACTTAAAAAATTATGATTTCGATTTAGGGTTACAGTAATCCGATTAAGGTGAGATCAGAGTTTGTAGGGCAAGGGTAAAAAATGCAAACGATTATCACCTTATCAACATGTTAATTCAAAGATAAACGAGTTTAACCTTACCGTGTAGTCAGTTTTGAAGTAAGAACACCTAGCTCCTGCAACATCGGCTAGTAAGTGCTAATTGCTCCAGATCAATCTCTGTACACTTAATTTAGTTCGATTGGTATTGCATCATCTTCAGCAAATAGAGCATCAGCTTTAGTTCGTCACTACAATGTCAAATAATTGGGATATACACCCCAACCGAATACCAAAATAATCAGAAAAATTGTCGCGTATAGAACATAAAACAAAAAATTATTTTATGAGGAACCTTACACTGTTATTACTCTGCTACTAAGTATAGTTCAGACTTCAAAAAGGGTTAAAACGTGATGTTTTTATGCACCTGAACATTCATTCTTTCGAGGTGATTTTTGAATATATGTTTGTTGGCGATGGTTCTTTTTGATCCAGATCTGCTTATTACTCACATTTATTAGCTGGTCGTTGAGATTTATTTTTTGAAACTTATATTATACTTTAAAAATCATTAAGTTATCACTTGTACTTTTTTAGGTGTACATGCGTTTTCTCTGCGATCTTAATTTGATAAAATTCTAGATATCTTACGTTGCGTGCTCAATTGTTCTAAAAAGTGCATATCTTCTAACGGGGTATGTTGTTGGTAGGCATTAATCGCTTTATTTTTAGTTAGGTAGTCGCAGTTACTTAATACTTCAACCATAGAATCTGATTGAGAACCTCTAATCACTAATGCTTCTGGCGTTAATGCTTGTTGAAGTTGAAACTGACGTGCACCTTGTTGCTGAAATATCATCGCGTTATCGATAGTGTCTGGGTGAACAGAAATATCATCGACTAATAATTGAGGTTGAGGTACAGAAAATCGTTGTCGCAGTTTTTGTGTGCTCTCTACATCATTGTCTAATTGAAATTGAGCCATATCGCGAGCATCAATTGACAGCATAGCCAACAGCAAACCAAATTCACCGCGACGATTGTTTTCAATCGCAACGTTTAATCGGCTCCCTATTTGTAACTCATTGACTAATGTTGACTCAATTTGCATATAAAAACATCACCACTACTGCTCGATGCTATTTTATCGACCAAACAGTCATAAACTTTAGTAAAATATTCAATTATGTACTTTACATATAAAAGGTTTCTGACTACTATGGCGACCGCAATTGAGGAGGGGTTCCCGAGTGGCCAAAGGGATCAGACTGTAAATCTGACGGCTCAGCCTTCGAAGGTTCGAATCCTTCTCCCTCCACCATTTGCGTTGCTACAAAGTGTAAATTTAAAATTGTTAAAGATGTAAAGAGTTAGAATGTAAAAAGATAGTAAGAAAAAGAAAATATGTGGAGGGGTTCCCGAGTGGCCAAAGGGATCAGACTGTAAATCTGACGGCTCAGCCTTCGAAGGTTCGAATCCTTCTCCCTCCACCATCTTTCTTTTAATCTTATTTATCTTGCTGTGGAGGGGTTCCCGAGTGGCCAAAGGGATCAGACTGTAAATCTGACGGCTCAGCCTTCGAAGGTTCGAATCCTTCTCCCTCCACCATTTTACATCTCGAGCTTAGTTTGTTGCTGCTTAGTTCAATTATTGATTGTTATTTCTATTGATTCATTTGACCAAAAATCCTCGTTTATATTCTACAAACAACCTTTTCTTTGTTACAAAAAAACAAACCCACTAATACAACCTGTAAACCTTATGCTATCATTTTAATTCATTGGTATTTCTCACAAAATCATTTTCCATACTACCTCGTTCTTCCACCTATTTTTATCAATGCAACTCAACATCAGCATTTTTTAAAATATATGTTAGCTGATAGCGATAAACACTACTCTTAACTTTACATTTTAGTTATTATTTATTCCTTTTTGGAATAACGAGTATCATTGCATGTCATCTACTTGGGTCAATCAGGCCATCGCAAAAATAGAAGCCGATTATCAACGTTCCGCAGATACACATCTTATAAAATTAGATCTTCCGCAACTTGATGGTATAGACATTTATTTAAAAGACGAAAGTACTCATCCAACAGGTAGCTTAAAACATCGCTTAGCTCGATCACTATTTCTGTATGCGCTATGTAATGGCTGGATAAAAAAAGACACTCCCATTATTGAGTCTTCATCTGGGAGCACCGCTGTATCTGAAGCCTATTTTGCGCGATTACTTGGATTGCCCTTTATCGCTGTAATGCCACAAACGACTGCTAAAAAGAAGATTCAACAAATTGAATTTTATGGTGCGCGATGTCATTTTGTCGATAATGGTAGCCAAATGTATGCTGAATCAGAAAAATTAGCCGCTGAGTTGCAAGGCCATTATATGGACCAATTTACGTATGCTGAGCGAGCCACCGATTGGCGAGGTAATAACAATATTGCTGATTCTATATTTATCCAAATGGAAAAAGAGCCCCATCCTATTCCAAGCTGGATTGTAATGAGTCCTGGTACTGGTGGCACCAGCGCTACCATTGGCCGCTATATTCGTTATCAGCAGCAACAAACGCAGTTGTGCGTCGTCGACCCCGAAAATTCTGTATTCTACGATTACTTTCACAATGGTGACGCGAGCATTATTAGCGATAAGAGCAGTAAAATAGAGGGAATTGGTCGGCCACGTGTTGAACCGTCATTTATTGCTGGTGTAGTTGACTCTATGATTAAGATCCCTGATGCCGCCTCAATCGCAACGATTCAGTGGTTAGAGCAACTCATAGGGCGTAAAACAGGCGCATCTACTGGTACTAACTTATATGGGGCGTTGCTGTTAGCAACACAAATGCGTAACGAAGGTCAAACAGGTTCTATTGTGACCTTAATTTGTGATGCGGGTGAGCGCTATCTTGATACCTATTACAACCCGCAATGGATAGAAGACAATATTGGCTGTTTCGAACACTACCGAGAAAAACTCGTCGCGTTTAATGAATCAGGTTTACTTCGTTAACCTGTTAAAATTAAAAAGCCGTTGAATATTGATTCAACGGCTTTTTTGTTTCGTAAAAAAACAAGTGGTCATAATGAACACTAAATAAACACTTTTAGTCAATATTCAGATACTTATGTGTTTGTATCGATAAACGCCAGTTACGGCTAATACACACCTTCATGGCAAGTTCTGTTGCTCGCGCCTTTTGGCTAATAGGTTGTAAGCAAATGGTTTTATCGCTGACATCAATATTCAGTAATAATTTATCTAATTCATCAATATGGTGTTCTGTGGCGATAGGATGTTTAATTTCATTAGCACGATTTAATGCTTGTTCTAGTACCTTGTAGCCACCTTTCATATTGATTTTAGGTGATACAGTAACCCACACATCTGAATGACATTTTACGTCAAACGTGCCACTGGTTTCTATTTGTACCTGATAACCAGCCTCAATAAAAATCGTGGTTAATTCTGTCAAATTGTACAAACATGGCTCACCACCGGTTAACACAATGTGCTTAGCAGTAAAGCCTTTATCATGAAATGCTTGCAGTAACGTATAGCCTGTATGATCAGCCCATCTGCCGATGGTGCCGTCGACCTGAATCACTTGCTCTGCGGTCACTTTGTTTTCGGGTAACACATCCCAGGTTTGCTTTGTATCACACCATGCACAACCTACAGGACAGCCCTGCAAGCGAACGAACAGTGCAGGAACACCAGTATATGTGCCCTCACCTTGTATTGTTTCAAATACTTCGTTAACGGGATATTTCATCGTTTACCTTACTTCTAGAGACAAGTATTGGCTACCTGGCTTATAACGGGTCGGCATTTATAGAGTATTTTAACGTTAGCTGCAAGTATTTACACCTATGGCTTTGCAGTTGGGTCTGGCTTAGGTAACATATCAGTTCTATTTACCTGGACCACTAGGGGTTGATCACTCCGATCTTACCAGTCAGTTCAGTACGTTAAGAGTATATCCATGTCAGATGCAAAGCAAAACACGCCAACTAAAGCCCTTGTTGTTTTCAGTGGCGGTCAAGATTCAACCACTTGCCTTATTCAAGCCTTATCTCAATATGACGAAGTACACGGGATAACATTTGATTATGGCCAACGCCATCGTCAAGAAATCGAAGTGGCAAAATCCTTGGCTACTGAGTTGAAACTAGCTAGCCATAAAGTCATGGATACCACCTTATTAAACGAGTTAGCCATTTCAGCATTAACACGTGATGCTATTCCTGTATCACATGAGCTGATGAATAATGGCTTGCCGAATACTTTTGTGCCTGGACGTAATATTTTATTTTTAACTCTTGCGGGTATATATGCTTACCAATTAGGTTGCGATGCCATTATTACCGGCGTGTGTGAAACCGACTTTTCGGGCTATCCAGATTGCCGTAATGAATTTGTTCAATCAATGCAAAACTCATTAGCACTCGGAATGGATAAACCCCTTAAGATAATTACCCCATTAATGTGGCTCAATAAAGCTGAAACCTGGGCACTGGCTGATAAATATCAGCAATTAGCATTAGTACAACATCAAACGTTAACTTGTTATAACGGTATTGTTGGTAAAGGTTGTGGTGACTGCCCCGCTTGTGTCTTACGTCAACGTGGCCTAGATGATTACTTGCAAAATAGTCAATCAGTGATGGACTCATTAAACAGTAAGCTATAACAATATCGATAACATACTGTAACTAACTGCAACGGATTAATGCAGCTCTGTCGCAGCGCTATTTTGATGACGACACCAAAAATGCACACAGGTTAACGCTATGCGGCAATTTTGCGCTACAGTTAAGTTTAGTGTTTTTGGATAAATTAAATTGGCTTGTTTTGACGGTGCGCAAAGAGGATATTTTGCTAAATCATAAATCAAACACTGTTGGACTTTATCACTTTGTTGTTGTCATCAGCCTTATTTGTATTGGGCTGTTTGCAGCAGATATCCCTACGCCAGCATTTTTGCCTATTGATCAGTATTTAAGTTATCAATATAACGCCATTACTGATGGACAAATATGGCGATTAATCACCGGTAACCTGTTGCATACTAATTTATGGCATTTGCTGATGAATTTGGCAGGATTTTGGGTGATTGTATTTTTACATGAAGTCCATTACAAGCGTCATCCAGGCAAGTTGATATTACTGTTTCTCAGTTTATGTTTATTAGAAGGTATTGGTTTATATTTCTTTTATCCTAGTCTAAAAGCTTATGTAGGCTTAAGTGGTTTGTTGCATGGGTTGTTTGCTTTTGGTGCAGTAATGGACATTCGCAAAGGTTACCGTTCAGGTTATTTACTGTTGCTTGGCGTGATCATTAAAGTCGGATACGAGCAGGTATTTGGTGCGACGAGCAGTATTACCCAGTTAATTAATGCCAGAGTTGCCACTGAATCACATCTGGTTGGTCTTATTTGTGGAATATTGTGCGCGTTGTGCTGGTCAGCGATTGCCCATCGCTTCAAATATCACCACCTGCCTTAACGCTACACGCAAACTGTATTGACTTAAGCGTAGTTGTTTTAGCGCACATACTGGATAAACGGTATGTGCGCTTAATTGATTATAGGTTCTGCAGACTCTGACTCAATCTCTTGTCCATCCATTTCCTCAGACATCCCTGGAACAGTCAATTTTTCAGATTCAGATTCGGTAGATTGAACTGGGGCATTTGATTGTGCTCGCTCAACTAATTTATCGTATTCAGCTTGAGTAATAAGATAACTTTTTAATGGCGGTAATGGTTTAGTCGAAGGTTCTGTCACAGGAACTTCTGTCATACCACTGATATCAACTCGTCCAAATAGCAACGCAATAGTAATAACGAACACATGTATAAATATCACTATCAATGTTGTGTAACGACTTTTACTGACTACTGCCAAAAAACGTTGCCAAACATTGCCACTCATCATTGATTCGTTTGGCTGTAGTAACGATTCACTACTAGCAGGTTCAGATCCAATCGCACCCGTTAACTGCAACTGAATATTATCAGCGACTTGTTGTTGATGATGTTGTAATTCATTTTCATCTATCACTTCATCTTCTTTCTCAACAAAAGGTATCACGTCTTTGTTAAATTCAATGTTAGCATTTTCAACCCGCGGTGATGGCATGTTGCCCCAATGCGGAACAGCGCTATTAGTTGTAGTAGATTGAAGCGAACTCGACTGTTGGTTTTTTTCAGGCATATAGACTAACTCACCAAGAATGATCGGTTAAGTATAACGTTATAAACCTCATTAAGTAGCACCTTTTTATGAGGTTTATGGATGAATTGAATTAACAAATATTTAGCCAATCGAGCGTTAAATTAGCATTATAAGTAACATAAATGGATACTTCATTTTCAGCTTACACGTGTTCACCTAAATATAGCTATTAAGTATTGAGACTGATAGACTAGCGGTGCTCAAAATCCAATCAGCACTATTTACAGGATATTATGAATTCATTATCAAACACTCTGGCATCTCAGCAAACAGTTATCGAATCCACTGGATCAGATTACTGCCAAGCGGAAGAAAAAGCCAATGCCCTTTCACATGCATTAGGTATTGTTGCCGGCATCATCGGCTTAATGTTAATGCTGATAAAAGCACCCGATCATTTAACCTTTGTGCAAATTACTGGTGTGGTAATTTATGGTATTAGTATTATCGCTTTGTTTCTTGCCTCTACATTATATCACTCAAGCAAAAGTGCATTGTGGCGCAAACGCTATAAAATGGCAGACCACTGTGCTATTTACACTTTGATTGCAGGCACTTACACGCCAATGATGCTAATCAGTTTACAAAGCACACAAGCCACTGTGGTACTTACTGCCATTTGGTCTTTAGCTTTGGGCGGGGTTATCTTTAAAACATTGTTTATCGGTCGATTTAAGGCCTTTAGTGTGGTGCTGTATTTAGTGATGGGTTGGTTATGTGTCACTGTGATGGGCGACTTAAAAACTCACATGAGTTACTTAGGCTTAAGCTTACTCCTTATAGGCGGTTTATTTTATAGTCTAGGAGTGATTTTCTATGTTGGAAAACGCATTCCGTTTAATCACGCCATTTGGCATTTATTTGTGCTTGGTGGGGCATTCAGCCATTTTTTATGTATTTATCTCACCGTACTATAACGCTCTAAAGACAATATCACTTCTCATAAAATTGCGGTTGTACTATGGCCGCAATTTTTCTATTATCTGTTGCTAATACACAGCTAACTCTGCTTAAAGACACTATATGGAAACACATGACTAAACTGACGCCAATGGAGCGAATATGGTTTATTGTTAATATTATCCCTCAAGGCACTGTGCTACCTTATGGAATTGTCGCTGATTTAGCAGGGTTACCTGGTCGTGCGCGTTATGTCTCTAGAGCATTGAAATTAGCGCCTGAAACGCTTGCGCTCCCATGGCATAGGGTTATCAGTAGTCAAGGTAGGATTTCCTTCGCAAAAAATACCGAACCTTTTCAAACACAGCAAGAATTACTAAGATTAGAAGGTATAACAGTGAACGTAGGCAAGATTTCGTTGTCTCAATATCAATGGAAACCCGATCTAGCCACCTTAGTAATGACATTACCGTTTTAATCTTAGCCTATTCAGAATTCTAAACTTTAAGGTAATTATACATTGGTCAATAAATTAACTCGCTTATTCACTCTGATGTTGTGCACTAGCCCTGTCTTATTCGTACAGGCCTCTGACAACCGACAACTCACTGCAGATACTGAGTCTACGGCTAAATTGACTGTGTCAGAAACTGCTGTGATTGCAGAAAAACTCGAGCAAATTGATGTCCCGGCCTCATTAAGTGCCATTGAACAGGCTGCTATTTTATCGCCATTAACGGCCCACAGTGCAAAATACAATGTGTTTTATGGCAGTTTCGAATTAGGCGAAGCAAATTATCGTTTACCTGCAACCGACAGCGGCTTTTACAGCTATCATTTCGACAGCGATGTCAGCTTATTAATGCTGTCTGATCAGCGTCATCTTACCAGCGAATTCACCCTTGAAAACGGTAAATTGGTGCCATTTAGATACATACAAGAACGCACTGGAACAGGCAGTGATTACACCGAACAGACTGCATTTGCCAAAGCACAGAAATTTATTCACACCATCTATAAGCAAGAAGCATTAAAACTGCCATATGAAGAAAAAGTGTTTGATCCGTTAATGGTTCAATTACAATTCAGAATGGACCTCGCGGCCAATATACGCCCATTAGATTATAAAATGGTCAAAGAAAAAGAAGTCGATGACTATCAATTTAGAGTTATAGGCAAAGAAAAAGTCACAATAAAAAGCGGCACTTACGATACGGTTAAAGTTGAAGTGGTGCGTGACAGTACCAAAAGACAAACATTTTTCTGGATGGCGCCTGATTTAGCCTATCTACCTGTACGTTTAAGCCATTTTTCTAAAGGCAGTAAGCAACTCGATATTCAGCTAGCAAGCTACCAATTTGAACAACCATTGCCACCCATGACGCCTGTCGTCATCGATGGCCCTAAGCCTGAAGCTTCAACTGCTGTGGATGAACTGATGTCTGAAGCTGAAAATGAAGCTGGTATTAGTGAGTCTGAATTAGACGAAATTAAACAGTTAGCCGTTGATTAGCTCGCCTTTACGGAATAACTTCCATTCACCCGGTTGTAAAACCACCCAATTTTCATTGTTGGTTAATGGTCGAGTCGCAATCACAGTCACCACGTCATTCGGTGTGGTTTCCTGACTAAAATCGATGACAACATCAGTATCAATCAACGTTGCCTGTCCAAATGGAGCGCGGCGGGTAATATGACATAAGTTGTTAGTGCAATAAGTCATTAAGTCTATGCCGTTGCTCAACAACATATTAAACACACCTAACTGTCTTATTTCATCCGCAAGTTGGCTTATATACTGAAACACTTCGTTCATGTTTTCAGGTTCAAACTCGCCAAACTTATTAACTACAGACTCTAATATCCAGCAGAAAGCCAGCTCACTGTCAGTATCGCCAACAGGCTGAAAGCGTGATACTGAGAAGGTAGCTTGATAATCTGTTAATTGGCCATTATGCGCATAAGTCCAATAACGGCCCCATAGCTCGCGACTAAATGGGTGAGTATTAACCAACGATACACAACCTCGATTTGCCTGACGAATATGACTGATCACAATTTCACTTTTAATCGGATATGACTTAATAAGTTCGGCAATATGTGATTTGCTGCTAGGACAAGCATCTTTAAAAGTACGGTTACCTTTACCTTCATAGAAAGTAATTCCCCAGCCATCAACATGAGGACCGGTAACACCACCGCGTTCAGCTAAGCCTGTAAAACTAAAAACAATATCCGTTGGCACATTGGCACTCATCGCCAGTAATTCACACATTTGCCTTGCCTTTTCTGTTGCTATGTTGAGCTAAACACTTTTGAAGAACGTATTGTATCTACTAAGCTTATTGAGTGGAATATTTCTGACACACAAATATTTAAACAATTGTTTGAAAAACACTTGTATTCGAGGGCTCATAAGGTTAACTTTTACGTGACACAGGTCTGACCACGCTCTTTCTTGTGAATGAGATCAATAATAAAATAAGTTATTTGTCTACTTAAATAGCTTTAAGGAGAAGTACATTGACCACCCTACTTTGGATCATCGCGATGATCTTTGTGCTCGGCGCCATGGCATACCTGCGGGTATCGTTATTATCTACAACAATTGCTGCGGCGATTGTGTTAGTTGTCGGTAGCACTTTGGACATTATTGGTGTAATTACATGGATTGTTTTCCTTGTCATTGCGCTGCCACTAAACATCAAATCATTCAGACAGAATTTTATCAGTCGTCCGCTGATAAAAGTGTATCGCGGTATCATGCCTGAAATGTCTTCTACTGAAAAAGAAGCCATTGAAGCAGGTACAACGTGGTGGGAAGCAGATTTATTTGCCGGTAACCCTAACTGGAGCAAATTACATAACTATCCTAAAGCGCGTTTAACCGCAGACGAGCAAGCATTCATAGACGGACCCGTTGAAGAAGTGTGTAAAATGCTTAATCAACATGAAGTATCGCATGTGCTAGGTGACTTGCCACAAGATGTATGGCAGTTCTTAAAGGATCATGGTTTCTTCGCGATGATCATTAAGAAAAAGTACGGCGGGCTTGAATATTCAGCTTATGCTCAATCTTGTGTATTACAAAAACTTGCTGGTGTAAGTAGCGAACTTGCCTCAACAGTAGGTGTTCCTAACTCGTTAGGCCCTGGTGAGTTATTACAGCACTATGGTACTAAAGAGCAGCAAGATCATTACCTACCTCGTTTAGCTCAAGGTTTAGAAGTGCCATGTTTTGCACTTACTAGCCCTGAAGCAGGTAGTGATGCTGGCTCAATCCCAGATTTCGGCGTTGTATGTAAAGGTGAATTCCAAGGCGAAGAAGTGCTTGGTATGAAACTTACCTGGAACAAGCGCTACATTACCTTAGCACCTGTTGCTACCGTACTTGGGCTTGCGTTTAAACTACGCGACCCTGATCACCTACTAGGTGATAAAGAAGAATTAGGCATTACTTGTGCGCTTATTCCTACTGACATTCCTGGTGTTGAAACTGGACGTCGTCATTTCCCATTGAACTGTATGTTCCAAAATGGTCCAACACGCGGTAACGAAGTGTTTGTACCATTAAGCTTCATCATTGGTGGTCCAGAAATGGCTGGTCAAGGTTGGAGAATGTTGGTTGAGTGTCTATCTGTAGGTCGTGGTATTACCTTACCTTCAAACTCAGCTGGTGGCGTTAAAACTGCCGCTGTTGCAACCGGTGCTTATGCACGTATTCGTCGTCAATTTAAATTACCTATCGGTAAGTTAGAAGGCATCGAAGAGCCAATGGCGCGTTTAGGCGGTAATGCTTATCTAATGGATGCAGTGGCAACATTAACCACTACCGCTATCGATTTAGGTGAAAAGCCATCGGTTGTTTCAGCCATCGTTAAATTCCACTTAACCGACAGAATGCAAAAGTGTGTTATTGATGCAATGGACATTCACGGCGGTAAAGGTGTGTGTTTAGGGCCGAATAACTACTTAGGTCGTGGCTATCAAGCTGCACCGATTGCGATTACTGTAGAAGGTGCAAACATTCTAACTCGCTCAATGATCATTTATGGACAAGGCGCAATTCGCTGTCATCCATATGTATTGGCCGAAATGGAATCTGCTTTTGATACTGACGCAAATCGTGGTTTAGCTAACTTTGACGCGGCTATCTTTGGCCATATTGGCTTTGCAACGTCTAACTTTATTCGTAGCTTCTGGATGGGCTTAACCTCATCTCGTTTCTCGAATAGCCCTTACTCAGATAAAACCAAGCGTTACTACCAACAGATGAACCGTTTCAGTGCTAACTTAGCATTATTATCTGACTTAGCTATGGCAACGTTAGGTGGCAACCTTAAACGTAAAGAACGTATTTCTGCTCGTTTAGGTGACTTATTAAGCCAGCTGTATCTAACTTCAGCAACGCTAAAACGCTATGAAGATGATGGTCGTTTAACTGAAGATTTACCTTTAGTTCAATGGGCTGTTGAAGATTCATTATACAAGTTACAAGATTCGTTAGATGACTTACTGAACAACTTCCCAATGGGATTAGGCATTGCACTTCGTGCCGTTATTTTCCCATTCGGTCGTCCGATTAAGCGTCCTAGTGATGTATTAGACCACAAAGTGGCTAAGATTATGCAAACGCCTTGTGCTAGCCGTGACCGTTTAGGTAAAGGCCAGTTCTGGACTGCATCTGAGTTTAATGCTGTAGGTATCCAAGAACAAACGTTTAAAGATATCCTTGCCGCAGAGCCACTGTACGACAAAGTCTGTAAAGCTGCTGGTAAGCGTCTGCCATTTATGTGGTTAGATAAAGTTGCTGCAGAAGGTAAAGCGCTTGGTGTGTTAAGCGACAGCGAAATCGCTTTACTTGAACGAGCTGAAATTGGCCGCTTAAAATCAATTAACGTTGATGATTTCGATACCGATGAGCTTCGTGCGCAACTAGCACCTAAAGCTAAGCAAGAAAAAGCAGCCTAGCTGCTAGGTTAAAACCTAAAATAAAAAGGGTAAAGCGCAAGCTTTACCCTTTTTCATCTCTACAGTTTAATGATGTTAGAAGGATAATGATGAAACAGTTAAGCGGATTACAATTGATGCAAGCCATGTTAAATGGCGACATACCTGCCCCTTCTATTACTCAAACAATACCGATGAAAGCCATTGAAGTCAGTGAAGGCGCTGTAACGTTTGAAGCGCATGCAGATGAACGTCATTTAAATCCGATGGGCGGCGTACACGGTGGCTTTGCAGCAACGGTTATGGACACAGTAACTGCTTGCGCGGTTCATTCAGCACTCCCTGCTGGGGTAAGTTATTCAACCATTGATTTGAACGTTAAAATGGTTCGCCCTGTACCACAAAACCAGCGATTAATCGCTAAGGGAAGCTTAATGAACTTATCAAAGTCGTTAGGCATATCTGAAGGCACCTTAACCACTGAAGAAGGTAAGTTACTCGCTACTGCTACAGCGACCTGCCTTATTCTTCGCCCTTAGATAGTAGGATAAACTGTACTTTGCACGACTAGATGAAACGGGATCATAATACTCATTCCATTAGTGATGTCATTCTGTGTTGTCACTGAGTTTAGAGATTGTATTGAATCAAAGGTTGTTTGCGTACAAAACACAGCAACAAAAAAGCCAGTCACTTATTACATGACTGGCTTTTGTTTATCCCAATTTCCGGTTATTTCAAGACTTGCACATCAATGTTGACGCGATTAGCCTTCTTTTAACTCTATCTCTAACTGCTTAGCGACCGCTTCTGGTGAGCTACTATTACGAGCAAACAAGCTATAAGCAACAGGAATAACGATTAAGGTAAAGAAGGTTGCCAGTAAAATGCCTGATAACACCACGACTCCAATAACAAAACGAGTTTCAGCCCCTGCACCACTGGATAACACTAATGGAATAGCCCCTGCCGCAGTCGTAATACCGGTCATTAGAATAGGTCGTAATCGTTGAGTCGAAGCCTGCAAAATCGCTTGTTGAAATTCAACACCACGGTCTCGTAATTGATTGGCAAACTCAACGATTAAAATGCCGTTTTTAGCCGCCAAACCAACCAGCATGATAATGCCAATTTGACTGTAAATATTAATACTTTGACCGGTAAACCATAACCCAATTAGGGCCCCTAATGTTGCTAACGGAACGGTTAACATGATCACCATGGGGTGAACATAGCTTTCAAACTGTGCCGCAAGCACTAAAAACACAATGCCTAATGCGAGTAAAAAGACAAAGTTCATTGAGTTACCTGACTCTTGGTAATCTAACGATGGCCCCTTATAACTTATCACTGCTTCTGCAGGTAAATAAGTCGCTGCAAGCTGGTTGAGATAATCTAACGCTTCACCCAACGTATAATCATCGGCCAAATTGGCTTCTAAGGTGATAGAACGCATACGATTGTATCGATTTAACGAGCTAGCATCGGCAAACTCTTCAATCGAGACTAAGTTCGATAACGGGATCAGTTGTTGCGAGCGATCCGAACGAACGTAAAGATTCTCCATATCTGTAGCGGTACTTTGATTGTCACGATTACCTTCGACAATCACATCATACTCTTCACCATCGCGCATAAAGGTTGTCACCAAGCGCGAACCAAGCATCGACTCTAAGGTTCGACCAATATGAGCAATTGAGACACCTAAATCTGCTGCACGTTCACGGTCAATCACCACTCTCAACTGAGGTTTAGTTTCCTGATAATCGTGATCTAAACCAATGAGCTTATGATTTTCTTTGGCTTTCTCGAGCATAATGTCACGCCAATCAGCCAATTCTTCGTAACTTGGGCCACCAATCACAAACTGCACTGGCTTACCTACACCGCGACCAAAAGCTTGGCGCATAATCGGGAATGCACGAATACCAGCTAAATCTGATAAACGATTGCGGATATCAACAATAATTTCATTGGCACTTCTACGTTCAGCCCAATCTTCCAAAACGATAATGGCCATACCGTTAGAAAAGTCTGATGCGGTGCCAAAGCCACGAGGAGCGCGGAGCGCGGATCAATAAGCGCTTAATATCGCCACTTTCGACCAAAGGCATTAAGCGGCCTTCAACTTCATCCATGTATTTTTCAATGTATTCAAAGCTGGCACCCTGAGGCCCATTAACCATTAAAAACATCGAGCCACGGTCTTCTTGTGGAGCAAATTCTTGAGGGATTTTATTCAGTAAAAAACTACTTAATGCAAACGAGATTAATACGATTAATGACACTAATACAGGTCGCTTAACCCCTGCTTGCAAGCTTATCAAATACCAGCCCGATATCTTGCTCATCATTTTATCGATTTGTTTAACCAGCCAAGGATCTTGTGTTGCAGGCTTTAATAACTTTGAGCACATCATCGGGCTTAGTGTTAACGCCACAATACTGGAAAAAATCACAGCCGCACTCATGGTGACCGCAAATTCTTTAAACAACTTGCCTAAATCGCCCTCTAAGAAGGTAATAGGCATAAATACAGCTACCAGTACCAAAGTCGTTGCCACAATGGCAAAGCCCACTTCACGCGCACCTAGAAAGGCTGCTTTAAGCGGAGAATCACCTTCTTCAATCCGTCGATGAATATTCTCTAACATCACAATGGCATCATCAACCACCATACCAATCGCAAGGATCATCGCTAAGAGGGTCAGTAAGTT
Organism: Shewanella frigidimarina NCIMB 400; assembly: GCF_000014705.1. Lineage (NCBI taxonomy): Bacteria > Pseudomonadati > Pseudomonadota > Gammaproteobacteria > Alteromonadales > Shewanellaceae > Shewanella > Shewanella frigidimarina. The sequence goes on along the minus strand of NC_008345.1, from coordinate 2,208,968 downwards.
GATGGTATACCCTAGTGCATATAGCACTATAAACGTCCCCATTAAGGATACGGGCACTGTGATGGCTGGAATTAACATCGCTCGCACAGAACCTAAAAACAAGTAAATAACGATAATCACTAACACCATGGCGATAAACAGTGTTTGATAAACCTCATCAATAGAAGCTTCAATAAACACCGAGCTGTCGTATGAGCGTTTGATCTCCATTCCTGCTGGCAATGTTGGATTAAGTTTGTCGACCAATGCATTAGCAGCGCGCGCCACTTCAAGGGTGTTAGCGGTAGATTGCTTACTGACCCCTAAACCAATCATTGCCTCTTTGTTACCGCGGAAAATAATCCGCTCTTCCTCTGAGCCAATTTCAACCTTGGCGACATCACTTAATTTGACTAAGTAACCATCATCACCTTGCTTAATGACTAGGTTAGAAAAATCTTCTGCCGTTTTAAATACTCTGTCTAGGCGCACCGTAAAGTGACGCTCTTTCGATTCAATAGAACCCGCTGGTAACTCGACGTTTTCAGAACGTAATGCAGCTTCGACATCAGATACCGTTAGGTTGCGCGATGCTAATGCTTGGCGATCAATCCAGATTCGCAGCGCATACACTTTGCCGCCACCCAAACGCAATGTTGACACCCCATCGATGACTGAAAATCTATCCACTAAATAACGATTCGCGTAATCAGTAAGCTGCAAGATATCCATTTGGTCAGAGACCAAATTGAGCCACATAATGACTTCATCACTGCCGTTGGCTTTGTAAATAGAGGGAGCATCAGCTTCTTCTGGAAGCTGTTCTAATAAACCTGAAATACGGTCACGAACGTCATTGGTTGCCGCTTCAATATCACGATTAATATCAAATTCAATGGTAACGCTTGAACGGCCATCACTGCTTGACGAACTAATATGGCGGATGCCTTCAACGCCACTTATTCGATCTTCGATAAGTTGAGTGATTCGGCTTTCAACTACTGAAGCACTGGCGCCGCGATAACTGGTTTCGACTGACACTATAGGCGGGTCAATGTTTGGGTATTCCCGCAAGGGTAATTTATCGAATGAGACTAACCCTAAAACAATCAGCAAGATACTGATAACAGATGCAAAAACAGGCCGTTTAACCGATAAGTCAGTTAATATCATGCTGACTTCTCCATACCTTCTACTTGAGCAAACTTAAAGTTTTCGGCTTGTTCAACTTGAACTTTATCTCCTGGTCGAACTTTTAAAATTCCGCGAATAATCACTTGTTGGTCAACCTTAAGCCCATCGGTTATTTCAACCCAACCACGTGTCCGACTGCCTAAAGTAACTTGTTGCTGTTCGACAACATTTTCAGCATTTACTACATAAACATAATGCTTGTTTTGAATAGGAATAATTGCAGCTTCGGGTAATAGTAATGCTTCGCGACTTTGCTTAATAAGACGCACTTTCATCAACATGCCAGGCAGTAGCTTATAATCATCATTAGGCATTACCGCGCGCACAACTACCGCTCGAGTATCTGGGTTCACGCGGCTATCAATCGAAGTAACGACACCTTTAAATATCCGGTCTGGATAAGCAACAGCTTTAGCTTCAACGAGTTTGCCGGGTTGTAATTCTTGGATAAAACGCTCTGGCACTGAGAAATCTAATTTAATTTTACTCACATCATCTAAGGTACTAATTTGCTCACCTGGGGTCACTAAGCTGCCCACACTCACTTGGCGCAAACCTAATTTACCTGGAAATGGGGCTTTAATTGCGCGGTCTTCGAGTGCAGCTTTAGCCTGAGCCACTTCTGCACGAGTGGTATCAATTAAACTTTGTAAACGGTCGCGTTCTAATTCTGCAATCGTTTTGCTGGTAACCAATGATCGGATACGATCTAATTCGCGGAGGTTTTCAACTAACTTAATTTCGGTAACGGCTACTTTGGCTTTATGTTCGTCATTTCTGAGTTGTACTAATAACGAGCCTTTTTTAACTAAATCGCCATCATTGAAATTAATACTGGTGACAATTTCAGTAACTTTAGAGGTAACGATAATAGACTCATAGGCTTTACCCGTACCTAATGCTTCGACTTCATCACGAATAGGCATAATAGCCACCTTGGCAACCACCACATTAGGTATTGGCCTAGGACGTTGAACTATCGCTTCTTTAGGAGCCAGTAAATAGTAAGCCGACAGTGCCGCTAGCACTATGGCAATCAGTACGATTATCTTTTTCATTTCGAGTCCGTAACCATCAAAGGTTGAATGAATTATATCTATGATTTTTTTATCTAAAGTAATTGTACTTCGCAATACATTCACATCAAGTTGTTTTACTTTTGCTTACAAATTACGAACAGATTAAACAAATAGTTCACCCGCGCTAAATATGCATTTAATTCACATTATTAACAGAATTTATGCATACTTTATTAGTTTTACTCATTATTTGAATATTTAAACAATGGACATCAAAACTGTTCGACACATGCTGTGACAAATCGTATTGGGCTTCAGATTCTGTCGCTGCCCAGATTAAGAGTGTTCACTGTTGAAATGGGCACTGCCTAATATTGTGATTACTCAACAATGTAGTCAGTATGTTAGGGATACTACTTGTAAAAGGTTAATTCAAACTGAGTTTATAGGAGCTGAACAGCGTCCTATTGAATAGCATAAAAATTTATGTTTATACCATTGTTGTTTACCAGTGAACAAAATAAAAAGAGACGCTCCATGCGTCTCTTTCATGCTTAATAACTTAATTTTAAACCTTAGCGAACTTTACGGTCTTCTTGCATTAAGTCAGAGATAATTTTGTACACTTCGGTAATAGACTCATCCGATAGTGGCTTGTCTTCTACATCATGTAACAATATTTTAGTCTGATTAACATCATCAGTTTCTTTAAGCAGTAAACGATAATTGCCTTTTTTCAATGACAACTTTTCTTCGCTCCACAAAGAGCTCCAGAAACCACCGCTTTCTTCTAAATTAATATAAAACAGGCCTTTGCTGTTATCAGTATCAACAACATCAAAACCCATTTCCGGTAATACTAAGCGTAAACGCTCCCATACCGACTTATAATTTGCCTCGGCCAACCAATAAGCAGATTCAGTAGCATTAGTCACTAAATCAACTTTAATACCAAGGCTTTGCTCAATACGTGCAGCACGGATAGCTTGATCACGTTTAATGCTCATATAAGCAATAGCATTGTTAAGCATATCAGTGGTGTAACGACGTTTGTCTTCACCGCTTAATAAGATTTTTTGATCTTTATCATCGTAAAACTCTTGATGCTCAACTAAATCAATTGACACAGAACCAGAGCGACCATGTGGCTTCACGTCCACTTGGTAACGGTAACGTTGACGTAGTTGATAAACTTTGTCACTGCCCCACCAATTAGATTCGATGATTTCATCATTTTCAATCCAATCAGTTTCAATAAAGCCAGCGGTAAGGTCTTCGCTACGAACAGCTATATTATTTTTGTTTAGATAGCCATTGATGACATCAAAGATTTCTTGTTTTAAATCAGTAGTGCTTTCAATCGATTCAATCACGACACGAATACTATCACTGCTTTCTTCGATGTGTGTGCCTTCAGCCATTGGCAATACTTGTAATGGCGCACGAATATCAAGATTCTTGCCTACAAGCTGCTTATTTACGTTATTACCTACAACAGGAATGTCATATTCTTTGCTGTAAGTAGGCGTATTCAAGCCCTGTGGGATCGTCAATAATGGCGTTGTTTCAGCATTAACGAAATCATCATTACCATTGGCCTGACGGCGATCTAATGGCGTACTGCAAGCTGAAACAGCTGCAACAAGGAGTAACGGAGTGACTTTCTTTAACATGAATTTATTTTACCTCAATATGAGCTTGTTTCATTGTTTCTATTAACAGACCATGAAACTGCTCAGAAAGTTCAGTTAAAGGTAAACGAATATGACCATTAGCTATCAAACCCATTCTATGAACAGCCCATTTCACTGGAATTGGGTTGGCTTCACAAAATAACGAGCGATAAATACCCGTTAATGGTTGATCGATTGTTTCAGCTAATTGTGCATTTTTGGCTAACGCAGCATCACACATGGCTTTAAACGCATGTGGAACGATATTATTTGCAACTGAGATAACACCATTACCACCGAGTAATAAAAACTCACGTGCTGTGGCATCGTCACCGCTGTAAAGTAAGAAATCTTCACCACACAGTTCACGCAAACGTGCAACGCGGCTTAAATCACCCGTGGCTTCTTTTACACCAATAATATTACTGACACTTGATAATTCAGCCACAGTTTCTGGTTTCATATCAACAGCAGTACGACCTGGCACATTATAAAGAATTTGAGGAATGTCAGTACTTGCAGCAACGGCCGTATAATGGGCAATTAATCCCTTAGGCGTTGGTTTATTGTAATAAGGGGTTACGCCAAGCATGGCGACAACACCTGATTTTTGCATTGATTTGGTTAATTCGATTGCTTCTGCAGTGGCATTGGCGCCATTACCACCAATGACAGGAATACGACCTGATGCAAACTTAACAGTTTGGCAAACAACGGCCGCATGTTCTGTCATAGGCAAAGTTGCAGACTCGCCTGTAGTACCGACCGCGACTATGGCATCAGTACCTTGTTCAATATGGAACTCAACAAGTCGTTCAAGACTTGCATAATCTACTGTGCCATCACTATTCATTGGTGTGATTAAGGCTACGATGCTTCCGTTTATCATCTATCTTCCCCACGGTTTCAGGATTCGCTATGTTACTGATGCCAACCACTAATGACAAGCTCTTCGGTAACCATAATCTGAAATAAGTCATTAATGCTATTTAATGCAGCGTAACCTAGCATCTTTGAAGCCATAGCGCTAAAAAATAATCACATTTATGTGAGTGATATAGGTTACTATATTGAGGTGTTTTAGTGAAAAATGATAGCATTAGCACCCGCACAAAAACTGACATGCTTCGGCATAAGTTTTCGCTCTACGATATCAAAAGTGAGGAAAATCCATGACCAATTATCTGGTCGTTACGGCAATGGGCGCTGACCGTCCAGGATTAGTAAGTCGTTTAGCGCGTTTAGCAAGCGAATGTGATTGCGATATAGTCGACAGTCGTATGGCATTATTTGGTAATGAATTTACCCTAATTATGATGATATCTGGCTCTTGGTCAGCTATAACAAAAATAGAAAGTTTATTACCGGCGCTGAGTGTTGAACTTGAACTCATGACCGTCATGAAGCGAACATCCAAACATACTCCCAAAAACTTTGTTTCTCGTATTGAAGTGATATTCAATGGTGAAGACCAACGCGGAACCATGAAGAGCATTACTCAGTTTTTGGCCGAAAGAGGCCTCGACTTAGCGGCAGTGCGCTCTCACGCTGATGACAACGACAACCTTAAAACTCAGTCTATTTTATTAGCGATCAATATTCCTGATAAAATCAATCTATTGAAACTTGAACAAGGTATTCATGAGCTGGCAGAGTCTATGTCTCTAGAGTGCACAATTAAGCGTATGCAAGGCATTGCAGCGCCATAATAATTACTACAGTCACCTCTCATTGATGTGAACCTTGTACGTGCTAGTCACGTAATATCCACATCACATTTGATAAAGGATCAATCATGAACACATTAAACGTTGGTGATACTGCACCAAACTTTACCCTGCAAAACCAAGCAGGCGAAGCGGTATCACTGCAAGACACATTGTCTAAAGGCCCTGTGCTAGTGTATTTCTACCCTAAAGCATCAACTCCTGGTTGCACAGTGCAAGCACAAGGCCTGCGCGATATCAAAGCACAACTTGATGGTTTACACGTGACCGTATTTGGCATTAGCCCAGACCCTGTTGCTAAACTGGCTAAGTTTGCCGACAAACAACAGCTCAACTTCGCTTTGCTCAGTGATGAAGACCATGCGGTTGCTGATGGTTTTGGCGTATGGGGACAGAAAAAATTCATGGGTAAAATTTACGATGGCATTCATCGCTTAAGTTTTATCGTGGGTACAGATGGCAAAATCAGCCATGTGTTGAATAAATTCAAAACCAAAGATCACCACGAAGTGGTTCTGGCCACGTTAGCTGAGTAATTGAAGCAAGGTGAACACCTTGCTTATACGCTTATAACGTAATAATAAAAAAGGGCTTAGCAATAAATTGCTAAGCCCTTTTTAGTAAGACTATTAAGAAAAATCGTTAACGCCTAAGCGCTAACGTTCACACTATTTTAGTCTCTATACCGTTTTAGAATCTATACCGTTTTAGTGTCGCTTGGCTGCTGTGGCTTTTCTTCATCGGCTGAAGTCTCTGCATCACTCGACTCAGTTGTAGCGCTTGCAGCTTGTTTAGCCTTCTCTTGTGCGGCTAACTCTTTGGCTAACAAAGCAGTTTCTTGCTTAACTAATGCAGCCTCTTCGTCAGCTAATAAGCGGGCTTTTTCTTGTTGCTCAAATTGCGCTAACTCTTCTTCTTTACGACGAGCTTTTTCAATGATGCGTTGCTCAGCCTCTTCTGCTTCACGAACAGCTCTGGCTTCAGCGGCCGCTTTGGCTTCAGCTTCTGCCACTATTTTGGCTTGGCGATCGGCTTCGTCATCTAATGCGCGCTGAATAACCGCTTGGTCTTGCGCTTCTTGTGGCAATAAGCTAATTAACTCTATGCCCACAGGTAGCACAATCGCTTCAACGCCTGATATAACTTTAACCTTGCCTTCTTTGGTTAAGTAAACCAATGGCATAGCAGTGTCACCGTAGCGCTTTTTGAAATGATCATACGTAAAGTTTTCAGTTATATTGGTGATTTTCAATACCGCGCCTTTGGCCATTAAGGTGGCAATTTTGGCGTAAGATATGTTCTCACCAAACAAACATAAGCGCTTAAGATAAGATTCAGACAACTGATGACGAGCACTGGCGCTGTCAGCATTGTTTAAACCATACACTTTTTCGGTGCCCATTAAATCTTGGAAATGGAATGTCACCAACGGGTTTAACTGACGGTAAGGCGACATCACAAGCACTCGGCCAATACCACTTAAATCCATAAAATTAGATGCATGCTCTGACGCCGGGTTACCAAAGTACACCGGAATATTTTCCATGCGCGCTTGGCGAATACTGTCCCAGTTGTTGTCAGCTAGAATAACCTTAATATTTTTCGAGATTAAAATAGAAGCTAAATCACGTGAGAATTTAGACGCACCAAAGATTAACACCCCTTGATTAGAGCCCTCTTTCACACCTAAAAACTTAGCCCAACGACCGGCCGTTAAGCTTTGAATCACCACGGTACCAATAATAATTAAGAATACTAACGGTACAATCGAACTGGCACCTTCTAAGCCAACCGACTCTAGTTTAATGGCAAATAATGATGAAATGGCTGCTGCAACAATACCGCGTGGCGCAACCCAACTTAAAAACCACTTATCTTTTGACGACAAATTGGTGCCTAAGCCTGAAATCCAAATGCTTAATGGACGTGCGACAAACATCGCTACTAATAGCACCCCTACACCACCAAATCCTAGGTCCAGCATTGCACCAGAATCAAGGCGTGCGGCCAACAGAATAAACAACGCTGAAATCAGTAGTACGGTTAAGGTTTCTTTAAATTCCAAAATGTCGGCAATATCAACCCCGCGCATGTTCGCTAACCAAATACCCATTACCGTAACCGTTAACAAGCCAGACTCTTCTTGTAAAATGTTAGAGCCAACAAAAATGCCCAACATAATGGTTAATACTGCGGTGTTACGTAAGTAATGTGGGAATAAGTTTTTACGGATAGCTAAACCCGTTAAGTAACCGCCTGCAGCACCTAGACCAAAACCAAGCACTAAGGTTAAGCCTAATGCAGTCAATACGTGCGTGGTCGGGTCGGCTGTAACGGCGATATACTCAAATACTAGTACCGCTAATAATGCACCGATGGGATCAATAACGATGCCTTCCCAGCGCAATATACTGGCTAAATTGGATTTTGGTTGCACCGTGCGTAACATAGGCACAATCACGGTTGGCCCTGTCACCACTACTAGTGCGCCAAATAACATGGCAATTGCCCAATCAAACCCAAGCAAAAAATGCGCTGCTGGTGCAATACACGCCCAGGTAATAAATGCGCCGATGGTGACAAGGTGGGTCACCATTCGTCCATGTTCTTTAATTTCTTTAAAGTTAAGTGTCAGCGCACCTTCAAACAGGATGACCGCAACACCTAACGAAATAATAGGAAACAATAAATCACCAAAGATTTCATCTGGGTCTAATATCCCTAATCCTGGCCCTAACAGTAAACCACATAATAAAAGTGGTAAAATTGCTGGTAGACGTAATTTCCAACCAACCCATTGACACAAAAGCGATAACACACCGATTAATGCCAGCATGCCTGTAATGTGTTCAACCATAATTGTTTCCTTTTGTATTGCTATCATTGCTAATGACTAACTTAATAAGCAATGCGACTCACGTTAATATCGTGCTCTAAATGCATTCAACTTGACTGTTTACAACAACTTAATCAGCCAAATCATTAATTGCGATTAATCTATTTCTGTTAATCGATAAAACTTACTGATCTTTCTTTTTATTTCATCATAGGGACATAGTTAACTGATGCATATATGTTTGAGCCCATTAAAAACAGCTGACAAAATTTTGCATATAACATACTAATTTAACAGTAGGATCAAGAATTTTTTTGACCAATATCACATTTTATACCTTTTGCATATTTTTAACATATACATCTGAATTACTTCAGCAAATGGCAACATTAATTTAGACTCTAATCGATTGTTTTTTATCTATTAATTATCTAAAAGCAAAAACCTCAGCAAAAGCTGAGGTTTTATTAATAACATACATATAACGTAATTATTGTGGAATGCTCACCTTACCTTCCATTAATACTCGCGCACTTCGGCTCATAATGGCTTTTTTAACTTGCCATTGACCTTGTACTAATGCTGCTTGCGCACCTACACGTAAAGTGCCAGATGGATGGCCGAAACGAACTGCACTCAGCTCACCGCCGCCAGCAGCTAAATTAACTAATGTGCCAGGAATCGCAGCAGCAGTGCCAATCGCCACCGCAGCAGTGCCCATCATCGCATGGTGCAATTTACCCATAGACAATGCCCGCACGACCAGATCGATATCATCAGTATTAACCGCTTTGCCACTGGAAGAAATATAATTCGCAGCAGGTGCAACAAAAGCCACTTTAGGGGTATGTTGACGGGCTACCGCTTCATCAATATGCTTAATTAAGCCCATTTTTACTGCACCATAAGCCCGAATGGTTTCAAACATGGCTAAGGCTTTATCGTCATTATTAATGTCATCTTGCAACTCAGTACCTTGATACTGAATATCGGCAGCATTAATAAAAATCGTTGGAATGCCCGCATTGATCATGGTCGCTTTAAAGGTCCCTACGCCAGGTACGTTAAGTTCATCAACCACGTTACCAGTAGGAAACATAGCACCATCACCATCAGCAGGGTCTAAAAACTCTACTTGCACTTCAGCTGCGGGGAACGTCACACCATCAAGTTCAAAATCACCGGTTTCTTGCACTTCGCCGTTGGTAATAGGGACATGAGCAATAATGGTTTTATGAATATTGGCTTGCCAAATACGCACGATTGCGGTGCCATTTTCAGGCACTCGGCTTGGATCGATTAAACCATTACTAATGGCAAATGAACCCACCGCTGCAGTTAAATTACCGCAGTTGCCGCTCCAATCAACAAACGGCTTATCAATCGATACTTGACCAAATAAATAGTCAACATCGTGATCAGCTTGAGTACTTTTAGATAAGATAACCGTTTTACTGGTACTTGACGTTGCTCCACCCATCCCATCGGTGTGTTTACCGTAAGGATCGGGACTGCCAATAACCCGCAATAATATTGCATCGCGGGCTGCGCCTGCCACTTGAGCAGCCGCAGGCAAGTCAGTTAAGCTGAAAAAAACCCCTTTACTGGTGCCGCCGCGCATATAAGTCGCTGGAATTTTCATTTGTGGTAAATGAGCCATCACATATTCCTAAAATAACAAAAGACCAAACCGGCAACCTAGCAATAAGCTTATAAGCTGCCGGTTAAATAAGGCACAAAATCAAATAATCACTTGGTTTCGTTAGCTAAAAAGTCCTGAGCAAAACGTTGTAATACACCACCCGCTTCATAAATTGACAACTCTTCGGCAGTGTCAACACGACACTTAACCGGAATGGTCACTTGTTCACCATTTTTACGAGTCATAATCACATTTAACATAGCGCCCGGTTTGCGTTCGCCCACCACATCGTAGGTTTCCGTGCCATCAATATGATAAGTATGACGATTATGACCTGCAGTGAACTCAAGCGGTAACACGCCCATACCCACCAAGTTAGTGCGGTGAATACGCTCAAAGCCTTCAGCAACAATCACTTCAACCCCAGCAAGGCGCACGCCTTTTGCAGCCCAGTCACGTGACGAACCTTGACCGTAATCTGCACCAGCAATAATAATCAGTGGTTGCTTACGTTCCATATAGGTTTCAATCGCTTCCCACATGCGAGTGACTTGGCCTTCAGGTTCTATGCGCGCAAGTGATCCTTGCTTAACCTTGCCATTTTCCTGCACCATTTCGTTAAACAGTTTAGGGTTAGCAAAGGTGGCACGCTGCGCAGTTAAGTGATCGCCACGGTGAGTGGCATAAGAGTTAAAGTCAGCTTCAGGCAAGCCCATTTTGTGTAAATATGCACCTGCGGCACTGTCGAGCATAATCGCATTTGATGGCGATAAATGATCGGTGGTGATGTTGTCTCCAAGCACTGCTAATGGACGCATACCTTTCATGGTGCGCTTACCCGCCAATGCTCCGTCCCAATAAGGTGGACGGCGAATATAAGTGCTTTGCGGACGCCAATCATATTGTGGATTTACGTGAGTACCATACTCGACTTTAATGTCGAACATTGGCTCATACACTTTACGGAATTGTTCAGGCTTAACGCTTGCTTTAACAACTGCATCAATTTCTTCGTCGGTTGGCCATATGTCTTTCAACGTAACCGCTTGACCTTGGTTATCGATGCCTAAAATATCTTTTTCAATATCAAAACGAATCGTACCGGCAATGGCGTAAGCAATAACCAAAGGTGGAGATGCTAAAAATGCTTGCTTAGCATAAGGATGAATACGGCCATCAAAGTTACGATTGCCCGACAATACTGCAGTAGCGTATAAGTCGCGATCAATCACTTCTTGTTGAATAACCGGATCAAGCGCGCCGCTCATGCCGTTACACGTGGTACAGGCAAAGCCGACAATGCCAAACCCTAAGTTTTCAAGCTCAGGCAATAAACCTGCTTCTTCTAAATACAATTGCACTGCTTTAGAGCCAGGCGCAAGCGATGATTTCACCCAAGGTTTACGTAATAATCCACGGGCATTGGCATTGCGAGCCAATAAACCGGCAGCAATCATGTTGCGTGGGTTACTGGTGTTAGTACAACTGGTAATCGCAGCAATAATCACTGCACCATCGGGCATTTTACCGGGTTCGTTTTCAACCACGCCACTAATACCACGCGCCGCTAATTCAGATGTCGGTACACGACTGTGTGGGTTAGACGGGCCTGCAATGTTACGACCAACAGATGACAAGTCAAAGTGTAATACACGTTCATACACAGCATTCGTTAACGTATCAGCCCATAAACCCGCTTGCTTGGCATAGGTTTCAACTAGTTTAACTTGCGCGTCGTCACGGCCAGTTAACGTTAGATAATCGATAGTTTGTCTATCGATATAAAACATCGCCGCGGTAGCGCCGTATTCAGGCGTCATATTAGTAATAGTAGCGCGATCGCCAAGGGTTAAATGGGTGGTACCTTCGCCATAAAACTCAAGATACGATGACACCACTTTTTGCGCACGTAAGTATTCCGTTAACGCCAGCACTATATCGGTAGCGGTAATACCAGGTTGCGGTTTACCCGTTACTTCAACACCGACAATTTCTGGTAAACGCATATAAGATGCACGGCCGAGCATGACGCTTTCAGCTTCTAAGCCGCCCACACCAATGGCAATAACACCTAATGCATCTACATGAGGTGTATGGCTGTCGGTACCTACCAATGTGTCAGGAAACGCGACACCATTTAGCGAATGTACTACAGGCGACATACGCTCTAAGTTAATTTGATGCATGATGCCGTTACCCGGTTGGATAACATCAACGTTTTTAAATGCCGTTTTGGTCCAATTGATGAAATGGAAACGGTCTTCATTGCGGCGGTCTTCAATGGCGCGGTTTTTCTCAAACGCGTCTTTTTCAAAACCAGCATGCTCTACAGCCAGCGAGTGATCGACAATCAATTGAGTCGGTACTACTGGGTTCACTTTTGAGGGGTCGCCACCTTTTTCAGCAATCGCATCACGCAGGCCTGCTAAGTCGACTAATGCAGTTTGACCTAAAATATCATGACAAACCACACGGGCCGGATACCACGGGAAATCAAGGTCACTTTTGCGCTCAATCAGCTGCTTTAGCGAATCAATAAGCATATCTGGCGAACAACGACGAACTAGGTTCTCGGCAAACACACGAGAACAATAAGGTAGTTTGGCATAGGCACCAGGCTCAATCGCATCAACAGCCTCTTGGGTGTCAAAATAATCTAATTGGGTGCCAGGTAAGGCTTTACGGTATTGAGTATTCATAACTTCATCCACAATAAACATGAAAGGAATAAGCGCTAATCTATATCGAAAAAAGCCGAGTCATCATAATGAGACTCGGCATGCTGATTAACGTTGGCTGATAGGCGCCACTTTACGAGGCTCACTGCCCACATAATCTGCACTTGGACGTATAATGCGGTTGTTCGATCGCTGCTCCATTACATGTGCCGCCCAACCGGTTAAACGTGAACAAACGAAGATTGGCGTAAATAACTTAGTTGGAATACCCATAAAATGATAAGCAGAGGCATGGAAGAAATCTGCATTGCAGAATAATTTTTTTGTGTCCCACATAAACTCTTCACACGCGACAGAAATGTCATATAGCGAGGTATCACCGTTTTCGTGAGCCAGCTTTTCAGACCACTTCTTAATAATCACATTACGTGGATCAGACTCGCTATAAATAGCATGGCCAAAGCCCATGATTTTTTCTTTGCGTTCTAACATCAATGCCATTTGCACTTTAGCATCAGCTGGCGAGCTGAACTTTTGGATCATATCCATCGCCGCTTCGTTAGCGCCACCGTGCAGCGGGCCACGTAATGAACCAATCGCACCAGTAACACAAGAATACATATCCGATAATGTTGAAGCACATACACGCGCGGTAAAGGTTGATGCGTTGAACTCATGCTCTGCATACAAAATCAACGACACATCCATTACACGGCGATGTTGCGCTGACGGCGTTTCACCGCGAAGCAGTTTAAGAAAATGTCCACCCAGAGAATCTTCATCGGTGGTGCAATCAATTTCTACACCGTCATGAGTGTAACGGTACCAAAAACACATGATGGCCGGAAATGCGGCTAATAAGCGGTTCGACGCTTTGTGTTGCTGAGTAAAATCGACTTCTGGCTCAAGGTTACCTAAAAACGAGCAACCAGTACGCATAACATCCATTGGATGAGCATCAGCAGGAATTAATTTTAATACCGCTTTTAGTGCATCAGGTAAATCACGCTGCGCTTTCAATTCTGCTTTATATGCAGTTAGCTGAGCTTGGTTTGGTAACTCGCCGTTAAATAATAAATAAGCGACTTCTTCAAAGGTAGCGTTATCAGCTAAATCAGAGACATCGTAACCGCAGTACGTTAGGCCTGAACCTGATTTACCGACTGTACATAATTTTGTTTCGCCAGCACTCTGACCGCGTAATCCTGCGCCTGATAATTTCTTGTCTACCATGATATCTTCCTTCTTATGCTTTTCACGATTTAGCCGTGCTAAATCGCGATTGTAGGGTATTGTTATTTTAGTTGTAATCGAGTCTTGCTGTCGTACTGAGGCCGTTATTTATTTTTACCTTCGGCAAATAAGCTGTCTAATTTTTGTTCATAATCGTGATAACCCAAATAGTCATATAAATCCATACGAGTTTGCATGGTATCTACCACTGCTTTTTGGTCGCCATCGGTTAAAATAGCACTGTAAACATTTTCAGCCGCTTTGTTCATCGCACGGAATGCACTCAATGGGTACAACACCATTGCCGCGCCCCACTCGCCTAATTGTTGCTTATTCCATAATTCAGTTTGGCCAAACTCAGTAATGTTAGCCAAAATAGGCACATCTAATGCTTCAGCAAAGGCGCGATAATGCTCTTCTGTTTTAATTGCTTCGGCAAAAATACCGTCTGCACCGGCTGCCACGTACGCTTTAGCACGCTCGATAGCGGCTTCTAACCCTTCTTGAGCAAACGAGTCAGTACGCGCCATGATGAAAAAATCTGGGTCGGTACGGGCATCAACCGCCGCTTTAATGCGGTCTACCATTTCTTCTACTGGCACTATTTCTTTATTTGGTCGATGACCACAACGCTTTTGCGCCACTTGGTCTTCCATGTGTACCGCTGCAGCACCGGCCTTTTCCATGTCACGAATGGTCTTGGCAATATTAAATGCCCCGCCCCAACCCGTATCAATATCCACCAGCAAAGGTAAATCACAGGCTGAAGTAATTCGTTGCACATCAACCAGTACATCATTGAGTGATGTCATGCCTAAGTCGGGTAAACCATAAGAGGCGTTAGCCACACCGCCACCAGACAAGTAAATGGCTTGATGGCCAATTTGCTTGGCCATCATGGCGGCATAAGCATTAATGGTACCGACAATTTGCAGTGGTTTGTTATTAGCTAATGCTTGACGAAATTTTTTACCTGCGCTCATGATATTTTCCTTATATGCAATTATGACCGTGGGCGTAACACGCCACACGCAAGACATTACGATAATTTGTGTTCGATATTATTTTTAGAATACATAATGTGGCGACGCATCAGCATTTCAGCTAATTCTGCATCACGATTTAAAATGGCCTGAACAATGTGTTTGTGTTCATCATAAGCGGTGGTCACACGCGGACCCGCCATGCCAAGTTGTACGCGATACATGCGCACTAAATGGTAAATTCCATCAAACAGCATTGAAATTAGGTGTTTGTTTTTACTGCCTAAAATAATCCGATAATGAAAATCAACATCACCGGCTTCTTGATAATAAGACTCGCCCCCTTTGACCTCGTCAAAGTGGGATTGTAATAAATGGTTTAAATCAGCGATTTCATCATCAGTCATGTTCTTTGCCGCTAAACGTGCCGCCATGCCTTCAAGTGATTCACGCACTTGATACAGCTCTATCAAGCCTTGCGGAGATAACGCCACCACACGAGCGCCTACGTTGGCTTTACGCTCAACAATATGGCACGACTCTAAGCGGTTAATGGCTTCACGGATCACGGCTCTACTCACGGCATACTTTGTCGACAATTCAGTTTCGCTCAATTTTGAGCCAGCCTGAATACGACCTTCGACTATATCGTCTCTAAGGGCTACAAAAGTCTTATCTGCAGAAGTAATCGGCTGGATCATATTCATACCTTGAATAATAAAAACTGACATTAAGAATTAGCTAAACAAAACAAGTTGTCGACAATATAGCACCTTTAAATCGTATAACAACCCCGAAAGGCACT
Organism: Shewanella frigidimarina NCIMB 400; assembly: GCF_000014705.1. NCBI lineage: Bacteria > Pseudomonadati > Pseudomonadota > Gammaproteobacteria > Alteromonadales > Shewanellaceae > Shewanella > Shewanella frigidimarina. The sequence continues at coordinate 2,193,199 of NC_008345.1, read as the reverse complement.
TTTTGTCGACAATTATTCCATTTCATCATAAAGCGTTAGCTATTACCAATTTATGACACCACTCAATAAACCTTAAGTCAGCCCATGCTAATATTAGCCGCCACGGTATGACTCATCACGCCATTGTGGTTCGATGATTACTCCGCTATCTGTAGACACTATGTTGGGTTACACTCATCTTTATAAAGTGATTGAGACATCGATTAATCCAACAATAAATAGAACAATAAATACAATAAGGGTCTCTTGATGAGCCAACATTTAGCCTGCCAACTTGAATTGATCCATTTGTTTGTCCATGTCGTTAATGCCGGTGGGTTTTCACCTGCAGCACAAGAGTTAAAGTTGCCCATTGCCACTGTTAGCCGCAAGATCAGTAAATTAGAACAAAGCCTCAATACTCAATTGATAATGCGCAGTACCCGTAAACTTCGATTAACTGAAGAAGGTGGTGCGTTATTTGACCGTTATTATAATGTGGTGGCGCAATTTGATCGTATTTGTGGTCAAACTATTAATGAGCCGCAAAGCACCCTACGAATATCGACACCCGTTTCGATAACCTCGATGATATTAATTGAGGCCATCAATGACTTTTCCAAACAACATCCGCACATTCAACTGCACATCACCCAAAATAACAGCACCATTGATTTGATAGATGAAGGAGTCGACGTCGCCATTGTCGGTGGCGCGCAACCGGACTCATCTTGGGTATCAACATCGTTGGGAGTATTAAATTACGGCCTGTATGCATCACCTGAGTATGCCAAGCAACTCATTGAGCTTCGCCACCCAAAGCAGCTGGTTGATTATCAGTTAATTAAAGTGTGGCCGCTGTTTAACTGGACCTTAAAACATCACAGTGGTGAACAATATTATTACGATGGACCCGCTAAATTAACCCTAGGGGATTTACACGGCGCAATACGGGCAACTGTCGGTGATGGCGGGATTTTATATGGGCCAGAATTATTTGTTAAACCACAACTATTGAATGAAGAGCTAGTGCCTGTGCTAGCGGATTGGGCTGGTGAGCATCGACGTATCAGTATTTTGTATCATCAACGTCGTCAACAACCCTTAAAAGTAAAATTGTTTATTGAGTTTATTCAGCAACGTGCTGCCACTATCTTCGACTTGTTCTAATCGATTCGATTTTTGAGACTTAGATGCTTAGATGCTTAGATGCTTAGATGCTTAGATGCTTAGATGCTTAGATGCTTAGATGCTTAGAGTTTGAAGTGAAAGTTAAATCTACATTCGAAGTTGAATTGGAATTGGAAGTTGAATTTTAATTGGAATATGAAACTGAAAATTTTGATTAATAGCAGATTACTCTAACTTAAGTGGTTCGATTAATATCGCTATAGGTTAACGTGATGCCATCAACTGAAACACTCAGTCAATGACATCACTGGCAACTAACAGATGGCGACTAATCACTAGCCACTAATGTCTAGTATAAGTACACATTTAAACTACAGGCACCATGAGCCCCCACCACTAATGCTTGCTCAATATCAGCGGTTTTAGACGGACCCGCAATAAATAATCCTAATTCGCCTGGCTGTAGTGCCACTTGTTTAACCGCTTGGTGCATGTTGGCGACAATATTGTCTTTGGCCAATGCCAATATCAGGTTTTCACAAATAAAAGGCGTTACTCGATGACTGGGTTGATTAACCCAAATAGCGCCGTTTTCGGCCACACCAAGATCGCCAGGGATCACGGCATAATCAATATCAGCCAGATCGTGAGCGGTCTCAGGCACTTGGCGATTACCTTTAATACCGTCCAATAACGAGATCACCTGCATATTTTGTTGGATCAATTCATCTACAGCCTGTTGTAACGCTGCTAAACCGCCTTCACTATGCAGCGTGCCTGCTACTGTGTTCAAACTTGCATTAAATTGGCCAACAAGATCATCATTATTAGCAACAACATCCATGGCAGGCATAGCATGTTGATCCAAAGCCGATTGCTTTAGTGCAGATAAAATAGTGTGTTTATTCGACATATTAACGACTCCGATTCTTATTATACCAGCTGGCAAAGCTAGACTCTGGCGCGACAGGCAACTCACGGTATTTACCCCATGCACCACTAAACGGCTTGAGTAAACTCCCCGGTAATACTCGCAGTGCTAATCTTGCTGCAGACATAGACGTATTCATTAAGGTTTCATTAGCCATAAAACGGCCCACTAACGGCATATAGCCACCTTTGCCATACGGCAACCTCTTAGCTTCTGCTTTCAAACGACGATGATGGGCAATAATTTTATCTAACGGCACCATCGTTGGGCACACATAAGTACAACTGCCGCATAACGTACAGGCCCAAGGAATTGAGTTGGTATCGTCATGCTTAGCACCTACCGCAATACCAATAGGACCAGGAATCGTGTAGTTGTAGCTATAACCGCCTGAACGGCGATACACAGGACAGGTATTTAAACAGCCGCCGCAACGAATACACTTCAACGACTCAGCTAAAATTTTGTCTTTCATCATCTCAGTGCGACCATTATCAACAATGATCACATGCATCTCGCCGCCCTCTTGTGGGCCACGGTAAAATGATGAATAAGTGGTAATAGGTTGCCCTGTGGCATTACGGGCTAATGTACGCAACAACACCCCAACAGAATCCATATCAGGAACCACTTTATCGATGCCCATCGAGTGCAATTGCAACTTAGGCAAGTTAGCGCCCATGTCTGCATTACCTTCGTTGGTACACACAACAATCGCACCTTGGTCTGCTATCGCCATATTGACACCGGTCATGGCAGCATCTGCAGTAAGGAATTTCTCTCTTAAATGCGCGCGAGCAGCACGGGTTAAATACAGCGGATCAGACTCACCCGCTTTAGTGCCTAACTGTTGGTGAAATAACTCGCCCACTTCCTCTTTTTTCATGTGTATAGCGGGCACCACAATATGCGAAGGTGGCATATTGGCGAGCTGAATAATTCGTTCACCTAAATCGGTATCAACCACTTCAATGCCGTGGCGTTCTAAATACGGATTCATGTGGCATTCTTCGGTTAACATAGATTTTGATTTAACCAGTTTTTTAACCTTATGTTTCGCTAAAATCCCATGAACAATTTCATTGTGTTGCTGGGCATCGCTAGCCCAATGCACCTTAATGCCATTACTCAAGCATTGTTGTTCAAATTGCTCAAGGTACTGGGCTAAATGGCTCAAAGTATGCAGTTTGAGTTGCGAGCCAAGCAGCCTTAGTTGTTCCCATTCAGGTAAACTGCCTGCAGCGCGATCACGTTTTTCACGTAATGCCCACAGGGCTTTAGAATGCCAATCAACTCGGGTTTCATCGCGACAAAAAATATCAGCTTTATGGGCATGCACCTTAGAACCCGATGCGGTATATAGTTCGGTCATAGTGGCTCCTATAAAGCATCATTAATGATTTGGGCAATGTGACGGGTTTCAATCGGTAATTTTTGACGACGGATCATGCCATCTAAATGCAGCAAGCATGAAGGATCAAACCCCACGACATACTTAGCCCCAGTTGCCGCATGAGCTTGAGCTTTATCTTTACCCATTTTGGCCGACACCGCGCCTTCATCAACCGCAAACGTGCCGCCAAAACCACAACATTCATCAATACGAGCAGGATAGACAATCTCGAGCCCGGCAATGTTACCCAATACCGCTTCCACTTTATTAAAGCGTTGTTTACCCATTTGCTCTGTCGGCGTCGCTAAATTAAGCATACGAATACCATGACAGCTCATTTGCATGCTTATTTTGGCCGCTACAGGGCGGGCGAATGCTTTAATTGGGGCAATATCGTGCAAAAACTCCGTTAACTCATAAAGCTTACTAATAACCTCTTGGGCTTCTTGGCTGCCATCAAACTCATGGAAGTTTTCTTTAGCCGCCACCAAACAACTGGCAGCAGGACACACAATGGCATCACAATCGACACCTTTAAAAGCGTTGAGTAATTTAAGGGTGGTGTTTTTTGCTTCATCAAAACACCCCGAGTTTGTCATCGGCTGACCACAACAGGTTTGCCCAGCAGGAAATATGACTTGGTGGCCTAACTTTTCTAATAATGTCAGCGTTGCAATGGCCACTTCTGGCATCATTTGATTCACTAGACACGGTATAAATAGTGCTATTTTCATAAGTTGGTATTATCCCCAGGCGCGTTATTACACATCATCTGAGTGAGTTTAAAATCAACTCAGCAATGGCTAACGACTCATTATCGAGTTATCAATGTATGCCTATACCCTTATAAAATGTAGTGCTAATTAAGCAAATATCGCGGCAGACTTTTTCACTTTTGATCTAAAAACACTTTCATCAGCACCAAAAGCTCACATCAATAACGACAAAAACCGATGCTCACAGATGAATCTGCAATAAATAAGTGCAACACCATGGTATACATCGATGAATGGCAACCAGTAGTTAACATTGTTCATTAATTCAAGTCGGTAGCCTGCGACATTGTGTCGCAGTTTGGTGTTTTTATATTGTCAGAATGGTTGAGGTTAAGCACACTCATGTGATGGATAACGTCGGAAACATCCCCCGTTTTTAATAACTTATATCTAACTGACGTTATCGATTTTTGGTACACACTTTGGCGTTGTTTGGTTGATGGCTTTGAGTCGCAATCAAATGTCTACTCAATGCTTGGTGACTTTACTCAGCCTCTATCTGCTATGGGAATGGGGATAAAGGCTGATTAAAGGTATCAGTTTAAATCTGAATAAGATTATTGGGCCTCTATTGATATAGAGGCCTTTTTTTATGGTTTTTCACTTAAATTTTATACCTACACCCAATGAGACAAGCACCCCGATTAAGGTTGTGATGACCACAGAGATCAGTGAGCCAATCAGTACATACTCAGTCATGCTTCGATTGGCTGATTGATTTAACTCACCAAATCTGAATATCGACTTAGCGGCTAATACAAAACCCACAGCGGCATAGCTGCCCACCAACATAAACGTCAGTATTAATAATCGCTCTAGGTAACCAATCAACTCGCCACCCGCAACAAGGCCGCTCACATTTGCTGTCTTATCACTAACAGGTTCTGCAACACCATCGGTGTCGGTAACGGCGTCTGTGTCAGTATCCATTGCTGAGTTAACGATGGGATACTTATTCAACACAGCGCCAATCACAATTGAAGTTGGCTTTAGAATGAGTACATAAGCAAACACCACCAACACGCCATCGGAGAAACGTTCATGCTGTAACACTGCCTCAATCGATGCGCCATCTGCGACATGAAAAGCAATCGCAGCCAGTACCGAAACATGCAAAGCCTGATCAATAACAAAGTAGGCTAACTTATCTCCCTTTGGTGTAGTGACCTTCCATAAATCGATAATAAAATGACTTACCGCGACAATAACGATTAAGCAAACCGTTGAACGCCAATCAATTCCTAGTGCCATCGCAGGCACTAATAATGCAACGCCCTGTAAAGTCGCGTGAAGGTACAACTCAGGTGAACGGTAAGTGCGAGCTTTTTTAGCTTCTACCCACCGATCGGTCTGAAGATAAAAGTCACAGATGGTGTGAATTAATAAAAATGGAATGAGCACGCTGAAAAAATCAAACATACTTGAGCCCCGCGACTTTCTTTATAAACCGACAATTTAACTCATGGATCAACGGCCAACCAGACGCTTTAAGTGACTTGCTAACAGTCGCTGTAGCCACATCAAGCATGTCAGCTAACTCACTAATCGACAAATCCTCATTGGTTCGAAGCATTGGCAACATCACTTCACATTGGCGCGCAGTTAAGTCGTTAAGTTGCTTATCAAGATACTTAAACAGTAAGTCAAAATACTCAGTGAGAGCGATGCTATCGGAGCTAAACAATAATCGGTCATTCTTAAGGCCACTGAGTCCGCGGCCAGACAGCACAAATGCTTGCCCCATCGACTCCGACACCGACTCACGTAAATCGGCATTTGCCGCAATTGCAAAACTAATCCGGCTATCAAATGCTTTACCAAGCGCCTTAATACCAATCCGGTATATAACGGTGTATCTCAACGCATTTTCAATATCATGCACGACAGACTGAAACTCATCACCGCGCTCAATACTGTGCGCATTTTCGCTATGCCCCTCGCTAATCCAAGACTGGATAGATTTGATCTGTTTAAGTAGTAGCTCAAACTGCGCAGAGGTTAGCTTTGTTGAGTCAACAACATCGCCAACAATCACGGCTATAGGTTTATTGGTAGGCTCCACATAACGCTCCTTTGTTTGCAGACTTAGACCAATTTAGCCAAAAATGGCTAATAATGCAAGCTTAGCCATTTTTGGCTAATAACGACTACGTGCATTGATAGTACACAGGCTGATTTAGCCGTTTATGGCTAAAAATAAACATTTAGCCACTTTAGGCTAATGATAATATGCCTGGCAAGTCGACAGATACGTTAGATAACAATCCTGACTCAAGTGGCATAAAGCATGACACCAATCAAAGCTGATAGATTATCTCAGCATTACGACGAGCAGCTTAAATGCGAGCATCCGCCTACCCCAAAGAACTCAGATGCCTTGAGTCGATAGTATTTGTCTTCAACTTCTTGAGATTGCTCTGCGTAAGGCTGGGTCATCACCTTCTGCAATTCTCGAACGAGTGCATAATTGCCAACACTGGCTTGCTGATAAGCAGGCACCAGCAACCACTCGCGTAAAGTAAATTTAGGGTTAACGCGTTGCATCTGCGCAATAATATCATCACGGTTACGTGGCTGTGTGTCAGCGTTTTCGTCTGCAATAAGCATCGTGCTATTGCCCTCGGTGCCTAATAGTGTTTGCCACTGTACTAACCAAGCAGACCAGCGTTGCTCCAATCCTTGTGGGCCTTGCGCTAAGTCTCGGTAAAAGCTTTTTTTCAGTGGACCAATATCATCAGGCAACGACGAAAGCTCACGGAAGAATATTGTGTAATCCACTGGGGTTTGCAGCATCAGCGTTTCAAGCTCATTAAATAACGCCGCATCAAAAGTGTTAAGCCCAAGCTTAGCCGCCCACATCTGCTCCATCTTTGTTTGCATCTCGGTGGCAAAACCATCGACCAACTGCTGGAGCTGTTCTAGATAATCTGGTGTAGACATCAATAATGGGCTTAGTGCTGTACAAAACATCAAGAAATTACGTTCTGCTGCCACGCCTTGATTCAAAAATGCAAAATGTTGCCCGCCACCCGTCCATGGTTGATATTGTGGATTGAACACATCACAAAATCCAAACGGGCCGTAATCGAGCGTAAAGCCACCAGCGGCACAGTTGTCGCTATTAAAGTTACCCTGACAGTAACCAACACGGATCCAGTTCGCTATCAATGAAGTTAAACGGCTACGGAATTCACGAGCTAGCAAAAGCACTTTTTGTTCGTTAGTGAGTTTTTGGTCGATAACATCAGCGTATTCACGATCAATTAAATGCAACATCAACAGTTCAAGCTCTGCCATCGCTTGCGGATGTTCCTGCGTGCGGGCGCGGCGACCAAAAAGCTCAAGTTGGCCAACCCGAATAAACGAGGGTGCCACACGTGTCGAGATAGCAACCGCCTCACTAATCATTTGGTCAGGATCTTGTGCGTTAGAGCCCTCAGAATACCAAGGCCGCTGCACCGTCTCGGTTTTAGACACATACAAACTCAGCGATCGCGACGTTGGTACGCCAAGCGCGTGCATGTGTTCTTGCGCGAGAAACTCACGCACACTGGATCGCAGCACTGCGCGACCATCCGCACCGCGGCAATATGGCGTGCGGCCACCGCCTTTAAGCTGCATTTCCCAGCGTTTATCGTTAATCACAGCCTCAAGCACAGAAACAGCTCGACCATCGCCGTAGCCATTACCCGTCCTAAACGGACATTGTTGGATGTATTCGGTACCAAAAATGGACAATGCATATCCACACGCCCACCCAACCTTGCTCATTGGCTCTGGAACGTTCGACAGGTCACCGGAGAATAAGCTCATAAAATTGGCAGACTGCGCCATGCTGTCAGCAAAACCCAATTCAGCAAATAAGTTGCTGCTGTGTGCTACATATTCTGGATTTTCAATCGGCGTCGGTTTAACGGGAACGTAGTGGCCAGAGAATACTTGTCGCGGCGCGTGGTCGTCGCCATTAGCTGTCGCGTCAGGATCGCTGTTGAGCGTGTCCATCAATGAGTAGTTGACCAATTTAGCGAGATCGTCGACTGTCTCGACAGTAACGGGAGTTTGCTGGGACAGTTGATTAGTCATAGGGATACCTTGTTGTTTGAGTCGAAGGGTTGTTCACAACTTGATGGTTCATCGTGTCGACGATGATTCGATTTGTTCGATTTCTGGAAGCGGATCTTGTCAGCATATATGTCGAAGGCCTGCGCGGTATAATTAGAAAGAGCCTGAGAGAAATGGATGGAACCGACACCCATGGTAACGACTCGTTATACTAATGGAAAGCTTAGCTTGCTGCATCTGTAATGTATCTATTTCATCATATGATATATGGTATCTGAATTATGGCCTGCGGCCACTAACGTCGTGGCGTTTCACCCACACCAGATTTATCAAACTTCGTTTGAATTAGATCGCAAGGTTCCACCCTGCACGGGCCAAAAGGGGATCAACAGCAATCCCCTCTTGGATCACCCTTGCCGTTCCGGCAACATTTTCGCTATTTACAAAACAATAGCGGCGAAAAAATTGCGACGGAAATGGATCCAGCTTTTAACTTCATTTGAATCCTGCCTCGGACTTATTCGAAAATGCTAACGCTTCCGATGGGGCGTCCCTTCCCCCCGAAAGCTAGCCTGACATCCATGTCAGGACTCACGCTATTTTCTTCAACGCCCTCAAGTTCAGAGTTGAATCACGCCAATTGTAAGCAAGGTATGCAAATCATATATGCCCCATTATTCGTTAGAGTAAAAGATCATTCAAATGATGTTAGTTCCTTCCTTATTAAAAGTTATCCGAAGTTAAATACTTCGACCTAGCTAGACTGTACTCAATTATCTGACGTTCTAATTTTTAGGCCTATGTTTATCCTTAAAGCACTATGAGGGATTTGTTCAATTCTGCAGAGTAATTGATTTTACTAGTAAATGGTTTGGGGTTAAGCTAGAACAATCAGTTGGAACATTACAAAGAGATTACAATTTTGTATACGGACTTAAAAGGTTGGTATCACTATTCAGATAGCGATACAGTAATTGTATTTGTTCACGGCCTATTTTCAAATAGTGTCAAATGTTGGAAAAATGATGAAAAGCAGGTTTTTTGGCCAGATTTAATTAAGGATGATTTGAGGTTTGGTGAGCCAAGTATTTTTATGGCTGAGTTTCATACTAGCATTTCTTCTGGTGATTATAAAGTTACAGACTGTTCAAGTGAAGTCTTTAGAGCAATGTGTTTGAAGGATGAAAAATTTGGTCATTCTGTTATCGAAAAGACTAACATTATATTTGTAGGTCATAGTACTGGAGGAATAATTGCACGGCATATTCTAGAATCTCATCAGGATAATTTTAAAGACAAGAATATTGGTATAGCTCTATATGCATCTCCTTCCTTTGGTTCCTCATTGGCTAGCTACTTGTCTGTTATTACAGTTTTTTTTAATCACAGATTAATAAAGGAGTTGAGTTGGGGAAGTGATGTTCTGGATGATTTAGATGGTAGGTTTAGAGATCTTTTAGACTCTGACAAGTTGAAGATCAGAGGATATGAAGCCTATGAGAATAAACCTCCTTTTTTGGGTATGCCTAAAGTAGTGAATAAGCAATCAGCTGGAAGGTATTTCTCAGCTCCTAAAAATGTACCTGATACTGACCATTCTAGTATTGTTAAACCCTGCTCTAAGACTGACACATCTCATGAGCTTTTAGTGTTATTCTTTCAAAATAATGCTAGTTGGTTTATTAGTGAGCAGAAAGAAAGTAAAAATCCTAGAATATCACTAAGCCAGTTACATGATAATAAGGTTGAAGATGTGTTATTTGAATTTTATACACCTTCTAATGAAAAGTATTATTTAGAACGTGAAATTGATAAACAAATCTTTCAGACCATTACAAATAATCACCTTTGGCTATGTGGACCGACTGGTGTTGGGAAAACAGTGGCATTGCAGAGAGCTATTTGGAAGTCAAATAGTAAATTCAGATATATTTCACTAGGTTCATGTGTGAATGAAAGTGTTGATTACATGTTTAACGAAATTCTTTTAGAACTGAATCCTGAATTTGAAGTAAAGGAACAGTCTTTAAGTTTTTATATTAAAAGCATTGTCGACATAATAAAACGTCATTGTGAACATGATTCATTAATATTGCATATTGAAGAAATACCGATCCAAAACCAAACTATGTTTGATGAATTCTCTAAAGTCATATACTCAGTGCTTGTTAAGACAAGAGAAGTTGGTAATTTAAAGTTGATATTGTCATCAATCTTTGAACCAGCAGATCTAACTGGAACTGAATTTGAAAAGATAACAGAAAGATTTAAAGTTATTAAGAGTTCTTCTTGGTCTGATGTCAATATCTCCTGCTTAGTGGATATCATTGAAGATAATTTGAATGTAACACATGAAGGTTTTTTTGCGAAAGAGTGTTATGAAGGTTCTCCAAGAAAAATTAAGGTTTTTTACAGAAATCTTTTAGCACTGTATGAGATGAGAGCGTGATATGAGAAAGAATCTGAAGCCAGAAACGATTATTCCACAAGAGCTATATGTATCAAGAAATGCGGATAAACAAATTAGAGAGTTAATAGGTAACATGGGCCGGCCTGGATATATTTTGGTCTCTCGACAAATGGGGAAAACTAACTTATTAATAAATGCTAAGAGAAATTTGGAGTCTGACTCTGATATTATTACTTATATTGATTTGTCGAATAAACATGAAACTGCAAGAGATTGTTTTAGAAATATTGTCGATACAATTGTTGAAACAAATCCTAATTTATTGGGAAGAGCAGAGTTAGATATTGCTGAAAGACGCGAGAACGTGAAATCATCTGAACACAAAGAACATAGCTATGAACTTAGGCGTATATTGAAAGATGTAAAAGGTAAGTTGGTTATAAGTTTAGATGAAATTGACTCTTTAACTCAAGCTGATTATTCTGATAAGATTTTTGCTCAAATAAGAAGTGTATACTTTGATAGAGTTAATTTTAATGAGTTCAATCGATTGACATATATTTTGTCAGGAGTTGCTGAACCTAGTGATATAATAAAAGATAGCTCTATATCTCCATTTAACATAGGTCAGAAGATATTTTTAGGTGATTTTTCTGCGGCTGAATATAACGAGTTGCTAGTTAAGTCTGATATGCATTTAGATGTTGAAGTTAAAGATAGAGTTTTTTATTGGACGAATGGTAACCCTAGGTTGACATGGGAAATATGCTCTGAGATAGAGGATTTAGTCAATCAAGGTGTTGTATTAACAGCAGTAAATGTTGATAATATTGTTGATGTTATGTACTTGAAAAACTTTGACCGTCCGCCTGTAGATCATATTAGAACTCTGATATCGAAAGATGTAAAGCTTAGGGATGGTGTTATTGCTATTAAATATGGCAAAGAAGAAAGCTTATCTGACGATGTTAAATCAAAGCTATACCTAGCAGGAGTACTTGATTCTAATTACGAAGAAGGGACTATTCGGATAAAAAATAGAATTATTGATATGTCTTTAGAAGATGAATGGCTTGCAAATTTGGGTAAGACTGAGTCGTTATCTATGGGAAATGCCGATAGTTCATATTCTAACAAGGATTATCCGATTGCAATAAGGCAATATGAAGAGCTTTTGAGTCGAAAAGATAATTTAAGTTTTATTGAAGAAAACCAAATGTACTACAAGCTAGCCGCGTGCTATCTTAAAGCTGAAAAATATTATAAAGTTATTGAATATAGCGAACTTTGCAAATTTAGTCTAAGTGAAAACAAATCTATTTGTTTAGAGTTGTTATGGATGAAAGGAAGCTCATATGAAAAGACCAATAATAATGAGTTGGCATTAAAATGTTATAATGAAATCTTGGGTTTAGATTTTTCAACAAAAAGTGATATTTATTTTAGAGCAAAATTAGATGCGATACTCCTTGAGTTAGTTGATTTTGACAAAGTTTCAGAAGAATCTGTAAATAATATTTTTGGAAACTTTGTTTCTGAACTTCTAGAAGAGAGAGAGTCTGAAGAAAGTTCACTAAAGCCAATTGAAATATCATATTGGTTGTCTCTTTCTTACTATACTGAAGGAAGGTTTAGATTAGATCTTAAGATGTTTGAAAATGCAAGGTTTTGTTTTGAAAACTGTCTTAAACATGCTGATGATGATGCTAAGTTTTTTCCGGTTTTTGAGTTAATGAAACTTATAAAGATACTCAATCTTGAACTAGATGTGTCTAATTCATATTTCGATATCATTGTCGATTTAGCTAGTAATAAAGAAAGAGTTGTATCATTGGATTCAAATGACTTTACAATTACAGGGAAGTTTATAAAAGACTTAATAGTATACTCGGCAAAAGTTTTTGATGATGAAAAAACTCAACTCCTCGTTGAAATATTCAGTCGCAATATAAAAGTTAGTGGTGGTAATTTTTACTCTCTTGTTATTGAGTCTGCTAGCGAGTTTATTAAGTTAAGTGATAATAAAAATAGTCTATTGTTGTTGAATTGTGTGTTTTCTGTTAATCGAAAGATCGTAGATCCTGAGGAGTATTTTTTCGCTTCTAAGTTTATTTCATTTTTTGATCAAAATAGTGATAGCGCTAAGAGTGTGTATTTTCAAGGATTTCAAAATTATGTGGAAATATCAGATAATATAGATATAACAATATTTGAACGTGAGATTATTCGTCTTAGAGGTATTAGTGATTTTAAAAGAGGGGACGCATTGTGTGATATCGTTTTAAATTCTGATGGGAGTTTGAAAGGCGATATTAGTGCGAGAATGATACCTATCCTATTTTTGAAAATGTTAATTCATGATTCTGCTGAAAAACGATTACAATTTGCATATAAAATTAATAGTAAACTAGATGAGGTGGATTCTTCAGAGTATGAGAGTGCTAGGCTTAATAGAAAGATAGTTAATCATTTTAAGTTGAATGCAAATAGAATTATTTTTGAAAACACTCCAATTGAACAAGTTAAGTATACAAGCAAAAGATATAAGAGAAATGATAAGGTTAGGGTTAAGTTCTCTGATGGAAAAGTGGAAATAAAAAAGTTTAAACAAGTTCAAGCTCAGTTGGAGAGTGGTGAGTGTGAAATAGTTTGATATTCTTTAGAGCAACTAATAGGCCCCCCTTGTTAGTTGGCAAGCATTTGTAATTTAGTAGGGTCAGAGTCTGAGGGATCCCCACGAATTTAATAGGATGCTTGTGGTTCCCTTACTAAATTTTGAAGCATCTTAATTGCTGACATCCAATGCCATTTCAACAGCTTCAAATTCTTATCCTTGTCGGCTCTCAAGCCAATATATTGGTTTGAGAGCACGTTGCGGTGCTTTATTGAGTTAGCTTGATATTGCCTGTGCTTATCAGCTGCTTTGACAGCCAAACCAAGCAGGTAAAGTAATTTAATGGGGTCAGTAATTTAATGGGGTCAGGGTCTGAGGGATCCCCACGAATTTAATAGCATGCTTGTGGGTCCTTGATTAAACTTTGTAACGTCTTTATTCCTGCTAGCCAGTGAGACTTCAACAACCTCAAATACTTATCTCTGTAGGCTCTTAATCCTATAAATTGGCTTGATAAAACATTACGATGTTTGATTGAATTCGCTTGGTATTGTCTATGCTTATCCGCTGCTTTAACTGCCAAACCTAGCAGGTTCAACATAAATTGAGATAGACAGGCAATGAGCAGTAGAACGCTTAATTTATCCTTAATTCTACTGCCACTATCATTCATTTTTAGACCCGTTTTAACATCTCTAAAGCTTTCTTCTATCTGCATTCTAGTCGCATAAATTTTTACGACTCGTTTGGCTGTAGCACTTGAATGACAAAGTGATGTAGCAAGTAACCAAGGCTCTTTTTCACGCTCTGCACTTGACCGAGATTGTTTGCTCCGTCTGGTTCTATCACCCGTTGCAGTTCTATCTTTTCTTCCTTTATCTGTACGTTTGAAGATCACTAAGCGTGAACAGAAAGACGCCTGCTCACCTAAAAAATATACCCCAAGATTCTTAGCTCTTGCACTTGCTTGTATGTATAGCCTTTTGACTGGATACCAATGATGAACAATCGTTTTTCTACAATGTGTTCTGTTTCTGAATCGCCCCACATAATCCCAATCAAGTGACAGTATTTGTTTAAACCATGGTATTCGAAATCCAGCATCAGTCACGATGATAGGCTTGCAGTCATTAGGTAGCATCGCCTTAAGTTTGGTCAAAAAGGATAGATGAGTTTTAGGCTTCTCTTTTTTGTTTAGCGGATGTATTTCTTCATAAAGTGTCAATGAGCGCCCTTGAGCCGCCAAAGATGCTCGAATGAGAAAATGCTGCTTACGGTCATCAAGATCTGACCAATCGATATGAATAATGGGTTGCTTCATTTTCCCGACGAGCAAGCAGGTCATACGGGTATAAATGAACTCAATATCACGATGAAGATAAGGATTACTACAAAGCCTATCAACCCGCTTAATCTTATGTTTTTCCTTGGCTTTACTTTCAATATCACGGCCAAGCCCTGTGATTGATAATGCTCCACCATTCATTGAGCTTTCAATTGCAGAGAACAGACTTTGTCGGCGAGTTTTGTGCATTAACGGGGTGACAAGTGAGAGGCATTTTGATAAAACTTGTTTTGCATTCATGGCATTTACTCGTGGTAATTTTTGTTTGGCGATAAATTTGATCACCAAATGCCATGAATGTTCCTCAGTTTTTAACCTATCTCATTATTTTTATTCATTCTTTTGTGGGGATTCGTCAGGGTCAGGGTAAATTTTATAAAAACAGTTCAAAACTTGTCCATTAAGCTAGCTTCGGTCTAAAAACGAGCTAGTCACTGCTTTAAAATATCTAAATTCAACTCTGAACTTGAGGCCGTCGAAGAAAATAGCGTGAGCTGGCCATGGATGGCCCGCTAGCTTTCGCGGTACAGGATGTACCATCGGAAGTGTTAGCATTTTCGAATAAGGCTGAAGATGGTTACATTCGCTGTCAGAAGCTCGATAATTTCCGTCGCAATTTTTTCGCTGCTGTTTTGTTTGGTTAAAAGCGAAAATGTTGCCGGAACGGCAGGGGTGATCCAAGAGGGGATTGCTGTTGATCCCCTTTTGGCCCGTGCAGGGTGGAACCTTGCGATGTTAGTCTGGTGTGGGTGAAGCGCCACGACGTTGGTGGCCGCAGGCCATATTAATCCAATCCCAACTCCCCTATTCTATCGATTATCTGCCGTTGGCTTTTTCAGCAATTTGCGCTGCAAGGTTCTGCGGTGCATGCCCAGTTGGCGGGCAGTTTCTGATACGTTACCATTGTTGGTGGCGAGGACTTGTTGAATGTGTTCCCATTCGACCCGTTTGGGGTTAAGGGGTAGTTCTTCAATATCATCATAAGTCGTTGTAGTGTCTGGTGTGACTAATAATGCATTTAATAAGGTTTGAGTGTCGACGGGTTTGGCGAGGTAATTGTCTGCGCCGAGGCGGATGGCTTCTACCGCAGTCGCGATGCTGGCAAAGCCAGTGAGCAATACCATGTGGACGTTGGGTAATAATTGTCTTAACGGTTTAATTAACGACAAACCATTATGTTCAGCCAGTTTCATGTCTAACACGATATGCGTTGGCACAAATTGCCTGGCCATTAATAAACTGTCGCTGGCGTGATGGCAGGTTTTACACTCAAAGCCATGCTTACCGAGGCGGCGAGCTAAAATGGTCGCTAGGGCTAAATCGTCTTCTATAATCAATAGCTTGTTCATCATGTTCTCAATTCAGCTGGTATTTACTTCAACGTCTGTTTACTTCGACTCGCGTCTATTCGTTTAAAATAGCTGCAACTCGTTTTTTGTACGCTTAACGGCAACGTCACGATGGCTTCGGTGCCGCATTCTGAATGTGGTTTAAGGTATAACTTACCGCCTAAACGCTCAAAGCTGGTGTGACTTAATAATACCGCGATGCCCATCCCTTTGGGACTTTTTACCATGTTACTGCCTAAAGTTTGTAATAAATGAGTCGCAATACCGACACCGTAATCACGTATAGTCATACTCAGCTGATTGGGTTGTGACAAACCAATATTGATATCTACGCGGGTCTGGTGTTGGTTATCTTCACTGGCTTGAATGCCATTTTGAATTAACGCCATTAATGCAGGCAACAAGCTCATGTCGGTCATGACTATACATGACTCAACTTGTGGTGCTATGGCGATATTCAGTTGTGCTTCTGGCATCAACAAACTTATCTGTTCGGTTAAGGTTGCCACTAATTTGTCGACACGCTGCTCTGTCAATTTGTGCTCTCGTATCGACTCGGTCGCTAAACGTAAGTCTGCTAAGGTGACCTCGCAGCGATTCAACGCTTGCTGCATTTCGCTGATCAATTCCATTTGTTCTGCATCATGATGGGTATCGACTAACTCATCGGTGAGTAAACGCAATGTGGCTAATGGCGTTGCTAGTTGGTGGGCCATTTGCGCTGATGCGGTGCCTAAGGCCAATATTTTTTCCTGGCGTAACTGCGCTTCACGTAAATAACGTAGCTCGGCATTTTTTTGCCTAATGCGTTTAGCAATAAAGCCTACGGTAACGGTTAACACCAATGCGGAAATCACAAAGTTAAACCACATGCCTAAATAGTGCGATCCCATGTCCATACTGTGGCTTGCAGGCATAACATGATTAGCAGTCATTGGCATTTGGCTCATGTCATGATCCATTACCGAGCCACTATTTTGTTCGGTGATATCAACAATCATCAAAGTATAAAATATCGTCGATACGATGGTTAAGCACCACGGTGCCCATCTAGGTAAGGTAATCGCTGAAATCGCAATCGGTAATAACAGCAATGAAACAAAGGCATTGGTTGCTCCACCGGTAAAATATAACCAGGTGGCCCAAAACAAGGTGTCTAACAATAAGGTTAAAAACAACAAACCATTGTTGTTCATGCTTAGTCGATAAAATCGGTAGCTAAAGCCGACATAACAAGCTTCAAATATGAGCACGTAAGACAAGGTTACTGGAGGCGTGGTTAAGCCAAATAAGTCGGTAGCAAACAGAATAAGGCCGATTTTAAGGCCCCAATTGACTAATCGCAGTAACGCTAATTGTTGCTGACTTGCATTAAAAGGCAGACTCGCATTTGTCATACTATTATTTATCCTAATTTTTATGATGCATTAAGCTAAAGAACCCGCTTTCAAATGTTAGAGCCTTACATCACTGCAATTGTGGAGCATTTTATCAAAAATTTACCCTTGCAGTGCCAATATTAACGATATTAATTCAGCGAAGCAGACTCACTTTTTTAGTCAATAATAAAATTAACAACTAACAAAAACGCCTCGCCTAGCGTTAAATATGTAGATACAATGCATATCGATTCAAATAACAAAATCAACCAACTGAATTATAACCCCTCTTACAGGGTTATTAACGCATTTGGACGTTGGCAGTGTTTGCATTCATAGGTCATTTTTTCGAAATGTAACCTTTTTA
The DNA here is from genome assembly GCF_000014705.1 of Shewanella frigidimarina NCIMB 400. NCBI lineage: Bacteria > Pseudomonadati > Pseudomonadota > Gammaproteobacteria > Alteromonadales > Shewanellaceae > Shewanella > Shewanella frigidimarina. The sequence goes on along the minus strand of NC_008345.1, from coordinate 2,175,463 downwards.
AATATCTAATAATAAAACGATAAAACCAAGGAAGTTGTTCAATGATTAACGACATTATATCGCTCGCCAACAATGTGCTATGGGGCGAGTACCAAGTACTCATTTATATATTGGTATTTGCCGGTATATGGTTTTCATTGAAATTAAGATTTATTCAACTTCGCCATTTTGGTTACATGTTTAAAGTGATGAAAGGCAGCACACAAGGTGACAAATCTGGCATTAGCTCGTATCAAGCATTATGTACTGGCCTCTCTGCCCGAGTGGGAACCGGTAATTTAGCCGGTGTCGCGATGGCGATTTCGTTGGGTGGCAGCGGCGCAGTATTTTGGATGTGGGTTATTGCGCTACTGGGTATGGCAACTGGATTTGCCGAAAGTATTTTAGGTCAGTTGTATAAAGTGCGCGACGACCATAAAGAATACCGCGGTGGACCCGCTTATTATATCCGCGCTGGGCTGAATAAACCTTGGTTAGCGGTATTATTCGCGCTGTGTTTATTCCTGGGTTACGGCATTAGTTTCAGTGCCATGCAAGCCAACACAATTACTGACGCACTCAACCACACTTTCGAGTTATCGCCGGTATATTCCGGTGCGGTTATTACGTTTATTGCTGGCATCATCGTTATGGGAGGTCTTCGCAGTATTGCGCGTTTTGCTGAGTTCGTGGTGCCGTTTATGGGATTGGCATTTATTTTATCCGCGGTGGTGGTCACCATTATTAATATCCAACAAGTACCCGGAGTATTGATGGATATTATTAACTCTGCTTTTGGGTTAAATGAAGCGGCGGCTGGCGCACTGGGTGCTGCGATTAAAAATGGGATTCAACGCGGGTTATATTCTAACGAAGCTGGCGCCGGTAGTGTGCCGCATGCCGCAGCTGGTGCCACACCGGTTCCTAATCACCCGGTTGCACAAGGTTACGTACAAATGCTTGGGGTGTTTATCGACACTATGGTGTTGTGTAGCTGTACCGCGATTGTGATTTTATTGGCTCAAGGCAGTATTGGCTCTGAAATGGAAGGTATTCGGATCACTCAAAACGCCATGACTTACCATATGGGAATAAGCGGCGATATGTTTGTTGCCATCATTATTACCCTATTCTCTTTTACTTCTGTGGTGGCCAACTATGCTTATGCCGAAAGTAACTTACATTTATTTAAGCTCGACAATATCTATGGCCGCACCATTTATACACTTTTGTATTTAAGCATGGTGTATTGGGGCGCCAATGCCTCATTAAAAGAAGTGTGGAACATGGCCGACATGGCACTAGGTTTAATGACGGTAGTGAACATCAGCGCCATAATGCTGTTAACCCCGACCATCGTAAATTTAACTCGCGATTATCAAGTTAAACTTAAAACCACTAACAAGCCTGAATTCAAACTGGCCGATGTGAAAATACAAGGTAAAACAGAAGACGGTGTGTGGTCTTAGCCTGTAATCAACGTATTTATACAATAGAGTTAACTTGAGTGTAATTTAGTGGTTAGTTTTAAAGCGGAATTGAATAAATTAGTTCAATTCCGCCCCTATATTTACAATAGCGCCATTACGACCACACTAATACAACAGAACTATGACAACAGAACTATGACAACACCACTAGTAAAAAATATGCCTGCTTACCGTTACGTTATCTCCTACTCTATTAACTTTTCAATTAGTCCAGCATTGAAACTGCATTGTTGATTAATCGACATTATTTGCTCAGTTCATATCACATCCATAATTAACCATAATCAGCAGCAATAGCCGTTATGATTAAAAAATTGCCAAAAGGTACTGGCCTTATCTCATAGGGTTAACGTAAAATAGAAGGCTAACAAAAGAGGATGTAATGGCTAATATTTCTAAATTTGATCGCGAAGACGTACTTGAAAGAGCAAAGAATCTGTTTTGGCAGAAGGGCTTTTTAGCCACATCCACGCGAGAAATTCAAACGGCTATGGACATGCGACCAGGCAGTATTTATGCCGCTTTTGGTAGTAAAGCTGATTTATATCAAGCGTCACTTATGCGTTATGCCCAAGCTGGCGAACAGAATTTAAATAACATGTTAGAACAGCACGATCGTGCGTGGGTTGGATTAACCCATTATCTACGTGGACTGATTAGACCATGCTGTGAAGGTTCACCTAGCGAATTGTGCATGTTGGTAAGAACGTTATCTGAATTAGATGAATCTCATCTTGATACATTAAACGTTGCCCGTGAACTGCTCAGCAAATTTGAACAACGATTTGCCAGTATTATTGACCAAGCTAAACTTGAAGGCGACTTACCTGCCCATTTAGACAGTCAACTTACGGCTAAAAAAATTCAAATCAATATTATTGGTTTACGCTCTTATTTAAAAGCTACCGATGACGTTGATATGGTGAGACAACAGCAAGAAGAGTTTTTTACGCAACTCGCCAGCGTTTAACCACAAAAAAGCGCCTTATTAAGGCGCTTTTTTAATTCACGTTTTAACTCACGTTTTAGTTGATGCCTTGATTACCTTGCTCGCTAACGTCTTCTTGAGTACTGTGTTGCGTCTCAATTCAGATAATAATATTAGCCAACATTAATTGCGCAAATAAATATCTGTACGTTACAGGTTACTTGCGAGTTGCTCTTAACATCCACGCTGTTTTTTCGTGTATTCGCATGCGATCAGACACTAAAGCAGCAGTTGACTCATCGTCAGCAGCTTGGGCTAACTTAAGCACTTGTCGCGATGTTTTAACCACTTGTTCATGGCCTTGGGTCAGTAAGTCAACCATATCAGCAGAACTCGGCACACCTTCAACTTCTTTAATTGAACTCAGGCGAGCAAACTCTTTATACGTTCCCGGTGCTGCCACATCCAAGGTACGAATACGCTCGGCAATATCATCAACCGCAACCGCAAGCTCAGTGTAATGTTCTTCAAACATTAAGTGTAATTCGCGAAAATGTACCCCTGTGACATTCCAATGGAAATTATGGGTTTGCAAATAAAGTGTATAAGAGTCGGCCAATAAGCTTTTTAAACCTTCGGCTATTTTTAGTCGGTCATCTTTTTTTATACCAATATCGATGTCAGTCATTTTATTCCTCATAAAGTAGAATTAATTAGTCATAACATTACAGCATTTGTATAAATGGTGATTACAAGCCAGCAAGCTCAATAACACATTATTAACAACTTGCTTACATTGTATCCCAGCGTGTCTTTGTCGTCGTTTTATGACACCAACGAAAACAGTTCACGCTGTTAAAACGAATATCACACCACTAATAAAACTGAACTCAATTCAAATAATGTTCATTTATAAAACAGATATATTAATTGAATGTCTACATGAATTAACGTAATAAACTCGCGTAAACTAAATCATCTCGAATCTATTCATTACGGTTTCGCTAACTCATCGTTAATGTTAGTGAGTATTTATACTAACATTATCATTTAATGGATCAACCGTTAGCCATTAAACTCTGTTAATACTTTTATCTTAATAAGTACAAGCAAACATTGAAGTGGATCTCATATTACTGCACGACGAGGAAACAACACAAAATACATATACATGACCACCACAAGGTTAATCAGCAGCACAATTACACTGAGCATACTAAAATGGCGAATCATTTCATAAAGCTCAAAAGGTAAATATATCGCGCCGCTAAGCAGTGCAAACCATTGGGTCCAGCGCATGTTATGCCATAAACCATAGGCTTCAATAAAGCGCACCGATGTATATACAGCCGCACCAAACGCCATTAACGTCAGACTAGATTGCGATACTGAACCCACCGCAGAAATAAAAATACCAGGGTAATGACTCGCTGGATTTAGGTGCAAATGCCTCACCAACTCAAGCGCTAACGCAGACAGATTTTGGCCCGTGTAGACATGCAAGCCAATGGCAACCAGTAATGCCAGTAAGCCTTTTGTTGCTTCAAGCACCGCGACAGCACGAACGCCGCCATCAGAATGTTTCATTATTATTGCTTTCCTGAAATAAAGATTGGTTTATATTAAGGTCGGTTGATTTTTCAAGGTTGTTTTTGCAGCGAATTATTGGTCATTACTTAAACAGGAGCTACAAGGAATAGACGTTGAGGTGTAGTCATTCTACATAAAAAGTCGATAACGCAGTAGAAATGAACAACAAACGCTGCCCGAAGGGTACGGCTAAAAACGATTTACTCTTTGTTGAGCGATTCTTTGGTAAGCACCTCAATTAAAATGTTGTTATGTTGAACGAAATTTAACCAAAAAAGTTTACCAGGCCCTAATGTCTTATACTGATTAAGCCTATGATGGCTCATTAATACTAAAGCACATCAACGTAAGTATTTAGTCATTGGCTTAAAACCGCGCAATAAAAGATACATTAGTTAAATAACAACCCTGATTTCTTCGCTTAGCACAGAAACTGCATTTCCATATAGATTATGTATACACCTGTATGTTCAACAAAAATAGTGTAGAACGGCTTCATATTCAATTTTTAACATTTAACATTTAACATTTAACATTTAACATTTAACATTTAACATAGAGTCTGGCATTTTTACTGCTATGACAGTGCCTTTAGCACAAATCACATTGTTTGCAGAGACTGTTATTTCTACTACGACTTTCTTTTCTTTTACTTCGACAAAAGTCCCAATTAATTCAAGTTCAACGCCCATGGGCGTTGGCGCTAGATAGCTCACATTCAATGCCGCGGTAACAAAACGTAATGGCGGCAATGTTCCCATAGCTCGATTTGCCTGCTGAAAAGCCACCGCTGCGGCGCTACCTGTGCCATGGCAGTCAATTAATGATGCTAATAAACCTCCATAAACAAAGCCGGGGATAGCCGTATAGCAAGCTTCAGGCGTATAATGAGCGATGGTTAAGCCCTGTGGGTTTTTATTGTTACTTTGCCAGTAACTTTTAAGTTGATGACCGTTAGTATTATTTTTTCCACAGCCATAACAATGGCTAAGCTCATCTGGGTAACAGTCTTGAAAAGCAACTTCGCTCACAATATTTTCCTTCTATGCTAGGGTCTGTTGATCTTTGCGGGTTAAATTTTGTTCGAGATAAAAACGTTTTAATCGAGGCGAGTGGATTGCTGCCTAGCAATCTAAGTAAAATTCGCTCAACAAAGAGTAAATCGTTTTTAGCCGAACCCTTTGGGCAGCGTTTGTTGTTCATTTCTACTGGGTTATCGGCTTCTATTTTAGAATAACTACACTACAAAGCCTCTGCCTTGTAGATCATGTTTAAGTAATGAACAACAACTCGCTGCAAAAACAACCTTGAAAGATTAACAAACCCTCATGTAATGCCCTTTGGAATTACATTATGATTTTTGAATGATTAAAAACTGCGGATAACGGTTAATCAAAATCCCTTTGTTCATCAATCACCTTACCATCATCAGGTAAGCTATTAAGGGGTACTAATTCTACTGAGCCTGTTAATTTGGTTACTGTCTTTAATGTTTGGGCAATTTTATCTTTCAGTACCTGTTCATTACCATCACGAAGGGCTGATTCAATGACTTCACAAACTAGGTGCATCTTATCTTGATGATTAACCTGACTCACGACTAAACGCGCTTTTATAATACAGGCATCACTTTGACAGACTTTGTCAACTTGTTCAGGATGAACAAACATACCTTTAACTTTAGTGGTTTGGTCTGCACGTCCCAACCATCCCTTTATTCGCATATTGGTTCTACCACAAGCGCTTTCACCTGCCTTGATTGCAGATAAGTCTCCTGTCGCAAAACGAATTAAGGGATAATCTCGATTAAAACTTGTGATCACAACCTCGCCTATTGCGCCATCAGCAACCGGTAATAGGCTACCTGGACGCACAATCTCAACAATGACATCCTCGCTAATAATAAAGCCATCGTCGGCTATAGTTTCATAACCAATTAAGCCAACATCTGCAGAAGCATAAGCTTGTAAGGTACTAATTCCTGCAGCGTCAAACTCGCGTCTAAGTGCTGTAGGTAATGCCTCACCTGTAACCAATGCTTTTTGTAAACTACTCACATCACGATTGTCAGCAGTTGCTTTATCCAATAAAATTTTCAAAAATGAAGGTGTACCACAATAACCGTTAGGCTTTAAATCCTCGATTATATCGAGCTGTTGTTCTGTTTGTCCTGGCCCTGCCGGTATAACCACACAGCCACAGGCTCGCGCTCCTGAATCTAAAATAAACCCGCCAGGTGTTAAATGATAAGAAAGACAGTTTTGAACAATATCACCTTGCTTAAACCCTGCAGCATGGAAAGCTTGCCCGAGTCGCCACCAGTCATCAGTACAATGTTCAGGATCATAAATAGGCCCTGGCGATTGAAAAATTCGATGAAATTTTGCGCTTGCAGCATTTAATCCTGCCAGCGGAGGATTCAGCTTTTGCAGATTAATCAAATCTGATTTTCGCGTAATAGGTAATTTAGCTAATAGCGCTCTACTATCAATTTTATCAACATCAATATTGTTCAGTGTCTGCTGATAGTGTAAACATTCATGTTTAGCAAAGTTAAGAAAATCAGGCAGTTTAGTGAATAGTGAATGCTCTCGAGCATCTGCATCTTGGCACGCATTTTTATTAAAATAGCTGTTCATTGTTAGCCTATATTTGTGATTTTTCATTTAATTTGAGTTTTTCTAAATGAGTACTTAATTAACGTCACAAACTAATTAGTCAATAATAGTTATAACCAACGCTTGCGGCGTTTATAAGATTTCAAGCCTTTAAAACTCTTGCGTTCTTCATTACCGCCGCCGAGATAAAACTCTTTAACATCTTCATTACTCATGAGTTGTTCTTGCGTACCATCAAGCACAATTTTTCCTGATTCCATGATATAACCATAATTTGCTGCACGTAGAGCGTAATTGGCATTTTGCTCGACCAACAACATGGTGATCCCTTGGTCTTGGTTAATTTTTTTAATAATACCGAAAACTTCTTTGACTAATAGTGGGGATAGACCCATTGATGGTTCATCTAAACAAATCATCTTTGGACGCGCCATTAATGCACGACCTATTGCAAGCATTTGCTGCTCACCACCGGATAAATAACCCGCTAATCCAGTTCGTTCTTTCAAGCGAGGGAAATAGTGGAATACCATTTCAATATCTTGATTTATTCGAGAATCTTTACGGGTAAAAGCACCCAGCTTTAAATTCTCTATTGATGACATATCCTCAATAATGCGGCGCCCTTCCATCACCTGAAATAAGCCACTAGCAACAACATCTTCAGCATTTTTACTGTCAATACGCTCGCCCATAAAAGTAATATCACCTTTCGTTACCTCACCATTTTCGGTTTTTAACAAACCTGAAATAGCTTTAAGCGTCGTTGATTTCCCAGCACCATTAGGGCCTAGTAAGGTAACAACTTCGCCATCTGGCACATCTAAGCTTACACCGCGTAATACCTGAATAACGTCATCGTAAACCACTTCAATATTATTCACCGTTAATATAGATGATGTGGGTTGTATTTTTGTTGCAATTTGTGGCATATCTACTCCGTCGATGCTATTTGGCTATTAAGATGGTTACTGAGAAACACACACTATGCTGTGCTCCCAGCAACCTAAACGTTATTGAATTAAGTGTTAATTAAAAACCTAACCAATCGTCTCGACGCTCTAGCGTAACTTGCGATACCTTCTCTACGACGACATCACCGCCGTTATAGTTACCCTTATAGATATTGACCTGGTTAATTCCACGATGGTCTTCATTACTCCAATTAGCCGCTAAACACACGCCCTCTAACCCTTTTGGCACCCAGTTTTTATGCACGTACATGCCTTTTTTCACATTTTCACCGGTAATACCACCGTTATCTTTTGCCCATTCCATTGCTTCTTTCATAAAGAAGGTTGAACAAACACCGCGCATATAATGATGAACACGCTCTTCTGTACCTGACTTATCAGACTGCTTAGATATTTCACGTACTAGCTTCATACCAGGCGCATCATCATTCCAAAAGGGTGTCATGGTCGGGAAAATATAATCCTTTATCCCTTCGCCCGCGGCTGCGAAGATATTCTTATCCCCGCCCCAAATATTCGACATAAATTGAATATCAGTACCTACGGTGTTACAAGATTTCACCAGTGAAAGCACTGAACCGCCTAAGTTACCAATGTAACCATAGTTAGAACCTGAACTTTTTAAACTTAAACATTGCGCCTTAAAGTCACCGGGTTTCATTGAAATAACAATCGATGGTTGTACATCAAAACCGAGTTCAGTAGCGTATTCCGCACATGCCGCTTTGGGTGCGTTAGGAAATGGATGATTGGCACCGATATGAGTGAATTTAGGCTTACCTTTTTCACCTTTGTCTTTCCAATCTTGTGCCGCCCATTGCACTAAACCACGACAAGCATCTGAGTAAGAGGCGCCATAAAAAAAGTTATAAGGTGCTGGTTTTTTAGTATGTGGATTTTTTCCGGTAGGATCAGTTAAATGACCAGAGTATGACGCTGAAAAAACTGGAATTTTATCTTTTGCAACAAAAGAAATTAACGCTTCAGTATCAGCGGTTCCCCAACCTTGCATCGCGACCATTTTTTTACGTGAATGCCATTTTTTATATGATGCGATGGCTTGTGGTACTTTGTAGGCATAGTCGATAGTTTCATATTCTAAGGTTGTGCCTTTAATACCACCGTTAGCATTAATGTAAGCGAGTGAATCTCGCACACCATCAGCATAGTTTTTACCCACAAAGGCTGTTGGTCCTGACATGTCGGCTAAATGTCCGACAAATACAGAATCTTCTGCTATTACCTGAGTGCTCATCCCCAAAGCACAGTATACGAATAGAGAACTTAATTTTGCTTTATGTTGCATGACTATTTCCTTCTTCTTTTAATGGCTATATTGCCAATGAATTGTTGTAATAATTTTTATTTATTCTTTCCCTTTCTATCCACACGGATTAGTAAGAAAAAGGGTAGAATTTCCAATAGTTTTTAATTTGTGCCCAACGATGTGCCATACCTTCGGGCTCAAAAATGAGGAATAAGATGATGACCAAACCTATTGCCATTTCTTTGATGTAAGCCAAACCATCAACCACGGCAGGAATATTGCCCCAGTCAGTCATTTTCATTAGGCCAACACCGCTTTCTAGCACTTCTGGCAAAAACACCATAAACACAACGCCCATTAACGTGCCTTTAATAGAACCCAAGCCACCAATAATGATCATCGCTAGAAATTGAATTGACATAAATAAGGTAAAACCTTCAGCAGACACATAGCCCAAGTAATGTGCATATAACGCACCACCAATACCGGCATAAAATGAAGAAACACCAAACGATAACAAGCGATATTTATTGAGTTTAATACCCATAATTTCTGCAGAAAGGTAATGATCTCTTACGGCAATAAACGCGCGCCCTTCTCGGCTACGCATTAAATTACAACCCCAGATATACATGAAAACTAAAGCAAATAATGCCACATAAAAAAAGCTTTCATCGGTATCAAAGACAAAGCCGAACAAACTAATAGGGTCTGCAGAAGAACCCGATGAACCACCTGAGAACCAGTCGGCACGTGCAAAAAAGTCTTCCAAAATAAATTGTGCTGCGAGTGTTGCTATTGCTAAATACAAACCTTTAATACGAGAAGCAGGTAAACCAAATATCATGCCCACCCCCATAGTTAAAAACCCGGCCAGTGGAATACAAAGCAATACCGGTATACCAAATGAAGTATTCAGCCAAGCGGATGCAAACGCACCAAAGCCAAAAAAAGCACCATGACCTAAGGATATTTGTCCGGTGTAACCAACGAGAATGTTTAACCCTAAAGCAGCTATGCCCAAATACGATATTTGAATAAATAGCGTCAAGTAGTAAGCGTCAACAACAAAAGGCGCAAGACATAGCAGTGCAATAGTAATTACTGCGATACTTTTGATGGTTTTAGTTTCAAAAATAGTATTATCTTGTTTATAGCTAGTACGAAAATCTCCGCACGGTCGCATTGTTAAACTCGACATAATTAACTCCTAAAAATTTCATATAATATGCAATACACGAACAGAACTTTTTAATCCTTAGCGCTGCTCATGTTTTATTTTGAAATTGCAAATAGATTAAATTCGTTCAATATCTTTGGTTCCGAATAAACCGTACGGTTTAAACCAAAGAATAATTAACAATACATAGAATGGTGCGATGTCATACATGTTGCCGATATGAAGATATTGACTATCAAAAAACTCTGCCACATTCTCTAGCACGCCAATAATTAAACCTCCAACAATAGCGCCAATAATGGAATCTAGTCCGCCAAGGATCACGGCTGGAAACACTTTAACCCCCATCACGGCTAGCGAATTTGAAACACCGTTTACCATGCCAATAACAATACCTGCGGTTGCCGATACTGTTGCAGCAATTCCCCAGCTCATAGCAAACACTTGCTTAACAGATATCCCTAAACTCTGAGCGATTTGTTGATCGAAAGCGGTTGCTCGCATCGCTAAACCATATTTGGAATATTTAAAGAATAAGAAGAACGCGACCATGATAATTAACGCTATCACTGTGCTCATTAAGTAAGCTGATTCGATATTCAAACCAAAAATTTGGATATTTTCAGTTTCAAATACTTTTGGAAAACTCTGTGCAGACACACCGAATATCCACTTCATTAACGCTTGGAAAAATATTGATAACCCAATGGTGACCATAATCACTGAAATAATGGGTTCGCCAATCATCGGCCTTAGTACAATCATTTGGATTAAAATACCAAATATTGCCATAAATACCATTGTTGCTAAAAAGCCGACGATAAATGGTAATTCCAAGTAAATCAGCATTGCCCAACAAACCCATGCACCAACCAATAGAAACTCACCTTGGGCAAAGTTAACCACTTGAGTGGATTTATAAACCAGTACAAAACACATACCGACTACGCCATACAGCAAGCCAACAATTAAACCATTGATAACCAGTTGGATTAATAATTCATAATTCATGATGCTCTCCGTTCTGATGTGAGTTCATTTGTTGATGTATCGGGATTAGGTAAAAGCGAAGCCACTGTAAGCGCTGTTTGAATACGCGTTTTAGTACCATCCTGAAAGACAATAACGGTATCAATATCAACCTTTTCTTTGTCTTCATAGATAGATGAAATAATATCGCCGTATTTATCGGCAATAACCCCACGCCTCACTTTACGTGTACGTGTTAATTCACCATCATCGGCATCAAGCTCTTTATAAAGTAGTAAAAACTTATGGATTTTTTGTGCTTCAGGCAGTGATTCATTAACACGTGCAATCTCTTCACTCATTTTTTCATACACCTGGGGGAGCGTAGATAAATTGGTGTAGTTAGTGAATGCATAACCTTGTTGTTCCGCCCATTTGGCGACAATGCTAAAGCGAATACAGATAAGAGCAGAAAGATACGGACGATCTTTTCCTAAGATGACGGCTTCACCGATAAATGATGAAAACTTCAATTTATTTTCAATATATTGTGGTGAGTACTGGACGCCATTGCTGGTACAAGCAAGATCTTTAATACGATCAATGACCACTAGGTGGCCAGACGGTTTAAAGTAGCCTGCATCACCTGTTTGCATCCAACCATCAATAACATCTTCGTCATACGCTTTTTGGTTATTTAAGTAGCCTGTAAACATTCCAACTGTTTTAGCAATAATTTCACCAACGCCTTCTTCATCAGTGTTAATGACTTTTACTTGGGCATTATCAAAAGCAACCCCTACACTATCGTAATCAACATCACCTTCATGATGAATTGTGTAGGCACCACACATTTCAGTTTGTCCATAAAGTTGACGTAACGGCACTCCGATAGTTTGGAAAAACCTAAAAGTATCAGGTCCCATAGCAGCCCCGCCCGTAGCAGCGGATTTTAAAAATGAAAAACCCAACCTATCGCGTAGAGCTTTCATCAATAAGACATCAGCAAGCCAAGACTTTTTACCCTGTGCTTGGCTCTCTTTAGCCAACTTCATAGCATAGTTAAACAGTTTTCTTTTAAGCGGGGTTGAATCCATCATACGCGCTTGAACATCTGCCAATATGCCTTCCCAAACGCGAGGCGCAAGCAAAACAAAACTCGGACCAATTTCACGTAAGTCAGACATTAAGGTTTCTTGCTCTTCAACAAAGTTGACAATTTGGCGGGCTATCAACGCTTGACCAACGGCATAAACCTGTTCCATGATCCAAGGTAATGGCAGCACAGAAACATAATTATCACCCGCATTACGAGGATCGGCTCTTAAGTAAGCGCTACAGTGCTTAACAAAATTTCCTCCATTTAAAAGTGCAATTTTAGGTTTAGACGTGGTACCTGATGTCGTGCAGTAAATAGCTGTATCTTCTGGCGTTGTTGCTGCAACTAATTGGCCATAATACGTTGGTTGTGCTTTATCAATTTCTTGACCACGTTTATAAAGTGTCTCTATATCAATAAGGCGTGGATCATCATATTTACGCATACCTCGTGGGTCGCAATATACAATGTACTTCACTTTAGGAATGCCATCACCAAGCTCAAGTAACTTGTCACATTGCTCTTCATTCTCAGCAATAACAACAGTCGCGCCACTGCTATCGAGTAGGTAAATCACCTCGTCATGCATCGAGTCTTGATAGATTCCAATCGAGTAACATCGCATCGCATGGGCAGCGACTTCGCCCCACACCCATTCAGGTCTATTATCACCAAGCAAGGCAATAGCATCGCCTTTTTCTACTCCCATATCGAGTAAAGCTGTTGATAGCCATTTCACACGATTGTTATAGTCATTCCAGGTGAATTCATTCCAAATACCAAACTCTTTCTCACGCATTGACACATCGTTAGGCCAATTTTTTGCATTATGTTGTAAAATTTTAGGGAAAGTATTTAAACTTTCCATTTCAAAATCATTTTCATTATTGCTAATTGATGAAGCCATTAGTTAACCCCCTCTAATTGCAATATGTCTTCTTCCTCTTCTTCAAGACCAAGATAAGCACGCTTAACATATGGATCAGCCATCACTTCATCAGGTAAACCACAAATCAGTTTCTTGCCAAAATCAAGTACCATGACTTCATGAGAAATATCCATAACCACCCCCATGTCGTGCTCAATCATTACCACGGTAATACCAAACTCTTCATTCAAATCGAGAATGTATCTGGCCATATCTTCTTTTTCTTCAAGGTTCATGCCCGCCATGGGTTCATCTAAAAGAATTAATTTCGGGTTTAATGCCATTGCACGAGCAAGCTCTACACGTTTGCGTAAGCCGTAAGATAATGTGCCTGCAATTGATTTTCGAATATGAGAGATTTCTAAAAAATCAATAATCTCTTCCACTTTCCGACGATGTGCTAACTCTTCTTTTTGTGCACCAGACACCCAATATAAAGGTCCTGTAAGCCAATTATTTTTTAGCAGGTGATGACGACCAACGATAATATTGTCTAATACCGACATATGCCCAAATAAGGCTAAATTTTGAAAAGTACGTCCCATACCAAGATCGGCACGGTCGTTGGGGCGTAAATCGGTAACATTTTTACCATCAAAGATTATTTTTCCACTATTAGGACGATAGCGCCCCGAAATGCAATTGAGCATTGAAGTTTTACCCGCTCCATTTGGCCCTATAATGGAAAAAACTGAGCCTTTTTTTACTGAAAAGCTAACATCAGTAAGGGCTTTCACACCACCAAACGCCAGTGATATTTGCTCTATATTGAGTATTGACACAGTCATACTCAACCTCCTAAATTCAAGTGGGGATAAAATTCTGTCACAACTATTATGTTAAAAAATAGAGGGGGAAAACCCCCTCGAAAACGCAACAAAGATTGGGAAAGTTACGTAAATTTAAACAGTAGAATTGATAACGAGATCACAGTGCGTATCTCATGGTTGCTTGTATGTAGTTAGAATTTTTATCTAGCTCATCAAGAGAAAAGTTACCGACTTCAAAACCTACCGTGAGTTCCTTCGTTAAGTCTTGAAACAGATTAACTCCCCACTGTGTACGTTCTCGATTTGAAACATCACCTTCGACTTTTCCGTACAAAACAGTTGAGCGTAAAGATTCAGTCCAAAAATGGCGGTAAGCAACAAGTACAGAGGTTAAATCTTCCACTTCTTCACCATAAAGATCTTTAACAGCAGCAACGCCAACATAGCGACCTAGTTCACCTTTATGAAATTGGAAACGGATATCATCCTTACCCGTGGTGTTAATTCGACCGGCAATTGAGGCACCAAAAGCGGATTCACTATTTCCTAAACTGGTATTTAATTGACGTGCGAGACCCGAAACAGAAATACTGCCCCAGTCCCCTTCAATATTATATCGAGCAATAACATCCGGTACGCTGTCATTAGCGGTATCCCCCCCCCAACTTTCTGGATTTTCAATTGCTACTTGAAAATTACCCATGTTATAGCGAATTTGGCCCTGGCGAATGAACACTAAGCCGGTAGTTGCACCAGCAAAATCAGCGGACTCAGGAATAGCACTTGTATTCATAAACGTTGACCACGTTTGACCAACCGTTAAATCTTTATATTTAACAAATGCATGACGGATACGTGGATGGGCTGAATTAGAAACTATTTCATTACCGCCACCCCCCCCAAAAATCCATTTCGATAAAACCCATAACATCGCCATGAACATATTTGGTATTGAAGCGTGTTTCGTTGGCAAAAATTTTAAATTTAGAAGCATCTTCGGTAAGTGGTTCGCCATCTCCTATCCAAAAATCTTTATAAGCAACGTCACCATCAACATAACGAGCATCAATTTTAATGTAACCACCAAAAGTTAATTTATCATCTTCTGTTAAGTCAATTTCGTAACCAGCAATCGCAGGACTTGTTGCTACCATAAATGAAGAAGCAAGTAGAATTTTTTTATATTTTGAATTAAACATTTAACTATTTCCCCTTGTATTTGTTTAACCAATACTATGGCAGTCGAACAAATCAACAATTGGAAATAAGGCCTAGCACCTTACACTTAGTCCTTTAGTCCAACTCCGTATAATTAATCTTGTGAGGGAAAATAGCTAAAGTTAAGATGAACAAATAAAATAAAATCAACTGGCGTATTAATAAGGAATATATGTTTTCAAATTGGCTATTGGTAAGCGTAAGTATTGGCTATATCAGCTTATTGTTTCTTATTGCCTATTTAGGTGGTAAATATCGCCATAAATTATTAGAAAAACAAAATGCAATTATCTACGCATTATCGCTTGGTGTTTATTGCACCTCTTGGGGGTTTTTAGGCACATCGGCACAAGCAGCAAATAATTCATTTACTTATATTTCGGTATATCTCGCACCAATATTATTATTTATTTTTGCATGGCCCTTTATTCAACGCATAATAACAACAAGTCTCAAGCTCAAGATCACTTCCATTGCGGACCTACTTTCTGCCCGTTTTGGTAAATCCCAAAGCTTGGCATTTGTTGTCACGCTAGTTGCGTTAATTGGTACTTTGCCTTATATAGCCTTACAGCTAAAAGCTATTGTTTACTCATACAAAATATTACAGCAAAATCAGGATCTTAATGTTTGGCAGATTGGTCTGGTTGTGAGTGGTATTTTGGCAGGCTTCACGATTATATTTGGCATAAGAACCATAGATGTTACTGAGCGTCATCCCGGTGTAATGATTGCTATTGCTTTTGAGTCTGTCGTTAAATTAATCGCTTTTTTATTGGTGGGCCTCTTTGTTTCCTTCGTCATCTATGATTCACCCATCGACATTTGGCGACTATCACAAAACAATATTTCATTTACACAACAATTTGATAGCAGCAGCCTGATCGGTATGGTGGGTTTATTAATTATCGTGATGTCTGCCTTCCTATGTTTACCAAGACAATTTCAAGTAATGTTTGTTGAAATTAAGGAAAAAAAAACCAGTAATTTAGCAAGATGGTTGCTCCCCATCTACATTATTGTTTTTGCTTTTTTTGCTGGCCCGATAGGCCTTGCAGGGACATTAAATTATGGTCAATCAATAGATGCAGACGCTTATGTGTTGTTTCTTCCGGCCTATAACGGGCAAGTATGGCTTTCTTTATTTGCTTTTCTTGGCGCCATTTCTGCTGCTAGCTCTATGGTTATCGTGTCGACAATAGCGTTAAGCACGATGTTAAGTAACGAAATAGTATTCCCATTAATGTTCAAGTTAGCACCACGTAAAAATCATGATTTTCTACATTTTCAATCACGCTTATTACTGATCCGTAAAGCCCTTGTCATTGCAGTGATCACACTCAGTTATTGTATGTTACTACTTTCTCCTCCTGACACATTAGCGTCATTGGGGGAAGTTGCATTTGGGGCTATCGCACAAATTGGTCCAGCTCTTTTAGCCGCTTTTTTCTGGCGAAGAGCGACTCAAAAAGGTGTGTTATGGGGAATAGTAAGCGGGTTTTCTATCTGGACATTATTGAATTTATTACCACAACTTGGCTTCTACCAACATCCTTTAGCGCATACAGGCTGGCCTGAAACAACCATGGTGACACTCTTTGGCCTCTGCATTAACATCTTAGTACTGTATATTGTTTCACTACTAACACGGCAAAGTATCCGTGAAGAAATGCAGAGTAAATTTTTTTATAAAGAAGATAAAAATCAGCTCCCTTATTTACCTAAGCAACCTAAAGTTGATCTGCTCGAATTAGAATATCTCGTTGCACGCTTTATAGGCCAAGAAAAATCAACCGATTGCTTTGCACAATTTAATCAATCACACAAAAATAAAAAACATAAAACCTACAACGAAGCCTTGTTATTTCATGCAGAAAACACTCTCGCCAGTGTTATGGGCTCAGCATCTGCAAAGCTCGTTATTTCCTTCGCTTTAGGTGGTCGCGACATAGCATTTGACCAAGTAGCCCAAATTGTTAAAGACAATTCAACACAGCAGTTAGAATTTAGCCGTTCGGTATTACAAGGAGCAATAGAGAATACCAGTGAAGGTATATCAGTCATTGACGGAAATTTAAATTTAGTCGCATGGAATAAACAATATCTCGACATTTTTAATTATCCCAAAGATCTGGTTTATATCGGTTGCCCAATAAGCCAACTTATTCGTTATAACCTCGCTAATCAAAAACACTACATACTCGATATTGAAGCCCAAGTTCAAAAACGGATACAATTTATAAGGGCTGGTAGTAAACATAAGTCAGAGCGAAAACTACCAAATGATAAAATCATTAACATTGAGGGGAACCCAATACCTGGCGGTGGTTTTGTGATGATTTTCTCCGATATTACGGAGTTTCGTCAAACAGAGAATTACCTTAAAGAAGAGAACACCGACCTTGAAAGTCGCGTATTATCACGCACTAAAGAATTAGAGCAAGCAAACTTAGAACTCGAAAACGCCAACCGTGAATTAGCGCATGCGCAGCTTAAAGCAGAGCAAGCACATTTGAAAAAAAGTCAATATTTACGTGCCTGTAGCCATGACTTATTGCAACCATTATCCGCTGCTCGACTGTTTTCATCTGCTGTATGTTTAAGTTCAAGAGTGTCCCGACAAGAACGACAGCAAATAAAACAAATAGACAATTCACTCGAGATAGCAAACAATT
Source organism: Shewanella frigidimarina NCIMB 400 (assembly GCF_000014705.1). Classification (NCBI taxonomy): domain Bacteria; kingdom Pseudomonadati; phylum Pseudomonadota; class Gammaproteobacteria; order Alteromonadales; family Shewanellaceae; genus Shewanella; species Shewanella frigidimarina. Next base: position 2,157,778 of record NC_008345.1, on the reverse strand, counting down.
TACTCTTAGACTTAAATGAAATAGCCCGTATCGAAAGTGGCAATATAATCCCGGATATTTCGATCATCTGTGTTGAACAATTATTTTCTATGTTGCAGTCAGAGTTTTCAGTGCTAACTAAAGATTACCATATCGATTTTCATTGTCATTCAAGTAAGTTATACATCAAAAGTGATTTAACGTTATTAGTAAGAATTGTGCAAAACTTCCTAAGTAATGCCTTTCGTTATGCTAACCATGGCAAGGTATTATTAGGCTGTCGTCGTAAAGGTCAAAATTTATGTATACAGGTACTCGATAATGGACCAGGAATACCTGAAGATAAGCAACAACAAGTATTTGAACAATTCACTCAGTTATCAACAAATTTGGTAGGACCTAAAGGCTTAGGTTTAGGACTAAACATAGCACAAAGTTTAGCCAACATTTTGCAGCATGACCTTGGACTCATCTCAAAAGTAGGATGCGGTTGCTTATTTAGCGTTGAAGTTCCCATTGCCAAAGAGCCAAAAATAATACAAGCAAAAGCTACTCGTGCCAGTGCAACTTTACAAGGGGTAGGCGTACTTTGCATTGACAACGAGATGGATGTAATTTCGGGCATGAGTGACTTATTAACCGCGTGGAAATGTCGAGTTTTTACTGCCCGCACTGCTAAGCAGGCTCTTGAAATTTATCAGGCTCACGAAGAAGATATCGATATATTATTAGTAGATTATCAATTGGTTGACGAAAAGCAAAGTGATGATCTGCAATACAAAAACTCACACAAAAGAACCAATTTCTCAAATAATCACAATAAGAATAATCGCTGTGCTAATGAAAATAGACTCAATGGCATTGAGTTAATTGCTTGTCTACGCGCGAAAAGTCATTACCCACTACCTGCAATATTAATTACTGCGACAACAGATGAGTCCGTATTAGTACAAGCACAACAAGCTGATATTGGCTATTTAAGGAAGATCATAAAACCACTCGCTTTACGTGCTTTAATGAGCTCATTATTGACGAGAAAACTAGAGCAGAATTACATTCCTAACTCATTCAATTAGCACAATCGCTACTGTGTAAAAGATGCATTTGCCATTTGACGATCATTTAATAGAATAACGGCTTGTGTGCGATTTTTTACGCCTAGCTTTAAAAATATAGTACTTGCATGGCTTTTTATTGTGGATTCTGAAAGATTAAGCTCATAAGCTATTTGCTTATTAAGCAAACCTTCAGCAAACATCAATAATATTTTCCGTTGCTGTGGTGTTAATGATGTCAACTTATCTTCTTGTTCTACGATATCATCATCAGGATTATAACTTCCGATTGGCGTCCATAACTTCCCGTTAATAACATCATTAATTGCTTTGATCATTGTCGGTACAGGTGTCGACTTAGGTATAAACCCCGCAGCACCTAAGTTCATGGCCTTACGAATCGTTTCAGGCTCTTCAAAACCAGAAATAACAATCACACCAATTTCTGGATATGTGTGTCGAATATTAATCAAAGTGTTAAAACCTTGTGCCCCCGGGATATCAAGATCAAGTAGTATCAGATCGATATCAGAGGTTTCTTCCAATTTTTGCTCTAATTCAGGAATCGTCTGTGCTTCAAGTAAACAAGAACAAACAAAGCTAGACTTCAACATGAACGACAATGCTTGTCTAAAAAGTGGGTGGTCATCTGCGATAATGATCTTAGTATTTAATGTCATTTTATAACTTAATATTTAGATTGATGAGCTTTTAGTGTTAGCTAAGTAAATGTGCGCCAAGCTAGTGTTAACTCGATAAGGTAACAATATTATAAATAACTTCAATGGCAATTATGGCAAACAAGACTAAAGGACTAAGCCATCAAACGTAAAAAAGCACGTTTAAACGACAAAGCACAGGCGTGTTTTAACGGATTCGACAGCCTCAGTTAAGACATAATAAGCTAACGAGTAAGCAGAAATGAAAAACGAAAAAGGTATACCTAAGAGTTTACATTTAATGTATTTTTTAGTTAGAGATCAAAGAGTGACGGCTGCTAAAGCAAGTTTAAATTGAGGTGTTAGCGCTCAAATGCTTGGTTACAGGCTCAAACAATCAAATTAAAATGCTAAAGGATATTGCCAAATTTAGTGACAATACTTATGGTGAACGACGTATTAAAGTCGTACGTAATAGCTTCGGTTCCTGTAAGTCGAGGGATAATAGCCAACTTACCAGTGAAGCGCTAACAATGTCATTTCCCCTCATGAGTAAAAGGTTGTTGCGAGGGTAATGCTGTAGCAAAAATATTTTTGTGTAGCTAAAAGCAAGATCGTGTATCTGGAGAAACGATGAAGCTCTTTAAGATGCACTTTGTGTGGTGAAGAATTGCATCACAATGTGTACAAGGGTAACCGGTGCCATTCTTATTTAATGTATCAAAGGCCTGGTGATTTTGAATTGAAATTCATGTGTTTGAAAAACAGCCTAACAGAGGTGTTTGAATTTACATAACTAGGCCAGATAACAGCTCGACTTGTTGATGCTCATCGTCAGTTAGTGCACCATAATCTCTTGGGTATGACCAACCATAACCCCAGCGAAATTGAGTAGGTAAATAAGGCGTGCCACCCACTCTTACTCCGGCTAACATCAATAAAGCAATTTGTGGCTGACCCACGTTTGTGACACAAGCACGTAACGCTTTATCTGATGCGAGGCGTTCATCAAATGTGCCGCCTTTCCAATAGTCGTAATCATGTTTTTGACAGCATGCCAACCATAATTCACTTTGCTCGAAAGTCCCATTAGGAAACGCACTGCAACCATCACTGGTGAAAGGTGTTAGCGCGTCAGCCTGTGCAGGGTTGACTAGCATCGACACACTGGCGAAAACCAGAGCAGTGCAATTTAGGCAATATTTGTTCACTATTAACATCCAGCTTTGATTATTCACACATTATGATGCCACAGCAGCGATGATAGTAATAGAATAAAAAGTTGCTTGTTGATTAAATCATCTTTCACATCAATGGGTAACGCTTTATAACTGCCAGACTAATGAACCAGTTTAATGTGCCAAATTAGCAAACCATTTTTGGTACGGTTGATACACGTCGTAAAGCCAATTAAAGACTGCGGTATACACTAAAATAAAGCCTAAAACCCCAGCTTCTAATATTAAGGTGTCAATCAGACTTAATGACAAATACCATGACACTAATGGGATGGTGAAAAATAACATCCCGCCTTCAAAACCCAATGCATGAACGACTCTAATGCCAATTTTACGCTCAACTCTGTCAGAACCGTTGAGCTTATCAAACAATATGTTGTAAACGTAGTTCCAAAAAACAGCAAACAATGACAAACAAATACTCACTATCAACATGTCTGTGCTGTTTTTTTCCACTAACATCGCACTCACTGGCACAATAAAGGCCAACGCTATTACCTCAAAAGACACGGCGTGGAACACTCTTTCTCTTCTTTGCATGTTTATCTCTATTTAATGGTGACGTTTTGGCTATTTTCATCCAATATATAGATACATTGAAGTTGGTAAGTATCGGTAAAAACGATATGTATAGTATTGAACAGCTTGAGGCCTTTGTGGCGACCGTAAAAACGGGATCATTTTCATCTGCAGCAAGAGCGCTTAATAAAGCACAATCAGTTATCAGTCAGCATGTGATAAATCTTGAAATTGACTGTAATAGCGAACTATTTGATCGCAGTGGCCGCTATCCTCAATTGACACCAGCAGGTAAAAAACTACTGCCCCATGCCCAAGTGTTGCTCAGCCAGCATCAACGACTGCGCGATTGCGCCCAAAGTTTAGACCAACAAGCAATATCTGAATTGACGATTGGTTTAGATGAAGGAATACCTCTACAAAAGCTGTTCAATATTATTAATGAGCTCGAAGCTAAGTTTCCGACAATTACGCTTGAGTTTTTAACCGCATCAAGCATCGATATTATCGATATGATTGATACTGAGCGGGCTGTCACCGGCATTATTTTCAGCGAGTTAACGATCCCGGCTCACATCGATTTTGAATCTATTGGGTCAATTAAATTTGATATGTATGTGGCCAGCACACATCTCTTAGCACAACAGATATATGATAATTTAGCCCATTTGAAATTGCATCGTCAACTATTGATACGGTCACGAAATACTAAATCCAGTAGCTTTCAATTCGCCATTAGCCCAGACGTTTGGTACGCCGACAATTATTATATTTTGCTAGAACTTGCATTGCAGGGCCATGGCTGGTGTTTACTGCCCAATCATATTGCCAATCACTACGTGGATAGCGGGCAACTAGTCATGTTACCGTCTGAATTTAAAGAGATTGGTTGGCAAGCAAATGTTGATGTTATTCAACACCATCGCTACAGTCACGAACCGGTGTTTAAGCAACTCAGACATTCTTTGCGACAATTACTAACGTATTCAGCATGATGATGAACACTTTTAAAAATTGTTATTTGAGTTCACAATAACTTCGCAGTTAATGACATTAAACGAGAAAACCTACTATGCAACAACATCAAAACCCCCTGTTTATTTCGCATGGTTCTCCTATGATGGCTGTTGAAAACAGCAACACATCGCGTTTTTTACAACGACTAGGCCAACAGCTCCCTACCCCAAAAGCCATTGTGGTATTTTCGGCCCATTTAGATGTCACTGACGATGTGGTGATTACCGCTGGAGCGCGTCCTGAAACAATACACGATTTTTATGGTTTCCCTGATGAACTGTATCAAATTCGCTACCCTGCACCTGGCGCACCTGTATTGGCAAAACAAATTGCCGACACGTTTATGAGTGCAGGTATTAAGGTCAATTTATCTATAACACAAGGTTGGGATCATGGCGTGTGGATCCCACTGAAATTAATGCACCCGCAGGCGAACATTCCCATTGTACAAATATCCATTAATACCCGTGTAAGTGCAGCGCAAAACTATCGTTATGGACAGCTTATAGCATCGTTAAAACACGACAACATTCTTATCATTGGTTCTGGTGGAATAAGCCATAATTTAAGCGAGGTTTTTCGTCAGCCTAAAACACCCAATGGCGTTGATATGATGAATCAATTCACAAAGTGGGTTGAAGAGAAATTAGTAAACAATGATACCGAATCGTTGTTGAGCTACATACAGCTCGCGCCGTTTGCCCAGTTTAATCATCCGACTCAGGAACATTTTTTACCGCTTATTGCTATTTTAGGAGCAAGTGAAGCAAGTGTTGCCAAAAAAATACATCAAGATGTTGAGTATGAATTGTTAGCACTCGATGCTTACTCGTTTACTTAAACAGGATGTATTAGATAATAAGCATAGAGTAAAAATTTAAGCTTATGTATTCGCAATATTAATAATAGCTATTGAATAAAATAGCCGCAATCACATGACAGTAATTCAAACATATTGGACGTAGTAGGTAATTCGTCATAAACTGCAATGAAGTCTTATATTTCATTGTCGATACATTTATAAACTCTTCCTAAGTGTTTTTGGTAAAAGCTTGATCTTCATTGAGTTATTTCGCTTATATTACAGTACTGAATACGCTATATTATTAAACATATCTTGCTATAACAATATCATGTCTAGCATGGCTCATACGTTGATAAGTAACCCCAAGGAAACGATTTATGCTGATTGAACATGACATTACTGACGTTTGTGTTGGAATGTATGTGGTCGAAATAACCGAACCCAAAGATACGTTTTCGCTCGCTAAACCTGGTGTGCTTAAAAGCGAACGAGTCATTGAAGCATTAAAGCGAAAATCGGTTACTAAACTGCTTATTGATACCAGTAAAACTGAAGTTATTGTCGAAAAATCCGAGCAAAAAATCAGTGTGCCTAAGCCTCAACCGCCTCGTAAACTCACGCCTGCACGCACCGATGTTAAGGCAAATTTCTTTAATCAAGAAATAGTGAGAGCACGCCAAGTGTTTAATGAGTCAAAAGACATTCAAAAAAAGCTGTTTCATAATGCACAGCATGGTTTGCCTCTGGACATGGATCCGGTACAAAAAATTACCGCTGAATCCACAGATTTAATTTTTAATAATCCAAATGCTTTGTCATGTGTGATTAATATTCGTAATAAAGATGAATATTTATTAGAACATTCTGTGTCTGTGTCCGTGCTGATGACCATGTTTGCCGTGTACAAAAAAATCGACAAAGACATTGTTAATCAATTAGCTATTGGTGCATTTTTACATGATGTTGGAAAAATTATGATCCCAGATCGGATTTTAAACAAGCCGGACAAACTGACCGATGAAGAGTTTCATATTATGAAAACTCATGCAAGTTACTCAATTGAAATAATGAAAAGCACCCCAGGGATCAGTCCGCTGAGTTTAGAAGTAGCTAGCTTACACCATGAAAAACTCAATGGATTAGGTTACCCATTTGGCGTACCAGCAGAAAAAATCACCCTTTATGGCCGCATGATCAGCATATGCGATATTTATGATGCGCTGACTTCACACCGCTGTTACAAACAAGGTTATGCCCAAGTTAAAGCGTTCAGTATTTTGCGCGCGTTAGCGGATAAAAATGAATTAGATAAAGACTTAGTCGATCAATTTATTCGCTGTATGGGCGTTTACCCTGTCGGGTCGGTGGTTCAACTTGAATCAAATAGACTCGCTATAGTGGAAGGTCATAACCCGAAAGACCCTATCCGTCCGTTAGTCAGACCCTTCTATCATTTAAAACCTGAGCATTTTGAAGCAGGAAACAAAATTGATTTAGCCACCGTGACTGACGACTTAATTGTTAAGTGCGTACGTGCTGATGATTTTAACCTGAACATGGAACAAATTATTGAGTATCTAGCTCACGAAGGATAGAGAAATGCCATTAAACGAATTTAATGGCATTTTTTTGTTTATCAAAAGCTTGCAGCACAAATCTTGCTCATTCGCTATTTAGATGCAGGCAATACTTTGAGTCCAAATAAATATCGAGTGAGCTTAAACGGCCTAATCACGTAGTAACATAGCAAGGCACACACCACAAAAGCACTCATTAATACACTGACAGATTTAATCGCAATAGACGCCTGCCACTGCACAATATAAAACGCCAATATAACAATCACGGTTTGATGCAGAATATAAAACGGATAGATTAATTCATTGGTTTGATGTAACCATGTTGGCGTCTTTTTAATATGAGCAATCGCAAAACCTGCCATGGTTAATAACCCAGACCAAGACACTAGCGTACAAACTAACCACCATAATTGCCATCGTGTTGTAAGTGACAAATACGAGCTTAAATCAGGTGAGTAATAGTAGCCATAAAACAGGATTGAACTCACGAGCAAACTGACTAAATAAGTGTATCGATGTTCAGCTATTGCCCGCCAAATAACCTCACTTTTAACAAAACACATGCCCGCAAAAAAGAAAAACAGATAGAACACACTTAATGACGGGTTTTCGATATGATGACTGTCTGATGGCGCAACATATTTGAGCGCACCACGTAATACGATTAACACTAAAACTAAAGAGAGTAAGCCAAAACGATGACGACTGATTCGTTCAAGCCATTGTTGTAATTTATTGCCGGTTTGACGTGTTAACCAGTGCCTAAATGGCACAGCAAGCAGCATAAAAATGACTAAAAACTCTATAAACCATAAATGATTACTATCAAACGACAACAGCAACTGACCATAGGCCGATGCTAAAGAGCTATATTCAGTGATGTTCTCATAATAATTTTGTGGCGGCACAATCAATATCATTCCCACCAGCAAAGGGATAAAAAGCCGGTGAAATTTACTCGATAGAAATTGGCGAACAGGCATTTTTTGCAGTAACAAAAAGCTGGCTGCACCAGCGATAAAGAACAATGTTTGCAGTCTGAGCTGTTCAAAATACACCATGATATCGTCAAGCACCTTGCTCGACTCATTGTTCATCACATGCCAGCCGTCACCATTAAAGGGCATAAACACATGGTGTAAAAATACCGCAAAAATCAATATTACCCTTAACCAATCAAGTTCTGAGTAACGTCTGTTGTGTTTTAACATTTGTTGCATAATCAATGCCTTCCTTTGGCTTATATTTGTAAAATATACTGCATGAAGGATAGCTTATCTTCTGAGATTTACTTTCACCAGCCCATACAGTTCATTATTCCCGGCTAGTTTATAAAAAAATAGCAGATAGCTAGTTTGCTATTTGTTCATGTCACACATAGCAAAGAGTCGTTTTTACAAAATTTCCTACAAAATAGGTTAACTCTAAATCAAAAGTATGCAGTAAATACCACTAATAAACTTGGTGTGTGCTACTTTATTCATATCGATATTAATCGGTTTAAATAATGAATACGTTAACCCTTGAATATATCAAAAGCATATTACCGCCACGGCCGGATAACAGTCATAAAATGACGTTTGGCCATGTATTGAATATTGCCGGTTCGCTGCATTACCGCGGGGCAGCTTATTTGTCGAGTCTATCCGCATTACGAGTGGGCGCGGGTTACGTCACCTTAGCCAGTAGCCCATCGGTATGTGACAGTGTGAGTGCATTAACACCCAACATCGTTACTTTTGCGTTACGAACGTTGTCGCCATTATCGGTTCACTCACTACAACGCACAGCAAATCTACATCTAAAAGATGCGCAAATCGTCGATGTACAAACTCTTTCACCACAAGCTGTTTTACAGCTCAGAGATAAATTGACTCAAGCCAGCGCCATTTCAATTGGCAGTGGTTTAAGCATTGGCCAAAGTACCGATCAATGCATCGATATCACAGCTATTAACACTGAGTTAACTGTAGATGTTGACGTGACTCTTTGCACTGAGATGAGCGCAGAGATAAGCACAGACTTGAACTCAGATTTGAACTCAGATTTGAATTCAGATTTACGTTCAGAGTTGCCTATTTGTAATGTCATCAAAGATAATCAACCACACTCAAACGAGTTAATCCCCCCACAAGGGAATCATGGTTTTTTTTACGCCCTACTCAACGAAATACAAACCTGCACAAAGCCAGTAATATTCGATGCTGACGCGCTAAACTTTATTAGCCACTTACTTAACCCACCAGTACCATTCGGAACAACTACGGTGACTTTGCCTAACAAGAGTATTATCACACCCCACCCAAAAGAGCTGGCAAGATTACTCAATATGGATGTCGCAACACTACAAACACAGCGGATGCATTTTGCTCGCTTAGCGGCAAAACAGTTAAATACGATTGTGGTGCTGAAAGGTAAAAACACCGTGATAACTGACGGTAATGATGTTTTCATTAACCCAACAGGTAACAGCGCGCTAGCAAAAGCCGGAACCGGAGATGTGTTAACAGGTATGATTTCAGGGTTTTGCGCTCAAGGCGTTAGCCCAATAAATGCAGCGTGTTTGGGTGTGTATCTGCATGGTTTGGCAGGCAACATTGCTGCAGAGGACTTAAGCCAATATGGCATGTTAGCCAGTGACCTACTTAGCTATATTCCTAAAGCTATTTTAAAAGTATTAGCCATTTAGCCAATGCGAAATCAGCGCGTGATGGTGACCAATACCGAGATGGCTTACCAAAGGCTATATCGTAATAGTGCATGCTATAAATGTTTATTCATACCCTATTTTAAAACACAAAAGTAAATGACCTCTGCATTGATGACTAGTGGTTATATTTAAAATTGTCTTTATATACTCTATTTTTTATTTTAAAAAATACCCGGAAATACTCTGTACTCCGGGTTACCATTAGCTATTTCAGGTTGAGACTATTTAGCAGCATTACGTGCTTCAGTCAGCCAACCGTTCCATTTATCCTGATTTTTGGTAATCCACTCATCTACGTGGCCTTGAATATCCTGGGTACTCTTTTCACCTTCGTTCATCCGAGTATTTTGTTCATTGATATCACTAAGTGGCACTGTAAATACCTCAAAAAACTTCCTTGCAGCCGGATTATGCTTGGTGAATTTTTTGTTGGCGACTATCTGGATGTCAGACACGACAAAACCCAGTTTTACCGGGTCAGAAACCGCGCCTTCAATTCCATTCACTGTCATCCGTTCAACTGCAGAACTTTGCGCCTTTGTCGGCTTTATTTCAGGCACGTTGATCCACACAACATCCTTGCCTGGCTTCAGTTTAAAAATGGTCCAATTTGGTGCCCAAGTATAGAAGAATATTGGTCCACCATTTTTATAACCCGCCATCGCCGATGCCATTCCTGCTGCATATGAAGCGGTCACCGGATTTATAGCATCTTTGAGATCGTATACATCCATATGGTGGCTGATTATTTTTTCACATCCCCAGCCTGGTGGGCAGGCGGTAAGATCGGCCTTGCCATCACCATTGGTATCAAATGCTTTCTTCACCTCAGGGCGTTTAAAATCTTCAAGGGAAGTAATGTTGTATTTATCTGCCTCTTTCTTAGACACCAAATAGCCCTGTAGACCACCGGCCTTAACCACAAAACCTACTTTTTCGCCTTTGTCATAAAATCCTTTCGGCATCTGGTCATCATGATTTGGAAACCAGCCATTGGTCCAGTAATCAACATCACCGAGAGTCACTGTTTTGTAAAAGATCGGATTCGACAGATCTTTAGGTTTTTCTACATCATACCCAAGTGTTTCAAGGCCTCGTCGTACAAGCGCTTCCTGAAAAAATCCCGTGTCCCACGTGGCTCGCGCAGGTTTGACAGTTACGCCTTCACCTGGCTGGTGATTATCGGCAAGAGCTGCAGACCCTGTCATGGTCATTGCAGCTAAAGCGACACCCATTATTACTTTCTTAATTATCATTTTCGTTCCTTATTTTTTGTTGCCATAGATTGGGTCATTATCTTTAAATAATTACCAATAATAGACCCGTACCTTTGGACTTAAATAAGCACATTCATTTTTTTTATGAATTATATTTTAAATAATATGTTGAATTCGAAATGTATTTTGAAAAATATGATAAGAACTTAGGCTTGTTCCTTTGAAAAACATCATTGCCTCTTTAGGGGCTAAATCACTATCAGCTTAGTCCTCTATTTTGAAAGCGCTGGCATACGTTTTACTGAACACTTGGGGGGTTGTATAAAAATAACCCGTAAGCACGGTATGTGTGCTCCGGGTTACCAATAAGCTATTGCAGGTTGAGACTATTTAGCAGCATTACGTGCTTCAGTCAGCCAACCGTTCCATTGATCTTGGTTTTTGGCAATCCACGCATCAACGTGGCGTTGAATGTCCTGTTCACTCTTTTCGCCATCGTTCATCCGAGTATTCTGTTCGTTGACGTCGGCAAGCTGCAGGGTAAATACTTCAAAAAATTTCCTAGCTGCTGGATTTTGCTTGGTGAATTTTTTGTTGGCGACGACCTGGATGTCAGAAGCAACAAAACCAAGTTTTACCGGGTCAGAAACTGCGCCTTCAAGTCCCTTTATCGTCATTCGTTCAACAGCAGAACTTTGTGCTTTGGTCGGATTGATTTCAGGCACGTTGATCCACACAACGTCCTTGCCTGGCTTTAGTTTAAAAATGGTCCAATTTGGTGCCCAAGTATAGAAGAAGATTGGTCCACCATTTTTATAACCCGCCATCGCCGATGCCATTCCTGCTGCATATGCCGCTTTCACTGGATTGATAGCATCTTTGAGACCATACACGTCCATATGATGGGTGATTATTTTTTCACATCCCCAGCCTGGAGGGCAGGCAGTCAGATCGGCCTTGCCATCACCATTGGTATCAAAGGCTTTCTTCACCTCAGGGCGTTTAAAATCTTCAAGGGAGGTAATATTATATTTATCTGCCTCTTTTTTAGACACTAAATAGCCACCTAGTCCACCGGCTTTCATGACATAACCAATCTTTTCAGCTTTTTTATCAAAATTTTTCGGTAGTTGATCGTTATGCATTGGAAACCAACCATTGGTCCAATAATCAATGTCACCGAGAGTGACCGTTTTGTAAAAGATTGGATTGACCAGCGTTTTGGGCTTTTCCACATCATACCCCAAAGTCTCAAGACCTCGTCGTACAAGCGCTTCCTGAAAAAAACCGGTGTCCCATGTCGCTCGAGCTGGTTTAACGGTTATGCCTTCTCCTGGCTTGAGAGTATCAGCAAGAGCTACTGACCCCGTCATTGTGATTGCAGCTAAAGCTGCGCCCAGTATTACTTTTTTAAGTATCATTTTACGTCCTTATTTTTTGGGGTTGCCATTGATTGGGTGATTCTATCTAAAATGATTGCTAATAAAACAATCGCAAGACCGCCAACCGTGGCCAAACCAATATCAAGTGTATTTAAGCCCAGAACGACAGGTGCCCCGAGGCCTCCTGCGCCAATCATTGCGGCGATAACCACCATGGAGAGCGACATCATGATGGTCTGATTAAGGCCAGCCATGATGGTCGGAAGAGCAAGTGGTATCTGAACTTTAAGTAAAACCTGCGAGCTTGTTGCCCCAAAGGCGAGCGCAGCCTCGACTAACTCTGGGTGTACCTGCCTGATACCGAGACTGGTTAATCTAACCAACGGTGGCAGGGCAAAAATGATGGTTGCAAGAACACCTGCTGTGTTGCCAATTGAAAAAAGCATCACAATAGGTACCAAATAGACAAAGGCTGGCGTTGTCTGCATCGCATCCAAAATGGGTCGGAGAATGTTATTAACACGATCACTGCGTCCAGCCCATATACCAAATGGCACTCCAACAACAGTACAGAACACAACAGATGAAAATACCATGGCGAGGGTTATCATGGTTTCAGACCAGAAACCAAGCAGACCAATGAGAATCAACGATGCAAGCGTAAAACCAGCAAGTTTGAAACCTGACACCCGCCAAGCAATGACGCCAAACAGTGCGATAACAAGTAGAGGTGGAGTTGCCAGAAGTCCATCTGACACACTTGATAAAATGAAGTCTACGGGCCATTTTATCATCTGAAAAAACCATCGATACCCTTCTACCAACCAGTCAACAAGGCTTGTGATCCATGCATCTAAGGGAATAACTCTTTCATCAAAACTGAACATAATATAAAACTCCTGAAGCTAGTATTCTAAGATGCTGACTGCTCAAAATAAGTCCCCTTTTCTGCACGGTTTAAGGTACGAAGAAACAGATTTTTAGAAACAACTCCGCGATATCTATTTTCTGAGTTTACAACTGGAATAGGCCAAGAATGAGATGCTACCAAAGATAAAATGTCCTGAAGGCTATCGGTTTCCTGAACCGATTTAGCTTCTGTAAGGAAAGCATGCTCAAGTTTGCTGGTACCATTCCCCTGGTCAATAGCGTCGCGCAGAGAATCAGAAGAAACAACACCCAAATAACGATGTTCTGAGTCGAGTACATAGGCAAATTCGCGATCTTTCATACTCAACATTTCTAATGTGGCTCGTGGGCTACCTGCTTTAGTATGCCAAACGACCGTTGGCTGGCTATCGCGGGCAATGTCCCCTGCGGAGATAACACCGGTTGGATCCACACCACGGAAAAATGCGCGTACATAATCGTCAGCGGGATTTTGCAAAATCTCTTCTGGCGTCCCCACTTGAATAACTCGGCCGCCCTGCATGATGGCAATTCGGTCGCCAATACGTAATGCTTCGTCTAAATCATGGGAAATAAAAATGATGGTGCGCTCATGACGGTCTTGCAGTTTCAACAGTTCATCCTGCATTTCTGTCTTAATAAGAGGATCAAGCGCCGAAAATGCCTCATCCATGAGCAAGATATCAGGATCAACCGCTAAGCCTCGCGCCAATCCCACTCGCTGCTGCATACCACCACTTAACTCATTGGGATATGCATTCTCCAAGCCTTCAAGTCCGACTTGTTTTAAGGCATCTAGAGCTCGCTCTTCACGCTGTTTCTTATCCATGCCATCAAGCTCGAGGCCAAAAGCTGCATTTTCTAACACTGTCTGATGAGGCATAAGAGCGAAAGACTGAAAGACCATACTGGTTTTGCTTCTGCGAAACCTTACCAGCTCATCCTTATTCATTTTGAGGATATTTTGACCATCAACTAACACCTCTCCAGATGTTGGTTCAATGAGCCTGTTTAGCATTCTTACTAGAGTTGATTTTCCTGAGCCAGACAGACCCATCACGACAAAAATTTCACCTTTGTTTACGGTAAAACTTGCACCTTGTACTGCAACTGTAAGCCCTGTCTGTTCGTAAATTTCTTCTTTGCTTTTCCCTTGTTCAAGTAATTTCACTCCCTTGCGAGGCTCAGAACCAAAAACCTTATAGAGGTTTTTTATTACTATTTTTTCCATAATATTTTCCATGACGCTCTTTTACGCCGTTCTGCTTTTTTGTACTAACGCTACATAAAAAGCACGTGAATAAATTCTGCGCTGTTAAATATTTACCACACACTTTCGCGATATATTTTATACACTAGTCCCTAAACGCTCATCATGTCAATGTTAGTGTTTTCATAAATACAGATAAATCATTGAATTTAATTGTAAAAATACAACAGATATTACCCTCAATTTTAACAAGGATAATATTACTGGTTTAGTAACCTATTCGGAGTGTTATTAGCGGTAAAGCGCTTTAATAAACCTTTATAAACGGCTTAACTAGCAATTTTTAAATAGTAGTGGTTAATAAATAGCAGCCCTAATTAGCGGTGCTTAAATAATTAGGCCAAGCTTTATTAGGCTACTGCCAATGAGAAGTATAGCTACCTCTGACATCCATGTGTCAGCGGCTTATAATTATACTTTAAACCGACTCAACTGCTGCTTTAGCATATGGACTTCATGATCTAACTGGTCTCTTTCATCGAGTAATTGTAAGATTAATGCAATGCCACTCCAATCGAGTGCCAGATCACGTTGAATGCGCGTGGCTTTTTTCACTTGATGTAAATTCTCGACACTAAAGCGCCATTGTTCTATCACCTCACCCTCCAGTGGCATGGCAATACTGTGCTCTACAAGTTCAAGTAGTAATGCTGAGCTGATATCGCTGCACTCACACAGTTCATCGCTACTCAACCAACAATCTTGTTCGCTTATATTAATCTGCAGCATCGTTATTTACTCCAACTGGCACGTGGGTCGAATATATTTTTCTCTGCTAATTCAGTCCACAATTGTTTGCTTGCTTCATCTGGCGATGTCGGGACGACTATTTTGAGTACCGCAAATAAGTCCCCATGTACTTTTTTACTGAGTAAGCCTTTTCCTTTTATACGTAAACGCTGTCCTGACTGACTATTAGCAGGGATAGTCAGTTGAATATGACTGGTTAACGTGGGAAGTTTAAGCTTGGTACCCAGCACTGCTTCCCATGGTGCTACGGGTACAACAATACTTAAATCTCGACCATCAACATCAAACATGGGATGAGGCACAAAACGAATTTGTAAGTACAGATCACCGTTATCTGCCTTGGTCGGTCCCGGACCGCCCTGTCCTTTCAAGCGAATACGTTCACCATTAACAACGCCAGCAGGAATTTTAACTTTTAACAATTTAGGTTGCTCAACGATACGACCGCTGGGATCCCGTTGTTGTAAGGTAAACTCGACTGGCTTTAGAGTATCGACCAATGTTTCTTCAAGAAACATCGGAAACTCAATTTCAATGTCTTGGCCTTTTTGAGGCTGAGTTTGGCGCTGTCTATGTTGGCTACCTTGTTCAAAACCTCCGCGGCTAGAGCCAAAAATTGAACTAAAAAAGTCTGAAAACTCTTGATCGGTTTGTGGATCGCTTTGCTGTTGTCCCCAGGTTTGCCCTGCACCATTCGCTGCGCCTTGATTGGCATAACGATTTTGGGTTCTATTAAGGTGATGATGACGTAATTCGTCATACTCGGCACGCTTTTTAGTGTTATGTAACACCTCATAGGCTTCACCTATTTCTTTGAATTTCGCCTCAGCATCTGGATGTTTACTCACGTCAGGATGATACTGCACGGCGAGTTTTTTATAAGCGACTTTAACCGCTTTATCATTCGCTTTAGGATCGATGCCTAATACAGTGTAATAGTCTTTAAAATTCATTTTATCCCCTCACAAAAAGCAAGTTTGCAACGGATCATTAGACAACTTTGAACCCATCTACATTAACGAGTTTAGGCCCACAGACAAACAACACGCTTGATCTTGATCAACTCTATTACAGTATAACGAGTTTAGTTAATGAGCATTACATGATTAAAAAAACATCTCTCTTTTAAAAACAGCAACAACATAACCCTATGAAATGGATTTATATCCAACACATTATACGTTTAGAGTTGTTCACAAAAAGTGCCCATATTGGTTAGCGATATTTAGCTAACTCAATGACACAAAAACAGTACTATCATCTAGTTTTGGTCACGATGTCACCTTGACACAACAGCACGAAAAAACAGTGTCAGCAGCATAAACTCGGGGGATTAAAAATCAGCATTAGTTAAGAGTAAACTCATCATTGTGAGTGATTTACCTTGATATATCTCAACAAGTTGACTCAGATCACATTGCTGTTGCAGCTTAGTATTACACTTAATTTAAATGACACCTCAAGTGTGGCGTGTGCTATCGACTAACTTCACGTTCTCCAGCCTTGTATCGATGCTCAAATAATGAGAGGCCCATAATATGACATCAGATAAACAACAACCGACAACATCACACGATACTGATATTCGTCAAACGTTAGGACTCGATAAGTCTAGTGCAAAGCACAAGTTTGCGGGTAAATGGTTTTGGATTGTTGGGGGAATTGTTATTGTTATCATTGTAGTATGGCAAATATTCACTAACGGCCAATCGCAAACTATTCACTATAAAACGGCCAATGCCAACCGTGGATTATTGAGTATAACGGTTACCGCTACTGGCACGCTCGAACCCGTCAATCAGGTTGAAGTGGGCTCAGAAATTTCTGGCACAATTAAAACGGTACTGGTCGATTTTAATGATTACGTTAAAAAGGACCAAGTACTTGCGCGCATGGATACAGATCAATTGCAGGCCAAGGTAAACCAAGCTAAAGCATCTCTTGACTGGGCAAAAGCGCAGGTTAAACAAGTTGAAGCGACCATTATCGAAACCAAAAACAGCTTAAGTCGTTCCCGAGAACTCGCTAAAACGGGCATGTGTTCAGTACAAGAATGTGAAGCATCACAAGCGACATATGATCGCACTGTAGCCAATCTTGCAAGTGCTAAAGCCCAAGTCGTACAGTCGCAAGCAGCGCTTGATTCAGAGTTAACCACACTAGCAAAAGCCACCATACATTCACCGATTGATGGTATTGTGTTAATTCGTGATGTTGAACCAGGGCAGACCATGGCTGCCTCATTTCAAACACCGGTGATGTTTACCTTGGCAGAAAACCTCACTCAAATGGAATTACACGTAGACGTAGATGAAGCCGATGTTGGCCAGATTAGCGTGGGACAAGAGGCATTGTTTACTGTGGATGCTTATGCCAATCGAAATTTTCCAGCCAAAATTTCTGAGGTTCATTTTGCTTCTCAAACCGTTGATGGTGTGGTGACCTATGAAACCGTACTAATTGTCGATAATTCAGCCTTATTACTGCGTCCTGGGATGACGGCCACCGCGGATATTTTAGTTAAACAAGTATCCGATGCATTGCTGGTTCCCAATGCAGCCTTGCGTTTCAGTCCTCCAGAACAGGAGCAACAAGCCGCTAGCAGTGGCGGCTTAATGAGTAATTTACTTCCACGACCTCCAAGCAGCTCACAACCTCAAGAACACGCAGTAAACAGCAACAAAAATCAACAACACATATGGACACTACGCGACGGCCAACCCATTTCCATAGAAGTCACCACCGGATCGAGTGATGGAATTAACACTGAAATCACTGCTGGCGACATTGAAACGGGCATGGCATTAATTATCGATACCATCAGTAACAAACAGTGAAGGATATGATGCAAAGCCAGCAACCCTCCCTGATTGAGCTCAGGGACGTCACCAAAGTTTATGGCTCAGGACAAGCAGAGATGCAGGCCTTGGGCGGAATAGATTTAACCATCGAGCGCGGCGAGTTTGTGGCGGTGATGGGGCCTAGTGGATCAGGAAAATCAACCTGCATGAATGTGCTAGGTTGCTTAGATACACCAACTGCAGGCAGTTATAGGTTTGATGGTATTGATGTTGGTTCGTTAACTCGCGATCAATTAGCATTACTAAGACGTAACTATCTCGGTTTTGTGTTTCAGGGATTCAATTTACTTAACAGAACATCTGCACTGGAAAATGTTGAATTACCACTCATCTATCGAGGCATGCCAGCTGCTGAGCGTCGTGAGCATGCATTGAATGCACTCAAAGTAGTAGGCCTTAACGGCTGGGAAGATCACACCCCGGGAGAATTATCTGGTGGCCAACAACAACGAGTAGCGATTGCCCGCGCGATTGTGACTCAGCCCTCGGTGTTATTAGCCGATGAACCCACGGGTAATTTAGATTCATCGCGCAGTCGAGAAATAATGGAACTGTTAAGCTCATTTAATCGCGACCAAGGCATCACCATCGTAATGGTGACTCATGAGCCAGACATGGCAGCATTTGCCAAACGCCAAATACACTTCCTCGATGGCTTAGTCGCTCATGATGCCAACAACCAAGGACACAGCTGATGTTATGGAATGCTTTATTATTGGCTATGCGAGAAATTCGTCGCAATGTTATGCGGTCATTTCTTACGGTTTTGGGTATTGTCATTGGCGTAGCGGCGGTGATTATTATGGTCACTATTGGTGGCGGTGCAACACAACAGGTGACACAGCAAATTTCGAGCCTGGGCAGTAACCTGTTAATGGTCTCTCCTGGTCAGCGAATGGGAATGGGCCAGCGGTCCTCAGCATCGGCATTTCGTCTCGATGATGCTGAAGCTATCAGCAGAGAAATAAGCAACATCAGCGCAGTTGCTCCCTCCGCATCGCAGAGTGTTACCGTCGTTTTCGGCAATGAGAACTGGAGTACCAGTATTAGCGGTTCAACCAATCAACTTTTTGAAGCCGGAAACTGGGAATTTAAATCGGGGCGTCAGTTTGTCGAAAGTGAATTACGAGCAGGCAAGGCTGTTTGCATAATAGGTGAAACCGTTCGCAAGGAATTGTTTGGGGAACAAAACCCAATTGGACAAAAAATCCGCCTAGAAAAGCTGTCATGTGAAGTCATAGGGCTACTTAATTCCAAGGGGCAGTCAACAATGGGAATGGATCAGGACGATTTGGTGGTGATTCCGTTACGCACTTTTCAACGACGACTAGCGGGTAATCAGGATGTCAGACTGATCCAAATATCAGTTAAAGATGGCGTATCAACCCAGAAAGTAGAACAAGCTGTGACTGAATTGCTGCGTGAACGTCGCCATATATCAGCCAATGAAGATGATGACTTTTCGGTAATGGATCTAAAAGAAATCGCCAATATGCTAAGTGGTACAACACGAGTATTAACTATGCTACTGGGTGCCGTTGCTGCAGTGAGTTTACTGGTTGGCGGCATTGGCATTATGAACATCATGTTGGTGTCGGTCACTGAACGAACACGAGAAATCGGCATTCGTCTAGCCATTGGCGCACTTGAACGAGAAGTCCTATTACAGTTTCTGGTCGAAGCCATTGTGCTGTCTTCACTCGGCGGAATTGTCGGCATTATACTGGCATTGGCAGGCTCAGTTGCGCTAGCAAATTTAATACAAGTTCCGTTTGTATTCAACATGAGTATTGTGGTGGTATCGTTTCTATTCTCTGCAGCTGTAGGCGTCATCTTTGGGTATTTCCCTGCCCGTAAAGCCGCGCAACTAGATCCAATAGAAGCCCTGCGTCATGAATAGCCTTTATCCTCAACGCAAATTCGGTTTATTGTGCTTCTATGGTGTTAATTACGTCCCAATCAGTGCGAGATAAATCAACCGGTTATACTGGAATCTAGTTAACAACTCTAATGAACTCGAAGAGTGAATGTCACCTTTAATGTCAATAATCCACATTGTCATTTGTTTAAGCAAATTAACTCAATATCTGACCACACAGAAATGCTTTACGGACAATAGCAGAACAGCAGTGCTACTATAGCGAATAACCTAAATAGATTATCGTTTGCCTTGGTTACATCACTATCATTACCGGTTAATAAATGAAGATAACTAATGGCCTCTGCGACAGCGATATATTCGACCACAATGTCGAACGTCAATATTGTCGTGTTTACTCGTATAATGCTAAATAGATATTAACAATTCTTTAGTCATCACAAACTAGCAGGTCTATTCATGACAGCCGAAGTACTCGAAATTCAGAGCTTTATTGCTCAGTACGCCCCCTTTGATCAGCTTCCAGAACAAGTCTTAATTGACGTTGCCAAAAGTGTTGAGATTTCTTATTACCGCACAGACAGCATGATTGTTAACTTTAATGACAACATTAAAGAGCTTTATATGATCCGCAGCGGAGTCGTAGAGTTATATCGCCGTAAAGGTGAACTTTATAATCGTTTAGACCAAGGTCAGTTATTTGGGCAAATGGGCTTATTAACCAATAATAAAGTACGTTTCCCCGCTAAAGCAGTAAAAGATACGCTGGTTTACTGTATTCCTGAGTCTGTATTCAATGACTTATGCGAGAATTATGATGATTTTGCTGATTTCGTTGAAGCTGAGGATACCACCCGTTTAAAACAAGCGGTAAAGGGTAAAACCGATGATGCTAATGCACTAACCACCTCAAAAGTGAAAACCTTAGTTACCAGAGAGCCTGTGGTTCTATCTTGCCATAGCTCCATACAAGTGGTGGCCAAAATAATGGCCGAGCAAAACATTTCTGCGGTATTAATAAATGACCCTGATATAGATGATCAACAAGATAGCAGTTTTGTGGGTATTATTACCGAACATGATCTCTGCGCTAAAGTCATCGCTGCCGGAGTTAATGTAGATAATCCTATTTCACAAGTCATGTCGACCAGTTTAATATCGCTGGATCATAACGCATACATTTTTGAAGCTATGTTGCTTATGCTGCGCAATAATATTGATCATCTACCTATCTTAAAAAATAAAAAACCGATTGGTCTTATTGAAGTTGCGGATATCATTCGCTACGAATCACAAAATAGTTTGTTGTTTGTAAGCAGTATCTTCCAACAAAATAGTTGCGAAGATTTAGTGCTACTTTCTGCGCAGTTAAAAAACTGCTTCGTACGCATGGTTAATGAAGATGCCAATTCACACATGGTCGGACGGGCAATGTCTGAAATTGGTCGTAACTTTAAACAACGTTTGTTAGAACTAGCAGAAGAAAAATTCGGCCCACCGCCTGTTCTTTATTGCTTTTTAGCACTGGGGTCGATGGCCCGTGATGAACAGCTAATGGTGACCGACCAAGATAATGCCATTATCCTTGATAACAGCTATAACGCTGCGTTACATGGTGAGTATTTTGCGAAGCTAGCAGATTTTGTTTGCGATGGTTTAGCCGCCTGCGGTTATAGTTACTGCACTGGTGATATTATGGCAAGCAACCCAGAATACCGTAAAACTCGTGCTCAATGGGAAGATTGTTTCGGTGATTGGATAGAAAATCCTAACCCGCAAGCTTTATTAAACTGCTCTATTTTCTTTGATCTTACCGGTGTTTATGGCCGAGTAAAATGGGCGGAACAGCTAAATGCATTTATCTTAAGTAAGGCCAAGAAAAACAACCGTTTTCTAGCCTGTTTAGCGCACAATGCCCTCAACCGAAAACCACCACTTGGATTCTTTAAAGATTTTGTGATGGAAAAAGATGGTCGTCATAACAACTCTATTAATTTGAAACGTCGTGGTACTGCACCATTGGCAGATTTGATCCGAGTACACGCATTAGCAATCGGCTCGCAATCGCAAAACTCATTTGAACGTTTAGAAGATATTATCGACGCAGGCATTCTGCCAACATCAAAGGGCGAAGATTTACAACATGCTATGGAGCTTATCTCTCTGGTACGTTTACGTCATCAATCAACGGATATAGAGTCTGGGATTGAGCCTGATAATAATATTGAACCTGAAAGTATGTCAGATTTTGAAAGACGAAATCTTAAAGATGCCTTTTTAGTGTTAAGCAATGCGCAAAACTTTTTAAAATATCGCTACAGTTCGAACAAACTTTAAAGGTTAACTCATGACTAATTTCAGTAACCAGGCGATTTTAAACTGGCAAGCCTTTCTAGAATTAAAAGTGCAAAACAGTAAAGATAGACGCCTGCATGATTTCTATCATGCGGGAACTTATCACAATGAAACACCATTAAGTGATATTGAGTTTGTCGCATTGGATTTTGAAACAACTGGTTTAGATTCACAGAAAAACAGCATCATTAGTATTGGCTTAGTGCCATTTACCTTGCAGCGTATTTTCTGCCGTAAAGCAAAAAAATGGTATCTCAACCCTAAAGATAAATTACAAGAAGACTCTATTATTATTCACGGTATCACCCACTCTGATTTACAAGATGCGCCTGATTTACTATTGATTTTAGAGCAGCTTTTAAATGAATTAGCCGGTAAAGTCGTGGTAGTGCATTATCGTCATATTGAGCGTGATTTTCTTGATCATACGCTACGCATGTTGATTAATGAAGGCATTGTGTTTCCGGTTATCGATACCATGCAGATTGAGGCTAATGTACAACGAGAAAAATCGCAGGGATTATTTAATTTCTTTAAAAGAAAACGCACAGAATCAATTCGCCTTGCAAATAGTCGTGAACGTTATCATTTGCCCGCTTATGCCCCTCATGATGCGTTAACTGATGCCATAGCCACCGCAGAGTTATTGCAGGCTCAAATTAAATATCATTTTAGTCCCGACACTGCGATTAAAAATTTATGGTTATAAAGTTTAGCTGAACAGAAATATTTATGAAAAAAAAGCCGATGAATTAATCATCGGCTTTTTTGTGTGAATTATTAAGTCCTGAAATGTGTTTGCACTTTAAGGACTTAATTTCAACAATTAGCTTTTATTATGCTTTTCGGTACGCATACCCATCAACAAACTGACACACATAACCAATAGAATAATGGTAAAGGGTAATCCAGTTGAAATAGCACCCGCTTGAAGTGCTTCAATCGCCTGAGTACCACCAACCCAAAGTAATACAGCTGCAATAGCACCTTCTATTACAGCCCAAAAGATGCGTTGAGGGATCGGAGCATCAATTTTACCACCAGCAGTAATACTGTCGATAACTAGTGAGCCTGAATCCGAAGAAGTAATAAAGAAAACCAGCACCAATAGCACAGCCAACATTGATAACAGATTACCTAAAGGCAACGAATCAAACATTTGGAACATAGCTAGCGGAACTTCAGTTAATCCCTTACTGCCCAATGTACCCACATTATTGATAACTTGATCAATTGCGATACCACCAAATACAGACATCCATAAAATAGTGACTACGGTTGGCACAATCAATACAGTGGAAAGAAATTCACGTACTGTACGACCGCGTGAGATACGAGCAATAAACATACCCACAAATGGTGACCATGAAATCCACCACGCCCAATAAAACACAGTCCAACCGTGCATCCAAGCTTCGTCTTCACGACCGATTGGATTACTCAATGGAATAATATTCTTTATATAACCCATTACCGTTGTTGGAATTGTACCCATTGAAACAGCAAAAGTAACAAGTGCTACAAAAATGAGTAAAGCAACAGCTAGTAACATATTGATATTACTAATGACTTTAACGCCGCCTTCAAGGCCGCGTACTACCGAGATAACAGCTAACAACGTCACTACTACAATAATAGTGATTTGTAGGGTTAAGCCGGCTTCAATGCCAAACACATGATGGAACCCAGCTGCAGCTTGTTGAGCACCTAAACCTAATGAGGTTGCTAGACCAAATAATGTGGCTAATACGGCGAAAATATCAATGATATGTCCAGGCCAGCCCCATGTGCGGTCACCCAATATAGGGTAAAAAGCCGAACGAATAGAAAGTGGTAAACCTTTGTTATAAGCAAAGAAAGCCATAGACAGCGCTACCACGCCATAAATTGACCAAGGATGTAATCCCCAATGGAACATTGTGGCACCAAGTGCAAGTTCTGCAGCTTCAGGTGTATTAGCAACCACATTCAATGGTGTTTCATACCAACCGGTGTAATATGCTAAAGGTTCTGCAACGCCCCAAAACATCAAACCAATACCCATGCCTGCAGCAAAAAGCATTGCTATCCATGAAAGTCTTGAATAATCAGCTTTTGCATCATCTCCGCCTAAGCGAATTTTACCAAAAGGAGAAACGATTAATGCTAAGCAAAAAATCACAAAAATATTAGCAGACCACATAAAGAGACTGTCAAATGTGCCGATAATTTGCCATTTTAAGCCATCTAAAAACTCTTTTGATGTTGCCGGATCGATAATTAAGATTGCAATTAAAAAAGCAGCGATTAACCCTGCGCTTATCCCAAAAACGGCGTTATGAATATCAAAGCCCCATTTTTGGATGTTATCCTGTCCAACAGTATAATCGGTATTATCTATACTGTATTTGTCCTTATTTATCTTCATAAACCCTCGGTTAGAGCCGCCTTGCCCTATTGATTTGATACTCGATTGCATCTTAGATAAGGATTTTAACAAAATCGGAAGGTGATTTCAGTCTTATTTCATTATCAGGTTAATTTTAAAATATAAAACATATAAATAATCATATATTTAAATAACACAAGCTGCATTTTCACTTAACCGAACATGCACCGTTCATCAAATATCCGCAATATCTTTGCTCTTCCTCAGAAAATAGCTACTTGCAGTAAAACATTAATGCCGTTTAGGTGTAGTGTTTGTTTATGTTTGCATAAGCAATTACAGCTCATTCATCAATCACTCTCAGCACATCGTGGACATTGTGAGTTTATACAGCTTCGCCTAGTGGAAATGTCTGAGCCAATCTTGCTACCACTTTCACTACAATTTAGGCCTAAATTTAGGCATCCTCAATATGTAGCCAAGCTACCATTAACTCTTAATGAGTTAATAATAATGTTCTTATGGGTAATGAAAAAACGGTATGGTTCAGGGCTGTTTCTCCAAGGTATTAATTTGACCTTATTTGAATTTTTATTTTTAAGCGGGGAATGTTCAATGTTATTGGCGCACAGCAACTAAATATAATTTTGGCTGCTGTGCATTAGGTCTTTAGTCAATGAATTAACAACATAATTCCAATGTGTAGATTTTTATTGGTTGCATGCACATAAAATAATAATCATGCGCCGGATAGCGCTAATTATTTATTACTCTTCTGCCTTGTAACCAATTCTAAACCCACCCCAATGCTTTCCATTAACGTAAATAGGTGCAGACAGATCATGCATCACTTCACCGGTATCACGCTTATAAGTTTGCAGTAAAAAAGTTTCGGTGTTGCTGCCGCATCGCTTGCCTGTTGGGTCATCAAAAATACGCTTGGTGCGATTACCAGCAAGGTCTTGTTCCCGATTTCCGGTTAAAGGCTTAGAAAATTTGAGATTATGGGTAGGGAAATAGCCTCTTACATCCACAGCTCCTGCATAAATAATATCTGCGTTATTTTTTAAAATGACCTCTTGAATGTTAGGTAAATTTGAGTCTGTAAAACGGTCAAAACCGGTGGTGAATTTTTGCGGGTCGGTTTTAGGGATTGGTTGGTAATTTGAGTCAAATAACTGTGCTTGTGTAAGTGAACCTTTTTCCAAAGCGTATTCAAAAATGGTTCCGACATCAGCCGCTGCATTAAGCGCGACATTAGCAATAATTGCGTGTTTATCCGATAAATCGAAACTCTGCAGATGACGAAAAATCTGTTCGGCAAAGCCACTGAGTTCAAGAACGCGATCTGAAGCTTCTATTAAGTCGGTATCAACTTTGAGTATAGAGGCCCCTATTCCTTCAATATTTGCACCAATACCATTGGTATTATCAACGGTTAACCCTACCGTTTGATCCATTTGCAGCATTTCGCTTGCTGCACCGGCCATACTTTCTTGGCTCGCTTGTGTGAGGATATAGATCTCATTCATGCGTTGAGAGAGCTTCCCCCCCATCTCACTCACTCGTTGCATTGCTTGTACTGATTGAATGCTATTCTCGCCAATTTCTGACAACAATGATTCGATACCTTGCGTTGCTTCAGCCGTTTTATGTGCCAGATTACGAACTTCATCGGCTACCACGGCAAATCCTCTGCCTTGCTCACCGGCTCTGGCGGCTTCAATTGCGGCATTGAGGGCCAACATATTGGTTTGATCAGATAGTTGATTAATAGTGTCGGTGATACTGCTTATAGCATTAGCTTTATTTTTAAGTTCGATTAATAACACTGCCGTTGATTCAATCTCAGTAGACAGGATGCGTTGCTGTTCATCGACTTGTTTTATTTCTTTGGCGTAGCTGGAAGCTTGGGTGTTTGCTTCTTCAACCAGTAAACGTACTTGGGCGGATTGGCCTAAAAGTTGTTGAGCACCTTGCTCTAAATTACCTGCTCGTTCTGATATTTCTTGAACATGCTTAACTTGTAAACCCATTGCATGTGCTAGTTTTTCGATAAAAAATGACACTTCAGCCCCACCAATGGCAATCCGAGTGGCAGCTTTGCTAATACCACTAGCAACATGCTCATCTTGTTGAGATGACTCAAGGATTTCTGGGCTAGTTTCTTTTTTGTGGGTAAGCAGTAACGTGGCCACAGATGCGAGTGCGATCAACAATGCATACAGCCAAGGAGATAGAGTGAAATAACTCAGTAGCACAGTGATAGCAAATACCACTAAACCATTAATAAAAATTGTTCTATTTAGCATGAATACTCCAATCCTTTTTTATTCAGGTTAGCATTGTCTATGTCATTGTAGGCTATCGACTTTGGTCTATGGCTAAACGGTCATCTCAATCTAAGGCTTAAACCGTATTTATGACGCAATAGAGCCACAGCAAGAACTTGATATTGCATTTATTTGTGAACAAACCACGACATTAAGCATCAAGTGATCAATTCGAGCATTTTAGTGTAGTTTACAGATGCAACGATTCGACCAAAAATGCTGCTCTAATAGCAAAAGAAGTGCTAATGAACCGTTGTTTGTTATTAATCGAACACATGAATAACTTCACGGTTGACCGCAAAGAAATCCCTGGGAGTCATTCAGACAAAACCTCTTCACATTTGAGTTAAATAAAGTATTAGTTGCTACATCAATCGATGTAAAAGTGTAGTTGATGGATTTTAAACCTTAGATTTAAACCTTAGATTGTAAACGTCAGATTTTTTAACGTTAAACGTCAAACGTTAGGCGTTAACCGTTAAGCTGCATTGTGTATTTGTAACTTCTTGTCACTTTTAACGCTAAACGGTCTGATTATTCAGGTTGTGTGGGAAGGAATGATTATGTTTTAAACTAATAAATAGAACTGTTTTTAATGTCGAGCAAAACAACCAAGGTAATATGAGTGATTACTATCGAAGTATATTGTTAATGCTTCACGCACTGTAAGTGCTGCATCAACATTTATGCACCCTCATGTGTATTATTGTTATAGGCAAAATTTCTACTTCCAGCGCCCGCTTGACCAAATTGAGAATAATAACCAAATTCCACCGACGGCAGCACTCAGAAATCCAAGTATGCCGAATAACGGCAAACCAAATAATGTTGGCCCACCATCAACAGTCATCACGATAGAAGATCCAATAATCATAGCCGCTACCACATTACCAATTGCCACTCGACTCGCTGCCCGGTCAAGTTGATTGCCAAAGGCTTTTAATCTCGTTACATCAACATGTAACTGAAATCTACCGCTGCGCGCTGAGCGTAAAAGTTGTTGTAAGTCTTGCGGTAATCCACTTAACAATTCACCGGTATCGACAATGGCTTGCCAACCTCTTTTGGCCAATGCGTCTGGTGCATATCGTTGTAACATTAGCTGGTGTAATAATGGTTTCGCTTCAGACACCATATTAAAGTCAGGATCTAACTGCAGGGCCACACCTTCAAGCGCAATCAATGCTTTGATCAATATAATAATATCAGGGGGTAAGCTAAGACCATATTCTCTAAGCAGTGATATCAGTTCAGTCAACATCATGCTCAAATGGAAATTTTTTAACGAAACGCCATGATACTTATCAACAAACTCTTCAACTTCAAAAGTAAGATTTTCACAATTGAGCGGAGGATCGCCAGCCCAAGTCAATAATACATCAATAACGCGAGGTGCATCCAAATCAACCATGCTATGTAAAAGCGTTACCACTTGATGTCGACGTTCAAAAGACAGTCGTCCAACCATACCAAAATCAATGAATGCGATTCGATTTTCAGGCATATAAAAAATATTACCTTGATGGGGATCTGCATGATAAAAACCATCAATCAAAATCATTTTCAACGCAGCTTGACCGCCATACTTGGCTAACAGTTTTCTATCTAATCCTGCATCTTCCACGGCTTCTACATTTCGCCCAGCAATACCATCAATAAACTCTTGAACATTGACGCGTTCACTGCACCACGACCAATACACTTTAGGAATAATGATGTTAGGATTACTTTTGAAATTTTTAGCCACCCTTTCAGCATTGCGACATTCAGCCAGTAAATCCAATTCCCGCCTTAGAGAATGGGTAAATTGGCGTACTACCTCACGAGGTCTAAAACGGCGCAATGTCGGTGACTCTGACTCCATCACCTCGGCAATACGGGCAAGTAAACGTAAATCGGCTTCGATAACGGGCATTATGCCTGGCCGGCGAACCTTAATAATCACTTCAGCGCCATCATGTAGACGAGCTCGATGAACTTGGGCAATCGATGCGGCAGCAAAAGGAGTTGGATTAAATTCGGCAAAAGCCTGTTGCGGACTACATCCTAAGTCTTCGTGTAATTGTTTACAGATCAATTCAAATGATACCGGCGGTGCATGATTTTGTAATTTTGCAAACTCTACAGTCCACTCTGGTGGAAATAGATCTGAACGCGTAGCAAGGATCTGTCCTAGTTTGATAAAGGTTGGCCCCATTTCAGCTAATGCATGACAAAATCTGACCGGAGATTCTAACTGAGTGATTTCGGCAGCATGCTTCCAATGCAGAGCCTTACCAGCGACATTGAATACATTCGCGAGTCCAAGTCTTCGCAGTACATCGCCAAAGCCATAACGGATTAAGACCGAAGCAAGTTCATTCAGTCGGCCGATATCTCGAGCTGTACCTAACGTCTCCCAAAGCATGCTTCACCTGTCTATTTACTTTTATTTTGGGAAGAATTAGATGCTGATTTCTCATCCATTTTTTGTACAAATGCATCAAGAAAACCTGCTGCCGCATAAGCGAGGTTACTTGTTATTTTTGCTGCAGAATCTACTCCAGCAGTCACAGTATCGCTTAACCGTTCACTGAATTGTTGGTTTAACAATGTTGAAATTTCAGTTACTTTCTGGCCGACTGCGGTGCCGCTTACTCGACCATGACGAGCCAAATCATTTAAGGTACCGGATACAGCCTCATTAGCCTCTTTGGCTACGTCTTTCAACGTATCTAAAAACATAACTTCAAGCTCACTAAGGTCATTAAGGGTGCGCTGTAAATCCTGTTTACTAAAGGTGTTAGCATGAGAACTTGCTTCTTCAACGGCTAATTTGGATGCTTCTGCCGCAGAACACAAAGCATCATCAAGACCCGCAACAGCCTTCACTAACTTGTCTTGGCTATTGCGACCATGAGCACCTAAACCCGTGCCTTTAACCACGCGGCCTGCAATCTGAGTGATCTCATTGAGATCCAGTTTGCCTTCACTCAATGCTTTAAGAGTAATGCAACGAACGGTTTCCCGAATATCCTTATCTGCCTCAACCGCCTCTTTAATGGATCCTTCGAGATTGTCACAATGATGACTTGTATCACTTTTAACTGTACTCATATTGATCCACCTATAAAACGTCAGGTTGCTATAATAATCCATTACTATCATAGTATTAGTAATGCTATTTAACATTTTTTGCTAACCAGCTTTGGCTAAGAAAAGCTGAACGATTCTGATACATAACAGCAAATAAAAATAACACTTACCTAATAAATCTAAGTCAAATGTACTAATGAAACCTTGATGCATCTCAAAAATGTAGCGAATAGCGGACAATATTCACACAACGCTGGAAACTCACTTTTTCTACTGTTCAAATTTGAGTGAATGTTAAACTACATGTGTATATCGAAAGTGCTTCAATTGTATATAAGTCTGGAGTCAGCTTACAACTTGGTAGGCTTAGACTTTATATTCTCCGCTTTATTAAATCAGTAGCTAAAATGTATGCGCTTCAAAACCTAAACTTTGACATACTTTTGGCGGGATGGAAGGATAGCTTGCTTGTGATAAAGAGAAACCTAGGGCTTAACGCTCTACCTTTTGCCCAAACAAAAAGGCCTTATCTTTCGATAAGTTCTTTTGTTAAATCTTGCGGAGGGATAGCTTGCTTGTAATAAATAGGAACCCGTGGGTTCAAAGTCCTATCTTTCGCCCAAACAAAAAGGCCTTATCTTTCGATAAGGCCTTTTTGTTTGAATGTGGCGGAGGGATAGGGATTTGAACCCTAGAACGGGATAAACCGTTGCCGGTTTTCAAGACCGGTGCATTCGACCACTCTGCCATCCCTCCGAGCGGGCGAATAATATGACAATGGCTGTTTTGTGTAAAGGGTAAATTGCAAATAATTTGTTAAGTGGTGATTAAATGTTCAAGTTAACTGTAATTGCAGTATCGCGATTGATTATTCACTGACAGCTAAGCCTCTATACTGATGATGAACAGAATATGTGGCTTGCTGTGTTCTTAAACGGGCTCAACGGCAGTCGAATTGTGCTAATCAACTTAAGCTGACCATTTT
Source organism: Shewanella frigidimarina NCIMB 400 (assembly GCF_000014705.1). Lineage (NCBI taxonomy): Bacteria > Pseudomonadati > Pseudomonadota > Gammaproteobacteria > Alteromonadales > Shewanellaceae > Shewanella > Shewanella frigidimarina. The sequence goes on along the minus strand of NC_008345.1, from coordinate 2,126,832 downwards.
TGTCATTTAAAATGTGATTAAACAGCTGATAGCGGCGACTTTGCTTGATTTGATTAGGCTTAATGTTTACCTTTACTGCAAGTAATTTTGCCAATGCCAAGGATAGCGAGATGCTTTCAGAACAAGCATTCGAGATGATAGATATTGTTGCCCGTGTGGGCAGTTTTACCGCCGCAGCCAATAAATTGAATAAAGTCCCCTCTGCGGTGAGTTATGCCATTAAACAGATTGAAGATGACTTAGGGGTAATATTGTTTGAGCGTCACCATCGCAGTGTTAGTTTGACGCCAGCCGGTGAACATTTTGTGGCGCAGTCACGCGAGATAATGACCAAGCTTAATAATATTAAACGTGATACCCAGAAAGTGGCTAATGGCTGGCGCCCTTCTTTATCTATTGCGATTGACAACATGGTTCGCGCAGACAAAATCAGTGGCTTAATTGCTGATTTTTATCGCCACTTTACCGATATTGAATTGATTATTCGCTTAGAAGTTTATAATGGCGTGTGGGAAGCATTGTCGACGGGTAAAAGCGATATCGCTATAGGAGCAACCTCAAGCATTCCTGTTGGTGGCACTTTTAAGTCGCGCGATATGGGAATGATTCAGTGGTCTTTTTTAGTCGGTAAAAATCATCCGTTAGCCAAAACAGAACATGCGTTAACCGATGACGAGTTATTACAGTATCCGTCAATTTGCTTGCAAGACACGGCTCATAATATTGCCCACAGGCCGAATTGGTTGTTAAATAACCAACGTAGAATTGTGGTACCTGATTGGATCAGAGCAATAAATTGTTTTAGAGAAGGCTTAGGTGTGGGCTACATGCCCTATCATTTGGCTGATATTTTTATTAAAGCCGGCGCGCTAATAGAAAAACAACTCGCCACCCCAAAGCAAGACACAGCCTGCTGTTTAGCCTGGAATAATGCCAATATGACGCCTGCTATGCAGTGGGTGTTAGATCACCTCGGCGACACCGAGAAACTAAAAAAAGAGTGGCTTAGCTAAGCCACTTTTGCAAAATAAGTTTTTGTTAATAACATTACTTATACAAACGTTTATGTTAAATTAGCGACTATTAAGATGATGTTTGTTATGAATTAATTTTTGTTTAATGTACATTGCTTACGCTATACAAAAGGATTTAGCTTCAGAGTGAAATATTTTTTTGTGAAAGATATTTTTCTCTTTGAGCAAATCATTGAGTTAACACCTGGAGACGATAATGAATCAACAATCAGTTATATCACCTAGTCTATCGACTACTGATGTCAACAAAATGCTAAAAAACACTTATATGTTGCTGGCAATGACATTGGCATTTTCTGCAGTAACTGCAGGTTTAGCCATGGCAATCAACATTGGCCCAATGATGTCTTTAGGCTTATCACTGGGTAGCTTAGTGTTATTATTTGTAACCCTTAAAAAAGCCGACAGTGCTGCTGCTATATTTTGGGTGTTTGCCTTTACCGGTATGCAAGGCGCGTCGCTCGGTTACATTCTTAACCATTATGCTGGTATGGCAAATGGCCCTGGCTTAATTATGCAGGCATTAGGGTTAACCTCTATCATTTTCGTGTCGCTTTCAGCGTATGCGTTAACCACTAAGAAAGACTTCTCATTTATGGGCGGCTTCTTATTTGCGGGTTTATTAGTAATGATCGGTGCTATGGTCATTAACATATTCGTTGGTAGCTCAATATTATTTATGGCAATGAATGCAGGTATTGCGTTGCTAATGACTGGTTTCATTCTATATGACACTAGTCGTATCGTGAATGGCGGCGAAACAAACTACGTTCGTGCGACTATTTCATTGTACTTAGATTTTTTGAACTTGTTCATAAGCCTACTACATTTAATGGGTATTGGCAGCGACGACTAATCGTCGATAGAGTTCATCAGCAAATTACGTTAAAATGACCCTACATTAGGGTCATTTTTTTTATAATGAGCAAATTCATCATTCAAGTAAACGGCAGCGTTTATGGCTCTACAGCCAGTTTTCGCGCGTTATCATTTTGCCAAAGCGCATTAGCTAATGGCCATCAAATTATCAACGTCTTTTTCTATCAAGATGGCGTAACCAATAGTAATGCTCTCACCTGTCCTGCATCTGACGAAATTGATATGCATTCCAATTGGCAATCATTGTCATCAGAACATTCAATATCGCTAACCAATTGTGTGTCTGCTGCGCTGCGTCGTGGTGTGTTATCACCACAAGATGCTACAGAGAATGGTAAACTACAATGGAATAGCAGTGACGCCTTTACCATGGGCGGTTTGGGTGAATTAGTGGTCGGTATTGAACAAGCTGACAGGTTGATTAGCTTTTAACGTATTAGTGGAAAAGACAATGAAATCACTGGCAATTATGTTTAGGCATGCACCATTAGGTACCACCAGTACCCGCGAAGGGCTGGATTTTGCCATGCTCAGTGCCAGCTTTGAACAACAAGTGAGTATTATATTTACCAATGAAGCGGTATTACATTTACTGGCAGGCCAAACACCTGAGCAAGCAGGATCTAAAGATTATGTAGCGGCATTTAAAGCGCTTTCTCTTTACGATATTGATACCGTGTTGGTGTGTGCAGAGTCAATGCACACTTTAGGATTACAGCCTAATGACCTTAGTATTACAGCGACGGTGGCGACTCCAGAGGTTATTACTCAAACCCTGCAAGCCGCTGATGAGGTGTTAGTATTTTGATATTACATCATATCCAAACATCAGTAATGGCTGACAATGCCTTAAGTACGTGCCTACGGTATATTTACCCTACAGACAGTATTTTATTGTCTAGTGATGCAGTGAATTGTTTATTACAAACCCAGTGGCAACAAGCTTTAGCAGACGTAAAGCTGTTTGTGCTACAAGATGATGTTGTTGCTAGGGGTTTATTTGATCGCTTGATGATTATTTTAGCCAGTGAAGCTGCGGGCTCTTTTGATATTATTGATTATTCACAATTTGTTGAACAATCTTTGTTACACGATAAGGTGATCACTTGGTAAACTTTTTTGAATTTAATGGCCAACAAATTGAAACCGATCATCAAGGCTATTTAAAAAATGTTAATGATTGGCAAGAACCTATGGCGATTGCGATTGCCGCCACTGAGAACATCGAGTTGACCGAGCAACACTGGGAAGTTATCCGTTTTGTGCGTAATTTTTATCTGGAGTACAAAACCAGTCCTGCTATACGTGTGCTGGTCAAAGCTATTGGTCAACGTTTAGGTGCGGATAAAGGTAACTCTAAATACTTATATACCTTGTTTCCGGTTGGCCCTGCAAAACAAGCAACTAAAATTGCAGGGTTACCCAAACCTGCAAAATGTTTATAGCTGATTAATGCTTACAAAAAAGCCCGCTCAAGATAACTTAAGCGGGCTTTTTAAATGGCTAACCTTAACTGAGGTTATTTTGGAAATATATTTTCTATCACTATAAATGCTGCTTGAGCTAGTTGAACAATTACCAACAAAATAAAAAAGAAGATAACTGATAAATAGATAAGCCTACGATTATCACGCCGACTTGAACCCATTACTGGTTGTACCAACCCTTATAAATATGTGACCAACTCAAACTGAGTGACACAATTTCCAATACAACGTAAAAATAAAATATGTGCTGCGACACGGTAACGCCATTAACACGATTTACGGATTACGGGATTACTCAACGCGCTACAACATACAGGTTTTTTAGAACGACGAAGGTCTAAAGCTCTATCTTGTACACGACTGACAATTAACACCCTAGCCACACTCAAAATGGACCGCGGCTAGGACTATATCAATTGGCCAATCATATTAGCCCATAACATTAACCAATCAGGCTTAAACCGCCCATGTATGGACGTAAAGCTTCAGGTACTGTGATGGTGCCATCTTGATTTTGATAGTTTTCAATTACGGCTACTAACGTACGGCCAACCGCTAAACCTGAACCATTTAAGGTGTGCAATAAAGCAGGTTTGTTATCTGCTTTGCTACGGTATCTAGCTTGCATTCTACGCGCCTGGAAATCTTTCATGTTTGAACAAGATGAAATTTCTCGGTAAGTATTTTGCGCAGGTAACCACACTTCTATATCAAAGGTTTTACTTGATCCAAAGCCCATATCACCAGTACATAGCACCATAGTGCGGTACGGTAAGTTAAGTAACTGTAATACTTTTTCAGCGTGCGAGGTAATGTCTTCCAATGCTTGCATTGAATGATCTGGATGAGCAATTTGCACTAATTCTACTTTGTCGAATTGATGTAGACGGATCACACCACGAGTATCACGACCATAAGAGCCCGCTTCACTGCGGAAACATGGCGTTAACGCCGTCATTTTCATCGGAAGTTCAGTTTCATCCACAATCATATCGCGCACATAGTTAGTTAATGGCACTTCTGCAGTTGGAATAAGTGATAAACCTTGGCCTTCTTCGGTGGCCGGTTTAGTGTGGAATAAATCTTCACCAAACTTAGGTAATTGACCTGTGCCTAATAAGCTTTCTTCGTTAACCAATAACGGTACGTATGTTTCTGTATAGCCATGTTCAGTGGTATGTAAGTCTAACATAAACTGACCTAACGCACGATTTAAGCGAGCAATTTGACCACGCATGATAATAAAACGTGAGCCGGAAATTTTAACCGCGTTTTTAAAATCTAGTCCTTCTAATGCTTCACCTAAGTCAATATGATCTTTCACTTCAAAGTCGAATACTTTTGGGGTGCCCCAACGACGTACTTCAACATTGTCGTTTTCATCAGCACCTACGGGAGCCGATTCGTCTGGCAAATTTGGCACGCTCATGGCGATGCTATTGATCTGTTGCAACAACTCAGCAAGCTCTGCTTTCTTTGAATCTAGCTGTGCACCTAAATCACCCACTTGCGCCATAATGGAACTGGTATCTTCGCCGCGTGCTTTAGCTTGACCAATCGACTTAGAGATCGCGTTACGCGATGCTTGCAAGTCTTCTGTAGCAACTTGTAGCGATTTACGCTTTTCTTCAAGTTTGGTCAAATTATCGACATCAAGAATAAAGCCACGAGTGGCTAAACGCTCGGCAGTAATTTCCAGTTCATTACGCAAAAATTTTGGATCTAGCATGTTGTGAGTTCTTTTTAGTTAAACACGTGAAAATATAAGCTGTTGACCTAAATACACCATAAAGAGGCATAAGGTGACATTCAACAACACATTTAAAATAGCTTTATGCCATAAACCTTCTTGCAATAGCAGTAAGGTTTCATTCGAAAAAGTCGAAAACGTAGTTAATGCACCTAATAGACCAATGCCAATAAGCGCTTTAATTTCAGGGCTAATATGACTCAATTGCCCTAGCGCATAAACGGCGCCCATTAAAAACGATCCCAATAAATTGACTAACAGTGTACCAAAAGGAAAACTGCTTCCAAATACCTGGATCATAAAAATTGAAAGAAGATAGCGTAAAACTGCACCAATTGACCCACCTAATGCCACCAACAACACATTAGTCATAGCGTTTGTCCTCGCTTTGTTGATCAAGTTGGTTTAATTGGGCCAATTTATCTTGAATGCGCTTTTCAAAACCTCTGTTCGTGGGTTGATAAAATTGACTGTGTTGCAGTGATTCTGGAAAGTAATTTTCGCCCGCAGCATAAGCACCAGGTTCATTATGTGCATAACGATATTCTTTGCCAAAGCCAATGTCTTTCATCAGTTTGGTTGGCGCATTACGCAGATGGTTGGGCACAGGCTCGTGTCCCGTTTGTTTTGCTAACTCGCGAGCAGCACCAAATGCACTATAAACGGCATTACTTTTAGGAGCACTGGCTAAATACAATACTGCTTGTGCTATCGCTCGCTCACCTTCAGCAGGCCCAATGCGGTGATAACAATCCCAGGCATTAAGCGCTACAGTCATCGCTACTGGGTCGGCATTACCAATGTCTTCTGAGGCAATTGCTAATAAACGGCGGGCAACATATAAGGCATCGCCGCCACCTTCTAAAATACGGCAATACCAATACAAAGCGGCATCGGGCGCTGAGCCCCGTACAGACTTATGTACTGCTGAAATTAAATCGTAAAATTGATCGCCATTTTTATCGTAACCCGCAGCTTGGTGTCCGGCAACTTGCGTCAGCATCTCGGTGGTAAACGCGCCAGCATCTGCCACTAAATCGCTCATTAACTCAAGCAAATTAAGCGCTTTACGTGCGTCACCATCACTTATGTCGGCCAATTGCTTGGCTACATCGGCAGGTAATATTAATTGGCGTTTACCCAAACCACGTTCAACATCGACTAAAGCTTGAGTGACAATTAAGTTAATTTCGTCAGAGCTCAGGCGATTAATAAGGTAAACACGTGCACGCGACAATAATGCGTTATTGATTTCGAATGAGGGGTTTTCGGTGGTGGCACCGATAAAAATAACTGTGCCGTCTTCAATAAAAGGTAAAAAGGCATCTTGCTGGCTTTTATTAAAACGATGAACTTCGTCGACAAATAACAAGGTACGTTGTCCGCGACTTTGGGCAATGGCTTTAGCTTGTTCTATAGCGGCACGAATGTCCTTTACGCCAGATGTTACCGCAGAAATACGTTCAACATGGGCGTTGGCATAATGGGCAATTAACTCTGCTAATGTGGTTTTTCCCGTACCGGGTGGGCCCCACAGCAACATCGAATGTGCTCGGTTTGCCTCTAGTGCCTTACGCAGAGGTTTACCTTCACCTAATAAATGTGCCTGACCAATGTATTCGCTAATGTCCCTTGGACGCATACGAGCAGCCAAGGGGCGAAAGTCTGGGGCAAAATCAAAACCTAAATTAGCCATAAAACGTCTTAGTTAGCTTGCTTTAAACGTTGATCGTCTATATCAACGTTATCAGGCACGGCAAACTTAAATATGTTTGCTTCGTTGTCTTTCACTTTACGTTGTTGAGTTAAGGCAAATTGACTTAGGTTGCCTTGCTCGTCAGTTAAGTTAAATTTAACTAACTGGCTAGCTTCAAAACACACACTCACGGCTACAACATTGCTGTTAAGTTTTTTAGGTTGAATATCAAAACAGGTTGATTTTCCGCTTACGGCACGCTTAGTGACCGAATACTTAGCCCATGTGGCTTCGTCTCGATGCACTAACAAAGCCATAGGTGATGCATCAACGGCTTGAGCAACATCCATCACAGTCACTTCTTCCGCAAAAGGATTATAAATCCATAAATTAGCGCCATCAGCCACAATTAATGATTCGTCTGGCTGAGTTAAATGCCAGTAAAATTGATTCGGATACGCAAGTGCAAATACCCCGCTTCCAGTTTGAATAGGCTTACTGTTAATGTCAGTCACTTGCTGGGAAAATGTCGCATGTAAGCTATCAATATTAGATAGCTTAGCGCGTAATTCGGTTGCGTCATCGGCCATTGCGGCAGCGCTGCTTAAACTTGTGGCTAGTAATAGGCTTAATACTGTAATACGTTTATTCATCATCATTCCTATTATGTTCTCGGTGGTGGCGGAGCCAACACTTCACGATTACCGTTGTGGCCTTGGGCTGTCACAATACCTTGGCTTTCCATCATTTCAATAATGCGGGCGGCGCGATTGTAACCAATTTTAAATTTACGTTGTACGCTAGAAATTGAGCCGCGGCGAGTTTCGGTAACAAATGCTACCGCGTCATCATATAACGCATCCAACTCTTCTTCACTATCGGAGGTTTCACCGGGTAACAGTACTTGTTCACCATCGGTAGCACCATTAAGAATTTCTTCAATATATTGTGGCTTACCACGAGCACACCAATCGGCTACGACTTTATGCACTTCATGATCATCAATAAACGCACCATGAACACGATTTGGCAAACCAGTTCCAGGAGGTAAATACAACATATCACCCATGCCTAACAAGGTTTCTGCGCCTTGCTGATCAAGAATGGTACGTGAGTCAATTCGTGACGACACTTGGAACGCAATACGGGTTGGAATGTTAGCTTTAATCAAGCCTGTGATCACATCAACCGATGGACGCTGTGTCGCTAATATTAAGTGGATACCTGCCGCACGTGCTTTTTGCGCGATACGAGCAATAAGTTCTTCAACTTTCTTACCGACAATCATGATCATGTCAGCAAATTCATCGACGACCACAACAATAGAGGGCAGTTTTTCTAATGGTGGCGCATCGTCTAACATGCTTTCTGACGACTTCCATAATGGATCTGGAATGTACTCCCCTTTGGCGGCGGCTTCTTTAATTTTAAAGTTATAGCCTTTAAGGTTACGTACACCTAATGCCGACATTAATTTATATCGACGCTCCATTTCACCCACACACCAGCGCAGTGCATTAGCCGCTTCTTTCATGTCGGTAACCACTTCACACAATAAATGTGGAATACCTTCATACACCGACAATTCGAGCATCTTAGGGTCAATCATAATAAAGCGGACATCATCTGGGCCCGATTTATACAACAAACTGGTGATCATGGCGTTCACACCGACCGATTTACCTGATCCCGTTGTACCGGCAACTAATAAATGCGGCATTTTGCCTAAATCAACGACCACTGGCTCACCGGCAATATCTTGTCCTAACACCATAGACAATGTCGACTTGCTGTCTTTAAACGCAGCAGAATCGAGTACATCGCGCATAAACACCGTTTCACGGAACTTATTCGGTAATTCTAAGCCTACATAAGCTTTACCAGGAATGACTTCAACTACACGCACGTTTTCAGATAATAATGAACGGGCTAAATCTTTCGATAAATTGGTGATTTTAGACGCTTTAACCCCTGGAGCTAATTCAAGCTCAAAACGAGTAATCACAGGTCCAGGATATACCCCTACTACATTGGCGATAATATTAAAGTCAGCCAGCTTTGTTTCAACCAATCGAGCGACTTGCTGCAATTCAGCTTCACTGATGGGATTTTTCTTACGATCAGGAACATCAAGCAATGTAATACTCGGTAGCGGATCCATTTTTTGACGAGCTTGTTGAGGGTTTTGGCCATCAATTACCACAACACCATCAACAATTCGGACATCTTTTTTCGGCTTTTGCTGTGCAACTAATGCCCCTGTTGAATGAGGCTTATTAAATGCTTCTTCAAAAGGCTCATCTGCGATATCGAGATTATTAATTGCAGGGCTATCATTAACGCCATCATTGTCGTCATCAATATCAAAATCGACATCATCTTTTGTCGCAACCCAAGGTGCAAAAGATGTGTCGTCATTATCGAGTTGCATCGACGGCTCTTGGCGATCATCTATATCAAGTTCATCGTCATCAATGTCTGAGACGATAATATCTTCAACAGGTTTAGCCTTGCGACTAAAGAAACTGCGTTTTTTCTCAACAATAGGTGGCGTCTCTATGGTTGGCTTGGTATGAATTGGTATTTCGACTGCCGTTTTGCTCTGCTTATCCAGCGAGGGCTCATTTTGAAGATCAATTTCATTACGGCGCTGGGTAAACTTATCCACTAATGACATAAAACCTTTGGTATCTTCGGTCTCACGTTCACGTTTAAATACTCGAGGTAATGTCCATATTTTTTTGGCTAACCAGATAGAACCTAAACCCGTTAACTCAATAATGGTTAACCAACTCACACCTGTCGCTAAGGTGAAGCCTGCACCAATAAAACACATTAATAGTAATGTGGTGCCGAGCTTATTAAAATAAGGCAACATGGCCTGACCAATAACGTCACCAGCAACGCCACCAGCTGAAAACACAAACATATTGTCGGCATTCATACTGACCAGTGCAGCTAACGCCAGCAACATCAGAATAAAGCCGATAATTCTTAGACCAACAGAAAAATAATCGATTTCGAACACTCGATGCGCGCGATTAAAAATAAACCAGCCTGTTGTGGCTATCATCATGGGAATTAAAAAAGCGATAAAACCAAAGAAATAAAACAGCACATCGGCTGTCCAAGCACCTACAGCACCAGTCCAGTTATGAATTTCACCTTGGAAATGCGACTGACTCCAGCCAGGATCACTTGGATTGAAACTGGACAATGCCAATAGAATATACGTTGCAACCATGCAACATAATATAAGGCCACCTTCAAGCAGCCGTTGTAGGCCACTGAGTGTTTTAAGACTATTTTCCTGAGTCAAACGAAAGCATCCATAAAAAGTGAAAAATAAGGGTTAAGATAACAGAATATCACTGTATTTGCAGTGATTATGCACCTTGAATTAACCAAGCTCAATCGATTGTTATGTCGAATTAATCAAGAAACATAAAAGCATGGATGAAGCTAATCAAGATGATGATTTTATATACAAAAAATGTTTGATTAACGAAAAAGATGAACATAGGCAACGACAGTCATCTATAATTCATCATTCTGGCTGCAAAAACTGGATAAGAGATAAATCTCGCGGGGTTAGCCTAGGTTATATAACGCAACCTTGTTGGTTTGTTTAACCTCTTCCATTACTACATAAGTACGAGTGTCTGAAATAGAGGGTAGTTTCAGCAAGGTTTCACCTAATAATCGTCGATATGCAGACATATCTGACACTCTGGTCTTTAATAGGTAGTCAAAATCACCAGAGACTAAATGGCATTCTTGGATATCATCAAGCAATTGAACTGCACGGTTAAAGCGGTCAAAAATGTCTGGCGTGTCGCGATTTAGAGTGATCTCAACAAAGACTAATAAAGAAGCACCGAGAAAATGCGGATTAACCAACGCGGTGTAACCACTAATAAAACCTTGTTTTTCAAGCCTTTTAACTCTTTCCAAACATGGTGTAGGACTTAAGCCAACTCGTTTAGATAGTTCAACATTTGAAATGCGACCGTCCTGTTGAAGTTCATTTAAGATATTACGATCAATACGGTCCAAATCTTTCACTGAAAAGCTTTTACTATTTACCATATATTCAACCTTGTTTTGTCCTTAAAACAATACTTCTGCCTATTAATTATCGAAATTCAGCAACATAATCTGCTAAAGCAGCACTATACTAGAGTCACCTGAAATAAGCACGTTCAGGTCACAATTAATAACAACTATACCCACTTGAAGTGGGGTTTTTTATGTCAATCGAGGCTCAAATAATGATTATTGGTGTTCCAACAGAAATCAAAAACCACGAATACCGTGTAGGCATGGTCCCTTCAAGCGTACGTGAATTAACCATAAAAGGTCACGTTGTTTATGTTCAATCAGATGCGGGTGTGGGTATTGGTTTTACCGATCAAGACTATATTGATGCGGGCGCCTCGATTTTAGCTACAGCAGCTGAAGTGTTTGCTAAATCAGACATGATTGTAAAAGTTAAAGAGCCACAAGCAGTTGAACGTGCAATGTTACGTCACGACCAGATTTTATTCACTTACTTGCACCTTGCACCAGATTTGCCACAAACTGAAGAATTAATCACCAGTGGCGCTGTTTGTATTGCTTACGAAACAGTCACTGATGATCGCGGCGGATTACCATTACTTGCCCCAATGTCAGAAGTTGCTGGCCGCATGTCAATCCAAGCAGGTGCTCGCGCACTTGAAAAATCATTAGGCGGCCGTGGTATGTTGCTTGGAGGTGTTCCAGGTGTTGAGCCAGCTAAAGTGGTCATCATTGGTGGCGGTATGGTTGGTACAAACGCAGCACAAATGGCTGTTGGTATGGGGGCTGATGTTGTTGTTTTGGATCGCAGTATCGATGCATTACGTCGTCTAAATGTTCAATTTGGTTCAGCGGTTAAAGCTATTTACTCAACAGCTGATGCTATTGAGCGCCACGTATTAGAAGCTGACCTTGTTATTGGCGGTGTATTAGTTCCTGGTGCTGCAGCACCAAAGTTAATCACTCGTGACATGGTTAAGCGCATGAAACCTGGTAGTGCAATTGTTGACGTTGCAATTGACCAAGGTGGTTGTGTTGAAACATCGCACGCTACCACTCACCAAGACCCTACTTACATTGTTGATGACGTAGTGCATTACTGTGTGGCTAACATGCCAGGTGCAGTAGCGCGTACTTCTACGTTTGCATTAAACAATGCAACACTACCTTACATTATCAAGTTAGCTAACCAAGGTTACAAACAAGCATTATTAAATGACAAACATTTATTAAATGGCTTAAACGTAATGCACGGTAAAGTGGTCTGTAAAGAAGTGGCTGAAGCGTTGAACCTTGAGTTCACTGAACCAAAAAGCCTACTTGCTTAAATGAATAAGTAATTAATTTATTTTATTCAATCAAAATGCCGCATTAATATATGCGGCATTTTTTATGTTTATTAAGCGCGAATATCAAACACTATTATCAAAAACTAATATCCAAAACTAATATTAAAATATACGAGATTGTTTCGCCAATAAATCAAAGAAGTCATTTTTCGGCATAGGTTTATAAAAATAATACCCTTGCACCGCTTCTATATTCTGTTTTTTGATGAAATTTAATTCAACTTCAGTTTCAACACCTTCAGCGACAATTGACAGATCTAATGCCCGACTCATACTGACAATAGCTTCAATCAACGCTTCATGTCGCGCCCCCAATGAAATTTTCTGGATAAAGGATTTATCAATTTTAACTTGATCCACTGGGAAGTTTGCCAAATACGATAAAGATGAATAACCAGTACCAAAATCATCTACTGAAATTTGCATTCCACGATGCCGAAGTTCTGTTAATAATTGGCTAATCGATGATTGTTGTTTCATCATTAATGATTCGGTGATCTCTAAAGTGATCAACTGATACGGGATCTCGCCGCCTAGCGCTTCTGAAATGTTATCAAAATAGTTTAAAAAGCGTTGTTGTAGATCGCTCGTCCAAAATTCAATCGTCGATACATTAATGGCAAAAGGAATGGCGTAACCGCTTTTTTGCAATGCGATGATACTGGTTAACGCTTGCGTTCTCACCCACTCACCTATTTGAACTATTAAACCCGACTCTTCTGCAATAGGAATAAACTCATCTGGCGAAATAAATTGACCATCATGTATCCAGCGCAATAACACTTCTGCTTTAATGATTTGGCCACTAAACGGATTCACAATGGGTTGATAATACAGTTCAAATTCATTATGGCTCAATGCAGATTTAAGGTGTAAGTACAATTCAGCATGTCTTTCAGCATCTTTTTGGATTTGCTGATTAAAAAACTGCAGACAATTACGACCTCGAGATTTTGCGTTGTACATAGCTTGAGTGGCGCAATTTAATATTTGTTCCACATTATCAGCATCGTGTGGATAACGAGCTAGGCCAGTACTCATGGATAACATGACATCTTGACCGCCAACAATAAAAAGCTTTTTCAACTCATTCGTTAGATCATCAAAAAGACTAATTAATGACTCGGAACACATTTTACCCGGTAACACTAATGCAAATTCATCAGCTGCAATACGTGCAATAAGAACATTATCAGGAATGGCACTCAGTAAACGCTGCGCGACAAATTTCAATACAAGGTCACCATTATCATGCCCGAGGGTGTCGTTAATTTGTTTAAAATGGTCGATATCCATCAACATCAAGCTAAAGTCTTGCTTACAACCGTTAACGCTGTCTTCTGAATCTATCATTGCTTGTAGACTTTCAAACAAGTATTTACGGTTCGACAATCCGGTAAGTTGATCATAGTTGGATTGAAAGTTAATCATTTTTTCAGCGTTTTTACGTGCGGAAATATCGGTAATTAACCATGCAAAACAATTCTGTTGCGTAAAACTATCCCTAATAACGGTCACATTAAGCGAGATATCAATAATATCATTGTCGGTTTTAAGACCTTTTAACTCCCCTTGCCAAGGGTGTCCGCGCTTTAAATGCTCAAATAAATCTGCTACTACATCTTGTTGGGAGTGACTCAAAAAGCGATTAACATCAAATAATTTAAGATTGGCGTAATAGGTAGACGTTAAGGATTTAAAAATTGGATTGGCTGATAATACCGAGTTGTCTTCACTGGTAATAACTAACGCAATGGGCAAGCTGTTAAATATTTTGCTACTTAACCGTTGAATATGCATTCCACGGCTTCGTTCAATGGCTAAACTGGCCAAACGTGCCGCTTCTTGTATTAGGTGTAAATCTTGCTCCGACGGCGATTTAATCGTGTCATAGTACATGGCAAAAGTACCGAGTACATTTTGATTACTGTCTTTTATTGGTTCAGACCAACACGCTTTTAATCCGGCTTTTAAAGGTATCTCTTTAAAATTTTTCCAATTTGGATGATGCTCAATATCTTCAACAATGACTCTTTCACGTGTAAATGCTGCTGCGCCACAAGAGCCCACATCAATGCCTATCTCTGTACCGCTAATGGCATTGTTATACTCTTCAGGAAGGTTAGGAGCTGCGCACGATAGTAACCTTTTACCGTCATCACTCAACAAAAGCACTGATGCACGAGTGCCAATCTTTTGTGCTTCAATCAATAAAACTAAAGCATGAAGCATTTCGCCTAATGGCAGCCCCTGCAATACCATATCGAGTATTGTACTGTATCGCTCAATACTCGATTCTCGAAAATCATACTGGTTGGTATCTTCAACTAATTTATTGATATGCGGCCCTATATCCATATGACTCCGTTATTCTATCATCCAATTTACAACACAACTTGCTAATAAACATTATGCATTTATCATAATTTTATCAATGTAAAACTGAAAATTAATTCAATAAAGTTAACATCAAAGATGCTTCTAGCGGGTAAAGAAAGGGGGGGGGATTAGGATGAATAGGTTTCGGCCAGCCTACGGACTTGTCATTAAATTAAAGGCAACTTAAAGTGATGTAGATGATATTTGTGAGCATTTGTTTTGAGATGGATAAATGTACTAAAGTTTAGGTGCTGGTTGAACCCAGCGTTCAAAGAGATTGATGGTTTTTATCGGTTTATCAATATCATCATTGTAATTTAATGTCGCGATACTGAATCTCTTGTTCGTTCAATCAAACTGACTTTTGTCTCTTTACACCGTTATAGCCATGTTCAAATACACCCATTACTTTATCGAACTCATGTACGGATATTTTTTATAATCAAAACGACCCAACTATTAGAGTATGTGTCAGCAACCAATTAAGCTTTTTAAATTTGACGCATACAAAACATAAATGGCTAGGTAGATTAAAAATATAGGGACTATGGGAATGTTATTAGAATCGATGTTCTATTTCATTGTGATTAGTAAAGCAGATAAAGAGAATTCACAGTATTATGTCCGATGAACTTTACCTTTTTTGACAGGAAAAACTTATGTGAAATCAGACAGTTTATTCTGTTGTTCAGCCAATAATGTTAAAAAATCATTTTTTGGCATAGGTTTGTAAAAATAATACCCTTGTACCGCATCGATCTGTTGCTCCTTAATAAAATCAAGTTCAGCTTGGGTTTCAACCCCTTCTGCAATGACCGATAAATCTAGCGCGCGACTCATACTAACAATAGCTTCAATTATCGCTTTGTGACGTTCACCTTGTGCTATTTTTTTAATAAACGACTTATCAATTTTGATTTGATCCACTGGGAAATTAACTAAATAAGATAATGACGAGTAACCAGTACCAAAATCATCTACCGAAATGTTTAAACCTCGACGCCTAAGCTCTTCTAGTAAGAGATTAATATTACTCTGTTGTTTCATCATTAGTGACTCAGTGATTTCCAACGTGAGCAATTCGTAAGGGAATACCGTTAAATCGAACTGTTGCTGTATTGAATCAAAATAATTCAAAAAACGTTGCTGCAGTTCGTTTGACCAAAACTCAATAGTAGATACATTTATCGATAATGGTAATGGGAGTTGACGCTGTTGTAATTCAATAGCACAGACCACAGCTTGGGTTCTAACCCACTCTCCGATTTGTACAATTAATCCCGATTCTTCTGCAATGGGAATAAATTCCTCAGGAGAAATAAATTGGCCATCATGTAGCCATCGAAGCAACACCTCAGCTTTGATAATTTGACCAGTAAAGGGATTCACAATGGGTTGGTAAAATAACTCAAACTCATTATTACTAATGGCGTTTTTTAAGTGTAAATGCACTTGAGCAGTTCGTTCTGCAGCTTGTTGAATTTTATCGTTAAAAAACTCAAAACAATTGCGCCCTTTTGCTTTAGCATTGTACATAGCTTGACTAGCACAATTTAAGATTTGCTCAACATTGTTGGCATCATCTGGAAAGCGAGATAAACCAATACTCATAGACAACATCAGGTTTTGGTCTGCTACTGTCATGTTATTACTTAAAATATCACTGAGTTTTCTGGCAAGCTCCATTAAAGTATCCGCTTCAATGCGTCCAGGAAGTAACAGCACGAATTCGTCTGCACCAATACGTGATAAAAGTGCATTGTCAGGAATATTCTGTAATAAGCGTTTTGCTAATTTTTGTAAAACGGCATCACCACAGTCGTGCCCCAAACTGTCATTAATTTGCTTAAAATGATCTAAATTCATCAACAACAGACTAAAGCTTTGGCTTATATGCTCTTGTTCGTGTGTAGCCTCGATCATTATTTGTAACTGTTCAAATAAATACTTTCGATTTACTAATCCCGTTAAATGGTCATGATTAGCTTGAAAATCAATGGTTTTAGCAGCATGTTTACGCGCACTTATATCCGTAATAAGCCAAGCATAACAATTTTGTTGTGTAAAAGAGTCTCGAATAACCGTCACTGTCAGGTCTATATAAATAATGTCATTGTCAGATCTTAAACCTCTCATTTCACCTTTCCAAGCATGACCATGAGAGATTGTATTAAACAAATCTGCCACTTTTTCTGGTGCTGATTGACTTAAAAAACGTTGG
This sequence comes from Shewanella frigidimarina NCIMB 400, assembly GCF_000014705.1. NCBI lineage: Bacteria > Pseudomonadati > Pseudomonadota > Gammaproteobacteria > Alteromonadales > Shewanellaceae > Shewanella > Shewanella frigidimarina. The sequence goes on along the minus strand of NC_008345.1, from coordinate 2,109,978 downwards.
ACATCAAATAATTTAAGATCTTTATTATACGAAGTGGTTAACATTTCAAATTTTGGATTTGCCGACAATACAGAGTTGTCTTTATTGGTAATCACTAATGCCATAGGCAAATTATTGAAAATATTATTACTTAACCGTTGAATATGCATTCCACGGCTTCGCTCAATCGCTAAACTCGCTAAACGAGCCGCCTCTTGAATGAGATACAGATCTTGTTCAATTGGTGATTTAACTTTGTCGTAGTACATAGCGAACGTGCCGAGCACGTTATTTTTGCTATCTTTTATTGGCTCAGACCAACAAGCTCGCAAACCTGCATTCAGTGGTATTGATTTGAATGGCTGCCAATTTGGATGGTTTTCAATATCTGCAACAATAACACGTTCACGCGTGAATGCTGCAGCACCACAAGAACCTGCATTCGGGCCAATTTCAATACCATTAATGGCGTGCGTGTAAACTTCAGAGAAATTTGGTGCTGCACCTAATAATAGTCTTTTACCATCATCGCTAAGCAATAATACGGAAGCAAATGTGCCCATTTTTTGGGCTTCTATAAGTAATACAATTGCGTTAAGTATTTCGCCGAGAGGTAATCCCTGCAGCACCATATCTAAAATGGTGCTATAACGTTCAATACTCGATTGCTGAGAACTAATTGAGGGTAATTCAGCCGTCACTTTTATATTACTATTTGTTCCTAACGTCATACATCCCCGAGCATTGTTATTTTATCTTGCTGTCATAGACTAATTTATGAAAATAAAAAAATATTAATTTAAGTGATGATAGCAAGATTCAATTACTTATACAGTGAGCTACTACCAATTGATGAGACACCAACACCAATCGACTTAAAAATGCCAACTTAGTATTTAGCCGTAAGAAGTGTTCTATCAACTTATAAAGACCGTGTTATTCAGCTATTCGTTCCATCTTGGCAAGATAGAAACCATCAAATCCGCGCTCTGAAACCAAGATGTTTTCATCTTCGATTAGCGTGAACTGTGGATTGTCTGCCAGAAATGCATCAATTTGATCGCGATTTTCTTCAGGCATGATTGAACAAGTCGCATAAATTAATATCCCACCGACTTTGACCATACGGCTGTAACTTTGCAAAATATGCTTCTGCAATTCAACCAACACAGGCAAACGCTCAGGAGTATCACGCCACTTTGAATCTGGATTGCGTTTTAGCACACCAAGTCCAGAACAAGGTACATCTAATAGCACACGGTCAGCGGTTAATTTTAAGCGTTTAATGGTTTTTGAACTGGCAATAATCCGCGTTTCAACGTTATGGGCACCTGCACGTTTAGCGCGAGTTTTAAGATTATCCAGTTTCCATTGCTCAATATCCATCGCGAGCAAACGGCCCTTACCTTGCATTTGTGCCGCAATATGCAAGGTTTTACCGCCCGCACCTGCACAAGCATCAACAACACGCATACCTGGTTTTGCATCAACAGCATTAGCAACTAATTGTGAACCAGCGTCTTGCTGTTCAAACCAACCGTCTTTAAATGCATCGGTACGAAATAATGCTGAGTCTGAAGTGACCTCAATAGCAGAAGCCACATCGCTTACTTCTATTGCCGTTACGCCTTCTTTTTTAAGTCTTTCAATAAGGGCGTCGCGATTACATTTCAGTTCATTAACGCGTAAATAGCGTTTTGGTTGCTCTGCCAGTGCCGCACGTTCAGCAGGCCACTTGTCACCCAATTGTACTTGACCAAGCTCATTTAGCCACTCAGGACAACCATCCCATAATACAGGGTCTGTTTTGGCTTGTTCTAGATTAGCCTCAAATGCTGCTTGCTCTAGTTGCAATGAATACTGCATTTTAGGTAAATCTAAGCCATGAAATACATGCCAGCCGTTAAGTAATTTTGACCCTAAACGATCAAATTCTTCTGGTTTAATATCAACAAGAAAACAATATAAGTTTAAACGACGTAAAATATCGCCGGTGACTTGCGTGATCCGCGCTTGCTCTGATGGGTTAAGCGTTAAACCAGAAAAATGCTCTGAATAAGCTCTATCTAATGGTTTTCCTCGGGTTAACACCATGGTTAGCACATTTAAGACTAACTCTGATGAACTGCCTGACAACGGATAAGTCAACATGGGGGCTCTCTATCTAATATAACGATCAATTTAAAAACGTGCTGATCATAGGGACTAAAGCTGTTGATAGCAAGGCCATATCAGCCTTTACCCTTCACTTTGGCAGCATAAAAGAGTCAATCATTCTATGTTTATAGATTTTCTGTGAATGACCTTTTGTAACATCACCCGACCTTAATACATTGAAGCGACCCCTTCCCCCTTTCACAACTGCGTGATGTTATGTTCACTAATGTAAAACATAAAAAAAGCGGCCCGAAAGCCGCTGATGATTTAGTGCAATGTATCTGTAATCAAAACCAGATTACATTCTTGAGCCTTTAGCGCCATAGAATAAAATAAACGCATAACACACAACTGGTAAAATAAACGCCACTTGCAGGCCCATGTTATCGGCCATCACACCCTGTAATAACGGTACAATTGCGCCGCCAACAATGGCTAAACATAATATGCCGCTACCTTGTGAGGTGTGTGGACCTAAATCTCGCAATGCTAAGCTAAAGATAGTTGGGAACATAATCGAATTAAACAATCCAACTGCCAAAATTGACCACATGGCCACAGCGCCAGTACTGTTCATTGCCACTAACACCAGTGCTGCGGCAACAAAAGCGTTAAACGCTAACATGGTACCTGCTGGGATTTTTTGCATAATCACAGAACCGACAAAACGGCCTATCATCGCCCCGCCCCAATAGTAGGTGATATATTTAGCGGCTTCTGCTTCTTGTAAACCGGCAACTTGTTCTTCGCCTAAAAAGTTAACTAAAAAGCTACCAATAGACACTTCAGCGCCAACATAGACAAAAATACCGACAGCACCCAACACTAAATGCATGCTTTGTAAGGCACTGGTTTTACCATTATGCGTTATCACGCCAGTAGCAGAATCATCACTGTGTTCAGCAATGGTAGGTAAATTGAGTTTGGAAAAAATTAACGCGAGCAAGCCTAACATTGCAGCCAGAATAAGGTATGGAAGCTTTACCACTTCAGCTTCTGATTGCGCTTGGCTTAAGCCTTCTACCGCACCAGATGCAACAGACAATATTAATACAGCACCAAAGAAAGGAGCTACAGTCGTCCCTAATGCGTTAAATGCTTGGGTTAGGTTTAAACGACTTGATGCGGTTTCAACTGAGCCTAACGCATTGACATAAGGGTTTGCCGCCACTTGTAGAATGGTGATCCCAGACGCCAATACAAACAGTGCACCTAGGAATAATCCATAAGTTGCAAACGCTGCAGCAGGGTAAAATAACAAACACCCGATACAAGCAATGACGAGCCCAGTGACGATACCTTTTTGATAACCTAATTTTTTGACTAACTTACCTGCTGGTAATGAGACTAAAAAGTACGCCCCAAAGAAACAAAACTGGATCAACATTGCTTCGGTGTAATTGAGTGAGAACACCGCTTTTAAATGTGGGATGAGAATATCATTTAAACAGGTAATAAATCCCCACATGAAAAACAGTGAAGTCAATGACACTAGAGCAAAGCGATAACTACCGCTGTCACCTGTCACTGTTGTTTGTTGAGTACTTTGCATTGATGAAGCCATAGAGTGGTCTCTTCTTGTTAATTATTGTTATATTGCTTTTTTGTCTATCTATAATGACGGCCATATAAGATATGACTGTTAGATGCATTAGCTTTTATATTGTTTGTATATTGAAAACTATCGAAACAAAAAAGCCGAAATACATGAGTATTTCGGCTTAGTCACACTACTTTCCAAGCAAACCATAAAAACTGGCAAAACTTGGTAACACAATGGTCGCTGGATGCTGTTTATCTTGCGCGCCACTGAGTAAACCATGGCCCTCTAAGATCGAAGATAAAGGTAACTCTTTTAGGTCAAAGGTTTGTTGCGCTGCAGATAAGTTAAACAGGACTAATATTCGTTGTTGATCTTTGCTGCGGATGAACGCTAATACATCAGCATGGCTATCAATAAACTGAATATCACCTTCAATCAGGATATTTTGCTGTTTGCGCCACAGTAAAAAATGACGATAACTGTTCAGTATTGAATCTTGATCTGCTTCTTGTACATCTACGGCACTATTATTGTGTAACGGATCTATTGGTAGCCAAGGTGTTGCGTCACTAAAACCTGCATTAGGCGCTTCTTTTACCCAAGGCATTGGCGTGCGACATCCATCACGGCCTTTAAACATTGGCCAAAACGCTATTCCGAATGGATCTTGTAATTGACTAAATTCAATCGGAGCTTCAGTTAAGCCTAATTCTTCACCCTGATAACTACACACACTGCCACGTAATGAAAACAACATCGCATTGAGCATTTTCACCATTGTTGGGTTAACACTGTCTTTACCCCAACGAGATGCAACACGCTTCACATCATGATTGCCGATAGCCCAACATGGCCAACCATCACCAATGCTGGCTTCCAGTTCTTCAACGGTTTGGCGAATATAAGCCGCGCTAAAGTCATCCGTTAACAACTCAAAACTGTAGGCCATGTGTAAACGGTCATCACCCTGGGTGTATTCAGCCATCGTGGCAAGTGAATCTTCAGATGACACTTCACCTAAAGTAACCGCGCCAGGGTAACGATTAATTAATGCACGTAACTCTTCAATAAAACCAACTGTTTGTGGGCGAGTATTATTGTAGTAATGGTATTGGTAAGCATAAGGGTTATCTTCACTGAAGCCACGGCCTTGACGCTTATCTTTTGGTTTAGCAGGGTTATCACGTAATTGTTCATCGTGATAACAGAATGTAATCGCATCTAGACGGAAACCATCAACGCCTTTTTTAAGCCAAAATTCAACATTATCGAGCACAGCTTGACGAACCTGCGGACAATGGAAATTAACATCAGGCTGACTTTTAAGAAAATTATGTAAGTAGTATTGCTGACGGCGTGGTTCCCATTCCCAAGCACAACCACCAAAAATAGCGAGCCAATTGTTAGGCGCACTGCCATCATCTTTTGGATCGGCCCATACATACCAATCGGCTTTATCATTATCACGACTTTGACGACTTTGCTCGAACCAATGATGTTGATCTGAGGTATGACTGAGTACTTGGTCAATCACCACTTTTATATTTAGTTGATGGGCTTTCTCAATAAGTTGGTCAAAGTCGGCCATGGTGCCAAACAGTGGGTCGATTTCAAGATAATCACTAATGTCGTAACCAAAGTCTTTCATTGGTGATTTGAAAAAAGGCGAAATCCAAATTGCATCAACATTTAAACTGGCAATATAATCAAGTTTAGCAATGATGCCCTGCAAGTCGCCGACACCGTCACCATTAGAATCCATTAAACTGCGTGGATAGATTTGATATATCACTCCACCGCGCCACCAGGTTACCTGATCCATTGCTTCCCCTTAGAATTAAGCTAACCCCAAAACACCTATGAGTTACCTTGATGTTGCGGCTGGGTAACAGCTCGCTGTTGTTTTTCATTACCCCGAGGATACGTGAATAAGGAAATCAGGTTCAATACACCTGCATACGTATGCAAAGAATTAATTGATCTATCGCACATATTAAAATCAATAAAAGGTACATAAATACAACAGATTAACTAGTATAAATGGCACCACCAAGATGTTTCACAATTGTAAAATCCAGCCACTAATTCGCCACTAATAACGTTGAATACGTATGCATAATATTGTCGGCAAAACTGTACTGGGAGTAGTATCGTCACTGTTGTGCAACAATTTGGTCATAACTTCGGCACTTATGCAGTCACTTATAAAGTTAATTAAGCATGCTGAAGAAAAAACACAATAAAGACTGTAACCAAAATTCAAAAGGACACTAACACTCGACCTGGACTTCAAGTTGTTAAGTATCCACTTAAAGGGGAAAGATGAATGTTGCTATTTAAACCGAGCCTACTTACGCTAGCGTTAGTTGCTGCAGGTGCAAGCATGAGTGCTTACGCTGCGGATGACGTTAATACTACGGAAACTGCCGAAGAAAATATCGAAGTGATTCAAGTCACTGGTATTCGTCGCAGTTTACAAGAGTCACAATCACTAAAAATGTCTTCATCATCCATTGTTGAAGCTATTTCTGCCGAAGACATTGGTAAATTACCAGATGTTAGTATTGCAGAGTCACTCGCCCGCTTACCTGGTGTATCAGCACAACGTTTAGATGGACGTGCAAACGTTATCTCTATCCGTGGTTTAGGCCCAGATTTCACTACCGCGACATTAAACGGTCGCGAACAAGCTTCGGTTAACGACAACCGTGGTGTTGAGTTTGACCAATACCCTTCTGAATTATTAAATCGTGTTGTTGTGTACAAAACACCAGATGCTTCTGTAATGGCACAAGCCATTGGCGGCACGGTAGATATGCAAACTATTAGCCCATTAACCCATGGCGAGCAAACTATTGCGATGTCGCTTCGTGGCGAAATGAACGACTTAGGTTCACTTAACAGTGGCTCAAGTGACACTGGTTATCGTGGCAGTATTTCATACATCGACCAGTTTGCAGACGACACTATCGGTATTGCGTTAGGTTATGCCCGCATGATGTCACCAAACCAAGAAGAACGCTGGCAGGCATGGGGTTATCCAGAAAATGATGCTGGAGACAGTGTTTTAGGTGGCGCAAAACCATTTGTGCGTTCAAGTGAATTAGAACGTGATGGTATATTAGCTGTATTTGAATACGCACCTAACGAAAAATTCACTTCAGTTGTTGATATTTACTATACAAAGTTCACTGATGACCAGCGTTTACGTGGTATCGAAATTCCTGCTGCTTGGGGCACTAACGGTGGTGTCACCTCGACAACAACCGAAGCTGGTTTAGTGACCCAAGGAACCATTAATGGCGCCGAAGTCGTTATCCGTAACGATGTCAACAAACGTGATGCTGAATCACTGTCAATTGGCTGGAACAACAAGTTCACCATCAATGACAATTGGAGCGTTGAAGCTGATATCGCTTTATCAAAAGCTGAACGTACCGATATTGGTATGGAAAGTTATACCGGTACAGGCCGTGGCACCGGTGTTGGCGCAGTTGATGACCTAGGTTTTAACTACAATGGTAATGGCGGTTATAACTTTACCCATGACCTTAATTATGCCGATCCTAATGTCATCAAATTAGGCGACCCACTTGGTTGGGGTAGCCCACTTGGTGCCAATACTCAAGACGGTTTTATCAACAAGCCAGAAATTGATGATGAGCTTAAATCATTCCGTTTAAGCGCAGAATATGTGTTTGATGACGGTGCCGTGCGCAGCGTTGAGTTTGGTGTTAACCGCACAAATCGCGATAAAAGCAAGCTTGATAAAGGTTACTATCTAACGTTGGCCGGTTATGACGGTTCTGATGACTACTTAGAAACCGTACCAGAGCAATACTTATTATCGCCAACCTCGCTCGATTTCTTTGGCATGGGTGATGTACTGAGTTATGACTCGCTAGCGTTTTATAACGATGGTGGTTATACCGAAACAGACGTTGCTGATGTAGATTTATCACGTGCGACAAACTCTTGGGCAGTATCAGAAGAAGTCTCTACTTTTTATGTTAAAACCAACCTAGAGTCAGAATTATTTGGTTTTCCATTAACCGGTAACGTCGGCATTCAAGCTGTACACACAGACCAAAGCTCAGACGGTACTGTGGCGACAGTTGAAAACGGTGTAGTGACATTAACGCCTCGTACTGCTGGTGATTCATACCTTGAATGGTTACCTAGCATGAACTTAGGTTTTGAAGTTGCCGATGGTCAAATGTTGCGTTTTGCTGCTGCGCGTACGTTAACTCGTGCTCGTATGGATAAAATGAACGCTAACGTTAACTTTAGCTACAACCAAAACCCAAATGACGGTGTTAACTGGTCAGGTGGTGCAGGTAATCCTGAGCTACGTCCATGGTTAGCGCGTCAATACGACATAAGCTATGAAAACTACTTTAGTGACCAAGGTTATTTCTCCGTAGCTGTTTTCTATAAAGACTTAGAAAACTACGTTTATGATCAACAAACTAACTTTGATTTCAGCACTATTTTGCCACAAAACCCAGGTGACAACCCAATTGGGAATGTCAGCCAACCTCAAAACGGTAATGGCGGTTATGTACAAGGTATTGAAGCATCATTATCAATCGACTTTGGTTTGTTTGCTGATTCTCTAAGTGGTTTTGGTACCATCTTAAGTGGTTCATACAACGACAGCGAAGTGAAAGAAACGTCAGACAGTGATCCATCGACTCTGCCAGGCCTTTCTGAAAAAACCTTCAATGCCACTGTTTACTATGAAAACTCTGGTTTTGAAGCACGTATCAGCTCACGCTATCGTAGTGACTTCTTAGGTGAAGTAACTAAAATCAGTCTACAGCGTGAAAACGTTAACATAAAAGCTGAAACTGTTGTTGATGCACAAATTGGTTATGACTTTACTGAAAGCGGTATCGATGCCCTATACGGTTTATCGGTGCAGTTCCAAATAAACAACTTAACTAACGAGCCATTTACATCGTACACAGGTGATGATCAACGTTTAGTACGTGATTATCAAAACTACGGTCGTAACTTTATGTTAGGCGCAAACTACAAGTTCTAATGGGCTTGTAGGATGTACTAAACCGACAAAAAAGCCTCTGTAACCTATTACAGGGGCTTTTTTACAATATCGGATTCAGTAAAAATAAATCAAAAATAGTTAAAAAGGCGATAACAATGGATCAAACGAGAATAAAAAACATTGTCATTGTAGGCGGCGGAACATCGGGCTGGATGACCGCAGCCATGTTAGCAAAATTGTTTAAAAAACAACTTAATATCACTCTCATTGAATCTGACACCATCGGCACTATAGGTGTTGGTGAAGCCACCATTCCGCCCCTGCAGATATTTAACAGCGTGTTAGGCATCAGCGAGAAAGACTTTATTAAAGCGACCCAAGCAACCTACAAATTGGGCATCGAGTTTGAAAACTGGCATAAGAATGGCGATGCCTACATGCACGCTTTTGGTAATATTGGCCGTGACTTAGGTTTTACCTCTTTTCATCATTATTGGCTCAGCGCTCAAGCTAATTGTGGCCAACAAGATCATAGTACATTTAGTGCCAAAGGTTTTTGGCAATACTCGCTGAATTATCAGGCCGCTAAACACAATAAATTCCAACCTATTCAAACGATTGCTCAAGCGCAGATGAGTGGTATCACCCATGCCTACCATTTTGATGCCAGTTTGTATGCCAACTTACTACGTCAATACAGCATACAACGTGGTGTTGTTCGGGTTGAAGGCACTATAACCAGTACTAAACTCTCCAATGATGGCTCGATAGACAGTGTCACGTTACTAAATGGTGACTGCATTAATGGTGACTTATTTATTGATTGTTCGGGTTTTTCTGCTTTATTGATTGAAAAAGCATTAGGGGTAGAATACGAAAACTGGCAGCATTGGCTACCCTGTGACAGCGCATATGCCGTGCCTTGTGAAAGCACCTCTCCTGTCATTCCTTACACTAAAGCAACCGCTCATGATGCTGGTTGGCAATGGCGTATTCCACTGCAACATCGCACTGGTAATGGCATTGTGTATAGCAGCCAACATATGAGCGACGAACAAGCTAAACAGCATTTATTAGCCAACCTAGACGGAAAACCGTTAGCCGAGCCTCGTAAAATTAACTTCACCACTGGCAGGCGAGTCAAGCAATGGCATAAAAACTGTGTTGCTATTGGGTTATCGAGCGGATTTTTAGAACCGTTAGAGTCCACCAGCTTACATTTAGTCCAATCGGCGATAATTCGTTTAACCAAATTATTTCCCCGAAACGGCATTCAATCGCACCAAATTGATGAATTTAATCGCCAATCACAAACCGAGTTTGAACAAATCCGCGACTTTATTATTTTGCATTATCATCTTAATGCAAAACAATCTGCCGACGGTGAACACGGTTTATGGCAGCAATGTCGCGATATGGACATCCCCGAAAGCTTGCAACGAAAAATCGATTTATTTAAATCCACTGCAACGGTTTTCAGGCATCAAGATGAACTCTTTACCGAAGCAGCTTGGATCCAGGTAATGTTAGGACAAGGCATTATTCCTTCAGATTATCATCCACTTACCCAAGCTGTCAGCCAAGTCGATTTAACAGACTATTTAAGCAATATCCGTAAGGTCATTGCCACCACGGTTAACCAAATGCCGACCCATGAAGCCTATATAAAAAAATGTTAAGCGATTGATTAACTATCAGTCAAAAGAATAAAAACAAATTAAATAGAACAGGACCAGTAATCATGTCATCACATTGCTCACACCCAACGCCACTAGGCCAACACCGCATCAGCAAGCTCGCATCACGTTTATTATTGGGCTGTGCGCTCAGTGTCAGCGCCATGTCGGTGAATGCCGCACTTAACGTCGAACCCATGTCATGGTGGGCGGGTATGCAACAACCTAAGTTACAACTGTTGATTGCTGGCGATAACATTCGTGACACCCAAGTGAAATTAATCAAGGCTCAAGGTGTCACACTCAACAGCGTTGATAAAACTGACAGTAACAACCATTTATTTATTAATTTGGACTTAAGCCAAGCTAAACCACAACGACTTACTTTGGGTTTATATAAAGGCGAACAATTAGTTGAACAATTTGATTATGTGCTGCAAACACGTCAAAAAGGCTCACGCGATCGCCAAGGGTTTAGTAATAAAGATGTGATTTACTTAATCACTCCAGATCGTTTTGTTAACGGTAATCCCGACAACGATAACCATCCAGACATGCTTGAAAAAGCTGACCGTAGTTTTGACGGTGGTCGCCATGGTGGTGATATTATGGGGATCCGCAAAGCACTGCCCTACTTGCATGATTTAGGCGTGACTCAGTTGTGGATTAATCCATTGCTTGAAAATAACCAACAAAAATATTCTTATCACGGCTATTCCACTACAGACTTTTATAACATTGATCCTCGCTTTGGTAGCAATCAAGAATACCAAGCCTTGGTAGAAGAAGCGCAAACCTTTGGCATTGGCATCATCCAAGATGTGGTTGTTAATCACATGGGATCCGGTCATAAATGGATGAGCAGTATGCCGAGTAACACTTGGATTAATGGTCAATCACGTTGGGTCAATGATCCGACAGATGTCAGTTACTCAAGCCATAGACGCACTACCGTACAAGATCCTTACTCTGTGAATGCAGACACGGTAGATTTTAGCGATGGATGGTTTGACGTCACTATGCCAGATCTCAATCAACGCGATCCGCACATGGCAACATACTTAATTCAAAATAGTATTTGGTGGGTTGAATACGCGGGGCTGAGCGGTATTCGCGAAGACACCTACTCTTATGCTGACAAAGATTTTCTAACAGCATGGTCAAAGGCCATTATGGATGAATACCCGCATTTTAATATTGTTGGTGAAGAATGGAGTAGTAACCCAGTGACGGTAAGCTACTGGCAAGCTGGAAAGAAAAATGCAGATGGTTATCAATCTTTTGCACCTAGCATGATGGATTTTCCGTTGTATGACACTCTTATAGCAAGCTTAACCAAAGAGGAAGATTGGGGAGCTGGATTTATCGATCTTTACCAAATGTTGGCTAACGATGTGGTGTATGCCAATCCAAGCCAGTTAGTGTTATTTGAAGGTAATCACGACACTAACCGTATTTACAGTTTAATGAAAAACGACATTGAACTGTACAAAATGGCCATGGCTTATGTACTGACCAGCAATCGTATTCCACAAATATTTTACGGCTCAGAAATAGTCATGCAAAGTCCTACAGAAGACCGTAACGACGGAGCTGTACGCGCAGACTTCCCAGGTGGCTGGCCGCAAGACAGTGTCAATGTATTTACAGGTAAAGGTTTGAATGCACAACAAACCGAAGCACTTACCTTCGTACGTACATTATTAAATTACCGTAAAAATTCATTAGCGATTCAACAGGGTAAATTACAGCACTTTGTGCCAAAAGACGGTGTTTATGTTCAAAGTCGTCATCAAGGCGATGAAACGTTACTGATCATTTACAATAAAAACAGCCACGCCATTGAGCTTGATTTACAACGTTTTAAACCTGCTATTAATCACAACACTGCTGGCGTTGATATTATCAACAAACAAACGTATTCATTATCTAAACCGCTTACGTTATCCAATAAAGGTGTCACGATTCTTAAACTGAACCGTTGATTTTTATCACTGATATTTTGATCCGTTATTTGAAATTAAGGAGTGGTTCTATGTTCTTCAATAGAACCACTCCCATAAAAATAATAAAAGAGAGACTCATGGGCACCATCATTAAACCGTTAGCAAGCCAACTTCACCGACCTTCCCCAACCTCTAAGGCATTGGTACTAGCCAGTATGCTGGGATTAGGATTAAGCGCTTGCCAACCCAATACCGTTGAACAAACTGATACTGCGGTAAAAAACGATAACGAAAACGTATCAGTTACTCAAATAAACCAAACTGCTACAACAGCCAAACCGGTGGTATATCAAGTATTCACTCGCCTGTATGGCAACACCAATACCACCAATAAAGCTTGGGGAACTATTGCCGAAAATGGCGTAGGAAAATTCAGTGATTTTACCGATGTGGCATTACGAGATATTAAATCCTTAGGCACCACTCACGTTTGGTATACCGGCGTACCGCATCATGCGTTGGTCAATGACTATACGGATGATGGTATTAGTAATGATGATCCTGATGTGGTAAAAGGCCGCGCGGGCTCACCATATGCGGTAAAAGACTACTACAACGTTAATCCAGATTTAGCTGATAATCCGGCTAATCGCTTGGCAGAATTCGAAGCCTTAATCGGTCGTACTCATGCCAATGGCATGCAGGTAATTATCGACATAGTGCCTAATCATGTCGCGCGCAATTATCATTCTATTTCAGCGCCAAAAGGCGAGCCAGACTTTGGTGCTAACGACGATAAAACTAACACCTATAGTAGACACAACAATTTCTATTATGTGGTCGGTGAAGACTTTCAAGTCCCACAAGCATCGGATGGTTATCTGCCATTAGGCGGCGAAACACATCCCCTCATCGACGCAAAGTTTGCCGAGTCACCGGCAAAATGGACCGGCAACGGCTCACGTTTAGCCAAGCCCGATGCTAACGATTGGTACGAAACCGTTAAAATAAATTACGGAGTCAAACCCGATGGCAGCCATGACTTCCCTGCACTGCCTAATGATTATGCAAATAAAACCGCAGCCGAGCATTTAGCCTTTTGGCAAGCACAAGCGGCCGATGACATTCCAGATTCATGGCGTAAGTTTGAGCACATCGCCCAATATTGGCTAGCCAAAGGCGTAGATGGTTTTCGCTACGACATGGCTGAAATGGTACCAGTTGAATTTTGGAGTTACCTCAACAGCCACATTAAGCACACCAACCCAAATGCGTTTATTCTGGCTGAGGTGTATAACCCCGATTTATATCGCGATTATATTCATTTAGGTAAAATGGATTACTTATACGACAAAGTCGATTTATATGACACCTTAAAAGCCATAATTCAAGGTAAGGCCAGTACAGCAGCCATTGCCACAGTTCAAGCCAAAGTCAGCGACATCGATCAGCATATGCTGCATTTTTTAGAAAACCACGACGAACAACGCATCAACACAGCCGACTTTGCTCGAAATCCATTTAATGCACTGCCAGCGATGGTGGTGTCTGCAACGTTAAGTCGCTCTCCCACCTTACTGTATTTTGGTCAAGAAGTAGGTGAATCAGGCGCTGAAAATGCAGGCTTTGGACAACCGACTCGCACCAGTATTTTTGATTATGTTGGCGTGCCTGCTCATCAACGCTGGATGAACAACGGCAAGTTTGATGGCGGACAGTCAACATCTAAGGAAAAGACATTACGCGCTTATTATCAAACACTGCTTAACTTAAGCCACACAGCAACGGCACTAAGCGGTGAATATAGGGAACTAGATAGACTACAGCGCCAAAATAAGGTTGTGGGTTATGACGACAGCGTCTTTGCTTTTAGTCGTTTTAGCGATACTCAGCAATTGATTATTGTCAGTAACTTTAGTCAAGTCCAGGGCAAACAATTTACCCTTGAGCTACCAAGCTCACTAATACAAGCTTGGCATCTTTTGGAAAATGCAAAACTGACAGATTTACTGAAAAACGCTCAACTCAATCAGCAACTCATATTGAATAAAGATGGCAGTGCTAGTGTTAACATTGAACTATCCCCTTTACAGTCTGTGATTCTTGGAGTAAATAAATAATATATTCAAGAACAACTTAAGAGATATTATCACGGCTCTATAGATAATAACCCGTTGCTGTAAATGCTTTAAATATGATAAAAGCATGACTGTCAATCGAGATTAATGCATTAGACCTCGCTAGATAAAGCGAGGTCTAAGCTACAATTTATTGATGTAAATGATTAAGGGTTGCTAATCTTTTAAGGCTGTTTTGCAACACATTGTTGGTTCATAGCGTAAACAGTGAGTGACAAAACAGAAGCTTTACGGTGATGTTAACCTACATAAAAGCCGATAATCAAGTAGATATAGCCAACAAACGCTGTCGGAATCGTTCGTATGAAAGCACTTTACTCTTTGTTGAGCGATTATTTATTAAGCGAGTGTTGCTTAGATTACTAGGCAAGAATTCACTCGCCTCGATTCAAGTGCTTTTATTTAAAAAAATTTAACCAGCTAAATTCAACCAACCTAGTGATTACAGATTTTATCTTTAGCGGTTGTAATGCCACCTTCGCTTGGGATGAACTTGCCTTTGCCTTCTAAAAACTCAATCAACATCTCAGCATCCATCTCGGTTGCTGAACAAGTATGATAACGAGTCTCTGCGCCAAACTCAGTATGCATCATCGTTTTAAGATCATGCTTTGTTAACGCAGAGCCATGGGTTAGCATCATTTCCATCACTTTATGGCCGTGAACTGATTCTGACATTGTATCTCCAATTAAAGGTGTAATTTATTTGTATTTTATAACGTATTTTTTAGTTATAAATACCGATCTCACACACAAGATTTGAAAAATATTATTGTTGGCGCCTATATTGAAATTGATGCCGATAACACTCAATTTACCGGCATAAGAGGCGCTAATAAAAACCAAAAAATCATAGCGTAAAAAAGATTTTCTGGTTAAATCTCAATAAAACCAGTTGTCAGATCACAATAACTTTAGCAACATCTGCTGCTATATTCACGGCTACGTTCATGACGTCACACTTTTATTGAGCTTGTTTCAATTTCAACAACGGCAGCATGAATGGCTTGAAATATAAGCCTATCAGCTTCCACAGTGTCATTATCAGGGACATCCCAGGCCATAATTTCGCGATATCGCTCTACGAGTTGACGAACATCTTCGGTGATCTGGTCATGGTAGCGTTCAATTTCTATATTTTGTATATCGGACATATAAATATACCTTAGCCATAATAAGTTAGAACACAGGACCTTGAACCGGAACAATTAATATTTCACAACGACTATGATTTTGAACGTAATGCGGCACTGAGCCCAATAACTTGTTTATGCCTTTTTTCTTTTTTGCCCCAAAAATGGCTAAATCAATATGTTGTGCTTCCAAAAAAGACACAACGCCATAATTTATCTCACCGCAAATCACTTTGGTCTCAATGGGAAAATTTGTATCCAAATCATTCACAAAAGCTTTCATCTGAAACTGAGCTGCATCAATATTTTTTTTGTTTTGATCTTTGATGATGTCTAGATCAACAACGTTGTAGCCCACTGGATCGCCATAGAGTGTATAAGCGAGTACTTCTGGAACAACATTGAGTAATGTTAATGAAGCTTGATAGTAGTTAGCTAATTCTATTGCGCGTTTGCATGCATGCTTTGAATACAGGGAGAAATCCACCGCAACCACAATGTTTTGATAGGGTTGCAATTGTTCTACCGCTTTTTCAAACTCTTGCTTTTCACGTAACCAGTCCCATGCTTGTTGCAGATTTTCTCGGTTAAAATAACGCACTTCACTAGAGATCAAAAAAGGCTTCGCGATTAACGCCATCCAATGTTCCCAAGACTTATCGCCAACCATTGCAATGCGCTCAAAATCACTAAGGTGTTTCATACCAAACTTAATATCATCTATTGCGGCATCTAAATCCCAGCCGGAAAAATTATCAAACTCAAAAAGTAATGAGATTTTACCTAATCGTTTAATTTGCGTTTCAAGTTGGGGAAAGAATTGCTGGAAATCCTCGAGAGTTAGTTTTCCAGAAGCTCGCACAGCAATGGTATTGCCATCGAATACAGGTATAAATTGCAACATGGAATTTTCCTTCTATTTATGGATAGTTCACATCCAGAATGATGTTAAAACATACTGCTCATTAACTTCATCTTAAAACCTTTTTTTATGCTGATTATTGATCAATGACATCATTTCACTATTCAATTTCGTTTATTTTTCGTACTCATCGATTAGAGTTTTTCATTTTTTGTTTATCTGTATTTCAAGCCTATACATAGCGCTATAATTGAATCAAAAACACGGCCTACAGCGCGAATTAAAATTGATAAAAATCTAAAGTAATTAACGATTAGTTTATCGATTCAAGGAATCTTGATCGCAAGTGATTTATTGTTTCTTTGATGACTTGAAGATCAAGCTAGGTATAAAGACTTATCGGACACATCACGAGGTTGATAATTTAACACTATGCGCCATATGAACAACAACATCATTTATCTCGGCTGGGTCAGTTTTTTTACTGATTTCGCTTCGTCTATGGTCACAACTCTAGTGCCTTTATATGTTGTTTATATCCTCAACGAAGGCGTCGACAAACTGGGCATTATTATCGCAGCGGCAAGCTTTATCTCTTATTTTTTCAGAATATTGTTTGGTTACCTAAGTGACCGTTTTACGCTAGTCAAGCCTTTGGTCGTCAGCGGTTATTTAATCTCCACACTTACCAAGCCAATGTTGGCATTGACGCAGGGTTACCTAGGAGTAGCAATAATCCGTGGCGTGGAACGTGTGGGTAAAGCTGTCCGCAGCGCCCCCAAAGATGCATTAATCAGCGCCTACAGTGAAACGAATGACTCTGGCAAAACCTTTGGCTTTCACAAAACAATGGATATAGCTGGTGAGCTTGGCGGCGCTATCTGTATTTTCCTCATCCTCACGTGGTTTACACTGGATAAAGACAGCATTCGGCTAATATTCGCCGCCACGTTGATCCCTGGTCTAATTGCTAGCGCCATCGCGTTATTTTTGGTTAAAGATATTCCTACTTCAATTCAAGCCAAAAATGAAAAACGCAAAGCGGTAATCAACCAACAAGACATGCGCTTATTGCCTTTGATTATCATTTACTTTATTTCACTATTTTTTATCTTGAGTGATCAGTTTCTGATCATTAAAGTTAAACAAGCGGGTTATTCTGTTTCCATTATTCCTCTATTTATCATTATCCTGACGCTAACCCAAACCTTATTCAGTTATTATAGTGGTGTAATAACGGACAAAATTGGCAACCACAAAATGCTGTTAATTGCCTTTGTATTCGGCACCCTATCTCTCCTAGCCTTATGGCAAGAATATTTATGGCTGTGTTTTATTTTATTGGGAATGTTTACGGTTATGTCACTTAACGCAATCAGAGCCTACATATCTCAATATGCTATTAGCAAAGCTTTCGTTTATGGCATCTTCTATGGTGGTATTGCATTAACTAGCTCGCTCGGAGCTATTATTGTTGGCCAATTATGGAAAAAATTTGGATTTGAAACAGTTATCCTTTTTTCACTTTCTGGCATGATCATACTTTTGTTGGTACTGGCTGTTTGGATTTGGAAGAAACCAACTTATAAACATGAAGATAACGCTATTACATCTTTAGATATATAACCACCCCGCTACCAATAAAAACTATAACCTATTGTCATACAAGGGAAATACGTTATTTTTAGTTAATACCCTTTAGCACTCAAATTGGGGTAATTGAAGGCTGTCGCGTTCAATTCTTGGGATGATCAGCTAAACACGCAAGCAAATAATTACAAAATATTGACTACAGGCTAACGCCCATTCAATCTTGATAATATTTGCTGCTTTTATGGCTTATCGACACGGAGCAATACTGGATAACAAACTGTTAACATACTAAGATTATGTTTCAAATATACCAACTACAAGGTTATAGGTCATAAAAATGAACAAAAAACTATTACTAACAATCGCAACTTTATCGCTGTCAACCAACGCCATAGCTAAAGACAATCTCTCAGAACATCATGCAACCGTCGCTGATAGCGTGGTAGCAGAACAAAGAGCAAATCTTGCCACTAGCACTAAAGGTGAGGGTTTTGGACCTCAGTCACCTCGAGATGTAAACTCACTTGTCGGTACCAATCCAATACAATTTTCTCAAGCCCCTTCTTTCACTAAAATGAATTTATGTAATATTCATTTTCATAAAAATGCTGAACACTCAGGTGGAGAGTTCACCACTTATGCAGGTAATGGCGATGGTAAAGGTTTCCAATCAGGTTTTAAGTATTCAGGTAAACTAAATAAAGCGGAATTAACGCCAACTAAAAATGCTATTTGCCCAAGTGAACATGGTGCTTTAACGGCTGGAGATACCATTGAAGTGCATTATGTACATTCAAGCGCACAAGTCGTACCTGGTCCAACATTAGGTGCTTGTTTAAATGATGCGATAAACAACCCGCAACTACGAGTTGAAACTCAAGTGTTTGTGTTGGTCAATGACAATAAAGCGTTAGATTTTACAGCACTGACTGCATCAGAAATAAAACAAGGTTTTCATCAAGCGGTTAATATTCCAAATAATACCGGTGATGCAATTCAGTATAATGGCTCAACAACAGGCCCTGGTTATAATGAAATAGGCTCACCATTCCAAGTCTCTTGGAGTGTCCGTCCTAAAGTGGCTAAAGTGAATATTAACACTGTAGGCAAGTGGTGTGAGGGTAACGTCTTCAAGGAAGATCACGCTCATGGTGTGAGAAACCTAGTCACTAACCCAGCGCTACTGTCACCGATCAAATAAGCCTTAACCGCTAAAGTCTTCACTCAGAATAACAAAAAGCCACTGATGAAATAACAGTGGCTTTTTTAATTTTGTAATGATGTAAAGAGTTTCACTTTTGCGTCTCTCCTTTGATAAAAAGCGATATTCAGGAAACACATTACCTAGTATTTACAGTTATCCTACCGTTAGCTTTAATTTTGGAACCACAACATTTAACCACTATCTCCTTCACCTTAATTTTAACTAATGATAACTCACTTTAAAACATTACAATATTGCACGCTTAACGCTAAAAATTAATCGCGTTACAGCCACCACTAAAACTGAGATAATAGCCTGATTACAATGCGCAATAGCTGATAGATTTTCTATTTCAGTTATCACATTTACACTCCAATCTTTCCTCATTAGGATTTACTATGCGCGCTTTTGTCGTTCGAGCCAGAGCTGCTCCAGTTGATAGTCAACAATTTCTAGCCGCTATTGGTCATGAAGCTCACACTGAAATTTTAGCTCACACCTTAATGAATACCATTTTTGTCGCCCAATCTCATCGTGACGATGTTGTGGTGTATTTAGTGCTAGAAAGTACCCAAGACTTTTCTCGCACAATTTGCTTTCGTTCAAACGAATTAGGTCATATCGGTGGCTTTCACGAGCAAAACTTAACCAATAAAATAGCTAAAGCCTTAACGGTATCTAAAGGCATGGCGAAAGAACAATTACGTGAAGTTGAAGCAGGAATTACGGTACGCACCGTGAGTTTCGAAAAATTGATACAGGAATTAGCTGAAGATTATCAACTGTATATGTTAGAGAAAAAAGGTACTCCAGTACGTGATATCGAGTTTGCTGCTAACCCGTGTTTTTTACTGACCGATCATATTCCTATGCCGAAAAAGAGCTTTAATAGCCTTAAACGTCTTGGTACTCAACACATTAACTTAGGCCCTAAAATGCTGTTTGCATCGCAATGCGTGGTGTTGATCCACAATGAATTAGACATGAGATTGTAAATCAGTACGATTGAATACAGGATAAAGTGTTGATGAATCAATGTGTGAGCCGATTAATCAACACTGAGCCAATCATTGTTCATGAGGTAACAATATTGTTGCGTAAATTCACTTCAATCACTTACTTGGCACACTGAATACGTATGCAAACCTTTGCTGTATAAACGAAAAACGTCTTATATTACTTGTTCTAAAGATAAAATAATAATCAACAAGGACATACTATGGCGCGCGTTTTATTTAACGGTGCAAATCTGCTATCCACACAGTCACACTTTGCACTTAATGTTATCGCAGTAGCTTGTGCTGTCGCGCTAGCCACCATTCCCAGTCTCGCTCAAGCTAAAACCATTAATGTCGCCTCGCCTGACAAACACATCAATATCAGTTTGACTGATGATAATGGCCGTCCTGAATACCAAGTAAAATTTAATGACAATATTGTTATTAATCCAAGTAAATTAGGGTTGGTATTTCAACAGTTAGGTGAATTAGGTACTGATTTCAACATTAAACATGTGACTAACAGCAACGTAGACCAAACATGGCAGCAACCTTGGGGAGAACGTGAAAAAATCCGCGATCATTACAACCGCGTGGTCGCCACCCTAAGTAACGGCAAAATTGACTTTGATATCGAATTTAAAGCATTTAATGACGGTATTGGCTTTCGTTACCTGGTGCCAAAACAAACCGGGCTGGCTAACACACCGAAACTTGATATTACCGATGAATTAACTGAATTTGCCATCCCAGACCCACAACACACAACCGCATGGTGGATCCCCGGTCGCGGCTGGAACCGATACGAATATTTATACCGTACAACCTCACTTGATAAAATCGACCGAGCCCACACACCTATGACGTTTAGAACGGCTGATGGCGTGCATTTAAGCATCCATGAAGCTGCCCTCACCGATTATGCCGCAATGGTGCTTAATCAAGGACGTGACGGTATTTTACGTGCTGATTTAACGCCTTGGTCGGACGGTATTCGAGTGAAGACTCAACCTGGCTTTTCAACACCTTGGCGTACGATTCAAATTGCTAAAGATGCCCCAGGTTTACTTAACTCAGACCTGATCCTTAATCTTAATGAGCCTAATAAATTAGGTGATGTATCTTGGGTGCAACCGGGTAAATACGTTGGGATTTGGTGGGGAATGCACCTCAATGAAAACACCTGGGGAAGCGGCCCTAAGCATGGCGCAACCACTAGCGAAACTAAGCGTTATATGGACTTTGCCGCCCAATATGGGTTTGATGGGGTATTGGTTGAAGGTTGGAATGAAGGCTGGGATGGTAGTTGGTTCGATAACGGCGACGTGTTTAGCTTTACTAAAGCTTATCCTGATTTTGACATTGATGAGATAACTCAATATGGACACAGTAAAAATGTCCGTTTAATTGGCCATCATGAAACCTCTGGTTCAGTCACTAATTACCGAAATCAAATGAGTGATGCTTATGATTTATATCAAAAACATGGCGTGACTCAAGTTAAAACCGGTTACGTAGCAGACGGTGGTGACATTAAGCGCGTTGATGAAAATGGTATAGTGCGCCATGAATGGCACGACGGCCAATTTATGGTTAACGAATATCTACATAGCGTTACCGAAGCCGCAAAACGTGGTATTAGCATTAATACTCACGAGCCGATTAAAGATACCGGTTTACGTCGTACTTACCCAAATTGGATAGCACGCGAAGGCGCTCGAGGCCAAGAGTTTAATGCATGGGGAAGCCCACCTAATACTCCAGAACATACAGCAATTCTACCTTATACCCGGATGCTGGCTGGGCCGATGGACTTCACCCCTGGGATCTTTAATTTAGCGCCTGAAGGTCTAGATGCGGTTAACCGCGTAAAAACCACACTCACAAAGCAATTAGCCTTGTATGTCGTGTTGTACAGCCCTATTCAAATGGCTGCAGACTTACCGCGTAACTATGTGCAACGTCTCGATGCTTTTCAGTTTATTCAAGATGTACCGACAGATTGGAGCGACAGTATCGCCCTTGCGGGTGAAATTGGTGACTATGTTGCCTTTGCAAGAAAACAGCGCGGTGCTGAAGACTGGTATCTAGGCGCATTAACAGATGAAGACTCACGAAAATTGACGTTAAAATTAGACTTCCTCACGCAGGGGAAACGCTACCAAGCCGAAATTTATCGTGACGGTGATAAAGCTGATTGGTTAACTAATCCATATGATTACGTGATTGAAACCAAAATCGTTACTGCAAATGACGCGATGACACTGAACTTAGCAGCCAGTGGGGGTACCGCGATTCGTTTTAAAGCCTTGTAACACTGGAATGTTACATAAGTGTTCGCATTAGGTTACTAACAAAGCATGAATACGTATGTAGTCAGTTGTACCAAGAACAAGCTCGAGGATACTATAAAACATGCTGTTTCGTTTCTAATTGCAGGATGGAATGGTTAGGTCGTTTCTGGTGTGTCTTCGACCATGGAGACCATCAGCTTTAGAGTACCTTCATTTACTTTATCCATTGATTATTTGACGAAAGTCGCTAATGGATAAAGCGTAG
The DNA here is from genome assembly GCF_000014705.1 of Shewanella frigidimarina NCIMB 400. NCBI lineage: Bacteria > Pseudomonadati > Pseudomonadota > Gammaproteobacteria > Alteromonadales > Shewanellaceae > Shewanella > Shewanella frigidimarina. Next base: position 2,087,182 of record NC_008345.1, on the reverse strand, counting down.
GTCTTGGCGAATACCCGTCTTAGGGAGATGCGTATTCGCCATTTTTTTAACTATTAATATGTAACGTAGCCATCTCAATGGTTATCAACGAATTCGCCATAAGAAGTAAAATTACAAGAAGTAAGCACAACGACTTACCAATAAGGATGTCACATGTCTGGCAATAATCATAAAAATATCACCCAACAACCGCAGCTTAATTTTTGGCAAATCTTCAATATGTGTTTTGGCTTTTTGGGGATCCAATTTGGTTTCGCACTGCAAAATGCCAATGTCAGCCGTATCTTTCAAACTCTAGGAGCATCCATTGATGATATTCCCATTTTATGGATTGCCGCACCGCTCACGGGCCTCATCGTACAACCTATTATTGGTTACTTAAGTGACAATACTTGGAATAGCCTTGGCCGTCGTCGCCCCTATTTTTTAATTGGTGCAGTATTAACCACATTGTCACTCTTTATCATGCCGCACTCGCCTACGTTATGGATTGCTGCGGGTATGTTGTGGATTATGGATGCCTCAATCAATATCGCCATGGAACCGTTTCGTGCTTTTGTCGGCGATAATCTACCCAAAAACCAACGGACCCAAGGCTATGCAATGCAGAGCTTTTTCATTGGTATTGGCGCGGTGGTGGCATCTGCCTTGCCATATATTTTAACCAATGTATTTGATGTGGAAAATACCGCCCCAGCGGGCGAAATTGCCGACTCTGTACGCTATGCATTTTACTTTGGTGGCGCGGTACTAATGTTGGCTGTGGGTTGGACCATTATTTCAACCAAAGAATACTCTCCAGAGCAATTAGCTGAATTTCATCAACAAGACACCACTGACGCACAAGACACTAACGTCAATACGCGTACAGCCAAACAATATCAAAATGGTGCGATTATATGGATGGCGATTGGCGCCATTTTCACCCTCGCAATTGTTAGCCTAGATCTAGATAAGCAACTTTATATTTTAAGTTTGGGTATTTTTACCTTCGGACCGCTGCAACTTTACTGTTCGCGTAAGTTAGCCAAACTGTCAAACAGCAACACTGAATCGTCAGTAACGCGCGACGGATTAGGCATGACGTTTAATGTTGTCGATGATTTGTTTCATATGCCCAAAGCCATGCGTCAGCTAGCACTGGTGCAGTTTTTTGCTTGGTTTGCCCTATTTGCAATGTGGATTTACACCACAGCGGCCGTTACTTCGTATCATTACGGCACCACTGATGTGGTATCCCAAGCCTATAATGACGGTGCAGATTGGGTCGGTATGTTGTTCGCGTCGTATAACGGCTTTGCTGCAATTGCTGCGATTATTATTCCGTTTCTAGCTAAGGCCGTCGGCATTAAACTCACCCATACCATCAACATGTTTATTGGCGGTGCGGGTCTCATCAGCTTTATGTTTATTGAAAACCCTAACCTGTTGTGGATACCAATGATTGGCGTCGGTTTTGCCTGGGCATCTATTCTATCGGTACCTTACGCCATGTTGTCTGGTGTATTACCCCCGAAAAAAATGGGCGTTTACATGGGGATTTTTAACTTCTTCATCGTAATTCCACAGCTGTTAGCGGCCAGTATTCTTGGCTTATTGCTTAAGGTATTTTTTGATGGACAACCAATTTACGCTTTAGTGCTAGGCGGGATATTTATGATGCTGTCGGGCATTGCGGTGCTATTTGTAGATCAAGACAAGCAAACACAATAAGGATTACCAGTCTTTGTCACTGGTAACTAGATTGAGATTATTATTTTGGGGAATTCCATGTTAAAACCACATTTACTCACGCATCGCAGTATCATAGCGAAAGCTGTTACGACCAGCATGATGGCTCTAGCCTTAAGTGCGTGCTCACCTGCAGATACTCAAGTAAACACACAAGCTCAAGTTGTTAACGTCGCACCCGGTACGCCAGGCACAGAACCAACTTGGGCGTTCTCAGGAAAAACTGGCATAGGCACATCTTACGAGCCCTATGTTAACGGCAATTATCAAGACACAGCTGCAAACCCGGTCAGTAAAGTATGGTTTTCGATTGCTCAAGGCGTATTAACCGAAACCATGTTTGGCCTTATTCACAATGCCCAGCTTAAAGAACTGCAATTTATTATCTCTGGCAAAGGCTTTGTCGATACTGAAAAAAGCAATACTATCAGCACTATTGAGTATTTAGATACCGATGATATGGGACGACCATTATCGCTGGCTTATAAAGTCATTAATAAAGATGTTGAAGGTAAATACCAAATAGAAAAACATATTTTTACAGATCCCGATAGAAATAGCTTGATGATGAAAGTCACCTTTACTGCTTTTGAGGCTGGCATTACGCCACACCTTTATGTCAATCCGCACATTGATAACAGTGGTGCCAATGACATTGCTAGTGTTGAAGGCCAATCGCTAGTGGCTTACACAAGTGACACTAATTCAACGGTAATGACTGTTAAAACAGATGTCGATTTTGTCGCCGCTAGCGCTGGGTTCGTCGGCACATCTGATGGTATTGTCGATTTACAAGATAACGGTAAACTTGATTATCATTACCAAACCACTAGCGACACTAATCAAGGCGGTAACGTCGCGCTAACAGCACAATACCCCACCCTTGCCAATGTTAATGACAGCCTAAGCTTTAATTTGGTTATTGGTTTTGGTAAAGACAAAGCAAGCAGCTTAGCCACCACTCAAGCGACATTAGATGCGGGTTATGACGCCGTTAAACAAGCGTATTTAGGCGACGATAAACATCTTGGCTGGAAAGATTACTTAGCCTCGCTGAAGCCATTAAATGACATGAGCAGCAACACTACAGATAACGGTAAATTACTCTATGCCAGCGCCTTAGTGTTAAAAGCTCAAGAAGATAAAACCCATGCTGGTGCGTTAATCGCATCACTTTCAAATCCTTGGGGTGACACGGTTTCAGCTAAAGTAGGCAGCACAGGCTATAAAGCGGTATGGCCACGTGATTTTTACCAATGTGCAATGGCATTTTTAGCCATGGGCGATACTCAAACACCCAAAGTGGCTTTTGAATATTTAAAGCAGGTTCAAGTTCAACAACAAACACCTGGTTTTGCAGGTACTCCTGGATGGTTTTTACAAAAAACCCATGTCGATGGTGAAATTGAATGGGTTGGCGTGCAGCTCGATCAAACTGCCATGCCAATCATGCTCGGCTGGAAACTGTGGCAAGCAGGTGTACTTAACAATACAGAAATAACCCAATGGTACAACGACATGCTTAAACCAGCCGCTAACTTTTTAGTTAAAGGCGGTAACGTAAAACTGGATTGGAATGACACTAAAATTACGCCTCCAAGTACTCAACAAGAACGCTGGGAAGAGCAAGCAGGATTCTCTCCATCCACAACTGCAGCCGTAATTGCCGGTTTAGTGGCTGCCAGTGATATTGGAGCGCTAGCGAAAGATGAACAAGCACCTGAGTATGCTGATTTAGCACGTAAGCTACAACGTCAGCTCGAAACAACGATGGCCACCACCACAGGCTTATTAGGTCAAACTGATTCCAAAGGTAAAGTTGCACCTTATTATGTGCGCATTAGCCCAAATGGTAACCCTAATAACACCGATAAGCTCATTGATAACAATGGTAAACCTGGTTTAGATCAGCGCTTGATCCTCGACGGTGGATTTTTAGAATTAGTCCGTTATGGTGTGGTTAACGCTAAAGACCCTGTTATTAAAAACAGCGTCATGCTAATAGACAACCAAAATCTTGAAGATAACTTACGAGTTAAATACCAATTTACCGCCAAAGATGGCAGTAAAGTACCAGGATACCGCCGTTATGGTAATGATGGATACGGTGAAGACACAGTCACAGGTCTTAGCTACGCTGAAAAAGGCGACACCGAAAATCAACGAGGCCGAGTATGGCCCTTCTTTACCGGTGAACGCGGTCATTATGAATTAGCCTTAGCAAAAGCGAACGACACGTTAACCCCAGACACTAAGAAAGTTTTAATCAATACCTATGTTCAAGGCATGGAAACCTTTGCTAACCAAGGGTTAATGTTGCCAGAGCAAGCTTGGGACGGCGTAGGCAACGCGACTCGCTATAATTACAAAATGGGCCAAGGTACCAATACAGCAACACCGCTAGCGTGGACCCATGCTGAATACGTTAAATTGGTGCGTTCGATGACCGATGAAAAAGTATGGGACTTTTACCCTGTTGTACAACAAACACTCGCTAAATAGCACTGTATTAATCGCAGTATATTGATGGCACTGTTATTAGCTTGTTCAATAAGCCGTTGTGACTCACAACGGCTTTATTTTTTGTGTATATTCTGAAACAAAACCTTGTTAATTCAACACTATCTTGTTACTAATACACCAGATTAAAAAAAGTTAACGTTAAGGAACAACAAATGGATTGGTATGTAAAAGTATTGAAACAGTATTTTGATTTTAGCGGCCGTGCACGTCGTAAAGAATACTGGATGTTTGGATTAATCAGTGCGGTGATCAGTATCGTACTGACGCTATTAGACATGGGTGTCGGTTTGTACAGCGACGTTTACGGTGCTGGGGTATTAAGCTCAATTTATTCACTCGCCATCATGATCCCAAGTATCGCAGTGAGTGTCCGTCGTTTACACGACACAGACCATTCCGGTTGGTGGTTATTGTTGATATTTATTCCACTGCTTGGCGTATTAATTTTACTGGTTGTAATGTGCTTTAACAGTAAAGATGACAACGAATATGGGCCAAATCCAAAAACAGTACCAAATCCAGACAGTCCGGATAATTTAGCGGTTTAGTCCTAAGAGACTGATTAACATCGTCATTATCGTCAATGCCACGAAAAAAAGCATAGTCATAGACTATGCTTTTTTTGTATGTTTTTACCAATCATTGCTTACCACAACAATTGCTTGGATTTGCTAATCTTTTGCAGGCATTAACTAGTTTTTTGCAGGCACTAACTAATCTTTTGCAGGCAGTAACTTGGTCACACCATTCATCAATAATACCGCTAAACCACCAGCAACAACACCAAATAGTGCATTCAACACGCTTGGGGTTAATAGTCCTAAAACGTCACCAACAACACTCACTTGGCTAACCAGCGTTTCAGCATGCAAAATCCATTCAGACACCACATGAATTCCATGAGTTAAAATACCGCCACCGACCATAAACATGGCAATAGTGCCGACAAATGTCAGGATTTTCATTAGATAAGGAGCAGCAGATACTAATCCTAGGCCTAATTTATGCCCTATTCCACTCGGTTTACGCTGAGCAAGATACAAACCAAGATCATCGATTTTAACAATCCCTGCCACTAAGCCGTACACCCCGACCGTAATCACAATGGCAATAACGCATAAGGTTAAAAATTGCCCCATTAGATCCATGTGTGCTGCCACGCCTAAACTAATTGCGATAATTTCAGCTGATAAGACAAAGTCGGTACGAATAGCGCCTTTTATTTTTTCTTTTTCGAATGCAGCTAAGTCTTCGATATCCGCTTTTGCTTTGGCGACTACCGCATCGTCATCGATCACAGGAGCGCGTTTATGTGTTAGTGAATGATAGACTTTTTCAAAACCCTCGTAACACAAAAACAAACCACCAAACATCAATAAAGGCGTTATAGCCCATGGAATAAACGCGCTGATCAACATGGCCATCGGCACTAAAATCACTTTATTTTTAAATGATCCCATCGCTACCGCAAATACCACCGGTAGTTCACGCTCAGACGCAACACCCGACACTTGTTGCGCATTTAAGGCTAAATCATCACCCAGAACGCCCGCTGTTTTACGTGCAGCCACTTTACTCATGGCCGCTACATCATCCAAAATAGTCGCAATATCATCTAATAGAGTTAATAAACTGGCACCTGCCATAAAAAAATTATCCTTTAAAAATTTAACTAGCAAGATCGACGCACAAGTATGATAGCGTTTAATAGTATCTGCATAGGACGGTCACTGGAAATAAATAATATTAACTCAGTGTTTTAGCTCGCCAAGACTCTGCAAACAAAATAAAAAAGGGTCTACATAAAATGTCAGATGCACTTCATGGCTTGATGCCTGTGAGTTAATTATCTTCTACATTTGCACCACATGAACTACGTACCACTAAATGGGTCTTGATTAATCGCTGGCTAACTTCTTGACCACGGATTAACTTCAACACACTTTCGACAAGTATTTCACCTGCGAACTGAGTATCTTGCTTTATGGTTGTTAACGCCGGATTGGCAAAACTGGCCACCGGAATATCATCGTATCCCACTACAGCAACTTGCTCCGGAACTAAAACACCGCGCTTTTTCAATGCACGAATCGCCCCTATCGCAATTAGATCACTCGCAGTAAAAATAGCATCAAATGTCACGCCGCTATCTAATAATACGTTGGCGGCATGATAGCCAGAGGCTTCGGTATTAATAGCGTCATGCTGTAACTGTGTGTCGGCCTCGATACCGGTAGATTGTAAAGCATCAACATGACCTAAATATCTGTCGCGAAATTCAGGGCTGCGACTTGATGAGTCACCTAAAAAAGCAATGTGTTTATGCCCTAACCCAAGCAAATGTTCCGTGGCCACAAAACCACCTTGATGATTATCGCAACCAATAGACAACACCGCTTTATTGTTATGCTCAGCTCCCCAGATAACAAAATGAGTATTTTTTTCGATAAGCTTATCAAGCTTATGGGCATAATCCATATAATCGCCATAGCCTAATAAAATAATACCATCGGCTTTATTACTGTCTTCATAATCTGCATGCCAATCAGTTGAAAGCTGCTGAAATGACACCAATAAATCATAACCTTGACGGGCGGTTGCTCGAGTGATCGAACCCAACATAGAGAGGAAAAATGGGTTGATCATCGACTCATCATTAGTTGGATCTTCACAAATTAGCAATGCTAACGTATGGCTGTTTTGCATGCGCAAGTTACTGGCATTTTTATCGACTTTATAATTGAGTTCTTTTGCAATGGCTTGGATACGCTGTCGCGTTTCTAAATTTACCAACGGACTGTTTCTTAACGCACGAGACACAGTCGATTGCGACACGCCTGCACGGTAAGCTATATCAATAGAAGTCGCTTTAGATGCCATTTTTATGGTTAACCTTTTATTTTTATTGTCATCGCCACTATAAAAAACCACCAAGTTGATAAACCAACCTGGTGTTATAAAGCGAACTTATAATCCAAGCTCACTAAGCAAGTCATCTGCGTCATCGACAACAATGCCTTTAATATTGGGATCATTTAATACATCTTTTGATTTTGCAGTGTTAACTTGCGCTGCTTTACCATGAGTTTCAATTAACGAATCTAAATCAAACTCTTCGTCCATTTCAAAATCAGCAGAACGAATAAACTCGGTTTTATCCATGGCGAATTCGAGATAAAAGATATGATTGTTTTCAGTCTTAAATGATACTCGTCTGGCTACGGCATTATCGAGGTTAGTGTCTACCGAAATCGTTAATTCTTTATTGATAACCAACATTTTAGGTTGGCTTTGGCTAATTGATGTTTGTAATTCTTTTGATATTTTACCAATAAAATCACCCAAAATTTGGTTCATTAATTCGCCCATAACATTACTGACATCATCAGAAGTATGTGAAAACGCGAGTTCTGTTTCAGGCATACCCATGTTGAGCATATAGCGACGGTAAATCTCAATCGCTGCTGCGGCAGAAAAGTTAATCACAACCAAGCCAGAAAAGCCGCCGTCGAATATGGAGAAACATGCCAAATCCGGTTTTAAACGGGTACGAGAAATACTTTGAACCATCCCAGCATGACTAACATGGCTCGCACTAGTGCTAGAAAGAACATGAGAAACAGAATGACAAAGCTTAAGTAAAATGTCGTCATTTTTGACTGTAGAAGATGAATTCATAACGTTGATACCTTATCCATTAATTAAGCTAATCTTGCGGGTAAAACAAAAAAAAATCAAAATTAAAACAATCGATTAGCATGATAATTAATCAATCGGATTTAATGGTACACTAATCCGTTGATAATCAATAATTTTTTACTAAATTAATACATTTTATTCACAAATGTAAAAATCAGCTGTCTGCTCACAAAAACAATCTTTCAAGCTTATGTTTTTTGAAATTTTCATTATAATTGCTTCACTTTGTATGGATACTTTGAATTAGGACAGATAATGATTGGATTATTAAGGCGTTTAACCATTTTAAAGCGCTTATTCATTATGTTAGCTTTAGCCGCTGTAGGCACTGTGGTTTTCGGTTCTTTTTCAATTAAAGAACAATACGATCATTTAATCGAAGAAAAATATAAGCAGATAAGTGGGCAAGTCAGCCAATTAAGTAGCACTCTAGATGCGTTTAAATTGGCCAAACCAGATGCTACGGTTGAAATATTAAGCCAATTTGCCAGTAAAATTGAAGTTAATGATCATCAAGCTTTTATCATTGTTGATAACCAAGACCGCATTATTGTTAATCCATTAAATCAAAACTCAGTCGGCAAGCCCCTCTCCAATTTAGCAACATTCAACGGATCGAATTCATACCAACAGTTGTTCGCCAGCGCCAAAAAAAATAACCTCGCACAGGCTGAACTAGCTATTGTTGATCAACAAAATCGGCCACAAACAGTATTAGCAGTAGCGCAATATTATTCAGCCCTTGATTGGACCTTAATCACTCAAGCTAACGTCAACGATGTTAATGAAAGCATGACGGGTATCATTATTGACTATTTTATTATCATGATGATTATTTCAGTGCCTATTTTTGGGTTCTTTTTATTGCTGAATCATTCCATTACCCAACCTCTCAACGTCACTATCGATGCGATGGAACAGATAGCCAAAGGTGAAGGTGACTTGACCCAACGCTTGTCTACCGAAGGTAATGATGAAGTAGCCAAATTAGCAGATGCATTCAATCAGTTTGTGATTAAAATTGCCAATATGGTGGCTAATTTGCAACCGCTCGGGCATACCTTAAATAATGAAGCCATACATTTATTAGACACCGTAAAGTCATCGAATCAAAGTGCGAATCAAGTGCATAGTGAAACTCAAAGTGTCGCCGCTGCTATCAACCAGATGTTGTCGACTAGCCAAGAAATGGCACGAAATACACAAGATGCAGCTGACGGGGCCGCTAATGTAAAACATCAAGCGGAGCAGAATCAAAAATTGATGCAACAAACCGTTGAACAAACACAAAGTTTAGTCCACGAATTACATCAAGCTGAAACCGTGTCATTAACACTGAGTCATTCATCAGCTGAGATTGGCAGTATTCTTGATGTTATTGGCAGCATTGCAGATCAAACTAACCTGCTTGCGCTCAATGCCGCCATTGAAGCTGCACGAGCCGGTGAACATGGTCGAGGTTTTGCTGTCGTGGCAGATGAAGTACGAGCTCTTGCGAATAGAACTCAGTCATCGACTAATGAAATCAATAAAATTATTAGTCAGATCCAAACGGGTATTCAATCGGTTATCGACAGCATTACTCATACACAACGACAATCTACTCAGTTACAGTCAAAAGCCGTACAATCAAGCGATGCGATTGTCGAAATTTTAGCGCTCATCGATAATATTAGCGGCATGACAGCACAACTTGCTAGTGCCACTGAAGAACAAGCATTGGTTACCGAAGACATCAATGTCAACGTCAATACCATTTCTGAACTCACCGAACAGTCGTTAACAGCGAACGAAACTCACAATCAGGCAGCGCAATCGTTGCAAGGCATTAGTGTTGATATGAGCAAAACTCTAGGGCAATTTAAAATATAGCTATTAAAACAATTGATTAACTAAGGCTTTTTAGACTTGGCTTTACAACTGTCAACCTAAAAAGCCTTTAGATTTACCTTCTAAACTTTCATATTATTACCGCAACCAATATTGACTTAAAGCCTTGATTAATACATCACGGGCAATTTCGAGTCGAACATCACTTTTAGCCCTTATGACTTTAAGGTATATTGTGTCCATCAGATTAAATACTTGAGCTCAACAAGGTATTTTAGCAAAAAATGCTAGTAAACATTTCCCACTAGCGTATTGAAATATTGATACTTAATCCAATGAGTATTTAGTTGTCATTCATTACAGAGTATGTTTTTTATGTATCAAAAAACGGTCACCATTGTTGCTCCTCACGGCATTCACACGCGTCCAGCGGCATTACTGGTAAAAGAGGCAAAAGAGTTCGACTGCGACATCATGGTCGAATGTAATGGAAAACAGGCCAGTGCTAAAAGTTTATTTAAATTGCAAACATTGGGCCTTTACCAAGGCATGTCGGTGACGGTATTGGCGTCAGGTGAACACGGTCAAGCGGCTGTCGACAAAATAGCCTCAATGCTGATTACACTTAGCTAATAGGACAACGTTATGTCAATCAATGGAATCGTTGTATCTGCAGGCATCGCTTTTGGTAAAGCCCTGACTATTACCACTCAACTGCCACCTCTCGATTTTAAACTGCTTTCTATTGAGCAAATTGACCAGCAACAGCAACAGCTAACCCAGGCAATTAATCACTTAATTGCTCATTTACAACACTGCCAACATCACCTGTGCCCAGATTGCGATAATTTCCAACTCATTGATAGCGATATTATGTTGCTAGAAGATGAGGAGCTACAGCAGCAACTACATCAACATATTAATCAATTTAGAGTTTGCGCAGCCGTCGCGGTTGATCGGATTTTTAATCAACATGCAGCAGAAATGTCGTCATTAGACGACCCTTATTTAGCCAATCGTAGCGGTGATATTATTTGTTTGGCTAAACGCCTGACCAGTGCTTTGCATGGCCATTTGCAATGGGACTTATCAACACTCGCAGAAGACACCATTTTGCTCGCTGATGATTTAACTCCTGCTGAATTTGCCATATTGCCACTAACCCACATTACCGGACTCATTCTCGAATCTGGAGGCCTAACAAGCCATACTGCGATTTTAGCTCGGGCAGCGGGTATTCCAGCGTTACTTAATTATCAATTCTCACAATCTGAAAACCTCATCACAGATGGCTCGCAGCTCATTTTAGATGGTATGTCAGGTGAGTTACATATCGCCCCATCACCTGAACTTTTCGACCAGTTAAAGCAAAAACAACAACAAGAATTGCTGCGTCGTCAAGCATTGATGATTTATAAAGATAAGCCCAGTCAAACCCTTGATGGTCATAAGATCACTTTGCTGGCCAATGTGGGAAATCTGAGTGAAATATCTCATACAGCCGAAGTCGGAGCACAAGGTATTGGCTTGTTTCGTACCGAATTTTTATTGATGAATGCTAAAGCGTTACCCGATGAGCAGCAACAATATAAACTCTATAGCGATGCTCTGCATAGTTTACAAGGGGACGTGTTGACTATTCGAACGTTTGATATTGGCGCAGATAAAGAGATCCCTTGTTTGCCGCAAAATAACGAAGATAACCCTGCCCTTGGTATTCGTGGTATTCGCTATAGTTTGGCGCACCCAGAGACCTTTATCCCCCAAGTAAAAGCGATACTTCGGGCGGCAAACCATGGCCAAGTTCGATTAATGTTTCCGATGGTTAGCCAGGTTGAAGAACTTGACGCCGCGTTTTTATTAATTGAACGTGCCAAAGCGGAGTTAATTGAACAAGAAAAAGGTTTTGGTACTTTGAGCTACGGTATTGTGGTTGAAACCCCAGCAGCAGTAATGAATCTACCCAGCATGCTGCCACTGCTTGATTTTGTCAGTATCGGCACCAATGATTTAACTCAGTATACTTTAGCGGCCGATCGAACAAATCCGCATTTAGCCAAACAATATCCGCCTTTGTCACCTGCTGTTATCCAGTTAATTTCCATCACCATAAACCACTGTAAAAAGGCAAACGTTAAAGTCTCTTTATGTGGTGAACTTGGTAGCGATCCACGCGTCTTACCTTTATTAGTCGGACTAGGGCTTGATGAATTGAGTATCAACCCAGCTAATTTATTAGATGTAAAAGTGGCATTGATTAAGGGGCATTACGCAGAATATGTCCGCCATGCACAACACATTGCTTTGTTAACTCGAATTACTGATATACGCTCAGCCATTAACGCTTTTGCACTTGATTACAATCAATAGCACGAATAAAGTTGGTAAAGTTCGCAGAGCCGTTTACAATTAACCGCATAAAAATATTAATAAAAGAGGCTTGTTCTTATGGGATTTTTAAGCCGTATTAGACGACTTATTTCTGGCCAACCACCATTAACAGGTGGTATTGCCATTTATGCACCTGTATCTGGTGATATTGTTGCAATTGAAAAAGTACCCGACGTGGTATTTGCTGAAAAAATTGTTGGCGATGGCATTGCTATCGACCCAAAGGGCGAATTTATTGTCGCTCCGATAGATGGCACCATAGGTAAAATTTTTGAAACCAACCATGCATTTAGCATTGAGTCTCCACAAGGGCTTGAACTGTTTGTGCACTTTGGGGTTGGAACCGTTGAACTGCGAGGTAATGGCTTTAAACGTTTGGCCGAAGAAGGTCAGCAAGTTAAAGCCGGTGAACCGATTTTGTCTTTCGATCTTGCCTATTTACGCGGCAAAGTCGACAGTTTACTGACTCCGGTAGTGCTGGCCAATATGGAAGACGTTAAACAATTAGATAAGGCTCAAGGCAGCGTTGTTGCTGGTAAAGATATTATTTTTACGGTGCAAATGTAACATCAAGTTGACTCTATCTATTGAACAACCCTATTCAATGGTTGTCGTAAACTATCGCGCCACAATAATATGCAACCTTCAGCTTAAGTGAGCGTAGGTTGCATATTATGAAATCTTTTCAAAACACCGTCTTCGGCTTGTTCAAGCCGCTTCACAATGCCACAATGTTGTTAAATGCAATCAATGATATCCCTTTTACATAAGGCACTTTTTCAGGCTTATCTAAAAAGCCAAGCCTTACATGGCAACCCTATCGACATTAATGGAGTATTCTTTTGACTTTATACGGCATAAAAAATTGCGATACAGTTCGTAAAGCGCGCAAATGGCTTGAAGCCGAAAAAATTGATTACACGTTTCACGACTTCCGTGAAGATGGTCTAAATGAAACCATGGTTACGCAGTGGGCTGATGTTGTCGGTTGGGAAACCTTATTTAACAAACGCAGCACCAGTTTTCGTGGTTTGACTGATGCTGAAAAAACGGATATCACTCAAGACAAAGCCATAGCATTAATGGTGCAACATCCAACATTGATTAAGCGCCCGGTTCTGGTCAACAACGATAAATTACTGGTTGGTTTTAACCTAGCTCAATACCAAGCGTGGTTCGCATAATGAATAATGATGTAGTTGAATTAGCAAAAGATCTGATATCACGTCCATCGGTAACACCATTGGATGAGGGTTGCCAAACCTTAATGGCCAATCGCCTTGCCGCTGTTGGCTTTAATATTGAACCGATGGTTTTTGAAGACACCACCAATATGTGGGCAAGACGCGGTAACTGTGATCCGGTTTTCTGCTTTGCAGGTCATACCGATGTAGTCCCAACTGGCGATCTTAACCGTTGGCATACTCCTCCGTTTGAACCGACCATTATTGATAACTATTTACATGGTCGCGGCGCAGCAGACATGAAAGGATCATTAGCCGCGATGATTATCGCGACCGAACGATTTGTTGCTAAACATCCAGACCACAATGGCTCTATTGCTTATTTAATTACCAGTGACGAAGAAGGTCCATTTATAAACGGCACCACGCGGGTTATTGATACGCTCGAAGCTCGTAATGAAAAAATGACATGGGCGCTAGTTGGCGAACCTTCTTCAACTCATAAATTAGGTGATGTCGTCAAAAATGGTCGTCGTGGAAGTTTAACTGGCAACTTAACTGTTAACGGAATTCAAGGCCATGTTGCCTATCCACATTTAGCCGACAACCCTATTCATAAAGCGGTTCCAGCACTAACTGAACTCGCACAAATGCATTGGGATAATGGTAATGAGTTTTTCCCACCGACCAGTTTCCAAATTGCTAACATTAATGGCGGTACTGGTGCATCGAATGTTATCCCCGGTGAATTAACCGTGATGTTTAACTTCCGTTACTCTACCGAAGTGACCGCAGAAGAATTGATCCTGCGGGTGGTGAGTATTCTTGATGCTCATGGCTTAGATTATGATATCAACTGGATTTTTAATGGTTTACCGTTCTTAACGGGTGACGGCCCACTGCTTGATGCCACACGGGAAGCGATTCGCGAAGTCACAGGTTATGAAACCGACCCACAAACTTCAGGTGGTACCTCAGATGGTCGCTTTATCGCACCAACTGGCGCACAAGTGTTGGAGTTAGGCCCTGTCAACGCGACAATTCATAAAGTGAATGAATGCGTTAACGTGGCCGACTTAGAGATATTAGCCAATTGCTATGAACGCATTTTGGAAAAGTTATTGTGCAAATAAGCTCACAGTTTTCTTCGATTAATATCCCTAGCGAGCAAGCTAAATTATACGGCTTAGACGATCGACATTTAGTTTCAATTGGACAGTTTTTGCTTGAACAACGCACTGCAACTGCATTTCTGCAGTTGCAATGTGCGGCATCTGTTGCGGGGTTTGATGTACAAATATGTTCTGCATATAGACCATTTGATCGTCAATTGAGTATTTGGAACGCCAAAGCCACAGGTCAGCGACCATTACTCGACCAAGACTCAAATCCAGTTGAGTTTACGTCACTCACGCCACAACAACTGATTGATACCATTTTGATATGGTCTGCACTCCCTGGCGCATCTCGGCATCATTGGGGCACCGATTTCGATATATATGATGCAAATAACATTAGCAAACAAGCACTGCAGTTAATCACTGCAGAATATACAGCCGATGGCCCTTGTGCTCATCTACATAAATGGCTTATCTCGCATGCTGCTGATTTTGGATTTTATTTTCCCTACCAGCCGGATTTAAGTGGTGTTAGTCCTGAGCCATGGCACATGAGCTATTTTCCTGTCGCTAATGAGTTGTTGGAGCAATTTAGCGCTGATGAATTTGCAAAAGTGTTGTCTGCGGCAGAAATATCGTTAAAATCACCCTTAATTGAACGACTAACAGAGTTAGTTAATCATTATGTTTTCTTTGTTGCGCCCTCTCCGGCTTAGTGTCTGCGCGCATTTCCTCTTTAAATGAGTCTGTTATGTCCACTTTACTGCATCACATAAAAATTGATAATCAACCACTGTATTACTTGGATGAAGGGCATGGACCTGTTGTTATCTTTTGTCATGGCTTACTCACCAATAGCACGATGTGGCGATCGCAAATTGACCAACTGTCATCACAGTATCGATGCATCGCCATCGACTTTTGGGGTCATGGTAAAACAACCACTATCCCTGAATCTGTTGAAAATTTACAAGATGTGGCTCAACACGTATTAACGTTAATGGATAACCTTGAAATCAACTCTGCCGCCATCGTAGGTCATGGTAGTGGCGGCGCAATTGCAGCTGAACTTATTTTACATGCACCGGCTCGTATTAATGGCTTGGTGATGTTAAACAGTTTTGTGGGGTTTGAACCGCAAGTTAATTGCGTTAAATACCAAGGGTTAATGGCTCAAGTTGCCAACGAACAAGCAATAACAGCAGACCTTGCCCAAACCATTAGCACATTATTTTTTAGTAAAGATATTGAGCAATTGATCAGTCTAGACCCTAATCTAGCTAATATTGTTGCACAATTTAGCGCTGAATTAACGTCTTACTCTAGCGCACAACTTAGTGCGTTACTGAAGTTTGCCAATATGGCCATATTCAAACGTGACACACTCGAATCGGTTGAGTTATTAACATTACCGACTTTGGTGGCGATAGGATTAAGTGGTTATTTGCGTACTGCACTGGAAAGTTATTTAATGCATGACTGTATTGATGGCAGTCAATTATTGCACATTGAACAAGCAGGTCATTTAGCTAACATCGAAAAACCAGTCATTTTTAATCAGCATCTTGTTGATTTTTTGAGTAAAGTTAATTTTAATTAATCACCTCAATGGATAGACCAGATCCGTCGACATTGCTGATATACTCATTACAAAATGACCTATTACCTGTAATACCTTACCGGTAAAAAACGACATAATTCGAGTGCTCATGAAACTTCTTAAACCATTATTTGATAATAATCGCCGTTGGGCTGAACGGATCAACAAAGAAGATCCTACCTTTTTTGCGCAACTGGCAAAACAACAAAACCCAGAATATTTATGGATTGGTTGCTCAGATAGCCGAGTGCCTTCTAATCAAATTATCGACTTATTACCCGGTGAAGTGTTTGTTCACCGTAACATCGCTAATATGGTCATTCACACAGATTTAAATTGTTTATCAGTGCTGCAATATGCTGTTGATGTGCTAAAAGTAAAGCACATCATGGTCGTTGGGCATTATGGTTGTGGTGGTGTTCGTGCAGCAATGAATAAAGAGCGATTGGGCTTGATTGACAATTGGCTCGGACATTTACGCGACATTTATCGTATTCACGAGGAGGCTCTTGAATCGATGAGTGAACAAGCACGTTTTGATCGCCTATGTGAGCTTAATGTAATGGAACAAGTGTCAAATGTTGTGTCGACCAACATAGTTCAAGAAGCATGGGATCGTGGTCAAGATGTAGCAATACATGGTTGGATTTACGGAATTAATAACGGATTACTCACAGATTTAGACGTGACAATTGACCGTCTTCATGGCCGCAATTTAGCATAACCTTGCCTTCTATCTCCATTTACACTTTTAATAGGCCTGTTATTTAGCAGGCCTTTGTTTATTGTTATTAAAAATATGCAATAAAAGTCGCGAACCACCACTGAAGAACGTTATAATCATCCAGTTTATTTAGCGCTACTATGCGCAGAATTTTTAGGAGATGATTTCCATGCCTGGTTTTGAATTATTTGGTCCTGAAGAAAAGCAGGAAGTTGCTGACGTAATGGAGAACGGTTTTACCTTCCGTTATAACTTTGACCATATGCGTAATGATCGCTGGAAAACCCGCGACATGGAGCAACTACTTTGCGAAAAAATGAACGTGAAACACGCTCATTTAGTATCAAGCGGTACTGCTGCATTACAAACTGCAATGGCAGCAGCGGGCATTGGTGCTGGCGATGAAGTCATTGTGCCTCCATTTACCTTTGTAGCCTCTGTTGAAGCCGTGTTTATGGCCGGTGCTGTCCCTATTTTTGCTGAAATTGACGAAACGTTGTGCCTATCTCCAGAAGGTATTGAAGCTGTAATCACGCCACGTACCAAGGCCATTAACCTTGTTCATATGTGTGGTTCTATGGCCAAGATGGACGAAATCAAAGCTGTGTGTAAAAAGCATAACTTGGTGATTTTAGAAGATGCATGTCAAGCCATCGGTGGCAGTTATAAAGGCCAAGCATTGGGCACTATTGGTGATGTAGGTTGTTACTCATTTGACTCAGTTAAAACCATCACCTGTGGTGAAGGCGGCGCGATTGTCACTAACAACAGCGAAATTTATAACCACTCACACATGTTTTCAGATCACGGCCATGACCATGTTGGTAATGATCGTGGTGCAGAATCACACCCAATTATGGGGTTGAATTTCCGTATTTCAGAAATGAATGCAGCAATGGGTTTAGCACAATTACGTAAGCTTGATAAAATCATTGCTATTCAACGTAAAAATAAGAAAACCATTAAAGATGCAATGGCATCTATTGCTGAAATCACCTTCCGTGAAATTCCTGATCCAGATGGCGATTCTGCAGGCTTCTTAACATTTATGATGCCAACAGAAGAACGCACTCAAGAAATTAATAAAAAGCTGGCTGCCAACAAAGTTGATGGTTGTTTTTACTGGTATGTTAACAACTGGCATTACCTTAAAAATTGGAAACACATCCAAGAACTTAAAGCGCCTGCCGCATTACCTATTATGCTAATCGCTGATCGCCCTGACTACACTAAAGTGCTGACACCCAAATCTGACGCTATCATGAGTCGAACGATTTCGATGTTAATCAAGTTGTCTTGGACTGATGAGCAAATAGCTGAACGTATTGAAAATATCAAACGCGCTTTTGCCTAGCATTGATGCCTCTCGGTCAGTGATGGCTGAGAGCACTTTTTACAGTACTTATCTCAATGGAGACTGTTGTAATGAGTTTTAAAAATTTTAAATGTGTACCTAAAATGATCTTTGGCCGTGGTTCATTTGTGCAACTTGATGTTGTATTAGGTCAAGAACGTCAAGATGCTAACGATTTTGTCGTTTTCCTTGTCGATGATGTACATCAAGGTAAACCGCTAGCTGACCGCGTGCCAACGCAAGCGCACGACCTACTGATTTACGTAAATGTAGATGATGAACCAACAACTGAACAAGTTGATGCGTTAACGGCGCAAGTTAAAGCATTTAACACTAAGTTACCAGTGAGCGTAGTCGGTTTAGGCGGCGGTTCAACAATGGACTTAGCCAAAGCTGTATCACTCATGCTCACTAACCCTGGTAGTTCTTCTGAATACCAAGGTTGGGATTTGATTAAAAACCCTGCGATACACCACATTGGTATTCCAACAGTATCTGGCACGGGTGCAGAAGCATCACGTACTGCGGTATTGTGCGGACCAGTTCGTAAGCTAGGTTTGAACTCAGATTACACCGTATTTGATCAAATCATCATGGACTCTGAATTAATTGCAGGGGTTCCGACTGATCAATGGTTCTACACTGGTATGGATTGCTTTATCCATTGTGTAGAATCATTACAAGGCACTTACTTAAACGAGTTTGCTAAAGCATTTGCCGAAAAATCTATGGATTTATGTCGTGAAGTGTTCTTAGACGACCACGCAGAAAAAGACGACAAGTTAATGATGGCGTCTTACATGGGCGGTATGAGCATTGCTTATAGCCAAGTTGGTGCATGTCATGCGGTATCTTACGGTTTAGGTTATGTGCTGGGTTATCACCACGGTATTGGTAACTGTTTAGCCTTTGATGTGCTGGAAGAGTTTTACCCAGAAGGTGTGACTGAATTCCGCAAAATGATGAAAATTCATAACATCACTCTGCCTAAAAACATCTGTAAAGATTTGCCAGATGAAACTATCGCTAAGATGGTTGCCGTTACTAAGAGCATGGGTCCACTTTGGGACAACGTGTACGGTAAAGGCTGGGAAGAGAAAGTTACCGATGAAATGCTGACTAAGTTATTCCGTCGTATATAATAAACGACAAATTAAGTCATAAAGGGCTCTTATGAGCCCTTTTATTTATTGTCTATACCATTGTCACAACCACAAGTAGGTCATATTAATGAAAGTTACTCTATTAATCCCGGCACGTTATGGTTCAAGCCGTTTCCCGGGCAAGCCGCTAGCCCCGATTAATGGTAAACCCATGATCCAACACGTTTATGAACGTGCATCATTAGCAAAAGGTCTCGATAGCATCTATGTTGCTACAGATGACGACCGCATTAAAGATGCCGTTGAATCCTTTGGTGGTAAAGTGGTAATGACCAGCCCTGATGCAGCATCTGGTACCGACCGTATTAACGATGCCATTGCATTACTGGGTCTTAATGATGACGATTTAGTGATTAATTTACAAGGCGATCAACCGCTGATTGATCCTATCTCAATCGAACAAATCATTAGTCTATTTGAACGTCACCCTGGTGAATTCGAAATGGCAACATTAGGATTTGAGATCGTCGATAAAAGAGAATTAGACGACCCAATGCACGTTAAAATGGTGTTTGATAATGACCATAATGCATTATATTTCTCTCGCTCTCGTATTCCCTTTGGTCGCGATACCAATGACTATCCGGTTTACAAACATTTAGGTGTTTATGCTTACACTAAGCGTTTTGTGAATGCCTTTGCTAAGTTGCCTTTAGGCAGACTTGAAGATCTCGAAAAATTAGAACAGCTACGCGCACTCGAATACGGCCACAAAATTAAAATTGCTATCAGTGCTTTTGATTCTCCAGAAGTCGATACTCCAGAAGATATTCGCAAATGTGAGCTACGTTTAGCCGTCGACTAATAACCAAACACGTATGGTTCTAGCCCTGTTGTCTTAAAAACACGGCTAGAAAATTTCAGCTTAAAAGGAGTTTTCAATGAGTCTTGAAGGTTATGAAGTTTGGCTAATTATTATTTTAGTTATAGGCGTTATTGCAAGTAATATCGCGGTATTGAAATATTCTGCCAAATTTAAAATGCCTCAATTTGGTGAACATAAAGATCAAACGCACACCAAAGGCAAAGAAACTAGTTCACCAGAATCGGAAGATAAACTGACAGCAGCACCTTCAGATGAGAAAGACAAAGACAGCAAAGACAAAACGTTATAATGCTCAATTGACCTATTAATAAAATGAACCTAGCTATTATTTATAGCGGTTTGTTATTAACATAACGTCCATGTTGCTCTATATTCTTATGCTTAATCGTTGTTATTTGTCTAACGGTCATTCTTTCTATCGCGATTACCATTCGTACAATCTCTAAATGTCACAACATAAGCCTGATAATAAAAAAGCTAACACCATAATGGGGTTAGCTTAATGTGTATCCAACAGGCTTTGTTTCTGTACAGTTGTAGTTCAATACCACAGGCAAGTGTTATTCACTGTCAAACTTGACTCGTTGTTGCTCTTGGTTATTCGGCCAAGCATTGATGACGGCTTTGACTAACGAAGCTAGTGGTATGGCAAAAAAGACTCCCCAAACGCCCCATAAGCCACCAAATACTAACACCGCAGCAATAATCACAACGGGATGTAAATCAACAGCATCAGAAAAGAGTAGCGGTACTAACACATTGCCATCTAACGCCTGAATAATCCCATAACCTAACATTAAATAACCAAATTCAGCACTAAAACCCCACTGAAAAAATGCCACTAACGCAATCGGCAATGTAACCAATGTTGCGCCAACATATGGGATCAATACCGACAAACCTGTTAATACGCCCAGTAGCGCTGAATAACGCAACCCCATGATAGCAAAAAAGATATAACTGGCTACGCCAATAATAACAATCTCAATCACTTTACCGCGAATATAATTAAAAATTTGTTGGTCCATTTCAAACCAAACTTTTCGTGCAAGACCACGGTTAGACGGGAAAAATCGTTTGCTACCGTTTAATAAAAACTCTTTGTCTTTTAAAAAGAAAAATACCAATAATGGTACTAAAATCGCGTACACCATTAACACTAATAATGACGCAGAATAACCCAGAATTTGTTTACCTAAATCAATCAGGTGCTGTGTATCAAGCATCTTGTTGATTTCTTCCATCATCGAATCAAGTTGCGATGCACTCACAAACTGCGGGTAATCAGCACTAAATTCGCGCACGATTATCATGCCCTTATCGATCATAGAAGGTAAATCGGTGACCAATGACACTCCTTGGCGCCAAATACTGGGCACTAAACCAAACGTCAAAATAATCATCAACCCTAAAAAAACCACCAACACAATTGTTGCAGCAGCGGTTCGGCTTATACCCAGTCGCGACATCTGTGCTACTGGCCACTCTAATAAAAAAGCTAACACCAAAGCAACCAGTAATGGCGCAAGTAATCCGGAACCAAAGTACAATGCAAGACCAATCCCAATAATGATAAACATTAACGTTATGGCTTGTGGGTCACTAAAACGGGTTTTGTACCAATCAGTTAAAATTTCCAGCATTGAAAAACCTTTTATATAAACAATATTAATTTGTTTTGGTGATGATAAATGACAAGCATTGCGGTTGATCAGCAATGATTTCAATACCAAAACCCATTTTTTTTATCAACAAGGGAACATCTCGGCGTGAACCAGGGTCAGATAAGAGTACATGTAATTTTTCATCCAGATCCATTTGCTTTAGTAAAAGTTTAATTTTTACTAAAGGATAAGGACAAACATAGGGTGTTAAATCAATTAAAATCATTATCAACTTGCTTTAAACAATCTAGGGCTATTATCCTAGCTTGTACAATAAACCACAAGCAATGTAACTTAAGCAAACTTGTTGGTTAAGCTTATATTTTCGATTCAATCATCATTAAAGGTTCCGCTTGAGTAAATTATCATTATCGACCTTTTCAAAATCACTGGCTGCTAGCGCTATTAGTGTGCTTTTTGCTGCCAGTATTGGCCACAGTTTTGCCAATAATGATCTTCCAGATCTAGGTACCGCAGCGGTCAATACTTTTAGTTTAGAAAAAGAAACTGTCTACGGTGACGCTTATATGCGCGTTATTCGTTCATCGGCACCGGTACTCAGTGATCCAGTGTTAACCCAATATTTATCTGAACTGGGTAACAAGCTAGTTGCTAATGCCACGGGGGTAAAGACACCATTTTATTTCTTTTTACTCCGCAATGATGAAATCAACGCATTTGCGTTCTTTGGTGGTCATGTTGGCGTACATACGGGTTTATTTTTAAATGCCGACAACGAAAGTGAGCTTGCATCAGTATTAGCCCACGAAATTACCCACGTGACTCAACGCCATCTAGCACGATCTCTTGAAGCACAACAAAAAAGCTCGACTGCAACGATTGTGGGAATGTTAGGGGCTATTTTATTAACAATTGCTGCACCTCAAGCCGGTATGGCTGCCTTGGCGACAACTCAAGCATTAGCAACGCAATCTAAAATAAACTATACCCGCTTACATGAAAAAGAAGCTGATCGTATTGGAATGCAAATTCTTGTCGATGCTGGATTTGATCCTAATGCTGCTGCTACATTTTTTGGTCAATTAGCAATTCGCTATCGTTTTACCACAACACCACCACAAATGTTGCTGACGCATCCATTGCCAGAATCACGTATTACTGAGGCTCGTAACCGCGCAGCTCAGTACCCTAAACGTAATGTCCCTAACAGCCTTAACTTTCAGCTAGCTAAAGCCCGTATCCAAGTTCGCTTTTCAAGTTTTAGTGATGATGCCGCGTTATCTTTGTTTGAACAACAACTCAAAAAGAATGAGTATTCTTTTAAACAAGCGGCACTCTATGGCAAAGCGTTAGCACTTTTCCGTTTGGAAAAATTTGCTCAAGCTGAAGTGATCATCGATGATCTACTAAAACAAGATGACAATAATCTGTTCTACATCGACACCAAAACAGATTTGTTAGATCAGAAAAAAGATTTTGCAGGCGCAATAGCATTATTAGAAGCTCAGCGGAAATTGAAACCGACTTCGCAAGTGGTCAACACAAACTTGGCCAATATTTATGTTCAGGCAGATCAACCGAAAAAAGCGATTCCACTTTTAGAAGAACTGATATTTTTCGATAAGCAAAATATGCTGCCGTATCAAATTATGGCTGATGCATATCGTAAGCTAGACAATAAGGCGCTTGAGTATTATAGCAATGCTGAACTCATGGCCTTATCGGCTAACTATAAAGGTGCTATTGACCAACTCAATTATGCATATCGCTATTCTGATGGACAAAACCTGCAACTGGCGCGAATTGAGGCAAGAATAAGACAATTCAGACAAGCAGATAGGGCAATGGAAGAATTAAAATAGCCGCGATAATCTAACCTTATAAGCTATTTTTTGATAGAATAATGGCAAACAATAAATCTACTTATTGTTTGCCATTTTTTAATGACGGACTATGACAATGACAACCACAAAAACAACGATATACCATAACCCTCGCTGTTCAAAAAGTCGTGAAACACTCGCTCTGTTGCAAGCTAATGCAGCAGATGTCACTGTCGTTGAATACTTAAAGACGCCACCTACAGCGGATGAAATTCAGACTATTTTACAACAACTTGGTTTAACAGCTCGCCAGCTTATGCGCACTAAAGAAGACGAATATAAAGCTCAAAATTTGGCTGACGCATCGTTATCGGAAGATCAGCTCATCGCTGCAATGGTAGCAACACCTAAATTAATTGAACGCCCTATCGTGCTAGCCAACAACAAAGCAGCCATTGGTCGTCCGCCAGAAAATGTTTTGTCTATTCTTTAACGAGTAAAATAATGACTTCACAAACCTTGTTTCAACTAAGTCGAATTGGTTACCTTGCATTACTCCTGCTGCTCAGCGGCTGGTTTATTCAACAAGGCATGAATGGCACCTACTCTTTAGGGTTCAGCTTAATATGGATTGTACCTTTACTGTTTCCACTTAAAGGCATCTTAACCGGTAACCCATATACATATGCATGGGCCAGTTTTATTCTGTGTGTATACTTATTACATGGCTTAACCCTTGCTTATGTCACTACTGATGCGCTGGTATTTGCACTGATTGAATCAGTATTGATTTGTGTGTTGTTGGTGAGTTTTCCATTCTATGCTCGTAAGCGCGGCCGAGAGCTAGGATTAGGGTTGAAGAAAAAGTCTGAACAACAATAAACAACTTTCATTTTTGTTGTTTATTTGAGCGCCTTCGGGCGCTTTTTTGTTGCTTGCATTTAACCAAAACAGCGTGCTACATTCGTTCGTTAACAAGATGTTATGTAAGTGTATTTAAAATAATAACAATATAAACATGGAGTCGTTTAATGAAGTTATCACGAAATTTAGGAACCTACAGCCTTTTAGCCAGTGCTATGTTAGTTAGCGCCTGCGGAGGAGATTCAGACAATAACGATCAAGGTGTGCCTACCTCATCCGCTTTCGAAATTTGTAGTGAAAATATCACTTATTCCATTGCCGACACAGACTCTCAACTGACTTTTGTCCTTGAACACGATTATGCCAAAGACAAGCCTGGTAGCATTATTGCCAACCTTAATGAACAAGACACTATTGGCAAAACATTTTTGTGGCAGCAGGTTTCAGGACCCATTCTTGAACTTGCTGCAGTTAATAGTCAGGTTTTAGCATTCACACCCACAAGTAACCAAGATTACGCTTTTAAGGTGAAGGTCTCTGGCGATAATATCAACATTGAAGAAACGATAACAATTACTGCCGATTCTAATGACAATATTTTACGCATTAATAGCGATCATCAAATGGTGAGTTTAACTGATGCTAGTTTGCGTATACAGAATATAAACGGCCAAGTACCTGAAAATATTAGTTGGTGTATGTATCCTAGTACTAATAATAAAGCCTTTACCAACGTGGATTTAAGTGACATTAATAGGCCGCTTTTTGTTGCCCCAAACGTCGATACCGATCAGCTATTCAGCCTGAAAGCCACTGCCACATTTGACGGCCAAACCATTAGAGATGACGTTAATTTACTCGTAACCAAAGAAAAAATGACTCCATCAGACGCTTTCTTCAATTCCCCTGTTGCACGAATGCACGCTTACAAGCATGACTCACCATATGCAAAGCAGCTAACCTCTTGTGTTTACTCGAACCAACTCGTTGATGCATGCAACATTATTAATGAGTTACCCTTCATTAGCCAAGATACTAAACCAGATCCGATTGATACTATTATGGACAGAGTACTCGTTTCACACGACTGGATGGGGGCAAACTTTGAAGCCTATTTACGTGCACAAACTCATAATGATTTTGTAGAATTGTTGCAATCAGTGACGGCTGTAGTTATCAGTTACGATATCAGACCAGCCTTTTATGCTGGTTTTATTGGAGCAATATATCTTGATCCTGAATATGTGTGGTTAACTTCGGTTCAGCGAGATACGATTAATGAAACCCCTGATTATCGCAGCAACTTTGGTGAAGAGCTAAATTACCTCTCGCCATATCGTTATGTTAAAAACAACAATTATGCTGGTGAATATATAGAAATAGGCAACCGTACAAATCGTACCATGGAGAATATGTCTTCTAACCTAGCCAGGCTCTTGTACCATGAACTGGCTCATGCAAATGATTATTTTCCACAAAGCATGCATGAAAATCTGCAAGGTCCAACCTTAGAAAATGATTTTAATCGTCGGTATGATAGTAAAGAGATGACATCAGACCAACTTAACATCCGCTATCCATTAACCAGTACTGAAATGTATGCTCTTGCTAACGTTCAATACTCTGGTGAAAATGCAAATAATACCCAAAAAGCGTATACACCAAACGATGTAGCGCAATTTTTTGCAAACGATCTCGCCAACGATGATTATGCCTATTCTTCAACACGAGAAGATGCAGCGATGCTATTTGAAGAAGTGATGATGAGCCATCGTTACGATGTATTACGTGATATGGCAATAACTGATAAACCTGAAGATGCCACTGGTTCCACCATTGTGGTTGAGTGGGGTCAACGTGGCCGAGTCGGTCAACCTGAGTTATACGATCGCGCTAGCTACGTCTTGAGCCAAATACTGCCTAAAGTTGATGTTAGCCAAGTGATGGACGGTTTACCTGCACCAGTAGCGTTAGTTAAAGGCCAAACCTGGGCACAAAACTTGGTGCTAGCAACTGATCCATCAAAATCACCACAGAAAGTCGCTGAACAAAATGCTGTTGACACTAGACCATTGCAATTTAGTGGCAGTGATCACGTGAAACACTAAGCCATTGACTCACGTAATAAAAAACGCCAAATGAATTCATTTGGCGTTTTTTATTACTTGATTAGTTAGACTAATGACGATAATTTTTTACCTAAGGAATTAAAACCTAAGGTATTAAAGCCTCAACATCTCTTTTATAAACGGAATAGTCAGTTTACGCTGATGTACCATAGAAGCTTTATCGAGTTTATCGAGTACATCAAACAAGGTGCGTAAATCACGCGCCATTCGCGTCAGTAAAAAGCGCCCTACTTCATCAGACAACTGTAAACCACGCATTGCCGCTCGGCGCTGCAAGGCCACAAGCTTTTCATCGTCTGCCATTGGTTGTAATTGATAGATTAATCCCCATTGCATACGAGAAACCAAATCAGGCAATAAAAAACCGGTTTCAGAAGGTGATGCCTTTCCGTTAACAATTAAACGACAATCTTGTTGCTCAGCTATACGATTATATAAATGAAAAATAGCTTCTTCCCATACAGGATGACCCGCTATGGCTTCAATATCATCAATACAAATTAACTCCAGAGACTCTAGACCTTCAAATAATGCCGGTGAAATACTGGCATGAATGCCTAGTGGGATATAGAGAGTACGGCGTTCTAGGTCATTGGCAAGTGCACAAGCTGCATGCATTAAATGGGTTCGGCCTGACTTTTCTGGGCCATATACATATAAAGAAGACGCTAGATTGCCTTCAGCGCTAGCTTGAAGTTTCTGGATCAACTCATCATTACCCGAAGCAGGATAATAACTCTGAAAGGTTTCATCGTCAGGTAGATAAACGGGTAAAGATAATTGTCTTGGTGAGTTTTGTGTCACTCAGATAGGTCTCAAAATCATAAACTAACTAACGCTATTATACCTAAATCCGTCAATTATGCGAGTATCAGCGAGAAGCCAGCATAGAAAGATAACCTTGGTATAAAATTCACGCTGTACGACTAAAGTGTACAGCGCATCTGGTGATAATACTTATTGGCCCAACCATTGATAAAGTAACTTAGGCGCTGGATTGTCGGCCTTAGATTCATAAAATGACTCCACACTACCCACTGTATCTAATTGTGATAACCGGCTATCAATATTAAGCAATCTTTGCAGGTCATCTACACTACTAAATAATTCTATCGTATATGTTGCTGCATCACCCTTAAACTGACTCAGTTTAAGGGATTTTACCGCACTGAGCTGGCGAAGATATGTTTCAACATGTACCAGTTGAGTCATGTTATTTAACCCAGTAAAGCTAACTTGGGTAGCAACATCTCTGCCTGTAGAGGCTATGGCATACTGGCTAATATAATAATCGGCTAGAATGTTCATCATTCGCTTCGTGGCTTGTTGATTATCAGTCGCATCACCTTGTTGCGAAATTAACGGTTGTAACACACCATTAGTTCTATTTTTATCAAATAATTTGATGGTGTAATGAACGTTAACGCCTTGAGTATCCAAATTGGCAATAGCGAAATAATCAGCTTGATAACGAGTGGATGCATTAGCTAGCACATCGGTAAACATTCCACGTACATCAGTGATACTGACTTGCATCACATCATCCAAATCCATTATTGGCAACAATAATGGAATGCCTTTGTTACTAGACTCTTGAGCCAACTCAGATCGAATATCGGCCGAAGATGCATCTGCTAAAATAGACGGTTCATTATTTTCATCAACCGACATCCATAACAAGGTTAATGGGCGTTGACTGCCCCAAACAGGTAAACCTGCTTCACGTAACGTTGAAATAACCCGTTGATGGTCAAAGCTGGCTTTGAGCATCAGTTCGCCATTTTTCTCATAGTAACCATATTGAGTCAAAATGACTTCTGGGTTATTAATTTGGGCTTTAACCAATGGGTTTAATACCACACTTGGTAGACCAGAGTTTTTTAAGAAAACGGCAGCTAATGCCTCTTTAAGGGCGTTGTTTTTCACATCGTTTGCGCGTGATGCTACCGTAATATCGGCTTCATCAAGCTTGTTCACTTCCGCAGCATGTACAAGCGTAATCGAAGTTAACGCAATTAGTGGTAACGCAATGAGATTAATTAGTTTTTTCAGCATCTGATAACATAAACGCAGCAAATATAAGTGAACAAATTATATCATAATAAAATTCTATCGAGTAATGGATAACGAAAACTCTTTTTTACTACTGCCAAATTGACCCAGTATTGTAGCCATATCAAATAACAATAATCGCTACAGCGTCCTCAAAGTTGTTATGCATATGATCGCTTTTATGTGACAATTCGCGCCGTTTAATCACACGCTAACTTTCTAAATAATGATGGAGAACAATATGAAACGCGTGTTAATTCCGCTTCAAGGCGCACAAATGCTATTTGTCGCTTTTGGTGCACTCGTGCTAATGCCGTTATTAACGGGTTTAGACACAAGTGTCGCCTTATTTACAGCCGGTTTCGGTACCCTACTGTTTCAATTAGTCACTAAACGTCAAATCCCTGTGTTTCTCGCTTCTTCCTTTGCTTTTATCGCTCCCATTTTATATGGCGTACAAACATGGGGTATTCCAGCCACCATGGGCGGTTTAATGGCTGCTGGCGTGGTTTATATGCTACTTGGATTAACAGTGAAACTTCGTGGCACTGGATTTATACATACTTTATTGCCACCGGTTGTTGTCGGCCCAGTCATTATGATCATTGGCTTAGGCTTAGCACCTGTAGCTGTCAATATGGCATTAGGTAAAAGTGGTGATGGAAGTCTTATCATCGTAGAGCAAAATGTCGCGCTAATGATTTCACTTTCGGCTTTAACAACCACCATAATCGTCGCGATTTTTGCTAAAGGATTGGTCCGATTAATGCCCATCCTAGCGGGTATTTTAGTTGGCTATGGTGTTAGCTTAGCCTTTGGGGTTGTCGATTTCACTCCTGTTACCCAAGCCGCTTGGTTAGCTATGCCAAACTTTGTTGCCCCTGAATTTAACTGGCATGCAATCCTATTTATGATCCCAGTTGCCATTGCGCCAGCGGTTGAACATATCGGCGATATTTTAGCCATCTCTAACGTGACGGGTAAAGACTATTTTAAAAAGCCAGGTTTACATCGCACACTTACTGGCGATGGTATTGCTACGATAGCAGCATCGGCGTTGGGTGGACCGCCTAACACCACTTATAGTGAAGTAACAGGAGCTGTTACACTAACCAAAAGTTTTGATCCACGTATTATGACCTGGACAGCCATTACTGCGATAACCCTCGCCTTTGTAGGTAAACTTGGCGCTATGATGCAAACCATACCAGTACCGGTAATGGGCGGTATTATGTGCTTACTGTTTGGTTCGATTGCAGCAGTTGGATTAAATACCTTAATTCGTCATCAAGTCGATTTATCTGAACCACGTAATCTTAGTATTGTTGGGGTAACGTTGGTATTCGGTATTGGCGGAATGGCGTTTGGTATTGGCTCGTTTAGCTTAACGGGGATTAGTTTGTGCGGTATTGTCGCTATTTTGATGAACTTGATTTTACCTGCGGTGAAAAAACCACAAGCTGAAAAGTAACTTTCTGTAACCGCATGCAGCAACACTGCTTTGTAAGTGCTCGTTTTAAAACGATATAAAAAAGCCCCAACAGCCTTTAGCTGTGGGGCTTTTTATTCAGTGCGTAAAGCACTTAATCTTCTGCAATTACTCTGCAGCGTCTTCTGTACGGAATTTGTCAGCAGTCGCTTTAATGATAGGTTGAAGTTCACCTTTTTGGAACATTTCAGTGATAATGTCACAACCACCAATCAACTCGCCTTCAACCCATAATTGTGGGAATGTTGGCCAGTTAGCGAATTTTGGTAATTCAGCACGAATATCTGGATGCTGTAAAATATCCACGAATGCAAATTGTTCACCACAGTTGATCATCACTTGAGCAACTTGAGATGAAAATCCACAGCTTGGTAATTTAGGTGAACCTTTCATGTACACAATAATTGGGTTTTCGCTAATTTGCTGTTTAATCTTTTCTACAGTTTCCATTTGATTTCCTAAGTACGACGACTGAACACATTGTGCCTATTGTACGACACCTAGACAAAGAACAAAATGCCACAGTTTGTAGGGTTTATTTAAAATCCATAAAATCGATTACTGCAATCCACATAATTCCTTAAACAATGATTCACATCACAAAAATAATCAGTACAATAGCAGTAGAGCAATGTTACCTGATTGGTAAACAAAAACGATAACCTGAATCCATGGAGAGATACTAATGGCTTTCGAACTACCAGCATTACCTTATGCAAAGAACGCACTTGAACCACACATTTCTCAAGAAACCATTGAGTTCCATTATGGTAAGCATCACAACACATATGTGGTAAAACTAAACGGTTTAGTTGAAGGAACTGAGTTTGCTGGCAAAACACTAGAAGAAGTTGTTAAAACTTCAACTGGCGGTATGTTCAACAACGCGGCTCAAGTTTGGAACCATACTTTTTACTGGAACTGCTTAGCACCTAATGCTGGCGGCGAAGCAACTGGCGATATCGCTGCTGCTATCAATGCTTCATTTGGTTCTTTTGAAGAATTCAAAGCTAAATTTACTGATTCTGCAGTAAATAACTTTGGTAGCGCTTGGACATGGTTAGTGAAAAAAGCTGATGGTTCATTAGCTATTGTTAACACTAGCAATGCTGCTACACCGTTAACAGATGAGTCTGTTACGATTCTATTAACTGTAGACGTATGGGAACATGCTTACTACGTTGATTACCGTAACGCACGTCCAGAGTATTTAGCTCACTTCTGGCAGCTTGTTAACTGGGAATTTGTTAACAAGAACTTTGCTGCTTAATTTCGATTAATGGCAAAAACATAAGGAGCCTTTTGGCTCCTTTTTTTATCATTTTATCCGCCTAAAGTACGCAGTCGATCATCGCACTATTTTTGCAACTATTGCAAATGCTACTGTTTGTTGTTGTTTTTATTTGATTTATTTTTCACTAAAACTTAGCCAAGTTATTTTTCCTGTCCTACACTTTAGTCTTAAAGCCTAATATTGCGCTAACAGATATAACATTACATTCTTGACCATCGCATTAATCACTCAGGCTTTTTAAGTCATACAACGGTACGTTTTGAGGGGGTTACTATGGGCATTTTTGAACACTATCAACAACGTTATGAGAAAAAACGCGACGAAGAATATACCTTAGAGCAATTCCTCGACATCTGTAAACAAGACAGAAGTGCTTATGTGTCTGCGGCTGAACGGTTACTCATGGCCATTGGTGAACCGCAGATTATTGACACTGCAAAAAATCCAATTTTAAGTCGAATTTTTTCTAATCGTGTTATTGCACAGTATCCCGCATTTAAAGATTTTTATGGCATGGAAGATGCGATTGAACAAATCGTGGCCTACTTAACACATTCAGCTCAAGGCCTTGAAGAGTCAAAGCAAATATTATATCTCTTAGGTCCTGTCGGTGGCGGTAAATCATCGTTGGCCGAAAAACTCAAAGCATTAATGCAGCAAGTACCGATTTACATATTAACTGCCGATGGCATTCGCAGCCCTGTCAACGACCACCCATTTTGTCTGTTTGATCCTGAAGAAGACAGTGAACTACTCAAAAACGAATACAACATCCCAAGTCGTTATATCAAAACGATTATGTCACCATGGTCTGTAAAACGTTTACACCAATATGGTGGTGATATATCAAAATTCAGAGTTGTTAAAGTGTACCCATCGGTGCTCGATCAAATCGGTATTGCTAAAACAGAACCTGGAGATGAAAATAACCAAGATATTTCTGCTTTGGTGGGTAAAGTTGATATTCGTCAGTTAGAGCATTTTTCTCAAGATGATGCCGATGCTTATGCTTACTCAGGTGCGTTATGTCGTGCAAACCAAGGATTAATGGAGTTTGTTGAAATGTTTAAAGCACCCATTAAGGTACTTCACCCATTATTAACTGCGACTCAGGAAGGCAATTACAACGGTACTGAAGGCCTGTCAGCCTTGCCGTACAACGGTATTATTTTGGCCCATTCGAATGAGTCTGAATGGTCCGCGTTTAGGAATAATAAAAACAACGAAGCATTTTTAGATCGCGTCTATATCGTCAAAGTGCCCTACTGTTTACGGGTATCTGAAGAAATGGAAATTTACCAAAAACTATTAGCCAATTCTGAACTATCGACGGCATCTTGTGCACCTGGCACCTTAGAAACCCTGGCACAATTTAGCGTGTTATCACGGTTAAAAGTGCCCGAAAACTCCTCTATTTATTCAAAAATGCGCGTCTATAACGGTGAAAGCTTAAAAGACACCGATCCAAAAGCAAAATCCTACCAAGAATATCGTGACTATGCTGGCGTAGATGAAGGCATGCAAGGGCTATCGACCCGCTTTGCATTCAAGATTTTGTCACGTGTATTTAATTTTGACAGTGCAGAAATAGCCGCAAACCCAGTCCACTTATTTTATGTACTCGAAAAGCAAATTGAACAAGAACAATTTCCTAACGATATAAGTGAGAAATATTTAGAGTTTCTTAAAGGTTATTTAATCCCTAAGTATGTTGAGTTTATCGGTAAAGAGATCCAAACAGCTTACCTTGAGTCGTATTCTGAATACGGACAAAATATTTTCGACCGATATGTTACCTATGCAGATTTTTGGATCCAAGATCAAGAATATCGCGACCCAGAAACAGGACAACTTTTTGATCGTGGTGCCTTAAATGCCGAATTGGAGAAAATTGAAAAACCAGCGGGGATAAGTAATCCAAAAGATTTCCGCAATGAAATTGTTAACTTTGTCTTACGTGCTCGAGCCAATAATGAAGGTAATAATCCTCTGTGGACTAGCTATGAGAAATTACGCACAGTGATTGAGAAAAAAATGTTTTCCAACACTGAAGATTTACTGCCTGTGATTTCGTTTAATGGCAAAACATCGAATGACGATCAGCGTAAGCATGACGACTTTGTTAATCGCATGATGGAAAAAGGCTACACAAAAAAACAAGTCAGACTATTGTCAGAATGGTATTTACGAGTGCGTAAATCTTCGTAGAAACCCAATGTTGGTAGCGCCACTGGCAAAGGCGCTTCCAAAAATAAGACTTGGGAGCAGCGTATGGCAAATTTTATTGATAGACGACTCAATGCAAAAGGAAAAAGCACAGTTAATCGGCAGCGTTTTATTGAACGTTATAAAAAACAAATTAAAAAAGCTGTCGGTGATGCCGTAACACGTCGAAGTGTCACTGATATTGATAAAGGTGAACAGATTACTATTCCCAAACGGGATCTCAGTGAGCCTGTATTTAGACAAGGACAAGGTGGCATAAGGGACAGAGTTCACCCAGGTAATGATCAATTTAATCGTGGCGACCAAATCCAACGACCTAATGGCGGACATGGAGGCGCTGGTCAAGGCGATGCATCAAATAGTGGCGAAGGTGATGACGATTTTGTATTTACTATCTCAAAAGATGAATATTTAGCATTGTTGTTTGAAGATCTCGAACTGCCAAACTTACAGAAAAACCGCCTTAATAAATTGGTTGAGTATCAAACTTATCGTGCAGGTTTCACCAATGATGGCGTGCCCGCCAATATCAATATTGTCAGATCACTGCGCTCATCACTTGCTAGACGCATTGCCATGAGCGGCGGCAAAAAAAAAGCATTACAGACATTGGAAGCTGAACTTACAGTATTAGAAAATACTCCTGGCGCTAAGGCCGAGCGCATTATAGCCATCAAAGAGCAGATAATTGTGCTTAAGCAACAAATCGCTAAAGTGCCTTTTATCGATACCTTTGATTTACGCTATAACAACTATGCAAAACGTGAAGTCCCTTCTAGTCAAGCGGTGATGTTCTGCTTAATGGATGTGTCAGGATCAATGGATCAAGCCACCAAAGACATGGCTAAACGTTTTTATATTCTATTGTATCTATTTCTGACCCGCAGTTATCAAAACCTCGAGGTTGTGTACATTCGCCACCATACACAAGCAAAAGAAGTCGATGAACACGAATTTTTTTACTCACAAGAAACTGGCGGAACCATAGTATCAAGCGCATTAAAACTAATGCACGAAATACAACAAGCTCGTTACCCTGACAATGAGTGGAATATTTATGCCGCGCAAGCTTCTGATGGCGATAATTGGTCCGACGACTCTCCTATTTGCCATGAGATATTAGCAAAACATATTCTCCCCAAAGTACGCTATTTCAGTTACATCGAAATCAGCCATCGGGCGCATCAAACCTTGTGGCATCAATATGAACAGTTACAACAGCAGTTTGACAACATTGCGGTACAGCAAATTCACCAAGTTGAAGATATCTATCCCGTTTTCCGTGAACTCTTTAAAAAACAAGCTATATAGGAGGCTATCATGGTTCAACTTAACCGTAAGCCGTTAGATGATGGTCCCGAGTGGACATTTGATTTACTGCAACAATATCAACATGAAATTGAACAGGCCGCAGCTTTCTTTAAACTTGATACTTACCCGAATCAAATTGAAATTATTACCGCGGAACAAATGATGGATGCCTATGCAGGAATAGGAATGCCCATTGGTTACACTCACTGGTCATTTGGCAAACGATTTATTCAAACAGAACAAGGCTACAAGCGCGGCCAAATGGGGTTGGCGTATGAAATTGTGATCAATTCCGACCCATGTATTGCCTACTTAATGGAAGAAAATACCATTACGATGCAAGCATTGGTCATGGCCCACGCTTGTTATGGCCACAATAGTTTTTTTAAAAATAACTATTTATTTAACACCTGGACCGATGCGAGTTCGATTATAGATTATTTAGTTTTTGCTAAGAATTATATCCGTGAATGTGAGTTACGTTATGGTGTAGAACAAGTTGAACTGACCTTAGACTCTTGCCATGCATTAATGAATTACGGTGTAGACCGCTACAAACGTCCAGCTGAAGTGTCACTAAAAGAAGAACAAGCAAGACAACAAGAGCGTGAAGATTATTTACAAAGCCAAGTGAATGACTTATGGCGAACTCTGCCGACATCGCCACCAAAAGACAACCCTGAAACGACAGTCGTTTTTCCTAGTGAACCTCAAGAAAATATTTTATATTTTATTGAAAAAAACGCACCATTATTAGCACCTTGGCAACGTGAATTAGTCCGTATAGTACGTAAGATGGCGCAGTATTTTTACCCACAAAAGCAAACCCAAGTAATGAACGAAGGCTGGGCAACTTTTTGGCATTACACCATCCTCAATCGATTATATGATACTGGCAAAGTCACCGACCGTTTCATGTTGGAATTTTTGCAGAATCACACCGCGGTGGTCGCGCAGCCTGCCTATAATAGTCCACATTATAGTGGCATAAACCCCTATGCTTTAGGTTTTGCGATGTTTATCGATATCAGACGTATCTGCGAAACCCCCACTGAAGAAGATCGAAAATGGTTTCCAGACATTGCAGGCAGCGATTGGCTCACTACGGTTCACTTTGCTATGAAACACTTTAAAGATGAGAGTTTTATTAGCCAATATTTATCACCTAAAGTGATACGTGACTTTAAACTATTTGGTATTTTAGATGATGAAAAACGCGGTCAACTATCAATATCGGCCATTCATGATGATCAAGGTTACCAGGATATTCGCAACACCCTATCACAACAATATAATCTGTCGAATATCGAGCCCAATATACAAGTACAACAAGTTCAAGTGAACGGTGATAGGTCAATTATCTTACGCTACATACCATTTGACAACATTCCGCTGGCAGACAACCATCAAGAGGTATTAAAGCATTTACATCGGTTATGGGGATTTAATGTCACTTTGGAGCAATTTGATCACTTAGGCATTGTTAGTACCTTGTCAATGTGTCCAGAAACGACACCACAAAGTCTATCTAGTTTACATTCGATGCTGTGAGTATGAGCAATTTTGTTGTAAAAAAACCAATCAATTTGATTGGTTTTTTTAACGTGTAATGAGAGATTTAATGGCTTAAGTTACTATCTCACTATGATTTATCATGACCCATTTCAGCGGGTAAATCATCACGCAATTTTTGCCACATTTTGCCACTTTCAATACCATTTGTACGCATTAACGCTGGTACGTCTGAGTAATTTTTATCCTGAGCCAGTTTCTCTAATTTAAGATAAAAACGCATGGTTAATTCACGAGCTTCTTGGCTAGAAAAATAATATCGACCAACACGATTATAAAGGCCTTTAAAACCATTTAAAATCAACACATACAATGGATTGCCTGACGCAAAAGCTAATGTATGGTGCAACTGGTAATCAAATGTCGCATACGCTTCAGCATCATTTTCTAAACTATGAATACCCGCTAAAACTTCAACTACTTTTTCAGGATTGTGACGGATAGATGCCCGAAAATAAATATTACTGACATTACCACGAGCGGCCATTAACTGGTCGACTAATAATGGAAAACCATCAGGATTCAAGTCTGCAATGGTTTCTAAAATATTTAGCCCAGACGTTTCCCAAAAATTATTCACTTGGGTAGGTTTACCATGTTGAATTTTCAACCAACCATCTCGAGCAAGACGTTGTAATACTTCTCTTAACGTTGTACGTGTAACGCCGATAAGTTCAGACAGCTCACGTTCAGCAGGTAAAATTGATCCCGGTGGGAATTTGTTTTCCCAAATGGAACGAACAATATATTTCTCGGCAAAACTCGCTGGCCCTTTGGCATTGATGATCATCAGCCTTAATATCCTATTGCTAAACAATGGCGAAACTATTGGGACTGATCATACCAGAGCGGTAGAAAATAAAAACCATTGTTTAAACACGACACTCATTACGATTGAATTTCAAACAACTGAAGCAGAGCAAGTAACAATAATTGAATATTAATCACATTACACTACTATAATCATCGACATATCATCACTTTATCTGATAAAACCCTAGCAGTTTAGTATATACTGATGTAATTAAATTGTTAACGCCACGTGTTTTTACTAACAAAAATAACAGCGTTACAATTCAATTTTTTTTACGCTACACTAGCGATGAAAAATAAGAGCCATGCGTAGTTAGTGAGTAAATTATTTAACTAACACATTGTTTGCTATAACAAGATATCTATATTCTACAGAGAGAAATTGGCCAAAATCACTCATTCAATCGAGTTGAATTTAAAACTCAATTAACGAAAAGTTGATACTCATCAAGTTTTCGAATATGAGTTGCCTCTATTCTCCCAAATCTGTTTGAAAATAATGATGTATTGTAAGCTA
This sequence comes from Shewanella frigidimarina NCIMB 400, assembly GCF_000014705.1. NCBI lineage: Bacteria > Pseudomonadati > Pseudomonadota > Gammaproteobacteria > Alteromonadales > Shewanellaceae > Shewanella > Shewanella frigidimarina. The sequence continues at coordinate 2,049,324 of NC_008345.1, read as the reverse complement.
TCCAAAAATGGTACCAATACAGTCACAATAACAATATCGGAGAGGCTGCTATGCAGGCAACCAAAAGTCAGGCGCTATTTGTCAACTTTTTAGGCAATTCACCTAAATGGTACAAATACGCAATTATGGCATTTTTAGTCATTAATCCCCTGCTGTTTTTTTATGTCAGTCCATTTGTCGCTGGATGGGTACTGGTAGTTGAATTTATTTTCACCCTTGCCATGGCACTTAAATGTTATCCACTTCAGCCCGGCGGTTTGCTCGCAATTCAAGCCGTATTTATTGGCATGACATCCCCCTCACAAGTTCTACATGAAATTGAAGCCAACCTGGAAGTATTGTTACTTTTAGTCTTCATGGTCGCCGGTATTTACTTTATGAAACAGTTATTACTGTTTGTATTTACCAAGATGATTACTAAAGTGCGTTCAAAAATCATTGTTTCGTTGATGTTCTGTACTGCGTCGGCATTCTTATCTGCGTTCTTAGATGCGTTAACAGTCATCGCGGTTATCATTGCTGTTGCCGTTGGTTTTTACTCCATTTACCACAAGGTCGCTTCAGGTAAGAGCTTTAACGATGGCCATGACCATACATCTGAAACAACTGAACAGTTAAACAATGAAGAATTAGAAGCATTTCGTGCATTCTTACGTAATTTATTAATGCATTCAGGTATTGGTACCGCTCTTGGTGGTGTCTGTACTATGGTGGGCGAACCACAGAACTTGATCATTGCGGCACAAGCCCACTGGCAGTTTGGTGAGTTTTTCTTACGGATGTCACCGGTGACTATGCCGGTATTGGTTGCAGGAATATTCACTTGTTTTCTTGTCGAAAAATTCAAAGTATTTGGTTATGGCGCGCAATTACCTGGTGCAGTACATAAGATTTTAACCGATTACGCTAATCATGAAGACTCACACAGAACCAACCAAGATAAAATGAAACTGGTTGTCCAGGCTCTTATTGGAGTTTGGTTAATTGCAGGTTTAGCACTTCACCTAGCTTCTGTGGGCCTCATTGGTTTATCGGTCATTATTTTAGCAACAGCATTTAATGGCATAACCGACGAACATTCTTTGGGTAAAGCGTTTGAAGAAGCCTTGCCTTTCACTGCGCTTTTAGCGGTATTTTTTGCCATCGTTGGTGTGATCATTGACCAGGAACTGTTTGCTCCAGTGATCCAATGGGCATTAGGTTATGAAGGCAATATGCAGTTAGTGATTTTTTACATCGCTAACGGCTTATTATCTATGGTCAGTGACAACGTGTTTGTGGGCACGGTTTACATTAATGAAGTGAAAGCTGCATTGATGAGTGGCCAAATCACTCGAGATCAATTTGACTTACTTGCTGTGGCAATTAACACCGGTACTAACCTACCTTCTGTGGCTACACCGAATGGACAAGCAGCGTTCTTATTCTTGTTAACCTCAGCCATAGCACCGCTTATTCGCTTGTCATACGGCCGTATGGTATGGATGGCGTTGCCTTATACGATTGTATTATCGATTGTGGGTGTAATGGCCATTGAGTCTGGTTTCTTAGTCGACATGACTGATGTTCTTTATGAAACTCAATTAATAATCCACCACTCTGCCAAAGACATCAGCGGTGCGGTAATGGGTCATTAATTAAATCAGCATATTGGACTTAGTAGATAATTTATCTTAAAGTCGTGACAATCCATCTGAACACCCTCATTTGAGGGTGTTTTTTTTACCAGCACATTTATTAGGAACTGAAATTGTCACAACTACAGCAGTTTTGCCATAATCGTTTTTCTTGGGGTTTATTATTATTATCCGCTATTGGATTAGAGTTGGCAGCCCTCTTCTTTCAATATGGAATGGATCTAGCACCGTGTGTAATGTGCATTTATATTCGTGTTGCTGTACTCGGTATTATTCTGGCAGCGCTGATAGGCATACTACAACCTAAAGTGTGGTTGCTACGATTAGTGGGTATGGCTGGATGGGCTGTATCGGCGGTTTGGGGCTTTAAATTAGCTTATGAGCTAAACCAGATGCAAGTTAATCCTTCACCGTTTGCGACTTGTTCTTTTTACCCCGAATTCCCCAGTTTTATGCCATTAGACACCTGGTTACCTTCAGTCTTCTCGCCAACGGGTATGTGCAGTGACTCACCATGGTCATGGCTGTCTGTCAGCATGGCACAATGGATGATGCTTGGTTTTGCTATTTATGGTGTTATTTGGTTGTTAATGTTGTTACCGGCACTTAAATCTGCAAAATAAATCAGCAAAATGTTCGAAATCAAATATAAAAAAGACCTCAATGAGGTCTTTTTTATATTTAAAGAATTGATTATTCAACGTCCAGCATCGGCCACAATACAATACAGTCTTCCAAATACTTCACTTTCATTTCGTTTACCGTTTTACCTTGTACCGAAATGCCCGCTGCATGCATGGCCTCTTTATTCCCCGTCAGCAACGGATGCCAGCTAGGTAAGCCTTTGCCAACATGCAAACGACGATAGGCACAGCTATCTGGTAACCAAGTTAATTCAGCAATATTCTCTGGTGTAATGGAAGTACATTCAGGCACATAAGTAAAACGATTAGGGTATCTACGGCAACCGCAAGTATCGTTGTCCAATAGGTGGCAGGCGGCATTTGTATAATAAAGTTCATCAGTTTCATCATCGATGATTTTATTTAGACAGCACTTACCGCAGCCGTCACAAAGAGACTCCCATTGTTCGGGTGTCATTTTTTCTAAAGGTGTGGTTATCCAAAACTGAGTCATCATTTTATGTCTAAAGTGGCTTATTATCTAAATTTTCACGCATTTTACACCTAAAACAGTACAATTTACTGTTTAATTTTCTCAGAAAGGTAGGTTATTGCCAACGTATCGTACAAAGAATTATTAAATTGATGTAATAAACGAAAATTATTATAGGTTAAATAAAAGCGACCTTTGGGTCCATCCGGCGCAATTAATGATACTTCCATGTCATTACGTTGGGGTAAATCTGTACCATCAAAACGCCTGACACCATAGGCTTGCCAATGTGAAAATGTGTGATGTGTTTGTAAACCAAGTAAGTTGGGATCTAACATCAAGGTCGTTTTTACCTGTCTTCCCCATGTAGAATCATATTGCCAACCTTGTCGATGTAACATATTAGCCGTAGATGCAAAGGCATCATCCATACTGTCCCAGACATTAATGATGCCGTCTTTATCGGCATCTATACCGTATTGGAGTATCTGGCTAGGCATCATTTGCATCTGCCCCATAGCCCCAGATGAAGAACTCCGCAATAAATCTTCGGTAATACTTTTTTGTTCAATTAATTTAAGCGCTGCAATAAATTCATTAATGTAAAAAGCTTCTTTATCGCCTTTATAAGCCAGTGAGGCTAAAACAGATAACCCAGAAAAACGTCCTGTACGTTCACCAAAACGAGAGTTCATCCCCCATAGCGCCATCAGGAAACGTGGTTGAACCTGATAAGCTCGGCTTAAATTTTGTATTTGTGATTCGTGCTGCTGAAACATTGCTCTGGCAGTACTCACGGTAATTTCAGGTACAACTTGGGGAATAAAGTCTTCTAATGTTTGTGATTCGTCTGAATGGGTATTAAGGCTGGCTTTTTTGAAGATTTTAATATTAGCAATATAGCGTTCTGCTGTGAGTTGATTAACGCCAGTGGCAATTGCCTTTTGCTGTAGTTCCAACAAGTAGTCAGTAAATTCGCCACGGCTGTCTTCCGCCATGGCAATATTAGAACAAAAGAAGTAAAAAAATGCGCATGAAATGATTTTTTGAATCATATTCGTCTTGATTACTCCTTTAAGAATGAGCTTATTTCTTAAAAGCTAATTCTTGTTTGTGTTGTTCGAGTAAATTAATTTGTGGTGGTGGTATTTGTAAGTAATAGCCTTGTTCAACTAATGCTACCTTCACTTTGTCAATATCAGCGATACCTAAATGGTCTCGTTTAGATAAAGGTACAATCATCACTAATGTCTTTGAGCCAAACATTTCCATTAACGGTTCAGGAACGTCATCAAAAACATCACGTTTTTTGACAAAAAGGTAAGTATCTGCTCTTCGACCGCTTTTATATACTGCACATATCATTTTAGTGTAAATTTCCAAAGGTTCAAACTTGATAGTCAACTGAGCACACTATAACATGGTGGCACAAGAAAATAATTGTAAATCAGTTTATCGCTGAGTATTGGAGAATCACGCCGGGATGGCTAAACAAAATCTCGAATTAAAGGCCACGTCTTTTACATTATCAGTGCTGCATATCAATCATAACGATCTCGATATCATTGCGGCTGAATTAGACAACAAATTGGCTCAAGCTCCTCAGTTCTTTTTGGGCGCACCCTTGGTATTAAATTTATCTGCCATTCAGCATACCCACATTGATTTTAATGCGCTAAAACAATTATTAATTGACCGAAATCTTATTATTGTAGGCATTACCGATGCAAGCGCTGAGCAAATTGAACAAGCAAAGAGCATGGCAATTGCAGTGGTAAAGTCAGGGAAACAAGCCCGCAAAGCAGAGTTACCTGAACGAGCAACTAAAATTGTTAAACAAAATGTGCGTTCTGGACAACAAATATACGCACAAAATGCTGATTTAATCATTTTTGGTGCGGTTGGTAATGGCGCTGAAGTCATTGCTGATGGTAGCATCCATATATATGGTGCTCTTCGTGGGAAAGCCATGGCGGGTGCTGCGGGAGATAATCAAAGTGTGATTATCGCTAACTCGTTAGAAGCAGAATTAGTATCGATTGCTGGACAGTATTGGTTGACAGAACATTTGCAACAATACGATCTAAGTCAAAGAGGCTGTGTTCGCCTTGAAGGCGCATCTCTTACTGTTGAATCATTGCCCCAATAATCGGCAAATACAAGGATATACATATAAATGGCGCAAATTATTGTTGTCACATCAGGTAAAGGCGGTGTGGGTAAAACAACATCCAGTGCAGCAATTGCCACAGGATTGGCCTTAAAAGGAAAGAAAACTGTCGTTATCGATTTTGATATTGGCTTACGTAATCTTGACTTGATTATGGGTTGTGAACGCAGAGTCGTATATGATTTTGTTAATGTTATTAATGGTGAAGCTAATTTGAACCAAGCATTAATTAAAGATAAACGCTGCGACAAACTGTTTATCTTACCCGCGTCTCAAACACGCGATAAAGATGCGCTCACTAAAGAAGGTGTTGGTCGAGTACTTGAAAATTTAGCCAAAGATTTTGATTATATTGTTTGTGACTCACCTGCGGGTATTGAACAAGGTGCCATGATGGCACTTTACTTTGCCGACATTGCAATCGTGACTACGAACCCTGAAGTGAGCTCAGTACGTGACTCTGATCGTATTTTAGGCATGTTACAGAGCCGTTCACGTCGTGCTGAATTGTCTTTGGAACCCATTAAAGAATATTTATTGTTAACTCGTTACTCTCCAGCACGAGTCAAAACGGGTGAAATGCTCAGTGTTGAGGATGTTAAAGAAATCTTGGCTATTGAATTACTCGGTGTAATCCCTGAGTCTCAATCGGTACTGAAAGCATCAAACTCTGGTGTACCGGTCATTATCGACCAAGAAAGTGACGCAGGTTTAGCATACGGCGATACAGTCGCGCGCTTATTAGGCGATGATGTGCCTGTTCGATTTATTACAGAAGAAAAAAAGGGATTCCTTAAAAGGATATTTGGGAGCTAATTATGTCGATACTTGATTATTTTAGAAGCAGTAAAAAGCCCAATACCGCATCATTGGCAAAAGAACGATTACAAATTATTGTGGCTCACCAGCGTGGAGAGCGTGGTGCACCTGATTATTTCCCAAAGATGAAGCAAGAAATCATTGAAGTGATCCGTAAATATGTGCAAATATCAGATGATCAGGTCTCTGTGCAACTTGATCAAAACGATGATAATTTATCAGTGTTAGAGCTAAACGTTACCTTACCTGATTCAAAGTAATCAGCCAAGGTTGCCCTACTCTACTTAAAACAAAAAAGGATACTCGCATAATGCGAGTATCCTTTTTTAGTTTGGTGGTATTACTGAATAACTAGAGCTAAATTAACTAAAGCGAACTGGCTCTAGTAAATCACCTACCAACTGCCCACGCCAACCAACCAAGAGTATCGGTGTTGGTGTTTGCTTGTTATGGTATAACCATAATAGAAATTCATGAATATGGCGTTTAGAACCAACAAATTCTAATGCGACGTTTTCACGCTCACATAATTCAGTTAAGACTGTTTTTACTTCTTTAAAAGCTGATTTATAACCAGACTTAAGCGCCACAACATCAACTTCTTCAGGGAGATTAATTAAATCTGCCGTCGCCATAACCGTTAATAAATCTTTGCCGTGAATACGTTTCTCTTGATCTGTTAAGTCATTTAAACTATTCAATTCCGCTAATGTGGTTGGTTGTTTTTTGGCTAATGCAATTAATGCATGGTCTTTTACAACAAAACCTAGCGCAAGATTACGGCTTACCGCTTTGGCTAAACGCCATTTAGCCAATACTTTTAAATAGGCTAGCTGCTGACTCGATAGTTGAAACGCATTTTTAACTTTAAGGTAGACGCTGTCGCCTGCTGGCAATGACATGCGCCCTTCGGTCATACGCTGACCTTCTTCAAACAACCATTCAACACGATTATCTGCAGCAAGCTTCTGTTGCAGCTGTGGGTATAATTGATACAAGTAAAACACATCATTAGCCGCATACTGTAATTGTGCATCAGAAAGCGGACGATTCATCCAATCCGTGCGTGACTCACCTTTATCTATTTCGACTTGCAAGCATGCGTCAACCAGCTTGGCATAACCTAAACCGTGGCCTAAACCAGCAAAGCTTGCAGCTATTTGGCTATCAAATAGTGGGCTTGGCTGGCATTCACCGTAATGAGCAAATACTTCGAGATCTTCACTGCATGAATGCACTAATTTGACAATATTTTGGTCAGTTAATAACTGCCAAAATGGGCTTAAATCGGTAATCGCAACCGGATCAATTAAGGCTAAAGTTTTGCCATCATAGGCTTGAATAAGGCCTAATTTAGCATAATAGGTTCGAGTGCGGACAAACTCAGTATCTAGCACCAGTAAGGTGCTTTGTTGGTATTGTTCAACTAATGACAACAGGCTGGCATCATCACTGATATATTCAAACGTTAACAAAATAGGCTCCGCTAAAAAAAGGTGTGAGCAATACGATAAGCTGATAACAACCAAACATAAAAAAGCCGGCTCAGTTGCCGGCTTTGATTTTACGCTTTCTTAACTTCATCTCGAAGTTGTCGGCGTAAAATTTTACCCACATTGGTTTTCGGTAATTCGTCTCTAAATTCTACCAGCTTAGGAACTTTATATCCCGTTAAATGATGACGACAGTGCTTAATCAGCTCTTCTTCGGTTAATGATTTGTCTTTTGCTACCACAAAAATCTTCACTAATTCGCCACTGGCATCGTTAGGAACGCCAACCGCAGCGACTTCGATAACTTTAGGATGTAATGCAACAACCTCTTCCACTTCATTCGGGAATACATTAAAACCTGACACTAAAATCATATCTTTCTTACGATCGACAATGAAAAAGAAACCTTTTTCATCCATATAACCAATATCACCTGTAGCTAACCAACCGTTTTTGTCAATGACACTCGCCGTTTCTTCCGGACGCTGCCAATAACCTTGCATCACTTGTGGGCCTTTAGCAAATAATTCACCAGTTTCGCCCTGGGCTAGAACTTTGCCATCATCATCACGTATTTGAATGAACGTTGAAGGCGCAGGAAAGCCAATTGAACCATTGTAACCACTGAGGTTATATGGGCAGCATGTGACCAATGGTGAGGCTTCAGTTAAACCATAACCTTCGAGTAGGCGTGTCTTAGTTAGGTTTTGCCATTTATCAGCTACGGCGCGCTGCACCGCCATCCCGCCGCCAATAGACAACTTTAAACCAGAAAAATCAAGTTGAGTAAATTCTTCGTTATTCACTAAAGCATTGAATAAGGTATTAACACCCGTTAATACCGTAAACGGGTACTTTCTCAATTCACCCACAAATGCTGGGATATCGCGAGGGTTAGTGATCAGTAAATTTTTGCTACCTTTATGTATAAACAATAAACAATTCACTGTTAGGGCAAAAATATGGTACAGAGGCAATGCTGTCACCACAAACTCAGCACCATCATCAAGCGCTGGCGAATAAGCACCACTAGCTTGTAAAACGTTACTTACTACGTTTTTATGGCTTAACATGGCACCTTTAGATACCCCTGTCGTTCCACCGGTATACTGTAAAAAAGCCAAATCCTCGCCACTAATATCGGCTTTAATGTACTGTAGGCGTCGGCCTTTAGAGAGTGCATCGCGAAATGATAATGCATGAGGTAAATGATATTTTGGCACTAATCTTTTAATGTATTTAACAACAAAATTAACTAAAGTGCGTTTAGGTGCACTGAGTTGATCACCAAGATTAGTAATAATGACTGATTCTATTGGAGTTTGATCAACAATTTCTTCTAGGGTATTAGCAAAGTTAGACACCACAATGATGGCTCTTGCACCCGAATCTACTAATTGATGTTTTAATTCCCGTGGCGTATACAGTGGGTTAACGTTAACCACTACCATTCCCGCACGTAAAATACCAAACAGAGCAATAGGATATTGCAGCAAATTAGGCATCATAATGGCAACACGGTCGCCTTTATTTAAGTGCAGTTCGTTTTGTAAATATGCAGCAAATGCTCGGCTTCGCTCTTCGAGTTTACGGTACGTCATCGTCGCACCCATGTTAATAAATGCAGGTTGGTCAGCATATTTTGCTACTGCATCTTCGAACATGTGTACTAAAGAACTGAATTGAGATGGGTCGATTTCGGCCGGAACATGTTCAGGTAAATTATTAATCCAAGGCTGGTCCACAGGTGTCTCCTAATAATGCCCACTGTGCTAAGACGTGCATTCCCCGTCAGTGGTAAAATATTTTATTGTCTGCGTATCATTAAAATTGTTTTCGCAGGCTTTATTATGTTGCTTGTCGTGAACTAAGTCATACAAGTGTTTTAATTTTCGATCATAATCACATAAATAAACTAAAAATAACAGCGTTTTTACCTATGGTTAACGGCTATTTAGAATAAATGCTCCAATCGATTTAGCAACTTGCTCGGCATTTCCCATGTGAAGATGATGGTCTCCGGCTAAATGAACGATATCAATATTGGAAAACCAGTTATTGGCTTGCTCGGTTGATGCTGTCAATTGTTTAAAACCATCATGGCCAACAATAAGTAAAGAAGGCGTGTCACTTATTGTCATCAAAGCATCAACCTGTTCAAAGGTATATCGGTTAAGTGAATCTAATTTTAACCGAGGATCACTACGCCATGAATAATGGCCATCTGTGACTGCCATATTACGTTTGGTGATTATTTCGCACCATGGTAATGCTAATCCAGTGAGTTGATGGCGAGCCTGAATGGCAATATCCATTGAAGAATACGTTGGAGTTGCTCTAGCCAGTTGACGATTAAAGCGTTGTTGTTGCTGTAAGCCTTTACGTAAGCGATCTTTAGCTTGTGTAGCTGATTCTGATAATGGTGCAAGGGCTTCTATTAATATGAGCTTATGGATATTGTCAGCAACACAAGCATTATAAGCTGACGCCACAATGCCGCCGAGTGAATGGCCCAATAAGATAATGGGACCTGTTTCTTGTGAAAGGGTATGGATCACGGCTTGTAGGTCGTAAATATAATCAACCCAATGCAACGGATAACGCCCTGGGCGATGATCTGATAATCCATGCCCAGGCCAATCGATGCACATCAGTTGAAATTTATCGAATAACCCTTGCTGGGCAAAGGCCTGCGCTAAGGGGATAAAACTGTCGACATTATCAAGCCAACCATGCAAAGCCAAAATCACTGGCTTGTCGGCTTGACCATAACGTTTAGCTGCAAGAGTAATATGAGCCAACGGCAATTGAATTTCTTCTACATCAATGTTCAACATTGTTGGCTCACTTTACAAAAATTATTTAGCGGCTATTTTGGTAAATTTGATTGTCATACGATCACTTTCACCAATATCAAGATACTTCTGTTTATCTTGATCGCCCAACGCTAAACGCGGTGGTAATGTCCACACACCTTTTTGATAATCTTTAGTGTCTTTAGGATTGGCATTCACTTCAGAGCTGCCGGTTAATTCAAAACCGTATTTATTGGCCAACTCAACCATTTGATTTTGATCCATATAGCCACTTTCTGCAGCCATACCGATATTAGCTCTGTGTTCAACAATACCTAATGAGCCTCCAACTTTTAACACGTCATGAGCGGCTTTAAACACACCTTCCAACTCTCCTTTCATTGCCCAATTGTGCAAGTTACGGAATGTTAATACGTGGTCTGCAGAATTATCTTTACCCAATGAAAACTTAGCCGGTGGATCAAGCGTTACAAACTGTACATTGCCGACACTGGCTTTGTTATCGCTAACCCATTTTTCAAACTTCAAACCCGCTGATTTGTAATAAGCACTTTGATTCGTGTCTGTTGCAGGATTAATTTCAAAATTAGCAGCTACATATTGGCCTTTTTCAGCTAGGTATGGCGCTAAAATTTCAGCATACCAACCACCACCTGGCCATAGTTCAATTACAGTTTGTTCAGGCTTAACATCAAAAAACGCTAATGTTTCAGCAGGATGACGATATTGGTCACGTAGTTTATTATCTGCAGTACGAAACTCGCTGGCCACTGCTTTAGCAAGGGCGGAATTAACCTGCGGTGCCGTCACTTTTTTATCGGCCATACTATCGGCTGCGTATATTGCAGTTGACATACCTAAACTTGATAAGCCAATTAAGGCTCCTAACATCATGTTACGTTTCATTTTGATACTCCCTTTTTTCGATCTACTTTACGCCAACAGAGCAACAGCATAAACCCGCTAAAGGCGAGCCATGTAATTACCCATATCCATGCTGGTAGCCAAGTCATTTCAGCTAACATAACCGCATCGCCTTGGCCGCTTAACCCTAATAACACCATCGGACTTGCCATGGCATTTAAAATAATCATTAGGCCTAATATACGCAGTAAGGTGTTTAACAGACTACTATTTTTTAATTTAAGTGGTAACAAAAAAAGTATTATCAATACGCTAAGAATAACAATAGTTAATACATCTCGAGCCCAAAAAAGTAATGATGCTGCTACCGTCAACGCGAGTAAAGTCAGGGTAAATCTAATAGTCTGTTTTTGAGTTGCCATCAGAAATATTGAATAGCCCCACAATGCGGCGCCAAAATAGCCAGCATAAGCAATTAGTATGCTGCTGCCGCCTTGGCTAAAACAAAAACCTGCACCATTTGGAAATAGCTGAATATGACTAACAGACCCGCCGGTTAATAATGTCGCGATGCCATGAGATAATTCGTGAAAATAGCTTTCAAACCATTTAAAAGGAATAGATATATAGGGGAATCGCGTCAGTAAAAAAGCCAACAGTAATTCAATCATAAAACGGCTGCGACTGGGTGTTGCAGACAACTGCACATTAGGCATATAAATCAATACCAACCATTTGTTGAATTTCGTCTCTTTTAGCAGAATGCTGGGTTGATAAATACTGCGCAATAGCACCACGTTGACTGTGAGTATCACGATCGTATTCTACACGGGCTTGCTGTTTGGCTGACAAAGTAGAATCATCAACAATGGCAATGTTGCGAGTTTCAATGCCTTGAACGTCACGTTCTTCAGCAGAAGGATTGACAATAATAGGTTCACGGGCCGGAGTTATCGGCCGATTACCGGCAACAGCTTGGCTCAGACTAATAGGGCCTGATTGATTATTTGCCATTGATAATGCTGCATTTATCGTCATTAACGACACCATTTACCTTTATTCGTACCTTATACTCTATGTCAAATAACCGTCAATGGCTATTCTCGGCCCGGAAGTTTTTTCCAGGTAACGGTATCACGAAGGTATACCGGCGAAAGTTCATCAACAGTAGTATGCAAACCTTGTTGATGACCTTGTTGTGCCAAAACTAACATAGCTTTCGCATCTGGATAAGTCGCTTCAATGCATGGTGTCATGTGTGGCGCTATCGTTAATAACTGTGGGTAAGCTTCAAAGCCAGTGCCACAAACACTAATATTTTGTTGTGTGTCGAGGATCAACTCAATCGCTTCAGGCGCACTAACGTGCTCTTCGCCTACTAACGTTGCATTGCCGTCTTTGGCAATGTATTGGCCCCAATAAACTTCCTTCATACGCGCATCAATACAGCACAAAATTTGCGTGGCACCTTGTTCTGTTATGGCTAATTGGGCCATTGCCGCTAAGGTCGAAATGCCAATAACCGGTAAATCGAGTCCTAAAGCTAAGCCTTGAGTCATACTGGTACAAATACGGATACCAGTAAAACTGCCAGGACCGCGGCCATAAGCAATCATATCCACATCGGCCAATGTCACTTTGGCTTGAGCGAGCACTTCATCAACCATGGGTAGTATTCGTTGGCTATGCTCACGTGGTGCATCAGCAATAAGCGAAAACACGTTGCCATTAATGGTTAACGCAGCAGAGCAAGTTTCGGTGCAAGTATCAAGAGCGAGAATGGTTAACGGCTTTGGCATTATGATGGGTTACCCAGTAAAAAAACATCAAATAGACTCAATATGATAACTGATGCGCACGGTTTTAAAAAGCTTAAGGGATTTGTTTTAAAAATTGTAATGCTAGGTCTAAGTCACGTGTGCGCTGCATTGGTGGCAACGAATTAATAAACGCCTGTCCATAAGCACGATTTACGATACGGTTATCGCACAAAATAAGCACACCGCGATCTTTTTCATCACGTATTAGCCGCCCGACTCCTTGCTTTAAACTTATCACCGCTTGTGGCAGAGAAATATGGCTAAAGGGATCAAGTCCCTGGCGTTCAGCATTAGCGGCCCGTGCTTTGTATAAAGCATCATCTGGCGATACAAACGGCAATTTATCGATAATCACGCAGCTGAGTAACTTACCGCGAACATCGACTCCTTCCCAAAAACTGCTGGTGCCGAGCAACACTGCATTACCTAATTGTCTAAATTTATTTAATAAACTTTGTTTGCTGGCTTGGCCTTGTACCAATAATGGATAAGCGACTTTACCTTGTAAAGCGGATGCCACTTGTTCGAGCATTTGATGACTAGTAAACAATATGAACGTACGGCCTTGAGCGGCGTTGATAGCTTGAACACACACATCAACTAATTGTTTAACTGTATGTTGCGACTGCCCTACTTTACCTAAATGGCGCGGCACACAAAATACCGCTTGATTAGGGTAATCAAACGGACTGTCTAAAATAATTTGCTTCGCGGATGATAAGCCAAGCTCGGTCGCAAAATGGCCTAAACTTCGGTTTACTTGCAAGGTCGCCGAGGTAAAAATCCAACGGGTTTTGGCATCAAACAGCTGCTGGCATTGTTTGGCCACATTAATGGGGCTAAGCCGAAGCATGATAAAACGTGGGCCTAACTCGACACTATAAGCCGCTTGCATGTCTTTGCATTCAAAATAGTCTTGTAGCTTTTCAGCAAGCTCGTGTAATTGTTCAAACGCTAAATCGAGCAGGTCTTCGCGGCCAAGATGATGGCGAAGCACATTCGCAAGATCTGCTAATGATTGTTGTAATGCCCATGACACGGTTGCTAATTGCTTATTGGCAAGCACTTTACGCCAATCTGACACTTGATTGTCATACATCGCATTGTGCCAATCACTTAATGCCACCAGCCCACGTTGCGATAATTGCTCTATTTGAATACTGTCACGAATAACCTGTTTATGTATTTTGATGATGCCATTGAGTAACAGATCGATTTCGCGACTGGATATATGACTGCCAAAATAATTGATACAAATATCGGGTACCAAATGGGCTTCATCAAAAATAACCACATCGGGATCTGGCAATAACTCGGCAAATCCGGTGTCTTTTAGCAATCGGTCAGCAAAAAATAAATGGTGATTAACCACCACCACTTTGGCCTCCATTGCTCTAATACGTGCTTTACGGGTAAAACACACATCATAATGATCGCATTTTTTACCCGTACAGGTTTCTTTAGTGCTCACTACGCTAGGAATAACTTCTGAATGCTCTGCCACCGAGGTTAAATTGCCGATATCGCCATCTTTGCTCAAATGTGCCCATTGATTAATTTTTAGCAAGTCATCAATATAATATTCGCTAAATTGACTGGCATTTTGCATTTGTTTTTCTAGGCGTAACTGACATAAATAATTGTTACGCCCTTTTAATAATGCAATAGGTACATGTACATCTAACATGGCGAGTAATGCAGGGAGATCTTTAAGAAATAGCTGCTCTTGCAGGTTTTTACTGCCAGTACTCACAACCACTTGTTTACCGCTGAGTAAGGCCGGAATTAAATACGCATAGGTTTTACCCACACCAGTACCAGCTTCTAAAATCAGATTATGCTTTTTAGCAATAGCGTCACTTACCGCGACGGCCATATCGGTCTGACTTTGTCGGTGGTGGTAATGATGCACATGTTTGGCTAACGCGCCGCGATCGCTAAATTCATGGATTACAGATTGGGTAAGTGTAGAGCTCAAAGCATCCTCAAATTATCGTGCTAACGTTGATGTAATGTGGTTTGGGCTATTATGCTTATAACGGCTTCATGTTCCAACTGTTTATCACCAAAAATTGTAAAGGCAGTTGTATTAACAATATCGATGATTTGGCTTATTAGGCCGGAAACAAAAAATGCTGGCCACCAGCGTGACTCAGCATTTTTGACTCGGATAAAATATAATCAATCGTTTATCTTTTAGTTATTCAGATAGCAGGTTTTAAATGTGGTATTCAGGGGTGAGTTCAAACGCCACTTTTTGATTGGCCGCCTTGTGTTTCACACTCATGCTCATGACTTTTTCAGCCTCGGCTAGGCCAAACAAGTCAAATGACAATATATCGGACATAAAAATCACCCGTAAAACATATCTTCTATATCCACATTGCCATTTGATCTTTGGTGGGTTTACTGCCTTTATGGACCACTTTCTCATCAACGACTACCGCTGGCGTACTCATTACGTCATAAGCCATAATTTGCGCCATATCGGTTACTTTTTCGATTTTGATAGCAACACCTTTTTCGTCGGCAATAGCTTGGGCAAGCTCTGCAGTTTCAAGACACTTTTTACAACCAGAACCTAATACTTTAATGATTTTCATTTATTGTTCCTTATGACTAACTCGTAGATGATAGCAACGGAGCAAATGCATTAAATATCCACCCCACTAAAGTGAATGAAACTAATAGCATGCTGAATAATATCGCCAGCAAGCGCCATTGCATCACTTGTTTTAACAAAATAAACTCAGGAAAACTGGCTGCTACGGTACTCATACAAAATGCCAACGTAGTACCAATCGGTAACCCATTAACAATCAGGCTTTCCATAATAGGAATAACGCCTGTCGCATTGGAATAAAGTGGAATACCCAGCAGTACCGCAGCGGGTACAGACCACCATTGTCCGTCGCCCAAATGTGCTTCAATCCAACCATCTGGCACAAAACCATGTAATGCGGCGCCTAACCCCACACCAATAATGACCCATTTCCAGACACGGCCGAATATATCTAGCATTTCAGTTTTGGCAAATTGATGTCTTTGTTGTAACGACATAGTTTGCACATTGGCACTCTCATCAGCCGTATTGCCAACCCCCTTCTGCTGGCCACGCTTTAAGGCTTCGGCCGCAAACGATTGTAGCCAACGTTCAGCCTTAATACTGTCGAGAAACAAACCGCCTAACATCCCCACACTCATTCCAACGGCAATATACAATAAAGTAAATTTGAGTCCCAATAAGCTCATCAATAGTAATATTGCGACCTCGTTGATTAAAGGCGAGGTAATCAAAAAGCTCATAGTGATCCCCAATGGGATCCCGGCAGAGGTAAAGCCTAAAAATACAGGAATGCTCGAACAAGAACAAAACGGCGTTATGACACCAAAACCAGATCCCATTAAATAGCCTAATCCTCGGTGCTTTCCAGCTAGATAATCTCTGACCCGTTCAACATTTAACGAAGCCCGGATTAAGGCAATGAAATAAATCATCACCAGTAGTAAAGCAAAAATTTTAGTCACGTCTTCAACAAAAAAATGCAGCGCATCACCGAGTTTTGTCTCAGCAGACAACCCCAATACACTAAAAATAAGCCAAGATGCAAAATCAGAAAATATCTGAAACATAAGTCATTACTCAATAAAAACGCTACTGTAAAGATAGCCTTATTTTAAGTCGCAATATAAGATCCAGATCTCGATTTTGTTGATGATAGGAATAAACACAGAGTATCCGAAATAAAATGTGGTTAATTCTTGTTTAAGTAGAACGTCTCTTTTTTGTCCTTTTTACCAATCATGACTCGTTCAAACTCAAAATTTAAATGTCGATAACAAATTCATATAAAAGTTAATGAGTTAACTATCTTTTCATGACATTAATTACTGTATGATTCATTGCAATGTAAACAGCATCATAATAACGTAGCCTAAAGAGAGATTTGTTCATCGGCAACAAGCTTAAGGAAAAGCAATAATGAAATGGTTAATCGTAGTGGCAATTAGTTGGTGTATCGGGTTTATCAGTTTTCCGCTGATATGGCCTAATGACACCCCAAACACTACTGAACATCGCGGTTTACTTTCTAAAACACAACCAACTAATACTTCAAAATCTGTCTCTACAGGACAATCTAATATTACCTCAGAGAATAATTTACCCCACAATACTCACGACCGGGAAGCATTTAAGGCATCGTTAAGCAATGATGAAACGCCTTACATGTCGATTTTTCGTATCATGCAACTGGCCGAACAAGACCCTTTAGAAGCATTACTCGTTGCCGAAGAAACTCAACATGAAGACTTATATGGATTAATTTTAGAAATAGCTGGCAAAATGCAATTTTCAAATGTCATTTCATGGCTAGAACAGCAAAAGTCGACTGAACAGTATGAGTCATTACTCGACGGTTATTTGCGTGGTTTAGCGTCTGTAAATCCGCAACAAGCATTAAGCGATGTCGAGTTATTGGCAGTAGAACCGATGAAGTCATCGATCATCATGTCGATTGTAGACTCATGGGCCAATACCGATGCAATTGCCGCATTTGAATGGTTAAAGCAGCAAACAGAAACTCAATCAACGTTAAAAATGTACTTAAATACCATGTATTACTATATTGAACAGTCACCTAATGAAGCCGCAAATCTTATTTCATCACTGCCATTAAATGAGTCGACTAATTATCTTATAACGTCGATGGTATATCAGTTGGTTGAAAAAAATACTCAAGATGCTGTTGACTGGTTAGATACGATTGCCGTTGAGCAACGTGCCAGCGGGATATATATTGTCTCACGAAAAATGGCAGAAACCGATCCTGAGGCTGCTTTAGTATTTTTAAACAATCAAAAACAAGCCTACGATTTAAACCAAGATTATTTCAACAGTGCCGTAGCTGAAATCGCCAGTGTTGAACCCAATATGATGTTAGCGCGAATAGATAATTATGAAGCAAATGTTCAGCGAGATATCATTATCAACGCCAGTTATGCCCTCGCAGAACATTCGGAAGTCGATTTTTTGCAGGTTATTAATTCACTGTCTGATGACAACAAAGACATTGCATTTCGTCAACGATCGGCACAATTGAGCCAAACGGATCCTCAACAAGCGTTTAATGTAGCCGAACGTATTAATGACACTACCATTCGATTAGAGTCTGTTGCTGGTACCGTCAATGTGTGGAGTGGTTTTGACAAACGAGCAGCGCTAACGGCGATTGATAACTCAACCCTATTAACTGCCAGTCAAAAAGCCGAAATAAGCAGTCAAATACAATTGCAGCTAACATCATCGAATATAATTTATCCTTGAGTAGCCATTTGATTATTTGGCTACCTAACTTGTTCTATTGATTCCCATAACAGCTAACATCTTGTATAGAAATCTGCTTTCAACACAGATGCATAGAGTCGTTATGTTGATTATGATGACGGCATTAAATATTAAGTTAATGCCGATCAAAGAGGCCACATAATGCAACGCAGACAGTTTTTAAAAGTAAGTTTAATGGGTGCCGCTGTTGGAATAACTAGTGCCAGTGCAATATGGTTAAGCCAAGGCAATGATCCTGAGCAACTCACCATTACTGCACTATTAGCCAAATTGAATCAGTTAACAATGTTATCTACCGAACAACTTGCGCATTTAAGTCACGGAGAATGGAACAGTGCTGAAGTGTTTGCACATTGCGCGCAAAGTGTTGAATTTTCAATGAGCGGGTTTCCTGAACATAAATCAGCACTCTTTAAACAAACCGTTGGTGCACTGGCATTTACGGCATTTGCCACCAAAGGCGCGATGTCACATAACTTAGCCGAACCAATTCCTGCGGCGCCGAAGTTAGATCGTAATCTTGATGTTAATCTAGCGCTTGCTAGGCTGATACAATCTTTAACTGATTTTCAACAATATCAAGCTGAGTTAGCTCCGCACTTTGCATATGGTGAATTAAACAAAGCTGATTACGAACTTGCCCATGTACTGCATTTTTATAATCACCAACAAAGTTTTACCAAAATGAGTTAATTTCTCCCAGCACCTAATCAAAATTAACGGCTTGTGCCCACTGAAACCACAATGCTAATTCAACTTAGATTGCCTACTTTTAGCGATATAATTAACTCGCAATGCCCAATTACCATTATGTTGCTGCTCACAAGCGGTTTCAGTATCAAAACTAACATGTTGATTAATGTCTCTGAGGTTAATCTGGTATTGAGCAAGAGTACGTTGAATTAACGTTAACAGTACCGCTTTATCGCCACTTTGGTTAAATTGCGTTAGCAGTGACTCATTGTCAAATATACAAATAATCTGTAAGCTTTTAGGGAATAGCGTGTAATCAACTACGTGTGTAATCCATGCAAAACCAGGATAATTATCCAATGCATGTTCACATACGGCAGTTAATCCCTCTCTTAATTGATTATCTATTTTTTTATCAGTTTTACGCATACTTAAAATATCATTCCTTATCTGTGCAACTAAATGAATTCAGCGCCTTATTAAACACTATTAAGCAAAATGTTGTTGTGGATAGCACATCGAAAACCATTGCTCTGATTGTAATTTATGAAGACCAGCTACTTTCAAAAACGTCTTGTTCAAGTTTAAAGCCCAATCAAAATAAGGTTAGGCAATAACACTAGGTAGCATTGTCTACACCAACATCAACTCGGTTACCGCCGGCATTTTTTGCTCTATACATTGCTTGATCTGCATACTGAAGTAATTGCTGCTCATCATCACCATTATCTGGGTAGCGAGCAACACCGATACTCGGTGAAAGTTGCAAATTAAGATCATCAAATTGATAAGTTTTTTCGAGCTGAGCACGAATGTTTTCAGTAATAACCAGCACATTATCAAATGAATCTATGCCATTTAACACCACCACAAACTCATCGCCGCCAAAACGTCCAACCGTATCGGACTTACGGACACAATCACGTAAACGTTGAGCTATATTCTTAAGTAGCTTATCACCTACAAGATGACCATAACTGTCATTAACATGTTTAAACCCATCAATATCAATAAATAACAACGAAAGATGGCTTCCTTCACGACGTGCTAATCCAAGTGACGTTTGTAAGCGCCCAAACAACAATGCTCTATTAGGTAATTCAGTTAATGGATCATGTCCTGCAATGTAATGCAGTTGCTGCTCCATTAATTTTCGTTCAGTAATATCGTGAGCAATCGCAATTCTAAATTGGTGGTCTTCAGACCATCGTGCCGACCAAAGAATGTCGATAATTTTGCCATCTTTACGGACCCAACGATTCTCAAAACGAGGTTGTTTTTTACCCTCCATCAATGACTCAACAACTTTAAGTGTTTTTATGCCATCTTCTGAATAAACATGGTCAATCATGGGTTTGCCTATCACTTCGTCTGGCGAATATCCAAAAATATCTTCAAATGCAGCACTAACAAAAACAAAAGTTCCCGCTTTATCAACCACGCAAACAGCATCTAGCATCAAATCCATAACATCTCTAAGCGCCACTAAATCAATGGTCTTCATACAATGCATACCTCGAGACGTTAGCTAAATTAATAAAGAGTAATACACGCCAGCTTATAAGTAGCGTCCAATAAACTCAATGGCTTATAACGATATGATTTAAACATTGCGATTCATAAAGACTGAAGGAACAAGTTTCATCACACTAAAACATCGGTTATCCCTTGAATAATCGACTAGCACACGGCTCTTGTTGCATAAGAGTCAAGCCATTAAACGGTATCATTAACCTAAGTGATGTAGAGTGCCAAATGGGAGGTGTCATTACGCTAACAGTCTACCCTATGTATTTATTGAGTTCTCAAAGTCATTTATCGACAAACAACAAACAGCAAACAGCAAACAGCAAACAGAGGTTAATCCCCAGGGACATTGATAGCTAACATATTAAGCCGTTGTGCTGTTAACGCTTTGCTTAACCGGCTCTAATGATCACCAATCGACTAGAAAGCATATCTTATGCAAAAAATATGGTAATTAAATAACAATAATGCTTTGTTCACTCTTGCAAACAAGCATAAATGGGGTTAAGTTAACAGCAAGTCGATAAATACGACTTCAATGAGTGCATAAATCCTCATTTAAACTGATTAACTAATATCAAGTTAATATCAAATAAAGAGTATTGAAATGAACATCCAAGTGACTACAATCCACCATCATCACCATATGCGGTAGCCTTCGGATGCTAACTGCCGAAGGACGTTATCCTTCTGGTGGTGAACACTTATTCACATAAACCCCTGGAAGGAATTTCAGGGGTTTTTTGTTTTTTTAAATTTATATTTTTAATTTTCAACAATTTATATTTTATATATTAAGGAAGTACCATATGAGCCAGTCAAAGCGTTTACGCATCGCCATTCAGAAATCGGGCCGTTTATCTAAAGAGTCTCAACAGTTACTTAAAAGCTGTGGTGTGAAATTTAACGTTAATGAGCAACGCTTGATTGCACACGCAGACAACATGCCAATCGATTTGTTACGCGTTCGTGATGATGATATTCCAGGCTTAGTCATGGATGGTGTTGTTGACCTAGGTATTATCGGTGAGAACGTTCTAGAAGAAGAACAAATTGAACGCCAGCTAGCTGGAAAACCAGCTGAATGCACCAAATTACGTGAATTAGATTTTGGTTCATGTCGTTTATCACTTGCTGTACCCAATGAGTTTGAATACAAAGATGCCAACTCACTTGAAGGCCTTCGCATCGCGACCTCTTACCCAAACTTGCTGCGCCGCTTTATGCAAGAAAAAGGCATTAACTACAGCGACTGTATGTTGAAAGGCTCAGTTGAAGTAGCACCACGCGCTGGATTATCAGATGGCATTTGTGATTTAGTCTCTACTGGTGCAACCCTTGAAGCAAACGGCTTATATGAAACCGAAGTCATTTACCGCTCAATGGCGTGCATCATTCAATCAAATAAAACTCAATCTACTGAAAAACAAGCGCTCATCAACAAAATCTTATCGCGAATTAATGGTGTTATCCGTGCCCGTGAAAGTAAGTACATCTTATTGCACGCCCCAGTTGAAACTTTAGACCAAATTGTTGCCCTGCTCCCAGGCGCTGAAAACCCAACAGTATTACCACTCAATGACGACACCAATCGCGTAGCTATACACGTTGTAAGTACAGAAGATTTGTTCTGGGACACAATGGAAGAGTTAACAGCATTAGGTGCCAGCTCAATTCTAGTGATGCCAATTGAAAAAATGATGGGGTAACACACATGCAAATTCTCGATTGGGCTTCTTTATCTACCGAACAACAACGACAAACGTTAGCGCGCTCGCCATTAATTGGTGATACAAGTGTAGAACAACGTGTTCGTAACATTATTGAGCAAGTGAACGCTCAAGGTGATAGCGCGTTACTGGCTTATAACAAGCAATTTGACGGTGTTGAACTGACTCAACTAGCGTTATCAACTGACGAGATTGCTGCAGCATGTGCACGAGTAGGTGACGACGTCAAACAAGCTGTTGCGCAAGCGGTGAATAACATTGAAACCTTTCATAAGGCGCAAGTGTTTCAGGGTGTTGATATAGAAACTCAAGCGGGAATTCGTTGTGAATTGCGCAGCGAACCCATCGAGCGAGTCGGCTTATATATTCCCGGTGGTACTGCGCCATTAATATCCACTGTGATGATGTTGGCGTTACCAGCAAGAATAGCCGGTTGCGAAAAGCGTGTATTAGTCAGTCCACCGCCGATTAATGATGCGATTATTTATGCTGCTAATGTATGCGGTATTACAGACATCTTTCAGGTCGGTGGTGCCCAAGCTATTGCAGCATTAGCATTTGGGACAGAATCGGTGCCAAACGTAGACAAAATATTCGGTCCGGGTAATCGTTATGTGACTGAAGCAAAACGATTAGTGTCACAGGACAGCCGTATTAGTGTGTCAATAGACATGCCTGCAGGTCCGTCTGAAGTACTCGTTATTGCCGACAAAGATGCAAATCCTGGTTTTGTTGCTGCCGATTTATTATCCCAAGCAGAACACGGCGTTGACTCGCAAGTAATGTTAGTTACCGACTCATTAACACTGGCAGAGCAAGTCAACCAAGCCTTAATAGAACAATTAGCGCAGTTGAACCGTAAAGACATCGCCGCACAAGCGCTAGAATGTAGCCGAAGTATTATTGTTAGCGATATGGCTCAAGCAGCAAAAGTGTCAAACTTGTATGGCCCAGAACATTTGATTATTCAAACTGCGGCACCTCGAGACGTATTAAAGCAAATTCGCGGTGCGGGTTCAGTGTTCTTAGGGGCTTATACCCCTGAGTCTGTAGGCGATTATGCTAGCGGTACTAACCATGTATTGCCGACTTATGGTTATAGCCGCTCGGTTTCAAGTTTGTCATTAGCCGACTTTAGTCGCCGTTTTACGGTGCAAGAGCTTAACCAACAAGGGCTTAAAACCTTAGGTAACACCGTCATGGTGTTGGCAGAAAATGAATTATTAGGTGCGCATAAAAATGCTATCGCCATTCGCTTAGCCAGTTTTGAGTAGTGAGTCATTCGTATTGTCAGCGCTATCGCTAAGCGCTAGTTAGCACCTTATAGAGTAGAAAGTAGAGAACACCACCATGAGCCAAACCTTAGCTGCGCCTTTTGATCCAAAAACGTTGGCCAGACCCGAATTATTGACGTTGACCCCCTACCAGAGTGCACGACGAATTGGTGGTCGTGGAGATATTTGGATTAATGCCAATGAATCACCATTCAATAATAGTGAGCTTGATAAAGTTAATCGTTACCCTGAGTGCCAGCCGCCAGCATTAATCAATGCTTACAGCGATTATGCTGGCGTAAAAGCCAGTAACGTGATTGCTAGCCGTGGTGCTGACGAAGCAATTGAATTGCTCATTCGAACATTTTGTATTCCTGGTGTAGACAGTATTGCTTGTTTTGGTCCGACCTATGGTATGTATTCAATTAGTGCAGCCACGTTTAATGTGGCGGTTACCGCGTTAAGTTTAACCGATGACTATCAATTACCTGATGCATGGTCAACTCAAATCGGTAGTGCCAAAATTGTATTTATTTGTAATCCAAATAACCCAACAGGTACAGTGATAGCTAAAGATAAAATTGAACAGGCTATTCAAGCGGCGCCAAATGCAATTGTGGTGGTAGACGAAGCCTACATTGAATTTTGCTCAGACTACAGCGTGGCTGATTTACTTGGTACATACCCTAACCTTGTCGTGTTACGTACATTATCAAAAGCATTTGCGTTAGCGGGCGCACGTTGTGGTTTTATGCTCGCAAATGATGACATGATTGATTTAGTCATGCGAGTTATTGCTCCTTATCCGGTGCCATTACCAGTGTCAGACCTTGCAGTAAAAGCGTTAAGTCCTGCTGGTATCGACACCATGCGAACTCAAGTGGCCAGTTTAATTGAACAAGGTAAACGTTTAAGTACTGCATTAACCGCTTATGGCGCTAACGTATTACCTGCCAACGGTAATTACGTATTAGCTAAATTTGACGATGTAAATGCAGCAGCAAAAAGACTCAGTGATTCCGGTGTGGTTGCCCGTGCGTACAAAGATCCACGCCTTGCTGATGCAATTCGTTTTAGTTTTACCTCAGCCAAAGAAACCGATGTGATTATTCAGTTATTTCGTTAAGGCACGTTACATATCGGCCAATACCCTATACATCATAAATAAGAATTAGATATCACCATTTAAGGTAGTTAGCATGAAACAGAAAATCCTTTTTATCGACCGCGACGGTACATTAGTTGAAGAACCAGCCATCGATAAGCAACTCGATAGTTTGGCCAAATTAGTATTTGAGCCAAAAGTGATCCCAGCGTTACTTAAATTACAGAATGCAGGTTTCCGCTTAGTGATGGTCAGCAATCAAGACGGTTTGGGCACACCTTCGTTTCCAAAAGAAGACTTTGATGCCCCGCACGACATGATGATGCAAATTTTTGCAAGCCAAGGTGTGATATTTGACGATGTGGTTATCTGTCCACACTTTAATGATGAAAACTGCAGCTGCCGTAAGCCCAAACTGGGCTTAGTAAAAGACTACTTAACCCAAGGCAAAGTGGATTTTACCGAATCGGCAGTCATTGGCGATCGTGAAACCGACGTTGAACTTGCCAATGCCATGGGCATTAAAAGCTTTAAATATAATCGTCAAACACTCGACTGGGACACTATTGCCAGCGCGTTACTGAGTAAAGGTCGCGTTGCTACGGTCGTGCGTACCACCAAAGAAACTGACATCAAAGTCACCATCGACTTAGACAACCAAAGCAAAGGTAAGATTGAAACTGGTATTGGCTTTTTTGACCACATGCTAGATCAAATTCAAACCCACGGTAACTTTAAAATGGACGTCCATGTTGACGGCGACCTAGAAATTGATGACCACCACAGCGTAGAAGACACTGCTCTCGCGATTGGCGACGCAATTCGTCAAGCCTTAGGCGACAAGCGCGGTATTGCTCGTTTTGGTTTCAGCTTACCGATGGATGAAGCCAGTGGCGAATGCTTAATGGACATTTCTGGTCGTCCGTTTATAAAATTCAGTGCTGATTTTGACCGTGAAATGGTGGGTGAAATGGCTATCGAAATGGTACCTCACTTCTTCCGTTCATTCGCTGATGGTCTGCGTTGCACTTTACACATTGGCTCAAAAGGCGACAATGATCACCACAAAGTGGAAGCGCTATTTAAAGTGCTAGGCCGCACACTTCGCCAAGCAGTGAAAGTGGAAGGTGACATACTGCCATCAAGTAAAGGTGTGCTGTAAGGAGCTTCTATGACACAAGTATCGAATGCTTCAAATACTGGCAATGATCTTACTGTGATTATTGATACCGGTTGTGCCAATTTAAGCTCTGTACGGTTTGCTTTTGAGCGCCTTAACGCCAATGTTATTGTCAGCGCTGACTTTGATGTCATCCGCAGCGCCGCAAGAGTAGTACTGCCTGGTGTTGGCACCGCAGGTGCGGCCATGGACGCCTTAAAACAAAAGAACCTTATCGAGCTAATTAAAAGCTTAACACAACCTGTTATGGGCGTCTGTTTAGGCATGCAAATGCTGGCATCTTTGTCTAATGAACATGGCGGTCGCAGCGAACAAAATATCACCTGTTTAGGATTAGTGCCCACTGATATTGGCGACTTAGACAGCAAAGGCTTACCGTTGCCGCACATGGGCTGGAATCAAATTGAGGTAAGCGACCATCCTTTATTTGTTGGTATAGAAAATGGCAGCTACGTGTATTTTGTTCACAGCTATCGTGCACCAATCAGTGAGTACACCTTAGCCAGCAGCACATATGGCGAGTCATTCAGTGCAGCCATTGGTAAAGGTAATTTTTTTGGGGTGCAATTCCACCCGGAAAAAAGTGCCAAAGTGGGCGCGAAAATTTTACAGAACTTTTTACAGATGGGGTTAAACATGGGGGCACCACAATGATTATTCCTGCCATTGATTTAATTGACGGCCAAGTGGTGCGTTTATACCAAGGTGACTACGACAAACAAACCACCTTTGACTTAAGTCCACTGGCACAGTTGCAATCTTATCAAGCCCAAGGGGCAAAGCTGCTGCATATCGTCGACTTAACGGGAGCTAAAGATCCTAATAAACGCCAAACTAAATTGATTGCTGAACTTGCTGCAGGGCTTGATGTTGATATTCAAGTGGGCGGTGGTATTCGCAGCGAAGATCAAGTCGCAGAATTGTTGGCCATTGGTGTCAAACGCGTAGTTATTGGTTCGCTTGCGGTTAAAGAACCTGAGCTGGTAAAAAGTTGGTTTGTAAAATACGGTAGCGATGCTATTTGTTTAGCGCTGGACGTTAACATCAATGATAACGGCGACAAGATTGTTGCGGTATCGGGCTGGCAATCTGGTGGTGGTAAATCGCTAGAGTCATTAGTTGCTGAATTTGAAACTGTCGGCCTTAAGCATGCTTTAGTGACCGATATCAGCCGTGACGGCACCTTAACTGGCGCTAATACTGAACTTTACACTGAGTTAGCCGCGACTTATCCAAATATTCTGTGGCAAGCCTCTGGCGGCATTGCCACGCTCGATAACGTCGCTGCGGTACGCGACAGCAAAGCATCGGGTATCATTATCGGTAAAGCACTGTTGATTAATCAATTTACCGTTGAGGAGGCAATACAATGCTGGCCAAACGCATAGTTCCGTGTCTTGACGTACGTGAAGGTAAAGTAGTTAAAGGAGTGCAGTTTCGTAATCACGAAATAGTTGGAGATATCGTTCCCCTCGCCGCCCGTTATGCAGAAGAAGGCGCTGATGAATTAGTATTTTATGACATCACCGCCAGCGCCCACGACCGTGTTATCGATAAATCTTGGGTAAGCCGCGTTGCTGAACAAATTGATATTCCATTTTGTGTCGCTGGTGGTATAAAAACCATCGAGCAAGCCCGTGAAAAGTTAGCCTTTGGCGCGGATAAAATATCAATCAACTCGCCCGCATTAAGCGATCCGAGTTTAATATCACGCCTACAAGATGAGTTCGGCCGCCAATGTATTGTTATCGGCATTGACTCATTTTACGATGCTGTTAGTGATAGCTATAAAGTAAAACAGTTTACCGGTGACGAAGCGGCAACCAAAGACACTCAATGGTATACCCAAGATTGGGTTGAAGAAGTGCAAAAACGTGGTTGTGGCGAAATTGTATTAAACGTCATGAACCAAGACGGCGTGCGCGGCGGTTATGACATCAAACAGCTAAGCATTGTGCGCGCGATTTGCGATGTACCGTTAATCGCTTCAGGCGGTGCTGGCACTATGGAACACTTTAAAGCCGTGTTTGAACTGGCTAAGGTTGACGCCGCATTAGCAGCTAGCGTATTTCACAAAGGCATTATTGATATTGGTGAGTTAAAGCAATACTTGCATGCCAATAACATTGCGATTCGTTTATAGGCTTACGCTTAACGACCAAACCAAACAGTAAATAGCCTCATCAAATAAGAGATTACACATGACAAGCATTACATTTGATAGCACAAGCGTAGATTGGGACAAGCAACAAGGGTTAATCCCAGCCGTTGTACAGCACCACCTAACTGGCAAAGTACTTATGCTAGGTTACATGGATAAAGCGGCATTAGAGAAAACCTTAGCCACTAAACAAGTGACCTTTTTTAGTCGCTCTAAACAGCGTTTATGGACTAAAGGTGAAACCTCAGGTAACACACTTGATCTCATCGCTATCGACAAAGACTGCGACAACGACAGCTTTTTAGTACAAGTCATCCCTAACGGTCCTACATGTCACACGGGGACAGAAAGCTGCTGGAAAGATGGCAACGCTCACCCTTTTATTGATAATCTGACCAATTTGATTATTTCGCGTAAAGGCCAAAGTGCAGATTCAAGTTATACCGCATCACTATTTGAAAGTGGTACCAAACGTATGGCGCAAAAAGTGGGTGAAGAAGGTTTAGAAACCGCCCTTGCTGCTGCGACTCATGATAAAGAGGAACTTGTGAATGAAGCCTCTGATTTGATGTATCATTTAATTGTGTTACTTGAAGACCAAGGCTTATCAATGGCTGATATTAATAGAAACTTATTGGATCGCCATAATAAAGCCAAGTAGCTTTTAAGCGTTAATCGCACAATAAAAAAGACGCATTTGCGTCTTTTTTATTGGAGGTAAACTCAGAGCTGATTTTTATGACTTTGAGTTATCGTCAAATGTCCATCTACATGCAAGTCGCGCTGAGGGTATGCTATAGACACATTATTCTCATTGAATAGCTCGTACATTCTAAAGCGAATTTCGCTACGACGGCGGCGGATATCTGTTTCTGACACGGCGCTGACCCAAAATATCAAGTCAAAAATCAATGCGTTGTCGCCAAAGTCCTCAAATAAGACTGAGGGTTTAGGTTGCGGCAAAATATCATCCCGTTCAGCAATAACTTGATAAATCAGCTCGCGAACTTTAATCACATCCGAACCGTAAGCGACACCAACACGAACAAATGTTCGTGCATTTTTATCAATCAAAGTCCAATTGGTCACTGTATTTTCAAGCAGTTGGCTATTTGGAACCAACATGTGCACTCCATCATTACGGCGTATCAAGGTTGAGCGAGTATTAATACACTCTACAACTCCACGGGCTTCACCAACTTCTAAAAAGTCACCGATTCTAATTGGGCGTTCCCACATTAAAATCCAACCACTGATAAAGTTATTGATGATGTTCTGGGCACCAAAACCAACACCAATAGCAATAGCACCAGACACAAATGCAAAAGCGGTTAATGGAATATTTAAAATTTCCATACTGGTGAAAACCAACACCGCAATACTGATAATAAAGTACATGCGAGTGAACAAGTGAATGGCATCAGCGCCCACTTTACGTCGCTTTAGTGCTTTAACAATCAATCGCCCAACACGAGTAATAATAAACCACGCTAAAAATATGTAGAGAGGCACTTGCAGCAGCTGCAATAAAGTTATTTGATGTTTATCGTAGGTGAATACCACAAACGATAAAGACGTTAATAATTCATTAAAATCCATATAAACCTCTTATTATTTTTGTGTTCATATTATGGTGATAATTATATTTTAGTAAAATTCTTGTTCACCTGGAGGGCGAGTTTTGAGTAATTTTAAAAACCACATATATTGTTCTGGATAAGCGTTAATGACCTGCTCAACGACTTTGTTTAATGCGATAGCTTCGTTTTCTTTGCCAATCATTTCATCAGGATTAACCGCTGGCATCACCGTCATAATAAATTGTTTAGCTTGTTGATCGTATCCAATTTTAACAGGCATAACTTGCGCGTTACCTGCTTGAGCTAAGCGCCCTACTACGGGTAAAGTCGCTTTAACAGTACCCATAAAAGGTGCAAACACACTCTGTTCAGGGCCTAAGTCTTCATCTGGTAAATAGAAAAAACTGTTATCATTTTTTAACTCTGCTAACAATGCTCTGATGCCTGCTTCACGCATATACACGCGACCATTTTGACTGCTGCGCATCCGATTGCTAAACCAATTAAATAACCCATTGCGATGAGCCTTAGCCATAGTCACTAAAGGTATTTCCATGTTAATACGAAGACCTGCATACTCCATCGGCCATACATGCGGCATGATGAAAATAATCGGCTGCTTAGCATCTCGAGCTGCTTTAACATGCTCAAAACCGTTAAGTTGAATACGTCGTTTAAGGTGCGCGTTAGAACGAATAAGCAGCTCTGCTTGCGATAACAAAGTAATGACAAATGTCTCAACATTTTTTTTGATTAATTCATCGACTTGTTCAGCTGATTTTTCTGGAAAACAATGGGTAATGTTCACCTTTGCTATTCGCAATGGTTTTTTGGCCACTTTCATCACGACTCGAGCCAATAGTCTCGCAATGGGATCTCTTACGCTTGCGGGAAGTACGCCAAATAGAAACAACACAGCGATAGCTAGCCATGTTCCCCAGTAACGAGGATGCAATAATGATTTATTAAAGCGAGTATCAAAATATTTTGCTTGTCGTGCCAAAAGAAACTCCAAATAAACTGACCGTGACCCACGGTAAAAAATCATATTATAACGAAGGCATTATACTAGTGATTAATGAGTGTGAAACAGAAATTATACCAGACAATAGCAAACGTCTTTGTTGCACAGCTTACTCACACCTACTTTAGAACAGCCTGGGCAAGATGTATTGAATACACTGGTTACCATGCCAATATCAAGCTGATGCTGCAAACGGTAGGTTACATTCACCAAATTCAAAAACAAAAGAGCCACTCAATTAAGAGTGGCTCTTCGTAATACAGATCCGTTCGGATTGGCGTATTAACTAGTGAACTATTTTTTACCCGAGTTTGCCGCTTCGACACGTGATTTTAACTTCTGTCCAGGACGGAAGGTAACAACACGGCGTGCAGAAATCGGAATATCTTCACCAGTTTTCGGGTTCCTTCCCGGTCTTTGATTCTTGTCCCTAAGGTCAAAGTTGCCAAAGCCAGATAACTTGACCTGCTCACCACTTTCGAGTGCTTCACGAATTTCTTCAAAGAAAGACTCGACCATCTCTTTAGCCACACGTTTGTTAATGCCTAATGTTTCAAAAAGATGTTCTGCCATTTCGGCTTTGGTAAGTGCCATACTTTAATCCCTCAACGATGCGTTGAACTCGGTCTTTAGAGCCGATACCACTGATTCCATAGTCTCAGTAATATCTTTATCTTCAAGTGTACGAGTAGTGTCTTGTAACGTAAGTGCGATGGCTAGGCTCTTTTTGCCTGGCTCAACACCTTTACCTTGGTATACATCGAACAAGTTTAAGCCAACCAACTGATTTTCGCCAACTTTTCTTATCAAATTCATAACATCAGTTGCAGAAACTGTTTCATCTACTACTACCGCGATGTCGCGGCGATTGGCAGGAAACTTAGACACAGCTTGGGCTAGCGGCAAACGGGCGTGCAATAATGCATCCAGTTCTAACTCAAAAACAATTGTTTTTCCATTGAGTCCAAACGGCTTTTCCAAACTAGGATGGATAGCACCGATGTAACCAATGACTCGATTATTTCGTAATATTTCAGCACATTGACCTGGATGCAGCGCAGGATGTGTTGCCCCTCTAAAGCTAAATTCTGTAGAGGCAACTGTCAAGCCGATTATTGCTTCTAAATCACCTTTTAAATCAAAGAAGTCGACTGTTTTCGATTCCATTGACCAATGTTCTTCGTTTTGAGCACCAGAAATAACCGCGCCCAGCATAGCTTGTTGACGAACACCAGAATCTGCTTGTGCATCAGGAACAAAGCGTAAACCTGTCTCAAATAAACGTACTCTATTTTGCTGGCGGCTCTGGTTATAGCCTACTGCGGTCAATAAACCAGTAAACATTGATAAGCGCATTGCTGACATTTCGACAGAAATCGGGTTAGGCAACACCATCGCTTCTTCGCCAGGATGAACAATGTTCTGCATCTTCGGGTCGACAAAGCTGTAGGTAACCGCTTCTTGGAAACCTCGAGCCACAAAGATACTGCGCACACGTTTTAACGAAATATCCGCTTCTTTGTGATCTGGCATGCTTAACGCCGCTTTTGGTGCGGTATTAGGAATGTTGTTGTAACCGTAAATACGGGCAACTTCTTCGATTAAATCTTCTTCAATCGCCATATCAAAACGATAAGTCGCGGTTGTCACATTCCATACATCACCGCTGGTTTGCACGCTAAAACCTAAACGTTCTAGAATTTCAACCACGTCAGAGTCAGGAATAAAGTGACCTAAGGTTTTATCTAACTTGCTACGACGCAGAGTTATTTTAGCCGCTGTTGGTAAATGCTCAGCAGACACCGCTTCAATCACTTGCCCTGCTTCACCACCACAGATATCCAATACAAGGCGAGTAGCGCGGTCCATGACCTTATGTTGCAGCTCAGGGTCTACACCACGCTCAAAACGGTGTGACGCGTCTGTGTGTAAGCCTAAACGACGAGATTTACCCATAATGGCTAACGGTGCAAAGAAGGCGCACTCTAAAAGAATGTCTTGAGTGTTTTCATTCACACCAGTACTTTCGCCGCCAAACACACCCGCAAGCGCTACCGCTTGTTTGTCGTCTGCAATCACTAAGGTATCGCTAGGAACGGTAATTTCGTTGCCGTCAAGTAAGGTTAGCTTTTCAACACCATCAGCTAAACGTACGGTAATACCGCCGCTTAAGGTATTTAAATCAAACGCATGCATTGGCTGACCAAATTCGATCAATACATAGTTGGTGATATCAACGATTGGATCAATTGAGCGAATACCACTGCGACGCAATTTTTCTTGCATCCATAATGGTGTAGAAGCCTTAACATTGATGTTTTTAACCACACGGCCTAAGTAACGTGGGCACAAATCTGGTGCAACAACATTAATGCTAAATGGCGCGTCAATCGTGGCAGTTACCGCGTCCCAAGAAGGTTCTGTCACTGCTTGGCGATTTAATACACCCACTTCACGTGCAAGCCCTGCCATGCCTAAACAATCAGCGCGGTTAGCCGTTAAATCAACATCAATAATGGCGTCATCTAATTGCAAGAATTCACGTACATTGACACCGATTGGTGCATCAGTCGGTAGCTCAATAATGCCATCGCTTTCGATGTCGATACCTAACTCGCCATACGAGCACAACATGCCCATTGACGGTTGACCGCGCAACTTGGCTTTTTTAATTTTAAAATCGCCAGGTAACACAGCGCCAACCATTGCTACAGCCACTTTTAAGCCTAAACGACAGTTTGGTGCACCACAAACAATGTCGATAAGCTCATCGCCGCCAACATTGATTTTGGTGACGCGTAATTTGTCTGCATCTGGGTGTTGGCCACATTCAACCACTTCACCAATAATAACACCGCTAAAATCAGCAGCTACGGCATCGATACCATCAACTTCAAGACCGGCCATGGTGATTTGGTGTGATAATGCGTCACGACTTACTGATGGGTTAACCCACTCACGAAGCCAAGATTCACTGAATTTCATCTAATTTTTGCTCCGTTATTTGAATTGCTTAAGAAAACGTAAATCGTTTTCGAAGAAGGCACGTAAATCATTTACGCCGTAGCGCAACATGGTTAAACGCTCAACACCCATACCAAAAGCAAAACCAGAGTATTTCTCAGGGTCAATACCAACACTGCGCAGTACATTTGGATGTACCATGCCGCAGCCTAATACTTCTAACCATTTGCCATTTTTACCCATAACGTCTACTTCAGCAGAAGGTTCTGTAAATGGAAAGTAAGATGGGCGGAAACGGACTTCTAAGTCTTCTTCAAAGAAGTTACGTAAAAAATCATGCAAAATGCCCTTAAGCTCTGCAAAGTTAACGTTTTCAGCAACCATTAACCCTTCAACTTGGTGGAACATTGGCGTGTGAGTTTGGTCGTAATCATTACGATAAACACGGCCTGGAGAAATGATCCGAAGTGGCGGCTTTTCATGTTCCATCGTGCGAATTTGTACGCCCGATGTTTGAGTGCGCAACATCACTTTAGGATTAAAGTAAAAAGTGTCATGATCGGCACGAGCAGGATGATGCTCAGAAATATTTAACGCATCGAAATTATGGAAATCATCTTCGATTTCAGGACCTTGCTTAACAACAAAGCCTAACTCACCAAAGAAGGTTTCAATACGTTCGATAGTACGCGTAACCGGATGCAAACCACCGATATCTAAGGTACGACCGGGTAAAGTCACATCAATATTTTCAGCAATTAATTTGGCTTCTAATTCAGATGCTTTTAATCCGTCAATACGCTCAGTCAACTGTTGTTGAACGGCTTGTTTTGCTTGATTGACTGCGGCACCAAAGGCAGGTTTTTCTTCTGCACTTAATGATCCCATCATTTTCATCATGTCAGTGATTTTACCTTTTTTACCAAGGTAATCGACACGGATATCATCCAATGTCTTTAGATCACTGGCCTTCTCAATGACTTCTAAGGCTTGTTCTACGATCTCGGTTAACTGCTGCATGTTATCATCCACTGCATTTTTGCATTTAAATGCGATTGGGCGTCTTGTCGGCTATGCGAGTATACAAAAGCGATAACTCGGTAGTGAGTGACGACGCGGTAGTTTGACGCTTATTATGACAAATAAATCGCCAAAACTGGGGTTAAAATAAAAGAGTGAAATTTTACGTTAGCGAGTCTAAATTTACTAGTCATTATTGGTATATTTAATGGCAAATAGTTGTATTTACCTGCAATTAACCCACTTAGCATGTATCTGCGACGACAAGTAATAAGCCGACAGTCTAGCTAAGCAAAATCGTTGGTCTACTGATGATGAGAATGAATGAATATCTATTGGGCTTGTATGTAACAATTTGGAGGTGTCGAAAAGTTATCACAAAGGACGTTTTGTATGGAGAAAGCACAATAAAAAAGGCGCATGTTGCGCCTTCCTTATTATTTTAGCGAATATTTATTCACAAATCGACAATATTGACCTATCTAAAATTGAGTGTTGCTGTGTCTTTTTCACCGTCATTATCGACAACCGTCAGTGACACAGCTTTATCGCGACGACTGAAACTAAACGCGATTGGCCCATGTGCTTTACGACCATTGTTAAATAGCCAGTTTTGACGTTTAATAAAACCGTCTTGGTCATAGCTAGTTGAAATAAATAATTTCATAAACCATAAGTTGACCAGGTGTATTTGCGCAGTAGGCGCGATATTGGTCGGTTCAATAAGCACATTTATGGTTTTAACGGTTGTCACAACGTCGCCTTTATTGTCAGTAACAGTAAGCTGGACTTGATAATTGCCTGATTGCTGATACTGATGCGAAGCCGTTTCTCCATTAGCAACAGTACCATTAACGATAGTACCATCACCAAAATCCCATTCTAATAACGTAATGTCACCATCATTATCAATAGAGGTAGACTGAACCTGTAGCTGACTACCATTAAGTTGATGGTCAAAACTGGCGATTGGGAGCTCATTTTGGATCTCAAATTGCAGCGAAACAATCACTGGATCATGGTCTGAAGAACGGAAACCATCAGCGTGATACAAGTCTAGTATCTGAGCTGCTGATTTATACTCTTCGTTATAATCAAGGATCCTTGGCTCGTCAGCATTAATATGCCATTCCGTTATCGCTAATACATTATCCAATAACGCTTGGTTTGCTAATGCATGGTCTAATTGACCTGACTCACCCGAGAACATGTAGGAGTATGAATTAACATTACCAAAATGCGCATTAAGCTCGCTATAGCCATGGTTGGCAAGTTGAGTGAGCGGATTTTCTTTGGCATAAGCATTTAAATCACCTATTACCAAGATTTTTTGCTCTGGATACTGAGCCATTAACCATTGCCCAATGGCATCTGTTGCTCGAGTACGAGTTAAATTACAGTTTCCTTGGCCATCAAATAAATCGGGGTCATTGATACTGTCGCAACTGCTTCCTTTTGATTTTAAATGGTTTACGGCAACAACAATGCTGTCATTCCGATCATTCAACATAAATGATTGAGTTAACATTGGACGGTTTTTGCCGTCATCGAATAACGCGGTGCCATTTCCATCAACAGGTGAATTAGCTGATGATAATATTTGAGCATCACCTGTTGGAGTTATTTTATCAGCACGATAGATCATTCCCACTGCAATTGCATCGGTACCTATTTGTGTCACTGAAGGCACAACATAAGCGTATACCTCCGCTCCCATAGCTTGGTTTAATCCGCTGACTAAGTCGTTAATGGCTGAATCACTACCATAGCCGTCATTTTCAATTTCCATTAAACCAAATACATCAGCGTTAATGGCATGCATTGCACTGATAATTTTCACGCGTTGACGCTCAAATTCAGATAATGTGTCGGCGCCGCGATCAGTCGGAAATCCATTGCCGTTGCCATCACCGTTGAAATAATTAAGCACATTGAAACTGGCGACACGAAGATCTGCGCCAAGCGCTAACTCTGGAGTAGATTGTCGCGGGTTACTTTGCACTACATTGACCACTTGAGTTGGCATCACACGATATTGGCTAAAGCCATAATGCATAATACCCTCGAGCCCGGTAACAGAATCGCCTACCCGCAAGGTATTTGAGGCTGATAACCCAGGAGCTGGATAAGGTATCTGTTCAGGATTTTGGCTGGTTAAGCCATCATCCAACAAAATACTATCTCTGGCATTCGCTTCAGTCACTGCCAGCGCTGCGGCACCAGGTAAAGCAACTTGAGTACCGATAAAATGGCGACTACTGCCTAATGATACTTCACCATAACGGCCCAAGTTATACACTTCATTGACCACTAGAGATTGATCGAATAATACCCGCATGCCTTCAACACGCTCAAGTTGTTGATTGTCGGCTAACGGCAATGTGACAGTAGCAACCACAGGCAATGGTAGGTTAGTGCCACATAGAGCAAATTGAGTCACATTAGACAACTGAGTTGTACCTTGGTATTCGGCAACAGAAGCTTGTAAACGAACTCGATCTCCGGCATTCACATCCAATGGTTGATTACCGCTGTAAACAAAAATACCTTCTGAGGTGTTAATGTCAGTATCGACTTCGCTGTCGGCCATTTGGATAAAGATACCCTTTAGCCCAGCTTGTTGATTACTTGTCACAATAGCTTCAACCACCACGTCTGAACCCACTAATGGGCTTGCTGCATCTATACCTTGAATGTCATGGATTGCGACGGCACTTTGTGAACAGACAAATTCTATTGGCTCAGTTGGGTCTACTGGGTCTACCGGATCTGTTGGGCCAGAATCATTACCTGCGAAAACACCTAAATCACTGATGTCATCTTGAGCAAAACCTTGCCAGCCAGCTAATGTGACTTCATCGTCAGTAATAATATCTGCAACTAATTGACTGGCGTCACGACGAAGAGTGTTGTTTTGTGTCGATAAATCACCCGTTCCCCATTCTGATCCAGGATCGACACCCACTTGTCCTAGGGAATCGATAACTAGGTTATTGTGACTGAGTACAATGGCATCATCACCATTAAAAAAGCTCGCAGTACTAATCTGTTGGGCAAGCGCAAGGATTTCTGCTGATGCATCATTATCGGCAATAACAAACGTTGAGTTGGCTGCAATATTACCATCCAATGTAATATTGGTTGTCGCTGCAGTATTGCCATTAAAATAAAATGACAACACATAATCACTCAAATCTATCGCTGTCGAACTTGGATTGTACAATTCTATAGCTTTGTTATTACTGCTTCCTTCTATGTACTCTGAAATAAGCACATCTTGGGCAGCAACATTGAATACCATTAATGATGATATCGACATCGCGAGCAACGACTTTCGAACTAACATAGTGAACCCCTATTCATTATCCATAAATCCAATGAGTTAATTTAATTATTCAATTGATATGTTATTGATTGCTATAACCTCAGCTCGGATTAATCGTTGTAATAAACAGATAAAGATCCGTTTATGTTCAAATCATCAACATCAAGCTTGCCATTGTTTTGCTAACAAACCGTATTGACGAATCAATAGTGTGCGAGTTGTCATTGATACAACTGCGATAGCGGGGTAATAACTGCCTGTTTGATAGGTATTTACCATCCTGCTATGAGGTTACATAGCTCAATCAGCGCCTACTATATCGATTACGGATGACAGTAAGGTTGCAAAGATGTTGCAGTGAATACAAAAGTAATTTCAGTCCACACGCGATCCTAACTACCGCTTCTCCTCCTCTGTCAACGATATTGTTTGGTTGCCTAGGCGTGAAAAACAGCCAAAAAAATACCGCTCATAATGAGCGGTATTTTTAGCTGATGTTATTGACCAACGTTATTGACCAACGTTATTAATCCATAATAAGCAATTAATGTTTTTTAGACACATCAACCATATAGTGACCCTGTAACCAATTTCGGCCAATTAATAATTTATAACCCATTTCGGTACGATCTTTAAGGTTCACATCGACTATAAATTCGTGACGAGGCTCACCAACACTTAACCTCACCATATAACGTCTTTCTGTACCTTGTGCATTACGAATTAACGATGTACCCCTAATTTTGGTGCGTACATCGGCTTTTTCGCCTTTTTCATTCGCTGTAGTAAACGTAATCATCTTACCGATGTTATTTTCAATGTTCACTTTGTCCTCATTTTCGACTCGAATGTTCACAGCGTGTAATGAGTTTTCTACGGCACCTGTGTCGATACGCGTGTTGTACATTAAGCCAGTTTGTTTAATGCTTAACTCGGCTAAAGGACCTATGGTCTTTTTGTCTGATACGTCCACAATGTAATTGTGCTTTAAAAAATTACGTCCGATGAGTAGTTTGTAATTCATGTGGCTTCGGTCGCGTAAATTAACATGAATATCATGCAACTCACTGGGAAAACCGACATCAAGCTTCACCATATAACGGGTTTCAATACCTTGAGAATTCTTCACCCTTGAAGTACTAACAATTTCGGCTTGAATGCGTTTTTTCTCACCGCGTTCATTTTCAGTGGTGAATTCGACAATTTTGCCAACATTGCTTTTCATTTTTTTAGATGCACCTCCAATGATTTCTAAATCGACAGCATGCAGTGAAGTATTTACGGCACCTGTATCAATGCGGGCATTATATTGTAGTCCTGACTTAGCGACGGTCATGGTTTCAACTTGACTTAAAACGGTTTTATTACTCGCAAAAACAGATATAGAAAGCAAACACAGCAGAGTCGAAATCACAATTCTTTTAAACATGATCAATCCCAAAAAATCTACAAATCGCTTTATTAGCGGCCAGTTGTAAAACGTTTATTGCAATAAATGATCAACTTCTTGATCGAATAAATTTTTAATCAGTCCAGAAAATTCAGTAATAAAGATACTCTGTTCAGGGGTGGCTTGTTGATTGGAGACAGAGGCTAAAATCTCTTCTAAATCATATACAATTGCGTCAATTTCGCGGATCACCATATTACGCTGTGCGAATGATAATTGCGGGTTTTGACCACATACCATGATGATTTGAGCAGATAACTGCTCTTCAAACAGTTCCATGACGGTTTCCGTTGCAGCGGCATTATTCTGGGACGACTCAAACAGCCCTAAATGTTCAGTTAAATACTGAATTAAATGCATGTATCCGTCTTTGTCAGTAACCATTTTATACCACCCTTATTAAAAACTTCTTAACAACAAATGGCTCTCAACCTGATGATTGAAAGCCATTAACAACCACGTATAACTATTGCGCTAAGGTTAGCACAAATGACACTGGCACTGCTAAGCTGATGCTCGGCAATCCCGCCATTTCTTTAAGTTTTTCGACACCGGACACTAAATCAAATTCATTTGCTTGAACAATTACTGGCGCTAAACTTGAAATCACCATTTTCTTGTCAGACAATTTAGCCACTAACACTTCAAAACTTTTCTGTTGTTTCTGACCATGTAATTTTATGGTCGCCTCAACTTGAGTCGTTAACGTGTCACCGACTTTTAATCCAGCTAGCAATTTCGGATTAACTACCGCATCCAAAGTTAACTTTGGAAATTGTGCAACTTCAAATAATACCGTCTGCATCCGTTGATCACGAATTTCTATTCCGGTATCAACACTGCTTAAATCAATCGATAGAGAAAAGGCACCTGCATCCGTTAAAGCACCTGCAACTTGTTTAAAATGATGCACTTCGGCAACATCGGCCTTCTTAATCGAAATGAAGCTCACTCGAGAATGATCTTGATTGACTTGCCAATCGCCTGCCATCACTGATGTACTCAGCAAGCTCGCGGCTAATAATGGTAACCATTTTTTCATCATAAAGTCCTTTGTATAGAAAGTCAGATTAAGTATAGAGTAATCTTTGGTTATATCTTGCTGGGGATCAATCTCGCCAGCCATTTGTCCAACGCTTGTGCAAATGCATGTTTATCCGTTTGCGAAAAACTATTCGGACCGCCAGTATGGATTCCACTGCTGCGCATTTCTTCCATAAAGTCACGCATCGTCAGAATCTGCTTTATATTTTCAGCGGTATACACCGTACCACGAGGGTTTAATACTAATGCGCCTTTATCAACCGCATCAGATGCCAGAGGAATATCAGCAGTAATCACTAAGTCCCCTTTCACTACTTGTTCCACAATGTAGTTATCTGCTTCATCAAAACCCGAACTCACCCTTATCATGCTAACTAATGGTGAATTAGGTACGTTAATCATTTGATTGGCCACTAACACTAATCGAACTGATTTACGCTCAGATGCCCTAAATAACATCTCTTTAACTGGGTTAGGGCAAGCATCAGCATCAACCCAGATTTTATTGGTTATCACCGCAAAATGCTCCACTTCATTAACACTCATTAAGGTGCCAACCGATCAATATTCCAATCCGCATCGGTTTTAGTGTAAATAAATCGGTCGTGTAACCGATGTTCACCGCCCTGCCAAAACTCAATGCTGGCTGGTCGCACTAAATATCCACCCCAAAACTTAGGTAATGGAACCTCACCTTGGGCAAATTTAGCTTTCATTTCAGCAAATTTACCTTCTAGAGCCTGCCTTGCGCTAATCTTGCTTGATTGTTTAGATACCCAGGCAGCGATTTGGCTGTCTTTTGGTCTAGACATAAAATATTTAGCCACATCCAACATCGATAATGGCTCCGCTTCCCCTAATACAGCCACTTGACGTTCTAGTGGATGCCAGGGAAACAGTAAACTGATTTTACTGTTAGTGGCAATCTGTTTTGCTTTGCGGCTTTCTAAATTAGTAAAAAATACAAAACCGTTATCATCAAACTTTTTTAGTAACACAATACGCTGAAAAGGTTGGCCATCTTCGTCCACCGTCGCGACGCACATGGCCGTCGGGTCAGAAAGTTGGGCATCTTTTGCCTGTTGCATCCATTGTTCGAATAGATCCATTGGGTTAACAGGCAAATTCGCTCGTCTTAATCCACCTTGGGTATATTCACGGCGAATATCACTTAAATCACTCATATTGGCTCCTCATTAAACCTTTCTGTATCTATTCTACGCTGAGCCGACACAAAAAAGCCAACGTCAACTCGTTGGCTAATGTGTTTAATTACAAAGTTGAAATTACTTTTTAATTAAGCCTTTACCTTCAGTCCAGATGTGTAGCATTTCAAGGCACAGTGCGACTTCAGCAAGAGCGGTAATATATATAGAATTGTAAGACGGTGCCACTTCAACAACATCCATGCAGACAACGTTTATACCGAGTAGACCACGAATATCATCATCACTTTATTGCTAGATAATCCGCCACAAATAAGCATAGCTCTTTAAGGTGCAAATTGGGGTCTAAACAACCATTGACGGTAGCGGCTTCAACAATACTTTTACTCAGGCTAAAATCTCAAGGCCAACGGTTTTTCACCAGAGCCGCCGGTTGTTCCCTATGAAAAGGTAAACCGATCACCACAACGTCTGCGTCAGACTCGGTTGATTTAAAACCGAGCGATTAGCGTAAATAGCTTAATGCGTTTGAATAAAGCGGATAATCAGTTTTTTGCAAAAGTAGTCATAAACGATCCAAAAGCAGGCAACTGCAGGTAATTACAAGAGTGTCGGGCTTAGCACTTCTAAGCCATTTTGCTGATAGTGGCTGAAGTGTATGTTGAAACCTTGCTCAATTGTCATCGCGCAATGGCTTAAACACAAATAATGTGGGAAAGGCTTGTTGGCAATATGACTATTAAAACCAATAATGTCGAAGCTATTAGGCTGTAATAATCTCACCAACTCAGCAAAAATATCAACCTGAGTTGAGCTGATATCAATGTTAGTTTCAACACTCACATAAGAGCTATTTTCTTGTGGCGTAATGTGTATTGTAAAATATTCAGTACCGCGAATACCGTTGATTGAATAACCTAACGGACTGAATAAATGCTGATCAACACTAAAACCATTAAATAATTGTTCCAGTTGCAGCATCTGACTAATTTGAATAGTTGATTGCTGATCGCCTCGTAAATAATCGGCCACTGTCCCACTAATATGGTACATCAGTAATTCATTGGTGGTATCAAGTCGACTGGCTTGATAATGCTTATCGGTGGTAAAAATATAATGATGATGACTGTCTAAATGCCCCATTCGATAGGCCTGCCCTGCAATAAAATGCCTTAATCTGAGCACATCATCGCTAAAAGAGCTGGCTTGTAAATGAGCGTAATATTCATTTTTACGTTGATAACATACGTAAGCAATCGCTTGTTCGCCTAAATGTTCAATGCAGTAACAAGCTGACTCTGCCAACGTGCTAGCTCCGCATGTGAGCATTACAATACGATCATCCCAGACAAATAAACTCGATTCACTCAGTAAATAAGCATCACAATATTCATTACTTATTGACGATAAAATGTCTGCATTTGAGGCAGCAACAAGCTTCAGCCAAAATGTTCGATCTAAAGATCGTAATTTAGGCGCTGATGCATTCACAATTATCTCTAATTTTTTTTCTGAACCTTCAAAAAACATGTGTTACTACTCAGCATCCATTCTAATTAGAGATGTTTGTATTAAGATGTAATGTAAATGCTCAGGCTAGCTTAATTCAAGGAAAAACGCAGTTTAGTGGTTCAAATGAGCACTTTTCAACGATGAAATACCTATTAATGGTAACTGCCTGAGTCGTTGCACGTATCTTAGCAACTTAAAAGCCTAGCAACCTGAGGTCACTAGGCTTTTTTAATAACAAGTTAACATCACTTAGTCGATAAGATTAAAAATCTTCTAAGTAAGTGTAACCTTTAAGCCCTAACTGTAACTCTTCTAGAATGCTGGCACGCTCTTCTTCAACAATATGCTGATTCACAAGCTCTTCATAGGTGCGCATAAAGTCAACAGCATCTAAGTTCACATAACGTAAAACGTCAGCAACTGTGTCGCCTTCTAAAACAGATTCAATCTGGCTTAAACCACGCTCATCAATACGCACAACCGCAGAGTTGGTATCACCAAACAAGTTATGCATATCACCCAAGATTTCTTGGTATGCACCCACCATAAAGAAACCAATCAAATATGGGCTGTCGGCGCTCCATGCTGGGACTGGCAACGTGGTTTCAATGCCTTGACCGTCAACATATTGATCAACAATACCATCTGAGTCACAGGTAATATCTAACATAACCGCACGGCGCTCTGGTGCTTTATCTAAACCCGATAACGGCAACACAGGGAACACTTGATCAATACCCCATGCATCAGGTAATGAC
The DNA here is from genome assembly GCF_000014705.1 of Shewanella frigidimarina NCIMB 400. NCBI lineage: Bacteria > Pseudomonadati > Pseudomonadota > Gammaproteobacteria > Alteromonadales > Shewanellaceae > Shewanella > Shewanella frigidimarina. Next base: position 2,005,729 of record NC_008345.1, on the reverse strand, counting down.
TGGAATAAAGAGAAGTTAACAAAAAACTTATCGGCTAACTTTTCATTTAATTCATCAATCACTGGGCGGTGATAACGGTTATTGTTACTTAATAATCCCTTCACTTCATGGCAAACACGTAAATTAGCTTGTTCAGCCCAAGCTCGGTCAGCCAAACTTAATTGACCCACAGCAAATAATGAATGTGCTTCAGAAATATCACTCTGACTATCATGATAAATTTCAATAATCGCACGTTGATCATATCGACCGCTGATTTCTAACCAAGATTGCCACATATTGTGGAGCAATTGCGGCGCATCTTCACTTGGTTCCTGAATATTTTCTGGTTGATACGCTTCAGTACCAATAACATCAGTAATTAACACCGCGTGATGCGCCGTTAAATGGCGACCAGATTCAGAAATAATACGCGGCATTGGTTGCTCGTACTCATTACATAAATCGGTTAATACGTTGACGATATTGTTGGCATACTCATTTAAACCATAGTTCATTGAGTTATTGCTTTGGCTACGAGTACCGTCGTAGTCAACCGCTAATCCGCCGCCCACATCGAAACAGTCAATGCTGGCACCGAGTTGGCGCAATTCACAGTAAAAACGACCGGCTTCACTTACGCCTTGGCGAATGTCGCGAATGTTGGCAATTTGCGAACCTAAATGGAAATGTAATAACTGCAGAGAATCAAGCATATTAGCACTTTTCAATTCAGCTATAACTTTCAACACTTGTGCAGCAGACAAACCAAATTTAGACTTTTCACCACCGCTGGCTTGCCATTTACCTTTGCCCTGGAACGCCAAACGCACACGTAAACCCAAGCGAGGTGTAATACCAAGCTTTTCAGCTTCAATTAGTACCATTTTAAGTTCTGACATTTTTTCCAGAACGATATACACCTTATGGCCAAGCTTTTCGCCGATAAGTGCTAAACGAATGTATTCTTTATCTTTGTAACCATTACATACAATGACTGAACTGGCTTTTTGTGCCATCGCAAGTACAGCCATTAACTCTGGCTTACTACCTGCTTCAAGTCCTAACTGAGGGACTTCTTTAGATTTTTGGCTAGCTAAAATTTCTTCAACTACCGTTTTCTGTTGGTTTACTTTAATTGGGTAAACTAACAAGTAATCATTTTGATAATCGTACTTCTTAATAGCATCATTAAATGCTTCGCATAAACTTTCCACTCTATGGTGTAAGATTTGCGGGAAACGGACTAATACCGGTAACGAGACGCCTGCTTCGACCATACTTTTGGCTAATTCATTTAAGCCAACTTTATGATCAGGATTTTGTGGGTTAGGTGACACAGTCACTTCGCCATCTTCACGAATACCATAAAAACCTTGGCTCCAGTGAGTCACGTTATAACCCGAGCGAGCATCTTCGATAGACCAATCAGACATAATTATTTTCCGTATTTGTATCAAAGTTAGCAGTTAACCAAAAGTGGCTTCTGCTTGTTAAAAATTCAGATAGCACAATAAGGCTATCCAAGAAATAAAATGGTTTATCCAGCACTATGATTATGGCTGTAAAACCTGTGACAAACAAAATAAAGGCACTATACGTTGGCCCAATATCATATCGTCATTGTTATCATGTTTCGCATCTACTTATAGTAAGCATCTTACGCAGAAATTCATAAAGCATGCAAATTTTAGCTGCTGGACATCAATTGGCAGCTGTAACAAGTATTTTACTGATTAAGCCTGCAGTTAGTTCACTTTTTAATTGATAACCAACCACATTTTCAGCCTTTATAAAAACGGCGCAATTAAAACCTGCAATGGTGTGTAATGCAAGTTAATTACCGATTAATTACTATAAAAAATCATCTACAATCGTTGCCAGAAACCTCAACAAACAAGGTGATAAGCCTAAATGATTTTCGATAGCGATTAATTGGCACAACGTGAGCTTAATTTACGTGTATAATTACGTGTTTTTCCTAAGATCATCTTTTCATTTTTAATTAAAGTAGAGTCATTCATGATACAAATCGGTAAACGTTATTCATTAGAAGTTGTTAAACAAGTTAATTTTGGGGTTTATCTAAATGCTCAAGAGCTTGGACAAGTCTTGCTTCCTAATAAATTTGTCCCTACCGGTTGTAATGTCGGTGATATGGTAGATGTGTTTCTTTACCTAGACTCTGAAGACATTGTGATTGCAACTACCCAAAAGTCGTTAGCTCAAGTGGGTGAATATGCTTATTTAAAAGTAATCGCCACGGGCCCATTCGGCGCATTTTTAGATTGGGGCTTAGACAAAGATTTATTACTCCCGTTTGGTGAGCAACATAAACCGGCCGAAGAAGGCCACTCATACTTAGTTTATGTCCATGCTAACCATGCCGACGAACGTATTATGGCATCGTCAAAACTGGATAAGTTTGTCGATAAAACAGAAGCGCATTACACCGAAGGTGAACAGGTTAATTTAATCATTGGTGGCACTACTGAGCTAGGTTACAAAGCCATTATTAACAACCTGCATTGGGGCGTAATTTACGCTAACGAAGTTTTCCAAAAATTGCGATTTGGTCAAAAAGTAACTGGTTATATCAAAACAATGCGCAGTGATGGCAAAATTGATCTTGTGCTGCAAAAAGGTGATAAAGACGAGCTAGATAAAAATGCCCGTTTGATCATTAATAAATTGCGAAGCGCTAATGGTTTTTTACCACTACATGACAAAACTGATGCTGATGTCATTTATGACAAACTCGGCATGAGTAAAAAAGCCTTTAAGAAATCAATTGGTGGTTTATTTAAAGCAGGTGAGATCACTATCGAAAGTGAAGGTATTCGCCTAACTGTGTGAACAATAATCGATTAGCCTCGGTAAACTAGTCCAATCCTTTGAGAAAAAGCATGCCTCTGTTATAAAAGTAATAGAATCATGCTTTTTATTAAAAGGATACTGTGTATGGAATTAACCTCACTAGAAGCTAGAGTTATCGGATGCTTACTCGAAAAAGAACTCACCACTCCTGATCAATATCCTCTGTCATTAAATTCACTCGCCTTAGCATGTAATCAAAAAAGCAGCCGCGAACCAGTGCTATCACTGAGCGAGTCTCAAGTAAAAACAGTATTAGACGATCTTACCAAAAAACGCTTACTGAGCGAGCAATCTGGTTTCGGTAGTCGAGTCGTAAAATATAAGCATCGCTTTTGTAATACTGAATTCAGTGAATTGCAGTTAAGCAGTGCTGAAGTAGCAATAATTTGTGTGTTGTTATTGCGCGGCCCACAAACACCAGGCGAACTCAAAACTCGCACTAATCGACTCCACGAATTCGCTGATGTATCACAGGTTGAAACAGCATTATTGGCATTAAGCCAACGTGAAAAGCCTTTAGTTGTACAACTTGCTCGAGAAGCGAATAAACGTGATTGCCGCTTCCTTGAGTGCTTTAGTGGCAACGTTGATGACTATGATGTGAACAGTAGTGATGCCATTGTCGTGTCGAATCACACTCAACAAACGTTACAGCAAGACTCTAAGATTGTAGAATTAGAACAAAGAGTTAAGTTGCTAGAACAAAAGCTAGCGCAATTAGAGTCGCTATTAAACTAATTAACGCTTTCCGAAACAGCTAAGCAAGGAAAAGTATATGGACCGTACCGCCTCTCCATCGACACTGACTCATATTTGGTTATTAGCAAAATATGAGTTAACCAAACGTTTTACTAACAAAAGCGGCATGATTTCATTAATCGCCTTTATGTTAATTTGGGCTATTTTATTGTTGTACCCTATCAAGAGTGCATCTGAATTTATTATGCAGCCTAACTTTAAAGACTTTACTGAAGCCCTCTTTGGACCAGGAAGTTTGCGCCATCTGTTCGAATGGCCAGTTGAAGAGTTTGCAGTGTTCTGGTTAGCTGCACTGTACCTTTTTCCCATGTTCAGTATTTTTATCGCCGCAGATCAATTTAGTTCAGATAAACAACGTGGTAGTTTGCGATTTCTAACCTTAAGAGTCAGTCGTTCAAGTTTATTTTTGGGTCGTTTCTTAGGGCAAATGTTTATCCAATTGATGTTGATCATCTTAACGTTATTGGCAACCATCGCATTAGCATTATCTCGTGATATATCTTTGTTATTGCCATCAATAACAACTAGCTTAATCGTAATGGTTAACCTAGTAATCGTATTATTACCCTACACTGCTGCTATGGCTGTGCTGTCATTACATGCAAACTCAGCAAGACAAGCCAGTATTTTTGCGGTTATCTTGTGGGCTGTAGTATCAATATTTATTGCATTAATTAATATGAATTTCCCACAATTAAGCTGGTTGAACTGGATGCTGCCTGGTTCGCAAATAGGCAATTTGATCAATACTCAAGGATTAGGCTCATTTGTATACGCTCCCATTCCATTACTGCAAACTGCGGTTATTTTATTTGCTGGTAAAGTCTTAATGAGTAGGAGTGCGCTATGAGTATCATTCAATGTGACAACCTTTCTAAACAATACGGTAATAAACTTGCGCTCGACACTGTATCGTTAACGCTTACACAAGGCGCTCCTATAGCATTAGTTGGCCCCAATGGTGCCGGTAAAACAACGCTATTCAGTTTACTCTGCGGTTATATCCAACCAACCAGTGGCAGTGTTAGCATTTTAGGCCATAAACCCGGTAGCAAAGCGTTACAAGGGCTATTGTCGGCATTGCCTCAAGATGCAGCATTGGATCCTAATTTTAGTATTGTGTCGCAACTTCAGTTTTTTGCCCAATTACAAGGCATGACAGCAGCGGCAGCAAAGCAAGAAGCATTAAGAGTGCTCACCCTTGTCGACTTAAGTGACTCAGCAGAGGCTAAACCTAAAAGTTTAAGTCACGGCATGAGTAAACGAGTCTCTATTGCCCAAGCTCTAATGGGTTCTCCTAAAATTGTATTACTCGACGAACCGACAGCGGGACTAGATCCTGCCAATGCGAAAAAGATTCGTCAAATTGTCAAAGAGTTATCCGACCATACAACTTTTGTGATCAGCTCGCATAATCTTGATGAACTTGAAAAGTTATGCGACCAAGTTGTTTATCTAGAACATGGAAAATTGCAGCAGTCGGTATCAATTAAAGCCAACCAAGCGACTGACTTTATTACGCTGACAATGAAACAATGCGACATGGACAGCCTTCATCAGCAGTTATTAGGTCTTAACGATATTATTGAAGTAAGGCGTATCGGTGATGAGCAATATGTTATCGAGTACCAGAAGCAATCCAGCTTCGCCATTGAAATTCAGTTATTTGAACTGTTTACTGCTAACCAGTGGCAATATAAAGCAATACTTAAAGGCCGAACCTTGGAAGAAACCTTGTTTTCTTAACTCACAAATATCAATCGTTCTGTCACTGATGTTAATCAATACTGATATCGAAATGAAAATGACTCACGACTTGGTATTTTAATTAGACGCACAATGCCGTTGTTTTTTAATTTGTGGTTAACACCCCTTGCTAATAAACAATGGTATAACCCAGTAAAACTGGGTGGCAATATCATCCAATAACATTGAAGCTGTATTATAGAGAACTCTTTCAAGCAACAATGTACTTATGACGGTAATGAACCACAAATAGTCCTGCACAAAAAAACTAGAAAAATAAAACACTAAAAACTGCAAACATAAACGGTAACACCAGCTTAGTGTAAATACCTTGCATTGGTTGTCATCCTTTCAGGTGATAAACTATGTACAATTTGCTTAAGCTATTTTACTCACAAATGACAAACTTCACGAGAAACCTCTAATGGTGAGTAACTAGGTATAAATGAAGCGCTCAAGGACGTTTTACAAAACTGGAAAGTGGAAAGTGGAAACACGAGTGAAAGTAACGGGGATGAGATAGACAATTAGCGTGATGATAACTGCAGATAAAATAAAAAAAACACAAAAAAAACTGCAGCAATTAATTGCTACAGTTTTAAATCTTTTAACACTTAGCCGAAGCTAAATACTAAACGATTGAAACGTTCTCAGCTTGAGGACCTTTCTGACCTTGAGTCACAGTGAAAGAAACTTTCTGACCTTCGTCAAGAGTTTTGAAACCGTCTGAGTTGATAGCACGGAAATGAACGAATACGTCTGGACCAGACTCTTGCTCAATAAATCCGAAACCTTTATCAGAGTTAAACCACTTAACAACACCAGTAACTTGAGACATAATATAAATCCTGTAAAAAAAAATAGTTAAAGCCTTAACGGCAGTAAAGCTGGAAAATGCCGGTATTACTTATGTTTACAGGACGAAACTGTTCGTATTGATAAATATAAGCCCAACCTTCAAGCTGAGTAAACTATAAACCATTTTCGGGATAAGTCAACAAACATCAACCAAACAATGGTATTTAATTAGTGTCATGACAAAACGGTTTATCTTTGAGCATCAAATAGTTATTTATATCAATTATCTGATCGTTTATTGTTCGCGTTTATGAATTTCGATTTTAAAATCTATCTCACACTCGAGCCCTTGCTCTATTATCTGAGACTTCTGTGAATCACTCAATTTCCATGCGTAAGGTGTCATATTAAGGAAATGATCAATATCTTCCGCACGAGTTAATGTTAATGAATAGGCTAACGCTTGGTGTCCTAAGTAAGTAAAGCCATCTAACACCATAGGCTCTTGTGGATGCAATTTGGGTTCACTATAAATTTTCTTTTTTAACGCATAGTGATGCATCGGCCCAGGAGAAACGGTAATGAGTATTCCGGTTGGTTTTATCACCCGCTGTAACTCTTCAATTTTAGACGGCGCATAAATACGTATCGCTAAATCAAAACTGTCATCAGCAAAAGGCATTTCAAATGCACTTGCCACACAAAAATGTAACCCAGAATAGCGTTTAGCCGCATAGCGAATGGCAGACTTAGAAATATCTAAACCATAAAACTCACTCTGGGGGTTAACCACAGATTGCAACGTTTCGAATAATCGATGACTGTAATACCCTTCGCCACAACCTATATCGAGCACCTTAGTAGCATCTCCAGCAAATTCTAGCGCTAACTGATTTACTTTGTCGCTTAACGGTTGATAAAAGCCTTGATTAAGAAACTCTCGTCTAGCGATCATCATTTCTTTGTTATCACCGGGATCTTTAGTTTTCTTTTTTTGTACAGGCAGTAAATTAACGTAACCTTCTTTAGCACAATCAAATTGATGGCGCTGTTCACATTGCCAAGAATTTTGTTGTTGTACTAATGGTGCGCTACAAATAGGGCAAATATAAGACATGGGTGGGCTCTAGAGTTACTGAAAAATTAAAGATCGTCATCACACAGCTTATTGACCATTTCCGACACGTCTTTAGGGGCTAAAAGTTCAAAACAATCCAATTTACGTTGTAATTGTTCATTATTAAAAAATTGTTCATTAGACGAGCGGCCTAAATTTGAACGCTCTAATGACTGATGATATGTCCGTAATAACCATTGATGCTTATTTTGCAATAAATGATCGAGTTTTAGTAGCTCAGTTGAGACACCTGGATGGATTTTGCCCGACTCGCCCCGAAGATAATCACGTAATTCTCGTCGAACTTGCTCTAACTCACTTATGTGAACCGCAAGCATGGTAGAAGGCTCATCATAATCAAACTTACGTCCTAATATCGCTTTAGCCATTACTAGGGCTTGAGGTTCACTCAATATCCGCAAGTCATTTTCTAACGTCACTAGTTCAAAACGGGCTTCGGCAGATACGCTAAAATGAACATCTCCATCAGCGTGAATATTAATCGTCACTCCATTTCTGAGTTGCTCAATACACACACGTGGAGCAACTCCCATTGAAGGATATAATTTAATCCCCTGCCCCACGAATCGTGGTTGAGTCGGCGTTTTAATATTTGTTGGTGTATGCTCAAAAGCAAAAGTCAAAAACGGTTGGACACGTAAAATGAGTGTTGTTTGCTTATGCTCAACTTGACTAACCACAAATTCAACTAAAGGATTACTCATCGTTGATAGTACTAATAAATCACTCACACTGTCTGGTAAACGAAGTGTCAACGCCGTCGGTTGAGTTATTTCACTAACACTTGGTTGAGTAAATACATGATGATGCATACAATATTCCTTTGTTACTTCAGTAAATTGTAACCAGCAAATCCACATTAGTCATCAGTAAACAAGGTTATATTAGAAAAATCATATTGAAGGCTACCTCATTATCATTTTTTTATGCTGATAAATGTTAACATTGTTCTAATCGCGAAAAGGATCTTATATTTACTATGGCTAACGCAATTCAACCCACGTTATTCTGGCACGATTATATGACTAAACAACCTAAGCCATTAATTTAAAAAGCTTAAAGATAAAGCCAATCCATATTCTGTACACAGAGGTGTACACACATCAATTTGAATAGCATTTTTTGACTAAATCCATAGATGGTAAATTGATAGTACAAGTATGTGTTTATCCAGAGAGCGGGGTTATGTTGCAAGACAATCAATTTAAGACAATACCTATATCATCAAGGCAAAATGTGTTGTGGAAGAACTCCGTTTGAAATGGGTAACAGTCAGCTAGTACGAGTTACATAGCAAATAACTAGAATAAAAATAATTACCCCTAAACCTCTATCTCTACAAACACCAAGTCAGGTGCTGTCCCTAGCACCCTGCCGTCTTGAACGTAGATGTGATCACCAATGCTGCCAGAACCGATGACTCGTTGAGTATGGTTGCTGGCAGTGCTGGCGGTGACGGTGCCGTCGGTGTTGACCGCGTTAATCGTCATGATGGTACGCGGGGCGCTTAGGCTTTGTTGTAACTGCTTTAACATTACGATTCCTTATGCTGGTTTTGGTACAACAACTTATGCAACGTGACGAACGACGGTGATGGTTTGCTCTACATCGATGTCGCCAGTGTCGCTAACTGATGCACTGATTGTCACCGAATCGCACGTACCTTTGAACACATCGACACCTTCACGAATACCAATTAACATACCAGGTGTTGCAGGTGGTAAGTCGGCCATAATAGGCAAACTCATATTGATATTAAGCTTGTTGCCCGTGTCGGCCAGTGCGTTAGTGCCGGCTGTTCGGGCGGCTTGGTTATCAACAATCAGTTGGGCGCTGATGTCATCGGCGGCGATATTGCCTGCAGTGCCTGCACGTTTTACTTTTGCGCTAATGCCCTGCTGCTCACCCCGAAGCCAAACCACATTGCACTCGGTATCGATTTCTTTTGACTCACTGTAACTGGTGATCACCGCATCGTGCACGGTTAAGTCTGGTATTACACCATCCATTAACCACGGCACGGTTGGCCAACGTGGGACCACGGTTAATGCTTTGGTTTCGTCGTTCGATAACAACATGCAACCTAATTGGGCCACGGCTTCTTGCACTGCATCGATGGGCGATTTATTGCCAACGCTAAATGCGCCTGCAGGTACGTTAAAATCAACGATGCCATTAAGCGCAATTGTCCAACCAGTGAATTGCAGCATGTCAGTGAGTAAACCTGCAAAACTGCGTGATGTTGCGTTGGTATAACTGATCGGCAATACGTATGGCGTAGCAAGTTCGGCGCTGCGGCTGCGGCCCGTGCCACGGTATGTTTCATTGCCAAACACTTTGCTTACACTGTTTTGCTCAACCAAAGTAAAGAACTCATAGCCGTTAATGCCGACTTTAAGCAGTTGGTTTTCAGCACGGCTGGCATCGATGCGACTTGAAAAATCAATATTCACTGAGCTGGCCCACTGGCCACGGCTGCGGCTGATACTAATATTGCTGATCACAATTGGTACGTCGTCAGACACACGCACACACGTAATGGTTGGCTGCATTAAATAATACCTGCGCAGTTGAGGTTCAATAGGGGTTTCAAAATCAAGGCTGGGTAAGCTTGGGTTGGCGTCAACTAAACCACCACCGTCGTCAAAGTAGCAATAGTTTGCTGAAGCGGTAAAACGCAGCTGCAATGGGTTAGTTGAATTGGCCCAAGGTTCGCGAAATCGAATCGTCACTTTGCCCGTAGGTGGTCGATATCGGGTTGAACAAATCCAACTGGCGGTATGTGGCCCCCAAGCAACGCTTGGTTGTATTAGTCTGACATTGCCATAGCGGTAAGCCGTGGTGATATCGTTAACTAATGCTGCACCATCACACCAATTGATATTGGCTTGGAACGTATTCAGCCTTGGTGCTACTTGCCAATCGACAGACATAACCGTGCTGTGTTGATTTGGTACCAGCCAAGCCAATGTGAAACCTTGCTCAACGCTAGGAGCAACAAACCATTGCCAGTTTACAGTCAACTCAGTTAACGCATTGCCAGCATAATGTATTGCTGTTTGCAGTTGAGTGAGTGGTTTGTTTTGCCATTGGGTTTTTACACAGTAGTCAGTTGCAGTATTTGATAAAACGCCTAACTGAACTTGATTGCCGAGTTGTTTGCTTGAGTTTACCAATTGATAATCATTGGCCGCGATTAATGGCGGTTGCCAGCTTACGCCTAAATGAATACCCAAAGATGGGGCGCGAATGGGCGGCTCTGGTACCACCTCAGCCTCAAATCGAATGGTGATTGGTGAGGTGGCATTTGGCCAAGGTTCGCTAAATATTAAAAGGGTCATGTATTTGCGTCAAAAAGTTCAGCTGTTATACCATCAACAATCGCGGCGTTATATTCACCACCATCATCAAAGATTATCGCACAAAGGTTATTTGATGAGCTATATTTAACAGGTAATATCATAGTAGTTATAGCAACACCCTTGGTTGTGTGAGCCATGATAACTTCAAACGTAGAACGGTCTATAATTAACAACCGTTCAGCGTCTACATCAGTGCTTACCTCTAACTTAGAGACATATAAGAAATTACCTGCAATAACAACACTTCGCTTTAATTTATTCATACCAAGTAACCAAATTTATATACACTTGGTGAGCCACCCTTGATGGCATCCCCATATGCTGATTACCACCAATGTCTAATAAAACAGGCCAATTTGTGCTGACGTTAGTAGATATTGATGACAGGACTAATCCTGGTAATTCGCCACGTATCCAAGGGGCAATGTTACTTTTAGTAACAGGTACGCCGAACCTATCTTTATACGCACTAAGTGTTCCAATTTGCGGTACAGTAAACAAATTAATTAAAGACTCATCACTTGCGTACCCAGATATGTTTGAATAAGTGTCAGTAAGTAATGCATTAACACATTCGTAATTTTGTTTATTAGTACCACCATCCGCATCATACAAAGCGCATAAGGCGCTGCCTAGTTGGAGTTCACTCATAGACTCACTATAATGTGATGATACATCGTCACCTACTCTAAGGTTACATATGGTTGTGAAAGCCCCTGCATCATTAGCGTAGTAACTATTAATATCACCAGCAAACCATAAGGTATTATTTGAATTAGCGTTAGTTGGTACGCTTTTTAAAGTAGTACCATCTAGTATTTGAAAATAAAACCCTCTTGACGTGCCTATTAAAACCCAATGTGTATCATAAATAGAACACTTAAAAGTTTGTATAAATGAGGCGTTTATTTGTGATGATAATGAAGATGCGCCACTAGACGCTTTTAGGGATATTTCAGTACCGTAAGTATTTAAACCAAGCTCAGCTGAAACTTTTAAGTACCCACCAGTACCGTCTGTTGGCGAATTTCTAAACATAATTGCATAAGTTACTGCATCCTCAAAAGCGACTGACCAACCTAAAGGTTGTTTAGCACCATAACCATTTACTAAACAAGCTTTCAATATAGAAAGTACATCTGAGGGTTTTGGTGATGCCCCAAACTGCGGCGCACCCGCATCATCCCAACGATAAACTGTTACTGGTAATCCCATAATATTGACCTCTTAATTAAGCTTCGTTACCGCGAAACGCTAATACGGCGCGGTCGGTATTGATTTGACTGTGGCCCGCTTGCACGGTTCTAATTGGCATTACCGGTTTAGCGCTGGCAACCGTGGCAAAGCGAATGGCTTCACCAGGATTCCAACCGGCACCGAACGCACCCGAGCGGATCACAAAGTAAGGTTGATTGGTTAGCGAGTTAATTGGGGCAAAGTCGTTTACCGTGTCACCCGTGGCAATTTGGCCAATACGTTTACCGACGCAACGAAACGCTGTGGTCGAGGTAAACACCAACACCCAATCTTCATTCACTGCCGCCGCATTAGTGACCTCAATTGGGTAATCCACCGTGTTTAACGTGCCTTGGGCAGCTTCACCGTCTAAGTCCCAATTGTTAGCCCAGCTGGTCATGTCGCGCACTTTGCCGACTCGCGCTTGTAAGTCACCGAGTATTTGCACACTGGCCACACTTGAACCAATAGGATATTCACGCGACAACGCAGCTGAAACCGTGACTTTATTGGTGTTCACTGCAGTCACTAACGCTAACTCGCTAATGGTGTCGCTTAAGATAAACGGCGCAGTAAAACCGCTAAAGTCACTGTTTAAGGTAACGGTGCCGGCTGTACTGTCCACGCTAAAGTGATCACTGGTTGCGGTCCACAAACTGGCACCTGTTGCGTCGCTAATATCAACAAAGTTGCTGCCAGTGCGAATCGTAACTATTGTGCCACTACTTGGGCTAACGATGTTTTGATAGTCAGTGTGCGACACAGCAATGGTGCCCCAAGCGCGATAAATATCGACAATACCTGCATTGGGGATCCGCAGCGGGTTTAGGCCATAAATGTCAGCAGGCGGTAGATTGCGCACTTGCTCGGTAATGTCATACCGTAAGGTGCTTAACTTAACGTCTTGAGTAAACGACAACTGCACCAGGTTATTGACAATACTGCCGCTAATGCCTGTACCCGTTACCGTGCCGTTACTGTCACAGCTGGCACTGATTAACACATCACCCACGGTAAACACTTGCATGTAAAAGGTATCTAACAATGCATCACTGGCATTGAGTACGAACGTAGCCACATTGGCTGATTCTGGCGCAATGACTAAGCCAACATACACAAGATTAGAGATACCATTCTCAAGCGTGATGATGCCTGTTTGATAGTCCACAATGGCTGCACGTATTTCTTCTTGAACAACAAGCGACCCAACACTCGAAAAAACTGTGATGTATAACGCGCCATCACGCTCGGTAAATTGATATGGCGTACTTTGGCGAGTCACTTTACCCGTTAACGTGTTGGGTACCAATTCACGATCTGCAGGGAACACATCAGCATTGTCATAGTTTTGATACGACACACCCGAGATGTACTGCAACGACACAGGGGTATTGAGATCAGGTTTACGCGATAACGTCACACTCACCGTGTCACTGCTGACCACCACAATGGCGTCATCACTGCCGTATTGAATGCCACCCGATGTGTAACTGGTGATAGGGGTGTAATCAACGGCGATATTGGCGCCCTGTAATACATCAACCAAGGCAAACTGATAGCTTTGTGCAGTTGTCGCATTTTGCGATACGGTTTTACGGACTATGTCACCGTCGCTAATGGCTTGGCCTGTTTTAACTTGTTCGCTTAATACCACTGGCAATAGGTTTTGCTGTACTGCTTGCACGGCTAGATTCTTGTTGCTACTGGCAGCAGTTAACTTACTCACACCATGAAACGTTAACGGGCTGGCTTCGTTGGTGAGTCGCAGCTTGGTGCAATTACTTGTGGCGTTCACGGTGACGTTATAGTCAGGGGTAGCAAAATCGATGGGTGGATCAAATACAATATTGCCTTCACTGTTACCAGGTGCATTGGTATCGGTCACCATGCAGTAATGGGTTTTACGCGGCCAGTCGGCATCTTCAATACCTGCATACTCAACGGTAATGGCAATCACTTGGCCAACGCGTAAACTGGTGGTTTTACGATACTCTTTGCCGTCAAACATATACGTAGACTGTAAATACTCGCGGCTAAAGCTGTTTTGATTGGGTAAGAAGCCTGGTGCGCCCGAACGGATTAATGACCCCGCGGTAACCGACGATTCTAGAATCTCTTTCATTTCGACCATACGGTCTTCATCGTCTAACGCATCGGCTTCAACTAACAACATCGACACGAGCGGATCACTCGGTGGCTGACTAATAAACACATGCGCATCGAGCAAGGTGCCAGTGTCTATGGTGTCTAAAGCGGGGTAGCATTTAACAATATCGAGTGACGATTGCGCGTGGTCAATGTCAGAAATCGCAGTAAATAATTCATTTAACTTACCAGATTGCACCGCATTACGAGTTCGTTGGCCGCCAGCATCGTCGCTGGTACCCAGCTGTTCGGGTTTAAATATCTTTAAATCATTACGGGTAATGCTCATGGGCCACCTGTGTTTATCAATAAGCGAGGAAGAGTTACAGCGTTAAAAATCGTAATACCACGTTTGTCAGCAACGGATACCCACCCAATTGGTCATCAACATCGTCACCAGTGATCACGCTGTTTTTAGTGCTATCCCACATCACGTTAATGTCATTGCCGTCGTGGTTAATCGTAAACTCGGTTAATGTGGTGGCCGCGTGGGCTTGCAGTTGTTCAAACTCACTGCGGGGCATCCAACCGTTTTTACTGCCAAGCTCTAGCGCAATACCTGCAGGGATAATAGTTTGCTGAATATGCGGGGCACCGTTAAGTGCCCGCTTCATATTGGCAGCAACCCGTTGGGTGTTATTGCGGTTCAGCCAGTGCAATGGTTCGGTCAACACAATGGTGTCGATAGTGGTGTTAAACATAGCGCCTCTTTATGTAGTGTTACGGCAAACGAGCGGCTAACCACCCACCGACTGCAAACGCTTAATTTCGGCCACAAGTTCATTCACAATACTGCGCTTGGTTTGTGCATCAAACGTGCGGTTACCCACTTGCAGCTGCAGCACTACGGTGTCGCTACTATTCGCGGCGGCCGTTGTAATGGTTGGCTGGGTTTGGGTAGTCACATTGGTTTGCACAGCACTGGCGGTAGATTGCTGTTTGGTGGTAGCTGCGTCGCTAATGGCTTGCTTTTCGCTAGCGTCTTGCTGGGCTTTGATTTCGGCGGTGCGATAAGCGTAAACCTTGTTTAGCGTTTTTTCGGCTTCTCTCAGTTGGGTGATGAGTGTCTTGTCGCCCGTTGATTCAGCTTGAGCTAACTGGGTTTTAATATCGGCTAGCTCTTGCTGATAACGGCGCTTTTCGATTTCATCCTGGCGGCCAAGGTAACCGTCTAGTTCGTCTTGCAACGTATCGAGGGTTGATTGAGCACTATCACGTAGAGAGTCCATGCTCGATTTAGCCGAATCAATGGCCGTGCGCAGCACTCCCAAGTCTTGATCGTTCATCAAGTTCATTGAGTTAGCCGCACGTTCGGCACTATTGATTAAGCCAATGTTGCCACTTTCGGCAGCATCAAGGGCATCAACCATTTTTAACAGTTCAATGCGTTGGCCATAATAGGCCGCCTGCGCTTGCTTACCGGCTATCTCGGCTTTACGGGCAAAATTACTAATGCCAGTAAAATCGATTGATTTGGCTTGCACATCAAGCAGATCACTAATCTCACCACTTAGATTTTTGTAAATCTTAATGGTTTTCTCTAGTTCACTGCTTGAGTCAGTTAATAGCGTTTGGCCATACAGTATCGACTTAAAGTAAGCCACAGCCCCCGTGCTGAGTTCAGCGACTTCGGCTGTAACACTTTTTAAATAATCGGTGAAGAACTTGGCAACACTGGCTAATGCAGAACCGGCTTGCTGCGCACTTTTAACCACCACCCCCATGGTGTTTTCCATGGTAGTGCCAATGCCTTGGTTCGCATTGTTTACTTGATCTTCAGTATTATTAACATCATCAACCAAATCCTTTTGCGAGTCTTTTAGCCGATAATACTGCTTTATTAAATCCTCAATATTATCGCTCAAGCCAAGATTAGCAGCTTGTTGACGAATACTGGCCTCGACCTGCTTATCACCAGCCGCCGCGGCTTTTATCGATGCGTCCGCATATTTTAAAAAGGCTTGCTCAGCGTCATAAGTTGAGCCGACGCCATTTTTAATGGCTTCACTAGTCTGGTCGTAGGCTTTTTTTGCTTTGGCCGCTAAATCTTGCAGCGACTTTAATGTAGTGACATTGGCTTGCTCCATCGCCGCTTCATAATCATTAACAGCCCTTGTCTGCGCGTCTGTTGAGTTAACCAATTCACCTTGCGCTTTGGCTAATGCCTCTGCCGCAGTTTTCGCTTTAGCTTGGGCTTTTTCATAGTCCTCAACTGATGTAGTGCCCTCGATGTAAGCATCGCGAACCTTGCTTAGTTCTCTGTCGGCAAGTTCGCTTTGAGCAGATAGAAAAACCACAGTCGCCGCATTTAGCTTTAATTGCGAATCGGTTAAATCACGCTGGGCAGAAGATTGAGCAACCAACAAATCAGTTACTTTTAAGGTGGCACTACCATACCTTGTTTCGGCGGCTTCAATTTCCTCTAACGTAGCGGTACCGCTACTTTTCAGTTTGGTGTAATGGTCTTCTGCAGCCTTTTGTCGAGCCTTCCAATCATCAACTTCTTTTTGAGCTAAGCCTGATAACTTCTCACTGGTTGCAACATCCTTTTGATAAGCGCTATAGCGTGCCTCAGCTTGTGATTGCATGGCTGCTTTAACTTTTTCAGCATTCTCAACCTGTGTTTTTGTCGTGTCATCAGAATCACTTTGAATATCTACACCGGCTTGTTTAAGCGCGGTCGCAACATCTTTAGCATCTTGTTTAACTTGCTCAACATACGCCTTAGATATAGATAACAATCCATCAGCGGCTTCTTGGAATTTATTTGATAGAGCATTATCACCAAAAACACTCAGCGCTTTTGCCATACCTAGTGGGAACATGGCAAACGCACCAGCAACTGCAGCACCAAAAGCGGATACCATGAGCGACAAACCATTGAACAACGCGCGCAAACTACCAGAAACAACATTTAAACCTGTTGTGAATGCGGTAATATTTTCGAGTGTAGTCTTAATGCTATCGCCACCATCTTTAAGTATGGTGGTGAAAAAATCACTGATATCCTGTGCGGCTTCCTTTATCTTCCCGCCTTTATTTAATTCATCAAACCTTGCGTTAATGTCTTTAAGTAAATCAACCGCCACCTGGTACGCACCAGAATCGGCAATAATTTGCTTAAACTCGGTCCACTTGTTTGAGATTAAATTAATCTGACCACCCAACAGGTCTAAGCTTTTTGATGCTTGGCCGTTGGCTTGCTTGCCCATTTCGTCAAACAGTTGCTTCATGACGTCGCGGCCCAACTCGCCTGCTGCGCTCATTTTTTGCAACTGCGTCACGTTTTTACCGGTGACTTTTTCAAGCAAGTCCCACACGGGCACGCCGCGCTCAACCAGCTGTAAGATTTCCTCACCTTGCAGTTTCTGCTTAGCCCATGCTTGGCCAACCGCTAAAATAATCCCTTCTAATTTTTCTTGGCTGCCACCTAAACGTGCATTGTAATCAACCATCGACTGCAATGATCCATTCATTGGATCAATGCCAAATGTTTTCAATGAGGCAAAGGCTTGTTTGGCAGTATCTAACCTTGTGCCGGTATTATTGGCAAAGTCTTTAATCCATTTTGTCGCTTGTTCACCACTGGCAATACTGCCCATCATGGCGCTCATTTGCACACCAAAGGCTTTTGCTTCATCCCCTGCGGTGAGGATCGACTTTAGGCTTTCCCATAACTTATCGACACCAATGTAGGCTCCGGCCATGGCAACCAATGAGACAGTTGCACTTTTAATGCTGCCACCAAAATCACCGGCTTGTTTTTTCGATTCTGTTAATAACTTATTGTGGCGTTCAAGCTTGTTATTAACACCGCTTAACGCTGTCTCAGCGGCGACTTGTTGCTGCTTTAATTCTTTACTGGCATCTGCCAGCTTATCCGTACTGATGCCGGCATTTTTTAAACTGGCAGTGTTTTTGTCTAATTCAGTTTTGTTTTTGTTAATACTGCTCGCTAGCTGGTTTACCTCGGTGCGAGCAGTTTTAACCTTTAATGTGTAATCAGCTTTATTTCGACTAGCAGCTTCGGTGGCGGTGCTAACCTCAAGCAGATCTCGGCGCTGGTTATCTAACGCAGTTGCCAGTTCGGTGGCAGCATTTTTTGCGCTGGTTTGTTCATTGGTTAATTTTTGTAAATCGGTACTGGCTTTAGTTAATGCGGTCGCTTGTTCTTTGCTGGCCGTGGCACCTTGTTGTTGCTCGGTACTGAGCTTTGCTACTTCAACCCGGGCTTGTTGTAGCTCGGTTTCATATTTAACTAATGCGGCTTGAGCTTGATTGTATTCTTGCTCAAGTTGATTGGTTGAACCTTCAGCCGCCTTTTGAGCAGCCTCAAGTTGTTTTAATTCTTTAACTGCTGCCTTTTGTTCGGTGACTAACTTGTCGAGTGCAACCGAGTTATCTTTATATGCACGTTCGCCTTTACTGATTGATGCGGTTAAACCATCAATTGAATTGGCGGCCGCTTGTAAATCTTCTAACTCTTTTAAACGGGCATTAAGGATTTCGCTTTGTGATGCTAATTCAGCAACCGCTTTTTCAGACTTCTTGGCTTCACTGGAAAATAAATCTTTGCCCTGAATGATCAGGTTAATGACTTGGTCTTTAAAACTCATACATCACCAAATTAGCGTTAAAAAACAAAATAAAAAACCCACAACATTGCTGTTGTGGGTTGTTGAGGTAAAACGTTTTACGCTGCGCTACGCACAAAGAATTTAGACTTACCAGTAGCGACAATACTGCTGTCGGCAAGTACGCCACCTTCAATGTCAAACGAACCAAAGTCGTCACCGATTAAATCTAGACCTGATGTTGGGCTAGGCTTCCAGCGGTAGAACTTAAGCGTGTAAGGTTTTCCTGTGGCATCGTTGACACCATCAACAATCACTTTGACCTCAGCGCCTGACTCAACCAGTGCTTGCAAAGCGTTACCCGCTTTACTGGTGTAACTGACTTTTAACGATTCTGCTGCAGTAATAGCACCAGTGCTTAATGCACGAATACCACCGGCACTAACAACATAATCAACATCAACGTCGTAAGTAGTTGAACCTGCCGCATTAGTGACAACTGGCGGGATAGTGGTATCAATCATTTTCGCGGTGTCGGCTAAACCATCTAATATGGCAGTAATCACTTCGTCGGTGACAGCACCGGCGGTTAATACTTCAACTTTACCGCGCAAGCCCAATGCTAAGTTGGCGTTACTAAAATCGTTTAATGTCATCGATAGCTTTACCGATTTCACTTTAGTGATTTCAGCGGCATTACCGCCACCGCCACGATAGTTAGGCTGCTCTTTGGTTTCTTGCTCGATGTCGATTTTTACGCCACTGGCGTTACCAACATCGCGGCCATTGACATACACAATGCCTGAGCCGATGTAACTTTCGGTTACGGTTTCGCTCATAATTTATCTCCAAATGTAACTAAATGAACAAGGGTTAAGGTAATGACCGCCAGACCATGTTTTTCATGGGCTTCGGGCATAATGTATTTACAGGGTTCAGCTTCTTTAAAGCTGATAGCACTAGGCAACCACGAGGGTTTTTCAGTGTTACGCTCGTCTTTAAAAAAGGCGCTGCGAATGTCTCGAACTAAGTTGATTAGTTCGGCGGTGGGTTCGGTTGATTTACTTAAATTGATACCGGCTACCACTTGTAAGGCAATTTCATCACGGTATTTATCTAGCCCGTTTTTAGCACCGAACAAATCGGTGTAAGGCTGCAAAAAGATAAACTGTTGTTCTTTTGCCAGCCCTTGGGCATAAAACCCTTCGCGCACAGCCGCGCCGTCAACCAATTTGAGCCGGTCTAAAATAGTTTGGATCATGGGTACCTCGATGCCTGGTAAAAGACTACTTAGCGTATTGGCCATATTTTTTACGCAAATGGGCAATAATGGGTGGCTCTAAATCGTCACGCATAAAGCCAAAGCTGCCCGCCACTGAAGGGCCGTATAACGCTTTTTGTCCGTTAAGTTCACGCCAAGAGTTATTACCCTTTTTGCGACTGAACATTAGTTGATTACCGTTGCGGCCAATGACAGTAAACGCACCACTAAACCACACGGGTTTATTGCGAATAACGTTAACGCTAAAGCCTGCAGCCACCCTTGCCGCCCGCTTACCCACTTTATAACGTGGGCTGGCAAAACGGGTTAAGGTGCTGGGGCGCATCCTTGCACTAATTGATGCAGTTAGGGTTTTAGGATTAATGCTGACACTGAAATATTGCTCAACATACGACTTAGACTTAAAGCCGTATTTGCTGAATACACCATCTACAGCAAGTTGATTACCAAACTTGGCAGCCTCATCTATGGCTTTAGCAATCGCGGGTGATTGAGCATCACGCATGCGTTTAAGCTCGCGATCTACAGCCTCAAACCCTGTGACTCTTAATGCCATAAATAACCACTTATATTTCTAAGTAAATAAACGTGACGGTAATTTCATCCCGCGTATGCAGTTGAGTTAACCTATGTTGCTTGCCATTTAACTCAAACACATCATCAGCCATTACCGCGCCTTCTTGCTGCAAAAACTCAGCGAGTGCTATCGGTTCTTGAATGTATTCATTACTGCGATCTATTTCGGTTGGCGGCAGGTGAACACTTCGGCTGAATGCTGGCGATCCTGAATTAGGAATAAACTGGCACGGCTGTGCCAGCTTAATAAACGCACGTGCCAGCTTGGCGGCTATGCGTTCGTTAACGCTAGGCATTAACTTTTACCCAAACGCTATCACTCGGGTTAGCCGCATCGGCCCATGCTTTACCGGCTAAGGTATTGCCAGATGCAACACTAGTGATCATGCCATCAGCCTTGATATACACCTGCCCACCTTGGGTAATGTCATCTGCAGTCACTTTTGGCAATTCATACACGCCTTCAGTTGCACCCACACCTGGCTCACCAATAGCAACATTGCCAAGCGACACGGCAACCACTTTACCTACTAATACTGGGTCACCACTAGCAACTGCTGCCGTGGCGATAAAGTCGATGGTAGTGCCATCTGCTACACAATTTTTCATAAGTTTTTTCCCAATTACGTTAAAAATTTGCCATTAAAAAGGCCGCTGACTCAATCGAGTTCGCGGCCCTGTTGTTGTAAAAGGCTTTAGGTTTACCACTGCCTTACACACCCGTTGATTTAACCAAGCCACGGTGATCAAGTGGTGATACACCGGCATCAATACGCACTTTGGTTGCTACACCATCAACGGTGAAACCTTGTTGCTGCTCAATGTATGGCGTGTCGATACCATCAAGGTAAGCCACTTCAATGGTGTCTTCACCTTGAGCGGCTGACAAATACCACTCTTTATCGCTTTTCGCTTTTAAGCGAGGCTCTGACAATACTTCAACAAAGTCGCGGATTGGGTTAGCAATACCTGAGTTTGCATCGGTGCCTTTAACCGACGTTGATTGAATGATTTGCAGCACTGCACGCTTAAGGTTAGGTGGTACCAATGCAAATGCTGGCATGATGTTTAATGGAGATTCGCCAATCATTTGCGATTCCATTAACTCAGCCGCAATGCTGAACGCTTCAACGCTTGGTGCGCCCGATGTTAAGTTGCCGTGATCGGCATGGAACAAAGCTTTGCCGTCGTTCATTTTGGCGTTTTTGGTTAACACGGCCCAGAACAAATCACCAATAGTGCGCTTAGCGGCTTTACCCATTTTCATCGGTACGCCCATTAACATGTCCATGTCATCGTTGATAACCGTTTGGCGTGTTAACGTGAAAATGCCGCCGTAAGTTGCTAGGGCAATTTTTTCAGCGTGGTCACCAACAGTGATGTACTTGTACTCTGCTCCGTCCTTCACTTCTGGTAAGCTTTTAAACTCACCCATGCCAACACGATGCGCGACTTTAAAGTCACTTAACTGACCTTTTTTAGCGATACGTTCAAAGGTTTCAGCCGCTTCAGCCCAACCTTTTAATACTGACTTATTGGCCACATCTAACATGATGTTACCGAAATCAGATGAGGTATGAGTAAACGCTAACCCCACCATTTGCATCACGTTCATACCGGCACAACCAATACCGCGGTCGGCTAATGATGCACGAGCAAGTTCACGTAAGTTATAGCTACCATAGCCATTGTCTTTTTGTGCCGCTTCATGGCCTGCTCGAGCCATTAATTGCGCACGAATTGAGTCACCAACAATGTTACCGTTGCTGGCATGAATAATGACACTTTTAGGCTGTACGGCGCATGGCGTGACACCTTCGCCAAGCTTAGCCAAAATCATGTCTTTGGCTTTGTCTGCGTTGATGTTGGCATCAGCAATACAACTGTTTTTAAGTTCAGCTAATTGCGGGAACGTAGCAAACGCGGCATTAATACCGGTAATACGTTCTGCATTAAAGGTAATGGCAGCAGCTTGAATATCAGCTTGCGACGGTGCAACTGGTGCTGGTACCGAAGCTACTGGGGCTGGTGTATTAATGGCTGCTGGCGCAGGCGAATTGGGGGTGGTAGCACCGATATTGCCCTGTTGTGCTAGCAGGGTTTGTAATGCTTTAGGCATATTATTAAAGTCCTTCAGTCGTTTAAAATTAATTGATGCAGCCATTTGCATCGGTTCTATCACTTCATCTGCTAGCCCAAGATCAACCGCTTCTTGCGCAGACAACCAAGTGTCTTCTTTAAAAAATTGTCCTAGCTGTTCATCACTTAACTTGCCGCCGGCTTTATCTTGATAAGCCTTGCCCATACTTGAGCGCCACTTATCGAGCAAGTCCGCGTATTCACGTAAATCATCAGCAGTACCAACGGCACCGCCCCAATTGCTATGGATCATCAAAAAGGCATTGGACGGCATAATCACGGTATCGAATGCCATGCAAATAACACTGGCCATAGAAGCTGCAACCGACTCAATACAAATCGACTTTTGGCAAGGCCAACGCGCGAGAATGTTATAAATGGCCATGCCGTCCATCACATCGCCGCCACCCGATTGAATGTAAGCGTTAATTTGCGATACTTTGCCCATTGCACGTAGGTCAGTGGCGATTTGTTTGGCGGTAAAATCCCAGCCAACATCGCCATATAAAATCAATTCGACCACGCCATTGGCAGCACCTTTCATGCTGTAGATACCGCGTTTTCCTTTACTCTCGGTCAAGCTCGCTGATGCGCTTGGCATTAGCATCATGGCGGCCACGGCTAGACTTAGTTTTGTCTTTTTCACTTGGGGTTTCTCCGTTTTGTGGCTCTGGGTCGTTACCCGTGACCATGTCGTTTTCGCGGTTAAACTTCAGCTCACGTTGACGTTGTCGTTTAACTTCGCTTGGGTTACGGCCACGAGCTCGCGCCCAGTCAGCCTCGGTTGCGGCATTACCGGCTATCATCATTTCCCAACCTTGGGATTCTTTGCGGGGGTCAATCCATGGCATGGTGGGGCCGTAATACACAGCATCAAACAAGGTGCGGGTGTCTAGGTCTGGCGGCAGGGTGATAGGGTCCTGCTTGTTCATTAACTCCATTTCCAACCAGTTACGAAACGCAGGCCGCGCCCAACCGGCACAAAACCATTGCTGCATAATGCGGTTCGACTCGTCTTGCTCAACCAGCTCTTGGCGCTGGCTTGAGTAACTGCCTTGATAGTCACGCGCAATGCTCGAGTAACTACCGCGGGTCCCCGCGGCACAGGCTTTTAACTGGCCATTACGAAAATCGACTAAATGCACGTTGGGGCGATTGGACTCAATCATGCCGACGTCTTCACCAACAGCGAGATCATCAAAGGTCATGCCTGGTGCAATGTTAATTTCACGGTCAGCTTTAGCATCACCATCTAGGCCAAACATACTCGCGTCACCGCGTTTGATGTAAAACGCTAACGCTGCAGCAATACGAGCGGCTACCCGTTCAGATTCTTCATAGTCTTTAATGTCGCCAAGGCGCGTTAAAATGCCGTGAAAAATACTGATACCGCGCAGCTGGTGCAAACGCTTAAACATGCCAAGGTGCAGCATGTTACTTGCAGGTACCATTTTGGTTTTATAGCGAAAGCCAATTTGGTCAGAAGGGTGATCAAACAACACATGGTAATTAACCACCTGCCCCCAACCATTAACCTCTAACCCTTGTCGAACGCGGGTTGATACATCGTTAAGTTCAAACGGAATGTAATCAGGCTCTAACGCTTCAATACTGTATTGCGTGCCTTGCGGGTTGGGATGACCAAACTTAGCCACCTTGCCACGCACTTGATGGCCGAATACTTCACCGTCGCGCAATGCGGTACGTAACACTAAGCGTTCAAGCTCTGGCCGAGTGTAGCGCCCTGTTACGTCAGGCTTTAATGACCATGCAGCAAAACGACGCTGAATATCATTGGCCAGTTCGTCGAGTATTTCACCGCTTATGCTGCGGGGCTGTGGCTCAACCACAATACCTTGCGCACCAATTACCCGTTCTTCCATGCGGTCTAAAATGCCAATACTGAGGTCGTGGTTTTCATCTAACCATCGCGCCTGTTCGCGCAAGCTTTTACCTGCTGCAAATACCGCTTGGTTTGCCCCGCGCCCCTCTTTATTGGCTTTATGTGTTCGGCTTGGGCTGGCTGCTTCGTAACCTTTTAGGTTGCGATAACTCATTGCGGCTGCCTGTCGTTTTAGCGCCCAGCCAGGGGATAAATACGATAGTGCATCGTTAATAATGCTCATATTGATTCCTAGTTAAATCGGGCGAGTGTGGTACCCCGTGGGCGGGTGTACATGCTTAAGGTGCGCTGCCATTCCATGCGGCCTTTACGAATTTGTTCCAGGTCTTCTGTACTCATCATTTTGCCGTTGATGCTGACGGACTTACCCGCCAGTACATCTTTTTCGGCTTCGATATACAGTGCGACCATGTCTGCCGCTTCTTGCTTTGACATTACAGCCAGCCTCCTGATTTTGCCGAACCACCATTTAGCCAGTTATTGGCTTGGCTCTTTTTCGGTTTTTTGGGTTGTGGGGATGTTTCGGTTGATGCTTCGTTTTGAGTGTCGGTTGTTATCACTTTACTGAGCGAGTCGAGATTAATGCCAAAGCGATCAATGGCGATATACAGCGCAGCCAAGGCATACACAAAACAGTCCAGCGCTTCGTTACGTCTGCCGCCAGCTTCCCAGCGATAAACAATGCGACCGTCGCGGCGTGTCGGCAATTTGCGTTCAGACGTTAACTGTTGCAGTTCGGTGTCATCACAAATGCTGTCGTTAAGTGGCAAATGAATTGCACCAGGTGTACGCGTATCAACACTGGGTTGAGTGCGCATCATGGCCATAATCAACTCTTTGGCGTTGTCGGTACCCACCTCGGTTAAATACACACCTTTGTTGCTTCGCTTACGCGGGAAATTGGCAATCGGCTTGCCGTACATATTGGCGCCTTTAATGGGTACCACGCGGAACAAACCCAGCTTTTTACTCATTGAGTAAACGGTATCGGAGTAATGGCCGCCCGAATCCCAACACGTTGTGCCAATGCTCAACACAATGCCGTCGTTACGGGGGTAACTTTGGTTTAAGCGCAGCGCGACTTTATCCAGCAACACTTGGCTGGCTGGGTCGCCATACAAAATAAACCTATCGATTAAGGCGCACTCTTTACCTGCCCCCCACCCCCAAACACGGCCTTCGTATCGGTCGTCTTGGGTATCAACACCCGCCGTGACATACACAACCCAATCGGGCATTTTGCCGTTGGGGTACATTTCACGCCTGCGGCCTAAGTCTTCCCACTCAATGCGTTCGCCGTTGTCGTTGTCCCACGGCTGGCCCAATTTGGTGTTAACAAAGGTTTGTAACTTTTCTTTATCGCCTTTAGCTTTGTAAAACTCAGTGACTAACTTGGCCCAACTGTTAAGGGTGTTATAGGCCGACCAGATATAAATCGAGATATTTTCGGGGGTTAAAAAGTCGTCGCCGTCTTTATCAAAAAACGAAATAAAGTCTGTGGTGTACACGCCCGTTTTGTCGCATATCCATAAAGCGCTTGGGTGTTCTTCCATGTCGTGCAGTTGATTGTTTTCAATGCAGCACCCGCAGTGCTCGCACACGTAATAGGCGGTTTTTGGGTCGCTACCTTGCCACTTAATACCAAAGGGTTCAGTTTTGCCGCCCCACTTTAAATGCTGCAATTCATCACAATGTGGGCATGGTAAGTTAAATCTAAATTGGTACTGGCTTTCGCTACAGGCTTTTTCAATTTGGCAGGTACCTAATACTTTAGGCGTTGAACCCCGTATCGATTTAGGAAACAACGACAGTTCAACACGGGTATCACCTAACGATGTGGCATTACCTTCGTGTTCGATTGACTCATCAAAACCCGCTAACTCATCGTAAATAACATCATCAGTGGATATTTCACGGTAGTTAGCCGCGGCGGTACCACCACGCACCATTAAGGTTTTACCGTTGGTAAAAATTTTATCTTCTAAGGTACTGTCTTTATGTTTGCGACCAATCCACGGCGCTAAGGCTTTCCAAATCGGCATGTCGCGTATGGCCGTTTCAACGTGCTTTTTCATGAACGTTTTGGCGGCACCGTCACGCGGCTGGTATATCAGCACGTTACGTTTTTTGTGTTCTATCTTGTAACCCGCATTGGCCATCAGCATTTTGGTGTAACCCACACGCGCTGACTTCATAATGTTCAGCGTGGTGATTTGGTCGTTACCCATGGCATTCAATATGCCGATTTGAAACGGTAAGCTTTCCCATTTACCTTCGGTGTAAGACGATTCAGACGACATATAAAAATGCGTGTCTGCGTATTCACTACAGGTCAACATAGGTGGACGATAAAACGATTTAAGGCCAGCAGCCACAGCAGCTTTCAAATTCTTAATCTGTGCTTCTGATATATTCATCTAATAAATCCTCAATGCCGTTTGCCAGTTCAGCGGCGGTGTTTTGGCTTTTAATCACTTCAGCGCGAATAGCGTCTATGGTGCGTTCGGGCATGTCGGGGAATTTACGTTTTACACGAATGTGTATTTGGTCCAGCACCGGTGATATTTGCGCGGCTATTCGGCTAAGCACAAACGAGCAAAACCTCACCTCGACCACTTCTTTGCCGTCTTTTTCGTTTTTAAGCTCTTGGCCGTAGGCTTGCGCTTTGATTAAGCGGTAACGCTCAAAGTCGATATTGGGTTTTTCGTTATCTTCGGGCGTTGGATTGCTTACATGCTTTTTGCGCTCATTAGCCACGCGATTACCCACCACGTCGCTCATGGTGTACAAGCACTCACGGCCTTTTTTGCTGTGTATTGGCACATCCCATTTATCAAATGCTTGGGTACTAATACCCAAACTTTTGCACAGGTCGGTTTTGTTCAGTAGCACTGGCTCGGCGTCGGGTGTTTGAATACGTGCCATTAGCTAGTCCTTGTGAATATCGTCTAACACATGGCTACATCGTTCTTGTTCAATATGCTGCAATTGTTTAAGCAACACCTGCTCTTGCAGCGCTTGTATTCTGGCTTCACGCTCACTTTTTAATGTCGCACGCTGGCGCTGGCGGTCTTTATAAAACCAGTTAATAAACGCGGTAAACACAGCACACAACACGCCGACTACAACACCAATATCCATATCGTTCACATAGCTGCCAGCTGCGGTAAAAAACGAGGCGATGTAAGACAATAACGAGGTGAGTTTTGCACTAAGGTCAGTCGTTATGCTCATATTGTTGCCGCCATTGTTGTAGGCGCAGCATGTTTGCATTACACATTGCTAGCGCATTGGTTTGAGTAAGGGAATGATTCAGTAAATCCAGATTTGAGAACCCAATAAAACGTCGGTTATCACAAAGCTCAAGCCAATCAGGGGGCGGTAACACATAAACCGTTTTGGTCTGTGTCACCACTTTGACAATCGGTTTGCTTGAGCAGCTGCACAGCATCACTAGGCAAATCAGTATTAGCCCATGTTTTAGTTGGCTCATGGTTTGATGTCCTTAGCTGATTAGCACGTTCTAGTTTGTGATCTAACGTCGATTGGAGATCGGCGACTTGCTTGCGGTGCGACGTGTTTAGCTCGGTGATAATGCGGTAATCACGTTCAAGCGATTTAATCCGCTCGTCTTTGTTAGCGTTGCTGCTCAGTAACGCATCCACGCTAACTTGCGATTGCAACAAGTCATGGCTTAATGTGCTGTTTTTCGCTTTGAGTGAGGTAATGCCTAACGCCCCAACAGCAATCACAGTCGCCATAACCAGCACTGCACATAACAGCACTGTGGTTTTAAAGTCGTTAAACATTACAAATCCCTCAAACAATAACGCCGCTCATTTGAGCGGCGTTTAATTAAACCAGGTAACTTTTTCTTCTTGGCGTAAACCCACCTCGGCAACTCATTACATGCACCAACACGGTCACCAGCCCACAACTTTTTACGCAGCGTAGAAGCCCCAAAAGCATCGGCCCCAACGTTGTAAATAAAACTCAGGTAAGCAATGTGTTCACCCTCGCTTAACGGCGGCGTGAGCTTTACCAATTCACGGTCAAAGCTTTTAAGGCTGGTTGCCAGCATGTCTAAGCACTGCTGGTGAGTGAACACCATGCCAAGCTTTATGTTATGCCCAGTTTGGCCAAAACAGGCAGTTTCAATACCGGCAGGGTCAATATAGGTGCGTAATACTTCACCTTCACCTGTGGCAACTAACACGCCGCCCGTAAGAATGGCACCAGTGAAACCCAGCGCCAAAAGCCTAGTGTTAATATTCATGCT
Source organism: Shewanella frigidimarina NCIMB 400 (assembly GCF_000014705.1). NCBI lineage: Bacteria > Pseudomonadati > Pseudomonadota > Gammaproteobacteria > Alteromonadales > Shewanellaceae > Shewanella > Shewanella frigidimarina. The sequence goes on along the minus strand of NC_008345.1, from coordinate 1,976,936 downwards.
GCACCTGGTCAATATGAGCAAAAAAAAGGGCTCCAATGCAGGAGCCCAACGGCGATGATATAACGTGAGAGAACGCAAAAAGGAACTAGAGAGGAAACAAAGCCAGTTACGCAGTGGTATCAAGCTTATATAAACTGTACCTGTTTTTAGGGGTAAAAATACGCCATATATGGCGTGTTTTACGCCACATATGGCGTTGGTAGAATTGGCTTTGTGTGATATGTAAAACCGATAACTTCTAGGTTTGAATTAAAAGTTATCGGTTAAGTGAGTTGCTGCAAATAGAAATGGTGCACAAGCTTTAACACGCTGAATCACATTATGCGAACTATAGTGAATTGAGGTTCACGCCCACTTAAGCGGACAAAAGTGCTTGTTAGGAATTATTTTCTAGCCACTTAGATTTTCTTTTATTGACAGATCCTAATGACACACGCATTAAATAACTGACAAGGATATTGCTGACATTTAATTTAAAAAGAGTGTTCATACAAAATACCCCTCGTGATGTTAGCTGTTTATTATTCTTGAAATTATTTGGGTGATAAGGTCTAAGATCATTTAACATTTCATTATTTAGTAAACTCATTTCGTCTCCGATTTCTTTATTTTCAATTTTCCTTAATTCTAGCAGACGAATTATCTTTTTATCCAACCTATTAAGCTCAAGCAAATATGTACGTTCAGCTTGCGAGAACAACACACTTTTCATATTTAGTTCAAAAATATATTTACTCGAAAATTCTTCATACATTGATTCTTTGTATTTTTTGAGACGTTCCAGTACCCCATACTCATACTTTGAGCCTGAAAATTTAACTAAACTTTTTGAATATGTATCTACGTTTAAATCAAAAACAAGTTCTTGAATGGAGTGGGCAATATCATTTCTATAATCAATGATTTTTTCAATGTCTTTACTATCTTCTACAGACAAAATATTCTCAGCTACCAACAATTTCCAAAGCTTTGTATATATTTTTTTGGTTCCATCTGGAAGTCGCTCATCAATATTGCTATGAAGCTTTCTAAATTCATCAGTAACTTTGATTGTCCTTAACGCTAAAGACTTTATTTCTTCTACATAGAATAAAATCATTACCATTTCTAGAGCTCTAAATTTCAATATATTTTGCTCTAGGGCTCTTAGGTTTTCCCCTCTCGGATTATAATTGAACATATAACCTCCTAATGCCTAACAGCTTATTGAATGGTTCGCCCGTTAAAGCCGACCGTTTAAGTTATTGACCAATACCATCTTACATTTTCTATATCTTTGAAGTAAAACAACTTAATGGCTCTCACACTCAAATAAAAACTTAAATTGCGCGATAAAAGTGCCAACGTCAAATGTAAACAAAATCGTGGGTGGCTATGTTTCGTTCCTTGTTATAGCCTTAACTGCGGGGGATAACCTCTTGGTTTTCATGCTCATATTCTTGAAACCTTTTTATAGCAACTCTTTGTATGTAACCATCCATTATGAATTTATCTACAAGTTCATCAAAACTTTCTTTGTTACCTGTTATTTCAGATATTGAAATTGAGTGTGAAAGTTTACTCTTAGTGACTCGGTATATTTCAGTGACAGGAAAAACATATTGGTCACAAAATATTTTAATTTCCATATCAACATTTTGTTCAACTCGCAAGAATATATAAGTATCTGAAATTGAAGTGGTGTTGGCTTGAATATCATTCACTTCCCATGTGAAATTATACTCTTTATCATTATGAGATCGTTTAATATCATAGTGTACTGGTTTGTTATGATAAGTGGGCATCGAAAATTGGCTGGTGCTTTTTTCTGCTGGGTATTTAGGAAAATCATCCTTTGTATTATCAGCACTAACACCTTTCATTCGTGGTAATGTAATCTCTATTTTTACCCCAGTGGCTAAAACTGAAGTTAAGTTTGAAAGTTTTAAACTTATTAGCTCTGCTCCTCCCCAAACTTTTAAAAAATCGCTTCTCTCTTTATAAAACTTTGGATTTAAACTTATATTTCTAAAAGTATTTAACGCACTCATTTGCGGAATATTATAGGTTATTTTGTACTCAGGGATTTCATCTTTTGGTAAGATTACAATTCCTCCCCTTAGATTTAATGAATGGTTTTCATATGGCACTAAGTCAGCATTCAGTAGTTTTAAATCCAGAATTGGTTTCTGTGGGATTTGAGATAATCGGAGATCAATTTGTTGCTTCCCGACAGTCATAAAATAATGATAAATTAGTCCTATGACTATTAAAAACAAACCAATCCAAGGGTTTGAACTACCCTCTATAAACTTTCTTAAAACTTCGGAATAGCCAAACATACTCTCATAGCTAGCAACAATAACAGCTTGTAAAATATTTAGTTGAGACTCTGCTACCAAAGCTATACCCAAACCAATTATTATTCTGGCAATAACATTATAAGCTTTAGGTCTGATTATCGTGAGGACTCTATCGAACCGTTCAATCCATACGTCCATAACGAATCTTCTCCAAGAGCACACTAGGCTATAACGGCTTATTGAACGGCTAGTTCGATAAAGCCGACCATTTAAGTTATTGATTAAGATCATCCTACATTTTATATGTCTTTGAAGCAAAGCAATTTAATGACTCTTACACTCAAATAAAAACTTAAATTGCGCGTTAAAAGTGTCAACGTCAAATGTAAAAATAATCGTGGGTGGCCATGTTTCGTTTTCATGTTGAATTGATTATGAGGCTTGATTTGTATGTGTTCAATTGCAACTCCCTTGTCATTGTGGTGTTCCATCACATTTTTTAAATCTAACTGATTCAATGAGGTTAATACACTCGATTGAGTCAGCATTAGGCTAAGCGAATAAAAATGGTTAATTATAATCGCGAAGCGATGGGCAACTGTTATTTTTCCGTTTAAGCAACTTGTTAGCTGTTTTCAACAGTTACATTATTAGTGATTTTTTGTTTTTTCTCTAATAACAATTTTTTAGCTTCTACTTTAGCTTCTACTTTAGCTTTAGCTTCTGCTTTAACTTTAGCTTCTGCTTCTGCTTTAAGCTTTGCATCTATTTTTTCTGAATTAGACGTTATAAAGCTAAGAATTGTGTTATTTGAAATATATGATAAAGGTACAAAGATGAGGTTAAGCAAAAGATCGTAATCAGAATATGAATTACTTACAATACTCCAAGCCACTTGAATCGTTGAAACGCCATTAAATGCAAAAAATATACTGTAAAAAGTATAAAACATTAAGAAAGAATTAAAGAACGCCTTTAGAAGCTCTCTACTGATATATTCGTTCCAATTATTTTTCGTAGCCTTTTGTGGATCTGAAAGTTTTCGATACCGAAAAAATATTATTAATACTGTGATTTCTAAAAATATTAATATGAGCAATTGAATATCAGTGTGATTAACCGTTAAATACTTCATTAAAGCTAAAGCGAGAAAGCCTAAAAGTCCTCCTCCAATAAAAGTTAGAAATGATTTCTGGAAAGCCTTTATTAGCTCTTTATCAACATCTGTCAAATTCATATTTATAATAATCCTAATTAATGAAACACCTAACGTTTTAGTATTTGTGCGTTGCGCTGTTTGCATGGCACAAATCGCTTGTTGGTCTTGGCCGATGCCGAGTCCAGGTTAATGGGTACGCTTTATGCTACAAGAATTTGCTTTTTTTGATGCCAGCTCTCGGCTGTAGATCAATGTTGAATTGATTATGAGGCTTGATTTGTATGTGTTCAATTTCAATTCCCTTTTCATAGTGGTGTTCCATCACATTTTTTAAATCTAGCTGATTCAATGAGGTTAATACACTCGATTGAGTCAGTATTTGGCTCCGCGCAGCGGCTTAGTTCAACGCCAGCATAAACAGCGGAACAATTTTGGACGCATTTTTGCGTCGTTTCTCTTTGCAAAAATTCGGACTAAATTGTGAAGTCTGAATTGATGCGCTTGTTATAAGCCATTTGCCACTTCAAGGTAAGACTTAGAACCAATACCAACCTGTGCCCAAACTTTACGTTTGTGGTTGCCAAGGTAATCGTATTGTTCGTCCATATCCCAGAGAGTAACTATTTGATCAGGGAAAATATACTCCGACTCATTAAACGAGTGACTCTCCGATTCATTAGCGGAAATTGCATTAAATAAAGTAATGCCTTCAACATCAAATGCGTCAATACCACCAAACATAAGTTGGTAATTAATGTTTTGAGATACACCGATAAAGTCTACTAAGTCATTTTCAAATTCAATTTGAAGGCAACTATCAAAATAGAAATCGCTAGATCCATCGGACAAAGTAAAAAAACCAGAGAATAGTTCTTTAACTTGTTCTCTAGACATTCCAAGTTTGATGAGGCCAATTCCATCATGAGGCTTAATTACAAACTCCATACCTTCCTATGGCTTATGACAGCGTATTAGCGTGAATCCGATAAACATTCACAGAATGCTAACCAAAAACCAGCGTCTATATCACTTTAATTATTAATATTTTTAGTAACTTATCAGTTTAAACATCTCCAATCAATAACTCTTTAGTCTAGGTGAAAGCGGAAGTCTACATAACCGCTTAATATTGCCCCATTTGTTGCTAAGTCTTTAAAGCGTATACGCTTTGCTTTCAACTGCCAATAGCCGTGTGATCAAGGGTTCTCGATTACTCCATGTTAGCTTTATAAAATGGCTGGAGGGTTATCGATAACTCACTTAACTGATAACTCATCAGTAAAATTGACAAATGCACCTGAGTGGGGCGATACTGTTTAGGCATTGGCAAAATCCAATGCCGGGATTCGAACCCCGCTATAATCAAGGCGCAGTTGTCGCCAGCCTTTAGAGCTGGTTTTTTATTGCGTGACTCGGCGCACCACTACTATGGTGGGCTGGGTGAGGCAGCCATTTGGCTGGCCGCTTCCTTGATGCGGTAGTTCGAACCTTGCTCAGCTCATCACCCAACGATTCGAACCGTTTGGTGATGATTACTCACGATATCAAGGAGTGTCACCCATGAACTTACAACAGTCTAAAAACTACCCTGCACAACTGGTCTTTATTAACGGCCAACAAACCATTACCAATTCACTGATCGTTGCCGACTACTTTGGCAAAAAACACTGTGACGTTTTGCGTAAAATTGACCGTATTCTAGTCGATGCCCCCAATGAATTTACGTCAACGCATTTTTGCGTCAACGTGCGAAATCAACAGGTTGGCACCAGTCAGCGTGATTTAAAGTGCTACCACCTGACCAAAGACGGTTTTATGTTTTTAGTCATGGGCTTTACCGGTGCCAAAGCTGCCGAACTCAAGATCAACTTCATTAATGCCTTCAACGAAGCCCAAAAGCGACTTAGCCGCACTCAACATCCGTTTGAGCGTCAGCGCATGATGTTTACATGGGAAGGCGGCAAAATAGTCAGCTCGCAACCGATACATGATGACCAGTTTGTCACCAGCCGCGATAAATTAGTGCAGTACATGCGCGAACCCCGCTTTTTATCTCTTGAGCAATTGCTAGAAATCAGTGAAGCCGCAAACCAACAGATAGCGACACTAGCAAGATTGGCAGAGAAACAAGCCCGTTTACGATAAAAACCACAGTTAAACGCCCTAAAAATGGCTACATCAAGTAGCCATTTTTTGTTTATAGGTAATCAGAGTGGGTGTTCGGGCTTGTTCAACACTTGGAATAAGAACGCGGCTTCGCGCGGCCTATCTTTATTAGTTAGGCTGCTTGTTCGGTGAACAACTTGCGATAAGACTTTATTTCTAAATCTGATGCGCTTAAACCAAACTGACTGGCTAACTTTTCAAGTTCAACTTTGTAAGTAGCTAACATTGATTCATCATCAGTCATAATCGCAAATTCAGAAAAATGACCAATACCCTCAAGATAATCTAGAGTTACATGGTATTGTCCAATAAAGTAAATACTGCGGATTTTCTTTGCTTTCAAAGATACCTGATAACCCATGGTTTCTAACATGCTTCTTGCTGAATTCGCATTTGTGATATTAGTTGCTTCGCAGCGATCAAATTCAGGACCTTTGACGATCCATAACTTGATCCCTGATGGTTCCATTTCACGGATACAAACACTTTTATTTTGAAATTGTAATTGTTGCTCTGAAGTATCAAAGTACCAATCGGATTCGATATTATCTTGAAGCATTACTTCGTGAGACATCGTGCCCAATTTCTGTAAAAATTTAGATTTTGACTGCAATCTAAATTTTAGCTCTACTTCATATTTACCTTTAAAATGTTCTGAATTCATATATTTTCTTCTCTTGTTTACTATGAAATATTGACGCAATAGCCTCTTGTTATGTGTTGTTCTCTGGGAGGTCCTTGATAACGACAAAGTAATAGACCAAATACCCTATCCAAGAAATAAAGAAGGACATGAGAAACCAAATAAGCTTATGCATGCCTTTTGCTTTTTTAGATGCCAAAGCGAAAACCCAAGGTAACATCCCAATAATTAAAACAATGAAAAGAATTAAAAGTTGCCAAATACTTATGCCGCCCAAAATAGACTCCTTTTTAAATTGATACTACAAAACACATAAAGCTTATTGATTAATTCATCCTACGTTTTCTATGTCTTTGAAGTAAAGCAATTTAATGACTCTTTACACTTAAATAAAAACGTAAATTGTGCGTTAAAAGTACACGAATCAAATGTAAAAAAATAAATCAATAATATCAATATATTAGAGCAGCCCTATATTTCTCAACATAGTCCTTTAGACTGCAAAAAGCCACAGAAAACGCCCATAAAAATGGCTACATCAAGTAGCCATTTTTGTTTGTAGCCAATCATCGTGGGCAATGTTTTGTGTGTTTTTCAAAACATCTTTTTGGAGAAATTCTATAGTCTCAACGCCGGAATAAGGGGCTAAAAATTGTTTACTAAAATGTTGAACGAAGTGAAAACAGCAAACTGTTTTTTTGTCCGTTTAAAGGTCTTGCTATGCGAATTACCACGAGCAACCATTGCATCCTTTTCCAAAATTATAGTCTTCTAGCTTTTCTAAACGCTGTAATTTGTGAGTTAACCTACAGCCCACGTTATAAGTATAAGAGTAATCCCCCTCCTTTGAGGTTGGGGAATAAAAAAGACAATCCGCTGTAACGTATTTTATCCACTTATTTTGTGCATCTACCAATCGGTCTTTGTCTGGTTTTTTAAGATATTCTAGTAGTGTTTGATATTTTTTATCTAGCAACACTACAGCTTTTTCTTCTAACTTCAAAAGGCAGTAATTTCCATGCTTATAGCTCGTCGCATTTCTACATGTCTCATTCCACTCTTTTTTTAACTGCTTGCTATCATCTTCTGCCATGGCAGTGAAAGAAAAAAGTAATAGAACTAACATTTTAAATTTACGCATAATGTTCCTTATTCGCATAACGTTTTAGTATTTATGCGTTGCGCCGTTTGCATGGCACAAACCGCTTGTTGGACTTGGCCTATGCCAGGTTAATGGGTACTCGTTATGCCATAGGAATTTGCTTTTTTTGATGCAGGCTATGGGCTGCGGAGTAGTTTTGAACTGATTATGTAGCTTGATTTGTACGTGTCTCATTGAAATTCCCTTGTCATTATGGTGTTCCATCACATTTTTTAAATCTAGCGGATTCAATGAGGTTAATACGCTCAATTGAGTCGTCATTTGGCTCCGCGCAGCGGCTTAGTTCAACGCCCGCATAAGGGGCTGATAATAGTTTGCTAAAATGTGAAGCGAAGCGGAACCGAGCAAACTGTTAGCAGTCCGTTTTGAGCAGCTTGATACTCATTGAGCCCCCTCCCTAGCAAGCCGCATCAGCGGTATGCTTAAGGTGACTAAACCAACAGGAGAAAGCTCAATGAGATTTTATAATAACTCACATCCATACTACTGTGGTATCGATTTACATGCACGTTTACTTTATGTCTGTATCATTGATTCTAAAGGGGAAGTTGTAGCTCATAAAAAGATAGGTGCCAGTAAAGATGACTTATTACTCATTCTAGAACCTTATATCGGCAATGTAATTGTCGGGGTTGAGTGCATGCATTGCTGGTATTGGGTGTCAGACTGGTGTGCTGAACTTGGGGTTGATTTTATCTTAGGTCATGCGCTTTATATGAAGGCGATTCACGGTGGTAAAACCAAAAATGATAAAGTCGATTCCTTTAAAATTGCCACACTACTGCGTGGTGGTAACTTTCCAATAGCTTATGATTATCCAAGTGAAATGCGCGCAGCTCGTGATCTACTGCGCCGAAGAATGAAGATTGTCCGTCACGGGGCCATGCTCAAAGGTCATGTGGTTAACACCAACAGCCAATACAATTTACCTGCCACTGAACTTAACCTTAAAAACATCTCTGCAAGAAAAAAACTTCGCGAGCAATATCAAGACCCTATCGTGCAGCGCAACATTGATTTAGACATGGCACTACTTGATTGTTATGCAAAGGAACTCGCACAGGTTGAATTGTTCATCGAAAAACAAGCCAAAAACCATAACCCCGTCTATTTAGAACTACTTAAAACAGTACCTGGCATTGGTAAGATTTTATCGCTGACAATCCTCTATGAAATCGGTGATATCAGTCGATTTGAATCAGTACAAAAGTTTGCGTCATACTCTCGATTGGTCAAATGCAAAGCGGAGTCAGCCGGTAAAACCTACGGCACAAATGGCAATAAAATCGGTAATGCTCATTTGAAATGGGCATTCTCCGAAGCAGCGGTGCTTTACCTACGTGGTAATGACAAAGCACGTAACTACCTTAATCGATTACAAAAACGAATGAGTAAAGCAAAAGCGTTGTCTGCACTGGCACATAAGCTTGGCCGCTGCGTCTATTTCATGCTGAAGAACAAAACGGTGTTTGATGAACAACGATTCTTAAAAGGATAAGTCGCGCAATAAGGTGAGCTGAACGTCTAACTAGATACTCTTAAAAAGAGAAGCGAGCATGACCGTGAATGATGTGGCTAATGAAGCAATGACTTCTCACCATCATCACTATGCCAAATGCTATTTAAGCTACATCGCCTTGATTAGACACCTTGTTGGCGCGCATTAATGAATACAATCAACAAAGTCGTTTACACCCTAAATGAGCCTGAAACTAACTGTGCAAAAAGCACCTCTGACTTGAATAGTGCCATCTTAGGGTTAACCGATAAATGTCTAGTGCCCCTGATATTTCAACGGATTGAAAAGAGTCAGGCAGCGATAAGATCGCACTAAGAGAGCCTCTATATGTGTTTGCTGTAAACGATGATTTGACAGCTAAATGACAGACGAAGTAGATGAATTTGTTGATTGATTTTAATTTGACTGCAAAAGCAGTCAAATAAGTTAGGCTCGCCTATTGACTGGTGGAAGGCTCATATGTGTTATGTGTATTATGTACACCACTCTCCGAGTACATCTGGTGAAGAGAAACCATGCATCATAATTTTATTTGGAGTATCACCAAACCCCAAAGCAAACTCATTTTCGTTTTCTAATGTTAGCAACCAGCTATTTTCATGTTTTGCGATTGCCCAAACCTTAGAGCTTTGATATTTCTCAATATCACCGTTCTTTACGCATGTAGATACAACAGTTGCTACGATAGGCGTTATAACATTTGCCAATAACTCTTTAGACAACCTTTCAACGAAGTCTTCATAAGTTTCACCTTTAGGAGTAATGACTTGAGAATCCCCTGCTAGTGCGGCTCTAATTTTCGATAATGCTTCAGACTTATTCATACACATAACGCCGTTTTAGTGTGAACTTGGCTCAAAACCGTAGCGCCATTCATTTAACCTACCATCTGAAGATTCAATTTTATAGATATCCATGATTTCTTCCATGTAAGATAAACCACGATCCATTTCTTCCGAGTCCATATTACCTAGTTGCTTAGCTGCAACTTCCAAGGTTAACCAAAACTCTTTTTCGGTCAAATTATCAGATGAGGATTCTATGAGCTTAAGTAATACAGAGTTTATTGTTTTCTCGGCTGCGACTCTGCTTAGTTCATCAGGTGCTCCAGGATAAAACAGACCTAAGTCTTCAATGAATTTTTTCTGGGATTGAAGTTCTCGAAGAGCAACTTTGACATCACTTCCATTTGATAGCATTTTAATTTCCATTTCGTTGCAGCCTTGAATTAAGCATAAGACTAACAGTATTCGCAAAAGCTTCATTTGTTCACACTAACGCTTTTGTTGTGGGGCGTTGAAACGTAGCGAGGAACGAGCTAAGTGTAACCGTCCCAGCACCGTAGGTGCGAACACCAACTTTTTGTTAGGTGATTGAGCAATAGTCATGATTTTATGAGTACCTTTTGAATCGCTACTGCTTTATTAAATGCTTCACCACGTAATTTATAATTTGTACATGCATTTGCATCAATGACCTTGTACTTTATGCGAGCCCCTTTAAGATCACCATTTTTCTCTAATTGAACAGCTTTCTCGAATATTAATTTGGCTTCACTTTCTTTAAGGCAGTCATTATTAAAATCTACAAAAAATAAAAGAGTTGCTGTAGGAATAAGGCAAAGTGTGGCAACCACTACATTCTTCTTAGCACTCATCTTTGATTACCTAACAGCTTATTGAACGGCTCGACCGATAAAGCCGTCCGTTTAAGTTATTGATTAATATCATCCTACGTTTTCTATGTCTTTGAAGTAAAGCAATTTAATGGCTCTTACACTCAAATAAAAAACGTAAATTGCACGTTAAAAGTGTCAACATCAAATGTAAAAAAATAAACCAAATAATATCAATATATTAGAGCAGCCCTATTTTTCTCAACATAGTCCTTTAGGCAGTAGAAAACCTCAGTTAAATGCCCATAAAAATGGCTACATCAAGTAGCCATTTCTGTTTGTAGCCAATAACAGTTAGATTATTAACTAGACTTAAAGTCATGATTTAAAACATTAAGCTCTTTGAGTTTATTCTCAAGTTTATCCACCTTTTTCATTGTTATGATGGCAAAAGTAAAACTTGAAATCCCCAAAGACATACCTATTATTCCAAATACAAACCCTAAATCTTCCATAATTTCATTCCTATATTAATGAGCATTATTTGAACGACTTGTTAGCCCTTATTTTTAGCTCTTATTTTTAGCTCTTATTTTTAGCAACTTGGCCTCTATAATATTTATTTGCCATTGATTACTATTGTATAGCTGGGCCAATTTCAACGCTTTTTCATAATAGTTAATGGCCAAAATCGTATTGTCCAACTGCTCGTAGGTTGAAGCAATACTTTTTAAATATTCTACCGAGTGATTAAAACGCTCTTCAGATAGTTGTAATATTTTTAAAGCGGACTCAGGCGAATCATAATGTCCAACATAACTCGACTGCATAATAATAAAGCCTTGCTCTGATGCGGGCAGTTCTTTTTTTATCTTTGCCATAAACGCAGGGATTTCGCTGGTTTTTTCTTGGCGATAAAAATATCGGATGGCAGATTTAATGCTTGGCGTTGGTATGGATTGATTAAGGTTTAGTGATAAAGACAGTGCTTTGTAATGCTGTAGTAGTTGCTCTGGTGACATTGACTGCGATAATTCTTTATCCGTAATAAACCATCCCTTAAATATGGCTTTTAAGTTGTCGCGCAAGGCAATTAGCCCGACAGAATTATGATTCTCATTGGGGTATTGTGAAAACTGCCAGTGCGTATTTTTAGGTTGGGCTTCATCCAGTAATTGTAAAACCCCATAGACTCCCTGCCTATTTTCATCGCCTAATGATAAATACAATGAAGTAGGTTTATGGTCATCTTTTTCAATATAGCTTTTTGCCTTTGCCATAATGGCATAATCATTTAACCAAACTGATGGACTCATAGAGACAAAATGGTCAAAGGCGTTGGGTGCCTCAAATAGTGCATTAAGCACAAATAACCCGCCCATAGAATGCCCCACCAAAATGGCGTTATCCGCCACTCTGTAATTGCTATTTATGTAAGGTTTAACCTCTTCTGTTAAAAAACTTAAAAATAGCTCGGCTTTGCCAGCGTCTTCTTTTTTAAAGGGTGCGGTTAACCCCTTGGGTGTCATGTTCTGACGATATATCTCAGTGCCTTTATCGGCGATAGCCACAACAATAACATCTGGAATTAATTGTGCTTTATTTGCTAAAAAATCCAACATGCCGGACATACCATGAAACGTATAATCACCGTCTATAAGGTAAATGACGGGGTAAGTTGCTGCTGAATGACTTAAGTAACTTTCGGGCAGCAGAATTTGAATTTCTCGCTCTTCCTTCAAAACGCTTGATTGTATTTTTACCCGCTCTCCTGTGTTTAGTTCGGCCGAAAAGGAAAGTTTTGGTGTAATTAAAAATAGTAAAGTGAAGACGAGAGTGAGTGTTTTTATCATTATAGCCATCCGTAGGTATAATATTTGTTAAAGGGCTAACAGCTTATTGAACGGCTCGACCGATAAAGCCGTCCGTTTAAGTTATTGATTAATATCATCCTACGTTTTCTATGTCTTTGAAGTAAAGCAATTTAATGGCTCTTACACTCAAATAAAAAACGTAAATTGCACGTTAAAAGTGTCAACATCAAATGTAAAAAAATAAACCAAATAATATCAATATATTAGAGCAGCCCTATTTTTCTCAACATAGTCCTTTAGGCAGTAGAAAACCTCAGTTAAATGCCCATAAAAATGGCTACATCAAGTAGCCATTCTTTTCTTTGTAGCCAATAATCGTGGGTGGCAATGAGTTAGCAAGACGTAAATCTGTATTTTTTAATATTTTTAGTAAGTTATCGCTTTACTGAGTCAAATGCCGAATGCACTATTTTGACTAGTAATTTTTGCTGTTCAAAAGATATGAAAATAGAATCATCGTAATCCCAACATATGCAGCTGTCCTTGGTAAAAACTTTTACCGCTAACTCTTGGGGTAAGCTGTCGGCCCTTTTCAACTCATTTTGAATTATCTCTTCGATGATCAAAGTCTCAGAGGTCGATTCAATACAATACAATTCTGTGGCGTTACTCATAGTCATCCTTAACTAGTGAACTAGTATTACATCAATGTAACCAGTCTATTAAAAGTAGCAGCAAACTAAAGCTATGGACACAAAGATTTAGGCGATCAAAAGTTGCGGTTTAAGATGATCAAAAGTTGAGTCGAATTGAGCATCATGAAATGTAGGGTAAAACACTATTAATTCATTAGCTTAATAGGTTTATTTTTTAGGTGAAATTGAATAGCAGAGATCAAGCCTATAAAACAACAACGTAACCCCCTAAATTTTTCATATGTAGTGAAGCACTGCGCTTCTCCGCCCCCGCAGTGCACCGAGCCAGAAGGACCCATTAAAAAAGTAATGACGAGTAAAAACAAAAGCTACATAAAATTAATCACTTATCAAAAATCACACTGTCACCATCAATAATATTTATAATCACAACTCACTCCACTAACCCTACCTCTGCCCTTCTCAACCAATACAAATAAGACTTCTTGCTATCGAATCCCATCAAGGCCCACTGCCCTTTGCTGATGTAGTGCGTTCTAATGGCCCGTATACATTGTGGTGTTAACCGTTCAATCATCACATCGAACTGCCTAACCTCACGTGGGGGCGTTATCTCGACCACTGCCGAACTACCGTAAACAATCACTTCACCTAACTTGTCGCACTGGCTTCGGCTTGCGAACCCTTGACCATATTCTTGATGGGCCCAATAGTTACCCCAGCGTGTTAACCCATGACGCAACGCTTTCATGTTCAGCGTCACTTGTTGATGCTGCAGCTGCTGCACATTAATCTTCGCCATTATTCTTCACCATCAATCATCGCCCTTATGTCATCAATCCCTAACTTAAACACCTGGGCGCATATTGCCGAAACATCATCAAATGGCACTCTCACATCACCCCGTTCCCAACGCTGATAAGTCCGTTCACTTACCCCATAAATCTCGGCTACTTCAGTCTGGGTTAGCCCGCGAATATTCCTGCCCGTTTTCAAAAAATCAAACCCGCGTAATGCCATTTCGCCCCCAAAAACCTCTAATTGCATATTCTTCTAATAATGATGCAGCGATCATCACAGCCACCCACTGGCAGTCAGGGTTTGACCGTTCTCACTTTTCACTGACGATCTAGGCAATATCTCGGGCGCAACAGAAGAAAACCCACGATAAATTAAATATTGATGATATTGCTCTAACGCTAAACTCATGCCCTTATCCAAGGTCGATTTAACGTACTTACGCAGCAACACAGGCAAGGCATGATTCAACAAACGTTCACCAATCATGGTATCGACACCTAAGTCAGCAACAATGGTCCTGAACAATCGACGTAAATCATGGCTAGTGAAATGTTTAAAGCGGATTTGAGTGTGCCAATCATGAGCACAACGAATGGAAATAGCACCAACATTGCCTGGGAATAAGTAAGCGCGTTTGCCAACATGCTTAAGCTGCCAACATTTATAATGCTGAATAAGTGCCTTAGCAGAATCGGTCATCGGTATACGATGTTCTTCTTTGTTCTTGGCATTACTGGCCGGAATAACCCAATAATCACCCGCAAAATGCTCCCACCGAGCCAAACGAGTTTCGTTAATGCGAGTACCAAACATCATCATCAACACAAACAACATTTGCACCGGCATTACCACGGCACCTAAACGAGTAAACAACTCGGCCAAATCTGACTCAAACAAGCGCGTATCCATGGCATCATTCACTTTGATTGAATACGTCACCCGATAACCAGCAAGCGGATTAGCGTTAATCAAACGAAGCTTTGAAGCCGCAGCAAACACCGCCTTAAGCTTATTCACCACCTCACGAATGTACTTAGGCGCAAACCCCTCAACCAACATCGGTTTAACCAAAATGCCGTCAACCGCAATAAAACTCACTTCATGCAATCGAACATCAGCCAACCTCGGCAACAGATGACACTTGATCATCGACTTAATATTGCTGCGCCAACTCTTGCTATAAGTGGTGTTATTGGCAATATGTTCCTGGTACCACTCAAGCAAACTGCCGACCGAATCAAACTGGCCGGTCACCATGCCGCCCACATTACGCTTAGCCAACATCACCGGTAAATCAGCACATAAGGTCTTAATACACATGCTTGGCCAAGTGCCCACCTTTTGCCAAACTGTCTTACCGTTTTCATTCAATACCAAATGAACACTCGCCCGCGTTCGGCCAGCTGCAGCACGTAAACGAATTTCAGGAAACTGCGGATCACGATAATCACGACTCACCCCAGCACGTAACCAACGCTTTAACGCCGCATCATTTAACTTACCAACCTCAACACCAGATGCCGCCTTTACCATCATCAGGCCACCAACCTATATTCCCAAGCGGTGCACTTTTCACGGCGGCGCTTTTGCTTAACCGAATTGGGCAACTCGCGCCAACGGGCACTTAACGCGGTTTCGCTATCGTGCACCCCAAACTGGTCAAAACACTGTTGTTGGATTTCATACAAGGTGAGAAAACGGTCACCGCTTAAAATCTTCAGCAAACGCTCTTTTTGAGTCAAAGATTGATTACTCATCGTTAGCACTCCTTAAACCAAGTTGACGCCTAAACTTTGCCACCAACGCTTTACCCTCAGCAGGTTCAATCCTGCGGGTAGCACGGGTCGGTAACGCTTTAGGTAACTCAACATCAACCAACTCACCATTGCCGTATTTACGACATAAAATCTCGTATTGGCGGGTAAACATGGTTAATACGTCTTTTTCAATGCCGGTAGCAAACAACCAGGTACCACATTGGCGCACTGCCAAGCCAACAACATCATGGCTCCACTTATGGCCTGCTACATTGTGATAATGGCGCTTAGCCTCACGATATGCCGAATCCAAATCAGGCAAACCATAGTCATAAGCCGTTGGCTGACACCACAACGCAAACTGGCGTGGTGTTGGCCAAAACTGGCGATCACCCTGCTCACGTCTTGCCCGAGTTAATCCCATTTGCACTTGATCACGACTGCTCACACCTTGAACGGCAAGCGTTTTAACCCACTCGGCTTTGTGCAACGACTCAACATCATCCTTAGGCGCACCAACCGGAAACAACACGCGCAGCTTTGCAAACACACTATCGACAATCGCCACATCCATTTCAGACAGCTGGCGATTTGAGCCATTACCCTGCATAGCGCCAACAATTGAACCGGTATTAACCAATGTTTGAATAGACTTCATATCAATGGATCCTCTGGGTCAAAAACTGAGTGACTCCAATCGGCCTTAATCGCTTGTTTCGCAATCAAGCCAGCGTTAACTAACCAATCGAACTCAAAACCAATCCAGCAACGTGAAGCGCATAACTCAAAAACGTCATCAACCGAACAACCCGCAGCAACCGCTTTCACCAAATGCGGTGCCAGGCGATTAATCGCTGTTTGGGTTAACTTGGCTTTTTTCTGTTTGCGAATGGCTAACCAGTCTTTAAAAACTTGGTCACTTGGCAAGGCAGGCCACTTTGAAAAATCCAAAGGTGATTTTTTCGATGTGGTGACTACATCTTTTAAAGATTCATTGACTGGTTCTAAAGTGACTGGTTCTGGGTGCAGGAGATTCACTAGGGGTAGTGCAGCAGATTCACTAGGTAGTGCAGCAGATTCACTAGGGGGTAGTGCGACAGATTCACTAGGTAGTGCAGCAGATTCACCACCTAACCCTGTATTTTCATCAAAATCCAGATGAAAAACATTAGACGAATTACCCTTAACACCCTTGCGATATTCACGACGTAAAAAGCCCGACTTTTCGAGTTTTTTAACATGGTCCATAACGCTACGACGGCTCATTTCACACTGCTCAGCAATGTAATTATAACTAGGCCAACACTCACCCTGGTCGTTCGCGTTATCCGCCAATTTCAATAACACCAACTTGCGCAGCGGATTACCCACTTTCGCCTTCATAGCCTTAACCATTAATTCCATACTCATGGGCGTAATCCCCACAAAACCAACTCAGCAAACGCTAAATTGACGTAACACAAATGCTTGCGTAACATGTAATTGCCTCTCTCTGTAGGTATTAACCCCGTGCTCAGGTCGCCAAACTTAAGCGGGGTTTCTTATTTTTAAAATTCATAACATCACCCATCAAGGACGAATCATGGAACAATACAAACCATCAATAACCGTCGGCGAGTTCAAAGAAATGCTCAGCCACTACCCTGACAACATGCTGCTTGACTTCTCAATGCTCGATTTCAATCGACTAAAACAGCGATCGCCAACGCTAGTCCAAGTTGAATTTAACCAGCAAGTTTATCGAGATAGTTCAAACAACGTGGTGGTTGAAAACCTTGCACAATAGCCACCGCATAGATGCTCGCAACTTCTTGTGAGACTGGTGCATAACTTTCGTGCACCTGTTCTCCCAAAAATCGAGTAAAAGAAACCTTTTCGCCATACTTCTCAATAACCCATTTCTCTTTCGTTTCAATCAAACTGTTATCACTTAACTGAGTCATATCAACCTCGTTTACGCATCTGTACACTGCGCTGTAAGCGCTCATAATCATCACGACAATCTGCATCACAAAAGCGTTCAAACGTCGGTGACTCGCAATAAAAACAACGCCCCGTTAATGGCGGTAATATCGCTTTCGCCTTGGTCAACTCACTGGTTAAATGCAGTTCAGCTAATTGATTAGCTTCATCAACGTTATCAGCCATACTAACCAGCCGACTTAAGTGATTTATTGGTTAAATAAGGAAACTTACGCTCAAGCACATCCAAAGACATTGATGTCACCCCGCGAGATTCACGTAGTTCACGGTAAGCGGTTTCAACTTGATGACGACTTGGGTTAATACCTAAACGAATAACAGCAACTTGTGCATCGCAGTTTTCTTTGGTTAACGTTGCCGCCATGTCATCTGCACTTAACGACATAGCATCACTCACGTGGTCAACAACAACTGTCACGCCAACCATGCCGTAAACATCGTTTAAATACCCAATGCGTAGCTCAACGGGCATAGCTGCCAATATCGCTTGCTCGACATAAAACAAACGCTCAGGTACCGCGTTTTGGTCAGCGTACTGTCCAAGCCAACGGAAAATCTTTTGCGCATTTACTCGAGCATCGTTGTAAATATCATCCGAGTAGGTAAACGCAATCCCCTCTTTAGCCAATACCGTCGCCAGCTTTAAGTCATCAACGGCTTGCACTACTGCAGTGGCCAACGCCGAACGGCTGACTTTGGGTAATTCAAGCCACGTATTAATGGCTTTCATCAATAAATCTAAACGTGATCTTTGTTTCATGCTTTTTCTCCATGCTTACGACTAAAATTAAACTGCTTGCTTGATCTGCGGGTTACCAACTTTGAGTTTACCGTTTGTGATCACTTGAATTTGATAAGCTCGAAGTAATGGGACGGTATCCCCCCACTTTGAAATTGCAGGCTGTGAAACATCAAGAACCTTAGCTAAGCGCCCTTGACCTCCAAAGTGAGCAATAACATCAGCTGTCTTCATAAAAACTCCAGAATTTTAATTAACCAAAATCATATTATAACCAAAGTTAATTTAATTCAACAACAAAATTAACTTTGGTTAGTATCCAAGGTTATAACCTAAGTAATATAATTAACCCATGAAAACACTTGCCCAAAACATCCAAGAAAAGCTAAAAGCTTCTGGTTTAACCCAAAAGGAATTAGCAGAACGCGCCAACATCTCACAGGTGATGGTGCACAAACTCATTTCTGGAAAAGCTAAAGAGTCATCAAAGTTAGTTGCTATAGCAGGTGTATTAGGTTGCACTGCAGAAGAGTTAATGTATGGATTAGAAAAGCATGTTCCAACGAGCAATGCCGAATGGGCAGGCCCAATGGAAACATGGGATAGCAACACCCCACTAAATGACGATGAAGTAGAGATACCATTTTATATGGAAGTAGAATTAGCCGCAGGACACGGTATAGCAGAGGCTAGCGAATATCACGGCCCAAAACTACGCTTTGCAAAATCTACATTACGTAAATCAAGTGTTGACCCAACCAATGCAGCTTGCGTGCGTGTTAGCGGCAATAGCATGGAACCGGTATTACCCAGCGGCTCAACCGTTGGAGTAGACACATCACAAACAGATGTAATCGACGGTAAAATGTACGCTATAAATCACGATGGTATGTTGCGGGTAAAAACTTTATACAAGTTACCAGGTGGCGGTTTGCGCCTTCGCAGCTACAACATCGACGAGTGGCCAGATGAACGCTACGAAGGTGAAGCCATCAAACAAATCAAAATTATTGGCAAAGTGTTTTGGTATTCGGTTTTAATGTAAATCTTTAACTCCTATTATAGTGATAGTTAATAAATGATAAAAACTTCCATAAATACAACCTGTAAACATCAGTAAGACTAAAGTTATTATTGTGTATAAACTTATCCTCAGGGCAATAAAAAAATAGACTTTATGTTTAAAACATAAAGTCTATTTTGAATTTAAGAACTCTATTTAGTTACCGTATATAAGAAACTACAGTCTCTATATGATGTTGAATTGAATGTTTTTTAACTATGCCTAAACCAGGATAATGATCACTCACATGAAGAGCTCTGAAACAAGACAAACCTAAAGTTGATTCAAAATCAAGTGGATTAGTATCAACAAATGAAATCAAACGCCGCAGTGCATCACCAAATTTATCACCCGGTCTAGCGGCGGTAGAATCGTCATAAGATTTGAAATGTCTTATATATATTGAGTTAAATTCATTTTGATTAACATAGGACAAATGAATAGTCACAACATATGCAGGCCCACCAGACTCAGAAAACTCATCACCAGTAATCGTATAGTCACCAAAACCTATAACATTAGCATGTTCATGGAATGTTATGTGTGTATCTGAAAAGTATGAGAAATCTGGGTAATCAGCATTTCTTGACCGTCGATTAAATCCGTCATTAATAATAACAACATTTGAGAAATCACTAAATACAGCAGACTGATAATTCTTAGTAATAATTAATTCAGCATCGGCTAATAACCCTATATGCTCGCGGCTTATCCCCTCTTCAATATAAACAGAGTAAGAATCAAAATTATCAATAAGTTCTTGTAAAACAGTGGTTGATAAACCACTTGTTAAAATGCAGGGCAGGTAATTTAGTTCTTCAGGTAAGGATATAGATTCAGGTTGGGGTGTATCAGTATAATCACCTAAAGTAGGATTAATGATTACAATGGGTATAATACCGACGTCATTCAAAGCTTTAACTGTTTTAATGAGTAATGTATGGTCAATTCTTACTGGCTCTATGATGGGACGAACCAAATCATTCTGTAAGACTTCAGCCATTTCTCTTAAAGCAGCTAACTCAAATTGTTTCCCTCTTAAAATCGGATAGTACATGTGAACTCCCTTCACTAGTATTATTAAACAAATTAATCAATTGATTTTGTAATTTGATGGGTAATTTATAACTTACTCCTGCATTAGTAAGTGAGCGAGGGAAAGCTGTCAATACTTTTTCGTTATTAGACCTCATTCTTTTCATAACTATGCGAAAATGCTCACGTAATTTACACGGGTCAACCGTCTCAAGTAATAAACGGCATTCTGAATAAATTTTTATATTTCCAACATCAGGAATAAAACCAAAAATCGAATCCGTTAATGCCATGTACTCAACAGCTCTCATAGAGTTCATTATTAAATCTACAGAAATTGGAACATGACTTAAATCGTTTGCTTCTCTAACTGTTGATAAATATCCACGCTTGCTAAGTTCAATAATTCCAACATCTTTGGGTATCATCGCATTCAATGTAGATAAGAACTTAGAATCCGAGACTACATATGTATTATCAAAGAGTTTCAAATAAGACTCTAACTGTGCATCCAATCTAGACAATGAGTCAAATTCAGTTTTAATCTCATAACATGTTGAGCTGCCATTAAAAATAACACAATCAGCGATATTCTTTCCTACTCTAAACTCTGTAATCATTGCGGCTGTCCGCAGAGAATGCCTCCCTAACAATCTGTTGTTTGCTATGGTGTTTTTGTAAAAGTATTCATACCTATAGTGTTTATCTAAAGTGGCATATGTTTCTTCAAAAACATCAACAATTGAAATTGTTGATGGCTCTACCATCAGATATTCATTAGCTATACGATACAAAAATGAAAAATCACCAGATGCTAAACGCACTAAGTGATTGCTACTAAACATTTTTGATGCTTCTTGTACTTTCATTTTTCACTCATAAACAGACAAAGTTGGAACTGGAAATAATAAAAATTAATATTTAAAGCTTTTAATATTGAAAGCGATTGTAGTTTGCGCAGCCACTTTTTACTAATAATTTATAAATTTTCCACTAAAAAAAATAATTAACCAAAGTTATTGACCAATTAATTAACCTTGGTTATATTTATGTCGTACCCAATAACTGAGGACGGCAAAATGATACTGACAAATACCCCTTCAACAGACAAACAACGTACTGAACATTTCCACCTGGTCAGTATTCGTTTTGCCTGCCTGCTCACCACCAAACAAGACCCTATGGACTGCGAACGTGTTGCATTGCGTGTAGCAAAACTTGAACGCCAATTAATGCACAGCAACCCAAGCCAACTGTTTAGTAGCCAATTTGAAAGTCAAGCCGGTGAGCTGGGCGATAACCTTGCCATGCGTTACAACCACCACACTGGCCGCATCACCATCTGGCGCAATACCCCATTACATCAAAGCGGCAAAGTGTTCCAACTGAGGGCGAATGTATGAGTGCTGCAAACGAATACTGCGACCGTGAAATAACCAAGTGCAAAGAAATGATCCGCACTTGGCCCCACGAAAGAGCCTGCCTTAAGCGCTTAATTAAAGGCTGGAAACGTACTAAGCAGCAGTTACAGCAAAGTTCAACGGTCGAAAAGGTTTTGTAGGAGGGCTTATGTTTTTTGTATTCGGAGTAAGTGAAACATTAGTTAAGAAAGCAGCTGATAAAAAGTGCAGCAGGTTCACTGGTAGTTATCCAAATAGACGAGAACTAACTATTGATGAATACCAACAAAAGCTAGCTAAAACCCGTGATGAACTGTTTGCCAAAATGAAAGCACAAAAGCTAAGTCACAGCTTATCGACCCCAAGCTTAGCTAAGCAGTATTCAGAGTTAACAAAAGCACAAGAAAAGTGTCGAGATATAGAAATTCGATACCGAAAACCAACAGGAAGTATCAACCCTAAAACCAAAAAAGAAGTTTTGGAATGGGCGACTTACATAGGTTGAGAGGACTTAGCATGAAATACCTAATCCAAGGCGGTGAAAGCGCTGAACGCCTACAGATGCTACTGCAACTCACCAATATTGAATCGTCCGACATAGTGGCCGCGTTAAATGACCACTTTGTCATTGGCCACCAAGATACGGTTGCAGCTATTCGAAATAACGTTAAAAAAAGTAATTTATCACGGGCAATAGCACGATTAGAGCAAGTGACATTCACGGTCGAACAAATCAAAGAACTGGATTGGCAAAAACTTAAACCAAGCAAGGTGGCGTAAATGAAATCGAAAGCAGCGTTTAACCATATCTTAGGCCACTATCGCGCCCAAAAAGTGGGGTTGCCATTTAATATCCATAGTGGCGACCGAATCAAAGTGGCCATGATACTAGGTGCACTTGATTGTCTTTACTGGCAAGCATTGGGCAATGGCCTAACTAATCTCGCAAAAGGGATTGGTAGAACGATTATTCATTCTTACAAGTACCACCAAATTCGATTACCTGGTCACCCTGCAGCGGGTTACCAAGTTAACGGTTACCCAAAAATAGACTTAAAAGCGGTATTAGGCGGTGCAGCATGAATAAGGTAACCAAAACGTTCAGCACCAAACAAGGTGTGGTCACGTTATCAACCCCGTTCTTCACGCTAATGCACGAACAGCAGCAAGTTGAAGCAATTTATAAACCCAACAACTACAACGGCTGGGGTATGTGCAAAACGTTTAACGCTATTGAAGTCAGTAACTTTACCCAAGCAGATGCAGAGTTATTTGCGACAACCGCCGATTCAAAACTACGACTACAGGGGTATGCAGCATGAATAAGTCAGACGTTATCAAAGAAGCATTAAAACAATGGTATGCCCTTCCCCGGGATCAGGTCGGCTCATGCCAGCATTACATGAAAACACTAGCAGAAAAGCTTAAAAAGGAAGGTCAATAATGAGTAATTTAAATCAACAAGAAAGTCACACCAATACAGGAATACAACAAGAACCATTGTTCCTCAACACCAAAGAAGTCATGGTGCGTTATCGGATCGGCTCTACTGCTACATTATGGAAGTGGCGCAAAACTCTTGGTTTCCCAAACCCAATCCATAATGGGCGATTTTACAACATACAAGCACTTAAAAAGTGGGATGAAGAGCAATTGGCATCTTAAGGCAAGGTATCCAACAACATTGCATTTCTATCCCCTTTAGCAGACAGCAGCAGTTTTTCCGTCCACATTTGGTATGCTGCTGCTTGCTCATCTAGCCAATCATGCTTGTTATAAACAGCCATCACACCACCAAGGACATGACCTAGCATTTTTTCTGTTACATGCGGCAAAACACCAAGCTCAGAAAGTCTCGTTGAAATAGTTCTTCTGAAATCATGCAGTCTCCAGTCTGGAATATCTACTCTTGGTCTGATTTCTCTGACTAATTTATTAACCGACGCTATACCAACAGGTCTTTTAAAGTCATTTGGTGCAGGAAAAGTCCATTGAGAGCGATGTAAAGACCATTGCTCCTGAAGCAGCTCGAGTAAAGCTGGGCTTATTGGCCGCCTGATAGGTTGGTTAGTTTTACTGTTAATAACCGGAACAGTCCACACCATACTGTCTAAATCAAAATCAGCACGACTTGATTTAAGTAGCTCAGACACCCTCGCACCTGTCATCATGCAAGCCTTTATAGAATTGGTGATGGTTCTTGTTGCTCTTGTTTTGTCTAGCTCACGCCAAATTCTCCCGCATTCGAGTACGGTTAACACTCGTGAACCAACTGTGGAGGCTGAGCCAATGTCTGATACTCTAAGCTGTAACACATCAACCGATTTGATTAATTGTCTTCTTACTGACCAATTTAGTATTGTCTTTAACTGTTTTAGTATGGCACCAGAGGTTACTCGACTCACTTTTGATTTCTCATCAAAGAAGTCAATCCATTCTCCAAGTGTAATATCATCAACTAACCTATCATCAAAAGCATCAAACAAATGCACACGAAAACATGATTGATAGGTAGCAATCGTTCCAGGCTTTAACGAACTACCTTGTTTAAGTAAAAACTGTTCGCAGCAATATCTGACATTCACTTTGCCTCTTCTTGTATTGCGTTGTTTCCAATACACTCTTGGATCTGTATCATTCGCTAATGCGTTTCTCAGTTCAGGTACGAATTTTCGAGCTTCAGATAATTTAACATCAGGATAGCGACCTAAAGTTAAACGTCCAACAGAAGAACGAAAACGGAAGCGGTACTGCCAAGTTATAGTGCCGGCATTACTAATGCGGACACTTAAACCGTCACGGTCAGCAATCTCAGGCTTACCAGTATATGGTTTTCCGTTTATAGAACGTAACTGCGTGTCAGATAAAGACATTTAAAAAATCCGTGTACAGATTTATTACTCGATATAACGAGTTTATGACACAAAACCAAATATGTACACACAGGTGTACGCGGAAGCTAAAGCAGCACAAGAAAACCAACTAAATTAGAATGAAAGGTTTAAAGCGGATTTAACCATGATTTACATAAAGTTAAATGCAAAAATGAGCAGAATAAAATGAAAATAAATCATGAAGAAACCCCATCACTTTACTGGCACGATTATGAAACATTCGGGGCAAACCCAAGCAAAGATCGTCCGTCTCAGTTTGCGGGTATTCGAACCGATCTAGAACTCAACATTATCGGCGAACCTGAAACCTTTTATTGCAAACTCGCGCCTGACTATTTACCGTCTCCTGAAGCCATATTAATTACGGGGATAACTCCACAACTGGCCAACCTTAAGGGTGTACCAGAAGCTGAGTTCATGAAACGTATTAATACGCTGTTTAGCCAACCCAACACCTGCGTTGTGGGCTATAACTCATTACGTTTTGATGATGAGGTCAGTCGTTATGGTTTCTATCGTAATTTTATCGACCCTTATGGGCGAGAATGGCAAAACGGTAATTCTCGTTGGGATATCATTGACTTGGTTCGGGCTTGCTATGCATTTCGCCCAGACGGAATTAATTGGCCAAAGAAAGAAGATGGCTCACCGAGTTTTAAGCTTGAGTTGCTTACCCAGGCGAATGGCTTAAGTCATGAAAAAGCGCATGATGCCATGTCAGATGTTTATGCCACTATAGCAATGGCTAAATTGATAAAGCAGACACACCCAAAGTTGTACGAATACTATTTTAATTTAAGACGTAAACAAGCAGTTGCAGACCATATTGATGTCCTAAAGATGCAACCTTTGGTTCATGTCAGTTCAAAGATTAGTGCGTTACAAGGCTGTACTACATTAATTGCGCCTGTTGCGTATCACCCAACTAATAAAAATGCGGTGATATGCATTAATTTGGCCATGGACATCTCACCATTATTAGAACTATCAGCTCAAGAAATCAACGACCGCATGTATACATCGCGTCAAAATTTAGCTGAAAACGAGCTCGCGATACCACTCAAACAGATCCACCTCAACAAGTGTCCTTTTATCGGTTCGCCAAAATTACTTGACGACGAGGTAGCTGAAAAATTACAGTTTGATAAAGCATTCGCACGTGAGCAATATAAACGCTTAAAAAACCATCCAGAATTGCGCGAAAAGCTTAACCAAGTATTTGAACTTGAATCAGATCGTAAAGCGATAACCGATCCTGATTTAATGCTATATAGCGGTGGATTTTTCAGCCATGCTGATAAAACCAAAATAGACATTATTTGCCATACCGCACCACATAATTTAGCGGCATTAGCATTGCAGTTTGATGATCCACGGATCAATGAAATGTTATTTCGTTTTCGGGCACGTAATTATCCAGAAACATTAAGCGACAGTGAAGCCCGTAAATGGCGAGATTTCTGTCAACAACGCTTATCGGATGCCGATTATGTGATTAAACTCGAAAACCTGGTTGAAGAAACCAGCGAGAATGAACACAAACAAAAGCTATTAAAAGCCCTATATCAATATTTACAGTCGTTATAGTAAATTTTATTTTTATCCAATTTATTTCATCTAAGGATTAAGGGAATGCAAAATCGTTTTTTAGAGAGCATTACTCAACTAGACAAGCCTTTGGCCAATGCGCTGGTACCATTATTACATGACCAATTTTGCGGTCATATTGATGCAAGTCAATTTGCAGGCCTAGTTAAGGCAAGCGGTAAAACAGAGCAACAAGTGCTTATGGATTTATTACCTATTGCCGCAGCACTCGCTAACCCACCGATAAGTGAGTTTTATGTCGGCGCTATTGCAAAAGGTAGCAGTGGCGACTTGTACATGGGCGCTAATTTAGAATTACCCGGTGAAGCGTTATTTCACAGTGTTCATGCAGAACAAAGTGCCATCAGCCATGCATGGTTGAGCGGTGAAACTGAAATTGTTGATATTATTGTAAATTTCAGCCCTTGTGGTCATTGTCGTCAATTTATGAACGAACTGGTCAATGGTAGTAAGATTAATATTCACCTGCCAAATCAAGAGACCCAAACATTAGCGCATTATTTACCTTATGCGTTTGGACCGTCAGACTTAGATGTGACCGTGCCATTGCTATGTAAGCGCGAGCAAGAATTTAATTGTGATTCAGATGACCCAATGATCATCGAAGCCATTGATCAAATGGGCCTCAGTTACGCACCCTACACTAATAATAATGCAGCTGTAGTATTAGAAACCAACGATGGCGCCACTTTCTGTGGTCGTTATGCTGAAAGTGCGGCATTCAATCCATCAATGCAACCGATGCAAATGGCTCTATCCAATTTAATCCGCAATAACCGTCAATACAGCGAAATAAAGCGCGCGGTATTAGTTGAATCATCAGTAGGTAAAATTACCTTGGTCGGCGCGGCTATGGATGCTCTGCATGCAATTGCACCGATTGAGCTTCAACATATGGTTGTAGAGCCATTGCTTGGATAAATAACAGTAACTTATTATCTTGAATGTTAAGATAAATGAAAGGCGCTAATGAGCGCCTTTTTTATTATGTTTTCTCTGCATAAAACCGAGATTAATAATGTATTATATTTTAACAATCTGCAGCTAATACCATGCTAAGCTAATTAACACTTTGATGTGCATAAGATTAAGTTTTCAATGTACATAAGATTAAACCTCTGTGTACACGATATTAAGCAAACAATTGTTTATTGGGCTATTTGATTATTTAACAGCCAACAATTTCAATCAAAAATGACGGTTAATCAACAACTGCTGACACACATATTATCTCGGTTGAAGATCAGATAATGAATAAAGTTATGACCATGAGCGTGTTAATCAATCTTGTAGTCAAATTCAAATGAAAAAAGCGACATTATAACGGGCACATCGTTATCCATGAACAAGCAAACATAAAGCGAGTCACTATTGCGCATATCGACCCTTAACAAGATTTTGCTCTTTGTTCTGTTTTGTACGGTAGCGTTAGTGTGGGCCATTATCGAAAATGCCAAACCTCTTACGGTCAAAATACTCAACAACTTATTGGCCGACAACCACATAGAAGTGCTTAATTTTGATGCCGAATATGTCTCATTTAATCATATTCGGATCCCCAGATTAGTCTTAAAAATTGAAGACAGTCATATTGCCATCCAAGAGTTTAATCTTGAGCTACGCGACAGCCTGCAAATTCTTAAAAACCAACAAATCAACGCCGACGATATCGTTAGTATCAAAACCCAAAGTGTGTACGTTGATTTAGGTGACAGTTTTTTCATTCGTCAATCACAACAAACTGAAGAATCACCAGCGGCGATGCAACTCAACCTCGCAAAATTACCTACGATTGAGTTAGGTGAAATTAACATTAAGCTGCCAGTGCTGGATAAAGATCTCCCACAGCAACACACTTTAAAGATGGACAAGCTTACCTTGACCCAAAAAGGTCAACTAAATACCTTGTGGCGCTTTAATGATTTCCCGCTATTTAGCCTAGATGCCACCTTAGACAAGCGTGCCTGGCAATTTAACACCCTAGTTGATTTAGGGCTAAGCTATCAAGGACTTAATTCGTTAGAACAGTATTTAAACTTATTAAACAATAAGCAGCAATCACAACAAGTGCAAAGCAATAATATGCTTTATGGCTTGCATAAGCAGCTATTACAACTTCTACAACCTATTCGTCAACAACAAGTCACCATCGAAGGCCAATGGACGGCCAATAGTAAAATTAACTTAATCAGCGGCGAGATGAGCAGCCAGCAATCAATAGACGGTTTATCTTTGCACTCACCACTGTGGCCCAGTGTTTATTTTTCGCCGCAACAACCTGTTAAAGCAATGCTGAATTTGGGCTATTACCCTGTAACGGCTTCACTAGACAACAGTAAAACCACTGATGCCTTCGCAGTAAAATTAGATATTGCACCGCTAAATTATCAACTGTCGCCCTCACAAGACGACAGAAGTAAATTAATTGCATTATTAACTGGTGAGAACGCCAATCAAATAATTCATATCATTGACAAATTAACCCCTAAATCGACTTCTCAGCTAGCCAGCATCGATGTCGACATGGCTTATCCTATTGAAGTCGTTATCCCGCTGCAAAATGATGATCTACCTCTGCAGGTGTCAATTCCTGACCTAAGCGTCAGCATTGAAGGGTTATTGCTCCAAAGCAAATTAAAGCTGGCGCACACCACATTCAATAGTCATCAACAATTTAGCAGCCACTTCGATTGGGGTATGGCATTGTCGACCCAGGAAGCAACAGCCAAGACAGAACAACAGCCAATCAACACACTCGCCGCTGACGATATAACTGTAACGGCCAGTGAAAATGTATCCGAACCAACACCAGTAACCGCAATGGCTCCAAGTCTTATCGATATTAAAGCCTTATTCCCTGAGATCCCGTTAGAGCTGTTGTCTTTGTCTGATGCTAAAGTGAGTCTAATCGGTCAAATATCGCAGTGGCAACAACATCAACTCGAACTATCATTACTGCCAAACTCCAGCGTAGCTGTCAACAACACAAGTATATTGCGCAGTATTAACAGTGAGAATGAACAACATATCAAGCAGACCAAAAAAACTTCTGCACAATTGGGATCATTCGGGCTTGTACTCAATGACACCTCGACCATGTCATTCAAACAAAATAATACTCAACTCAATCTATCTCCGTTTACGCTGCAAATTGGCCAAATGATCGTTCAACAAGCTACCCAAGTGGACAACAGTAAGCTATCGACTACACTGGCCTCGGTTAAAAAAGCCGATATTGCTATCAATCAAGGCATAACCTTAGCGTTACTTCAGGATGAGCCCATCGACAAGTCGCTAGAACGTTGGCTACAAAACCCTGCAACCAATGACATCGCTTGGCGAATCAATAAACTCGATATCACCAAGCAACTAGGAAAAAGTCGCCGCCAACCACTACTTGCACTGGATAAGATTACGGTTACTCAGCAACTCAATTTATCCAAAGGATTACTGGTCGGTAGCGAACAATGGCAACTCGACACCCTTAACTTAAGCAGTTATCACTTACTTAAATTTGCCGATAAAAAAAGCCCATTATCATTAGCTGGCCAATGGACTTTTGATACCGATATTGAAACAGCAATCAAGACATTACAAAAAGTCCAACCCCTGCCAGATAACTTTACAATTCAAGGCCACAGCAAACTAATCGCAGGTTTTGCGTTAAGCGAAATAGGCAACACCAGTCAGTTTGAAATGAAAATTCAACAACAGTTGTCATCTTTGTCAGGTCAATGGGAAGATAAAACCTTTAACGGTGGTGACGTGTTTGCCCAATGTCAATTTAACTGGCAGCAAACTCACGATGGCCCTAATACTCCAGCAGCAGAGAAACACTTTGCCCACAGTCAATTAGTCTGCCCACAAACCGCAATCAGTTTGCAGCAAGCTAAGCTTGGTTTATCGCTAACAAACTTGAATTTGAATGCCGATATCGAACTTAACAAAGACGGCAATAAAGCACCGGCCAATTGGTTACAGCAAGTTACAGGGTTAAGCGAGACCAACATCAACCTTACCGCCAGCGGCGACATGCTTGATGGACGCTTTTTATTACCTGAGTTTGTGTTAAAACTGCATGATAAATCTTATGGATACTTATTATTACAAGGGTTGAGTCTAGAAAAATTCTTAGAAGAGCAACCGCAAGTGGGTGTAAAAGCCAATGGCTTATTTGATGGCGTATTACCCGCGGTACTGGTTGATGGCAAAGTGACTGTTACTGGTGGCAAACTGGCTGCGCGAGCACCTGGAGGATTAATTGAAGTTGCCGGAAATCCTGCAATGGATCAGCTAGAATTATCTCAGCCTTATCTTGGATTAGTCTTTACCGCACTTGAGCATCTTAACTATACTGAATTGTCGAGCACCTTTGACATGATACCCAACGGCGATGCACAGATTAATATTGCAGTAAAAGGTAACAGCCGTGACATTGAGCGCCCTGTTCACCTTAATTACTCTCACCAAGAAAACTTAATTCAGTTATACAAAAGTACTCAGATCGGTAATCAGCTACAAAGCAAAATTGAAGCAAAAGTCCAATAGCAGCATAAAAGGATCGTCCACGTGAAATATTCATCGACATATTTAGTCAGTATCAGCACCATAATGGCATCGTTATGGTTATCAGCTTGTACGCCTACCGTAAAGATAGAGCCACCTGACAAGCCAATTGTCATTAACTTAAATGTTAAAATTGAGCATGAAATTAGAATTAAAGTGGAAAAAGAACTCAATAATTTACTTGAGAATGACGAGTTATTTTAAGCAGAGGTTATCAAGATGAAATCTAGATTCGCTTTAGCCACTGCCGTATGCTTAACCAGTTTATTATGGTGTACCACTGCTTGGGCAATGACATTGCAAGAAGCCAAAACAGCCAGACTAGTAGGTGAGCAAACAAACGGTTATTTAGGTGTTGTTATTCCATCACCTGAAACGCAACAGCTCGTACTCACGGTTAATGCCAAACGCAAACACTATTATCAAATCATCGCTGAGAGAAATAAAATTAGCCTTGATAAAATTGCCACTCTTGCGGCTCAAAAAGCGATTGAAGCAGCGGAACCTGGGCATATGATCCAAACACCACAAGGGAAATGGCTAAAAAAATAACCACGAGAGTCACCTCTACGTGGTTATGTCACATCTAACAAACCATTACATGGTCGCCATAATCCAATAATCTAAGCGTTTCTGTGGGTCTGTTACAATCGATTTGCAAGAGTCTTTGTATTTTGACATCAATGCGCCTAAGTTATTCGATCCAGCTAATTTATCAATTTGCTTTTGTTTAGCTGCAACAACATCTTTTTCAACTTGTTCAGGGGCACGGTACTTACC
This sequence comes from Shewanella frigidimarina NCIMB 400, assembly GCF_000014705.1. Taxonomy (NCBI): domain Bacteria; kingdom Pseudomonadati; phylum Pseudomonadota; class Gammaproteobacteria; order Alteromonadales; family Shewanellaceae; genus Shewanella; species Shewanella frigidimarina. The sequence continues at coordinate 1,945,294 of NC_008345.1, read as the reverse complement.
CGCTATCGCCACGGCATCAATTGCGGAGGTTTTTAAACGATCACCCACCGCTTTCATTTGTGGGGCATTCATCGCAGCAATCGCTTCCGAGCTAATTTGATAATACGCTGCACATTCAACTAGTTCATCAGTGAATGCTTTTTCTGCAGCATCTTCTGCATGTGCAGTTACACTCATGCATATAGCCGACACAGTAAAAACCCACATAGCAGATTTGTTCATGGTTGTTTCCCTTCGTTTTTAGAAATTTGGAGATAAAGTTAACGATTGATAATGCGCTAAACGAGAAGTTAAATACTGCTCAACTTGAGGCCATTCGGTTTCAATAATCGAAAACACTACAGTGTCACGAATAGTCCCGTCAGCTTGAATTTTATGATTACGTAATATGCCATCTTGCTTGGCACCCAATCGTGCAATCGCATTGCGTGAGGCATGATTATGCCAATGTGTCCTGAATTCGACCGCGATCGCATCCAAAGTATTAAATGCATAGCGGAGTAATAATAACTTGGACTCGGTATTAATAGCACTGCGTTGATAAGATTTAGCGTACCAAGTGTAGCCAATTTCGAGTCTACGATTAGGTTGGTCCCAGTGGCAAATTCGAGTACAACCAATGATATTGCCAGAGACTTTATCACGCACTGCAAATGCGACCGCTTCACCTTGGTTTTCACAAGCTAAAGCGTACTCAACATATGCTTTCATGCCATCGGCATCAGGGATTTGCGTAAACCACAATTTCCACAACTCGCCATCACTGGCAGCCAGAGTTAACCCAGGAACGTGATCTAAAGACAGTGGTTCTAAGATAACATGTTCGCCCATTAAGCAATCTTGTCTATTAATCCAGCTCAAGTTAACGCTCCTTTTATTAAAAGGTTACATTACCTTAACTGCATATAGATTTACAGCCAGCAACCACAATGTTTTTATCCATAGCGTAAAAACATTGTTCTGTTACTGTTGCTACAACCAATCACTAAAGACCGATCCCTTGCCAACGGTAGAATTAAAAACCGTGATTTGCGTTACTCACCCTAAACCAGCCGGCAATACTATTACGGGTTTTTGTGGTCGGCCTGACTTCATGCGGAAAGCGTTCACTTAAAAACAGTACCAAGGTACCAATGTTAGGATTAACGACTTCTAAAGGTGCATCAAACTCATCATAAATGATCAATTCGCCACCATCGCTGTCTTGCCAATCTGGATTCAAGAAAAATACGGTCGATAAAATACGATTTTGGCTGCCATGCAGCGCATCAACATGTTTTTTATAAAAAGCACCAGGCTCATAAACAGCATAGTGACTTTCAAAGTCAAACAGTCCCATAAACAAACGACGATTTAGCCCATCTTTCAATTGGCTCATAATCGATAAATATTCACGGTCGGTATGATCTTGATTGTCTAACCAGCTAATTTTATCCGAGCGAATTTCAGTATTGATTTGTTGTTCAATACCTCGACCAATGGCAGCTTTTTTAAAATCAATATCTTGCTGAGCTTGCATTTTTTCAAGCAAGGCTAAACTTACATAATCAGGAATGATATCAGATAAAAGGATATACCCTTTATCGACTAACGCATCTGCGATCACATCCAGCATTGCTTCACTTACTTGCGAAACCATATATGCCACATCCAACAGAAAGACTACGCTTTTTACTTTACTCAAGGGCACAGAAAGGAAATTAAGGGCCTGATTTTCGAGGGGGCGTCATTACAAAGTATGATTGCCATACCTTGGTTATTTTCGGCGATTTTATAGAATAAAACCGCCATGAACAACATTTATTAAAATCATTAAAATTCATAAACTTAAACTAAGCTAACACACAGTACCAGGTAAACCTAATGGTTAAATTTGACTATGTGTTAATACGGTCTCGGTTGAATCATCGCTATGACTATCATCAAGCTGTTGTGCTTCACAGGCTGCAACATGACTTTGTTGCATCTTTAATGCGAGATATAAATCTGAGCGAATAGTAATACCTTCTTCGCCCGACACCATATCTGTTTGTTCAAACCAGCTAATTAACTGCCGCTTACGCCCTGCCAACACTAAACTGACACCACGCTTTCTTAGTAACACATCGATGTCGGTCAGCATTGCCATTACGCTTAGATCTAAATGAGTAAAGCAAGGTACCGCATCTATAATCACACATTCGACCGTTTCAAGTTGGTTCTGCCGAGCAAAGCGTTCAAGTAGACGGCGCTTAAAATAGGTAGCATTAAAATAGGTCAGCGGAGAGTTGAACCGATAAATAAACACACCAGGTACCGATGAGGCTTTGTCGCTGCTATCTAAGCTGCGAATAATGCCTTTTGCATCCAGCCCCAACACTTGATCCGTCGGTCGCATAACCGTACGAAGAAACTGAAACAATCCTAATAACACTGCAAGGGTGATCCCAGGGATCACGCCAATAAAAAGTACTGCGAGGAAAGTGGTTAAAGCTAAATAAAACGCTTGGCGATCACGTAAACGTAAGCCCCAAATCGCTTTTAAGTCGATAAGGTGCACAGACGCTATTACTAATACTACCCCGAGCGCTGCGCTGGGAATAAATTCTAACGGCGCGGTTAAAAACACCGCCACTACGGCGATTAACACGGCAGCAATTACCGACACTAATTGAGTTTTACCGCCGTTAGCATCGTTCACCGCAGTACGAGAATCTGCACCACTCACGGCAAAACCTTGCGATAAAGCGGATGCAATATTGGCTAAGCCTAAGGCTTTAAACTCTTTGTCGGCATCAATGTCGTAACCATTTTTAGCAGCAAAACTGCGCGCGGTCAGCATCATACTCACAAAACTAACCATGGCTAAGTTAAGTGCCGGCATCACTAATTCACGCGCAATACCAATGTTAAACACAGGTGCTTGAAATGATGGCAAGCCGCCTGCCACGCTACCAATAACCGCCACATCATAATCGGTTAAATGAAAAGCCCACACCAATGCACCACCTACTGCAATTGCAAACATTGATGCTGGCCATGTCGGTTTTAACCGCTTCATCACAAAATAAACAACCACCGTCAGAATGGCCATCAACAATGTCGGTATGTGAGTTTGTGATAAGTAACTTGGCGCACCACCTAGGCGTTCAAGTAAGTATTTTTCATCAAAGGTAAAACCAAATATTTTCGAGAATTGACCAACAATAATGGTAATGGCAACACCGTTGAGTAGCCCCATCAGAATAGGTTTGGATAAGAAGTCGGCTAACACGCCTAATTTAAATCGACTCGCAATCAAGCACCAAAACCCTGTCATCACGGTCATGGTCATCACTAATTGCCAATGTTTTAGGCTGTCGCCAGCGGCTAGTGGCGTCACAACAGCGGCAATTACCGCACACGTTGCAGCGTCAGGGCCAACGATAAGTTGTCTTGAGGTGCCAAATAAGGCGTAAATAAGCATCGGTAACACGCATGAATACAAACCTACTGCTGCATTGACGCCCGTTAACTGTGCGTACGCTATTGCAACAGGTAAAGCGACGGCGGCAACAGATAAACCTGCACGAACGTCATCTTTAAGCCAGCTTCTCTCGTAACGAGAAAAGGTTTCTAAACCAGGCATAAATCCATATAACCGACTCAGCAACACAACAACCTCAATAATAATAAAGTAGGTTGTTATCATAGTTTTATTTCAAATTAATTACGACATATTCACTAACGATAAATAAAATTTCATCCTCAACAAAACGCCAAGCGAGTTAAGCTTGGCGTTTTCGTCACTCATTTATGGCTAAACAAGATGGTTAAACAAGAATAAGTAAATCATGCACAACAACCAATATCGTTACTGCAAGCGTAATTGATATGTCTCTAAAACGCCTCAATAAAATGATTCTGTCAACATAAGGGTAAACGTAAAGATAAACGCAAACGGCGCACATTATTCATTACAAAAATCAGCCGCAGTAAATGCTCCGTAACGTGGTAAACTAGCGTCGATTAAATTAGCATCTTCTGCAACACCTAAAGCACACGAGGTTCACGTGGTATCGCCATCAAAATCCGACTCATCTCCAGTCTCTGCGGGTATTCCCCACTTAGCTATGCTAATCCCTATGCTGGCCGCTATTGTTGCCATCACGCCTTTAGCTATCGATATGTACCTACCGGCAATGTCCATCTTGGCATTAGGTTTTGATACCGACATCACCACAGTGCAGCAGTCACTCAGTATTTATCTTGCTGGTTATGCGTTAGGTATGCTGATTTTTGGCCCCCTTGCCGACAAAATTGGTCGTCGACCCCTAGTTATCTTTGGGTTGTTAGGTTTCACCATTATCAGCTTATTAATTGCACTCAGTACCAGTATTGAACAGTTTTTGATATTGCGTTTTGCACAAGCTCTCATTGGTGCCGCTGCCACCGTTGTAGTACCAGGTTACATTAAAGAGATCTATGGCGACAATACAGCTAAAGGTATGTCTTATGTCAGCCTTATTATGATGTTAGCGCCATTACTTGCCCCAACGATGGGCAGTTTAATTATGGAGCTCGGCGATTGGCACCTTATCTTTTTAAGCCAAAGTTGTTATGCCATCACATTATTGGCATTAGTATTATTTAAGCTAAAAATGCCCAGCGATAAAGACCTAGGCGGTCGTAGCCAAAAGACATTTTTAGGCGGTTACTACACAGTCTTTGCTCGCAATGGTGTAAAACTGAATTTATCCAGCGGAGTATTAACGTCGTTTGCTTTCTTTTGTTACTTAACCGCTTCGCCATTTATTTACATGGAAGTGTTTAATTTAGATAAATCGCTGTTTGCGATTTTATTTAGCACCAATGTGGGGGCCTTGATGCTCGCCAACATTGTTAACTCTAGAGTGGTTACCCGGTTCGGATCTAAACGGATGTTGCATGTGTCAACATTCTTCGGGATTATTGCCGCAACGGGCTTGCTCGCGGTTAATTTACTTGATTTAAGCTATCACTTTACCGTGTTAATGCTTATCCCTTTAATGGGTTCGCTCGGGGTAATGTCGGTCAATGCCGACGCCATTGTATTAATGAAGTTCAAACAAGAAACCGGCACCGCAACGGCCGTTATCGGCACGTTAAGGTTTGGTTTTGGCGCAGTAGCAGGGCCATTGTTGGCGTATTTTTATGATGGTAGCGCCGTGCCCTTTTCTGCACTGATGCTTGGTTCAATATTGCTAGTCGGTGTATGTCAGTTTTTTCAAAGCACTTTAACTAGAACTGAATAACACCACATATTCCCGTCAGAACATTATGTAAAGGCCACTATTTTAGTGGTCTTTTTATTGCCTATTTGTTGGCTTTAAACATTATAAATAGCTTTCCTAAACGCCTATAGCCCTACGTAAACATCAAACTAGCCACAACAACCAAAAGCAGCCCATAAACATGAAATGATTTCAACCTTGATAAATAATTAACTAAAGGGGTTGCAGTAAAAATAAATTTACATAAGATGGAGGCTAGTTACTGATTCAGTAACAATGAAACCAGCCATTGAATATTGCGACAGCAATTTCAATTTTCGAGTTTGAATTATCCTTCAAACTTATTGATTAAAACGATTACCGTCGTTGTATACAAGATACTGTTTACCATACGGTAACTTAACAAGGATTCATTTCATGGAAAAGCTTTCTGGCGCGAGTATGATCGTGCGCTCACTAATAGATGAAGGTGTCAGCCATATCTTCGGTTATCCCGGCGGTTCGGTGTTAGACATCTATGATTCTCTGCATAAAATATCTGGTATTGAACACATCCTAGTTCGTCATGAACAAGCTGCTGTACACATGGCTGATGGTTATGCCCGTGCAACTGGCAAAGTTGGTGTCGTGTTAGTCACTTCAGGCCCTGGTGCTACCAATGCTATTACAGGTATTGCCACCGCTTACATGGATTCAATCCCACTGGTTGTGTTGTCTGGTCAAGTGCCGAGTAATTTGATTGGTAATGATGCCTTCCAAGAATGCGACATGATTGGTATTTCTCGCCCAATCGTTAAGCACAGTTTTTTAATAACAGACGCTAAAGACATTCCAGAAACAGTTAAAAAAGCCTTTTTCATTGCCGCTACTGGCCGCCCGGGCCCTGTGGTCATTGATTTGCCTAAAGACTGTTTAAGCCCAGATATACTGCATGATTATGTTTATCCAGACAGCGTTAAAATGCGTTCGTATAACCCCACTACATCAGGTCATAAAGGCCAAATTCGTCGAGGCTTGCAAGCCCTGTTAGCGGCTAAAAAACCGGTATTATATGTCGGTGGTGGCGCGGTTATTTCGGGTTGTGATGCACAAATACTTGCCCTTGCCGAACGTTTAAACATCCCCGTCGTGAGTACCTTGATGGGCTTAGGCGCGTTTCCTGGCACCCATAAGCAGAGTTTAGGCATGCTAGGAATGCATGGTTTATACGAAGCGAATATGGCAATGCACAACACCGATTTAATCTTTGGTATTGGGGTCCGTTTTGACGACCGCACCACCAACAATGTTGAAAAGTATTGTCCTAACGCAACCATTTTACACATCGATATTGATCCATCTTCTATCTCTAAAACGGTTCGGGTCGATATTCCAATTGTTGGCTCTGCCGATAATATTTTAGACGGCATGTTAGATCTACTTGATGAATCAAAAGACACTAATGATGCTACCGCGATGGCTGCATGGTGGAGCGACATTGAAATTTGGCGTTCACGTAAGAGCTTAGAGTTCGATCGCACTACCGATAGAATCAAACCACAACAAGTTATTGAAACATTGTACAAACTCACCAATGGTGACGCTTATGTGGCGTCGGATGTCGGCCAGCATCAAATGTTTGCCGCGTTATATTACCCGTTCGATAAACCACGCCGTTGGATTAACTCAGGTGGATTAGGCACCATGGGCTTTGGTTTGCCTGCGGCAATGGGCGTTAAAATGGCGTTCCCTGAAGCTACCGTGGTGTGCGTTACGGGCGATGGTTCTATCCAAATGAACATTCAGGAGCTTTCAACGGCACTGCAATATGATACTCCGGTTAAAATTATCAACCTAAACAACCGTTTCCTTGGCATGGTAAAACAGTGGCAAGACATGATTTATTCAGGTCGTCATTCCCATTCTTATATGGATTCTGTGCCTAATTTTGCCAAAATTGCTGAAGCCTATGGTCATGTTGGTATGAACATTAGTCACCCAGATGAACTTGAATCTAAGCTCGCTGAAGCGTTGGCGATGAAAGACAAGTTAGTGTTTGTTGATATCAGCGTAGATGAAACGGAACACGTTTACCCAATGCTCATTCGCGGCGGCGCGATGAACGAAATGTGGCTAAGCAAAACGGAGAAAAGCTAATGCGTCGTATAATTTCTGTATTACTTGAAAACCAACCAGGCGCATTGTCACGAGTAGTGGGATTATTTTCTCAACGTGGCTACAACATCGAAAGCTTAACCGTTGCGCCAACTGAAGATGTGACCTTGTCACGCTTAAATATTACCGTGATTGCCAATGAAAATATTCTTGAGCAAATTGAAAAGCAATTGCACAAGCTTATCGATATTTTGAAAGTGGCTAACATCACAGAATCAGCCTACATTGAACGTGAAATTGCGTTGGTGAAAGTAAAAGCCCAAGGCGAACAACGCGAAGAAGTGAAGCGAACAGCAGATATCTTCCGCGGTCAAATCGTTGATGTTACGGCCAATCTATATACCATTCAAATGGTTGGCACCAGTGATAAAATTGATGCGTTTATCCATGCTATTAGCGACACAACTAAGGTGATTGAAATATCACGTTCAGGCGTGGTCGGTTTAGCCAGAGGTGAAAAGTCAATGAGAGCCTAATGGCTTATTGATACAAAAAAGCAGAGCCCTATTGGACTCTGCTTTTTTATTGGCTATTTAGTGCTGAATGGCGTGATAACACATTCACTGAATCATTAATTGAAATGATTCTTTAATAATAAAACGTTCAGCTCTCATGACGTTCAAATAACATAACCTCTGTATCACATAACCTCTATATCTTATGGCATTCAAACCTCAAAAAGTCCCGACGGTCTCAAACTTATCAGCCACCCCAATCGAACACGGAAACCTTCCGTAATTTAACTGTATAAAGGGTTGATCACTACCGGCTTAGCTTCAACAATATAACGATACTCAGCATTGCCACTCAATTGGTCAAACGGATAACAGGTTATCAAGGTTAAATGACTTTCAGCTGTTGGGGCCAGCACATCTAAGTCGGTTTCATGCACTACATGGGTGGTAGTAATTTGATATAACACTCGCTCCCCTGCAGTGCTATAAAGCTCAATCATGTCGCCAACCTTGACGTATTGTAAACGCATAAAATGACTGTCTCGATGGCCAGCAATAATCATATTGCCCTGCTCACCCAACGAAGATCCTGCTAACATCAACCCAGGCCCAAATGCTAAATTTCGCCCAGATGCCCCTGCTAATACGTACAAGTCACTGCCTAAAGGTTGCAAGCTATCATTGTGTTGTTGCAACACACGCATCTTAGCCACCGGATGAGTGTCTGCCCAAGACCAGGGTTTATGCGGTTGGCTATCGGCCAAGGTTTTTTCAAAAGCACGTTCAATTAAAAACTGGGCAAAATGGGCTTTAGCTTGCATATAACCTCCCTGTAATAATAATGCACATCCCAGTACGCTTAGAAGCACAATCACAATCCAATGCTTGGTCGGTGATATTGTTTGCTGCATATTTCCGCTCCTGTTTAATCATGTGATTCAATCACTAACAATTGGCCTGGTAAGCGTTGTCTTAACCATAAATAGTGCAACAATCCTAAGCCTAATAAACTAAAGCCAATTAATAACCATAATCGACTAGCGGTACCGGTTTGTGGTAATACTTGCGACGATTGAGCTGCATTTAATCCATGGGGCATATGCGGTTGTAACTGCACATCTATTGGATTATCAACCAATGGGTTAACCGGAGTCACATCAACAGCAACTAAACTGGTCTGGCTGGTCACTAAGTGATACAGCAAGCCTAATGCTTCAACTTGCTTATTAACGCGGTCGCGGCTGGCATTGTCTTTATAAAGCTCAAGTGATGTTATTTGCGCATTTGCCCATAATAAATCAATGCCTTTAGCTGCTTGGTTTTCTTCAAAATCAAGTTGTTGCTGCCAATACTGACCATTAATGCTGCCAGACACTATGATAGGCTGTTGTTGGTGTGACGCCGATTTAATGCTTACCCAAAGGGGTTCATTTTGGTATAAATCACTAATGGTGGTCGGCCAATAATCTGGTACGCTGCCATCAAGATAATACAAGCCAATATTGGTCAGCACGGGTTGCTCTATTTTATTAAGTAATTGTTCAATTTTTTGTTGCACTTCAGACTCATTGCCAATATAGGTAAATGTCCCTCGCCCCATTGTTGCTGCTCGGCGCATAAAATCTGAGTTCGGCGCAGAGCCAATACCAACCGTAAATAATCGGCTGTCACCTAACTGATCGTTAATAAGCTGATACAACTCATGTTCATTGCCAACGGCACCGTCGGTCATAAAAATCACTTGGCGTAGCATTTCACTGTGGGCATCGGTTTGATCAGAATCTTGCTGTACGCTGTCCACCAGCGCAGTTTGTAATGCACTGCGCATTTCGGTGCCGCCGTCAGCGTCTAATGACTGGATAAATCGGTTTGCTTTGCCAATATTACGGCTATTAGCAGACAATGGCGTGGCAGATAACATTGTTACGTCACTATTAAATTCAATAATATTAAAGCTGTCGATGTCACGCAGTCCCGCTAGTGCAAACTGTAATGCTTGCTTAGCTTGAGTAATAGACTGGCCAGACATAGAACCAGACGTATCGATAACTAAAATCAGTTCTCTGGCAATAAGGTGTTGCTCGCTTACTTCCACACTCGGCGGCATTAACATCACTAGCGAGTACATATTGTTATCAACCGGATTAGGTTGTCTTTGTGCTGTTTCTGAACGCTCGTCGCTATTGTCTGCTAAATGAGTTTTACCGGTTTGATAAAACGTCGCTGCTTTTGGTACTGCGCCTACATTAGCCTGCCATTGCAATACAAAATCACGGTCGGCAATTTGTTTGCCGGCAAAGTTCACACTGTAATGATTACCTACATTAGATTGCTTAATCGGATGATAGAGACTGTCTAACGAGGTTAGTTCAAAACCAGCATCAATGTTCACCTGCATCTTTACATCTAGTGCAGGCCTGACGTGTTTAGCAGACGTCGCCGTATTAGCGCTCGATGGCATGGCCAATAGCGGCTGCTCGGTAGTGCGATCAGCTTGCGGGTTATAACGCGGTGTTATCGCTAATGGAAAACGTAAACTAAACAGCCCATCACGATACTCAACCTTTTGTTGATAACTAATTTCGACCACGAGTTGTTCGTGTGGCCCTAAATTGGCCACATCTGAGGTAAACAAATTGCGTCGTTGTTGCTGTAACAAACTCGCTTGTTTACCTTGTTTTTTGGCGTTTTCAAAAGTCTGTAATGCTTGTTTTTTAGGTTGAATTTGTCCTGCTATGACTTTGTCGCCAATGCGTAACTGCATGCTATCGACCGCTGCATTTTCAGGTAACGGGAATAAGTATCGCCCATTCACCCATTGATCAGAATCATTGATAAACACTTGCTTAACAGTGACCCGATTGAGTAATCCCGACACATCCATGCTCACTTGTGTATCTAGCGCAAAAGCTTGTATCACTTGATTTTGTTGAAAGTACTCTAATGTGCCTTGAGTGATATCGTCTTCTTGATATCCAGACGGTGATGCAAATGCCGTTGTAATACTGGCATAAATGACAAACAACAAACCAAAACACAGCGATTTACAAACATTTTTAATAGACAAATGTGAGATTAAAAACAACGGGCGCATACTAGCTCCTCACCCATTTAGGCTACAACATCAATGTTTGCGCCTAGATGGGTAATATTCAAAACAAAAAGGAAAATCGACGTGTAAATTTAGTTAGCAGCAAGTTCAGCACCTGGGGCTAATAACTTGAGCGTCACCCGACGATCAAAAAAGTCGTTTTCAAAGTTTTGTTCCTGGTGCATTGGCAACGTTGAACCATAAGCCTGTCCATGCAAACGCTCGCGGGCAATGCCTTGGGTAACTAAGTATTGTGTCACTTCGGCTAAACGCTGTTCAGACAAGGCTTGGTTGAAATCATTATCACCACGGCGGTCGGCATAACCGGTTAAATCAATGGTTAATTCTGGTGACAAGCTCATCATGTAAGCCACATTATCTAATTGTTGTTCAAATAACGGCTCAATATGGCTCAATCCGGTTTTAAACTGCACATTCATCCCAATGGTTAACTCATTAAGTGTTTGTTGTTGATTCACTTTTTGTTCAGCCAAGTTAGACTGTAATTGATAATATTTCTCCGACACTTGCTCCAACGACTGCTGCTTAGTACTCAATGCCATTAATTGCTCGTTAGTTTGCGTTAATTTTTTCTCTTGCTGCACCAATTGTTGTTTCTGGACGCTGAGTTCTGCTTCATCGCCAACCGACTTACCAATAAACGTACCCGTAAATGCACCAATAATGGCACCCACTGGGCCGCCGATAACTGCGCCGAGTAAAATCCCAGAACTCAAACCCACTAACTCTTCTGTGTGTTCGCGCTCTTCGCTCATGCCATGGTCATTGTCATTTGCCCAACTGACGTTTGAAATCATCATGGTAGAAATAATTGTTGCGGCAATAAGTTGCTTTTTCATAAAGAATCCCTTTTGGCGGTTGTTTAAAGTGGTTGTTAAAAAATGATGGTTATCATCAATACATGGGTTAATGCGTTGCTGATTAACTCTATGTCGCTATTAAACACCTCATAGGTGGCTTTATTGGGGAGCAAAAATGGCAATGTGGCGATCAAATGTGGCAACAATATGGCAATTGCCGTCAACGGCTTTTTTGGACCATAAAATCCTGTATAGTCAGCACTGTATCTATTTATCAGCCTATTAATTGAAATCATCCCATGAAACGAATTGCCATTGTTGAAGACGAAGCCGCTATCCGCGAAAATTACAAAGATGTCCTGCAACAGCAAGGTTATAGTGTTCAAGCCTATGCAAATCGCCCCGCAGCCATGCTCGCCTTTAATGCTCGCTTACCAGACCTAGCCATTATTGATATTGGTTTAGAGCATGAAATAGACGGCGGTTTTACCCTATGCCAGGCACTGCGTGCAATGTCGAGCAGCCTACCAATCATCTTTTTAACCGCACGCGACAGTGACTTTGACACCGTGTGTGGTCTGCGTTTAGGGGCCGATGATTATTTAACAAAAGAAGTCAGTTTCCCCCATTTAATGGCCCGTATTGCGGCCCTATTTCGTCGTTCAGAATTAATCGGTTCAAGCCCAATAGAAGACAACTTACTTGAGCGCGGCCACCTCACAATCGATGGCAATCGCATTCAGGTATATTGGAAATCGCAACCCATTGAACTGACCGTGACCGAGTTTTGGATGGTTCATGCCATGGCCAAACATCCAGGACATGTGCGCAGCCGTCAGGATTTAATGCAAGAAGCTAAAATTTACGTCGACGACAGCACAATCACCTCGCACGTTAAGCGCATTAGGAAAAAGTTTATCGTTATCGACGCTGAGTTTGACTGTATCGATACCGTTTATGGCATGGGCTACCGCTGGGACAATATCTAACAGATGAATTTACCGATAGGGCTGCGTGCCAAGGTCGTCATTTTGTCGCTGTTTTTACTCTGCCTACCATGGCTTGGGTATGAATATGTGTGGGAAATGGAAAAGTACCTGCGTTATGGCCAAGAAAAAACCCTTGAAGGTACCACTCAAGCGCTTGCTACGGCGCTACATGAGCGACCAAAATTATTTGACAACCAAGCCAGCTTTTTAAACCAAGTTGAAAAAGGCCGCGACTTATACGCCTACCCGTTAGCTGGGCCCATTCAACTCGACGGTAAACTGAGTGACTGGGACTTATACCAACATCGCACCCTTAGCTATTCAGACAAACATGTTATTTATCAGCGAAGCGAAACTGAGCCAATCGATATTAGCTTTAGCCATATGGTGGGCAAATACGGCGGCTATTTATACGGATTTTTCAACGTCAATGACCCGAACCTGATTTTCCGTAACCGTAAAAGCTTACGCATTGATAGAAACGATCACTTAGTCATGGCGACTCAATCACCAGACGGTCAGTTCAGGCGTTATATTATTGCCAATACCAAAAGTGGTTGGCTTAGTGCGTTTGAATTACCCGCCGACCCCAGCCAATCGATGCCCGTTACCCCCGAGTCACGCATTCAAGGCCAGTGGTTAAAAACAGCCAAAGGATACAATATTGAATTTAGACTGCCACTTGAAATGGTAGGCAGTAAATTAGGTTTTGCGATTCATAATGTAAACGATACAAAAACACGTCAATTAGTGAATGTTATTGGTACCTCAGCCACCGATTCAGTAGCCAGTTTAGGTACGGTATTAGTGCCCTCGCCTGAAATTGAAAATATCATTAAAGGCATGAGCCACAATAGCTCACGTATTTGGGTAGTGGATAATCATGGCCGCGTACTGGCAAAATCTGGTGATATTCGTTCATCGTCCAACACCTGGGCAGATGATATCGAGGTCAATCAACCTGACTCGTTTTGGCTGCATTTTAAGCAGCAATATATTCTGCCGTTGTACTACAAAATATTGACTCGTCCGCCACAAGACTTTATCGATTCACTGCAAGACTCAACTGAACTCACTGGCAGCCATATTGAAAAAGCCTTAAGCGGCAAACAAGGCTCTACATGGCGCTTAACCCCAGACAACAAAGCCGTAGTATTAGCCGCTGCAAGCCCTATATGGATTGACGATAAAGTCATGGGAGTCGTTATTGCAGAAGAAACCACTCACGGCATTCGCAGCCTGCGTAACCGCGCACTGGAAAAACTGTTTAACGTTATTTTGACCATTATGAGCATGGGCACATTAGCCTTGTTTATTTTTGCCTCGAGTATTTCAAGCCGCATCCGCCGTTTACGTGATCAGGCCGAACTCGCTATCGACAGCCAGGGCCGAGTAAGACAGCAAATTGTCGCATCCAAAAACCGAGATGAAATAGGTGACTTGTCACGCAGCTTTTCAAGTATTGTCAGTCGCCTAGGACAATACACTCATTATTTAGAAAACATGTCGTCACGTTTATCGCACGAACTGCGTACCCCTGTTGCCGTGGTGCGCAGCTCACTTGAACACTTAGGCTTGCAACAACTGGACGAGCAATCACAAAAATATGTTAGCCGCGCCCAAGAAGGTGTCAGCCGCTTACACCTTATTTTAAATAACTTAAGCGAAGCAACTCGTCTTGAAGCCAGTTTGACACAAGCTGAAAGCTGTCGTTTTTCATTAAAGAAAGTGATTAGCGGTTGCATGCAAGGCTACCAAATTACTTATCCAGACCAACTGTTTGCTGTTCACATTGAAGACAAAGTTATGTCTTGCGACGGTGTGCCGGAATACATCGCCCAATTAATGGATAAACTGATCAACAATGCCATTGAATTTCATCAGCCCGACAGCGCCATCACCGTCAGCCTGACCCAATATCATAAACAGGCAATATTAAAAGTCAGTAACATCGGTCCCTTACTGCCAAAAGACATGAACAGCCAAATTTTTGAATCTATGGTGTCTATCAGGCCTCAAGGTATTAATGGCAAGCCTCATCTTGGTTTAGGCTTGTATATTGCCCGATTAGTTACCGACTTCCACCATGGCAGCATTAAAGCAACCAACATGATAGAGAACGGCATTGAAGGGGTTGAAATATGCCTGACGTTACCCTTGAGTGATGAAAAATAGTCAACCACAGCATTTAGGCGCTTTTATTTAGGTTTGTTGGTGCTAGGATGATGAATATCAGTAAATCATTCACCGTAGCGCATTTATCCATGTCATTGATATTTTGCTAATAACATTAGCTAAAACATAAACCGTGGACTCTACACATAATGGAAATAAAAATATGAGCAAAGACGATAAACTGGCCACCCAAATTGTTAGCGTTGGCCGCGAAAAAAAGTTCACTAAAGGCATTATTAATCCACCTGTATTTAGAGCATCTACCGTGGTGTTCGACACCATGGATGAGATGCGTTTTGCGATTAAAAACAAAACCAACGGTGAAATGTTTTACGGTCGTCGCGGCACCCCAACCCATTTTTCATTTCAACAAGCCATATGTGAACTTGAAGGTGGTGCTGGCACTGCGTTATACTCTTCTGGTGCGGGCGCGATCAGTAGCGCTTTGTTGTCATTTTTAAAAAGTGGCGACCATTTATTAATGGTCGACACCGCCTATGAACCAACGCGCGATTTATGCAATAAAATGCTGGCAGGTTTTGGTATCGAAACCACCTATTACGACCCAATGATTGGCGCAGGCATTCGTGAGTTAATTCGTCCTAACACCAAGGTATTATTTTTAGAATCACCAGGTTCTATCACCATGGAAGTTCAAGATGTACCAACGCTTAGCCGTATCGCTCACGAACATGATGTCATTGTAATGCTGGATAATACCTGGGCATCACCGATTAATTCTCGTCCATTTGATATGGGGGTCGACATCTCTATTCAAGCCGCCACCAAGTACATTGTCGGCCATTCAGATGTCATGATGGGTACCGCCACTGCCAATGAACAGCATTGGGAACAACTGCGCGAAAACAGTTACTTAATGGGCCAAACTACCTCGCCGGATGACGTCTATTTAGCTGCGAGAGGCTTACGTACCCTAGGGGTACGTATGGCACAACATAATAAAAATGCCTTAAAAGTGGCGAATTGGTTGGTGACTCGTGCAGAAGTGGATCATGTCCGTCATCCAGCATTTGATACTTGCCCAGGTCACGAGTTTTTTAAACGCGATTTTAGCAGCGGTAACGGTTTGTTCTCATTTGTACTTAAGCAAGGCGACTTAGCGTCAGTCACAGCTTTTGTTGAAAACATGGACCATTTTAAAATGGGTTTTTCATGGGGCGGTTTCGAAAGCTTAATCTTAGGGGTATTCGGTATTAACAATATCCGTACTGCTACCCAATGGGACAGCAGTAAACCATTAATACGCTTACACATTGGACTTGAAGATGCCGACGATTTAATTGCCGATCTCGATGCTGCCTTTAGTCGATATAATGCAATATTACAGAAATAGCCATTACTCATTATTGACGGTAAAATCTGTACACTGTTTCTAAAAAAACGTTTATGGAATGTTCAAACGATAAGGAAATAAATGAATATCATCAAATTAGTCATACTCAGCCTGTGCATTAGCATTGGTTATTATGCATTGAGCATCGTGGCAATCGGCCAGTCTGCTGCCGGCAACTTATTGTGGCGATTAAATAGCAGTGAATTTCCATTGCTGTCTCACCTTGCGCAGAACTTTATTGGTATCGGCTTAGCCGCGTTAATTCCTGCATTTCTAGTCAAAAGTTACGAGGCAGCAAGACAATGGATAGCCATCACCATAGTGATTTTAGGTGCCATGTTATTGCACGGCAATATTCATTACATGCCATGGGATCCTATGGGTATTGTGAGGTTTGTAAACAACACCTTGTTTTACGGTGATATCGGTGCAAAAGTGCTGTTTTTCTATATCTTATTGCTCCCTGTATTGTGGTTGTTACTGCTCAAACGTATGGCTCGTATTTAACAAAACCCGAATTTGAGCGCTAAACAAAAACAGATTTAACACACCTTACTAGTTAAGATGACAAACAATCTAAGTCCTGAGCCGTTATCGCCTCAGGGCTTTTTCACTCTCAATAAAAGCTATTGAAATAATCACTAAGCAGTTAGCGAAACCGTTGTTCAAAAAATACTTTTGGTCACTGTGAAAATGATAAAAATCTCAGAGTGCTCATGCGATGATATCGCCTGCCAAATTTAAATTACGCCACAAATGAAATGTTATCTCACTCTTATCGGTCTTATTAAGTACACCACCATTTGCCAACTAGAGTATGACTATGTGTAGCACACCAAAAACCAATCTAGCCGCTGCCACACCCAAAGTTCCTTTTCGGAGCTTTATGGCAAGTATGACATTGGCACAAAGACAACAGTTCGCCGAAGTCGCGAACCGTGCTGATGAACGGCGAAAAATAAGAGAAGATCGACTTAAAGGTCAATCTAATAGCAAAAGTGTAGTAAAGGCATCAAACTCGACTGGAAACCAAAACATGCCATTGATGAAAAAGCTGTTTCAATTTTGTAAGCAACACATTGTGATATAAGCCAATATATCTTTAATGGCTAAACGGCTTATTGCAGATTAGTCTTCTAGTACTGAGATAAAAATTCTGTCAGCATTCCACAGTTCAATTATCTTGCGAGTCTTCTTTGAGTTCCAAAAGCATTTTCCAAACAAAATAATCCCCGCACCTTCTAACTGACGCCCTTCCGATACATTGAAACGTTCTAATATTATCGATTTATATTTAGAGATAGGAATGCCAACATCAGTACAATCAGATGGGTTTAACCAATCAAGCTCTTTATCTAGATGTGAAATAGTACCCCAGTACATTTTAGGCTTTGCTTCTTTGGCATTAGCACTTGGCTCAGCCTCGGCAAAGTTAACAAATAAATTCTTGGCTTTAAATTTATAACCAGTATCAAGCTCAATCAAAGTACTCGATTCAGCTAAGTCGCTGCCGCGCATTAAGCTATTGAGGATTTTCTCTAGCCCTAATACTTTGACCTTAGCTTGTTCATTGCTGCCAGCATGTTTGCGACTGGCATTATCGATTTTTGGGAGGCTGCTTGAGATGAGGCTTGATGTAGCGGTGACAGTTTGCACCTCTGTAACTGACTTTTTGCTGTTTGATAACATGAAATCAATGCTAATAATATCAGCATCAGAAATGACCTTATTCACTTCTACACTATGCCGAGTCTCTCGATCTCGTTGAGTTGAAGGGTGGCCTTCATCGCATCCTGCAACATGATATCGAGAGCCAAAACACGCCGCTTTACCGTCTGAGCTTCTCTTACGATAGTAAGCCTTTCCTTCGCACTCTGGGCATTGTAAAAACTGCCTACTTTTTTCAATTTCAGTTTCAGGTAACGCCTGAAATTTCAAAATTGAAAAAGTGTGTCTTTGCCCACCATAAGTACAAACAGCATCAATCATTTAATACCCACATCATCTATAAAAACGGACCTTTAACATTCGCGATAAAGGAACCTTTAAGCCCAACAGAACAATATCAAGTTATTAATAGGAATACTATTTTACAATAGTCACATTGGCTATTCCATTGGCAGATATTAGAAAATTGAACTTAACAGGCTAGAATCAGTCCATGAATTTAGCTGTTAATTGATTGTGGTTTGATCAGCGCGACTATCCATAATAGACATAATTCATATTGGAGTGAATCCACCAGCGACTGACAATATGATTTGATCACTTTGTATACCATTGGGTTGTAAGGGATTAGAGCCTAAGTCCAAAACTCACCATTGGCGCTATTGTAGTCGTTAAGATAAGTAAGATGCCATAGTCTCTTGTATTTACGGTTTACTCGAATGTTTTGCCGGATCATTGTATTGCCACAAAACGTTAATTATTTTCCACTCATTATTTTCATTTTTATATAGATGCATGTAATCAATCCACTCATCGACGGTTAATTTTACCGATGCAACTCTATTATCAATATCCAAAATATTGATATCAACTTTAGGAGATGACGGGAATTTATTACCCTCTTTGTTATAGTTTTCAGCCACCCACACCATAGTGTCAAAGTCAGTTTCCATTATAATTTCTGAGCCATCTTTAGATTGCCAATAAGTTCTTTTAGCTAACTTTTTATCAACGCCTCTTCTCATCAACTCCGGCTCGACGTTGTGTTGCGATTCTATATAGTCGAGCACCGCTCTTGTTACATTTTGACTATCAACATTTGTATCGGCTGTTACCTTACAAGAAAAAAATACTAATAAGATTAAAACTATCATGCGATTCATTTGACGTCCTTGAGTAAGCGAACAGCGGATTAGTGAGAATGCAGCTAAACGTCCTGAGAAGCCCAGTAACACTCAACATTCAAATTACGATAATTGTTAATAACGTTAGTAACTTATCAGCTTAATTAACTCGAATCAATTAAACTAAAAACACTAGCCATGTTTATGATAATCCAATAATCGTGGCCATATTAATTTCTACGCTTACCCAAGCGGAAATTAAGGTTTGTTGTTATTATCTTCCTTTGTGGCTTCTTTCAACTTCACAACAAAGCCGAAATAAAATGAAACACATACAATTAAAGATTGCCACACAACTGCAAAGTAAAACTTACCTGGATTAGAGCTTGCAGATACATAATACACACTCCCTGTATTTTGGTACTTATATCCGCCTTCTATCAACATGTCGATAACCGTTATGGTAAAGACAACACAAAATAATCGAGCAACAAATCGCATCTTATTATCAATTTTAATAGTCAAATCCTTACTAACACTTACTGACGGTAACGAACAACTAACGCTTATTGAACAGAGAATCCTATAAAGTAAGCCACTTAAGTTATTGATTGCAAGAGACTTATGTTTACTACGCCTTTGGTGTAAATGATAAATTATTAGTGACACTCAAAACAAACCGAGTTTTGCAATATAAAGTGTTAACAAACTACCTGTGAAATTTATTGTACACAATAACAATATATTAAGTTAGGCCACAAAATTTCACAGCCCTACTTTAGACCGACCCGCTGGATTATTTGATTAGCAATAGGCCTAAACTCATTATAACGTTATATAAAACCAGCTTGTTCGATTACACCATTTACACAAAACACAATAGTATTTGTAGTAAAGCGATATCAATTTTCTTTTATAATGAAAAGAAGGAAAGCACGAGATCTAACTCACTTTGGTACAAAACAAGTTAGTGTTCTTTACTTGAAAATGGACAAATTCAACGCTGAACTTAAGGACATCTGACGTGCATTTACGTTGCAAAAAAAACGGAATTGGCGCACTGGAGCCAATCCCGTTTTCAGTTTTTAATGCATAGTGCATAGTGCTTAGTGCCTAGAACTTAGAAATTGTTACTTATTGCTTAGCACTGGCGTTCGTGGAGGGATAACGCGCTTGCTGCCCGTTGCCTCAAATGCACTCGCAAACCGAAGCAAGTCGTTGTCATCATAAGCACGGCCAGCGAAAGTCAAACCAACCGGCATGCCAATGTCGGCCATTACGCCCATTGGCACAGTCACAGTCGGTACACCTAAGTGGCGAATAGCAAGGTTACCGTTGGCAACCCAAACACCATTACTCCACGCAATGTCGGCAGAAGCTGGATTAACCTGTGCATCTGCCGGCCCCACGTCTGCCACCGTTGGGAATAACACTGCATCAAGTTTTAGCTCGTCCATCCAGTCTTCCAGATCCAGTTTGCGAGTCTTCTCTAAGCCGCGCAGACCATCCGGTATACTGTCGATTTGGTTATACGACTTAAGGCCTCTTTTGGCCATGTTGACGTATTCATCCATGCCAGCGGCGAGGTCGCCCTCACGATTGGGCAAGGTGCCAAGATCATGCGGGAAAATCAAATGGCCGTTGACGTCTGCCAGTTTATTCAGTTTAGGATCATTATTAGCACGCAAGAACTCATCTAAAGCCCAGCCTGATAGTGCCCATAGCTCATCATCGAGAAACTCAGGCGTGACGATGCCGCGATTGAACACGGTCGGCGCACCAGGGCGATCACCTTCACAGTTAGAAACCAGCGGAAAATCGACTTCAATGACTTCAGCTCCAGCAGATTCCAGCGCTGAGCGTGCGGCTTCCCATAAGTCGATAACTGACGCACGAGTATTGATGCGCTGACCAGTCGGGCCGCCGATGCCCGGGTTTTCGCTGGTGCCAGCCAATTCATCTTTATTAATGTACATGCGCGGTACGCCAAAACGCTTGCCTTTAAGCGTGTCGGCTTGAGCAGTAAGATCCAGATAAGATGTTGGACGCACAGTTGATGCTTTTGGGATTTCAACCCAAGGTTGTAGACGCCATAAATCACCACGAGTAATAGGGTCGTCTGCCACGATAACGTCAAGTACTTCGAGCATATCGGCCATCGTACGAGTGTAAGGCACCACAACATCCATAGTCGGTGTCAACGGCCAGTTACCACGCACAGAAATCACCCCACGTGACGGAGTATAAGCACACAGGCCGTTGTTCGATGCTGGCCCACGACCGCTCGACCATGTTTCTTCGGCTAGGCCGAAAGCAGAATAGCTTGCCGCCGTACCTGTACCCGCGCCATTGGAAGAACCAGAGGCAAAGGGAGCGGTAAGATAATTAGCATTATATGGGCTTTCGGCACGGCCATAGTGACCGCGCTGCATACCACCATTAGCCATAGGCGGCATGTTGGTTTTGCCCAAGCAAATAGCCCCCGCTTCGCGCAGACGTTCAACGGCAAATGCGTCGTATTGAGCAATTAAGTCCTTAAACGCTGGACTACCAGAAGCCGCAGTGAGCCCTTTAACTAAGTAGCTATCCTTCGTAGTGTAAGGAATACCATCGAGTGGACTCAGTCTTTCACCACGAGCTCGGCGAGCATCAGAAGCCTCAGCTTCTTTGATGGCATCGGGGTTGTGAACCACCAGTGCATTCAGCTTAGTCTGCGTCGCGGGGCCGTCATAAACCTCAACCCGAGCTAAATAAGACTTCACTAACTCAACCGCTGTGGTGCGACCGGATTCAAGGGCTGCACGCAGCTCGGCAATAGAAACCTCAGTGACTTCGAACATGTTACGACCTCTTCTTAAAAGCCAAAAGTGTTGAAAAAACAGTGATATAAATGATCATTGTGTTCTCCTTCGCGGTTACTTATTTTCCAGAAGGGATCTGTTGAGTAATACAATGGATATTACCACCACCTAATAAAATCTCACGGGCTGGCACACCGACAATCTCATACTCTGGGAATATTTCCTGCAATTTTTGAGCTGCTATATCGTCGGTTACTGGATCGAGTAACGGGAAAACAATACGATTATTGGTAATTAAAAAGTTCGCATAAGAACCCGCTAAACGCTCACCCGCCGTACGTGGAACACCAGTTCCTTCTGCTACACCTTGCGCTTCTTCTTCTGTGCAATACAAAGGACCAGGCTGTGGTATTAGATGAACTGTTAACTTACGCCCTTGGGCATCAACAGTATTTTGCAAAATATCCAAAGCGGCTTTTGAACGAGGATATTGCGGATCGCTTTGATCATCAGTCCAGTGTAAAACCACTTCGCCTGGACGAGCAAAACAGCATAGATTATCAATGTGTCCGTCAGTCTCGTCCATGTACACGCCGTCTGGCAACCAGATAAACTGCTTAACATTTAAATATTCAGCCAGTAATGCTTCTATCTGTTCACGAGTCAAATCGGGGTTGCGGTTGCTGTTAAGTAAACATTCAGCCGTGGTCATGCAAGTGCCTTCACCGTCGACATGAATAGAACCACCTTCAAGAATAAGCGGAGCCTGATAACGATCAAAACCATGCTGAGTTAGCATCTTTTGCGCTACTAGCTCGTCCTTATCCCATGGTGAATACAAACCACCGTTATCGCCGCCCCAGGCATTAAAGCCCCAGTCAACACCACGGCATTCGCCCTTGGCATTGACAACTACTGTAGGTCCGGTATCGCGAGCCCAGCAATCGTTGCTATCTATTTCGACCAAAGTAACGTGAGCAGGCATAACCGTCTTGGCTTGTGCCAAAAATGCCTTAGGCACACCCATATAAACAGGGGTAACCGCACCAATTGCATCGGCCACTTTAGCAAATGTCGCCTGAGCATAAGCCCCTGCAGAGCGCCAGTTATCAGGACGATATGGCCAAATCATCCACACAGCCTGCTGCTGCGCCCATTCGGCTGGCATGCTAAAACCATCTTGGGATGGTTTAGTCGTTAACTGCGTGGCATCCACATTCATGTTTGTCATGAGTTTTGTCTCCGGTAATGCTGAAAAACTATAAGGGAGTGCGCCCTAACATAGGACGACAGAATAAAAATACACCTAACATTAATCAAATGAATAAATCGAATTTCCACATTCATCATGCGGACAGTTAGGCCGAAATTGCCACGTCTACACTAGTTGAGTTTTAGTTTCGATGAAATATCACTGTATATCATATCATTTAAGACAGCTTGCGCTAAAGAATTGTATGTAGTGAATAAATGAGTTAATCCCCGAACCCACTTATAGACATAAATACATTAACGTTAATGCCTATTTTCCAAATAAAAATATGGCTACGGAAGTGTTTAATACCCGTAAAGTGATTTAAATCAATAGAGAGATTAGTTGCTTCACTAACTCTTCCGTAGGGTTTTATTGGCTTCATTAACCCTCATTTCACTTTTATTCTTTCCACTAAAAAGTCTACTGCCGCTTTTACTTTTGGGACTAAGTAGCGCTGTTTTTGATACAACAAATAAACCGCCATATCAGAATGTTGAGTTATCGCTAACTCATGTTCAAACTTAAGCTCTACCAATTTACCAGACTCTAGATAAGACGCTAACGCCCAACGAGTTGACATTAAAATGCCCTCTCCGTTACAAGCTTTTTTTGCCAGCCAAGGGCCGTTATTTGAAATAGCTACCGCCGGTCCAGAGACATCATGCCATTGGCCGTTCATATTACATAACCAAGGAGTTGGCCCTGTTGGTGCTTTAAAATACAGGCCATTATGTTGCGTTAATTCCATCGCATTATTTGGTATACCGTGTTTTTCTATGTAACTTGGTGACGCCACAGGAATGAAACCATTGTCCATCAGTCTTATTGCTAACACGCGTTCATTGGGCGCATAACCACCGCGAATAGCAATATCAACATCGTCACGTCCAAGTGTTGATAACTCGTCGCTAAAACTGACATCTAAAACAATTTGAGGGTATAACGTGCTGAATTCATCTAACAACGGCAGTAATATCTTGTCACCAAACCCTACCATCGAACTGATCCGCAAACGTCCCATTGGCGTTGTTTGGTAACTACGAACTGTTTCATGGCTTTGCGCTAGCTGATTCAATATTTGTTGGACATCGTTGTAATAAATCTGCCCCACTTCGGTTAGTTTAACAATTCGGGTCGAACGCTTTAATAACGTCGCTCCCAAACTCTTCTCTAAATCAGCAACGCGTCTCGACAAAGATGATGGCGGCACATTAAACGCACTCGCCGCTTTGGTAAAACTGCCTGTTTCGACCACTTTACTGAAATACCGCATGGCACGTAGTTGATCCAACTCACTTCTCCCTTAAATGAACAGTTAATATTCTGGTCTTATTCTTGTTTTATTCTGGTCTTATTGTTGTCTTTAAAGCAATAGTGATTAACATTTTTCCTTATATATAACCAAATCAAAACCAGTAATAATGGCGTTAACTTAAGCATTGCAACCTTGATCCTGTTGCAATGTGTTAAATACAAGGACCTTAATTGTATTTTTCGGCAATTAACAACAACCTTCACGCTAATGATGGACTACTGACTTATGATGACTTTGCACGGTTTTGCCGCGAGCAACTATTACAACCTAGTGAAACATGTACTGCTATATAAACAACTGCCATTTACAGAAAACCTTATTTACGGTGGTAGTGAAAAGCTATTGGCAATCAGCCCCGCTGGCAAAGTACCTGTAATCACAACGCAAGAAGGTCTTTACCTGTCAGAGTCGAGTGTCATCTGTGACTTTATCGAAGAAACCTCCCCTGCCATTCCGCTATATCCTGACAATGCAGGAGAACGTGCTGTTGTACGTCAAATAATGAAAATGGCAGAGTTGTATTTTGAACTGCCTAGCAGACGACTCATACCTTATGTGTTTTCAGGCACTGAAATACCAGAGTCGGTTAAAACTGAAGTCCGCCAGGTATTAACCCGTGGCGTTACAGCCTTAAATCGCTTGTGCCAGTTTTCACCTTGGATTGCCGGTGAAAAATTCACCATGGCTGACATCTACGTTTATTACGTCAACACCATTGTTAGTGCGTTTGGCTCGAGCCAGCTTAACTGGGATGTACTGGCAGACATACCAGGCATGAAACAGTGGAACGATGCCATGAGCCAAACGGTTATTGCCCAACAGGTGGAATCCGATCGCCTAGCAAACATGCCCGAATTTATGCAAAAAGTGAAAGCTCAAATCCAAGCGGCGAACGCTGGATAACACTTATCTATACGAAATGATATTAGCGATAAAAGCATCTAATACTGATGTCTGATTTGAATTACGAACAGAAATAGCCAATACCATAAAGTGATTGGCTCAATGAATTAATTATTTTGCAGGAGAGAATCCCAATGACAGATACCAATATCCAACTGACTTCATTGATCAGCGAAGACAATAAATTAACGCTTGCGTTAAAAAACATCGACATGCCACAACCAGGTGCCGATGAAGTGGTTATTCGCATTGAAGCTGCGCCATTAAACCCGTCTGATTTAGCCGTTCTGTTCAGCGCTGCAGATATGACTACTGCGACACAAGCAGGCACTGAACAAAGCCCCGCTATTATTGCAGATGTTCCGGCTAAATTTATGCCAGCGGTTAAAACCAGAGTCGGTAAAGCCATTCCAGTTGGTAATGAAGGTGCAGGAACCGTTGTCGCAGCAGGCTCATCGCCTGCAGCGCAAGCATTAATGGGTAAAACCGTTGCTGTTATTGGCGGTGGTACGTATCGCCAATATCTCTGTGCCAATGTGCAAAGCTGCTTAGAATTAACAAAAGGTACTACGGCTAAAGAAGGTGCATCTTCTTTTGTTAACCCACTTACGGCATTAGCAATGGTCGAAACAATGCGTGCTGAAGGCCATAAAGCCATCATTCATGCAGCGGCTGCGTCTAACCTCGGCCAAATGTTAAACCGTATTTGTATTGCCGATGGTGTCGATTTAATTAACATCGTCCGTAAAGCAGAACAAGAAACATTACTACGTGACATGGGCGCTAAATATATTGTTAACTCAAGCAGTGATACTTTCCTAGCTGACTTAACCGCAGCGATAATTGAAACAGGTGCAACGATTGCATTTGACCCAATTGGCGGCGGTAAATTAACCAGTGACATTCTTAACTGTATGGAAGTGGCTGCATCGCGTGATATGAAAGAACACAGCGTTTATGGTTCGGACACTTTCAAACAAGTTTACATTTATGGCGCATTAGACCGCGGCCCTATTACCCTAAATCGTAACTTCGGTTTTGCTTGGGCTGTTAACGGGTTCTTATTATTCAATGCGCTCGGTAAATTAGGCACTAAAACGGTTATGGCAATGCGTAAACGTGTTGCAGATGAAATCACCACCACATTTGCAAGCCACTACACCCATGAAGTGTCATTGGCTGAGGTATTACAATTAAAATCGATAGCGGGTTATTCTAAACAGGCTACCGGTGAGAAGTACTTAATTACCCCGCAAAAGTAATCAAACCTCAAAGCTCATAACCACTTAAGTGATAAATTGTTAACGTAATAAAAAGCAGATACTGATTATAGCATCTGCTTTTTTATTAAGCCGATATCGATAAATAATGACGGCTATAAAAGCGCGAATGTCCAGTTTGGTTTTCCCACTTACGGATAAAGGGTCTTTTTAGATATGGCCTGCGGCCACTCACGTCATGGCGCTTCGCCCACACCAAACCAAGAGGAAACTAACGGCAACGCCCTCTTAACTCTTTTAAAAAAATTGGCCCAGCCGCCCCGCAACATTTTCTCTATTGACTTAAACAACAGATGCGAAAAGGTCGCCATGGGGCGTTCAAAACACAAAAATATCGATTAGCTCACAATGATATGCTCAGGAATACGTTTCAGCTGGTATCTTTAAATGAATTTCTTTGCTGTATGCTAGTATAAGCAGAGTCGCACAATAATTTATTTCAGGAGAGAATGTGGGGAGATCACTTGTATTGTTTTTTTTCTTAACTCTAACACTCATATCTTCTGTCCATGGAAAAGAATGGAAACTCGCTGTGGTACCTAAATTTCATAGTGTTTTTTTTGATCAAAGCAAAGCTGGCTGTATAGATGCCGCTGCTCAAATAAAAGGCGTGGAATGCATATATCGTGGACCAGATATAAGTAATGTTAGGATGCAAGATCAGGTAATAAATCAACTGATCGATGAAGGTATAGATGGTATCGCTGTAGCCATTACACAATCTAATTATCTCGTTAAAAATAGCCTTAACAGAGCTAAAGAAGCCGGTATCCCGATAATTACCTATGACTCTGATATTGAGGCTTCAATCAACGAAGACCCTAATAGTATACGCCTAGCCTATATAGGCACTGACAATTTTGAATTGGGTAAGTCATTAGGTGAAGAATTAAAAAAACATCGGCCCAATGGCGGGACGCTAATAATGCAATCTGGGCGACCGGATTCTCCCAATCTGAATTTAAGACTGATGGGGGTCCGTTCCGCATTATCGGGAAAAATATACGATAAACCTCCTGGAGAATTGCTTAATAACGATTCAGGATGGACTGAAGTTAGAGAACCTTTCTTTAATTTTGATCAACTGGCTCAATCTGTTAATCAAATGGAGTCTGTAATGAAAGGTAAGCCTGTAAAAGCAGACTCTTTTATTGCTGTTGGTGGTTGGCCGCAAAATGACCAAGCACGTTACCGTAAAATGATTGCCCCGTACCAGGCAAAAATTAATAACAACAAGATCATCATTGTTATTACGGATACATCCTCTGAACAATTAACGATGTTGAAAGATAATCTTGTTCATATCAATATTGGTCAAGACCCATATGAAATGGGAAAACAAGCCATTTTGACGTTGTATAAAATTGTAACAGAACAAAAATATGACAAAATAATTTACACACCTATCACATTTTGCACACCAGAGAACGTTAATACATGTACCAAGGTTTCGGGATTGTAATCATATCTAATTTCGCTTGATCCAAATAATGTTTACACAACCTGATTAGGTTTAGCTTATGCTCATGTATGTAGTGGCATAGTTATTTTGGCCACCTAAATAGAGGTGATATTATTACCTCGTACATGACTTTAGGTGAACACATGAGATCGATAACCAGAAAAACATTTAGTGCTGAATTCAAACTTGAAGCAGCCCAATTAGTCCTCGATAAAAACCATAGCATCATCGAAGCAGCAAAGGCGATGAACGTGGGTAAATCAACCATGGATAAATGGGTGAGACAGTTAAAACTAGAACGCCAGGGTGGCACGCCAAAAGCCTCTCCCATTACCCCTGAACAAATTGAAATCCGTGAACTGAAGAAACAGGTAGCCCGTCTTGAGGAGCATAATCTTATTCTAAAAAAGGCTACCGCTCTCTTGATGTCAGACTCGATGAACAATTTACGCTGATCAGCGCACTCAAGCAGAGCCACTCTATTCTCACAATTTGTAATGCATTCAAAGTGCATCGAAGTAGCTATAAATATTGGCTAAAAAGAAAAGAACATATCGATGCTGACTTTACTATTTTATGCAGTGAAGTGAAGGCCGCGCATCGTATTAGTAATGGCTCTGCCGGTGCTAGAACGATAGCGCAATTAGTGACTAACAAAGGGATTAATCTCAGTCGTTATCGAGCCCGTAATCTAATGAGAAAGCTTGGATTATTAAGCTGTCAGCAGCCTAAGCATTCTTATAGGAAAGCTGCACAAGAGCATGTAGCGATCCCAAACACGCTTAATCGACAGTTTGCAGTAACTCAACCAGATCAAGTGTGGTGTGGCGATGTGACGTATGTTTGGGTCGGTAATCGTTGGGCATATTTAGCCGTTGTTTTAGACTTATTTTCCCGCAAACCTGTTGGGTGGGCTTTGTCATTATCGCCTGACAGCGAGCTGACCTCTAAAGCCTTGAAAATGGCATTTGAGTTAAGGGGGAAACCTGAGAATGTGATATATCACAGCGACCAAGGTTCACATTACACAAGCTTGAAATTCAGACAGTTATTATGGCGTCTTCAGATTGAGCAAAGCATGAGTCGTCGCGGGAATTGTTGGGATAACGCACCAATGGAGCGTTTCTTTAGAAGTTTGAAATCTGAATGGGTACCCGCAAGTGGCTATGGGAATTTTACAGAAGCAGACAAAGCGATCACAAATTACATCACTGGATATTACAGTGAAACTAGACCCCATCAATATAATGGTGGGTTAACTCCAAATGAGTCAGAACGTTTATATTGGAATGACTCTAAAACCGTGGCCAATATTACTTGACCACTACAGTATGAATAGATGATTGCTAACAGCCTTCTCGTCGTCCCAACTCTCACGTCATCCCAACTCTCACGTCATCCCGGTAATGCTTTTGAGCCGGGATCCAGGTGTTTTTTTGTTTTGTACTTATGGCCTTTATGTATTTATGGCCTACGGCCACTAACGTCGTGGCGCGTCGCCCACACCAGACCAAGAGGAAACCAACGGCTGTTCCCTCTTGAAACTCCCAGCCGCCACATCAAAATTATCTGAAAAGCGATAATTTCGCGACGTGGTTGAATCAAGCTTTTGACTTCGTTTTGGTGTTCTTCGGCCTTATTCGAAAATGCTAACGCTTTCGGTGGTACATCCTGTACCTCGAAAGCTAGCCTGACGTCCTGTCAGGCTCACGCTATTTTCTTCAACGGCCTCAAGTTCAGAGTTGAATTTAGATATTTTCAAGCAGTAACTAGCTCGTTTTTGGACATTTCCGAGTTAGAACATTAATTCTAATTCGTGAGTTTCAGGTTAAAATGTCTATGTGTAACGCCCGTTTGAGTAACTTGTTATACGTTTTTTGCACTGAACTCTTTTGCTAATCGCCCTTTAGCTACAGCTTTAGTTTTTAGGAAATCAGCAACAAAATTATAATCTGGGTGTGTTTTTAAACTTCGACTTACGAAATATACATTCGTTTTATTAGGCGAAAACGTTTCAAGAATTCCTGCTCCAGGATCGTTACCAGCTAACAAACTAAATTTTAATCCTGGAATATTAAACACAATATGCTGATAACCAGTGTGATTTTTAACGGTTGGAAATCCCATTGAAGGTATATCAACTTTTTGATTGTCTACGTATACGGCTAAAAATGTATTACTCGGAAGTTTTGTTTCTCCAAGTAAAAATTTAGAGAAAGACAACATACTCTCATCACGTATTGAGTTTTTTGTCTCAGGCATCCCATAATTGCTCCAATCCGTAGATGATAACCTCCAAGCAATGCTAACAGCAAAATACAAAAAACCTAAAGCGCAGTCATCACTAGAGGGGAAATACCAAACCTCATCTTTTACACCCGATAGCTTTTTAAACTTTTTTATCTTTGTCGCCAATTTAAAACCATTAGGTTTAGCCATAAAAGGGAGAACTTTATCTTCACCATTTTTAGAAAAGGCAGCTTCACAATTGGCGCAAAGTAAGTGTTTTTTTGCTTGCTTTGAGGTGTATGCTGCAGATTTTTCATGCCCTGAAATCCAAACGATGTTCTCTCCGTATTCAGGGAACCCCTTACTAATAGTTCGGTAAACAGCTTTAGGCATAAAATGGCTATCTATTAGTTTTTCCGATTTATGGCATAAAGCACAGATTCCGTTCACCAAACCTCCCTAAACGTATAACAGCTTATTGAACGGCTCGCCCGATAAAGCCGGCTGTTCAAGTTATTGATTTATATCATCCTACATTCTCTATGTCTTTGATGTAAAGCGATAAAATACTCTCAACATCCTAAAACAAAACGAGCTTGCGCGTTAATGTCGTTAAAAAAATATGCGATTAAATTTATTTTCAACATTATCAATCAATTATAGTTTTCTAATTAAACCTACGTTACGACTTTAGGCTGGCTTAATGAGTTGTTTGATTTAAATTAAGCCAAATCTCATTATACCTGCATATAAAACCAGTTCAGTAGATTATGCAACCTAGGCAGTAAGAATGGCATCGGTAAAAGAGCAATATCAATTAAATTTTGTATGGAAAACGAAGGTAAGCATTATTAAATAGAGCTTTGGTTCTAAGTAACTTTGGGTCAAAAACCAGTTAGTTTTCTTGACTTGGAAATGGACCGATTCAACATTAAAATTGAGGCCGTTGAAGAAAATAGCGTGAGCCTGACAGGACGTCAGGCTAGCTTTCGTTGGCCAGGGATGGCCTATCGGAAGCGTTAGCATTTTCGAATAAGGGCGAAGCAGGATTCAAATGAAGTTAAAAGCTGGATCTACCCCATGGCGACCTTTTCGCTGTTTGAAAATGTTGCGGGGCGGCTGGGTGATCCAAGAGGGAACAGCCGTTGGTTTCCTCTTGGTCTGGTGTGGGCGAAGCACCACGACGTTAGTGGCCGTAGGCCATAGCCCAAACAAATTTTGGGGCAAAAACGAGTTAGTTTTCTTGACTTGGAAATGGTGTGATTCAACTCTGGACTTGAGCACGTTGAAGACTCTTTATAAAAGAATACGTGAGCTGGCCATGGATGGTGAGCTTAACTTTCGCGGTACAGGATGTACCATCGGAAGCGTTAGCATTTTCATTCTTTACTATAAAGAGGTGGCCGAAGCAGGCTGCAAACGAAGTTAAAAGTTGAATTAATCCCCATGGCGACCTTTTCGCAGCTGTTATTTTGTAAAGAGCGAAAATGTTGCGGGGCGGCTGGGCTAATTCTTATAAAGAGTAAAGAGGGAATAGCCGTTGATTTCCTCTTGCTCTGGTGTGGGTGAAGCGCCACGACGTTAGTGGCCGCAGGCCATAACCTAAACAAGCTTTGAGGCATAAATAACTTAAAGATTTTACTTTCAAAAGGTGTGATTCAACTCTGAACTTGAGGCCGTTGAAAACTCTTTATACAAGAATGCATGATGCTCACATGGCCTTTCTCGCACCAAATTGCTGAAATGGCCGTTGACGGGAACCTCAGTCAGCATGTGAATGAGGTTTCGTCGGATTTGTTCGGCTGCGCCTCATATCTATCCATATATGTTAGTTATCCTTAGGACATCATTAATAACGCCTATGAATCTCGCAATTCTCGACGTAAGATCTTGCCAACATTTGATTTTGGTAATTCATCTCTAAATTCGATTATCCTTGGGTTTTTATAACCGGTAAGATATTTTCTACAATGTTTTTTTATTTCGCCAACGGTCACATTACCTTTGCGTACAATAAATAATTTAACTTTTTCTCCTGTGGCGTCATCGGGAATGCCAATGGCCGCAGCTTCGATGATGTGAGGATGAAGGGTTGCAACTTCTTCAATTTCAGTTGGAAAAACATTAAATCCCGACACTAGAATCATATCTTTTTTACGGTCTTCAATATAAAAAATTCCATCGTCATCCATTCTTCCTATATCGCCAGAACTTAACCACCCTCCTGCATGCATTACAGTATTGGTTTCGGCTTCTTGTTGCCAATAGCCTTTCATCACTTGGGGGCCTCTAATTTGAATTTCACCAATTTGGTTAGGACCTAAAGGTTCATTTTCATCATTAACGATACGTAGTTCAGTGCTGGGTAAAGGGACACCAATTGAAGAAATAAATGATTGTTGTTGATGAGTACCTGCAGCGACTACTGGGGAACATTCAGTTAAGCCATAACCTTCTATGACAGGCATTCCAGTAAGTTGTTGCCAACGATCAGCAATATGTTTCTGCGTCGGCATTCCACCTGCAATAGTAAAACGAGCGTGACTAAAATCTAATTTTTGAAAACCAGCATGATTGTTTAGGCCATTAAAAAGAGTATTTAAACCAAAAACCATTGTGAATGGATATTTACTTAAATCTGCTACGAAACCATCTATATCTCTTGGATTGGTAATGAGTAAATTTGTTGCACCGAGAAAGAGCATAAACATCATACTCACTGAGTTGGCAAAAATATGATAAAGCGGAAGTGGGGTTACGGCATATTCCTTATCATATAAGGTTCTTGGGCTAAAATGCGCATGAACCTGTAGAACATTAGAAATAATATTACTATGAGTCAGCATTGCCCCTTTCGCAGGCCCCGTCGTTCCACCTGTATATTGGAGATATGCTAAATCATCTACTGTTATTTGGGGATCAATAAAGGGAAGTTTCTTGCCTTCGGTTAATGCTCTACGCAATGAAATAGCGTCGGGAATATGATATTTAGGCACTATTTTTTTGACATGTTTGATAAGAAAGTTAACCAATGTGCGCTTATGCATCGCTAACTCATCTCCGATTTTGGTTAACATAACATGCTTAATGTTAGTCTCATGCAGTA
The DNA here is from genome assembly GCF_000014705.1 of Shewanella frigidimarina NCIMB 400. Classification (NCBI taxonomy): domain Bacteria; kingdom Pseudomonadati; phylum Pseudomonadota; class Gammaproteobacteria; order Alteromonadales; family Shewanellaceae; genus Shewanella; species Shewanella frigidimarina. Next base: position 1,911,881 of record NC_008345.1, on the reverse strand, counting down.
TTTGCTGAAGGTTATTACCAAAATTTGTTACGGCAACAATAGCACTGGCCCCTGAGTCTCGTAATTGGTGTTTTAATTCTCGAGGGGTATAAAGTGGATTAACATTGACAATAATGAGTCCTGCTTTTAATGCACCTAAAATAGTGATCGGATATTGCAATAAATTAGGCATCATCAAGGCGATTCGTTCGCCTTTTTTCATTTTTAGTTCAGATTGCAGATAAGCAGCAAAAGCGTTACTTTTACTTTCGAGATCTTGATAGGATAAGCTATGTCCCATATTAATATATGCTGCTTTTTTAGCATGCGCATTAAAAGACTCTTTAAACAAATCATTGATATTGTTATACATACTTGAATCTATTTTTGTGGGCACATCCTCAGGATATTGTGTTAGCCACGGTTTATCATTTGTCATTATAGCCATCATTAATGTTGTTTAAACATCATTATTGTAAATTAACTCACCTAATTAGTATAAAAATAATAGCTTGAATTCAATGAATTAACGACTGTTCTAGGGGGTTAGCAGTAGTTAATCTCTCGGAGTGTGACTCGTCCCTACTTTTATCGCTTTTCCGCCTAACTCTATCTTTCTTCATCCATGAAAAAAGCATTTAGCTACTGCACTATCATGACCGTTTCTACTGTGGCACATGCGTGTATCAGGGCTTGTTATTAAAGTAAGCTTCGTCAGTCAGACAAATGAACTAAAAAGCAGGATAAATCCCCATGGCGATTTTTCGTATCTGTGTTTAAGTCATTAAAGAAAATGTTGCGGGCTGGGCCTATTCATTTATAAAAAATAAACAGGCGACAGCCGTTGGTTTCCTGTTGTTTTGGTGTGTGTGATGCGCCACGACGTTAGTGGCCGCAGACCATATCGACAACAACAAACGCTATAATCAATATCCCCTACTCCCCAAACAGTAATAAGCAACCAATATCCCCTCACTCACAAAGAGTAAATCAATCACCCAACAGGCATTTTTTATATTTAATCGTTGTTTTCTGAATTGAATTAGCATTAGATGTAAGCAGGTTGTATTTGAAGGAAGAAATGACTGAATGAAAAATATTATTTGCGATATTGATGGTGTGCTACTGCATGACAACAAGCTAATCCCAGGAAGCGACAAGTTTATTCACCGCGTACTTGAACAAGGCAATCCGCTGGTTATCCTCACTAATTATCCCGTTCAAACTGGTAAAGACTTACAAAATCGACTCGGCGCTGCAGGTATTAATGTACCAGAAACCTGCTTTTATACCTCAGCCATGGCTACAGCAGACTTTCTGAAACACCAAACAGGGAATAAAGCTTATGTGATTGGCGAAGGTGCACTGACTCACGAGCTTTACAACGCAGGTTTTACCATAACTGATATTAACCCAGACTTTGTCATTGTGGGTGAAACCCGCTCTTACAACTGGGACATGATCCATAAAGCATCTCGTTTTGTTGCTGGCGGCGCACGCTTTATTGCAACCAACCCAGACACCCACGGCCCGGCATTTAGCCCAGCATGTGGCGCATTATGTGCAGCCATTGAGCGTATTACAGGTAAGATGCCATTTTATGTGGGTAAGCCTAGCTCGTGGATTATTCGCTCTGCGTTGAATCATATTCAGGGTCATTCTGAAAACACCGTGATTATCGGCGATAACATGCGCACCGATATTCTGGCTGGCTTCCAAGCGGGCCTGGAAACGATTCTAGTGACAACTGGTGTGAGCCAAATGAGTGATATAGACAAAGAACCTTTCAGACCAAATCACGTGTTTGCCTGCGCTGGTGATATCGACGTCGTTTAATTTGCACCAGTTAATGTCCGCCAGTTAATAAGCTGGGCATCCAAGACACAATTTACATTAGGTAACACAATTCCAAGCCAGTGAACTTGTTTTCAAGCACTGGCTTGCTTCATTATGCTTGTCTGAAATAAAAACGAATAACAATAACAGGATATAGCATGAAACGATTGTTTCCTTTTTGCGCCATTGCCTTACTGTCAGCATGTAACGGCGATGATGCTAAACACACTGCAACCGACGATATTATTCCGGCTAAAGTGACTGCGGTAACCTTTGATGAACAACGCTTTAGAACTGATATCGAAACATTATCGTCAGATAAATTTGAAGGTCGCGCGCCGACAACCCAAGGCGAAAAGCTTACCCTAGAATATTTGTCTGCCGCCTTCACCCAAATGGGGCTTAAAGGCGCTTATAAAGGAAGTTTTTTGCAACCGGTTCCAATGGTGAGCTACACCGCAAGCGAGCAACAACAAGTTACTTTAGCTGGGATGGATTTACAGTATCGCCAAGATATCGTGTTAGGCAGTCGTCACGATAGCAATCAAGTGAGTATTAAAGATGCGCCATTAGTGTTTGTTGGTTACGGTATTAATGCACCTGAATATGGCTGGAATGATTACCAAGACCTCAACATGAAAGGCAAAATTGCCATCATTTTGGTCAACGATCCAGGCTTTGCACATCCTGAAGGTGCCAAGTTCAATGGTAAGGCGATGACTTACTATGGTCGTTGGAGCTATAAGTTTGAAGAAGCCAGTCGCCAAGGCGCGTTAGGCGCAATTATCATTCATGATACAGAACCGGCCTCTTACCCTTGGTCGGTAGTTGAAAACAGCTGGACTGGTGCTCAACAAGATTTAGTTCAAAGCAAAGCAGAACAAGATCAGCGGGTCCAAGTTGAAGGTTGGTTAACCTTAGACAGTGCTACAGCCTTATTCGATAAAGCGGGCCTGTCATTAACGTCATTAATGGATCGCGCCGCAACCAATTCACTCAATGTCGATTTGGCCCAAACAGCCAGCATTGAATTTGCCAATAAAGCCGAATATGCCGACAGTTATAATGTGGTTGCAACATTAGCTGGCAGCAAACAAGCTGATGAGCAGATTTTATTTACTGCCCATTGGGATCATATCGGTACAGATGACACTAAAGACGGCGACCAAATTTATAATGGCGCGTTAGATAATGCCACTGGTACCGCCGGTATTTTAGAAATTGCCCGTCAGTTTGCCCAGCAAGCTAAACAAGGGCATGGCTTAGCCCGTTCATTAACCTTTATTGCTACTACTGGTGAAGAACAAGGCTTATTAGGTTCACGTTATTATGCCGCTAACCCAATTTATCCAATTGATAAAACCGTGGCAGTATTTAACCTCGACAGCACTAATATTTATGGCAAAACCAAAGATTACACGATTGTCGGTAAAGGCCAGTCTGAGTTAGAAAACTATTTAGACCGCGCTGTCGCTAAACAAAATCGCACCAGCCAAGGCGAGCTAAACCCTGCATCGGGCGGTTTTTTCCGTTCAGACCACTTCAGCTTTGCTAAATTAGGCGTGCCAGCAGTATTTGCCGGTGGTGGTAACGAACCACTTGATGAAGCTACCGCACAATACAAAACGGCAATGTTGGTCAAAATGAAGGGCTGTTACCATAACGTTTGCGATCATTATCGTCCTGAATGGGATTTATCCGGTTCATTACAAGATTTAGGCGTGTACTACCAAGCCGCTGCTGAGTTAGGTAATAATCAAGATTGGCCAGGATACTTTGCCGGTTCTGAATTTAATCAATTACGTCCTGCAGATTAGTACCGCACCACCCTATTCCTTCCCCCCAAGCAAGGATTGGCCCATCATGTATTTGATGGGCTTTTTTTATTGGTATTTGGCTAGTACTGGCTATTAGCATCTGTGTCATTAATCTTTGTCTCATCAAGCTTTGTGTCATTAGCCTCTAAGCTAAGCCTCTAGATAAACGTGACTTACACTTTACTAAATTCATTTAGCGCTTCGATGGCTAAAGCCGCCTTTTCTGTTTGCACAAAAATATGGTCATGATAATAAGCGGCAATAACATTGGCGCTTATGCCTTTTTCGGTGAGCTTATTGGCTACGGCGGCCGTTAAACCAACGGCATCAAGACTAGAGTGCACCGTTAAGGTAATGCCTTTAAATACTGATTCAAAAGACAAGCCGCCCTCTATAGCTGCCGTTTTGGTTAATACTAACGTCAACCCTTCAGATTCGCGAAAGGTCGCAATTGGCGATAAGCTTTGATAATCACCATATTGGCCGCCCGGCACTGAGCAAAAAACGTATTCGTCATCTAACAATACCGGTGACATCGATGCGAGTAGTGCCGTTAAATTTGTTTCACCTACCATACTTTTTCCTTAAATATGTTTTCGTTATAAAGTGATTTTATTAATCACGATCTTCTAAGTGACCAATATAAGTCACTAACAGGAGTGACCAAGATAACCCTATCGAGTATTAAAACACTTAACAAGTTAGGCATTGATTGGCTGGCTATCACCGAGTGAATAAAAGCCCCATTACCGCGCATCAACATGTCACGCAGGCGCTATTATGGCGATGTTAACGTCGTAAAATGTCCATTAAGCCCCACTTTTGTTCAAATAAACATCAAGCGCACAGCATTAGTGCAATTATGGCTTTTAGTGGTATTTGATTATGAAATCTTAAAAAAAATAGCCATAATCGCGATAAAAATGAAGATACCTCAACGAAACAATGATTTCACAAAACATTGCTCAAACAAAAAGATATTTAAAAGAGATAAAATCATTATAATAGCCATATTTATGATGTTATCTCAAAAAACAGGCTTGGCAGTTAACGAAAATGCTGGCAAAGTAGGAACCAGATAAAGATTAGCCAACGCAGCTGGAGCCGTATTATGTGTTCAATATTTTCAATTTTAGACATCAAAACTGATGCAAGCAAACTTCGCCAAGTGGCGTTAGAAATGTCAAAACTACTGCGTCACCGCGGCCCAGATTGGTCTGGCATATATGCAGATGACAAAGCCATTTTAGCGCATGAACGTTTATCGATTGTTGACGTTGACCACGGAGCGCAACCGCTTATCAGCCTTGATGGCAACATAGTATTAGCCGTAAACGGTGAAATTTATAACCACAAGCAGTTAAAAGCTCAGCTAGGTGACAAATACCAGTATCAAACTAACTCAGATTGCGAAGTGATCTTGTCATTGTACCAAGAATACGGTTGTGACTTTTTAGACAAACTGAACGGTATCTTCGCATTCGTACTGTATGACAAAGCCAAAGGCACTTACTTAATCGGTCGCGACCACATGGGCATTATCCCACTTTATACTGGTCTAGATTCGTCTGGTAACTTCTACGTTGCCTCTGAAATGAAAGCTCTCATGCCCGTGTGTAAAACGGTTGCAGAGTTTTACCCAGGACAGTATTTATATTCTGCCGACGGTAAACCAACCCAGTATTATCACCGTGACTGGCGTGATTTTGATGCCGTTAAAGATAACCCAGCTAGCATTGAAGAATTACGTGAAGCATTAGAAGCAGCGGTAAAACGCCAGTTAATGTCTGATGTTCCTTACGGAGTATTATTGTCTGGTGGCCTAGATTCATCAGTGATTTCTGCCATTACTCAAACATATGCAAAACACCGTATTGAAAACGACGGCGAAACAGGCGCATGGTGGCCACAACTGCATTCATTTGCAGTAGGGTTAGCTGAGTCTCCTGATTTGGTCGCGGCGCAAAAAGTGGCAGATGCTATTGGTACAATTCATCACCCTATTGTGTATACCTTCCAAGAAGGCTTAGATGCGATTAAAGAAGTGATTTATCACTTAGAAACTTACGACGTAACCACTATTCGTGCCGCTACGCCAATGTATTTAATGGCACGTAAAATTAAAGCCATGGGCATTAAAATGGTGTTGTCTGGCGAAGGTGCTGACGAACTATTTGGTGGTTATCTGTATTTCCATAAAGCGCCTAACGCCCAAGCGTTCCATGAAGAATTAGTGCGTAAACTTGATAAGCTGCATTTATTTGATTGCTTGCGTGCCAACAAAGCCATGGCAGCATGGGGACTTGAAGCACGTGTTCCTTTCTTAGATAAAGAGTTTATTGACGTAGCAATGCGCATCAACCCTGAAGCGAAGATGTCTAAAGATGGTCGTATCGAGAAGCACATTTTACGTCAAGCGTTTGAGCACAAATTACCAAAAGAAGTGGTATGGCGCCAAAAAGAGCAGTTCAGTGACGGCGTAGGTTACTCGTGGATTGATGGCTTAAAAGCCCATGCGGCAGAAAACGTAGATGACGTGCAATTTGCTAACGCAAAATTCCGTTTCCCATACAACACGCCAGAGTCGAAAGAAGCCTATTTCTACCGCAGCTTCTTTGAAGAGTTTTTCCCATTAGCCAGTGCCGCTGAAACAGTGCCAGGTGGAAAAACCGTTGCTTGTTCAACCCCTGAAGCACTATTGTGGGATGCAAGTTTACAAGGACTTAACGACCCATCGGGCCGCGCAGTTAAAAATGTTCACGCTAGCGCATATTAGATTTACGTGTTCTGTTCTAAAAATGTAACGCATTTCAAGAACTGATGGCATTAACAGAAAAGCACACCAATTAATGGTGTGCTTTTTATTTTAAAAAATTACGACTTAAAAAAGTTCATATATAATTAGTCATTTTCTGACATTTTTTTATTGAGATGAATAGTGCCAGTTTCTTTTCTCTTCTTGATTTTTATGTTGATAAGTTCCACCGTTAACGAGAATGCCATTGCAAAATAGATGTACCCTTTTGGTACATGGAAATCGAGACCCTCAGCAACTAAAGTGAATCCAATTAACAATAAAAATGACAATGCGAGCATTTTAATCGTCGGATTTTCTTCAACAAATATACTGATTGGTTTGGCGGCAAACAACATCACAATGACAGATAAAACGATAGCAATAACCATTATCGATATATTATCAACCAAGCCAACAGCAGTAATGACTGAATCTAATGAAAATACAATATCGAGAATCGCGATCTGAATTAACACTGAGTAAAAGCCAACTTGTGCAACACCATGAGTTGATTCGGTCGGAATATCAAAGCTCGTATGAATTTCATGAGTTGATTTGGCTAATAAAAATAAACCGCCAAAAATTAAAATCAAATCACGGCCTGAAATAGCATTATCTAGCAAGGTAAAAATAGGCTCTACGAGCCCCATGATCCAAAATAAACTTAATAGTAGACCTAATCTAGCTACCATCGCTAAACCTATCCCAATGAGTCTTGCTTTATCTCTTTGATGAACAGGTAACTTTCCAACCACAATCGAGATAAAAATAATATTATCAATACCGAGTACAATCTCGAGTGCTATCAGGGTTAAAAGTGCCACCCATGCTTGCGGATCTGCTATCCATTCGAACATATACTACCTCTATAATTGAATTACATTGCCATAGGTTACTCTCGCAGAGAATCTACATTAGCCAAAAATCAACCACAATAGACAACATTTGTTTTGTGAAAATATATTTTTTCTGAGCATTTATTTTAAATTTGCTATGAATGATTTTAAAAGTTAGTTTTAAGAAATAAACTTTATTTATATTGAGATACCATGACAGACATCAGCATTTTTAATCTTGAGATGACCGACCGCAGTCAATTAAAACCTAAGCACGATGCCAACGGCTTAACCGTGGTTGAAGTGAAAATAAAACAATATCAATTCAATCGTTTTTTATATCAATTTGTGGGTGCAGCCTGGGAGTGGACAGACAAATTAGCGTTGTCCGATAGTCAATGGCAGGAATACAGCGAAGCGGATAACTTGCATTTATTTGTGGCCTATAAAGACGGTGCACCAGCGGGTTACTTTGAATTACAGCAGCAAGATGATGCAACTGTCGAGATTATGTATTTTGGTTTAGGAGAGCGCTTTATCGGTAAAGGCTTTGGTGGCTATTTACTGACTCAAGCCATTGAACAAGCGTGGTCGCTACCTAACACCCGCCGAGTTTGGGTGCATACTTGCTCGTTAGATCATCCAAGCGCTTTACAAAACTATCAAGCTCGCGGGTTTAGCTTATTTAGAACAGATACCGAACCCAGAACTAACCCAACAGCGGTGTAGCTCAATACGATATGTAGTGATCAACAATTATAGATTAGCGCCCTACTAGCGTTTTTTACGTGCAATAGCGCGTTGTTGTAATGTTTCTAGCAACGCACTTTTTTGTTGTTGGTCCATAGTATGCCAAGCCAAAATCTCATCGAGCGAACGATGACAGCCTAAGCAGATATCACGCTGGTCTAAACAACATTGCCTCACACAAGGTGAGGCAATTTGATTGTCGTTATTCTGACCAGACGGCATATTCGTTACCATTGACGTCGCTAAAATGGAAACGCCTACCGCCAGGAAAACTGAATACGGCTTTGGTGATGAGTCCACCAGCCTGAATGATTTTAGCTTCTGTGGCGGCCAAATCTTGGCTGTAAAGCACAATTAACGGGCTGCCATTTGCTAAGGTGAATTGAGAGTCTGCTTGATAAAAACCACCATCAATTCCGACCTGCAAAAAACAACTGTATTGAGGACCATAGTCTTGAAACTGCCAACCGAAAACCTGAGTAAAAAAGGCTTTGGTTGCGATGAGGTCTTTCACGGGTATTTCTAAATAATTAATACTATGATGTTGACTCATACTCACCTCTGTTACTCTGTTATTTGGCTGACAGTATTATATGGCTGACAGTATTATATGGCTGACAGTGCCACAAAAATAATAAGATTGTAGATTAACGTTATTGCTGCAGCAATGCCGCTACGGCACCAATAATACCACCGAACACGCCACCCCACACAACTAACCAACCCAGATGGGTTTTAATCATATCTTGAATGATTTGTTTCACTAATTCTGGCGTAAGTTCATTTAAACGCTGTTCCACAATATTGGCCACTTTAGCTTGCATGTCTGCGATGACATCCGGCTTTTCAAGCTCATTGACTAAAATAGCATTGAACTCTTCACTTTGAGCCAGTTCAACTAACGACAGTTTCATTTTTTCAATAAACGGCTCTTTCAGTGGGATCAACGCCTCGGTACCACCAAACATCGCTAACATGCCACCAAACGATGACTTTTCGATAGTCGACACTAATGCATCAAATGATGGCGCTAAATCAATCTTTTCAATCACAGGGGTTAAATCAATACTGCTGGCGCTGCTGGTTGTCAAAAAGCGATCGATATTCTCTTGAGTAAAAAATTGCTGCATCATTAAATGTTTAATGCCCGCTTTAAACTCTTCAAATCGTGATGGAACCACACCGGAACCATATAAACCGGGGACTTTTTCAAACAACATATGGATTGCTAACCAGTTGGTTAATGCACCCGACAACGCAAATAACCCTATTGTCATGACGATTTGTTGTTGTAACACATACCCAACCAGCATGAAGATAGCCGCGATAAGGTTGGTTAATACGCTCTTATTCAATCTCTTTTCCTTAACATCTATGATGAAAAAATAATAAAAAACCTCAGCTATTTTATCAGAAATAACTGAGGTCTACATAATTCATCGTTCATCTCAGCGCAGGCTTGATTACCATGGATAATGGCAAACAAATAATACGGATCAATTTACGCCGTACAACTTAAGGATTCAGGTTCGATAGGTACTTGAGAATCATGGTGGTTAATCAATAATACCCCAGTACTTTGTGCCAACAATTGGGCCTTTTGGTACATTTGGCTAACAACATCCTGCTGCTGATATTGAGGTTTTACAAACACATCTTCCAAATACCACACGGGAGCAAGGCGCAATGAAGAAAACGACGGGTACAATTGAATAAAACCCACCATTTCATCGTCTCTGATGGAGACAAAAATCATCGAATCATTTTCGGCCAAGCGGTGCTTCAAAAAATGATGACACGCGGGAAAATCTGAGGGTTGTTGTAATTGCTGCCGATATAGATCAAATAGCAGGCTCAATGGTTCTAAATCGACGCTCGAAGCTAGACGTATTTGCATTTCTCATCCTTGAAAATAGAATTAAATACCGCGTATGAATATCGCAAGTATTATGCCTATTGAGTGATGGCATCGAGCCACCAGGTTAAAAACAATATGTCACTATAAGTATTTAACGCATAAAACAAAATTAACCGATATAAAGAAGATAAATAGAAAATCTATTAATTACATAAGCTTAAATTTAAAGCTAACATCAATAAACATAAATGTAAATTAATCTATTTCACAAACAAAATAATCATCCGTTACGATTGTTTCTTTGGTAAAATAGCCAGCTGTTGCCACTGTTTTGTATCAAGATTACCTCATATGAACTCGTTTTTCGCGCAATTGCGCTCAGCGGTTACACCGCGCTCTCGTATTCTAAAGTTAGCCCTTTATGGATTTACTGTTTATCTATTGGGTTGTGCTGTTCTTGGCGGATTAATTCCATATATTGCCAAACAACAAGCACCAACGATATTAACCGAGCAATTAGGCAGAAACGTTACCCTACAAGACATTAGTATCAACCCATTTACGTTAGAACTAACGGTATCGGGTTTTGCGATCAATGAGCTTGATAGCCCGAAAACCTTTGCATCATTCGCCACGGCCTATGGCAACATTCAATTATGGCAATCGATCACATCTTGGGCGGTAGTGATTGAAGATATCCGTCTACAACAACCCACATTTAGAGTGGCGCGATCTGAAACAGCAAATCAACACTTTGTATTTAACTTCAGTGACATTATTACCCGCCTAAGCCAAAATACCCAGCCAGCGCCAACCAGTACTGAACCGACTATTATACCGGCGATAAACATTGCTAACATTCAAATCCAACAAGGCGTGTTTACCCTAGACGACAACGTCACAGATACCCACATTAATTATCCCAATATCAATGTGTCATTGGCACAATTCAATAGCTTGAGTAGCGCATTAAACGACAAGCAAGACCAAGTAAATCGTTATAACTTACGCATAGAAGATCAATTCAAAGGCTCGGTCGCACTGCAAGGACAATTCCAATTAGCGCCACTGGCAATAAAAGGCGATGTTAAGCTGACTGGGATTGATTTATCGCGTTACTGGTCTTTTGTTGATCAACTGTTTGCGATTAACTTAGCTGAAGGCACGCTGAGCCTAAACGGACAGTATGCTGTGACTTTACAAGACAAAAACTTAGCACCAATAAGCCATATCAATGTCACCAAAGCACAAATAGTGATTAATCATTTTAAAGCGCTACATCAGCAAGATGAAAAAATCGCCATTGATGTACTAGCGTTAAACAACATCGACCTAGATAGCCACAAAAAGCGCGTTAGCATTGGTGAGTTCCAAACCGAAAAAGGTAATATCAAACTCAATATCACTCCTACTGGTGCTGATTTGGTTGCTTTATTGCTGCCTAAAGACACTGAGTTAACAACTACCGTAGATACCTCAGATTTATCTTCTACAGCCTCAACGACTACCGAATCTGCTATTATAGACACGACAGATTCAGAGACTGCTAACTCAGATGATCCAAAAGCTGACAGCACAGATGTGGCTGATACCATTACTGATAAAGCCATCGAGACAGTGAAAAAAGTCACCACTGAGCTCAAAACAAAAGCAGCTAGCGATGCAACTGAAAAAACAGATACAGATGCAGAGCCACTATTAGCGCAGCAATCACCACCATCAGCGACACAAGATGCTACAAAAGAAGCGACGGCTGAGTCAGGCTCACAAATTACTCAACAAAATACAGCAATAGCGGCAGACTCCATCGAGGCTGACTCTCCTTGGTTAGTCACACTAGACAAAATCAGTATCGCGCAGTATCAAGTTAAACTGGGTGAAGGCATTGCCAGTGATAAGATTATTCTTTGGCAAATCGGCCCAATTGACTTCACTACAGGGGTAATAAAATCAGATCTATCCAGCCCGATTGATTATCAATTTTCGGCTGGAATCAATCAACAAAGCTTATTAACATCAACAGGACAAGTAGATGCATTAGCGCAAACGGTGAATGCTGAAATCGACTTTAGTAATATGTTGTTGTCACGCTTACAACCTTATATTGCTCCTTACATCAATATCACTATTGAAGATGGCATGTTTTCCACTAAGGGCATTTTGCATGCAGACGCTAAAGACACGCTAACCTACTCTGGCAGCGCAAACATCAGCCAATTACACATTAACGATAACGTGTTAAAACAACCTTTGCTGACATGGCAAACTATGGACATCAACCAGTTATCGTTTGATCGCCAACAAGCTAACATTGATATTGATGAAATAAACGTTGATAAGCTGTTTAGTCGCCTGATTATCTCACCCGACCGCAGCACCAATATTAGCGAGTTAATCAACACTCCTGCAGACATAAAACAAACCACTGCTAGTGTTGAGACAGATAAAGCTGCTGTTAGTCCAAGTAAAGCTGACCAAGCGACCTTATCGGCAGGTAATCAGCAATCCGTCGATGCACCGCAAATGAAGCTCAACATTAATAAGATTGGCTTTACAGACAGCTCGGCCTTCTTTGCAGACAATTCGTTAACGCCCAATTTTGCTTCGGGCATTGAAATGCTTAATGGTCAAATCACCAACTTATCATCAAACCCAGAAACCACCGCATCAGTGGATTTAGCCGGCAAAATAGACAAATACGCTCCGGTGACATTAAAAGGTGATGTTAACCCGTTATTAGCACAACCTTACCTTGACCTTAACTTGAACTTTGACAAAGTAGAGCTCACCTCGGTTAACCCTTATTCAGGCACTTATGCTGGTTACTATATTGATAAAGGCCAACTGTCATTGGACCTAACCTACCAGCTCAAAAACAATGAATTAGTTGGCAGTAATCATGTAGTGATTGATCAACTCGAGCTAGGTAAACGCAGTAACAGTAGTTTAGCAACCAGCCTACCTGTGACATTAGCGATAGCATTATTGCAAGACCGACATGGCGTAATTGATTTAGGCGTTGATGTGTCTGGAGACATTGATTCTCCTAGCTTTAGTTTTGGTAGCATCATCATTAATGCATTAGGCAATATCATAACCAAAGCGGTTACCTCACCATTTTCATTCTTAGCTGGCCTTGTGGACAGTGATGAACAAATAGATAAAATCAGTTTTGAGTATGGACGTAGCAACATCTCACTTAAACAAAAAAGTACTTTAGATAAACTGGCTAAAGCGTTAATAGACAGGCCGCTACTTAATCTGAATATTAAAGGCAGTGTTGACTTAATTAACGATAAACAAGCGTTAGCTGAAACCAAACTGCATAAACAACTGGCTAACACTGCTGGGATAAAGTTCAAAGATTTCCCAAAGAGTATATCTGCCAGTAAATACCCTGCTACGGGGCCGTTAGCAGATGCATTGTATCAATTGGTTGAGCAAGAGTTATCGCAGGACCCATTAGACATAAAACAAAAGTTACAGCAGAAAAAACCAAAACTGACTGAAGCAGAGCTCATTACGCGCTGGCACATTGGCTTGTACAATATGCTTAAAAATCACCAACAGTTTACTGCAGATGAATTTGGCCTTTTAGCTCAAAAGCGTGCTAAGGCGGTTAAAGCCTATCTCATTGCTCAAACAGAGATTGATCCAGGAAAAATATTTGTGCTTGAAAGCCGTATCAACACAGCAGAAGATGCCGCTGAAGCATTGCTGGAGTTACAAGTAAAATAACCTGTCTGTGGCTGTTAACCGCTATCGACATCGGGTAGACTGCGCATACATTGCAAACGAGTAATAACAAGCGTTTGCAATCATGACGTATCATTAATATTGTTAAGATTGAGGTTATCTATGTTTATCGTTCGCTGGATTTTAGGTCGAATTATTTTGTTGTTAAATTTTGTGTTTGCTCCTAAAAAGCGCCAACGTCCGCAAGATCAACAAGCTATTGTCGATCAACAAACTCAATCATTGGCATTGTATCAATACGCCGCCTGCCCTTTTTGTGTCAAAGTTCGTCGTGATATTCGTCGCCAAAATTTAACCATTAACTTAGTCGACGCCAAACAAGATGACAACAAAAGCGTGTTAGTAAGCCAAGGTGGCAAGCTACAAGTGCCTTGTTTGCGTATTGAGCAAGACGGCAACACCCAGTGGTTATATGAATCAAAAGCCATTACCAGCTACCTCAACGAACGTTTCGCATAAAGCACTGGTTATGTCATGTAGCCACAGTTTCTTTCAACACTGTGGCTAACATATTGCTGCATAGATATTTTCAAATCGGGCCATGCTTGTATCAATAAAGGTCATGACAATATTTTGCAGCATTTATTCACGTTTCATTTAACATCAAAACGAATGAGGTTATGAGTGTCAAAAATTAGCTTAATCATCTGCAGTCTCATACTGCTTAGCGCCTGTAGCGCAAGCGAACCTGATCCTATGGACTTTGCGGGGCAGTTTCGCGATGCATTCAGTACTCAAATTAAAGGCAATGGGATTAAATTATTTGTTTATAAAGCCAAATTAGCTACTGCCCTTGATCGCAGCATTCCTGGTGATGCCCCGCATGAAAGAAGAATTCGCAGTAAACAAGATGCCCAGAGTTATCAAATTGAACAACGTAACGCAGAGAATCGCCTAGAATTATGGCATCAACAAATTGATCTTGGCCTTAGAAAAACCATCGAAATGAATGGTTATTGTAAAGCCGGTTTTATTGAATTAAGTCGTTATGTTGAAACTGAGCGCGGTGAAATTCGTGGCGAATGTAACGATGGTGCTACCGCTGAAGATATGAAAAAATTCGGCGCCTAATTGCCAAGCCGATGCGGCTTTAACTGACTTAATAGGTTAATTATTGTCGCCGACGGATAAAACACTATATCCAGCTAAGCAATTAAGCTAAAATTAGCATCCAAATTTTCTCGTGATGTTGCCGTAGGCTCCAAGACCAGCGTCATCACGCTCCGATAAGCCGTTTATCGTCTAGAATGATATTAATAGTTTGTCGTTTACAAAGTAAGAAATCAGATGAATAGAAAGCAAGAGATGATCAAAAAATTGGCCAAACGTGCCAAGGCTCGCCAAAATAAAGTGGTGCCAGCTAACCCAAGTAACAAGCCTGTAGAGCGTTATATCTCTAAAGCTGAACGTGAGAAAATTGCATTAGCAGAAGCGGCTGAACAAACGGTTGCCACAGAAGCCAGCACAGAAACAGACAAAGACTAACACCCATTTACAAGGTGTCAGCATCAAAAAGCCCCTACTCTTGGCCAAGGCCACAAATTGGGGCTTTTTATTGTCTGCTCTTAGGGCATTAGCCAGAGATTAAATATCGACCAGAGCATCCCGCCTAGATCCCAATCTAAATCCAATTAGATCTGCACTCAATCACATCTACACAGAATTAAATCTAAAGAGCATCCAGCAGATCAATTGGTTTTTTCGGTGCTTTTGTCACTAGCGGTTTTATCGGTACTCGTGTTATTAGCACCCACTTTTTCAATATCGTCTGTATCGGCGTTATCTTGTTGAGCTAATTGTTTACACAGCGGCTCTTCATCTAATTGGGCCATCTGAGTGCGCCCAGGCATAGGTGAAGGAGCAGCCACCATATCAATGTTGATGGCATCGTCTTCTAGCAGTTGTTGGTTGGCACCCGCCGTTAGCATGCCTTGGCGGCTAATTTTATCGACTAATCGATATGCACATAAAATACCTATCACACCAAATATAATTGCCCCAATCACCTGACCAATTAATACTCCAAATACACCGCCCCACTGCGCGCCAAAATACACAAATGGTATGGTGCCTATGGTTGCTTTACCCACATTAAAAAAGGTCGAGTATTTGGCTTTACCTAAATTATTAAATGAGGCGTTAGCAATAAACAAAATGCCCGAAAAGATAAAGAACACCGCGATGTACTGACAGAAAAACAAAATAAGTTCTGCCGCATCGCCTTTCATATCAAAACTACTAATAATGACATTTCGTAACAGATACAGCCCAAGAGACATCATCAACACATAAGCGACACAAAATTGAATCGCTTTGGTTAAACTCAATCGGACACGCTCAATTTCATTGGCTCCAAAGTTTTGACCCACAATCGGCCCAACAGCGCCAGATAGTGCAAAAATCATCCCGAACGATACTGGGATTAAACGCCCTAATACCGCCCAGCCAGCCACATAACTATCACCAAAATCTGCTATGGCACGGGTTACCACCGCATTACCAATTGGGGTTGCCACATTGGTTAACATTGCAGGCGCGGCAATTGAAAAAATAACCCCTAAATCTTGCTTAAACTCATCAAACGAAAAGCGACCTAATAATTTATGTTTTACTACCACACCGCGGGCAGAAATAATGAACACGGCTATACGAGCAAGTACTGATGCGGCCGCCGCCCCTTCAATGCCCATTGATAAGGAGAAAATGAAGATAGGATCGAGTATGGCATTGACACCACCACCGGCTAGCGTCGACATCATCGATAGTTTGGCATCACCCACAGCGCGCAGTGCGCCGCCAAGCGCCATTGCTAAACAAATAAACGGTAAAGATGGCACCAGAATATACAAGTAGCTTTCAGCCAATTCCGCAGTGCGCCCAGTTGCCCCCACTAACGCTAACAATTCTGGAATAAACGCGATGACAACTGCGGCCACCAGCACACTGGTAATTAAGGTCACTATGGCACTGTTTAAAAACAATCTCTTAGCTAACTTTATGTTCTTAGAACCCACGGCTTTTGACACCAAAGCCCCAAGAGCAATGGATAAACCAATACCTATTGATGTGGTAAAAAATGAAATTGTACTGGCATAACCAGCTGCAGCGGCAAGCTCTATTTCACCAAGCAGACTTAAAAAGAAAATATCGAGTAAGTCGACCACAAACAGCGCCGAAATACCCACTGCAGCAGTAGAGCTCATCACCAAAATATGGCGTAAAATAGAACCCTCAACAAATTTAGCGGCGGTCATTAGTATCCTTGATTGTCAATAGTAAAAAGCAAACCTCACTCAGGTTTAAGGGCCGTTGCCCTAGAGTTTTTCAAGCTCGCTACCACAATGATTACAATATTCGGCATCGTTATCGTGGCCTTTTTTACCACAATTACTGCATTTACGTAAATCACGGGTTCTGACCATTTCATGTGAAATTTCAGCAGTTAAAATACCGGTTGGGATTGCAATAATCGAATAACCAATCAACATAGTGAGCGCTGCAATTCCCTGGCCCAATGGGGTTTGCGGCGTAATATCTCCGTAACCAACGGTGGTAATAGTCACCACGGTCCAATACATCGACTTAGGAATGGAAGTAAAGCCATTATTAGGCCCTTCGACCACATACATAACCACACTTAACACCATGATAATCAAGCTGACCGAAAAGAAAAATATAAACACTTTACGGCTCGACTGCATCATTGCTTTAATCAATAAGTTGCCATCACTGAGATAGCGCAGCAGCTTTAACACTCTAAATACACGGAATAAACGCAGTACTCTTAGCGCTAGCGCGACATTGGCACCTGGGAAAATCAACCCTAAATAACTGGGTAAAATGGACACTAAATCCACTACACCAAAAAAGCTGCGTGCATAGTGTAACCGATTCAGGGAGCAATAGAGCCTTAATATGTACTCAACGGTAAAGAATACAGTAAAGGTCCATTCTGCAATACTAATATAGTCGCCATACCGCGAGTTAATATGCTCAATGGTATCGATAAAAATCAATATCACACTCAATACAATACACACCATAAGGGTGATATCGAAACGTTTTCCGGCTGGGGTTTCGGTACCAAAAATCACACTTCTAAGTTGCTGTTTTAGTGGACTGTCGGCTTTTTCTTCGATATTCATCTTATTATTCACTGTCTCGGGCAATAAATTGCAAATAAACTCGGTTAACTAATATCAATTAACCCTTGTTGTCGTTAAAATCTAACATTGACTGTCGAGTTTTAACATTCGAAATAGAGTCATTTTACAATAAAAATTAAAAAGGTCATTGGTTTACGGAGATTTCATGCGCGCGTTGTACATATTATTTATTGCCTTAATTTTCAGCCCGTCATTGGCGGTTGCTTCTTCAAGCCAAACAACAGCAAAAGTAGATTTAGTTGTTGTCAATAAATCTGAATCTCGCTTATCTGTCATGCGTGATGGAAGAGTGGTTAAAAGTTACCTTATTGCCATGGGCGATGTGCCAAGTGGTCATAAGCTTAAAGAAGGTGATCAACGTACTCCGCAAGGTCGTTATGTATTAGATTATAAAAAATCTGATAGTGCATTTTATAAATCGATTCATATCTCTTATCCCAATGAAGAAGATAAATTACGAGCTGATGCATTAGGCATTAGAGCCGGTGGCATGATTATGATCCACGGTGAAAACCCTCGTTCAACTTTACCGCCAGAAGAAGCACAAAAGTACAACTGGACCAATGGATGTATTGCCGTCACCAATAAAGAAATGGATGAATTGTGGCAAATGATTGATGCTGGTACACCGATTGAAATATGGCCATAAGCTCATTCAATCTCAACCATACCATTTTTGCTTTGTTTCTTGGGTTATTAAATGAATTACCAACATCTACAACATACTTGGGCAGACTTTAGCCAGCGCATTAGCGCGTTTATTCATCGATTAGGTTTAGAGAACTTAGCATTGGATTGTGATCATGCTGCTTTGCGGGTGAACGATAATCAAACGGCGCAGTTACTCGTCGATGAATTTTGTCAGCACGGCAAAATCATCTCTAATAACATCATCAACGGTCGGCCGATTTTAATCATTAAATTAGCCGCGCCATTAGTTATCGGTAAGATGAAAATTCAGTGTGTTGAGCTACCCTTTCCATCTGACAAAGCCTATCCGATTGAAGGTTGGGAACATATCGAATTAGTGTTTCCATCGCAGGCACAAACCTGTGATGAACTAGTCGCAGAGCTTATCGAAAAAGTGCCACGACTCGCTGATGTTATTGCGGGTAATACTATTGCAAGTAATGCTATTGCAGGTAGTGACGAAAACAATGATATTAAGGTTAAACAAAGTTCGCCAAAAGGCGATAAAGAGCGCCTTGCTAACCCAACTATCGCGTTTAAGGCCAATGGCATTTGCGTTAAAGTACACCCGCACGATATTCAAAAGATTGTTGAGAGTGAACAAATCGGCTAAACGGGTAATTCAATATCACATCGTACAAACATAGGAATGGTATAAGGCTTCGCCAGTATCAAACCTATGTCTGCTTTTTTGCTTTGTAGCGCGTTTTAATGCTTAACGTTCAATTAATCGCGTCATAAACAAGCTATTAGGATCTAGCTCATAATCCGAAAATGGGCCGCAGTAATCAAATTGATGTCGTTCATATAAACGCCTTGCTGAAGCAAAAAAGTCCATAGACCCCGTCTCCAAGCTCAACCGCTGATAACCACGAGACTTAGCGACGTCCAATATGTGCAACAACAATGTCGACGCTACACCTTGGTTTCTTGCCGTCGCAGCCGTTCGCATAGATTTTATTTCGCCATGGGTTGGCGTTAGTTGTTTTATCGCTACGCACCCTAGTACTATGTCAGCTTGCTTGGCACACCAAAAAGTAATTGATGGGTGTTTTAAGGCTTCAATATCTAATGCATGAACACTCTCTGGTGGCGACGTTGCATACATATCAGCCAAATGTGCTTGCAGTAACTCAATCACGCCAGAGCCCTGTAAATCATCAATCATAATATCCATGTACAAAGGCTTCCTGTAGAACTATTACCGCTTATGAAATGCATTGTTATCAAGTAGCTTAATGACCAAATCGATGCGCTGATGAGCTAAATAATCATCCCTATGACTAAAACCAATAACGACAAATAACAGTAGCGACCACACAAAGTTTTGTTCTACGAGTAAGTCTACTTTTGCAATATATAAAATAGCGCCAATAGTCGCCAAACACATCAACCATTGGATTAACCAAGTGTATGGTTTGGGTCTCAGTTTATCTAAATCAGCACGTAGTCGGTTATTTTTTTCCGTTTCCATTGATTCAACAACATTATCTATTTGGATTTCAATCATTATTACACTTCCATTGTAAAAATTTTCTCAATTAGGGTCTGTTGATCTTTGCAGGTTAAATTTTGTTCGAGATAAAAACGTTTTAATCGAGGCGAGCGGATTGCTGCCTAGCAATCTAAGCTACTTTTACTTAACGAAGAGTGACTCACAAAGAGTAAAACGTTTTTAGCCGAACCCTTCGGGCAGCGTTTGTTGGTCATTTTTACTGCGTTACGACTTTTTATGTAGAATAACTACACCACAAAGTCTCTGCCTTGTACAAATGACCAACAATTCGCTGCAAAAACAACCTTGAAAGATCAACAGGCCCTAAAGTACTTTAATAAAATAAGGTTTTTATTAATACCTACATCATTAAACGTTATTCATTGCAATAAACTAACTCAGTATAAATTACTTTGATTTTTAATAACATAACGAGTCGTTTCATCTATAAAAGAAAATAAGACATAAACCACTTTTTTGTATGAGCACCGCCATAATCAATAGATCTAATTTCAACCAAGCAACATCCAATAAAAACATATGCACCAGGGCTGGTCCGTAAAACGACCGACATCTATTTGATCAAATCCACAGAAACGAGTTTTGGAGTGTCACTTACTATCCAATTGGTTTACTCGAGAAACGCTAATAAATAAAAATCTTAAAAATGATTAGCACATATATCGCTCAATTTTAGTGACTATTAAGTTAACCAATAATGCGCTTAGTTTCTATGTTGATGGTTGTGTTTTTTATCGCGTCTTTATCAAGATTTAACAATCCAAACAAAAACAGCGTGCCCATCATTACCACAGTGGCAGATAGGTATAAGCCAATATCATAGTTCCCCAGTGCTTCAACAAGATATCCGGTAGACACGGGGGCAATAATTTGTGCTGCACCATAAGCTAAGGTCATTGTGCCCATAAACTTAGCCGGGTTACTCGGATAAAACTTGCCCGCCATGGTCAAAACTAGGCTGACGCATGCGATAAAAGTGCCACCAAACAACAGTGCACTTAATATAACAACAGGTAAGCTGTCATTGATTGCAGGAAGAATAATGCCTACGGCCTGTAAGATATAGGCGGCTAATAGCGTTTTTAAGTAACCCACTCGACGGGCGATTTGATCCCATATTAAAGGTGCTGGTGTTGCCGCGACGCCTACCAATAGAAAAGCAACACCTCCTTGTCCTTGTAAACCTTCAACACGTTCGACAATATCAACAATAAAAGTCGAACTGACGGCATAACCATAACCGGCACAGAAATAAGCCAACATCATTAACGATTTAAAGGCTTTACTTGGTGGATTATCTTTGACCCCTGCTCCCGCTTTACCACCAACAAAAGGATGTGGCATCCATAACCATGCAGGGATCGAGAATATTGCTGCCATCACGGCTAACGCTAGCCACTGTTGCTGCCAGTCGGCTGACATGGTCAGCATGGCTTCTATTAGTATCGAGGTAACAATGATGCTCAAGCCCGCACCAGAGAAGTGAATGCCCAATTCTGCACGGTGATTATGGTTAACTAGCCATTTTAATATCAAGCCAGAGGCAATAATAAAGCCTCCTGAAGCGCAGATTCCGGCAATAAAGCGTAATACCGCCCAAGTCACCATATCAGTGGTCATTACCATTGCAGCTGAAGTGACGACACTCAATATAAGGTACAACCGGTGTAAGTTATATTTGTAGTTAAGGTTGTGCATGCTAGCGGCAAGTAACACCCCACACATGTAACCCATAAAATTAGTACTAGCTAACCAACCTCCACCAGATTCAGTTAGGCCTGCACCGTCCTGCATTATCGGTAATAACAAGCTATAGGAAAATCTAGCCACCCCAACCGTGACAATTAAACTACAGATACCAGCAAAATAGACGCGGACTTTTGTTAGCTCTAGTAACATCAAAATCACTTTTTAAGTGAAACCATTAACAAACAATACGTCAATCTGCTAATCTTAAAAATTGAATTATTTAGAACAAAAACTTCTTATTAAGAGAACCATATGGAAATATTAATGCTAAAAACGTTTAAAGCCGTTGTTGATGAAGACGGCATTAAAGGTGCTGCTGATAAGTTGCATACGGTTCAGTCCAACATCACCAGCCGGATTAAAAAACTCGAGAAAGAACTGGATACTAAGCTATTTACTATCATTGGCCGAAAATTACAGTTAACGCCTAGTGGACAACAGCTTTGCGAGTATGCAGATCAGATTTTACAATTAGAATACCAAGCAACCTCTGCCATTTTGCGCAATAAAGGAACTTACGAATTACGAGTTGGTATGCCAGAAACATTTGCAGCGGTTCATATGCCTATGGCACTCAAAAAACTCAAGTTGAATCACGCTGAAATTAGAACGAAAATTCATACTGACACCAGCGAAAGACTGGTATTTTCGGTGTTGAACAATAAGGTTGACTGCGCTGCGATAGGTAATGCGCCTAAACATGAAAACCTTATTATTATCCCGATTGTGAAAGAAGAACTGATTATGGTGACTCCACGAGACAGTGAACATGATCCGGTCTTGTTTGTACGCGATGAAGGCTGTGGCTATAGAAAACACGCCCTTATTTGGCAACAAAAGGCTGGCCGAGGTAATGATGAGCTCATGGTAATGAGCAGTGCTGATGGTGTTTTAGGCTGTATCGCGGCGGGTTTAGGTTACACCATTATTGGTAAAAATATGGTGGCGGGCAGTCGGTATGAAAAGTCTCTGGTTATGACGCCAGTGAGCCATGGTCCAAAACATGTTCAACTATCAATTGTCTATCGTAAAGATAGTCCATTAGAGTCAGGTATATTGACCCTAGCAAAGCTATTAACCAAGTAATTCATTCTGACTATCTAAGTTATTAATATCGGCTTATTAATAACCGTTACGGCTATGGCTCTGTCATATCAATCAGCTAACTATTTATAAAGTACAACAATCAACCAGATGACCATTTATTCTGACAATCACTCCGATAGAGTCACACCAGCAAAGTCATAATGACACCCGATAGTCATAAAGACATAGCTATCAATTGTTATAATGACACCCAACATTTTACAGGCTATCATATTTTCCATATTAATCAGCCACTTAACTAGTTGGCACGCCACCTGCAATAACGAAGTTAACTTTTGAAACTTTATCTTTGAACTTTAACTTCTCATTTATTACAGGTGTACAGATGACAATTCACATTAAAAATAACATCGATTGGGTTGGACAGCGTGACTGGGAAATATTGGACTTTCATGGCACTGAATATAAAACCACTAAAGGGACGAGTTATAATAGTTACCTTATCCGTGAACAAAAAAATGTCTTAATCGATACTGTTGACCATCGTTTCAGCCTGCAATTTATTCAAAACCTTGAGATGGAAATTGATCTCGATAAGATTGATTACATCGTCATTAACCATGCAGAAGAAGATCACTCAGGTGCGTTAGCAGCTTTGATGGCTAAAATCCCTAATACGCCAATTTATTGTACCGAAAATGCTATCGACTCCATTACTGGCTTACACCACCATACCGAGTGGAATTTTAATATCGTTAAAACCGGCGATACTCTTGATATTGGTAATGGCAAGCAGTTGGTGTTTATTGAAACCCCAATGTTGCATTGGCCAGACAGTATGATGACCTATTTAACGGGAGATGCTGTGCTATTTAGTAATGATGCGTTCGGTCAGCATTATTGTGATGAGCATTTATTTAATGATGAAGTAGACCAAATTGAATTAATGGATCAGTGTTTACGTTATTACTCCAATATTCTAACCCCGTTTAGCTCACTGGTTACCGCTAAAATTAATGAGGTGCTGAGTTTTAACCTGCCCGTTGACATGATTGCTACTGCCCATGGCGTGGTGTGGCGCGACAACCCTACCCAGATTATTCATCAATATCTGCAATGGGCAGATAATTATCAAGAAGACAGAATCACCATTTTTTACGATTCAATGTCTAATAACACCCGTATGATGGCCGATGCCATTGCCCAAGGGATCCACGACGTTGACCCGGTGGTGTCAGTTAAAGTGTTTAATGTGGCCCGCCATGATAAAAATGACATCTTAGCTAACGTGTTCCGCTCTAAAGGTATTTTGGTGGGTTCATCAACCATGAACAATGTCATGATGCCAAAAGTCGCGGGCATGTTAGAAGAGATCACAGGCTTGCGCTTTAAAGATAAGAAAGCCGGTGCATTTGGAAGTTATGGTTGGAACGGCGGCGCGGTTGACCGTATTCACACCCGTCTTACGGATGCCGGATTTGAAACCATTGTCGGTTTAAAAGCAAAATGGCGACCAGATGGTAAAGCGATGCGCGAATGCCGTGAGCATGGTCGCCAGATAGCCAAAAGCTGGGCATGGCATGATTTAAGTAATGTAAAATCCATTTCACCTGCATCGCTAGCGAAGAGCGCTCAAGCCACTGTAACCACTAAGCCAACGCCAGCAGTTCAAACAACTCAAGCAATCAAACCGACATGTACAACAGCGACAGCAATGAGTGATTCACAAAATATGCTCTGCACTGTGTGTAATTGGGTGTATGAGCCAGTATTGGGTGAGCCTAATCAAGAAGTAGAACCAGGAACACCGTGGAGCGAAGTACCAGACTTTTTCCTTTGCCCAGATTGTGGCCTTGGCAAAGATGTATTTGTCCCTATTGCTGAGAGGAAAGCATCATGAGTGCACCTATCATTATCATTGGTAGCGGCTTTGGCTCATATCAACTTATCAAGACCATTAGACGCACAGATAAGCACTTACCGATAACCGTTTTTACCCTTGATGAAGGCCACGATTACAATAAACCGGATTTGAGCCATGTATTTAGTAACAAGCAAAACAGTGCTGATTTAATCCGTCTGAGTGCACAAGAGTTTGCCAGCGAGAATAATATTACTCTGCATGCTTTTACCAAGGTTGATTGTATTGATAGCGTTCAACAACAAGTGTTTGTTAACGGCGTTGCTTATCCATATGCAAAACTGGTGTTAGCGACGGGAGCAAAAACCTTTGTACCACCTATGCTTGGCAATGCCACTGACAGTGTTATTACCTTAAACAGTTTAAGTGAGTTTGATAGCGCGCAGTTGCAACTACAAAATGCACAGACAGTTCTAGTGATTGGTGCAGGCATTATCGGCACTGAAATAGCGATGGATCTTAATCATAGTGGCAAAATAGTCGTGGTGGTTGAACCAAGCCACGGCGTGATGGCGAGTATGTTGCCAGAGTTAGTCGCCAGTGCTTTACAAAAGAAAATGGTAAATATGGGCGTGGTGTTTGAGTTTGGGCACACGATTAGTTCGCTAAATAAAACTGAATTAGGTATTTGTGCCACACTCAGCTCTGGCCAAACATATACCGTGGATTGTGTTATTTCAGCCGCAGGCTTAAAGGCTAATGTTGGCTTAGCACGTCAATCTGGATGTAAAGTGAATAAAGGTTTAGTGGTTAATAATCAGCTGCAAACCTCAGTGAATAACATTTATGCCTTAGGCGATTGCGCCGAAATAAACGGCAAGGTGATGTCCTACTTACAGCCAATTTTGTTAAGCGCCAATGCATTAGCAAAAACCTTACTCGGCCAACCAACAGACTTGAAGTTACCGGCTATGTTAGTCAAAGTTAAAACGCCGCACATGCCGATCCAATTAGGCGGTAACACCGTAACCGATGTAGCCTCTTGGCAGGTGGATATTGATGCTCTGGGTTGTTCAGTAAAAGCCTACAACGAGCAAAAACAGATTATCGGTTTTGTAGTAACAGAAGGACACATGAACAATACCTTCCCGCTACTCAGAGCCTTACCAGCAAGTCTTTAGTATTTTATCGAGTAGGCTTTACTCATAAAGCCTACTCATCAATCAACTTAACCTGAATTTGGGATAAGGGATGAACTTATGCTATTTAAAACCAGCATGTTAACCCCCCTCACTTTCAAGCTTGTCATTTGTTATGCTAACAAGGCGAATTGACGCGTCAATAGCTAGCCTATTGTAAGTCGATTCAACGCAGTTAGCAGGGCAAAGGACTGTTTGAAAGGCGTTTATTATCCCGAGTTCAGGTTATTTAGGAGAACATTATGTCTCATCAACGTATCCCAGCAAATTGGACTATTCAGCGTTCTACGCCATTTTTCACCACTAAAAATGTGCCTGATGCACTACTGACTCATCACAATACCGCCGAAGGAGTATTTGGGCAGTTATGTGTAATGGAAGGTGTAGTCACGTATTTTGGTTTTGCTAACAGCGAAGCAACTGAGCCTGAAGTGAAAGTGGTGATTAATGCCGGACAATTTGCCACCAGCCCACCAGAGTACTGGCACCGTATTGAATTAAGCCCTGATGCCCAGTTCAATATTAATTTCTGGTCTGAAAAAGATAAAACCGGCCAAGCGATGTTTAATAAGAAATAACTTATTGACGATGTGGCAGATAAAGCTGTTGTAGATAAAACGCTTGTAATGAGATACATGCCAAGCTACTGATAGAGAAGTTTAATCAGCGGCTAAATTAACGATAAGATCATAATGTATTATGCTCTTATCGTTTTAGTATGCGTAAAACACACATCAAATTGTTAAAGGTTATTTTATTCGAATTGAAAAATGACTGTGAATTAATTTTCATACTGTTGTGCTTTCCAACCGCATCAATCAATTTATCTTGAGCAACCCCATGCAGTCTTTATGACTTTTAATACAATTTTAATCAATTAATAGCCATCATCAAAACAATCATCGTTAACTTTCGCCTAATCTAAATTGCGCTAACAAAGGATAATGGTCCGAGCTTTGGGTTGTAATCACCTCGGATGACTCTAAGGTTAGTCCCCGATAATAAAGGTGATCAATAGGATAGCCCATCACTGTTGTACGTTTGTCATCTTCAGGGATGACCGCTATTAAGCCTAATTGATTTGTCATCAGGGTTAACATCGTCAGCCTAGCTTGGCGCCAAGTATTTAAATCACCACCGAAAATGATCGGTCCTTTATGAGCACTCAACGCTGGCAGTAGCTGCTGTAACTGCACAGCATAACTGTCTAGAGCATACTCAAAGTTAATACTGTGCAGGTTAGCCACCAGCAGAGTTTCACCATTCGATAAGGGGAAGTAACTTAACAAACTCGACTTGGGAAACTGTATTAGGGGTTCGGCTGTCAAATAACCGCAACTTTCACTCGCCGCAACCTGAGATAAACTCATTACTCCAAGTGGTATATGGTCCTGGCTAAATGCTTGCACCATTGCCAATTGTTGGTGATTTTGTTGACGCCATAACTGAAATTCGTCAGATAACTTCACCTCTTGCAGCAACAATAATTGATTTTTTTCAGCTAACCGACTGAGCAGCGTTTGCCAGCCAGCATTTTGCTGCTTATAGACATTCCAGCTCGCGACTGCCAATTGGCCATCAGTATCCAATTTAGCGATAGGTGTTGCAGCAACACATTGAGCAGCAAACGACTCTTGTTCATTATTAATCACTTGAGGTTCTGTCGCTAAATGCACAAATTTTGGCGCAACCACAACTGTCGTCATCAACAACATGACGATAACCAGACTTCCCCATCGAGCAAGCCCAAGCAATTTACGCTTTGGCTGTAAGGTCGATGTTGGCTTTGAGCGAAAAATACCGATGGATAAATACCTCTATTAGTTTTGGGTGTGCTATCTAAAATTGTTGCTAGAAATTGGCTAACTCTAGATTTACTAGCCTTAGCTTTAGCTTTAGTAACTCTAGCTTTAGTAACTCTAGCTTTACTAACATTAGACTGATTAACGCTTGGTTCGTTCAAGTTAGATTAATTAATTAACATCTGCGTCTTTATAATAAAACAAACTGTTTGATATACCCAGCCGTACAGACGGATGACAGTAGACAATACTGATTGAAAACCTGATATGATAAGTGCATGTTTTTCTACATGATTGATACATTGGCGAGCTATGGTTGAGCTTTATAAAATATTAACGATAATCAGCGTATTAGCTTATTGGCTGCTCATTGCAGGTATCACCACACGTATTGTCTATAAACGACGATCTATTGGTGTTTCCTTAGCTTGGATGATGCTTATTTATGTTGTCCCCATCTTAGGGATTTTACTTTATTTTCTCGTTGGCGAGATGAATCTTGGCAAAACCCGCGCCGTGAGATCTAAAGAAATGTACGGTCCCTATCGAGAATGGTTTCGGCGGCTGTTTGCCATTCAGCAATATCGCCCTCATAACTTAAGTGATTACGCGACTCCCATTAGCCATTTGTGTGAAAAACGCCTTGGTATTCCTACGTTAGCCAATAATCAACTGACACTAAAATCGTCTACAGAAACAATATTAACAACCCTGATTGAAGACATACAACAAGCGCAAACCTCAATTCATTTAGAGTTCTATATTTGGTATCCAGGCGGACTTGCAGACCAAGTTGCCGAAGCACTTATACAGGCAGCTCAACGTGATGTGGCAGTGAGAATATTATTAGACGCTGCAGGAAGTCGAACCTTTTTTAACAGTAAATGGCCAAAACTAATGCGTAAAGCAGGTATACAGCTGGTTTCCGCACTGTCTGTTTCTCTTGTGCGTATGATTTTCCGCCGCCTTGACCTTCGCCTTCATCGAAAAATAGTCGTGATAGACAACCAAATCGGTTATACCGGCTCAATGAATCTAGTCGACCCCAAATGTTTTAATCAAAGCGCCGGTGTTGGTGAGTGGATAGATGTTATGGTGAGGATTACTGGCTCCAGTGTGCCAGTGCTTAACTGTATTCTCGCGTGGGATTGGGAAACAGAAACAGACCAAAGAATGTTACCCGAACCGCCAAAATGCCTTCCGCAAAAAGAAGAGCCATCTGACATGGTTCAAGTGATACCTTCAGGACCTGGTATGCCTGAGGATATGATCCAGCAAGTTTTATTGCTCAGTATTTATCAAGCAAAACAGAGCATCACCATCACTAGCCCTTATTTTGTCCCCAGTGAAAACCTACTGTTTGCATTAACTGCAGCGGCATTACGTGGCGTGGAGGTGAATTTAATCATACCCGACAAAAACGACTCAATGATGGTGGAATGGGCCAGCAGATCTTTCTTTGGTGAGTTACTGAATGCAGGTGTCAATATACATCGTTTTCGCGGTGGTTTACTGCACACAAAGTCAGTAGTCATTGACCTGCACCATAGTCTAATCGGCACAGTTAATCTTGATATGCGCAGCCTATGGCTTAACTTTGAAGTGACTCTTTCTGTTGAAAATTTAGAATTCACTCAATCGCTTAGTGAAGTCCAACATCAATATATGGCTAATTCAATAAAAATGGATGCGCGCCAGTGGCGTAAAAGACCGTTAGTTAAACGATTAGTCGAGCAGTTTTTTTACTTATTTAGCCCACTACTTTAACGATAAAGTAAAAATTAATGCGACTTTGCTAGGTCGCTAAGCACCAGTAAATGCAGGTTGATCAGCTGCTATTTTTCAGTAAATATTATGTCTCCATAATACGTTTCTGCATCTTTACCACTGTTGTCGGTATCGGTCATAATCGCAATCATATCGATGTATTGATACGCTTTGCGGTTAGCTTTTTGACTGCCTTTATCCCCAAATGTTTCAATCAAATCTTGGTACACATTGCGTTTTTCTTCATACCACAGACCTTGTTGCGATTGTTGCCCTCGCACAGACATCATTTTAACACTTGAACCAGCAAAAGCGTTGTTCCAAACCAAGCCTTTGTCTTGATTACTCGACCAAACATAGTTTAATGATTTGGTGTTCCACACCATAAAACCACCATCAATAACTACGTAAACTCGCGCCACAAAGTCATCACCAGCTTTACTTTGCTCATCTAACTGCGACAACGTCTGTTCAACTAACCAACTCCAGTTTAGATAAGGCGTTGCAATGAGGTCAATTTGCTTTTCTAGCACCAGTCCTGATGCAGAATGATGACTGAGTGCTTTTAATGCTAGGCGCCCTTTATAGTCTTCAACGCTGTAAATTGATTCACCAGAGAATACTTTAGAAGCCCAACTCTCAATCCCGTTATCACTCAATAAAGTCACATTGGTTGCAGCTTGCACGTTCACACAAACAGCTACGCTATAAAGAAATATAATCCATCGCAACATATGCACTTCCTATCCCCCTACTCACTTATATAACACCGAGTTCACCCGCTAGAATGAGCTAAACTGAGTGATCTATTTTACTCATTAATCATCATGGTAATTAATGCAGCATGACATAGAGCATGTACCATCAATAGATAATTTCATTTTAATGTTAAATCACGTAAACTACGCGCTGTTTTTTAAGTCTCTTTTTAGGTAAATCATGATCCGTTTAAACCAAGTAAAATTGCCTCTCGACCATAATGAAGATGCGCTGCAACAACTCGTCTTGCAAAGGCTCTCTATCTCAGCGGATCAGCTGGTTGATATACATGTGTTTAAGCGTGGCTACGATGCCCGTAAAAAGAATTTAATTTCGTTAATTTATACATTAGATGTGACATTAGCCAACGTAGACGAAGCCGCGTTATTGGCATCACTTGCTGACGACCATAATATCCGCGTGTCGCCAGATACCGACTATAAATATGTCGCTACTGCACCAGAAGGCTTAACGGAACGTCCATTGGTGATAGGCATGGGACCATGCGGCTTATTTGTTGGGCTTATGTTGGCACAAATGGGCTTTAAACCGATTATTTTAGAGCGTGGAAAATCTGTCCACGAACGCGCTAAAGATACCTTCCGCTTTTGGCGTACCAGTGAGTTAAACACTGAATCAAACGTACAATTTGGTGAAGGTGGCGCTGGTACATTCTCGGATGGAAAGTTATATAGCCAAGTTAAAGACCCTGGATTTAAAGGCCTAAAAGTCAAACAAGAATTTGTCGCTGCGGGTGCACCAGCTGAAATCATTTATGTTAGTAAACCACACATAGGTACCTTTAAGTTGGTCACCATGGTGGAAAAAATGCGCCGCGAAATAATCCGTTTAGGCGGTGAAATTCGCTTTGAAACCCGTGTTGATGAAATCAATATTACTGACCGTCAAGTGACTGGTGTCACTCTGAGAAATGGTGAAGTACTGCATTCTAAACATGTTATTGCTGCGATTGGTCACAGTGCCCGTGATACCTTCCAAATGTTACATGATAAAGGCGTGTATATGCAGGCACAGTCATTTTCGATTGGCTTTCGTATTGAACACAAGCAAGAGATGATTGATAAAGATCGCTTTGGCATTAACGCTGGTCACCCAATGTTAGGTGCAGCAGATTATAAGTTAGTCCACCATTGCAAAAGTGGTCGCAGTGTTTACAGCTTTTGTATGTGCCCTGGTGGTGTGGTTGTGGCGGCAACGTCTGAAGAACATGCGGTAGTGACTAATGGCATGAGCCAATATTCGCGTAGTGAACGTAATGCCAACAGTGCCATTGTGGTTGGGATTGATCCAAGTGATTTTGACAACGATCCACTTCAAGGTATTGCGCTACAACGTAAATTGGAACGCCACGCCTATATTATGGGAGGCAGCAATTACGATGCTCCAGCGCAAATGGTCGGCGACTTTTTAGCTGCAGGCGTTGGGAAACCGTTTGAAAACGTTGAGCCGTCTTATAAACCCAACGTAAAAATGACCGATTTAAGCGATGCATTGCCGCAATTCGCTATCGATGCTATTCGTGAAGCCATTCCTGCATTTGGTAAAAAAATTCGTGGTTTTGACAGTAAAGATGCCATGTTAACCGGCGTTGAAACTCGTACCTCTTCACCGGTACAAATTAAACGTGGTGCCGATTTCCAAAGCATTAACACCAAAGGTTTATATCCTGCAGGTGAAGGTGCCGGTTATGCTGGCGGGATTTTATCGGCGGGTATTGACGGTATCAGTATTGCAGAAGCCGTTGCATTAGACATGATTAAAGAAATGACAAACAGTTAAATCCATCTTTAATAAACAGAGCAATCATATTTGAATGCTCTGTTTATTACTTCATCGCAACAATAACATTAGATTTACTGTCAAATTCAGAGCGATTCATGATGAGGTTTTCTATTAGATACTCAGAGATGGAAATACAATACTTAATCCCTTTTATTAACACGCCTTACCATTTGCTATACAACATCTCGGTCTGATGGATGGTTTACCCCATCACTCGTTTGTACATCACCTAAATCAAATGGATTAACACCATCTAAACAAGCTATGTTAAAACCGTATTCAGTCGGGTTTGATCGACGTTGATGATGAGTATAAATACCACAATGAGAACAGAAATAATGTTTTGCCGTATTGGTGTTAAATTGATAAAGCGTTAACACATCTTGACCTTTTACCACCCTAATCCCGTCCAGTTTAACAGACCCAACAATCGCGCCTTTTCTACGACAAATTGAACAATCACAACGTCGTGGATTTTCGATACCATTGGGTAAAGTGAGTTCGAGATCAACGGCGCCACAATGACATGTTGCTTTGTGCTTTAACTGAATAACGGTATTACCCACTTGCTTGATCATGACCAGAGTCCTTTGTGATGTTGACGATAAGCATTTAGTCGTTCGATATAAGTTTGTCGCTTAAAATGAGAAAACGTTTAAACATAATCAGTTTAGTGAGGCAAATAGCGTTGACGTTGTGGTGCGTTCAGGACGTATGAAGTGCAAGTTATCAAGCGAATAGCATTACGATTGAATAAAGGGTTCCGGTTCAATTGTCATACCGAAACCCTAACATATTGCTTAGCACTATTTTGCCGCTTTCTCTGCAGCCAGTATTGTCGCCATTGGCGGTACAATCGAGACGGGATCTAAACGCATTTGGAACCAGTTTAGGCGCCAATCTAAATGCGGGCCAGTCACTCGACCAGTGGCACCAATGGCAGCGACCTTATCACCCTGCACAACTTTATCACCAACCTTTAAATACAGTTTACTCAGGTGTAAGAAGGTAGAGCTAACACCATAACCGTGGTCGATAATCACTGTACCACCAGAATAAAACATATCTGGCTCAGCTAATGTAATAACACCATCTGCTGGCGCAACCACTAGCGTGCCTGTTGGACGCGCAACGTCAACACCAAAATGCGGATTACCAGGTACGTCGTTGTAAACCCGCTGGCTGCCATAAACCCCTGAAATTCTGCCAGTAACCGGCCAAATAAATGTTTGCATAAATGCCTGTTGTTGACTAAATAAGTCTCTGGCAGCGCGAGTCTGTTTGGCGTCTTTAGCCGCTCTGGCTTGGGCGACGGGATCCGGTTTCATTATTTTTTGGCTGATGCCTGTGACCCGATCAATTTTGTATTGTCTTGCGGCTATTGTTAACGGCTTAATTTCTGTTAATCCGTCTGGATAAATGACTTTAAACACTTGTTCTGGCTTAGCGTCTCTATCAAATCCAATGGCAAACTGACCATTTGGGGTGACCTTTACCGATTGGCCATTAAGTAATACTTTACTGCCGACCGGCACTGCGCCACGCACTAATGCACCTTGTTCAAACTGGCCTTGAAATGTCACAGCGGCAATCGCACTAGCACTTAAGCCACAAAAGCTGACCACCAGCATTGCAACTGTTGATATCGATTTTAAAACGGTATTTTTTAATAACATAATCGAAACGCATTCCTTGTTAATAGCGACAAAAAACATAAAAAAAGGGCCACCTTAAGGCAGCCCATTAATAATACTTGATTAACCTCTTACCGCAATGGCCCCTTTGCCAATACCTTCGTAAGCGATAACTTTAAAATGACTTTCAGGCGCTTGACTTGCCAATGTCTTGGCCATGTATTCAGCTAGCATCTCAACAGTGGTGTCGTGAGGAATTAAATCACAGCAATGCTTTGGCATCGCTAATTGAAAATCACCTTGAGGTGCAACATAGTGAAAACCAAAATGAGTTTCGTCGCTGATTTTAGTCTGCTTCGACAACTCTAGTGTTTTCACTGACACTAAGTCTTCTTCAGTGCCGAGGTAAATATCATGCCAACGTTCTGCCCAGTATTGGTCCCATTTCGGCTCTGCAATACCATTTTCAAATACGGTTACCGGGCTACGATGACCATGCGCAATACGCTGACAGTTACCGTCATGTTTACGTAATCCATGGCTGTAATGGTAAAATGGGGTATCGAGCACTTCGTTGCGCAATGTGAGGCTGATGCCTTGGACATTTTCAGGTAACACTTCACGTAAGGCTTTCTTCAAAAAGTCATTAACGCTTTGGTAGTCAATCACTTCTGTAGGAATAAGCGCAAATGCTTGTGAAGGACATGCTAAATGTATGTCGCCTTTTTCACTGCTAAAATCCATCCAAACTCGGTCGCCCTTTTGCTGCCAGCGCACTTCGCTACAAGCAGTAGGGATTAACAAGCGATGATCGGCTACATCATCAATGGTGTTTTTGATGATGCGTTTAACCTTACCAAAGTCGAGCACCATATTTTGCTCATCTAGGCCGCCATCTAATAGCACATCGACAATCCAGCTTTCACCAACCATGCCACGAACAGGACAAAGGTAAGAGAAATCGATAACAGTTAAATCTTTTACAAACAGTTGCATTAATGCTCCTAGGCAGAAAAACAGTCCACCTCAGTATAAATGTATTCCTAACGGCGCATGCCAGTGGAAGGTCTATCTTACGTGATAGGAATTTATCCGACTATCAACTCTTAGTCTAACATTCACAGGTTAATGACCACGTTCTGCTAGCGATGAGTAATAACGCGCCAGTATATTTAATACCAGCACAAGACCACGTTGATACCCTAAATGATATCAACGACATTCTAAACAAAAGCCATGCTATGAGCGAGCAAACATCGTAGATAAATGGAATAAATCAATAAATCCGCTTCAATGCGCCTGAATTGGATAATTATCTTGCTTGAGGAAACAGCAACAACGAAATGCTGAGCATTTTATAAAACGCTTAGAAAAGGATTAACGTGTTTACTTGAAAGGTTAACGATATTAATAGCGTTAAGGCCAAATTATGACGGTTCCTGGTAACCACCAATAAATACTGCGACCAACGTAATGGTCAGAAAAACCTGACAGCACAGCAGTAATAATAAAATTAGTGACGGCATAAAACTATTCCTTGTTAATCCATACAGCTAGGAGCATTAGGTATAGTGATGTTAACAATCAAAAGCGCAAAAACAGTGCAGATTTAGTGGAGTTTTGCCGAAACTAAAGCAGATCAGTAATACACATTAATCGCCAGCTACTAAGCTTACCCATTTTATTAGGATGCTTATTAAACGGCTTTAAAACGTAAAAATAGACTTACCAATAAAATGCAGCATTACTCTACCTTATAACCCACACCGTAAATGGAGTGCAGCAACTCCTTTTGTTGGCTGGCTTGGGTTAACTTATGACGTAGATTCTTCACATGACTGTCAATGGTACGCGAACTAACAATACGATCGTCGACATAACACACCTGCATGAGGCTATCTCGAGAGTGCACTACGCCTGGCCGTTTTAGCAGCGTATGCAGTAGTCTAAATTCAACTGGGGTTAATTCTACGTCTTGTTGGTCAACCTGACATTTAAAGCGTTCGATATTGATTTGTAGATGCTTATAACGAATAACCTGCTCGCTTTGACTGCCGTGAGTATTTTCGACTCGCCTTAAAATCGTTTTTACCCGAGCAACAACTTCCCTAGCCGAAAATGGCTTACACACATAATCGTCTGCGCCGATATCTAAGCCCATTAAACGGTCAATTTCATCTACCCGCGCCGTTAACATTAATACTGGCAACATTGAAAATTGCCTCAACTCACGACAAATCGTCAATCCGTCTTTATAGGGCAACATCAAATCTAGAATCATAAAATCAATTTGTTGAGCCTTAATGGTTTCAATCACATCACGACCGTCGTGTTGTACCAAGGTGTTAAAACCTTCTAGGGTTAAAAAGTCGACTAAGATCTGCGCTATTTTAGGCTCGTCTTCCACCACTAATATGGTCAATGGTTGTTGATGAACATGTCCACTCATAGTCATTCCCTGTGCATAGGTAATTGTACTTCAATACAAAGCCCACCCAATGGTGATGGGATGGCCTTAATGGTGCCATCATGCGCTTCGACAATATTCTTACAGATGGTTAAACCAAGACCAGCACCACTACCACGACGTGTGCGGGCACTGTCTTGACGGTATAATGGCTCAAACAAGTGTTCACACTCTTCAATGCTGGCACTGGGCTTAGTATCATTGATGGTTAATATTACTGTTTTAGCTTGTTGTGACAATCGCACATCAATTACCCCAGGACTGTCTGTGTAAGCCATAGAATTCATTAGTAAATTAATAAATAGCTGTTCAAGACGAAGTACATCGGCAGATAAATACACCTCAGGCTGGAACTGACTTTGTAGTGTTAGGCCTTTCTCTTCTAGGCTGGTAGCCATACTGTTAAGCGTGCTCTGTAATGACTCACTGACGTTCACTCGTTGGAAATGATAACGTAAGCCACCAACATCAGATAAAGACAGTTCATACAAATCATCGACTAAGTGCTTCATACGCAGCACTTCTTGTTCAAGTGAGTTAAGCTGAGTGCTATCGAACGTTCTGATCCCTGCTTTAATCGCATCAATCTCACCACATAAAATACTCAATGGCGTGCGCAGTTCATGAGAAATATCAGCTAACCAACGATTTTTAGCACTGCGGTTTTTCGATAGCGTCATGGCGAGATGATCAATATTGGCCATTAATTGCCCCAACTCATCTGCACGCTGAGGTGATAAACGTTCATCATAATTACCTTGAGATAAATACGATACACCCAGCATAACTTGTTTGACTGGGATCAGTAGAAAACGTGATAACCACCAAGCAATTGCACTTGCAAGCAGTAAACACAATAAACCGATCCCGACACTGGTCCAACGTTGTTGCTGAGAAAATGCGGTAGCTGAAGAAGATTCAACTTCACGAATAGGGCTACTGTATAAATAGCCCACAATATGGTCATTGAATAACAAGGTTAAGCTAATCCGATTATCCACATTGCCAATATCAACGCCGCTAATAAACTGTTGTTCAGCAGAATATAACCCCGTCGGAGGACCAGAAGGTGGTGAAAATGGTGGCCGTTGCCTTGGAGGACCTAAACGTCGATCAGGTCCCATTGGAGGCCGATTATCACCTGCAGGTCTTGGCGGTCTTGCCCCGTCGCCGGGTCTATTTCTTTTTGGAAATGGAGCGTGAAGCGAAATGGCTTGTGTTAATGTTGTTTGATTAATCGATTGCCACACTCGTGTAGATTGTTGATCTGTCATTACTGATGGAGCGGTTTGCGCTTCAGGATTAGCAGCATAAAGTGTCAACAGCTCATCCGATAAATGCTGTAAACGCTCTTGTTCTAATCCGTTGATATAGTCTAAAAAACCTTGGTCAAAACTCCACCTCGCTAACGATAACGTGGCGATAAGTACAATACTGGTAAGGCCAACGAAGGCCAAGAAAAGCTTTTGAGATATTTGCATAAAATACATTATAACCAGCTATATAAGCACAAACTAGTCGCGATAAATAACTGATAAAAATCTCCTCCAATTCTGCACAATTACTCCACATTGTTAGGTTATATTGACTTTAGTTACCTAACCAAGGAGTGTCACTATGACCCTGAAGCCAATCTATATTGGTGTACTTAGCTTTATGTTATTAGCATCTTTCGCTGCTAATACTAATCCACATGATAGAAAACCACCTAAAGAAGCTGTTGAAGCCTGTGCTAACAGTGCTGAAAATGATCAGGTTAGTTTTGACACTCCGCGTGGCGACACCCTTGAAGCAACCTGCCAAATTATCGATGGCGAGCTTGTTGCTGTACCTGCTAATGGTCCTGATGATATGAAACAACCACCAAAACAACGTAATTAACAATCCTATGTTGCTAGGTAGTTTCATCAAAAATTGATTACAGAGAATACCAAAGGAGTATATATGCAAGTGACTAGTGGTAATACTGCGATGCAAATGACATCGACAGAGAGCACACAAAGACCTCCACGTCCTGATGGACCACCGCCACCAAAAGGCGGAGTCCCACCAGGGTTAGATACTGCGGTATCAACATTGTCTGATGATCAACAGCAATTAACCACAGACATGTTGTCATCATTAACCGACGAGCAGCAAGAGTCTTTGAAATCTATGTTAGATGAATTAAAACCACTAACGGAAGGCTTATCTGACGAGGACATCGGCAGTATTTTCTTTGAGGCATTGAGCAGTATTTATAATGGTGATGATACCGAAACGGTCAACGGTAATTCAACATCTGTGAACGTAGACATTTACGCTTAATACAGTACTCAAAATGGCAATGGTGATATTAAAGCAGCTTACATATTGTGTAAGCTGCCTTTTTGCTTACTTTACTTTAATCTCATTGACTATGTTATTGTTGTTACGGAACATCGGTAAAAACTCATTAAGCTCGTCTGGCAATCGCGGTTTGCTGTACAAATACCCTTGAACCAAATCACAACCATTGAGCCGCAGAAAATCTGCTTGATCGACGGTTTCAACACCTTCAGCAATAATCTGCAAATTCAATGCATGTCCCAATGCAATAACCGCTTTCGCAATCGCTGTATTATTCACATCATGAGGAATATCACGGACAAAAGATTGATCGATTTTCAACTTATCAATCGGTAACTTTTTGAGATAATTGAGAGATGAGTACCCTGTACCAAAATCGTCAATACTCAAAGCAATGCCCATGGCGCCAAGCAATTTCAAATCACGAATAATCGCGTCTGGATCATTCATCATGCAAGACTCGGTGACTTCTAATTCCAAATGTTTGGCTGGTAATCCGGTTTCCAATAAAATCGAGCGCACTTTATCGACAAAATCATTTCTTTTCAGCTGTAAGCTGGCCACATTGACCGAAATACGTTCAAACATTTTACCTTGAGTTAGCCATTCCACCCCTTGTAAACAAGCGGCCTTTAAAACCCATAAACCAATATCCCAAATCAAACCAATCTTCTCTGCTAATGGAATAAACTCTGCAGGAGAGATATTGCCGTAGACAGGATCTGACCAACGAATTAACGCTTCAAAGCCACTTGGTGATAAATCAGACAGTTTCAACTTAGGCTGATAAACGAGATAAAAATCTTCATTAACCAATGCTTGATGTAATGCATTTTGCAGCTTTAATTGTGCTACAGCTTGCTTGGTCATCGACTCGGTATAAAAGGCATAATTATTTCGCCCATCTAACTTGGCACGATGCATAGCCGCGTCGGCATTACGTAATAAGCTGTCGTGATCATCACCATCACTTGGGTATATCGCCACTCCCATGCTGGCGGTAAGACGCACTGATTGGGTATTATCCAATATAAATGGGCGTTCAAATACACTGCGAATACGGTCAACCGATGACGTTACAGAATCAGTTCCCATTATGCTCGGCAACATGACCACAAACTCATCACCACTTAAACGTGCTAATACGTCAAAATCAGATAAAGCGTAAGATAAGCGTTTAGCCAATTCAACGAGAATTTCGTCGCCAATAACATGGCCTAAACTGTCGTTAATGTGCTTAAAGAAATCGATATCTAAGAACACAATAGCCAGCTGCTTTTTAGCCCGATGAGAGTGGTTCACCTCTTGCTCTAACAGTGACATAAATTGCATCCGATTAGGCAATTGTGTCAACGGATCAAAATAAGCTAAATTTTTCAGTTTTTCTTCATTTTGTTTTTGCGCTGAAATATCAGCAAAAACAGCAACATAATACTGAATGATATTGAGCTTATCGAATACTGCACTGATGGTTATCGCTTGCGGAAAAATAGCACCATGCTTACGACGATTCCAAATTTCACCGTGCCACTTCCCCTGAACTAATAAGGTATTCCACAATCGTTCAAAAAAACTTTTAGGATGGCGTCCTGAACTCAGCATTCTAGGATTTTGGCCTATAACCTCTTCGCGACTGTAACCAGTAATGTCGGTAAATGCTTGGTTAATCTCGGTAATATTGCCATTACTATCGGTTATAACTACCCCTTCGACTGCATTTTGAAACACATTGGCAGCTAAAATGAGTTGATCCTGCGCTTCTTTGTGTTTAGCAATGTTACGTGTCATACCTATAACCCCGGTCAATTGACCTTGGGTATTATAAATGGGCGCTTTGATGGTTTCGAGCCAGACTTTATTAAAATTGACATCAACTTCTTCACATTCAGACACCACTACAGTCGAACCGTTACTGATGGCTAATTTATCACTCGCAATAAATTCATTTGCGGTGCGCGGATCAAAAAGGTCAAAGTCAGTTTTGCCAACAATTTGTTCTGTAGATTTACGCCAAGCTCGTTCAACACTTTTATTACATGCAACATAGTGGCCGTTAGCATCTTTAACCCACATATGCTCTTCAAAGGCATCAATAAATGACTGTAAATCAACATCGAGCGACACAGGCTCGGAGGCATTAGAATCAATGGTTAAGGAGTTTATATAATAACGAATGGCATTACTTAACATATCCGCAATGCGTGTTTGCATTGCCGACAAGGGTTGAAATAATCCTTGTTCAGACGGTGCGTTAGCTTTGTCGCTAAAAGTGATCACACCGATGATTTGACCTTTTGATGAACGAATTGGCTGATGATAAACAGTAAAGTGTTGATCTACCTTTTTGACACTATGAGCGTCTGCCGATTTAAGATGTTGTAACAAGCTCTCTTGATGCTGTCGCTGAGTATGATCATCAATACCCTGGCTTGTACAAATAGCTTCAATACTGTTTTCAGCATTGATCTGGTAAAACATAATGGTAAGACGAAACTCGGCAGAAATATCATTTATTTCTAGCTGCCATTCTCTTAGTTGCACTTGAGAAATAGCTTTTTTAAGCATATTAATATCCTGAATAATGTTTTATTGAGCATGTGAAACGAGTCGTACTACAAGTGTATGAAGCTTAGTTCTGTCACGAGTAATGTTATGAATATAAGTGCCGAGTTGAACTATACATCAGAACCTATCCTATACGCTGTGATTTAACAACCAAATGCAATCGATTCGAGCGATTAATACTATTAGTTAACTATAGTTACCCGATTAATACCAATCCTATTAAATATGTGATCTTTCAGCGGGAGTTCAAAGTGCTATAGGCAAGGCAGATGATTGAAGCGAATAGCGATTCTCGGTAACAAGCTCCTGCATTACTCTACCTCCAGCATCCATGCCGTCGTATTTTGAAAACATCTAACGAAGCATAAAGTACTTTGAAACCCGCCAGAATGGAGTCTCTCAGGTATTCCACTTCTGTGTTGCATCGATTTAAAAGGGAATAACCATTTCTACATCAATGCGCCTTGAATTAAAAAACCTGAGAGACTCTGAACTGATCAGATATTTAAAGAGATTGGTATGACACTTCATATTCAATCATAACCTATCAAAACCAATAAAAAAGGAGCCAAAAAGGCTCCTTAATATAATGTCACTGTAAATGATGATAAACGCATGAATACTAGCTATTTTTTAGTGCAGCGATGCGCTTCTCTAGTGGCGGATGGCTCATCATTAACTCAGCAATTGAACGTTTACCATTAATACCAAAGGCTGACATTTGCGCTGGCATTGCACCGGATTCAGGGCCTTGACGTAATCGTTCTAATGCGGCAATCATTTTATTTTTGCCTGCTAAACGTGCCGCGCCTTCATCAGCTTTAAACTCACGAATACGTGAAAAGTAAGCCACTATCATTGATGCCAAAATACCAAATAACATATCAAGCACAAATACTACGGCCATGTACGCGAACATACCTAGGCCTTCACCTTCTTCATCATTACTGGAAACAAAATTGTTAATAATACCAGCAACAACGCGTGCAGCAAAAATAACAAAGGTATTCACCACACCTTGGATTAAGGTTAATGTCACCATGTCACCGTTTGCCACGTGGCTCACTTCATGGGCAAGTACGCCTTCAATTTCATCTTGGGTCATGCCGTAAAGCAAACCAGAACTCACAGCAACAAGGGCATTATTTTTACTTGGACCGGTTGCAAATGCGTTCATTTCTGGCGACTGGTATATAGCCACTTCTGGCATCTTAATACCAGACTTTTCAGCTTGGCGTGCAACCGTTTCGACTAACCAACGTTCCATACTGTCACGTGGTTGAGTGATAACTTCACAACCCATGGTTTTCTTAGCCATCCATTTTGAAATGGCTAAACTGATAAACGAGCCACCAAAACCAAAAATGGCAGCAAATACTAACAGTCCACCCATCGTTGAGGTATTAACCCCAAGAATAGACATTACAATTGAGGCAACCAGTAAGATGGCAAAGTTGGTTGCAATCAACAAAAATATACGCTTCATTAAAGCTCCTGTATGGCAAAAGTGCCGATTTACGATTGTTACTATAGACATAATATGTCCATAAAATGAAAATTCAAGCTTAGTTATATTAAAAAAGATTTATGACTCTTTTATAGCTAGATAAAACATCGTCTTGAAATTCACGCGAGCAGATTCTAGGGAGGGTTGATTAATTGAAACTGAAAAATAGACTACAAAAACAAACTCAGTGTCGGCAATGATTAATCTTTGATAAACTGTCAAAAACTAAAACCAAAAAGGACTTTTTATGCCCATTAATGCATTAATGTTGAGCGCCTCACGGGTCGGTAATTCGACATATCTAAGCCATACCGTTGAGCTTATTCGTCCACTCACTCACCCAGGACAACAATGGTTGTTTATTCCTTATGCTGGCGTCAGTGTAAGTTATGATGAGTATTTAACAAAAGTACAAACAGCGCTTGAACCTCTGCCAATTACCATTAGTAGCATTCATCAGTTTGCAGACCCAAAACAAGCCATTCTAGATGCTGCAGGTATTTTTGTTGGTGGCGGCAATACATTCCAATTGCTCAACGAATTGTATCGCTACGACTTACTGCACTTAATTCGTGAAAAAGTAGAAAATGGCATGCCGTATGTGGGCTGGAGTGCGGGATCAAACATTACTGGTGCCAGCATTCGTACCACCAATGATATGCCAATTGTCGAGCCGCCCTCTTTTACCGCATTGGGTATATTGCCATTCCAATTAAATCCGCATTACACCAACTACCAAATGCCAGGCCATAATGGTGAAACTCGTGCGCAACGGCTGTTAGAATTTACCATGGTCGATCCACTGACACCGGTGATAGGGATCCAAGAAGGCAGCGCTCTATGGCGCCAAGGCGATAAATTACACCTTATTGGTAATGAGACGGCTTATTTATTCCATGGTAAACAACAAGAAGTTGAACTTACCGCTAACACCGACTTGTCACACTACCTTTAGTCAGCTTACCTGCTCTTAACCTATTACGTTTGCTGATAATCGGTTTTGATCAAAACCATTGGGCTTACTCTATAAGCCCAATGGTGCATATTGATAAGCTACTCGCCATCGTATTGATTTCGCTCACTAGGAATATCCGTTGAGTATTCAACAAACTCAACTTCAAATCCGCTTGGGTCAATAAAGTAACGGCTTTTATAAAAAGGGTCGTGTCCGCCCATAATCGCCACCTCAAAACCCACTTGTGACAATCTAGCAACTAATGCATCAATATTGTCCACAACGTAAGCGAAATGTGCCAAACCCAATGCATTACTTTTAAGATCGCGCACCTCGCCACTACCAGAATCATTTAACGATAAATAATGATAATCATCACCAAAGTGAAGCCATTTCCGCGGCGTACCATGCCATACAGAATCCCCTCCTCCACGCACTCGCCAGTGTGGAAAGGCCGCTTTATAAAATACTAATGATTCATCTAAGTCATTAACTACTAAATTTAAATGTTCTAATCGCATCACTTATCTCCTTATGGTTAATGCAACACAGCTTAATACCTAAAGCTAACTTGAGGTAAAGCATTATTTTTGCCAAAATGATAAAAAAAATCGGAGGTTGAATGTCAATAGATGTAGAACTAAGTGTTGGCCAAGTCGCCAAACGTTGTGGAATAAACATCTCTGCGATTCACTTTTATGAGCAAAAAGGTCTCATCAGCGGTTGGCGCAATAATGGTAATCAACGTCGTTATACACGAGACGTTATCAGGCGAATATCGCTCATCAAAGCTGCGCAACAATTAGGGATATCGTTGGATGATATCAAGCATGCTTTTGCTGCTTTACCCAATGAACGAACAACGACTAAAGAAGACTGGGCAGAATTATCAAAT
This sequence comes from Shewanella frigidimarina NCIMB 400, assembly GCF_000014705.1. Classification (NCBI taxonomy): domain Bacteria; kingdom Pseudomonadati; phylum Pseudomonadota; class Gammaproteobacteria; order Alteromonadales; family Shewanellaceae; genus Shewanella; species Shewanella frigidimarina. The sequence goes on along the minus strand of NC_008345.1, from coordinate 1,867,542 downwards.
GTTTGGAATAAATCACTTACGCTGCGGATAGCCCAGATGCAAAAATTGAAAGATTCACTCGAAGGTTGCATCGGTTGTGGTTGTTTATCGATGAAAAACTGTCCACTGTATAATCCAAACGATATTCTTGAAGAACAAGGCCCTGGCCCAGTGCTTTTGAATAAATGATAAATACAAAAAAGCCTAGTTTAATAACAAACTAGGCCTAAGCAATTGGCTAAATTGGGGGGAGATAAACGACTAGGTTGAGAATATGGCTTAAATGCTGTTAACACTTAAACCATCAATCGTATTAGACTCACAATAACGGCTTAACTAAGCGTTTTGGTAGTCACAATATCTATTTTACGAGGTTTCATAGCTTCTGGAATTTCACGCACTAAATCAATATTTAATAAGCCGTGTTCTAATTCCGCACCGACGACCCGCACATAATCCGCTAATTGAAAACTACGTTCAAAACCACGCTCAGCAATCCCTTGATGCAAATATTTGCGTTCATCACTGTTAGCAGTCTTATTACCTTTTACTAATAGCTTTTCACCTTCACTCATAATATCGAGTTCTGGCATAGAAAAACCCGCTACCGCCATGGTGATCCGATAACGATTTTCGCCTAAAAGCTCAATATTATATGGAGGATAACCACTGTTGCTATTGTTAGCTGCTGCATGTTCAGCAAGTTGTGCTAAACGATCAAAACCAATTGCACTACGGTAAAGAGGTGTTAAATCTGGAGAAATATTAAAATTACGCATGTTCATACCCTTGTCTAAAGCAATATGTAAAAAATAACCACTGTATGTTTGTGGTGTTTGGTTTTCACAGCCCTTACGGCACTGTGGTAGACAGTTAACTGAAACCTCAATCGAGCATTTCATTATTCATTCCTGCTACAGAATTAGATATATGGACCACCGGCGCTATATCAAGTGCAGTGGATATAAATGTTTGCTACTAATAATCGAAAATAAAAAAATAGACTTTATAATCAATAGGTAAAATAATAATTAATTTATACCATAATGAATAAGTTGGTGTTCATTTCACAATGATGACTTTTGTCACTAGTAATTCTGCTTGAAAACGTCACAATAATAGACAATAAATAAAAACAATTAAGGACGCATTATGAACCCACCAACATTGGCATTATTAATTCCTATTCTGGCCATTTTAGGCAGCTTTATTGTCACTATAATGAAGCTCAAGCAACGGCAATCACATACGACGGCAGAACAAGCAACTAACAATAAAGCACTGCATGATGAAATTAACGCCCTGCGTCAACGAATTGAAGTACTTGAACGTGTTGTTACCGACGATGCTTATGACCTAAAGCAAAAAATAAATAACGCATAATCAAGTGCTCTACATAACAAAGCCACCGTAATTGGTGGCTTTGTGGTTTAAAGGCATTAAACCCATAATATGAAAAGTAAGAATATAAACTACTTACTAACGGCAATTGACCGACGGAAAAGCGCAAGGCTGAAAGCAAAAAAGATAGCCCCTAGACCAATGATATTGAGTAATTCTGGCCACACTATGCTGATATCAGCACCCCGAAAAACAACGGCCTGAGAAAAAGCCATAAAGTGCCGCGAAGGGAAAAGCCATGTAAATGGTTGAATAATAGCTGGCTGGCTCTCAATCGGAGTGATCCCACCAGAGAGTAACATCATGGGTATTATCACTATCATCAACAGTAGTGCAAATTGTGCCATCGTACGGGCAATTGTACCGAGAAAAATACCGATGGCTGCTGCTGCAAATAAATAAATGGTCGTTCCGCCAAGTAGTAACCATCGAGATCCTGCAATGGGTACATCTAACAAGGTCTCAACCATAAAGAACAATGATAACGAGAAAGCTACTAAAACAATTAATCCGTTAGCCCATACCTTCGACATGATAATTTGAAACGAAGTCAGTGGCATAACAAGCAAGTGCTCAATGGTACCATGTTCACGCTCACGCAATAACGCAGCGCCAGTCAGTATAATGGCCAGCAAGGTTACGTTATCGAGCAGTGCACCAATCGAACTAAACCAGGTCATTGTACCATTTGGGTTAAAGGCTCGGCGTTGAACTAAAGCCACTGGATAGATTGTTGTTTCGTTTGAACGATTAACAAAAAAATTCACCTCGTTAGTTATAATATTTTGAATATAGTGGTTACCTAGACTCGCTTGAGTCACTGCGGTAGCATCAACATCTATCTGTACACTCGGCAAGCGTCCATCACGAACATCTGCTTCAAACCTTGGTGGAATGGAGACCACAAACATGAAACGATCTTGATCCATAACTTGGTCAATCTCAGTAGCAGAGATTTGCTCTGCAAGGTTAAAATAAGGCGGGTAAAAAGCATTGGCAATGCTACGAGAAAGCGTAGAGTGGTCTTCATCGACAATAGCAATCGAAGCGTTATTAACCGACTCGCTGATGGCTGTTGACCGTGAATAAATCTGGGCACTAAAGAGGAAAATAATTAGCATTACCATAACAACGTCACCAAGAACGCTGCGTAACTCTTTAGTACCGAGCCAAAAAATGTTACTCCAGGTTTTCATCAATTATGCCTCTTGTTTTGTCAAACATACTGCAGCGAAAACGACAAAGAGCGGACCATAAATGGATAGCATCATTAAATCCCCTGCTAGGGCAAAGAAATCCAATCCTTTGGTAAATGCAGCGACACTCAAATGCATGTAATAGGTTGCGGGCCACGCCATACCGATAAGATATCCCCCGCCTTCTAACGTTGATGTTGGCTGAACTAACCCGGAGAAAAGTGCTGTGGGTAATAAAGACACAATTGTAGTCGCAAAAACAGCGGTAACCTGTGTCTTAGTTAACGCGGAAACAATTAACCCAATACCCGTTGAAGCGCAAACGTAAAAGAAAGCTCCCACAGTTAAGCCCAGCAGGCTACCTTTTAGCGGTACTTGTAGCAAAAATACCACTAAGAATGTCAGAATAAAAAAGTTAGCCATGCCAATGCCAATATAAGGCAGCTGTTTGCCTATCAGAAATTCAAGTTTGTTTGTTGGCGTGACGTAAAAGTTGGTGATAGTGCCAACCTCCTTCTCACGCGAGATACTCACCGCCATCAAGATTGCGGGGAAAAAGAGCAACAGCAAGGCAGGCGTTTTCGGCCCAATCGAAAATATGCTCTCAAATGATGGGTTATAACGATATCGAGACTGTAGATCTACTTTATATAGAGCTCTTGCGTCGATACCTGCATTTGTTGCTAACTCGGTAAGATAGCGTATATGGCCACCAGTGACATATCCTTCTATAGTGCTTGCTCTGGTGGTATTAGCACCATCAATCCAAGCAGAAATACTAGGCGTTTGGCCCGTTTTTAAATCACGGCCAAAGCCCGGAGGGATCTCTATCGCTAAGGTTATATCGTTAGACTTAAGACGCCATTCAAGTTCATCTTTACTTTGCAGTTCTGGTCTCTCAATAAAATAGTGTGACCCTTGAAAGTTACTTAAATATTGGCGGCTCTCTGGAGTACGATCCAGATCCAGCACGGCAAAAGTGAGATCCTCTATATCTAGCGATATACCGTAAGCAATAACAATTAATAAGATCACACTGCCAAAAAAGGCAAATGCCAAACGTATCCTGTCACGCATTACCGCCATCATTTCAAGATAGCTGTATGCCAATAACCTATTCAAGCTAAAATAGTGGCGTTTTAATGTGGTTGAAGGTGAACTTATTAACGTTGATGAATCGTCTGGCTGCACGGAAGCCAAATCGGTTGATTCTTCGGCAGTCGTTCCAATGGCCTCTTTCAGGTAATTGATAAATGCTTCCTCGAGCGAGGCTGCACCTTTGGCTTCTACTAGATGTTGCGGTTCATCATAAACAAGTACTTCACCAGCGTGCATGAGCGAAATGCGATCGCAACGTAAAGCCTCATTCATAAAATGGGTAGAAATAAATATGGTCACTTTATCTCGACGTGACAATTCAACAAGCAGCTCCCAAAATTCGTCACGGGCGACAGGATCAACACCTGAAGTAGGCTCGTCAAGAATGAGCATTTCGGGCTCATGGATCACCGCAACCGCGAGCGAAAGCCGCTGACGGATGCCAAGTGGCAGCGATGAAGCTAGATCATCTATTTGTTTGCGCAGACCAAAACGGTCAACCAGCGTATTTATCCGCTCTGTTGTTTTTGACGGTGACAGATGAAATAAGCGAGCATGCAAGGTTAAATTCTGCATCACCGTTAGTTCGCCATACAGCGAAAAAGCTTGTGACATAAATCCGACACGCTTGCGCATTTCTAGATTGTTCGCATCAACTAACTTTCCGAATAAAAAAGCCTCACCTTCAGAAGCTGGCAGCAAACCCGTCAGCATTTTCATTGTGGTGGTCTTGCCACAACCATTAGAACCGAGAAAACCAAAAATCTCGCCAGCTTGAATTTCAAAACTAACGTCGTTCACAGCGGTAAAATCACCGAAGCATCGAGTCAACCCTTTCGCTATGATAGCAGGTGTGCCAGCAGTCTTTTCAAATGGAGGGATAACAAGCTCTTTACCACTTCCCCGCTTCCCTTCCGGTAGTAAGCGCACAAACGTCTTTTCTAAATTACTGGTGTTAGTTTTGGCTTTTAGCTCTGCTGGAGTACCTGTGTCCAAGATATGTCCAGCATCTATTGCAACCAGCCAGTCAAAGTCTTCTGCTTCGTCCATGTACGCAGTGGACACTATCACACTCATGCTGGGTCTTTCGCTGCGAATAGCGTTGATTAATTGCCAAAATTGTCGCCTTGACAATGGGTCGACACCAGTCGTCGGCTCATCCAATATCAACAGATCTGGATCATGTATAAGCGAACAGCAGAGCCCAAGTTTTTGTTTCATGCCACCAGATAACTTGCCCGCTGGCCTTGATAGAAAAGAGTGAAGCCCTGTTGCTTTAGTCAAACGATCGATTCGAGCTTTACGCTCAGAGACCCCCTGACCAAATAACTTTCCAAAGAAGTCCAGGTTTTCGGCAACACTAAGCTCGCTATAAAGGTTTTTACCCAGACCTTGGGGCATGTAGGCAATCCGAGGGCCAACTTCGGAGCGGTGGCGGGCCGAAGCCATGTCACCACCAAGCACCTCAAGACTGCCATGCTGTAACTTGCGAACACCCGAAATAAGGGCCAATAGCGTCGACTTACCAACACCATCAGGACCGAGTAAGCCAACCATCATCCCAGATGGAATGGTTAATGACACATCTTCGATAGCATTCACTTTCTTATAGGTATGCGTAACACCCTTAATGCAGACGATAGGATAATTTTGTTGGTCCATGGTACTGCACCCACATTAGTTATTATTGACTGAGACGGGTTCGGCTTGCGGTGGTAATTTCTGAAGAAAGTCCGGCCACGGAGCAGGTTTTTCTCCGGATTTTGTGGTCAGACGAATGTAAGCAACCCCGCGAACCCCTGTCTTTACATCATCAATATGGCTCTGGACTAAATTTTGCGGTATTCGTACTTTGGCACGAAACATGAGTTTTTCGCGTTCACTGAGTGTTTCAACTTGTTTTGGTGTGAATTGGGATTCCGGTGACACAAAACTGACAGACGCAGGAATAGCGAAATCTAAGATATCCAGCTTAATTCGAGCCTCTGCGCCGATAGCAATGCTATTAGCCTGAGCTGACGGAAGAAAGACCTCCATATAGACATCGGCGAGGTTCACAACGGTTAGCACTTTACCGCCACTTCCTAGCACTTCACCGGGTTCGGCAAGTCGATAAATAACTCTGCCAATAACCGGTGATTTGAGAACACAATCGTCGATTTGAGTCTGGATCTCTGTAGTGCTAGCCTTCACAGCATCGACCATACGTTCTCGGTATACTAGTCCAGCTTTAGCAGCCTCAAGGGCGGCTTTGGCAACGGCTACCTGACTTACTCGTGTATCATAGGTTTCCTTACTGATGTGATTATTTTTTACCAACTCGCGTGCCCGATGCAACTCTTGTTCAGCCAGTAATTGTTCCGCCTTTGCCTGCTCTATGGCTGCCAAAGCGGATGCGACTTGGCTTTCTGCACTGGCAACGTTTGCTTCTGCGCCGATTAACTGAGCTCGCAGTTGATCTGTATTGATTTTTGCGACAATCTGTTCTGCCTGAACTAGATCGCCCTCCTGCGCCATAATTGTATCGACTCGACCTGCAATTTTTGTTGATATATCAACCTGTACAGCTTCAATCCTTCCGTTACCTGAGGCGAAACCAGCACCCAATGGTTGTGCTTGAAAATACTGCCATACAGCCCAAGCCCCTGCGATGACAATTATTAAAACGCCACCATATATTAGTTTCTTAATAGTGTTATTCATTGTCTAAAAGTCCTTCTTTATTTCACAATAAGTATCGTTTCAAAACTGGAGATTGGCATTGCATGATGCTTAAACCAAAGGCCTTTAACTATTTCAAACTGATGTACGATCAACTATGGTTATTACATGCCTATTTAATGTTTTCATTGGTACTGTTAAGCATTAAATCATCGGCTAGGCAGCCTAGATATGCATAAGCGTGTCATATATAAAATGAACAGATATAACAGCCTTGCAAAATTGATCTAGCATCGCATAAACGGAAAATTCATCTGGGCGATGGTGGCAAAATGTTCTGTAACCGTTAAATTCGGATATCATTTGTTGATATGTTTATTCTTCTCGCATAATCCCTAAGTCGTTATTGAATGGCTCAATGCTTCACTCTGAACAACGTCTAATTCAACCAAAATAATAAATAAGATCGAGAACTTAAATTTATTTTGTAACAACAAACTGAAGTAAACTTTGATCTATGCCTCATTATTGGCTAATAAGTCGGTGATATTGAACAAATATTAAACCCATCAAATCGTACCGTTATCTTCAACTTAATTAATCAATTTTGCTTATTAATATGTCAAATACCAATAATTGAAAACTTAGCTATATCTTCACATTGTCAATTTTATAAACATTGCCTAAGTTACGGACACAAAAAGCCCGCTATATCATAGCGAGCTGTTTCGGGACTCTTTTAAGTCAATTAGGCACCTGAAAATGACCTACTTCGCATGGGCATATCGCCCACACAAGCATTATGCTCATATTAACCAAACCGTAATTTCAACAAATTACAGACGTAAAAAAGCCCACTACATAATAGCGGGCTGTTTCACGACTCTTTCAAGTCAATTAGGCGCCTGAAAATGACTTATTTCGCATGGGCATATCGTCCACACAAGCATTATGCTCATATTAATACCATTTACATTAATTAATTGGTCAATTTTGTCCACCGTCTAGAACATAGTTGAATCACCCTTTCCGGCTCTGCAATAAATCGATTCCATGCAATGGAACACTGCTCAACAATATCGTCATATCCACTAAAGCAACGATTTGCGAGTTCATTCTGACGAAGCCATTGCCACACTTGTTCTATAGGGTTGAGTTCTGGCGAATAGGGCGGAAGCTTAAGGATACTAAGGTTATCAAAGTCCTCAGTCAGATCTTGTTGATGCCAACCTGCACCATCCATGATGACCAAAGCATGGCGACCCGATTCGGTAGCCTCTGAAATTAATTTTAAATGCTCCCACATATATTCACTGTTGGCATGCGGGGCAATAATAGCCTCTGTCGTGCCTGTTGCAGGACACACCGCACCATATAAATATGCTGATTCGAACTGTTGTTGCCTTACCGCTCGTGGTCGGGTTCCTTTCGTTGCCCAAATGCGGGTCGTGGTATTTTGCTGACCAAATCTAGCTTCATCTTGAAACCAAACATCAATGCGATCTAACGCCACATGACCAGGGGTGTTAAGGATCGTTGACAGCTGGAAGTTTTTTAAAAGCGTCCTGAATATCTTGAGATTGTTTTGGGTGTCGAGAACGGGTCGTTATCCATGACAATCCTAATTGATGCAGTAATCTGTAGATATTTGCCTGTTTAAAGGTCACCCCAAATTCAGACTGAATAAAAAGACTGACATCTCTTGCCATCAATCTTCCGCCACTCTCAGACAAGCTTTGACGTTGTACAAATTCTTTCAGATTTACCAGTTGTTTCGCCGATAGTTGAGCGGGTCTACCTGGATTATGTTTATCATCTAGGCCGCTAATGCCATGAGTTAAATAATGAGTAACCCAAGTAGTTACACTGGTTCTACTGACCTTCAGCATGTTGGCTATAGCAGTACGAGAATGACCTTCGGTAAAATGAAGTAAGGCGAGATAACGCATACGTTTACGTGCGCGTTTCTCAGATTTAACTAATGCTGCAAGATTGAGATTATTCATCGATACTGAAGTAAGGAAATGACGAGCAATTAGATCACATATTTAATGTAAATGGTATAACCAAGCCGTAATTTCAACAAATTATACCATTTACATTAATTAATTGGTCAATTTTGTCCAACGTCTAGAACATAGTTGAATCACCCTTTCCGGCTCTGCAATAAATCGATTCCATGCAATGGAACACTGCTCAACAATATCGTCATATCCACTAAAGCAACGATTTGCGAGTTCATTCTGACGAAGCCATTGCCACACTTGTTCTATAGGGTTGAGTTCTGGCGAATAGGGCGGAAGCTTAAGGATACTAAGGTTATCAAAGTCCTCAGTCAGATCTTGTTGATGCCAACCTGCACCATCCATGATGACCAAAGCATGGCGACCCGATTCGGTAGCCTCTGAAATTAATTTTAAATGCTCCCACATATATTCACTGTTGGCATGCGGGGCAATAATAGCCTCTGTCGTGCCCGTTGCAGGACACACCGCACCATATAAATATGCTGATTCGAACTGTTGTTGCCTTACCGCTCGTGGTCGGGTTCCTTTCGTTGCCCAAATGCGGGTCGTGGTATTTTGCTGACCAAATCTGGCTTCATCTTGAAACCAAACATCAATGCGATCTAACGCCACATGACCAGGGGTGTTAAGGATCGTTGACAGCTGGAAGTTTTTTAAAAGCGTCCTGAATATCTTGAGATTGTTTTGGGTGTCGAGAACGGGTCGTTATCCATGACAATCCTAATTGATGCAGTAATCTGTAGATATTTGCCTGTTTAAAGGTCACCTGCGTAATACCATGATGCCGATCGGTCAATACCATTCAAGCCGATCACTTTTTTGTTCGCCAGTAGACCTCCGTAAAATCTAGCTTCAGTGATCGGCTTCAGTCAAGGTATTTAGTTTTTTTCGCATCGATTCGCCTTTTAATTCCAACTTTATTGCTCCGTGAACAAGTCGATCTAGAATCGCATCAGCATGTGTCGATTCTCCTATCATTTCATACCAATTTTCGATCGGTAATTGACTGGCAATTAATGTCGATTTTGTATCATATCTTGCATCAATTAATTCCAATAAATCACTACGTTGTTGAGCCGTTAATGGCTCTAATCCCCAATCATCTAAGATCAGTAAATTAGCAGAGCTAAGCTTGTTGATCAGTTTTCGATAACTACCATCGGCTTGCGCTAAGAACATCTTTTCTAATAGCTCCTTGAGCCTAAAATAATAAACGCTACTCCCTTGTTGGCAGTGGTTTTGACCAAGAGCGCAAGCGAGGTAAGTTTTGCCACACCCCGTTGCTCCCGTAATCAAAATATTTTGGTGAAGGCGAAGCCATTCACCTTGTGCTAATGAACGGATCTGAGTTTTATCGAGTTGTCGTGCTGCGCCATAGTTGAGTTGAGCAAGCGTGCCGCCAACTCTGAACTTTGCTTGTCGAGTTAGGCGGTCAATTTTACGCTGGTCACGCTGCGTTATTTCATGCTCAAGCAATAAACTTAGCCGCTCTTCGAAGCTTTGTTCTACGTATAGATTAGGTTGTTCAAGTTGCTGTAATAGCGCATCACGTATGCCGCTTAGCTTTAAGTTACTTAACTGGTTATTGACTTGTTGATTGATATTTTTCATAAGATTTCCTTTGATTGGTTAGTTTTTATTAATGGTAATAGTTATTGCCGCGGATATTTTTATGATCAATATCTTGTAGCGAATCACCCTGAGCTTGTGGCAAGGGTTGCTTATCCAAGCCTTTTTCTAAGATGGTTTTCACTTGTTTTACGCGAGTAACACCTGTGGCTAATGCGCGATGACAGGCGGCTTCAAGACGTTGGTCTGTAAACTTCTTGCCTAGGCTTAATAACCCCATACAAGCACGGTAGCTTTGCTCTGGATGCTTTTTAGCTTGCATCAATTGCATAACAAACTGCTCGGTTGATTTACCAAACTGACTTGCCCAGCGCTCAAATCGCTGCGGTGTCCATTGCTGTTGTTTTTGGTGAGCGATAGGCATATGTAGCTCAAGTGTTGTATGCGCACCTTCTCGGTATGATCTGGGGTGAACAGCGACTCGTATGCCTTGATGGTAGAGTGTCACCAATTTTCCTGAGGCATGTGCTTCAAGTTTTTGCTTGATCAAGGTATGTGGCACTGAGTAATAGTGCTTTTCAATCTCAATATGATAATCAATATGTACTCTCACTTGTTTCACTAAGGTGTAGCTGTAAGGCTGCAAGGGCAATGGTTTTAACGCTGGTTTATCAATGGCTTCAAATTGACTTAATCGTGAGCCAGGATGTTTTTTCATTTGTCGCTGATTTAAATCGATGAGTAATTCTTGAATCTTTAGATTTAATTGACGCAAGCTAAAAAAGGTTTCATTACGAAGACGTGCCATGATCCAACGTTCAACAATTTGTACACCCACTTCAGCCTTGGCTTTATCCTTTGGTTTATAGGGTCTTGCAGGCACAATGACGGTATCGTAATGCGTCGCTAGTTGTTGGTAGGTTGGGTTTAAGTCAGGCTCATATCGGCAGGGTTTGGTGACGGCACTTTTAAGGTTGTCAGGAATGATCTGCTCAGGAACACCACCAAGAAACTCAAAACAACGGGCATGACTCATCACCCAATCTTCAAGTTTCTGGCTGTAAGTCGCTTCGGCATAGGTATAATTTGATGCCCCCATGACCGCGACGAATACTTGTGCAGTACGGCATTCGCCTGTACTTCTATCAACAATACTCATGGTTGGGCCACAGTAATCCACAAACAGTTTTTCACCAGCTTTATGGTTTTGTCGCATCGAGGGTTTTTGGCATTTAAGCCATGCCTTGTACTGACGGCAGAAGTGAGTGTAACTGTAAAAACCTTCCGCGTGCCGCTCTTTGTATTCTTCCCAAAGCAGCAACAACGTCATGGTTTTAGGCCGAAGCTCTTGTTGAACTAACGACCAGTCAGGAATGGTAAAGCCTTTTAAACGAGGCTTTGTTTTGAAAAACGCTTGTTGTAGAGAGTTATCATCCCACTTCTCATCAAGCGGCCAGCAAGTAATGTCTAGCTCTGCTGATTTACAGGCATATTTAGACACGATTGAGGGTGAAACAGATAAGCTTTTTGCTATCTGACGATGACTGAGTTTACAGCCGTATTTTAGTCTTAAAATTTCTTTGAGTTTACGCATTGAAATAGGTGCCGTTGGCATGGTCATTCTCATCATCAAAAATGAAAAGAATAACGGTTAAAAACACCTACGGGCAGACAAAAAAGTACAAAAAACGAACGGTACTATTCAAGCCGATCACTCAATACTATTTTGACCGAAAAGTGATCGGCATCGATGGTATTGAGTGATCGCGATGAATGGTATTAGGTGATCGGCTTAGATGGTATTAGGTGATCGCGATGCATGAGAATATGCAGTCACCCCAAATTCAGACTGAATAAAAAGACTGACATCTCTTGCCATCAATCTTCCGCCACTCTCAGACAAGCTTTGACGTTGTACAAATTCTTTCAGATTTACCAGTTGTTTCGCCGATAGTTGAGCGGGTCTACCTGGATTATGTTTATCATCTAGGCCGCTAATGCCATGAGTTAAATAATGAGTAACCCAAGTAGTTACACTGGTTCTACTGACCTTCAGCATGTTGGCTATAGCAGTACGAGAATGACCTTCGGTAAAATGAAGTAAGGCGAGATAACGCATACGTTTACGTGCGCGTTTCTCAGATTTAACTAATGCTGCAAGATTGAGATTATTCATCGATACTGAAGTAAGGAAATGACGAGCAATTAGATCACATATTTAATGTAAATGGTATTACAGACGTGAAACAGCCCGCTACATGATAGCGGGCTGTTTCACGACTCTTTTCAAGTCAATTAGGCGCCTCTCTCGCATGGGTATATCGTCCACACAAGCATTATGCTCATATTAACCAAACCGTAATTCAACAAATAACAGACGTAAAAAAGCCCGCTACATGATAACGGGCTTTTTCACGACTCTTTCAAGTCAATTAGGCGCCTGGAAATGACCTACTCTCGCATGGGGAGACCCCACACTACCATCGGCGATACTGTGTTTCACTTCTGAGTTCGGAATGGGATCAGGTGGTGCCACAGCTCTATGGTTTCCAGACAAATTTGTTTATCTAACGCACTAATTCTTCATTAGGCATTAAATAATAATTCGGAAAGCTGATTGCTTTTACTCTTATCAAGAGTCTTGAGTTCAACAAGTACACGGATGTACTTGATGTCATAAACGCATGGAGCATTTTATGACCACTGTTTAAGCGCCTCATTCTAATACTAAGTCGTATCAGTAAAACCCATCTGGGTTGTATGGTTAAGCCTCACGGGTCATTAGTACAAGTTAGCTCAACGCCTCACAACGCTTACACACCTTGCCTATCAACGTAGTAGTCTCCTACGGCCCTTTAGAGAGCTTAAAGCTCTAGGGATGACTCATCTTAGGGCTCGCTTCCCGCTTAGATGCTTTCAGCGGTTATCGATTCCGAACGTAGCTACCGGGCAATGCCATTGGCATGACAACCCGAACACCAGCGGTTCGTCCACTCCGGTCCTCTCGTACTAGGAGCAGCTCCCTTCAATCATCCAACGCCCACGGCAGATAGGGACCGAACTGTCTCACGACGTTCTGAACCCAGCTCGCGTACCACTTTAAATGGCGAACAGCCATACCCTTGGGACCGACTTCAGCCCCAGGATGTGATGAGCCGACATCGAGGTGCCAAACACCGCCGTCGATATGAACTCTTGGGCGGTATCAGCCTGTTATCCCCGGAGTACCTTTTATCCGTTGAGCGATGGCCCTTCCATTCAGAACCACCGGATCACTATGACCTACTTTCGTACCTGCTCGACGTGTATGTCTCGCAGTTAAGCTGGCTTATGCCATTGCACTAACCGTACGATGTCCGACCGTACTTAGCCAACCTTCGTGCTCCTCCGTTACTCTTTGGGAGGAGACCGCCCCAGTCAAACTACCCACCAGGCACTGTCCTCAACCCCGATAAGGGGCCAGAGTTAGAACATCAAAACTACAAGGGTGGTATTTCAAGATTGACTCCACTCAGACTAGCGTCCAAGCTTCAAAGTCTCCCACCTATCCTACACATGTAGGTTCAATGTTCAGTGCCAAGCTATAGTAAAGGTTCACGGGGTCTTTCCGTCTAGCCGCGGGTATACGGCATCTTCACCGCAATTTCAACTTCACTGAGTCTCGGCTGGAGACAGCGTGGCCATCATTACGCCATTCGTGCAGGTCGGAACTTACCCGACAAGGAATTTCGCTACCTTAGGACCGTTATAGTTACGGCCGCCGTTTACCGGGGCTTCGATCATGAGCTTCTCCGAAGATAACCCAATCAATTAACCTTCCGGCACCGGGCAGGCGTCACACCGTATACGTCATCTTGCGATTTTGCACAGTGCTGTGTTTTTGATAAACAGTTGCAGCCACCTGGTATCTGCGACTGCCGTCAGCTTAGGGAGCAAGTCCCATCACCAACAGCAGCGTACCTTCTCCCGAAGTTACGGTACCATTTTGCCTAGTTCCTTCAGCCGAGTTCTCTCAAGCGCCTTGGTATTCTCTACCCGACCACCTGTGTCGGTTTGGGGTACGATTCCCACTAACCTGAAGCTTAGAAGATTTTCCTGGAAGCATGGCATCAACTACTTCATCACCGTAGTGACTCGTCATCAGCTCTCAGCCTGTACATTAAAGTACGATTTCCCGGATTTGCCTAAGAAATCAACCTACCACCTTAAACGCGGACTACCAACGCCGCGCTAGCCTAGCCTTCTCCGTCTCTCCATCGCAGTTAGCGGAAGTACAGAAATATTAATCTGTTTCCCATCGATTACGCCTTTCGGCCTCACCTTAGGGGTCGACTCACCCTGCCCCGATTAACGTTGGACAGGAACCCTTGGTCTTCCGGCGAGGGAGTTTTTCACTCCCTTTATCGTTACTCATGTCAGCATTCGCACTTCTGATACGTCCAGTGTGGGTTACCCCTTCACCTTCAACCGCTTACAGAACGCTCCTCTACCGCGCACTTCTAATGAAATGCACCCGTAGCTTCGGTGGTATGTTTAGCCCCGTTAAATCTTCCGCGCAGGCCGACTCGACTAGTGAGCTATTACGCTTTCTTTAAATGATGGCTGCTTCTAAGCCAACATCCTAGCTGTCTAAGCCTTCCCACATCGTTTCCCACTTAACATACACTTTGGGACCTTAGCTGACGGTCTGGGTTGTTTCCCTTTTGACAACGGACGTTAGCACCCGCTGTCTGTCTCCCGAGTAGTACTCATTGGTATTCGGAGTTTGCAAAGGGTTGGTAAGTCGGGATGACCCCCTAGCCTTAACAGTGCTCTACCCCCAATGGTATTCGCTCGAGGCGCTACCTAAATAGCTTTCGAGGAGAACCAGATATCTCCGAGTTTGATTGGCCTTTCACCCCCAGCCACAAGTCATCCGCTCATTTTTCAACATAAGTCGGTTCGGTCCTCCAGTTGATGTTACTCAACCTTCAACCTGCCCATGGCTAGATCACTCGGTTTCGGGTCTACACCTTGCAACTAAACGCGCAGTTAACACTCGGTTTCCCTACGGCTCCGCTATTCGCTTAACCTCGCTACAAAATGTAAGTCGCTGACCCATTATACAAAAGGTACGCAGTCACGGTCTCAAGAACCGCTCCCACTGCTTGTACGTATACGGTTTCAGGTTCTATTTCACTCCCCTCACAGGGGTTCTTTTCGCCTTTCCCTCACGGTACTGGTTCACTATCGGTCAGTCAGGAGTATTTAGCCTTGGAGGATGGTCCCCCCATATTCAAACAGGATGTCACGTGTCCCGCCTTACTCGTTTTCATCTATGGTTAGTTTTCATGTACGGGGCTATCACCCTGTGCCGCTGAGCTTTCCAACTCATTCCACTAACACCCCATAGACTTAAGGGCTAATCCCCGTTCGCTCGCCGCTACTAGGGGAATCTCGGTTGATTTCTTTTCCTCCGGGTACTTAGATGTT
Source organism: Shewanella frigidimarina NCIMB 400 (assembly GCF_000014705.1). Classification (NCBI taxonomy): domain Bacteria; kingdom Pseudomonadati; phylum Pseudomonadota; class Gammaproteobacteria; order Alteromonadales; family Shewanellaceae; genus Shewanella; species Shewanella frigidimarina. The sequence goes on along the minus strand of NC_008345.1, from coordinate 1,852,139 downwards.
TCAGTTCCCCGGGTTTGCCTCACAACACTATGTATTCATGTTGTGATACATGCTTATGCATGTGGGTTTCCCCATTCGGATATCGTTAGCTCAAATGCTTATTACTAGCTCGCCAACGCTTTTCGCAAGTTATTACGTCCTTCATCGCCTCTGACTGCCAAGGCATCCACCGTATACGCTTGGTCACTTAACCATACAACCCAAATGAGTTTCACACCCTTGAATTAACAAGAGAAAAGCTCTGGGTCATATCATGACCAGCTGGTTTTTACTTGTCTCACCTCCAGGGTAGGAAGTGGACTCGCCTTAGTTTTTTAGAATATTCAAGACACTTAAACAGTGTTTTGAGAACTCAAGTGTTAATGCTTTCGCATTAACGTTTTTCGCACTAACGTGATCACACAAACGACAACGAATCATCATTTATGCGCCTTTAGTTAGTACTATCAGCTTTCCAAATTGTTAAAGAGCGGGCTTAAAAAAGCCAAAGATAAAATTTCGTTTATCTTTGGCATCTCTTACCAATTGTATGTAATGGTGGAGCTATGCGGGATCGAACCGCAGACCTCCTGCGTGCAAGGCAGGCGCTCTCCCAGCTGAGCTATAACCCCTTTACATACAGCGAGAATAAATATCAAGTAACCAATCATAAGATTGGCGAAGCCAAATCAAATTTTAACAAGTTAATTCAATGCGACGTTTCCTCTCTTATTAAAAGAGTCTAAACGAGTATTTAATTAACGCAGATAAAATGAAGATTTGGTGGGTCAGAGTGGACTTGAACCACCGACCTCACCCTTATCAGGGGTGCGCTCTAACCAGCTGAGCTACAGACCCATTCTTTTTGGTCTTTTAATCCTTATTCGGCGTTACTTTCTTTGTTTCTCAGTCATGTGCTAAAAGCACACTCCCTGCGAGACTCATCAAGTGCCTTGATTAAGAATCAAAATCCTCAAAAATACCTTTCGATATCTTTCTCTTTCTTTCTATCAAGTAATCTGTGTGAACACTCACATGCATCTCTGCACTTTAGGTATTGAGTTAGTCGTATAGGTAAGGAGGTGATCCAGCCCCAGGTTCCCCTAGGGCTACCTTGTTACGACTTCACCCCAGTCATGAACCACAAAGTGGTGAGCGTTCTCCCGAAGGTTAAACTACCCACTTCTTTTGCAGCCCACTCCCATGGTGTGACGGGCGGTGTGTACAAGGCCCGGGAACGTATTCACCGTGGCATTCTGATCCACGATTACTAGCGATTCCGACTTCACGGAGTCGAGTTGCAGACTCCGATCCGGACTACGACGTACTTTGTGAGATTAGCTCCACCTCGCGGCTTTGCAACCCTCTGTATACGCCATTGTAGCACGTGTGTAGCCCTACTCGTAAGGGCCATGATGACTTGACGTCGTCCCCACCTTCCTCCGGTTTATCACCGGCAGTCTCCCTAGAGTTCCCACCATTACGTGCTGGCAAATAAGGATAGGGGTTGCGCTCGTTGCGGGACTTAACCCAACATTTCACAACACGAGCTGACGACAGCCATGCAGCACCTGTCTCACAGTTCCCGAAGGCACAAGTCCATCTCTGGTCTCTTCTGTGGATGTCAAGAGTAGGTAAGGTTCTTCGCGTTGCATCGAATTAAACCACATGCTCCACCGCTTGTGCGGGCCCCCGTCAATTCATTTGAGTTTTAACCTTGCGGCCGTACTCCCCAGGCGGTCTACTTAATGCGTTAGCTTGGGAGCCCAGTGACTAAGTCACCAAACTCCGAGTAGACATCGTTTACGGCGTGGACTACCAGGGTATCTAATCCTGTTTGCTCCCCACGCTTTCGTGCATGAGCGTCAGTCTTTGTCCAGGGGGCCGCCTTCGCCACCGGTATTCCTCCAGATATCTACGCATTTCACCGCTACACCTGGAATTCTACCCCCCTCTACAAGACTCTAGTTCGCCAGTTCCAAATGCAATTCCCAGGTTGAGCCCGGGGATTTCACATCTGGCTTAACAAACCGCCTGCGCACGCTTTACGCCCAGTAATTCCGATTAACGCTCGGACCCTCCGTATTACCGCGGCTGCTGGCACGGAGTTAGCCGGTCCTTCTTCTGTAGGTAACGTCACAGTAATAGTTTATTAAACTATTACCTTTCCTCCCTACTGAAAGTGCTTTACAACCCGAAGGCCTTCTTCACACACGCGGCATGGCTGCATCAGGGTTTCCCCCATTGTGCAATATTCCCCACTGCTGCCTCCCGTAGGAGTCTGGGCCGTGTCTCAGTCCCAGTGTGGCTGATCATCCTCTCAGAACAGCTAGGGATCGTCGCCTTGGTGAGCCATTACCTCACCAACTAGCTAATCCCACCTAGGTTCATCCAATCGCGGAAGGCCCGAAGGTCCCCTCCTTTCCCCCGTAGGGCGTATGCGGTATTAGCAGTCGTTTCCAACTGTTATCCCCCTCGACTGGGCAGATCCCTAGGCATTACTCACCCGTCCGCCGCTCGTCACCTCAGGAGCAAGCTCCCTTGTGTTACCGCTCGACTTGCATGTGTTAGGCCTGCCGCCAGCGTTCAATCTGAGCCATGATCAAACTCTTCAATTAAAGTTTTTTTGTTCGACTACGTCGAACGGCTCAATGAATTCTACTGTTATAATTCGCTTTGCTCAAAGAGCTAACGAGTTATCAACTACATTGCTGTAGCTTCATATTACTATGAACATTCTCATCATCGAGTTAAATTTTGATTGCCAACATTCCGAAGAACAGAAGACAATTTCGAATAACTCAATACCTGTGAATGTCCACACAGATTACTTGATAAATTGTTAAAGAGCGGACTTGGTAACTAGCGTTAGACGCTGCGTTCCGTGTCAGTGGGGTGTATTATAGGGAAAACAATTTATAGCGCAAGGGCTTTCTACGGTTTTAATGGTTATTACGCCCCAACTGCACACTATTTGAACTTAAAGCCATGTTTATTGATGTTTTCGCTGACTTTATAGGCAAAATTTGCATGCTATAGCGAACATCAAATTTATATTAGTTACCTATATAAGGCTTATTATGCGGCTCACAGTAGTTTAAGCGGGTAATTTAGCATGTTGAGTCTAAAAAATTACTGAAACGACGTTAATTTCATGTTAACTCCGTAGCCGCATTTAGTAGCGCGAACGATTTAGCCTTATTGGATGACATATCTTTATTTGGATAAGGGGATTTGTATCAGCAAAAAATAAGCTGATTAGTATAGAAAGGAAGAGAAAGACTAAAACGTGGTAAATGGTTACATTGAAAATCGCTGTTCATATATAAGTGGTGAAAGCTTAAATATGAACAGCTGAAATAATAGCTTTGAGTTCGCGATTCTATTATTTGGCGAGTAATTGACTTAGCAGACTCGGAACATCAGCGATACTGTCAACAACTGCACTCGCAAGTTCAATTCCGGCTTCATCTACTACTTTACCTGAACGAACCAAAATGGCAGTGTTAATGCCAGCCGCTTTTGCTGCGCGTATATCATCAGCTTTATCGCCCACCATGACTGACTGGCTCATATCAATTTTCAAAAATTCTGCAGCATCTAGCATCATGCCGGGTTTGGGCTTTCTGCAATCGCAATCTTGCTTATATTCACCTAGGCCTTTTTGTGGATGATGCGGGCAATAGTAGATACCATCAAGTTCGACACCTTTATCGGCAAAGTTCCAATCCATCCATTCCGTTAAATGATGAAAATCATCCTCACTGTACATACCACGAGCAATGCCAGATTGATTGGTCACCACTATTAATAGGTAACCCATCTGCTTTAATGCGAGACACGCTTCAAATACACCGTCGATATATTCAAAGTCGTCCACGGTATGAACATAACCATTGTCTTTATTGATCACACCATCACGATCGAGAAATACTGCTTTATTCAACCTAACACTCCTTAAACTCTATACTGTGTCGATTATCCCATTGAGATGAATTTTGGGCCAGATAATCTGAATAATTTTGTTAATTTGTTCATTTACCGCGGTTTTATGAGCTTAATCTGCATAATTGTATAGGTTTCACTTTATAAAGCGGCGGCTAAGCGTTACCCTTGCCCGAAGAAATTAGTGATTATTATAGAATACATGAGCAATATACCTCCTATTATTCATAAAACGCGTACGCAACTTGTTGTTGAGGCGCTCAGAGAACGGATCCTTTCTGGTGATATACAAGGAGGAGAACCGCTTAGGCAGTCTGCTATTGCAGAACAGTTAAATGTAAGTCGAATTCCCGTTCGTGAAGCTTTAGTTCAATTAGAAGCAGAAGGTTTGATTAATTTCGAACCACACAAAGGCGCAACGGCAACATTGTTATCTGTTGAACAAGTCACTGAATTATTTGAACTGCGCGCTATGATCGAATCAGATTTGTTGGCTAAGGCCATCCCTAACCTATCTGACAAAGATCTTGTTGAAGCTGAAGCCGTACTGGTTCAACTTGAATTGGCATTTAAACTGAAAGAATCAGTAGCAAGTTGGAGTGAACTGAACACTCGATTCCATACCCGTTTATACCAAGCAGCTAATCGTCCTCATACAATGGAAGTGGTTAACGGTTTAAACACTAATTGCGATCGCTATATTCGTCTGCAGTTGTTATTTACTGGCGGGATACCTATCGCTGAAAGAGAACATCGAGTGTTACTCGAATTATGTAAAAATCGCGACATCGAAAAAGCCACAACTTTACTGCGTGAGCATATCTTGCATGCTTCGGCTTCGATCACGAAACTGGTAGAACAAAAGATTAAGTCATAATAACAATAATAAACCTTAGTCATGATCATTTAAGCATTTAACATCAGCTGGTTAATGTCAGACCATTGATGTTGTAAATAAATTTAATTAACTATTGAAACATATTGAGAGAACTTCTTATGCAGTATGCACACATTACCGGTTGGGGTAAGTCAGTTCCACCCGCAACATTGACCAATGACGATTTAGCGACATTCATGGAAACGACAGATGAATGGATCAAAACACGTACTGGAATTAGTAAGCGTAACATTAGTCACGTTAATACTTCTGAAATGGCTTCGGTTGCCGCTAAGCATGCGCTTGCCGCAGCAGGGATTGATGGCAGTGAATTAGATTTAATTATTCTAGCCACCGCCAGCCCTGATACCTTGATCCCCAATATTGCATCAACGGTACAGGCAAATATTGGTGCTACTTGTGGTGCATTTGACATTAACGCTGCTTGCAGTGGCTTTTTGTATGGTGTTGGCTTGGCCAGCTCAATGATTAAGAGCGGCCAAAGTAAGAAGATTCTGATTATCGGCGCTGAACGTTTATCTTTTTATTTGGATTGGTCTCGACGTGAAACAGCAGTGTTATTTGGTGACGGCGCTGGTGCAGTTGTACTTGAGGCCAGTGACCAACCTGGTGGTGTATTAGGTTATGAATTAAATAACGATCCTGAAGGTCGCGATATTTTAAAGTCTAACTTTGGCACCCAGATGGATAGATTTGACAATGACTCATTGGATTTTTACATTCATATCAATGGTCAAGATGTGTTTAAACGTGCAATTCATGGCATGGGAAGTTTAAGTAATAAGGTATTAGACAACTGTGGTATCAGCATCGACGATGTCGACTTTGTTATTCCACATCAGGCAAACGAACGTATTATTGATACGCTAGTTAGCCGAATGAAAATTCCAAAAGAAAAAGCCTTCGTCAATATCGCTGATTATGGCAATACGTCTGCAGCGACTATCCCGATTGCGATTTGCGATGCGTTATCTCAAGGTAGAATTGAAGCCAATCAGACTATTCTGTCTTGCGCGTTTGGTGCTGGATTAACCTCAGCGGCCTTACTGCTAAAATGGGGCGAACGCACCACGCCAATTAACACCAGTGATGCTGCATTACCGCCTTGCGATAAAACCGCACTTGAATTGATTAAACCTGCAGTTGATTATTTTTTCAATAAAGCTAAAAACGCAGAATAAGCTGTCTTCAGTGTTTAATAGAAAAGCCAGTCTCGATGACTGGCTTTTCTATTCTAACGAGACACATTGATTAAGTCTTTAACCGACAACTTTTTAATATCACCCATCGCCGAAACTTGAGCCAGCAACAATTCAGCACAAGATAATGCATCAATAAGCGCATTGTGAGCAGAATAAACGGGTAAACGGTAACGTGTACGGCTTGCATTCAAGCGTAACGAACCTTCTTTTAATACAGGCTGTTGCATTAAGCAGCGCTTCTTTTCTATGGCTAGTGTATCAATAAATACCAACGGAATTGATTGTCCAAAACAGCGTATCAACTGCTGCTGAATAAACTGTATGTCCAACGGTGCATGGTGCGCGACCAAAATATAGCCCTTTGTTTTTGATAAAAACCAATCAATTGCCTCTGCTAACGTTAAGGCCATGTGCAATTGGTTATCCACAATACCGTGAACCGTCGCGCTCTGCCCCACACTGCCGCTAATAGAAATCATCATATGCTGTGCTTTATCAAGCGGAATGACCCCGTTGATAATCGGCACTAAACCGATACTGATGACTTGATCATGGATTGGATCTAAGCCAGTCATTTCAAGATCAATCGCCATCAAAGGTGCATCTAGAAATGGTTTTGTTAACGCAGGCGTTATTGCTTCTAAATACGTGTTGAGTAATGAAGGTAAAGTGGTCATTTTTTTATGCCATAACACCGCTTTTATCCACCAAAAACTGGCCACTAAAAGCTCCTCATGAACTTAAGTTTTATACCTGCTTGGGCATCATGTACTACTTTGAATGCATCACGAAGCTGATGGCGCATTAATGAAGAAAGGTGTTGTGGTTTTAGATAATTGTTCACAGGTAAGTTATTGGTGGCTTGATAGCCTTGATTAGCTAAACGCATGTGCGCAATGAACTCATGGGCATCCGCCAAATTAAGTGCATCTTTACGATTAATAATATTAGCGTCCATTAACGCTCTGATCCGCTTAGCAGTATTAACCTCTTTGATGCCAGCACTTAAGGCATACACTCTGGCAATGTCATTAATTAATGCACTTCCTTTGTGTTTTAAATCCATGCCTTTCACCTCACTACCATCACGCTCAAGGACAAACTTCCTAAAAAAGCCCAATGGTGGTGATTCAGTTAACGAGTTGCCCGCCATTCCGGCAAGGAAAATATCATTATTTTGTGTAGATGCTAAAACATCATCTTGCAGTTCACTGAATAAACTCAATGGCCCAAACACTGGGCGCATATCAAAAAATATACTGGCATGCATTAAGGCTTTTGGTTCTGGCGTATTCACCCATCTTGAAAAAAGCCCTTTCCACTTCACCAGTGATAAGCGCCATTTGGGGTTTTGCGCCATAATGTCACCAGGACAATAAATATAACCACATTCATCTAAGCCCTTACATACTGCTTTTGTTAATGCTTCAAAATAAGCGGCGGCAAACTCATCGGGGTCGTGGGCCAGCAATAAACCATTATCTTGGTCAGAACAAGCAACTTGATCTTGCCTACCTTGGGAACCAAAAGCCAACCAACAAAACGCCATTGGTGCTTGACCTAAAATTTGTTGATTCAATTCAATTAGCCGACGCGTTAATGCATCGGTTACCGACGTTAATACCCTACCTATTTCTTCTGCTCTAGCATCTGCGCTGATCAAATTTTGCAATAGTAACGGAATTTGCTTACTCACTTGAATAAGCTTTTCGATACTACCTTGCCGCCCTATTTCGCCAATAAGCAGCAAGGGCTGTGAACTTTGCGAACGTAATATATCAGTACTGGTGATCATCCCTAATGCACGGCTACCATCAACCACAGGTAAGTGGTGAATATTATGCTCACTCATCGCCAACATTGCTTCGAACACTAGCGCGTTGGCGTGAGTTGTCACGGGATTGATGGTCATGGCTTGACTCACCAGCGTATTGACGTCTAAGCCTTCTGCGATAATTCGATTACGTAAATCTCGATCGGTCAAAATACCGGTTAATTTTTGATTATCGATAACGAGCACCGATGAAACCCGGTGTTCACGCATTAATTTAGCCGCATCCATAACACTGGCGTGAGCGTCGATGATAATAGGCTGAGATGACATGATGGAAGTAATACGGCTAGTCGTGGTCAAGTCTTTAGCACTAAATTTAGTTTCATTGCGTAGGCGTTTAGCAAAAGCACGGGCAAAAAACTGATCAAAGCTCCGATGTTCGGAACGTAATTTGGCAAAGACTGATTGTGGTAAATGATAAACCAAACCATCTTCTAAAATAGCCACTTTATTAACCACTTTTTCACCCGATAATAAGGTGGAAAAACCAAAACACTCACCTTCGCCAACTCGGTCAACCAACACACCTTCAGGGTCACGCACTTCGAATGCACCGCTACGAACAATGTACAATTTTGGATTGTCTTTATCGAACTCAACAAAGGCAGACGCTTTACTGTAATAACCGATGCTAATCTTTCTAGCACAATATTGAATACTCTCTTTAGGTAGCGTGTCGAAAGGCGAATGAGCCGCTAAAAACTGTTCTACTGGTTGTAACTCACTGGCATCCATTAATCATTTCCCTATTGTGCATGGGCGAACAATATCACTATAGCAAAGCGTTTCGCTTATCTGCTATAGGACTAAAGCCCAACAAAAAGAGCGCCTAAGCGCTCTTTTTAAACAGTGTTGATAACAGCAGGTTAATGATCGTGTGCTTCGCCTGACCCTTTAGGGAAACGAATTGACTCAACCATTGCGACTATTTCGTCAGGGATTTTAGCGGTGACTTTACTGACAGCAAAAGCGACACCAAAGTTAACCATCATTCCCACCATACCAATACCTTCAGGTGAAATACCAAATAACCAATTTTCAGATGAATTAGCCGCCGGATTGATAAACTTGAAGTAGGCAATATAACTAGCAGTAAATAATAAGCCAATCACCATGCCCGAAATAGCACCTTCTCTATTCATAGTTCTAGAGAAAATACCCATGATAATAGCCGGAAATAACGACGCTGCTGCCAGACCAAATGCAATGGCCACCACCGCTGCTACGAATCCAGGTGGATTAATACCAAAGTAACCCGCCATAACAACCCCGAAACCAGCGGCTATTCGTGCATACATTAACTCTTTCTTATCCGAAATATCCGGCATTAGATTTTTCTTGAGTAAATCGTGCGACACAGATGTTGAAATTACCAGTAATAAACCTGCAGAGGTAGACAAGGCTGCGGCTAAACCACCCGCGGCAACTAATGCAATAACCCATGCTGGAAGATTAGCAATTTCAGGCGTGGCAAGAACCATAATATCTCGGTCAATGTTCATCTCATTTTTTTCACCATTGGTGTAAAAAATCTTGCCATCGTTGTTCTTATCATCCCATGTAATTAAACCGGTTTTTTCCCAGTTTTTAATCCACGTTGGCGCTGTTTCATAAGGCACGCCAGTTGATTCTGGTCCATTGATGGTTTCAATCATATTAACGCGAGAGAAAGCAGATAATGCAGGAATAGTAGTATACATAATAGCGATGAACACTAATGCCCAGCCCGCAGAAATACGTGCATCTTTTACTTTAGGAACAGTAAAGAAACGTACAATCACATGTGGTAAGCCCGCTGTACCGAACATTAATGCACCAGTAATGAAGAACACATCAATCATCGATTTTGAGCCTTCGGTATATTGGGAGAACCCGAGTTCTGCCGATAATCCATCGAGCTTATCGAGTAAATACACCCCCGTACCATTACCTGCAGCATCGATTAACTCAGCACCAAAACCGATTTGCGGTAAAATATGACCTGTCATCATTACTGATATAAAGATAGCAGGAACCATAAAGGCAAAAATAAGTACGCAGTATTGTGCTACCTGTGTGTAAGTAATCCCTTTCATGCCACCTAATACAGCATAAAAGAACACCACTGCCATACCAATATACACACCGGTTTCTACGTCAACTTCTAAGAAACGAGAGAACACTACGCCAACACCACGCATTTGCCCTGCAATGTAAGTAAAACAAATAAAGATGGCACAAATAACTGCGACAGTTCGTGCAGTCTGAGAGTAGTAACGATCACCAATAAAGTCTGGAACCGTAAACTTACCAAATTTACGTAAATAAGGTGCCATACATAAGGCTAATAGCACATAACCGCCAGTCCAACCCATAAGGTAAACTGAGCCATCATAACCGGTAAAAGACACAATACCGGCTAATGAAATAAACGATGCTGCTGACATCCAGTCCGCTGCAGTTGCCATACCATTTAGAACAGGGTGAACGCCACCACCTGCTACATAAAACTCTTTAGTTGAACCCGCTCGAGACCAAATGGCGATCCCGATGTACAGCGCAAAAGTCGCGCCGACAATTAAATATGTTAGTGTTTGAACATCCATTTTTAGTGCTCCTTAGTCTTCCTGAACATTGTATTTTTTGTCTAATGTATTAGCTTTCGCTACATAAACAAAAATCAGCGCCACGAATACATACATTGCACCCTGCTGCGCAAACCAGAAACCCAGTTTGAATCCCATAAAGGTAATTTCGTTTAACACATCAACTAGTAAAATACCGCAGCCAAATGACACTGCAGCCCAAATTGCAAGCAAGCTAAGTACTAATCGTAAATTCTCACGCCAGTAACCCGCTGCCTTATCGTTATTTTCAAAACTCATTGCGACTCCCCTAAGTTATTTTTTGTAAAGCCATTGTTAATTTAGCAACTCAGGGGGCCACCACAATCAAGACCTTAGTCGTACTTGATTAACAAACGTTAACGTGAAACTTAAAAAAGGATATAAATCAGTTATATAAAAAATATTGAAATGAAAGAGACTTCTTGTTTGTCAATTTAATTAGACCAAGGTCGAACAAGATTTCAGCATTAAAAGATTGAGATCTGCATCACAAAAGATAAAAAGGGACATTTGCGTGTAAAAAAACCTTAGTTTGCGTTGAAATCTGTTCTATTTCCTGAGATAAGTACTTAGATAGGAATAAATCTTTTTAGAATACAAATAATAAGGATATTTTTTTTGACCTTGCCACGCATTAATCAACAACATCTTTTATTCTCGATCATCTTGGGAGTCGTTGGATTGCTCATCAATTGTTACCCAATACAATTTTTTGCCAATGTGCAATTTGTATTAGGTAACACGGTGACTGTCATTGCTGCGGTTTTATTGGGACCTTGGTATGCATTTCTAACCGCTATGATGGCATCAACTGGATTAATGTTGATATGGGATAGCCCACATGTGTATTTGTTTTTTGGGCTTGAAGCATTATTTTTAGGTTATGCCAGACGCCGTGATATCTATGCTTTATATGCTGATGCAGCATATTGGTTATTTATTGGTGCACCAATGGTATATTTATATGTGGTGCTATTGATGGACATTCCCCCCTCTCACTTAGGCTTTATTATTTCAAAGCAAGGCATCAACGGACTGATTTATACCAGTATTGCATCACTACTGATTTTAGCGATACCAAAGTTATGGTTTTTAAAAGACAAAGTTAAAGACCGCCATCGTAGACAATTAAGTTCACAACTGACCTATTTCTTCACCTTAATGGTGACCTTAACGTTATTGTTTTCGGCGTTAATCTTTAATTTTTATTTTTTAGAACGTCAACAAATCATGTTAAAACAAAACATGACTGAAGCGGTTGCCCACCTTTCGACCTCAGCACAGAATTACATTGAAAACCATAAAACCGTCATTCAAAATACTGCAAGCCAATTAGACTTAGTTGCAGATACGCCTGAAAAATGGCAAGACATTTTATCGAGTTCACATCAAAACTATTCTGGTTTTATCAGCATGTTGATTGCTAATCCGACAGCCAATATTGTCGCTGCTAGTCCAGTATCAAGACTCATGACAAAGCAAATATCTGAACAAAGCGTCAACATTAAAGACAGAGATTATTTTATTGAGTCATTCTATAATCAGCGCCTATTCGTATCATCTGTCTTTCTCGGTCGCGGATTTGGAAATGACGCAATTATTGCTATGAGTGCGCCCTTTTATCTCGATGAGCAACACACACAAGTTGCAGGAATCGTAGAAGGGTCACTTGATCTGACCCACTTTGCACATATTGACCAAGTTAATGAATATACCGACGATGAATCTATAGTGATGGTTGATGAACAAAATCAAATAATTTACGCATCAACAAAACTCAACTTGAAACCACTCTCACAATTTAATTTTGCAATAAATAAAGGCGTATATCGAGCCAATCTTGAATTAATCAATATTCATAATACGACCTCAATTGTGCCTGAATACATGTATGCTCACCGGGAACTCGATAATGGTTGGACCGTGTATATTTTAAAAGAATTTTCGCCGTTACTAAAACTCGCTGAAGAACAAATGTTCAGTAGCTTTATCATGCTGTTGATTGCATTGTTGTGTACCTTCTATATTTCAAAGAAGCTCAGCGCGTTGCTAACGGTGCCATTAGAAGCTGTCGCCAATCAATTCAGTCAGTCATATTCAGATCCAGCAAAAACATCGGCAATTGACGATAGCTCACCAAGAGAGGTATTCAGTCTGTACCAACGGTTAGCAGCCAGTAAACAACAACTCATCGCGCATCAAGTCGAATTAGAAGAAACAGTTGCTCATCGTACGGCGGAATTAGAAAAGGCCAACAAAAAACTCACAGAACTGGTTGATAGAGATCCGTTAACCGGCTTATATAATCGCCGTTATGCTGAACGTAAATTTGGTGAGTTAGTGGATTTTTGTTTGCGAAGCGATCAGGCCATTACTGTTGTATTGCTTGATTTAGACTTCTTCAAAAAAGTGAATGACAACTATGGCCATTTAGCTGGTGATGAGTGCTTACGCAACGTGTCACAATTATTACAGAAATACTTTAAACGAGACATTGATATTGTGGCCCGCTACGGCGGAGAAGAGTTTTTGCTTATTCTGCCTTTGTCCAATACCTTACATATTGAACATCATCTCAATGGTTTTAGAGAGGCACTGTCGCAATTAGACATCATATCACCTGAAGATAAACAGTCATTTAACGTGACGGTCAGTATTGGTGCTATTACGGCAAGTGCTGATTATGAAGTAGAACTGGATAAATGGATTAAAGTCGCTGATGATAACCTCTATCAGGCAAAGCAACAGGGACGTAATCGAACAATCATTAACATCATTAATGACTAATATTTAGCGGTTTATTGCCTAATGGTGACTCAGGTTGATACCCTTGAGTAAACTCATCAATTCGAGTCATCATGTAAGGATAAAATGGATTCCATTTCTGACGTAACATGTCATCAGCAGTCACACTGAAAATGCCTCGTTCACCTTGATAAATTGCTCTGCCTATTTGGATTTTATCAGGGTCATTACTTGGTAGAGGCCCATAAAGGCTGTCTTCAATCGGAAAGTTTAGCGCCACATGAGATAAAGAATATACATCATTCGGCCAAGTCAAACTTAGCGCTATCACATCGTCGGTCTTCGATTTATCAGCAAGCTCCCTAACCTGAACATGATTATCTTGTTGCGGATCATTTTCAACCAAACTTAAGCGATAAGGTAATTGCTTTGGTAACCAAAAAGGGGCAAAAGTCGCCAATGGATCTTGGAAAAGTAATTGGTTGTTACTCTTCGTCCTATTGACATCAAATAGCACTAATTGATGGCCTTTATTTATTGGCAATTTTTGATATAGCAAATCAACCACAGCTAACGAAGAAACAGTATCATCGACAACTGACTGAAACGTTAGCATTGCAGGAATGGCATTAAATTGCTGCGCCGACAATGATGCTAATAAGGTCTGATTACGCTGTGTTAACTGATACACAACATCGCCAGCATTAACAGCAAACGAACGATATTTAAATGGATCATATTCTGTTTGAATGCTGTTCCAATACAGTTTATCTTGCCCGAGCAACTTACCCAGCTTAGCTTGCCAATAAGCGCCTGCCGCAATGGGAGCTAGACCAATGGCTGGTGATAACATAATCATGCCGGCAAAGCTTGTAGGCTTGTTTAAGCTGATATTTTCAAGTTCATGGTTTAATGCTAAAGCAGCTCCAGTCGAAAAACCGGCCACATAAATGGGTTTACCTGGTAATTGGGCAGACAAGCGGGCAACAGCTAGTGATACAGCCCCAGCAAGATCAGGCCAAGTAATGTCGGTTAATCCAGAAGGAATGGTACCGTGCCCTGGCAAGCGCAACCCTAAAACATAAGCCTGGTGCTGATAATGCTGTGCAAAATGCGACATCACATAAGGTGAGTCGGACATACCGTGTAGCAATAAAAGGCCAAACTCAGCTTGGGGATTTTTCCATTCGAAAGAACGGTTCCAATTTTGTTGCCATAATCCAGGATCAGATAAACTATTACGCTCATAACGATTAACCGGGGATGCTATTTCAGGTTGATATTGACGGTAAACTTGCTGCTCTACCTCAGCAAAAAGCTTATCTTCTAACTGTAAATATTGGCTAAAATCAGTTAAACCGGACTGTTGATGGTACTCTGAGGTAAGGTGCGTCGTGTGCCATAATGATAAGTTAGGCCGTGCATTCAGCAACCAAACGGCGGTAATGATTAACGCTAAACCAATACCTAGAGCACCATAAAATGCGGCAAATAAAAAATGTTTCGTCGATCCAATCACAATTGCGCGCATAATAACCTTAAAAATAGATACCAATTCGAACAAAAAATAGTGTAACGCTTACAACCGAACCGCCAAACTCTTATCATTCATAACGATACTGGAAGTAATATGTCATCAGATTTATTTAGCCATATATGGGGACCGATGAATCCCGATATCATTTTTTATTTACCTACGCCTCCAGAGATACCCTTGCACTGGCAAGCTTCTCATCCCGATGCCATTACACAACTGGTCGCATTGAATGGCAATCACTGGCGTAAAATCGTCACCATTATGGGGAAGATTTGCTGTTTAGAACACGATATCAATGCTAACAAAGGAATTGATTGGAAACAGATCCGTGACCAATTATTTAATGAGTCTCATGATCAACAAATCGATAAACACATCAATACTCCATCACGCTTGCATTGCCAATTACGTATTGTTAATTCAAAGGTTGAACACCACGGCGAGATAGTATTTCCTTCTGAATCTTGGCATATTTTATGTGGCAAAGAAGCCCAACAACGTATGGGAATAACCGATCTTCGGCACTATGTCTCACTAGATGAAAAGCAAAAAATACAGCACCAGCACACGGTATTACTGACGCCATATTTAGATTACCGACAATATGCTAATGTGCTAATAGAACTCACCCGACAACACATCGCCTTAAGTAAAGTGTAAGATATTAATCGTAAATCGTCGGGATCGGCTTACGTTTATGCTGGGTGCGTTTATAGATGCTCACCAGTTTATCTTCCACAGACTTGGCAACATCTTTGCCCTCTAGAAAGTCATCAATTTGATCATAGGTCAGCCCTAAAGCAACTTCATCTTCAAGTTGAGGTTTATTATCTTCTAAGTCCGCCGTAGGTGCCTTTTTAACCAATATTTCTGGCGCGCCTAAATGGGCAGCTAATAGACGTACTTGACGTTTATTTAAGCCAAATAATGGTGCTAAATCGCAAGCCCCATCGCCCCATTTGGTATAGAAACCGGTAATATTTTCCGCACTATGGTCGGTGCCCACAACAAGGCCGCCCATAGCACCAGCAATATCATATTGGACTATCATGCGCATTCTGGCTTTAACATTACCCTTGAGAAAGTCTGTCTTTCCAGCATCTGTTGATGATAATCCCGCGGCGGTAAGCCCCTTTAGCGTCGCATTATGGATACCAACAACACCATCATGAACATTCACGGTCACTTGTTTTGAAGGCTGAATAAACTGACAGGCTAGCTGAGCTTCGGCTTCATCTTGCTGGACATGGTAAGGTAAGCGCACTGCAATAAACTGATACTCATCACTGGCTTTTTCTTGATTAAGACTATTCACTGCCAGTTGGCATAAACGTCCAGCAAGTGATGAATCAACACCACCACTGATCCCCAAGACTAAAGTTTTGCTGTGAGCCTCTGATAATGTTGCCTTAATAAAAGCAATTCTGCGTTGGATTTCAAACTCAGGCTCAATGGCCTTAAGTACATGCATCTCTCTTAAGATTTGTCCTTTCACGTGACGCTCCTGATTGCTTATTAATAATCTGGCTTTCGATGCCTATTCTATAAAAATCTACACAAAAAAAAACGATAATGATGCTTCATTATCGTTTTATTTTATCGACGATAGATTATCGTTCCCAATATGACTCTTCTAAACTGTCTTCCCGCTCAGGTAAACCACGAGACAGACGCGGGCTGTGCTGAGCTAGCACTTCATATGCAACGCGATTGGCATATTTACACACTTGTGAAAATGACGAATAACATAAACCATCTCGTTTATGTTTACTCGAACCAGGCACATTGGTTTTATGGAACGTATTGGCTGATAAATCATGCAGCAGCGCAGACAAGGCTCCATCACCAGCGCCATTGGTATTACGAATTAATTCTGGTCCACCCATATAAGGCGCAATGTGAGCGTACACTTTTATTGGGGTATCGCAATCCACTTGTAATTTCGGGCGAGAGAACTCATAACGGTTAAACTCAGGAATAGCGCCCGGTAATAAAGTATGACTGGTTTCACGCTTTTCAGCATCTTCAGTATAACCCGCAGTATAAAGCCCAATCGCGCCTGCCGTAGTTAACACCATGTCACACCAATCAAGTGCCATTTCACTGGCAAGCAACGGGTCTTTAAAACCCGTTAACGCTTCACCTTCATCTTCATTCATGGCCAAAATAGTAACATGCTCACTAATAAAATTTTGCCACCATTGTGGATCTTCTTGAATTAAAAAGCGTGTCCCTAATGTCAACACCACTGGCACATCGGCTTCTTTAGCGTAATTAATGGCCGTCATTGCGGCATCTGTAATACCATCACCTTCGCTTGCTCGCATCAGATATGCCGTTAACACTAACGCCGAACTGCCTTGTACCACCTCTTTATCGATATACTCAGGTGTTAGCTTATCCATCGCGCCTTTACTGATAGCAAACGTGCGCTCGCCACAGTCAGAAATTAACGTAAAACAACGACCAATAGGACCATCGACAGGCTGTAAAAAGTTAAGATCAACCTTTGAGGAAGTGTTACATAAATAGCGATATGCATAGCTACCCACCATAATATGTTGGCTCATAACCCCAAAAAGTACTGAGCGATCATCGGCTAAAATCGAATAATTATGCACGGTGTTACCAATGGTGCCACCGGCAAATTCGTCGCTGATCATCTCATTGGATTTAAGTTCATGGTACAAATTATGGGCTTGCTCATCATTAATGAGAGTTGAGTTGCCTTTAGGTAAGCCATATCGCTCAAGTAACTCGTCTTCTACTTTAGCCTCGATATCAACCAAGGTTTGATCTATACCGCAAATGTAAGTAGAAAAAGGTTGAGGCTGCTGCGTAAGTTGAGCCAATAACGGATCACGACTGTTTACAGGGAAATAGTGTTTGGACTTACGTTGACCAGGAAACTTCATATTGGGCTCTCATAGCTTGGCATCCGTGCAAGTGTGAAATTAATTACCACTGACACTCATTCAATTTTGCATGAGTCGTCATCCGCGAAAATGGCGGCAGATTTTATCATAGGTAAGCGTCAATCCTATATCACTTTTATCACATTCACGGCCTAAATATGCTTCGTTGTGGCATTCAGTCTTATTTCATTCATTTTTTGTTTTACGACGATATATAGACTTGGGCTCAATCGGCTCGAGAATGTTTATCTGTTCAATCAAATATTAGCTTCAATATCGCTGTATTCCATCACGTTAGTTTGGGCTTATAGATTGGGTCAAACGGTTAAAATAGACTGATTCCTAGCCATATGAAATATTCAATTGAAAGACGAGTAAGGCGCATGAATACATCAATAGTGAGTTGAGGCAAGGATAGTATTAGGATTTGGTAATCGTGTTTACAACCTTGAGCGGAAGTTAAATAAATATTGAGTCAATACGAGGGGTTCACTATCAATGAATAGTATTCCCACTAATACAACGCAACGGTTAGCTTATTCCTTAGGCATAAAAAAAGCCTGCAAAGCAGGCTTTTAATGGAGTAGCTAATCAGCGATTATTTTAATACGCTGGCTAGTTGCTCACTCACTTTAGTTACTGACTGAGTACCGTCAAACTTATTGTACTGAGTACGACCTTCAGCAGCGACTTTGCCATAATAATCAACTAATGGCTTAGTTTGCTCGTGATAAATACCTAAACGCTTACGTACGGTACTTTCTTCGTCATCTGGACGGATAGATAAATCTTCGCCAGTGACATCGTCTTTACCTTCCACTTTAGGTGGATTGAACACCACGTGGTAAACACGACCAGAACCAGAATGAACACGACGCCCGCTCATACGCTTAACGATTTCTTCATCCGGCACATCGATTTCGATAACATGATCAATCTCAATACCATTTTCAGCCATAGCATCAGCTTGAGGAATTGTGCGAGGGAAACCGTCAAGTAAAAAACCTTTAACGCAATCTTCTTGAGCAATACGCTCTTTCACTAACCCAATGATAAGATCGTCCGAAACTAATTGACCTGCATCCATTACTTTCTTAGCTTCTAAACCTAATGGCGTACCAGCTTTAACCGCTGCACGTAACATATCACCAGTTGAGATCTGTGGGATACCATACTGTTCCATAATGAACTGAGCTTGGGTACCTTTACCGGCACCTGGGGCACCCAATAAAATAATGCGCATCTCAAAAGTCCTCTTTTAAGTTTGTGTTCTTTTTAGGGCGGCGATTTTCGCACATCTGCCACACTTTTAATAGCGCTTTTGTTATGACATTAGACCAAGATCTAATAAGGCTTGTAACAAAAAGGCTTCAATTTGTTTAATACAACAAGGTATACAATTTACGGCGATATTGATTGGCTAACGCATTGCCCTGACCTATCGCGGTTAAGATTTCCATGAAGACTTGTTTGATTTTCCCATCAGCAGCGTTCATATCTTTTTGTAAAATAACAAACAATAATTCAAGGGCTTCTTCATTACGTTGAGCTGCATTTAATGCTTTGGCCAAGATGATAACAGCGTCTACATTATCTGGCTGCTCTGCGAGATTTTGTTGCAGTTGACGAATTTCTGGAGTATCAGCCGCATCTTCCGCTAACGCTAATTTAGCCACTAAATTATGATAGTAACTGTCTTGATCCGCTAAACCTATACGGGCAAGTAACCCTTTTGCTTCCGCCAGTAAACCTTGCTGTAATGCTACATCTGTCATCACCAGTGCGACTTCAGGTGCTTGTTGTGCATCGATATAAATTGTTTTTAACTGTTCAGCAATGCGAGTTAAGTCTTCTGACGATAACTCGCCTTGGGCTAATAATTGCTTAACGTCATCAAACTCTTGTATCCACATCGGTGGTAAATGTTTGTCGAGAAAATCACTAATCTGTTCCTGGCTTTGCGCCCCAGCAAAACCATCAATGGGTCTGCCTTTATCTAAAATTAATGTGGTCGGTACATTCTGAATTTGGAAGTAGTTAGCAATTTCTAACTCGGTTTCGCAATCCACTTTAGCGAGAATAAATCGCCCACCTTGGCTATTGGCAAGATGCTCCAGCGTCTGCAACATTTGTACACTTTCGGGCTGTTGTTGCGCCCAAAATGCTAATACCACCATTTTTTGCATTGAGGTATCAACAACTTGTTGAATATTATCTTTAGTAAGATTAATGAGGTAGTCCATATTGCCTCCGCAGAATGACAAAAACAAAAGTGGACTTATTGTCCGCTTTTACTGCTTAAATCGAGTTTACTTTACACTCGCCAATAACATCTGATTGGTGAGTTTAATAAACGCTGAAGGGTCTGCCAAACTGCCTTTCTCAGATAGCAAGGCCTGTTGTAATAACAAGTTAGCCCAATCAGCAAACAATTGCTCGTCAGTTTCATTATTCAGATGCTCAACCAAAGGATGCGTTGGGTTAATCTCAAATGTTGGCTTAGACTCTGGCACAGGCTGACCAGCAGCTTGCATTAGTTTAATCATCTGCGTCGACATTTCACCTTCACCCGCGACCACACACGCTGGCGTGTCCGTTAGACGTGAAGTAACACGAACCTCAGAAACGCTGTCTGCTAACGCAGCTTTAACACGCTCAATTAAACCTTTAGACTCTTCGGCAACTTTGTCATGCGCTTCTTTATCAGCGGCATCTTCAAGTTCACCTAACTCTAAATCACCACGTGTCACTGAATGTAGCTTCTTGTCTTTGAACTCAGTTAAGTGATTAACCAACCACTCGTCGATACGCTCAGACAATAACAATACTTCGATGCCTTTTTTACGCAGCAACTCAAGATGAGGACTATTTGCAGCTGCTTCATGACTGTCAGCAACGATATAATAAATCTTGTCTTGACCCGCTTTCATGCGCTCAATATAGGCCTCTAATGACACTGTTGTTGCGGCAGAGTTGTCATGAGTAGAAGCAAAACGCAATAAGCCTGCAATGCGTTCTTTGTTAGCAAAGTCTTCTGCAGGGCCTTCTTTTAATACTTGACCAAATTCAGCCCAGAAAGATTGATACTGTTCTGGCTCATCTTTAGCCAGCTTTTCCAGCATACCTAATACACGCTTGGTGATGCCCACGCGCATTGCAGTTGTTACTTGGTTATCTTGTAAGATTTCGCGAGATACGTTTAATGGCAAATCATTTGAATCGATTAATCCACGAACAAAGCGCAAGTATGTAGGTAGAAACTGTTCCGCTTCATCCATAATAAATACACGTTGAACAAACAGTTTCAAGCCATGCTTATGGTCGCGGTTCCACATATCCCAAGGTGCTTTGGCTGGGATGTACAGTAAACTGGTGTATTCTTGTTTACCTTCAACACGATTGTGAGACCATTTTAATGCGTCGCTGTAATCGTGAGAAATATGCTTGTAAAACTCTTGGTATTCTTCTTCAGTGATGTCTGACTTATTACGAGTCCAAAGCGCTGTCGCTTTGTTCATCACTTTCCATTCACCTTCCGTTGCCGCGACTTTCTCGCCATCAGGGCCGTCTGACTCAGGCGTACCTTCATTCCACATTTGTACTGGAACAGAGATATGATCAGAATACTTAGTGATAATTGAGCGTAAACGGTAATCGTCAGCAAACTCAGTTTCTTCGTCACGTAAATGCAGCACAATTTCAGTACCACGTTCATTTTTAGTGATACTTTCTACATTGAATGAACCTTCGCCTTCAGATTCCCACAATACACCTTCGTTAGCAGCATGGCCGGCAGCACGAGTGCGTACAGTAACTTTTTTCGCTACGATGAAAGCCGAATAGAAGCCCACACCAAACTGACCAATGAGTTGTGAATCTTTTGACGCTTCACCAGAAAGATTACTAAAAAATTCTTTGGTGCCAGACTTGGCAATAGTCCCTAAATGTTCGATAACGCTATCGCGGGTCATGCCAATACCATTATCTGAAATGGTTACGGTACCCTTCTCTTTATTCGCACTAACACGAACGCGTAAATCACCGTTACCTTCATATAAGGTATCGTCAGTTAATGCTAAATAGCGAAGCTTATCTGCTGCATCGGCCGCATTTGAGACTAGCTCACGTAAGAAAATCTCTTTATTCGAATACAGAGAGTGGATCATCAATTGCAGAAGTTGTTTTACTTCGGTTTGAAAGCCATGAGTTTCTTGTTGTGACATGAGTATTTCCCTTGGTGTTACGTTTAAACAATCACGAGTCGAAAAATCCACTCGCCTAAAATTCTGTGTTAATCAAGAGATGGGGGACGTTACAATATTTTCAAGGGGCAACACCGTCTTGTTGAATAATAAATCATCAGATAAGACCAAATCGGCTCAATATGACACATTTTTGCAGCCTGTATTCCGCCATGACTCATCCAGGGTGGAATTAAAAATGCCAACAAATCTAATTTTTAGACTTGCTGGCATCTTGGTTTTTAATCAGGTGTAGGGCTATTACAGCGGAATACGACCATTAAAAGATAATGCTAAAGTGGTACTATCAACGTACTCAAGCTCTCCACCCACGGGGACGCCATGAGCAATACGACTAATCACCACATTATGCCTTCTGGCCATATCAGCAATAAAATGTGCAGTGGCGTCACCCTCAACGGTCGGATTGGTAGCAAGAATAAGCTCGCTCACCTCATTCGACGTTAAATGGCGCTCAAGTAGCGCTAGCCCCAACTCTTCAGGACCAACACCGTCTAACGGCGATAAGTGTCCTAACAGCACAAAATAACGGCCATTAAAATGGCCACCAGCTTCAATAGCAAGCACATCAGCAGGCGTTTCAACCACGCAAATAATCCCAGTATTAATGCGACGATGGCTACTGCATATAGGGCATAAATCTTGCTCGGTAAACGTACGACAACTTTGACAATGTCCAACTTCAGACATGGCTTTCTGCAACGAATCTGCGAGCTTAAGGCCCACTTTACGTTCACGCTCAAGTAATTGAAATGCCATACGCTGTGCAGACTTAGGGCCGACGCCAGGCAACGCACGTAAAGATTGAATTAATTCATCGACCAAAGGACTAAATTTCATAAAATTGCCAATACCTTAATAACTAAACTCATTGTAATGTCATGGTGAAACCGTCTTGTGATCGGCTAAGCCAATACTCGGAAACGCCAAAGCAATGCGATTATTGTCTGTGCAGCGTTTGAATGCAAAGATTAATACCTCTGTTGCAATAAATGAAGCCAACAATCGACGAATTAACAGTGTTCTTATTGAAAACGTTAACTCTATATGACCAGAGCCATCGTAGGTAGGTGAATTGCTCAACGATTACTTTTAGTAAAAAATTACCGTGATTACGGGAGCAGATTAATAATGAAACAACCTGTATCTACATCTATTTAAAAACCAAAAAACCAACTTAAAGACAACTCTATTGACTCATCTTTATGGCTTTAGACACAACCAGAAAATAAGGAATTAATTAACTTTGAGAGCCATCACTTTTCTTGTTCAATCCATCTGATATTCTACTGATCAGTACTTAATAGTGTCTGTGGGGGACACAAAGAAGACATTTACGATAATATTAAAAACACTTCCAATAGATGAGTTTCCATATAAAAGTGTCACCAATGCAAGGACTCAATATGCAAGATGTTTTACCACTATTAGGTAGTGGATTGGTTATTTGCGGAGCGCTATTACTTGCAATGGCTATCACACCGGTATGGACAATATTTCGCCGACTTCCAACCGGCGAATTGCGCCACAGTTGGGGTTTTCTAATTCTGCTGATCCTTTTTTTTATCATAGGTTATGTCATTTATGCAAAATTTAGCTTGGTGACATTTTCTCAACCACTTGATCTAGTGGTGCCGGTGATATTTTTTTGCGGAGCTATTTTTGTATTTGTTGTTTGTAGCCTGTCCCTCAAAACCACCAGTGACATTATGCAGATGCATGCCCTTAAACAAGAAAACATCACCGACTCATTAACAGGTATATTTAACCGCCGATACTTAGATCGTCGCCTGAAAGAAGAAACGCAAAGGGCGCAAAGTTATTCTAAACCACTATCCATCTTCCTTATCGATATCGACCATTTCAAAAACATTAATGATAAGTATGGTCATCAGATTGGTGACTTAGTTTTGAAAAATATCGCCCAGAACATTAAAATGTCGTTAAGAGAATCAGATATAGTGGCTCGTTATGGTGGTGAAGAGTTTATTGTCATCCTCCCGCTAACCCAAGTATCTACATCTTATACACTTGCTGAACGACTCAGGACTATTATCGAAAACATTCAGCTGGCACTGCCTAGTGAGTCTGAAATAGATATACTTTCCATTGGTGTCACAGTGAGTGTAGGTGTGGCTGGAATGACATCTGAATGTAAAGACTACCAGTGCCTGATTAAAAATGCAGACAGGGCACTCTATCAATCAAAACAAAATGGCCGCAACCAAGTAAGAGTGGCTTAAACAGGGCGCAAATGACTCAACAAAAGGCTGTTTGAGAAGATTTTCTTATCACGTGCTTAGGTTACTTACCTGAACGATAATTAAACACCTTATCCAACAGTAAATTAAACACATCTGCAATTTTAAACGCCACGTCTAGTGTTGGCGAGTATTTATTTGACTCTATTGTTATTACCGTTTATTTCAGAACAGAAAAATAATGCAAAATAAAAAATGAAAAGCCCAATCTTATTCAGATTGGGCTTTTCATTTTAATAAAGGAATTAATTAGCCTTTATTATTAATTTTTTCTTGTGCTTTACGTTGGGCTTCTTTTTGTTGGCGACGAGCATCAATCACTTGCTTTACATCGCTACCAATATGCGCTTCACCGCGTTGCTTAGCTAATTGTACTTGACGCTCACGCTCAATAAAGCGCTGACGTTGTTCTTGCGGCACTTTATCAATGCAATGAGGACAGCTGACACCTTGAACATAGGCTTCAGTTTGTTTTTCTGCTTCAGTAATTGGCATACGACAAGCATTACACTGATCGTATTGGCCTTTTTCTAAGCTGTGATTTACTGCTACGCGGTTATCAAACACAAAGCATTCACCTTCCCATAAGCTTTGCTCTTGTTCTACTTCTTCAAGATATTTTAATATGCCGCCTTCAAGATGATATACCTCATCAAAGCCCTGCTCTTTCAAATATGCGGTGGATTTTTCACAACGAATACCACCGGTACAAAACATCGCCACTTTTTTGTGCTTAGCTGGATCTAAATTTTGCTTCACATATTCCGGAAACTCGCGGAAAGTCTCAGTTACTGGATTGACAGCATTTTTAAACGTACCAATCTTCACTTCGTAATCATTACGGGTATCAACTAACACCACATCTGGATCTGAAATCAGCGCATTCCAGTCTTTGGGTTTCACATAGGTCCCGACGACTTTACGAGGATCGATGCCTTCAATACCCATAGTCACAATTTCTTTTTTCAGCTTCACTTTGGTGCGATAAAACGGCATTTCAGCGTCAAAAGAAAACTTAGTCACAATATTATCTAAGCCAGATTGAGTACCCAACCAAGCCAATAAAATATCAATCGCAGAAGCTGTTCCTGCAACAGTGCCATTAATGCCTTCTTGAGCAAGCAACAAAGTGCCTTTGATTTCGTTTTGTTCCATGATATCAAGCAATGGCTGACGTACATCTTCAAAATGAGGTAACGCTACGAATTTATATAACGCACACACAGCGACTTGGGATTGAGATGAAGCTTGCATGGCTTTTTGAATAGATTCTTGTTTAGACGCTGGTTTAGGTTGTTGCATAAAAATGAGGTCTCCGCTGGCTGGAACTTAATTTCCAGTGCATATTACTGCGCATATAAATAAGGCCTGCACACTGTGCACAGACTCAAAAAAACGGCCGAAAGTATACCTAAATCACAGTCAAAAAAATACTAAAACTAACTGATGTACTTTTTTACAATGTTGTTAGCGGTTAATTTTGGGTTTTCAGTCAAGAAACGTTACTCTATTAGTAAGACATCATTTTATAGACACCCAATGAACTCTGCGATTTTATACACCTTTCGTCGTTGTCCTTATGCTATGCGTGCACGTATTAGCCTTCATTTAAGCCAGCTGAATCCGTTAGTACGTGAAATTGAGCTTAAAAATAAACCCGCAGAATTGATCGCCATTTCGGCCAAAGGCACTGTGCCGGTTTTGGTGACAGCAAACAACAAAGTGATAAGTGAAAGTCTTGATATTATGCGTTTTGCATTAACTGAATATCCCGCGCCAGAAAATCATTACTTAACCACAGAAGAGTATCAAGCCCTGCAATACTGGTTGGATCAATCCACGACTGAATCGCTCATTAATGCCAATGATAATGAATTTAAACCGTGGTTAGATAAATATAAGTATGCCGACAGGTTCCCTGAATACAGTAAACTCTGGTATCGACAACAGGCAGAGCGGTTTATTCAAACATTAGAGGACCTGTTGCAGCAACATAACTATTTGTGCACCGACAGCCCTACACTCGCTGATTTTGCTATTTTTCCGTTTATTCGGCAATTTGCTAATGTTGAACCTGTGTGGTTTAACACCATGCCATACCCTAACGTTATCGTTTGGTTGACCACGTTAGTCAACAGCTCACTATTTAACGTGACCATGTACAAATATCCTTTATGGTTACCACAAAAAAATATGATTCAGCTCAAACATTCAGAACATGATGATGGACAAGTAATACCTTTGTGCAAAAATTAAAAAATTATGAATATTTAATGGTTTACGGGCTATTAATCGGTTAATTTTTAAAATAAATTAAAGGTGTTAGCAGTGAATAGCCGTTTAAAAACATGGATTTTTATTATTTTTACTGCAGATTTTAATTTTAAGCTTACACTTAGATAAGTCATTGCTGGAACGCAAAGGAACATGACATGAATAATATGGATATTACGTTAGTATTAATGCTCATTGCATTACTGATTTTACATATTCACTTTTGCTATCGAGCCTATACCTCGAAAGCACACATCAAAAATGCCCAACGTGTAGTGTGGTCTATGCTCAGTTTGTTAATGGGACCATTAGGCTATTATGTCTATCAGAACATGATCCCACTCGAGTTCTACGAATAGACAGTAAAACTTAGCTTGATGATTAACACATAAACGAGCCTCTTTGTTCAATAAAGGCTCGTACTCTCTGCTGACCAAACTTATAAATAGCGAGCGAATTGCTGACCATTTTTTAATGGTTTTATTGGTGCAGTTACCGCTGGCGTACCTACGTATAAAAAGCCCACTATTTGATCTTGCTTAGACAAGCCTAGTTGTTGATGTACATTTGCATCAAAAGCAAAATCGCCTGTACGCCATACAGCACCTACACCCATCGAAAATGCGGCTTGCTGCATTGCCATCGTGGCGCAACCCGCTGCTATATGCTGTTCTAAAACTGGTACTTTATCATGCGTTTGAGTTTTGGCGACGACCGTAATCACCATAGGTGCACGATAAGGCATGTTGGCTACTTTAGTCAGAAAAGTTTCATCTGCACCACTTTTTTTAGCCGCATCAACAAAAATATCTGCCAATTTAGCTAAGCCATCATCTACCGCAATAATAAATTCCCAAGGCGTTAATGCACCGTGGTCTGGTACTCTTGCTGCTGCATCAAGCAAAAAAGTGAGTTGTTCGGCATTTGGTGCTGGGGCAACTAGGCGAGGCGTCGATTGGCGAGTCAATAACAGTTGTTTGGCGTCCAAGATACAATCCTTTTAAGTAAATTATGCCGCCGATATTAGCAAAAATCCCACGCATTAGGTGGGATTTTTTAGGTTTGTTCTATGTAACCTAAACTCGTAATAACAAATACCTCTCAAACAATCCTTTGGTATTCTGAGTTCAGATTATGCAAACAAGGTTACTTTAACAACCGACGCCCTATAAAGTAATCAACACTCGTATAACGGCCGCCACCAATTACAAATAATGCCAGTAACATGATTAAATACGTCATCGCAAATTCAATACCATTATTTAAAATAACAAAATTACCTGAACTGGTTAACCATTCATAATTACCATGCTCTTGTAAAATAGATTTCGCTGCAGATAGCTTTTCTGCTGAAGCTAACACTTGCTCATTCGCTAACCACGAACTTGGGTCAGCAATTGCCAACCAACCACTAGGTAAATGCACCGCAAAAACAGCAACTAACATAGTGACCATCATCGGTAACGCAACGAGTCGAGTGGCTAAACCTATCAGCAGTAAAAAACCACCGAACAATTCAGTGCCTGCTGCTAACGCTGTCATGACTTCAGGCATAGGTAAACCGAGTCCCCAGTCGGGATTGCCAAACCATGCTGCGGTATCTTCAAAATGTGACAATTTGTTGTAACCAGCCTGCATTAATACTGGCGCAAGATAAAGCCTTAACATTAAGGCAGCTAAGCCTTCTGTATGTTTAATCACATTTAAAAACTGCTGATATAATCCACTTAGTGTCTGCATAAATAATCCTGACTGAAATCGTTGTTGTAGTAATAGACCCGCAGAAGATTAAAAATATTTCAGCTTTGAAGCCTAACTGATAAAAATAGATATTATTTGTCTAAGTGTAGTTCAGTTAAATCTTCTACTAATTCAGCTAATTTTTTGTCAAAGTACTTTCGTTGTTTTTGACTAAATGTTTTATTAAGCGCAATTAACATTGAACCAAACTTTCGAGTATTTTCATCTACATTATCGCGATAAACTTTAGATTTTAGCTCGTCAGGCGAGATCATTAACAACTTCATTTGTTGGGTAAAGTAGTCAGTTTGCTGACGGCGTTTCAGTGCTTGTTCAAATTGACTTAGCCATTCATGGCGATACTCAAGCCACATGTCTAACGTGGCTAAACGTTCTGTATTAGCTTGGTGAATAATACTTTTTTGTTCATCTGTAGCGTCGCCAGTCCATTCAGATAATTGTTTGGCAATTCTTTTATCGGAGTCTTTTATCAATTCAGCTTGATCTTTACCGGCATATTCTTCAATTAATTCTTGTTGTTCTTTTTTAAGCTGCACCAGTACCTGATTAACTTGTTCATCGGATAAACTCGCCATAATGGGTAACAGCTCAGGCATGACAAAATCAAAAATACGGTGCCAATGTGCCTTTGCCATTGACACTTGATTAAGCCATAGCTCTGGGGTCATTGTTTGTTGATTTGTCAGTGTTGATAACAAAGACAGTTGATCACGATACCGCGGCAATTCTTGTTCGCGATGCCAAACTAAAAACGATTCAATAATGACATCAAATTTGTCTTGCTGATCTGAGGTTAACTCTACGTATTCTTCAACTTCCCACTCTATTGCCCAATCCAGAAAAAAATAACTTATTTTGGTTGAGCAGCCAACAAAAAGTAGGCAACTAAACAGTAGGATAATCAATTTTTTAGACACAGATAATTCCTTTATCAATACTTATATTTTATAAGAACCTTGTACGTTATCGGAGCATATTAGCAAGTGATTAATGTAAGGTAATATGTAAAGTATTGTAAGTATTGTGTGACTTTTTGTGGTTCTTTGGCTGCCATCAGTAATGCCCACATGGCTGAAAACAACCAAAAACAATTAATTGCGGCGGGTAATGCAGCTTTTGCCGCTGCCACATCGGTAAGACTAGCAGCCTGACAATATTGCATAATCACGTTATCGATTAATTGGTTCACTTGTATCGTTGATAACTTATGGCTGGCCACAACGCTGGCTAAATCGAACAACGGATGACTCGCCACAGCATATTCATAGTCAATACAAAACAGTTGATGAGGGGCTCTGCCGCTAAGCAGTAAATTGTGCGGAGTTAAATCTCGATGACAAAAAGTGGGCAGCAACACACAGGCTTCTAACTGCGATAACCAGTGCCGAACAAGCCCATTTAAGCGTAACAATTGCTGCCACGCATCATGCCATTGCGGATCAATTTGTGATTCAGTTAATGAATCCAATTGATATGCGTATTGTTGCCACTGCTCAGTCACTGTAATACTTTTATTAGGCACTGGCAGCGTACTGAGTTTACAGAATAAGGCGCTAAGCAAAGGAACTGCGTCGACAGCCGAAATGGATTGATTTGTAGATTGCCCAAGCGATAAGTGACTGCGCATTGAGGCAAATATCGACCAGTCTGTCTCTGGTTGATGAATAAACTCACTCAGATACACTTGCTTATCATCACTGACCCAAATCAATACTGGTGCAATGTTAGCCACTATTGCGGCTTGCCAACATTCAACTTCAAGCGATCTATCACACCAATTACTGTGGGGTTGATTCACTCTTAAAACCTTATCTCCATCTTCACAAGATAACTTAATATTAACATTGCTAATCCCTGTGTTAAGAAAAGACACCTCGGTACACTGTGTAGCGAGCTGTTGAAACAATGTGGTTGGCATGGCTTTGCTGATTATATTAAGCACATCGATAGGTAGAGATAACAGCGGCTGGGACATCAAATATTTACTCTAATGAAATGGCATGGTGGTTGGCTATACACCAACCACCTCTTGATTTGTATTGTGTTGCGTGATTATATGATGGCGGTATTTCTTACGCCACATCATGTATCCGCCAACCGCCATCGCGACATATAAAACAAACAAACCCGATGTCAGCATTAAGCCTTTTTGGAAGTAAAGGTAAATAGACACAAAATCAATGACAACCCAATAGAGCCAATTCTCCAGCACTTTTTTCGCCACTAGATAGGTTGTAACGATAGCAAAACAAGTGGTTGCCGCATCGACATAAGGAAATGCTGCCGACGTGTAATGAGCCATTAAATATCCCACCAGTATAGACACTAATGATGTCGCGCCGATGAGCCAAGCATGAGTCCCAAATGACCAACTGGTAATATTAAGATGATTGGTTTCAATGTTGTGCTGAGTACCATTATGCGGCTCAGAATTGTGCAAATTACTTTGCTCAGAAGGTGGCACGTGCAACCATAGCCAATACCCATAAACCGCCATCCCCATATAATAAATATTAAGAACTGACTCCATCAATAACGATACATTCCAAAATAGTACAGTATAAATGGCGGTACTAATAAATGCTGCGGACCAACACCAAATGTTAGTCCGCATAGCAAGAATTAAGTAAGCAAGCGCTAGCATAACGGCAACAGCCTCCCAAAACGTCATTAATGACGCTTCACTAAAAGCTTGTTGTAGCGTTATAAATAGATCATTCATTGTGGTTATTCGCTATGAGCAAGGTCGAGCTCACCACCAATAAATTTACACACAAAAACAGCTTTACCCCACTTTTGGTGTGCAGCTTGCATTTCAACGGCTAACATCGACATCACATCTGTATATTCACCACAGACTTGGGTTGCCATCGCGTTTGTCACTCGTTGAATATTGTCATAACTATCCACTCTGCCGATAAACCATTGAATAGGATCAAGATAGTTCTCATTAAACGGATACATGCTGATCTCTGCAGTTAACTTCATTTTTTATTCCTTAATTAAAACCGCTACAACTGTGGTTGCAGCGGTTTTGTGTCATTACATAAATTTAACTTCTAATGTCACACCCATTTGGCGCGGATCACCGTAACGAATATATTGCTTATCTGCCCAATCTTGATCTGGTTCGTTGCCAAAGTAAAAGCCTCGCACACCATATTGTTCATCAAACAAATTACGGCCCCATAAATATGCCGACCATGTTGGCGTTTCATAACCTAGGCGGGCGTTGTAAATGGTATAGGCTTCTGACTGCGATTCATTGCTGTCAGAATAATAAAACTGGCTTTTACCACTGGCATTCACGTTTGCAAACCAACCAGAATCAGCAACATAGGTCATACCGGCACTGTAAGTAAATTTAGGCGAATGCGCTAAATCGCGTCCAGATAAATCGATGGTAGAACCGTATTTGTCACTGTATTGATATTGACCATATTCAGTTTCTAACCAACCGAAACTACCATAAAATTCAATATTTTCTGTCAAATACCATTTTGCATCGAGTTCCGCGCCATAGTTACTTGAACTACCGGCATTTTCGGTAAATAGAATAAAACGCTGCGGGCTATCTGGGTCTTGTAAAGATGCGGCAACTTGTTGATCTTGGCGATCCATATAAAACAGCGCCAAGGTAGAATCCACTTCTCCATCAAACCAGCTCGATTTTAGGCCAACTTCATAGTTATATAAAATCTCAGTGTCGAACTGTTTCTTGTCAGACAATTCAGCAGGCAATGTCATATTAAAACCGCCCGCCTTATAACCGCGGGCGACACGAGCATAAGCATTGTGATTAGCATTAATGGCTTTTGACAACGCAATATGGCCTCCCCACATATCTTCTGATGGGGCAAAGTTATCTTTATTGCTGTCGCTATAATCACTATCGCGACGCTCGAAACGTAACCCTGTCGACAATAAGTAATCATCACCTAAATGGCTGTCTAGCTGACCAAATACGGCATAGTTTGTCGCTTCGTAATTTGACTGCAATACTTCATCTGGCCAGGTGTTGTATTCCGAGTATAAGTCGTTATCTTCTTTCAAATTCATCGCGTATACACCCAACAACCAGTCGGTACTACCGGCGAGGATGCGTCCTGCATCTTTGGATGATAAACGGAACTCTTGGGTTAAGGTTTTACGATCGCCTTTTTTGTCCCAGGTGTAATCATAAACACACGGCTCAGTACCAGACACAGCTCCCGCATCGTCATAGACGCTACATGCTTTACTCGCCCAATAATCCGAATTGGCCCAATCACCATCATAAGCATAGTGATGATCAGTTTGCGCAAATGATGTTAATGATGTGAAGTCAAATGCTTGCATACCCGTGAAAATAAACTTAACTCCTACTCCTGTGGTTTTCTGTGCATCGATACCGGGTTGGTCAGTTAAGGTGTTACTGCGATTATTATCTAATGTCCATACATCGTAACCATTATCAAAATTGGCATGTAATAAGGTTAAATCAACTTGAAGATCGTCTGTAGCGTACCAACGGAACTTAGCTCTCGCCGTTAACTCATCGCGCTCATTAGTATCATCACGGTTAAGATAAAGGTTATCACGGTAGCCATTTTGATTGTGTTGTTCTAGTGATACACGGTAGAGCAATTTACCCGAATCATTGAGTGGACCCGAACTAAAGCCTGAAAGCGTGCGAAGGTTGTCGTCACCTAAACTGACTTTTGCGCCATGTTCAAATGATTCAGTAGGATCATTACTTTTTAAGTAAATTAATCCAGCTAACGCATTAGCTCCATATTGGGTGCCTTGTGGACCGCGCAATACTTCAACTTGCTGCATGTCGTACATACTCGACACCATGCCAAGGCCAGACAAATCGATATCATCAACGACAAAGCCAACAGATGAATTGGGTGCACCTTGATATTGTTCTTGTTCACCGACACCACGAATTTGGAAGTATTTAGGACGAGAACTGCCACCAGACCAGTTAAAGTTTGCAATAGAATTGAGCACATCTTCAAAATGTTGTGCCCCTTCGTCTTCTAATTGCTGGGCATCAATAACCGTCACACTTGACGGCATTTTATCAAGGCTGATATTACTAAAGTCAGCGTTAACAACAATAACTTCCATTTTTTCATATTCAGGAGTTACCCGTTCAACATCAGCAGTTTTAGCCATAGCAACAGGCGAGCTCAATGCTGTAATAACAGCTAAAGCAATGGGAGTTTGGTGTAAGCCAATAGATTTTTTCGTGAACATAGGACCTCAAATAATTATTTTGAGATCCGGCAAGAGTAGCGAATAAGAGGTGCACATAAAGATAGTGTGGCCCATTCCTACGCCGGTATAAGCCGGATCAGGTTCTAAGGGTTCGTCATACAGACATCTCAGTTCAGGTTTTACTGAACACCCCTTGGCGGCCACGATTATAAACTAACTTCAACATGAATACACGAGCAGCTATACAATTTGATAACTCAACGATGTAATTGATTAACTTTATGTTAAATCTCAGTAATCATGTATCTTCAAACTTCATGTTGTGACGGTTAATTTGAGAAAGCTTCACGTACATAAATATCAAATCGAGTGGCTTGTGAATTAGGCGCGACTGCACCAACTTGTAATTGCTGTTTGCCATGTAATTTAACCGACTTCCAACTGCTTGCTTCATCCTCAACTGTAAATCCGCTGGCATCGTACCAAGTGAATTTATATTGCAGACGTAAGTCAGTGCTCGATTTACTTTGAATTAACGCCGATGCTTTGATTAAATCAGCAACCATGACCGATGAAATATCCACAACATTGACATCGCTGGCAAAAGAGCTGTTATCGACCCTAACCTGCCCACTTGAATCTACCGAAATACCTACTGTGTTATGCGCACAGGCGCTAAGCAACAGTGCTGATGCGAACACAAAGATTGACGTTATTTTCATGCTATTCCCTTATTTGCTGTTAATGTAAAGCGTTGATTTAATCTAGCAAAAAATGTGCTCTAGCTGTGGCTATCAATTGTTTACGGTTGGTTTGCCAACAATTCATACTGACGTTAGCCACACGGCGGCCTTGGCGAGTAATTTTACATTCTGCGAATGTGTCTTGGTGTAAACCTGCGCGTAAATAATCAATTGAAAAATCAACGATTTTAGGCACTTTTTTGGCTTGCATAAATACCATTAATTGCACAATTGCTGACATTTCCATAAACCCAGCAATCACTCCACCATGTATCGCAGGTAAAATCGGATTACCAATGTTGTCATCTTTAGCTGGCAGTCTAAATACCATTTCATCACCAAAACGGGCCACTGACATGCCAATAAATTGTGAGTAAGGTACTTTCTCAAGTAAGTAACTATAATCATTCAGTTCAATGGCACGTTTAACCACATCTTGAACATCTAAAGCCTTTTGTGTATCTAGTTGGGTTGGCTCGCTCATGATGTCGCCCCCGGTAAATTACCCATTAACACTTGACGAAACTCTTCGCCGACCATTTCTGGACTAATGCGCATAAAAGATCCCACCGCGTGAGCGATAGGTTCATCAATGCTGTCTTGGTATGCTATCGCGCGGGTAAAGGCAACGCTTGACGATAAACGATAGCATTCAGCAAAGGCATAAACTGACTTATGAGGCTCGGCAGGTTTCATGTAATCGACACGTAAATCCAATGTTGGAGACAACTCTAACGATTGGTACTTTTTCAAAATGGCGCATACCACTGCGGTGCCACAAGCGGTATCGATCAAGGTTGTGATCACCCCACCGTGAATGACTCCGGTGTCTGGGTAACCAATAATATCTTGACTGTAAGGCAACTCAATTAACACGTGATGCTCGCTGGCTTCTTGCACAGTAAGCCCTAAACGACGGCACTGAGCCAACTGGTTGACAAAGCGTGTAGCAACTTCAGTTAACGGGAAAAAATCACTGTTAATTTTCATTATCCACGACTCAACATTGGGCCTAATGGTTTACCCCCTAAAAGATGCATATGAATATGGTACACCTCTTGACCGCCATGTTTATTGCAATTCATTATTAAGCGATAACCGCCTTCTGCAATACCGGCTTCATCAGCAAGTTTGGCAGCTACTGTTATCATTCGTCCTAATGCTTTTTCATCAGACGCTTTAACATCATTTGCTGTCGCGATTAAATGATTAGGGATAATCAAAATATGCGTAGGAGCTTGCGGAGTAATATCCCGAAATGCGGTGACTAATTCATCTTGGTATAAAATATCCGCTGGAATTTCACGGCGGATAATTTTGCTAAATATGGTTTCTTCGGCCATTTGGGTGCCCTCATTAGATAACTGCATTGATGCTATTGATAATACTATCAACTCTTTGAACTATCACTCCAGTAAAAACGCTTTTTATGGGTAATATTTTGCCTAAAATGGGATTCGTTTGCTTAAGTGAGTCAATTTTGGCAGCATTGGTTATTATAGCTCAATCGTTTTGATTGCGACTTGCCACTCATTCGGAATTCTTTATGCATTATCATATTCATGCGGTCGACCCTAAAGCTCATTTATTTGAAGTTACCTTTACGCTAAAAAATGCCAATCCATCTCAGATTTTCTCTTTA
The DNA here is from genome assembly GCF_000014705.1 of Shewanella frigidimarina NCIMB 400. Taxonomy (NCBI): domain Bacteria; kingdom Pseudomonadati; phylum Pseudomonadota; class Gammaproteobacteria; order Alteromonadales; family Shewanellaceae; genus Shewanella; species Shewanella frigidimarina. The sequence continues at coordinate 1,816,330 of NC_008345.1, read as the reverse complement.
CCAGCATGGTTACCTGGCAGCTACATGATCCGTGATTTCGCCAAAAACATTATTGAAATTGATGCCAAAGAAAACCAACAAACATTGTCGGTGACTCAACTAGATAAACAAACATGGCAATTGAATAACCAAGGTAGTCACATTAGCTTGTGCTACCAAATTTATGCATGGGATTTGTCTGTTCGCACTGCACACCTTGACACTAACCATGGCTTTTTTAATGGCAGCAGTGTATTTCTTGCAGCAAATAGTCTTGAGTATCAACCGCATACCGTTACTATTGCCAAACCTGCACTTGCAGAATTAGCTCATTGGACGCTAGCCACCAGCATGACTAGAGCCTCTGGTGAACAATTCAGCTTTGGTGAGTTTAGTGCTGAAAACTACGATGACTTAATTGATCATCCCGTTGAAATGGGTGAACTAACCATCGAAACATTTCATGCAGCCAGTGTTCCACACGATATCGTTCTCAGTGGCAAACACAGAGCCAATATGGTTCGATTGGCCAAAGATTTAAAAGCAATATGCGAATACCAAATTGACTTATTTGGCACTCCAGCGCCCTTTAAGCGTTATGTGTTCATGACCACGGTTTTGGACAATGGTTTTGGTGGCTTAGAGCATAAAGCATCAACCGCCTTAATGTGCTCTCGCAACGACTTACCTTTGTCACTAGATACGCCAGTGGATAAAGGTTATCGCACTTATTTATCCCTGTGCAGCCATGAATATTTCCATTCATGGAACGTTAAACGGATTAAACCTGCTGAGTTTACACCGTTTGACTTATCACAAGAGTCTTATACCTCTCAATTGTGGGCGTACGAAGGTATCACGTCATATTACGATGATTTAATTACCTTTAAATCACAGTGTATTGATGAGAAAGGTTACCTTACTTTACTCAGTCAAATTATGACTCGAGTATACCGAGGCGAAGGTCGCTTTAAACAAACCTTAAAGCAATCAAGTTTTAATGCTTGGACTAAGTTTTATAAGCAAGATGAAAATGCCGCCAATGCCATCGTCAGCTATTATACCAAAGGCGCATTATTTGCCTTGTATGTAGACTTAACCATCCGTATTGAAACCCAAGGAAAACATAGCCTTGATGATGTTATGCGTCAACTTTGGCAACAATATGGTTTAACGGGTGTTGGTACTGAATCGTCAAGCCATCAACAGATTGTTGAAACGCTATTAAATCGTCCTTGTGACGATATCTTTACTTATCTCGATAACACAGACGATTTGCCGCTAAAAGAATTACTGGCTCAAGTGGGTGTAGACATGAGTTTACGGGCCAGTGAAGGTACAACTGATTTGGGTGGTGCTGAAGCCACTGGTTATAAAATTGGTTTTGGCGCTAAAACAAAAGTTGAATCATTAGGGTTAAAAATTCTAACGGTTAGCCAACACAGTCCTGCACATCAAGCGGGATTAAGTGCGGGTGATTTATTGATTGCGGCAGACAACTTGCAGGTAACGAGTCAATTTGAACAACAACTGCAAAGTCGAACCCTTGGCGAACAAATCACTTTACACTGGTTTAGACGAGATGAATTGATGCAAGGAACATTAACGACTAGTGAAGCGGCTTTAGACACGATTTCGCTTAGCATCAACGATGCGACTAAAACACAATTGTGGCTTGGTTAATACGGATAAACAATTCACCGATTTGAGAGTTAATCTGCTGAATATTTTCAATATTGTTCACAAACCGCAATCAAAACTGTAAATAAAAAAAGATATCAATTTGATATCCTTTTTTATTTACCTTCTCTATTAATATACAAATGTATCAATACGACTAGCTTTGCTTAATCCGTTCTAATACTTGATTTTCAGTATGTGCTTCTAACCAATATTTTTGTAATGTTGGGTTTTTTACTCCAGATGCTGCATCAAGTAAATTCCAAGCTCGTTTCCAAATACCGTCAGCAATCATATGCACCACCGCACTTTCTATCGCCGCGGCAATACACAAACTCACAGGTTCATTTGAGGTATAACCCACTTCTGATTCTAATAATTCTTGCGCATCAATAAATTTAAATACACCAGCAGTAATTTCTTTTGAAATAACGGCCTTAGTGGTTGTCACACTGCTTAATAATCGACCGGTACGGATATCAACCGCACGTAAGTTAACCGTTATGCTATCGACACGGTATTGACCCGATACGCCGATTCCCAAATAACGAGCGCCTGCGCCACCGGTTTTAATATTGGTGTCGTAAGCTACTATGCCACCTTCCATCAAAATTTGAGCACTGTTTAATTGTGGCAACTTACTCGCGTCACCATTGAGTCCTGCACGAACAATTTTTCGTTCTGTCAGTAAATTTTGCAACCCTTCACGCTCAACAGGCACAAACCAAGCAGAATCATTGAGCGCTTGAGCTAAGAAAGCGGTTCCAGACTGAGGTACAGCGGTTGAAAAGTTACTCGAAGGTATCGGCTTGTATTGGCCCGTTTGATCACGGAAATCATACACTGCAGCCACCATACTTCCTTGGGGAGATGGTAAACTCACTAAATCGTAATAAGTCTCGCCTTTTGGCATTAAACTCGTGGTTGCTTCAATACCGTCGAATTCACTTTCTATCGATGAACACGCGCTCAAAGATAAAATAAATAAGCTAAGCACTAGTCTTTTCATGATTAGCCCCCTGTTGTTGTGCCGACAATACCACCAACTTCGATGATGGTCGTCTCGCCGGTTAATAAATCAGTGATGTGAACCAGTAACGATCCATCTTCATTGACCACATTTATCTCAAAGTCATCGGTTTTTAAATAACCTTCACCACCATTTGCAGCATCATTAAACAATTGACTCATTAAGCGTGACTGTAATGAACTTGCAAGCCTGTCAAGCGCTGTAGGGGCTACATAGGAGGAGCCACCTTGATGTTCATTTTGCGCTGACGCATTCGCCAGTAAATAACTACCATTAAGGTAACTCCCCCCAAAAGCAGGATTAACTGGGGTATATACCAGTTGCGTCGCGGCTAAGGGAAAACTAAATGATGTTATTGATAAGATTAATAATAATTTTTTCATATGCATTCCCTGCTAAAACTCATCAGGAGCAAGATCGGGGTCTGAAAATGCCGCCCATTTTGCCTGTTGTTGATATTGCAACAAGGAAGCATTTACCCGCTTTGCTGCCATGTTCGCTTGTGCATCAATATTTCGCGATGCTGGGGATAAAAACGTCACAAAAACCGGCTTGCGATTATGCAACACTAAAATTTTACTACCACTTCTTGCTGTGGCTTGCTCTACAACAGTGAGCCCCGAGTGGTTGCTCATGCCATTGATATCACGATAAGCGCTAACAAATTCTCTATAAAAACGGTGGCCAAATCTTGTCATGGCTCTATTTAAGATTAACCCATCAATTAAATCAGCTTCACGCTTAGGTTTTGCATCACTGACACTCACTACAGGTTCAGTTGAATGCAATAAATTCTCTTGAGCTTTTGAAGCTGAGGATTCTGGAATAACTTCATCTGTGGTGGGCGCAATATTAGCTTTAGTAAACTCTGGAACATTAACGTCAACATCTTTACGATCATCAGCAATAGCATCACTTAACAAAACTGCCTGACTAGCCATCAGACAAAGGAGTATCACTGATGGATATTTCACACTCTCACCTCATGCATATGAGTTTGCGCCCAAGCAATGGCTTGACCACGACTAGACACACCAATTTTTCGAAACGCACGATAGAGATGCGTTTTAATGGTGGATTCACTGACAAATAGTTGATTAGCGATATCGAGATTTGTGCTGCCAGACAACAACGTTTGTAATACCTCACGTTCACGAATGGTCAGTTGTTCACTGTCATCGTCATGGTTAACACTCATTAACGATTGATAGAGATCTTGAGGGATTACACTACGGCCTTTTAGTATTTCATTTAAACCGCTACTAACATCAGCTAAATTAGCATTGGTATAGAAGACACCTGTTGTGGTCGATGGATGAATTAAAAATTTTGCATCAACTTGTTTAGGGAAATTTAGAAAAACGGTACGAATACCACAATATTCACGTTCAATAACGCGTTGTAGTTGATATGCTTGCTGAAGATCAATTGTTGCTAAATCGAAAACCACCATTGAGTTGGTTTGTGTGGAAAGTAACTTAGACATATTACCTGGCTGAGCCTTAGTTAATTTAACCAAAAACTCTTGTGGCCAGCGAGAATCAAGTAAATCGATTAACAACTGCGAACGCGATACGATCATCCAATTTTCAACTTTAAACATTCCTAACACTCCATGTGGTATGAATAAACTCTGGTATGAAAAAGCAATCATATTGATACTAAGTCCGTATCAATGTTCATAAGTTTAGCAAGTGGATTACCGTATAACAATTAGTCAAAAGGGTGCTTGCGCACCCTTCATTATACTTTTGTACTACATCCCTTGAACAACAGTAACTGAGTTACCGTTGCCAATTGAAGTTACATTAGCCGTATTACTCGCATCAGTTTGAGTAATTGATACCATGTTGTTACCCGCACCATTAACAAAAACATCTGCATTATGTAATGTACCAGTTTGAGAAATCATAATATCATTATCAGTACCTAACCAAGACTCTGCGATAGCAGTATTTAGATCCCCAGTTTGGTCGATATCTACTTCTGATGAAAAGTCTGATGAATCAGCATAAGCTTTGTTTTCATTACCGATTTGATCGATGGTAATTACGTTTTCAGCGCCATATGTTCCAGCGCCTACATTAGGACCATAATAATTATTTGTTCCTGGCAAATTACCAACATAGTTATTATTACCTTCTTGATTAATCGTAACAGTGCTATCACCGCCTAGTTCAGTTGAGGCGCCAGCATAGTTCTCGTTACCAGTTTGATAAATGAATACATCATTATCATGGCTATCTGTTCCTTGTTCAACAATTGCAGTATTGTCACTACCAATTTGTTCGACTAATGCGCTATCACCTAAACCGTCCTGCATAACCGTTGCTAAATTACCCATTCCAGAGGCTGAACCACTTTGAGTAACAGTTGCATTGTTATCCACATTAGTTTGGTCAACATTTGCTACGTTGTCATATTCAGACTGGGTAATGGTTGACATATGGTCCGAACCGACTTGAGCGATAGTCGCAGAATTGCTAAAACCACTTTGATAGACTAAACCAGTATTTAAGGTGTTACCACTTTGACTTACAGAAGCGTAACCATCCTGGCCTGATTGACTTACATAAGCAGTATCATTATCACCTTGTTGATCAACATCAGCTTCGTTGTTTTCACCAGTTTGATAAACATCTGCTTGATTGTCATTACCGTTTTGATAAACATCAGCAAGATTTGATAAAGCTGTTTGTTCAATATAACCGGTATTATCATTGCCTGTTTGTGTCAACGTTGCGACAGTATCATCAACACCGGGTGCACTCCCATTTTCATCTGTCTTTTGATAAATTTCCCCTGAATTTCCAGCGCCATTTTGAGATAAATACGCTTCAGCGGCATCGGAGTCTGATTGAGTAATTAAAGCATTATTCCCAGGCCCAGCTTCCTGAGTAATAATTGCCGTAGCATAATCAGACCATATATTGTCGATTTCAGCCTTGTCCCCTGAACCAAATTGATTAATCGCTGAGTCAGAACCATCACCATTGTATTGTGATATTACGGCTTCATTTGAACCACCTCTTTGAGTGATCGTAGCTTCTGCTTCATCCCCATTGTTAAATTCTTGCTCTATTGTTGCATCGTTTTCGTTACCCCTTGTATCAATAATTGCTGTAGCTGTTTGAGTGGCATTATGCTGCGTAATTGTCCCCTCATTACCCTCACCTTTTTGAGTAACAAACGCATGAGTATTTGAAGTATCTGATTGTTTTACTGTAGCAACGTTTGAAGTGCCATCTTGATCGATAGTTGCATCGTTATTGTCACTACCTACTTGCTGTGTGACATTAGCAGTATTACTTGCACCATTTTGGACGACATCGACTACATTATTGTCGCTTGCATAAGCCCCTGCTGAAGTAAATATCGCTGCTGAGATTAATAACGCTAATTTAGAATGTTTCATCTTCGTATTTCCCTTTACTCTTAGTTAGATAAGCTTCCCTGGGTCACAACAACATGTTGTGATACACCCCATTGGGTCACACTTACAGCATTTCCGGAGCCGTACTGCTGGATCCAAATCGCATTTTCACTACCTGTCTGATTGATAATGGCTAAATTGTCCGTTCCAATTTGACCAACATCGGCCATCAGGCTAGAACCAAATTGGTTAAGTAAAACAACATTATTAAAACCAGCTTGTAGTATATTGGCTTCAATATCATTTCCTGACTGATTTGCAATGGCATAATTATTTGTGCCCTGCTGTGTAGTGAGAGTTTGATTATTAAAGCCAGATTGAGTTGAAATAAAATGGTTGTTACTACCAAGTTGATTGATATTAACCAACATATCATCGCCAAATTGATTTACATTAGCTTGATTACCAATCGTAGCTAACTCATCAATATCGCTAATATCTTGGCTAACACAAGGAGATGAGGATATGAACAATGCAAAAGTTAACACCCCTGCTTTTGCCGTTAAGCGATAATTATTTTTACGCTTTTTCAAGGTCATGCTTCCTGCCCCTTGTGCGATGTTGGTGACAATTTAACTAAAAATTGAATAAATCATCAATCATCGCTGTGCCATTGATAGTGTCAATATTATGGCGCCTTACAATTGAGCACGAATCAACCCACAGTATTAAACCGCGATAGACCTTAAGACTAAATGACCTACCACCCCCTACCTTTGTACTATTAAAATAAAAAATAATCATTAAATAACAGCAACTTAACTCTCACCAATGACTATTTTTAATTGATAAATCTGTTGAGGACGGGTAAAAATATTTATCAAAAATTGGTATAAAGCTAACGAGTAACTCATCTATTTCAAGCAATGATTAAACATAGAAACAACATGATAGAGGTCATTTAAGTAGAACCCACTTCCATGAATAATCCATTAGATCGGTTTCTGGTTTTGCATGATTGACACGCCAACGGGCTAACTTTGATCGTTCAACAAATTTTCTTGAGCTGTTGAGACAATTGATTTTGGTGTCACATTATCGGTTGTTGGTGCAATTTCCACTTTGTAAACGTAGGGCCTTGATATCTGTTGTTAAATATTGAGCTTGCAAAACTATCAGCGAATGTATCTATTACGACTTCAAAAAATGCCAATCTTAAAAATATCAAAGTGAGATTTTTAAGATTGGCACAATATCTTTAATTACTAATGTGTAAATAAAGAGGGTGTTTGCACACCCTTTTTATTTTTTCGCTACATGCCTTGAGTAATCGTCACTGTATTACCAAACCCTATGCTGCTTACAACTGCTGAGTTATTCATATCGGTTTGGGTAACATAAACCACATTGCTGCCATCTCCCTCTAAATCGCCAGAGACATATACATCAGCAAAATGATTGCCACCGGTTTGGTCAATATCAATTTCGTTAGCTACGCCCCACTCAGATTGAGCATATGCTTCGTTATGATGTCCAGACTGGTCTATATCAATAATTGATGTATCAGCAGCATCGGCATAGGCCTTGTTATGATGGCCATCTTGGTCAACAGTAACGATATTATTCGCTCCCCACGTTCCTGCACCGATCCCTTCACCATAAAAGTTGCTGCCATTGGGTTTGCTATTAACTTCATTATGATGCCCAGTTTGATTTACTGTAACGGTACTTAATCCGCCATCATCAGTTGAACCACCTGCATAGTTATGATGACCCGACTGGGTGATTGTAATTGTGTTGTCAAAACTATACTCACCTTGAAGCACTACAGCTTCATTTGAAAAACCGGCTTGTACAATCGTAGCGGTATCATTCATACCTTCTTGGTCAACAGTAGCATTGTTACCAGTACCTGAATTACCGTTACCATTGCCATTCCCAAGAGTTAACGCACTTTGAGTCACCGTCGCAGTGTTTCCTTCATTAGACTGATTGACGGTTGCAACATGATCAAAGTCCATTTGCGTTACCGTTGCCGTTTGATTTAAACCGTATTGGTTAACTTGAGCGTCATGGTTACTGCCAGCTTGAGTCACATGTGCATCATTAGATTCACCATTTTGATATACATCAGCCATGTTAGATAAACCAGTTTGTTCAACTAAACCAATGTTACCATTACCGACTTGCTCTAATGTTGCGACCGTATCATCACTACCCGAACCGCCATAATTCTGATTATTTTGTAATATATCACCGTCATTATTTGAACCAGTTTGGGTTAATGTGGCACTGGCAGCATCTGACGCTTCCTGTTGAATATAAGCATTATTGTTGGAGTTACCTGATTGATTAATGGTTGCATCTGCATAATCTGACCAATGGTTATAAACTTCAGCGGTATCCTCGCTGCCAGTTTGATTAACCGTAGACTGTGCACCGTCACCGTTATTTTGAGTGATGGTTGCTAGGTTACCGCTGCCATTTTGATTAACAGTCGCTTGAGCATTTTCACCATTATAAAATTCTTGTGCGACATCTGCTTTGTTACCATCACCAACTGATTTAACCGATGCGCTAGCTGTGCTTGTTGCATTATGTTGGTCAATCAAAGATGTATTATCATTTCCCTCTTGATTTGATGAGGCTTGGGAGTTTGCCGTTTCAGCCTGTAAAATAGTTGAAAGATTATTATTGCCAAGTTGCTCAATAGTTGCACTATTAGCAACACTATTGCTTTGTTGAACAACCACTGCGGTATTTAACTCTCCTTCTTGACTAACATCGGCTTCGTTACCACCTGCATACGCTCCAGCTGAGGTCAATAAAGCTGCTGAGATTAATAAAGCTAATTTAGAATATTTCATCTTTGTATTTCCCTTCATTTGGTTGAATTAAACAACTCAAATTAATTACTTTGAGTCACGCTAACGTTTTGCATTGTTCCCCATTGAAGAATACCAACAGCACTTCCATAACCATTCTGTTGAATCATAATGGTGTTATTACTTCCAGTCTGATGAATAATCGCTAAGTTTTGTGTTCCAATTTGACTCACATCCGTTAGCAAATTGCTTCCTACTTGACTGGTAATCACTCGATTACCAAACCCTGATTGATAGATACTAGCTTCAATATCAGCCCCGGACTGAAATGCCGTTACCCCATTGAACATGCCTTGTTGATGAGTAAAGATTTGATTGTTGTAGCCAAGTTGATTTGAATTGAACTGATTGTTGAACCCGCTTTGATTTAAATTAATGGATAGTTCATCACCAAGTTGAGTGACATTGACTGCATTATTAATACCTATAGCAAGTTCATTTATATCACTCAAATCATGTTGGCCAAGGCTAGGAAAAGACATAATACACAGGAAAATAGCAAGAACCCCAGTTGTTGCATTAAGGTAATATTGATGTACACGCTCGTTCAAGGTCATATTCATGTCCCCGGGTTATTAAACGTATAGAACATTCTATTTATGTCGCTTAATAACTTTTACATTCATTGTTTTGATATTGTGGCTCTGCCATATAACGTTCGAATCAACCTTGAGTATTAAACCAATATAGACCTATAGGTTATTTTATTTTCACACCCAGACTTAATTGCGACAACCAAGCTAATAAATTGATCTAAATCAATTTTATGTTAGTTTTTTAAAATAAAAAACAAATAACACGTACAACATTGAGTTTTCATTTATTTAAATGGATTTGTTACTTCTTAAAATAATTGATGTTATTTTATTTATTTTTATATAGGCGGATGGTTGATATAAGAAGTGCTATTTAAACAAATAACACTCTAATATAGATAGGGTTATTAATAATCATTTCGATGTGCAAAATCATTACATAAAAAATAAGTAACTTTTAACAAGTTAATTTACTTACACACATTAACTTATTACTTATTTTTAAGCTTTATGTTTAAAAAACACTTTCATAATCAATTATTCAATAAAGAAGCCACTAAACATAAGAACAACGCGATTGAAATCACTTGCCAAAAACGCACAGGGTTACGGGCGATAAGAGGAACAAAATCTTTTACTGTTTGATTAGCTTTGGCGGTAGTTAATTGATGAATAAGCTCACAGGTGTCTGCTTGGCGTAGATTAGGATCAATATTAAGGGCTTTTTTTAATGCGTTATCCATCCACTCTGGCACCATTGGGTTTAATTGGTGCACACTAATGTAGTCTAAACGTTGATAATCCTGCCGCGTTCGACATTTCTCAAGTTTGCCTTTAAAGGGCAATTGTCCTGCCAACATCTCAAAAGCAATCACAGCAAGCGAAAACAAATCGGCACGGCCATCGGCTTGATAACCCAAGATAACTTCAGGAGCGGTGTAATCGGCTGTACCCAAAATACGATCTCGAGTTAACGGACTACTAATTTCTGCTACGCCTTTAATATAACAAGAACCAAAATCGATGATTTTAACTACCCCTTCTCGGGTGATAAAAATATTATCCGGTTTCAAATCTTGATGCAGCGTTTCACGCCGATGAAAGGCTCTGATCCCTAATTCAATTTGTTTTAGCAGTAATAAAACCTCTTCTACTGGGGCTTTTTTATGTTGGGTTAACCATTCACCTAGGCTTATTCCCGATAAAAATTCAGTAACATAGTACAAAGCAGACTTTATTTTTTGCAGTTCGACAACCTTAACCACATGAGTACTGTTGATACGTTGTCCTATCCAGCTTTCTAACATAAAACGTTCTATGTAAGCGGCATCATCAATGTAATTAACTGAAGGGGTTTTCATACAAAAAGCTTCGCCTTGGTCATTGACGACTCGATAAACCTGGCTGCGTTGTGATTGATGAAGTGTATGGGTTACCTGATAACCGTCTAACTTCATTCCAACGCTCAATGGTGGTGGAAACGGTTGACTCGACAAGCTTTGGTAAACATCATCGATAGCTTGTTTCGGCAACTGGCTAACACTTAATAACTGCGAACTGAGGTTATCTTTACTGCCTAAATCAAACGCCTTTTTGTTTAACATTAAGCAAAATTGCTCACACAAATCATCACTAAGCGTTGAATGTTGCTGACAAAGAACCGTCAGTTTTTGGTGTATTTCAAATTCAGTGAGTACGTCATGTACGCCATCGGTAGTCATTAAATACACATCATCGACTTCTACCGATAAGGTTTTGTAATCAACATCTAAGTTAACGTCCATCCCTAATGCGCGAGTGAGGTATTGGTTTGATGAATTGATATTCGTGCTGTGGTCGTGGGTTAATTGCAGTAATTCTCCGTGCCTAAAGCGATAAATTCGCGAATCCCCCACGTGCAACATGTGTACAGAACAAGACTTAAATACCAGTGCACTAAAAGTACATACAAAGCCACGCCTTGCATCACGATAATCTTGTCCTAATCCGTACAACCAACGATTCAAAGCCGTTAATACTTTGGAACTCGATGTTTGCACACCCCAGCTTTCAGGGGTGGAATAGTAATCCGCAAGAAAGTTACTCACACTAATGGCTGAAGCATGCGCACCGCCTTCAGCTGTACTGACGCCATCGCTGATAACACTTACGACACCTTTGGTTATCAGTGCTAAGCCAGATGGAATACGAATACCGATGGCATCTTCATTTTGTGATTTACGGCCTTTTTCTGTTGCTTGACCGACAACCAGTTGCAAGGTTGTAGCGAAGGGCAATGCCGCTTCGGTATTTGGGTTAACTAACGCTACAACCTCAGATGCCATATCGATCCCTACATACGTTTTATTGCTAAAGCTCAAACAAGGTTTGAGCCTTCAGTTTAACTTACGCTGATTAACGTAACTTCGCCATGTTCATTGACTTCAGCAATATGCCCTTTGGGTTCATTCATAAAGAACAGAGTAATAAAACCAAATACGGCACTTACTGCAATCACATAAAAGAAGATTTGAGTAGACACGATGGAATATACGGTTAAGAAAAACACTGCGCCGACATTACCATAAGCCCCTGTCATACCAGCAATTTGCCCTGTTAAACGACGCTTGATCAGCGGCACTGCAGCAAACACAGCACCTTCGCCACCTTGAACAAAGAATGAGCATGCCATAACGACTGCTACAGCCAAAGGCAATGACCATGACGAGTCAATTTGTGCCACCGATAAATAACCAATAGCTAACCCTGCAGTTAATATTAACAAGGTCGTTTTACGACCAAATTTATCACTTAACCAGCCACCGCCAGGACGAGACATTAAGTTCATAAAGGCATAGCTTGATGCCAACATACCGGCTTGTGCCATGCCAAGCTCGAACGTTTCGGCAAAAAAGAGTGGCAACATAGATACCACGGCAAGCTCAGAGCCAAAGGTAGTGAAATACAACACATTCAAAACAGCAACTTGCTTAAACTGATAGCGTTCAAACTCAGGCACTTCCATTGAAAACAAGTGCTTGTTCACTTGGTACGTTTGGTAAAAATCGAACAAAAACACCACCACCAACCCAAGATAGATAAGGTAAGTTGCATCTTGAGTAAACATACTCACACCAGCAGGAGACAGTTTCCAACCTAACAACGCTAACGTGGCATACATAGGTACCTTCATAACGATCAGTAACACATAGTCACTTTTGCTGGTGACTTCTAAGCCGCCACCCTTTTTAGGTTTAAAGTAAGTCGAACCTTTTGGGGTATCAGTCACATTGAAGTAATACACAAACGCAAACAACAAACTCATTAAACCGGTAATACCAATCGCATAGCGCCATCCGTCAGGGCCACCAAAAGCAAGTGCAACGGCCGGTAAAGTAAAGGCTGCTGCAGCTGAACCAAAGTTACCCCATCCGCCATATATGCCTTCAGCTGTACCTAACTCTTTAGCCGGAAACCATTCACTCACCATACGGATACCAACCACAAAACCAGCACCAATAAAACCAATCAGAAATCGGGCTAACGCTAACTGCTCAAAGGTGTCGGCTACCGCGAACATAAAGCAAGGAATTGAACAGATCCCTAGTAAGGCAGAATAAGTAATCCTTGGACCATATTTGTCGGTCACCATACCAATGATAATCCGCGCAGGGATCGTTAGAGCTACGTTGAGGATCAGCAGTGTTTTAATTTGAGCTGTAGTCAGCCCTAAACTGTCAGCAATAACACTCACTAATGGGGCAGCGTTAAACCACACCACAAAAGTGATAAAAAATGCCATCCAACTTAAATGCATGATTTTCATCTTGCCGCGAAAAGAAAACAGATTAAATTTGTCAGCACTCATAACGGCTCCTTTATGACTGAGCCAAGACAAACACATTGCCTTGCTCAGTTTTAATGTCGAATGGTTTAACCACTAAATCAGCATGTTCAATACAACGTCCGTTATCTAAACGGTAATGTTGTTTATAAAGCGGTGAAGCGACACAAAGCTCTCCATCGATTTCACAAATAAGTCCCCTTGCCAGCAAACTCACACCACTGGCAGGGTCAACGTTATCAAGGGCAAATAAACCGTCATCCCCTAAATTAAAAATGGCAACGGCCCGCCCTGCTACCCAAGCAGCTATTCCTGTGCCTTTTGGCATGCTTGCTTCATTACACACATTTATCCAATTCATGCTAATTCCTCCACTGCGAGTTGTGCTGCATCGTCTGTAATATCTTTAATCGCTATTGTTCCTGCCCCTGCGTCTTTAATACTCGGAAAACGTTGCTCACGAATTCGCTGGTAAGCACTGGTATCAGCTTCTGGCGCATCACTTGGATTAACAAACTCATTAAAGCGCGCCAGAAAGGCCGGTTGTTCAAGGCTGGTTTTCCACTCACATTGGTATGTGGCGGCAATATGGTCCATCTGCTGCTCTAAGATCGAGTTAATCCCCAACGCATCGTCAATAACGACTGATTTTAAATATGCTAGACCACCTTCTAATGAATCCATCCAGGTCGAGGTACGCTGCAATTTGTCTGCGGTTTTGACATAAAACATCAAAATGCGATCGATGTATTTATAGAGGTCTTGAGTTGATAAGTCGGTGGCAAATAAATCACCGTGGCGTGGACGCATGCCGCCATTGCCAGCCACATATAAGTTCCAACCTTTGTCGGTTGCGATAATGCCGATGTCTTTACTTTGTGCTTCAGCACATTCACGAGTACAGCCCGACACCGCAAATTTTAATTTATGTGGACTGCGTAAGCCTTTGTAGCGGTTCTCTAAATCAATCGCGAAACCAACTGCATCTTGTACACCGTAACGGCACCAAGTACTGCCAACACAGGATTTTACCGTGCGCAGTGACTTACCGTAGGCATGACCCGTTTCAAAACCGGCATCAATGAGTTTTTTCCAAATTTCGGGTAGCTGCGATAAGGTTGCACCAAACATATCAATGCGTTGGCCACCCGTTATCTTGGTATAGAGGTCATATTCTTGAGCAATTTGGCCCATGGCGATAAGTTTAGTTGGGGTGATTTCACCACCAGCGACTCGCGGCACAATAGAGTAAGTGCCATCTTTTTGGATGTTGCCTAAGTAAGCATCATTGGTGTCTTGCAATTGCACATGACCCAAATTTTGATCCAGCACATAATGATTTTGTAGGCTGGCAAATATGGACGCGGCTGCAGGTTTGCAAATATCACAGCCATATGCGTGGCCACTGGCTGAAGGTTTGCCATGCAGAGTGATTAAGGTATTAAAATCATTTATGCCTTCGACTTGGCATAAGTGATACAAGGCTTGTCGGTCATGATCAAAATGGGCACAAATCCCAGCATTAAAGTCGAGCCCTGCAGCTTGTAAGGTTTGATCAATAATTTTTTGAACTAACGGTGCACAACCACCACAACCCGATGCTGCACGAGTACATGATTTGATTTCAGCCATTTTATGATTGCCGGCGGTCACGGCTTCAACAATGTCGCCCTTGGTCACTTGATGACAAGAACACACAATAGAAGTGTCTTTTAAATCGGCTTCGTTTTCAGCACCTGCTAGCAATAACTCAACCGCAGAACCTTCGATCTCGTCTTGAGACAAATAGCTATCGAGCAAGCGACTGTAATCGCTGTTATCACCAATTAACACCGCCCCTTTCAAAAATTTACCAGTTTCGTCTAACCATAATTTTTTATAAATACCCGCATGGTTATCAGATAACTCAACAAACTGGGCGTTATCAAAACCTCGGCTAGCACCAATAGCAACCACATCAACACCCAGTAATTTAAGCTTGGTGCTCATGTCTGCACCAGTGAATGACTGCGACACGCTATTAGAGGTTAAAGAGGCAATGTGCGAAGCCACAACACGGGCCATTTGGTAACCCGGAGCCACTAAACCAAATATTTTTTGTTGCCATAACGCACACTCACCAATGGCGTAAACATCTGGCGCTGAGGTTAAGCAGTAATCATCAATTTCAATGCCGCCACGTTCACCAATACTGATATTGGAAATACGTGCTAATGAATCTTGTGGACGAATACCGGCAGAAAACACAATCATGTCAGTTTCAAGATAAGACTCATCATTAAAGGTCATTCGATGCATTGCCGTTTCACCGTCAATAATCGCAGTGGTGGCTTTTGAAGTATGTACACTCACGCCGAGCTGTTCGATTTTACTGCACAGTAATTCACCGGCTTTATCATTTAGCTGAACGGGCATCAGTTGAGGCGCAAACTCTACAACGTGAGTTTTTACCCCAAGCTGCATCATGGCATTGGCGGCTTCTAAGCCTAATAGTCCTCCACCAACCACCACCCCAACTTGGCTGTTTTGGGCTGCGGCTTGAATCGCCTCAAGATCTTCAATGGTGCGATACACCAAGCACTGAGCGCGATCGTTACCCTGTATCGGTGGTACAAACGGAAATGATCCCGTTGCAAGTACTAAACGGGTATAAGAATAATGGTCACCTTGCGCGCTGGTCACCGTTTTGGCGGCAATATCAATTGCCGTAATAGGTGTATTCAAGTGAAGCGTAATGCCCCAATCTTGATAATCTTGCGCACTGGTTAACATCAATGGATCCGCGCTACCGGTCTCAAAATATTTTGACAGCTGCACTCGGTCATAAGCTGGACGCGGCTCTTCGCCAAACACGTGTACGTCAAACGTTTTATTGAGTCCTAAACTACACAATTGCTCAATAAAATGATGACCAACCATGCCATTACCAACGACCACTAACTTGGGTTTTGAGACTGCCATATCCAACTCCTTCATACCTTGGACCGTAAAACGCAAAATGGCGCCAACTCCGCTTAAAGAGTTGGCGCCATTGCCAGTTACAATCCCGATTTTTTAAATTTTACTGTTTGAATCTAAATGGATTAAAACCATTAGCGACATTCAGTATCATACTGTGATGTTGCAGACTCTATGCCAACAAATAAAAAACTATAACTATCTGATTCATATTAAATTAAAACTCAACAACCTTTACATTATGACGATAACATGTCCACTTTAGGGATAACCGCACCAACATGAGGCGCACCATCCTTGCTCATTGCTATAGTGACTGGTGACACCTGACTTTTTTGTGGACTAGCCACTGCAATAATTTGTGCCGACATTTGTGCCAAAGACAACCCTTTTTGCATCGCTTGTTGTTGAATAATCTGATGTGCTTTGGTTTCATCAAATCCTTGCGCCATAACAATTAATTTTGCTTGGCTAAGCAATTTTATACTGCGAATTTCATCATCCAACCTCTTAAATTCGGCTAGCGTTTTACTGGCTGCATCAAAACGTGCTTGAGCCAAACTAATAACACTGGTTAAGCGGTTAACGCTTAATATTTCGGGAATAAAAGTAATGCGACCACAATCAAGTAACTCGGTTAATGCTGTCTGCTGCCATGTTTTGGCATTGACAACTATTACCATAGGCTTGCTTGTTAATGTACGTTGGATTAGTGCTTGGATTTGAGCGTGCAATGTGTCGGTTAATATCAGCAAGGTATCAAATGTTTGTTGGTGTAATCGTTGCTCAACTTGGCTTACAGAAGTCAGCACAGTGACATGTCCAAACGCAGCCAAACAAGCCTGATACTGTACAACTTCACAATCGACTACTGGAACGGCCGAGAAACTCGAGTCACAAAATATTAAACTGCGCATAACAACTCCCTGTTCCGCCATTGTTTTAGTGGACAATCTGTACTATTAAAACGGTTTGTCCAACATTGTTGGCTTAAATTAACTGCTTGTTCTGTTGTAATAATTGCAGTTGTATTGGGTTCCGTCATAGCTGATTTACGGCTCAGTAATAACAATACTGCAGCCAACGTTGCCGTCATACTGCTAAGCGCTTGCTCAATCATGGTGCGTGACATTAATGTTGTCAGCGCATCTGCAGAAAAAGGTTCTTGTTCGCGCCATAGAAGCGCAAGAATATCGCTAGACAATTCAGCTTGGCCCACTTTTGCACCAGAAAAGCCTTCTAATAACGTAGGGATAGATAAGCTCGATACCGCTATATTATCTGTCTGTCCGTTGACGACAGTTATCGTGGTAGCCACTCTTGGATTACACTCGGTTTCACCTTGTAAACCTTTAAAAATAGCCACACTGCCGGCGTGATATTCGCTTTTCTCAAATAAAATTTCGCATATTCCTTGGTGTACCGTATCTAACCCAGGGTGAAAATAACTGCGGAGGCTTATTGGTGCATTAGTTGGGTTCATGCAACGCGCTGCGGTTTGAATCAAACTGCGTAGACCTAATTCTTGATGTAATTGACGACACTCATCTAACACTGGGGCTAAATCACCGGCGCATACGTAAACAATGTTATCTGAATGCAACGCCGCTTTGGCCATTTGCGGTGTAGTACAACACGCAATATTAAGCGACGCTAAACATGATTCAACATGGCGGCGATGAGGTAGAGCTTGGCTGTCACCGTGTAACATCACTCGAACACCCTGTTTTGCTAATAACTTAGCGACGAGTAAAAGCCAAGGTAACTGCTCGCGCTTGCCCGCATACACAGGCCAGTCGATATCGACCTCAAGCGAATGCCAATCTTTGTCTACAGTGCGACGTAAACCGGCCACCATGCCTGATATTTCTTCAGTCGTTTCACCGCGCACGCGCATGAGCATCATGGCACTAGCCATTTGTGCGCGCGTTGCTTTTCCTTTAGCAAAACCTTCAAGCAGCAAACATGCCTCGTCAAACGTTAATGCACGAGAGCCTTTTTCGCCCTTACCTAATGCTTTTATCAACAAACGAAAGTCAAACTCATCCACGGATGTCAGCGTTAACTCACCCATTTTAGGCATATAAAGCCTCGTACCCATATTCTAATGGGGGTTGTGTTGCAGCTACATCAATATCGGCAAGCAAAGCATTCAGCTGTTGACCAACAGACACCACGTCACCAATGATGATTAACGTCGGCCCAGAGTCTTTAATGGTTAACGCGGCATCGGCCATAGAAGCGACTGTGGCATAAGTAACAATTTGATTCGGTCTTCCACCATTGGTAACAAATGCTACCGGCAGATTAGCGCCACATTGAGTATCGAGTAACCCAATTGAAATGCTTGCAGCTTGTTCTTTACCCATATAAAACACTAACGTAGATTGCGCCGCTAACAATGCTTGCCACTGAGTTGGAGCATTGGCATTATCGGCATCGGTCATTTTGGTGCCGGTGATCAGCGTGACACTACGGGCCATACCACGATACGTTAATGGAATGCCGGTACTTGATGCACAACCTAACGCTGCGGTAACACCTGGAATAAATTGCGAACGGATACCATTTTGTGCAAGGTAAAGCGCTTCTTCTGAACCTCTACCAAAAATATGCGGATCGCCGCCCTTTAAGCGCACCACTTTTAATCCTTGCTGCGCCAATGTCAGTAATAATTCATTAATATCGTCTTGCTTTTTACTCGGCTGACCACAGCGTTTACCCACAAAGTGACGCTGACAACTCGGGGTTACTAACGTCAAAATGTCACGACTCACCAGGCTGTCAAACACCAACGCTTCAGCTTGTGCCACTATTCTAGCGGCCTTAAGTGTCATTAACTCTAATTGACCACAACCCGCACCAACAATAGCCACATCACCCGCGTGTAATTCATTTGCGGCATGCCCTAAAGCATTTATAGATTGATGACCTTTTATCATTGCTTCTACTGTTTTCATTAGGCTACGTCCTCTGCTACTGATGGTTGATGGTCAATGTCGGAATAAGATTCGCAATAAGATAAGGCATCTTTCCAACTCTGCTTGGCACACTGCTTAACTTCACTATGACAACTGCCACATTGACGGCCGCAACCGAGTAATAACTGGGTGCTATCTAACGCCTGCTCAAAACTGATATTCGCTAAACCGTCACTCATCACTTGGTCGTTAAATTGTTGATTGATTTCGTCGTTAATGTTCGCTTCGGTTACCCCTGTACAAGCGCAGATTAACGGACTATTTCCGGCTTTTATTTGCTGATGTAGCTGTTTAATTAACTGTTTATCGACAGGCTTACCAATAAAATCATTCATCTGATATAGGGCCACATTCACTTGAGTATGAGACAATACTTTTAATGCCTTAAGTAATCCTTTATCCATATTACATTGGATATATAAAGGCTGGCCAACTACCGTTAAAGTCCACTTAAGTGAATGCACAGTCGCTTGATACGCAAAGCCGTCGTCGGTATCAGTAAAACCGATGTGATGACACACTCCGTTCTCTAGCGTTTGTGCAACTTGCCAACATAGCCCGTGAGCAGAAGAGTAGTGTTGACCAAAAACCACCCCTTGCAGCGCAAGTTCAACAGGGGTTAATGTCACGGGTTGACACTTAAACCCAGGTTGTTTTGATATTGGGTCGACACGTGCATCTAATGCTTGATTCACGCCTTTTGTCAGCGAAAACTGTGCAGACCAATGCATTGACATCAAAGCCATATTTGTCGGTATGTCATCATCGACAACAGCGCGAGCCATCGTGAATGAGGCGTGGGTAAAAAGGTCGGGGTTAGCGGTCTCTGTGGAGTATTGTTCAATTTGATTTTGAATAGCTTCAATGCGGACCAAGCCACCTTCTGTTAACGACAATGCACTGAGTTGTGATGAATGCAGGTGAACGACAGGCTCAGGAATACTGGCTCGTAAGCTAGCAATATGTCCGGTGCGAGTCATGGTATGCCACTGATCTCGGCTTCGGCCAGTGTTTAATAACAAGGTGTTACTCGGTAATGATTGTTGCGGAACACTAACAACCGCAGGCGTAACAAACTGCGCTTTACCCGTCGCGGTAGCAAATTCACCTAGGCCGAAAACACGCACGTTTTGTTGACCAATTTGAGTTGCCGAAGCAATAGGCCATTGCGTCGGTGCTAGTGCATCATATTGCGCTTTGGATAACTCTGTTAGCCCAGTGAGATCAAACACCTTAGTTGGAAAAACCTGTTTAACCTTCGCCGATAAGGCTGCAAACTCGCTAAATATGCTGGCATTGTCATCAAACTCAAAACCATCAAAGCCCATTTTCTTAGCTACTTGGCTAACGGCCCACCAATCTGGTTTAGCTTGCCCTTTGGCAGTGATAAAGCCACGTTGACGCGTAATAGTGCGCTCACTATTAGTGACGGTACCGCACTTTTCTGACCAGCCTTGAGCTGGGAGTAATACATCAGCAAGTTTGGCGGTATCAGAATCAGGACTGATTTCAGACACCACCACAAAAGGACAATCGGCTAATGCTTGTGCTATTTTTTCACTGTTGGGTAAAGACACCACAGGATTGGTACCCATAATCCAAATCGCTTTGATTTTACCTTCGGCAAGGGCATCAAACATCTCAACTGCAACCAATCCTTTTTGATCCGCAATACTATCAACTTTCCAAAAATCAGCTAATAACTGCTGCTCCGGTTGTGAAAAACCCATATGGCATGCTAACTGAGTGGCCAACCCACCAACCTCACGACCGCCCATGGCATTAGGCTGCCCTGTTAACGAAAAAAAACCACAACCAGCTTGACCAATGTGCCCTAACGCGAGGTGGCAGTTAATCATCGCATTGGTTGCATCGGTGCCAATGGTTGACTGATTAACCCCCTGACAAGATGCCGTAAGTACTTTTTTATTGTTGGCTACAAGTTGATAGAATTGCGTCAGCTGAGTGACTGAAACACCGACTTGCGTGGCAAGATCGGCTAAATTGGCACTTAATTGTTGCGCCTGCAAAACCACAGTATCAAAGCCTTCTGTATGTGCGGCAATATACGCGTGGTCGACACGATTTTGATCTGCTAGGTAACCGAGTAAGCCATGAAATAATGTTAAATCAGCGCCCGGTTTAATGGCTAAATGTAAGTCTGCTTGTTTTGCTGTGGCTGTTGATAACGGGTCGATTACCACTAACTGAGCATTATTGGCTTTTATTGCGGCTAAAATTCTTTGAAAAAGAACGGGATGAGTCCAAGCGGTATTGGCCCCTACAAGCACTATCACATCAGCTTGCTCTAGATCGTCGTAACATCCAGGAACTACATCTTCACCAAAGGCACGCTGCATTGCGCTCACCGCTGACGACATACATAAGCGTGAGTTAGTATCGACGTTAGCCGTTTTTAAAAAGCCTTTAGCAAACTTGTTGGCAACATAATAATCTTCAGTGAGTAATTGGCCAGAAAGATACAGTGCGACTGAATCTGGACCATGTTCTGCAATGGTTTTCGCAAAGGTATCAGCAATTAAGGTGCTCGCCTTGTCCCAATCAAGTGGCATACCAGAACGAAGTTTAGGGTAACGCAGTACATTGGGTTGGGCTAAACTGTCGAGTAAGCGTTCACCTTTGGCACATAAATGACCGTAATTAGCTGGATGCTTGTTGTCACCGACTAGTATTAAATCTGCAGCATCGACATCGGTCCAATTCGGTTTATTTGAAGACACGCTAACACCGCATCCGACACCACAATAAGCACAACTTGATTGGACCACTGACATACATCTACCCTTTCACTTTGACTATCTCATGGGTAAGGTACTGCGAAAGCTGTGCCAGAAAATTAACTCACTGATTTATAATAGAAATGGATATTTAGATAAATAAAGCATTACAACATTTGCGCAACAAAAGTGCATTGACTGCGCTGTTATGTAGCGCATCTAATTGAAATCAAAAGACTTTAAATACCTATAAAGAGGTATAAAAATAAAAGTGAGATGTATACTCTTGAGGAATAAAAACAAAAATACCGACATTATGTCGGTATTTTCAAGCTATCTAAGATAACTTATTTTGCAGTACGGCCATCATCGTGGCATGTATCACATGTTGGCTTTTCGCCTACTTTTGCTTCATGTGGCGCATGACAATCAGCACACATAAGTAACCCATCATGTGGCTTATGGTTATCATCCATTTCAGCTAGTGAACCATGACAACTTTGACATTGTTCAAATTCATAAGCGCCATCTTTTGATGGTTCACCATCAGCGTGACAGTTTTCACAGCCACCCATTTCAACGTGAAACTCTGCGAGGGTCTCATCAGCAGCAAATGATGCAGAAGACATCATCATTACCGCGAAACCAGCCGCAAACAATGCACTTAGTAGTTTATTGCTCACTATTCATTCCTCCAATTTAGTGTGTGTCCGCATTCTTTTATCTGACGCGGATCATCACACTGCAACACGACACTTTGCTTAAGGGTTATTCAACAACTTTGTTTATAAACCGTTTATCAAAGATTTATAAACAATCTCAAATTAACTGACAATATAAACGTAGTTAATCAATCCACTTTAAGCAAAATTAATTTAGATTAAGTAATAATAGCAGCGATAATTAGATGAAGATGTGCGCTATATCATGTAACTCGATGGTTTTTAGTCAATAAATCATCTTAAGAGCAGAAACAAGCTAATACAGCAAAGGCTAATGTATTGGCTTATAGCCAATAAAAAAGCCCCAATCGATATTGGGGCTACATTTACACATATAACAACTTAGTGTTTATATTAACTGCGAGACTTTTCTAAGCGAGCAAGTAAACTAGAAGTATCCCAGCGATTACCTTTCATTGCTTGAACTTCAGAATAAAATTGATCAACTAATGCGGCTACCGGTAAATGGCTACCATTACGACGGGCTTCATCTAATGCAATACCCAAATCTTTACGCATCCAATCGATAGCAAAACCAAAATCATATTGACCTTGCCACATCGTTTTATAGCGATTTTCCATCTGCCAGCTTTGTGCCGCGCCTTTGCTGATCACTTCAATCACTTTTAAGCCATCTAAACCAGCACTTTTAGCAAAATGAAGTCCCTCTGCGAGGCCTTGCACTACACCAGCAATACAAATTTGGTTAACCATTTTAGTCAACTGCCCCGCCCCAACTGGCCCTAACAATTCAGCGCAGCGGCTGTATGCCGATATGACGGGTTTAACAGTATCAAAATGAGCTTGGTCACCACCCATCATCACCGTTAACGCACCATTTTCGGCACCGGCTTGACCACCTGAAACTGGCGCGTCTAAGAATGCGATGTTAAGTGGCTCAATGTACGCGGCAATTTCACGTGCAACATCTGCTGAAGCGGTTGTATGGTCAACTAAAATAGCACCAGCATGCATACCATGCACAATCCCATGTTCACCTAATACTACTTGACGTAAGTCATCATCATTACCCACACAGGTAAAAACGATGTCTTGGCCTTGGGCGGCATCTTTTGGTGTATCAGCCTTCTTACCACCATATTGTTCAACCCACTGAGTCGCTTTAGCCCCGGTACGGTTATAAACAGTAACGTCATGACCCTGTTTAACCAAATGTCCCGCCATCGGGAACCCCATAACGCCTAAACCAATAAATGCTACCTTGGCCATGATTTCCCCTTATTTATTCAACTGAAGGTTTAACGTGAGCTTCCATTTCGGCACCGATACGTTTACGCATATCCATCAATCTCAATGCACTATCACGTAAGCGAACATCATCAGCGGTGGCTGGTATCCACTCTGGAACCGATGTAGGATGTCCTTCATCGTCTACTGCTACCATAATAACAATACAGTGGGTTGTCAGATGACGTTCAGATTCTTTAGGATCGCCTGCTTTTACATCAATGGCAATGTGCATAGACGTTGTACCGGTATAAATAACTTTGCCAGTCACTTCGACAATATTACCCACATGGATAGGCTTAACAAATCGAATGCCGCCAGCATAAACAGTAATACAATATTTACCGCTCCAGCCTGCTGCTGCTGCATAAGCGGCTAAATCGATCCATTTCATTACTGCACCGCCGTGAACCTTACCGCCAAAATTGACATCTGCAGGTTCTGCCAGAAAACGTAATGTAAGTTGTCTATCTTTACCGGCCATAATAGATCCTATTAAATAAGTTTCATTACTTATCAGTCTACGCTAAATCATCATTTAACGGGAATTGATAAATACTAATGTGACAAAAAAACAAATAAAAAAGGGAAGATTTTCATCTTCCCTTATTGGCATTAACTCGATTAAATTTTCTTAAACAGTAACGAACCGTTTGTGCCACCAAAGCCAAATGAATTACATAAGGCATAGTCAAACTGATGTCGACGTGAAGTGTGGGCAACAAAATCTAAATCGCATCCTTCATCTGGATTATCTAAGTTGATTGTTGGCGGTACGTGTTGGTCACGCAGTGCAAGCAAAGTAATAATGGCTTCAACAGCGCCTGCTGCACCTAATAAATGTCCGGTCATGGATTTAGTCGAACTCACCAATACATCATAAGCATGTGGTCCAAATACCGATTTAACCGCGGCAGCTTCAGCTTTATCGCCTGCATTGGTTGAAGTGCCATGAGCATTAATGTAACCCACTTGTTCTTTTTGGATCTGTGCATCATTAATGGCATTGACCATTGCAGCCGCAGCGCCTGCACCATCACTTGGTGGTGATGTCATGTGGAATGCATCACCACTCATGCCAAAACCGACTAACTCACCGTAAATTTTTGCACCACGCGCTTTAGCGCGCTCGTACTCTTCCATCACAATCACACCCGCGCCATCGCCAATAACAAAACCATCACGGTCTTTGTCCCAAGGACGGCTTGCTGCTGTTGGATCGTCATTACGAGTAGATAATGCTTTAGCGGCACTAAAACCTGCTACGCCTAATGGGCTAGTCACATCTTCTGCGCCACCGGCCACCATCACATCAGCATCACCATAAGCAATGGTACGTGCAGCAAAACCAATATTGTGAACACCTGTAGTGCAGGCTGTAGTCACGGCAAAGTTAGGACCTGTCATGCCATACATAATCGACAAGTGTCCGGCAATCATATTGATAATAGTGCTTGGCACAAAAAATGGTGACACTTTACGTGGTCCACCATTTAATAATGCAGAATGGCCTTGTTCAATTAACCACATACCCCCCATACCAGCACCAATAGCGGTACCTATACGAGCTGGGTTTTCTTGGCTCATATCTAAGCCTGAATCTTTTACTGCTTGAATGCCTGCAGCCATGCCGTATTGGATAAATAAATCCATTTTACGAGCATCTTTTTTGGTTAGGTATTGTTCGACATCAAAATCTTTCACAGAGCCACTGAAACGAGTACCAAATTCACTAGCATCAAACTTAGTGATTGGAGCAATACCACTCTTACCTGCCAATAAGGCATTCCAAGTAGACTCGACATCATTACCCACAGGAGTCACTAGGCCAAGACCTGTGATGACGACACGACGTTTAGACATGATATTCACCTTTAAATAAAATCTGCCACGATGCCATTATTGCGATTTAGCTAAAGAAGTATAAGGAGGGATGTTCTAATGCAATAAAATGGAACGAGCGTTTACAAATGCTTTAAACAAAAACAGGCGGCATAAATGCCGCCTGTTTTTGTGAATTCTTGATTACTGATTCTTAGAAACGTAATCGATCGCTGCTTGAACAGTAGTGATCTTTTCAGCTTCTTCGTCAGGGATCTCGGTATCAAACTCTTCTTCTAGAGCCATAACCAATTCAACAGTGTCTAGAGAATCAGCGCCTAAATCGTCTACAAAAGAAGCAGCTGATTTAACGTCTTCTTCTTTAACGCCAAGTTGTTCGATGATGATTTTCTTTACACGTTCTTCGATGTTGCTCATTAGTTTTCTTTCCTATTCAAATTACGCACTTGCGTAAGATTGCGAGTAGTTTATTCGAATTAGATAACAATGCAAGCTTAGATTTTGTGGTCTAACCACAAAAATTAACATTGAATTGTCTCTAACACTGACTCAAATGAAGGTAGTTGCCTACCTATCGCCCTTAAACCATGTACATACCGCCATTCACATGCAATGTTTCGCCTGTGATATAAGCGGCTGAATCCGAGGCCAAAAACAATACTGCATTGGCAATTTCTTGTGCTTGCCCTAATCGTTCCATCGGAACTTGCGACATAATAGCTTGTTGCTGCTCAACTGTCAGCTCATCTGTCATGTCTGTCTGGATAAATCCAGGTGCAATAGCATTCACTGTTATTTGACGAGATGCAACCTCTCTTGCAAGAGATTTTGTAAATCCGATCAAACCAGCTTTAGCTGCCGAGTAATTTACTTGGCCAGCATTACCCATTGTACCTACTACAGAACCGATACTGATAATACGTCCGAAACGTTTTTTCATCATAGATCGCATTACTGGTTTAGACAATTTAAATAGGGATGTCAAATTCGTGTCAATAATATCTTGCCACTCATCATCTTTCATCCGCATTAATAAATTGTCACGGGTAATACCCGCATTGTTGATAAGAATATCAACTTCACCTGCTTTTTCTTTGATCTGGCTATATAAATCAGCAACAGATTGAGAATCAGTGACATTTAACACCATCCCAAAGCCTTTGTCACCTAAGTATGCTTGAATCGCCGCAGCACCTTTTTCACTGGTTGCAGTACCGATAACCATCGCACCAGCTTGTACTAATGATTCAGCAATCGCACGCCCAATACCACGACTAGCACCTGTTACTAGGGCAACTTTACCGTCTAAATTAATGCTAAAGCTCATATCAACTCCTTTATTCGACTAATGCAGCAAATGAAGCAGCATCATTGACCGCTTGAGCGGATATCGATTTATTAATTCTTTTTGTTAAACCGGTTAATACTTTACCCGGTCCACACTCTATTAATTTTGTAACACCTTGTGTCGCCATAAATTCAACAGACTCACTCCAACGCACTGGGCAATATAACTGACGCACTAATGCATCTTTAATTGCCTGTGAATCCGTCGGCATGGCCACATCAACATTGTTAACAACATTAATGGTAGGCTCTGAGAATGTCACTTCAATTAAGGCTTTAGCGAGTTCATCAGCGGCTGGCTTCATTAGTGCACAATGTGATGGCACACTCACAGGCAATGCTACTGTCATTTTGGCCCCAGCAGCTTTACATGCTGCTGCTGCGCGTTCAACAGCCGCTTTCTCACCGGCTATCACGACTTGCCCAGGGCTGTTGTAGTTAACAGGGCTTACCACGCTACCTTCAGCAGACTCTGCACATGCTTTAGCAATAGCATCATCATCAAGACCAATAATGGCAAACATGGCACCAGAACCTGCTGGTACAGCTTGTTGCATTAATTTCCCGCGTAGCTCAACTAATTTAACGGCATCGGTAAATTCAATCACACCGGCGCATACTAAAGCAGAATATTCACCAAGGCTGTGGCCTGCTAATAAAGAAGGCATAGTCTTGTTAGATGCTTGATATGCACGCCAAATAGCCACGCTTGCAGTGAGCAATGCTGGTTGGGTTTTATCTGTTTCATTTAAGGTTTCAGCTGGGCCATTGGCAACAAGATCCCATAAATCATAACCTAACGCGTCACTCGCTTCGGCAAAGGTTTTGCCGATAACATCGTTAGATTGAGCTAATTCAGCTAACATTCCTACGGCCTGTGAACCTTGGCCAGGAAATACAAAAGCAACATTTTCCATAAACGCTTACCTGTATAAAATTAATTTGAAAATTAAAAACGAACTAAAGCACTGCCCCAAGCAAAACCACCGCCAAATGCTTCGAGTAGTAATAAATGTCCACGCTGAATTCGACCATCACGCACCGCTTCATCTAATGCGATAGGCACCGATGCGGCAGAAGTATTACCGTGTCTAGCTAGAGTCAGCACGACTTTATCTAGACTCATGTGCAACTTTTTAGCCGTAGCATTAATAATGCGGAAATTAGCTTGATGCGGCACTAGCCAGTCAATTTCTGATTTATCGACATTATTAAGACGCAAGGTTTCAGTGACCACATTAGACAGCTGGGTAACTGCAACTTTAAAAACATCGTTGCCTTTCATGGTCATAAAGCCAACAGCTTCAGAACTTTCGTTAGCTCGAGGAGGAAAAGAACATTTTAATAAATCCCCTTGGCTGCCATCTGCATAGATATGCGTAGCAATAATACCAGGTGTATCACTAACGCCAATAATCGCTGCGCCGGCGCCATCGCCAAATAAAATGACGGTAGAGCGATCAGCAGGATCGCACATCCGTGACAATACGTCAGAACCTATAACCAGTACTTTTTTAGCAGAACCTGTTTTTACAAATTGATCTGCGACCGATAAAGCATAGATAAATCCAGAACACGCGGCAGCAATATCAAAGGCAGGAATATTTTTGACGCCTAAAAGGGCCTGAATTTCGCATGCAGCTGCAGGAAATGCGTTTGATGCACTGGTGGTTCCACAAACAATCATATCGAGATCGCTAGCTTCGATTCCTGCCATTTCAAGCGCTTTTAGTGCCGCTTGATAACCCATTGTTGAAACCGATTCGTCTGATGCAGCAATGCGCCGCTCAGAAATACCGGTTCGGTCAACAATCCATTGGTCACTGGTTTCAACCATTTTTTCGAGATCTTGATTGCTACGAACTTGCACAGGTAGATAGCTACCTGTTCCGAGAATTTTTGTGTGCATATATGAGATCAGCTATTGATGTCTAAAAGAATCGACTCCAAACGATCTTTAATCATTTCAGGAAGACGACGTTTTGCTTCTGTTGCTGCTAAATTTAATGCTTGTAAAAATGCAGCTTCATCCGCGTTACCATGACTCTTTACTACTATTCCGCGCAATCCTATCAGACTTGCACCGTTATAGTGGTCGGGGTTCATCTTACTAAGAACAGCTTGTATGCGTGGAGCGATGAGTTTGGAGAGTAAACGAACAAAAAAACCGTCATTTAAGCCGCGTTTTAATTGATGTACTAACAGTTTTGCAATGCCTTCAGAAGTCTTTAAGGTGATATTACCGACAAAGCCATCACAAACAATCACATCCACATTACCAGTGTAAATCTCATCACCTTCGACAAAGCCAATATAATTAACTTGTTCGGTGTGCTGTAAAATTTGTCCGGCCTGTTGAACCTGATCGTTCCCCTTAATGGCTTCAATACCCACATTAAGCAAAGCTACTTTCGGGCGAGATTTCTTATGGACGGCTTCACATAAGACGGATCCCATAATGGCAAACTGGAATAAGGTCTCAGAATCACAAGATACATTGGCCCCTAAATCCAGCAGATAAACTGGCTTGCCCGTCATTGCCGGTAAGCAAGAAACAAGAGCGGGTCTATCAATACCCGGCAATGTTTTTAATAACACCTTAGCCATTGCCATCAACGCACCAGTATTACCAGCGCTAACGCAGGCTTCCGCTTTTCCGTCACGCACAAGTTCAAGCGCAATTCTCATAGAACTGTTTTTACGTGAACGCAAAGCATGAATGGGCCTATCGCACATTGTCACGACTTCAGTGGTGTGGATTATTTCAATTCTGGATAAATCAGCTGAATGAGCTTGGGGGAGGTATTTTTCTATTTCGGTTTTATCGCCAACCAAAATAATATTTAAAGAGGTATGAAATTTCAGTGCCTGCATCGCTGCAGGCACTGTCACGTGGGGACCGTGATCGCCCCCCATCGCATCTAACGCAAGCGTCAGATTTGTCATCAGATAATCAACAAATTACTTGTTGATAACCTTTTTACCGCGGTAAAAACCATCAGCAGTCACGTTGTGACGTAGATGTAATTCACCGCTAGTAGCGTCTACTGATAATTGAGCAGTGCTCAATGAATCATGTGAACGACGCATGCCGCGCTTTGAACGTGACTTTTTATTCTGTTGTACAGCCATTGGACCTGTCTCCTACGATTACTTGCTCTTCAGTTTTTCTAACACTGCAAACGGATTTGGACGCTCCTCATGAGCGGGTTCGATCTCGCCTACAACTATATCTTTCGATCCAGACTTACAACTATTATCATCGTGCATCGGGATGATAGGCATAGCGACTATCAATTCATCTTCAATCAATTGATGCAGACGTACTTCACCAATCTCATTACACTCAATTGGATCATACGCATCCGGGAGCTCATCGATTTCTGCCTCAGTCTTACAAGGACTAAAACAAAAGTCGACCGTAACCTCGGTAGTAAATTGTGTCATGCAACGTTGACATAGCAGAGTGAGCTCCGTCACAGCCTTCCCGCGAAGGTAGACTATCCCCTGTAAATCGACGCCACATTCCAACGACACAACTACGTCGGAACAGTCGCCGGCACATAACTCGCTTAATCGCTTTAGTTGCTTACCTAAAATGATACCTTCGTATCGAAGGCCACTTGAAGCAGCGCGTATAGGATCAATTGAAACCGGTATCTTTACTGTTTGCATAAGGCGCGCATATTATAGTTTGAAAACGCTGGAGTCAAAGAAAATTTCCGTAAAATACGGTAATCTCACCTAACTAGGAACTTTAGGTACTCTTTAAATCCGGCATTGAATTTGAAAGTTGGCAAATTTTACCGAACCAAACCCCATCACACAAGCATTACTCGAGAAAAATGATCCATTTGCATAGATGAATACAGTAAACTGACTAATATTCTGTTATTAGCCACTCAATAATGAAACAAAACCAATGAAATTCAATCTTGTACTTGCTTCAACCTCACCTTTTCGCCAGCAGCTATTGCAAAAATTAATGCTGCCTTTTACTTGTGTTAATCCAGATATTGATGAGACGCCAATAAAAGATGAGACAGCGTTAGCATTGGTTAAACGCTTAGCAGAGCAAAAAGCATTAGCTGGAGCGAATTTAATTGATGAAACATCGGTACCGCAAATAATAATTGGTTCAGACCAAGTCGCGTTGATTAACGGTCAGATTATCGGTAAACCTTATACTGTAGACAATGCGATAGCTCAATTAAGCTCGGCATCTGGTCAATCTATTACTTTTTATACTGGTCTTGCTGTATTCAATAATGCCAATCAGCAAATGATATCTTGTGTCGAACCGTTTACGGTTCATTTTAAACACTTATCTACTGCGCAAATTCGCTATTACGTAGATGCTGAGCAGCCACTATATTGCGCAGGGAGTTTTAAATGCGAAGGATTAGGAATTGCCTTATTTAACCGTTTAGAAGGTGACGATCCAAATAGCTTAATTGGACTACCATTAATTAAACTTATTGATTTACTCTCACAGCACGGTGTCGATATTCTCAGCCAAGCACCAGAATGCTCAATCAATTAATATTGATACCAAATCTAATAAGGGTGCATTCGTTAAGGTAATAACGTTTGCGCTTGATATGGGGACGATAAGAGGTTTAACACCGAGATAAACTAAGCAGCATATAAAGGCTTATGTGTTACAGCGTCGAACACTTATGATTCGACGCTGTATTACGTCTCTGGCAAAGCATCATCCAGAAATATTAAAGGTAGTCATGTATCGCCAGAGGCTGGTCGACAATCGCATGTGGGTTTAACGTTTTCAATCTAACTTCATTATGCGCACCATAACTCACACCAATACTCGCCATACCAGCATTATTGGCCATCGTTAAATCATGAATGGAATCTCCAATCATAATAGCTCTGTCGGCAGCGACATTAAAATGACTCAATAATGAATGCAGCATCTCAGGGTGCGGTTTACTTTTAGCGTCATCTGCACAACGTGTGGCATGAAAATACTGCCCTAAGCCTGTTAATGCTAATACCTTATCTAGGCCATCTCGTCCTTTACCGGTCGCAACAGCTAATTGATAACCAGCCGCATGTAGATTACTAATGAGCGACTCTACACCCTCAAAAAGAGGTGTAGGTTGCTCATTGGCAACATGATGACGTCGATAGCAATCAATAATCTGTTGATGGTTTTGATGACCAGCAAATAAAATCGGCATGATTTTAGGTAAAGATAAACCGATGACATCTCTAATTTGTTGCTCAGTGGGTATAGGTAAAATTAATTCTTGTGCTACATGTTGCATACAAGACACTATTTTACCTACGGTATCCATTAGGGTGCCATCCCAATCGAAAATGACCAGTTCATAAGCTTTATCTTTAATGTTCAATATCATGCCCTACTTCATTTGCACAGGTCTGTGGGTGTTATACTCTTTTCAATTTATCAAGAGTACTCAATAACACAGGGTCTAGAGGCGCTTTAACTTGCATGATTTCATCATTTTCTGGATGAGTGAATTTAAGTTCAGCCGCATGTAAAAATAAACGGTCTAACCCTAAAGCACGCATGCTATCGTCAAATTGCTGTTCGCTGTATTTATCATCGCAAGCAATTGCATGGCCAGCATACTGACAATGTACTCGTATTTGATGGGTTCGCCCTGTAACAGGACTCGCCTTCACTAAAGTACAGCCTTGATAACGTTGCATGATCTTATAGCGAGTTTCAGATTCTTTACCCTCTTTATTAACCCGCACGATTCGCTCGCCCGACTTTAAGGTAATTTTTAATAGCGGTGCTTTAACCACTTTATCACTTGCCTGCCATTCACCACGCACCAAGGCTAAATAATCTTTTTGCATGGTTTTGCTGCGTAATTGCTCATGTAAATGCTTTAGCGCACTACGCTTCTTAGCCACAAGCAGTACACCGGAAGTATCTTTATCTAATCGATGTACTAACTCTAAAAATTTTTGCTGTGGTCGCAGTGAACGTAATCCTTCAATCACACCATAATCAACACCGCTGCCACCGTGTACAGCAATACCAGCAGGCTTGTTTAACACAATAAGATGATTATCTTCATGGATAATACGATCTTCAAGCTGTGACACTCTGGATAAATTAGGAGATGGTGCCTTACGATTGTCTTTTTCGGCAACACGAACAGGCGGTACCCTTACGATGTCACCAATTTGTAATTTGTATTCAGGCTTGATGCGTTTTTTATTTACCCGCACTTCCCCTTTGCGCACAATCCGATAGATCATGCTTTTAGGAACACCTTTTAATTTAGTTAGCAAAAAATTATCGATTCGTTGTTCAAAATGATCTTCGTCGATAGTCACGTATTCAACTTGGGGGGTAGTTTCAGTATTCATGATGCGCCATATAGTGGTAACCCCAATAGTGTACCTTATCTTGTAAATGATTGGCTATTGCCGCATCAGACTTGAAATAAATACATGAAAGAATATGGGCTTTTGATTGCTGAAAATAACGTTTGTTGCTATATTTGCCCACAGGTTGAGAGTAAACAGTGGATAAAGTGTTCACAACTTTCACCAAATGCGAAACACTAGCAGTTAGAAAAATGAACCTAATCGGTAGCAACTCATTGATTTGCAAATTGTATTAATTAAAAAACGACAAAAACCGTTTGTGCAATTAAACCGTAAGTTTTGAATAAAGATTTCAATTTAACTGTAGTAAATCGCCCCAAATTCGAACAACATTTTAGCTTGTTATCAAACAAACCGATTCGACTTGGGCATTAACGGATTAAAATACCATAATTTATGGGGTTGGTTGTTAGTCAACCAATTCCTTGTTTTTGTAAACATTAGAAAATAAGCCATAAATAGGATGCGACACGCAGTGATTGCGTTTTACAGTAATGAGCACCTAATTGCCTGGATCTAGCCGTGAGGTTATACCGATTAATTCAGGCCCGTAATGCAGAAAAATCGTGTTGTTTGATGACCTCATTTAGAAGAATCACGTCATCATGAAACGTATGTTAATTAATGCAACTCAATCAGAAGAGTTGCGCGTAGCCCTAGTAGATGGGCAAGAACTGTATGATTTAGACATTGAAAGTCCTGGTCACGAACAGAAAAAATCAAATATCTATAAAGGTAAAATCACTCGAGTAGAACCGTCACTTGAAGCTGCATTTGTTGATTACGGTGCAGATCGTCACGGTTTTTTACCTCTCAAAGAAATTGGTCGCGAATACTTCCCAAAAGGTTATTCATTCCAAGGCCGTCCAAACATTAAAGAAGTGTTACAAGAAGGCCAAGAGGTCATCGTTCAGATAGATAAAGAAGAACGAGGCAACAAAGGCGCTGCACTAACTACTTTTATTAGTCTTGCTGGATCTTATTTAGTCTTAATGCCAAATAACCCTCGTGCTGGCGGTATTTCTCGTCGTATCGAAGGTGATGAACGTACAGAACTAAAAGAAGCAATGGCTGAGTTAGAAGTACCTAATGGTATGGGCTTGATTGTGCGTACTGCTGGTGTTGGTAAAGAATCAACAGAGCTAAAGTGGGACTTAAAAGTACTACAACATCATTGGGATGCTATTCAAGAAGCTGCTCAAAGTAAAGCTGCACCATTCTTAATCCACCAAGAAAGTAACGTGATTGTTCGCGCTATTCGTGACTATTTACGTCGTGATGTAGGCGAAATCCTTATCGATCACCCACGTATTTTCGAAGAAGCTAAATTGCATATTGGTTTAGTGCGTCCTGATTTTGTTGAACGTGTAAAGCTATATGACTCAGAAGTACCACTGTTTACTCACTTCCAAATAGAGTCTCAAATTGAGTCAGCGTTCCAACGCGAAGTGCGTTTACCTTCAGGTGGATCAATTGTAATTGACCCAACAGAAGCATTAACGTCTATCGATATCAACTCAGCCCGTGCAACTAAAGGCGGCGACATTGAAGAAACTGCACTAAACACTAACCTTGAAGCTGCTGATGAAATTGCTCGTCAATTACGTCTTCGTGATTTAGGTGGTTTAGTGGTTATCGACTTTATCGATATGACACCTGTTCGTCATCAGCGTGAAGTTGAAAATCGTTTACGTGATGCAGTACATCATGACCGTGCTCGTGTGCAATTAGGTCGTATTTCTCGATTTGGTTTGATGGAAATGTCGCGTCAGCGTCTACGTCCATCGCTAGAAGAGTCTGCCGCTCATTTGTGCCCTCGTTGTCATGGTCAAGGCACTATTCGTAGTACCGAATCTTTAGCATTATCGATTTTACGATTAATGGAAGAAGAAGCCATTAAAGAAAACACCACACAAATCGAAGCGATTGTGCCTGTTGATGTTGCTGCGTTCTTACTAAACGAAAAACGTAAAGCGATTCGTATTACAGAAGAGCGTCACCAAGTTGAAGTGTACATCATTCCAGATGCACACATGCAAACACCAGATTACCGTGTAGTGCGTCGTAAGAGTGATGATGAAGTCAGTGAATCTAGCTATAAGCGAGTAGAACAGCCTGTCGCAAAATTGTATGAGCCTCGCAAGCTTGAGCGTGCAGCATCTCCTGAACCTGCATTAAAAGGCTTCGCAGCGCCACAAAAAGCAGCTGAAGATACAGTAAAAGCCACACCAGTAAATGTCGCTCCTGTGGCAACGTCTAATCAGCCAAGTTTATTCACTCGAATGATCTCTGCCATTAGCGCTTTATTTTCTGGAAGTGAAGCTGAGGTTAAAGAGACCAAAGCAGCAGTATCTACTAAAGAATCGACTCAAACTAACACTCGTCGTAACACCCGTCGTAATGACACTCGTAACGACAGCGCTAACCGTAATGACAAACGCAATGACAGTCGCCGTCAACGTAATGACAGCGACAAATCGAAAGACGGCACAGAAGCTCGTTCTCAGAATAAGCGTAATGAACGTAATAGCAGAAATACAGTTCAAGATGACAACGCCAAAAACAAACCGAAAACTGAGAAAGTTGACAAGCCATTAGCTGTCAATGAAACCAAAGCAACAGATGCTAAAGTTGCCGAAGTTAAAGTCGCTACAGAAAAATCTCCAAAACAAGAAGCTGCTCGTGAGCGTCGCCAACGTCGTAATTTACGTCGTAAAGTGCGTATTGAAAACGAACAGAGTGAAGCATTACCAACAACCGATGTTAATGATAATAAATCAACTGAGCAATCAGTTGAGGTAATGACATCAGAACCTAAAGCGGTAGAGTCAAAAGTAGCTGAAGATAAAACATCAGAAACGAGAGCGCCACGCAGTCGTCGTCAACCTCGTAAAGAGAAGACTGAACAGGCGGTTGAAGCGCCAGCTGAAAATGAAACAGAGCAAGCAACTGATCCAGTTACTGAAGTAGCAAATGTTACCAGTACTGCTGCTCCAGTTGAAACTGACGCTACTGCCGTGGTTGAAGTAAAAGCAGAAACAACTCAAGCAGATGTTGATACTGTCACTGAAACGGTAGTTGCTAGCACTGACGTTGCAGCTGAAACTGATGAGTCAAGCTCGAGCGCTGAAGATGCTACAACAGACAGCGAAGCTGAAGGCCGTGAAGGTCAACGTCGTAGTCGTCGTAGTCCTCGTCACTTACGTGCAGCAGGTCAACGTCGTCGTCGTGATGATGAAACAGGCTCTACACAACCAGCTGTTTTCACACCTAATGATGAGTTAGAGAAGCAATTAGACGCAGAGCAAGCTAGAACTCAAGCACAAGCTCCTGTAACTGAGGCTATTGTTGAATCCGTTACTAAACCTGCTGAAACGGTTAGCACTGCTGCTGAAACCGCTACTAAGCCGGTTGAAGTGCTTAAAGCTGAAGTTAACAAAGCTAATGCAGCACCCGTTAATGTTGAAAAAACTGAAACGCCAGTAGAAATAAAGGAAGTACCTCAAGCAGTAAAAGCACCTGAGGCCCCTGAACCTAAAGCTGAAGTAGAAGTTGTTAAAACAACGGTTGATGTTGAAGCTAAACAAACCACTGTGGCAAATACCGCAGTTGTTGAAGCTGAAAAAGCTGCAGCGTTAACTAGCAAGCAAGATAAAACGGTTGCGGCCAATTCATCTGCGCCTATGGCTAAGCCTGCTGCAATTGTGCGTCAAGCTAAACCTGAAGTCGTAAAAGAAGTCGCGGCGACAATAGCAGAGACGGTTTCTACTGAAGCAGCGCCATCAACCAAAGTCCCCGTAAAGGCAAGTCGCTTTGGTTCTATGGTGTCATCTGACACGACTAAACCTACAGTAGATGTCCGTGAGCAGAAAGCGGTACCTCAAGGACGTACTTACGAAGCTCAAGCGACTGACAGCAAGGTTACGAAAGTAGCGAAGAATAACAGTGCATCTGCTGATATGACTCGCCCTGGAGAGTAAACTTAATAAAGGGCTAACTTCGCCCCATTATTTATAAAGCCATGCTTAGCATGGCTTTTTTATTGGAAATATTAATATAAAACTTAACATTTAGTGTCATTGAATCGATGTCACTATCATTCAACTGTTAATTTTTTGTGTTAAAGCAAACATCCTTTTTATTAACTTACATACAAAACCAGAGGTTAAATGTTCGATCTCATTCGCCATTAAACAAGTAGTAAAGTCGATATTTTATCTGGATTAACCGTGATACTCGCCCTTATCCCTGAAGCTGTTGCCTTTGCATTCGTCGCCCATGTTGAACCCATGGTAGGAATATACGCAGCCTTCATTATGGGTTTAATCACCGCATTGGTGGACGACCGGGGATTATGTCCGGCGCTACAGGTGCTATGGCAGTAGTAATGGAGTCACTAGTGATTAAACACGGTATAACCGTATTTACCGATCTGACTTTTGCTGTGTTTGTTGGTGTTATCGTATCTGCTTTGGTATTTACATGGGAACATGCAAAACACATCAACATTGACATAAGTGAAGATACAAATGGTTAGAAAATATATCGCTTAAATGGGCCATTATTCTTTGGCTCAGTTGCTAACTTCCTTGAATTATTTGATGTTGGAAATGATAACTAAGATGTGATTATTGATTTTCAACATTCACGAGTAGCAGATCAATCAACATTAGAGGCTATCGATACTTTAGCTAAACGTTATGTGGCTGCGGGAAAATGTCTGCATTTACGTCACTTAAGTCAAGATTGTAAAGCCCTACCCCTAAAGCACGTGATTTGGTTGAAGTTTACCTTATTGAAGATCTGCACAACAAAGTGACCGACGATAAATTAGGCTAAACGGACATAATACCAATTCCAATAATTATCTGGTCATTCAGCGGGAGTTCTGCGCCTTCTAGGCAAGTAATAGGTTTGTAGACATAGTTGTTCTCGGCAACAGGTCCTGCGTTACTCTACCTTCTGCGTCCTTGCAGTCGTACGTCAATAAGCAGCATAGAAGATACAGAAACCCGCCCTGCGGGAGCTATTACTCAGGCTTTCCATTTCTTTGTTGCATTGTTTTACAAGGGAACAACCATTCTTTCAACAATGCGCCTCAAACTGGAAAACATGACTGGCTCTGATTAAGCACATAATTAATGGAATTGATATAATAAAAAAAAGGGGTGACTGAATATTCAATCACCCCTTTTTTATCATGTTTAGCCCTAACACAAGAGCAAAAAATTTAGTTTACACTTTACGTTTATCTGCAAATTTACTCATCACTTTGTCAAATTTTGGCTTCACCACAAGTTGGCAATATGGTTGCTGACCGTGTTTAGCAAAGTAATCATCATGGTAATTTTCAGCGGGATAGAAAGTGTCAAACGCGCTTATTTCGGTCACAATAGGTCTAGGCCATACTTGCTGTTGAGTTAAGGTATTGATGAATTTATTGGCGGCATCAGCTTGTTCACTATTATGAACAAAAATTGCCGAACGGTATTGCGGGCCTTTGTCATTGCCCTGCTGATTCAGTGTTGTCGGATCATGGCTTTCAAATAATACACTTAGCAGAGTGTCGTATTGAATTACAGCGGGATCGAACTCAATATGAATGACTTCTGCGTGCGCGGTTTTACCAGAACACACAGCATCATAATTTGCATCTTTAGCGTCACCGCCACAATAACCTGATTTAACACTGTGCACGCCTTTAAATTGAGCAAAAATAGCCTCGACACACCAAAAGCACCCAGCTCCAAAAGTAGCCTTTTGGTAAGAAGTTTTAGCCGAACTTGATTGTGCTAATTCATCACGAGATTTAAAAATCATCGATACTGAATTAACACAATGACGAACATTATTATCTGTTAAATGCTCCCCTTCAAACACATGGCCTAAATGACCGCCACATTGTGCACAGGTAATTTCGGTTCGATGTCCATCGGCATCAGGAGTATGTTCTACTGCTCCCTTAATTTCATCATCAAATGCAGGCCAGCCACAATGGGCATTAAACTTATGCTCACTCTTATATAGAGGTGCATAGCACTTTTTACATAAATAAACGCCTTGTGCATCATGATCAACATATTCACCGCTAAAAGGCCGTTCAGTACCTTTTTGTTCAATAACATATTTTTCAAATTCGGTTAAATCATTCATTGTCGGCTCTCATTGAGTTGTTTGTCGCAGATATTAACAAAGGATACGTGAGATCTGCGGCATCAGTTCAACCAATACAACATGAAGACACGCAAAGAATTGCGACAAAGTGTGACTAAGGTTACCATTAGCAGTGGGTCAACACACTAATAAGAAAATATAATGAAACTAAATACAATTGATTACTTAGCACCAGATAGCGCTGAGCGCTTTGTTGAATCACTTCGTGAAACAGGTTTTGGGGTACTATCGAATCACCCTATTCAAAAGCAACTTGTCGAAGATATTTATAAAGAGTGGTACAACTTCTTTCAGTCTGAACAAAAACATGACTTTTTGTTCAAGTCTGAAACACACGATGGATTTTTTCCTGCATCGATTTCTGAAACAGCCAAAGGTAACAATGTAAAAGATATCAAAGAATATTATCATGTGTATCCTTGGGGCCGTATTCCTGATTCACTTAGAGCCAATATTCTTGCATATTATGAACATGCCAATACCCTAGCTGCGGAATTACTCAGTTGGATTGAAAAATATACACCGGCAGATGTTGCGGAAAAATATTCTATTCCATTACCAGACATGATTGCTCAAAGCCAACAAACCTTGTTGCGGATTTTACATTATCCACCAATGAAAGGTGATGAAGAAATGGGCGCTATCCGTGCAGCAGCGCATGAGGACATTAACCTCATCACTATATTACCTGCAGCAAATGAACCTGGATTACAAGTGAAAACCAAAACAGGTGAATGGATTGACGTACCTAGCGATTTTGGCAGCATCATTATTAACATCGGTGACATGCTGCAAGAAGCATCTGGTGGTTATTTCCCTTCCACTTCACACAGGGTAATCAATCCTGAAGGGACAGACAAAACCAAATCACGGATTTCATTACCGCTGTTTTTGCACCCTAATC
This sequence comes from Shewanella frigidimarina NCIMB 400, assembly GCF_000014705.1. Taxonomy (NCBI): domain Bacteria; kingdom Pseudomonadati; phylum Pseudomonadota; class Gammaproteobacteria; order Alteromonadales; family Shewanellaceae; genus Shewanella; species Shewanella frigidimarina. The sequence goes on along the minus strand of NC_008345.1, from coordinate 1,775,720 downwards.
CAGAAGTAGTACTATCAGAGCGTTATACCGCAGACAGCTATTTACAGGAAAGATTACGTGAATTAGGCGTTATTTAAACATTAATGCTTCATTTAACAATGATACTAAGCGCCTTCGGGCGCTTTTTTTATGCATTTAATCTGCTAACGAGGTAGAATATCACTTTTGTATTTATTGTATTTACTCTCCGGTTTATAAGGCAACATCATGGCAATTCAGTGGTATCCAGGACACATGCACAAAGCACGTAAAGAGATCGAGGAGGCAATGCCTCAAGTGGATCTCGTTATTGAAGTGCTCGATGCACGTATTCCATACAGCAGTGAAAATCCGATGGTGTCACAACTACGTGGTGATAAACCCTGCATTAAATTACTGAATAAATCTGATTTAGCCGATCCTAAGGTTACCGCTCAATGGATTGAATACCTAGAACGTGAACAAGGCGTTCAGGCATCAGCAATCACAAGTTTACAACCCAGTATGGTAAAAAGCATTCCTGATCTTTGCCGTAAACTGGTGCCACACCGTGACATCATGGAAAAAGACATTCGCACCATGATCATGGGTATTCCTAACGTCGGTAAATCTACAATTATTAATACCTTAGCGGGTCGCACTATAGCTAAAACGGGTAATGAACCTGCAGTCACAAGACGTCAGCAACGTATTAACTTACGTAACGGAATCGTACTATCGGATACTCCGGGCATTTTATGGCCAAAAGTGGACAACGAAGCCAGTAGCTATCGCCTTGCTGTCACCGGTGCAATTAAAGATACCGCTATGGAATACGAAGATGTGGCAATGTTTGCTGCTGGCTATTTCCTTGAAGCCTATCCTGACGAAATTTGTGAACGTTATAAGCTTCAATCGCTACCAGCCAGCGATATCGAATTACTCGAAGCTATCAGTCGTTCTCGCGGAGCACTTCGCCCTGGCGCCCGAGTTGATTACCATAAAGTATCTGAACTATTACTACATGAATACCGCTCAGGGAAAATCGGACTTTTAAGCCTTGAAACTCCAGCGATGGCTGAAGTAGAAAAAGAGGAAGTTGCACGTAAATTAGCTGAGAAAGAACTCATTAAACAGCAGAAAATAGAGCAAGAGAAACTTAAACGCTCCGGTAAACGTTATAACGATTAAGCCGAACAAAGTCTAGGTCGTCAACATCAATGCCGGCCTAGCACTTATCATTCAGAGTGACCTATCATGCTAAGTAGCCTGAATTAAGTAATCATAATTAAGTCGCCTAGATAAGTAGCTTAGTTAAATCCCTTAGTTAATTGATTATATTTCAACGATTAGCTAGTTTAATCGCCAATGCAGCTAAACTGGCTTCAAGTAAATTGATAACCATCTCAAATCCTCTTTCACCACCATAATATGGGTCAGGTACTTCTTCGACTAACGAATCACCATAGCTTAATATCAACTGTAATTTATATCGTAAATGGGCAGGACACCTGTCTTTCAAATCATTTAAATTGGCAAAGTCTGCCGCTAAAATTAAATCGAATCGTTCAAAGTCAGCGTCGATAACCTGCCGAGCTTTCATACCTGAAAAATCAAGTCCGCGCTTGTTGCCAGCAATAATACTGCGACTGTCCGGAGCATGCCCTTGATGATAGGCAATAGTCCCTGCAGAATCGATGTCGAGTTGAAGCGAGTGACGTTTCATTTGTTGCCTAAACACTGCCTCTGCCGTCGGCGAGCGGCAAATATTACCCATACAGACAAACAACACCGAGCGAACATTTAAAAGATATTTATCATCGATCATTGATAACCGCCATTATCTCCAGTTTTATATCATCACTTAATCATATTGCCGATACCTTAACCGGGGTTATGATCATTACCAATTGTAGTTCTACATTTAGTTTTACCATTAATTATACAATGATACGCAACGCAACATGCCAGCAATGTTGAAGCGTTATTGCGGTGGTCTTTGTCGCAGAAAAGTAGCAAATCTTGGCGTCCCTTTTTGAGTTAAGCCTAAATATTGATAAGTAATGGTAGAACCGACTAAAGGTGGATTTTCTCGTTGTTTATCGCTTAAACCACTGCCGATATTAAACACTACCCCCGCAGGTGTTTTTACAATTAACGCACCTAGTTTACCTCGATACTTACCCTTACCTTCTGTATGACCAATCACTACAGCTTCAGCGTCATATTTGGGTTTGAGCTTAACAATATACTCACTGCGGCCGACTGCATAATGCGCTTGCTGATAATGTAACATCAATCCTTCACCACCAGCATTAACGATGGAATCAAGCAATGTAAACAGAGCTTCAGTTGAAGCCACCGGCTCCTGCTTAATGACCTGTAAATGTATGGAGGCCGTTTGTTCTGCCAACATTTTCATCGCTAAGTAGCGTTCAATAAAAGGGCCTGAATGCCGCGGTAAATCAAACATCATAAACTTAACTTCCTGCCACTCTTTATCGGGTACTTGCTTGCGTCGAACCAATGCTGAAATATCTTCGAATCGATTACGCCCCAACCAAAGTTCACCGTCAATAGCTGTATGAGGAAAACCCAGTGTAAACGATGAAGGTAATGCCACTTTTCGTCCACTGCGAGTCAGCATGTTACTGCCATCCCAGTAGCCTCGAACACCATCAAGCTTCTCGCTGACTAAGTATTCAGTGACATCTATATCTTGTTGATATTTTGTTGCCAACTGAATAGGAGGTATTGATAACACTTCACTCTTTATCGTAAAACAATGCAGTGAAATAATGACCAAAATAAAAAGATACGGTAGCTTACGCATATGCAATCCTTGCTAAAAGTTAAATCCATTTAGTGTTTTTTCATTTTCGTTCAAAAGTTTATTTCAATATCCCGATGATTGTACTCTCTCGGCATCGAGCCACTTCCAAGTAAAACCTCTAAAATACTGCTATAACGCCTATCATCTGTGGATGAATACGACTTTCACCTGTTTAAATGATTCTCAACCCTCTACAGGGTTAGGTGAGCGTAGTACAAACAGAATAATTATCCATTCATTGGTAGGGCTTATATTGATATAAATCGATGCATAATGAGGGCATATACCATCACAACAATAAATATTTGTTTTGTTCTACAGCACATCATAAGACCTAAATTACTGCTGGAAGCATATGAACGGAATGTTACAATCTACGGAATTAACATCAAAAAGATAATGAGTAAAATGAAACCAGAGAACAATCATGGTCTAAAACGCGTGTTTCGAGCGACTGGGTTTTCTATGCAAGGTCTAAAGTCAGCGTGGAAAAACGAAGCGGCATTTAGACAAGAAACCGTGCTTGCTTGCCTAATGTTACCCATTGCTCTGCTACTCAATATAAGTAGTACTGAACGTATTTTGCTTATCATGACAGTATTAATTGTATTGATTGTAGAATTGCTAAACTCCGCTATTGAAGCGGTAGTTGATCGGGTTGGTGATGAGATCCACCCACTTAGTGGTCAGGCAAAAGACATTGCTTCTGCAGCAGTCTTTCTCAGTTTGGTATTATGTGCAATCACTTGGAGCATCGTTATTTGGCCATTACTGTTTTAGTAACGGCCAGACGAATATCATTCAGTGCGCTTATCGGTTGTCAGAATTGAAATGGCTTGTTCAATATAAGCAAGTCTTTCATTTTCAGCCCAATATGCAGCATACACATGTCTATGGATACATTTTGCATCATCCACGACATATAAGCTCCCGTTATCTAAATAAGGCTTTATAAGTGCTTCAGGCAAAAATGCACATCCACCATTATTAAGTATAAAGTCCAATGCCATACGAGCAGAACTTGTGTGTAATACCGGCAAAGGCAACATGGTAAAATCTTGGGCATGAGTGATATTAAAGGCGGTACCCCAGTCTACTTTTATATAAGGTAAAGTAGGTGTTTGTGTAAGCTTAACGCCTGCTTGTTTGGATACTAAATACAATTTTACTTCAGCAAGCTTAACTAATATGACTCCATCAAGCTTTGGAGGGTCAAAAGTAATCGCAATATCTAAAGTTCGTTCAATAAGTTGGCGAGTCATCACCGTTGCAGGTAATACATCAGTTCTTAAAGCCACCCCTTCTAAGCCTAAATGTAATGGCTGCAAGAAACCTTGTAAAAAAGCATCCCAAATATTATCGCCAGCCGACAACGCTAACTGAGCACTGTGTTGCTGATTTAAAATAATATCTTGTTTTGCCCTTTCCCAAGCATTAAGCACTGCCTCAGCATGGCCGAGCATTCTTTCACCTGCAGGTGTTGGTTGAATATTGTTACGTAAGCGTTCAAATAACTCTAAACCCAAAATATTTTCTAACTGCTTTATCCTAAAACTGACAGCACTTCGAGTGAGGTATAGATTTTCAGCCGCCTTACCAAAGTGCCGAGTTCGGGACACTTCTAAGAATGTTTTTAATAAATCTGTATCCATAAAAATTCTTTACCATTAAGGACAAAATATTTTGATTTAAAAAATGATAATACTAGCCAATACTCCAGTTGCAAATCTTTATATCTCATAATCTAGAAGGTATTAGCCATGTCTCAGCAATCATTTATCAATGCAAAACAAGGTATTGATGCTAACACCAATGGTCATAGCAACAGTTTTCAATCTACTAAACGCTTCTATGATGACGTGAATTTCCCAAAGGGATTTAAACGTTGTGGTGATTTTACCAATAAAGAAGCTGAGTTGCTTGAACAACACGGTCAAGCAATGAAAAATTTAGCCAATGGTTCGCAGTTACCTTGTAATGTTGACGAAGACCAATTTGTTAACGTTTTACAGGGGAAAAAACCTGCATCAACTCCAATGGAGTTATTGTGGTCTAAATATTGTCGTCTGGCAAAAGGCAAACCATTTTATGCTGTTGTTGGGACAATTCATGCACCTGCAAGCTCTAAAGTTGAAATTGAATTTGACGATGTAGAAGAAGATGCTTCAGACACCGATGAGTCAGAGTAAACCATCTTTTAACTGCTAAAGTCGCCGCTCACAGAGTTTAACATTTATGTAACACAAATGATAAAAGTAGAGTCAACTTCCCGCTCTACTTTTTCGTTTTGTCACATATTTGTCACCCACCGCAATTCCGCCAATGCTCTGGCGCCTTTATACATAGCGACTCTTCACTAAAATGGTTGTTTTTACACCGTAGAGGTCAAGCTATTAACGAAAACTTGATTTAGCGCAATAATCCTATACAAATACTTCACAATTAGTAACAAAGTGTTAGTATATGCACTGAACAGTTTGTCGTTTTTATTTTAACTTAATGTTTATGACTGCGCATTTTGATAACCCTTATTTTGGATATCTGCGTTGAATAGATTAGGTATTAAATTCGACAAAAGCATCATATGAAGACGCATATCCTGTGATATAGAAAAAATAATAAATGCGGAGTTTCAATGATAAGAACTTTTTTTTGTATAGTGTTATTGATATTAGGTACTCGAACTGCCTCGGCAGAGACGAACCTATCAACTAACGACTCAACAGTCTCCGACAAATATACTCTTGATGTCGGTATGTTTTATGCTAACTCCGATTCAAACTTCATCGTTACAAACCCTAAAACAGGTGGAACATTCCCAGTAGATTTTGAAGATGAACTTCTACTTGCTGAAGAGCAATACTTACCCTACTTTGAATTCACATTCTCTTTCAACCAACGCCATAATATTTATATTGATTGGAAGTCGTTGGATCGCAAAGCCGACACAGAAACGGTATCACAAGATTTTATTCTTGAAGATATTGATGGAAAAGACTACCTGATTGAAACTGGCGCTAAACTGAATACCGAACTTAATATTGATATTCTGCGAATTGGTTATGGTTATGACATTTGGCAAGGTACTCATTACGCTGTTGGAGTATCCGTTGGTATACATACCATGTTTATCGAAACCGCTTTTAAAGGCACTATCGGTATTTGTGTCCCAGATTCAACCTTAACCAGTTTATGCAGCAATGCAGTTGCCACACCAGAAGTTATCGACGACACTCTAACGGCACCTCTTCCAGACATTGGTCTTTACGGCTCCTACGAGTTTTATCCTGGTTGGACATTTGATGCTCACGCCCAGTATTTTGCTATCAAATATGATGATGTAGACGGATCACTGATCGATATCCGCTTAGGTGTTGAAGCTAAAATTTGTGATAATTGGTCATTAAAACTGGCTTACAACTATTATGATGTCGATGTCACTATCGAAAAAACACGTAATGTCGGTAATATTGAGCAACGTACCTTTGATTACAACATAAACTACAGCTTTACTGGCCCAATGTTTGCGGTCTCTTACGTTTTTTAATATGATTCAAGTCACTAAAAAAGCATCTTCGGATGCTTTTTTGTTATTTGTATCACTATAATATCATGGTGCAAAACCTGCTATTATTGTTATATTTACTTCAATTGTAGATTTTTTCAAAGTCTTTCCTTAGCCCGGATCATGAGGCACTTAATGTCGAACACACTACTGCAAACCGCTGCAGCCAATTTGAAAAAAGCTGTTCCGTTAATGTTAAAATATAGAATACCCACAACGCCAACAAACTACGCGCTTTGGTATGCTTACGTGGGTGAACAAAACCCGTTACTCAATCAAGAATTAGATACAGCAGTCAAACAACATCAAACCTGTTCACCTGTGACCAGCGAATTATTATATCGTAAACATGTGGCTGACCCGGTTGAGCTTGATGTGCGAGACATGCGTAAAAATCTTGATGCGATGGTATGTGAATTATCTCAGTCACTCAAAGATACTAATTTGGACACTGAGACATTTCAAAATCAAATTGATAAAGATTTTAAGAAATTAAGCGACCTCGAAAATCAAGGTTTCTCGTTAGAGCAAGTGATTGGTATTGTAAGAAATATCGTTAAAGAATCTTCCAGCATCCGTTCTAGCACCGTGAGTTTTACCGAACAACTCCAAAAAGCTCAATCAGAAATCGATACTCTCAAAACTCGTTTAGCTGAATCTGAAAAAGACATGCTATTTGACGCCCTAACCAATGTGTTAAATCGCCGTGCATTTAACACTGACATTGAAGCGCAAATTGGCTCAGCTCCTGCGGGTACCTGCATGATTTTAATTGATATTGATCACTTTAAAACCTTCAACGATAATTTTGGCCATCAACTTGGCGATTTAGTCCTAAAAACCGTTGCGAAGCGTATCCAAGAAGCCTGTCGTGACGGCATTAAACTGTATCGTTTTGGTGGTGAAGAGTTCGCTATTATTGTACCAAGTAGTCAGTTTAGAGTTGCCAGACAATTAGCTGAAGGCATTCGCAGAGCGCTCGAAAAACTCAGCGTCAAAGACAGACGCAGTGACAAAGTTATTGACTCAATAACTGCATCTTTTGGTGTTGCTGAATGGAAAGCTAAACAAAGTGTATCTCAATTAATTGAAGCAACTGATAAGTTACTGTACGAAGCAAAACGCCTCGGTCGTAATAGAGTGATGCCAATCGCAAACTAACCATTCTGATAATATCAATTGATTGTTCGCCCAATTTTTACCTGCCCATGCTGAAAGCTAACAGCAGGAAAAATTGGGCTGAATATTTTTTGATATTGCGGGTTATTGAGGTAATTGCAGATAAACAGCAGCATTCTCAGCTGTTGCTGCCGTTAAATGAGGCACGTAACCTAAAAATGGTGCCTGCATCATCTGCTGTAAGCTGTTGAGGTTGTCGTCAATAAAAGCCATCTCAGCATCGACTTGATTCGCCACCCACCCCGCTATCGTTAATCCGTCAGCCAATATAACCTCTTGAGTTAACAACGCATGGTTTAAACAACCTAGCTTCATGCCAACCACTAAAATAACCTCTATCTTTGGCTTCTTTTTTGGGTTTTGAATTTGTTGTGCTTGTTGCAGTTTAGTCTGCAATAATTTGACAGTATCAGATAAATACTCACCATTACCAAACGGTAAGCGCCAGCCACCAGCACCTTCTATCAAGGCAAAATCTGCTTCTAACATCGCGGGGTTGTACATAGTATCAAGGACACTTTGCGCTGTTAATGTTCGATTAACTAGCTTGGCGGCAATATGCGGTGCTATAGCGGGTTCAAAACTAATAGGATTAACCACTTGATATGGTAAATCTATATTCGACTGAGCTATTAGCATTAAGGCATCACTGTTGCGTAAGCCCACATCTGTGGATATACATCCTGATGCAATGGGTTTAAAGCCGCATTTATGGCCTTGAGCCTTTGATAGTAATGCTGCCGAAACTAATGTTTTGCCGCTGTCGGTATCTGTTCCTGTCACAAAGTACAACATCGTTTCAACCTCGCTTGGCGCGGATATACGCAATTTGATAAGTTAATGGTATGCCTTTATCGGTACGCATTGTTTCTGCAAGTGCGATGCGTTGCTGCCATTGTTGCTTAGTAAGGGGATGATGATGTGTTGCATTGTTTTCGCCTTGTTGAGCAAACGACGCACCCACACCTTTTATTGAGTACAGCAAGCTGCGCAAATCATCAAAATACACGCTAATACTCTTTACTTGAATATCAATATTAAGCCAATCGTTTGGTGAATCTTGAGATGCGATAAACGCTGCTTTAATAGCTGATACCGAATTAAACTGATTCACTCTAAAGCCCAATGTTTTTAATTCAGCCAAACTGCCATCAACAACCACACTGAGATAACATTCACCATTTTGACGTAATACCCGATGAAACTCAGCAAACGCTTCGGGTAGGTTTTGGCACCATTGTAAAGCTAAATTGGAATAGATACTGTCAATGGAAGCACTTTGTAATCCAAGCGCCTGTGCATCGCTGCAAATAGGTAAGTAGTCAGGGTATTGTTTTGTTAGTTGGTTAAGCATCCCATGCGCGATATCAACTGCAACGACCTGCTCAACGTCATTAAAGGCGTTAAAACTCGTACCCGGGCCGGCTCCTACATCAAGTAAGGTGCCAAATAACGGCGCATTGTCTAATAATTGCTTCGCAGTGATACGTTGTAATACATCATGTTGCTTGTATTGAGATGCGGCGATTGAAAATTTATTTGCCACCGGATTATCTAACGTCATGAGGGTCTCATAGATACGATTTATTTAGCCATTGTTTGTGGTGCTAATGCGCCTTGCTTTTCGTCAGAATCATTATATTGATCAATGAGCAGAGTCAAAGCATTAACCAATGCATGAATGTCATCGACTTTATGCCGTGCATTTAAAGTAATACGCAAACGCGCCTGGCCTTTTGGCACCGTTGGCGAACGAATTGCGCCGACTAAAAAGCCTTGTTGTTTTAACTGCTGCGCAATCGCGATAACCTGATGGTTATCACCGATCATAATGGGCTGAATTGCGGTGGTAGAAGACGTAATACTCAATTTATTTGCTAATGCAAGTTGTCTAAACAACGCAACTTTAGCCGTTAACTGTGCCAATAATTCTGGGTGAGTTTGTTGCCAATTAATCGCCGCTAATGCTAAATGAGCATTGGCTGGAGATAAAGCTGTCGAGTAAATATACTCACGGCAGGTAGCAACCAAGTAATCAACTACCTCTTTTGAGGCTAAAATCGCTGCGCCTTGACCCCCTAACGCTTTACCAAAGGTGACCACTTGAATATCGACATTATCGGCATTAACAAACGAGCTTGGTAATACCCCAAAACCATGGGCATCATCGACAATAAGCCAACATCCATATTGCTTACATAAATCAGATAGCTCAGTAATGGGGGCTATATCGCCGTCCATACTAAATACACTCTCGGTGACAACGGCTGAATTGGGATTTCGTTCAATAATACGTGCTGCGCTGTTGATGTCATTATGCAAAAAGCGACTAATTTTACTGCCACAGTCTTTTAAGCCATCAATAATTGAGGCGTGCACCAATTTATCGGCAATGACCGTGTCATCGGTGTTAAACAAGGTTTTCATTAACGCACTATTGGCACTAAAGCCTGAACTAAACAGCATACAAGCTTGGTGGCTGGTAATCTCACATAAACGTTGTTCCAGCGCCACATGGGCTTGGCTATAACCACTCACAAGCGGTGATGCCCGACTGCCTACACCATACACGGTTGCACCATGGTAAAGTGCTTGTGCTAACGCAGGTTCGTGGGCTAAACCTAAATAGTCATTATGGCTAAAATCAATCAATGTTGATTGTTGCGACGTTGCCGACACCTGTCGTTGGCGTAACAATCCTGCAGCCTGCAGTTCGGCAAGCTTCTCACTTATCCGTAATGTAATTGGATGTTCTCCAATTTCAGGCTGACTGAATGATGTCATATTAGATTACAGCGCTGCGGCATCAAAAAACTGCTTAGTCGACTTATCTTGTTTGGCACTGGCTTTGGCTAATAGTGCGCTATCGTTTTCAATGTTGGCTTGTGGGCCTTGCTCAGGATGCAAACCTAAACGACGGAACAAACTCATATCATCATTTTCTTCAGGGTTTGGCGTTGTTAATAGCTTACAACCGTAAAAAATAGAATTAGCACCGGCAAAGAAACACATAGATTGCAGTTCATCACTCATGCTTTCACGTCCTGCAGATAAACGTACTCGAGATTTAGGCATTAAAATACGGGCAACAGCAATAGTGCGCACAAATTCAAGCGGATCAAGATCATCGATATTCTCAAACGGTGTACCGGCGACTTTAACTAACATGTTGATTGGTACTGAATCGGGGTGTTGTTCTAAATTAGCTAACTGTTGCAATAAACCTGCGCGATCAGTAGCTTTTTCACCCATACCCACAATGCCGCCTGAGCACACTTTCATGCCCGATGCGCGTACGTTTGTTAGCGTATCCAAGCGACTTTGATAAGTACGAGTGGTAATAACGTCTCCGTAATATTCAGGCGAGGTATCAAGGTTATGGTTGTAATAATCTAAACCAGCGTCGGCTAATTTTCCGGCTTGTTCAGACGACAACATCCCTAATGTCATACAGGTTTCCATGCCTAAAGCACGGACATCTTTTACCATTTGCGTCAAATATGGCATATCTTTGTCACGCGGGTTACGCCAAGCGGCGCCCATACAAAAACGCGATGCTCCTGCCGCTTTAGCACTTTTAGCTTCGGTTAGTACTTTATCAATTTCAAGTAAACGTTCTTTTTCAAGACCTGTATCGTAGCGTGCACTTTGAGGACAATATTTACAGTCCTCTGGGCATGCGCCGGTTTTAATCGACAATAGGCGGCTGATCTGCACTTCGTTAGGGTCAAACGTTTCACGATGAATACTGTGAGCTTTAAACAATAAATCATTCATAGGCAGCGCAAACAATGCTTCAATTTGTGCTTTTTGCCAATCGTGACGAACTTCAGCTAACGACATGGATCATTCCTTTATTTTGATTTTATGTTGGCTAGGATACCCTGAGCCCGTAAACTGTCAACGCAGTAACCACTTTACGCTTTACTAGCGGTCAAAAAAAGAGCACTTATAATTATGCCACTTTCCGATACAAATACCACAATCGATTATGCTTTCGATGCACAACATATCTGGCACCCATACACCTCCATGACCCAGTCTCTGCCTGTATATGGAGTCGTTTCAGCACAAGGTTGTGAGTTGACTTTAGATGATGGGAAAGTACTTATAGATGGCACCAGTTCATGGTGGTCTTGTGTGCATGGTTATAGTCATCCGACCATTTTAGCCGCTATGCAAAAGCAGCTATCACAGCTCAGTCATGTGATGTTTGGCGGAATCACCCATCAGCCAGCCATTGAGACCTCAAAACGCTTAGTGCAGATGACCAGCGATAACTTAACTAAGGTTTTCTTAGCTGATTCAGGCTCAATTGCTGTGGAAGTTGCGCTAAAAATGGCGCTGCAATATTGGCAGGGGCGAAACCAGCCGCAAAAGCAACGGATTATGACTGTAAAAAGTGGTTATCATGGTGATACTTTTGCCGCGATGAGCGTATGTGATCCTGATGGTGGAATGCACACCATGTTTGGCAACAATGTGACGAGACAAGTCTTTATCCCTGCGCCAACCTCAAAGTTTGACGAACCGTTGAATCAAACCGATACACTCGCATTAAATGCCGCATTTGCGCAACACCATCAAGATATTGCTGCGGTGATTATTGAACCCATCATGCAAGGTGCTGGCGGAATGCGTTTTTACTCACCAGCTTATTTAGTTAAACTGCGCCAACTTTGCGACCAATACGATGTGCTATTGATATTAGACGAAATAGCTACCGGATTTGGCCGTACTGGCACCCTCTTCGCTTATGAGCATGCCAATATTGAGGCTGATATTTTATGTGTAGGCAAAGCATTAACAGGTGGATATATTAGCCTCGCAGCCACCTTATGCAGTGACGAAGTGGCCAATGGTATTAGTGATTCTCCCGCTGGTGTGTTTATGCATGGCCCTACTTTTATGGGGAATCCATTGGCATGTGCTGCAGCAACCGCTAGCTTAGACTTATTGCTTGCTGGCGATTGGCAACAGCAGGTGAAAGACATTGAAGCGCATTTAATACGCACCTTACCCGCAGCCATGACATCAAAAGAGGTTAAAGATGTACGAGTACTTGGCAGTGTCGGCGTAATAGAAATGCACTCTCCAGTGAATACCGCAGCCTTACAAAAAGCCTTTGTTGACTTAGGAGTGTGGGTAAGGCCTTTTAGCCGCTATATCTACATCATGCCGCCTTACACTATTAGCGCTGCACAATTAACCCAACTAACCTCGGCCATGTTGTTAATTGCCGATACCCTTATTCCTACCGAAGAGAATCAAACGTTGATTAGCCATGGATAATCAAAGCAGGTCTATTCACTGCTTGGGTAAGTCTCAATTTGGGCCCGTCTCAGCTTAGGTAGATCAAAGTTTAGCTTAATCTAATACCGATTGAGCGTGGGCAATAATGGCATCTGAAACGTCTTTATAGACACCTTTAAGTAAAATCCAATGGTGCCAGTAAAGCGTTTCAGTGATGATATGGTCTTTACATATGTGCACTAACTCACCAGTGGCTAGTTCTGGTTTAATTTGCGTTTTTGGTACTAAACAATAGGCAGCACCATGTTTAGCCATGGTCACAAAAGCATCTGATGAACGCACAGCATGTAATGGATATTCACCTTGCATCAAACCAAAATGCTGTTGAATATAACGTGTGTGCATATTGTCTTTATGATCAAACGCAATACCCGGTGCTTTTCTAAGGCTGTCAGCACTAATGCCGTTAGGGAAATAATCACGACTAAACTCAGGTGACGCCACTAGCAGATAGTCGACACAGCCTAATCGAGTTAATTGACAACCTTTAATCGGTGTAGATTGCACCGAAATGGCACCAAAAGCTTGGCCATCCTTTAACCTATTAATCGTACGAGCTTCACCTTCAATCAGCAGATTTATCTCAACTAAATGTGACTTAATCACTGGGGCTATTGCCGGAATGAGCCAAGTTGCCAACGTGTCGGCATTGGTGGCGATATTCAGAGTTAACGGAGTCTGGGGCGAATGAGGCATAGCACTAGGAAGTACGTCAGCTTCTAGCTGTACCACTTGGTAATAGTGCTTTAAGAGCTGCTTACCTAAATCTGTAGTTTGAATAGGTTGGCTTCTAATCAATACTGGTTGAGCAAACTGTTGCTCTAATTGTTTAATCCGCTGTGACACCGCCGATTGCGATAAGCACAACACACCTGCTGCACGCTCAAAACTTTGTTCTTTAATCACACAACTCAATGCTTGCAGCAATTTATAATCAAGTTTACTCATTGTTTTACCAACTCATTAAATCCCCTGAAACCATCGTAACCGGTATTTATGCCGCTTTCATTAATTTATCTTATACAGCAGAAAAATTATTAATTTAACTTATAACAAAACTATTGCTACTTTAGCAACTCATTACATTGCTTGTAACTAGGAAACTCATGGCCACTTCTGCATTATTTCAAGGACTTATTCTCGGCTTAGGAATGATTATTCCAATTGGCGCCCAAAACTCTTACATATTAAGTCAGGGAATAAAACGCAATCACCACTTTCTCGCGGCCACAATTTGTATGTTGTGTGATGTGTTATTAATTGGTCTAGGTATTTTTGGCGGAGGTAAATTAATCGCCAGCAGTGAATGGCTAATGTTACTTATTGGCTGGGGCGGAGTCACTTTTTTAGTTGTTTATGCAGTTATGTCGTTCAAAAATGTATGGCGAAATCAGTACCAAGTTGCAACACACATTGCAGCAGCCAATAGTCGTAAAAAAATTATCGGCACCACATTTGCGGTCACCTTGCTTAACCCTCATGTGTATTTAGATACTGTGATGATATTAGGTAGCGTGGGCGGTACTTTTGATGGTAACGAAAAATGGGCATTTGCAATAGGTACTATACTGGCATCGGTTTTGTGGTTTTATACTATTGCATTTGGTGCCGCTAAACTTGCACCCTGGTTAGGTTCACCTAAAGTTCAACGCGTGATTGATGCCATAGTCGGCACTATTATGCTTTTTATCGCCTATTCAGTATTTAATACTTTATTAATAATACCAACAAACTTATAGCGACAGGCTACACATGTAAACCAAAAGCTACACATGTAGACCAAAAGATACTCATAAAAAACAGTAAAGAATTAACTCTCCATCAGCAAAAAACCAGCTTGCTGTTTTATGCGTATTAACCATTGATTAATCTGCGGGTAATGGGCCAAATCAAAGCCACCTTGATGTGCAACATGAGTATAAGCAAACAAAGCAATGTCCGCTAAGGTAAACTGCGAACCACACAGAAAGGGTTGCCAAGCGAGCTCAGCCTCCATAGCCGCAAGCGCTTTATGGCCTTTAACGTGCAGTGAGTGATATTCAGCTAAACGATCTTCAGGTAGCCCTAAATACAACTGAATAAAGCGTGCTACGGCAATATATGGCTCATGGCTATACTGTTCAAAAAACATCCACTGATACATTTTAGCTTTACTAAAAGTATCGGTGGGGATCAAATCAGAGCCTTCAGCAAGATAACCCATAATGGCATTCGACTCCGATAATACTCTGCCATCATCGAGTTCTATTAATGGTATTTTACCCTGCGGATTTTTAGCTAAAAACTCTGGTGTCTGCGTTTCACCATTCGTGATACTCATTTCTTGCCATAGATGATCGACATCGAGCATATTCAACACCAGCTGCAATTTATAACAATTACCCGACATGCTATCGCCATAAGCTGTGATCATTAGTTGTCCTCAACGCTAAAATAACTCAATTACTTTTTAACAAGACTAGAAATTAACGCACGCAATGCGGCAGGTTTTACCATCTTTGCCATATAGTGATAGCCACGTTTTTCAACATCATCAATCAAATCTTTATTAGTATTGGCAGTAATTAATATCCCTGGTAAATGCTCACCATAACGACTGCGAATACCATTCATCGCATCAATACCATTTTGGTCATCATCTAAATGATAATCAGCTAACATAATGTCTGGGGCGACTCCTTTAAGCCCTAATTTAATTCGAGCATCGGCAAGGTCTTTGGCACAAATAACTTCACATTGCCAACGACTTAACAAAGACTCTAGCCCCGCGAGAATGGCTTCTTCATTATCAATACACAAGACTTTAATGCCAGCTAAAGGCTGCAATAATGTCGGTAAAGGTTTACTACTTATTTTGCTGACCGTTTCACCTAATGGCACGAATATAGAGAATAGAGAACCATGACCTAAAGTTGAACTTACATGAATTTGATGATCAAGTACTTTACTAATCCGATCGGCAATCGCCAATCCCAATCCCAAGCCGCCAACATTACGGCTACTGGGATGATTAAGACGTTTAAACTCTTTAAAAATTTCTTGTATATCAAACTCATTTATCCCACAGCCAGTATCTAACACTTGGATTTCGATAAAATCACCTCGATGGCGGCAACCAAATAATACTTTTCCACCACGGGCATATCGATATGCATTGGTTAAAAAGTTTTGCAAAATACGTCGTAATAATGAAGGGTCGGAGTTAACTGTCGCTTTTGAAGGCACCATTGAAAACGAAATTTGGCTATCACTGGCCATGGCGTCAAATTCAACCGATAAACCGTTAATCACCTCTGCGATAGCAAAATCACGACGATTAACGTCCACCATGCCAGAGTCGAGTTTTGAGATATCGAGTAAATCGGTCAATAACTCTCCCGCTATTTTCAACGAACTGTTTACATGAGTTAGCGTGGTGCGGGCTTCTAAATCTAGATTAGGATATTGCGATAATGAGGCCGTAAATAACCTTGCCGCATTTAATGGCTGCATTAGATCGTGACCGACGGCGGCTAAAAATCGAGTTTTAGACGCATTAGCGAGCTCTTCTTGCGCTTTTGCTTCAAGTAATTCACTGTTTAGCATCGCCAATTCATAGGTTCGTTCTTGCACACGACTTTCTAGAGTTTCGTTGGCTTCCAGTAACGCTTTTTCTTGCAAACGATATTGAGTAATATCGGTAAATGTCATCACAAAGCCACCATCGGGCATTGGATTACCTTGAATTTTAATCACTTTACCATCTTGGCGTTCACGCTCAGATGTGTGCGGAGTGCCATTACGCATATGCTGTACCCGCACTGCTACCTGATTTTCAATGTCTCCCGAGCCACAAAAGCCGCGCAACGCATTAAACCGCACCACTTCAGCAATAGGCATTCCTTGTTGTAAAAAGCCTTCAGGATATTGATACAATTCAACATAGCGATAATTCCACGCAACCAAGCTTAGGTCTTTGTCGACCACACTCATACCTTCATAAGCGTGTTCAATTGCACCGCGCAGCATATCCTGACTTAAAATAATTTTAGAGGATGCTTCATCTACAAGACTGAATACTTCATCCAGCGCCAAATCGCGGCCTTGTAGGACAGAGTCCATCACTAATGATGCACTTGATGCACCTAAAACACCCGACAGCATGTGTTCAGTGTGAGCAATTAATTCTTCTGGAGCTGCTTTGTACCAACTGTCACTTTTAACTGCATCGGCAGAAAAACGACTAAAGCTTTCATAAGCACGAGTTGGGCTCACAAATCGGCTTGCTAAAATTAATAAATCTTGTTGCGAAATAGGCCCTTGACGTTTCTTCGAATCTTTCTTAGATGACCAAGGTTTAACAAAATTACTTGCTTGAATACGTTCGGCAACGCCCGCTCTAAACCAAATAGAACCCAACACATAACAAAATATATTCGCTAACAAAGCGATTAATGTATCACTAATATTTGGGGTTATTGAATTGAGTAAGCCAGACTCACTACCGAGTAAACGAGCCTCGCCTGCACCTTGAAGTAAAATAAAACACCACAAGCTAAAACCGACAGCTAGGCCAAGATAAACACCCGCTCGATTACCGTGCTTCCAATATAATCCACCGACTAATGCCGGCGCTAGTTGAGAAAATGCGCCAAAGGACATCATTCCTAAATGTGAAAGCGAGTCACTGTCAGTAAACAGTAAATAACTTAAATAGCCAAAACCTAGAATAACCACAATCGATAAACGGCGGACATTTAATAATAATTGAGAAAATTGGCTAAAGTTCTTTTCTCTTATTTGCCCCGTTCGCAGCAAAAATGGCACCAACCACTCATTACTGACCATCACACTGATGGTCACTACGGCCACGATCACCATCCCAGTTGCCGCAGACAAACTACCTAACAAGGCTACAACCGCTAATATTGGTTGGTCTAGTGCCAAAGGCAAATTAATAACATAAGTATCAGCAGATACCGAATCACCCAGAATAATTTTACCGGCTAATGCCAATGGCGCGACAAACATGCCAAACAAGGCTAAATAAATCGGAAATATCCAGCGAGATTTCTTTAAAATATGCTCGCCGCCACATTCAACCACCATCACATGGAACTGCCTTGGCATACACAAAAACGCTGCCATACCAACAAATAGTTCAGGGAGAAACGACTCTAAACGAATGTGACTATTTTCGATTAATGCTTTATCTGATGCCTGCTGCCAAATATCGCCAAAGCCATCAAAAACACCAAAACTAATCACCAAACCGACTGAGATAAATGCCGCAAGTTTAACCAATGACTCAAACGCAATCGCGACCATCATTCCAGGATTATGTTCAGTCGCATCTAATTTACGCGTACCAAATAAAATGGCAAAAATGGCCAGTAACATGGTGATCAATAATGGCACCGCCACTGGGCTTAAGGGGGTATCATCAGGTTGAAATAAGTTAAGGCTAAACACCATTGCTTTAAGCTGTAGTGCGATATAAGGCATGATGCCAAACAATGCAATAAGCGTGACTAAAGCGGCTAATAACTGTGACTTGCCATAACGAGCAGCAATAAAGTCGGCAACTGAAGTAATGTTTTGTGCTTTAGACACCACAACCATTTTTCGTAGCATGCCAAACCCAAGAGTAAACACTAATATTGGGCCGACAAAAATAGGTAGAAATGACCATAAATCATTGGCAGACTGACCTACTGTGCCTAAAAAACTCCATGATGAGCAATACACCGCTAAGCTGAGCCCATAAATCCATACTTGAGCTTTTTGATTTATTTTACTAAACCACCGCTCGGCACCCCATGCCAAAATAAACAGCAATGACACATAACATACCGCAATCACGGCAACGATTAAGGTTAAGTTCATGAAACGTCCGCTATCACTTTATTATTATTAAAAATCTGTTTTATTTTCATCTAAAACATCATGTATTGAGCAGAAAACAACCTGCATAAGAGAATCGATATAAATAATCGACCAAATCTGCAGCAACCATTACCATATTAACACGTGCAACAGACTAAATATTAAGGATATTTTAAAACTAGACCAAGGTCTAATAGTGCAAACAACCCGTTGCAGATGATACTTTAACCACGCCATTTTTAGAAAGGGAAGCCCCATGACCCCGCAGTCTCTTTACAAAGTTCCTAGTGACATTGCAGAAAACGCACTGGTTAATAACGATCAATATAAGAAAATGTACCAGGAGTCCATTATTAATCCAGAAGGTTTCTGGAGAGAACACGGCAAACGTATTGATTGGATTAAACCTTATACCAAAATTAAGAAAACGTCTTTTGATGATCATAATCTTTCGATTAATTGGTTTTATGATGGCACGCTCAATGCCTCGGCCAATTGTTTAGATCGTCACCTTGAAGAACACGGCGATAAGCTTGCCATTATTTGGGAAGGCGATGACGCCAACGAACAACGCAAATTAACTTACGCAGAGCTACACACACAAGTGTGTAAGTTTGCCAATGCGCTACGTAGCCAAGGGGTTAATAAGGGAGATATCGTCACTATCTACATGCCGATGGTGCCTGAAGCGGCAGTCGCTATGCTTGCTTGTGCTCGCATTGGTGCAGTTCATTCAGTGGTATTTGGTGGCTTCTCACCCGACTCGATAGCAGCAAGGGTAATTGATGGAAAATCAAAAGTCTTAATTACTGCCGACGAAGGTATTCGTGGTGGCCGTAAAATCCCTTTAAAACGCAGCATTGATGAAGCCATATCAAATCCTGATGTTACTTGCGTCGAAAAAGTTATTGTATTTAAGCGCACAGGTGGTGACATCGATTGGGTTGAAGGTCGAGACGTTTGGTGGCATTCACTCATGGAAGTGGCTTCAGAATTTTGCCAACCAGCAGAAATGAACGCCGAAGATCCACTATTTTTGCTTTATACCTCTGGCTCTACAGGTAATCCTAAAGGTGTGCTTCATACTACCGGTGGTTATATGGTGTATGCCTCGATGACACACGAATACGTGTTTGATTATAAAGCTGACGAAGTATATTGGTGTACCGCCGATGTAGGCTGGATTACCGGTCATTCCTATATGGTATATGGACCTTTTGCTAATGCCGCCACGGTATTAATTCATGAAGGTGTACCTAATCACCCTACTCCAGCTCGATTAGGTGAAATGATTGACCGACATAAGGTCAATATCCTGTATACCGCTCCTACATTAATTCGTGCATTAATGGCTGAAGGTAAAGAACAATTTAGCAGCTATAAAGGTGACTCATTGCGCATTATGGGTTCAGTAGGTGAACCCATAAACCCTGAGGCTTGGCGTTGGTACCATGAGGTAATCGGTCATGAAAACTGCCCTATTGTCGACACTTGGTGGCAAACTGAAACTGGCGGCATCCTGATCAGCCCATTACCTGGTGCAACGGATACCAAACCTGGCTCTGCAACTCGACCATTTTTTGGTGTGCAACCAGCACTGGTTGATAACATGGGTGATATTGTTGAAGGTACTGGTGAAGGTAACTTAGTTATCCTTGACTCGTGGCCAGGCCAAATGCGAACAGTGTACGGTGACCATGATAGATTTGCGCTGACTTATTTTAAAACATTCCGCGGTATGTATTTTACCGGTGATGGCGCACGTCGTGATGAAGATGGCTATTATTGGATCACTGGTCGTGTCGATGATGTCATCAACGTTTCTGGGCATCGCTTAGGTACGGCTGAAGTGGAAAGCGCTCTAGTGTCGCATGAACTCGTTGCTGAAGCGGCCGTTGTGGGTTACCCACATGACATTAAAGGCCAAGGAATTTATGCATACGTCACCCTAACCCGTGGCATTGAACCGACAGAAGAGTTACGTCAAGAGTTACGTCAATGGGTTCGTAAAGAAATTGGTGCACTTGCTACACCAGACCTTATCCAGTGGGCAAGTGGTTTACCTAAAACGCGTTCAGGCAAAATTATGCGTCGATTCTTACGTAAAATTGCGGCTAACGAAGTAACCAACTTAGGTGATTCTTCTACTCTGGCAGATCCTGCAGTGATTGATACGTTGATTGAGTCTCGCTTAAACAAAACTGAGTAATGAAAATCAACTTGTGATGTTCTATCCACCCTGAGAAATCCTGACCAATTTCTCTTTTCGCCCCTCAATTGAGGGGCTTTTTTTTTATCTAAAACCAGCATTATTTAACATTATTACTTATCTGAAACCTTAGGCTGTGGAGCATAAGCAGTATCAATAGTGACATTATATGAATGATCATTTAATGTCATTTTGTAGCTCGTTGATTGACCCACTTTAATCGTTATGGCTTTGTCACCTAATAGATCCGCACCATCATTAGATTCATCGCGTAAACTTATCAACAAATTAACCTTATTATCACTATTTGCTGTCGATACTATGGTCACGCCATAGTCTCCTTCAACACTGAGTGACACAGATTCATTTAGTCCCATCTCAATTTTTGATGCCGATGCAGTTGCATCGTCTGAATGCTTAACCGTTTCTTCAATAGATAAACCAATGACCAGACTTTCTTCGGCAACGGCGAGATGGCTAACCATTAACAGAGCGGCTAACGATAAAAATTTCATAATGTGTTTTCCTGATGGTGATAAATTTCATTTTTATTAGTATTAATATCATCTGATTCAATAGATGAATCTACACCAACTGATATAAAAAAACAGCGCTTAACACGCAAAAAATACCATCCCTGTCTATTTATCATCTTTAACCATCAGCAATTGATTTATCCAACTCAATTAAAACATCATGGTTTATCAATCATTGGCTATGTTAAGCTTTATATAAACCAGAACAACGCTACCGGTAAAGTGAAACACTCATCTACTCACCCCGTAAATATCACCTTACGTGACTATCAACAACAATCGGTCGACGCGGCTATAGCTCACTTCAAGCACAGCCAACAATCGGCGGTATTAGTGCTACCTACCGGTGCGGGTAAAAGTATTGTGATTGCCGAACTGGCACGTATCGCGAATGGTAATGTGCTAGTGCTCACCCATGTAAAAGAATTAGTCGCTCAAAATGCTGAAAAAGTGGGTTTACTCACTCAAGAGGCCAACATCTATTCCGCAGGATTAAATCAAAAAAAGGCTAATGGCAAAACCGTGGTAGCCAGTGTCCAATCAGCCGCTCGCGCCCTAGATAAATTCACTCAAGCATTTTCATTAGTGATCATTGATGAATGCCATCGAGTCAGTAATGAGTCTACTAGCCAATATCAACAACTGCTCACGCACCTTAAAGCGCGTAATCCTGACATTAAACTGCTTGGGCTAACTGCCACGCCTTATCGTTTAGGTTTAGGCTGGATTTACCGGCACCATTATCATGGAAAAGTAGGTAATACAGATACACCTGTATTCGAAAAATGCATTTTTGAACTTCCAATGCGACCATTGATCAAAAAAGGTTACTTAACCAAACCAACCATTTTTGACGGACTGAGTGCACAGTATGATTTTAGTGAGCTCGTTGCACATGACAGTGGTGAATATCCACAAATGGAAATCGATTCTTTATTACATCATCAAGGACGAGCAACCACAGCTATTATCAAACAAGTAAAACAACTTGCTGAACTCCGAAAAGGTGTATTGATTTTTGCTGCTACGGTCAGACATGCCAATGAAGTAATGACTCTATTAGACGACGATGCCGCCTTAATTACCGCTCAAACGCCACATAGCGAACGTGATGACATCATCAATCGCTTTAAAGCCCAACGTCTCAAATACATTGTTAACGTTGCCGTATTAACCACAGGCTTCGATGCTCCTCACGTCGACCTTATCGCAATTTTGCGCCCCACCGCATCGGTGAGCCTATTCCAACAGATGATAGGTCGAGGATTACGCTTGGCCCCCAATAAAGCAGATTGTTTAGTCATTGATTATGCCGCTAATGGTTATGACTTATTTTACCCGGAAGTCGGTCAAGCCAAACCCAATAGCAAATCAGTACCAGTACAAGTGCATTGTCCTGTATGTCAATTTGCTAATACTTTTTGGGGCCTAGTAGATGGCGATGGCGATATTATTGAACATTATGGCAGACGCTGTCAGGGGTTAATCGATGAGCTGCAACAGTGTGACTTTAGATTTAGATCAAAGTCATGCCCTGACTGTGGAGCGGAAAATGATATCGCGGCACGTATTTGTCATAGCTGCCAATCAACCTTAATTGATCCCGATAAGCGACTAAAACAAGTACTTAACGCTCAGCATCATCACTTATTTAAATGTGAGCAAATGTTGTTGCGCGATCAAGACAATAAGTTGCTTATTCAATATATTGATATTGAAGGTAATGATTTTAAGCGAATGTTTAGCTTCGCCACACCAGCACAACGAAAAGCATTTTATGCGGTATTTGTTCTCAGTCATACCCGCACTCCAGGTATACCGCATCCTCAATATAATAAAGTAACCGATGTATTGACGGATCAAATTCGATTCAGAAAACCCGATTTATTATTACTGAAAAAAAACAAACATCGCTGGGATTTAGTTGATTCATTTTTTGACTATCAAGGCAAATATAAAATCGATATGAGTTAAAACAAAATTAATTGCGTTGAATTATGATTTGAAAAGTACTTATGGTATAAATTGGCCATATCATAAAACAGGAGTCACCATGTTTGTAGTTATTTTTGGCCGCCCAGGTTGCCCATATTGTGTTCGAGCTGTTGAATTATCAGAAAAATTAGCGGCGCAGAGTGAAGATTTCAAATTCAAATATATTGATATTCATGCCGAAGGTATCACTAAAGCGGATTTATCAAAAAGTGTGGGTAAAACGGTAGAAACTGTTCCACAAATTTTTGTAGATGAACAACCTATTGGTGGTTGCACCGAATTCGAAGCGTATGTTCGTCAAAACAACTTACTTAATTAAGCTTCGTAAGTATAAAGATAAAAAGGCAACCTAATGGGTTGCCTTTTTATTATCTACTCAAATACTAAAGAGCATATTTCGCCGAAAACATAATCCGATTCAAGTCGCCATCGGAACCGTCTTCACGTTCATTCAAGGCATGCATAAACTCAACTCCAAAAGTCAGTGGCTTTGAAGGTGAGAACAATAAGTTAACGTAACCAGAGTAAGCCTCTTTATTAACGGCACCGCCGGTAAGCGCTACATCATTATCTGCGCTAAAACCTGAAAGCGTCACACTAGATCGCCATTGCTCTGACCACCAATGACGATATGAGACGAAACCACCAAACGATTTAATCGTTTGAATTTCACCGTTGGTATCAAGCACACCAGCGTTAGCATAATTTAGCGCCATATAACGACCTAGCCCTTCCCCGTAAGTGGCAGTAAATTTGAGGTCATCTTTACCAACAGGGATAACCCCCGCAAAACTGACACCATAACCCAGCTCAGAAGTATCATACGTTGTGGTACCAACGACTTGCTCTAGATCTAATTGCCTTACAATCGCCGCAACTGAAAATGCAGAACCACTGGCAGCGCTAAAATTATAGCGTCCTACAAAATCAGGAACAACGCCACTGCCACTGGTAATTCGACCACCGCCGCCTAATGGCGTCACAGTTGTTTCAGGGTTTTCAATCGAAAATTGCCAGTTACCGCTGGTATAACGTAATAGTGATTGTCTAACAAACGGTGTGCCTTCTGCCGCACCAACAAAATCCAGGTTTTCCGGTAAAGCACCAGGATTTTGGAACGTGGTCCACGTTTGTCCTACAGTCCAATTATCATAACTTACAAATGCATGGCGAATACGTGGAGAGTAACTATTAGACACACGTTCATTACCATCTGTATGTGTCATAAAATCCAGTTCAATAAAACCGGTCAGTTTATGCCCTTCAAGATCAGTAACAGTCTTAAAATTAAAACGCGATTCACGAGCTTGAAAGTCGACTACTTGCTTACCATTCCCCGTCGTGCCATAAATCGTTCCTGGCACATAGAACTGACGAGATAGAGAACCTGAATCTGGCGCCCCATTACCATAATCACTAAACATCACATCGGCTTTAATGTAGCCACCAAAAGTCATATCTGTAGCAGCCTGAGCTCCCCCGCTCATTGCCAATAAAGCACCTGCAACATAAAGACTGAGTTTTTGCTTTTTCATTATTATCTCCCTATTGATATTGTTCTAATCTTGAGCAATATGAGCCAATTAACAATCATATAACATTAGCAATAGGTCTATGAGACAAAAGTAGACAAGCAAAAACTAATAAATAGACTACTTCGAAAACAAGATGTTGTTTAATACAATGTAGATCTTGATGAGTTCGGACACTAAAGATTTATAAGAAATTAAACGCTAAATAAGCTGATAACAAAATACATCGACCAGTTACGACCTGGATTGGTTTTGTATAACATCTTAGGCTCGCTGGAATATAATCATCGAACGCTACTCAAATCTTGTAACGTAATAATAAGATATAACGTTGATAAAAGGGATTCTTAGAGGACATAACTAAAGGAGTAAAATAGTGGGTAATGAAAGGTTCAAACATTGGAAAAATGACTCAAAAGTCAACGGCAGCAGTTGATTTCACACAGAGTAACAAAGCTGCCGATCCATCTTGATTTTGCAAAACCTAATTATTATTGAAATTAAAGCAAACTATCGAGATTTAAACATCTGAAAATATACTGAGCTATTTTAGCCAATGATAAGTCTTGTATTCTGTGATGATTTAGAAATAATAGTGAGGGAATAACAAAGAAAGTGGTGGGTCGTGAAGGATTCGAACCTTCGACCAATTGGTTAAAAGCCAACTGCTCTACCAACTGAGCTAACGACCCATCTTGGTTTTGCAAGAACTGATATTCTTACTGGAACAAAAGCCAACTGTCTCTATTTCAAGACAAACTGAGCTAACGACCCATCTTAGTGTAACCTTTAAATTCTTTAACCACGATTTAAAAAGTGGTGGGTCGTGAAGGATTCGAACCTTCGACCAATTGGTTAAAAGCCAACTGCTCTACCAACTGAGCTAACGACCCATCTTGGTTTTGGAAGAACTAACATTCTTACTGGAACAAAAGCCAACTGTCTCTATTTCAAGACCAACTGAGCTAACGACCCATCTTGCTGTAACCTTTAAATTCTTTAACCACGATTTAAAAAGTGGTGGGTCGTGAAGGATTCGAACCTTCGACCAATTGGTTAAAAGCCAACTGCTCTACCAACTGAGCTAACGACCCATCTTGGTTTTGCAAGAACTGATATTCTTACTGGAACAAAAGCCAACTGTCTCTATTTCAAGACCAACTGAGCTAACGACCCATCTTGGTGTAACCTTTAAATTCTTTAACCACGATTTAAAAAGTGGTGGGTCGTGAAGGATTCGAACCTTCGACCAATTGGTTAAAAGCCAACTGCTCTACCAACTGAGCTAACGACCCATCTTGGTTTTGGAAGAACTAATATTCTTACTGGAACAAAAGCCAGCTGTCTCTATTTCAAGACCAACTGAGCTAACGACCCATCTTGGTGTAACCTTTAAATTCTTTAACCACGATTTAAAAAGTGGTGGGTCGTGAAGGATTCGAACCTTCGACCAATTGGTTAAAAGCCAACTGCTCTACCAACTGAGCTAACGACCCATCTTGGTTTTGCAAGAACTGATATTCTTACTGGAACATAAGCCAACTGTCTCTATTTCAAGACTAACTGAGCTAACGCCCCATCTTGGTGTAACCTTTAAATTCTTTAGCCACGATTTAAAAAGTGGTGGGTCGTGAAGGATTCGAACCTTCGACCAATTGGTTAAAAGCCAACTGCTCTACCAACTGAGCTAACGACCCATCTTGGTTTTGCAAGAACTGACATTCTTACTGGAACATACCTAACTGCTATATTTCAAGACTTGTTAAATTAACATCCCATTGTGTTGATTGTTAATAATAACTCATATCACAGTAACTGTAGACTAAGTTAGTATCACCTCAACACACCCCAGAAAGCTCTGCCGTTCTGAGGGCGCCTATAATACCTTTTTCAATTTCTCATGCAAGCGCAAATTTATAATTTCTTGTTGTTTGCATGAAAAACAGACTAAGAGGCTGTTTTTTGGCTTAATTAGCCTTTCAATGCTGATAATTGTTGTTGTGCAAGGCGTGCGGAGGCACTATCTGCGTACTCTTTTAGAACTTTGTTATACAAAGCTCTTGCACCGGCAGAATCATTTTCTTTTTCTGCAATCATGCCAAGCTTAACTAAACTATCGCCACGCTTATTTGAATCTGCAAATTTACTGACAACAGTACTAAATGCTTGTTTCGCATCATTGTACTCGCTTTTGTTGTACAACAACTGGCCTAACCAATAGTTTGCATTAGCTGCATAATTAGAGTCTGGGTATGTCGATATAAAACTACGAAAAGCAGGAATGGCTTCATCGTACTTACGTTCTTTAAGGACCAAGTTCACAGCGGCCTCATAGCTTCCTGTCTCGCCCAACGTTGAACTAGCTGCGGCAACCGTAGTGGCATCAGCTTGAACTGGTGCTGCTGGGGTTGATGACTTAGCAGTAAGATTAGCAATTTCCTCGTACAGCTGTCGTTGACGCTGTAACATCTGATTCATTTGATAATTTTGTTGCTCAGTAATGCCTCTTAAATCCAACACTTCATTTTGCAATGCATCCATACGACGCTGCATGTCGAATTCGCCTTGTTGCTTTGCTTTAATGATGCGCTCTAATCTTGAAATTCTGTCATCATTTGAACCACCAGATGCATCCGAAACCGGTGCTGGTGCAGCAAAAGCCGTTGCCGTTGTAAAGAACATCGCCGCAACTAATATGGCTAGTTTCATTTTTATCTCCTAAAAAAGGCCAACCGATAACGGTTGGCCTTGCACTTTTTACGCTTTAGTAAACTAACACACCACGACGGTTTTTAGCAAAACCAGTATCGTTGCGTGAATAATCTAATGGCTTTTCTTCGCCGTAGCTCACGATGCTCATTTGGCTAGGTTGTACACCCATACCTTGTAAATACTTAGCAATCGCTTTAGCACGACGTTCGCCTAGTGCGATGTTGTATTCTGGCGTACCACGTTCATCAGCATGACCTTCAATCAATACTCGAACATTTGGATGCTCAACTAAGTAGTTACCATGAGCTTGAATGATCTCAGCATTTTCACTTTGAACTTCACTGCGGTCAAAGTCGAAGTAAATGATATTTTGACGACGTAATTCTTGTTCTTTTAAACGCTGCTGTTCTGCAGAGCTTAGTACAGGAGCTACACCGCCAGTTTCAATACCACCATTACCGTATTCACTACCAGTACCACTCATAGAACCGTTAGCGTCAGTTTCAGAGTCTGAAGTTGAGCTACAGGCACCCAGTGCCATAAGCGGAACTGCAACCAACATAGCTTTAAACAACTTATTCAGATCCATTTTAAATCCTTATCAATATCTATTTAGAGAAACGGAGACCATGCGGGTGACTTCACCTCGCCCTGGCCGACAGGCAATCTTGCTTTAAATCTGCCGTCCATAGAAACAGCAGCTAACACTTGTTTACCTTGATGGGTTGTACCGTAGATAACCATAGTGCCATTTGGAGCAACACTTGGTGATTCATCAAGTTGAGTTGATGAAAGCACCTGCATAAAGCGTGTTGCAAGATCCATTCTAGCAATATGGAATTTACCGTTAGTACGGTTTACAAAAATCATACTACGACCATCTGGGCTAATTGAACCGCCGAGGTTCCATTCACCTTCAAAAGTCATACGCGAGACTTTATTTGTATCTAAACTTACGCGATATAACTGTGGTTTCCCACCACGTTCAGAGGTAAATAAAATTGATTTACCGTCTGGGAACCAAGATGGTTCTGTATCAATTGCGTAATGCTCTGTAATACGTCGAGTTGCTTTAGTGGCAATATCGACGACATAAATTTCTGGTTGGCCATCTTTTGACAGTGTAACAGCTAATTTTTTCCCATCAGGAGAAAAAGCCGGTGCACCATTAATACCGTCAAAACTACTCACTAATGTACGAGTTTGGCTGTAAATGTCTTGAACAAAGATTTCAGCTTTTCTATTTTCAAAACTAACATAGGCTAAACGACGCCCATCAGGAGACCAAGTTGGTGACATCAAGGGCTCTGGTGAACGTAGTAGCATTTGTTCATTGTAGCCGTCGTAATCCGCAATCATTAGATGGTAAGGTGCTTTTTGACCTTGTTTAACCACAACATATGCGATACGGGTTAAAAATGCACCACGAATACCGGTGAGCTTTTCATAAACAATATCACTGATACGATGGCTATACTGTCTAAATTGGTTTGCACTAATAACCGTTTCACGGCTTTCAAGTAATAACTCATTGTTATTCTGAGGCCCTTTACCCGCTTGCAGTTGTGCTTTGACTAAATCAATCAGCTCAAAACTCACTAGGTATTGATCTGCTCCATATGGCTTAACCGTACCAACTACAAGCGCTTCAGCTTCTACATTAGCCCAGTTTTGAGCAGTAAAACCATTTACAGACGAAATAGTTGATTGTGGCAATGCACGAACATCAAGTGTCTTAAATGTACCACTGCGAGATAAATCAGATGCTACCACATCAGAAATAGATGCAGGAGCGGGACCTTGCCCTTGCCATACAAAAGGTACTACAGCAATTGGTCTTGCTGCATCAACCCCTTCTGTAATAACAATATCTAACGCTGCGCGAGCGGGTGTAGTTAACACTATTAATACCAGTGTTAGCCATTTAGCCAAATTATTCATGTGACTCCTTTTAACTCCATTCCATCATTAAATACGATTTATATTAATTAAATTCCGGTGAAACGGTTAAATTAATTTCTTTTAATTGCTGATAAACAGCCGGTTCAGGCGATACTGGTAACCGTCCCGCTTTATTTATCGACGCTTTGGCTGCTCGACAAACTACCTGATCACCATCTAACGTTTGGCTTGTTGTGACAAAACCATCTGACGCTAGACGAATAAAGACCCTGCAGCTTTTCCCACGCATTGACTCATCAACAACTAAATTTCGTTGAATAGTGGCAATAATCATGGCTTTATACTTATCAACTTCTGACAACACTTGCTTGTTACGTGTTTTAGAAAGTGAATCTTGTTCAGCAGCCATAGCCTCTGCCATTTCACGTTCTTGACGCGCTTTAGTATCAGCTTCTGCTTTACGTTTACGCTCAGCATCTTCTTTACGCTTACGTTCGTCATCAGCACGTTGACGTTCTTCTTGAGCTTTTTTCGCAGCAGCCTCTTCTTGCTTACGTTTTTCAGCTGCTTTCTTAGCTGCGTCCTCAGAAGCTTTTTGCTCTTGTTCTTTTTGCTTGCGTACTACTTCAGCTTTATCTGCTCGCTCTTTTTCTAGCACTTGCTTTGCCTGAGCTGCTTTAGCGGCGTCATTAGCCTTTTGAGTTTCCTGCTCTTTTTGTTTACGCTGGATCTCTAAAGTTTTAATTTTTTCTTGTTCACGTTCACGCTCACGGCGAGCTTCTGATGCTTTACGTTCTAGTTCTGCTTGACGGGCTTTTTCTTGCTTGGCCACATCTTGCTTTTGTTTCTTTAATTGCTCAACTCTGTCATTAACTTTCTGTTGATCAATTACAATTGCTTGAACGGCAGGTGCACTTGCTGCTGCCGTTTGCATTTGCTTGGGCTTATCATCAAAACTAATGCCTAAAGCAAGAATGACGATAAATCCAATATGAATACCAGCAGAAATAGAAACTGGTACGGTTAAATCTGAATTTCCAGCCACCTATTTCTCCTTCGGTGAATCGGTCATTAACCCTACAGCAGGCACACCAGCACCTTGCAAACTAATCATTAATTGAATAACGCTTTCATAAGGTATCGTGCGGTCAGCTTTTACTACCACAGGCCTTAACGGTTCAAGCTGGATTAACGCTCCAACTTCAGTCGACACTTGTTCTAAGTCCATAACTTCAGAGTTAGAACTACTGCCGATATTCAAGAAATATTGTCCAGCCGCGTCAATCGATGCAACGATAGGAGGCTTACTATCAGGTGGTAAAGACTCGGCATTACCTTGAGGTAATTCTACTTTGACTCCTTGCGATACAATAGGCGCTGTCACCATAAAAATAATCAACAACACCAACATCACGTCGATGTAAGGTACAACGTTGATTTCTGCAACTGGACGACGACGTTTACGCTGATACATTAAACAGCTTCCTTCTCGCTATACGCTTGACGTTGCAATATGTTGGAGAATTCTTCCATAAAGTTAGCATAAGTCATTTCAATTTTATCAACTTGCGTTGTAAAACGGTTATAACCAATAACGGCAGGTATAGCAGCAAACAAGCCCATTGCGGTTGCAATCAATGCTTCTGCAATACCTGGTGCAACCATGGCAAGAGTGGCATTTTCAACGGCGCCCAGTGCAATAAAGGAATTCATAATTCCCCATACCGTCCCAAACAAACCAATGTATGGGCTGGTAGAACCAATCGTTGCCAATAGCGGCAAATGGTTTTCAAGCTTTTCCATTTCTCGCGACAAACTCACTCGCATTGCTCGAGAAGTTCCATCCATAACAGCTTCAGGTGCTTTACTGTTTACTTTGCTCAAACGAGTATATTCTTTAAAACCTGCCACAAACATCGATTCTAAACCAGAGATAGCACTACCACGTGCTATTAATTCTTTGTAAAGACGGTTTAAATCAACACCTGACCAAAACGTTTCTTCAAAACGTAATGACTTAACTCTTGCAGAGCCTAATAATTTGTTGCGTTGAATGATCACTGCCCATGAGGCAATCGATAATGCCAACAAGGTCAGCATAACTAACTTTACCAACACACTGGCTTCTAAAAACAAACCAATAAATGAAATTTCAGCGTGCACTGTCAAACTCCTGAACAATATTTAGGGGAATAGCGCGGGGACGCATACGTGATAAAGATATACACGCGACAACAACTGTCGCTTCACAATAGCAATCACCTTGATGATCAACTAGCCGCTGGTGAAACACCAACGACACTTTTTTTAATTCTATAACTTTTGATTCAACCACAAAATCCTGTTCAAATTTTGCAGCTTTACGAAAATCTAATTCTGCATGTTTGACGACAAAAGCAATATCTTCTGACAACAGTTCAGCTTGGCGAACACCCATTGATTTTAACCATTGCGTTCGGGCTCGTTCAAAAAATTTTAAGTAATTAGAATGGTACACAACACCACCGGCATCGGTATCTTCGTAATAGACTGAAATAGGCCAAACAAACATAATCTGAACATCAATTTTTAGGTTGTAAAAGTTGGCTTACTATACCGAGTACCAACACGCTTGTGAATATTGTACCGAGGGAAAAGTAGACTTTATTTTGCTCAAAATGCGCTAAAACACACGAAAAACCTCAGGAACTGTAAGAGATGAAGCTTTATTAATGTATTTATCAAAAAAATTAACAATTTGTTAAACAAAACATGCAATATAGGCATAGTCATTTATTGGCTGAAAAAGCCTATGTTTAGCCGCTTAAAAAGCTAAATACACAAAAAAGACAACAACAAGATGGCAGCATCATCGCACACTCTGAAAATGTAAACGTGAATAAAAGTTAAGCCAACAACATTCTGCGTTTTGTTTCCAGTCAATACACTATCAACGGCTCTGCCAATAACGTTGCCTTATTTGTCTTGCTGACTATGTTGGGATTAACTAAACCTCATGAAGAGACAACCTTAACATTCCAACTTAATATGAGTAATTCCTACATGTCTAACATTGTTTAGGATTATATTTTGCATATTTAAATCAAGAAGCATGCTTTGTCACATGATGAGATATAGACTATTTGTTAAATATTTTTACCGCCGCATTAACTAATCCGAATAGTTATGCAATAAATATAGGTAATAACCTAATAAAGCGCTATATAAGCCGATTAGAGTATAAACAACATCTAACAACCATATTTAATCATTAGTTTTACTAATGGTAACTCGTAATTTTTCTAGTTTGTCAGATTAGTGTATACATTCTATTATTGCCTTGTTTTCAGGACACATCTGATTCAGATGTTGAAAACCAAGAACTCCAAACTGATGTAACCCAATACCTCAGTTATCCCTAGTTCTTATGCTTGACTTCCTTCCTTAGATTTGTTGATTGCAAATTATTTAGCCCACTTGGATTAAGTGGGTTTTTTTTGCCTTTTTTTTAGCATATTCATAAACCAAAATACTAGCGAACAAATCTACAAATCTACAAATCTACAAATCTACAAATCAAAATATGCCACTATTATAAATTTGAGCTATACGAATAAGAAATAGCGTAACCCTTTAAAGTGAAATGATGTCCACGCTATTGAGTTGGCTTTTAAGTGAACCGCCATCCGTTTACAAATGAGTATTATCGATTTGGCTTTTGGTATTAAAAAATATTGAATAGCAGCCAAATGAAATGGGCAGAGATAGATGAGGATAATCTAGCGATTGAGCCATTGTACTGCTTACCAGGTGGATGACAGGCTCAAACAAATTATCATATCAATAAACGAGGCGACTGCGCATGGCGCGCAATAAGCGATACATTATAGAATTTATATAGGTTTGGTTATTTTAATCACGACCCTACGATTCATCTTACGTTCTTCTGCAAGATCATTACCTGTTACATGGCGTTTCTCACCATGACCCGATGTATGAATCCGATCTTTAGGGATACCACTAGCAATAAGAATATCTTTCACTGAATCAGCACGCTTATCTGACACCTTTTGGTTAACCGAACGTCCACCGTAACTGTCGGTGTAAGCATCAATGAGCACGAGCTCTACTTCAGGGTCAAAAGACAAATAACGCTGTATTTTCTGTAATTGCTGGCTAGAAAAACGAGTAAGCTCTACCCCGCCTTCTTGGTAATTTAACACCGTAAAAGCAATATCATCAAAACTGTATGGCAATAAATTAGCTAAGCAAGCACGAAATTCACGGTATTTACCGCCAAAATTAGCCGATGACAAACCGACGGCAATCTTGGCATTGTGATTATACCAATCAGCATAATAAAACGTGGGTTCCATTCCTTGGCTCAATTCATTCAGCATAGACCAGGCAGCTTTTTTAGGCACTTCACCATTAAACTGCTTATTGTAAGTCAGTTGAGTGATTTCTTTAGAATTGTGTCCTGGGCGCCAACTAGGGGCTCGACTAATTAATGTCGCTTTAGTCACTGCATCAGGTTTTAGCCACATGTCTAACGTGAAATGTAAATTTAACGCTTTACCGGCGTTACTGGTAAACACAGCTCGCCCATAGTCAGGAATATCATGTTCAAGACGGCATTCTATTGGATTGTTCTCACCAATACGCCATGCAGAGTTTTCTAATGACGCAACGTAGTGCCTCAAGTCGGCATTAGCCGTTGAGCAAAGACACAAACTTGTGAGGACCATCAGTTTTCGCCACATAAAACCACCCTTTATACCCGATTACATTTGTTCTATCGGCCACAAAGTCAGTTCCTTTAGTAAACAATCATGTTTAATCGATGATAAAAACCACAATCAAACATGACACTGCGCTTGAGTTTGCGCATAATACTTGGCTTATATCATTTGCACCGATGAATGATAGCTATTGAGGATAAAAACTGTAATGACTGATATTTGCGACGCTAATAAGTTTAAACACCGATTTCGTGGTTATTTCCCTGTTGTTATCGATGTCGAAACTGCGGGTTTTAATGCCAATACCGATGCGTTGCTTGAAATTGCTGTCAGCTTATTAAAAATGAATAGTGATGGAGTCATTGTACTTGATAGAACCCTTCACTTTAATATTGAGCCTTTTGAAGGCGCAAACTTAGAACCTGCAGCATTAGCTTTTAACGGTATAGACCCCACCAATCCACTTCGTGGTGCAGTAGACGAAAAAGTCGCTTTTTTAGAGATTTTTAAAGAAGTTAAAAAAGCCCAAAAAGCAGCAGATTGTCATCGCAGTATCATTGTCGCGCACAATGCCGCTTTTGATTTAGGGTTTGTTAATAAGGCTATTGAACGAAATGGTTTAAAACGATCTCCTTTTCATCCTTTTGCTAGCTTTGATACCGCGACACTCGCAGGCCTTGCTATTGGACACACTGTATTAGCTAAAGCCTGTAAAATGGCAGGGATCGATTTCGACAATAAAGAAGCCCATTCAGCATTATATGATACCGAACGTACCGCTGAATTATTTTGCCTCATCGTTAACAGATGGAAAGCGTTGGGCGGATGGCCATTAGCGGCTGTGGAAGATGATAGCGACTCTACAAGCGAATAATGAATACTTAGCCCTTCGTTATCTCTTGCAGGCCATCAACACTTGGCCAGTTCGATAAGAAAGCATTAATGTCACCCAATAAAAAAGCTGCCGAAGCAGCTTTTTTATTGTCTCTAATTCGCTAAATTATAGCTTGTCAGAGTTATCTTTTAGATATGCAGCAACACCTTCAGTGCTTGCAGTCATACCTTTTTCGCCTTTTGACCAGCCCGCTGGACAAACTTCACCGTGCTCTTCATGGAACTGAAGTGCGTCAATCATACGGATCATTTCATCAACGTTACGGCCTAGTGGTAAATCGTTAACCACTTGGTGACGAACTTGACCTTCTTTGTCTACTAAGAAAGAACCACGGAAAGCTACACCAGCTTCTGGATGCTCTACGTCATATGCTTTACAAATTTCGTGTTTAACATCAGCTACTAGAGTGTACTTAACTTGGCCAATACCACCCTTGTCGACTGGAGTGTTACGCCATGCGTTATGAGTAAACTGTGAATCAATAGAAACACCAATCACTTCAACACCACGTTTAGTGAACTCTTCCATACGGTGATCAAAAGCAATTAGCTCTGATGGACATACAAAAGTAAAATCGAGTGGGTAGAAGAAAATAACTGCAGGCTTACCTTTAATTGCGGTAGCAAGGTTAAATGTGTCAACAATTTCACCAGAACCAAGAACGGCTGCGGCTGTAAAATCTGGGGCTGGACGGCCTACTAATACGCTCATTATCTATCTCCATTTAATGGCTTAAACACTCAACAACAGTACATGTGTATCGCAAAATGGTGACCCACCAAGCAATTACCCATACTGTTGAGACTTAAATCAGTTGTATACCATACATCTAATTTAACGGACTTATAAGTTATTTCAGATGAATGTTGGTTTACTTGCTGAAAAATAAAACATCATGACTCATTAAATAATAAGTTTCAAATATGACAAAATGATTTGATGACATGATTTCATTCCTTGTTTTCTACAACCACATATTAAATGACAAGTCATCCTGAGTTAACTATCAGCAAAAATACCTAAAAAATCGATATCAGCTGGACAAATAGACTCTAGACAGTCAAGAATAGCGGCCTCACTTACTTTTAAGAAAAATGATTATGAATGCGGTTGTAATCGCGGTTTGCTTAATGTTGTTTTTAAGCTTTATTCGAATTAACGTTGTGGTCTCGTTAACCATTAGTGCAGTTGTGGCCGGTTTAGTCGGTGGATTAGATATTCATCAAACAATCGCAGCCTTTAATGATGGCCTAGGCGGCGGCGCTCAAATAGCCCTAAGCTATGCATTACTTGGTGCATTTGCAGCAGCATTGTCACATTCAGGTTTAACGACATTAATTTCTCATTCAATTATCAAAAAACTCGGTAAAGAGCCCAATAGTGGCAATACTCAAGTTGTACGTTGGTTACTATTAGTCACAATATTATTGATGGCTGTTTCATCACAAAACATTTTGCCGATTCACATCGCCTTTATTCCTATCCTTATTCCACCTTTATTGCATGTTATTTCAAAGCTAGGTATCGACCGCCGCCTTATAGCCTGTATCCTCACGTTTGGCTTGGTCACCACGTACATGATTTTACCCATCGGTTTTGGCGGTATTTTTCTCAATGACATTCTGTTGGCAAATTTAAACACTAATGGGCTAAATGCTATCGGTGAACAAATTCCTAAAGCAATGCTATTACCTGCTATGGGCATGGTTGTCGGCCTACTCACCGCAATATTTATCAGTTACCGCAAGCCTAGAGAATACATGATTGAACAACCCGTGGTAAGTGACACTATTGCAACCACCATCAGTCGAAAAAGCCTTGTGATATCACTATCAGCAATTGTGGTTACTTTAATCGTTCAATTACAAACTGATTCGATGATCTTTGGTGCGTTAAGTGGTTTCATTATCTTTCGTTTCTCAGGGATCATTAAACACGAAGTGAGCAAAGACCTGTTTAACCAAGGTGTGCACATGATGGCCAATATCGGCTTTATTATGATTGCCGCTGCGGGCTTTGCTGCTGTGGTTAAATCTACCGGGGAAGTTGGCACACTAGTGACCTCCCTAGGTGACATCATAGGTGACAACAAGGCTTTAGCCGCATTACTGATGCTAATTGTCGGCTTATTGATCACCATGGGAATTGGCTCTTCGTTCTCAACTATTCCCATTATTGCCACCATTTACGTGCCTTTAGCACTCAGTTTTGGTTTTTCTGTTGCGGCAACGATTGCGCTGGTCGGTACTGCTGCAGCGCTTGGTGATGCGGGTTCACCGGCATCGGATTCGACCCTAGGTCCAACAGCAGGTCTTAATGCCGATGGACAACATGATCATATTCGCGACAGCGTGATCCCAACGTTTATTCACTACAACATCCCACTGCTTATTTTTGGTTGGATAGCTGCAATGGTGCTTTAACATTTAAATGATAACGACGGCTTATCAAGC
Source organism: Shewanella frigidimarina NCIMB 400 (assembly GCF_000014705.1). NCBI lineage: Bacteria > Pseudomonadati > Pseudomonadota > Gammaproteobacteria > Alteromonadales > Shewanellaceae > Shewanella > Shewanella frigidimarina. Next base: position 1,738,052 of record NC_008345.1, on the reverse strand, counting down.
TAGAAATAAAAACGGGAGCCTTACTAAAGGCTCCCGTTTTTATTGTCTCGTACATGATGTAAATCACGCCGAGCAATGGCATCAACAATTCAGTATAACGAATTATTTGGTACCGAATATCTTATCACCCGCATCACCTAAACCTGGCAAAATATAGCCTTGCTCGTTTAAGCAATCATCGATCGAAGCGGTATACAACTCAATATCAGGATGAGCTAATTCAAGTGCTTTAATGCCTTCTGGCGCGGCAACCAAAACTAACGCTTTAATTGAAGTACAACCGCGTTTTTTCAGCAGGTCGATAGTCGCAATCATTGAACCGCCAGTTGCTAACATCGGGTCAACCACTAAAGCGATACGCTCATCTACATTACTGACTATTTTTTCAAAGTAAGGTACTGGTTGTAATGTTTCTTCATCACGATAAATACCCACTACAGAAATACGCGCACTGGGTAAATGCTCAAGAACGCCATCCATCATGCCTAAACCGGCACGTAAAATAGGCACTACAGTTACTTTCTTACCTTTAAGTTGCTCAATAGTAACAGGGCCATTCCAACCTTCAATTGTCACCGTTTCAGTTTCAAAATCAGCGGTAGCTTCGTAGGTTAATAAACTGCCAACTTCAGTGGCGAGTTCACGAAATCGTTTGGTGCTGATATCCGCTTCACGCATTAAACCAACTTTATGACGAACCAGAGGATGCTTTACTTCAACGACTTTCATTTCTTTCTCCTAGATTTCTGACTATTTCAGGCAAATTTGATAAATGTTAGTCGATTTATCCTCTCTATAAAACATAAAGTTTCAAAATTGCAGTAAATCGTGACCTAAACCAATAAAAAATAGGCAATTCATCGTTTTCTTTATAGGATAAAGTAAAAACATGGCTTCCGACTAGCAGCACAAACTGGTAGAATATTGCCGCATAAAATTCCATAAAACGATGTACCCTAGAGGATCCTCCGTGACCACTCCTACCCCCCTAAGTTACAAAGACGCCGGCGTTGATATCGATGCAGGAAATGCGTTAGTAAACAACATTAAATCTGCGGTAAAACGCACTCGCCGTCCAGAAGTTATGGGCAATTTAGGTGGTTTTGGCGCATTATGCGAATTACCAACTAAATACAAACATCCTGTACTGGTTTCTGGCACAGATGGCGTTGGCACAAAATTAAGATTAGCCATTGATTACAAAAAGCATGACACCGTCGGTGTTGATTTAGTTGCTATGTGTGTCAACGATCTGATTGTTTCTGGCGCAGAACCGCTTTTCTTCCTTGATTACTACGCGACAGGTAAGCTTGATGTTGAAACAGCGACTTCAGTTGTTAGCGGCATTGCAGAAGGTTGTTTCCAATCTGGTTGTGCATTAATCGGTGGTGAAACGGCTGAAATGCCAGGCATGTACGAAGGTGAAGATTACGACCTTGCCGGATTCTGTGTTGGTGTTGTTGAAAAAGCAGACATCATTGATGGCACTAAAGTTAAAGCGGGCGACTCACTCATAGCGCTTGCTTCAAGTGGTCCTCATTCAAATGGTTACTCGTTAATCCGAAAAGTATTAGAAGTCAGCAAAGCAGACCCTCAGCAAGATCTTGCTGGAAAGCCTTTAATTGACCATTTATTAGAGCCAACAAGAATTTATGTTAAGCCTTTATTGAAACTGATTGAACAATCAGACATTCACGCTATGGCGCACATTACCGGTGGTGGATTCTGGGAAAATATCCCACGAGTACTGCCTGATGATTGCAAAGCTGTAGTCAAGGGTGACTCTTGGAAATGGCCAGTAGTGTTTGATTGGCTAATGACAAACGGTAATATTGCACAGCATGAAATGTTCCTAACATTTAACTGTGGTGTAGGTATGGTTATTGCGCTGCCAACAGAGAAAGTTGATGCTGCGTTAGCATTATTAACAGCTGAAGGCGAAAATGCTTGGTTGATAGGTGAAATTGCTACTCGTCAAGGTGACGAAGAGCAAGTGGAGATCATCTAATGAGTCAAAGCTGTCGAGTTGTGGTACTGATTTCCGGTAATGGCAGTAATCTTCAAGCTATTATTGATGGCTGTGACGATAACTTAAAAGCTGCCGTTGTTGGTGTGATTAGTAACAAACCGGATGCTTATGGGTTAATTCGCGCTCATCAAAGCGAGATTGATACCAGTTGTGTTATTCCTTATGCCAATGAAGTACGCAGTGATTATGATGCGCGTTTATTGAAATCAATTGAAAAATACCAACCGGATCTCATTATTCTTGCGGGTTTTATGCGAATTTTGACAGATGATTTTGTCAGTCATTTTCTAGGGAAAATGATTAACATTCATCCATCATTATTGCCTAAGTATACAGGGCTTCACACGCATCAACGGGCTATTGATGCTGGAGACAAAAAGCATGGCGCTAGTGTGCACTTTGTTATCCCTGAGCTCGATGCTGGACCAGTTATATTACAAGCTAAAGTCCCTATTTACCCAGAAGATGATGCTGAAGCATTAGCAGAGCGTGTTCATGAACAAGAACATGCCATTTATCCTCTGGTGGTAAAATGGTTCAGCTTAGGTCGTTTAGCGATGACCGATGGTAAAGCTTATTTAGATGGCGAGCTAATTGGGCCATCTGGTTACGCACCAGATTAACACCAATTACTAAGCCTTTAAATTAAACAAAAAACCTCGCAGATTCGCGAGGTTTTTTATGTAATAAGCATTATCGATATAGGGTACTAACGTACTGGTAATGTCATGTCGGCAAACATTTCATCAATCAATTGCTGATCTCGAAGCGCGACAGCTTTTTCTACTACATCGCGAGTTAAGTGCGGTGCAAAATGTCGCATAAAGTCATACATGTAACTGCGTAAAAAGCTACCACGTCTAAAGCCGATTTTGGTTGTACTATGAGCAAACAGATGGCTTGCATCAATCGCCACTAAATCTTTATCAACAGCCGGATCGATTGCCATAGAAGCAATAACCCCTACCCCTAATCCTAAACGTACATAGGTTTTAAGTACATCAGCACTGGTTGCACTAAACACCACTCGAGGATCAAGATCTGCACGCTTAAATGACTTTTCAATTTCAGAGGCTTTATCAAAACCAAACACATAAGTTACTAGCGGAAACTTAGCCAAATCTTCAATGCTAATTTTTGTCGATTGAGTCGCGAGTGGATGGTCACGGGTCACAACAATTGAGCGATTCCAATGATAACAAGGCAACATAATTAAATCGGTATACAAGTGCATAGCTTCGGTTGCAATGGCAAAATCAGCATCACCTCTAGCGGCTTGTTCACTAATTTGTGACGGCGTGCCTTGGTGCATATGCAGATTGACTTTGGGATATCGCTTAATGAACTCTTTAATAATTTGTGGCAAAGCATATCGAGCCTGAGTATCAGTGGTGGTAATATTTAAATCCCCCTGATTAGGCTGAGTATATTCTTCAGACACCTTTTTAATGCTATCGACCTTTCCAAGTATATCATTTGCAATATCAATAACTTGCTGCCCAGCAGGAGTTACGTGAGTCAAGTGTTTACCACTTCGACCAAATATTTGAATACCTAATTCATCTTCTAGCATTCTAACTTGCTTACTAATGCCGGGTTGTGAGGTATAGAGGTTCTCAGCCGTTGATGACACATTTAGGTTGTGTTTTACAACCTCTGCAATATATCTAAGTTGTTGCAGCTTCATGGTTTTATCCTTGATTTAACCAACACTCATCAGCAAAATATGCAAACAAGAACAAATCGGTCGTTGTCTTACATGAGAAGAACAAACGTTCAACTATAATAAAACGTTATATGACAATTGAAATGTAATATAAATAGTAATAACGAGCAAGCAAAAATCGCTCGTTACTTAATTGACTTAGCTTTTGATAAACATCATGGCTCAAATGTTTAATGATTTATCAACAAAACGACTTATTATTCAACGACAGCCACGATAACATACGCTAAGATATAGAATCATTTTGATGAAGTTTTATTGCAACGATTTATTCCAGCATCAAAATAACTTTTAGCCATTGTCGTTTGGCTATATTTACCATGAGATATGAAAGATAAAATGGAACCTTTATGTCCTTAATTTTGGTATTAATTCTTATTGGTGCATTATTATTGCTGATTATCGGCTTTAGTATTGTCCAACAACAAAAAGAGCGAGCAGAAGCTGAACGTCGAGTAGAAGCATCTCGCCAGCGCGCCATCATAGATGAAACTGATGCCGTATTATCCAACACTGGCATGACCCCATCTTCTAGCCACATTATGTTAGTACTATATCGACGCATTCAAGATGCTTTAGAACAATCTGTTGTCCATGCATCAGGCCAATTAAAATCGGATTATGAGCGTCGCCTAGGTGACATTAAAATGCAAATAGCCACAGTGTCTAATTCACCAAGCCAAGTCCCTGCGATTGAGAACTTTCGTTTACCTGATAATGATAGGCAAGTTTTAGAATTAGTAAAAACACTTAAGAAGCTCAAAGCCATTTTACGTGCTGAACATAATAAGGGAAAAGTGGATCCGTCTATTTTTGCACAAGAAGAAATGCGTATCGACAATCTGCAATTAAGAATTAATGTTGATTCTATGATTAGCCGAGCTCGTGCAGCTTGCTTTATGAAGCAGTACGGTTCTAGTAAACAAATGGTCACAAAAGCATTAAACACGCTCCACACGATTAAAGCGCAGACGCCCAATGATCCTTTTATTGCTCGTAAAGTCGATGAAGCTAAGCAGTTACTCGATGAAATCATGGGTGCTCAAAAACACAGTGAACCGAGTGCACCAAAACCGAAAAAAGAAGGTGATGATCTTGATATGTTGTTTCAGCCAAAAAAGAAATGGTAAGTATCTTTATCTTCACTAACTAAAAAACCAAGTCTCATTAAGAGGCTTGGTTTTTTTACACGCAAAATCCATTTAATATAAAATCTGCGTTATTTTTTAACCACACACAAAAAGTGTAAAAATACAGTGGGTTAGTATAATTACTCTCGTTCGTCAACACAGTTGTCCACAGAATCTGTGGATAACATTTTTAGCCAATTCTTATCACTATGTATAGTAGCTATAATGAATCGGTATGAGCACACGCTATATCGGTCTCTATATAACTATCGTGTGTCGGTATCGTTAACTTATGACATGTCATTTTGATCGCGTCAAGCCATTACGATCAAAAGCACCCTGTTTTGTCGTTAATCGAACAAATAATAGCTTATCATCAAACTCAATTGAACCATTCATACTTTCAATATATTACAAAATATGAGCATTTAAGGCTCTACGTTACAATTTTTGATAATGATATTATTTAAATCGAGCCTATCCTTGTAAGCTATAGCATAAATCGAGATACTAGATAAAAATAATAATATCAGCTGTAAAAAGAGCCTTATGTTAAAAATGAATTCCATTAAAGTATTGCCTGTACTTCTACTGTTCATTCTCACCGCTTGCGGACAATCAGATGAGTTTGGTCAACCTCAACTCACACCAGAACAAGTTTCTTTGGGGTTCTTCGAAGCTATTTATGTCGATCGTGATGTCGAGAAAGCTAAAAAGTTTGTCGCACCTGACATCCAAGAGATTATGGATCATTATCATATTGCATCAGCGGTACAACGACATGTATTAGGCTTATCCATGAAACAGGTGACGATGTCTATTGATGAAATTGATATCGACTTCTTCCGAAAATTTACCGACGACGTTACTGTCATCGTTAAAATGCAAGGATTAAAAGGTGGAAGAAATTGGATTGATGATCGAACCATTCGTCTGCATAAACAAGGCAATACCTGGGTGATTGTTGAAATATTACCCGAAAAAGGTCGTATTGAAGGTTAGTATTGAGTCAAAGCATATTACCAAACTTAGCTAGTTTTAGTTTAGTCATGATGGAAGATCAAAACAATTATCACTGATTACAGATATACACCGCTATGCGATATGTTTAAGTATTATTGAAAAAACCGATTATTAGCAATAACCAATAAAAATAGCAGCCTAGGCTGCTATTTTTATTTTTTTGTCGGAGTATTTAATGCAACAACTAAGTTGTCAAAGCATTAATCAGCTCGTTCAATCGTCTTATTCTTCGTCAGAAGGTAAAGACTCTAACACGTCATCTTTCACTTGATAGTAAGCGTTTTCGTATTCATGAACTTCCATAATAACTCCAATCTTTTAGGTCGTTTTGTAGGTGTAGGCCTGTCTTTTTATAAACAACAACACGATATTGAATCCTTAATACTGACGACATCGTGTTAATGCTGGGGGGATGACATTTGCCTTACAGAGAGAAGAGTACCAATCACTTTCTTCTTGGCGCTAAGTATATCAATAGTCAGATTACTTTCAAACCACAATTACGAAAAACTTTCAGTTCTGTTTTGCGGATAGTCTAAATGTGTCTTTAAATTGAGATTTTGCACTAAAAAACAGAAAGTCTTTCAGAAATTACAACATGCTCGACGTGACAACGTACTAACGTATTGCGACACAAGTCGACGGATCCATTGCTGCTGTTAAGGCTAAATGCCTCTATTACAGCAACTCAAACTCTATAGTTCTGATTATTTATTGAAAGAATAATGCCCTTAAAAGACGAAGCACAACATAATGAAGCACCTGAGAGCTTCACTCAAAAATAACGCCCTGCACCCATCCTGCACTATCAAAGCATTTAACACATACAGCTAAGCTTTTGGCTTAGAATTAATAGTTAAAGCTGATGAGTTCTTAGGAAATGACAGGTCTTACAGACATCAGTAGAAAATGAATCAATTTAGGATAATAAAAAACCGACATCACCTAAGTGATATCGGTTGTATTAACATCGTCATGCGATAGAGCAACGTGCCAAGGTTACACTTGACTGATAGAACTCAATACTCGCTTTTCTGAAATAGGATAAGCGGTACCTAATACCTGAGCAAAACAAGATACTCGGTACTCTTCTATCATCCAGCGAGCTTCAATTAGTGCTTCTGGGACCGGTTGTGAACGTGGCACTTTCGCTAACTGAGCCGTTAACGCCTCTTGTACTTTTGCAATACTATGCATGTGTAATCGATCGCGTGTAGGGTCAACAGGTAGCTTATCGAGTCTATTTTCAATGGCTTTTAAATAACGAACAACATCCGTTAACCGTTGCCAGCCACAGTCTTCGACAAATCCTTTATAAACAAGACTATCAAGCTGAGTTTGAATATCACTCATTGCAAATGCAATATCTAAACTAATTTTGCCTTTAAGACGTTTTTTAATACGTTGATAAATTGTCAAAATTTGTTCTACATTTAGCGCAATATTCTCTGCTGTTGGGTTGAGCTCTTGGCGAACCCACTCTTTTGCTTGTTCGAACTGCTGCTCGTTACGAATATCTAGTTGCTTTTGATCTAACAACTGCTGTACCGCTGCATTAATAATATCTTCAATTAATATCTGCACTTGTCCAAATGGATTAAAGTACATCGCTAGCTTTGCTTTATTAGGCAAAGCTTGTTGTAAATGTTTCACTGGCGAAGGTATGTTAATCAACAGTAATCGGCGCAACCCTACTCGATGATGACGTTTTGCTTCATGTTCATCATCAAATAACTTAATCGCCACATCGGTTTTATTATCAATTAATGCCGGATACGCTTTAACTTCGTAATTACCTTTGCGCTGCTGATATTGAGCGGGTAAATCGCCAAATGACCATGTGGTTATTGCCTCTTGCTCAATGCCTTTGTCTGCCACTTTACGTATTGCTTTAGCAACAACACCTTGCAGTTGACCTTTTAACAGCTCTAAATCACGACCTTGGGCGACTAAGCGACCATGGTCATCCTCAATCTTAAAGTTCATCTTAAGATGTTCTGTCAGTTGAGTTACATCAAAATCATCAGCAGAAATGCGTACACCGCTCATGCGCAGTAACTGTTTACACATGGTATCAAGCATCGATAACTCAAACGGCTTCATCGCTTGATAGCATGCCCGAGCATAATCTGGTGCGGGAACGAAATTACGACGTAGATTTTTAGGCAAGGATTTAATCAGTGCAATCAGTTTTTCTTGTCGCAACCCAGGCACTAACCAATCAAAGTCACTGTCATCAATTTGATTAATCAGTGCAACAGGAATATGCACAGATACGCCGTCATCAACACTACCCGGTTCAAAATGATAACTGACGGTTAAGCCGAGATTACCTTTATGCCATATTTCTGGAAAATCGAGCGCTGATATATGATCGGCACTACGCTGCATTAATAATGCTTGGCTGTAATCGAGTAAGTCAGGCGTTTGTTGACGCGCTTTTTTCCACCAAGCAAAAAATAGTGGTCCATTATAAATGCCAGCTGGTATTAGCGGTTCGTAAAAATCCACCAACACTTGCTCATCGACCAAAATATCTCGCCGGCGAGATTTATGTTCTAGCGACTCTATGTCATTAAGCAATTTTTGGTTATTAACAAAAAACGTTTCTTTCGTTTGTAACTGCCCTTCGGCTAAAGCACTACGCACAAAAATATCTCGAGCTTCTATAGGGTCAATCGGCCCATATTGTACTCGACGGCGATTGACTATGGTCAAGCCATAAAGAACTTGGTTCTCAAGTGCTATAACGCTTGCCGCTTTGGCTTCAAAATGCGGTTCTAGATAATTCTTTTTCACTAAATGTGAGGCGAGTGACTCTAACCATTCAGGGTCTATTTTGGCACAACAACGCGCAAATAAACGTGAGGTTTCAGTCAGCTCAGCAGCCATTATCCACTTAGGCCCCTTTTTCGCTAAAGGCGATCCCGGAAACACAAAGAATTTACGGTTACGCGCCCCTAGATACTCGTTGTTCTCGCCTTTAAAACCAACATGACTTAACAAGCCTGATAATAATGCTCTATGTAACTGTTCGTAACTGGCTGCACTGTCATTAATACGCCATTTCAATTCATGGACGGCTTGTTTCACTTGAGTGTATAAATCTTGCCATTCACGTACGCGTAAATACGCGAGATATTCGTCACGACATTGTTTTCTAAACTGACTGGCTGATAGCTCATGCTTTTGATCTTTTACGTGATCCCATAACTTTACCCAGCTGGCAAAGTCTGAATCTTTATCAGCATAACGGCGATGACACTCGTCTGCTGCTTGTTTCTTTTCCGCTGGACGTTCACGCGGATCTTGAATCGACAAACCTGCAGTTATCACTAACGCTTCGTGTAAACAACCCAATTTATTCGCTTCAATGACCATTCGGGCCAAGCGCGGATCGAGTGGGATTTTGGCTAAGTCTTTGCCTAATGGCGTTAACACTAGATCATGTCCCGATTTTTTAACCGCTTGTAACTCTTCAAGCAATAAAAAACCGTCACGAATGTGCTTTTGGTCCGGTGGTTGAATAAATGGAAATCCGCCAATGTCACCTAATCCAATCGCGAGCATGTGTAATATCACTGAAGCAAGATTGGTTCGTAATATTTCAGGATCGGTAAATTCGGGACGCTGAATAAAATCCATTTCATCGTAAAGTCGAATACAAATACCCGGTCCTACACGACCACAACGTCCTTGACGCTGATTGGCACTGGCTTGCGAAATAGGTTCTATCGGTAAACGTTGTACTTTCGTGCGGTAACTATAACGGCTTATTCGAGCAGTACCAGGATCGATAACATAACGGATCCCAGGTACGGTTAATGACGTTTCGGCAACGTTGGTGGCTAATACGATACGGCGGCCAATGTGGCTTTTAAAGACTTTAGATTGTTCACCATAAGAAAGACGCGCGTATAGTGGTAAAACTTCAGTATCGCGATATTGCTGTTTATTGAGTAAATCTGCGGTATCGCGAATTTCGCGCTCACCATTCATAAATATCAATATGTCGCCAGGGCCAGCGGCCATTAACTCTTCTACGGCAGCAAAAATACCATCGCTGACATCTAAATCAGCATCAGTGTCGCGAACTAAAGGACGATAACGCGTTTCAACTTCAAAAGTACGCCCAGACACTTCAATAACAGGTGCGTTATTAAAGTGTTTTGAAAAGCGATCTACATCAATGGTAGCTGAAGTAATAATAACTTTTAAATCAGGACGTTTCTTTAATACCTGCTTCAGATATCCCAATATAAAATCAATGTTTAAGCTGCGCTCATGCGCTTCATCAATAATAATCGCATCATACTGGTTGAGAAATCGATCTGAGGTGAGTTCGGCGAGCAAAATACCGTCGGTCATCAGTTTAATGTAACTGTTGTCGCTCATGGCATCAGCAAAACGAACTTTAAAGCCAACAACTTCGCCTAATGGGCTGTTAAGTTCATCAGCAATACGGTTCGCAACACTTCGAGCAGCAAGACGACGAGGCTGAGTATGGCCAATTAAGCCTCTCGTTCCTAATCCCAATTCAAGACAGATTTTAGGTAACTGAGTGGTTTTACCAGACCCAGTCTCCCCCGCCACAATCACCACTTGATTATTGGCAATAGCAGAGGCTATATCGTCACGTTTTTGCGACACAGGCAGTTCATCTGGATAACTGATAATAGGTCTAGACTGCAAGCGCTGTTGCGCTTTTTGATAGGCTTGCTGCGCAGCTTCAGTTAACTGAGCTAACGTTTGGGATTTTTTTTCAGACTCGGCTTCTTTATTGACACGATACAAACGACGACGAATTTTAGCAGCATCGGTTTGATAACAAAGATTGAGATACGCCTTAGATAGCGGGTGAAGGTCCGAATTCAAATCTGATTCCCTTGCTTACATCAAAAAAAGCGATCCTAGCAAGGAAAACAGCAGAATGGTATTGATTTTAACGATTGTTAAGCTGGAGATAAGTAACACTGTTGCATATAAATATTCATCGCCTTAAGCACATTGGTCCGATTAATCGTCCCAATGACTTTTCCGGCACTCAATACAGGATAAATTTTCGGCTTCGCACCCAACATTTGTTCAGCGAGTTCTAAAATACTGTCATCCGGCGCGACCGTCAACACGGGGCTTTTCATGCAATCTGCCACTGTACTGGTCATATCACAGTGGTAGCTACTTTTTAACATCACTGACAAGCAATCTTGTTGGGATAAGAAACCCACTAGCTTTCCAACACTATCCACCACTGGCGCGCCGCTCTTATTACTTTCGAGTAATTTTTCAACCGCTATTGCCAGTGACATATCTGCGGTTAACAGTATCGGACGTCTATCCATGTGATCTTTAATTTTTATTGAATCCATAAAGCCCCCTAAATGCACGCTAATCGACTACGTGCTTAATAAATCTCGTTAATCAATTCTTAATGAATCAACATTCGAGTACTGACTTAATTTAAGTTTAGTCAATAATGGCTCAGTGGATAGAAAATAAAACCGATTGTATTAATCGGTACTTATTATCACAGCTAGAACTTACTTATCACGCCAGATCATGATTGTCGCAGCTTGGCCTTGGCTTCGAGTGGCACGATACATACCTTCGGTATTAAATGGCGTTGCTATATTGCCACGCTGATCAATCGCTATCACACCTCCAGTTCCACCAGCTGATATTAAGCGTTGATTAATGACTTCATCAGCCGCTTGAATAATCGATAATTGTTGGTATTTAACTTTGGCGCATATGTCACCCGCCACCTGATAACGAATAAAATACTCACCGTGCCCAGTTGCAGATACCGCACATACGCCATTTTCAGCATACGTTCCAGCGCCAATGACTGGAGAATCACCAATACGACCAAAACGTTTTGCTGTCATGCCGCCGGTTGACGTCCCTGCAGCAAGGTTACCTTGCTTATCAAGTGCAACAGCACCCACGGTGCCATATTTATAATTGGCGGTTAACTGTGCCACTGACGCCTGATAATCATCGCCGTTATTTTGCTCGGCTTCAATGATACTCGCTTTAGCATCAAGTAACTGCGCATAACGATGTGGGGTATCAAAATGACTGTTGGGCACTAAACTAAATTGTTGGGTTAACGCAAATTCTTCTGCCCCTTGTCCGTAAAGCATCACATGGGGTGATTTTTCCATTACCTTTCTAGCCAAATCAATCGGGTTTTTTATATGTTTAACCCCAGCGACGGCACCTGCATTCATAGTGTTACCGTCCATAACTGAGGCATCAAGTTCATGGCCACCATCAAAAGTATAAACAGCGCCAACCCCAGCATTAAATAATGGGCTATTTTCTAACACATTTATCGCAGATTGAACCGCATCGAGGCTGTCGCCGCCTTTATCTAACACTTTATATCCGGCATCAACTGCCTGTTTAAGTTTGTCGCGAATGGCTTTCTCTTGCTCAGGGCTCAGGCTAGCAGCTGAAATAGTGCCGGCGCCGCCATGGATTGCTATAGCAAAAGGTGTATCGTCTTTAGCAAAACAGGTATTCGACGTTAAGCTTAAACATAGCGCTATCGTTAAATATAATTTATTCATGTTAGAAAAGTCCTTGAAGGTGGTTTATCTTTGTAACCATTTCTACTTGTAATTTCAATCATATCCTTGCGACTTTTATACTTTGTAGCGACAATGGTCATCATCATCAATTTTGGAAAAGTTAGCTTAACTTGTCGACAAAACGCCTTAAAATTAGCCAATTCCTATTACTTTCGTTGACCTTACTGATGTCAGGCTTGGTGCTGGCCGACGAAAATTGGTTAACGATTAACGTTACCGGCGTGCCGAAAAAAATTGAAAAGAACATTTTTGCCCATTTAGGCACATTGCCAGATAACGATGTTCAGCGCCGAGCATTTTTATTTACGGTTGACGATAACACCCATGATGCGCTTGAATCCATGGGCTATTACCATGCAATTTTAGATATTGATGTTAAAGAGAATGATAAAGGCCCTTGGGAGTTAAGCCTCAATATAATGCCAGGTGAACCGGTCATTATTCAGTGGGTAGATATCCATTTTCAAGGTGACATGCTCCAAGATAATACTTTCTCGTTGTGGCTAAATAGTCTGAAAATAAAACCTGGTGATACCTTAAACCATGGTGTCTATGATTCGATAAAATCACAATTAGTCACGTTAGCACTGGCAAGAGGATATTTTGATGGTCAATATACCAAATCAGAAATCAACATTAACCGTGACTTAAATACCGCCCAAATTAACCTACAGTTTAACTCGGGTAAGCGCTATTTATTTGGTGATGTTCACTTTGAAGGCAGTACTCTCAATAATGATGTTGTCGAAGCCTTAATTCCTTTTGATGCTGATGCGCCTTACGCCACACAGCTATTAACTGAGTTTAATCGCAATTTATTAGATACAGGTTACTTTAGTAATATCAAAGTATTACCACAACTAAACAAAATTGATACTGGTGTAGTGCCGATTAAAGTTGAGCTAAGCCCGCGGCCTAGTCATCTTATTGAAGTCGGTTTAGGCGCAGATATTGGAAATAGTACAGAAAACAGTGTCGATCCTCGTGTGCGAGTCACTTGGCGAACGCCGCAAATCAATCGCTATGGCCATTATCAAGAAACCAGTGCAGAGTGGTCACCTGAGCGGCCTAAGATTTTAACCACTTATACTATTCCGTTAACCCACCCTTTAGATGATCAACTGAAAATAAAACTTGGCTTATTACGCGACACCTATGGTGTTACCCAAGATTACGACGCTGATAAACGCCAATTTAATAATACCGGGCAATTAGAGTCTAAAAAGTATCTCGTTGGGTTAACGCGTCAAAGGCGCTCTAAAAGTAATTGGTTACATGGATATTCAATTGAATCCGTGAGAGAGTTTTATAATCAGCTCGATACAGATTACGACCCACGTTTTTATTTGTTGGGTTTCAACCTCACCAAAACCGTCCGTGGCGACAACACGCTCGATCCCAAATCAGGCTATCGTCAAACTTACAGTGTTGAATACGCCGACCCGTCCCTGGGCTCAACTATCCGTCTGGCCCGTTTACAAGCCCGGTTTAAATGGGTAGATACAATATTCGATAAGCATCGTTTTGTTGCCCGGGTGGATTTAGGTGCTAACATTGCTGACAAAAACGATATGGCTAATATACCGCCATCGTTACGATATTTTGCCGGTGGCGACCAAAGCATACGAGGTTACAGTTACCAAGAATTAGGCCCCTATATTGACTACACCAACAGTGAAGGCGGCTTATCTCGACAGGTTGTCGGTGGGCGCTACTTGGCGATTGGCAGTGTTGAATATCAATATTATCTTACCCCGACATGGCGAGTTGCCACCTTTGTCGATGCTGGTAATGCTTTTGATACACAACAGTTTGAACCGGTAGTATCGGTTGGTGGAGGATTACACTGGATATCACCTATTGGCCCGATTCGAATGGACCTAGGTTTTGGCTTAAAAGAAACCGAGACAGTTGCACGTTCATATCGTTTCCATTTAACCATGGGAACTGATTTATGATAGATAAACATACCGAGCAAAGTACTTTGCAACATAATGAGCAAAACGCTCAGTCAGAAGAATCACTCAAACCAAGTAATAAAAAGGCACCTAAATCAACCAGTCTATCTGCAAGAATTTGGCGCAGCATTAAGCTTTATACCCGAATACTGATTTATGTCCCATTGGTATTATTGATGTTGTTTGCCATCATCATGGGCACCCCATTTGGCAGTAAAATGGGGGTGATGTTCGTCAATCAATTTATCAGTGATATCGATGTTGAATATGCTTCTGGCACCTTAAATGGTGATATCACGCTGCAGCATTTGTCATGGTCAATGCCTGGGATTAGCGTCGAAGCTGATGATTTAACATTGGAGTGGGTGCCAACATGTCTGATTAACAAACAACTTTGTGTCACAAATCTACTCGCATCAAGTATTGATGTGAACATTATCACTGATAATATTCCTGTAACCGAAAACACCACTGACACGGATGCTACGAACCAACCTTTTACCGAGCTTGAATTACCCATTGGCATTAATATCAGCCACGCCCAATTGGCCAATATTGATGTAGATGTGAATGGTATGACTTTTTATGCCGACAATTTAACGACTCAAGCTATCTTGAATAGCGCTGGCCTTGTGGTTGAATCTCTCACCAGCCAGGGGTTAGTCGTCAACATTCCAGATGCAACATCAACAAACCAAACACGTTCTCAACCAAATAATAATGCAACAAACCAAACCGCCGATCCCAAAGAAACTTCATGGCCATTGGCTAACTTACCACAGGTATTTATGCCTTTCCCTGTCAATGTTAGACAGTTTAATGCCACCGACAGTCAGCTCATTATCGGCCAGCGCAACGACCATTTTAGCCATATCGCGTTAGCGGCCAGTTTTCGTCAATTTCAACTTGGAATAACCCAACTAGACATTCAACATGATGATGGTGATATTAGCGTTATCGGTGATATTAGTTTACATGAGCACTACCCACTGACATTAAAGCTACTAGCCAATGTCGAAAACCTGCCTGAGTTGCCAGGGCTTCAACAGCAACAACTCCGTGTAGATCTTACCCAAGACTTAAGTCAATTAAATATCAACGCCATCGCTAAAGGCGATAGCCATTTCAATCTTGCAGCAGACATTAATCTCACCACGCCGGCGCTTGAATACCAAGTAACACTTACCAATGCCGCTTTGCAATGGCCGTTAAAAAATCCCCAGTACACCAGCAACATTACCCACTTTACCAGTAAAGGTAATATAAAAGACCAAGTGGCGCAGTTTGAAGGGCAACTGACAACACCTTACCACCCTACTTTGGCGGTTATTGCAGATGTTGTTAACCACAATCAAAAGTTGACCATCAATAAGCTCAATTTACAATCAATCGCGGGCAACCTAGATCTAACTGGGCAGCTATCATATAAAGATGACATAACCTGGCAAGCCAATGTGCTTACCAACGACATTCAGTTGCAATATATTGATTATATTAATCAGCAAAATCCGATCAAAAGTAAATTCAGTGGCCATTTTAATAGCACGGGCAGCATTGCCGATAAGCAATGGCAAGTGGCCATTCAAGACGCCAATTTAACCGGTCGTTTAAATGGTTACCCGCTGAACCTACAAGGCGAGATTTCATTAAATCAAGATTTTGCGATAAACGCGACAAACCTGCAGGCCAATGCCCTTGGCGCTCAATTAATCATTAATGGTCAAGCCGACAAAACATGGGACATCGATGCCGAACTTAGCGTTCCCGATGTCAGTCAGTGGCTAAAAGGCGGCCGCGGTAATATTTTTGCAAAAGTTGATGTTACGGGTAATAGTGCCGACCCAATTGTGGATATTAATGCGCAAATCAGTCAATTCAGTTACCAAGGAAGTAAAATTGACAGCCTTGACTTGCTGGCGAATTATCGACCTTATACACAGCATCAATATCGGATAGAACTGCGTAATAACAATCTTGTATGGGACAGCTATAAGCTGACAGATATCGCATTCGTCAGTGAAGGCAATCAACATCAACAACAAAGCAAACTCAATACTCAAGGTGATGTGGTCATCAATACTCAAATGACCAGTAGTAGTAATATTGATAAACAACAGTTCAATGCCACATTAACAGAATTCAATATCAGTAATGCTCTTGGACAATGGCAACAAGATAAACACATAACCGCAAGCTGGGATCAACTCAATAATCGTGGCAGTGTGAGCCGTTTTTGCTTAGTGCATCCACACAATAAATTGTGCTTAATCAATGATGTTAATTTAGGTCACACTGGCCAGGCTAATATTACTTTTACCGGTAATCCCGGCAAAACATTGGCACCTGTGTTGTCTAAAAAAATCACCTGGAGCGGTGAAGCAGCGCTAACAACTCAAGTTAATTGGGCTAAAGGTAAAAAGCCTACTGCAAATGTTCAGTTTACGCTTTTACCGGGAAATATTAAGCTAAGTCGAGCCAAAAACAACACTATCAGCATCGACTACCAGCAGTTACTATTTCAAGCATCGCTTGATGAAAAACAAATTAATAGTTCATTGAGTTTTGATTCGTCCGGCATAGCAAGTTGGCAAAGTCAGCTGAGTGTCAACATCACGCCCGATCGCACCTTACTAGGTACGATTAATGTTAATGAGCTTAATCTGGCGCCTTTTGGAGAGTTCTTCCCAAGGTTAGAAACCTTAGAAGGCATGTTGTCCAGTCGATTAAATTTATCCGGCACTCTTATGGACCCGAGTGTCTCGGGTAATATTAAACTCAGTGACGGTGCATTTGCCTTATCCACTAACCCAACATTAATCGATAAACTGTACTTGTCACTGGCTCTAGAAGGCCAACAAGGACAACTCAATGGCCAATGGCATATGGGTGACGGACAAGTGACTACGACAGGTACCCTCGCTTGGCCACAAGGAAAGTTTTGTGGTGACATTGATGTCAAAGGTGAAAATTTAGCAGTAATTCAACCGCCAATGGCAATATTAAATGTCTCTCCAGATATTAATATGACCTTTGATGAGCAACTGTTTGCGATAAAAGGCAAAGTTGACGTGCCATCAGGACAAATAAAAATTACACAGTTAGCAGAAGGAGGCGTTGCGGTATCGAACGATGTGGTATTTAACGATTCAGTGTCTGAACAAACCGTTAAAACCAGTCCTTATGCCGTTACAGCCGATTTAAATATCAGTGTAGGTAAACGTCTTACTATTGATGGTATGGGTCTTAAAGGAAGGCTAGAAGGCGATCTGATACTAAAACAACAAGCTTTTAAGCCTCCCATGTTATTTGGTGATATTAAAGTCAACAAAGGGACTTATAAGTTTATGGGACAAACCTTAAGTATTAACACTGGTGAAGTCCAATTTATTGGCCCGACAGAATTACCAAACCTAAATATAGAAGCGACTAGAGACATTAAAGAGAGTGATATCACCGCCGGTGTTCGAGTCACGGGTACCCCAATGCGTCCAGTGGTTACCTTATTCTCTAATCCAGCAAAAGAGCAAGCTGAAGTGCTTTCTTATATTTTGACGGGTAAAGGCTTTACCAGTACAACCAACCAACAAAGTAACTCACTAATGATGGGCGCCGCCCTCAGTTTAGGCTCACAATTTGATGGTGGAGCAATGAATAGCATTGGCAGTACTGCAACGGGTCTAATTGAAAAGTTTGGATTTTCGAATGTACAACTTGATACTAATGATGACGGTAAAGTGGCCGTAAGTGGGTATATAGGTGAAGACTTAATGATTAAATATGGCGTGGGAGTATTTAACCCCGGTTATGAAATGACTGTGCGATATTATTTGTTTTCACAATTATATTTGGAAAGCGTGTCGAGCACCTTAAGTCAATCACTTGATATCTACTATAGCTTCGAAATCGATTAGCATTTGGCATTTGGCATTTGGCATTTGGCATTTGGCATTTGGCATTTGGCATTTGGCATTTGGCATTTGGCATTATAAGAATAAATTTATTGATAAAAATCACCCATAAAAAAAGCGCCCTAAGGCGCTTTTTTTTCACATTTGCGATTAAGCAAACATGAAGTCAATGTGTTCAACCAATTGCTTGAATGCGTGACGTTGGATAGCTTTTACACGAACTTTAACTTCTTTACCTTCAATAGAAACGGTTAAGTCAGTTGTGTAAAAGTCATCATTTAACTGGATGTTAATGATGTCTTTGTGTTCAAACTTGATTGATACAGGCTCTTTACCTGGACCATAAATTACTGCAGGAACTTTACCGGCATGACGTAGGCGGCGGCTCGAACCTTTCCCGATTTCTGTGCGGGTTACTGCGTTGATTGTGTAAGACATTAGTCACTCACTTAATAATTAATAAAGTATGAAGGCGTCATCATTTTCGACCAACGATGACTCAAATAAAGCGCGCGGATATTACCACAGCCATTATCAACCCACAAGAAGATATACCAATCCTATTAAATATGTGATATTTCAGCGGGAGTTCAAAGTGCTGTAGGCAAGGCAGATGATTGAAACGAATAGTGAGGCTCGGTAACAAGCTCCTGCGTTATTCTGCCATCAACATCTGACCGCCATGGATGGTGGGAATATTTTATTTTTTATGGAAAAAATAGACCATGGCGTAGTATTTTGAAAGCATCTAACGAAGCATAAAGTACTTTGAAACCCACCGGAATGGAATCTCTCAGGTATTCCACTTCTGTGTTGCATCGATTTAAAAGGGAACAACCATTTCTACATCAATGCGCCTTGAATTGAAAAACCTGAGAGACTCTGAACTGACTAGATATTAATGAGATTGGTATTAATTAACCCCAACGCCTCACAGGCCCACAATCAATATGCACAAACCCATCTCGAGGATAAAATCCTACACCACCCAACTTAAGCGACTCAGCAGCATCACGTAAGTGCTTAGTTTTCACTCCGGGTAAGGCAATATCCATCGCCATCCCTTTCATGTGATAACTTTTCTTGGCTACACCGTTGCTGCGAGAAGCGAGCATTTGATTTGTTTTTGGTGAACGATAAGCTGAAATAACATGGATTTCATCTTGATTATCTAATGTAGCCTGTAATTTATACAAATATTCAAATAATCTTTTATCAATCGGTGCGGCTACATTCTGGCGATGATCACGTAATACTTGATTAAACTCAGTCAATGTTTCCGATTGATATTGACCATCAACCCAAAAACTTCCCTGGCTTCTCTCACCGGTGTGCAAGTTATAAAAACGTAAATCTTTAACACCAATAGTAGAGCGACTTGCTTGCGCGGTATTAGGTAACATAGTTACCACTGCGGCACCGCTTAATCCTAATAATAACTGCCGACGAGTTAGGCACTCTATTGTCATTTATACACCACTTAAATTATCTAAATTACGATACTTATCGACTTTAAAAGCACGATTTCATCTTCATAACGTCTTTATTTTGTTGTTGCTTTTTTATCCAACTGGCGAATAAATTAACCATTAATGCTGATAAATGCAAGTCTGCCCATGTTGAGCTGAGCAACAAATACGCTAATCTCTATAAGAGTGTGATATAGCTCAAGCGCTTAGGGCAAAGTAAAACGTCATTAACTTTGTTTCATCAATTAAGATTATTGCACAATATCGTTATTGATGGCTTTATGGCTTAATAACTTCATCGACTCTGCAGGGGTTAATTGATAAATGTCATCTCGGTACTGCGCAACATGTTGTTCATCCACCCAAGCGCGCCAATACACCATGTGCACAGGTAAAGATGACGATAAGGCAAACCATTGAGTTTGAGTGTGATTAGACTGCAAATGGGCCCAAGTACGCTTGTCGATAACCAAATGGTTAGCAAACCAATCGGCTAACTGTTGCACCTTTTCAATTCGTACACAGCCTGATGATATATCCCGCTCCACATGTGCGAACATTTCGGGGGTTGGCGTATCATGCAAATACACGCTCTGGTCATTGTTAAAATGAAATTTATAGCGGCCTAATGCATTACCGCTACCGGGGCGCTGAACCACTCTATAAGGGAACTTACCTGTTGCAGCCTGTTGCCATTGTTGAGGTGTTTTATCAACACGATGACCTTCATAATCAAACACATCAAAATGTCTATCGGCAAAGTAAGCCCCATTTGACCTAACTTGCGGTAAAATATCCTTACGTAAAAGTTGTCGAGGTACCGTCCATGTGGGATTGATAACTATATTGGAAATTTGTCCCGTCATCACCGGCGTCTGTCGATATGACTTACCTACAATCACTTTAGACGCTAACACAACTTGATTTTGGTCCACTAGCACCATTTGAAAAGCGGGAATATTAATCAACAAATAAGGTTGAGGCAGTTGGCTCAAATAGACCGTTTTTTCTACGAAGCTTTTTGCTAATAAAGAGGCTCGTTGTTGTGGTGTTTGATTTAACCAGAATAAGGTTTTAGGGCCAATAACGGCATCAGTCTTTAACCCATGCCGAGACTGAAAGCGTTTAACGCTTTGCACCAAAGCTGGTTGATAATCTATTTCATCCTCAAGGTATTCGTATGCATCACCCAATAACCACAAACGTTGATTAATTTGCTTAATGCTGGGATGACGATCTCCAGGGCGTAACAGCCCTTCAAGCGTGATGGCTGGCCAATCTTGCGTTTGTGATAACCACATTAACTTACGCAGATCGTTTATCACCCCCAGGTAATCATCCACGCTAGGCTCCAGTGCAATATTTTTGTCACGTAGCGAAGTGGTGTTATCCATTGAATCAAATGGCAGAGAAACTTGTTTATTATGCCAAAAAGCAGCCACACTCTGTTGAATGTTGTCGATATATTCTAATTGCTCGGCAGCGGACCCCATCTGTAATATCGCTAAATATTGTGCCCGCTGTGCGGTGGGCTCAGCCAAATACTGTAATTGCAGGTGTTGAGTTAAATTTTCATATTGAGCTTCAGTGTTGGCCAAGACAAATGGCGACATACACAAAAGCAATATGCTTATTATGCAAACATTTACAGACAGTTTCAGTTTTCTGAACATGCTATCCCCCATTGGCCCACACACTGATATTGTCATGTTTTTCACACAAGTGGAATGAATATAGCCATTATGCTAAATAATAAATGCACCTGGATGTCAGAAACAATTAATCAACAAAATTGAATACCAAAGCGTTACCAACGCGCTACCTATGCCCTACTTAAATAAATGAAAATTAATCATCTAGATGAAAAGTAACCAGTTAACATTAATTTATGAATACACAACTAGGAAGGACCATGCTGAATTGTTATAAGTGGATTAAGAAGTACTAAAGCAGTAGAGAATCACATGAATAAAAAACAACTCGCTCAAACTATGGCCAGTAAAATGGACATTCCCCAAGTTCAAGCTAAGCAACAACTTGAACAAATCCTCGCGGTAATTCATCAAGGTTTAGCTGAAGGTGAAAAAATTTACATCCCACAATTCGGTACATTTGAATTACGCTTTTACTTACCAAAAGTAGGTCGTAATCCACAAACGGGTGAAGCCATAGAGATTGACGGATTTAATCAACCCAGTTTTAAAGTCTCACCCGCATTAAAAGCATTGATCAACGCTTAAGCCAAAGTGGTAGTAACCTTAAAAGCCGAGGTACTAGAACGCTTCGCGGCTAGAGGCTATAACTGCGTCACGAGAAAACGGTTTGCGGATTATTGTTGCATGCTGAGCGTAGAGTGCTCAACGTCTGGAGATTAAAAGCCTAGGTGCTAGAACGCTTCGCGGCTAGAGGCTATAACTGCAGTTATCCCGTTTAACTCTACCTAACTGAAACTAGCCAACGACTTTCCCAATAACCCGCTCTTATAGCCGCGTAGCGAACTAGTAGGCCGAAGTCCGCCCTAGCATCTAGGCTCGTTCGCTCTTATCGCCCTCACCTTCTTTTGCGTTTGTTATCCTTAACTACCAAATTTCAGACGTAAAAAAGCCCCAACAGAAGTTGAGGCTTTTTTACACCACTCTCTATTGCTAGAGATTATAATGGTACCCGAGGCCAGACTACTCTTGATGAAAAATAGTGGCACGCTAATGTTCAACAAGAGCGCGAGGGATTTTATTTTTCGATGTTATTTATTAAATTTCAGACGTAAAAAAGCCCCAACAAAAGTTGAGGCTTTTTTACACCACTCTCTATTACTAGAGATTATAATGGTACCCGAGGCCAGACTTGAACTGGCACGCTTATTCAGCGAGGGATTTTAAATCCCTTGTGTCTACCGATTCCACCACTCGGGCAAACTGAGTGTGTTTTGATAACAAACTTCAAATCACTTAATTCATATTTGCATAAGATAAACAGCGTTGCTTTCGCGTCCTGCTTAACTTGGTGCACACTTTACTGATTTTTTTTAGCCAAGCAACTAAAATATTCATCACACCGAACTGAACGCTTCAAAAAACGCCAATCCGATGTAAAATTCAACAAAAGGAGATGCTTAGCAAAAAAATGATTAATTGGCTCTAACAGGGGTTAACCCTTTACTGCGATTGGTGACCGCTTCCTCAATTTCAAAACCGGCTTCGCTCCACACTTGCGCTTCTTCAACATTAAACGATTCTTTCGCCCAAATGGTTGCAGTATCTAAATTGAAGTTAGCTTTTATCCAACCATCAGACTCAGTAGGGCCAAAACCTCTTAAACGCCAATTTTGTGCTTGAGTTGAATCAAAACCTATTGCTTTCCATTGGCTTATCTCACGTTCAGACATCCCTTGCCAGCTAGGGGCCGATGCGCACGCTACCAATAATGATACTAATAAACCTAACAATAATTTTTTCATACAGTCCTAATAACTAATGTAAATGCTGCGGCGCATAAATCGTCGAATAACAGCACAATAAGTCGTAAATTTTGAGAATAATATCTGAGAAAAAACTTTTGACAAGTAGGTGAGCAACAATTAATTTTTATCAAAAAAAGTTAATAAAAAAGGCCGCATCTGCGACCTTCTATAAAGTAATCTAAATCAAAACATTAGCTACGCTGACGTGTTGGTTTGCCATGATTTCCAACCACTTTATGCTTATGAACTGCACGGCGGATTTTAGCACTTTTAACTTTAGAACGAGCAACACTGTGTTTGTCCGATCCTAAAACAGAGCGTGTTTCAGCTTCTAAGCCAGCAAGTTGACGTAAATAGTTAACTTGATCCATCGGCAACTCAATCCAACCACCACGCGGTAAGGTTTTTGGTAACTCAACCTTGCCATAACGTACGCGGATTAAACGGCTGACCTGTACGTCTTGTGATTCCCACAAACGACGTACTTCACGATTACGCCCTTCGCGAAGGGTGACATGCCACCATTGGTTTATGCCTTCGCCACCAGCGGCTTTAATGGTATCAAACTGTGCTGGACCATCTTCCAAAGTCACGCCGGTACGTAAACGCTGTACAGCTGCTTCTGGCACTTCACCAAAAGTACGCACTGCATATTCACGCTCTACTTCATTTGACGGATGCATTAAACGGTTAGCTAATTCACCATCACAGGTAAATAACAACAACCCTGAAGTATTAATATCTAAACGTCCTACCGCAACCCAGCGAGCATCGCGCACTTTAGGTAGACGTTCAAACACGGTAGTACGGCCTTCAGGATCTTTGCGCGAACAAATTTCACCTTCAGGTTTATGATATGCCAGCACACGACAAATAATATCGTCAGCTGATTTTAATGAAACAGCACGGCCATCAATACGTATTTTGGCATCAGCCTCGACACGATCACCTAAGCCAGAAATTTCACCGTCAACACTAACTCGGCCTGCAGCAATCCATGCCTCCATCTCACGACGGGAGCCATGGCCTGCACGGGCCAAGACTTTCTGCAATTTTTCACTCATTAGCGGGGACTCTTTAAAGAAATTTAATAAAAAACAAAAGGTTAATCACTTTTATTTTATTGTCTTTTTAGGATTGTACCCGCCAATGGCGCATACAATTAGAAAAGTGCGTAGATTATACGCTGAATGGGGCTTGTGAGCAAAAAATACCACCGTTAATCACCAAAATCATCATAGAGTTTACAGACCAAGCCATTGAATCACACAAAAAAGGCAGCTGACGCGAAACCGTCAGCTGCCTTAGTAAACAACTCAATATGAAATGTAGAGGTTAACGTGTCACTTTAAGATTAAACACAAGACTATACATTACCGGCAACACCACTAAGGTGAGTAGAGAAGCAAAGCCCAAACCAAAAATGATAGTGATGGCCATAGAACCAAAGAAAGCATCGCTGATTAATGGGATCATGCCTAACATAGTAGTAATGGCCGCCATCATCACCGGACGAACACGGCTCACACACGAATCAACCAGTGCAAATCCAGGTTCTTTACCTTCTTCAAGTTCGAGATTGATTTGGTCCACTAATACAATGCCATTTTTAATCACCATTCCAGAAAGACTCAATAATCCAAGTAGCGCCATAAAGCTGAATGGGGCATCGAACAATAGTAACCCCGCTGAAACACCGATGACCGCTAATGGTACAGTGAACCAAATAACTAAAGGCTGCCTAACTGAATTGAACAGAAATACCGTAATTAAAAACATGGCTAAATAACCCATTGGGATCGAGCTAAATACGGCTGTTTGAGCTTCACCTGCTGATTCAAACTCACCGCCCCACTCCAAGCGATAACCTGCAGGCAACTGAATATCCTCAACTTTACTTCTGATTTTTTTATGTACCGAGTCTGCCGTTTCATTAGATCCCAATTTGGGGTCGCCCAATACTGCCAGCATACGAATTCGATCACGGCGCATCACGAGAGGGTTTTCCCATTCCGTGCTGAACTCACTCACTACTTGCGTTGCGGGTACAAATATATTGTTCTCAGTGCTC
The DNA here is from genome assembly GCF_000014705.1 of Shewanella frigidimarina NCIMB 400. Classification (NCBI taxonomy): domain Bacteria; kingdom Pseudomonadati; phylum Pseudomonadota; class Gammaproteobacteria; order Alteromonadales; family Shewanellaceae; genus Shewanella; species Shewanella frigidimarina. The sequence goes on along the minus strand of NC_008345.1, from coordinate 1,712,682 downwards.
CATATTTGCATTTTCCACAAACTATCAGCTTGAAGACGTTCGGCTGCAGGTGCACGAGCAACAATCGGTAACAGGTGGCTAGTTTCACGATACAAACCAATTTGTTTGCCGCTAAAATTAACCAGTAAGGCATTATCTAAATCTTGCTTACTGATGCCGGTTTCACGTGCTTGTGCATTTTGCAGTTGCGGACGAATGAGTGGCACTTGATTGCGCCAATCATGGCGAACACCATCCATTGTCGGCTCATTTCTAAACACCATTTCAGCCTGTGCCGCCAAACTGCGCAGCACTTGAGGATCTTCGCCATAGAAACGCGCTTCGATTTTGGCCGCTGGAGACGGACCATTTTCCATATTTTTAAAGCGATATTGTGCTTGGGGAAAATGGCTATTTAACAACAGTTCAACTTGCGGCATATAAGCCTTAACTGCTGCGAGATCGCGCATTTCTACGATAAGCTGAGCAAAGGCTGGATAACCTTTTTCAGGCTGATAAGGTAATACAAAACGCTGAGCCCCTTGGCCGATGACAGATGTGAGGTGTACTAAACCGCTGTCATTAAGTTCACTTTCTTGCAGTAGCTTTTTCTCTATTTCGCTGGTGAAACGCTCAGTTGCTTTTATGTCTGTCCCTTCTGGCATCCATACATCAACAAAAAATATTGGCGTATTCGATGCGGGGAAAAACACGTTTTTAATATGACCAAAGCCTATTACTGCAGTGACTAACATCGCCAACACCACTGACAACGTAACTAGACGAAAGCGCAATACAAAATACAGAAAACTGCGATAAGTGGTAAACAACCAACCTTTATAAGGGTCAACTTGTTCAGCTTGTGGCGAGGCTTCTTTGAATAATAAATTACAGAAAAATGGTGTTAAAGTAATTGCTGTTATCCAACTGATAAACAGTGAAATCATCAACACTTGGAACAATGAACGACAAAATTCACCGGCAGCATTTTGGGACAAACCAATTGGTGCAAAAGCAATAATGGCTATTACCGTTGCGCCTAACAATGGCCATTGTGTTTGCGATACCACTTGCTTAGCCGCTTCAAGGCGGGTTTTGCCTCGTTGTAAGCCAATTAAAATACCTTCGGTCACCACAATGGCATTGTCGACTAACATGCCTAAGGCAATGATCAGCGCACCTAGAGAAATAAGCTGCAATTCAATGTCTAATACTTTCATCACAATGAAAGTACCTAAAATCGTTAGCAACAGAATTAGGCCCATCAATAATCCAGAACGAAGGCCCATAAACAATAACAATACCGCGATAACAATCGCAATCGACTCTAAAAGGTTAATCAAAAAACCTTGTACGGTATTATCTACAGCAGAACTTTGGTTATAAACCGTATCAAGGCTCATCCCTAACGGTCGTTGCGATTCAAGCTCAACTAAACGTTCACTAACACGTTGACCAACATCGACTACGTTTACGCCGCCAGAAAACGCAATACCTAACGACAATGCCGCCTCACCTCTATTGTGATAAAGCACATTTGGGGTGTCGTCATAGTCTTTTTCAATGTTAGCAATATCCCCAAGGTAAATAAGCTCAGTGCTACCTGGTGAACTCACCACCAAACGAGATAATTCCTCTACAGAACTAAACTCACCAGTGGGATGTAAACGGATACGATTATCACCAATGACAATGCTGCCAGCATTAGACACTACGTTCTGATTGTTGACTAATCCATAGATGTAATTTTGATCTAAACCTAGCGCTGACAATTTTTGTTGTGAAATTTCAATCACAACCTGCTCTGTCACATCACCCACCACAGAGACTTTTTTTACCCCGGGAACAAGCACAAGTTCGCGGCGTAAATAATCTGAATAGTTGCTCAGTTCTCGGTTACTAAAATCGTTACCTGACAAGTTAAGTAAAATACCGTATACATCACCAAAGTCATCAATCACTTGTGGCTTTGCGGTGCCGGGTGGTAAACGGCCTGTCGTGTCATTAACTTTTCGACGTACCTCGTCCCACACTTGTGGTAAGCGATGTTTGTCATAACTGTCTTTAATTTCAACCTGAATTTGTGATAGTCCAGCACTGTTAATAGAGGTGATATGTTTAATACCATCAAGCTGCTGTAATGCATCTTCAAGCGGTAATGTCACCTCTTCTTCTACTTGTTCAGGCGACGCACCAGGGTAAGCGGTGATCACCAACGCTTGCTTAATGGTAAATTCAGGAAATTCTAATTGTCCTAATCCAGTAAAAGCAACACTGCCGCCAATAAGCAGTAAAAACGCGAACATCCAGCTAATGACTTTGTGATTGATGGAATACTCAGCAACATTCATCAATTACACTCCTCGTTGCCAGCGTAAAGGTTTTACTTTCATGCCTTCAGATAATTGCGATAATCCTGCTGCAACAATAGCATCGCCTTTTTGGAGCCCAGTTAACACTTCGACGCCGTCAGTACTCACCCGCCCGAGAGTCACTTTTACCGGGCTAACATCTCCGCTATCTGGCTGATAACGCCATACGGTTACATCACCATTTTGGTCTTGTTTGTCTACGGCAGAAATAGGAACAATAGTCCTAAAACTCTGTTTCGAGTCATTGAGTGTCGCTAAAGTTAACTCGGCACTCATGCCTGGCAATAGCTGTACATTGTCAGGTTGTGGTAATGAAAACACCACTTCGTAAGCTTGTGTGCCTGGTGTCACTTGAGTTGAGTATTCTTTAAATTTTGCATCAAACACCATGTCATTTAGTGCACTAAAACGTACTTTTGCGGCTAAACCGTTGGCAATATCTTGAGTTAATACTGCTGCCATTGCTTCTGGGACTTGAATGCTGACATCAAGTAACTGATTATTTTGCAGAGTCATCACACCTTGATTTGGTTGAACAATTTGGTGGTTATCCACCAAACGTTTTGCAATGGTGCCGTTAAACGGCGCTTCTAAACGGGTATAACTAACTTGGTCATTGGCAGCGGCTAACGCTGCTTTGGCCGATTTAAGTTGGGCTTTACTGCTGTCAAATAACGCTTGTGAAATCAATTTACGTTCTAAAAGAGTTTGATTACGGCTAAAGTCTGCGAGCAACAAGTCATACTCGGCCTCTCGAGTCATTAAATTATTACGCGCATCGCGATCATCTAATTGAGCCAGTAAAACACCTTGTTTAACGTGTTGGCCTTCAACGAGATCCAATCTGACAAGTTGGCCTGAAATCCTAAATGATAATTCTGCACGGCTATTGGCTTCGACTCTTGCAGGAAACTGACGAATGGTATTGCCTGACGACTGTGCCACTTCAAACAATTTTACTGGGCGCACAAGCACTTCTTGTACAGCGCTTTCAACAGGCGTACAACCGACTAAAATAAGAGAAATAAGCAGTGCCAACGGCAATGTTGAGCGATGTTTCATCGACTATGATCCTTGGGAACTAAGCGTTAAAAAGACGTGGTGATAACAATATTTCCCTTTTCAGGGATAACAGTTAATTTACAATTTGGCTGAACAATACCCTGAATCATAGTTGCAATAAATGGGTTTATTTGGGAATATCAGTCTCATTATTTGAGTTTGACTTATTTGCCATTATCAGAGCAATCAATATGAAAACCGAAGACATTGCCTTATTTCACCGAATTGTCGAAACAGGCAGCATACTTGAAGCGGCTAACTTATTGAATTTGCCTAAATCGACGGTCAGCAGACGCTTGCAATCGTTAGAAGAGTCATTAAATTTAAAGTTATTTCATCGTCAAAGCCGGGCAATAACACTGACCTCTGCAGGCAGTCATTTCTATGAAAAAACCTTGGTGATGTTAGCTGACTTAGACAGAACCCTTTCAGATATCACCGACAACAAAGCAGAGTTGACTGGCCACTTGCGGATTTTGATATTTCCTATCCCACAGATAATGGATATTGTGAGTAAAATATTTGCCTTTATGGATGAAAATCCTAACTGTTCGATTGAAATTATTACCAGTACTGAGCCCTTAGACATGGTACGTAACAATATTGATATCGCGTTTATGGTGAATGAAACGTTTAGTGAACTCGACATGGTGGCAAAACCAGTTATCAGTGAAGATATGTGTTTCTTTGCCAGCCCAGAATACTTAACCAAAGCTGGCATGCCTGTCACCTTGAGTGATATTGAACAACACAACTCAATTCTATTTCGCTTCCCAAATGGTAAAACCTTCAGTGAAGTTCCACTCGCCAATGATGCAATGCAGGCCGTAAAAGGCAACTTATGCACCAACAGCATTCAACTGGCTTATGAAGCGACAAAATTAGGCCGAGGGATAGGTTATTTACCACAAAAATTATGTCACGATGACGTAGAGCAAGGGGAGTTAGTACGTTTATTTAATGATTTAGCGCCTTATACAGGCGTGGTATTTCTAGTGTATCCATCAAGACGATTTTTAAGCCTAACGGGTCAGCGCTTACTCGATTACATGCTCGCACAACTACCCGTGCAAACCAGCGAAAAAACGACGACAACCAATACTAAAGTGTGGATTTAATGGGTTAGATTTTGGCTTTTTTCAACAACATCGACGGCTTCGTCGTCTACATCATCAAGTTCATTTGTCGTTGTATCACTGCCGTTTTCGCTATCGTTTTGCTCGTCATTGACTTGTTGATCATCGTCTTGGTGATCATCACTACTGTCATCATCGTTAGATTCATCGAGAGCAACTTGCACTTTATCAAATAACCCTTGTAGTGATGCGGCATCCGTTAATGCAGGTAAATCGGCAAGTTTTGTTAAATTAAAATAATCCAGAAATGCAGGGGTGGTCGCATATAATGCTGGTTTTCCGGGCACTTCCTTATGGCCAACCACTTTAATCCACTGCCGATCCGCTAAACTTTTTATAATATGACTGCTAATCGCCACGCCTCTAATATATTCAATATCACCACGCGTTACCGGTTGTCGATATGCAATCACCGCCAACGTTTCAAGCGTTGCACGAGAGTACTTAGGGGATTTTTCTTGCCAAAGAGGTTGTAAATAAGGGCTGAGTATTTCTTGAGTTTGAAAACGATAGCCACTAGCGATTTTAACTAGCTGTACGCCTCGCTCTTGATAATCTTGCTGTAATTCATCAAGCGTTTCCTGAATGCGCGTACGCGATACACTAAAGTCAGCTAACACCGTTTCTTTAATGGCTTTTACCGACAACGGCTTAGCTAAGACAAACAAACTGGCTTCAATAAGCTGTTTTAACTGAATAGGATTAATTGGCTTCATGGATCTCTTCGAATATCGTTAATTAATACGCTTTTACATAGATGGGTGAAAACGGTTCATTTTGCACTAACTCAACGAGTAATTCTTTAACCAGCTCCATGAGTGCCAAAAAACTCACTACCACACCTGCTCGGCCTTCACTGACATCAAACAAACACTCAAAACCAATGTATTCTGTACTAGATAACTTAGCTAAAATTTGGCTCATGCGTTCACGGGTGGATAAATGTTCACGCTTTACATGATGATCTTCGTTAGCATCAATGCGTTTTAGTACTTCGCCAAACGCACGGGCAATATCCACCAGCGACACTTCAGGCGGTACTGTTATAGGTTTAATGTCTGGAGCCGCGCTAACGGATGCTTGAAACACATCTCGTTCAATCCGCGGTAACGTATCAATATCGACTGCAGCTTGTTTGATCACCTCATAGGCTTTTAATTGCCGTATAAGCACCACTCGAGGATCTTCTTCCTCATCATCTTCACTGGCCATTTTAGGTAACAATAATCGGGATTTAATCTCCGCTAATGTTGCCGCCATCACAAGGTAATCGGCAGCCAGTTCAATCCGCGCTTCAGTGAGAATTTCAATATAGAGTAAATATTGTTGGGTGATTTGTTGAATAGGCAAATCAACCACATCTAATTTTTGTTTACGGATTAAATATAACAATAAATCTAATGGGCCTTCAAAGGTTTCAAGAAACACTTCTAAGGCCTCTGGCGGAATAAACAAGTCTACGGGCATGCTATTAAGCGCTTGGCCACGAACCATTGCTAATGGCAGGCTTTGCTGACTGCCTGGCATGTTTATCTTAGATGATTCGTCTGCGGGTATCACTTTCGTTTATTCAAATGCACTGGTATCGCCAGCACCATGACGTAATATCACCATCTCATCTTCAGACATATCAATCACTGTCGTTTGATTTTCAGGTAAATAACCACCGTGAATAATACCGTCGACCAAGTGATCGAGTATATCGCGAATATGCTCTGGGTCTGATTCAGCAAATTGCTCATTTGGCATTACTAAACTGGTGGTCATCATTGGTTCGCCCAATGCTTCAAGTAACGCGAGCGCAATAATATTATTAGGTACGCGAATGCCTATGGTGCGCTTTTTATCGCACTGTAAACGGCGTGGCACTTCTTTAGTGGCTTTGAAAATAAATGTATATGGGCCAGGCATACAGCTTTTTAATAAACGGTATGCTTGGTTATCAACGCGGGCAAAATTAGCCAGCTCAGATAAATCACGACACATTAATGAAAAATTGGTGTCATTTTCAATCTGGCGGATACGTGCCATACGCGTCATGGCATTTTTTTCACCAATCATACAGCCCAATGCATAACCTGAGTCAGTTGGGTAAACAATGACTCCACCTTGTTTAAGAATCGCCACTGCTTGATTAATTAATCGTGCTTGTGGGTTCTCATCATGAATATAAAAAAATTGACTCATACTCTGTTCGTCCAATGTTGTGATTGCCAAACCCATTCCACACCTTGTGGTTGGAATAAGTTTTTACCTAACTCGATCCAATTACTGGGAAAGTGAAAATCGCTCCCCACTGAAGCAAGTAGGTTATTTTGCTTACTTAATGCAATAAGATTATTACGGTCGTCTAATGTTTGCTGACCTAAAATAACTTCAATCGCATCGCCACCGGCCTCTGCAAATTCACGCACTAAGCGCTTAAGCCATTTGGCCGATAATTTGTAACCGCTGGGATGAGCTAATACAGCAACACCACCGGCTTGATGAATATGCTCTATCGCATTGGCCATATCGCCCCAATTATTGGGTACATAACCTGTTTTGCCTCGAGCTAAGTAGCGTTTGAATACGCTAGGCATATCTGTCGCATGACCATTATCTGCTAACCATCTAGCATAATGGCCGCGGCTAAGCGCTGCATCACCGGCAATAGCTTTAGCACCTTCATAGGCACCCTCTATCCCAGCTTTAGCTAAACGTTCACCAATTTCTTGGGCTCGGACTTCACGCAACTCACGTTGATGAGTTAAAAACTCCAATAATCCTGTGTGAGCGATATCCAAATTTAATCCGACGATATGAATATCAAAACTGTTCCAACGAGTCGAAATCTCACAACCGTTAATTAATAATAACGGCGTGGCATGGTTTTGATTAGCAAGATGCGCTTCTGCTAACCCTCCGACAGTGTCATGGTCAGTAATAGCAAACATCTCAACGCCTTTTTCAATAGCGCGAGTTAATAATTCTGTTGGTGTTAATTGACCGTCTGATGCGGTCGTGTGGCTGTGAAGATCGGCCAAGAGAGTCTCTGTAATCATGTGGTTATTGTACTAGAGTGGCGATAAAAATACTGCTTGGATTTATGAATAAATGATGGCAATTGATGAATTATTTATGCATAAGTTAGTTAGAGGGCTCAATAAATAGACTAGATCTATCCTGATTGTCATTTATTGTCAGCTTTTGAGAAATATTCAATTGACATTAACCTCCAGCTGGGTTTTCCTATAGGCATTAAACACAGACATAATACAGCGATTAACGATGACACACTCTTTAGCTTCATTACACATTACATGGTGGTGGCACTTCCCAAATTAACGGGTGGTGTGAAGCGTTGTGCTCATTTTTAAGAGACAAGATTTTACCAAAAAGCCCGCAGAGATGTGGGCTTTCTTGTTATTTGGCCCATTCAATTTAGTCACTCGGGTTACATAATATTAAAGGCCAACAGATGATAAACAAACAGGATACAAGGAGCGGCGACATAGTGATGACGACAACAGTGACTACACCAAACCAACTCGCTCAGGTTACCACGCAAAAGCAGCCATTAACCTACCATACTGATCCGCTAAAACTGTATCAGCAAGTCACTAATAACGCGCCGCATACCATGCTATTAGAGTCTGCTGAGGTCGAAAGTAAAGACCACTTAAAAAGTATCGTACTCACCCATGCGGCAATGATGATACGTTGCGACGGTTATCAACTCACTTTTAGTGCATTAACGCACAATGGTGCGGCCTTGTTAGTGCCAATTGCCAACTTCTTCAGTGATGCACAGCAACAACGAGATAATGATACTTTAATCGTCACATTGAAAAAGGCCACCGAGTTACAAGACGAAGATGCACGCTTAAAGTCAACATCTCCTCTTGATGGCTTAAGAATGTTTATTAAGCACATTCAAACCAATAATCCACTTAAATTTGAAGATTTATTTTTAGGTGGTGTATTAGCATATGACTTAATTGATACCGTCGAGCCACTCCCTGCTGCGCCCAACGCTCACAATGATTGTCCTGACTATTTATTCTATCTTGCTGAAACACTTATTTTAATTGACCATCAAACTCAGCAAGCCGAGATTGTTAGCCACCAATTCAGTCAAGATAACATCATTGCGCAACAATTAGATCTGCAACTGCAACACGTTATCGAACAATGCGCCGAGCTAGGTGATATTGCTCCGTTAACACCAGTGACAACCGACGAAAAAGTTAACATTACTGACGAACAATTTAAGCAAACCGTGATTGATTTGAAAGAACACATTGTCGCCGGTGATATTTTTCAAGTGGTGCCATCTCGTTGTTTCAGCTTACCTTGCCCGAATACGCTTGGTGCATATCGCGCTTTGCGCTTAACCAATCCAAGTCCGTATATGTTCTATTTTAGAGGCCCTGATTTCACCTTATTTGGTGCGTCGCCAGAAAGTGCCCTGAAATATGATGCGGCCAGTAACCAAGTCGAAGTATATCCCATTGCAGGCACGCGTAAGCGCGGTAAAAATGCCCAAGGTGAGATTGATTTTGACCTAGACAGCCGTATCGAACTTGAGCTGCGTTTAGATAAGAAAGAATTGTCAGAACATTTAATGCTGGTCGATTTAGCCCGTAACGACATCGCTCGCATCAGCCAAAGCAGTAGCCGTAAAGTGGCTGAACTGTTAAAAGTTGATCGTTACTCGCACGTGATGCATTTAGTCAGTCGTGTTACCGGTCAATTACGCTTAGATTTAGATGCTCTGCACGCTTATCAAGCCTGCATGAACATGGGAACCTTAGTAGGAGCCCCAAAAGTACGTGCATCACAATTAGTACGCCAAGCAGAGCAAGCTCGTCGCGGCAGTTATGGTGGCGCAGTGGGTTACCTCAATGGTCTCGGCGACATGGATACCTGCATCGTTATTCGTTCAGCTTTTGTTAAAAATGATGTTGCTCATATACAAGCAGGTGCTGGCGTGGTGTTTGACTCAGACCCACAAGCCGAAGCGGATGAAACACGTCAAAAAGCCCAAGCGGTCATTTCTGCGATAAAAATGGGAGGTGGGCTATGAGCACTGCAACCACACAAGCAAATAAACCGATGAAATTATACCTACTCGATAACTTCGATTCGTTTACTTACAATCTAGTCGATCAATTCCGCAGCCTAGGTTGTGAAGTTGTCATTTATCGTAATGATGTCAGTGCCGATTATGTGGCTGAAAAGCTCATCAATGAAACCGGTAAAACGGCATTGGTGTTATCACCCGGACCTGGTGCGCCTCATGAAGCGGGTTGCATGATGGAACTCATTGGCAAAGTGGCTGGTAAAGTCCCAATGCTTGGCATCTGTTTAGGTCATCAAGCCATGGTTGAATATTATGGCGGCAAAGTAGAACGAGCACCGTTTGTTGTCCACGGTAAAGCCAGCCCGACCTTCCATAATGGTCAGGGCGTATTTGCCAATTTACCCTCCCCATTACCGGTTGCCCGTTATCACAGCTTAGTTGCGACTAAAGTACCTGACTGTTTAGACGTTATTGCCACCACAGATGACATGCCAATGGCGGTATTGCATCCACAACATCAAGCAATGGGCTTTCAATTTCATCCAGAATCAATTTTAACCACCTTAGGCAGTCAGTTACTTACGCAGACATTAGCGTATTTAACCCAAGACCATGCCTTTACTGGAGGTAAGTAATGGATAATCTGCAAACCTTATTCGACCATCTGTACCAAGGTAAGCCATTAACTCGCGAACAAATGGCACAAGTGTTTAGCACTATTATTCAAGGTGATATGCAACCTGCTACCATGGCGGGTATGTTAGTGGCGCTAAAAATGCGCGGCGAAACCATTGATGAAATAGCCGGTGCAGCAGACGCATTACGCCAAGCCGCTAAACCTTTCCCACGCAGTGATGCCTCAAAACAAAGCGGCATTGTTGATATTGTCGGTACAGGTGGCGATGGCCATAACACCATCAACATTTCGACTACAGCCGCATTTGTTGCAGCAGCTGCGGGGGCAAAAGTAGCAAAACACGGTAACCGCAGCGTATCAAGCAAGTCTGGTTCTTCTGACTTACTGTCACATTGCGGTATTGCGCTCACCATGGCACCAGACGCTGCAAGCCAATGTTTAGATAAGCTTGGCTTATGTTTTCTATTTGCGCCGCATTACCATGGCGGAGTGAAACACGCAGTACCAGTAAGACAAGCGTTAAAAACTCGGACCATTTTTAATGTGCTAGGCCCATTAATTAACCCAGCAAGCCCAGAATTTATGTTGCTGGGCGTCTATACACTTGAACTCATCGAACCTATTGCGCAAGTACTTCATGCCCTTGGGGTTAAACGCGCTATGGTGGTGTATGGCAGTGGTTTAGATGAAGTAGCATTACATGATAATACTCATGTGGCAGAACTAAAAGACGGTGTGGTGCGTACTTACCAACTTAGCCCTGAAGATCTCGGTGTTAACCGTGCAGACATAGCACAGCTAACGGGTGGAGAACCAGCAGACAACGCTTTAATCACTCAAGCCATTTTACAAGGTAAAGGCCTCCCTGCTCATCGAGATGCCGTGGCGATTAATGCAGGTTGTGCTTTGTATATCAGTGGTATTTGCGACTCAGTTCAAGCCGGTACTCAGCTAGCACTTGCCACACTCGCCAGCGGTACAGCTTTTACCTTATTAACCGATTTAGCTGCCGCGAGCCAAGCTGGAGAACACAATGAGTAAGCCAGAAAGTAATGTATTAACCCGTATCGTTGATACTAAAGTGGCCCATATCGCCGCGCTAAAACTGCGTTTCCCTGAAGCCAACCTACAACCTAAAATATCTGACCGTAGCTTATACGATGCCATGAAAGCACCTAATGCTCAGTTTATTTTTGAGTGTAAAAAGGCCAGCCCTTCTAAAGGGCTTATTCGCCCTGTATTTGATGTTGAAGCCATCGCAGATATTTATGTCCATTACGCTGCTGGCATCTCTGTGCTAACCGATGAACAGTTTTTCCAAGGTGACATGGACTACATTCCAAAAGTCCGCGCAAGGGTAACTCAACCGATTATCTGTAAGGACTTTTTTGTTGACCCGTATCAAGTGAAATTGGCAGCCCATCAAGGTGCTGATGCCATTTTACTGATGTTGTCAGTACTTGATGATGAGCAATATCGTTTATTAGCCAACGAAGCGGCTAAGTATCAATTAGATACCTTAACCGAAGTCAGTAACCAAGCAGAATTGATTAGAGCGATTGATCTCCTTGCCCCAATAATTGGTATTAACAATCGTAATTTACGCGACTTAAGTACTGATTTGGCGACAACTGAGTTATTAGCACCACAAATCCCAGCAGACAGAGTGGTCATTAGTGAATCAGGCATTTATAACCATCAACAAGTTTGCCGCCTAAATCCATTGGTTGACGGTTATCTTGTTGGCAGTTCAATTATGGCGCAAGACGATATTGATTTAGCGTGCAGACAACTTATTTTTGGGAACAATAAAGTCTGCGGTTTGACTCGAATTGACGATATTGAGGCAGTAGCTACAGCTGGAGCGGTATTTGGAGGGCTAATTTTTCATCCAAAATCACCTAGAGCCGTAACACCTGCACAAGCAAGTGAATTAATCGCCCAAATGCAGCAACGTAATATTGGCTTAAATATGGTGGGTGTGTTTGTTAATCACCCCGTTGCAGATATCGCTTCATTAGCCCAAACGCTGAATCTTTTTGCAGTGCAATTACACGGCAATGAAACTGAACTTGAAATCACAGAATTAAAAGCGTTACTTAAGCAACAACAGCTCAATACCGAAATTTGGAAAGCCGTTGCAATTAACAGTAACAACGGCGAAGTGAGCCAAAAACCTGCTGGCGCCGATCGTTATTTATACGACAGCAAGTCAGCACATCAATTTGGCGGCACCGGACAAACGTTTAATTGGCAAGCAGATATTGATGATAAACAAGATGCGATGTTGGCGGGAGGATTAACCCCAGACAATGTTTATCTAGCAAGCCAACAAGGATTTTATGGGGTCGACTTAAATTCAGGAGTAGAATCTACCCCTGGCCATAAAGACCACCAAAAACTGATTGCTGCATTTACTCAATTACGCCGTAATTAATTTTCTATTTACGACACTATTTTTAGTTAAAAACATGATTACTCGAAGGGAATATTTATGACCGAGCTCAAGCTTAACCCTTATTTCGGCGAATACGGTGGGATGTACGTACCGCAGATTTTAGTGCCTGCATTAAAACAACTTGAAACGGCCTTTGTTGAAGCACAACAAGATGAAAGCTTTATCGCTGAGTTCACCGACCTGTTGAAAAACTATGCTGGCCGCCCAACAGCGCTAACACTTACTCGTAATTTAAGTCCAAATCCGCTGGTGAAAATCTACCTAAAGCGTGAAGACTTACTCCACGGTGGTGCGCATAAAACCAACCAGGTATTAGGTCAGGCTTTGTTAGCTAAGCGAATGGGTAAAAAAGAAATCATTGCCGAAACAGGCGCTGGCCAACATGGTGTGGCCACAGCCCTAGCCTGTGCGCTTTTAGGCTTAAAATGTAAAGTCTACATGGGTGCAAAAGACATTGAGCGTCAGTCTCCAAACGTATTTAGAATGAAACTAATGGGCGCTGAGGTTATTCCAGTTACATCGGGTTCATCAACCTTAAAAGATGCCTGTAACGAAGCCATGCGCGACTGGTCTGCAAGTTATGATAAAGCGCATTACTTATTAGGTACAGCAGCCGGCCCGCACCCATTCCCGACAATTGTGCGTGAATTCCAACGAATGATTGGTGAAGAAACCAAGAAACAAATTCTTGAAAAAGAAGGTCGTTTACCTGATGCCGTTATCGCGTGTGTAGGCGGTGGCTCGAACGCTATAGGCATGTTTGCCGACTTTATTGACGAACCGTCAGTGGAATTAATTGGTGTAGAACCTGCTGGTAAAGGCATTGATACCCCGATGCACGGCGCGCCGCTTAAACATGGTAAAACCGGTATTTTCTTTGGGATGAAATCACCCTTAATGCAAAATAGCGACGGTCAAATTGAAGAGTCATATTCGGTTTCAGCGGGGCTTGATTTCCCATCCGTTGGGCCACAACATGCGCATTTAAATGCCATTGGTCGTGCTCGTTATGAGTCAGCAACCGATGATGAAGCACTTGAAATGTTTCAAACGCTCGCTCGTTGCGAAGGGATTATTCCTGCATTAGAGTCTGCCCATGCCCTAGCCTATGCTGTACGCATGGCAAAAGAAGCCACTAAAGAAACCATTTTAGTGGTTAATTTATCCGGCCGTGGTGACAAAGATATCTTTACAGTGGCAGATATTTTAGAAGCCAAACAAAAACAACAGGAGAGCGGCAATGAGTAACCGTTATCAAGCAAAATTTGCTGCACTAAAAGCACAAAATAAAGGTGCATTTGTTCCTTTTGTGACCATTGGCGATCCGAGCCCTGAATTATCATTAAAAATTATCCGGACCTTAGTCGATAATGGTGCTGACGCCCTTGAGTTAGGCTTTCCTTTTTCAGATCCATTAGCCGATGGCCCCGTTATACAAGGTGCTAACTTACGGTCATTAGCGGCAGGTACAACTTCTAGTGATTGTTTTGACATCATCACTAAAGTCCGCGCTCAACACCCTGATATGCCTATCGGGTTATTGCTTTATGCCAACCTAGTTTTTGCTAATGGTATTGATGAGTTTTACGCTAAAGCTCAAGCTGCTGGTGTGGATTCAGTGTTGATTGCTGACGTGCCTGTTGAGGAGTCTGCTCCCTTTAGTAAAGCCGCCAAAGCACATGGTATTGCACCCATCTTTATTGCACCGCCCAATGCTGATGCTGACACCTTAAAAATGGTCAGTGAACAAGGTGAAGGTTACACCTATTTGCTATCACGAGCTGGCGTCACGGGTACAGAATCCAAAGCTGGCGAGCCAATTGAAAACATTCTGGCACAACTCGCCGAGTTTAATGCGCCGCCACCACTATTAGGTTTTGGTATTGCCGAGCCTGAGCAAGTACGAGCAGCCATCAAGGCGGGCGCTGCAGGTGCTATTTCAGGTTCTGCAGTGGTTAAAATCATTGAAGCACATCAACTTGATGAAACCACATTACTGGCGAAACTGGCTGAATTTACCGCTGCAATGAAAGCGGCGACATAAGCCCCACTTTTGGTTGAAAAAGGAGCAATTTTATTGCTCCTTTTTTTATGTCCGTTATACTAGGACAAATATCAACCAATTCGGTGTTATATGAAAAGTTCGTTAATAGGGATTTTAACGATTACCATTCTATTTGTTAGCTACAGTCTTGAGGCTGTAGACACTTCCCCACAACCTAAAACTATCGTCACTTATAATGCTGCAATTCATGGGATTGACCCAAAACAAGCATATTTCGTCTCGTTACTTGAACTTGCGTTAGAAAAAAGTCGCGACAAATATGGTGACTTTCAAATGAATGCCGCCATGATTCAAATGCCACAGGGTCGTGCACTTAAAATGGTGGCTGATAACACGATTATTGATGTTGTCTGGACCATGACCAGCATCGAACGGGAAGATCAATTACAAGCTATTTATGTGCCATTGCTTAAAGGGCTAATGGGTTACCGAATTGGGTTAATCCGTAGAAATGATCAAGCTAGATTTGATAACATACACTCCATAGAAGACATCAAAAAAACCTTAATTGGCCAGGGTGCTGATTGGCCAGATGTGCCCATTTTGAACAGCAATGGTTTTACAGTCACATCGGGCAGTGATAGTCGGTTAATAGCGATGTTGCTGAAAGGTCGATTCGACTACTATCCCCGCTCAATACACGAACCATGGCGAGACTTGGACCGTTATCCAGATGTCGTACTTGAACGAAAAATTTTATTAAAATACCCCGCCCCCATTTATTTTTTTGTCAGTAAAGACAACACATCCTTAGCTAGTCGCATTGAATTCGGCCTAAGAAAAGCCATCGATGACGGTAGTTTCGACGACTTATTCTACAACCATCCAATCACTCAAGGTATGCTCAGTAAATCAGAGCTGGATAACCGCACTGAATTTGTGCTGCATAATCCCTTTTTATCTAAAAAGAGTGCTGATCTACTCAACGAAACTCAGTTATGGCTCACCTTAAAGCAACAATGATCACTCAGGGAGCAATAGCACGACTGCTTATGGTTCATAAACACTATCTCATCATGTTACAATCGGCATATATTGTCGTAGTGACAGCGGTTTGTTGTCCTTTTCCTGCAAGAGATTTTTATGAAACAACTGTTAGACTTTTTACCACTTGTCATTTTTTTTGCCGTTTACAAATTCTATGATATCTACGCCGCAACAGGAGTATTGATTGCTGCCACGGCTATTCAACTCGTCATTACCTATCTGATTTATAAACATATTGAAAAAATGCATTTAGCCACCTTCGCCATGGTGACGGTATTTGGTTCCCTCACCCTATTTTTCCACGATGATGCTTTTATCAAATGGAAAGTCAGTATCGTTTATGCCTTGTTTGCTATAGGGTTAATTGCCTCACAAATCATGGGAAAATCTGCGCTTAAGAGCATGTTAGGCAAAGAAATGAAAGTGGACGATAGAATATGGGCTCAAGTCACATGGTATTGGGTTGGATTTTTTGTATTATGTAGTTTCGCCAATATTTATATTGCGTTTAATTTACCTTTAGAAACCTGGGTTAATTTCAAAGTATTTGGCTTAACCGCCCTTACCTTAATTAACACAGTAATAACGGTAGTTTATCTGTATAAAAATATGCAAGATGACAACTCGCAACCTACTGATAACCAATAATTGTTTATGTAAAATCAAATAAAGGAAGCAGCTATATGTGGTATATGATTTCATCTCAAGATGTTGAAAACAGTCTAGAAAAGCGTTTATCTGTTCGTGCTGAACATTTAGCACGTTTACAAGCTTTAGCCGATGAAGGCCGTTTATTAACTGCCGGACCACACCCTGCAATTGATAATGAAAATCCTGGTGAAGCGGGTTTCACAGGATCATTAGTTATTGCTGACTTTCCTTCATTAGAAGATGCACAAGCTTGGGCTGATGTGGATCCTTATATCGGTGCTGGCGTGTACAAAAGCGTTATCGTTAAGCCATTTAAACGAGTGCTTCCTTAATGAAAATAGTTTCTTTTAATATCAATGGTATTCGTGCTCGTTTGCATCAACTGCAAGCTCTCATTGACAGTCATTCACCCGATATAATTGGCTTACAAGAAACCAAAGTGCATGACGAAGCTTTCCCAGTAGCTGATGTTGAGGCTATGGGTTACAAGGTCCATTATCATGGTGGCAAAGCACATTATGGCGTGGCGATGTTGTCAAAAGCAGAACCTGTCAATGTTATTAAAGGTTTTGAAACCGATGATGAAGACGCGCAACGCCGCCTGATTATTGGTCAATTCAAGCAAGATAATGGCCGCATATTAACCGTTTTCAATGGTTACTTTCCACAAGGTGAAAGCATCCATCACGAAACAAAGTACCCTGCGAAACGTAAGTTTTATCAAGACTTAATGGTGCATTTAGAAAAGCATCATAGCGCAGATGAAGACATCGCGATTATTGGTGACATTAATATTTCGCCAACAGATTTAGACATCGGTATTGGTGAGGTTAACGCCAAACGTTGGTTAAAAACCGGTAAATGTAGTTTCCAACCAGAAGAACGTGAATGGTTAGCACGTTTACAGCAATGGGGCTTTATCGATAGTTTCCGTCAATTACACCCTACTCGCACTGAACGTTATTCATGGTTTGATTATCGTAGTAAAGGTTTTGATGATAACCGTGGACTTCGAATTGACGTCATTCTGGTCACAGAGTCAATGTTGCCACGTTTAGTTGAGTCAGATGTAGATTACGAATTACGCGGTATTGATAAACCATCAGACCACGCGCCAATTTGGAGCACATTTAGTTAATCGAAGTGGATGTTAACTGACGCTTAGATTAAACGACATGATGCTTGAACAAAAAACGCTATGCCTAACAGCATAGCGTTTTTTTATGATTGTTGACTCTGCATTAGCCCTTGTTAGTAGTTAACCCATACAAGCCGTTAACTAACTTAAACTGGGAATAATAAACACCTTTCAAACTACCCCTATCTTGCTAACTTTGTCTTGCTAACTTTGTCTTGCTAACTTTATCTTGCTAACTTTATTGAATTAACTTGCAATAGGTTTGACTAAAAAAAGTAACGGCTAGACACTTGCCATTGTTGCTCAAGCAGCTCGACCGATTCATTAAGATACGCTCTAGCAGGTCGAGTTGAATCGACAGCATTATATTCAAATTGAATAAACCACGGTCTATCGAGTTGATATTGATACGCAAGGGTCAATGATTGGCCATCTTCATTATTATTATCTTCAGGAGTAAGGTCATTATCGGTAACAGAAAAGTCTTCAACTCTTAGGCTTAATCTGTGCTTGTCCCAACGTTTACTCAATAACACGTAGCCAGAATAAAAATCATTATCGACCACAGGAAAACCTTCAGTATTGGTCATTAAGGTGGTTCCCTGCATAAATTGACTGATTAAACTAACACCAAATGGCAAACGCCATTTTGCCCCGATGTGACCAAACTGGGTCAACCACACATATTGACCTTGCTTAACAATATGCGTATTGGCGTTATTGTCATAATAGCCGGCTTGAACACTGCCTTTATTACGCCAAGTCCACTTTGCGAGTACATGCCCACCGATACGGTCATCAAGTTCAGTAAAAGGATCTGAGTTAGCGGCTTGAGCATCTAACATACCACCCTCTTCCATTGCAGGAATGGCAGTGATGGGAATGGTTTCTTGCACTAAGGTTTGTCTTGAGGTTTGAGTCCAGCCATGCCAGGCCAACATAGCTCCAGTGGTATCGTTAAACATAAATGCTTCAGCTGTTAATGAAAAATCATGCTCTGATTGCCGATATTTCCCTAATGATTCAACCGTTGTCGACAGGCCAACATGCCTGACTTCTTCGGCCAACCAACTATTAATGGTTGAATAGTTTAAGGTGAAAGGCGACGCCCACGCTGTAGCAACATTTTCTAACGATATTTGCGGATACATCAAGCCAAACTGAACATCAAACCGAATACCTTGCTCACTCGGAATATCACGATAACGTAAAATGGCTTCAGTGATACCTAATCCATTATTGATACCATCAACATATCCATTCGCCACAATACGACTCGACCAAGCATCGCCCCATTGGCTTTGATAACTTAACCCCAGTTGTGATATGGCTAAGTGTGCACCATTATCAACGCCAAACTTGCCCAATCCACCATCCAAATATGAATCGATGCTATCAGCATAACCAACACGGACATCAATCACGCCACTGACATCATGCTCAACATCCACACGACCATTCATGTCAGGGTCCAATGAGTCGGCATAAACACAGCTACTCACATACAGTAAGCAACACACTATCCTTGTAAGTAAGCCGCAAATAATCAATTCTCCTACAGGTAATCAGATTGCCCTAACCAGTCATTAAACTGCTGCTCAGGCAATGGACGCGACAAGTAAAAGCCTTGGCCCATTTCACAATTAAGTTTGGTTAACCATTCTAAAGTAGCCTTGTCTTCTATGCCTTCGGCAACCACTTTAAGGCCCAAATTATGAGCTAATTGTAGCGTCGATTGCACTATAATTTGGTCAGCTTCATTTTCCAGCAACTTTTGCACAAATGACTTATCAATTTTAAGTTCATCGACTGGCAGTTGTTTCAATTGCGCCAATGAAGAATAGCCTGTGCCATAGTCATCTATTGATAACGTCAGTCCATTTTTACGCAGTAAGGTAAGCTGCTTTACCGCAAGTTCAGGATCTGACACTACCGCATCTTCAGTTATTTCTAATGTCATCGCCGCAACCGGAACATTATGCTCAGCGAGAGCATTAATAACCCAGTGACAAAATTGTTCATCTTTTAAATTTTCAGCCGAAATATTTACCGCTATACACATATTAATACCCAGTAATTGCCAACGATGATATTGATCCATCGCTTCAGTAATCACCCAACGAGTTAATGCATCCATTTGCATGGTTTTCTCGGCGATAGGGATAAACGTATCAGGTGGAATAATGCCTCTAGCAGGATGATTCCAACGAACGAGTGCCTCTACATGGGTAATTTTTTGTTTAGCTAAGTTTAATTTGGGTTGGTAATACAACACTAACTGATTTTGCTCGATAGCCACTTTAAGTTCATTAATGAGCTGAAAACGTTCAATACTATTTTTATCGATATTGGCGTCGTAGATTTGATAGTCACGCTTATTTATTTTAGCATGCTGCAGAGCGGTATCTGCTTGTCTTAGCAGGGTAACAATATCTACGTTTGGCTGATAAAAACTGACACCAGCAGTAAACTGCAAATGTAACATTACATCTTGATAACGATAATCCTGACCAATTTGATTTTGGAGCTTTTTGAGAAGCACATCAAACGATTGGTGCTCACAATGTTTAAATGCTAAAACGAATTCATCACCCGACAATCGATAAGCTAAGGCATCGGGATTTACCTCACATAAACGCTTAGCCACTTCTTTAATCACCTCATCGCCTACAGCATGACCTAACGTGACATTAATTTCAGTCATGCGGCGAATATTAATTAAACACAGCCCCATCGTTGACCCCGCGACTAACCAAGGTTCAATCGTGCGCTGTAATTCATTACGATTACCTAAATTGGTTAATGGGTCATGATAAGCTTGATGAGCAATGGCTTTTTCTCGTTGTAAAATAGCTTGCTGCATTGAGGTAAATTCAGTGGCTAATTGTTGTAGCTCAATACTGGAATCGACACTCACACTGGAGTCATAATTACCTTGTGCGATAAAACGTGCTTGGGCTATTAATTGTGTGATCGGCCGAGTGATACTGCCCGATATCCAAAACGCCAACAACAATGACACCGGTAACATCATAACTAACACCGCGACCTGTTGTAACCACTGTGATTCTATTGAAGCCAACAAATCAGAGCGGGATTTATACATATAGGCATGTAAAGACTGGCCATCAACTTCACCTAAAAATTGCTTCCACAGAATATAATCGTGGTTGGTTTTCTCTTCGATGATATAACGCGATAATAGTGAGGTTTCATCGTCTGGCAACGACAGACCAGAATGGCCAACCGCAATGACATTATTTTCGGTTGTTAACATAAAACCGCTGTTTAAGCCAGTGAGCTTCTGCAACGAATTAGCTAAGGTATCATCGATAAGAAACCCAAAACCCACCCAACCGATAACGCTATTACCGCCACTAGTGAGTGGTGAAAACTTAATTTGATACAGTTTATTATCTAATAAATAAAATGGGCTCAGTGTTTCAAACTCGGAACCTAACTTGTATCGAAACACTTCATTCTGTTCAGAGCCCAAAACAACGGCTTCACGACCTAATTCACCTTGCGAGGCCACCAGCTGGCCAATAACGTTACCTTCGGCAGACACAGCCATGGCTAAAGATGCATTAATCCGACTGCGATGATTATTTAATGCCACCAGAAAACTACGGTTATCACCATCAATAAAAATATCTTTTAAGCCAAAGTCCTTTGCGGCCGTCGCGGCAAATGCTGCCAAATAATAGTTTCGGTTATCGTATTGCGACTCGAAAACTAAGCTCGCTACTTCAAGTTGATTGGCCACATACTGTTGCTCTAACCTTTGATTAGCTTGGTATGTTAACCAAAAAGACAAACTCAATACGGTAATGATTAATAATACAAAAAAAGCAAAAATCCGTGTTTGCAGCCGATTAAAAAATAGCAATACTAGTATCCTTCTAAAAATTCAAATTCATCTAAACTTTGCTGGCTGGGGATACTATCAAAATCAGCCTGCAGTGTAATAGTCATAGTGTTATCACTGGGAAAATGAACAGGTTTCACTTGCTGATTATCAGGCATTTTTAACTGTGGATGCCACACAACCAGCTTAAAGTCATCTGCCGGTAAATGCTCAAATGTCACTATCCCTTGTAAATTGGTCACAGCATAAAATGGGGTGTCGACCACCAATAAATGCCCCGACATCCAGTCATGCACATTACAGCCCATAGACACATGCCCTGTTTGCTCAAATCTCAATATTTGCTGTTGTTGCTGATGACGAAGTTTGAATGAAAAACGCTTAGGCCCTAGTGCTGAAAAAATATGATGAGTAATATCATCTTCATTGACAAAAGCCACATCATTGCCTTTTTGTACAACGGTAATATAAGGAGAGAATTGCTTATCTTTTTGATGAACTTCAGCTTTACTAGGAGCAACTGTGGTAACAATATTGGCAGGAGCGCTTGGGAGTAAATACACCACCATGTTTTGTGCTGGTTGGCCCTGAGCGTTTAGCACCATAATGCTTTGAGGTGCCGCGTTCACGGCAGAGATGCCAAATAATATACCGCTTAAGGTCAGCACTATAGCAACGCGCGTAGAGGTAATGATAATTGATACTCCTGATGATGTTTGCTTAATGACACAATAAAGCACCGAAATAAGGTGGCGATAACAAACATGCACCATGCTATTCACAGATATCTAATCGTGTAATGTTACTAATTTAAGTGGTGTTAGACGGTTAATTCGAGTCCGTACACTCAAACCACCACTTAACAACTTAGTAACAGACCAGATACCTTAGTACTTTATTTCAAGCTAATCAAAAATATATCAACGATCTCCTCTTTATTGATAAAGTCGTAAGCGCTAGATTCTATATTGACTTAAAATCGCCGCTAAACCTTTAGATGATTGATTCAAATCTTTAGCTAATACACCAGCTTGTTTGGAAGTACTGCGAATCGTTTCCGATTGATGACGAATTTGATTAAGTTGTGAGGCTATATCCCTTGCAGACATGCTTTGTTGTTCCGCGGATGCTGCTATTTGGCTGCTCATATCGAACACCGCATTAATAGACTCTGCCATATGAGTAATATCATCACCCACCGCTTTGATACTCGCACTCCCTTGGTCTGCTTCAGTAACAATCACATTGGTAATACCGGTCAGCTTTTTAGAGCCTTGTTGCAACCCTTCAATCATTTTTTGAATTTCTACGGTGGCTTTTTGGGTACGCCCCGCAAGGGTACGCACTTCGTCCGCCACGACAGCAAAACCACGACCTTGCTCACCGGCACGTGCCGCTTCAATGGCGGCATTTAATGCCAATAAATTGGTTTGTTCAGAAATACTATCAATGGTGGTAACGGCATCATTAATTTGGGTAGCATCACGAGAAAGTTGCTCTACTGATGAAAATGCTTCTGCAATACGCTCAGATAGGTAACTAATACGTTTAACCGCATCGTTAATCTTACTTTGACTTTGCTCTATTTGCGTTGCATTTTGCTTAGTATTTAATGACGTATCACTTGCGTGATGTGACACATCGGCTATAGCCGCGGTCATTTGATCCATGGCATGCGCCACTGAGTCTAAAAAGTGATGTTGTTGATCTATCAGTTCGTCATTGGTACTGGCTTGATGATTAAACTCGTTGCCAGCAACAGCCAAGGTTTCAGCATTGCTACGGATAGCACCAACCATTTCACTCATGTTGTCAGCACAACGATCAATGTCTTTGGCGATTAAACTGAAATCATCAGTACCAAAAAAGTTAAGTCTAAAGGTTAAGTCACCGTCAGCGAGGCGTTTAATGGCCATGTACATTTCCCATAACCCGCCGCCTAATGACGTAGAAATCCAATAACTTAATTGAAATAGTGGCAATAATCCCACCAGCGCAATGATGAGCATAAATTGGGCATTGCCAATCGCGTCTTGTTCCCACTGCTGGACATTTTGGCTTTGAGTTAAATATTGATTACCCACATTGGCAGATGCTGTCACTATATCGCCACTGCGAGTACTCTCATCCCTTGCAGACACTTGCAGTTGGTTATCGGCAGCAAATTGTTGAAGCTCGGCGTTTTGTAATCCTTGACTGTTTGCCACTGAGGCAACACTTTGCACACGAGTGCTCACTCGGTCTAAAGATGATTGAGTAATTAAATCATTAGCTTGTTGGAAATTCAATATCGCGATAATACTTGTAATCGCGGCGACCATTGAACAAACAATCCAAAACTTACCATTAAGGCTGAACTTAATCATAATGGCATCAATTTTTCTAAACTGGATTTGCTTCATTTTTCAGCTTCCTGCGATAATTTATCGCTATAAAAAACAATTATTGAATATGGCGAGCATCAATATGCTCTGGGTTTATGACAAAAGATATAGAGAGTATAGACAAGCCTGACGGTTCATATGAAAACTGCATCTCAAATTCATAAAAATGCCTAAGTGCGAATACATTTAGGCATTTGACTTAATTATTATCGACTTAAGTGAGTAAAACTTAAGTGCTCTCTCTCACGAAAATGGCTAGACCGATACAAACTTATTGAGCGGTAAATCACGGTATCGAATTCCGGTTGCAGCAAAAATCGCATTGGTTAAACTCGGCGCCACAGGAGGTACCCCAGGTTCACCTACACCAGCAGGTTTAGCGGTTGACGCAATAATATGAGTTTCAATTTCTGGGCATTGAGGTAAACGCAATAAAGGATAATCATGGAAATTAGACTGCACGACTTTACCGCCTTTAAAGCTTATGTCTCCCATCATAGCTAAACTCAAACCAAAAATAATCGCACCTTCAAGCTGCGACTTAACACGGTCAGGGTTTACTACAGTCCCTGCATCCATTACCGCAATAGACTTAATCACTTTAAGTTTGTTATCAACCACTTCAACTAATGTCGCAACGGCAACGTAGCTCACAAAGCTGCGATGCACTGCCATACCCCAACCTTGGTTTTTACCCGCTTTAGGGGCTTTAGCTAATGCAGCTTCTAATGTATCGAGCACCTTGAGATAACGGCCCACATCAACAGGATGATCAGCTAGCTCTTCACCATAGTTACCGTATTTGAAACCTTGGTTTTCAAAGTTTTCCATCCGTGGTTTACCCAGTAATTCACGCCACATTTGTACACATGGCTTATTGGTTTTTACTGCCAGTTCGTCAACAAAGCTACCAATACCAAAGGCATGTTGAATGTTACATACCGAGCGCATCCAACCGATACGGGTATGTGCTTTAGCCTTAACTGACTCGAGTTGAATGCTTTCAAGGGCTAACGGCACGTCGCTAAAGCCTAAATCTAATTCACCATCAGAAGGATATTCAACACCTTCTGCAAAGGTTGAGCTGATTGAAGGGAACCCTGTTCTGGCTAGCAACGCTGTAGGCATGCTGTTGCCATCAACTTTAGCCTGATACATTTGCGCACTAATGGCATGGTAATAGCCATTTTGAATCTCATCTTCTCGGCTCCAACATACCTTGACAGGCTTATTAAGCTTTTGCGACAAAATAGCGGCTTCAACACTAAAATCTGGTTTTGATTTACGACCAAAACCACCGCCTAATAAGGTGACATTGACTTTGACTTGCTCTTCTTTAAGCCCTAATGCACCTGCAACATTTTGTTGGGTACTTTGCGGCGTTTGGCTTGATGCCCACAACTCACAGCCATCTGCGGTCACATTTGCTGTCGCCACTGGTGGTTCCATCATCGCATGAGTAAGATAAGGAACCGTATAAACGGCACTCAAGGTGTGTTCTGCTGGCCAGTCCGTTACTGAAGTGCCCAACTGACGGATCACTTTACCTGGCAGCTTAACGCGCTCAACCAAACCTTTAAGATACACATCAGAGTCATGACTGTCGTTTACTGACTCTGACCATGTAATCGCTAATGCTTTACGGGCTTCAATGGCACTCCAGCTGTTGGTGGCAATAACCGCTACGCCGCCTAGAGCCTGAAATAACGGCGCACCTTTTGGTACTGGTAAGGTAATAATATCGACCACACCAGCAATTTTACGAGCTTTAGCATCATCAACGCTAACCACATCACTGCCTAACACTGGCGGGCGAGTGATACTGGCATACAACATTCCATCAAGCTTAATGTCATATCCGTATATTGCTTTGCCCGTTAGCATCGCATCCATATCGACAATAGTATGAGACTTGCCAATATGAACAAATTCGCTTTCAGGCTTTAACGTAACCTTGTCCAGCTCTGGCATAGTCAGTTTTGATGCCGCTAATGCAAGCTCACCATAAGATAAGCTTTTATTACTGCCTTTATGGTGTACTTTGTGCGCCTTGGCATATACCTCAGTAACGGGTACTTTCCATTTATCAGCAGCGGCTTGTTCAAGCATGGTACGTGCTGTTGCGCCCATTTGACGCATACGATGATAATGCTTACGGATACTGCGGCTACCATCGGTGTTTTGGCTACCATAGCGTTTATCAGCTAGCCCCTGCACTACTACAACTTTATCCCAGTCGGCTTCTAATTCATCGGCTAAGACTTGCGGAATACCGGTGCGAATACCTTGGCCCATTTCTGAACGATGGCAGGTTAAATACACTTTGTTGTCTTCACCGATGGCGACAAATAAATTCATCAATGCCTGTTTGTCTTGTGCCAGTGCCATTGGGCTCCACACTAAACTAGTACCACCAAGGGCTAAACCACCGCCCACAGCGCCAAAGAGTTTAAGCACGTTACGGCGACTAATGTTTTCAACTGCGGTAAATGTCGTCATGATTACGCCTCCGAAGCTGATTTGATCGCCGCTTTAATACGCGGGTAAGTACCACAACGACAAATATTGCCCGACATTGCATCGTCAATTTGCGTCTCTGTTGGTTTAGTTGTGGTTTTTAATAACGCAGCAGCAGACATTAATTGCCCCGCCTGACAGTAACCACATTGCGGCACATTATGTTCAAGCCAAGCGTCTTTCAATTTTTGCGCTTCAAGACCTTCAATGGTTGTCACTTGTTTGCCCTGTACTTGCTTAAGGCTGGTCAAACAACCACGCATTGGGCTGCCATCAACATGAATAGTACAAGCGCCGCAGAGTCCTGCACCACAACCAAACTTTGTACCTGTGAAACCAAGTATGTCGCGCAAAGCCCATAGCACTGGCATATTAGGATCTGCATCAAGGGTAAAGTCCTTACCGTTGACCATTAATTTTTGTGTTGGGGTTGTCATAATTAATCCTTATTATCTAACCAACGCGCTAAGTCAGCAGGTGTATCAATATCAAATTGCGCTTGTTCCATTGAAATAATGTTCAAGCTATTATTTTTATCATGTTGTTTTAGAATACTTTTAGCACCTTTATCGCCATCGATCGACATTAGCACAGCAAAATCTTTAGCTAAAAATATTGCAGGAACACCCACATCTTGTCGATAAAAAGCACAGCTTGTTAACCCATTTTGCTGATAGCGTTCGATAAGGTGTAAGTAGTCATCAACATCAATGGCGACTTGGTCAGCAAGCACGAGCAACAATGCATCGGCTTGCTGTTCAATAGCGTATTGGCTGGCATGTTTAACGGAGCTGGATAACCCTTGTTGCCAATCAGGGTTAATGATCTGATGGCTTGTTGCGGTTATTGCCATGATCTCGTCATTAAGATGAGCGCCTAACACTACTGCTGGCGCTTTTATTCCTGCGGTGGCTGTCACCTTGTTAAGTGATACGATGCTGCGGGCTAATAAACTTTGATTACCTTTTACTTTAGCGAGCATTTTGGCGCCATGAAATCGGCTACTGGCACCAGCGGCTAAAATAACGGTAATGATATTGGGCTTCATTATTGACCCGCCATTACAACATCACACTATCAAGGCTAGTGAGCTTGCTGTTATACAGCACGCCATGACACTGAGATAAAATACTCAACGCAACAGAGCCTGGCAGTTCACCACCTAACGCTAATCCTGCTGGTGCAGAGAAATAACCGCTAAAGTCTTTCAAACTGAGTTCTGCCATATCCAATACTTTATCGCGCCGATGTACTGGACCTAACAATGATATGTAGGCCAGTGGCAACGGTTGCAATGTTTTTAGCGTTTTAGCATCAATCTGTAAATTATGGCTCATGATAAAAGCCGCATCTAACCCACTGAGTAAATCAGTAGATATTGACGGTGTCGGGTGTTTCATAATGTGGCAGCCCGGAAAATCATAGGTGCGAGCATAAGCAGTACGCTCATCAAATATCGTCACTTTCCAGCCCATGGTTTGTGCCATTTGGGCTATAGGTTTGGCATCTAATCCTCCGCCAAAAATACCAATATGCACCGGCGGGCGCAGTGGAATTTGCAGTAACGTTTTATGTTGCTCAGTCACTTTAAGGGTTTTGGTATTTAGGGTAATAGGTGCTGCGTCACTAGACGCCTCTACAAAGTGGCCAGATATCTGATGGCTTGAAACGCCATCGGCAACAATCTCAAGCTGGTATGTACCACGATCACCACGCATTAAAGCATCATGAACACTCACTAAACCAAGGTAATTGTTCGCTTTATTCAGCGACACCATCATGATATTGACAATACCACCACAGCCCAGCTGATAACTAGTATCAGACTCATCCGTTGCGTCATAGGTTAACTGAATAACTTGCTGAGTTTGAATAGCGCGCTGGGCGTGACGACGTAAATCAGCCTCAAGACAGCCACCACTTAACATCCCCAGGCTTTTACCCATTGGATGAAATAGCATTATGGCGCCAGGTTTGCGGTAAGAAGACCCTTCTACTTGGGTAAGAACGGCAAGTACCCAGTCTTCTTGATAAGAAGGTAACCAGGTATCGAGTAAATCAACGAGGTGTTGAACCATGTTGGTTGTCCATCATTTGTAAACGCATTAGCTTAAGCTAACAGACTGGCTTTACAATGCAAAGAATCAATGGTTTCAACTTATTAATAAATAACCTCAATGACCTGATTACATAACAAATTGTTAATCAAATAACTGATCGGCAACAAAAGGGTTATGTTGTCGCTCGTCGGCGAACGTCGACATTGGTCCATGACCGGGAATAAAACTGACATTGAGCCCTAATGGCCACAATTTGGTGGTAATAGAGTGAAGTAAGTCTTGATGATTGGATTGGGGAAAATCAGTACGACCAATTGAGCCTCTAAAAAGCACATCACCGACCCAAGCTAAATTAGCTATTTTATCATAAAAAACAATGTGTCCTGGTGTATGCCCTGGGCAATGTAACACCTGTAAATGCTGCTCACCTACACTAACCTCATCACCTTCATTTAGGTACTGGGTTGGTTCAAAAGCTTCAGTGCGTGGAAAACCAAAGTTTTGACTTTGTTTAACTAAGTTTTCTAACCAAAACTTATCCGCTATGTGCGGACCAATAATCGGCACTGCTAATTTTTTGGCTAATTCAGCTGCACCACCGACATGATCAATATGACCATGGGTTAATAATATTTTTTCAACATTTACTCCTAACTTAGCCACCTCAGCTAAAATCCGGTCAATGTTGCCACCAGGATCAACAACCGCAGCCTTTAAGGTTTTTTCACACCAAATAACACTACAATTTTGCTGAAAAGGCGTTACGGGGATGATTTGATACTTCATTGGCAACCTCGTCTTATGATCATTTGTTTATTATCACTAATTTTAACTAGGCAGCGTTGATCTAGATACCTTTTTAATGTGATATCCATCAAGTTACTGATTACTGATGTACAATATGGTTTATAAAATAGCGTTATTACCGCTGGCAATATACATTAATTCTGACTCAGCAGGCCTTATTATGCACATTGAACTCACCTTATCAGACATCGTCGCCCGTAAACATTTTTTCTCTGTGCCATTAGACTATCAACAAAGTCCAAGTAAACAGATTACGGCTTTCGCACGGGAAATTGTCAGTGTCGAAAATCAACATAAAAAACTACCCTACTTAGTGTTTTTTCAAGGTGGACCGGGTTTTGGCGCAGTAAGACCTGTGAGCAATAGTGGCTGGATAAAACGCGCGTTAACTGAATATAGAGTGTTATTACTCGACCAACGAGGCACCGGACTATCAAGCCCGGTTAATGCCACCAGCTTAAGTTACATGAGTTCAACGGACCAAGCGGACTACCTAAGCTTTTTCCGTGCAGACAATATTGTTCGAGATGCAGAGTATATTCGCGCAAAATTATCGCCAGATGAACCTTGGAGTATTTTAGGCCAAAGTTTTGGTGGATTTTGTGTATTGCATTATTTATCTGCTGCACCAGAAGGCCTAAAAGAGGCATACATTACCGGTGGTATTCCTTCACTAGACCGCCCTGCTGAAGAGGTTTACCAAGCCACTTATCAACGTGTCATCGCTAAAAACAATGACTTTTTCAAGCGCTTTAGTGATGCACGCACCTTAGTCGATGACTTAGCCAAATACCTTTACGAAAACAAAGTCTACTTAGCAACTGGTGAGCAACTCACGGTTGAAATGTTGCAGTTACTAGGCATTAATATCGGTATGGAACAAGGCCCAGAAGCGGTTTACTATCTGCTTGAGCAAGCGTTAATTGAAACACCGCATGGTATCGACGTTAATCCACTGTTTCTACATCAGTTCAGTCAATTTCTCGACTACAACACCAACCCTATTTTTGCATTAATGCATGAGTCTATTTATTGTCAGCAACAAGCATCAGCTTGGGCGGCACACAGAATACGAGCACAATACAGCCAATTTAACTATCGCCCTGACAAACCATTATTGTTCACTGGCGAAATGGTCTATCCGTGGATGTTTGCCCAATTTGAACAACTCATTCCACTGCAACAAGCCGCTGAGCTTATCGCAGCGAAAAAAGACTGGCCTGTGTTATATGACCTAGAAAAACTGGCTAATAATAAAGTCCCGGTTGCAGCCGCAATATACAGCGAAGATATGTATGTCGAAATGCAATACAGTTTAGAAACCACAAAAAAAGTGGCGAACCTTAAGTATTGGCTCACATCAGAATATGAGCACAATGGCATTCGTATGGACGGCGAACGCGTACTCGATAAATTGATAAGCCTCAATCGCGGCCACTGTTTACGCTAGTGACTCAATACTCGTAAACGTGTTCAGCTTTTGGCTTCAATAACATAAAAAAGGGGCATAAGATTACTCTTATACCCCTTTTTTATTAACATCAGCCGCGTAAATAGCGACTCATTAATTATAAAACCTGTAACACTTGATCAATGTTTAAACGAGATTTTGGTAACTTGGCGTTGTAGTCTTCATCTGAATGATGATAACCAAATGCTAATGCAACTTCACACACATAACCGTCCAGCTCTTTAGCAAATATTTGACCTAGCATTTCACTATCAACACCTTCCATTGGCGTAGAGTCGATACCAAGGCGCGCTAGCGTATGCATAGTGTTACCTAATGCTAAATAGGTTTGTGACTTAGTCCAAGCCGCATTGTTACCCGCTTCATCAGTGTTTAAATCAACAAATGCGTATCCACCAAATGCACTTTCGCGATCTTCAGGCTTAGTACGGCCATCGATAATGCCTTGATCAACCACTTTGGCATAGTCTTCGCGGGTATACTTAGGGTTATATGCAAACAATATAGTATGTGAAGCCGTTTTAGCATGCGGTTGATTAAACTGAAACTTATTAGCATAAGAGTCATGTAAACGTTGCTTGGCTTCATCACTTTCAATCACGATAAATTTCCATGGTTGAGAGTTAATTGATGACGGCGATAACACCATAGCGTCATAAATCACGGCTAAATCTTCTTTAGGCACGCGTTTAGTCGCATCATAGCGTTTGGCAGTGTAACGTTTTTCTAAATCAGCAATAATGGCATTGGTCATGTGATATCTCGATTTTAACAATGATTAAAAGGACTGGCAGTTAACGACATTGATTAACGCTGGTGATTAATATCATCGATTAACTAACCTTGTTAGTCACAACCATTGGTCGTAAATAACATCTGAAATTCAAACTAAACACAAAAAATAAAATAATAATTAACAATAAATACAATTGGTTAACACCGTAACTTACTCAACACTCTGTTTACCCTGTTATGGTGTTTAAAAACAATTTTTCAAGGTTTATAGCGCACTAAATTTATAGCCAACTGAACGGGCTTATCGCCATTTAATAGAGCAACCCATGCTGGCAGTTTGCTGTTTAGGCCCTTTGCCTATTGCAGCAATCATTTGCATGGCTTGTAGTAGCTCAGGTTCTCTGTTCGGCGCATCTTGCAAACGCGCATCATCTAATCGGCCACGATATTGCAATTCACCGAGATAATTAAAACCAAAAAAGTCAGGAGTGCACACAGCACCATATTGCTTAGCCACTTGCTGATCTTCGTCCACTAAATAAGCAAATTCAAAACCATGTTGCTTGGCAAAACTCAGCATATTTTTTGGCGAGTCAGCCTCAACATCATGATAATCATTAGACATGACCGCTAACACATTGATGCCTTCAGCCATTAATTGCTTTGTATCCGCAGCTAAACGCGTCGCAATGGCTTTAACATAAGGACAATGATTACAAATAAACATAATCAATAAGCCCTTTTCTCCTAAGTGATCACTCATGGTAAAAGCATTACCATTGGCATCTTTCAATGTGAAATCAGGGGCTTTCCAGCCATAATCGCAAATGGGTGTATCAAGTAGCATCAGTATCCTTTAGCGTGTTGCTGTATGTCTATAGCCCTATTACAGCTCAATTCACTCAATATTCAAGGCTATCTGCGTTAATGTGGTTATGATATACAAAAGTTTAATCGCCATATACAGCATAATAATTGAAACATTATCAATTATTATTAGAAAATAAACTCACAAACAAAAATAGCCAACCTAAGTTAGCTATTAAGAAACTCTTTTAACAAGACGGTATTACCCCTGAGAAACCACCGCCCGATAACCATCTTGATTTTCATCTTTCACAAATTCAATATAGTGCTGAATACTGTCTAGGCTATCTTCTTGATAATGCGAGACATACAACAATTGACTTAAGTGTTCTTTGGCAATGAGTTCAAGGGCATTTTTAATCAGTCGGCGTCCCAAATAATCCAAACCTTGATAAGGCTCATCGAGGATCAATAAAGTGGGTTGTTTCACAATGGCGCGAGCGATGAGTAATAAACGTTGCTGGCCATATTCTAATTGTCGAAAAGCGGTTTTACTTAAATGGCCCATGTGTAAAATGGCCAACCATTCTGTAGCGACAGATATTTGCTGTGCCGTCGGTTTTTGGTACAAACCAATAGAATCATAAAAGCCAGAAACAATCACATCCAGTGCGCTACAGTTAACCCGATATTGCAGATGTAATGCCGAAGACACCATACCGATGTGTTTTTTAATTTCCCAAATACTTTCGCCAGAACCTCTTTTGTTACCAAAAATATCAATATCATTACTGTAACATTGTGGATGGTCACCAAAAATAAGCCCCAGTAAAGTACTCTTACCGCAGCCATTAGGCCCTTTTACTTGCCAATGCACACCATTATCGATACGCCAGTTAACACCCGAAAAAATCACTTTATCGCTGTAAGCCACTCGTCCATTGTTTAACTGAAATACCGGGTTAGCAAATAATGGCTTGTGTCTGTGACGACGAATAAGCGCCAATATATCATCACTTTGTTGACCCGCTTGCGCCGTTAACTGGGCAATAACAGGATGGTTATCCCACTGTGATTTGGTCATCATAGTGTCTAATTTACCATGACTAAACATAGCAACATGTTCAATCCAATCTGGCATATCTTCTTCACGCGACACCACGACCAGTATCTGTTTGGTTTGAGATAATTGTTGTAAATATTCTGTGAGAGTCTGTCTGTGCGCAACATCAAGACCTGCATAAGGTTCGTCGAGCACTAAAAAAGGCACTTGAGTTGCTACTGCACGAGCAAGCATTACTCTGCGGCCTTCACCGGTAGACAATTGAGCAAAAGGACTTAAGCTTAAATGCGTTAAATCTAATTGTTGCAGCAATTGATGGGTTAAGTCATTGTCATGGCATTGATTAAAAACAACCCCAAACACGGTCGTTTTAGGATCGGTATATCCCAGTGATTCGCTGTCATCTTGCTCTAAAATAGCTTCAAGCAGTGATTGCTGTTCAAGCAATGACACTAATGCCACACTTGCTGGCGTGACACCGATAATATCGCCACTGTAAGTTAAGGTTTGCGCATCAATTTGCTGAGTTAATAACTGGCCAAGCAATGCACCTACATCACCTTCGGTGCTAAATACCCCCCAAGATTGTTGAGGCTCAATAACCCAATCATTAATGTCGACAGTGACACTCGATGAACTGCACTGCAACTGCGTAAGTCTGATTTTCATCTTGTCACTTATCCTTGTATTTAAAGCGATTCATCACTTGAGTGTCTCATAAGATACTAAAAAAAATCGACAAAAAAGCAGAACATTTTATGTTCTGCTTTTGGATGTCACTCAATTGAATCGCCAACTTACATAAAACTAGCCGATAACGGTCATTTCATTCAACGTAAATTCATCAACTGCACCTTGAGTTGCAGCCACAAAATCGGCTAAATGCTGATTTTCCATATGCACACGCCATAATTCACGGGTCTGCCAAGTCTCATAAAACATAAAGTGGGCAGAGTTTTCATTGTCTCGGTGTAAATCATAACTAATACACCCTTCTTCAGCACGAGTGACTTCAATCAGCTTCACCAACTCAGTTTTTACTAACTCAATGTTGTCCGCTTTAGCTTTAATGTTGGCTACAATAGTTAAATGTGACATGTTTATTCCTGTTCGATAATATAAGTTTTAACGTGATTAATAATACAATAAAGCTATTAATTAAAATCCTTCTAACACAATTTTACCAATTGCACGGCCGGCTTCTAACGCCTCATGTGCAGCACGAAGATTTGCAGCATTAATCGCGCCCATGTGCTGGCCTAACGTGGTTTGAATAAAACCTTGGTCAACAAGATCCGCTACTCGGTTAAGTAAATGTCCCTGCTCATCCATATCGACTGCGTTAAACATCGAACGAGCAAACATAAACTCCCAATGTAATGACAAGCTTTTTAGCTTCAATTTAGTCACATCAAGTGCAACTGGATCGTCAATCATAGCAATCTTACCAAACGGTGCTAATAACTCAGTGTAACTGTCAAAATAAGTATCGGTGCTGTTTAGGCTCGCAACGTGAGTCACTGGGCCAATGTTTAATGCCGCTATTTGTGCAGCAAGCGGTTTAGTGTGGTCGACAACATAGTCCGCACCCAATTTCTTAACCCACTCACTTGAGCTTGCACGTGATGCCGTACCAATAATGGTTGCACCCGTAATGGCTTTAGCTAATTGTACAAATATAGAACCCACACCACCGGCAGCGCCAACAACCAAAATCACTTCGTTTGATTTCTCTATCGCGCTAGGGCTTTGCTGCTTAATCGATAAATGTTCAAACAACAATTCCCATGCTGTTATTGCCGTTAATGGTAGCGCTGCAGCTTCTGCATTCGACAAACTCTTAGGCTTCATACCCACTAAGCGTTCATCAACTAACTGATATTCAGCGTTACTTCCTGTGCGAGTAATATCACCAGCATAGTACACCACATCACCAGGTTTAAATTGACTTGCCTTGTCACCTGTTGCAATGACTTCGCCAACCGCGTCCCAACCAATCACTTTAACTTCACCATCCGCAGGTGGCATGTTTAAGCGCACTTTATAATCGGCAGGGTTAACTGCAATGGCACTCACTTTAATCAATAAATCACGACCTGTTGCAATTGGTTGATCCAA
The DNA here is from genome assembly GCF_000014705.1 of Shewanella frigidimarina NCIMB 400. Taxonomy (NCBI): domain Bacteria; kingdom Pseudomonadati; phylum Pseudomonadota; class Gammaproteobacteria; order Alteromonadales; family Shewanellaceae; genus Shewanella; species Shewanella frigidimarina. The sequence goes on along the minus strand of NC_008345.1, from coordinate 1,677,302 downwards.
TGTCACATCGATTAATGATTCTGGGTTCGAAATTTCAAGAGACTGTTTATATCCAATAGCTTTCATAAGGTTGTTCCTGTGATATATAAAATAAGGTTGCTCAAACTTGATGAAGCTATATTAGCGCTTGTTTTATCTTTCACAAACAGCATAATGATTGAAACATTATCAATTAAAAATGGATAATCATGTTATTAGAAGACCTTTATGTGGTACTTAAAGTCGCAGAGTTTCGCAGCATTACTGCCGCGGCAACCAATTTAGACATGCGTACAGCCACCGCCAGTGCAGCATTAAAAAGGGTTGAAGCCAGTTTAGGCGTAGAGTTATTTATTCGCACCACCCGGCAACTTCGTTTATCAAGCGCAGGCGAAAAGTACATTCCACAGTGTGAACAAGCGATGTTAATGCTAGAGCAAGCCAAGCAGAACATGAAAGGTGAGCTAGACATTGTTGACGGCGATTTACGTTTAGCCATGTCGTCAGACCTTGGGCGTAATATTGTCATTCCATGGATTGATGACTTTATGGATACTTATCCAAAGGTCAGTATTCGCGCCAATATCAATGACAGTAATCTCGATTTTTACCGCGACTCCGTCGATTTAGCCTTGCGCTATGGTTCGCCAAATGACGCTAATCTTTACGGGTTTAAAATCTGTAATGTCCCCAGATTATTGTGTGCATCTAAAGCTTACCTAGCAAAACATGGTATGCCAAAACACCCACAAGACCTCGCCTCACATAACGGACTGTTATATCAACTCAATGACATTACTTACGATGTATGGGAGTTTTATCGCGGCGATGAGTTATTAAAAATCAAAATGAAAGGCAACCGAATCTCAAATGACGGTGAATTAGTGCATCGCTGGTGTGTATCAGGCAAAGGCATTGGGCTTAAATCTTGCCTTGATATATCAAGTGACTTACTTAACGGTAACGTCGTGCATGTATTACCAGAATACCAAACAAAGCCAACAGAACTGTGGCTCATATTTCCCAGCAGGCAATCGATTACCCCCGCAGCCCGATTACTACGTGACACCTTAAAAGATAAAACCCGCAATATATTGTTGCAGCTAATCGATAAAGGGATCTTAGATAAAAGCGTGTTAGATTGATAAGACTAACGATGACATCTTATTCATCATTATTCCGATAATCTTATTCAATTCTAGCCTACGGCATTAACGTTTTAATGTTCGCTAACTCCTGCGTTGAAGAAGCAAAAGACTATCGCGTCACGACGTGCCAGATGACATAAAACCAAGATAAAAAACCATGAAAAATCGCCCATAAAACAGACTTGTTTACACTCCATGAAATAGCGATAGATAACGCTGTTCCAAAGGTTATTCCATATTTCGCTATTTCATTCCTTGAATCTTTCATTAATCCTATTCCTTGTTTTATTTTATTCCGTATAAAATCATAATTCAATTTGATAGTGATAATACACGGAACTGCGGCAAGCCAGTGTCTAAGCCTGCCTGCGAGCAAAATAATATTTTTGTTATGTTGTTATACGCCAACATAACCCTAAAAATCGATTAATTCAAAAAAGTGCTTTTTCTAAAGCGTTGAACTCTTTTTCACACTCTAACTTTTTTCACACTCACATTCTTTATCACAATCAAATTCTTTGTAACCTTCATACCCCTTTGCTTTTGTATGGGTGATACCTGAAGCGCCAAAATACAAGTAGCGGCTGCCATAAATTAAGCCTAATGTGTCGCTTTATCACCCCAAATTTCATTTAATCTTTTGTCTCTGCCGCAGTTCCAGCGGTAGGCATTGTATCTAATAGGGTTGTTTTTATAGTAATCCTGATGATAACTTTCATCGCCTTTTATAGGATAAAATGTAGACGCATTTAAAATCGGCGTGACCACTTTGCTATTGGGAAACAGCTTTTCTACTTTGCTTTTAGACTGTTGTGCAATTTGTCGTTCGGTGTCGTTTGCCACAAAAATGGCACTTAAATAGCTAGAACCTTTATCGCAAAACTGTCCGCTTGCATCAAAAGGGTCAATGTTGACCCAGTAATGTTCTAACAGCTCTGCATAGCTCACTTTGCTAGGATCGTATGTTATTTCAACCGCTTCAAAATGCCCTCGATGGTTACCGTTATAGATAGGGTCTTTAATGTTTCCGCCAGTAAACCCAGAGATCACATCGGTTACGCCATCAAGTTTCTCAAAATCTGACTCCATACACCAAAAGCAGCCGCCAGCTAAAATGGTTTTATCTGCGGTGGCATTCGATGCATAAGACAATAAACTTACTGCAAATATCGTTAACACTAGTGTGCTTTTCATAACACTCTCCTTTATTTTCCTAGGTTATTAGTATGTTTGTCTCTAAATATCGACTATATGAACTTAATGGTTTAAAAGTTAACTCACATTTACAAAGTTCCTAATTGTGAGTTAACACAGCTATATTCCCGAAATACCTAGACTGTAATGCAAGTAACACTTGCCAATTTAGCTTTTCGCTTTAGCCTTCTTTTTATACGATTTCTTAAAGCTGCGTTTTGGTGCGCTACTGGCAACACCTTGTAATGCTGAGGGTAACTGACTCGATGCTTGAGTGATTAGGCCATCTAACTGGCTCAACAATGGCTGCATAAAGGCATCGTACTTTAAACGTTTTTGGCTGATAGCATCGAGGCTGTTTTCCCATAAGGCGGTCATGTCGGGTGTGGTTGCTGATTCGGGTAAACTGCGGATTAAGCCAACACCGACGGGCGTTGCCAATATTGATTTTCCTTGGCGAACTAAATAACCGCGCTTAAACAGCAATTCAATAATTCCTGCACGAGTGGCCTCTGTACCTAAGCCATCGGTTTCTTTAAGGATTTTTTTAATTTCACTGTTTGTTACGTAACGGCTAATGCCCGTCATCGCGCCTAATAAAGTGGCGTCGGTAAAATGCTTCGGTGCTTGAGTCATTTTCTGTAGTAATTCACCACGCTGACAATGCAATATTTGCCCTTTAACCAGTGGCGGTAACGACAGTACCGCATCATCATTGTCGTCATCGCTGCTAGTTGAATTAGAACTAGCTTGATTTACTGTGGCAGTCCGCTTAAATAATTGCTTCCAACCTAAAGTTTTATCCTGACGTGCTTTAGTGGTAAATAATCCACCGGCAATGGTCACTTCAACTGCGGTTTCTGCATAGATATAAGCGGGATAGAACTGGGCTAAATATTGCCTTGCCACGTGTTGATATAACTTGGCTTCATTGCTTGATAATGTCGATAAGTTAGCCACCTTTTCAGTTGGCACTATCGCATGGTGAGCATCTACCTTACTGTCGTCCCACGCTTTAGATTTAAGTTTGCTATTAGGAGACTCACAACCTTCAATTAAGCCTGAAGCGCCTTTGAGCACGGCATCCAATACTTTTGGTGCCAAAGCATGCTGCTCTTTAGGTAAATAGCGACTGTCTGAGCGCGGATAAGTAATCAATTTGTGGCGCTCATACAAACTTTGGCAAGTATCCAGTACCTCTTTTGCCGATAACCCAAAACGTTTAGCAGCATCTATTTGCAGAGCCGATAAGCTGTAAGGTAATGGTGGGTTTTGGCGCTTATCTTTAGCTTCAATTTTAGTGACTTCCGCAGGTTTATCATTGATACGGGCAACGACATTTTCGGCTAAACCTTTAGCTAACACTCGGCCGTCTTCATCCATATATGGTTGACATGCTTCGCTAGGTTGCCATTTTGCGGTGAATGCTTGTTGTTGGTCTGTCAATAAATGGGCTAATACTTCGTAAAATGCTTTAGGGGTAAAATCAGCGATTTCATCATCGCGGCGTACCACTAACCCGAGTAACGGTGTTTGTACTCGACCAACCGACAACACACCTTGATAGCCGACTTTTCGTCCTTGGATAGTGTAAGCGCGAGTCATGTTCATGCCATATAACCAATCAGCGCGGCTTCGTGCTAATGCCGAGGTCGATAACGGCACAAACTCACGATTTTTGCGTAACTGCCCTAGCGCGCGTTTTACGGCTTGTGGGTTTAAATCACTAATTAATAAGCGCTGAACTTGATTGAGTTTGTCTCCTTTCACACCCAAATAAGAAATCACTTCATCGACCAGCAACTGCCCTTCTCGGTCTGGATCGCCAGCATTAATTATCGATGACGCGTGCTTAACCAGTTTACGTAACACCGTAAGTTGACTGCGTGTTTTAGGTTTTGGCTGTAGTTTCCACGTTTGTGGCACGATGGGAAGATGTTCGAGTTTCCATGACTTAAATGCATCGTCATAGGCGTCCGGTTCTGCTTGTTCGAGCAAATGGCCAATACACCATGACACGCAATCACCATTAGCAGCAGTGATAAAGCCATCACCTTTTTTATGTGGTTTTGGCAGAACATCGGCAATAGCACGACCTAAACTGGGTTTTTCAGCAATATATAAAATCATAATCCACTGTTGGGTCGCTAGCGTTCAAAAGATGAACCGCGCCACTTAACTGTATAAATTTACAGTATAGATTAGCGTTAAATACGCCAAGCTGCAAATATGAAATAATTAACCACTTTGTCACTTAAATCATTACAATGCGCAGGTTCACTTCCAAACTTGATAAATAGATGAAACTCGGCCACCGCTTAGCACATATCAACATGATGATCCCCAATAGTTACACTCATATTTGGGATTGCTGTTGCGACCATGGATTACTCGGCGCCGCGTTGCTAGACAGACATGCAGCCATGATCCATTTCGTCGACATTGTGCCAGCATTGATGCAGCAGTTAACCGCCAAGCTCGAATGTTTTTACCCACCGCAAAATCCACCAAAATGGCAAGTACACTGTAGTGATGTGTCAGCAATACCTTTGGATCAAGATGAGCATACGCCCTTGGTGATTATTGCCGGAGTGGGTGGAGATTTGATGATCGAGTTCGTTAACTCACTTTGCCAACAATATTCTGATCGCAGTATCGATTTTTTATTGTGTCCAGTTCACCATCAATATGAGTTACGCCAACAACTTATCAAACTTGATTGTGAATTAATTGATGAAAAACTGATTGAACAAAACCGTCGTTTTTATGAAATTATCTACGTAACGCGTAGCAATTCATCATCACAAATAAATAGCGATAGTACTACGGCTAAAATTAGCGCTGTAGGCACTAAATTTTGGCAATGTAACAATGACCAAGAGCGCGATATTGCTAAGCGATATTTAAACAAAGTGCTGACCCACTACCAAAAAATAAACCTGTCGAACCCACAAAAAGCCTCACAAACGTTGCAAGATTATTTGGCGATTAAAGCACTTATATAGCATCTACAACGGACATTCTCCGACGAGTGCGCTACACCACTTTAAAAGCTGGATCCCGGCTCAAAAGCGTTACCGCAATATTGCTCGATGATCGTATTTGAAAGCGTCCCCTTAAGCCTGATGCACTTGTGATCGATGTTTGTCGTTTTTGATCGCTTGATCTCTATATCTATCGCTTGTTACCGCTTGTTATCAATCTTTATCGCTCTTATAGCGTCTAGCAGCGAAGCGACCTAGCCTCTAGGCATTTGCGCAGTATTCGCTTGCCATCGCTTGTTATCTATCTTTATCGCCCTTATAGCCTCTAGTTGCGAAGCGACCTAGTATCTAGGCATTTTCGCAGCATTCGCTTGTCATCGCTTGATATCAATCTTTATCACTCTTATAGCCTCTAGCCGCGAAGCGACCTAGCATCTAGGCATTTTCGCAGCATTCACTTGATATCGATCTTTACCGCCCTTATAGCCTCTAGCCGCGAAGCGTTCTAGCATCTAGGCTTTAAAATAAAAAAACCAGCATTTTCATGCTGGTTTTTATCACTCACAAACAGTGGTTAACTTATGGATGACACTCGTTGTGCATTTCTAAGTTAGTGCCAATGTCTTTTGAGCGATTGGCTTTGGCATCATCGTTACGTAACTGCGTTAAATGATCCAAGTAAGCTTGGTCAACGTCGTTGGTAATATAATGACCGTCGAACACTGATGTTTCGAAACGCTTAATCTCTGGATTTTCCATTCTTACCGCTTCAATTAAGTCGCTTAAGTCTTGGAAAATAATGCCATCGGCACCAATGATTTTGGCAATTTCGTCTGCATCACGGCCATGAGCAATAAGCTCATTAGACGTTGGCATATCAATACCATACACATTCGGGAAACGGATTTCCGGTGCTGCTGATGCAAAGTATACTTTCTTTGCTCCAGCTTCACGCGCCATTTCAATGATCTGTTCAGACGTAGTACCACGTACAATCGAGTCATCAACCAATAATACGTTTTTACCTTTAAATTCGGTATTAATCGCATTCAGTTTACGACGTACTGATTTTTTACGCTCTAACTGCCCAGGCATAATAAACGTACGACCAATATAACGATTTTTCACAAAACCTTGGCGGTACGGTAAATCCATGCAACGTGCAATTTCTAATGCGATATCGCACGAAGTCTCAGGAATAGGAATAACAACATCAATGTCGTGATCTTCCCATTCTTTCTTAATTTTTTCGCCTAATTTAGCGCCCATGTTTACACGGCTTGCATAAACAGACACTTTATCAATGCTCGAATCGGGACGTGCAAAATACACGAATTCGAAAATACATGGGGCATAGCTTGGGTCTGCTGCACATTGACGGGTAAATAACTGGCCATCAAGAGAAATATAAACAGCTTCACCAGGTGCTACGTCACGCATCACTTCAAAACCAACAGCGTCTAAAGCAACACTTTCTGAAGCAACCATATACTCGGTACCCGTTGCGGTTTCGTGTTTACCCAATACCAAAGGACGAATACCAAATGGGTCACGAAATGCCACTAAACCTTGGCCAATAATCATCGCAACTACCGCATAAGCACCACGCGTTTGCGCATGTACTTTAGCAACTGCGTCAAACACTTCGTCGGCACTTAAAGTTAAACTGCGCGTTTCTTGTAATTCATCGGCTAACAGATTTAACAAGATTTCAGAATCTGAGGTAGTGTTAACATGACGACGCTTTGTGACTAGGCTAGCAGCCAGTTCAATCGTATTAGTCAAGTTACCGTTATGCGCTAACGAAATACCAAATGGCGAGTTAACATAAAACGGTTGTGCCTCTGATGCACTCGAGCTGCCAGCGGTAGGATAACGAACATGTCCAATACCGGCATTGCCTTGTAAACGCTGCATATGTTTAGGTTCAAACACATCTTTGACTAAGCCGTTTGCTTTGCGTAAACGAAACGCATTCATGTCAACCGTCACAATACCTGCTGCGTCTTGACCACGATGTTGGAGCACAGTCAGCGCATCATAAATGGTCTGATTAACTGTTGATTTTCCTACTATTCCGACGATACCACACATGGGTAAGGTTCCTCACTGTAAGGTGTTTTTATGTTTATATTTTGGGTACAAAGCTTGAGGTATTTTCAAGGTAGTTAAAAAACCACTGAATAACCACGCCAAATTCAGGTACAAGAACAGAGTCCTGCCACCATTTGGTGTCAGGGAATGCCGTAAAAGCATCCATAAAAAACAGTAATGCACTAACGATTAACGCGCCACGTATGGCACCAAAACACAGGCCTAAAACACGGTCTGTGCCCGATAATCCGGTTTTAGCCACTAACTGGCCTAATAAATAATTAACGAGTGCCCCTAGGATCAGGGTAATGATAAAAAGAATGGCAATCGCCACACCGTTTCTGACTAACTCGTCCTGCATTTGGGTTAAATGAGCAGCAAGATCAAGATAAAACTGGCTAGCGATAAAGAAAGCGGCAAACCAAACCACAAGAGACATGGCTTCTTTGGCGAATCCGCGGATCAAACTAATAATAGTTGATAACCCGATGACAATAATTATTGCGTAATCAATCCAAACCATGGAGATGGTGATCCGGTATAGGGTTCAAGACGGCGGGATTCTAACAGAGACAGAGATGTTTCTCACCTCTGATTGCACAAATTATTCTTGCGTGATTAAGAACAATCAAATTGTAAATATTAATCACGCACGCAAAACACCGTCTGAAGAGGTTATTGTTCCTGTGGATTATAGGCTACGATTTTGCCTTTTAATCCGGTTAATTTGAATATAGGTTGCTGACGAGCTTTAAGTTTTTCTTCTGATACTTCAGGGCCTACAAACACTCTGGTTAGTTTCCCTTCTACGGGAACTTTAGGCAGTGTATAAGCGTTAAACCCTGCTTTACGCAGTTGTGCTATCAATGCTTTTACGTTGGTAATATTGTTAAAGCCGCCTAACTGCAATGTAAACCCAGCAGTAATGGGTGATTTCACTTTATTAACAACCTGGGTTTCAGGCTTTTTAACTGCTGTTGTAATTTTAGCTGGAGCAGGAGCTGGCTGCTTAACAGCTTGTGTCGATTCTTTTTTCGGTTCAGCTTCCCCTAATGCAACGATATCATTACTGAGATCTTGTGGCTCAGCAATCGTTAACACTTGGAATTCTTCCGCTGGTTCAGCGTTATTGTCAGAATTGACTTTATTTGAAGCACTTGACTGAACTGGACGTAAAGGAATTTCAGTAAACTCCTCAACCACCTGCGTTTTTTTACCGTCTAACAAATCGGGTAAAAAAATCACACCTAAGGCCACTAATACGATGGTACCCACCAAACGATTTTGAAATTGACGATTCAAAGCTAATTCCCTTTTTTAACCAAATGACGTTAATGATGGCTTGCACGACCGACGTCTGACATAAATAGTGTTTATAAAGATTTAAAGCCAGCTACAGTATAAAAAGAACCGAAGACAATAACCACATCATCTGCATTGACTGTAGCTTGTATAGCTTGCCATGCGCTAGCGATGTCAGCAAACTCACTTACATGCTCACAGCTACCGTCATTGGGCAATGCTTGACGCAATGCTTGTGCTGATGCGCCACGTGGATTATCTAAACTCACCAAGTTCCAATGGCTAATTTGCTCGGCTAATGTCGCCAATACTGACTTAATGTCTTTATCTTTAAGCATGCCACACAAGGCTACAATACGACGGCCTTGGTAAGCCTGTAACTGTTGCGCTAAATATCTGACGGCATGTGGATTATGCGCAACATCTAATAATACTAATGGTTGCTGACTCACCTGCTCTAGTCGCCCAGCGAGTTGAGCTTGTTGTAATCCTTGGTTTATGTGCTGTTGGCTTATTTGCGGCCAAATATGGCTTAGCAGCGCAACAACACTAGCAGCGTTAGCTAGCGGTAACCTTGGCACCGTTAAACCTGTATATGACTGCCGTGCAGATTCAAAGTGCCACAATGCTGGTTGAGTCTGATTTTTATGGTAATTAAACTCATGCCCAACACGATAAAGGGTTGTATGGAGTTGATTCGCATATTCAGTGATGCTCAACGGTAAGTCTGGCTCACCGATAATAGCGACACAATCGGGGCGAAACACACCAGCTTTCTCTCTGCCAACCAGTTCGCGGGTATCGCCTAAATATTCTTGATGATCAAGATCGATTGAGGTCAAAATAGTGGCTGTGGAATCAATAATATTGGTTGCATCCAACCGTCCACCTAAACCCACTTCAAGGATGATCACATCGACTTTAGCAGCTTTAAACAAATATAAACCAGCTAAGGTAGCATATTCAAAAAAGGTTAATGAAATATCACCTCGCGCCGCCTCTATGGCACAAAAAGCTTCGATAAGAGCGTCATCACTAGCGTCTTGTTGATTTATTTGCACCCGTTCATTGTAATGCAGCAAATGAGGCGAGCTATACACGCCGACAGACAAACCAGCCTGACGTAAAATCGAAGCCAACATGGCGCAGGTTGTGCCTTTGCCATTGGTGCCGGCTACGGTAATCACTTTAGCTGGCGCCAAATCAAGCACACTCAATCGCTCGGCAACTGCGCTGACTCGAGTTAAACCCATGTCAATTTCGCTAGGATGAATTGCCAACAAATAATCCAGCCATTGAGCTAAATTTGACTGTTGATTGGGCACAGTTATTTCAGACACGATTGACATAATTCAATACCATTTAACTTATTCAAACCTTGCTCGGCCTGCGAATACAGAACATTCGTTTTACATTTCAATAAAGATAACTTAGCTAACTTAAATAACATAGATAGTTTAAAGGGCTTAATCGAGCATAAACAATGGACCCAAAGCTAGCTTAGGTAATTGATAATGTTCAGGATAAGTTACGTCGACCAAATACAATCCGTTCGGTTTAGCGGTAGGTGCCGCTAGCTTACGATTTTTCAGGGCAAACAATTCTGTTATCCACTCTATAGGTTGATTACCTAAGCCGATTTGCAGTAATGAACCAACAATATTGCGCACCATATGATGTAAAAATGCATTAGCTTGAATATCGACCATCACATACATACCTTGGCGAGTTACATTGACTTGATGCACGTTTCGAAACGGTGTTTTAGATTGACAATGCAAGGCTCTAAAACTGGTAAAATCGTGTTCGCCAACAAAAAGCTGTGCCGCTTTATGCATCAAAGTTTCATCAATATCACCGTGATAATGGCTTACACCTGCACTTAAAATACCAGGGCGCAGTTTATGATTATAAATCACATAGCGATAACGTCTGGCTGTAGCACTGTAACGAGCATGAAAACTGTCATCGACTTCTTTTGCCCAGCGTATAGCCACACTGTCTGGTAAATTAGCATTAACGCCCTGTGTCCACGCCGTCATTGGACGTTGAACATCTGTGTCAAAATGAACCACCTGCCCGGTACCGTGCACACCAGTATCTGTTCTTCCGGCACACGATACGGTTATAGGTTCATTAGCCACATAACTTAACGCTTTCTCAATCTGGGCTTGCACTGAATCGACCTCGAGTTGGCGCTGCCACCCACAAAAACTACTACCATCATATTCAATACCTAACGCGACCCGCATGCCTATATCCTCTACTCAATAATGGCGCGCAGTTTATCACAAAAAAACGGCGCATGTATCTGCGCCGTTTGCTTTTATGTGGTCAACATAAGCCTATGTTTTTGCCTATTCAGCCTCAATTGCTCGCGTTAATTAACACTTTTCAGTAAATTTTTTGCTTCTAATTGTTGACGTTCATTACCGTCCATTTGCACTTCTTTTAATAACGCTCGGGCACTGTCTTGGTCTTCAATTTCAATATACGCCCTGGCTAAATCAAGTTTTGCATTAACGGAGTTTTCTTCATCATCAACATCGATCATGTTCGGGTTGCCGATTAACGAATTAACAGAGCCCATATCAACATTGACGTCTTTATACTGGTCGGTTTTATCGTCATCTTCATCAGCATCGTTCAACAGTTTATCAATGTCGATATAACCGTTTTCACGCTCAAAACGCATTAAGTCATCGTCACTGGCTTTATATTCTGTTGATTGGCTTCGTTCTTTTTGATCGAGTGCTGCTAATGCTTCATCAACCGTTAAGTTGTCATCGCTAAGGATATACTCATCTTCAGAGGTAAAGTCATCATCGTTGTCATCATCTTTGAGTGACTGTGAAAATGCCGCCAGTAGATCATCATCACTCACATCTGCTTCATCGACTTCTCTCTCGTCAGCAGCAGACTCGGCAGCTTTAAGTAAATCGCTTTCCCAATCTAAAAGTTCAGGTTTAGGTTTGCTTGATTTAAGGTCATTAAAGAAACCTGAATCTTTATTGGCTTTATTTTGCGCTGTAGATGAAGTTTTATCATCATCGTCCATTTGCGCTAATAATGCATCCAAACCATCATCGGCATCAGTTTCTGATGTAGGCGTGGCTACAGGAGTTGGTATAGCTGCAATTTCTTGATCGGACTCAACATCATTATTGCTCGTTGATGCTAACGCGGCTTCAAGTTCAGCATCTAACCAGCTGTTATCTTCGTCATCGCTGTTTGCAGCTTTATCAGCATCGGTTTCAGGCTCAATAAACGGGGTCGTTTCAATATCTGCGACATCATCTGTGTTGACTAAATCGGTATCATTAAGATATTCATCAAACTCATCAAACAATGCATTATCGTCGATACTTTCATTATCAGATTGAGAGCCGTCAATTTGAGTGCTGTCAGAGTCAATATTTTCAGTCTCGCCAATCAACGGAGCGTCGTCTTTTATATCGTCTTTAAAGCTTGCCAATAAGGTATTAATATCATCATCGAGTGACTCATCATCAGATGTAGATTCTTCGCTAGACATATCATCATCTAATTCAGCTGCAATCTGTGCTTGGACAGCCGCTTTTTCCTGAACATCAGCATCTGACTCAACCACCGGCTCGTTAAGACTCGCTAATAATGCATCGATGTCATCGTCACTGGTTTCATTATCATCAATAGAGTCAGCGACATCTTCATCATCGCTTAACTCAGCTGCAATTTGCGCCGCTAAATCATCACTATCGGAAGATGCTTGTTCTACTGTAGATAATTCATCACTTTCTTCGTCAAATACTGATTCAATAACAGGCTCATTCAAGCTAGACAACAATGCATCAATGTCATCGTCACTAGACTCTACGTCTGGGATATCTTCGTTAACATCATCTTGTAACTCAGCTGCAATTAACGCGGCAATATCATCATCGTTATCAACTGAATCACTGTTTAGTGGCTGAGGTTCAGTATCCCCATCATCTTCTGAACTATCTTGTTCGTTCTCATCCTTGGTCACAGACAAGCCAGCTAGGAGTTCATCTATATCTTCGTCCGCTGCAGTAGGAGCATCAACATCAGTTTGTTCTGAATCAGATTTTGATAGTAATGAATCAAGATCATCTTCCGCGTTTGTTTCAGCTGATTTTATCGGCTCTTCAGCGGCAACATCGTCCGACTCTGCTGGCATATCAAACTCAGCCAACAATGCATCGATATCGTCATCTGCCTTTGTTTCAGCTGATATTTGCGGTTCTTCACAGGCAACATCTGGCTCTGCTGGCATATCAAACTCAGCCAACAATGCATCGATATCGTCATCTGCCTTTGTTTCAGCTGATATTTGCGGTTCTTCACCGGCAACATCATCCGGCTCTACTGGCATATCAAACTCAGCCAACAATGCATCAATATCATCATCTGCCTTTGTTTCAGCTGGTGTTTGCGGTTCTTCAACGGCAGCAACATCTGGCTCTGCTGGCATATCAAACTCAGCCAACAATGCATCGATATCATCATCTGCCTTTGTTTCAGCTGATGTTTGCGGTTCTTCAACGGCAACATCATCCGGCTCTACTGGCATATCAAACTCAGCCAACAATGCATCGATATCATCATCTGCCTTTGTTTCAGCTGATATTTGCGGTTCTTCAACGGCAACATCATCCGGCTCTGCTGGCATATCAAACTCAGCCAACAATGCATCGATATCATCATCTGCCTTTGTTTCAGCTGATATTTGCGGTTCTTCAACGGCAGCAACATCTGGCTCTGCTGGCATATCAAACTCAGCTAACAGTGCATCGATATCATCATCGGCCTTTGTTTCAGTTGACTTTACCGGTTCTTCAGTGGCAACATCTGGCTCTGCTGGCATATCAAACTCAGCCAACAATGCATCGATATCATCATCCGCGCTTGTTTCAGCTGATTTTACCGATTCTTCAGCGACAACATCATCCGGCTCTGCTGGCATATCAAACTCAGCCAACAATGCATCAATATCATCTTCCGCACTTGTTTCAGCTGATTTCACCGGTTCTTCGGCGGCAACATCGTCCGATTCAGCTGGCATGTCAAATTCAGCCAATAGTGAGTCGATATCATCATCCGCGCTTGTTTCAGCTGATTTTACCGATTCTTCAGCGGCAACATTATCCGGCTCTGCTGGCATATCAAACTCAGCTAATAGCGAGTCAATATCATTTTCTGCTGAAGCATCTAGATCATCTTTTTCTGTATCTTCATCTAAACCCGCCAACAAACTGTCTAAATCATCTTCTGGTGCAGCAGAATTTAGGGTTGCAGCTGGCTTGTCATCTAATCCAGCCAGTAGACTGTCGAGATCATCGTCATCTTCAAGAGGTTCAAGATCAGAATCTTGATCTTCCATCGCCTCTGCCCATAAATCATCTAATGAGGTCCCTTCCTCATCTTCTATTTCTGTTTCTGTTTCACTAACAAACATATCTGATGCCATATCCATTTCGGCATCACCTTCCATTTGGATTTCAGGCTGTAAATCTACGCTGTCTAAATCCAATAAATCATCAATTGACTCTTCATCGTTTGAATCTAAATGGACCACAATATCATCAGAGTCATCTAAGTCATCGCGGTCTGTTGCAGCTGCAGACTCTTGTTCAGACTGGGTTGCTGTTTTTACTTCAGACTGCTGATTTTTTTTATTACGGCGACTAAGTAACCAGAAAATAAGTCCGAATATAATTAACAGAGGAATCGATGCAGCAATGATCAACAAAATGGTGTTATCCATTAGGCTGCGCCAAAAGTCAGTGGGTTCTTCTACAACGGGTTCCACATTTTCAGTTTGATCTACAAGTTTTTTATTTTCTAAACTTAAGCCTTCATATTTCTCGCGTAATAGTTGTAGATCTTCTTCAAGCGAGGAAATGTTTAATGACATTTGTTCAATTTTGTTTTTCAACACTTGATTGTCATTGTTGCTGACCATTAATTCATCTTGTGCACGCGCAAGCTCATCGGTCAGCATCAAGGTTTTTGCATTGGCTTTATCTAAGGTGCTATTGAGGTCATTTACGACAACGGCATTGGCCTCTGTAATCGCTTTGGTTTGTACTTCTACAGCAGGTGTTTGCTGCACTATTTGCAGTGGTTTTGAAACGGTAGGCTTTTTAGGCGTTTCGACTATAGGAGATTGAATAGGTTTATTATTAATGACGGGACGAGGCTGTGTTTGTCTGCTAGCACGGCGGTCATCTTGTTCTGCACGGCGTTTAGCGACATCATTGGGAATAGCGGCTATTACATCAACAGAAGGAACAAGTAATATCATCCCTCGCTCTAATGTATTGTAATTATTACCACTAAAAGCATGTGGATTAGCGTCAAACAACGCTGCCATCACTTGGTAAACACTGACCTTATCGCTGGGTCTGACTTTTTGCGCAATACTCCAAAACGTATCTCTTGATGTTGTTGGACCATATTGGCGTTTCGCTTGTTGTTTAACCTCACCATTGGGGCCAGTAATTTTGAGCGTTTCTGCATGCGCAGACTCAATAATTTGTACACTGGTTAAGCCAACGGCTGTGCAGGCAATCAAACCCACAATATATGAAGTACGCAAAGTCATCCCATCCTTCCCTTTTAGCGCTATTGAGTTACCGGCTTGGCAACAGGCTTTAGGCAATTTTTATCGTTAATATTATGGTCGTTAACTGTATCTAGTCACATCAATCGTGAGCCAATTTTGCAGGCGTTTTCAATGCTATTGATGTTAAAAATGATATGTTTACGACTATAAACTAGATTCACCGCACCTGCTACTATTGGGCTCAGTAAAACGGAAAAAGCCTGCGCATTGCAGGCTTTTTAAACTAAATCGCGTTGTTGATTAAGTCATTACACATTGTTAAAGCGTAATTAATAGTAATCTCTAATCAAAATCTCGGCAATTTGTACGCTGTTTAATGCAGCACCCTTACGAATGTTATCGGCAGTAACCCATAAATTTATACCGTGAGAGTGTGAAATATCTTTACGAACGCGACCAACATAAACAGGATCATTACCTGCAGCTTCAGTTACCGCTGTTGGATATTCGCTATCATCATCAAACAATTCTACGCCTGGTGCATCACGTAAAACAGCTTTAACATCTTCGGCATCAACAGGTTGACGAGTTTCAATATGAATAGCCTCAGAGTGACCATAAAAAACAGGCACACGCACAGCCGTTGGATTAACAACAATTTCGTCATCACCAAAAATTTTCTGCGTTTCCCACACCATTTTCATTTCTTCTTTGGTGTAGCCATTTTCCATAAACACATCAATTTGAGGCAATACGTTAAAGGCAATTTGCTTTGGATAAACTGTCGGCTCTGACGGTAAACCTTGCAATAATTTAGCACTTTGACCCGCTAGCTCATCAATCGCCTTTTTACCTGTTCCAGACACTGACTGATACGTCGCCACGTTAATACGTGAAATACCAAAAGCATCATAAATAGGCTTAAGAGCCACTAACATCTGAATCGTTGAACAATTAGGATTAGCGATGATATTGCGATTGCGGAAATCAGCAATGGCTTCTGGGTTAACTTCTGGTATCACCAGTGGCACATCTACGTCGTAACGAAAATGTGAAGTGTTATCGATAACAACACAACCCGCGTCACCCGCAATCGGCGCCCATTTAGCAGACACATCGCCACCAGCAGAAAAGAAGCCAATTTGTGCTTGGGTCCAATCAAACGTTTCTACGTCAAGAATTTCAACTTGTTTACCGTGAAAACTGACCGTTTCGCCAGCACTGCGACTGCTCGCTAATGGAAACAACTTAGCAACCGGAAAATTACGCTGCTCGAGGATCTCAATCATTGTTTGACCCACTGCGCCCGATGCACCTAAAACGACTACATTAAATTCCTGAGACATAATTAACGCTCGACTCCATATTATCCAGTTTGAACAATCAATCTACCTTAGTTTAGTTATGCTTTACTAGGGTTAATGTACTAAAAAAGCCGACTTTGAAGTGATTTTTTCTCAACTGGCTAAAATTACTGTTTTTTAGCCTCAATCTGCCTTCTATTGGCCTTATATAATGACACTAATTAATTAAAGCCTAAAGCACTCAACATCGATGGGTCTATCTTACCATCAGATAAATAGTCCACAGATTGGGTTAACGAGATTGCACTATATTCACGACGATAAGTGTGCTTTTTACGCATTAAATCAAAACCTGTAGCTGTTGAGAAACACCCTCTAAAGTTAACGTCGTCGTCACGTAAATCATAAACTAAACGCGACAATTTCAGCAATTGGCTTTCGGTTAAATCACCTTGACTGACAATTTGATTAAATTGAAATGTCGGTAATAAACTCTCTAATGATTTTTTTACCGGAAAATCGAGTAATTCACACCATTTTTGATACAACATAAACGTTCCGCGGGCTTTGCCTTCAAGGCTATAACCAGCAATATGCGGCGTAGCAAACTCTGCCAAGGCGACTAATTCGGCCATTGGGTTAGGCTCACCTTCCCACACATCAAGTACCAGCTTTACGTCATCGCGCTGCTGTTTAAATTTGATCAACGCTCGGTTATCAATCACCTCTCCTCGACAGCAATTTAGTAACCAGGTATTGGGTTTTAACTTATTCAGTCGGGCTTCATCAAATAAGTACCAGGTTTTATGCTCACCGTCTTTGGTGATAGGCACATGCAGACTGATTATATCGGCTTGCTCAATAATAGTGTCTAGTGACACAAACTCACGAGTATCACCTTGCAATGCTTTAATTGGGTCGCACAACAATACTTTTAGCCCATAAGCTTGCATACACTTCGCGGCTGCAGTGCCGGTATTACCAGCCCCGACAATCCCCACAACTTTACCGGCTAAAGACTCTCCGAAACGTTGCGCTAACTCCAGCATGGCAATAAATGCGTACTCACCCACGGCCGTCGCATTACATCCTGGCGCATTAGTAAAATAAATATTACGTAACGAAAGATAATCAACATCAACATGATCAGTACCAATCGTCGCACTACCCACAAATTTCAGTTTATGCGCATCTTTAATTAACTCTGCATTCACTTTCGTCACCGAACGCACCAATAACACGTCGGCATCTTCAACTTGTTTAGGCGTCAAGGTTCGGCCATTCACATATTCAATCTTGCCTAAATAGCCAAACAAGGCATCAACATAAGGCATGTTTTCATCGGCAATTATTTTCATTTGGGTATCTTATTCACTGCGAGTTTAACGACATCACATCGCGTTTTTTTATAACCCGTATCTTATACCAAATTCACCTAGTCCGTCATGGCAAATAGCGCTGATTGTTATCGCTGACTATACCTAGATGCTAGAGCGGACTTAGTCCCGCTAGTTCGCTTTGCGGCTATAAAAGCTAAGCAGTTAACATCAGAAACAACCGACAAATAACTCCGATATACGCTTAAGTCGCTTTCGTTTTTATAACTTCTAGCCGCGAAGCGAACTAGCATCTAGGCATTTAGCCTTTCTATAAGCGCAGCGTTCGCTTGTAATCGCCTGTCACCGATTTTTCTCTAGCCACTTGTTTAAAAGGCAACAAAAAAGCCAGTATCGTTTCCGATGCTGGCTTTGAAATCATTCGCGGGTTAACCCACTAATAACGTTTTATGCTTTAAATTTACGCATGACTAACGTTGCGTTAGTGCCACCAAAACCAAAACTGTTGCTCATAATGGTGTTCAATTCAGCTTCACGCATTTGACGAACGACTGGCATGCCAGCTGCTTTTTCATCTAGGTTGTCAATGTTAATGCTTGGAGCAATAAAACTGTCTTCCATCATAATTAAGCTGTAAATCGCTTCATGAACGCCCGCTGCACCTAAAGCATGACCTGTCATTGATTTAGTCGATGCGATTGGAGGCATGTTATCGCCAAACACTTCACGTAATGCTTCAAGTTCACGCATGTCGCCTACAGGAGTAGAAGTACCATGAGTGTTGATGTAATCAACTGGCGTGTCTACATCTGCAAGTGCCATCTGCATACAACGCACAGCACCTTCACCAGACGGAGCAACCATGTCGTAGCCGTCAGATGTGGCACCGTAACCAACAATCTCAGCATAAATCTTCGCGCCACGTGCTAAGGCATGTTCTAATTCTTCAACAACAACAATTCCGCCGCCGCCAGAAATAACAAAACCATCACGATCTGCATCATATGTACGTGACGCTTTTTCAGGCGTGTCATTGTACTTAGTCGATAGTGCTCCCATAGCATCAAAGCCCATGGTGAGTGTCCAATCAACTTCTTCAGCACCACCAGCAAATACCATATCTTGCTTACCCATTTGGATAAGTTCAACAGCATGGCCAATACAATGAGCAGAAGTGGCACAAGCTGAACTGATTGAATAGCTCGTACCTTTAATTTTAAATGGTGTCGCCAAGCAAGCACTTGCAGTACTAGACATAATACGAGGCACAATATAAGGGCCTACGCGCTTAACACCTTTTTCACGAAGTGTATCAGCTGCCTGAACTTGGTTTTTTGAAGAAGCGCCACCCGTACCAGCAATCAAACCGACACGGAAATTAGAATACTGCTCTTCTGTTAGGTTAGCGTCAGCAATCGCTTCCTGCATAGCAATGTAAGCATATGCAGCAGCATCGCCCATAAAGCGAAGTGCTTTACGATCGATATGATCAGCTGGGTTCATTTTAATGTCGCCCCAAACTTTGCTACGTAATTGCATTTCTTCAAACTGTGCCGAGTGAGTAATACCGCTACGACCCGCTTTAAGTGACTCAGTCACTTCTAGCTTGTTATTACCGATACTTGAAACAACACCCATTCCGGTGATCACGACTCTTTTCATTTTTATGCTATCCATTTGGTACATGTCGGTACTTAATTGCGGCAATCATAGCTGCTTTGAAGCAATTAAGTGGTCAGCTTTCCATAAACGCAGGTAAAATAATGCCAAGTTATCGGCCCTGAGTAAAATATTTTGAACAAAACACCTTTATTATCTGTATCCCCGAACCTACACGAGTTGCATATTTGTGAATTACTGGGCAACAACGCCAATCAAAATAGCCGATATTCCCACATTGTTAAGCAGTATATCGCCGAAGTATTGCAAAGCAGTGACGATAAAATAGCAGCCACAAATACTCAACCACATTTACTAACGCTAGGCCAACTCGGTTTTGGCGATGGCCACGAAATAATACTATTACTGGCAGCCTTACAAGAGGCTAACTTGCAAAATCCTTTGATACAGCAACAAACTCGAATTCACATCAGTGTATTTGAACAAGGCCCAGTAAACTGTAAGCAACTGCAACATACATGGCAACAACAAGGGCTACTTGATTCAGACCATCATTTATTCGATTTTACCCAAGCATTACTCAATGGTGAAATTGCAGCCATCGAAGGTTGCCAGCGACTGAGTCTACTCCAAAACCAAATTATCATTGACCTGTATCAAGGTTCGCCACTAGCGCAAGCCAAAACCATTGCTACGCCGAATAAACAAAGGATAACACATTGGTTTGCCCTACCCCATACGAACCAAGAGGCTCATTCAGATCAATATTTTCATCAGCGTTCAGTTTGGGAATATGGTCGACTCAGTGTTGATAATGCAACATTTTTAGCGGCTAGCACAAATGACGAAAATATTGCTCCAACTATCAAAAAGCAACTAGCATTTTGCGGATTTTTATCCTCCACATCATTCAAATCGACTGATGACATTGCTATCGCAGAACGTAACGCGCTAAGACAACAACTACAGCAACAGTTTGCTTATAACCCATTGCCACCGTTACATTCTAATAACAACAGCCCTATAGCTATTATAGGTGGCGGTATCGCTTCTGCAAGTCTTGCCTTGTCTCTGGCTGAACGCGGCAAAGATGTGATTATTTATTGCAAAGATGACACATTAGGACAAGGCGCATCAGGCAACAAACAAGGTGCTATTTATCCCCTGCTTACACCCGAAAATGGCTCGCTAAGTCAATTTTTCCAACAAGTCTTTCTATACAGTCGACGCAGAATTCAGGCATTAGTTGATGATGGATATGACATAGGACATGAGTGGTGTGGTGTATTACACACAGGTTTCGATCAACGTAGCCAAACAAGATTGGATAAAATTATTGATGGCCAAGCATGGCCAAGTGAAATTGCTTTTGCTGTCAGTCCACACCAAGCTACACAACTTGCTAACGTCGATATTGATAAACCTGGCTTTTATTATCCATTAGGCGGTTGGGCTTGTCCGTTTGAATTCGCACAAGCAAG
The DNA here is from genome assembly GCF_000014705.1 of Shewanella frigidimarina NCIMB 400. Classification (NCBI taxonomy): domain Bacteria; kingdom Pseudomonadati; phylum Pseudomonadota; class Gammaproteobacteria; order Alteromonadales; family Shewanellaceae; genus Shewanella; species Shewanella frigidimarina. The sequence goes on along the minus strand of NC_008345.1, from coordinate 1,656,291 downwards.
TATTGCCAAAGCACAAACATTAACCAAAGTTCGCATTGTCTATAATAGCGACATTAGCTCACTTGAATCACACTCATCTGGCTGGCAACTGTTTAGCGCCGAAGACAATACCCCTATAGCAACCCACGAACAGGTTGTCATCGCATCAGGAGCTCAACTTACTCAGTATAAACAGACAAAAAACCTGCAAATCACTGGGTTTAGAGGTCAAGTTAGCCATGTACCGCCACAAGGTGAACTGGCACAGCTTAATACTGTTATCTGCGCCAATGGTTATTTAACGCCACAACATAACCAATTACATTGCGTTGGAGCAAGTTATGTAAAAGACCCACAACATCTTGATTTTTGCCCGATAGAGCAGCATGAAAACAGCCTTAAAATGAAACAAAGCTTTCCTAATTCAAACTGGCCTAATGATATTGATGTTTCAAACAACGATGCCAGAGTTGGCGTAAGGATGGTCAGTCGCGATCACTTTCCGGTAATGGGTTGTGCGCCTGATGTTGAAGCGTTATTTACACGCTATGCTGTTCAACAGCAATCGAAAGACAAACCCAGTCTATGGCAACATTACTGGCAAACAACACCAGCACCAATTTATGACGGGTTATATGTGTTAGGAGGACTAGGCTCACGCGGCCTAAGCTCAGGCCCATTAGTCGCCGAATGCTTAGCAGCAAATCTATGTGGCGAATTATCACCATTAAGCGTAGAGCTACAAGCCTTACTTAGCCCTAACCGAATGTGGCTGCGTAAACTGCTTAAAGGAAAAGCGTTGATGTGATTGTAAAACTACTCGAGGGTGAAGACGATGAGCATTTATACCATTAAAGTAACCACCTCATTCACGTCATGCCTGCAACGCCCAGTACCAAGTCATTCCTTAAACACCCACTATCACGTACGTTCTGTAACGCTCACTATTACGTCATTCCGGTAACGCTTTTGAGCCGGAATCCAGGTGTTAATTCCTTACGCTTTAAAGATCACATGCAATAAACCAAGCCACACCAGGATCCCCGACACGAGCATTCGAGGATGACGAGCGGTGAAATAAGACTCACTTCAATAAGGCATTAGGAACCCACTCGCACGTCATTTAACTAACGTACACTTCATTCCTGTAACGCCCACTATCACGTACTACCTGTAATGCTACTCTCACGTGCTACCCGTAACGCTGACTATCACGTCATTCCGGTAGCGCTTTTGAGCCGGAATCCAGGTGTTAATACCTTTCGCTTTAAAGATCACGAGATAAAAACCAAGCAACACCTGGGTCCGTCCCGGTAGCATTTCTGAGCCGGGATACGAAAATTCGAGGATGACGAGCATGGGCAGTAGACAGTGAGGCAGAATAAGCCTTCGTTGCCTAAATGCCTATTCAATAAAAAATGCCACTAGTTATTAAGCGAGTTGCATTAAATAATGTATCTTATCGCGTAAACATTAAGGCTTTTCAGATTAATACTTACGATCTAGTGCAAACATTAATAGCCCAACTGAAACATTTAGACTTCACTTTACCGGTGCAACGTATAGTGGTTATAAGCGTTTAAAAGTAAACTACAGTCTATTTATACTCTTCTAACAAACTAGAGACCTCTTTCATAAAGCTGTTACCCAATTTAGGATCCCGTAAACCATATTCAACAAATGCTTTCATGTAGCCAAGCTTGTCGCCACAATCGTGTGACTTACCGGTCATATTAAACGCTTCAACCGTGTCAGACTCAATTAACATGTCAATGGCATCGGTTAACTGAATTTCATCACCTGCACCAGGAAGTGTTTTTGCCAGTAAGTCCCATATCTTTTCAGACAACACATAGCGACCAACAACGGCTAAATTTGACGGTGCCAGGCCAATTTCTGGTTTTTCAACCATTTTAAATATTTTAGTCGAGTCACCAGGATTTATGGTTTCGCCACCACAATCTGCAATGCCGTATTTATTAACTTGGTCATCTGGTACTGGTGCAACCATTATTTGGCTGACATTAGATTCACGATAACGAATTAACATTGAGGCTAGGTTTTCGGTGCGCTGATCAGCAGAATACGAATCTAAGATGACATCGGGTAACACAACCGCAAACGGATTATCGCCAATACATGGTTTTGCACATAAAATCGCATGTCCTAACCCTTTAGCTTCGCCTTGGCGCACATGCATAATGGTGACGTTTTTAGGACAAATGGCTTGTACTTCATGCAATAGCTGACGTTTTACACGTTTCTCTAGAGTAGATTCAAGCTCGTAAGATTTATCAAAATGGTTTTCAATGGCATTTTTACTGGCATGAGTTACCAATACAATCTCTTTAATCCCCGCACTTACACATTCGTCGACAATATATTGAATCAGCGGCTTATCGACCAAAGGTAACATTTCTTTCGGAATAGCCTTGGTAGCAGGCAACATACGAGTACCTAAACCGGCAACAGGAATAACAACTTTCATGAAGATCCTTATTTAGCGTGAGCTAATAGCAAAAAATTAAAAGGTAAAAATGACAAGAAACACCTAACTCAAAAGCAAAAGAAAACACCTGGGTCCCTGATAACAGATCTCAGGGATGACGAGCGAGAGACAAGCAATCGATAACCGCAGCGACTACGCAATTCCAGCAACGCCTACTACGTAATTCCGGTTTTGCTTCCTACTACGTCGTTCCGGCAATGCTGTTGAGCCGGAATCCAGGTGTTGAGTTTAAATATTCAAGACAAAAGTCAAAAGAAACACCTGGATGCCCGATAACAGATCTCGAGGATGACGGGCGCAGAACCTAGGACCTTGATTCTGTAGGCGAAGCGTCCCGTAAACCGTTATCCGTCTTTGCTTTCATATAACTAGCACTCGAGGATGACGAAATAGAGAAACACCGGGTTTCCGATTATCTTGCTATTTTGTGAGTATCAGCAGGTAAATAACGCACTAACCAGCATAGGGTTAAGATGGTTAAAAACAGTAAAGTGTTCGAAGGTGATTGCAGATTAAAATCAACAGAAATATGCAATAGCATGTGCACTATGGCCATTGCACAACCAAAAGCGACCCCTTTATAAAGTTTATTATTACGCAAATACATGGTTCGACACGCTAACCAAAACGCGTACAACACCCATAAGCCTAAAATGGCTGTCATTACAATCCCATACTCAACAACAAACTGAATATATTCGTTATGGGCATGGTCATAAAAACCAGAATAAAACTGAGGTTGGTATTGTGGGAAAACAGTATAGAAACTCCCTCCCCCAGTACCCGTGAACAAGTGTTCTTGGATGATGGGAAGACTATCCATTACCACTTCATCACGAGTTTCTGAACTAAAAGAGGTATCGTCTAAACGCTGTTTTAGTTTATCGACCCCAAAAATTGAGCCGACAATGAGCAAATCAAGAATGAAAATACTCAGTACTAAAGGCTTAAATAACGTTGGCGGTCGACGATAAATAAACATCGACAATAGTGATACAACACCCAGTGCAGTAAAGAAGCCAGCGTTGCCCATTCGTGAGCGACTTAAGATTAAGCCTATCACCATAATCACAATGGCTAAGCGAAGGATCAGTTTTCGACTGAATAATGTCGATAGTAAGTCAATAATCATTGCACGCAAATCGAACTCTTTCTTGCTGGTTTTTAGCTCGGATAACAGCCAACCAAACGCAATAGAAAGACATAATGCTAAATAATTAGCAAAATGATTTTGGTACACAAACGATCCACGGGCCCTATCGCCATCGGAATAACCAAATACAGGTGATACATCCAGTTGCAACAAATTCAGCAAGGTGCCATAAAAGGCCTGTAAACAACCAGATAATATAATGGCAATTAACAGCCAACGAATCGCCTGTGAACTCTGACAATATTGACTTAACAATAAAATAAACACGCCATAACAGAAGGTTTTTAAAAGTTGTTGTGCCGTTTGATAGCCATCAACTGTATTAATTACAGGGATCCAGTTAAGTAATTGTAAGCATAAATAAACTAGCATTAATCCAATGGGGATTAATGCATACTTTTGCCAATGATAACGTAACAATAACGCATTTTGCTTAATGCAGTAGCCTATGTGCACAACGCCAAGTAATACAATACACAACTCTAAAATAGCTAACGACCAAATACGATTACTACCTAATGGGATAGGCATCCAAATAATCAGCGCACATAGCCCCAACAGCATAAAACGATTAAAGAACCCAAAAGATTTTATTGTGTGGGGGCTCCTGATATCCATTAGCGGCACATATCCTGTTTAATCCATTTATCAACGTTGGCGCTAACTGGAGTTGCATAAGTAAGGTAAGTACACATAACAGAGGTTAATCGATACTCCAAGGCCAGTTGCTTTAAATCGTTACGCATTTTCCAATTGGCACTGGCAGCAATATGTGCGGTGCTAAATACAGTTTGCTTTTGGATTACGGTTAAACTCGGCCAATAGGCAAAACCAATGGATAAGGTTTGGTGTAACACCTCGGGGGTATAAGGACCATAATGCAATGCTTGTTGTAAATACGGCCAAGCTTGAACAATATCTTTCTGAATAAAGGCCAAATTATAGGCATAGTCACTGTAAGCATTTGGCCAATTAGGGCGCTGGATAATGGCATCTATATACAGTTGATTAAACACTGTCTTATTCGGTTGAGCCAATTGAGAAAAAACGCCCCATTCCATCACTTTAGCTAATGTTAATAAATAGTGTGGATTTTGGTCGTCAATACTAGAGGCATAATCAGCAGCTAACAACGCATTGGCATACTGTAACGAAGTCGGCTTAGCACCTTGCTGCCATTGGTCAATGTAAAAGCGAGATTTGAAGTGGTACGCGTTAGCTAAGCCTTTTTGAAGTAAAACTGGCAGTAAGGCTAACAGTGCCAACATCATCAATGCATACACAATATTGCGGGCAGACCAACTTATCCGTTTCATTAGTCGCTGCTCTCGGCAAATAGCACATTCGAAATACTACCAGGCATAGAAGTGGTTAATGCAAAGGCATACTCCTGGTCAGTCAGAGCAGTCACAGCATGTTGGGCCTGTAACAACTTAGGTGGTCGGCGGTTTAACGAATGACAATCGGACCCGATAATAGAATACAGCTTTTGTTTAATAAAATATTCACTCAATTGCTTTGGTGCCTCACCCATGTCACCAATCAATGACGCTGCAGTTAACTGAAATAAGCAACCCGCACGTACGAAAGGGGTTATCCGTTCAGGATGGGATTGTAACTCACGATTTCGCTCTGGGTGAGCAATCATGGGTAATACATTTTTTGCTAATAGCCAACTAATCAGCTTGTCGGTACCAGGTGGAATATGACTGCTAGGCAGTTCTAGCAGCAACACATCTTTTTGCTGGTAACGGCCTAAAAAAGGCAATTGCTGTTGCTCAATAAACAGCATGATTTCGGGTGAAACCCTTACCTCTGCAGCTGCGCGCAATTGTATATCTATATTGGTTAACGCCAACGCGTCACACAACAAATGATAAGCAGCATTGATTGATTGTAAGTTATTGTCATAAATACCCAAGTGAATATGAGGAGTCGCCACCATCCGTGACACCCCCTGCTCGGCGGCTAGAGCCACCAAAGCAATGGCTTCGTCAATTGATTTAGCCCCATCATCAATATTGGGTAATATATGGCAATGCAAATCAATCATGCCTTGGTGTTTTCCTTACTCTTTGCTTTACTGTTACCAGCAGGCTGTTTGATGGCATAGTCGGCACCATAGGCCTGGTAGTAACCATAATCACCTTGGTAGCGCTGAGCATCTTTAGTGTTGAATTGATTTAACACTACTCCAAACACTTTACTGCGCGCCTGGTTTAACTTAGCTAATGTCATCTTAACCGCTTCGCTACGAGTATGACCAGCTTTGACTACTAGTACAGTAGCATCGCACAACGAGGTGATAATGAGTGCATCACTCACCGCATGAACCGGTGGGGTATCGATAATAATTTTACCGTATTGAGTTTTCAGTTCAGTCAACAGTTCTGCAAAATGACGAGATGTTAGTAACTCTTGCGGATTTAACGGCACTGCACCAGCAGGCATCACATCAACGTTAGGTTTAACCTCTTTTACAATACTGTTATGTAAACTGTCGGTACCCGACAACACATTGGCAAGCCCTGGCTGGTAAGTCGGTAAACCAAAGCGCATTCCTAAGCTTGATTTGCGTAAATCCGCATCAATAATTAACACTTTTTCCATAGTGGCATAAGCAAATGCTATATTCATTGAAGTGGTGGTTTTACCTTCATTCGGATTGGAGGACGTCACTTCAATGGTCGATAGCGAAGTGCCCATGGCCATTAATGACATTGATGTTCGTATAGTCCTTACTGCCTCTGCATGTAAAGGTAAACTCGCATCGTAAAAAGCAAAGTTTATCTCTTCATAACTAGTGCCTTTTTTAGCTTTAGGCACATAACCGAGAGCCCGTTGTGATAATAGTTTTTCAACATCATCACTGGTTTTAATGGTGTCGTTTAATGCATCTAGTATTAGCACCAACACCATGGCAAAACCTAAACTGGCCATAAAGGCTAAAATAATAATCACTTTCTTTTTAGGTTTTTCTGGCAGCAATGGGACTACGGCTCGGTCGGTAAAACGTGCCACGGGCGAGTCAAAATCACCTGTAACGGCAGTTTCTTTTTGGCGAGCTAAAAACGTATCAAATAACTGTCTGTTGGTATCGACTTCACGTAATAGGCGTTGATAATCGGTGTCTTTAGTGCTCAAATTTTGAAACGCGCCTTTAGCGTTACCAAATTGCGCTTCTAACGCTTGCAATGTTTGCCCAGCAGTTTGAGCTTCATCTTCTATGCCTTGCACTAAACGGCTAATCTGCTTATGCAAATTTTGTTGTACTGTGTTCAGCTCAGCTTGTGCAGCAATCATTTTAGGATGCTTAGGGCCATATACTTGCTCTAGCTCAGACACTTTACGTTCAACCAACACCACTTCACGTTTTACGTTTTGTATCGATTGATGTGAAGTCACCTCAGGCAAACTTTCAAGACGGCTAATGTCAGTGGCACCATAGCGTTTCACCACTGCCATAAAACTGTCGGCTTGTGCCTTACGCGATCTTGCCATAGTAATTTCGTCACTTAATCGCTCTAACTCTTTGGCGTCTAATGCAGTCACACCTTCTACGTCAATTAAGCCATTTTCAACTTTAAAACGCTCTAATTTATATTCAGACTGATCCAGCTTTAAGCGTAAATCTTCTAAACGGCCGCCTAACCACACATTAACTTTTTGGGTCATGCCCAATTTAGCTTCTAATTGACTAACAATATAAATATCACCCACTGCATTAGCGACTTGCGCTGCAAGCTGTGAGTCAGAACTTTCGTAACTAATATTGACTAACTGGGTTTTGCTCACAGGAGAAACGCTGATACTTTTGGCAAAATCATCAATCAATTTATGCTTAGCGATATCTAGGCTAATTTGGCTATCAGCAGCAGTAGCCGCTTCTTGCGGAATAAAATTTAGCTGTGATTTAAGCTCAGCAAACCAACTGGGCGGCTGGTTAAAGGCTGGATGATTGACTAAATCCAACTCATTAAAAACTCGCTCGGCAATACTGCGTGACTTAATAATTTCAAATTGGGTTAAATAATATTCTTGTTGACCAGAATTAATCCCATACACTTCATCAATTTTAATCGCTTTAGCTTGTTCTGACTCAATCAACAGTGTCGATGTGGCACTGAAAATAGGCGTCATACTTAACACCACAAACACCGTTAACGCGGTCACTAATAACGCAAACGCGATTATGCGCCACTTAAAACGTAATAACGGCAACAGCAGCTTTTTAACATCGATAAGCTGCTCCACTTTCGTTGTTGATAGATTAGGCTCGTTACCAGGAAAAGTACTTTGACGTCTTTCTAGGAAGCTCATTAAAAAAATCTCTGTTCAATGGTAATAGTATCGCCAGCTTGAATAGCGCTGTTGATAGTGCCACGTTCGGACTCAACTTTGCTGCCCTCGCGAGAAATGGCTATTTTTTCTTCCGAGGCCCGTTCAGTTAAGCCACCTGCTAAGGCAATCGCCTGGTTAACGGTCATCCCCGGTTGATAAGGGTAACCACCTGGTTGTTTAACCTCACCGTGGATATAAAAAGGTCGATATAATACCATGCCAACAAACACATTAGGCTCAACAAAATAATCACCTTTTAAGCCATTATAAACTAACTTTTCAACCGCTTTTATGGTCAAGCCATTTAATTGCAAAGCCCCCAAAAACGGATAATTAATGGTGCCACTGTTGGTGATTTGGGTTTCGAGGGTTAACGCCTCTTCACCATACACTTTAATCACTATGGTATCGCCGGCACCTAGACGGTAACTATGTGTTTCCGCATTGGCTGTTATTGGTTTAAATACCAATAACAGCATAAAAATAACGGTAATAAATGTTGCTAAATACTTCATGGAGTTCCTATAAAGTCATTTCTGCTTTAATAAAGTAAACATTCCTATCGTAAGTAAATTGACTGTCGGTAGAGTCAATCTCAAAGATATCGACACCTGTGTTTAAGGTTAACCAACGAGTCACATAGTAGTTAATACCTACCTGATACACTTTACTTTTATCCTCGCGATCCAGGCCGGTATAATCATCGTTAACTTGCTTGAAACCCAGTGATGAGGTAAACAGTTCGCTCCATTCATGGTGCCATTTCACCGAATAACTCGTGCCACGAATAAAATCACCGACACCATTAGGGTCACGACTTGCTCTACCGGTAGAAAAATCAAAAGCGGAATATGTTAGCGGTTTCCAAGTCACTTTAGCGTCCCAGGATAGACCGTTAAAATCATCACGGTCATTATTATCAAAACTTTTTTGTTGGTAACCAACTTTAATACTGCCCTCTGTTACTGAAGTGGCTACCCACTCAACACCTAGAAGCGCTGTATTGGTTTTATTATCACGGTCACCCGTTGGATCAACTAAATCATAAACGGTATCTACACTTTGAAAGTCTAACAAAATACTGGTTGATGCTTGAGTGTCGTAATAAAATGTAGCACCAACTTTTGTATCATCGTAATTACGAAATTGGGTAATAGATTCAAAATTACTATACTCTTTAGTTAAATATTCAGCGTTAGCACGAATACGAGCAGGGGTTGTTTTTGCACCATACTCATAATAACCACCTACACTTAATATATCATAAGCATTCGGCTCATTTTGATCCGCACCACTGGTGCCTTCAAAAATGCCACTACCTCGATCCTCATGACCTACAATATACGCAGCATCAAAACCAAATCGTCTTGATTGGTTAACATCGACTTCTGCTTTCGCTTTCAGTAGTGCATCCAAATAATTATCGTCACTGCTAGAGAAGTAATCACCGTACTCTAAACCTGCATCTACAGTAAATACTGTTTGACCATCAATTAACTGTGCTTGTAGTGCGGGTGTTACGGTTATAGCCCAGCTATCAAACTTTTCAGAAGCAGCATTTGCACTGGTAATGTTGTCATCATATTTAAGGCCACTGTTCAAGCCCGGGGTGAAATCAACACCAGACTCAGTACGAATAACACCGGCTTTTTCATCTGCAGCAAACACAGGATTAGCGATGACGATGGCAGCAACTACAGTCGCGATGCAACTCAAGTTATACGGTACATTCATGATTTATATCCTTATAAAATAAATACATGTGAGAATTAGAACAAATAAACAATCATATCGATTTAATCAGTTCATTTAAGCTTAATTTTTATCTATTACATTTATTCCGGCTCAGAAGCAATACCGGAATGCTCTCGCCCGTCATTCCCGAGGTCTCTTATCGGGAATCCAGGTGTTGCTTTATTCTTTAAAACCAAAAGCTGGATTCCGGCTCAGAAGCATTACCTGAATGCTCTCGCCCGTCATTCCCGAGGTCTCTTATCGGGAATCCAGGTGTTGCTTTATTCTTTAAAACCAAAAGCTGGATTCCGGCTCAGAAGCATTACCTGAATGCTCTCGCCCGTCATTCCCGAGGTCTCTTATCGGGAATCCAGGTGTTGCTCTATTCTTTAAAAACAAAAGCTGGATTCCGGCTCAAAAACGCTACCGGAATGCTCCCCCTCGTCATTCCCGAGATCTCTTATCGGAAATCCAGGTGTTGCTCTTAGCTTTAGCCCAAATCAATAAACGTTCTTACCAACAAAACCTTTAAAAATTGTCATAAACACAATCTTAACGTCCCACCACAGGGTCCAGTTACGAATGTAAGCTAAGTCGTACTCAATTCGTTTTTCCATCTTATCTAGAGTATCGGTTTCGCCGCGCCAACCATTAACTTGTGCCCAACCAGTAATACCCGGCAACACCTTGTGACGTAGCATGTAATAAGTGACTAACTTACGATACTCCTCGTTATGAGCTACCGCATGAGGCCGTGGACCTACTACCGACATATCGCCAAATAACACATTAAAAAACTGCGGTAATTCATCTAAAGATGTTTTTCGTAAAAAAGCACCCACGGTAGTAATACGTGCATCACCTTTAGTGGCTTGTGTAACAACATCACTATTTTCTGTTACGCTCATTGAGCGGAACTTCCAAACTTTAATCTTGCGGCCGTCTAAACCATATCGGTCTTGTTTAAAAATAACAGCACCTGGTGAATTGAGTTTAATCGCAGCACCAATCACCAAAAAAATAGGCGTTAGAGCTAAAATAGCGGTAAAACTAAAAAGTACATCAAAAGTTCGTTTGTAAAAACGTCTCATGCCATTTACCGGCGACTCAAATACACTAATAGTATCGACATCACCAACACTACCGATACGTGCCTGCATTAAGTTTTTGAGTAAAAAATCAGGGGTAATTAACACATCAACGGTGGTATTTCCAAGCTGTTCAATAATATCAGCTATGCGCTTTTCTGCCACCATGGGTAAGCAAATATACAACTTTTGTATTTTACCACTTTTGGCTAATGCAACAGCTTCATTAACATCACCTTCAATAAGGTTAGTTTGCATACCACCTAAACGTTTTGGTTCTCTATCATCAAAAAAACCAACAAAATTAAATCCTAATTCATAGTTTTTTATTATTTCACGATAAAGATTTATACCTGTTGATGTTAAGCCGACTATAGCAACATCTTGAAAACCCAACCCGGATCGTCTTCGTATTGATTTTACCCATTTGGCTAAATATCGCCAGGTCATCAGTGATATTATAGATAATGAAAACCAACCAACAATGATAATACGAGAATATGATTCAGACTCTTTAAGGAGGAATAAACTCGATGCGACAATAAAAAAACAAAAAAGTTTAACTAAACACAATGAACCTATCATCCTTGAAAACTTCCCTACCCGCCAAGAACGATATAATTGAAATGATTCTGATAAGTAGGAATAAACAAGCAGGGTGAAAATTAATACAATTAAGTAATCTTTAGAAAAATCTTCACCGTATAAAATAAGTGCTGAATTGAAACAAATAATAATAATTAAGATATCAATGAGTCGATACAGAAATGTATAGCTATCTTTTTCAACATCCAAAGCTTTTTGCGCATCCATAATTAATCATCTTATTTAGTAAAAATTTATTTTAATAGTAAAACATTCTGAATAGTAATCTAATATATTAATTTCAGGATATTGTTATTTTATAGATTGAATGACGAAATTAATCTGCTTTGGCCTGAATTCAACTCCGAAGTGCGACACTCGCAAAATTAAGCGGCTAATTAATTAAAAACATCAACTGGCTGCTTAAACTTAAAATATTTCTTAGGTCGGTAATTAATCCTGTTCTTCGCAAACAAGATGATGTGATCACTTATAGTCCTTAAGTCAGTCCCTTTTTTACATATCGCCTTAATAAGCCGTTGGCATTTTCATTAGCGCCACGCTCCCAATAACTATACGGGTGAGTGAATTAAAACGATGCATCTAACGCTTTAGAAATAACTTCATGATGAGCAAATTCGCGATCATTATCAGCGGTAATTGTGCGTACATATTGTTCGTATGACATCAATAATTTAATAGTCGCTTTAGTAACATCGTCAGCAGATTTTGAGGTCACTTTCCTTATTAAGCGAAAAAGGGTTTTTCGCTCTAAAATTGTTACGATTTAATCTGTCCGATACTTGCCTAATACGGTATCGATTTCCAAATCAAAAAACGCCCGCGGGTATCAAAAATTGCAGGTCTAGATCGATAGATGTTCCATTTTTAATCGCTGGCGCTTCTCATTTTTACCTCTGCGATAACTTTTATGTTCTTGCAGTAAATGGCTAGATAATTTAGAGCCTTGACGTTTATTACTTGAAGAAAGCGGTAAATTCATTCATGGCTTACTGCTTGGTTAATGCTCGAAACACCTGTTAAATTTGCTCTGGACTCCAATCATGCTGTAACAGGAAGCGGACGAAGTTTATTCTTGTATTGATTTGGCTGAATGTCGTGGCATCTTACACGCATTGTTTTGAGAACTGTCAGGGCAATAACCCTGTTTGACATTACAATGTTTTAGTTCTCGATAAATAATGGCACGATGACAATTGATAGCTTTTGCAATCAAAGCAATCGAAATAACTTAGTGTAAAAGGGCTAAAATCTGATATCTTCTTCCCTCAGTCAACTGCTGATAGCCCATAGTGATACTCTTTTATCTTTAGCGAGATAAAGCCTACCACTTTCAGCAGTTAGCTTATTTTACGCCTCAATTTAGAGTGCCGCGGTTATTATCTGAATTCGGGTGTTTCTACATAAAAATCATCAACTTTAGAAATTTTATAATCATTAGCTCCAAAAGCATATAAAATATTCAATAAAATTAATAAATTTTTCTTGCTACAGATTGAAGTAAACGAACTAACGTTTTTCTACCACCGATACCTGTTGGTTAATTAGGATAATAAGAGATTATCGTTTTCATTATTTTTTACACCTCCGACGAAAAATTGGGCCCACTCTCTTGTTTTCAAAAAAAAGTATACCGATTGAGTAAACTATTATTCCAGATAAAATACTCATAATAAGTTTAATATTATTATCAAAATAAAATAAAGAATTTTCTACCCAGTAAACTACAAATACCATTGTAATGCTCAGACAAAAAGCAGGAAAAATGTCTCCTATGAACTTTGTAGTTGGATATGAGATGGCTTTTTTTATCGCTGATATATTCCATAAAAAGCATGTAAATGTATAAAAACCAGTAGCTAACACGCCTGCTCCAGGCCCATAATCCCGTCCAAATAAAAATACAAGCGATAATCCTATTATCGATGAAAATAATTCTTTTTTTGTTATAATATTAGGGATTTTCAGTACAAGAAATAAGGATGAATGAAATAAATATAACGATCTAACTATTGCAATCAAGGCAAGATACTGTAGATAGATAATTGAATCCGTCCATTTATCGCCAAATATAGTATTAATAATAAGAGGTGCGGTAATCGCCAAACCGGAAAACACAGGAAAAACTAGTAGAGAGGATAAACGATTTGAATCTGAAAATTTTTTTTCGAGTACCATAATATCGCTCTGTACCCTAGCAAAGCTTGGTAAAGCATAACTATTTATTCCATTAAATATCGCATCTCTTGGCAGTGCAACTATTCGATTTGAAAAATTAAATAAGCCTACAGACTCAGTACCTGAAACTGTACCTAAAACTAATGGAAGACCATTATTCATAACACTATTACTTAAGGCAGAAATAGATAAGTAACGCCCCATTCTAAGTGTATTAGATAATAACTTACTGCTGAAAGAAAAACTAATAATTGAACGCATAGTAAATGCCATAACACAAAGGCTAACAAATTCTTGCAACACAAATTGTATTACAATTGATAACTCACCGTAACCTTTAATAGCAAGACTTACACCGCCGATGAAACCGATGCATTTCCCTAAAAAAGCACGTAATGCTATACTTTTAAAATTATTATCCCTTCGTAGCTTAGCTAAAAATGGTCTACTTATTAGAATAAAAATAATTGTGCTAGTTGCTATACCTAACAAAAAAAGATCATTTTCATTTTCTAATAAAACATAACCTATAACAATTACAAAAATAAATAATACAATTGATAATATAGCTGAGAACCATAATACCGTTGAATATTCACCATCTTCAATTATATCCTTACTGACTAAAGGAGACTCTATCATTCCAGAGAAAAGCCCTGCAATTAACCCAGGGATCGCTATAAACATAACACCTTTACCTAACTCACTAGGTTCTAAGTAAATAGCAAAAATAAAAAAAGAGAATGTAGACAGTAAAATTAAGAATACTTTATCAAAGAAAATCCAAAATATAGAAGGAAAAAAACTCACATTACTTCTCACTTTTAATAACAGTCATAACATACGAAACCAAAAATTTAATAAGCGGGTAAAACCGTTTATAATATAATGTAGAATATGAAGTACTTATCATATCTGTATAGCATTCAACACAATTATGATAATCCTTTTTCTTATAAAAAACGGTCATAAAATCATACATATTTGATAGCTTAAATTCAATTATGTCTTTTTTACTTAGACTATTCGAAAATTGAGATATAAATTTTTTGATAAACTCTTTTTTATATTTATAATTTTTGGCAGGATTATTTGTGATATTTCCTTCATAACCAAAGTGGCGTATAACCAAAAATTCAGGTACGGTAAATATTTCATAATCAGCAGCTATAAGGCTCCAAAGCATACGGTCTTCGGAAAAACGTAATGATTCATCAAAGCCACCATAAGATTCTAAAATATGTTTAGGAACCATTACACAAGGCGTTCCTTTAATCACATTAGAGGATATAAAGTCAGGAAAATGATGTCCAGAAAGTGTTGGAGTATTTCGCTTGATTTCAATGTCTCCGCAAACATCCGTCATATAACATTCAACCAACCCAACTTGTGATGTTTGACTTTTTTTCAAAAAAAACTCTAACTGTTTCTCAATTTTAAGAGGATGCCATTCATCATCAGCATCTAAAAAAGAAATTAAAAATTCAGACGCTGCATTTATTCCTTTATTTCTAGCTGAAGATGGACCAGAATTATTTTGTGTCAAAATCTTTATATTTAGCGATGAATCACGCTTGTACGCCTGTACAACACTAATTGATTGGTCCTTTGAACCATCATCAATAATAATGACAACCTCAGGTAAAACACTCTGAACTTCAATAGATTCCAAAGCGCGAACTATTGTATGTTGAGAGTTATACATTGGTATGACTACAGCTACAGTTAGATTATTATTTAATATATTAATTTTAGTTACCTTTAAAGGAAATAGAAGAAAACATAACTACTAATAGAATAAAAAAATCTAGCGCACGATAGTTTGGAATAACATAGCCTATTGTGTTTGCCACCAAGACGATGACAATAATAGCGAATGAAACACTAGATTCTCTAGCTATAGATTCAAAAGGGATTCTAATAAAAGACTTAATCGCGGAATAAAAAATCAAAGAGGTAGTTAATATTAAAAAAACAATCCCACCATCAAGCTTTGTTTCAATATATCCGTTATGCGCATTCCCTATAAAACCCCATCTATCAATAAAATCTTGTGCGCTAATGCTAGTCCAAAAAGCACCGAAACCGTATCCTAACATCGATTTACTATCTACATAAGGTTGTATTATTTCCCAAATTAATTTCCGATCCGTTAAGTCGGAGTCTCTTTCAAGAATATAAAAAGCTATCTCTTTAGCTAAATAAATAAACAAACCAATTATAATAAATAATAAAAAAGAAAAGATGATTTGCCGGAGTATATTTTGACTATTACGTTCGTAAGGATATATACTAAAAAAAAGCACAGTAGCAATACCTATTCCAGCTAAAGCAATACCAGAAGCTGACTGAGATAAGCAAAGTGCAATAAATGTTGGAATTATTAACAATGTGGATTTTATATCTTTATTAATAAAATATGGAAAAAGAATTGTTAATCCTATTGCATAAGCCCTTGCTCCTGCATTTTTATCTGACAAAATCCCAACAAATGCGCCTCCCCGAATCCCCCCCTCAATAAAGACAGCAGATGGGCTAATTAGCGCTATTAGTAACCCAACTGTTGCACACATACCTATCACATAACCAATAAACCGTAATAAATCTATACTTTTATAGAAAGTTACTAAATGAAGAGCAAATAAGAAAACGGCTAAAATAGCTATGCTACGTTTAAAAGTATATAAAGGTTCTACCGACCAAATAATGGACAAGAAACAAAATAAAGGCAATATCCACATGAGATAAGTTTGCCGCCAGAATGTAGCAGTTTGTATTACTTTATTGTAATATAAACAAAAAATAACAAGGAGAATAACAATTGAACCAGAAAATTTATTTACGGGATTCCCTTCAAGTGATGCATCAAGCAAACTTTGGTCACTTGAGAATATAAAACCATAAATAAAATTTAGCACTTTAAAATAATATAGAAAACCAAATATAAGGAGTACAGTCATAATTGTACTCACTTTTATTTGCAAATTAAATTTAAACACCATGGATTCCCATAGCACTTAAATACGCACTAGCTGAGTTATTAGCAGTAAAGCGCTCAATTTTATCAAGTTGATTTTCAAAATCATAGTCTGCATCAAGTAGGCTACAAATAATAGCTTCAGCGAGCTTATTAGGTGACTTAACAGGCACTAATATACCTAGCGCACCTTGAATTAGAATTTCATCTGGTCCACAAGGACATCGTGTTGAAACAACCTTGCATCGCGAAGCCATAGCTTCTACCAAAGCATTTGGACTGCCCTCAAATAGTGAAGACAGTACGAAAACATCAGCACTGTGAACCTCATCCATTGGAGCCCTAACGTAACCGAA
This sequence comes from Shewanella frigidimarina NCIMB 400, assembly GCF_000014705.1. Taxonomy (NCBI): domain Bacteria; kingdom Pseudomonadati; phylum Pseudomonadota; class Gammaproteobacteria; order Alteromonadales; family Shewanellaceae; genus Shewanella; species Shewanella frigidimarina. The sequence continues at coordinate 1,639,370 of NC_008345.1, read as the reverse complement.
CAAACTAACACTATCAGTTAATCCTAGATTATCGATTTGAGTCTGCAATTTTATACGTAATTCACCTTCTCCGAAGATAATTAGACGAGAATCTATTTTCTCCCTTACTAATGCGAATGCGTTTATCAGATCGGAGAAACCCTTTTGCTGTGCAAGTCGGCCTAAACCTACAATGACGGGTTTAGTTTTATCTGATAACCAAGGATGACTCGGGGCCAAGAAAATGTGCGTTTTGTAGTTATCATTCAAAGTGGGATTAGGTAAATTAATCACATTTTTAGGACAAACGACTGTAGTTTCAATCAGGTCAAGTGCGACTCCCAGAGATACCGCAATAACCGGGTTCGGACTAATACGATATAGGAATGGAGCCAAAAAGTATGCAAATTTAATTAAAGGGCTTTTATTTACATCTTTGTCGAAAGAAAACGCATTTCTCTCACTACAATGCAAACGGCTTAACCAACCGAGAGATAAACAAGCAATAAATGTTATTACATTGACATGGGTAAGGGCTGACAGCACCCTATCCGGACTATTAATTTTTAGATATTGACGTAATCTAGGGACAGAACTTGCTGTGCGTAAAGAGTTCAGCTCTATTAAATTTACTCCGTTATCTAAAAGATCTTTATTGGTACCACCATTGGTTAATAATACCAAGTCAACTTCATGATGTTGCTTACTTATAGCATTAGCTAAACGCATCATCATTTTCTCTGCTCCTCCACCCTTTAAATCATGGATAACTATAGCTACTTTCATTAATGACTCTTTTTAGTAAATAATTTAAAATAAGCGATAGCTGATTGTTCTAATGAATATCGATCCATCTCCCGGATTTCAGACTCACTTAATTTATGTAATGGCAATGTTAGCATCGCTTCTGCTAATGATCGAACATCTTCTACAGGAACTAATTTACCTATTCGCCCTCCATCTAATATTTCTCTTGGACCAGTGAGACAATCTGTAGAAACGACATTGGTTCCAAGAGCAATAGCTTCAATCAACACTGTTGGTAGACCTTCATTACGGGAGCTAAGTACAAAACCTGAGCTATTTTTCATTAATACATAGGGATTATCAATATGGCCTAAAAAGTGTACCTTATCAGCAACATTCAATTCTTGAGTCAATTTCACTAAAGAGGCATATTCTTCGCCACTGCCAGCAATAACTAAATCGGGAAAATTTAACTCTTTTGTTATACATTGTTTATATGCTTGGATTAAAACATCAAACCCTTTTGTTCTTGTTAATCTACCTACAGAACAAATATAAGATAAGGGTAATTTAAAATCTGTAATTGGCTGCAGTGATTTTAGATAAATCGACTCTGTCAACACTGGATTTGGACAAACATGGATCTTATCTTTCCCCCATGGTAAAGATTTTAAAAGTGAATACTTAAGGTCATGAGACACTGTTACAACTTTGCCTTTACTAAGGGTCAGTAAACTATAAATTAATAATACTGAACGTTCATTTATTCTTTGTTCTGATACATTTAGTGCTGAATGCCGTGTATATATTGTACTAACTTTAGTAAATATTGTAGCAAAAAAAGCTGCTATATTAGCCTGTTCTTTTGCGGCTATTACAACATCAATTCTATTTTTATATATATTATTTCTTAGTTTAATAATCTCAAACAAGAAAGTAATGAAGCCGGATTTACTACCTTTATGAATTATAAATTCATGACTAGTATCTAAAGCAACCGAATCTCCATTAAGAATATAAAAACTGACATTATGGCCATCATTTTTAAACTTCTTAGCCAAGTTATATTGTATTCGTTCTACTCCGCCAAATGTAGAGAAATCCTTTAACACAAATTGTATATTCATAGCATTTTCGATAACCATAACATTGATCAAAATTAACAAAAAAAAATAATTTAAAACTAATCGTTTGCACTGATTTACTTATTATTTTATTTCATAAATTTATAAACCTATGCTATTTAAAATCATACATCTGAGTAAAAAATAAAGTGCATAAGATTTAGCAGGGAAAATTAAAAACCATTTATATTGGAGTTGTTTTTATTTTTCATAAAAATAATTTCATTTTTTATCACGCAATATACTGCATGAGGGTTTGTTGTTAAATATCGATAAAATAATTTTCTTGGGTTAGTTGACATGCGGTGTAACCACTCAAATCCAATTTTTTGCATCCAAACTGGAGCTCTAGGATAGTCATTTGTTATATAATTGTAACAGCCACCGCATGTAATTATTACAGAAACATTTAACTTTTCTTTATTTCTAATACAAAACTCTTGTTCTTTTGGTTTACCCAAGCCTACCCAGAGAACATCGACTCTAGAGGAATTTATCTTGTCAATAATCTCATCTTCCTCCTCAATGCTAAAAAAACCATCATTAAACCCTGATATCTTAAAGTTTTTATATCGTTTACTCATTAACTTACAAGCGTTTTCAACAATATCGTTTTCACAACCTAAAAGAAAATGATTTATATTGGATTCAAAATAGTTAGGGATATCATGAATCATATCTGTAGTTGCAGTTCTTTCCGGAATATTACGGCCCTTTACCCACTTGGAAAACGTTACTACACTTTGACCATCTGCATGAATTAAATCAGCTTGTAATAACAACTTCATTGCTTCACTGCTAGTATTAGCTATTGAAATAGCATGTCCATTATTACTAAAAATAACAATCGATTTTTTTATTTCTTCATTTTTGTTATTAACACAATGTTCACCTATCAAGTTTGCGAGTTCTTTTCGATCTATACAAGCTGTTGGAATACCACCAACATTAACCTTATCCACTTCAAAAATATTCATAAGTAAGCTCACTTTTTCTTTGCTATTTCGTAATAAGAAATGAACCATTGGACAAAATTATCGATACCTTTGTCTATAGCCATGCTTGGCTTGAAGTTAATTTGGTCAATAAGGCTATCAATATCTGCAAAAGTAGCCGGTACGTCACCTGCCTGCATTGGCATAAAATTTTTCTCTGCTATTTTACCGGCTGCTTTTTCAATTGCTTCAATAAAGGTCATCAGTGCAATAGGTTCGTTATTGCCAATATTGAATACTTTATAAGGAGCCTTACTTGATGAAGGTGAAGTGTTTGAGTTTTCTGAATCTTGCTGAGGCACTACATCTTGAATACGAATAATGCCTTCAACAATATCATCGATGTAAGTGAAATCGCGTTTCATCTTACCGTGGTTAAATACTTTTATTTCTCTGTCGTTCAAAATAGCGTCGGTAAATAAAAATGGTGCCATATCTGGACGGCCCCATGGACCATAGACAGTAAAGAAGCGTAAACCCGTTGTAGGTAAATTGTATAAATGGCTATAACTATGAGCCATTAACTCATTTGCTTTTTTCGTTGCTGCATAAAGTGACACTGGATGGTCAACGGCATCTTCTGTTGAAAAAGGCATCTTTTCGTTCATGCCGTAAACCGAACTAGATGAAGCATAAACTAAGTGTTGAACCTTATTATGACGACATCCTTCTAGAATTGTTGCCATACCCACTAAGTTTGAATCGACGTAGGCCATAGGATTTTCAATAGAATAACGTACACCAGCTTGTGCAGCTAAGTGGATAACGCGGTCAAATTTTTCTGTTTCAAACAACTCAGCTATGGCAGTTCTATCTGCTATATCCATTTTAATAAAACGGAATGAGCTAAAATGTTCGATTCGTTTTAGACGCGCTAACTTTAGATTGGGGTCGTAATAATCATTTAAATTGTCTAATCCGACAACCTCATGACCTTGGTCACATAAGCGTTCGGCAACAAAGTTACCAATAAAGCCCGCCGCGCCTGTTACTAAATATTTCATTATGTTATCTCTACTTTCTTTGGCTTAATTTAGTCGGTACAAAATAAATCGCGGGTATAAACTTTATGGCCTACATCGGCCAACTCATCTGCCATACGATTAGACACAATCACATCTGCATCCAATTTGAATACTGCTAAGTCATTATAAACTTTAGAATGGAAGAACTCGTCTTGTTCTAGTACAGGTTCATAAATGATGACTTCTACGCCTTTGGCTTTAATGCGCTTCATGATCCCTTGAATACTTGATGATCTGAAGTTGTCTGAGCCTGACTTCATTATTAAGCGATAGATACCCACTTTTTTAGGATTGCGCTTTAAAATTGAGTCGGCAATAAAGTCTTTACGAGTGGTGTTGGAATCAACAATTGCACTAATTAAGTTATTTGGCACATCGGCATAGTTAGCACGTAACTGCTTGGTGTCTTTTGGTAAACAATAGCCACCATAGCCAAACGATGGGTTGTTGTAGTGATTGCCTATGCGGGGATCTAAACAGACTCCATCGATAATTTGTTTACTGTCGAGTCCGTGAGCTTCTGCATAGGTGTCTAACTCATTAAAGTAAGCCACTCGTAACGCTAGGTAAGTGTTTGAAAACAACTTAACTGCTTCAGCTTCGGTTGAGTGGGTAAACAACACCTCAATGTCTTGTTTAATCGCACCTTGCAGTAACAAGTTAGCGAAGGTATGTGCACGGTCACTTTGTTCGCCAACAATAATACGTGACGGATACAAGTTGTCGTGCAGTGCTTTACCTTCGCGTAAAAATTCTGGCGAGAACAGAATGTTGTCACTTGAAAATTCTTGTTTAATACGTTCAGTGTAACCAACGGGTACGGTTGATTTAATGATCATCACCGCATTAGGGTTAATGCTAATAACGTCTTTTATGACTGACTCTACCGATGAGGTATTAAAGTAGTTAGTTGCTGGGTCGTAATCTGTTGGAGTTGCAATAATGACAAAATCGGCATCTTTATAGGCGGCATGTTTATCAAGTGTCGCAGTGAAGTTTAATGGCTTGTTTGCAAGAAAGTCTTCGATTTCAACGTCAGCTATCGGTGAGATTTTAGCGTTAAGCTGGTTAATTTTCTCTTCTATTATATCGACAGCAACCACTTCATTGTGTTGTGCCAGTAACATTGCATTGGATAGTCCAACGTAACCAGTCCCTGCGATGGCAATTTTCATCTTGTAAACTTCCTGTTGATCATAAATTGATTTCAATGCGTATTTTGTAGGAGAAGGTGCTAGGTAATAGGTTCTAAAATCTGAGCAACACCTGGATCCCCGATATAAGCACTCGAGGATGACGTGCGGGTGGTTCTAGGTTCTAGGTTCTAGGTTCTAGGTTCTAGGTTCTAGGTTCTAGGTTCTAGGTTCTAGCATGACGAGTTTATGGGATGTCTGCGTGTGTTTTACTTAAAAAAGACACGCTACCGCCACTAGATTACAGCTTCTAGATTGCTGAGACACGTTTCAAATTGTTGCTTTATTGGAGTTTGACGTTTCAGAACGAAACAGTAGAAAGGTTTCCTTAAGATGTTAATTAAACATCTTCAACTGGTTAGTTTAGCTTTCTTTATCGACGGTCTATATCGACTACCTATATCGAGCATGTCGATTTTTAAGCTTAACCAGTTCTAGCATCTAACAGGTTTTTAGCACAAGGCTTTACACCTGAATGGATGTAGAAGGATACATCTGGAAAAAACAATGATATGAGGTTGCATCGGTAAACTAATGAAGCAAAAAATCTAGGTTTATTGGCTTCAATACAGTTATCGTTGGCGTCATGCCTTGCTTAAAATTTCCCTTTCTACTTTCTGTTTTACGTCAATCCTCATTAATTAGTTGGTAATTATAATGTATACGGTAATTTAATGACAGTTTTTTGACGTTTTTTTGCTAAGTGTCACTTTTTAGTTGTTTTAAGCCAATTAAAACGTAAATTGGTATATATTTACTCCTTTAGTACTAGTTGAAAGAAGTATTTGTACAAAAGGCCCACTACGATTAATTTGTTCATTAAACAGTTTGCCAGTGATTGTATAAGTCTCTTTCTGATTACTACTTTTACGCACCACAATGTCACTTTATAGTTCACCTGCACTATTTTTGTGCTGATAAAACATCCAACCACCAAGTTATATCGCAAATCAATTAATAAAAAGCCTACCAACATCAAAAAACAAACAATCAGCCATAAGCAACTGTTTGTAAAATCTATTTAGATATGGCTGTAACAAAATTTTCGATTCATGCCATATTTTTGAATCGTTTTTAATTCATGTAATCTCATTAATGACTGCAAACAACCTAGTACTACTGTTTATTATATCAATTGGCATGCCAATAAATTGACCTTATCAAAGCTCAATAATGATATGAGATAGTCTAGAGAGCCCATTTTAACGGATTAGCTTAATATCACTTTCAGACTAGAGGGGAATTAGTTTGTAAATTCAAACACTCAAAATAAGAATGTATCGTCATTTTATTGTCGTTTTACGACTAACTAGCTTATGATATGCATCGTTATCGCATAAATTCTGTAAAATTATTACAGTGTTATCATTAACTATCATTTTCAGTGAGATTTGCGTATTAAACTCGTTTTGTGTTGCATAGATAGATATCGCCACTGGCTTGTTACGTCATTGGTGTTTTCGGCTGTGTGTGTTGCCACCATAACTGACGATTTATTTACCACTGATTTTTTTACACAAGTAGAGCAGCGCTATGGCTCTGATCGAGTAGAAGATTTTAGTGACTGGCAAGACACTATAAATGATGGCGTTACATTGAACGATTACGACAAACTTAATTTAGCCAATCAGTTTGCTAATAGGCGGATTCGATTTGTGAGTGATAGCGACCATTGGCATAAAAGTGATTATTGGGCCACGCCGCTTGAATCGTTAGGCACTAAAGGCGGCGATTGTGAAGACTTTGCCATCTTTAAGTATTTTACTTTAAAGGCCATGGGGGTTGATGAGAGCAAAATGCGCTTGATGTATGTGCGTGCGTTATTGATTAACGAGCCTCATATGGTGTTGATTTACTTTGAAGACCCTAAAGCGATGCCTTTAGTGCTGGATAATTTAAAAACCAAAATTTTACCCGCTAACCAGCGCCGAGATTTAAAACCAATTTATTCATTTAATGGTCAAGGGCTATGGTTAGCAAAGGCACAAGGGTTGGGCAGTAACAAACCCACTAGCAGCGGCACAAAAAGTTGGACTGATTTAGTTAATCGAATTGAAAACGGCGAGTAATCGTTACAAAAGGATCTGGAGCAAACAATGTTTACAAAAGGAATGTCTTTGCGGCTACAGCTTTATCTGCTGATAGGTTGTTTATCTTTATTTAGCTTCGGTGCCGCGTTATATAATAACGTATCGAACATGCGTGGCTATTTAAATGAACAGTTAGCATCTCATGCGCAAGGAGCAGCGCACAGTTTAGGATTATCTATCTCACCTTATATGGATGAAGAAGGTTTGGTGATTGCCGAGACAATGACTAATGCTATTTTTGATTCCGGCTATTACCAACATATTATTTTTACCGATCTTGACGGCAAAGTACTGTTTGAGCGCAATAATCCTCAAGGTAATTTTGCTGTTCCTCAGTGGTTTATTAACTGGTTTACCCTGCATCCTCCGGTAATGACAAGTGAAGTGAGTGATGGTTGGCGTATTGCCGGTAAATTAGAAGTGCAATCGCATGCGGGTACCTCATATAAAAGTTTATGGGATCACGCCGTTAGCAATTTAACCTCTGCATTATTTCAACTTGTTATTGCACTGTTATGTGCTTACTTTATTTTAAAAGCGGTGTTAACCCCGTTAAGCAGTATTGAAAAACAAGCTGAGTCGGTTATTCAAAAGCGCTTTGAGCTTAATCCTATTAAGCCTTTTACCTCAGAGTTACGCACATTAGTTAATGCGATTAATCGCATGATTGAGAATATTCAGCGATCGTTTAACGAGCAAACTAAATTAGCAGAAGACTTGTCGCGTGAAGTTTATATTGATTCGCATACTGGATTGCCTAATCGCCGAGCATTATTGAAACAGTTTGAGTCTATTCAGGCCGAATATGAAATGCATGGTAATCGGTTTTATTTAGGTCTGTTGTCGATGACCTCTTTAAAGCAGGTGAATGACAATGATGGTTATGGCAGTGGTGATGACTATATTTTATCTGGCGCACAACTTTTTAGTAAACAGATGAATAGCTTATCTGAGGCGACTTTATATCGTATCTCGGGTTCTGAGTTTGCATTTTTAAGCTTACTGACTGAGGACGCAGCAAAAGAAATTGATCAACAAATAGCGGCCAGTATTTTGATTGAAAGCTCGTCGCGCTTTAGTAATGGCTTTGCAAAACATAGTCTCACCCGTGTTAACTATCAAGAAGACTTTGCTGATGTGGTTATGCGTTTGGATAACCAGCTAGTGCACAATCAATATGCTGATAATCCTAAGGGCTTGGTTTCTGCTAAAGGAATGCAAAAGAATCATTCACGTGAAGAATGGGTTGGTATTTTAACCCAGTTCACTCAGTATTTTAAAGACGAAATCAACCATTCTAATAGCAAAGATTTTGCGATTAAGTGTATTCCGTTAGATAAAATATTCGATCTAATGTTGCAACCTGTAGTGGATGAAAATCAAACCATTTTATATGTTGAGTCATTTGTGCGGTTTAAAATAGCCGGCGAAACACTATCGACTTTAGATGTGTTTGCCATGGCAGAAAGACTGGGCGTGCTGCAAGACCTTGAACAAGCTGTTGTGTGTTTTATTTTTTATAAACTTCAACATATTGAACACACGCGTGTGGCGATTAATATTAGTAATCGTGCGCTGCATAATCCGGTATTTACCGATTGGTTATTTGATTTATACCAAAAATTGCATAAATCGCTTCCACCACTTTTGTATGAATTTAACGAGTCTGGCGCGATGCTGTCGCTTGAATCGACAGAGAAGTTTATTAGCCGATCGAAACAATTGGACATTGATATTGCCATTGAACGTTTTGGTTCAAGTTTAAGTTCGTTTTGCTATATCAGAAACTTAAACATTGATTATATTAAAATTGATCCTAGTTATGTACGTGATATTGCTCAAGCTGATACGCGCTTCTTTGTCCAAACGGTGATTCAAATTTGTCATGGTATTGGTATTAAAATCATCGCTCCACAGGTGGAGTCGGCTGTTATAGGTGAACATTTTTCACTCATGAACATTGATGGTTTACAAGGTAATGGATTGTATGCTGTACGAAATTTCAGTACAATCATCCCTGCTAACGCAACAAGTACATGGATCAGTGCATTGCAGCTGAACTACTTTAGTCATTCACCACTTCACGAGGCAGAATAATGCGCAAAAATAAATTAACCTTGTTATTAGTTTCAGCATTATTGACAACGGGCATGTCTGCCGGTGCTATGGCTGAAGAAACGTTAACAGCTAGTGCTCAGAATGCACCTGTATCGGAAGCTGCTACACAACTCGCTAATGCGTTTATTGCTGCTAATGGCGATGAAGCATTGATTATCGAAGCGATACAAGCGGCTGTTGCTGCAGGTATGACGCCTGATGATATTTTAGCGGTTGCGATTGCTAACGGTATTGACCCAGCAATTGTTGCTGCAAACCTTGAAGAATTACAAACTGCTGCTGGCGGCGCATTTGGTGCTGCACCAGCACCAGGCGGCCCAGGCTTCGGCGGCGGTTCAGGTGGCGGTGCTGGAACAATCTCTAGCAACTAATCGTATTCTTGCTTGTTGAAGAATAATGAAAGCCCATTAAATTGGGCTTTTTTGTGGGTGTTTGTCAGCCGTCATCCTTGATTGCATTTATCAGGAATTAAGGTATTTCTCTATCGCCGATCAACCTCGAATGTTCTTATCGGGGACCAGGTGTTGTCTTTACTTGTGGGGTTACAGCATCAAACCATTAACACCTGGATTCCGGCTCAAAAGCGTTACCGGAATGACGTAATAGTGGGCGTTACTTGAATAACGTACTTTGCATTGCTGGTATGGCGAAGCAGTGGCGTTACTCCCCCGCCCTTCATCCTCGAATGCTTTTATCGGGGATCCATGTGTTGCTCTGTTCCATCATCCCTGACATCTGTTATCAGGGAGCCAGGTTTTTCTTGTACTTTATAGCCTGAATCGCTTAATTAACGCAAAGCTTGTTCAATATCCGTAATCAAGTCTTGAACATTCTCTAATCCAACCGAGATACGCAGTAGGTTGTCGGTAATGCCTGCGGCTAATCGTGCTTCTGGTGTGTAAGGCGAGTGGGTCATTGATGCTGGGTGTTGGATTAGCGATTCTGCGTCACCTAAACTTACAGCGATAGTGAATAGCTTTACACGATTAACGAAGTTGATGGCGTCCTGTTTATCGCCTTTTAGTTCAAATGCAATAACTCCACCGGCGCGTTTCATTTGATTACCAATGAAGCGATGGCCTTGGTGGTGCGACAATCCTGGGTAAAAGACCTGGCTGAATTTAGGGTGTTTATCTAAAAATTCAGCTAACACTTCTGCGTTATCGCAATGACGAGTTAAGCGTACGTCTAAGGTTTTTAAACCGCGTAAGATTAACCAAGCGTCGTGTGGTGATATCACGCCACCAAAGTCTTTTAATATTTCGAATTTTAATCTGTGCATGTGCTCAGCATTACCGCACACAATACCCGCGATTACATCACCATGGCCGTTTAAGTACTTGGTCGCACTGTGGATCACCATGTCGATGCCTAACGCTAACGGTTGCTGCAATAGTGGTGTCATAAAGGTGTTATCGACGATTGATACTAGATTGTGCGCTTTGGCGACGTTGGCCATGGCGGTAAGATCGAATACTTGTAAATGTGGGTTTACTGGTGTTTCGCAGAACAGCACTTTGGTGTTTGGCTTGATGGCCGCCTCTACTGCGTTCATGTCGGTGAAGTCGACTAATGTACTCGTAATGCCTAAGCGGGTTAGCTGAGTGGTCATCAGCGCGAACGTACAACCATAAACCGCTTTAGATGCGATTAAGTGATCGCCTGCATGCAAATGAGTTAATAATGCACTTGATACTGCCGCCATACCAGATGCAGTTGCTGCTGCGTCTTCTGCGCCTTCTAGCAGCGCCATTTTACGTTCAAGTTCTGCGGTGGTTGGGTTACCAAGGCGAGTATAAATATAACCCGGCTCTTCGCCTGCAAAACGTGCTCCGCCTTGTTCGGCAGTATCAAATACAAAGGTGGCGGTTTGATATAACGGTGTGGTGAGTGAGCCAAAGGCTTCGCGTTGATGCCCGCCATGAATGGCTAATGTGGCTAAGTTCCATTTACCCTGATTATTATCTTGCATTGCATCTCCCTGCGCCACCTTGTTATGAGTTGTTACCCTCTTTGGGGTTATTGTTGTGGTGGTCGGAATTTAAGATACAGTGGAATAAAATATAACCAAGTGATTGTTGAAAAATAACCCACGAAGTGATGTAAAAACAATTTTACAAACAGTTGTTTACATCGTTTAAATCACATATGTGAGTGCTGTAAATACGGGAAAAATGTGTGGCAGCAAGGTCATTAGTTCGACAAAGATTGCTTCAGTTTTTGCATACCTTGCTCAAGGCTAATAAGCGGTTGGTAGCCTAAGTCTTGTTTGGCGGCGCTGATGTCAAAGTAATGGCTGGTTGAGAGCTGTCTTGCAACAAAACGAGTCATGATGGGTTCTTGCGATTTATTCAGCAAACCGTATACGGTCTCAAGCACCACGCCTGCAGCGTAAGCAACACCGGCTGGCACGCGCTTGGTTACTGGCGGTAAATCAACACTGGCTAGAATACGATTAAGCATATCTGCCATGGTAATGGGTTGATCATTACTTAAAAAATACGCTTTACCTGCGCACTTAGCATTAGTGACTAAATCTAACGCCGCTAAAACATGAGCATAAGCTGCGTTATCAACATAAATGGTATCGACCAGTTTGTCTTCATGGCCAACTAGCTTTAGTCGCCCTGCCCGCGCGCGTTCAATTACTCTTGGCACAAGATGAGGATCGTTTGGTCCCCAAATCAAATGTGGTCGTAAGGCTGTAGTGTGAAGTTGAGCAGAATTAGCGGCAAGCACATGTTGCTCTGCGATGGCTTTAGATTCGCCGTAGTAATTGAGGTATGTTTCAGCGTAAGGCGCTGATTCATTAATGCCGTTTTCGTCACGCCCTGCAAAGGTCACGCTTGGGGTACTGGTGTAGACTAAACGTTGAATATTAAGCGCTTTACAGGCATTAATAATATTATTTACGCCATCAACATTAGGTGAGTAATAACTTTGCTTACTGCCCCACACCCCAGCCTTTGAGGCCACATGAAACACTAAGTCACAGCCTTGCATGGCTTGTTTAACGTTATCGTAGTCGCTGATATCGCCTTGGCGCATATCGACGCCCAGTTCAACCAGTCTTGGATAATCACCACGGGCAAAGCCCACCACCTGAATACCTACTGCCAATAAGCGCTGACAAATCGCCAATCCTAAAAAGCCGCCTGCTCCGGTTACAAACACTTTGTTGACCGACACTGATAATTGCGTAAGCGCTGCTTGCTCAAGAGGATGTAAATCTGTCAGATCCATTATTAATACCTTATTGTTACTCTAAGACGAGCTTTATTCTTTCCACTGTTTTTGTGCCCAAACAGCAAGTTTTTCTCTGAATATTTTTGCGTTATGACGCACATCAACCGGAAATTCAGGATGAATTAAAAAGCGTCCTATTCCGTCGGTATGCGGATATTGTTCTGCTATAACTAATAACTCTTGATAGAGTGCTTTAGAGGTTGAGCATACGATGTCTTTTTGTAGTTCAATGCACAATACCGGCACGGTATTATTGCCCACCTTAACACCCACAATGGCTGAACGTTTTACTTGTGGATGGGTGTTAAATACGCGCTCACAAGGTAAGGTGTAAAAGCGTTTGATTCTTTGTTGACCACGCGTAGCATCAACAATATGACCTTTACGACCACACATCCATAATAAGCCGTTATCGTCTAAATATCCTACGTCACCCATGCGATGCTTAACGTGTTCACCATCGTTAATTTTAGCTAACTCAGTGGCATGTTGACGTTGATAATAGGCTTGGCTGACCATTGGGCCGCTCACGACAATTTCACCAATTTCATTGGTGGCAAGTTTTTTGACTTCAGCCCAATGAGGTTGAGCCGTATCTGTAATCGCAATAATATCAACGCTTACCGACGATATTGGTTTACCGACACAAATGCCCTTACCTTGATCGGTCAGTTCGCTAGTCGCAAACAACTCATGGCTGCCAATCATGCTGATGGGTAACGATTCTGTCGCACCGTATGAGTTAAGCACTTCAACCTGTGGGTTGAGCATTTTGCTAAAGCGTTTGATTGAGCTAATGGTTGCCGGAGCACCTGCTGATATCACTCGCTTAACGCTGTTTAGTTTATGTTGGCTTTGCTCACCTGCTTGGCCTAGTCGCTCTAACAAGGCAGGATTAACAAACATGTTGCTGCATTGATATTGCTCAATTGCCGCAAACAAATAGGCTGGATTGGCGGTGATGGGCTTGCTGGCATCCATGTCTGGCACAATAGATGCCATGCCCAATGCCGGACCAAATAATGAAAACAGCGGAAAAGTGGCTAAGTCTCGCTCGCCAGGGGTAATACCGTAATCGTGTTTAAGTGCGCTAATTTGCGCCTCGAACATCGCATGGCTGTACACCACGCCTTTAGGTGTGCCAGTACTGCCACTAGTAAACAAAATGGCCGCCATATCATCTGGCTTTAACAATGCCATTTCCAGCGGATGAGCAATATTACGGCCAATTTCAGTAATAGTTTCGAGACTCGTTGCATTAGCTAACAAACGTTGAATAGCTGAACCACCGACATTAATCACCTGCTTAACACTGCCTTTGCCCCACCCCAAAACCCGCCTAGCAATATGGGCTTTAGGGATGCCGATAAAGGCATCTGGTTGCGACTCTTCAAAACACTGTTTAAGGTTTTTGATACCCATACCAGGGTCAACTAAAATTGGGATGATACCGGCTTTGAATAAGGCAAACGTTAACGAGAAAAACTCAATGCTTGGGGTAACCATTAACACCGCTTTCATACCACGCTTAATACCGTATTGAATAAGCCCTTTGGCAATCATATCCGATTGTTGATGTAAGGTAACAAAGTCGATTTCTTGATAATTGAAATGGCCTTGCTTAGCGTGTTGCACAGCAACAGCAAGTCCGGCAGGCATAGTTTGCGCAGCCGTTTTAAGGTGCTGACAGATATTGGCATTAGCAAGAGCAGAGGTTTGAGTCATGTGGCTTCATTTTGGGCTAATGTGGATAACGCATATGCTGGCTAGCGACAATAACGCCAACATATAGATAATTTTAGACGATTAAATAGCTAAAAGGCTCAAATGAGCCTTTTAGGGTGTAATTAATTTTTTGCGATAAAGTCTTTAATTAAGCCAATCACTTCATCGCTGGCATCTTCAAGGATGTAATGACCGCAGTCAGCAAACTCGTGCACCGTTGCGTGAGGCATTCGCTGTCGCCATTCTTCTAAAAAATACTTATCGAATACAAAATCTTGTAAACCAAAACAAATCAATGTCGGTACTTCAGCAAACTCGCTTAAGCTATCGCCAATGCTAGTCACTAGGTCGTAGTTTCTGTCGCCAGGTTTGAGTGGAATGTCTTGTACAAAACGTAAGGTCGAAATACGGTTTTTCCACGAATCAAACGGCGCTACGTAAGCTTCACGCACTTCTTTAGACATGGGTTTGCGTTTAACACCCACATACGAGGCTGCTGATGAAAATGCATTTAAACCACGAACCAACAAGGTACCGAGTAAGGTTTCGCGGCAAATCCACAATGCCCAGGGAAAAGGCTTAGTTTTAGGAAGATGAAACGCTGCCGTGTTTAAACACACAATGCGTTTGATGCGCTCAGGATGACGAGCCGCAAAGCCCATTCCAATCATACCGCCCCAGTCGTGTACCACTAGGGTGATGTTTTGTTTTACATCAAGGCTGTCAAGCAAGGCTTCTAAGTCATCAATACGGTTTTTTAGGGTGTAATCGTATTGTGGATCATCGGGTTTGTCTGATAAGCCGCAACCAATATGGTCTGGCACAATACACTGATGCTTATCGCTCAACGCGCTCACTAAATTACGGTAGTAGTAACTCCAACTAGGATTACCGTGCACCATAACGACTGGCTCGCCTTGGCCTTCGTTTATGTAATGTAGTTTATTGCCGTTACGGTCTAAATAATGACTTTTGAATGGCAGTAAGTTGTCTAGCATGATGCATCCTGTTAACTATTTTTATAATGATATGCAAAAACTCAGTGCAGCCCAAGGCTTACCACTTAATTCCTAACATCATGCAGTTCAAACCACTGCCTATCCCTAAAAAGCTGACTTGGTCGCCAACACGTAAAAAACCTTCATCGTGGGCAATTGCAGCAGTAACCGGTAGTGAAACCGTGCCCATGTTGCCTAAGGTTTGATAGGTGGGATATTCTTTTTCGTGGGGGATGTTTAATGCATTTAGCACTTGTCGGCGGTTTGATGCACCTACTTGGTGACAAATCACTTTATCAACTTGCTCAACAACCCAATCACGCTGCTCTAGGAAATGCTCCCAAGTGTGCTTAGCAAGCTCTACGCCTTCTTTAAGCAAGGTAACTGCATCGGTACGCATAAACTCGCGATATAATAAGTGCCCAGCTTCTTGTAGGCCCCATTGACACAATTGGTGATGCTCTGGTGCAGACAAATGACTGGCACCTAATAGCTGATGCTGACGCGTGGTGGTGAGTGGCAAGCTGCCGTCAGTTAAAATAACAGCAACTGCGCCTGAACCGCCCGTAAGCGTTGCCAATGACTGGGCAAAGTTTTGCATTGTCGGTTCGGCTAGCATGTGGTCAATTGTGGCATCGACGATGTCTCGTGCAGATTCGCACGACACAACCATTCCTGCTTTGATTTGACCAAGTTCGATACGATTGGCAATATCCAAAATACCCGACAACACCCCTAAACAAGCATTGCTGATGTCATAAATGGCAGTGTCTTTAGACACGCCAAGTTCGGCAGCAATACGGCAAGCGGTTGCGGGTTCGTGTTGATCACGACACACACCAGTGTATACCACGGCACCTAAGTCGCTGACATTAATGCCGGTTTCATTCACGGCTTTACGTGCAGCAGCAATAGCGCCGTCTGATAAACGATGACCTTTAGGCCACCAACGACGCTCGGTAATTCCGGTTAATGCGGCAAGTTGCCCCATCGGAATACGAAACTTTTGATAAAGCGGGGCCAAGCGAGATTCTAAATCGCTACTCGACACTACTTGTGGTGCTAGCTCATAAGCCAGACTATTGATAAAGACGCGTGAATATTTCATTAAACCGTATAATTCGCTTCGCTCTAGCAAGCCCAAAAGCCACTAGAATAGTTGTTATTCGTTATTAACCCGCCATTTGAACAAGAATGGCTTAATTATTCAATCAAAAACAGCAAGCCAATGCGGTAATGTGGATAATATATTGTGGTTAAATTTTATTATTTGATTAACTAGTTTGTTGATTTTCACAGTTTTAGGGCAAATAGACTAGTATAAACAAAGGTTTAATTTGCAGTTTTGTGACAAAGACTGCTATTAGTTTGTTTTAATTGCTTGGATCAGCGCATTTCGTGGTGTAACACTGTTTGCACAAAATTCAGTCAACGTAACTTGATATCCCTGCTCTTGTAAAAAACACACTCGATCGAGCAACAGCCAATGCTCCAAGGCTCGACGAAATAAATGAGCGACTAAATCAATCCGCTTAGTAAGTCTTTGTCGTTCGATTCCGCGGTGCAAATAATGGCTCAAATTAATCTCACTGGATATAACTAAATGCTTTTGATTTGCTGCCCACTGGCAAAAGTCGCTAAAATTGCCACTAAGCTGACTTTTTTTAATGGTCGGCACCGATAAATAAGAATCTATATCGCGTATTTTTCGTTGCAAACTGTCAAAACCTAAGCGCCATGATATCTCTTGATTACGTAATGTTTGTTTTTTGGTGCCAGCAATAACGCTTTGTTGCAATGGCAGCTGTAAGTCATGCTTTGACAGTTTAACCGCACTCACTTTGCCTAAAGCTGATAGCGGTTGATAATGTGTATCTTCAATCAAATGATAACAGCATGGTGAAATAGACAGTACCCGAGTGCCTGCCGATACGGCAAGTTTGAGTAGTCGAACGTGTAAATCACCACAAGCGTGCAATGCTATAGCATGTTGGTCAATTAACAATAGCGGTTTACTTGAGTCGATTGGCGCAAAAGCATCAGCACAAATAAAAGTTTGTGCTAATTGCCATTGTTTTGCAAAAACCTGGCCTTGTGCGCATAAACTCGCTTGCCACTCAATACTCGTTACCTCAACCTTTTGCTGCTTAGCCACTAATCGACCTAAATGTCCTTTACCCGCACACCACTCCAAGATAGGTAACAGAGGTAATTGGGGATGATGTTGTGGATCAACTTGCTCCGCAAACGCGCTGATTTGTTGCCATTTACGACCTTTAATGTGAGCACTAAAATGCGCTAAATCGCTATTTTTATGTTCATTAGCAAGCCGTTCAATGTAAGGCACATCTTGCGCATCGTCATTGTTAGTGGCACTTGTAGGCAAAGTGATGACTAACAAGCTTAATTGATTAATCAGTTGATCTTTGTTTGGAAACTGACCTTGCTGTATGTCTGCAATTAAACTTGGTAATAATGCATCAACAAGATGTTGTTGATCAGAATCAAGTATATCAATTTCAGCATCATCAAGTTGCCATACCGTTTGGGCTAAATGTGGAAATGCGTGCTGCCAAGGTAAGTGGTCACACTCAAACGCGACTAGCTGCCATAAGGGTCTTAGGCCATGTAGAAATGAGTCTATGGCATTAAAGGTCTGTTGATATTTGATTACTGACATATTGAGACTTGTAGTTAACCTTAGCCGATTGAAATGATAGGATGCGAGTCATTAAATCGCCGGACTGGAATTGTAAACTATGCACTCACCTTGTGTCGCCCGTTGTGGCCTAAATGCTGACGATTATTGTATGGGCTGTTTTCGTCACATTGATGAAATTGTGATTTGGTCACAAGCAAGTGATGAACAAAAAAACCAGATTTGCGATAAATTAGCCGATAGAAAACAACAATTTTCAGGTGACGGTAACAGTCAAACATTGTCGAGAGCAAAGTGGTTGGAAGCTGAAAAGCGAATCAAGCGATAACGTTGAGATAAAATGTGATAACGAGCGATTACAAGCGATTACAAGCGATTACAAGCGGTAACAAGCGGTAACAAGCGGTAACAAGCCTAGATGCTAGGGCGGACTGCGTCCAGCTAGTGCGCTTCGCTTCTATAACAACGGTAAAACATCAAGCAGACCCAGTTCAGAAGTATTTCCATGATGGGACCTAGCCCTAAGCTTGTATCTTTTGAATTTGATTTTATAGCATCTCGCCGCGAAGCGACCTAGCTCCTAGGCTTTTATCGCTCTTACCAGTTTTTGACATTGCCTGTATAGCATCTCGCCGCGAAGCGACCTAGTTCCTAGGCTTTTATCGCTTGTCATCGATTTTTATCGCTCTTACCAGCTTTTGACATTGCCTGTATAGCATCTCGCCGCGAAGCGACCTAGCTCCTAGGCTTTTATCGCTTGTCATCGCCTGTTATCGCTCTTAACCGCTTCTACCGTCTCAGCTCTACTTCTTCATCATCGCTTTTAAGTCTGCGAATGGATTGAAAGTGGCAGCATCTTGCTTGGCTTCTTTGGTGCTACCGTAACGAATCAACTCTTCAAAGCGTGAATGTTCATTGTCGTGACAGTACAGGCACAACAACTCCCAATTAGTACCATCTGACGGATTATTATCATGATTATGGTCGCGATGATGCACAGTTAATTCAGATAAATTTTTATGAGTAAACTCTCTGGTACAACGCCCACATACCCAAGGGTAGAGCTTTAGCGCTTGCTCACGATATCCTTTTTCACGAGAGGCTTTGTAGTCTCTCGCTTCCGCTAATACTTTATCTAATTTACTTTCATTGGCTGACATTGATTTATCACTCATAAATAAAATTACCCCAAGGATAATCACTGTTATCTCTTGGGGCAATTGTTTGTAACAGCTATTTTACGATTAATCGCGACTGACGCAAATTAACAATGACAAAGCGCTGATAATCGATCGCTTAGCGTAATATAATCGCCTCAAGCCTAGGCGCTATAAAGCAAAGTTAAAACGATGAACAGCGATAAAATGGGATGACAAGTGCTACGTTCGCTATAACCGATTGATATCGCCGGTTTCGCTTGATATCCCCGTTATCGCTTATTATCGCTCTAATCGGTTGTTAGCCTATTTAAGCTTCTTTACTGTTAGATATCCCAGCGGTTAAATTAAAACGCATCGCATCTTCAAATGACCAGTCGACAAAAATAAGGTCGTCGCGTTTAACCAAACTGGTCACCCCTGCGATTTGGTAACTGAGTTGGAATAATACTGGCACCCAATCACCTTCTGGCAATGCATCTGCAAGAGGCTGTGGCGCTGAGTCACTCATGATAAAACCCACAACAAAACTGCCATTGGCTTGTTTGACTAATACCGTTTTTTGAGTTTTAGGTTGGCCGTCACGGTTCATTAAACTGGCGATATCACGGATACTGCCATAAACAGATTTAAACAAAGGAAACTTCATCAGTTGGTTTTCAATCCAACCGTAAACCCAAGCAATCGGGCTAACTGAAAATAGTAACCCCGCAACAAACACTAAACCCGCCACCAAACAAAAGCCTGCGCCAACAAAAGCCGCTTTTACCCCCACGATATCAAGCAATAATTTACCTAAGCCATCTAGTGAGATAAACAGTGACCAAAACAGCCAGATAGACAACACCATAGGCAATAAATTGGTTAAACCACGAGTAAGGGTATTTTTCATGAACGTTTTCTTCTACATCAGATTTAGGCGCCAAAGATAGCAAATATCCATCAAAACAGCTAAACAAAAACGCCCTATGCTGGGCTGTTTGTTAGATAAACAGTGCAACATAGGGCGTTTCAAAAATCGTTAAGACTTATTACAGCTCTTTTTCCATTTCTTCATAAGAAATATGGCGAACGTCTTTACCTTTCACATAGTAAATCACGTACTCACAGATATTCTTACAACGGTCTCCGACACGCTCGACCGCACGCGCAGCCCATAATACGTCTAACACACCTGGGATTGAGCGAGGATCTTCCATCATATGAGTCATTAATTGACGGATAATACCTTCATACTCTTTGTCTAATTTCGCATCTTCTTTGTGTAACTCAAATGCTTGGTCGGCATCCATACGTGCTAATGCATCTAACGTTGAGTGCAACATACGTGTGGCGTGACGCCCCATGTTTTCAATACTCACCAATAAAGGTTGTTGACTGTTAGCGCGCTTTTCTACCGCTGCTTTAGCAATACGAACACAAGCATCACCAATACGTTCAAGATCAGTAATGGTTTTAGAAATAGCCAAAATTAAGCGTAAATCACTGGCAGCAGGTTGACGCTTAGCAATAATACGGGTGCACTCTTCATCAATAGCCACTTCCATACCATTGACTTTATGATCGCCTTCAATCACTTGTTGCGCTAATTCTGAGTCAAGTGTTGCCAGAGCATCCAATGCTTGCTCAAGCTGGCGCTCAACAAGACCGCCCATGGCTAATACACGATTACGAATATCATCAAGCTCAGCATTAAACTGACCTGATATGTGTTTACTTAAATTCATTTTTTCCATGATACCCACCTAAATTCTGTATGTTAATAAAAAGCGTTTTAAGCAAGATTAACCATAACGACCGGTAATATAATCTTCTGTTTTACGCTTTTTAGGGGTCGTGAAAATAGTGTTGGTATCAGCGTACTCAACCAACTCACCCATGTACATAAAGGCCGTTTGATCAGACACTCGAGCCGCTTGTTGCATGTTATGCGTCACAATTACCACGGTATACTGTTGTTTTAGCTCAGTAATCAATTCTTCAATGGTTAAAGTCGAGATTGGGTCAAGTGCTGACGTTGGCTCATCGAGTAGCAGTACTTCTGGCTCAATAGCAATAGCACGGGCAATCACCAAACGTTGTTGCTGACCACCAGATAAACCAAAAGCATTATCGTGTAGACGGTCTTTCACTTCGTCCCAAATCGCTGCGCCACGTAATGAACGCTCTGCCGCTTCGTCTAAATCACGACGGTTGCTTAACCCTTGTAAACGTAAGCCATACACTACGTTTTCGTAAATTGACTTAGGGAATGGGTTAGGACGCTGAAACACCATGCCGACGTTACGACGTAGTGCTGCGACATCAACTTTCTTGTCATAAATATTCTGCCCATGAAGTAAGATTTCACCTTCAATTTTACAACTATCAACCAAATCATTCATGCGGTTAATGCAACGTAACAGCGTTGATTTACCACAACCACTTGGGCCGATAAATGCCGTAACTTGTTTTTTAGGGATCTTCATCGACACATCAAATAGCGCTTGCTTGTCACCGTAACGTAAATCAAGGTTACGAATTTCAAGTGCGGTATCCTGTGCCGGTAAATTAGCTAAATCAACGGCTTCTGTTTGCATTGCTGAACTATCAATAGAAATCATTTTATCTTTCCTCAGGATATCGCTAATTAATGTTCTAGCGAACGGAATTTTTCACGTAAATGGTTGCGCACGCTGATAGCGGTTAAATTAAGAGCAACAATTACAGATACTAATAAGAACGAAGTTGCATACACCAATGGGCGTGCTGCTTCTACGTTAGGGCTTTGGAAGCCTACATCGTAAATATGGAAACCTAAGTGCATGAACTTACGTTCTAAATGCACAAACGGGAAGTTCATATCAATCGGTAATGTTGGAGCTAATTTTACCACACCCACTAACATCAACGGAGCCACTTCACCGGCGGCACGTGCCACGGCTAAAATCAAACCCGTCATAATTGCTGGGCTTGCCATTGGGATCACAATGCGCCATAAGGTCTCAGCTTTAGTCGCGCCTAATGCTAAGCTGCCTTGACGCACTGCACTCGGAATTCGGCTTAAGCCTTCTTCGGTTGATACAATGACCACTGGCAAGGTTAAAATGGCTAAGGTTAATGCAGACCAAATCACTCCAGGAGAGCCAAATGTGGGTGCTGGTAACGCCTCAGGGAAGAACAATTGGTCAATTGAGCCGCCCATCATGTACACAAAGAAACCTAAACCAAACACACCATAAACAATTGACGGTACACCGGCTAAGTTAATTACCGCAATACGGATAAGCTTAGTAATAGGGCCTTTCTTGGCGTATTCATGCAAGTAAATAGCAGCAATAACCCCAAATGGCGTTACGATAACAGCCATGAGCATCACCATAAATACCGTACCAAAAATAGCGGGAAAAACACCACCTTCAGTATTGGCTTCACGTGGGTCATCACTAACAAAGCGACCAATTCCCACAAACCAGTGGCCCACTTTACCGAGTAAGTTCATGTGATTGACGTAACTGACGTCTAAAATAGAGTCCAGTTGCAAGGTGACTTCAACACCGCGCATATCTTTCACTACAACAGAATCACGAGCGGCTTTGTCACGCAGAGCAAACAAGTCTTTTTCAAGCACTAAGTAATCTTTGTTAAGCTGTCCAATTTGCGCCTTGATATCCGCTTTACGCTCGGCGGTTAATTCCCCATCAAGCTCATAACCACGCTCTTTCAAACGTAGACGTTCCATTTGATAATTTATCGAGCCAATATCGCTTTTTTGCAACGCCAAGGCTTGATCAGAAATCGCCACAGCGCGGTCGATATGGTCGAACAAAGACGCTTCTATGTCTGCTTCATTAGTTAACTCTAAACGTTTACCGTCTTCGATTACCGCAACAGGATAACCGTAAAAATTACCGTTTTTCGTCCGTTCAAGTTTCGCGACATCAGCGGGCATAGAGCGGCTAACGATATCGGTTCCCAAAATCCAACGGAAATCTAAACCAACAAACTCACGGTTACCGGTTTTTACCAAGTAACGAGTAACAAACTCACCAGGGTGTTTGGTAAATTTATGACCAGCTGAAATTAAGCGCTCTGTAGGCACCTCTTCACGGTCGTAAATCTCACCAATTAAGGTACTTTTAACACCATTGTTGTCTTCGAGTTGCCATTCATAAACATCAGCAGGCCAAAAGTAACTCAAGCCACGCCAAGCGATTAACAGTAGTAAGCCTAAAACGGCAATCAAACTGATACTAACGGCACCACCGGTCATCCAAATCCACGGTGAACCTGATTTAAACCACTTACCCATTGCACAAACCTCTCAAGGCGATTGGCGAATTAATCATTAATCGAGTCATCATCTTTCCTTACAGTGAGCTATAACGTTCGCGTAAACGTTGGCGAACAACTTCAGCAATGGTATTAAAGAAGAAGGTGAATACGAACAATACAAAGGCAGCTAAGAACAATACGCGATAATGCGTACTGCCAATGGCCGACTCAGGCATTTCTACAGCAATGTTTGCCGCTAAGGTACGCATACCTTCAAATACACTCCACTCAAGGATTGCAGTATTACCGGTTGCCATTAACACAATCATGGTTTCACCCACTGCACGGCCTAAGCCCATCATAATGGCCGAAAAAATACCCGGGCTGGCGGTAAGTAATACCACCTTAGTCAAGGTTTGCCAGTTTGTTGCACCCAGTGCCAAACTGCCGTTTGATAAATGACGCGGCACAGAGAAAATCGCATCTTCAGCAATTGAGAATATGGTTGGAATTACCGCAAAACCCATGGCAATACCCACAACCAGCGCATTACGTTGGTCAAAAGTGATACCTAAATCATTAGTAATAAATTGACGAGTATTGCCATCAAATAATGCCACTTCAATCACTGGGCTTATCTCAAAAGAGAACCAACCAATAAATATAATCACCGGTAATAGCATTAGTTCTTGGTAGGTTTCTGGTAGACGATGCTTCCATTTTTCAGGCAATTTACTCCAGGCAAATGCAGTGGCAAGTATTGATGTGGGCAATAACATCAATAACACCACAATACCGGGCAAATGATCTTCAATCAGTGGCGCTAACCATAAGCCGGCCAAGAAACCCAAAATTACTGTCGGTAATGCTTCCATAATTTCAATGGTAGGTTTAACGACATTACGCACTTTAGGTGTCATGAAGTAAGCGGTATAAATCGCCCCAGCAATCGCCAATGGCGCGGCAAATAGCATGGCGTAAAATGCCGCTTTCATGGTGCCAAATGCCAGTGGCATTAAGCTTAATTTGGCTTCAAAGTCGTCAGAACCTGAAGTCGACTGCCACACATATTGTGGTTCAGGGTAACCTTCGTACCACACTTTTTCCCACAGTGCGCTCCAGGATATTTCTGGATGATCATTTTCAACAGAGAACAGGTTAAGTTTGTTATCGGCTTCAATCACCAAGGCGTTTGAACGCGGGCTAAAGCCCATTTTACCGGGGTTGGTTAACTGAAATTTCTCGTCGAATAACTGACGTTCACTGGTCGTATAAAGCAGTGTTAACTCGCCTTCTGCACTCAGCACGGCAAAGCTTTTACGATAAAACTCTGTTGCCATTACACTAACAGGAGCAAGATCATCAAACTCACGAATCTGCTGATATAAACGACCTTTTTCGCTATTAACTTGGAAGTACTGACTCACTATACCGCTGTCATAACTCACCAAAATAGAGCTGGCACCGGCAAGTAAATTTACTTGCTTAACTTCAGCATTTACTTTTTGAACATCGACAACTTGAAGTAACTCAACAGAGTCGGCATCGCGAGTGTTATAAATAAACAGTTTATTATTAGCACTCAAAATAAGCTGACGGTGATCAGGAGTCATTATCGCTGATATAACATTACTAGGAGCATCGCTTATAAATACTTCAACAGATGACCATTCAACTTCTTCAGTCATCATGTTTTCTTCGCCTTCTTGGCGATTAAGCTTCCAAGCACCTTTGGCGTCTTGGTATGCAAAGCTCATGCGACTGTCGCTAAAATCAAACACCAGATTATAAACCGCACCGTCACTATTAATCGTCAAAGGCGTTTCACCCATCGGATAACGCAAAGAGGGTGTAATGACACGTTTATTGTCTGGGTAAGTTAATCCAAACTCAATGCCGACAACAATCACTTGGCCGTTACTCAGCCCTAATGCAAAACGTTGCTCGCTTGGGCTTGATTTTGCGCTGCTGGTTACCGTTGTGCCTTCAGGGATTTTTGGCTTAAAAGATGAAATCAATTCACCGCTAGCGGCTGAATAAAAATCAACGACACCCGATTCGGTCACTCGATAAAGCACTTCGTTTTGTTCATCACTGCCAACAGTTAAGGTTTTCGCATCAGTATGTTGATAACTCACACTGGTAACAGGTTCTATATGCGCTCCATCAAAAATGGGCTTGATGACATACAGCAAATAGAAAAATATTAATAACAGGGTGACAAACACTAATGTGCCACCAACGGTTACCCCAATCTCTGCTGCTTTATCCTTAAATGCTCTGCGGGTTGCATGTCTATCAACGAGTAGACTTTTTTCCGCAGAACCAGGTTTATTGACCTGACTTTCCATTAAGAACCTCTAATAATTAATCGATGCCATAATTAGCGCTTTGAATGTGTAGTCTACTATGCTAACAATAATTATTTATGACTAAATAAATGAAAGTAAACCACAGTAAAACAATAACACAATCTTAAGTGGCTGCGATTATATGACGTAAATATGACATTTGTGTTACAGACATTACTTATAGGAGAAATATCGAATGATGCGTTATCTTATTACTCTTCAAGCACCTGATAGAAAAGGCTTAGTAGAACAAATTGCTAATGTAGTTAGTCGCCATGGTGGCAATTGGCTAGACTCTGAAATGCGCCATATAGACGGTATTTTTGCTGCAATATTACAATTAGAAGTTCCAGCTCTAAAATGGGATGAGTTAATTGACGCCTTAGAATGCATTGACGGCTTAACCTTAACCTTTGCTAAAACAACATTAAGTGCTAAACCGATTAAACATTTGCACTATAACTTAGTCGCATATGATCGTCCTGGGATTGTGTTACATATATCTAATAAAATGAATGCTCTAGGCGTAAATATAGAACAATTTAGTAGCCAATATGAAACAGCAAGCCACACCGGTATTGCATTATTTAGAGCAACGATGGCATTAGGGTTAACCGACCCAAGCCAAGAAGAGCAAATTACAGCATCACTGTATGAAATGGGTGATGATGTTGTATTAGATAAACTGAGTAAATCGGCATAAGTTGATTTGAACATTTAGAACGAATTAAGCCTAAAATCCATTTTGATCATCTGTTAAACTGCCACAAAATAATGATGATAAAAATGGATTAACCATGTTTGGAACGCTATCAAAACTGAAAACCCACCTCAATGATAACCATGAGGTGGAATACCATTTACCTGTTGGTGAAGCGCGTTTAGCCCTTAACCCGCTTATTGGTAAGTCATTAACCATGACTCATACAGGTAATATTTTTTGCAGCAACTGCGGTAAAAAGACCAAGAAAAGTTATTCTCAAGGTCACTGCTACGTATGCATGTCAAAACTGGCCAGTTGCGACTTGTGTATAATGAAACCAGAAACATGCCATTTTGATCAAGGTACTTGTCGCGAGCCAGAATGGGCCATGTCAAATTGCTTTGTACCCCACTATGTTTATTTATCGAACACTTCAGGCATTAAAGTCGGTATTACCCGCCATACTCAAATCCCAACCCGTTGGATAGACCAAGGCGCAACCCAAGGCTTACCTATTTTTAAAGTGTCGACACGTAAAATGTCAGGCTTAATTGAAATTGAATTAGCCAAATTCATTAACGACAAAACCCATTGGCAGGCTATGCTAAAAGGTCATAATGATGATGTCGATTTGGTTGAACAAGCAGCCCAACTTATCCCGTTAATTGAAGATAAACTGCAAGCTCTCGCGGCCGAATACCAGGACATTGTTATTGAACGTCTAGACGCGAACATTCAAGCCATTAGTTACCCAATAACGCAATTTCCTATTAAAGTTAAATCGCATAATTTTGATAAAATTGCTGAAGTAACAGGTATTTTGCAGGGCATTAAAGGCCAATACCTTATTTTTGATACTGGTGTGATTAATATTCGTAAATTCTCATCTTACGAAATCGAAGTGAGCTATTAACTTACTTGCTTGCTGTTGTGCTTTATTGCCAGATGTTGGCGAAGAAACACAGCAGCAAGCCAGTTGTAGCGCTTATAAAACGATTAATTTGCGCAACTGCTAAAAAAATCATTATGGTGAATGACTAAAATCCCCTAAAATTCTGCTTCTAAAAAATATAACCCAAAGAGATTTGTTCATGGAGTTAGTATTCGCCATTGCTTTATTTGCTTTTTCTGCCGGAATTACTCCAGGCCCAAACAACATCATGTTGATGACCTCAGGTGTGAATTTTGGTATTAAACGCAGCATTCCTCATCTAATGGGTATTAGCTTAGGATTTCCGACCATGATATTAGCGGTCGGGCTTGGGTTAAGTGCAATATTTCAAGCTTATCCTTTCATTCATATTGTGATTAAAGTAATTGGAATTAGCTATTTGCTGTATTTATCATGGCTCATCGCTAATAGCAGCAATAAAATGGAAGGCAAGCAGGTGAGTAAACCATTTACTTTTTTACAAGCTGCTGCATTTCAATGGGTTAATCCGAAAGGCTGGATTATGGCTGTTGGTGCCATAGCAACATTTACCTCAGTACAACAAGAACTTAATAGCCAGGTGATTACCATAGCGAGTGTGTTTTTATGTGTCGCCTTTCCCTGTGCGATTGTCTGGTTAGGATTTGGGGTGGCACTAAAACGGTTACTTAAAAATGAGCGTCAACAACGTATTTTTAATATCACTATGGCATTATTATTAGTGGCATCGATCATCCCAATGATGTTGCCGCCAACAACACACTAATCAATTTAATAGCGATAAAGGGTTAAGTAATGGAACAACATGAATGTCTTGCTCATACCGAAATTTGGGTAAAAGATGTCATTATGAAATACAACATTTGCCCATTTGCCCGTCGAGAAGTCGAACGTGCAAGTATTCGCTATGTTGCCATTGAAGAAACTAAAACAAAGGCTGTGCTAAAGGCGTTGATTGAAGAATGCCAATACTTAGATAATCATCCTGACACTGAAACAACCCTGTTTATTTTGCCTCGAGGTTTTGAAGGTTTTTACCCTTATTTAGATTTAGTTGATTACGCTACAGATGAACTAATTGAACAAGGTTATGAGGGTGTTTATCAATTAGCGACATTTCATCCGGACTATTGTTTTGAAGGTGAACCACAAGACAGTGCCGCTAACTTTACCAATCGTTCCCCCTACCCTTGCCTGCATATTATCCGCGAAGCCAGCATGGAAATGGCATTAGCCAACTATAATGATCCTGAATCTATTCCCGAGCGAAATATTGCGTTTGCTGAACGTAAAGGAAGCGATTTTTTTGTCCAATTACTGCAACATTGCACCAAATGAGTTGAGAAAGGTCACAGGCGATAAAGAGCGGTGACTAGCGATGACAAGCGATTAACAGCCTAGAGACTAGGGCGGACTTCGTCCTGCTAGATCGCTGCGCTGCTATAAAAGCGGATAACAGTTGGCTCCGTGGTGTAGCAAAAAACCTTCAGACTTGGTTGATCAAGCTTTTATAGCCTCTAGCCGCGAAGCGTTCTAGCATCTAGGCTTGTTCGCTTGCTATCTTTCTTAGATTGTCATCGCCCTTACCGCTTGTTATCAATTTATAGCCTAGAGACTAGGGCGGACTTCGTCCTGCTAGATCGCTGCGCGGCTATAAAAGCAGATTAAGCGAGCAAGTGATGAAAACGATAACGAGCGATGACAAGCGTTTTAGCCTCTAGGCTTGTTCGCTGTGTTTTCGCTTGTCATCTTCGCGTAGATTGTCATCGACGTTACCGCTTTTCTCGCTCGTTATCGTTTTAGCTTGTCGTAGTAGATAAGATAAATTTGCTGACTTGTTGTGACATGTCACTGGCATCACTCAATAAATTATCATTTAGCAAAGCAATCTGTTGTGATATCTCCTGCGTATGGTGATAGATCTCAGTGATTTTCATCGCATTACGATTCACTTCCTCAGCCACGGCTGATTGTTCATGTGTTGAAGCGGCAATTTGTTGGTTCATGCTGTCAATCACACCAACGTGTTGAGCAATCAATTTAAGCTCATTGCCTGCATGTTGAGATTCTGTAACACTTTGTTGTGCTTGTACCTGGCCTCGCTGCATAGCACTGACGGCAGTGGCCGCCCCCGCTTTAAGACGCTCGGTCATCGCTTTAATGTCTTCTGTTGAACGTTGTGAGCGCTGAGCTAAGGTACGCACTTCATCTGCAACAACGGCAAAACCTCTTCCTTGCTCACCCGCTCTAGCTGCTTCGATTGCCGCATTTAATGCGAGTAAATTAGTTTGGTCAGCAATAGAGCTGATGACCGCTAAAATGGTCACAATATCTTGTACATCTTTATCTAAACGTTCAATACTTTGCGCAGCGTTGGCAATTTCTTTAGCCAACAATTGAATCGCATCACTGGTTTTACTAACGTCGTTGTTACCACTCTGCACTTCGATATTGGCATTGGCTGATGCTTCTGAAACCTGCACTGCATTAGCGGCAATTTCGTGGACCGTGGCACTCATCTCAGTCATCGCAGAAGCGACTTGCTCAGCTTCTGACGAACCTTGTTCAACATCTGCTTGCATTGAGTGAGTAAAACCATTCATTTTTTCAACCGCATGAACCAAACTCAATGCATTACGACGCACTTGGGTAATAACAAGTTCAAACTCTGCCATCATTTGATTGAATGCTATCGAAATTTGACCAAATTCATCATCTGACTGATGGCTTAAGCGAGTGGTTAAATCAAATTGAGTGCCTGCATGTAGCACCTGTTTGTGTAGCACACTTAAGCTACGATGTAAGTAGCGAGAAACAACCATGCTCATCACAATAGCAAAAATAAGAGCCAGCAATAACACAGCGCCAGTGAGATACATATGCTCAGTTGCTTGTGACAATTTATCTTGGCTTAACTGTGACAAGTCTTGGCTGAATTGTTTTTCTAGTTGAGTTAGCAATTCAATCCGTGCCGTCGATATTTTAAACCAATCTTCTGGGCTTTGTTGTGCCATTGCGACGCTGTCTTGTGCAAAGGCAATTTCACGAAGTTGGTCAACACTCGCCATAGCACTGTCTTGTTGTGCTTGTTTAAAAATACGGATGTTTTCTGGGCTGGCAGCGGCAATAAACCGTTCTGCATAAGTTTGTTGCTCTGCCACTAGCGTGACAAATTTTCGATATGACCCAGGGGGAGATTCACTGCGGCCAAAAGTGGTACTGAGGACAGCACGCTCTATTCCTGCTCGTTCTTTTAATTGTAAAAATGCCGCAAATGCTTTGAGCTTTATGGCTATTTGGCTGTCTAAACTCTGGCTAGCAGCATTATCAACCATTGATAATAATAGGGTATTGATGCGGGTATAATAACTAACCTGCTCTGCGACGCTAATGTTTAGCGCTGTGACATTTTTACGTATTTGGCTTAGCTGATTAAATGCAGCGGCAACTTCACTATATGTGGATTGCAGTTGTTGAGGAAAATTCTCTTGCTGAGCAACAAGATTAAAACGTTGAATTTGTATGTCTGTTTCAGCACGTTGGTTAGTTAAATTGTCTTTAAATGCTTGGCCTTTAGAACTGAGAAAACCGGCACTCATGCCACGCTCTTTTTGCAGTTCATGTACTAATGAACTATTGATAATAGCAACCTGGGTTAAATCAATAATCAGTGCTAACCGATGCTGAGTGTTGTATTCATTATTAAGGTACATACCACCAAATAGAATACTGGTTAATAACGGGGGGATTACAAGTAAAGCCAGTTTACGCGAAATTTTGAGGTTGCTAATCCATTGCCAATTCATACATCATCCTTTTAAAACTCTTTCGGTAAATACGTTTTTCTACACCAAACCATAAACCACATTGATAGATTTTGGTAAAGACTTTACAACAAACTCAGATCTAGCTCACAGCTAATTTAGTTTCTTTTAATTTAATAATGCTTTAAATACATATAATTGAGTAGTTACTATCTTTTCTCCTGCGTGAACCCAATGCAATCTGCATCTCAGACGATGAAATTGAGTGAATGAATTTAGCGTGTAAAGCTACCGTGATAAAATCAACTGAAAACGACTCTTCTCACTATCGATAACGATTTATAAACGAAAACAAAACTCGCTGATCAATTCAGGCCATTCATTGACTTCATCTACTGAGTCAGCAATGTGTAAAGTCGAATTGGGTAATGTTTGGTGCAATTCAATGGCGGTTTCAACCGGATGGGTCTTATCGCCATGCCAGGCTAAAATAAGCGTTGGCATTGTCAATCCGCTAAGCAGTTGCTTATTTGGCAAATCATTAAGGGCTGCGGCACGAAACAACTGATCAAGAGTTTGGCTAGTCATCTGTTTTAACCCATCGAGCATTCCTAGCACGCTGTGCTCATGACCATTAATCAGCCAATTGGGAAGTAATTTATCCCAATGTTTAGCACTTATTTTAGCTAAACCTTTACCACCAAAAATACGAGCTGCTTTTGCCATTTTATGATATTCATCCACTTGTGCCGCCCGTGAATGCCATGCGTTTGGTGGATTCATTAAGATCAATCCTTTTACCATACCTGGATGCTTCAACGCTGCATATAAGCTTGTGGCACTGCCCATTGATTGGCCACCTAAAATAAGCTCTGACGTTGCTTTACAATGCGTCGCTACACTTATCATGTCATTGGCCAGTTCTGGCCATAAATAGTCTTCTACGCACTTACCGGCAGAAGACAAACCATGACCAACTGCGTCATAACGAATCAGCTGCAATTTTTTAGGAAATCGATGCCAAGCATATAAACCAATCGCATCTTCACTTTGAATACAGCCTGTTGAACCATGAGCCCAAATAAGAGTTTGTCCTTTACCGCTGATGGAACAATTAAACTGATTAATATTAAATTGCTCTGTCATGATGTTGGGCTCCCTTAATGAGTCACTTATCCTTTTACTATTTCAATCAATCTATTAATAAATAATTTAATGGCATCTGTGGTATCAAATCGAAAGGCTAAACCGTAGTGAATTTCATTTAAGCCTTTGTTTTGACGGGTTGGGAATCGGGTCATTTGGGCATTGTGATAGTAATCATATTTAGCGTGTACCCCGTCAATGGTAGCCAGTTCAGTCGAAAACACTTCAAATGCCGGACGAATAATCAGTAATGGCGTTTTCCCTTCTACATGCAAATAAACAGGCTCTTTTAACTCAGGCAGCATGTATTCGGTGACATTCTTAATATTAAAATTAGTACGACATTTCAAATCATTCAAGGTTGATGCGACTTGCTCATGGGTGATGCTCATAAAATAGATGCCTGTTGTAGGTAATACCATTGATTTATATCAATAGAGTATATGGCTTAGCAGGGTAAATAAAAACAAAAAGCCCCGAACTTTTGTTCAGGGCTAATGGTGTTAATACGTAGCTATTGGGTATAACGGTTATTCGCAGTAAATGAAAATTACGCGTCGATACCTTTACTTGCCAAAAATTCGTCGTAAGAGCCTTTGAAATCATTAATACCGGTTTCAGTAATTTCAATAATACGTGTGGCCAAAGATGAAACGAATGCACGGTCATGTGAGACGAACATTAAGGTGCCTTCGTATTTTTCAAGCGCATTGTTTAATGACTCAATAGATTCCATATCCATGTGGTTGGTTGGCTCATCGAGTAACAAAATGTTGGCTTTTTGCATGATAAGTTTACCGAAATACATACGGCCTTTCTCACCACCAGACAACACTTTAACTGACTTTTTAATGTCATCTGCACCAAACAACATACGACCTAAAATACCGCGAACGGATTGATCATCATCGTTTTCTTTACGCCATTGACTCATCCATTCGAACAAAGTCATGTCATTAGCAAAATCAGCTTCATGATCCTGTGCGTAGTAACCAATATTGGCATTTTCAGACCAATTAATCGTTCCTTCGTCTTGTGGAATATCATGAACTAAAGTGCGTAATAAAGTCGTTTTACCAATACCGTTCTGACCCAAGATAGCAATTCTCTCACCCACTTCAACCATTAGGTTAAGCTTGCTAAATAATGGTTTGTCGTAACCTTTGGCTAAATTTTCAACCACAAGTGCATTACGGAACAATTTCTTTTCTTGTTCGAAACGAATAAATGGGTTTACACGGCTCGATGCTTTGATGTCATCAAGCTTAATTTTATCAATTTGCTTAGCGCGTGATGTAGCTTGTTTAGCTTTAGATGCGTTGGCAGAGAAACGTGCGACGAACGTTTGTAATTCAGCTATTTGCGCTTTTTTCTTGGCGTTGTCACTCATTAAACGTTCACGTGATTGCTGTGCAGCCATCATGTATTCGTCGTAGTTGCCAGGGAACACTCGTAGTTCACCGTAATCTAAGTCAGCCATGTGAGTACACACTGAGTTTAAGAAATAACGGTCATGCGAAATAATAATCATGGTGCTGTTACGTTGGTTCAACATGTCTTGTAACCATCGAATAGTATCGATGTCCAAGTTGTTGGTAGGTTCATCAAGTAACAGTAAATCTGGGTTTGAGAATAATGCTTGCGCCAATAACACCCGCAATTTAAAGCCTGGTGCAATCTCACTCATTAAACCGAAATGTTGTTCAATGGCAATGCCCACGCCTAAAAGTAAGTCACCTGCGCGAGATTCGGCAGTGTAACCGTCCATTTCAGCAAATTCCATCTCAAGCTCAGAAACTTTGATTCCGTCTTCTTCACTCATTTCAGGTAAAGAATAAATACGATCACGCTCTTGCTTGACCTCCCACAACTCTTTGTGGCCCATGATCACGGTGTCAACGACTGAAAAACTTTCGTAGGCAAACTGATCCTGGTTTAATTTACCCATGCGTTCGTTAACATCTATAGAGACGTTACCGCTTGATGGCTCTAAATCACCGGCAAGGATTTTCATAAAGGTGGATTTACCACAACCATTCGCGCCAATTAAACCGTAGCGATTACCGCCACCAAATTTTACTGAGAGATTTTCAAACAGTGGCTTAGCGCCAAACTGCATCGTGATGTTAGCTGTTGTAATCAAAATGAAATTCCAAATCGTGTTGTGTGTTAAAGCCCATATCAAATTGTAGTCTACTTGCTCGAGTTGACGTCTATATGACTCAAGCGAACAAAAATGATATTGAAACTGGCATACGGCAGAGCCGAGGTAAATACGAAGCGCGACAGTGTAAGGATTTTTGGCCTAATTATCAACCTAGCAATAAAGAATAGGCTATACAAATTCAATCGACTTTTATGATAATGCTTCGATGTGAACCGGTATGAGATCATCTATGTGAATGTTGTAATGGCAATAAAGTGATGGCCTACCTTTAACGCCGAAAACTAAATCTGCCTTTCGGTGCCGGCAATAACTTTTCTGTTTCTAACATTAACTTGGGCTAAGGAATCGAATGATCACGCCAAAATGTGCCATTTTGGCGTATTCCATAACAAACTTGTCAATTGTTATACTCTGGCAGGTTCTACAATTTCATCTAAGTGAGTTTCTGCTTGGGTAAAACAGTTCTGTAGAATCTTTTTAGATGGATAAACACCCATAGCACTCTCGATAACCTGCTTTTCAAAATCGATAATAATCGGAATAAGATTGCTTGCTTTGGATATTTTACGTTTTCTCAATTTTTTCAATGTGGTGATTTCTGCAGCTGTTGGCGAGCTATCGAAGGTAAAGTAAAGATAATGTATCGTATTTTGCGATTTCATGGCGAGCATTTTTTTCAGCCCTAGCAATCGATTAAATAAGTCATCATTTTGTGCTTGAACTTGTTCAATCGAGACCTTACTCATATCGAATACCGATATCGAAATGACATTATTAAAATACTTTTTCGCCGCAATAAACTCGAGACCTTGTACTTTGAATTTATCGTCTTGCTCAAGCACTGATACCGCTAACTCAACAAACTCATTGCTATTCACTAAGATATCTTTTAATCGTTCTCGGCCTGTGGGCAACGAGCTAAAATATGACGCTTTTTTCTGCATATTACGTCTAACGTAAAGCGCTAATGCTCCACAAAGAACTAAACAAACTATTTTGCCGCCTATGCGATGCCAAAAATCAAGATATGGCGCTTCAGGAAGCACCATACCAGCTTCCAAAGTCAGCCCTGTCACTTGCAAAGGAGTGAGGTCTATATACGCGTCTTGTTGTGGCAGCATGCCAGCAAACCGACCGTCATAATTCCACAGGGGGATAAAGAGTATTTCAACTGATTTATAAATATAACCAATATCAACATAATCCCCATCAACGGTTTGAAAACGTTCATCATCTGGCAATTCCACTACAGGGACAATATTTTCGCCACCAAATGAAATTAAGCCTGCTTTAGCGTGTGCAGCATTAGGGGCAATAACGAGAAGAAATAGACATAGAAACAGAGTATTTTTCATTTTAATCCTTTATGAATAAAAAATATGCGATTGGTATTTAATACCAATCAATAACAAAAAGTAAATTATGGATTTACGTATGCGCAGTTAGTCTTGTATTGATTCCTTTCGACTAACAATTCAGGGTTATTATACCCAAATATATTCTGCGGTCGACAACAGTGGTTTAAGTCTCTACTTTTAATCTCTGTTAAAAATGGAGGAGGCTACCATTTGAGGTCAGACTTAACTCGTTACAAAATGGGCATGAGCACAACTTGAGCACAACTGTTCTAAGCTAACAAGCATCAACACCAAAGCGACATGCTGCTAGAAAATTTAAATGCTGTAGGGCTAAGATGGTAAATAAAGGCAGGACACTTAATGAGAGTGGTAACGAGTATTCACCCCGCTACCACTCAAAGTGCAGTTATAGATGAGGGCGCAGATTGCGCCCTAACGCTAAGATGTAAAACGTTTTGTAGAAATACCGCTAACTCTAGCCGCATAAGCGTTTTACAGTTCTAAATAAGCCACTATGTAATCTAATCCACCAGTAATGGCAGCAACTTGAGCATCGTTACATTCTTGTGCTGTCACGTGTGGACTGTCCGGATAAACCTCAGTAGTGGTATTGAAGTGATTGTCAGTAATCCCGGCACATAAACTGAGCTTTTTAACCGGGTAATTAATCACCCCAAATTGCTCTATCGGCACTTCAATTAACTGTCCATTGTCGTCAGGCGCAATGTGAGTTACTTTAGCCACAGAATCAATCACTGCTTTTTGGAAGGCTGGAGTTGGGTTATCACTGTCGCCGACTAAATAGAAACCATCAGGGATAATGCCTTTATCGTATTCAACGCCATCACGTGCAGACAGCAAAGGTCTAAACTCTAACTCATCAGTGTCAGTCGTTTCATGTAAATCGATATGGGCATATACATCTCCCAAACTTGCCACAAATGCCATCAGCGCGGCAGACTCTTCTGCAGGACTATTAGCATAAAAAGAGCGATTAGGATCGATGGCTTTAGGATTCCAACGGTTAACGGTCTCATAACCCCACGGGCTAACACACGGCGCGATGGCCACATTAAAATACTGAGTATAATCCTGTGCTTTAGTGGCTAAAAACTGAATAGCACCATGTACGCCGCTCGTTTCATAACCATGTACTCCACCAGTCACCAGAATGGTTTTTTTATTGCTATCCCATTGCTGAGATTTAAAAGCAAACAGTGGATATTTATTAGCGTCATAAGATAATGCGCCGTATTGTACCTGTTCAAACGGACCATTAATCTGAGCCAGTTTACTCACTACTTCATCTTGATATGAGCGCTTTATGGCAACTTGTGCCAACCATTGTTCTTTGTCTGCGTCGGTCCATTTTTGACCTGGTGTACCAATTGGATACGGTGTTGAATTGCTCATATAACCTCGTTAATCGTTTATTTTATTGAGTTATGTATGTGTAAGTCACTTGATTTTAACTGATGTTTATTGCTCAACTATTTGTTTACTTATATGCCGTTTTACTGGCTAACTGGATGGGATTTAGCAAAAATAACCAATGCAATCCCAACAAAAATAATGCCCGCCGATACACTAAGATGAAAACTGAGCACTTCATCTAAAAAGAGAATACCGCCCACTGCGGCAATCACAGGTACCGTTAATTGTAAAACTGCAGCATGGGTTGATGTGAGTCCGCGCAATGCTTGATACCACAACGCATAACCAATACCCGATGCCATTGCACCCGATAACACTGCTAACAATATACCTTTAGCAGACAATACTGTTACTTGTGATATTGAGACTAATTGTGTCGCTGAGGTTAATTGAGGCAGGAGCCACACCACCAATATCATCACCACAACCAAAGGTAGGCTGCGAATAAAGTTATAACCTGTATCAAATAATGGGTTAACTGACTTTTTACCTAACAAAGTATACCCGCCCCAAGCACAACCGCTGATCGCCATTAATACTAATCCGGTCATCGAAGGCGCGCTTACGCCAGGTAATACTAAATAAGCAAATCCACTGAATGCCAATAATGCGCCTATCCACTCAAGTAGCGTTAACCGCTGGCCTTGAAAATAGCTGATTAACATCATGCTAATTTGCACTGCGGCAAACAAAATTAGTGCTCCGGTCGCGGTATCAAGTAACACATAGGCGTATGAAAAAGTCACCGCGTAGATAAACAACAATGCCCCTGCAAACATGCTGCCACGGCTAGTAGAGTTACTCACTGTGGTTTTAGTACTTCGCAACAGCATTAACAACCACAATACCAACGCACCTGCGATTAAACGAATAGCAGTAAAACTACTGGGATCGATGAGTGCCGGAGTTTGTTGAGTCGATAACGCCATGCGACACAAAACTGAATTGGCAGCAAACGCGACCAAGGCAATTAAGGTATACAAAGCGATAGAAAACCTTGATAAAAATGCGGATAAGCTAGACATAACAGAGTTACTTAGTCGATTTTTTGAAACTAAATTTATGGGTAAACCACTGTATTACAGCCACTTGCTGTACGTGGGTTAAACCAAAGTAAACACAAATCCACGGTGAAAGGAGTAAAAACCACGGTAGCGCAGCAGTTGAGCGACCTGAAAATAATAAATACAAAAATCCGCCATAGATAATAATCACGCCCAGAATGCCTACAATTAGCATGATTTTTTTTAGCAGGTATTCTAACTTCGCCACGTCATTAATCCTTAAAAGTAAAAAAGCCACGCCGAGCATAAGCTCGGCGTGACAACATCATAACAAACTGAATACAGGGAATACCAATCACATTCATTATATGAAAGTGCTCAACGCGTTATATTGCTCTGAGCGAACAGATAATGAGCAAAAGCATCACTCTATCGCTTATAAGCGAATACCGCCGTCAATTTCAAATACACGACCGTTAACGTAATCGTTTTCGATAATAAATCGCACCGTTGCAGCCACTTCTTCTGGCTGACCTAAGCGCCCTACTGGGACCATTTTTTCTAAACGCTCTAATGCTTCTGGTTTCATTGCTGCGGTCATTTCGGTAGCAATAACTCCAGGAGCAACTGCTGCGCTGCGAATATTATGGCGAGCTAACTCTTTTGCCCAACCCACCGACATAGCCGCAACGCCCGCTTTAGACGCTGAATAATTAGATTGTCCCATGTTACCGGCTTTAGCAACGCTAGAGATATTGATAATAACCCCAGCTTGCTTGGTTTC
Organism: Shewanella frigidimarina NCIMB 400; assembly: GCF_000014705.1. Lineage (NCBI taxonomy): Bacteria > Pseudomonadati > Pseudomonadota > Gammaproteobacteria > Alteromonadales > Shewanellaceae > Shewanella > Shewanella frigidimarina. The sequence continues at coordinate 1,600,418 of NC_008345.1, read as the reverse complement.
AATCATCGCTGCTGCAGCTTCGCGACCACATAAAAAGGTGCCCGTTAAATTAACATTGATAACAGATTGGAACTGCTGATATGACATGCGGTCGGTGACTACGCCATCTTTGGCTTTAATCATTAGCCCATCACGTAAAATACCGGCATTGTTAATTAATACATTCACTTTGCCAAAGTCTTCAACGATAAATTTAAAGCCAGAGACCACATCTTCTTCATCGGTAATGTCTAACGCATAACCTTGAACTTCAGTTACAGAACCTAAATCAGCACAAGCTTGTTCAAGTTTAGCCTGATCAACATCGATAAGCGCCAATTTAGCACCTTGGGCAGCTAAATCATGCGCCATAGCTAAACCTAACCCACCTGCTCCGCCAGTAATGACGACAACCTTATCTTTTAATTCCATCAACTGAATCCTTTATTTTTTCTTTGAAAATTGTTCAAAAATACTCGAAAAATCGCGACGACCATGGCCTTGGCGAGCATGATTAACATATAAGCTACGAGCCAAGGACCCCATAGGTGTACTTGAATTAGAGGCGACTGCCGCTTCTTGCGACAACCCTAAATCTTTAACCATCAAGTCAACCATAAAACCACCTTGGTAATCTTTTGACGACGGCACATTTTCCATCACATCTGGGCATGGGTTGTACTTTTCTAACGTCCAGTTACCGCCGCTACTGACTTTCATGATATCAGACAACACTTTAGGATCTAAACCATTATCCAAACCAAGTTGTAACGATTCGCTAGTACCCACCATCAATACAGACAACAGCATGTTATTACAAATCTTTGCTATTTGACCTGCACCTACTGCACCGGCGTGAAATATATTGCCACCCATAACCGTTAATACCGTTTGGGCTTGTTGATAGGCGGCTTCACTACCACCACAAATAAAGGTTAAGGTACCGGCAGCTGCGCCTGCTGTACCGCCAGATACTGGCGCATCCATAAATTCGATGCCCTTTTCAGCGGCTTTTGCCCCAACTAAACGGGCGCTGTCGGCATCAATGGTTGAGCAATCTATCAATAATGCCTGTTTAGACACGACATCTAACAAACCTTTATTATTGTCATCGCCTAGGTACAAGCTGCGTACATGCTTGCCTGCTGGCAGCATGGTAATCACAAAATCGGCGGCTGCCGCTGCGCCGCATGCTGTTTTAGCGCTGAGTGCACCTTGCGCTGTTAACGCTTCGACTGCTGTAGGATTTAAGTCAAACACTGTGACTGTCATACCCGCTTTAATTAAATTGGCCGCCATTGGGCCACCCATGTTACCTAAACCAATAAATGCTACTGTTGCCATGTCGTTAATCCTTTTTAAGTAAAGTCTGCTAATGGGTGTTTATCTTCAGCCCAAGGCGAGGTAACCAATTGGGTCACTTTATTCGCATCCACTGCGTCTACATCTGCAAATAACCATTTAGGTTGACGATCTTTATCAATCAATAAGGCGCGAACACCTTCGCAAAAATCACCCATAGAGCAGCAATTGACGCTCACACCTAACTCCCACTTAAAGCAGTCTGCCAAACTCATTTCGGTGCCAAGTGCTGCCTGAGCAAAAATTAAATGCCAGCTTATTGGACTACCTGCTAAGGCGGTTTTTTGTGCTCGTTTTAGCCAATCCAGATCAGTGTTTAATGACGATAATTGATGATGCACATCAAGGATGTCACCCGACATCAACAAATCGATTTGTGCTTGGAATTGTTGCAGTGGGCTAACAGATAATGCCGCTAAATGCGGCTGACTCATATTGGTCAACAATCCGCTTAGCAATTGATGATTTTGCTCACTATCTTGACTCCAAGCGAGTTCAGCCATGGCATTGTATAGTGGCTCTTTTTCATCGCTATTAAGAATGTGATTTCCTAAACCAACATACAGCGCATCTGCACAGTTCATGTTGTAAGCGGTTAAGCCTAAAAACAATCCTGTCTTACCTGGCATACGGTTTAAAAAGTAGCTGCCGCCAACGTCTGGATATAAACCAATGGTCACCTCTGGCATTGCAATACGGCTTCGCTCGGTAACAACACGATGACTGCCGCCCGCCATTAACCCAAGTCCACCGCCCATAACAATACCATCACCCCATACTAAAACGGGTTTGCCGAATTGATGCAGTAAATAATCAAGTTGGTATTCTTGGGTAAAAAACTCACACGCTTCTGTGGTGATGTTGTTTGGGTTGGCGACAGATGCATGGTAAATAGCGCGCACATCGCCGCCAGCACAAAAGGCTTTTTCGCCGGCGCCATCTAACACAACACACGCAATGCTGTCGTCTTGTTGCCACTTGGTGAGTTGTGCCTGCATTGCTGCAACCATGTCGAGGGTTAATGCATTTAGTGCTTTTTCAATATTCAGAGTTACCATGCCAATAGATTGACCTGATAACGTGCCCAGGGTTTGAAATATTACATCTTGAGTCATTAGCAGTTCTTCCAGTTTGGAGTGCGTTTTTGTAAAAAGGCATTCACACCTTCAGCCTGATCTTCGGTATCAAATAAGTCCACAAACATTTCGCGCTCAAACGGCAATGCTTGAGCCCGCGGCATAGTTCGTCCGGCTTGAATAAGGGTTTTACATACGCTGACACTGCTAGGTGATTGCTTAGCCACTTTAGCGGCTAATGCCACTGCAGCATCTAAGACATGACCTTGTCCTACGACTTCTTCAACAAGGCCTATTTTCTCCGCTTTGGCGGCATCAATACGTTCGCCACATAAAATCATCCGTTTTGCCCAACCTTCCCCCACTAAAGCCGTTAGGTTTTGGGTGCCACCAGCACAAGGTAGTAACCCCACTGAGGCCTCTGGCAATGCCATTTGGGCTTGCGCTTCTGCAATACGTAGATCGCAGGCTAATGCCACTTCTAACCCGCCACCCATGGCATAACCATTAATGGCCGCAATCGAAACACCTCTAAATGCACTTAATGCTTCAAACGCTTCACCGAAATGTTTTGCCATGGAGGCTGCATTTTGTTTATCGCCGTCGGCAAACAAATTCAAATCAGCGCCTGCTGAGAAAAACTTGTCACCTTGACCGGTAATCACAAGGGCATAAACGTCCTTGTTTTGATTCAGTTCAAGTACTGTGTGTTTCAGTGCTTGCAAGCTGTCTGCTGTCCAGGTGTTGGCTGGCGGATTGTTCAAGGTCAAAATGGCCGTGTGGCCGACTATATGTTTAAGAATCGCAGGGTGTGCAGTCATAATGCTATGTCCTTATGCTAGAGCTAGTGAGTCACGAGTGGATCAGCTAATTACAGGATTGGATGAGCATCGCTAGCGAGCAAACGACGAGCAATAATCAGGCGCATAATTTCATTAGTGCCTTCTAAAATCTGGTGCACGCGCACATCTCTGAAATGGCGTTCTAGCGGATATTCACGGATATAACCGTAACCACCGTGAATTTGCAGTGCACCGTCACACACTTGGAAACCTACATCGGTCGCAAAACGTTTCGCCATGGCACAATAAGCGCTGGCTTCTGGGTCTTGGGTGTCTAATTTAAACGCCGCTAAACGTACCATTTGACGAGCAGCAACCAATTCTGTTGCCATATCAGCCAGTTTGAACTGCAATGCTTGGAATGCCGCTAGCGGTTTACCAAATTGCTTACGCTCATTCATGTATTCAGTTGCACGAGTTAGTGCAGCTTGCGCTGTACCTATTGAACAGGTAGCAATATTAATACGTCCGCCGTCTAGGCCTTTCATCGCAAAGGTAAAACCTTGGCCTTCTTCGCCAAGTAAGTTAGCGGCAGGCACGCGCACGTTTTCAAAACTAATTAATCTTGTTGGCTGTGCGTTCCAACCCATTTTATCTTCAGCTTTTCCGTAAGTAACACCGGCCGCATCGGCAGGTACGGCAATCGCTGAAATCCCTTTAGGGCCTGCTTCACCTGTGCGGCACATCACCACTAAAAGCTCGGTTTCACCCGCACCAGAGATAAACATTTTTGAACCGGTGATCAAGTAATCATCACCATCACGCACAGCTTTGGTTTGCAATGAAGCTGCATCACTGCCAGCACCAGGTTCTGTTAAACAGTAAGAGGCTAATAACTGCCCTGTGGTTAAGCCTTCTGACCACTGCTTACGTAAGGTTTCAGTGCCCCACGTAGTCACCATCCAAGTGGCCATATTATGAATTGTTAGCATTGCTGTGGTGGCTGTACAACCATGGGCTAATTCTTCAAAAATAATCGAAGAATCTAACCGAGATAAGCCCATACCGCCTTCTGATTCTGGCGAGTACAAAGAACAGAACCCCAGCTCACCAGCTTTTTGAATCACGTCTTTAGGAAAGTGATGTTCTTCGTCCCACTTGGCGGCGAATGGCGCGAGTTCTTCGGCAGAAAATTGACGGGCTAAATCAGCAAACTGACGCTGATCTTCGTTTAAATTAAAATCCATGCTGGACTCCTAATATTGTCTTGGATGACTCTTGGGTCATTTATTGCCTTAGCCGCATACCGCTTTAAGCAGTTAACTCATTACTAGGTGCAATGGGAGGTAAGGTGGTCTTGTTGTTTAGCGAAAAATATTGCCGTGACGGCGTCACGGCAATAAACATCATTCCTATTTAAGATCAATACTCATGTTAGGACCGCTAACGGCTTCTGAGTCAAACCAACGAGTTGTGATGGTTTTGGTTTCGGTGCAGAAGCGCACCGCTTGCTTGCCGTAGGCGTGTTGGTCGCCATAGAAACTGCCTTTCCATCCAGTGAACGAGAAGAAAGGTAATGGCACAGGAATTGGCACGTTAATACCCACTTGGCCTACTTCAATTTCATGTTGATATTTACGCGCTGCGCCGCCTGATGCAGTAAAGATTGAAGTGCCGTTGCCGTATGGGCTGTTGTTAACCAGTTCGATAGCATCGTCTAAGTTATCCGCTTCCATACAACACAGTACTGGGCCAAATATTTCTTCTTTGTAAATGCTCATGTCGGTGGTGACATTGGTAAACATGGTTGGGCCAACCCAGTTACCCGACTCGTAACCTGCAACGGTAAAATCGGTTCCATCGAGTAAGCAATCAGCACCTTCAGCTTTACCTTGAGCAATCAGTTTTAGTACACGCTCTTTTGCTGCTGGACTGATAACTGGACCGTAAGCAGCTTCTTTGTCATCCCATAAACCAGGACGAACTTTAGCTAACGCTTCTTTTAATTCAGGGATCCATTCTTTAGCTTTACCCACAAAAATAGCGACTGAAATCGCCATACAACGCTGACCGGCAGCACCAACAGAGGCACCAACCATGTTATTGATCACTTGCTGCTTGTTCGCATCAGGCATGATCACGCAATGGTTTTTAGCTCCTGCAAACGCTTGCACACGCTTTAGATTGTCGGTACCGGTTTTGTAAATGTATTGACCAACCCCCACAGAACCAACAAACGAAATCGCTTTAATGGCTGGGTCTCTTAGCAAGATGTCTACTGCTGTTTTGTCGCCATGAATAAGTTGCAACACGCCTTTTGGCGCGCCTGCTTCAACAAACAATTCAACTAAACGCTGTGGCGTCATAGGATCTTGTTCTGACGGCTTTAAAATAAACGTGTTACCGCAAGCAATCGATAACGGGAACATCCATAGCGGGATCATTGCTGGGAAGTTGAATGGGGTAATACCCGCACACACACCTAATGGTTGAGTGTAGCTATAGGTATCGATATTTCGAGCGACGTTTTCAACAGTTTCACCCATCATTAACGACGCAACACCACAAGCATGTTCAGCTACTTCAATGCCGCGCCATACATCGCCTTTAGCATCTTCAAATGTTTTACCGGTTTCTTGCGCCAAAATGGTCGCCAGTTCGTCGTGATGCTCTTTGAGTAAATGTTGGTAACGCAACATGACGCGCGCACGTTCAGACACAGGGACTTCTTTCCACGTTTTAAATGCTTCTTTAGCACTGTGAATGGCCTGCTCAACTTCGGCAGTGGTAGCGCAATTAATTTTAGCAATAACGCTATTATTGGCCGGGTTGGTCACATCAATATTGCGATCTCCGCTGCCATAAGTGAATTCGCCATCAATATAATGCTTAACTTGTGTGATCATGTTGTTTTCCTCGATCCTTGGACATCTTATGAGTGAATAACATCACTCGTATTGAGTTACTGCACAGGTGACGCGATTTGTTGTGTTTGTCAGTCTCACTAACAGTGGCTGCGTGTACATCTACCTGTGCGGTGGTCTTGTCGAACTTAACTTGTATTGTCTATTTACACTTCAATCGCCATTGCTGTGGCTTCGCCGCCACCAATACATAACGATGCCACGCCGCGCTTAAGGCCGCGTGCTTTTAAGGCATAAATCAATGTGACTAACAAACGCGTTCCAGAACAACCAATTGGGTGTCCCATTGCACATGCACCGCCATTAACGTTGACCTTGTTGGCATCTAAGTTCAGCTCAGAAATAGCTAACATGGTGACCATGGCAAACGCTTCGTTGATTTCGTATAAATCGACGTCATCTTTGTTCCACTGCACTTTATCGAACAGTTTTTGCATTGCGCCAACGGGTGCGGTGGTGAACATTGACGGTTCTTGTGAATGAGTGGTGTGGCCTTTAATGGTCGCTAATACGCTTAAGCCCAATTGCTGTGCTTTTTCGCGTGTCATTAACATTAACGCTGCAGCGCCGTCCGAAATTGAACTTGAGTTGGCCGCAGTAATCGTACCGTCTTTGGTAAATGCAGGGCGTAATGTCGGGATTTTTTCAGGACGAGCATTACCAGGTTGTTCATCTATCTCTACCGTCACGTCGCCACGGCGCGTACTAATGGTTACTGGCACGACTTCGTCTTTAAATGCGCCAGAGTTAATCGCTGCATTGGCTTTTTCGAGCGAACCTAATGCAAAATCATCCATTTGCTCACGAGTTAAACCAAAGTCATCAGCGGTTTTTTGGGCAAATGTGCCCATTGCACCACCGGTATAAGCGTCTTCAAGGCCGTCTAAAAACATGTGGTCCATGACTTTGCCGTGGCCCATGCGCATACCGCTACGTGCTTTATCGAGTAAATATGGTGCTTGGCTCATGCTTTCCATGCCACCAGCAACCACAACTTGGCTGCTACCAGCTTTAATTAAATCGTGCGCTAACATGACGGTTTTCATACCAGAACCACAAACTTTATTGACTGTTGTTGCGCCAACGCTTAACGGTAAACCCGCACCTAGCGTCGCTTGGCGAGCAGGTGCTTGGCCCAAACCGGCTGGCAATACACAACCCATCAATACTTCGTCAACAGCATCAACGCTGATCCCCGTTTGGGCGATAAGACCTTTGATAGCGGTTGCAGCTAATACTGGAGAAGCTACCTCAGACAATGCGCCTTGAAACCCACCCATTGGTGTACGTTTCGCGGCAACAATAACGATATCTTGACCTGTTTGCTCTGTACTCATAACCACTCCAATTTACTGCGCTTAAAAAATTAACATCAATAATATGGATATCACTTTGACGTTGACGCGAACGTAAAGCAAGTAAAAAATGGTCTAAATACAGATGTTAATTAATAGGAATTGTCAGTGAAGATTTACAGTTTAAGAATGTCACATTTAAATTTGATGTAAGATATTGTTTTTATGATATATATCAATACCTATTTATCAGTAACATGATTACTGTTGAGTGATTTATTGAGCGTAAAACTTTAGTCTAAGTAGAAAGTAGCCGAAGCGACCAAACAACTGCATCGGCACTTAGGGAGGGTTAATGATCGACAACCACGACTTGATTACGGCCGTTGTCTTTTGCTTGATATAAGCCTAAATCGGCTTGTTTAATAATGTCGACAAGCTCATGAGTTTGCGGGGTTAACATCGCGACAGACACACTGATAGTGAAATTCATTTTAACATCGTTAAACACAAACTGGTTTGACTCAATACTGGTTCGCAATCGTTCGGCTATTTCAACGGCTTGTGCTTGCTCTGTATCAGGTAAAATAATTAAAAACTCTTCGCCACCGATGCGACCTAAAATATCGTTTTTCTTGAGCCAATTGCGTGCTCGTCTACCACACGCTTTTATGGCTAAATCGCCAATATCATGACCATAATGATCATTAATGGCTTTAAAGTTATCGATATCGAACATAATAACGGCTAGTGATCGATTATGTTTTTTAGCCTGATAAAAGCGCTTTTTACCCTGTTCAAAGGTATGACGTCTATTTGCAATACCCGTCAAATAATCAGTTTGAGAGCGGCGTTTAAATTGTCGGCGAGATTGCCACAAGAAAATGACCACCACCAATAACACCAATGCAATTAGCACTGCGATTGCCATTGATAAGTTAGTAATTTTTTGAGAATCAATTTCGGCCTCTAAATTCAGTTTATTGATTGCCAATTGCTTTTCGAGCAGACGATTATTGAACTCAGCCACGGTAAGATTATGGTCTAATGATGAATTAACCACATCATTATTAATAATATTAGCAAAGTTCTTTTTTTGTAAATCGATGGTATCCAAAAGCTTATTCATACCAAGATTACTCGACCCATTGGCGTAATCAATAATGGCAGCAATCATCAATTTCAGTTCATTGGAATGGCCGTCATAAGTCGCCGAACCAGAAAATATTTCAGCATACTTAAAAGCTTTATTTGGTTGTTGTTGGCGAAAATAACTCAATGCCAACCATGCATGCGTGGCGTCGACAAAGTATTTTTCTTGGGTTGTATCTTGCACCGCTAATGCTCGTAAAAAATGATCAATACCTTCTTGAAATAAACCTTGGGCCCAACAGCTAATGCCAGTATTAAATTGATAGAAAAAATCAAAGTCAGCAAACTCTGGCGATTGTTCAACTAACTGCTGCATTTGGGCTAAATGGGCTTTATTTTCCACCCACATGGCCAATTTAATCGATTCACCCACCATGTTATGCAACATATTAAACATGTCTTGTTTATCTTGGGCTTGCTCCCAAAAGCCATAAGCTTTGTTAAAATATTCATAGGCTTTACGGTTTAAACCATTGTCACGATAGATAGCAGCGGTGGCATTAAATATCATCGCTTGGCGGCTCAGTCCTAATTGATGCTGTTGTGCTAACGCTAATGCTTCATTTAACCTTTTCAGACCTTCGCCAAAATCACTTGGTTTATTATAACAATACGCGCTTTGAGCTAACACTTCGGCCAAGATATCAACGTTTCCAAGCTGACGGGCTAATGTAATCGCCACTTCACGATCTGGGCAATAAACTTGGGTGTCGTTAGTTTGAAGGTAAAGTATGAATGAGCGTTCGAGATAGCTTTTGACCAGTTCTTGACTAAGAGGATGTGGTGTAAGTAATTTAATTGCCTGAGTATAACTGTCAATTGCCGCGACAAGATCACTGTTAACTTCTTGCTCTATTGCTAGCAAATGCAACAACTGGCCTTGCTGTTCAATCGGCCATTGAGCACTTTGTCGTAGCTGTTGTAGTAAAAAATCAATTCGTTGTTGTGGTAAGTTTAATGTGGCTAACTGTTGTTTGATATCAGTAATTGTTGCGCTATCACTATTGTTGCTAACATTGGCGCCATTCATTCCAGTGTCATTTGCATTAGCGTCACTGGCCCCCCAAGACATTAGCGGCCAGCTCATTGCACACACCAATAATATCATCAACTTGGTTTTAACCATTTAACCTCGACCTTACAATAAAAACATCTAAGTTTAACAATAGCTTTTATCGAAACGAAGTCAACGTTAAAACGCTGGTGAAACTATATTCAAATTTACTTTTTACTTTCCCATGGTGTTTTAGCATTCATATCAGACAAGTCATATGGCGTTAGCTGATAAACATAATAATTGAGCCAATTACTGACTAATAAGCTGCCATGACTATGCCAACGAACAATAGTATCTTGTGTGGGATCATCTTGACGGTAATAATTTTGTGGAATATCTGGATTGAGGCCTTCACCAACATCGCGCACATATTCTTCATTCAGTGTGTCTTTTTGGTACTCTGGGTGTCCCATAACAAACACATTATGATTATCACGACTCAGCACAATATACGCGCCAGCCTCGTCTGATTCAGCCAGTACTTCTAAATCTGGATGTTGACGAATTTGTTCAATATCCATTTCTGCAAATCGTGAGTGCGGTGCAAAAAACTCATCATCAAAACCACGCAATAGTGGGTGTGGGTCGCTGGTTCTACGATGATTAAATACACCTGAACGTTTATTAGCTAATAACTGACGATGTAAATCATAAAGATGATACAAACCGGCATGAGCTGCCCAGCATAGAAACAGCACCGAAGTGACATGTTGTTGTGACCAGTCAATAATTTCGCGAATGTGGTCCCAATACACAACATCTTTAAAATCAATTTGCCCTAACGGCGCGCCAGTAATAATCAAACCATCGTAATTGTTATTTCTGATGTCTTCAAAATCACGATAAAAGGTATTCATGTGATCCACTGATGTATGCTTTGATTCTTTATCATGAATGCGTAATAAATCGACCCCAACTTGCAAGGGCGTATTGCCCAGTAATCGCAATAACTGGGTTTCTGTTTCGATTTTATTAGGCATTAGATTCAAGATTAATACCCGCATTGGACGAATGTCCTGATTAGCAGCTCGGGTTTCAGACATCACAAAGATATTTTCTGACTCTAAAATACCTGCTGCAGGCAGGTTATCTGGAATTCGAACCGGCATACGTCTCACCTTTAGATTAATTAAATACATGTACCTGATTAACCAATGTTCGGTTAACCAACCAGCCTTTTCACAATAACGTTAATGTCTGTTATGTCACAGTTTCAACATTCAGTTTTTTGCTGAAAACCGTGGCCATCATCGAATGGCTACTGTCGCTTGCAAACATCATTAGCATGCTCACCCAGTCTACAACGCGGCAGAATGGCTTATTGTTAACGTTAATAGCGGTCAATCTGTTAGATAACCATCATACACTCGGATGGCTAGAAGTCTACACGTCTTAAGTTGAATTTTTTTCTTACTTGTTATCAACTGATGTTATTTCTATTATGAGTCATTATTTTTGATGAGATGAATCATGTCTACAGCGACAGCGATGATTATTGGTGCCAGCTCGCAACTGAGCCAAGCATTAGCCAGACAGTTATCTGCACAGCAAGTTTCGCTAGTGCTTTTTGTTAACGACCCTGAATCACTTAACGAGTTTAGTCAAAGTCTGCCAGGTGAAGTGAGTGTTTATCCGTTAGCGATTGATCAACCTGATACGCTAATTACACAGCTTAATACTGCTTGGACCAAACATAATGGCGCCCATTTGGTGATTGTTAATACTGGTGTCAATGACTACGACCCTTCTCTGCCTTGGGCAATTGATAAGCTCGCCATCGAAATTAACGTTATGGGATTTGCTGCTGCCAATAACTGTATTTTTAAATTAATGTGCGATCAAGGTTATGGCCAACTAGCCGCCATTAACTCAATAGCCGGTCAACGTGGAGGCCCTAATGTGGCTTATCATGCCTCCAAAGCCTTTGCTGAAAATTACCTGCAAGGCTTGAGTATGCATGCGCAACGATTGAAGCTGCCTATTACCATTAGTGATATTCAATTAGGGTTATTTGATAAAGCCGTTCATTTGAATACACAACTGCTCCTGTCGCCTATCGATAAAGTGGCTAAACAAATCATCACGGCATTACAAAAAGGCAAACGGCGAGTTTATGTCACTAAACGCTGGCGTGTTGTCGCTTGGATAAATCGTTTATTACCAGAGTACATTTACAATACCCGCCATTGGAAACCGCGTAAAAAGTCTCAATAAACGCCATCAACAAAAACAGGAACCCGCAGGTTCCTGTTTTTCATATTCTTGTTTCTTCTCTAACGTATTTTACGCTAGCTTAAAAAGTATAACCGATGCTGACCATGTAAACCCAAGGATCAATGTCGGTATCAACCACAACATGGTCTGCCCCCATGTCAAAGCTCACATCCGTTGAAATTTGTGCGTACCAAACAGACGCGTTAACTAACCATTTTTTGTCAATTTGATAATCAAGTCCAACTTGAGCTGCAACGCCCCAAGAGTTAGATAAGCTCAAATTATCTAAGCCAAGATCTTTCGCTTCTTGAGTAAATTCACTGTCATAGAAGTTAGTAAAGTTAATCCCTAAACCAATATAGGGACGTAAAGCAGACTGTGAATCACCAAAGTAATATTGCGCTACCAGCGTTGGAGGCAATTGCTTTGAATCGGCTATTTTACCGAGTTCACCCAGTGACACATCGTGACTAAAAGGCGATGCGGCTAATAATTCAATGCCCAAATTATCAGTTAGCATATAACCAAAATTTAACCCTAATTGGACATCATTATCCACGCCAAATTCAGCAATATTTGCGACTACTGGGCTTGACTCATTTGGAGCAACCATCGCAACACCAGCACGAACTATAATATCACCAGCTTGATGGGCCGCAGCACCAAATGAAAAACCAGCAGTTAATAAAGAAGCAACAACTAAACTTAGGGTAATTTTCTTATTCATTTTTTAACACTCCTTGGCAATGACAACTAGATGCAATTCTGTGCATCCTCAACATTTGCGGTTAACCTACTGAAGTTAATCGCTAACATCATTGATTTAGATCAACAAAACACCAGTACTACTATAGAGGTACCTAATTAGATGCTAGGCTGTTGATTTGGATCACAAAACGAGAGCGTATAGAGATGAAAGAGGTATTTAACAGTTAGGTTTTGTGAGGTTGATCAAGCGAATTTTTGATGATGACTATTCTGTAACCAATAGTTTGGAGTAATGTATTAACCATCCCTTTTGGGACACGCGATGATTAAAAATAGCCTTGTCACGCTTTGGATTTGGACTTAACGACAAATCAAACAAACAGGATAACCCAAACACACTCGTCACCTGTAATTGAAACTCAGCGGATGTTAGGTCATCAATTGAAGCTAATTTCACTCCAATAGCCGTCTGTTTTTCTGGCCAAAATGACATGGCATCAGCACAAGAAATATAGGGCATATCACCATTTCTAAGGTGCATTCTGGCTTGATTTTTCACCGACCATGGCAGAGCTATCTGCTTAACGAGTAAAGCTTCAATCGCCTGGTCTTCTGCAGAAGATGGGTTGTTATCACGCCAGTAAATGACATCAATGTCGTTTAAGGGCTGTGAGGTCATGCTGTGCAAATTATCCCAAATCAAATTGCGTATAAAACCCGCGCTAATTAACCAGTCGGTGATCCCTTGTTGTTGCATCACTTTCTGGCACACCATTAACGCAGCCAGTCTGGTTTCATCTTGTTGCAACCACAGCCACAACAAAGACAATCGTTTAGCCTGTCCTTGTTGTAACTGATCAATGGCCACTTGATTTAACTGGGGCGGATTAAACTGGTGCTGATTAAACAAGGGCAGATTAAACAAAGTTTGATTATGTCGCGTCATGCTGTTGTTCTGGCGCAGCATCAACAAATGCAGGTAACTTATGGCACTCATCCCAAATTCTGACAATATTAGGATACGCAGCAAGCTCTAGATTAAAACGTTTGGCATTATACACTTGCGGGATCAGACAAATATCGGCCAGCGAAGGAGTATCACCAAAACAGAAACGTCCAGAATATCGACTTAACTGCTGTTCTAAAGCAGCAAAGCCAAGGTGTATCCAATGGTGATACCAACGCATTTTATCAGCTTCTGATACGCCCATTTCGTTAACTAAATATTGTAATACTCGTAGATTATCTAAAGGATGAATTTCACAGGCAATCGCTTGAGCCATGCTGCGCACAATGGCCCTGTGCTCAATATTACTGGGAAGTAACGGTTGCTGAGGGTGTTTTTCGTCGAGGTATTCCATAATCGCTAACGATTGCGATAAGTTAATCTCGCCTGACTCATTATTGTCGACAAAGGTCGGCACAAGATCCGAGGGATTGAGTTGATGATAAGCCTCTGAGTGTTGCTCACCACCATTATTAACCAAATGAACTGAAATATGTTCTGCAGTTAACTGCTTTAAATTTAACGCAATACGCACCCGATATGCCGCGCTTGAACGCCAATAGCCATAGAGTTTCATGTCAATTCCCTTACTTTTGTTTTATTCAGCCTAATAAAAAAGCAATAACGATTAACCGCTATTGCCTTTATATTTCGATTTACATCGCTTTCAAAATATTAAGCTTTGTATTCAACCACTTTTTGATCGATAGAACCAAAGATGCTCACACCGTTATCATCAAACATTTCAATGCGAACCGTGTCGCCAAAGTGCATGAACGGCGTTGAGGCTTTACCGTCGGCAATGATTTCAAGCATTCGCTTTTCCGCTAAACAGCTTGAACCTGCACTGCGATCGTAGTTAGAAATAGTACCAGAACCAATAATTGCACCTGCGCCTAATGGACGTGTTTTAGCCACATGCTCTACTAACTGGCTAAAGTTAAACGTCATGTCAACGCCAGCATTCGGGCGACCAAATAGTTCACTGTTTAAATGAGTCACTAACGGCAAATGTACTTTGCTGTCTTGCCATTTATCACCTAATTCATCTGGGGTAATCGCAATGGGCGAAAATGCACTAGATGGCTTAGATTGAAAAAAGCCAAAGCCTTTGCCTAATTCGCCAGGGATTAAGTTACGCAGTGATACGTCGTTAACCAACATCAATAATTTGATGTGCTTAGTTGCATCTTCACTGTTAACACCCATGACAACATCATCAGTAACAATAGCGATTTCTGATTCGAAATCGATACCGTATTCTTCGCTGGCCATTTGAATATCCGCTTTAGGGGCGATAAAACTGTCAGAACCACCTTGATACACCAATGGATCAGTCCAAAACGATGCTGGCATTTCAGCGCCACGTGCTTTGCGTACTAACTCAACATGGTTAACATACGCACTGCCATCGGCCCATTGGTAGGCTCGGGGTAAAGGGGATAAACAACGTGCTTCATCAAAATCTACTGCATTGTCCATCTGACCGGCGTTTAGTGCTTCATACAACTCATTAAGTTGTGGGTATAACAAATCCCAAGCATCTAATAATTGCTGCATAGTATGGGCAATAGCGGGTACCGCGACTGTTTTGGTCAAATCTTTACTGACTAACATCAATTGGCCGTCGCGACGTCCGTTGTGATAACTTGCAAGTTTCATTACTGCTCCTAAATTCTGGGTGAGATCTGCGTCCTACTAGAGACAAGACTCTCAATCTAACCATAGAAATAACCGATCGAGACGGAAAATCCTATAGTAAGTACCAAATCACATTTTTGTGGTGCTAATCGTGATTTGTAAATTATTCGTTACAAAACATAAAAGGCCACGTCAGCACTGATTGTCAGCGTTAAAATGACCAAAATGCCAGCGCTTGGCTGGCATTAAATCGTTACATTACTTTTTCTTACTAATACTGTAATCACGCAACTTGTTAGCAATAGCGGTGTGAGACACACCTAACTTTTTGGCTAATTGGCGTGTACTTGGGTACGCGGGATATAACCGACGTAATAAACTGGCTTCATATTCTTTCATCGCCTCGTCTAACGTGCCCTCAAACTCTTCATCGAAATAACCAAATCCTTCGGCATATGAAGGTAATTTAAGTTGTTCAACAGTCAATTCTGTTGAGCCATCCCACATTGATACCGCTCTAAAAATCGCATTTTTCAATTGGCGCACATTACCCGGCCATGCGTAGGTAAATAGGTAATCGCGACAACTTGCCGATATACGCCTTAAGGGACTCGATAACTGCTGACTATAATGCTCTAAAAACATCTCAGTTAATGGAATCACATCCACGCGACGCTCACGCAGTGATGGCATGTGATAACTTAAAACATGGATTCGATAATACAAATCTTCTCTAAACTCACCGGATTGGCAAAGTTCAGCTAAGTGTTTTTGGGTTGAGCAAATAATTCGTACATCGGCGCGCACTTCTTCATCGCCACCAATCCGTCTAAAAGTCCCGTCTTGTAATAAACGCAATAATTTAACTTGTGCGGTTTTGGACATCTCGGCTATTTCATCAAGAAATACCGTACCGCCTTTTGCTTCTTCAAATAGACCACGTTTAACGACTGTGCCATTACTGACAAAGCCAAACAGCTCTTCTTCAGCAACACTATCAGGCAGAGCGGCACAGTTAATCGCGATAAAAGGATGTTCGCGGCGCATGCTGGCGTCATGACTCGCACGGGCCATCAACTCTTTACCCGTTCCCGTTTCACCGGTGATAAGTAACGGTGCATCAAGTTGCGCCATACGTTTGGCTTGCTTGAGTATGTCTTTCATTTTGTCGCTGATAGCCAATACATTATCAAAACCAGTAGTTTGATTTTGCAGGGCATTAAACTGTTTACCCACTCTAGCAGGTGACTTTAGCGAGATAACCGCACCCGCTAAAATGGTTTTATCATCATCATCGGGTAAGTAAATTGGCAGCATTTCAGCCAAATACTCGCTCGAGTTAATTTGTACTCGTGTGGCTTGCGCCAACACCGGTATTTCACTCATCCAACGAGCAAAGTTAAATCCTTGCACCCAATGATTAAGTGACTCACCCACCACTTCATGTTCAGCCATACCAAGCGTCAATAAAGCCGACTCATTGGCTATGCGGATCCGCCCTTTCGCGTCTGTTGAAAACACCGAATCGGGTAAGGTTTTAAGTAAGGTTTTTAGGGCGTAATGTTCTTGCTCTGACGGCATAAAAGATACGGTACGGACATCATGCACACTTTCGACTTTGCGAATTTGTGGCATAAGCTCACGCAGGGTTTCGAAACTGATTTCTGCAAACTGCAAAAACAGGAAACCTTTATTACTAGCATCAATGGCAATTAAGTTAATACCATGTTTTTCAAGCACGACGAGGATGTCTTTCGCTAAACCCACGCGATCGATACAGCTGACTTCCAAACGCATAATGTAACGATTCCCTATTTATTAATGTTTTATTGCGGAAATTTGGCATTACGTTAGAGGGATATGGCTTCGGTGGCAAGTGAAGTTTACAGTAGAATTGTAACAGAGAAACTATTTCAGCATGTTACGTTAACGTAACATGCTGAAATAGATGGCGATAGTAACTAGTCTAACAACTGGTCGGTCTTGGCAGCCATAATGAAATCGTTTTTGTGTAACCCTTTAATTGAGTGTGACCACCACGTCACGGTGACTTTACCCCACTCGGTTAAGATACCTGGGTGATGGAACTCAGCTTCAGCTAAATCGGCCAACTTATTTGTAAAGGCCATCGCTAACTTAAAGTTTTTAAATTTATATACTCGCTCTAACTGCATAATGCCGTCACGAATTTCAACGCCCCAATCTGGGATCATACCGACAAGCTCTGCTAACTCTGCATCCGTTACTTTTGGTGCATCTGCTTGGCATGCTTCACACTTCATCTCGGTTAATGCGTTCATTTGTACTCCTTGGCTAAATTAAATAGTGTCTCACTTGCAGATTGTTGAGCTAAAGCTCAGCTGCAATAAATCGTTAACTGGCTTTGACTTTTGGAGCAAATTTAGGCTCAAACATGCCTAATTGACGCGCTTTGGTCACCATGCTCATAATGTCCATACGGGCAATTTCATCTAAATAGTCAATATGATCGATAACATAATAAATTGGCTGCATGATATCAATACGATACGGTGTGCGCATTACGTCGAGTAAATCAAACGGCTTACGTTCAGGACTGTCACTTAATGCATACATAGTTTCACCCGGTGAACTTAAAATGCCGCCGCCGTATATTTGCAGTGATTCATTTTTTGCCTGAACCAAACCAAACTCAATGGTGAACCAATATAATCGTGCCAGAAATACGCGTTCTTCTTTCGATGCCGCTAGTCCTAACTGGCCATACATATGCGAAAAATGCGCAAATGATGGATTGGTTAATAATGGACAATGGCCAAATATTTCATGGAATATGTCAGGCTCTTGTAAGTAATCAAACTCTTCTTTACTGCGGATAAAGGTTGCAACTGGAAACTCTTTATTAGCGAGTAACTCAAAGAAACGACCAAATGAAATCAGTGCTGGCACTGCAGCGGTTTTCCAACCTGTAGCATCAAGCAGCACTTTATCGATTTCAGGCAATTGTGGAATGCGATCAACTGACATGCCTAATGCATCTAAGCCTTGTAAATAGGCTTGGCATGCACGGCCCGGCATATTCGTCACTTGGCGCTGATACAATTGTTGCCATAATTGATTCTCATGCTCTGAGTAATCAATGTAACCTTGGGCATCAGGTTGGTGTGCAATATACTTTGTTGCTGTACTCATAGGTTCCACTTTACGTCAACTTCACTCCCTACATAGTGTGCTAAGGCTGATGTTTTGTTAACTCCCTCACAGTTTATTGTCCTGCCATAATGTAGTACTAATCGTAAACAAATAAATACAACCGTCATTTTATCACTCTCTATCAAGCTGTTTTCGAACCACTTTTGAATCTATTTTTAGGCAAGCTAACCAGTATTAATTTAAACGTTCTATCAATAATTTAACTGACGATTGAGCTGTGATAATTTACAATACATGAGAGGCCCTTTATCTAACTAAGCTGATAAATGTTGATCACCAAAAATCAACCAGCCCTATAACTTGATTCATTAATTCACAGGACGATTAAACTATGACAATTTTGGTAACCGGTGGCGCTGGCTATATTGGTACACATACCGTAGTAGAGCTATTAAAGGCCGGACAGGAAGTGGTCATCGTAGACAATCTATCAAACTCCAGTATTGAAGCATTGGCGCGGGTTCGAGCCATTACGGGTAAAGATGTCACGTTTTATCAAGGCGACATTCTAAACAAAGCCTTACTGCAAAAAGTTTTTACCGATCACAGCATCGAATCCGTCATTCATTTTGCAGGATTAAAAGCGGTCGGTGAATCAGTCGAACAACCATTAAAATATTACGAAAATAACGTCACTGGCACTATCATTTTATGCCAAGTCATGGCTGAAAATAACGTCAAAAACCTAGTGTTCAGCTCATCGGCCACCGTTTACGGCGACCCTGCTAGCTTGCCCATTAAAGAAGATTTTCCTACGGGCGCAACCAACCCTTATGGTCAGTCAAAATTGATGGTTGAGAATATTTTAGCTGACCTACATAATTCGGATAACAGCTGGAATATAGCTCGTTTACGTTACTTTAATCCTGTAGGTGCTCACGAAAGTGGCTTGATTGGCGAAGACCCTAACGATATCCCTAATAACTTGATGCCATTTATTGCCCAAGTTGCTGTTGGTAAACGTCAACAATTAAGCGTTTTTGGTGATGATTACAACACCCCCGATGGCACAGGGGTACGCGACTATATTCACGTTGTTGATTTAGCTATGGGCCACTTACAAGCACTTAAAAAACTGCAAACCAAACCTGGTTTAGTGACTTACAATCTCGGTACAGGCATAGGTTACAGCGTGTTAGACATGGTCAAGGCATTTGAGAAAGCTTGTGGTAAAACCATTGCTTATCAAATCAGTCCTCGCCGCCCTGGTGACATTGCAGCGTGTTATGCCGACCCAAGTTTTGCCGCTACAGAATTGGATTGGCGTGCAACCCATACCGTTGAAGATATGGCAAATAGCAGTTGGAAATGGCAATCAAATAATCCTGATGGGTATAATACCAACTCCAATAATTAAGTGACCAATCAGAGCCACTCAGGTTTTTCAGTTTAAGGCGCATTGTTGAAAGAATAGTTATTCCCTTATGAAATAATGCAACATAAAAATGGAAAGCCTGAGTGACTCCAGAAGGGCGATTTTATGCGCCTTCTATGCTACTTAGTAGTATTTTGACGGAGGACACTATGCCTACAATCCTATTCTTGCCTATAAGGCGCAAAATTCTCGCTGAATGAACAGTTAATTATTGGTATTTATTGCCAAGCGCTTAACAATTTTGTGCTGCAGTTAATGCTAATATTGGCTGCAGCAAATATATTTAAGCTCAATTGGAACCGAAATGAACCAAGGTATTAATCAAAGTCGTCGTAATCTATTTAGTCGCAGAAAATCCAATGTCACCCGCCCGCCTTGGAGCAAAACGGATCAAGAGTTTACTGACAATTGCACACGCTGTGACAAGTGTATTACCGCCTGCGAAACCCAAATAATTAAACGCGGTGAAGGTGGTTTTCCTGAAATAGATTTCACTAAAGATGAATGCACCTTCTGTAAGCAATGCGTTGATGTGTGCCCAGAGCCTGTATTTGATCGCGACCAATCCTTACCTTGGTCAATTACGGCTGCGATAAAAGACAACTGTTTAACCCATGAAGGGGTTTGGTGTCAGAGCTGTAAAGATGCCTGCGACCCACGCGCAATTAGCTTTATCATGGCTGTAGGCCAAGTGCCTAAACCCGTGATAGATACTGATGCCTGTACTGGTTGTGGTGCTTGCGTATCTCCTTGCCCTGCTGATGCGATACTTATAGGTCATCCAAACTAATTTATTTACAAAGCTAGTTTATCTACAAAAAATTAACGTTTTACAAATACGATTAGCGGTTTTGATTTGTTTTTCAACCTATCACGCTATATTACCGACATAATACAAACATGAGATCACTAAGATGTTTCGTCAAAAGCAACCTGCTAATCCACTCAGTTTTATCGCCCAAGAATGCCATTTAACCGGTAAACTCATTTTCAGTGGTGATGTGCTAATTGCAGGTCATGTTAGTGGTGATATCAAAGCGCAGGGCAATGTGACTATTGAGCCTAATGGCACTGTCGATGGTGATATTTTATGTCGAGAGTTAATGATTGCGGGACAATTAGCAGGTAAAGCACGCTGTAAAAAAATCACCCTCCATGAACAAGGTATTTTTGAAGGCGATGCTTATTGTGAAAATATTGAAATTTTAGATGGCGGCCAATTTTTGGGTTATCGTCACAGAGAGCCCCTTACTAAAACTCCCTCAGAAAGTTAATCAGGCTGTTTAACAGCTGTTTTACCTGCCTGATAGCGCGGACAAGAGTCATCTATTTTTAACCAACTAACCTGCTCGTCAGTGTGTATATGATAAGTCGGCCGTACTAGGTTTGGTTGGTCTAAAGAGGCTATCGACAATGAAGTGTATTGTGGGTAATCTAAATGTCGATAAGTCAATGAACAGCCACAGCGCTGACAAAAACCACGTCGAATGTTATCTGATGAAGCAAATTCATTTACTTGCCCCTGCAACCACTGCACTTGTTCATGATGAAAATCCATCCAACTCATTACTACCGCACCAGCGCTTTTACGACATTGATTACAATGGCAATGATCGGCATCAAATGGCATACCGTTAACTTGGTAACGTATCGCACCGCATAAACAACCGCCTTGTAATACCATTTGAACACCTGCTAATTGATTATGAGTCGTGTCATTCGATATCTGTCGCCGATACCGTATGCAGCAGGGCTTGCTGTTGCCATTGGCGCAACAAGGCAACAAACTCTTTCGGTTCTCGGTCTAAACTATCAATCGATAAATACACATGGTAACCCAACTGTTCGTTCAACGTTTGACAGCGATGACCAAACATTGCCAATACCCCACGGTAACGCTCACCGTTTACCACTAGCGGCGTAAATTCAGCCCCCAAATAACCTTCTAAACTTTGTAAATCTTCATCTTGGGTGGCCGCCGTCATGAGTAATGGCCGCTGTTCGGTCAGTAAACCAGTGGCAAGACGAGGTGAAATACAGTCTAAAATGGGATTAATCTGCTTAAGCTTAACGCCAATATAAGGTAGCTCAATCAACTCCAAGTTTTGATTTACTCTCGCACAATCAACTCGTTGAATATTATGCCATTCAATAAACACTTGGCCGCGGCGATGAAAAAATGCCACACCTGCAGCAGTTAGCTTAAAACTAACCGCTGGCTGATACACTTTAGCGACACCTAAAATAAATGCCACGGAGCCTAATGCAAAGCACAACATTCCAACGGCAAAAAAACCGCTAAGTCCGATAAAAATAATCAAGCTAGCCATTAAACTAATGGCACCAACTACCGTTAAGGTTATGCCATTTCGTTTGGCAAAAGGGCTAATTAATAACTCGTCACTGACCACGGTTTGTCCTTTAAACTGAATAGAATAAATAAGGTTTGATACATCGGCTTAAGCCTCTTGGCGAATACATTTAATCTTCACTAAATCATTTAATCAGCAGCCATGCCTTTAATATGAAGCCACAGCATGCCAACATATTCATGAATTGATTTTTGCGATGCTAGCAGTTGATCTGCATCTAAACGCCACCAGAAACCTTGATGTGCAATAAAATCACTCGGTGCAGGCTGGGGTTGCATCCCTAATGAGGTGAATATCATCATCGCCCTCGGCATATGAGTTGCTGAAGTCACTAATCGAAATGGTTGCAGCCCAATTAACTGTTGTAAAGCATGGGCCTCTTCAATGGTATCTTTGGGTTCATTAAAGGCCACAATGCTGGCTTTGGGGATCCCTAACTCTTCTGCAGCTTGAGCCATAATGGTCGCATGAGCTGTCTTCAAGTATCCACCACTCCAACCACTCACAATTAAAGTGCATTGCTGGCCCAGCCTGAACTGACGAACGCCTTCGGTTAAACGAGCCAGTGCTGTTGATGATAGCTGCTGCACTGCTGTATGACCCTGTTGCTCACTATTACCTGAACCTAATACCATCACAACACAAGAACCAGCAATCGGTTGATGATTAACGTTATGTTGCGATTCTAATGAATTAGCTAAAAAATAACTCACTTGCGATTGGCTTGTTAATGTTAGCACCACGATAGCGCTAACCAAGAGCATTCGGCCAAATTGCAGTAGCTTTATACGATTCGTTCGCCATAAAACGGCTGCCAGAACTAACAACATTATGCTAAAAGGAATTGGCATCACCAATTGTGACAAGAGTTTTTTAAGCCAAAACATTAATCATTCACTTTGTTTATCATTATTGCGGCTAGTTTATCGTTATAGCCGCCTAAAACAAACTCAAAACAAAAAACGGCACTGTTTAGGTGCCGTTTAATTGATTTGCAAAACACGTTCTCAACGAGATTATTCGAGATTACTTTTGCTAGTTTTGAATTAAGACTACTTCTCGTCTTTGCCCCACAACCATGCAGCACCGCGAACACCAGATGATGCGCCAAACTTATTTTTAACCACTTGGGTACCACATTCACGGCCCACAACATACTTGGGTAACACTTTAGGCAATTCAGTATAAATAGCTTCGATGTTTGATACACCGCCACCTAATACAATCATGTCTGGATCCATCATATTAATCACGTGTGCGAGTGAACGCGCTAGACGATCAATGTAGCGTTCAAATGCCGCTGTGGCTAATGGATCGCCCTGTTGCATCATCTCAGAAATTTGAATACCACTGGTGGCATCGCCACCCGCTTCACGAAAATCACGGACAAAGCCTGTGCCAGAAATAAAGGTTTCAATACAGTCACGATTACCACAAAAACAAGTAGTGGTATTAAACTCATCTGCTGTCATCCACGGTAATGGGTTATGTCCCCACTCGCCGCCAATGCCATTACCGCCGCCATGTACACGGCCATTAATCGCAATACCAGCACCACAACCGGTACCAATAATGCCGCCAAACACAACCCCTTTACCAGCGGCTGCGCCATCAACGGCTTCAGAGACTGCAAAACAGTTAGCATCGTTGGCAACGCGTACTTCACGGTTTAATACTTCACTTAAATCTTTATCAAGCGGATGGCCGTTAATCCACGTTGAATTTGAATTTTTTACCAAGCCAGTAAACGGTGACACAACACCTGGAATGCCAACACCAACAGAGCCGGTTTGACCCGTTTCTGATTCTGCATCAGCCACTAAGCTGACAATCGCTTCTATGGTACCAGGATAGTTTTTTGGCGTTGGAATGCGCTTTCTGAATATTTCAGATCCATCATCGGCTAAAGCCACTATTTCAATTTTTGTACCACCGAGATCGACGCCCATGCGCATCATAACTTGTCACTCCATTTGCTTATTATTAATTGGGGTTCCATATTTGGTTTACAAAGGCTGATAACGATTAGCGCTATTTGCGTGCAAACCATGCCGACGATGCGGCAATAAAATACGGATTTAAAATATTTTCTTTTTGGTTGTATTGCAGCGGTGTAAGCGCTGGATATTCAACCACCTGCCCACCAGCACTTTCTAATACTGCTTGCGCTGCGGCGGTATCCCATTCACTGGTTAGGCCTAATCTTGGGTACACATCGGCTTGGCCTTCTGCCACCATACAAAATTTTAATGAACTGCCGACGCTTAACATTTGATGTTCGCCAATAGTCTGTAAATATGCTGCAACATCAGGGCTAACGTGAGAGCGGCTTCCGACTACGATAGGTGGCGATTGCACTGCTGTGTCACTAATATCCAATACCGATACTTGTCCATTATGTTCAAGCCACGCACCTTGACCAACAATGCCGCTATAACATTTGCCTAATACTGGTGCATACACCACACCAGCAATCGCTTTGCCTTGGTGAATAAGCGCAATATTGACCGTAAATTCACCGTTGCGTTTAATAAATTCTTTGGTGCCATCTAGCGGATCGATCAACCAATACGTTTGCCACGTTTGTCGTTCTGCCCAGCTGATGTCAGCCGCTTCTTCGCTCATTACGGCAATCTCAGCAAAATGCTGTTTAAGGCCGGCAACAATTACATTATGGCTGGCAATATCGGCTGCAGTAACAGGGCTATCATCTTGTTTAACCTCAATCTGCAAATCAGTTTGAGCATAAACTTGCATAATGGCTTCACCTGCTTGCTTGGCAATCGCCACTATCTTCTGTAAGTCTGTTTTAGAAAATACAATGTTAGACAAATCAATTCCTTATCAAATTCATATCGCGTTAAACATCAACACAGTATCGATATGACATTATGCCATTGTTAGCATCATAGATTGATAACAATTTGATTGCACTTCAATCAAAAACGACTTAAAAAACCTAAGTGACAAAGCCATCACGTTGACTCAATATCCCCAAAACACCACAAATGCTGCTCGATACTAAGCTAACCGCAGCGTGGCTCAAAGCAAACAGTGCATCTTTGCATTCGTATTCAGCTACTGGGTGAACAATTAACAACTAACGATAGTAACTTAACAGGCTCAACATTATGGTTGATGCAACCCGCTTAACATTCGTATTTTTAAACACCCTTTATGGTGTATTTATATTTGTCGCCCCTCACACAACTTAAGTGAATAAAGTAAACCGATTCACTCAACAATATCAGGCATTTTTTTACCCGTTACGGGTACAACACTATTATCAATAGTCTCACAACCTGCTCCCGAACTCGGCGAAATAGCACATTGATATACACGCACGTAATCCACTAACATCGATTGCGGAAAAACTGACTCATCGATACCTGTGTTATTGACGGTTCCAGCCCATGCTCCACCTACGGCAAGATTGAGTAGCATATGAAATGGCTGGTTAAACGGTGCATCATCAGGAGCATTAACCAAATCACCATTGCCATCAATATATTGACTGTACCAACCAGAGGATTGTTGTGTGGCAAAGTGAACATCATCAACATACCAACGAATTTCATCTTGCTGCCATTCAACAGCATAAACATGAAAGGCATCCGCAGGATTGAGTTCATTGGGTAAATGATACCCTTGCCCTGTATAAACATTATTGGGCCATTGTTTACCGTAATGTAATGTGCCATGTACTGCAGACTCTGGCGTCTTACCGTCGGTAACAACCTTGAGGTTTACGGCCTCCATAATGTCTATTTCACCTGAACCAGCCCAAGGGCCATATACCCAATCTGTCGGTAACATCCATATCGCAGGCCAAGTTCCCTGACCTTGTGGTAATTTTGCGCGAATTTCAAAACGGCCGTATTTCCAATCCCCTTTGTTTTTCGATACTAAACGAGCAGAGGTGTAATCTAATGTTTTCGATGTATCGTTTACGTCATAGCTTGGATCAGAATCATTTACAGCAGGCCCAGAAAAGGTTTCTCGTAATGCCGTAATCGATAAAAGACCACCACTAACTGCAGCATTTTTAGACCGTGCGGTATAGCACTGAGCCTCATCATTGCCGCCACCGTAACAGTCAACAGCAAAGCTCCACTTGGTTGTGTCTATTTGGTTACCCTCAAACTCATCTTGCCAAACCAGTTGCCAACCTGAAGCTTCGATATTGGTTATCACGGTATCTGTTGCTTGTTCTGTTGCATCATCAGCACTACAGCCAGACAGAACTATGACCGACAAAGTTAACGCGGTTAAGCTGGATACAAATGAATGATGTTTATTGAGATTTTGCATTTTTGTTCTTACCCATTTACCGTTTTTTCTTTGCCTAACGCTGTAGTAAAACAAACAACAAACGTCGCCAACTATTACGATATAACGTTAGTGAAACTAGCCCTATCAGATGACTCAGATAGGGCTAATTCGCGATAAGTTAGTTACATTTGATGGTATTTTCTGTTGATGCAGCTTGAATAACCACATCACTGAAACGAATTTCAGCTGCCGCGTCGGTGGCAAGGTAAAATGGCATGACAATTTTAGCAAAGTCCATTGGTTCATCAGCAAAACATGCCAATGAGAAGCTTAAACTCTGCCATTCCCCGACTTGAGTATTCACCTGCGTGGCAATATCAATTTGCTTACGGCAATCACCTTCGCATGCCATACCAAGCCATAACGGCTTTTGCAGTGCTTGAGTTGCATTAATACTCACAGATAACGCGGCATCACTATTACTGTAAGCCCTTAAATCACGTGGAAAATTACTAATTAAGCCTACGGTACCTTGCTCGCTGCCATTAAAAGACACTAAGCGCGCATCTTCTTGAACGACACGATCCATAGTACGAATGGTTAGTGCACTGTTTTGCGCAACGCTACTGCTTAACCCTTGACGCTCAGACGCGTTAGCAATGTACATTGACCACGGTGATTTAACTGCACGCTCAAACAAAGGTAAGTCGACTAGAGTTTGCGTTGCAGCTAAATTGTCTTCCGACAAATTATCTAACACAACCGCATCACTGGCAGTAGATTGATATGTTAAGCCATAGCCATAAGGTATAAGCGGCTGATAATCAGCTTGTGCTTGTTCGGTATTGTGTTGAGCTAATGGCACATTCACTTGAGTTTGCTGTGGTGTCGCAGGCCATGAGAATGATAATTTACCGACAAAATCGTGCGAAACTTTATCATCAGCCTGAGTGAATAAAACATCTGCTACGCCTTGACCTTCAGAGCCTGGTAACCAAGCGGCGACAAATGCATCAGAGCTGTTTAACTCAGCATTAACCCACATGGGGCGGCCACTGATAAACACAGATACCACGGGAATACCTTGCGCTGTTAACTTATGCAGTAAAGCAAGGTCACGCTTGTCTCCACGTTGATATTCTAAGTTATCAATGTCGCCGTTACCTTCTGCATACGGCTCTTCACCAAACACAACAATCGCAACATCAGGTTTCTGCTGTGGATCAAATTCACCTGCAACACTCAATGTTGCTTTACCGCCAGCTTGAGTCACCAATTTATTAATACCAGCGTAAATTGATGTCGCACCAGGAAAGTCGCTATTTTGATTATCAGTGCCCTGCCACGTAATTGACCAACCACCAGATTGTTTACCGATATTGTCCGCGGCATCCCCCGCCACCAACACCTTTGCGTTTGGTGCTAAAGGCAATAAACCTTGATTGTTTTTAAGCAGCACTAATGACTCACGAACGGCTTGACGGGCAACGTCACGGTGACTTGCTTGGCCAATTAATTCTGTTTTGCCCGATAATGGACGATTGGCAGGGCTTGGCTTATCAAATAAACCCGCACGGAACTTAACCCGTAAAATACGCTTAACCGCATCATCAATACGCGCTTGGCTAATGTCGCCATTATTTACCTGCGCTATGGTGTTTTCATATAAAGGTTTCCACGCCACCGTTGGCACCATAAAGATATCTAAACCGGCATTAACGGCTTGCGCACACGACTCATTGGTACAGTTAGCGACTTGTCCGTGACCGTTCCAATCACCCACAACAAAACCATCGAAATGTAATTTATCTTTAAGCACATCGGTTAACAGATATTTATTGCCATGGTTTTTAACCCCATGCCAGCTGTTAAATGATGCCATAACACTTTGTGCCCCAGCATTGAGTCCCCCCACATAGCCTTGTGCATGTATGTCATATAAGTCTTGTTCGCTGGCAATATTATCGCCTTGATCGATGCCATTTTCAGTGCCGCCATCGCCTAAAAAGTGCTTAACGGTTGAAATCACATGTTGATCAGATAAAAAGTCACCATTAACTGAGCCTTGTAGACCTTCAACGATGGCGTAAGAATAGGCTTTGACGATTTGTGGGTCTTCAGAATAACCTTCATAAGTTCGACCCCAGCGATCGTCTCTCACTACGGCAACTGTGGGTGCAAATACCCAATCGATACCGGTCACCATCACTTCTTTTGCCGTTATAGCGGCAATCTGTTCAATTAACTTAGGGTTATTCGCTGCTCCTAAACCAATGTTATGCGGAAACAACGTCGCGCCGATAACATTGTTATGACCGTGTACGGCATCGGTGCCCCACATGGTTGGAATATTAATCCCATCAACACTGTCATCAATTGATGCTTGATACAAAGACTCAGCGAGCGCAATCCAATCTGCCGGTGTCGCGTGTTTGTCATTGTTAGGGTATGCGCCACCACCGTTAAGATACGAACCAAAACCATATTTACGCATGTCTTCAACGGTAATATCACGGATCTCAGGTTGGATCATTTGCGCGACTTTTTGCTCAATGGTCATTTTAGCCACTAACGCATCAATTTTGGCTTCTAAAGCATCATCTTTGGCGATAGCAGGCTTAAGATCAGGCCAAATGGCTAACGAAGATTTAGCCGCTGTATCATCAACCATGGCTGGGGTAACTGCAGTTTGTTTATCTTGTTGATTGACGTTGTTATTCTCGCCACATCCACTTAATCCCAGCAATATTCCTAAAGCAACTAAGCTTGTTTTAGTAGGCTTATTGACGCTAGCAGTAAGCGGTAATTGAGTTAATCTCATGATCTTTCCTTATACCTTATCTGCGAATACTGGACGTTTTGCATCACATCCAATCAAACCGTAATAACCAATAAACCCGTAGCATAATAAAGGTAAAATAAAGGCAAATTGAATTCCCATGCTGTCAGCTAGCATGCCTTGCAATAACGGTAGAACCGCCCCACCAACGATAGCTAAACATAAAATGCCCGAACCTTGACTGGTGTGTCGTTTTAAATCTTGTAGCGCTAAACTGAAAATGGTTGGGAACATAATTGAGTTACACAAGCCCACCAGCAGTAATGCCCACATCGCAACCGTACCAGCACTCAAGATTGCCGCTGCAACTAAAATACACGCACATAACGCATTGAATGCTAACACCTTGCCTGCTTTGATTTTTTGCATCACTGCAGCGCCGATAAAACGGCCGACCATAGCACCACCAAAATAATAGGCAATATAATGCGCCGCCTGCGATTCAGACACTCCACCGGTGCCATCTTTAGTGATAAAGCTAATAAGAAAACTGCCTATGCCGACTTCTGCGCCAACATAAACAAAAATACCGACTGCACCCAACACCAAATGCGGATATTGCCATGCACTGCCTTTTACCGCAGCAGTTGATTGAGTATCGCGCTTGCCCAACAAAGGTAGTTTGAGCAGCATAAAAATGAATGCCAATACGAATAATGCAGCGGCTAAAATAAGGTAAGGCGTTTGTACTGCACTCGCTTGCTGCTGCACAGACAACTGACCGATGACTTCGCCAACCTCAGTGACTTTGCTGTCATGTTCAACGGTCGACAAAATTAACCAGCTACCAAAAAATGGCGCTACTGTGGTGCCTAATGAATTGAATGCTTGAGTTAAGGTCAACCGCGACGATGCGGTTTCGGCTGGGCCTAACACACTCACATAAGGATTTGCTGACACCTGCAAGATAGTAATACCCGATGCAAGAATAAAAAACGCGAATAAAAACATATTATAAGAGCCATAACTGGCCGACGGATAAAACAGTAAGCACCCCACACAAGCAATCACTAACCCGGTAATAATGCCTTTTTGATAACCAATCTTACCCACTAACGCGCCAGCAGGAATTGACACAATAAAGTAAGCACCAAAAAAGCAGAACTGCACTAGCATTGCTTGGGTGTAATTAAGGTCGAACATGTTTTTTAAGTAAGGGATTAAAATATCATTTAAACACGTTAAAAAACCCCACATAAAAAATAACGAGGTTAACGCTATCAAGGCAAAACGAAAGTTACCCTGCTGGTGAGTTGAATCGGCATTTGCCAACTCAGGTTGAAGCGGTGAAGTCGCCATGACATTCCCTTATTGTTGTTAATAGTTATCTTGGGTTGCAGTACATAACGCCATTGAATGGATACCAATAATCTCACGCCAAGAGTTAATTCCCCGTAAACCCTAGACATTTAACTGATGATCATTTCCACACTTGTGCAAGCAGATGAGGATTTAATAATTAGCCAAATCAATTATTGACCTTTGGATAATTAATCACTAATCTCAATGTAAGCGCTTTCATTTTTAACATATCGATAACTGATGTCAACGATTTTTAAACGCGAGAGCTTATTTTTTACTGCGTAGCTAACGTAGCACAAGGCCTTTTATCAGGGTGTTTCAACGTAATAAGTTAGTCATAAAAATAGACACAATTAATTAATACTAAGTGAATTTAAATATGAAAATTATGTTACCAGCCGATTCCAAAATGCATTCAAAAGCGTTCACCTTTGGTGTGGCGACTGCTTCTTTTCAAATTGAAGGCGCAGTGGATTATCGTCTTCCTTGTATATGGGATACCTTTTGTGCCACGCCAGGTAAAATTCGTGATAACTCTGACGGCTCGCAAGCATGCGAGCATGTAAAGTTATGGCGTGAAGATGTCGATTTAATTGAGTCGCTGGGCGTTGACGCTTATCGCTTATCCATTTCGTGGCCACGCGTAATGCATAAAGATGGCAGCCTCAATCCACAAGGTGTCGCGTTTTATACTGATTTGCTTGATGAACTAAATCGTCGTGGCATTAAAACCTTTGTGACCTTATACCATTGGGATTTACCACAACATATTGAAGATAATGGTGGCTGGTTAAATCGTGAAACAGCTTATTTGTTTGCAGACTATGCCGACAAAATTACTCAAGCATTTGGCGATCGAGTGTATTCTTACGCCACGTTTAACGAACCATTTTGCAGTTCATATTTAGGCTATGAAATTGGTGTTCATGCACCAGGTTTAGCCACTAAAGCATTTGGTCGTCAATCTGCACACCATTTATTATTGGCTCATGGTTTAGCCATGAAAGTATTGCAAAAAAATAGCCCTAATAGCCAAAATGGTATCGTGCTTAACTTCACGCCTTGTTATAGCGCAACAGACTCTGCCGCAGATGTTGAAGCAGCCAGTAAAGCCGACCAATACTTTAATCAATGGTATATCAAACCACTGTTTGACCGTTGCTACCCTGAGATTATTAATGACTTCGCCACTGAAGATATGCCCGTTATTGAACAAGGCGACTTTGATATTATTGCTCAACCTATCGACTTTTTAGGCATCAACTTTTACACCCGAGCAGTGTACAAAGCAGATCCAGCCACTGGTTTTAGCCAAATTGATATGGTCGACAAACCTAAAACGGATATCGGCTGGGAAATATACCCACAATCCTTTACCGATTTATTGACTTCACTGCATGCACTTTATCCTTTACCGCCGATCTACATTACCGAAAACGGCGCAGCAATGGACGATAAATTGATAGAAGGTAAAGTGGATGATCAAGACAGACTCGAATACTATAACGCCCACTTAAATGCAGTAAATAATGCCATTGAACAAGGTGTTAATGTTGTCGGCTATTTTGCATGGAGTTTAATGGACAATTTTGAATGGGCTGAAGGCTACTTAAAACGTTTTGGGATTGTCTATGTAGACTACGAAACTCAAAAACGCACCTTAAAAGCCAGTGCACATGCTTATAGAGATTTTATTAACGCACGAAAATAATATGTTAATCAGAACAAAGCCGTTGTATAAACGGCTTTGTTCTATTCAAACGGTCGCATCATTTTAACAAATAACAATAATTGAGGCATGTATGATAAGCACCAGAGAAAAAATAGCTTACGGACTCGGGGACACTGCCAGTAATATTGTGTTCCAAACAGTCATGCTGTTTTTAACTTTTTTCTATACCGACATTTTCGGTATCTCGCCAGCATTTGTCGGCACCATGTTTTTAGCAGTACGCTTAATTGATGCGGTTACCGATCCGTTAATGGGCGCGCTAGCAGACCGCACCAATACCCGCTGGGGTAAGTTTAGACCTTATCTTTTGTGGTTTGCCCTACCCTTTGGTTTTATCAGTGTTTTAGCCTTTACCACCCCAGACTTAACCGAAGACGGCAAAATGATTTATGCCTTCGTCACTTATACCGCACTTATGATGGTCTACACCGCCATTAATATCCCTTATTGTGCATTAGGCGGCGTGTTAACGGCCGATCCAAAAGAGCGAGTGTCAGTACAATCTTACCGTTTTGTATTTGCGATGTTGGGCGGCTTACTCGTTTCAGGCTTAACCTTACCCCTTGTTGAGTACTTAGGTGAAGGCGACCAAGCTAAAGGTTATCAACTGACGATTACCGCCATGAGCATCTTAGGCGTTGCGATGTTTTTAGCCTGTTTCTGGGGCACTAAGGAACGCCTACACCCGCCGGTTGATCAACAATCTAGCTTTAAGAAAGACTTTACCGACATGCTCAAAAATGACCAATGGCGTGTGCTTGCTATTGCAGCAGTATGTTTATTATCAGGCATGGTGTTACGCACCAGTTTAGCCATTTACTACGTTAAATATTTCCTTAACATGCCAGACTCCATCACCCTCTTTATCACCCTAGGAATGGTCGGTAATATATTTGGCTGTATTTTAGCTGAGCCTTTGGCTAAACGCTTTTGTAAAGTTAAAGCTTATATCACCTTGCAACTCCTTGCGGCAGCGATGTGCGTAGTGAGCTACTTTGTACCTAGCGATCAAGTCGTACTCGCCTTTGGCATGTTTATTATCTGGGGCTTTACCTTCAACATGGCCACCCCACTATTGTGGGCAAAAATGGCTGATGTTGTCGATTATGGCCAATATAAAAACGGCGTTCGTATTACCGGGATGATTTATTCTTCAGTGATTTTCTTTATCAAACTGGGTGTCGCCATTGGTGGCGCTTCTGCGGGGTGGTTATTAGCGGGTTATGGTTATCAGCCTGATACCATGCAGACGGAGCATACTCAGCAAGGAATATTATTATCATTCACTATTTACCCTGCTATTGGTTCATTAGTGGTGGCTTTTGTAATGCGTTGGTACACCTTAGATAATCAAAAAGTGGACCAAATTCACTTAGAATTAAATAGAGAAGCAAAATAAAAGCATGTTAGTCTTGGAGCCATGTGCTCCAAGATGGCTTTTAAATACTCATTATATGGCAACTATTTACGATGTATCCGTAATGGCTGGTGTGTCTCTGGCGACTGTGTCCCGAGTCATGAACAACAACACCAAAGTCAGCGATAAAACCAAACAAAAAGTACTCGATGCAATGAAAGCCTTAGGTTACCGACCTAATACCATTGCACAGTCGCTTGCCTCGAACTGTTCAAACAGTGTCGGGGTTTTGGTGTCTCAGCTTGACGGGCCTTTTTATGGTCCTATGATGACAGAAATTGAAACAGCCCTTCGAACAGCTAACAAGCACGTGATTATTGCTGCTGGTCATAGTGACGAGAAGCAAGAAAAAGAAGGGGTTGAGTTTTTAATGAGTCGCGGCTGTGATGCCCTTATTTTGGATATTGAGGCTGTATCAGACGATTACTTGATTGAACTCAGTAAAGGCTCAACACCTGTGGTATTTATTAACCGCTATATCGACGCTATCAAAGAACGCTGTGTTTATCTTGAAAATGAACAAGGTGGTTTCATGGCTACCGAGCACATTTTATCACTTGGCCATAAAGACATCGCATACATTTCAGGGCCATTGTTTAAGCTCGACGTGAGAGATCGTCTAAAAGGGCATAAACGAGCATTGCAACAATACAATATCGATTTTGATGACACCCTTTGCATTGAAAGTGACTTTAAAGAAGCTGGCGGTTGTGAGGCGATGGAACGTTTATTGTCGATGAATAAAACCATCACTGCAGTTGTGTGTGCGAATGATCAAATGGCCTCTGGGGCTATTGCGGTGTGTTTAGAACACGGAATCCGCGTACCTGATGACATTTCATTTATTGGTTACGATAACATCCCCTTCCCACAGTATATTTCGCCCAAGTTATCTACCGTGAGTAACCCTATTCACGAAATGGGCAAAATGGCGGCACGATGGGTTCTTCAAGAAGTCTATAATGACAAAGAAGTAATTGTTGAGAGTTCATTTAAGCCAGAGTTATTTATACGAAGTTCATCTCAAGCCATTTCTCACGATTAATAGACTTAGCCTAAACAGAAAAAGCATAAGCAGTATATTGCTTGTGCTTTTTTATGTAAAAAGCCTCCGCATAATATGATTCCCGAAAATCCTTATCTATTGAACGGCCAACTTAATCGTTTTAGATCCCTCTTTGTCAGCCGATTTATCAGACAATTTACAAATTAAATCATTAACAATTACGCCACTAAAAGAAAGCGCTTACATTTTTACGCAAAATACCCATAAATAGAAAACCATTTAAAAACAACAGCTAAAAAACTAGTGTATGATTAAGTAAACATCTCGGTTAATGAAATGTAATAATTAAAACTTGTTTTTGTTGACTGCGGTCACATTTTACACTAGTTTTATGTAAGCGCTTACATTTGATGTTTTATATGACAACTAATTATAAATAATGTTTACCGCGCCGATGGAGAATTAAAAAAAACGATTTGCGCCTAACCCGCAATATTGAGAGAAGTAAAATCTAGTCAATGGGGATTTCCTAGATGAAAACAAGAACATTTAACAAAACCAAGCTTGCGACCAGTTTATCGCTTGTCCTTGGTATGAGCAGTATCTTACCAGCTCATGCTGCTGATGAAGTCAGTGACGAAAATATCGAAGTTATTTCGGTTACTGGTATTCGTGGCAGTTTAATTAAATCAATGGATGTGAAGCGTTCATCAAGTGGAGTCGTTGACTCTATTTCTGCTGAAGATATTGGTAAGTTTCCTGATACTAACTTAGCTGAATCGTTACAGCGTATTACAGGTGTATCGATTGACCGTTCTAACGGTGAAGGCAGTAAAGTATCAGTGCGTGGTTTTGGTCCTGATTACAACTTGATCACCCTCAATGGTCGTCAAATGCCCGTCACTACAGGCTCGCGCTCATTTGATTTTGCTAACATCGCATCTGAAAGTATCAGCGGTGTAGAAGTTCATAAAACCAGCCAAGCCTCAGATTCTACCGGTGGTATCGGTTCTACTATCGATATTTTAACCCACAAGCCATTCAGCTCTCCGGGGTTGAAAGCCACTTTTGGTGTAAAAGCGGTTGATGACCAATCAACAGATAATGGCTCAGTAACCCCTGAATTATCTGGTTTGTACTCAAACACGTTTGCAGATGATAAATTTGGTATTTCACTATCGGCCAGTTACCAAGAGCGTGAAAGTGGTAACCAACAAGCACAGGTTGGCACAGGCTGGCGTAGCTTCCCAGGTTCTGCTGACAACAGTGATTGGGGCGGAGTGGCTAAAGACAGCACCCAAGTTAATCGTCCTGGTGATAGCGATATTTATTCCGTTCCGCAAACCACTGTTTATCGTTTTGAAGAACAACAACGTACCCGTACTAACGGCCAGTTAGTATTACAGTACAGCCCGGTTGATAGTGTAGTCGCAAGCGTAGACTATACCTACATGCGTAACGACATCGACACTCAATCGAATGACGTATCAGCATGGTTTAACTTCGTTCCGTCTGAAAACGTATGGTCTGATGGCCCTATCGCCTCACCACTTATTTACTCTGAAACTTATGATTCACCTGCTGATTTATCTATGGCTGCTGGTGACTATGGCGTACGTAACGAAAGTGGTTCTTTAGGTTTTAACCTTGAATGGCAAGCAACAGATAACTTAAAGCTGACATTTGATGCGCACAACTCGGTTGCTGAAAACAAACCGAATAACCTTTATGGTTCAAACAACAATTTAAGTACTGCAGCGTTTGTGCGTACCAGCGCGGCAACTGACTTTAGCGGTGACTTACCTGTACTTGCTGTTGGTGGTGGTAATGCAGTGACACCTGCAGACATGATGCTTACCGGTTCTGTTTTTGGTAACGCACGTAATAAGTCTGAAATTGATCAATACCAATTTGACGGTGAATACTTATTTGAAGATGCAGGTAGCATCGACTTTGGTGTAGCGCTAACTAACGTTAACAACCACTCACAAAGCGTCAACGTTCAGCGTAACGATTGGGGTGGAGTAGGTTCTGCAGGTGACTTTGAAGATGCATGGTTCCCAGCTGATACCATTCATGACAAATTTGACGCTAATGGCGGCGATTTCTCTCTGTCAGACGGTAACTTTGACGTTTTAGATACCATTTTCATGTGGGATTTTGCATCAGTACGTGATTTTGCAGCAGCAAACTATGCTTCTGCAGTAAGCGGTGATTGTGGTAATGGCTTCTGCCCTTCTACTAATTATGCAGCTGAAACAGATCGTTATACTGAAGAAGAATCACAAGCCGTTTATGTACAGTACAACTACGATAATGAAATTGCCGGCATGCCATATGATGTGCATTTCGGACTTCGTTATGAGCAAACTGATGTCACCTCGACCGCTGCCGTTGCAGGATATAATGGCGCTGACTGGATTGCTGAAACTGAAATTGCATTAGTGGGTACTGGTGAGCAAGTATTTGAAACCAAAACCGGTGATTACGACTATTTACTACCAAGCTTCAACTTTAATATTGAAGTAGTAGAAGATGTCATGCTTCGTGCGGCATACAGTGAAACCATTGGTCGTCCTAGCTACACAGATATTCAAGGCGGTACGGTATTAGCGACGCTTGCCAATCGAAGTAATGGTGGTGGTTCTGCAGGTAACCCTACATTGTTGCCATTAGAATCAGAAAATATCGACTTCTCTGCTGAGTGGTATTACGCCCCATCAAGCTATGTGTCTGTTGGATACTTCCGTAAAGACACTAAAAACTTTATCAGTTCTGAAACAGTTAAAACCACTAACGGCATTTATAACCCAGCATCTGGTGATTTATATAAAGCTGCTGTGGCCGCAACGGGTACAACCGAAGCAGGGGCTGTTCGTGATTATATTTTCGCAAATTATGCTGATAATGCTGCTGTAGATGTCACGAATCAAATTATTAGCGGCAGTGCTGCTAATAATGATGAATTGTTGAACTTTAATATTTCGACGCCATCAAACAGCTCTAATAACTCAGTCATTGATGGTTGGGAGTTTGCGGCACAACACTTCTTCGGCGAAAGCGGATTTGGTGTAATAGCCAACTACACCTTGGTTAATAGTGATCAGGCTTACGACAACTTCTCATTTGATGCACAATCAGCATTAATCGGTATTAGTGACACCGCTAACGCGGTATTCGTGTACGAGAATTATGGTTTCCAAGCCCGTATCGCATACAACTGGCGTGATGAGTTCTTAAACTCTACAGGTCAAGGTACTGGCGCTAACCCACAGTACACAGAAGCTTACTCGCAAATCGATTTGTCTGTTAGCTATGATGTCGAGTCTGTTGAAGGCTTAACGGTGTTTTTCGAAGGACTTAACATTACTGAAGAGTACATCCGTGTTCACGGTCGTGCTGACGAGCAAGTGTTAAACCTAACCGAAACTGGCGCACGTTATAGTTTAGGTGCTCGTTATACTTTCTAACCGATAATGCAATAGTCATTGAGTGATATTTCGGCTAACACTCAAGTGTTAGACGGAATTCACTCAAGTACCCTTTCAGGTCGTTGAGGTGCCAACTTTTGTCACCTCCTTTTATTGCAATACATTGAGTAACAAGGACGTTACTATTTTTTGCGTTAAACAGTTTGAAACCATGTACGTAAAAACATAAAAAAACTATTACTTGAATGTGCTTACATTTTATTGAATGCTACCTAACATGTTCTATAAGCAATCAGATTTTTAGATTCATCAGAATAAAAATAATAATCACGCCAAAAGCGTAGGTAAAGATGATGCAAAAACCAATAACCGAAATAATCATCGTTGGAGGCGGCACCGCTGGTTGGATAACTGCCGGTTTGTTAGCCGCTGAACATAATGTTGATAAAGGTGTTTTAGCTCACTCTCCCAAACTCAATATTACCTTAATCGAATCACCGGATGTGGCCACTATTGGCGTAGGTGAAGGCACGTGGCCTTCGATGCGCTCAACCCTGAGCAAAATTGGTATCGATGAAAACGACTTTATTCGCCAATGTGATGCCAGCTTTAAACAGGGCTCTCGGTTTATCAATTGGTGCAAGGACCCACAAAGCAACGTCGCAGACAGTTATTTGCACCCATTTAGTTTGCCTCACGGTCACCAAGAACTCGACTTATGCCCATACTGGTTGCCTCATGCAGAACAAGTCAGCTTTGCCGAAGCCGTTTGCAGCCAGCAAGTATTAACTCAGCTTGGTTTAGCCCCCAAAAGCATTGTCACAGCCCAGTAT
This sequence comes from Shewanella frigidimarina NCIMB 400, assembly GCF_000014705.1. Taxonomy (NCBI): domain Bacteria; kingdom Pseudomonadati; phylum Pseudomonadota; class Gammaproteobacteria; order Alteromonadales; family Shewanellaceae; genus Shewanella; species Shewanella frigidimarina. The sequence goes on along the minus strand of NC_008345.1, from coordinate 1,561,451 downwards.
CATTTTCAAAATAACTACGGCTATCACCTTAATGCCGCCAAGTTTAGCCAGTTACTCACCGAGCATTGCACTCAAAAACTCGGCGTCACCCATATTCGCGACCATGTCAGCCAAATTATTAATAACCAGCATGGTGACATCGAAAAACTCATTACCAAGCAAAATGGCGAAATTAGTGGCCAGTTATTTATCGACTGCACCGGCGCAAAATCACTACTGTTAGGTGAACATTTACAAGTGCCCTTTTTAAGCCAAAAATCGGTGCTTTTTAATGATCGCGCACTAGCGATACAAGTCCCCTATTCTGATGCAAATAGCCCTATTGCCTCTTGCACCCACTCAACTGCACAGCCAAACGGTTGGATTTGGGATATTGGCCTACCAACACGTAAAGGTGTCGGTTATGTATACTCATCAAGCCACACTAACGATATAGATGCCCAGAAAACTCTGTTTAATTACCTCGGTGTTGATGGCGCGGCAGCAGACAAATTGGAGCCACGACAACTGGCCATTAATCCAGGTTATCGTGCTAAATGCTGGCAAAATAACTGTATTGCTATCGGGATGGCGGCAGGGTTTATTGAACCACTAGAAGCGTCGGCTTTGGCATTAATCGAATGGACTGCATCTACCTTGGCCCAGCAATTACCGCCAAACCGCATGGTGATGGATACTATTTCGGCACGAGTTAACGAGCGTTATCAGCAACATTGGCAACAAATTATCGATTTTTTAAAACTGCATTATGTCATCAGTCAACGTCAAGAGGATCGCTATTGGCGCGACCATCGTGAGTCAAACTCAATACCCGACAGCTTACAAGCCATGCTGGAATTATGGCGTTATCAAACACCGAGCCAACAAGATATTAGTTATAAAGAAGCCTTATTTCCGGCAGCCAGTTTTCAATATGTGCTTTATGGTATGAGCTTTAACACCCAATTACCCACACATGTAAAACCGTCGATGCAGCAATTGGCACAGCGACTGTTTAATGACAACCAGCAACGCACCCAAGCACTTAGTAAAAATCTGCCGACTAATCGCGAGTTACTCGATAAAGTGGCGCAATATGGTTTCCCTAAGCTTTAAGACATGACATAAATAATCACGATAACAACGTCAATAAGATTACAAGCAAGATTCACGTACAATAATCATAAAAATACGACGTATTTGAACGAACAAGATAGGACATCAAAATGAGCCAACATGTATTACTAAACAGCATTGAACATAAAGACGTAAAAGTGATGACTCATCGCTCTGCTGCACTAGGCGATAACCTTTGGTACAGCGTGACATTCCCGCAAGAATTTCGCAGCGTGCAAGCCCACTATCCTATCTTTTTTCATAAAGATACTGCCACAGGCCAATTTTACGCGGTGGCACTTTTTGGTTTTCAGCAGAATGACAACGTGTTTTTAAGCGATCAAGGTTGGAGCGCATCATACGTGCCGCTTACTGTGCGTCGCCAACCTTTTCTAATTGGCCAACAAACCGTACTAGAAGATGGTGTAGAACGTCAGCAACGCGTTATTCATGTGGACTTAGACCACCCTAGAGTCAGCGAAACCGAGGGTGAAGCCTTGTTTTTACCTTACGGTGGTAACACCCCATTACTCGATGAAGTCGGCGAAATTCTCGAGGTCATCCATCATGGTTTACAAGATGGTCAACGCTTTGTCGATGCCTTGATTGAACATCAATTGCTGGAATCCTTCACTTTAGATATTGAGTTAGACAACGGTCAAAAAAATCAGATGATCGGTTTTTATACCATCAATGAAGAAACCTTAGCCGGGTTGTCTGCTGATGCATTAGCAAAGCTGCACCAGCAAGGTTACTTGCAAGCCATTTACATGACATTAGCCTCGCAAAGCAATGTACGAGACTTACTTAACCTCAAGAATGCTCAAGGTTAATAGTGATGACAGCGGCCAATACTCAGCACGTCGAACACATCAATGAATGTACATTAGAGAGTGTCATTGATTTAATCCGTGATGCCGACAAACCTATGGTATTTAAGGGGTTGTGTCACCATTGGCCGTTAGTCCAGGCAGGATTAGAGTCAGCACAAAGCGCGATGACTTACCTGCGCCAGTTTTATCAAGGCATGCCTGTTACCGCATATTATGTCCCGCCAGAACAACACGGTAGAGTGTTTTACAATGAACAACTTGATGGTTTTAATTATCAAGCTGGCCGATTGGACTTTAATCAACTGCTTGACCGATTAAGCCAAGAAATGATTAAAGACATGCCTGCCGGAATGTACATGGGCTCGACCGACATTCACCAATGTTTACCCGGTTTAGGGGCACAAAACAGTTTAGATTTAGCGCCCATGCAACCCTTAACCAGTATTTGGTTGGGCAATCAAACCAAGGTCGCTGCTCATTATGACTTTCCGCTAAACCTAGCGTGTAACGTGGTCGGAAAACGTACCTTTACCCTATTTCCACCCGAACAAATTAGTAATTTGTATGTTGGCCCAATGGAACTGGCACCCGGTGGCCAAGACATCAGTCTCGTTGATATGGCGAACCCCGACTTTGAACGTTTCCCGCGTTTTCAGCACGCATTAGACGCCAGCCTAACAGCAGAGCTAAGCCCTGGTGATGTGTTATTTATTCCCAGCATGTGGTGGCACCATGTTCGCGGCGTCGATGATTTTAACGTACTCATTACCCACTGGTGGCGCGATACTCCTGGCTTTTTAGGCCGCCCTAACAATGCCTTATTGCACAGCATATTAAGCTTACGCTCTCTGCCTAAAGCTCAGCGCCAAGCATGGAAATCGATATTTGAACACTACATTTTCGATCATGACGATGTCGATGACAGTCATATTCCCGACAATGTGAAAGGCATGCAAACTAAGCCATTAGACGAATTAACGGCCCGCAAAATACGCGCAGACTTAATCAATAAATTAAAACGATAATGCTGAACACAGCAAGATATCAAGCCAAACAGGATGCCCAAGATGAATAAATCAATCAAAAAAGTTGTCATTGCCGGTGGTGGAACCGCAGGTTGGATGGCCGCAGCCGCCTTTAGCAAACTGTTGGGCAAAAATCTTGAAATTGTATTAGTAGAATCTGACGAAATTGGCACTGTTGGTGTCGGTGAAGCAACCATTCCAACCTTGCATATTTTCCATCGTTTACTGGGCTTAAAAGAACAAGATGTTATGGCGGCCACTAATGCTACCTTCAAGCTCGGTATCCAGTTTGAAAACTGGCATGACGTCAACAAAGACTACCTGCATTCATTTGGCTTTTTAGGTAAAGACTGCTGGGCTTGTGGCTTTCAACACTTTTGGCTTAAGGGCAAACAACAAGGCCTGGTTAGTGACATTGGCGACTATTGCACCGAGCATTTAGCTGCTCGCCAAGGCCGATTTGCCGTGCTACCCAATCAAGATTACAACCATGCTTACCATATGGATGCGAGCCTTTACGCTAAGTTTTTGCGTAAATTTGCCGAGCACCATGGCATGACCCGCATCGAAGGTAAAATTGCCGACGTATTACAACATGACGACACGGGTAATATCCGCGCGTTAAAGCTTGAAAATGGCGCGTTAATTGAAGGCGATTTATTTATCGACTGCACCGGATTTAAAGCATTGCTTATTGAACAAACCTTAAACACTGGCTTTGAAGATTGGAGCCACTGGTTACCGTGCGACAGTGCCATTGCAGTACAAACTGAAGCGGTACAAAAGCCTATTCCTTATACTCGCTCGATTGCCCGTGAGTCTGGTTGGCAATGGCGTATCCCGTTGCAAACCCGCACTGGCAATGGCTTAGTATTTTGTAGCAAGTACATCTCTGATACCGATGCAACAGAGTTACTGCTTAACAACATTGAAGGCGCGCCGATTAATCAACCTCGGGTGATTAAGTTTAAAACCGGTACTCGTCGCCAACATTGGAACAAAAACTGTGTCGCTGTTGGCTTATCTGCCGGATTTTTAGAGCCCTTAGAATCCACCAGCATTCATATGATCCAACGCAGCATAGTGCGCCTATTACAGCTGTTCCCGTCGCAAGGTATTATTGATGCCGATATTGCTGAATTTAATCAACAAACTAAAGTTGAAATGGATAACATTCGCGACTTTATTATTTTGCATTACAAGGTCACCGATCGCGAAGACAGTCGCTTTTGGCGTTACTGTAAAAACATGCCGATTCCAGCCTCATTACAACATCGTATAGACATGTTCAGTCAATCAGGCAAAGTCTATAAATACGGCAATGAATTGTTTGGCGAAAGCTCGTGGATCCAAGTGATGATGGGCCAAGGCTTAATGCCAAAAGAATATCACCCTATTGTCGACATGATGGACGAAGCGGAATTAACCAGCTTTTTAAACAGCATTAAAGCAACGGTAAAACGTAAAGTAGATACCTTGCCAGCACACCATGATTTTGTGCAGCATTACTGTAAATCAACCAGCATGTAAGGTTGTAGCATGACAACCGACTCATCGAACAACCGAACGATATCAAGCAAGAGTACTCTATCAAGCAAGAGTATTATCAATGTGGGGCCATTTACGCCCCATATTGAATTTATTGGCCAACAGCAAACGCCGGTGATTATCATTGATGACTTTGGCGCAGATCTGTCGCAGCTAATTGATATTGCGATAGATGATAGTCAATTTAATCAAGACCAAGGTTCATACTATCCAGGGCAGCGCGCACCGCTGCCCAAACAATATGTAATCGACGTAATTAATGCGGTATATCAGTTGATATATGACACCTACAAGGTGCCACACTCGTTACGCTTAAAGCCCCAACAATGCGTGTTTTCGGTTATCGACAAGCCTGCTCAACGTTTATTGCCGCTGCAATGCATGCCACACTTTGACACCCCAGACCCCCACTATTTTGCGATTCTGCACTATCTCAATAATGGCGACCATGGTGATACCGGATTTTTTCGCCATAACACCACGCAATATGAGCAGATATCACCACATAACATTGACCATTACTTTAATCAGGCACAGCCGGTTGTCGATGCACAACAAACGCTGATGCCTGATTATGTGGTTGATAGTAATGATCACTACACCCTTTATCATCAGGTTCATTATCGGCCAAACCGCTTAGTCATTTATCCCGGTAACCTACTCCACTCGACGTTAGTCAACCCAGTAACCGACATCGATAGCAGTCCTAAAACGGGACGACTTACCGCGAATATCTTTATCAATTTCAAATAACACAGGGACCTCGTTATGGCTAAGCCACAGCACGGCAACATCTCGTCAAATCATAAAAAGAAAGCGCTTACAGCATGTGTTTCATCACTTATATACTTAGGTGTCAGCCATGCTGCATTAGCAGCACACCCAACCATTACCCCACAAACCTTACATGCATTAACGGTGTTACCAGATAATGAAAAGCTGCGTATTGGCGATCGTATTAGCCAAGTCGAAGATGACATTAACCGCTTATTGCCTCAGTTAACCTTAGAGGAAAAAGTGTCTTTGGTGCATGCCGCGGGCAAGTTTCATATACCTGCTATTGAGCGCTTAGGCATACATGAAATGTGGATGTCAGACGGCCCACACGGTGTGCGCTACGAGATCGATCGCAACTCATGGGCACCCGCAGGATGGACTAACGATTACTCGACCTATTTACCGCCGTTAACCGCAATCGCCGCCAGTTGGGATCTTAACATGGCCACGCTGCACGGCAATGTGCTTGGCGCCGAAGCACGTCATCGCAATAAAGATCTTATTTTGGGCCCTGGTGTAAACCTCGCGCGCCTACCGTTATACGGGCGTAACTTTGAATACATGGGTGAAGACCCGTTTTTAGCGGCGAGTTTAGTGGTGCCCGAAATCAAAGCGATTCAGGCCAATGATGTCGGCGCCACCGTAAAGCATTATGCCCTTAATACCCAAGAACTAAACCGCACAAAAGTAAATGCCAAACCTGATGAGCGCACCTTGCGTGAAGTGTATTTACCAGCGTTTGAAGCGGCGGTAAAACAAGCCAACGTACATGCCATCATGGGCGCCTATAACGAATTTAGAGGCACTAACGCCAATCAGAGCGAGCACTTAGTCAATACTATTTTAAAAGGCGAGTGGGGCTTTCAAGGGGTGTTGCTTACCGACTGGAACGTCGACATCAACACTTATGATGCCGCCATGAACGGCCTTGATATTGAAATGGGCACAGATGTCGCTGATTTTGACGATTACTTTATGGCAAAACCGCTACTAGAGATGATTAACGCTGGCAAAGTACCAGTATCGGTACTTGATGATAAAGTCCGCCGTATTTTACGGGTGCAACTCAGCATCGGCATGATGGATAAACACCGTTTATCCGGCGAGCGTAACACTCAAGCTCACCGTGATGATGCCCGCACACTGGCTGCAAATGGCATTGTATTACTTAAAAACGATAACAAGGTATTACCGCTACATGCTGACAAACTTAAACATGTCTTGGTACTTGGTCCTAATGCCGATAAACGCCATGGATTTGGTGGCGGCTCATCAGAAGTTAAAGCACTCTACGAAATCAGCCCATTAGCTGGTTTAAAAGCCAAGCTGGGTGACAAGGTCGACATTCAACTAATGCGTCCAGCCAGCAGCCAATTTATGCCGATACCCAATGACTATTTAACCACACGTCATTGGACTGGCACGCCATCGTGGCAAATTAATTATTACAATGACAACAAGATGACCCAGCTTGCCAGTGAGTCATGGATAGCCGATCCGCAATTTAATGCCAAAGGCCAAAAACAGTTTGTCGACATTAAAGCCAACATCAAACCTCTTGAAACGGGCAGCCACAGTTTTAACATAAAAGCTGACGGCCAAGTAGCATTGTACATTAACGATAAACCGCTAATTGCCACCACCCAAGCAGACCAAAGACATGTTATCAGTAAAGCCATGACCTTAACTGCTGGTGAGACTTACGCAGTGAGTTTACGTTACCAAGGCGACAAGCAAGCCACCTTAGGCTGGGAAACGCCCAACAGTTTGTACAATACCGAACAAGAGTATTTAGCCGCAGCCAAGAAAGCTGATGCGGTGATCTACTTTGGTGGCTTAAGTCATGCTGATGACCGCGAGTCTATCGACAGACCTGACATGGTATTGCCTGGCCAACAAGATGAGGTCATCGCCAAACTGCTCAAAGTGAATCCAAATACTGTGGTGTTTATGATTGGCGGCTCTGCGGTAGAAATGCCGTGGGCAGATAACGCTAAAGCGGTTGTGTGGGGCTGGTATGGCGGTATGGAAGCCGGTAATGCTTACGCGGATATGTTATTGGGCAATCAAAACCCTAGCGGTAAAATGCCAATAACCTTACCGAAAAAACTCACTGACACCGCGCCAATCGCGTTAAACGATTACAACGCCACTGAATCACTTTATAGCGAAGGGGTATTTATTGGTTATCGCTGGTTTGAACAACAAAATATTGCGCCGTTATTTGCCTTTGGCCACGGCCTGTCTTACAGCCAATTTGATTACAGCAACATCCGTCTTTCAAGCGCTAACATTGCAAATAATGACATGGCAAATGATGACATTGCTGACGATGACATTATCACCGTTGAAGTCGATGTCACGAACACCAGTAAAGTCGATGGTGCCGAGGTAGTGCAATTGTATCTGCACGACGTTAAAGCCAGCGTACCGCGTCCAGCAAAAGAGCTAAAAGGCTTTGATAAGTTATGGTTAAAGGCCGGTGAAACCAAAACAGCTAGCTTTACGCTAACCCAACGCGACTTATCATTTTGGGATGTTAATACCAATAATTGGCTCGCTGAATCAGGTCAATTTGAAGTGATGATTGGCGCATCAGTTGCCGATATTCGTTTACGTAAAACCTTTGATTACCAACATAAAGCCAAACCGTAGCGGTTCATTTTAATATCTTAAAACCAAAAACTGCCTGCGCCACATCGTGTTGGCGCAGGCAGAACCAAAACGTTAACGCTCAACAAATGCCATTAGTTGTTCGGTTAACCTTGTCGATAATGCGCTTTCACCCGCATGGTTAAGCAGTAATGCCACACATTCTGCTGTGCATAAACCACCTTCAATTTGATTGCGCCTTAGTGGGTATATCGACTTAGGTGGATTCACTAAAGACACTTTAGGCAATTCCTTTAGATAAGGGCTCTGATTAAACATTTTGCGCGCTTCTTGCCAAGTGGCATCGATAATTACTAAATATTCAGGCGACGCTAATGACAAGCCAGCCTCTTGCGTAATTTCATCACTTGGAAACACTAAGCCTACTTTACCCGCTTCAATCGCAGCCAATAATTCAGCATCGGGCTGTTTGCGGTGCCACTCAACCACTCGCGCGTTATCGCCTAAAACCTGTTTGACTAATTGGCCGGTATTATTAGCACGATCCATTTCTCGCGAATGCGTTAGTAAAATAATTTTCAACATAATTTTAAAAATAACACCTATAAAATAAACCGCTTAACGCCGTAATGACATACCGCAATACCAAAGTAATAAAAATTATAACGTCTATAAACGCTATTCAACCAACTGAAACGACTGCTTACTATAGACCGATACATTAACAATATGAAAATACGATATACTCTCGAAAAATCGATGAGCAAAATGGGTGAGTTAGCTAATCGATTATACCCCACGTATTTTACCCATAAACCCGAGTTCATATTTAATGATTCTACAGCAAGTTATTGCATTATTTTTCACTATGTTAATTTTGGCGATACTGCCGGGTCCGGCTGTATTTGCCGTGGTATCAAGAGCATTTTCAAATGGGTTTAAGCATGGCGCATTTATTACCCTTGGCGTGCTGATGGGAGATTTTGCTTATATCCTATTAGCCTTGTTCGGTTTGGCCGCCATTGCCAATGCCATGGGCCCTGCTTTCGAGCTGATAAAGTACGCCAGTGCGCTTTATTTATGCTGGTTAGGTTTCAGTATGTTGCGTGCAACCGCCAAAGGTGTTCAATTAGCGACAATACCGAAAGTGAGCCAATTTAAAAATTTAATCACGGGGCTGCTTATTGCCGTGGGCAACCCAAAAGCGTTGATATTTTACGTCAGCTTTTTTCCTGCTTTTGTGCCAATGGCCCATGTAGACCTTACCGATGTGATGATCATACTCGCCACAGCCACCTTGGCATTTGGTTCCGTTAATCTCACTTATGCTTATTTGGCGTCAAGTGCAAAACAGGTATTTACCTCCCCTAAAGCGGCAACGATAATGAATCGAACTGCAGGCAGTATTATGTTGATTGCTGGCATATTGATCGCCATAAATATATAGGATGTTGCAATGACCGCGTTACGCTTTACCCCACTGACTTTGACAAACGGACTGACCTTTAAAAACCGTTTAGTGGTGCCGCCAATGGCGTCACAAACCGCAGACTTAAATGGCCTAGCCACCGAAACAACTATCAATCATTACCATAATTTAGCCCAGTCTGGTGCAGGGTTAGTGATGGTGGAATACAGCCACATCAACTTAGCAGGACGAAGTGAGTCTAATCAGCTTGGGGCACATGATGATACTTGCTTACCCGGTTTGAACCAAATTGCCACAACGTTACATAATGCAGGGGTAAAAACAGGCTTACAAATTACCCATTGCGGCGGCAAAGACAGTGCAGGTATTAGCGCAGATATTATGGGGCCGTCAGGCATAACCGTGCCAGCATACGATCGTGTATTACCCACTCCTCGCGCCATGACACTGGATGATATCGAGACTTGGCAACAAGACTTTGTTAATGGTGCTATTCGAGCGGATAAAGCAGGGTTTGATTTAGTCGAGCTGCACTGCGCCCATGGTTACGGTATTAATCAATGGTTATCTCCACTCACAAATCAACGCCAAGACCAATACGGTGGCAGCCTTGAAAATCGCGCCAGAATATTGCTCGAAATAGTCAGTAAAATAAAACAAGCGGCGCCAAGATTAGCAGTAATGACGCGTATTCCTGGGCAAGACGGTTACCCTGGTGGTTTGTCTCATGACGATATGGGCCACGTTAGCCAATGGCTAGTTGATGCGGGGGTTGAAATACTTAATGTTTCATCAGGCATTGGTGGCTGGAATCGCCCTAAAGACAAACGCGGCGAGGGCTTTTTAGTTGAAGATGCAGCACCGCTGACAGGCACAACCACCGCTGCAGTAATTGGTGTCGGCGGCATTGAAAGTATTGATTACATCGAAACGATTTTAGCGACGAAGCAAGTCGATTTAGTGGCAGTAGGCCGGGCTATTTTGGCCGGACCAAGTGAGTTTGCAATCCGAGTGATGGCTCAACATAAATAATGCAGTAACATCAGCAATGGCTCGCGCTAAATGATGCTCTGGAACCTAAATCTAATCTTAATTGCTGAGTATTAAGTACTAAAAAGCCCCTCTATAACGCGTTATAGAGGGGCTTTTTTAGTACGTGTAGCAAAGACGAGTGATAGAAATTAGTTACCGATTATTTTCAATTTCTGTAGATAATCCGCATTGCTTAATAATGCTATCACCTCTGCGGGTTCCAACCATGATTCTAATTGCGGTAAGCTTTCAGCATGATTTAATTTCCATTCCGCAATAATTCTAGGGGCATAAAACGTCGGTTTTTGTTCACCTACGTCTGGTAACTGAGCAAGGTGCCATTTAAGTAATAAAGGATTATTAACCAACCGACTGAACGGATGTATGTGTCGAAGATGGGGCAAATTAGCCTCGTTTTCCTTCACTTTAACCAAAATGTTAACTGGTTTTTTTTCTTCAGGCGCTCGCAGTAATCCGACTGTTTTAATCCATTTAGTTCGTCTCGCGCCGCCGCTTAACCACGACAAAGGGATCGATAGCATCAACCCTATCGTAATCGGTAATAACCAGTAAAAGAGTTCTGTACTGAGCGATAGTGCGGTCAAAGCAAGCGCAACCCCAAACACGGTATGACCAAGATGAGCACGCATTACTGACATCCAGCTCAATGCACCATCGTCTCGAGATTGTGGCATCCAGCCACTGTCTTTGCCTCGAAATATAGACAACACCACGCCAAACTGCGACACCATCAGAATAGGTGCATACAGAGCAGACATGACCATTTCCAACAAGGTACTCAGAGTTAACAGTATTGGCCCGCCAAATTGTAAACACCGCGGAATATTAATCAAGGCAGCAAACCAGCCAAATGCTTTAGGTGCCAGCACAATGGCCATTGACACCACAAACAGACTTAACGCGCGCTCAGAATCAAACACTGGCCAGGTTGGAAACAGCGATGGATTAGCAAAATACTCCGGACGTATAAATGCCGCCTGAACCGCAATCGCAAGCCCGACCATAATTAGCGCTAACCAAAAAATGGCGCTCAGGTAAGACATCACCCCAGACAAAAGATGCAATCGCGTCGGCAATGAAAAACCGCGAGCAAACATAAATGCTGAATGCTGTAAATTACCCTGACACCAGCGTCGATCACGGATCATCACATCAATTAACGACGGTGGAGCTTCTTCAAATGAAGCCTCAATATCGGTATCAAAACGTACACCCCAACCTGCACGACGCAGCAACGCCGCTTCGATAAAGTCATGACTTAATACATGGCCGCCAAAAGGTGCTTTACCGGACAGAATAGGCAGATGACAGGACTCAGCAAATGCTTTGGTGCGAATAATGGCATTGTGGCCCCAAAAGTTTGATGACAAACCATGCCAAGCCGACAAACCCTCGGCATAAATAGGACCAAAGCATTGATTGGCAAACTGTTGTAAACGGCTATAAAGCGTATTGGCAAACACCAGTGTCGGTAAGGTTTGAATAAGACCGACGCCAGGTGCGCCAGCTAAACGACGTGATAATGTCACCATCGACTTTGCGCTCATGATGCTGTCAGCATCAAGCACTATCATTGCCTCATAATCACCGCCCCAGCGCTGAACCCAGTCGCCGATATTACCGGCTTTACGTTCACTGTTTTGGTGACGACGACGGTAATAAACCGGACACTGTGGTTGGCTGTTATTGATAAGATCCAGAAAAGTCTGTTCCTCAGCAATCCATGCATCTGCTCGATTAGTGTCACTGAGAATAAAGAAAGCATATTTACCCGGTGCGGTAGCGATTAAATCTGCACTCATCGCCTCTATTGTGGCCCGAATACGCAGCGGATCTTCATTGTAAATCGGTAGCAATACCGCCGTTTTGAAATCGGGTTCTGTCTCATTCTCTTTAATCAGGCGCGGTTTGAGATGCAACAGAAAACCCAATAGTGCCTGTGAAAAAGCAAAAGTAACCCACAGAAAGTTAATGCTAAACAACACCAAAAAAACCATTTGCAAACTGGTAATGGCATTGGTGTTAAGCACCAAATACATTTCTCTTATGCCATAAGTCGATAAGCTTGCTGTAACCATAAACACAAATAACTGTGCAACAAATGTGCGCAGCGTAAACCACACAGTTTGTTGATTCGGAGTTAATCTATGACCCGGTTCAGAAACCTCATGACGATTCATTAACAGTGGCGATTCGTCAGGCAATGCACGTTCACCATGATCAGTAATTTGAGCATCATTTGCTATCATAAAGGCCAGTCCTCTGCAGTAAATCGATACAGCCATGTCATACCAAGCGGTTTATCTTTGTTGCTTAGCTGTACACGTAACTCTGCAACCTCAGCATCTTGAGGATCGAACGTGATAAAAACTCTGGCACCATCAACACTGGGATTAGACTCAATACGTGATTCTAAAATAGCACCACTGCTGATACTGGCATCGACACGAATATGACTGACATCGTTGGCATTAATGTGACTGTAATCGATAACGATCTCATTTTTATCTGTCGATAATTTACGGCCCCCAGCAGTTCGAACCACTTTTACTTTGCCTTCGGTTTTAGGGATCTGGTCCACCCAGGTCAATTGGTATGAGTAAGTGAATGGCTGACCTTTTTTCAAGCCTTGTTCTGGCTTCCAATAGGCAACAATATTGTCATTGGCTTCAGAATCCGATGGGATCTCAACCAGTTCGACTCTGCCCTTGCCCCAATCACCTGTTGGTTCAACCCACGCAGATGGACGAAGATGATAATTTGCTTCAAGATCTTGATAATAATCTAATTTTCGATGTGGCTGGATTAAACCAAATCCTTTAGGATTCTCATCCATAAAAGAACTCACTTGTAATCCACGAGGATTATTCAGTGGCCGCCAAATTTTCTCACTATTGCCTTTTTCCATTAGCAAGCCTTCAGAGTCATGTACCGCTGGACGGTAATCAGCAGTATCAGCGCGATCTATGCCGCCATGCATAAACATTGACGTTAACGGTGCCAGACCCACATTCTTAACATCCTGCCTTGGGAAAAGCTTAACATCGACACCCATTCGGGTCGGATCGCCAGGGTAAATAGCAAAACGGTATGCACCCGCCACGCTTACACTGTCTAGTAACGCATGGACCACAATCGCCTTTTGATGGCTGGATGGACGTTCAATCCAGAACTTTTTAAACAAAGGATATTCTTCACCTTTAGGATCGGCAACATTGATGGCAAGTCCGCGGGTAGATATCCCATACGCTTGCCCTTTAGATACTCCGCGAAAATAACTGGCGCCCTGAAACACAAGGAATTCATCTTTATAATCATCGCGATTAATTGGGTAATGCAAACGAAACCCTGCATATTTGCCAACTTGCTCCAGTAATTTGCCAATTGATTCATCTGGCACTCTGAAGGATGATTCAGAGACTTCTACCGGAAATGATTTGCCATTCTCGACCACGTCAATATCAACTAACTGTTTATAAATATACCCGGGAGCAAATAGTTGTATTGAGAAAGGCGTGGGCGCATTGCCCCAAATAGCAGCATGTTGTTGGAAATTAATTTGTCGATAGGTTGAATAGTCTATTTTAGCCAGCGCTTCAGGGGCTTTTTTCGGTTCAATAAAGGGAGTCTGGGACAGTTTTCGAGCAACGTCTACGACGCTGTCATGGGAGAACGACTTGCCATCAGTTTTGGATACTGGCGTTTCTGCATAAGCAATATTTACCGATGAAACTAAAAACAGTGATACCACGAGATTTACTAAAATTTTCAAAGAAAAACGATCATCAATCATTTGTTTTATGGGTAAATTGAAAAGTACATTAGCAATCCTTAACATATTGAAACTCCTTATTAAAAATTCACAAAATAGTTTCACAACATCGTACTAATAACGGATCTGTCCCTAGGATATTAATCTAGGGTGATGTTATTCAAAGCTGGTATTAATCGAAGATGACTTTAGTAAAGATCATTTAAACGACCTCGTTGAGATAATATTTATCACTATCAGCATAGCTTCAATTAGTTAAAAAGATGAACCCAAGCATCTTGAACATTACGACTCAACTATTATTACCATCAAACGTAAATATTTTGAGTATTTTATCCACAATATGAATATTGTTTAACGCTCAATCCTATTTCGCTCAAATATATGGCTAATATGTAGCCATATGATGACTACTAGCAATAATTACAGCTAAATAAATACAACGAAATAATTGCTGCTAAGCGAAGTGTGCCATCCGGTAAATTAACCTAACGAATATTTTAGATACCACGGTATCGGGGGAACGACTAAAAGCGGTCAAAGGACTCAAGCTAAAAGAGCAATGACAATAGGGTTATAGGCAAAATATAGATAATCGGTTTAGGTATTTAATGGCAACGGCATGATTGCTGTGCTGTATGGTTTTGGCGCAGTAAACAACATCGTTATTAATAATGGCAAAGTGAACAAGAATAGCGCAAAGCTATTTGGCATAACCATTTATTAAACGACTGACGGGTAGCTTTATTGAACGCTCATGGCACTAGTGCTTATATTTGATAAAGCACTCGCTGAATGAGATTACACAGCATTTGAATCTATTGAAATGATGCCTTTAAAAATCAGCGGGTAGCGTCTTACCCGTTGGCCAATATCATCACTCATTACTTGGCGATATAACAGTTCGATGTCGTTATCGTCTTCAAACACCAACAGTAACCGATCAATTGCCGTGTGCAGGCCTTTTTTCAAATAAGGTTGAGCTTGAAACTCAGCAATATTATGTCTAACAATAGCAATTTTTTCAGGATGAAGCCGAAGCTCGGCAAATACCTGTTCAAAATAAGCAGTATGCTCAGCAGGAGTTGCACGGGATGAGCGCCGTTTTCTTGGCGCTGATGAGCCACGTTTAAAGTACACCGCAACCAAGGTTCATCTCCATTTTCGAGTCCATACTTATTTAATCAAAGTGTATCGAGTCAAAGCTTATTGAGCCAAAATGTATCGAGCCAACGTTTTTAAGCCAATGTTATCGAGTTCATCTAGGGTAATTGATAACCGCTAAATCACTTGAGCTTCGCGAATCTACACGCTAGTTCAAGTGATTTCCGTGTCATTAACTCAACTATTAACGCAACGATTAACTCAACAATGCTAATAAATCGTTCGCACTGCCCTGCCATGGACCTTGAGTCCCATCAGATAAAATACTGTCAGCCAAACCTTGTTTGTGCTGCTGCATTTCTTGAATCTTCTCTTCAACGGTGCCCTGGGCAATCAGTTTATAAACAAACACCGGGTTTAACTGGCCAATACGATGAGCACGATCGGTCGCTTGGCGCTCCGCTGCAGGGTTCCACCACGGGTCAAAATGAATAACCGTGTCTGCGGCAGTGAGGTTAAGCCCGGTTCCACCCGCTTTTAAACTGATCAAAAACACCGAGTTATCCCCCTCTTGAAAAGCATCAATCTGGGTTTGACGGTCGCGAGTTTGTCCCGTTAATTTACTGTAGCTAATTGTTAAGCGTTTTAGTTCGTCTTCAATCAACGCTAACATGCCAGTAAATTGGCTGAAGATAAGGATTTTACGACCTTCTTCAATCATTTCAGGCAGGTTTTGGATTAACCAGGTCATTTTTGCGTTGTCTTTAACTTGTTGAGCTTGTTCAAGCTTCACTAAACGTGGGTCGCAACAGGCTTGACGTAATTTCAACAATGCATCTAAAAACTCAATATGACTGCTCGACACCCCTTTCTTGGCAAACAGTTCACGCAATTTTTTCTCCATCACTAAACGGATAGACTCATACAAATTACGTTGATCTCTTTCAAGTTCCAGAGTTTGAATAATCACGGTTTTTTCAGGTAATTCAGACACCACTTCTTTTTTAGTGCGGCGCAGCATAAAGGGAGCAATACGCTGACTCAGTAACTGCGACTTTTCAACATCGGCCTGCTTCTCAATCGGACCACGGAACTGCTTATTAAAGTAGGTATGCTGACCTAATAAACCTGGCAAACAAAAATCCATCAATGATTTTAATTCGCCTAAATGGTTTTCAAGCGGCGTACCCGATAAACATAAGCGGAATCGACCTCTTAGAGTTTTAATCACTTGGGTGACTTTTGCTTGGGCATTCTTAATTTGTTGTGCTTCATCCAAAATAATATGCTCAAACACATATTCACAATAAATGGCTTCATCACGTAACATTAATGGATAGGTTGTCACGACCACATCAAACTGATTAATTTGATCTAATAAAGGTTGGCGTTTATTGCCGTGGATCACCACCACATTCAGCGACGGAGCAAACTTATTGGCTTCTTTTAACCAGTTCCCCACTAAGCTAGTGGGGCAAACAATTAAACTGGTGCGACGCTCGGTAGCGTCTTGCTTGGCTTTGAGTAAAAATGCCAACGCTTGTACGGTTTTACCTAAGCCCATGTCATCGGCTAAAATACCACCTAGTTGATATTCCTTAAGAAAACACAACCAGTCAAAACCTTGTTTTTGATAATCACGTAATGTCGCATTTAGGCCATCAGGTAACTCAACCGGAACCACCCCTTTAAACTCTGCGAGTTTGGCGGCTAAATTGCGCACACGTTCGCCATTAAGCAAACGCACGTCACTGGCAGATAAATCATTCAAAATATGCGCACGGTTGCGTGGTATCGAAATGACATCACCAGAATGACGATTAAATAATTCTTGGATAATACTAATCAGCGGCTTAATGGTTTTGGCTTTTATTTTAATAAAACCACCGTTAGGGCCAGGTAATAACAATTCATCATCGTCTGCCGGCTCACCATTTTGCTGCAACCAACGGGCAACTAAGGCTAATAACGGTACACTTTGGCCATCGATGTCGGCACTGAGCGATAATGAAAACCAGCCAGACTCATCATCGTCAACTAAGTCGACATCTAACTGTGCATCGGTAATTTGTAAGTCGAAGTCATCATCAAAATGAATCTCCATCCCCAGGGCAGTTAATGCATCAAGACCATTTTCGGTCAATTCAGACCATTCAAAAATCGACTCGGGTAATAACCCGACACTGACATAATAGGGTTGTTGTGAACTGGCCAGCGTAGCGTCTGGCTCAAGCGTCACTAAGCCTATATCCGCTAATGACTGTAATGCCGCGAGTTCTTGCTCGACATGTCTATGCACTTGATATTGAACTTGATTTTTTTTGACTAAGCTTATGCGTTCGGGTTTAGTCGATGCATTAAAGGTAATTTCACCGTAACAATGATCAACACGAATAACCGGTTGCAGAATCGGGTTGTTGGCAATGAGCTCACGCGTAAAGGTTAAGCGTGTTAACAGTGAGTCTGTTATCTCGCAAAAATCAATTTCACTAGGAACAGGCACCGTTTTAGGTGAAAAATGCTGGAGCATTTTATGACTAATGGCATCTACTTGAGCCAAGGGCACTGGCGGCATGTGTTGCAATAAACTTAACTTTTTAACTGGTAAATCAGTTTCTATTCTACCTAGATGCAAATAGTCTAATTCAACATACAAAGGTGGCTCGGTAGCAATAAACTCCCAATTATCCAGCCCAGGCATGCGCATTTGCATTTGGGTATGTTTTTTATCAATTTCACACCAGACAAATTCAGGTACAACAGATTTAGCCCATGTCAGGGGAATACGGTTTTCTTCCCAAAAACACACTTCGGCTGTGAGCATTTTAGTCAGTGCTAAAAATGAAATCTCACCTTCAATATAAATTTTAGAGCCATGATTATTTGATGACAGTAACAAGCTGATAATCTGTTTATCTTCAGGGTCTATCCACCACGGCATACTATAGCGAATATCGGCTAATGCCAGCTTGCTGCCTTTATTGTATTGGCCTTTTTTATTTAATTTACTGCGTTTAAATTCGACAAAAATACCATGAGGATCATTGGATAACACATAAATAATGCGATCTTTTTCTTCGTCCTCTTCCTCAAATTCGGCAACCGTTTTTTGCTCGTCAAGTTGGCGTAACCATTGGTGGATACGTTGCTCTTCAACCGGTTTTTTATCGACCAGTGCCAGCATCGCAGCAGCTACGTGTTTGCAGTTTGTTCTAACAGGGCAAGTACAATGTGAACGCATCACAATTTTGTGATTAACATTAACCAGAGTGATTTCTTGACGATAGGGTTCAGCAGCAGAGCCTTCTACATAGGCCTCAATATCATGATTATTACTGCTGGCAGTAACTTCTAGAACTCGACCTTGGATCAAATAGTTTTGCGCTTTTTGAATTTGGGTGGCCGAAAACAGTTTCGCAATCATCTCTAATGAAAGCTTAATGGGGAGATTAAACAGTTTCGCCGACATCAATACACCTAATAAAACCGCAGCAAAATAAACAATGGCTGCTGATAAAAAAGTTAACTTGCCATTCTATGGAAGAAAGCAGGCAATATCTAGGCTTTGCTGATCTTTCGAACAAATAACTCGTTCAAACACGCTATATTATTGCGATTACACATATTGGGTGGTCGCTAAAGCTCAGATACAGCAATAATCTGTATCATCATACGAATTAACATACACAAAAGTTTGCTTACCACTAAAGCCAATTTTAAACTTGAGTCGTTGGGAGATATTACCAAGAGGAATTTAAGGTGGGCGAATGTCTGACTAATGACTACTGACGTCGGTTATTTGTACACCGTCTCAAACATAAATAGAACATATGCCAAATGTAAGCCGAGCATAAGTTAGCCACGGTCGAATACAAGGGTACTTGGGCAATACAATCTCAATGAACTAGCCACTATCCAAAGCTGACTAGTTCATTGGCAAACACTAAAAACGTTCTACAGACCACTGAATCGCCATGAGCCCAATCGCAATTGAACCGAGCTGCATGCCCCAATGTCGATACCAAAGTGTATGGCGTAGAAACATCAATACAGGCAGCACTAGCGCTAAAATCGCCAACTGGCCGATTTCAACGCCAACATTAAACGCAAGAATCGCTAATAGTTTTTGATTTTCAGGCAAGCCAAGTTCGCCTAATACTCCGGCAAATCCCATGCCGTGTAACAAACCAAACGCAAACGTAATCCAACCTAAACGCAATACAATCGGCCACACATTATTTAGTGCCGCAAACAATACCGACAATGCAATGCCCAGCTCAACCCAGTGACTACTAAAATTAATAAGCCCCAATGCGGTGGCGGTTAACGTTACCGAATGTGCCAAAGTAAAGGCAGTAATAATCCACGCGGTATCTTTAAATATTTGCTTAGGCTTATCTATCGCGTGCCATTTCTGTTGTTCACGCACCAATACGCAGGTTAACAACAACGCTAATAAAAATAAGATATGATCAGTGCCCTTCCAAATATGAATTACACCTTGGTAAACATATTCAGTAAATGTATCGCTGAACTGACTTTCAGCTAAATTAATCAATATGATCGGGTTATCGTTACTGATCACTCGCGTGTATTGATGATCGGGCGTGGCAATGGTGGTAATAACTTTATGATCAGTATCTATATTGAAGAAAGCTTGATAATTAATGGTCAACACTCCGGGGCTATCACATTCAGCCTGAAATGAACTGACTAGATAACCTTCACTAAAATGCTGGTCAACTTGCTGCGTTGGGTTAAAACTCAGTGGACAATCTTGCTCTCGGCTGATTGCCAAAGATGAACGTAAATAATCTACTATCGCAATTTGATGAGCTTGCAGCTCCCCCCACGCAAGCTCGCCATCTTGGTTATCATCAATAGGGACAACCTGGTTTATGTCAAAAAAGCGCACTTGCCAATCGCCTTGAATTTGTCCGTATTTATCTAAATGAACAGACAAATAACTGGTGCTCATTTGATGGGCTAAACTGCTCTGACTGAACAGCAACATTAGCAGTAATAATCCACCTTTCATCACCGAAAAAAAACGTGTAAATGCCTTCACTGGTTTATCCTTAACTTACTACATGGTCGACAGAGAGATTTCGACTGACTTGTACTGACTTTTTATCATTTTTAGTCTTTCTCAACAATGCTTTAGCCTGCTCTAAAAGTATCCGATCATTGTCTTGACGTGCTACCTGCCAGTTTATGTTGGCCCAGTAAAGAGCTTTTTTGGGCTGTATATCAACATTTAAATAATATTTTGCCAGATCGAATGCATGTAAACTGTCTTGTCTTTGCTCACGCAGTTTAACTCTTTGGGCAAAACTCCATTGCCATTTAACAGTATTGCCAAGGGATTTTTCCGCTATCGCCAAGCGCAATAATAGTGCGTCGTCTTGAACAGCATTTCGACTAACAATACTGGAGAGAGTGTCGTACACCTGTTGATGTTGATTCAATGCCAACTCAATATCAGACCATAACGCTAACAAACTGACCGGAGCATTGTCCATATCTAATTGATTTAAATAACTCAATGCTTCTTCTGCCATACCTTGCTTAAATGCCATGTCAGCAAGAATTTGCACTATCCAACGTTTTTCTGGTTCATCATTAGGCTGATATAATTGATACAATCGAGCTAACTCTTGATAGCTTTCGACTAACTTGCCATTTTGACTCGCGACCTCCAATGCACAGGTAGAAATTAATAAAATATCGGCTTTACCTATTAGGGTTAAACACGCTTGCCTTGCACCAACAATATCGCCCTGTACCAGATGAATATTGGCTTTTAATAACCAACTATTTATCGCAGTCGGTTTTAATTCAATGGAGCGCTCTAACGCCTTTATCGCCCGATCAAATTGGTGTTGATGCTGTAATACTCGAGCATATAAATAATAGGTCTGCGCATCGGGGCTGGCATTGGCCATTTTGGCTTGTAACCAAGCTTTTGCACGACCATAGCGATAATCAGCTTCACCAGGATATTGTCCTTGTTCTATAAAATTACTGATGTCGTCTAAGCTCATTTGCTTATCGGTAGCATTAAACACTTTCCAGGTCGCAATAACTTCACTGGTATCTTTTGGCGTATATGGCGCCGCAATACTATTACCTACCATCAAAAAAAATACACTGGTAACCACCACAAGATTGATGTGAAATTGAATGTTAAGGTAAAACTTTAGGTACTTAATCATTGGTGTTAATCGCCCTGATATCACTTGCATAACGCCTCCTTGATGCCATCCTTGGCTATGAATATCGATCTAATTAGTCATTACCTCTCAGCTGAGATAATAATTAATAGGATGAATAAGATAGATATTTCGTCCTATTATAAACTTAAGCTAGCTAATAGAACTCGCGCTATTAATCTAGTAATAAGTCGTTGTAAAAATCAGCCGTTGATACATCATCTTCAACCACGCGGCCATTAATACGTATAGGTGCAGCTTGGCTTGGTTGTAAAAATGCCTGACGACTTAAGCTTGAAAACATCACTTGCTCAGCATCAATGGAAATGTTCACCATTGCCGCGACAGGGTCGTTTACCCCATCGGTCACAGCAACGGTAAAACTGTCCATGCCAGTCACTTCATTGACGGGAGTATAAGTAAACTCGCCGTTTGGCATTAAGCTAACCGTACCAAGCGTGGGTTCATTCATCACAGTAAACGTTAGTGCATCACCGTCTTTGTCGGTGGCTATCAATTGTTCTGTCACCGGCGTTTCAGTCACAGTGGAGAGCATTATACTGTTCACCATTGGCGCACTGTTTTTAACCATGGTCATCGCATCATCATCTGAGTTACAACCAGCTAAAAAACCGCCACTGAGCACACTGATTAATACCACTGGTTTAGCGAGATTATTAAGCGCTTGACGCGTCGCATATCGTAAAGAAGTATTCATTTTATGTTCCTTATTTTGAGCCCGAAAGCGGCGTCGCTAAGTAAGGGAAGTGATCCATCATCATGGTCGCGTCAACAGGGGCACCATCTGTAAATGGCACGTTACCAACGCTGGCATCATCACTGGTACAAAGGCCTAAATCAGTGTCTGTACCATTGACTGGGATGGGGTAACATAAACGTCCCATTACCACGCGCAGTGCAATATCAACCACATCATCACCAGGACGACGACCATTTGGGAAACCGGCTAAATCATCACCAGCAACACCAAAAGCGGACTGCATATCACGTGATTTTGCAGGAATACCGGTATTAAGACGCAACATTTCTGAAGGAGTCACCATTTCAAGTTGGTTAACACCAGCAAAACCAGTTAGAAATGCAGTAACAAGATCGGTACGAGGGAAGTTAGTTGGCGCTAACGTTTCAATGTTTGTTCCCAACGTTTGATTAACCGCGTCTTTGAATAGAATGTTAAGCAACTCTGGTAAACTCGGGTGTGTTACATAGTCAGCAAACTGAGTGTCATCTTTAGGATGTGAAGTCGAAAAGGTGTCTTTATCCTTTAAGCCAATCACTAACTCATTCACTAGCGGGTTACCCAGACGAGATACCTGAGTTAATGCACCGCCGTTGACTTCAGTTTTACCAACTTTGGCATTTGGATTTAAAATACGCGCTTGCGGTAAACTGGCGGTAGTCCATGCACCAATGGTGCCGTTGCCTTGAGTGGTTAAACAAGACTTTGGCACTTCAATTGAAATAGCTGTGACATTTTTATCCATCAAATCATCATTATCAACAGATTGAGTGATGCCACCTGGAAATCCACCTTGGTCGCCAGCGCCCGGTGCACTATCACCTTCTACAGGCACATAGTTGACCAAATCAAAGGTTTTGCCTAAGTTAACCACGAAAGGGTCTTTACGTTGGCCAACAAACACTTTGCCAGGACTTGCACAACCATCGAGATTAAATTCGTAGATGAATTGACCCGCATAACTTGCATACGCGCTGCTATCACCGAAACTCTTATTACCAATGTAATCCAGCGGCTTATGGAACATCGCCCCTGAAGTATTGGTTAACGCTGTTGCGCTACCACTATTTTGTGGTCCTTTAACAAGTGTTAACTCATACGACTCGCTAAAGTTTGCCGCACTTTGATCCGCAGCAGTAATGCCACCAATATTTTTAAGCGGTACTGACACACTACGTTGATTGTCAGCAGGACCAACCGTTAACGCAATACCTTGATTATTATTGGCAAGTTCATTGGTAAAGTTAAATTGGAAGGTTAAATCTTCTATAGCATCACCATCATTATCGATATGAATGCTGTATACCGCAGCAGGATCCATCGCATAATAGTTAGGTCCGCCGTAGGCATCTTGCAGTGGAATATAGTTGGCGATAAGAGTGACGTAATCTTCACGTCCTGCTTCATAGCTATTAAAGGCGTAGAAGTCGGTAGAGTCTAATGTTGGAAAACGAGTGATATTGGGTGCTTCTCGGTGACTTGACGCAAATGCATTAGCGCCTAATAAAGTGCTGCATACGATACTGGCGATTAGGGATATTTTTAGTACTTTCATGACCATTTCCTTGTTATGTAGTAGAGTCATATCAGTAAACGGCTCAGGTTCCATTTTGGATGCAGGTTTTAGCAACTATTGTTGAAATAAATTAAATAAAAAATTAACACACTGAATTTAAATGATTTATAAATAAACTATTTTTACTAATTTAATGAAAATGTTAATTCCTGCATAATGAACAATCAATATGGTCCTTTCAATGCAACCCCTCTATACAATTTCCCGTTAACCGATGATTCATCGATAGCCAATGGATCCAATAGATAGTTGCAGCCATAAAAAAGCGGCCAATAGTCTCACTATTGGCCGCTTAAATGTCAGCGGGGTAACACATCAATGCTTTGAAGCATCACCTTATCATTAAGGCTTTATAAAATTGCTAGCTCTGCGGTATACAATACCTCTGTTGGTAAGTCATTTGGTGAGCCGTTCAAAGGCTCTAAACTCACCGCCAGAGCCACTATATCCATGTCATCAAATTGACTATTTTTCACCAATGTTAACTTGCCTGACTTAGGCAGTAAGCCTAATGAAATTGGATTTTCGACACCTTTAGCCACCATCCATAACTCATAGTCTTTATTCGCCAGTGGCTTTAGGTTACTGGTAGAGCGCACTTCAATCGTATTGGAGGTGACTTCAATCAGCCATAATGCTTTAGATTGTGCACTTTGCACTACCGCAACTTGCTGCGATGTAGCAACTGGTACAGGCTGATTATTCACAACTAAAACAGCCATAACAATGGCTGCTGCGCTTGCCATTGAAGCCAATCCCTTCCATAAACGGTTACGTGTTGCCATAGGCACCACATTTGAGGTTTCTGGCGATGGTGCTTGGGCCACATTATCAACAAACCCTAGCGACATACTGATTTGTTGCCAAACCCGTTCATCTGGGGTTATCGGCGTTAACAATTGATTCATGCCATGTAAATGTTGCTCCCATAACCAAGTGCTTTCACGCAGACTGGGAATTTGCATCATTAATTTTTGAAACCGACGTCTAGCTTGGCCACGCAATGTACCAAGCACATATTCTGCTGCTAATGCGTCTTTTAATTGAGGATCACGATAATTCATAACGATAAACACCTCTGTAATTGTTGTAAACCACGACGGATCCAACTCTTAATAGTGCCTAATGGTAAATCTAAGTGCCCCACAACTTCGTGATGCGATAAACCATTATAGTAAGCGAGATGAATTGCTTGTTTCTGCTGAGGCTCGAGTTCTCCCATGCACTGGTCGAGTTTATTTTTATGAACCTGAGGCCCGTCATCATTGATATGCTCTTCAAAAATGGCTTCTTGGCCATCTTCAAGTGGATCTTCCTTTCTGACCTTTTGATAACGCAACATGTCTAAGGCTCGGTAACGAACAATACTGATCATCCACGTGAGAACCGATCCTTTTCCGTGTTGATATTCTGTCGCGTTATGCCAAATTTTTACGTAGGCTTCTTGCAGTACCTCTTCGGCTAACTCACGTCGACCGAGCATTTTTAAACTAACCGCGAATAACTGGCCACTGGTAGATTGATATAAATCAGCAAACGCTTGTTTATCTCCATCTGCACTAGCACTTAATAAGTTAAGTAATGTGTCTTGATCCATAATCTGCCACGTTTCCCCATGATGGTTCGATATAGTTGATACAGGCTAATTGCGCATATATTGATAAAAAAGCCCCAATAGTGTTTATACGAACCAAAGCTAATATTGGATGCAAAATAAATAAAATAAAAAGCACCATCACTTATCAGCATGGTGCTTGGTAGAATCATATGAAGCTATATTTAACCTTGCAGTAAATACTCTTCAGCTTTCTCAATACTGCGCGGTTTACCCACCAGCATTAAAATATCGTTACGCCTTAATATCCACTCCGGTGGAGGGGGATCGATTTCCTCGCCTTTACGCCGCACAGCTCTAAGCTCAACATCCAAAGCTTGCCATGGAATGTCTGCAACGGTTTTCCCCACCGCACTAGCGCCTGAAGCTAGTGACACGGCATGGAGTAAATCTAAGGTGAAATCAGTTTCGGTGCCTGAAAAGAAACCGTGTAAATATTGGTAATGATTACGTCGTTCAGATTCCAAGCGTTTAATAATCCGCGCTAAGGGGACACCACATTTAAACAACACTTGCGACACCAACATTAAGCTGCCCTCAAGTGATTCAGGGATAACTTGAGTCGCCCCCGCTTCTTTAAGCTCATGTAAGTTGGCATCATCGCGAGTGCGCACCAATATTTTTACATCGGGAGCCAGTTTACGCGCCACTGCTAAACACTCTTCAGATTGCCTTGGTTCGCAAAATGTCACCACCACTAAGCTCGCTTGGCGAATGCCCATCTTCTTCAATAGCGCCATTCTGCAAGCATCACCAAAATGAATATTTTCGCCTGCGGCTCTCGCTTCTGTCACTCTGGTGGGGTCTAAATCAAGCACCATATAAGGCACAGCTTCTGTTTTCAAAAAGCGTGCAATCGTTTGCCCTACTCGGCCGTAACCTAAAATCAGTACCACATCACTTTCATCAGCATGAGGCAATACAATTTCAATCGGTTCATTTTTAGGTGGCAGCTTATTGCCGCTAACCTTTTTGGCAATATCAACACTGTGGCGAATAAGCCAAGGCGCCATTGACATAGAGATCACCGCTACGGCCACTAACACAGTGCTCACTTCGGTATCGAGTAATTGATAATTAACTGCTAATGCCAGTAACACAAAACTAAACTCACCGACTTGACCCAAACTGATTGCGGTACTGAGTGATACCTTAGTATTTTCACCCACAAGCTTGAGCAAACCGTGCACGATTAATATTTTGGTGAGTACCACCCCAGCCAAAATCAATAATACTTGCCACCAATATTGCATCACTAGATTGAAATCCAGCAGCATGCCGATGGAAATAAAAAACAAACCCATTAATAAATCACGAAATGGCCTGATGTCAGCCTCTAACTGGCGTCGATACTGGCTTTCGCCAAGCAACATCCCAGCAATAAATGCTCCTAATGCCATCGACAATCCAAGCCATTGGGTAAACGCGCCAGTCACCAAAGCCACCACTAAGGTCGACAGTACAAATAACTCATTTGAACGTGATCGTGCCACTTCGTCAAAAATACGTGGCAATATCCATTTACCAAATGACATTAACCCTAGAAATGCCAAAATACCGGTAAGTAATCCCCACGCGATACTGTTGAAGCTCATTTCAGCGCCGCCTTTCGCGAGTAGTGGCATTAAAATCAATAGCGGCACCACCGCTAGATCTTGAAATAACAACACACTGACCGACAGCTCGCCGTGCCTGCGCCTTAACCAGTTTTGTTCATTAAGCAGCTTCAACACAATGGCCGTTGACGACAACGCAATAGCCGAACCAATCACCACCGCTGCCACTAAGTTTTGCCCAACCAACATGGCTATACCGCCTGCCACAAAGGCCGTTACCAGCATTTGGGCGCTACCCAGACCAAAAACGGTTCGGCGCATTGCCCACAACCTTGGTACCGAAAACTCCAGTCCTAAGGTAAACATCAGTAGCACTACGCCTAACTCTGCCACTGATTGCATTTGTAATTGGGTAAACCAATGAAAACCGCTGGGGCCACTGACAACCCCGGTGAGTAAATAAGCTAGAATGGCCGGTAAGCCGAGTCGACGTAACAATGCAATCGCCACAATAGCAATCACAAGCATCAACAAAATATGGATAAAAATGCTGTGTTCCATTGTCGCTTTGGCTCCTTGTCAAAAAACTGTCAAAAGGGAAATAAAAGGGTTTGTTAGTACTACAGTAAAACAACAACCAATTAATAACTATAGAAAATTTTTCATAGGCACGATTATTGCTATTAATACGGTAATTAGTTGTAACGTACTGGAACCAATATAATGGATTTTTCAATAGCGACAGAATTATATCCTGAAGATTACTGGTACCGTTCAGACGCTTACTTGAATATGGAACCCGAACTGGACCTTATTCAAGTGATTCAACAACTACATGGAAGTTTAGATCCTCGGACAGTTTTTGCCTGCTTCGGCAAAATCCTAGGACAACATTTGCCGATTAAAGGACTACAATTGAGCCTAGACAAACAAAAGTTTGTTTGGGGACGTCACTACGGTATTGAACTGCAACGTACTATTAACGATAACCAAGATACGTTTATCATAACCTATCAGTTGTCTGTACCACTTAGTTCGGCGCAAAAACACACTTTAGGGCAACTTGAAGGCATATTAATTCAACCGTTGAATAATGCGTTGAAGTATCAAAATATGTCTAATCAAGCCATGTTTGATGCACTAACCCAATTAGGTAATCGTTATTATTACCGCCAGGCAATCGACATCGCATTAGCGCGAGCTAATCGCCAACAAGGCCAAGTATCTTTGATTGTATTAGATTTAGATAAATTTAAACAACTTAACGATGCGCATGGCCATAAAGTAGGTGATTATGTATTAGTGGGCTTTGCCGCGTTAATTAATGAAGCCATTCGTAATACAGACCAAGCCTTTAGAATTGGCGGTGATGAGTTTGTGATCGTTACCCAAGGGGATGCCCAGGCCGCTGCAATAGTATGCCAACGTATCATTGATATGATGCCAAAACATTCAGAACTTACCGAATATAACATTCAGTGCAGTTTAGGCATTGCGGAGTCAAAACCGCAGCAACAAGCCGAAAATATATATGAGCGTGCCGATAAAGCCATGTATTCTGCGAAAGCTGCCGGACGCAACTGCTACCGAATTTGTGCTAATTAGCACAATCTTCTATCTATGTAGTACTAACAACTAATTAATAAAAAAGACCTTAACAGGTCTTTTTTATTGGTTGATTATTGCCTGGTAATTACATGCCGCGAAGCTGAATACGCCTTAAAAATTCAGTCATTATGCGGTCATACACTAAATCACCTAAAAACAAGTCCTCTACTCCATGATCAATACTCGGATTGTCGTTCACTTCAATCACATAAGCTTTACCATCGATTTCTTTTAAATCGACACCATACAAGCCTGCACCAATTAAATTAGATGCTTTAACCGCTGCATCGACAATATTTTGTGGCACCATCTTCAAATCGATACAGTCAAAATCACCACTACTGACGCGACCACTTTGATGATGTTGGTAAATCTGCCAATGACCGCGACTCATAAAGTAACGACAGGCATAAATAGGTTGGCGATTTAACACGCCGATACGCCAGTCATAATCGGTTGGCATAAACGCCTGCGCTAAAATTAACGCACTGTGCTCAAAGATTATCGCCGCTTGTTCGAGTAGGGTTTCACGGTCTTTTACTTTAACAACCCCGAGCGAAAATGCGCCGTCGGGTACTTTCAGTACAATTGGTAATCCTATGGTATCAATAACATTATCGGCCCAGTTTTTATCTGAGGCTTTAAAGATCAAACTTTTGGGTACGGGTACTTTATGTTTGTTTAATAGCTCGGTTAAAAACACCTTATTAGTACACTTCATAATGGATTCAGGATCATCCATTACCACTAGCCCAAGTTGCTCAGCCGCTTTAGCAAACCGATAAGTAAAGTTGCTGATATTAGTGGTTGAGCGAATAAACAAACCATCAAATTCACTTAACCGAGCCAGATCATGAGAACCAATTTGGACTAAATCCATGCCAATACGATTAGCCGACTTAGTAAATAACTTTAACGCGGCTTTATCTGATGGCGGCATTTTCTCATGCTCATCCACCAGCATGGCAATTTCGTAACGATAACGTTTCGACGGTTTCGGTAAACGCCATACTTTTTGTGAAAACACTTCAAGATACTTGGCAAATAAATCTTGTTCTGGCTCGGTTAAATCCTGAAACGCAGCCGGTTCAATGGTATTAACTTGCCATTTACCTGACATTTTTAACAAACTCACCTGTAATACAGGCACAGTAAAACGCTCAAATATTTTACGCGCAAGCTTGTCTAGCGACGGATTATCACAATAGCCAAAATACAGCTTCATGCTGATTTCATTCACCGACTCTGGCAACTTATCTAGGCCTGATTGCGGCAAACTAAAAAAGCGGTCCTGAGATAAATCATTAATGGTCATTACCCGAGGGATCACTCGATGCCCGCGAGCTTCCGCCATGAGCGAGCAATAATAACCTGTGCTTAAATAATCATAACTGCGACACAAGTTAATCACTTGCATGGCGCTTTGATCTGCAAATGCGCCCATTTCTAAATAATCATGAACCGTGACCATATGGTCACTGGGCAAATAGGGACGCCAATCATTAACATCGTCGGTGACAATTAAAAAATGAGCCATAAATATCTGTTGCCTCTTGTGCGGTTTAGCGCGTAAATTAAGCCACTATCATGTTTTGCCAACTCGAGCCGACTCATGCTTATTCGTCAAGCAACCCCCAGCGATTTACCGCAACTAAACCACATCGAAAACAATGCATTTAGTGGCGATAAAATCAGTTCTCGGCAGATGAAACGCTTTATCAATTCACCTCTGGACAGCTTATTAGTGGCCGAAATAGACGGCACACTTGCAGGCTATGCTCTGGTGCTGTTTCATCGTGGTACTCGGCTAGCCAGGTTGTACTCTATTGCCGTTGCAAGCGAATTTAGAGGCCGCAACATTGCCTTTGAACTGGTCACACAATGTGAGCACACGGTGGTCGAGCGTGGTTTCATTACATTACGCCTAGAAGTACGAAACGACAATATCGCCGCCAAAAATCTTTATTTAAAAATGGGTTATAAAGTCCTAAAGACCTTAGTGCATTATTATGATGACTTGGCCGATGGCGTGCGTATGCACAAACGCCTAGACCCACCAGGGCCAAGCAAAGTCATCAAGATGCCTTTGTATGTACAAACCACCCCATTTACCTGTGGCGCGGCCTGCTTAATGATGGCCATGAGTGCGGTAAAGCCGCAATATAATCCAAGTCGAGTTGATGAGCTGAGCATTTGGCGCGAAGCCACCACTATTTTTATGACCAGCGGCCACGGCGGTTGCAGTGTTCATGGCTTAGCCTTAGCAGCAATTAAGCGTGGCTTACAGATTGAAATGTACAGCCAATCAACCTCGGTTCCTTTTATTGATAGCGTTCGTGATAGTAATAAAAAAGCCGTCATCACGATTGTGCATGACGACTTTTGCCAACAATTGATTTCGCAAGGTATTGAGATCCACAATACCTCACCAAGTTTGGCTCAACTTCGTAATTGGATAGATTGTGGTTATGCCGTTTTGCTGATGATAAGTACTTATCGCTTTAATGGTGAGAAAGGCCCGCATTGGGTGGTGTTGAGCGGTTACAACGAGCAGTTTATGTTTATTCACGACCCATTTGTTGAAGCACAAAAGGATGCGATTAATGCGGCGTATGTACCAATTAGTCAGTCAGAGCTGGCGCAAGTGATGCAATATGGGAAGCAGAAACAGGTTTCTTGTTTAGTGGTTAAATCATCTTTGGCTTAAGATGATTAAGCTTTTTATGGCAAGCAGCCACTAACGTCGTGGCGCTTCACCCACACCCGATTTATCAAACTTCGTTTGAATTTAGATCGCAAGGTTCCACCCTGCACGGGCCAAAAGGGGATCAACAGCAATCCCCTCTTGGATCACCCCTGCCGTTCCGGCAACATTTTCGCTTTTTAACCAAACAACAGCAGCGAAAAAATTGCGACGGAAATTAATCCAGCTTCTGACCTCGTATTTAGCCATCTTCGGCCTTACTCGAAAATGCTAACGCTTCCGATGGGGCGTCCCTTCCCCTCGAAAGCTAGCTCGCCATCCTTGGCTAGCTCACGTCATTTTCTTCAACGGCCTCAAGTTCAGAGTTGAATCTATGCATTTTCATAAAAAACTAACTCGTTTTTGGACAGAAATGAGTTAGATCTTTAACTCAACATTCAATAATTCACATTAGGATAAGTATGGTGAATTTATACTAACGCCCTGTTAACAGGCAAAAAACAGTTGGTTAAAATTAGCGACGAAGGAGCAAAAACCAACTGTTTTTTGTCCTTGTTTAACAACTTGATACTCATTGAGCCCCCTCCCTAGCAAGCCGCATCAGCGGTATGCTTAAGGTGACTAAACCAACAGGAGAAAGCTCAATGAGATTTTATAATAACTCACATCCATACTACTGTGGTATCGATTTACATGCACGTTTACTTTATGTCTGTATCATTGATTCTAAAGGGGAAGTTGTAGCTCATAACAAGATAGGTGCCAGTAAAGATGACTTATTACTCATTCTAGAACCTTATATCGGCAATGTAATTGTCGGGGTTGAGTGCATGCATTGCTGGTATTGGGTGTCAGACTGGTGTGCTGAACTTGGGATTGATTTTATCTTAGGTCATGCGCTTTATATGAAGGCGATTCACGGTGGTAAAACCAAAAATGATAAAGTCGATTCCTTTAAAATTTCCACACTACTGCGTGGTGGTAACTTTCCAATAGCTTATGATTATCCAAGTGAAATGCGCGCAGCTCGTGATCTACTGCGCCGAAGAATGAAGATTGTCCGTCACGGGGCCATGCTCAAAGGTCATGTGGTTAACACCAACAGCCAATACAATTTACCTGCCACTGAACTTAACCTTAAAAACATCTCTGCAAGACAAAAACTTCGCGAGCAATATCAAGACATTATCGTCCAACGCAACATTGATTTAGACATGGCACTACTTGATTGTTATGCAAAGGAACTCGCACAGGTTGAATGGTTCATTGAAAAACAGGCCAAAAACCATAATCCCGTCTATTTAGAATTACTGAAAACAGTACCAGGTATTGGCAAGATTTTGTCACTGACAATCCTCTATGAAATCGGTGATATCAGCCGATTTGAATCAGTACAAAAGTTTGCTTCATACTCTCGATTGGTCAAATGCAAAGCAGAATCAGCGGGTAAAACCTATGGCACCAATGGCAATAAAATCGGTAATGCTCATTTGAAATGGGCATTCTCAGAAGCAGCGGTGCTGTACCTGCGAGGCAATGACAAAGCACGTAACTACCTTAATCGATTACAAAAACGAATGAGTAAAGCAAAGGCGTTGTCTGCACTGGCACATAAGCTTGGTCGCTGCGTCTATTTCATGCTGAAGAACAAAACGGTGTTTGATGAACAACGATTCTTAAAAGGATAAGTCGCGCAATAAGGTGAGCTGAACGTCTAACTAGATACTCTTAAAAAGAGAAGCGAGCATGACCGTGAATGATGTGGCTAATGAAGCAATGACTTCTCACCATCATCACTATGCCAAATGCTATTTAAGCTACATTGCCTTGATTAGACACCTTATTGGCGCGCATTGATAAATACAATCAACAAAGTCGTTTACACCCTAAATGAGCCTGAAACTAACTGTGCAAAAAGCACCTCTGACTTGAATAGTGCCATCTTAGGGTTAACCGATAAATGTCTAGTGCCCCTGATATTTCAACGGATTGAAAAGAGTCAGGCAGCGATAAGATCGCACTAAGAGAGCCTCTATATGTGTTTGCTGTAAACGATGATTTGACAGCTAAATGACAGACGAAGTAGATGAATTTGTTGATTGATTTTAATTTGACTGCAAAAGCAGTCAAATAAGTTAGGCTCGCCTATTGACTGGTGGAAGGCTCATATGTGTTAGGCTTCTTTTTTACTAGCTATAATCTTATTTAAAAAGTCTAGTTTATGTAAAACCTTAATCATTAATTCTGACGTGTTTTTTATACTAAATTCTAACCGCACATCCTTCATATGAGAAACTTCAGAGCCATTTTTGAATAATGAAATCTCTTTGATATTCATAGAGCTTAAAACCCCTTCAATATCGTTGTTTCTTTTAATACTAAATTTAAAATCACCAATTTCATTAGAAACATTAAAAACAGGGAACATATGATGATCATGTGTACTATGAATTACCACCCACTCACCATCTGGCATTTTATTATTTATAGGTGCTTTCCCCATTTCACCTACAGTAATTTGTGTTTTGACTTCAGCAAGGTCTGGGTTTTTATTAATTATTTCATTAGCATTACAAAATAAATCTTTAGAATTAGAATATAAAAATCTGGACGAATTACTCACTTGTAGTGAGTTTAAAAATTTAGATGTGGTTTTACCTAATGTTACGGGAACCCCTGTGTCGATTCCTTTTAGTATGCTTTGATATAATGTTTTAGTTCGACTTTCAGGTTGATATACTACGTAGGAATTCATTTTCTTTATAATGGTAGGACAATACAATGCGAAAGTTAGATTAGGTGAAATAGGAAAGTATACCTCAATACCATGACATGATAATCCAACCCCTCCATATGGGAATGTATTATGACGGGTAATTGGATTGTCTGAAATTATGAAATCTTCATTAGTATTGCTTCGAATGAGGAACCCTACCTTTCCGCTAATTGCCTCCATTTGAGATTTAAAATATTTATATGATGAAAGTGATGATTCTCTAACATCATTTTCCGTTGGTATTTCTAAATCTAAATCCCATTCTTTCTCTGAAAATTGTCGCATTAACTGTTCAGAAACAGACTTCATTGAAGTTCTATACATTTTCGTTCTTATTATTTGAACGACTACAACGCTAAGTAATTTTTCCTTGTCTAGAACTGTCAAGCAATGAGTGTTTCTATTGTCTATTATTTTTTCAACTAAACATGCTAGGTCATCATCGTTTTTTTGAAACAATGCTTCAAAGTTTAATCTTTCTCCATTTCGCACAACAGTATTAAAATGATTCTCACTACCTGCATCTATTATTGAGGAGGGATAGCTAACTTTTCTTTTTTTATCAAAAACAAATATTTTATTTTTATCGTATTTGAAATTTCTAAGTAGAGATTGAGGGACATAATGATGTTTTTTAGATTCTGTCATGATCACCTCCATTTGTAGATTGAACGCTGAGAAGCCTAACGTTTTAGTATTTGTGAGTTGCGCCGTTTACATGGCACAAATCGCTTGTTGGACTTGGCCGATGCCGAGTCCAGGTTAATTGGTACGCTTATGCTATAGGAATTTGCTTTTTTTGATGCTGGCTATGGGCTACAGAGCAGTTTAGAGTCAATTGATATCGAGTAGTAGATAAGTTTTTCATTGAAATTCCTTTTCATTGTATTTCTATCTTACATCTTTAAGCCCAACGATTTCAATGAGGATTATACGTCCAATTGAAGCGTCATTTGGCTCCGTGCAGCGGCTTCGTTCAACACCGCGTTAAGCGGACTAAAATGGTTGGTTGCAATGCGTAACGAAACAAACCTAACCAACTGTTTTAGTTAAACTTAAACACTTTTTTGTCAATAGATTTGATTCAACTTTGAACTTGAGCACGTTGAAGAAAATAGCGTGAGCATGACATGGATGTCAGGCTAGCTTTCGCGGTACAGGATGTACCATCGGAAGCGTTAGCATTTTCGAATAAGTCCGAAGCCGTCTACAAATGCCGATCAAAGTTAAATCTGACCCCATGGCGACCTTTTCGCAGCTGTTGTTTTGTAAATAGCGAAAATGTTGCGGGGCGGCTGGGAGTTCCAAGAGGGAACAGCCGTTGGTTTCCTCTTGGTCTGGTGTGGGTGAAGCGCCACGACGTTGGTGGCCGCAGGCCATATGTATCAGCCCATGTAGGGTGGAACCTTGCGATCTTAATTCAAACGAAGTTTGAAATAGTCTGGTGTGGGCGAAGCGCCACGACCTTTGTGGCCGTAGGCCATTTCAAATAAAAATACACTACGGTTATTTACCGTCCGTCGCTCGACGCTTTTTAAAGTCTGAATCTTCAATCCATTTTGGCCAGTCGTTGTTGTTGGCTAGCTTTTCAATGATGTCGCTGATTAAAGCTAGATCTTGCTCTACCCCGCCTAAATTCCAGCTGGCATCGTAATCGTCTGCGCCTTGATGGTACTTATGGGCAATGTAGTCTGGGTCGGTGTCGCCTAAGCTCATGAACATTAACCCGGGGACGCCTTGTTGTGCTAAAGCAAAATGGTCTGAACGGAACATTAAACCATTTTGTGGACGAGGATCAGCCTTTACGGTGCGGCCTTGTGCTTTGGCGGCATCATCTAAATAGGTTTCAAGTTCTGATACGCCTTGGCCATAACGCAGGATGTAATTAACACCTTTGCCTACATTCATGCCATCTATATTTAAAAACGATACCAGTTGTTTAGTCGGTACCGGAGGATTGGCAGCAAAGTATTGCGCGCCAATAAGGCCGGTTTCTTCGGCGGTAAATGCAGTAAACAGAATAGAGCGTTTAGGTGCTTTGTTTTGTGCTTTAAAATGACTAGCAAGTTGTAACACACCTGCCACGCCAGAGGCATTGTCGACAGCGCCGTTTAAAATTACTGTTTTACCGTCTTGCACGGTTTTACCTAAATGATCCCAATGGGCATGCATGACCAACCATTCGTCGGCTTGGCTGGTACCTGGTATCAGCCCTGCTACGTTATAGGATGTGGCTAATTCAATGGTATTTTTTACTGCTAAATTGGCTTTGAGTTTAAGTGCTATAGACTTAAAACCTGCTTTTGCTGCGGTGAGTTTTACTTTATCAAAGTCTAAGCCTGCTGCTTGAAACACTTTTTGCGCGGTTTGGTGTTGGATCCAGCCCATGACGCCAATGTGTGATTGGTTTTTGTGGTCATCAACTAAAGTGTATTTGGTATTAGTGTTGCTGTTTTCAACGACGTTCCAACCGTAGGCTGCGGGTGCGGTTTCATGGACAATAAACACCGCTTTGGCGCCCTGCCTTGCTGCTTCTTCATACTTATAAGTCCAACGGCCATAATAGGTCATGGCATTGCCTTTAAAGATGGCAGGATCTTGAGTCGCAAAGCCTGGGTCATTGACCAGCATAATCACGGTTTTGCCTTTAACGTCAATGTTGGCGTAATCATTCCATTGATATTCCGGCGCATTAATACCATAGCCAACAAACACTACATCGCTGTTATCTACACTCACTTGAGGCTGAACTTGTTCAGTACGTGCGGTGAAGTCAGTGCCGTTGTTAAACACTAAATCGCCCATACTCAGCTGCATTGTTTGATCAGCAGTAATTTTAGCCATTGGCACAGCTTGACGATAACTGTCACCAAAACCTGGAGCGAGTCCCATTGCTTTGTAGGCGTTTTCTAAATACTCAACCGTCAGTTTTTCACCATGAGATAACGGCCCACGGCCTTCAAATTCATCACTTGCTAAGGTTTGCACATCTTGACGATAGGTTTTTTGATCAAATTGAAATGGGGTAGCGTTTACGCTTGGCAGAAGCAACACACCAAACACGGCTAATAAACGAAAGGTATTCACAGACAACATCCTCTGTTGAGTATTAAGAAAATTTATTGTAACAGATGCTAGGGACGAGAGTGGACTTCGTCCTGCTAGAACGCTTAGCGGCAATAAAGGCCGAATTCAATAATATAGTCTGAAGCCATCAGCAGTACTACCGCTTTTATCGCATCTAGTCGCGAAGCGGCCTAGCACCTAGCGCTTTACTCGTTGTTATCGCTTGTTATCGCTTGTGATCGTCTTGACCGACGGTTACCGCTTGTTACTGTCTTGATCTACCGTAATCACTTTTCATCGGGTGTTCAAAAGCGGTATACAAATCCCTTGATCACCGGTTTGGGCAAGGTAGCGTTTGTCGACC
The DNA here is from genome assembly GCF_000014705.1 of Shewanella frigidimarina NCIMB 400. NCBI lineage: Bacteria > Pseudomonadati > Pseudomonadota > Gammaproteobacteria > Alteromonadales > Shewanellaceae > Shewanella > Shewanella frigidimarina. Next base: position 1,523,965 of record NC_008345.1, on the reverse strand, counting down.
CATAAACCAACGGCGGCCACTAAGGTGTCACCATAAAAAACTAACGGGATTTGTGGTCTTCGCCATGGCGGGATATTGCATTCTTGCCACAATTTCTTTAATTCGCGCGCTTTTTGCCGTTGTGATGTGGCAAATTGTGGCTGGCATTTAATTGAACCTGCAGCGCCAAAACGTATGCTCACAACGGTATTATTCGGTAAAGCAAGAAGCGGCGTATTGTCTGTGGCGATTTGCAGACCGATCTGGCATTGCTTGTGCCCAACTCGGCACACTGTTTGTTGCAGCTCGCCTTTAAGCAGTTGCTCAAATTGTTGTTGCACTGCACTTGCATCAATAGCGTCGAGCTCTTTATGGCTAACAACATAAGCGATACCAGCAAAGCGTTTAACCTGATAATCGCCCCACTGAATCGATATATTAGCGTCGTCTTTAGCCGCTAACAGTTGTGACAGGATCTGCTGTAATTGTGCTTGCGACGGTAAATTAACGCCACAATAAATTAAATAACCGCGAAACAGTAATGCTTGCCAAGCGGCACTCAATTGACCAAACCCGGTGAGTTTAAACCCGGTTGATTCGGTCATTAATGCATTTGTATCGCCTGGCACTATTAACCACTCGGGTAAGCGATGACTCACTTCGTCATCAATAACCTGTTGCTGCTCGGCACATAATGCGGCGCTACGCCCTGCGGTGGTCGCAATACTTGGCCAACGCTGTTTTAATCTTGGAATGATATCCAGGCGTAAAAAATTTCTATCAAAGCTGTCGTCCTGGTTACTTTCATCTTCGATATGGGATAGTTGTTTTTGCGCCGCAAATTGCTCTATTTGATCGCGGCTGATATCCAATAACGGTCTAACTAGCCAAGCTTGCTTGTAAGCTTGTATCGCCCCCATTGCCGCCAACCCTTTTGGGCCTTGACCACGTTTTAACGCGAGTAATAAGGTTTCAAGTTGATCATCTTGATGATGGGCGGTCAGTAAAATGTCACCGGGATTAAGATAACGGTCAAATGCTTGGTAACGAGCATCGCGGGCTTGCGCCTCTAGACTCTGCCGAGGGCCCTTTTCAACCTTAACTCGCTCAATCTGCACTGGCAGCTGATAATGATTGGCTCGAGTGATACAGTGCTGTACCCAAATGTCAGCATTGGCACTTAGCCCATGATGAACATGAATAAGCAGGCAAGCAATATGCGGATGTTTGTGTGCCAAGGCACTTAATCCACACGCGAGCACCTCTGAGTCAACGCCGCCACTGTAAGCCAGTACTAACTTAGGCGATGACTCACCTTTAACCACACTCATTTGATAAAGGGGTAATATCGCTTGTTCGAGCAAACTTAGCAGTTGTGGTGCACTTATTTGCTCTGTTAACGAAGACTTTTCAATCATGATGCGCGCCTAATTAAACACGATTTTGACGTTAGTTGAACCAAGCATGCTTTCGAGGGCTAACATTAACTCATCACTAGGGTTAACTCGCCACTCTTCACCTAACACGATTTTGCCGCTGGCTTGTTGTTTGGTGTAGTTAATCACCACAGGCACGGCGCCCTTACGCCACGGTGTTAATGTTTGCTCAAAGGTTTGTAACCAGTCAGGCGTGACATCATCGCCATGAACATTGATTTCAACCGCTTTGGCAAAGTGACTGCGTGCTTCGCCAATTTCAATGATATTACGGGCGTTCATGCGATTGCCGCCAGAGAAATCATCAAAACTGACATCACCTTCACAAATAAGAATGCGGTCTTTTTCAAGCATATGACCAAACTTCTCAAACGGCTCGGTAAATAGCATCACCTCTAGGCGAGCACTTTTGTCATCTAATGTGACTAAGCCCATTTTTGAGCCACGCTTAGTGATCATCACACGCGTAGCCACCACTAGACCAGCCGCTTTAACGGTTTTACCGCGCTCGGTTGGGTGAATGTCTTTTAAGCGGCCATTAGTGTATTGCTTAAGTTCTTTTAAATACTGATTAATGGGGTGACCAGTAAGGTAAAGCCCTAATGTTTCGCGCTCACCTTCCAACCAAATTTTGTCTGGCCACGGAGTACAATGGACAAAGTTTTGCTTACTGTCTTCAGGTTCACTATTGAGTAAACCAAACATGTCATTTTGACCAGTCGCTTCTGCTTTAGCATGTTGCGCCGCTGCACTAATCGCTTGAGGCAAGGTCGCCATCATTGATGCTCGATGCGGGCCTAATGTGTCTAAGGCGCCTGCAAGGATAAGCTTTTCAATCACTCGCTTGTTGAGCTTTTTCAAATCAATTCGAGCACAAAAATCGAACAGGTCGGTAAACGGTCCATTTTTACGGGCTTCTAAAATAGAATCTACCGGACCTTCACCCACGCCTTTAATCGCACCGATACCATAAACAATATTGAGGTCGTCATCGACCGTAAACTTGAATAAGCCTTTGTTTACGTCAGGCGGAATTAGCGGCAAGCCCATGCGTTCACATTCATCAACCAAGGTGACGATTTTGTCGGTGTTGTCCATGTCGGCAGACATTACCGCGGCCATAAACTGCGATGGGAAATGGGTTTTTAACCATAACGTTTGATACGACACCAGTGCATAAGCGGCAGAATGCGATTTGTTAAAACCGTAACCGGCGAACTTTTCCACCAAGTCGAAGATTTTCATCGACAAGTCGCCGTCGACGCCGTTGTTAATTGCACCTTCTTTAAACGTGCCGCGCTGCTTGGCCATTTCTTCAGGTTTTTTCTTACCCATTGCACGACGGAGCATATCCGCGCCGCCTAGGGTGTAACCCGACAATACCTGAGCAATCTGCATCACCTGCTCTTGGTACAAAATAATGCCGTAGGTCGGTGACAATAACTCTCTTAGTGACTCATGCTGATATTCAGCATCTGGATATGACACTTCTTCACGGCCGTGCTTACGTTCAATAAAGTTGTCAACCATGCCTGACTGCAAAGGACCTGGGCGGAAAAGTGCCACGAGCGCAATCATGTCTTCAAAACAGTCGGGTTGCAGACGTTTAATCAGGTCTTTCATACCGCGAGATTCCAGCTGGAATACCGCGGTTGTTTCGTAGCGTTGCAGTAATCTAAAACAAGCAGGATCGGCAAGCGGAATGGCTTCGATACTAACGGGGTCTTTACCTTCTTTAATCAGGCGCGGATTAATCATCTGCAATGCCCAATCAATAATGGTTAAGGTACGTAAGCCCAAGAAATCGAACTTAACCAGACCAGCAGTTTCAACGTCATTTTTGTCAAATTGTGTAACGGGGTTTAAGCCTTCGGCATCGCAATATAACGGTGCAAAGTCGGTAATTCGAGTCGGGGCGATAACCACACCACCGGCATGCTTACCCGCGTTACGTGTTACCCCTTCTAAGCGGCGACACATATCGATAAGCTCTTTAACGTCTTCATCACCGTCATAGGCTTCAGGCAGCGCGGGTTCAACTTCAAAGGCTTTCGCCAATGTCATCCCTGGTTCTGCGGGGATTAATTTAGTTAGACGTTCAACAAACCCGTAAGGATGACCTAATACGCGGCCAACATCGCGCACAACGGCTTTGGCCGCCATGGTACCAAAGGTAATAATCTGTGATACCGCTTCTCGACCGTATAGTTCTGCTACGTGGTCAATGACTTCATCGCGTCGGTCCATACAAAAGTCGACGTCGAAATCGGGCATGGATACACGTTCAGGGTTCAAGAAACGTTCGAACAGTAAATCGTATTCTAGTGGATCTAAGTCGGTAATTTTAAGCGCGTATGCGACTAACGATCCCGCACCAGAACCACGGCCGGGACCAACTGGAATGCCGTTGTCTTTGCCCCACTGAATAAACTCCATCACGATAAGGAAGTAACCAGGGAAACCCATCTGGTTAATTACCTTTAATTCAATCTCGAGACGTTCGTCATATTCGCCCCGCTTTTCGGCTCGAACTTGTGGGTTTGGAAATAAAAACTCAAGACGTTCTTCTAAGCCTTTAACGGACACGTTAACCAAGAAATCTTCAATGGATAAGTCACCGGTAGGGAAATTAGGCAAAAAGTATTCATTTAGGCGAATGGTGACATTACAGCGTTTCGCTATTTCAACGCTGTTTTGAATTGCTGACGGAATATCAGCAAATAATGCAATCATTTCATCTTCGGTGCGCAGATATTGTTGATCGCTATAGGTTTTAGGGCGACGTGGATCGACTAAAGTAAAACCATCATGAATAGCGACCCGGATTTCATGGGCTTCAAAATCATCTTGTTTTAAAAACACCACTTGGTTGGTGGCAACAACAGGTAAACCTTTTATTGATGCTAACTCAACCGCCATGTGTAAATAGCGCTCTTCATGTGCTCGGCCAGTACGAATAAGCTCTAGGTAATAGCGGTCTTCAAAGTGTTGTTGATAAAAGGCAATCAACGACTCGACTTGGTTTTGATTACCTTTTAATAATGCTTTGCCGACATCGCCATCTTTGGCCCCCGAGATAATGATCAAACCGCTGTTGTATTTGACTAACCAATCTTGGTCGATCACCACACGGTTATCAACATGACCGCGAAGATAGGCTTCACTGATCAGTTGGGTCAGGTTTTGGTAACCTTCATTGTTCATCGCGATAATGGTTAAGGCACAGAATTCTTTTTCAAATCCAGGGGTTTGCACCCAAAAATCGGCGCCAATGATCGGCTTAATTCCCGCACCATTACAAGCACCATAAAACTTAACCAAACCACAAAAGTTGTTTTGATCAGTTAACGCTATTGCTGCCATCCCCTGATTTTCAGCAGCAGCAATAATAGGTTTAACTTTAGCAACGCCATCTGACATTGAATAATCACTGTGGACGCGCAAATGAACAAAACGAGGATCGGACATAGAATATTTTTTCTTCGAAAAAGATGAATGAAACAACACGAAAATGCGGGATTTAGACTACCAAACTAAGCGACGTTATCCAACGATAAACTCGTTTAATCTGGTCATGATCAAAATGTATTTTGGAGTAAAATGCGGTCCGCAACAGGTTTAAAACTTTTACGATGATCAGGCAACACACCATATAAGGCTAGCGCTTCAAAGTGTGCTTTGGTTGGATAACCTTTATGTTTAGCAAAGCCATACTGTGGATATTGACTGTCTAACGTATCCATTTCGGCATCACGAGTGACTTTAGCAATAATGGATGCTGCACTAATCGCTGCCACTAAGCCGTCGCCTTTAATTATCGCATGACTAGCAATACCAAAATCCGGTACCCGATTGCCATCAACCAGTACTCGTTCAGGCAAAATGGATAACCCAGCTACTGCGCGCTGCATGGCCAGCATGGTGGCATGCAAAATATTCAGCTCATCGATTTCAGCAGGGCTAGCACGGCCAACACTGACACTTAGCGCGTTATCCATAATCTGTTGATACAAAGCATTACGACGTTTCTCGCTGAGCTTCTTAGAGTCATTGAGGCCAACAATCGGTTTATTCGGATCTAATATCACCGCGGCGGTGACCACATCACCAATCAGTGGACCACGCCCGACTTCATCAACACCAGCAACAAGCCCTTGTGAAATAATGGCTACTTGTTCAGGGGTAATATCTTTTATCACAACCGATAATGTCGACATATTAGCTTATCCTAGTCAGGTTACGGCGTTTGTAATAATGCTACTACAGCATCTGCCGCTCGCTCGCTGGCATTACACTTTAGCAATTGATGTAATTCTTCAAAACGGGTATTTAGCGGTGCAAAATCTTGATTAAGCTGCTTGATTATCGCATCGGCAATTAACTGTGGCTGGCAATTAGCTTGCATCAATTCTGGCACAATGGTGTCGTTTGCGAGCAAATTAGGCAACGAATAGTTTTTGATTTTCATCATTTTAATCGCGATGGCATACGTAATTGGGCTGACCCGATACGACACAACCATAGGACGTTTAACCAGCATGGCCTCTAAAGTCGCTGTGCCAGATGCCAATAAAATACAATCAGCAGCAGCCATGACTTCGCGAGATTGGCCTTCAACAATAGTGACTTCTAAATCGGGAGCAAACTCCTCAAGTGCAGCAAGAAACTGTTGTCGACGAGCATCATTAACCACTGGGGTGACAAATTTGATGTCTGGAAAGGTTTGCTTAACTAATTGAGCTGCTTTGACGAACGGCTCAGCTAATTGCTTTAGCTCACCGCCTCTGGAACCAGGCAATACCGCCAAGTATTCAGCATTAGGATCTAATCCTAATAATTGCCGAGCAGCTAGCTTATCACTGTGCATCGGAATATCGTCCGCAAGTGTATGCCCAACAAAAGTACAAGGCACTTGATGTTGGTCGTAAAACGCTTTCTCAAACGGCAATAGCGACAACACCATATTGGTCGCTTTAGCAATTTTAAATATACGTTTTGGACGCCAAGCCCATACTGACGGGCTGACGTAATGGACTGTTTTAATCCCTTTGGCTTTTAATTTAAGCTCTACACCAATATTAAAATCGGGCGCATCAATACCAATAAAACAGTCTGGCGCTAATTCAGTAATTTGTTTCACTAGGCTTGAACGAATATGCAGCAGTCGAGGTAAATGTGATAACACTTCGACTAAGCCCATGATCGACAGTTCTTCCATTGGAAATAAACTTTCAAACCCTAGAGCTTGCATTCGAGGGCCACCAATGCCGATAAAGCGCGCATCAGGATAGCGTTTTTTGAGTGAATTAACTAAACCGGCACCTAAAATATCGCCGGAGATTTCTCCGGCGACAATGGCGAATACTTTTGAAGGAGAGTTGGTCATTGTTTCCGTCTATCGAATAATGCCACGAGCAGAGTGGTTGATAAATTCCATAAATGCTTTCACATTGATGTCTTTTTCAGCGGCCTCAATTAATTCAGCGTTAGCTTCTTCAATGGTTAAACTCTTACGGAAAACCGCTTTATACGCACTCAAAATTGCTCGCTGGTTTTCTTTGGTAAAACCACGGCGTTTTAAGCCTTCTAAGTTTAATCCACGTGGTACTGCAGGAGAACCAGCAGCCATTACAAATGGGGGAACATCTTGCAAAATAAGTGAAGCACCTGCGGTAAAGGCATGCGCGCCAATGTGTACAAACTGATGCACACCAGTCATGCCGCCCAAAATAACCCAATCACCAACATGTACATGACCGGCAATTGAAGCATTATTAGCCATGATAACGTTATTACCGACAAAACAGTCGTGGGCAATATGAACATACGCCATAAACAGACAGTTAGAACCGATGCGAGTTTCACCTTTATCTTGAGTCGTACCTCGGTGAATGGTAACCGACTCACGAATGATGTTATTGTCGCCGATAATTAAGCGAGTTTGTTCGCCTGCGTACTTTTTATCTTGACACTCTTCACCAACTGAAGAGAATTGAAAAATACGATTACCTTTACCGATAACCGTTGGACCTTTAACCACAACATGAGAACTTATCCATGTGTCATCGCCGATTTCAACGTTTTCACCAATGTAGGTCCAAGGACCAATAGTGACGTTATTACCAATTTTGGCTGTTGGGTGAACAAACGCTAATTTATCTATCACTTCTTAATCTCTCTACGTGCACACATGATTTCAGCAGAACAAACCAGTTCACCATCAACCAAGGCTTCACCAACAAACACACCAATACCGCGACGCTCTTTAATCATTTTAACGTGAAAATGTATTTGGTCGCCTGGCTCAACAACACGTTTAAAACGCGCTTTATCGATACCAGCAAAATAGTACAGCACCTCTGGAGACGGCTCTGTACTCATGGTTTTAAAGGCAAGTAAACCCGTTGCTTGTGCCATGGCTTCTAAAATGAGCACGCCAGGCATAACAGGCTGTATAGGAAAATGTCCTTGGAAAAAAGGCTCATTAATGGTGACATTTTTAATCGCATGTAAGTGCTCACCTACGGTAAAGTCCAATACACGATCGATCAACAAAAATGGATATCTATGAGGTAGATATTTAAGTATCTCTTTAATATCCATGGTGTTTAATTGGTTTGACACACTACATTCCTTAAATAAGGCAGAATTACAATTATTCTGAGCCCTTAGCACTTTTCTCGAGGGTTTTAACTCGGCTAAATAATTCATCTAATTGACGGAAACGAACAGTGTTTCGACGCCATAATTTGTTTTCCATTGCGATGGTTGCGGACGAATACACACCTTTTTCACGGATAACACTGGTCACGTTCGTTCCGCCTGATATGTGTACACCATCAGCGACACTAAGGTGTCCAGCAACAGCACTACCACCACCGATAATACAATATTTACCAATGGTAGAACTTCCAGCAATAATAGAGCCACCAGCCATTGCGGTATTTTGGCCGATAACGACATTATGAGCAATTTGAACTTGGTTGTCGATAATCACACCATCGTGGATCTCGGTATGCGACAACGCACCACGGTCAATAGAAGTACATGCGCCAATTTCAACATGATTACCAATCCGAACGCCGCCTGTTTGTGGAATTTTAACCCAGTTACCGCGTTCATTGGCATAACCAAAACCATCAGAGCCAATTACCGTCCCTGAATGGACGATGCAATCATGACCAATATGGACATTATGATAAACACTTACATTAGCCCAAAGACGCGTGTTTGAACCAATAATACTGGATTCACCCACCACACAACCTGGACCTATTTGAACATTTTCACCCAAAATAACATTCGCACCTATCACCGCATTTGCACCAATAGCGGCACCGTCACCTAAAATGGCTGATGTATCTATTTGAGCTGAAGGATGAATACCAGGCGTTTCTTTTGGGGTGGTATCTAGTAATTGCGCTACTCGAGCAAATCCTACGTAAGGATCGCTAACAATAAGGGCATTACCATGATAACAACTTGCTTCTTTTTCGCTCAGCAATACCGCACTAGCTTGAGTTGCCTCAAGCTGAGCACGGTACTTACTATTGGCTAAAAAAGAGAGTTGGCCTTGGGTTGCATCTTCAAGGGTAGCGACACTGGTTATTTCCAGTGTTGCGTCACCTTTAATCGTTGCACCCAATAGTTGGCTAAGCTCTTTTAAAGTCACTTTCATACTTATTATTTGCCTTTGCTTAAGGCTTCTACCACTTTGCTGCTGATGTCAGCTTCTGGTTTAACAAAAATAACTGCGCCACGTTGTAGCACCATGTCGTATTTTTCTTTACCAGCAATGGTATTAATCGCTTTTTGAACTTGAACTAATAGTTTGTTTTGCTCTTCACCTTGACGACGACGCATGTCTTCATCTAGTGCTTTGCCTTTCAACTGGAATTCAGACTTTAATGATTCCATTTTACGTACTAATTCAGTCTTTTGTGAATCGCTCATTAAGGCGCCGTCACGTTGTTGCTTTTCAACCAAAGAACGCATTTCTTCCTGCATTTTTTGGACTTCAGCAACACGATCACCAAACTCAGCTTTTAATGATTTAGAAATTTGCTCGCGCTGTGGCAACTGCTCGAACACTTCACCCATATCAACCACTGCGAGTTTTTCCGCTTGGGCTAGCATAGGGGTAGCAAACAATGCCAATGTAATTAATGCGCGATTTACCATCTTTTTCAAAGTAGACTCCTTGTTAAACTTGTTGTTATCAGCAAAACCTGCCGAGTGTATTAGTTTTAGAACGTTTTGCCAATATTGAACGAGAAAATCTCTGTCTCGTCATCTTCATATTCTTTCAGTGGCCAAGCTAAGCTGAATACCATAGGCCCCATTGGCGATAGCCACTGCACGCTCATACCCCATGAGGCACGTAAGCGCTCTGGATCGCTATAGTCTTCTAACTTAGAGAACTGATCCGCGGGTAAAGTCCGATATGAGTCATAATCAAACTCAGTATCCCATACGTTACCTGCATCAACGAAGAAACTTGTTCGCACTGAGTTAGTGTAAGCTTCATCGAGGAATGGTGTCGGAACAATCATTTCAAAGCTTGCTGTTGCAATGGCGTTACCACCAATTGAACGGCCTGAACTCACCTGAATGGTATTTGGGTCACCTGGCAAACTACAACCATCACCTGAAACATCAGGCGCACATTGCTCACTACCACGGTATAAATAGAACGAACGAGGGCCTACTGAATTAGACTTAAAGCCACGTAACGAACTGCTACCACCAGAATAATAGTTTTCCCAGAACGGTAAGATTTGATCGTTGTCGTTAAACTGACCATAACCGTTTGAATAACCTAAACGGGCGCGAGCCAATAATACAAACCCATGCTGAGGTGTCAGTGGGAAGTAGAAGTTGGTGTCAAAATCCGTTTTAAAGTACTGTAAGTCAGAACCTGGCACGGTCATTTTACCGCTTAAACGTTGCGACGAACCATCTGTCGGGAACGTACCACGGTTAAGTGTGCTGCGGTACCAACCGGCATTCAATTCAAAGTTATCAAAACTTAAGTCTGAATTAGGATCATCCGTTTCACGATACACATTGTAGAAACGCAATGCTTGTTCATAAGCAGAGATTTCTGAAATAGTATTATGACGATAACCAATACCACCGTTCAAACGGTTATATTCGTTAATCGGGAATCCTGAGTTTAATGCAACACCATAAGATTTATTCTTATAACGCTCAAGGTTAGCCTCATTAGCATCAAACTCATTCCAGTAAACGCTACCACCTAAACTGACACCGTCTTTAGTGAAGTATGGGTCGGTATAAGACAAGTTGGCACTTTTTGAGTATTTGTTAGTGTTGACACTAAAACCAGCTTGGTTACCAGTACCAAGGAAGTTATTTTGTTCAACGCCAAACTGTAAGCTCACACCAGATTCAGTACCATAACCGACACCTGCGTTGAACGAACCTGACGGTTGCTCTTTCACAGTTACTGCGACATCAACTAAATCGTCACTGCCTGGTACTTGAATGGTTTCAGCATCAACCGTTTCGAAATAACCTAAACGGTTAAGGCGTAGCTTAGACTGTTCAATTTGAGCAGAATTCAACCATGCACCTTCCATTTGGCGTAATTCGCGGCGCATAACTTCATCTTTAGTAACTGTGTTACCGGTGAAGTTAATTGAGCGAACATACACGCGCTTACCCGGTTTAACATTGATGTTGAGTACCACTTCTTTGGTTTCATCATCAATTTCAGGATAGGTTTTTACTTCAGGATAAGCATAACCAAAGCGGCCAAGGTATTTGCTGTACATTTCTTCGGTGAATGTCACATCCGCACCGTTGTACATATTGCCCGCTTTAATTGGCAAAATAGATCTCATTAACTCTTCTCGGCCCATTAGGTCACCAATTAAGTTAACTTCTTTCACCTTGTACTTTTCACCTTCATTCACGTTAATAGTGATGTACAAACCTTTACGGTCTGGTGTCATCGCCACTTGTGTTGAAGTCACTTCAAAGCGAATATAGCCTTGATTGTGGTAATAGGTTTTAATGGTTTCTAAGTCAGCTTGTAGCTTTTGCTTTTGGTAGCGACGCTCACCAAACAAATCCCACCATGCCACATAGTCTTTAAGCTCAAGCATACTGATGAGCTCAGAATCTGAGAATACAGTATTACCAACCACGTTAATTTGGCGGATTTCAGCCGCTAAACCTTCGGTAAACTTAAATTTAAGCTCAACACGGTTACGAGGTAAGTTGATGATTTGCGCTTCAACTTTGGCACCGTATTTACCCACACCGTAATAGAAATCTTGCAGGCCTTTTTCAATGCCAGACAACATGGTTCTATCAAGTGATTCGCCAGCTTTAACACCAGAACCGTCAAGACTTTCTTGTAACTGCTCGTCTTTGATATCTTTATTACCGTCAAACGAGATAATACTGATAGTTGGACGTTCTTTAACCGTTACATAGAGTATACCGTCTTCATGACTGACACTGATGTTTTCAAAATTGGTTGAACCGTAAAGGCTCTTAATCGCTTGCTGTAATTTAACTTCATCTACTGTATCACCTACTTTCACAGGTAAACTCAATAGTGCTGCACCGAGAGCAACTCGTTGCAAACCTTCTACTTGGATGTCGGTCACTTCAAAAGGTTGGAAAGACTCTGCCCAACCATTCCCTGAAAAAGACGCGCCGACGAATAACATCGAGGCAAAAATTTTATTAAATCTCATAGAGCACTTCTAATTATTAGTCTGTCCTTGCTCAGAGTCGGGCAAAATCGTTGAATAAGGCTACGCCCATCAACATTAGCAGCAAAGCTGCGCCAAACCTGAATCCTATTTCCTGTACCTTTTCGGGTACAGGCTTACCAGTAATCACTTCTACAAAGTAATACAGCAAGTGTCCCCCATCGAGCACTGGCAGAGGCATTAAATTAATAATGCCTAAGTTAACGCTGATGAGCGCGATAAACCCTAGAAAATACACTAAGCCGTAACTTGCACTGGCGCCTGCGCCTTGTGCAATCGAAATAGGACCACTAAGGTTTTTCACCGACACATCGCCGGTAAATAATTTTCCAATCATCTTGAAGCTGACGACAACGAGTTGCCATGTTTTGTCAGTTGCAGCGATAACAGAATCTACTATGCCATACTCAAGCTCAAAGCGCATATTATCAGGCCATTGGGCTTGGGTTGGGCTAATTCCAACAATTCCGATAGTTTTACCATCAGAATTTTGTTGTGCTTTTGGCACAACATCAACATTGATAAGTTCACCTTGACGCATCAATGTCATATTAATATTTTTATTGGCAGAGCTTTGTACCACATCAACAAACGCATTCCAATCGCTGTATTGAGTGCCATTGATGTTGACGAGTTTATCGCCAATCTTAATGCCCGCTTGCTCTGCCGCACTGTCTTTACTCACTGCCGCTATCGTTGGATCAATCCCTGGACGAAATATCCCCAAACCGAGTGCAGTTATCGGCGACTCTTTTTCTGGATCAAATATCCAATTTCGCGTATCGAGTTTTACGGTGCGAACTGGCATATCCATGCCAGACAACTCTGGTAATGGTGCTAGGGATAACTCAATACTGTCATCACCAATATGACCTACTAAGGCTAAATTAACTTCTTCCCAAGTACGTACCGGTTGTCCTGATACCGCTATAATTTGTTGTGGTTCAACCAACTGAATAACACTAGCTGGGCTATTTAGTTTAGTACTGTCAATGACCGGCTTAATCGACGGAGTACCAATAAGATACATGACATATAACGCTGCTATAGCAAAAATAAAGTTGGCAATAGGGCCTGCAGATACAATCGCAATACGTTGCCAAACCGTTTTACGATTAAAGGCTTGGTCGACTAGCTCGGCTGGGACGTCTTCAACGCGTTCATCAAGCATTTTGACATAACCACCCAAGGGGATCATAGCGACAACATATTCAGTGCCATCTTTACCCACTTTACGCCAAATCGCTTTGCCAAAACCGATAGAGAAACGCTCGACTTTAACGCCACAACGACGGGCAACCCAAAAATGGCCATACTCGTGGGCTGTAATCAAAATACCCAATGCGACGATAAATGAACCCAAGCTCCAAAAAAAATCTATCATTATTTCCCTGAATTAATTTAGTGTGCTGATAACGGACACTGCCGTGGCACGTGCTTGCTCATCAAGCTGTAATATATCTTCAATACTGTCTAAACGTGTTTGTTGCACCGAGTCTAAACAACGATAATTAACGTTAGCAATATCAGTAAAACGAATTCGGCCTTTTAAAAATGAATCGACAGCAATTTCATTAGCTGCATTCAATACTGTGGTCGCTTCTTGCCCTTGCTCACACGCTTGCATCGCTAAGCGTAAACATGGAAAACGATCAAAGTCAGGTTCACAAAAGCTTAACTGTCCGACTTTGAAAAAATCCAAAGGTTCAACGCCAGCGCCAATTCTTTGCGGATAGCTCATACAATGAGCAATAGGAGTGCGCATATCGGGGTTGCCCATTTGCGCAATAACAGAACCATCACGGTATTGCACCATTGAATGGATCACGCTTTGAGGATGGATCACCACTTTGAGCTGTTCAGCTTGCGTATTAAACAGCCAACGCGCTTCGATAAACTCTAAGCCTTTATTCATCATCGTGGCTGAGTCAACGGAGATTTTAGGCCCCATGGACCAATTAGGGTGATTACAAGCTTGAGCAGGTGTCATCGCACTTAAGGTGGCTAAATCAGTGTTTAAAAACGGTCCACCAGAACCTGTTAATAAAATATGTGATATGCCATTGGCACTTAAGTCACAATAACCGAGTTGCGCTTGGACATTGGTTGGTAAACATTGAAATATGGCATTGTGCTCGCTGTCGACAGGTAGCACTGTCGCACCTGATGCTCTAGCCGTGTGCATAAATAACTCACCCGACATAACCAGTGCTTCTTTGTTGGCTAGCAACACCCGCTTACCTGCTTTAACAGCGTCAAATGTCGGTACTAAACCCGCAGCGCCAACAATAGCCGCCATAACGGTATCGGTACGACTGTCGGTCACTAACGCATTTAACGCCTCAGCACCTGTAGTCACTTGAGTAACGCAGTGATTAGGTAATAATGATTTAAGCTCCATAGCGGCGTTCTCATCCACCATATGAGCATACTCAGGCTGATGGGTAATACACAAGGCCAGCATTTTTTGAACACTGGCATTGGCCACTAATCCATAGACATGAAAATCGGCAGGGTTATTTACCATCACACTTAAGGTGCTAGCGCCTATTGAGCCAGTAGCCCCTAAAATCACCATATTTTGCATTGGCATCACATCCACATGGCAATGTAGATAAAGGTAAATACTGGCAATGCTGCAGTCAGACTGTCGATACGGTCTAAAATACCACCATGACCAGGTAAAATGGTGCCAGAATCTTTAATGTTTGCAGCGCGTTTGAACATGCTTTCAGACAAGTCACCAAAAGCAGAAGCCAGAGCCGTAACGAGTGTCACCACAATAAGTAAGCCTAGCTCTTGTTCTGGCGCAACATACATAATGCCCGCAACTACAACCATAGTGGTAATTAAACCACCGGCTAAACCTTCAAGCGTCTTGGCAGGACTCACACTCGGCATCAATTTATGTTTACCTAACTTACGCCCAGCAAAATAAGCACCGGTGTCAGTCGCCCAAACCACTAACATAACGATAAACACTAATGCACCACCATAATAGGGATGAACGTTACTGCTTAACGATTTGAGTGCGATTAAAGAGGCAAAACACGGGATGAGAGTTAACTGGCCAAACATGGATTTCAGCATAGGGCTGTCTTTCCATATTTTGGCACTTTTAGGAAAACTGAACACCAATGCGCTGCTGACTATCCACCAAAATACACCGATAGTGATGATGGCTAGATAAATAGGATGTAATTGCCCTTTAAACCACAACACATCTATGGGTACTGATAAATTAAGCGCTATCATTAACAGACCCAGGGTAGCAGTAAAAGACCACTGGGTGACATTACAGCTTGGGTCAATGAAACTGCCCCACTCTTTTGCTGCAATTAAAAACACTGGCACTAACACCCAAGCAAACAAGTTTGCTGGAAGTAAAAATATTGCCCCGAGTACAATTGGGATTAACCACAATGCTGTTATTATTCGTTGTTTTAGCAAAAACTAATCCTCTTAATATTTATATTGCGCGTATCTCTTCAATTTGACTACCCGTCAAACCAAAACGGCGCTGCCGACTGGCAAAAATGGCAATAGCATCACGAAATGCTAGCTCATCAAAGTCAGGCCATAGGGTGTCAGTAAACACCAACTCGGCATAAGCGGCCTGCCATAAAACAAAATTACTAATGCGGTAGTCACCGCCTGTACGGATCATTAAATCAACTTCGCTCTGGTTTTGCATGCACAAATGTTCATTTAATGCTTCTTCGGTCATCTGACTGCTGGTGATTTCGCCACTTTCAACTTTTTCGGCTAATTTTTGTGCAGCTTGTAAGATATCCCAACGTCCGCCATAGTTCGCTGCCACATTTAATATCAGACCAGTATTGCTTGCTGTTTTCTCTTGAGCACCGGCAATCTGTTTCTGTAAACGATTAGAAAACCTGCTGGTATCACCAATAATGTTGAGCTTAACTTGGTTTTTGTCGAGCAATTTCAATTCACGTTGTAACACCGTAAAAAACAATTCCATCAACAAACTGACTTCTTTATCTGGTCGGCGCCAATTTTCACTTGAAAATGCAAACAAGGTTAGTGATTCAATACCAAGTTGACTTGCAGTACTTACCGCACGGCGCACAGCTTTAACACCGGCTTTATGACCGAAAACCCGAGCTTTACCCTGCAGTTGTGCCCAACGGCCATTACCATCCATAATAATCGCAACATGTTTGGGCAGAGATTGTTTTACTACATCAGATAATTGTCCCGGCAACAATTGCGAAGTCATTTGCTCCGAATCGGCTTTAGGGTCTGATTCAAACTCAACTGTAGACGACATCTACGACAATCCTTTATAAAAACAAACGCCGTGTAGTATACCCTTACACGGCGTGTTAACTCTAGCGTCTAAGTTGAGAGATTATACTTCCATCAACTCTTTTTCTTTCGCTGCTAGAATTTGATCGATGTTTTTGATTGATGAATCAGTGTGCTTTTGCACTTCATCTTCACTACGGCGAACATCATCTTCAGTACATGCTTTTGCTTTTTCAAGCTTTTTCACTTCACTGATTGCGTCACGACGAACGTTACGAATGGCAATACGACCATTTTCCGCTTCGTTACGTACCACTTTAATGAAGTCTTTACGGCGTTCTTCAGTTAACGAAGGTAACGGGATACGTAAAGTCGCACCAGCAGACATAGGGTTTAAACCTAAGTCAGAGCTCATGATTGCTTTTTCTACCGCTTGAACCATCGATCTATCAAACACGTTTACTGTTAACGTACGAGAATCTTCTACACCCACGTTTGCCACTTGCTTAAGTGGTGACATAGAGCCATAGCAAGACACTTGAATTGAATCTAATAAACTTGGGTGTGCACGACCGGTGCGAACTTTCGCCATTTGGTTTTTAGTCGCATCAACGCATTTACTCATGCGCTCTTGCGCATCTAACATAATAGTATCAATCACAATAATTTCCTTTTTGTCACAAATTCATGTGTGTTTGAGCATTAGCCTAAGAATGACACATGCAATAAAACCGCTCAAACAGTTAAATTATATAATATAAATATTTTCTGTGTCGGTGATTAAGCAGGTTGTTTACTGCTAATAATCGTACCTTCTTTCTCACCCATAATAACGCGGCGAAGTGCACCTGGCTTGTTCATATTGAATACAAGAATCGGCATATTATGATCACGTGCCATAGTAAATGCAGCAAGATCCATTACTTTTAATTCTGATTCAAGGACTTCGGCAAAACTAAGCGTGTCATATTTAACCGCTTCAGGGTTTTTCATTGGGTCTGCTGAGTATACACCATCTACTTTGGTGCCTTTTAGTACCACTTCAGCTTCAATCTCAATACCGCGTAAACATGCTGCAGAATCGGTTGTACAAAAAGGATTGCCCGTACCGGCAGCAAAAATAACCACACGACCAGACTTTAATAGGCTAATTGCTTCTGTCCAAGTGTAATCATCGCACACACCTTTAAGTGGGATAGCAGACATAAGACGGGCATTAACATATGCACGGTGCAAGGCATCACGCATGGCTAAGCCATTCATTACGGTTGCTAACATACCCATGTGATCGCCCACCACGCGGTTCATACCAGCTTTTGCTAAGCCTTCGCCACGAAATAGATTACCACCACCAATAACCACGCCAACTTGAATACCAAGTTCAACAAGCTCTTTCACTTCTTGTGCCATACGATCAAGTACTTTAGGGTCAATGCCGAAGCCTTCTTCACCCATTAATGCTTCACCGCTTAATTTAAGCAGAATACGTCTAAACGCTGGTTTTGGATTGGTGCTCATAATTTTCATCCTGATCATAACAAAACCGCAGCGGTTGCTGCGGTCTTAGGGTATTTAGATTAAAGCGATTACGCTTTTTTAGTAGCGGCGATTTGCGCAGCTACTTCAGCAGCGAAATCTTCTGCTTTCTTCTCGATACCTTCACCAACTTCTAAACGAATAAAGCTGGTTACTGTAGCGCCTTTCGACTTAAGAACTTCGCCAACAGTTTTCTTTGGTTCCATGATGAAAGCTTGACCAGTAAGAGAGATCTCACCAGTGAACTTCTTCATACGACCAACAACCATCTTCTCAGCGATTTCAGCAGGCTTGCCTTCATTCATCGCGATTTCGATTTGAAGCGCTTGCTCTCTTTCTACAAGTTCAGCAGGCACATCTTCAGGGTTTACGAAATCTGGCTTAGAAGCAGCTACGTGCATTGCGATATGCTTTAGTGTTTCTTCATCAGCTTCACCCGCAACAACAACACCAATACGATCACCGTGACGGTAAGACGCAAGGTTTGCACCATCGATATACTCAACGCGACGAACGTTGATGTTTTCACCGATTTTAGTTACAAGCGCAACACGAGTTTCTTCAAACTGTGCTTTTAAGTCTTCGATAGACACTTTAGATGCAGCAGCAACATCAAGCACTGCGTTAGCAAATGCTAGGAAGTTTGAGTCTTTTGCAACGAAGTCAGTTTGACAGTTAACTTCTAAAAGTGCAGCGAAACCTTCGCCATTCTTGATTAGAATTGTACCGTCAGCAGCGATGTTACCTGCTTTTTTAGCAGCCTTCGCAGCGCCGCTTTTACGCATGTTATCAATCGCTAGTTCGATGTCACCGTCAGTTTCAGTCAGTGCATTCTTACAGTCCATCATGCCAGCGCCAGTGCGGTCACGAAGTTCTTTAACTTGGGCAGCAGTAATTGCCATTGTTAAATCCTCTAATTTAATTCGTCTAATATTGCATTTATAAAACAGGGGCCAAAAGGCCCCTGTTCACCAATTATCTTATTGGCAAATAAGGGGGATGATAATCATCACGCCTTATTAAACAGCTTCTACGAAACCGTCTTGCTCAGCTTGAACAGCTAAATCTTGACCACGGCCAGCGTTAGCAGCTGCAGCAACAGAAGAAGTGTACAAACGGATAGCACGCATTGCGTCGTCGTTACCAGGAACGATGTAGTTAACACCGTCTGGTGCAGAGTTGGTATCAACAACTGCAACAACTGGAATACCTAGGTTGTTTGCTTCTTTAATCGCGATATGCTCATGGTCAGCACCGATAACGAATAATACGTCAGGTAAACCGCCCATGTTCTTGATTCCGCCTAAAGACTTTTCTAACTTGTCTAATTCGCGTGAACGCATTAACGCTTCTTTCTTAGTTAACTTGTCGAAAGTACCGTCTACAGACTGGCTTTCTAGCTCTTTAAGACGCTTGATTGACTGACGAACAGTTTTCCAGTTAGTTAACATGCCGCCTAACCAACGATGATCAACATAATACTGATCACAAGAAAGTGCAGATGCTTTGATAGCTTCGCCAGCAGCGCGCTTAGTACCTACGAATAATACTTTACCTTTCTTAGAAGCAATGTTGCTAATGAAAGCTAGAGCTTCGTTGAACATTGGTACTGTATGCTCAAGGTTGATGATGTGTACACCATTACGAGCGCCGAAGATGAAAGGCTTCATCTTAGGGTTCCAGTAACGAGTTTGGTGACCGAAGTGAACACCAGCTTGTAGCATGTCGCGCATTGAAACAGTAGTCATTGTATTTACCTTAATGTAAGGGGTTAGACCTCCACGCATCCCATGTTTCGACTTTCTAACTTCTGTTAAGAATGAGAAAGCACCCCGAAAAATGTGTCGATACGTGTGTGATTTAGTATTTAAGTTAATTGCCATGTATAATGACCGCCATATTTTACGATTTGCCGAACACAATGTATACCTTGCTAAAAAAGCAGCGATTGACATTGTATTAACTCGAACCGTACAACAACGATCTTACACATAACGGCGCGCTTTATACCATAAACGGCATGTAAATACAAATTTTTGCCGTAAAATCCTTGGATAAAACAAGCCTATTTTGACCGCCAAAAAGATAGAGAGTTTTCATGAGTATTGTGATCAAAAATGCAGACGAGATAGAAAAAATGCGTGCAGCGGGTAAATTAGCGGCGCAAGTATTAGAAATGGTAGCTCCACATGTTAAGGCTGGAGTGACCACAAATGAGTTAGACGAAATTTGTGCTAAATACACCGAAGAGCAAGGTGCTATTTCTGCACCGCTTAATTATCACGGATTTCCGAAGTCTATTTGTACCTCGGTAAATGAAGTCGTATGCCACGGTATTCCTTCTGAGTACGTGTTGAAAGATGGCGATATGATTAACCTAGATATTACTGTCATCAAAGACGGTTATCATGGTGATACTTCGAAAATGTTTTTAATCGGTGAAGTATCAGCAAAAGACAAACGTTTGAGCCGCATTGCCCAAGAAAGCTTGTATTTAGCCATTCGTAAAGTGCGTCCTGGTTTAAAATTAGGCGAAATTGGTACAACCATCGAAAAATTCATCAAAACAAGTAAAACAGGGCTTGATAAGTACTCCATCGTACAAGATTATTGTGGTCATGGTATTGGCACAGGTTTCCACGAAGAACCGCAAGTTGTTCATTATAAAAATAATGACAAGACCGTGTTAAGACCCGGTATGTGCTTCACGATTGAACCAATGATCAATGCAGGTCGTCATACTACTGTGTTGGATAAAAGTGATAATTGGACTGTCACAACTTCTGATAGTAAAAACTCTGCACAATGGGAACACACACTTTTAGTGACCCAAACAGGTGTAGAAGTGCTAACGTTGCGTGAAGAAGAAGACTTTCCACGTATCATTAATCACTAAAGACTCAAATTAGTAAGGATATCAATGAATACTGCGCTGGCCGCCAAAAACGCATTAATTGACTTAAACCAGCGCTTAGTTGAGCAGTACACTGCAAAACACCCTATTGCTGATATTGTTAAACACCGCAGTCAATTTGTTGATGCTTTACTAACACAAACTTGGCAAGATTTTGGCTTACATAATAACCATCTTGCCTTAGTTGCCGTTGGTGGCTATGGTCGTGGTGAATTGCATCCTTATTCAGATATTGACTTACTTTTTTTGGTCGACGATGAACAACTATCACCTGAGACTGAAACTAAACTGGGTCAATTCATTACTTACCTTTGGGATACTGGGCTTGAAATAGGCCACAGTGTCCGCACAATTGCGCAAACCATTGAGCAAGGTAAAGCAGACATCACCATTGCCACAAATCTCATTGAAGCCAGATTGCTCACAGGTAATGAATATCTATTTGACGTGTTATACGATGCTATTCGCCAACAAGACTTTTGGCCCTCTTATGACTTTTATAACGCCAAGAAAGATGAACAAACTGCTCGCCATAGTAAAGCCAGTGCCTTTGATTTAGAACCTAACATTAAAACCTGCCCCGGCGGATTGCGTGATATTCAAACCATCGCATGGGTCGCAATGCGCCACTTTGATGCAGCTACGCTTGAAGAGCTTGTTGAACACGACTTTTTATCACCAGCAGAATTGGCAGAATTAATTGAATGCCAAAATTTTCTGTGGGAAATCCGTTTTGCACTTCACATCACCGCTAATCGCAACGAAAACAGATTATTGTTTGATTTACAGCGACAAATAGCCAGTTTATTAGGTTACGAAGATGCAACTCAATTAGCCGTCGAACAAATGATGAAACGCTACTATCGTACGGTTCGCCGGGTGATGGAGCTTAATCAAATGCTGCTGCAATTGTTTAAGCGTGCAACATTAGGTCACACTCAAGCACTAGAAATCCAGCCGATAAGTGAGGCTTATCAACGTCGCGGGCGTTATATTGAAGTGTTAGATGACGATTTATTTAGCCGCCAAAACGAAGAAATATTACGTTTATTTCTACTGGTGGCGAAAAACTCTAACATTCAAGAAATTTACGCGCCAACGTTACGATTACTGCGCAATGCCCGTAGAGCTCTAACATCACCCTTACAAGAAAATCCCGCCTGTCGTAAAGTGTTTATGGAGATATTAAAACATCCCCGAGGTATTACCGCGCTTTCACTCATGCATCAACACGGGATTTTATCGTCTTACTTACCGGCTTGGCGCAAGATTGAAGGCCAAATGCAGTTTGATTTATTTCATGCCTATACGGTTGACGAACACACCCATAGATTACTGCTCAATATTGACCGCTTTTCACAGGCTGAACAAAAAGATGAATTTCCACTAGGCGCCATCTTAATTAATCAGTTGCCGAAAAAAGGCCTATTAGTCCTCGGGGCCATCTTTCATGATATCGCTAAAGGCCGTGGCGGCGATCACAGCAAATTAGGTTCAAAAGACGCCATCGATTTTTGTAAATTACATGGCATGAATGATCATGACGGTCGCTTAGTGGCTTGGTTAGTTGAAAATCACCTCGTGATGTCAATCACCGCTCAGCGCAGAGATATTTCAGACCCTGAAGTGATTGCACTATTTGCTGAAAAAGTACGCGATGCAGCGCACTTAAGTTATTTATATTGCCTCACAGTAGCCGATATTTGTGCCACTAATGAGAAAACATGGAATAACTGGAAAGGCTCGTTATTACGCGACTTGTATTTTTCAACTCAACGAGTATTAGCTCGGGGAAAAGAAAAACCTATCGATGCTAAAGCACGCGTAAAAGAGATCCAAGCCAAAGCTAAAAAAGAACTTATTCGTCGTGGCCTCAAAGAAAAAGACATGGATGAACTCTGGTCTCGATTCAAATCTGACTATTTTTTACGTCATCAGCCAACCCAAGTGGCTTGGCATGCAGAGGCTATTCTAAAACATCATCACGACGAACCATTAGTGTTAATGTCTAAACATACAACGCGGGGTGGGACGGAGCTTTTTGTCTATAGCAAAGATAAACCAAAACTGTTTGCCACCGTCATGACCGTTTTAGACAACAAAAATATCAATGTTCATGACGCTAATATCATGACATCAAAAGATAACTATGCACTCGACACCTTTGTGATTTTAGAACAAGATGGCGAGCCAATTATCCAATTGTCACGCATTCAAAGTATTCGTAAAGCACTTGAAAAAGCCTTGGCCAGTGAAAATCCAAAACTGCCGAAGTTTAGAAAACTAGCCCGGATCATGAAACCTTTTAATGTTGCGACTCATGTGAGTTTCTTACCCAGTGCTCGCCATGGTACAAGTATGATGGAATTAATCACCCTCGATACCCCAGGCCTATTAGCCAAAGTCGGTGATACGCTCTATCGTTGCAACGTGACATTATTAGCAGCCAAAATTACCACTATTGGCGAACGTGCAGAAGATTTTTTCATATTACAAAACCAAAGTGGAACGGCCCTAGATGAGCCACAACAGCAACAATTATCTGATGCGCTAACACTGGCGTTAAAATCATCTAACTAATTTTAAACCATAAATTTACGCTACTAATCATTTAATACCGGGAGAAAACAATGGAGGCTTTACGCCAACGCATTGAAGCAGCATTCGAAACACGTCAAGATATCTCACCTTCAAGCGTAGAACCTAGTGTTCGCGCCGATGTTGAAACCGTGATCAATATGCTCGATAAAGGCCAAGCACGCGTTGCTGAAAAGATTGACGGAGAATGGCATGTACACCAATGGCTTAAAAAAGCCGTACTCCTGTCTTTCCGCATTTTTGATAACGGCGTGATTGAAGGTGGCGACACCAAATATTTCGACAAAGTTCCGCAAAAATTTGCCGATTATGATGAAGCCCGTTTCAAAGCAGAAGGCATTCGAGTTGTGCCACCAGCAACGGTTCGCAAAGGCTCATTTATTGGTAAGAACACGGTATTAATGCCATCCTACGTTAACCTTGGTGCTTATGTTGATGAAGGCACTATGGTTGATACATGGGCCACTGTTGGTTCGTGTGCGCAGATAGGTAAAAACGTACACTTGTCTGGCGGTGTTGGTATTGGCGGTGTATTAGAGCCATTACAAGCAGGTCCAACCATTATTGAAGACAACTGTTTTATTGGTGCTCGCAGCGAAATCGTTGAAGGTGTTGTTGTTGAAGAAGGCAGCGTAATTTCAATGGGCGTTTACATTGGTCAAAGCACGCGAATTTTTGATCGTGAAACCGGTGAAGTGCATTACGGTCGTGTTCCTGCTGGCTCGGTTGTCGTATCAGGTAACCTACCATCAGCGTGTGGCACATACAGCTTATATGCAGCGATTATTGTCAAAAAAGTTGATGCTAAAACTCGCGGTAAAGTGGGTATCAATGAACTATTACGCATTGTTGATTAATTATATTATCCAACAATAATCTAAAAAAGGCTCCTAGGAGCCTTTTTTGTTGCCATAAGCACTATGAATTCTGTGGAATGTTATGATTTTTATGAGGTCCTGAAACAGCGTTATATTGAGTCATCTCACAATGACGTTATCGATTGAGTAATGCTGCCGCTAAAATTCGCCAGGTCAACATACCAATAACTTGTTGCTTATCATTCTGGACGATTAAATAGCTGGCATTAGTTTTTTCCATCGTCAGTTTGGCATCATTCAAAATGGTATGATCGATAATCATATTCATTTTATGCACCATCACTTGATGTACACGTTTATTCAGTAAGCTTCTATCTGCTGCTCGTTCTGCTGCGGTATTTAAAAATGGACTGTGCCAAAAAGCTAAAACATGATTATCAACCACGCCTATTGGGTTACGATTTTTTTCAGACAATACTACTGCCACATCCATTTTAGCTTTCTTCATCATAGACTCAGCGTGTTCAAGAGTATGATATTCTTCCAAAAATACAACTGGGGCTAATGACAAACTGCTAACATACTCTTCTTCTTTGAAGTCTTCCACAGCCAAAATATCAATACATGCGTCCACAACAGCGGCATCGAAGACTTTACCTCTGCCTTTTAATAACTCTTGGGTTAACACTTCCATTCCCAGCGATGGTCGATAAGGACGATGGCTAAGAATCGAATCAGCAACGTCGGCGACAGCAATGATCTTAGCCTCAAGTATGATGTCATCCGCTTTTAATCCTTTGGGGTAACCAGAACCGTCTAAGCGCTCATGATGTTGAAGGATCATTTGCTTAATAGGCCAAGGAAACTCCACTTCATCAACGATTAACGCACCTTGCTCAGGGTGCTGTTTAACTAAGCCAAACTCAGCATCACTTAACCTTGAGGGTTTAGATAGAATCTGACTTGGAATGGCCAATTTACCGATATCGTGGATCAATGAACCCAATTTTAATCCTTCCAATACTTCAGGTGTTAAGCCCATTTTCTCGCCAATAAGATAGCTTAACTGCGCAACCGACTTTTGATGCCCCGCGGTATAAGCATCTTTTAATTCTAGCGCTTCTGAAATGGCACCAATCAACTGCACCAAAATGAGGGTCATCTTTTCTTTTTGCATTTTAATAATGCTAGATTGCCTCGACACTGCTTTCATGGTGCGTGGCAATTCGACGCTGTGCCACAAAATAGTCGCAAAAATACTTAACGATTTGGCGTCTACTTGGGTATAAGGTTTGTCACGATTGCCAACGCCGATAATGCCAACGAGTTTTTTGCGATAATGAATGGGCACACAAAGATGATTACTAAAGGCAAAAAAACCTTGTTGTTGTGTGCGGTTCTCAGAAATACTGGTTAACTCATTGTGCACCGTCGATTTACGGGTTTGGATGGTTTCTGCCCAAATACCTGAATCAGCTTTATACGTTTGTTGTTTGGCAATCGTAAAATAATCACTAACGTTTTCACTCCATGTGGTTCGCACAATTTGATTGTTTTTTTCATCAAATATATGCAGATAACCTACAGTAGATTGTGTCAATGAAAGTGCCTGTTTTAATGAAATAGCAAACACCATATCACCACTGGCATTAATCACTTCTTCGATTTGATTAAGCCAATCATCACTAGACTGAATCGCTTGATGATAATCAGGATGTAAATCTGATAACCATGCTTTATCGAGTTCGATTTCTATAAAGGTAATACACCAATGCTCGCTGCTTTCTTCTATCGGGGTAACTGTAGCTTGTAGTGCATGACCGTTGTCATCAACAAAATTGATCAGTTGTGAAGAAAGATGATTGGTAAGATCTATTTGATCATGGGTAAGCATTGAAAAAGCATTAGACAACGGTTGCTTTAGAATGGCTGATATGGGTTTTTTGACCAATTTGTATAACGGTTCACTCAGCTTAATTAATTCAAGCCTATCATTAAGAATGCCCCAACATAACCCAACTGTTTTGGGTAATTCTGAAGGTTTTAAGAAAAAATCAGCTTTTTGTAACATCCAGTTCCCCGTTCTTATTTATACAGATCTAACATATCAATACCGTTTGAATATATCACAGTAAATCTAAAAATAGACCATTAATACAGCAGCTTGCTCACAGCTATTTATTCTAAATAAGATAGCATCATTGGATTTAACGTCAAATGATGCATATCAGTACACTTTAAAACACGACTGTTTTATTACCGTACACCACAACTTGTTCATTTAATACCAATTGCAGCGCTTTACTTAATACGCTTTTTTCAACATCACGGCCATTATGAGCTAATTCTTCTGCGCTATAACTGTGATCAACTGAAATAACATCTTGTTTAATAATCGGTCCTTCATCCAAGTGATTATTCACAAAGTGTGCTGTTGCACCAATAATTTTAACACCACGATCCCATGCTTGCTTATAAGGTGATGCACCAATGAATGCTGGTAAAAAAGAATGATGAATATTAATAATTTTATCCGCAAATGCTGTTACAAACTCAGGTGTTAATACTCGCATATATTTAGCGAGTACAACAAAGTCCGGATCATAAGATTTTATCACTTTAAGCATCGCTTGCTCATGTTCTTGACGATTTAAGCCTTCATGACTGACATAATGAAATGGGATATCGAACTTTTCAGTTAATGCCTGCAACACATCATAATTGCCTACCACAGCAGCAATCTCAACATCCAAGCCACCATAATAAGATTTCATCAGAATATCGCCTAAGCAATGAGCTTCTTTTGTCACCATGACCACGATACGTTTTTTACCCATATCAACGAGTTTCATGTGATTTTGAGCTGGCAACACTTCACGTAATTCATTCAGTAAGCGTTCATCATCAAACACCCCTTCAAGCTCGGCGCGCATAAAAAATCGGCCTTGTGTGTGGTCAACAAATTCGGTGTTTTTAATAATGTTTAATTGATGAGCAAAACAGACGTTGGTGATTTTAGCTATTAACCCCTGAGCATCAGCACAATCGGTTATTAGCACTTTACGTTGTAAATTAGCTTGGGTAATAATGGTTTTATCTTGATGGCTCACGCGTACAACTCCTCTTAAAATACTGTTTTACAGTGTGCCATTTAAAAAGATTTTTAGGTGATGTTTTTAATGATAAATTCTCATAAAAGATAAATAATCTTGCTTTATATACAAAATTCTCAAATATGTATAACAAGTTAAGCAACAACTATTATGGCTTAATGGAACAACCGTTCGTACTAACGCCGAGAATCTAAATATTTTTGCAGTAATTTACGTAATGTTTCAGCCTTAGTGCCATAAACAACTTGTACACCTTTACCCATAACAACCACGCCTTTAGCACCTAAGCGCATTAATCTAGCTTTATCGATCAGATTTGCTTGATTAACACTAATACGTAAGCGTGTTAAACAAGCATTAATCTCGACAATATTCTCGCGGCCGCCCAATGCAGAAATCATTGCCCGTAAGCTCTCTTTAGGCTCAGCGGGTAAATCACTTTGCTCTAATCGGCCAGGCGTTTTTAGATTGAACGCTAAAATACTGGCCCTAAAAATTGCATAATAGATTATTGCTGTGAGCGGACCCAATATCCAAATCCACTGAGTATTAGCAGAGCGCGAAAACAATAAGGTAAAATCTACCAACCCATGAGAGAACACAATGCTGTGATGAACGTCGAGTAGAATACACACGCTATAAGCAATTCCCGTGAGTAATGCATGTACAATAAACAGAATCGGTGCGATAAACATAAAGGCAAATTCTATCGGCTCTGTCACCCCGGTTAACCAACTGGCTGTCGCCGCTGATAACATAATCCCCGCAACTCGGTTACGTTCAGACTTATCTGCACAACGCCAAATCGCTAAGGCAGCTGCAGGTAAACCCCACATTTTAATCAAATAACCACCAGCAAGATTTCCCGCCAATGGATCGCCGGCCAAATAACGAGCCACTTCACCTCGAACTACAGTCCCCTGGTTAATGTACTGTCCGACTTCAAGATAAAATGGGGCATTCCAAATGTGATGTAATCCTAACGGAATTAATAAACGTTCGACCGTGCCATAAACACCAAAAGCAATAGCGGGGTCTTGGTATACAGCCCAATCAGAAAGGAGTTCAATAATATGCGATAAGGGCGGCCAAACATGCACCAATAGGTAAGCAAGTGCCATAGACAGCGGAATGGTAATTATTGGAGCACTGCGACGTCCTTCAAAAAAGGAAAAAATAGCAGGTAATTTAACATGTTGACTAAGATTGACAGCTAAACATGTCATCGCGCCGACTAACATGCCGCCAGCGATACCAGTGTCAATTGTTTGCATGCCCCAGAGAGGACGAGATACCAGACCATAAATATTGGTCAGAGCTCCCATTGTGGATAAAAACACTCCAAAACCAAAGACGGCTGAAAATGCTGCAATGCCTTGATCACGACAAAAACCAATCGCTATCGCAACACTAAACAACAAAGGCATCATGGTAAAAACTAGATTGCCGACCGCAGAAAACACCGTATTTAATTCTGCAGGAATAAATGGTAACGGGTTAACGGTTAACCCTAACATCACCCCTGCAGCAGGCAAAATAGCAATAGGTATGAGCAGAGCCTGACTTAGGCGCTGTGCGAATTTAAACCATTGTTGCGTAAAAAAACTTACGCTGCGTTTACCGATGTGACGGCGTTGTGCCAACTGGCTATCCATGTTTTAGCTTCTATTTCGGGTTCCATTGTTTCACAGGCGTCAATTTCTAATCGTTCTGTCAGCGGTTTAGCGCCCAACTCGGTTAACAATTCATCAAATTGTTTTATCGCCCCACAAAAAGTTTCATAGCTCGAGTCGCCTAAGCCAATTAGGCTGTATTGTAATAATGGTAAATACGGTGCGCTGGATTTAAGTTCACTAAACCAAGGTGAAATATCTTCGGGTATATCCCCTTGCCCCGTGGTTGATGAAACTACAATTAATAGCTCATCTTGTGGTGGTACAAAACCAGATAATTCATTGGGTTGCCAAAGCTTAGTCGTAAAGCCTAATTTTGCAATCGCCTTAGTCACTGTTTCAGCAGTAAATTGTGCGCTACCATAAACGGTACCAAAAACAACATTGACCTTTTTCATGGTATACTTTCCTCTTAAATGTAATACGTTATAAAATACCTTGAGTCTTAGTGGCTTACCTTACTGTATTGTTTGAGTCTCTCGCAAGTGTCTTTTATTATGTAATGTAAATCGTTATGGTCAACATCGGTTGGCTCAAATGAAATAGCGTAAAAACGGAATCAAGACGATGCGACAAGTGAGCAGAAAGCGAAGACTAAAACTACAACACAAATTCGCCCACATTCGTCGTAACTATTATTTCCACATCGAACAACAGCAGCACGAACCCATACCGCATATCCCCGAATTTGAAAAGCTTAAAGCCTTGCTTGCAGACCGAATGAATTAACTTAATAACATACTTGGCATTGATGATAATTGATCATCATCCCAGCCAAATGCGTTAAAAACAGTCAACCATTCAGCTTCTAACTCAGTTTCAATATGCATTGATTGCTGAGTTACTGGGTGTACAAACTGCAAGCTTTTTGCAATCAACCACAAACGGTTAATAGTAAAATGTTCGCGAAAGAACTTATTTTGTTTACCATCGCCATGGGTTGTATCACCAACAATTGGATGACGTAAATGTGCCATATGACGACGTAATTGGTGCTTGCGGCCAGTATGAGGGCTTAATTTTACCAAGCCATAACGACTAGTTGGGTATCGACCTGAACTAAACGGTATTTCCGTATTCAATAATGGTTGATAATCCGTCACGGCATCTTGAGCAGCCTTGTTCTGGTCCACATGTTTATCGCCTAAATCATCAAACTCCTGTTTTAGGGCATAATCTAGCGTGCCAGACTCATGCATATTGCCACGAACAATGGCTAAATAATGCTTCTTAATACTATGATCAGCAAATTGCTCACATAATGCACGAGCCACCTCACTCGATTTGGCAAACAGTAATACTCCAGATGTAGGTCTATCTAGGCGGTGCACCGGAAAAACATGGCAGCCCACTAAATCACGAGTCATCTGCATCGCAAAAAATCGCTCCCTACGGGCTAAATAACTACGATGAACCAATAAACCTGCAGGCTTATGGATAGCAACTAGGTGCTCATCTTCAAATAGAATGTCGATATGGGGAGGGTGTAAGTCATCGTCTAATTCGGTATCTGCAGTAGCGTTCTCATCAATATATTCCGAGCCTATTTGTTCATATAAGTCATCGTTATCTAATGAGTATTCAGCATCGTTTTCTTTTGAGATCATGTGTTATCACTTTACTTATTATGTATTGGCCAACTCAGAATCGGCTTAGTTTGTTTTGTTATGTGGTGGCGTTTGTTGCTCGCTTAACGCTGACTGAGCAAAGTATCAAATTGTTGTAATTGAGCAATCAGAACATCCCCATAGTGCATACCTTGCCACACATGCTCAGCCATGGGCGCTAAAGCCATATTGGTCGGCAAAGGCTGTCGTTGCACAACTAACTCGGTCATCTTTGGAATAAAAATAAACTGCAACCATTGCTCAAATGCCATTACATCGCAGCTAAATGGTGCCGTACTCGTTAAAGCAGATACCGGAGGTGAGGTATCAGACCACAACTGAAATTCCTTAAGCAATTGTTCTAATTTAATTAAATAATTATGGCTGGCTAAATAAAGCATAAACATGAACGACAATATAAAGGCTAAGTCGGAGTATGATATCATTTAGCCCATTGAATACCCATCCAACTTCTTTGATTTAGTGACGACCCCATGACCGAGATAACCACCTTAAGCCAGTTTCTGACGACCGCAAATACTCAATTTCAAATATACGATTTAGGTCGTCGAGTGCAACATATCGATATGTTAGCTTTTCAGCAAATTGACTCTTTACTGGCGCCGTATCCTTATCCCATTCAAGGCCATGCGCAGTTTGCTATCGTGTTTTGGCAACAAGAGCAATTACCCTATATTTGGTTTGTAAAATTACCTTTAGATGAACAAGGTTTATTATCTCCTGCGCCTCGAACTCAGTTTATTAAAATGATTTTAGAAGCCCTGGGTCGTAATCCAACCCAAGCATTAACTGATGCACAGCAAGAACAATTAGCCAATCACCCTTTCAGCTTTAAACCTAACCAACACAAACTGGCGTTATTTAATGCATTGGTCAGGCTTCAGCTTGGTCAACCAGCATCGAGCCAATATGAATTTGCTACGCAGTATTTGTCTGGCCAAGCAGCGCAAGACACATGGCCACAACTGGGTTTACAAGGTTTAGCCGATATTTGCGTTCGCGCACATCAATTCAACCATCTTGATGACATTATAAATGCACTTGATAATGCACCTATTGAAGTGCAAGCCGCCCTTTGCCAATGCTTAGAACACATTAATATTGATAAACGCCTTGCGGAACACTTATTTAATCAATTAGAACAAGCTCAAGATCATATAAAAGTGATGTATTTAGCGGCATTAGCATCTGATGTTCAATACAGTATGACAGCGATTAACCAACTCAATGAACAACAACATTTAGACGACAACACGCTAATAACAATTGCAGCACGTAACTGGTTAGCGTTAAAAGATGATGCCACTCGTAAACACTATTTAGAAGCGCTAGCAAAACAGCCACAGCACTTCTTTAATCAAGTATTTGCTGATATCGTGGCAATACCTAGCTTACGTTCTGGATTATTAGCCGACTTAAGGCATCCTGACAGAAGCGTTCAATTAGCAACCGCGATTGGCGGATTATTTAGAGCAACCAGCCTATGATGACTGATTTTTTATTAATTGTTGCTTTAGTTGTTGTTGCTGCTTTTTTTTGGCAACTTCGACAAATGGCAGAGTTAAGCCGAACGATTACAGAGCAAGCCTGTAAAAAACAAAACGTACAACTACTCGCTATTGCGATGGAATCGGCCCGTCCAAGTATTGGTGGCAGTACTGGCATTTGTTGGAAAGCAACATTCATGTTCGAATTTAGCACCGATGGCATTAACCAATATCGAGGCCATATTTTAATGCATGGTAATCGAGCAAAAAAAATCGAATGGCCCATTTTCCCAGAACCAGAATGGATGGATGCTCCACTGGCCAGCGGTAAATTTGGCAGTTGTGGAAGCAGTAAAAGCTGTGATTCAGGTAAATGCCATTAAAGCAGTTCTACTTTTTAGGCAAAATAACTAAGAAATGATATAAAAAAACGCTATTTTTCAAAAAAATAGCGTTTTTTATTGCCCCAAAATGCAATTAAGTTTGTGGATTGTTGAGGATTTTATAATCGCTGTAGGTAACAGTTTGAACACTGTCGAGTGACTTAAAAATTGCCGCTGTACCCATTATAGTGGTTGATGTATGAGCTGGCATCACTAATCCCTCAAACACATCAAAACTTAACTCTAATTCAAATTTAGTTAAAGTAACTGAAAACGCAGGATTTATCTCGTCAGTATTTCTGATGATAATTTTACGTAAATGCTTGGATGTTTTATCCAAATAAAGCACGCCTGCTAATGCGTTATTGTCTAGCTCATCAATATTGGGTGTAAACGTAAATGACATATTATTGTCATCCTCACCGACAAAAACCAATGTCGACAAATCAATTAAATCAGAAAACGCTAATTCATAGCTAGTTTCGTCTTTATCTTCATGCAGATCTTGTTGACGCTCTCGGTATTCAGTTAAGCGCTTTTTACTAGGAGTATCACCATTTTCAGACACCAAACTCCAACGTTCAGTTTCAGGTAAGGATGCATTGAATTGTTCAATACGTGTCATGTCGGGCATCACTGTTTGCTGTGAATACTGCCAAAGCACCTTGGTACCGTCATTATTACTATTGAGATCGCTGAACGCTTGCTTAACCCATTGTTGTTGTTCTTCGCTCACGACTGCATTGGCGTTATAGCAAACGAATGAAAAACCAACCAATAGTCCAACTTTAAACCCTTTCATGCTATCTCCTTATACAATGGTGAGTTAGATGTTGTGTACTTAAATGAGGTACTCAAATGAAGTACTCAAACCCTGCACATAGGCACTTTACAATTTGACAACATAAACACCATTAGTTCCACCGATACTGAAAAAAAGCCAAAAGAAAGGCCGCGACAGTAACTGTCGCGGCCTCTTTATCTCTTGTTAAGCTTTCCAGCTATAAATGTGCTCCCTGCACCATCCATGCGTATCGCTTGCTTCCTGCTCTATCCTTGTTCAATCCTTGATGTTCCTTGTACAATTAAGTACTTTCCCTCTTACTCGATTATCCTTTTACCGAGCCTGCTCCATCCTGAGCGTGTCCTTATATCATCCATGAAATTCTTAACGTATCCTGTCGCAAATCATTTGCGTAGAATCTTGCATCCATTGCACACTATCATCCTGATAATGTTATAAAACTTGCTTAATCCGCTATTGCGTCCATTGAGCAAGCTTAACGTTTCATCCTGAAACTCAATATCGTCCGTTATTTCCATATACTTATGGTCTTCCAAGACCTCTTTACTACCTTGTAATGTTCCCGTCCTAGGAACGGGTAAATAATAATTCATTTACCTCGACGTAAACAGGTACCTCTAAATGATTAAAATATCTCACAGATAACACGAAATAAAATAATCTATTAAATCAATTGGTTGAGCACCATGGAGAAATACCACCCCATAATTAGGTGATTTGGCTCACATGCTTTGTGAGATATATCTCACAAAGCGTCAGGCAGAAAAGGTAAGCGCCAAGTTAACTATTAACATTAGATAAACATCGGCAACTAACAAACAGCTCAAATTCCGACGCGAACTAGCAAATTCGGTTTGATCTTAATTGACGTAATCTGAAAAAGTTCAGCTTAGTGGCATATCTGTTAATTACATTGAATAGAGCTATTGTTGAGAGTTTTTGTATTGAACCATTCTGGCGATAAACATTGAGATGCGCTGCATTTGTTATCAGCCGTCAATACCTAATAACATGTTAATTCGCCCAATAGTCCACGCGATGTCACTTTTGAGTAAGAGTAATATTTAACCTTTACACGTAACACAACCACAAGCGCTTACTGATTTAACACTTAATGCTTACTTTTATGACTTTAACTTAAACAAGAGTTAAATAGCGACTCATTGAAAAGTATAAATAAAGCTTATCGACTATAACTTCATTACAGAACATAAGTTAATTGTTAATCAAGCAAACATTCTTGCTCGATTAACAATAAATGGACTAGGGTATGTGCTTATCGTTCAGACACTAACAACTTACGACCTTCTTGAGCACTGTCAATGCCGAGTTCAATAAGTCTCATGACCAAAAGAGCCTGCTCTGCTGTTACTGGATTTGGGCTGCCAAGACAAATCGCATCGCGGATGCCTTCATAATATGCTTGATAATTACCTGGAGTAGTTATGATGTCTTGCTCGATAATCGCGCCTTTGTGTTTCAGCGATAATTTGCATGAAAGTGGATCGTTCCCCCATCCCGGAATTCCAGGCTGCTGACCTGACTTAAGCGCATTTTCCTGCGTATCAAGACCAAACTTAGTAAAACTGCCACTAGTGCCATGCACGGTCATACGTGGGCCAGGGTTAGCAACCAATGCACTACCATGAAGAATTACCCGCATTTCGTCATATCCCAGCACAGCATGAAACCAGTCGTCTGCGACTGCTCCATCACGTTGTCGGGCAAGGTCTAACCACATTGTTTTTGGTGTACCGAACAACTGCAGTGCCTGATCGAGTAAATGCGAGCCCAAGTCAAACCACAAACCTCCGCCTAGAGCTGCCGACTCACGCCAGCGCGTTTGAACTTCAGGCCTATAGCGGTCAAAGTGTGATTCAAAATGTGTCACACGGCCTAGTGAACCTTCCCGCAGCACCTTCTGTAACGTCAGAAAATCGGAATCCCAACGGCGATTATGAAATACTGATAGCTGTCGATCACATTGATGAGCGAGCTTAATAAGCTCTTTACCTTCATCGGTAGTGAGGGTGAACGGCTTATCCAAGACGACGTGCTTTCCGGCAGCTAGCGCTGCTGCCGCTAGTGGAAAATGCGTCTCGTTGGGAGTGGGAATAACCACCAAATCGATATCAGCACAGGAAAATAACTCTCCGGGGGATGAGAACACAGGCAAATCAGGTTGGTCTATATGCACCTTTGCCGGATTGCTGGAGGATATTGCGGCGAGTTGCAGGCCCGGTACAGCCTTAATCAATGGTGCATGAAACGTTTTTGCGGCATAGCCGTAACTAACAATGCCTGTTTTGAGTATCTTTGTCATAAACTAATTCCTAACATGGACGGCAAAATATAATATTCGTCAATACCTAAAAAAGCGGCTTTATTTTGTGAATTTACCTTACACAACGATTTGCAGCTGGACGATTTAAATTATAGAAAATGAACCATCATTATTTTTATAAATCGATTTCTAACCAGCCAGATACGACTAAATAAAGTATTGTACTTAATAAAGCTTCAGGCTGAAATTGGCGGGGCCGTAACATCGGAATTTTAGCGTTAGAACACAACTTGATCTACTCACAACTGTATCTACTAACTACTGTATTAACGTGAGTGTCGATTAACACACCCAGGGCTTTGCAAAACATATTGTGAAGTAAAATTTATTCACCACGATTTTAGTAAAATCAGTAAGGGTTCGCTGATGTTAGGATCGTTGGCTCAAACATGGCATGTAGCAAAATGAGTTAGTAGTTTATCAAGCTTGCTTAAGCTCTTTTTGCGACTGCAATCGCACAACTAAAATTCCAGAAATTTTTACGCCAGAAAGCAAAAAGGCACAACCTTAAGTTATAAGGTTGTGCCCGTTAACACTTTTGTCAGCAATCCGGCTGAAAGTTTGCTCCCTGCACCATCCATGTAAACATGCTTCCTGCAGTCCTTTTCCCTGTTCTCATTTCCTTGTCTATTTGTGTAACGCAAACAAACGCATGAGTTTCATTCCGTTGAACAGCCTATCCATTGGCTGAGCGATAAATCTATTCAATCCGTTGAATTTTCCCAGCTGCATCCTGCAGCTTTATCCTTTTTGTCCTTGTGTCGACTATTTACTGTCTTCACCCATCCTTGATTCGGCTATCCATTTGCCGAGCTTATGCCCTAATCCGTGAGCGTGTCCTAGTATCATCCTTAATATTCTTAAGCATCATTAGTCTTATTTCTCATCCTAAGAAAACCAACTGATGACCCGCTTTCGATAACTACATTCTAGCCAAAATAAACGCCGATAAAAGTCACTCAACTCCATTTAAATAAACATCCCACATGTCTGCAAAACGTTAAAGAAGCGTAACCAGCTGATTTTAAAGGGTTAAAAACAATTTATAACGTTAAACACTGACAGCTTTAGATAAGATCCCTTACACACTTGTAGGATATTGCTTACAAAAGCGTGAGCAAGTTAATACTTCCAGGGTTATTTGCGCCATAAACGCCTTATCATTTGGCCAAACATTACCCAATCTGCCCATAAGCTGTATAGCGGATAAGTGAATGTTGCGGGGCGATTTTTTTCAAATATAAAATGCCCTAACCATGCAAAACCATAACTTACTACCGGCAACCATAATAACTGCCACCAATGTTGGTTAATCAAAGTGTTAATAATGATCACTAAAATAATGCTACTGCCAATGTAATGCAGTCTTCGACAAACGGGATCTTGATGTTGCGACAGATAAAATGGATAAAACTCTGCAAATGAAGAATAACGCTTAGGTTCCATTACTCACTCCTTATTAACAACTCGCTAATGGCATGCTCTGTTAGGGTTAGATTATTCTCAGTTTAGGCGCTAGGCCTTGCTGTAAAACAATATTTCGCCGTCAACATTGCCAATACTAACAGTGGCAATGCTGGTAAACTCTTGTTTAACGAACGCCTGATGGTGCGAAGGATTACTCACAAATACCCCGATGCCATCAAGCCCAGGTTGCTCATCACACCAACTCAATACCGCTTGAATTAATCTGGCACCATAGCCTTTGTGCTGTTCATTGGGGGATAACGCAATAAATTGTAAAACCCCGCATTTTTGCGAAGGAAGATGTTCTAAAATGCAGGTTTCTTTTTGCATTAATCCTTGAGTTGATTTCCATCCTGTTCCCAGCATCATTTTAAAACGCCAATGCCAATAACGCCCCTCCCCCAAAGGTACTTGTTGCGTGATCACACAGGCAACTCCGATTAAACGGTCGCCGTCAAATAGGCCAATCAAAGGTTGTTCTTGTTGCCATAACTCGTTTAACTCTTCACGAATCGCAGCTCGAAGTTTTTGTTCATATTGTTGATTGTCATGTTGGCCAAGTACTTCGATAAAATAGGGATCATCATGATAAGCGTTATAAAGTATTGAAGCCGCCACTCGTAAGTCTTCTGCCGTCAAATACACTGCACGTAAAGTTTCCAAGGTGTTATTGTCCATTATTATTCCTTGTTGATGAACTCGCTAAACTTAACTTAACAAGTTTGAAACATTGTACAAGTTTTGTTTACCCATTTTACTTTTTAGCGGCAGTGAGTGTCAGT
This sequence comes from Shewanella frigidimarina NCIMB 400, assembly GCF_000014705.1. NCBI lineage: Bacteria > Pseudomonadati > Pseudomonadota > Gammaproteobacteria > Alteromonadales > Shewanellaceae > Shewanella > Shewanella frigidimarina. Next base: position 1,485,982 of record NC_008345.1, on the reverse strand, counting down.
TGTTTGCTATTTATCTCATCAAGACGGATACTAAAATTGTTTATCTAACCATCATAAGGAATGCGTCAAATGGACACTACATCAAATGATTTAAGTCACTTATTTAAGCAATTAGGGTTACCTCATGATCAAGAGGGAATCGACGACTTTGTTATCCAAAACAAACTTGCTAAACACACATTGATTATTGATGCTGATTGCTGGAATCCAGGTCAAAAAGCATTTTTAAAAGAGGCATTATTAGAAGACGCCCAATGGTCAGAAGTGATTGACCAATTGGACGTGATGATGCGAGCTAAATTGTAATTAACGCTTAATGTCTGATAACGTCACTCGGCAATTAGTGTTGTCTATAGGCTGTGTCGCCCCAGCCCACTAAGACGTCATCTCTGAACACAATTGGCGTGCATTCATCTTTGGTTGTTTTACCATCTCCTTCAGCCCATTGGGTACGATAAAACAACACTTTGATGGATTGTTCTGCATTATTTTGAGTCGACTTAGTATAAGCTTCACTAAAATCAGCAGTTCCCATTAAAGTTGTCACTTGATCACTGCTCATTCCCATAGACAATTTGCTCAACAGGTCACGATTTTTATCTTGTTGCACTTGCCAATAATCAGCACTTTTACCCGATTCATGGTCACCGACACTGATAACACAACCACTTAATCCTAGTGATGTCGCGCCAATTAATGCCGCTGCGATAAGTTTTAATTTCATGTTGCATCCTTTTTGTTAAAATAAAATCCACATTGTATTTACAGATCCTTTAAGCCAAAATCGTGCCATAAAATAATGCACTGATTTATATAGCTTTATGTTTTAACTCAACAAGAATTAGTTAATCTCACTATATGGAATTAAGGAATTAAACCAACAATGAGTCCAATTGAACAAGTGCTTGCCGCAGCAAAATCGATTGCTAACAATGGGCATACGCCCAGCTTGGCCCTGATAAAAAGCCGTTTAGGCAATAGCATCCCAATGCCTACCCTTATCCAAGGTTTACAACAATTTAAGGCATTGCCTAAATCTGAGTGGCAACATTTACCGGAATTAACAGACATTCCATCAATAGCCGACGTCCCATCACATGACCAACCCGATCTTGCTCAAGTGATCCAACAGGTTATAACCCTACAGCAACACATTGCTCAGCTAACCCAACGAGTTACTGAGTTAGAGCACCAAGCACAAAATAATATGGCTCAAAGCAACATAATCAATAATAAGGCTGACCAATAGATGTTTGTCACCGAACTACGCTTTGAATGTTTTGCCGATACGACTATTGAGACGGTAGAGAAAGCCATTAACGCTTTTCTTGAAGCCTTACGAGCTAATGGACAAATTTTAGGACGTGAATTTGCGGTCGCATTTAATGATGGTGAATTTAGAGTTCGTCTGCTGCTACCTGAAAAAACCAGCTTAGCAAACCGTCACAGTAGCCCATGGGTAAAAGTGACCTTAGCAGGCTTAACCGCAGCCAAACTATTGGCCCCTAGAGAAAAGTTTATCGGCCAAGACATTAATTCAGAAGCTAGTAATACCGACACGCCTTCATGGCAACTGCTGTATACCAGTTATGTGCACATGTGTTCGCCACTGCGTAATGGTGACAATCTATTACCGATCCCTCTTTATCAACTGCCTGCTACTTTCAATGGCGATCATAAGCGCATCATAAAATGGCAAACAGAATGGCAAGCATGCGATGAACTGCAAATGGCCGCAGCCACTAAAGCAGAGTTTGCAGCTTTGGATGAGATAACTCGGACGGACAGTGACCTGTTTAGACGCGGTTGGGATTTACGTGGCCGGATAGAATATCTAACTAATATCCCCACCTATTATTACTTATACCGTGTGGGCGGCGAATCATTGCAAGCAGAGTTATCTCGCCCCTGCCCACGCTGCGGCGCTGAAGATTGGAAGCTAGATGAACCACTTTTAGACATGTTTCACTTTCGCTGCGAGCCTTGCCGTATTGTGTCTAATTTGTCTTGGGATCATCAATAAATGGAATTGTGCCATTGAGTTATCAGCAGATTATTTCCTACTACAAAGATTGTTATAAGGAAGATAGCGCCTCCATCAATCTTTGGAATGTGAACAAGTTTAAACAAGAAGATCGTCTCATTCTTGAGGGGCAAGATGAACTAGGTACAGGTTTTTTACCTCGTTTACCTATCCCGCAAGAATTTGCCGAGCCAATGCTTAAACGAGTGGCGATGTATCAAAGGGAAAGAATACTGCTGTACGCACGATTTCTATTTGTCGGTAAAGTAACCATAAAAGGTGAGCTCAAAACGGTTGTCTCGCCGCTACTGTTTAATGAAGCCACCATTGAACAACAAAACAATAGTTTCTATTTTTCGGCCCAAGCTGAAGACACTGAAATCAATGAAGCCCTGCTGCTGCAATTGCTACCAGAAGATAATGAGCTATCACAACAGCTCATTAATGAAGACGTACATTCACCGTCGTTTTGGACGTCATTCTTTAATCACAATCACATAGACATTCATTCGCTTGAATTACTGAACTATCCAAAACTTGCCGAACACCAAGACATTAAAAAAGCGTTAACCCAAAAAACACCCCGTTTGTTACCTATTTCGATGCTACTTTTTGTTGAGCGGTCTTCGAGCAGTCGTGGTGTTCTTCACGAATTAGAAAGTATCATTAACGCCAATGAACAATCGGCTCCCATTTGTAAGCTGTTTAACCAAACGTTTGAAAAACGGGCTGTAAGACTCAGAGAGCCGATACTTAAATATGACTTTTTACCGGGGTTATTATCTACGCCACAAAAGAAAGTTATTCATATCGCTGCCAATGCCGATTTAGGCTGCGTGTCTGGTCCGCCAGGAACGGGCAAGAGCTACACCATAGCGGCTGTTGCTGCCGAACATATGGCGCGCGGTGAGTCGGTGCTTATTGTGGCCAATAATGACGTAGCCCTTGATGTGATTGCAGCTAAATTGGCGAGTAATTTTAACTTGGGCGAAGTGTCTATTCGCGCAGGACAAAAAGCATTTTTAAAACAATTAAAAGATTATACCGCGGACTTACTCGCAGGATACTTTAGCGATGACTTAAGCCAAAACCCGCAAGCATGTGAAGACGAACTGAATAAGCTGCAACGATTACTGATAAAACTGGAAAAACGTTTCCTGGCGTTCAGTCGCAGGTCTATTAGCCGTGGGTTGCACCTACATAAACTTCAAGCACAACAATCAACATGGCTAAAACGGGTTTATTTGTTTTTTACCCAAGGGTCAATAAACCAATGGCATCGACAATGGGATGCGTTAAACACTATCAACAAGCACACTGTCACGCGGGAAACACTGGCAGCTGAATATCTTAACGCATTAAAAAAGAATAACTTAACCACTTTAGTTAATCAGCACCGTAAATCGCTACAGGCCTTTAACCAAGCTATTCGCAGTAGAACGTCTAGTAAACAACTTGCGTTATTTGAAAAAATAGAATACGCCACATTATTTGCCGCGTTTCCCATCTGGCTCGCCAGCTTAAACAGCCTACACAGAGTATTGCCACTTAATCGTGAGATGTTTGATTTAGTGATTATTGACGAGGCAACACAGTGCAATATTAGCAGTTGCTTACCTGCGCTATACCGTGCAAAACGTGTATTGATTGTTGGCGATACTAAGCAATTAAAGCACTATTCCTTTTTAGCCAGAAGCAAACAAACTCAATTGCTTGCCAAAAATAATGTGCCCGAAAGCAGCCCAGGTGCCATCAGTTATCGAGATAATTCCATCTTAGATTTAGCGTTAAAAACGTTAACTAGCGCGCAAGAGTTGGCCTTTTTAGATGAACACTTTAGAAGTAAGCCTGAGCTTATTCATTTTAGTAACCAGTCTTTTTATCAATCTAAATTAAAAATCATGCAACATCGCCCCTGCACCAGTTCAGGCCATTTGCACCTTCATCGTATAGCCGGCACTCGTGATGCATCTGGCGTTAACCCACAAGAAGCACAGAGTTTATTAGCAGAGATCCAACATCAAATAACACAAGATGCCCAAACAGGCATCACTCATAGTATTGGGATTATCTCGCCTTTTAGCGCACAGGCTGAATATATCGCCACATTGATTGAGCAGAAGATCCCTCAAACAGATGTCATTAAACACAGCATACGCGCAGCCACGCCGTTTGGGTTTCAAGGCGAAGAACGGGATATCATGCTGATTTCATTTGCGATTGATAACGACAGTAAACGTGCGGCTGCGTATTTAAATAAAGCGGATGTGTTTAACGTCACCATTACCAGGGCACGTCAAAAACAGTTGATATATTTGTCTATTGACGACTCGTTATTACCAGAACACAACCTGTTACGCCAATATGTTACTTCTATAACAACCTTTAATGCCAAACACAGCATGACCACCGAGATAGACACATTTCAACAAGAGATCATTGAGGTATTAGCAAGGTACAAGGTAGATACTTGGGCAGGATATACCATTGCCGGCACCGAAATAGATCTATTGTGTCGTTATGCAGAAAAATACCTTGCTGTTGATCTTATTGGTTTTCCTGGGCCTTGGGCTAACTTTTTTGAGCTAACAACCTACAAATTATTTAAACGGGCTGGCGTTGAAGTATTGCCCATAAGCTACGGATTGTGGATTGTTGATAAACAAGCGTGCATAGATAAAATCACTCAAACACTAGAGTGTGGAATCAATAATATCAGCGAAGCATAAAGGAGGATGTTACGAGGAAGATGAGTGTTTGAATATTCGTGTTTGAATGCTCGTGTTTGCATTCAATGAACGCATTGAAGCCCCCCTAGAATGGCACTTCAATGCTTCATGCGGTTACTTTTTACGTAACAAATAATCCCACATGGTTTTAATGCGTTGCCAAATTCCTGGATGATCTACCGTATGAGGTAATTCCTCGACGGGTTTTGATGGCGGTTTTATCATCGGAGATAGGCTTTCTAAAAACTCGGTCAATGATTCGGCTAATTTAGTGCGCTGTTTTTCACCAGGAATTTCAATCCACACACTGCCATCGTCATTGTTTACCGTCAGCATTTCGTCGCCCTCGCCTAACACACCAATAAACCAAGTTGCTGGTTGTTTAAGCTTTTTCTTCATGATCAAATGACCAATTACATTTTGTTGCAAATTTTCAAAGTCATCTTGATTCCATGCTTGGAGTAATTCACCGTCACCAAATGATGCAGTAAACGGTAATGGCGCTGAAAAATATTGGCCATAAAATGCATGAATATCTTGGTGTAATTGAATATTTAATGCATGCTCCACGTTACTAAAGTCAGCGACATTGTCACGTTTAACAGGCTGCCAGAACACGGTATCATCAGTGTCCGCATTAAATGTACCTTGAATACATATTGAGTCTTCGCCCAAAGGATAATAGCGCGGAAATTCAGATAGCGTATCTTGATAAGATTTAAGATAATTTTTTATAAAGCAATCTAATGCAGATGAACAAGACACTTAAGCCACTCGTAGTTTATAATAAAACCATATTTTGACACGGAAACCGATTAGATGACACACAATCACGACCCTTATAGTGATGCAGCAGCATTAAAAGGCCTTACATTAGGCCAAGCAACTGCTTATCAAGCTGAGTATGACGCGTCACTGCTGCAAGGGGTTCCACGTAAACTTAACCGAGATGCTATTCAATTAAGTGGTGAACTCCCTTTTCACGGTACCGATATTTGGACCGGATATGAATTGTCTTGGCTTAATGCTAAAGGCAAGCCTGTTGTTGCCATTTTGGAAGTTCAGTTAGATATCAACAGTGTCAATTTGATTGAATCTAAATCGTTTAAACTGTACTTAAATAGTTTTAACCAAACTAAGTTTGACAGTGTCGAAGCCGTACAAGAAACCTTAAGCCGCGATTTAGCCGCTTGTGCTGAAGGCGAAGTGACCGTAAAAGTCATCGAACCTAAGCATTTTAATCTTGAACGAATTATTGATTTGCCGGGTACGTGTATTGATGACTTGGATATTGAAGTAACCGAGTACGAATTTAATCCAGACCATTTAATCGGTGGTACAGATCCTGATAAAAACGTGGCAGAAACACTGAACTCAAACTTATTGAAGTCTAATTGTTTAATCACCTCGCAACCCGATTGGGGCAGTGTGATGGTCCGTTATCAAGGCCCTAAAATTGATCGTGAAAAATTGCTGCGCTATTTAATCTCATTCCGTCAGCATAATGAGTTTCACGAACAGTGCGTTGAGCGTATTTTTGTCGACTTAAAAAAATACTGCCAGTGTACTAAGTTAACCGTTTACGCACGTTACACGCGTCGTGGTGGCTTAGACATCAATCCATACCGCAGCGACTTTGAAAACCCACCTGAATCAAATCGCTTAGCCAGACAATAATCGCGATTGATGATGTGAACGATTCATCATCGCCAATGGTTACTAGCTGAAAAAACATGAAAGCCAACCTAAATCAGGTTGGCTTTTTTATTGGCAGTTTGCTGTGGCTCACAACCTTATTTACAGCGCGCGATATAAAACCCTAAGTTTAGAGGTTATAAGCCTTTTCTATTAACTCAACGATGGTTTTCCTTAACCAAATACACGACTTGTCTAACGCGTGCTTAGTTGGCCAAATGCTGTACAAATCGATTGGACGAGTTTCAAAAGGTAGTTCAAGTAACGTCAGTTTAAACAACTCAGCGTAGTTTTGGGTGAAAATATAAGGGGCAATACCAATCGCGTTAGACTTGCTGATCAACGACAGCATACTTAATAAAGATGACTGCTCACTGTATAAAGTTCGTTGTGGCAAAGGTGCGTTAGCAATAATGTCCGCCACACGCATATTGTCGCGATGAAATCGATACATAACGTGTTCGGCGGCAAAATAGTCGTCTCGACTTAGATGGTTTTTTATCACCGGATGGCCTTGGCGCACCACACAGACGATTCGTTCTTGTGCAACTTTTTGGCAACTAAACATTTTCAGTTTTGGTGGCACGATATCGATGACCAAATCCACTTTTTGCATTTGCAAATCTTGAAACTGCTCAGCCTCAAAAACAGGTGAGTTGCGTAGCACCACCCTGACAGACAAATGCGCTAATGCGTTATCTAACTGTGGTTGTAACAAATCGATAACAGCTTCATTAGCATAAATGGTAAACACCCGTTTAGAGGTACTAGGATCGAACGCTTTAATCCCCATTAACGTTTGTTCAATGGTATCAAGCATAGGTTGTACAGTATTAAAAATATGAGTTCCGATGGCTGTTGGCTCAATACCGCGACCGATACGAATAAACAATTCACATTCCAGAGCATGCTTAAGACGGTTAATCGCATTACTGACCGATGACTGCGTTAACCCTAACTGCTCTGCCGCACGAGTGATAGACGAATGCTGACACACAGTACAGAATACCCGCAATAAGTTTAAATCCAGCATGGGCAGTTTGTTATAGACTTGCTGACCTAGCTTATTGGTTATTTCATCACCCATGTTGGCTCCATCGCCCTGCTCTGTTTATTCCATGCTTTTAAACCAAGATTTCCACTTACTGGCTTTAGCGACATTACTAATACGTTATCCATTCCCTATACATTCACAACATAAATGCATTACCACCATTTAGCTATAGTTATCTTTTGATGTTTAGCCACTAAGATAAATTCATCTTTTTACATTTTATATACACATAGGGTGATAACTAATTGATGAAAAAATCCCTCATAGCCATTTCAATGCTAACGACACTTCCATTCACTGTATTTGCAGCTCAACATCAACACGACCACATTAGTGTCGACTATTCAGGCAAGCCTGCTACACCCGTTACGGCGGCGCATAATGCCGAAGTTGCAAAAGGCCTTAACTTTAACGATAAAACAGCCTTTGACCGCTTTAGTCGAAACCAAATTGCTGAGTTCGACCAAGTAACCGCTGACATTTTACGGGCAGAATTTAGCTTTATCAGTGAACAATTTCCTGACTCGGTTAATCCATCACTTTATCGTCAAGCACAACTTAATATGGTACCCAACGGTTTATATAAAGTGACTGATGGTATCTACCAAATTCGTGGCACTGACTTATCTAATATGACCTTGATTCGAGGTGAAACAGGCTGGATTGTTTATGATGTACTGTTAACAAAAGAAGCCGCAGAGCAATCACTAAAATTTGCTTTTGAACACTTACCAGAAGGCAACAACTTACCCATTGTAGCAATGATTTATTCCCACAGTCATGCAGATCACTTTGGTGGAGCGCGCGGGGTTCAAAACTTATATCCTGACGTGAAAGTGTACGGTTCAAATAATATTACCGCTGAAATAGTAGACGAAAATGTGCTTGCAGGTAATGCCATGAGTCGCCGAGCCAGTTACCAATATGGCGTAACACTGGGTAAAAATAATCACGGTATTATTGATGCAGCATTGGCAAAAGGATTATCAAAAGGCGAAATCACTTACGTAAAACCAGATTATGAAATTAATCAACAAGGACCATGGGAAACTCTGGTCATTGATGGCCTAGAAATGGTCTTTATGGACGTGTCTGGTACAGAAGCAGCAAGTGAAATGGTGACCTATATTCCGTCAAAAAAAGCGTTATCGACGGCAGAGCTTACCTACGATGGTATGCACAATATCTACACCCTACGAGGTGCCAAAGTACGCGATGCACTTAAGTGGTCTAAAAATATTAACCAAATGATCAGCTCGTTCGGCCAAGATGTTGAAGTGCTTTTTGCATCGCATTCAGCACCGGTATGGGGCAACGAACAAGTAAACACTTACCTTAAAATGCAACGCGATAACTATGGTTTGGTCCATAACCAATCATTACGATTAGCTAACCAAGGCGTAGTATTACAAGATATTGGCAATGCGATCATGAATACTATTCCGCAAGAGGTTAAGCAAACCTGGTACACCAATGGCTATCACGGTACTTACAGCCATAATGCCAAAGCAGTTTATAATATGTATCTGGGTTATTTCGATATGAACCCTGCCAATCTGAATCCCTTACCCACAAAAAAAGAGTCGCTTAAGTTTGTTGAATACATGGGCGGCGCCAACAAAGTGGTTGAAAAAGCACAAGCGGACTTTAACCAAGGTGATTACCGATTTGTTGCCACTGTATTAAACAAAGTCGTGATGGCGGAGCCTAGTCATCAACAGGCACGTGATTTACTCGCCGATGCCTATGAGCAGTTGGGTTATCAAGCTGAAGGCGCAGGTTGGAGAAACATCTATTTAACTGGCGCACAAGAGTTACGCGTGGGTATTCAACCAGGCGCACCTAAGTCGGCATCGGCTGATGTGTTGGGTGAAATGGATGTGACTACATTATTTGATTTTCTTGCCGTAAAAGTCGATAGCATAGCCGCAGCTAAACTTGGAAACGTCAGTTTAAATGTGGTCACTAAAACTAAACAAGGTGACGTTGAAACAACCATATTCGTAGAGCTTAGCCATGGAAACTTGAACAATATTGTTGTTGACAGCCCACAACCTGCCGATGCCACATTAACGATTGCCAAAACGGATATGGTCAACATGTTATTAGGTAAAACATCATTAAAACAATTGCTACAACAAGGTAAAGCTAACATGACCGGCGACAAACAAGCTTTTGGCAAAATAGCCTCAACCTTAGTGCAGTTCAATGACCAATTTGAAATTGTGCCATTAAACTAATCGAGTGACGGTATATTTACGTGAATGATGGGCTGATTGGCTCAATGCTAGCGGTTTTGGGATTGGCCGTGTCATGTTGGTTGTATTGATGTTACCTATGTTGGCAAGGTTTAAAGACTGACACTCACTTGAGTCTTAGCCAAAGCTCTGCTTTGGTTAAGACTCCTTGTATACATTCAGCAAATCATCAAGGCTTAATTGAGTACACGATAACGTGTTGTAAATGGAGTATGACTCAGTTGCCAAGGTAGAAGCTGCTGAGCTAGCCAACCCCAAAGTCACTGCAAAACGGTATTCTTCATCGAGTCGTCCCATCACCGTTTGCCAACTAAAATCGCTTGCGGCAGGCTCTTTACTATCAGTGAACTTCAGCTTTACTAGCTTATGTAACTCGATTGGCTTACTGCCATTATCAATCAACTGTAGCGGGATATGACACTGTTGTGAACGACTAAAATCAACACTAAATGACTTGAGTGATAACGCTAATCCAAGTCCACGCGCCTTAATGTAGGATTCTTTTACAGACCACAGATCAAAAAAACGTTGTCGTTGTAATTCCTCGGGCAATTGCAACAAGGTGTTGGTTTCTGCGTCGGTAAAATAGTGATTCAAAATGGGCACTATATCAGTACTGCTGCGCTCGCGTTCAATGTCGACACCAAAGCAAATAGCTTGCTGAGGACGACATACCCACTCGTTACTTGCATCTTCACTCGCTGGCTCAGTTTTTTGTTCGGCATTGGAAGCAATTAAAATCCCAATCATTAACCACTCACCACTGTGACTTAAATTAAAATGCAGCCCTGTTTTCGCCAACAAATCTGGTGTTAGTGCCGGTTTACCTTTAGCACCGTAATTAAAACGCCACTCATTGGGCTTTAGTTCACTATGCAGTGATAACACAGCCCGAAGCCCTAAGCGTACTTGTAAACCATTATTGCGTGCCGACAAGCTCCTATAACGGCTCACCTTAACGACCTCGTCATCAGTTAACCAACCTAAGGCTAAACCCGCTTCATAATCAGCAGGTGATAGCGCCCCATTAAGCGGCACAAAATAAACATAGGGCTGAGAAAGCCCTGTTGATCGAGTGCCTGATTGAACAGCTAATGGTGTCGTTGATTGAGTTGCAGAGGACATGACCGACATTAAAAATACATAACACTCTATTAAACGATAATACGGCTAAATTACCGTAATAAGACCGATGCCGCGAGAGTTTTGTCAAATAAAACCCATATAGCGAGTAGTGCAAATAAGCACTTTTAGCATCAAAAAAGATATTTTCACTTTTACTGTTGATGATTGACGCTAATTCATCAACAATCACCACTATCATCACAACATCGAAAGCTTATACCTTCATGCGCATAATCAGTTTAGTCATCATGCTATTTTTATCGCTACTCAGCTCAAACGCTGCGTTTGCTCAATGGCATCAAAAGAGTTTTGATGTAATGGGAACACTGGCCCATGTTGAGTTTTGGCTACCCGACACTGCCGAGTCATCAACGGCAGAAAGTTTAATTGCCGCTGTAGAGCATGAAATGCAGCGCATTGATCAAACAATGAGTCCTTACATCGCCACCAGCGAACTCAGTATCATTAATCGCGATGCCGCCACAAAAACTGTGGCCATAAGCCCAGAGCTATTTGATTTACTCACCGACGCGCAAGATATTGCCAAATTAACCAACGGCATGTTTGATATCACCTACGCTTCTATCGGCTATCAATATGATTACCGTAAACACCAAAAGCCCGACCAAGCAGCCATTAACAACGCATTAAAAGCAATAAACTACCAAGCAGTAATGCTCGATAAATCAACCTCTTCAGTTCGTTTTGCTAATACCGATGTCAAAATTGATTTAGGCGGCATAGCCAAAGGACATGCGGTTAAAAATTGTATTTCGATATTAAAAGATGCAAGCATAGAACATGCTCTTATCAGCGCTGGCGGCGACACGACATTACTGGGCGATCGCATCGGACGCCCTTGGTTTGTCGGGATAAAACACCCTCGTGCTGACGATAAAACTGCGGTGCAATTACCACTTAGTAACGAGTCAATTTCAACTTCTGGCGATTACGAACGTTACTTTATTGAAGACGGCGTGCGTTATCATCACATTATTAATCCTAAAACAGGCGACTCAGCACGCAATGTTGTCAGCGTGTCGATTATCGGCAAAAATCCAACTTTTGTGGATGCCCTTTCCACCGCCATTTTTGTCATGGGATTACAACAAGGCATGGCGCTAATCAATGAGTTACCTGAATACGAAGCGATCATAATAGACAATCAACAAACGTTACATGTATCGACGGGACTACAACAAGATTAATCATTAACAATCTTCTCGTCGTCCCAGTAATGCTTTTGAGCCGGGATCCAGGTAGTTATTTTGATTTGTACTTATGAACTTATGGCCTGCGGCCACTAACGTCGTGGCGCTTCGCCCACACCAGACCAAGAGGAAACCAACGGCTGTTCCCTCTTTCTATTCATAAAAGAATTGGCCCAGCCGCCACTCACCGGAAGGTCCATATATGGCTATGTTAATTTTTCGGAGTTTAGTCGTTTGTTAGTGTTCCGATAGCCACTTGATAGATTCTTCTTGCATTAAGGCTCCTATTTCCACAACACCATAATTGTCATTTACTTCCAAATCATCTCTAGCGTAATACAACCCATATAGATGCTCGATCCCTACATTATCACCAACATATTTAGTCACATTTTCATGTAGATCAAAATTAGCAATATCATTGAGCAGCTGCCTAAATTGAATGAATGGGTCGATTTTTTCACAAGCAATTAACTTTAAGTGATGTTTGATTATTAAATGAATTGAATCATCAAATGAGGGAAGTTGAGCAATAAGTTTTTCAAAAAGAGGTGAAACGATATCCCAACATTTAGGCTCTGCATCAATGATACCCAGTAACCCGTCAGAATAAATGCCACTGTTTAACTTATAATTTGCATAATTGACCAAATCATCAGTATCACAAGCACCAGCCACATACTTTGCTATAAAGTAATTTTCGTTCTCTTCATTCATCTTAAATTTAAAAACTCAATCTTAAGGAACACTAACGCCCGCATTTGCGGCTGGTTTGGAGTGCAGCGGAAAACCAGTCCGAGAACATGCGCTTGTTATGTGCGGCCTTGATGCGAGGCATTATTTCCCATCTCTTTCATTAATGTGTTTCTGAGTTTCTTCAGGGACAACATCGGCATATAGAAGATCAAGTTCCTTGGGCTTTGAAATCATTTCATCTGCAATAAAATTAAGTACATGAAATAGCTTTAAGGCAATATCCCGACCATCTTCAAGGTCTATTTGTCCCGGGTGAACAGCGTTATTCCCTACCACACGAAGCAAATCCAAAGCTTTCTGTATTTTTGGGCTTAATCCTTCGGAGACAAGCTCTTTTATATCGTTATTTATGTTTTTTCCCGACTTACCTAGCTGCTTAAGTAGTAACTGAAGAGCTAGCCGAAGCAATGCTGTAGCCCCCTTTGGCGAATCAATAACAATTGTTGAAGCTTCTGTATATAAGTCTCGTATATCTTGCTCCATATCTTCATTAGGCGGAGCCACTGCCGTTTGTTTTGGGAAAACAATTTTTTCGTTTACCCATAGGGAGATCTCTGAACATGTTGAACAAGTTGCGACAGAAAATCCGTCAGGTACGAACTCGGGCATATGCCTTTCGTTCGCGAGCTCTAGTTCACTAATAAAAGCAGAGATTGCATTTTGTTGGTAGTCCTTAATTTTAGTCCGATAATCATAAAAAACATGACTAAGAATCTTGTTGGCAGCTTCACTCGAACTATCTACATCAAACCATGTTTGTTGAGATGCAATCTTACAATGCGGACACTGAAACCTTCCGCTTTTGAATTCTGGGCTTAAATCCAAAATTTAACTCCTATTTAGTTGGGCACATAACGTTTTAGTATTTATGCGTTGCGCTGTTTGCATGGCATAAATCGCTTGTTGGACTTGGCCGATGCCGAGTCCAGGTTAATTGGTACGCTTTATGCTAAAGGAATTTACGTTTTTTGAGGCTAGTTCTGGGCTGTAGAGCCGTTTTGAACTGAATATGTGGCTTGATTTGTTCGTGTCTCATTGAAATTCCCTTGTCATTGTGGTGTTCCATCACATCTTTTTTAAGTCTAACTGATTCAATGGGGTTAATACACTCGATTGAGTCAGCATTAGATTCCGCGCAGCGGCTTAGTTCAACGTCGCGTTAAGCGGACTAAAATTGTTGGTTATAATGTGTAGCGAAGCGGAACCTAACCAACTGTTTTAGTTACGTTTTAAACGCATTGTTATATTTTTTATTTTTGAACAATACTATTTGCAGCTTCTTGCATTAACTCTTTTAGCTTTTCACTTGAAGGCAAATCAGTCTGAACTTCATTAATATCTAGAATTGCGGAATACAGTTCAAATTTATAAAATGGATTTAGCCCAATGATATTACCTAATATAGCTGGCTCGTTAATTTTACAATTAATTATTTTATTACACATCTCGATACTATTATCCACACTCCATTCATTTACATAAAGAAGCAAGCCACAATAAGCCTGTAAAGCCGAAGTATCTTTTATGCCACGAAGAGAACAGTTAAAACTATCTAGCATTGCATTTCCAAGCATATTAACCAGATAATATTCCTTTATTATTTTTCTGACATCGAAAATGGATTTACCACCATTTTTAAAGAATTTATCAAGCTCTCGTTCTTTCATCTTGAATTTAGGTTGTTGTAATATTCTATCAAGAGTACCTTTATTTAATGCTACAACTTTATCTAGTGCTAATTTATTAATTACCGACTTAGAATCAACAGTTGGTGAAAGCGCCAAGTTTAAATCTAAATTTTCTCTATGACGATAAACCAAATATGGGTGGAGTTTATCCGAGTTAAAATCGACATAAACAATATTATTTTTTTTAATATTAAAATGCCATTGTCGAAATCCTACTATATCGCTTACGTTTATAATGTTATTAGATAAAGCATTTGATATTAACTTGCCAATAATTCTAGTCGTATCTGTATTAGATTTATTTAAAGTAAAACTTTCATAATGTGATGTTTCATCTTTGAATGGTTTTACTGTTTTTAAGTCACAAAACTCATCATGGGACTCATTACCATTTTCATCGATAAACCTGAAATGCGGTTGACGTAAAGAAGAGTTTCGATGTCCTTTAGCTCCAGAAACAATAATTGCATTAGTTACGCCGCATGACGGGCAAGAAATATCAGCTCGAACAATTGATCTTTCTATGTCCGTAATGAGCTTTAATTCTTGATCTTGTTTTACGTTGTGACCAATTAATGAAAAGTATTGGAGTGCATCAACTTCTCGGAAAAATTTCTTACTAAATACAGTTATAGCCATAATTGCCCCAAAAATATAACAGCTTATTAAAGGGCTAAATAAATTTAAAGTCGGCCGTTTAAGTTATTGATTAATATCATCCTACATTTGCTATCTTATTGAAGTAAAGCAATTAATTATGTCTAACAGACAAAAACAACCCGAGCTTGCGCGTAAAGTAGAATTAGCTTTCACTGTACAAAAAATTAAAGATAACAATATCAGACAATTATGATTTCTTTATTTTTAAAACGATACAACTAAAGAACGATTTTTAATCATTCTTTAGCGTAAATCGATGAAAAACCATTATACCTGTACATAAAATCAGTACATGTCACATAAAAGTATTCATGCTGATTTTGTTTTTAACACTTTTGATTTTTTCAAATGCGCAGCTTCCGATTAAGATGCTCCTTTGTTCGAGGTGATTCAGCCGAATCCATGAGCCAATATTCTCTGCACTTTTGTGTCGATACACAGCCAGCGACGAAGAAATAGAGCCTCGGGTGTAAGCGCGGCTGTGACCGTCCATGACATGGACGTCATGGCCGAGCTTACAAGGATGTACTCGCAGCGTGTCACAGAAGTGTTTGCACTCGAGGCGATTGAGTAACATCCATGCCAGTGCAATATCAACAATGTCCTTTGATTATCTTACAGAAAAACCAAGCTACACTATCGGTTGAAACGCGGTTAACGAATCAAGCATGGTTGCATTGCCTAATCCTTGTCCTGGGGCAATTGACGTAAACTGGCTTTGTTCGCCATGCAATGCCATGTAATTAAGCAATACGGTTTCTACCAACAAATTAACGTTATTGGCCGACGGGGCTGACGCGGTATCAACTGATGCATCACTGCGCATAAAACCAATTTGTTGTTTTCTGGCCATTTGGTCGGCGCTGCCACCCATTAATTGTGGTTTGCCAGACGGATTGTAAACCAAAAAGAAAGACGCACCTGTTGATGAATTATCGCCTGTCCACTCACCTTTACCGCGCCCTTCCATTGAGTCATCGATGCGGCCATTGCTAGCAACTGAGCCATCACTAAACACGTATAACATTAACGGCATATTACGACGTGAGGCATATTCTAAACACGCGCCCATGCAGCGACCAGCTCGTAAATCTCTTAACTCACCTGTGGCGCGCTCGCCAGTGTGATAGTCAAACCCCCCCATGGTGACAGTGCCCGCACCTGAAAAGCCATTCACCACTAACTTCATGATTGACGCGGTTTTTTGGAACTCAGACTCTGAGTCAAATTCATTAATACCAAAAATACCGCCAGGGCCAACAATATCAGGATCTAACAATGGATTTAATGTTGATGGATCGCCAAAACGGTCGGCAAGGTCAGCACTTTTAACATAACCACAATTAACCAAATCTTTAATCACATCACCGCGGGTAACTTGCGTGTTCACCGCCGCCATTTTTTGCGCGCTAATACGTTGAATACTTTCCATTACGGCCACAGCATCTCGTTGCGACAATAAACTGAATAAATCACCTACATCCACTAAACCCGTTACGTCTGAAGGTCGGTCAATTTTAGTGGGCCGTTTGCTTAAATCGATAAAGCTGGTGGGCGCCATTGAATTGCCGCCTGAATCTGAATTACGCGACCCCACTAGCGGCATTAACGAACCGTTCGCCCCTGCCGCCGCAATGGCATACATTGGATTGTGTGGATTATTGCCCGTGTCATTGTCTGAGCGATTTGGGATCACAGCACCGTTGATACGCGATGCGGTATCAGAAGACACTTTCTCTAAAATCCCGCGTAAAAATGCTGAGTCAGAGTGAAACGCCAGCCCTAAATCAGTATTAATAAAATCAGACATTCCCGCATTAGGGTTTGCAATAGACGGAGCCATATCACCTGGTAAACCCAGTTTGTTATAACCAGCCGTGGATAAGAAATCTTGCTGCCCGCCAGCGCCGCCAACCAACACATTAGAACCCGCAATATTGGCACCACCGGCTAAATCGAAACTAATAAACGGAATTTTGCCCGCCCCTTGTACGCTGATGCCACAAGAGTCTCTTAATGCTTCAAGATCGGGCGATAACGCCGCATGGGCATTGTTAGGGTTAGCAAACAGGCTAAATAGTGACAAACCAGCAACTGCAGCGCCGCCTTTGTACAAGCCTGTCGAAATAAAATCTCGCCTAGTCATCGGCTTACGATGATCAGCAAACAACAATGGACTGTCTGGATGAAGGTGCTTAGGTCTAGTCATTGTTGAATCCTTTTTGTGCTTGTATTACGGCTACATCAGTTGCATAAGTTAATCGTGAAACAGTCAGTCCAACAACCGTTTGCCTAAGCTGCTGCGCGGTTAATGGTATCAATCGTTTTATGTGTCGTTTCATACTGTCGCCTCCTATTGCACTAGCATCACGGCACTGGCCAATACGGCTGCGCAACTAGACTTAGCGATAGTACGGGTGCGCTCAGCAGTACAAGTGCCACTACAAACCGACAGACTGCTCACCAAGCTATCCAGCTCATTGTAAACTGCACTTTGGCTTGGCTGACTGGCTAACGATAACGGCATAAGTTGGTTAATTAATGGGTTCAATAAATTAGCGCGATTCGTCGAATTTAACGCCACACTAGGCACGGCAGTAAAGTCCACATCAGGGAACCAATTACCACGAATAGTGCTGCCTTCAATCGCAGTGTCACAATAGGCTATGGCAAGCTGGGTAATGCCCATTTGCTGAGCTGAAATAAAGGTTTCAATATTTTCAAGACTCGGTAATTGGCGTTTAACTAATTGATAGGTGTTAAACACTTTAGTCGACTTCTGGTCAACGCCCGTCAGCATACTCATACTGTGATTGATTTCAGCAAAGTTACGCACGCCGATTTGTGCAGATTGAGTGGTTGCAGGCACCTCGGCAGGGGTAACAAATACCCCAGGTAACACCACATTGGTGTGTTCGCCTAATTGTTCAAAGGTTAAGAAAAACTCATCCAAATTAGCGCCTTTTTCAAGGGCGATAATGGTGCCTAATGCCGAGATAGAAAACGGCTCTGCAATCGCTTGCCCTGCAGATATTGATAAATCCAGATTGGCGTAGGACTGACCTTGAGCACTTTCTTTACCATTTATACCAATACGTAAGCCTTTAATATCAAAACTGTCGGCAACAGGCGTACCATCAATGTTGACAATGGCAGCATTGCTGAACAAATAGCTGTAGTTATCAAACTGACTGACTTCAAACATGACGTAGGTATTGGGAAGATCAATTAAATGACTTATCGAGAATAGTAAAAAGAATTTTTCACCCACTCCAACATTATAGTTTTGCTGTACTTGCTCAGGTGCGAGCACCCGGTTATAAATAGCCAATAAGCGAATATCGCCTTGCCATACATGCTGGTTTGACGCTTCTTTACCCAAAATAAGCGCAAAGCTGTCGTCCCAATTGGCCAGTGGCGCAATGTCTTCATCGGCCACATCAATTAATTGACCATTAACATAAATACTGCGGCCAGTCGTTGCATTGTAGGTCATCACGACATGCTGCAATGTTGCCTGTAATACTTCATCGGCATCTGGCGTACTTAATGCCGGCTCACCATTGATGCTAGATGCTTGCGTGCGCAGCATAAAGTCATAGTTATATTGAGTTTGACCTAAGGTAAAATTACGTGCGCTGTTTCCTGCTGAATAGGTCACTATTCTTGCTGGACCTTCTTGAGTTACATTATTAGGTGTCACCCAGGCTTCAACAGAAAGCTCACCAGTGGCAGTAATTAAATCATGCAACTTTTTACTGTTAGCCGTACTCGCCTGCGCTTTACCGTTAGTAAACGACAAGCCCCAACTGCCTAACCAATCTACATCACCGGTTAAGGTCAAATTAGCGGCTGGAGATATACCTGAGGTGTCATAAGCAATCGTGCCCTCACCGGTTTTAAATTGGTAAAGCGCAATCACGTCAGTTTCAAAACGGCCACCACTTGATGCGGTAATACCATCGGTTAAACGCAATGACTTTGACACCACCATGTCTGGTGAAATCTCATCAAGTTCAATGCCATCACTGAGCGCCATAATCGCATCACGCATTTCAATGCTGTCGTCTACACAATTGCTCCAACAATTATGAAACTCAGAACCTAACCGCACTACAAGCCTTGATTGCGCAGGATCATCTAAATTAATCACCCCTTTAGCCGCTTCATAAGCTTGTTCAATGTCGTTACTGGCAAAAAAAGGCGACTGTGCAGCCTGCACGCCTTGGTTATGGCAAGACGCACAATATTGACTCAGGATGGGATAAACGTGCTGACTAAATAAGCTGTTGTCATCTGGGAAGTTTTTACTTGAACCAGGATCACGAATAACCGGTGCGGTCAGCTCAATAGTATTGGCACTGCTAACACGTTCATCTGCCCATAATTTAATCCATTGAGTCATGGTTTCGCCGCAAGCTGAATCACTGGCGAGCCAACAATTGTGGCCACCAGCCACTTTGCTAACCAAACGTGATGCTTTGGGGTCGGTTAAATCAACCAATGGATTCGTGGCGGCATAAGCATCATTTACATCATTGCGACTGGCAAAATAAGGTGCTTGATTACCTTCTGTATGACACGCACCGCATTTGTCTTGGGTTGAAATATTATCCCACAATGATGCTTTGTATTTTTGAATATCAGCCGTTGCTGCTGCGGGGCCGGTATACACGTCAGATTGCGGAATTTGTTGCGCAGGCGGATTTTTTTCAACATCGCCACCGCCACAAGCAGAAAGTCCCAAGATTAATGAGACAATAACAAGGCCTTTAGCCATTAAATACTTCACGGTTATTCTCCCATACAGTAGTTGCCAACTTCAGCAAACACGCGCTTAAGTTGGTAAGAGTTCTGTTTAAAAGAAGCCGTAGTAGCACTAATTTGTGCAATATCAGCTTGGCTTTCTGCGTCTCGTAAACACACAGTTTTAAACACCTTTTTAACCTGGCATTGGGCAAAGGCATTGCTGTTTGCCAACTCTTGCCCTAAAGATTTAGCACCACTACCTTGGCCCGATAAACTGTTATCCCAACCCAATTTCTGATTAGGTCCTTCGCGCCAGTAATTGTTCCATTTATCGTTTGGTGTGGCATAGCCAAAAGGAAAGCTGGTTGAATTGATATGATACTTACCTTGCACTCGGGTGCCAGTGGCTAGGTCGGTTTGACCGCTGGTGTTGTAAGCTATCGCACCTGCCTCACCGGTTGGATCTTGGTCACGGTTAAACTCATATTCATAATAAGCAAACGCTTGCGCCAGTGGATCCATACCACTATGACAACTTGAGCAGTTATTAATAAATAAACGGCTGTCACCACCAGGACTGCGGCTCACATCTTGGCGAATACGATCGGTTGGGCGGGTGTTGTCTTTTAATGGCTCTAAATCGGTACACAAATGATTCATTAAGGTAAAACGGAACATGGCGCGGTTAGTGCCTAAATAAAAAAACTCTTTTGCCGCTGCACGGCTCGTTAACACCCCTGCGGTTGCATCCGCAGGTAATCCATTCACACTCGATTGAGTGGTGCGCTCTAAGCCGTCTTTTAAATCAATAAATTGGTCTTCTAATGCCTGATAATGGTCATTATTATTACGATTGTAACCGGGTAAATTCAAACTGTTTTTACCCACATACACCATGTCTGCTTGCAGAATATCTCTGAAATCAACATCGTCCCTAACCGCACCAATCACAGTGGCAGAATAGTCATTTAACGGCGCAAAAATGTCTTGATCAATATTGGTCCACGGCGTAGCGAATAATTTTAATGTAGTGGAATAAAATGCCGGCGTTTCCATGGCGAGGTATGCAGCGTCAATGGGTTTTCCGTCATCCAGTAATGCCGCCATATTTTGCAATGTGGTTTCGGATGCTGGAACACCAGTTATGCGGTCGTGCAGTTGCTTTGCTTGCTCTAGGCTAGCCGCTACTGCATTGATCGAGAAAAGACCAAACACACCAAGTACTAATACACTCCTAAACGCCTTAGAATGCATTGTTTTTCCATAATAAGATAATAAGCTGAGGCTTTTTACCGTACGAAGTCGTTGCTTCATACTGTCTCCTTGTTAGCACTTGACTGCCTTACATTGAACTGACATTGATGTTGGACATGCTGAAAATCGAATGGTGCTGATTAAATCATTCAACGGCTCACAATAAAAGTTTTTATTTTGTTAATTTTTTTGACACTTGCAGCCAATAACTTGGCGCCAAAAAAGTGTCTTGCAGCGTCAAAATAAAGTATTCAATTATTTAATAAAAAATGTTGAAACACTGGTCCTAGAAAGCAATAATGTCAGGCGCCATCAGGTTTTGCCATGATACCCACAAAAATAATAAATCGTTAAGGAAAACAAATGAGGCCGACTTTGGGCTATAACATTATGATGTTTACGGTAATTACATTGTTATTAGGATGTAACACTGAGACAGCAATTAAAGATCAACAGCCTGATCCCGTTCTTGTTGAATATCCAGTAGCTTATATTGAGCGTAATTTAACAGCGGTCGATCAAAACCCTGCACAATTTGAACCTCTCAATCCAGGCCATTTTAATCCTGGCGCTCAATTGCTCATTAAACGTAATGCCTTCGCTGATTCACCTGCGACGAATTTAACCGCCGCCTTATTTGCTGAAGATCAGCTGATTGATATTCGCGATCTGTCAGTGTCTGACGATGGCCAACAACTGCTTATGGCCATTCGCGCACCAGAAATCGATGGTGTTGACGACGATGAACAACCTAAATGGAATATCTGGCGTTATACAGTTGCTAGCCAAACCTTAGAACGAATTATCACGAGTGACATAACAGCTGAGCAAGGCAATGACCTAATGCCGGCGTTTTTGCCAGACGGCAGAATTATATTTGCATCAACCAGACAACGTTTATCTCGCGCTATTTTGCTTGATGAAGGTAAACCACAATACACAGCATTAGATGAAAGCCGTGCTAATGAAACCTTTAACATCCATGTAATGGACCCAGACGGCAGCGCCATTAAGCAGTTAACCTTTAACTTAAGCCATGACTTTTACCCATTGGTACTGCAAAGCGGAAAGATTTTATACAGCCGCTGGGATCGAATGGGCGGCGGCCATGGAATTAACCTGTACCGTATGAATCCAGACGGAACAGAAAACGAATTAGTATTTGGCTGGCATTCGCATCAATTGCCCCTTGACGGCCAAGCCGAGCCGATAGATTTCATCAAGCCACAACAATTAGCTAGCGGCGAGATATTGATGTTGTTGGCATCACAGGATGACACCAGGATTCAAAAGCGTCCGGTGCTGATTAATATTGATGACTACATTGATGCTCAGCAAGCCACTGCCAACTCTGGCGCGCAAGGCGAAGCGATTACAGACGCCACGTTATCGGAGTTTAACTTCTCATTTTCTGCCACATTGTCAGAAAACGGTAGAATCAATCATTTATACCCACTACCCGATAACAGCCAGCGCTTTTTAATGAGTTGGGATTTGTGTCGTGTTGTTGTAAATGACATCGTCCGTGCCTGCGGCCAACTCACCGCGGAGCAACTCGCTGACGACAATCTGATTCAAGCCGATCCATTATACGAGTTATGGCTACTCAATAATGCCAACAATACTCAACAATTAGTGGCCACCACATCTCAAGGCACAGTGCTAACTGAATCTGTCGTAATGCAACCAAGTGCACAACCAAAAACCTTTATCGCTGACAAGGTTGTCGGCAACGAACTTGATTCGCAATTAAGCCAAGAGTTAGCCGGCTCGATTCACATTCGTAGCGTTTATGACTTTGATGGCGTTGACAGCACAACTAGCGCAGGCGGGTTAACTCTGCTTAGCGACCCGTCGCAAACACCCGCGGTAGATTTGCCAGCACGTTTTTTGCGTATCGTTCGTGGCGTTCCCATGCCACCAGACGATGTTAGAGATATTGCCAATACAGATTTTGGCCGCAGTAATAACCAACTCATGCGCGAAATTGTTGGATATAGTCCTATTCAACCCGATGGTTCAGTCAAAATAAAAGTGCCTGCTAATGTCCCATTGGCCATCAGTGTATTAGACATCAATGGTCAGCGTATTGGTGGACGCCACAGTCAATGGATAACCTTAACGCCGGGTGAAAACCTAGAATGTACCGGTTGTCACACCGCTAATAGTCAACTGCCTCATGGCAGACTCGACGCCCAAGCAGCCAGCATTAATACCGGAGCCGCGGGTGGTTCAGCCTACCCTAATACCACTAGCAATATCATTCCTGAGCAAGGACAAACCATGGCCGAAGCCGATGAAATGGTGAATGGCCTTGCCGAGCTTAGCGACAGCATCAAATATCAAGATATTTGGACTAACCCCGTATTGTCTGCCGTTAATCCAAATATTGAATACAGCTACAGTAATTTAGCCACACCGGCACCTAATGGCAGTGAATGCTTTGAAAATTGGACGCCCTATTGCCGCATTCAAATTAATTATGTTGAACATATTCAACCGCTGTGGGACTTAGCTCGACCCGTTATAGACGAGACAACTCAAATGATCGTTGCCGATAACACTTGTACCAGTTGCCATAATATCGTCGATGTAGATGGCGCAGCGCAAGTACCAGCGGGACAGTTGTCGTTAATCAATTCACCTTCAGGCGATCAAGCCGCACACTTAACCTCATACCGTGAATTGCTGTTTAACGACGTTGAGCAAGAAGAAGTCGACGGTATTTTAATCGATAAATTAGTTGAAGTGCTCGATGCCGATGGCAACGTAGTTTATCAAGTAGACAGTAATGGTGAACTTATTCTCGACGCAGACGGTAACCCTATTCCAGTGTTAACCACAGTCAATGTACCCGCTGTTTTATCGACTAATGGTGCTCGCTCAAGCAGTACTTTTTTTGAAGTGATGAGTAACACCACCCATCAAAATATGCTGTCGGCAGATGAGCTCAAATTACTCAACGAATGGCTAGACATTGGCGCGCAATATTACAACACGCCATTTTACTCACAAGACTAACAAAGCATGCCACAAGCAAATCCATAGGTTTGCTTCATGACTTTGCGATAGGGAATTATGCGAACATATTTACGAAACACCTTTTTGTTACTGATTTTGCTGTGCTTAAGCCCAGTGTTGCAGGCCGACGACAACCCAAGTTTGCGTATTGAGGTGCCCTTTATTGAGCTACATTCTGGGCCAAGTGCTGGCTACCCTGTGGTATCGATTATCGAAAAAAATGACATAGTCACAGTGCTGCTTAAGCGTACGTCCTGGTTAAAAGTGCAAAACAAACGTGGCGTTGAAGGTTGGTTTCATGAAGATAACCTAAAAGGTTTATCCCAAGATGGCCAAGCTATAAATGCGAACTTGATAACAGATCAAGACGTCATCAATCGTCAAATAGAAGCTGGTGTCATGTACGGCGATTTAGAAGGTGCCAATTTTTACAATATCTATGCAGGCTATGCATTTACCCCCGTATTTAGTGCTGAAATATCAGCGGGTAAAGCACTAGGGAGTATTTCTGACAGTGATGTATTTGAAGTCATGCTGTTTAGCCAACCTCTACCCGACTTAATCGTAGTGCCATACATTGGCGTTGGGGCGGGGATCATTAATACCGAACCCCACAGTGTGTTAGCCGACACCGAATCGCGTCGCAGCACCTTAATGAGTGCTGCGGTTGGGATTAAATATCACCTTGCACGTAATTTTTTATTACGGGCCGAATATAAACTCTCGTTAGCCTTAACCGACCGAGATGAAAATGAAGAGATCCAAACATGGAAAATAGGATTCAGCGTATTTTTTTAATGCCTTTGTTCACCGCTAGTACTTTAGCGCTGACCGCATTAACGCCAAGCTCAGCAGCATTTGCAGCAGACGATGCTCCAACCACAGTCAAAGCCGATGTAGAACGTCGAACGATGCTTGATGATGTGATTGATACTGAAAACTTTGAAGTGGGTATTCAAGGCGGTATTTTGTCGATTGAGGATTTTGAATCAAATCCTTGGATAAGTGCCCATGTGGGTTACCACATCAGCGAGCACTTTTACGTCAAAGCTCGCTATGCCCAAGCCAAAGCAGGTGAAACCAGTTTTGAAAAACTGTCTAACGCAGCCCCTTTGTTAACTGATGCTGAGCGCGAGTTAACTTATTACGGCTTAAACATTGGTTATAACTTGTTGCCTGGTGAAATCTTTTTCAGCAAAGACACGGTGTTTAACAGTGTCTTTTCAATCGAATTAGGTGGCGGCAGTACCGAGTTTGCCGGTGATGAGCAATTTACCGTCAACCTCACAGCAAACTACCGAGTATTTTTAACCGACTGGATAGCATGGGATTTAAGCATGAGTGATTACCTGTTTAATACCGAGGTCACTGGCGCGTCTAAAACAACCCATAACCTGAATTTTGCTACGGGTGTGTCGTTCTATTTTTAATCTACCTCGATAGCGGTCGTTAAAAGAGACCATAGAATATTCGAGTAGCAAAAGTGAAAAACCAATAAGGAAATACAATGTTGTTCAGTCGATTTAGTGGTAAATGTCTTATTGCATTAGGTGCAATATTGTTGTCGATGCAGGTACAGGCGCTCACGCTTGGCCAAGCAGCACCCGACTTCACCTTAAAAAACCAGCAAGGGACTAACCTCAATTTAGCCGAGCAACGTGGCGAGATTATCTTGATCAACTTTTGGGCATCTTGGTGTGGACCATGCCGTAAAGAAATGCCGGTTTTGCAAAAATTACAGGACAAGTATCAAGACCTCGGCGTTCAAGTCTGGGGCATTAATGTTGAACAAGAAAACCAAGCAGGCAAAGACTTTCTAGCCGATCTTGATTTACGTTTCCCGATATTTTTCGACCAAACCAATTCTTTGTCTAAGACCTATCAAGTTGAGGCCATGCCAACCACAGTGATTATTGATCGCGATGGTAATGTGCGCTTTATATTTCAAGGCTATCAAGACGGCTTTGATAAAAAGTATGCTGCAGCCATCAAACAGCTGATTAGGGAGTAAATTGATGACAAACACCTTATCTCCTCGCGTCACGGCTTTATCGCTTAATTGCATTGCGCTATTAAGCTTAATTAGTTTGAGCGGCTGCACGAGCATGGGCATTGAACCTTGGGTTAAACCATACGAGCGTCAAAACTTAGCCGACCCCATCATGCGCTTAAATCGTCATCCCAGTGCCAGCATGCATATGGCTCATGTACTTGAAGGTCGTGAATCGGCCCGTGGCGCAGAAGGAACCGGAGGTGGTGGTTGTGGCTGTAACTAATTTTATCAATAAAGGCGTTAAGTTATTGGCGGTACTGCTTGTCAGTATGACGAGCTTGTCTGTCCAAGCTGCGGTGCTCGATCCTGATCGCGCTGATGTGTTGTATCACAGCTACGAAGGTGGCGGCATGACCATTGATGGTCCGTCAGTGTTACTCAGAAAAAAGACCTCTGAATCGGTCGCATTTACCGCATATTATTATTTAGACAGTATTTCATCTGCATCGGTAGATGTTATCAGCACAGCCAGTGCGTACACAGAAAAGCGTAACGAAGGTCAATTTGGGGTTGAATACCTGCATGACAAAACCTTGATGTCATTTAACCTGCGCCAAAGTGATGAAGACGATTATTTAGCGCAATCATTTAGCATCAATGTGTCACAAGACACCTTTGGCGATTTAACCAATTTAAATCTGGGTTTGTCTTATGGCGACAATGAAATTAAACGTAATGGTGATGATTTATTTGAAGAGCAAAGCGAGCAATATCGGATTCGCGCTGGCATCAATCAAATTTTAACCCGCAACCTTACGGCGAGTATTAACGTTGAAGCCATTGCCGACAGTGGTTATTTAAATAACCCATACCGCACAGTGAGATACGTAGACAACAGCGTTCCATCAGGTGTGGCTTATCAGGCAGAAGTGTACCCAGAAACTCGCAACTCGTTTGCGGCAAAATTATCTGCCAGTTACTTTTTACCTTATCGCGCAGCCTTGTTTTTTCATTACCGTCACTTTAACGACAGCTGGGAAATCACCGCCAGTGATGTAGAGCTTGGATATCGACATCCGCTGGGCGATAGTCTCGAATTAGAATTTAAAGTGCGTTATTACCAGCAAACTCAAGCTGAATTTTACAGTGATTTGTTTCCTTATCGCGACGCACAAAACTACCTTGCGCGCGACAAAGAACTCAGTGACTTTAGTGACATCACTTACGGGATAGGCATTACCTATCAATTACCCGCCTCGGTATCGTTTGGCGACACTCGCTCGGAAGCATCGCTGCAATGGGATTATATTGACTTTCAATACAATAACTTTAGGGATCCTACTGCAGATGGCGGAGTGGGCAACGAACCGTTTTATGGGTTTTCAGCCAATGTCATCCGTGCTTTTGTCAGCGTGTATTTTTAATTGCTAGCCCTAAACATTGACACTTTTAACAACGTAATTGCCAAGGCCATAACTATGACTACCGATCGTAAATGGGGTACTTTTTTAACGCGGTTATTCGCAGCAACGTTACTGATTGCTGGTTTATTTGCATTACCAGCTCAAGCTGAAGATACCAAACAAGGCAATGGTGCATTAGCCAGCGAGCTTGAAGACATTAAAAGCCAAGTGCTAAAACTCAATCGCGATTTATTTATTTTAGAAGAGGATTTGTTGTTTCCTGCCAGCACCCAAATCGCAGTATTTGTATCGGTTGATGTGGGGCGTTTTCTAAAGCTAGACAGTGTAGAGTTAAAAATTGACGACAACAATGTCAGTGGTTTTTTATATACAGAGCGTCAACGTAAAGCACTAGAGCAAGGTGGAATTCAACGTATTTACTTGGGTAATCTTAAAATGGGTCCTCACCAACTAACGGCAATTTTTACCGGCAACGATGCCGAAGGCCGCACGGTGCAACGCGCCATTAGCCATAGTTTTGATAAAACCGATGAAACGGTAATGATAGAACTCAAAGTCGAAGACAGTGAATCAAGCTATCGTGCTGATATCAAAGTCGAACAGTGGGTATTGTAAACAACAATGGCTGTTAATACTCAATCACTTAGCGTTAAGCTAGCTCATATCAGTAACCGACTCACACAAGGTTTGGGCTGTGCCGCCATGTTTTGCAGTTGCTTGGCTCTCTTGCACATGGCTGACCTTCAAGCGGCAGAAAACGCTGTGAAGGACTCAATGGAGACAACGGCAGCTAAAACAGACTTAGAAGATAAGTTTTACCGCCAATCATTGTACTTTTATTTTGCCGGTGATTATGGCGCGGCATTAAGGCAAATCAGCCTCAACCGCCAACGCAAAGGCATCTATTCTGATCGAAGCCAATTGTTCGAAGCCGGACTTCAAGTGTCGATAGGCTTACACGATCAAGCCACCCAAACCTTGGTGCAATTTGAACAACAGCAAGCGAATGCTACGGCCAAAACCACAGCGAATACCAGTACTAATACCAATAGCAGCAAAACGAAGTCAGTCACATCGCCAACTGAATTATTATTAATCGCTTTGTTGCAACTCAGCGAACAGCAAATTGAACAAGGCGATATTGATGCGGCCAAACTCACACTAGGCAGAATTACCACATTACTGCCCGATTATGTCGAACAATATCATGTGTTAAATCAATTAGCTTATTGGCCAGATGCGCCGCCGTTAACCGCGCAAGTACAGCAACAATCAATATCAGAAGATGACCAGCCACCAGCAAGTTCATCTGCCGCCTACATCGCATTAAACCAGGCGTTGTTGCATATGAAGCAGCAACAATACAGTGCAGCACAACCTATATTGATCGAGCTTAAAAGCCAACAATGGCAGCCACCCAAGATTAATTTTTGGCAGCAAGTGTTTAACCCTTTTGCAGAACCCAATATTTTTGACGATGACGACGAGTTATTACCAGAAGTTAAAGACGCCTTATTGCAACAACAAGCCGTCAATGATTATGCAAAGTTACTGTTAGCTCAGTTGTATGTTGCCAATAAACAATACGATTTAGCCTATAACGAACTGGCCGACTTTCCAGAGCAAAGCCCTTACACTGAATCCGCTTTGTTTTTATTTGCCTACTCGGCCCAGCAACAACAGCACTATGACATGTCATTTAAATTGCTCACGCTATTGCAGCAGCAATACCCCTATTCAAATTTAGCTTGGCAAGCCGCGTTGTTAAATGCGAAACAAGTGAGTGAGCAGCAATCTTTAGCCCAAGGATTAACCTTGTATCAGCAAGCTGAACAGCTGTATTTACAAAAAATTGTCGAAATAAAAGGGTTTGCAGAAACAGTTAGCACCATTAGCAATGTCACCGACTTTGCCAGTAAGACGCTTGATCAACAAACACCTTCCTTGGCGCCTAAGTCTGACGCGTTAGAGCTTATCCTTACCGAGCGTTTTAGCACTGATTCTCCTTGGCTAAAAAAAGCCTTAAATGACCCGCAATTAGCGACCGATTATCAAACCTTACTAAGCCTAGATTTACTTAGCGACAATGTGCAAAAACAACAGATTAACAGTCAATGGTTAAAAGACACTTTAGCGCTCAACACTCAACGCCAAGCAAACGTTATTGAACAGCAAAGACAGCTCGCTTACACAGAGATGATTAATGCGCTCACCGAGCAAAAACAACGTATTGCGAAGATTATTGAACAAGCTGAAGCAGAGCAAAACGGGCAAGTGTTTGCCGACCAAAACCAGCAGCAATGGATAGACCGTATTGATGCCAGCCAAGCCACGTTAACTAAATTGGCACCTCAACGTAATATCGACGATGAACAACAAAGACTTGATAAGGTTAAAGGAGTATTGCATTGGCAGTTGCAGCAAACATTGCCACAACGACTTTGGCAACATAAAAAAAGCCTTATGCAATTAACAAAGCAACTTGAACAGCTTGAAGTACAAGCCAGTCGATTTAGTGCATTGTCGAGTAACACCCGTTTGCTGTCTGACTTTGAGTTACGTCAGCAACAAACCCAAACCGACATTAATAGCATGAACCGTAATATTACCGGACTACGTGATAAAACCGACCGATATATTCGTGGGAAAATCAGCATATTTACCCAGCAACAGCAATATACGTTACAGCAACTACTGCTCACCACTCGCCACCAAATGGCCAATGTATTAGAACAAATGTCACAAGCAGACACTGCGCCAATCAATCCCTTCTCAGCAAACGAATCGGCTGCAAGCGAATCGACTGAAAGTGATTCCGCTGTAGATGAGTCAGCTGCACAAGGAGCGCACTAATGTCAGTATCGGCTTATTTATCAGGCGCATTAATCTTAATCAGTGGTATTGCATTATCGGGTTGTTTTAGCAGCGGTCAAACTGAGTATGCTCAACAAGCTAAACGCACTAGCTTAGGCGATTTGGCCAACAAACGCAGCAGCGAAACGGTGGCGAGTGTTGAAATGAGCAAAACTCAACGCAGTGCCAAGTTGGCTAATATTTATCAGCAATTGCTGACACTTGAGCCCGATCCTGAAATCCGGACGCACGTTGAATATCGCTTAGCGCAAATCAATACCGAATCATTTGAAGCCCAGTCTTATGCAGACCTCGATGATGAGTCGCAACCAGACAGTCAAGTGCTAGCTCAGTTGACTCAAAACGATGCGGCACTGCAAAAATTAGTTAACGAATATCAACAATTATTGCAGCGTTATCCGCAGCGATCTGAAAACGAACACATACAATATCAATTAGCTAAAGCGCTCGATTTACAGGGCAAGTTGGATGCAAGTTTGGCTGAAGTTGAATCATTACTGCGACACTATCCGCAGACAATGTATCTTGCCGAGCTTAACTTTAGACGCGGTGAAATCTATTACAACTTACAGAATTACTCTGCAGCCATTACAGCATATCAGCAAGTATTAACCGCTAATGATAATCAAAAATACCAATTGAATAGTTTATATATGCTCGGCTGGTCTGAATTTAAACTCAATCGACTTGCCAATGCCGACAAAGCATTCGTGCAAGTGTTTGAAGCCTTAGTGGCCGGCCAGCAAAGTAATCGTGATATTGCAAACTTAACCTCCGACAACTTTGCTTTTGAAAAGCTCGGCAGCCGCGCGCAAAATTTGGCGATTGATACCCAAAGAGTATTGAGCATTTCATTAAGCCAACAACTGCAATCTCAGTCGTTAGTATCCTTAGTTAAAGCCAATCAATCTTTGCCGAATATCAACTTATATCAGCATGTATTATTTGCCAATTTGGCCCAATTTTTACTCGACAAAAAACTCGACTACGATGCAGAACTAACTTATCAGGCATATATAGATTTAGCGTCAGACAATATCTGGGCAGCTCGCTATTCGCTAGATTTGCTCGACCTTTATCAGCGTCAAGGCAAATTTGCAGCAATGCATCAGCTCAAAAATGACTATGTTAATCAATATGGTCTTAGCAGCACATTTTGGGTAAATGCCAACACAGCGCAGCAAGCAGAGTTATTACCACAACTGCTTAGCTTTAGTGACGAGCATAGCCGCCGTTTGTATGCCGATGCACAAACTCAGCAAGGTGCACAACGAATTAGCGCTTTCGCACAGGCTGCCAGCGCATTAAACACCTATTTACAATTGGCCAAATTACCTCAAGCCAGCAAGTTACTCACTAAAGATATTCTTAATGACGAGTACTTGTTTGCTGACGCCAATTTTGAAGCAAAACAATATCAGCAAGCCCTTGCCAGTTATTACGCCATTGCCTATGACGCTACAGCAACGTCTGCGGCCTTGCGCAAGATACAACAGCAATCGGCTTACGCAACAACCGTCACAGTACGCGAAATCCTTTCGCAACATGGTCAAAGCCAACAAAACCAAAATGAACAACGCAATACTGATGATTACAACACACTCATTTCACAACGTAATCAGTTAGATAAAGAATTTATCAATCAGTACCCATCTGACAACCGAGCCTTACAGCTCGCCAGTAACGCCGCCCAATATTCGTTTGATGCTCAACACTACACAGACCTTAAATATTTTACTGATTTTGTATTACAAACCCACGGCATTAACACACTCAATGACGCGGCAAGCTCAGTGCAAACCGCAACGCCGTTGTCAGACGCCGCCCGTAAGCAAGTGCAGTTTGTTAGCCAGCTTTATGCCAATAGCTTGTATCAGCAAGAGCAATACGCGCAGGCAGAAGAGGGTTACATTTTAGCGCTGCAATACACAGACAAGAGCACAGACTCATGGTCTGAAATGCGTAATCTGTTAGCTTCAAGCATTTACTTCCAAGCGCAAGCCGTTAAACAAACACAACCAGAGTTAGCCGTGAGTCAATTATTACGAGTCGCTCAGGCAGTACCCGAATCAAAATATGCGGTTAATGCCGAACTCGACGCAGCAAACTTATTGCTGGAACAACAGCGCTGGCAAGAAGCGGTCGACGTATTAAAACCGTTTCAACAACGTTATCCAAACCATGAGTTTAGCGCGATTATTCCGGCCAAATTAACCCAGTCCTACGAAGCACTTGCCCAATGGGACTTGGCCGCCGAGCAGCTTTTGATCATTGTCACCAATGAAAAGCCCGGCCCACTAAAACGTGAAGCCTTGTACACGGCAGCAGAATATTACTTAAAAGCAGGCGATAACAGTAACGCACTCAGCACCTTTAGAACGTATGCAAAAACCTACCCACAACCGTTTGATGTGGCACAAGAAGTCCGCTTTAAAATGAGTGAGTTTTACCGCCAAAGCGGTGAAGCTAATAAGGAATATTACTGGTTTAGACAAATACTCAGCTTCGATCGCAAACAATTGCAGCAAGATGCGAATGCCATTCAGGCTCGTCAAATTGAACTTGCCTCTATCGCGGCGTTTGCCTTGGGTGAAGCAGAACAACGCAGTTTTGCGGCAATTAAACTCAACGCGCCTTTGCAGAAAAGCTTGATGCGCAAACAAGATGCGATGAAAAAAGCCATTGGTTATTATCAACAAGTGCTCGATTTTCAATTGGCTAAATACGTACCTCATGCGACATACAATCTTGCTGAAATGTATCGCCAACTTGCGGCCGACATGATGAGCTCACAACGCCCTGGCGATTTAGATGAATTAGCCTTGGAAGAGTACGAGATTTTACTCGAAGAGCTGGCTTATCCATTTGAAGAGAAAGCCATTGAAATTCACATCAGTAATACCCAAAGAGCATGGGATGATATTGTTGACCAATGGATAGAACAAAGCTTTAAACGCTTGGCACAAATGTCCCCTGCCCTTTATCAAAAACAAGAACTCACTCATGAGGTCATCGATGCTATTCATTAAATCATTATTTACCTCATCGACAGCGCAAGTGGCACTCTTCGCGCTAGTAAGCCTCATGCTGTTACCCGGTTGTAGTTCATCGCCAAGCAGTAATGATGTGAATAAGCAAACCGCTAAGGATCCAAGCCTAGATGGCATGAATAAGGACATTGTCGACTTAGTTAGCCTCGATACTAACCGAGCCAATAACAGCACCAGTATCAGTGCAAGCTCAACAGATACTCATAATGTGTATCTTGAACAAGCCTCACAACGTTTAGCCGATGTGCCCGCATCGGTATTAAGTCAATATCAGCAAGCTATTAGCCACATGAAAAACCAGCAATGGCAAGCAGCGAATAGTTTGTTTGATAAAGTGATTGCAGCCCAGCCTCAGTTGTCGGGCGCGTATGTGAATAAAGCCATCATCGCGATGGACCTGCAGCAATTAGATCAAGCTGATGCACTGCTTGTACAAGCGATAGCAGTTAATAACAACAATCCATATGCGCATCAAATAAAAGCCAATATCGCAAGGCGACAAGGCCAGTATGCTCAGGCCGAGCAAGGTTACTTAACAGCGTTGACACTGTGGCCACAATACCCACAAGCGCAATTAAATTTGGCGATATTATTAGAGTTATATCGTGGCAAGCTGCTGCAAGCACGCCAATACTACCTGGCTTATTTGGTTAACCAACCAAATGATGAACAAGCCAAGCGTTGGCTCGCTGGCGTGGAAATTAAAATTCAACGCGCTGGGTTAACATTACCCGACAATGCTAATGGAGCAGGCTAAGATGACCATGAAAAAGGTGTTTCAAGCAAGGTGTCGTCTTGGCACATTGCCGCTGTTTTTAGCCGTCAGTTTACTGAGTGTCTCTGCTCAGGTGGTTGCCAATGATGACACTGAAAAACAACAAACAGTGAAACCCACAAGCAACAAACCTGTGGTGATCCAAAGCCAAGTGACCGGCTCACAAGAGCAACCCAAAGTGCTTTATATTATGCCGTGGCAAGGGATCACCAACCCAATAAATATTAACAACCAAGACATGCCGCTAACCTTGCCAGAATTTAAACCCATTAACCCTAAAATATTTAGGCAACAAGTGAGAGATTTTGCCAACGGCAAACCAGAAAATGATCAATAAATGCATCATTAAATAATGACTCTAAATAAGCAACATGCTAGCCAAAAACTGAGTAATACCTAACAAAAACAATTGAACACCTGTAGCCATTAACGCCAGTGTTCAATACGACAATAAGAGAAGGAACATCACATGAGTTTTACCGACCATATCATTGCGTTTTTACAAAATGGCGGCCCATTTATCTACCCTATCGCCTTAGTGTTAGTGGTCGGTTTGGCCATTACCATTGAGCGCTGGTTATATTTAAGCTCTGCACATCGCACCAATCAACAGGCTTTTGCACTGATTAAAAATGCTTTAAAAACCGGTGACATCAACACCATTAGCCAGCATGCACAAAACCATAAAGCCCCCGTGTTTGATGTATTGCAGTCAGGTATTGCCCGTATATCAAGTGCAAGTCGCCGTGAAGACGTGGAATACGCCATGGAAGAAACCGTGATGGAATACATGTTACGCCTTGAAAAACGCACCCCCTTTATTGCCACTCTCGCTAACATCGCCACCTTATTGGGTCTATTAGGTACCATTATGGGCTTAATCGCAGCATTCTCGGCAGTGGCTAGCGCCGATCCAGCTGAAAAAGCCAACTTATTGTCTTCTAGTATTTCGGTTGCGATGAACACCACCGCATTTGGTTTGATCACTGCCATTCCGCTGATTTTATTTCATTCAAGCCTACAAACTAAAACGGCAACTATAGTTGACTCTATTGAAATGGCAGGCATTAAACTGCTCAATTCATTGTCATTTAACAAGCAAACGGATAACAACCGAGGCTAATGAGTATGAGACGCCGTCGTCGCCCCAATACCCAAGACGCAGAACTGGATATCACCTCATTCATGAATTTGATGATCGTGTTAGTGCCAGTACTTCTGCTGAGTTTGGTGTTCTCACAAGTGCGTATTTTAAATCTGCAATTACCAGTATTGTCAGAAGCTGAACAAGCACAAGATGATCAAGAGCCCAAAATACTCGAACTCGTGATTACCCCTGCGCGCTTAGCACTAAACTACCCTGCAGGCATGTCACTTAAACAGTTTGAACTGACTGATAAAGGTTATGATTTCGCCGCATTGTCTGTGTATCTACAAGACTTGAAACTGACGTTTCAGCAACAAGGCATAGAAAAAAATGACATCGTATTGTTACTTGATCCTGCGGTTGACTATCAAACCATAGTGTCCGCCATGGACACGGTACGATCATTTAAAGCGGTAGTGGCAGCCAATTTGGTAGATGCGGAACTGTTTCCGATGATCTCATTAGGTGATGCTCCGGCCACTAATGACGCAGATATCGCCCCACCGACACAAGCCACTATTGGAAAACCAGTAGGAGCTAAGCCATGATGAAGCAATCGGCAAGAAGCCGAAGATTAGCCAAACATCACAAACGCTTAAAAGCCGGTAGCAAGCTCAACCTTGTTGCGTTAATGGATATTTTTACCATTTTGGTATTTTTCTTGATTGTGAATCAATCTGAAGTGCGAGTACTGCAAAACATCGACAAGATGACTTTACCAGTGTCGGTGGCAGAAGCCCTGCCAGTCGAAAATCTGGTGATTACTGTACTAGCAGACACAGTATTAGTGCAAGAACGCGCAATATGGCAAAAAGGCCCAGATGGAGTGGGCTTAACCGAACAAGAAAACCCTGAGTTTATTAGCACCTTAACCACAGAGTTAACCTATCAAGCCAGTAAACGTATTGAACTAAGCGAAACCGAGCAACAAAATGGTCGTGCGGTAACTATTATTGGCGATGCATCAACACCTTATGTGGTGCTTAAGCAAATTATGACTGCTTGCGCGGCAACCGGTTACCGCGATATTTCGTTGGCGGTTGAACAACAAGCAAAGCAAACTAATGGTGAGGGCTAATATGACAACAGCAACCTTACACCATCATGAAGCCAATCAGAGTTTTAATGATTTAGGCGACTTATTTAAACCCAGCAAACAAGACAAACTGTTTAAACAGATTTTGTGGTTGTTGCTGTTAGTTTATGTCGTCTTTGCGGTCGTAGTGCCCATGCTTGAACAAGTTGAACTGCCGCGCGAAGTGAAAGAGCAAGTACCGCCACAATTAGCCAAAATCATCTTGCAAGAAAAGCAGCTACCGCCACCTGTCAAACCAGAAGTGAAACCGCCCGAGCCAGAACCGCTGCCAAAACTAGAGCCTGAGCTAGCACCACCAGAAGAAAAAGTACCAGAAAAGCCTGTTGAACAAGCTGTAAAGCCACAAATAGTGCAGCCGACGACGCGTGAAGCAGCAAAAGAAAAAGCCAGCACATCAGGCTTAGCGGCGATGAAAGACGAGCTTTTTTCAATGCGCGAAGCCTTTGACGTTAAACCCGCTGCGCAACGTAAACTTGATCAAACGACGGCACAAGAAGTCAAAGTAAAGCGTGACTTGTTGGCTGGTGCTGCGAATAAGCAAACCGAAAGCTTAGCCAAGTCAGCCATTAGCCAAACCGTTGCAGCTGAGTCATTAAGTGGCAATCAAACTCAACAAATACGCTTAGCAAAAGAAGAAGTGTTAGCCACCCAAGGTGCCTCTGCAGAAAAAGCCAGCCAAGCGAGCCAAAATGGACAACGTTCAGAAGCGGCACTTAGGCGTACATTGGAGGCCAATAAGTCTCGGCTTTATTCGTTATACAATCGCGCACTGCGAAAAGATCCGTTCTTAAAAGGCAAAGTGATGTTTGAAATTGTCATCCAACCTAATGGCAATGTCAGTAAAGTGACGATTAACTCAAGCGAGCTAAATAACGCCAAATTAGAGCGCCAATTAACCTTGGTATTACGCTCTATCAGCTTCCCAGCAGAAAAAGTCGCGGTAATGACCACTATCTGGGCTATCGACTTCTTCCCGAGTTGATTGGTGTAACCTTAATGTCGATTGATAAAAAAGCAGGTAATGAGGCAACTCTTACCTGCTTTTTTTATTTGAATACGAAGATTAAATAGATGAACAGCTAGAGTTGAATTCGGGCCTTTTATAAACAGCTCCCCCATCGACAGTTCATCACTTATTTCAAAAGAATCAATACTGGGTCTGGAATGTATAACGTATTGTTATCCCCTAATGAGCGAAGGTGGTCGCTCCTCACATTCCTTAGGTAAATATTTTTTTACATCTAAGATATCGTTTTCAGTCTCGGGTGATTGTATCGGAGTGAAACCTCAGGTAATGTGCTTTGTGCTAAAAAAAGCATAAATGGATATTTAGACTAACTTTTAACTTCTTTAAGTATGACTTAAGTAAGTATCGGTAAGTTTAAATGCGCTAAAGTCCCAATAGATTATTTGGAATCCCGGTCTAGATGACAAAAAAGATAACAACACATTTAGAATCAGGTTTATTTAAGGGCAAGCCTCGCCAAAAAACGGTTCAACACCGTAATGCGACGACGACGCCTGAAATGCGTCAATTTATTCAGCAATCCGATTACAGTGTCAGTCAGTTATCCAAAATTCTCAATATCAGCGAAGCCACAGTACGTAAATGGCGTAAACGTGACTCAATCGATAACACCCCGAATACCCCGCACAAACTCAACACGACACTATCTCCGATGGAAGAATACGTGATGCTGGGCTTGCGTTATCAATTAAAAATGCCTTTAGATCGGCTACTAAAAGTCACCCAAGAATTTATCAACCCCAATGTCTCTCGCTCCGGCCTTGCCCGCTGCTTAAAGCGTTTTGGGGTCTCTAAACTAGACGAATTTGACAGCCCTTTTGTGCCAGAAAAATTCTTCAATCAGCTGCCGATTACTCAGGGCGCTGATATACAAACCTATACCGTTAACCCTAAGACCTTAGCCGATACTTTGTCCCTGCCGAGTCCAGATCCAGACAACGTAGTGCAAGTAGTGTCGTTAAGTATTCCGCCTCAATTAACGAAGCAGCAAGCCTATTCTGTTTTGCTTGGAGTCGATTTTAAGTCTGACTGGGTTTACCTCGATATTTATCAAGACAGCCATACCCAAGCGAGTAATCGCTATATCACGCATGTCTTAAAGCACGGACCATTTCATTTACGTAAGTTATTGGTTCGCAATTATCACACTTTTCTTGCTCGTTTTCCCGGAGCAAGTCAACCAGCAGCAGTATCCACTAGCACCATTGATGCAGCTGGATCCCAACACCAGATAACTGAACCTCAGTTATCAAACGGAGACTCATATGAGCCAATCCAGTAATAAAGATAAGCGTTTAAACAAACGCTTAAAAGACATGCCTATCGCGATTGTCGGCATGGCAAGTATTTTTGCTAACTCACGTTACCTAAACAAGTTTTGGGATTTAATCAGCGAAAAAATTGATGCGATTATCGACGTTCCAGAAAGCCATTGGAATGCTGAAGATTACTACAATGCCGATAAATCAATGGCCGATAAAAGCTACTGTAAGCGCGGTGGTTTTTTACCGGAAGTCGATTTCAATCCAATGGAATTTGGCCTGCCACCTAATATCCTCGAACTAACAGACACCTCACAACTATTATCGTTAGTGGTCGCCAAAGAAGTGCTGGCAGATGCAGGTATTGATGCACAGTACGATACCGATCGCATCGGTATTACATTAGGTGTCGGCGGTGGTCAAAAAATCAATCATAGCCTCAGCGGTCGCTTACAGTACCCAATACTCAAAAAAGTATTTAAAAATAGTGGTCTAAGTGATGAAGACACTGAGATGTTGATCAAAAAGTTTCAGGATCAATATATTCACTGGGAAGAAAACTCATTTCCAGGTTCACTCGGCAATGTAATTGCAGGGCGTATCGCTAACCGCTTTGATCTAGGCGGCATGAATTGCGTGGTTGACGCAGCTTGTGCCGGTTCTTTAGCGGCAATGCGCATGGCGATTACAGAATTAGTTGAAGGCCGCAGTGACATGATGATCACCGGTGGTGTGTGTACCGATAACTCGCCATCTATGTACATGAGCTTTTCAAAAACACCGGCATTTACCACCAACGACACCATTCAACCTTTTGACATTGATTCAAAAGGCATGATGATAGGTGAAGGTATTGGCATGATGGCGCTTAAACGTCTTGATGATGCCGAACGTGATGGTGACCGAATTTATGCTGTTATTAAAGGTATTGGCTCATCATCAGATGGTAAGTTTAAAAGTATTTATGCACCGCGCCCTGAAGGCCAAGCTAAAGCATTAAGACGCGCTTATGATGATGCAGGTTTTGCGCCGCAAACTGTTGGCTTAATTGAAGCCCATGGTACTGGTACTGCAGCAGGTGATGTTGCGGAGTTCAATGGCCTAAAGTCGGTGTTTGCAGACGGTAATGACACTCAACAGCATATTGCTCTTGGGTCTGTTAAATCGCAAGTTGGCCACACTAAATCAACCGCAGGAACCGCTGGTGTGATTAAAGCGGCTCTGGCTTTGCATCATAAAGTGTTGCCACCGACCATTAACGTCAGTAAACCGAATCCCAATTTAAACATTCAAGATTCGCCATTTTATTTAAACACCGAAACCCGCCCTTGGTTACCTCGTGCAGACAATACGCCGCGCCGCGCGGGTATTAGTGCATTTGGTTTTGGTGGCACCAACTTCCACATTGTGTTGGAAGAATATCGCCAAGAACATGTTCGAGGCGATAAGTATCGTCAACGCTCAGTACCACAAAGTCTATTGATCCATGCTGAAAATAAAGCTGCATTACAGGCTCAATTAACCGCCCTGCAAACTGAAATTAAGGCTGTTGATACCACACAGCAAAATCGCCAAGAAATTGTATTAGCCGATTTTGGTAAACGTTTTGCCTTAAATACCATCGCCCCTAATGCGGCACGTATAGGCTTAGTGGTTGCTTCATTAGCAGACTTAACCATTCAGCTGACTCAGGCGCTTGCGCAGTTAAGCTCAAATACTGCCGACAGCTGGCAATTGCCTTCTGGTACCAGTTATCGCGCAGCAGCATTGATTCATCCTGAAGCGGCAAGCCATAAAGTGGCAGCACTATTTGCTGGGCAAGGGGCACAATATCTGAACATGGGCGCCGATTTAGCCTGTTTGTATCCAGAAATGCGTCAACAACTGATGCAAGCAGACAAGGTGTTTGCGCAACATAAACAAACGCCACTATCGCAAATTATGTACCCAAACCCTGCTTTTGAAGCCGAAGATATTGCCGCACAACAGGCAGCATTAACCAATACAGCCAATGCCCAGAGTGCTATTGGCGCGGTCAGCATGGGCCAATATGCATTATTGACTCAAGCAGGTTTTAAAGCCGATATGGTTGCTGGCCATAGTTTTGGTGAACTGTCAGCATTATGTGCTGCAGGCGTCATTAGCCAAGCTGATTATTACCAATTGGCCTTCGCTCGTGGCCAAGCAATGGCGGCAACACCTAAAGATCAAGACGCTGGCGTAATGTACGCCATTATTGTCCCAGCTCAATCTGTTGACAACGGAGTTGAAAAGCTTGAACAGTGCATTAGTGCATTTGAAGGCGTCAAGGTGGCTAATTACAATGCACCAACCCAACTGGTTATTGCAGGCCCAACAGCGTCATGTACCTTAGCGGCACAAGCTATCACCACCGAACTTGGTTTTAAAGCAATAGCCCTGCCGGTTTCTGGTGCGTTCCACACTCCATTAGTGGCACATGCGCAGCAGCCGTTTGCTGCGGCAATCAATAAGATTAAATTTGCTAAGCCAAAACTAAGCCTTTATGCCAATGGCACAGGTAAAGCACATCCTAACGATGCTAAAGCAATCCAAGCAGTATTTAGTGAACATATGTTGCAATCGGTTCGTTTTAGCGAGCAACTAAATGCCATGTATGATGCTGGTGCTCGTGTATTTGTTGAGTTTGGTCCTAAGAATATCCTCCACAAGTTGGTTGAAGCGACCCTAGGCAACAAAGCAGAGTCAGTAAGTGTAGTGAGCTTGAACCCAAATCCTAAAGGCAATAGTGACACTCAACTACGCCAAGCGGCTTGTCAGCTTGCAGTATTAGGTGTTGCATTAACCGAGGTTGATCCATATCAAGCGCCTATCGCTGAGCTTGCAAAAGTGTCACCGATGAACGTTAAGTTAACCGCGAGTAATTATATTAGTCCCGCCACTCAAGCCAAAATGCAAAAATCATTGCAAACTGGCACCGTTACCAGCCAGACAGTGGAAGTGCCTGTCGAAAAAGTTGTGGAAAAGATTGTGGAAAAAGAAGTCATTAAAACTGAATATATTGAAGTGCCTGCAGCACAAGCTCAAGCCTCTGCAGTCGCCGCACCTTTAGCGGCAACGACTCCTGTAGCTAAAGCTCAACCGGTTAGCTTAAGTGTACCAGCGTCGGCCGATAGTATCGGTGCATTTTTTGCTGCGCAGCAACAAACAGCTGAATTACATCAGCAGTTTTTAGCCATACCACAGCAATATGGCGACACCTTTGCTCACCTGATGACAGCCCAAGCACAAATGGCGTCATCGGGATTAGCCATTCCAGAAAGCTTGCAACGTTCGATGGAGATGTTCCACCAGCATCAAGCACAAACATTGCAAAGTCATACCCAATTTTTAACGCAGCAAGCACAAGCAAACCAAGCCGCATTAGCCATGTTGCAAGGGCAAACGGTAACACCTTCAATACAAGCAACAGTATCTGTACCTGCTCCATCAGTACAGCCTGCATTTGTGCAGCCAAGCCAAGTTGCTCAAGCCACAACGACACCTTCACCTGTCGTAGCTCCTGTTGCTCAGGTTCAAACAACTCAAGCGGTTCAATCACAACCAACAGCCAGTAAACCTGTCCAGGCTCCTGTCGCTCAGCAAGTTAGCTCAGCAGCGGTTTCTGCACCAACAGCCGGACTAACACAGCAACAAGTGTTAGACACTATGCTCAATGTAGTTGCTGACAAAACTGGTTACCCAACAGAAATGCTTGAACTTGGCATGGACATGGAAGCAGACCTTGGTATCGACTCAATCAAGCGGGTCGAAATCTTAGGCACAGTACAAGATGAGCTTCCAGGCTTACCAGAACTGAGCCCAGAAGATCTAGCCGAGTGTCGCACCTTGGGCGAAATCGTTAGCTACATGCAAACCAAATTACCAGCGGCCAACTCGGTTGCTGCAGCGTCAACGGGATCAACATCGGTAGTTACTGCAGCACCAGCATCAACAGGCTTAACGGCTGAAAACGTCCAACGTACCATGTTAGCTGTGGTTGCCGATAAAACCGGTTACCCAACTGAAATGCTTGAACTGGGCATGGACATGGAAGCAGACCTTGGTATCGACTCCATCAAGCGTGTGGAAATTTTAGGCACAGTACAAGATGAGCTTCCAGGTTTACCTGAACTGAGCCCAGAAGATTTAGCTGAGTGTCGCACCTTGGGTGAAATCGTTAGCTACATGCAAACTAAACTGCCTGC
Organism: Shewanella frigidimarina NCIMB 400; assembly: GCF_000014705.1. NCBI lineage: Bacteria > Pseudomonadati > Pseudomonadota > Gammaproteobacteria > Alteromonadales > Shewanellaceae > Shewanella > Shewanella frigidimarina. The sequence goes on along the minus strand of NC_008345.1, from coordinate 1,442,885 downwards.
TGCCAGCACAGTGGCTGCAGCACCAATTGCATCTGCAGCGCCAGCAACAGGCTTAAGTGCAGAAAGCGTTCAGCGTACTATGTTAGCTGTGGTTGCCGATAAAACCGGTTACCCAACTGAAATGCTTGAACTGGGCATGGACATGGAAGCCGACCTTGGTATCGACTCAATTAAACGCGTTGAAATTCTCGGCACAGTGCAAGACGAGCTCCCTGGTTTGCCTGAACTGAATCCAGAAGATTTAGCCGAGTGTCGCACCTTAGGCGAAATCGTCAGCTACATGCAAACTAAATTACCTGCTGTCAGCACATTGGCTCCAGTAGCAATTGTATCTGCACCTGCAACTTCGGGCTTGAGTGCTGATACAGTATTAAGCACCATGATGTCAGTAGTAGCCGACAAAACCGGTTACCCTGCTGAAATGCTTGAACTGAGCATGGACATGGAAGCCGACCTTGGTATCGATTCAATCAAACGTGTTGAAATTCTAGGCACAGTGCAAGACGAACTACCAGGTTTACCTGAGCTGAACCCAGAAGATTTAGCCGAGTGTCGTACCTTGGGCGAAATAGTTAGCTACATGCAAACCAAATTGCCTGCAACCAACACTGAGGCCCCAGTATCTGCTCCAGCAACACCAGGATTAAGTGCTGATACCGTTTTAAGCACCATGATGTCAGTGGTAGCCGACAAAACAGGTTACCCTGCAGAAATGCTTGAACTGAGCATGGACATGGAAGCCGATTTAGGTATCGACTCAATCAAACGCGTCGAGATTTTAGGTACTGTGCAAGATGAGCTTCCAGGCTTACCTGAGTTGAACCCAGAAGATTTAGCCGAATGTCGCACCCTAGGTGAAATCGTTTGTTACATGCAAACCAAATTGCCTGCAGCAAACGCGATTGCGCCGGTCGCACCAACATCAACTGCAAACAAGGTTGACGTTAACACCGCAGCATTACCTCCACACAGCGAGGTAGCGCTAAAAAAGTTACCAGCGGCGGATAAACTCGTAGATTGCTTTTCAACAGACTCTTGTATTGTCATCACAGACGATGGCCACAGTGCAGGTTTACTAGCAGAAAAGCTAAATGCAAAGGGATTAACCGTCGCCGTTATTCGTAACCCACAAACCATTACCGTGGCACATTCACCCTTAAGCAGTGATATTAAAAGCTACACGTTGAGCAGCATTGATGATGCCCAAATTGCACAAGTGATTGCCGATATTAAGGCCGACTTGGGCGCTGAACATGCCATTGCGGGCTTTATTCATTTACAGCCGCAAGCTACCGCTAACAGCAGCGAATTAATGTCGTGCACTGTTGCAGCAAAAGCCGCTGTCGACAACGCGTTTTTGTGGGCTAAGCATCTTCACGCTGAGTTTGCAAAACCAGCTCAAGCTTCGCGTTTATGCTACTTTACCGTGAGCCGTTTAGACGGTGGATTTGGTTATCTTGATAATACTCAGCTCGCAACAGCTGAGCTTAACCAAGCAGCCTTATCTGGTCTGAGTAAAACCCTAAGCCATGAATGGCCACAGGTGTTTTGCCGCGCATTAGACATTGCCAACAATATTGATACTACAAGCTTTGCCGATGCCATCGTTGCTGAGTTATTTGATATCGATGGTGCCAATGCTAGCGCGGATCGCATTAATGAAGTGGGGATCAGTAATCAAGGTCGAGTCACTTTAGTTGCCGAAAATGCCAGCGAGCAGTTTGCACCAGCAAGCCTAAACAAAAGTGACACTATTTTGGTCACCGGCGGCGCAAAAGGCGTAACGTTTGAATGCGCCCTCACCTTAGCCAAACAATGCCAATCACATTTTGTGTTAGCGGGTCGTAGCCAACATTTTGGCAAAGACTTACCAGCTTGGGCACAAGGCAAAAAAGCCTCTGAGTTAAAAGCCGCAGCCATCGCTTATATTCAATCTCAAGGCAATAAACCAACGCCAAAACAGATTGATGCACTCGTATGGCCAATAAGCAGCAGCCTAGAAATAGATGCTGCGTTAAACGCATTCAGCAAGGTTGGTGCCAGTGCTCAATATGTCTCGATGGATGTCAGCAATGCCACCGCGGTAGCTGCCAGCCTTAATAGCCTGACTAATACCAAGGGCGACTCATTAACCATTAATGGGATTATTCACGGTGCTGGCGTGTTAGCCGATAAGCACATTCAAGATAAAACCTTGGATGAACTTAACCGCGTATACCACACCAAAGTGACTGGGCTTGCTAGCATTATTAATGCACTCGACCCACAGCAGATTAAGCTTATTGCACTGTTTTCATCGGCGGCCGGTTTTTACGGTAATACCGGACAGAGTGATTACGCTATGTCGAATGAAATCCTCAATAAAACCGCACTGAAACTAGCGCACACTTTACCGCAAGCTAAAGTGATGAGTTTTAATTGGGGCCCTTGGGATGGCGGTATGGTCAGTTCAGCATTAAAGAAAATGTTTGTTGAACGTGGCGTTTACGTTATTCCACTACAAGCAGGTGCCGAGTTATTTGCCCACAGTTTATTAAGCCAACAAGGGGCACAACTGCTTATTGGCTCTGATATGCAAGGTTCATCAGAGCAGGACAACGCTGTAAAAAAGCTTAATGCGGACGCTTTGCTTATTGCTAAGGGTTCGCTGACATTTGCTACTAATACACTTGTGACTAAAGCATTTACGGCTAACGCAGTTACGACTGAGGCAGTTACGACTAAGTCATCGGCTACTGATATTATCAGTCAGACGGTGACACGAGTATTAACCCCAGCTGAAATGCCTTTTGTTAGCGATCATTGTATTGCTGGCAATCCGGTATTACCCACGGTATGCGCCATGCAATGGATGCGTGATGCGGCAGAAACGTTATGTCATGTGCCTGTCAGTATTGCTGAATACAAATTGCTTAAAGGGGTTATTTTTGACACCAATGAGCCACATTTGTTGCAACTGGCACTAACGCAAACTGACGCGGGGATCAGCGCGCTGATCTCCTCTCGTTTGTTAAGCGATCCAAGCGCCGCCATGAAACCGCAATACCAAGCTCAATTGGTGATCAATAAGGCGATATTGGCAGCTGATGTTGCTAAACCGATTATTGGCGACAACAGTTTGGCTCAATGGGCCAACATGACGCCATTGTATTCAGGCGCTGAACTGTACCAAAACGGAACCTTATTTCATGGCCCACGTTTGCAAGGCATTGCTCAAGTGTTGGCATTTGATGATGCTCAGCTACTGTGCCGAGTGCAATTGCCGCAGATTAATGCCACAGACTGCCAAGGTTTTATCCCGTCATCGGTATTAGGTGGTAGCCAAATTTTCGCTGAAGATTTGCTACTACAAGCCATGCTGGTATGGGCAAGACTGAAATACGATGCTGCAAGTTTACCGTCAACAACCGGTGAGTGTGTTACTGCTTGGCCATTGGCAAATGGTGATAAAGGTTATATTCAACTTGATGTAGTTAAGCACAGCGGCAGAATGCTCGTGGCTAACGTGAGTTTATATCATCAAGACGGCCGCCTGAGTTGCCAAATGCTCAATGCTAAAGTAACCATTAGTAAGAGTTTGAATGGGGCATTTATTCCACATCAAGCTTCTGCAGAACTATCACACAAGGACACCGTGTGACAGCCACAGATAACATGGCGCTAAAATCCATTAGTGAGCGTATTTTGCAGCAACAAACCAAGCCAATGCGCTTGGCTTTGTTGCTGAGCGACCCCAATATCGACTCGGTTAATGAGCACTACGTTGCGATTGATACTCAGCATAGCGAAGGTTTTGAACTGGCGTTATTACACAGCATAGAGCGGCTATCATCCACTACCGATGAAATGATCAATCTTGCCGATCGGTTGTGGATAATGCAGGGGCTACTTGCCGCGAAACATGGCGTCAATGCGCACGCTTATCTCAATGGTGTTGCACTTGGTAGCAATCAGGCTGAAGCAATCACATTGGCGCTGAGCCATGCAAAACGTTTACATACTCAACCGCAGATTGTCGCGTTAGATGGCAGCGTAACACCAAATACTGCTAGCAATGCTCAAACTGCATTGGCCGCAATGACCGCCCTAGTAGAGTCTATCGCCAGTCGTTGTATACCAGTACAAGACAAAGCTAACAGCCTGTATTGGTTTAGCCCACTTCACCAAAGTCGAGTTGCAGCGTTATGTTACCCAAGTGCCAACGGTGTTCAGGCAATGATCTTGACCCAAGGGCGTGCATTAGTAGCCTCAAAGCAATTGGTTAACCCCCAACGTTTATGGCTGCCACTGTGTGCCACTTCATTGGTGCAACTGCACACTAAACTGATGGCTTTCTCTGCGCAGGTCAATTCGGCGACAGACGATGTCAGCTTACTAAAACTTATCAAAAGTACATTGGCCGATTATCAAACGGATGCGCCCCGAGCTTTAGTGTTAATGGCGCAGGATCGTAGCGGATTAATCATAGAAATTAATGCAATGTTGGCAACAATGTCGACTCACCTTCAGTCAGACGTTAGCGATAAACCGTCGATAGAATATAAAACCCCTGCTGGCAGTTGTTTCTATTCTGCGCCGCTGGGTGATCATGGCTTAAGTTTTGTTTATCCTGGCGTCGGTACTGTGTATCCAAACATGCTCAGTCAAATGGGCTTGGTTTTTCCCAATGTGTATGCCGAACTCGAAAACCAAGGTGACATGCAATCGATGTTACAAACCGAGTTTATTTACGCGGCAGATAAAAACCGTACCGCACAAATGAGTTTGAGCCAATTAGCCATTGCCGGTGTGGGCGCCAGTTATGTGTTAACCAAACTGTTGCAGCAAGAATTTGCCATTGAACCTAAGTTTGCCTTGGGTTACTCCATGGGCGAAGCGGCCATGTGGGCGAGTCTAGATGTTTGGCAAGCACCACACACTATGATTGAGGCAACCCAAAACAGCAGTATCTTTACCCAAGATATTTCAGGCGAGCTTCGCTGCGTTCGTCAACAATGGCAATTAGCCGATGACGAAACCATTGTGTGGAACAGCTTTGTGACTCGAGCCAGTATTGACGAACTCACGCCCCATTTAGCGGATTACCCGCGTGCTTATATTGCCATCATCCAAGGCGATACTTGTGTTATCGCAGGTTGTGAATCCAGTTGTAAAGCATTGTTAAAACAAGCAGGTAAACGAGGTATTGCAGCCAATCGAATTACGGCAATGCATACACCAGCCGCACTGAATATTACCGACCATGTACGTCAGTTTTATCTGCAACCGCTGTTGGCAAACTTACCCGAACATTTGCAGTTTATCTCGGCGGCTCAAGTTGCGCCTGTCACGTTAGACTCACACGCTATTGCACAATCGATTGCCGATACTTTTTGTCATCAGCTGGATTTTACTCAATTAATCCACAATGCTCGAGATCAAGGCTGTCGATTATTTGTTGAAGTCGGAGCCGATAGACAAACCACCACCTTAATTGACAAAATCAATGCTCAAAGTAACAACACGTCCCCAGCAATGGCCGTTGCCGTTAATGCCAAAGGCGGCGACGATGTCAGCAGTTTACTCAAGTGTCTGGGACAACTAATGGCGCATCGCGTGCCGATGTCATTAACGCCCTTTATTCGCAGCCTTGACGATGCAATTAACTCATTATCTCAGCAGACGGCAATAGCCGGCGGCTCACCACTGTCTCGTTGCAGTGAAACATCATTAGAAGGAGAACCTCATTGAGTTCTCAAGCCACCCCTAAAATAGCCATTGTCGGTTTAGCCAATCAGTATCCCGACGCGGATACTCCCGCTAAATTTTGGCAAAACTTATTAGACAAAAAAGATTCACGCAGCCAAATCAGTGCGAGCAAACTCAATGCTTCACCGAGTGATTACTTGGGTGTACAAGGCGAATCGGACCGTTTTTATTGTGATAAAGGCGGCTACATTCAAGACTTTCAATTTAACCCTCAAGGGTATCGTATTGAGCCCGACGCATTTACAGGTTTGGATGACAGTTTCTTGTGGGCAACCGACACAGCCCGAAATGCGTTAACCGACGCGGGTATAGACCTTAGCAATAACGTGCTGCAACGCACCGGCATTGTCATGGGCACTTTATCGTTCCCTACAGCCAAGTCTAACGAGTTATTTGTACCGCTCTATCACAGCGCGGTCGAAAAAGCCTTACAGATTAAACTCCAGCAGCCAAACTTTAATCTGCAATCGTTTAATCAAGCATCGCAAAACAATACCGCAGAAAATGCCAATAACAATAATAATGTAGCGCCTAAAACGGTTAACTTACGTAATGGTGCCATTGCCCATAACGCCTCTAAAATTGTTGCCGATGCTTTGGGATTAGGTGGTACGCAGCTAAGTTTAGATGCCGCCTGTGCAAGTTCGGTTTACGCATTAAAATTGGCCTGCGACTACTTGCATACCGGCAAATCAGACATGATGCTGGCTGGCGCGGTGTCGGGAGCCGATCCGTTTTTTATCAATATGGGCTTTTCGATATTTCATGCTTACCCAGACCACGGTATTTCCGCCCCATTTGATAGTAACAGTAAAGGTTTGTTCGCTGGTGAAGGTGCAGGGGTATTAGTGCTCAAACGCCTTGAAGATGCCGAGCGTGATGGCGACCATATTTACGCTTTGGTCAGTGGCATTGGCTTGTCGAACGATGGTAAAGGCCAGTTTGTGTTAAGCCCAAACAGCAAAGGCCAAGTGCAAGCATTCGAGCGCGCTTATCGTGATGCCGCCGCAATCGACCCAGGCATAACCCCTGCCAGCATTGAAGTGATTGAATGTCATGCTACGGGGACACCATTAGGCGACAAAGTTGAATTAACCTCGATGGAACGTTTTTTTGAAGATAAACTTCAAGGTAGCGCCACGCCATTAATTGGTTCCGCAAAATCCAATTTAGGCCATTTACTCACCGCAGCAGGCATGCCTGGGATCATGAAAATGATTTTTGCGATGCGTGAAGGCGTGTTGCCACCGAGTATTAATATCAGTGCCCCTATCGCCTCACCTAATGGCTTATTTGGTCAAGCGACTTTGCCAAATGATGTGCTGCCGTGGCCCGATAAGGTCGGCAATAAAGCCCGCCATGCTGGCGTATCAGTATTTGGTTTTGGCGGTTGTAACGCCCATTTATTACTTGAGTCGTATCAAGCTAAAGCCGTTACTGACAAGACGCTGAACAATCATTCTCAAAATAATAATTCTCTAAGTAATAACGCTCTGAACAATAACATTCAAACTCGCAGCACAGCGCTAGTTGATGCAGAAACGCCAATGCACATTACCGGCATGGCGGCGCATTTTGGTCAATGTAGCAGTATTGATGCACTGGCGAGTAAAATCATCGCCAAACAAGCCATCTTTAGCCCGCTACCCACTCAGCGCTGGAAAGGCTTAGACAAACATCCTGAACTATTAGCCCAATATGGCATCACAGATGTACCACAAGGCGCGTATATCGATCAGTTCGATTTTGATTTCTTGCGCTTTAAAGTGCCACCCAATGAAGATGATCGCTTAATATCGCAACAACTACTGTTGATTAAAGTCGCCGATGAAGCTATCGCCGATGCCAAGCTAACACCAGGCAGTAAAGTCGCGGTATTAGTCGCCATGGAAACCGAACTCGAACTTCATCAATTCCGCGGTCGAGTTAACTTACATAGCCAAATAGCTCAAAGCCTTAACGCTCAAGGTATTCAATTATCTACAGCGGAATATGACAGCCTTGAAACCATTGCGATGGACAGTGTCCTCGACGCCGCTAAGCTTAACCAATACACCAGTTTTATTGGCAATATTATGGCATCGCGGATAGCCTCACTATGGGATTTCAACGGCCCAGCATTTACGATTTCTGCGGGCGAACAGTCAGTTAACCGCTGTATAGATGTGGCGCAAAACCTGTTTGCGTTAGGGTCGTTACAAGAACCATTAGATGCCATCATTATTGCCGCTGTAGACCTGTCTGGCAGCATTGAAAATATGTTGTTCAATACCGCAAAGCTTAACGCCAAAGGATTGCGTTCAACCGATTGGCTAGTGGGTGAAGGGGCTGGCGCGCTAGTGCTGCAACAAACCAGTGCTGTACACTCTCAGCTTGATAGTTACGCCAGTATCGACAGCGTTAACTTTACGCCATTGTCACAATTACCAACACAACTGCCAACACAATTACCAACTGAGTTATCGGCAGACATTGTTGAGTTAAACCAATCGCCGGAATGCATATTAACAACTCAAGGTCGACAGTTTACCCAAAGATTAACTGATGCAGCTACAGCGGTCAGCTCAGCACCGTTATTGAGTAAAGCCCATGATATTCTCGGTCATACATTTGCCGCTTCAGGCATGGCCAGTTTGCTGCACGGTTTAGTGCAAACTCGTCACATCGACAAACCGTCTATCAATGCCAGTGTATTCACCAGTAGCGACAATCAATACTCACAAGTTAATCTGTCGGTTTCTGCGGCGCAACAACACGCATTGCACGCTCGACTGGGCAATAATTTAACTCAACAACTGGCCACGGGCAGTAAGTTAAGTTTAATTAAACAAGTCAGTTTAGGTGGTCGCGATATTTACCAACACATTATCGACAGCCCACTTGATACCCTCGACAGTATTATTAATCAATGTGCTGATATTGCCCCTACTGTGGTCAGTTCCACTGAAAGTAAGCAACCAACTATTGGTGATAATAGCCCTCTTAGCGTCAATAATAGCGAGAATATCGCCGAGCCTCTTATGTCAGAAAATATGCCAAATAAAACGATTCCAAAGCAACCAAGGGTTGCCAGTATGACAAATCATACGATTCCACCAGCACATTTAACGGCATTCCAACAAAATCAGTGGTTAGCACAACAAGCGCATTTAGCTTATTTAGCCAGCCGTGATGCAGGCTTAAAAGTGGCAGACAGTTTATTACGGTCCCAATTGGCTGGTTTGAGCCATCAACCAACTGCGACTCAAGTCGCGTCTCCGGCGGCTAATACTTATGCGGTTAATGCTGCGGTTCAAACAGTGGTTAAGAGTGAAGCAATTAGCCCCGCTAGGTTGATCCAACCTAATCATGCTTGTGTGCCAGCTTACACTGCGCCTATTCCAGCGGATAAACCGTGTATTTGGAATTATGCTGATTTAGTTGAATATGCCGAAGGCGATATCGCTAAGGTGTTTGGCCCAGATTACGCCATTATCGACAGTTACTCGCGCCGAGTTCGCTTGCCGACCACAGATTATTTATTGGTGTCGCGTGTGACTAAACTCGATGCCACCATGAATCAATACAAACCGTGTTCAATGACCACAGAATACGACATCCCCGTCGATGCGCCGTATTTAGTGGATGGTCAAATTCCTTGGGCTGTAGCGGTAGAATCGGGTCAGTGCGATTTAATGTTGATCAGTTATTTAGGTATCGACTTTGAAAACAAAGGCGAACGAGTTTATCGCTTATTAGATTGTACTTTGACCTTCTTAGCCGATTTACCTCGTGGCGGCGACACTCTGCGTTACGACATTAAAATCAATAACTTTGCCAGCAATGGCGACACGTTATTATTCTTTTTCTCTTACGAGTGTTTCGTAGGCGACAAGATGATCCTAAAAATGGATGGTGGCTGTGCAGGCTTCTTTACCGACCAAGAGCTGGCCGATGGTAAAGGGGTTATTCAAACTGAAGATGAAATAAAACATCGCCAACAAGTGATCAACAATCCAAATAAACCAACCTTTACCCCATTACTCCACTGTAGCCAAACGGCATTTGATTATGGTCAAATCCATCATTTATTGACTGGTGATATTGGCAGCTGTTTTGGTGGCGACCATGTCGCGCACCAACTGCAAACTGGAATACAAAAATCGCTTTGTTTTGCCTCAGAAAAATTCTTAATGATTGAGCGAGTGAGTCAATTACAAACACAAGGTGGCGCGTGGGGCTTAGGCTTACTCGAAGGTCATAAACACATTGCGCCAGACCATTGGTATTTCCCTTGTCATTTCCAAGGCGACCAAGTGATGGCAGGCTCGTTAATGGCAGAAGGTTGTGGCCAGCTATTACAGTTCTTTATGATCCACATCGGCATGCATACTCTAGTAGAAAATGGCCGATTCCAACCATTGGAAAATGCTTCGCAAAAAGTTCGCTGTCGTGGCCAAGTGTTACCACAAACGGCTGAGCTGACCTATCGCATGGAAGTGACTGAAATCGGTATTCATCCCCGCCCGTATGCCAAAGCCAATATTGATATTTTACTCAATGGAAAAGTCGTGGTCGATTTCCAAAACTTGGGTGTGATGATTAAAGAAGATGCCGAATGTACTCGTTATCCGCTTATCTCGTTAGACGCTAGCCCTGCAGTTGATTCAAACGCTAGCAGTAAAGTGATTGCTAACAAAGCGCCGTTAATGGCGCAAATTCCAGATTTAAACGCCCCGACTAACAAAGGCGTTATTCCACTAAAACACGTTGAAGCGCCCATTGTAAGCGCCGATTCAAAGTACGCTAATCGCGTGCCTGATACCGTTCCATTTACCCCATACCATATGTTTGAGTTTGCTACTGGCGATATCGAAAAATGCTTTGGCCCTGACTTTAGTATTTACCGCGGACTTATCCCACCGCGCACACCTTGTGGCGACTTACAGTTAACCACTCGCGTGGTTGAAATTAACGGTAAACGCGGCGAATTGAAAAAGCCATCATCGTGTATAGCAGAATACGAAGTGCCGGCAGATGCTTGGTACTTTGCTAAAAACAGCCATCAAGCGGTAATGCCTTATTCGGTGTTAATGGAAATTTCATTACAACCCAATGGCTTTATTTCTGGCTACATGGGCACCACCCTAGGCTTTCCTGGGCAAGAGCTATTTTTCCGTAACTTAGACGGTGGCGGACAATTATTACGTCATGTGGATTTACGCGGTAAAACTATCGTCAATGATTCAAAGCTATTATCAACCGTCATTGCTGGCAGTAACATTATTCAAAGCTTCACCTTTGAGTTAAGTGTCGATAACGAGCCTTTTTACACAGGTAGCGCGGTATTTGGTTACTTTAAAGGTGATGCGCTTAAGAACCAGTTAGGCATAGATAACGGCAAAATAACTCAACCATGGCATGTTGATAACAATGTCATGGCAGACATCAGCGTTAACTTACTGGATAAACAGTCACGGGTATTTACTCCGCCAACTAGCCAACCGCATTATTGTTTAGCGGGTGGCCAGCTTAACTTTATCGACAAAGCAGAAATTGTTGAAGCGGGCGGGAAATACGGTAAAGGCTATCTTGCTGCGTCACGCACTATTGACCCTAGTGATTGGTTCTTCCAATTCCACTTCCATCAAGATCCGGTAATGCCAGGTTCATTAGGTGTTGAAGCTGTGATCGAGTTAATGCAAACTTACGCCATCAGCACAGACCTAGGTAAAGGTTTCACTAATCCAAAGTTCGGCCAAATATTGTCGGATATTAAATGGAAATATCGCGGTCAAATTAACCCACTGAACAAACAAATGTCACTTGATGTACATATCAGTGCAGTAAAAGATGAAGACGGTAAACGCATCATAATAGGCGACGCAAATCTCAGTAAAGATGGTCTGCGCATTTATGAAGTCAAAGATATCGCCATCTGTATTGAAGAAGCTTAGGCCAAAAAGGAATAATAATGACAACTCAAGTGCACAACGAAAAGCTTTCTCCTTGGCCATGGCAAGTTAGCCAGCAACACGTCAGTTTTGACTCTACTGGCATGGACAAAAAGCTTAAAGATTTATCACAAGCGTGTTATGTGGTTAACGACACACAACAAGGCTTAGGGGTTGCTCAGCAAGCCCAAGTCGTAACTGATGCTATTACTGCAGCAAATGCTCTGCCGGTCAGCGCATTTGCCCCTGCCCTTGGCACCCAAAGCTTAGGCGACAGTAATTTCCGCCGCGTGCACGGGGTAAAATTTGCCTATTATGCTGGCGCAATGGCCAATGGTATTTCTTCTGAAGAATTGGTTATTGCATTAGGTCAGGCGGGTATTTTATGTTCATTTGGCGCAGCAGGATTAATTCCGTCACGGGTTGAACAAGCAATAAACCGCATTCAAGCCGCGCTGCCAAACGGGCCTTATGCGTTTAATTTAATCCACAGCCCAAGTGAGCCAGCGTTAGAGCGTGGCAGTGTCGAGCTGTTTTTAAAGCACAAAGTGCGCACTGTTGAGGCCTCTGCCTTTTTAGGCTTAACACCACAAATTGTCTATTACCGCGCAGCGGGCTTAAGCCGTGACAAACACGGTGACATTCAAATCGACAATAAAGTGATTGCAAAAATCAGCCGTACTGAAGTCGCCATTAAGTTTATGCAACCTGCACCCGTTAAAATACTGCAACAGTTGGTTGATGAAGGACTTATTAGCGCAGAACAAATGGAGCTGGCTCAATTAGTGCCCATGGCTGATGATATTACCGCTGAAGCAGATTCAGGCGGTCACACAGACAATCGCCCATTAGTCACTTTACTGCCGACCATTTTAGCGTTAAAAGATGAAGTGCAAGCACAATACAACTATAAAATTCCTATTCGGGTTGGCGCCGGTGGCGGTGTTGGTACGCCCGACGCGGCACTGGCGACATTTCATATGGGTGCAGCCTACATTGTTACCGGTTCAATCAACCAAGCCTGTGTAGAAGCTGGAGCCAGCGTGCATACACGTAAATTACTGGCCACTACAGAAATGGCCGATGTGACCATGGCGCCAGCCGCCGATATGTTCGAAATGGGTGTTAAGCTGCAAGTGGTAAAACGCGGTACTTTATTCCCAATGCGGGCCAACAAGTTATACGAAATTTATACCCGCTATGATTCGATTGAAGCGATACCAAAGGACGAGCGCGAAAAGCTTGAAAAACAAGTATTCCGCTCAAGCCTGGATGATATTTGGGCTGGTACAGTAGCGCATTTTAATGAGCGCGACCCAAAGCAAATAGAGCGCGCTAAAGATAATCCTAAACGTAAAATGGCGTTGATTTTCCGTTGGTACTTAGGTCTGTCTAGCCGTTGGTCAAACACTGGTGAACTTGGACGCGAGATGGATTATCAAATCTGGGCAGGTCCGGCACTCGGCGCGTTTAACGCATGGGCTAAAGGCAGTTATTTAGATGACTATACTCAGCGTCATGCAGTAGATTTAGCCAAACACTTAATGCATGGCGCGGCTTATTTAGCCCGAGTAAATTTATTAACAGCGCAAGGTGTTAGCCTTCCTGTAGCATTACAGCGCTGGCGCCCAATTGATCAAGTAAAGTGATCGATCAAGTGAAATAGATTGATCTCGCTTTATTGCGAGATCAGCGAGAAAGATAGGAACCAACATGAGCGATACACAGAAACTCGATTTTTCGGCAGTTAACGACCCTACATTGGCATCATTTAATCAGCAAAAGAATCTGATTAAACGCATGCTAAAGGGCAATAGCGCCACTTGCAATGACTGCAATAAACCGTTGACACTGCAATTGCCTCCCAACACTCCAAAGGCAGCAAAAAGCGCTAAAGCCCCAGGGATTTATTGCGCTAAAGGTTGCACTGATATCGAGCTAGACATGGAAGCCGTTGCGTTGATGAAATAGCATTAATTAAGCGTGCCAATTTAATGTCCTCATAAAAAAATGACCCTCTTTAATAAGAAGGTCATTTTTTCGAGTATTCTTTATTTCTCGGCCTAACGTTATTTTGCCTGCCATTGCTTAACGATTTCTGGGTTACCACAAAGCTGTTCAATCGGTTTATCTCCCGACAACGCAGCTTCAAATACAGTAAATGGCACATTAGCCCATAAGCTCAGCTCAAAAGTAGCATTTTCTGTCACCACACTTACACCTTTAGGTGTGCCTGTCATCACAATGTCACCATCGTTTAAGGTCATAAACTCACTAACAGCATTAAGAATAGTGTGTGGCTGGTACATCATTAATTGCTGATGACCTAATTGCGTTACGACATTATCAATGGTTAATTGAAAGCACCAATCTTTGATGTCTGGTGTTATTGCAATAAATTCACTGAAAAGAGCCGACCCATCAAATGCTTTAGAACGCTCCCACGGTAAACCTTGTTTCTTTAGCTTAGTCTGTAACTCACGCTTAGTCATATCAAGTCCAACGCCAACGGCACTGAACTGACCATCACTCACCATAAAGCACAACTCTGCTTCATAATGTAAAGGTTCACCTAAGTGACTACATAACGTGTTAGTAATGGCTGAGTTTGGTTTAAGAAACACTACCATCTCGTCAGGAATGTCATTACCAAGTTCGTTAATATGCTCAGCATAATTACGTCCGATACAAATAATTTTTGATGGGATGATGCTACTTACTTGGCCATCTGACTGCTTGAGTGATACTGATTGTAGACCCACATTAACCTCGAATAATTGAAAGCAGTGACAAGAGTAATTCTTCTAACGATAAAGCTAAATATTTCAAAATAGAACAACTGCTATTTTTAAATAATACCCAAAGCATTATCGCTTGCCTATTAGATTGTTAATAGCTTAACGATATTGCTCTATTAGTACTAATCAATTGGCACACATGCTCAATAAGCATTTGGATTAAAAAGTGAAATATAACTATAAAAACAAGGATATATTTCTATTTTCACACAAGGTCATTTACATTATTTTAACAAACAACTACTCTAGAGATTGTCACTATTGAACAAAAAACATCCTTGATTACGCATAAATACAGTAAGAATGACGTCAGAAAATAACAATAAGAGAGACTAAATGACAATATTCGAATTGACAATCAAACAAAAAATAGCGTTGGGATTTGCCTCGATTGGCTTATTACTGCTTGCTGGAAGTAGTTTTTTTTATCATTCCTTGAGTAAAATTCAAACAGCCAATATTAATATCGAAACCTTAGCAGTACCAGTTCAAAACCAGTCAAATGCCTTGCAAATTACCCTATTAAAAATGGCTAAAACTGGCAGTTTAGCTTATTCACAAATCGATAATGACAATATTGACCTCAGTTATAAGCGGTTCAAGCAATTGCAACTGGAGTTCAGAGAGGTATTAAAGACATTATCTGCAAAAGTGGCTGATCAACCCACAATGCTTCAGTCATTAACTCAAGCTCAAAAATCATACCAGCAGTACGAACAGCAATCGCACATCATGTTCGGCGCTAAACTTGAAATAGGACAAAACCGCGACAACTTCGGCACACTAAAACAGCAATTTGATAATGTTCGAATTAATGCCAGTAACAATATGATTGATTTAGAACTGATAGAAGCCTCGGCGGGCGAACAGCAGTTATTAAATGAAGTCATTGGCGGCGGAGTACGCATCGACGATATGCTGTTTACTCTAGGCAATACCATGACGGAACTTGGCCGATTAACCGCTGTTGATGCTGTTAATATTCATAAACAAGATGTGGCTATGTTATTAGGTAATATTACGGTTAATGGCAACTACTTAACCCAACAAGCAGAGCCTTTGGGTGCTACTGAGCTATTTGTAGATTTTGACACTAACTTGCAAACAATTAAACAGTTCACCGATAAACCAGGCAGCTTGTATCTCGCACAAGAAAATGTCGTCAATCAGCAGCGCTTAGCTGAGAATAGTAACCTGCAAGCCAACACCTTTTTTGATGCAACTAACAATCAGTTAGAGCAATTAGTAAAGCTCGCCAACGAACGATTCCACCAGTTACAAATGGTTGCGATTGATGACGTTAGTACCGCACAAACATTGGCTGTTGCAATGGCGGTGGTGTTTGTCTTGATGGCGATGTTTATCTATTACTTTACCTCAAAAGCCATGTTAGGCCCCCTACAAGCCATTAACAGTGCATTATCGCGAATTGCCAGCGGTGATTTATCTCGGCGATTAACCAAGAGAAATAATGATGAATTTGGCGAGTTGATGGATAACATCAATAAACTGTCTGACGACCTGACTAATTTATTGCAAGACATTAGTCGTGATGCACACCTGCTAGATGAATCCGCTATTCGCTCGCAAGCGCAAAGCGAAACAATATCCCTTTCAGCTTCCGCACAAATTAACAATATTAGCCAAGCTAAGCAGCTTGCAGAGCAAATACATCACAGTTCAAATCAGGTCAATGAGCAAGCCTCTGAATCTGAACAACATGTTAAATTAGCTTCCTCGCAAGGATTACAAATAAAAAGCATTGCTAATGATAACCGTTTCCGTATTGAAGCCTTATCAACCAGCTTGCGCGATTCTGTGGAGATCATGGCAAAACTCAGTCAGCACAGTGATAATATTGGTGGGATTTTAACCACCATCAGTGCTATTGCCGATCAGACCAATTTGCTAGCATTGAATGCTGCAATTGAAGCTGCAAGAGCGGGTGAACATGGGCGTGGCTTTGCCGTTGTTGCTGATGAGGTTCGTTCATTAGCCTCTAGAACGCAACTATCAACCGCCGAAATTCAAACCATGATTAGTGCCTTACAGCAAGAAACAACTTATGCCGTTACAGCAATCTCACAAGGACAAATACAAGCCAGTGAATGTGTAGAACAAAGCCAGTCGTTGCATGATGCAATCGAGCAAATAGAAGCGGCGCTTAGCACTATTAATGGTATGAGCCAAAGCATTACTCATGCAGCCAATGAACAAGTAAGCCATAGCCAACAAATAGAGCAAACAATGACCCAAACAGCCGAGGCAGCAGAACAAAATGCTCAGGAGTCTGCTTCAATGACACAGCAAAGCCAGCAATTAAATCAATTAGCTCATTCGCTTACCACCTCTGTTGAACGCTTTACACTCTGAGCAGTAGCGTAATAAAAGCGGTAGTCAGAGAAACAATAAAATAGGCCAGTAATCGCAAGATGTCTGGCCTATTTTGACTCTGTAAAAGATGCTGTGGCGTATCGTCTATTTCTTACCTAATGTCCCTACAGCAAAACGCCTAATAATAGATCGAACCATCAACACTGACTGGCCCAATTCACTGCTGTTATGTAACGATTTTTCTGATGAAGCTTTAGTAATTTCTGCAGAATCTGCAATATCAATAATTTGCTGATTAATATGCTCAGCGACTGCACTCTGCTGCTCTACCGCCGCAGACATATCTAAGGTAAGTTGGGTGATTTGTTCAACGGATTGGTTAATCGACGCTAATGCGTTACGCGTTTTATCAACAATCTCAACACCTTTACTGGCTGCTTGCTCCCCCCTAACCGACACTTGAACGGCATTACTGGCTCGCTTCGTTAGTACACTCACTATGCTGTGAATTCTATCGGTCGATTCTCGAGTTTTCAGTGCTAGGGAACGTACTTCATCTGCAACAACGCTGAATCCACGACCTTGTTCCCCCGCCCTTGCGGCTTCAATCGCGGCATTTAAGGCCAACAAATTGGTTTGGTCGGCAATACTCGAAATAAGACTGGCCGCTTGGCCGATCTCATTTGTAGAGTCAGATAACTCGCGTACTGTTTTAGCGATATCCGCGACAGACAGATTTAATTCATCAATAGACTGTTTAGCTTGATTAGCCAGTTGAGCTCCGTCGGTAACATTGTCTAATGCTTCTTTTGCGCTGTAAGCATTACGCTCGACATTAGCGGACACTTCTTGAATAGCTGTAGACATCTGGGTAATTGCCGAAGCAATCTGTTGTGTTGATACACTTTGTAAACTTACCGCTTTAGCCGTTGATTCAGCCTCAAGTTGAGTGTGCTCGACAATGCCATCTAATGATTTTGCAGCATCTTCAATACGCGTCATCGCTGTACGACAACGAGCAACTTCGCAACCCAGAGCCAATTTTGCCTGCGCTTTAGCGCCAAAATCAGCAAAATAGGTTTCTGCCACAATGAGATCTGTAAACGAATTAGGATTAAGTTTGACGACTTCATACCAATCTTGTTGCTGTTTATAGCCCAACCAAGCCGTTGATAATACAAGGGTGAATAAACCCATTGCACCAGGCACACCCCCCCAGAACTCAGTTAATACAATGGACAAAATAAACATTGGTAACCATGCGGGTAATAATTTAATTACTTGATGTTTTATTTTTGCATGAAGTGGTCTTGGTGACTTATTAGCTTTTATTCTGGCATAAGCCGCTTCAGCACGGGCAATTTCACTTGGTAATGCAGTAACCCTAACAGACTCGTAACCTGCTATTTTATTATTTTCGAATACTGGAGTAACAAATGCGCTAACCCAATAATAATCACCATTTTTACGACGATTCTTAACCAGTCCCATCCACACTTTACCGCTTGAGATACATGCCCACATATCTTTAAATACTTCACTTGGCATGTCTGGATGACGCACAAGGTTATGTGGTTTACCGATTAACTCACTTTTTTCAAAGCCGCTGACCTCAACAAAAGCATCATTACAATAGGTAATATGGCCGCGCAGATCGGTTCCTGAAATTAAACGAAGAGCATCATCGAAGTTGTACTGATTGAGGGTAACGGGTTGATTATTGCGCATAGGCACTGACATCCTTGTTTTGTATAGTGGATAGAAAACCCATTAATGTTATCTGTACACCAAAGGTGCGTGGACAACGGTTCCATTTAATGAGGTGGTGGATTTATGTCATCACTGTCGTTAGTGAGCCATAACCCTATTTTTTATAGGTTATTATAGTTTGGTATGTATTTGAAAATTGTCAATTATATAATTTAATAGACACAACAGATGTTCCGGAAAAAGCATGATGTAGTAGAGTTGATCAAAAGTCTTTTTTTTTATCGCAAAAGATAATTTAAAATAAAAAACCTTTAAAAATAGAATATTACGAACTTTAATTAGCTTATTTCAAAGTTGAAGTTAAATTGGTTAGTCACAAAGCAGAATAGGTTATTAATCATGTATTGTGGTAATAAAATTAACATGTAAGGCAAAGTATGCCCTACATGTTAATCAGACGCTCGAATAACCCAAGTAATATGTCCAATCCGTTAACCATACCTACTTGAGTGACAACTGAGCCAATAACTAAAAACGCCAATACAAAAGAAATTAAGCGTATTCTTGCATAAAATCGTCAAGGTTATCGTTGATGATTTCTATCTCGTCACCGCTAAATTGCGCGATATGAAACAAGGCTTCGCCTTCATTGGTAACAGGAATATTACTGTTACCAATAATAATTCCGTCAGTAGGTGCGAGCAAAGGCGATGGTTCACCACCCAAAGGGTTAACGATGTTGGCTAACACCTGCCCTTTAGAGACGCGCTCACCCAATTTAAGCTTAATATTAACTAATCCATCAGACTCACTGCGGACCCAATAACTGCGGCTGGCATTAACACTGGTACTTTTAGTTTTAATTTTGCCTTTAGTCATACTTAAACAGCGCATCACATTGATAACGCCGTTAACGCCAGATTTAATCGACATATCACTAAAGCGCAGTGCTTCACCTGCCTCATATAAAATACAAGGAATATTCAGGCTGTTAGCATAACCGCGCATTGAACCTTCACGCGCTTTTGATGACATTATCACCGGTGCACCAAAAGCATTTGCCATGTCGAGCATCACTTCATCGTCGGTATCACAACGGATCTGCGGTAAATTATCACGATGGATAGCACCGGTATGCAAATCGACAATATGCGTTGCTCGTTTAACTAAAATACTACTAAACAAATGGGCCAAACGACTCGCTAGCGCACCTTTAGCAGAGCCTGGAAAACAGCGATTTAGATCGCGTCGATCCGGTAAATAACGAGATTGTTGAATAAAACCAAACACGTTAACGATAGGAACAATTAACAAGGTTCCCGTTAAGGTTTTAGCATTAACACGACCGAGCAAACGTCGACATATTTCGATGCCATTTAACTCATCACCATGGATTGCTGCGCAAACCAATAAAACAGGTCCCGCTTTAGTGCCGTGAAACACTTCAACGTGCAAATCCATCGGTGTATCGTTATACAGTTTTGCTGCAGGCAATTTGACACTTTGTTGAGTACCTGCCGCTACGCTAACATCACCGATAACAAACGGTTCATGCTTTTTTGCCATTAACCAACACCTTTCGTTTTTGAACTTGTGGATTTAACGTTTTTCTCAATAAACTGAATAATTTTTTCAGCAACATCAATACCAGTAGCTTTTTCGATGCCTTCAAGACCTGGAGATGAGTTAACTTCCATCACTAATGGGCCGTGTTTTGAACGTAAAATATCTACACCAGCGACATTAAGACCCATTGTTTTGGCAGCACGCAACGCGGTCGAACGCTCTTCAGGCGTTAACTTAACAATGCTAGCAGAACCCCCACGGTGTAAATTAGAACGGAACTCACCGGGTAATGCTTGGCGTTTCATTGCAGCAATCACTTTATCACCAATAACGAAGCAGCGGATATCTGCACCTCCAGCTTCAGCGATATATTCTTGCACCATGATGTTAGCTTTTAGGCCCATAAATGCTTCAATAACAGATTCAGCCGCTTTACGAGTTTCAGCTAAGACAACACCAATACCTTGAGTACCTTCAAGTAACTTAATAACACAAGGGGCACCACCAACCATGTCCAATAAATCAGGAATATCAGCAGGCTTACTAGCAAAACCAGTCACGGGTAAACCAATATTCTTACGAGACAAGAGTTGCAATGAACGTAATTTATCCCGTGAGCGAGTAATAGCAACAGACTCGTTTAACGGGTGAGTGCCCATCATCTCAAACTGGCGCAATACCGCGGTACCATAAAAAGTGACAGATGCACCAATACGTGGAATAACCGCATCAAATTTTGGTAGTTCTTCACCACGAACATGAATGCTAGGGGCATTCATATTGATGTTCATATAACACTTTAATGGGTCGACAATTTTTATGACATGACCGCGAGCTTCAGCAGCTTCTTTTAACCGACTTGTCGAGTATAAATTCTTATTTCTCGACATTATTGCAATATGCATTTGTTATTCTCCTGCTAGAAATGATTCTGCTGAATTAACCAAAAAACGCCCTTCTAATGCGCGGCGTCCCAATAACATTCTAAATTTCATGTGATCTCTATTGGTTAACGTCAGTTCGATGTCAAAAAGTTGGTCACCGATTAAGATCGGCGTTTTTATCACGTAGCGTTTCGTTACATGACCACCAGAGTCACTAACATCTCGGCGATCAAAGACATGGAATTCACAGACGACTTCACGATCTGAACCTTGGTCAGGGTGAAGCCAGACTCGAACCCATTTTTGGTTTTCTTTTTGAAACGGTTTTATTTTGAACGCATGTAAACAAGATGTTTTTGCGCCAGTATCCACTTTGATTTTGACTCTTTCGTTGCCAATATCAGGAAAAGTGCCCCATTCACGCCAACCCACAATACCGAGGGAATGTTCAGTCATGGTCAATCCTTTCTTGTAGAGGAATTATTCATTCCAAAGTGTTATCTTTCTAAAAATTCAATATTTGAGCAGACACCACAATTAAGTTTTTTCATTGCACTGCTCAACGTATATTTTTTGTTAACCAAACGTTAACCGACAAAGTTTTTGTCAAAAATGTAGCTTTCAAAACAATTTTAACACCAACACTTTATTTATATCAAACTAACATTGACAACATATCTAAAATAAATTTCTATGTCAGTAAGTTACGATAACAATACGACCATATCTAAAGCGCTAAAAACTAACATCCACCTTGACTTACAATACAAAAATCACGTAATTAAAATTAAAACGTTCAAATAACGTGCATAATATTAATGGCTTAAAACAACTCTAGCTATTTCACTCAGAGTAGACATTGTTTAACATGATAGCCAAATTATAACATTAATATCTGCATCGCTATTGTAAAAAAGGTATCGTCATGTTCAGTCAACATAGTTTCGATTTTTTAAACAGTCTAGCAGTTAACAACGATAGAGAATGGTTTAAAACCAACCAACAGCAATACGAAGATCAAGTGAGAACACCAGCATTACAGTTTATAGAAGCCATGCAAGGGCCTATTTTAGGTTTGTCTCCACGCTTCACTGCAGTGGCTAAAAAAGTTGGTGGTAGCTTAATGCGCCCACAACGCGACAGTCGCTTTAGTAAAGATAAAACACCCTATAAGACTAATGTCGGCATTCAGTTTAAACACTTTCAAGCCAAAGATGTCCATGCTCCGGGATTTTATGTTCACATCGCTAATGATGAATGCTTCATTGCCGCGGGTATTTGGCACCCAGAATCAAAAGATCTCAATGCCATTCGTCATTGTATTGATGAAAACCCTAATGCTTATCAAAAAGCATTAACTCAACTGTCGCAAGCAGGATTTGAATTAACGGGAGATAGTTTAATTAGACCTCCACGAGGATTTGATAAACATCACCCAATGATTGACGAGCTCAGGCGCAAAGACTTTATTGCCATCAAACCAATTAGTTCAGAACAAGTATGCCAGGCTGATTTTATTGAATTTTGTACACAAGAATATCAACATACGCGCGCCTTGATGGCTTACTTATGTTTTGCATTAGATTTAGACTTTTAAGTGCGAGTGAATCATAACATCATCATAGAAGCGTCGTTTCGACGACGCGAATAAGCGTATTTAACCTGAACTCGGGATAAGGAATGAACTTAGCTATTTAAAATCAGCATGTTAACCAAGCTCACTTTCAAGCTTGTCATTTGTTATGCTAATAAGGCGAATTGACGCGTCAATAGCTAGCCTATAGTAAGTCGATTCAACACAGTTAGCAGGACAAAGGGCTGTTTGAAAGGCGTTTATTATCCCGAGCTCAGGTTATTTAGCACAGAACGCTGGTGATAACCTTTTAGAAATATTTAATATTACAAGATTATCACTAAGATATGATGTCATTTTCGCCAACATAGTTTTAGCTCATCATTTAGATAAGCCGTGTTAAACTAGCAAAAAATAGTCCCCTGTACAGCATCAGTTATGTGCTGTGCGGCAATATCAGGTTAATTCATGAGTCATAATATTCCCGCCATGTCTAACGCATCCACATCAGACGAGACACATGCGCAAGAAATAGCTGCGACGACACCAGCACAAAAGCGAGCCCTAAGTTACTCAACCACTATTGAGACTCTGTTTAATCAGGTTATGAGTACCAACATGCCTGCCGATCGAATCATTGGCCAATATTTTCGTGAACATAAAAAACATGGGTCAAAAGATAGGCGAGTGATCCGCGAAAGTTTGTTTGGTCTATTTCGCTGGTGGGGCTGGTTAAACCAATTAAATTCAAGCCAAAAACACACTACATGGTTTCAACAGCTAAGCACATGCGCGATGTTGGAACAACATGAATGGAATGACGTTGCTACTGCCTGGAATGACTTCGCGAGTTGGCCTCAAACCCGCCCGGACCAAGTTGAACTGATAAATAATGCTTCATTGAATGACAAATTAACCGCCTTTATGACGGTAAGTGGCATTGATACCTGTCAACTAACCCAGTTGTTGCCACAATGGTTTTGGCAACTGTGTCCTATAGATGATGTTGATCAATATGCAGTTGTTAATGCTATGAGCAGCCGCCCTCCGATCTGGGCTCGTGCACAAACATTATCAACAGAAAAAGTGATCAAATCTCTTGGCCAAGCTGGTATTGAAGCAAAAGCGAATAGTTACTTTTCAGATGCCATAAATTTAGGTCATAAGAGTATTAACTTAAATGAAGTTAATGTTTATAAACAAGGTTATCTTGAAATCCAAGATTTAGCTTCACAAGTTATTGGACAAATTTGTCAGCCAAATAACCATGATAAATGGTGGGATGCTTGTAGTGGTGCTGGCGGCAAAACACTGCAATTATATTCATTAATGTTACAGCAAGGCTCTGCCTTAACGGGCAGTATTATTGCATCAGATATTCGAACTAAACCGTTAGAAGAGCTACGCAAGCGTGCCAAACGTGCAGGTTTTGATAATATTAGTGTTGCACCTTGGAAAGGCGACGTATTGCCTGTAGACGCGAATGCTTTTGACGGAGTATTAGTCGATGCTCCTTGTAGCTGCACAGGTACTTGGCGTAGAAACCCTGATATGCGATGGCTTGATGATGCCAGTGCAGTAACAGATAAACCGATGCTACAATTAGCCATTTTAAGACGTAGCGCAGTGGCGGTAAAATCAGGCGGTAAATTGGTTTATGCAACTTGCTCTTTATCACCTAGTGAAAATGAACAAATTGTAAAAGACTTTTTATCTGAAACAGCCGAGTTTGAACTTGAACCGGTCACGCATCCTTTTACAGGGCAACTATGTGATATGCTGACAATTTGGCCTCAGCAAGCTAACAGTGATGGCATGTTTGTCGCAAAAATGCGCCGTAAGTAGTACGCCTAGCCGAAAGAGAATTAAAATTTCCCACTAAAAAGCCATCATATCGATGGCTTTTTATTATTGTGAAACAACGACTAACTGTCTATCTTCGATGAAGGCGTAATATTAATTCAGCTTCTGCTTTAGGTAACTCACACTCTTGCATTAGCTCTTCAATACCGGCCCCCAAACCCACCATTTTTACGGCTCTAGAATATAACTTGGCTTGTGGGTCTTGCTGGCTAGCTTCTTCCAGCATATCAAACTGCTTGGAGAGTTTTTTCTCTAATTCGACAACGCGCCTTCCTACACCAATAGTACCACTGCGCAATTCGTGTAATTCACGTTTAACAGCTTCTCGCTGACGATCGCTTTCTTTTACTAGCACTGTCAGAGCATTAACTTTAGTCTTTAATTTGCTCGACTGTTTTTGTAAGTAAAGTACCAAACCAAGGCATGCAATAACGTACACTAAAGCTGCAATTAGAAATTCATCACCCATTAACATACCTTTGTTGCTTCAACAAAAAACAAAACTAAAGCCAAAACAAAAAGCCAACAGTTATTCGGTTGGCTTTTTTCATCAGATTACGATTAAATTTGTGTTAATTCTACCCACTCATCATCAGACAATAATTTGTCCAAATCGACTAGAATCAATAATTCATTATCGCGGTTACTCACACCTTGAATATATTTAGCACTTTCTTCAGTGCCCACATTTGGTGCGTTATCAATTTCTGAGCGACGTAAATAAACCACTTCAGCTACGCTATCAACCAAAATACCAATAACTTGTTTTTCAGCTTCAATGATAACCACTCGAGTAGAATCATCTAGTTCGGCTGATGGCAAACCAAAACGTGAACGCGTATCGATAACCGTTACCACGTTTCCGCGTAAGTTAATAATACCTAAAACGTAATCTGGTGCACCTGGTACAGGAGCAATTTCGGTGTAACGTAATATTTCTTGAACTTGCATTACGTTAATACCGTAGGTTTCATTATCTAGCTTAAATATAACCCATTGTAATACCAAATCGTCTTTAGCTGCAGTAGCCGCTGCTACACTTCTAGAATTGCTCATAGTTAACCTCGGTCAATCGAATCCTGACAACCTAAACCTGCATCAAGCATTTTGATTAATGCTTGAACATGTAAAATGCCACACATTTGTTGTTTTACTACCCCAGCAAGCCAAGGACGCTTACCCGGTTTTTCACGCCAATTGACGTGTGATTTATCTATTTTAACGGCGTTAACTAACGATTCGCACGTTAATCCCCACTGACTATCTTCAAGCATAACAAGATATTGATAATTTACTGTTTGTGCTAATTCTGGAGAATATTTTTCAGGCATCACCCAAGCACACGTATCAACCACATTTATTTTAGTATCTCGATGGGTTTGCACCCCTTTAAACCAAGAGGGCCTACCTATAAGATGGCTTATCTTCTCAATTTTAATAATCCCACCCAAACTGACCAATGGCACCGCGAGTGTTAACCCTGCTACATTGAAGAATAACACCTGAAATTCATCATCAAGTAATTCTTGTAAATCATGGGTAATACTGGGCGGTTGATACCCAACCTGAGTCTGTGGCGCATCGTGCTCTTGCGACGCCGAGTTCTCTACCAACTGATCATGCTTAATGATAGCGTCTTTTATATCGGCATGTGAACTTTCGTTATTGTTTATATCGACTAACGGCTTGATTTCTTTATCCGTTAATTCTGTTTGTTGTATTTTTGTATGAGTAATGTCCGTTTCAGGCTCAATATGAGTGATAGCCTGACGAACTCGTTCTGCACTGGCTTTAATCTGTTGCGATAAATCGGTTTCAGCCTTGGGTTTAGACACTGCAGATAATAATTTTTCAAGTGCCAGCTTATCGACACTGGTTGTTGGCTCTGCATATTGCCTAGCAATAACAGGAACAACCTTAGATGATGTTAGTTGCGAATAATGTGCCGACAGCGTCATTTCGGCCGATGTATGAGTCGATTTTTCCTCGCTAATGCTTGACGTTTTATTGCCGCTGTCTTTAACGGTATTAGCAGAAATACTTGGTTTTACCTCAAGGCTTTGTTCAGTAATCGGCTTAGGCGATTCCTGTAATAAAAGACTGAAATAATCAAAAACAGTTTCATCAACCGATTTTGACATGGGTAAACTCCTGAGAAAATAAAAAATCCAGCAGGCGATTATATGCTTTTACACCTCGGCTACTGGCTGAATAATGTGATGCGGGTAAATGAGCCAAACTTGCATCTCTAAATTTTGTATCTACAGGTATTACATCATTAGGCCACAGTGTTGGACCATATTTATCCTGCAAAAATTGTAATGCGATTGGGGACGCTTTAGTGCGCTTGTCATACATTGTAGGTAATACAGTATAGCTATAACGAGTTTTCTTAGAACGGCCCATTATTTCCATCGTTTTCACCATACGTTCGAGTCCTTTTATAGCCAAAAACTCAGTCTGGACTGGAATAATAATGTGATGACTTGCTGCTAATGCATTAACCATTAACACCCCTAATACTGGTGGACAATCGATAATAGCAACATCATATTTATCTTCAAGCAATGCCAATAAGTTGCGCAACACCAAACCCATTCCTTCTTGATGACCTAATGACCTATCAAGTGTCGCTAACGCCATGTTCGCAGGAATGATATCAAGCCCTTCGATTTGAGTTGGGAGCACATTCTGTAGAATAAACTCTTGGGTCAGCGTCTGATGATTCAAAAAGACATCATAAAGTGAACAAGGCACTTCATCGGAATCAATACCTAAATAATAGCCCAATGAAGCGTGAGGATCGGTATCGATCATCAGCACTCGTTGACCACGTTTAACCAACGCTCCGGCTAAACTGGCTACTGTGGTGGTTTTACCTACTCCACCTTTTTGGTTAGCTACCGTCCATACTTTCAAAAAAGCCTCTCAACTCATTATAATGGTACTATTATGGAATATTGACTACTGCTTGTGTTTTTTATCATCACGGGTTGTTACACGGATCCCACCATTAGGTAAACGGATCACTTTAACCCCCTGAGCATCTTCTGATACTATGACTTCTTGATCAATTTGTTCAGCAGCAACATCAGCATCGTGCTCAACCTTATCAATATCAGTAAGCGGTGCGTCATCTAAAGTACCTGGACCAAACAACACACTTTGGGGTTGTTTATTTCCTGCAGACGCTATAATTGCTTGAGTTTGTTCAGGATGCTGAGTTAACCAATTAGCAATATTAGCGGCTTGATCATCGGGTACCATTAATAACACTTGAGATGCCGTTAATCGCGCGACATCTTGCTCTAATAACGTCACTTTTTGATGAGCATCAATATACAAACCCGCTAATACTAAGATGGCAATAAAGGATAAAAAAAATCCTAGCATTTGCTTGGTCTGTAATGAGTACTCAGGCTTAGCCACGACTAGACTCTTTTAAAATAGCTTCAGCCATATTGTCCAACGAAATAGAGTGAGTCGAGATACCGGTTGATGCCACAGCTTGAGGCATACCATATACCACACAGCTTGCTTCATCCTGTGCCCAAATAGTGGCACCAACAGACTTCAACATTCTGGCACCTTCTCTACCGTCAGCCCCCATTCCGGTTAATACAACCGCTAAAACATCACCGCCAAAAGCTTTGGATGCTGATGCAAAAGTAATATCAACACACGGTTTATAGTTCATTTCTTGAGTTCCAGAGATGACTTTAAGTCTTCCAGAAATACCGCTTCGCTCAATCATGAGCTGCATGCCTCCAGGCGCTAAATAAGCACAACCAGGGCGCATAACATCACCATTTTCGGCTTCTTTTACCTCAATTTTACACAAGGTATTTAAACGAGCTGCAAAAGCTGGAGTAAACGCCGCAGGCATATGCTGTATCAACACAATAGGATGAGGATAATTTGCTGGAAATGCAGTTAATACTTTCTGTAATGCTACTGGTCCACCAGTTGAAGTTCCAATGAGTAACAATTTATATTGCTTACCACTGGCCCGAATAGATGATATTGAAGACGTTGTCGGATTAGCGCTATGACGATCTGCCGAGGTTGTTGATAAACTGGAACGAGTCGCTACTGGCGTTGTTGTGGAAGCCAAACGACTACTTAACGGGCGGCGAGGCGTATTTGTCTCTGGAGCAGCAATCGTTGAACGACGAGATTCTATTGTTGAAGTCGGTGTTAACGAACTTGACCGATACATCCTACGTCGACCTAACGCTTTAATTCGTTGCTGTAACAAAAGAATCGCATCGTCTTTATTCGTTGCTATATCTTCAAAACGTTTTGGCAAAAAATCTAATGCGCCGGCTTCTAACGCATCAAGTGTCGCTTTAGCACCATCATGAGTTAATGATGAAAACATCAAAATAGGTGTAGGATTATTAGCCATAATTTCACGGACAGCAGTTATACCGTCCATCACAGGCATTTCAATATCCATCGTAATGACTTGAGGCTTTAATTTTGCAGCCATTTCAACAGCTTCTTTGCCGTTAACGGCAACTGCGACGACTTCGAGATCAGGATCTTGATTGACAATCTCACTGACTCGACGTCGAAAAAAGCTAGAATCATCTACAACTAGTACTTTTATGGCCATTTAATTCCTTAAATAATGGAACTTTTATTCTTATTTTTTGCTTTTAGCGTAATGTTTTAGTAGTCCTGGCACATCTAAAATCAGTGCAATACCACCATCGGATGTAATAGTCGCACCCGCCATTCCTGGAGTTCCTTGTAACATACTGCCAAGCGGTTTAATGACAACTTCTTCTTGGCCTATCAATGCATCAACAACAAAACCAATTTGCATCGTGCCAAGCTGAACAATAACCACATGACCATGCTTTTTATCGCCATGTTTAAATGTTGATTTTTTACTGTGCAGCCAATGTTCTAGGTAGAATAATGGCACGGCCTTATTACGGAAAATTACCGTCAATTGACCGTCTACTATATTGGTTTTTGTTAAATCTAAATTAAAGATTTCATTCACACTCGATAATGGTAGTGCAAAAACTTGATTAGACACATCAACCATCAATGTCGGCATAATAGCCAAGGTTAATGGCACTTTAATTTCGAGAACCGTGCCCTTACCTTTCATAGAATCAATATAAACAGTACCGTTTAGTTGGTTGATGCGGGTTTTCACCACATCCATACCCACTCCACGTCCTGAAATATCTGAAATTTCAACTTTGGTTGAAAATCCTGGGGCAAAAATCAAGTTATAAGCTTCGTTATCGGTCATTCTCGAGGCGGCATCTTCATCAAGCACACCACGACTTATCGCGATTTGTTTTAGTTTCTCAGGATCCATTCCCGCGCCATCATCCTCAATTTTAAGCAGGATATGGTCGCCTTCTTGGCTAGCCGATAAGGTAATTGTACCGGTTCGAGATTTACCACTCGCTTCACGAGTAATCGGCATTTCGATACCGTGATCAACTGAGTTACGAACCAAGTGGACTAAAGGATCGGCTAATGCCTCAACTAAGTTTTTATCAAGATCGGTGTCTTCACCAATCATGATTAAATCAATTTCTTTATTTAAGGTACGAGCTAAATCGCGAACAACACGCGGGAAACGACCAAAAACTTTCTTAATCGGTTGCATGCGGGTTTTCATCACCGCACCTTGTAAATCAGCCGTAACCAAATCTAGGTTTGCAAGCGCCTTGGACATTTCTTCGTCTTCACGATTAATGCCTAAACTAACCAATCGGTTACGCACTAAAACTAACTCACCGACCATATTCATGATTTGATCTAAACGAGCAGTATCAACACGAACTGTTGTTTCGCCTTGTGGGACAGACGCCGCTTTTGCAGGCGTTTTATCTTTTACTGGCTCAACCTTTGAAGCAACAGCCGGGGCTGATGTCGCTACTGGTTTAGCTGTAGGGGCTGGACTCGTTTTTGCTGCTTGTGGAGGTGCGACGGCTTTAGTAGGTTGAGCTGGAGGAGGCGTTTGCGATTTAGCGACTGGCGCAGTACCTTTACCATGTAATTCATCTAAAAGACGTTCAAATTCATCGTCTGTGATTTCATCAGAATCAACCAAGGGTTCAACAATAGGCTTTGCAGCGGGCTTAGATGGAGCAACAGGTTTGGTTTTAGCTTCGAATGAACCAGAGCCATGTAATTCATCTAATAATGCTTCAAATTCATCATCAGTAATTTCATCGCTACCAATTGTTGTAGCAGGCTTTGAGTCAATATTGTCTTTTTTTACTTCAGAAGGTTTAGCTGCAACAGGACTTTTACCCGGACCATGTAAGGCATCAAGCAACGCTTCAAATTCTGACTCATCAATGTCATCAATACTGCCAGTGTCAGACATTTCCGTTGATGGAATACTGATATCTTCGACGTATTCAGGCTCACTAAATTCAACAATATTTTCAATTGGTTCCGGTTCATCCGCCGACATTTCTGAAGGTAATGGTGCACCCGAACTTAATAATTTGAGTTTAGCAAGTAATGCAGAATCAGCAGGGTCTTGTGATTCTCCCTGTTGAGTTTGAGCAAACATGGAATTAATGGCGTCGACCGCTTGCAAAATAATATCCATTAATTCTGCATTTACGCCACGTTTACCGGTGCGTAATAAATCGAACGTGTTTTCTGCTTCATGACATACGTCAACCATCGGTTTTAGACTTAAAAAACCAGCCCCACCTTTAACGGTATGGAATCCACGGAAAATAGCATTAAGTAAATCACTGTCATCAGGATTATTTTCAAGAGCAACTAGCTGCTCCTGTAGAAGCTCTAAAATCTCGCCAGCTTCAATTAAAAAGTCCTGGAGTATCTCTTCATCAACATCAAAAGACATTAAATTGACTCCTAATTAGAAACCCAGACTTGATAGCAGATCGTCTACTTCATCTTGACCTGTCACCACATCTTCACGCAGTTCAGCATGCATGATGGGACCTTCTGCTTCTATTTTATTTTCGTTTATAGTTGGCGATGATTCGGTAGTATGATCACCGAATACCGTTAGCATTGAGACCAAATTACTTTCTACTTCACGAACCAAATCAATCACTCGACGGATCATCTGCCCCGTCAAATCTTGGAAGTCTTGCGCCATCAAAATTTCATTTAATAACTCGCGAAGACGATTAGAATCATTTTCACTATGTAACATAAACTGCTGAACATCATGACAAAGCGACTTAAACTCACCCATTTCAATGTCACGACGCATCAATTTATCCCACATTGGCGTCACTGATTGTATATTGCTAATGATGGTATCGGCCAAAGGCAGACATTCTTCAACTGCATCCATAGTTTTATTTGCAGCTTGTTCTGTCATGTCGATAACATAGTTCAATCTTTCTTTAGCATCTGGTATTTCAGTATTAGCTAATTCAGATAAACGGTTATCAACTTGAAAATCTTTTAGTGCGCTATGGAGTTGTCGAGTTAGCTTACCGACTTCTTCAAAAAGCTCACGCTGTAATGGCGTAGCAAGCTCTCTGATCATTTCATCGGCTTTATCTTGTTGACTCAAGGTAAGCAATTCAACAAGTTCTTGGGCCTGTTCGAGGGTGATTAACCCCGATATTGATGCCTGCATGACTTATCCTTGCTTATGCGAGTCGTTCAAAGATTTTATCTAACTTTTCTTTTAACGTAGCTGCGGTAAAAGGTTTTACTACATAACCATTTACACCGGCTTGCGCGGCAGCAATAATCTGTTCACGCTTAGCTTCTGCAGTTACCATTAGCACAGGTAAATGCTTTAACGAATCATCTGCACGGATTGCTCTAAGTAAGTCAATACCTTGCATTCCAGGCATATTCCAGTCTGTTACCACAAAATCAAAATCGCCTTTTTGTAACATAGGTAGGGCTGTTGAGCCATCATCTGCTTCTTGGGTATTATTAAATCCCAAATCTCGCAACAAGTTCTTAATGATACGCCTCATTGTTGAAAAATCGTCAACAATAAGAATCTTCATATTCTTGTCCAAGGTTTCCTCCGGTGAGCTGACACTCGTTTGCTCTAGATAAGTTATTATTCTTGTGTCCAATGCTTGAGCTTCGCTTTTAATCTGAGCATTGCCTGACTTAATATCTGGCTTACTCGCGATTCGCTAACTTCAAGGATGGCACCGATTTCTTTTAAATTTAATGCTTCGTCGTAATATAACGACAACACTAATGCATCTCTTTCTGGCAATGTCTTAATTGCTTCAACCAATGCAGATTGGAATTGAATTTCAGCAAGCGAGTCAAAGGTTTCATCTGGTGATTCGTTATCTGTGATTAACACATCTTGCGAAACACCAAGATCTTCTATGCCTATGATTTTACCAACAGAAACATCATTTAAGATATGATGGTACTCATCGAGCGACATATCAAGTTTTTCAGCAATTTCTGTATCGTTGGCATCTCTTCCAAGCAGTTGCCCCAATTCATCAATTGCATGTGCTACTAGACGATTATTACGATGAACTGAGCGCGGAACCCAGTCACCACGGCGAATTTCATCAATCATTGCACCACGAATTCTGATGCCAGCAAAGGTTTCAAACTTAGCCCCTTTACTATTATCAAATTTAGAAGAGGCCTCAAGTAACCCCATCATCCCTGCTTGTAATAAATCATCAAGTTGCACCGATGCTGGTAATCTTGCCAGCATATGATGAGCAATTCTTTTTACCAACGGTGCATACTGTTCAACAATAGACGTTTTGTTATCGAACTGAGTATACGCTGCGGCTTTATTCACTCGTTCTTCCTTCTTGTATCGGTTTACGTTGTACAAGACGTTCAACAAAAAATTCTAAATGACCACCAGGCTGTTGTGGAACTGGCCAAGTCATAATTTTGTTGGCTAATCCATGATAAGCAATAGCTGAAGGAGACTTAGGATACGCTTCAACAACTAACTTTTGCTTACGAACAGCTTTACGTAAATTTTCATCAAATGGTATTGTTGCCACTAATTCTAAAGCAACATCTAAAAATCTATCAGTCACTTTACTGAGTTTAGCAAATAATTCCATACCTTCTCGAAGACTACGAACCATATTTGCCACAATTTTGAAGTGGAACACACCATGTTCACGACTTAATATTTTAATTAGCGCATAAGCATCAGTAATTGATGTTGGTTCGTCGCAAACGACAATCAATACATCCTGTGATGCACGAGAAAAACTCAGCACCATGTCTGAAATACCCGCGGCAGTGTCTACAATTAAAATGTCGAACTGAGTACGCATTTCACTAAATGCACGGATAAGTCCAGCGTGTTGTGCTGGCGATAACTCAACCATCGCTTGAGAACCAGATGTGGCAGGAACAATACCAATACCTTTAGGTCCGCGTACAATGATGTCATCTAATTCGGCATCTCCAGACAAAACATGAGATAAATTTTTCTCAGCACGTATCCCAAGCATGACATCGACGTTGGCTAAACCTAAATCGGCATCAAGCACTAATACGCGTTTGCCTTTTTCAGCTAGTGCTACCGCAGTATTAATTGACACACTGGTTTTGCCCACTCCGCCTTTACCACCGGATACGGCAATTACTTTAACTTTATCGTTATTTGGTTGATTCATCATACGTAAACCACTTGCTTGATCCCGAGTCATATCTTTACTCAAATGCATAGGCTGTGTCATTAGACCACACTGTGTCTTGTGACGATTGTTGTTCTGTTTCATTTAACGCCGCGAGAGCTTTCTTAGCCAACTCTAACGTATCTGCCACTTTCATGTCCTCAGGAACACGTTGACCGTCAGTAACATAGCTCAATGGTAACTCATTTTGAATCAATACGCTCAATGCACCTGCAATTGATACCGATTCATCTAACTTTGTTAAAATCGCACCGGCTAATGGAATTCGTTTAAAATGTTCTACAGCATCTTGTAACACACGACGTTGGCCAGTCGCTGATAAGACTAAATAGCTCCGTATTGGGATCCTACTATTTGCTGTTAAATTATCCAATTGCTGATATAAGCGCATATCACGCTGCCCCATACCTGCCGTATCAATTAATACTAACTTACGATTTCTAAATTGATATAAAATTTGTTCTAATTCGGTTAAATCATGTGCTTGCTTAACCGGACAGCCCATTATTTTGCCATAAGTCGCTAATTGCTCATAGGCACCAATACGATAATGGTCAGTGGTAATCAATGCTACCTGTTCTGGGCCATGATGGGCGGCAAATCGAGCGGCTATCTTAGCTAAAGAAGTTGTTTTACCGACACCAGTTGGACCAACAAACGCCACAACACCACCGCGTTTGACAATGTCATCGCCTTGATTATCGAGTAAATTGGCTAAACTTTGTGGTAAAGCTCTTACTAAATCTGCTGGAGTGTAGTGTTGACTTAACCCAGCTAGTTTAGCAGCAACTGCTGGAGAAAACTCTGCTGCAATCAATTTACTTTCTAACATTGCGCCGACAGGATCGGTACGCTTTTTTTGGTCTTTCATCAACGATGAAACTTGATGGGTCAATAAGTTACGCAATGAAGCCATTTCTTCGCGCAGTGCATCCATATCAGCAGATTGATTTTTATTGGTTTTTTTAACTTGCTCTGGTGCCGCTTGCGATTGAAAAGTTGATGCTGGTTTAGCAGATTTTGCCCCTTGTAATTGGCGGGCCCATTCTGGTAAATCTGGTTCATCTTGGCTCACAGACATTTGTTGTGTCATGCGATTATGTTGTTTTTGGAGTAATGCTTGTAAAGAATCAGCCTCAGGAGGTGGGTTCACCTTTGATTGGGCTTTCATGGCAGGCTTAGTGCCTAATGACACTCGATCATCACTGACATCCATAAAACCAGTTGTCGGCGCTTGTGATGCGATGGCAGCTTTAGGTTCATCATAATCTACAGCAGCGACAATTTCGATTCCGCCTGTGACTTTTTTATTTGACATAATGACAGCGTCAGAACCCAAGGTTTCTTTTACTTGAGCCAATGCCGCGCGCATATCTTTGGCAAAAAATCGTTTAATTTTCACTTATGCACCTCTATAAACTGACGTTATCACTATTGGCCTACTGCAGAAACAATTCTAATTTGTTTCTCGTCCGGAATTTCTTGATAAGAAATCACTCGTAAATTTGGAATAGTGTATTTAACAAATCTTGACAGCGTTGACCTAAGCATACCCGATGTCAATAAAATGGCTGGTTGCCCTACCATTTCTTGCTTCTGTGCAGCGTCTAATAATGACTGCTGCATGCGTTCTGCGAGACCGGGTTCAATATTAGGTCCTTCACCGCCAGTCGCCTGCATAGACTTATGCAACATCTGTTCCAACTCTGGTGCCAATGTTATGACAGGAATTTCGAGTTCTGGTCCTGAGATTTCTTGCACTATCATACGTTTTAACGCTATACGCACTGCTGCCGTTAATACTTCTGTGTCATTGCTCTTAGTACCGTATTCTAACAAGGTCTGCACAATGGTGCGTAAATCCCG
This sequence comes from Shewanella frigidimarina NCIMB 400, assembly GCF_000014705.1. Lineage (NCBI taxonomy): Bacteria > Pseudomonadati > Pseudomonadota > Gammaproteobacteria > Alteromonadales > Shewanellaceae > Shewanella > Shewanella frigidimarina. Next base: position 1,406,975 of record NC_008345.1, on the reverse strand, counting down.
TACCGATACCCCTTCGTTAAGTAAGTTCTGCATCACTTTAACAACGGATCCCAGAGGCATAACATCTGGTACAAAGCCATCCACTAATTTAGGAGAGTTCTTGGCAAGCATATCCATTAACTGCTGTACTTCTTCATAACCTAATAATTTGGCAGCATTATTACTCAGTAACTGGCTTATGTGAGTTGCTACAACCGTTGCAGTATCGACTACGGTATAACCTAATGTTTGTGCATGTTCACGTTGCTCTGGCGCTATCCACACCGCCTCTAAACCAAAAGCTGGGTCACGAGTTTCAATACCGTCTAGCTTACCGTAAACTTGGCCTGGATTAATCGCTAATTCACAATCATGTCTAACTTCAGCCTCACCTACCACTACACCCATTAATGAAATGCGATACGCATTAGGTGATAAATCTAGATTGTCACGAATATGTACCGCAGGCACTAAAAAACCTAATTCTTGTGACAGTTTTTTACGTACGCCTTTGATTCTGCCTAATAATTCACCACCTTGAGACTTATCAACCAGCGGAATTAAGCGATATCCGACTTCAAGACCAATAGTATCAACATGACGCACATCGTCCCAGCTTAAATCTTTAGGTTCTTTATCCTTGCTCTCAACCGGCCCTTTAGTCGCTAACGTTAGTGCAGCTTGCTTTTTGTCAACATTACGCTTGTAAATAAAGTACGCAGCACCAGCGGTAATAAATGCAAATGTCAAAAACGCAACATGAGGCATACCAGGCACAATACCCATAATAAAGAGTAACCCTGCTGCAATGGCTAATGATTTATGGCTGTCAAACATCTGACTGAACATCATTTGGCCCATATCGCCAGACTCGTTTTGACGAGTTACCATTAAGGCCGCGGCAATAGACAGCAATAAACCGGGAATTTGCGCAACTAAACCATCACCGATGGTTAGTAAGGTATAAATTTCAACCGCGCTAGAAAAGTCTAATCCATGTTGGATCATACCAATCACAAATCCACCAATCATATTGATGACTAAGATCATGATCCCTGCTATGGCATCACCTTTAACAAACTTTGAAGCACCATCCATCGCACCATAGAAGTCAGCTTCTCGAGTCACTTCGGCGCGGCGAATACGTGCTTGGTCTTGGGTTAATGTGCCAGCATTTAAATCTGCATCAATGGCCATTTGCTTACCCGGCATTGCATCTAAGGTAAAACGAGCGCTCACCTCAGCAATACGCCCCGCACCTTTAGTTACCACAGCAAAGTTAATGATAATAAGAATAATGAACACCACTAAACCAACGGCATAATTGCCGCCAATGACCACTGAACCAAACGCTTCAATAACTTTACCCGCAGCGGCACCACCATTATGGCCTTCAAGCAATACAATACGGGTAGAGGCGACGTTTAGGGCAAGTCTTAGTAACGTTGCAATTAATAATACGGTAGGGAAAGCAGCAAAATCGAGTGGTCTGTCAGCATAAATAGCAACTAAGAGTACAACTAAAGCCAACGCAATATTGAATGAAAACAGAATATCTAGCAAAAAAGCAGGAATGGGTAAAACGACCATGCCTAACGCAGCAAGTACTAATAAAGGTGTTCCGATCCCTTTAAAAGTAGATACTTTCATTTGTTTCATTTGGCCAAAAGCTGCTTTTGCATCCATATTAAGACGAACCCTTCATGTCTGATCACGGCGTCAATGGACTATTATTTGACGCGAATAGACATACAAAGCAAAAATTAAGCCACAAATATTATCTATCTAAAATAGATTATTTATTAGTGTTTTAAATCATCTGGTATGGGTTGTTTAAGCGGGATAGGTTTTGGTCGACGGCCTTTACCTTTTTGATACTGTCTCAATTGGAACACATAAGCCAATACCTGCGCAACGGCGGTAAATAAACCTTCTGGCACTTGTTGATCCACTTTAGTCGTGTGGTAAATAGCACGAGCCAACGGTGGAGCCGATACAATAGCAACGTTATGTTCTCGAGCAATTTCACGTATTCTAAAAGCTACATCATCGACACCTTTGGCGATTAAAAAAGGGGCTGATGAGCGGCTGACATCGTATTTAACTGCCACAGCATAATGCTCTGGGTTAACCACAATAACATCCGCATTAGGCACTTCGGTCATCATCCGCCGTTGTGCCATCTCCTGCTGCATTTGTCTTATCCGGCCTTTAACTTCAGGTTTACCTTCAGTGTCTTTATATTCGTCTTTGACTTCCTGTTTAGTCATTTTTAACTGTTTTTTGTGGTTCCAAATTTGAAATGGCACATCAATAATCACAATCAATAACATCGAACTGCAGAGTAAGATGAACATCCAGATAAGCAAATCTAGAGCATGATAAACATTGCCTGGCAGGTGATCGCTTGACAGAGTCAAAATATCGTAGAAATAAAATTTTAATAAAAAATAAGCCGATAATGCTACCACCGAAAACTTAGCAATACCCTTAGTAAGCTCAACCAATGCCTGGGTGCCAAACATACGCTTAAAACCGTTCATGGGATTTAACTTACTGCCTTTAGGCATAAACGCTTTGACAGAAAAAGACATCCCACCTAAAACAATATTTCCTAGGAAAGACACAAATGCCAGCAAAGCAATAAAGCTAATTAACGGCCCAGCAAGTTCACTGCCTACGACCCCCCATACACGAAACATGGAATTAGTATCAAAAATTTGATCGCGCTCCATCGAGAAAATTTGCTTCATAATATTATAGAGACTTTTGGCAATTGCCGGTCCTGTCATCGAAAACCCAACAGATGCAGCAAGCAGTACCGCTGCGGTACCTAACTCTTTAGAGCGAGCGACTTGACCTTTTTCTCGAGATTGTTCAAGTCGTTTGGATGTGGGGTCTTCAGTGCGTTCTTGACCGCTGTCACTTTCTGCCATACATGCCCCTTAGAATACTACTGAGCCATCAAGTTGACATTGAAGTTGCAGAACATCACACATAAGTAACTGCGCAGCCATCCACACTTCATCAAAATGCGCCATGATAGGTGCTAATGTTAACCACAAAATCAACAAACCACTGACCATTGTGACCGGAAAACCAATAGAGAAAATATTTAATTGAGGTGAGGCGCGGGTCATCACACCAAAGGATAAATTGATTAATAACAACGCAACAATAGCCGAAATCGACATCGTTAACGCAGAGCCAAACATAAAACTTCCCCAATCAGCAAGCGCACGATAATTGGCAATTGATATACCTTGATTTGAAATAGGAATGGTTTCAAAACTGGCCACTAACATCCGTATCATTAACAAATGGCCATCAACAGCTAAAAAGATAAGTGTTGCTAATAATAGGAAAAAGTTACTCACAACAGGCGTTTGCTCACCAGAACCGGGGTCGACCATAGAGGCAAAACCTAAACTGGTTTGCATACCAATTATTTGCCCTGTTAATACAAATGTCTGCATCACCATTAAGGTCACAAATCCCATGGTGACGCCAATTAAAATTTGCTGAGCAATGACAAAAACAGAACTCAATGCCAGTAACTCGACGTTTTCAATAGGGGGTAAAATAGGCGCCACGGCCATCGTTATCGCTACGGATAACATCAATCGAACTCGAGCAGGAGTAGTATTGGCGCCAAATACCGCCATCACCATGAGCATGGATGAAATACGAAAAAACGGCAAAAGATATGCGGCAATTGTTTGACTGATTTCATCAAACAAAATATCCATGGCTTAACCTATAACCTGTGGGATGAGATTAACCATCTCAAAGAAAAAATCCATCATGGTTTGCACTAGCCAATGGCCTAAAAACATCAACGCGAATAACGTCACCAATAAACGTGGTAAAAAGCTTAAGGTTTGTTCGTTAATGGATGTCGCGGCCTGAAATACCGCCACAATTAAACCGATGAATAAGCCTGGTAAAATAATCGCTGACACAATTAATACGATAACCGATAGTGCTTCTCGAAAGATATCAATGAGCGATTCTGGAGACATAAATACGCGGCCTTATATTCCGAAACTATTCGCTAATGTACCCATCACTAAGCCCCAACCATCGACGAGTACAAACAACATAATTTTAAATGGCAATGACACAATCATCGGTGACAACATCATCATACCCATGGCCATTAGAATACTGGCGACGACCAAATCGAGTACTAAAAAAGGCACAAACAGCATAAAGCCGATTTGGAACGCCGTTTTAAGTTCACTGGTAATAAACGCTGGGATCACCACGCTCATTGGTGCTTGCTCAGGAGATTGAATATCCTTATAGCCAGAGATTTCAATAAATGTTTGTAAGTCAGTGGTACGCACTTGCGATAGCATAAATGTTTTAATCGGTTCTTTTCCAACATCATAAGCTTGCGTTAACGTCATGGTTTCATTGATATAAGGCTCTACAGCTTCAGCATAAATCTTGTCAAAAACCGGCGCCATAATAAAAAAAGTCATGAACAAACTGATGCCTATCAATACCTGATTAGAAGGTGTTTGTTGTAAACCTAAAGCTTGTCTTAATATCGATAGCACAACAATAATGCGGGTAAATGAAGTGAGCATTATCACCATTGCAGGAATAAAACTCATTGCTGTCATCAGCAATAAAATCTGCATGGTTACCGAATATTCAGTTGTTCCGTCTGCAGCGGTTGTAACCGTTAACGCTGGTAGCACACCGTCTTGAGCCAGTGCTGTGGGCGACAAAATTAGTGCCACTAGCGCCATCATCGCCAATGCCAATACTGTTGTGTACTTATTCATTATTGCTGTTCCTTGGCTTGTTTTAGACGACTAGCAAACGAGGAAATGGGAACGTCGACGGGAGTGGCTAACTTATCAATCAGATTAATCTGTTGCGAGGTTACACCAAGTAGATATTGCTGGCCATTTACCTCTACCAGTACCACTTTTTCACGTTGGCCGATGGAAGTCACTGCAATCGTTTTAATCACACCGCCACTTGATGGCACTAACTTAAGGCGTTTTACAATATAAGCTAACAAAAAAATAATCGCTAATACGACAATTAATCCACCAACCATGTTGGCCAAAGTTGCCACATTGGACACTTCAACAGGGTGAGCAGAGGTATTTTTAGCTAGAGTGCTAGACACTTCAGGGACGCTTAACGCCTCACTCATAATGCTCAGCATTAGTATTATATTCGCCACTGCTATTCCTTGTTTGTGCAACCAATCAAGCAAACTTCAGCACGTGCTAATATTTGCTATATTATTGTTTATAATATAATTTTAGTTATTTTAGTTTTTTAATACGTTCTGTTTGGCTAATAACATCCGTTAGACGGATACCAAATTTGTCATTCACTACCACTACCTCACCATGAGCAATTAAGGTTCCATTAACCATAACGTCTAAAGGCTCACCAGCTACACGGTCAAGTTCGACCACCGAACCTTGGTTGAGCTGGAGTAAATTACGGATGCTAATAAAACTACGACCCACTTCCATGGAAATCGTTACCGGAATATCTAGAATACCGTCTAACTTGGCTGCTTCTTCTTTCGTGATCGGTCTAGAGTCATCGACTAACTCATCAAGTTCGACATGTTCTGCTTCTTCTAAAGCTTGCTCTGCCATTGCTGCAGCCCAGTCATCGCCTGTATCTTCTGTGCTCATTCTACTTCACCTTATAAATCTGAAATATCACGCGACTTGCCTTTGCGAGTCACTAATTGCATCTCTGTTTTAACCGTTTCTGGCCGCGGAATTTTCTCACTGATTTTTAATGCTAAATTATCGCGCGATTTCCCCATTTTACAACGATAAGTCGGCAAACCTTCAATTCGCATCATAATGTGTTCTGGTAAATCTATCGGAATAATATCCCCTGCTTTAAACCCCATAACATCACGTAATGTCACTTCATGTTCAACAACATTGACATCAAAACCGACCTGCACATCCATGATTTCATCACGTAATGCTTGCGACCAGCGCATATCAGTATCTTGTTTATCACTTTGAACACCGGCATCGAGTAATTCACGAATAGGCTCAATCATCGAATACGGCATGGTAATATGGAAATCACCGCCGCCGCCATCAACTTCGATATGGAACGAATTAATCACTACCACTTCGGTCGGGCTGACAATATTCGCCATTGCAGGATTCACTTCAGAGTCGAGGTACTCAAACTCCACATCCATTACCGGTGCCCATGCTTCTTTATAATCTTCAAAAATAATTTTAAGCAACAACTGCACAATACGGCGCTCTGTTGGTGTAAATTCACGGCCTTCAATTTTGGCATGAAACCGGCCATCACCACCAAAGAAATTGTCTACCAGAATAAAGACTAATCGTGCTTCCATGGTGATTAATGCAGTGCCCTTAAGTGGGCTGAAACGCACCATATTTAAACTGGTTGGCACAAATAAAGTATGCACATACTCGCCAAACTTCAGCATTTGTACGCCATTGATCGACACTTCGGCTGCGCGGCGCATCATGTTAAACATACTGATGCGTAGATGCCGTGCAAATCGCTCATTTACGATTTCAAGCGTGGGCATACGGCCACGCACAATTCGATCTTGAGAAGAGAAATCATATGAACGCGCATCAGCGCTGTCCTCTTCTATTTCATCATCATCTACATCATCAACACCATGCAATAGCGCATCAATTTCATCTTGGCTTAATAAATCACTCACATCATCGCCTTAGCAGTTAATGCTTTTGGTTATTGCATTACAAAGCCAGTAAACAGGACTTTTTCAACAACTTTCTTGCCTGTTATTGGTTGCAGCGTATTTTGAACATTGAGTAACGCTAACTGACGTAACTCATCTTTACCGGCTTGGGTACTGAGTTTTTGTACGTCTGCAGCACTAAAAGTAGTTAATAATGCATCTTCAATCAATGGAATATGTTTTTGTGTCAATACACTATCATCACCGCGCACCATTAATTGAACTTTTATTTCAACCAGTCTAGCTCGATCGACACCCGGCAAATTAAATAGGAAAGGTCTCGGCATGCCGACATAATTAGCTTCTTCCATCGACATAGGTTTGGCATCTATAGATGTCTCTGTTTCTGTCTGAGAGTCAGTATTTTCAGGTTCATCAGAGCCCATAAAAAACCACACGCCTCCCCCTATAAGCAAAGCCAACACCAAACCAATACCACCAAAGATGACTAATTTTTTGCTTTTTTTACCGCCTTCAGAGGCTTCATTCAATTCTAATTCTTGTTCAGGCATTCTGGTTCCTAATCAACATTGTGATTAACATTAAAACGTAGCTAAGTAGTCAGCTTCTATTGAAAAGTCATATTATTGCTATAGGTTACCTGCTTAAGCATAATAATCTATAGCTGAATGTAAACTCCTTGATGGATTTGTCATCAAGCTGACCTCTTGTGCTGAAATTTCGTCCAACTGACTGTCTCCCCCACCTTGATTAGGTGATTGTTCATGCGGTTGTTCACTACCACCATCACCTTGGGACACTTGGCTGTCTGTCAGTTGTAATCCTTCTTGAGCCAGCATATCGCGTAATCGAGGCATCGCTTGTTCAACGATATCGCGGGTTTGCGACTGCGCTACATGAAACTGTACCTGAGTTTGATCACCTTGAATCTGAATTTTAACCGTTAAATGTCCAAGCTCTGGCGGATCAAGACGAATTTCAGCTTGTTGGATACCATTACTGACCATGGTTATTAACTGCTGTTTCATTACCGGAGAAAAACGCTGGATCATCTCTTGCATCTGAGCACCAGGTTCTCCTTGTGGTCTTAACGATAGCTGAAATTGTGGAACATCACTTTTATGAACTGAGGTAAAGCTACTCTGATTTTGTAACGCCTTGCTGTCAGTGTCACCGATGTCAGCCAGTGTATCTAATCCAAAACTAGTTTGATTTACAGCGGTTGAAGGATCACCGGAGGCGCGTTTTGTCGCTAAGGAATCTAAGACCACCGAAAAGTCAGCTTTTGCTAGCATTTTGGCATTATCAGTGTCTAATTTGATGTTGCCATCAATACGAGTTTTGTCGCCTAAAATGGTATCAGGATCAATTGTCATCGCCGACGTAACTTCAGTTAACGCTGCTGAACTGCTAACTCCAGAATGTAAAGCTACAGTTTGATCGACTTTAGCGGCTGCTGAATTCAGGTTTGTCGCACTTACTTGACCTTGAACAGCCACACTTGTGGCAACAGACTTATCAAATTGGCTCTGTTCTTCACTATTAAGCACGCTATCGGATTGTTGGCTATTAAGCGTGCTAGAAGACAATTCATCACTGCTAGTCATAACCGTTGCTTGTAAATTGAAGTCACTAAGTAATTTGCTTAACTCTTGATTGTCTAGAGCTTGAATATCTTGTATAGATAAATCGGCAAATGCCATTAAGTTGTCGAGGTCTTCTGGACTAAGCTGAGAAAGAACATCTTTAATAGAAGAAACATCAGCTTCAAGTTCAATAAGATCACTATCAAGATCCACATCTGCAGTGTTACTTTCAGGTTCTGTGGAAACGGCTGCGTCAAAATAAACGTCAGATTTATCGACATGCGGCAATTCATTTCCGCCAGAGGAATGACGTTTATTAAATGAATCGGCCATATTAAGTTGAGCAAAAATCAATTCCGCATCTGCATTTTCTTCGGTAGAAAACTCGTTTGCTAACGCAACACTGGTTTTGTCAACGTCTGTATCAATTGACACCTGCGCTGTATTACCACTACGCCGTATAACAAGATCGGATTCACTCGCCTGATTGAAAGCAGATAAGAATGATGTATTTTCAACATCTTGTACATTTCCCTTCGTACTCACATCGGCAGATTTACTGCTACTGCCAAGTAAGATATTGCTCATCTGCTGCATAATCTGCTCCACTCAATCAAACAAGGTTAAGTTATTGGTCGTCTAATAAATAGCTCTGTATTTAAACCTTATGCGTCATATAACGGTTTATTTCGCTATATCAATAAGGTCATTGTGAAAACCTCATAAAGAGTTATTCACTGTCGCTTCGCTGACGATTTTTATTTCAATCATTGTTATTAAGCAATTTAAATGCCAATACGCATTGGCTGAATAAGATTTCAGTGATTAAACATACAAAAAAAGTAACGAAAAAGTTAAGCGTAAACGATATTAGGATTAGAGAGTCATTTGACTGGTAGGGCTATTTAAGATTTCGACGAAAATATTGCTGCATAGCAAATTCATCCGACATTTTTTGTTCGCGTTTAGCTTCTATTACCATCGCTTTAGTTGCTTTTTGGCTTAATAGCATTTCTACCGCTTTGCGTTTTTGTTGTTTTTCTTGCCAATGAATTTGACGATAACCCACCTGTTTTTCGGCATCTTTAACAGCGGCAACTTGCTGGGTGATTGCACTATCTACTTGGCGAATAAATTGATGAAATTGATGGTATTGGTTAGCACGTAATGTAGTACCAGTGTGCCCTTCCATCTGTTTCATATAATCTAAACGATAGTTATTTAGTGCATCCAACTGGCCCTGGCGTTTTTGTTTTTCAAATTGCGCAGACTTAAGCTGTAATGCCGCTTGATCTTCTGCGGCGGTGGCTAACTTCAAAACCGTCAATAGTGGGTCAGTTCGAGTCATTGATATTATCCCTGACACTGTGCGGCAATTTGAGTCAACATGACTCGGCTTTCTTCAAACGTCATCGGTTCTTTAAATCCCTGCCGCAAAAAAGCATTCATTGCAGGTTGTAAACGTATGGCATTATCAATTCTAGGATCGCTGCCTTGCGAGTACGCGCCAATTGAAATCAGATCGCGATTTTGTTGATACAGTGAATACATCTGTTTAACTTTACGCATCGCTTCTAAGTGTTCTTCACTAATCACCATCGGCGCGACACGGCTAATCGATGCTTCCACATCAATAGCGGGATAATGACCCGAATCAGCAAGCTGACGAGATAATACAATGTGGCCATCTAAAATTGCTCGAGAAGCATCGGCAATAGGATCTTGCTGGTCATCACCTTCGGTTAATACCGTATAAAAAGCGGTAATTGAACCTTGTCCGGCACCACCGTTACCCGCTCGCTCAACCAGACGCGGTAATTTAGCGAATACCGAAGGTGGATAGCCTTTGGTGGCAGGTGGCTCGCCTACAGCAAGAGCGACTTCTCGTTGTGCTTGTGCGTAACGCGTTAAACTGTCCATCAGCAATAGTACATCGTAACCTAAATCTCTAAAATACTCAGCGATACGAGTGGACGTTTCACAGGCTCGTAAGCGCATTAACGGAGAAGTATCCGCAGGTGCAGCCACAACGACTGAGCGCGCACGACCTTCTTTACCTAAAATGTCTTCAATAAACTCTTTAACTTCACGGCCACGCTCGCCCACTAACCCCACCACAATAATGTCGGCTTTCGATCCTCGTGTCATCATGCCAAGCAGCACACTTTTACCCACACCGGAACCAGCAAACAAGCCCATTCGCTGCCCTTTACCAACCGTTAACATCGAGTTAATAGCACGAACGCCAACATCTAACGGTTCAGTAATCGCTCGTCGAGATAATGGATTAATATAAGGACCATGACGTGATGCATGTTGATCTGTATTAAGCGGGCCTAAACCATCTAACGGAACGCCGCTACCGTCTAATACTCTGCCTAATAATGATAAACCTACATTTAATCCTGATTGTTCGCCTAAAGGTTTTACACGAGCGCCAGGCAATACACCTCTAAGCTCTTCAATAGGCATTAAATAAAGTAACTTGTCATCAAAACCGACAACCTCAGCAACCAGTTCACCAACCATTGTTTCAATAGAGCATAAACTACCAACCGGTGCGCGGCACCCAGTCGCTTCAAGCGTTAAACCAACAACCCTAACTAACTGACCGCTTGCAACTGGTCGCAGTGGTAACACGTGTTTATGATGTACCGCAAATTTGTTCAGTAGTTTATGTTGACGAGTGCTCATCGGTATTTCCTTGAGATAGGTCTTTCGTCTGTTGCTGAGCATCAGCCACTTTATCAGCTATTGAGGTGTCAGCTTGTGCATTTGTATTGAGAGGCGCACTTGTATCGAGAGGCGTGCTTGTATCGAGAGTTACACCTCCATCAGAATCAACAACATCAGAGTCTTCAGCATCGATTGACGCTGCCGAAGAAGTATCAATTTGTTGAACTAACGGTTCTGCAACCTTATCAGCGCCCATCTCTGCGCCAAGTTCTTCAACATCACCTTGGCCAATCTCGTCCCTATCGGTGTTTTCTGTGCTATCGGTTCTACCTGCAAGCTCAGCGGCTTGCTGATGTTCACTCAAATTATCGACAGATGTGGTTTGATATTGTGGATGAGTTGATTTTTGCTGCTGGACATTTTTTGCTAACTGATTCGATTGAGCGTCTAATTCACTAAACACTTGGCTAATACGCTGTTCTACACGTAAATCGACAGCAGAACGGACACTTTCAATCATACAGTCACCATTAGCTAACGTTGGATCAATATCGATTTGCCATTGATTTCTTTGCAATTGTTCGGCACTGTAACATTGGTTTACGAGTTCAGCGTCAGCCTGATTAAAACGTAACTTAACCAACTGTTCTTTTAATGGAAGTGCGTCAACACCTTGACGTAAAGCCGATAATATATGTTCTGGGTGAGTCTTAAGTTCATGGCCGATAACCGATTTGGCTAAACTGATTGTCATGGCCAATAATTCAGCTTCAATTTCATTATCTAAGATGGATAATGGTAACTCGAATTGGGAAATAATGTGGTTAAGTTGTGCAATAAGCTCATTGGCTTTAATTTGCCCAGCTTCTAATCCTTGTTGCTCGCCTTGAGTAAACCCTTGTTGATGACCTTGCTCCAGTCCTTCTAAACGCCCTTGCTCTAATCCTTGTTGATGACCTTCTTGCTTACCCTGTTCAAATCCTTCTTGCTCAGCTGCAGCGCGGATGTCTTCAATTTGCGCCATAGTCGGTGGCGCCATAGACTTCTCGGCCCCAGTAACAGGAGTAGGCGTGTGGGCTTCAGAAAACTGACCGAACAAATTTGAAGGTTCTAGGCTACTATCTTTGGTAATATCAGGTAATTGCCAATGACTAAATTCATACTCGCTATCCGTATTGAGTGCATCTTTAGGCGATTTTGATTCAGGCATAATTCATCACTTGTGTTGTTAAAAACATTGGCTCAAAACAAAAATAATAACCGTAGCAACGGTATTAGGTGTACGACCTAATAATACAGATAGCTGACGGATATCCAAATAGAAATACCCGCCATTACTGTCACATTAATGAATATGGGAGTGGTTACAAGAACTCGTCACCACCGCCGCCGCCTAGCATTATCTCACCGCTGTCACTGAGTCGACGGGCAATAGACAGAATTTCTTTTTGTGCGACTTCAACTTCGCTAATACGTATTGGTCCCATGGCTTCTAGGTCGTCACGAAGCAATTCTGCTGCACGTTTAGACATATTACCCAGAATTTTCTCTTTCAAGGCTTCATCAGCCCCTTTGAGTGCTTTCATCAGTACATCTTGCTGCACTTCTCGTAACAAGGCCTGAATGCCACGGTCATCAACATCAATGAGGTTTTCAAACACAAACATCATGTCTTGAATTTGTTGCGCCATTTCTTCATCTGACTCACGCATGGTTTCCATGATTTGACTCTCAACACCAGTGTCGAGGTAGTTCATGATATTAGCAGCCGCTTTTAGGCCGCCCATTTTAGCCGCTTGCGCACCGCCTTGACCGGCAAATTGTTTTTCCATAATGTCGTTTAATTCTTGCAATGCCGCTGGCTGAACTTCTTCAAGGTTGGCAATACGCATCATCAAATCTAAACGGGTATTTTCAGGAAATTGACTAAAAATCTCAGCAGCTTGATCGGGTTCTAAATACGACAATACAATCGTTTGAATCTGCGGATGTTCATTTTGAATAATGGTGGCCACTTGACGTGCATCCATCCATTTTAATGAATCAAGACCTTTTGCTCCGCTGCCCATGATAATTTGTTCAATCAAATTACCGGCTTTATCTTCACCCAATGCTGCAGTTAACGCTTTACGAACGAATTCTTCACTGTTAAAACCAATAGAAGAGAACTTTTGAATATCGTCTAAAAATAGTTGGTGAACACCAATGACCTTTTCTTGACCAAAGTCTTCCATGGCTGCCATCGCCATACCCACTTTTTGCACTTGCTTAGGCTCTAAGTGTTTTAAAATTGACGCCGCATCAGCTTCACTCAAGCTAAGCAGTAAAATTGCAGTCTTTTCAACACCTGTCACTAAATCGGGATCAAATCCTGTTGCTTTCTCAGCTTTAGCTGCTTTATCTTTTTTTTCATTAGCCATTGTCTTGTAACCAGTTTTTAATCACTTGAGTGGAAAGTTCAGGCTCATTTGCCACTAACGCTCTAATTGCTTTAATCATATCATCATCTTTATGCAAATTAGGTATTTGAATTGACCCGTCATCGGCATAACTGTATTCCGCCTCTTTGGTATTAAGCATACCTAAGGTATCTGCGGCATATTGATCTTCAATTTCAGCTAACTCATGTCCAGGACGAATATCGTCAGGCATGTTGATTCCATTGGGATTGGTTAGCTTCTTAAGCATAGGTCTCACTACAGCTAGAATGAGCACTAAAATAACAATTGCGCCTAATGCCAATTTAATCGCACGCCAAAACCAAGGCTCCTCCCACATATCTGGCTCAGGTAACGCTTCAATTAACTGATCCATAAACGGAACGGTTACCACTTCCAGCGCATCACCACGCTGAGTACTAAAACCTACCGCGCCTTCTAATAAACGACGAATATTAGTTAACTCTTGTTCTGTTCTCGGTACCCGAGCAACCACACCATTTTCATCTACTTGGCCGGGTTTAAAGTTAATCGCAACTGACACGCTTACACGACGAACCACCCCAATTTGTTGGCGAGTATGGCTGATGGTAGTGTCTAATTCATAATTACGCGTGGCTTCTTTTGAAGAGTCACCAGACATGGTTGAAGCTGTCGCTTCACCTGCCACTTGCGGAATATCAGATTCCATTGGTGGTTGATTACTTAGCGCACCAGGAATACCGCCAGAGTTTTGACCAGACGAATTTCTCTCAATGATCATTTCACTACGAATCGCCGGCAAATCAGGTGAGAAACGCTTCGCCGTTTGCTCTACTGCGGTAAAGTTCATATTCACATCGACTTGAGAAGTAAAATTCTCAGGGCCTAAAATTGGCATCAAGATTGACTCGATTTTCTTACGGTATTCAGCCTCTTGCTGTTGTACGAGCTCTTGCTCACGACGTGCTCTAGAGGACGCACCATCTTGACTACCGGAATTGAGTAAACGCCCATTTGAATCAGTTACCGTAACACGAGCAGGTTCAAGCCCTTGAACTGCTGAGCCTACGATATCAACAATGGCATCAATCTCTTCTTGGCCCAAGCCACCACGACGTACATTGACTACTACTGTGGCACTGGGTTTAGATGCATTACGGGCAAAAACATTTTCTTTTGGTAACGCTAATATCACTTTCGCACGACTAATACTTTTTAATTCTTCAATGGCTCTGGCTAGGTTTTGTTCTTGGCTTTGTTTTAAGCGCGCTTGTTCCATACGCTGACTGACACCAAAACCACTATCTTGGTTTAAGTAATCATTTGCTTGAGTACTACTTTGAACACCTGCACGGCTGAGCAGTAATTTCACTTCTTGATATTTGTCTTCAGGCACTTTTACCACGTCGACGTTTATTTGATAATCGATTTGGTTTTTATCAAGCACATCTAAGACTAGGATCATCTCAGCTGTTTCCATTTTCCCAAGTGGGCGATAATCAGGCTCTTGGGCCCACATCATCACAAAAACAGCCAAAGCAAGGCATATCGCTAGTGCCAGAATCATGATGACTTGACGCATCATATCTGCACCACCAACGCCACCAAGAAGTCCAGATTTGTTCTCTTGTTGGACACCGCCATCGGCTGTTGAACCCGAACCTACCATAATGTCTGTGCTCACAATACGTACCTGCTATATCTAATGTTGTTATGTTATTTAGTGCTCAAAAACAGTCTGCGACTAAACAGGCATACTCATAATTTCTTTATAAGCATCGACAAGCTTATTACGTACTTGCACTGTGGCCTCAAAGGCAACGCCAGCTTTCTCACGCGCAATAACGGTATCAGACAAGGTCACCGTGGTGTCGCCCATGTCTAAACGAGTCGCTAAATTTGCCGATGATTGTTGTAGCTCATTGACGCTTCCCACTGCTTGAGACAGTAACTGACTAAAATCAGCACCGGTGGTGTTATTCACTTGCTGGGTAAGGTTGGGACGAATAGATGAACCAATAGAAGGGGCTATTTCGCCGCGAAGCGATTGCATTTCTTGCATTAATGGATTTGCGCTAATCTGCATGATGTAACTCCCTTTCGTCGACTTTTTGACGACAACAATAACTGATAAAGAGTTAAAGCAATTTAGGTGCCAGTATTACAATTAGTGGAAGATTAGTCGATAACAGGGGGGGTAGCACAAGCAAAAGTAACCTCTCCATTAAATAAAACAGGTTACTTTTGCGTAGATGAACGATAAACAATAGCCTTATTAGGCTATAAAATCATAACGTTAACTAACAATTAGTTGACGGCATTTACGTTAAGCAGGTAATTGAATACCCATATCACGCATTTTGGCCATTTTATAACGTAGCGTACGGGCGCTTATACCGAGTTTTTCAGCGACCATTTTCCGACTGCCCTGACATTGATTTAGAGTTTCTAAAATAATGACATGTTCTTGGGCTTTTAGTTCGTCACCTAAACCGTCAACTTCGGCTGGCTTATCCGCATCAACACATTCAGTTGCAACTAAACTCACATCGGCACAATCTAAAATAATGTCATTGACACCAATATCATCATTAACCCGTAATATTAGCGCTCGTTGAATAACATTATCTAACTCGCGCACGTTACCAGGCCATCGATGAGTCAATAAACGCCGAGTGGCAGCATCATCAAGCTTAGGCACAGAAGCCATATTAAATGCTTTAGCATGTTTAATCAGCAAATGCCGTGCAAGCGGTAATATATCAGCAGGACGCTGATGCAGCGCTGGCCACGTTAACGGAAACACATTAATTCGGTAGTATAAATCTTCCCTAAACTCACCAGAGGTCGCCATGGCTTTTAAATCTCTGTTTGAGGTTGCCAACACTCGCACATCAAGTTTAATGGTTTTGCGGCCACCTAAACGCTCTACTTCGCGCTCTTGTAATACCCTGAGCAATTTAGCTTGTAAGCCAAGTTCCATCTCAGATATTTCATCAAGTAATATAGTGCCGCCTTGGGCTTGTTCAAACTTACCTGGGCAGGCTTGATAAGCGCCAGTAAATGCACCTTTCTCGTAACCAAATAAAGTGGCTTCTAACATGTTTTCTGGGATTGCAGCGCAGTTAATCGCAATAAATGGTTGGTCATGGCGTTGACTATGTTGGTGAATATAGCGCGCTAACACTTCTTTACCTGAGCCACTAGGACCCATAATCATTACCGATGCATCAGATACTGCTACCCGCTGAGCCAGCGACAACAGCGCTAAACTTTTCTCATCTGCGACCACGGGTTTATCATGATTTTGTTTTAAAGGTAAATAACGTGACACCTGATTCAATAACACTTCAGGCGCAAACGGTTTAGCCAAATAATCCACTGCACCTAATTTCATCGCATTCACAGCACTGTTAATAGTGGCATAAGCGGTCATTAACAATACTGGCAGTTTAGGTTGATGCTGTTGTAAATAACCCAACAACCCGATACCACCAATACCGTCCATCTGCACATCGCTAATCACCATATCAAAATGGTTTGCTTTCAAGGCCAGAATGGCCTCTTCAGCGCTACCTACATCGACACAGTCATAATGGGCAAGCATGAGAGTATCAAGCAATGCCTCGCGTAAATCGGCATCATCTTCAACTAATAAAATATTTGCTTCAGCCACGCATCACCTCCTGATCACTTGCTTTGTTCATGTGTGGAAAGCTCAACCTAATATGGCAACCCATACCCGGCTTACACGACAATTGAATTTGTCCGCCATGGTTACGCACTACCGACTGCACAACCGCTAAGCCTAAACCAGTACCTTGGCTTTTAGTGGTAAAAAAGGGTTCAAGAATTTGTTGTTGCATTGACGGCTCGAGCCCTTTGCCATTATCGATGACATCTAACAATAGCCCATCTGGTGTTTCGCTGGCACTGACTTTTATTTTTGTGGCGCCCGCTTCAATGCTATTCATCACTAAATTATTAACGGCAGAACTGAGAGCATTCGCATTGGCAAGCATCAATGAATGTGAAGTATCTTCCACAACTAGCTGACAGTGCTTTTTATCTGCAATCGGTTCGCAGCTAGCCATCACTTGGTTAATGATTTCATCCATTGAGACTGATTCAGCCATCCCATCTTGACGTCCCCTTGCCATTAGCAACATGTCATTAACTTGACGTTCTAGCTCATTAAGCCGGTCGACCAATTTAGATTGAAACTTAGACCTAGCAGAATCAGATAATTTAGGGCTAGCAAGATTAGAGGCATACAGCAAAGCTGCAGACAATGGGGTGCGCACCTGATGTGCTAATGTCGCCACCATTTTGCCTAATGCCGATAAACGTTGTAAATGAGACAAGTTTTTCTGCAATAAACGCGTTTCAGTGAGATCGGTTAACACAATCAACTGCCCAGGTTCAGGCGCTAATGGCGTAATAGCCAATTTTACTCGTCGACCATTTTTAAGCGACACTTCATGGCCGTCATCATCTTGTGGGGCAAAAGCGCGATGAATAATATCAAACCAACGAGCCCCCTGCAGAGGTCGTCCTAATAGTTCGGTTGCAACTGGGTTGGCTAACGTAACCACACCGTCACCATCAAGGATCACCACACCAGATGGCATGGCTTGAAGAATATGCGCCATTTGATTTGACATATTGGCGGCCTTACTAGAATAAGTACTGATAACGGGAGTGGCTAAGTTAGTTGCTAAGTTGGTAGCAAAGTTCACATTACGCTGCTGAACTGAATTAATCCCAATAGCTGGCGATTCCGCCTCTGTATCAGTTGTAGTGATAGACGAAGCTGACGCAGGTAACTCATAGTCTGAATGATCTGTATGTGTTAACGCTCGTGCTAAATACATGGTCGCTCCGTCAAAAAAATAACATTTGATTAGCTGAATGCATTTACTGTGCCAAGCAATTTCTTATAGTAATAGAAGCATCGGCAGACCGTGTTTTAAGCCAGTGATAAAGCAACATACTTATGAGTTTAGTTCATTGGCCTTACCACATCTTGCAAAACCAATATTCGGCCAGCTAACAATAAAACTACTTAATCACAATACTATCTAGCGGTAACAATATATTACTTCTAAAGTTAAAAACATTTGCAGTGCCAAGCTATTATCTCAAGCACTAGAAACATGAGATCATTAATTTTTCAGTTACTGATAAAACGAAAAAACACACCTGAAGGTGTGTTTTTATAAAATCCAAAATTCAGATAATGGTCTAGTCTTTACTCAAACCATATTTACGCATTTTTTCGACTAATGTTGTACGACGAATACCCAACATTTCAGCAGCTCTTGCTACAACACTATCTTGCTGCTCAAGCGCTTGACGGATCATGTCAATTTCTAATTCCGCTAGTAAATCTTTTAAATTAACCCCTTCTGGCGGCAATTCACTAGGGAAACGCGTTTCAGGTATTTCAACAGGCTCTTCATCACTGAATATTGAAGCTAAAGCATCGCGCTCTAATTGTTCTTCACTGATTTCAACGCAATATTCTGGTACCTCTATATAACGGTACTTATGCGGTAAATCATTAACGTCGACTAATCCACCAGGGAATAAGATCGTTAAACGCTCGACCAAGTTTGATAACTCTCGCACATTACCAGACCAAGGGTGTTCTTTTAACGATTCGATGGCGCGTTGAGTGAAACGAACCTTACCGCGGCCTTCATTAAATACTCGGCTAACTAATTCATGCAATAGTAGCGGCACATCGTCACGACGCTCACTTAATCCTGGCATCTCAATTGGGAACACATTGAGTCGATAATATAAATCTTCTCGAAATGAGTTATCTACAATCATGGTTTCAAGATCGCGATGCGTTGCGGCAACGATACGCACATCGGTAGCAATTGTTTTACTGCCACCAACACGTTCAAATACCTTTTCTTGCAACACACGTAACAACTTAACTTGCATTTGCAGCGGCATATCACCAATTTCATCTAAAAAGAGCGTGCCACCTTCAGCCAATTCAAAACGGCCTTTACGAGATGATATAGCCCCAGTGAAAGAGCCTTTTTCATGGCCAAACAATTCACTTTCAAGTAATTCAGCAGGAATCGCACCACAATTGACCGGGATAAACGGTCCATCTCGTCGTTCAGATAAATAATGAATATTACGCGCTACAACCTCTTTACCGGTCCCCGATTGACCCAGTACTAATACTGTCGCATCAGAGCTTGATACTTGGTTAATCAAATGGCGGACTTTAGCAATACCTTCACTGCGCCCGACTAAGCTTCGGAATAGTTTGGTTTGGTTGCCACTGGTTAAAGTGTGTTCTCGCTTGGCTTGGCCAAAAACTTGGCAAAAATGCAGCAGTTCAGTCAATTGCGGGTAATTTATCGGCTCTTCAATTGTTCCGAGCATGTTGGATAAATTGATATCGGTATCGCCTAATAACAACATCGGTTGCCAAGGCACTATAGCGGCTATGTTTTTAATACTCTCGACGCTGATGTTTTCATCAACAATGACAACAGCGCGATACCGAGATTGCTCGATCAGGGCTAAAAAAGATTCATTAGAGACAATTTCACACTGCTCGCCTAGGAATTCGAAAATGCAGCACAAACGAGTCACGCGCTCTGATGGGGTACCGACAATTAAAATTCTTTGTTCTATTTGCATCATTCAGAAGGCCAAAAGCTCTTGTTATAGGTATTGATTCGGGATGATTATGCCGCATATCGCCACATAAGCCAAAGTACATTGCCGTCATAAAAACAAACAGCACTGACATTATTCTAGCATTATTCCTAAAACAGGATCGTTAATCCGCTAAATACAGTGAAGAAAAACGAACTCAATGGTAAATAACCTCAGCTAGGGATAATAAATGGTTATCAAACAGCCCTTTGTCTCGCTAACTGTGTTGCATTGACTTGCAATAAGCTAGCTATTGGCGCAGCTAGTAATAAGAGACTGCGCCTTGTTAGCAAAACAAATGACAAGTTTGATATGAAATAGGCCGCATGCTGTCATTTTGCCTTACATAACCCACATATTAACCCGAGTTGAGGTTAAATATTGTATTATCAGCCAACTATAAGCAAGCATCAGTTACATTTTATCTACAACAGATAGCATTTTATGTTAAAAATGATGTTTTTTCATTCAAAAATTCTAATGGAGCAAGTTTTGTTTTGGTGGCGAGGTTAAATATCGACTCGCTAGAAACACTCTCTCTCGGCAAATAGATGATGTTCTTGAATTAAATACTAAGCCAGATAGCAAAAAAGACGCTAGGCGTCTTTTTTAGTTTAAATACAGTATGCGGTAACGATTAACTCGCTTCAGAAGTTAGCTCATGCATATCTTGAGGGATGGTATCCCAACCTTCTTTAATGGTTCTGACTAAAGCAGAAACCTCTTCGAGCATCTCTATATCATTAGCGACATTAGCCTCAGATAATCGTCTTAGCATGTACTCGTAAAGCGAATCTAAATTAGCAGAAACATCAGCACCAGCATCCATGTTTAGGCTACCGCTCAACCCAGCAATAATACTAACGGCTTTACCGATATTCTCGCCTTTTTGAGCAGGATTTTTCTGTTGAATAGCGTATTTTGCTTGGGCTATACGTTGCAATGCGCCTTCAAACATCATTTGTATAATGCGATGTGGCGAAGCCACCGCTATTTCGCTTTCTAGCGATACTTTTCGATATGACTGTAGTGAGCTTCTCATAAATACCTACCTATCTGAATCAATACTCTTATAAACATTAACTTGACGTTGGTTTTTCTTGCCTAGATGTATCTCAGAATGCAAACTGTTTAACACTAGCTTTGCTTTCACTTCAAGGCTTAATGTCAACTCCAATTGACGCTCCAAATAATCTCTTTGCACAAACGAATCATCCGCAATCAAAACATTCAATAAGTTTTGACGCTTAGTAACCAACTCCTGCAAATTCAATACCAACTCATCAAATTCTTCGATGTCATTTTTGTTTTTTAAACGGTTCAATACTGTCTTACATTGTTCGCTGGTAGCATCCAAATCATCAATTAGCACTTGTTGCTCTGTTGTGGTCATTTGATTTTCATCTCGATATTATCTTTTAAAAAAATTGATTAAACAGATTGACTAAAAGGTTGTTCAAACGGTTAATTAACATTCCAATTAATTATTTTGACTCACAAGCCCTGGAAGTGAATCGAGTCGTGATTGTAAATCGGAACTCTGGGTACTTAATTGACCCACAATCAAATCCATATAGTTATATTGTTTAAACAAGCGCGCTTCAAATGCCGCCATTTTTCGAGCAAACACTTCTCGCTGATCACTCAAGCGCTCTAAATTACCGTCTAAGGAGCTATCGCGGCTATCAATAATAGAACCGGTGCCAACATACGAATCAAGATAGCCGTCTAATTTTGCAGCCACACCAGTATCTTCAGCGGTAAACATTTCTTTAATACCAGTAACATTGTTTTTTAATGCTGCGGTTAAAATATCGTCATCTATTTCTAAGGTGCCACTACGTGTGGTGGTAATGCCGATAGAGGCAAGTGATAAATTACCACTTGATGTTGAGAATGCAGATGAAATAACACCGCGCAACTGACTTTGGATCCCGCGAGGTAACGAATCCCCTTGCAAAACAGCCGCAGTTTCGGTCGCAGCATTGTAACTGGTTAAATCAGTAATTGTTTTCGACATCGAGTTAAACGCTTCAACAAATGATTTTATGCCACTTTTTATTGAACTGGTATTTTGTGCAACAGTTAATGTGGTTGGCTTATCGATATCGGCGTCTTTAAGGTTAAGGGTCACACCATCAATGGCGCCCTCTACGGTATTACTGCTCGAAGTAAGCTTTAAGCCGTCAATGTATATAATCGAATCTTTGGCAGGTTGCAATTCAGTCATAGCAAAGGTATCGGCCAACACAGTACCGGCACCAGTATCAGTTGCCGAAACCGTTATATTATTGGCGGTACCGGTTTTGTTGGAGGTTAATACTAATTTTGCACCACCATCACTGTTAACTATGGTAGCGGTAACGCCAACATTATCTTTAGCTGAGTTAATTTTAGACACTAATGTTTGTAAAGTATCTTCTGTGGTGACTGCGACATCAAAGCTATTGCCATCAACGGCAAAATTTAACGAGCCTTCATCTAACGCTGCCGTCACATCGCTCACGGCCGCAGAGCCAACTTTTTGACTAACAGCTAGTTGCTCAACGGCAACATTATAACTGCCAGACACCGCATTGTTACTCACAGTTGCACTTAGGTAAGTACTCTTAGAAAGCGACACGCTCTGACTATCGAATGATGTTGTTTTAGACAGAAAACTTAAACTACTTTTAAATTCAGATAACGAACTTTTTAAAGAGCCCAACGCTGATATTTCAGCATTTATCGCGCCCTCTTTGGCGTTAAACTGAGCAACTTTTGGGGCTTGTTCAGAGCTAACTAAAGCAGATACAATACCGTTAATGTCTAGGCCCGAACCTAGCCCTACCGATGTTAATCCCATGTTTACCTCAACTTATCTCTTAAAAAGTATCATTATCTTTTTTTTAAAATTCAAAAGAAGGCTAATTAGGCTTCTGTTCTCATCAACAGCCCTTTCACATCAAGCAATTTTTGCGCCAACTCTAACGCTTCATCATTAGGGATTTGACGTATAAGCTCACCAGTATCGATGTCCATGACTTTCACTACCGCCGAGCCTGAATCGTCATCAATCGAAAATGCCAAACCTTTATTCATTATCGACATCACCTCTGATAACTGCTCAACTACTACAGCTAAAGCTTCAGCTTGAGATTGTTCTTTTTTAGTCTCGGCTGCAGTGTTAGCATCAGCCTGAGTTTCAACTATCGTCTTGGTCAACGAGACCTTATCCACTTCTGTCGTATGAATGATTGTTTCAGCTGCGATATTTGACGCGTCATTTCTAGCTGACAAAGTTTCGGATATGACTTCAGGTCTCTTTGTTACCGTAGGGCTTACAAACGAGTTTGTAATGCCCATTGAATTATTATCCATAACATCCTCCAGTTATCGCAATCTTTTAACGTCACGCCAAGCAATTATAATCTAACATCAATCAAATATAATCGCTAAACACAGTATATAAGACATAATTTATAATCGCATAAAACAAAAAGGAAGATTCAACTGTGAATCTTCCTTTTCTATTTGCCGTTATGTTACCGATTCACTCAGTAAATAACAGTCAATCATCTACTTATCATTCGCTGATTATAGTAGTGATAGTGCAACCTGCGGTAACTGATTAGCCTGCGCCAACATAGCCGATGATGCTTGCGATAGAATCTGCTGCTTACTTAGCGTTGCACTCTCTGCAGCAAAGTCAACATCCTGAATACGGCTACGCGCATCGGTAACGTTATTTTGAATATTGCTCAAATTGCTAATGGTAAAGTCCATACGATTTTGCACCGCACCTAAATCTGCGCGCTGTGAGTCAATCGTCGCAATCGCTCCATCAATCGCCGATATTGCACTTTGAGCACCCGATGCTGTGGTGATATCAATTGAACTTACAAGATCGTCACTAGAAGTCAGACCATTGAACGCCCCCGTAACAGCACTCTCTACCATAGAAAAAGAACTTGTTGACGTTAGCTCTATCGCACCCAATGAAGTTGTACCTGCTGCTACTGCAGCATCTATAGCGGCTCCATCAGCTACACCATTTACAACAGAATCAATGGTGAAAGTCGCGCCTCCAACCTGTGTCGTTGTTATATTGTCTCCGTCCAACGAAGCGATACGAACGTTGCCACTTTCAGCATCTAACTTTGCCGTTAATCCTGTGTTCGAACTATCAGCATTAATTGTATCCACTAAGCCCTGCGCTGACGTTACACTAGAAATATCTGTTGTAGGTGCGCCAGTACGGGAACTGCCTATAGTGCCACCTGTTAGGGCTGCTGCATAGTCTGAAGTAATCTCGATTTCAGTATGGGCCCGCGCGCTAACACCTGTTGTTCCTTCTAGTGCATTAATTTTACTAGCGTAAGTGTTTGCAGTGTCAGTAACAGCAGCCGAAACTAAACCAGCCTGGCCAGTAGCATCATTGGTAATGGTTAACGTACCCGCGCCAAACGCTGGTGCACCAGTGGTTAACGCCGTCGTACCAGCTGCTGTGCCTGCACCTGTAATTTTCTGACCACCGATATTTTCGGCAGCACTACTACGTAAACTAATACTAATTGTTTGATTTGCGTCAGAGCCCACTTGAAATGCTTGACTACCATAAGAACCGTCTAACAGTTTCTGCCCACCAAAAGCGGTCGTATCAGCAATACGCGTTAATTCCTCGCTCAATGCATCAATTTCTGTTTGCATTGATGCTCGATCACTTGAAGAGTTTGAACCGTTGGCAGATTGCAACGATAAATCACGCATACGCTGCAAAATATTTGTCGATTCACTCAATGCACCTTCAGCGGTTTGCGCAATCGAGATACCGTCGTTAGCGTTACGCATGGCGACGCCAATACCGTTAATCTGGCTGGTCATACGATTCGATATCTGTAAACCAGCTGCATCATCTTTTGCACTGTTAATGCGTAAGCCTGAAGATAAACGCTCCATTGAAGTAGCTGTGTTGCTTTGAGCTTTATTTAAATTGCCCTGCGCTTTCATTGACGTGACGTTAGTATTTACTGAAATAGCCATGATTTAATTCCTCGTATTCCTGACTGTAGACATTGCCTGTCTGTATTAAGCCAGGCGGATCATATATTGGTTACAATTAAGGTAACGGCAATAATAAGAAGAACTTTAGCTTTTTTTTACACTATGCAAAATTTATACAGTAGAAACGCAATAAACTCTTATTTTCAATACATAACCTACAAATAAAAACCCCGTCACTTGAATAAGTGGCGGGGTTTACTATATCGATTAATGAGTAATGGTTAATAATTTAGCTAATTATTAACCAAGTAAAGATAATGCTACCTGTGGTAACTGATTCGCTTGCGCAAGCATAGACGACGAGGCTTGCGACAAAATCTGCTGTTTACTAAGTTCAGCACTTTCTGACGCAAAGTCAACATCCTGAATACGGCTACGCGCATCGGTAACGTTATTTTGAATATTGCTCAAATTGCTAATAGTAAATTCCATACGATTTTGCACCGCACCTAAATCTGCGCGCTGTGAGTCAATCGTCGCAATCGCTCCATCAATCGCCGATATTGCACTTTGAGCACCCGATGCTGTGGTGATATCAATTGAACTTACAAGATCGTCACTAGAAGTCAGACCATTGAACGCCCCCGTAACAGCACTCTCTACCATAGAAAAAGAACTTGTTGACGTTAGCTCTATCGCACCCAATGAAGTTGTACCTGCTGCTACTGCAGCATCTATAGCGGCTCCATCAGCTACACCATTTACAACAGAATCAATGGTGAAAGTCGCGCCTCCAACCTGTGTCGTTGTTATATTGTCTCCGTCCAACGAAGCGATACGAACGTTGCCACTTTCAGCATCTAACTTTGCCGTTAATCCTGTGTTCGAACTATCAGCATTAATTGTATCCACTAAGCCCTGCGCTGACGTTACACTAGAAATATCTGTTGTAGGTGCGCCAGTACGGGAACTGCCTATAGTGCCACCTGTTAGGGCTGCTGCATAGTCTGAAGTAATCTCGATTTCAGTATGGGCCCGCGCGCTAACACCTGTTGTTCCTTCTAGTGCATTAATTTTACTAGCGTAAGTGTTTGCAGTGTCAGTAACAGCAGCCGAAACTAAACCAGCCTGGCCAGTAGCATCATTGGTAATGGTTAACGTACCCGCGCCAAACGCTGGTGCACCAGTGGTTAACGCCGTCGTACCAGCTGCTGTGCCTGCACCTGTAATTTTCTGACCACCGATATTTTCGGCAGCACTACTACGTAAACTAATACTAATTGTTTGATTTGCGTCAGAGCCCACTTGAAATGCTTGACTACCATAAGTACCATCTAACAGTTTCTGCCCACCAAAAGCGGTCGTATCAGAAATACGCGTTAATTCCTCTTGAAGTGCAGAAAGCTCTGTCTGCATCGAAGCGCGGTCGCTTGCAGAGTTTGAACCGTTGGCAGATTGTAACGATAAATCACGCATACGCTGCAAAATATTTGTCGATTCACTCAACGCTCCTTCAGCAGTCTGTGCAATCGAAATGCCATCGTTAGCGTTACGGATAGCAACGCCAATCCCGTTTATCTGACTCGTCATACGGTTGGAGATTTGTAGGCCTGCGGCATCATCTTTGGCACTGTTGATACGTAAACCTGAAGCTAATCGCTCCATAGACATGGATGTAGCGCTTTGCGCTTTATTTAAGTTGCCCTGCGCTTTCATTGATGTGACGTTGGTATTAACTGAAATAGCCATATGTAAAATTCCTCTTCTTAGTTGAACGCCAAGACTCGGAGCTTGGCTAAACGGTTAATCATTAAACTGTTTAATGTGTGGTGAAACGTGTTTTATATATAGTCAAACAAACTGGTCGAACTTACTTTGCTGAACAAACTCGATGCAGCGCTGAGTGCGACTTGTTGCTTTTCAAATTCTGTAATTGCCGAGGCAAAATCTAAATCTTCTAACTTTGATAGAGCCGAGGTGTTAATCAACTTTTCATCAATATGATTGTCGCTATACTGTTGCAGCACTTTTAGGCTGTTGCCGGTTAAGCTACGTTGCTGACTCATTTGATTGACGCCACTGTCAATGTTATTCAAGAGCTGTGCCAACTCTGACTGACCAGCAGGTGTTTGTGTGTCATTTCCACTTTCGAATAATGCGATAGCCTTGCTGAAAGTGTCGAAAATGCTGACTTGTGCCACTTCTTCTATGCTGAAACTATCGCCAGCTTGAGGCTCACCATCTACTTTAACCACAATGCCGCTAACACTGACCGGCACAGAAGCGTCAAAAGCCGTTACCGTGGTAACCGGGGGTGCAGCGCTGTCGGTTACCGAAATATTAAGCCCGCCCGCACCGTCGTCGGCGAAACTAAAGCTATAAGAACCAGGAGTATAGGTTGTCGAGTCAGTGATTTTGGCGCTAGAGACAACAAGGTCACCTTGCTGAGATGACGAATAATTGACGCCATAATCGCCCATTGCATTTGGTGCATTCATAAAGGCGGCGTCGCCTGGCACATTAGTATTAACTTGTACCCCTGCAGCAACATTGCTTTTACGAATACCGGAATCACCGCTGTAAACCACATCGCCATTGTTAGCGAAAGCAAAAGGTGCACTGTTGGTTTTATTGCCCGCAAAAATATAATTACCCGATTCGTCTTTGGTATTGGCAATGGACATTAATTGTTCAAGACTTTGACGCATGTCATCGGCAATCACTTGCCGCTCGGCGGAAGTCATGCTGCCGTTTATGCCGCGAAGCACAGACTCTTTCATGCTGCCAACTAAGGTATCAGCTTGACCTAACTGGCTTTCGGCTTGTTGAATGTGACTAGTGGCGTAATCAATGTTTTTTACAAATTGATCTATTAAGGTATTTTTTTGCTTTAAGTTATCAATGCCGATGGCTGCAACAGGATCGTCACCTGCGGTATTGACTCTTTTACCACTATCAATTTGCGCCATGATGGTGTTGGTGGCAGATTGCTTATTTAATATGCTATTAGTGTTTTGCTGAAACATCTGTCCGGTAGAAATTCTCATGATGTATCTCCTAGCGAACCGAGCTGAATAAAGTATCGAAAATGGTTTGCGCTGTAGTCATAATTCTGGCAGCTGCTTGATAGGATTGTTGAAAGCGCAATAGATTTGCAGCTTCTTCATCAAGGTTTACACCAGATTCACTTTGCACCCGAGTACTAGCTTGTTGATATATTGCCGTCGCTGAGCCCACGCGCACTTCAACAGACTTAGTTTGGCTACCGATATCCAATTTAGTATTTTCAAATACGCTGGTTAAGGTGCCAGTGCCGTTATTCATTAATTTGGTGTCCGACAGTTTAGCCATTTCAACGGCATTGCTGTTATCGCCTTCGGCAAATGACAAATCAAAGGTGAATGTATCGGTGACACCTGCGGTTGATTGGTCGTCAATTTCGAAACTAAAACCAAAACCTGTATTTATTTGTGGCGGAGTAAATGCTGTTGGGCCACCAACGCTCGTGCCAGCGGCATTAAAAACTTCAAAAGTTTTTATAGCGGTATTGGTATTAACTCGAACCGAAAGTTCACTTCCTGTAACCGGGAAGTTAGCGTCGGCACGATTAATGGCATTCACTTTTACCGCTAACTCACCAGAGTTGGTTGTATTTGGCGTAATTTGAGGCCCTGCTGCGGCAATGCCTTTAGGGTCGGTCATCACTACTTTTAAGCCCGCTGCAGCACCCGCTGTTGGGCGTATATCAAATTTATCGCCATCAGCTATCGCACCACTGTCAATGTTAATGCTAAAACCTGCGCCACCTGTAAGTTGGCTACCTGATAGGGTTAATGTGGTTTGCTTACCGGTTTGAGTATCTGTTAGTTGATAGCCACCTAATGTGGTATAACCCAGCTGGTAACTGCCTCCAGATAAAGCTCCCACATCGTCAATATTGACCGACATGGCTGCCGTACCGCTATTAGTAGAATTACTTCCGACACGGCCAGATGCCATTAATGGGTCGTTAATATCACGAAAAATATCACTACCAATGTCACCGTTTAAATCAAAACCTTTGGACTGCATTTCATTAAAGGTGTCTGCAATGCCTAATGCTAATTGACCGAGTTCAGTACTGGCAGGTAATAAGGTGTCGTCTCTAAATGAAAATAATGCGCCAAGTTGACCACCCAGCTTAGACGGATCAACATTAAGAGTTTTATCGCCAATAGAAGCATTAATGCGCGGTTCATTTGGATAAGGGTCGCCAGTACTCATGCCCATCGACATCGACACTTCACCCGATACCAACATCACCGAGCCGCCCAACATAATTGACTTTGCGCCGGTATCTAACGGAATAACATTAACCTGAGCATACTGGCTGAGCTCTAAAATAAGTGCGTCTTGCTTGTCTAATACTTGGCTGTCTTGGCCTTGGGATTTCATCAACTCTAAATTGATGCTGCCTAGTTCTTTGCTTATCTCATTTATTCGAGTGGTAATGGATTCTATTTGGTTATTGGTTTGTTTTGTTTGGCCATCAAGTTGTGATTGCATTTGATTTAAGCCAATGGCCAACTGCTGCGCAGAACTTAAGCTGTTTGTACGAATACCAAGATCTGTCGGTAAATCGGCCACACTATTAATGCTAGCAAAAAAGTTATTTAGATTTTCTGGCACCATTTTGCCAATTTGAGAATAAATCTCATCTAACTCACTTAACTTACTGTAAGACGTTTCAGCCGCACTCATGCTGGTTTGGCCGATGCGTAATTCACGTGCGGCAAATTCGTTATAAACACGTTTAACATCCGACACATAAGTACCGGTGCCATAAAAACTATTGCCCAAGCGTTGTGATTCTAATGATGACTGAGTAGCAACTTGACGGTTGTAACCTTCAGTATTGGCATTGGCGATGTTATTACTGGTCACCCCTAACTGTGCTTGAGATGCTTGAACGCCTGTGCGAGCGATATTGAGTAAGTCAATCGACATTATTTAGTCTCCACAGGTAATATAGATTTAAGGCCTTCTTTAACCGATTTCATCACATTGATGACTTTATTGGCATATTGAGGGTCTGTGGCGTAGCCAGCTTTTTGTAACGCTTTAATAAATTGAGTTGGCTCGCTGGCAACTTTACGCGCATCCTGATAACGATCGCCTTGGCTAATAAATGACACAAAGTCATTAAAGCTTTGCTCAAGGTTGTCATACATTCTGAAATCCGCTTTTTGTTGCACCGCAATGCCCTTTTCAAATTCCAACGTATTGACTGAGGTTTTATCACCTTGCCAACGCTTGTCTGCTTTAATATTAAACAGGTTATGGCTCATAGTGCCGTCATTACGGCGTACCACTTTTTGGCCCCAACCGGTTTCTAACGCTGACTGGGCAATTAATACCTCAGCTGAGGTTCCTAACGATTTAGCCGCTTTTTCAGCATGGGGATACAACACTGAAATAAAATGTTCTGGGCTGGTAAATTGACTCACAGCTATGCCTTTGCTTTTTGGCAAAGTAACATCAGCTTGCGGCAATACTTTGCCTATTTGTACCGCTTGACTGGCTAATTGCTCACCGCGCAATACACTATTTAACTGTTCACCGTCTAGCACATTAGTAAGTTGGGCTGACATTGGTCGCATCGATTCGGCGCTATCTATAACAGAATGCGATGCTGCTATTTGATCTTTTGGCGCGATAATATCGAGAGTGTCTTTATCTAACTCTGTTGCTGGAGCAACAAACATACTTGGGTTAACTTTGTAGTCTGTATTACCACGCAATACCGATGCTGGTGTAATGGGGCTATCATCTGGGTCTAATTGCTGCACCATCATCTCAGCCAGCCCCAACATGCCTTTATTAGATAAATCGACTGACATTTGCTGATCGCGCATTTGTTCAAAAAATGCGGTGGTTTCACTGTTCATTGGATTGTCTGACTTAAACGCGGCATTAGCATCTCGCATGCTTTTCATTAGCATTTGAATAAAGATACCTTCAAATTGCTTTGCCGCTTCTTTAAGTGCCCCCTTCTCGTCTTTCTGGGCTTGGACACGAAGTGAATCTAGTCCTCCTAGATCCAGAAAGTTCGATGAAGCTGACAACTTTTCCATAGTCATTCCGACAATTATTAGATGATGATAAGTTCACCATGCAAAGCGCCTGCCATTTTTAACGCTTCGAGTATGGCAAGTACGTCTGATGGTGCTGCACCCACTAAATTCACGGCTCTGACAAGCTCATCAAGTGTGGTACCTGGATTAAACATAAACATACGACGATCTTTTTCTGACACATCAATCGTACTGTTTGTCGTAACAACCGTATCACCACCCGCTAATGCGTTGGGTTGTGACACTTGGGTCGCCTCAGCAATAGTCACAGTTAATCCGCCGTGAGTGACAGCCGCGGGTAATAACTTGACGTTTTGGCCAACCACAATGGTGCCGGTACGTGAGTTAACAATCACTTTGGCTGATTCTTCTGCGGGTATAACTTCAATGTTTTCTAATACCGATAAAAACGACACCCGCTGTGAAGCATCGCGTGGCGCGCTCACTTGAATAGATGTGGCGTCAATTGCCTTTGCCATGTCTGGGCCAAGTAAATCGTTAATTGCATCTGCGGTACGTTTGGCCGTAGAAAAATCAGAACGACGTAAATTAAACGTAAGATAATCACCACTAGCAAACGGACTAATTACACTGCGCTCGACAATGGCACCACTTGGGATACGGCCAACGGTTGGAGTGTTTTGAATCACCATTGAGCCATCTAGCCCTTCGGCACTAAAACCACTTACAATTAAGCTTCCCTGAGCAATGGCATACACATTGCCATCGACCCCTTTCAAGAAAGTTTGTAATAAAGTGCCACCACGTAAACTTTTTGCTTCACCTAAACTGGACACGGTAATGTCAAGATTTTGACCCGGCTTAATAAAGGCCGGCATTTCGGCATGCACAGCAACGACAGCGACATTCTTTGAATTAGGACGAACAGAGTCTGGTAAATTAATACCGAAATTTTTGAGCATGGTTCTAAAGGTTTGTTCGGTATAACGGGTTTTTTCCCCAGTACCAGGCAAACCCACCACCAAGCCATAACCCACTAATTGGTTACTTCGCACCCCTTGAATACTGGCGATGTCTTTAATCCGTTCGGCATGTGCAGGCGCGGTTAGCATTAGTATTGATGCGACTACTGCGACAGTCGACATAAGCAGTTTAGTTTTCATGCATTACTCCTTAAAAAGGCCACCAGTCACTCATAAAGAATGAACTCAGCCAACCGACTTTTTGGGAGTCAGCAAACGTACCGGTACCGCTATACTGAATACGAGCGTTAGCCACTCGTGTCGAATCGATTGTATTGTCTGGATTAATGTCTTCGCTGCGGATCATTCCGGTGACACGAATAAACTCATCACCGTTGTTAATTGAAATCCATTTTTCACCGCGGATCACCAAGTTGCCGTTACTTAGCACTTGGATGATATTGGCCGAAATACTGCCATCTAAACTGTTAGATTGATCGGCGTCAGATTCGCGCTTGGTATTCATGCTGTCGGAGTAACCTAAATCAATTGGGACACCACTGATGGAAATATTTTTACCGCCGGCATAAACTGGCTCTACGCTTAAATCTGAGCCTTTTTTGATTTCGTTATTGGCGCTTTTTGACGCTTGAGTGGACTCTTTTAACGTCACGGTAATAATGTCACCGACGCGGTGCGCACGAATATCGGAATACAAGCTTGATGCTTGGCTATCAAGATAAATAGACCCCGTCGCCGCCACCTGCGTAGGTACTGTATCTGGGTATACCGGCGCATAAAATGGATCATCAGCAATCGGTTTTTTAGCGGTTGAGCTACAACCAACCAATAACACCACTGAGGCTAACGCAATGTATTTAATCATGTTAGCTCCTTAGAGATTCTGATTAATATAAGACAGCATCTGGTCAACTGCCGAGATAACCTTTGAGTTCATCTCGTAAATACGTTGACCTTGAATAAGGTTGACCAACTCTTCTGTTACATTCACGTTAGAGGTTTCTAGTGCTCCTTGGCGAATAGAACCTAAGCCGTCTAACGATGCTGTACCTTGAATAGGTGTGCCGCTTGCACCCGTTTCGGTATACAAGTTTTGTCCTAACGGGTCTAAACCTGCCGGATTAATAAAATCGGTCATGGTTAACTGGCCAATAACCTGACTTGCTGCGGTACCAGGGGTTTGCACTGATACTTCGCCCGATGCAGACACCGTAATACTGGTTGAATCATCCGGGATGGTAATTGGCGGTTGCACCACATAGCCTGAACCTGGAGTTACAATCTGACCGGTATCGTCTAAGCTAAACTGGCCATTACGCGTGTAAGCTGCTGTACCATCCGGCATTTGAACTTCAAAAAAGCCCGAACCTTCAATCATTAAATCTAATGAGTTATCGGTAGTAAGCATGTTGCCTTGGGTAAACATTTTTTGGGTAGCAACAACTTTAGTACCTGCACCAATGTTTAAACCATTGGGTAATTTGCTATTATCTGAGCTTATGCCACCGGCTTGATTAACCGTTTGATACAGTAAGTCTTCAAATACCGCGCGACTTTTCTTAAATCCGACAGTGCTGGCGTTGGCCACGTTATTCGAAATAACGGCAATGTTAGTTTGCTGGGCATCGACACCGGTTTTACTTATCCATAACGCTGGATGCATAATAATTACTCCTAACTAATTCTCATCAAGGAAGTGGACGCCCGATCAATTTCTTCAGCGTTCTTCATCATTTTGACTTGCATTTCGTATTGACGTTGAATATCAATCATGGCGACCATTTCATGCACTGAGTTCACATTACTTCCTTCAACCGCGCCGCTTTCAACTTGAACCCCTGGGTCGTTTGGAGCATTACCACCTGCAATAAGGCGAAACAAACCATCTTCACCGCGCATTAGGTTTTCGTTGCCCGGATTAACTAATTTAATCCTCGCGACCTCTTCTATCACTTCAGCGGTTGCGCCTTGCGGACGTACTGAAATAATACCGTTGGCGGAAATTTCAATTTTCTCAACTGGAATAGGTAACACAATAGGACCCGAAGCCCCCATTACCGGACGGTTACTGCTATTTAACAACATACCTGTGCTGTCAATTTTCAAACTGCCCGCACGGGTGTATCCTTCAGAACCATCTGCCGCTTGCACTGCAAGCCAGCCATCACCCTTAACCGCAATATCAAGATCGCGACCAGTGGTTTTAATTGGACCACCGTTAAAGTTACTGCCTGGGCTTTCCATCATCGAAAATACCCGTGTAGGCAAGCCTTCACCAAAAGCCTGCATTGAACGGGCTTGGACCATGTCTGCTTTAAATCCATCTGTATTGGCGTTAGCAAGATTGTTCGCACTCACTGCTAGGGCATTCATCCCTTGCTTTGCGCCACTCATGGCAATATAAAGAAATTTGTCCATTTTTTGCTCCGTCAAACTTTCTGCAAAAACACTATATACACAGAATAAGCAAGCATCATGCCAATGAGTTTTAAGTTATGTTGTAAGGAGGTAACTACATGAATCGGTTAATCAATAAAATTAACGAATAACGCCTAAGTGTCAAAAAAGCATCTATCAACACTAGTGAGGTAATAACAAAGAGTAGCGAGGAGTAACAATAACAAGGGGAAAGGCAAGGTGTTGCCGTAAACGGCAACACCTATTATCACGTAAACATAAATTAATAAGGTAAAGGTAAACGTAAACTTAGCGGATCTGTAATATCGTTTGATTCAAAGTATTGTTGACTTCAAGTGTACGCGAGTTAGCCTGGAAGTTACGCTGAGCAGAGATTAAATCTACCAGCTCTGTGGTTAAATCAACGTTTGATTGTTCAAGCGCTGATGAACGAATACTACCAAATGTACCGCTATTGGCTTCTCCGGCTAATGCGGCTCCTGAATCTAAACTGGCTTTCCAAGAGGTATTACCCACTTGAGTGAGCCCTTGCTCGTTAGCAAAACGAACTAAAGCAACACGCGATAATGGAACCGTTGAGCCATTACTATAACTGGCGGTAATTAAACCATCTGAACCAATACCTACATTGGTTAATCGACCCACTGTAATACCATCTTGAGTTAATTCGGTCACTTCAAACGGAGATGAATACTGGGTTGGACTATTAAATTTTATCGTAAGAGTCTGAGTGCCATCCGCCCCAGGACCTAAAGCACCCGCACCTCCGGTACCTAGTGCTTCAGTGGTAATAATGGCAGGATCACTGCCTGTATAAGCACCTACAGAGTTAAATTTAAGCACCGCACCTGACCATGTACCAGCAGCCCCGCCAGGGTTAGCAGCTGACACGGTTCCTGTTCCATCAGCTATGCTATCACCATCAGTATCAGTGGAATAAGTACCGGGTCCACTTGCAACGTCAACAGGGTCACCATCAACCGCATAAAATGCCACCCAATTACTTTCTCCAGTATATGAACCGTTCGTTGGCTTAACAAAGTAGGTAGTCATAATATGCGACTCACCTAACGAATCATAAATCGTCACCGAGGTGGAATTATTGAATGTATCAGAATCAGCAGGATTAAAATTAGCTGGATCTAAGGCTGTTTCACTCACATTAAGATTCATCTGCAAACCAACATTTCCGGTTTGCACAGGGCTACCTGCTGTGTCAGGTATCTTAATTGGTTGAGTTGTAGTTAAACTCACTGAAGTTGAGTTACCATCTTCATCCACTGGAAAACCTTGTAAAAAATTACCTGCTGAGTCGACCATATAATTACTTGAGTCAACTTTAAACGCCCCCGCACGGGTGTATGACTGATCTTGCGAACCTAATTCTGAAGAGGTAACAAAGAAGCCACCGCCACTGATCGCCATATCCAACGAGTTACTGGTAAATTGCAAGCTACCTTGATGAAACTGCTGCGCAACTTGTGTGGTAGTTGCACCGCCACCCACTGCAGTTTTACTGTTAGAAAAAATTGAATTGGCGTAAACGTCAGCAAATTCAGCTCGAGATTCTTTAAAACCAATAGTATTGACGTTGGCGATGTTATTCGCGGTCGTATTTAAATCTTTTTGCGCGGCAGCGATACCACTCAATGCGATGTTAAATGACATATTACACCTCTCACATTTAATTCATTTATGATGACAGCTAACGGTTCGTTATTAGCCGTACTATGTTTCAGATACTGCGAGTACGTCAGATAACTTAATTCCACCTACTCCACGCAAATTCAAAATTGCTCCTGTTGCTACAGTGCCTAATGACACACTAGTAACATGAGCGTAAGTCGACACGGCTAAATCTTCCGACGTTCCATCGACTTTACCACTGGCCTTAATGGCATAATTACCCGCTTTAGCTGGGTTACCACTTTTATCTAAACCATCCCAAGTCACGTCAACATTGCCGCCTTTACTGCCGTCAACATTAAAGCTCTTAATAAGCTGACCCGACTCGTCTTCAATCCTTACCGTAATCGTTTCAATCGCTGACGGTGTACTGATCACCCCTTTTATCTCAGAGCTTTCAGTAGAGATAGCGCCGGTATCAGAAGGAATGAGCACTTTACGTCCAACCAAGCCTGAAGCTTGTAACGCCTGGCTAGAACTCATCACAGTATTAAGGTTAAGAATTTCATCATTAAGATTTGAAATACCATCTACTGTAGAAAACGATGCCATTTGGGCAATCATTTGATCGTTATCAACCGGTTTAAAAGGATCTTGCATCGACAACTGCTGACTAAGTAAAGCAAAAAAATCCTCTTGCTTTAACATCTGATCTTTTGATTCAGGGATAGCGCTTTCTTCAGGCAAACGAATTCCGTCTAGGAAAGGATTACCCGTAGTCGTGCTAGTCGTATTTGTCTGTACAGAACTTTTCGTTGTAGCGCTAGTATTAGATGCACTACTGGATTGTTGCGGTAAAGACTGACTGTAAGAATTAACGAGGCTCATTGTTACCTCCTTGAATAATCATACTATTTACCCATCCTTAATGTCTGTTGCAACATAGACTTTGTTGCATCAGCCACCTGAACGTTCATTTGATAAGAACGCGATGCAGAAATCATATCCGCCATTTCTTCCATCACATTGACATTAGGTTTATAGATAAAACCATCACCATCCGCCATGGGATGGTCTGGCGAATATTCTTTTAATAATGGTTTATCACTTTCGACAATGCCTTTAACGGTCACGCCAGGTGAGCTATTTTGTTGGCTATTGGCTTTTAGCATTTCGGCTTCAAAAACAGGATGACGCGCGCGATAGGTTTTATCGACACTGCTAGACACAGAATCAGCATTGGCAATATTACTGGCGGTGGTATTCAAACGCACTGACTGCGCAGACATACCTGAACCAGAAACATTAAAAATATTAAATAAACTCATAATTAATCACCTCGCAATGCTTTACGCATGCCATTAAATTTTCCCTCAAGAAAGCCTAATGACATTTGATATTCGAGCGCATTTTGCATAAATGCAGCTTGCTCTTTTTGCGTATCGACAGTATTACCATCGCCAGTATCAGCTTGATTTGGCATACGATATTGAACATGCTGTTGACTTAACGCCGTTAAATCAAAATGTTTCTCTGTAGTTTGGCTCATACTCAAGCCTTTCTGATGCGAGCTTGCAGCTTGCATAGCAGAAGCAAAATTGACATCTTGAGCTTTATAATGAGGAGTATTGGCATTGGCGATATTACTTGAAATCACTTCTGCTCTTTGCGCTCGAACGCCCAAAGAATATTGGTGAACACCTAATGCATTATCGAAATTAATCGCCATAAAATTGCCTCCATCAGCTAACTGATAGAAATAAAGCAAAGGTTATGCCAACAATTTAATTTATGGGTGAATAAAAGACAAAAACAAACATGCCGACGAATGCCGGCATGATAAATAGGTTAAACTATTATATTATCTAGGTTTTCTTTTGATAATAGATCCCAGGATTACAGCGAACCATATTAAATTCATCGGTTAACCCTGCTAGAGATTCTGACGCACCCAAAAATAAAATACCCTTAGGATTAAGTGCGGCAGCAAATTGCCGCAAAATTTTAGCCTTTGCCTCAGGAGCAAAGTAAATCAACACATTGCGGCAAAAAATAATATCGTATTTACCTAATAAGCTATAACTTTCAAGTAGATTATGGGCTCTAAAGTTAACTAAACGCTTCACATTATCTTTAACTTTCATGTTGCCTGAAGGCAAAGCATCAAAAAACTGACGTTTACGTTCTTCAGACAAACCACGAGCAAGTGCTAAACCATCATATTCAGCATTCTTACAACGATCTAACATAGAAGGTGATAAGTCTGTTGCCTGAATCGTCGCGCCTCCTGGTAAAGTACCAGGTTTACGCTGTTGATATTCCAACACCGTCATGGCCAACGAATAAGGTTCTTGCCCTGAAGAGCATGCCGCCGACCAAATTTTTAATGGTCTGCCAAGCTTGCTGTATTCAGGCAGTAGAGTATTGTGCAGTAATTCAAATGGATAACGGTCTCGAAACCATAACGTTTCATTGGTGGTCATCGCATCTATCACTTCAGCGCGCAGTTGCCGCTCTATCGGTTTCATCGATTTTTTAACCACCTCAGACAAAGAAGGCAAATTATGCTTTCCCATCAAAGGAGCTAAACGACTGCGTACTAAATATTGTTTGTTCTCACCTAACACAATACCGCTATGCTGTTCTAAAAACAGTCTAAATTGATTGTACTCTGCTTCAGCAAGTGATTTATCTGTCACATTATCTTCCTAATATGTAAGCCTATGAGCTCAACCTCCAATATTTTGCAATCTTTTGCAATAATAAAAGGTTTATAAACTTAAATGTTTGTTAACCGCGGCGGCTAACTCATCGGGGTTAAACTTAGCAATAAAGTCGTTAGCCCCTACTTTTTGTACCATCGCCTGGTTAAATACACCACTTAATGATGTGTGCAATACAACTTTGATATTCTTTAATTTTGGATCATTACGAATTTCAGCCGTTAAGGTGTAGCCATCCATTTCAGGCATTTCAATATCAGAAATGATTAACGGGATCTCAACTGACACATCATCCATTTCTGCGGCAATACTTTTCAGTTTTTCTAACGCCTCTCTACCATCTTTAGCGGTATCGATTTGCAGATTTAATGACTCTAACGAACGAATAATTTGTTTACGTGCCACTGCTGAATCATCAATAACCATAATATGATAATGCTGTTCTCTATCAATAGTTAATGCTTCATTGAGCTCTTTACTGATAGAAGTCTTAACCGGTGAAATTTCATCAAGAATTTTTTCAACGTCTAGAATCTCAACCAACTCACCTTCAATCTCTGTCACCGCGGTTAAATAAGAAGAACGGCCAGAACCTTGCGGTGGAGGCATAATCGCTTC
The DNA here is from genome assembly GCF_000014705.1 of Shewanella frigidimarina NCIMB 400. NCBI lineage: Bacteria > Pseudomonadati > Pseudomonadota > Gammaproteobacteria > Alteromonadales > Shewanellaceae > Shewanella > Shewanella frigidimarina. The sequence goes on along the minus strand of NC_008345.1, from coordinate 1,367,484 downwards.
CCAGTTCATGTTGATAATACGTTCAACAGAACTCACTAAAAAACCTTGAATACTACGGTTATATTCGGAAATGATAATAAAGCAATTTTCTGTTGATGTCAGTGGACGTCCACCCGTTGCTGCACTTAAATCGATAACGGAAATAGTTGCACCACGAATATGAGCAACACCTTTAACAAAACGGTTTAATTTAGGCAACGTAGTCAGTGGTGGACATTGCAAAACCTCTTTCACTTTAAACACGTTAATGCCAAACCGTTGACGGCCGCTAAGCCTAAACAATAGCAGCTCTAGTCTGTTTTGCCCGACAAGTTGGGTACGTTTATTTACTGAATCTAAAATGCTCGACATAACAAGGCCTTGTAGTTAACTGTCACCCAAAAAGGATAAAAATTGTTCTCTGAAATTATAGTAAACCTTGGTTTAGCATAATACGGTTAGTGCATATCTTACTGATGATCACTCAACTTGAGTCTAAACCATCACCAATCTAACAAATACATATCAATTTAATGAATCAAAAAAGTGGGCATGCAACTTGCTTTAATTTGTATAAATTAGCTCGCACTGTGAACTGACACTTTTTTGACAAAGGGATAATGTTATTCTTATGTCCCCTAGCCCATTTATTTTAGCTTATTGCGTATGCAGAGATTACTCGCATATTTTTCGTTTTTCAAAGTATAGGTGCATTCTGGCAAAACAAGCTAGTATCTTCATTATGAAAGTATTTTTTTTATGTTTTTTGTGCTCAATAACATTTTCTTTGCCAGCATTTGCTAGCGAAGAAATAATCACACCTTCCCTATCGACCATTTATAAGTTAGCTAAAGAGGCGGTAGCCAAAAAAATTGATGCCGACTCAAAAGCTAAAGTGCAAATAACCCCACAAAATCTTGAGGGCCGTATCAGCCCACCAGCCTGTTACCCGCCGATTAATGTTGAACTTGCCAGTGAACGAGCTATTAGTCGAAATAACATGGTAAAACTCAGCTGCAATAGCCCAGACTTTGATTATCCATGGCAAATGTATCTCTCTGTTCGAGTCGAAATACAATATCCTGTTGTGGTTGCTAACCAACTATTGTCCCCAGACCAAATTATTGGCGAACATCATTTACAAGTTATGTATGTTGACCAATATAGCTTAAAAGGTCAGTTTTTTTCCGACATTACGACATTAATTGGCTCACGAGTGAAACGCCGGGTAGCGAAAGACTCTCCAGTATTAAGTAATAACCTGTGTTTTGTTTGCAAAGGTGACACTGTTTCTATCTATGCAAAAACCACTAATGTAGAAATAAAAACCCTTGGGGAAGCACTGCGAGATGGCAATATCGATGAGGTTATCAGAGTAAAAAACAGTAACACTAGCAAACAATTTGATGCTGTTGTAATTGGCGTTGGCGAAGTTGAAGTAAGAATGTAAAATAGCGTTAAAGTTTTTTCCTGGGGTGCCGATAGCCTGATTGGAAAACCTGATTCATTACGCTGGAGCCTACCATGGCAATTGACATTAAGCATAACACTGCTACCAATACACAAATGCGCACTGCACGTGACACGCAGTCTGCTACGCAATCTACAACTACTGCAGCCCCAAAATCAGCTGCACCGGTTAAAACAGATTCCGTTAGCATTACCTCTCAAGCTCAACAGCTTCAGAGCGCGCAAACAAAAATGGCATCGTTACCAGAAGTCGACCAAAAAAAGGTCGCTGAAATTAAGCAAGCAATCTCTGAGGGACGATATAAAGTTGACCCAGAAAAACTTGCGGCGAATATTGCCAGCTTTGAAGCAGAGCTAGGCGGTTTATCGTTTGACAGAGAGTAACCGTTAAACGTTACTCTTTAATTTGTTTTAACGACACACAGATAATTAGGTGCAAACTTGCATCATAGAGAAGTGTTAGTTAAGAAAACCTAAGAGTAATTTATGACAGAGTTAAACCAGCAATTACATAAGCAAGCAAGCGAAGAACAGCGCAAAGAGCTACACCAACTGCTTGATAACCAAAATCAGACATTAGTGCAGCTGAAATCGCTTATTGTTGAAGAAAAAGCGGCATTATCCAAACAAGATGCCGATAAGCTGCTGGCGCTTTCCAAAGATAAAACCCAGTGCTTATTCAATATGAAAACTACTGACGAGAAACTGGCAAACCACCCACAGCACGATCTGCTTACTACCGATGCTGAATTGGCACAACAAGTCGCACAAGCTAGAGCTATTCTCGCCGAGTGCAAAGACATCAACAGTCAGAATGCCAGCTTGATTGAGCTCAATATCGCCAGCCTCAATCGATTTGCCCAAGCATTACAAGCCAGTCGCAATGCCTCAAGCTTGACCTACAATGACAAAGGTAAAACTTCTACCATTTCAACACTAGGCAATGACTTTTCAGCCTAATAAAGCCTAGAGGCTATAAAACTTAGCAACAGCCTAGAGCGCTGCGCTGCTAGGACGCTTCGCGGCTAGAGGCTATAAAATCTTAGCTGCGAAGCTGTCCCTAGAAGCGCAGCGACCCTAGCAGGACGCAGTCCGCCCTAGAACCTAGCAGGTGATTTACTGAGCTAGCATAGCTTGGCGTAAACTTTGTTGTGCAGGCTCTTCACCTAACCAAATCTTAAGTAAAGCCTGACGAAATGCCTCTCCAGCAATATCTCCCTGAGCTATCCCATTTTTAATACTGCTCACACCCTTGCCTTTTTGTGTAACAAAAGTAAATTGATCACCTTCGACAATTTCATCTGCAAACAATTGGGTAAAATGTTCAATATCTTTGGCAATTGAGTGAGTGTCATTGTCGGTAGCACCTTCAAAACCGTCAGTAATGGCATCACGCATTTTGTCTGAAGTGATCATCCCAGAAGTAATCGTTAGCTGGATCACCGTTATCGGCTGAGCAAGCACATCTTCCAGAGTGTGCGCTTTTGTCGGCAGATATAAACTACCCACATATAAATCCATAAAAAATTTACTGCGTACACCAGCGCCATTCAATATCAATGGCTGCTCTACGACTGTCATTTGCTCTGCTACATCAACATCTGCAATCATGCTAGCTTGTGCCAACATCGGCATCATTAACGATAAGCTCAATCCAATTGAAGCTAATACTTTCATATAAACTCTCTAAAAATCTGAAATACCAACGACTACAACATCAGCCGTTTAACCAACAACCGCAACTCAAGTCGGCTAATTTAACCGCGAACGCCTAATTTATATTGGCCATTCTGTAGAAACATCAAGGCTTGCTTGTGCTTTGGCGAGATGAGTATTGGGCCATCATCAAAAAATAAAAAGCACTTCCAATTACGCACAAACACATCCCAGCGAGTTTCAACTATTTGGTACTTTTCATAACAAAAGTACACCACCGCATCATCAGGCCATTGAATATGCGCAATAATTGCTTCAGGCATCGCATTATCATTAGAATCCCATGCCGACTGCCAATGCTCCGTTGCCGCCCAAGCATCTTGCTTTATTGGCCAATCGCCTTTTTCAAACAATTCAGCACGACTACTCTTATTGCTTATCCACTTATCCCACACTTCCATGGCACTTTTATCGGTCAGTGGTTTAATCAAGGCCTTATCATCATCTGATACAGGCAAATCTTTATGGTTAAAAATCCACTTACGCTTATAAAGATCAAACGGAATATATGAATGTGACAAACAACTGCTCCTAGCAACAAAAAATGAAGCGCAATTATAGCGCTAAAGCCGATCAGACTGCGATAGCGATAGAGATAAATGATGTGATGATTTGTTAAAATATTAATACTGAAGATAAAAAGATTAATTGAAGAAAAGTCTGAATCTAGGAAAAAACGACTAAATTAAAATGAGGGTAAAAAGATTAGTAGCAAGAATTAACATAAATTATATGGTCTCCCCACAGGGACTCGAACCCCGATCGGCCGCTTAGGAGGCGGCTGCTCTATCCTGTTGAGCTATAGAGAGACCACGTGATTATACTGAGTTTATAATCGAATTAAACCTTTTATATTTAATTGCTTGATTAATAACCAACTAATTCATAATCGCCTTACTCTTATCGATTAGCACTTAGCACTTAGCACTTAGCACTTAGCACTTAGCACTTAGCACTTAGCACTTAGCACTTAACACTTAGTTTGGAACAATTAGCTTCTAGTAACCAATCATTAGTTCTTAATCGCAATGTCGTTCACTTGAATATTGTCAGCGCTGTCGATGCCGTCAAATATTGCGGTTGAGCTGTTTTCGGTAACTTGTTCGATAACCACATTGGCACGGCTTTTTGTGGCTATGGCACGCATGGAATTAAATCTGTCTGGGATATTCTTTTGTAATACGATTTGGAACTTATCACCCATTTTAACGCCATTTTTACGGCCTAAATTAATGATAATACGATCCCCTTGCCTGGCTACAATTTGGCCTAATAATGGACGACAGTTTAACTGCTTATCCAGCGACATGACGCTTTGCTGTAAAATATCGCTGATCGCCTGACCATAAGATGATCGCCAAAAGCGCTGGTTAGCAGGTGAGACGATTTCTTGTCTTTCAAATTCCCAAGGCGCTGAGGTGGCGAATGATTCTGACCACACCACTTCACCGCTGATCCCGTGGTAAAGGGTTAATTTAAATATAAACTGTCTTAGTGGATCATCCTCGACAAAGCCCATGTAACTGCTTTGAGCTGGTTCGGTCGAAATATCAATGATTTCAGGTTGCAGCAGATATTGGCTGTCGGTGATTTCGCCTAACCAACTGGGAATACGATATCCTTTAAAGTTGACCAGTTGATTGGTGTTATCAATTTTTTCATCTGCATGCAGTCGAGCAAAACTGTATCGCGACTGCGCATTGATAGCTTTACCTAATTGTTCGGTGATCCGCTCTTCAAAGTGAGCTAATTGACCATAACGCAACTGTTCGCGTTCTTGTAAATAGGCTTGTGGCAACATAATCGCGGCCTTGAGAGACTGGCTTTTACATTGAGCGTTAGGTTCTTGTTCGCTGAGTTCAAGCTGTAATACCACGGTGATGGTGTGTTGGCTGATCATTTCACTCATTAATTCAACGTTATTGGCCGATCCCATCCGCTGAATTTGAAAGGTGTCTTGAGTAAGCCGACCTTGGTTGACTTGTTGTTCACTGGAAAAGTTAACCCCGGCTTTTAAGCTAGCATAATTTAACGCTTGGCTTATGGCGTCTTCACGGGCCTTATCTATATCGCCATTAACGATTTTAGCCTTACCAGTCACTTCAATTTGTTCAGCCAATACCGACGGGGTAACACACCATGCACTTACACATAGCATTGCCATTACAGCAAGGTGATTGAAGGTTTTAATTCGGTTAGCAGGGCTGTGTCGGATCAACATACAATGTCCTAATGTCAAAAAATCGTCTATTTTTCACAATTTTGTAAATTCAATTTACTCTATTTTAATCAAAGCAAAAATTGTGCCGACTCACTATATTAGTGATTATTTTCGATGTTGCACTATTACAGTAAAGCTTTTAACGCATTTGCCGATATAAAGACACCAATAAGAAAGAGTACATAATTGGCCTTAGTTATCGATGTACAAGGCGATTAAATGACTCATTTATACCAAGACTAGCGGCATTATTTGTTAGAGGAATTATTATGATTAACAGGCTTTTTATCTCCACGGTCATGCTTGCGTCGTTATCGTTAGCGGCATGCACCCAAACGCCTAATGCTGCCAATAACCTTGCCTTTAGTAATAACGGTAAATTTGTCAAAATCGTCGACGAAGATGAGGTTTATCACGATAAGCTGGCTTATGATATTCAGGCTGCGGGAATATCACCCAAAGGCCAAGTGAATGTGTGGGCAGAAAAGTTAGTTAACGAGTTAGTGTTACAAAACGACGCCTTACGCCCAGATCAACCACTGCTGATTTCTACGCCAGTGATGACCAGTAATTTCAATACGACCAATGAATTAGCATTGCAGTTACAACAAGGGTTACTCGCGGCGTTCCACGCTCATGAATTTAATTTAGTCGATTTAAATGTGGCGACAAATTTGCGCGCCACAGAACAAGGCGAGTTTATGTTGAGCCGCAACTGGGAACTGTTACGTGCAGATTTGCCGGTATCGCATGTATTAGTGTCAACCATGACCCTAACCCCTGAAGGTATTGTGTTTAACGGCCGAGTGGTTAATGTGACTAATAATCGCGTCCTTTCAGCGGTGCAATCATTTGTAGCAGCATCGAGCTTATCGGGTTATTTACAGCCCTCTGAAATGATTGAATCACGCAATGGTTTACTGTATCGCCACGAAAATAAGGGCGACAGTCGTTACACCGTATTAGGAGATAAGCTATGAAGTCGTTGATGTTAATTATGCTATTGCTGCTAACTGGCTGTGTGAGCAAAGATAAATATGTTCAGTGGGAAACCGAAGCGCCAGCTTCATTCCCAACACTAACGGCAATTGGTTATGCCCCGTTGGCGACCCAACCCAGTAAAGAGCCATCACATCGTATTTTAATGGCGATGCAAGCTTCAAAAATTGCCGCTTACCGAGAGTTGGCTGAGCAAGTATATGGACAAAAGATTTCGGCAAATAGCGACGTAAGTGAGTGGTTATTAACTGACGACAACGTTAAGTCTAGCGTGAGTGGTATTATTCGCGGCGCTAAAGTGGTTAAGACCTACCCTTCTGGTGAATTTTATGTCACGGAGCTAGCACTCGATTTTAAGCAAGTATGGCAGTTGTACGAACAACAAAATCGCCCTAAACGCGTAAAAGAAGTTACTTACTTTTAATTGAACATTTACGCTACCTTGTTGATATAAAAATGCCGCTGACATCAGCGGCATTTTTTATTGTATGACATTAACATTTATCATTAAAACGTCAGTTTGAACACTAAACCGAATGCGGCTTGGTTTTCCATATCTTCAGTAACATCCGGATAACTTAACTCCATTTCGCCACCAAAATAATAACCAGCATACGCATTAAGACTAACATTAGTCGTTGCTTGCCAGCCTGCGCGAGCAAAGCCTACCCATTCTTCTACTTCAATGGTTTTGTCATCGTCTGCAATTAAAAAACGTTCTGTTCGCTTTGAGCTACCCACACCGAAATTCCAGTCACGGTTATACTGATAACTTAACTCTAATCCTGCAGGACCACTAAAACCAGCTTGGAACGGGTTAGCAAGTACCCACTTATCGTTTATCTGCCAACGTACGGCTAAATAAGGTACGGTGCGTACTTCTGAAATATCATTTAAATAGGCAACACCAAAGCCCAGCATATTGCCGGAATCAAAGCGGTACATGCCCGAGGCAACGACACCATAACTTTGCGCATTTGAAGATGACGCTGTATCGGCATAGGCGTATTGCAGTTTGGGTGCTATAAGGAACATCCAATGATCATCAAGACGATAAGATAACGATAAACCAGCACTGTATTGATGTATGGTTGACCAAGGTTGAATCGTTGAACGTAAAGGAGTGTTTTGGTTCATATCCCAGTCATAATCGAGATTGTCGTAGCCTAGATTTGCCCCAATTGACCACTGACGATTGAGTGGCATGCTGGCCGAAAAACTGGTCTTCCAAGCATCACGCTGTAACTGATTAGGGTTATTGCTATCAGCCCCAACATTAGCGGTACCCGTTGATGTACGAGCCACAGTGAGCGAAAATGGTGAACGTTCTGGCGCTGCTAAAGCATGCTGACTTAACAACAGTCCCGATGCTAGCAAAATTGACAACGCTGATGTACTCAATGATTTTGGCTGAATTACGTTAACGTTATAAAGCGTCATATCGATCTGCTTCCCTTCAAATAATGAGATAAGTTAGCTATTACTTTGGCTTAATTACAACTTGGATTAATAGTAACTTGGATTAATTACAATAATACTGTTATCGAGCCAATTAGGTTCAACTTTTGATGGCTTATTTTACGTCAACTTGGTGGGCTCGCAAAAACATCCCGGCAGTATCTTGTAAGTATTGTTGTCTGGTTGTCAGCAAATCACCTATTTCTAAGCCTAACTCTAGACGTAATTTTAGTTCGCCAAATAACATTAAACATAGTCTAACTGCGCTTTCATGTGGATTTTCAAAAAAGTATTCGCCATGCTCATTGACCTTTTTTAAGTAATTTCTAATCAGTCCGAGTACGTGCTTGGGGCCTGCGTCATAAAACAATCTAGACACTTCTGGGTGAGTGTCAGCTTGAGCTACGCAAGTTTTAAATACAGTCATGGTTTCTTTGCTAACAATCATTTCACCAAATTGCAGAGCAAACTGCAAAATAACCCGTTGTGGATTTGCTGCATCAATTAAGGCATCGCCAGTGAGTTGATGTACAACACATTTAGACTCAATCGCAGATACAAACAAATCATCTTTGGAGCCAAAGTGAGAGTAAACAGTTTGTTTTGATACTCCGGCATGTTTTGCTACTTCATCCATGCTGGTATTAGGAAAACCCTGATGACAAAAAAGGTCAATCGCAGACTCAAGTACTTGAGCACGCTTTTGTTCACTGCGGCTCAAACTAATCTGTTCGATATTATTAAGCGATGTGTTTTTTTTTGTCATGTTGGTTCCGTAAATTAACCCATTAAGCATAATTGAGTGTCGGGCTTACTACTCATTATTTAACGTTATAGTAACTAAAAATAGACTGGACAGTCTAGTTTTATAAAACTAGACTACTGAGTCTAGTTAACATTTAAATTACAAATTATATTTTTTGGCTAATGAGTTCGCTTATTGTTATTAACACTGCTCCTTAAGACAAATCAACATTGGCACAATATATTGCTTTGCAAGGAATAAACTTATGTACGCGTCAAAGACATTCACCCCAATCATTCGATACTGGGCGCTAGGTTTAAGCTTAATCGCATTAGGCGGTTGTGGCTCTGAGGTAAAAGAGCATTCACAAACAACTGAGTATCAAACGGTATTGTCACAACCTTTATCGTTAAGCGACCGTTATCAGCACATGCAAACTTATACGGGTACGATTCGCTCAGCCAATACCACCGGAATTGGTTTTGAGCTTGCGGGTAAACTCAATAATATCCTGGTTGATAGTGGCGATACGGTGAGTAAAGGGCAAATATTAGCGCAGCTGGATACCGATTTATTAACTGCAGAAAAGCAGCAATTACAAGCCAGTTTATTACAAACTCAAGCGGATATAGATTTAGCAAAAAGCACCTTAGTCCGTACTCAAAAATTGAAACAACAAAACTATGTGTCTGAACAGCAACTCGATGAAACCCAACAACAAGTTATCAGCTTACAAGCTAACCAAAAGCGTATAGAAGCCAGCTTAAGTGCGACCAATTTGAAAATTGAAAAATCAACTTTACTGGCCCCATTCAATGGAAAAATCAGTCAACGTTTTCATAATGTCGGTGAAGTGATTGCGCTAGGCAGTCCGGTTTTCACCTTAGTCGGTAACAGTCAGCCTTTGGCTTACATAGGTGTACCCATAGACATCGCACAGCAGTTAACCGCCGAGCAGATGGTAGATGTCCGTGTAGGTAAACAAACCTTTACCGCTAAAATTGCCGGTATTAGTGCCGAGATCAATACCGTTAGTCGTACGGTTCAGTTGCGTATTCATTTGCCTGACTCAGCCAGAGTGATTAATGGCGAAATAGCTTATTTGGCGTATCAACAAGACGTACTAGCACCTGGTTATTGGGTGCCTATGTCAGCATTAACCGATGGTGTGCGCGGATTATGGAACGTGTTGGCCTTAGTTGAGGCTGAGCAAGGTTTTTATACCATTGAACGTCGCGATGTAGAGATTATCTATACCAATGAGCAACAAGCGTATATTCAAGGCGCCATAAAACCAAGCGATTTAATTGTGTCAAAAGGATTACATAAATTGGTGGTTAATCAGAAGGTCACTCTCGCTCAATCAGAGAAAATGGGGGCATTATGATTAAAGCATTTTTAGAAAATGGCCGCCTAACCAGTTTATTTATCGCATTATTAATTGTTGCGGGATTAGGTGCTATTTCAAGCCTACCCCGCACTGAAGATCCACATATTACTAACCGATTTTCGTCTGTTATCACTCAATACCCTGGTGCATCTGCAGAGCGGGTTGAAGCTCTCGTGACTGAAGTGTTAGAGAATCAATTACGCCGCTTAGAAGATTTAAAGCTAGTCCAGTCGACTTCTCGCCCAGGGATTTCGGTTATCCAGTTAGAGTTAAAAGACACAGTCACAGAGACGGCTCCTGTGTGGTCACGCGCTCGAGATCTCATCGCCGACAGTAAATCCTTGTTGCCAATAGAAGCACAAAACAGTGTGTTAGATGATCAACTAGGTTATGCCAACACAGCCATTTTAGGGCTTGTTTGGGCAGATAATAGCCCTGTAAGAGCCGATATTCTTAATCGTTATGCTAAAGAATTACAAAGCCGCCTAAGGCTGCTCAGCGGTACTGATTTTGTTAAACTATATGGCGCACCACAAGAAGAGATTTTAGTTGAGTTAGATGGTAATAAAATCAGCCAATTGCATTTAACTCCCGCCAGTATTGCCGCTATTTTAAATAATGCCGACAGTAAAATTTCAGCCGGTGAAGTTAATAACAGCCAATTTAGAGCCTTAGTTGAAGTATCTGGCGAGTTAGATTCGCAAAATCGTATCCGCCAAGTGCCGTTAAAAGTAGACGACTATGGTCAAATTATTCGCTTGGGGGATGTGGCCAATATTAGTCGCCAAGCTAAGACTCCGGCATCGAGTATCGCCTTAATCGACAGTCAGCAAGGTGTTTTGGTGTCTGCGCGCATGCTCAATAATAATCGAGTCGATGTGTGGCAACAACATGTAAGCAGCGCCATAGATGATTTTTCAGCTAATTTACCGGCCAATATTAAGGTGCAATGGTTATTCGACCAACAAAGCTATACCAGTGACCGATTAGGCGACTTGGTGATTAATCTGTTACAAGGATTTGTGATTATTTTAGTGGTTCTGATGCTGACATTAGGACTGCGCAATGCAGTGATTGTGGCAATATCATTACCATTAACCGCATTATTTACCCTCACCTGCATGAAATATACTGGCCTACCGATCCACCAAATGTCGGTAACAGGTTTAGTGGTTGCGCTAGGTATTATGGTCGATAATGCGATTGTGATTGTTGATGCCATTGCGCAACGTCGTCAACAAGGTATGAGCAAACTGGAAGCGGTATCAAAAACCTTACACCATTTATGGCTACCCCTTGCGGGGTCGACCATTACCACCATGCTAGCCTTTGCACCTATTGTGTTAATGCCGGGCTCTGCAGGTGAGTTTGTTGGTGGCATTGCCATTTCGGTCATGTTTGCCTTACTCGGCTCATATATTATTTCTCATACCATCATTGCTGGCCTGGCGGGTCGATTCAGTCGCAGTGAAAAACCAACGACTTGGTATCAGCAAGGGATGGCATTTCCAAGAATTAGCCAAGCATTTACCGCCAGTTTACAGTTTGCGTTATCTAGGCCAATATTGACCGCCATCGTAATTGGAATATTACCGATTGCAGGCTTTTTTGCTGCGGGCAAAATGACTGAACAATTTTTCCCTCCGTCTGACCGCGATATGTTCCAAATTGAAGTCTACCTAGCCCCTCATGTCAGTATCGATAACACTCTAGAGCAGGTCAAACTGATTGATAATAAGCTGCAACAGATTGACGATATTGTCGCTGCCACATGGGTTGTTGGCGGTAATACGCCCTCTTTCTATTACAACTTAACTCAACGGCAACAAGGGGCAACCAATTACGCCCAAGCGATGATTAAAGTGACTGATTATGTCGCCGCCAATCGGTTGATTTTACAATTACAAAAAGAGTTTGATGCCCAATTTCCACAAGCACAAATTTTAGTGCGAAAACTGGAACAAGGGCCTCCCTTTAACGCTCCGGTTGAGCTGCGTATTTATGGCCCTAATCTTGATACCCTGAAAACATTGGGCGAACAAGTACGCGGAATTTTAGCCGCCACACCTGATGTTATTCACACTCGTGCAACCCTCAGTTCAGGCGCGCCAAAAGTGTGGTTACAGGTGAATGAAGACGCCAGCTTAATGAGCGGCCTAAGTTTGAGCGACATTGCCAATCAAATTCAAATGGCGACTACCGGTATTATTGGTGGCAGCATTTTAGAGCAAACGGAATCACTGCCAATTCGTGTGCGTTTAGGTGACAACAGCCGCGAACAAGCCACACGTTTAGCCGAGATCAATCTAGTTTCAGCTTCAGGCTCCGGGATTCCACTATCGGCATTGTCTTATAACGAAATCAATGTCAGTCGCGGCGCAATCCCCCGAAGAAATGGTGAGCGCGTCAATACCATTGAGGCTTATATCACCAGTGGAGTATTGCCTGCACAAGTGCTTAACGAGGTTAAAGATGCTATTGCTAATTTGTCTATTCCTGCGGGATACCACCTCGAAATAGGCGGCGAAAGCGCAAAGCGTAATGAAGCGGTAGGTAATTTATTGTCAAATATTGTACTTGTCGTCACTTTATTATTAGCGACGGTAGTGTTGTCGTTTAACTCGTTTAGATTAACAGCAATCATTTTACTGAGTGCTTTTCAATCGGCAGGTTTAGGCTTGTTATCTGTGTATGTATTTGGCTATCCGTTTGGGTTTACCGTCATCATCGGTTTATTGGGGTTAATGGGTTTAGCCATTAATGCTGCCATTGTTATTTTGGCTGAACTTGAGGATATCCCCGAGGCGCGCGATGGTAATTTAGCACTAATCATTAGTACAGTGAGCAGTTGCGGTCGTCATATTGGCTCAACCACTATCACCACCATCGGTGGCTTTTTACCTCTAATTATCGCCGGTGGCGGCTTTTGGCCGCCCTTTGCTATCGCTATTGCCGGTGGTACGCTGTTAGCCACCATGTTGTCACTGATTTGGGTGCCGGTAATGTATACCTTATTGATGAAGCCTAAAGGTAAAGATGTTAAACACTCAGTCGCGTAATGATGTAAATTTCATCAGAAATTATATCTTTCCTCGTCACACTTTCGTACTAAATAACGGATAATTAGTAGTCTTTAGATGTACATTTAAATTCGTATACCTACCTATTCAAAATTAATTTTCACAATAATTATGGAACAGTACATATGAATTATAAAAACTGGCCTATAGCAAAACAAATAGGCTCACTTGCCATATTGTCATCAATCATAATCTTTACCGCTATGTCTTGGTTTTCCTATCAATCGGCATCCACAGTATTGCATGACAAAGCAATTCAAGCGATTAAATCACAAATGCACAGTAATACTCATTTAATTGAACTGCAGTACAACAGTATGTTGGACTTAGCCAAACGAAACGCCGATGTTTTGCGTACCTTATATCCAGGACAATTCTTGATAGAGGATCGCACCGTTAAGGTGTTAGGAATTAAGACCCCAGTACTAGTCCATGATAATGAGCAAATTAATAACTCAAACAATAACGTAGATCACTTTTCGGAGCTTACAGGCGGAGTCGCTACGATATTTGCTCGCGATAATGATGATTTTGTTCGTGTATCAACATCACTTAAAAAAGCTGATGGTAATCGTGCATTAGGGACCTATTTAGGAATTAAACATCCCGGTTATCAGCGTTTAGTTAAAGGCGAAGAGTATGAAGGCTACGCCAAGCTTTTTGGTAAAGACTACATGACAATTTATCGGCCGGTAAAAGCTCCCGGAGGCAAAGTTATCGCTATTCTTTTTATCGGTTTTGATATCACCCAATCTGTTGCACAAATCCAAAAATCACTTAAACAACTGACTCTTGAAGAATCAGGTTCGTATGTCATCATCCGAAACTCTGATAAACAGATTATCTCTCATCGTGAGTTAACATCAGAAGAACCATACAATGAAACATTGCTTAATGGCCTATCGCTTGAACAAGCACTCACAGATAAAGGGAGTTGGGTTTACAGCTCCTTGTCTGATCAAGAAATGTTTTCTTATTCCGTATATATTCCCGGTTGGAATTGGACTTTGGTCGGGTTCGTTCCTGAAAAGGAATTAAGTGATGAAAGCTTAGGAATGTTAAAAATTAACGCCATATTGGCATTGCTAGGCGTGGTGATTATTTCCGTTTTACTCTTTAATGTAATTAATCGTGCAATTAAGCCTTTAAAGAACCTACAGAGGCAAATAGCTAAATTAGGCCAAGGGGATCTTTCACAAACTTTCGTTCAATGCCCTCAAGACAGTCACAATGAAGTTGACCACATCACGATAAGTGTGACCCAAACGGCTGCAAATTTAGCTGGATTAATTGAGTCCTTAAAACAGTCTGTCATCAGCTTAGAAAACCAAGCAATTCTTAGCCAGCAAACATCGAAATTGAACGGTACTGAAGCAAAGTCACTGTTAAACCAAACAGAACAAATTGCGACAGCTATCGAAGAAATGTCTTCATCTATTAAAGATGTCGCACAGAATTCGAGTCAAGTTGCCCAGCAGGCGCAAGAAATTGATAGCGCATCAAATCAAGGACATACACAGTTAACTCAGGCGGTTACAGAACTACAATCCTTGCGTGAACAACTTATTCAAAGTCAAAAAAATATTGAAAGTGTCAACAATGAAAGTCAAGCAATCAGTCAGGTTACAGAAGTCATTAATGGCATTGCAGATCAAACTAATTTACTCGCCTTAAATGCCGCGATTGAAGCAGCTAGAGCGGGAGACCAAGGTCGTGGTTTTGCTGTTGTTGCTGATGAAGTTCGCTCATTAGCACAAAGAACACAACGTTCAATTAGTGAGATAGGTGCGACTATTAACAAATTACAACAGCAAGTAGAACACACAGCCACACAGATGATCCAGTGTCAGCAACTGGGAGAGTCCTCAGCGGTACAAGCTGATACAGTTAATAATCAACTCACGCTGATTAATCATAATATCGGCGAAATGGCTATATTTTCGTCTAGTATAGCCAGTGCCACCAAACAGCAAAGTACAGTGGCAGATGAAGTGTCACGCAGCTTACATACTATTTCTACACTTGCACAAAATAGTGATGAACGGGCAACAAAAGCGGTGAGTGATTCAGAGCAATTAACTAAACTTGCGCACAGTATTAAACAACAAATAGGTGTATTTAACGTGGTTTAACTGAGTGATATTTTAGCAGACCAGTACTCCATCTATTGAGTGCTGGTTAATTATCCTAATCGCTAAATTGAGCGACAATAATTGTCACAACGAAGGTTTGAGACTTGGGTAAAACAAATTTATGTTTAATGTTATTTCACGACAGTAGCTTACGACAAAAAACAAAAATACCCCATTAAGCTGCCGACATATGAGTAAGGATGATGGCAGCTTATTAAACGAACCTAATTATCTAGATTTCAGCTTATGTGGCTAAGCTAGGCAAGATAATTGGCAACAGACCTCTAATCGAGTCGATGTCCTGCTTTACAATATCTTTGTCTATTTCCAGCGTAACAACTTTAGCAACGTTACTGCTCATTTCTTTGCGTAAGTTACCAAGAAAATGAGGAGCAGCCACAACAATCAACTGGCTAAATTTGTGTGCATTATATTCAGCCTCAAGGTATCGACAGATCTCCCGAGCAAATTCGACAGCCTCATTCTTTTTAGGCTCAGTTTTCCCCCCAACAGAATGGTGACTATTGATGGCACCTCCAGCCTGACGGCCTGGTAGATCTGAGGTTAGTTTCTGTTCATGTTGCCGTGCTTCGGGATGGATCATGCTCTTAATCTCAATTAACGTAGATTTTGCTGTTTCTGCGTAAAATAGACGTGCATATGCGCTATCCGCGACTAAAATCCAACTGCTCATTATATGTCTCCCGTTAAGTGCATTATTAACAAATTGCCATGTTTAAAAAACAGACAACTAAGGTTAATTAATTATAGACAATATTTCTGTTAACACTTCGGAATTGAGCTGTATTTTCTTGTATCTTTAAATAAAAATCTTACTTAGCAGCGGCGTGTTTATTACATATTGGGGGGACTTTTTAAAAGGCGGCAATTGAACATAAAATTGGCTTTGTTAACAGCCACTAAGTAACGAGATAATGAGTGCTAGTTTGAGTCATAAGTTAAAACCGGTCGGTTTTAGTTTTGTAAACAAGATGAATAGCAAATAAAAAACCGCTTTATTACTAAAGCGGTTTTTTCATATCAAACGATATAACGTTTATAGTTCGTTGTTACGATCCATATTTTCAGTATTCTCAAGCCATAACGCGTTGATGATACCGAATGAACACGCTAACAATACCCCTAAAATCCACGCAAAATACCACATAGACGTTGCTCCTTAATTTAGTAAAGTGAGCTTTTGTTGTTTTCAACAAACTCACGATTTAAGCGGCCGTACATCTTGTAGTAAGTCCAAATGGTGTAACTTAATACTGTGGGTACGAAGATAATAGCGGCAACTGTCATCACTTTAAGTGACATTTGACTGGCTGTAGCATCCCACATTGTTAAGCTGACATTAGGTTCTAATGATGAAGGCATAACAAATGGGAACATTGCTGCTCCACAGGTCAAAATGACACAAGCAACCGCTAGCGAACTGAAAAAGAACGCAAATCCACTACGATTTAATCGACTGGCAAAAATCACTAATATTGGCATTAATAACCCTAATACCGGGAATAGCATGGTAAGAGGATATTTATCATAGTTAGTTAACCAAGCGCCCGCTTCAACCGCTACAGTCTTAGTGGTTGGATTTGACGGACCAGCAAGGTCAAGGGCTGAGGTAATAACATAACCATCAATACCGTTTACAAGCCAAACACCAGCTGCACCAAATAGAACCACTAATAAACCACCACAAACTTGCGATACTTTAGCACTTCTAACCCGCAGCTCTCCGTCGGTCTTCATTTGTAACCATGTAGAACCTTGCATTATCACCATAGTGACACTCACAAGACCGACTAATAAACCAAACGGATTCAATAAACCCAACAGACCGCCATGATAAGTAGCACGTAGATATTCATCAAAGTTAAATGGTACGCCTTGAAGCAGGTTACCAAATGCCACACCAATGATTAACGGTGGCACAAAACTGCCGACAAATAATGCTCTATCCCATGACTTACGCCATCTTGGGTCTTCAATTTTAGAGCGATAATCAAAACCGACTGGACGTAAAAACAATGCAAATAGCACTAGCATCATTGCCACATAAAAGCCTGAAAACGATACCGCGTAGACCATAGGCCAAGCAGCAAATAACGCGCCACCAGCCGTCACTAGCCATACTTGGTTACCGTCCCAATGTGGTGCGATAGTGTTAATCATAATACGGCGTTCAGTATCATCTTTACCAATAACGGGTAACAATATACCTACGCCCATATCAAAGCCATCTGTCACGGTGAAACCAATAAACAGCACGCCGATTAACGCCCACCAAATAAATCTTAATACTTCATAATCAAACATAATCAGGTCCTCAGATTAAGCATCTTGGTTTTCGAAATGATAACGACCGGTCTTTAAGCTGCTTGGACCAAGACGAGCAAACTTATACATCAAGTAAGCTTCTATCACCAACAGGATGGTATAGAACACCGTAATCGAAATAATACTGAACCAAAGATCCGCCGTCGTTAAACTAGACGCCGACATGAATGTTGGCAGCACTTCAGAAATGGTCCAAGGTTGGCGACCAAACTCTGACACAAACCAACCAGCTTCAATGGCTACCCATGGAAGTGGCAAACTGTAAAGGGCAGCACGAAGTACCCACTTTTTCTCGGCGATTTGATGACGAGTGCTTTGCCAGAAGGCCGCAGCAAACACCAATAGCATTATCACCCCAGAGCCAACCATTAAGCGGAAACTCCAGAACATAGGGGCTACAGTAGGAATTGAGTCATAAGACGCTGCAATAATTTGCTCTTCAGTCGCATCAACCACTTTGTCGGTATAACGCTTAAGCAAGAAACCATAACCCAGGTCGATTTTGGTTGCTTCAAATTGCTCTCTAACTTCAACCGATTTATCACCAGCACGTAATTTTTCCAGTAATGCATATGCAACCATACCGTTACGAATTCGTACTTCGTGATCTTTAATAAGATCCTTAATACCGGTCACTTCTCCATCTAAAGAACGTGTCGCAATAATGCCCATCGCATATGGGATCTTAACGGCGTAATCCGTGTGCATAGTTTCTTGGTTAGGGAAACCAAATGCCGTAAAGGCTGCTGGTGCTGGCTCTGTGTGCCATTCAGCTTCAATTGCGGCTAATTTAACACGTTGGACTTCACCTACTTCATAACCTGATTCATCGCCTAACACGATGACCGATAAAATAGATGCCATACCAAAACTTGCTGCAATAGCAAATGAGCGACGAGCAAAAGGTAAATCTCGGCCTTTCAATATGTAGTATGAGCTAATAGCTAATACAAACATCGCACCAGCAACATAACCAGAGGCGACGGTATGAACAAACTTAACTTGCGCAACGGGATTAAATACCACTTCGGCAAAATTGGTCATTTCCATACGCATGGTTTCATAGTTAAACACAGAACCCACTGGGTTTTGCATCCAACCATTGGCGATCAAAATCCATAAAGCTGACATATTAGAGCCAAGGGCAACGAGCCATGTAACTGCTAAATGTTGGCGCTTACTGAAACGATCCCAACCAAAAAAGAACATCCCGACTAACGTAGACTCAAGGAAGAATGCCATTAAGCCTTCAATCGCCAGGGGCGCACCAAAAATGTCACCTACGTAATGAGAATAGTAGGACCAGTTAGTACCAAACTGGAACTCCATCGCTAAACCCGTTGTCACGCCTAAGGCAAAGTTTATCCCAAACAACTTACCCCAAAATTTAGTCATGTCTTTATAAACTTGCTTATTGGTCATCACATACAGTGATTCCATAATCGCAAGAATAAAGGCTAAACCTAGGGTGAGTGGAACAAATAAAAAATGATACATGGCTGTCAGCGCAAATTGAAAACGCGATAGCTCAACGACCTCTTCGATAATCATTGGCGACTCCTTACTTCAGTACAACCAAATACGACACAGCAACATACCGTTGCCATAATGATGATGTTATACCTGAAAACGGTCATATTGAAGCAGTGGACAACTCACCAAAGAGTGAAAAATGATAAATTAACCTGTTTGCCTATGTTTTCAAGCCCAATCCTAAACGCCCTATATCTTACGGCATATTCACTTTGTAGATCATATTTTTTAGTCAATTATGTGACCAGCATTAGATTTGGTGCATGGAGAATGTTTTATTACAGATAATCAGCCCATTAGCGTAAAGCATGTCGATTATTTCAGCAGATATTAGCTGTCAGGTTGATCACAATCATAAATGAACTTGCGATATTCAGAGTGATAACATTTGAACACGAATTTGCAACCCTCTTGAGGTATTGACAAAAAACGCATAATTGCTAGGCATAAACAGCAAGCTGACCTAATTTTAGATAAAAAGCTCAACTCACACAGATTGTTAATATAAAGTAGCAAAATACACAAAAAATTAATATTAGATAAATATTTCTATAATTTACATTTGAAGTAAAAAGAAATAAATTGTCATTTTTCAATAACATAAAAAATCATAACTATTAATTATCTTAAAACAAAACATTCAATCATTAAATAAACTAATGTCAAACATCATTTTTTCTCGTTTGAATGCACATTAGTTCAATTGTATAATTTGCGCACAGTTAAGAACACGAACACGAGTTGTGCAATCAGTCGTTGTCTTAATTCCAGTGACCTAACCTAGAGAGAATGTGCTATGACTCAATTATTCGAACATGTTGCCAACCTATACATACGTGTTTTTACTGAAATGTTTACTGCTAAAGAAGTGAAATAAGCGAGCACACTTTTTTATTTATACCGTGTTTAGTGGATGTTTTTGTTAGCGCAGAGATCATATTAAGCGGTAATCGTTATTATCCAATGATAACGAATCAGAAAACCCCATAGAGTAAACCTATGGGGTTTTTCTTTTTCACCACAACATAAAGTCAGTTGCGGTAAACAAATTGAAACCAATAAAAAAGGCGACTCAACGGAGTCGCCTTTCGCTTTAGTTACATTAAGTAATTTAACTAAATCAAGTGATTTTGCTAAACTAAGTGCATGATTTGCTATTAACCAATCTTCACTCGTGCATTACGGAACATACGCATCCATGGGCTATCTTCACCCCAATTATCTGGATGCCATGAATTGGCAACGGTTCTGAATACACGCTCAGGATGCGGCATCATAATTGTTACGCGACCATCAGTGGTACAGATACCAGTTAAGCCATTAGCAGAACCATTTGGGTTTTCTGGGTACTGGGTCGCAATTTGACCATGACCATCAACATAGCGCAGTGCAATAGTGCCCGATGCTTCTGCATTTGCTAACGCTTGAGCATTGGCAAATTCAACTAAGCCTTCACCATGCGATACTGCGATAGGCATACGAGAACCGACCATGCCTTCAAAAAATACCGATGGATTTTGTTGCACTTCAACCAAACTGAATCGAGCTTCAAAACGCTCAGAACGGTTACGCACAAAACGTGGCCAATGCTCACTTCCTGGAATAATTTCTTTCAGGTTAGATAACATCTGACAACCATTACACACGCCAAGGGCGATGCTTGAATCACGTTCGAAGAAACGGCTAAACTCGTCGCGAGCACGATCATTAAACAAAATCGATTTAGCCCAACCTTCACCAGCGCCTAACACGTCACCGTAAGAGAAGCCGCCACATGCCACTAGGCCTTGGAATTCTTCTAAACTAATTCGACCAGATAAAATGTCCGACATGTGCACGTCGCGACTTTCAAAACCGGCACGGTCAAAAGCGGCTGCCATTTCAACATGAGAGTTAACGCCTTGCTCACGTAAAATAGCCATTTTAGGTGCGACACCTTTAAGGATATAAGGTGCGGCGACATCTTCACTTGGATTAAAGCCTAATTTAACCGTTAAACCTGGCGCATCAGCTTGTTGTTTAAGCTCATATTCTTCACGCGCACATTCCGGATTGTCACGTAGCGCTTGCATGCGATAGGTTGTTTCTGACCATAAGGTACGCAGTGCAGTACGGCTGTCAGCAAATATGACTCGCTCGCCGTCATTAATGCTAATTTTGTCAGCCGTTTGCAAACCACCGATGTGATGACACGTTACGCCTTTAGCTTCAAATTGCGCGGCAATGGCTTTAGCATCAATAGCACTGACTTGAATTACAGCACCAATTTCTTCGTTAAATAAACGTTCTAAATCAGTACCACTCAAGCTGGCTAAATCAATTGTTAACCCGGTATTACCAGCAAAAGCCATTTCCACGAGAGTGGTAAATAAACCGCCATCACTACGATCGTGATAAGCCATAACCGCTTGATCGGCTACGAGTTGCTGCATCACTTCAAAAAAGCCAGCTAAGTTAGCGGTTTTATCCAATGTTGGTGCAATGTCACCTAACTCACTGTAAACCTGCGCTAAACAAGAACCGCCTAAACGGTTTTGGCCATTGCTTAGGTCCAGCATTAATAAAGCACTATCACCTTTATCACTGCGAAGCTGTGGCGTTACCGTTTTACGAATGTCTTGTACTACACCAAAGGCAGTGATGACTAACGACATAGGCGATGTGACGGTTTTCTGAGTGCCGTTATCTTCCCATGCGGTTTTCATCGACATGGAGTCTTTGCCAACAGGAATTGTTATACCAAGTTCAGGACAAAGGTCTTCACCAATCGCTTTAACGGCTTGGTATAAACCCGCATCTTCACCAGGGTGACCCGCTGGAGACATCCAGTTAGCAGAAAGCTTAATACGCTTGAACGAGCCAATGTCAGTACCAGCAATGTTCATAATCGATTCGGCAACCGCCATGCGGGCTGAGGCGTCAAAGTCGAGTAAGGCTAACGGAGTACGCTCACCCATCGACATCGCTTCACCGCAGTAACTGTCATAACTTGATGCGGTTACTGCGCAGTCGGCAACTGGAACCTGCCATGGACCCACCATTTGATCGCGATTCACTAAACCAGTAACGGAGCGATCACCAATGGTGATAAGGAAGGTTTTGTCTGCCACTGTTGGCAAGGTTAAAATGCGCTTAACAGCATCTTTTAGCTCAATTTTAGTTTGATCTAACGCTGGCGATACTGCTTTGGCAGTTACCACATCACGGCTCATCTTAGGCGCTTTACCCAATAAAACTTCAAGCGGTAAATCAATCGGCTTGTTGTTAAAATGGCTGTCGGCAAGCGTTAAATGCATCTCTGCTGTCGCTTCACCAACCACGGCAAATGGCGCGCGTTCACGGGCACAAATATCAGCAAACTGTTGCAAGTTCTCTGGTGCAACCGATAATACATAACGTTCTTGTGATTCATTACACCAAATTTCAAGCGGGCTCATGCCTGGCTCGTCTGAGGGAACATTACGTAAATTGAATACCCCGCCGCGATCAGCATCATTCACTAACTCAGGGAATGCATTAGATAATCCGCCTGCGCCCACATCGTGAATAAATTGAATTGGGTTTGTGTCACCTAATTGCCAACAGCGATCGATAACTTCCTGACAACGACGTTCCATTTCTGGGTTTTCACGTTGTACAGAAGCAAAATCTAAATCTTCGCTAGATTGACCAGATGCCATTGAAGATGCAGCACCACCGCCTAAGCCAATGTTCATTGCCGGTCCGCCAAGCACAATGAGCTTAGCACCAATGGTAATTTCGCCTTTTTGAACATGATCTTCACGGATATTGCCTAAGCCACCAGCAATCATAATCGGCTTATGATATCCGCGTACTTCAACACCATTATGGCTAGAGACTAATTGCTCGTAGGTGCGGAAATAACCGGTAATGGCAGGACGACCAAATTCGTTGTTAAATGCTGCGCCGCCAAGTGGGCCTTCGAGCATAATTTCTAACGGTGTGACAATACGATCTGGCTTACCGTAATCCCCTTCCCATGGTTGTACAAAACCAGGAATTTTTAAGTTAGAAACAGTAAAGCCAGACAAACCTGCTTTAGGTTTAGAACCTCGGCCAGTAGCACCCTCATCGCGAATTTCACCACCTGAGCCAGTAGCCGCACCAGGATATGGACTAATTGCAGTAGGATGATTGTGCGTTTCGACTTTCATCAATATATGCATTGGCTCGGTGTGATAGTTGTAAATACCATCGGGATCAGGGAAAAAACGTCCCGCAACAGAACCTGTCATCACCGCAGCATTATCTTTGTAAGCTGATAACACGTAATCAGGTGTCACTTCAAAGGTGTTTTTAATCATTTTGAACAATGACTTTAGCTGTACTTCACCATCGATTGTCCAATCTGCATTGAAAATTTTGTGGCGACAATGTTCCGAGTTTGCTTGAGCAAACATCATTAATTCGATGTCGTTAGGGTTACGCTTTAAACGAACAAAATTTTCAATTAAATAGTCAATCTCATCATCGGCAAGGGCCAAGCCTAGCTTAATGTTGGCCACTTCTAATGCGCGGCGGCCTTCAGCAAGAATATTCACACTGCTAAATTTTGCCGGTTCTGTACGAGCAAATAATACTTCAGCAGCTTCAAACGCTGGCAGCATCACTTCGACCATACGGTCATGTAATAACCCTTGCAGTAGTTTTTGTTGTTCTGCGGTTAATACTGACGCTTCAACATAATAAGCAATACCACGTTCAAGACGGCTAACTTTGCCTAAACCACAGTTATGAGCAATGTCGGTTGCTTTAGAAGACCAAGGAGAAATAGTGCCAGGACGAGGAGTAACAAACAGTAAAGTGCCTTGTGGGGCATGAGACTCAATAGCTGGGCCATAAGTAAGAATAGTTTCTAACTGTAGACGTTCATTATCATCTAGTGGTTCACTCAAACTGGCTAAATGTACATATTCAGCATAAATTTGAGAAACAGGAAGCGCTGCGTTTTCGCAAGCCTCCATGAGTTTTTGAACTCTAAATGCAGATAGTGCTGGGGCTCCGCGAATGATTTCCATCACGTCTATTCACCTTTATAATATAGGAGGATCAGAATTGGCGCTATTATAGGGAATTGCACACTACAAATCACCTTCAAGCACCGGTGAAAACAGTGTTTCCTGATAGGGAAAATATCCCACTCAAGTAATGCTAAAGTGAATAACATAATCACTTTACCTTTTAACAAAAAACAACCACAAAATGCTGCTTATTTGCTCAACTATAGGCGTTTAGGAAAACTCCTGATAAAGTAAGCCAAAAATAAGCTAACTCCCCTACATATTTAAAGGCTATTCAACCGGTATTTCATTCGTTTCTACACATCATTCTGGTGACATTAACGAAACAACTTAAGATAACCAATTAATAAATATGATCAAAACCTTATTCATAATCTTACTTTGCGGGATTCTATCCGCCTGTCAACCTGTTGATATTCAAGATGTTGATATTGCCGCTCCTGCACCTAAGCGTACCGTATTAAAGGTAGGGACCTTATATGGCCCACAGATTTATCTGAATTCAGAACAGGGTGAAAGCGGATTCGATTTTGAAATGGCGCAGCGCTTTGCTGACTATTTAGCCGTCCCTTTAGAGATGATCCCGTATACCAATCGCAAGCAATTATTTGCGGCATTAAAAGAAAACAAGATTGATATTATTGCGGCCGGTATCGCTAAAACCCCCAACCGCAGTCAACAATTCAAGCTCGGACCAACATTATATAAAGTCAACCAAGTACTGGTATATAAGGAAGGCACTCCGGAACCCAAAGACATTAGCACTCTGTCGGGTGAGATTACCGTCATGGCTAACTCATCGTCGGTCAATACCTTAACCAAATTACAAAAAGACTATCCTGAGTTGATGTGGAATCAAGTCAACGACAAAGACAATGAAGAACTGTTTGCACTAATAGCCAACGGTGAACTGAACTACACCATTTCAGATTCAAATAGTTTATTGATCAATCAACGCTTTTTACCCGAACTGCGCGCGGGAATGATTTTAGAAGAAAAAGTCGAAGTGGTGTGGCTATTACCGCCGAATAACAGCGATCGTTTAATGAGTAAGTTGTTGGCTTTTTGGCATAAAGAAAGGCGTGCGGGTACGCTGGAGCATTTAAACGAGAAGTATTTTGGCCACGTAAAACGTTTTGATTACGTTGATACTCGTGCCTTTATCCGCGCAATTGATAATATTCTTCCCGAATATCGCAGTTTTTTCGAGGAGTATTCTGGAGAGTTAGATTGGCGTAAATTAGCGGCCGCCAGTTATCAAGAATCACACTGGAATCCGAGTGCTCGCTCACCTACTGGAGTGAGAGGTATGATGATGCTAACCCAGCCTACAGCAGCTTACGTCGGTGTAGATGATCGTCTAGATGCAGAACAAAGCATACGTGGTGGCGCATTTTATTTAAAAGACATGATGGAGAGACTGCCAGACACCATTTCTGAAGCTCAACGGATCTGGTTCGCACTGGCGTCTTATAATATCGGTTTAGGCCATGTTGAAGATGCGCGCCGATTAACAGAATCAATGGGAATGGATCCAAGCGCATGGCGTGATGTCAAAAAAGTATTACCTTTGCTGCAACAATCTAAATATTATAAACAAACTCGCTATGGTTATGCTCGTGGTAGTGAAGCTGTCCATTATGTTGACAGTATTCGTCGTTACTACGACACCTTAGTTTGGATCGATAATCAAACCAAAACAATGGAGATTATCGAAGAGAAAGAACAAGTTGAAGTGATTGCAGAAGAAGTGCCAGCCAAAAGTCACGTATCGGCGCAATAATTATTATGCGTGAGAGTTTATCGTCATAAAGCTGACCGATAATCGTCACGAATATAAGGTACTATGGTGCTGAATTTATCGTTAGAAAGCATTCTGCTAAAGTATGTTGTTTATCAGTAACCTCGGTGAGGTTAGCCAATATTAAGGGATCACGGTATGAGAAGAAGAGCTATAAGCAATACCATGTCACGTCGTCGTGTCATGCTTAAAGTACATAAAAGCCGCATTCAAAATCGTCAACGAGCTCATTTTTTATTGGTTCAAACTGAAAATTAATCTTTCGTTAACCACATAAAAACAAGTCACTCAATCAGTCTATTTTTTAGCTAACTGTTTGAGTGCTTTTTTTTCTGCTCTACGTCGCTGAAAAAATGCACTTAATTGCGCGCCACATTCTGCTGCCAACACACCTGAACTCACTTCAAGCTGATGATTAAACACAGGATGTTGCAATAAATTAATCACACTACCCGCCGCGCCAGTTTTTAAATCATCCGCACCATACACAACCCGCGTAATACGGCTGTGCACCATGGCACCCGCGCACATAGTGCAGGGCTCTAACGTGACATATAAAGTGGTGTCGAGCATACGATAATTTTCTAACACCTTGCCGGCTTGACGAATACATTCCATCTCGGCGTGAGCGGTCGGGTCGTGATTTACAATACTTAAATTACAACCACTAGCAATCAATACATCGTCTTTAACCAATACGGCACCCACAGGCACTTCGCCTTTTAGCTCGGCTTGCTCGGCAAGTTGCATCGCTAAACGCATCCACTTTTCATCAATGGCGCGCTGAAGCTGATTCGATTTATCATTGTGCGCATTAGAAAGTGGGCAAGTATCGGTGGAAACGTGTGCTTTTGGGGTATCTGTCACTCTATAAAACCTAGGTAATTGTCATACGTGGCTATTCTAGCAAATAAAAAAGACGCCGCAGCGTCTTTTTTAAATCAAACTAGGTGTCACGCTACAGCGTTATTCCCATTCAATTGTTGCAGGCGGCTTACCTGAAATATCATAAACCACACGAGAAATACCATCGACTTCATTGATAATACGGTTAGAAACGCGGCCTAAGAAATCATACGGCAAATGTGCCCAATGTGCGGTCATAAAGTCGATAGTTTCTACCGCACGTAGCGATACAACCCAATCATACTTACGACCATCACCCATTACACCTACCGAACGAACGGGTAAGAAAACGGTAAAGGCTTGGCTCACTTTATTATACAAATCAGCTTTGTGTAGCTCTTCAATAAAGATAGCGTCTGCACTTCGCAGTAAATCACAATATTCTTTTTTCACTTCGCCAAGTACACGAACACCTAAACCTGGTCCTGGGAACGGATGACGATAAAGCATGTTGTAAGGCAGGCCTAACTCTAAACCAATTTTACGCACTTCATCTTTAAATAACTCACGTAGTGGTTCAACTAAACCCATCTTCATATCGGCAGGTAAACCGCCAACATTGTGGTGCGACTTAATCACATGTGCTTTACCGGTTGCACTGCCCGCTGATTCAATCACATCAGGATAAATAGTGCCTTGGGCTAGCCATTTAGCATTCGCGCATTTTTTTGATTCTTCATCAAAAATTTCGACAAACACACGACCAATGATTTTACGCTTCGCTTCAGGTTCTGCTTCGCCAGCCATTGCATCTAAGAAACGGTTTTCAGCATCAACGTGAACAATATTGAGTCCAAAATGATCGCCAAACATTTCTAATACTTGCTCGGCTTCGTTCAAACGCAGTAAACCGTTATCAACAAATACACACGTTAGTTTATCGCCAATCGCCCGATGTAATAGCATCGCCACAACCGATGAATCTACCCCGCCAGATAAACCCAGAATAACTTCGTCATCACCAATTTGCTTTTTTAAACGCTCAATAGCATCTTCAATAATTGATGATGGCTTCCAATTGGCTTTACAGCCACAAATGTCTAACGCGAAATGCTCTAGCATACGCTGACCTTGGCGAGTGTGAGTCACTTCAGGGTGGAACTGTACGCCGTAAAAACCTTTCTCTTCATTGGCCATAGCGGCAAACGGACAAGTTGCCGTTTTCGCTACCGTCACAAAACCGTCAGGGATAGCAGACACTTTATCACCGTGGCTCATCCACACATCGAGCAAAGGTTTGCCTTCTGCGCTTACTGCATCTTCAATGCTTTTAAACAAAGCAGATGTGGTTTGTAATTCAATTTGTGCGTAACCAAACTCACCTTCACCCACGCCTTGAATCACTTTGCCACCAAGCTGTTCTGACATGGTTTGCATGCCGTAACAAATACCCAATACAGGCACACCAGCATTAAACACATACTCTGGAGCACGTGGTGAATTGTCTGCAGTGACACTTTCAGGGCCACCAGCCAAAATAATACCATTTGGGGCAAACTCACGAATTTGCGCTTCGCTCACATCCCACGCCCATAACTCACAATACACACCAATTTCACGGATACGACGCGCAATAAGTTGAGTGTACTGAGAACCAAAATCGAGGATTAGAATCTTATGATCGTGAATATTACTCATGAATAACCTTTACATATTAATTAAGTGTAATAACTCGCATCCAATTGATGCGGGCAAATTAACGCTAATAAAACAAGGGCGACATAACGTCGCCCTTACAGTAATTATGAACGATAGTTTGGTGCTTCTTTGGTAATGGTCACGTCATGAACGTGTGACTCACCCATACCTGCTGAAGTCACTCTTACAAACTGTGCTTTTTCATTTAACTCTTTAATCGTGGCACAACCGGTTAAGCCCATGCATGAACGCAAGCCGCCCATGTGTTGGTGAATGATCTCTTTCAACTTACCTTTGTACGGCACGCGACCTTCAACACCTTCAGGTACTAATTTGTCTGCTGCGTTGTCACTTTGGAAGTAACGGTCAGATGAACCTTGAGTTTGGCCCATAGCACCCAGAGATCCCATACCACGGTATGATTTATAAGCACGACCTTGGTAAAGTTCAGTTTCACCTGGCGCTTCTTCAGTACCAGCAAACATAGAACCCGCCATGATGCATGATGCACCTGCAGCTAATGCTTTAGCTAAGTCGCCAGAAAAACGAATACCGCCATCAGCAATAACAGGAATGCCTAACGCGAGTACGGCTTCAGCAGCATCAGATACCGCAGTGATTTGTGGTACACCGACACCCGTTACAATACGAGTAGTACAAATTGAACCAGGGCCGATACCGACTTTAACGGCGTTAACGCCCGCTTCAACTAGCGCAAGTGCGCCAGATGCGGTGGCAACGTTGCCGCCAACAATTTGCAAATCAGGGTATTTGGCTCTAGTGTCACGAATGCGCTGCAATACGCCTTCTGAGTGACCATGTGATGAGTCAATCAATAACACGTCAACACCGGCTTTTACGAGCGCGTCAACACGTTCTTCATTGCCAGGACCAGCACCGACGGCTGCGCCAACACGTAAACGACCTAATTCGTCTTTACATGCGTTTGGTTTGCGTTCAGCTTTTTCGAAATCTTTAACGGTGACTAAGCCTTTAAGTTTAAAGTTTTTATCAACCACTAAGACTTTTTCAATACGATGAGAATGCATTAGTTTTTGCACTTCATCTAACTTAGTACCTTCAGTTACTGTGACTAGACGATCTTTTGGGGTCATCATGTCGGCAACGGTTTTGCTCCAATCAGTCACAAAACGCACATCACGGCCTGTAATAATACCCACAAGTTCGTGTGCATCATTCACTACAGGGTAACCAGCAAAACCATTATGTTCAGTTAATAAACGTAAATCAGTTAAGCTTGTGGTAGGCGTAACAGTAACGGGGTCTTGAACAATACCGGCTTCATAACTTTTAACTTTACGGACTTCTTCAGCTTGTTGCTCAATACTCATGTTTTTATGAATGAATCCTAAACCACCTTCTTGCGCCATCGCGATCGCAAGACGAGATTCAGTCACAGTGTCCATGGCGGCTGACACAAGTGGAATATTTAATTCGATTTTAGTCGTTAAACGAGTTTTAAGAACAGCGGTATTAGGGAGTACGGTCGAGTGGGCAGGAACCAACAACACATCATCAAAGGTTAGTGCATCTTTCAGTAAACGTAGCATGGCAACATCTCCCTAGTAAGTAGGATTTGAGGTGAAATATTGCGGCGAGATTATACCTTGCATATTGCAGTTGGTAAATGGAAAATAGATTTTTATTAACGTTAGAATGAGAACTCTCATGAGTGCCACAAAAAACAATGTTTATAGTGTTTCGCAATTAAATAGCGAAGTGAGGCATATTCTTGAAGGACAAATTGGCAAAATTTGGCTAAATGGTGAAATATCAAACTTTTCGGCTCCAAGTTCAGGGCATTGGTATCTCACGTTAAAAGACGCTCATTCACAAGTTCGCTGTGCCATGTTTAAGGGCCGTAATCAATCTGTGCGCTTTAAACCCGTCAATGGTCAACAAGTGTTGATTAAAGGCGCCATCAGTGTTTACGAGCCTCGTGGCGATTATCAGCTGCTACTAGAGTCAATGCTGCCAGCAGGTGACGGACTACTCGCACAGGAATTTGAAGCGTTAAAACTAAAATTGGCCGCTGAAGGCTTATTTGCCCTAGAAACCAAACGCCCTATTCCAACCAATATCCAACGAATTGGTGTCATCACATCGGCAACGGGGGCAGCGTTGCGAGATATCTTGCATGTATTGGCACGCCGAGATCCATCAATCGAAGTGGTTGTGTACCCAACTCAAGTTCAAGGTGCTACAGCCAGTCAATTAATCTGCCAAGCAATTGTCACCGCCAATCAACGCATGGAAGTTGATGTGCTGTTGCTTACCCGTGGTGGCGGTTCGTTAGAAGATTTATGGTGCTTCAACAGCGAACACTTAGCCCATGCGATTTACAACAGTGCACTGCCTGTTGTTAGCGCGGTTGGCCATGAAATAGATACCACTATCAGTGATTATGTAGCCGATGTACGCGCCCCAACACCGTCAGCCGGTGCTGAATTATTATCAAAAGACAAAGGCAATAAAGCAGAAAAGTTGGCGCTATTATTATCGCGTTTGCAGCAAGGGATGAAGCATTACCAATTGCAGCAATATGGACGATTAACTCAGTTATCTCATCAGCTTCAACGCCATGAGCCGCAACATAAACTGCAGCAATTTGAACAACGGTTTGACGAAATTCAAATGCGCTTAGAAAATGCCTTACAGCATAAACTCAGTCGCTTAACCTTACGCCACCAGCAATTACATAATCGTTTGCAACAACGTTCACCAGTTAACACCTTAACCTTAGAAAAACAGCGGCTTGGCTATTTAATTGAACGCTTTAACGACGCCAGTAAAGACTATTTTAAACAGGCTGAATCACGAGTTTCACAAGCCGCCCATAATCTTGACACCGTCAGCCCACTGGCAACCTTAAGCCGAGGTTATTCAATCACAAGTACCAATGAGCATGTTATCGAAAATGCCAATCAATTAAGCAATGGTGATGTTATTCATACTCGGTTAAAGCAAGGAAGTGTCACCTCCACCGTGACAGATGTTTCAACTAAATAACAAGCATGGTTTCGATGATAGAAATGTGGCAAAAGGACGTAACGTGAAACAGATAGATTATCGATTATGTATGCTTGTTATTTAGATCACTTACCATCCATAGATACCAAATTATCTGTGCCATATACATGTAGTCATCTAGATTATTGTTCACTAACTCCGTTATCGGTTAAGCAAAAAAAGCCATCTTTCGATGGCTTTTTTATTTAAAGGTCAACAAGCATCGCTTGTTAACCACACTCACGGCTAAAACTACTTACCCATTGGTGTTAATACAATTTCTACACGACGGTTTTGCGAACGACCTTGTTCGGTAGAGTTGCTGGCAATTGGGCTTGACTCGCCCATACCAGTAGAAGACACACGTGAACCGCTGACTTTCTGGCTCGTCATATACTGCGCAACTTCACTCGCTCGAACTTGTGACAAACGCAGGTTATAAGAATCTGAACCTGAACTGTCGGTATAACCAATCACATTTAAACGAGTGTCATCATATTCTTTGGCAACTAATACAACGCTGTTTAATACTGATTTAGCACGTGAGCTTAGTACAGTTTGATCAACCGCAAAAGTCACTTCATTAGGCATGTTCAATACAATATTGTCACCGTTGCGCGTCACACTCACGCCAGTTGATTTTAACTGTTTACGCAATTCTGCTTCTTGCACATCCATGTAATAACCAATACCACCACCAAGAGCCGCACCAGATGCTGCACCAATTAATGCACCTTTACCGCGATCGCTTTTGCTTGATGAAAGCACACCAATGGCAGCGCCAGAAAGGCCACCGATAATAGCGCCATTTGTCGCTTTAGCATTTTCTGATTCGCCCGTATAAGGATTAGGTAACTGGCAACCTGACAACAACAGCGCCGAACCAATTAATGAACTGCATAACAACGATGCATTTAACTTTACTAACATACATACTCCTAACTACTTATCCCAGATGGATAAGTAAAAACTGACAAAATCAAAAATAACCATTCTAACGTAGATCTAAGGTGCATAAGCATTAATCTTACGTTATTTTTTATTAATCAAACGTCTACGAAACCCAATAACACCGGCCAGTAAGCCTATACTTAACCAAGATAAGGCCCCGCCTGAATGTTCAGTTTCAATATAAATCTCTTCCACATAAACCGCATCACGGTCGCTACTTTCAAGTGGCAGCGCGTACAAGGCATTGGACTCATCACTACTTATTGTCGCGACCGGATCGGCATAACCTAGCTCATACAGATCGATCAATACATCATAATGATCGGCTTGATAACCACTGGCTAACGTTGTTAGCACTTCGTAATCATCATTGCTAGAGTCTGCGTGGAGGGTGAATACGTCGGTTGAGTAATAATGGAGCCACGGTCCACCGTCTTGACTTAAATATAATTCGGCAAATACATCAGCCTGAATGTCGCCCGCGCTGCTGGTAATATCTGCATCAAAGGTCACACTAAAGGTTTGATAAAAACCATCATAATCATAATCATCAAATAAACTTGAATCGGCACCATAGAAGGAAAAATCGTAATACACGACCTGGTTTTGCTGCGCCAACGCTCGTTGCTGCTGGTTTTCCGTCGTTGCGGCAGCTTTTTTATTTTTTGCCATCACTTGTTCACGAGTGACTTTTTTATTCAGTGTTGCAACGTTACTTTGCAACTTAGCTTGCTCATGTAAAGCGCTCACCCTAGCCTGCTTGTCAGCTTCAGTTTCTGGCGTTTGCGGATTAATGACTCTTGCTTGGCTATATGTACCAAAAGCTTGTTCAGAGATCCGTTCGGCGCCTTGTACTGTTGGCGAACTTAACCAGAGTGCACTGGCAACACATAAACTTACGCCCCATTTTAACTGGGTATTAATAGTCGATAGATTGGCTGTCTTGGCAGTATTATGTTTCATGTTAGTTCCTCACAGTCTTGATATTAAGGCCATTTAACCCTAATCAAAATGAACGTAAGCTGAACATAGCAACACGGCAGACTTCCGTTAACGCTACCCGTTAGTGACGCTGTTATAAATCAATACCGCAAAAACTGACCATAGGCGTAAGTCATTCAGTTAATGTTCATCTGCTACCCCTTATACTGCCAACTCAAATCATCGACACATTTGTATTTACCGATATCTTACGGGCGTTTATGTTTCGCTTACGGCTATTTACCCAATAAGATTAAGTAGATGTTTCTATATAGAAAGGGATCTTTTACACTGGCAATAATGAGGTTATTAGGGAACACAATATGCAGCGTATGCTCAACGTAAATGCAACCATGTTAGGCCTGATGTTAGCGCTACTGTCATTAACGTGCTCAGTGCCGTCCTATGCAGCTGCATTACATTCATCTGCTGGTGCTCAGTTATCCCCTGGCCCAAATAATAATCGTCAAAACAATAACCAGCAGAACAGCAATCTGGTAGTTAATAGCGCCCAGCAAGCAGTACAAATGGCTCAGCGGAGTTATTCGGGTAAAGTATTAAAAGTGCAATCAGCTAACGTCAATGGACATCCTGGTTATCGGATTAAATTACTCACCAATGATGGCGTTATTTTTTATGTGTTAGTCGATGCCACCAATGGCTCGGTTAAAAGGAACTAGCCCATGAGATTATTACTGGTCGAAGACGATTTAGCCCTACAAGCAAACATAAAACAGCACCTTATTGATGCGCAATATACAGTTGATGTTGCCAGCGATGGTGAAGAAGGCTTATTTCAAGCTCAAGAATATCAATACGATGTCGCCATTATCGACGTGGGTTTACCTAAGCTTGATGGTTTGTCATTAATCAGTAAACTACGTGAACAAGACATTAGCTACCCGATCATTATTTTAACCGCTCGAGACAGTTGGCAAGATAAAGTGGTTGGTTTAGATGCTGGCGCTGATGATTACTTAAGTAAGCCGTTTCAGCTAGAAGAACTTGTCGCGCGAATTAATGCATTAATTCGCCGCTCCGCAGGTAAAGCCAGTCCAGTAATTCAAAATGGTCCCTTTAGTATCAATACCCGTAGTTTAGAAATTAAAAAGAGCCTGCAAATAATTAACCTCAGTGGTTCTGAGTACAAACTATTTGAATACCTGATGCTGCACCCTGGGTCGGTACATTCAAAAAGCAGTTTAATTGAACATATTTATGACCAGGATTTTGATTTAGATTCCAACGTAATTGAAGTATTTATCCGTCGGTTACGTAAAAAACTCGACCCCGACAATCAATATCAATTAATTGAAACACTGCGTGGTCAAGGTTATCGACTACGACAGTTAGCCCCAGATGCGTAAACTACTCAGCTCGCTTAAAGTCCGCATTGTGGTCAGTGCGTTATTACTGATTTTGGTATTATTGCCTATTATCGGTATAACCGTTAATAATGCCTTCGAAACCCAAATAAATGTTGCTGCAAAAAACCAGTTGAAAGCCTATGTTTACTCTGTTTTAGCCATGGCTGAAGTAGAAGATAACCAATTACAAATGCCGTCTCATTTACTTGAAAACCAATTCAATGTGATTGGTTCAGGTCTTTATGCATTAATCACCACTAAAGATAACCAACTACTGTGGACTTCAAACTCATTTCTCGGCCTCAACACGCCGATTAACTTACCCAAACCCGCAACCGGTAGAAGTACCTTCGACTCGATATTGATTAATGACAAACCGCAGTTGATATACAGTTTTAGCGTGAGTTTTGCCACCAGCGAACAGCCTTTTACCATGACGCTGCACATTATAAAAAACCAACAAGAATACCTACAACAAATCCAAAAGTTTTCTAACACCTTATGGACTTGGTTGTTGGTGTTAACTGCTTTATTGGTTATCGTACAGCTCAGCTGGTTGTTATGGACACTAAAACCATTAGGTCAATTTAGCCAAGAACTGAGTGCTGTAGAACAAGGCACATCAAAGCAACTCAGTACTCGCTACCCAGTGGAATTGCAAAAAGTAGCGCAACAGTTAAACACCTTATTGCAAACCGAACAAAGTCAGCGCAAACGCTACCGCAATGCTTTAGCCGATTTAGCCCACAGTTTAAAAACACCTTTAGCGGTAATCCAAACTCAAGCGGATCTAAGTGAAGCCTCGATGGAACAAATTAATCGTATAAACCAAATTATTGCTTACCAACTAAAGCGGGCACAAAGCGCAGCGGGTAGTGCTTGGCATTTAGGGGTGAATGTTGACAGTATTGCCGTTAAATTAGTCAGAACCTTAAGTAAGATATACCAACATCAAAACCTCACCATTGAGTATCACCCCAACAAACAAGCGCGCTTTAAAGGCGATGAAGCAGACTTAACAGAAATGCTTGGCAATGTGCTCGACAATGCTTGTAAGGCTGCTAAAACAAAGGTGATATTAACCCTTACGCAGCAAGGAAATCAGCTGTGCATAACAATTGAAGATGATGGTGAAGGTATCCCTAAAGATAAACAGCAGCATATTTTTGAACGGGGGATCCGTGCAGACACTTACACTCAAGGTCACGGGATAGGACTGGCAATAGTCAGAGATCTTGTCGACAGTTATCACGGTAAACTTACCGTTGATCAGTCGGCATCATTGGGTGGCGCCAAATTTGAGTTTTTTTTCCAACAGTAAACGCCTACCTCAGGTTGTCGTTATATATTATTTGTTTAATTTATCTAGCTTACTCCTCTCGTTTATTTCTCTCGCATAGTTCTAGCGTATTAATTTCAGTTATTAGCTTTCAGCTTATGTTCATCTTCGGCTCGTTATGATGAACCTAACAGTCATCAATGACGCTGGAGATAACATGAAAAAAGCCATTCACGTACCCGCTCAGGCATTACTCGCCTTAGCCTTGGTCTGTATGCCATTAACAAATGTACAAGCGGCGCAACCAACTAATTCATACACTTATAATGCAGCAGATGATGTGGTGAGTGATGCTGAGTTGGCACAAATGCTCGCGCCAATAGCGCTATATCCAGACAGTTTATTAACCCACATATTAATAGCGTCAACGTATCCATTAGAAATTGTCCAAGCAAAACGCTGGTTAGCAAACCAAGGTAACCGCGACACCAACAAAATTATGACCGAGGTAGAGTCGCAAGACTGGGACCCAAGCGTGAAAGCATTGGTAGCATTTCCCAATGTATTAGAGCGTTTAAATGATGATTTAGCGTGGACTCAAAGCGTAGGCGATGCATTTTTGCAAGACGAAGGTCGCATGCTAGACACTATTCAATCGTTAAGGCAACAAGCTGACGAAGCCAACAACTTAGCCGACCTTGAGCAAGTTAAAGTGTCACGAGTCGAGCGCCGGATTATTATTGAATCAGTTCGCCCAGAAATTGTTTACGTGCCTTACTACGACAGCCGTATCGTTTATGGCAATTGGCGCTGGAATCGTTATCCACCCGTTTATTGGCATGCACCTGCTTACGTACATTATCGCCCTAACCACAGCGCGATATACTGGGACAGCGGAGTACGCATTAGCTTTAATTTCTTTTTTAGTGGTTTTCATTGGCATGACCGCCGCGTGATTGCGGTGCCAGTACATCAAAACTACCGTTACTACACACCACGGAAAATTAGTTACAGCCATGGAGCCCAACATTGGCAACATAAACCTAAGCATCGCAAGGGTGTGGCTTACCACAGCCAAGTGATCAGCAAACGTTATAACGGCCATTATGAAAAGCGTAACAAGCAAGTAAGCTATTCACGTGAACCTAAACGCCAGCACGCCAATGAACCTCGTCATTACTCAACCAAGGTCAATGAGCAGCGTAAAGAAGTAAGCCATGGCAACAAGCATGACAAGCGTAGCGAAAAATCGACAGTAAGAAGCGTAGGCCGTAATGAGCCGATAGAGCACAGAAGTAACCAGCTAAAACGCGATCTAAGCCAACAACGTCAACCTGTAGCACAGGTAAAGTCGTTTGAGCGTAAAGGCGAGCCGATGAAGTCAAATTACAGTCGCCAGCGCGATGTGGCCCAAACTAGGCCTAAATATGAGGCAAAACCGGTGGCAAATATAACAAGCAAGCCGCGCACTCAAGAATTACAACAAGCACAGCGTAACACTCGAGTTGAAAAGTCGCGTGAGTCGCACGTTAACGCGATGCGCAATCCACAACAGCAAGTGAAACAAATTCGTAGGAGTGAACCGCAAAAGCAGCAAGTTCGCGAAACAACTCGATCGACTCCTCAGCAAGTTTCGCGCTCAATGAGTCAGCAACGTGATAATTCATCATCACGCCGTACAAGCCAATCAAGAGACGCAGGGCCTTCAAGAGACAAACAGTCAAGAGAAAAGCCTTCAAGAGAAAGACAGTAAACAGTCAAAAAAATCAGCGAGCTAAAGCACTAAACAACACGAGTAGACCTTGCCTCTCGTGTTGTTTTTTTTATATATAAAATCAATAAAGTTATCAGTTCGCACACTAAATCTGAGCATGAGGTAAGACGATACAAACATTTAAGCCATGAGGTTCTACTTTGCTAAAAGTCAATTCACCATGATGTAAACTGATAATATGCTGGCAAATCGACAAGCCTAAACCGGCACCGTGTGAAGCGTTTTCATCAACTCGATAAAAGCGATTTTTGGCTAAGCTAATTTCTTCATCAGACATTCCCTTGCCTTGATCAAGTACACAAATCATCGTCTGCTGCTCGTCCTGAGTAACCGTAATGGTAATTAATGATTCTATAGGGCTATATTTGCAAGCATTTTCGATAATATTTTTCAGTACCAATTCAATGTAAAACGGATCGGCATTGATGGTCATATCTTTAGGAACAACGATATACCACTCGTAATCGGCAATGATGTGTACTAGCTGATTTATCACATTCTCAATAACATCTTGCAGCTTACAATCGGTTTTATTTAACGCCTCAATGGCATCAACGCGTGATAATAACAACAGCTGCTCTACAGTATGGCTAATGCGGTTTACGCCCTCGCCTATGGCTTCTATATACGGCAAAGTTGTCTGCTGGATCTCTGGTGTTTGGCTAGACAATACATCGCTTAAGCCGTCGCTGTGTAACTTAATAATCGCTAATGGCGTTTTAAGTTCATGGGCTGCATCGGCACTAAAGCGACGTTCACGGATCATCGTCTCGCTAATGCGCAGCAAATAGCTATTAAGGGCTTTTTGTGTTGACGCTAACTCTGTCGGTAAAGTGAAATTGATAGGGGTTAGGTCTTGGGCTGAGCGGTTAGCTAGGTGACGTTCTAATAATTTAACTGGTTTAAATAAGAAATAAGTCAGCACTAACATAAAAAATACCATAATGGGGGTAATCATTAATGGCGAGCGCCAGGTGTTGCTGATGATTAATGAGACTAATTCTTGCCGAACATCATCACGTTGCGCAGTCACAATCCATACTTGATGCGGCGATGAGAAAAAGCTGTATACATGCCATAACTCATCATCGATTCGATGAATATCATAACCTTGAGTGAAATTGGTTAATTGTTGTTCGCCAGTGCTATCAGAGTACGCGAGTAACTGTCCCGAGCTGGACAGTAATTGAAATGATAATTTATGCTCATAAGACAAAGTGACAGGATTCGATTGTTCTGCAAAGGTTTCTATCTTTGAATCCGCAACATGGAACAAACTTGGCTGCTGGAGCAATTGTGCCAGTTGAGCTTCTGTTAAATGTTCGACATAAAACTGTTCCAACATTTTGGCGGTTTGCACCATCTGCGCATCAAACAATTCTTCGACTTCATGCATAGCATCGCGGGTACTGAGTATGCTCGAAAAAGTTACCGTGAGAACAATCCCTACCAGCATAATCAAACTTAATAATAATCGTAATGAAAACATAATATCCTTATTGTATTAAGTGTAATTAACCCGCAGCTTGGCTGCCCACCATTAATTTCATCTAACCTATTTAACGGCTAAAAAGACTATACCGTTTCAGTTAATATATAGCCTATACCACGCACGGTTTTGATCAATTCAGTGGCGGTTTTTTTACGTAAATGATGAATATGCACTTCAATAGAGTTGCTGCCAACTTCATCCCAGCCATAAGTTAACTGTTCAAGTTGATTACGGGTTAACACGCGGCCTGCTGATTGAGCAAATTCGAGTAATAATTGATATTCACGACGTGAAAGCGACACTAACTCATCGCGAAAATGAACTTCACAGCGGGCAAAATCAATATTGAGTGCACCATAACTGAATTGGTTATTATCTAGGCCATGCTGACGTCGAATAATCGCTTTAAGCCTCGCAATTAATTCCCTTACATCAAAAGGCTTACTTAAATAATCATCTGCACCAATATCTAAACACATTAAGCGGGTGTCAAAATCTGTATTTGCGGTCAACACAATTATAGGTAACGAGATACCATTTTTACGCCACTGTTTTAATAAGTCCGCACCATTGCCATCGGGTAAACTTAAATCGAGAATAATGGCGCTAAAATCTTCATTTTCTAAAGCGATTTGAGCTTGATTATATGATGCTAAATGATCGACCTGAATACCTGATTTAGCTAAACTCATCACGATGCCTTGTGCTAACAGCTTATTATCTTCTACTAATAACACTCGCATTCAGTACCCTTATTCATTAACGAAATACCTTAAAATCGACACCTTGTTGCTGTAAAAAATCTTCAGCATCAGCTCCTTTTAGCATCGACATTGTGGCCAACATTCCAGCCATAACACAATTGGGCGCCAGCACAGTGACAGATAATGGCGCTTGTTCTACAGGGTATCCCGTTTGAGGATTAATAATATGCCCATAACGTTTACCGTCTACCTCAATATAACGCCGAGTCGTGCCACTAGTGGCTAACGCCCCTTGGCGAATGGTTAACAGAGCTGCAGCGTTATCAAGCTTATTCGGGTTTTCAATCCCAACCTGCCAACCGTCACTTTTGGTGATAGGGCAAGCAATGTCGCCCCCAAAGTTGACTAATACCGATTGATTTGGCCAACGATTCGCTAATATTTGTGCAGTGCGATCCACCGCATATTCCTTACCGATACCGCCAAAGTCGACACTCATGTCTGCAGGCATGCAAACGGTCTTATCAGTCAATGCAATGCGATCAAAACCCACCTTAAGCAAAGCGGCATCAATATCAGTTTGTAACGGCACTCGATGGTTACCATCAAAGCGCCATAACGCCATTAAAGGACAGGCACTGATATCAAAAGCTGATTCACTTAATTGAAAACACTGTTGAGCAAACTGTAATAAATGAGCTGTTTCGGCATCGACCGAGGTTGCTTTACCTTGGGCATGATTTAACTGCCACACCACGTTACCTTCAATAAAACGGCTAAATTTATGTTCTATACGCTTTGCTTCGTCGTAAGCAATAGTCAGCATTTGCCTCGCAGTATGCTCATCATCAATCGCCATTAATAATTCACATGGGCTAGCCATAGCGTTAAATGAACCTAAAAAGCCCCAAGGACGAGGCTGTAAGCTCATCACTTTTGGGGCTTTTGACATTGTTTTGAGTGGTTCAAGCAAATTAAATGACTCTGTTTATTGATGATACGTTCATCTTAAAACGAATAACTCACTTGAGCTACTATCGCCTTCACCGCTGGGAATAAATCGTAGTTTTGTAGCTGACCAGGTATCTCTGTGCCATTATTTTCAGGATTTTGCTGGTAATATTCAATACGATAACTTAGTTCATGGCCACCCGATAAACGCTGACCAAATTTAAGCCCTATGGTGTAAGCCGTCATATCACCAATGCGATAATCTGCGCTGGCATACTCAGGTATTGCATCGCCACTCATTAAGAATGGTTGATAAAACTCAGCGGCTTGCTGCTGGTAATAACGCAAGTGTAATTGTCCGTACATACTTGGGCTAAAATAGTAGCGATAATGGGTCTCTAAAGTATGCGATTGAATTTCCCAATCATCAGTGCTGTAACGATATGAAAAATCAACTACACCTGAATCCAGCGCGCCTTTAGTAAGTAAAAACACACTGTGCTTAAGGCGTGAATCTGGACGATTTTCGTAACGGTAAGCTTGTGTTTGACCGTTAACATCGACCTCACTAAGGATCTTGTACGGGTCAGTCATGTAGCCTGACACACTTGATAAACCATAGTTAGCTTGCATCAACCAATTACGATTAATAATCTGAGTCACGCCAAACATAATATCGCTTGTTTGTTTAGTATCATCGTCCGCTAAACGAGTTTGATCGAAGGCTGCTTGATAATCGGCATCGTTGGCATAATTACCACGAAATACCATTTCTGACATTGCCACTGGGCGGCCGCCAACAGGATCTACTACATCATTGGTAAAAGCACCCGACAATGACAACGTTGTGTTATTTTTATTAAAACTACGCTCAAGACCACCATTAATACCCATTGAAAGATAATCAAACTCTTTCGAACCATACACGCCAATATTACCAGTCCAATCTTGATTAAGCACTTCTTGCCAATTAGCGCTTAGCTGAACACGAGTATCATGAAAGGTATCGTCCAGCGGGGTATCACCAGCAGCAACAGTGTATTGGCCATCACCCGATGGACGCGTGAAAGTCTGACTGTCACTTTGGGCCACTGCACCAGAAGCTGATGCACCAGTTAAACTGTCGACCACAATTTTAAGGTCCAATAACGAACTATCACCAAAGGCTTTTTGTACATTACCAATCGCTTCTGCGGCTTGAACACGGTCTTGCTCACCATAATACATAATGGCAGCATCGACCTTCCAATCATCAGTGGCAGGAATAGGTTCTGCAGCACTGGCCTGTTGGCTCAACAAACTACAGCTTGCCAATGCCAACGCACTGGCAATACTTTGCTTAGATGTTAGTTGCATCCACAACCTCCGCCCGCTAATGAGCGACCACCACTGGTGCCTTCTTTGCTAAAGTAAATATGATCATCTAACGCGAGATCGAGTTTTTCACTGTTCAAAGCCATATCAGCACGGGCTAATTGATCTTTTTCCCAAGGTTGCACACCTAAGCTCGAACAGCCAACCAAACTACTGACAATGGCTAATGCCACGGCAGCTTTGGCAAATGGTTGATAAAATGCTTTTGTCATCAATTTACTCCTGTAACAACATTTGGATTTCTTGCTCGTAGGCGGGAATGTTTTCAGTAAAAAAACCCATGTGAGTTTGCACTAATTCACCTTTACGATTGAACAAAAAGCTACTTGGCATACCCTGTAAGTCAAAGGCTTGAGCAATATCACCTTCAGGATCAAAACGAAGATTAAATGTTGCTGGCAGCTTGCTCAAAAACTCATGGGCTAAGGCGGTATCAACATCAAGATTAATCGCTACAACCTCTAAACCTTGCTGTTGATATTTAGCCTGAATTGCATTCATCCACGGAAATGATTTACGGCACGGAGCACACCAAGATGCCCAAAAATCAACATAAACCACTTTGCCAGCAAACTGTTGCAGACTGACACTTGCGCCTTGTTGATCTAACACATCATGTTCTAATGAGGGAGCGGCTTGAGCTTGGGCATTAACACCTAACCCAATAGCCAAACTCAACGCGATAAACTTAATGTTACGAAAATGACAAAATAACCCAATTGACATCATATTTTCACCTAATGAACCGATAGCAAACAACATAGGCCACCAATCTTAAGATTTACTTAAGCATTGTAAAGATATCGTAAAGACCATTTATGCCATTCAAAAAAATGAAACTAACATTAGCCGCCAATCATTTTCGACACGATGCCTTTATCGTTGCCTGACTCCGCCACTAAAATCCCTGCTAAATGTAAACTAATAAAAGGGATGAAATACCACAATGCCAACTTATGAATCGTTTCAGCCTGCTGTTCTATTGCTTCAGGACCAAACTTGAGTAACAAACCTGTTATTACCGATAACGC
This sequence comes from Shewanella frigidimarina NCIMB 400, assembly GCF_000014705.1. NCBI lineage: Bacteria > Pseudomonadati > Pseudomonadota > Gammaproteobacteria > Alteromonadales > Shewanellaceae > Shewanella > Shewanella frigidimarina. The sequence goes on along the minus strand of NC_008345.1, from coordinate 1,324,094 downwards.
TACGCCGGCATAAAAGACCCAATACACCCATGCCTGAAACTTTTGCTTTGTGGTAGCTTGGCGTGAAAAAGGTGACGGATAATGCAGACCAAATTTAGCCATATAAACAAACCGAGCGAATACAAATACCCCAACCGCATAGCCAAAATAAATATGCCACTGGAACATAACGCCACGAATACCTTTGGCAATGCTCACCGCTTGTTTATCGGTAATAATGACATCTATTTTCGCTAAGCCTTGATGAATTATGGCGGCCATATGGTTTTTCTCCATCCACCCAAGCCTTAGTAATACAGTTAATAACATCACCATCATAGTCAATGCCAATCCCCAATGAATAAGACGATGGAGTCGTGGATAAGTAGTCTGTGTTTGCATAAAAACCTCGGTAGGATTGCGATGATGGGGGCCATTATCACGCCGGAATCTTAACAATCACTTATGGATAACAAAAATCGGAAAATAATCTAAAACATGACACTATGGCGATAAAATAACTTTGAACGGACTCACACATGACTCATTTTCTGCACAAAACTCGACAAACAGCATTATTCCTTGCAGGTATAGGCACGTCATTAGGCGGGCTTTATACCTTATTCCCACAATGGGCTGTCGAAAATCTTAACCAACTAACCTATCAGCCCAGTGACACGATATTTATTCAGCATTGGGGATTTATGGTATTAATGGTTGGATGCAGTTTTTTTATTGCGATGGTGCGTTCAACTTGGATAAAGCCGCTATTTTGCATTGCGCTCATTGAAAAGCTGTTTTTTGTTAGCTTGGTATTGAGTCATGCCAATCAAGCTTTTGTCGATGGGTTTTGGTTATCAATGGTAATGGACAGCATGATATGTACTTACATTGCCGCGTATTTATGGTGGTGTCGAGCCACTGGTGATTTAACGTCTTAAGATAGGTAAACTCAATTTAGTCGACACTATCTGGCGGTGCCGCAACATCGCATTTTTTACAATTAAGGATCATTCCTAATTGTTGTTGCCGACCTTCGATTGTCGTCACCCAAAGGCGAACAGTCCAAGGCGGATTATGGCGTACATGCTGAAAGTGACCACAGCCTAATTCTGCCACCCAATGCTGTTCTTCATCCAAATGATAACCGATAATTTTTTGCTGCATCCTAGTTCACCCAATCTTCAATGTCTTAGATCACCATAGAATGAAAATTTTCTGCTGAAACAATAATACCAATAGCAATTCAAATAACACGAGCACGGTTTACACCTACAAAAAAGCCTGAACAAGTCAGGCTTTTTGAGCGATAAATAACGTAGTTCAATACTAAGTTATTCCAATACTAAGTTATTCCAATACTATATTACTTAGTACGATCGCGAATGTGGCTCATTGCACGCTTACGACGACGCTCTTGACCTACGGTCAATTTCTCGGTTCTACCTTCAAACGGGTTAGCACCTTCATGGAAACGTAACTGAATTGGCGTACCAACTACTTTTAATGAACGACGGAAGTAGTTCATCATGTAGCGCTTGTACGAATCAGGTAGCTTCTTAACTTGGTTACCATGAATAACTACGATTGGTGGGTTATAACCGCCAGCGTGAGCATATTTAAGCTTTACACGACGACCATTCACCAATGGTGGTTGATGATCATCTTGCGACATTTGCATAACACGAGTAAGCATTGATGTGCTTACACGACGTGTAGCACTGTCGTAGGCTTCTTCAATTGACTCATATAAATGACCAACACCAGTGCCATGTAATGCCGAAATAAAGTGAATACGGGCGAAATCGATAAAGCCTAAACGGCGATCAAGTTCGCTTTTAACACGGTCTTTGACTTTTTGATCAATACCGTCCCACTTATTTATCGCAATAACTAATGCACGACCTGCGTTTAAGGTAAAACCTAATAAACCAAGATCTTGTTCTGCAATCCCTTCGCGCGCATCGATAACTAACAATACTACGTTAGCATCTTCAACTGCTTTCAAGGTTTTAATTACCGAGAATTTCTCAATAACTTCATTTACTTTACTGCGACGACGAACACCAGCAGTATCAATTAATACGTACTCTCTACCTTCGCGTGACATTGGAATGTAAATACTGTCACGAGTGGTGCCTGGCTCGTCATAAACAACAACACGTTCTTCGCCGAGGATACGGTTAATCAGTGTTGATTTACCCACGTTAGGCTTACCAATAATAGCGAGCTTAATCGGTAAGTTTTGCAGGCGTTCTTGTTCGGCTTCAGCTTCTTCTTCAGTGTATTCACGTTCAACTTGCTCGCCTTCTTCGTCGAGTTCGCGAACAATACCCATAGCTTCGGCATAAGGCGTTAGTGCGTAGTCAATCATGTTGGTCACACCACGGCCTTGCGCGGCAGCCATTTGATAGACTTCACCTAAACCTAGAGACCAAAATTCACCACAAGCAGAATCGGCATCAATACCGTCAACTTTGTTGGCAACCACAAAAGTGACTTTATCGCGGCTACGTAAATGCTGAGCAATCGCTAAATCGGCAGCCGTCATACCAGCACGAGCATCGGTCATAAATAATACGACATCAGCTTCTTCAATCGCGGCCAATGACTGTTCAGCCATTTTGGTTTCGATCCCTTCTTCGCTGCCATCAATACCGCCAGTATCAACAACGATAAACTCGTAGCCAGCTAAAAAAGCACGGCCGTATTTACGGTCACGTGTTAAACCTGGGAAATCAGCGACTAACGCATCACGAGTACGAGTAAGACGGTTAAATAATGTCGATTTGCCGACATTCGGTCGCCCTACAAGGGCCACAACAGGGATCATGATTTTGCCTCTAAAAAACTTTTCAATAAAAAGCCCCCGGAACGCTTCCAGGGGCTCTAGTAAGGACATTATACCTTAATTAACGCAAAAATAGTGCTATGACTTATTCCGCATTAGTTTCAGTATCTTCCTCTACATTCATTTGTTCTTCTTTGTTCAACATAACAATAGCGATTTTGCCACTACGACCTTGAACATAGATTTTGTCACCCACAACTAAAGGTTGGGCATATAATCCATTACTATCAACTTGAACTCGGCCAACTATATCGCCGCTATTACGGTCAATAAAATGTAAGTAACCTTCAAAGTCGCCGACAACAATATAGTTATCAATTACTGCTGGTGCTGTTAACTCACGGTTTTTAAGGACTGAAGTGCTCCATAATTCTAAACCATTACGGCGATCGACTGAGTAAATTCGGCTATGATCATCGACCAAATACAGACTAATACCTGCAGCAGCTAAATCATTAAAGCTTGAATATTTACGCGACCAAACAACACGACCACTACGAAGTTCCATAGACACTAAGTTACCATTGTAACTAGCAACATACAGATTTTCGCCCAGTACTAATGGCGTCATATCAATATCAGCCATCCGGGTGAACTCATTTGCGCCGGTTGGACTAAAGACGGGTTGTTCCCAAGCAGCCTGACCATTACTTTTAACGACAACAGCCACCTTACCGTCTGCTGTACCTAAAAAGAAACCGCCCGCTTCATATGCTGCAGAACCAGTACCACGTAAAGTCAGGTTTGGCAGTTGCATTTCATAGGTCCATAACTTTTTACCGTTATCGATATTAAATGCTTCAAATGCGCCTTTACTGGTATTTACCGCAACAACATCTTCTGCCACTGTCGGCGCCGATAATAACTCGCCATTTGCTTGCGCAGACCACACAACGTCACCGGTTGCTTCGTCAAGCGCAACCAATAAACCCGTTTCGCCACCAACAAAGACTTTATTACGTGCAGCTGTAACACCTGCTGCTAAACGAAGCCCCTTGGTTTTAGTTTCAAGCTTCTCTTCAAAGACGTCATTGAAGTCTTGCTTCCAAAGCTCATCACCGGTTGTTTCATCAAAAGCAACCACAATACCGCTGCGATCGGCGACAAACACCTTGCCGTAACGAACGGTAGGACGAAGTTGCGAGTAATAATCGCCTACACCATCGCCGACACTGGTATCCCAAGTGACCTCAGGAAAAACGGTTGCTTGTATATCAACTAATTCACTCACAGGCTCTTCTTCAACATCACTTGAAGAACAAGCAGACATAAGAGCAACACTTAACCCAACGGCAAGTAGATTTTTACACCACGACTTCATCGGCTAAATTCCTTATGCCTTGTTTAGATTGTCTAATTTCATGGTCAACGCTGGACTGGCTAACGCACCACCATTATCCACTGCTGCTTGATAAGCTGATTTGGCTTTATCCAAATCACCTTGACGCACTAAAAAGTCGCCTTTTAATTCTTCACGTTGTGAAGCAAATGCTTTATCAGTCACTTGTTCTAACGTCGCTAACGCCATCCCTAAATTGTTTTGCTCAGCTTGGATACGCGCTAAACGGATCATCGCTACCATGCCTAAACCAGAACCAGGTTGCGCAGCAATCACTTTAGTAAATGATGCTTCTGCTTTGGCTAAATCACCCGCTTCAACAGCTGATTTTGCAACCATTAATTCTAGTAGCGCTTGATAACCTTGCTGATCATGTTCTGATGTAAAGTTTTCAGCCTGAACCAATAACGCAGCAGGATTAGCCGACTGTGTCACGATGGACTGGAATGACTCTGAAGCTTCTTCAGCCGCAGTCACTTTCATGTCAGAATAAGTATTCCAACCATATAGACCACCAAGGCCTACTACGGCACCAACGACAATCGAGGTACCATAATCTTTCCAGAACTGCTTGATAGCATCTACTTGTTGTTCTTCTGTGCTATAAATTTCCACTTGCACTTCCCCTTTAAAATCTGTTCTTAAATCAGTTCTGCAATTTTAGCTACGAGTTCACTACGCGTAACCAATTGTTGTTCATTGTTTGTTCTTAACGGCTTAATGGCAACTTGATTGTTGGCTATTTCGTTTTCACCAATAATCAACGCAAATTGGGCACCGCTTTTATCAGCGCGTTTCATTTGCTTTTTAAAGTTACCACCACCGCAATGGCTCATGACTTTAAGCGTTGGCAACTGTTGACGCAACTCTTGAGCCACTTTAATGGCTTCAACGACACAATTTTCACCCATTGCAGTGACATAAACGTCCACTTCAGGGGCAATATCACTGGTTAACTCAAGCGTTTCAAGCAAAAGCACAATACGCTCAAGTCCCATAGCAAAGCCAACCGCAGGTGTGTCTTTACCACCAAGTTGGCCGACTAAACCATCGTAGCGTCCACCTGCTAATACTGTACCTTGAGAGCCCAAACTAGTGGTAACCCATTCAAATACAGTGCGGTTATAATAATCTAAACCACGGACTAAACGCGGATTGATGGTGTATTGGATGCCAACAGCGTCTAAGAGTTCACACAAAGTTGAAAAATGTGTCTTAGAGTCTTCACCAAGGTAATCCATCAATGCTGGTGCATCGCCTAAAATGGCTTGCACTTGCGGATCTTTACTGTCTAACACTCGCAATGGATTTGAATACATGCGACGTTGACTATCTTCATCCAACTTATCTTTGTGCTGCTCTAGAAATGCGATTAAAGCATCACGGTAAGCGGCGCGCTCAGCGGGGTCGCCTAGCGTATTAAGCTCTAGTGCAACGTGTTCTTTAATGCCGAGTAAATCCCATAAACGGGCAGATAACATTAATACTTCAGCATCAATGTCGGCGCTACCAATACCATACACTTCAACACCAAACTGGTGGAATTGACGGTAACGACCTTTTTGCGGACGCTCATGACGAAACATGGGACCCATATACCATAAACGTTGTTCTTGGTTATACAGCAGACCATGTTCATTACCAGCACGAACGGTTGAAGCCGTACCTTCTGGGCGTAAGGTTAAACTGTCACTGTTACGGTCTTCAAAAGTGTACATTTCCTTTTCAACAATATCGGTCACTTCACCAATAGAGCGCTTGAAAAGATCTGTACTTTCAACGATGGGAGTGCGAATTTCGCTATAACCAAATGCACTAACTGATGAACGCAATACTGCTTCGACTTTTTGCCATAAAGGACTTTGCGTAGGCAGAATATCGTTCATTCCGCGAATTGCTTGGATTTGCTTTGCCACTGTTAACGTGTCCAATTCTTGAATTAGCTTGCGCTAATAAAATGTAAATATACCCTCAACATCGACAACACTTAGATTGCCATGCACAGGATTAATGATTATTCAGTTTTGTCGGTTATAGCGATGCGGTTGGCCATCATGCTCGCTTTAGCACGGATCTTGGCTTCTAAACCATCGATGATTTTATTGTTATCAAAGCGCTCTTTTTGACGTACTCCGTCATCATAATAACCGCTCTTAGCATGGCCGCCAGTTAAGCCGATATCAGACACTAACGCTTCGCCTGGACCATTGACTACGCAACCAATAATTGACACATCCATTGCAGTGGTAATGTCTTCAAGACGACGTTCAAGTTCATTGACGGTACTAATCACATCAAACTCTTGGCGCGAACAAGAAGGACAAGCAATAAAGTTAATGCCACGGCTACGAATACGTAGCGACTTTAAAATATCAAAACCAACTTTAATTTCTTCAACCGGATCGGCCGCTAACGAAATACGTAAAGTATCACCAATGCCTTCAGCTAATAACATGCCTAAACCGACAGCTGATTTAACTGAACCTGCACGCATGCCGCCGGCTTCGGTAATACCAAGATGTAACGGTTGACGAATTTGTTTAGCCAGCAGACGGTATGATGCGACAGCAAGGAAAACATCTGACGCTTTAACGCTGACTTTAAATTGATCAAAGTTCAAACGGTCCAAAATATCCACATGACGCATCGCTGATTCAAATAATGCTTCAGGCGTTGGTTCACGATATTTGTCCATTAAGTCTTTTTCAAGCGAGCCACCATTCACTCCGATACGGATGGGAATGTTTTTATCGCGCGCGCACTCAACCACACTACGAATGCGTTCTTCATTACCAATATTACCTGGGTTAATACGCAGGCAATCTGCACCGTATTCAGCGACTTTAAGCGCGATACGATAATCGAAATGAATATCGGCCACTAATGGCACATTGACAGACTGTTTGATAATTTTAAACGCTTCAGCATCATCCATAGTCGGCACTGAAACACGTACAATATCAGCGCCGACTTTTTCTAATGCTCGAATTTGAGCTACGGTGGCGGCAACATCGGTAGTTTTAGTATTCGTCATCGATTGGACGGCAATCGGCGCACCATCACCAATAGGCACATTGCCTACATAAATTCGGGTAGATGGTCTGCGAATAATTGGGGATTCGTTATACATGCAAATATGCTCTACTGCTGTTGCTAAAGCATTATGACGCTTTAGGCAGGGTTAATCTTGCAACTCGACCGTTGGCAAACTCAGCTAAACTGACGTTATTGCCATCGAGGCTGATGCTGGCTACTTGAGGCGCACCCAAAATCACTTTAAAAGGTTTTATTCCACGAACTTCAATTCGTTGTGCCGCATTTTTCACGCCATCAACCATCACTTTGCCATTAGCATCGGTTACGTTAACCCAGCAGTCACCGGTGAGCTCAATGGTTAACACGCTCTCGGCACCTGCTAAACTAGTATCTGCTGTTGATGAAGATACAATATTAGTACTTTCAACAACACTGCTAGCGGGTAATGACTGTGAAGCAGTCGCTGCATCTTGGGCCGTTTGAATCAGTTTGTCCTCGGCTTCTATTGCTGCCTGATTAGCCACATCTGTTGCACTAACATTGCCTTCGTTATCTAAACCATTACCACTGGATTGTACAGAGCCACTTCTAATGATCTGTTGCGGTTCAGGCATATTGCTTTCAGCTGCAATTTCTTCAACAGTAGGCTGTGATAAATCAATATTGGTTAGTAACGATGATTTTTGTACCCACCACAGCACTAACATGGCAATCAATACAGCAACAATAAGGTAGGTCACTAAATTAAGACGACTATTACGAGCTTGATGAGTCGTCTTACGTGAAAAACTTTGCATTGCAGGCGCAACAATTTCAGGCAACTGATGGCTTAAACATTGTTGAATTTGGTTAATATCGGCATTCACAACACGGGCATAATTTTTAATATAACCTCTAACGTATGTGGTAGAGGCAATATTAACAAATATGTCGTTTTCAAGATCATTGATAATCTTGGGACGTAAATGCAATTGGGTTGCTACGGTCTCAAGTGAGAGTCCCTTTGCTTCGCGAGCCGCTTTTAAAATGGCGCCAGCAGTAACAACATCCTTTAACAATGGCGCTTTTTCTGCGTCTTGTTCTACTTCGAATTCTTTAGTCATTAATTCAAGTTAGCTCTATAATTTTTGGCTTGTGGAGATGCAGGAAACTTCGCAATGAGTAAAATGCCAAATCGTTTTACGGCCTCTATATCATTTGCCGCCCGCTCAATCTTAATCCCTAAGGCTAAACTTTCTGCTGATTCGCTAGCAACTCGATGGTATCTTGCGAGTTGTTCGCGCGCATTGCCGTAGTCAGCATCTTCCATGGCTAACTCGGTTAACTCTAATAACGTTACTTTACGTCTTTGATCATACTTTAACGCCATATTAAAATACTGTCGCGCTTTTTCTTTATCACCGGCTTTACGGCTGCATACGCCTAAGTTTTCATAACTCGATGCGGTACGGGTATATTTAGGTGTTTCAATCGCCGCAAGAAACATTTTCTCAGACTCAGCAAAATTATTTTGCTGACACAAAAACACCCCAAAATTATTCCGTGCATCACCAGTAACATCACTCAAGCTAATGGCTTTTTTATATGACTCTTCTGTTCGCTCTATATCACCAACAGTTTGATAATAATAAGCCATTGCCATATGAACTTCACTGATATTCGGCGCATATTCAACAGCTTTATTTAAATTATACTTGGCTTGTTCGCTATTACCACGATTTAGATAAGTTAACCCAAGTTGCATTCGTTCTCTAGCGGCTCCCTGCTTATCAAACCGACGCTCTGCTACAGGGGTATCAGTACCGCTGTAAGTGCGCTCAGTCACACAAGCAGTGACAGATAAAGCCACTAATGTAATCAGACCAACCTTTTGCATTCCGTGCTTCATTTATAAGCCTATTATCTATGCAAACAACGAGTTATTCCATTGTGACTGAAATCTGATTCTGTTGCATTTGTTTTTTTGCTAAACGCTTTGTTCTATCACGAATATCACCGGCTAATTGGCCACAAGCAGCATCAATATCATCACCACGGGTTTTACGAACAATCACTGTTAGGCCATGTTCCATCAACACTTTAGAAAAACGATCTATGCGTGAGTTAGATGAACGACCGTAAGGAGAACCAGGATACGGGTTAAACGGGATTAAGTTAATCTTACATGGAGTATCTTTCATTAGTATCGCGAGTTCATGCGCTTGGTCTGTGCTGTCATTAATATGATCAAGCATGACATATTCAACCGTCACGCGGCCGCGATTTGCATTAGACTTTTCTAAATAGCGACGAATGCCCGCTAAAAATTCTTGTAATGGATATTTTTTATTAACTGGAACCAACACATCGCGCAGTTCATCATTAGGTGCATGAATACTTACCGCTAGTGCGACGTCAATGGCGTCACCTAATTTATCAAGTGCAGGTACTACACCAGAAGTTGATAACGTCACTCGACGTTTAGATAAACTAAAACCAAAATCATCTAGCATAATATCCATCGCAGGGATCACGTTAGCAAGGTTAAGCAAAGGCTCACCCATACCCATCATCACTACGTTAGAAATTGGTCGATCGCCAGTATCTTTGTGGAAACCTAAAAATTGCGATACACGCCAAACTTGGCCAATAATTTCAGATACCGTTAAGTTACGATTAAAACCTTGTTGGCCCGTTGAGCAGAAAGTACATTCTAAAGCACAGCCGACTTGTGATGATACACACAAGGTCGCACGGTCTTCTTCAGGAATGTATACGGTTTCAACTTCTTGGCCTTGGCCAACATTGATAGCAAATTTAATAGTGCCATCATTCGACTTTTGAAAACTCGCAATTTCAGGCGCAACTATTTCACACTTTGCTGCAAGCTTGGTACGCAACACTTTGTTTATGTTGTTCATTTCTTCAAAGTCAGTAACACCAAAGTGATAAACCCACTTCATTAACTGATCGGCACGAAACGGTTTTTCGCCCATTTCACTGAACAACGCCCGTAGTCCTTTACGATCAAGATCTAATAAATTGATTTTCTTTACACTCATTCGCCTAACCTCAAAACACCAAAACCTGTAACAGGGCGGCGAATTATACAGTTAGCATCACGTTTTAGCCAGTATATCTGCATCTAGTGATATGTTAGTATTACTGCAGGCTATATGGCCTTCTACGAGGAAGTTTTTACCCACACTATGTTAACCCTTTTATTGATTGTTTCTTTTGCTATTTTGATTTCCTTTTTGTGTAGTATTTTTGAAGCCGTTCTCTTATCTGTTACTCCAAGTTATATCGCAACCCTGAAAGAAACTAACCCCTTTATTGCTGCGCAACTCGATAAGCAAAAGCAAAATATTGACTCTCCTTTAGTGTCTATCCTAACGCTAAATACCATCTCACATACCATGGGTGCTTCTGTTGCAGGCGCACAGGCGGCTATTGTGTTTGGTAGTCATATGCTCGGAGTATTCTCTGCGGTTCTGACTTTTTTAATTTTGTTCCTCTCAGAAATCATTCCTAAAACATTAGGGGCTAATCATTGGCGTAAATTGGCGCCATCGGTATCGGTTTGCTTATTCTGGATGGAAAAAATAACTATGCCTTTAATTTGGATGTCTCAAAAGGTTACCAATCTCTTAGGCAAAGGTAATAACGGTCAATACATTCGTCAAGAACTCAGCGCAATGAGTAAAATGGGTAAAGACAGTGGTGAGCTAAGTGAGCAAGAATCACAAATTTTAACCCAAATGTTATCGATGAAAGACATGCACGTCAGCGACATAATGACCCCCCGCACTGTGATATTTAAATTATCGACTCACATCACTCATGCGCAATTTACCGACCAATATTTGTCGAGTCCGTTTACTCGTTTTCCGATTTACCAAGGTGACCGAGACAATGTGATTGGTTATGTTAATCGTAATGACATTATTCTTCAGTCTCGCCAAATACCAGATACCGAAATTGGTACTCATTTAAAAACGCTACTTGCTGTCCCCTCTTCAGTAAGAGTATTGCCACTGTTTCAATTAATGATAAAACGTAATGCTAAAATGGCATTAGTGGTTGATGAATATGGCTCAAGTGAAGGGATAGTGACAATTGAAGACATCATCGAAACCTTAATTGGTTTAGAAATCGTTGATTCAAAGGATTTAGCTCCCAACATGCAAGCTCTGGCACGTAAGCTGTGGCAACGACGTATCAAGAATAAAGGTTTGGTTATATACGATGATAATTAACTTGGTTAATTAAGCCACTTGTATACGAATACATAATTAAAAAAATCAATTGTTAACACTCTTTTTATCGCATTTTTTAATACAAACTGTATTGGCTATATTCAGCTAATTTGTACCATCGTTTTCGTAATTTGAGCTGCAATATAAAGATCACAAAAACGCGCAGCGATAACATGTTTACCTAAATTAGTATAAGATAGCGACATTAAATTGAGGGAAAAAATGTCACATATTTATCGTTTATCTATAGCTCATATTAATGACACTCATTCTAACTTCGAACCTAGTCCAGTCCAATTTAGCCTGACAGCCCAGCAACACACTTATACACTTGAAGGCCATTCAGGTGGCTATGCGCGTTTAGGTTACCAAATAGAACAGGCAAGGCAGCAAGCCGCAGCCGAACTAACTCCATTTCTATTTTTACATGGCGGCGATAGCTTTCAGGGCACTTTATATTTCAGGGAGTTTCAAGGTGCGGCTAATGCACACCTCCTTAACTTACTCAAACCTGATGCTATGGTATTGGGTAATCACGAAATCGATGCAGGTAACAGCCCTGTACAAGCCTTTTTGAACCGTATCGATTTTCCGGTATTAGCCGGCAATATGGATTTAAGCGCAGAAGATAGACATAAAACAGGTCGATTATACGGCCACCCAATGTTGTACGACTTTGATGACAGCACCAGAACAGCAAAAGTACTGATAAAGCCATTTCACGATACCCAGATGGCTATTATTGGTATTACCTTAGACCAAATGCATTTAATCGCTAGGCCGGACCCCGATACTCATTTTGTTAATGCTATCGACACCACCCGTAAAACAGTTCAAAAACTGAAACAACAAGGTATTAACCATATTATTGTACTAAGCCACCTAGGTTTAGACCAAGACCAAGAACTTGCTGCCAGTGTCGACGGCATAAGCCTAATTGTCGGCGGACATTCTCATACACTTCAAGGTAGTATGAGTAACATTGGCTTAAGCGATATTCCTTACGCCGAAACGATAAACTCAACGCCTATTTTGCATGCCGGAAAATATGCAGAAACACTGGGTCTTGCCCAAATCAATTTTGATTCAAATGGCAAAGTAACCGAGCTTATCGGTAATAATTATTTTATGCTTGATGACAATATTCAAGTCAGCACCAAAGACGGACAGCCTGCCGATAGCGCTATTGCTGCTGATTTAATCGAGCAGTTGTTCACCCATCCCAGTATTAAAGGCGCTCAGCATGATGATGCTATTCATCAGGTCATTCATAGCCAATACCGCCCATCATTAGATGCGCTAGAAAACCAAATACTGGCTCATATACCTCGAAATTTTGTTCACACTAGGTTACCCAGCAAACAGCTCCCTCATGGCAGTGAAATAGCCCCTTGGGTGAGTCGTAGCATGTATAAAGCGGCTAAATACATTGAGCCAAATATCGATTTTGCACTGCATAATGCTGGGGGGGTGAGGCAATCGCTCAATAAAGGTCAGTTATCACTTGCTGATGTTGTTGGCCGCATTCTGCCATTCGAATTACCCCTAACGCTGTATCAAATTATGGGTAAACACATTATTGAAGCATTAGAATCGTCCATCAATAGCGCGACCAATAATGGCATTGTTGGTACCGGAGCGGGCAGTTTCCCCTATCCTTATGGATTGCGCTACTTCTATGATGGTAAGCGAATTAAAGGCCAGCGGATCACCCAGATTGATATCTACAAGCAGGATCAATGGCAAACTCTTGAATCCAATAAACTGTATATTGGTGTATCAAGTGCTTATACCGCTGCGGGTAAGGAAGGATATGATGCACTATTGCATGCTCACTGGCAGCAACCGATGAGCAATCAAACACTCCCTGAAGCTTTTATCGATTTTGTTAGCCAGCATGGACATCTCATTACGGGACAACTGTTTGCAAATGTACATTATATTAGCCACCGCGACTAAACGATGGCTTCATGTATCTAGATGACAATACCCAACAGAGCATACCTAACAGAAAATACCTAACAGCTGATAGAAGACAATAATTCGCGGTAGATCACAGACCAGAATGAGTAGAAATGGTTAAATGGTACAAACGTTGAATTAATATCCTCATTAACTATCATTTTTTAGGCAAAATAGGAATACATACATGAAAGCTAAATTAATTGCATTTGCTGCCGCTGCCACTTTGGCTATGGGTGTTTCTTCTGTATGGGCGCAAGGTGCTTTGCATCAAGGTGAAGTACTCGACACCATGAATGGCGGCGGTTATACCTATGTTCAACTTAAAGAAGCTGATAAAACGTATTGGGCTGCGGGTCCGCAAACTGAAGTGACTAAAGGCGATAAAGTAGAAGTGTCTGAACAAATGTGGATGAGCGACTTTAAAAGCTCAAGCCTAAACAGAACATTTGATAAAATCATGTTTGTAGGCAATATTAATAAAAAATAGTACGTTTTATCGTAAAAAGCTTACATAATTGACCAATCTTATCGATTGGTCTTTTTTTATGAAAAACTCAATAAATCAACCTCATCAAATCGTTGATTTTTCTGCATCATATGCAACTCAAATAAGTGAGTTATACCATACTGCGGTACAAGGTATTATTCATCCAAGATACCCAAGCATAAAACTCAACGCATGGTCATCAGCACCGCGCTCTACTAAATTTTGGCAACTACGATACAAACGAAATAAAGCCTGGTTAGCACTTGATAACCAACAGGTCATCGGCTTCATTAGTCTAGAAACTCATTTTAAGCACCAAGGTTATATTGACTGCTTATACGTTCACCCCGACTATCAGCAGCAAGGCATCGCCAGCGCACTCTATAAACACTTACAACATTGGGCTCTTCAGCAACAATATCCTTACCTCAATGTTGATGCGTCATACTTATCTAAACCGTTGTTTGAAGCAATGGGATTTGTTTTGCAACAGACAAGCTACCAACAAAAATGTGGCCAAACGTTTACCGGCTTTTACATGAAAAAACGGATAATAGACTAGATACTAGGCTGTTACGTTCGTTATCGCTTGTTACCGCTTGTTACCAGCTTCATCGCTTACTACCAAGCTTCACCGCTTTAACAGGGGTTGTAGCATTTCTTCCAATCCATTGAGCTTCACTTCATACATTAATGCTAATTGCTCACCAAGTTTGCCTTCAGGAAAACCTTTAGAGTGAAACCAAACTAAATAAGGTTCAGGTAACTGCAGTAATTTACGACCAGCATATTTACCAAATGGCATGGTTTGATTAATCGCTTCTAACAATTGCTGCTCATTCATCATTTATGGCTCCACGCCTTTGTATCTTTATTAGGTTAATGTAATACCAATTTGATTAGCTATTTTATCAGTTCAAAGCCTTTTTCAAAACCGCTTTAGGATTCGAAAAATGAACTGATAATACGCACGTTTGACATAACAGGGCGTCAAAAAGTACAGCTAAGTGGAATGCATAATGAGTTGGTACTGCGTTAATTGATGCGAATTTAATTAATCAGAGGTTAACTAATCAGAGGTTAACTACTGATTAATCAACCCATTCAGAGTAACTCAGGCTGAATTAATTACTGTTTATTTTTAAATCCACAAAATACCCAGTTCGAACGCGATTGCAACTGACTATTTAGGACAATAATCAGACCACTGGTTTGCGTAAAATAACCGATTGAATCAGATTTAAGCTTAAAACAACTCATTTTGCGGCATCCTTTAACTATACCAATTAGCTATATAGAAGTGGGCTTATAGCCATTTAATGCATATAAAACATGTATTCAGTTTTATCTCTATTGAAAACAATCCCTAAAACAACAATGTTCTTTGCACATAACAGCTGCAAGTCATTATTAAATGTAACCTTTCACTAACATTGACGGATGCTAACTTCTGTTGTCAATTTTCTGCCTTAATGTTCAAAACAGTCAAATAACCGCCTCGAAGACATTAATAAAAAACTGTCAAAAATCAGCTAATTGACTAAATCTATATCCATTATTACAGTGTGATATCAATTACATTCAACGGTGTAAGATAGTTATATTGAGAGGGTAACGTCCATGATCATATTAGTTGGTGGTGAAAAAGGGGGTAGTGGTAAAAGCTGCCTTGCGCAAAATATTGCAGTCTTCCTGACCAATGAAGTTCAAGCGAGCGTGATTATGGTCGACTGCGATCCGCAAAGAACCACGTCAGACTGGATCCAAGCTCGGAACAACAACCCCAAATTACCAGCCATAAACTGCGTGCAGCTGTATGGAAAAATCCGTAATGACTTGCTCAGCTTAGAGCAGCATTATGATTATGTTGTTGTCGATTGTGGTGGCCAAGATAATCTAGCGCTTAGAGCAACCATGTCAGTGGCATCCTATGTGTTAATGCCATTGCGCCCAAAACGCAGAGATTTAAAAACCGTCAGCCATATGGACGATATCGTTTCCACTTGTTTAATGATAAACCCGAAAATGAAAGCATCATTTGTGATCACTCAATGCCCAAGTTTACCTAACCAGGCAAGCAGAATTACTGAAGCAAAAGATGTCTGTCGTACTTATGACATTAATGTATTAGATGCCGTTAACTACTGTCGTAATATTTACGACGACAGCGAAGAATCAGGCTTATCTGTATTTGAGTTAGAACCCCAAGGTAAAGCTGCTGATGAAATGCGCAGTATTGCCTGTGAATTACTCGATATTACTGATGCAAAGCAACTCATTGAACAGCGCAATACTGCATCGAACGTGACCCCGATGAGAGGAAATTATGGGACTAGCCGATCTCAAGAAAAACGCTTCGTTATGTAAAAGCACCAATAACATTGCAGTATCAATTGATGACTTTATTGTTGCAGCCGATTTATATGCTGCTGGTCAAAACCGTCCTCAACATGAGGAAAAGCAAACGCTAATGACAAGCGATGCAGATAAGCAAAACAATATAATCGATTTTTTACAGCGTAAATATCCACAGCATGTAGAGCCAATAAAATCGGTCAATAAAAGTAAACAGCAACCTTATAGACGTTGTACCTATACCTTAAGTGAAACGGCAATAAGCCAGCTTACATTATTAAGTCAGCAGGGAGGAATAGCAAAATCAAAACTGATCAGGCAGTTGATTTCACAATATTTTAGTCTATCTCCACAACAACAAAAACGGTTAGATGTTAGCTTTACAGACCAATAGTTAACTTTGCAGACAGATAGTGAATTGAACATAATTTTTACCAAACACAACGACAACCACTTTATCCCCGCCCTTTCACTGGCAGTAAATATAAGACTAATATTTGCTAGCCAGTGCTTTTATTTATCCAAAACGCCAACCTACACGCTAGGCAAACTACGTGTTCACTTATCAATCTCATTGCTATTTAGTTTTTCCTAAAGCTTGAATTTACTCACAAACTGCCCCATTAAATACTCATGGAATGAAACAGCCAGCGAATGAAATAAACAAGTCATATTAAACATTGCAAGCTCAGATAATACATAAGCTTAAAATATCAATCTTGACGCCCTCTTCGACTACCAGGACACTTCTATGATCGCGATTGTAATATTGCTCGTTATATCAATAACAGCTGTGGCATGGATTGTCAGTAGCCAATGGCGTCTCAACCGTCAACGTAACATTATCACCAGCAAACCATTCCCCACTCAATGGCGTCATATATTAAAAAAGCGTTTTCCTTATTTCAAAGCCATGCCGACGGATTTGCAACTTCAACTCAAAAAGCATATTCAGATATTCATTAATGAGAAACAATTTGTCGGTTGTGACGGGTTCGAAATCAACGACGAAGTAAAAGTCACAATTGCAGCCCAAGCTTGTTTGTTATTACTCAATCGTAAAACTAACTATTACCCAAAACTGAAACAAATTTTAGTCTATCCAAGCGCGTTTATCGTTGAGAAAAACCGCACGGATCTCGCGGGAGTACAATCAAGCCAACGTAATGTGTTGCTGGGAGAATCTTGGGAATATGGTAAAGTCGTATTGTCATGGAACAGCACTATAGAAGGCGCAGCCGATCCGTTTGATGGTAGCAATGTTGTGATACACGAATTCGCTCACCAGCTTGATCAAGAAGATGGAACGGCTAATGGTGCACCACCACTGCGCGATATTACTTCATATCGCTCATGGTCTAGCACATTGGGGCAAGAATTTAAGCAACTTCAGTATTGCGCTCAACAACATATCCCGTCATTATTTAACTATTACGGCGCGACCAATCCGGCGGAGTTTTTTGCTGTGATAAGTGAAACGTTTTTTGAACGACCCGTGGAGTTTTACCAACAGCATCAACAATTGTATAAAGAATTAAGCCAGTTTTATCAGCTAGACCCAATAAATTGGCATTAGAAAAGTATTAAAACGCATAATAATAATTTACTAAATAAACAGGAATACTATGCAATCAATCATTCACCGACTCGGTTTTATCGCCGTGTTAATGACGACAGTGGCTGCCTTCGATTTACATGCAACTGAAGCCGAAGAATCAACACTTGAACAGAGCCAAACTGAGCAAAAAAACAAACAAATTAGTCAGCAAGTGAGCTCCGAAAGCGAAGCGATTATAAAAGACATTAGCCAAAAAAATGAGTTAATTGATAGCCAAGGCTTATCAGAAAAAGACAGCCAAGAAGTCAGCGCTTTGTTAAATCTATTACATGAAAGTGCAGCTGCTGCTGACTGGACCACTTATTTTAGCCTTTATCATCCACAAGCGGTGTTTATTGGTACCGATGATTCAGAGCGTTGGAATATGGTTGAGTTTGAACATTATGCCAAACCCACTAAAGGCTGGCGTTACGATTTAAAGTCGCGTCACTTATTACAAATTGACGATACGATTGTATTTGACGAGCAGCTCTATAGCCCAGCATATGGCGTAAGCCGGGGTACAGGTGCGTTGGTACAAACCTCTGAAGGATGGAAAATAGCGCAATACCATTTGAGTTTTCCAATTCCAAACGATAAAGCCAAACGAATTACCAGCTTGATCATGCAATAGCAGTTAAACAATATGGTGGCCATCGTCGAGTATGATGACCACCATAATAGTGAATAGTTAGCTATTCTCTAGACCGATTGTATTGAATGGGAAATATTCAATACCCATCCTATGTCATCGACACTCCAAAACACACATTAGCGAGCTCACTAAAGTGAGTGAAACTGTCGAAATCCTCTTGCTCAAAACGACGTCCAGTACCCTGCCTATCGGCATAAAATAATCCCAACACTTTCTGTCCAACAAAGAGCGGCGCTAATAAAAAGCCATTTTGAGAAAAGCGTTCAACGAGTACATCATCAATTTGAACTTTGCATTCTTTACTGGTGGGTGAATTTACCCACACACTCTTTTTTTGCCCAATACATTGAGTAAAAACGGATCGTGGGTCGTCTAGTTCTATCACAAAGGCTTGTTTTAATAATTCAGCGCCATCACCCATCATCACCCTTGGTTGTAATAATTTACGACTTGGAGAGAGTAACAATACACCACACCTATCTAAACCAACGCCGGTTAACATTCCTTCCAATGTGGTGTGCATTATTTGATTAAAATCAGTTTTAACCACGGCATAATGGGTTAATTGTCTCAATTTACTTAACTGATAACCTTGATTGGTTTGCCTTATCTCAGTGAGCTCAATAGGAGCGTCGACATGCTCTAATACGTCTGCGGTATTAGGTAAGTAAGACACTATGGCTTTGGCACCATATTCAATGGCTAATTTATGGGTTATTTCGCTGCAATCGATAAACTTTTCAGTAAATTCATCCACACTGATGTCTAACATTTCTGCGGCTTGAGATAGGCGTTTGTGCAGCTCTTCAGCGTTAACTTTAGGCTGTGACACGATTTCTGATAACTTATCGGCTAAAAAAATACAACGGATCTCAGGCATGCGCTCGTCTGGCTGTGCTAAAGACTTAATCAGTACTTCACCTAAGCCCCAGCTTCTGGCAATGCTTTGGGTCAGCTGGGTAAAAGAGGTACCTAGTTCAGTTCGAATTAATGAGCTTTGTTCAATTTTATCGTCAGTCGCTAACAACTTTTTATCAAGCTGTTCGGTTAATTCACCGCCCATGCTCCAAAAAGCACTTTCACCTATCCGATACAATAACGAGGCAATAAATACCTCTTCACGTAGCGATTCTCCACGGTCGCTCATCATCATTCTAGCGAGCATCGCCGCCTGAAAAGATTGCGCCATCAGTTTTAATAAACGTTGATAGACACTTTCGCTCAGGTGCTTATTTTCAAGTAAACTGGTGAGTAGTTTTGCGGTAATACATATGTTGCGAATTGTATCAAAACCTAATACAACCGCTGCACGGCTTACGGTCGAAACTGGATTAATACCTTTATTGTAAGTGGCGCTGTTTGCCACTCGCAAAATACGCGAGGTGAGTGCATTGTCGTGCATGACACTTCGACCTAACAAAGATAACGAAGACACATCGTCTTTTGCCAACTTTTCTAAATCACGCACTGTTGAACATAATGCAGGCATTTCTTGATCACTAATCCGCTTGGTCCAGTAATCAGCCCCTTTTTGTTGAGTCATCGCCTTCAAAAATTAACCTAAATATAACAAACATTGTTTTTAGTATACTCAATTTCATCACGGTGTCTTGTAGATATTGCTATTCGCTTAAGCTAGCTCACGTATCAAAGTAAAACAATAATACTCATATCCCTGCGCCCACTGATTAGTGAATTAATCACACTGATGCTAGCACAACGAATAAATGACATGTTATATCGCTATTACATCACTTTATTCAGGAATTGCAATTTTTGAGCTAGTGTCGTTCGAGATAAGCGGGGTTCATTTGGGTGCAAAAGTGACATCTACATAAATGATAAATATTGGGCAAAAAAAAACGGCTCACAAGAGCCGCAATCACAATAATGTGGTTGGAAAAAACTTACGGGTAGGAAGTATCCAAACAATCAGGTTCAACAACTAAGCATTGACTTATAAACCATTATATTTGGATAAAAATCCCGTACGACCTGTAGGTGAGCCGCACGGGGTTACAACAGTCACAAAGTGACCAAACTTGTAAAACGGTTGGGACTAACGATTAAAACTGTTCTTCTTCAGTAGAGCCCGTTAGCGCTGTTACTGACGATTTACCGCCTTGAATACACGTAGTCACTTGGTCAAAGTAACCTGTGCCCACTTCTTGCTGGTGCGATACGAAGGTATAACCTTTCTTAGCAGCAGCAAATTCAAGCTCTTGTACTTTTTCAACATAATGCTTCATGCCTTCACCACGTGCGTAGTCATAGGCTAAATCGAACATGTTGTACCACATGTTATGAATGCCCGCTAACGTGATGAACTGGTACTTGTAGCCCATGTTAGACAACTCTTGCTGGAACTTAGCAATCGTAACGTCATCCAAGTTCTTCTTCCAGTTGAACGAAGGTGAACAGTTATAAGCAAGTAGTTGATCTGGATACTGTGCATGAATGGCATCAGCAAATTTCTTCGCTTCTTCAAGACAAGGTTTAGCTGTTTCACACCAAATTAAATCAGCATAAGGAGCATAAGCAAGACCACGTGAAATAGCTTGGTCTAAACCAGCTCTAACGCGGTAGAAACCTTCGTTAGTACGTTCACCAGTAACAAACTCACGGTCATATTCATCACAATCTGAAGTCATCAAATCAGCAGCATTAGCATCTGTACGTGCAATAACCAAGGTATCAACACCACTGACATCTGCCGCTAAACGTGCAGCAACTAACTTTTGTACCGCTTCTTGAGTTGGTACGAGGACTTTACCGCCCATGTGACCACACTTCTTAACAGACGCTAATTGGTCTTCAAAGTGAACACCTGCAGCACCAGCATCAATCATCGACTTCATTAGTTCAAATGCATTCAATACACCACCAAAACCGGCTTCTGCATCAGCAACGATAGGTAGGAAATAGTCAGTGTAATTGTCATCACCAGGATTTACTTCTTTGCCCCATTGAATCTGGTCAGCACGGCGAAATGAGTTATTAATACGGCTCACAACTGCAGGTACTGAGTTTGCTGGGTAAAGTGATTGGTCTGGATACATTGTGCCCGCTAAGTTAGCGTCAGCAGCTACCTGCCAGCCTGATAAGTAAATCGCTTCTATTCCCGCTTTTGCTTGCTGTACAGCTTGACCACCAGTAAGTGCGCCCAGTGAGTTTACGTAGCCTTTTTTAGCGCCGCCGTTAACCAGTTCCCACAATTTTGCAGCACCCATTTTAGCAATGGTATTTTCTGGCACAACAGAGCCACGTAATGCGACAACTTCTTCAGCAGTAAAAGGACGCTTAACCGATTTCCAACGTGGATTTTCAGCCCAATCTTTCTTAATTGCATCAACCTGTTGCTGACGAGTTAGTTGTGTAGTCATAGTGTCGCCCCTTCCTGTATGAGGGTGGCAAAGTGAATCATTCAACTTTGCCTAATTCAGTAGTGTTGTAATTAATATCGTTATCCGACATTACGCCGTTAACAGTTCATATCCTGGTAATGTTAAGAAATCGACTAGCTCATCAGAGGTAGTAATTTGTTCAAATAATTCTGCCGCTTTGGCGAACTCACCTGCATTAAAACGCTCCGCGCCAAGTTCCTTTTTCACGTTGGCCGTTTCCTCTTTCAACATGTCTTTAAACAATGCTTTAGTGACCAGTTTGCCATTGGATAAACTTTTACCATGCTGGATCCATTGCCAAATAGAAGTACGCGATATTTCTGCTGTGGCAGCATCTTCCATCAAACCGTAAATCGGTACGCAACCATTGCCCTGGATCCACGCTTCGATGTACTGCAACGCAATACGAATGTTCAACCGCATACCCGCTTCAGTTCGCTCGCCTTGACAAGGCTCGAGTAATTCGCTGGCTAAAATGGGTGCATCGACATCACGAGTAATGTGTAATTGATTGGTTCTATCGCCACCGATGTAATCATTGAAAATTTTCATCGCTGTGTCGGCTAAACCCGGATGAGCAACCCAAGTACCATCATGACCATTGCGAGCTTCTAACTCCTTATCGCCACGTACTTTTTGTAATACCAGTTCGTTAGTTGCTTCATCTTTGGCAGGAATAAATGCTGCCATTCCGCCCATGGCTAATGCGCCACGTTTATGGCAAGTTTTAATCAATAAGCGTGAATAGGCACTTAAAAATTTAGTATCCATAGTTACCGCTTGACGGTCGGGTAGCACACGATCAGGATAGTTCTTTAAGGTTTTGATGTAGCTGAAGATATAATCCCAACGGCCACAATTCAGCGCGACAATGTTTGAACGAAGTTCATAAAGAATCTCCTCCATTTCAAATACCGCAGGTAATGTTTCAATTAAACAAGTACATTTAATGGTGCCAGGCTGTAAGCAAAAACGTTCTTCTACAAAGGCAAACATTTTCGCCCACCAACGCGCTTCTATATGGCTTTCTAACTTAGGAATATAAAAGTAAGGTCCAGATTTTTTAGCTAAAAGTTGACGATAATTATGGTAAAAGTACATAGCAAAATCGACTAAGCCGCCAGGAATGGGTTTGCCTTTGTATTCAATGTGCTTTTCAATAAGATGCAAACCACGTACACGAGCAATTAACACTGCAGGATCCGGATTTAACGAATAATGCTTACCTGTTTCAGGGACAGTTAGTTCAATATCACCGCGCACGGCATCACGAAGGTTAATTTGTCCTTCGACAATTTTTTGCCAACTCGGTGCTAATGAATCCTCAAAGTCGGCCATAAACACTTTTACATTAGCGTTTAAAGCATTGATGATCATCTTACGATCAACAGGGCCGGTAATTTCAACACGTCTATCAGTGAGATCTTCAGGCATTCCACGGATAGTCCAATTACCATCACGAATTGCACGAGTTTCAGGTAAAAAATCAGGTAACTCACCATTATCAATACGGGCTTGTTTTTGCTTACGCTTAGCTAATAGCTCGGGTACTTCATCAACAAATTTTGCACATAACGAATCAAGGAAAGCCACGGCACCAGAGTTAAAAACTTCTTCTTGGCCATTAACAGTAGGCCCAATAAACGTGAGATCAGTTTTAACCGAATCATCACGACTTGCTGTGGACTTACTGTATTGAGCTACTAATTGTTCTGCCGTCATAATAATGGCTCCCTAAATGCTGTCTGTTTTGATATTGATTGTCATGCTTCACTGTGTAGTGATGTTATCTACTGTCTATTTATCCCGCCTGTCTGTACCAAATCATCGCTGTACTTATTAGCGTTCAAGTAAACCATTTCTAATAACATTTAACTGAAGCTGACTGTTTACCAAAAACTTTCAAATGTCTGTTTCGTACTAAAAACTAACCAAAAACGTTTGTAATTGCAACAGTCTGCTCTTTACCAAAACGACTCAAAAAGCAGTGCATCCGATCACATAAAATGGTCTTACCAACACAAGTTAACAACCACAAGCCGCTGTTACCTATTATATTTATATAATAGAGCTTATACTTTAAAGTAGCCATGTAAAATTCATCTTACCAATTGACCAGCAAATGATAATGGTAAAAAAGGTTGTAATATAAAAACCAACTGTAAATATTTCTTTACCAAACTTTAGTCTATGCTATTGAATTAAACAATTTTGCAACGTTTCTAGCTTACCTATACGTAACAACATTTTACTAATTAAAAACAAAGGCTTACCCAAAGCCAATTACACGTCAAATTTAAACAACTGTTTTAAACTTACCTTTACGTAAACGTAACAAAAAAAGCCATTTTAATAGCTTGAAATGTGAGTTACGTCACCCGATCAACAAGCTCAAGCAGATTGGTTTGTTTTAAATAAAATGCATTTTTTTTAAAAATAATTGAAAAAACTTCATAAATGGGGCAATTAAGAACCACAATGGTGCAGCGAAGAGTAATAAACAGTGCTCAGATCTGGCGGAATATGTCGGTAATAACGAGGCTTAGTTCACTGTATGTTAATTGGCATCTGTCGATAAATCGCTAATGATTCAGCTCTAGCTCAGATAGAGTGGCAACAAAGTATCGCAAACGCTACGTAATGAATTGAATAACTAATGTTGCAACTGATGAATAAATGGAAATGCCGTTAGCATTTGTGACGGAGGATTTTCCTTGAAGCAATTTGGTGCAGACACTGTAAATGCATAACCTTAGCTCAGACGATTAAAAATGACATCACACGATAAAACGAGATTAATTTCAAACCTGCACGATTCAATTTACCCGCTGTTCGACTTACAAGGCACACTTATACCGAGCCTATGACTAATCAATACACTAAAGATTACGGTAAATAAGTGGTTTGATTAACATTCATAAACCAGAGCACAATAACATTAAACAACGAGTGTAGTGCCAACGTTTAGACGCTATCACAAGTGACAAGCTGGTTTAGCATATGTTGATTTACTCAAGATAGACACTTCAGGGAGAGATATAAAGCTAGATAACTATCGTTATTTGATGGTGTCGTTATAACAGATGACACAATTTCGACCATTATGCTTGGCCTTATACAGCGCTAAATCCGCACGGCGAATTAACGGGTCGAGGCTTAGGTCATCCTTATCGACACTACTCACACCACAACTCACCGTGACAGTAAAATCGTGTCCTGAGAAACGAGTGTTAATATTGGCTATTGCATTGCGGATCTGCTCGGCAAATTCAACCGCGATATCTTCAGTTTGCTTTGGCATAAAGATAGCAAACTCTTCACCGCCCATTCGGGTAAATATATGAGTCGGCTTCAACATATCACCAATCACATGTGTGACCTTTTTTAACACCCAATCACCCGTAGCATGGCCATATTGATCATTAATATTTTTAAATAAATCTAAATCCATCAACAACACAGAGAATGACTCACCAAGCATTTGAGCTTGAATAAATTCATTTTCTGCCATTTCTTGCCCGGTGCGGCGATTAAAGATACCTGTCAATCCATCTCGCTGCGCTTGCTTCATAAATTGATTACGTTGCATCCAAGCAGAGATTAATAACAACAATAAACCTACAGAAAGCCCTACTAATAATGTTGAAAACATAATTGATGAGCTTTTCTCTTTCATGAATAAATCTTTTTGTTTCATCAGTAATTCATGGTCTTGGATCAAGCTAGTATTCTCACGATTTTTTTCCACACTATCAAAGCGAGCCATTTGATAGGCATTTTCTTTTATTTTCTGTTCATCAATTAATTGCTGACCAAGGGCAGATGCCACAACTTGATACTGATATGCTTTATCAAACTGACCACGTTTACCCGCAATTAAAGACAATATTTCACTAACTCGTTTTTTTACCTGCATGTTGCTAGGCTTATTAGGTAAAGCATTAACTAACTGCGCAAACATATCAGCTTGTTGATAATCACCCAGATGAAAATATATCGAGCTCAAATAAGACTGTATTTCGTTAATTTCAATTTGAAATTGAAACTTCTGATAACGCTCTAAAGCCTCAAGGTAAAAAGGTTCTGCTTCAGCATACAACCCCTTATCAAACAACACATTAGCTTTACCCTTGATAGACATAATCTCTATCAATGTAAAACCATGGTTTTTGCAATAAAGTTGGGTGTCTGTAAATAATGCCTCTGCCTGGTCAAAGTGGGTTAATTTCAAATGAGCCACTGAGTGATATAGCATCGAAAAACATTCGCTTTTTGGGTCTTTACCTTGATTTAGACTTAGTGCTAATTGCGCTATACGTAGCATTTCCTCATAAGCATCAAGCTGTAAATACACATTCATCAGACGAATATAAGACATTATTTTTATACTTTGATCTTGATAACTGTCGATACGAGAAAGGTTGTCCTCTAAAAGAGCAAAAGCTTTTTTATAGTTACTCAATCCTATATTTGCAGTGGTTTTCAATAAATAAATATTTGTGAGTTCTTCACCGAGTGGATCGTAAGTCAGTGCTTTATCTAAAGCTTTATCTGCTTCGAGAAAATGACCTAAATAAAGATTTTTTGTACCTAGCAACATATACAGACGACTATGCTGTGGTGAGGTAAGTAATGATTCAGAGGATAACGCGATATCAATCTTTTCAATGGCATAACCAATGTCAGTCTTCAAAGATTGTTCTATAGTGTCGAGTTCTTTATCATAATCGACGTTGCCAGCTATCGCCGCGCGGCTAAAAAGCAACACGATGATAATAAAAAAATACATCAATATTTGAGGCAAAAAATAATTACTCTGTCGGATTACTTATAATCATATACATGGCCATTTCTTTATCACCAGACAACTGGCTAACACGTGCTTTATCTCCTGACATCACAGCATCAATCTCTTCTTGTGTTAATCCATTTGATTTCATTACACCACGAGGATCAAGCTTATATGCTTCCAATAAAGCGGCGTCAGTTCCAAGCTTAGTAAAAAATGTATTCATGTTAGACATATCGTAACCTTATATTCTAGATTATATTTGTAATTAACGACTTAAATTTACATCTGTGTGATTATCATTTGTAACAACTTTAACTTTACTGGGTCTGCCCGTCGACAAAAAACGTCATAACCAATTGTTTTATGACAAATCTCTACAATAAATTGCTTACTAAAATCTTTTATCAATAAAAACTGCATCACTTTCGATAAGTATTGAATCAATTATCCTCTATAGCACCCACCCGTAACTTATTGATAAAATTATAGTCGTTTTAAACATACTATTTCCTAATTAACTCATTTGTCAGCAACCATTCAAAATACTTAGCCAATATCTGATTCCACTATGCCTAATTTGGCTAACATTTCATGGTTAAGTGTCATCGGACGCGCTGGAGGAATTAACAACGTGCTAATCGTCGTTAGCGTAGCCTCTGGCAATAAAGATAACGGTATGCGCTCTATAACAGGTGATTGAAATGGCAAATTTGCTGCTTCATATATAATTACTGCATGAGTCAGCGGATACCACTGATTTAAGTGTTCAACCAAAATCTGCAATTTATCTTTAGTGCTACTAAATTGAGTTAAGGTATGTTCACCAGCAAGAGCAATCTGCCAAAGTAACAGATGCGTTGTAGGATCCGGAATATGGTGATAAAGCATGAACTGCGTTGCTTCAAAACTTTGGTGGCCACTATTACCAGGGTCAATGCCTAAATCAGCCCACAAACAAGCTTCAGCTGAAATACCCGGCAACATGCTAGCGTCAAAACCTTCACTGCGGGCTTGTTTAATGGACCAATGCGCCACGCAGGCAAATACCCCAGGATGACCATATAAGGCACATACAACTAATTTGCCTAGGCGAACTTCGTCTAAGATAGCATCAACCATTTCAGCATAAGTATCACGACGATTTTTTACCTCATCGTGTTGAGCATAATAAGGTTGAAGTGAGCGAACATCACAATTAAGCGACATTAACCAACGTTCTGAAAATCCATCGGGCACTAACGAAAAGACCACATCAGCATGCTCTATATAACTCAAACTTAAGGCGCCTATTTGCCCTGCTAGTTGTAATCCCGTTCCAACACAAACAAGGTTGCCTTTTTGCGCTCTGGTTAATGTTGCTATTGGTGATTGTTGTCTCGTCATCATGGTTTCTTATTTTGAAATAATTACAATGCAAAATAAAAGCTTAAAAAAAATTATCAGTGACTTATGTATTAATAGCGATTGACATTATTAAACGTTAACTAAGGTATCTAAATCATAAATTGAGCAACATCCTACCAACATTTTTTGTACAGCGTTAAATAAAAATGAAAATTTACTCTAAATTTATTTATCGAAGAAAATGGAACTTCAACCGCTAAATTGACTCAAAACCACAACATCTTCTAATAGACCCTTGTCAGCATAGGGACTGCTTGGGTATGATGACCGACAGAATTTAGGAAGTAGCGCAGACAATGATAAACAAAAAACAAAGTCTTACCCTTGTAAGCGCAGTAGCGCTTTCATTATCTCTTAGCGGATGCAGTGTGTTTGATTGGTTGATTTATAAGCCAGACGTGCCACAAGGCAACTACATGGAAACACAGCAAGTCGAAAAACTTCGTGTCGACATGACTAAAGAGCAAGCAGAATATATTTTAGGTCGTCCAGTATTGCGCGACAGCTTCTCCGATGACACTTGGTATTATGTGTATCATTTTAAAAGTGGTCGAGATGCCAGCATTACCCATAAAGAATTAATCATTCATTTTAATGGCGACAAGATCTCCAGTGTTGCTGGTGATTATGACTTAAGTGCTGAATTTAATACCCCGCTTGATCAAAGCTCATTGCCGTCGGTTAACGAACCAGATCTTAAGCCTTTATTACCAGAAGTTCGCCCAGATGCGAAACCTTTGGTTGAAGAGCAGCGTCCTGCGTTAAAAAACCAAGCTGAAAATGATAATGCACCAACATAAACCACGATAACATGTGATTTATGCCAATAAAAAGCAGGACCTCTCACGAGAGTCCTGCTTTTTTACGACATTTCTCTAATATTATAATTTGATCAATCTAGTTAACTCTGCTCAAATTAACTGATGGAATAAAATCAATCTAAATTCAACATGGTAGGCTTAGCAAAAAATTTAAGATTAATATATTAGCTAACTTTAGCACCAGTAATTTTATTAATACGACCTTCATCTTTAGCTTTTTCAGCGCGCTTACGACGAACATCTTTAGGGTCTGCAATTAATGGGCGATAAATTTCAACACGCTGCCCAGGTACGAGTACTTCATCATGTTTGGCCTGACGACTAAACACCCCAAGCTTAACCTCTTCAAGGTTAATATCCGGAAAAAATTTAATAATATCACTTTGCTTAACCGCTTCAATGAATGTGGTACCTGGCGACACCATCACCGAAATAATTTTCTGCTGTTTTGGCAATGCATAAATAACATCTACCGAGAACTTTTCTGTTTCATTAATCACGATAAATCACCTTTGCCCTATCGGTAAATGCCATTACCATCGACGACATCAAATCCTTAAACACTTTACCAAACGCCATATCAACCAGCATGTTTGAAAATTCAAAGTCCAAATCAAATTCAACTTTACAGGCATCTTCAGTCAGCTCAGTAAATTTCCACAAGCCATGCATGTGCTTAAACGGGCCATTTTCCAATTCAAGTGAAATCGATTTAGCTTGGATCACTTGGTTGCGGGTGGTAAATGTTTTACTGATCCCCGCCTTACTGACATCAACCGATGCCACCATGGTTTGACCATCAAACTCAAGCACCTTACCACCGACACAGCCCGGTAGAAAAGCATGATACGATTCAACATCATTGACTAAATCATACATCTGTAAGGCACTAAATCTAACCAGCATACTTTTGGAAATCTTGGGCATCTGACATCACTATCGTTAATACAATAGTGCGATTTTATCACGTTAAATAAAAAAGGCATCTCCGAGAGCGTTAAATCACGTTGGAAATAACACAATCACCAAGAAACTGGGTATAATCGTTGAAATATCAAAAATCTCCCCCATATCTATTAGTTAATAGTATTAGCATAATAGAGTTTATCAAATGGGCTCACTGCGGGTTGTCCAGCACCATCCTTCAGGTCAATAACGGCAATCAGAACGGTAATAATAATGGTAAAAAAGAAATCAGCAAACGCCTCAGCGAGCATCGCACGCAATAAACGCGCGACCTTTGAATACCGCATAGAAGACAAAATCGAAGCGGGATTACAACTTATGGGCTGGGAAGTTAAGTCCATTCGCATGGGTAAAGTAAATTTATCTGATTGTTATGTCTATATTAAAGAGGGTGAAGCCTTTATGCATGGTTGTACTATTCAACCACTTAATACAGCTTCAACCCATGTAATATGTGATCCAATCAGAACCAAAAAACTGCTATTAAAGCGCAGTGAAATTGACAAACTTGCCGGCCTAATTGAGCGTCAAGGCTACACCTTGGTGCCACTATCAATGTACTGGCGCAAAGGCGCTTGGGTAAAAGTTGAAATTGGCTTAGGTAAAGGTAAAAAAGATCACGACAAACGTGAAGACACCAAAGAACGCGAGTGGAAAATTGAAAAAGCTCGTGTAATGAAAAAAGACAAAGAAAACGCTTAATCTCGTTGATAGGCCACTGAAACAATTAAAATTGATAAGTTGTTATTGAACACAGGCCTATAACGAACAGATAGTGAACAAACGATTATATTTTGTTAATGGACACTAGGTATTCATCTAACAAAGCGTTATAGTTAACTCAATTGGGGGCGATTCTGGATTCGACAGGATTCACGAAACCCAAGGAGCATGTCGAGGGGCGGTTGGCCTCGTAAAAAGCCGCACCGTTATAGTTGCAAACGACTCTAACTACTCTCTAGCAGCTTAGGCTAGCTAGCCATCAACCACACGTTTCGCACGTGGACAGTGGATTCTGATGGTCATATTACAGTGTGCTAGCGAGGGAACTCCGTCCGGGGGTGAACCGCGAAACAGTACCGGACTCACCAAGTAGCATCCTGTCTTTCGGAGACTGCTTGGTTAAATAAAAGAGAGACTAAACATGTAGTGCCGAGGATGTAGGCTTTCTGGACGCGGGTTCAAGTCCCGCCGCCTCCACCAATTACCGAAAGGGCTTAGCAGCAATGCTAAGCCCTTTTTTCTTTGTCTAATGGCGACAAAGTTGCGACAGCCAATAAAATATTCAACTCATGATTAATCAACATTTATAGCAATGTCCATATCAGCTAACACATAAATGCCCCAAAGCTTGTTTAGGTTATGGCCTGCGGCCACTAACGTCGTGGCGCTTCGCCCACACCAGACCAAAAGGAAACCAACGGCTGTTCCCTCTTGGATCACCCAGCCGCCCCGCAACATTTTCTGAAAAGCGAAAAGGTCGCCATGGGGTTAAATTTAACTTTGACCTGCATTTGCAGACTGCTTCGGCCTTATTCGAAAATACTAACGCTTCCGATGGTACATCCTGTACCGCGAAAGCTAAGCTCACATCCATGTGAGCTTCACGCTATTTTCTTCAACGTCCTCAAGTTCAGAGTTGAATCACACCATTTCCAAGTCAAGAAAACTAACTCGTTTTTGCCCCTTTCAATGTTAGGGCCGATTACCCACTCAGTTCAGTAGAACTTCATTTGGCTTACTTTTCCCCATATCATTAATGTGTTTCAATATCTGGTGTTGGGGGAAGAATAAACTGAAGAGGGCTCTATAATGCATCCAGAGTATGATGAACTGTCTTTATGGGATGATGCAATACGTCTGGTGAGTGAAAATAAATACGACCAAGCTATTTATCTATATAAAAATATGGCTAAAAATGGAATTGATGAGGCGTTGGTTGAAATAGGGCGGCTGTATGAAATGCCATCAACAGCGACTATTGAACAAGACTTTTCAAAAGCGGCTACATTTTATAAAAAAGCGATTGATTTAAGTGATGACATGTATGCTTATACAGCTCTTGGAAGGCTTTACTTTTTCGGGGTAGGTGTGGATCAAGACTACATAAAATCAAAACAGTTGTATTTGAAAGCTGCGAATATGGACGGACTAGTAGCCACATTGATGTTAGCTCGTATTTATCGTTACGGGCATGGTGTTCAACCTAATTTAACTAAAGCAAAAGAGCTCTATCAGAAATCAATTAGGCTTGGAAGCTATGTAGCCCTAAAGGAGAGTGGTGGGTTGGATATTTCTTGTGGTGAGGTTGTAAAAGGAATAGCAAAAGTAATAAAGGGGACTTGGAATATTTTCTTAAGGGTGCGAAAAGACATATCTAATTATGGAGTTATTGTTAGTGAATGTGTAAAAAACCAATAGAGAAAACTTATCAGGACAGGTATGACCAATCGAATTTAGGTCGCGTTTAATGTTGTTAACTTATTCACTCCTAAATTAAGCCCAATCATTGGGGCTTTTTTTTGCGCTGAAGAAGGCAATTTAACCAGCAGAGTCTGCCGTGCTCACCAGTAGAAGGTATTAGTTGTGAACAGTAGCCTGTGCAATTGTGAAGTGGAGCTGTGAATTTTACCACTTACTCAGAAGTTTTCAGTACAAAACCTTATCTGAAAAAATATAAATTGATTAATCGTTCTAACAAGGTTTTGTCCAAAAATGAGTTAGAGCGCTTAGTTACAAACAAGGTTGAATCGAAGATAGTAGAGACACGGGTGCAATCGCGGCTGTGACCATCGACAACATGGATGTTTTCGCAGAGCGCCCATGGATGGGTTTACAGCGTGTCACCGAAGTGATTGCATTGGGGAGCACAACTGGGTAAGCATGCACTCGGGCATTTCTAAACAATATAACGTTTGGAACAACAAGAACCAGTTCAGATGTGGCGGCGGGACTTGAACCCGCGTCCATAAAAAATCCCTGCTGGCATTGCTGCCTGCGGGGATTTTTTGTTAATCAGCCTAAAGCTGATTAATGGTCACTTATAACGACTAGTTCAATCGTTATTAGCTTTGTTTTTTAACAAACTTCGATTTCAGCATCATTTGGCCGTTGCCATCGACTTTACAGTCAATGTCGTGGTCGCCGTCGACAAAGTGGTTGATCACTGCTTTAGTGCCGACTTTAAGCACGAGTGATGAACCTTTTACTTTAAGGTCTTTGATTAAGGTGACTTTGTCGCCTTCTGCTAATAAATTGCCGTTGGCATCTTTTAAAATGATGGCGTCTGGATCAACCACTTCTTCATTTGGGTTCCATTCATTGGCGCATTCTGGGCAAATTAACAATGTGCCGTCTGAATAAGCGTACGGAGACTCACATTTTGGGCATGGCGGGATTACATCACTCATATCTTTACTCTCTGTGTTCTTGGCAGTTGTCGAATAAGTTAATAGCGCTAATACGCAGTTCGACAGGCTTTATCGATTGGCGTGAGATAGAAAAACATCTACCCTGCCGAATATTGTAATAACATTATAATGCCATTATCACAAATTGACTACCCTAGGGTGATAAACCAGCTGATCCACTAGCCTGCTAACGTGACTATTGGAATTACCACTAGTGTCACCAATAGCCTAACAATAGGCGAATTGAAGCTTAGCTTTTTACTTGTGGATTAGGGCGACTTTGATTGTCACCAAAGCTCACATCATGCTTTTCGAGGTATTCGCGAATAAGCTGACGGGTGACTTGTGATGGGGTGAGATCTTGCGCAGCACACAGTTGTTCAAATGCCTGCTTTTTTAGCGGGTCCATTAATACAGTAAAACGTGCAGTTTTATTTTCCACAGTGGGCTAGCCTTTCATTACGACATGATAATTTGATTATAATGTAGTGTGTGGCTAAAGACCATATTCAGTATTTTTTATTCGCAGAACGATTCACTTGAGCTGTTCATTAGAGCTATTAACTAAAACCATTTACTCGAGCTAAGAAACAACTAGGCTGGTTAAACCTAATGATGCCCTAGCCCGAGTGTGTTTAGCTGTTAAGCAATGCTCGCTAAACGTGGTAACAGCGCTTTAAAAGTCGGTCTGGTTGATGAACTGTGCTGCAAGCAATCTTGCACTAACTGGCGCAACATTGCCGCTTGTGGTGTGTCTGGGTTATCGATGAGGTTTAGCATGTCATCGACCAAATAACCAAACGCCCTAATCTCAATAGCTTGCATTAATTGCAAATGCTGTGGGGTGAACTGCTTTAAATTTGAGGCGGCGCCAAAATCACCAAACAGCACGTTATCGTGGGTATTTATCATGATGTTGTGGGCATAAATATCACCATGGCTTATACCATTTTGGTGTAAATGAGCCAAAATATCAGCCATTTGGCTGGCAATATGAGTAATGCGCGCCCAGGTAAATACCGTTTGCGCTTCAAAAGTGTCACGGCTACAGGTTTGCAACGACGGCGGTAAACCTAAATTACCGTAGCTTGGTGGAATAAGTTGCATCACTAAACCCAGTTGTTCTGGTTGATTAATTTGTGCCACCACATTAATCAAATTAGGGTGCTCGCCAGCGGTTAAGCAACAATCAAGCTCATCTGCTGGATAACCATCACTGGTTACCATGCCCTTAAACAATTTAATTGCGACATCAGCGTCGCTGCTAAAGCTTGTGTCAACTGAGCTTTCTGTATGGTGAGTTGCTTGATAAATTAATCCAGATGCGCCCTGCCCGAGTAACTGACCTAACGTAAACTGGGTTAATGGCACTATAGGTACGCGAGTATTATCGCAATGTTCTACATGACTAAACGCGTTACCTGCAAAAGCCAACCAGGCTAAGTTAGGTAGCTCAAATAACCAATATGGTAAGGCGGTAAGCTGGTTAGCCGATAAACGGATAAGAGCCAATTGATGACAATTAGCCATACTATTAGGCAGTGCGGTTAATCGGTTACCCGCTAACGCGAGTTTTTCCAGACGATGACACTGACCTAAACTGTCTGGCAACTGCTCAATGTGGTTATCGGTTAATATTAACCAACGAGTTTGCTTTGGAATGGATGTTTCGGGTACGGTGCGAATTTGATTGGCTTTAAAACCTATCATTTCGAGCTTTGGACACTGGCCTAATACGGCTGGTAGATGTTCAAATAGGTTATTCGACACAAACAAGATTTTGAGTTGATGCAAGTCAGCAAAGTTATCGGGCAATGACGATAATTGGTTATTGCTAAGATCGAGTACTTCTAGAGTATCGGCTAACTCAAACAGTTTTACAGGAAACTCCGTCAGTTGTTCTGCGATATTGACTCGTTGATAACCCAGTAACAAACCATCATTTAATTGTTGCAGTGTTTGCATCATGTTTCTCTTTGCCGAAAATTGTCGACATAGTAATAGAGTGCACCCACTGAGACAAATTTCTGCCAAAAAAAAAGACCACAGCAAAAGCTGTGGTCAAGACGGATGCTAAAAAACAAAAATTGGGGTTGATGACTTTAGCGCCATTTCTAACATAGAAAATACTGCTTAGAAATGGATTCCTACAAACTACGTTTTACTAACCTCTGCTGAAATCAGTAACGTAAAACAACAAACTAGGTTAAATCAATTCCGTTAACATGGTATCGGCGTATGCCACTAATTCGCCGCCATCACGTACTTTTGCCACATAATCTGGATTAGCAATAAATGGACGGCCAATAGCCAACAAATCAAACTTGTTGTCGGTAATGGCTGCACTACCCGTTTCGGCGGTGTAGCTACCTACACCCACTAAGGTGCCAGTGTAAACACTGCGTAGGTAGGTCGATATGCTGCCACCTAAGTAATCAAACTGCATTGAATCGTCAAAAATACCGCCATGTAAAAATGCTAAATTGCGTTTAGCTAACTCAGGTAACAAGTAGTCAAACACGTCACGGTCGCGTGGATCGGTAGCCATATTGAAATAGGCTCCTGGAGAAACGCGAATAGCGGTGCGATCTGCGCCAATTCTGGCAACAATGGCGTCAACCACTTCTAAAGCAAAACGTGACATGTTTTCAGGGGTTTGGCCGTATTCGTCCTCACGACGGTTACTGTCATGATGTAAGAATTGATCAATTAAATAACCATTAGCACCATGAATCTCGACACCATCAAAACCAGCATCAATCGCATTTGCAGCTGCTTGAGCATAATCAACAACTAACTGCTTAATATCATCTAACGTGGCAGCCTTTGGCGTTTGGTAAACTAATTCGCGCATTCTAGGCACAGTACCTTCAACAGCTTGTGCAGAAGCAGATAATACGTCGCCACCATCAAAAAAGTGTGGATGTGCTACACGGCCAGTGTGCCAAAGCTGAGCAAAAATTTTGCCGTCATTTTTGTGCACCGCATCGGTCACTACGCGCCAGCCGTCAATTTGAGCTGGAGTAAATAAACCAGGGGTATTTGGGTAACCTTGTGCATCTGGACGGATAATTGTCGCTTCACTGATAATCAAACCCGCTTCAGCACGGCGAGCATAATAGTCTGCAATAGCTTGAGTAGGAACAAGATCATCATCCGCCATACAACGCGTTAATGGTGCCATTAAAATCTTGTTTGATAATGTTAGGGTGTCATTGAGTTTGTATGGTGTAAATAAACTTGCCGTCATGGGACGATCTCCTTTCTTGAATATGCATTCAAGATTAATCTTAATTGAATGCACATTCAAGTATTTTTTGAATAATCGATCAAATGTAGTTAGACTCGAGCGTTATGAGTTATCACGCTTTGTTGTTGACCAGAAGTGACCAGATATGAGACACGCTGAATTTGATAGAGAAACGGTTTTACGTGCTGCAATGAGCACCTTTTTAGTGAATGGATACGCTAAAACCA
The DNA here is from genome assembly GCF_000014705.1 of Shewanella frigidimarina NCIMB 400. Classification (NCBI taxonomy): domain Bacteria; kingdom Pseudomonadati; phylum Pseudomonadota; class Gammaproteobacteria; order Alteromonadales; family Shewanellaceae; genus Shewanella; species Shewanella frigidimarina. Next base: position 1,287,318 of record NC_008345.1, on the reverse strand, counting down.
GCATGCAAGATCTCACTAAAGCAACGGGGCTACATCCGGGGTCAATTTACTGTGCCTTTGATAATAAAAAAGGCTTATTTATTGCTGCTATTGAGCAATACCAACAAGATCGTAATGAACAGTTTCAGCAATTGTTTGCCAATGACCGATCAGCAGTCGACAACTTAGGTGCTTATTTAGCGCTAATCGTACAAGAATGTTTAAGCTGTGATGCTACCCAGGCGTGTTTACTGACCAAGTCACTCAGTGAAATGGGCGAGCAAGATGAACAAATAAAACAAATGACTTGCCAGTTTTTACAGCTATGGCACCAGTCACTTGCAATGGTGTTCGATACAGCAAAAGCGCAGAAGCTGATAGCACAGGACAGCGACAGTCAATTTTTAGCGCAGTATTTAGTGATGGGAATATACGGTTTACGAACAGTGGCTCACACTCAGCCTAATGAGCAAGTATTACAGCCTTTAGCAGATAAACTGTTAGCTGATTTACTACGCTGTGAGCCGGTAAAATAGTACAGCTAACTCGCGTGATAAATGCCCACATGTTAAAAATTACAAAAAAAAAGACACTTCACGTGTCTTTTTTTACTTGAGCTTCATTTAATTTTCTAATTTGCTCATAACTCGTTGTGAGTAAACACGTTCACCCAGTGAGTTAAGTATTTTGCACTCGCCTTCTAATACCGCAATAATAGATTTACCTCGACGAAATGATTCAGGGATCATTACACGCCCAGTTTGGCTGATTTGCAGATCGGTCATCACAGCATTATGCATTTCTAAACCAACAGGGGCTTCGTAATACAAAATAGTCACCGTCGCATTTGACGTTTGACCTTCAGCAGATTCAGATTTCATATTCGGACTCTCATTTCTAACATACTGATTAAGTTTAGAAATGATATTGATCATCTAACTCATCAATACATCTCAGGGTAAAAGGATGAAACAATGGACTTTCAATATTGAGTTAACCCAATAGAGAAGTCGTTTCTCTTATTTTTATATTTCGGCTTTATACGATAATACACTGTTAAATTGTATTATCGATTTAAGGCTCTTAGCACATAAACTTAACACAACTGATGTGTAAATATGAATACTTATGTCCTGTAAGTGCGAGGTGCTAGCGCTTTATTATGCAGTATTTACACTGTAAACAAGCTTATTAAACCTCATCTCGGGATGAGAAATAGGCCAACGCAAAAAGTCAGACGATTTCACGAGGGTCATCGCAAACGTTTTTGTTGCCTTATAAACAACACCAATTTACTTGGCAATTGCAGGTCTATTGTAAGTGAATGCAACCTAGTGACTAGGGCAAAGGACTGTTTGATAACCTTTTATTATTTTGCTACAAGGTTATTTATGCAAAATTTAGAACCAGCACCTAAACAGCACAACTTATTCCTGCTAGAATCGGTGACAATTTTTAGCCTTTAAACATTTAATAAAACGAGATTAAGATGGGCAGAGCATATCAAAATAAAAAAGAGTCCATGGCGAAAACCGCTGGCCAAAAGACACGAATTTACTCACGTTACGGTAAAGAGATTTATATTTGCGCTAAAGGTGGCGTCGACCCAGATGGCAACCTAGCACTACGTAGCTTGATTGCCCGCGCGAAGAAAGATCAAGTTCCAGCACACGTAATTGAACGTGCCATTGAAAAAGCTCGTGGTGGTGGTGGTGAAGATTATGATACCGCCCGCTATGAAGGTTTTGGTCCTGGCGGCTGTATGGTGATTGTTGACTGCTTAACAGACAACGGTAATCGCACATTTACTCAGGTTCGCCAAGCATTTGTTAAAAATGATGCCAAGTTAGGTAGCCCTGGTACTGTTGGCCATATGTTCGAACATCAAGCAGTTTTTGTGTTTGAAGGTGAAGACGATGAAGCCATTCTTGAATTGCTTATGATGGCCGACGTCGACGTTGCCGATGTAGAGCTAGAAGATGGCATCATTAGCGTATTTGCACCCGTATCTGAGTTTAACAATGCGCGCACTGTGTTAACTGAAGCCTTTCCAGAGATAGACTTTAAGGTAGAGAATTTAGCATTTGTGCCACAAACAATGACTGAACTTACTGGTGAAGATATTGAAAGTTTTGAAAAGTTCTTAGCGGCTCTTGATGATTGTGATGACGTTCAGAACGTTTACCACAATGCAGACATTAACGACGAAGAATAACTCAAACTAAGGCTGTTAAAGCGTTCTAAGCCTAAGTGCTAGAACGCTTTGCAGCTTGTTTCTATCAAAGCCGTCACGTCATTTTGTCACTCTCAATATCCACAACCTAAACATTCACAAGCTAAACACTAGGACGCTTCGCGGATAGATTCTATAAAAGCGATGAATCTGAAAGATTAAAAGTTCAACAGTCGAATCGAATCCCCCTTCCCGCTTTATTTTGCTATAGCTTTATTTTGCTATAGATTTTTAGTGATCTATGTAAGCGAAGCATACGCTTTTCATCATTGTTATCGCCCTAACAATCCGCCGAACACTTTGTCAGCAATGCATTCGAGGTTATCACCCTTACCGATGTTACCGCTTTGATTACTTTAAGCATGTTAAATTGGGCATGTTAAAAAGATCATTGGATAAAAGCTTAATTCATGTCACTCTAAATAATATTCTTTATACAAGTTCTTTTTGAATATCAAACATCACTCAAATCAATTCTAACGACATATCGGCACGAAGCATTTAAAGGATGGCCCATTGCTAACATTCATTAAAAATGAAAGTAAAAGTAACGGAGAACTTCAGCAGGCTCGCGTTATATCTCTGTTTTCATTAGTCGGAATGTCGGTGACTTTTGTGATGGGCGTAATAAGCTTATTTAACAGTAATAATGTATTAACCATCACTCTATTTGTCTCCAGCATCATTTACTGTTTGGCTTACATTGTACTCAAAAAATACAACAAGCTTAACCTGAGCTCTTTTATTATCATTTACTCGTTATATATACTGATGTTCTACTTAGTCTTTACTGGCGGGGTGGAACAAACAGGTCCATTGTGGATATTTATTGTGGCGCCAGTTTCCGTTTATGTACTGGGATTAAGTTATGGTCTGGTTAACCTGCTATTTTTCTTGAGTATTATCGCTATTATTATGTTTTCACCGATAGAGATGCCTCAATATGCAACTTACTCAACTGAGTTTAAAGTCCGGTTAATATTGTCATTTTTAACCACTACCTTCCTCTCCGCGTTATATGAATATTCAAGAATGTTATCCTACAATAGTGCGCTGAAGCTCGGTAAAAAATATCAACAACTCGCATTATCTGATCCATTAACGACACTGGCTAACCGACGTAATGCGTTAACCATTTTACAGCAGGAAAAATCAAGAATTTCACGAAACAACGAACCATTATCTGTTTTGCTCTGCGATCTTGATCATTTTAAAATGGTCAATGATAAATACGGCCACAATTGCGGCGATATGGTGCTTACTGAGTTATCGCAGGTGTTTAAACAGAGTGTGAGGCAGCAAGATTGTGTCGCACGCTGGGGAGGCGAAGAGTTTCTGTTTATTCTGCCGCAAACCTCGGCTGAGCAAGCTTCTGTCATTGCAGAAAAAATTCGTACTAACGTACACCATCATAAGGTGCATTTTCTTAAACACGAGATTAGCCTAACCATCAGTATTGGCATTTCACAATTAACCGATGATCAAAATATTGATGAACTTATCAACAATGCCGACAGAAATTTGTATCAAGCGAAAAAGAATGGCAGAAACCAAGTGTATCCACAGCAAACAACATCTATCGACCTTTGAGCCGACTGGAGTATTGTCCATCACATAAATGTTATTGCTGTTTTATATCCCAAAATAACAGCTAAATGCTAGAACGCTTCGCGGCTAGACTCTATACAAAGATAACGCAGAGGCTTTACAAACTTAACAAGCTGCAGCGAACGTATTGATGCTTTACTGCGCTTAGCTTTTTAGCAATGCAACGCTCTAGCAAGTCGAAGCTAGCTTGAGTTGCTAGGTTATTATGACTGGACAAGGTTAGTTATTATGACGCTGAACAAAAAAACGCAGCCTAGGCTGCGTTTTTGGGTATCGTTATATAAACGACGATGCTTAACGTAAGTCCATTTCTTGCACTTTTTCGTAAGCGATTTCAGGTGCAGTTACATCTGGTTTTTCATGTAAGTCTGCTTTTAATTGACCTTTACGATGCTTTAGTGCCGCATCTAATTTTTTAGCGGCGCTCGTGATAGCGGGATACATGACTAAGTCAGTACCTTTAGCAGCAATGCGAGTTCCTTCATAGTTAGTTCTAATTTCAACATCATATTCACCATGCTCTTTAGCAATGATGATATCTAGCGAGATAAGCGTCGGGAAATGGCTAGCTATTTTAGCGAATTTTTCATCTACGTGTTGTTTGACAGTATCAGTAACATCAACATGGTGACCAGAAAGATTTATTTTCATAGATTGTCCTTAAAAGAATTTACTTGCCAAATTTATTGCGTATTACAACTGCATGCTGACATAAATAGTGTTGTTGTACAAATGCAGGCTGACATATTTAGACATCGGCATGTGCTTTGTATCACAAGTACTCAAACCTATAATGTGTTTTATATCTGTTTGTATACTTTACCAGCAATACCATTAATAAACGTGCATGGGGTATATCTAATTGACCTACCCCTTACATTGATTAAACATCAGATTACTGGTTAAGTATAGACACAATTTAGTCCCAAAGGTTGCAACTTTTGTGTTGTTTACACAAGTGATGGTAAACCAATCAATTAACCGCTAAAAGCAGTTAATTTATAAGCAACTATACCCATTTTATTTTTGTAGACTTAACTAAATTAAGTCGAATTAATCATTAACAGGAACATTCATGGCTACTAATCAGATCCAAATTGACATTATTTCAGACGTAATGTGCCCATGGTGCATTGTCGGTTATCGCCGACTTGAACAAGCATTGAGCAAATTTGACGATTTAGAGGTTAAATTGCAGTGGCATCCGTTTGAGCTAAATCCAGCAATGGGATCAGAGGGTCAGCATTTAGGGGAACACATTGCAGAAAAATACGGTTCAACACCAGAGCAAAGCGCACAAAACCGTCAGCGATTAACCCAAATGGGGGCCGATTTAGGTTTTGAATTTAACTTTTCCGACTCATCACGTATTTACAACACGCTACTGGCCCACCAGCTACTGTATTGGGCTGCAGAGACGGGTAAGCAAACTGACTTGAAATTGGCGCTGTTTAGCAGTTATTTTACTGAGCAGAAAAACCCAGATGACATTGAAGTACTCATTGAAGCAGCTACAAAGGTTGGCTTAGATGCTGCTGAGGCACGTGCAGTGCTCAGCGACAAACGCTTTGAAACTGCAGTAAAAGAAGAAGAGCAATTGTGGATCAGCCGCGGAATTCAAGCCGTGCCTGCCATTGTGTTTAATCAACAATATTTAGTCTCTGGCGCACAAGACCCCGACACTATTGCAGAATTGATTACCAAACTGCTCGCTGAAGCAGCATAAGCCGCTTTGAAGAAACACACAAAACCCAGCCTAAGCTGGGTTTTGTTTTTTACGAGACAACCACTTAAACCTAGTTCAACTTGGTAACTAATAAGGTTGGCGTCTAAGTACTTGGGCCTGTCACCGTAAAGCGATAGGTACTGGCGATTGTGACATTAAAATGCATGTTGGCACCTTTTTTCACTAAGGTTTTCAACAGCCCTTCAGTCACTGCATCATCACCGGCTATTGCGCCGAAGTCAATTGTCGACCAATCTGTTGTCGCGATTTTAAATTCATTATCACCAACAGCTAACGTAATATCGACGTGGTAAATGACATAGCACAGCACATACGCATTGATTACAAATAGATAGTATTCCGTTGTTTGAAAACTCATAGATAAATAACGAAAAAATATATAAAAGCATGATTCAAAAGATATTTAAATCGGATTAATGGATAAGGCTTTATCAACATTGTTTGTATCGATTTCGCCACATTTAGTGGTCGTTTCAGTTTGACTATTTGGGTCAAATTAATGGACATTAGGGTACGCTTGGTGTTGAATCAATAGAGATGTGTTACCGTTTGGTGAGTGACCGATTTTCAGAGTGATTCACGCTAAATTAAGTTGTTATAAACACCACGTCTATGTGGTTTGGGGAGTACAAAATGGGCTTTAAATTAACGGTAAATTGGCAGTCTTCACCAAGTGAGGAAGGTGAATTTAATCGCGATCATGAGGTTAAATTTGGCACTGGGCAAACGATTCAAGCGTCATCTGCGCCTGAATACAAAGGTAATGCTGATAAAGTGAATCCAGAAGAAAGCTTACTTGCGGCTCTATCCTCATGCCACATGCTGACCTTTTTAGCGATTGCCCATTTAAAGCGGCTACCTGTTGCCAGTTATGTTGATAATGCCACTGCTGATTTAGGTAAAAATGAGGCGGGTAAAGTCGCTGTGGTTAAGATGACATTAGCACCTAATGTCACGTTTGCAGAAGGGATTGAAGTTGACGAAGAAACGTTAGCGAAGATACATGAAAAAGCCCATGCAAATTGCTTTATTGCTAACTCATTAGCATGTGAAGTTGAAATAAAGCAGTAAGATTTTTTACAGTTTTACAGTTTTACATTTTTACATTTTTACATTTTTAATAATAACCCTCTCAACATGACGCTAAGAGGGTTATTTTTTATTGGTTTACTTAACTCAATATGAGGTTACTTCGCTTTTATGTCGGCTGCAGGGCCAATGTCAGGCATTGGCAAGCCTTGTAATGGAGCAATAGGTTGTTGTACTAGTTCATCTTTCAAATAACTGATAGCAGCATCAAGCTGTGCATCTTTACCGCTAAAAGTGGCATAAGGTAAGTTATCAACTTCAATGTCTGGCTCAACCCCGTGACCTTCAACAACCCAACGGCCATCAATGGCATATTGTGGGTATTCTGCCACTCGTGCCATGCCTTTGTCGGTCACTGAATTTCGACCCGACAACCACACACCAGCGCCCGCGGTTTGCTTACCGATTATAGGCGCAATATTCAGCGCTCTAATGCCAGCAGAAAAAGTCTCACCATCTGAGTAGGTCATTTGATCAGCCAACACAACTAAATGGCCTCTGAAGGTTTGTTGCATGTTTGCGTTTGTGCTGCCATGAGTTGGCTGCCAAAATGCCCACGCACGGCGTAACAGTTTTTCGATAATCCAGCTGTCGATATTGCCACCACGATTGCGGCGAACATCGATGATTAAACCTTCTTTGTCGTAATTAGTATAAAACTCGCGAGCAAAGCTTTCGACATCACCGCTGCCCATGGCATATAAGTGTAAATAACCAATATTCCCTTTAGAGGCTTTGGCCACTTTGTCGCCGTTATGCTCAACCCAATCAAGGTAACGCAGCTTGGCATCGGTACCAATATCATGGGGAGTCACTATGGTATTGATGGCTGTTTTACCACGGACTAAACCGAGCAACACTTGCTTGTTGCCTTGATTTCGCAGCAGTTGAGTTACATCGGCAATGTTAGTGATTTTCTTGCCATTGATGCTCGCAATCACATCGCCTTCTTTCGCATCAACCTCAATGCGTGCCAATGGGGATGCCGACAACGGTAACTCAGGATCGGTTTGATAAATATGGCTTATTACCACACCTCTATCGGTTTGTGTCAGCCTAGCCCCTAATGCAGCGGCTTTGGCTGCATCGGCATCTTGGGCAATATCTCCACCACGCACTTGTGAATGTAACGAGTTCAGTTCACCCATCATTTGGGTAAAAATGTCATTCAGCTCATTACGATCGGTCAGTCTGTCGACCAAAGGTTGATATTTAGCTTTAGCTGCTTGCCAATCTACGCCGCGCATTTTTGGATCAAAAAACGAGTCGCGATGCATTAACCACGCGTCTTCAAAAATTTGTTGCCATTCTTGCTGCGGCGAAATACTTAATTGCCATTGGTCGGTGCTGACTTTGGCGCGCGATACATCGCTGGGAAGTTTGTCGCCGGCATCGACAATCATGAGGCTTTTAGGATCAGATTGTTTGCGCAGCATGATTTTACTGCCATCTTTTGATAGCGAATATTGGCCGACATCTTCGCTAAAGGCGTCGACTTTAATATTGAGCGGGTCAAACTTAATCAGTTTTAGCTCGCTTTTGTCTTGGCTACCATCCAATAAATACAGCTTATCTTTAGCTGCGGTTAAGCTATTGTAGTTACCTGCATCAACTGGCACTTGCCATAAGCGTTGGTTTAATCCGTCCCACTCTACTTTGACTTTTGCTGGGATGTCTTGGTCTTTACTGTCAGCTTTTTTAGCGTCTTTGTTAACGGTAAGCTCGGTTGGTTTGGCAAACGGAAACGACGCTTTAGCGTCTAACGCTAAGGCAAACACTTGAGTGCGCTTGTCAAAAATCGGTCCCATGTTACGGTCGCCCCAAGGCGAGCCAGGATTAGCTTTAAATTCGCGGTTAGACAAGAAATACAACCATTTACCATCGTGACTAAAGCTAGGAGAAAACGACTCATATTTGTCTGTGGTCAAGGTTTGTGATTTTGATTCGTTAATGGAATACAACACAATTTGCGGACGTTGTTTGCCAATTTCAGCCTTGGTTAGCGCAATAAATTGACTGTCGCCAGACCATTTTATGTCTTGGTAAGGGCCTAAACCCTCACCATTTTGTATGATTTTTTGGTTATTGTAGCGGCTTAAATCAAGTAACCATACATTGCCCATGTAATCGTCATGCACTAAATAACGGCCATTGGGAGATAACGACAAGCTGGTGCGTAAGGTGCTGCCATCTTTAGTGAGCTGCTTAGCACCAGCAGAACCGTCGGCAGGATATTGCCAAATTTCTTGTTCGCCAGACGCATCGCTAATGCCATAAACCCATTTGCCGTCATCACTTAACAACGCATCGCGTACACGACTATCGGCGGGTGAATCTATTTGCACTAAACGACGACCATCGTTGCTGGCAATAGCTACATGGCTACGGGCCGTTATTACTACGTTATCGCCTTGATGAGAAAATACTGTCGAGGTGGCGTAATCCATTGGGTCGTTAACCCACTGCTCACGGCGATGAGTAAAGTCGCTGGTAAGCTCGATGGCTACTGTAGATTCTGCAAGATCGGCTAAGTTAAGCAACTTAATGTCGGCGCCCTGCTGAAATATAATACGGCCATTATTAAGCTGGGCGTCACGCACTTGCCAGTCGCTGTATTGAGTAAGTTGTTTAATGTCTTTGCCATCTAGTGTCATTGACCAGATGTTGTCATTGCCTGATTGGTCACTGACAAAGTAAACACGCTGGTTCCATAGCATTGGCTGTTTAACCGAGCCTTCATGGGCGCTGGTTAACTGCTGCGCTTCTTGTTTACTGCCTAACTTATAACGCCAAATTTCGCCTTTGGCGCCGCCGCGATACACTTTGACATTGTCGCCGCTAACTTGCAGACCAAATTGGGTAAAATAAACATATTCACCTTTATCATCAATGGTGCCTTCGACTGCGTCAGCTAACGGTAAATCGGTAATGGTTAAGGATTGTGGGTCAACGGTTTTAAGCACCCAGAAGTTAGCCGGGCCAAAGGCGTTGTCGGTTGAATACAATACTTCGCCAGACGCTGTCCAGCCTTGCAGACGTACTCGGCTGTTTTCAAAGCTCACACGTTTAGCTACGCCGCCTGCAATTGGCATCACATACACTTCGGTTGCGCCTTCATAATTGGCAGTATATGCCACCCATTTACCGTCTTTAGAAATAGTTGCGTCTAACTCTTCTGCGGCCAAACTGGTTAAGCGGCTGGCTTTGGTTTGATTGAGTTGCTTAGTCCAAAGATCGCCTTCGGCAGTAAACACTAAGGTTTGATCGTTTAAGGCTGGAGCACGGTAATAACCTTGATTTGAGGCGTTGGCGAATATCATTGATGAACACGCTAAAGTGCCTAGTGCCAACATACAATGCGCAACGGAGCGACGAAGTTTCATGGTGAGGAGCTTCCTTATAAAGTCGATAATTAGAGATAACGCGTTATCGAGTAGGCTATTTTTATTGATTGATTCACGTTATCAGAGTTATGCCAATTGTTGCAGTACAAAAATGTAACTAAGCTCTACAGGAAACAAAAACGGCTAAGCAATAATTGCTTAGCCGTTGGTATTTTACCGTCTTAGTGTTCTGGTATTTTGCTTACTGCGAAGTCAGTTGCAGTACAATTTTATGGTATTGCTCATAAAGTGGATGCGACGGATCTGATAACTCAGGGAAGCGTTGATCGATGGTGATCATATAACGCTCAGCCTGAATCAGTTTATTGTCGGCCATTAATACTTTTAAACGAGCCAAAGCAACATCAGCAGTATCTAACTCAATGTCACCTTTTAACGAACCATTAAATGACTGTTTCACTTGTTGCACCTCCTTGTCATGGCTACGTGATTGCAGCTCTAATACTTTCTTTTGTACTTCTGCATTTACTTTGGCAGGTGCTGGCGCGGCACTCATTACCGCGGACGATTTATCTGCCATTTGAGATTCAATGGTTCCGTTGCTATCAGACCGATTGTTATCAGATGCTTCACTGACTACATCACGATTAACACGTTCACTATTCATTGGCGCTGAACTCATCGACAATCCCTGTACGGCAATCGATTCTGCGGCTGTGGCATCTTCAACTGGTGATTCTGTTACTTTAGGTACATCCGATGTCGATTTGACCTGCTTAAATGATGACTGCTGAGCAGGTACGCTTTGCTCCGAGTCTGTGCCAAGGTGTTTTTGCAAACTTGGATTTAATATAAATAATCCCGCCACCAGCAACACTGAGGCAGCACTTGAGTACACCCAAGCATTGCGTTGCCAGATTGATTTTTTAGTTGAACTCACTTTAGTGACGTTAGCCCCCGAACGCGCCTTGGCTAATATGGCTTCATCAAGTTCTGCAGAGGGTTGCTCTAATGGTTGTTGATGATAAGCATCTTTGATTTCAGTTTGTAATGCAGTGAACTCTGCATCATGATCTTGTTGCTGACTCATAATGTTGTCTCCTGCCTTTGATTAGCAATACATTGCTTAATACTCTGATAAGCATAACGAATACGACTTTTAGTTGCTTCTAAAGTCACATTAGCAATGTCGCTTATCATGGCGGCGGTCATGCCCATTTCAATGTTGAGTAAAAAAGCCTCTTTTTGCACTGCGGGTAACTTAGCAATGCAACCCTTCATCATATCGGCTTGTTGCTGCTGCTCAATTTGTGGCTCGGGCGAAGCTTGATCGTCGGCTTGTAAGCTGTCCATGGTTTCATCTTCACCAAGCGGGGTAACCTTATCGAGAGGCTTAACGGCTCGCACGTGGTCAATCAATAAATTATGGGCAATTTTATATAACCAAGTGGTGAATTTAGCCGTGACTTGATATTGCTTCGCCGCATTAATCACCTTACCCCAGGTATCTTGATACAAATCTTCGGCTAGCTGCTGGTCATGTAATTGACGCACAAAATATCGGTACAAAGGGCCTTTGTGTTTAAGGTATAAGGCTTCGAACGCGCGTACGTCACCGGCTTGGTAGTCGAGCATCAGTTGCTCGTCACTTCCCACTTGAGGAATTAACGACTCATCCTTAGGGTGTATTGATGTTGGCACCATTTTATCCTTTTTGTGACGCATTTATTGGCTAACCCAACGAGTTTCAGGTTCAGTCATCAAAACCTGCTTATCGAGTACACTTGCAGTTTTTAACATTTGCACAAACTCATGGCGATAGCCAAAACGGTCTTGGCCCATTGCAGACTCAGCAAGTGTAATTAACTTAGCATAATCAGTATCGTGGACATAATTATTCTGGTTAAGCAGCTGACCAAAACCTGCAACTGCCGCAGCAAATCTAAAATCGTCACTGGCTTGGTGTAAATGCGTTAACTGCTGCTCACGGTTAATGGGGTAAGTGATTAATTGACTGTCTTGTTCGCCAATCGCTTTATAACGCAGCTTTAAATAAGCCACTTCATTTGCGGTATGTGGATGAACTTTAGCATCATCTATTTGCGTCGATTCTGTGGCGGTATAACGCAGCGGATCAACTAGGCGATTATGGCTGTCGTTATAACGAATTTCATATAATGCAGTAACAGTATGACCCGCACCAATTTCGCCCGCATCAACGGCATCGTTATTAAAGTCACTACGATTTAACAAGCGGTTTTCGTAACCAATCAGTCGATACTCAGACACCACCGCAGGGTTAAACTCAATTTGCACTTTAACATCGTGAGCAATGGTTAACAGTGTGGCACTAAGTTGATCAACCAGCACTTTCCGTGCTTCATTTAAGGTGTCGATAAAGGCATATTGTCCGTTAGCTTTATTGGATAATTGCTCCAACAAATGGTCGTTGTAACTGGCAGAACCTGAACCTAGTCCAAAACCAAGTGTTGATAAGCCAATCCCCTTTTTGCTTCGACTGGCAACGAAATCGACCAATTGCTGATGATCTGTCATCCCCAAGTTAAAGTCACCGTCGGTGGCTAATATGACTCGGTTACTGCCGTTTTCGATAAAGTGCTTTTGCGCTAATTGATACGCCAACTGAATACCTTGGCTACCGTTAGTGCCACCTTGCGCATTTAACTGACTTAGGGCTGTTTTAATGGCGGTAAAGTCATTACCTGCGACACCATCAAGGACTACACCACTGGCACCGGCGTACACCACAATCGATACTTTATCTTGCGCCGATAGTTGCTGACTCAGCATTAGCATGGCTTGTTTCAATAATGGCAATTTATCAGCAGACGACATAGAGCCTGACACATCAAGCAATAACACCAAATTACTTGCGCTAAGCTTATCAGGCGCAACATCAAACCCTTTAAGGCCAATACGTAATAACTGGGTATCTGCATTGTAAGGTGATGGTGCTAATTCAGTATTGACACTAAATGGCTGCTCAGAGTTTGTCGGTACTGGGTAGTCATAGCTGAAGTAATTGACTAACTCTTCTACCCTAACGGTATTCTTAGTCGGCAGTTGGCCTTGATTGATTAATCTGCGCGTAGTGCTGTAACTGCCAGTATCAACATCAATTGAAAATGTCGATACCGGTGTTTCGCCAGCAACCATATTGCCGTTTTGCACTACCGACTCAAACTTATCATTAGTCGTTGGTGCCAAAGAGAAATTGCGATCACTTACGCTAACATGCTGAGAACTCACAATACGCTGCGCCATTGACGATGTCATGACTTTAGCACTGCGATGTAGCTCCTTTGAGCCTTGGTATAAATCAGCCTGTGGCTCAGACGCCATCACTAAGCCTGCTACCTCAGATAACTCGGGACGCGCTTGTGCAGAGGAATCCGTTTTACTCGCGGATTGAATTTTAGAAGTAGATTGGGGCTGACTTTGTTTCGCACTGTCTTTGGATTCTTGCGCACAACCACTGATAATAATAGCACTAATCACGATGGCTAAGGCGCTGCTAGTAAGTTGTTTATGGGTATTGTTCATGGTTATTCCTCTAATCTATCGACTGATTTATTCATATTGGCCGCATCAACAAAGTGACCTTGCATACAGCTAATAACGAGCGCGATAAGTAAAAGGGTTATTTATATACAATGTGTTTAAGTAGTTTTCGTATTTAGAAACTGAGTGTTAGCCTCAAGAAACACTGAAATGCAGCCAACAGAGCACGGCTTATGCTATTATCTAGCACCTTTTTTATCGCCTTAATATTGACGTTAACCGCCGCTGTACCCTACTGAGCGAGTTAACTAAATATACTAATAGAATAAGTACGTTAAGGAGTTAACATGCAAGCCCTAGTTGCTGTTGTAATGGGTTCGAAAAGTGATTGGCCGACAATGGAAGCCGCCGCTGAGATTATGGATAAGTTACAAGTGCCTTATCATGTTGAAGTTGTTTCAGCTCACAGAACACCAGACAAGCTAATGGAATTTGCAAGTTCTGCTGCAGATAAAGGCTATAAAGTCATTATTGGTGGCGCAGGCGGAGCAGCCCATTTACCAGGCATGATCGCCTCTAAAACGCGTTTGCCAGTATTGGGAGTCCCAGTACAAAGCAAGGCGCTATCTGGCATGGACAGTCTATTGTCTATTGTACAAATGCCTAAAGGGATTGCCGTTGGCACCTTGGCTATCGGTACGGCTGGTGCGTTTAACGCAGGTTTACTTGCTAGCCAAATTTTGGCGATTACCGATGCCGCTTTAGCTGAGCGTTTAGAAGCATTTCGTGATGAGCAGACTCGCTCGATCCTTGATAATCCCGATCCGAGAGAAGACTAATGACGTTGCCAAAAAATCTATGGGTATTGGGTGACGGTCAATTAGGCGCCATGCTCAGTCATGCTGGCCAACCGTTAGGCATTAATGTGCGCCCAGTCGATATTATGACGCCATCAGATGCACAATTACCGCTAGAAGCTGACGACATCATTACCGCTGAACGCGAGCAATGGCCTGAGTCGCAGTTAAGTTTACAACTCAGCCAACATCCGCATTTTATCAATGGCCCTGTATTTGGTCGTTTAGCGGATCGTTTTAGCCAAAAAAGTCTGCTCGATGAATTAGCCGTCGCCACATCGCCATGGCAATTAGTTGATGATAATACCAACACAGAGGTGCTACATCAGGCTTATGGTGAACGGGTATTATTAAAACGTCGCACTGGTGGTTATGACGGTAAAGGCCAACATTGGCTTAAGCATGCAGAAGCAACAACCATCCCTGCCGATTGGCGTAATGAAGCCATTGCAGAACAAGCGATTAACTTTGATGAAGAAGTGTCACTAGTCGGCGTGCGCACCCAGGATGGCCGCTGTTTATTTTATCCACTGACACTTAACCTGCATCAAGACGGTATTTTAATGGCATCTATCGCGCCATTAAGCCGTTTAGCGCCTTTGCAAGCTGAAGCAGAAGACATGTTGAGCAAGGTGATGCATGGCCTTGAATACGTGGGTGTGATGGCAATGGAATGTTTCCGTGTTGGCGAACACTTAATGGTCAATGAGTTAGCGCCGCGGGTACATAATTCTGGCCACTGGACTCAAGCGGGCTGCCACATTAACCAGTTTGAATTGCACTTGCGTGCATTGTGTAATTTACCTTTGCATCAACCACAGGTTAATTTCCAATGTGTGATGGTTAACCTAATTGGTGTCGATAAAGACGACCGCTGGTTAAGCCTGCCAAATGCCGAACTGTTTTGGTACAATAAAGACGTTCGTGTTGGTCGTAAAGTCGGTCACTTGAACCTGTCTGTGCATAATAAAGCGATGTTAGATGACAGCATTAGCCACTTAAAAGTGTGGATGCCACAACAATATCAAGCACCATTAGATTGGATTTTGGCAGAGTTTGCTTAATAGCTTGGTTAAACAAGCGGGTTTAATTAGTTTGTAAAATCAATTAAACAAGTCATCAAATCTGTTTCTTAGGGCTTTACCTAAAGACACACGAAAAAAGGAGCCTAGGCTCCTTTTTTGTTATTGATTTTTGGTGATTAAATTTGGTGATTGAATTCTTTCTTGTGATTGAATTCTTTCTTGTGATTGAATAGCTAGGAATTTCACTTAAAACGCTAATCATTGTTCACCGTCATCAGTAAGCCGCTACACAAAGTCACTCAGACTTAATCAAAAAATACTCGCCATAACCACGACGAATCTAAATCTTCTTTGCATTGATGATACTGCGCAGCGTAGCGTTTTGAACGTTTGTCGACTTTATTGGCTACAGGCGTTAACCATCTTTTGGCTTTATAGCTACCACGCTTATAGCCGCCCCAACCTTCGTGATAATTTAAGTATTGGTTTTTAGCATCCCACTTTGATACACCATTAATTTTATGGGTTTTGTAAATAAACCAGCCCATAAAGTCCATCGCATCATCAAAATCACTGCGGCTAGACCAACTATTACCAGTTTCGCGAACGTAGTCGTCCCACGTCATGGTTTTAGCTTGTGCGTAGCCATAGGCATCGCTGGCTCGTCCAGTGGGGATAAAACCTAAAAAGTATTCCATAGGTGGTGCGGCATTGTGTTTGAAGGAACTTTCTTGATACATCATCGCTAAAGGAACATGTACTGGTACGCCCCATTTTTCACGGGTGTCTACTGCGGCTTCATACCAAGAACGGTGTTCTTTAAAAATCGAACACAGATTATCAGGCTCTTTCGGAGGCGAGGTGGCACAACCCGCTAATGACAGTAATGCAATTGCGCTAACAACACCTAAAAAAAACTTCATAACACCTCTACCAGTACCTAAGATATTGATTCTGGACTCAGTTTTACATCAATTAAAAATCAATGCAATTATCCTTACATTTTTTTGTTGCATTGTTTTATAAAGGAACAGGCATTCTTTCAACAATGCACCTCAAACTGAAAAGACTGAGTGACCCTGATTGGGCACATAATTGATAGAGTGGGTATTAACGTTTCATTTCACATTGATGAGATTCTGTTTGCCAAATAATTGGCTGCCAGTAGCCCTGATTTTGGCCAATATAGATTTTATCGGTATTGAATTGAGCTGCAATATGATAGCGCTGATCGAGCTCAACATTGACAGTAAACACTTTCACTTTACGGGCTGATAATGACACTTTTAATTCTGGTGAGTTAATCAGCTCTGCCACTGTAAATGCATGCTCGCCTGGCGATAATAGGTAATTGGGCCTTGAAATAACGGCAACGCCATCCAAGTGAGTGACCACGACACGGTATAAGTTGGCACTGTTATCGGGCGCTAAATAACTCGATACAGTACCGCACTCTACCATTTCATCTGGCGATGAAGCACAGCCATGTAAAGCTAATGCTACAACCGCAACAAGCAGTGCTCGCCAAGATGAATAAACTTGCATGATTACTTCGCCTCGAAAGTGCCTGCTGGAACAAGATCACTAAAATAATGAGCGAGGAACGTCGCAAAATTATCTTGTGGTTGAGCTTCTAAACTGTGCTGCTCAAGCAAAGACTTTTTAGCTTCGTTTTCATAGCCTTGTTCGACTTCATCGCTTAATGGGTAATGGCTTAAAAATTCATGATAATCATTTGCCAGTTGTTTAACCCACACGCTATGGTCGGTACCTTTAACCACAACTTCGTTTATCACCCGGCCCGATAACGTTTTATCTGGATCATCGATAGCTTCAGACCACGTGCTTAAGGCTGTTTGGTAAGCATGGCTATCATCACCATCGAGTAGCTTCGCGATTGTGTTTAATTGCCCAAATAACTCGTGCATCCATTGCGTTAGGCTAATGGTCTTACCGTTGCGTTGTAATTCAAGTCCAGGTTTACGACCTTCTAATACTACGGCTTTCAAGTTAGCGGCAATCTCTGCGTCGCCGACGGCATCAGTATCCTCAGATGGCGACAATAAGCAGTACAATAAAAATAGATCAAGAAAACGCACTTGAGTTGCATCTATCCCTACTGGGCTAAATGGATTAACGTCTAAGGCACGTACTTCAATGTACTCAACGCCTGCACGTGCTAACGCTTGTGAAGGTTTCTCGCCCTTTTGGGTGACACGTTTTGCACGGATTGGTGCATAAAATTCATTTTCAATCTGCAAAATATTACTATTGAGTTGGCGGAATTCACCGTCGACATTAATACCAATCTTTTCAAACTTTTTCGATGGCATTTTAATTGCTGCGCCGACGCCTTCAAGGTAGTCAGGCAATGAGTTGTAGCTAATATTAAGCGTGTCTTGTTCTTTGTTGGTATAGCCTAAATCACTCATGCGCAATGAAGTTGCATAAGGAAGGTATAAGGTCCCTTTACCGGTTTTTTTAAATTCGAAATCGACGTCTTGATCTTTTATAAATGAACTACATAATGCCGGCGTTGACCCAAACAAATACGGTAACACCCACACTAAACGACGGTAGTTACGGATCAATCCAAAATAAGATTCTGAGATAAAGTCTTCAAAGCTAATATTTTTACTGCAACAAGCGGCACCATTGGTCATCTTGTCATCATACAAACGTTGCCATAAATCTTGCGACACCGAAAAGTTAAAATGAACCCCAGAAATGATCTGCATTAATGCACCATAACGATGGGTTAACCCTTTACGATATAAGGTTTTCATTTTACCGTTATTGGAGCTGCCATATCGTGCTACAGGGATATCACTGACTTCACCTACGTAACATGGCATGCTGACAGGCCACAATTTTTGACCATTAAGGTTACGCACACTGTAAGCGTGGGTTTGCGTTAACCCTTCGAGCAAATCATCAATACTATGACTCACTGGCGTAATAAATTCTAATAAGGCTTCGCTGTAATCAGTGGTAATGCGCGAATGGGTCAGAGCAGAACCGAGCGCTTCTGGGTGTCCGTCTTGTGCTAAATGGCCGTTTTCATCAATACGCAATGCTTCACGTTCAATACCACGTAACATGCCCAATAAAGCCTCACGGCCTTGAGTGTCGCTTAAGTGTTCGACTTTTTCATTGAAAGACTTCAATTTACTACTCTCTTTTATGGATTCGCATTGCGAGTAAACAGCTAGACCTGATAATAAACGAGATTATTACTGAAAACGCGAAAAAAAATGTAACTCAGTATAATTAGCGTGTTTATGGGTGTTAAATTAAAAACGGCAACATAAGTCGTCACCGTTGATTGAGCATCAAACATTATCTTTTATTTGCCAAAAAACCGACATCGTATGATATTACGATTAAAGCACATAATTTAGCTCAATCTATATTTACAACAGATTGAGCTAAGGACATATCTCATGTATATGAGGCTAACATTAGCTTATTTCAAGGCTAGTGTTAACCCTAGTAGTAGCAAGTGTTCAACTAGTCGGCAAGTGTCATCATTTCAATCTGATACCCCAGCGCTGTTAACTGCGGTACAACTGTGGTTTTATCACCCACCACCAGCATCACCATATCATTGATATTTAATAATTTACTGGCAAGTTTGTTTAACTCTTCGGTTGAAATATTTTTCACAATTTTGTCTTGTTTAGCCGTAAAACTTTTATCGAGCTGATAACGTTGGATCATTCTTAAAAAACCGGCTTTTTGATACGGGGTTTCGTATTCTAATGCTTGGCTCTGCGCAATGGAACTGCGCATAAAGGCACTTTCTTCGTCAGTCATACCAGATGCTTGGTAAGCGTTAATTTCGTTAACAAACTCAGCTACTGCTAACCCTGTTACATCGCTTCTTACGCTAGCATACGCCATAAACTGACCGGTATCTTCAGCGCCACCAAACTGAGTGCGCGCACCATAGGTGTAACCTTTATCTTCACGTAGATTAAGATTAATACGACTATTAAACGCATCCCCTAATGGGTAGTTCATCAGATAAGCTTTAAAATAATCACCTGTTGCATCATAGGGTAACGACACTTGGCCGATATTAATCACCGACTGTGCTGCACCGGGTTTATCAATCAAATAAATGGTGTTTTTAAGGTGTGTTGGTAATGCAGGCAGCGCTGCAACCTGAGTCGCCTCACCTTGCCATTCATTAAACATCGACAACTTAGGCATTATTTGTTGTTGATTTAAGTCAGACACCACGACCATCTGAGCATTACCTGCACGGTATTGCTGTTGGTAAAATTGCTTCACGTCATCTAGCGTTAATGCTGATATTGATTTAATCGTACCATCACTGCTGATCCCTAATGGGCTATTGTTGCCATATAACAAGGCAGAAAAACCACTTCGGGCTAGATAATTAGCATCGGACATTTGATGTTGCAAACCTTGCAACTGCTGTTGTTTAACTCGTTCAAAATCTGCAGCAACAAAACCGGGACTAAACAAACGCTCTTTAACGATGGCAAGCGTGGCATCTAGGTTTGCCGTTAAACTCGACACTTTAAGGTAACTTTGTGAATCGCTGGCGCCAAAACTAATCGATGAACCTAACATATCAAGCGCCCCAGCCAAATCCTCGCTGCTGCGTTGCTCGCTCGACTCATTAAGCATTGATGCAGTTAACTCAGCAAGACCCGCCTTGTTAATTGGGGTTAAACGATGGCCGCCATCCAAATAAATAAGCAGTTCGACAGTTGGCGTTTCGTCACTTTCAGTGCCCATCACTTTAATGCCATTTGCCAGCTTACTGTCCCATAATTGCGGCACTGTTAGTATCGGCGCCGCGGCTGATGCTGGGGTTTTATTGCGATCAAATGAAGATTTGGCGAAAGTGATATCGGTTAATCCCGTTACCGCTTCTTGCGCAATAGGCAAAGTAGTCGGTTCAAAATTATCCGCGTGGGCGATTAATTGTGTTTGCCCTTCTGGCACAATACTCATTACCACCATTGGCTTATTTTTAATGTAGGTATTAAATACCCGCATTACATCGGCTTTGGTGACGTTAGCATAACGAGCTAAATCAGCAGCCACCATGTCAGGTTTACCAAAAAAGGTTTGGTTAGCGGCAAGTGTCGAGACTTTTCCAGCGACACTTTGCATACCAAAAATAGTGCTGGCTTCGAACTGCACTTTGACTTTTTGCAAGTCATCGTCGGTTACGCCACGTTGTTCAAACTCACTGATAGTTTCATTAATTTTGCTTTCAAGATCAGCAAGACTGCCGCCTTTACTCGGGTTAGCGACAGCGTAAAGTGATAACTGACAAGTAAGCTCTTGGCATGGATGGCTGACTGCAGCTTGGACTGCATAACCATCTTTGACCAAATTTTTATAGATAAGTGATGTTTTACCGCCACCGAGAATATTAGCGAGTAGATCGAGTGCGGCTTCGTCTTTGTGTTGCGCGTAAACAGTGGGGAATCCCATGTATATTAATGGCAAATGTACTTTGTCTTCCATCGATATATAACGGGTTTTATCCAATGTCACCATGGTTTTAGCTTCAGGCTTAACCGTAGGCCCTGCTGGAATTTCACCAAAGTATTTATTTACCCATGCTAACGTTTGGATCTCATCAAAGTCGCCACCAATGGTTAAGGTCGCATTATTAGGCCCATACCAACGTTGAAAAAAATGTTTCACATCAGCAACTGTGGCGCGATCTAAATCATCTGGCCAGCCAATAACAGGCCAAGAATACGGGTGACCCGCTGGATAAAACGCTTGGTTAAAACGTTCATTTAAACGGCCATAAGGACGGTTATCAATCCGTTGTGCACGTTCATTTTTAACGGTTTCACGTTGTACTTCGAATTTTTCACTCGTGAGGGCGGGCAGTAAAAAGCCCATACGGTCAGACTCTAACCACAGCATTTTCTCTAGTTGATTACTTGGCACAGTTTCAAAATAATTGGTTCTGTCGGTATTGGTGGTGCCGTTTAATGTTCCGCCCGCTTCAGTAACCACTTTAAAATGCTGTTCATCACCAACGTGTTGTGAGCCTTGGAACATCATATGTTCAAATAAATGTGCAAAGCCACTGCGACCGGCTAATTCACGGGCTGAACCGACATGATAGGTCACATCGACATGAGCTAATGGATCTGACTTATCTTGATGCAAAATCACGGTTAAGCCGTTGGCTAACTGATATTTTTTATAAGGAATGCTAACTTGATTTGCTGTCGGGGCCGCGGTTTCAATTAAGGTAACACCTTGGGGCAAACTCGACGACTGATATGCGTCATATGCGCAACCACTTAATACAGCACTGATGGCCGCTGCTAACATCCATTTATTCAAATTTAGTTTCAAAATCGACTCCTTCCTTAAAACAAAAATAACCATCGTTGCAAAAGTAACGCGGTATCAATACTCAAACGTATACGTCATCAGCAATACAATGACGCTATAACGTAATAATTTACCCATAAACATAAATAATGAGGCTGGTAAGATAGGTATTTTTAACCATCCCGCCAGTAAACATAGCAAATCACCGATTATCGGTAACCAAGATAATAATAGGGCCCACATACCATATTTTTCTATCCATGCGAGTGCATAGCGGTATTGTCGACGTTGAATATCTTGTGGATTTTTGGCTAACCGCCCTGCTCGACCAAGACCATAACTGGTTATCGCACCAAGCGTATTACCAATAGTGGCCAGTATCAATAATTCGAACCATAAAGATGGCGTTTGATTAAGTAATGCCACCAGTAACACTTCTGAGCCGCCAGGCAACAGTGTTGCAGCCAAAAAGGCGCCGCTGAACATTAACCATAAACTCGTCATCGATAGATCTTAATGTGCACTAGCATATTCATTCCAATGACTATTCATTTTATTTTTATCGTACCTTCACAATGAATATCTGCACAGCACAATATGAAGATATTGAACGCGGTAACCCCTAAAGACCACTCACGATTATCTCAATCGCAACTTAGACATAATGTCGATACAGTTCATTGTTACGTAAATATGCAAGGTTACCCCAACTCAATATACAAAAATTGAGCAACAACAGCGCGAATTCGTTAATAAATAGTAAAAAAATTTAAAGTTATAATAACAAACTCAGTTATTCATATAAGTTATAATAAAATAACGTTGTTTGTCATTCGCTCACTTCATACAATGCGATTAATATTTATTAACCTCAGCGGGTTTATTAAGGCATTATTTAGCGTAAATACCACGCATAGCCATAAGAAACTAAACCGAAATACCGCAACACATCGCCATTGTAGGGTTTAGCTTTTAAGTAATTAATCACTCATTAATGAACATAATGAGTTACGTACAACGATGTTGCCTAATCAGATTTAGCGACGTCACAATGACATAATTTGGAACTTTCATGATATTGCAAACGCTCAAACGCATCCCTTTTTGGCAGAAAGTCATTGCAGGTTTTGTTTTAGGAACGCTCACCGGCGTCGGATTAGGCGAGTCAGCCGTGATGTTAAAGCCTCTTGGCGATCTGTTTATCAGTGCCATTAAAATGCTGGTTGCCCCTTTGGTATTTTGTGCCATTGTGGTGAGCATTACCTCGCTGGGCTCACAAGGTAATTTAAAGCGCTTAAGTTTTAAAACTTTAGCCATGTTTATGTTTACCGGCACCATTGCTTCATTTATTGGTTTAACTGTCGGCAGCCTTATCGACATGGGCGGTAACCTAGCCTTAGCCACATCAGAAGTTCGCGAACGTGATATTCCAGGCTTTGCTCAGGTATTACTCAATATGATCCCGGTGAATCCGTTTGCCTCATTAGCCGACGGCAATGTGCTTCAAATTATTGTCTTTGCCGCGTTAATTGGCATTGCCATTAATGCTGTGGGCGAGAAAGCAGCACCGCTTAAAAACGTGATTGAAGCTGGCGCTGAAGTGATGTTTCAACTAACGCGTATGGTATTAAAACTGACACCTATTGGTGTATTTGGTTTAATGGCTTGGGTTGTGGGCGAGTATGGCTTAAGTACATTATTACCATTGGGTAAGTTTATTATTGCGATTTATATTGCCGCGTTAATTCATATTATCTTTGTGTATGGCGGTTTAGTTAAATTTGCTGCGGGTTTAAGTCCACTGCAATTTTTCCGTAAAGCCATGCCGGCTCAAATTGTGGCCTTTAGTACCGCATCAAGCTTTGGTACTTTACCTGCCAGCACACGTAGTACTGAAGCAATGGGCGTATCGAAACGTTACAGTGCTTTTGTACTGCCACTCGGCGCAACTATGAACATGGACGGTTGTGGCGGTATTTATCCTGCTATTGCGGCCATTTTTATTGCGCAAATTTACGGTATTCCGCTTGATATGACGGACTACATGTTGATTGCGGTAACGGCAACGGTAGCGTCTGTCGGCACAGCAGGAGTTCCTGGTAGTGCGATGGTGATGTTAACTGTCACTTTGGGCGTGATAGGCTTACCTCTAGAAGGTATTGCCTTCATCGCTGCCATAGACCGTATTATTGATATGATCCGCACGGCAACTAACGTGACTGGCGATATGATGACTGCGGTTGTGATTGGTAAATCGGAAGGCCAATTGGACGTAGAGCAGTTTTATTCAGATGAAAAACCAGTTGAGCAAGTCGCGTCATAACGATGACTGAACCATAAAGTGCAAAAATGAAATAAAAAAGCGAGTATCATTTGATACTCGCTTTTTTATTATTAGGCAACATTAAAATTTAGCGTTTGCCCAAAGCCATACTTTGTCAGTATCAACTTTACCAGCACTCGCATCGCCCGCTGAGTAAGCAGCATATTTAACTCCTACAGTGTAGTTGTTATTAATAGGCAAACTGAATACTGCGTCAATTTCGTCGCCTAAATCATTAACTGTTGCGCTTGATTCGTCAGCTTCAAAATCATGATAAGCCAATGCCCAATTACCGCCGACAACGCTGCCGCCTACAGAAATATAAGTATCAACAAGACCTTGTGCAGGTGTTCCTAAGAATTGATCAGACCAGCCATTGAACGCGTGTAACGTGGCAAGCGGTGTAGCAAAACCATATTCGCCATTGTCAGACCCCAGCTGCTCGTAACCTAGCTTGAACGTTAATCCGCTAAACCCAACACCCACTTCACCTAACAAGTAGTCAGCTGAATAAGAGGTTGTTGCAGTATCTGCATCTTGTGTGGCGTATTCTAACGTATAAAGTAATTTGATTTTGTCTAAATCTTTGGCGCCAGCAAAACGTAAGCCATAAGTGTCGATACCGTTATCAAGATTGGTATCTTCTTCGAGTAAATAGCCGTAAGCACTTAACTTACCAAAACCTAAGTTATAAGACGCATTGATAATGTGATCTTTTGAATCAATGTCTTTTACTTCAGCAAAAATACGGTTGCGCTTGTAGATGTAACCATAATCAACGCTAAAGTCATTCATCGCATATTGCATAGTGACAGCATCGAATGTTTGACGATCTTGACGCCAACCTACGTGCCCTAAAAAACGCATGTTATCAAGTGCGATCACTTGACGACCAACTTTAGCTGTAAAAGCATCACGCTTATATTGTAGGAAAGCTTGGTCTAATTCAGTTGTTTCAGGATCTGCAATAACTGAGTACGCGCCATTATTACCAATCGCGTCGTTATAATCATTTACACCAGCCAAATTACGCGAGTCTTCAAACTCAACCAATGCTGTTAATCCATAATATTCTGCTGTAGCAAACGTTAAACGAGTACGCAATGTTAGCGCATCAGCATCTTTTAGTGCGTTGTCTTGATCGACTGATTCATAACGTAAATTTAAATCTACGTTTGCTGAACCTTGAGTTATGGCATCGGCAATTGAGTTAACTTGACTGTCTGCAGCATAGGTACTGCCCATAGCCAGTAATAGCGAACAGGTTAATATTGATAATGCACATTTTTTGCTCGATACAAAATTTGGGCAAAACTTATCTGCAACTTGACTCGCAAGCAGTTTTTTATTCATCATAAATCCTATTATTATTTAAGTTATCTACATGCTCAGTGAGCGGGAAAGTGCGACGAGCAAACTGATGTTAATAACTTTAACGACTTAATATATGTGTTGCTGTGACTTATCCTGCATTTTAGATGCTTGTTATTTATAATAGATAATCGAGTTCACATAATCATAGATTCGAGACTTAGCATAACGATTAGAATGTGATCTCTATTTTGACTTAATAGTAAAAATGATCATTATTATGCCCAGTGATTCAATTGCATAGACGGTTTGAGTCAACAGCAAAAACAAAAAAGCCAATGCGGATGCATTGGCTTTTAAAGTAATCCAATAAAACCCTAGCCTAATACTGCCAACAAGACACCAGCAGCAACGGCACTACCTAGCACACCTGCAACGTTAGGCCCCATGGCATGCATGAGTAAGAAGTTTTGGTTGTTAGCCTCTAAACCAACCTTATTAACCACACGTGCAGCCATTGGTACAGCAGAAACGCCAGCGGCGCCAATAAGCGGGTTAATTTTTCCGCCAGAGAGCTTACTCATTAATTTAGCCATCAATACCCCTGAAGCAGTACCAATACTAAACGCAACCGCGCCAAGGATTAAAATACCTAGCGTTTCGATACGCAAAAATTGATCTGCTGAGAGCTTAGACCCAACAGCAAGACCTAAAAAGATCGTCACTATGTTGATTAATTCATTTTGTGCCGTTTTCGATAAACGATCCACCACACCCGATTCGCGCATTAAATTGCCCAAACAGAACATACCAATTAATGGGGTTGCTGCGGGTAAAAATAAAATGGTTAACCCTAATACCATCAGTGGAAAGATAATTTTCTCTTTCTTACTGACTTCACGCAATTGTTCCATTTTAATTTCACGTTCTGCTTTGGTAGTGAGCAGTTTCATGATCGGCGGCTGAATTAATGGCACTAACGCCATGTATGAATATGCAGCAACGGCAATCGCCCCTAACAATTCAGGCGCCAGTTTAGAGGCTAAGAAAATCGCCGTCGGACCATCTGCGCCACCAATAATGGCAATAGCCGCAGCATCTTGCATACTAAACTCAAACCCAGGCACCCAATTTAAGGCAATAGCACCAATTAAGGTTGAGAAAATCCCAAATTGTGCCGCTGCGCCTAACAATAATGTTTTAGGATTAGCAATGAGTGCCCCAAAATCAGTTAATGCACCAACACCCATGAAGATAAGCAATGGGAACACCCCAGTCTCAATCCCGACATGATAAGCGTAATACAGTAAGCCACCTTCGTCGGTAAAACCTGCATTAGGAATGTTGGCTAATATGGCACCAAATCCAATAGGTAATAACAATAACGGCTCAAATCCTTTAATTATCGCTAGAAATAACAATAAACAACCCACAGCCATCATTAACAGTTGGCCACCAGTAAAGTTAGCGACACCCGTTTCAGCCCAAAAAGCCAATAATCCTTCCATTTCGACCTCTTATGCTAGTGATAACAATGTTGAACCTACAGTTACACTGTCACCCTGCTTAACCGCTAACTGAGTTACAACACCATCTTGTTGAGCACGAATTTCGGTTTCCATTTTCATGGCTTCGAGGATGATGATCACTTCACCTGTTTTAACCGCTTGACCATTATTGACTAATACTTTGAAAATATTGCCCGATAACGGCGCGGCCATGGTGCATTTAATCTCACCCGTTGGCGCTGAGGCGACCGTTGCAGACGCTGCCACAATAGGTGCTGCTGATGCTGGCGCGATATGGCCGATCTCACCACCTTCACTCACTTCGACCACAAAATGTTGACCATCGACATCGACGGTATAGGTTTGTGGGCCTTTATCGACTTTCACTTGTAAATCATCTGCACTTGGGACAGGTTCAAACGCATCCGGATTACCGCGATTTTTAAGAAACTTAAGACCAATTTGATTGAATAACGCGTAAGTCATTACATCGTCATCTTGTTCTGCAGCTAAGCTAAAGCCCTGCTCTTTGGCTGCTTCTGCAAGCTCTACACGTAATTTATCAAGTTCTGGTGCAATTAAATCGGCTGGACGACACGTAATAGGCTGCTCGCCTTTTAACACTCGGGCTTGTAGTTCGGCATTAACAGGTGCTGGCGTCGCACCATATTCGCCTTTTAGTACGCCTTCGGTCTCTTTGGTCATCGACTTGTAACGCTCACCCATCAGCACGTTGATCACTGACTGTGAACCTACAATTTGCGAGGTAGGCGTAACTAAAGGTAAGAAGCCAAGATCTGCGCGTACCCGTGGGATCTCTTCAAGCACGGCATCCATTTTGTCTGCTGCGCCCTGCTCTTTTAATTGATTTTCCATATTGGTTAGCATGCCACCAGGTACTTGAGCACGTAAAATACGTGAATCAATGCCCTTCAATGCACCTTCAAAACGGACGTATTTTTTACGTACTTCACGAAAATAGGCTGCTATTTCTTCTAGCAACACCATATCGTAACCTGTTGCTCTGTCGGTATCTTCAACCATTGCGACTAACGTTTCGGTAGCGCTGTGGCCGTAGGTTTGGCTCATTGAGGATATTGCGGTATCAAGCACATCAACACCCGCTTCAATCGCTTTTTGATATGTAGCGTTGCTTAGGCCCGTTGTGGCATGACAATGCATTGACACCATTAAATCCGTTTGTGATTTTAATCGACTAATAAGGTCGTAAGCTTGCATTGGCTTAAGTAAACCCGCCATATCTTTAATACATAAAGAGTCTGCGCCCATGTCTTCTAGGCGTTTAGCCATATCAACCCAAGTATCAACGTTGTGAACAGGGCTAGTGGTAAATGAAATGGTACCTTGGGCGTGGCCGCCCACGTTTTTAACCGCTTTAACCGCTGTTTCAAGGTTACGTACATCGTTCATTGCATCGAAGATACGAAATACATCAACGCCATTGGTATGAGCTCGTTCAACAAAACGCGTAACGACATCATCGGCATAATGTCTATAACCCAATAAATTCTGACCTCGAAGCAACATTTGTTGCGGAGTATTAGGCATGGCTTTTTTCAATTCGCGAATACGATCCCATGGATCTTCGCCTAAATATCGAATGCATGAATCAAAAGTAGCGCCCCCCCAAGACTCGAGTGACCAGAATCCGACTTTGTCTAATAACGGTGCGATGGGTAACATATCGTCAATACGTAAACGTGTTGCCAATAATGATTGGTGTGCGTCACGCAGGACGACATCGGTTAATGCTAACGGCTTGCTCATAATGACTCCAAATTTATTTCGCGCGGTATTGATGTATCGCAGAGGTAATAGCGGCAACCAACTTAGGGTCTAAAACAGTAGGTTCAGTTGCATTAGAACTTACTGTCGCTAGCGTAGGAACCTCTACAGGGGGCGGAAAAAGCTTGGCAACAATGCCAATGCCGATGATTAAGATACTCAAAAAAATAAATACTAAGCCCATGCCCATTACCATGATGCCTAGCGCATCGGATAACTGCTCAGATATCGATGTCATGTGTCCTCACTTTATCTGTTAAACATCAAACCAATGCGTTGACTATTATGTACCGTCTCTCAATGTGCGATCATGGTGCGATGTCACATAACGTGCACCAAGATAACAATATTGTTAACGACCACATAAATAATTCGAGCTATTCAAAAAGCATAAATATTCAAACTCAACGATTATTCAACGAAGTTTTATTTCATTGTAAAAACAACAAAAAGAGGCTGTAAACCTAAAATCCTGTCACAAAATATAAACAATTTACAACAACAATGCTATCTTTTTGTAAATTGGTCTTACCAAAATAAAGAAATCTAATTATGAAAAATCAATAAAACACAAAAAAAATGGCAATAATCTGATGAATCATCAATAAAATCACTATATTCACTTTTAAAATAACAAATTAATAATTCAATGATAAAAATTACTCACACTCTATTAGTTTAACAAATTGATGAAATAGATGATTAAACATGACATGAGTAATAAGTGAATAAAGATGTGAAAATCAACTTTTATGAGATAAAGCGGTTGCAGTAAGATGAGAAAGACAATGAAAATTAAGCAAAAAAAAAGCCCTGCATTGATGCAGGGCTTTTGTATTATGGTGCGCGTGGGAGGAGTCGAACCTCCGACCGCCTGGTTCGTAGCCAGGTACTCTATCCAGCTGAGCTACACGCGCAAAATCGGTAAAACAAGCCATTCATAAATATTGCTATCGTCTGCATGTTAAGTGCGCGACGTTACTTAATGAATGGCGGAGAAGGAGGGATTCGAACCCTCGATGGGATTTAAAGCCCATACTCCCTTAGCAGGGGAGCGCCTTCGGCCACTCGGCCACCTCTCCGCAATATATGGTGCGCGTGGGAGGAGTCGAACCTCCGACCGCCTGGTTCGTAGCCAGGTACTCTATCCAGCTGAGCTACACGCGCATAAATTGGGTTTTAGTGAAACATGAAATGGTGCGCGTGGGAGGAGTCGAACCTCCGACCGCCTGGTTCGTAGCCAGGTACTCTATCCAGCTGAGCTACACGCGCATTCATGTTTAACACTTTAATAGATAATGGTGCGGATGGGAGGAGTCGAACCTCCGACCGCCTGGTTCGTAGCCAGGTACTCTATCCAGCTGAGCTACATCCGCATCGTATATCTATTGTAAGAAATGGCGGAGAAGGAGGGATTCGAACCCTCGATGGGATTTAAAGCCCATACTCCCTTAGCAGGGGAGCGCCTTCGGCCACTCGGCCACCTCTCCGTTTCTTGGCGCACATATTACTGTTTGATGAAAATAAGTCAAACCCTTTTTAGGAAACCTAACTTCATTTGGAGTGTTTTTAAGCACATTGGAGATAATAGACTCAAATCTTGATGAAAACAGTCGTTTTTTGATGAATATTCTTTTTAATTTACAGACATAATCTCATTAAACCTCGGTTCATCCGACAAGCGTTTTAAGGTTTTTCTCCAAAGAGATCTTTAAAGGCATCGTTGATTTAAACAACTTAACCTCCTCAATTGGACAATTTATACTCCCAATGACAATTCCACATCATATTAAGTAATAGAAAATGGCAACATAAAGCCATTTTGAAGATGTTTATCTGCTTTGACTTGCATGAGCTTACGATGAATTTGTAGTGTTCAACAATTACAACGCTAGAATCAGACTGAATGATCCAAACTTAAATGAATATACGTTTAAAGAAAATGGCTTAGTACTGATTGTTAACTACAAATAGCATCCTGTGATCATTCAACACTAACTTAACTAAATGCATCAGACGGATAACAAATATAATGACAAATCCCTTATAGATGCATTCAACAAACTTAATAAGTGTGCTGAAATCGTCTTGTGAGAGCCTCATTCATTTCACTTCAACCTTGCATCAACTTAAAGGGAAATAGTCCTACTTACTCTAACAAGCTTAAATTGAAGCGGTGAGGTGCTCTAAGCTACAACTAATGTAACCTCAACGCAGAATAACAGATGGGTCAAGCGATAAACGTTAGAATAATAACGGGTCACTCATATTCAAATTGACCCGTTATTATTTGAATTTGGGTCTAAATTTGAGGCTACCCCGTGAAATCACACTTAACTAGCTGGTCTTTCGATTGAATTCACCGCACAAATAGCTTTTTGATGACAGTAAAAATGCCGAATAGAATTTAACGAATAAGGACTGATTAAGCATTACGGTAATATACCGTAATGTAAAAAACAAAAAAGCCAGCAAATGCTGGCTTAATGATATCGACATAATCTGCCGAAATTAGTAATTACCACCTTCAGAAGGGGTTCCTGACTTCTCAGATTGAATACGTTGGTAGATCTCTTCACGGTGAACAGATACTTCTTTAGGTGCATTTACACCAATACGTACCTGATTACCTTTAACACCTAGCACAGTAACGGTGACTTCATCACCGATCATTAATGTTTCGCCTACTCGACGAGTCAAAATTAGCATTCGATTGCTCCTTTAAGTTCAATCTGCATAACACGCTTTATCCGTAATATGCGCTCATTATAAGGTCTGCTTTACATAAAATCATAGTATCAATTTCTGAATACATCAGTTTATAAAGCAAATTCTCTTAGGAAATCATAAAACTTGACGATTAGTCGTCTTTTAAAACGAGAATAACCGTAAATTAATCACATTCACGATATAAGATTCAGTAGCTAAACAATCCAATACGGCAAACCAATAACAAAAACGACAGGAATTGAAAACCAATACAATATTAAAGTACTACACAAGTACAATAGTAAGCATTGCCCAACGCTTGCAACCCTTTAAACGCTTTTACTGTTAGCAAGTTAGTTCACTATGCCAAATCTACTCATAGCACTCAAGTCATAAAGTCGCATATCTTAGACTTTATGACTCAATTGCCAAAAAAAACGCTAATCTACAGATTTCATTAACTTAAACGTTCGTTTACCCAGGGCTCTACAAGGGCTAATGCTGCGGCTAAATTCTCAGGCTGAGTTCCACCAGCTTGTGCCATATCAGGACGTCCACCGCCCTTACCGCCAACATGTTGTGCAACCATTGCAACTAACTCACCCGCTTTGACCTTTTTGGTTAAATCGTTGCTGACACCAGCAATTAAATTAACTTTACCGTCTTTAGCAGTACCTAGCACAATAATCGCAGATTTTAACTTTTGCTTCAGCTCATCTTGTAATCCACGAAGTGAACCAGGATCAATACCATCAAGCTGTTTAACTAAAAGTTTAACACCATTAATTTCTACCGCATCACCTGCCATATCGGCACTGGCCGCAGCAGCTAACTTATCTTTTAATTGGGATAAATCTTTTTCTAATTGCTTCACTTTATCTAGCTGAGCTTTTAACTTGACCACAACTGAAGCACTATCGGACTTCAGTAGTTGTGCAGCTTCATCTAACATGGCTTGCTGCTCGGCAATATAAGCCATTGCAGCAATCCCCGTAACAGCTTCAATACGACGTACTCCTGCGGCAATGCCATTCTCAGAAGTAATTTTAAATAAACCAATATCACCAGTGCGGCCAACGTGAGTACCACCACACAGTTCGATAGAGAAATCCCCCATAGTGACAACACGTACTTGGTCATCGTATTTCTCACCAAATAATGCCATTGCACCTTTTTCTTTGGCTTCATCAATGGCCATTTCGGCGGTACAAAGTTCATGGTTGCGACGAATTTGGGTGTTAACCAAGTCTTCAACAGCTTTCAATTCTGATGGCTTAACCGCTTCAAAATGAGCAAAGTCAAAGCGTAAGCGTTCAGGATTAACAAGTGAACCCTTTTGAGACACATGTGAGCCTAACACTTGACGTAATGCAGCATGCAATAAGTGAGTAACAGAATGATTCAATTGCGTACGATGGCGTAACTTTTTATCCACCTGCGCGGTTAACTGTTGCCCGATCACTAACTGACCTTGAGCTAGTTGACCTTGGTGACCTGTAGCTGGACCAAATTTTTGAGTGTCTGCAACGGTAAATACTACACCATCTGCTGTCAGCAGGCCTTTATCACCAACCTGCCCACCAGATTCTGCATAAAATGGAGTATTGTCTAATACTACTACGGCATCCTGACCCGCTTTCACGGTATCAACCGCTTTACCGTCAACATATAAAGCAATCACATTAGGCTGACCAGTTAACTCTGTATAACCACTGAATGCGGTTTCTGCGTCGATAATTAATTGGCTATTATAATCAGCACCAAAGTTACCTGCAGCTTGTGCACGGCTTCTTTGTTCAGCCATTGCAGACTCAAAGCCAGCTTCATCAACGTTAATATCACGTTCACGACAAACATCTGCAGTTAAATCAACAGGGAAGCCATAGGTGTCATAAAGTTTAAATAAGGTGTCGCCGTCTAAAGTATCACCTTGCAAGCTATTCAATGCGCCATCTAAAATAACTAAACCGCGCTCAAGAGTGCGAGCAAACTGCTCCTCTTCCGCTTTTAAGGCTTTTTCAACAATAGCTTGAGTTTGTTTTAAGCCAATGGCGGCATCGCCCATTACGCTAATAAGTGTTGGCACAAGTTTGTAGAAAAATGCGTCATTAGCGCCAAGCTTGTTACCATGGCGAACTGCGCGACGAATAATACGACGCAACACATAACCACGACCTTCATTTGATGGCATTACACCATCAGCAATTAAAAATGCACATGAACGAATGTGGTCAGCAATAACACGCAGAGATTTATTTTCTAAATCAGTTACACCGATAATTTCAGCAGTTTTGGCAATAAGTTGTTTAAAAATATCGATTTCGTAGTTTGAATGCACGCCTTGCATAATCGCAGCAATTCGCTCAATACCCATACCTGTATCAACAGAAGGTTTTGGCAATGGCAACATTTCACCGTCGGCTTGACGGTTGTACTGCATAAAGACAATGTTCCAAATTTCAATAAAGCGATCACCGTCTTCTTCAGGCGTACCTGGGCGGCCACCCCATATATGATCGCCATGGTCGTAGAAAATCTCACTACAAGGACCACAAGGACCGGTATCACCCATCTGCCAGAAGTTATCTGACGCAAAAGCTCCGCCTTTATTATCACCAATGCGGATCATGTTTTCTGCTGGCACACCTATTTTTTGAGTCCAAAGATCATATGCTTCATCATCGGTTTCATAAATAGTCACGCAGAGGCGTTCTTTTGGCAGCTTGAGCGTTTCAGTTAAAAAGGTCCATGCAAAACGAATTGCATCTTCTTTGAAATAATCACCGAAACTAAAGTTACCTAACATTTCAAAGAAAGTATGGTGACGAGCGGTATAACCCACGTTATCTAAATCGTTATGTTTGCCACCCGCGCGCACACAACGTTGAGATGTTGTCGCTCGAGTGTAATTGCGTTTATCCATGCCGAGGAACACATCTTTAAACTGGTTCATACCCGCATTGGTGAATAACAGTGTTGGGTCATTTGTGGGAACAAGCGAGCTGCTATCAACAACCTGATGTCCGTTATCTTCAAAGTACTTTAAAAAAGCGCTTCTTAACTCTGCTGTAGTCTGAAACATGAAATGGCCCTGAATATAGAAAATACGAAAGTAACGAGCTTGGCATGCAAGCCTGTAAATGTAAGCATTATATACTGAATTTACGTCAATGTGCGAGATGAGTGACTCGATTATCCTCTTCGCAGAAACCGATAATAATAGTTATTAATAAGCTGTCTCATTGACTAAGCTTAAGTAGCATAAGTCTGGGTAATAAACGCTTCTCAAACAACCTCCTGCCCTACTAACCGCATTGGGTTAACTGACAATAGGCTATTTATTGCCTGTCAATTTGCTTAATTTAGCAAAACAAATATTGAGGTGGACAGGCTGGTTAGCAATAATGGTTTTTATCGAGTGCCGGATTACTCTTCAAATATAAAATGATCTAAATTCAGTTTAATTGATTCGAATAATTAGCCGCTATTAACTATTACGATAAAACAACAGTCTTGGATAGGAATAAACTAGCTTTAAAAATATATGAGATAACAGCAGATCTAGCAGGTAGTTTATTGCAGGATTTGATTTCACACGCTAAATACTAAATACCAAGCGCTTAGATATTGAATATAAACAAGTTAATACGTTTTACATTAAGGTAGCTTAAGCTTACTAAAAGTAATGTAGAGTAACAACGATGTCATAACAACGGCTGAAACTCACAATAACGAGTACATGAATTTTTGAGTATATCAATGATTAAGCGGTGTAGTTTTTAGCTGTGAAGTTATTCGCGGTATAAATGTCTGAAGATTTTAGGGGAATATTCGCGGCGCGCAACATGCGCTACCGCGATAGAGGTAACTGACTGGCTAGTTTAAAACACTTCGCCAGTTTCAAGGTCAATATTCTCATCACTTTCTGTTTTTGAATCTGATGAATTAGCACCACCATTCAATAACATAGCACGTAAAGTGGTATTAATTTCGCTAGCAATGACTGGATTCTCAGTCAAGAACTTACCTGCGTTAGCACGGCCTTGACCAATTTTTTCGCCTTTGTAGCTATACCAAGCGCCCGCTTTATCAACTAATTTATGAGCAACGCCTAAATCGACTAACTCACCGGTACGGTTAATACCTTGTCCATAAAGGATTTGGAATTCCGCTTGCTTAAACGGAGCCGCAATTTTGTTTTTAACCACTTTGACGCGAGTTTCATTACCGACAACTTCGTCACCGTCTTTAATGGCACCGGTACGACGAATATCTAAACGTACTGAAGCGTAGAACTTTAGTGCATTACCACCGGTGGTAGTTTCTGGACTACCAAACATCACACCAATTTTCATGCGAATTTGGTTAATAAAAATAAGCAAAGTATTTGATTGCTTAAGATTACCAGCCAGCTTACGCATAGCTTGGCTCATCATACGAGCGGCGAGGCCCATATGTGAATCACCAATTTCACCTTCAATTTCAGCTTTTGGCGTTAATGCCGCAACAGAATCGACCACAATAACGTCTACAGCACCAGAACGAGTTAACGCATCACAAATTTCTAATGCTTGCTCACCAGTGTCTGGTTGTGAACAAAGTAGGTTATCAATATCTACGCCTAGCTTTTTGGCATAAATAGGGTCCAGAGCATGCTCTGCATCAATAAACGCACAGGTTTTACCTTCGCGTTGCGCTGCGGCGATCACTTCAAGAGTTAACGTCGTTTTACCTGATGATTCTGGACCGTAAATTTCAACGATACGTCCCATTGGCAAACCGCCCGCACCGAGTGCGATATCCAATGAAAGCGAACCGGTAGAGATAGTTTCAACATCCATTGTGCGATCTTCGCCCAACTTCATAATTGAGCCTTTACCAAATTGCTTTTCAATTTGGCTTAAAACGGCGGCTAGTGCTTTCTCTTTATTTGGATCAACCTTCATTATAAAACCCTCTTAAGGCATTCAATACGTTTAGTAAAATGCTATTTCGACTTAGGTGAAGTGATGTGAATCATTTCAATATGTTCATCAGTATACTGTATAGTCATACAGTATCAAGTGCTGAGCTGATTTTTTTTTTAACCTTTGAGAATTGCCTATTTACATCAATATTTTATCCCCATAAAATTTTTTGTTTGAATCTATTTATACGCTGGGGACAAATATTGTTAAGATTAGCCCCATAAGATTTACGTCCTACGATTGATTAATAGTGAAGTGTTCATAATGACAGTGATTGATACCAGCGATTTAGAAAAACACACCCCGATGATGCGCCAGTATTTGGGCTTAAAAGCGGCCCATCCTGATATGTTATTGTTTTATCGAATGGGTGATTTTTATGAGCTGTTTTACGATGACGCTAAACGCGCTTCTGAAATGCTAGGTATTTCACTGACGGCTCGTGGAAAAAGCGGCGGAGACCCGATTCCCATGGCAGGCATTCCATATCACGCCGTCGAAGGCTATTTAGCAAAATTAGTTAACATTGGTCAGTCTGTGGCTATTTGTGAGCAAATTGGTGATCCAGCGACATCGAAAGGGCCCGTTGAACGCCAAGTGGTGCGTATTGTGACCCCTGGCACCTTAACCGACGAAGCTTTACTGCAAGAAAAACAAGACAATTTACTGGCGGCACTGTATCAGGGTAAAACGGGTTTTGGTTACGCGACGTTGGATATTTCATCAGGTCGTTTTGTGGTTGCTGAATTACCCACTCGTGAAGCTTTAGAAGCCGAATTACAACGCACTAATCCAGCTGAGCTACTGTACAGTGAAGATTTTACTGACATGTTATTGATCAATAATATGAAAGGCATCCGTCGTCGCCCTGAGTGGGAGTTTGACTACGACACCTGTATTAATTTACTGCTCAATCAATTTGGCACCAAAGATTTACACGGTTTTGGAATTACTGATGCACGATTAGCGTTACAAGCTGCAGGTTGTTTAATGCAGTATGTCAAAGATACCCAAAAGATGGCGTTGCCACATATCAACTCGATTGTGCGCTTTAATCAATCAGAATCAATTATTTTAGATGCCGCAACCAGACGTAATTTAGAGTTAACTCAAAATTTATCTGGTGGGCGGGAGAATACTCTCGCATGGGTATTGGATAATACTGCCACCCCTATGGGTAGCCGTATGTTACAACGTTGGATCCATGAGCCATTACGCAATCGTCAAACAATTCAATATCGACATAGTGCGGTCAGTGAACTGATTGAACAAGATTTGTATCAAACGTTACATGAGCAACTAAAAAGCTTAGGTGATATCGAACGTATTATGGCTCGTTTAGCACTACGTAGTGCCAGACCACGTGATTTTTCACGCTTAAAGCAAGCACTAACGCTTCTGCCTGAAATCCAGCAAACATTAGCAATATGCCAACAACCTCGATTAAACACGTTAGTACAATTACTGGGTGAATTTCCTGAACAACACGATTTATTAGAACGCGCTATTGTAGACAACCCTCCCATGTTAATTCGTGATGGTGGCGTTATCCGTACTGGCTATAATAATGAGTTAGATGAATGGCGCAAGTTGAGTGAAGGCGCCAGTGATTATTTAGTCGAACTTGAAGCTCGTGAGAAACAACAAACAGGGATTAATACCTTAAAAGTCGGCTATAACCGAGTTCATGGTTACTATATTGAAGTGAGCCGTTTACAGTCAGATAGAGTGCCACTGAGCTATCAGCGCCGCCAAACACTCAAAGGCACCGAACGTTATATCACCCCAGAATTGAAAGAATACGAAGAGAAAGTACTGTCTAGCCAGGGCAAAGCACTCGCGCTTGAAAAACAACTGTGGGAACAACTGTTTGACTTGTTGTTACCTAAACTACAAGAATTACAGCAGTTTGCAACGGCTGCTGCCGAGTTAGATATATTAAGTAACTTTGCCGAACGAGCAGAGTTATTTAATTATCAATGCCCACAAATGAGCCACGACATTGGCATTAATATTGAAGCGGGCCGCCATCCTGTCGTTGAGCGAGTTAGCCAAGCAGCGTTTATTGCTAACCCAGTTGCATTAACACCACAGCGCCAAATGCTTATTGTTACAGGCCCAAATATGGGCGGTAAATCAACCTATATGCGCCAAGTAGCATTGATTACATTAATGGCACATATCGGCTGTTTCGTTCCAGCAGACCATGCTCAAATTGGTGAAATCGACCGGATTTTTACCCGTATTGGTGCATCAGATGATTTGGCATCAGGCCGGTCAACTTTCATGGTTGAAATGACCGAAACAGCTAATATTTTACATAATGCGACTGCGAACAGTTTAGTGTTAATGGACGAAATCGGTCGCGGCACCTCAACCTATGATGGTTTGGCACTCGCTTGGTCTGCTGCTGAATATCTTGCGAAAAACGTCAGTGCCCTGACATTATTTGCTACTCATTATTTTGAGTTAACCCAATTGCCCGAGCTGTTACCGTCAGTAATTAATGTGCATTTAGATGCAATAGAACACGACGACACAATTGCCTTTATGCATTCGGTACAAGAAGGTGCTGCAAGTAAAAGTTATGGTCTACAAGTTGCAGCCCTAGCGGGTGTTCCGGCCTCCGTCATTAAAGCGGCAAAACATAAGCTTCATCAACTGGAAAACCGAGATATGACATTATCTCAACAGAATCCAACTCAAGTGAGTATGAACTTATTACCTCCAATTCCAGAGCCATCACTAGCACTGGAAAAGTTAGCCCAAATTAATCCAGACGAGTTGACGCCGAAGCAGGCTTTAGATTATTTGTATGAATTGAAGCGATTAAGTCACACGAACACCTAGCGCCGAAAATAACTGCTTAAGTGTTTTTTTGAACTGTGGAAGCCTGCAAAGGCTTCCATTTCAATGACATATCAGGTGTTACATCGAACAAGTAACAGTCTCAGTAACAACTTTAAAAATACGTTGAAATGAACTAATAGCATTAAAACACCATCAATAATAGCTAGGTTATATCGTCAAATTGCAACTACACAACGCTTAAATTAAGTTGGCGATTAGTGGGATAAACCTAATCACATGAGTCAAAATACAAATACTCATATAGGTTTTAACCCGAACATCGCAACACCTTAATTGACCTTATTGAGACATTAACGATGACATATCATTTGTGTGTTGATGATAGTCTACCGCTTAATATTCACAATATACTTCCACTATCCATTAGTCTCTGAATAATGCTTCAACTGACAGTCCTTGCGACCCTAGTAAGTCTTTTAAACGTTTAAGTGCTTCGACTTGAATTTGACGAACACGCTCACGTGTTAGACCAATTTCGGCACCGACATTTTCTAATGTTGAAGGCTCATATCCGAGCAAACCAAAACGCCGCGCTAATACTTCACGCTGTTTGGTATTCAATTCATTTAACCAGCCTACTATCGAATTAGATAAATCTTCATTTTGTACCCGATAATCAGGGCCAACGGAATCATCATCAGCAATAACATCTAATAATGCCTTCTCATTATCGCCGCTGAGAGGCGAGTCTACCGAAGTGATTCTTTCATTTAACTTCAACATACGACTGACATCACCGGTAGACACATCTAATTTTTCGGCAATCTCTTCTGCTGTAGGTTCGTGATCAAGCTTTTGGGCAAGCTGTCTTGCTGTCCGCAAGTACACATTTAATTCTTTTACAATATGAATCGGTAAACGAATAGTACGAGTCTGGTTCATTATTGCCCGTTCAATGGTTTGTCTAATCCACCAAGTCGCATAAGTGGAAAAACGGAAACCACGCTCAGGATCAAACTTTTCAACCGCTCGAATCAAGCCTAAATTGCCTTCTTCGATAAGATCGAGCAGCGCTAAGCCACGATTGTTATATCTTCTGGAAATTTTAACAACAAGACGGAGATTGCTTTCTATCATGCGGTTGCGAGACTTTTCGCATCCTTTGAGGGATTTACGTGAAAAAAACACTTCTTCCTCTGCTGTCAGTAGCGGAGAAAAACCTATTTCACCTAAATATAATTGAGTAGCGTCTAAATTTTTCTGTAAGTCATCTTGGACTTTTTCTTCAATATCAAGTTGTTGCACCAAATCGCGTTTATCGGTTGCAACTTCTGGTGGTTGTTTAGCTAGATCGACAAGACATTCTGCTGAAGCAGTATTATTTTTGCGGCTCATAATTGCTCTCCCAAACCTAATTTGTGGTATTTAATCTACTTCACTTGCTTATCCTCCGTTAATTATGTTGCTAAACAATTACTGTTTAGGTAGATATCGTAATGGGTTGACAGACTTACCATGAAATCGTACTTCAAAGTGAAGCATAACTTGGTGTGTCCCGGTACTGCCCATTTTTGCAACTGTTTGTCCTGCACTCACATATTGCTTTTCTTTAACCAATATCGTGTCGGCATGCGCATAAGCACTTAAAAAATCATCATTGTGCTTGATAATAACTAAGTTGCCGTACCCGCGCAGTGCATTGCCGGCATACACGACTCTCCCATCTGCTGCGGCTTTAATAATATCGCCGCGATTACCAGCAATCTTTATACCTTGATTGCCTTGTTCTGATGCCGAAAAATATCCAACTATTCGACCTCTAACTGGCCAGAGCCATTGCTGAACTTGCTGTGGCAAATTAACAACAGAACTACTCGCACTTTGGTTAATTGTTTGTTGGGTAGTTGTTACAGAATACGCAGGCTTCACTTTGTGATCAAGATCTTTTTTCGTTCTGGCCGAAACGACTACTGGGCTTGGGTTTGGTGTGGCTGCTGGTTTGATTGTTTTTAATTTAGAACTATCTGAGCTCGATATATAGGGCTTAGTGACGGCTTGGGTTTGCACTGAATTAACATAAGGTTGGGATGTTCGAGCTGGTGCCGATTGACTATTATTTGTAGCCGCTAAATTAAGCGTTTGCCCAGGATAAATAGTATAAGGAGCCGATAAACGATTCAAACGAGCAACTTCGACAAAATTACGCCCAGCTCCCCAAGCTATTGAATAAAGTGTATCGCCTTTCTTTACTTTATATTTATCGTTTTTTAACGAGCCTTTATGATATCGAGGACCATGATTTTTTGACGATAAGCTATCTACCGGTGCGGGACGATCAGCTTGAAAGCTGCATCCAGTGAGCATGATTGCTAAGACCACAAAGTTTGGCCAACCGGTATTCATCAAACAAAATCCTTAACGGGGAAAATACGTGATTGTTAAGCTAAAGAAGCTTACTCCAAACGAAAACATCAATAATTGATAAAATTCATTTCTATCGTGTTAACTAAGCCAAATCTCCATTAATAAGAGGTACAAATTTAACAGCCTCTATAATCTCAGATTGGAATGTCTGTCCGATACGGGTAATTTTGAGTAATTGCTGGGTGTCTTCTCCTACCGGAATAATCAATACGCCATGCTCGGACAATTGTTCAAGCAATGCTTGAGGTACTGTTGCAGCTGCAGCTGTCACCATTATTCCATCAAATGGTCCACGGTTTGACCACCCTTGCCAACCATCACCATATTTGAATGCGACATTGTGTAAATCTAGACGTTTTAATCTTTGACGAGCTTGTATTTGTAATGCTTTTATACGCTCAATTGTGAAAAGCTCAGGAATTAGCGATGCTAAAACAGCTGCTTGGTAACCTGAGCCAGTGCCAATCTCTAACACTTTTTGAGGATTGTGCTGCAGCAGCAGTTCAGTCATTCGAGCCACAATATAAGGCTGCGAAATTGTCTGTCCCTGTCCGATAGGTAATGCAGTATTCTCATACGCTTTATGAGCTAATGCACCATCAAGGAACAATTCACGTGGTGTTGTTGCTACAGCATGCAATACCGCAGGATGTCGGATCCCTGCTTCGGCCAATTTTTTGGCTAAATTCATTGCTGATGTAGAAGCTACGCGTGTCATATTTTTATTATCCAATCGGCTAATCCATCAAGTTGATTGTATGCCGTTAAGTCTACAGTGAGTGGCGTTATGGATACATATCCCGCGGCCACCGCACCAAAGTCAGTCCCTTCTCCGGCATCTTGCTCACTGCCAACAGGACCAAGCCAGTATATATCTTTACCCGCTGGATCTTGGGTTTTTATCATACCTTCAGCTTTATGTCGGGCACCTAAACGGGTGACTTTAATCCCTTTAATTTGTGCTAAAGGTAAATCAGGAACATTAACATTCAAAATTTGGTCACGGCTAATGGGATGTTCCAGCAACCCTTTTACAATTTTGGCAGCAAAGATGGCTGCTGTATCGTAATGAATTAATGATTTTCCAACCAGTGACACTGCTATGGCAGGTAAACCTAAAAATCGTCCTTCCATTGCCGCTGCAACAGTGCCTGAATATAAGGTGTCATCCCCCATATTCGCCCCAGCATTGATACCAGAAACAACGATATCGGGTTCGGTTTGACACAATTGCCTAATAGCGAGATGGACACAATCTGTCGGAGTACCGTTAACAGAAATATAACCATTTTCTAAGTTATTAATTCTTAATGGATTAGTCAAGGTTAATGAATTGCTCGCACCAGAGCAATTACGATCCGGTGCGACGGTTAATACTTGCGCAAACTCACTCAATGCGTGGGTTAATGCAATAATACCGGGGGCTCTCACGCCATCATCATTACTGACTAAAATATTAATCATTAATTAACACTCTTCATTTTTTTGTGCTTGTTGCTCGGCAACCATGACTTTTCGTTGTGACTCTTGGACATCTTGATAATCAGCAAGTTCGCGTAACACCGAGGT
This sequence comes from Shewanella frigidimarina NCIMB 400, assembly GCF_000014705.1. NCBI lineage: Bacteria > Pseudomonadati > Pseudomonadota > Gammaproteobacteria > Alteromonadales > Shewanellaceae > Shewanella > Shewanella frigidimarina. The sequence continues at coordinate 1,244,141 of NC_008345.1, read as the reverse complement.
GGCATAACTCCCTGCAGGTAATACAAATTCAACAGTGAGCGTATCAGCATCAAACTGCCATTTCATTCCTTGAGGTTCAAGTAATAATGGCCGTCTCTCTTGTGATAAACCTGCTTCTTCGAGTCCCTGTAAATCAGCCGATAATTCAGCTAATGGCGTTAATTCTAAAGCTAATGCCTCACCTTGTGCTAATGGCGTTCCCCTTCCCCAAAGTGGAGCGGAAAGTTGGATATCTTTTTCAGCTAAGCGGTTGTTAAGTACCTCATCCCATACTTCGGCGGTAAAATAGCTTTTACTACCAGCTAACATCACGCAATCACCCGCGACGGTATCTGCCTGATGATTAGCTAATCGAAATGACACCACCTGATTGAACACATTAGAACGCACAGCTGATAAATACATGCTGCGTTTATGGCGATCTTTTATGTTACGACCACCACTCAGCATTTGTCTGCCTAAGATCAGGTTTTTACCATCGTGGCCAAAGCGCTGCTCACCAAAGTAATTAGGGACTCCGAGTTTTGCTATCTGCTGTAAACGAGACTCGACATCGGCCGTATCATTGATATTGCGTAATGTCAGAACAAATCGATTTCCTAGCAAGGCGCCAATACGCAATTTTTTACTGTGACGACTGCTCGACAGAATGGTTAATTTATCATCATTCAGCTGCGTCCACTCTGGCGTTTCTTTACCAGGAATGCGTATCCCGAACCATTGTTCAGTGATGGCATTTTTGTCTTTCTGACCTGCAAAAGTCACTTCTTTTGGATGCACTTTCGCAAATTTAGCTAATATCTCGGCAACATAAACGGTATTCATGCCATTTTTACGTACATGAAGCATATGATGCTCGCCTTCCCCTGTTGGAGTAAAAGGCAAAATTTCTTTAACTATAAAGTCGCTGTTATAGGTACGTAAATCAGCTTGGCTTATTGGTTTACCAAATAGGTAATGTAATTCTTTCATGTGACAGAACTCTCTTTATTTTGTAGGTTATTGGCTCTTCATCAACACAACAGCTTCAACAGCAATGCCTTCTTTACGTCCAGTAAAACCGAGATTTTCGGTTGTTGTCGCTTTAACATTAATATTATCGATATCTGTTTGTAAGTCAGCACTTAAGCACTGACGTATTGCTTCAATGTGTGGCGCCATCTTAGGTGCTTGAGCAATAATAGTGACATCAAGATTGCCTAAAACAAACTGCTTTTGCAGTGCAAGTTGATAACAGTGTTTTAATAGCACTCGACTATCGGCACCGGCAAAATTAGCATCAGTATCAGGAAAGTGTTTACCTATATCACCTAACGCCATCGCTCCTAATATCGCATCACTAATGGCATGCAGTACCACATCGCCGTCAGAATGGGCAATCAGTCCACTGTCATAAGGAACAGTAACACCACCTAAAACCAGTGGGCTATCACCGCCAAATTTATGTACATCAAAACCATGACCGATACGAATATTCATTTAAAAACCTTATCTTAACTTGCTTAGAGCTGATATTAATGAGTGCGGCTATTTCAGTTAACTATTGTTGTGACATAAACAGAGCAGCCAATTGTAAATCATCTGGATGAGTCACTTTGATATTATCCATTCGGCCATTAACCAACCCCGGCATAACCCCAGCCCATTCCATGGCACTGGCTTCATCGGTAATAGGTACCTGCGCTGCTAATGCAGCCGATAAATGAGTACGTAAAATCGAGACTGGGAAAAATTGCGGCGTTAATGCATGCCATAGCAACGAGCGGTCAACGGTATGAACAATAAGCCCACTGGCGTCACTGCGTTTCATGGTGTCACAAACGGGCGCAGCAAGAATGGCACCTTGTGGATGAATGGCGACAGACTTAATCAATTGGGTGATATCTTGGTGAGTTACACAAGGTCTTGCGGCATCATGAACGAGAGCCCACGCCCCTGGATTATAGTTGTGCGCATAATCTAATGCTGCTAAAACAGAATCAGCACGCTCTCCACCACCAACAACTTGGGTTAATTTAGGATGTTGAGATTGTGGTAACTGGTTGAAATAGTTGTCTTGTGGATGCAATGCAACAATGACCTGTTCTATATCAGGATGAGCTAATAACGTATCTAATGTATGGCCAAGAATGCTTTGTTGGCCAAGCATTAAATATTGCTTAGGTTTATCTGCTCCCATGCGGCTGCCAATGCCTGCAGCAGGCACAATTGCAATAATGGAGCGAGGATTGTTTGACATATATGCAGCACCAATATTTAAAGTAATATGATTAAGGGTTAAACCTGCTGTGCAACTCAATGTTAACGATTAAATGGGTTCCGTTCACGTAGTTCACTGCCAACGACCCGATAAAAAGTTTCACCTTCTTTAACCATACCTAACTCGTTACGGGCACGCTCTTCAATGGCTTCTGTGCCACGTTTTAAATCGATAATCTCTTCTTTAAGAATTTGATTTCGAGCGACAAGCTTGCCGTTACTTTGTTCTTGGCCTGCTATTTGGGTTTGCAATAAGACATATTCTGACAAATTGTTATCGCCCAACCAAAGCCGGTACTGTAAAAGTGACAATAAACAAATCAGTAAAAATATTAGTTGCTTCATAATATTAACTTATGTCGAAGTAATCCTTAGAAAATATGTCCGTTATAGTACAACAAAAAAGGCCACCGAGTGGTGGCCTTTTTAAGCTAAAGCAAAAATATTATCCTTGGCCTTTAACTTCTTTAAGACCGTTATATGGTGCTTTTGAACCTAGAGCTTCTTCTATACGTAGCAATTGGTTGTACTTAGCAACACGGTCACTACGGCTTAGTGAACCGGTTTTGATTTGACCTGCCGCTGTACCAACAGCTAAATCAGCAATCGTTGAATCTTCTGTCTCGCCACTACGGTGAGAAATAACAACAGTAAAACCTGCATCTTTGGCCATTTTAATTGCAGCCAAAGTTTCGGTTAAGGTACCGATTTGGTTGAATTTAATCAAAATAGAGTTAGCGATGCCGTTGTCGATACCACGCTTAAGAATTTTAGTATTTGTTACGAATAGATCGTCACCCACTAATTGGATTTTATCGCCCATTAGTTTAGTTTGGTGAGCAAAACCATCCCAGTCAGACTCGTCCAGACCATCTTCGATAGAAACGATTGGGTAGCGTTCAGTAAGACCTTGTAAGAAGAAGTTAAATTCTTCAGAAGTAAACTTCTTGCCTTCACCTTTAAGATCGTAGATGTTGGCTTCTTTGTCGTAAAATTCAGAAGCAGCACAATCCATCGCTAACGTGATATCTTTACCTAGCTCGTAACCTGCGTTGGCAACAGCAACTTTGATTGCTGCAAGTGCAGCTTCGTTAGATGCTAGGTTTGGAGCAAAACCACCTTCATCACCAACCGCAGTTGAGTGACCGTCAGCTTTAAGTACTTTAGCAAGGCTGTGGAATACTTCCGCGCCCATACGTAGGCCTTCACGGAAAGTTTTAGCGCCAACAGGTTGGATCATAAACTCTTGAATATCAACGCTGTTATCGGCGTGCTCGCCACCATTGATGATATTCATCATTGGAAGAGGCATAGAGTAAACACCTGGTGTACCGTTTAGATCAGCAATGTGAGCATATAAAGGGACGTGTTTAGCATCAGCGGCAGCTTTTGCAACAGCTAGAGAAACAGCAAGAATGGCGTTAGCGCCAAACTTTGCTTTGTTTTCGGTACCGTCTAAGTCAATCATGATTTGGTCAAGTTCAGCTTGAGCCAATGCATCTTTGCCTTTAAGTGCTTCAGCAATTGGGCCATTAACAGCAGCAACCGCTTTAAGAACACCTTTACCTAAGTAACGTGCTTTGTCGCCATCACGCAGCTCTAATGCTTCGCGACTACCGGTTGATGCGCCAGATGGTGCCGCAGCCATACCAATAAAACCGCCTTCTAAATGCACTTCAGCTTCTACTGTTGGGTTACCGCGCGAATCCATAATCTCGCGACCAATCACTTTAATGATGTTAGCCATAATTCCCTCGTACTTTGTGTAAGTAAATTAAAAAATTAAAAGAAATAAAAAGTTAATACCAATAAAAATACATAACAGACTTAAAAAAGCAGATTTATTGGTATATAACTTTCAGTTTAGTAATTTTAAATCGATTAGTGCTTAGGATAAATCGAATTAGACTTTGCATCAACTTAGTTTTCACTGCTGTTACACGTCATCAGTGCGATTATATGATCTAACGCAAGTATCTTGAATAAAAAAGCCGCTAATGGATACATTAGCGGCTGATTCATTAATCGATATCGCGTTTTTGATACGCATAAGAAGCGGCTATAAACCCTTCAAACAATGCATGACCGTCGCGTGGGGTTGAGGTGAATTCCGGGTGGAATTGACTCGCAACAAACCATGGGTGATTTGGTAATTCAATCATCTCGATCAGTTTACGATCAGATGACAAACCACTAAACACTAAGCCGGCCTTTTCTAGGCGATCAATGTAGTTGTTATTCACTTCGTAACGGTGACGATGACGTTCAACACAAGTAGCAGAATCATAGGCTACTGCCGCTTTTGTGCCTTCTTTTAAATGACATAGCTGAGCGCCTAAACGCATAGTGCCACCTAAATCTGAAGACTCATGACGCGTCTCAACATCCCCTTCTTCATTAATCCACTCAGTAATTAAACCCACTACTGGATAAGGTGTCTGTGGATTAAACTCAGTTGAATGCGCACCTTCTAAACCTGCTACATGACGAGCGAATTCAATTAATGCTACCTGCATACCTAAACAGATACCAAAGTACGGAAGATTGTTTTCACGAGCAAATTTAGCAGCAAAAATCTTACCTTCTACGCCACGTTCGCCAAAGCCACCAGGTACTAAAATACCATCTAGACCTTGCAACACTTCTTCGCCTTTAGCTTCAACTGTTTGTGAATCAATGTACTTAATGTTCACTGTCACACGGTTTTTTAAGCCTGCATGCTTTAATGCTTCATTCACCGACTTGTATGCATCAGGAAGTTCAATGTACTTACCTACCATACCAATAGTGACTTCACCATTTGGATTGGCTTCTTGGTAAATAACGTTTTCCCACTCAGACAAATCAGCTTCGTTACACGTTAAATTAAAACGTTTAATGACTAAATCATCTAATCCTTGTGAGCGTAATAACGCAGGGATTTTGTAAATGCTATCAACGTCTTTTAAGGAAATAACCGCACGTTCTTCTACGTTACAGAATAGCGAAATTTTAGCTTTTTCATTGGCAGGAATTGCACGGTCGCCACGACAAACCAATACATCCGGCGCAATACCAATTGAACGCAGCTCTTTAACAGAGTGTTGAGTCGGTTTGGTTTTAATTTCACCAGCAGCGCCTAAGAATGGCACTAAGGTTAAATGCATAAATAGTGTACGTTCGCGTCCTAGCTCAGAACCTAATTGACGAATAGATTCAAGAAACGGCAATGATTCAATATCACCTACCGTGCCACCGATTTCGACAATCGCCACATCATGGCCTTCACCACCAGCTAACACTTTTTCTTTAATCGCGTTAGTAATGTGTGGAATAACCTGAATGGTTGCGCCTAAATAATCACCACGACGTTCTTTACTAATGACTTCTTCGTAAATACGGCCAGTAGTAAAGTTATTGCGACGATTCATTTTGGTACGAATGAAACGTTCGTAATGACCTAAATCGAGATCGGTTTCTGCACCATCTTCAGTCACGAAAACTTCACCGTGCTGAGTTGGGCTCATGGTACCCGGATCGACGTTAATATAGGGGTCAAGTTTCATAATGGTTACATTGAGGCCACGCGCCTCTAAAATTGCCGCGAGCGAAGCTGCTGCAATGCCTTTACCTAGTGATGAAACAACGCCACCAGTAACGAAGATATACCTTGTAGTCATGCTGAACCTGAGAAAATGTGTTGGAAAAAACGTGCTTGTAAGAAAGCACTAGGACGGGGCGATATTATAGCAAAGCCACCTCGTTTCGACAAACTTAAACGCGCTAATTTTAGCTTAATTTATGTTTTCGTGTTGTTTTACTACATTCCAGTAGTGGTCTAATTCTTCCAGGCTATGCTGTTGTATCGGTTTTCCACTATTGTCTACACATTGCTCAACCCCTCTAAATCTACGTTCAAATTTATGATTGGCTTGACGCAGTGCTTGTTCAGGATCAACGTTTAAATGACGGGCAAGGTTCACTACAGCAAACAATAAATCGCCCATTTCATCAACAATTCTCGGCTGATAAAAATCAGGGTCTTTATGTCGTAGATTAACTTCTACCAATACTTCATCGATTTCTTCATGTATTTTGGCAACAACAGGCTCAAGCTCGGCCCAGTCAAAGCCAACTTTAGCCACTCGATGTTGAATTTTTCGTGCTCTAGATAACGCGGGTAATGCATGAGGGATATCATCTAACGCTGAGTGCAGTTGTTTTTGCTGACGTTCATTGGCTTTTAACGAATCCCACGCTTGGCTTAAATCGTGAGTATTGGTAATGGCACCAACAACGTTGTTTTCTGACTGAGCAAATACATGCGGATGACGGCGAATAAGCTTATCGCTAATTCGCGCTACTACCGTAGAAAAATCGAACTTACCTTGCTCTTGCCCTAATTGGCAATAAAACACTATCTGAAACAATAAGTCGCCCAGTTCATCAGGTAACTCTTCCCATGCTTGTCGCTCAATAGTATCAACAACCTCATAAGCTTCTTCTAAGGTAAAGGGCACAATACTGGCAAAATCTTGCGCTTGATCCCAAGGACAACCAGACTCGGGGTTGCGCAATTGCTGCATGATGGTCAGTAACGATTGAATATCTGCCACAGAAACGGTCCTCTCTTGTAAAGATAAAATCTAATGAAAAAGGCACCTAACAAGTAGATGCCTTCAAGGTAAGTCCATGATGTTAATTACGTTATAATCGACGCGACTCAATCACACCATCAACGAGCGACAGTTTACCGAGAATCCGTGATAAACCATCTAAATTATACAATTCAAGTTCAAGCTCTACGGTGGCGGTTTGGCTCTTAACATCAGAAGATGAACTCATCGCCATCACATTGGATTTCTCCGCCGCTAGCACTGTGGTTAAATCTCGTAATAAACCACTGCGATCATGGGCAAGTACTCTAACGCGAATACGATAACCACCAGAATAGTTCTCACCCCAAATCACATCGACACTGCGTTCTGGGTGAGCACGCATTAATTCTTTCACTTGTTCGCAATCACTACGGTGCACAGAAATCCCCCGCCCCATAGTAATATAACCAAATATTTCATCGCCGGGAACGGGTTGGCAACAACGCGCAATGTGGCTCATTAAATTACCCACACCATTAACTTCGACTTGGCCTTTACTCGACTTTTTAGGCTTATGCGACGCTTTCTTTATAATATCTTCAAGTAAGTTTTCGTCAGTGTCTTCTACTTTGCGAATTTTGGTATCGGTAAAGTTAACCACTTGATTTAAGCGTAAATCACCCCCACCGATGGCTGCTAGCATGTCATCCATAGTGTTTAAATTAAAGCGCTCTACCGCCACTGCTGCATCTTTAATTTTAAGACCTACTCGGGCTAATTCAGACTCAAGCATCTCTTTACCCGCGGCAATATTTTTATCGCGGTCTTGTTGCTTAAACCAGTGTTGAATTTTTGAACGCGAACGAGACGACTTGATATAGCCTAAATTAAGATTGAGCCAGTCACGTTTTGGGTTAGGCGTTTTTGAAGTGATAATCTCAATGCGCTCACCCGTTTCAACTTGGTACGTGAATGGCACAATGCGGCCGTCGACTTTTGCACCAATACATTTATGACCCACTTGAGAGTGAATATAATAAGCAAAGTCGAGTACAGTTGAGCCTAAAGGTAAGTCAACAACTTCACCACTTGGGGTAAATACATAGACTCGGTCTTCAAATACTTGGCTACGGACTTCGTCAACCAAATTACCACTTTCAGCGACATCTTCTTGCCACTGTAAAATTTTACGCAACCAGTTAATTTTTTCTTCGTAACCCGTTTGTTTGGTATTACTGGCACCTTCTTTGTATTTCCAGTGCGCGGCAACGCCAAGCTCAGAATCTTGATGCATCGCCTCAGTACGAATTTGAATTTCTACTGTTTTGCCTTCAGGACCTACGACTACTGTATGAATAGATTGATAGCCGTTCGGTTTTGGATTTGCTACGTAATCGTCAAACTCACGCGGAATATGGTGCCAAAGGTCATGTACAACCCCTAACGCGCCATAGCAATCTTGTAATCTTTCGGTGACAATACGCACTGCACGAACGTCAAAAAGCTCATCAAACTTGAGATCTTTGCCCTTCATTTTTCGCCAAATACTGTAAATGTGTTTTGGGCGACCGTACACTTTGGCGCGAATATCATCGCTATCTAAACGTTGCTGTAACTGGGTGACAAACTTGTCGATAAACACTTCTCGGTCGACACGCTTACCATCAAGCTGTTTAGCAATGTCTTTATAAACGGTTGGATGCAAATAGCGAAAAGAAATATCTTCAAGCTCCCACTTTAATTGACCAATGCCTAAGCGATTTGCTAATGGCGCATAAATATCAGCAATTTCTCGTGCTAATAATACCCGAGTTTCTTCATCGGCGTTTTTTACCGCACGCAGTAAGCATACACGTTCGGCTAATTTGATCACTACGGCACGAACATCTTCAACCATGGCCAATAACATTTTTCGGATGTTATCTATTTGAGGTTCGGCATCGCGCGAATTTTGACTGACTTTTAATGCGCCAATGGCATTCATGGTCACAACGCTGGCAACTAACCTTGCAAGGTTTTCACCGTATTGCTCTAGAATTTGCTCTTCGTTGAGAACACCCGCATCGAATAGCAAAAATAATACTGCGGCTTGTAGCGTTTCGATGTCCATATTCAGCGGCGCTAAGATTTCGATCATTTCGCGAGCGCGCGCAAGCAGTTCAGTATGAGCCAGTTTGTTTTTAACCGGTAGGGCCTCAACTTGCTGGATCAATACCAATAACTTCTGAGCATCATCTTTGTCGTCGAGATAACGAGCGACCCACTCATCTAATTGGAATGCTTGCGTATTAAAATGTGCTTCGCGAACAGATACCATGAACCCTTCCTTAGCCGCATGACCGACTGACATCCAACCATATGCACATGGCATAGTGTGCATAAATGGTGTTAACACCAACTGAACAACCTATCTTGAAGCGCTATATTCTTTTGTCAATTCAATAGCGTTCAGTTGGCCAATTTTTTAGCATATCTATCGTAAGCGGCTAAAAAATCGTTGTTTAAATATTTAATTCAAATAACACCATGGCTTCAATATGATGTGTCTGTGGAAACATATCGACTAATCCCACTTGGGCAATTCGATATCCACTGGCTAATAATACACTACTGTCACGCGCTAAACTTGCCGGATTACATGAAACATACACCACTTTTTTAGGTTGCATTTTCTGTAACCATTGTAAACTTTCAAAAGCACCGGCTCGAGCAGGGTCCAGCAACAGTTTATCAATTTTGCCTAACCATGTTTGCGTCGAAAGATCAGCACTTAAATCCGCATGATAGAAAGTCACATTATCCAATTGGTTGTCGATAGCGTTTTGCTTGGCTTGTTGCACCATTTCAGGCACACCTTCAACACCAATGACTTCTGCAGCCTTTAATGCCAACGGTAAACTGAAATTACCCACACCACAGAATAGATCTAAAATACGCTCACCAGATTGAGGGTCTAACCATTCGATGGCTTGATCGACCATGGCCTGATTAATAGCACCGTTAACTTGGACAAAATTACCAGGAGTGAATGAACAACGAACAGCCTCCTGTGCAAGATGATAATAAGGTAACGCGATAGCTTCATCACCAGCTGGCAGCAAGGGAAACAATTGGGTTAATTGACCAGCATCATCTTGCAATAACAAGTTAAGTTGGTGCTTTTCGGCAAACCCCGTTAACCAACGAATATCAGATGCTGGCAACACTTTAGTCACTCTTAATACCGCAAAATTACCGTTATCAGCTTGGGTGAGTTCAACATGCCCTAAACTGGCCTTAGCTTTAAGTTGATTTAAATTAGCCGCTAATGGGGTAATTAAAGCGGACAATGACTCAGATAACACAGGGCACTGTTGAATAGAAACAATTTTATTGCTATTTCCTGCGCGAAACCCAAGTTGTAACCGTTGAGTATTTTTATCAAATAATGTGGCCAATCTTGCGCGTCGTCTATAATGCCACGCCTCACCCACTATAGGGTCAGCGACAATATCAGCATCAATAGCTTTAGCACTCGACAGCTTGCTGATGAGATCGACTAGAGCCGTTTGTTTATGCTCGCGTTGCGCATTAGTGTCCATGTGCTGCAAATCACAACCGCCACATTGTTGATAATGTGGACAATGAGGTTTGATTCGATTAACCGATGCAGACTCAATAGAGATGAGCTTGGCTTTAGCGTAGCTTTTCTTTTGTTCGACAAATTGCACCGTAGCAGTCTCTCCCGGTAACACTCCCGGAATAAACACTATTTTGCCTTGATGTTGCGCTATGCCTGCACCTAAATGGTCAAGTTGAGTGACACTGAGGCTTAACTTTGCTGATAATTGCTTAGATTTGTTCGGTTTTGCTTGGAAAAATTGTGCCATTTCGGCCTCAGGTATTGAATAAAAAACTAGTCAAGAGTGCGCCATATCTGGCAGTCTAGACGGAATAACAGCGATTTAGTAACAGGGATATACCTAACAGCCATGAAAAGTGCCAACAATATGACCAAATACAGCCTACGCTCTTGGGTTCTGGTACTTGCGTTAGCGCCCACGATTGTAGTGGGTATTCTACTTGGAAGTTATTTCACGATAAACCGCTTTTATGAATTGGAACAAACCTTAATTGAAAAAGGCAGCAACATTGTTGAGCCATTAGCCATTGCCAGCGAATTTGGCATAATCACTCAAGATCGTGAATCAACTAAACTTTTACTCGCCGCCTCGCAAATAAACAATGCATCCCTGATCCTATCTATTGCTGTTTTTGATGCCGAAAACCAACTCTTTGTCACTTCGCACTACCACAAAGATTTTGAAACTATGCGTTACAAACAAACGTTGGCAAACTTAATCGGCACAGAACATGAAACAATTGGCGATACTTTGGTCATTCGTGTGCCAATAATATCCCATACAGGGTTAGAACCAAAACATGTTGCCAGTATAAATCGCCAAAGTAACGGTGATATCAATAATAATACTTCTGTCAATGGCGTCGTTACGCCTATTTACAATAATCAACAAGAGCGAATTTTAGGCTATATATCAGTATTACTAAATAAAGAGAACGCCCTACTCGAACAGCATCGAGCGGCTATAGCGGCGTTTATTATCGTATTAATCGGGGTGCAATTTAACCTGTTTTTTACCTTCCGCTTAGTCAAGCACGTGAACTACCCCATTACTGAAATGGTGCGAGTGGTAGCCAAAATTCGTGAAGGTAAACTCGATACTCGCCTAGAAGGCAACTTGATTGGTGAACTGGATCTGCTTAAACGAGGGATCAACGCAATGGCTGGCTCATTGTCTGAATACCACGATGAAATGCAGCAAAATATTGATCAAGCGACCTCGGATTTACGTGAAACCCTCGAGCAGATTGAAATTCAAAACGTTGAGCTCGATATTGCCAAAAAACGCGCGCTTGAAGCGAGTCGGATTAAATCAGAGTTCTTAGCCAACATGTCGCACGAGTTACGAACGCCACTCAATGGTGTCATCGGATTTGCACGACAGTTATTAAAAACACCACTGCATACTAGCCAGCTCGACTACATAAAAACCATTGAACGCAGTGCCAGTAACCTACTGGGTATTATTAACGATATTCTCGACTTCTCTAAACTGGAAGCCGGTAAAATGATATTAGAAAAAATGCCTTTTGCACTGCGAGAAACGCTAACTGAAACCCTGACTATAATTGCCGGTAGTGCACAAGAGAAAGGACTAGAACTGGTTATCGACATTGATGCTAATGTGCCAGAAAGTGTCAGTGGCGACGCGATGAGAGTCAGCCAGATTATTACTAACTTAGTCGGTAACGCTATCAAATTTACCGACAAAGGCAGTGTCATACTCAAAATACACTTAGTGGGTCAGGACGAAGATAACATTACCCTGCGCTGCGAAGTTATTGACACCGGTATTGGTATTGATGAGAGTCAGCAAGAATATTTATTCCAAGCATTTGGTCAAGCCGACTCATCCATTTCACGCCGTTTTGGTGGCACAGGATTGGGCTTAGTGATTACTAAACGCTTAATCAACCAAATGGGTGGCCAGATAGGCTTCACCTCTGCCCCTAATAAAGGCTCAAATTTCTGGTTTATTCTGCCGCTTGGGATCAGTCAATTTGAAATTGGCGAAGTGTTGCCGGTTGATGCGTTGCAGCACAAATCAGTCTTATTGTATGAACCACGGGAATTAACCCGCGATACATTAAATCGCCGCTTGGTGTCATGGCAATTAATTATCACTAATGTTGCTAATCCAGAAAATCTCACCTCAGTGTTACAAACTAAAAACAGCAAATTTGATTACATCATCATGAGCTGCCATGGTTTTGCCGACAATGCGTCTTTTATCCATTTATTACAACAAGCCAAACAACATACCGACTGCCTGATTTTGTTGCATGACTGTCTAGACCAAGACATGATAATCAATGTGCTAAAAGTCAACGCAGATGTGTTGCTCAGCACCCCGGTGAGCGATTTTACCCTAGCGCATCATTTAATATATCCGCCAGTACCTTCTACTTTTGTGAGTTTACCTGAGCAGATAAATCTCGATGTAACCCAACGCCTCAATGCATCAGTATTGGCCGTTGACGACAACATGGCCAATCTAAAGTTAATTGATACTTTGCTCAAAGAATTAGTCGACAATGTGGTGACCGTTAACAATGGCGCGGATGCGATTCAACAAGCTAAAAAACAACCATTTGATTTAATCTTCATGGATATTCAAATGCCAGGAACCGACGGCATAACCGCAACCCAGCAAATACGTTCAGAATCACTAAACCGTAATACGCCGATTATTGCAGTAACGGCACATGCTATAGCCGAAGAGCGTGAGAATATTTTGGCTAGCGGTATGGATGGTTTCTCGCCTAAACCGATTGATGAATTATCACTAAAAAGCGTCATCAGCCGCTGGATAATTAAACCCCAATTTACCCATTTTGATACTCATGTTCTCAATTGGGATTTATGCTTAACCCAAGCAAACCAGAAAACCGATTTAGCCTTAGACATGTTAAAGATGTTGGTTAATTCATTACCTGAAACAACCGCTACTATTGATGAGGCATTAATAGCCAGAGATGCACAGACACTATTGCAGGCAGTGCATAAACTGCATGGCGCAACATGTTATTGCGGCGTACCGACCACACAAAAGCTCTGTCGGGATATTGAGTCAGCACTAAAGCATAAAATTGACATCGATGACCTAGAACCTGAAATACTAGAGTTACTTGATGAGTTAACTAAGGTAGAATCAGCTGCAAATCAAGTGATAAACCAGCTATCAGTGGATGTTCCCCATGACCAGTAAAACCGGTTTTTTTAAACGCCTAAAGGCATTGTCGTTACCTCAGAAGCAGCTTTTTGCACTCGCACTGTGTCAAAGAATGCTCCCAAATTATCAATTATTTTCTGAAGTATGTGAATTTGGTCAACCGCAGGTATTAGGTACTGCACTAGAGTTATTATGGCAAAGCCAATATGACAAAAAGCTTAAGTTCAATATTGATGTGCATTTACAGCGCCTCGATGAAAACACCCCTGATCCTAGCGACTTTGAAGCCTATGGTGCTTATCCCGCCATGGATGCGGCTGTTGCCATCGTCACCTTAATGGGTGCGATAGATGGAAAAATTGAAGAAGATATTACTAACATCAGTAAGTTATCATCAAGCACCGTCGCCAATTATATTGAAGCTATTAGTGATGAATCATTAATGGATGAAGAACTCGATGAGTTTGTTTTTTCGCATCCAGTAATGGAACAAGAAAAAGAATTACAAGGCATGTTACTCGACATTATCGAAGCCAATCCAGACATAACCAGCGAACTGGTTAAAGGTTTGCGTAAAGATATTATCGAAGCTGGTGTGTCTAATATTGGTATTAGCCTGTAGTACGAACTTGTAGAACAAATAGATTAATGTCAATCAACATCATTTAGCCTGAAATTATTCAGGCTTTTTATTGAGTCTCGTGCAATGAGAAGAATTTTTTATCAAGGTTTCACTTTCAGTAACGCCAATGGTAAAACTGATGACTGGACACTAGTAATTGGTAATCAGGTACGAGTAGGTTCGTTATTTGAATTAAGAAGGCAAGTGCATTTTTTTTCTGAACTGGGAATATTACCCCCTCCGAAAATATCAAAGGCGAATTTAGCCTTAAAATCTGACAAATAATCACTCGTTTAACTTTAGCCTAATTGCATCTGCCTATCGAAAAGCAGTAAAGTGATCTTATTATCATTTTGCTAAGGAATTGCGAGGGATGTCCAGTATTCTTACCCCGCTAATCGCTGTATTTATTATTATGCTGCTCGGCAGTATTGTTCAAAAAATGCGACTGTTGCCAGCAGACACCGATTTGATCCTCAATCAGTTTGTCTATTACATTGCTTTCCCCGCAATATTATTGATTGTGCTAGCTGAAACGCGCATTGAAGACATTATTCAATGGGGCTTTATCGGTGGGTTTAGCCTAGCGATGGTCATTACTTACGCCTTAGTGATTGTTGTATCACTACTTAGCACACCTAAGAAGCAAGCCGTTGCGGCAATGCGCGCATTAAACGCTACCTTTGGTAATACCGCATTTATTGGTATTCCATTGCTGAGTTTATTATTCCCAGGTCATAAAATGGCATTAGTCGCTGCAGCGATTGCCAGCTTGTTGTCAGTGATCATGTTTGCTTTTGCTTTAGTATCAATTGAGCTAGCCAGTCGTGATAAACAATCAACCGACCATGCCATCGTCATCATGGCTAATGCCCTGTATAAAAACCCAATCGTGGTTGGTAGTGTTATTGGCATTGGTTTATCAGCACTGCATATTACCTTACCGGATAGTCTGGGGTTAATGTTACACCAGGTGGGAAATACCTCTAGCCCATGTGCACTGTTTGCCATAGGAATGGTACTTGCCAAAGCCTTACGACATCAATCTGACACAAAGATGTTCAGTATTGGTTTGATTGCGGAACTGAATTTAATCAATTTACTCAAGTTAATTATTCAACCATTAATCGCCTTTGGATTACTCAAACTGTTCGGCGTAGAAAAGGAATTACTGACCATGGGAGTTATTTTAGCAGCGTTACCAACGGCAGCAAGTGTGTATCTTTTGGCCGACCGCTACCAAATAAACGCCAACGTCAGCGCCCAAGGCATTTTATATGGTACATTAATCACTTTTATCAGTTTGCCAATAATAGAAACACTTTTAAAATCCATTGCTTAATGATCAATCAAACCTAGATGATAAAATAGTCAACGATAATTATTGTCCAACCACTTTACTGTATATAAAATCAGTATATACTGTTTATCAATACAGTGGTTTGGTAGTTTCATTGACAGGAATTCATTATGCTTTGCCAACTCAGCATCAACAACTTTGCTATAGTACGCTTTTTAGAACTCGACTTTAAAGCCGGTATGACAAGCATCACCGGCGAAACAGGTGCAGGTAAATCGATTGCTATCGATGCGCTTGGATTATGTCTTGGTAATCGAAGTGATGCCAACACTGTCAGGCCTGGAGCCACCAAAACTGAAGTAAGTGCACGATTTACCCTTCATGATGTTCCTTTAGCCAAACGCTGGCTTGAAGATAGCGATCTTGATGCTGAAGATGAGTGTATATTGCGTCGAACCATTAACAGTGATGGCCGCTCAAGAGCCTACATAAATGGTAATCCTGTGCCTGTGACGCAATTAAAAGCCATCGGACAACTATTGATTGGTGTTCACGGCCAACATGCACATCACGCAATGCTTAAAAGCGAGCATCAATTAAACCTACTCGACCACTATGCTAACCACAAAATACTGCTTGATAGCGTTAGCGCTAGCTATCAACGCTGCAAACAAGTGGAAAACGAGCTAAAGCATCTTGAGCAAGCTCAGCACGAACGCATTTCGCGTCAACAGCTACTGCAATATCAAGTAGAAGAGCTTAATGAGTTTAACTTAGGCTTGGAAGAATTTGATGAAATAGAACAAGAACACAAACGCTTAGCCAATGGCACAGATTTAATTGAACGTTGCCAAGCAGGGTTACACTTATTGACCGAAAGTGATGAAGGCAATATAGAATCTCTGCTTAATAAAGTAGCCAGCATTGCTGATACGCTTCAAGGTTATGATGAATCCCTTGCACCTATTGGTACTATGATTAGCGATGCGTTAATTCAAGTACAAGAAAGCGCTAGCGAAATTGAAAGTTATTTAAGCAGTTTAGAACTTGACCCAGAACATTTTGCCTATTTAGATAAACGCCTTTCAACGGCAATGCAATTGGCGCGTAAGCATCATGTGAGTGCAGATAAGTTGGCGCTACATCATCAAGCATTGATGAATGAATTAACCGAACTTGCTGACGATGAAACTAAATTAGATGGTATAAGACAACAACTTGAAGCCACCAGAAATGCCTATTTAACCAATGCACAAAAACTGAGTCAAAGTCGTAGTCGTTATGCCAAAGAATTAGACAAGCTAGTCACTCAGTCTATCCATGAGCTCAATATGCCTAAGGGTAAATTTACCATTCAGATTAATCATAATCCGGACAACATTTCAGTTAATGGCTGCGATAGCATTGAATTTATGGTTACCACGAACCCTGGGCAACCATTACAACCGATTTCTAAAGTAGCCTCTGGCGGTGAGTTATCGCGTATTGGATTAGGTATTCAAGTGATCACAGCTAAAAAAGTCGCCACTCCAACACTCATATTCGATGAAGTTGATGTGGGTATTTCTGGACCAACAGCATCTGTCGTCGGTCGTATGTTACGTAGCCTTGGTGAGTCGACTCAAGTGTTATGTGTCACCCATTTGCCGCAAGTTGCAGGTAATGGCCATCAACATATGTTTGTGAATAAATTTAATAAAGGTGGCAACACCGAAACGACCATGCAGACCTTAGATAAAGATCAACGGGTGAATGAACTTGCACGCTTATTAGGTGGTGATGTCATTACAGAAAATACCTTGGCTAATGCCCGTGAGCTGTTGCAATAATCGTTATGCACTTATAAAAAGCAAATCAATATGTTAACGTAAAGTTAAAATAGATTTACGGATAAATCATAATGATGAAAGTAATAAAGGGCTTGGGTATTTTTGTCGGGCTAATATGTAGCTTACTGGTATTTACCGTTGTCTGTTTAGTGGCCATTAATGCAACAGACAGAACAAAGTCACCTAACACTCTTTTAGTTGAAAACTGGCTAAAACAGCAACCTATCGACCCTAGCGAAAATGGCTATGAGTATGCAATTACTATCGTAGGCACAATAGGAGATGATAAAACAAATGATAAAAAACCATTAATCAGCTTCAGCGAGCAAGAAGTTGAGTTAACTGACAATTTTAAAACCGCTTGTTATCAAACGGATTTGATAATATGCAGTGAATTTATTAGCGATAATAGCGATAGTATTAGAAATGTCATTGGCGCTCATAAAGCCAATATACAACAATATAATACATTATTAGATATGCCTTATTGGCAAGAAGAACCACAGTCTTTAACCCCAAATAATCAAGCTCACTGGGGTCTGCTTTTTAAGTTAAGAGATGTTCGTCAGCTTGCTGCGATAATAAGTGTAGATACATCTGACAACAAACTTGACCAACAAGCTGCGGTAGCATTTTTAAACAAAGATGCACATTTTTGGAATATGGTTTATCACTCATCTCGCTCAACACTCAATCATATGATTGCCGTTAACATGATAAAATATCAGCTTAATTTAGCTAGCACTTTAGCTAAGACCACAGATGCAGCTGTTGTAACCAAAGTCACAGCTTGGCAAACATCATTCGAGTTAACTGATAGTGATTTTGAACGGATATTTTCTGGAGAATGGCTTTTTGCCCATAACGTTACAGAACAAATGTTAATTGAAGTGCAGTCTGATAGTGTGGCTTTTTATGAGAAATGGTTAGCATATGCGTTGCTTAAGCCAACAGACAGTGACAATCTCATGGCCGAGTATATTGTCAGCCTAGTAAAGGAACCGGTTTCAACGACCTCGATGCACACACTCAAAGAACCAAATTATTGTTCTAACGACAATTATTTTCAGCAATTATGGATGTTACGCTACAATCCGATTGGTAAACTATTTAACTGCACTGTTTATGGAACAGATTACAAACAACGTTTAACTAATATGAATACAGAGTTAGAGCAATTGCGGACGAATCTACTTACCGCAAAATCATCCTAGTAAGTAGCTGCAACTGATTTAGTATGAGTATTATCGACAAAAAAGAGCACAAATATGCTCTTTTTATGTATTAGATGCGTTTATAATCATTGTTATAATCAGCTACTTATAATCTGGTATTGATAAAATATTTATAGATAATAGACCGCTAGTTGTACACCGATTAACGAAAATATTCCCGCCAATACATCATCAATCATTATCCCAAAACCGCCATGCACTTTGGCATCGAGCCAGCGAATAGGCCATGGTTTTACGATATCAAAAAAGCGAAATAGTACAAAACCAAGTGCTAACCACATAAAACCTAAAGGCGCTGCAATCATGGTGATCATCAAGCCAACTACTTCGTCCCATACAATTGCACCATGGTCATGTACGCCCATATCTTTAGCTGCTTTGCCACAAATATAGAATCCAGCGAGCATGCTAATACAGGTAATGATAAGGTAATTAGTTAAGCTTAACTGTTGCATGAGTAGCACGATGGGAACAGCGGCTAAAGTACCAAAAGTACCTGGTGCTTTTGCCGCTTTACCGCTGCCAAAGCCTAATGCCAAAAAGTGAATTGGATTGGCTAAAGACAGTTTTTTTACGAATTTATCTTGGGTTAATAGTCTCATAGTACTTCAATTAAAAATGCACAAAGCCACGTGAAATTGGGTTAAATTCTAGCCCATTTTCTACTAGTTTTAATTTATCACCTGCACTGATTTGGCCAATTTTAACAAATTTTACACCAGCATGAATTAACGCTGTATCAATTGCGCCACGTTGAGACTCAGGAACCGTAAACAATAACTCGTAGTCTTCACCACCAGTAAGTGCATAACTTAATGCATCTTCATGGCTGAGATTGGCTTTAATTGAGTTTGATAACGGAATTTGATTCACATCGATGACGGCGCCCACTTTTGATGCCGTTAATATATGCCCAATGTCAGACATTAAGCCATCTGATAAATCGATAGCACTGGTGGCGAGTGTACGAAGCGCTTGGCCTGCTAAAACACGAGGCGTTGGGTAATAATGACGATTAATTAGATATTCTTTATCTTCAGTGTTAACTGTTTTGACTCCTCTGAGGATATCAAGACCTAAAGCTGAGTCACCTAATGTGCCTGTCACATAAACCCAATCACCTATTTTTGCACCATCACGGGTTAATGCAGTACCTTTAGGAACTTGGCCATTAATCGTAATACTGATGCTGCGAGGTCCACGGGTAGTATCACCACCAATTAAGGCAATACCATAATATTCTGCAATCTCGAACAGACCTTCACTGAAATGTGCTAACCAAGGCTGGTCAACATCAGGCAAGGTCAACGCTAAGGTAAACCAGGCAGGTTCAGCTCCCATTGCGGCGAGGTCAGAAAGGTTAACCGCTAACGATTTATAACCTAAAGCATGAGCAGGAATGTCTGCTAAAAAGTGGACGTTTTCAACAAGGGTATCACAAGAAATCGCTAACGATTTATTGTCTGCAGGATTCACTAACGCACAGTCATCGCCGATGCTTAACTCAACATCGCGCCTTTTTAGGCCTTTATTGCGGAAGTAATGTTCGATGAGTTGGAATTCTTTCACATTCAGTCTGGTACGGTAAACCGTCCACCTTAATTTTGAAACAATTGATAACAAATGAAAACGGTATCCGAAGATACCGTTCTGGTGTTACTTATGCTTCACTAACTTATCAAGCAAGCCGTTGACAAATTTGTGACTATCTTCAGCACCAAACGCTTTCGCTAACTCGATACCTTCGTTAATCGCCACTTTAAACGGCACATCTTTACGGAAGGTCAACTCATAAGTTGCCAGACGCACAATGGCTTTTTCTACTGGTGATACTTCTTCAAACTTACGATCAAGATGCGGCTTTAACAGCTCATCAATTTGCGATGTTTTTGATGCTACACCAGTTAACAACTCACGAAAATAAGCGACATCAACACCGTCAGTGTTCTGTTCAGTTAAAAACTCATGTTCTACGTCAGCAACTTTGTTTTGACTTAACTGCCATGAATAAATGGCTTGAACGGCTAAACGGCGGGCCTTACGGCGCTCTGAAGGTTTCATACTTTTCCTACTATTACAGCTGTTGTTCTAGTTGTTGCAGTACATTAACCATTTCAAGCAAACTAAGGGCTGCTTCGCCACCTTTATTACCTGCTTTAGTACCTGAACGCTCAATAGCTTGTTCAATGGTATCTGTAGTTAATACACCGAATGAAACAGGAAGATCATACTCTAATGCAACTTGTGCAAGACCTTTGTTACATTCACCAGCAACAAATTCAAAATGAGGTGTACCGCCACGAATGACAGCACCTAATGCAATGATACCGTCAAACTTTCCACTTGCAGCCACACGTTTTGCAGCAAGTGGTAATTCAACTGCACCAGGTACGCGAACAACAGTAATGTTGTCGTCACTGACCTGGCCGAAACGCTTTAATGTGTCTATTGCACCATCAAGCAGACTTTCAACTAAAAAGCTATTGAATCGCGATATTACGATCGCCACTTTGGCATTTTTCGCTTCGATATTACCTTGAACTACGTTCATTCTATCTTACCTAAATTAGCTAAAGCACCCGGCTCGGGGCAAAAAGAGGCGTTATGATATCACAGCCAAAAGCCCTGAGCGCTATGCAATTAATGAATTTGTTAAATTTACCATCAGCCAAAATTATTCAGCTATATAATCAGTCACTTCTAAACCGAAACCAGACAGTGAATGATAACGTTTTGGCGAACTGAGTAAACGCATAGTGCTGACACCTAAACTCGACAGAATTTGCGAGCCTACGCCAACACGACGAGATGTTCCTTGCCACATAGCTGGCGCTGGAGATTGACCATTGTCTTCAGCTTCAAACGCTTTTACTTTGGCCAATAAATTACTCGTATGTTCATCATTACCCAATAACACTAAAACACCACCTTCTGAAGCTATCCGCTCCATGGCTTTTTCTAATGGCCAACTGCGCTTTTGATCACGTTCCGAATGCAGTAAATCATTGAAGGTATTTTGTAAATGCACTCGTACTAAGCAATTCGGTTTTACGTCATCTTTAATCAAGGCGTAGTGTAGTTGATTATCGATAGTGTCTCTGAAGGTCACCATAGTAAACTCACCAAAACGAGTCGGTAATTTACACTGAGCTTCGCGTACAACCGTGGTTTCATTCGTATTACGGTATTCAATTAAGTCGGCAATAGTACCGATTTTAATCCCATGCTTTTCACTGAATATTTCTAAATCGGGCCGGCGCGCCATGGTGCCATCTTCGTTTAAAATTTCAACAATCACACCAGAAGGCTCACAGCCAGCTAAGCGTGCTAAATCACAACCGGCTTCAGTGTGACCAGCGCGTATTAATACTCCGCCCTCTTGTGCCATCAACGGAAAAATATGCCCAGGTTGCACTAAATCAGAGGCTTTGGCGTCTTTGGCAACAGCAGCTTGTACAGTCACTGCACGGTCATGAGCAGAAATACCTGTTGTGACTCCAGTAGCCGCTTCAATTGACACGGTAAAATTCGTCGAGAACTGGGCATTGTTATTGGTAACCATTAAAGGCAAATTAAGCTGCTGACAACGCTCTTTGGTCATTGTTTGGCAAATTAATCCACGGCCATAGGTTGCCATGAAGTTGATTGCTGCTGGCGTCACTTTATCAGCGGCCATGATCAAATCACCTTCATTCTCTCTGTCTTCATCATCCATCAAGATAACCATCTTACCTTGACGAATATCTTCAATGATTTCTTCTATGCTATGTAGCGCCATTGTCAGACCTTTATTTAGTAAGTGTTTGATTTAAAATTTAGGTATTAAATCTACTGGTATTGCGAATTATCTATAGAGTACAAATGCTGTTTTACTGTCGCAATTAACGTAAAAATTGTCGCGTTTAACGTAAAAAACCTGATTTAGCGAGTAACT
Source organism: Shewanella frigidimarina NCIMB 400 (assembly GCF_000014705.1). NCBI lineage: Bacteria > Pseudomonadati > Pseudomonadota > Gammaproteobacteria > Alteromonadales > Shewanellaceae > Shewanella > Shewanella frigidimarina. Next base: position 1,221,591 of record NC_008345.1, on the reverse strand, counting down.
CCATGGTCACGCCCGATGAAGGCTGCACATGGTTAGCCTCCGGTTGCATTAAACGCTCTAAATAGCGCGCGATTAAATCGACTTCGATATTGACACTATCACCTACTTTTAAATCCACCAGCGTGGTTTCACCAGCAGTGTGAGGCACAATCGTTAATCTAAAACGAGCACCATCAACTTCATTCACGGTCAGACTAACGCCATCGATAGTGATCGAGCCTTTGTGAGCAATATAGCGACTTAATTGAGCTGGTACCGATAACCAAAACTCGAGTGCCTTGCCTCTGTAAGCGCATTGTTCAACTTTGGCAATGCCATCAACGTGTCCACTCACCATGTGTCCACCCAATCGAGTGGTTGCCGTCACCGCTTTCTCTAGATTAACCTTTTGGCCTACTTGATAATGACTAAAGCCCGTTAAGTCAACGGTTTCTGCCGATATATCAGCAACGTAACCATCACCTAAACGCTCAACAACGGTCAAACACACGCCATTGGTTGCAATACTATCACCTAGCTTTACGTCGGTTAAATCCAACTTACCACTGGCAACCGTTAAGCGGATATCGTTACCTTTACGATCAATTTTACGTAATGTGCCAAGGGCTTCGATTATTCCAGTAAACATAATGACTCACTTTTTGCTGTTAAACTTTGCTGTTGCTCAGGTTTTAGCCATAGCAACTCGCACATTAATAGGGTTGATTATATCTGAGGATATAACGCTTATCTTGTCCTACGTTACGTTCATCAATTAGTTGCAGTGCAGGCGTTTGTTCCATTGTACTGTAATCAGGTAACTGCAACATATTACGTCCATGGCTACCGAGGATTTTAGGCGCTTGATAAAGCACTACCTCGTCAACGAGCCCTTGGGCGACAAATGCCCCCGCTAAAGTGGCCCCCGCTTCAATTAAAACAGAATTAGCATGCTGACCTAAATACGTTAGCAAGGCTAACAATGGAATTCTGCCCGATGAGTCACACGTTAACTGAAGAAAAGATACATGTTCTGGAAATTCTGCCTTGACGCTTTCGGGATAATGGCAACCAGAAACCAGTAAAATAGGACTTTGAATTGAAAATAATTGCTGTGTTGCGGTTAATCTTGCGCGACTGTCTAGCACAACCCTTAAGGGTTGAAAGAATTCATCTTTTGTATGACGAGTGGTTAACTCACCTAGCGTCTCATAGCGCACATTAAGGCTAGGATCATCGACAAGAATGGTTTCAACACCAGTGATTAATGCACAGTGGCTAGCACGGTATTTTTGCACATCAGCTCTTGCTGCACTGCCGGTAATCCACTTTGACACTCCATTAGACAAGGCCGTTTTACCGTCTAAGCTGGCGGCTATTTTGACGGTTATCCAAGGAAGCCCTGTTTTCATCCGTTTCATAAAACCTAGGTTAAGGTCATAGGCCTGTTCGCAGAGCAATCCAACATCAACCTCAACACCAGCCTCACGTAATAGGGTAATCCCGCGGCCAGACACTTCAGGATTTGCATCGGTCACTGCGACCACAACTCTGGCAACTTTGGCGTTAATTAAGCCTAAAGCACAAGGTGGTGTGCGACCATAATGGCTACAAGGTTCAAGAGTGACATACGCGGTGGCACCTTCAGCAGACAAGCCATTATCATGCACCATTTTCAGCGCATTAACTTCGGCATGCCCTTGGCCCGCACGTTGATGATAACCTTCACCAATAATCTTATTCTGATAAACAATGACACAACCGACACAAGGATTTGGCCGTGTTGTATAACGGCCTTTCTCGGCAAGGGCGATGGCACGACTCATCATTTGGGTGTCAAAGGTGGACCAGTTAGACATGGGAGATAATCTCTTATTGCTTAAATGCCATTAAAACCATTAAAACAGATATTATTACGCGACATTACTTTTGCAATTTAGCAATGGCTTCACCAAATTGGGATACATCTTCAAATGCGCGATAAACCGATGCAAAGCGGATATATGCCACCTTATCAAGGCTCATCAACTGTTCCATCATCAGATTACCAATCATTTCAGAATTCACTTCACGCTCACCTGTCGCGCGCAGCGTTGATTTGATTTTAGTTAATGCTTGCTCAATTTCATCAATTGAGACTGGACGTTTTTCGACCGCACGTAGCATGCCTCCACGCAATTTTTCTTCATCGAATGGTTGTCGAGTGCCGTCGCGTTTGATGACGCGAGGCATGACTAATTCTGCGCCTTCAAACGTGGTGAAACGTTCATGGCATTCAGTACATTCCCGGCGGCGACGTACTTGGTGACCATCAGCCACTAATCGAGAATCTATAACTTTGGTATCGGTCGCGCTACAAAAAGGGCAATGCATTGAACCTCCTGCAGAAAAAAACAAAATGGCCGCTAACAATTAGCGGCCATTAAAGTTTATCCTATTTGTTGAACAAGGTTAACCTAAACCTGTATCAACAAACATCCAATACGATTAACCGTATACAGGGAATCGAGCACATAAGGCTAAAACTTGGCCTTTGACGCGGTCGGTTACAACAGTATTAGTTGCATCATCAAGAATGTCACAAATCCAACCGGTCAATTCTTTCGCTTCTGCTTCTTTAAAGCCACGACGAGTGATTGCTGGCGAACCAATACGGATACCAGAGGTAACAAACGGTGAACGAGGATCGTTAGGCACAGAGTTTTTATTAACAGTAATGTTTGCGCTGCCTAATGCGGCATCAGCTTCTTTACCGGTTAAATCACGACCAATTAAGTCAACCAACATTAGATGGTTTTCAGTACCGCCAGAAACGATTTTATAACCGCGAGCTAAAAACACTTCAACCATGGCTTTCGCGTTTTTAACCACTTGCTGCTGGTATACTTTGAATTCTGGCTCTAATGCTTCTTTAAATGCAACCGCTTTACCCGCGATAACATGCATTAAAGGACCACCTTGGCCACCCGGGAATACCGCTGAGTTCAACTTCTTATACAACACTTCATCATCGGCTGCAGAAATAATAATCCCGCCACGAGGACCCGCTAATGTTTTATGAGTTGTAGACGTAACCACGTGTGCATGAGGAACTGGCGTTGGATAAACACCAGCAGCAATTAAGCCTGCTACGTGTGCCATATCAACAAATAAGTATGCACCAATTTTGTCTGCAATTTCGCGCATTCTTGCCCAATCAACAATACCTGAGAATGCAGAGAATCCGCCGATAATCATTTTAGGCTTATGCTCAATGGCTAAGCGTTCCATTTCGTCATAATCAATTTTGCCAGCTTCATCGATACCGTAAGGAATGATGTTGTAAAGCTTGCCAGAAAAATTCACTGGTGAACCATGGGTCAAATGACCACCATGAGCAAGGTTCATCCCTAAAACGGTATCACCCGGTTGTAACAACGCCATAAATACTGCGCTGTTTGCTTGCGAGCCTGAGTGAGGCTGTACGTTGGCATAAGTTGCACCAAATAATTCTTTTGCGCGTTCAATAGCCAATGTTTCAACAACATCAACGTATTCGCACCCACCATAATAACGCTTGCCTGGATAACCTTCAGCATACTTGTTAGTTAACTGTGAACCTTGCGCTTCCATCACACGTGGACTGGTATAGTTTTCAGACGCAATCAATTCAATGTGTTCTTCTTGACGACAAGTTTCATCTTCAATGGCTTTAAATAATTCTGGATCATAATCCGCAATATTCATCGCTTTCTTCAACATGGTAGCTCCAACATCATTATATAAATAGTAGGGTTGCGCGGTATTCTACTCTGCAACGATAATGATTTACAGTACAAACAACATGAAATTCACTGTGTTCTGAATACAAAACGATTCATGTTAATAACGCTAAGCTAGCAGATTCTTTAGCGAATTGAGTCTAATAAGCACGCTAGATAAAATCACACAATTGCCTGTTGAGTTCAGCACATAATACAGTAGAATTATCACCATCTTTGTTGACAATTAGACAATATAATTATGGCTCAATTTGTATACAGCATGCTTCGTGTGGGTAAAATTGTCCCACCTAAAAAGCAAATATTAAAAGACATTTCATTAAGCTTCTTTCCTGGCGCCAAAATTGGTGTACTCGGGTTAAACGGTTCAGGTAAATCAACATTGCTGCGCATCATGGCGGGAATAGATACCGAAATTGAAGGTGAAGCACGCCCAATGCCTGGGTTAAAAATTGGCTACCTACCGCAGGAACCGCGCTTAAACGAACAACAAACTGTGCGCGAAGCCGTTGAAGAAGCCCTAAGCGAAGCTAAAAATGCACTAATACGCTTAGACGAGGTCTATTCTGCTTATGCTGAGCCCGATGCAGACTTCGACGCACTTGCAAAAGAGCAAGGCGAATTAGAAGCCATCATCCAATCTCAAGATGCACATAATCTTGATCATATTCTTGAACGTGCTGCTAACGCATTACGTCTCCCCGATTGGGATGAGAAAATTGCCGTACTCTCTGGTGGTGAACGTCGCCGAGTGGCCATTTGTCGTTTATTGCTTGAAAAACCAGAAATGCTATTACTCGACGAACCAACCAACCATTTGGATGCCGAGTCAGTGGCATGGTTAGAGCACTTTTTACAAGAATATAACGGCACTGTGGTCGCTATTACCCACGACCGTTATTTCTTAGATAATGCAGCAGGTTGGATTTTAGAACTCGACCGCGGCGAAGGTATTCCGTGGGAAGGTAACTACTCATCTTGGCTTGAACAAAAAGATGCGCGTTTGTCCCAAGAATCGTCCACAGAAAGCGCACGCCAGAAAACCATTGCTAAAGAATTAGAGTGGGTACGCCAAGGTGCTAAAGGTCGTCAATCAAAAGGTAAAGCCCGTATGGCTCGCTTTGAAGAATTGAACACCAACGATTACCAAAAGCGTAACGAGACCAATGAACTGTTTATCCCACCAGGACCTCGCTTAGGCGACAAAGTCATTGAAGTAACTAATTTAACCAAGTCATATGGTGACCGCGTACTGATTGATGATTTGACATTCACGGTTCCTAAGGGCGCTATCGTCGGTATTATTGGTGCTAACGGTGCGGGTAAATCAACCTTATTCAAAATGATCTCAGGCGAAGAACAACCAGACAGTGGCTCTATTTCTGTCGGTGATTCGGTTCAAATTGCCTCGGTTGATCAGTTCCGTGATTCGATGAATGACAAAAATACCGTGTGGCAAGAGATTTCTGGCGGCCAAGATATTATGCGCATCAACAACACTGAAATTTCTAGCCGTGCTTACGTAGGCCGCTTTAACTTCCGTGGTGGCGATCAGCAGAAAATAATTGGTTCATTATCGGGTGGTGAGCGCAACCGAGTTCACTTAGCTAAGCTATTACAAGCTGGTGGCAACGTATTGTTACTCGACGAACCCACCAACGACTTGGATGTTGAAACATTACGAGCACTAGAAGAAGCGTTATTAGAGTTCCCTGGTTGTGCAATGGTTATTTCCCATGACCGTTGGTTCCTTGACCGTATTGCGACCCATATATTGGATTACCGTGATGAAGGTAAAGTGAGTTTCTATGAAGGTAACTACACTGAGTATTCAACTTGGTTAAAGGCCACCTTAGGCACCGATGTAGTGGAACCGCATCGATTAAAATACAAGCGCTTAAATAAGTAACCTGTCTGTAGTAAAAGTGTTGAATAATAAAGCAGAGCCTTAGCGCTCTGCTTTATTATATTAGCCACTATTTGAAAGATTATTGTCTATATTGAACAATCGAGATGCCGACAAGTGTCAAAATTTTGTCAATTTATTGTGAGCAATGCACCACAATCTGTTTGTAAAGCCAAAATAACTTCAGTATTATAAATTATTAATGGATTATTTTACTCTTTGCTGATTACACTCAGCGCAATACAGAGTGTCGATGGTTCCAGCTTGTAGAGAAATTTAATGGAGATATCAGTGAGATACGGTTCAATTAGCCTTGCTTTATTGTGCTTATACGCAAGCAACTCATTTGCGGCACTCGAAGTCATTACCACGTCAGAAAAGCAGACTCTCAATAAAATTGAAAATCAATATGATATCGATACCCTGCTAATCACTGTTAACGACAAATTCTCACAGCTTAATAAAAAAGCCTATGACGTTGAAGGACTGAAAAAAACAATCGTTTCAGAACAACAACGTTATGATGAGCTAATTACAGAATTACCTAAGGTTATTCGTGCTAAAACGGGGCTTCCTGAAACCTATAAACAAATTGAAGAATCCGTCAATTTAGTCGATGAATTAACCCTAAAAGCAGAAGAAGACAGCAAACGTCTTGAAACTGAAAAAGTTGAAATATTAACTGAATATGAGGCGATAAATAAAAAACGTGCCGCTAAAAGTCAGCAACTTTTTAAACTCAAAACTGATATTACTAATCGTTTAATTGCAGATTTATCTAAATCAAGCAGCACACTGCCAGTAAATATTAATGGTTCGACTGAGTGTTCAAAATATCAAACTATCGCAGATTGTTTGAAAGAATCTAAAAGCAGCATTTTATCCAATACCCGTAATGAATCGCCGTTTTTAAATGACAAAAGTGTTTTATTGTCATATGAAGTTATCGACGCCAACATGAATATGAGAGGCGATTTACATTATAAAGTGGCGATGAATTTTAAGCCTTCTTATAACGATAAAATCGACTCAATGTTAAATGAAGAATTAGGCCTTAAGTCTGCGATGGTGACGTTAATCAGTAACGTACCCGCAGATTGGTATATCAATGGCACCAAAGTGGGCACGGGCAAAAAACTTTTTCACGAGATCCCTTTAGGTAAACACGGCATTTTAGCGTCTTACCAAAATCAAGATAAATCTAGCGTTGAAAATGTTGAAGGTAATGGCGTATTTAATTATAAATTTGCCAATGTTACTTCGTCTAACAAAGCCAGCAACCAAGCTAAAGTGGTGGCAGCAGAAGTCCCTAAAGGCATTCTTAAGCCAACAGTTAAACAACCACAACCTATCGCCCAAAAAGCGAAAGCTAAATACACCTTGTTTTCTGACCAAACCAGTATTAAGTTGAGTGATGATGATGCCAAAAAGAAATCATCAGATAAAGGTTATGAATATTTTATGGGTGTTACACCTGTCAATAAAAAGCAAAACATTGAATTTACTAACGAGCCTATCGAGAAGTAATGTTCTAACCAGCGTTTTAACATAACTGTTTATTCAGCTTGGCTGACATAAATCAAAGCCATATCTTCGGATATGGCTTTTTTTGTTGCTATAACATCATTAAAACGACTATCGATATGCGCCTTGTTACAAAGAAAATTAAAAGATTTACATTACTTTACGCTGAATTAAGCAAATATAATTACAATAAGCTGGCATCAATCACCGGCTAGTCGTTAGCCTATGTCGTTGTGCAACGACACCATCAATTATTGCTTATAGAGATGTGTATTTACATGATCAACAAACTTGGCCAATGTCTTTTTTCAACTACCGTATTGATGATGGGATATATTGGGTTTATTCCCAATGGTATTGCCACGCCCACACCTCCCCGCGCAGAAAAAGTGGTTCCGGTCATCACCGCCACCGTTGAACAGCATGAACTTTCGCAATCAATTACCTTAATCGGAAAACTGGCTGCTACTCACTCGGTAATGATAGCGCCACAAGTCGCAGGCAAAATAGATAGCATAGCGGTCACATCCAACCAATATGTCAATAAAGGCCAGGCTCTGCTGACGCTTGATAACCGCAAAGCTAAAGCCAGCGTGACCGAAGCTCAAGCTTATTATCAAGATGAAGTGCGTAAGCTTAATGAGTTTAACAAGTTGATTCACGTTAACGCCATCACTCAAACAGAAATAGAAGCTCAAAAGTCCAGTGTTGATATCGCTTTCGCTCGACTTGAATCAGCCAAAACAGACCTTGATTACCATACTCTAGCCGCGCCATTTTCCGGAAATACTGGTTTGGTTAACTTCAGCCGAGGCAAGATGGTCAGTATCAATGAGTCACTATTAACACTTGATGATTTATCGGTGTTACAGCTCGATTTACAAGTTCCAGAACATTATCTCTCTTTGTTAAGTACAGGGATGTCGGTAAACGCTTCCAGCAGAGCATGGAATAAAACCATTTTCACTGGCAAGATTATCGCTATTGATCCACGCGTCAATTCACAAACACTTAACCTCAATATTCGCAGTCAGTTTGATAATCAAAAGGGTCAATTAAAGCCCGGTATGATGATGTCAGCAACACTGGTATTTCCCAGCGTGTCTTCTCCTATTGTTCCGGTACAAGCACTTGAATATTCTGGTACCAAACGTTATGTCTACGTAATCAACCAGGACAACATCGCCACACGCACCGAAGTGATGTTAGGGGCCAGAATTGACGATCAAGTGTTACTCGAATCTGGCATTAACATCGGCGACCACATCGTCGTCCAGGGGCTGGTAAATATGCGTGACGGTGTCAAAGTAAAAGACGTAGCTAAGCAAAATAAAACAAGCCCTGTTAAACAGGAGCAACAATAATGTGGCTAAGTGATACGGCGGTAAAGCGCCCTGTAGTTGCGATTGTCTTGAGTTTATTACTGTGTGTTTTTGGCTTGGTATCGTTTTCTAAATTGTCAGTTAGAGAAATGCCCGATGTACAAAACCCAGTCGTGACAGTAATGACCACTTATAGCGGTGCATCAGCCACTATTATGGAAAGTAAAATCACTAAGAGCCTTGAAGATGAATTAACTGGCATCAGCGGTATTGATGAAATCACCTCAACCACTCGAAATGGCATGTCACGTATTTCCATCGAGTTTGAACTAGGATGGGATTTAACCGAAGGCGTGAGTGATGTACGAGATGCAGTTGCCAAAGCACAACGTCGCTTGCCTGATGAAGCTGACGATCCAATTGTATCTAAAGATAATGGCACTGGTGAACCGTCGATTTACGTCAACTTGAGCTCTGAAAATATGGACCGTACTCAACTCACTGATTACGCCCAGCGGGTATTGGAAGACAGATTTAGCTTAATTACTGGTGTGAGCTCAGTTAATATTTCTGGTGGCTTGTACAAAGTCATGTATGTACAACTAAAACCGCAATTAATGGCCGGTAGAAATGTAACTACCAACGACATTATTAGTGCCTTAAATACCGAAAATCTTGAAACACCCGGTGGCGAAGTCCGTAACGACACCACCGTCATGTCTGTTAGAACAAAACGTCTATATTACAGCCCAGAAGACTTCAACTATTTAGTTGTCCACACCGCTGACGATGGTACGCCTATATATCTTAAAGATGTCGCTAGCGTATTCATCGGTGCAGAAAACGAAAACTCGACCTTTAAAAGCAACGGCATCGTTAACTTAAGCTTAGGTATAGTGCCGCAATCTGATGCCAATCCATTAGACATATCACTGCAAGTACAACAAGAAGTCGATAAGGTGCAGAGTTTTCTGCCAAAAGGAACGCAGCTGGTTGTCGATTATGATGCCAATGTGTTTATTGCGCGCTCGATTAATGAGGTTTACAACACCCTATTTATTACTGGGGTACTGGTTATTCTTGTGCTGTACATTTTTATCGGTCAAGTACGGGCAACCCTTATTCCAGCAGTAACAGTACCAGTATCGTTAATTGCCGCATTCATGGCGGCATATAGCTTAGGTTACTCCATTAACTTATTAACCTTAATGGCGCTTATTTTAGCCATTGGCCTAGTGGTTGATGACGCCATCGTTGTGGTTGAGAATATCTTCCACCATATTGAACAAGGTGAACAACCGATACTTGCTGCGTATAAAGGGACCCGCGAAGTGGGTTTTGCTGTGATCTCAACAACCTTAGTACTGGTAATGGTATTTTTACCTATTTCATTTATGGATGGCATGGTCGGGTTATTGTTTACAGAGTTCTCCGTGATGTTGGCAATGTCGGTGCTGTTTTCATCCCTTATCGCCCTTACACTTACCCCAGTGATGAGCAGTAAACTATTAAAGGCCAATGTGAAGAAAAATCGTTTTAATATCGCTATCGATAATGGCTTTAATCGTTTAGAGCAACGTTATCGTAGTATGGTCAAATGGGCATTGCACTGGCGCATAGCAGCACCATTCATAATTATTGCCTGCATCGGTGGTAGCTACTTACTCATGCAACAAGTTCCCTCACAACTCTCACCACAAGAAGATCGCGGAGTATTATTTGCGTTTATTAAAGGCGCCGAAGGCACCAGTTATAATCGCATGATTGCCAATATGGACATCGTTGAAAACCGATTAATGCCACTATTGGGTCAAGGAGTAGTGAAATCATTTAGTATTGAAGCACCAGCATTTGGCGGGAGAGCGGGAGATCAAACCGGGTTTGCGATTATCCAGTTAGAAGACTGGCAAGATCGTGATACCGATATTAAACAAGCGTTGGCGTTAATCAGCCAAACGTTAAAAGACATTCCCGATGTCATGGTACGGCCAATGTTGCCAGGATTTAGAGGCCAATCAAGTGAACCGGTTCAATTTGTACTTGGCGGCTCTGACTATGCTGAGTTATTTAAATGGGCCCAAGTACTGCAACAAGAAGCCGATGCAAGCCCTATGCTGGACGGGGCTGATTTAGATTACGCAGAGACCACACCAGAACTTGTTGTTACGGTAGACAAGCAACGAGCTGCAGAGTTAGGGATTAGCGTTTCAGAAATAGCGACAACCTTAGAAATCATGTTGGGCGGCCGCAGTGAAACAACCTTTGTTGAGCGTGGCGAAGAATATGATGTATACCTTCGCGGTGATGAAAACAGCTTTAACAGCGTCACAGACCTCAGTAAGATTTACTTTAGAAGCAGCAAAGGCGAGCTTATCACCCTTGATACTGTCACCAAAGTTGAAGAAGTCGCTTCACCACAGCGATTAAGCCATACCAACAAGCAGAAATCGATCACCATCAAAGCAAATTTAGGCGAAGGTTATACCCTAGGCGAAGCCCTCGACTTTTTAGAACAACGCGCAATAACTTTACTGCCAAACGATATTTCAATTGCCTACACGGGTGAGTCAAAAGACTTTAAAGAAAACCAAGCGGGAGTGCTCATTGTATTTGCTTTAGCACTGCTGATTGCTTATCTGGTATTAGCGGCTCAATTTGAAAGTTTTATCAATCCTGCAGTGGTGATGTTTACTGTTCCAATGGGTATTTTTGGTGGTTTTATTGGTTTAGTTCTAATGCATCAAGGGATGAATATCTATAGCCAAATTGGCATGATCATGTTAATTGGTATGGTAACTAAAAATGGTATTTTAATCGTTGAGTTTGCGAACCAACTACGTGACCGAGGCTTATCGCTCGACAACGCTATTATTGACGCATCAGCTCGTCGCTTAAGACCCATTTTAATGACAGCCTTTACCACGCTTATTGGTGCAATACCATTAATAGTATCTACCGGCGCGGGGAGTGAAAGCCGCATTGCAGTTGGAACTGTGATATTCTTCGGCATGGCATTTGCGACGGTTGTCACCCTATTGGTTATCCCCGCAATGTACCGACTTATTTCTTCGTCAACCCACTCTCCAGGGTTTGTTGAAGCACAACTTAATGACGCCATTGCTGCTCAAAAAGCGCAACAGCCTTAATCTTCACAGGTGTAATAATGACAACGCTTGCCGTATTTGTAGATGTGCAAAATATTTATTACACCTGTAAGCAAGGTTTTGGGCGTTCATTCAATTACCGAGCCTTGTACAAGCATTTGTCGGCACAGGGCTGTATTAGCCACGCTATCGCTTACGCTATAGCCCCGGCAGATGACGGTCAGGTTAAGTTTCAAGATGCACTGAAACATATTGGCTTTACGGTTAAAACCAAACCTTATATCCAGCGTAGTGATGGTTCTGCCAAGGGAGATTGGGATGTTGGGATTACCATCGACATGCTTGAGATAGCCCCCACGGTGGATGAGGTTATTTTACTGTCTGGTGATGGTGATTTCGATTTATTACTCAAAAAAATCAATCAAACGACCACATGCTACACCCATGTATTAAGTGTTGAGCGACTCACCGCAAAATCATTAACCGATCAAGCGCAGCACTTCACCGCAATCGACGCCTCGCTTCTTATTTAATAACCTAAACTCGGCATAACAAACGCCCCTCAAATAGCCCTTTGCCTTGCTAACGGCGTTATTTTTTACACGAGAAGACTTGTAATAGGTCAGCTATTGACGCGTCTATTCGCTTTGTTAGCAAAAAAACAACAAACTTAATAGTGATTAATGAGCATGGGGTTTACATTTAAATTTCAATTACTTATAGCGATATCAGGTTGTATGTAAACACTTAGAGTATCGACCCACCTATTAGCGCATACAACAAAACTGCACTTGCGACAAAACATCGCTAACAATGAAACCGACAATAAAAAAGTTTCATTTATTCCACCTCTATTCGGCATTAAATACTAAGGATGTACTCTTATCAATATTGTGTAAATTGGATGAGAGAAAGTATGGGTAGAGCCCAAACTCATAAACAATGTTATTATTTTGTTGTGTAAAATAGCGACTGTATTTACAATATACCATCCTGTTATTATAGGTGCCAAAATCAGCTTCCAATAAAATAATCATAATAATAATAAGGTATCTAATGGTGTTCTTTTTCCAAAGATGGTTATGCTCACTGTTATGCTTACTTCTCTCCGTTGCCTTCACTTCAGCCACAAGTGCGAAACAGTTTCAGATAGATAGACTCAATATCGCAGACGGCTTGCCGTCAACTATGGTCACCTCTATCTATCAGCAAAAAAATGGTTTCTTATGGTTTGCCACCGATGCTGGGGTGAGCCGTTATGATGGCCAAGAGTTTATCCATTTTCAGTTTTCACCAGGATCTAACAGGCATATATCGAATAACTTTGTTACGGATATTATCGAAGACACCTTAGGCAATATTTGGTTTGCCACTGAAGATGGTCTCAATCAACTCACCGTCGATGATGAACTTAACATCTACCCCACCTCGCAACAGCCTTTTGCTCAAAATACCAATTGGATAATGCGCTTATACTTGGATTCAAAACAGCAGTTATGGATAGGTACAGGCAGTGGATTACAATATAAACCTGAAAATGAGTCTAATTTCATCTCGGTTCCATTATATTTAAATCAGCAAGATACTCCCGTAGAAACATCGATTTACAGCATAGTAGAAGACACTCAGCACCGTCTTTGGGTAGGAACAGATCATGGTCTCGCATTATTAGAACCCAACAGTATAACAATGCGGCTATATCAATCAGATAAAGCACAAGCAATATCCACAGCAGACTCGTCCGTGGCTACGGCAGATTTATTTAGTGATTACATTCTGACGAGTCAAATAGACCATCACGGTCAACTTTGGTTTGGTAGCCAACATTTTGGCTTAATTAAATTTATGCCCAACGACAACACCTTCCAGCATTTTTTTAGCACAACACAAGCAAAACCAGGTCAAATCCCCAGTAACTACATCACTAGCATCGCTATTGAAGACGAGCAACATATCTGGATCGGTACCGACAAAGGCGCGGCAAATTTAACTGTAGCATCCGAACATTTTGACTGGCTAACCTCGCAGACGTTTAATCAACAATCATTACCTACCAATAATGTTGATGATGTATTTATCGACCATTCAGGAGTCGTTTGGTTTGCGACTAATCAAGGAGCGGCTTATTACACGCCATTGAAAAAATCAAGTCGACTGTATAAACCCCTTGCCAGCCAATCAGAGCTATCTGGAGGCAATGTTTACGCAATAGCGTTAACACAATCTGGTGATGCCTGGGTAGCAACAAATAAGGGTATTGATAAGATAAACATCGATAACAAAACCGTTCAATTAGGTCCTTTAAAAGATAAAACCATTCCATCATTAATAAACAATATTTGGAACGTAAAAACAGACAAAGACAATAATCTGTGGTTTTCTGACGCAGAAGGCCTGAGTTTTTACGATCAACGTTCTGGCACTGTGCAACGCTTTAGTAATAAAGTGAATAATCCCTATGGGTTTCCTAATACTGATTTCTATACTGTTGACCCCGACCAAGAAGGCAATGTGTGGATCACAGGCTATTTAGACGCTGGCGTAATGCTATTTAACCCACAAAAAGGCTTAATAAAACATTATTTTAACGATGCGGATAATCTCTATACTTCGGGTGGAAATTTCACCTTCGACAGTTTAATCGCTACCCAGGGTGAGTTATGGTTAGCCACCACTAACGGTATTTTTATTATTGATCCTAAAACAGATATCACATCACATTTAAGTTTAGGTAATGAAAGAGAGAACATCCGGATAGGCGGTATTTACCAAGACGAACAAGGCATTATGTGGGCGGCAACCCAAGGGCTCGGGTTAGCAAAAATAATTCCAACGCCAGATGCCCCTCAGGGGTTTGTCATTGAATACATTACCCGCAAACAAGGCTTACCAGATAACCGTTTAAAAGCCGTCATCGGTGATAACCAGGGTAATTTATGGCTAACGAGCCAGCACACCTTAACTAAATATAACCTAAAAACCGGTCAAATAAGTGTTTACCCTAGCGTGATAAACACCGACAACTTAACTTTTAATGAAGCAGCGATTGCCATTTATCAACACCAGTTACTATTAGGCACTAATAAGGGTGTGATACAGATAGATATCGACACTATTAGCCAAAATGATTTTGCGCCTCCTGTGCATATCACTTCGGCAAAAATAGCCAATAAATCGTATATTAATATTAACAGCCATAACCCTCCACCGAAGCCCATACTTGATTACGACAACAACATGATCCAGTTTTCATTTGCGTCGTTAGACTATACCGCCCCTAAACGAAATCGATATCGATATATGTTAGCGGGGTTCGACCAAGATTGGCTGACGACAGTGCTACCTCGGGCAATGTACACTAATCTAGCGGCGGGTGATTATGTGTTTAAAGTGCAAAGCACCAATAGCGACGGAGTGTGGAGCAACCAACAGGCAGAATTTGCTTTTAACATTAAAAAAGCCTGGTGGTATTACGCATTAATAGCTTCGGGCACCATTATTATACTGATCATGATTTTATTTGGGTTATCTCGAATTAAACAAATGAAAGAGCTCAGTCGCCGAGCTAATTTTGACAGCTTAACTGGATTGGCAAACCGCTTTCATTTTAATCAACAGCTGTCATTACTTATGTCTAATCCATATAACACCGCTGCGGTCGTGTTTATCGATTTAGATCACTTTAAAGAAGTTAACGATTCTATGGGCCATGATGTAGGCGATGAGCTCATTATCCAAGTTGGTAAGCGGCTTCAGCATTGTTTAAGCCAACAAGATGTATTAGCTCGACTAGGCGGAGATGAATTTGCCTTAATCATTCCATACGAGCAAGTTGCGGCTGACGTGAACCGAGATTTAGTCAATATCATTGAACGAGTTCGTCAAACGCTCAATAAAGGCTATCAAATCAATCAATATTGGCTAAACAGTTCTGCCAGTATTGGTGTGGCATGTTTCCCTGACGATGGTAAAGATGCCAAAACATTATTAAAACACGCTGATACAGCCATGTACGCCGCTAAACAGAATGGTCGTAACGGAAGTTACTTTTTTAACGAAACCTTATCCACGGCATTATTAGAAAGATTATTAATTAAAGACCAACTTAATAATGCCATGTCAGATGCGCAACTCGAAGTACATTACCAACCAAAATGTTGTGTTGATACTCATGAAATTGTCGGTTTAGAGGCGTTACTTCGTTGGAATCATCCCCAACACGGCATGATTTCCCCTAGCCGCTTTATTGATCAAGCTGAAGACAGCGGCTTAATTATCGATATCGGATTATGGGTACTTGAACAAGCCTGTCAGCAAGGATATCATTGGCATCAACAAGGGATACTGAGAGGCAATATATCGGTCAACATTTCACCGGTACAGTTATCGCAACCGACCATTGTCGATGACATCGCAGCCATTTTAGAACGAACCGCCTTTCCTGCTCATCATCTTGAACTTGAAATTACCGAGTCGTTACTCATTAAAGATTTAAAAACCGCACAAGACGTTCTGTTAGCACTCAAACAATTACGCGTACGTATTGCTCTAGATGATTTTGGCAAAGGTTATTCGTCATTAAACTATTTGACTCAGTTCCCTATTGATACTTTAAAAATTGATAAGGGATTTTTAAGCAGTATCTTGCCTGAAGAAACCAGCAATATAGTATTACGAAACATCATTACCTTAGGTAATGAGCTGAAATTAGATGTCATTGCAGAAGGCGTCGAAACTCATGCTCAGCTGCTAAAATTGAAACAGTATAATTGTAAAATAGTTCAGGGTTTTTTATTCAGTCATGCTCTTGATGTCACTCAATTAGAAATATGCCTTCTACATAACCAGTTAACCTTATGTGAATATGTTGAAGTGGAAAACGAATAATGAGAACGGCAACTTATTAGCGATACACGCATAAGCACCACCCAAACTGTTAACGGCTTACTGCGACGTCTGCAAACACACATAACCTTCACTAACGATGCTGTTACCTATCAATCTGTATTCTAAACTAACCCTAATAAGGTGCCTTAAACTCTCGTTATTGATGCGAAAGACACATTCATTTCAAGGCAGATAATTGCCTGTGAAATGCTTATTCATATCGCATTACATTGTTATTATTTAAATCAATAATGAGAGGGCTCACATGATTGGGAATATCACTTTATTTGCAAAAGTGTTATTCTTGCTGGGCCGTAGCAGGACACTTCTATAAAGGATTATATGTCGTTAATACGTTACAAAAAAACAACTTTTGATTACACTTTTATGCCCAAACGAGTTCGTTTATTTATCTACTTGCTATTCATATCAGTGAGCGTTATATACACATTTAACTCGACCATCACAGTGGCAGAACCATTAAAAATCACTTTAGCTGCAGAAGACAGTTGGCCTCCTTTTGCTGATGAAGTGGGCAATGGCATTTCTCATAACCTTATCAAACAGGCTTTTAAACAAGTTGATGTTGACGTTTCTACTATTGTTGTACCCTATGCTCGAGGTTTGATTATGACCGAGCGAGGTTCAGTTGATGGCGTTTTTAATGTGACAAAAGAACAAAGCACTATTGATCGATTTATATTCGGTAATGAACCTTTGTTTACGGTAACCGCTTCTTTTTTCTTTGCTAAAGAGCACCCTACCATTGCGGATAATAAATGGCAGATCCCAACAAAAAGTACTATTGGTATTGTGAATGGTTATGAGTACGGCGACGAATTTACGACGCTTATTGAACAACAACAACTGCAAGTCATCACGGTGAATAACCAGCGCCAACTAATCAATTTGTTATTGGTCGGCAGAATTGATACCGCCATTATGTATGATCTTGTTGCTGATGTTTATATCAAACAAATGGGTGTTAGCCATGACATAAAAGCTAAGTTTAATAATCATACCAGTAAAATTTTTGTCGCATTTTCTAAACTTAACCCTCAAGCTGAGCACATTAGCCAATTACTCGACAAAGGGCTGCTAACGTTACAAAAACAAGGTAAGTACCAGCAACTGCTTCTGCCCTCAAATGATTAACCACAATACAATGAAAACATAAGGTCATAGTGTAATGAGTCACACCTCTGTGGAGCACCAATACAGCCCAGTTCACTCTTTTTCAGTGCAAATTTATTATGAAGACACTGACTTTTCTGGTGTGGTATATCATCCTAATTTCTTAAAGTATTTCGAACGTGCGCGTGAACATGTCATCGGCGCAGGTGTACTCAGCCAACTTTGGCAGCAACAACAATTGGGTTTTGCCGTTTATCGCAGCGATATGTTATGTCACGATGGGGTTGAGTTTGCAGATATTATTGATGTACGTACTCAATTTTATTTTGAAAGTAAATATCGTACCGTATGGAAACAACAAATATGGCGTCCGAATGCTAAAAAACCTGCAGTAACAGCTACAATTGAAATGGTCTGCATGAACCAGAAGCGTCAACTTGCACCTATGCCTGTAGAGTTAATCGCCCATTTATCCGCAGGATCTTAGCGCTTTATCACGAAATGTCACGAAACTTACCTTGCGAAGAGTTAATTTTTGGAACGCTAGCATTATCAATGATTATGCTGCAGATGATTATGTTGCTGATAATTAAGTTGCGGATAAAGATGTTCAAACTCACTGGCAGTAGATGGTTTAGCAAAGTAATCACCTTGAATGGTATCGACTCCAAAAAGATGTAATGCATCTAATACCGACTTAGATTCAACGCCTTCAACCGTCACTTCAAAACCTAAATTTTTAGCCAGTTCGATACTCGTCTTCACAATTTGTTTCGCCGCGTGAGAGGTTTCAAACTCATCTAAAAAGGCTTTATCAATTTTCACTTCATCAACAGGTAAATGACGCAAATAAGCTAAAGAAGAATGGCCAGTGCCAAAATCATCAATGGCAAGTTTTACCCCAATATCACGTAATTGATTTAAGGTAACAATCGTTTGCTCGAGCGATTTCATCAACACACTTTCAGTGATTTCAATGGTAATGGTTTCGGCAGGAACCAGATACTGGGATAGCTTGGTGGCGACATCGGCTGCAAGGTTTGGATTGTCTAAGTCAGTAGATGACAAATTAATGGCTACATTAACGTAAACACCCATATTTCGCCATTTGGCTTGTTGAGCTAATACGTTATCTAACACCCAACTACTCAGAATATCGATCATTCCGGTCTGTTCCGCTAATGGAATAAATTCATTTGGAGAAATTAATCCTAAGCCTTCATGTTGCCAACGAATTAACGCTTCGACCTGCTTACATCGGCCGCTTTTTATATCTAGTTTTGGTTGAAATACCATAAATAATTGACCTTGCTTTAACCCTTTAGGTAAGCCATTAATAATCAACAATTCTCGGTATTGTGCTTTATCATCATCTTGGTCGTAAAAAGCAATCGGCTGTTTTAATGCTTTGGCTTTCTTCAGTGCTAAATCTAAACGGCGCAACATCAAACTGACATCAGCATGATGCTCATTTAACGACAACACTCCGAGCTGCATTTTGATACTGATTGGTTGTTGTTCAATTTCAAATGGGCTTTGTAAGTCATTTTTGATTGTTTGCAATTGCTCGATAGTCAACGGTTGCTGGAAAAACAACAAGAACTCATTACCGTTCATACGTGAGATGAACTGTGCTTTACAGTTCAGGTTATCTATCCGCTTGGCAAAAGCTTTCAGCAGTTTGTCACCAAATAAAAAACCAAATAAATCATTCACAAAACGAAATTGACGAATATCCACCAGCACTAACATACCTTCTGAAATAGGCATTTTTGACAACATTTTTCGTTTAAAGCCGACACGGTTAGCTAAACCAGTTAGCTTATCTCGTTCGGTGCTAAATAGGCTTGATTGATGCAAATGATGAAGGACATTAATGAGCGGTTTTAAGGATTTTGAAGGGGAATCTATGTTAAATGAATCTTGATTGAGTAATTGTAATTCTAACGAGTGAGTTAATTGTTTAATAAAACGATGCTGACGCCAATGGAGACATGCAATGGTACACAGCATGATCACAATCATAAACAACACTGTTATTAGTAAATAATTCATTAAGTATTCATCATGTTACAATTTTAATCATCGGTTGTTTAAACGTCAAAAACATCTCACTTAGATATTAATCATTTAATGTTAACTCATTGACTAATATCCGTGAGACGCACTCAAAGTAGCATTACTCGTAACTTTGCATAATTGAATGGTACATATTAATAAACTCATCACTAGCTAGATCTTCTGGTGTAACAGGCAAGCCACGTTGAGCGAAGACACCTAACCTTTCTTCTAACTCTTCACCAGCTCTAAGTTCGCCAGTATAAAATGCCGCAGAACGGATAAAGTCGAGATAAGTCACTTTTTCAGGTAAATAATGAAGATCAGCCCAACGCTCAACCACTTCCATCACCTCTGGGGCAAAGTCCCACGTTTTTAATACCGCACGGCCAATCGGCCCCTGCATTTTACGGACTAAACTGCGTAGGTCATCAATTCGGCCAAACAACTCTGGGTGAACTTCTGCCTCGGTTAATACTGGTAAAGCACCAATATTGTGCACCAAGCCAGCAAGAGTAAGCGTATCACGATCTAATTTTTTAGTAGGATGACGTTTGTTATACATTTCAAGCATTGCACAAGATGAAGCCGTCACTTCAATGGAGGTTTTCCATACCTCATCCATCACTTCCCACACCATTTCGTTGGTTGAGATAAAGAGCTGCTCCATCGCAACTGACGTGGTAATAGATTTGATTTGCACTAAACCAATGCGACTCACCGCGGCATTAATGCTTTCTGCTTTATTGCCGCGAGAATACAAAGCACTGTTAGCGACTTTAATAATACGGGCTGAAATAGCGGCATCTTGCCCAATGATGTCGGCTACTTGTTTAAGGCTTGAATCTTGACGAGACACCACTTCTTGAACACGCATGGCCACTTCAGGTAATGTTGGTAAAACTAAAGCATCATCTTTGAGCTTTTTTAATAGTCCAACCAAGAGTTGATGTTCCGTAGACATGGGTTCTCCATAAATAAATAGTCTCTAATGCTGGATTATATACCCAAACCGATAACGTTTGCGATTACTCAACTGACGACAACTCAATTATTTATATCTTCCTGTTCTGATTTATCAGTCATAAATCCCTTTGATGTAATAAAAATACAACCAACCTCACAAATACCAAGGCTATATTTGTCCTCGCTAATATCCTTAAGTAAGCTTCGGCCCTTTCATCACACAATGTTCTATTAGGTCGAAAAACATGTTTAAACCTGAATTATTATCTCCCGCTGGTACGCTTAAAAATATGCGTTACGCCTTTGCTTATGGTGCTGATGCCGTTTACGCAGGCCAACCTCGTTATAGCTTACGAGTTAGAAATAATGATTTCAAAATGGAGACTCTTGCCAGCGGTATTGAAGAGGCTCACGCCCTAGGTAAGAAATTGTATGTTGTCAGTAATATTGCCCCACATAATGCCAAGCTAAAAACCTATATTAAAGACATGGAACCGGTGATTGCGATGAAACCCGATGCGGTGATCATGTCAGATCCTGGGCTTATTATGATGGTACGCGAAACATTTCCAGATCAAGTCGTTCACTTATCGGTTCAAGCGAATGCGATTAACTGGGCATCGGTTAAATTCTGGCAACAACAAGGCATCAAGCGAGTCATTTTATCCCGTGAATTATCATTGGATGAAATTGAAGAAATTCGCCAACGTTGCCCCGATATTGAATTAGAAGTGTTTGTTCATGGCGCACTTTGCATGGCTTATTCTGGCCGTTGTTTACTCTCTGGTTACATGAATAAACGTGATCCCAACCAAGGGACTTGTACCAATGCATGTCGGTGGAAATACGACGTACATCAAGCAGAGCAAACCGATACAGGCGATATCATCCCTGTAGCCCCAACCGTTCAATTTGAAAACCCAACACTGGGTTCTGGCCAACCCAGTAGCGACATAGTGCTACTGCAAGAAGCTGGTCGCCCTGGCGAATACATGCCTGCTTTTGAAGACGAACATGGCACTTATATTATGAATTCAAAAGATTTGCGCGCTATTCAACATGTGGATCGCTTGACCCAAATGGGCGTTGATTCATTAAAAATTGAAGGTCGCACCAAGTCTTTTTACTATGTCGCGCGCACGGCACAATTATATCGCCAAGCCATTGAAGATGCCGCTGCTGGCAAAGACTTTGATCGCACATTGATGAGTAATCTTCAAGGGCTTGCGCATCGCGGTTATACCGAAGGATTTTTGCGTCGTCACGTGCATGACGAATATCAAAACTATCAATATGGCCACTCGGTAAGTGATAGCCAGCAATTTGTTGGTGAGTTTACCGGTAAACGCAATACTGAGGGTTTGGCTGAAATTGATGTTAAAAATAAATTTTCAGTTGGCGACAGTGTTGAAATAATGACAACTGAAGGTAATTTTGTTATCACTATTGAATCGTTAATTAATCGCAAAGGCGAATCGATTGACTCAGCTTTAGGCTCAGGCCATTTTGTGTTTCTAGCGCTTCCGGCAGATATTAATATCGACAAAGCCATGTTAATGCGTAATTTACCTGAGGGAATGGATACACGAAACCCTCATCAACCAGCTTAAATTAAGGTTTTTATGGCACTAATCATTGACGATAGCTGTATCAATTGTGATATGTGCGAACCCGAATGTCCTAACGAAGCCATTACTATGGGTGAAGAGGTGTATGAAATCGATCCTTCGTTGTGCACCGAATGTGTTGGCCATTATGACAAGCCAACCTGTATTTCAGTTTGTCCTATCGATTGTATTGCCATAGACCCAGCACATAAGGAATCTCAGGACGATCTCCTCGTCAAATACGCTCAGCTCACGGGCAAGTTTGTGGGCTAGTTAAACAGATAAACAACTATTAATACCATACAAAAAACGCTCAACACCAGGCTCTGTTTAGTCTAGCCTTAAATGTCATAGACTGAGCCGAGGCTGGCTGATATGCAAAATCCTCGACGACACAAAGAGTTTTTGTGAATAACCCTATACAGGACGGAATCACAATTCATTGTATTACCACTTAGCCTTGAACTACTGCCGAGTGATACCCTGTTTGCGCATTCTCGCTCGTAAAGTACTGGGATTGAGACCGAGGATAAGTGCAGCGCCTTTATTACCTTCTATCCGCCAACCAGTCTGCTGCAAGACTTTGACAATATGCTCATATTCTAACTCAACCAGAGCTTTCATCGAAGGTTCCTCGATAGTAGCGAGTTTATCAAAGCTTTCGAATCGATCGAGTATTTGCAGTGATTTCCCTTCACTGAGGATGACGGCTCGTTCAATGGCACTCTCCAGCTCTCGCACATTGCCAGGCCATTGATGTTGCTGCAATGTATTCAGAGCATCCTGAGTGATTATGTCAATCTGCTTACCTATTTTTTTGTTGAATTTAATCAAAAAATGGTTAACCAATAATGAAATATCTTCCTTACGTTGCCTTAAAGGAGGCAAAGTGATCGGGAATACGTTTAGTCGGTAATAAAGATCTTCGCGGAACTTACCATTACGCACTTCTTCTATCAGGTTACGGTTAGTCGCAGCAATAATTCTCACATCGACCTTTATAGTGCGGGGACTTCCTAGACGTTCAAATTCACCATCTTGAATAACCCTCAGCAGTTTAGCTTGCATTTCTAGCGGCATCTCACCAATTTCATCTAGGAATAAGGTGCCGCCATCAGCAAGCTCAAAACGACCGATTTGTTTGCTATCAGAACCAGTGAAAGCGCCACGCTCTCGGCCAAACAATTCGCTTTCTATCAACGCCACTGGCAAGGTGGTGCAATCCACCGTAATTAAGGGGCGTTTTTTTCGTGAACTCCGGCTGTGGATGGCGCGGGCCACAACACCTTTACCGGTGCCTGTTTCACCAAGCAGTAACACGGTTGCATGCATTGGTGCAACTTGCTCAACTTTTTGAAAAACCTGCGACAACAGCTTACTACTGCCGATGATTTCGTCGAAATTAAACTGCCGTGCAACTTCCTTTTGAAGATAAGTGTTTTCGGCCTGAAGCTTGTCCTTTAATTGCTTTATTTGTGTATAAGTATCTCTCAGTGACGCTTCAGCCTTTTTACGTTCCTCAATTTCCAATCCAAGTTGCAGGTTAGTTTTAGTCAACTCTACCGTACGCTTTTGCACAATGTCTTCTAGAGTGATGTTATTTTTTTCCAATTTTTTATATAACAAACGCACTTCCAACATATTATGAATACGCGTTTTAACTTCGACCAAGTCAAAGGGTTTACTAATAAAATCCTTGGCGCCCGCTTGTAATGCCTGCAGTTTATGATTGGGTTGGGCTGTGAGCACCAGCACTGGTAAATAGTCCATGCTATGGTCGGCCTTAAGCGCAGCCATGACTTCAAATCCATCCATTTTTGGCATCTGTAGATCAAGCAAGATCAGATCATAGTTATTGATTCGGTTCAGGTCGCAAACAACCTGGGGATCCATGGTTGTAGTTACCATGGTATAACCGCTTTCAAGTAGCAATTGCTCCAACAGAAGCACATTAGGCTCTTGATCATCGACAATCAAAATCTTAGCGTTAAGAATATCGTTTGCAGTGATTTCCATTATTTTTCCTCATCATCAGCGATTACAGCAGACTTATTGGCATACTCAAGCGCTATATCCAGAGTCTTCAGAAACTCATTGATCCGCAGTGGTTTAGTAAGATAATGAAAGAAGCCAGCATCCAAACCTTTTTCAATGTCCCGGGGAATGGCATTTGCACTGAGAGCTACCACAGGTATCGATGCTGTTATCGGACTTTCCCTGAGAATTTTCAATGCGATCAAGCCGCTAATTCCCGGTAGATTAATGTCCATCAAAATAACATCCGGCTGATGCGTATGTGCCATTTCAATACCTTGAATAGCATCCGCAGCACTGAGAAAACGCAAATTAGGCCGACGAGAAATAATATTCTCAACAAGCATCAAATTAGCCGGATTATCTTCGACATATAGTAAGGTTTGCAAACGCTCAGAATCTTCATATTGTAGCGTTTCCGTGACCATTATTGCGCTGTCAGCAAGGTTAGATACGGGTTCGTCAGTTCGCTTTAGTTCAAACCAGAAGACACTACCCACGCCAACGGTACTTTGCACGCCAATGACTCCCCCCATAGATTCAACCAAACGCTTACTAACCACTAGACCGATTCCTGTACCTTCTTGATTATTGGCTTCTTGACCGAGGCGATTAAAGGGCTGGAAAAGTTGCCCAAGTTGCTCAGCTGATAATCCTTCACCTGTATCTCGAACACTGAACCGCATCATATCGTCACTGCTTTGGCTGTGTTCCAGTATCACGCTTCCGCCCTTCCGGTTATATTTAATTGCATTGGAAAGCAGATTAATAATTACCTGTTTTAGTCGGGTTCTATCGACATTAAGAAAATCTTTAGTCGTAGATCGGGTAAAGACGACTTTGATGTCATGGAGTTGAGCTTGCGGCTCACTCATCAACACACATTCTTGCATGACTTCGGACAGCGAAACAGCTTCCAGTGACATGGGTAGCTTGCCGGATTCGATTAGTGCTAGGTCAAGTATTTCATTGATAAGCTCCAACAAGTACCATCCTGCTTTGAGGATCTGAGCAATGCTGCGTTTTTGAGCAGGAGGCGGCGCAGGTGTACTCGATTCCATGAGCTGTGCAAAACCTAGAATCGCACCCAGTGGTGTGCGTAGCTCATGGCTCATACTGGAAAGAAAATCCGATTTGGCGAGATTGGCTTTCTCAGCCACCGCTTTAGCATTTTCCAGTTCGATGTTCTTTTCCAGCAGTTTTTGATTTAGGCGATTACGTTCAGTTACATCGCGAGCGCCATAAAAAATACCTTGCAGTTTATTGTCTCGGTGATAAAAGGTGGTCGCATTAATGGAAACCACGGTTTCTTTACCGTTCTTGGTGCGGGCGGTCAATTCATAATCAGAGATTATCTTCTCACTTAACACCCTTTTTATGCCAGCCGCAGCAAACTCAGGATCGGTGAAGTAGTCTTTGAATGGAGTGCCTATAAGGGAGTCACGGTTGTTACCTGTAAGTTCTTCCATTTGTTTATTCACATCGGTAATGATACCGGAAGGATCTGTGGTCGTCAGAGCATCAATGTTGGATTCAATCAGATTACGGGTATAGAAATGTTGATCTTGCAAACGTCGACCGAGTTCTTTTTGCTCCTCCTCGATACGTTTACGCGCGGTGTTATCGGTACCGATTAACAAATAACCAATGATAGCCTTGTGCTCATCACGCAAAGCAGTGACTGACACTACTGCCGGGAAGCGGCTGCCATCTTTGCGTATGTAAGTTAGCTCGTAGATATCCTCAATGCCGCGCCGGGCCTTAAATACTAACGCATCAAAACCAGGTGTGATTGCAGTATCCAGTTCAATACTGAGCTCTTTAGCTCGCTCGATGACTTCTTTGGGGTCGGAGATATCTGCGGGTGTGATCTTGTTCATCACCTCGTCAGCTGTATAACCCAGCATTCGCTCGGCACCCACATTAAATATCTGGATAACGCCATGAGCGTCGGTAGCAATACTGGAAAAGTTAGCACTGTTGAAAATGGCTTTCTGCAGTGCACCTGCTTTGAGCAAAGCTTCTTCCGCCTGCTTGCCAACACTGTTATCTGTGCCGATCAAAAGATAACCTATGATAATACCTTGATCGTCGCGTAGTGCGGTAACCGACACAACAGCAGGAAAGCGACTACCGTCTTTACGGATATAAGTTAATTCATAAATGTCTTCAATACCGCGTGTGGCTTTAAACACCAGCGCGTCGAAACCAGGTTCTATTGGCGTACTGAGTTCTACAGAAAGCGCCTCGGCACGGGCGATGATCTCCTGAGGGTCTGATATCTCTGCAGGGGTGATGTTGTCCACCACTTCGATGGCCGAATAACCTAGCATCCGCTCGGCACCAACGTTAAAAATTTGGATGACCCCTTTAGCATCAGTGGCAATACAAGAGAAGTTAGCGCTATTAAAAATTGCTCGCTGCAACGCACCTGCATTTAACAATGCCTCTTCTGCATGTCTGCGTTCAGTGACTTCTTCGATTGCTGCTTCGAACAGATCGACATCATCCTCACTGTTGAGGCCAAGCAAAGTTTCAATGACATCAGACTTGACTAAACTTGATGGACTTCTTTTGTTCTCACCTTTCATGATTAACCTCTATGACCATACGTTGGTTTTTGACTGGAACCGAAATGGCGACCCAGAGAAAAAACCTGCCATATCGGTGTATTTATCTGACGATAAAGATGGCAATTTCGACGTGAATTTTGTTATTTTTCAGTTAGCCAATATAACATTGCTTGGCTGAAAACCACTAAGTATATCCTCTTGAAAACCACAACATAACACTGCTTATGATAATTCAACCCTCAATATATAACAGATCTTTCATATATCGACGCATCATAAAAACAAAAACATAAACAATTAAAACAACAAAAAACAATAAACCATTGTTACTAAATGGTTAAATAATACAACCAATCAAAATATATATATTGGTACAATAATTGCTTTAATCAAGTTAGCTTTCTCGACATCTTATCCAGAACTGTACTCTGATTTTTTTCAAAATGTGGATGCAACACAACAAAAAAATCGAACAGAATTATCAACACTCATCGCTATAAAACATGAGCCGTTTGTACAGGAGTAGGAAAGAGAAATAAATGTAATTTCACAGAGTTATGAGGAAGAATAGAATGAATCATTCCATAAAAAAGACTTATCTCGTATTCACTATGCTATTAGGGTTTATCCTTTTAGCTGGGTGTAATGGAGACAATAATAACGACAATAGTAATAACGACAATAACGGTGTGCTACTCACATCAATTGCGGTTACTCCTGCCACCCCTAGTATGCCACTAGGCTTAAAGCAACAGTTCACAGCTATGGGCACCTATTCGGATGGCACATCATCTGATATCACCAACTCAGCAACTTGGTCATCTGATGACTCTACAGTTGCCACTATCAATGGCAGCGGTCTAGCCATGGGAGTTATCCCTGGTTCAGTTGCTATCACAGCATCCCTTATAGACTCATCATCAAACGAGCAATCCGCAACGACCACGCTAACTATCACTGATGCGACCTTAACGGCTTTGGCTATCACACCAGTCAACCCTAGCCTAGCTAAGGGTCTGACCAAACAATTTATGGCCACAGGCACTTATTCGGATGGCACTTCCCCAGATGTTACCACTTCAGTAACGTGGTCATCGGCTAATACGCTAGTTGCCACAGTGAATGCAAGTGGTCTTGCTAGTGGAGTTGCCATTGGATCTTCGATTATTACCGCATCGTTAGGTTCTGATGAAACAACGACTGAACTCAATATCACAGATGCTATTTTGAGTTCAATAGCGTTAACGCCGGTTGAACCAAGCATTGCCAAAGGCATAACCCAGCAGTTTACTGCTATCGGTACTTATTCCGATGGTATCTCTGTTGATATTACCGCTTCGTCAAACTGGTCATCTGCGGATACACTGGTTGCCACAATGAATACCAGTGGGGCAGCTAAAGGAGTTAGCATAGGTTCATCTATTATTACGGCGGATTTTCAAGCTCAATCAGCAACTTCATTGCTGACAGTGACTGATGCCAGCTTAACGTCAATCATGTTAACACCTGCCAACCCACATATTCCTAAAGGTAATACCCTTCAGTTGACTGCTACTGGTATTTACTCGGATGGGATCTCTGTTGACATAACTAGCTCTGCAATCTGGTCATCAGCTGATACCCTTATTGCGACAGTAAATGCCGATGGTGTAGTCAGTGGTATTACTTCAGGTTCAGCTATTATTACCGCAACATCAGCTGCGCTGTCGGCCACAACTACTGTAACAGTTACTGATACAACGTTGACTTCAATTGCGGTAACACCAGGAAATCAAACCATAGTTAAAGGTTCGAATAAACAGTTAACCGCTACAGGAACTTATTCAGATGGTTCGCTAGCTAATATTACTGCCTCTGTAACTTGGTCATCAGCAGATACCTTAGTTGCCACAGTAAATAATTCTGGACTAGCTAGTGGTATCGAAACTGGCTCATCGCTAATTAGTGCAAGCTCAGGTGCTTTATCCGGTAGTACCAATTTAACAATTACCGGCGCAGCTTTGAACTCAATTGTGGTATCGCCAACCAATTTAAGCCTTGTTAAAGGTATGAACAAGCAGTTTGCTGCAACCGCTACTTATTCTGATGGATCTGTAGCAGATATTTCGACCTCGGTTACCTGGTCATCTGCTGATACCTTGGTTGCTACAATTGATGTCAATGGTCTTGCGAATGGCAAGGCGGCTGGCTCATCACTTATTACCGCAACTTCAGGTGCACAATCAAACAGTACTAACTTAACCGTTACCGATGCCACCTTGAATTCGATTGATGTAACACCAATTAATCCAAGCATTATTAAAAACTCAAGCCAAAACTTTGTGGCTACTGGGCATTATTCAGACGGTAGTACAACAAATATTACCTCGACAGTGATGTGGTCTTCAGCTGATACACTAGTTGCTACATTGAATCCCAATGAACAGCTAAATAGCGGGCGTGCCACAGCTATTGAAGTAGGCTCATCGGTGATTCAAGCATCACTAAGTGGAGTATTTGCGGATACAACACTTAATGTTACTGCTGCCCTACCAAACAACCCACTAGCACCAGAATTGGGTGAAGTGGCGCGTTTTGCCATGCTTGCCTCACAAGCCATTACTACCACGAGTGGTTCTGCCATTGTTGATGGTGATTTAGGTATTCTTGACCAGGCACGTTCTTATTACGCAGGATTTACTCCTGGCGTTAATGCTGGCGAATTTGACGAATTAACCAATGGTTTGTCTTATGCTGGCGACGATAGTACTCCCCCCTATGTTGTTCCTGTGCCTTATGCATCTATGGTCGCATTTATTAACCAGTCCAGAACGGATCTTGGTATTGCATATAACTTCCTAGCTGCAGATCCTAACCCAAACGCAGCGACTCAGGTTTGTCCTATTGAATTGGGGAATCTGACTCTGACTCGTGGTGTCTATAAAACTGCAGCTGATGTGACCCTCCAAACAGGCACTCTCACCCTTGATGGCGAAGGAGATCCTGATTCGGTGTTTATTTTCACCATAGGCGGAAACCTGACATCTGGTGCTCCAGGTGGCGACATTGTGCTCATTAATGGCGCACAAGCAAAGAATATCTATTGGAGAACAGCCGGAAAAACAGTTATCGGAACGAACACAAACTTCTCAGGCAATGTTTTTGCTTGGTCAGAAGTGAATGTGCGGACTGGTGCTAACGTCACAGGCCGATTATTTGCCGTTACCGATCAGGTCACTCTGGATGCTAACGCAGTAACCAAAGCTAACTAGTTTTAAGCTCGGCTTACCCAAGTTGACAAAAATAGATAGAAAGAATGAGGGAACAGATAGTCTGTCTCCTCATTAACCACTACTGTGCAATGAGGCCCATTTAGGTGCTGATATAAGCAGTAACCGTTCTGTTTATGGTCAAGGTTATCAATCTAACATTTGTCTATATACGTGACTTCAGCTATCAAAAACTATCCACAGTGCAAAGAAACATCTATTCATCGGTTAATTTCTGATGGGGGGCGTGAGCATTCTTTGAATTGCGATGTTAATTTTTTAAAGGATAAAAATAATGCACACAACAAATAAATATTATAACCAAACTATATTGGCTAGCTCGATATTGATGGCGAGCTTAATCTCAGGTTGTAACAATGACGATAACGATAACGATAACGCGGCAACTGTGCCAGTCATTAACGCCAGTAACCCTATTAATCTTGCTATTGATGTAGCGATAAACCAACAAATCACTGCAACCTTCAGTGACGCGATGAATGAGCAAACGATTAACGATGCCAGCTTTACCTTAACGGCTCCGAGCCAAACAGCCGTGTTAGGCACCGTTTCTTATGATGAAACAAGTCATACCGCCGTATTTGCTCCAAGCAGTGATTTTACTCATAACACCCTATACCAGGCATCAATCACCACTGAAGTAACGAATACTGCAGGCATAGCGCTTGCTAGTGGTTTTAGTTGGTCATTTACTACCTCAGCATTACCAGATGTTATTGCCCCACAGGTAGTATCAAATTACCCCGTAGACCTCGCACAGGATTTTGCCTTAAATAGAAATATGACTGCTGAGTTTAGTGAAGCACTTTCTCCTAATACGGTAAACGGCTCTAGCTTTACGCTAAGTGATGGAACAAATCTTGTCACTGGTGTGGTTAGTGTTCAAGGAACAGTTGCAACTTTTAATCCAGACGATAATTTAGCAGCCAATACGCTTTATACCGCAACCTTGACAACTGCTATCAGCGATTTAGCGATCCCAGCGAATCTATTAGCAGCGAGTTTCAGCTGGAGTTTTACCACCAGTGATGTTGCCGCTATTGGACCTGAACCTGTGAAGTTAAGAACTTCGGGTGATTTTGCTATTTTAACTAAGACCGGTATTACCAATATCCCTGCTTCTGCTATAACAGGTAATATAGGTTCAAGTCCTATTACGGCCGCAGCGATGGATAACGTGTTTTGTAATGAAATCAGCGGAACTATTTATGGTGCTGATGCGGCTTATACAGGCAGCGGTGCGATTACTTGTTTTGCAGGCGCCGCAGAAGATAACACCCTCGTCGCCAACGCGGTACTTGATATGGGCACTGCCTATAACGATGCAGCAGGCAGAACCTTACCTGACTATACCGAGCTAGGCGCTGGTGATATCAGTGGCATGACACTGGAGCCAGGTTTATATAAGTGGAGCTCAGGTGTGTTGATCTCTACTGACGTAACTCTTTCAGGCAGTGCCAACGACGTGTGGATTTTCCAGATAGCCGGTGACCTTACTCAAGCAGCTGCCAGTCGTATTAATTTACAAAGCGGCGCTCAGGCAAAAAATATCTTCTGGCAGGTTGGCGGAAGTGCGGGAGTAGCACTTGATACCACAGCGCATTTTGAAGGTGTGATCTTAGCTGAAAAAGGCATAAGCATAAACACAGATGCGACGGTTAACGGCAGATTAATGTCACAAACCGCTGTCACATTAGATCACAATATAGTAACTCAGCCTACAGAGCAGTTCTGATAATAGCCGAGCATTAGCAATCGTCTAATGCTCGCAATCCTTGATGCTACTCATCAGAAAATCAACATCCACTAAACCCTGTTTGGCGGATGTTTTTATGTCATGGATCATTAGCTATATCGCAATTGATTGTGATATTTTCAACCCTAACGCCATGGATTAAGTGGTATATAAAGTCGAGCCTGCATTGTGCACCGAATGTGTTGGTCATTACGACAAGCCGACTTGCGCGTCTGTTTGCCCTATCGATTGTATCGACCCCGACCCTAAACATGTCGAGTCACATGATGCGCTATTACTAAAATACTCTGCACTCACTGGCAATGTGTAACCTCAGGATTGAGCAACTAAGAGCTTATATTTAGTACCTAACATCTAGCATCTGCAAAAACGGCGCTTAATGCGCCGATTTTTAGAGTCAAATAACACCATAATTATTCACTGGCTGTTAATGTTTGTAATACTTTTGCCAGTTGCTCAATGCCGATCCGAGCGGGTTTGGGTAAGCTATCTAACTCTATAGACAACAATAAATTTTTAACCTCTAACCCCAACTCTGTATCCCCTTCTATACGTAATTTACGCTGAAAAAACAGCGTGTCGGGATCTTCTTTACCTGCTGCAACCAAAATTAGCTCAGGCACATTGGCACTTAATGTCACATCAGGCTGAGTAAAAGCACGCACTCGTAGTTGTTGTTCGACACCCACCTCAAAACGCAAACCAATATCATCAACACAAATGCCTACCCACTTTTGTTTGAGAAAATGGAGTTCATCTGCCTTCAATTGTTCCGCTAACACTAAATTAAGCAGTTTATTGATGACGATTATTTTTAACGCTTCCGGCATCAAGTTTAGCGAGCGACGGCTTACTTGAGGCGCAAAATGTAACAAGTGCGCCGATAATTGTTGTGTAAATGCTTGTGCCATCGAGAGTACCTACTTGCAAATAGAACCAATAATCAAGTGAGTTTACTGGCAATTTATCTAACGAAACCTGTTTTAAATCAAATCATGTTAACTCAATCACATTTACACTCCTGTTCTTTGAAAAAAATGAGAACACCAACATGGAACTCTTATGCCCTGCAGGTAACTTAGCGTCACTCAAAGCCGCTCTTAACGCTGGCGCTGATGCGGTTTACCTCGGACTAAAAGATGACACTAATGCGCGCTCGTTTGCAGGACTAAACTTTTCTGCAGTACAACTAGCACAAGCGACAAAACTGGCCCAAAGCCAAGGGCGAAAGGTATTTTTAACCTTAAACACTTTTCCCAAACCCGGTGAAGAACACCGCTGGTATCAGGCCGTTGATTTAGCCGCACAATTAGAAATGGATGCCCTCATCGTAGCTGATTTATCATTACTCGATTATGCCCACCAGCATTATCCGCACCTTCCGTTGCATTTATCAGTACAAGCCAGCGCCACAAACTTAGGGGCTCTATCATTTTATCAACAAGCTTTTAATATCGAACGAGCAGTATTGCCACGAGTATTGTCCATTAAACAGGTTCGAGACTTAGCTAAAGTGAGCCCTGTTGAGCTTGAAGTATTTGCTTTTGGTAGTTTATGTATCATGGCTGAAGGACGTTGCCATTTATCATCATATGTAACAGGACAATCCCCTAATACAGGCGGTTCGTGCTCACCGGCTAACCATGTGCGTTGGCAAGATTCTGGCAGCGATAAATTGACCCGACTCAATAATGTATTAATTGATAAAGCTGAAGCTAACCAACAACTGGGTTATCCGGTGGTCTGTAAAGGCCGTTATGTTGCCGAATACGATCATGATGCAAAGTATTTATTGGAGTCACCTACCAGTTTAAACACCTTAAGCTTGTTACCCGAGCTCGCCCAAGCGGGAATTAAATCACTTAAAATAGAAGGACGTCAGCGAAGCCCTGCTTACGTCAGCCAAGTCACCCACGTTTGGCGTAGCGCTATCGACACTTATTTAGCCAGCCCCGAGTCTTTTTGCGAGCAACCGCAATGGTCGCAAGCGTTAGCAAAAGTATCCGAAGGACAAATAACTACATTGGGCGCTTATGAGCGTCAATGGCAATAAGGTTTTACAATGAAAATATCTCTCGCTCCAATTAGTTACTGCTGGTCAAAATCTGACGTTGAACACTTTTATCAGCAAGTAGCATTGAGTAACATCGATACCGTTTATTTAGGTGAAACCGTATGCAGCCGCCGCCGCGAACTGAAGTTTAACAACTATCTAGATCTCGCCAATATGCTTAAGTCTCATGGCAAACACGTGGTGTTATCAACCATGGCTTTGATAGAGGCGCAATCTGAACTTAATGAACTGAAACGAGCTATTGATAATGGTGATTTCAGTATTGAAGCTAATGACATGGCTGCGGTACATTATGCGCACCAAGCGAAAGTCCCCTTTGTGTGTGGGCCAACAATCAATAATTATAATCGGACCAGCCTTAATTTATTGCACCAAAAAGGGATGTATCGTTTTGTCATGCCTTGTGAATTATCACAGCAGTGGTTAAACACCGTCATCAACCAGGGTGATAAACCCGCTTTTGAAATAGAGGTGCTCGGTCACGGCTATTTGCCTTTAGCACATTCTGCACGCTGTTTTACCGCAAAACATTACCAATTGCCAAAAGATAAGTGTCAAACTATTTGCCAACGCCATAGCAAAGGCTTACTGGCTCAAACTCAAGAGTCACAACCCTTACTCCGCTTAAATGGCATTCAAACTCAATCTGCGGCGCAGGTAAACCTGATTAACCAAATTCCACAAATGATAGACATGGGAATTGATTATTGGCGTATATCACCCAATAAATTAACCGATGTAGCCATGGGTTCAGAACTTGCTCATGTATTAGCGCAAATAACAGAGGATCCATTTAATAGTAAGGCGCTAATCACAAAACAGTTTAACGACAATAAACAGGCATCGATTATCAATCATCATTGCAATGGCTATTGGTTAGGGTTACCGGGCATGGACTATTCCCTTGAGCCAAATACTCCAGCGGGATAACGTTACAAACGCTATTTGATAGCCATTAATAAAATTGGTCATGAACCGTAATCATATCCATGTTTATTAATGGCATACAAACCATAAAAAAGTGCCAAAGCCAAAGAGAGCACACTTCCGCAACAAAATATTAACCAACTGATTAAATTAGATTTTAACGATATACTCCGACACTTTCTTAAAGTAAATATCTACTCACATTTAACTAATATCTATTCGGTTAAGTTATCATTTTACATACTGCAAATAAGGGGGTAACCTTGCCTACCCAAAAATAACAACTGAATGGACATTCAATTTCGGTCCATAATAAACAGTTGGGTAGCACAGCTGGCCAACTTAGAACACATAAGTAAGGTGTATTTAACGTGACACATAAAAAACATAGCATTAAAACAATTCTCACCTTTATTATTCCGTCACTGATTGGCTTGCTACTGTTTATGACGCCTATCAATGTCGAAGGTTCGATTACCATTCCGATTGCAATCATCTCAAAAGCATTGCAAAGCCAAATGGGCAGTTCGATTCAGCTTATTATGACCTGCATAGTGGTACTAATGGCATTGGCCTCATTACTCACTCAACTCATTAATCCTAAATTCGTTCGTAAAAGTATTTTTTTACGCACACTGCTGAAAGTAAATTTATTTTGGTTAGCGGTGCGAATTCTAGGCGCAATCTTTATCGTCATGGTTTATTGGCAAGTGGGACCCGAAGCGATTATTTCATCTGCAACCGGTGGCTTGGTTCTGAATGATTTAGTACCAGTACTATTTTCAGTATTTATTTTTGCTGGCATGTTATTACCGTTATTGCTCAATTTTGGTTTATTAGAATTTTTTGGCACGTTATTAACCAAAGTTATGCGTCCAATATTCAATTTACCTGGTCGCAGTGCTATTGACTGTATGGCATCTTGGTTAGGTGATGGTAGTGTGGGCATTTTAATGACCACCAAACAATACGAAACTCGTTTCTATACTGCACGTGAAGCTGCTGTTATTGGCACAACCTTTTCTGCCGTGTCAATAACCTTTAGCTTAGTGGTGATATCACAAGTCAAACTTGAGCACTTATTTGTGCCATTTTATCTGACTGTGTGTTTAGCAGGGTTTATTGCCGCAATCATAGTACCTAAACTACCGCCATTATCATGGAAGAAAGATCTGTATATCGATGATACTCCTCGCCATGAAGATGACGAAACAATCCCAGCCAGTCATGGCGTATTTTCGTGGGGATTTGAACAAGCAATGCAACGGGCATCTTCTGCTGGTGGCATTAAGCATGTGCTAACTGAAGGAATTAAAAACGTTGTCGATATGATATTCGGGGTGATCCCTGTTGTTATGGCTATTGGTACCGTCGCATTAGTGTTGGCTGAACATACGCCTATTTTTAATTACTTAGGTATGCCATTTATTCCGCTATTAGAACTGCTGCATATTCCAGAAGCTACCGAAGCCTCGAAAACGATTGTGGTGGGATTTGCCGATATGTTTATTCCATCGATTTTGGCCAGCTCTATAGAATCTGATTTGACCCGCTTTGTTATTGCGGCATTATCAGTTACTCAGCTTATTTATATGAGTGAAGTAGGTGCTCTTTTAATTGGTAGTAAAATCCCGGTTAACTTTTTTGAGCTATTCGTTATCTTCATTCTACGAACCTTAGTGACACTGCCTATAATTGCATTAATGGGTCATTTACTCATTTAGTTGAAGTCAGAAGATAAACAACTCAATATCACTAAGGAGCGCAATGCGCTCCTTTTTTTAGACTAAATATTCTCAGCGTAATCGAGATAAATCGAGTATGCTTAAACAATAAACACTGACTTTGTGTCATTGCGATATTGATTACTAAGGGCAAACCATGGATGACAGACGTAAGTTTTCTCGTATTTTTTTTGCAGCCAGTGCTCATCTTGCGCAAACAGAACAAACTTGGCGCACTAAAATTTTAGATTTAAGTCTTAATGGTGCACTAGTAGAATTGCCATCTGGGTATACAGGTCAGCTCAATAGCATTTTAACCTTAGAGTTTGTGTTACCCGACTCTGACGTTGAGCTGAAAATGGAAGCGGCAATTGTCCATAAAACCCCAGAACACCTTGGCTTAAAGTGTACTCACATTGATGTTGACAGCATTACCCATCTTCGCCGAATTATTGAATTGAATATGGGTGATCCAGAGCTATTAAATCGTGAGTTGACCTCTTTAATCACTTCAGCGCCTTAAACAGCCGACCTAACAAGTTAAGATGCAAAAAAGGTAAGTCAATGACTTACCTTTTTTATGTTCAAATTTTGCTTTTTATCACCCGAGGTTTAATTAATTAGTTCAAGCAGCTCATGGATAGTTTTCACTGGGATAATTTTTGCCCCTAGCCCTTCCATGGTTTTGTGATAATTACGGAATGGGATAAAAATCTCTGTAAAACCATGCTGCGCAGCTTCTTTGACTCTCGGCACACCACTATCAATTGGGCGCACATCGCCATTCAAACTCAACTCCCCCATAATACAAGTGGTTCTAGGCACGACAAAGTCATTTAAACTGCTCAGTAATGCCGTAACTAGCGCTAGATCGATGCAGGTTTCCGACTCATCAATTTTTAAACCACCCACTATATTAAAAAACGTATCATGAAAAATTTTGGTTTTAGTATGTTTACGTAAAATACCGGTTAGCATTTTAATCCGATTCATGTTTAATCCCACACACACACGTTGTGGAAACTCAGATTCAGTCTCGGTGGTTAAACATTGTATTTCCAACAGTAAATTACGGTTACCTTTACGAATACAAGTGATGGTTGAGCCTGGCGATTCAGTGGTTGAGCCCGACAAAAATATTTCACTAGGGTTATCAACACTGATCATACCGCGTTCACTCATGCGGAATATCCCCACGGTATCAACATCACCAAAACGGTTTTTATTAGCGCGTAAGGTACGAATCTGTCCATCGTTGGTGTCGATATGCAGCAATGAATCTACGATATGAACCAAGGTTTGCGGGCCTGCTATTTCATTGTTTTTATTCACATGAGCAATAATGAACATGGTGACATTATTTTTCTTACAATATTGAGTAAACGCTTGAGCCGCTGTTTTAACTTGTGAAGGCGACCCCGGACTGCCATTGGCTGCATCGGTGACAACCGCTTGAATAGAGTCGATGACAGCAAACTTGATTTGCTTGGCTTCTAATTCTTCAATAATGGCTTCTACACTGGTTTCAGACAGCAAAAATAAGTTATCTTCGTTGTAATTAAGCTTTAAACGATTAACACGGTTTTTGAACTGAGATAATGACTCTTCGGCAGTACAGTACAGTGAAGCCATAGATTGTGACATCCGAGCGACCAAATCGGATAGTAATGTTGTTTTACCAGCACCTGGGTCGCCAGAAATAATATTCACCGATCCTGTCGTCAAACCGCCACTTAGTACCCTATCTAACTCACCAATTTCAGTGAGCCTTTTCTCGGCATCTTCTGACTCAACTTCACTGAGTTTTTTAGAGCCACCACCCACTGCACCAGCGTATCCCAATACAGATGATCGTGAAGTTGAACTCTTTGAGGCTGACAATTTCATTTCTACCAAAGAATTCCACGCACCACAACGACACTGTCCCTGCCAACGCGGATAATCAAGGCCACAATCGTCACAAACAAATGCCATTTTTGGAGCTTTTGCCATGTTAGTTCCTATGTTGTAAATCAATTAGTACTTTAATGCTTGATGTTATTCGGCTTAAGGATCAATAAACCATCATTGTTAACACATTTTCTTTATCACCTAAACCTAACATCGGTCGAATCAAAAATGACGATTTAGGCAACTCATAAGTATAATAATAACAACGATCTTTAGTCAGAGTCTTGCCAACGATTAAAATATTGTCCACACTCATGTAAACAAACTGTAAAAAAGTAATAAGCAAACGTTACATCAATACAGTATTGCTATTAATACGCTATGTTAATCTTCGTTTCGAGGGTATTAACAACGATATCATTTGTGCATTCCTATCGAACAACATTGAAATGTATATTACTATAAAGATCAGCGCTTTCTTGCCGATAAAATTATCAGCCAGACTCACAATAAGCATTTAAAACGATAAAATAATGAGTTTAGATAACCACAGGGCATTAATAGAACAACTGAAACCGTTGATCATGGAACCTGATTTTCAGGACGTATTTGAACAGTTAACAGTTGATGAATCGAATTCAACCCGTTTTCTATTGAAAATGGAGCTAAATCGCATCTCATCTTTGTGCACGCGAATTATCGATTTACGAGATAAAACAGAACTGCCATGTGAAGAAGTTGTCGTCGCCAATCAAAGATATTTCCTAGACGAGCCCGCTAAAGAAGCCTTGCTACAAGCGCTACCATTATACCGTAACAAATATACCTTAGGTGTGTACGAGCACGTTATAAAAGCGCATAAACTTCGACGTCTTAAACTCAGAGAGAATGTTTCAGTTGAGGTCATTGACGAAGAAAATCCCTTTTTGGTGCCTGGTGTTGTGCTTGGCAGTTATTTTAATCGCTGTGAAGAACGAATGAATTATAGCATTCGAATTATGGTTTCTCAGCAAGGAATAACCGAAGTCAGTGGTGCAACGCTAGATTTATCTGTCGGCGGAGCTCGCATTAAGCTGCCGTTAAAGCATCATTTAGACCAAGACAAACCTTTACTGGTAAAACTACTCGAACTCAGTGATGAATTTTATCTCGATGATCTAAAACATGGTGTTGAATATCAAATAGTGGATATTCAAAACAAAGATGATAGTGCTGTTTTTAGATTGAAAAGACTGGGTGGCGGAGAAGCATTAGACAGCTTGTTATCACAGCTTATCCGCGGCTATAAGTTTCGTTATAAAGTAGATGTCAACGACGTCATTGTTACCGCTACCGGGTTAGGTTATGAGCGACATTACTTACCTCTGTTAACACATTTACCTCTGTTCGTTTCCATCATTGAAGGTAAACCACTCATAAACTACGAATTATTGGGTAGAGGTAACAAACCAATCCAACATTATTTTCAAGATGAAAATGAAATTAGTCAGTTACCGAGTTTTATTAATACCAGACGTTTAACCCAAATGCTCAAAAACATTGATAATAGTGAGCATTGTTATTTATTCAGTTTTATTCATAACTCTAACGGTAAATTACATTTTTATTCTGCAACTTTAGCGGAGCTAAAAGCGACCAAAAATATTCATCTTTTTTTGGGTTTTGCGTCTACCAAAACAAGTTGGCGCGTATTTAAAATTGTAATGCAACCTATTGATCATAGCAAAAACTACAAAACGTCCACTTTACCGGGGGATGATGCACGTTATGCTGCCCTCACTGAGCAACAATTAGCTCAATTTAGTCATACTTTACAACTTATTGATTTAACCAACGAGGAAGCTCGTAAAGACTATCAATGCTGGTTTGATCAATCTGATGTGAATGGCTTAAAGATATTCTCCCAAGCAAAAATAAAACAACACAGCATCAAAAAAGTATCAATGCCATTTAGTGAGCGGCGCCATGAGGCTCGATTCATTTTTAAAACCTTAATCACAATTCAACAAGGTGACAAACAGGCCACTGGTATTACCCATGATATTTCGAGTCGAGGTTTACAACTGACGTTAGAGAAATCGGCTAACTTCAACGAACCTGGAGCAGTCACATTATCATTTCCACGCCTGCAAGCCGCTGCGGGTAAAACTAATTTATCAAATTTACCTTATCAGTTAATTCGCAGCAGGATGAATGGTGTGACTTTACATTTGAGCGCCATCATAGGTCACTCCCCGCATGAAGGTGTAGAGTTTTTAAGTAAATTGATTGCTCACAATAAACAAAAACTCGAGCAGTTATCAGATAATGAAGGCCAGAAAAAAGAACTGGCTGATGGCATGAAAAACCTTGTAATGCGCCAATTACCAGGAGTGCCATATTTTATTGAAAAAACAGTAAAAGCGGCTCAAATGGCTTACATAGGTATTGGCACAACCACAGATGAAATAAGCCATTTATTTGCTCAAGACAGCGATAAAGTACTGCAATACAATTTAAAACCACTATTGGACAACAATGTATTAAAACAACACATCATAGATCCTATCAAGTTAATGAAACCGACTCATGGTATGGCCTTTTTTGAAGTGTTTATGCAACTCACCCGTCACCCTAGAGGTGCAGTACAGATCCAATGTAAACTTAAATCTGAACTGGGTAATAGAGAACAACAAATTCAATTTATTACTCAAAGTAAAAAAGTGGGTCGCTTCATGGCGTTAAGGGTGTATATAGGAGCAACTGACAAGCCCGATATGAGCTATATTCGACGCGAGCTAGAATATATCCACATACATGCTAATCACCGTGCAAAGCAATTAGAAGAGCAATTGTGGAGAGTTATCGGTTCAGGTGAGCTATTAGATATTACTACTGAAGTTGAAATCCGTTTTCCAAGCTTAATGACACTAGCCTAAGTAATCTTTCAGTAACCGCTAATCATAATTAAAAATAGCATAAATCGATGATCTGAATTTATTTCAAAACTGCATTTTTACTAACCAAAGATTGACTAGC
Organism: Shewanella frigidimarina NCIMB 400; assembly: GCF_000014705.1. Classification (NCBI taxonomy): domain Bacteria; kingdom Pseudomonadati; phylum Pseudomonadota; class Gammaproteobacteria; order Alteromonadales; family Shewanellaceae; genus Shewanella; species Shewanella frigidimarina. The sequence goes on along the minus strand of NC_008345.1, from coordinate 1,180,078 downwards.
CAAAGAATAGGTTAATAACCACGTACTATTTCTCTACAGCTAACTTGGCTCACATTGATAAATACCATTGTTTAATTTGTACAAAGTGATCTTGCTCGGCTTGTCGAGCTGTCAACATACCGGCATGATTGTAATCCAATAAATTGCCCTTTTCTTTGGCGAGCAAAGTATACTTAACTTGGCTAAAACCACATTCATCAATCATATCGCGTACATCTGACGGATTGCCTAATACATGATCATTTTTACCTGCGATAAACCATGCTGGTGGCCATACCGCTTTGGTTGCGGCTTCTGCATAATGAAAATTATCATCATGATCTACCCAATCACCTCGCACCCAATCAATCGTTTGTAATAATGATGCACTGCTTTCATTATCCATACCAACGCGCAGTCGACTGGCATCAAAGTAGCCTTGTCTGCCAATATAAAAAGGCGCAAAACGATTCCAGAAAAAATCGACCATAAGCCATTTTTTAAATGACTTCACTTTGATAGTACGTTTGGAACCAAAGGTTAATAACGATGCCACACTAGACTGTAGATGGCTATAACGAGCCAAACTGCTGGCCATTAACACCCCGCCCCATGAATGGGCACACCAATGTACTTTATTAACCAATGGATGACGCTGTAGAATAAACTGCTGCACTAATGGCAATTGCTCACGAATGACTTCTCCTTGGCCCAAAGTGAAGTCACGATGTATTTTAGGCTCACTTAAGCCTCGTCCTGCAGTATCCATCACATAAACATCAAAACCAGCGTTAGCTAAAAAACAGCCTAAACCACGACCAGAGCTGCTATAAAACACTCTTCCATTGGACATAGCACCATGCAACATCAAAATAGGAATACCGAGTGCTATAGGCGACGTAGGGCGAATATGCCGCAGATGCAATTGGCCATCTCTGTATGGTATAAACAGTGAGTTTTGGAGGATATCTATAGTCAAAATAGGCAGTTATGTTAGTGATTATAAATATAAAACTAACATTACTACCGTGAAATACAACTAGAATAGAGTAATAATTCTATATTTAGTCTTGTTCATAAATGTAAACACTAACTAATTACAGTTGTAGACAAAAGACTAATGCACGTAAATCAACATTTTGGATTGATGCATCTGCAGCAGCAACTAATTTAGGCTTAGCATGAAATGCTAATCCTAAATCGGCGGCTTGGATCATCGGAATATCATTGGCGCCGTCACCAATGGCAACTCGCTGACCAGATGGAATAGCCCACTGTTCCGCACACAGACTAATCACGTTAGCCTTATATTGAGCATCGACCACTTCACCTGTTACTTCACCACTCAGCTTGCCATCAACAATAACTAACTCATTGGCAAATGCCGCATCAAGATTAAGCAATGTTTTTAAATGACCGACAAATGGCGTAAACCCACCAGAAGCGACAACCAGTTTCCATTGATGTGTTTTTAACTCGGCTAACATTACTTCAAGACCAGACATTAACGGCAAGTTGTCGCACAACTGCTGAATAATAGCGGCATCAGCACCGGTAAGCTTACTAACTCGTTGTCTTAAAGACTGTTCAAAATCTAATTCGCCACGCATAGCACTTGCCGTAACTGCGGCAACTTCCTCACCCACACCAGCCATAGCAGCGAGTTCGTCAATACATTCAATTTGAATAGCAGTAGAATCCATATCCATCACCAATAACCCCGGTTGATTGAGGCGAGCTAATGGTTGTTGAATAAGCACTATTTCAGCAGCTATATTTGTTGGGAATGACGCCATTAATACATCATTAGCGGTTTGAGCCGACAGTTCAAAACCTAATAAATCGTTTTGCCTGTCAAGCTTTGCGATATGAGTATCGATAGATATGGAAGATAACCAGGCTTCTATCTCTGCAGAGCATTGCGCACTAAAAATAACTCGACAACGATACGGTAGATGAGATTGTAAGTTAAGTAAGTAATCTGACTCTTGATAACGATATAACACACAGCCTAAATGTTGATATGTCTCACAAGTATCTGAAAATAAAAAATTTAGTAAAACATTATCACGTTGTTCAAGCATCAATACGGCCTCTTAGTATGTTACGACTATCTACTGACAAATTTTTCGATTAGTATAGCTTTTTGATAATTCTCTGTAATTGGGTTAGCACAGAATGGTTGCTCGATAAAAGAACTCCCCAAAACAGCTTCCAATTAAATAGAAAAAACACTGAGGATTAAAGTGATTTTTGTTAAAGGTCTTAAGAAAAGGCAAAAAATCAGCCGGATTGTGCAAATCATTGTCGCAATAACCCTGATCATCGGTCTAATGTACTTGTGGCAATCAAGTTTACGTAATGGTCAAAAATTACTAAATTCACAAACAAAAGTGATGGCAAGACTATTAGCACAACAAGCCGCTAATGGTGCAGCTCCGGCAATGTTTTTACAAAATGATGAGCAACTGCAATGGTTAGCATCAGCACTTGCTGCGGATCCTAAAGTGATGTCGGTGAATATCTATAATTCGCAGGGTGTAAGGTTAGCATTTGCTCAAAGTGTTTCTTATGAAAACTTAGAAGCTGACTCTGAAATATTAAAAGGTTTATTAAAACCGTATCCACCTTTGATTGAAAATGTTATTCAAGACGACAATAATTTAGGTTACGTTGAAGTACGTTTAAATCTTGATATTTTTTTCGATGAAATAAAAATCTTGCACGAACAGAACATGCAATTACAGCAGATGATGTTAATTGTAGCTGGCTTTATTGGTTTACTATTATCACGGGCACTTTCATTTAAACGTGCAGATTTTGACCGCCGAAAAGCCCAAGCTAAATTACGTAAAAAACCTAAAAAATCGGCCTTGCTCGCTTCAAACGAAACGCAAGCAGACGAGTCAGAAGAGATACAACAAGACCCTCCAGCCTAGACAGATTGCTGACATAAATCACAAACATAAAAAATGGGCACTCAATGAGTGCCCATTTTATGACTAACGTTTAAATTACAGTGTTAACGCTGCATCTAAAGTCATGATAATCATGTCGCTGAATGTTGTTTGACGCTCATCAGAGGTAGTCTTCTCACCGGTACGAATGTGGTCTGATACAGTTACAACACATAACGCTTTAGCGCCTAATTCATGTGCTACACCGTATAAACCAGCAGCTTCCATCTCGACGCCTAAAATACCCATTTTTTCCATAACATCAAACATTTGAGGATCTGGAGTATAAAATAAGTCGGCAGAGAAAACGTTACCAACACGGATTTTAGTGCCGTGTGCTTTAGCCGAATCAACAACAGCACTTAGTAAGCTGTAGTCTGCGATTGCAGCAAAATCGTTATCTTTAAAACGTAAACGGTTAACTCTAGAGTCAGTACATGCACCCATACCGATAATCACATCACGTACTTTTACGTCAGTGCTGATTGCGCCACAAGTACCAACACGGATTAAATTCTTAACACCGTAGTCTTTGATAAGTTCGTGTGCATAGATTGAACAAGATGGGATACCCATACCTGAACCCATAACAGAAATACGCTTACCTTTATATGTACCGGTAAAACCTAGCATGTTACGTACATCAGTCACTTGCTCAACATTTTCTAAAAATGTCTCAGCAATGTATTTTGCACGTAATGGATCGCCTGGGAAAAGTACCGTTTCAGCAAAAGCACCTTCAACTGCATTAATATGTGGTGTAGCCATGTTATAACCCCTATGTTTCTATTTTATTTGTATTGCTTAGTCATGTTTACAGTTTAGCAAAGCCATTAAACTTTATATAGAACCGTCGTTTGAAAATGTGACTAATTAATAAAAGATTCACCATAATTCATCGGTTCTAACTTAAAATAACTCGCAATAGACTGACCAATATCAGCAAAAGACTTACGACGGCCTAGTGAGCCTGCAGATAAACCTGCACCATAGGCGAGTACCGGCACACGTTCACGAGTATGTTCAGTGCCAACCCAAGTAGGATCACAACCATGATCAGCAGTGAAAATGACTAAATCTTCAGGTTGTAAAATCGCTAATAATTCCGGTAAACGAGAATCAAAGTACTCAAGTGCTTTAGCATAGCCGGCGGTGTCACGACGATGTCCATAATGAGAGTCAAAATCAACGAAATTAGTAAACACAATCGTGTTATCACCAGCACGTTTAATTTGCGCTAAGGTTTCGTCAAATAACTCTTCGAGACCTGTCGCTTTAAATTGTTGAGTAATACCACTGTGAGCATATATATCAGAAATTTTACCGATACTAACCACTTCACCGCCAGCATCTTTAAGCTTATCTAATACTGTAGGTGCTGGTGGTAATACCGCATAGTCATGACGATTACCAGTACGAGCGAAATCAGCAGGGCCAGTACCAACAAATGGTCGAGCAATTACACGACCAATGTTATAAGGCTCTAACTCTTCACGCGCAATTTTGCACAAGTTATATAAATTTTCTACACCAAAACTTTCTTCATGACATGCTATTTGGAATACAGAGTCAGCAGAGGTATAGAAAATAGGCTTGCCTGTTTTCATGTGCTCTTCGCCTAACTCTTCAAGAATTTGAGTACCTGAAGCATGGCAGTTACCTAAAAACCCATCTAAACCAGCGCGTTCAAGGATTTTATCTGTGAGTTCTTTAGGAAATGAATTGGTTAAGTCACTAAAATAACCCCACTCATAAAGGACAGGAACACCCGCCATTTCCCAGTGACCACTAGGAGTGTCTTTGCCTGAGCTTAATTCGTCAGCATGACCATAAGCACCGATGACTTCGACATTATCTGCAAATCCAGCAGCAAATTTACCCGTACTTTCAAAACCAGCATGGCCTAAACCAAAGCGAGCAAGATTAGGTAATTTCAATGGACCTTGACGGCCGATATCCGCTTTGCCGTCAGCACAGGCTTGCGCGATGTGACCAAAAGTATCTGAGCCAACGTCACCAAACTTATCGGCGTCGGTAGCAGCACCAACACCAAAAGAGTCGAGCATTAAGATAAAAGTACGTTTCATTATTTGTTTCCTTTATAAATCTGAAGCGCGAATATAACGATATATTTCAGGCGTTTTCTCAGGCGCGCTATCACCAATAATAATGGCTTGCTGAATAGCAGCGGCAGCTTCGGCGAAAGCATCTTCAGATTGAGCATGGATCATCGCTAACGGAACGTCTTTGTTAACTTCCTGACCCAATGCGCATACTTGAGTTAATCCAACACTGTAATCCAGTGCATCACCTGGTTTGCGACGTCCACCACCTAAGGTCACTACGGCTAAACCAAGTTCTCGTGTATCCATTTTGTAAGCAAAGCCAGATGTGTTGGCATATACAGGTCGTACAATTTTCGCATGAGGTAAATACTTATCATATGCCTCAACAAAGTCTGTTGGGCCACCTAAGCCAGATACCATTTTAGCAAAAGCCTCTGCTGCTTTACCATTATCTAATACAGTATTTAGTTTATGACGAGCTTCAGCTTCATTCTGTGCAATACCACCCAAAATTAGCATTTCTGCACATAATCCCATGGTGACAGCATATAAACGTGGATTACGATATTGACCAGTCAAAAAGTTTATCGCCTCACGAACCTCAACCGCATTACCTGCACACGAAGCCAATACTTGGTTCATGTCAGTTAACAATGCCGTTGTTTTAGTTCCTGCGCCATTAGCAACAGCAGTAATACTGCGAGCTAATTCTTCAGATGCTTCATAAGTTGGCATAAATGCACCGCTGCCGACTTTGACATCCATTGCTAGAGCATCAAGCCCCGCGGCTAACTTTTTAGATAAAATAGATGCGGTGATTAACGAAATAGATTCAACGGTGGCGGTATTATCACGAATCGAATAGAAACGCTTATCAGCAGGGACTAAGTCACCGGTTTGACCAATAATGGCAACACCAGCGTCTTTAACCACTTTGCGGAATAATTCACTTGAAGGCTCAGTTTGATAACCAGGAATGGCATCAAATTTATCTAACGTACCACCGGTGTGACCTAAGCCACGACCTGAAATCATTGGCACATAACCGCCACAAGCTGCAGCCATAGGGCCAAGCATTAGGCTGATTACATCGCCAACACCACCAGTGCTATGCTTATCGATAATCGGGCCATTGAGGCCCAGAGAATCCCAATTTAATACGGTTCCGGAATCACGCATCGCAATCGTTAATGCAATCCGTTCATCCATATTCATATCTTTGAAATACACTGCCATGCCGAACGCAGCAATTTGGCCTTCTGAAACCGTGTTATGAGTAATGCCATCAACAAAGAATTGAATTTCTGCAGTGCTTAATACATCGCCATTACGTTTTTTACGAATAATTTCTTGAGCTAAAAACATGTTACGTCTCCCTTTAGGCAACCCATCACCTTTAGGGTCGCCTTTAATAATAGGATGCTATCAAGTGATAGCGCCTCAGTACGACAATGAACCAAGGCCATACTGAGATTTTGGACTATCTATGCGATTAGTAACCTGAAGTAGGCTTAGGAGCATCTACTAATTCTAATGTATGCAACAAGCTGTTTAACAAGCTAGAAGCACCAAAACGGAAAGTTTGTGGGGTAACCCAATCATCACCTAAAATGCGCGCAGCCAAGTCTAAAAATTCAGCTGTTTGAGCGGCATCACGAACACCGCCGGCAGGCTTAAAGCCTACATTGCGATTTTTCTCGCTGATGACAGTTAACATAATTTCAGCCGCTTCAAGCGTAGCGTTTACCGGTACTTTACCCGTTGATGTTTTAATAAAATCAGCACCTGCATCAATAGCTAACTCTGATGCTTTGCGGATCAAAGCAGGATCCTTTAGCACACCAGATTCGATGATAACTTTTAAAATCGCATCATCGCCGCACTCTTCCTTACACGCTTTAACCATTTCAAAACCGACAGTTTCGTTACCATCCATTAATGCACGGTATGGAAACACAACATCGACTTCATCTGCACCATAAGCAACTGCTGCACGAGTTTCTAATACTGCGATGGCAATATCATCATTACCGTGTGGAAAATTCGTCACTGTTGCAATTTTAATGTCTTCACAATCAAGTTCATTTAATGTTTTACGTGCAATAGGAATAAAACGAGGGTAAATACAAATTGCGGCAGTATTACCTGCTGGAGACTTGGCTTTATGGCACAAATCGATGACCTTTTGATCAGTATCATCATCATTTAAAGTGGTTAAATCCATTAACTCAATACCACGTTGTGCCGCTTTTTTTAAATCAGTCATAATTGCTCTCCGAAACGATAAATCAAAGTTGATAAATTTTTTTCAGGCAACACTATGTAGCTGGCATATGATTATAATTATGGCCGGGCCTTCAGTATTGCCAGTAAATCTTGCTGCTATTTACTAACCTAAGTATTCAATCTGATAACGAGTACCACGACTTGAATCCTTGAAGACCGGAAAAGATAAAACAAAGATATTTGTTTCAACTGTTCCGCGAAAAATCCTTTTTAGCGCGTAAAAATAAAACTTTGTAGAGTACAAACTTTTATATAAAAACACTCTTGTTAGACAATGATTTTAAATGAAAGTTCGATATTACTTTTATTATAAAATATGGAGCCGCAAATGCGGCTCCAACAGATTCACTATACCAATCTTAGAACTTGTAAGTTGCAGATAGGTAATGTGACCAACCAGTAGATTCTAGGCCAACCAAACCGCCTTCATCTTCAAGTAGGTATACGTCTTTGAAGCCTTTTAAGCCATAACCAAGCGCGTAACGATCTGAGTGCCAGTATAGACCAAAGAAGATGTTACCACCGCTTGAAGTCTTAGGAACGAACATGTTGTCGTCTTCATCAGCACCAAATTGGTAATCGATATAACCTTGGAATGATAAGAAGCTCTTGTTGTCGAAGAAGTAGAAAGGCTTGAACCAGTTAGCTGAGAACTGATATCCGTTCCACTCTTTAGCGTTCATGTCGTAGTAACCATAAAGGTTCATACCAGTTTTGCCTAACCAAGGTACGTTTACATCAGCACCAACACCCCAGAATGTAGAGTTAACGCCTTCGCCGTTAAGACCATCCCAGTTGAACAAGGTTGAGAAATATACTTCTTGGATTGGACCAAAAGATAAATCTTTACCAGTAATCGCATCGATAGAGAAACGTGGAGCAAATTTCATGAACAATTTACTAGTGCCTGAACCAGGATTTTTGTCACCATTGTCAGTAGATTCATTTGCTAAGTTGAACACATCAACATAACCATAAAGATCAACAACACCAGAACGACCACCAAACTCCATTTCTAAGTAGTTATGTTGATCACCAGAAGCTGGGTTATCTGGCTTTTCGCCAATAGAGTACATAGCATTAAACTGCAACCATTTGTAATCAGTAGCGTGAAGATCGGTACGATCTGCAGCGAAAGCATTACCAGAAATAGCAGCGACTGTTGCACCCGCTAAAGCTAACATTTTTACATTTTTCATCATCAACCCCATGTATATTATTTAACTATCTTCTTGGATAGCACTTCTTTTTAATCATTCGTATTTTACCGTTACTGATATAAATCTCAATATTTAATCGATAAAAAACGAATACAAAATTCTTTTTTGTGAACAATGTCGCGACTTTTTGTCCACACATCATTAACAATTTGACATTTCAATCTTGACTAGAGAATTTAATGCATCCTCTTTTGCAATCAATAAAACAGCATAACTTCGTATTGGGAAACGGTGGATTAACACAAAAATCAATAACAACTTTATTACAAAACTGGGTCTCTAATTATTATTAACGTAAAGACCCAGCTGTAGGAGGTATTCCCCCTGGAGTTACTCTTAACTTAGATAGCTAAGAATAAACCGGCTAATGTCGCGCTCATTAAGTTAGCTAATGAACCAGCGATAACAGCACGGATACCTAATTTTGCAAGGTCATGGCGACGTGCAGGAGCCATAGCACCTAAACCACCAAGTAAGATTGCAATAGAAGATAAGTTAGCGAATCCACACAAAGCAAAAGAGATAATTGCTTTAGTACGGTCAGACATCATTGCGCCTGTTTCAGCTACTACTTTGAAGCCTTCAGCAGATGCATCAAGTAGATACGGAGCGAAGTTTAAGTAAGCAACAAATTCGTTAACAACAATCTTTTGACCGATGAAAGAACCAGCAACAAGTGCTTCGTTCCAAGGTACACCGATTAAGAAAGCAAGAGGCATAAAGATATAACCAAGGATAAGTTCTAGAGTAATACCTTCTAAACCAAACCAACCTGTTACGCCACCGATGATACCGTTGATCATTGCAATTAAACCAACGAATGCGATCAACATAGCACCAACGTTCAATGCAAGATGCATACCTGATGCAGCACCTGAAGCAGCAGCATCTAACACGTTTGCTGGCTTATCTGGGTCATCTGGTAAATCTTCCATTTCGTTGATAGAAGCTTCTGTTTCAGGGTGCATCAGTTTAGCCATTAATAGACCACCTGGTGCTGCCATGAATGACGCTGCTACTAAGTATTGAATTGGAACACCCATTTGAGCGTAACCAGCTAATACAGAACCAGCGATTGATGCTAAGCCACCAACCATGATTGCGAATAACTCAGACTGAGTCATTGTCGCAATAAACGGACGCACAACTAATGGTGCTTCTGTTTGTCCAACGAAAATATTCGCTGTAGCTGACATAGATTCTGTACGACTAGTGCCTAATGCTTTTTGTAGTCCACCACCGATAATACGGATGATCCACTGCATAATGCCTAAATAGTAAAGCACTGCAATTAGAGAAGAGAAGAAAATAATGACAGGTAATACGTTAATGGCAAAAATAAAACCAACTTTAAAGTTAGCTAAATCACCAAATAAGAAGCTGGTACCTGCTTGTGCATAACTAATAACACTTGATACCGCATCAGAAACACCTTTCAGTATATCTTTACCGACTGGAACATATAAAACAAAACCAGCGAAGAATGCTTGAATTAATAAAGCACCACCGACAGTACGTACGTTAATTGCTTTTCTATTGTTTGATAGTGCAAAACCTATCAATAGTAAGGTGACCACCCCTACTAAACTCATTACTATATCCATTAATCATCACCCTTTTGTTAACAGTTTTTTTGAATGTTGTTAACTCACCTAATTTCCGTTGATGATTATAACTGAGCGTGAAACGAAAAGCGTCGTTTTGATCAAGTTTTTAAAGTTTAATTTCAAACCCTTACGACATTAAAAACAATTTAAGTCTCTATGTTCATTAAAAAACAATTAAAGCTCAAACAGTTGCAACGCATTTTTATTCAACTGTTCTAATATACAAACAGTAGGCTTTTTCTTCAAAAATGCGATTTCGGACACAATTCGAGGAAGAATAAGAGGAGTGTTTCGTGATTTAGGATGGTCAAAAGGTGGCATGCTTGGCGAGTCCGTTTCCAATAAAAAGTGCTCTAAAGGTAAATTAACCACTGTTTCTCGAAGCTTTTTTGCACTTGGATTGAGTATTAAAGCACCAATGCCTAATTTAAAACCCAGCGAAATATAACGTTTCGCAATATCACTGTTGCCATAAAATCCATGTACAACACCGCCTTTAGATAGCTTAATACGATCCAACAATAACAATAATTCTTGATGAGCTTTAACGGCATGTAAAATGACGGGCAATTGATAAATTTGAGCAAGTGATAACTGTTTCTCAAGTAACAACAATTGTTTATCTGACCAATGATGTAATTTATCCAGCCCACACTCCCCAACAGCAACCAAACGCCTATTCTTGCTATATTGTTGTATCGTTGCTTCAAGTGTAATAATAGCCGCATCAATATCATCCGGCACATACCAAGGATGAATACCGAGTGAGAAATAACAATTAAACTGCTGCGCTATTAGGATTTGCTTTTGCCATTGATCGACTGACACTCCTGGTAAAATAGCAGAGCTAATACCATGGTGATGCATGGCATCGAATAATTGTGCTCTATCATTATCGAACTCTGACATGTCGAGATGGGCATGAGTATCAATCATAATGTCGCTCTTTTTTATTACCAATAACATTCTGTTTTATGACGGGCTCAGATATCGATGCTTCATTTGTAGGTTCACTCAATCGTGGTACACAGCTACGTTTATTTTCTAGGGTTAATCCCATCTCATCGCACCATAAAATGTACCTTTGCCAGGGTTTCACAATAAATAGTCTAAAAATAGCCTTAATCATCTTAATTCCCTCTTAAAAATAATAATAAAAAAGGCGGCAAAGCCACCTTTTTTAACATATCTGTAAAACACTTCTTAACATTTAATGTTCGCGTGTTTTGGCAAACTCAACATCTGGGTAGCGTTCCATAGATAAATTTAGATTAACCATTGTTGGAGCAATATAGGTCAAGTTATTTCCGCCATCGAGGGCTAAATTTTGACTACATTTACGACGAAACTCTTCTAATTTACGCTCATCTTTGCAATACACCCAACGTGCGGTACTCACACTGATACCTTCGTAAATAGCTTCTACGTTATATTCACTTTTTAATCGTCCAACAACCACTTCAAACTGTAGCACACCAACCGCACCTACGATTAAATCGTTAGAATCAATTGGTCTGAAGACCTGTACAGCTCCCTCTTCAGATAATTGTACTAAGCCTTTAAGTAACTGCTTTTGTTTTAGTGGATCTTTTAAACGAATACGACGGAACATTTCAGGTGCAAAGTTTGGCACCCCAGTAAAGCGTAGTTTTTCGCCTTGAGTAAATGTATCACCAATTCGCATGGTGCCATGATTATGTAATCCAATGATATCGCCTGGATAGGCCGCTTCAGCACGGCTTCGATCTCCAGCCATAAAGGTCAAAGCATCGCTGACATTAACATCTTTACCGATACGCACATGGTGCATTTTCATACCTTGCTCATATCGACCTGAGCAAACACGCATAAAGGCAACACGGTCTCGATGTTTTGGATCCATATTGGCTTGAATTTTAAAAATAAAGCCAGAGAACTTTTCTTCATCCGGCGTGACATTTCGGACATCACTTTCACGAGGAAGCGGCTTTGGAGCCCACTCAACGATGCCATCCAAAATATGATCCACACCGAAGTTACCCAAGGCTGTACCAAAATATACTGGCGTAAGCTCGCCTTTTAGAAAAGCTTCTTGATTGAATTCATTTGAAGCGCCGGCAACAAGTTCCATTTCATCGCGTATTTCATTGGCGTACGATCCAAGCACTTTATCTAATTCAGGATTATGTAATCCTTTAATAATGCGTTCTTCTTGGATGGTATGGCCCATACCGCTCTGGTATAAAATGATTTCATCACGCAAGATGTGATACACACCTTTGAATTCCTTACCCGAACCTATTGGCCAAGTTATAGGTGCACAAGCTATTTTTAAGATGTCTTCTACTTCATCCATCAATTCAATGGGGTCGCGAATATCACGATCACATTTGTTCATGAATGTCACAATAGGTGTGTCACGTAAACGCGTCACTTCCATAAGCTTAATGGTACGATCTTCAACACCTTTCGCGGAGTCAATAACCATTAAACAAGAATCTACTGCGGTTAGTGTACGGTAAGTGTCTTCTGAAAAGTCTTCGTGACCAGGCGTATCAAGTAAATTGATGAGCGCGCCACCGTAAGGAAATTGCATCACAGAAGTGGTAATCGAAATACCACGATCTTTTTCCATTTCCATCCAATCAGATTTAGCATGTTGACCAGACTTTTTGCCTTTTACCGTGCCAGCCTTTTGTAAGGCGTTTCCGAATAAAAGTACTTTTTCGGTGATGGTGGTTTTACCCGCATCGGGGTGCGAAATGATGGCGAAGGTACGACGCTTGTCGACCTCAACTTTATTGCCTGACATGTTAACCTTGCACTAGCCGCTAAAAAAGGCGCAAATTATAGCGCCTATCGATAGAATTGGCTAGGCAAAGTGTTTTTTAGCTCTTCGATGACAATTCGCTAGACTGTTGAATCATATTTTTCATTCTAGCCAATTCAATTCTCGCATAACGATGCTCAACAAAATCATAGATATTGGTGGCTAATGTTAAACGATAAAAATTAGCGGCTTGCTGATATTGACCATTTTCAGCAGAATGTTTCGCTAAGTAAAAATACGCTTCACATAAACGTTCTGCATATTCTTTGGGCTGAGATAAACCTTCTTTCGCAGCTGCAAATACTTGTTCTTGATTGATCTTACCTAAATAAAAATCGACTAACACACTGGCCCAATCTTGATCCTTTAACTGCTGACGCTGTATCCCAAGATCAGCCAAGGCCAGCTTGCTATCAATAGATGAAGACATCAAATACAGCCACAAAGCTCGATAACCGTCACTAGGATCACGATCATAGAAAGCTTTCATATCATTAACGGCTAATTCGTAACGTTCGCCATAATATAATGCAATACCACGATTTAAAAAGGCATAGTCATAGTTTGGTGACAATTCAAGGACACCATCAAATGCTTCATAAGCACTGTCGAACTCACCTTCTTGAGTGTAATAAATACCAAGAAAGTTATACGCATCGGCTAGATCGGGTTGTAATTTTAATGCTTGATGAAAATCGATTCGGCCAAGTAAACGCAATCCGACACTGTCATAAATGACCCCACGATCGTAATGAAAACGTGCACGTTGTTCGTCAGTTAACTCCATAGTAGCCAAAATTTCATTTAGCTTTGCGAGTGTCACTTCCAATTTATAATCAGGCATGACAGGCGCGACAATCATCTGCCCTGCAATATTATCCTTTGAACCCAACGTTGCAGCACACCCTGACAACAACATACTTGCACCGACAACAACGGCAACGATTGTGGTGCGTAGTTTACATTCCATCCGCTTTACCTTATCAGGTTCTATTAATATTCAATATCATAGCAATCTGGCAATCTAAGAGCCATGCACATTACAGATTATTTTTTGTAGATAAAAAAAAGGAGATCAAATGATCTCCTTTTTTGTCGTTAAGCCTTTAAATTACATTACTCAGCAGTTTCTTTCGCTTGAGCTTCTTTAATTGATAGTCTTACACGACCTTGACGATCCACTTCCATAACTTTAACAGCTACTTCTTGGTTCATTTCTAAATGATCTGACACGTTAGCAACACGTTCATCACTGATTTGTGAAATGTGTACTAAACCGTCTTTACCAGGAAGAATGTTAACGAATGCGCCGAAATCAACGATACGAATAACCTTACCGTTGTAGATACGACCCACTTCAACTTCAGCAGTAATTTCTTCAATACGACGGATAGCTTCTTTAGTTGCTTCACCGTTTGAAGAGGCAATCTTCACAGTACCATTGTCATCAAGCTCAATCGTAGTACCCGTTTCTTCGGTTAGCGCACGAATTACCGCACCGCCTTTACCAATAACATCACGGATCTTCTCAGGGTTAATCTTGATGGTAGTGATACGTGGAGCATGAGCAGAGATATCGCCACGATGTGTGCCAATAGCTTGGTCCATCACGTTTAGGATATGAACACGTGCACCATAAGCCTGTTGCAGTGCAATATCCATGATCTCTTTAGTGATACCTTCAATCTTGATATCCATCTGCAGAGCAGTAATACCATCACGAGTACCAGCTACTTTAAAGTCCATATCGCCTAAGTGATCTTCATCACCTAAGATGTCAGAAAGTACAACGAAATCGTCGCCTTCTTTAACTAGACCCATTGCAATACCAGCAACTGAAGTTTTAATCGGTACACCGGCATCCATTAATGCTAATGAAGTACCACATACTGAAGCCATAGAGCTTGAACCGTTAGATTCAGTAATCTCAGATACAACACGAATGCTGTATGGGAATTCTTCAGCAGAAGGCATAACGGCATTCATACCGCGCCATGCTAACTTACCATGACCAATTTCACGACGCTTAGGTGAACCAACCATACCTGTTTCACCAACAGAATACGGAGGGAAGTTATAATGAAGCATAAAGCGATTAGTACGTTCGCCCATGATGCTATCAATTTTCTGAGCATCACGTTCAGTACCTAATGTACAGGTAACTAATGCTTGAGTTTCACCTCGAGTAAATAATGAACTACCGTGAGTACGTGGAAGTACACCCGCTAAAACACTTAACGCGCGGATCATATCTGGTTCACGACCATCGATACGTGGCTTACCACTGATAATACGGCCACGTACAACGCTTTTCTCTAAACTACCAAGTAAGTTGTCTACTTCACGAGTATCAACATCTGGATTCTCTGCAACTAATGCAGCTTTCGCGGCAGCTTTAACAATACCGACTTGTACATAACGGTCTTGCTTAACTTCAATTTGGTAAGCTTCTGTCATGCCAGCTTCTGCAAGCTCTTTGATTTTAGCTACTAATGCCTGATCTTGAACTGGTGCAGTCCAATCCCATGTTGGTTTGCCAGCTTCTGCTTTGAACTCAGCAATAGCATCAACAACAACTTGTTGTTGATCATGGCCGTAAGTTACAGCACCTAACATGATTTCTTCTGCAAGCGCTTTAGCTTCAGATTCAACCATAAGTACAGCAGCCTTAGTACCAGCAACAACTAAGTTTAGTGAACTTGTTGCAAGCTGATCAACCGTTGGGTTAAGTACATATTCATCGTTGATATAACCAACACGCGCCGCACCTAGTGGGCCACTGAAAGGAATACCAGAAATAGCTAACGCTGCTGAGGTACCAATCATCGAAACAATATCTGGCTCGATTTGTGGATCAACAGAAACCACAGTGATGATAACTTGAACTTCGTTTTTAAAACCGTTAGGGAATAAAGGACGAATAGGACGGTCAATAAGACGCGCAATCAGAGTTTCATCTTCTGATGGACGACCTTCACGCTTGAAGAAACCACCAGGTATTTTACCTGCAGCATAGGTTTTTTCTTGATAGTTAACAGTTAGCGGGAAGAAGTCACGGCTTAAATCCGCTACTTTTTTACCAACTACAGTAACTAATACTGTGGTATCGCCCATGCTTGCTAAAACTGCAGCATCAGCTTGACGTGCAATAACACCTGTTTCTAAGGTGACTGTATGTTGACCATACTCAAAACTCTTTACAATTGGATTCACGTGACCCATTCCTTAATTTAATGACCTTTAATTACGCGCACAAGTATACTTCAATTCAGCTGAATAGTTAAATAGACGCGAGTTACAGAATGTGAAAATCTTTAAAATAATCATTTTCCTACGTGAGATCATCGTATTAACAAATGATTTAGACGTTTTTGAACATAAATTTTTTCGATTAAGTGACCTGAGGTTTACTATTTGATTTGATTATTGATGACAAGACAGATGAATTTGACTAAAGTTGTAGCTAATAGTGTCAATTTTTGTAGGGTTAACTAATTACCTAACCACGTTAAGATTGATTTTATATCGCCTATAAATCATGAGTAATTTTAGCAATCAAATTGCGAAAGTTAACGTAAAATTAGTCACTTATATGACATGGAATAATACATGACTGCCCGTTTTAAGTCTCTTACATGGAAACAAACAAACTTAGTGGTATTTACTGCTTTGTTTTTTGCAATTGCCATCTTTATAGTAGAAATTGCGTTTATGGTCATTACGACTAATCAACAGCTCACTGCAGCACAGCAAGAACTGCTAAATTCCGTAGAACAAACCACCACCAATGCAGTATGGTCGTTAGATGACAAACTTGCTAGTCAAACACTCGAAGGTATTATCAAAGTCGATAATGTCGGTTCAGCGGTCATTGAGCTTGATGATGGTTCATTATTTGTGTCTGAGGCCAATGAATCAGATGAATTCTCTAATAATTACATATCCTTAAGTAATCGCCTTTTTGGTGAAAGAAAAGAAATTTCCCGTTCGCTGTATCGTCCGTTCTATTTTGAAGGCAATAAACAACAGCAACTCATTGGCACACTAACCATTTTTTACGACACTCAAAAACTCACCACAAAACTTTTTAGCCAACTACAACTTGGGCTAATAGCAACATTAGCTCGTGCATTATTACTAACACTTGTACTAACAGTGGTGTTTCATCGTTTTCTAACACAACCTATCGCACGTATTAGTGAAGCTATCGATAAAATTGACCCAGATTATCCAGATGAAAACTTGTTGCCTATGTCTCAAGCCCATAAAGATGATGAATTAGGGCTCGTTACCAGTAAATTTAATCAAATTTTATTACAATTTAGTCAGACTCAAAATAAACTGCGCAAGATGGCGACGCGAGACCCATTAACTGGTTTACCAAACCGAACCTTATTATTAGAAACACTCAATGTGACGATTCAACGATCACGAGTTCATAAACGAAATTTTGCTCTACTCTTTATCGATTTAGATCGGTTTAAAAACGTCAATGACTCTTTAGGCCATGCATTAGGGGATCAATTCCTCGCACGAATCGCACGTATTTTAGAAAGAGTGGTCGGTGATCGAGGCAGCGTGGTGCGTTTAGGTGGCGATGAATTCGTGATTTTAGCCGATGAAATACAAACCCCGGCACAAGCAGCTGATTTTGTAGATAAGTTACTGATCCAATTAAATACTCCGATTCAACTAAATGAGCATGCTATCCATCCAGCGGCTTCTATCGGGATATCAATATATCCAGAAGATGGTAACACCGCAGAGGATTTAATTCGTCATGCAGATATTGCTATGTACAGCGCTAAAGCCGCTGGTTCTAATCAATGGTCGTTCTTTAAACAACAAATGACAGAACGTGCAGCTGTGAGATTACGTACAGAAGCCTCGTTACACGATGCGTTGAAAAACAACGAATTTTTATTATATTTCCAACCTAAGTTTGATTTAAACACCAATCAAGTCGTCGGATGTGAAGCACTTATTCGCTGGCAAAAAGACGGTCGATTAATCAGCCCAATGTCATTTATCCCTGTTGCTGAAGAAACAGGTATTATCATTCCTATCGGACGTTGGGTTATCGAACAAAGCTGTAAAGTCATTAGGGAATGGCAACGAAAATACAATTATGCGATTCCTATTGCTGTTAATGTGGCCTCGCAACAATTTGCCGATGCCAGTTTAGTACCTGATATAAAGCAACTGGCAATTCGTTATCAAATACGTCCAGAATTGCTTGAAATAGAAATAACAGAAACGTCACTGATGAATGATGTTGAACAAGCAATTACCAAATTGGAACAACTCAAGTCAGCTGGTTTTGGTATTGCGGTCGATGACTTTGGTACTGGGTATTCTTCATTATCATATTTACGACACTTGCCGATTACCACGATGAAAATTGATCGTGCATTTGTTAGCGATCTTCCAGAAGATAGCGCAATTGCGTCAACTATTTTAATGCTCGGACGCCAGCTTGATTTGACCATTGTTGCTGAAGGTATTGAAAATATTCAACAGCAGGAATGGCTCAAAGAAAATCAATGTGAAATCGGCCAAGGTTTTTACTTCAGCCAGCCATTACCAATAGAAGAGTTTGAAGAGAAATATATTGCCTGTAATACTGCGAAAATAATGCACGTTTAACCACTACAAGCTCAATGTCTGGTATCAGATGCCGAAACACATTCATTAGCGACCGGCTTGAACGTAAGAGTTAGTCAGTGGTTCATCAATATAAAACGACATTATTTTGAGGTGGCAGTGGCCGTATTAACCTTCCGCAGGTAACATATTACCTCATCTAAAGGGCTTAATTCATTTGGAAAAATGGTAAGCTGCCCCTTATTCTCTATTCTCTATTCTCTATTCTCTATTCTCTAAAAAATCCTAGCAGAACTCTTTTGCAATATGGTCATCAAAATTAATGTTTCAGCCGTAATTGTTTAAGGCAAATGTAAGGTTCAAATTGTTATTTTATTCACTCACTAACTAGAAGTTAGTGATGGCAGGATATTAAGTTGTCACCGCCCATCTATAGCTACAAGGAAGTACTGGTTAGGCATAGAAATACCAAATACTACCATATCAAATTCATTGCCCATTAGGTCTCTCAGCAAGAGTTAAACATTTTCTAAGGAAATGCGTAACAGTTAGCGTAATTGCAGTCGGTAACTGCTCCTGTGTTCCCTAGCGCCTTTAATCCTGCAATTACACGTATCAATTCAATGCGACTTAAGTATTCAATTTACTGTGTTGGCTATGATGTTAAAAGATATTGCAGATGAAAAATAACCTGAAGATTACGCCGAAACGTAAATGCTTAGACAAATAAATAGGTTATATTTTTATTGAAATGACCATATAGTTTCTGATCAATATCTTCCAAAATAATGAAATAAAACTTAGCGTAACGTTGATGACGATGAAAGAACGATCTAAAAATTAGCCATAACCAATTAAAAGGTTAATATCGATGGAATTAACTAGCAGAAAAAGTTTTTAGCGAGTGTCGGCAATGCAAGGGAAAACAGCGATTTTCGTCCAGAAGACGATTCTAAAACAACTTACATAGAATATTTGACCATTAAAATAGCCCGTAGATATAATACCAAGATGCTATTGCTGTAGATTGGGTAGATAACGCCAAGACAACTAGTGGGTACTTGTTTGGCACAATTCTGAGGCGATTTGATTAATTTAGGCAATAAAAAAAGGAGGCTTATGGCCTCCCTCTTTACGGTTAAACTACTTACAAAAGTAAGCAGAATGTCGAATTAACGACGTAAACCTAACTTCTGGATCATAGCAGTATAACGAGCTACGTCTGTACGCTTTAAGTAAGCAGAAAGCTTACGGCGTGCACTAACCATACGTAATAAACCACGACGAGAGTGGTGATCATGGATGTGCTCTTTAAAGTGACCTTGAAGGTGGTTGATTTGAGCAGTTAACAAAGCTACTTGAACTTCAGTTGAACCTGTATCGTTTTCGCAGCGACCAAAATCAGCCAAAATTTTTGCTTTTGTTTCAGCACTTAGTGACATGTGTATCTCCAAAAAAAGTAAATGTATCTCAAGCCGATCACTAACTCAGCCAGAGTGAGCGCGATATTCTAACCAGATTGCTGGCTAACCGCAATAAAATTCGATTATTTATCTGAAAAAGTGAATGACTAAGTAAACAGACTACTCAGCGGCATCATTATCGTGGATCACAATTAAACGTTTGGGTGCTAATAAACCATCATCATTCATGATACCCATACCAACAAATCGGCGTTCATCGCCAATAGTGATCCGCACTAATTCATCAGGCTTAAGTCCCGCTGCTTGAATTGCTTGCCCTTGCATGACGTAATATAGCATCGCCTCAGGCAAGTTAATTTCAGCAAATTTAGCCACTGCAGTATCCATTGGTAACAATAACGGATCCATTAGGGTCTGAGGAGCAACATCTTGTCTATGAGCTTGTTCAAGTAGCGCTTCTAATTGGGCAAGCGTTACCATTTTTTCATAAGGATATTCGGCGACTTGAGTACGACGCAACATAACCACATGTGCTCCACAACCAAGCATTTCACCTAAATCATCAATAATGGTGCGAATGTAAGTCCCTTTAGAACAATGAATGTCTAAGGTTAATTCATCACCTTCAAGCTTAATAAAATTTAGCTCAAACACGGTAATAGGTCGCGACTCACGTGGAACTTCAATCCCCTCACGAGCATATTTATACAAAGGCTGACCTTGGTATTTTAATGCCGAATACATTGACGGTATTTGCTGAGTGGTTCCTCGAAAAAATGCGAGCTTTTCATCAAGTAATGCTTGAGTAACGTTAACAGGGCGCGTTTGCACGACTTCCCCATCTGAATCACTTGTGTCAGTACGTTGACCCAATTTAGCTGTCACCAGGTAGCGCTTATCCGAATCTAATAAATGCTGAGAGAACTTAGTCGCTTCTCCCAGGCAAATAGGCAACATACCTGTTGCTAACGGGTCTAAAGCACCTGTATGGCCAGCTTTATTGGCATTAAAAAAACGCTTTACTCTTTGCAGGGCAAAATTAGAGCTCATGCCAGTATCTTTATCGAGTAATACGATTCCGTCGATGAAGCGACCTTTAGGGCGACGAGCCATTAATCTTGCTCCTTTTCACCGTCAACAGACTCGCTGTTATCAGGTGTGTCAGGCGTAAATTGCTGCTGTTTGGCTTTATCTTTATTAATGACTTGTGTCACTAGGTTAGACATACGCATGCCTTCTACTAGCGAACTATCATAAATAAAACGTAATTCAGGCATGACGCGTAATTTCATGCGGCCAGCGACTAAAGTACGGACATAAGGCGCAGCTACAGTAAGCGCATCAATTTTTTGTTGAACAAGTTCAGTATCTTCTTCAAAAAAGGTCACATAAACTTTTGCATAACTTAAATCACGAGAGACGTCGACGTCATTTACTGTGACAAAACCAATGCGAGGATCTTTCATATCGCGTTGCAACACCATTGCAAGTTCTTGCTGGAGTTGTTGTGCAATACGGCGTGTACGACTAAATTCTTTTGCCATGATGATATGCCATATCGTTAGGTCTACAATCAAAAAGGGCGGCTAAAGCCGCCCTTCCATTGGTACTTATAAGGTGCGAGCTATTTCGACTGTTTCGAAGACCTCAATTTGGTCTCCTACACGAACGTCATTATAGTTCTTCACACCGATACCACATTCCATCCCATTACGGACTTCTGGTGCATCGTCTTTAAAGCGGCGTAATGATTCAAGTTCACCTTCGAAGATAACCACGTTATCACGTAGAACACGAATTGGTGCGCTACGTTTAACGATACCTTCGGTAACCATACAACCAGCGATAGCGCCAATTTTAGGAGACTTAAATACGTCACGAACTTCTGCAAGACCGATAATTTCTTGTCTAAATTCAGGCGCTAGCATACCTGTCATTGCGGCACGAACTTCATCAATTAAGTTGTAGATGATGCTGTAATAACGTAAATCAACACTTTCTGAATCAATGGTCTTACGAGCCTGTGCATCAGCACGGACGTTGAAACCAACAAGAATCGCATTTGAAGCAGCGGCTAATGTTGCGTCGGTTTCGGTTAATGCACCTACACCGCGAGCAATAATATTCACTTTAACTTCATCTGTAGACAGTTTAGCTAAAGATTCACAAATCGCTTCAAGAGAACCTTGAACATCTGCTTTAAGTACGATGTTCAACTCTTGTACTTCGCCTTCTTCCATGTTCGCAAACATGTTTTCTAGCTTAGACTTCTGCTGACGCGCTAACTTAACATCACGGAACTTGCCTTGACGATACAATGCAACTTCACGAGCTTTACGCTCATCACGTACCACTGTCGCTTCATCACCTGCAGACGGCACACCAGAAAGACCTAAAATCTCTACTGGAATAGATGGACCCGCTTCAGTAATAGCATGACCGTTTTCGTCTTTCATCGCACGAATCTTACCGTACTCAAGACCACATAAAACGATATCACCTTGGCGTAACGTACCTTCTTGAACCAGGATAGTCGCCACAGGGCCACGACCTTTATCAAGTTGCGATTCGATAACAACACCAGCAGCCATACCATCACGTACTGCTTTAAGTTCTAACACTTCAGATTGAAGCAAGATACCTTCTAACAATTCGTCAACGCCCATACCAGTTTTGGCTGATACGTGAACGAACATGTTATCTCCGCCCCAATCATCTGACATGATGCCATGTTGAGACAGTTCGCTCTTAACACGCTCTGGATCAGCATCTGGCTTATCCATTTTGTTAACAGCTACGATTAACGGTACGTTACCCGCTTTAGCATGTTGAATCGCTTCAATCGTTTGTGGCATTACACCATCATCGGCAGCAACAACCAAAATAACAATATCAGTCGCCTTAGCACCACGAGCACGCATTGACGTAAACGCCGCGTGACCAGGAGTATCAAGGAAGGTGATCATGCCGTTTTCAGTTTCAACGTGATATGCACCAATATGCTGAGTGATACCACCGGCTTCGCCAGCAGCAACTTTCGCACGACGGATATAATCAAGTAATGACGTCTTACCATGGTCAACGTGACCCATGATAGTCACAACCGGAGCACGAGACTCTAGTTGGATATTATCATCACGATCTTTTAGTACTTGATGCTCAAGTTCGTTTTCACGAATAAGTACAACTTTATGACCTAATTCTTCAGCAACCATTTGGGCTGTTTCTTGGTCAAGTACTTGGTTAATCGTTACCATGGTGCCCATTTTCATCATTTGCTTGATGATAACAGTGGCTTTGATTGCCATTAAATGCGCTAGTTCAGATACGGTTACAGTTTCACCGATACGCACATCACGACTAACAGCTGCAGCAGGTTTATTAAAACCGTGCGCCATAGATTCAGGTGCTGTACTGCGGTTACGCATGTGTTTTTCACGACCGTCACGAGCATCTTTTCCGCCACGTTTTTTGTTAGCGTTTTTGTTGCGCGCACGACGGCCACGTTTTTCATCATCAGCATCTGAACTGTCTTCTGCTGCACGAGCAACTTTAGACGTTGTGATGTGGTGATCGCCATTCTTTTCAGCATCTAAACGTTGGCGCTCTTCTTCAGCCCAACGCTTTGAGTTTACTTCTGCAAGTTGACGCGCAGTTTCTGCGGCTTTAGCAGCTTCATCTTTTTGCTTTTGAGTAAGCACGGCTTCTTGAGTCGCTTTTAAACGATCTGCTTCAACTTTTGCTGCTGCAGTTTCTGGGTCAGCAACTTTAGTTACTTTAGGTTCAGACTTTACTTTTTCTGATTTCAATTTGGCTTCTGCTTCCGCTTTTTTCTTCGCATCTGCAGTAGCTTTCGCTTCTGCAGCTGCTTTTGCTTCAGCTTCCACTTTTGCTTGGGCTTCAGCTTCTGCTTTGGCTTTAGCTTGAGTTTCTAATTCAGCTTGTTTTGCTAATTCTGCATCATCGCGCTTAACAAAAGTACGTTTTTTACGAACTTCTACCTTCACGTCTTTCGACTGACCGCCAGTGCTTGCAACACTTAACGTAGACACCGTTTTACGCTGCAATGTCATTTTAGTCGGAACTGAATCTGCACCATGCTGTTTTTTTAGATAATCAAGAAGCTGTTGCTTCTCTTTTTCTGAAACAGTATCGAGTTGTTTTTTGTTCATACCAGCTTGTGAGAATTGCTCGATTAATCGATCAACCGATTTCCCCACTTCCGCTGCTAATTTTTCTACGCTTGTATCTGCCATCAATTAGATCCCCCTGTTGATCGACTTATGCTTCTTCGCCAAACCAACAGATATTGCGGGCAGCCATGATGAGCTCGCCTGCTTTTTCTTCTGTTAATTCTTCAATATCAATTAAATCGTCAATACCTTGCTCGGCCAAGTCTTCTAAAGTCACTACGCCTTTGCTCGCAAGAACATAAGCTAAATGTCTTTCTAATCCTTCCAATGCTAGTAAATCATCACTTGGCTCTGCACCATCTAACGCTTCTTCCGACGCTAATGCTCTTGTAGAGATTGCCGCCTTTGCACGTTCACGTAATGCTTCAACGATTCCTTCGTCGAAACCTTCTACTGCTAATAGTTCAGATTCTGGGACATAAGCAATCTCTTCTAGCGAAGTGAATCCCTCATCAGCCAATACGGCTGCAAAATCTTTATCTACATCTAGATAAGCCACAAACAAATCAATCACTTTTGCACTTTCAGCTTGGTGTTTTTTGTTCATGTCTTCAACTGTCATTACGTTTAGTTCCCAACCAGTGAGTTGAGTCGCTAAACGTACGTTTTGGCCATTACGACCAATAGCCTGTGCCAAACTGTCAGCTTCTACAGCAATATCCATCGAGTGGTTGTCTTCATCCACAATGATAGATGCAACATCAGCTGGCGCCATGGCATTGATCACATATTGTGCAGGATTATCATCCCACAACACGATATCTACGCGCTCGCCACCTAATTCGTTTGATACGGCTTGTACACGTGCGCCACGCATACCAACACATGCACCAATAGGGTCAATGCGACGATCATTTGATTTCACGGCAATTTTAGCGCGAGCACCTGGATCACGAGCGGCACCCATTACTTCAATCAATTCGTCGTAAATTTCTGGCACTTCAACCCGAAACAGTTCAATCAACATTTCAGCTTTACTGCGCGTTAAAAATAACTGAGCGCCACGCGCCTCTGGACGTACTGAGTACAATAATGCACGCACACGGTCACCAGGACGGAAAGATTCACGGCTGATTAAGTCTTCTTTAAATAACACGCCATCAGCATTGTTACCTAAATCAACAACTACGCTTTCACGGGTGCTTTTCTTAACAACACCAGTAACAATCTCACCTTCACGTTCAATAAATTGTTCAACAATTTGTGCACGTTCAGCTTCACGTACTTTCTGTACGATAACTTGTTTAGCGGTTTGCGTGGTGATACGGTCAAATGCAACTGAGTCGATTTGATCTTCAATAAACTCACCCACTTGAATCTCTGGTTCTTCATAACGAGCGGCTTCAAACGTAATTTCGCTGTATGGGTTTTCCAGAGCTTCACCTTGATCGTCAACCACCATCCAACGACGGAAAGTGTCGTAATGGCCTGTTTTACGATCAATAGCTACGCGAACTTCAATATCGCCTTCATATTTTTTCTTTGTTGCGGTAGCCAGTGCAATTTCTAGCGCTTCGAAAATTTTCTCGCGCGGAAGGCCTTTCTCATTGGAAACCGCTTCTGCGACTAGCAGGATCTCTTTATTCATTTGGTCTTGCCTCGTTCTTCACCTGAAACTATCAAAACTTAGCTATAACGTTGCCTTTACGGATATTATCCAAAGCAACAATCAAGTCTTTACCATCAACGGTGATAGTGAGCATTTGCCCATCAACACTACTAATGACGCCTTTTAAATTACGACTACCGGCAACAGGCATAGTCAATTGTACTTTTGTTTCTTCACCTATATAAGCTCTATATTGCTCGGCAGTAAATAACGGTCTATCTACGCCAGGTGAAGATACTTCTAATGTGTATTCTGTAGAAATAGGGTCTTCAACATCCATAACTGCGCTAACTTGACGACTGGCTTCTGCACAATCTTCAATATTGATGCCATTCTCGTGATCAATAAACACACGAAGAATTGAGTGACGACCAGCTTGAATATACTCAATGCCCCATAGTTTAAAGCCTAGAGCTTCAACAGGTACTGTTAACATTTCAACTAGCTTGGATTCTATTGTTGCCAAAAATGACCCCCAAAAAAACAAAAAAAGGGCTAATAGCCCCATTGCAACCCGCATCTAACACGGATATTTAAAAGTTCATATAACAAAAAACCCCGTAATCACGAGGTTATTTTATTATAAAACCTGTAAATTGTGATTTATTTTCTTACGAAACTAAATCACAAGGAGCTGGTTGCGGGGGCCGGATTTGAACCGACGACCTTCGGGTTATGAGCCCGACGAGCTACCAACTGCTCCACCCCGCGTCAACTGATGCAAGTATATTGATTTACACTATATCTTGCAATAACTAATCAAACTCAATCCATGATTTGTTAGTTTAAATCTGGTGCCGAGAGCGGGACTTGAACCCGCACGTCCGTTAAGACACAGCCACCTCAAGGCTGCGCGTCTACCAATTCCACCACCTCGGCGACACCTGGTATACTAGTCAGGAATTTTCGTTTCTGACTGTTCGGTCTGAACAGGCGCATCATCAATGATTTGCTCTGCTGCTGGACCTAAATCTTTCCACTGTTCATTTTGCTCAGTGTGATTAGCGCTTAAATTACCAATCACTAAACTTAATGCAAAAAAGCCAATGGCTAATACTGCAGTACTGCGGGTCAGGAAGTTACCTGAACCACTTGAGCCAAATAGAGTGCCTGAGGCACCGGCTCCGAAAGATGCGCCCATATCGGCACCCTTTCCTTGTTGAATTAAAATTAAGCCTATAAGGCCTAAAGCTACCACCAAGTATACAACTATCAGAACTTCGTACATATAATTACGCGCTCATTGCTATGGTACATAAACTTAAAAACTCACTTGAGTTCAAACTTGCACCGCCAATCAGACCACCATCAACATCAGGCTGGGCAAAGATATCTGCCGCATTGCTTGGGGTGACGCTACCACCGTATAGAATTCTGATATTCTCACCAATAAAGGGAGACACTTCAGAGAGGCGACTGCGAATAAACGCATGTACTTCTTGTGCCTGCTCTGGTGTTGCGCTTTTACCTGTCCCTACAGCCCATAAAGGTTCGTAGGCGATAATTGCGTTATCAAAAGCCATGGTACCGTTTTTTTCAATTACTATATCAAGCTCTTCCGCAATCACCTCAAAGGTACGTCTTGCTTCACGAGCTGGTCCTGATTCACCTACGCATAAAATCGGTGTCAGACCATATTTTTGTGCTGCGGCAAACTTCTCTGCCACGATATTACTCGTCTCTCCGTACATACGGCGACGTTCGGAATGGCCGATAATAACATATCGACATCCAGAATCTTTTAGCATCTGCCCGGATATTTCGCCGGTATATGCACCAAAATCATGTTGACTAAGATTTTGAGCACCCATTCTAACAAGCGCACCGTCTAAGGTTTGCTTATTGGCTTCAAGCAGCTGCCTAACACTTTCAAGATAAATTGAAGGCGGGCATAAAACCACTTCAGCGGAATCATTTTGGAGCTTTGTAGCAAACTTCTTAAATAATTCTTCTGCTAGTGCTGAATTACCATTCATTTTCCAGTTGCCAGCGACCATAGGACGTCTGAGTGCCATTCACTGTCTCCTCTGAAAGCGGCGTGAATAATAGCGAACCACTTATCAAGTTACAAGAGCTAAAAGGGGAATATTTCACATAAAGTGTCGAAGCGTCTACTTTTTAAGCGAGCAACAACATATCTGAATATTCAAATGATTAACATGCTGCC
The DNA here is from genome assembly GCF_000014705.1 of Shewanella frigidimarina NCIMB 400. Lineage (NCBI taxonomy): Bacteria > Pseudomonadati > Pseudomonadota > Gammaproteobacteria > Alteromonadales > Shewanellaceae > Shewanella > Shewanella frigidimarina. The sequence goes on along the minus strand of NC_008345.1, from coordinate 1,152,157 downwards.
TTTACCGCGTCAGCAATACGATTTGCATGTGCAAGCACTTGCGGATGATCATCACCTTCAACCATCACTCTGATTAACGGTTCGGTACCCGATTTTCTTAATAAAACGCGTCCGCGAGCACCTAATTGCAACTCAACATCAGCTTGCGCAGATTTCACCGCATCGGTATCTAACGGATTAGAGTCCCCTTCAAAGCGGACATTAACCAATACTTGAGGCAACATCTTCATCGGCTCGGTTAATTGTTCAAGAGATGCATTTTGACGACGCATCGCAGCTAACACTAAAATACCTGCAACAATACCATCACCGGTAGTACCATGATCTAGGTTGAGAATATGACCAGAGTTTTCACCACCTATACGCCATTCATTCTCCCTCAGCATCTCCATGACATACCTGTCACCAACTTTAGAGCGAACAAAAGGAATATCAAGTGCTTGCAGCGCTAAGTCTAAGCCTAAATTAGACATTAACGTGCCGACTACTCCGCCTTTTAAAATACCACGCTTTTGAGCATCTACCGCTAAAATATACAGGATTTGATCACCATCGACTACTTCACCATGGCGATTAACCATCATAATACGATCGCCGTCACCATCGAGTGCAATCCCTAAATCAGCTTTTTCAGCCAATACAGTCTCACAAATCTTAGCCATTGATGTTGCGCCGACTTTATCATTGATATTGAGTCCATCGGGTTTATCTCCAATCGCAATCACGTCAGCACCCAATTCACGGAACACATTAGGAGCTATATGATAAGTTGCGCCATGAGCACAATCGACAACAATTTTTAAACCTTCGAGAGTTTGGTCGGCAGGAAAATTCCCTTTGCAATATTCGATGTAACGTCCTGCAGCATCTTCAATTCGACGAGCCTTGCCTAATAAGTGCGACTCAACACACACTAACGGCTTTTCAAGTTCAGCCTCAATTTCTAATTCAATAGCATCATCAAGCTTACTGCCATCGGTAGAGAAGAATTTGATACCGTTGTCATAGTAAGGATTATGCGAAGCACTAATTACGACACCAGCTTCTGCACGAAATGTACGAGTTAAATAAGCAACAGCAGGGGTCGGCATTGGGCCAAGTAATAAAACGTTTAATCCAGCAGCTGATAATCCCGCTTCTAATGCCGATTCAAATAGGTAACCTGAAATACGGGTATCCTTACCAATAATCACTTTTTGAGTGCCATTTCGAGACAATACTCGTCCTGCCGCCCAACCGAGCTTCAATGCTAGTTCAGGGGTCATTTTACCCGCCCCTACTCTGCCGCGAATACCATCGGTTCCAAAAAATTTTCTTTGTTTCACAGGTCCCTTCTTAAGTGATTTCACTGTACTTATAACGTTATGGTGCCGCTGTCACTACAAGTAGGCCATTGTTTCTGACATCACTTTGAGTACATCGACAGTTTCGGGTACATCATGGACTCGAATAATATGTGCACCTTGCTGAGCAGCAATCAATGCCCCAGCGAGACTACCCGCAAGACGCTGATCTGTTTCGCGTGCTAACAGGTCACCAATCATGCTTTTACGTGATAAACCGACCAATAAAGGTAAGTGAAATTCATGTAATTTGGGTAACGCCGCTAATAGGCGGTAATTATGCGCTAAAGTTTTGCCAAAGCCAAAACCTGGATCAAGAATTAAGCGTTCGCGCTCAATTCCGGCGGCTTCGCAGTATGCAATACGCAATTCAAAGAAAGCAGCCACCTCATCAATCACATCTTGATACTCAGGTTCATCTTGCATAGTTTTGGGCTCGCCTTGCATGTGCATCAAGCAAATCGGCACATCTAACGTCGCAGCCATCGCTAAGGCTCCTGGCATTTGTAAGGCACGCACATCATTAATCAAATTAGCTCCAGCATTGACAGCTTGTTCCATCACTTCAGGTTTGCTGGTATCGATTGAAATCCATACGTCGTGTGTTTTAGCGGTATATTCGATAATAGGAATAACCCGAGCAAGCTCCTGCTCAACAGAGACCTCTGCAGCCCCTGGGCGAGTTGACTCACCACCGACATCAATAATTAATGCACCTTGTTCGACCATATAATCAACATGTCGGCAAGCTTGTTCGAAATCGATGTATTCGCCACCATCAGAAAAAGAATCAGGTGTCACGTTTACAATTCCCATCACAACAGGGGCTGATAAGTCGAGCGTTTTATTGGCATGAGTTAATTGAAACAATGGTATTTTCCTACAGTAGATTAAAAACAAGAAAACCCCTTTCGGGGTCTTCTTTATTCACTAAATTATTTATTTAGCTGGTGATTCATCCGCATCATTAGTATCGGCTTTATTATCGACTTTAGTGTCGGTTTTAGCTTCATCTACTGGCGTTTCAACTTCAGATTTAGGCGTGCTATTGCCATTATCTTTATCGTCAGATGATTCATCTTTTTGCCATTCAGCAGGCATACGCACTTCACGGCGGTGCATTAAATCATCAATTTGTAACGAATCAATCGTTTCATACTTCATCAGTGCGTCTTTCATCGCATGTAAAATATCCATATTTTCTGTCAGCATGTTTTGTGCACGTTGATAGTTTTTATCGATAAACATTTTGATTTCTGAATCAATTAATGACGCAGTATCACCTGACATAGCCTTTGATTTACCCATACTGCGACCTAAGAAAACTTCGTTTTCTTCTTCGGCATAGAGTAAAGGACCCAATTTGTCAGAGAAGCCCCATTGCGTAACCATGTTACGTGCAATCGATGTCGCGTATTTAATGTCTTGTGAAGCCCCTGTAGAGACTCGTTCACTTCCGTAAATAAGCTCTTCGGCTAAACGTCCACCGTAAGCAACTGAAATCTGTGATTCCAATTTGCGACGGCTTTGACTCACGGCATCAGCTTCTGGTAAGAAGAACGTCACACCTAAAGCACGACCGCGCGGAATAATTGTCACTTTATGTACAGGGTCATGCTCTGGCACTAAGCAACCAACAATAGCATGTCCGGCTTCATGATAAGCCGTCATCTCTTTGTCTTCTTCAGACATCACCATAGAACGGCGCTCAGCACCCATCATGATTTTGTCTTTAGCACGTTCAAACTCTTCCATACCGACTACACGACGATTACCACGAGCAGCAAACAACGCTGCTTCGTTAACAAGGTTTGCTAAGTCTGCACCAGAAAATCCTGGGGTACCACGAGCAATAACACTTGCTTTAACATCGTCTGATAAAGGCACTTTACGCATGTGTACTTTAAGGATTTGTTCACGACCACGCACATCTGGTAAACCGACAACGACTTGGCGGTCAAATCGACCTGGGCGAAGTAGTGCAGAATCGAGTACGTCTGGACGGTTAGTTGCCGCAATGACAATAACGCCTTCATTACCTTCGAAACCATCCATCTCAACCAATAACTGGTTTAATGTTTGCTCACGTTCATCGTGACCACCACCGACACCTGCGCCACGTTGGCGACCTACAGCATCAATTTCATCGATAAAGATGATACAAGGTGAAGATTTTTTAGCTTGTTCAAACATGTCACGCACACGAGATGCACCAACACCGACAAACATTTCCACAAAATCAGAACCTGAAATGGTAAAGAATGGCACCTTAGATTCACCAGCAATAGCCTTCGCTAGTAAGGTTTTACCTGTACCTGGCTGTCCAACCATTAATACGCCAGTAGGAATACGGCCGCCTAATTTTTGGAATTTAGTAGGGTCACGCAAATAATCAACCAGTTCTTTTACTTCTTCTTTTGCTTCATCACAACCAGCGACATCTGCAAAAGTGGTCTTAATTTGATCTTCGCTCATCAATTTGGCTTTACTCTTACCAAATGACATTGCGCCCTTACCGCCACCACCTTGCATTTGACGCATGAAGAATATCCATACTCCAATCAGCAGTAACATTGGGAACCATGAAATAAAGATTTGAGTTAAGAAACCAGATTCTTCAGCTTCTTGGCCTTTATAGTCAATACCTTTAGTTTGAAGATCATTGATTAAGTCTTGATCATACATAGGCATGATGGTGGTGAACTTCTCGCCGGTACGTTTAGTTCCTTCAATAGTTCGTTGGTCGCTTTTTATTTCGACCTTGTTAACTTGACCATTTCGAACATTGTCCAAAAAGGCGGAATAATCCATCTTCTGCGAATTCGAAGAAGAGGGGGAATAACCCTGGAACACTGACATCAGCACAACAGCGATGACAACCCAGAGTATTAAATTTTTAGCCATGTCACTCAAATTACTCGACCTCTTAAACAGTCCTGCGATTATTAACTTTAGACTACTACAACTTGTAACCAGTCGCCACTAGATAGACTTCTCGAGAGCGCGCTCTAGAGGAGTCTGGTTTACGGGTTTTTACTACTTTGAATGCCTGTTTGACTGTTTTTATGTAGTCGTCAAAGCCCTCCCCCTGAAAGACTTTAACAGCAAAACAGCCGTTAGGCGTCAACACTTGGTGACACATATCTAGCGCTAATTCAACTAAATACATAGCCCTTGGCTGATCAACAGCACCCGAACCACTCATGTTCGGAGCCATATCTGATAGTACCACATCCACTTTATCTTGACCTACTCGCTCAAGCAATGCCTGCAGCACTTTATCCTCTCTAAAATCACCTTGAAGAAAATCAACGCCAACAATTGGATCCATCGGTAAAATGTCACAAGCAATCACTTTACCTTTGTCGCCAGTAAGTTTAGCAGCCACTTGTGACCAACCACCCGGAGCTGCCCCCAAGTCAACTACTGTCATCCCCTGTTTTATTAAGTGATCTTTTTCTTGGATCTCTTCTAACTTGAATGCTGCTCGTGAACGTAAGCCACGTTTCTGGGCTAATTTCACATAGTGATCATCAAAGTGTTCTTGCATCCAGCGAGTTGAGCTCGCCGTACGTTTTTTTGTTGTCATTTAAATTCCGCAACGATTCAGAGTTACATAAGCTCTATATAAGGGTAGAATACCCGTTTTTCAACAGTAACTCAGCAAAAGTTGGTACAAATGAACTTAACAACCAAACAAAAACAGCATTTAAAAGGACTGGCGCACAGTCTAAAACCAGTGGTGCTGCTTGGTGGCAATGGACTAACTGAAGGTGTTCTGGCTGAAATTGATAGCGCTCTTACACATCATGAATTGATTAAAGTGAAAGTAGCCTCTGCAGACAGAGAGCTAAAAAATGCCATCGTTGACGCCATTGTACGTGAAACCCAGTCTACGAAAGTGCAACTTATCGGTCATGTGTTAGTTATTTTCCGTCATTCGGCTGAAATGAAAATTGCTTTGCCTAAAGCCAAATAATTTCGCACCCTTTTATAAAAAGCCGCTGATTTCAGCGGCTTTTTTATTAGAGATGAATTATTGTTAATCAGGGATAATCAGGTATTGGGATAACTTGATAATGCTCAGCCTTTAAGCCTAGAAACTCTGGCAAGGTAGCTCCAATTGAAACCGATGACCAAGTACCGGTTAAAATACCAATAAACATCGCAATAGAAAAACCTTCAAGCGGTGCCCCACCCAAAATCCATAAAGCCACAACTGTTATTAACGTAGTGCCTGATGTGACCATGGTTCTGGAAAAGGTTGATTTAATCGCTAAGTTGTTAATATCAGTTATATTCCACTGTGGTTTAGCCACTAACTGCTCCCGGATCCTGTCAGCAATAATAATTGAGTCATTGAGCGAATACCCTAAAATTGCCATTATCGCGGCTAATACAGTTAAATTAAATTCCATTTGGCTTAACGCGAAAAAAGCTAACACAAACACTACATCATGTACCAAAGCAAACAGAGCGCCTGAAGCTAAACGCCATTCAAAGCGAAAGCTTAGATACCCCATAATGCATAGCATAGCGACGAGTAAGGCTAAACCACCTTGCTCAACCAACTCTTGCCCCACTTGTGGCCCAACGATACTGCTGTTTAACACGTTGATATCCGTATTTAATGGCGCTAATACTTCAGCCAGTTCTGGGCGTTGATTCTCATCTGGTATATTGGCATATCGTAATACCCAACGGCCTGGTTCACTGGCTGAAATAACACTAACATCTTGTTTGTAAGCGGCGGTCATCAATGGCTGTATCTCACTGGCAGTGATGCGATGGTCCACTTGAATTTCAGTAACCACACCGCCTGTAAAATCTAAGCCCCAATTAAACCCTTTTACTCCTATAACGGTTAATGATAACAGCATTAATACAATCGAGATTAGACTCGATGCGTAACGCCACTTAGTTAAGTATTGCAGCTTGTCTGTTGAATAATTTGTTTGAGTTGAGTTCATAGAGTTACACCTTAATGGCGCGACGAGTGTCACGGCCATAAACTAAGTTGATTAATGCACGCGAAGCAAAAATACCAGTAAACATACTGGTTAATAATCCTAAACCTAAGGTCAACGCGAAGCCTTGAATAGGACCATTACCAATTGAAAATAACACCACGGCAGTAATCATAGTGGTGAAGTTAGCATCAAAAATAGTTGAAAATGCACTATCAAATCCCACATCAATCGCACTGGCAAAGCTACGACCTTCTGCAAGCTTTTCTTTTATCCGTTCAAATATAAGTACGTTAGTATCGACTGCCATACCGACAGTAAGCACTAACCCCGCAATACCAGGCAAGGTCAATACAGCACCAGGAATGAGTGCTAACAATCCAAATAACATGACCAAGTTGGCGATTAATGCCACATTAGCGACCCAGCCTAAACGGCGATACCAACAAGCCATAAACAGTAATGTTGCCGACAAACCTAAAGCGAGCGCAGCAAAACCATTAACAATATTCTCGGCCCCTAAACTAGGTCCAATAGTGCGTTCTTCAACAATAGTCACTGGTGCAGTCATAGAGCCAGCTCTTAATAACAAAGCTAATTGCTGCGCTTCTTGATGGCTGCCAGCTCCAGTGATTTCAAAGCGGTTACCGAGTTGACTCTGAATGGTTGCAACGCTAATAATTTTAGTGGTTTGCTTGGCTTTACCTTGCTGATCTCTGCTGTATTCGCTATAAGCAGTCGCCATAGGTTTACCGATATTATCGCGTGAAAAATCTGACATTAACTTGCCACCTGCCGCATCAAGACTGATATTGACTTTCGCCATACCAAAATCGCCAGTAGTGGCTCGAGCATCAATAATGTGATCGCCACCAAGTACTGGTTTTTTTGACACATAAACAGGCTTATTCTGCTCATCATTCATCACAACAGCATAAAGAGAGTCAGCTTGCACCACTGGATAAAATGCCAAACTAGCGGTTGCACCGATAACATTTTTAGCGGTGGCAGGATCTTGCACTCCTGGTAACTCAATCCTAATCCGGTTCTCTCCTTGACGCTGAACTAGCGCTTCGGTAATACCAAGTTCTTCAATACGGCTGCGCATAATTTGCAAGTTTTGCTGTACAGTTAAGTTGGTTAATTTGAGCTGTTCACTTTGGGAAAGATTGATACTCAATGTTTGTTGATGGCCTGTGACTTGCCATTGAGGGTACTGCTGACCAATAAATTGTCTTATTTGACCACGAGCATCATCACTGGCGCTGTTAACCGTCAGTTCCGCTCCAGTGCCAAAACGCACCATTACACCGCTGATATGCTGCTCTCTGACAAATTGCTTAACAGCATCACTCACTAATACGGCTTGGTTTTGAAACACTAAATCAAGATCCACATCCAGTAGAAACTGCACTCCACCGCGTAAATCTAAACCAAGTTTAATCGGTTTAACGCCTAAATTTAATAACCAATCTGGGGCCGCTGGAGCTAACGCTAAGGTCACTTGAGCCTGATGTTCAAACTGTTGTGCTAAGGTCTTTTTAGCTTGGGTTTGCATATCGGGATCATCTAACACCACAAGTAAATTATCTTGTTGCTGCTCGATACGCTTACTGTTTATGCCCGCTTGTTGTAACACATGGTGGATTTGTTCCACTGTTAATGATTGGGTCGGTTTAACGGCAAGTTGTACGGCAGGATCTTCACCATACCAAGATGGCAATGCACTCATAAATAAGATGATTAGTGTGCAAATTAATAGCCAGTATTTCCACTGAGCATATTGATTTAACGGTTTGGTATTCGATTTTGATTTCATAACACTTGATCTCACTACATCGGGGTAAAACCTCGATAAAAATGTATGTGAGTGATGATAGGTATTGACCCAATTCATCTACCCACAGCAAAACTCATTAGCAAGGCTAATGACATTTTTAATCAATATAATGTAGTTAACAGGTGTGAGCGTGAACGAAAAGTAAATTAGACTCTTTCCAAGCGGAAAGTCTTGAAGGGGCTGAAGCTGTTGATAATACCCAGTCCAATTGCGGACTAAAGTTAATTTGATAACCTATGGTTAAACTCGGTACTGGCGGAGAAACAAATTCATAAGCTAACAAATAATTAGGTTTTAATTCATCTGATTGATATTGAACAATACTGAGGTAACGCGCTGAATAAGTAGGAACAAAATGGATATCGTTTGAACTAGAGTGTTCAGAAACAGAACGTTGGGAGACAGGGTTTGTTGATGAAGGTTCGCCAACGTAGCCCAACAATGTGCTATTAACATCAATAAGCGTATCGGTTAACGCAGTTAGTTGATTTGAATCTACTCGACTGTTAACTAGTGTGTCTATTGAGCTGTCTACTGATTTTACTGACGCCAAGGTGATATCAAGAGGGGCTGAACTTATTGGTTGTTCACAAATCCGATCATCTGTCAGCAGATCCACATTATATGAACAAGAAGTAGACGTAGCAAAAGGCATCGATGCTAAAACTAACATACGGCTATTGAGGAGGAAGATTGAACACAACCCCACAATTACCAGCATTAGTAGTATACGAGCCCATGGAAACGTCATAATGACCTTAATTAATCAAGCAACACAATGTTTAAAATTCAACTTAACATGTCAAAAAATAGCCTACTAAAATAATCAAAATACTATCTAATAATAGTCATCTAACAAACTAGTTTTAAAGCGATTTCTTAACGGATGCATTAAATAATATTGTTACTCATACGGTAAAATGTAACAACAATGTAAACTACGTCGATAGTATCTATTGCACCTTTAATCTGCAAATGAATTTTTTTACATCTTTTATCATAGATAGCACATGAACTAGGTCTGTAATGGATATAAAAAAGCACTAAACAGTATTCTATTTAGTGCTATGTCAGGCTAGTGAGCATTTATATCGGTTTTTGGTGAGCATAAAAGTATGATTAATGCCTAAGCAGTTAGTTTAATATAATAACTAAAACAGACTGTTAAAAAATTATCACACTTCTTTCTAAACAAACCTAAAGGTATTGGACTTTTACGATTTCATAATCAGTCAATCCACCAGGAGTGGTGATCGATACTTCATCGCCTTCACTTTTGCCAATTAATCCACGTGCAATCGGTGAATTAACAGAAATTAAATTTTGCTTAATGTCAGCTTCGTCATCACCGACTATGCGATACGTCACTTCAGCATCAGTATCTATGTTCAAAATAGTCACTGTTGTGCCGAAAATGACTCGGCCAGTATTTTCTAACTTTGTAACGTCAATAATTTGAGCGTTAGACAACTTGCCTTCGATGTCACGAATACGCGCTTCACAAATACCTTGATCTTCACGGGCTGCATGATATTCAGCATTTTCTTTTAGATCGCCTAATTCGCGTGCTGAAGCAATTGCTTCAGTAATTTTTGGACGACGATCGAACTTTAACAATTCAAGTTCTTTACGTAATTGATCAGCGCCAACTACAGTCATTGGGACCTTACTCATAATGTCTTTGTCTCCTTTAAAAACAAAAGCATCCCGTGCTGACGATAAGTCAACACAGTAAAAATTCAGTTGGAAGTACGCAATCGACTTAGCGTGCGTATCTAGGATGCATCTTTTCGATGATGGCAGACAGCTTACCTAAGCTTTTACAGACTTGCTAGTCATCCATCATCAAAATGTCATAAAAAAGGTCGCCAAAAGGCGACCTTAATCATTAATGCACCAAAAAATTAGCTTTTGATGCGTTTGTGTAACTCTTGTAAAGACGTCACCTTAATACGATCATCTGCAGAATGCGCTAAACACGTCGCAAAAGCAGCATTTAATGTCGTAGTGTAATTCACTTTATATCGCAAAGCTCCACGACGGATCTGACGTGAGTCTTCAATTGCTTGACGACCTTCAGTTGTGTTAACAATGTAGGTATATTCACCATTTTTAATACGATCAAGAATGTGTGGACGACCTTCATGCACTTTGTTAACTAAGCGAGGGTTAATCCCTGCTTCACCTAAAATAATCGCGGTACCATGAGTGGCATCAATTTCATAACCTAGCTCAATCAGCTTAGAGGCTAAATCAGCAACGCGTTTTTTATCACTGTTACGTACAGATAATAACGCACGACCCGACTTAGGCACTTCAGATGTTGCACCAAGCTGTGCTTTTGCATAAGCTTCAGCAAAAGTATCACCCACGCCCATGACTTCACCGGTTGAGCGCATTTCTGGGCCTAATAACGGGTCAACACCTGGGAACTTATTAAACGGTAAGACTACTTCTTTTACTGAAAAATAAGGTGGAATCACTTCTTTAGTAAAGTTTTGCGAAATTAAGCTTTGGCCAGCCATCACTCGTGCTGCAATTTTAGCTAGCGGAACGCCAGTCGCTTTAGACACAAATGGTACTGTACGTGCGGCACGCGGGTTAACTTCAATCATATAGATTTCGTTATCTTTTACCGCAAACTGCACGTTCATTAAGCCAATTACGCCTAATTCAAAAGCCAGTTTAGACACTTGGTCACGCATTCTAGCCTGAATATCAGCACTCAAGGTGTAAGGTGGCAATGAACAGCCTGAGTCACCAGAGTGAACACCTGCTTGTTCGATGTGTTCCATAATGGCGCCAACCACCACAGTTTCACCGTCACACACAGCATCGATATCCACTTCAATCGCATCATCTAAGAAGTGATCAAGTAATACTGGTGAAGCATTAGAGACTTTAACCGCTTCATTGAAGTAGCGTAGTAAATCTTGTTTGTCGTATACGATTTCCATCGCACGACCGCCTAATACATAAGATGGGCGTACAACCAACGGATAACCTATTTTTTCAGCTTCAATCACAGCACTTTCAACAGTTGTCACTGTCGCATTTTCTGGCTGCTTCATGTTCAAACGTTGAATCGCTTGCTGGAAACGTTCGCGGTCTTCTGCACGGTCAATCGCATCCGGGCTGGTACCAATAATCGGTACGCCTGCGGCTTCTAATTCTCGCGCGAGTTTAAGCGGAGTTTGACCACCGTATTGAACGATTACGCCTTTTGGTTTTTCGATACGCACGATTTCGAGTACGTCTTCTAGCGTCACAGGTTCGAAGTATAAGCGGTCAGATGTATCGTAGTCGGTTGATACCGTTTCAGGGTTACAGTTAACCATGATGGTTTCATAACCGTCTTCACGTAATGCTAATGCAGCATGAACACAGCAATAATCGAACTCAATACCTTGACCAATGCGGTTAGGGCCTCCACCCAGAATCATGATTTTGTCACGGTTCGATGGGTTAGCTTCACACTCTTCTTCATACGTTGAGTACATGTAAGCTGTATCAGTTGAGAATTCAGCAGCACAAGTATCGACACGCTTATAAACCGGGTGAATTTCATGGCGTTGACGTAATTTACGTATTTCGCTTTCATTAACCCCTAACACATCAGCTAAACGTGCATCAGAGAAACCTTTACGCTTTAATTGGCGTAAGTAGTTTTTCTCTAGGCCTGACATACCAAGTTCAGCAACTTTTGCTTCTTGTGTAATCAAATCTTCGATTTGAACCAAGAACCAATGGTCAATATTGGTTAATGTGAAGATATCATCACGGCTTAAACCAGCGCGGAATGCATCTGCAATGTACCAAATACGGTCACAACCAGGCTCTTTTAGTTCATGGCGAATACGTTGAATGGCTTCAGGAGATTGTAAATCGACAACTGAGTCAAAACCGTTACGTCCCACTTCAAGGCCGCGTAACGCTTTTTGCAATGACTCTTGGAAAGTACGCCCAATGGCCATAACTTCACCGACAGACTTCATTTGAGTCGTTAGGCGGTCATTTGCACCAGCAAACTTTTCAAAGTTAAAACGTGGGATTTTAGTCACAACGTAATCGATTGCAGGCTCGAACGATGCTGGTGTTTTACCGCCAGTAATGTCGTTACTTAGCTCATCTAAGGTATAACCTACAGCCAATTTAGCCGCAATTTTAGCAATCGGGAAACCGGTCGCTTTAGACGCTAAAGCAGATGAACGCGATACTCGTGGATTCATCTCAATAATAACCATACGGCCAGTATCAGGACAAATACCAAACTGTACGTTTGAACCACCTGTTTCAACACCTATTTCACGTAATACAGCTAAAGAAGCGTTACGCATTAATTGGTATTCTTTGTCAGTTAGCGTTTGCGCTGGCGCAACGGTAATTGAGTCACCGGTGTGAACACCCATTGGGTCAAAGTTTTCGATAGCACATACGATAATACAGTTATCGTTGCGGTCACGAACCACTTCCATTTCATATTCTTTCCAACCAATTAATGATTCATCAATCAATAATTCGTTAGTTGGCGACAAGTCTAAGCCTTGAGAACAAATCTCTTCAAACTCTTCTTTGTTGTAGGCAATACCACCGCCGCTGCCACCCATAGTGAAAGACGGACGAATGATACAGGGGAAGCCCACCATATCTAATACGCCATAAGCTTCATCCATGTTATGAGCAATACCCGCACGCGGGCAGTCTAAACCAATGGATTTCATCGCTTTGTCGAAACGACTACGGTCTTCAGCTTTATCAATCGCATCCGCTGTCGCACCAATCATTTCAACATTAAACTCTTTTAGTACGCCTTGTGCTTCAAGCTGAAGCGCGCAGTTCAGTGCAGTTTGCCCACCCATCGTCGGTAGAATTGCATCTGGACGCTCTTTGGCAATGATGTTGCGTACCACTTCCCAATGAATAGGCTCGATATAAGTTGCATCGGCCATTTCAGGGTCGGTCATAATTGTTGCTGGATTAGAGTTAACCAGAATAACGCGATAGCCTTCTTCACGAAGTGCTTTACAAGCTTGCGCACCTGAATAATCAAACTCACACGCCTGACCAATAACAATTGGACCGGCACCTAGGATAAGAATACTTTTTATATCTGTACGTTTTGGCATTGCTTCTGTCTTCTCCCAGATAACTACTTGGCGTGCTGACGGTATTGTTCAATTAGCTCGATGAAATGATCGAACAGCGGTGCGGCATCGGTTGGCCCAGGGCTCGCTTCAGGGTGACCTTGGAAGCTAAATGCTGGCTTATCAGTTAGGTGAATACCTTGTAATGAACCATCAAATAACGACTTATGCGTGACCTTAATATTAGCTGGCAATGTGGTTTCATCTGCAGCAAAACCGTGGTTTTGACTGGTGATCATCACGTTGCCTTTTTCAATATTGCTCACTGGATGGTTTGCACCATGATGACCAAACTTCATTTTTAAGGTTTTCGCACCAGAGGCTAATGCAAGTAACTGGTGACCTAAACAGATACCAAATACTGGAATATCAGTCTTTAATATTTGTTGGATTGCAGTAATAGCATAATCACATGGTTCAGGGTCGCCAGGACCATTTGACAGGAAGACCCCATCAGGCTTCATGGCAAGTACGTCTGCTGCAGATGTTTGTGCTGGTACTACCGTCACATCACAACCACGGTCAACCAACATACGTAAAATATTACGTTTTACACCGTAATCGTACGCGACAACTTTATATTTAAGTTCCGCTGCTGGTGTTTCAGACGGTAAACCACCGACTAATTTCCAGCTACCGTTACGCCATGTATAAGCTTTATCGGTGGTCACTTCTTTGGCTAAATCCATGCCTTTTAGACCTGGAAACGCTTTCGCCGCTGCCAGAGCCTTCGCTTCATCTAGGTCACCAACCATAATACAACCGGCTTGGGCGCCTTTTTCACGCAAAATTCGAGTTAGTTTGCGGGTATCAATATCAGCAATGCCAACCACATTATTCGCTTTTAAATAAGCGCTTAATGATTGTTGGTTGCGGAAATTACTCGCCATAAGCGGTAAGTCACGAATAATTAAGCCACATGCATGAACCGAATCCGATTCTGTGTCTTCATCATTAGTACCTGTGTTACCGATGTGAGGATAGGTTAATGTTACTATTTGGCGTGAATATGAAGGATCTGTAAGGATCTCTTGATAACCTGTCATTGAAGTATTAAATACCACTTCACCAACAGAGATACCGGCAGCACCAATTGCGGTGCCAGAGAATACTGATCCATCTTCGAGTACGAGTAAGGCAGACTGTGTCAACGCGACCTCCAGAAAAGAGCCAAGCCACTTAAAATTATGTGTTTTTATTTTGCACTAAAATACCAATTTTCGATAAATTACGAAATTTTGACAAATTCTAGCGATTGTATAAGAAATTCGTTTTTACGTCTATATTTTGTAGGATTGTTTTCAAAAAAAAACACCAATGAATGGTGTTTTTATTATCTAGTTCAATCCTAATACTTGCTGCATATCATACAGACCAGCATTTTGATCTGAGAGCCAAAAAGCCGCCCTCATCGCCCCATTAGCAAAGGTCATTCTACTCGATGCTTTATGGGTTATTTCCAAGCGTTCGCCTATGTCAGCGAACATAGCGGTGTGTTCACCGACAATGTCACCGGCACGAACCGTTGCAAAACCTATGGTATTAGGATCACGTTCACCGGTAATACCTTCACGCCCAAAGACCGCACATTGCTCTAAATCCCGACCTAATGTTTGGGCTATAATCTCACCCATTTTAAGCGCGGTACCTGAAGGAGCATCTTTTTTATGACGATGATGTGCTTCGATTATTTCGATATCGGTATAATCACCCATCACTTCTGTAGCCAGTGCGAGCAACTTCCACATCACATTCACGCCAACAGACATATTCGGGGCTAACACCACTGGTACTTGTTCTGAATAGGCATTAATCTGCTCTTTTTGAGCATGGTTAAAACCTGTGGTACCGATGACGATGGCTTTATGATTTTTTGCGCACCAATCGAGATGAATAATGGAAGACTCAGGTGACGTAAAATCAATTAATACGTCAAAGTCATTAACCACTTTATCCAGTGAGTCGGTAATGGCAACATTCATCGCGCCAACACCTGCGAGCACACCAGCATCAATACCGATTAGACTTGAACCTGTACGTTCAATAGCTGCGCCAAGTATTATGACTTGTTGCTGTTTAGCAGATTCAATCAGTGTACGGCCCATACGGCCACTGGCACCAACTACAGCAATTCTCACTTTTGCAGTCATTTCATTCTCCCAGTGTTAACTAAAGGTAAACACACAAACAGCATATACAAAAACGCCTAAGTTAACTTAGGCGTTTTTAACAACTAGATAATTTCTAACAATTCAACTTCGAAGACCAAAGCCGAATAAGGCGGGATTGAAGCACCCGCGCCACGCTCACCGTAAGCCAAGTGATGTGGGACATATAATTTAAGCTTAGTGCCAACTGGCATTAACTGTAATGCTTCAGTCCAACCGGCGATAACGCCAGATACTGGGAACTCAGCAGGCTGGCCACGAGCAACAGAGCTATCGAACACATCACCACTGATGAAAGTACCATGGTAATGAGTACGTACAGTTGAATCATACGTTGGTGTTTCACCGTCGCCTTGAACAAGTACTTCGTATTGAAGACCAGACTCTGTGATCGTAATACCGTCACGCTTAGCGTTTTCAGCTAGGAATGTATCACCTTCAGCGGCAGCAGCTTCTGCAGCAGCTTCTTGTGCTTCTTGTAAACGACGACTAATTTCAGTAAATGCAACTTGAAGCTCTTCCATTGATACTGCGCTTTCTTTACCGGCAAATGCATCAGCAAGACCAGCTTGAACAGCAGGGATATCAATACCTTCAAAAGAGTTTGATGCTAGTTGCTCGCCCATTTGACGACCTACACCGTAGCTAGCATGCTGTTCCATAGTGCTGAACAAATCTGACATAATAATTTTCTCTCAATAAACATAAAAAATTCGCACGAGAGTTTATCACAATAAACCCCGTAAATGTTGGCAAAAAACGCTATTTAACTTGAGCAATTTTACACTCAGTCAAAGACTGTTTTCTTGCCTGTGTATAAAGCGGCATCACTTGATTCTGTGCCGCTTGTAAGTCTTCAATTCGGTGACTGTGTGACGGGTGAGTCGATAACAGTTCAGGGCCTTGGGAGCCGCCCGCTTTAGCCATGTTTTGCCACAAATTAACACTTTGAGCCGGATTAAAACCTGCTTTGGCCATTAGCTCAAGACCAACAATATCAGCTTCAGACTCCTGGCTGCGTCCAAAAGGTAAAATAATACCCACTTTAGCCCCTAGCCCCAACCCAGCCATGTACAAATCTTTATTGGCAATACCCGATGCTCCTAATGCGGCATCCGCAGCTTGCATGCCAAGCCCCGTTAACTGAGCTCGAGAGACTTGCTCGTTACCATGCTGGGCTAATACGTGCGCCACTTCATGCCCCATTACCGTAGCAAGTTGATCTTGATTGACTGCGACTTTTAACAAACCGGTATAAACACCAATATGGCCACCGGGTAGCGCAAACGCATTGACTTGATCTGACTCAAACAATACGACATCCCATTGCTGTGATTGGTCGGGCAACACCGCAGTGATACGTTTGGCAACACAGTTCACATATTGAGTTTGCGCTTGGTTTTGACTTATTTTTTCACTTTGCTTCATGGTCTCAAACGACTGAGATCCCATTTGCTGCATCTGCGTATCAGAAAACAACAGGGTTTGCCCTCGACCCGTTGGCGATTGACTATTAACACAACCAACTAATAAAGCGGAAACAAGTAGGGTTAGCGCGAGAGGTTTCATGTTGTCATCCCTTAAAATTCATTTAGCCAAAAAGCTAATCCATCATTGATTTATTCTATACCAATCAACTGGACCAATGCATCACTTACGATGTTAAACATCAGTCAGCATTCATGTGTTTATTAACGTGTTGATTTACGTTTAGCGAAATCACTAATACTGCGTTTATTGGCGGTTCGACGATTGGCTTGTTTATCACGCGGCGCTCGCTTACTGTTTTCGCTAGTGGGTTTATCCGTTACCACAAAACCGGCTAATTCAACTAATGGTAATGCCTGTCCGGTTAACTCTCGAATAGCTTCTAAACTGAGTAATTCAGAGTGACCGACTAATGATAATGCCACACCGCTTAACCCCGCGCGTGCAGTACGCCCAATACGATGAACATATACAGCTGCTTGGGCTGGCAAATCAACATTGATAACCACAGGCAATGCGTCAACATGAATACCGCGCGCAAGTACATCGGTTGCGACTAATACGGTCAGTTGTGCCATTTTGAATTGCTCTAAGGTCTTACTTCGCAGTGCTTGTTCTTTATCGCCATGAAGCGCCGCAGCGTTAATACCCGCCTTAATTAACTTTTTACATAATGCATCAGCATCGTCTTTAGCATTCACAAACACCAATACTTGCGACCATTGATGTAAAGCAATTAAATGAGTCAGCGCTTTGGCCTTGCTGCCTTTATTGACGTGATAAATAGTTTGGTCAATATCAGCCACGGTACTATTCAAAGCATGCGCTTCAATTCGCACGCAAGATGCAGACTGTACTTTTTGAGCTAATGCGACCAAAGATTCGGGTAACGTCGCCGAAAATAATAACCGCTGGCCACTTGGCATTAATGCTATCAGCGCATTAATATCGGCGATAAATCCCATGTCCAGTAATCGGTCTGCTTCATCAAGAACCAAACTCTGCAGGTGTTCAAACTGAATAACACCTTGTTGAGCTAATGCGAGTAAGCGGCCCGGTGTAGCAACGACAATATTAACCGGTTGAGCTAAGCGCTCAATTTGAAGCTCTATTGCTTCACCGCCACAAAGTACCTCTACGCGTAAATTAAGCGATCGTGCTAGCGGCGCTAAGTTTTGCGATACTTGTGATGCTAACTCTCTGGTCGGCACGATGATCACGGCAGACAAATGAGACGTTGAGAGCTGACTAATGCGTTGCAATACAGGCAAACCGTAAGCATAGGTTTTACCGCTGCCGGTTTGAGCTAATGCCAATACATCTTGCCCCAGCAATATAGTAGGAATAGCCAGTTGTTGGATACGACTCGGCTTATTCACTGTCGGTGGCAATGCGGCTAATAAACTTGAATTGAGTGATAACGCTGAAAATGACATGTTAACGCCTAATGTTAATAGGATAAATTGACGATATTCGCCAATAAAAAAGGCTGCTTACCAAAGTAAACAGCCTTTAACGAGGTCGCTAGATCATCGCGATTAACTGTTTAAATCCTGAAAGAACTTTTTAACGCCATCAAAGAAACCTTCAGCTTTAGGGCTGTGTTTTTTTGATTCGCCAGTTAATGTTGCTTCAAACTCACGCAATAACTCTTTTTGTTTTTCATTCAAGTTAACCGGTGTTTCCATCACCACTTTACACAGTAAGTCACCTACTGCATGGCTACGGACCGACTTAACCCCTTTGCCTCGTAGGCGGAACATGCGCCCAGTTTGGGTTTCTGTTGGGATTTTAAGGCTAACTTTACCGTCTAATGTCGGTACTTCAATCTCGCCGCCTAATGCTGCTTTACTGAATGAAATAGGTACTTCACAGTAAAGGTTATTGGCATCACGAGTAAAGATAGCGTGTTCACGCACACTAACTTGAACGTATAAATCACCTGGTGGAGCACCAAACTCGCCCGCTTCACCTTCGCCAGTAAGACGGATACGATCGCCTGTATCTACACCAGCAGGAATTTTAACTGATAAGGTTTTGCTTTTCTCAACCCGACCTTCGCCATGACACTTGCCGCAAGGATCTTTAATGATTTTACCGCGACCATGACAAGTAGGACACGCTTGCTGAACAGCAAAGAAACCTTGACGCATTTGCACTTGGCCTTGGCCATGACACGTACCACATGTGGTTGCAGATGTGCCTTTTTTAGCGCCGCTACCGTCACACAAATCACACGCTGCTAAAGTAGGAATTCGCAGTTCTTTGGTTAACCCGCGTACGGCTTCTTCTAAAGACAATTCAAGGTTGTATCGTAAATCACTACCGCGCGCAGCTTGGCGTTGACCACCACCACGGCGACCACCACCAAAAATATCACCGAATACATCACCAAAGATATCGCCAAAATCACCTTGGCCACCACCGTGTCCACCACGATTAGGGTCAACGCCAGCATGACCAAATTGATCATAAGCCGCTTTTTTGTCGCTGTCGGTTAAAATTTCGTACGCTTCTTTAATTTCTTTAAAGCTAGCTTCTGCGGCTTTGTCACCCGGATTACGGTCTGGGTGAAACTTCATCGCTAAGCGTTTGTACGCTTTTTTAATTTCGCGTTCACTGGTGTCACGTCCAACACCGAGAACTTCGTAATAATCACGCTTTGACATAGTGTTCTGTTTCTCGAAGGTGTGAGTAAATTGTTAAACTTAAATTATACAAACGGGCGTTTGAGGATAACCCCAACGCCCGCTTTAACGGTAACTAGCTGAAATTACTAATTACTTTTTGTCGTCTTTAACTTCTTCGAACTCAGCATCAACAACATCATCAGCAGGCTTTTCTTGGCCAGCATCGTGTGCTTGACCTTCTGCTTCACCTTGAGCTTTAGCTTGAGCAATTTCCATTAACTTAGCAGACGCTTCGATTAACGCTTGAGTAGCTGTATCAATAGCTTCTTTATCTTTGCCTTTTATGGCAGTTTCTAAAGTTGCAATTGCCGCTTCAATCTTTTCTTTTTCGTCGCTAGCTAGTGCATCGCCAGCTTCTTCAACTTGTTTTTTAGTTGAATGAGCTAAACCATCTGCTTGATTACGCGCTTGAACTAACTCTTCAAATTTCGCATCTTCATCAGCATGAGCTTCTGCATCACGTACCATTTGTTCAACTTCTTCATCAGACAAACCTGAAGAAGCTTTGATAGTAATATTTTGTTTCTTACCTGTTTTCTTGTCTGTTGCAGACACATGTAAGATACCATCAGCATCAATGTCGAACATCACTTCAACCTGTGGTTGGCCACGTGGTGCTGGCTCAATACCTTCTAGGTTAAATTGACCTAATGACTTGTTGGCACTAGCTTGCTTACGCTCACCTTGAAGTACGTGAATTGTCACTGCACTTTGGTTGTCGTCAGCTGTTGAGAATACTTGCTGAGCTTTAGTCGGGATAGTGGTGTTCTTCTCGATAAGCTTGGTCATCACACTGCCCATGGTTTCAATACCAAGAGATAGTGGTGTAACGTCAAGTAGAAGTACGTCTTTCACTTCGCCAGAAAGTACGCCAGCCTGAATCGCCGCGCCAACTGCAACCGCTTCATCAGGGTTAACATCTTTACGAGGCTCTTTGCCGAAGAAGTTAGTTACTGCTTCTTGTACTTTAGGCATACGAGTCTGGCCACCAACAAGAATCACTTCATTGATATCAGATATTGATAAATCAGCATCAGCTAGTGCAACTTTAAGCGGCTCTAAAGTACGTTGAATTAAATCTTCAACTAATGACTCTAACTTAGCACGAGTAATTTTAACCACTAAATGCTTAGGACCTGATGCATCAGCAGTGATGTAAGGCAAGTTAACTTCAGTGTGGTTAGTGCTTGAAAGCTCGATTTTTGCTTTTTCAGCCGCTTCTTTCAAACGTTGCATTGCTAAAGGATCTCTACGAAGATCTAAGCCCTGGTCTTTTTTGAATTCATCAGCTAAATAGTTAATCATACGGTTATCAAAGTCTTCACCACCTAAGTGAGTATCACCATTGGTTGCTAGTACTTCAAATGTTTGGTCGCCATCGTTACTGTCGATTTCGATGATAGAGATATCGAATGTACCACCACCTAAATCGTATACTGCAACAATATTGTCGCCTTGCTTCTTATCGATACCGTATGCAAGTGCAGCAGCAGTAGGTTCGTTGATAATACGCTTAACATCAAGACCTGCGATACGACCAGCATCTTTCGTTGCTTGACGTTGTGAATCGTTAAAGTAAGCAGGAACGGTAATAACCGCTTCAGTCACTTCTTCACCTAAAAAGTCTTCAGCAGTCTTTTTCATCTTTTTCAAGATTTCAGCTGAAACTTGTGGTGGTGCCATTTTATTACCACGAGATTCAACCCATGCATCACCATTATCAGCTCCGATAATTTTGAATGGCATGATGTTCACGTCACGTTGTACTTCGTCATCTTTAAAACGACGGCCGATTAAACGCTTAATGGCAAAGAATGTGTTTGTTGGGTTAGTTACAGCTTGACGCTTTGCTGGTTGGCCTACAATAATTTCATCATCGGTATAAGCGATAATTGATGGGGTTGTACGATCACCCTCTGCGTTTTCAATTACGCGTGCTTTGCCGCCATCAAGGACTGCTACACACGAGTTTGTTGTGCCTAAATCGATACCAATAATTTTGCCCATGGGGTCCTCCGAAATTGACGTTAGTCGTCACAAATATGTTATTTGATGTTGATATGGGGATGAACAACAAGTATTTCAAGCATTTTATTGCTTAACTTGAGATTCAAAATTGACCACTCATATCAGCCTTGATACCTATATTGGGACAACAAAGTGAATTACAAGGGTATAAGTAAATATTTATCATGTTTTATGGATTTTTTATACGAGGCATATTAGTAAGCTAAGGAGCTTCAGCTACACATAACAGCGATGGCTTAAGTAAGCGTAATGATGGGAGTCATTACAGTAAAACCAGCCGGAGTCACGCAGCAACAAGGCATAGACCTGTGTTTTTTTACTAAATGGCACCCATATTGCCGATGAATTAGATGGTATTAGCGCAGTATAATCGTCGCTAATACCAGTATTCAGCGTATTGTTCATTATTGTGTGAGTTTCGGCTATTAGATAGTGAACTACATCAGCAGCCATTATGGCAATTTAGCAACGGTACTATCGATTGAATTTGCACTATTGATTGCCGCTGAGTTTTGCGCTTGGCATTATCATTTGGGGAGTGGATTAAATCATCACAATTTAAATCGACATTGGTTTGTGAGCCACACTAACCAACTTGGCATTTCAGCAGTATTGCTCGAGTTTTGAATGTAACACTGCAACAGAAAAGTATTAAATAACGCTAATCATTTGATAAAAAATAGAACTAGAGCTATAAAAGTACAAAGGATATTCAAAAAAGTACTAAAAATTCAAATGATTGTGGAGGAACCAAGGCAATGGGACTGCCAAGATGGAATTTCAGTGATAACACCGAACGTAAGATACGCATTGTTACCTTAACGATTGTTATGGTGATTCTAGTTTATGAAAAGCTTTATGGCGTAAGCACCACACAATATCCAGCAATGTATTTGTGCGTATTTTCACTTATCGCTACTTTTATGACCAATGCCGTACAACGTCGATATTTCACTTATGTAATGGAATACGCGCAAGTATTTAGAATTGTAGCGATATTAATGACCTGTGC
Organism: Shewanella frigidimarina NCIMB 400; assembly: GCF_000014705.1. Classification (NCBI taxonomy): domain Bacteria; kingdom Pseudomonadati; phylum Pseudomonadota; class Gammaproteobacteria; order Alteromonadales; family Shewanellaceae; genus Shewanella; species Shewanella frigidimarina. Next base: position 1,129,477 of record NC_008345.1, on the reverse strand, counting down.
CTTTTTTGCGATTTGGTTATTAACCACCTTTGAGCGTTTTACTGAGCCAGTAACGCCAAGTCACCTTATTTATAATTTATAACGCTCTGTTATTACCGAGCCGCCATACAAAAAGCAAAGGGCGCTAATGTGCGCCCTTCTTGTCATAAATAGAACAAAATGCATTATTGTCTGCAGGTGTAATCACCCCAAGCTAACCACTTGTAAGTGGTCAGGGCATCTAACGCCATTGGACCACGAGCATGCAATTTCTGAGTACTCACCGCCACTTCCGCGCCAAGACCAAACTGCGAACCATCAGTAAAACGAGTACTGGCATTCACATACACTGCAGCGGAATCAACTTGATTCATAAAGTCACTCGCGGTGTGAATGTTATCCGTTAAAATGGCTTCAGAATGCCCTGTAGAATAATGACGGATATGTTCCACGGCTTCGTCAATATCGTTAACCACTTTGATCCCTAACGTGAGCGATAACCACTCTGTTGAAAACGATTCATCATGTGCCGCTGTTACATCAAAACCTAAACCATCAAGATAAGGCAAAGTGGTTGCACAAGCATGGAAACGAACCCCAAGCGAGTGTAAATGTGATGCTATTTTGGGAATAAACTCAGCGGCTACCTGTTGATGTATTAATAAGGTATCTAAAGCATTACACACAGTCGGACGTTGAACTTTAGCGTTAGCAATGACTTCAATTGCCCGCACTAAATCAGCTTGTTTATCGACAAATAAATGACAGATGCCAATACCGCCTAAAATGACAGGAATGCTTGATTGCTCAGCACACAATCGCTGTAGGTTTTGTCCACCACGAGGAATAATCATATCGACATATTTGTCGAGTCTTAGTAAACCGCTGACAAGGCTACGCTCTGGTGAATCAATGAGCTGCACGGCATCTTTAGGTAAATCTAGACTCACCAGTGCATCACGGATAATGTCGCTTAGCATTTTATTGGAGGTTAGGGTTTCTTTACCGCCACGCAAAATCACTGCATTACCGGTCTTTAACGCTAACACGGCAATATCAACAGTGACATTTGGCCGAGCTTCATAAATAACCCCCACCACACCTAATGGGACACTGCGACGAGTTAAGCGTAAGCCGTTATCTAATACTCGACTATCAGCTTCCTTGCCGACAGGGTCTGCTAGTGCGATGACATTATCAATGTCAGCTATAATCCCGCCTAGCCGCCCTTCGTCCAGCATCAACCTATCTATCATGGCTTCGGTTAAACCGCTTTGCTTCGCTGCAATGATATCTTGTGCATTCGCTTGTAAAATATCATTTTTCCGCTGCGCTAAGTGATCGGCAATCGTAGCTAACAACACGTTTTTTTGTTTCGCAGTTAAACTCGCTAAAATAAAACTTGCAGCCTTAGCACGTTGCCCTAATTGAGTTAAATATTCTGTTTCTGTGGCTGACATATGCTTATCCTTAATTATCAAGTACGACCATATCATTGCGATGAACCACGGCATCGCCGTAATTATAGCCCAGTAGACTTTCTATATCATCAGAATGTTTACCGCTAATTTTGGTTAAATCATTGGCGCAATATCGGCTAATGCCTTTAGCCAAAATCTTACCCGTTTGATTCACAATTAGTAAGGTCGCACCGCGTTCAAAATTGCCTTCAACATCGACAATGCCTTTAGATAATAGGCTACGACCATTAGCAACAACGGCAACAGATGCTCCAGCATCTACAACTAATTTACCTTGTGTAGCTGGACCCGCAAGGATCCACTGCTTGCGACTTTCTAATGGATTTTCGATTGCGCTAAAATGAGTACCGACAGACTCCCTCGCCGCCACTTTGGCAATAACATCGGGGTGATGACCGGAAGCAATAACAACTTCTATGCCCGCACGTCTAGCCACATCCGCGGCTTCGAGTTTGGTGGCCATTCCGCCCGTTCCAAGTCCAGACACTGAACCGCCGGCCAATAAACGCAAACTGTCGTCAATATTGACAACTTGTTTAATCAACTGTGCGTCGGGATGGGTACGTGGATCGGCATCAAATAAGCCTTTTTGGTCGGTCAGTAAGATAAGTAAATCAGCATCGCAAAGTAAGGCTGCGCGGGCAGATAAATTATCATTATCTCCCACTTTAATTTCATTGGTTGCCACTGCATCATTTTCGTTAATGATAGGGATAATATTGTGAGCTAATAATGCATTTAAGGTGTCGCGCGCATTAAGATAACGTTCACGATCTTGTAAATCAGCACGAGTTAACAATAACTGGCCAACATGTAATCCGTAAATACTGAACAATTGTGACCATGCCAAAATTAACTGACTTTGGCCTACCGCTGCAAGTAACTGTTTATTCGCCATAGTGTCGGGCAACACCGGATAATGTAAATGCTCCCGCCCAGCAGCTATCGCACCTGATGTACACAACACAACTTCTACACCAGAACGCATAAGCGAGGCCATTTGCCTGGCTAATTCAACCATATGTGCTTTATCAAGCTTTTTACTGCCCGATGTCAGCACGCTGGTGCCTAACTTAACTACTACGCGGCGATAACCCATTTGTCTTACTCAGCTTACAAAAAAATATTCAGTTCATTTTTATACCCAATTCACTCGATAATTCATAGTGAAAGCCGCTAATACTGGAATATTTGTCTAGATTAACTATTTTCAGGTTAATAAATGGTTATCAAACAGTCTCTAATCCTGCTAACTCAGTTTCATTAAGCTGAAATAGCTTGGCTATTGGCGCCTTATTTAGAAAAACAAAAAAAGGGCTAATAGCCCTTTTTTGTATTGGCCTTAGCCAATTTATTAATTCACTGTACGCATGGACAGCTAATTAACCGTAAATAAACTTGGCAATAAACAATGCCGCCACCACTAAAATACCTGGGTTTAAATCTTTAAAACGTCCTGTCATCAATTTGATCGCAGCATAAGAAATAAACCCAAGACCAATTGCATTGGCTATAGAGAAGGTTAACGGCATTAATAAACACGTCACAACAACGGGAGCTGCTTCAGTAATATCTTCCCAATCAACATTGACTAGACCAGACATCATTAGGATTGCGACATAAAACAAGGTACCTGTTGTGGCATATGCTGGCACCATACCGGCTAATGGCGACACAAATAACGCCGCTAAAAACAGTAATCCAACTACAACGGCAGTTAAACCTGTGCGACCACCTGCACTCACCCCTGCGATACTTTCAATATAGCTCGTGGTAGTTGATGTACCTAATGCAGCACCAGTAATAGTGGCGACACTGTCTGCGGTTAAGGCACGTTTTACTCGAGGTAAACGGCCTTTTTCATCAAGCAGTCCGCCACGTTGAGCAACAGCAACTAAGGTACCTGATGTGTCAAATAAATCGACAAATAAGAAAGCAAAAACCACCGATAACATGCTCACCTCTAATACACTAGACAAGTCCATCTTCATAAATGTCGGCGCGATAGACGGCGGCATAGAAATTAAACCTTGGTATTGCACATCACCAAAAATCATTCCTAAAACTGTCACTATTAGAATGCTAAAAATAACGGCAGCCTTTAGACCACGATGAACCATGGCAATAATTAAGAAAAAACCTAATGCGGCCATCAAGGCTGGAAATGAGGTGATATCGCCCATAGTCACCAATGTAGCAGGGCTTGCCACTACAATACCGGCATTTTTTAAGCCTATTAAGGCTAAAAATAATCCAATACCAGCAGCAATACCAAAACGTAACGACATTGGAATACTATTAACTATCCACTCACGTATTTTGACTAAGGATAAAATTAAGAAGCACACACCTGACATAAAGACCGCGCCAAGTGCCGTTTCCCAGCTATACCCCATTTCGCCAACTACGGTGTAAGTAAAAAAGGCATTCAGCCCCATACCCGGAGCCAATGCTATCGGGTAATTAGCTAATAATCCCATAACTAAACAACCTATGGCAGCCGCTAAACATGTGGCAACAAATACCGCACCATGATCCATCCCAGCATCAGCAAGCATCATAGGGTTAACAAAAATGATGTAAGCCATCGTTAAAAAAGTAGTCAGACCGGCCATAGCCTCTTGCTTAAGACTCGTGTTGTTCTGTTTAAGTTTAAATAGTTTTTCTAACATGGAACGGGGTTCCTTGGGCAAAGGTTAACGTTGGATTAATAGTCAAATTACGACAAATGAGGATACGGTAAGCCTTGTGCTATTGACCATACTCACAGAGTCGACATCTTTACAGAGGGCTTACTTTAATTGCGGGGAATTATAAATACTTACGACCTTGATAGCTATCAATAGCCTTTTTGTTGAAAGATTTCAGTTTTTTATATAGCGCACTAACCAATTAGCTTGAGTCTAACTAAAGCGAGCTAAATTCAAGACAAAAAAAAGCCTACTCAATAGAGTAGGCAGACATGTTACAAGCATCCCATATGGGGAAAGGAAAGCTAGCATCACTTAACGTGATGTGGCGATAAATTAATTAATTTACCACCTTGTCTAAAACCGTCAAACGAGACGAACAAAAGGTTGATGGATAATAAAACTACGTAAAGAGGGTCAATTCTTAACGTTTCATGGCGAATATACCGCCACGTAAAACTGTTACGTCGGCAAACCAAGTGTTCTGCCAATAAAATTTGCTGTTACCTGTATAAGACATAGTCGTGCTCCTGATTAAAGTAAAGTTGTATAAACCTAGTAAAGCTTGGCTCGGTTCCCTGGAACGTACATTTCTCAAATCCATTGAGACAACTTGTCACTCAGATCCTTGGAGGTTATATCCATCCTGGATTAACTAGAGTCGACAAACACATTGCTTGCCGACGAAATGAATTATACAAAACTGTAATTTAATTACAAGTATTATTTGCTTTAATTCACAAAAACTTCATTAAAAGTGATTTAATTACAACGTTTTCGTATTAAAACTATGTATAACTATTGTTATCAACATGTAACCTAAAAATCAAGCCCTGCAAAAACAACCACTTAACAACGAAAAAACCTCTAATTTGAAAACTGTAATAAAGCAACCAAAGGGCTTGCGGTTGGCTTTCCATACAGAGGATCGCCCTCAACAGCACTGCCTGCAATATCGATATGAGTAAATGCCAGTTCTGTTTCTGTTAATCCAGAGGCTTTTATCAAGAAAGCGGCAGGATATTGATGCCCACGAGCCGTAATGGAAGACGGACCATTATTCGATGACACCACATCTGCAGCGCCGTTTTTATCGGCAATTTTATCAAAGTCTTCCGGACGTAATCGTGAAACCTCGAATGGCTCCCCCCATAACTGACCCACTTCAGCAAGTGTTGCTGCAACCCCTTGCTTTTTAGCAGCGCTATTCTCAACTAATGCAGGATAACCACCATAGGCTCGTACAACATGGCCGGTTAACGTCGCCACCGAAAATAATTGTGGATTCACCGCTGTTTGAGCCTGTAAACGCAAATGTGATAATAAGTCAGCCAACACTAAGCGACCTTCTGCATCAGTATTACCAATGCGAACTCGCACACCTGCGTGGCTAGTAATGATTTCATCGGTGACAAATGCATCACTGCCAATACTGTTTCTTACTAATCCGAGTTCAGCAATGACTTTAATACCTTTAGGTTTCAGTATTGATAGTGCTTTCATTAGACCGGCAACTGCTGCCGCGCCACCTTTATCACGGCTCATTCCAGCCATAGATCCTGCAACTTTAATATCAGCGCCACCTGTGTCGTAAACCACACCTTTGCCAGCAAAGAATAAGGTTTTTGTAATAGGGCCTTCACCAACATATTCAAGCTTTACCACTCGTGGATGATGACGTGCAACATCAAAAGAGCTTCTACCCACTGCGCTGAGTAATGGGTATTGCGCTTTTAACTGCTCGACTTGATCAACCACAGATACAGCCAAACCGCTATCAGCAAAAGCATCAACACAATATTGTGCAAAACCAATAGCGGACATACGCTCAGGTTCTGTACCACAAAGATCGCGCGCCAATACTCGTCCAGATTCTGCCGCATTAAGTAATAAACTATGGGTGGCAGTATTCAATAATCCAATCGCGGTTAAACTCGGTTGTAAAGACTTTGATTCTCGCGCCTCTAACGGTTGCCAAAGCTCTTGTCCACACGCCAGTGCGGCAACTTGTTCTGCATTAGCAAAGCGATTGTCAGTTACACTTGGAACAACGAGTAAAGGTTTAGTGGCACCTGCGGCTTTAGCAATGGCAATACCTTCTCGAGCGGCTTTGGCAAAAATCCTGACATCGCTATACTCATTGTCGCTATCTGTCACTGGGGAGATAATCAAACGACCACCGGCTAACCCTGGCGCAAAAAGCAACGTGGCACTTTTACCGACACGGAAATCTATTTGACTAGCGTGTGCAGCAAGCAAACTCACTTCATCTTGTTTGATCTCAGCTAAACTCGTCGCTATCACGACAACAGCGTCCCAACCTTCGCCTTCAAAAATAGCCTCATCAGTTGTGACATCAATAATTGGCACTTGGAACGCAGTAAGCGCTTTATTCACTTGGGTCATATAAGATCCTTACTCTTTAGGGATATAGATAAATTAGTGGGTTCATAATTATTTACAGATTTGTGGACTAAACCTTGGCAAATCGGTATCGCAATATCAAGTAACTGCGCAGAATATGTTAAAATAGTCGCAGTTATATTTTGTGTCGTATATCGACTTGATTTCATCTTAGAGGGCGTTTCGTGACTGCATTAACTCAATTATATCCTCAGCCTCTATGGCAATGGTTTGAACAAATTTGCGCTATTCCACATCCATCAAAGCATGAACATGCGTTATCACAACATATTCAACAATGGGCAAAAGCTCAAGGCCTTGCGGTTGTTGAAGACAAAGTGGGTAATTTAATCATCCGTAAGCCTGCTACTGCAGGAATGGAAAACTGCAAAATAGTGGTGTTACAAGCGCACATTGATATGGTGCCGCAAAAAAATGCCGACAAAGTACATAATTTTGAAACCGATCCGATTGAAGCCTATGTTGACGGTGATTGGGTTAAAGCTAGAGGAACAACCTTAGGTTCTGATAACGGTATTGGTATGTCTTCGGCGTTGGCCATTTTAGGCAGTAAAGACATTAAGCACGGGCCACTCGAAGTACTGCTCACCATTGATGAAGAAGCCGGCATGACTGGCGCTTTTGGTTTAGAAGCCGGTTACCTTGATGCTGAAATTTTAATTAATACTGATTCAGAGCAAGAAGGTGAAATCTACATGGGTTGCGCCGGCGGTGTTGATGCACAAATAAGTGTACCAATGTCTTGGCAAGCACCAGAACAAAGCAACGCCAGCTTTTCACTGACTATGTCGGGTTTAAAAGGCGGCCATTCTGGTGTCAATATTCATCTTGGTCGTGGTAACGCTAACAAGTTATTAGCGCGATTTTTATTTAAATACAGTGACGAATTAGCCTTAGAGCTAGTCAGCTTTAGTGGTGGTTCGCTGCGTAATGCGATTCCGCGTGAAGCTAACGTTCAATTGATGTTGCCAGCTGAAAATGTTGAAGCATTAAAACAAGCTATTGAGTCATTTCAAGCGTTAGTGCGTGAAGAGTTAGCCGTAGCTGATCCTGCCATGTTACTCACGTTAGCCGCAATTGATGCACCAACAAAAGTGATGGACGAAGAAGCGCAAAATACCTTAATCGACTTATTACATGCTAGCCCTAACGGTGTTATCCGCATGAGCGATGAAGTAGAAGGCGTCACTGAAACATCATTAAATATCGGCGTGATCAGCACTGAAGATGAAAGCGTAGAAATATTATGCCTTATTCGTTCATTAATCGATTCGGGACGTGAAGAAGTCACTGGTATGCTAACCGCACTATCAAATCTATCGGGTGGTAGCATTGATTTAAGCGGTGCTTATCCAGGTTGGAAACCAGACACTAGCTCACCTGTTATGGAAATTGTGCGTGACACCTATAACGATATTTATAAAAAAGATCCTACCGTGATGGTTATTCATGCAGGTCTTGAATGTGGTTTATTTAAAGAACCTTATCCGCACATGGATATGGTATCGATTGGTCCGACGATTCGTTATCCGCACAGCCCAGATGAAATGGTCAACATCACCACGGTTGGTCAATATTGGGAATTACTGCTTGCTGTATTAGAGCGTATCCCAGCTAAAGAGGCGTAATCAGTCAAGTGATTGTGGCTATGGTTATAATTGGCTGATAAGCCATATAAGAAAGGCGACAGCAATGTCGCCTTTTTTCTCTCTATGGTTTCCGTTATAAAATGGGCGCCTAAAATTGTAAATCGAGTTGAGTAATTTGATCGACACTACTCTCGGAAGAAGCCAACGTCACATCCGCTAGGCCAACGCTCACACCGACTAATCGAATCCCTCGCCCTTGGCTTCGTTGTAATGCTTGCAGCAATAACTCATGAAACAGGTTAATCGAAATCTCATCACTGCGATGCTCGATGGTGGTCTGCTTAAAATCATTAAATTTCAGTTTCACAACCTGCTTATGGATCTGTCGGTCTTTTGCACTGCGACGAACCCGAGTACTCAGCTCTTGAATCAGTTGCGGTAATACCTGATGACATTGCTCTAACGTAAAAATGTCTTTGGCTAATGTCGTTTCAACCCCGACAGACTTACGCACTCGATGCGGGCTAATTTGTCTTGAATCGATCCCTTGAGCACGCTCAGCCAACACATGGCCAAACTTACCAAAGGCCTCAATTAATTGCACTTTAGGGTATTGCTGCACATCATAACAAGTGGTTAAGCCAATATCGGCTAACTTTTTTGAAGTGACTTTACCAACTCCAGGAATTTTACTCAGCGGTAGGTCTTTTACAAAATCAGCAATTTGATTTGGAGTGATAACATATTGTCCATTCGGCTTATTTAAATCGGATGCAATTTTGGCTAAAAACTTAATGGGTGCTATACCAGCTGAAGCAGTTAATCCGGTAACCTCAAAAATCTCATCTCGTATCGTCTTGGCAATTAATGTCGCACTGCCTTGGTGAGCATCGCAATCAGTCACATCAAGATACGCTTCGTCCAAAGACAAAGGCTCAACAAGATCAGTGTATCGATGAAAAATCTCACGTATTTGCAGTGACACCGATTTATACACTTCCATCCGCCCTGGTACTAAAATCAATTGCGGACACAACTGCAACGCATGATAACTGGACATAGCGCTACGCACCCCAAATTTGCGGGCCTCATAGCTGCAGGTACTTATCACACCTCGGCGGTCACTTCTGCCGCCAACAGCAATGGGTTTTCCTCTCAACTCAGGAAAATCGCGCATTTCTACCGCGGCAAAATAACAATCCATATCGATGTGAATGATTTTACGCATTCTATAACCATCATCATTATCTTAATTGAAACAATGATACTGTATATAAAAACAGTATTCAATCATTGCTTATTATTAATATAATGAATAAATGTGACTCAAGATATTTTTAAATGTCAAAAGCTAGCTTCAAGCCATCCTAAAACGCAATAAAATATTATTCTGAAAAAAGCTAAATCATCTAGCAAATTATTCAATTTATAAATTGATTGTAGACAACATTCTTATGACTTCAATTCGATTTATTGAGTCATTCTTTCTTTTCAAAAACAGTACAAAATCATAAGCATTTAACCGTAATTGACTATCTAGCAGTTGAGGGGCACTGCCTTTGCTCAGTAAGTATTCAACTAATTTTTTATCATTGAGTAAGATTGCGGCATGAAGAGGCGGTAGTCCATCAATCTTACTTTTAGTATTAACGGAGGCACCATTGTCGATAAATTTATCTAAATAAACATATCTTTTTTTCTGATTAGAAATGCCAAATAAAAATGCTATGCCACCTACAGACTGAAGATCATCTAAGTCTTGTTTCGTTAATCTAAAATTAAACAAATAAAATTCACAGAACGAATTTGGTATGTAATGCGTATTATCTTCGACACTGCATAATACAACATCTTCAACACGGCTATTTTCAAGAGAATAAATAGCACCTAATGAATACATAATAATAATAGTAAAAGCGCATCCAATTAGTAACTTAAGTTTCATTTTAACTCCATATAACTTTGTTATTTAGGTTAAAAGCTAAAACACTAAAATGTCGACTGTTTGTTTTTGCTATTCCATTTAAATACAACACTAAAACACGAACGAAGCTGTATGATAGTTGTTCTCTCACTCTGTCATAGATTTTTATTTGCATTAAGTCTTTAGCTGTTGCATGACTAAACCAATGTTTTGCAGCGCTGCGCCCAAATTTTATTATGACTTTTTTAGCACCATCTTGAAGATTCATTGTTGATCGAAATAAAGAGTCGATAAATCCCATCGCATAAGATGCATCGACAACCTCAACTAACAAGCCTTGAGCAAACTCACGAACTTCATCAGTAATATCTAACTCATCAATAATCGAATGTTGACTCGAAAATATGAATTTTAAAATAATTATAGTTTCATCATTATCAAATATGAGTTCACTACTTTTGAAGTTTTTAAGGTGTACATCTCTATTCATTTCCATATAGTTTAAAATACGTCCTATTAAAAACTAAATATATCAATTTAATTAGAAAAAACCATTATCACTTTTAATGTATATCTTCCAGAGTAGGGGGAAGTCACCGAACGTTTTTTACACAAAAATAGTTTACTTAATGAGTTGTTATAGCCCATAAAATCTTCATGGCTTGGACTATTTTTTGTTTGCAGGTTAAACGAATAGTTCAAAAAGCAAGCACTAATGCGGTTAACCTGTCTTCCAGAGCCTCCACATGAGTGTTGAAATGACACAAAAAAGCCCAAACGCAGTTGGGCTTTATTAACATGTAACGTATCAATTAAGACATTACATTTTGGTCTGTAAATAGTTTTGTAAACCTACACGCTCAATAAGACCTAATTGTTTTTCTAACCAGTACATGTGGTCAGATTCAGTGTCATCTAATAATACTTCTAAAATTTCACGGCTTTGGTAATCCGCTTTTTCTTCACATAGCGCGATAACTTTACGCAAATGATCTGCTACATGATATTCGTATGCAAGGTCATTTCTCAGCATTTCTTGCACATCTTTACCAATATTCAACGCTTCACGGCTGCCAACATCTGGAGTGCCTTCTAAAAACAAAATGCGTTGAACTAGTTTAGCGGCATGCAACTTCTCGTCGTCTGACTCATGCAGAATACGGGTATACAGTTCATTGAATCCCCAATCTTCATACATATGAGCATGGACAAAATATTGATCCATGGCTGACAATTCGCCAGTTAATAAACTATTTAAAGCGTCGATGACTTCTGGATGGCCTTTCATGATAATTTCCTATTAGTCGTTAATTTGTGATTGAAGATAATTTTGAATACCCGTTTGATTGATAAGCTCTTGCTGCGACTCAATCCAATCTAGATGCTCTTCTTCGTCTTCGAGTAAATCTTCAAATAAATCGCGGCTAACATAATCTTGCTGAGTTTCACATACCTTAATGGCTTCACGCAAAATGGCAATTTGTTCAGTAATCGCAGCTAGATCACAGCTAAGCATTTCTTCAGCATGCTCACCAATGCGCAATTTATCTAACTGTTGTAGGTTAGGTAAACCTTCAAGAAACAATACACGTTCAATCAGCTTGTCAGCATGCTTCATGTCTTCAATCGATTTTTTATACTCTTTCTCATTAAGCTTTTCCAATCCCCAATGCTTAAACATGCGAGCATGTAAAAAATATTGGTTAATGGCGGTCAGCTCACAGGTGAGTACTCGATTGAGTTGGCTGATGACTTTAGGATGACCTTTCATAGTAATGTCCCTCGATAAATAATGTGATCTCGATCAATTACAAATAGGATAAAACACTATAGGAGAAAAAGCAAATTTTCCTTTATTTTCACACACTTACAATTGATAACTATTATCATTATAACTAAGCTTTGTAACTCGTTAGCAATACACGAACATAAAAAAAGCCTTCTAAATGAAGGCTCTTTACAAAGCATTGGTCTATTAACCTTCGCTTTAGGCAATTAACGATGCTAAATAATTCGATTTTGATTGAGCAACTCATTGCGAGCTTGCTCTTTTTCCATACGGCGTTTGCGTTTATCACATGGATCGTCACAGTCACATGCTTTCTCAATACCTAAAACACCTAAACCACCACAACTGCCTTCTACCGCTTTCTTTTTTACTATATAGCCGATAGACATTAACAAAAAGAACAATAATAACACTACAAACGCTGCTATAAATGTGCTCATTACAAACTCCAATTACTCATTCAGATTAGGGTACGACTAGTTGAATTAATCAGTCGTTTCATCAACTAGTTAAAAAATAAAGAAGCTACTTAACATACGATTTAAACGCATCGCTGTAATAGACCTGATAACCCTGTTCTTGCTTCTCAATTAACATTATTGCTAAATTTTTCTCTTTAGCAAGTGCCAATGAAGCCTCAGTTCCTAACACCATCATCGCGGTGGCATATCCATCTGCGGTCATACAACTAGAGTGTAACACGGTTGCAGAGGCAAGTTGATGCTTAATAGGATAACCGTTACGAGGATCAATTAAATGTGAAAAACGTTCGCCATTCTCTTGATAAAAGTTACGGTAATCACCTGATGTTGCTAATGACATTGTCCCAGGCTCAATCACTTGCTGAACGGCTTGGCCTTCTGTAGTAGGTTGCTCTACAGCCACTCGCCATGGGGTATTGTCATCCTTAGTACCTTTAACATTAAGCTCACCACCTATTTCAACTAAGTATCCAGATACATGATATTTGTCTAATATCGCGGCAATCTTATCAACGCCAAAACCTTTTGCTATAGAAGATAAGTCAACATACAGGTCTGCATTATGCTTAGTTAATGTTAAGCCTTTTATCGACAATTCTTTGATGCCCATCTTAGCTTTAGCGTTATCGATTTGAGCTTGAGTCGGGATGGTTGTCGGTCGTTTATCGGGACCAAAGCCCCACAAATTAACCACTGGTCCTAATGTGATATCTAATGCCCCATCAGTCTCCTGATAAAGACGCATACCTTCTTCGATAACCTTAATGGTATCAGCGGATACTTTAACGCTTTGTTGAACTTGTAATTGATTGAACTTAGACAGTTCCGAGTCTGAACGGTAAGTCGACATTTGATCGTTTACGACTTCTAATGCCATGTCAATTTCAGCTTGTAGTAGCTGCGCTTCAGGTAAGCGGTCACTGTTGACCACTTTAATATGATAAGTGGTACCCATGGTACTACCAGATAATGAAATAATAGGCTCTGGTGAACTGCAGGCGCTCACCAATAACAACAACGCTGGCAATAGCAATAACTTGATTGAATTTACAGTCATGTCAAATTTACACTTGTATTAAATAAACAAAAAAATTGCAGCGTGCAAGACTAGTGTTTAACCACCCTGTCTGCACTGCTGCAATTTCATGACTTACATGTCAATGTGATGAGTTAACTCATTAACCACCGAAATCATCTAATAAGATATTTTCGTCTTCAACACCTAAATCTTTTAGCATACCAATAACGGCGGCGTTCATCATTGGAGGTCCACACATGTAGAACTCACAATCTTCTGGCGCATCATGGTCACGTAAGTAATTTTCATACAATACGTTATGAATGAAACCAGTATAACCAGTCCAGTTATCTTCAGCTTGTGGGTCCGATAACGCGACATGCCATTTGAAGTTTTCATTTTCAGCCGCTAAGCCGTCAAAATCTTCAACATAGAACATTTCACGTTGTGAACGCGCACCGTACCAGAAGCTCATCTTACGCTTAGATTTAAGACGCTTTAATTGGTCAAAAATGTGTGAGCGCATTGGGGCCATACCAGCACCACCACCAATGAATACCATTTCTGCATCGGTGTCTTTAGCAAAAAACTCACCAAATGGACCAGAAATAGTCACTTTATCACCGGCTTTTAAGCTCCAAATGTACGAAGACATTTTACCGCAAGGTAGGGTTAAATTACGTGGCGGTGGCGTAGCAATACGCACGTTCAACATAATAATCCCGAACTCTTCTGGGTAGTTAGCCATTGAGTAGGCACGAATGGTTTCTTCGTCTACTTTTGACTCTAACTTGAAGAAGCCGAAGTGTTCCCAGTCGCCACGGTATTTATCAGGCACTTCAAACTCAGCATATTTAACATGATGAGCAGGAGCTTCAATCTGAATATAACCACCGGCACGGAAAGGCACAGATTCGCCATCAGGAATTTGTAGCTTAAGTTCTTTAATGAACGTCGCTTTGTTATCGTTAGAGATAACTTCACATTCCCATTTCTTGATGCCGAAAATCTCTTCATCAAGTTCGATTTCCATGTCAGTTTTCACATTTACCTGACAAGATAAACGACACCCCTGACGTGCTTCACCTTTGCTAATGTGGTCAAGTTCAGTAGGTAGAATATCACCACCACCAGACTTAATCTGTACACGACACTGACCACATGAGCCACCGCCACCACACGCACTTGATACGAAGATGCCGTTGTCTGCTAAAACGCCAAGTAACTTGCCGCCAGCACCTGTTTTAATTGCTTTATCTGCGTCGCCGTTAATACCAATAATGATATCACCGCTTGCCACCAATTTTGATTTAGCGAATAAAATCACTAATACCAAAACCAAGACAATCACAGTAAACATACTCACACCTAGATAGACATCTATCGGAGTAGATTCAAGAATACCCATTCACTTATCCTTAAAGGTTCAAATTAATGCGTCTTCTCAATGTCTCTTAAAGAGAAACACCTGAGAATGACATGAAACCTAGAGCCATAAGACCTGCTGAAACGAAGGTAATACCTAAGCCACGTAAGCCATTTGGCACGTCAGAATATTTCATCTTTTCGCGGATACCGGCTAGCAATACAATTGCTAACGCCCAACCAATGCCAGAGCCAATACCAAATACTACGCTCTCGCCTAAGTTGTAATCACGCTCAACCATGAAAGATACTGCACCGAAAATTGCACAGTTCACGGTAATCAAAGGTAAGAAAATACCTAACGCGTTGTACAAAGGCGGAAAATACTTGTCTAAAGCCATTTCCAAAATTTGTACAAGTGCTGCAATCACACCGATAAAGGTGATGAACTTCAAGAAGCTCAAATCAGCATCAGGGAAACCAGCCCAAGCTAATGCGCCTGGAGCCAATAAACCTTGATAAATAATTTGGTTAGCAGGAACCGAAATAGCCAGTACCACGATAACTGCAACACCAAGGCCCATCGCAGTAGTGACTTTCTTCGAAACCGCTAAGAAAGTACACATACCTAAGAAGAACGCGAGTGCCATGTTTTCAATGAAAACTGAACGAATTAATAAACTAATATAATGTTCCATTGCGTCTACCCTTTTGCTTCAACTTGCTCTGGCTTGTAAGTACGGATCAACCAGATCAAACCACCGATCAAGAAGAATGCACTCGGTGGCAGTAGTAATAAACCGTTAGGCTGATACCAACCACCGTCAGAGATTTTGCTGAGGATTTCTACGCCGAATAATGAACCATTACCAAATAGTTCACGCACCACGCCAACAGACAATAGAATAGCACCGTAACCTAAACCGTTACCGATACCGTCCATAAAGCTCATCATTGGAGGGGTTTTCATTGCGTAAGCTTCAGCACGACCCATTACAATACAGTTAGTAATAATCAAACCTACGAATACCGATAACTGCTTAGAAATGGCATAGGCATAAGCTTGTAATACTTGGTCAACCACAATTACTAAAGACGCAATAATGGTCATCTGTACAATAATACGCACACTGCTTGGAATGTGATTACGAATAAGAGAGATAAACAGGTTAGAAAACGCTGTTACCGCTGTTAATGCAATCGTCATTACTAATGCTGTTTCTAATTTACTGGTAACAGCAAGTGCACTACACACACCCAAAATTTGCAATGCAATTGGGTTGTTATTGATAATCGGTCCGGTCAGAACCTGTTTAAGTTCTTTAGCGTCAGCCATTAGCTTAACCCTCCGTTGCGTGCTTTAGCGATAAAGCTTGCAAAGCCTTCTTTACCTAACCAAAACTCCAATGAGTGTTGTACACCGTTACTGGTCAATGTTGCACCTGAAAGTGCATCAACACCATGAACAGAGCTAGCCACTGTAGGGTTTTTAGTTACACTAATAGCCAAGTCGCCTTGTGCATCAAATAACTGCTTACCTTTCCACAATGCTTTCCATTTTGGATTTTCAACTTCGCCACCTAAACCAGGAGTTTCACCTTGGTCGTAGTAAACAAGTCCTTGCACAGTGTTTAGATCAGCTTCTAGAGCCAAAAATGCGTACATCGTTGACCACAAACCATAACCGTGAACAGGCAAAATCACGCTAGTCAGTTTACCTTCGTCATTACGAACAAGGTAGACAACGGCTTTATCTGCAACACGTTTAATTGAGGCAACATCATTTTCAGGGATAGATGACGTTTCTGTATCACGAGATGCTTTACGTTGATCATAAAGGTTAGCATCACCCTCAACAAATTCACCGGTTTTAAGGTCAACTAAGCGAGCGTCTACATATTGCTCATACTTGCTTAGAATATCTTTCTTGGTGATTTTGCCTTCTTTAGGGTTGATAAGGCTCGCTGCTTCAAGAATATACTTTTGCTTATCCAACAACTTATTTTCTTGCTGAATAGGTTTTAACACCACGGCAGCGGTTGAAACAAGCACGGAGCAAATAAGACATAAGCCGACAACAACAAATAGCGTTCTACCGAACGAATCTTTATTACTAGCCACGAGCAATCCTCCGCTTAATATTTGCCTGTACTACAAAGTGGTCAAATAATGGAGCAAATAAGTTAGCAAACAAGATAGCTAACATCATACCTTCTGGGAATGCAGGGTTAACCACACGGATAAACACCACCATTGCACCAATGAGGAAACCGTATGCCCATTTAGCACTATTTGTGAACGACGCAGAAACAGGATCTGTCGCCATAAACATCATACCAAATGCAAAACCACCTAACACTAAGTGCCAATGCCACGGCATTGCAAACATCGGGTTGCTGTCGCTACCAATAAGATTAAGTAGAGTAGAAATTGCCACCATACCTAACATTACACCACCCACAATACGCCACGAGGCAATACGGGTGTAGATAATGACTAAACCACCGAGCAAAATAGCAAAGGTCGATACTTCACCAACAGAACCCGGAATAAAGCCCATGAAAGCATCAATCCAGTTAGCGTTTGAAGTGTAATCAAAAGTACCTTGCGCAGCTTGACTCAATGCTGTTGCACCAGAGAAGCCGTCCGCAACAACCCATGAGGTATCACCAGACATGCTTAATGGGTAAGCAAAGAACAAGAAAGCACGGCCAGCTAATGCAGGGTTTAAGAAGTTACGCCCTGTGCCACCGAAGATTTCTTTTGCTACAACCACACCAAAGGTAATACCTAAAGCGACCATCCATAAAGGAATTGTTGGCGGTAGAGTTAATGCAAATAGCACTGAAGTAACGAAGAAACCTTCGTTAATTTCATGGCCACGCACTGACGCAAAGAGCACTTCCCAAAAACCACCGACAATGAATGTCACTGCATAGATAGGTAGGAAGAAGCACGCACCATAGAACATCAAGGACGTAATGCCAGAGTCTGCGGTGAGTTGAGCGCCAAATAATTCAAATAAGCCTACTTGCCAAATATCAGGTGTACCGAAGCCGGCCACCATCGCTATTTGAGCTTGTAAACCTACGTTGTACATCCCGACAAACATTGCCGGAAATGTACATGCCCAAACCGTAATCATCATACGTTTTAGGTCAAGGTTATCGCGAACGTGGGTTGCCCCTTTGTTCACTTTACCTGGAGTGTAAAATACTGTCGCAGCCGCTTCGTAAAGGGCATACCACTTTTCGTACTTACCGCCTTTTTCAAATTGCGGCTCAATACGTTCGATAAAATCTTTCAAGCTCATTAGCCTTCCCTCTCGATCGTATCTAAACAGTCACGCAAATATGAACCGTAGTCATACTTACCTGGACATACGAACGTACACAATGCCAAATCTTCTTCATCTAACTCTAGTGCGCCTAAACGAACTGCGCCATCAAAGTCGCCAGAGAGTAAATCACGAAGTAGCATAGTAGGTAGAATGTCTAAAGGCATCACGCGTTCATAGTTACCAATAGGTACCATTGCACGGTCGGAACCGCCGGTGCTAGTGGTCATATTAAATAAGCGTGACGGGCTTAAGTGACCTAAGAACGAACGAGTGATAGAGAACTTATCTACGCCAGGCATAGCCCAACCAAACAATTCTTTCTCGTCACCTTCTTCTAGTACACTCACCTGCTGATGATAACGCCCCAAATAAGCTTGAGGGCCTACCGCAGTACGGCCGCTTAACACTGAACCTGAGATCACACGAACACCATCACCGACCGTTTCATCAGCAGTCAGTTCAGCCATGCTAGCACCTAAAACGGTACGAACAAGGCGAGGTTTTTTCGCTTTAGGACCGCCAATCGCAACCACACGCTCAGTGTTTAATACACCTTGGGTGAACAGTTGACCAAAAGCAATCACATCCTGATAGCCAATATGCCAAACAGTACGTGTTGCCGAAGCTGGAAGAACGTGATGAATATGCGTACCCGCAAGACCTGCTGGGTGTTTACCCGCAAACTCTTGAACTTGGGCATTAGCTGCAGGGATATCAGCACCTTGAGCTTTACATAGGTAAACTTTACCTTCAGTCAATCGTGCTAGGACTTTAAGGCCATTAGCAAAATCTTCTTTATGTTGAGCGATGACTACCACAGGATCGGCAGCAAGAGGTTGAGTATCAATTGCAGTAACGAAAATACCCGCAGCAGTAGCATCTACAGCTGGCACTTTACTGAATGGGCGTGTACGCAAAGCAGTCCACAAACCTGAATCAATCAGATTATCACGAACAACTTGTGCGTCTAACGTGTCTAACTTATCAGCATCGTATTGAGCAAAAGCAACGCTATCGTCACCTTCCACAGCAATAACAACTGACTGAAGTACACGTCTTGCACCTCGGTTGATTTCTAAAATAGTACCACTGGCTAAAGCCGTATATTTAACGCCTAAATTCTTTTTATCTTCAAAAAGAACTTGGCCTTTTTGTACTTTGTCGCCCACTTTGATTTTCATCGTTGGACGTAAGCCAATATACTCTTCACCCAAAGTCGCTACGTGTCTAATGGCTGGGCCATTATGGATAACTTGCTCTGGTCCGCCTGCTATAGGCAGTTCCAATCCTTTCTTAATTGTAATCATATCCACAAGCACTACGTTTGAAGGAAAGACAATGCGCCACGTTCCGCTACAAAAACAAAGTGTTAACAAACACTTGCCATTTGAGCTAGCGCAGATTTAACTCGAAAATGCGATCATAATCACGCTGGTCGCGCGCATTTTACCGCAAATATGAGACTATCGCCACGAAAATTATAGGTGTTTTCAAACCAATACCTAACACAATCGGTGGCCTTTAGATCAGACTAATTAAATTAGAACCTAAGAGTGAATGTTATCTACTCCATTCTGATTTAAAAAACTATAGCATTAATTTTTAAAGAAATAATTTTAGTTGTTTGTTTATAAGAACAGTTACGCCTCAAATAACACTGCCCAAGTGAGTCATCACTTGAGCAGTATTGGTATTTGGAAATAAAAGGCACAGCAAGCAGCGTTTAAATATTATTCAACATTGCTTATGCCTAGAAAAGACCACCTAGAAATGGCCTTGATAACCAAAGTATGTGGTCATTTCAGACTGTCCTTGGAATCCCATTGCAGTGCGATTTGCCACTAACTCTTCGTCTAACAAATTCTCAACACGAACATACAACTCGTGCTGCTCGGTCAAACGGTAAGTAGCGGCGATATCAACCTTCCATTGACTATCGATAGCGCGCTCATTGGTAAACCCACCTTGATAACCTAACTCCGATTGATACAAAACTTGCGCCATAATGGACATATTGCCGTAAACAACCCCAGAACTTAACGTCAATTGTTGTTCTGGTACCCAAGGTAATTGGCTATCAGCGGCAAAACATGCCATCAATTCATTGCAATTAGCATTGTCTGTTTCAGCTTGGGTATATTGGTATTTGGCTTTGAAGGGAATTGAAAAGTGATCAAATGTTAGTCCATACGCTATGCTCAAATCTGCGCCGACAACAGAAACATCCTTAATATTCTCTTGTAATGATATTTGTTCATAATCACATATCATGCCCTGCATACAGCTCACATGTTGGCTATCGTAATCATGCATATAAGCCGTCATGGCAATCGATAAAGCATCTTGTTGGTAGCTTAATGCTAATTGATATTGCAACGCTTCTTGCGCTGTTTGTTCAATATTACCGGCTGAAGCGGCTGTCCAAGCTTGTTTAGCTTGTAACGCGGCTAACCACGGCCCACTCTGGTAAGCCACTTCAATAGAAGGCGACCAGCCATCATCAGAAAAGTCTGCAGCATTAAGGCTCGTATTTACATCACCAAGCTCACGAGAAACACTGACATGCTCATAACCTAAACCGAGGTTGATAGACCACTGACCATAATTTAATTTAGTATCTACCGCTGATGAAAATGCCGAGGCATCGTCAGTATACGTCAGTGCATATTCATCATCAGTTGTCGGCGTCAATGATAAATCATTGTTCCACGACCACTCACGTTGACCTAAACGCATTTCAGCTTTATCTGTATGGTAGCGCGCACTATAAGTCACCTGATGCTGACCATACATGCTGACACCTTTTGTTTGCATACCAAACCCAGAGAAATCGTTATTTTGTGTTAACGCTCCTAAGTTCATCCCATCGGTGGTGGGTGTTGTTTCAAACATAGCAATACGAGACAGCAACGCATTATTAACTTGCTCACCATCAACAAACTGCATCTCTTGAGATTGTTGTGAATAGGTTTGATAATAAAAGTCGGTAGCCATCGTTGAAGTAGATGACATGATTAGCTGATGTGCTAACACGTAACGTTGACGTTCGCCTTCAGTATTGTCGGTGCTAGCTGCTGAATATAATTGAGTCGGATTTACTGAAAAATCAACACTGGTTAACCCCAACGCTCCGCGATCAGCTTCTTGTGATGAGTACTGATAACTAAATTCTGTCGTTTGTTGGTTACGTGCTCCGGGTAAACTATCGGCAGCAATTTTGAACAAAATATCTTTCTGTGTACTATCTGCATCTCGGGCGACGCGATAACCCACATCGTCAGATGCAGATTGATAATCTACTGCCAGTAACATGCCATTTTGCTTCGAAGTACCACTCAGCACAGCCCCACCATTGATGGCATTATTGTCACTGCCTTCAACATTGACATCGGTTGCATATTTTTGCGGACTAATTTGTACCGACTGATAGTCAAGCTTACCAAAAGCCGCTTGTGAACTTTCAGTCACACTGGTCATGCTCGAAAAAGACACTTTTTGCTGGTGCATTAAATTGGGTTGCAACACTAAATGTTGTCCAGAATAAGGCGCAGGAGAAAAGAAAATACCATCCTGTAAAATGGCTACACCGTCAGTGGCGCCAGCATGTGTGATAGTAATATCTTGATTTGGTCCGGTAGGTAACACTGTCGCGCCGGTCAATCCTAATGCTATATCACTTTGGCGATAATGAAATTGGCTTATCGATGACTGTTGCAAATCGAGTTGATTATTAAGGTTATCAATAGACTCGGTCACCGTTTCTGCAACGGCATTGGTAGAATGGCAAACATAAAGCACTGCGGCTGCTATCACTGACAGGCTAAATGGGTGGTTAGACATATTAATCTCCGTATATGTGTCTGTTCACGCAAAAAATCGCTTAAAATGACGAATCAGTTAGTAAAATTCGTCCATTACAATAACGGTTTCAGTTACATAAAAATAGCGTACCGTTAACGTTTACTCGACATATTAATATTTGCTTCGCAAAAAAAAGCGGCTAAAGCCGCTTTTTCATTGAGATATCAATTAATCGATTCGATTAAAGGTTACCTAAAATTTCGTCACTCAGTTTCAAGTCATCATTTTGGTTGACGCTCACGCCTGCAGCAATGATCATCCGAGCAATATCTTGCGCTTGTTCTAATGAATGCATTTCATAAGTACCACATTGATATTCATTTAACTCAGGAATATCTTTTTGATCAATTACATTGGTTACGTCAACCATTGCCGCTAACCATGAATCTGCAACTTTACTTTCTGTCGGTTGACCAATCAAACTCATGTAAAAACCGGTTCGGCATCCCATCGGCGAAATATCAATAATCTCTATACCATCACCGTTTAAATGTTCACGCATAAAACCTGCAAACAAATGTTCAAGTGTATGGATGCCACGTTCGCTGAGGATATCTTTATTGGGTGCACAAAAACGTAAATCGAATACAGTAATGGCATCGCCACTAGGTGTGCTCATGTGCTTGGCAACGCGAACCGCTGGAGCATTCATACGTGTATGATCTACGGTAAAACTGTCTAATAAAGGCATTGCTTTCTCCAAAGTAAATAATAATTTGACAATATAAAGCCTAATAACACGATAATATCACTATTTAAGCATGGTCACAGTGAGAGTTTACGGTTGATTTTTGTCGTCTAACTCAAAGCGACTCAAGGCATCTTCTGTGTAACTAAAATAGCGCTTTACAGACTTCTCGTTAGCCATGTAAGACTCAAGTACTTTATTGAATAACGGGTCTTTAGCCGCTTCGCTGTTAAGCACATCATCTCTTGCATATTTTAATGCGCGGATCACTGTGTTGGGAAAAAGTTTAACTTGCACATTATGCTCGTTAAGCAATACATCCATCGCGGCAATATGACCTTGAGTATAATCATCTAACATATCCTGATTGATGGCTCTTGCAGCGACTTTAACAATCATTTTCAAATCATTGGGAAGAGTCGAAAAGGCCTGTTGGTTAATCAAAAACTCCATCGTTGAACCCGGTTCATGCCAGCCAGGATAATAGTAGTATTTAGCCACCTGATGCAGCCCTAGCGATAAATCATTATAAGGCCCAACCCATTCAGCAGCGTCAATTGCGCCAGTTTGCAGTGCGCCGTATAATTCTCTGCCAGCAAGTGCATCAACGGGAACGCCACCGAGCTTCTTGAGCACCTCACCGCCTAAGCCCGGCAAGCGCATTTTGAGCCCTTTAAAGTCTTCTGGGGATGCTATGATTTTATTAAACCAGCCACCCATTTGCATGCCGGTATTTCCCCCTGCAAGCGGTAATACACCAAAAGGTTGATAAACTTCCTCCCATAATTCCATGCCACCGCCGTAGTGAAGCCATGCATTCATCTGTTGTGCATTTAAACCAAATGGTATTGATGAGAAAAACTGGGCGGCAGGCGCTTTACCTTTCCAATAATATGATGCGCTATGGGCCATTTCTATCGTGCCATTACTTACGCCGTCAAACACCGACAATGCAGGCATTAATTCGCCAGCGCCATAAACAGTAATCACTAAACGACCGTTAGACATTTGCTCGACTAATTGGGCAAATCGTTCCGGAGCCATACCCAAACCGGGCAAGTTTTTTGGCCATGACGTGGCTAAACGCCATTCAATAACTTGGTGAGAAATAAAATCTTTTTGCGGAACAGAACTTAGCTTTGAAGGCGTTTCTTGTTGACAGCCTAACAATAACGTTAAGCCTAGTATCCAGCAGGTTTGTATCACCTTGCTCATGTAAATATCCTATGTCAATCGCACGCTTCTTTTCATAACTGTAACATAATCATAACTAGTGACAAACATCACCTCACTACGAATACAAAATAAAAAGCCTCGCATGTTCTGCGAGGCTTTTTGTATAATTCAGTCAGCACGTTAATAACAATTAACGATTACCATTACCCCTTACAATTAGGGGTCCGAGGTACTTCATCCAAAGCTTGCCATTCTGGTTGGCTATAAGCATTTATGGATAGCGCATGTACACCATTGGCTAATTCATCTGCTAGTGCTTGGTTTACCAAACGGTGACGGGCAAGTAAGCGCTGCTCGCTAAATTGATCACTAACTACAACCACTTTAAAATGGGTTTCTGAGTTAGGCGGCACATGATGACGATTACTCTCATTAATCACTTCAAGATGCAAAGGCGCAAAGGCGTGATTCAATTTATCGGTAATGATTTGTTCGACAGACATAGTGATACTCTTATTAATCCATATCGATGAAATCAAAGGGTACTGGTTTGCCCAATAAAGGTCAAACAAGCGGGCTAAAACTTAAAGTTTGTGCACACATTTTCTCAAGTTGATATCTAAGCATATTAACATCATTGACCTATTTAAGATCCCCCTAGGTCCAGATGTTGTCGCTCCTCACGTGCTGGCCACACTCGAATAATCAGCCTATGTGTTCGTCAGTTTGTTGCTGTTAAGCCTGAATATTTTGTACAATAAAAGTTCACCATTAATTAACGGTAGTAATTAGCAATAATGTGCCGAAAAGTGAAGTTAATACGCGGTTCAGTCACTTTAAGGCGCTTAGGTAAAGCATGTTGCCAGTGTTGCTGCATACCAGGATGCATAATGAGTAAGTCGCCTGATGCCAAAGGGAAAGTAACTTTGGTTTGCGTCGGTTTATGGCGCACAACAAAATCTCTACAGGCGCCTAACGTGACAGAAGCAATTGCCGAACCGGTGATAATTTCAGGTTCATCATCACTGTGCCAGCCCATACAGTCACGGCCATCGGCATAGCGATTAACTAACACTGAGTTACTGTCTATTTGATGCTCACTAAGCAGTTTTGCCCGTAATCGGCTTAACACTTTTGGCCAAGCCAGCGCGGTGATGTGTAATTTTGAATAGTGATAATCACAACCCTGGTCGCCAAACCAAGCTTGGGTGCGAGGAATAAAATGCTGCTTGCCATAGACTTCAATCTCCACGCGATCTAATGGGTATTGCTCTACTTCCATCATTAACAACTGTTGCTGCTTGGGTGACAAAAAACCTTTAATCCAAGTAACCGGCGGACTGATTTGGTTAGTCGCCGTTGGCACAACGACGGTATCTTGAGTTAAGCCATTTTGTAGCTCACCAAAATCTAATCCATGTTGAAATCCTGCCACTCAATCACCCTCTTATCTCGCTTGCCTTAATTAATACCAACGCTTGATTCTCGCAATCCATAAACCTGAAACCACAATGACTGCCATTAGGATTAATACCGAAAAATAACCAAAATGCCATTTTAATTCAGGCATATTGTCAAAGTTCATTCCGTAAATGCCGGCGACTAATGTTAACGGTAAAAAAATCGCAGTGACCATTGTTAACGTCATCATCACCCGGTTAGTTTTATGGGCACTCACCGAAATATAACCATTGATTAAACTGTCCACTAAACCTTGATAAAGACTGGCACGACTGGATAGGCGTTCAAACTGATTATATAAATAGCTCAATTGTTCATAGTCCATCTTAATATGCAGATGGGTGTCATCGCCAAGTAATTGTTGCAAGATTTCTTCGTGGTAACTAAACGAACGTTTGGCTTTTTGTAACTTACTGCTATAAGCGATTAGCTCTGCTAATAAATCATCAGTAGACACATCAAAAATTTCATCTTCTATTTCCCCTAAACGCTCTTCTAATGCCAACATCACCGCCAGATAATCAATCACAATTTGGCGCATCAATTCAAAACTGACTCGGCTCATTTCTGTACTTTCGAGGCAACCTTGTGCACTAATTCGTTGGATCACTTTGTTAACACTGATAGAAGGTTTCAGGTGTTGGGTAACCAAGAAGCGGTCATTGACATGCAGCAATAACTGGCTGCGTTCGAGCAGAAGATACTCATCTCTAGCCATAAGCTCGTGGGTTAACAAATATGAATGTGAATCATATTCTTCAAACTGGGGTGGGTGACGTTCTCGCTGTGCTTCTTCAAAATCGAGATGATCAATGCCAAACAAAGGGTATTGCTTGAAAAACGCTTGGCTATGCTGGCCTGAAATATCGACCCATATTAGCTGCAGTTTTGGATCATACTGGCTCATGAGAGTCTCATCACCTTGTGATAACAGCTGACCTTGCGCATTAAATAATAGTATTTGTATCGTCATGAATAACCCTTTCAGCAACCCATTATTACAATATAGACGACCTAAAGGATCATTTCTGACTCGCCAGCCGTTTCAATGTGTTGTTTAATCTGCTCAAAATGACTATTCACCCAGGCGCTACTGATTGGGCCCCAAGTTGAAATGCGATAATAACCTTCATTATGTCGCTGGCCTTGTTGCACAAAATCCACTTCAATACCAATATCAGCAAATGCCGCTATCGCATCTTGCAATGTCCTTCTTGGCATAAGAGTCAATTTATGTAAGCTTAGTAAGTTGTGTTGCTCTTCATCCAGCAGGTGCGCTAAATACAATTTTCGTAGAAATGCTTTTTGCGATTTATTGATCACGTAATTATTCGAAAACATCCTTCACACACCCTATTACCTCTACATCACTCAGTAGAAATTACTGCATCTGTAGTCAATCACGCAAGCACTATTGCCAGAGCCAGCCCAATGCGGCTGAATTAATCGCGGCATTGTGACTGAATTAATCATGGATATAAGGATAATTGATTGATTTATCAATAACCCACTATGATTAACGCTACCTATGTAGAGACAATCTGGTTATAGTTTTTAACAATAGCTAGCAATCAAATATGGAAAATCAATCGACATGGATACACCGCCGCAGCCAAAGAGTCCAATAGCACAACCGCCATTTAATGATCTGTCAGCGGTAAGTGATACTTCAGCAACGTCCTCTGCAGGAAGCGCAATAGCGCACGATTATGACCACGGCCCGCTTTTATCCCAAGATGAGTACATTCAACTTACCGAGTTGCCACTGAGTAATATTGATCCTAATTACCCTAAACTATTATTGATCATTAGCAGTGTCGTGGCGGTGATAATCATAACGGTTTTAAGCGCATTTCTATTAATAACTAAACCACTGCCATTGATAATCGCCTCAGTAGGATTGGTTTCAGCCATGATATTGGCCGTTGTGGTGATAAAGCTTATCCACCTTAAAGCACACAAAATTACTTACGGATTGTTTAAACATGAAATGGTGTTTCGTGAAGGTTTATTTTGGGTATCAACAACGGCACTACCTTATACTCGGCTGCAACATGTTAATTTGTCTCAAGGGCCGCTCGAGCGAAAATACAATTTAGTCACCTTAAAATGTTTCAGTGCTGGTAGCGGTTTGGCTGAAATTGACCTGCCAGGTCTAAATGCCGATTTAGCTGAACATTTACGCCAACATTTATTGAGTCAAGCCGCTGCAAGCCATCAATTACTCATCACCGAAGCTGAAATTGTTGATCCAACGTCATCTAACGCTGAAACGGATCCGTTATCCATTCAACCTCCTCAACAGGGTAATCACAATGGATAAGTCATCAACATCATCAGATGATGTCCAGCCTATTGATACTGATGAAATGGAAACTAATCGGTCATTCGCCGTAAATGTTGCCGACGCGGTCAAAACTGTTGATGGGGAGACAGAAAACAATAGCGTTGATGCAAAGCTCAACGACAATCCGACAAATGATTTTCAACAATGGCAAGCATTGTCAGCTTGGTCAATTGTCAGTAATATTTTCAGTACGTTGAAAAATATCCTCAGTAACGGTTTCGCTATCGTGCCAATCGTGTATACAGGGTGGCAACAAGGTTTTGATATGCAGTGGGGCATATTGGCCTCGAGTGTTTTATTAATACTGGTGACAATTTTTGCGATAATAGAATGGCGTAAATTTCGTTTTCGTCTTCATAACCATCAACTTGAAGTCAGACGCGGTTTAATATTTACCAAAAAGGATGAAATACCGCTAAGCCGAATACAAAATATTCGTTATGAACAGCCGTTTTACTTTAAGCCGTTGTCTCTCGGCACTTTGGTGATTGAAACCGCTGGTTCTAAAAAAGATGAAGCTCATTTAGCCGCATTAGATACATTACAGGCGCAAACGTTAAAACGTTTACTGTTAAATTTAAGCCATACAAAAGTAACCTCGACAGATGAACTTCAGCAGGCAAACAGTCAACAAAACATCGATAACACCCAACCTATTGTGCGTAAAAGTTTAGCTGATTTAGTCTTATTTGGTTTTTATCAAAACAATTTTATTTGGTTTGCTGTTATCGCAGGCCCCATAGCAGGCCAAATAGATTGGGATAAAATATTCGACTCACCGCTTGCGCAACAGTTTTGGCTGTGGGTCCAGCAGCAAACCCATCAAAACATTGGTTTGCAAACTATTATGCTAATCGTGGCCTTGTTTGCGATTTACAGTTTGTTTTCGTTAATTTCAATTGTGGCGGCCATTTTAAAATATCATCCATATCAGCTCGACAAACATGATGACACCATACAGCGAAGTGGCGGTGTCATTTCACATCAACAAGATGCACTGGCCATAAAACGAATTCAATTAGTCCAGGTTCAACAACCCGCTATTGCACGTTTATTTAACCGCTGGACCTTATATTTTAAACAAGTCAAAGGCCATGAGGTTGAACAAAAAACCAAACAGCACATGCTCGTTCCTAGTGTAAAGTCC
This sequence comes from Shewanella frigidimarina NCIMB 400, assembly GCF_000014705.1. Taxonomy (NCBI): domain Bacteria; kingdom Pseudomonadati; phylum Pseudomonadota; class Gammaproteobacteria; order Alteromonadales; family Shewanellaceae; genus Shewanella; species Shewanella frigidimarina. The sequence continues at coordinate 1,100,716 of NC_008345.1, read as the reverse complement.
ACTGAAATTGAATCACTCCTAGCTAGTATTCCCCAACTCAGTGGCGGCGCAAGTGCATTACCCAATAGTTATAAGCCTATCCATATAAATTGGCTGACAAAGCGAATCGTTTTACCGCTGTTTCCAGCTATCGTACTCACTATTGTGGGTTACTATGGTCATCATAGCCTTGAGTTTTTTGAGTTCACTTGGTTTGCTGCAACCATGATCATGTTAGCGATTTACATTCGTTATAAACAATGGGGATATGTAGTGGCAGATAAGGTTATTTGGCAGCATAGCGGCTTTTTCGGTCAACAATGGAAACGGGTCGCATTTGAAAAAGTTCAACACGTTAAAATTACCCAAACTAAAAGCCAAAAGCATGCTCAGCTAGCCTATGTTGAAATCGGTTTGGCCAGTGGCAACGTGGTATTTCCGTATATTCCCACATCGGTTGCACAACAGATTGTGGCTCAGTCGCTCAATGCCACAGTCAATAATAACCAAAATTGGATTTAATATAATGAATGAAATACAAACAACAAATGTCAGCGTAGACGATATTATCGATTTTTGGTTTGTTCAAATATCCTCAAAACAATGGTGGGTAAAAAATACCGAGTTAGATTTGCAGATAAAAAAAACATATGGCGCCACATTACAGGCGGCTATCAAGGGTGAATTACAACATTGGCGTAAAGATGCCCAAGGTCGATTGGCCGAAATAATCGTATTAGATCAATTTTCGCGAAACATTTATCGCGATACTCCAGCCGCATTTTCCGCTGACAATATCGCGTTGGAGCTTGCACAACAGGCTGTTACACTCGGTTGTTTAGCAGAGTTACCCGTGCACCAGGCTGCATTTTTAATCATGCCATACATGCATAGCGAATCGATGGAGATCCACCAGCAAGCTTTGCCATTGTTTGAACAATATGCACCCAACAATTTACCAAGCCAGCATCAGCATCAAGCGATTATTGCGCAATTTAATCGCTATCCACATCGTAATGCCATTTTAGGTCGTGAATCTACGGCTGCCGAACTCGCATTTTTAACACAACCGGGTTCTCGCTTTTAACCTAGTGAAAATCACCATAAGTAAACGATAGCGTCGATTTTATTTGACCACTAACACCGGACACTCAGCTTTATTGGCAATCGCTTCAGCCACGTTATCATGTAAAAAATGAGACAGGCCAGTTCTACCATGACTGGCAATAACCACCATACCAATATCACCACTGTTAGCTTCGGCCAAAATTTCATCAATGGCATCACCACGTCGAATAACCGTTTCAATCTTTAATTTAGTATTCAACTGACCTAATAACTCATGCATTTTGCTCGCCGCTGCATCTTCCATACTTTTAGCCAACTCTTCGGGCGTTATCGCAAGAACCATGTAATTCTCATCACCAAAAGGTTGATCTACAACGTGTAGAATACGAATGCCCACTTGATATAAATTTGCCATTTCAATGGCATAGCGTAAAGCATGTGACGCGGTATCAGAAAAATCGGTAGGCCATAAAATATTACGTGTTCGCATATTATTCTCCTCCACAATGCAAAGTGTGCTTTTGCAATGACATTACAAGCCTCATGAGAACACACTCGGCTCCATCCTAATAAATTAAGTATAGTCAGTATTAAAAGCTTACTTAGTGATCAAAATCAAATCAAAGGCGAAAACTTGCTTTAGATCATAAACAGGCATAACATCAGACCGACTAATCAGTCGGTTTATTAGCTCGAGTAATGTCGGGCTTATAAAATCAATATCGTTATTTTTGCAGGAGATCGAAAATGAATATGGCCGTTGATAATAATCAAACTCAATTACGACAGTTACTTACTGATCAACGAGCACGTTTTCAGTCCAATCCAGCACCTAGTTACCAATCTCGGGTAGATAAATTAACCCAGCTAAAGCAAGCTTTACTTGATTACCAACAGCCTATCATCGATGCATTAATTAATGATTACGGTCACCGCTCGCCAAACGACACCATCATTTCGGATATTATGCCTTGTGTGAATAACATCAATTACACTATCAAGCATCTTAAGTCATGGATGAAACCCAGTCGCCGTCATGCTGGTTTATTACTGTCCCCTTCTAAAGTGTCAGTGCAATATCAGCCCTTAGGCGTAATCGGTATTATTGTGCCGTGGAACTTCCCGGTAATGTTATCTATGGGTCCGCTGACCACCGCCATTGCTGCTGGTAATGGAGCAATGCTGAAAATGTCGGAATTCACTCCGGCAACTAATGCGGTATTGCGCAAGATGCTAGCAACAATTTTTGACTCAAATGAAGTCGAGTTAGTGGAAGGTGAAGCTGATGTAGCCGCAGCATTCTCAGCATTACCATTTGATCATATTCTGTTTACCGGCTCAACCGTTGTTGGCCGCCACGTTATGCGTGCAGCAGCTGATAACCTGACCCCCGTAACATTAGAATTAGGCGGTAAATCTCCAGCCATCATCGCTCCAGACATGCCAATCGACACCGCTGTAGAAAGACTTATTTTTGGCAAATGTTTAAATGCAGGCCAAATTTGTGTCGCACCTGACTATGTATTGTGCCCTGCGGAAAAAGTTGACGCCTTTATTGCTGCTTATCAACGTCGCTTTAATAAAATGTACCCTAATTTCGACACAAACCAAGATTACGGCAATATCATTAATGACCGTCAATACCAGCGTTTGCTGGCGGTGCTAGAAGATGCCAAGGCTAAAGGTGCAACAATCACCTCAGCAATTGATGGTCCAATATCAATAACTCAGCGAAAAATAGCCACCCAGCTAGTCACACATACTACAGACGACATGCTCATCATGCAGGATGAAATATTTGGGCCAATATTGCCCATTATTAGCTATCAGTCGGTGGATGAAGCAATAGGTTATATCAACCGAAATGACCGACCATTAGCCTTGTATCTCATGAGTTTTGAGCAACAAACGCAGCAACAAGTATTGCAGCAAACCCATTCTGGTGGCGTTTGCATTAATGACACTGTATTCCATGTGGCCGCCGATGATGCGCCCTTTGGCGGTATTGGTCCGTCTGGTATGGGGCACTATCATGGCAAGGAAGGCTTCTTAACCTTTAGTCACGCTAAAACCATATTAAACAGTGGCAAAATTAATACAGGCATTTTTGTTCATCCTCCTTATGGCGGGGTGATCCAAAAATTATTGATTAAGTTTTTCTTACGTTAACTCTCCTCATCATCGCGACTGCAAGTATTGCTGTTATTAGCGATACTTGCTTAGCAAAGTTTGTCATAAAAAAGACAAGAGAAATGATCCATAGCTAGATGGATGCATAGCTAAAAATACCAAAGATTAATGGACCATAGATTAAAAAGGCATGTTGACTCAATGAGCAGTAAATCGATTGTGACCACCGATAAAAAACAAGCCATTTTACATTCGGCTTTACAGTTGTTTGTTAACAAAGGCTTCAATGCGACATCGACTGCATCGATAGCCAAAGCGGCTGGTGTGGCAACGGGCACGTTGTTTCATCATTTCCCGACAAAAAAAGACATCATGAATCAGCTTTTTTTATCCATTAAACAAGAGTTTGCTACCAACATGGTGAGCAGCACAGATTTTAGTGGCGATATCGAACGAGATGCCAATACGTTATGGCAAAAAGCCATCGACTGGGCCATTGCACAACCCTTAAAGCAACTTTTTTTTCTACAATACTCTATGTCAGCAGACATTGATGCTGACGTCAGGAAGCAAGCAATGAATAGCATTCTTGGATTTGTTGTCGAATTGATTACTCAAGGTAAACAGCAACAAATTATCGCTGATATCCCCAATGCCTTATTGCTCGAAAATTGCCATGGTCAGTATTTAGCTGCGATTCGTTTTTTTACCGACAACCCGCATTTAGGTGATGACGAGATACACAGAAAAGCCAGTTTCAGACTATTTTGGCAGGCAATGAAAGCGTAATAAAAAGTATTAATCTAAACTAAAGTCGGTTAAATCAACATCATCAGCAGGCGTTGACGCACTATCAAAATCTAATTGAGGCGTGTGTGACGTTTGCTGGGTTTGCAACTCCAGCTGCTTAGCTTTATGTAAAGCATATTGACGGCGACGTTTGCGCTGTGTGCACAAACGGATTACATCTTGTTTTTGCAATTCGCTGTAACTCATCCAGTTAAAACGTTCATCACGGCTTCGAAGGCAGCCCATACAATATCCACGACGGTCAGACTGACAAACGCCGATACATGGGCTGGGCACCGCAAAAAAACTTAACTGTTCCATCATTAGAATGCTTAACCTCAGCTAATATTGAATTTGGTACTTAACATCTAAATATACGATATAGTCACTTGTAGCTGAGATTGAAAGCCATCGCTTGCCATATCAACCAAAGCCAGCATTAAACATTGTTATATTAAGGTTATACTAATTGAGCTAATTTTGTACATTATTGCAAGTTAATAAGGAGGGTCTCATGATAAATTTAAGACGTTCAGGCCAAGATTCAACACGTAAATCAGTGTGGACCACGCCTATTTTATTGCTGAGTGGCTTAGTACTACTTGCATCTTGTGCAACAAAACCAAAGCAAGATTATGATGTTAATTATGATTTTTCAGAACTCAAAACATTCAACCAACTCACTGTAAAGCAAACGGATGATCCGTTAACGGCAGATCGCATTAATAATGATATTAAACAAACGTTACTTAACCAAGGTTATGTATTTAAAGCCGATAATGCCGACTTTGTAGTGAACTATGCTTTTGTGACTGAAAACAAAGAAAAAGATTCTGGGCTTTCTATTGGTTTAGGCTCGGGTACATGGGGGTCTGGTGGCGGTATTAGTCTTGGCACCAGTATTGGTATTCCGCTAGGCAGTGACACGGCAAAAACTCAAACCATTCAAATTGATATTATCGATCCCACAGATAAACGCCTCATTTGGCGTGGCAATGGTCAATACCACTTTGATCAAGGTGGTGAAGATAAAGCCAAAGGTATTAATCAAACAGTTGTAGCAATTTTGGCGCAATTTCCACCTAAAAAATAATCGACCATCGTTTAGCCGCAGCTTACTGTTAAGTGAATTGCGGCTTATTCAAATAGAGACTACAGCTCCGTTAAGCGACTAAACACAAATATCTATTTAGCAATTTGCTACTACACGGTAAACTAGCCATCACACTACTTTATTGACCCAGTTGACATGACGACAGAAACATATAACCAAGCTTTATTAACACTTGCGCTAGCTGGAATAGAAGCCATAAACACCTCGGCTTCACAACACAAAGCGGTAAGAACGCCAGCACAAGAAAGCCATTTTTTATGTAACTGGATGGTTGAGTCATTAAAAACAAAACGTTTTTCAAAACTAATGGCCGACGACTTAACGGCTTGGATCCGTCAAGCGCGTAGTCAAGGAGCTGGGGCTCAACTAAAACGACTATTAATCTGTATTGCCGATCAATACCAACAAGCTAACAACAGTGAAATAGCCACAGGTACAGGGCTGAAGAACATGTTGGCAGGGCTCACAGCACAAGAATGGGTAGTGATCACCGATACCGATATTGATGCAAAACTAAAACTCGACAGTGATGGTAAATCCAGTTTAATTATTTCAGCAAAAGATTTTAATCAACACATCGTTGATGAGAAAATTGTAAAACCCATCTCAATGTATATTCGTGGTGATGAAAAGCTGGTGGCTCGTTTAGCGCTAGAACAAGGAATATTACTCAGTCCAGGCAATAAAAAAACCTCATTGATCAAACATCATAAAACTTACGTATTAATGCCAAGCAATTTACACCAGAGTTTATGCTTACTGTGCCTTGATCAATATTAAGTCTTAAAGGTTGATGTAGTATTGAAACAATAGTAAGAATAGGCAAATACCATGAACAAATGCTTTATTGCAATTACCTGCTTTGCGATGTTTTTTTGTGGTCCTACCGTTCAGGCTAATACCGTACTCAAGTACAACGTCAACGCTTCAAGCAGTTGGGTACCCTATTACATTACAGAATCTCCAAAAGAGCCTGGAATATTAGGAGAGTTGGTTCCGTTGCTGCTTGCCAAAGCTGATATTGAAATTGAAAAGCATAACTTCCCGCCGAAAAGAACAAACTATGCACTCGATAATGGCTTATTAGACTTTGACTTTGTAAGCCCTAGTTGGTTTCCTAATGAAGAATTAGGCACACTTTTTGTCCAATCAAACCCAATTATCGCTATCCAAGAAAACATTATTACCTTAGAAAAAAAAGCCAACGATTGGCAAAATATTGATAACATTAAAGGTAAAGAAATAGGCACAGTACGTGGTTATTTGTACCATGATGACGCTGATTTTATTCGAATCGACTTTACTTCCGAACGCGACTTAATAAGAGCACTTTATAAAAATCGCGTTGATGCCGCTATCTCTGGTGATTTACCGGCGTTGTATTGGGCCAAAAAACTTAACACCCCAATTGCCTTTGCTGCTATCCATTCAAAGGGCCACTTAGTTATGCGTCTTCGTAAAGAGCATGTAGCTTTGCTGCCACGCATTAATGCCGCTATAGCAGAACTTGAACTAAATGGTACAACTCAAAGCATTATCGACAAATACACCATGCAAGATATATTTAATCGATAATTCATCAGGACGATTACGTTAAAACGGGTTTACGCTGTAGCCTTCATGCGCTAATACTGCATGTGCAGTTAACGCCGATAACGCCATGGTTACGCCTGGTAATAAGTCTTGCGGATTGATGCCATAATATGCGGCTGTTTGACCACACACATAAAACCTAACTCGATGATTAATCAGCTGTGCAATTAAGTCTTTGTTAACATTCTTTTGTCCTGCATTGAGCTGCTTATAGAAACGATCCTTAGTCATATCATTCGCGGCTTTACCGTGCACAACCATCGCAACAGAAATGTCTTCAAGCTTAACGCCTGCTGCAACGTGCATATTAATAAAGCGCGCCAAGGTATCGATACTACGGTTTAATTCTCCAGGTTTAGATGCGTTCCCCAAATCAAAAGCGACTTTAAACTTCATATCCGCGGGTATCACTAAGCTGCTATTTACTTCAGCGATTTTGCCATAACCTTTAATCACAGGGCCGGGTTTAAATGCTTCAACACCAGCCATTGCAGCAAATGATGAGCCCGCAATTAACATCACCACTGTCGATGTAACCAATGTTGATGTAACAACGCCTTTACTCATTGAATGTAAACTGACTTTCATTAAATTGATATTCCTTATATCTATTTTTTAAGCTTACTCTAGCACAGATAAACGCTTAGGTTTTAGGCTGTTTCTGAGTATAATTATGACTTCGATAAGTATGAAGACTAAATGATATGTCAATCCGCCCAATTACCACTACAGACTGGCCCGCTATTATGGCAATACAAGCGCAATGCTATGTCGAACTCACGCCTGAATCACTAGGTGTCATGCAAAGTAAATGGCAAGCATCACCGACTAGCTGTGTGGTGTTTGAACAACAAGATAATGTGTTGGCCTACGCGCTTGTTCATCCTTGGTTGCAAGGCGATGCTCCGTCACTGGATACTGAGATAAGTGGCCAGATTAATGCCGATAGCTGGTATTTACATGACATGGCCATCTCACCCAGTGCTCAAGGTATGGGCATTGGTAAAAAGTTGTTTAATCATATCGTCAATCAGGCAAAAAATTTGGCGATTAATGGCATTGGGCTGGTGGCAGTGCAAGGTGCGCATACTTACTGGCTGCAACAAGGCTTCAAGCCAAACACCACCTCAGCAAAACTAACAAAGTCACTAGACAGTTATCCTGCTGGTGCATGTTACCTGTATTTATCCTTATCATAAGGTCTTCATCATGCACCCATCAGTCATCACCATCGGTTTATTGTGTCTTAGTAATATCTTCATGACTTTTGCTTGGTATGGTCATTTAAAAACCTTAAATAGCAAACCCTGGATTATCGCGGCTTTAGTGAGCTGGGGGATCGCCTTATTCGAATATTTATTGCAAGTTCCTGCGAATCGTCTTGGTTATACCGTGATGAACGTGGGACAATTAAAGATTCTGCAAGAGGTCATCACCTTATGTGTATTTGTCCCTTTTGCCGTTTGGTATCTCAAAGAGCCCTTAAAACTTGATTATTTGTGGGCAGGCTTATGCCTTTTAGGTGCCGTTTTCTTTATTTTTAAAAGTGAATTACATTAATTTCAGGAGTTCTCCATGGCACGCCAAGTGATTTATACCTTTAAAGGCCAAACCAAAACTATCGCCTTTAGCTATGACGTACATCATGATCTTTATGAAGCAGCTGCTGAAGCTGAAGGGATTGATTTGAAAAAGTTTCTAATCTTAGAAAAACAAATTGCGTTAACGTCCAAAAAAGGCGCTAAAGCAGAGAAAGAATTTCGTAAAACCGAGTTTGCACGTTTTGGTTTTACGAGCATCAAATTTGTTCGTGAAGATGATGAGATTTAATCATTTAGTTTTACGTAAGGGCTCTCTATGTTGAATTCAGATCATGCTAATTTCCCACGAGCGAGTTTTGTTCGACGTTTAGGTGCAATGGCGTATGACTCAATGCTTGCTATTGCCGTTTATATGTTTGCTGGTGCACTAGGTTTTGGTTTTTTCTTTGGTCTGCAGAGCACCGGGCTTATCGCGATGGGTGAGTACGAGCATGTGTCAGACTTACTCAATAACACTCCGCTTTATCATGGTTTGTATCAATTCTGGATAGCCATTTGTGTTGGTGGCTTTTACGCCATTTTTTGGAGCAGAGGTGGACAAACTTTAGGTATGCGAGCTTGGCGACTTAAGGTTCAACACCCTAATGGTCAAAATTTAAGTTTTATTACTGCCTGCGCTCGAGTCATTTGGTCTTTACTGGGTATTGGTAACCTGTGGATTATCATCAATGCCGACAAGTTAGCATTACAAGACATGATGACTCGTTCAGAGGTTGTCGTATTGTCAGTAGAAGCTAATCAAATGCGTAACTGGCATGGTGCATAACGAATCTAGATACCAAACTAACTTGCCTGCAAAACGAATAAAAAAGCATCAAATAAGTAATAAAAATGGCAACCCTTGGGTTGCCATTTTTATATACACTTTCAATATCGACTAAACAAACAATTGGTTATTTCCGAATGTAATACAAAGCTAAGCCAGTAAATAACATGCTGGGAGCAATTGCCCCCACCACCGCTGGCAATTCATATACAATGCTCATTGGGCCAAATATCTCATTACTGATATAAAAGCTAAATCCTGCCACTACGCCAAGCAGAACGCGAGCTCCCATGGTCACAGTACGTAACGGTCCAAATACAAATGATAATGCCACTAGCATCATCACAGCTACCGTTACTGGCTGCATAACCTTGCGCCATAAAGCCAGTTCATAACGACTAGGATCTTGTTGGTTAACCTTTAAGTAATCTAGATAGTCAATTAAGCCACTAATGGATAATGCCTCTGGCTTAACCGATACCACACTCAACTTATCTGGTGTTAACGAAGATTGCCACACATCAGTATCAAGGTGATCACGAATAACGCGGTCATCTTTAACCGTGGTATTCTCAACCACAGATAACTGCCAAACATCATCAACAAATACCGCGGTATTCGCATGTGTCACTCGGGTTAATTCTTGTTGATCGTTAAACTCATATAAACTGATATTACTGAGCGTATTAACGTCTTGAACCTCACCAATATTAACGAATAAGTCACCATCTTTTGCCCAAATACCACGATGAGACTTAATCAAACTGCCACCCGATATTTTAGTCGCTTGGAGCTCTTTTGCACTTTTCTCCGCAATGGGTGCGCCCCACTCTCCCAGCGCCATAACCATAATCATTAACGGAATAGCCGTTTTCATCGCAGATTGAGTGATTTGTAAACGCGACATACCAGAAACTTGCATCACAACTAATTCAGAGTTTGATGCCAGCATGCCCATCCCAATTAACGCACCTAGCAGTACTGCCATTGGGAAAAACATTTCAATATCACGTGGTACTAAAAATAGCACGTAAATGCCGGCGTCCAGCATGGTATAAGCACCACGCCCGACCAAACGTAATTGATCAACCCACTTAATGATGCCTGATAACCCAGTCAAAATAAGTAAACACAAGCTTGATGTACTGACGATCATACGAGCAATATAAAGGTCTAATATTCTCATGCCATCACCTGCTTACGTTTAAATAAGCCTAAGAACTTCATCCCTGTAGGGCGCTCTTTAATGAGTAACAACAACCCTAATAACAACGCAAAGCCATGGATCCACCACATGCCTAAATACTGCGGCACCACCTCATCTTGCAGGGCTTTTCGGCCTGCAATCATTAATCCAAAGTAACCTAAATAAAGCAAAATAGCGGGACCCATTTTAGCAAACTTACCCTGGCGCACATTAACCCGCGCTAACGGCACGGCAATTAAGGTCAACAATGGGATCGCGATAGGGATAGCTAGTCGCCATTGAAATTCAGCTGCAGCTTCTGGTCCTGGAGTATCTAACAATTCGTCTATTGGCATTGCAGATAATTTACGTCGCCTCTCATCAACTTCCTGTTCTTTAATCTCCATTTTATAACCACCAAACTCAATCACTTGCAGTTCGAGTGATTTAGGACTGCCCTGATAACGGAAGCCTTTTTCAAGTTGTAACTGCTGACTGCCAATATTATCTTCAATCACACGACCTTTATTGGCAACTACAATATTTGTCAGGCCATTTTCGTCTTCCGGATCAGGGAGTTGCGCTACAAAGACTTTATCTAAGGTATTGTCTTTATTTATTTTCTCAACAAACAAAACGGCTCGACCATTTGGGCTAGCTTGAAAACGACCTTGCGTTAAGGCTGCTAATCCAGCTTCGGATTGCGCTTTCTCTAATACCTGATTCTGACGTTCTTCTGCCCACGGTCCGACATAAACCGACAAATAAGCCGTGAATAATAAATTGGCAAAAGCAAGCAATAACGTTACGCGAGTGACATACCATTCACTCACACCGACGCCATGCAATACCACCATTTCATTTTCAGCATACATTCGCCCATGAGCCAACAATATTGCTAAAAAGAAACTCAGCGGTAACACTAATACCGTCAATTGAGGCAGGTTTAACCCTAATAATGTCATCACTAAAGAAGCGGGGAATTCGCCATCAGATGCATCGGCTAACACGCGCACGAATTGTTGACTAATAAAAATAGTTAGCAGCACCAAAAGTACCGCAAATTGTGCTTTTAAAACTTCACTAATAAGATATCTAAATACAATCACAAGTAGGATCCGGTGGCTAAACTTATCTTTTTACTGGTATCAGAGCAACTTTCATGTAAACTGTCTACTTTCAGCAGTTTTGCTAGTTTTCTGACCAGCGCGGAAGGTGCTTTGGGGTCATGGTTAACATCTATTTTGGCTGTCAATTTACGCCTCTTTTCGTTAATAATCCCAAACAGTTATCACCTTTTCGTTGATTATATGCCAGATGGCCTAATGCAAACATTATCTAATAAATATAAAAATTTGTCTTTAAGAATCTAGGAGTGCTCATGGAGTTTAGCGTAAAGAGCGGCAGCCCCGAAAAGCAACGTTCAGCCTGTATCGTTGTCGGCGTGTACGAACCTCGCCGTCTGTCTGGTATCGCAGAGCAATTGGATAAAATCAGTGAAGGTTACATTAGTAACCTACTTCGTCGTGGTGACCTAGAAGGTAAACCAGGACAAATGTTGCTATTGCATCATGTACCAAACGTACTAAGCGAACGTGTTTTACTGGTTGGTTGTGGCAAAGAGCGTGAGTTAGACGAGCGCCAATACAAACAAATTATCACAAAAACCATCAGTACCCTAAATGAAACCGGTTCAATGGAAGCAGTGTGCTTCTTAACTGAACTGCATGTCAAAGGCCGCGACACCTATTGGAAAGTTCGCCAAGCCATTGAGAGCACTCAAAATAGCCTGTATTCATTTGATGCATTAAAAACCCGTAAAGGCGAAACTCGTCGTCCATTACGTAAAATGGTATTCAACGTGCCTACGCGCCGTGAACTCACCATTGGTGAACGTGCCATTGAACACGGAACAGCCGTATCTGCAGGTATGCATTTATGTCGTGACGTGGCCAACATGCCGCCTAACATTTGTAACCCTGCGTATTTGGCATCTCAAGCGCGTCAAATGGCTGAAGTGTACGAAAACCTTAACGTTACAACTATTGGCGAAGAGCAAATGGCCAAATTGGGCATGAACTCTTATCTTGCTGTAGGTCGTGCTAGTGCCAATGAATCTATCATGACTGTGATGGAATATCAGGGCGCCGTTGACAGTACTGAAAAGCCAATTGTCCTTGTCGGTAAAGGGTTAACCTTTGACTCTGGCGGGATTTCATTAAAACCTGGCGAAGCCATGGATGAAATGAAATATGACATGGGTGGCGCTGCTGGTGTTATTGGTACCATGAAAGCATTGTGTGAAATGAAATTACCTATCAACGTTATTGGTATATTAGCTGGCTGTGAAAACATGCCTGCTGGTAACGCATATCGTCCAGGCGACATTTTAACTACCATGTCAGGCCAAACGGTTGAAGTGCTAAATACCGATGCCGAAGGTCGTTTAGTGTTATGTGATGTATTAACCTACGTTGAACGCTTTGACCCTGAATTAGTGATTGATACCGCTACCTTAACTGGTGCTTGTGTTATTGCATTAGGTAAGCATGCTTCTGGTTTATTCAGTTCGCATAACCCGCTTGCACACGAAATGCTAAATGCTGGTGAGCAAAGTGGTGACCGCGCATGGCGCATGCCGTTATGGGATGAATACCAAGACATGCTAGACAGCCCATTTGCCGACATGACTAACTTAGGTGGTCGTCCGGCTGGTTCGATTACTGCAGCGTGTTTCTTGTCTCGTTTTACTAAGAAGTATAACTGGGCACATTTAGATGTCGCAGGTACGGCTTGGAACAGTGGTGCAAACAAAGGTTCTACCGGTCGTCCGGTACCGATTTTAAGCCAGTTCTTAATTAATCGTGCTGGTGTTGAAATCAGCGAATAAGTATTAACTTTGACGCATATTAAAGGGTAAAGCTTAAGGCTTTACCCTTTTTTTATCGTCGAAGACGTCAATACGTTAGCCTGTAAAGTACCCTCTCAAAACCATCAGAACTAGGCTAACCATTGACGATGTAATTGCTCTTCATCACCTAAATAGTCCAATACCCAAGCCAATGCGGGTGACATTTGATCATCATTCCACGCCAAACAACATGGGCTAGGTTGTTTCACTCTGTGGAGCGTTTTACAGACTAACTTTCCAGATTCAATCAACGGTCGAGCCAGATGTTCAGGCATATAGCCAACCCCCAAGCCTTCGACAAAACAGTTAATAGCACTGTGCCAATCGGGCACAACTAATCGTCGTTGACTGTTTAGCATCCACGTAATCCGCTTTGGAATATCACGAGAGGTATCTTCAAGACAAATAGACGGAAAAACACGTAACTCATCATCGCTCAGTGGACGCATAATATTTGCCAATGGATGATCAGAGCTGACCACAAACAGCCAATCAATATTGCCCATATTAGTGAATTTAAATGCCCCACCGACTGGATTTGCGGTTGTCGCACCAATGGCAATATCACTTCTTCCGGTAGCAAGCGCTTCCCATACACCATTAAACACTTCAATCCTGATAATTAGCTCAACATCTTGAAACTGTCGATAAAAATCAGCAATCAACGCATGAACGCTATCCGTTCTCGAAATATTATCCAATGCAATAGAGAGGATAGGCTTCCAACCATTGGCCACTCGTTGAGTGTCGCGTTTCATTAACTCCATATCGTTAAGAAACTGGCGCGCTTTTACGGCGAAATGCTTTCCTGCTGGGGTTAGGCTGACACTGCGATGATGGCGAATAAATAACTCGACTCCCAGTTCAGTTTCAATTTGTTTGACTGAATAACTTATAGCAGACGGTACTTTATGCAATTTTTTCGCGGCTGCAGTAAAGCTACCTGTTTGGGCGACAACGTCTATTAGCTCAAAAATTTGCTGTGAAAGCATATCAATTTAACTCGCTAGAAAATGTACATTAACAGCACAAGATGAATAACACATCCAAGGTTTGATATTGAACTGAAACCTTCCATGCCTGTAATTACATCATGGTATCAATATTTTTGATAGCAGCCGTCAAAAATAAACGTTTCCAGCTAATTTAGCAAACCATTAAGCTAGTGGCCTTTATTGAACTGACGAAAATAGATATGCCTAATTTGAACAATAACAATATATTAATCAACAAAAAACAAACAAATATAACATTCTATTTGTTTCTGTTTTATTTAGCCTTACTGAGTATGTTAGGTTTTGTAGCTACCGACATGTACCTGCCATCATTCAAATCTATTGAAGGGACTTTTAATGCAAACACTTCAGAAGTGGCCATATCGTTAACCAGCTTTTTAGCTGGCCTCGCTATCGGACAGTTATTGTATGGGCCATTAGTACATAAAATAGGTAAGCGAAACTCACTGTTTGTTGGTTTAAGCCTGTTTATGCTGGCAAGTGCATTGATTGCGAACAGTGACAGTATTCTGATGATGAATATTGCTCGTTTCTTCCAAGCGATTGGTGCTTGCAGTGCAGCCGTTATTTGGCAAGCGATTGTGATTGAGCAATACCCAGCCGATAAAGCTCAAAATATTTTCTCTAATATTATGCCTTTAGTGGCATTGTCTCCGGCATTAGCGCCCATTGCTGGCGCAATGATACTGAATAGTTTTGGCTGGCGCGCGGTGTTTATTAGCTTATGTATCATTGCAGTATTACTCATTGCCATGACGTATTTTTTTGTGCCTAAAGAACAAGTGAGCGTTCACAAAAGCAAAACTCATATCCGCTATAAACAACTGCTTTCCAATACGCGATATTTAGGCAATGTGGTTATTTTTGGTGCGTGTTCAGGCGCTTTTTTTGCTTACTTAACGTTGTGGCCTGCTGTCATGGAACAGTATGGTTACGCCGCGACAGAAATTGGCTTAAGTTTTATTCCCCAAACCATCATGTTTATTGTTGGTGGCTACTCAAGTAAATTACTGATCCGCAAATTTGGCACCAAAATCAGCCTAAACTGTTTACTGATATTGTTTGGTTTATGTGTTGCTGCCATTTTTACCTCCAGTGTGATCCTCAATACTGAAACAATATTGCCACTGCTCATTGCATTCTCTTTGCTAGCAGGAAGCAATGGCGCGATTTATCCTATTGTGGTCAATAATGCTCTGCAAGAGTTCAGCAATAACGCGGCCAAAGCTGCAGGACTACAAAATTTTTTGCAGATTACTATCTCTTTTGGGGCATCAAGTCTGGTGGCCATTTGGGCAAGTGCGGGTGATAACGCCATTGGTTGGGGAATACTGGCCTGTTCAGTATTGGTTGCCGTTGGCCACGTGATAAAAAGTCATGATTCTTGGGCACAAATAAATCAGTATTTTACTTTTCCTGATCCAGCAAGGTTATCTAAAGCCTTCACTAAACATGATCAATAATGGTGATGTGGCGATAAAATAATCATCATATGATGGAGTTATAATTTGTCTATAACTTCATCATATGCTAGGTTATTTATTGAACAGCTTAACGTTAACTCTCACATTCAAATTAACAATCACAAGGAATTGATTGAATGACGCAACACAACCGCTTGATAATGTCATTAGCAGTGGCACACCCATAAATGAAACGCTTGCCTTTAACGCTTTATATCATCTTCCTCAGCATTTGCTTTGCACTCACGCCAACGGGCGATCTATTTGCAAAAGACCAATCGCAAGTTCGATTTATCACCCATCCATTACCCCCATTTAGTTACATTGATAATGATCTTTTAAGCGGTTTTTCTATCGATATTGTTCAAGCGATGATGCTACATACCCAGCAAACAGCCAACATTGAAATGTACCCCTTTAATAGAGCTTTTCAGTTATTAAAGTCGCAACCCAATACTGCGTTATTTGTCATTGCTAAAAGGCCGGAAAGAGAAGTAAACATGAAATGGGTAGGCCCCATTATTAGTAGCGGAGTGTATTTTTACCAAAAGCGTAATTCCGGACTATCACTAGCAGATTTAGAAGACTTAAAACGAGTCCGAAATGTCGGCGTAGTGCTTGGTAATGCTGACCATACCTATTTGGACTCCCAAGGATTCACTAACCTCAGTACTGACAAATCCCAATTACAATCGCTCAAAATGCTCAGTTACGGCAGAGTTGATGTTGCGCCGATGAGCGAGCTAGTAATGCCTTTTTTGGCAAAAGCAGCCGATATCGATATCAACTCAATAGAACGTACTCCTATTAAGTTGTACGACTCTACCTTATATATTGCGTTTTCAAACGACACCACTGATGAGGCGGTTGCACTATGGCAACAAGCATTTGATGAGTTAAAATCATCAGGGATGTACCAGACCATTTATCAAGATTATTTTCCAACTGATACCAATATTGCCAAGCGATAATGGGCTTACTGCTGATTATCATCACTTCGCCATCAATTACAAATGAATTCCTCCAGACACTTCAATTCTCTGACCATTTAACCACTGCGCTTCGTCGCTTAATAACATCAACATCGCCTTACCAATATCATCCGGCAAACCAACACGCCCAAGTGCCGTTTTTGATGCGATAGACTCATTTAGGGCAGTATTATCACGCACAACGCCACCACCAAAATCGGTTTCTATTGCCCCTGGAGCTAAGGTATTGACGCTTATCTGACGAGGCCCAAGCTCTAAAGCTAAATAGCGGGTCATCACTTCAACACCCGCTTTCATCATGGCATAAGCACAGAACCCCGTTTCACTAAAACGTGTTAACCCAGAACTCACATTAATCACTTTTCCACCATTATTGACCAAAGGAAGTAACGATTGAGTTAGAAAAAAAGCTCCCTTTAAATGCACATTCATTAACCCATCAAACTGAGCTTCAGTTGTGTCTGCAAATGCAGCGAACTCACCCATTCCCGCGTTGTTAATCAATGCATCAATATTCTCGCGTTCAAAATATTGGCTTAGTAACTCAGAGAGCTCATCTGTAAATGACCCAAACATGGAAACATCGCCAACATTCAGCGGTAATGCTGCGGCTTTTTGCCCTAACCAACGTATGCTGGCGACAACCTCATCTGCAGCCTCCTTGTTATGTAAATATGTAATCACCACATCCATGCCTTTAGCCGCCAACATTAATGCGGCATTCTTGCCTAAACCACGACTACCGCCAGTAACTAACACCAATTTATTCATATATGCCTCTTATTCATTTCACAGAAGTGCAATGATAATAAAACACTCACCTACTATGATAAACAGCATAAAAGTGACATTATCGTTTGTTTTACACGAACAATAATAAGGTAATAATGAATAAATTTGAAGCCATGAGACGGTTTGTTCATGTCGCGCAAACCGGTAGCTTTACTCAGGCTGCAGCGGCATTGCACTTACCTAAATCGAGTATTTCAACTGCCGTCGAGTCATTAGAGCAACTATTAGGCACTCGGCTTTTTCAGCGCAGTACCCGGCGGGTGACGCTAACCCATGACGGGGCTATCTATTTGGCTCAATGTCGACAAATATTGCACGATATAGATGCTTTAGAAAGCCAGTTTCAGCATGAAAATGACAGCGTTAGAGGCGTCATAAAAGTCGATATGCCGAGTCGTTTTGCCAATAAAACCGTACTGCCTCGACTAAGCGAATGGTGTGAGCGTTATCCCCACGTCAATGTTGTCATCAGCAGTACGGATTATCATATCGATCCAATAAAGTCTGGGGTTGATTGCCTGATCAGAGTGGGCAATCAAGGTAACAGCTTACTAATTGCCAGACCCTTAACTCAATATCGTATTATCAACTGCATTAGCCCAACCTATATCCAACGCTATGGTACGCCAAGCACCTTAGCAGACTTACAACACCACCGAATGATCGGTTACGTCCCGACAGTGAATCATAGTGCCTCCATTGATTATAATTCGGCCGAGTTTGACTATGTAGAACAAGGGCAGAATTGCCAGCACACGGTTCCAAGTGTGATATCGGTGACTAATTCCGACGCTTATACCTCGGCATGTTTAGCTGGGCTGGGTATTGCTCAAATTCCACAGATGGGGGTAACAGACTACTTAAATACTGGTCGTTTAATCCGGATTTTGCATCAATATGAAGCAGCTCCTATGCCAGTGAGTATCTTGTACCCTTCACGTAGCCAACTACCTAAGCGCCTAAGTTTGTTTATGGATTGGCTCGACAGTATTGTTAAAACCGCAGTAATGAATCAATAAACGGGCAAATTAATGGCCATGACTCGTCAGCAACACAAAGCACATTTAATTGATAATCAAAAAATAGATGTCTATTACGACAGTTTCACCACCCGTTTTAGCTTAGCTGTAAATGAGCAACGGGTTTATAGTCAACTACTATTGTTAAGCCCATGGCGCAAACAGGACATAATAATTAATAACATCCCCTACAATTTAACCATTAGGTGGTTTGTACTATGGCGTTCAAGCTTAACGCCAGCTCAACCATCGCCTCAACGTCTATCCATTACAGAGCTATTACCGCAGCGGCGTAGAAAATCCATTATGATAGCGATATATGCCGGATTAATAAGCGCTATTAAACTGACCTTAGGGATTTTGAGCTATTCCAGCGTCATATGAATATCGCATCACGAGGTCATTAACCCGCAGACGATTTTAGTGTAAACTCGAGCCCAACTTATTAACCTGTTAAAAGCATCACCACATGACTCAAGCCTTGTTTTACCTTATGCCTGATAATCATAATCAAATGAGTGCATTAGATGCGCTCTATTTAGCTGCTTGCAGGTTAGCTGAACAACAATATCGCCAACAAAAAACCGTCTACATTCACTGCAAAGACAAACAGCAAGCTTATGCAATTGACGAATTACTGTGGCAATTTGAGCCCAACGCCTTTGTTCCACACAATTTAAAAGGTGAAGGCCCAGTGACAGGTGCACCGGTCGAAATTGGTTTTGATACTTTAGGACCAAATAAAAGTCGTCAAGTTCTGATTAATCTTGCAGACCAAATGCCCAGTTTTGCGGTAAACTTGCCCCATATTATCGATTTTGTCGCTAATGATGACGAACTCAAGCGCATTGCTCGCAATCGCTACCGTCAATATCAGAATGTAGGCATTACGCCCAGCACTCAAGCATTAGCTGAATAAACACTTAATTTAGATAGAGAACATAACGCTCCTATGGAAAAAACATACAACCCAAAGTCTATCGAACAAGCCCTTTACCAAAACTGGGAAGAGCAAGGTTACTTCAAGCCGCATGGTGATGAATCAAAAGGCAATTACTGCATCATGATCCCGCCACCGAATGTAACCGGTAGCTTGCACATGGGTCATGCCTTCCAAGACACCATCATGGATACCCTTACCCGCTTTGAGCGCATGAAAGGTAAAAATACCTTATGGCAAGTCGGCACCGACCACGCGGGTATTGCGACTCAAATGTTGGTTGAGCGTAAGCTTGAAGCCGAAGAAGGTAAAACTCGCCATGATTTAGGCCGTGACGCCTTTATTGATAAAGTGTGGGACTGGAAAGAACAGTCTGGTGGCACGATTACCAAACAGCTTCGCCGTATGGGCGCATCGGTTGATTGGGATCGCGAACGTTTCACTATGGATGAAGGCTTATCAAAAGCGGTTCAAGAAGTGTTTGTTCGTCTATACGATGATGAACTTATTTATCGTGGTAAGCGCCTAGTTAACTGGGATCCAAAGCTGCACACCGCCATTTCAGATTTAGAAGTTGAAAACAAAGAGAAGCAAGGCCACATGTGGCACTTCCGCTATCCGTTGGCCCAAGGCGCATTAACAGCCGACGGTAAAGACTATCTAGAAGTGGCCACTACGCGCCCAGAAACCATGTTAGGTGACAGCGCAGTAGCCGTACATCCAGATGATGAACGTTACCAGTCATTAATTGGCAAATTCATTCTATTGCCTATCGTTAACCGTTTAGTACCGATTGTTGCCGACGATTATGTCGACATGGAATTTGGTACCGGTTGTGTAAAAATCACTCCAGCCCATGACTTTAACGACTATGAAGTCGGTAAACGTCATCAACTGCCTATGTACAACATCTTCACCTTAGATGCCGCCGTACGTAGTTTTGTTGAAGTGATTAACACTGATGGCACCCCAAACAAAGGTGTCGAGATTGCCTTGCCAGAGCGTTATGTTGGCCTAGATCGCTTTAAAGCCCGTGATGCTATCGTGGCTGAATTTGACAGCTTAGGTCTACTTGAAAAAGTCGCTCCGCACGGCTTAAAAGTACCTTATGGCGATCGCTCTGGTGTGGTGATTGAACCATTACTAACCGACCAGTGGTATGTGGCTGTTCAGTCAATGGCTAAAACAGCCATTGAAGCGGTAGAAACCGGTGAAATTAAGTTTGTACCGCAGCAATACGAAAACATGTACTTCTCATGGATGCGCGATATTAAAGACTGGTGTATTTCACGCCAGTTATGGTGGGGACACCGTATTCCAGCTTGGTACGACGAAAACGGCAAAGTCTACGTTGGTCGTAACGAAGCAGAAGTCCGCGCTAAACATAAATTTGCTGACTCTGTGGTATTACGTCAAGACGACGACGTATTAGACACCTGGTTCAGCTCAGCATTATGGACATTCTCAACCTTAGGTTGGCCAGACAATTTAGAAGATTTAAAAACCTTCCACCCAACCGACGTGTTGGTTACCGGTTTTGACATCATCTTCTTCTGGGTTGCCCGCATGATCATGATGACCATGCACTTTATTAAAGATGAAGATGGCAAGCCACAAGTGCCTTTTAAAACCGTTTACGTTACTGGTCTTATCCGTGACGAAGTCGGCAATAAAATGTCAAAGTCTAAAGGTAACGTACTTGATCCATTAGACATGATTGACGGTATCGAGCTTGAAACCTTAGTTGAAAAGCGTACTGGCAACATGATGCAGCCACAACTGGCTGCAAAAATTGAGAAAAGTACCCGTAAAGAATTTGCCGATGGCATTGAAGCTCATGGTACTGATGCACTGCGCTTTACCTTAGCAGCAATGGCTTCAACCGGTCGCGACATCAACTGGGACATGAAACGTCTTGATGGTTACCGCAGTTTTTGTAACAAGTTATGGAATGCGTCACGTTACGTGTTAATGAACACTGAAGTGCAGACGGATCCTGATAGCGATGAAGCTGGCGAACCTTTAGATTGCGGTCAATTGCTAGTTGATGGCAAACCGGGTGCGATGGAATTGTCGTTAGCCGATCGTTGGATCATTGGTTTGTTTAACCAAACCGTGAAAACCGTTGAAGATCACATGGCCGCTTTCCGTTTCGACTTAGCCGCTAACACTTTATACGAGTTCACTTGGAATCAATTCTGTGACTGGTATTTGGAATTAACCAAGCCTGTTATGCAAAATGGCACTGAAGCGCAAATGCGCGGCACTCGCCACACTTTGGTCAATGTGCTTGAAAAAATGCAACGTCTAATGCATCCATTTATGCCATACATTACCGAAACGATTTGGCAACGCGTCAAACCGTTAGCGGGCGTAACTGGCGATACTATCATGCTAGCATCGTTCCCAACTTATCAAGCAGATCAAGTTGATGCGACCGCGATGGCCGATCTTGAATGGGTTAAGCAAGTGATTGTAGCAGTACGTAATATTCGTGCAGAGCTTAACATTGCCCCATCAAAGCCGCTTAATGCGTTACTGCGTGGTGTGAGCTACGAAGATCGTATTCGTCTGGAAGCAAACCAAACATTCTTTGCAAGTTTGGCTAAACTCGAAACGATGACCATTTTAGCAGAGGGTGAAACAGCGCCAATGTCGAGCACTCAGTTAGTCGGCAATATGGAGCTATTAATCCCAATGGCAGGTTTGATTGATGTAGGCGCAGAAGTGGCCCGTATCGATAAACAGTTAGAAAAGCTTGCTCAAGAGATTGCCCGTATTGAAGGTAAATTATCTAATCAAGGTTTTGTGGCTAAAGCCCCTGCTGCGGTAATTGATAAAGAACGCGCTAAGATGACCGATTTAACTCGTGACATTGAAAAATTAAACGAACAAAAAGTCGAATTAGCTAAGATTTAACTGCACTAAGTTGTTGTCTTAAGGTTTACTTTGTTTAACAAAGCACTATAAAAAAAACCAGCGAATAACTCGCTGGTTTTTTATCTTTGTTGATGTGACCCATGGCGATAATATTAGGTTTATTTGGTTCAAAATTGAAACTTTGATATCTCAACTTACATTTTTGGTGTATAAGCTTCGGCCAATATCATCATTCTATCTAATGGGTCAAAACCATGTCTGATAAATACTTTTTTAAAGGTCGTAGAACCCCTAAGCCAGCTTATGGTGAAAGTGGTTATAACACCAAACGTGCAGCCAAACTGGGCACGGAAGCTTTACCGTTAATATTGTCAGTTCAAACCGAAGCTCGCCAACATGAAGTGGCTGCAATGGTCGCTGAACAGCAACTCTTTGCTAATATCACTATTGATGCAGATAAGCCTGAAAACATTGTTGATTTAACCGGTTTATTGAATAAACCTAAAGCGGTTACTTCTGAAGCTAAGCCTAACCGCAATGATGCTTGCCCTTGTGGAAGTGGTAAAAAGTACAAAAAGTGTTGCGGTGCTTAAACCGTAACACCAACGTTAGGCCCGTTGAGAACTAACGGGCCAATGATTAAATATTGAAGCGGATCTTACGATCCGCTTTTTTATTGCCTTTAGATTGTTAACGTTAACGTTGTATACACTTAACAGTCGAGGCTTGCCTATGTAACCACATCACAAATTCACAAATGAGCGCCACTCTGGGCGGATCACTTATGGATAGAGTTTGGTATTAATCACGAACTTAGGTAAAGTGTCAGCCTTTGTTATAAAAATGAAACAGACCATAAAATAAAAGGGTGACTTATGAGCACTAATTCACACTCAGGCAATGACTTGAGTGAAGTAAAACAGTTAGGCATGTGGGCCGCTATCAGCAGTTTAGGCTATATATTTTGGCTTGTCGGTGGCATGGAGCTAATAGAACGTATTGCCTATTATGGTGTAAAAGCCAGTGCCGGCTTGTACGCTAAAGCGCCTGTTTCAGAAGGCGGACTGGGTATTAATTTAAGTGATTACGGTATTATTATATCCGTGTGGGCGCTACTACAAACCTTTGTACCTGTGTTAACTGGCGGAATTTCTGACCGTGTCGGTTACAAAGAAACCATTTTCGTTTCTACCATCATCAAAATATGTGGTTATTTAACCATGGCATTCTTTCCCAGTTTCTGGGGCTTTCTTGCCGGTGCCATGTTGTTAGCCATGGGTACAGGGGTATTCAAACCAGGTATTCAAGGCACCTTAGTACTGTCAACTAACCGAAATAATACTTCAATGGCTTGGGGCATTTTTTACCAAGTGGTTAACATCGGTGGATTTTTAGGTCCATTGGTTGCGGTACACATGCGTCAATTATCTTGGGATAATGTATTTTACGCCTGCGCAGCGATTATCTCGTTTAACTTTTTATTCTTATTAGCTTATAAAGAGCCTGGCAAAGCTGAGCGCTTAGAGCGCGCACGCCAAGTAAAAACAGGAGAGATAACACAACAAGCATTGTGGAAGGATGCCTTAGGAGAACTAAAAAAGCCTGTGGTGATTTACTACATGCTGGTGTTTGCTGGTTTTTGGTTTTTATATAACTCATTATTTGATGTATTGCCTATTCACATTGCGGAATGGGTTGATACCAGCGTCATTGTCACCTCTTTATTTGGCCCAGAAGGCACCAGCAGCGGCATATTGCAGTTCTGGTTAGGCTTGAATAATGACGGCACCAAAGTGATGCCAGAGGGTATGCTCAACCTCAATGCAGGGATGATCATGACCACTTGCTTCATTGTTGCAGCGCTTACGGCTAAATATCGTATTACCACAGCCATGTTTGTTGGCTGTTTATTGAGTATTTTAGCCATTGCCTTGGTCGGTGCATTTAATGCGGCTTGGATGATTGTACTGGCTATTGCCATGTTCTCTGTCGGCGAAATGATGATCAGCCCCAAGAAAAACGAATTTATGGGGAACATCGCACCTGAAGGTAAAAAAGCCATGTATTTAGGCTTTGTCATGCTTCCTCAAGGCATAGGCTGGACGTTGGAAGGTTATTTCGGCCCTAAACTGTATGACATGTACGCTTCAAAAGAACGCATCGCCCGTGAAGCTCTGTCTGAACATGGTATGAACTTAACCGATATTGCTAACATCCCTCAAGGTGAAGCATTTAGTCGCTTAGTCAGCGTAACAGGTCAAGACCCACAGGCATTAACCCAAGCTTTATATCAAGCCAACAATATCGGCATGGCTTGGTATATTATCGCCGCTATTGGGATTATTTCAGCGGTAGGTATATTCATCTATGGGAAATGGCTATTAAGGATGCAGCGCCAACAAGTGGCGTAGTTGAACGGACTGTAGAGTACTTACCATAAAGTACCGATTTGATAAAAGGGAAGCAGCAATGCTTCCTTTTTGTTTGTCCCCAAAAATAGATCGATAGATTTTAATGAAGCCACAATAAGATTACCCATCATTCACTTCTTGTTCATTAACTCAGTACTCCTCACCTACCCTGTTTATTACTTACCAGGTTCATTATCGATTGATAGATCATATTCCTCAAATCGCACGCGCCAAACTACAGCCGAGAGTGCCTCAGCATCAACAATTTACACGTCGATGTGTCGGACTCATTAAGCCATCGTCTGTTGTAGATAAAATGCCACCACATTAGATGATTCAGTTGACGTTGAGATGTTATTAACCTCAATTCAGTCGTCAATTAAATAGCGATAACTCAAGTAACTGGCATTGGCTGTATTGAGCAGATTTGATTAGGTTGGGTTGGTTTAAATCGGATTAGATTGAGATGTTAATGATGCTGAACGTTATCATTTTCGAGGGCCAATACTTATAACAGATGACCATTAAGTGTTTATACATTGATGGATAAAATGAATAAAAAAAAGGGAGGCATTGCTGCCTCCCTCTTACTTACTTTCTTAAGTGATGATTAAGAAGTTATTTGGATATTAGTGCGCTGCACCAGAGTGAACTTTATCAACACCGTAAGCTTTACCTTCAGCGTGACATGTTGCACATGATTCAACAGGTAGATTAGCAATTGATGCTGGACTACCTTCGACATAAGCACCATTGTTCTCAAAGTGAGTCAGAGCAGAAGCTTTTGTATGACAAGAGCGGCAAGACTCAGCAACTGGAGACACAAATTTAGTTCCTGCTGCATCCACTGCAATTGAACGTTTACCTGACGTTAAACCACCATCAGCAGCAAAGATACCGACATCTTCTTTGTGACATGCTGAACATTGAGTTGCAACTGCAGGGTAACCTTCAGTTTCCATATCTGAATTCAAATGAATTGCAGGGAAACCACGGTTGTCATCCCATAAGCCGCTGTGGAAGCGATGTGAAACAGTCATTAAGTCACGGTTGCTGTAAGTTAGACCTTCAACAATAGCAAAGACTGGTACGCCATCAGCATCAACTGCATCAGTTTTGTACTCAACAGTGCCATGGTATGAACCACCCCATGTATTGTTGTGACAACCCATACATTGGTCAAAACGCTCGTTACCGTAGTGCTTTGCAATACCTAACGATGTATGACAAGTACTACATTTTGCTTCGTCTGCGCTAACCATAGATGGTACGCTTTGACGAGCAATATTGGCACCTGAACCGTCTGCATTAACTAGGTTCCAATATGCAGTGTCCATAGTTACTGCAATATACTCAACCGCGTATTGATCTTCGCCAACTGTATTAACACATTTAATTAACTTCGCTTTCTCATCAGCACAAACTGAGAAGCGAGGAGTAATGGCAATACTCTGACCAACGACGTTAAAGTTAGCTACTTTAGTAACAACAAGCTTACCACCAGCAGAAACAACACCTGTTAGATTTAAAGATGTACCCACAAAGTAAGTGCCATCTGCATCAACAGTACCAGTTTTGATTTCGTCATAATTAGCATAAGGACCAAAATCGAAGCCATCAGCAATAGGTTGACCATCAATGCTTACATCAAAAGTAATGCTCATTTGATCTTGCATAACACCGCTGACATCTACAGCATCTTCTGCATAAGTGACATTGCTAACTGCAAACACAATAGAGTCAGTCGCCATTGCACGCACGCCAACATTATGTGCTTCACTTGGGCTTAAGCTACCTGAACCGTGACAACCAGAACATACAGCGTCACTAGCAGGCACAATACCTCTATGGTTTACACCAGTTGCTAAATCAACATCAACGTGACAAGACACACACGCTTCAGCATAAATGTTTTCATTCCACTGCTGGCCATTATCATGACAAGCGGTACATTCATTTAGCTCAGATGGGAAACCAATTTCACCAAACATCTCTTTGGCTTCACCAGTTAGAGAGTCAGCAATATGATGACCCGCGTGGATAGTGTGGATCATGGCATTGAAGTTTGCATTGAAGCCTTTTTCAGGATCGTCCTGTCCACCGGCATAAGCTGGATTATGACAAGCTACGCAATTTTCAACTTTTTGGTAATTATGATGAGCACCAATATTGGCAATACGCATATCAGTATCAGCGTAACCTTCCATTGGGCTATGACATTTAATACATGCAGCATTAGACACTGAGTCTTTTGCAGAAACAGCAAGCTCGCCAGTAGCAGGAATAAAATCAACCGGAGTTGATAAAATCTTATCGCTCACTGAAGTGCCATCAGCCATCACAACGTCATAAGCACGAATAAACACACGAGCTAAATCGTTTGCATCACCACTAGCCAATACTACAGGCGCGTTACCGTCGTGTGCCCAAGTACCAGTATAAGTACCAGGATTAGCTTCATCTTCAACTAATGTACAAGCATCGACTACAGCGCCTCCTCGAGCAGCGGCTGTACCCGTTAAAGTACAATACATGCTGCTACCAAAATCATTGGCAAGTGCATGGTTTGTCCATAACATTGGCGCGCCAGTGTCAGTTGCATTAGCTGATTGACTCATTACATATAACGCGACTTTATCAAGTCCCGAGTATGGAACGTCCACTCCACCAGTACCTTTACCTGTTACGGTAAATTTAAGGCTAAATGGATCTGCACCTACTACAACAATATCTGTAGGAGCCAGTGTTAAGTTAAAGTCATAGGCATTGTCAACTGTTGTAACGACCGAACCAGCTGGAGTACCAGGTGTACCAGGCGTTCCAGGTGTGCCCGGAGTACCCGGTTCTCCTGCGGCACCATCACTGCCGTCAGAGCCACAACCTGTTACACCCAACGCTGCAATAAACGCTGCAGCAAGTAATGTTCTATTATAATTTTTCATCTTAAATCCCCCGATTTAGATTTGTAGGTTTTACGCATCTAAAATATAAGGAAATAGGACAAAACACCCGCTTGCAGTGATAAACCTGTGAAGTTTGGTTACAAATTCGTTAACAGGAATTGATGATTTTAGTTTTAGGTATACGCAAAAATGAAACCGTCAGTTTCAAATAAGGTAACCCTAAAGAGGTATTTGATGAGTTGTAATTATGTAAAACTATAGAGAGTGATAAATAAAAATGCATAAAAATCAGTACAATACAAAATCAATGGCTATAAAAAAGATTCAACCCACAAAATTAAGCGAGTTGAACCTCATATAAGAATGTTAATAATTTTCACACCAGCAATGATTTAATGATATCGATTATCATTTCCTTCACATTTAGCGAATAACGGCGGTAGTGTTCTGCTCGCTCAATTAAACAATAACTTGGCATCGCCATGACGCTATTAAGCTTAGTAAATTCACTCTGTGGAAGTCGTTCTACTCTTAATTGCGGAATTTGTTGTGCGAACGAACCTTCATTACAAATAGTAATGGCTAAACTGTCCATGGTCAGTATGTGCCAATACCAATCTTCGAGCTTTCTTGCACATTCAATATCTTCTAGTAGTAAACCGTGAGTTTGACAATATAACTCTAATGGATCAATACGATTGTTAAAGCCTTTACAGCGTAAATACACGATAGGGTGTTGAATAATATCTTCTAACTTTATCTGTTCGGCACCGGCCCAAAATAGATGATTGGTATTACCCACCACACATAATGATGTCACATTAGCAATAGGATAAGCCTCTAGACCATGAGTGTCCTGAGTTTCAAAACCAATGCCAAAATCGAGCTCGCCATTATAAATCAGCTCTTCAGTGTCGGCTTGCCAACTGTGAAGTTTAACTTTACCGATAACATCACGCGGAAGCTTACTTAACGCAATGGCCACACTGGTAATAATGCTTGGCGATACCGCAATATGTAAAATAGGTGTTTGATGATGATTTAAACGATCATCTGCCACTCGTTCAATTTGGCTCACCATGTCACATAACTGGCAAACAGGCTGATACAAACGTTCAGCTAATGGAGTTGGTTTTAGCCCTTGTTGGCGACGGAAAAACAACTCATCGTTAAAAATAGCCCTTAATGATGTTAAACATCGACTAATTTTAGGCGCGGATACAGCAAGCTCTTTGGCTGCAAAATTAGCAAAACCGGTCTCGTATATGAGCTTAAACACCAACAAACTAAATACATCTAATTCGCTGACTTTTTTCAATGCTTGAATATCCACATATCACCTAATCTGCTGTAATGAGGCGATTAAATTAACATGTATTCAAATAAAAAAAATTGATCTAGTGCTGAAAAATGCTATCAACTTCAGCTTTTGTTAATGAACGAAATTCACCCAATTCTAATTGCTTATCAAGCACTATTTTACCAATAGATTCACGATGTAACGCTACTACCGGATTTCTAAAACGACCAAACATCCGTTTAATTTGATGATACTTGCCCTCACGCAACACAACCCGAGCTCGATGGCTCGATAATAACGTAAGTTGTGCCGGTAACGTGGTGATATCCTCAAATCCAAAATACATCCCTTTGGAGAATGCCTCTACATACTCTTGCTCTAGTGGATTAGCTAACGTTACCAGATACTGTTTGTCGACTTTATGCTGCGGATCCATTAACGCTTCGGACCACTTAGCGTCGTTGGTTAGCAATAATAATCCGGTAGAATGTAAATCTAACCGACCGGCAATATGTAACATATCAGTGTTGACGCCAGTTATTAATCCTAATGCCGTAGCGTGTTTATCATCAATGGTCGCACTCACCACCCCATCAGGTTTATTGAGCATATAGTACTGTTTTTGGTATTGACGCAGCACCACACCATTACATTCAATATGAGTAAATTCATCAACCTGTAAATCTGGTGACTTAGCAAACTGGCCATCGACAAGCACTTTATTGGTAACTAACAATAATCGAACCGCTTTTTTCGGGATCTGTAACGTACCTGCAATAAATTGGTCAAGTCGACCTCGTTTAGACACCATAAAACTTCACCAATATAGAATGATACCAATTTGTTTAAGAATACCTTATTCTGTTAAAAGGCAAAAACATTAAGGAGTAACATGCTTTCGCAACCTGCTAGTACAGATTTGCGCCCAGATATGACCAGCGCTGAATTAAAACAGGCGATTAAGTCACTGGATCAATATTTACAAGATAACATTTTTCAAAGTGCAATTAATGACACCTTGAATAAGCGATCACATTTTTTCGATGCGCTATTATGCCAACTTTGGCAACCCTTCGAATTAGATCCCGCACGTATATCGCTCAATGCAGTTGGGGGTTACGGCCGGCAAACTTTACATCCTTTCTCTGATATCGACATCTGCGTTATTCACGATGGTCCATTAACCCCTACGGAAGCTGCTTCTGTAAGCCAATTTCTGACTCAACTTTGGGATCTTAATCTCGATTTAGGCCACGCTGTACGCAGTTTAACTGACACATTCCAAGCTTGTAAGGATGATGTAACCATTGCAACCAGCTTACTGGAGATCCGTCATTTATTCGGTAATAGTCAGCATCAACAGCAAGTGTTGAATGCACTGTACGGCCAAGATTTATGGCAAAGCCAAGCATTTTTTAATGCCAAACTCAGCGAACAGCAAGAGCGTCACGCCAAAGCACAAGGCACCTCATACAGTATTGAACCCAATCTTAAAACTAGCCCTGGTGGAATGCGCGATATTCAAACCCTTACCTGGGTTGCTCGCAAACATTTCAGCGTTGCCAATATGCAATCACTTCGGAGCTTTGGTTTTTTAACCAACGACGAATACGCTGAGTTAATGGAGTGCCAACACTTTTTATTTAGAGTGCGCTTTGCGTTGCATCAAGCAGCCCAACGTTCTGAAAATCGTTTATTACTACAATACCAAGCTGAAGTAGCTAAATTAATGGGTTTTGGTGATGGTATGGCCATCGGCGAAAGCGGCAATATTGCCATTGAAAAAATGATGCGCCAATTATTTCGAGCAATGAAGCGCATAGGCGAATTAAACAAAATCTTAATGGCGTATTTTCAACGAGAAATTATTCCAGAGCTTAATCCGCAAATAATCGCGATTAACGATAACTTTGAAATTGTTGATAAGTACATTCACGTTCGAGACGAAACCGTATTTATCGATCGCACTCAAATTATGGCGTTATTTGAGTTTATCGCGATTCATCACGACAAAATAATTGGTATTACTGCAGAAACCTTACGTTCTTTGCGCCAAGTAAGACGTCGTTTAATGGGTGACTTACAAGATTTTCAGCGTTGTAGAGAGCAATTTAAAGCGATATTTGTTCATCCTCAAGGCATGGGACTTGCCATTACCTTGATGCATCAACACGGTATTTTAGCGTCTTATTTACCACAATGGCGTGAAGTTGTTGGTCAGATGCAGTTTGATTTATTCCATGCCTATACGGTCGATGAGCACACCCACAAGGTGCTTAAAAATATATACATCTACGGAAACGACATCAAAACGTTGGATAAAGATCTGGCATTAGCCGCTGATATTTATCAAAAAATGTCTAACAAATCGACACTGTTATTTGCAGCATTGTTCCATGACTTAGCTAAAGGCCGTGGTGGTGACCATAGTAAACTTGGTGCTGTTGATGCCAATTTATTTGCTAAGTTTCATGGCTTAAAAGTCTCACAAGAAAAACTGATTTGCTGGTTAGTAGAAAATCATTTGTTGATGTCTATTACCTCACAACGCATGGATATTTACGATCCTGAAGTCGTGAATGCTTTTGCCAAAAAAGTAGGCACCTTAACCCGTTTAGACGCCCTGTACTGCCTGACCATTGCCGATATTCAGGCAACCAATGATGATCTGTGGAATGACTGGAAAGCATCATTATTAAAAGATTTGTATTTTGTTACTCGTAAAGCACTGCGCAATGGCTTTGAAAATATTTTGCAACTGCGTACTTTGGTGCGGGAACACAAACAAGAAGCGCTGAATTTATTAGCCGCCGATGACGATAGCAGTGACGAGATCAAAAAATTATGGCGTCGCTTACCTATCGCCTTTTTCAGTAACGCCGAAGCGGATGATATCGCCAGATATACCCAAGCAATGATTAACCACGATCTTACACCAGTAGCCGAAAATCAATACAACACCTTGATTTTACTCGACGATGTAGTGGTGAAAGGTTGCAGTGACGTGTTTGTTTACACCAAAGACAGACACGGATTGTTTGTTAAATTATTCAATACGTTAGCGACATTACGTATTTCGGTAAAACAAGCACAAATAGCCCGAACTAAAGATGGTTATGTGGTTGAGTCATTTAAAGTACTCGATTTTGATGAAAAGCCCATTACCAGCGCTCAGCGCCGTGAACAGGTCATCGACAAATTACATCAAGTGTTAGATAAAGGCGTTAATTTACCGAAAAAACGCCAGTCTAGACGGCATCAGAGTTTCGATAATCAGCCCAATATCGAATTTCTACATTCACGAAAATCGACCCGTAGCTTAGTCAATGTTTCAGCATTAGACACCAGTGAATTTATGGAACAAATTGCCAGTGCATTTAGAGAATTGGATTTGAATATTCATTCTGCCACCATCAGTACAGTCGGCGAACGCGCAGACAATGTGTTTTTATTATCCAATAAAGACGATCAACAATTAACCCCAGAACAACAGCAGCAATTGTCAGCAACACTAATGCAAGCCATTACCACCGACGAATAACAACCTTAATCAGTCAGTGTTATTGATATAAATGGGCCATGTGTGAATTAATCACCGTGGCGCTTTTATTTCACCACTAAGCAGACTTTGAGCAAACTGATGACTATGCGATAATCACCCCCATCAACTGCCGTTAATTAGGTCATCATGTCACAAGCCTTTAGTTATACTGCTGAATATGTACTAGACAAATCGTACTTTGAAGAATGTTATCAGCAATCAATTAACCCCAACACCTCACCAAAACGTTTCATTAAAACCACAATCTTTGCGCTTGTAGGTTTGGCTATTCTAATGCTCGACACAGTAAGCCCAACATCGATGAGTACTAAAGAAACCTACTATTTAGGCTACTTTTTTATTGGTTTGGCCGTGGTAGAGTTTTTGAGTATTCGTTTTAATAAAACCTGGTGGTTATGGCGTCAAATGATGAGTAAAGCGGCTGGTGAGCATGTCAATCTCACAATAGATGATAATGGTATCAATAGTCAGTCACTCCATGTTAATCAACAGATTTTGTGGACTGATATTTATCGAATTACTGAAACCGATGCAGGCTTGTTAATTAAACTGCAAAAAACCACGACTTATTTGTCTAAACGCTGCTTAGATAAAAGCGCTATCGACTTTATTAATCAGAAACAATAGCTTGAAATATAACTTAACCTAATAGCTCACAAACAATAACGCCTAGGCTAATGCATTCGCAACACGAAGACTAATGTCGCTAAGTAACTCATCTTCAAACCATGGGTTACGACTAAGCCAAATATTATTACGCGGACTGGGATGCGGCAGAGGAATATAACGTGGCCCAAACCTGCGCCATTGCTGCACAGTTTCGGTTAATGTTTTCGGCTTATCGGCTAAATAATACTGTTGTGCATATTGCCCTACCAATAATATCAACTTGACGTTAACTAACTGCTGCAGCAATAAATCATGCCATTTAGGCGCACATTCAGGCCGCGGAGGTAAGTCGCCAGACTTTCCTTTACCAGAAGCGGCATAACTACCCGGATAACAAAAACCCATCGGCATAATAGCAATCTGTTTAGCATCGTAAAAAACGTCTTTAGTTACCCCTAGCCACAACCGCAATCGGTCGCCACTGGCGTCATCGAATGGAATACCCGACAAATGTACTTTACGTCCAGGGGCCTGACCGATGATCAACACTTTTGCTTGCGGATCAATTTGTACTACTGGGCGTACACCATCAACTAGACATGATGCACAAAGCTGACAATTTTTTACTTGAGTGAGTAACGAAACCATATCCAATGCCTTACTTTTTGTATATAAAATCATAAAAAGCGTGTAAATCACTATATCCAACGGAACTAAGCTGCAGTAGTATTTGTCAAAATAACAAAGTTCTCCCAAGAAGGAACAACCATGCAACATTCACGTTTAGCCCGTACAACTTTAGCTGCTATGTTAATTAGCGGTACAGCGATAAGTTTTAGCGCTGCAGCACTTCCCCAAGCACCCGTTAACGATGTGGTTTCATTAAAAGAAGCCTGCCAACAAATTGCACTTGAAGACCAACTGCCAGAAAGTGAAGTCGACGCATTTTTGCTTGATTGCGTTAACGACCAATTAACCGAAATGGGCTACGAACGTGTTGCTAGCCTAGATTAAGCCAGTACCAAGCCTAGACTATCTTCATAATGACTAGTATCAACTGACTCCCTATAAAAAAACGCCATTAAGGCGTTTTTTTATAGGAGAAAATGTTGTTTGAGTAAAATAAGCTTAAAACGCTTGGCAAAATATCCCTATCGATGCACCTATGGCCACAAACCAAGATAATGAACGTAATGTTCCAAAATTCAATAAATACAGCGCATGGTAAACCAGCCGTGCGACCACATGTACTATGGCTAAAAGCGCAACGACATCGGTAACATTATTGGTGATCAATGCGGTTAATACTGCAATCCCAAATACGATTAGCGATTCAAATGCATTTTGATGTCCTGCTAATGCCCGCGCGCCAAAACCGGTTAATTGAGCTTGCTGCGCTCTTGGATGGTCATTGTCATATCGGCCCAATTTAGCCATTGCCATCGCTAATGGAACTTTTGCCGCATACGGCAACAGCATGGCAATCAATAAACATATCAGTATCGTCTGCATAATCTATCCTTAGTTATTAATATTCTTATTATGTGTTAGCTGTGCATTAGTTGTATTAGTCGCGATTGAACCAGTTGTGTTAACCATTAGTGTAATGAGAACAAAATAACATAATCAACAGACTTTAATAACAACCTAATTCATATAATGCTTAAGCACTCATCTGAAAAATTATAATTTATTGTTTCACCATATAAATCAATCACAAGTTAACACATCAACAACATTTTAGTGACTAGTCTACATGTTAACTTGAAAGATATTGAGTCACTTCACGGTCAATACTAATAACTCCTAACAAGTGTGATAGCTGCAGCAAATCAATCTTGTGACGAGTAACAAGAATAAGCAGTAAAAATAATAATCAACATTGTAAGGAATACATCATGAATACCAAAGCACAAACTAGCTTAACCGGCGCAGCATTAGCACTCGCAATGGCAAGCTTATCAGGTCAGGCTATGGCCGCTGAAACAAGCACAGCACCTTTAGCTGCTGGCGAAACAGATTTAGTCCATTGTTACGACGTAAACGTTTGTAAAGGTCACAATGACTGCAAAACAGCTGACAATGCTTGTAACGGTCAAGCAAGCTGTAAAGGCACTGGTTTTGTTGGCATGCCTTCAAAAGCTTGTGCTGATGTCGGCGGCACGCAAAAAGATGATTGGGTTGGTAAAGTCACTAAAGCCGATTTAGTACATTGTTACGGTGTTAACGTCTGTAAAGGCCATAATGACTGTAAAGGTGCCGATAACGCTTGTGGCGGTATGGCAAGCTGTAAAGGTACTGGTTTTGTTAACACCACAGCAAAATCTTGTGGTGATATTGGCGGTAAAACAAGCTAATTAAGCTTCGTTTGATGACTCTGTCGCTTACTATTGTGACAGCGTCATCAGCTTACTATCTCAATTATTAACGCAAGTTTTGCCTAACTCAAGCTAGAACATTTGCATTAAAGTAGGATTCACCATGCCTGATACGCGCATTACAGAAGACTTTCTCGGATTTGGCTTGGGCTTACGAACCGACCATTTCGAATACATTTTGCAACACCAGCCAGACATTGACTGGTTTGAAGTGCTATCTGAAAACTACTTAGTTGCTGGCGGTAAACCCCGATATTATTTAGAAGCCATCGCCGAACAATATCCCGTTGTGATGCACGGAGTATCGATGTCGATAGGCAGTAGCGATCCTTTAGATATGGATTACTTAAAAGCCCTTAAAAAACTCAGTAACGACATTCAACCGAAATGGATATCTGATCATATTTGCTGGACCTCAATTCACGGCGTTAATAGCCATGACCTACTGCCACTGCCTTATACCGAAGAAACCGTTAATCATGTGGCGCAGCGAGTTAGACAAGTGCAAGACGTACTCGGTCGTCGAATATTACTGGAAAACGTATCAAGTTATTTGTCATACCAAGACTCGACCATGGATGAATGGGATTTTTTAAGCCAGGTGGCAGAAGCGGCAGATTGCCTAGTGTTACTCGACATCAATAATATTTATGTCAGCGCCCGTAATCATCATTTTAATCCGCTCGATTACCTTAAGAAAATAGACCCACGCCGGGTACAACAGTTTCATTTAGCCGGCCATAGCGACTTTGGGGATTATGTCATTGATACCCACGACCATGATGTACCGCCGTCCGTATGGACACTTTACCAAGCGGCACTAGAACGCTTTGGCGCTGTTAGCACCATGATTGAACGTGACGCGAATATTCCTGAGTTCCCCGCATTATATAATGAATTACTTGAAGCTAAACATATTGCTCAGTTAACCTTGCCTGATGACCCTGCCCTAGCACGCTCACAATTTGGCTCTCGTTCACTTGATGACTTAAGCAAGTTCATAAATACTAATAATGCTTCATCGCAAAAAGTCAGGGCATAAAAATGAGTCGTTTAGCTGAAATTCAACAGCAATTTATGCAGTATTTACTGTCTGATGGTGCGGATACACAGCACGGACAAATTCAGTCAGTGATGAAAGCGAATGTGTCTGAACAAGCAGGGATCAGCGCCAATGATCGCCTACAAATTTATGCCAACGCTTATCGGATCAGATTAAAAGAAACCATTGAAACCGACCACCAGCTACTTGGGGTGTATTTGGGTGACGATTTATTCGATAAAATGGCAGCCGACTATACTCGTCAATATCCATCAAGTAATAAATCACTGCGCCAGTTTTGTGATGGTTTACCGGAATTTTTACAACAAGACGCGTTTTTTAAACAGCATCCCATTATTGCCGATTTAGCGCGATTCGAGCGCCGATTACTCAATGCTTTTGATGCAGCAGACTGTACCCGTGCAAGCTTTAGTGACTTACAGGCCATTTCACCAGAATTATGGCCCAATTGCTGTTTACGTTTTCATCCCAGCGTACAAATATTCACTTGTAACAGTAATGCCGTCGAAGCTTGGCAAGCGTTAAAAGTGGATACCGCGCCGCCAGAACCTGACTATCAGTCACCTAGAGCATGGTTATTATGGCGGGGAGAGTCGCGGTTAACAGAATTTGTATCATTAACGACAGAGCAACATGCGTTGTTACTTGGGTTTATTCAGGGCAACAACTTTGCCGACCAGTGCGAACAAATGTTGCAATGGCACGACGAGCAATCAGCACCAATGATGGTACTGCAAACCATGCAAACCTGGTTTCAACGCGGCTTAATTCGAGCGGTAGTAAGTAGCTAATTTACGTTAACTCATTTCTGGACGTGCTTGATAACTACCTTCCCGTCATCCCGGCAGTGCTTTTGAGCCGGGATCCAGGTGTTTGTACTTTTGTACTTTTGTACTTTTGTACTTTTGTACTTATTTACTTATTTACTTATGGTCTGCGGCCATAGCCTAACCAACTTTGGGGCAAAAAGTTTTACGGCTTCAACTCTCTTTTGAAAAATATAACTCAAAACAATCAAACTTGATTAAAAATTAGTAAGTGTTAGCCCTGCTGTACAGGCAACCATACTTTAACGCTTAAACCGCCTTCTGGGCGGTTTTGCATACTAATTCTGCCACCATGCGCTTCAATAATTTCACGGCATAATGGCAAACCTATCCCAGTACCAGATTGTTTAGTTGAGTAAAACGGTAACAATGCTTGCGACAACACCTCGCTAGACATCCCACTCCCCTGATCTTCTACTTTAACTAATAACCCGTTAATTGGATGAGTCACTTCCTCAAACGTTATCGACACAGTGTCTGTCTCCGCGCCAGACTCGTGAGCGTTTTTAAGCAGATTAATAAAGACTTGTTCTAATTGCACTGCATCGAGTTTTATCGGCTTAACCGGTAAAGGTGATAACAGATTAAATGGGTATTGCTGCGCTAATTGCTGGGTCATCTTAGTCCAATCAATCAAAGCTTTTTGTGGCAGCGGCAATTTAGCAAACTGAGCATAATGAGAGATAAATTGGCTCAGGTGTGTGGTGCGATTTTCGATGGTATCAAAAATCAATTGCAGCTTACTGTTGTCTAAGTGCTGGGTTAAAAACTTACCTGAGTTAACCATAGACGCTATGGGCGCGACCGAGTTATTAAGCTCGTGGCTGATAATGCGTATCACCTTTTTCCACACTGCCACCTCTTGGCGGTTAAGTTCTTTGGTGAGTTGTTTAAGCAAAATTAAATGGTGCTGCTGATTGTTTTGAGTAAAGCGGCCACGAGAGATATGCCAGGTTTCAACGTCGCTACTATCAGCATCAGTATTAGAATGACTATCAACACCATCTGCCCCGCTACCGCCCATCGAAAACAGACCTTCTTGCTCACTGCTTAACGCCGCTTTAAGCGTGTCGGGTAACATCACCACAAGATCAGGTAACAACATGCCTTCTACTTTGACGCCCTGATTAAACAAATGCCTTGCAGCGCCATTGGCGTAAATGACTCGCTGGGAATCATCAATTAATAGCATGACATTAGGTGAGTTCTGAATCACTTTATCGAGCATTAACTCGCGCTGATAAATAAACTGTCGCTCACTACGCAATTTTGCCGATGCTTGGTTATATAAGCTCACTAGCGCATCTAATTGTGGTTCGCCGTAGGGATGCAGCGACACACTAAAATCATTATCTTTAAAGTTAAGTAGACCGATTTCCAGTGCTTGCAGACTTTCACTTAATCGCCTTGTTAGCCACATACTGCAAAAATAACACACCGCCAGCATCACAATAATAGCTAACCATAAGGTGTCATCACCCAATGTAAGCCACACTAAAGCGCCTGACATCGTCCCCAAAAGGCAGCTCAACATGTTACTGAGCAGCAATTTAGTGCGCAGTGATAACATCATTATTTAGTCACCCTAAGGCCGTATTTCTCCATACGGCGATAAAGGGCTTGTCGGCTTAAGCCAAAGGATTTTGCTACTCTGGCAATGACGCCATTGTATTGCACTAAGGCGTCTTCTAGCTGTTGCTTATCAGGTTCGCAAATCGACTGAGTATCATCAATGCCCTGTTCTTGTTGACCAAGTTGATGTTCAACAACAAGCGCATGCTGGGTAGCTGCGCCGCCATTAGCAATCGCCATCAAGCCAAAGTCATCAATCGTTAATAGTGGTGACTTAGCTAACAGCGCCGCCCTTTTGCAGGCATTTTCTAATTCACGCACATTACCCGACCAACTATGATTAATTAACGCCTGCTGGGTCGACTTATCAAGGCTAAAATTGGCACCAATAAAGTGTTTCACTAACGGTAAAATATCGTCCTGGCGTTGATTCAATGGTGATATGGCTAGCTCAATGACATTTAAGCGATAAAATAAGTCTTCTCGAAAACGCCCATGAGCAATGTCGTCGGCTAAATCCGCGTTGGTAGCACTAATCACCCGCACATTCACTTTGCGGGTTTGATGACTGCCTAAACGTTCAAACTCACCGGTTTGTAATACCCGTAATAACTTTACTTGGCCAGATAAAGGCAAATTACCAATTTCATCTAAAAATAAAGTGCCACCATCGGCAGCTTCAAATCGGCCCATACGGGTTTTATTAGCGCCCGTAAAGGCACCTGCTTCTGCGCCAAACAATTCGGCCTCTAATAAATCCATTGGTAAAGCGCCAATGTTGACCTTAATAAAAGGTTTATCTTTTAGTGGCGAATTGGCCTGTAAAATATCGGCTATTTTGTCTTTACCCGCACCATTTGGGCCAGTGATCATCACCGACACATCGGATCGCGCAACTTGCAATGCCAAATCAACACAGCGCTGCATGGCACCACTACCAAAAATTAAGCCACATAAATCGGCGCCATTAATAGCCGACATACGTTCACTGTCTATCCGGGTTAATTGGCTATTTTGCTGAGACAGTCGATAAATTGATAATAGGTTACTAATACTATTGAGCAGCTTTGCGTCATCCCACGGTTTACCCATGTAATCGGCCGCTCCCGCTTTAACCAACTCGACAGCGGTTTCTAATTGGGTCCACGCGGTCATTAAAATAATCGGTAAATTAGGCTGTAACTGACGCAATGCGTAAAACAGTTGCTTACCCTCTTCACCCGAGGTGGTGTCACGGCTAAAGTTCATGTCTTGGATCACCAAGCTGATTTCTTTGTTGGTGACAATCTCAACTGCAGCTTCTGGTGAATGACAAAAAATTGCCTGATAGCCATGCAGTTCAATCATTAACGCAAGCGCTTGGCAAATGGCGTGATTGTCATCAACAATTAAAATATTATCCATTAGAATATGTTTGAGTCCAATTAGGTTGCTGTTATACAAAAACATGTTTATGCAACTGCATGTTTATACAATAAACATTTACTCACAAACGTAAATAAACAATAACATGACAGAAGACCTCACTGTCACATTATTGTTAAGCGCAAGCGCCGCAGTTTAACAAATTACACACTGCGCGTTGCCATGGCGGGTGAAATATTCGCGGCTTTAGCGGCCGGCACTATTACCGCTAGCGTTGTCACTACCAGCAAACCAATAACAGATACAATCGGATAAATCACTGGCACCATAGGCAAGCTATACAGTGACATTAATTGCTGCCCAAGTACTAACGATAGCATGCCACCGATGACCCCACCGACAATACAAATTAGGTAATTTTCCACCATAAAGTATTCAATAATGTCACGCTTACGTGCACCCAGCGCGCGGCGAGTGCCTATTTGTTTGGTGCGGCGTTGAATATTAAACATCACCATACCGGTTAATCCCAACGCTGTAATTAATAACAATAACACCACCATAATACTTAACACTGTCGCCATTAAACGGTGGTTACTGTAAGTTAAATTTTTAATCGTGGTGAGTGTTTGGAAGTTCTCCACTACACGGTTTGGGTTTTCTGCATACAAGGCTTTACTAATGGCTTCTTCTAACGCTGGAATATGTTCAGGTAATGCCCGCACCATGTATGATTTATTACTACTACTGCCACCAAAATCGATATTCTGGATCACGCTGTATTCAAAGTTTTCGTGGTCAACCCAAGCACCTTGCAGCTTATCCACTACGCCTATAATGGTCACGGCTTGCTCACCTTGATACATGGTTTTACCTAAAGGTGACTCATCGCCCCAAAAGGCTTTGGCTAACGGTTGCGACACTAACGCCATCATGCCGCTGTCATCTAAGCTGGTATTAATTTCATCGGCGGTAAAATTTCGCCCGGCAATTAACTTCGCTCCCATCACATTGAGTAAGTGCTCATTACCCAAATAAAAGGCAAACCCAGGGGTGCTTTTAGCGGTATCGGCATCTGGGCCGTCAACATAGCGATCCATCCATCCGCTGCCGCTTAACGGCAACATATTGCTGTAACTGGCATCAATTACATTGGGCAGCGAACGCAAAATTTGTTGGTCAACTTGGTTTTGTTTCATGTTGTCGATAGCAGGATCGAAATTATACAGGTTAAAGGTCAGGATCTGATCTTCGGCATAGCCAGATTCTCGCTGCATTAGCGACAAACGTTCGTTAATAATAAAGCTCGCATTGGCGACTATCGCAACTGACAAAATAATCTGCAATAGCAATAAAACCGGCGCACTTTTACTGCGCATTAAACTGGATAAAATCGGTTTGATATGTAACATGGTGATGTCCTTTCTTAAGCTTAACTGGAGTTATTGGGCTTTTAAATACACACTGGGTTTAGTGCGGCACACCACCCAAGCAGGGTAAACCCCAGCCAATACCGCGGTAGAGATAGCAATTAATGGCGTGATAATCCACATACTGGCATCAAGCCCAGTAACACTTTGGTCCATTGAAAAATAGCTATGCAGCGCCGTTAACGACCCCCAAGCCCATAACAAACCCACTACGCCACCGATAAAACCAATCATACCCACTTCGACCATATACTGACTAAAAATCTGTCCACGACTGGCACCAATAGCACGACGAACACCCACCTCTGGCGCACGCTTTAAAAACTTGGTTAGCAACAGCCCGAGAATATTCACCAAGCACACGCTTAAAAACAGCAAGCTTAAACCGACTAGTATTTTGTTATCTTTGGGCACCACATCGTTATCTTCAAGCCATTTCGCGATGTCGCTAATTTGCACTGACTCGCTAGGGATTTTAGCGGTATCAGTAAAGCGGCCGAGCGCTCTTTGCTGCTCAACATAACGCGTTAACCAGCCTAAAAAGCTTTGTTTCTGCTCATCGGTGTTCAGTTCAGTCCAAAATTGAATCCATACTTTTTCTGACGCTAAGCGGTCGCTGTATGTGATCATGGGTTCGAACTTCCAACCGCTGGTGTTACCCCATACATCAAATTCTTCTTGGCCTGTTAACGAGAACGGAATGAATATCTCTTCAGCATCATTAAAGGCACCATTAAGTGGATCGTAGTATTTAGGTTGCGGATTCCAGTCATCAATCACCCCAACAATTTGATAAGGTTTACGGTCTAAAAAGAGTGTTTTGCCTACGCTATTTTTACCTTCAAAAAAGCGTAAATTTAATTTTTGACTAATCACCACT
Organism: Shewanella frigidimarina NCIMB 400; assembly: GCF_000014705.1. Taxonomy (NCBI): domain Bacteria; kingdom Pseudomonadati; phylum Pseudomonadota; class Gammaproteobacteria; order Alteromonadales; family Shewanellaceae; genus Shewanella; species Shewanella frigidimarina. The sequence continues at coordinate 1,058,177 of NC_008345.1, read as the reverse complement.
TGGTAAGCTGGGCGTAAATCAACACTGGCATCCCAGTAACTGCCATAAATAAAGGGTACCGAAAAAATCCTAAAAAAGTCTCTGTCGGTTAACCGAACGCTGTTCAACACGGGTTCAATTTTAGGATTGTCAGATTGCAATGCTAAGCCAGTTCGATAAGTCGCTGCTTTGAGACTTAATTCTTTGTTATTGCGTAAGTTCATCGCATCCATATAGGTGATGCTTGGAATAAACTCATCCCAGGTATCCAAGCCTTGGCTCCACAACTGCACTGAATTAATCACCTCACTGCGATCGCCCGCCGGATTATAAGACATAGTTTTATAGACATTGAGCGTAGTGATAGTAATGCCGATACCAATCGAAATCGCTAATACCATCAACATCGATAACATCGGTGTTTTACGGATACTTCGCCACGCTAAATCACAATAGTAAAAAAACATAGTGTTCCCCTTAGCGAGTGCCGGTAGCAGCTGGTTGGTACATCGAAAAATCACACACCTGGCCATCAACAATTTGAATATTGCGCTGGGCCCGACGCGCAAGCTCTGAGTCATGGGTCACCATAATAATAGTGGTGCCTTGTTGATTGATATTTTCAAGTAATTCCATCACCTGGCGCGCCATTAAGCTGTCTAAATTACCGGTTGGTTCATCGGCTAATAAAAACCGTGGTTCGCCTGCTAATGCACGCGCAATAGCGACACGTTGTTGTTGTCCGCCAGACAATTGTGTCGGTAAGTGTTTCATCCGCGCACCTAAGCCGACTTGTTCTAATGCGGATTCTACTCGGCGCTTACGCTCGCTGGCATTCATACCGCGATAACGCAGCGGCACTTCAACATTTTCGGCTAAATTAAGGTCTGGAATAAGGTTGAATCCCTGAAAGATAAAGCCAATTTTTTCATTTCGAACTTTAGCGCTTTTGTTGTCACTTAAATTCGACACATTGACGCCATCAAGGCTGAACTCGCCAGAGGTAAAGCCTTCGAGCAACCCCGCAATATTCAAAAAGGTGGTTTTACCTGAACCAGACGGCCCTGTAACCGCGACAAACTCGCCTTCATTCACTTCAAGGTTAAAGTCACGCAGTGCATGGGTTTCAACTAAGTCAGTTTTGAATACTTTACTGATATTTTTCATGGATAACATAATGGCTTCCTTGGTTTATTCGGTTGTCGCATCCCAGCGCTTAGGGCTGATAATGTCAATCTTGCAAATCTGAATACGGCTTTGTTAAATACTTTTGTTTTTAATGCTATTGGCGTCAGCGCCGTTAGTATTAGTCATGGCTAAAACAGCAGCTTAATCTTGACCATGTCGCTAATATCAATATGCAAACTAACGGTAGGACTAATATCTCTTAATCGATTCGAAACTTGGCTACTCATGTCAATTAACTGCAAACTAACCGATAACCAATCTGTATGATTATCAATGCGATAACTCACCGCTATTGCGAGAATAAATAACGCCAGTAGCGCGATAAGCTGTCTACGTTGAATAAAAATCATAGAATGTCCTTACTCAGTTGAGTGTTTGGTTATTTGCTTCGTTATTGATTTAGCTATCGACTTAATTATCAACTTAGCTATCGGATTTGAATTGTTGGATCATTTTTAAAGGTTTCGGTACCAGATATCACCCATACGTCACCGGCTTCACCGCCTTCAAGCACTTCAACTTGGCTCATACTGCGTGCGCCCAATTTAACGACTTTCTTATGAGCAACAGCGTCACTCACTTGATACGCCACTTCGCCGCCCATATTGAGAAAATCACCGCGTTTCACTATCAACACGTTGGGTCTGTTTTCCAGTAATACTCGGGCAGACAAACGCTGATTTTGACGTAACGATAAAGTGTTACTGTCAGCAAAACGCACCCGGGCGGTCACTTCACGATTACGTACTTCGGGTGAAATTGACGACAATTGGCCAACCACATTAACGTTGCCAAAACTCAACTCAACATCCATCCCTAAACCTAACTCATCAGCATAAGACTCTGGCACAGCTAACTCAGCTTCAAAAGCAGATAAATCGACCACAGTTAATATTGGTTGGCTGGCGGCAATACGGGCTTTTTGCTCCACCAACCAGTTACCAATAATGCCGCTAACTGGCGCGATAATACTCAAGGCATTGGCTTGACGAGTTAACTCTCTCACCACTAGAGCCTGGCGTTGTACTTCAAGGGTACGGTTTTTAATTTCAAAACTGAGGGTATCGCGCATAAGCTCCACTTCTTGCTGGGCATGCTTATGCAATAATTTGGCTTTATGTAAATCATCTTTGCTTTTTTCAAAATCGATTTTGCTGATCAAACTCGACTCAATCAATTGATCACCACGACGGCTTTCACGATCTGCGGCTTCTAAATCGACTTTCGCCATGTCTAAAATCTGGCTAACGCGCAATTGCTCACGGCGTGCATCTAACTTGGCGCGCTCTAAACTACCTTGCATCCCTTCAAGCATCGACTGCTGTTGTTGCAATTCACTTTGTAAACGCGGGCTTTCAATCTTGGCCACCACTTGCCCCAGCTCAACTTCATCACCAGGTTGACTTAATAGCGTCACCACACCTTCTTCCGTGCTATATAAAATGGGCGCATTGGCCGCCACAATTTTACCGGTAGTGGCAATATCACGCACCAACGTGCCACGGGTTAAGGTTGCCAAACGTAAATCTGCACCATCAACCGAACGTTGATTACTGTCACGACTTAAACTCGCCCACACCAACGCGCTCATCAAAATTGCACCGCAACCTATCATCAAGGGTAAGCGCAATTTACGGCCTAACTTAGGCGCAATAACAGTATCTTGGCTACTTGTGTCTTTAATCATCTCAGGTCCTTAGGTAACGCGCTGACCGCACCCACCTCTTCACATTTATGCCAAGATAAAGCACAAGCCATGCCAATAGTTATTTATTGTTTATTTTCATGGTGATATAAATTAAAAAAGATAACCGAACACCCTAAAAGTGTCCGCGGACAGGTGTAAAAACTGTCCGGTAATTAGGAAAGTGTCCGAGCGGACACTTATGGTTTGCTTTGTACTTATGGCCTACGGCCACGAATGAATAAGATAGTCAGATTGCCCTACACAGGCCAAATACCGCGTCATTCCGGCAATGTTTTTGAGCCGGAATCCAGGTGTTATTTTTGCTTTGCACTTTTGTGCTTTTGTACTTTATGGCCTGCGGCCACTAACGCTTAAGATCGCAAGGTTCCACCCTGCACTGGCCAAAAGGGGATCAACAGCAATCCCCTCTTGGATCACCCCTGCCGTTCCGGCAACATTTTCGCTATTTAACCAAACAACAGCAGCGAAAAAATTGCGACGGAAATTGAGCCAGCTTTAAACCGTATTTGTAGCCGGCCTCGGCCCATTTTGCAATAAAGAGTGAAAATGCTAACGCTTCCGATGGGGCGTCCCTTCCCCTCGAAAGCTAGCTGGCCGTCCATGGCCAGCTCACGTCATTTTCTTCAACGGCCTCAAGTCCAGAGTTGAATTTATAAATTTCTAAGCAAGGCTAACTGATTTTTGGACAGAAACTTGTTAGACTTTTCATGTTAATGCGAATAAATCAGATAAAATTAATCTTCAATTATGCGGTGCAGTTTTATTCAATTGTCCAGGTAATTACTCAGCTAACATTAGCTTCGCTTTAAGAAAAGTCAGGTTAATTTCATCAGTATTAGTGAAGTTAAACTTTCCGCCAGTTAAAGCGTTGAACCGTTCTAAGTAGTAGTGTAACAATGGATCGTATCTATCACCGTGTATCCAACTATAAAATTTCCCAAGTTCATAACTCAACTCTCTGCTAAGATCTGACCTAATTCTTAGCTCACAGTCATTTTCCAAATCAACGATATTCATAGATTGAAGATTAGTCTTAATTTCATCAATTAGGGGTATGAGAGAATCTTTGTAGCTATCAGCAATTGGCATAAGGTCAGGATCCGTTACTTCTGCTTCGAAAATCATAATCAGATCATCAATCTCACCGTTATAATAATCGTTGTCTAACCTCTTCACAGACTCTGCTTTAAGAACATAGAGCTGTTCTAGGGGATCGAACTTACTCTCAATTAGCTGCTTTGATAAATTTTTCTGATACTCGATGAACAAACTTTCTATCTTGTCTGCAATTACATCAAGATAGTCATATCGAGTCGTTAGAAATTCCAATAATTCATTTCTGTTTAGATGAAGTGGTAAATCTTCATCATTTATATTTGAACTATATAAATGAACAGTAAGTTCGGCAGTGTTGGAATGACTATCGAACGGCCAACTAGCGAAACGCTTAGTATTAGACTGATTAAGATTAACAGGGTGAGCACCAAAGCAAGCTCTTACCGTTTTAAAGTAGCTATTATCATCTTCATCAGCGAATAGTCGATTAGCAAAGCATTTCTTCTCACCTGTAAAGGGGATCGTTTGGGGGTTGATAAATACACGGTGCAATTGAGTGATTGACTCTGAAATAAGGTCAATTGAAGAGATAAGGGTAAACATTTGCATAACTCTTGTATCAATATTTTTGTCAAAATCAGGCACATTCTCTAAGTGTCGAATTGATACTGTGATCCAGTCCATACAAGAACAGACTAAGTTGAAGAGATTTTTTCCATTTTTATCTTTATAAGTCTGATAGACAAAGCTTGAATTAGAATTTACTAAATCTCTAAATTCTGTGATCTTATCGTCACTAACCACGTTTATCATTCGTTAACTAACCTAATAACTGACTAATAAGTATTAAAATACCATCAATTTAGCATTAGTCTAGAACTCTGAAAATAATTACGAAGCAAAATTAATGGGATAATAATACGACTGTTTATCTAATTTAATAGAAAATGCGCTTTGGAATCTTTTACAAAGAGGCTGAAACACAGAAAGGGGCATAAACGTGTCAGATATACTGACTTTAAAAGGGACAGATTCAACTCTGAACTTGTGAGCGTTGAAGACTCTTTATAAAAAGAATGCGTAAGCATACTTAAACTTCCAGTATTCAATACATTGAGGACGTTGAAGAAAATTGCGTGATGCTCACATGGATGTGAGCTTAGCTTTCGCGGTACAGGATGTACCATCGGAAGCGTTAGCATTTTCGAATAAGGCCGAAGAAGATTTCAAACGAAGTCAAAAGCTGGATCAATCCCCATGGCGACTTTTCGCTGTTTGAAAATGTTGCGGGGCGGCTGGGAGTTCCAAGAGGGAACAGCCGTTGGTTTCCTCTTGGTCTGGTGTGGGTGAAGCGCCACGACGTTAGTGGCCACAGGCCATAGCCAAAAAACCAAAAAACCAAAAAACCAAAAAACCAAAAAACCAAAAAACCAAAGAGCAGAGCTGGATTCCGGCTCAAAAACATTGCCGGAATGACAAAGTATTTAGCTCGTGCAGGGTGGAACCTTGCGATGTTAATTCAAACGAAGTTTGAACAAAAAAGCTGGATTCCGGCTCACAATCATTACCGGGATGACGGAATAAGAAATCGAATATACCGCCACGACGAAATAAGAAATCGAATATGCCGCCGCGACGGAATAAAGTCTTACTTTCTTACTTTATCCAACGCTCCGCAAACCGCATTAACGCCTTGAATTGCCCTTGGGGTTGCCCGATGCAGTAAATCGGCATCAAACTGATATATATGCTGGTTTTTTACCGCGGGTAGCTCAGGCCAGTCAGACCAATTAATACCTAAAATATTGCCTTCATCTTGGCTTTGTAAAATCACTTCAGCGCCGGTTAGTAACACATTTTCGATGCTAATTTGTGGGTACTCACTTGCTGCATCATAAAACACATTTTCACCATGACACACTTCAATAAGGTTTTGTATCCAACTGCCCTTAGCCACTGTCATCAGTGGTGTTGACCATAATTGATAGAACACTTTTACCGCAGGTTTCGTCTGGTTTTGCAACGTAATATCAGCCAACTGCTGACGATAGTCATCAGCCACTTGCTTGGCTTTAACCGAATGTCCGGTGAGTTTACCCAGCAGTTCAATATCCGTGGCAACATCAGCTAAGCTTTTAGGATCACTATTCACAACGGTAAAACCTAAATCACGTAACTGATTAATGTCTTCCATTTTATTACCGCTTTGCCACACCAGCACCAAATCGGGATTCAGTTCAATCACTCGCTCGATTTGAATACCGTAATAACCACCAATACTCGGAATATTCTTAGCTGCTGCAGGGAAATCGGCATAATCGGTGGTGGCTACAATTGAGTCGCCAGCACCAATAGCAAACAGCATTTCAACTCCATGAGGCGATAGAGCAATAATCCGTTTTGCTGGCGGCTTATCTTGTAAATCATCAGAAGCCGTCGGTTCAGCCGCGGGTAAAAAAAGTGATATAGACGAGAGCCATATCACTGTGATGAGCGTTAAAAATACACGTAGCAAAATACTGTCCTTAATCGAAATGTTTTTAATAATGGTTAGTAATAGTGGTGACTATTAGTGGTGACTATTAGTGGTGACTAATGGTGGTTGCTATTAGTGATTGCTAACACTCGTTATTTAATGATGGTGTTAACACAGATTATTGCACCAGTTTATCGGGCCAACCATGGTTATCAATGTAATTTACTAAGTTTTTCGGTCGATAATTACTGTCATTCAGCCAGCGCGTTTTAACCGACTGATGTAATAATATCGGTGCTTGCTCTGGATCTAGCTTGCGCATAAAACGTTTTTTAACCCGATAAAAGCTGCGATATGAATCTTGAATATCCGCCATAGGATTAGGCAATAAAGCATCGGCTAAATGTAACTCGACCGTTAAGTTAACTGCTCGCGCTTGGCTTATCATCCACTGCAACGCTATATCAGACAAGGTGCTACCGTCATCATTGGGGGCAACGCTACCACCAATATTACTGTGGGCGCCAATAAACCAAACCTGCTGTATGTCTATGCTGGTACGAGGTGCCCAAATGGTTGGTTCAAAATCGCTGCGATGCTCATCTAACGCGAGTGCATGGCGAGCCACTTTGACATTTCGGCCTAACTTGGCGTCATAAAACTCATCTTTATCTTCAAACATGCCTAAAAAAGACAGTGGGATCCCCATTGCCCCAACGGTGTCCCACACACCAACAAAGGCCACTTCACGTGAAGGATGCGAATGTTGCTGACGAAATGCCACCGAGCGTTCACCATCTGGTGCAAAAGGTTTAGTTTTCATTTTATAGTGGTCAAACGCTTGCTGAATAAGCTTTGCATCTGGTCGAGTGACAATGCCGCAATTATTAATAAGGCCACATAAACAGCGCACTGTGTATGCACCACGGCTAAAACCAAACAGGTATATCTCGTCGCCAGGAGAGTAGTTTTGCACTATGTAGCGGTAAGCATCCATAATGTTTTTATGTAAGCCTCGCCCAGTTGCCCCACCAATCATGGAGTCATAGTACGAACCAATTCCCCAATCGTAAAACACCTGTTGCGGTACACCATCATCAGCAATGGGTTTGATGGCTCTGGCGAGTTTAAGTACATTAGTGGCGTGATCTTTTTCAAGATCTTTTTCTGGCCGATTCCAGGTTCCGTCGGCACAAATGACAATACGTTTATTCATATCAATCCCTGACATTCTCTGAGTGAACATTCATAACAATTATCATAGCCATAATAGACTAAATGCTTATTTGCACCACGGTAAAAATAACCAATACTCGAAAGCTCACTTAATCATTCGAGTAACGGACCATGATAACAGCAGAACAAAGTGTATTAATGATTGTCGACGTGCAAGGCAAGCTAGCCCAAGTTATGCAGCAATCAGCTCAACTACACCAAAAGCTTGCAGTATTAATTCAAGGTGCACAACTATTTGATATTCCGATTATTTGGTTAGAACAATTACCCAACAAATTAGGCCATACCAGCGACGAACTCGCACAACTCTTATCGCAAACATCCAAACCCATCGCTAAAGAGCACTTTAGTGGCTGGCATTGTGAAGAAGCAAAACAACAACTTAAAGCATTAAACCGTAATAATATCATTCTTGCGGGTATCGAAACCCATGTTTGCGTTTACCAAACGTGCAAAGATTTACTGGCCAACGACTATCAAGTACATCTTGTTGCCGATGCCGTTGCATCACGAGGTACAGACAATAAAGTACTTGGGGTGCAAATGATGCTTAATGATGGTGCCAATCTCACCAATGTTGAATCACTACTGTTTGAGCTACAACATGTTGCCCAAGGTGATCGCTTTAAGGCTCTACTGAAATTGATAAAGTAGCCATATGATAACGGTGTGGGTATGATGTTAAAAAATATAACAAAAACATCATACCGCTATGCATCAATTTGATCGGCCCATTATTATTTTATCCGCGCCTCGTTCAGGCAGCACTTTGTTGTTCGAAGTTCTATCAAAAAGCCAGTCCATATGGACCATTGGCGGCGAAAGTCATGCGCTCATTGAAACCATACCCAAGCTGAATATCGCCTATCGTCAATTTAGTTCTAATGCGTTAACGGAACAAGATATTGATGACGAGCTACGCCAGCAATTGCTGCTACGTTTTAGCGATGCGCTACAAGATAATCATGGTAATAAACCCGATAGTACTGATACGACTAATATCCGCTTTTTAGAAAAAACCCCAAAAAACAGTTTGCGGGTCGACTTTTTTAATGCACTGTTTCCCGACGCTTTATTTATCTATTTAGTGAGGGAGCCTAAAGAAAACATCAGCAGTATTATGCAAGCGTGGCGGTCGAATAAGTTTGTCACTTACCCAAATCTACCGGGATGGGATAAACGTAATTGGTCGCTACTGCTACCAGAAAAATGGCAACAACTTAATCGCCAGCCGTTACAGTCTATTGCTGCATTTCAATGGCAAGCCGCTAATGAAGCGATTATGGATTCATTGCAAAAGATTGACAGTAATCGCTGGTGCATGGTGTCTTATGATCAATTAATTGCAGATCCTGCGAAAACCGTTAAGCAACTATGCCAATTTACTGATACGGATTTTGACCCTGCTTTAGCGCAATTATGCAGTAAGCCATTAGCGCATTCTCGCTACACCATCTCGACACCCAAACCCAATAAGTGGCTCGAAAATTACCATGACATCGCAAAAATTTGGCCGAGTGCCTCTTCAACACTGAACAAAATCAATCATCTTTTAGGCGAACGCGGTCATCCAATCTATGACACTCAATGGCAGCAACACGACATTGCTGAGCCTATAGCACTAACACCCGAACCAACTGAAAAACTGGCTACACCAAGCGAGCAAAATGTATCTCGTAACAGTCCCTGCCCTTGTGGATCAGGCAAGCGATTTAAACAATGCCATGGCCAGTTACGTTAACCGTTTGAGTTAGTCATTTGTAAATAGTCAGCAGAACGGGTAAAAATACCTTGTAAAGAAAATCATAACGTTAAGCGCCGTATTACAGAGAGCCCAATTATGAAGTTACCCCATGAGTTTTATCAGTTACCTTTTCGCTTTGATGTTGGTCAATTAGCCAAAGAGATCGAGCAATTTACCGAATCAGATTGGGTGACTCATCATGAAGGTTTTCAGGGTAATTCGGCTATTCCGTTAATCTCGGTCAATGGCGAGTTTAATAATGACTTTAAAGGGCCAATGTTGCCCACTGCGGCGTTAGCAAAAAGCCCTTACATCAAGCAAATACTCGCCTCATTTGGTGAGGTACTCAGCCGATCAAGATTAATGCGCTTAGCGCCAGGTGCACAAGTGCCACTGCATTCAGACATTAATTACCATTGGTATAAACGTGTTCGAGTGCATATTCCCATTACCACCACTGAGCAAGTGCAGTTTTTTTGTCATGACAAACAAGTGCATATGGGCGCAGGAGAATGTTGGATTTTCGACTCGTGGAAGCTTCACAAAGTGGAAAACAACAGCGACCAATACCGTGTTCATTTAGTCGTTGATTTAGCCGGTTCTAGTCAATTTTGGCGAACGGTATTTCAACACTCACGTTCAATCGCAGATGATCAATCAACAACATTAAACAGTCAATTCGTCGGTTTTAACCCAGACTCACCGGCAACATTAATCACAGAGCAATTTAATGCCCCGGTGATCATGCCTGTCGCTGAGGTTGAATACTTAACCAATGAGCTGTTAGCAGAGGTCAAACACAACCTCGAAAATCTAGTTGCAGATGTGAATGCATTTTCGTTATTAATAGCAGAGTTTGTGGCCGATTGGCGGATGTTATGGCTGCAATATGAGTGCACTAAAGTAGGTTGGCCGCATTATCATTCGCTACGTGAACAAACCATGATAAAAGCACTACAGTGCGCTAAATCACTGCAATTGACCCATTCTGGTTCGGCGGTAAAAGCGTTCGAACAATTGGTTATCGTGGCGTGTATGAATGTTGAACTTAGTGAGCAATTGGCAACACGCAAACAGGCTATGACTTTACCAAAAAGCTCACCAAAAAGTGCAAATTTAGCATCCGTAAAATCTGCATCAGCAACATCAATAATACCAAAAACAGCAGCTGAAAATAACGCTCGCACTATTGCTGCACCGCCATCTCGCAATAGTCCTTGCCCTTGCGGTAGTGGCGAGCGCTATAAAACATGTCACGGTAAAGTGAATTAGTGAGAAGAATACCTGCATAGGTTTATCTGAGAATATATACAAAAATGGCGCCATTAGGCGCCATTTCTATAAAGTCAGCCAAACTAGGTTGTTTTGGCTTATAATAAATTCTTATTCCAAGTTCTGCTTAACCAAAGAATTGCAGTGCTGCTTTTTTCGCTATGGCATCCAACTCGGCTATTTGCTCAGGTATAAAAGCTTGATACTTGTCTGCCTGACCAATTGCCTTAAGGTTCATAGGCTGCCTAACTTGGCTAGCGCTAGGCGTTAATACGGCTCGTTCAGACTCATAAAAGGTAAAACATTGCGCTTGAGTCGTTAACTCACAGTAATCTAATATGCGTTGAATTTGTGACTCTGGTTCACGCACTAATTGTTCAAAACAGACATGTAAAATCTCATTAGGGTACAACCTATCCCAATGTTGCATGATGTCTAAATAGTGTTGCCAATAACTTGAAATACCCGCAAACGAATACGAATAGTCATGGCCAAAACTGAAAAACTGCTTAAATACACTCAAGCCATTGTCGACGGTATTACGTACCACATTAATGATTTTTGCTTGAGGGAATAAGGTTTTAATTAAGCCAATGTGCAAAAAGTTATTTGGATTTTTATCGATTACATACGTTGGCGCATCGCTAAAGTAATGATTCACCTCGGCTAAATACCGTTGACGAAACTGATCGATATGACTGGCAGAAAGCTGACTTAGTCTTGCATTATAACCACCCGACATGTCCATTTGCAGCGCAAAACGTTCCATAAACGGTAATTCATCGGTCGCCCCAACATCTGTGTGGCACGCCAAAATTTGCTCCACCAATGTAGTACCAGAACGAGGCATCCCGACAATAAAAATAGGTGTTTGGCTCGCAGTCGGCAAGCTATCAATATGTGGCGATGGCGTATGCCCAAGCAGTGACAACACAATATTGGCAAACTGGGCTTGTTTAAACGGCCTGTGAAGCGTCATTATTTTATTGGCTAATAACATCGACTCAGACGCTTTATCAATTTGCTGTGTTTGCTCGTAAGCTTTACATAAAGCAAAATACACCAGTGCCTGATTTTGTTTGCTTAACGACTCATCAGTTGCAAAAACTTGCAATAAGGTTAAATCATCAGTGCTGAATCGGTACTGCTTTAAATCTGCCAAACTCCAATAGCCTACACCCACTTGCTTTGGGCTTAATTGATTATATTGATGATAAAAATTTGCCGCTTTTTCTGTGTCGCCTTTGGCCTTATAGATATGACCCAAATTAAGCTGCACTGCTGGCTCAGAAAAATCATTTGCCACACACCATTCAAAACATTGTTCAGCCAAAGCCATATCACCAACTTTAGTGGCGACTAATCCAAGTTTGTATTGATATGTTTCGACGTTACCTTGGGTATTAATTAATTGTAATAAATACGTTTTCGCCAAAAAAAAGTCTTGTTTTACTTCAGCAATAGCCAATAAACCGGTCAATACAGGCATTGCATTAGGGTCTACGGCAGCGGCTGTAGCAAAATAGTTTTCGGCCTCATTATATTGTTGTTGCTGTAAATGAATCTGACCTAATAAGCTCAATGCCCCAAGGTGTTTATCATCACGCTTAATCACTTTACGTGCGTACATTCTGGCCGATGAATAGTTTTTAGACTGAAACAACGCTTCAGCTTGACTTAAATATTGTTCAATAATACTCAAACTAGGGTCCTTATTATTGTTTTGCTCACCCAAAGAATGGCTTAAATGCCTCTAAAATCAGAGTAACATAGAAAATAGTAAATTTTGACCACGCGATTCGCTCATATTGAACGAAATAATCAACTTCAGCGTACAATTATTTATATTCGCTATGAGTTCATGCGACACAAGTGAGATCTGATGAAAAATAATGAAACTAAAGTGCCAACCAGTCGATTGTCCCGATTATCAAAAATGGGCGGACTCGCTTCTCGCCTAGCGGGTAACGTGCTACTAGAAGGGGCAAAACAGCTTAGCCAAGGTAAATCGCCATCAATGCAACAACTGATGATGACTCCTAAAAATATTGGTCATGTTGCAGATAAACTGTCGCAACTGCGCGGCGCGGCGATGAAAGTGGGCCAAATGTTGTCAATGGATGCCGGTGACTTAGTGCCTCCTGAATTGGCTGAAATATTGGCGAAGCTGCGTTCTGACGCTAAAGCCATGCCGCACAAACAATTAACTCAATTATTAGTTCAGCACTGGGGCCATGACTGGCTAGCCCCTTTTGCCCAATTTGAACTGCGCCCTTTTGCCGCAGCATCTATCGGCCAAGTACATTTAGCCTATTTGGATACTGGCGAAAAGCTGGCGATAAAAATTCAATATCCAGGGATCCGCGACAGCATCGACAGCGACATAGATAACGTTGCCAGCCTATTAAAAGTCTCGCGGTTAATCCCCGCTAACGTAAAACTCGATACCTTATTGGCCGAAGCTAAAGCGCAGTTGCATAACGAAGCAGACTATCACTTTGAAGCACAGCAAATCGCACTTTATCAGCAACAGTTAGGCGACAGTCCTCACTTCATTGTGCCTAAGGTGTATCCGAAATTGAGCAATAACAGTATTTTATGCATGCAATTTGTGGAAGGCGTCGCGATTGAATCCGTCGAACACTCCCCACAAGATGTGCGTGACAAGGTTGCAAGTGCCTTGATGGAACTGTGTTTTAAAGAGCTATTTTGTTTTCAACTGGTGCAAAGCGATCCTAATTTTGCCAACTTTCAGTATCAAGCAGACAGCCAGAAAATAGTGTTACTCGACTTTGGCGCCACTCGCACCATTAGCGACACATTATCGCAAGGTTATATGCAATTGATGCAAGGTGCGATTGCCGATGATAAACAACAAATGATACAAGCGGCACAACAAATCGGCTTTTTTCAAGACGCCATCGACCCACAACAAAAACAACTGATTATTGATATTTTTTACCAAGCTTGTGAGCCATTACGTACTCAAGGAACGTATGATTTTGGCGCAAGTAATTTGGCTAAAAGGATCACTCAGGCAGGTAAAGCCATGAGCACTCAACAAAATGAATGGCACACACCACCAACCGATGCTATTTTCATACATCGCAAGTTAGCAGGCATGTATTTATTAGCCGCTAAACTTAACGCCAATATTAATGTACACGCCCTGTTTAATCAGGTAGTTAATAGTAAAAACGAATAAGTTAACAAATAAGTAAAATAGATAAATAAAATTGGTATTTATTCACCCCCCACAAGGAGAGTCACAATGTTCAGCCACATCATGCTTGGTGCCAATGATATCGAAAAATCAAAAGCCTTTTACGACGCAACACTAGGCGAACTCGGCATTAAACCAGGGGTAATTGATCCTAAAGGTCGTTGTTTTTATATGACTAGTACTGGTATTTTTGCGTTATCAAAACCATTAAACGGTGAACCAGCTTGCAACGGTAATGGCAGCACCATAGGTTTTCATGCTGATAATGCAGAACAGGCTAACGCTTGGCATGCTGCTGGTGTAGCGAGTGGTGGCGAAGCTTGCGAAGATGCTCCTGGTGTTCGCGACAGCCCAAATGGTCCATTATATCTAGCTTATTTACGCGACCCTTCTGGTAACAAAGTCTGCGTATTACACAGACCAAAGGCATAATCGTCGTTATTGATAATATCTTCTGTCATCAATAATGATGTCCAAATATAGATGAGACCTGTACGGTTTCATCTATATTGATAGCTTAATAATTAATAGCTGAAGACTACTGCCCATCGATTCGTTCAATACTATCCGCTTAACCCAACCAATGTCATCGGGCATGACTTTGCCTATGTTATCCATTATCCACAAATTCAGTGATACACTTTAACGCTTATTCTGTTCGACTGAACTTTGACTGAACGTTAATTGAGTACCATTATGTTTTCACGAATATTGATATTACTAATTGGTTTTATTTGCTGTATGCCACTTGCGATAAGCGCTGAGTCATCAGGCCAACTGACTATCACACCGCTCAGTAGCAATGCTTTGGTTAAGGCGAATCAAGCTCAAGCGACACAAATCCAACTATTTGAATATCAGTCATATTTCAAAACTGACGATTTTGGTTTGGTCGATGCTAATGGCCTAGTGGTTGTTGAAGGTAAAGATGCGTATTTAATCGATACCCCATGGAGCGAGAAAGACACTATTGCGTTAGTCGAGTGGATAAAGCAGCAAAATTTTATACTCAAAGCCAGTATTTCAACCCATTCACATGCCGACCGCACGGCTGGAATAAGTTACCTAAACAGTATTGGTGTTAGCACTCACGTATCTGCAATGACTCAAAAAATATTGACCACACAACATAAAGCACTCGCAAGTCAGCCGTTTGATGGTGACTCGTTTACCCTAGCTAATGGTTTACTCGAGGCTCGCTATTTAGGCGCTGGCCATACAATTGATAACATTGTGGTGTGGCTCCCTAAAGCACAATTACTCTTTGGCGGCTGTTTGGTAAAAAGTGCTCATAGTAAGAGTATGGGCTATATTGCTGAGGCATCGTTAACCGATTGGCCAGTAACGATTAGCAAGGTTAAAGCGACATTTGTTGATGCTGAGGTTGTTGTGCCAGGGCATGGAGCCATTGGCAATGCGGGGCTTCTTAACCATACACAAGAGTTAGTTAACATTTATCTTTCCAAACATCAATTGGATTAACATTGCACGTTTCCACCCTGAACAGGCTAAAAGGGGATCTACAGCAATCCCCTCTTGGATTATCCCTATCGTTTCTGCAACGTTGTTTGGATTAACATCCTAAAAAATCCGAGCTCAATAAATAATGCATCTGCTAGTTTGAAAGGGTAAAATAGCTGTCCTTTGGTGTAATGAGTGTGTTTTTGATGTCTGTTAACGACCCGTGTTTTATTCCTTTTAGTGATGCGATGGCTTTCAATAACACGCTTGCCGAACAAGGGTTGCCTGAATCTTTTACCTTTCCGTTTTATTATCAACCTCATCCATTAACCATACTGGCAGCACAGCAGTTACAGCAGGTGTTACTTGAGGCTAATCCTTGGGAACATAATTTTGGCTTAGACAGCGAACGTGATCGTGGCATGGTGATTGGCAAGATGTTTGGTGTGTTGGTGGTTACAGACACGCTCGGGCAACTTGGCTTTTTAGCCGCATTTTCAGGTAAGTTAGCCGACCAAAATATCTTGCCACCGTTTGTGCCACCAGTGTTTGACATGCTGACCCATGACAGTTTTTTTAGTCATGAAAATAAACAGATTAACCAAATTAATCTGTCGATAAGCCAGCATGAAGCGAATCCGTTATTAGCAACATTAACCGCGACTTTAGCTGCGCAACAGCACCAGGCAGAAAATGAGCTTGAGCAGCAACGTAACGCAATAGTTGAAGGCCGCAAACAGCGTAAGCTGCAACGTGAGCAAGCAGATGATGCATTAGCACAAGCAAGCATTAACGACGATAGCCATAAAACACTGTCTATCGAGTTAAGCCGTCAAAGTGTGCAGCAAAAACATCAGCTAAACGCGTTAAAACAACAGTGGCAGACTCAAATTGAAGTCACTAAAGTGGCCTTAGATGCACTTGCGCAACAAATTAAAAAGTTAAAACAACAACGTAAACAACTTTCAAATGGATTACAAAAAAAGCTCTTCGCCCAATATCAGTTTTTAAATACCTTGGGTGAAGCGCGTGATTTAAACGATATTTTTAATGATGCACCGAATCATTTACCGCCTGCTGGTGCAGGTGAATGTGCTGCACCTAAGTTATTACAGTACGCATTTACTCATCAATTTACTCCAATTGCCATGGCAGAGTTTTGGTGGGGATCATCACCTAAATCTGAAATAAAACAGCACAAAAATTTCTATCCCGCTTGTCACGGAAAATGCCGACCTATTTTAACCCACATGCTAAAAGGCATGCTGGTTGATGACGATCCACTATTGATTAATCCGGGTAAAGATCAGCATATTGATATTATTTATCAAGATGATGCGATGGTGATTATTAATAAACCGGCGGAGTTATTATCGGTACCAGGAAAAAATATCACCGACTCGGTGTTTAGCCGTATGCAGCAACAATTCCCCAATGCAACGGGGCCGCTGATTGTTCATCGCCTAGACATGTCCACATCAGGGTTAATGGTGATAGCACTCACCAAAGAAGCCAACAAAGCCCTACAACAACAGTTTATTCAGCGTAGCGTCACTAAACGTTATATCGCGTTAATTGAAGGTGTGCCGAGCCAAGATGAGGGCGACATTAGTTTGCCATTACGGGTAGATTTGGACGACCGCCCTAAGCAGCTAGTGTGTTATGAACATGGCAAGCATGCCGAAACGCATTGGCAAGTGTATCAACGTCAAGGGCAACGTACTTTAGTATATTTGTACCCTAAAACGGGGCGAACCCATCAATTACGGATGCATTGCGCCCATCACGATGGCCTGCATATGCCAATTGTCGGTGATGATTTATACGGTGTCGCGACCAACAGATTGCATTTACACGCGCAGTATTTAAGCTTAAATCATCCGGTAAGCGGAAAAGAAATGGTATTTGAAATCAAAGCGGATTTTGAATAGAGCATTAGGACTCTGTAACAGATTCTGTGTAAGTACCTAATAATTTAGTTAAAACTGAACCCTAGAAACTATAAAACCGATATTGAATTAGCAATATCGGTTTGGGTTTGGTTTGGTTTTAGTTTTGGTTTCGTAACTTAACTAAAATAGCCCAAATTAGATGAACTCAAGCTAGATTAGCTCGGACTAATTAAATTCACTAGCTTGTTCTTCTAAATGCATTTGCTCAACTAAACCTTTACCAGTACGTTGTTGGTAGGTAGATTCCGCTTGTTGCATTCTACTACGGCCGCTAGTCACCATGTTTTGGCCTTGTTCAATTGAACTTTCACCTTTAGCAAGGTTGGTATTACCGTCTTCAATAAGTTCTTTACCATCAGCATACTTATCATCGGCATCTTCCCAGAGATCGGCTACATCATCCAATCTATCAACTAACACTACTGCACGGGCACCATTTTGAGCGCTGTTTAACGTGTTAGCCATCGATTGAAATAGTTGACGTTGTTGCTGCGCGGCTTGTTTGGCTTGTGCTATTAACGCTTCACCTTCACGGATTTGGTTTTTACCTTTTCCGATTAACTCACGCCCATCGATTAATAAACTGTTACCTTTCTTGAGGTCTTTTTGTCCTTGTTCCCACTGCTGAGATAAGTCTAAGTGTTGCTCACCTTCCGCTTTCACTTTTGACGCAAAATTATTCTGCGGTGCAGCGCATCCTGATAAGCTAATAACACTGACAACAAACAAACTACACAGTACTGATCTCATGTAAACATCTCTATATATGTGGTTGGGAAAGCGGCGCAATTAGATAGTTTAGTCAGTCAAATAGCAAGTACTGCGGCACATTAAATCGCGTTAATGAATTCCAGTGTTCTCAGGGGGGTAAAGCGCCGATTGATAAACTCAATAATAAAAAATTAACCGACTTTTTATCTGTTTTATTGATCGATTTGTTACACCGCTTCACCACTAACAATCAATATGCTTTAGTCACTGCTACTGAATGATAATCCTAGCCATGCCATATGCGATTGACGCTGATAATTTT
This sequence comes from Shewanella frigidimarina NCIMB 400, assembly GCF_000014705.1. NCBI lineage: Bacteria > Pseudomonadati > Pseudomonadota > Gammaproteobacteria > Alteromonadales > Shewanellaceae > Shewanella > Shewanella frigidimarina. The sequence goes on along the minus strand of NC_008345.1, from coordinate 1,039,849 downwards.
ATTTGACGAGTATTCGCCATTACAATAGCCCTCTCGAAGAGTAAGCTTATTTGATCAGCTTTATATAAGTTCATTGCTGAAAATGATATGCGAGTAAGTTTGATAAAAGCGTGTTTATATTGAGCAGAAAAAACATGGCTGATTGCGAATCATCTGCTTAATTCAGCGAGGATTAAGCAAGGAGAAAAAATACAACAACGGCTCAAACTGAGCGAACCTTGTGCTTTACCCCACTAAAAGTAGAACAACTCACAAACGGGCTGGCTTGTCGTCAAGCCAACCTGTTGTGAAAATAAAGGTTAAAAGATTGCCAGTGCTATAACTCAAACAACACATCGGTGCGGATAATGTATTTAACCCCAGAGAAAATCGGCTCAGAGCTGTGTATACAGTGCAGCGGGTGCATGCCATGAGGAAAACACAACACGCTTCCCGCAGGTGTTCGCACATCAACTTGGCGCATATTATCGCCGTGTTTTGCTGGTAAATTTGGCTTGTCGGCATTGACTAAAAAGCGTGTCGCACCGCCTTCAAAGTCTTCGGTCAGTAATATCAAAAATGTGAGTTGGCTGTATCGATCGCCAAAAGCATCACGCACAAGCTCGCCATCAATAACTTGGCTGCCCGGCCACGAACCATCTGAATGCGGCTTAAAATAATCACCTTCGTTATAGCGATAAAAACGGAAACGATTATTTAATCCCAGCGCGGCTTTACCTTCAAAAATGCCTAAATCGTCGGTCATTACCCCTGCAATACGATCCCAAATAAGCCGTTCGGTGGTGTTATCGACTACCCAGGTTAAGCTGTCGTTATGACGCACATTGCGCGGTAAAGACACCGCAGCGTCAGGTAAAAACCCCATAGTTTCGCTGACAGAAATGAGTCGCTGACATTCATCAGCGCTCAGTACATTTAATAATTGAAATGCCCCAGGTACATCCGTTAACGGCTTTTTACTCACGGTACTAGGAGCGGATAAGGCTAGCTCTGCACCATTGTCGTTACAGCTTGCCCATGTTGGTAACGCTGGATGCTCTGCTCCTGGCTCAAAAGCTGCGACAAAGTATTGGCCATTTTCTGTTGTATTATTCATTACATTCACCTTAACGACTGATCACACGTACTTGAGCAAATTGTCTATGCCCAGCAGCCGTGCCATGAAAACCAAAACCACTTTGCTTTGCACCAACCCAAGGGGCATTTCCGCCGCCCACTCCTTGGTTAACCCCTACCATGCCAGCGTCAAGCTGATCGGCAACGGCATTCGCACTAGGGCCACCAAATACCACTGCACCTAAACCATAATGACTGTTATTGGCACGGCTAATGGCTTCATCAATGTCACCAAAGCGACTAATGGCGACAACAGGCCCGAAGGTTTCTTCTGTTTCGAGTTGCATCTGTGGGGTGATGTTACTGACTACCGTGGGTTGAATAAACGGTAATGCATAATCATCGCTGCCCAATAAAAAGCTCGCTCCTTTGGCTTTGGCATCTTTTAACTGCTCAAGCACTTTTTGATGTTGGATTGGATTGACTATTGGACCAATATTCACATTTGCACCATCCCATGCACCAACACGATACCGACTGGCAAGCGCTACCACTTTTTGCTCAAACTCATCGGCAATACGCTCATCCACATAAACACGTTCAGTTGAGGTACACATTTGCCCTGCATTTTCAAACGAACTGGCTACAGCAAAGCGCACCGCGGCATCCATATTGGCACCCGCCATCACAATCATAGGATCGTTGCCGCCAAGCTCCATCACTAGGCGTTTTAAGCCAGACGCCGCATTGGCCATAATGTGTTTACCTGCGGCCATAGACCCAGTAAACGCCACCATGTTAATGTCTGCCGCCACTAATGCTTGACCAAGGGCTTTGCCACCTTGAACCACCTGCAGCACGTGTTGTGGTAACACCTGGTTAAGTGTATTAATAAATAACTCAGCTACCAGCGGGGTTTCTTCAGACGGCTTTAACACCACACTATTACCTGCAATTAACGCAGGCATTAATAAGTTATTGGCCATCGCAAGTGGATAATTCCATGGCGAAATCACGGCTACCACACCCAAAGGACGATATTGTAATTCAGTGCGATTCCCCACATCTTCGGTGGCTAATGCATCACCGATTTCACTGGCAAAATAGCCTGCATTTTGTAATGTACCGCCGACTTCATAAGTGGCCCGACGATAATCTTTACCCATTTCTTGGCCAATAAGTGTCGCCAGCTCATCTTGCACTGCGTGCAATTGTTGATACGCTTTTACCACATACTGCTGACGCTCTATTAAAGGCAAGCTTGCCCATGCCTTTTGAGCAACCTTCGCATTGTTTATTACGGTAGGTAATTGCTCAATAGCGGTTGTTTCGACACTACCGACCGCAGTGGCTTCAATGTGTTCACCAACATAGTGATAGCTCGCGGGATCGTAAGAGGTTAATACTGCCATGGAGAAACATTCCTTAATGGTACTAAAGTGACGCTAGTCTAATTACTGCCTATTTTGATACAATGGAATACAAAAGCAACCAGTATACTTTTAGTAACCTAGAATAATTTAAGTTAAATTTATGAAAACTAAAATTGAAACAATGACTAATGGTCAAAAAAAAGTTATCAACGCTTGTGCTGAACCCTGCTCGGTCGAGCGCGGTATGCGTGTATTAGGCGGTAAATGGAAAGCATCCATTTTATGGCACCTGCAAGATGGTCCAGTTCGATTTAATGATTTATCGCGCATGCTAGGCGGGGCAAGTAAAAAAATGGTCGACCAACGCCTTAAAGAATTAGAATCTCAAGGACTCGTGACTCGCCATGTGATTAGTGATCGACCTATTGCTGTGTCTTATAGCATTACCGAACTTGGTCGCACTGCATTGGATATTTTAGAACGCTTAAAAGACTGGGCTGATGAATACATTGTTTAGTAAAAACAACTATGGCCTGTAGTTCACCACAAAAATTAATTATCTGACAATAAAAAGCTTAATGATCACAATATTATTACAATATGTTAAACTTGCCCCAATTACGGATATGAAATGCATGGAAGCCTTAATTTAAGGTGTTGTTATTTATGTTGCGTTACTTATCTGTGGTGATTTTGGTCATTACATTTTTCAGTTCGCCGGTTTCAAATGCTAGACCCGCCGTCACTTTTTACACTGAAAGCTATCCTCCATTTCAGTCGCTAAATCCCCAAGGAGAGTTGGTTGGATTTTCGATTGATGTGTTACATGCTACCCAGCAATACCTCGATTTTGATATCAATATTCAAATCATGCCTTGGAATCGGGCATATAAAAATGCAGCAAAAAATCCTGATACCTTTATTTTTTCAATCGGTAAATCCGAAAAACGTTTACAGCAGTTTAAGTGGGTAATCGATTTTTATACGGTGCAAAATGCTATTTACAAAAAAGCTTCTCGATCTGACATCAATATTGATAGCAAAGAAGATATTAATCGTTACACGCTAGCATTGCCTAGAGGTGACATTTCACTCGACAGCCTAAATATTCAACATAAACACCCAAATGTATATTTAGTTTCAAATCAAACAAAAGCACTGAAAATGCTTTATTTTGAACGCGTGGATTTAATTAATAATAATAATATCGGTCTATCCGGTTCGGTAAAAGCACTTGGGCTTAAACAGTCTGATTTCACAGTGGCGTATGTTTATAATAATGTCGAACTAGGTCTAGCAACCCATAAAGAGACTCGGATTGAGTTACTGGAAATGATGCAACATGCATTTGATACAATTAAACAAAATGGTCAGTTCGAGCTTCTGGTAAAAAAATGGTTTCCTGAGCCCGTATCGCAACAAACAGCAACTCAGGAAGTGAGCCCAATAACAACTAAGCCTGATAAATCATCGTAAAACCACGATGGAACCACTGTCTATTTAACTGGCTCTTGTTGCTGAAACCAATGTATGGTTTCAGCAACATCAATTGTTAATAATCAAACCCTAACTGCGCTTTAATACCTTCGTTAAACGCATGTTTAATCGGTTGTACTTCGCTGACCGTATCGGCTAATTCAATGATGTCACGATGACAAGCACGGCCTGTAATAATTACGTGTTGCATTGGTGGGCGATTTCTTAATGCCGTTAATACTCGCTCAAGTTCGATATAGTGGTAACTGACCATGTAAGTCAGCTCATCAAGCAGCACCATATTAATCGATTCGTCTTTAAGCAACTTTTCTGCTTCAAGCCAGGCTTCCATTGCGGCTTGGGTATCTTTTTCTTTATCTTGAGTTTCCCAGGTAAAGCCGGTGCCCATTACATGAAACGGCACTCCAGCACCTTCGAGTAAATTACGCTCACCACAAGCCCAAGTGCCTTTAATAAATTGCACCACTGCCGCTTTATGGCCATGGCCTACAGCGCGGGTAATTGAACCAAAACCTGAAGTAGATTTGCCTTTACCGTTACCAGTTAATACTAACAAAATACCTTTTTCATCTTGAGCGGCGGCAATTTTAGCATCTACGCCCACTTTGACTTTCTGCTGACGAGCTTTATGACGTTCAGCTTTGCTTGCATCAATAGCACTAGTTTGTTGGTTATCAGTTGTCATGAGATTATTCCTTTCAATGTATTCATGTCCAAATGCGCTTCTAATACGTCTGCAAGACGATTTAGTTGCTGCTCGCGGATTTGGTTAATATCGATAGCATGGCGACTGTCTAAGCCAGCCCATTGCAAAATAAGTTGGCATGCAGCGGGATGATCAAATAATCCATGCACATAGGTCGCTAAAATTTGTTGGTCATTACTCACCATGCCATCAAGCTTGGTGATAGCCATTGGCTGCTGGGCATAGTGTTCAATCGACAGCGGCTGGATAACGTCGCTTTGAGTGAGTGAAGACTCACCACAATGGATCTCGTAACCACTAAACTCTGCCTGCTGGTCTTGTAAGCGTAAGTGACCCCTTACTTGAGTTAAGGTTTTGCTGGCAGTTAATACGGTCGTAATCGGTAATAAGCCCAATCCGTCACTGCAACCGGCACTGTCTTCAATGCCTAAAGGATCATCAATTAATTCACCGAGCATTTGGTAACCGCCGCAAATGCCGACGACTTTGCCGCCATAACGTAAATGTTTTTTTAAGGCAATATCCCAACCTTGCTCGCGCACAAAAGCTAAATCTGCACGGACATTTTTACTGCCAGGCAATATGACTAAATCTGCTGCGGGCCAATGGGATGATTGAGCCATGGTCTGCATACTCACATAATGAAAATCAATATGCGGGTGTAAACGCAGTGGGTCAAAGTCGGTATGATTACTGATCCTTGGGTACACTAACACCAATACAGACAAACGCTGGCTGGCAGATAATGCTGTTGATAATGAGTTTTTAGGGGTATCAATTAACGCATCTTCCGCGTCTAGATGTAGGTCGTGCAAATAAGGTAATACGCCTAATACGGGTTTATTGGTATAGGCTTCAAGCCAATCAATACCTGGCTGCAACAAGCTGATGTCGCCGCGAAAACGATTTATCACAAAGCCTCTTACTCGCGCTTGCTCAGACGGGCTTAATAACGCCAACGTACCAACTAAATGGGCAAACACGCCGCCTTTATCAATATCGGCAATAATGATCACCGGGCAATCGGCCACTTCGGCAAAGCCCATATTGGCAATATCGCCTTCACGTAAATTGATTTCTGCCGGACTACCCGCCCCTTCAATCACCACTAACGAATATTGTTGCTGTAAACGCCTGTAAGATTGCATCACTGCCGCTAACGCTAAGGTTTTATAACCATGACTCTCGGGTCCGAAAAAGGCCTTGGCTTCTAATGTTGTCAGCGCCTTACCGTGAATAATCACCTGGGCACCGGTATCAGAACTTGGCTTTAACAACACCGGATTAAAATCTGTATGGGGCGCTAAACCACAAGCAATAGCTTGCAATGCTTGGGCTCGGCCAATTTCACCATCATCGACAGTTACAGCACTGTTTAGCGCCATATTTTGTGGTTTAAAAGGCGCGACATTAATGTTTTGACGGGAAAATAAACGACATAAACCTGCTACAAGCGTGCTTTTACCTGCATCAGAGGTGGTGCCTTGCACCATTAATGCGCCACGAAATGTTGGGGCTTTTGGAGATTGATCGTCAACCAATGACATTATGCTTTTAAAGCCAACGGCAGGCCTGCAACCACTAGAGTGACTTGGTCAGAAATTGCGGCTATTTCTTGGTTGAGCCAGCCCGCTTCATCAACAAAACGACGATTTAACTCACCCATGGGAACTATGCCCGAGCCCACTTCATTACTGACTAACACCACATCGCTTTGCAAAGCAGACAAACTATCGATGAGTAATGACTTTTGCGTGGCCCACGAGGCGCCGTCATTTAACAATAAATGATTGGTTAATAATAACGTCAGGCAGTCGAGCAATATGACTTGTTGTGGTTTATCTATCGCCAACAATGTTTGGCCAACGTCATAAGCTTGCTCGTGCAATGTCCAGCTATGGGCGCTGGACATACGGTCTTGTTGGTGTTGATTAATGCGCGCAGACATTTCATGGTCTAATGCTGTTGCTGTGGCTAAGTAAACACAGGAATAACCAATAGCAGCGTATTCCGCTACACATTGCTCTGCATATCGACTTTTACCACTACGAGCACCGCCCAACACCAAATGAATCATTAGCTTAATCCAACCGCTAAAATAACTAAGTAACAACACACTTCGCTGATTTGCTGCGCAGCCCCTAGTGTGTCACCGGTGTAGCCACCAATTTGTTTACGGAAAAAGCCGCCTAACAAAATGCGAACTAGCCACAAGGTAATAAACAGCACAAATGCCGCGACACCATTAAGCCATAACAACACAAAAATACCGCTGGCGATTAAAATAAATAAATCATTTAATTGCTGATCTTGGGCAATCGGCTTTGACTTGCTGGTGTCGTCATCACGGACGTATTGCTCACTAAAAATCAAGCTTGATGCCACAACACGGCTAAGTGTATGGCCTGCTACAAGCGCACTTACCGCCGCCATGGGGCTATATAAAGCCAGTTCGACTAGCAATTGCCATTTTAGCAATAACACTAATCCCAGCGACAAGGCACCATAACTGCCCAAACGCGAATCTTTCATGATGCGCAGCTTGTCTTCTACCGTCCAACCACCACCAAAACCATCTGCGGTATCGGCTAAGCCGTCTTCATGGAAGGCGCCGGTCACTAATACACCCGCCACCATGGCTAATAAAATGGCAATGCTTGCTGGTAAAATCAGCTGTGCGAGCCAAAATACCAACGCACAAATTAAGCCAATGAGTAAACCCACTAAACCAAAATAACGGCTAGCTTTGTTGAGCTTATCGCTATCAATCACCACCCACGATGGAACGGGGATCCGAGTAAAAAAACTCATCGCCACAAAAAATAAATTTAACTGCCGCAACCATTTTATCTCGCCAGACATGTTGTTCCCTTAAACCACATTATTAACGCCAGCATCATCGAAACTGGCCATTTGATTGTAAAAATTCACCGCAGCTTGAATTAACGGTAACGCCAACGCAGCGCCAGTGCCTTCTCCAAGTCTTAATCCCAGCGACAACAATGGTGTTGCTTGTAGCTGTTGTAACAGAAGCTTATGTCCTTGCTCTTGCGACTCATGAGCAAAAACTAAATAGTCTCTTGATTGTGGAGATAATTTTACCGCAACTAATGCTGCAGCAGTAGCGATAAAACCATCAATCACCACTAATATTTTTTGTTCCGCAGCCGCCAGTATCGCCCCGGTCATTTGCACTATTTCAAAACCGCCAACGTGAGCCAAAATTGCTTCAGGAGAAACTAACTCATGTTGATGTAAATCAAGTGCTTGGTTAATGAGTTTTGTTTTGATCACCAAAGTTGCATCATCTATTCCCGTGCCTCGACCGACACATTGCTCAACATCAATATTGAGCATAGCTGACATTACCGCAGTCGCAGCAGAAGTATTGCCGATACCCATTTCACCTAAAGCAATTAAATTGCACCCAACATCAATATGGCGAGCAACCAACTGTCGAGCAAATTCAAAACCTTGGGCGACTTTTTCAAGTGGCATAGCCGCCGCTAAATGCATTGCTTTAGTCCCTGCGCCTAAGCGTTGGTCGATAACATTTGCTTGGCCTGTAAGCGGTTGTAATATTCCGCAATCGATAATTTCAAGCTCAAACCCAACTTGGCGACAAAACACATTAATTGCCGCGCCGCCTTGGACAAAATTATGCACCATTTGAGTGGTCACTTCGCTTGGCGCAATCGACACGCCGTAAGCGGCAATACCATGGTCAGCAGCAAACACTAACATCGTTGGCTTAGTGATTTGCAGCGGTGTGCTTAACGACTGTTTATCGCCGCGGTACTGCACCCGAGCAATTTGTAATGCCAAAGATTCTAGTTGCCCTAACGCCCCTAATGGTTTGGTTTTTTGATTAATCTTATGTTGAATATTGGCATCAACATCTGACTTAACAGCTTCTATGACAAACATGAAAACTCCAGCAATTTGGGCAGATAAATTCAATATGATGTATTGCAGCACTCATCCAATTCTTATAAAAGTACCTCTCTAAACGCTTATTAAAGTGATTAGAGAAGTACTTATCAAAAGGCTTAGCGTTTAACGGCGTTGACGCAAAATAAACAAGAAAAATACGCTGCCCAATGCAGCAGTAATAATGCCGACAGGCAATTCTTGGTTAAATAAAATGCATCGTGCTATCACGTCAATCCACACCATAAATAAGCCACCCAACATCGCGGTTAAGATCATCGGCTGACGTCCGGAAAATAATAGCCTAACCGTATGCGGGATCATCAAACCAACAAAACCAATGCCACCACAAGTTGCCACCAACATTGCCGTAATAAGCGAACACAGTAACAGCATACTTAAGCGCAATTTAGCGACATTTATTCCTAATGTATGAGCCGTTTCATCACCCGCTTGCAGCGCCATAATTTGCCGCCTGAACGCCAACATAACCAATAAACTAACCCCTACCGTCACACTGGGTAAGAGTAAATTAGACCAACTGGCTTTAGCAAAACTGCCTAAGCTCCAAAACAGTACTGACGCCGCAGCCTGTGGAGTCGAAAAATACAACAGCAAGCTGGTCAATGCGCCAAATAGAAACGACGTTGCCACACCAGACAGCAACATACGTTCAACCTGGCTACTTCGACCAGGTCCCGATAACATAAACACTACCAGCACTGATAAACTGGCGCCGATGAATGCTCCTATCGGTATACTTAATGTCGACCAAGACCACCAAGGTTGTGCGGTAAAGCTTGGTGCTATGGTCAATACTCCAGAAAACATCTCGGCAAATAAACCGGTTTGGCTGAATAACGACACCACTAACACCGCACCAAATGACGCCCCGGAGCTAATGCCAAATAAATACGGGTCGGCTAACGGATTGCGGGTCACTGTTTGTAAAACACTGCCGGCTATAGATAACCCTGCGCCAGCCACAAAGGCCAACAAAATTCGCGGTAAGCGTAATTCAAGCACAATACGTTGGGTTATCGTAACCGCATGTTCACTGCCATCAATCGCACTCGGCATGTCGCCGCCTAATAAGGTATTAAATATCATTAATACGTCATTAAGATGAATGTTGGCCGCCCCAAAACTGGCGGCAAATATCGGGGTAAGCAGCGTAGCCAATACCAACAGACTGAAACAAACATAGTAGCGACGTTGCGATGCATCAATCATGATCGGGGCATCCTTTCGGGCTCGGTTGGTAACCATAAAAATAACTAATCAGCGGCTTACCGTGTTGTGGGTGAAGATTAATGTCGCAGCACACACCAAACACCTCACTAATTTGCCGTTCGGTTAGCACTTCTGTTGGAGTACCTTTAGCAATTAATCGCCCTTGGTCGAGTAGCAGTAATTTATCGCACATTGCACTGGCTAAATTCAGATCGTGTATAGAAGCAATAACACTAATGCCTAATGATTTAACCAGTTCAAGGATTTGAATTTGATAACGAATATCTAAGTGGTTAGTCGGTTCATCTAAAATTAGAATATGCGGCTGTTGCACAATGGCGCGGGCAATAAGGGCGCGTTGTTTTTCACCACCAGATAACAGTTCATACTGTTGTTGGGCTTTTTGCTGCAATCCAACTTTGGTTAAGGCACTCACCACACGTTCACGGTCTTGGGCAGTGTTTGAGTCAAATAAGCCTTTATGCGGAGTAAGCCCCATCGCCACTAACTGCTCGGTAGTCATGTCAAAATAGTGCGGGGTATCTTGTTGCACCACAGCAATATTCTGCGCTAACAACTTAGAGGAATACTCACTGATGGGTTTAGAAAATATCTCAATATCGCCACTGGTTGGCACAATATAACGATACAAGCAGCGCAACAGGCTCGACTTTCCTGCACCATTTGGGCCTATTAACCCTAGCATTTGACCTTTAGGCAAACTGAAATGAATGTCCGCCAGAATCGTTTTATTATCGACTTGCCAAAAAAGATGATTTACATCTAATACAGATTCAGACATGAAAGTTAGCCCGCCATGTCCAATTATTTAACACAAACATTTATTTAATAACTCCCCTAAGTCACCCGCTTAGGCATGGATATTGAGGCTATTCAAAGCTGGTATCTGACTTATGTCCCCATACTCGATGGGTACATCTACAGTTGCGGGTACAGTTTGGGCTTATCCCAATTCCCAATACCTTGAAAGGCACTATGGTTACGACGCAGATTATTACGACAATTATGACGCACGCTATTATGCAAATTATAGCGAAAAATGGTGACACTAGGGTTGTAACGTTAAGCTCATGAAATGTTACGGCCAATGTAATGTAAAGCTCACTTTAGCGGTATTGTTATTCATTGCAGTCACTTGAAAAGCGTCAACCTTATCAACATCATCAGGCCAATATACATCGAGCACCATAATAGCAGCATAGGGGATCGCTAGGTTAGCGAATAATCCGCTAGATTGGCCAACCTTAAGCACATAGCCCATTAAGCAGCGCATAACGCCGCCGTGAGTAATCACTAACGCATGGGGGCAATCGACAGCTTGAGCGGTTTGCGGCACGTTTTGCCCTTGTTGTTCGTCGATTGACAGTAAACAAGAGTGCTGCTGTTGACATGAGCGCCACAGTTCATCGACCACGCTCATAAGCCCGGTCTCCACTCGCGCAGCAAAATCAATCACCGACTCGGCTTTATCTGGCGTGCTTTCAGCCGACCATGGGTTATCCCAATAGGCATCAAATTTAGCGGGGTTTTGCTGGTAAATTGCATCAAACGATTGCCCATCCCACACACCAAAATCAATTTCTTGCAGTGCTGGTATCGTCATTAACGGTAATGTTAATCGCTGCGTTAAAGGCTGGCTGAATTGCTGGCACCGTTGCAATGGTGAACTAAACACATGGCTAATGGGGAATTGCAGCTCTGCAAATGCTTGCTGCATTTGGGCCATCCCTGTGTCGGTAAGTTTTACATCGGTTTGGCCGCGAAATATAGACCCACCTTCGCATTCTCCATGGCGCATTAAAATTATCTTGGCTTGTTTCATTTAATTCAGCCTTGCTCTGGCAGTAAAAATTCGCGTACTATGGACGTCTATACGTTTATATGTCTAAAATACTATCTTAACAGGTAATCATTTAGAAGATAATCATTGTACACAACAATTGTCCACGGCAGTTGTCTGCAACGGTTAACGCAACCATTGCAAATGACCGTTGAACACAACAATGATGTTATCGCCCTACTATTGTAAAAATAAGGGTATGCTTATCTCAATCAAGGTATCAAGCAACATAGTGATAAAAAGGTAACTGTTATGGCGAAATCGACTTCTTACAGTCAAACACTTAAACAACTTAATGCATTGTTAGCGCAGCGTATTGTGATTCTAGATGGCGCCATGGGCACCATGATCCAAGACTATAAGTTGGAAGAAGAAGATTATCGTGGTGAGCGTTTTAAAGATTGGCATTGCGATGTTAAAGGCAACAATGACTTATTAGTACTCAGCCAACCGCAAATCATTAAAGATATTCATACTCAGTACCTGTTAAACGGTGCCGACATTATTGAAACCAACACCTTTAATGCCACCACCATTGCCATGGCCGACTACGATATGCAGTCACTGGCCGCTGAAATTAACCTTGCTGGCGCCCGAGTCGCCCGCCAAGCAGCAGATGAAGTAGCAGCACAAACCGGTTCACCACGTTATGTTGCCGGTGTATTAGGTCCAACCAACCGTACCTGTTCTATCAGCCCAGACGTTAACGACCCTGGGTTTCGTAATGTCAGTTTCGACCAATTAGTCGAAGCTTATGTCGAATCAACCAGCGCCTTAATTGAAGGCGGCGCCGATATCATTATGGTTGAAACCATTTTTGATACCTTAAACGCCAAAGCCGCCCTGTTCGCGATTGAAAAAGTATTCGATCAGCTTGGCGATCGCTTACCCGTTATGATCTCGGGCACTATTACCGACGCCTCAGGCCGCACACTAACCGGCCAAACAACCGAAGCCTTTTATAACTCTTTACGCCACATCAAGCCGTTATCGATTGGCCTTAACTGCGCCCTTGGGCCTAAAGAGTTACGCCCGTACGTTGAAGAATTGTCACGTATTGCCGAATGTTATGTTTCCGCCCACCCAAATGCTGGCTTACCCAACGAATTTGGCGGCTATGATGAAACCCCAGAAGAAATGGCCGAAGTCATTAATCAATGGGCGCAAGAAGGCATGCTCAATATTGTCGGTGGTTGTTGTGGCAGCACACCGGCTCACATTAATGCCATTCGTGAAGCAGTACTCAGACATGAACCAAGACAGATCCCAGATCTTCCAGTCGCGTGTCGTTTATCTGGCCTAGAACCACTTACCATCGATAAAAACTCGTTATTTGTGAACGTCGGCGAGCGCGCTAACGTGACCGGTTCGGCTAAATTTTTACGCTTAATTAAAGAAGAAAAGTTCGAAGAAGCGTTAGATGTCGTGCGCGAGCAAGTTGAAAATGGCGCGCAAATTATCGACGTCAACATGGACGAAGGTATGCTCGATGGCGTAGCGTCTATGGCGAAGTTTTTAAACTTAATCGCCTCTGAGCCCGACATCTCGCGTGTGCCAATCATGATTGACTCATCAAAATGGGAAGTGATAGAAGCGGGCCTTAAATGTGTTCAAGGCAAGTCGATTGTTAACTCTATTTCGATGAAAGAAGGCGAAGCCAAGTTTATTGAGCAAGCTACCTTAGTGAAGCGCTATGGCGCTGCCGCCATTGTCATGGCCTTTGACGAAGACGGCCAAGCCGATACTCGTGAGCGTAAAACCCAAATTTGTACCCGTGCTTATCGCATTTTGGTCGATGTGGTTGGCTTTCCACCAGAAGACATTATTTTTGATCCCAATATCTTCGCCATTGCCACCGGTATCGATGAACACGACAACTATGCCGTCGACTTTATCGAATCGATAAAAGACATCAAAGCCACCTTGCCACACGCGATGATCTCCGGTGGCGTGTCTAACGTGTCATTCTCGTTCCGTGGTAACAACCCAGTACGCGAAGCCATTCACGCGGTATTTTTATACCATGCCATTCAAGCAGGCATGGACATGGGTATTGTTAACGCAGGTCAGTTAGCCATATACGATGATATTGACCCAGAGCTGAAAAAACGGGTTGAAAACGTAGTCCAAAACTTACCTTGCCCGGTTGCCGACTCAAGTAACACCGAACAACTACTCGACATCGCTGAAAGCTTTAGAGGCGACGGCTCACAAGTGGCCAAAAAAGAAGATTTAGCTTGGCGTAGTTGGCCGGTATCCAAACGTTTGTCGCACGCATTGGTTAAAGGCATTACCGAATTTATTGATGAAGACACCGAAGCCGCTCGCCTAGAAGCCGTGCGCCCGCTCGATGTTATCGAAGGCTCGTTAATGGACGGCATGAACGTGGTCGGCGACTTATTTGGCGCGGGCAAAATGTTTTTACCGCAAGTGGTTAAATCGGCTCGGGTAATGAAAAAAGCCGTCGCTTACCTTAATCCTTATATCGAACTCGAAAAAGTGGCAGGCCAGTCAAACGGGCGAATTTTAATGGTCACCGTAAAAGGTGATGTGCATGACATCGGTAAAAATATCGTCGGTGTGGTACTGGCCTGTAACGGCTACGAAGTGGTCGACCTTGGAGTGATGGTATCGGTCGATAAAATTCTCGATGCAGTAAAAGAGCATAATATCGACATCATCGGCATGTCAGGTTTAATCACCCCAAGTTTGGATGAAATGGTTCACAACGTGAAAACCTTCCATCGTGAAGGCTTAACCATCCCTGCAATTATTGGTGGTGCAACCTGCTCTAAAATTCATACTGCAGTAAAAATAGCCCCGCATTATCCACACGGTGCCATTTACATTGCCGATGCATCTCGCGCCGTGCCTATGGTGTCGAAACTGATTAATAACGCCACTCGTCAAGCCACCATCGACGAAGCCTACGCAGAATACAACATGATGCGTGAGAAACGTTTGTCGCAAACCAAGCGTAAAACCATCGTGTCGATTGAAGCGGCGCGCGAAAACCGTTGCAAACACGACTGGGACAGCTACACCCCATTCACGCCTAATGTATTAGGCCGCCAAGTGTTTGAAGACTACCCACTAGAAGACTTAGTTGAACGTATCGATTGGACACCGTTCTTTAGAAGCTGGGAGTTGCACGGCCATTACCCAGAAATTTTAAAAGACAAAGTCGTCGGCGAAGAAGCGGTTAAATTGTTTGCTGATGGCCAAGCCATGCTGAAGCAAATTATTGCTGAAAAATGGCTTACCGCCAAAGCAGTAATCGGTTTATTCCCAGCCAATACCGTCAACCATGACGACATTGAACTGTATACCGATGAAAGCCGCACCACATTGGAAATGACCACTCATCATCTACGTATGCAGCTTGAACGCGTGGGTAACGACAACTTCTGTTTATCAGACTTTGTTGCCCCAAAAGATTCAGGCGTTGCTGATTACATGGGCGGTTTTGCGGTAACGACGGGGCACGGTATTGATGAACATGTTGCCCGCTTTGAAGCCAATCACGATGACTACAACGCGATTATGCTCAAATGCTTAGCAGACCGTTTAGCCGAAGCTTTTGCCGAGCGCATGCACGAACGTGTTCGTAAAGAGTTTTGGGGTTATGCTGCGGATGAAGTACTCGACAATGAAGCGTTAATTCGCGAACGTTATAAAGGCATTCGCCCAGCACCAGGTTACCCAGCATGCCCCGACCACACTGAAAAAGGCTTGTTATGGGATTTACTCAAACCCGATGAAACTATCGATTTGAACATCACCGAGAGCTTTGCCATGTACCCAACGGCAGCGGTATCTGGCTGGTACTTTGCCCATCCGAAATCACGCTATTTTGGCGTGACTAATATTGGTAAAGATCAGGTTGAAGATTATGCCCAGCGCAAAGGCATGACGTTGGCAGAAGCAGAGAAATGGTTGTCACCGATATTGGACTATGATCCCGAATAGATTTATTTCGAATAGAATGAGATCAAGAGTAGAAAGAGATCCTGAATAGAGAGAGACCCAGAGTAGATAGTGCTTCTGAATAAAAAGTACTCGCAATTAGAGAGTAATTAAAAATAAAGAGTAACCTTGAGTCATCACGGTTACTCTTTTTTATGTCCAAACTTGGTTTGGATTTTGGTCAAAAGGCTCCATACAGCACGGGTCAAATCAAGCGTTATTCCGGCAATGCATTTTAGCCGGGATCCAGCTTCGTCGTTTTTACAATAAATAACTTAAAACGTCTTTGATCTTCTCAATTTAATTTACTGCTGGATAAAGTAAAAAGATCTCAACCGGACATACCCTTTCCATCATTACACTATAAAAAATAGTCATTTATAATAATAGATACCCTTAAAGAATCACTCTACAATAACTTCGTTTAAAAAATAATCATATGAATTAAAAAGCAGGGAGTTGCTTCATCTATGGTCTATAGAGCATATATTGGGATTTTTGCATTCCTGACTCTCATCGTCGCCGTTAGTTGCTACTCGGAGGAGTCAATGTTTAGCATGTTTAAAAAAGTCGATGTCGAAGTGTTTCCTGAAGTGATAGGTAGCTTAACCCATGAGGGAAAACCTCTAGCCGGTATTAAGCTAAAAAGAGGTTATCAATACTCTGGTGTCATGGAAGAAAAAGAATGGGACTACACCACTACAGACGCTGATGGAAAATTTAGCTTTCCTGAAATCATTTACAGCACAGCACATCCAAATAAGCCTTTTGCAGAAACACGTGTATCTCAAACGATTAAAATCGCTGAAGGAAGTCATTCAGATCTAAGACTTTGGCTATCGGTATCTACAGGCGAAAAACATATTTCATATTTAGCTGAAAGGTTGACGCAATTAAACTGCGACGTATCAAATGAAGAAGTTAAAAATGAAATCATTGATGAAGCGTTCCCTAGTGGTGTTGTGCGCTATCAGGTATTGAGTATTTGTCGCTGGCCAGAATTAGAACGATTGGAAGTACAGAAAAGAGAAAAATACGATTAATAAAGCCATTAAATGACAAGGACAGTTTATGAATCAATTATCGCCTAAGTTAGCGTCAGAACTAGCAGCAAATGTTTATAGTTTAATTGATGCAGAGGATGCTGACATATTTGGAAATACCTACATAGAAAAATACTTTGCCATTAATAGCAAAGGTATAGGAAAAACAGGCGGATTTATTTTTAATCGCCAGTCGGGTTTTGCCGTGATGGGATTAGGTAAAGGACAATACCTAGGAGATGCAATCATCGCTATTCGTGGTACTCAGCTTATTGCAGATTGGGGAACCAATGCGCAACTTGGTTTAAGCGTCGGTGATGGTAACCAAATAGTGCACGCTGGATTTAATAATGCTTTTGTTTCACTAAGACAACAAATTGCGACTTTTTTGGATAAGTGGCGTATCTCAAATCCTGGTAAAGCGATACATTTTGTCGGTCATAGCTTAGGTGGCGCACTAGCTTCACTAGCTGCAGACTGGGCATCTGTTAATAATTACGCTTCAAATATTAATTTATACACTTTTGGCTCCCCAAGAGTTGGACAACAAGGTTTTGCCTCGGCTAACACCCATAGATTAAATCAAATTTTTCGTTGCACACACGGCGCTGATGTAGTCCCTAAAGTGCCTTTATGGCCTTTTATTCATGCGCCTTATCAAGGTGTTGAATATCGCCTAGACAACAGTCAAGGTTTGAGGATTAGTGCTCATGGTATGGATCCTAAAGCTGGGGCTGAACCAGGTTATTTAGTCTCTGCAAACACTGAGCATTGGGGCCATTTACATGTTAAAGCTAGCGAATATTTACAACCGGTTAAATTACGTTATGAAAACCGTAATCAAGCAAGCTATTCAGACCAGTGGAGCGACAAACTCAGCGCAGCATTAATTACGGTCTTAAAAGAAGCTGGATATTATGGCGCAATTGTAGCGCAAGCGACGGCATCTTACGGTTTGACATTCTACGATCTCGTCGCCAAAACCCTTGAAAAAATTGCTGCTGCAGCAAGTTCTTTTGCCGACGATGTCAGAGGACTACTCGGTCATATGTTAGCTTTTGCAGGGGCAGTAGTGACTACCGTAGTTGACTTAACTTATGCCACTATTCGAGCCATTTTCAATAAAATGCTTGCACGCTTATATAGTAGTGTCAAAGAAGCGATTAAATCTGTACACAAGTAATAAACAATAATGACATTATTAAGGTCCTTGTCGCTGCAATATATAATCAGTGACCGGGATCTTTTATTTATATATCTAATACCTGAGTAATCTCTTATCCCATCAACAGAACCATGATTTATAGGTAATAGACTCATAAACGCTATTAACCAAACATTACACTTTACTTCATATTGATAATCTTTACTGACTGGATTAAGAAATGTATGATGTTCAAATAAAGTTTACACTCCCCTTAAAGTAAGTAGAGAAAATAAATCAATTTACTCTTTTAAATTATCAAAACTCGTAATCTCTTCTAAATCTTCACCATAATAAACAGAAAACAATTCACCTTCCCAATAACAAATAGAGGCTATTGGTTGGCTTGACCTCAAACCAAACTGAGTTAAATCGACTTCATATTGTAATTCTTTGTTTTGTAAGTCTGCATTTAATTACATTAAATACTGATTTAAATAAGGTACTGAAGTCCAATTTTTACTTATAAACCAAAGCCAGTAATACTTATCTTCCCCATCTTTAATCTCGTCAAGATCTTTCTTAATGTAAATTTCTTGCCTAAGACGAGCATCTTGTCCAAAAATATTACCTGGGGCATTTGACTTAACTTTAACCTCGTTAAATGAAAACTCACCATTTGTATCGGTTAGTGCATAGTCAATAATCGGTTCGCCTTTATCATATCCACCATAGGAGAGCTCTCTAACAACCTCCATACCCGAAACTGCAATGCCATTATGGGTAATACGCCCTTTCACAGGAGCCGATAACTCAACGTCATATCGTTTCAAAAATCCGAACACAGTTTCATCTCCTTCAGGATAAGCATATGAAAAAAAAACGATTACAGATAAACATAACGAAACCGTAAATAATAAAAAATAACGATATTTATCAATAATATTTTTTAACATCCTCCCAACCTCTTGCTCAGCGATACAAATACATATCCGTTAGTAAAATAGAGATAAAACTAGTCTTTACTACTTATTGAGAACCTAATTTTAGCCAAAAAATCTTTTGTAATCTATAGTCCTATTGGATGTAACAAATACACTATAAACATTAAATTAGTAATTCCATTCTTGTATATAAATTAACAATATAGAATCCATGCGTTAATAAAAATTGACTGAATCGACTCTAGCAATTGGTAAACTGATGATATTGGCATGCACCAGATTGTTGCCCGAGGACTTTGCTTTGTTTGGATACTATTAAAGCTGCGGTTTATTGATAAGTGCTGCCATTGTGTTTTAGCCAGCCGCCAGGGTGTTGGCCGCGTGGGTCGTGGTGAGTCCAATGGATGACGCCACCTTTGTTATTAAATTCATAAACACCGTAAAATTCGACGGTATCACCGACATTTAAGTTTTCTATCCGTGGGGCTAAATCAATATTATGGGCAACTAATAGCGTGTTGCCGCTGGCTATTTTTAGAATAAATCGTTGGTGGCGGCTGCCTTTAAGATCATCTGAAAGTATTTTTACCACATCCCCTGAACCACCGATTTGAAGGTTACTCTGCTTATTATCAATGGCATTTTGTAACGCACTATCACTGCCAGCGGTATAGCCAGCGTAAACGTTTTGTACAATTTGAGTTGTTTGACCCTTTTGATCCAAAAAGCCAAATATCGCGAGACCAAGTAAACAGATAACTAAGATTTTTTTCATGTTTATCAATTCCTTTTAAACAACAATCAAAATAAAGCTAAACAAAAACGCGATAGTTTATCGCGTTTTTAATGAGTAATCTAACGTCCAAAATCTATTTAATCGACTCTAGCCATTGGTTAAATGATGATGCAGGCATAGCACCGGATTGTTGTGCAAGCACTTTGCCTTGTTTAAATACCATCAGGGTTGGGATCGAGCGAATATTGAATTGCCCAGCTAAGGTTTGCTGTTCTTCAGTATTAAGTTTACCAAAACGAAACTTAGGTTCCCATTTCTTGGCTGCTTGAGTAAATACCGGCGCAAAGTTTTTACACGGACCGCACCAGCTGGCCCAAAAGTCGACCACCAGTGGTAACTCTGATTTATTAGCATGGTGGCTAAAATTGGCAGCAGTAAGCTCTATCGGTTCACCAACGAATAGGCTTTGTTTACACTTCCCACAGGTTGGTTGTTGCTCAAGACGTTCTTCCGGTACGCGATTTAAGGTATCGCAATGGGGGCAAGCTATTATCATGATTAGACCTCATCAACTTCATTATCGAGACTCTTCAATCATAAACCTTGTTGGTGTGTTAAACGAATAATCGTTTTAATTTATTATATTATGGCCTGCTGCCATCAACGCTTAACATCGCAAGGTTCCACCCTGCCGGATTAATTCGCTTTATGGCCTGCGCCCACCAACGTCGTGGCGCTTCACCCACACCAGAGCAAAGGGGTAAAACGCTTGTACCCCTTTGCAAACCCTCAGCCTTCCGGCAACTTTTACGCTTTTTAACCAAACAATAGCAGCGAAAAATTGCGACGGAAATTAATCCAGCTTTGGACTTCGTTTATAACGTCTTCGGCCTTACTCGAAAATCCTAACGCTTTCGATGGTACATCCTGTACCGCGAAAGCTAGCAGGCATCTGATTGACAGGATGTCGGAATGCCTTGAGTGTAGTGGTCAAGTAATATTGGCCACGGTTTTAGAGTCATTCCAATATAAACGTTCTGACTCATTTGGAGTTAACCCACCATTATATTGATGGGGTCTAGTTTCACTGTAATATCCAGTGATGTAATTTGTGATCGCTTTGTCTGCTTCTGTAAAATTCCCATAGCCACTTGCGGGTACCCATTCAGATTTCAAACTTCTAAAGAAACGCTCCATTGGTGCGTTATCCCAACAATTCCCGCGACGACTCATGCTTTGCTCAATCTGAAGACGCCATAATAACTGTCTGAATTTCAAGCTTGTGTAATGTGAACCTTGGTCGCTGTGATATATCACATTCTCAGGTTTCCCCCTTAACTCAAATGCCATTTTCAAGGCTTTAGAGGTCAGCTCGCTGTCAGGCGATAATGACAAAGCCCACCCAACAGGTTTGCGGGAAAATAAGTCTAAAACAACGGCTAAATATGCCCAACGATTACCGACCCAAACATACGTCACATCGCCACACCACACTTGATCTGGTTGAGTTACTGCAAACTGTCGATTAAGCGTGTTTGGGATCGCTACATGCTCTTGTGCAGCTTTCCTATAAGAATGCTTAGGCTGCTGACAGCTTAATAATCCAAGCTTTCTCATTAGATTACGGGCTCGATAACGACTGAGATTAATCCCTTTGTTAGTCACTAATTGCGCTATCGTTCTAGCACCGGCAGAGCCATTACTAATACGATGCGCGGCCTTCACTTCACTGCATAAAATAGTAAAGTCAGCATCGATATGTTCTTTTCTTTTTAGCCAATATTTATAGCTACTTCGATGCACTTTGAATGCATTACAAATTGTGAGAATAGAGTGGCTCTGCTTGAGTGCGCTGATCAGCGTAAATTGTTCATCGAGTCTGACATCAAGAGAGCGGTAGCCTTTTTTAGAATAAGATTATGCTCCTCAAGACGGGCTACCTGTTTCTTCAGTTCACGGATTTCAATTTGTTCAGGGGTAATGGGAGAGGCTTTTGGCGTGCCACCCTGGCGTTCTAGTTTTAACTGTCTCACCCATTTATCCATGGTTGATTTACCCACGTTCATCGCCTTTGCTGCTTCGATGATGCTATGGTTTTTATCGAGGACTAATTGGGCTGCTTCAAGTTTGAATTCAGCACTAAATGTTTTTCTGGTTATCGATCTCATGTGTTCACCTAAAGTCATGTACGAGGTAATAATATCACCTCTATTTAGGTGGCCAAAATAACTATGCCACTACAGAGGCACATGGATGTGCGGGAAAGGCCATGGCCAGCTCACGCTATTTTCTTCAACGGCCTCAAGTTCAGAGTTGAATTTAGGCTTTTGCAAGCGTTACTAACTCGTTTGTGGACAGAAACGTTTTAGAGTTTTAGCCTACTGCCATTAGGAAAATTATGACTATGAGAGTCGTTAACGCCGCGCTCTGCGGCAAATTTGGAGCGTATCGGAAAATTTGTCCAACAGCAGCGCCTTGATACTCATTGAGCCCCCTCCCTAGCAAGCCGCATCAGCGGTATGCTTAAGGTGACTAAACCAACAGGAGAAAGCTCAATGAGATTTTATAATAACTCACATCCATACTACTGTGGTATCGATTTACATGCGCGTTTACTTTATGTCTGTATCATTGATTCTAAAGGGGAAGTTGTAGCTCATAAAAAGATAGGTGCCAGTAAAGATGACTTATTACTCATTCTAGAACCTTATATCGGCAATGTAATTGTCGGGGTTGAGTGCATGCATTGCTGGTATTGGGTGTCAGACTGGTGTGCTGAACTTGGGATTGATTTTATCTTAGGTCATGCGCTTTATATGAAGGCGATTCACGGTGGTAAAACCAAAAATGATAAAGTCGATTCCTTTAAAATTTCCACACTACTGCGTGGTGGTAACTTTCCAATAGCTTATGATTATCCAAGTGAAATGCGCGCAGCTCGTGATCTACTGCGCCGAAGAATGAAGATTGTCCGTCACGGGGCCATGCTCAAAGGTCATGTGGTTAACACCAACAGCCAATACAATTTACCTGCCACTGAACTTAACCTTAAAAACATCTCTGCAAGAAAAAAACTTCGCGAGCAATATCAAGATCCTATCGTACAACGCAACATTGATTTAGACATGGCACTACTTGATTGTTATGCAAAGGAACTCGCACAGGTTGAATGGTTCATTGAAAAACAGGCCAAAAATCATAATCCCGTCTATTTAGAATTACTGAAAACAGTACCAGGTATTGGCAAGATTTTGTCACTGACAATCCTCTATGAAATCGGTGATATCAGTCGATTTGAGTCAGTACAAAAGTTTGCTTCATACTCTCGATTGGTCAAATGCAAAGCAGAATCAGCGGGTAAAACCTATGGTACCAATGGCAATAAAATCGGTAATGCTCATTTGAAATGGGCATTCTCAGAAGCAGCGGTGCTGTACCTGCGAGGCAATGACAAAGCACGTAACTACCTTAATCGATTACAAAAACGAATGAGTAAAGCAAAGGCGTTGTCTGCACTGGCACATAAGCTTGGTCGCTGCGTCTATTTCATGCTGAAGAACAAAACGGTGTTTGATGAACAACGATTCTTAAAAGGATAAGTCGCGCAATAAGGTGAGCTGAACGTCTAACTAGATACTCTTAAAAAGAGAAGCGAGCATGACCGTGAATGATGTGGCTAATGAAGCAATGACTTCTCACCATCATCACTATGCCAAATGCTATTTAAGCTACATTGCCTTGATTAGACACCTTATTGGCGCGCATTGATAAATACAATCAACAAAGTCGTTTACACCCTAAATGAGCCTGAAACTAACTGTGCAAAAAGCACCTCTGACTTGAATAGTGCCATCTTAGGGTTAACCGATAAATGTCTAGTGCCCCTGATATTTCAACGGATTGAAAAGAGTCAGGCAGCGATAAGATCGCACTAAGAGAGCCTCTATATGTGTTTGCTGTAAACGATGATTTGACAGCTAAATGACAGACGAAGTAGATGAATTTGTTGATTGATTTTAATTTGACTGCAAAAGCAGTCAAATAAGTTAGGCTCGCCTATTGACTGGTGGAAGGCTCATATGTGTCGATTCACGGTATACATCGAGCACTAGGTCTGGGACATTGGTGAAATTACTATCGACTCTGAAAGCTAGTTTACCCTGTGAGGACATTGCAATTTGTGTCAAATCATCAATATTTGATATTTTAGGAAGAGATGTGAGATACAAATAGCTTATATTTGTGGACTTCTTTGTTCCCTGAATATTCCACCTTGAAGACCAATATTCGCCTCCTTGCTTTATGGCATCTTTCGCCTCTCGACTAGTATGATGATACAGCTTTATATAAGGAATATTATCATCAATTTTTGCGTCTCCTGTACGATATTGGTACAGGTATTTAGGGCCTTTTATAGAGCACTTATAAAGAATACTTCCATCCTCTAGCCACGATATAGCATCATCGTTTTTGAAGCGTATTCTTAGACATGCACCATGAGAGATGTCTACACCCAAATCACATAGGCCGAATTCTTCGAACTGAGCTATCTGATTACCCGAAAAATATAGTGGTTGTATCCAATACCATGAGCCGCCAGCTTCAAAATAGATTTGATCAGGACATACAACAGAGTAATCATTATTATGTACGAGCTTACATTTGATGTACCCATAATGTTCAAACTCTTCGAATTTCCTAATGCCGCCGAAGTCATCAATATATTTACTTCGACCTTTCTTCTCGATTCGGTTAAATCTTAGGTTCTTCATGCTTTCCTTGTGAAGCTAACG
Source organism: Shewanella frigidimarina NCIMB 400 (assembly GCF_000014705.1). Taxonomy (NCBI): domain Bacteria; kingdom Pseudomonadati; phylum Pseudomonadota; class Gammaproteobacteria; order Alteromonadales; family Shewanellaceae; genus Shewanella; species Shewanella frigidimarina. The sequence continues at coordinate 1,015,567 of NC_008345.1, read as the reverse complement.
TTTTAGTATTTATGCGTTGCGCTGTTTGCATGGCATAAATCGCTTGTTGGGCTTGGCCGATGCCGAGTCCAGGTTAATTGGTACGCTTTATGCTACAGGAATTTGCTTTTTTTGATGCTGGCTCTGGGCTGTAGAGCAGTTTTGAACTGATTATGTGGCTTGTTTTGTACGTGTTTCATTGAAATTCCCTTGTCATTGTGGTGTTCCATCACATCTTTTTTAAGTCTAGCTGATTCAATACGAGTAATACAGTCAATTGAAGCTTGATTTGGCTCCGCGCAGCGGCTTAGTTCAACAGCGTATTAGCGAGAATCCTGATAAATACTCTCTATTCATTCAACATTGAGAAAAACCGAAACACGTAAAAGATGCTGGTGTAAGTTGAACACATAATGGGGCAAAAACGAGTTAGTTTTCTTGACTTGGAAATGGTGTGATTCAACTCTGGACTTGAGGACGTTGAAGAAAATAGCGTGAAGCTCACATGGATGTGAGCTTAGCTTTCGCGGTACAGGATGTACCATCGGAAGCGTTAGCATTTTCGAATAAGACCGAAGAAGGATTCAAACGAGGCCAAAAGCGAGATTAATTTCCGTCGCGACCTTTTCGCTGTTCAGAAAATGTTGCCGGAACGCTGAGGGTTTGCAAAGGGGTACAAGCGCTTTACCCCTTTGCTCTGGTGTGGGCGAAGCGCCACGACGTTAGTGGCCGCAGGCCATAATAAGAAAAAATTGACTCAAACTGTTCAACAACAGTATTTAAACCTTAAGTCGCCACATCTCAAAAGCTTCTTGGCAAAGCTGCTCTCTAAATTTGGGGTGGGCAATATCGATAAGCGCACGGGCTCGTTCTCGTAACGACTTACCGCGTAGATAAGCGGTTCCATACTCTGTGACGATATAGTGTACATGCGCACGGGTGGTTACCACGCCAGCGCCAGGGGATAATACTGTGGCAATCCGTGACACTATGCCATTAGCCGCAGTACTGGGCAATGCGATGACAGAACGGCCGCCTTCAGAAAGGCCTGCGCCGCGTATAAAGTCCATCTGACCACCTACACCTGAGTATATTTGAGTGCCCAGTGAATCAGCACACACCTGCCCTGAAATATCGACCTGTAACGCGGAGTTTATTGACATTACATTCGGATTTTTGCGGATAATAGCCGTGTCATTAACCTGCTCAATATCCATGAATATCACCGAAGGATTGTCATCAACAAAGTCATAAAGTCGTTGGCTACCCAATGCAAAGCCTGTCACCGTCTTGCCGGGATGGACTTTCTTACGACTATTATTGATCACACCAAGCTCGACCAAATTAAGCACACCATCAGAAAATAGCTCAGTATGAACGCCCAAATCTTTATGTTCGGTTAAGCACGCCAATACAGCATCTGGAATGGCGCCAATGCCCATTTGTAAGCAAGCGCCATCAAGTACTAATTTGGCCACATTCTGGCCGATAGCCAAGCTTATCGCATCGCTTGGGGCGAATAGATGTTGTGGTAAAGGCATGCTCTGCTCATACACGGCAGCGAACTTATTGTAATGAATAAAACCGTCACCATGGGTGCGAGGCATCATAGGATTAATATGAGCAATAATTTTACCCGCCATTTGGCAGGCCGCTAACGTTGCCTCAACCGATATACCTAACGAACAGATACCATGTTTATCTGGTGGGGAAACTTGAACGATAGCAGTGTCGATATGCTGTTCGCCGGAACGAAACAACTTGGGCACCTCAGAGAGGAAAATTGGCACATAATCGGCATCACCTTGTTGCAACAGCGAGCGCGTGGGTGTGCCAGCAAAGAAACAACGATGGCGTAGATGATCCTTTAAACGGGGATCACTTAACGACTCTGCACCCTCGGTATGCAACTGCAATAGTGTTAAACCATGCTTAGTTAACGCATGTTGGGCTAACGCATCGAGCAGTAATTTGGGCGTAGCCCCCATGGAATGAGTCCACAAGGTTTCACCATTTTCAATTAAGGACACGGCCTCTAATGCACTGCTACAAATAATTGGTTTCATTAATATTACTCAAGGTAATTAAGCTATTTGTAGTGTAAGCGGTTAATTCACCCTTTAATAGTGTTGGTAGTGGTAACGTTGAGCTAGCACAAAATAGTTGAGTAATTGAGACATGCAGTACGTTAATGGGTAATAAATGATGCTTAATTGGTATCTGCTTCAGTTAATCAAACTGACTTTTTAACGCCAATCACAATATCGTTTCGGTTATGTTGAAAATGATAAAAATCCAACATAAACCTCTCAAGCTTTTAAGCCATGCAGGGTTATGCGGATAAGTTAACTGAGAGATTGCGAGGGAGGGCTGAAGTTTTTCAGCCCTCATCAATGAAAATGTTAGGCTATTTTAAATGTCGCCACTTGAAGTTGCATTGAGCTAGCCAGTGATTGTAAATCGTTAACAGAATGGGTGAGTTTTTCGGTCGCTGCGGATGAGGCTTGAGTAATATCATTTATGGTGATGATACTTTTATTGATACTCTCAGCTACATAGGATTGCTCTTCTGCTGCTGTAGCTATTTGAGTGTTAAGTTCATTGATACTGTCGACCGAAGTGACAATTTCATTGAGAACGGTGCCAGCACTGTTGGTTTTATCATTGGCACTATGCACTAAGGCTAAGCCTTCATCCATTGAAGAAACCGCAAGTACGACACTTTTTTGTAATCCGTCAATCATGGTTTCAATCTGCAGTGTTGAGTCTTGAGTACGTTTAGCTAAAGTACGTACTTCGTCTGCAACAACAGCAAATCCTCGCCCCTGTTCACCCGCTCTTGCGGCTTCAATGGCGGCGTTCAAGGCTAAAAGGTTAGTCTGCTCGGCAACGCCTTTAATGACACTTAACACTTGGCCAATGTTTTGGCTCTCTTTAGCAAGATGAGATATCACCTCCGCCGTGGTGCCAATTTGGTTAGATAATTGCGACATACTGTCTATTGAATTTTGAACAATAACATTACCATTTTCAGCATGATTATTAGCTTGTTTCGCCTGTTCAGCGGCAAAGTTGGTACTTTGAACAACCTCTGCCACTGTCGCTGTCATTTCATTCATAGCCGTTGCGGTTTGTTCTGACTCATCTTGCTGCTGTATCATTCTATGGTTGGTTTCTTCAGTGAAACGCTGCAACTCTTCTGATGAAATATTGATAGTATTTGCGGCATCTGAAATTGATTCAATAATGCCTCTTAGATGAGTTATAACGCCTGTAAGGCTCGTTGAAATCATGCCTAATTCATCATCATTATAAGGAGTAAACACTTGGGTTAAATCTGAGTTTTGCTTAATGAGCTTTAGTTTCATCAAAATATCTGTCACTGGCCTCATCACACTACGCAGTACCCAAATGGTTAACACTACACTGATAACCACAGCACAAAACGTAAAGAAAATAAATAACTGAACTGATGATTGATATATCTCTTGAGTTAATCGCCATTCATCGCCTGCTACTTTTATTTGCAATGACACTAATTCGGCAATTTTACCGCTAATAGGATCGATTACCCCGTATAAAGGCATAATGTCATCGGTCAATTGACCTGGGATTTTTCCAGACATGTTTTGCAGTTTACTGATAAGAAAATCAATTTGCTCATCTGCGGGGCCAAACATATCATTGGCTTCAATACTAAGTTGGCTTTCTTTTGGGGTTAACTTAGTGGCTAAATATTTTTTCCACAGTGTATCAATATTACTTTTTGCACTCATTAATGTCTCAGCAGCATCTTGAGCGGTTGAGCCACCAGCATTGGCTTTGTTTATTGCATCAATGACTAAGACAGCATAGTCATCACCAATGATTTTTAAATCTTCTAACGGTACAACGCGATCAGAATAGATCCTCATCACTCCATCTTCGATTTTCCCCATCATATTCACCGCAATGCCACAAATTATGATGAGAATAGCTAATGGAATTAACGAGCTAATGAGCATTTTTTGTTTAATTTTAAAATTCAGCATATAGACCACCAAGTAAAAATAAATTAACGATAAAAGCCCGAACAATCCTTGGAGGAACTTTACGACGAAATACAATAACCAATGCAAGTGTTACAAAATTGTTATCAAGATAATAATGTAATATAAAATATAACGCCAATCAAATATATGAGTCACATATTTATAAATAGACTCATATATAAGCATAATATTTTCAACGTTATAAAAATCAATAAATTAAATTATTTTAAATAAGGAAAAATGATTCGAAACGAAGAAAAAATCTGGATAACTTAGAATGTCGATATTATAAAAAATAGATTTCGCAGTTATGAGTAGCTAAAATCAACAACAAGAAGTTTACGTAAAGGGTAACTAAAAAAACCAAGACAACGACAAAAGCAAAACAACAATATAACTTTTTACTTACAATTCAATAGATTAATCAATAATAAACAAAAATATAATTATTGTTCTAAATAATTCCCTTCAACTGAGTCATATTAATAAACCAATTTCGCTAACTGGTCCATGACGTACAGTTTACGAGGTTAAGAAAGTATTTCTATATAATTGATTAAATAGTAAAAAAACACACTCAAGATTAATATCTCAACCATTAAGCATGATGACTTTTTAATAATCAAAGCATAAACGAAACGGTTTTGATTAGACTATCGAACACTAAATAGCTTTATTCGCAGATTAAATCATCAAAATGCTGAATTATTAAACCTCCACGATAGCCACTCAAGAAACGCTATAACAATCTTGAATATGCATCCTTATATCAATATGTTACCGTACAGAGTGCTAATTTAGATTCAGCGCAATTAAAATATTATGCTACGACAATCAAGCAAATAAGTCTTAATCGGACGACAATGAATAGGCCGTCTGATTTTTCCCTTAAGAATAACTGAGGTGAGATATGGATGTATCTAACGCGTCGAGACGGACCTTTATAAAACAATGTGTTATTGGCGGGGTCGCGGTATATTCCGCGCCTTTACTGTGGGAAATGAGTCGGGCCAATGCGTCCATCATTTCGCCTGAACTTGCTGCACAGTGGCAAACTCAGGTTAGCGGCCAATCTAAACCCAAATTTCGCAACGACGGTATCGCTAAAGTCACGGGACAAAAAGTATATGGTCGTGACTACCGTGCAATGGACATGGCTGGCTGGCCAAAACAACAAGGCTACGCGTTTATCTTGCGCGCCGCCGATGCATCTCATGTTTATCAAGGTTTCTCCCTCGACCACCTCCCAGCTTCAGCTAAGCCATATAAAGTCATTACTGCGGCAGATCTAGCACGCGACAAGGTTAAGTTACCTGAGTTTTACGGTGACAATATGTTATTGCCCGAGGGACAAACAGCAGATTACCTTGGTCATGCGGTGGCCATTTTATTATTTGACAGTTTCCCAGCCTTTAAACAGGCTAAATCTTTGTTGCAGTTCGACAATACTTTATTGCGATTTGGTGAGAAAACGGCCTTTGTTTCAGACACTAAAGACCCTTATGCCAGCTGGCGTCTTATTCGGGTTGAAGGCGAAAATGGTGCCCGTGAAGATACTTATAGCCCACTACACGATGGACTGTTTTTCCCCAGCGTTAAGCACCACAAACCGGTATGGTCAGGTGATGCTAATGCTCAAGGCTCGGTTTCTGAGCGCGGGCTGTATTATGCTGGCGAGATAGAAAAACAGATTGCGAGTGCCAAAGCAGATCAACAGTGGCAAGTATTAGAGCGCGAATATCGCACTCAAATTATCGATCCTATGATGATGGAGCCTGAGGCCTTTAATGGCTGGTTTGATGCCAGCAGCCAAACCTTTCATACCGTTATTACCTCTCAGTCGCCGCAAGACTTTCAAGAGATGGCCGTACACATGTTGTCATCTGGGCCATTAGCTGACAAAGTCAAAAATCTAGTGGTGCATTCTCCTTATATTGGTGGCGGTTTTGGCGCTAAAGACCACTCGATATTTCCGTATTATGGCGTGTTGGCAACCATTTACGCCAACGGTCCTGTTCGGCTAGCTAACGACCGCTTTGAGCAATTTCAATCAGGTCTTAAGCGTCATCCTTTCATCATGAAAAGTCGTTTGGCCGTTGATAAAGCAACCTTGAAAATTCAAGCGTTAACCTCACAGATGACAGTTGATGGTGGCGGTCGAGTTAATTTCAGCCCGTCGGTCACCTCTGTTGGGGCGACGGCAATGCAAAGCATTTATTACACCCCACGTAACGATATTATCGCCACATCTTATGCGTCACGTAACCCTGATGCAGGCTCGATGCGCGGTTACGGTACATTGCAATCGATGACAGCAATGGAAGGCATGATCCACGAGATGGCCGCTGAGTTAAATGTTGATCCTTTTAAGTTACGCGCGGCTAACGTGATGGAGTCAGGACAGCGTAATACTCAAGGTGCTATCCCTAATGGCACGCTGAGATATCGCGAAATGCTCGACATGGCCGAACAAGCTCCCGTATGGCAAAACCGTGCAGATAATAAAGCGCGCTATGAAGCTAAAAATCCTGGCATGCGTTACGGCGTTGGTTTTGGTATTGCAACGAAAGATTATGGTACTGGTGCTGCTGCACCAAGTGCAGCAATTAGATTAGCCAAAGACGGTAAAATAACCTTAGAAATTGGCTTTATCGAAATGGGTACTGGTACTCAAACGGCTCAAGCCGTGGTTGTTAGTGAGTCATTAGGTAGTTTTGCGCATGAAGTGAAACTTGCTGAGATAGATATTTGGGATGCAATGCAATTAGTGCAAACCGACAATCCATACATTATTTCGCAGCAGCGCCAAGATGAAATGACGGCAAATCCACGTTGGACACCGGTTAAAGCGATGGCATCGTCGGCATCTATGTCGGCGTATTATCAAAGTCACGTCACTCGTATTGCCGCCGATATTATTTATCGTCACGGACTCTGGCCTGCTGCGGTGTCTATTTGGAACGAGTTGTATTTCAACACCCCAATGGGTAAAACTAATCTCAATCACTCTCGCGACGGCCGCTGGACTGATGGCAAGCTAACTGCCATGGGCTTTCCGCCGCTTTCAATCGACATTCTCGCCAAACGTGCCCACGATTTAGGTTTAGTGGTTGGCGTAATGGGTCATGCTTTTAACCGTTGGGCTTGGGCTGAAGCGGATTTTGAGATTTTCGGAACCAAAGAGCGCATAGCACTAGATGCGTTGGCGCTGCAATACGGCGAAGGTGATAAGTATCATGGTAGCGCTGCTCGTAAAGCCCGCATGAGCTCAAACGGCTATCACTTAATCGATCGTCAATCCATGAGCTACCCTAAAGCCGAGCTAAACAATGCCATGGTGACTTACTATGCTCCGTGCGCAACCTTAGTTGAAGTCGCAGTTAATGAAGGTAATGGCGAAGTTAGTTTATTGAGCTCTCACACTTGGTTAGAGGCCGGTAAAGTGATTGTGAATGAGTTAGTTGAAGGCCAAATACAAGGCGGTCTCGCGATGGGAATTGGTCATGCTCTGCATGAAGAATTACCCCCATTTGAAGCCGGTGCTGGTAATGGCACCTGGAATATCAACCGCTATAAGGTGCCGCTAGCACGACATGTTGGCGTTTGGAGCCAGCAACATACTATTTTACCGCAGTTGTCCGAAACCGATCCGAGCCGAGGCATCGCCGAAGTGGTCATGATACCTGTTGTTTCTGCGCTGGTTGAAGCCGTTTATCAAGCTACCGCAGTACGTTTTTACGAATTACCAATGACAGCGAAAAAAATCAAGGAGGCCATGGCATGAGCCAGTCAATTAAGTTAACCATTAACAACCAAGCTGTTGGCCCGATTGACGTCGGCGATGGCATCATGATGATTGAATTCTTACATGAGTATTTAAACCTCACTGGTACTAAGTTTGGTTGCGGTGCAGGCGTATGCCATGCCTGTACGGTAATCGTCGATGACGAGCAAGGTATGAGCGAAGTCGTCCGCACTTGCATCAATGGCGTCGAGCGTTTCAACGGTAAACGTATTCGCACGGTTGAAGGCCATGCTAAGCAAAATGCTCAAGGTGAAATCACTGCTCTGAGTCCTGTACAACAAACATTTTTAGAACATTTTTCGTTTCAATGTGGTTGGTGCACCTCAGGTTTTGTCAATGAATCTACCGCGTTAATTGAGCGACTAGAGCGAAAACCAATTGCCAAAGATAACGTTGAGCAAGTTATCGAAGATGCCTTAGGCGAACATGTCTGCCGTTGTACTGGTTATGTAAAATACTATGCGGCGATGAAAGATTTAATCCTCAAGACAGAGGGGTTAACCCTGTCATGAAGCCATTATATCAATATCACTTAAGCCGTTTAGTAAAGGCGCGAATAAAGCTCAGCCAAAATCTATTACTGACTTTGGGCTTAAGTTTAGGCTTGGGTTTATTCGCCTGTTCCAGCAACGCGGCTGATGAGGCTGGTAGCAACAGTAGCGACATCGAACGCGGTGCTTATCTGATGAAGATTGGCGACTGTGTGGCCTGCCATACAGCGGTAGGCGGACGAGAGTTAACCGGTGGACTGCCATTTGAAACCCCGTTTGGGGCGGTATATTCAACCAATATCACCTCAGATAAAGATACCGGAATTGGCAAATACAGTTATGACGATTTTTTTGATGCTATGCATCATGGCGTCGGCGTTAACGGTAATTTGTATCCAGCCATGCCTTACACCTCTTACAGCCTGTTAACGGATGAAGATACCAAAGCGATATATGCTTATTTGATGAGCACTAAACCCATCAAGCAAGCTAATCTCGACAATGATGTCTCTTTTCCTTTTAACGTTCGATTTGGCCTGAAGGCGTGGAACTTAATCGCCCATGATGCTGAAAAGTTTGCACCGAAAAAAGACAAAAGTGAGCCTTGGAACCGAGGTAATTACTTAGTCAATGCGCTAGGTCATTGCGGTGAATGCCATACTCCTCGAGACAGCTTATTTGCCATGGAGCAAGATAAGCATTTTCAAGGCGCTGTTATCGAAGGTTTAGAGGCATCAGATATTACTCCTGCTGAACTTAACCGACAAAACTGGACTCATGATGATTTAAAGTCTTTGTTTACTGAAGGTTATTCTCGCAAAGGTACGGTATTTGGTGGCATGTATCCTGTGGTTTACCACAGTTTTAGCCACTTAACTGATGCCGACATGCATGCCGTAAGCAGTTATCTGCTTGATACTGACGAAACCGTTGCAGCTAAAGCGCTGACCTTTAATGGCCACCAGCGTGAATTACCAGGATATAACCTATACATGGGATATTGCGCTGGATGTCATGGTCAAAATGGTGAAGGTCGACCTAATGTTGCTCCGGCAATGGCCGGTAACGCCACATTAGATAAAGCTAGCCCACATAATGTTGTCGCGGTAATGCTTAAAGGTATAAAGAGCCAACATTACAATACCACCACCAGCTTTTATGCCATGCCTGGTTATGCCGATCAGTTAAGTGATGAACAGCTTAAAGACTTAAGCAATTATCTGCGCGTCACATGGAGTAATCAGCCAGGCGATGTAGGTGTGGATACAATTCATGATTTAAAAGAAGTGATATTCGAACACGATTAACCATTTTAATCAGTTGTAGAATATCCGTTTAAGCAAAAGCCGACCCTTGGTCGGCTTTTTCGTTTCACTAACGATTAATGGCAAAACTAACGCCATAACAAGGTTTACCCAACGAGGTTACAACACATCGTTAAGGTCTTGTATTGCATCAATCACCATACCCGTACCAATGCTAATCAATAGCAAATCAGTACCAACACGGACAATTTTTTGTCCTTCTGGCGTACGACCTAGTTGAACAGTAAGCGCAGATGGTACATCGTAGTAAACAACATCAGCTGGCAGTGAGTAACCTTTGCGCCATTGCTTAGCACTACCCGGAGGTTGGCAACGATTGTGTTTTTTGGCTAACCCAGGTGGACAATGCTTAGCATCACGGTTGGTATAATAGTAATTATTAACGATGACTTGGCGATCGTTACTAAAATAGGTCTGATAAGTTTCTTCATGTTCGTGATCATGCTTCTTATCATGCTTTTTTTGATGTTTGTCAGATTTATGCTTTCCGCTATTACCATGCGAGTCGTTGTCTTTAGCGAAGCTGTAACCTGATGAACACATCATTAAGGTACTGATAATGATCAATGGGATGATGTGACGATTCATAAAATGGATTCCTTTGCGATTAAATAGGCGCTTGTCATAATAGTTAACCAGCGATATGCCTGACCGTTAAAAAAAACCAAATACTATTAATGATACGGTTGATATGGGTGTAAAGGTAGTCGTATTGCACACTATTGTCGACACTAATCTAGATTATTGTTAATTAATGTTCGCGTATAATCGTTACTTTTGTTTCAATGCCATTTGTGAGAACAACACCTTATTCGTTCCGCATAAACCCAGAAATATTTGATGTTTTAATCCTTATGACGTTACTCGTTAAGACTTTTTTATCGTTGATAAAGGGACACAGAAAAGCAGAGAATATACAAAAAATTGATAAACAAGAGTGCGTTTGCCCCTTTAGGTTTTAATAATACCGTTAACACCCAACGATTACCGTTGTGATGACAGGCTCTCCAGTACTCTGCCAGTGATACTGAAAATAACAACTGGTTGCAATAACTTCGGCTGCAGTCGGCTCTGCAAGGGCAAGTGCACTTTTTGGGGCTGCAACAACAGCATAGCTGCTATTAGACGTAAAAATGCGATATGACCAATCATTCATTTCTAACCTAGCCGCTTTAAAGATTTCTGACGACGTTGTATAACCCGCATTAAAACCGCTACCACTAGTATTGGCCGCTGCGGCCCAAGGTTGGTAATTACTGCCTTTAACGCCCGAGAATTCAACCGTATCTGTAAGCGCATTGCCCGAGGCTAATGTTTTTGTTTTAAATAACATCACTGCTGTTTTAATTGAGCCAGCGGCACCTTTGATTGCTGCAATATGTGCATCTGTTTTTAAATCAATAAACTTAGGCGCTGCGACAACAGCCAATACGCCAAGAATAATAATGACAACGACAAGCTCTATAAGGGTGAAACCGGATTGACGAGAGGAAACTATACCGCGGTTAAGTTTGATCATATGATGAATGCCTCCCGATACAGTAAACAAACTGTTCAGCTAGAAAGAGTTTACTTAAAACAATTACATGAGACATTATTTTAACCTAAACACGAGCTTAAGTTATAGAGGCTTTCATCATAGTTTTGCGTATTGTATTGAGCCTTGTTGTATTGAGCCTTGTTGAGCACCTAGGTTATTTAGCCTTTAATGCCTGTTGCGAAAACAAAATACCATCCCAGCCATGTTGCATAAACTGACGAATATTTTGATGATCCGTCCCTTGAGGCGTTGCCACTACATCTCGGTAATGTTGGCCAAACATAGCCAAGGTTTGTTGCACCGTTAACTGATGAGTTTGCCCAAACGCAAACACCTTACAAGAACCTGAATTTTGCCCTGCTTCATTAAGCTGATCACCATTTTTAAATGCACTTGAGGTGAAGTCATAATGACCATCAATAACAGCCATAGTATCTTCAAAACGAATGGTATCTGCTTGTGATGTTAGCGATGAAATAAACGGGTTAATATCCGTTGATGCCATAAGTTATGCCCTGCCCTAATTTAAAGTTAAAATAAAAATCGAATTAAAAGAAAATAAACACTACAAATCACGATGACTGTAGATCAAAACCTTATCAAAATGATCACATTTACTATAGTGAAAAAGACTCAAGCGAACGATTAAAAACTCGAAAGCAAAACGAGGCCCAGACCCTCTGTAACTGCCTACTACAATGTTAAATTAAATAGCGTTTACAAGCATAAACCATCGACAATTAATCCAACTTTAGTGCAGCAAAATCTGGCCGTGGTAGCTTTTCCAACATACTGTATAAATAAATCACCACTAACGACAATAATGCGCCGATGATAAACAACCAATACCCACCAAGATGATCCAGTATGATCCCGCCGCCCAGTGGTGCAAATGCAAACCCCAAATCATAAAATGAAGCTGCGCCAAAGTACGCGCCACGTAAATGCTTAGGAGCTAGCCTGTCAATGTGCACGTTCATCGTTGGGAATAAAATGGTTTCAGCTAGGCTCATTACAACAACGGCGCCAATCCAGCCCCAAAATAAATCAATGGGGTTATACGCTAGCCAAACTTGCGAACAAACCAGCAGCATCAATCCAAACTGAATTCGGTGTACCAAACTGTAACCAGCCATTAATCTTAATAATAAAAATTGGGTAGAGATAATGACTAAGGCATTGGTAAAAATCATTGCCGAAATCAGTGTCAATAAATCGGGGGCATTTGAACGAGTAAGATATTGGATCAACGAACTGTCCATTTGCGCATAAATAAACATACACAAAATATTTGCAAAAATAAGACCTTGCAGTAATTTATCTTGCCATAAAATCGACATTATTTGCCGCCGATTCATTGCGGCAGGTTTACGCTTAACAGCAGCTGTTGCATCACCCATAACAGGAATGAGTCCATCTGCAACCAGCTCTGGAGCCGATGAATGAGTCTGGCGAGCTTGATGCCTAAAACCCCAAAATAATAACCCCAACAAGGCAGCAAAAGCCGCCGCAGTAATATAAAAACTCGACTGTTTTCCGGTTAAGCCTAACCATACACCTAACATTGGCCCGACAGCGCAACCTACGTTAACGATAAAATACAGAGATTGCATCGCCAGTTCACGGGTTTTGGGATCGTCAATAATGTCGCCAATGGTGGCAGACGTTAGCGGTCGCCATATAGCTGTAGCAATAGAACACAGAGTCATGACGACCACATAGCCTTTGACTGAATCGACTTGTGCCAACAATGAAAACGAGATGATATACAGCACATCAGTAAAGTACATTAACTTGTGGCGGCCGATTCGGTCGGACAGTGCACTACCAATAAAACTGGTAAAAACCGATATAATCGCCGCACTCGACAGCACTAAACCAACTTCGGTCGCGCTTAAGGCAAATTTTTCATACAAGATAACAGCCAAAAATGGCCATACCATGTAATAACTACCGCGGGTAATAAACGAGCCAAATAGCAATATCCACATTAATCGTGGAAATTGCTTAAACCGCGCTACAGAAATATCGCTATGCACTTTTTATCCTTAAAGAGTGATGCTGAAATGAATTATGACAGACTAAATTGATGGACTTTTTAGAGGGCTAATCCTAACTGGATTTGCACAATTGAACTACTATTTATTACCTAATCCTATGTTATTCTTCATCATATAAGCTAATAGCTGTTTTTCATCAACCCTATTTGACAGTGATAATCCTTGCGCCACACCTTGTTGATCACTTTGGTTACGGTGCTGCCCTAACTTTTGCTTTCCTTGTAATTCATCAATGACAATCTTAAAGCCAACAATACCCTTGGCTAATTTTTGTTGATAACCATCGGGAATAAAGCCATTACCTTCTAGCAATGAAGGTTCGTATTGTTGAATGGTAGATTCAAGTACTTGGGCGGTGGTCGCATCATCAATTAATTCAATAATGCCTTTTGCATGTACTACGCTGTAATTCCAAGTCGGAACAGCTGGATGGGAGTCATACCAGGTGGGTGAGATATAAGAATGTGGGCCATTGAAAATACACAGCACTTTTGTGTTTTCTATGTGTTTCCAATGCGGATTACTACGAGCAAAATGGCCATACAAGGTACCATTTTCGCCCTCTGAGGCAATGAGTAATAAAGGTAAGTGCGAGCCCTCTAAATCGTTAGACACAACAGTCGCAAAACCATATTGGTTGATAAACTGATGGATTAACTCCCTAGACCCCATATCCCACTTATCAGGTACATGCATAATTCACTCTTCACTAAAATAATCAATAACCTCTTATAATGAATGTGATGACTAAATGCCATCGTTTTATGGGTTTCTATCGATTGTTATAAATGGCCTACTTTGACTAAAATAACCGTGTCTTGCTCCACATACGGATTATGCTGACTTAAATGCGGACTGCGGATCCACGTACCTGCAGGATAACGGCCAAGCTCATCGATAAACACCCCGCTAATGACATAGATTTCTTCGCCGCCAAAATGACGGTGCGGTTGAAAGTGTGTCCCCGCGGGCCACTTAACTAATGCGGTCGATTCGGTACCATGTTGATGAAGCGGCATAACCTGCAACTGACCATGACCCGGCAACCATTGTGTTTCATTGGTATTAATGGCCACTTGTTGTGAGTCTGTGGTTTGGAACTGATGCAACTTAACCAATAACGTACAACCTTGCACACTAAATGGCGCATGGACAAAACCTTCAGGATTTCGTAAATACGTGCCAGCGGGATAGTCACCGGTTTCATCAGAAAACACCCCGTCGAGCACTAAAATCTCTTCGCCTAATGGATGAGGGTGTGAGTTAAATTTAGCACCGGCTTGGTATTTAACAATGCTGGTCGCATGGCCTCGCTCGGCTTCTTCACGCGCTAAGCGTTTACGTAATACGCCCGCAGCGGGGCTATTTTGCCATTCAAGATCGGCTGTGTTTATCACCACTCGTTGGCTAAGATCCATGTTTAACATATTGCTACCTTACAACCGTTTAATTGCCACTATTGTAAGGCTTTAACAATCGATAAAACAGCAGGTACTTTATGGTACCTATGGATGTGAATAAGCCAACATCAAAAGTATATTGATAAAAAAAGCCCATTCAATAAAAGTGAATGGGCGTTAATTGTGGTCATTCAGCGATTAAATACTGTTATTCAGAATCGCTTGACGTTGTTTTTTATAGGCTTTAGCCGATGCAGGGATTGGTGTTGTACGCCCAGTCTCTAGCCAGTTCTTTAATCGGTTGGCATCAGCCATGTGGGTGTATTTACCAAATGAGTCCAGTACCACAAATGCCACTTTACGCTTGTTCATTTCAGTTAACATCACTAAACAATGGCCCGCTTTATTGGTAAAGCCTGTTTTGGTTAATGCAATATTCCAATTGTTTTTAAATACTAGTTTATTAGTGTTTTGAAAATCTAAGGCATAACGTGGTGATTCAAAGTTAACGTGCTTTTTAGTGGTCGAGCTCAGCTTGCCTAATAACGGATATGTTTGGCTGGCTTTAAGCAATAATATGAGATCGTTAGCGCTAGATACATTGTCAGGTGACAAGCCTGTTGGTTCAACATAACGTGTTTGGCTCATGCCCAGTGCGGTCGCTTTGTCGTTCATTGCTCGCACAAAAGCCTTAAATCCACCTGGATAATTATGTGCAAGTGAGGTTGCTGCACGATTTTCTGACGACATTAATGTTAATAACAACATGGTTTCACGGGTCACCACGCTGCCTAAACGCACACGTGAATAAATATTGCGCATCACAGGTGAGTCAGTAATTTTTACTGAGATTTTTTCATCTAATGCAAGCTTGGCATCCAATGTCACCATGGCAGCCATTAACTTGGTCACTGACGCTATAGGCACTGGTTGATTTGGATTACTTGAATATAAAACTTCATTGGTGGTTAAGTCGACCAACATAGCACTAGCGGAGGCTAACTCTTGCTGAGGTTTGTTTTGCACGGCTTGTGCTGCAAAAGACATTGGGCTGCTCAACGAAGTTGAACATAATAAGGCACAGGCAAACAAGAAACGAAATTTCATCACTCTCACTTGAAAAGATAGACCGGATAATTCACTGAGTATACGATAAAGGATTAGAGCGACAATAGATAAATAGTCATAATTAGTAAGTTTTTAGTAACTTTTTATCATAGATCAAACCAAAAACATTAGTTATGACTAATATTTACTCGTTTTGATTACCACTGTCATCACCTTGCATTGAATCTATCATTATCCATCGTATTCGTTAATGTATGCGTCTGGCACCAATACCGCTTTTTGTTTACTTCATGTTAAGATTAAATAAATCGTTTAAAAAGAGAGTATAGATGGACATTAACTTGCGTTTTTTTAGTCGATTAAATCCATGGCTCAATAGCTTATTTACCTCTAAAGCTACCCTAAAAACAGAGATAGATGAAGCACAACAAGGGCAGATGTCGCTCAAGACCATAGCCAACCAATATCCGCTTCAAGCCCGTCGTGGACCAATTACTCAGGTGATGCTATACCAGTCACTTTATGCGAGTGATGATTTTGTTGGCCGAGAAAAACAACTCAACCAAATTACCGATGTTATAAACCAATGGCGTAATCATCATGGAGAAATCAGTGCAATTGTCTCGCCAGCGGGATCTGGAGGATCATCTTTTTTAGGCCAACTGCCACCTTTACTGCAAACCATTATTGCCGATGACGCTAAAAAAGCACCGATGCCTGACGTAAAACCGCTGCCGTCCAAGTGGCTTCTGATGAGCTTTTACCAAGCGCCATTAGGCGCAAATGGCGCCATAGCCCATGTTTGTTATTGTTTTGGCATTACGCCACCAAACACCATCACAGAGACAATTGCCGCCATTAACCAACAACCACCACAGCTAATTATGATAGATGATATGCACAAGCTAATGTTGAGAATGATGGGGAATAATCAAGCCTTGGTGACCTTTGCGACTATCGTGATGGAAACGCGTAAACATCATTGTTGGATCATGGGCTGTGAAATATTTGCATGGCAACGATTAAGCGCACAGTATCAAATTCATCACTTTATTAAGCATGTTTTTCAGCTCGATTATTTTAGTGAAACCGAATTAGCCACCATACAAACAAAACATCTGCTTGATTTAGGGTTAATCAGCAACGACGTGATGGCCAAAGAAACGACTACCACCCCCCCTAACAACACCAATAAAAGTACTAAAGAGCAAACAGAGCAAGCAAACATTGAGCAAGTGGATATTGTAAATCCTTATAAAGACCAACTAAAACAGCTGTACACTATCAGCCAAGGGCACCCCAAATTAGCATCATTGTTGCTACAGTATTCTCTCGCGCACCAAGTCGATATCGGTTCGGATAATAGTTCAAATAGTCGTTCAAATAATGGCATTGATATTTGCCGCATTAACTCATCTGTATTGCAACAATGCCAAGACAATGACCTATTTTCAGTCGCTGAAATTTATGTTCATGGTGGCTTACGTGTGAGTCAGCATGCGCATATTTTTGCCATTACGATTGAACAAAGCAGCTTGCAGTTAGAATATTTAGCTCGCCAAGGACTTATTATTGCACAATATTCGCAACAAGATTTTGCCGAGCATTTCTACTTTATTACTCCAACATTAAGCAAAATTATCGCCAACCATTTGGTGAATAACAATAAGTTGTTTAATTAAACGAGGCGACTATGGAAGATTCACGTAAAGCATTACAAGCATTTTTAGATATTATTTCGTTTGATCGAATAATCAGTATTTTACTGCTGTGTCTAATGGCGTGGCTGTTATTGGTATTGATCCAATTTTGCTTAAATCAACTGAATAAAGCGTTGCCTAAATACCGCTTAATTTGGAATCGGTCATACCCTTTTGTGCGTTTATTTGTATGGCTTAGTGTGATTGTTTATTCGATCGTTGGCATTATCGACCCGCATGAAAATCTCATTCTAGCCGTGGTCGGGTCTATCAGTATTGTGGTGGGGTTAGCGACACAGGAACCGGCTAAAAATATGATTGCAGGGTTTATTATCATGATTAACCCGCCATATCGCGTTGGCGACATGGTCACATTGTCAGGCCATTACGGCGAAGTCATTAAGCTAGAATGGAGCGTTACCTGGTTGCGTACTTTTGATGACAATACTGTCATGATCCCCAATGCTGAAGCCTTAAAAACGGCAGTGTCTAATGCCAACAGTGGCGCTTTAGATGAAATGGTTGTGGTAAAATTTACTTTGCCTATGCTTGTTGACCACAAAAAAGCCATTGCCCTTGCCCGCGAAGCCACACAGTGCTCACCTTATACTTTTCTAAATAAGCCCATTATTGTCAATTTAGGTAACGAATATGACTTAGGCGAGTTTTTACAAACCATTACCGTTAAGGCCTACGTAATGGATGTACGTCTAGAGAAAAAGTTCATGAGCGACATTAATATCAGAGTATTGAGTGCGTTTAAAAAAGCACGTTTTTATGATGGACAGCAAACGCCGACACACTAATTTGCGCTATAATCGAGCCAATTAGAGAAGAAATAACAGATTTTTTAGCATTGGGAACACTATTATGACACAAGATGAAATGAAAAAAGCAGCAGGTTGGGCAGCACTGCAGTATGTCAAAAAAGACACCATCGTCGGTGTAGGTACAGGCTCTACAGTTAATCACTTTATTGATGCACTTGCCACCATGAAAGATGATATTGAAGGTGCGGTATCAAGCTCTGAAGCATCAACTAAAAAACTCATTGAACTTGGCATTGAAGTATTTGATTTAAACAGTGTTGATTTGATAGATGTCTATGTTGATGGCGCGGACGAGATTAACGACCGCATGGACATGATTAAAGGCGGCGGAGCTGCATTAACTCGCGAAAAAATTGTCGCGGCGGTAGCAAAACGGTTTATTTGTATTGTAGATAATACCAAACAAGTGCCAATTTTAGGTGAGTTTCCATTGCCTGTTGAAGTCATCCCGATGGCACGATCTTATGTGGCACGTGAGTTGGTAAAATTAGGTGGAGATCCAGTTTACCGTCAAGGCGTAATAACCGATAACGGCAACGTTATTTTAGATGTCTACAATATGAAAATTCTAGACCCTAAAGTGATGGAAACTAAAATCAACGCCATCGTCGGTGTTGTGACAAATGGTTTATTTGCGAACCGCGGTGCCGATGTACTACTCGTAGGCACCCCTGATGGCGTTAACACCATCACACTCTAAAAGCTAAAATATTCGCTTAGTTTATCTTATTGTTGAGCAAACACATTTAGCGTAAAAAGTTAACATACAGAGTTAGCTTAATTAGCTAAAAAAAATGGCCTAGCAGCAATGCTAGGCCATTTTATTATCTGTTTTGTCACTGTGACAAAACCTTACACTCTAAACTGGCTAACCGCTTCATGCAGTGCTTTGGCTCGTATTCTTACATCTTCAGAAGCCGCGGCATTTTCTTCAGCCGCTTGTGATGATTCATCGGCAATATCACGGATAACTACCACGTTTTTACCCACCTCTGCAGCTACCATACTTTGCTCTTCAATTGCCGCAGCAATTTGAGTACTCATGTCCATAATATTGGTCACGTCATTGGTAATTGTGCGTAATACTTCACCCGCGATGGCAGCTTGTTCAGCACTTTCTCGCCCTTGTTGCTGACTTTCTTGCATAAGCTCAACAATAGAATGAGTTCGGGATTGTAAGGTTGAAATGATGCTGGAAATTTCTTGAGTCGACGTTTGTGTTCTTAAGGCTAGCGTACGAACCTCATCGGCAACAACCGCAAAACCACGACCTTGCTCCCCCGCTCTTGCTGCTTCAATCGCCGCGTTTAATGCTAATAAGTTTGTTTGATCTGCAATGCCCCTAATCACATCAAGCACGCTACCAATCGTGACACTGTCTCGCTCAAGTTCGGTAACCACTGAGGCTGAATCGGCTAATTGCTTAGCTAGCAGGGTGATTTTTTGAACGGTAAGTTCTACACCCTGTTGACCAGATTGAGCGTTCTCATGAGTTTGACTGGCTTTACCGGCCGCCAGTTCTGTATTTTTGGCAATTTCGTCAATGGTAGCCCCCATTTCGGTAACGGCTGTGGCCACCATGTCGGTTTCATTAAGCTGACGTAACACACCTTCCGAAGCTGTCATTGCATTTCGAGACAGCTCTTGGCACGACTCATTCATTGCTGTAACCGACTCGTCCACTTGCTGGATCAATTCTTGGAACGTTATTACCATTTGGTTGAAATGATAGGCGATTTTCGATAATTCATCATTACCTGACTCATCGCAACGCATTGATAAGTCCTTACTTTTTTCAATTGACGAAATTACATCGGTTATATCTTGTACCGGTTTAATAATGCTACGAATAATTAAATAGGTGAAAATACACAGCACTGCAGCGATTAACAAAAATATACTTAAACCAATAATAAAAGCCTGCTTTTTACCATGCTCTATTTCGGCTAACGTTTCCTCACGTAGGGTAACGGTATCATTATCTGTTTGATGGATTTTCTCACGTAACTCGGCCATTTTACCGTCTTCGTCCGTTAAACCAAATAGCACTTCTTTATCAACTAATTTTTTAAAGTTAACTTGGTAATCTTTAACATCTGCAGTCAATAGCTCTTTTTGAGAAAACATTATATTAGACTGTTGTATTTGAGTTAAAAAACGGGCGATTCCGTCATCAAAAGCTTGTATATATTTAGGGTCACGGCGGAGCATAAAGTCTTTCTCACTTCGACGTAGCTGTAGCATCGCCACCAGCAAAGCATCCTCTGCATTATCACTCAGCACAATTTCGACTTTTTTAACCGCTGAACGTAAATCACCATATAAACCTGACTCTGGAGTTAGCCCTATCTCTACTTTTAAGGCAATAATCTCGTTGAATATCGTTTTATAATCGTTGAGGTTCTTTTTAAAATGATCTAAAGCATCGACATTCATGCCTTGATGCTCTAGCGCGACACGCACTTCGGCCATATAAACCACAATATCATCCATGCTATGTTTAAATTTTTCAATATAAACAGTGTCTGCACGATGGAGAAAATCCTTTTCTTCAGTACGTAACTCAAGCACTTTCTTTTCAATTTCAACAATACTGTTTGATGCTGTTGATAATTCCAACAGGACTGATTCAGAATAATTTTGTAACCCGAACATCGCGAGTACTGAGGAGATTGAAATGAGCGAACTTAAAATAAGTTTCGATCGAATAAGCATATTTTCTACCACCTAAAAGTAAGATTTAACGTTACTGTTATTATTGTATGATCTGATAATGATTTTTAGATCAATCTAGCAACATAAGTATAGCAACTAGTTATCGGCTAATATAAAAAAATCTTAAACATATTACAGAAAAGTGATTATTTATAACCACTCATATAAACCTTTTGCCGACTTGAGGCTGTCAAATAACTACACCATCATATTGGACATGTTGTGACATTAAGGATGCCGCTATTAATCAGTCAACAAACGAGCAATTAAGCCACTTAGCGGCACTTGACGATAATCAGTTGGTCGCAATAGCGGTTACTGGATGCAAGCAGGCATTCCAGCAACTCTATAGCCGCCATCATAAGCGGGTTTACGCCATTTGCTTTAGATTGAGTGGCCAAGCTCATCTTGCTGACGATATGACTCAAGTCTGTTTTATACGCTTATGGCATAAATTGGACCAATTCAGAGGCGACAGCCAATTTACCACTTGGCTGCATCGGTTGTGCGTCCGTCAAGCGATTAACGAGCTAAAGGTACAGCAATCGTGGTGGCGACGTTTTATACCGACAGAGCAACTTGAGCCGCAGGACATACCCACGGTTGCCTTTGATGAGTATCACCAATTGGATAAATGTA
The DNA here is from genome assembly GCF_000014705.1 of Shewanella frigidimarina NCIMB 400. NCBI lineage: Bacteria > Pseudomonadati > Pseudomonadota > Gammaproteobacteria > Alteromonadales > Shewanellaceae > Shewanella > Shewanella frigidimarina. Next base: position 993,984 of record NC_008345.1, on the reverse strand, counting down.
TTGCAAAGTTACCTCAACGGACTCGTATCGTATTTGTACTGTGTGCGATTGAAGGTTATCAACATAAAGAAATTGCCGCCCTACTCAACATTGCCGAGGGCACCAGTAAAGCGCAGTACCATAATGCTAAACAATTTTTGCAGGAGATGCTTGCATGAACCAGTCACCGCAAGACCTCGATAGTCTAATCAAGTCATTGCCGCTAGAGATGCAACCGACAACCGATTTGTGGCCAGAGATTACAGCTCAGTTGTCGCCTCAATCTCAGCAAAAAACACATCTGACTCGACCTTGGCTTATTGCCGCTAGCGTTGCGGTTTTGTCTTTGCTAGCGATGCTGCTTTGGCAACGCCCTGATGGTAATTCATTACTGCCGCAAACAGCCACAATAACGACAACAGTCCCAGGGGCCACATTGAATACAGAGGCAACATTAGCTGAGTCAACGTTAGTCGAGTTGGTCGATCAAATCGCTTTGACTCATCAGACTCAACTGGATGTTTTTAATCAAAATCAATACACCGTGAGTTGGCAATTATCATCAACTGATGCTCCACAACAGATACAGAGCGATATTAGCCAAGCACTAGCCGAGCTGGATACCGCCTCAAAACAAGTACAAGCAGCATTGAAGCAACAACCGACTAATCAACAAATGTGGCAATTATGGCGTTGGATCATGCAACGTCAAATAACCCTATTACAGCAAGGCCAAAAGCTCCCATTTACGTCTAAACGGACATCACAAGGAAATACAATATGAGCATTCTTAAATACGTGTTAATCGTGCCGTTAATCGGTATCAGTTTTATCTCAATGGCCAAAGAAGCCGTTGACCAACAATTAAGTGTTTCTGATAACCCTTCTGTCAGCATGAAAATACAACGCGGTAATGTTGAGCTAGTCAGTTGGGATAAAAATAGCATTCAAGTAAAAGGTGAACTTGATGAGTTAAGCCAAGGCTTAACATTTGAAGTTAAAGGCAATAGCGTTATTGTAGAAGATAAATTACCACGCAGTTATCAAGGCAGTAATAAACAAGGATCACAACTGACCATTTACCTGCCTAAAAAACTTGCTTTAGATGCCGAGGGAGTATCAGCCAGTTATCAATTATCACAGCTAAATGGCCAAATATCGTTAGCGTTAGTCAGCGGCAACATTAACGCCCAACAACTTAGTGGCAATACTAAACTCACCACGGTGTCAGGCAATATTAATACCTCTGAGTTAACGGGAAAAATTAACCTAGAAACGGTATCGGGCGATATCACTGACAACAATAGCCACGGCGAAGCTGAGCTGCGCTTAGTGAGTGGCGAACTGAAAAGTCAAAGTGCCTTTACGCAATTGTCTGTCGACCAAGTGTCTGGTGATATCACCGCAACAGTTAGCCAAGTCACTGAGTTAAACATTGTTACCATCAGTGGTGATGCACAAATAACCTTAGGGGCCGATTTAAACAAAGCTCAACTCGAAACCATAAGTGGAGATATGGCGCTAACGTTTACGGCTATGCCTAACATCAGTTTTATGATTGATGGCGGCCCTGGTGGAAAAATTGACAATCAATTAACCGATGATAAACCGCTAAAACAAAAATACTCACCAGCCAAAACGTTGCAGTTCAAAACTCAAGCTGGCACAGGTCAAGTCAACATCAATACCATTAGTGGCAAAATTAGCCTAACTCAATAAGTGTAAATAACATTAGCTCGAGGTAAGCGATGCTTATAAAAGAGCAATGTCCTCGCAATTGATTTTGTATTCAGAAAGTGATTTTGTATTGAGTAGAAAGTGATTTTGTATTGAGTAGAAAGTGATTTGCAATGAGCAGATAAAAAAAGGCCCGGTAATCATTATATGGTGACAACCGGGTATTTTTATATATTCAAATGATAACTACACAGACTTGACTTCAGCATCGGTTAAAAAGCGCCATTCACCTGCGGCTAAGTCAGCATTTAACTCGATAGCACCAACCGCTTCACGATGTAAATTAACCACTCTATTACCCACCGCGGCAAACATACGCTTAACTTGATGGTACTTACCTTCACTAATCGTCAATCGTACATGAGTTGAGTCAATAATATCCAGCAAAGCAGGCTTAGTCAGTCCATCTTCATTGCGCAGCTCAACGCCATCGGCAAATACCTGGATTAAACTGTCATCAATAGGTTCGGCTAATTCCACCCAATAGCGTTTGCCACAATCTTTCTTTGGCGAAGTGATTTTATGCGACCACTGACCATCACTAGTAATTAACACTAAGCCTGTGGTGTCGACATCTAATCGGCCAGCAATGTGCAAAGTATCCATTTTCTCAATATCAATCAAACTCAATACTGATGGGTATTCTTCATCAATGGTTGAACAGATGGTGTCTACCGGTTTATTTAACATGATGTAACGTTCGCCAATCACGCTAATTAACGTACCGTCTAAATGCACTGCCATTTGTGGTAGTACTTTAAAACCTGAATTTTTTACCACAACACCATCACAGGTAACATCACCACGGTGCAAGGCTCTCTTGGCCAATGACCGAGTTAGTTCGGTACTTTCACAGATAAATTTGTCTAAACGCACAATGATTACTCAATCTAAAAATATTGGCGCTATTATGCTGCTTACACGCTCAAATAGAAATCAATCACCAACATTTTTCACTGCTAAGGTAATTTTTGGTTACACATCCTCACAAAAAACACGCTAAAAATGCCCCTTTGCGGCTTGTTTTATAGACGGATAAGGCTTTAACATACAATTCACAATAAAAGTAATAGCTTTTCCCTTTGGATAAAGGGGTTATTACTGAATTAAGCGACACTGATCGCAATGCCCCATTGAAGGGCTCTTTACATCAAGCAAAGGAAACAACATGAGAAAATTGGTTATTGGCGGTCTATGCGCCTCATTAATTGCAGGCTTGAGTGCTTGTAGTGATGACAAGGCAGTCGTTACGCCTGCTGCAGATGTCGCAAAAACAGCTACTGCTGCTGCAGTAGAAAAAGCACTTACATCTGGCATCACGTTTGACAACATCGACAAGTCAGTGCGCCCACAAGACGATTTTTACATGTATGTTAACGGCGCATGGATGAAAAATGCAGAAATCCCTGGCGACCGTACCAACATTGGTGCATTTTACGACCTACGTGAAAATGCACGTGATGACGTTAAAGCCATCATTGAAGACTTAAGCGCGACGCCAAACCTAGCCGATGGCACTGATGAACAGAAAGTAGCTGATTTATATCGTTCATTTATGGACGTTGAAACGCTAAATAAATTAGGTATTGCGCCAATTCAAGCTGATTTAGATAAAATTGCCGCACTAAAAGATAAAAAAGAATTAACCGCGTTTTTTGGTGAAAACCAAGCAAACGGTGGTGGTACACCTTTAGCATTCTATGTTGAAATTGATGCTAAAGATTCAAGCCGTTATGCCACACACATTTGGCAATATGGTTTAAGCCTGCCAGAAAAAGATTACTACTTTAATCAAGAAGAACGCTTCGTCAACATCCGTAAAGCCTACGTTGAACACATTGAAAAAATGTACAATCTTGCTGGCTTACCTAATGCAAAAGCAAATGCTGAAGCCATTCTTGCACTTGAAACACAAATTGCAGAAAAGCATTGGGACGTTGTTGAAACGCGCGACAGTACTAAAACATACAACCTATACCAAGTTAAGAATTTGCCAGAATTGGCATCAGAAATTAACTGGGATGGTTATTTAGCAGCGCTTGGCGGCGACAAGCAAACTGATATTATTATCAACCAACCAAGTTATATCCAAGGTTTAAACGAGGTGCTTAAAAATAACGACCTTGATACTTGGAAAAACTACATGACTTGGATGGCATTGACACATAATGCCAGCAATTTATCTGAAGCATTAGATAATGAAAACTTTGAGTTTTTCTCTAAGACACTTAATGGTCAAGAAGAGCAAGAAACTCGCTGGAAGCGTGGCGTGAGCACGGTAAGTGACACGCTAGGCGAAGTTGTGGGTAAAGTGTATGTGAAACGTCACTTTGCACCAGAAGCTAAAACCCGTATGGAACAGTTAGTTGAAAACTTACGTGGCGCTTATAGTTCAAGCATTGACTCACTAGATTGGATGAGTGCTGATACTAAAGTTGCTGCAAAAGACAAACTGGCTAAATTTAATCCTAAAATTGGTTACCCGAACAAGTGGGATGACTACAGCAAACTGACCATTAAAGCAGATGACTTAGTGGGTAACGCTAAACGTGCGGCCATTGTTGAGCATAACAAAGGCTTAGCTAAGTTAGGCCAACCTATCGATAAAGACGAGTGGCACATGACGCCACAAACAGTTAACGCTTACTACAACCCAACCATGAACGAAATCGTGTTCCCTGCTGCGATTTTACAACCACCATTCTTCAACTTAGAAGCTGATGATGCGGTTAACTATGGTGGTATTGGTGCAGTTATTGGCCACGAAATGGGCCATGGCTTTGATGACCAAGGTGCTAAATTTGATGGCGAAGGTAACATGCGTGACTGGTGGACCGAAGCTGACTTAAAAGCATTCGAGTCAAAAGGCAATGCATTAATCGCTCAGTACAATGGTTATCAAGTATTTGACGACCTACACGTGAACGGCAGCCTAACATTAGGTGAGAACATTGGTGACTTATCAGGTGTGACTATCGCCTATAAAGCTTACAAAATGTCACTTGATGGTAAAGAAGCACCGGTTATTGATGGCTTAACAGGCGATCAACGTTTCTTCATGGGCTTCACTCAAATTTGGCGTGTGAAGATGAAAGAAGAAGCAATGCGTAACCGCGTAGCAACTGATCCGCATTCACCAGGTCATTTCCGTGCATTAGGTGCGTTATCTAACATGCCTGAGTTCTACAGCACTTATGACGTGAAAGAAGGCGACAAGATGTACATTGAGCCAGCTAGTCGCGTAAAAATTTGGTAATCACCAAGGCGAATGACTGACTTAGGTCACATTTACACAAAAAAAAGGGCATCGAAAGATGCCCTTTTTTATTATAAAAAAACTAACCACTTGATAATAAAAACGAATACAACACATAGCCAAGTTAATATATATCATTAAACCTTGTTCATTCAGCCCCTATTCAGCCAAAAAGCGGTACATTGGATTAACAGACATTATGCTGGAGCTATTCAATGAATAAGTTGTTTCGTACCTTCTTTATATTCTTAATTTTACTGTCTACACGTGGTGCTATTGCCCAGCCTAACGAGCTTAAATACACCAAGCTAGCTCAGCCATCTGACTTCAGCCAAAAATCATCTAATGATATTGAGCAGCTAATGGCGCTTTATGATCACAACACCGACTTGGTGACACAAGATAGTGATAACTTGCATGCTCTGATGTCACGGGCACCGGCGGCGCAGCAAGAACTGATTGACCTACTTCACTTCATTGACCAATCAAGTAATACCAAAACCATTCTTCCTGCTACCAAAAGTTATCAGCGTGCGGCTCAAAAAGTGCAAACTAAATTTAATGGAGATGCCAGCCAACTAACCGATATAGCACGGGCAAGTGTGGTGGCCTATGACGTAAAAAGCTTGCTATCAAGTTACCAACAGTTGAGCCAATACACCGAAATTGTGCAATTGAAAAATCGTTTTGCTCACCCTAAAGTATCAGGTTATCGTGATTTAAATGTATTAGTGAAATTACCCGTAAGCCAAATGGTGGTTGAAGTACAATTTCATTTAAATGATATTGCCGACATTAAAAGTGGCCCTGAACATCATGTTTATGAGCAAATCCAGCAGATTGAGTCTCAGGCTAAAGCCACATCAAGACGCTTAAATGACATAGAGCAAGCCACTATCGCTAAACTGCGTCAAGACTCTCACAAGCAGTATCACAAAGCGTGGTTAAGCTACAAACGTCAAAGTTTATACAGTTCACAACGCCAAGTTGCATAGTATCCACACCACCCTTTAGCGCTCATATGAGCGCTTTTTTTTTGCCAAACAAGATCCGCAACAATCACATCTGCTATACTCGCGCCCATTACGAAACGATCTGCTGGACAATGCGATGAATGACATTATTGAACAACTACAAGAATTAAGCGAAACCGTACCGGTGCCGTTAGAATTGCCAACTTTTGAGCAACTTGTAGAAGTTGAAGAACAGATCTTAATTGGTTTACCCAATGATTTAAAAGAATTCTTACTGTATGGCAGCGATGTTATTTATGGCACGCTTGAACCTGTTACCGCTGCCGATCCATCTTCACATACCTACTTACCTGAAGTAGCTTGTTATGCTTGGTCTATTGGATTACCTCGCGAACAAATTGCCATTTGCCAAATCGGTGATAGCTTTTATTGTATTGATGAAGAAAGCCAAGTGTTGTTTTGGAAAAAAGGTCGATTTAGCGACAAAGTATGGGAATCATTTTGGCATTGGGCCGAAGACGTGTGGCTTAATCGATAATCCTATCTACTAGCCTAGGTTGGAGTTAACTAACCCAACGCGAGATAATAAGCGCTTATTAAACAAATTATCACTAACAATGAGAACGATCATGTCGAAAAATACCGGTTTAAATGCAATTGAAATTCAATGTTTACGTCAGTCTTTAGGCCTAACAACTGAACAGGTTGCTAGCATCACTAAAGCCAGTAATGAAGACGTGATGGCATGGGAATCTGGCGAGCAAGAAGCGCCTATTCCGGCTCAAAAAAAGTTACTAGAAATCGATGATATTATCGAAATGCAAGTGCTCAACACCTCTGACGGTATTGAAGAGCTTTTTAAAAAAGAGCCTAAGCGTCGGTTAGCGTTTGTGGTGTATCCGACTCAAGCGCTATATACCCAATACAATCCAGAATTTTTAAGCACTTTGCCATTAACTGAATTATACAATGCCGCAGCTTGGCGTATTAAAAAAGAATGCAAACTTGTACTTGAAGTGGATGTGAGTTTGGTGGCACTAGATGCTGAAGCATACAAAGCTTATCGCGCTGATAACGGCATGAGCGAAAGCCGTGAAAGCCGTGCGAAATGGGCTGCTACTCAATTATAAAAAGTCTGCATATTGCCAGTAAATAATCAAAAGGAAGCCTTGTGCTTCCTTTTTAATGCCTGTTATTTCGTTGCATTAACAAGTGGTGCTGTTTTGGCGAGTGCTGCGGCCAAAGCAGGACGTTGCTTTAATCGATCGCGATAAGCGGACAACTTAGGCGGCAGATGTTGCTCGAATCCCAAAGCCCAACCTAAGGTTTGTGCGAGTAAAATATCGGCAACCATAGGCGAGCTACCACATACAAACCCAGACTCTGGTATCCAAGTTTCTGCAATAGCAGCTGCTTGATCAAACTCCCATTTAGCCACAGCAAACATGGCGTCTACGCGCAATTCTTTTGGCAACGCAAAACGATGTTTACCCATGCTCCACAATGGTTGTTCAAGTTCGCTAATCACAAAGCTCATCCAGCGCTCATGAATACCCGACGCTTGAGTACCTGGTTTTGGTAACCATTTACCTTGGCCGTACTTTTCAGCTAAATAACGCATAATGGCCGCGGATTCAGTTAACACAAAGTCACCATCGGTGAGTACTGGCATTTTGCCACTAGGGTTGAGGGCTAAAAATGCGTCACGTTTATTTTCACCTTTGGCAAAATCAATAAAATGAAATTGCCATTCAACGCCTAATTCTTCTAAAAGCCAAGATACTCGGAGTGCTCGACTTTTTTGAGTTCCATATAACGTAATCATGTTGAATCCTTTTGGGGTAATCCAATCAATTCGTACAATAAAAAAAGCCACATTGCACCTTAAGTGAATGTGGCTATCGATATCTTATGACGTTGCCATTAGAACTTCATTGTGACTTTAGTATAAATATAACGGCCTAGTGGGTTATGTACGCCCATTGCGTAACCATAAAGGTCAGCATCGCCATCACCAATCGCAAATGATGGCTCTTCATCAAACACGTTATTTACACCTACAGATAACTTAACAGTATCGTTGAAACGATATGAACCAGACATATCAACTAACAACTGTGCATCAACAGTACGAGTTTTGTTGTAGTCTTCAAACTCACCTATATAGCTTAAGTTAACGTTAGCCGTAAAGTCGTCCATGTTCCAGTTGGTTGTTGCCAACCAACGGTGTTGTGGATACTCGTACTCACCGGTGTAGTCAATCGTTGTTCCATCAACTTCTTTTTCAAAGCTGATTAAGTAGCTGTACTCTAGACCAAACTTAATATCACCATAGCTGTTTAACTCAAGACCGTAATGGCTAGATAAATCGATACCTTGTACTTCTTGTGAGCCAATATTGACAAATGCTGACTTGATTACGTCAATTGAGCCAAATGTTTCGCCCGCTTGCGGTGCATTACGTAAACAAATAGTGCTGTTTTGATCATTACAGTTTTCGTCGTAAAGATCTTGGTTTTGCAATGAGTCAATTTTGTGATCTTGGAGAATATTGTATAAATCAAAACCAATATCAAACTGCTGACTTGGTGCCCAAATCATACCGACGTTCCAAGTCTCAGACTCTTCCGCTTTAAGATTCGGGTTGCCAGCAAATATAAAGTTGTAGTCAAGCAATTCACAGTCGACGTTATCTGCGGCACAACGATAGCTATCGGTTAAAAAGTCACTTTTTTCAGAAGGGCCTAAACCAATTTGTGCTAATGATGGTGCACGGAAACCTGTGGACCAAGAACCACGTGCAGTTATCTCGTCACTAATACCCCACTGGAAAGCAATTTTAGGGTTAGTGGTTGAACCAAAGTCACTGTAGCTGTCATAACGACCGGCAAGTTGTAATTCAAAGTTATCTGCAATAGGAATTGATAATTCTACATAGGCAGCATGTTGATCACGCGAACCAAATGCAGACACCGCTTCAGTACCAAAAATAAGACCGCGTTGGAACTGCTCATCTGGAATGTCACTAACGCTTTCTTCGCGGTATTCTGCACCTGCAGCCATCATGATATCGCGATCTGCGATGGTAAATGCATGGCCCGAAATACTCGCATCATAAGCTGTGATGCTTGACTTACCTTGTCTTACTAGACTTGTGGTGATGCGATCAATCACATCTTGCGAGTTCATAGTGCCGCCAAACGGGTTGTAGTTACCGGCATCAATTTCGGCTTGTAAGTAATCGGTTCTTACCCAACCTTGTGAGCGGTCACCGGTTTGAGTAGATTCACTGCGGCCACGTTGCGCTGATACTTCCCAGTCCCAATCATTGATAACGCCACGAAGACCGGCAACAATACGCATGGTATCTGATTCGATATCCCAACGACGTGCGCCAGCATCAACTGTACGGTAACGACCGATATCAATGTCTTGTCCAAATGGATTGTTAGGATGAGAACCAGGCACGGTTAAACCAGCATCTTCATCTAATGGCGTTGGTGCACCACCCGCTTCAGAGGTGTTATGTTGTACAGATAACTCTAAAAATGCAGTTAAATCTTCACCGAGCATGTAATCAAATTGGCCAATAGCACCAACACGCTCAGACGTTGGAATGGTTAAATTGTATGGACCGTAATCAAACAAACAACTGCCACTTGCTGTGGCATTCTCAGCGGGGCAATCAGGATCGATGGTTTTCACACCATTAACATAAAAATACCCTGGAAAGCCTCGCGATGAACGGTAATCTTCACCGCCATAAGGTGATTGGTTAGCAGTGCCAAAACGGCCCATATCGCTTGCTGACAAAGTACCATTAGTAAAGTAATCAAGAATAACTGACGCACTGCCTTTGTCGGCTTTTACGCCCCACACCAAGCTGGCTGTAGTTTCGTCATAACCCGTACCGCTGTCGTCGCCATAACCTAGGTTAATTTCAAGCCCTTCGATGTCTTTTCTTAATATGATGTTAACCACACCAGCGATAGCATCAGAACCATAAATAGCTGAAGCACCGTCTTTAAGAATATCAATGCGCTCAATTGCTGATACAGGGATGTTGTTGATATCAACAAATGAATTCGAAATCCCTTCAGCAAAGGCACTCGATCCCACTCGACGACCATTGATAAGTACCAAAGTGGCATCTGGCCCTAAGCCACGTAAACTGATTGATGCGCCACCGTTAGCGGTAGAATCTTGGCTGTTACCACGAGTAGAAAATGCGCCAGAACCGTTTGCAGGCATACGTTCAAGCAATTGTTGTAGGTTATCAAAACCCATGTTGGCAATATCGTCTTTATTCAACGATTGAACTGGCGATGGTCCTTCAATATCAGTCCGTTTGATACGAGAACCGGTCACTTCAATTCGTTCAACTTTTGATTGTGCACCGGCTTCGGCAGCTTGAGAAACGAATGCGATAGGGGCAAGGGACAGTGAAACGGCGATGGCGCAAGCACTACGCAATAGGTTAGTTTTTTTCATGATCATCCTTAACGTTAATTTATTGTTTTACATCCTTGACTGCTGCACACTGCCGTTTAAAACTATAACGACGTGCAACTCGTACGGATTTATTTTTACGTAACCAAGTTAAGTTATTTCTTAACAAAGTCAACACAAGCCAGTAATGTAAATGTAACTAGTTACTTACACAAGAATAAATACTTAAAAAAAGTGAATTTAAAAGCTTTTGATATGGAGATCAAATGAGTGACAAAACCCTAGTTAGTGCCCACTTTCATGCAAACCTAGGTCTGTACTGGTTATTGTCTGGCAGCGTATTTCTTTTCCTAAGTGTCGTTGGTATTCCATTGTTATTATTATGGTTTCCCCTAGGGTTACTGGCGACAAAGCGTTACATCAATAACATGAGTGCTGAATTAACCGAGCAAAAACTCATCGTCCGCAAAGGGTTGTTTACTCGAACAGAAAATACCGTTCCATTGGATAAAATCACCGATATGGCACTTATCCAAGGTCCCATTATGCGCATGTTTGGCATTCATAAACTTACCGTAGAAACCGCCGGGCAATCTGGCGCAGGGGCGTTAATTAGCTTAATTGGCGTCATAAATGTAGTCGATTTTAGAGCACAAGTACTGGCACAAAAAACACAACTCAGTGAACGGCAAAACAGCGCATCAGCTCGTCCAAATACCGATGTATTAATCCTAGACAATCTACAACAAATGAACGCCACATTATTGCGAATAGAACAATCATTAACCGCTAAACAATCAAACTAGGTCTTTTTTAACATGCTTAATCAACAAACTGCATCAGCCTTACCGTGGGTCTCTCGTGTTAGCACACTGTTTAAAGCCACAGGACCAGGAATCTTAATGGCCGCCGCCGCGATTGGCGCTTCTCACCTAGTGGCCTCAACTCGAGCAGGTGCCGAATTTGGTTGGCAACTGGCGTGGCTCATTTTATTAGTCAATATCGTTAAGTATCCTTTCTTCGCGGCTGGCGCTCGCTACACCGCAGCAACTGATGAGAGTTTATTGCACGGTTATCAAAAGCAAGGGCGCGGGTATTTGATGCTGTTTACTGGGCTTAATGTTATTGCCGCCATTGCCAGTACGGCTGGGGTATGTATGTTAACGGCGGCAATGTTAACCCAGTTTATTCCGCTATCAATTGACGTATTAGCGCTGATTGTATTGGCCAGCTCATTAGCATTATTAATTTTCGGCCACTACAAACTGCTTGATAAAATGACTAAAATTATCATGTTGGCTCTTACGCTAACCACCCTGGTAGCCGTGGCATTAGCCTTTAATCGTTATAGCGGATTCGGCACTCCAGTGGTCAGTGAATCTCCTTGGCAATGGGCATACGTCGGTTTTTTAGTAGCGATGATGGGTTGGATGCCAGCTCCGATAGAGGTAAGTACTTGGAACTCGTTATGGTTAATAGAAAAACGTAAAACCCAAACGGTAACTGCCAAGCAGGCTATTTTTGATTTTAATCTAGGCTATGTCACCACGGCATTACTGGCGATTGTATTTTTAGCGTTAGGCGCATTAGTGATGCACGGCAGTGGCGAGCGTTTTTCAGACTCAGGTGCGGTATTTGCCTCACAATTGATCACCCTTTATAGCCAAGTCATGGGCAATGAAAGCCGCTATCTAATTGGGATTGTTGCATTTTTATGTATATTTAGTACCACGGTTACCGTGATAGATGGCTACAGTCGCACACTTGATATGGGCTGGCGATTACTGTCTCACAACACGTCACCACGCAGTTATTTAACCCAGGTGATGCTCGGGATCAGCGCGCTTGGTTTATTACTCATTTTATTCTTTAAAGGCGCCTTATTACCGCTGCTTGAATTTGTGATGATCCTTGCCTTTATGACTACCGTTATTTTTGCATGGCTTAACTTCCGTTTAATGACAAGTAACACCTTGGCTAAAAAACATCGTTATGGCCGTGTGATGGTTGGGTTGTCTTGGATTGGTTTATTGTATTTAGTTAGCTTCGCTATCTTGTTTATTTATTGGTATTTCACAAAATAATCTCACTAAAAGCCTAGAGGCTAGGACGCTACGCGGCTAGATCCTATAAAATCAACAGCCTAACAGCGAAGCGACACTAGCTGCGTTAGAAATCGATTGCAGCTCAAGCAGGATTAATCTGACTAATCAGTGATTACCCGCTATAATAGTGTTTCGTCAACTGACCTAAACCATTTATGCGCAGCCGCGCCAGAGAACCTTATGATTAACAATGATATTCTTCGCCGTATTCGCTTTGTGTTTGACTATTCAAATGCCAAAATGATTAACATTTTCAGCCAAGCCAAAGTAGACATGTCTTCAGAGCAAATTATTGCGCTGTTGAAAAAAGAGGAAGAAGAAGGTTATCAAGCGTGTAATGACACATTAATGTGCCAATTCTTAGATGGTTTGATCATTCAAAATCGTGGTTTAAAGCCTGGAGCTGAAGTACCAGTGCCTTTAAAGCAACTGACTAATAATCTTATATTCAAAAAATTACGCGTAGCGCTAGAAATGCGTGAAGAAGATATTATTGCCGCATTAGCTTTAGCAGATTTTTCAATGACTAAATCTGAACTAGGTGCGCTATTCCGTAACCCTGACCATAAAAACTATAAACCTTGTGGCGACCAGGTGTTAAGAAACTTCGTTAAAGGTTTATCAATCAAACATCGCGGTAAGTAATATTCGTTAGGATGTTGAGATAATACTTTATTAATGCGTAGCTTAGGCTGCGCATTTTTGTTTGTGGCGTTTACATTTAAACAATAATAATTTTGCATTTACACCATGCGATTGTTCACATAGTAATGACACAATAGTAAATGATGAGTAGAAGTACCCAACAATAATGTGATTTTACTCACTTAACAGACCACAAAAAAGATCAGACGTGATAATCTACAATCATAAAAAAAACCAGCCCTATTCTAATAACGATCTAACTGGATCTAACACATTAAGGTTCCCCATGGACGATAACAAACGCCCCCTCTATCTTCCTTTTGCCGGCCCAGCGATTCTTGAATCACCTCTGCTTAATAAAGGCAGTGCATTTAGTGAAGAAGAACGAATTTATTTCAACCTCGAAGGCCTCATTCCTTGGGTAATTGAAACCATTGATGAGCAAGCCGCTCGCGCTTACGCACAATTTAAAAACTTCACCAATGATCTCGATAAGCACATTTATTTGCGCAATATTCAGGATACTAACGAAACCTTATTTTATCGTTTAGTGCGTAATAACATCAGTGAAATGATGCCGATTATCTACACGCCTACAGTCGGCTTAGCCTGTGAACGCTTCTCTAAAAATTACCGTCGTAATCGTGGCTTATTCATTTCGTATCCTAACAAAGATCGCATTGATGATATTTTAAATAACTCGACTCGCCATAAAGTCAAAGTCATCGTGGTGACAGACGGAGAACGTATTCTCGGTTTAGGCGACCAAGGCATAGGCGGTATGGGGATCCCAATTGGTAAATTATCGCTATACACTAGTTGTGGTGGCATAAGCCCGGCGTATTGTCTTGCTGTGACGTTAGATGTTGGTACTGATAACCCACAACTTCTTGAAGACCCTATGTATATGGGCTGGCGTCATCAACGTATTGGCGGCGATGAATATGCTGAATTTGTTGAAGAATTTATGCAAGCAGTCAGCCGTCGCTGGCCTGATGCATTAATTCAGTTCGAAGATTTTGCACAAAAAAATGCCATGCCATTACTTGAGCGTTATAAAGATCAATATTGCAGTTTCAATGATGATATCCAGGGCACGGCAGCCGTTACGGTTGGCTCACTATTGGCTGCTTGTAAAGCCGCTAACAGTAAACTCAGCGAGCAACGCATCACCTTCTTAGGTGCGGGTAGCGCAGGTTGCGGTATTGCCGAAGCGATTGTGGCGACAATGGTGTCTGAGGGCATTAGCGATCAACAAGCTCGCTCACAAGTATTTATGGTCGATCGTTGGGGCTTATTACTCGATAATATGCCTAACCTACTCCCTTTCCAACAGAAGCTAGCTCAACCTTGTGCCACGATAGAAGCATGGGACAATTACAGTGACAATATCTCGTTACTTGATGTAGTTAACAATGCTAAACCAACGGTACTTATCGGAGTATCAGGCTCTCCAGGGTTATTTACTGAAGAAATCATTAAGGCAATGCACAGCCATTGTAAACGTCCGATAGTATTCCCATTATCGAATCCGACAAGCCGTGTAGAAGCGACTCCTAAGGACATCCTTAATTGGACATCGGGCCAAGCACTCGTGGCAACGGGCAGCCCATTTGAACCAGTAATAGTCAATGGCGAAACTTTTGAGATAGCGCAGTGTAATAATAGCTTTATCTTCCCAGGTATTGGCTTAGGTGTATTATCTTGTGGTGCAAGACGTGTATCTGATGAAATGTTAATGGCTTCAAGTCGTGCTTTAGCGGAATGTTCACCATTAGGTAAAGACGGTGTTGGCTCGCTATTACCTCGCCTTGAAGATATTCAAACTGTTAGTAAATATATTGCTTTTGCTGTTGCTAAAGCAGCTATTGATCAAGGTTTAGCATTACCTTGTACCGATGAGTTACTGCAACAATCTATTGAGGCTAACTTCTGGGAACCTGAATATCGTCGTTACAAACGTACCTCATTCTAACAATGATTAAGTACGACTCAGCGCTTTAGAATGATAAAGCGCTGATCATCATTACTGTGATAGCAAAACTCATTAATTGAAACGGTTATGCGCTTTTTAACCATAAAAAAATCCCAACCTAAGTTGGGATTTTTTGTATCCGCTATAACAGTAAATTTATGCCGACATCACTAGCTTAAAACTATTTAACAATGGACGGTCGGTGCGCGCTTTTTTAAGCTTACGTAAACACTCTTTCAACGACTGCTCCGCTAAGCGACCGAATACACCATCATATTCGTTATTATTCATCTCTTCTTCAGAGTCCGCACTGTCAGCAATTTCTTGCGCAACACGGCTTAACTGCATCCACGCATTGGCAATATAAAAGCCATGAAACTCTGCTTTAGTCATTAACTTTTGCGCACTCGCTGGCAATGCATCCCAAGCATGAGTAAACGTATTGGCTTTATCTTCAATAAGTTCGGTAAACAAGCCTTCATAGGCCTCAAGTAATGTTTCAGGTAACTTATCCATCGGCAGCACTTTGTTTGCTACGTTATACGAAATTTGTTTTGCTACTTCTTGATACTGCGGGTCAACTTTTGTCATGGTTATCTCTCAATTAAAATTCTCCACATAGATCCGCATCAGAATGTTTGATGGCCAATAATCAAACTATTTAGTGAAATTAGGTCAGATCAAACGCATTCTTATGTCATATCAATGCAGTGATATGTCTTTTTCTCATGTAAATTAAAACAAGCTGGTTCAATTATGACATGATTTTTTACTGTTTGTATTATCAGTTCTTAAAGTAATACTCCGCCGATATATCAACCTGATGGGCAGATACTCCTTTAAAATTGGACTTTAATCTGCAGGTCACATCAATTTATCCTTGATAAAAGGCCTGTTGTGCACAATAATTGCTCATCGATAGTAAAGATACATACAAAAGTATTACAACAACGCTCACACAATAATTATTGTTGCCAACAAAAAAACTATAAATAAGCAGCTTATTAACTTGAAAACATCACTTCAGATTCACTTTTTTATTGCCATTTTTATAGCAATATTTTTTTTACCTACATCAGCCTTTGCCGCTTATTACGACAACGTCAAAGCTGATGCGATCTATAAAAAAATAGATTTAGCTGATTATGTTGATCAGGTTTCAGGTGAAGAGTTACTCAACGAATATAAGCGGCTCATTGCCTCTGACGATGAGATCCGTCAAAAACTCTATGTCCGTTTATACTGCTGGAACCAGCCTTCTACTACAGATAGTGAACTTGCCAGCGCCATTAAGTATGCAGAGCAACAACTGCTGATATATTCAGTACCCTATCCATCAGCAATTCATACTGATTTATTATTATGTTTAGGTTATTACAAACAGTTTTCAGGTCAATTAGACGAAGCTCTTGACGATCTTTCTAATGCAATAAATAACGCATACGAACTTGAAGATCCTCGACTTATCGCTGACGGCCGAAGCATTCGAGGGGCAATGCTGTCATATCAAGGCAACTATTCATCTGCATTAGAAGATTTAATTACATCGCAACAATTGTATGAAAATCTTAATTTAACTTATTGGGCAAATGATAACTTAAGTGAACTTGCTGCAAGTTATCGGCGTTTTGGTGATGCTGAAACCGCTCTGAAATACCAAATAAAACTTGAACAAGCTTACCTTAAGGCCAATCAACAAATAGAAGCTGATAATATCAATAATCAGATCGCGTTTTCACTTCTAGAGCTTGGGCGTATTGACGAGTCTACTGCACGATTTAAACAGTCGCTTACCTTCTGGAAAACCCAAAAAGATAACATTGCTATTGCAGATGCCAAAACCAATATTGCAGGAAACCTGATTAAACTAGATAAAATAGATGAAGCACTAGTGCTGTTAAAGGAAGCAGAAAAAGAAATCCCAGTCAGTAATGATGGGCCGCATAGTTCATTAATGTTATACCTAGCACAAGTATATTTAGCTAAAAATGAATTAGATAAAGCCCTTGAATACAGTCAGCTTGCATCAATTGATTTTAACCGTGGTGGCAATCAACGCGGTGAAAATGAAAACATCTATCTCAAAAGCGATATCTACCAAGCTAAAGGTGATATTGAAAATGCATTAAAAACATTACAAAAATTTATTAAAATGCACATGGCACTTGATAAGCAAAATATGTCTGATCGCAACTCAGAAATGCAAGCGCGCTTTAATACCAACAAAATTCAAACCGAAAACGAATGGTTAATACAACGCGACAAAGATAAAGAGCAGCAGTTACAGATTTTACAGCGTAACGAAAGCATGCAAATTATCATTATTATCTTAGTTGCGATTATTTTAATTATCGTATCAATGTTTGCTTACAAGCAAGTTATACGAAAACAACTCTTTAGGCGTTTAGCCCTAACCGATGAGCTGACTAAATTGGCCAATAGACGTGATACCTATTCTCAGGGGCATTACTTCTTAAAATCATCCAAACTATCAGGTAAGCCGTTTTCCATTATCTCTTTTGATGCTGATCATTTTAAAATGGTCAACGATACATTAGGCCATGATATGGGCGATAAAGTGCTAGTAAAGCTAGCGTCAATTAGCGCAAGCATGATGCGCGATACCGATGTTGTTGGACGTGTTGGCGGTGAAGAATTTTTGATTTTACTGCCTAATATCGACAAAACTAAAGCCATTGAAATCGCTAATCGTTTAATTGAAACCATTGCTGATTACGATTGGACTCAGATTGCGCCGAACTTACATCAAACCGTCAGTGCCGGGGTTGCCAGCTATAGTAATGAAGAAGACTTGTCACCATTGTTACTAAAAGCCGACAAAGCGCTCTATTCTGCCAAAGCTGCAGGTCGAAATTGTGTCAAAGCTGAGTAAAACGCGTATAATTTTAGCGTGTTTACTCAATGATAGTGTTATGACAACAACGACCGCAGCATTAACTCCAAATCCTATTCCAGATCTAGGAACCGATCTAACAACTGAGCCCTGTCCATTGACCGCGGCTCAACTTGATGTGCTCAATAGACAAATCAAGCTTTGGGGTAAAGAACTTGGCTTTGCTCATATTGGTGTTGCTGATGTCGACTTAAGCCAACATGAAGCAGCATTACAAGATTGGTTAGATAAGGGGTATCACGGTGAGATGGGTTATATGGCTAATCACGGAATGATGCGCGCTAGACCTGCAGAGTTACATCCAGGAGCCATTAGAGTGATTTGTGCTCGGATGGACTATTTACCACCTGACGCCGGCTTTGCCAGTAATTTAACTGACCCAAATCTTGGTTATATCTCTCGTTATGCGGGTGGACGTGACTATCATAAACTCATCCGACAACGGCTTAAAAAGCTCGGCGATAAAATCAACCAGTATTGCCAACAACTAGACTTTGATGCGACTGATTTTAGACCATTTGTGGATTCTGCACCTATTTTGGAACGTCCATTAGCCGACAAAGCCGGACTAGGCTGGACTGGCAAACACTCGTTAATTTTACACCCTGATGCAGGCAGTTGGTTTTTCCTCGGCGAGTTACTCATTAACTTACCATTGCCGTTAGATATCCCGATTGAAGAAGGCTGCAACACTTGCGTAGCCTGCATAAAATCATGCCCAACTGATGCGATTGTCGAACCCTATGTTGTCGATGCCAGACGTTGTATTTCTTACTTGACCATTGAATTACAGGGTGCTATTCCAGAAGAGTTTCGCCCGCTTATAGAAAATCGTATTTATGGTTGTGATGACTGTCAGCTAGTGTGTCCGGTAAACGCTAAAGCACCACTGACTAAAGAGACTGATTTCCATACTCGCACTACGCTTATTCAACCCGATTTACTGACTTTATTTGCTTGGTCTGAAACTTATTTTCTCAACCAAACAGAAGGTAGTGCGATTCGTCGAATTGGTCACAAACGTTGGTTACGTAATATCGCGATTGCATTAGGTAATGCTCCCGCTAATCCGGCCATTATTGAGGCATTGGAGCAACGTAAACACAGTGAAGAAGTGGATGATATGGTACTTGAACATATTGAATGGGCATTAGTGCAACAAATACAAAAAGCGCCACAGTCGGCGCTTTCACGGAAAACTCAACGAGTGATTAGATCAATACAAAAGGGTTTACCAAGAGACGCATAAACGAAAAGCGACAACTAGGTCCTAAGCATTAGAGTCTAAGGTAAAACCCACTTTAATAGTTACTTGCCAGTGGGCAATAAGACCTTCTTCTAAGTGGCCACGAGTTTCGATAACTTGAAACCAGCGCAAATGTAGTAAACTTTTATTGGCTTCTGCAATCGCATTTTTAACAGCCTCATCTGAACTGATTGGTGATGAACCAACAAGTTCAATGACTTTATAAGTGTGACTCATAATAGCTCCTATTGTTAACTGCACATCTTTAGTTTTAGTGTAGTAAACAATAGTACAGTTCACCGCAAAATCACTGCGTAATAACCAGTAAAATGGAGTAGCAGAACCAATCTAACTCAGTTGATTTCTGCAAGTTAATCAATTTGAATAATGCCAATAGCTGCTTTTTCTAAATTGATCACTTCGTCACGTACTGCTAACGTAAGTTGGTTAAGCTTTGCGCATCGTTAGCCCAGTCGACCGCCATAGATTTTGGACGAGAAACATCGCCATAAGTCAACGGAGGCTTAATGCAGCGAGAACCATAACGTTCACCCAACCAAATTGAGTAAACCTAACGCCCTCTAATTATTCACAAAAATACTCCACCATGTCATTTCGCTCAGCTTCGCCGTGAACTAGCATGTCGATACCCAATTTAAGCTGACATGAAATAGTGTCTTGAGTGACTTGCTCAAGCTGTAATCACGGCATTGATTCATCTTTCGCTAGCGACTGCGTAACGCCCGCATGACAGTAGTTCAACACCTGCATCTCTTGCCAGCCAATGAGTGGTTTTAATTCACTGGCACGTTTTTCAAATCCGTTAATGTTGCTTCACCGCGCCAATAACGCTCTAAAATAAACTTCAATTCACGCAGACGTCCTATACGGGGAAACCCTAAACTTGAAATTTTCATACTACTTACTTTTCGTTGAGCAAAAAATATGGCTATTTATGCAGAAAAACCGCATAGGCGTCTGGACGTCTAGAAGTTTATTGTGTTACTCTGCTGTCAAGCAATCGAATTGATTTCATCAGCTAGTTGAGCAAGATTCATGTGGAGAGAAAATGATAGAGCTTAGACACCTTCGCACCTTGATGGCGTTAAAGGAAAGTGGCAGTTTAGCGGGTGCAGCTAAAAAAAGGTTTGTAACCCAGTCGGCGCTTTCTCATCAAATAAAAGAGTTAGAAACACGGATAAACTCAACTATTTTTGTGCGTAAGAGCAAACCATTGACGTTTACTCACGAAGGTTCACGTCTGCTGAATTTAGCGGAAGAAATCTTACCGAAAGTGATTGCAACCGAGTCGGATCTTAAACGCGGTTTAGAGAGTGAAAGCCAACAACTTAAGCTTGGCATTGAATGCCACAGTTGTTTTCGTTGGTTAATGCCTGTTATTGAGCAATTTAAACAACATGCACCAGCAGCTCAAATTGACATTTCGAGTCGTCATTTATTTGATTCACTCAATGCATTGGAAACAGGCAGTTTAGACATAGTGCTAACATCAGACCCTGTGCCAGGACATAGCGTCGCTTATCAGCATTTATTTGATTTTGAAGTAAAATTAATTGTTGCCAGTGATAACGAATTAGCGGCACAAGCGTTTGTCACGCCAGCGCAATTGGCAAAGCAAACATTAATTAGTTACCCCGTGCCTTTAGCGCGTTTAGACATATACAAACACTTTTTAGAGCCTGCTGGTATTGAACCTGGCGAGCAAAAACAGTGTGATTTAACCTCAATGTTATTGCAACGAGTTGCCTGTAATGACGGCGTAGCAACCCTACCAACTTGGTCTATCCGAGAGAGTCAGGGGCTAAGCCTTACTGCGGTTAAATTAGGATCGGAAGGCCTGAAACGTCCATTATTTGGGGCTTATCGTCGCGACGCCACTAATGCAAATTTAATCCAAAAGTGGCTCGAACTGGTAGCGAGTGAAGGCATAAATCTACAACGGGTTGATTAATAAACCTCGTTTAGATAGCACGCGTCGAAGCACAAGTCCTGGAGAATCAGGGTTTTGTGTTTGACGTAAATTATGTGCAATCAAAAATTCTTCGCGTAAATCTTCATCTAGTCCTAGTGACGCAAATGCTTCAAGCGATAACTGCTGCTGTTGTTTATCAATAAGTGACTTCAATACTTTTAACGATACTGGCCGAGATAACTCTGCATTTAAATAAGCAAAAGCCGTTAACGCAATCACCTGCCCAAACACACTAAACAACGCTAACGTTTGCATTTCATCCGCATCGATTTTAGTACCAACACCAATGTCATTATCTTCGCGCAACAGTTCTATGCAATCCATCGCGATGATTTCATTTAATGCCCAATAACCTTGAACGAGTTTTTTGTAAGGTTCTGAAAGTTCATCAAGTCTTTCTTTAAGGTAAAACGAAAACGCGTAGCGATAAATGTTCACTTGGCCCAATCGGATTAAGGCATCTTTTACACTACGGCTTTTTGTTGATATGACACCTGCTGTTTGCGCGGTATTACTGCGTAACAATAAATGGGCTGCCAAAGCAGGATCCGCTGAAATGATATCGATAACGACTCGAATATCAGCTTCGTTAATCAGAGATTTTTTTAATGGAATTAATATGCCACGACGACCAATGACTTGCTCTTCATTGCCAATAATAGCTTGAACTTGAGTAAGGACTTGTTGCTCAAGATTAGTCATATTCATCAATTACCTTTTCTTAGAATAAATCACTTTATTCATTAATTTAACGATATATTAAAACGAAAGCCAGTAATAGTTTACTGGCTTTCGAAAGGTTATTCGCTAAAAAAGATAATCTAGAAACGATAACCCGCGGTAAGTCTAATTGAGCGACCAGTACCAGAATAATAACCACTGCCATAAGCCGAGTAATAACCGGTGCCAACATAATCTTCATCAAGCAAGTTATCTACACGTAAGCTACCATTCCAACCTGAATAGGTATAGTTAAGCGCAAGGTTTGTTAGCACGTAACTGTCTAACTTATCACCGGTATTGCTGTTGTCGCCTTCCATGTAACGCTCACCAGTGTAAACACCTTCAACAAAAGCTTGCCAATTATCAGCAAAATCATAGCTTACGAAGGCTTTACCTGAATGTTTTGCTACCCATGATAACGCTTTACCGTCATTTTCACCTTGAGTGAACTCAGCATCAATATAGTCGTACGAAGCTCCTAGCAGCCAGTCATTAGATAACTGTACATCATAAGCAGTGCTTACACCAAAACGGCGAGATTCATCGGCGTTTACGTTAGCACCACCACCATAAGGCCCATCAGTACGACCGCCTTCGTAAACAATCTCATCTTCTAACTCAAGTTGATAAGCATTGATTTTTAATGTCTGAGTCGTAGTGGTAAAGTCCCAGCCCGCTTCGTAAGAACGACCTGTTTGTGGATTCAAACCTTGTACATCAAGCGGGGTGTAAGCTTGCTCATCGACTTTAGCAAAACGGAAGTTATCATTTGCACGGATATAAAAACGATTTTCACTGCTTGGGCGATAATTTAACCCCAACTCCAACGCATGGGCGTCATTATCGATTTCAATACGATTCGGATAAAGTAATTGGTCATATAAATCGTCTGTCACTTCAGAATAACGACCACCGACGACATAAGATAAAGTCGGCGTGATCGGTACCGATGCTTGCACATAGGCGCTCTTTTGTGTCTGTTCATTATTTCGTTGCGTATAGAGCGTATCGAAATCTGCTTCACCTTTACTCACATCAATACCGGCAACAAAATTTAAATCGCCATGTTCTAAATGATAGTTAGCAGTAGCTTTAGGCGAGAAACTCAATAGATCGCGCTCAATACGCCCTGCGCCACCAAATAACAAGCTCGAGGTTGATGTATCTGAGTAGGTTAAATCAGCACCTAAGGCCCAGATTTTATTCAGCTGATATTGATAACCACTGCGCAATGCTGTGGTTATTTCATGAGAGAACTCACCTTCAGAAAATGATGCTACTTGGCGAGGATCGGCTTCATATTGCGCCAGCGTTAGCGCACCCGGTGCTTGGCGATCGTTATCAAAATGATTCACTTCAACAAAGAAGTCTTCGATATCTGTTTGATATTGCAAGCGACCTAGAATAGAGCTGGTTTCATTGTCATTATTATCGCGGTAATTATCGCTTTCGTTATAGCTCGCCGCTAAAAAGTAACGCCATGCATCGTTGATAGCCCCTGAAATATCACCTTTAGCTTCATAGGTATCAAAACTGCCACCACTAACCTGTAAGCCACCACCAGTTTCTGTTGGTGCTTTGGTAATGATATTGATAACGCCGCCAACGGCTTGGTCACCATATAAAACCCCTGCGCTACCCGATAAAATCTCAATACGCTCAACTAAGTTAATCGGGATCGATTCAATACTCGGCGCTGAAATATCGATATTATTCAGTCTGCGTCCATCGACCAAAATTAAGGTGTTATTAGCGGCTTGTGATGCAGAAAAACCACGCATAGAAAATACAGTGCCCGAGTTATTATCCGACACCTGAATACCAGATTGTCCACGTAATAAATCGGTTAAATTGGTGGCGCCGCTCATTTGAATATCAGCAGCATCAATGACATTAACATTGGCTGCAATATTTAATGGCTTGGCAGCATTACGGCCAATAACCACAATGGTTTCATCCATGCTGATAGCCGAAGACGAGGGGGATGTAACAACTGATTCAATCGCAACAGCATTAACACTTGCGACACTGAAGACAGCACTTAATAACAGTGCGATTTTTGTTGGTTTAGTACCCATTTACCTTTAACTCCTGAAAGGAAAAATGGGGCAGTAGCGCCGCAATATAGAGCACCACTTTCGTCCTATTGTACAGAAAAGTTCTATAAAATAAGTCACTAGCGGTATCACATTACATTTCGAGATCTGCCCACCGAAATCATCGAAATCACCTTTAAGGCCGGTCTCCGGACTGAGGTTTTGGCGTTACACTAAAGGTAAACGCACGCGAGCCGAGATGATTAACGCAACACTGTTGCGCACCTGACTCTCACCAATCACCGTTGCGGGGGCAGTACCAGATTTACACTGGTTTCCCGATTATCCTGCTTTGGTCTATCGATCCAAAGCAAGCACCGTAAAGATTGACTATTAAATTATCATGAGTTGATATTCAGCTCATGATTGAAAAATATGTGTTGTTATGCCGGCATTAGCATTGAGTACCTTGGTACTGTCTGACGAATGAGTGGCATCATAAAATATTCACGCGGCGATTATAACGGATTCAAAGGTAAACTTGATACTAACAAAAGCTTAACTCACAGATTATTCAACTTGTCTGGCATTCAACATGTTGGGAAGTGACACTAGAAATGGCCAACAACGCTATCAACACGGCACTAATTATATTAACACGGCGCTAATATATGAACATGTCGTCAATGTTAGCGATAAATGTCGACGTTAGGGTTGGCTCATGAAGGCACGATAATTATCGATTGTGATTGGAACGGTCTCGGTGGTAAAAATAGCTGTACGAATAGATTTATGGATTAGGTAGACATTCTCGTCATCACTTATCACCGTAAAATAGCCCATCTCACCTTGTGGACGAGAGATATAAGACGCTTCAACCACTGCGGAAGAATGATGAATATTAGGCATACTGGTGCAGCCTAATAAACCATGTACAGCCTCGAGCCCGTCTACTTTAGAGCTGCCCAGCTGTTGATAAACAATTTTGCCTTCACAATTTTCTTGATATGTCGCTGCCATCGAATCTAAAAACTGGTCCGGTTCAACATCATTTGCTAAGCCTTTAAACCCCTGCATGCAGACTAAACGAGACCAATCATTTAATGATTCATTGGATGGAATAAACTCAGCCATTGTCATATCGCCACGTTTATCGCTGAATGCAAGCTTCCAATCTAATGGCGGTAAAAAACCAAATTTTGCAGATAAGGCCGTGAGCTTTTGGACATCCTCAGACATCACCATAGCACCTGATGAGTTATCAACGTCGTCAAATGTCATCAGTGCAGGAGGTATAGCCGATGCACCGCTCGGGAACAGGAACATAATCCCCAGACAGCCCGAGCAGCCGATAATGGCAGCAATCTTGTTCATCCAAATGAATCCTTATTTGGTCAAGAAAGAGATAAGTTGACTAAAAATCATTCTAATTATGTATATCCTATCCTGAACATACAACAATTGACACTTATCGATAACATTTACATTGTCGGTAAATGTTAGTTTAGTTCTTCGTCGTCTTCGTCTTCATCTTCTGCGTCGAATAACTCTTCTTCATCAACGGCAGATTCTGCAGCAATAGCGGCAGCTAAGCTTTTAGCCTTAAGATGCTTTTCAGTTTTACGCTTGTTACGATCAGCTTGCTTAGATAAAAAACCTTGTAGAGCTTGTTCGCCCCATGCTGTTGCTTCTGCTTCTGAAGCAAAACCATCTTGGCTTTTTGATACTATGGTTTTTGTCGCTGTCATACGACGAGTGATTTCGGTTTTCCAAGTGTTTTCGATTTGAATAACACGTAAAGCATATTTTTTGCTATCGCTCATAATCTATTCTTTCCTACTTAAGGTATCACAGGCTAAAACCCATGAAATTTCAGCCGCGCAGTGTACTCGAAACGCACGAGTTTGGGCAGCTATTTAATGGTTATTTTTGCAGCTTATTTGAAAAACTAACTCAGTGGCAAGCGTAATGCTGCCACTGAGAAAAATATGATGAATAAAATCTCGCTGCGCTGAGGTTATTGTTTCACTAATTGGTTAGAACCAACAATCATCATTTCACATTTATGGCAGTCAAACACCAACTTCAATTTATCTTTACCAACATCTAAAAACATTGGGTCGGCTTTAATCCCTTCAACTTCTTTCGGGCATAAGTTAAAGCTGTAACGTAAACAATGTTTGGTCACCATTAACGGTGCATCATGCAACACGTTATTTTTCTCATAGGTATCTTCAATTTGAATCACCCCATGCTGATGATAAAACGATTTCGCTTTTTCGTTCGCCACGTTAGATAAAAAGCTCAATGCTTTTTGTGGGAAACGCGCAGTTTTATCATGTACCCAACGCTCTGGTCGTTGGTAACTCGTCACCCTTGTGGCCATTAATGCACTAACCGCATCGCGGCGCAGCTCGTTAACCACCGATGCAGGTAAAAACCACATTTGCTCAGTCAGTAAATTAATCTTGTTCAATACAAAATCACTACTGCCAAGTTTGCTGAGTTGCTTTTTGAGGTTTTCTGCCGTTTTAGCTTGATCATTTGCAGGAGCTTTATCGCAAGCTAAGGTAACGGTTGCACTTATACCGTGTATATCTGTAATGGTTAATCCAACGCCGTCATCGCTATCAAAAAATTGCATATCAACAGCAATTTTACGGGTGGCAGAATCTTTATTCAGGATAGCTTCAAACTTATGATCAAAGTTACGGAACATCATCACGCCAATTTTAAGATCTTTAGGTACCTCAGTTAAATACAAGGTATTACCGTCGGCGCGGTTAATGCGCACGCCGGAGAGCTTATCGTCAGACAACCGCTGGGTTTCATAATGTTCAACAAAAAAACATAAGCCATCACCATTGTTAAAATGAATGTCTTTGCCACTTTCACTGGTATCGATTTTAATAAAGTCTTTACCTACTTGGGTGATACGGCCAACTTTCTCACCAATAAACTTAGGCGAACTAAAATGCTCAATGGCCTCAGTACGTTCATTGACAAAATAATCTGTTTTACCGCGGTTAAAACTTTTATCAGGATCGGGCGTAAAATTAAACTCGCAACGACCATGAGAAATAGATTCCAAATCATTGCGTTTAGCAATAATGGCATCCAGTTGTTGGCGGTAATGTGCGGTAACATTCTTAAGGTAAGTAATGTCTTTTAAGCGACCTTCAATTTTAAATGAGCTAATACCCGCATCAATCAAGGCTTCTAAATTATCTGTTTGGTTATTGTCTTTTAGTGATAATAAATGCTTGTTTTCAGCTAATACTTCACCTTCACGCGTAGTTAAATTACACGGCAATCGACACATCTGTGAACATTCACCGCGATTAGCACTGCGATTAGAATACGCATGGCTTAAATTACATAAACCGCTATAACTGACACATAACGCACCATGAATAAAGAACTCTAACTTCATCTTTGTGCTAGCAGCAATGTCGCGAATTTGTGGAATATTCAACTCACGAGCTAACACGACTTGTGAAAAACCGACTTGTTCGAAAAAGACTGTTTTTTCTGGGCTGCGGTTATCAGTTTGAGTACTCGCATGTAACGCGATAGGTGGAAGATCTAATTGTAAAACCCCCATGTCTTGAACAATCAAGGCATCGACACCGGCTTCATAAAGTTGCCAAATAAGCTTTTGCGCTTTATCAATCTCGTCATCCATTAAAATGGTATTAAGCGCCACAAACACTTGGGCATGATAACGATGAGCAAATTCAGCTAAGCGAGCGATGTCTTCAACGCTGTTGCCAGCATTATGACGCGCGCCAAATGCTGGACCACCAATATAAACGGCATCAGCGCCATGACGAATAGCCTCAATGCCATAATCAGCATTTTTAGCCGGTGCTAACAGTTCAAGTTGGCGCTTTACAGGCGCCTCAGGGGTGAACAATTCTACAGAAACCATAATGTTAACTAAATTTCGCATTAATTCGGATAAAAAAGTGCGCCAACATTAGTATGTTGACGCACTCGCATAGCTGCATACTTTAGCAAACTTTGAACAAAGTTCTAAGTAAATTCGTTGCTAATGACCGCCTAAAAAACGGTCGAATAGAGCTTATAAAAATAATTCTTGGATGTTTTTAAAGTCAGCTTTGCCTTCAGCAATTTCTTGCGGATTAAGCCCAGACACTTCATGGGGAAACACTAACCAATCTTCAGATGAATGAATAAAATAATCTGGTTTTAGCTCTACTTTAGTGTTTTTTGGCTTGTAATAAGGACATGCGATCCGGATATCTGTAGGCATGTTTAAACGCATGAACTTTCTTAATTTTCCAATCAGCGCATCAATACTGCGGCCAGAGTCAAAAACGTCATCAACAATCAACAAACCATCGCTAGCATTGGCGTTTTCAATAATGTAATGCAAACCGTGTACTTTGATATTTTTATCTTGTTTGTCAGTGCCGATACCATAATAAGAAGACGTTCTAACGGCTATATGATCGGTTTCAACTTTTTTAAAATCAAAATACTCTTGGACTGCAATACCGATTGGAGCACCACCGCGCCAAATACCCACGATAAACTGTGGTCGAAAGCCACTGTCATATACTTGCGCAGCGAGTCTAAATGAATCTTCCAGCAGTTGTTGCGCACTAATATAATGTTTATCTGTCATTGGTTAAGCCCCCGATTATTTTATTGCGGAGAATTTTATACCAAATAAAGCTTTCTTGCCTGTAAGAATAGGAATTAATTGATCAATACCCATAAAAAATAAGACATGTTGGTCAAATAATATATGACTCAATATTGATTCCTACTTATTTGATGCATGTTCACATCAAGCATTTGCGTACGTTAAATCACTTCAGCATCAATAGAAGTCCTATCAACAAATCTCTAGTTCACTGCACGAGTCAAGTGACCGAGCGAGCTTATCAATGGAGATAAATCTACTTGTCATTAAAAACGACTATGGCATAGTGGGTTTAATGACAAGTAGATTAATCGCCAATTCAGGATGAATAGCCACTATGCTGCTCAATAAAACCTTACACAATAATTACGGTACTGGACTGGCAAACACCACTGACAGCAACGAACTCAATGTGCCCAAAGGTGACAACCCGCTCATATGGCCTGTGCTGAGTTTATTACAATCGTCAAATCAAAGTTGGAAAGTGCATCATTTAGCCAGTGAATTACAAACTAAAGGTTTAATGCATAACCTTGACCCATTACCCGAAAAAGACCTATTCAAACGCAACTTTCTACTAATGAACGCCTTGTATGAATTACAAGACATACTCATGCCTAAACAGTGGTTGCAAGTGAAGGCGATGGAAATCCAAATATTTCGGATCATTCCAGCCAGTGCTGATATACAACATATTCGCGATGGTGCATTACGTGACTATTATCTCGATTGGAACAATTATGACTCCAGCGTTAACGTTGTACGGGAAATGCTTGAGTCATTTTGGTCTAGCTTTCAAGAGTATATTGGTGTTAACACACAGTTGATGCACAAAGGTCATGCGTTAAAAGTGTTTGAACTTGATGAAACTGCAACCGATAGAGACATTCGTAAACAGTGGCGTAAGTTAGCGCTAAAATGGCATCCCGATCGTGAACAAGGTAATGCTGAACGCTTTCGAGAAGTGTGCGAAGCATGGCAGACACTCAGAGATTAGCGTTGGTCGGTAAACTACCGTGGTTGAACACTCTTTATCTACAGCCGTGATCGTAGTCAGCATGAAGATGATTAAGATGACTGCTCTACATTAATACTTTAATATTTGCCCTGCTTATTCACCATGCCATATTGGCCTTTCCACATAACCCATCAATAATGAACAACCCATGAGCACTTAATGGTGACATTGGCAGAAATCGTTGCCCTCACATCAATATCTGAACTTTATTAAAGGATTATCTTCATAAAACACGCACCGATCACGAAATTAGCGTCTTTTTGATTGATGATTTAAGCCATAATTCAGCTAACAAACTTACCCTATTTAGCTAAAGTAGATTAATCGAATCCTAGTGACTATTTACTACTAATATTGATTTACTACTACCATTAATTCGTTATTAACACTGATTTACTACTAACAGTGATTTGCTATTAACATAGATTTGAGGTTTACATGATTAAATATTTCGCCATTGTACTGACGCTCATCACGGCCTCGTTTAGCACATTTGCTACGCCATTTGTTGCAGGCAAACATTACACCCAAATATCTAACAACATGGTTCCAAGTGAACCTAAAGTCACTGAATTTTTCTCGTTCTATTGCCATAACTGTTTCAATATGGAAAGCCAGTACTTACCTGAAATCAAGGCGGGTTTAGACAAAAAAATCACCTTCGACAGTAAACATGTCGACTTTATGAATAGCGACTTAGGTACAGAAGTCATGCGCGCATTAGCGGTTATTCATGAATTAGATAATAAAGAAGCGCTAAAAATAGCCATGTTTGGCGCAATCCAGGGCAAAGATAATACTGGCGGGCACGACCACGCTGCCGCAGGACATGAACACAAATCACAAATTAATAACCGTGATGATATTAAAAATGTTTTTGCTCAGTTTGGTGTTGATGCAAAGCAATATGACACGGTAGCAGACAGTGCAGACACCAATAAAAAGTTAACCATGTGGCGTCAACAGCAAGTGACGTATGCAGTGCAAAGTGTACCGGCATTTATTGTTAACGATAAATACGCCATCAATTTAAATGAAATGCGCAGTTTGGACGATATCATTGGGGTCATTAACTACTTAGCATTAAAACAGTAGTGTTGCTAACCGATACAAAAATGGCTATCCACTGGATAGCCATTTTTTTATCTCTATTGCTTAACTTGCAGTGGTATAAATTGCATAACTTAATCGCGGTAAGGTCACCGTTAACTCTGCTGATGCGGCCTGTGCGGCATCTTCAATTGATGGCACGACAACATCTGGCCATGTGGTCATTAAGCGATAACGCTTACCCTCTTGAGTGACATTAATCGTCTGCGCTTGCTCACCGCTATTAAACACCATCAAAAATTCTGCCCCTGTTTCAGGGTCTACCCGAGCGAATGCAAACATGTCTTTGTCTGCTTGGTAAAAGCGGTCTTGATATTGACCACGACGCAAAATAGGATATTGCTTACGCAGTTCACTCAGTTGCGCTATTGCTTGATACAAAGGGTGCTTAGGGTCAAAATTATCATCTGCGGTCGTCGCTTTTGTGCCCAGTAAAATGTTGTCATTGTAGCTAGCAACGTGAGATACAAACATATCCTCTCGTGCGTCAATGTCATTACCATCACCCGTAAACCCTTGCTCATCACCATAATAAATCACAGGAATACCACGAGATAAAAACATAAACGCATGAGACAAAATACTGCGTTGCAATTTATCGGCTGAGCTCACATCAGGATAGGCTTGATTGATAAAATAACCAGTGCGTCCCATGTCATGATTACCTAAAAAAGTCATCAATAAATCAGCCTGGCTGTCGTCATCTTGATATAACGAATCTTGGGCAAATAATTGCTGGGCTAATACAGGACTCTTGCCGCGATAAAAAATATCTGCCGCAGTTTGTTGAAACGCAAAGTCCAATACCGAAGGTAACTTGCCTTGGGTGGTAAAAACACTGAGGTTGTTAGGGTTGGTATCGTACACTTCACCAAACACATGAAACTGAGGAATGCCTTGCGCCTTGGCAAAGTTAACGATTTCAGGGCTAAACGTTTGCCAAAATGACAAGTCCACATGTTTAACTGTGTCGATCCTAAATCCATCTGGCTTAAATTCTTTAATCAGATTTTGGTAAATATCAACCATGCCAGATACCACTTCAGGATCTGCAGTATTAAGATCATCTAAGCCACTAAAGTCGCCATTTAACGAGCTTTCACCTTTAAATGTGCTATCACCTTGATTGTGATAAAAACGTGGGTCATTTAACCAATCAGGCACTTTTACACTCGCTTGATCTTGAGGCACAAACGGCGTGTAACTGTCGCCCTTTTCCACTTGAGCTAACGACTTGTATTCGCAATGGGTTTGCGGCGCAATAAACTCACCCGACGCTTGATGACACTCTTGATACTTGATGACATCGGCAGTGTGGTTAGTAATAATATCAAAAAAGACTTTTATACCGCGTTGATGTGCAGAGTCTATAAGCTGCTTTAAGTCTGCGTTAGAGCCAAAATGCGGGTCTATTTCGGTAAAGTCGACAATCCAATAACCATGATGCGCAATGCCATCTGATTGAATGGCTTTATTTCGCAATAATGGCGTCATCCAAATCGCGGTAATACCAAGGTTTTGTAGATAATCTAACTTTTGTTCAATACCTAATATATCACCGCCATGAAAACCGCGACTGCTGTTAGTATCAAAACCACCAGCTGAAATTGGTTTAGAGGTTGAGCCGTTGTCATTACTGCTATCGCCGTTATAAAAACGGTCTGGCAATACAAAATAGAAAATATCGTCCCGAACATCACGATGTAAGTAATCTTGGTATATATCAGCTTGTACGCTTGGTTGTGGCAAAGGCTGAACGGCCGACGCTACCACTTCTGTTTCTGCCTGCTGACATCCACTTAACACCAATGCTGCACTCAATAGTGCCCATGTTGTCTTGTTCATATTGTCTTAGAATCCTTTAATTGAATGGCATCGATAAATGCTCGGGTATTGATCAAACATGTTGTCGTAATGTTTAAGGTAACTCATGTCCTTTAGCGCTGACATACAATGCATACCAGTGCTCACGGCTTAACGAGACGTTAGTGGCTTTTGCACAAGCCTTAATACGCTCTAGGTTGGTAGTGCCAATAACAGGTTGAATTTGGCTAGGATGCTGCATTAACCAACTTAATAACACGGCTTCTGGGCTAGTGTGATATTCAGCGGCTAACGTAGCAACAAGCTGGCTGGTTTGCTGCACGGCTGTAGACTGTTCCGTTGTTGCGATGCCACTGTAAATCCCTTGGCATAAGCTGCCCCACGCCTGAATTTGTATATTATGTTGATTGCAGTACTCGAGCGTACCAGGGGTAAAGTTAATGTCTTTACCGTCTTGATTACCCGCATAAACGGTTTCGTCTACCCATGCGTGTTTTTGCAGACTCATTTCAATTTGGTTTACCACTAATGGCTCTCCAAGCATACGCTGCAGCGCGCTAATTTGATGTTGCTGCATATTCGAAACACCCAGAAAACGCACCTTACCAGCAGCTTTTAGCTGTTGAAATGTTTCGGCAATTTCTGCTGGCTGCATTAACGGATCGGGGCGATGAAGCACTAATACATCAAGGTATTCGGCATTGAGTTGCTTAAGGCTGTTATCAACAGAATACTTAATCCACTCTGCTGATAAGTCGTAACGCTTAGGGCCCTTGCTGTCTTCAAATCGAATACCGCACTTGGTTTGCAGGTACATTTTTTCACGCAACTCAGGGCGCTGAGCCAATACTTTGCCAAAAACTGATTCAGCTTTACCAAAAGTATAAATATCTGCGTGATCAAAATAGTTTATTTGGTTATCCAGCGCAGTATCAATGACCTCATGGGCTTGCTGAATATCCGCTTTAATAATGGCATTGTTATTCCAACCGCCACCCAGCCCCATACAGCCATAAACGATAGGGCTAACGTTGGGTAAAAATTCTGTTAAGGGTAAACCCGTCATATTGATGCTCTTTTTATAATGGTAATGAATATGAGTGTATTGGATCCTGCATAAAAATGAACCGTAAAAACCAAAATCATTATTTGGTATATCTACCAATAACAGATTACAGTTCTCTATAAAATATTATTGATGGTTATAATGATGAGCCGTGAACACAAAAAATTTGAGCGATTATTCTTATTCAGCGAAGTCGCCAAACAACTTAGCTTTACCGAAGCGGCTGCCTCGTTAGGGATATCGAGAGGATATTTATCTGAGCAGATTAGACAACTCGAAAAAGAAGTAGGCCGGCCATTACTCATACGCACAACACGCAGTGTAAGGTTAACGCCACAAGGTGAGATGATTTTATCGAGCATGGGACAAGTAAAAGCCGACTTACTCATGCTAGACAAAAGAATTCGTCACGACAACGACGATATCTCAGGGCGGATAAGCATTACAGCGCCTAGCCAACTAACGCAACGACATTTGCTTAATATTTGCCATGAGTTTACTCAATTACATCCTCAGGTACATTTTAGTATTGATTGCAGCTATACCCTGCACGACTTAACCCGTAACGATTTTGATCTCGCATTTAGGGCTACCGCAACACCACCGCAAAACATGGTCGCTAAAAAGCTATTTGATTATCAGCAAATCTGTTGTGCGGCCCCAGCTTATCTTCAACAACACGGCACACCTGATTCGATTGAGGATTTGCACCATCACCAATGCTTAACCGCTACAGAACAAACACACTGGACCTTCAATGCTCAGCCGATATTAATCAATAGCTGCTTGAGTGTTAACGATAATCATATGCTTAAACAGTTGGCATTATTGGGTCGAGGGATTATTGTCGGGCCAGAGTATTTAGTCGATAAAGAAATACAAGCAGGCACATTACAAGCCATCTTAACCACAGAAACCATGAACGCATCGACCGCCTATTTAATTCACCCACAGTTGGTACAGCAATCAGCAAGGCTAAGCAGTTTTATTCAGTTTACGTTAAATTGGTTTCAGCAATTGAATGCCCAATAACGAGTCGATTTGAACTAAGCCACTCTACTGATGACAATGCCGATTTGCGAGTAAACCGTTAAGGTTATAGTTAATTAAAAAAATCCCGAAGATGTAAAAGAGCCAATAAACAATGAACCACAATAAAGCCAATAAACCCCTGAGCAAACACAATATGATAACTGCGCCATGCTAAAGCATTACTAGGGTCTGCTATGTACCAACCAGCTCCGCTAACCACTACTAGCAGCAACAAAATAACCCCAACGCCTTCAATGACACTGATTAAGCCTTTACCCCCAGAGTGTGGCAATTGACCGTGCACTAACCCTCGCACATCTGCAAGCAATGGCGTTAATTCAAAGGTAAGCCAAGGAAAAAACTGACGCCACTGCCCGGCCGCACACACTTTATAAGCAAACATCAATGCTAACAGTGCAGTAAACAAGCCACCATAAACATGAAATACATCCCAAACACTGGCGCGAAGACTTAATTGACGTCCAATGAATATCCATGGGCTGGTGCAAATTAATAACAACGACATCAATATCATCAATGGATGCAATACTGCCTCAATACGCTGCCATAACAGCTTTAATGCCATTAATTAAGCCTCTATTATTTGCTGAGCAAACTCATCAACTTTCTGCCAATCGGTAAACTCTACTTTGGTATTAGGGTCTGTCGGTCCTTTGGTTAGCCACATAATAAACCGAATAATATTCCGGTCCATGGCACCATAACCTTGGTAATCTAAATTACCGCCAAACACCTGTAATAACTTGGGCTGCCAAGGGCTTTGACTTAAAAACTGTTGCATATAGCTGTTAGTTTGCGGCGTATTCTTATTGGGTTTGCGCGCCACTAAACTCACCGAGAAAAAACCACTGGGTTTATTGTCCAATTCCGCACGATGATCTTCAATAAATTGATACAGGGCTGGGCGATGTTTGCCATGACGAATGCTGGCGCCAATGTACACTTTATCAAATAGGGCTAAATCGGGAGCTTCCGCTAAGGATGCTACCGTGACCAGTTGATCTTGCTCAATCAGTTGACGCTGTAAATATTCACATATTTTTTGAGTGTAACCATGGACACTTGAATGGATCAGTAAAATTTGGCTCATGCTGACCTCGAATGAAATCATTTAAAAGTAATACAGTATCTTAGACCACTGGCGCGAAAATTTACATGAAACAGATCACGTCATCATCATCCATAATTACCGCAATATGAACTACCGTAATGCAATGTGAACTGCCGCGCAAAAAAATACCCTAGCCATAAATGGCTAGGGTCTATTGAGCTTTACAGCAATTTACAACGACTGTAAAAAGGCGATTACCTGATCACGCTCTGCTTGCGTTAAGGCCATAAAGTCTTGCTTAGACGTTTTAGATTCTCCGTCATGCCACAAAATGGCTTCTTCCAAGGTTGCTGCGCGGCCGTCATGTAAAAATCCGGCTTGGGGATTAACCGTTTGGGTTAAGCCTATGCCCCACAATGGCCGAGTACGCCATTCGTTACCGTCGGCTAAAAAGTCTGGACGACCATCTGCCAGTCCTTCACCCATATCGTGCAACAACATGTCACTAAATGGATAAATAGTTTGGCCTTTTAAGCTTTCGCTCATCGGTAATCCGCCAATATCACCTGAGGTTTTGGTCACAAACGACGGCGTATGACAACTGCTGCAATTAAGTTGCTCAAATAACCGAGCGCCTTCACGCACTGCAGTTTTATCAACATTACGTCTGGCTGGCACCGCTAATGTTTCGGCATAAAATACCACTGAGTCACTGAACTCTGCACTGGCCTCAGGCGCACCATTAACATCTTCACCAGTATCAACAAACCCAGTTCGTGTTAAATATGAATCATGTAAGCTGGTGCCAACAATACTTTCATCAGGAAATAACGGGTTAGTAATACCAATGTCGCCACGTAATGCACCTAATGATTGTACTCGCACACTTGGAGTATTCGCTTTCCAACCAAAGCGACCTAAAGACACGGGTGTACTGTCACCATTTTGTGCTTTTATGGCATCAAATACCCAATTAGCCCGTCCAGAAATATCATCTTTGTTACTGTCATCAGCATCAACATTGGCGAGAATGCTTGCCTCAGGTATTGCTTCTAGCAACCCTAAACCAAACACAGGCATGCCGTTACGCCAACCCATTAACACATCATCTTGTAATAGATTTGAAGTTACATTGGCACTTTGCAGGGTTTCGCCTGGTGCATCATATGGATTTTCGACCGCGAAAATAGGCTTCTTCAAACTAATGGTGCGTCCATCGGCATACACTTCATCATGTCGCTCATAAGACAAATACACATCTGCTTGACCAACAAATGCATTGTCTTGCCAATCAGGGCGCGCTTTTAACACTCCGCGATGAAATAGCTGGTCACCAAAATCTGGCACTTTAATCGGCGCACAGTAATTATTATCTGCAGTTCCTACAGTACAAGGTTCAGCAGGAGCTTTGCTGATACGTAAGAAAATACCCGCTGCCGACCCCAGTTTTACCCGAGTTTCATCTGCGGCCAAAAAGGGAGTGGAATTTCGGCCATCGCGTTGATGGCAAGAATTACAGTCAGCGTTATTAAATACTGGGCCTAAACCATCAAGCTCAGGGTGTTGATCATTCGGCGCTGTAGTAAACGAGACTTCAAAGTTGGTATCACCTCGTAAATGTAACGCGAGTTCATCTGCCGTTAAATTTAACGATGGCGTTGAAAAGCCATGGCCAGAGTTACTGGCATCGAATGTC
Organism: Shewanella frigidimarina NCIMB 400; assembly: GCF_000014705.1. Classification (NCBI taxonomy): domain Bacteria; kingdom Pseudomonadati; phylum Pseudomonadota; class Gammaproteobacteria; order Alteromonadales; family Shewanellaceae; genus Shewanella; species Shewanella frigidimarina. The sequence goes on along the minus strand of NC_008345.1, from coordinate 956,462 downwards.
GTGGTGTCACCACCTAAAGCAACAATTGAGGTATAGCTAGGATAAGTCACTACCGGATCAATGGGTGCTGGCGAGGTTTCATCATCGCCGCTGCCACCACAAGCACTAAGGCTAAGCCCCAGTAATGCTACAAACCAATATGGTTGTCGTAATAATTTGTTCATCTTTGTCTCACACATTCACACTGAAATTGAGTTTATGTAGCAGTAATGCGACCTTGTTATGAGTTGAGTCTCTATTTTTTTGGTCACACTTACCCTCTCAATAAGGTCGTTCCATGGCCTTATTGAGACGGTAACAGCTAAATTATGAGTTCCAATCAGATAATAAAGGCAGCACATCTGACTGCAGCGTCGTTTGTAACTTTGTTAATGCATCCACGGCGACTTGGGTTCTAGCACGGCCATCAGCATCGAGAATCGCTTGGCGGAACGGCATGCTAGTACTACCCGAAATGGCTTGGATTTTTAAAATGGCATCATCAATTTCGCTGGCAACACGCGTCGCTAAAGTCGCATCAGCTGCTGTCACAAAATCAATTAAGCCTTGCTTATCAGCGCCACCAGTAAACTCACCTTGATAAACGTTACGCACACCTATGATGTTATTTGAAAAGTCGGTTAGTGAGTTCCACGAATACTGCGACTCCACCTTAGAGGTGTCTGCCGTAGTTAATGACTCTCCGAATGGATCGGCAATTTTACCGTTACCCACTTCATCGACAATACCAATCATGCCGTTGATCAATTCTTCAATAACCGCCAACTGAGAAGAGTAAATAGTGTTAGTTGCATCGCCAGGAGTTTTAAGCAACTCGGCATAAGGTTTGGCGTTAGCATCTTGTGGGTTATGGCTCACTTGCCAAGCATCGTCTAATTGAGTGGTGTAATCGCGGAACACTTCCGCTAAGGCGATTAAATACTCACGTTCTTTGGTGCTAAGATCTGCAATCAACTTTGTGTTGCTGTTAACACCATCGCCAAACAACAGATATTCCATTGTATGAAAACCTTGAACGTCATCATTCCAACCTTTAATGGTGTCGGCATCAAAACCATTACTGTTGGCTAACTGGGTTTGTAAGTCAGTGGTGTTTAACGGCCAGCTGTCTAAATGCGGGTCGATACTCAATGAGTCTACTGGGCCAAAGATATGCGACTCCCCTTGTTCCCAAGGTTGACGAGCCGACTTCCACGCATTTTGTGCCGCCACTAAATCGGCTTGTACCGTTGAAGTAAGTAAGGTTTGGGTTGCCAATAATAAGGCATCACCTTTTGCCGCTAAATCAGCATAACCAGCCACAATCACATCATCGGTTAAGTTAGTGATCATTTCTGTCGCGACAAAACTAAAACCGGTTGTAGGTGTAGTTGGGGTTGTCGGGGTGCTAGTGTCATCCGAGCCTGAACCGCCACACGCGGATAATGTTGCCACTAGTGCTAGTGAGATTGCAGTGTAGTTAAAACGCATAATAAAACTCCATGTAAAAAATAAGTCAAAAAATTAAATTCGCTTATAGCGAGAACTGATATCCCACACCTAAAGCAAAGAAATTGGTGTCAGGAATACTGGCAACAGCCACTTGATGAAGACCACCTTCGGCTTTAATCACAATCTCAGGGATCGGGAAATAGTTAATACCTACACTGCTCCAAGTATTTTCATAACGCTTGGTTGCAGTGCCCGTTTCAACGGACATAAGTGGATTGGAATAATCGATATTGGCAAACACGGTCATCGGAATATCAAACCATTCATCAAGTTTGACGCCCGCCTCGACAAAGAACGACTGCGACTCTGAACCCAGTTGGGCAAAATTACCTGGACGTAAACCTGGGGTGGTTTTGTTAGCCTGGGTAATAGCGTCAGCATTGTCTAACGAGCCATATAAATATTGACCGCGGAGGATCCATGGACCTTCAACAAAGGCTCCGGCAACAGACACAATGCTAAGAGCACCATCAACATCGAGTTTGTTACTCTTATGGCGATTACCACTGGTATTACCGTAGTAATAAGCCACGCCGACTGCACTGCCGGTTTTGAAATTGCCATAATCAATACGACCAGCAAATGCTAGGTCGTCAGCATTCACTTCTTCAAAGCGTTTTTGATGGCCTGATGCCACCCAATCATAAGTGCGGAAATACTCAGAGTTTAACCCACTAACAACTTGTGCCTGATAATGAAAATCGGCAATCTCTCCGTAAACACCAATACCGTTTTCGTTCCAAACGGTCGGCATCATCGCAGCTTCACTCTTGTGACGTTGCACTGTTAGATATTGATTAGGTTTGTGTAACATGCTCGACAAGCCAATAGGCAAGTGAATATTACCGAATTTCACCCCAAAGGCTTTTGATGGACGGTAACGAATTTCCGCTTTTTCAACCACCACTTCGCCACCCGCTTCAACTTCGGATTCAAACTCACCAAATTCATCAAAGCCGTCATATTCTAGTGAGGTGCCAGTGCCACCGTGCTCATACTCAATTTCAACTTCCATACTCCAATCATCAGTGAACTGATAACCAAACTCGGTCACAATCCGCTCTAAATCAGTACGACTACGTCGCTCTGCGGATGTATCTTGTACGTTATCGAAATATTCATCACTGGTGTAAACAGCGCTGCCATATGAGTTAAAGCTAAAACGGCTTAAACGGTCTTGCGCTTTAGTGGTTTGTTGCACCACAGTGTCAACTTGAGTCGTCACTTGTTTGTTTTGCTGCTGTTGTTGTTTTTGCTCGGCGGCCAATGTGGCAAGCTGCTGTTTTAATATCGTAATTTCAGCTTCTTGCTTGGCAATGGCTTTGGCTAATGTTTCAGTATTCGTTGCAGCTTGAGCATTAGGTATTACGCTCAAACCCAATACACTTGCCACAGATACTGCCAACAAGGTTAACTTTCTATTCATCTGTTTCTCCGACACGTCACGTTAATGCTCCCTCTAAAAACGCAACAACCATATAATAATTGATAACGATTCGCATTATAATTTACATTAAGATTAGCAATTTAATTTACACTAAATTACATTTCACTTAACAAACCGTTTTATGTCACTATGGAAAACAACAATCTAAAAACTTCCTATAAACCGAGTATTTTCAATGCCAAACAGCAGTGATACGGCCTTATTCAGTGGTAAATCCGCCTTTATTGAACGCACTAACCCACAACATCTGCTGCTATGGATGACTTTTGTAATGTCCATGGTGTTTGCAGTTTGGCAGGCTTTGTTAAATAACTTTGTTATTGAACGCGCCGCATTCACGGGCGCTGAAATTGGATTACTGCAGAGTTTAAGAGAGGTACCTGGATTTTTAGCTTTTACCGCTGTGTTTGTATTGCTGCTGGTCAAAGAGCAAACCTTTGCCTTAACATCCTTGGCACTATTGTGTATTGGAGTGGGGATTACCGGCTGGTTTCCTGATGTCATCGGGTTGTATTTAACAACGATACTCATGTCTATTGGGTTTCATTATTTTGAAACAATAAATCAATCGCTTACGTTACAGTGGGTAGATAAAGCCGATGCACCTGGCTTTATGGGCAAAGCGTTAGCGTGGCGCTCCGCTGCAGCACTTGTTGGCTATGGTTCAATTTGGTTAATAATGAGTTGGTTGAGCCTGGACTACATCTGGATGTATAGCATTATTGGCGGATGTGGATTAGTCATGGTGTTCATTATGGCAGTGTATTTTCCTCGTTTTGCCATAGGCTCCATTCAGCACAAACACTTAATACTGAGAAAACGCTACTGGCTTTATTACTTGCTAACCTTTTTCTCTGGAGCGCGCAGGCAAATTTTTATGGTGTTTGCTGGCTTCATGATGGTTGAAAAATTTGGCTATTCGGTGTCTGAAATCACCGCTTTATTCTTAATTAACTATGTCGTTAACTTACTCTTTGCCCCTACCATTGGTCGCTTTATTGGAAAAATGGGTGAACGTAACGCATTAATTATCGAATACGTTGGCTTAGTGATTATTTTTAGTAGCTACGCTTATGTCAGCGACGCCAATATTGCGGCTGGACTGTATGTGATTGATCACCTGCTTTTTGCTATGGCGATTGCGATGAAAACCTATTTTCAAAAAATTGCTGATAAACAAGATATTGCATCAACCATGTCGGTCAGCTTTACCATTAACCATATTGCTGCGGTAATTATCCCTGTTTTGCTAGGCATTTTATGGCTCAGTTCGCCTAAAGCAGTATTCTTCATTGGCACTGGATTTGCGATATGTTCACTCGCACTAGCATTCAATGTGCCGCGTCATCCAGAGCCAGGTAAAGAAGCTCTATGGTCACCGTTAATGACAAAACGCTAAACGATTTAGCACAGATGTCATACCATACAAACATGGTGCAAGTGTAATGCAAAAGGGGGTTACTGATGACTGATATTGATGTGACGACAACGCAAGATGACAATACTCAAGTGTCCGCGCGCAAAAAAACCTTATTACTTGGGCGCATTATCGGTTTAGCCAGCGAAGAGGATTATCGTCCTTCAACAGCATCCGTTGCAGAGCGTGCAGAATACCGTCAACGCAAGCAACTCAGCCAGTATCAGACCAACCTTGAAAGCATTTTTGCATTAGCTATTAATTACACGCCATCTGATGTAACAGGTGTCGAATTAGATCCTGATTGGCGTTACCAATTTTTTCAAATGGCTGAACAAATTCATAACCGTAAGATGCAAGATTTGTGGGCCAGAATTTTAGCCAGTGAAATTGTCAATCCAGGTAATTTTAGCCTGCGGACTTTAGCGGTATTACTGCAACTGACGTTTCGAGAAGCACTGATATTTGAAAAAGCCTTAGGTATGTCGGTTAAAATCAATACCGAGCCCAGATTTAAATTACTCAGTAGTTATCGTATTAACGGTGGGATGAAACAATATTTTCGTAAGCATACTCAAACAAACTTCGGCCTGTCTCAATTCGGCTTACCTTATTCGAGCATTTTAACCTTAGTTGATGCGGGGATTTTACATAAAAGCGAGTTTGAAACCGGACTCTTAAACAGTAATGAACATATTCAGTTAACCATGTGTAATGCAACTTTGTCGCTAAAACCTAAACATCAGCACTTATTATTTACTTATTATCGATTTACCACTGTAGGCGATGAGTTGTGCCAACTAATACAGGCAAAAAGTGATGATGAATTTATCAATGCCGTTAAAACCATGTTGGCCAAAGACTTTATGGTTAACAGTTAATTTTTTTGTAAAGGTGTGCATACTTTGCTTTGTGTTCGCTAAACAAAAATTGGCGCAATATTTCACGAGACTCACCTTCTGCACTAATTTTTGCTGCCATGACCCCGTTTTCAGTTCGTACCGGTTCAAACACCATATCGAGATGCACACCATTAGGTAAAATAAGTTGTGTTAAGCGTGGCACTTTGGCGTTAAGTTCTTGCGGTACTTTAATAGTCATGCCTGAACTCGATAAAGAGAGTACCTCAACAAATTTAGCCGTATCGTTATCAATGACTTTTATATTTTTGACATTATTGAGCCGCCAGCTACGTTCACCGCCGCGCATATCAATGACTTCAGGAATGCCCAACTCTGGCAAAAATTGCCCAAGCTCATCTTGCTTTAAGGTTAATGGAAACCATAAACGGTAATAACTAATTTCAGCTAATAGGGTTAATTTGGCATTCCCCAAAATATGAGCAAGCACTTGGGGTATTTCGGTCGCAACACTTAATGAATGTCTCGATAAAGTATTATCGGTACTGTCATCTTCCGGCGAGAATACACCGCTAAAATAAGCGAGCTCTTCATCAGATAAAGTAGACATAATCTAGCCTTTTTTTACACACTAACACGATCTCCATACTAACACCTTAGTATGATGGCGAACAAACTTTAACCAAATACAGCCATTCATTATGATATAAAAGCCTTATTAATTAACAAAAAATACATCACAAAGAATAGGCTCGAGATGATTATCTATACTCACACCTAAATGAAAAAAGACGAACTCAGTTCGTCTTTTTAAGGCTAATACAATCTAATCATTATCGATCGTGTTCAGCTTCTATCTGCATGGCTTTTTTAAATGATGCATGGCTCATTAGCTGTTGATAGTACTTCGCAATATTAGGATACTTGTCAAACTCACCATTTTGGCCAACAAGCTCTGCAATAAACGACATCATAATATCTGCACCGCTAAGACGGTTACCGACTAAATATGACTTACCGTCTAAACGGTCATTAACATAGCTGATGACTTTTGCCGTTTCTGCATCGGCATATCCACCGATAAAGCGAGTTTCTGCACCATCCATTTTAACAAAGATTTTCAGTAATAATGGCAAAGCAGCCGAGCTTTCAGCAAAATGCATCCATTGTAAGTAATCGATATAATCTGCTGTGCCTATTGCTGGCATCAGTTTATCAGCGCCATAGGTTTGAATTAAATACTCGGTAATCGCGCCCGACTCAGCAATGGTATAACCGCTCGCTTCTAATACTGGTGATTTACCTAATGGATGAACCGCTTTTAACGATTCTGGCGCTAAAAATGTGGTTGCATCACGCTGATACGCAACCAGCTCATAGTCCACTCCCAATTCTTCTAATAACCAAATTATGCGTTTTGAACGTGATTTATTTAAATGATGTAGTTTAATCATTAAGCCATCCTGGTACTGTTAGTGAGTAAAAAAGCAAACCCAATCAACAACTCACTGGGTTTGCTTTTATCAATCAACTTATTCTGTTATTTCGAGTTAACGTTAAGTGCAACCACTTAACCAAGCAGCTTATTAGCTTAATAAAGCTAACATTTTCTCAGCCACTAGCTCAGACGATGCAGGGTTTTGACCGGTAACGAGTTTACCGTCAACTACCGCATACGGATGCCAGTCGTCACCCTTAGAGTAGGTTGCACCATTTTGCTGTAGCATATCTTCAACCAAAAACGGTACAACGTTAGTTAACTGTACTGCTTCTTCTTCACCATTAGTAAAACCAGTGACATTTTTACCGGCAACAAGTGGGGTTCCGTCTGGCTTTTTAGGGTACTTAAGTGCAGCTGGTGCATGACATACTAAACCTAAAAGTTTATCTGTTTTGTAGCACTGCTCAATTAACGCAATAGAGTCTTTATCATTAGTTAAATCCCATAATGGACCATGACCGCCTGGATAAAATACCGCATCATAATCTGCTACATTAACTGATGCCAAAGTATGAGTATTGGATATTAACGCCTGCGCTGTAGCATCGGTGGCAAAACGGCGTGTTGAGTCAGTTTGAAAATCAGCTTCATCACTTTTCGGATCTAATGGTGGTAAACCACCTTTAGGTGAAGCCAAAACAACCTCAACACCTTTATCAGTAAATGTGTAGTATGGCGCCGCTAATTCTTCCAACCAAAAACCGGTTTTCTCGCCTGTGTCGCCTAATTTATCGTGTGACGTTAATACCATTAATACTTTCATGATGATTCCTTAAATACTGTTTGTTTAACTGTAATCAATTAGATTACAGAGGATTGTTTACTTTAATCACAACCTTGCCGAAGTTTTCGCCCTTTAGTAGCCCAATAAAGGCTGCGGCCATATTTTCAAGACCATCGACAATTTGTTCACGATATTGAATCTTACCTTCACCAAGCCATTGGCCCATATCTTTGGCAAACTCTGGATAGCGGTCACCATAATCGTCAAAAATAATAAAGCCTTGCATCTTAATGCGCTTAACCAGCAAAGTGCCCATCAGTAATGACAAACGATCAGGACCATCCGGTAACGAAGTCGCGTTATACTGTGAAATTAATCCACACACTGGCACTCGAGCACCGGTATTTAATAACGGTAAAACCGCATCAAACACTTTGCCGCCAACGTTTTCAAAATACACATCAATGCCGTTATCACAATGGGCTGTCAGTTGCTGCGCAAAATCAGCCGCTTTATGGTCAATACATTCATCAAAGCCTAATACTTCTTTTGCGTAGCGACATTTTTCTTCACCACCAGCAATACCAACAACTCGACAACCTTTCAACTTAGCAATTTGGCCAACCGTTGCGCCAACAGGCCCAGTAGCCGCGGCAACCACAATGGTTTCGCCCGCTTTAGGCACGCCAATATCTAATAATCCCATATAGGCAGTAAAACCTGGCATGCCCATAATACCCAACGCATAAGAAGGATGGCTTGGGTTATCGCCCAATTTCATCAGCCCTTCACCATTGGATACTACGTAATCTTGCCAGCCACCAAATGATAATACCCACTCACCCACTTTGTAGTCAGGATGATTAGACACTTCCACTTGAGATACCGATGCGCCCACCATCACATCATCAATAGCAACGGGATCAGCATATGATTTAGCGTCATTCATACGGCCACGCATGTAAGGATCAAGTGATAAATACACTGCGCGCAATAACACCTCACCTTCAGCTGGTACAGGTTTGTTGACGGTTTCTAAGCGAAAATTATTAGCAACTGGCTCACCTTGAGGGCGGCTAGCGAGTACTATACGACGGTTTTGAGTGTTCATCTTGTGTCCTTTAAATAACATAGGCACCATACAATGGTGCTGGAGAAGACAATATGACCTCGGTTGTTAAAAGCTATTGATAGCTGTAATACTGATATAAGCCAAACACTGTTACCATAACCAACCAAGGCCAAATAATACGTTCTTTTTACTTAAGTTGATCAATTCAAATATGATCAACAACTTTGCGAGCTAAGCGACTGATATGAATAAAAACAAACATCTATTACTCGAAAATCAGTTCTGTTTTGCTGTTTATTCAACGTCATTGGCGATTACCCAACTGTACAAACCATTACTCGACTCTATCGGGCTAACTTACACCCAGTATTTGGTGATGTTAGTCCTCTGGGAGCAAGATGGGTTAAGTTTAAAAACCTTAGCCAGCAAGCTTGGGCAGCAATCTGGTGCATTAACACCGGTCATAAAACGGCTCGAAACCGATGGCCTGCTAAAGCGCATTCGCGAGCCCTTAGATGAACGGACCTTGTCCATGCAATTAACCGAAAAAGGTCATCAACTTCAGCCCCAGGCAGAAAAAATCCATCTATGTATTCTTGAACAATGCGGTATTGAAATGTCTGAACTCGACGATCTAAAACAACAACTGGATCAATTTAGGCGAAAACTGCCTAACCATATTGAGTTCTAACGCACAAAATGTTGCAAAAATTTAGATTCAATTTGTTTTGCTTAACCACATGATAATCACGATAACTAATTGTGCGCAACTTAAATTAACAATTTTTAAGGTCAATAACCGATTACGTGATGCCGCCGCATTGTTTGAAAAAAATAAAACGCTATTAAATCCCGCTTTGCCAGCTGACTGAAATGGTCATCAAGAACTTGCCATTACGCGACATTGACACTATTGCGACCGACATTTTTTGATGAATACAACGCTTTATCTGCCCGCTTAAATATCTCTAAGAATGCTTTATCCTGAGAACGTAAGGTTGCAACGCCAATACTAATGGTTATCGAAGGAGTTTTTTGTTCTTCGTACTGTTGCTGAGCCTCTCTTAACCGTTCAGCCAGGACATAAGCAGAGTCAATATCAGTATCGGGTAATAAAATAGCAAACTCTTCACCGCCAATTCGAGCCAATACATCTGCCTCCCTAACATGTTCATTGCATATATTGGCAACGCGCTTAATCACCTCATCCCCCACTAAATGGCCATAGGTATCATTCACTTTTTTGAATAAATCAATATCAATAATCATTAATGAGAATGGTTGAAAATAGCGAGTAGCACGAAAAAACTCATGTTCGCAAAAAGACGTAAATGAACGACGATTAAACAAACCCGTTAACGGATCGGTATTAGCAAGCCGCTCTAATTTTGAACGTAAATGATAAGCAGCAGTAATATCGGTAGAAATACCAATAAGGCCAATTAATGTGCCTTTGTGGTTATATAAGGGTTGTTTAACTTCGTGATATACAATTAGCGAAGCTGGGGTATCAACAATAATATCGTCAGATAGTTTGCTTTGAGAATTAAGCACTTTAGTGTCATTCACGTGCAATATATCTACAACATTCGCGGGAAAGTAATCGCTATCGGAAGTGCCCTTTAGCTTTTCAAGCGTCACGCCAAAGTAATCTAGCGTCAGTTGATTCGCATAAACATATTTGCATTGAGTGTCTTTTAAATAAATATAAGCATCAACTTGATCAAGGATAAGCTCATAGGTATCTAACATCATCTTTTTAGTTTGCTGCTGACGGTATCGGTTTAAGTTCACAAACAGCAACAAAGCGATAGCTAACAATAAAATGAAAATTAATAATCCAACGATTTCAAGCGACATGAGCATTCCTTAGCTACCATCTATATCCATATACGCCATTGATGTTGATGACGCCGACCGAACAATATACTCTTATTACATACAGTTAACCATACCGTATGCAAATATGGGCAAGTATAAAAAGATCTATTGTGACAATCAAATAATGAATGCAAGATTCAATTTTGAAGTACGCTGTATATTATTGAAATATCACAATATAGATTCTAATTATCGGGCTGAAATCGACAATATAGGAGCTCAAGTCCATTTAACCTTAGTTCCGGATAATAAACAGCCATCAAACGGCCATCCATTTTGCTAACTAACCTCAACTCAAAACAAGCGTTAAGGTTAGATATTGTCGATACCACTGACTTAAAGTAATAAATAACATTAACGCTTATAAATAACTCCGTTCTTCATCACAAATGACACATCTAACAGCGCTTTAATTTGCTCAAGAGGACTTTTCTGCATCGCAATAATGTCGGCATATTTTCCAACCTGCAGCGTGCCAATCTTATCTGTCATATCAATCAGTTTTGCCGAATTAATCGTTGCACTGATTAAAATATCCTCATTGCTCATACCGGCTTCGCTCATCAATACTGCTTCTTTAGCATTGTCACCATGATGTGACACTCCACTGTCGGTGCCATAAGCAATGTTAACCCCAGCTTTATAAGCCGCACTGAAGTTGTTCATCATGTCACCACCAACACGTATTGCTTTAGCTTTAATGGCTGGAGACATAAAGTCAGCCCCTGCGGTATTAGCCATTTTCACTACCGTGTCGCCCGCCAACAATGTTGGCACTAAAAATGCGCCACTTTTCTTCATTAATTTAATACTTTCTTTATCGGCGTAACTGCCATGTTCAATACTGTCGACGCCGGCGCGCAACGCTGCATTAATGCCTTGGGCAGCATGGGCATGGCTGGCCACTTTACGGCCTAAAGCATGCGCAGTATCAATAACTTCCTTAAGTTCGTCATCGTCCATTTGCTGACCAGTACCAGTATTGGTGTCAGATAACACTCCTCCGGTAGAGGTGATTTTAATCACATCAGCGCCAAACTTAATCGCCCGACGAGTCGCGCGGCGGCAATCATAAGGTCCGTCACAAATAGTCTTAGAGGTAAATTTATCAAGTAAATCAGGGCTCATGCCATCAACATCACCATGACCTCCCGTTACCGACACGCCACCAGATGCAATAATTCTCGGGCCATCAACCCAGCCTTTATTAATGCCGTCGCGTAATGCATAAATCTGTTCCGGTTTCGCGCCTAAGTCTCGTACCGTTGTGAAACCTGCTAACAAGGTTTTCTTGGCAAAATAAGCACTGTGCATCGCCACGTCAGCATCCGACATTCGCAAAACCTCGCTATCATTATTTGGCCCTAACTCACCCTGCAAATGAACATGCATATCCATCAACCCTGGCATAACAAAGCTGTTTTTTAAATCAATAATCTCAATATTGTCATGCTCGTCCACCACCGGTGCAGACTGATAGCCTGAAGTGATAGAAGTGATAACCCCATCTTTTATCACTACAGTTTGCTGAGTTAAAGGAGACTCGCCTGGCGTAGTTAATAATGTACCAGCATAAATAACGTTAATATCGGCAGCCTCTACCGCCGTAGATGCCATCGTTAATCCGAATACCGCTAAGGCGATAGTGGTAATAGTATTATTATTCATGGAAACTCTTTTTTTAATTTTAATTGGTTAAGTTTTCTACACTGCCAAAAATGCTGTTATGTTACAAGAGAGTAAAATATCGTGTTACATAACGATTAAAAAATCGTTTCGTCATTAACAAACAGTGAATGAATATAGAATGAATATTGCAATTTTTGGCGCGGGTTCAACAGGCTGTTATTTAGCGGGTCAGTTATGTATATCAGAGTTACAAGTCAGCTTAATTTGTCGCCCAGCAATTAAGCAAAAAATCATCGCCAATAACGGCATTACCTTGACCGATTATAACGGCTTTAAACAAACTATTATGCCGCAAGCGTTGATCACCGATATCAACCAAGAATCGTCAATCTATGGCAAATTTGATGTAGTATTCGTCACCTTAAAATGTCATCAAGTTAGCAGTATTGCCAATCAATTAATGGCGATTACTCACGACAACAGCAGCATTATATTTATGCAAAATGGCTTAGGCAGTTTTGACAGCATTAAAGACTCGCTCGATCATTACAGCTTACTCCAAGGGATCACGCCATTTAATGTGCTGCAACTGCCCAATGCTGTGTTTCACAAAGGCACAGAGGGTGTGTTTACCTTGCAAGCAAACCCTCATACCATAGCAATTCAATCCGCACTGGTTAACCACGGATTTGGTTGCGACATTGAAGCAGACTTTACCCCGATGATTTACGGAAAATTACTGTTAAATCTCAATAATGCGTTAAATGCGGTCACCGACTTGCCAATTAAACAGCAATTAAGTCATTACAAAAATCGCCGAATATTGGCTAAAGCAATGAAAGAGTGGTTAGCGGTGTGCGAGGCGGCAGATATCCAATTACATCAATACACCAAGGTTAAACCCTCCTGGTTACCCACCATTTTATTGTTGCCAAATGTACTCTTTACTGTTTTAGCTAAACAGATGCTCGACATCGATCCCAAAGCACGCTCATCAATGTGGGAAGACATTCAAGCAAAACGAAAAACGGAAGTTGATTACATCAATGGCGCGGTGGTCAGTATTGGCAAAAAATACGGTATAAAAACGCCGGTCAATCAGGCGATAGTAGAACAAATAAAACAGCTAGAACAACGACATTAACCAAATGCCGTACGCGATATCGTTGTCGAGAAAAATGTAAATTTATTGTAAGATTTTACAACAACAATACAATTGACGTAATCGCACGATACAATAAAACAAGCAGAAGTAGTGCGCCCAAAGGTGGCTCTCAATAAAAGTCATCGTGACGTAATCTTTATTGCTTATAACTTAACGCGATTAACCAATCGGAAATTAATTACAGATGAATGACAGCACTTTCTTTTTTGGCGATTGGCAAATTAATCCACAAAGTAATAGCGTTCAGTCTGGCGATGTTATTCGCAGTCTTGAACCCAAAGCCATGGATGTGTTGCGTTTACTGTGCCAACACCAAGGGGAAGTGCTAGCAGCAGACGATATTATTAACCACTGCTGGAACAGCATCGCCATTGGTGATAATCCGCTGCATAAAGTCATTACCCAGCTGCGTAAAGCATTAGGCGATCAAGCATCTAATCCGCAGTACATAGAAACCATCCGCAAACGCGGTTATCGCACCATCGCCAGTGTTGAATTCCCTATTGGTCATCATACCAAAGTCACTACCCAACAATGGCAAGGCGCCTCGCCGTTCCCGGGGTTACGCGCATTTGACACCAACGACTCCAATGTATTTTTTGGCCGAAGTGAGCAAGTTGACACCTTATTAAATCGCATTACTAAACAAGTTGAATTTGGCCGAGCCTTCTGCTTAATCCTCGGCCCGAGCGGTACAGGTAAATCATCGTTAATTAATGCCGGTATCATGCCGAATTTAATGTCAAAAAATGGCTTTAACGGGGTTGGCGTAATCGATAATGCCAACCTAGATTTAGCCGATGTCACTAAAGGCAGGTTAATTATCGATATCGCCAGTGCGATGCTCGACTGGGAAATCAATGACCAAGCGGTGTTTACCGACTGCAGTGCCGATATGTTGGCAAACAAACTGCAAAACGACATCAACGCCGTTATTGAATATTGTCAGCTAGCTTTAGCCAAATACTCGTCCATCAATGATGACAATGCCCCCAAATACAGTCGGCCCCATTTTTCATTGTTTATCGACCGTTTAGAAATCTTATTAGCGTCGCCATTATTTACCGAATCCGAACGTAACAATGTATTAGATATCCTCGAAACGCTTGCGGTTTCAGGGGTAGTATTAATGATTAGTGCTTGCCGCAATGACTTTTACCCTCAGGTCGTTAGCCACCCAAGCCTAATGGCAGGCAAAGCCAATGGCTCACATTTCGATTTATCGGCCCCAACCCGAGCAGAGCTGATGCAAATGATCCGCTTGCCGGCCAATGCAGCTAACCTCACATGGACACTCGATCCCGATACGGCAATGCCGTTGGACGAAATACTTTGCAGTGAAGCCGCCTCAAACCCCGATGCTCTGCCCATGTTGCAATACACCTTGCAATCACTGTATTTAAACAAAGATGACAACAACCAATTATTGGTGTCGGTATACCATTCGCTTGGGGGGATTGAAGGCGCCATCGGTAAAAATGCCGAAGAAGTGCTCAACCAATTAAACAACAGCGAACGCGCCGCACTGCCTAAAATACTGTCGATGTTAGTCACCCTAACCGAAGATGAAAAATCGATCACTAGCAGCACCGCCCGCTGGAGCGATCTCAGTAGTGATGCCGAAATAAACCTTGTCAAAGCTATGGTTGATAACCGTTTGTTTGTTTCGCATCTGCAACAAGATCAAGCCTGCTTTAGTATTGCCCACGAAGCGCTATTAAGGCGCTGGCCCCGCGCGACCCAATGGATAACCGAGCACAAGGACAGTTTAGCGATTAAAAGCCGTTTACAGCATCAATCCAACCGCTGGCTGGCGGAGTCAAAAAGTAGTGCTTATTTACTGGCAGAAGGTAAACCATTGGCAGAAGCAAGCACATTGCTCAATAATCAATTGTTTAACCTAGAGCCTCAAGAACTCGCCCTCATTCAAGCCTCTAGCAAACAAGCCAACATCGGGCGCTGGCGCCGCCGTGCAGTCATGCTAGCCCTTGTTACACTGACATTGATTTCTGTCGCCATGAGTGTTCGCAGCATTGAGGCCGAAACCCAGGCACAACAAAAACGCCTGGCGGCAGAAAACTTACTCGGTTTTATGGTGGGTGAATTCGCCGACAAAATGCGCGGTATTGGCCGCATGGACTTGCTCGATGGTATCAGTAATAAAGCATTAGAATATTTCAGTGACGTTTCCGCCGACGATGCCAGCTATTTAAGCTTTGAAGCCCAGTTTCAGCACAGCCAAACCTTAGAGGCCATGGGCGAAGTGGCCTATTCTCGCGGCAATACCGACGAAGCCCACAGCGCCTTAATCGCCGCCCGTGAGCGCATGCTGCCGTTACTCGAAATACAACCCCAAAACCTCAACTTACTTAAAACCTTAGGCGCCAATGCTTTTTGGCTCGGCAGGCTTGAATACGATAAAAGTGATTGGGCAGCAACGCAGCCTTGGTTTGAACAATATTTAACATACAGCCAAGCCATGTATCAATACGCGCCAGACGATAACGATGCGTTAATGGAGTTGTCGTACGCACAAAACTCTCTTGGCTCGATACACATGAAGCAGCAAAACTTTGCTGCTGCACGAGAGGCATTTGAGCAATCATTACAGTTAAAACAAAAAGCACTAGTTCAAGACCCAAGTAATAGCAAAATGATTGCTGATGTGGCCAATGCACAATCATGGATTGCCAGTGCAGCCACCGCCCAAGGCGACATTACCGCGGCGATACAAATACACCAACAAATTCAACAGCAGCTGTCCAATCAAGCATTAGAAAAACAACCTTATTTACTTGACAGGTTATCGAGCAGCTATCAAATACTGGCTAATTTATTAAATTACCAAGGCCACCAACAACAGGCTTTTGAAAAAGCACAGCTTAGTTTAGTCGCAATTACCGATGCCCTAAAACAAGATCCTGATAATGATATTTGGAAGATCCAACAATATTACGCCTACTTGAATATGCTGGCATTCAGTACTAAACCCATTGAACACACCATGGGTCACAGTATTGACTCATTAGCTACCATGCTTGATGAAGACATCACCTTAAAAACATCTGCTAAAAAAATGGATGTGTGGGCAACCTATCAACTGGCTACAGCAAATTATTTAGCATCACAAGGATTATTGTCAGATAGCCTAAACTATGCCCAACAGGCAACAACCTCTTTTAATCAATTAATCAATGAGTTTAAACAAAATTCTTATTACTTGGCTCGTTTAGCCCAAAGCAATATGTTAACAGCAACATTGCTGACTCAATTAGGCCAGCCACAACAAGCCAACTCTCTGTGTCTGCAAACTAAAAAACAATTGGCACTGATTGCCGACAAAAATAATGAGCCCAAATTTACCGTGCCCTTCGCTAAGGCCCTCGATTGCCTCGGTGAGCTAACACAACACCCCAATTTAGTTCAACTGCTAGAAAGCTCAGCCATAACCGATTTTAGGTTTAATCCTAAAACTAAAAAACCTAACCTCTAACCCAACAAAATGGAAAATATAATGTCAAATACCCAAAACACAACAACATTTTTTAACCTCACCGTTACCTTAGAAAACGGCGAGCCGTTTTTCAGTTATACCAATCACGATGGCACCCCTAAAAGCGGTGATGTTATCATTACCAAAAACTGTACTATCACGTACCAACTTATTGATCAAACGGGCAAAGGCCTTAAATTTGTCGGCGCGGCGTTTATGACCCCATTTGACGGCATTATTGATGCAGTCAGTACTGATGGCAGCTTAATACACTTAACCGACTTAGATGAAGTATCGGGCAACACCCAATTTCAATTTGTGTTGTCGAACACCAGCAATACCTTATTGGTACTCAGCCCAGACCCTGAAGTGATCAACCGCGAACATAATTAAATAAGTAGAAAAATGATAAAAGCTCAGACTTGCCCTGAGCTTTTATCTTGTTCAGCATAATTAAAACAACCAATAATTAAACCTTGATAAAACTGCTGGTGTTATCCATTAACATAACCCGAGGTTGAACTTACCTTTTACCCGTTAACCGAACTCAAAAACCAATCATTTCTCAACAGACCGATGAGCAAACGCCTGTAAAATAACGGTCTCGCTACCTCCCAATAACGGCTCAACATCTGTCAACGATGCAACCAAATACAGCTGCACAACAAGCTATTTAAGCTAAGAACACTATCGATTTTAGTGAGACAAATCCTAAAAACCAGCAACAAAATCAGCTTGTATCCAAGGTACATGCAATAGAGTCAACTCAATCACAACAAATTCACACAA
This sequence comes from Shewanella frigidimarina NCIMB 400, assembly GCF_000014705.1. NCBI lineage: Bacteria > Pseudomonadati > Pseudomonadota > Gammaproteobacteria > Alteromonadales > Shewanellaceae > Shewanella > Shewanella frigidimarina. The sequence continues at coordinate 938,993 of NC_008345.1, read as the reverse complement.
TAAATAGCAACTTTAAACAGTTTAAAATCAACAATTTAAAAGCAGAAGGTTACCGAAAGGTAAATAAGCCTTATTCCTAATAGAGTGTTTGACATCAACAAGGGGTTACCAATACCAAACGCTTAAGGGAATGCACCATGTTTACCAATGATAAATTAACTGAACTCAATGCCACGATTTCTCGTGTGACTAAATTAACAGACTCATTTGCTAAATTTCCCCGTTCAATAAAAATACCATTGCGTCTTGATGATGAAATCCTATCCGACTCATCATTTACGGATGTCGCTTTTGATGCCACTTCAGCAAGTCATCATAATGGCAAAATGGCAGTAGCAGATAACTTACAAATTAGCACCTTGCTCAATGTGATCACGGCTATTTCAGAAGCGATTTTTGTGATTAACTCTGCGGGTGTGATTGAGATGATCAATCCGTTAGGCGCTAAATTATTCGGTGCCCCAGCCGAAATGTTAATCGGTCAAACCTGGACCGATTATTTACAAAGCCCTTTTAAAGATGAGTATCAATCTTTATTTTCTTTGTGGAATAGCGCCAGCGATGAAGCCAATAAAGTGACTCAGTTTAATCATGGTCCTAAAGAAATTATTATTAACCGCGCCGACAGCACGTTACTCGAAGCAGACTTATCATTGTCATGTTTACCGTCGATGCAGATAGGATCTGAGCCGTTATTTATAGGCATCATGCATAATCTCACTACGCATAAAGCCGAGTACAACAAACTGCGCCACTTAGCCCATACAGACAAATTAACCGGCCTTTCCAACCGTCACGCTTTTGATGATGCTCTGCAAACCAACTGGAACGACAGTATTAACCACGACCAACCGCTGTGTTTAATCATTATCGATGTCGATTATTTTAAAATGTTTAATGACCAGTATGGTCATGTTAACGGTGATAAATGTTTGCAAAAAATTGCTCAAGTACTGGCAGAGGTGCTCCCGTCTAACAATGCGATGGCAGCCCGTTATGGTGGTGAAGAGTTTGTGGTCATTCTGCCCAACAGCAACCCGTTAACAGCAGAATACATTGCCAAAAATATTCAACGTCGTATTAACCAGTTAAGCTTTACCGATATAGGGTTACCTGCACAAACCAAAATCAGTGTCAGCCAGGGCATTGCCTGTGAACGCAGTGGCCAATACCGCACGCCAACCGCACTGGTTTGCGCAGCAGACACAGCACTTTACCGTGCAAAATCAACTGGCCGTAACCGCATCAATATGAGTAGCTAATAACGAATGTGAGAAAACCGCTTAATAACAGGTTTAATGAGTGGCTATAACGCGGTTTAGATTGGTTAGTTAAATAAAGTGATACTCGGTTGCAGTGTTAAAGTTCACCGAGCATTTAGGTACTGGCAAGGCCAACACCGCAGTGAAGACCAGCAGCAATAATCGTTAATGTAGATGTTAGTGTTAAGTTAGTACTAGCACGAGGCTAATGTGAGTCAGTAGGTTGAATGACAGGATTACGATTGGAATTGCTGTAACTGGCATAAAGAACCAATAACCCTGCGCCCAAATACATGGTTAAACTGTATACTCCAGCTACCACAGCATAACTGGGCATATGCAGTAAACTGATGCAAATAAGCATTGCCATAGTGGAGTTTTGCAAACCTATTTCAATGGCCAACGTTAGGCTATCTTTATGGCTTAATTTGAATATCTTGGCAGTAATTACGCCCACCATCATGGCAATCAAATTTAACAACATGCATGCAATAAACACCTCGTTAAAAGCGTCGCTGATAATGTCACGCTCTTGAATCACCACCCCAGTAATCATCAACAATAAAAACACTAATGCAAAGCGCCTAAAATACACCTCAACCTTCACAGCCCAATCGCGATAATAACGCCGCACAATCATGCCAAACATAATCGGTAGCAAGGTAATCACCAATAACCCTAATGAAATGCAGCTTAACGACACCTCAATATCATGGGTTTCACTAAAATAACTAACCGCAAATTGGATGATAAACGGCGCGGTGAATACGCACACAATGCTACTCAGTGCAGTCAAACTCACTGACAATGCCAAATTAGCCTTAGCAAGATGACTTACAACATTTGAGGTTGTGCCACCGGGGCAGGCAGCCAAAATCATTAACCCTATCGACATCGCTGGCGATAAGTCCATCAACAAACAAAGAGTAAAAGCCAACAAAGGCAACACGATAATTTGGCCAATAAAGCCGCCAATAATCGGCATTGGAGTTTGCCATAAACGTAAAAAATCAAATTGAGTTAAACTTAAGCCCATGCCAAACATAATGAAGGCGAGCGACAATGGCAGCAGTATTTCGGTAATAATCGAACCTGTCATAGGGAGTTGCATCCTTGCTCGCTAAGCAGACTTAGCGAGTATCATAAGCATCAGTACAGAATACGTTCTTGCGAAATATAGCTGCATGAATACGGTTTTATCAAAATCAAACCGCCCTTTGGCATCGTTAACAGGCTTAATCTAAAAAGCTGTTATCTTGCGCCAACATGACCTGATACAAAGGTTGAAAATTACCCCATGTCACTAAATCTGAGCCATTAATTTGGCGAGTTTTAGTCGCAATTTCATGGCCAATCAATTTAAGTTCACCCGCCGCCTGTGCCAATAACTGGCTATGGCAGCAACTGTCTAACATGACAAAATTAGCCGTTGCCGCATCAACAGACTTACCGACAGTGAGTAAGCCATGGTTTTGTAAGATAACCGCAGCATGGCCTTGTAGCGCCTCAGCAATCATATCGCCTTCAGATAAATCGGCGACCACGCCGGTAAAAGTGTCAAACACACTGTGGTTTTCATAAAACATGCATGCGTCTTGAGAAATAGGTTTAAGTAACTCTCCTAGTGATGAAAATGCACGGCCATAAGTAGTATGGGCGTGAGCCACTGCGTTGACATCGGGGCGAGCATGGTGAATACGCGAATGAATCGCAAATGCGGCATTATTGATTGGATGCTTACCCTCCAAAATATTGCCTTTATGATCAACTCGCACTAAATCAGAAGCCCTAATTTTAGAAAAATGCACCGCTAACGGATTAACCCAAAATGACTCAGGGTCAATACAATCACGCAAGGTGATATGCCCCGCTAATCCTTCGTCGAATCGATAATGGGCAAATACTCTAAATGCCGCCGCTAGACGCTGTTTTTCATATTGTTGTTGCTGTTGTTTATTATCAAACTTTGGCGGTAACGGCATTGGATATTTATCTGTGCCAATGGTCATCTTTTGAATTTGCTGTGCTTGAGTGTCATTTATAGCGGTCATGTTGAGTCTGCTTTTATTGGTTTAGTTTGACTTTAATTTAACCAAGCCTAAAATAAATTCAAATGATACTAAATCATAGATAACTATTAATATGCTGCATAGTAAGATTGATTTAAACTTATTCCTCATTATGAGCACGGTATATCAGCAAGGCAGTATTACTGCTGCGGCCAGTAAGCTACACTTAACACAACCGGCTGTGAGCCACGCTATTGCTCGGTTGCGCGACAAATTTAACGATCCTTTATTTGTCCGTCATGGTCGTAAAATGGTGCCAACCGCCTTATGCCAAAAAATGATTCCCGACGTGCAACAAGCGCTGCTGTTACTCAATAATACTGTTAGCCAGCCCGCTACATTTGACATACAACAGCACAAACGCGAGATAAAACTGGGCTTAAGAGACATATTAGAGTCAATGTTCTTTCCTATTCTTATGCCCGATTTACTCAATAACACCCCCAACATCACCTTAAACAGTCGTCAAATTAAACGCACTGAACTTGAGCCGTCACTGGCGCAGCAAAGTTTAGATATCGTTATCGATGTACTGATGCCAACCCATAAAGATATTTGCAACACTCTAATATGCAGCGAACGATTTTCATTAGTGTGTCGCCAAAACCATCCGATTTTACAGCAGCTCACCCTCGCTAATTATGCCGCCGCATCTCATGCATTAGTGAGCTTAAAAGACTTCAGCATCGACACCGTCGACATGGCGCTTGCCCATCAAGGCGTTAGCCGCAATATTGCATTACGTTGCGAGCATTACTTTGCCGCCATCAGCGTCATCTGCCAATCAGATTTGATCATGACCATGCCAAACACCTACGCCATGTTGTTACAACAAACCATGCCAATTGTAGTATCACCACTCCCCTTTGAAGTGCCAGAACTGGCGGTACACATGTATTGGCATCAACAAGCCCAAGACGATCCGGTAAATCAATGGATCAGAAACAAACTGCTTAATATCTCAGCACAGTTGTTTTAGTTTCTGTTAAGTAGTTAGTAAGTCATAAATAAACCGTAAGAAATAAATCGCAGAAAATAGTCAAAAATAAAAACCCTTTTTTATATTTGCACCGTTTACACTCATAACAGACCCACTTTACCTGTGTGAAAACAGTATTTAGCTAACCATTAGCGGAGTTATCAATGAACAAAATATTACTCACAAGCATCATTTCTGCTTCATTATTTACCTTAACCGCCACCAGCAGTTTATCGACAGTGCAAGCGGCCGAGCTCAGTTTTGCTCATATTGAAACAGTGGGAACAAGCACCATTGAAGCTGCAGCAGACATGGCTATTATCAATGTTCAAGTATCTATAGAAGCCGATAGCGCTAAAGCCGCTAAAGACAAAGCCGACGAAGCCGTCAGCCAATTTATGCAACGATTACTCAAGGCTGGAGTCGACAAAAAACACATTCAAAGTGCTAACTTACAACTTAATCCGCAATATATGTATGTGCAAAATGAACCGCGTAAACTCACGGGTTATAACGCTAGCCGTCAAATGACCATTACCGTAATTGACCTTAACAGCTTAAATGAATTACTCGACAGCGCTTTGGTTGAAGGGATTAATAACGTTAATAATATCGAACTAAAGTCGAGCCAAGAAACCAAAATCATTGCTCAAGCTCGCCAAGCCGCGATTGATGATGCCAAGCAAAAAGCTCAATCTTTAGCAAAAGGCTTTGGTGAACAAATTGCTGGGGTATGGCAAGTAAGATACTTTCCGCAACAAGCCAATCAGCCAGAAATGTACCGCGCCAGCATGAAAATGAATGCCGATGTAGCGCAAACCTATCAACAAGGCCAAGTCGCGATTAGCGACAGAGTGGAAGTGGTTTTTAGATTGAAGTAACAATAAACAAGCGGGTTGAATATCATTTACTCAGCCTGCTTTTTTGTAACAGCAATGGTTTTAACAGCAATGGTTGCAACAGTAATGAATCCTCTCATCACAGCCAACTGTCCACAATCGTGAACAATGACAACAAATCATCACTCTCCTAGCAATAATTACGAGATAAAACCACAAGTAGTTAATTGTTTATTATAACATTAATATAAAATACACATTTAATCGCAATAAAAATGATCTAAGTCACATCTGAAAATCACTCCTCAAATTAAACTTGATACATAGACTGTGGATGCCAGAGCAAGGTTATCAGCTTAATCTGCCATTGCTGACATTAACCCCATTTTAGGTTTAGTTGTTTATCCCTATTGACGCCCTACTCGTCCCATCCTCAAAGGCATTAGACTTTGCCCGTAACTCAAAAAATTGAAAAGGCTTTGCAATGATTGATATCACTATCGACGGAACAACACTTTCGCTTCCTAAAGCAGACAGCTTATTAAAGGCAGCAAAAAACGCCGGTATTAACATCCCTAGCTTATGTGATTATTCTCATCGCCAAGAGAGACAACACTGCAATTTGTGCCAAGTACAAATCAAAAACCATGATGGTAGTTTACGATGTGTTCGCGCCTGTGAAACACCGCTAGAAACTGGTTTAGAGGTCATTACTCAGTCGAGCCACTTAAGCCATCTTCGTCAACAAGCACTCAAAGATATTCTGAGTGATCACTTTGCGGATTGTGAAGCACCTTGCCAAACTGCCTGTCCTGCCGGCGTTGACGTGCAATCGTATCTGTATCATATCGGCAGAGGCGATCATAAAGAAGCCGTCAAAGTCATCAAGCAAACCTTACCTTTACCCTTGTCTATTGGCCGTGTTTGCCCCGCTTTTTGTGAAGCCCAGTGTCGCCGCGGACTGGTAGATGAACCTGTGGCGATTCGTCAATTAAAACGTCATGCAGCAGACTTAGATTTACAAGATGCAGAGTCTTATGTTCCTCCAAAAGCACCAGCCACAAACAAGCGCATTGCCATTATCGGCAGTGGCCCTGCAGGATTAACCGCGGGTTATTATTTGTCTAATAATGGCCACGATGTGACCATTATGGAGTCGGCTCCTAAAGCTGGAGGCTGGTTACGTTACGGTATTCCTGAGTACCGCTTACCTAAAGATATACTCGATAAAGAGATCGAACTGCTCACCCGCAACGGACTTAAAATTGAAACGGGAGTTGAACTGGGTCGTGATACCAATTTAACCGAATTAGTGGCCAATTATGATGCGGTTTGCCTCGCGATTGGTGCGCAAAAAGCCGTGCCAATGAATTACCCTGGCAGTGATTTAATCGGTTGTTATTTAGGTGTGGACTATTTACGCGATTATTGCACCGACAAAAAATTCATTACAGGCAAAAAAGTGGCCGTCATTGGTGGCGGTAACACTGCGATTGATTGCGCTCGAACCGCTGTGCGAGATGGTGCAGATGTGACCTTAATCTATCGCCGTAGCCGTGATGAAATGCCAGCGGAGCCCTATGAAATACATGAAGCAGAAGAGGAAGGGGTTAAATTTCATTTTCTCACTAATCCCCTGGAAAACCACAGCGATGACCAAGGCCGGGTTAAATCCGTCACCTTTGCTAAAATGGCGCTCGGCGAGCCCGATGAATCTGGTCGCCGCTCTCCCAAAGCGACTGGAGAAACCTTTGAAGAAGCATTCGACACCGTAATACCTGCGGTATCTCAACAAGTGGATTTAGCCTTTTTAGACCAGCCAGAAAATCAAATAGACACTGGTCATATTGCCCTCACCCGCTGGCATACCTTCCTTGGCTGCGAGCAAACCATGTCTGCAGGGGTAGAAAAACTATTTGTTATCGGTGACTCCCGCACTGGCCCTGGTACTGCTGTTGGTGCGGTAGCAGATGGCCGAAAAGCCGCTGAAGCCATTGAAGGATTGTTAACTGAAGGCTTAACTTGTCATTTAGAACCTGGACTATTTAACTCACGAAAGGCCAACAAAACAGCCTCGTTATCTGCTGAGATATACCCAGAGACAGCCAAGCGTCGCCGCTTAAAAATGCCAGAGCTAAACCAGCTCAATCGAGCGCTTAACTTTGCCGAGGTAGAACTAGGATTCATTCCCGATGAGGCAATGAAAGAAGCGATGCGCTGTTTGGAGTGCGCTTGCCAAGCCAATACCGATTGTAAATTACGCGATTATGCCACCGAATATAAAGTCGACGGAAAAACACTGGATCAAACTCAGGCGCGTAAATTTAAAGTCGATAACAGTGCGCCTTTTATTACTTTCGATGCTAATCGCTGTATCAGTTGCGCCGCTTGTATTGATGCTTGCCATCAACAAAGTGGTCATAACGTTATCAGCTTTGAAGCCAATAGTTATCAAGCACTACCCGATGCTGCAACAACAGGCATTAGCCGCAACGCCCCTCGTGTTGGCTTTACTGCGTCGATGAATGACAGCGATTGTGTGCAATGCGGTAACTGTGTTCAAGTTTGCCCTACTGGCGCTTTGGTTGATGCCCGCGATAAAACCCAAGGTAGCGACAGAGCGTTAACCAAAACCTCAACCGTGTGCACATATTGTGGCGTTGGTTGCCGGGTTGAACTGCATGTCGATCAGGACAAAAATCATGTAATGCGAGTATCTGGCGATACTCAATCAGTGGTCAATGAAGGCATGTTATGTGTTAAAGGGCGCTCTGGTTTTGATTTTTTAAACAGTCCTAAACGCCTTACAACGCCATTAATTCGCAAAAATGGTCAGCTGCAACCCGCCTCTTGGTCTGAAGCCATTAGTTATATAGCACAGCAACTGCAACCGATTAAAGATGCCGCTGGGCCAAGCAAGTTTGCTGCATTGTCTTCAGCTAAATGCACCAATGAAGAAAACTATTTAATGCAAAAATTCACCCGTAGCATTATGGGCACCAACAACATTGATCACTGCGCACGATTATGTCATTCATCGTCTGTCGCAGGGCTATCCGATACCATTGGCGGCGGCGCAATGACCAATGATATTCCCAGCATTAAAGACTCAGATGTGATTTTAATTATAGGATCCGATACCACCAGCGCCCACCCTATTATCGCCTCGCATATTAAACGAGCCGTTAGCCAACACGGCGCGCGCTTAATTGTCGCGGACCCAAAGAGAACGGCTATTGCAGACAGTGCCCATTTATATGTATCACATAAACCTGGCACAGATGTGATGCTACTGAATGCCATCATGCAGCAAATTATCATCAATAACTGGCAAGACATGCACTACATCAATAGCCGTATTGAAGACTATGAATTGCTCAAGCAAGAAGTGATGAAGCCTGATTACAGCTTAGTCAATGCAGCGTTAATTACTGGTGTAAATGCCGAAGACATTGCCGCTATGGCTAAAATGATTGGCACAGCAAACAAAACTGCCTTGTATTATGCCATGGGAATTACTCAACATACCTCAGGTTACGACAACGTTGTATCCACCTCCAACTTGCAATTGTTGTGTGGCAATATTGGCGTAACGGGCGGCGGACTAAACCCACTACGTGGCCAAAGTAATGTTCAAGGTGCTTGTGATATGGGCGCGTTACCCAATTATTATCCCGGTTATCAGCAAGTCGATAACCCACTCAATAACGTTAAATTTGCCAAAGCTTGGGGCAATACATCGCTAAATTCAGAGATAGGATTAGCAGCAACAGAAATCATGCAGGCGATTGTGAAAGGTAAACTCGATGCTCTGTATGTTTTGGGAGAAAACCCAGTGCTAAGCGATCCGGACCAAGCTCATGTCATCGCTGCACTATCCAAAATTAAATTTATGCTGGTGCAAGATATCTTTTTAACCGAAACCGCGCAGATGGCTCATGTGGTATTACCCGCAACCGCCTTTGCCGAAAAAGATGGCCATTTCACCAATACAGAACGTCGGGTACAACAATTACGTGTCGCGTTAACCCCTCCGGGGGATGCGATTGTAGACTGGAAAATTATCCAAATGATTGCCAACAGCCTTGATGCTAATTGGCATTACCACAGCACCAAAGATATTTGGCAAGAAATTAACCACGTCACCCCGCAATATCAAGGCCTTACCTGGCAACGACTTGAACACAAGGTAGATGGTATACAGTGGCCATGCTTTGATGAAAACCATCCTGGCACACCGATTTTGCATACCGAAACATTTTTACGCGGTAAAGGCAGAATGATGCCAGTGAGTTATCGACTACCTGCCGAAATGCCCGATAGCGAATATCCATTAACCCTTTCAACAGGCCGTTTACTGGAACAATTCCATACTGGCACTATGACGCGCAAAACCCCGGAACTGGATATTAAAGGCTCGCCCAGAGTAATGATTTCGGTTTTTGATGCCGAACAATTGGGAGTCAATAACGGTGATATGTTGAAACTGAGTACTCGCCGCGGAGAAATAGATATAGCCGCCTTTGTGACTAAGCGGGCTCAGGTAGGAGTATTATTTTTACCATTCCACTTTGCCGAAGCCGCAGCCAATAAACTGACCATTAATGCATTGGATCCCATTGCAAAAATTCCAGAATATAAGGTGTGTGCTGTTAAAGCAGAAAAGTCACTGCAGCCAAGGGGCGCTACGCTGCTAGGTCGCTAGGTCGCTGCGCGGCTAGATCCTATAAAATCAAGAATCTAAGACGCAAGTCCGCTCTAGTTGCGAAGCGACCCTAGCAGGACGTAAGTCCGCCCTAGCAGCGAAGCGATCCTAGCAGGACGTAAGTCCGCCCTAGCAGCGAAGCGATCCTAGCAGGACGTAAGTCCGCCCTAGCAGCGAAGCGATCCTAGCAGGACGTAAGTCCGCCCTAGCAGCGAAGCGATCCTAGCAGGACGTAAGTCCGCCCTAGCAGCGAAGCGATCCTAGCAGGACGTAAGTCCGCCCTAGCAGCGAAGCGATCCTAGCAGGACGTAAGTCCGCCCTAGCAGCGAAGCGACCCTAGCAGGACGTAAGTCCACCCTAGCAGCGAAGCGATCCTAGCAGGACGTAGTCCACCCTAGCAGCGAAGCGACGCTAGTCTTTTTGTTTAGCGTAACAATAACAATGGGATGTGGCTTTTACTGATCATCCGTGTCGTGTTACTACCAACAAAAAACTCACGAATACGTGAATGACCATAAGCACCCATTACCATTAAATCAATTTGGTGTGCTAGCTGGTAAGCTTCAAGAGCAGTTTGCACTTCGCCCTGACAAACCGCAGTTGTTACCTCAAAACCAGCTTCAGTAAGAGAGTCTGCAACCGAGGTCAATTCGGTTAGCGCTTGAGACTGATTGTCAGACACCATCACTAAATGACATCCGAGCCCTTTAAGTAGTGGGCTGCTAATCACTCGTTCAAGCACTGTTTTCGAGGTGGCGCTGCCATCATAAGCGATCATAAAACGGCTTGGCATTGCAAACTCAGGCATCACCACTAAAATCGGCTGCTTAAGCGTGCGAATAACACTTTCTAAATGACTGCCAATCGCTTGCGCTTGATCTTGATGCTGCTCACCTTGACGACCAATAACCACCAGTCTGGCATCAGCTTCTTGCTCAAGCAGCGTTTCCACTAAATCCCCATGGCGCTGCAGTGTTTGCACCGTCACAGTAGGTTGCGCCGCTACAATGCTCGTTTGAGCATCTTGTAGCATATATTTACCTTGTTCGAGCGCGAGTTTACTCATGCGCCCTTCAAGTTCAACCATCTCAGCAAGTAAATGCTCTCGGCTACCAAGGCCAATATTTCCCGACAGATTTAACTCTGTAGGATAGGCAGACTTATCCAATACATGTAATAACGTCACAGGGGCGTTCAACTGCATAGCCGCCCACCCACTAGCATCAGATACCGCGCGTGTTGCTTTTGAACCGTCGATACAGGCAATCACATTTGTCATCATTATTATCCTTTTATGGTGTTGCTATGGGCTTAGTGACCTGACATCATTTTTTCAACGTCTTCGGGTTTATCATGCACACCAAATTTATCCACAATGGTAGCGCTGGCTTCGTTAAGACCAATTAACTCAACTTCAGTGCCCTCGCGGCGGAATTTAATCACCACTTTATCAAGCGCCGATACCGCAGTAATATCCCAAAAATGCGCCAAAGATAAATCAATAGTGACTTTTTCAACCACTTCTCTGAAATCAAATGAGTTGCTGAACTTATCTGCTGAGGCAAAAAAGACTTGGCCAACAATTTGATAATGACGGCCAGCTTCTGCGGTGGTGTCGGTGCTCTTAACCACCATAAAACGACCCACTTTATTAGCAAAGAATAACGAGGCAAGTAACACACCTACAAATACCCCAATCGCTAAATTATGGGTAGCGACAACCACAACAACTGTGGCGACCATCACAAGATTGGTCGATAAAGGATGATGTTTAAGATTACGAATAGAATCCCAAGAGAAGGTTCCAATAGACACCATGATCATCACGGCAACAAGTGCAGCCATAGGGATCATTTTTAACCAATCACCTAAAAACACGATCAAAATAAGCAAAAACAAACCGGCAGAGAAGGTCGACAAACGCCCACGCCCGCCAGATTTAACGTTGATAATAGATTGACCAATCATGGCACAACCTGCCATGCCGCCCATTAAACCAGCACCGATATTAGCAATACCTTGGCCTTTACATTCGCGGTTTTTATCACTTGGCGTATCGGTTAAATCATCAACAATAGTCGCTGTCATCATTGATTCCAATAAACCAACAACAGCAAGACCAGCTGAATAAGGGAAGATGATCATTAACGTTTCAAGGGTTAATGGCACTTCTGGCCAAAGGAAGATTGGTAACGTATCAGGAAGTTGTCCCATGTCGCCTACGGTACGGATGTCTAATCCCATGTAAACCGCAAAAATGGTTAAGCCGACAATACAAATTAAAGGTGACGGCAACGATTTACCAATAACAGGGATTAATGGGAATAAGTAAATAATACCCAGTCCTGCTGCGGTCATGGCATATACATGCCATGTCACATTAGTAAGCTCTGGCAACTGCGCCATAAAAATTAAAATGGCGAGTGCGTTCACAAAGCCAGTCACCACCGAACGCGAGACAAAACGCATCAAACTGCCAAGCTTTAAGTAACCTGCTGCAATTTGAAATATGCCGGTCAATAACGTTGCTGCTAATAAATACTCAAGACCATGCTCTTTAACTAAGGTCACCATCAATAGCGCCATAGCTCCAGTGGCCGCAGAGATCATTCCAGGACGTCCACCCGTAAACGCGATGACCACAGCGATACAGAATGAAGCGTACAAACCCACTTTTGGATCAACCCCAGCAATAATAGAAAAGGCAATCGCCTCAGGAATTAACGCTAGCGCGACGACTATACCTGCTAACAGATCTCCACGGATGTTGGAAAACCATTCTTTTTTCATGTTTTGTATCATGTATTTTACTCTGTTTTAATGTTAGCCAATATGCCAATAACATATGTTAACGCCTGATATATCAGCGTGCGTCAGCGGTGAAATTAACTCATTAATGCGACAAAATGATATTGGATAGTGATATACAACAAAAACTACCAACATGGCAGCAATTACGGACGGATCTTAACGATCCAAATAGGGAGGGAAAACTAATGCGGCTTAATATTCATTATGGAAAAACGACCTCGGCAATATGTGTAAATTAGGCTTAAAATTTATTAAACGCGCAGTGCATAAAAATGCAGCGGCAAGTATAAAGGGTTGCATAAGTAAAATCAAAGCGTTTAAACAGTAACACCGCGTACACGTTTGCTGGTTTAGAGCCTTGTCAGAGCAGTTAAAGTGGATATAAAACTCAGCTATCACCTTTTAATGCTCACAGTCTAATCCCTATACAACCCCCCAGTAAACTTGCCATTTTGCACAATTATCGGTAGTTTTACTGTATTGAAAGACGTAAAAATAATAACAAAGGATTACGGATGGGAAACATACTTTGGGTGGCCTCTTACCCTAAATCGGGTAACACTTGGGTACGCGCATTTTTAGAAAACTATATTCAAAATCAAGCTCAACCGATTGATATTAATACCATGCACACCATTTCGACAGCAGAGTCGGCCGCGCATCGTTACCAGCATTATTTACCAAAAGACAAAACGGCCACCACCGAACTGACTCTAGAAGAAGTCAGTGTACTAAGACCACAGGTTCAGGCTGATATTGCGCATCAAGCTAATGGCACCACATTTGTAAAAACCCACAACTACCTAGGCGAATACAACGGTCATCCACTGCATAACTCCTCTGTCACATCAGGAGCAATTTATGTGGTTCGTAACCCATTAGATGTGGCAATCTCAATGGCCAATTACTTTGGTTATAGCATCGATGAAGCCATAGCTTATATGGCTGAAGAAATGACAGGCACGCCAAATGAAGCACCGCATGTGCCGCAAATTATTACCTCTTGGTCTATGCATGTGTCTAGCTGGACTGCCGATGACGCATCAAAGCTGATTTTACGCTATGAGGATATGCTAGATGATCCTAAAAAGGTCTTCCGTAAAGTAGAATCCTTTTTAGGTTTGAAAAAAGATCCTGTCCGCCTGAAAAATGCCATTAAGCACTCTTCTTTTGCTCAATTGAAAGCCCAAGAAACTAAACTCGGCTTTGTTGAAAAACATGAAAATGCTAATGCCTTCTTTAGGAATGGTGGCAAGCATCAATGGAAAACCAAACTGACACCAGAGCAAGTACAAAAAATTGTTGCTACCCATTACGAGCAAATGAAGCGCTTTAAGTATTTACCTGCTGGAATGTAATGCCAAATAAAAAGCATTAAAGCCTGACTTAGATTGTTCATAAAAAAACGTCCTATTGCAGTAGCAATAAGACGTTTTTATTGGATATCACTTTCAGTTTGTCAGCATACTAAGTGCGTTTACGGTAAGCCATAACCAGCAACACAATGCCAGTAAATAGAAACGGTAAACTTAACCACTGGCCAGCACTGAGCATTGACTCATGATATGCAGCTTGACTAACTTTCACACTTTCAATCGCGATACGCGCGCTGAAGACCAGCACCAAAAACAGGCCAAATATAGCCCCGTGTTTTTGCTTCATATTGGTGTATTTATAAATGGCGTATAGGCCGATAAATATTAATAAATAGGCAAACGATTCATACAACTGCGCAGGATGGCGCGGCAACATATCGATGCGCTTAAAGATAATGCCCCATGGCTCAGTTGTTGGTTCGCCCAAAATTTCTGAATTAGCAAAGTTCGCCATACGCACAAAAAAGCCAAATATAGCAGTCGCGATAGCTAAACGATCAAGTAAAAATAAAAACGGTAACTTCACTTTTCGTTGGTAAAAATACAGACCTAATATCGCTCCTAACCCGCCGCCATGGCTGGCAAGCCCACCTTCCCAGATCGCAAATATCTTCAGCGGATGAGCAAAGTAGTATCCAGGGTCATAAAAAATACAATGAGCTAAACGTGCCCCAACAATAATGCCAATAACGCAATACACTAATAGATTATCAAGAGACTCAACATCTAAGCCTTCTTTTTTGTAAAAGTGCTTCATCACCTGAAAACCAGTGGCTATAGCCAACGCAAAAAGCGCGCCGTACCAATGTACGGTTAATCCCATAAACGAGACTAATATAGGATCAAAATCCCAAACGATGTGTTCCAAGTTACCTACTCCAGATTGATATGGTGTTTTGTCGCGTTATGCTAAAACAACTTTACGACAGATGATACATAGATACTTAAGCGAAGAGAAAGTTTCATTAACTAATCAACATTGAAGCGCTAAATAAGGTAACATTTAGCGTTATTTACTGCTGATAAACTGCATTGTTAGAGTTAACCAAATGATGGCCGATAAAACCGAATACCATATTGATATTACCGAGCACAGTACTGACGCCATTGAGCTATTGGCGCAAGTCAGTAGCCTGAGTAAGCAAGTATTGAAAGATGCTATGCAAAAAGGCGCTATTTGGCACAGCCATGGTAAACAAACTAATCGTATTCGCCGTGCAAAAAAACCTTTGCAACCGGGTGACAAGCTGCATCTTTATTACAATCAATACATTCTAGATGAACAAGTCACACCCGCTGAGTTATTGTTTGATGAAGCTGAATACAGCATTTGGTACAAGCCTTATGGTATGCGTTGCCAGGGCTCAAAGTGGAGCGATCACACCACTATTAATCGCTATGCTGAATTAAATATGCAGCCACAGCGCAATGCCTTTATTATTCATCGCCTAGACCGTGCTGCCACCGGATTATTAGTATTGGGACACAGTAAAAAAGCCACTGCCGCTATTGCTAAGCTGTTTGAAACTCGCGAATTAGAAAAGTACTATCAAGTGATTGTTGAAGGTGAGTTTCCGAGCAATCCCGTTACCATTAATACTCCAGTCGATAATAAACCGGCGTTATCACACGCCACCTTACTGACCTACAACTCAGAGTTAAATCAATCCAAGGTACAGGTAAAAATAGACACGGGTCGTAAGCATCAAATTCGTATTCATATGGCAAGCTTAGGCCACCCCGTTGTAGGCGACCGTTTGCATGGCAATGGCGACGAGCACTCGCCCGACCTTGCACTGACATCGTGTTATTTCCGTTTTGTTTGCCCATTAAGCAACACGCTAAAAACCTTTGAACTGCCAGAGCATTACCGACCAGCATTTATTACCCATTAAGCAATGAAGTAAATAAGCAATTATTGTGCTTACACATAACAAACAATATTGTTCATCAACATCAATGGAACCACACACTATGCGTCATATCATCGCGTTACTTTGTCTTACTCTTAGCCCTATGGGCATCGCCGCCAGTTTACAACTGCCAGACAGAGCCGAAACGGTATTAGTTAATGGTAAAGCCTCACAACAGCAATCTAGTGTAAAACTGGACTTAAGCATGCCCGATAACATGCAACAAATCGCTTTTCGCTATCAAGCCCGTTACCGAGATAATGGCAGCCAAAATGATTTTGTTTCTGATGTTGTTATTTTGCGTTTTCAGGCCAGCGAGCAAAACTATCAACTCACTTTGCCGACCATTAACTCTGCCTCACGCGCCAATCAATTTAATGATCAACCCACTATAACGTTAACCGACAATACGGGTAAAAGCATTGTATTTACTCAAGATAAGCTGATGAAGTCAGGCTTACAAATTGGCCGTAATTTTGCTCAAGAAATCGCGCTATATAATGAATCTGGTGCCATAGCTGCAATTGTATCAGCTAAACGTATCACCTCAAAAACAACTACTGCTGCACCAGTAGCACTAGTGCCAGTCGCAAAAACGACTGAGGTTACAGCAAGTAACAATACCGCCGACACTCAGGTTAATAAAACTGAAGATATCACCCAAGCAGAAGTCAGTAGAATGCTCGATTATTGGTATCAAAAAGCCAATCCTAATACCCAAGCAGAGTTTAAAGCCAAAATAAATTGATAATGAAGGGTGTTATTGAACGAAGGTAAAACCTAGAGTTTGAACTTGAATAATTCGACACTCATTCTTTGAGATTAATGATTTTGAGACGAATGACTTTGAGGCTCACTCTTTTGAGACGAACTCGTTCCAGAGCAGATGTTTTACGGTTAAATTTTTGAGATGAATTATTTGAGATGAATTGTTTGCGGCAAAATGTATACGGCGATCTCTTTATAGCTAACCTTTTATAGCAAACTCTTTGTAGAAAATTATTGGCTATGAAATGCTTATTTTGAAATGTTGGCTGCGAAATGCTTGCTGCGTATGGCTTGCTGCATATTGCTTGCTGCCAATGGTCATTAAGCTAACAATCTCATCGGCCATTTTGCGGCAAATGGATATTAACGTTGGGCACAAATATCAGCAAACGTAGCTTTCAATAACCATTGTAAATCAGCAGGACTTAGCGAGATATCTACGCCTCTTTTGCCGGCGCTAATGTAGATACGTTGATGCTGCTGTGCAGAAATATCGATAACTGTCGGCAAAGGCTTTTTTTGCCCTAATGGGCTCACACCACCCAGTACATAACCGCTAGAACGCTCAACGACTAACGCCTCTGCCATGTGGGCTTTTTTTGCGCCCGCGGCTTTCGCGATTAACTTCATACTCAACATCGACGACACTGGTACAACCCCAACCACCAGCGCTTGGTTATCTAAGCTCACCACCAAGGTTTTAAACACTTGTTCCGTTGGCACGCCCAATTTTTGCGCTGCTTCTAAACCATAAGATTCACTATTAGTATCATGATGGTATTCATGTACTTCAAAATCTATTTTATGCTTTTTGGCTATCTCAATTGCTGGGGTCATGATAATGCGCTCATTTATGGATTCACCGCCAATACTTTGCTTGGCTGATAAAAATGCAGATATCGCAGACAAACATAACTGACAACCACGGTAGCGACAAGCAATTCAAATTCAGCTAATGCATTAATTTGCTGTACATATTCCGCTGCCATGCCAACACTTTCCATCCAAACAGACATTTTAAATAATGCCGTTGCCCCTATCACCATCGGAAACGTAAACGCGGCATAGCCGGGGCTAAAGGGTAAACGCATCAGTTTGAAAAAACATAGATAGATAATCGAGGTCATTAACACCCCAATACCAAATAATAGCCCAACAATAACCGGCGATGGTTGTTCAATTACCGTTAAATAGCCCGCCAAAGATAAACTTGCTGGCGCCGCTAAAATCGCTAAAGTAGGTTTGGCTGCATCTGGGATTTGTTCTGTAAATATAAGACGATAAATCATCATCGGTAACATTATGGCATAACTCAACATGCCAAAGTTTAGCGCAGCATGAGCAACCCACGCTAAATGAATATTGCCTGAAAACGACACATCGGCCACCACAATACCAATGGGCGGAATAAACCAGCTAGGCACCATATGATGCAGTGAAAATTGTTTACTGCGATGATAAATAAACCCGACCAAAAAGCTGATGTGCAGCAATACTGCAAATGACCATAATAAATCACCTGCGAGTGCAGAGGCATAACTCAACGAATTCGACACCACCATTAACGCCATTGCAAAAGTAGGTACCACGCTGCCGACCACTGGATGAGCAAGATCCTGGCGTAATAAATCTGAATGTAATAAAAATTTAGCACTTAAAATCAGTAATAATACACTTGCGATGGCAGCCCCAACCCACTGACTATAATGATGTAAATCAACGAGGGTTTCCCAACTCCAACCTAAACTTGCAATTCCCAACGCTAATCCAGCCATAGGGGTTGGAACTGCCGTTAGTGTTTGTTTTACCGCTCGAATCATTACAACCTCAAAACAACCCATCAGAGAATAAGCTTATATTACGCTTGCACTTTGTTTATATATATCCAATTATATGAGACATACGTTCATAAAAATTGAACAAAATATTGATCATACCAATAACGATGAAAAAAAAATGAAACCGTTCACATTAACTTTATAACAATCAAACTCACTCTGTATAAAACTAAGCGGCGCTATGCACATTTCATTAAAGCAGCTCAACGTGTTTACCTGTGTTACCCAACATAAAACCTTAACCGCTGCAGCCAAGGCACTGTATCTGTCTAAAGCCGCGGTGAGCATGGCACTTGCAGAACTCGAAAAACAATTGGGTCACCCGCTATTTGATCGGGTCAATAATCGCTTGGTGCTTAATCAAGAAGGACACAAGTTATTACCACTGGCCGATGAGCTGCTTAGTAGAGCAAATAATATCAGTCAATTGTTTGATGCAGACCACGCTTTTACGGGTCAATTGAAAATAGGTGCCAGTGACACCTTAGGTAATCATGTTGTACCTGGGTTATTGAGCCAATTTAGACAGCAACATCAACATTTCTCACAAAGCGTGGTGATTTCAAATTCACGCTTAATCTGCCAAAAACTGCTGGATTACGAGTTAGACATTGGCTTGATTGAGGGTAAAAGTCATCACCCAGAACTTATCGCCACTCAGTTTAGTCATGATGAAATGTGTATTATCGCTGCGCCTCATTTACCCATAAGTCTGCAGGCACAATGGACGTTTAACGATTTAGAACAAAGTGAATGGATATTACGTGAAGCAGGTTCTGGCTCGAGAGAGTTTTTTTTACGTACTATCGCGCCGCAAATAGAATCGTGGCATGAAGTGTTTGAACTTAACACTACTGAGGCATTAATTAACAGTGTCGCCGCTGGACTTGGCTTAGGATGTTTATCTGCTTTGGGGGCACAATATGCGATTAACGATGGCCGTGTGACTCAGCTCGACTCCCCAATTAAGGGGAATCATATTAATATGCAGCGACCGTTTTGGTTGGTGGTTCACAAAGATAAATATCACAGCCCGCTGTTGAAAAGCTTTATTGAGTTTTGTCATCAATGGGATAATTCATAAAGCGATTCTTGGTTGAATATGGCCTTCGGCCACCAACGTCGTGGCGCTTCACCATACCTATTTTTAAACTTCGTTTGAATTAAGATCGCAAGGTTCCACCCTACACGGGCTAATACATTATGGCCTGCGGCCACCAACGTCGTGGCGCTTCACCCACACCAGACCAAGAGGAAATCAACGGCTATTCCCTCTTGGAACTCCCAGCCGCCCCGCAACATTTTCGCTATTTACAAAACAAGAGCTGCGAAAAGTCGCCATGGGGATTGATCCAGCTTTTAACTTCATCTGTAACCGTCTTCAGTCTTATTCGAAAATGCTAACGCTTCCGATGGTACATCCTGTACCGCGAAAGCTAGCCTGACGTCCTGTCAGGCTCACGCTATTTTCTTCAACGACCTCAAGTTCAGAGTTGACGCTGACCATTTCAGAGTCAAGATAACTAACCCAATTTCCCCTCAAAGCTTGTCAGGGTAAAATTATTTATAACTTGTTGATTTGGTTTCTGTATAGCAATGGGGCAAACTTAAGACTTCGCTGTTAATTACACCATTGTGGCTCGATCAATGAGATACTGCGACAGGTGCTGGAACCATTACCATAATTATGTCAATTGCTCTAGAGCTAGCTCAAACTCTTGGACAAGCTCAGATATTATTCCATTCATGAGCTTTCCATTTACTTCACTTTGTTTAATTTTTAGTTTGGGAATCAATTGCTGTATGAAGGGCAGCTCGACCTCATACCTATCTTTAGCATTCGATATAGTAAAACGTTCTTTTACAAAACCTATAAAAGCCATGATATCACCACCTTTCCATTGAGTTATGCGCCCACAAAAATTACTTACATTTAGATAGTGTAAGAATGGATTGCGGTCGTAGTCCTTTGGTCCAGTAAAAATGGCTTGCTGCCAATTGGTATAAAAGTTTTCAGCAAACTCTGCATTTTTATGCTCCTCTGACTTAGTAATGAATGCCCCAAGCAGAGATTTAAATTCATGAGTATCAAGTTCTTCTGGCACATTTAACCACCGGTTAAATTGCCCATGCTCTATAGTTGAAAAGTCAATAATTTCACCTTGAGTTAGAAGGTCTTTTAGTCTATTTAATTCATCAGTCTTAACTTTATTTAGGTAATTTTTATTTATTAGATAGAGATACGTTTCACAGCCTTTTACCCATTGATAATAATCTTTATTGGCTCCACCGAAGAGAAGTTCCTCTAATTCAAGCAATCCTTGGTCGAACTCCTTTTCAGATAGATTGAAAAAGTAACCTTTAATGAGTTGGTCTAGTGGGCTCGCTGCTATTGGAAGGCCTAGTTTATTAATCAGTTCAGCATCATCACAGAAAGGAATAAGATTAGTAAAACAAAAATGCACTATTCCTTCATTTAAACTTATAGAACTAAAGATACTGCGTATGATTTTATTCTGTTCTTCTATTTTTTGTTCATCTTTACATAATTCCTTTTCAACATCTTCGCCATTTCTTTGAGAATTGAATGTTTTAAAGTTTGTACTATACGAAGTCAAGCCAAGACTTAAAAAGTCTTTGAAGTCTTTTTCAGAGTAACATTTTGCATAAGCTAAAAAGCTAACGCCTAAAATTTGTTGGGTGATGATTTCATGAGTCAAAGGTAAATCTAACCCTTCGATAGAATCAACTCTATTTTTGAGTTTAATAATTCGATTTATCGCCCTTTGAATGACCCTTAGATTATCAATATTTAAACTTAAATCTTTGAATTTATTCAAATACCTTAAAATTAACATTTGAGTGGTAGATTCGAGAGTGCTTTTGTATTTGTCCGACAGTATATTGATGAGTTCGTCAGAACTACGTGATAGCGTAATGATGTCACTAAATGTCTTTTCAATTTTTGATTTGTCAGAAAGAGCATCCTCATTAGCAACGACAATGATTTTGACTTGATTGTGCTCAGCAAAGCGCAGGCATGTACCTAAGATATCGGCAATTATTTTTGGATCGATTAGCCTCTCTAGATCATCAAGAACTATAGTCATGTTAGATAAGTTTTGGAGTGTGCTTTGTCTTACTGCACCGCTTAATCCAGACATAACTCCTTGAAATAAGCCTGCTTCAGACTTATCAGCACCAAATATCCTAGCAATATTGCCAACTTGTGCCAACCCAGTGCTAACATATCTAGAGCCTTCATTTTGATTGCATAAAAACAAAGACACTACTTGATCTTGAAAGTCTGTAACACTTCTCATTCCATAGGCTGAGAAGTAGTGATAGTCACCGAAGTATTCTTTATCTTCTTCTATTTTAGCTTTTAGCTCATTCTCAATAAGGTAAGTTTTGCCCACTCCCCAAACACCATTGAGCAAAATGATTGGTGGGTGGCTGTTGTCCTTTAATTGTTCAACTATTTGCAGAGTAACTAAGCTAGTCATGAGGAGAGTCGGTTAATGGTGATTATAAGTAGCTTACTGTATTTAAAGATCATTTCCATCTATTCTGTAAAGAATTATCTATAAGACACGAGGTAATTCAATATAACGCTATGAAATGCTAAGACTTCCCGTAACACACCATTTTTGAGAGTTACCTTGATCAAACAGCACTAACTCTTTCCCGAAAACTAGTTACGAAGCTTCCGCAGTGAACCATTATCGTTAATACGTTAATACTAAAAGTTATCCGAAATGTTTTTAGTTGGGTAAATTTTCTAAAATGGTTTTGTCTAATAACGAATTAGCCTCTACTTAAAAATATCTAAATTCAACTCTGAACTTGAGGGCGTTGAAGAAAATAGCGTGAGTCCTGACATGGATGTCAGGCTAGTTTTCGCGGTACAGGATGTACCATCGGAAGCGTTAGCATTTTCGAATAAGGCCGAGGCAGACTAAAAATAAAGTTAAAAGCTGGATTTACCCCATGGCGACCTTTTCGCTGTTTGAAAATGTTGCGGGGCGGCTGGGTGATCCAAGAGGGAATAGCCGTTGATTTCCTCTTGGTCTGGTGTGGGCGAAGCGCCACGACGTTAGTGGCCGCAGGCCATACCTTAAATACACTTTTATCCAAAAACGTTTTAAAACAGACTCAAATTACATAACCTGTAACTGATAACCCAATATAATTTTTTGAGTAAAATGCGCTCAAACCTTACCGAGTAACGGCTATGGCCTAATACAAATTCAACCATTGTTTGCCTAATCGATATAACCACCTATGCGCCGGATAAAGCATAAAAAAAACAGGCCGTTTAGGCCTGTTTCGATTAATCATCCACCCAATATCACTTAATAAGCAACGCTAATACGTTGATTAATATGCTGAGCATTTTCGGCTTCATCGAGCATAGCTTTGGCATAATCCACTACTGATACTCGGCTTTGGCCTAGTGCATCGGTAAAAAATTCGTTGCCGCCTATACGGTATGGGCCTTCTGACTCACCAGGGAAAATAATCGCTGCGGGGCTAACATAAGTCCACTCGATAGCAGAATCTGTATCACGGAACACAGCTAGTGCCTCACCTTGGGCGATGGCTTCGGCTTTATAATCTGCAGGAAACTCTGGTGTTGATACTAACGTCACGCCTGGTGCGACTTCTAAACTACCTGCACCGCCAACCCATAACAAACGCGGTGTGCCAGCTTTAGGCAAGTGTTGCAATAATTGCTTAGCGGTTTGAGAAACTACTTGATGGTTTTGTGCGGCACGGCCACCGATTGACGCTATAACAACATCAACATCGGCAAATGCGCTAGCGATGGCATCGCTTGTCATCGTGGTTAAATCAAGCGTACGTACGGCCACATCTTGAGTGACTTTGCTGGCGTCGCGCACTACGGCAATCACTTCATGGCCTCGGCTTATCGCTTGTTGCATGATAGTGCCACCAATCCAACCTGTTGCGCCTAATACTGCTAATTTCATTTTGTGTCTCGCTCTATTAATTATCAATGGAGCTAGTTTAGTGGGTAATCTTTTAGAGATAAATATCGATTATTGCGCTTAATTGTATCATTTAAAGATACAAATCAAGGTGTAAAAATCTTTACGTAATAGTGTCCTTAAAAGCAATCTAAACCGCAGGCTAGTGCGTATCTAATGGCTCATTCATCATGAGATTTTGGCGCCATGCCCGACACAATCAAACAAGCTATTAATATTGTCTGGTTTAAACGCGACTTGCGCTTGTCTGATCATCAGCCGCTCGTCGATGCGTTTAATCACGATTTACCCTGCTTGCTCATTTATACCTTTGAGCCATTTATGCTGGCTGACTCGCATTATAATGAACGCCATTGGCGCTTTGTGTGGCAGTCGCTGCAAGATATGAATCAACAACTGCTCCGATTTAACGGACAGGTGTATATGTTCAGTATGCCGATGATTGACTTACTGGATGAGATATCCCAAACATTTGAAATTAAGAATATTTATAGTCATCAAGAGATAGGTTTACACAACAGCTTTGAACGCGATAAAACGGTTGCTCGCTGGTGTAATCAACAGCCAGTTAGTTGGCAGCAGTCGCCTACTGGAGCTGTAGTTCGTGGCCGAAAAAATCGTCAGGCATGGGATCAACACTGGCAACAAGTAATGAACAGCCCTATTGCCATCCCCAACTGGCAACAATGTCAGTTACAAAAACTCGATAACTATCAAGAGCCGACTCTTGATAATGCCATCATGGCACACAATGATCAGTTTCAAATAGGTGGCCCCAAAGCAGCCAGAACAATACTGAGCAGTTTTTTAACCCATCGGGGTAAAGACTATCAACGCAGTATTTCAAGCCCGAGCTTAAGTCGGACCCATTGTTCACGCTTATCGCCTTATTTAGCATGGGGAAACATCAGTCTAAAGCAAGTATATCAAGCGACATTAACACGTTATAACGAGGTGCAAACCAGCAACAAAGCGTGGAGAAAACCGTTATTGGCGATGATGTCTCGTTTACATTGGCATTGCCATTTTATGCAAAAATTTGAAAGCCAATGCAGCATGGAATTTACCCCGGTTAACCCTGGGTATGTTGATTACCCCTACCGTACCGACGACAAAGTGCAGCAAGATATTCAACGCTGGGCTGACGGCCAAACGGGGATCCCTATTATCGATGCCTGTATGCGTTGTTTAAAAGAAACCGGCTATATCAACTTTAGAATGCGCGCCATGCTAGTCAGCTTTGTGACTCACCATCTCAATATAGCCTGGCAGCATGCCAGCTTACCGCTAGCCAATTATTTTCTCGATTTCGAACCCGGCATCCATTATCCGCAACTGCAAATGCAAGCCTCGGTCACAGGTATTAACACCATAAGGTTATATAACCCCGTAAAGCAGTCACAAGACCAAGACCCACGCGGTGAGTTTATTCGATTGTGGTGCCCAGAGCTCACCAATTTACCCAATGAGTATATTCATCAACCTTGGCAACAACCGCCTATGGAAGCGATTTTTAACGACATTATCTTAGGTCGTGACTATCCAGAGCCAATGATTGATTTAACTCAAGCATCACAAACTGCCCGCGATCGTTTATGGTCGTATCGCGAACAACCTCAAGTTAAACAGCATATTGTTGCGGTATTAACCCGTCATGTACGCCCAAAGCCCAAACAGAAGAAGGCTCGCCATGACACATAAAAAACCACATTTAGCCCATAAAATCTGTTTGGTATGCCAACGCCCTTTTGCATGGCGTAAAAAATGGGCCAAAGATTGGGACAACGTTAAATATTGTTCTGAACGCTGTCGCCGACATAAATCTGAATAAAGGTAATCACCATGACGACGCTTTACACCAATGCTTCACCAACATTATTGCCGCAAACCAGCACATTGAGACTCATCTTGGGCGATCAACTCAATGCGTCACACTCTTGGTTTAAACAAGTCGATCCTAATGTGGTGTATTTGATTGCCGAGTTGGGACAAGAAGCAAGTTATGTCACTCATCATGTGCAAAAGGTCTGCGCCTTTTTTGCCTCTATGGCGCAATTTGCACAGGCCTTATCCAAGAGTGGTCATCAAGTGATGTACCTAACATTAGATGACACCCAGCACTATGCAGATCTCCCTGCATTACTTGAAAACATCACCACAACCCAGCAACTGACGATATTTGAATATCAACAGCCTGATGAATATCGCTTAGCGCAACAATTGAGTGAACTCGCACTGCCAAAGGTGAGTAAAAACAGCTACGACACAGAACATTTCTTACTGCCATTTGCCGATATTCAGCGCGAATTTACACCGAATAAACATGTGAAAATGGAGTTTTTTTATCGACGCATGCGCAAACGCTTTAATGTATTAATGCAAGAGGGTGAACCATTAGGTGGCCAATGGAATTTTGACCAGCAAAACCGTGCGAGCTTTAAAAAGAATGATCTTGCTGATGTTCCTGCGCCCTTGGTATTTGCTAACGATGTCAGTGATATTTTAGCCCGCCTTAAGCGCCATAATATCAACACCATAGGCAAGGCAGAAAGCCAATTGTTATGGCCAGTGAATCGACGCCAATCACGTGAGTTACTCGACTTTTTTTGCCAGCATTTATTGATCCGCTTTGGTCATTTCCAAGATGCGATGACCGAAAATAGCCGTGCGGATTGGAGCTTATATCATTCAAGGCTATCGTTTGCGCTTAACGCTAAAATTATTTCCCCCAGTGAAGTGATTAATAAAGTCATCGCGCATTGGCAAGCGCATCAACATGATATTTCACTGGCTCAAGTTGAAGGTTTTGTTAGGCAAATACTTGGCTGGCGTGAATATGTTCGCGGTATTTATTGGTGCAATATGCCTAACTACGCCACTAAAAATGCCTTACAAGCACTGCGGCCGCTGCCAGGGTATTTTTGGACCGCCAACACCAAGATGAATTGCATGCACCACGCCATAAAACAGTCACTCGATTATGCTTATGCCCACCATATTCAAAGATTGATGGTGACTGGCTGCTTTAGTTTACTCGCGGGTATCAATCCAGATGAAGTCGACCACTGGTATTTAGGCATTTACATTGATGCCATCGAATGGGTCGAAATGCCCAATACGCGCGGGATGACTCAATTTGCTGACGGCGGAATTGTGGCCACAAAACCTTATGCCGCCAGCGGTAACTATTTGAACAAAATGAGCGACTATTGCAAAAGCTGCCATTACAATGTCAAACTCAAGACAGAACATAACGCTTGCCCATTCAACAGTTTATATTGGCATTTTATTCAGCGGCATCAAGACCAATTTAAACGTAACCCTCGAATGGCAATGGTATATAAAAACTGGCAAAAAATGGATGTGCACACGCAACAGGCCATTATTAACAAAGCCGATAGCCTATTGGAAAATATAGAAAGCTTATAACCTTTAGCTGTCGCGACAGGATGATTTTATGGACAAAATATCTGCTATACGCAGCTTTGTTGAAGTGGCCAGTTGTGGCAGCTTTACCCAAGCGGCCGAGCAACTTGGCTTAAGCCGTTTACAAGTGTCGCGCCATATCAAAGAAGTTGAACAATGGTTAGCGTTGCGATTATTACACCGCACCACGCGCCGAGTTAGCCTCACCCTACAGGGCGAAGAAGCGCTTAATTATTGCCAACGCATTTTAAGTGAAGTGACGGCGATGGAAAGTCGCGCCAACAGCCATAATAATGAACTGGTTGGCAGTATCCGGATCGCCTCACCCATTGGCCTTGGGCAACACAAACTGTATGACGTAGTTGAGGCTTTTTGCCAGCAACATCCTCAAGTTAATATTCAGCTGTTACTGTCGGATAATGTCTCGCAACTGGTGAATGACAGAGTCGATATTGCGCTGCGTTACACCCACCAGCCTGATGAAAGCTTAATCGCCAGACGCTTAATGCATATCGACAGTGTCATTTGCGCATCACCTGACTATCTCGTCAAACATTCAGCCCTATTGTCAGCCAACGACTTATTACAACACAACTGTTTATGCCACTCGAGCCAACCACGTTGGGAGATAATCGATGAGTCTCGAACCTGTTTACTTGATGTGAGCGGTAATTTACAGGCCAATGACATGGGTGTATTGATCAATGCGGCGCTTCGTGGCAACGGCATTGTGTGCTTGCCGACTGATTTAGCTAACCACTATCTTGAACAAGGTGAATTGCTTGAAGTGCTGCCCAACATCACTGCGCCGGGTAAAACGTTGTGGGCGGTTTATTTGTCGCGTAGTTATCAGCAAACCGTCGTCAGAGCCTTTATCGACTTTACCGCTAATGCTTGGCAGCAAGACATTAAAAAATGGCAAGCAAGCTAGAGTGACGGAATGAATGATTGAATGACTAATCGCTACTAAGTAATTTCTATTTTGCACACTCAATTTAGCACTCTCAATTTAGTACTCTCGACTCAGTACTTTCTATTCAAGAAGCAATATTCTATGAGCCTTGATGGAACCGTCTTAATGAATAAGCCCTAATGAATAGGCCCTAACGAATAAGCCCTAATGAATAATATCCAGCAATAGTTGTTGTAATTGTTGTGGTTGATCAAGGCTGGCATCATGGCCGCAATCATCTATTTTATGTAATTGTGTTTGATAAAATACCGCTAACTGTTCGCTACATTTGGGATGAGCTAACTTATCTTGATTGGCGACAATCACGCTAACCGGTATGTCATTCAATATAGGACTGTGAAAACGGGCCGAGGCGTACAATTGGCGTAATCCATTAATAAATGATGTATGGCATTGCAACCTTAGTAAGCTCCAAGCATTAATCACTTCAATACTTTGACCCAAATGCCTGCTGGTAAAATCTAATACCGTTGCCTCTAGCCAATGGCTTTTGTCATTATCCACTTGATTCGACAAGCTGACACGTAAAGCCCTCGCGAGCACAGCCACCAATGATCTCATTAACCCTAAGTATTGGAATCGTTTATACCAAGGTGACAAGTTAGCCGCACTGCTGTTAATTAACACCACATGCTTAACTCGCGAGCGACACTGCGCCGCCATCGTTAGCGCCAGCATACCTCCCATAGACAACCCAACCAATACCACCTTAACTTGGCTTGGTAGCATGCTCTGCTTTAGCAATGCGGCATCGATTTGTTGCCACACCGCATCACAATAGTCTTGCATTTTACCAGGGCTAGGCTGATTGACTAACAGGCCATTACCCGGTAAATCGACGCTAATAACATTCACAGCTTGTTGAGCTAAACGCTGATCAAAACCATACCAATGGCGGCTGTCACGCATTAATCCTCTAAGCAAAACTAAGGTGGTCATTGCTTATCCTCACATAGCCTCATTTAGCTTTTTTAGACCAAAAGCGATTCGCTTGTTGAGTCAATTGTGTCAGCTGTTTAGGCTTTATTTGTTCAATAATTTGCGCATAAGCCGCATCGATAATGAACTGCATTAATACCACGTGACGCCTTAAAATACGTTGATGTCGATGTGTTTTCTGTGGATTGAAATAACCGGAAAAATTAAATAGCTGTCGCGGATTTTTACGCACCCAAGCCCACGATCCCATTTCTAACGTTAATGGAATAAACGGTTTTTCGCTGGCATTATTTGCCACTAAATAATCCCAAATATCACCATGAGTTCGATAAAAATGACTTTGTGGCGCTAACCGATAATGACCATGATGAGGGTAACCCTTTTCGAATAACTGCATTAAATGATAAATATAACCTATGCCTGCAAAAGGTTGCCGAGTATGCGCATGAGGAAACCACACATGGTCTAACAAACCAAAACCAGAATGAGCGTCTAAGGCAATGACACTGCTACTTTGTTGCTGTAATTGTTGCACATAGTTCACTAATGCATGGGTTTCTAGCTCCATGCCGTTTTGACCACGATACCAAGGCAAGCGCGGTGACAGTCGCTGACCGCCAACAAGAAAGGTCACGTCTTCATCTGAATCAATGGGTGCATTACGCATTAAATCAACATTATTGCCATTACCTCGGCTGCCACGCAAAAAGCCCACTGGGTTGACCACAGGTACAAAGGCTAAACGTACATGTTTGAGTAATTGCTGTAAATGAGTATCCCAAGGTAACCGGTTGAGTAAGCTGTCTAAAAAAGCCAACACCACTTGTGCACCAATACGCTCAACACCATGCACCCCACCAACAAATAACACCGTAGGGCAAGGTTGTTGCTGCTGCCCAAGTTCAATGGCAGTTACCGATAATTTTTCGCCTCGATAATACAAATCCGCTAACGACTTATGCCTAAATTGGTGCTGGTGTTGTGCAATTAAGCGCTTTAATGTGTCGATCTCAAACGAATGCTCAAATGAAAACTTAGCCATTAGCCACTTTTTACTGTCACAAAATAATCTTAATAAGGTAACCAGTCATTAAGACAAGTTAATGACAATCGAGTGAAAAACCAAATTCACACATTGCTTAACAATGTTTACATAAAGTAAACAAATCAATGTAGATCATATATTTAGAAATCAATTATTGCCTTTGGTGACCCCTCTCACATTAGCCCTTAAGCAGAACTTTTATCATTATTAATAGAAAATAAAACACTATAGGCACCCTCTATGAGTACAATCGAATCAATTACCTTAATGCTAGCCTTAGTATATAGCACCAGCTTACTGTATTGGGGTGGCAAAAAATGGGGTGCATTGGTCAGCGGGGCATTATTGCTCGGCGCGACTCTTGCTAGCTTTTTCTGGCCGCTTTTACTCATATTGTTGGGTGCGGTATTAGTTGTTACCGCAATAGGACAATATCAACCTGCGTTTGCCAATGCAGAAGGCCGGCCCAATGCAGTACGTGAGATTTGCCAACATTTCTTTGCCCTTTCAATGTTATTGGTTGGAGTGCAATATGCCATCAATGCTGGATTATTGTATGCTGGAGAAACACCCTGGTTAATGAGGCCTGATGTCGGTGATGCATTTTTACCTATTGCGGGCGGCATAGAACTCAAAGCTATTTTAACCCTTGGACTTTGGGATCAAAACCATCCTGCTGCTGTAGTGATGCTGTGTGTAGTATTGCTCACAGGTGTCGTGTGTAAGCGAGCATTTTGTGGTTGGGCTTGTCCACTAGGATTAGCAGGTGAGTACCTTTATAAACTGAGAAAACGTGTTATTCATGCAGAGTTATTACCGCCGGCGTGGATAGACTGGCCACTCAGAATGGTTAAATATTTATTATTAGCGGCACTGCTTTATTTGGTTATTTCGATGCCATCAGCAAGCATTCCAAACTACTTAGCGGGTAATTACCACAAAGTGGCTGACTTAAAAATGGCAGTGTTTTTTATGATGCCATCAATGGTGGCCTTAATCGGTTTTGGAATGATCTTTGCCTTAGCCGCATGGCGTCGCCAAGGTTTTTGCCGTTACATTTGCCCTTATGGCGCGTTGTTGGGCATTGTAAGTTTTTTAAGCCCGTTTAAAATTCGTCGTGATACTCAACATTGTTTAATTGAAACCAAAGGCATGAATTGTGATAAGTGCACTCGTGCCTGCCCTGCCAATATATCGGTGCATACTCAAAAAAATATCCGCTCAGACGAATGCCAAGCTTGCATGCGTTGTGTGTCTGCTTGCCCTAAAAAACAAGCGCTGCAATTTAGTACTCGTAATGGTATCCCGCTTTCGGCCAGAGGATTACTGATTGTGTTACTGACTATTATGTTTATGTTACCGCTGTTTGCTTACGTGAGTGGCTACTGGCACAGTCAAACACCTAGCGCTATAAAAATGGAACTGATTCAGAAACTGGACCGCATTGGTCATTAATTTACATTTTCAAATGGGCAACAAAAAGGGCTGCACAATGCAGCCCTTCAATTAATTAACAATTACCACAATAATTACTTACTGAGTAGTAATCACTTTACGTTTATTGTGCGCGATAATCAGCGCAATAAGACATATTACACCTACAGTAATACCCACGGGCTGGCTCAGCGCTTGCGGCAATCCAAAACCTATACCTGCGGTCATGATGTACGACACTGTCACACAAGTACCAATAATCGCTGGAATACTGACAATCCAATGGAAGGTACCGCGATCAAACAGATACTTAGTCGCAAGCCACAATACGCTAGTTGATAACAACATATTTGAGAATGCGAAATAACGCCAGATTAGGGTGAAATCAATCTTAGTCATAAAATAAGCAATAATCAGAATAGGAATGGCAACCAGTAAACGGTTTCTGACGCTTTGCGGAATTTTAAACGCATCAATAATGGTTAATCGCAATGCTCTAAACGCAGTGTCACCTGAGGTAATTGGGAAAACCGCAACCGCGATAATTGCCATAATACCACCCGCGACACCTAAGTAAGTGGTCGCCACTTGGTTAACAACCATACCAGGGCCACCAATATCGAGAACACTCTTAAGTTCGATATAACCACCAGGGAAAGCTGCGATACCTGCAGTAGCCCACACACATGCCACAACACCTTCCGCAACCATTGCACCATAGTACACAGGACGAACGTATTTTTCGTTAGTTAAACAACGCGCCATAATCGGTGCTTGAGTTGAATGGAATCCGCTGATTGCGCCACAGGTAATAGTGACAAACAACAATGGCCATACTGGTAAACCACTAGGATTAGGCTCCAATAAATCATTGTTGTAGTGACTGTGATCGAAATAAGCAAAGATACCGTCAACAGTAGGTAGTTGCGGCGCATGGATTAGCAATGCAACAGCAATTGATGTTGTCATTACAATCATTAGTAAACCAAATAATGGATACAGTTTTGTAATAATTTTATCTATCGGTAACAAAGTCGCGAGGAAGTAGTAACCTAAAATAAGTAATACCCAAAAGGTATTGTTACTCAAAAAGGTGTCTTTAAAATAATCTAAGTTACTTAGCAGCCCTGCTGGGCTCATGATAAATACAACACCAACGAAGAAGAGCAACATCGCGGTAAATATCAACATGGCACCTTTAAAGTACACATTGAAATAATGGCCGGCAATTTCAGGTAAACTTTTACCGTCTTCTTTAATACTCATCACACCAGAGAAGTAATCGTGAACGGCGCCACCAAGTACGTTACCAATCACAATCCAAACCAGTGCAATAGGGCCATATAATGCACCTAAAATTGGCCCGAATATCGGTCCGACACCGGCGATATTAAGAAATTGAATTAAGAAAGCTTTAACTGGATGAACAGGAACATAGTCAACGCCATCAGTAAATCGTTCTTGAGGGGTTTTAGCAGTAGGGTCGATACCAGCTTGTCGCTCAACGAACGGACTGTAAAATTTGAATCCGAGCACGAGCAGCCCGATACAAATGAGGAAAATCAGCATATTATTATCATCCAATTATTTATAGGAATATATTCAATGTCGAGTTTGTTTCAGTTAGCTTTATAGGTCAAGCAACGGGGTGTTATACCAAAGTAGGGATTGCTACCAATCACTTTTCATGCATATATACTCGCTTTTACGATAAACTATAAGCCTGTTAATGGCTTACCCTTACTCCTTTAAAATTAGCCATTTTATTAGCCATATTCATTCATCAAAAAAATTCAAGCATAATCACTTGTTCACATCGCGACTTCAGGTAGTGCTTCGTATTCCCACAAAAAAGTAAGGGCTAGCTAACCATTTAAACACCCAAGATAATTACGTCGTTGTAAATGCACTATCTAAAAGACATCTTTATAGGTGGCAAGCGAAGTAATACGTCTTACATTATTGCTAAATCAAGTGATCCCCAATGCCTACTCATTCTGATGCGAACAATCTAGACAATTCTATTCCGAAGCTGTTATTTGTTCATTCACTTATTAAAATGATAAAACCTCACCGACAAATATCAGTGAGGTTTTAGTTTTGTAAGCTCAACCAGAATGAACCGTTAGTCTATTTTTGTAGGGTTAGCTCGATGCTAGATTCAACTGATGCTTGGATTTCTGCCTCAGTAAATAGCAATGGACGTAATTGTTTTGTCGAAGAATACAACTCACTTTGATCGGAAAAACTTGGACTCAACACATTGCTAGACTCTGAATAGGTCAAAATGCCCTTTGCCTTAGGACCATCATCAGTAAAGCTCACTGTCATCATCCAACTTGAACCATAACGCACTTGGTAACCTTCAGCCGTTAATCCTGATGCTGTAGCATTACCAGAAACAACATCCATAACAGGGCTATATTTATGCTGAGGAATTAAGGTGTCATCGCCCGATAAACTGGTCGAGAATACGTTAAAGCCACCTTCCGCATTATGGCTACCAGGCCAAGGTAACTTAACCCCAGATGCAGTACCATCAGGAAGTGACTTTTCAACAAATTGCACATCCCCTAACGCAACATCAACCGCAAAACCTGCCGCTTCAAGATTCAAAGCTGCATGAGCTAAAGCCACTAATGCACTACCATCTGTGTTGAGCTTATTGGGCGTGGTTGCCGCACTCATATAATCAAAAGCTTCTGTTAACATGGTGTTTTGATTGAACTGATGGGCAAACTCTCGAAGTAACGCCCCGCCTTTGCTGTCGTTATCTTGTTTACCGTTCCACGCCTTTAGCGCGGCACATGATGCCGAAACATCTTTAGACAATGTTGCGCTAACCATCACCGGCGTAGCCCCTTGTTGCTCACACTGGCTAATTAAGTCGGGTAACACTAATTCAGCAAGATAAGCCCGATTGGATAATAAAGCCGCCTCTAATTCCTCAATATTAAATTTACCGTCATCACCCGCGGCATCTTCCATTAAGGTTAAGCCCATACGAGTACGTAACGATAATTGACCTCGTTCTGGACCGTATAAAGGAGAGTAGTTTTCGAGCGGTGCCGCTAAGTTAGTAGACCAAAAGGAGTTATTTGAGTTTTGCACAAAGTCTGTACGTTCAAGCTTAGGCGCACGTTCATATGGCATTGGCGAATCATAACTAAATACCGAGGTATTACCGGGTAGAATAGTAAACCCTGCTTGGGCTCTCGCCGCTTGTATCGCTGGAGTCGTCTTAATAATATCGACCACTATGTCAGAAAAACCCGGGACGGTTGAGTCGTCAATATAAAACGCATTGCCTTCTTTATCTGCATACATGGTGTTATTAAAAATCACCCCATCATAATTTTTAAACGCTTGTTGAAACTCATCTTTATTGGATGCAAGGTTCATGGCTAACCAATGATCGAGCGGATCTTTATTGGCCATGTTGGCATCTTGAATAAAGAAAGCCTGGCCATCGTCCCATCCAAATGGCGCTAATGTTGGTGGTGCTTCAACCATCGGACCTTTGGCTGTGGTGTAAATATCCTTCTGTGCTACCAACATGCCAGCGGGGCCTGCATTAACTAATACCGAAACCGTTTCTTTGTTGATTGGCATCGGCGAATTATCGTACATATATTGCAATCTATCACCAGCAACTAACTCAAGGTTATACATTACAAAATGTTCTGCGGTTGAAAAGGTATGGGTCCAGGCTACATCTTTATTAAAACCAATGTTAACCAATCCAGGCATACCGGCTAACGAGCCACCCATCACATCCATTTGCCCTGGTATAGTCAAATGCGACTGCCAAAAACGTAAATTACCGGTATGCGGAAAATGCGGGTTGCCCAACACCATGCCTTTACCATTTTCGGTTTTATCCTTTCCTAAACCCCAACCATTAGAGCCCAAATTTCGCGGATTAGTTTCCGGTGTGGTAATGGTTGCAGACCGTGCGATTAATTTGTTGTTCATATCCTGCACAAACGCAGTTTGCGCAGTGGACGGGGCTGGTCCAACAATACGCGGTAAATACTCTTGAGCATCGCCAGGGTTGGCGTAAAAAATTAAATCTAAAAAGTTTGCCGCCCCAGGTAATAGCGCGATGGAAAATAGATAGCTTGCTACATCGACACCGCTAATAGGTTTAACCCACGGTTGACCAGCACAAAATGGCTCACCGGTTTGAGTGCCGGCTTCTACATCAGCTAGATACTGATTATAACCCGCACTAAAACCTTCCATTAATGCACGCGAATTATAACTAAACTGTGGATATTGGTTTTCTGCAAGCTGCCTGATTTTCAATGCTTTGTAGGCAAAGTCAGAAATTAAGTTACCGTTATCTTCACTGGTTGGAAGTCCGGTTGTAAAGTCAATCGATGCATGGGGGCCAAAGTACATCGACCGTTCAGAATTGGCTTTAATAAAGCCATCCGCTATCACACATAAATTATCTTGTGCTTGGGCATAACCATTACCGAAACCAAGACTCTCTAAATTGTCGGCTGTAATGTGTGGTACACCATATTGAGTTCGGCGAATTTGAACTTTTAAGGTGCCATTAGGAGCAAAAGCTTGTAAAGGAGGAGTAACGACTTCGGGTTGTGGATCTGGTTGAGGGGTTTTACCGTATTGAGTGTCATCACCGCAACCCACTATCGCAACGCTAGAAGCCATACCGATAGCGAGTAGAATTTTATTCAGTTTCATTATTATTATCCTTGTTGTATCCCAATGCTAATCAGCAAAATGGATGAGGTACTTAATCCTTTATGCCTCAATTTAAGCTAACAGCACCGCCAAAGTAATCCCAATCACCTTGAAACGAATGCGCTGTTGTTAAATACAACAAAGACATGCATTGCTATTTAAGCAATCATTCTCTCGTGTGTCTACATCTTGATAGAAATAGCCTCAATAAACTTGAGTACACTATTAACTCTATGTAGTTAAACAATAAACTCTATGTAGCTAAACAGTAATTATAATTTTTTTAGCCATAAAAAAACGCAACCCAACAATAATACAATTATCGTTGGGTTGCGCCGACGTTGACATGAGATCAGTCTAGTGGTTATTTATTCCACGGATTGTTTGGATCAAATGTAGGCTGCGGCTTATTTTGATTACTACGCTGTGTCGCTGCATCACTGTCATTTGAACGACTCGATGAGGAGTATGAAGGTGATGACGAAGAAGCATATGAACGACTTTGATTATGTTTCATTTGTTCATAATCAGCCGTTGCTTTGGCTTTCATTTCGGCAACTAACTCAACCGTTAAAGGCTGCGGCTTACGCGGTAAAATACCGTCAGCAAAACCACGTTCACGAGGTTTTAATTCAAATTGTGCTGAGTTACCTTTTGGCATACGCTTGAAACGATATAAATAAAAATTTTCAACACGCTCTCTCGCCCATTCCGTCTTTTTTAGGAACTTAACACAAGCGTCCATATTAGGGTTGGTATTGAAGCACTCTAGGCGCAAGGCTGCGTATAGAATTTTCCAATCATAAAATGCCACTAACTCAGATATCATCGTTTCTGATTTTAAACCGTGAAGTGGATTATTTTGCTGCAGTTCTACCATGCTATCTCATGACCTCAAAAGCTGTCTCTATAATGTGTATAGTTTACCGTTAAAATGCGCCATCGTCTTTATTGATCTTTCACACTAAAGGTAACGAGTTAACTAAAACTCATTACCTTTAGTAGCAGATCACAATCGTTTTTTTCATCAATTGTTGATGATACTCACAGATATCGCCCTAAAAATAACCACTGAGTCGTTAACAAAAGGTAAATTAATCCGTATATTGAAAGAGATAGACTGACATTTAGTTAACAGCGTGTGTTAAAATAATACAAATAAAAAATATCATCATTATCAAAGATTTTTGGGGACATTGGCTTGAAGTTATCACCTGCATTATTGTACTTATTTATGTTGATTTCGCCTTGGGTTGTAGCTGAAGAATCTCTTAGCGACCTTGATTTGGATTTAGATTCACTGATGGCGATGGATGTACAAGTAACTTCGGCGATGAAAAGAACCCAATCAGCCTTTGAAACCGCCTCATCTATATACGTATTAACCAAAGAACAAATTACTCGTTCAGGCGTAACTTCTGTGCCAGAAGCGCTGAAAATGGTCCCCGGATTAGCCGTTAGGCAACTTGATAATAATCAATGGGCGATTTCATCACGTGGTGTTGCTTCGCGATTTTCAAGCAAATTATTGGTCATGATCGACGGTCAAAGTTTATATACACCTGAGTTTGCCGCCGTTTATTGGGAAACCCTGAACGTGCCGTTATACGATATTGAACGTATCGAAATTATCCGCGGCCAAGGTGGGTTACTGTGGGGCAGCAATGCCACTAATGGCGTTATTAATATCATTACTAAAAACAGCATTGATACTCGGGGCCTATATGCTGATGTCAGCAGTGGTAGCCAGCTTAATGTTGATACCAACCTTCGTTATGGTGGCGATATCGGTAATAACGGCAGCTTTAGAGTCTATGGTCATGTGAAAGATGGCCAGACATCGGACAAAGGCATTAAGATGGCGCCGGCTGACTTTACTGAGCAACAATCAGCTGGAGTACGGTTTGATTTCACACCTAACGATCAATGGTCTGGTCTTATTCAAGGTGATATCACTCAGTCAACATTAGGCCAAAATTTTAATGGTGTCGTTGACAGCAGTAACCGCAATATCTCATTTACCGGTAGCTTAGATCGTACCGATGCTCGCATCATGGCAAGATTGGAAAATCGCATTTCACCTTCCGCCAACCAAATGCTACAAACATCTTGGTTAAAGCAAAGTGGTGAGCAAACTTATATTCAAGAAGAGTTCGAATCATTTGATCTTGATTACCAAATTAATTTTTTGTACCAAGACTTGCAGTTTGATTGGGGGCTAAATTATCGTTACAACGCTATTTCATTTGCACAAAGTACTTTTATACAAAGTGGCGGTGGTTTTGATAATCTTCAGCAGTATGGAACATTAGCACAAGCTCAATATAACGTGATTGCAGATAAATTAGACTTTATTGTGGGTGTCAAAGTTGACCATAACGATTTGACTGGCTGGGAAAGCCAACCGTTAGCAAGGTTAGTATGGAAACCACAGAATAACCAAGTCGTATGGTTATCTGTATCAAAAAGTGTTCTCGTGCCGTCGTTACTGATGTTTAACGACAACTACATTATTGATGGTCAAAGAGTCGAAGAAGTATCACCTATCACTACAGGCATACCCGAAATTGATCGTTATTACATCCGAACTTATCTAAATGGTAATAACAAGGTGAAGTCAGAAAAGTCGGTATCTTATGAAATGGGCTATCGTTTATCTGATACTACATGGGCGCTAGATTTATCAGTTTATCATACCGACACGGATAATGTTGCCGTGATCGAAATCGATCCTAATATCGATCAATTTATCCCCGTTTTTACAATGTTACAAGCTGGACAAATTGATGCTGCAGTACAAGCATTAACGACAACATCAATTAACTTTAACTTAGTATCTAATGCCGGGCTTACCACTGAAGGTGGTGATGTGGTTTTATCATGGCAACCGGTAGACAACTTTACTGCCGAAGTAGGTTATAGCTATAACACCTTTAATTACGATTTAGTGGACAATACTTTTCCCGCAATTGGCTATGACTCAACCAGTCGCCAACTCTTTACTAAAGCTGATATACATTTTTTTGAACAACATAATATTTTTGCTTCACTCAGAGTTGAAAATAGTGATGCCTATCGAACAGATAATTATACCGCTCTCGATATAACCTGGAATTGGGCTTTTCAGCCTAATTGGGCCTTCGCCATTATGGGCAAAAACCTGTTCGCAGGCACGCATCTTGAGTATGGCAATCATGGTGAAACGTACACGCAATCAACCTTTATAGATGAAAGTGTCACTTTTAAAATTACGGCGAAATTCTAACTGACTTGATGTTAACCATTAAACGTATTCTGTTTGGATCATTAATAACGCTTTTGCTTTCCATAAGCCAAGGCGCGATTGCTGTTGAAAAAGAATATGCACTAAAAGCTGGTTTTTTATTTAACTTTGCCCGTTACGGCGAATGGAATAATCAGGCTAATACGGCCAGTTCTTTTACACTGTACAGCCCTGATAATAGCTTTATCAGTGTCTCGCGCTCAATTCTCAAGGGTCGTAAAGTCAATAATTTACCGATAGAGAATGTCGAAGTGAGCCTCACAGAAACGAATTTAGCCCAGTGCAATATCTTGTTTATCACAACCGACACCCTTGAATCTTGGCAACAATTGAATAATAAATATCTTGCAGATGTCATGATCGTCGGTGAAACTGACAACTTTATAGAGCAAGGTGGCCATATTCGTTTCTTTTTATCCGGTGGTAAAATTCGTTTTGAAGTCTCACCCGACAAGTTAAAATTGTCTGGTATCACGATGAGTTCAAAAGTATTGCGCCTAGGTCGAGTAGTGAACAATTAATGCTATGAAACAATTTTTCGCACTCAATACTATCAGTAAAAAATTGCAGTTCATTTTAATGAGCGTTGCCCTAATTTCTACACTGACAGTGACATCAATATTTAGCGCCTTCGAGCTATCTTCCGCTAAAAGAGAACAAGTTGAAAGTTTACACAGCTTATCGCAAATGCTGTCACCTAATATCACCGCAGCCTTATTGTTTGATGATCAAGATGCTATTCAAGAACTGATTAATCCTATTTTGTTAAGATCAGATGTATTGTCAGTCAGTGTCACTAATGTTGAAGGCGCAGTTTTAGCTCAAGCATTATCAAAGCGCCCTTCTATGACTCTGACTGATGACGATCTCAATGACATCACCCAAGTAATAACACCATTAACACTCGACAACCAAAACTATGGTGATTTACACATATCGGTAGATGACAGCATTATTACTGATAGGATTTCGTTTTACGGCCAATTTATTGTGCTATTACTCTTATCATCCCTTTGTGCCAGCTTTTTTCTATCATTATTTTTACGTCGTAAATTTTTAAGTCCGATGTTATACCTCGCTAAAATTTCGCAAAAAATAACCGAATCACAAGATTACAGTTTACGTGCTCAAATTCAGTCTGAAGATGAAATTGGCCAATTAACCACATGTTTTAATAGCATGTTAGATAATATTGAACAGCGTGAGAGTTCCCTTGAAACTGAAGTAAAACTGCGTACTGGAGAACTTGAAAATGCCAATAGCCAGTTACACGAATATGCCTATCAAGATGGATTAACTCTGTTACCTAATCGACGTTATTTCTATGAAAAACTTCAATCGCTCATTGATACTGACCACATGGTTTTTGCGTTAATTTTTATCGATCTTGATGGTTTCAAAGAGATCAACGATTCCTTAGGCCATGAATATGGGGATAGGTTGCTGCATCAAGTTGCTAAACGTTTACGCGGGTGCGTTCGAGATCATGATACGGTTGCGCGACTCGGCGGAGACGAATTCACTTTAATTATTGAAGATGTGAGTGACTTAGAACACGCTGCCTCAATTGCTGAAAAAGTGAAAAGTAGCCTGATGCAATGCATTAGCATTGAAGAGGTACAAGTTAATGTGACGGGTAGCATCGGACTCACGTTTTATCCTGCTGATGGCCAAAATGTTGAAGCGTTAGTTAAACATGCCGACCAAGCCATGTACTTATCTAAAAGCAAAGGCCGCAATCGATATGAGTTTTTCTCTCATGCTATTGAAGAACAAGCCATTGAAAAACGTCGCCTTATCGAAGAAATCCGCATCGCACTCAAACTCGGTCAATTTGTGTTGTTTTATCAACCTATTTTTGATCAATGCGGCGTTACAGTTACTAAGGCAGAAGCGCTCATCCGTTGGGATCATCCACAACGCGGCCTTATTGGACCCAATGAATTTATTCCAGTGGCCGAACAAAATGGTTTAATAGAAGAAATTGGTAACTGGGTAAGAAATCAAGCGATTGAAGATGCCGCTCATTTTTATCAGTTGTCGGGCAACAAAATGCAAGTGAGCGTTAATACCTCACCGCTACAAATTGATCATGAGGGTTTGTGGGTCGATGAATGGATATTAGCGTGCAATAAATTCAATTTACCTCGCGATACCATGATTATTGAAGTGACAGAAAATACCTTGATGGACCCAGACTCACCCATTCAACAACAAATGCTGCGACTCAACAATTACGGTATTGATATCGCCATTGATGATTTTGGGGTCGGATATTCATCATTAGCCTATTTGCAGCGGCTCGATATTGATATTTTAAAAATTGACCGTTCATTTATTAAGCATATGGAAAGCAATGAAAATAGTATTGCGTTGGTGCGAGCCATTATCACCATGGCACATCATTTAAAGGTTAAAGTGGTCGCTGAGGGCGTTGAAACCATAGGGCAGCATCAGTTACTTCAACAACTTTCATGCGATTACTTACAAGGCTATTTATTTGCCAAACCTATGCCGACACAAAATTTTATTGACCGTTATGTCAGATCATCAACACTTGCCGCAGAGTAATAACACAACTGAAAATAGTGATGTAAAAATAGTATTCTGAGTATCTTACTTCTGCATTAAATCTTCGAATAAAGGCATTCATAAACCTGGCTGTGGCAGAAGATTATCGAGACGGCTGACTGTTATAAAGTACCAGATGGTGCAGCCAATAGTGCTAGAAATTAATCGGCCTGCTATGCACAGACCGACAAAGTATTTAGATAAATACCTTCGATTAAAATCATTCGATTAACGATTTACATCAACAACCACACGGCCACGAACCTTACCTGCTAACAAATCACTTGCCACATCAATCGCTTCAGTCAGGCTGATCTCCTGAACAATGTCATCGAAAACACCAACATCCAGGATTTCACCTAAACGTTGCCATGCCTCAATACGGTCAGCTAAAGGTCGCATTACACTGTCAACACCCGCTAGGGTCACACAACGTAAAATAAACGGCGCTACGCTGGCAGGAAAATCCATTCCCTGTGCCAAACCACAAGCGGCAACCGTTCCACCATACTTGGTACTGGCACACACATTGGCTAAAGTATGGCTGCCGACAGAATCAACAGCACCAGCCCAACGCTCTTTTGCTAATGGACGACCCGCTTCTGACAAAGTTGTGCGATCGATAATGTCTTTAGCACCTAATTTTCTTAGGTAGTCACTTTCATCCATTCGGCCAGTCGAAGCGACGACGTGATAGCCCAACTTAGCTAAAATAGCGATAGCAAAACTGCCTACTCCGCCATTAGCACCAGTGACAAGCACCTCACCTTTATCTGGCGTTACGCCATTTTTCTCAAGAGCTATCACACATAACATTGCGGTATAGCCTGCTGTGCCTATCGCCATTGCTTGTTGCGGTGAAAATGCCTTTGGCAGTGGAATAAGCCATTCACTTTTTAAACGGGCTTTAGTGGCCAAGCCACCACAATGGGTTTCGCCTACCCCAAAACCATTTAATAATACCGTATCA
The DNA here is from genome assembly GCF_000014705.1 of Shewanella frigidimarina NCIMB 400. NCBI lineage: Bacteria > Pseudomonadati > Pseudomonadota > Gammaproteobacteria > Alteromonadales > Shewanellaceae > Shewanella > Shewanella frigidimarina. The sequence goes on along the minus strand of NC_008345.1, from coordinate 896,067 downwards.
CCCGTAACGAATTTGTCGCTATCGCTATGTTCGACAATGCCTACTAGATCAATGCCTGGCACAATAGGGAATGATCTCACTACCGGCGCTTTACCGGTAATCGCGAGCGCATCTTTATAATTGAGGGTGCTATAAAGCACATTTACCGTCACATCACCTTCAGGTAGCACGCTTTCATCAATGCTTTTCACTGTGGTGCGGTAACCTTGGTCATCTTTCTCGATCAACATGCCATTAAACATTCTGCACTCCTAATTTAGACTGATCGTCTATTAATGATTAAAAAATTTTACTTTGGTAACGCTGCCATAAAATGATCATAGTAGTTATCAAGCGGTCGTTCATCTTGAACTAACTTTGCGCGGCTTACCGCCCCTTCCCAGCCAACCCAAAAACTTTCCGCTAGGGCATCACAATCTGTTGTTTCAGCGATTTGTCCAAGTGATTGTGCGGCCTTGAGGCAGCGAGCTAAACAAGCTTGCCAACTCAAAAAAATCTCGATAATAAGCGGCCTAAAGCTCTCTGGTAAAACGCCCACTTCTTGCCCCAAATTACCCACTAAACAACCACGTTTAAATTGGTATCGAATCATTCCTGCTTTAGCATCTTCAACAAAATGTCTAATTCGCGTTAACGGCAAATAAGCTTCATCGAGCAAATGGATCTCAAGTTTATGTAAAAAGTATTCAGCATAGTTCTGCAATACCGCTTGGCCAAAGGCTTCTTTACTCGCAAAATAATGATAAAAAGAGCCTTTCGGTACGCCAACCTTTTTCAAAATAGGTTCTATACCCGATGAGGCAAAACCTTGCTCTGTCAATTGTTCAAGACCACTACGAATAAGCTCAGCCCGAGTATCAGGATTATCTCGCGATACTTTAGGTGGTCTACCTCTGCGCGGTTTAGGGTTTGAACTAGTATGTGGACTCGTCATTATATCTAAGCTTAAATTGTTCATAGGCCAATATTAGACCGAACGTCTATTTAAATGCAATAACATTGTATTAAATCGCGGTTTGAAGCCCAGTTTCCCACTAATATCAGGGGGAGGACAACATTAACATAAGCCAGTAAGGTCCAATCTCACAGAAATGTTATCACTAAACTAGCACACTAACTTAACCCACTATTGCTACTGAAGTCGCCAATAGATATTCCACCATATCCATGCCGTGAAGTATGAGTATGAGTATTTTGAAACAGTCGCCTTACTAATGTTTGAAAATGAAGCGGTCATTCATCACATGTCACCCGGTAAGATCAAATATTTCCGGCATAGTTACTTGAGCTAAAACCATTTGAATTCAAATCATTTGAACTGTAATCACTTGCGTAAAAACACCTTATTAATAGCAAAATAATGTGTCATGTCCTCTTACGAATAACACCATATTGGTAACGTTTACACTGCACAATACGCACTCTATAGCATCTATATCAAGCTAATATCCTGCTAAACCTATGAAGCACACACTACACAATCAATATATAAAACATTTAATACAGCAACTTAACTTAGCCCCATCAAAAATTTAAAAGATGAGCTACACATAAGGAAATTATTATCACAACCCAAGTAGCCAGCGTGGTATCGACATAATTATTGTCGCTGGCTATATATCGATATGACGTTAAATAGTTGTTAAAAAAACATTTATTACTGACTTAACTGAGATTGGATTGGAAATTTTACCTAAAATGATGTTAATATAGTTAGACCACTAACTAGTTTGGTGGTTTTTTATTGTTGAATGAAAAATAAATTAACAATAAGCCGATTAGCCCGCACCCAGGAGGACATTATGTCAACGGACACGTCAAACGAAGAAAATCTCATTACCACTATGTTGAATACCGCTACACTAAAGCTGAAAGAGGCTTCACAATTATTTTGTTTATGTGCCCTTCTAAGCACCTATCTCTTTGTTATGTTGAAACCTAGCGGGATTCAAAATCACAAAGCGTTAGGAGGAAAATAATTCATGCATTACTTAACCTATGTCTCATTAGCAATATATTTCCTGGTAATGCTAGGCATTGGATTGTTCGCGTATAAACAATCAACAAGCGATGTATCGGGTTACATTTTGGGTGGCCGTAAAGTCAGCCCACAAGTTACCGCGCTGTCAGCAGGTGCCTCCGATATGAGTGGCTGGATGCTAATGGGCTTACCTGGGGCTATGTTCTTGGTTGGCTTTGAAACCATCTACATTGCATTAGGTCTATTAATTGGTGCATTGGTTAATTACCTTGTTGTAGCACCTAAATTAAGGGTCTATACCGAAGTTGCAGATAACTCCCTGACCATTCCTGAGTTTTTTGCTAAGCGCTTCCATGCACCTAACGGTCATGTGCGTATTATCGCAGCAGTTATCATCGTTATCTTCTTTACCTTATATACATCAGCTGGGCTTGTCGCTGGTGGAAAGTTATTTGTATCAGCATTTGATTTAAGTTATGAACTAGGGTTAATCGTCACCCTTGCTGTAGTAGTGTCTTATACCCTACTCGGTGGCTTCTTAGCCGTAAGTCTGACGGACTTTGTACAAGGCTGTATTATGTTTATTGCCTTAGTTTTAGTACCCGTGGTTGCGTATCAAGAGTTTAGTAGCGCAGACAAAATGATGGGCTTTGCTTATGAGTCTATTCCGCATTTTTCTGATGCGATGCAAAATGTCACTATGCTCGGGTTAATTTCCAGTCTTTCTTGGGGATTAGGTTATTTTGGCCAACCACATATTATTGTACGATTTATGGCTATCCGCTCAGTCTCGGATATCAAAACCGCACGAAGAATTGGCATGAGCTGGATGACAGTCACTATCGTTGGTGCGCTGGCTACAGGTCTAGTCGGTATTGCCTATGCCAACAAATTTGACATGAAAGTCAGTGATCCTGAAACCATCTTTATTATATTTTCAGAATTACTGTTTAATCCTTTAATCAGTGGTTTCTTGCTTGCAGCTATTTTAGCCGCGATTATGAGCACCATATCTTCACAGTTATTAGTATCGTCAAGCTCGCTAACTGAAGATATCTATCGGGTGATTTCAAAGAAAGAATCAACGGATAAAGAAATGGTTAAAATGGGCCGTTATGGTGTTGCTGGAGTTGCCATTGTGGCAAGTTTACTAGCACTGGATCGCTCTAACAGTATTTTATCGTTAGTGAGTAATGCTTGGGCAGGATTTGGCGCGGCCTTTGGTCCACTGGTATTGTTTAGTTTATACAAACAAAATCTCACTCATAAAGCCGCTGTAGCTGGTATTGTTTCAGGTGCTGCTACCGTCCTCTTTTGGATATATGCTCCTGTGCTTGCCGACGGAAAAGCATTAACCAGCGTGGTTTATGAAATGATCCCAGGCTTTATTGTTAGTAGTGTAGTGATTTGGATTGCCAGTGCTCTTGACTCGGATCCTTGTAATAAAACAGTTGATACCTTCCATGAAGCGAATCGTGTTTTAACCGAGCAACAGTAATGGAGAACAATACTATGTCAACTTCACATTGGAAACGGATTGTCGTTAAAGTGGGAAGCGCATTAATTGCGCCCCATCAACAAGGTTGTAGCAGCCATTATTTATTAGGTATTGCACAGTTTATTGCTACCTGTCGCGCTCAAGGATGCCAAGTTGTATTGGTATCTTCAGGTTCAGTTGCCGCTGGTAGACATCGATTCCCTGATACGGCAGAACCAAGCATTTCGCTTAAAAAAGCCATGGCAGCAGCAGGCCAGGCCGATATGATGGCCACTTGGGATAAGTTATTTGATTTCCCTTCGGCGCAGTTATTACTTACCCATGGTGATTTACGCGATCGCGACCGTTATATCAGCATTAAAAATACTATTTTTACCCTGTTAGACAATGGCTTACTTCCCATTATCAACGAAAACGATGCTGTTACCGCAGCCAAGTTACGTGTGGGTGATAATGACAATTTATCAGCTATGGTCGCCGCAGCAGCGGATGCAGATGCGTTAATTATCTGCTCTGACGTAAAAGGGCTTTATACTAAAAACCCTAATTTACATGAAGATGCCACGCTAATTAAGCAAGTCAGTGAAATCAATGCTGAGATTTATGCTATGGCTGGCGGTGCTACGAGCAGCGTAGGTACTGGTGGCATGTTAACCAAGATTGAAGCCGCTGAGAAAGCGATTTCACACGGAATTGAAACCATGATTGTGGATGGTTTTGACGCGGACACATTCAATCAACTTTTAAAGGGCCAAAATCCAGGCACTTTATTCACCCCGTATGATGTACCGATGCAAGAACACTTGCATTGGATGATGCATACCTCACAAATTCAAGGTGAGTTAATTGTCGAAAATGACTTTAGCGCTGACCTTGAAGAACATGATACTCAACTAACCACAGACGATGTAGTGGCCGTAAGAGGCAACTTTTCCGTCGGTGATACTGTTTTAGTGCGCAAAGGCGATGGTACTAAATTGGCTAAAGCCAAATCAAACTACAGTAGTTGTTTATTACATTTTATTGCAGACCAGGAAGATCGTGAATTTGCCAACAATGCCCAGCAAAAAACGGGCCCACTGATCTCTGACAAAAACATCGCCATTTTGGAGCAACTATGAGTTTAATTAAAGATTTATCGCAAGCAGCAGCCACAGCGGCACAAACTCTAGCCCTATTAGATGAAAAAGTTAAAAATACCATTTTAGTTGATATGGCCCGTGCACTTAGAGCACACAGCGACGATATTATTAAAGCGAATTTATTGGATCTTGACCATGCCGAAAAAGCGGATTTAGGCGCGGCAATGATAGACCGACTAACACTGACACCTGAACGTATTGAATCAATGGCCGCGGGTATCGAAACCGTTGCATCATTACCCGATCCGGTCGGCATGGTACGTGAAATATGTGAGCGACCAAATGGTCTAAACATTCAAAAAATGCGCGTACCTTTAGGCGTTGTTTGTATGATTTATGAAGCACGCCCTAATGTTACCGCTGATGCGGGTGCATTGTGCTTTAAATCAGGTAATGCAGTGATATTGCGTGGCGGTAAAGAAGCACTACATTCAAGTAAAATCATTGCTTCTATTTTACAAAATGTATTGCAAGCATATCAGTTACCACCAGCACTGATAACCGTGATACCCGATCCAGATCGCGCCTTACTACTAGAGCTTATGCAGCAACGTGACTTTATTGATGTCATTATTCCACGTGGTGGCGAAGGCTTAATCAATTTTGTTACGGATAATAGTAAAATTCCTGTTATTCAACACTTTAAAGGTGTTTGTCATTTGTATGTTGATAAAGATGCCGATCTCGATATTGCGATGTCTTTATTGCTCAATGGTAAAACCCAACGCACTGGAGTATGTAATGCTCTAGAGGGATTACTGGTACATCAAGATGTAGCAGCAGAATTTTTACCTAAAGTGGCAGCCCAACTTGCTGCACATAAAGTGCGTATTAATGTCAGCAAAAATGCCCAGCAATACTTTGAGCATGCTAACGTTATTAGCGATGATGATTTCGGCCAAGAATATTTGGATTTAGAAATAGCCATTCGCCAAGTCACTGATTTTGACCATGCGATCAATCATATTCGCCGCTTTGGTAGCCATCATACTGAAGTGATTTGTACCCAAAATGAATTAACGGCTACGCGTTTTCAACGTACCGTGGATGCCTCGGTAGTAATGGTTAATGCATCGTCTCGTTTTTCTGATGGTAGCGAGCTCGGTTTAGGTGCTGAAATTGGTATTGCCACGAGCAAATTGCATGCCTACGGACCTATGGGCCTTGAGTCACTTACCACTGAGAAATACTTAGTCAGCGGTGTAGGTCAAGTTCGCGCATAATTAAACAGGTACCACAATTCAAAGGCCAAGCGAAAGCGTGGCCTTTTCTTTTTTAGCGACATTTTCGGAGGTTGTCATCTCTCAACATGAATCATTAGATCCCAATACCTGTATCGCCTTTATCGGTGGTGGCAACATGGCAAGAGCCATAATCAGCGGCCTACTTAAACAAGGTCATAACAGTGCCAATATTCTAGTGTGCGCCCCCAGCCAAACCACCCGACACGACTTGATCGATAAATTCAATGTTAAAGTACATCAAGACAACACCGCTGCCGTTGCGTTTGCTGATGTCATCATTGTTGCCGTTAAGCCTTTTGTAGTACCTGTAGTGTGTGAGCAGTTGAGTGAAGTTATGCAGTACGATAACCGTAAACTCGTTATCTCGATTGCCGCGGGTGTCAAACATGCAACACTCCGCCAAAAACTGCATTTTTCGCCTAAAGTCATTTGCGCCATGCCAAACTTACCGACCGCCATTGGTGAAGGATTAACAGGTTTATATGCAGGCCCAGACACTCACGCTAATGACATTGCGCTAGCAGAAAGACTCATGCGCGCTGTAGGTGAAACCGTATGGTTAAAAGAAGAAAGCCAAATGTCGACCATCGTGGCGGCTGCGGGTAGCTCACCGGCGTATTTATTCTTATTTTTAGAAGCCATGGAAAAAGCTGCAATTGAACAAGGATTGCCGCCAGAAATAGCCGCTAAAGCTGTGCTGCAGAGTGCCATGGGAGCTATATCAATGGCGATGAACAGTCAGCATAATTTGGCAAGTTTACGTCACCAGGTGACCTCACCTAAAGGCACGACGGAACAGGCAATATTGGCATTTCAGGATGGTGATCTTGATGATCTAGTTGCCAGCGCAATGGCGTGCGCAACGACAAGAGCCAAAGAATTGTCTATAGGCTAACGGAGCTGTGAGGGGGCTGCAGACCTTAGCTGATGTTAATACCATCCACTTGGCTATGTGATAAGCCATATGCTACTTTGCTAAGCCACAATGGCTTAAGGCTAGCTCAGTAACTCTTGTTTAATCAATTTCAGCAGAAAGGTTTCTCGTTCAATCGATAAGCCTTTTTTGCTGCTGTTGGCGATAGTGTCAAGGTTATGCCCAATAGCCTCATCGATATCAATCCATACTGGTATCATGCCGTTATTAATTTCGTGAGCTTCAAACTGGGTTCCCCCCAGCTGGCTGTCAATATCACAAGTGAAACAATAAGACAGCATATTAACCGATGTATAACCATCTCGTTGCCAAGGGCGATATTCTTCATATAAGCCGAATGGATTAATATTGCGAATTTGTTGAGCGCCAGTTTCTTCTTGTAACTCACGGATCAGCCCTTGCTCTATCTCCTCACCTACATCAACGCCACCACCAGGCAATGAATAGTCATGATAACGCTGGGTGTAAAGCATTAATATTTGATTATTACGCATCACAATGGCACGAGCAGCAAGCCGCGTTAGCATCGTTTGGTGATTCGCGGCAACAAAATCTGCTGGGGTGTCGGAATGATAACGAGTGGTTAAGTGGCGCATTATAGAAGGGCTCATCGCAATAAAAAGCGCATGATACGTTGCCTAACTATATGCTTCAAGTTTGGCGTATAAGTTAAAATCACTTGTAGGGCGGCATATCAGTGCTTGTAATGGCAACTTGAGTCCAAATAATAACAATCAATTATGAAGCTGATTATTCACAACAAGCGACTTTGGTACTCTTACCTCAATACTTATAGCGCAAAACGTCTAATTCAATACTGCTAGCTCAATGCTTCCAGTCAAATACTCTTTGCTAGGTACTTTCAGTTAAATAACCAAAGTTTGAAAACCACAGTTTAAAAGCCACTGTTAAATACCCATTTGACAAAATTTGGCATTGCACGTAGCAACACATGGTCGCTCATAGATCCGGTGCTGGGTTTAGCATGCTAACTCAAGACAACCAAAAGATAGATAACCTAAAAAGTCCATTCGGCAATACTGATTATCATACCTTGGGCGCCTGCTTTGACATTCTTAAGCTAATTGAAACAAAACTATAAATTATAATCGTCCTGTCATACCTATACCTTAAAATAACCGTCTAAATAGACGGTTATTTTTTAATATTTTACCTATGCTGAAGTATCACTTTTCAAGGATTGAATGATACGGTGATCAAGTTACAAAGATTAACGTTCACTTAATGTCACTTCGGAAATTGCTTATGATTAAATATTGGTACAAACAATTCTCTCAGTATCCACCTGATCACCCTGATTATTGGCGTATCCGTTTAATCGAGCATTCGTTACTCATTACCACGAGTTACTTTATCATTCTGACTCTGATCAACTTGTTCTATTTTGAAGGTTATCAATATGCCTTACTCGACGGTTCAGGCTTAGTTATTTCATTGGGCATTTACTATCGATTTCGCAGTACGGGACATGTAAAGATAACCGCATGGGCTGTTACTCTCATGGTAGCCAGTTTGATTATGTTATTTGTGATATCGACCAAGGGATATTCTCATTCACTGTTTTGGGCGACTCTTATTCCGCCTTTTTCATTTTTTCTTATCGGACGAACCTGGGGCACATTTATTTCATGTATCTGCTTTAGTGTGTGTGCTTTTCTCGTTTACCTGCAAACGCAGAATCCTCAACCTGTGACGTTTAGCAAAGGTTCATTATTCAACGTTATTGAAGTGTGTGTTGCGCAAATTTTACTGTTTAGGTTTTACGAAAAAACCCGCTTTTCCGCTTATAAAAAACTGGCATTACGTAATTTAGAAATTCAAAAAATGGCTGAAACCGATAAACTCACCGGACTATATAACCGTGAAAAACTCGATTTCGCGCTTGATACACTGCTGACCACACCAGCAGCTAATACCTCTATGACAACAGAGACTACTAACGCGATAAAACAAACAGACGAAGCACCGATTATTTACCAGCCTTATGCCGATGACCATCCACTGACAAACCATCAAACCACTCAAGATTTACTCAGTAAACAAGCCGTCACTCAATACCCTATTTCTGTGGCGATTATCGACATCGATCATTTTAAGCAAATTAATGATAATCACGGCCATTTAATCGGAGACAAAGTGCTATGCCAACTCGCGCAGTTATTGCAAAACCAAATGCGCAACGACGACTTATTAGCACGCTGGGGCGGCGAAGAATTTGTGGTGGTGTTACCCAACACGACATTAGCTGATGCGATTGAGTTAACCGAAAGGTTAAGGCTATATATTGCCATGCAAAATATTAAAGGAATGGAGCTAACAATCAGCTTAGGTGTAGCTCAGTACAGGCTAGAAGATTCAGCCCACAGCTTACTTGACCGCGCAGACAAAGCCTTATATTCGGCAAAGTCTGGCGGGCGAAACTGTGTAGCAGCAGCTTGATCGGATAAACATTAATTAACAGAATATTGAAGCTTACTCTTGTAAGCGGCTCGTTGGCGTAGCCACAATATAATTTTTACCATTAATGCGTTCAATGATTTGCGTTGCCGTTAAATCATGTACCACATTAACCACCGTTGAAGCTGCATCTGTAATGGCCCCAATGACGACTAAAATAGGGATCACTTCCATCGGTAAACCCAATGTAGTCACAATAAAGATTTCACCTAAAAATGCTCCGCCCGGTACTCCGCCAATCACAAACGCAGATAATACCGAAATCAAAATCGTCAGCATAAATACATCGGTCGTAAAATCTAGCCCTAATAACGAATAAATAAACACGATTTTTAGCGCGGTAATAGCGGCTGCACCACCTTTATTGAGATTGACTAGCAACGGCAAGCTAATCTCTGCAATTTGCTCATTTAGGCCCATTTTAGCAGCACTACGAATAGTCACAGGCAATGTCGCTAACGACGAGCTAGTGCCTAATGCCGTCACAGCTGGTTCGAGCATATGTTGCCAAAAACGTTTCACACCTTGTGCACCACCGCCAATCCACGCATATAAGGTCGAACCTAACGTTAGGTAAATAGCCATCGCCACAAAAAACAGCCCTACAGCTCGCGCAAACGTCCCCATTAATTCAGTATCTTGACTTGCCATAGTCGCGGCAAAATAAGCACCAAGTCCAATTGGAGCCACATACATTAATATCGAAATCACTTTCATGATCACAGTATTTAAACTGTCTAGCATGCGCCCCACTCTCTGGCCATCTTCACCAGATTGACCAATGGCCACACCGCCGATCACCGACATAATAATCAACGCTAATATGTTTGATTTAGAGAGTAGCCCGACAAAATCGTTAGTTGTGAGTAAGCTGACAAAGTCCATGCTGCCAGAAGCTGCATCTACGGTATTGGCTAAGTCTAATGTCACCCCTTGCGCGGGATCATATGCTAACGCCAACAACACCACGCCCACTGACGGAATAATCGCCATGACAATCGACACTGCCATAATAGACACAAGTATCGCGCCTAATTTCTTTAAATCGGTCATGTGAGCGATAGATGACATCACACTCACAGCAACCAAAGGCACGATGATCATAAATAATAGATTGAGGAAAATTTGCCCAATAGGTTTAAGCTTGATAGCCCACTCAGGAAATAACCCGCCAAACAATCCGCCCAGCAGTAAGGCACTCAGTAAAATAATGGACGAACGATAAGCACGTAAGCTACTCAGCATATTGGATCCTAGGAGCAATTAAACAAAAGGTGGAATAGGCAGCAGACTCGGCCCAAAGAACGATTAGCGCGTTAACAACTAACAGAAAAGCAGATGTAAAATAAACTCCATCAATTAGTTAGCCAATATCATTATCAACAATTACTGTCGACCATCACTCTCTCAACGACGTAAAAACGACTTAACTTAATGGTAAAATATGACACAAAACCAATACCATACACAACTACAAACCATATTAGTCATTCGGCAACGCTTGGATCTCAATAATGAGGCCTTCAGGGCCGCGAACAAAAATTTGTTTAATCAATGATCCTGGCGCTTCATTAATAGAATAGCGCAGGCCCAGTTTGGCAATTCTTGCCATTACATCTTGATAGTCATCACTGAAAAAACTCACATGATGAACAATATTTTGCGGCTGCTCATTTTGCGACAGTTGATTGCTCACATCTGGCTGCTGATTAGCAAAAATATGTATCACATCTTTGTCACCGGCAAATAAAAAATAACCAGAAAACTCAAGATTAGGTCGAGTACCAACGGTTAAATCTAATAACGCCACGAGAAAATCGCTCATTTTTTGCGGATTTCTAGCACTTAATGACAAGTGATCAAAGCGAATATTCATACAACACCCTTTTAGAATATAGCCGACTTTAACGATCTTTATCAGCAAAGCCTTATATTACTGGGATTATGACTGCCAATGAACCACCACAAAAGCTAAACATTATCAAAAATTATTTGATAATCAATTAGCGAGACAATTCTTCAGTGAACATTAATACCATTGACACCACACTATCCTGTAGTGGTCAAGTAATATTGGCCACGGTTTTAGAGTCATTCCAATATAAACGTTCTGACTCATTTGGAGTTAACCCACCATTATATTGATGGGGTCTAGTTTCACTGTAATATCCAGTGATGTAATTTGTGATCGCTTTGTCTGCTTCTGTAAAATTCCCATAGCCACTTGCGGGTACCCATTCAGATTTCAAACTTCTAAAGAAACGCTCCATTGGTGCGTTATCCCAACAATTCCCGCGACGACTCATGCTTTGCTCAATCTGAAGACGCCATAATAACTGTCTGAATTTCAAGCTTGTGTAATGTGAACCTTGGTCGCTGTGATATATCACATTCTCAGGTTTCCCCCTTAACTCAAATGCCATTTTCAAGGCTTTAGAGGTCAGCTCGCTGTCAGGCGATAATGACAAAGCCCACCCAACAGGTTTGCGGGAAAATAAGTCTAAAACAACGGCTAAATATGCCCAACGATTACCGACCCAAACATACGTCACATCGCCACACCACACTTGATCTGGTTGAGTTACTGCAAACTGTCGATTAAGCGTGTTTGGGATCGCTACATGCTCTTGTGCAGCTTTCCTATAAGAATGCTTAGGCTGCTGACAGCTTAATAATCCAAGCTTTCTCATTAGATTACGGGCTCGATAACGACTGAGATTAATCCCTTTGTTAGTCACTAATTGCGCTATCGTTCTAGCACCGGCAGAGCCATTACTAATACGATGCGCGGCCTTCACTTCACTGCATAAAATAGTAAAGTCAGCATCGATATGTTCTTTTCTTTTTAGCCAATATTTATAGCTACTTCGATGCACTTTGAATGCATTACAAATTGTGAGAATAGAGTGGCTCTGCTTGAGTGCGCTGATCAGCGTAAATTGTTCATCGAGTCTGACATCAAGAGAGCGGTAGCCTTTTTTAGAATAAGATTATGCTCCTCAAGACGGGCTACCTGTTTCTTCAGTTCACGGATTTCAATTTGTTCAGGGGTAATGGGAGAGGCTTTTGGCGTGCCACCCTGGCGTTCTAGTTTTAACTGTCTCACCCATTTATCCATGGTTGATTTACCCACGTTCATCGCCTTTGCTGCTTCGATGATGCTATGGTTTTTATCGAGGACTAATTGGGCTGCTTCAAGTTTGAATTCAGCACTAAATGTTTTTCTGGTTATCGATCTCATGTGTTCACCTAAAGTCATGTACGAGGTAATAATATCACCTCTATTTAGGTGGCCAAAATAACTATGCCACTACAATCCACACCTCTGTATCGCTCGGATAGTAGAAGATACAACCTACATATATTGTGCTATATGAATAAGTTAACCATTAAGTCAGTGTTGAATAGGGAAGCAGCCGTATTTGCAACAAGTGTAATTTGAAAGAAAAGCGTTGCAACAAGAAACCTCTAAGTAAGCTTTTTAAAACAGTGGCTTAGAATAATTTACTCATAAGATTAAAACGTTGTCAATTCAATGTTGAGTATAAATGATGTACAACATAACGGTGATAAGAGGTTTTATAGTGATGCGCAATCCGGAAGTAAATAATGGCAGACATAATCAGTGAATGTAGGAAGCTTGCTCACTCGCAAGCTTCCTAAAGCTAAACTACAAGTCGATATAAATTGGCCAACCAAGTAGACCAATTAAGCCTTCTTTGTATTCCAGACGCTCCAATCGTTCAGGAGAGGCATTTTGAATGGCCAACTCTTGATAGCTACGAGAGAAATGCAGCGTCCGCAACAATGCAGCATTAAAATGCTTACCTAAATCTAAACGAATTGCATCAGCAAGCTCATTAGGTAATTCAGCTAAAGCAGCCTTAGTTTGTTGCTCGATAAACTCGAGGTTAAACCATTCATCTTTAAGTTCTATACGAGCCATGCGTCGTTTAAGATCTTGACGGACTTTTTTACCGTCAAAAAATATCCGATATAACACGGCTTCTGCCAGAGTACTTTCTAGATTAATATAATCCATTGGATCAAAAGTGCCGACAATGTAGAACTGTGCCAATAAGGCATTAATAGATTGCTGGCGATTATGCTCAGCTAATGCTTCTTGGTAGTAAGCCCAGCCTTGCCATTCGTCACAATCAGGTGGACTCGAGACTTGATCAAGCAATACTTTATCCACGTCGCCATAAACAGATTTACCATGAAGCCTGTGTTGACTAACTTTAGTTAGCATCCCCCAGCCCTTCTGGAACGACTTAACTACGCCGTCATCAGTCAGCAGCAACCGTATAGCATTAGCCTGACTTTGGTCCGATAATGCCATTAAGCCGATGCTAACAATGCCAATGACATCTTGCGCGGCTTCTTCAAGCAAATGCATTTTATACTTGTTATAAAACTTATCAGCGAACTTAAGGCTCATCAAAATGGCTTTCGCTTTGATCTGTCCCAATTGCTCATTACTGAGCAATTCTTCGGTTCGGCCATAAGCCAACACCCGACTCAGATAGGGACCCTGATTTTCGTCACGTAATACCAATTGCATTTGCAGAACCCTTAATCAAGAAAGCTAAACATATCATCAACTTCAGCATACTCGTCGGTGACCTGGTTCTTTTCTTTCGCCTGTATCACTAACTCGCTGGCAAACTGGCTGATAATTAACTGCCAGTCAGAGCCGGTGTTACGCAGCATGTTCTTAATCGCCTTTTCAACATTAGGCGCTCGATCGCGGATCAATGCTAATAAACTACGAGGGTCATCGATGCTAAGACTGTGAGCCTCTTCATCGGCTTGCCAATCTGAGTAACCCACGGTTTCTTCATCCGCTTCATCATCAAAAGTGTCGTTTATCTCATCGTCATCACCGCTGCTACCGCCTAAAATAAGCTCGATAAACGGAATCGATAGATAAAACAGCGCAGCAGGATCTTCAGCCAAACACTCTAAAATTGCGGTTTGTTTCTCTTCACTGTCTTGGATTCGAATAAGATAAGTCATAAAATCAAAAGTATGCTGCATTAACTCTTCGGCATTACTTTTGATTTTTTCTTCCCAATAAAGCGGCTGCTGGCAGACAATGTCGCGGATCTGTTCTGGAGTCATTAACTCAGACATAATAGATGGGCACGAAATATCATGCTGACTATTAATTTGTGTCAGCGTGACGATATCCATTTTCTCGATAACTTCAACCAACTGATCATCTGACATTGATGTCGCAATCAATTCAAATCTCTTGCTGGCCTGTTTAGGCTCAACATTAGCCAGCTCTTGTATTTCAGCGGCTGTTATTTCAATGAGACTGTTCATTCGATATCCTCATCATATTGGTCATAATAACCTTCTTCATCGCTATCATAGTCCGTGTCGTCATCATCGTTTTCATCACGTTCATGCTCATGAAGACCATCAGAATCATCTTCCTCAGGCTTGGGCGCTGTATCTCCCTGAGTCTCTAATAAATACACCACGGCACAACTTTCGATAAGCAAATCTTCGTTATATTTACGTACCGCAAGCGCCAGAGGAAGATCGGCATTGTTAAACGCAATCGTCGTTTTAAATTCATCCCAGCTTGGGTGAATATTCAAGCTAATCCAATGCGCCCATTGGCGCTTTGACTCAGGCGAGAACTTAACTCTTTCATAAAGCGCGACAGGTAAATATTCAGGGACTGAATCTAGCATCCCAGGATCGGCCAACAATATCTCTCTGATTTGGCTAGTAAACTTTGCCAGTGCATTTGGCGTATCAGGGTCGTTGTAAGATTCTATATTGTCATTGGCATTATTTTTTAGCTCATTAATGCGTGAGATATTAAGATGTTTAGCCATGGGATACTCAGGAATAATATTCGTCCCACAACCCGCGCATAGCGGCTGTAGGATCGGTAACAATTACGTTGTTAAAATCATTGATAAAAGCATTTCTCTGCTTTTTATCTGACAACACTTCGTAAGCTTTTTTGACTCGTTGGAGCTGAACAGATGCTTGTTGTTTTTCATCGTCAGACGCCCCAAGTAATTTGTCAGGGTGATACTTGTTCGATAAACGTTTATAGGCTTTTTTTATGTCATCTTCTTTGGCATTGGCTCTGACGCCCAGTACGCTAAAGTGGTTAATCATAGTTATTCCTGCAGGCGATGTGGCAGTGATTGCGAGATAAAAAAGTCTGTAAATAGATAAATTTTTTAGCCCGCTATTATATCAACATTCACAGGCTTGCAGCAAACATAAACCCAAGTTAAGTTGCAATCATTTAAGACATCAATTTTAGGACAGCAATTTTTAGGACAGCAATTTTTAGGACAGCAATGACACCCAAAAAGCAGCGTTGTCATTAACAGGTGTTATCTTTGCTGCCGTTAAGATGCCACCAGCCAAGTTAAATGATGCGATATTAACAACATCCACGCCTATCTGAACTTGCTAGCATGATGCTTTAACGGCAAAACACCTGCAAAAATTACCCCATTTCAATCAGACTCACAAATTCGCGCATCGCTGGTGAGACACTGTATTTACGGGTAATAAACACGGTATTACCCGATTCAATACTTTGCAATTGTCGGTAATGCAGATTGAATAACTGCTGAGCCGATTTTGCAATACCGCTGCTGACAATCGCGTAGCCAATATTGTGTTTTACCGCGCTGACTAGATGAAATAGCGAGTCGGTTTCTAACACCACATTAAAGTGCAAATCCGTTTTTGCCATCGCATTATCAATGTATTGCCTAAACTGCATATTTTGGCTTAACAACACCAATGGTAAACGTTGCAAATTATTAAGGGTTAATCGGTTATCTCTTAGCGTAGTACTATCGAGTTGATTAACGAGGGCTTGGGTTGATAATACCGCCATATCATTATCAATCTGCGGATAAAAATGAAACGTGCGACGATTCGCCTCAGTAAGGTTTTCATCAAACCCTAGACCGATATCAATTTGATGCAAAGTCAGTTGCTCAATTAGCTTTTCATTGGTGGTCACTAAAAGCGTCACGGCAATATTAGGGTGCAGCTCATTGAATGCTTTAATTATCGGCATAATATCGACACTCGACTGCGGCACAATGCCAATCCTCAAAGAGCCGATTAATGGCCCACTAAACACACTCAACTCTTGTTTTAGCGCAGCTTGATCTAACAGCATTTTTTCTGCATAGCGCAATACAATCTGTCCAGCATCGGTTAACGCAACAAACTGACTGCCGCGCACCACTAGCTCGGTACCAAAACTTTTTTCCAACGCGGTTATACTGGCAGACAAAGTCGGCTGGGTAATATGGCAAGCTTTGGCTGCTTTAGCAAAATGCTTAAACTGCGCTAATTCATAAAAATAATGTAACTGCCTCAGGTTCATACGCCCTTCAAAGTCTGCCTATCAATTCCATCATATTAATAGATAAAAACTATCACCGCATAAATTTGTTTGATTGGCTTTGTGTATTAGCGCCCCCTAAACTGTGATCCACGTCAGGTTTTGAGTCTATACACATGAATGCTTCATACAAATGGTTGCCACCCATTGAACATCTGGTAGAGGAAGTAGCTGCCGCCATAAATATTAACGGGATTAACTATGCTGTGATGATGGTCACTCCTGATGATATTGAAGACTTTGCGATTGGTTTTTTATTTTCCGAAGCCATTATCCAATACGATCATGACGTACATGACATTCAAATAACGCCATCAGATAGCGGCTTTATGGTTGAAGTGACTATCGCCAATCGTTGTCTGTCGGCCTTAAACAGTAAAAAACGTCGGCTCGTGGGTGCTACAGGTTGCGGCATCTGCGGTGTTGAAGCAATAGAGCATGCACTGCCTCAATTACCTATTCTTCCGGTCACTCGCCCCATTGACATTAATAACCTTGAAACCTTAAAACAACGCATTGCCGACAGCCAAATAAAAGCTCAACAAAGTGGTGCGATACATGCGGCTTTAGCGTTAACAGCCCAAGGCGACATTATCGCCTGTCGTGAAGACATTGGCCGTCATAATGCACTCGATAAACTTATCGGCATGTTAATAAGGCAAACAACCGCGGCTCAAGAAACATCATGTAATACCTTATTAATCACCAGTCGTTGTAGCAGTGAATTGATCCATAAAGCGGTGCTGTTTGGCGCTAACAATCTTATTAGTCTAGCTTCGCCAAGCCAACTCGCGGTCAAGCTGGCACTAAAATACAACCTCAACATTATTCACATACCCAAGTTTTCAGCGCCTATTTATTATTCCAGTTACGACTCTCACTTCAATGTTAATCGTCTATCGCTGAGCCCTATCGGAGAAATTCATGTCTAGTCATCACCAAAAACCAACCAAAGCCGGCGGATTCCCTTCACTGCAAGCCACATTTACTCATGTACTTCGCAGCCAACACACTAAGCAAAACCTTAAAAACTTACTCCGTGTTAATCAAACTGATGGCTTCGATTGTCCGGGTTGTGCATGGGGCGATAACAAACAAGGTGCATTTCAGTTTTGCGAAAATGGTGCTAAAGCCGTGGCATGGGAATCAACAGGCAAAGGCGTTGGTCGCGATTTTTTTGCTCAGCATTCGGTACGCCAACTAACAAAACAGACTGACTACTGGTTAGAGTATCAGGGGCGTTTAACCGAACCAATGCGCTTTAATGCGATAACAGATCACTATGAACCAGTAAGCTGGTCTGAGGCGTTTTCGATTATCGCCACCAAGCTCAACAGTTTAAGTAGCCCTGACCAAGTTGAATTTTACACTTCTGGACGCGCCAGTAACGAAGCATCCTACCTCTACCAACTGTTTGGCCGGCTTTATGGCACCAATAACTTTCCCGATTGCTCTAACATGTGCCACGAAGCTAGTGGTGTCGCATTAATTAGCGCCATTGGAATAGGTAAAGGCACGGTAGTATTAGAAGATTTTGATGCCGCCGAAGCCATTTTTGTGTTTGGCCAAAACCCTGGCACCAACCACCCAAGAATGATGAATACTCTGCGCAAGGCCGCCAAACAAGGGGGTAAAATTGTCACTTTCAATAATCTTAAAGAAGTTGCCTTAGAAAAGTTCGCCAGTCCACAAAGTCCTATAGAATTGCTCACACCAGCAGCCACTACCATCAGCCATTTGTATTTAACCCCTAAATTAGGCGGCGATATGGCCGCTGCGCGAGGCATGGCTAAATTTATTATTGAACAACGTCCAGATAAAATAGACCATGAGTTTATACAACAGCACAGTGCATTTTTTGAAGATTATCAACACAGTGTTACACACACTAGCTGGGATAAAATAGAACAACAATCTGGACTGACAAAAGCAGAGATTATTCAAGCTGCGACCGTGTTCAGTGACAGTAAAACCGTGATCAGTTGCTGGGCAATGGGCTTAACTCAACATAAGCATTCGGTCGACATTATTCGTGAAGTCGTTAACCTGCATCTGCTATGTGGTCAAATAGGCAAAAAAGGCGCCGGATTATGCCCTGTTCGCGGCCACAGTAATGTGCAAGGCAACCGCACTATGGGCATTAATGAAAAGCCGTCTGCCGCTTTTATTACCCGCTTAGAACAGCATTTGTCTACCAGCTTACCGCGGCAAGCGGGCCACAATGTGGTCGAAGCCCTTAAAGCCCTACACAGTAAACAGAGTAAGGTGCTAATTTGTTTAGGTGGAAATCTTGCGGCTGCGGCGCCCGATACTGATTTTACATACCAAGCGATGCGCAATGCTGAACTGAATGTTCAAATCAGCACTAAGCTTAATCGCAGCCACTTACAAGTAACACACGACGCCTTAATTTTACCTTGTTTAGGCCGTACCGAATTAGACAAGCAGCAAAGCGGCATTCAAAAAATCACCGTTGAAGATACCTTTAGCATGGTTCATGCTTCAACAGGTATGACCGAACCCGCCTCAGAACAATGTTTATCTGAAATTGATATTGTCGCTCAAATGGCTCATGCAACATTTAACCATTCCGGCTCGACTCAGCTCAACTCAACAAACCATGCCGCAAATAAACTAGATTGGCTGGCATTACGTGATGACTATGCACTAATTCGTCAGCTTATCGAAAATACCATCGACGGCTTTAATGACTTTAATCAACGTATCGAGCAACCTGCCGGGTTTTATCTGGGGAATAGTGCTGCTGAGCTTATTTGGAATACCACTAACCAGTTAGCTCAATTTAATCCTAGTCAGTTGCCAAATTCAGTTATTGCAGATTGCTCAAGCAACGCACAAACAACTGCGTCATCCGCCGAACAACAAGCTATTTTTTTACTGCAAAGTTTGCGATCTCACGACCAATACAACACCACTATTTATGGCATGGACGACCGGTATCGCGGTATTAAAGGCAAGCGGAATGTATTGTTTATGAACCAACAAGATGCTGTTCAACTTAATCTTCTTGAAGACCAGCTTGTTGATATACAGTCTATTGCCAACGATAATATCGTCCGCAAAGTCTGTGGCTTTAGCGTGGTTTATTACGATATTCCACGCGGTAACATTGCCGCATATTACCCCGAGACGAATCCACTGGTGTCAATCAACAGCGTCGGAATTGGCTCTTACACCCCAACCTCAAAATCAATCCCAGTGGTTATTACTGCATCAACCAAACAGGTGATTAGCGTGGCTCAGGTATAAGTAACCTAAACTCGGAATAACAATACTCAAACGATGTTGCCCTAGCGCATTAGCGCTGGGCGACTAAATCAGCCAAAACTTGTTTATACGCTTCAACTGGATGCGAGCCAGTTAATGCACTCGATTGGTTAAAAATGACCGTGGGCACACCCGAAATACCAAGTTGCTGCCAATGGGCTTCTTTGGCGCGAACCTGTTCAGCCACTGCTGCGTTATCAAGTAAACTTATGGCTTCAGCGGCATTAATACCCACCGCAATGAGTTCAGCGCTCAGCACTTCACGGTTTGAAATATCTTTATGTTCGGTAAAAAAGGCACTGAATAAACGCAGTTTAAGCTCAGTTTGCTTACCCACTTCTTTAGCGTATTCCAACAGCACATGAGCGTCTAAAGTGTTAACCATTTTCATCTGTTCAAAATAGTCAAAAATAAAGCCATTTTCAGCCCCCTGCTGGGCAATGTTAGCCCGTGCACGAACGCTACCTTCTGGGGTTGTGCCGTATTTTCTGGCTGAATGCTCACGCAGGTTTTCACCTTCAGCAGGCATGTTAGGGTTAAGTTCAAATGGTTGCCACTCAATCTCAACTTGATCTTGTAGCCCAAGTTCATTTATCGCCGCTTCTAAGTGTTTATAACCAACGATGCACCAAGGGCACACAACATCTGAAATAATATCGAGTTTAATCTTTGCTGTCATTTGGTGGTCCTCATCTGTTCAAGTGCGTTTTGTTCACTAAAACCTGATAAAAAAATACCAATGCCATTTGCGATAACGCGGGCATTGGTATTATGAAGTCATACATTCATCGACTTATCGTGGATGATAATCTTTAATAAAAATGTCGATAAAAATGTCGGTAACAATGTTGGTAAAGAATTACCAAGCAAACTTTTTGAATACATCGTCAACCGGTGTTTTTGCTACATGGTTGGTGTAATTACTGATCACTTTTTGTGACAAGCCTAAAATGATTTCTAACACCTGCTGTTGGCCATAACCTGCGGCATAAAATGCTGCTAGTTCTGCTTCAGAAATGTTACCGCGGTTACGTACGATACTTAATGTCGCATCTTGTAACGCTTGTAATTTTGCAGTTGGCATCGCCGCTTTATTACGTAATGCTTCAGTTAACGCTGGGTCTACTTTCATTGAATGTGCAATACCTGTATGTGCTGGTACACAATAGCCACACTCGTGTTCAACGTTAATGGTTTGCCATACAACCGTTAGCTCTTCAGGGTTAAATGATGTGTCTAAAAAAGCCTGATGTAACTGTTGGTAAGCTTGCAACGTGCTTGGAGATTCTGCCAACACACCAAATAAATTAGGTACCATACCCATTTGCTTTTTAGCGCCTTCTAACATTGCTTTGCTGTCTTCTGGTGCTGTGTCTACAGTGTGAATAGTAAATGCAGTCATAATATTCTCTCTTCTAGATAAATAAATTTAGGAGTGTTGCGTTTCGAATTGAGACCACTATAAATCAATTTGAACGCTCGCTCAAGTTTATTTTGAATGATTGTTCAAATTGATTGTTGTTATTCAAATATACATTAGAGAATATTGTTTATTATCAAAATAGTATGAGTTTTAAAAAATATAAAATAATCACTAAACTCAGCCGTTAATGCTAATTCAACTAGCCACTTGAACATTTAGATTATCAATTATTGAGGCATCTAGAAATGCGTAGCGACAGCTCTAATAGGGTGAAGTACGATCTAATTAATAACAATCCCAGAATAAAGCACTTACGCCAAAACGATATTTAGACGATAAAATGGGTTTATCCCCCCCATCTTTACACTTCTTTAATTGAACAAATAATTGAGATTAATTATCATTACCGCAAGTTTGTGGATTTGTATTAACGTTTATAAAAAATAACAAAATCAGCAGGTTTAACACTCTATTGCAATACTGCATGGCATAATTTGAGCAAACAAAAATGAACATGGTTTCGACATTAAAATGGTTTCACAACTGGGTAGGTTTTTTTATTAGCATCACCATGTTAATAGTACTTACCACTGGGGTATATCTCGGTAGCGTTGATTTACTCAAACGCCTAGACAGTAAAGATCAAACATACTCTCCAATCACACTTGAACAAAAAGCCGATACTGTTGCGAGTGTATTTGAGCGCTATCCCGACATGAGTACTGTTCGCTTTCCAACAGAACATACGCCATATATTCAAGCTAGCACTCGTGGTAAATCAATTGCATTGGACAAAGAGTTAAATGAACTGTCGAGTAGCTCCTCTTTCGATTTACCTGGATATAGCACGGTATTTTGGTTGCATCGAAATTTTCTCATCGACAATGGTGGTAAATACATTAATGCATGGGCATCGCTTGCGGGGGGGCATCGTAACCTTAATTGGCATTTACCTGTGGTGGCGAGTGCGTAATGGATTTAGATTAAAACAAAGTATTCCTAAAAATACCCGCTCAAGCAGTTTACTTAAAAGCCACATTCAACTGGGATTATTTATTTCAGTACCATTGTTTATATTGTGTATCAGCGGATTTTTAATCACTTACAACAGCTTATGGACAGGTGTTCTTAAGCAAGATGCCACCAGCGAACAGACACTACCTTATTCTGTCAGCCAACCAAGTCATTGGTTAAGCCAGCTAAGCAACGCACAACAAATTTGGCCAGACGCAGAACTTGTATCAGTGAGTAAACCACGCTCTAAGCCCAATAAAGGCCAGCAAGCAGAAACAGATAAACCACAAGACCTTGTGTACAGTATTCAATTCGATGAACATCAGGGCGTGTGGTTAAGAGAAGCTGATCGCATCAGCATGAATTATCAACAAGGAACGATTGAGTCAGTAATCAAACACAGTGACCGACCTTTATCAGCTAAAATTGCCAGTTTTGTTCGTCCTCTACACGATGGACTGTACATGCCAGCAAGCTATGTAATGTTGATTACCTTGGTGTCACTCATTGGCACATTGATTTTATCATTCAGTGTGGTGACCTTTTACCGACGTACTTTTAGTCGCAAAAAAGCCAGTTAACGAACAGCCCACCATGTTGCGCTACATTTCCTTCATACATCAACGGCAATGTAGCGCAGCATGAAATCAAACCGTTAGTTAAACGCCATATAACGTTACCACCACCGCGCCACCTAAACCTACATTATGCTGCAGCGCTAATGTGGCATTATCGACTTGTCGGTTGCCAGCTTGACCACGTAAGTGCCATGTCAGCTCTGTACATTGTGCCAACCCAGTAGCACCAATTGGGTGCCCTTTCGACATTAATCCACCCGATGCCCCAATGACAAATTTACCGCCATAAGTGTTGTCACCATTAGCAATCAATTCAGCAGCGCCGCCTTCAGGACATAAGCCTAATGCCTCGTAAGTGATCACCTCATTTGGAGTAAAGCAATCGTGTAGCTCTATCACATCAATATCATTGGGGTCGATACCAGCATCATCATAAACCCGCTGCGCCGCTTGTTGGCTCATACCCTTACCGACGGCAAAAATTGGGTCTTGCCACGACTGCTCTGTATCAGTTGCCATTGCCTGCGCAATAATTTTCACCTTGGATGTTATGCCGTTTTGACGGGCAAACTGTTCACTGCAAACAATGGTCGCAGCTGCACCACAGGTGGGAGGACAAGCCATAAGCCGTGTTAAGTAGTTATCGTAAATTAACTTATCATCAAGCACTTGCTGATACGTTAATGGCGTTGAAAACATCGAGTATGGATTTTGTAACGCATGACGACGTGACTTTTCGGCCACCTTGGCAAAAATATCGGCACCGACATGATACTTATCCATATAATGTCGGCCAGCTGCACCAAAAGCGCGTAATGCAATTGGGCCTTGCGGGGCATTAAACTGCTTTAACACTGGCTCAATCCGCTCAAAAGGGCTTTCTCTGTCAGTCCAATGCGATCCCAATGCACCTGGTTGCATTTCTTCAAATCCAAACGCTAACGCACAATCCACTTGTCCAGACAACACCGCTTGGCGCGCAAGAAATAACGCTGTCGAGCCACTAGAACAATTATTGTTAACATTGATAATTGGAATGCCGCTTTGGATTACATCGTAGAATGCATGCTGCGCGCAGGTGCTGTCGCCATAAATATAGGCTCCATATGCTTGGCCAATTGACTTGGCGTCAAGACCAGCATCGGTTAATGCTAACTTAATCGCTTTAGCCGCCATCGCACGGTAGGGCTCATGTTTACCTGGTTTGCAAAAAGGGATCATTCCAACCCCTGCCACTCTTACTGTTGTCATATTGCTCCCGTAATGCTGTTTCTAGTGAGATGTTATTGGGGATCAGTTATTAATAATCTGGAATCGGGATTTTTACACCTAGTGTATTTTTCATCCTTGTTATTGGACAATATTATCTTAATGACGACTGTTAACATAAAGTTAATTTACTTGCAGCGCAACGCACCAAAGACAAGCATTAACGCACCAATATGGGACATTCCGAGCCCAAGCATCAATCATTACGGACACTATTGAGTACTGAGTTAACATCAAAATGCACCGAAGTAGTACATTTAATGGATCATTTCAGCAACATTTTCAGACATTTGCACCGTATAGGTTCAGAAAAATGCCAGCCATGTATCGGTTTAGGAATGACTTTTGCTTTATAAAAGTATGAATTTCAACAGAGAATCGTTTTGTGGGAACTGAAATGAATAATATTAGTGATGCTATTGGCGTCATTGCACAAAGTGCAGACACCTTGTTCATCTTACTTGGTGCAATTATGGTGTTAGCCATGCACGCAGGCTTTGCATTTTTAGAAATGGGCACCGTGAGGCATAAAAACCAAGTTAACGCCTTGGTTAAAATTCTAACTGACTTTGCCTTTTCCGCTATCGCCTACTTTGTCATTGGTTATCAAATAGCTTATGGCAATCACTTTTTTGTCAGCGCAGAAAGCTTAACCACTGATAATGGCTACCAACTGGTTAAGTTTTTCTTCTTACTCACATTTGCAGCAGCCATTCCAGCAATTGTATCTGGCGGTATTGCTGAACGCGGCAGCTTCAGACCTTTCTTATTGGCATCTGCTTTAATTGTTGCCTTCGTATATCCGCTATTTGAAGGGATTATGTGGAACGGTAATTATGGATTTCAAGCTTGGTTAGAAAGCCAATTCGGCGCCCAATTTCATGACTTTGCCGGTTCCGTTGTAGTGCATGCAATGGGCGGTTGGTTAGCCTTAGTCGCCATTTACTTATTAGGAGCTCGCCGTGGTCGTAAACCGGGAATCGCATTTGCGCCATCAAATATTCCCTTTCTAGCGCTAGGCTCTTGGGTGTTAATTGTCGGTTGGTTTGGCTTTAACGTTATGTCAGCGCAAACCCTCGACGGTATTAGTGGTTTAGTGGCGGTAAACAGTTTAATGGCTATGGTTGGCGGTACGATTGTGGCACTTGTGGTGGGTAAGAATGACCCAGGCTTTATTCATAACGGACCACTAGCAGGCTTAGTTGCTGTGTGTGCAGGTTCTGACTTAATGCATCCTGTTGGCGCATTTGTGGTTGGCGGTATAGCAGGAGGTTTGTTTGTTCTGGTGTACACCAAATTACAGCGTAGCAACAGAATCGATGACGTTCTAGGCGTATGGCCACTACACGGTTTATGCGGTGTATGGGGCGGTATTGCTGCGGGTATTTTTGGTCAGCAGGCTTTAGGTGGTCTTGGCGGGGTCAGCTTTATGTCGCAACTCATTGGCAGTATTGCTGGCGTTGTGGTGGCAATTGTTGGCGGTATGATTGTGTATGGCGCGGTTAATAAAGTATCGAGTTTACGCTTAAGCCAAGAAGATGAATTTATTGGGGCGGATTTAGCGATACATAAGATTGGCTCAACCAATTCAGATAAGTGATGATGCTAAGTCACTTATAGTTAAAAAGGGGCGGAAATGAATTTCTGCCCCTTTTTACACGAAACAGAGTCTACAATCAGTGCTTCGATTTAACCCCATTCTTAACCATCTCTTGACCGCTTTCGAAGATTTCAGCGGTAATCCAGCGGCCAAGTAATAGCTTGTGGTTATCACCAAATACCGCAACAAAATGACGACCATCAGCATTACTAGTTGCCATACCCACACCCGCAACACCTTCCAAACCTAAACCGCCCTTCTCCACCGACAGTAAAAAGCGTTCTAATTCGGCTAAATTATCAATCACATCATTTTCAATATTCATTTAACTTCCCAACAACTTTAGATCAAAACTTGGGTGCTACTTTAACCCATTGAACCTCAATAAGGTATATTGTATGCCATCTGTGCCTATAGCGCTGGTTACTGTACCACTCACTCAGGTCTAGCCGCTAAGATGATCAAAAACGTAACGTAAAATCAATCAGCTGCGCATCGTCATCGTATGAATCAAAATTAATCGACAACATCACCTTCCCTTTTGTCAGCATAATGTTATCAAAATTATCTTCTGCGTTTGGGTATCGCTCCAACAATTGCGATTTGATAGTAGGCAACTGATAACTAGCAAGCACAGCATTAAATTCACTCATCGTTTGCGTGCCAAGCATCGACTCGGTAATTTTAATTGAATTAACGACTCCTTGGCGATCAAAACCCAATAACACATTGCTATTCACCAGCACTTTTGGACCGTTGTCTGTCAATTGGATTTGGTTGATGAGCTGTTGTGGTTGCAAGGTATAAGCTTGCTTAAATGCTAATGTCAACAATGTTGCGATGTTGATATTATCAAAGTTGCCGAACTTAACGTGATGCTCATCAGTGACTGTTAATGGCATAATGGCAAAGCTGTTAAGTCGAGAAACAGCAGCGTTATCTAGACTTTCATTATAGTCTTCAAAGGTTAATATCAATCGGCTATTTTTACCTGCCACACTGTAAACATCACCTTGCTTTTTTAGCGCTAAATGCGCTTTCACGCTAGTAAGCCCATCACCTTGACGCACTTGGTTAGCAATCACCCAATTATCGCCATCATAGTTTTCACTTAAGGCAATTTGGTTTTGACCATGGCCATTTAACAATCCTAAATCCTGGGTAATCATCTCGATACGATTGTCTTTAACAACAAACCATAGACTCCGCCCATAACCATAAACGGTTGCACCATTGTCGAGTTGCAACTGAATACTGTGAGGACCTAATGCTTGTTGTAAAACATCAACCGAGTCACCAATGTGTATGCCATAGGCGCTGTCGGTTGTAATAAGCGCATCAGGTGCTTGGTGTTTTTGCGCTTGCTTTAATACATTCCCCTCGTTTGGCATCGTCAATTGAACTGTGGTTTGGGTATACGAAACCGATTTACCTTCGCTGTTATAAGGTGTTGGATCTTTGCTCAGTTGTGTATCGTCACAAAAGGTAACGTATTGCGCAGTGGTAATCACATGGATTTGCTTGGTGTTCGATTTAACTCGGCTACTGTCATCTTGCAAGTCAATACTTCGCTCAATTCCACCAACACTTAATCTATCAAGAATAATCGCATCCGCTCCTGCTGCTGCAGCTTTTCGCTGTATTTCCACAAAGGCTTGTTGTATATAAGCATCACGATGGGACAAAACGCCATCACTAGACGATTCCAGCAAGTCTGGGTCAATATCGTAGACGATTTTATCATTGGCTGTATCGATAGTGTGTGGACTACAAAGTGGGTAAAAATCTAAAATTGGCGGTAATTCATTGGCGTTTATAGCAGGGCTTAACATTGCACAGCTGAGCAAAAAAAGTGAAGGTTTCATTTATCGTCCTTGAGTCTATAACATCGTATTTTTACATAGTATTAACACTTAATCGTGTTCACTACCCTAATCTGAAATGCAATCACTGTAAACCCACTGCTTACTAAGCTCTAAAACAGTGTAAACGATTGACACTCATGGTCACGCTATTGCAATAAATGAACATTGACCCGGTTAACCAAGTGCACCTGATACATGAGTAATGACCTACGCCTCACTTTTATTGACTTGCTGTAGATATCCACTCTATCTGCACAATTTTTGCACCTTTGTTCTCTAACATACTGTTAACGATATTATGTCAATTAATCGTATAACTCAGCATAAGCAAATGTTAGGAGAATCTGATGGTTACCAGTAATCATTTATACCCAATCAATAGGCTGTTTAACCAGCCTATTACGTTCATATTTGCACTCACACTCAGTAGCTTACTGTTACTGACTGCTTGTGGCGGAAGCGATAGCGACAGCACAACAGATGTAGTAGAAACAGCAACAAGTACCGATACCACGGATACGAGTACAACAACAGAAGTCACCGATGCTGATTTTGAAGCAACCGATTGGACTGATGAAACTCACAGTAAAAATGTCGACCCTAACTTTGATGAAGTGTTTAGTGATACCGAAGTTAAACGACTCGATATCGTTGTAACAGAAGATCGCTGGCAGAGCATGTTAGATGACATGACAGCACTCTATGGCGAATTTGGTAGAAGCTCATCAAATAGCTTAAGTGATACCGATGAAGATCCTATTTTTGTTCCAGCTGAAGTATTTTATAACGGCACGCAATGGTATCGCGTCGGCATCCGCTTTAAAGGTAATTCATCACTGCAAACTAGCTGGCAACAAGGCATTCTGAAACTGGCGCTTAAACTTGATTTCGACGAGTATGAAGACGATTACCCGCAAATTAAAAACCAACGCTTTTATGGCTTTAAAAAGTTTAGTTTAAAAAACAACTTTGATGACGAGTCAATGTTACGTGAAAAAGTAGCTGCGGATGTGTTTAAAGATGCAGGGCTTGCGGTATCTCACACTGGGTTTTATACCTTATACGTTGACCATGGCGACGGCCCTGAATATTTTGGTTTATATACTCTTGTAGAAGAAATTGATGACACGGTAATCGACACGCAATTTTCTAGCGACAAAGGTAACTTGTACAAACCCGAAGATAATGGCGCAATGTTTGTTGATGGGTCATTTAATCAAGAAGATTTTGAGAAAAAAACTAACGAAGACGACGAAGATTGGTCAGATATACAAGCCCTATTTACCGCCTTACACGACGACATTCGCACCACAGACCCTGAAACATGGCGAGCCAATTTAGAAACGGTATTTGATGTTGATGTATTTTTAAAATACTTAGCCGTTAATGGCATCATTCAAAACTGGGACACTTACGGCTTAATGCCACACAACTACTATTTATATAGCAATCCAGACAATTCAAAACTGACCTGGATACCTTGGGACAACAACGAAGCATTGCAAGACGGGAAACAAGGTGGCGCATTGTCGTTAGACTTCTCTGACCTCAACTCAAACAGCTGGCCACTCATATCAAAACTGCACGCAGATGATGTATACCGTGACCGCTACAACCAGTTTTTACTTGAGGTTATCAGCGATGCATTCGAAACCCATAAAATGCAAGCAAGCTACAATGCTTACTCTGCACTGATTGCTCCTTATGCGACCACTGAAGTATCTGGGTATAGCTTTTTAGAAAGCAGTAGCGATTTTTATCGTGCTATCGATGAGCTAATAGAGCATGCCGAAGATAGAGCCACTGCTGTAGAAAGTTATTTAGACAAACAGTAAGCACGTCACTCCTTCATAATATAGTGCGACAAAAAAGCCCGCCACATAAGTGACGGGCTTTTTACTATGCAAAACAGAACCAATAAATTAGATACTAAGGTTTGCTTTACGCGCTTGATGCAGTTTTTTGTAGCTTTCGATCAAACGTAAATGTGGCTCAATACCTTCGAGATTCATGCTGGTTTTGCTCAGGCCATAAAAGCGTACTGTGCCATTAACCGAACCGACAACATTGTCCATAACTTCTTTACCGAACATGCGGTTAAAGTTGCCAATAAAGTGTTCAAGCTCTAAGTCTTCATCTAAAGTCACTTCCAATACCGCATTCACAGCTTGATAAAACAGACCTCGTTGAACGGTATTGTCGTTAAACTGTAAGAACTCACCAACCAATTCAATAGCGTCTTCGTGCGAGCCTAATGCAAGATAAATCAAAATCTTCAGTTCGATAATGGTTAACTGGCCCCAAACCGTGTTCTCATCAAACACAATGCCAATTAACGTACGGATATCGGTGTGGTTATCTAATTGACTTTCTTCTAAGCGATTAACTAACTTACCTAACGCTTTAGTGCTTAATGAATGCAGATTTAAGATATCTTCACGGTAGTTTAAAGACTTATTGGTATTGTCCCAAATCAAGTCATCTACAGGATACACTTCTGAATATTCAGGCACTAAAATACGACACGCAGAAGCACCTAAATCAGTAAATTCGGCAATGTACACTTCTTTGCCCATGGCCTCTAAAATACCAAATAAACCGCTGGCTTCTTCTTCACTGGTACCGCTAAAGTCCCATTCACAGAATTCATAATCAAACTTACTGCTAAAGAAGCGCCAAGAGATAACCCCAGTTGAATCAATAAAGTGTTCAACAAAGTTTTCTGGTTCAGTCACTGCCATGCTGTTAAACGTTGGCTTTGGCACATCGTTTAAGCCTTCAAAGCTGCGGCCTTGTAACAACTCGGTTAAGCTGCGCTCTAATGCCACTTCAAAGCTAGGGTGTGCACCAAACGAGGCAAAAACACCACCAGTACGTGGGTTCATTAAGGTCACGCACATAACAGGAAATTGACCGCCTAAAGAAGCGTCTTTCACTACAATAGGAAAGCCTTGCTCTTCAAGCCCTTTAATGCCCGCTAAAATACTTGGGAATTTCTCTAGTACTGCCATTGGCACATCGGGTAGTACAATTTCTTGTTCGATAATTTGACGTTTAACTGCACGTTCAAAAATTTCAGATAAACACTGTACATGAGCTTCTTGCAAGTTATTACCTGCACTCATGCCATTGCTTAAAAATAAGTTTTCAATAAGGTTAGACGGGAAATAGACCGTTTCCCCATCGGACTGACGCGTGTATGGAATAGCACAAATGCCACGATCTTTATTGCCTGAGTTAGTATCAATTAAATGTGAGCCACATAACTCTTCATCGGGGTTATAAATGTCTAAACAGTACTCATCTAAAATGCCAGTAGGCAGAGCATCATCTTCTTCTAGCGCGAACCATTTCTCATTCGGGTAATGCACAAATTCGCTATTGGCGATTTCAGTACCAAAGAATTGATCGTTATAAAAAAAGTTATTATTAAGACGCTCAATAAACTCGCCTAAAGCAGAACATAACGCGCTCTCTTTAGTAGCACCTTTACCGTTAGTAAAGCACATCGGAGAAGCCGCATCACGAATATGCAAAGACCACACGTTTGGCACAATGTTACGCCATGACGAAATCTCAATCTTCATACCAAGGTCGGCTAACAAGCCTGTCATGTTTTTAATGGTTTGCTCAAGCGGTAAATCTTTACCTAAGATAAAAGTACTCGCATCGGCTTCAGTTTGACCCATCAACATCGCATTGGCGTCGGCGTCTAAGTTTTCAACGGTTTCGATTTTAAACTCAGGCCCAGTCTGAACCACTTTTTTAACGGTACAACGATCAATTGAACGTAAAATACCTTGGCGATCTTTATCCGAAATATCATCCGGTAACTCAACTTGAATTTGGAAGATTTGGTTATAACGATCTTCCGGGTCAACGATATTGTTTTGCGATAATTTGATATTTTCAGTCGAAATATCACGAGCTTTACAATACACCTTAATGAAGTAAGCGGCACAAAGTGCTGAAGATGCTAAGAAATAATCAAAAGGACTAGGAGCAGAACCATCACCTTTGTAGCGGATCGGCTGATCGGCGGTGACGGTAAAGTCGTCAAACTTAGCTTCGAGTCTCAAATTATCGAGAAAATTTACTTTGATTTCCATTGAATATATCCACAGTCTTGCGCAACCAAACGGCCAGCTTGTCTAAATTAGGGTGAATTATCGGTGTTTTTGAGCCAATAGTCTTGGGTTAATTGCCAAAATGTTAGCTTTAAGCTGATTTTGCAGGATTAACACTATTGATTCGCTAGCAGCAGAACAGTGCTAGTGTTTATAAAAATGACTAAATTGATGAACATGCTCATTTCAATGTAAATAAACAGTTATCACTGTAGATCCAATCGTCACAGATCGTATTATGAATATATTAACGGCAAAGGTTGAAGCCAGTCTTGCTGAAGCTAAACCCGGTGTATAAATGATGAAGGGTTTTCACCCCTCATTCATCTGCCACTAAGTCCGGTAAGACCTAGAAACACTAGGTCTTACTGATCTTTTAAGGTTGTTTTTACAGAGAATTGTTGGCCATTATTTACACATGAGCGACAAGGCAGAGACTTTGTGGTGTAGTTATTCTACGTAAAAAGTCGATAACGCAGTAAAAATGACCTACAAACGCTGCCCGAAAGGTTCGGCTAAAAACGTTTTACTCTTTGTTGAATGCATTTTGCTTAGATGACTAGGCAGCAATCCATTCGCCTAGTTTAAAACGTTTTTAACTCGAACAAAATTCAACCAACAAAGGTCAACAGACCCTAGTCATCTTCAAAAATATAAACAGCAGGTTCAATGTTAAATAGATCGACTAGCGAATAGTTACGTTTCGTCCAAAGTACTCTTCAGACTCATATTTAGCGATTACTTTTTCAAGTGTTTCGCCATTATTATCCATAACCAATTTATGTGAAATAGCACTAAGTGAAATCAAAATATCTTTACACTCGATTCGTGCTTTCATCACCGAGCCTGAAGCCGTTCTCAGTACTTGAGAAATTAGCTCATGGTTCTTACCAATTAAGGCTAAAATAAAATGAACCATCACTTCAGAGCAAAGCTCTTTATCTTCAATTTTACTTGGTCTAACAACCTTTTCTAAATAATCGTCTTCTCTTCCTGCAGGAACAAAACGTTGTACCCAATAGAAATAATCTTCATCATAAATGATAGATTGTATTGGTTTCATAAAGGTTTCATCTGTCGATATCTTTTGAAAAAGCTCTTTTTTGACTTCATCAGATACGTCAACAAGCTCATCACCAAACTGTTTGTTGAGCATTGAAATAACTGCTTCCAGCTCTTTTAACAGAGATACATTTCCTGATGTCACTTGGTTATAAGCATCACCGACCTCGTCGATGTTTTGTTGGAATACACCAATATACTTATCACCTTCTTCAATAGCATCAAGTAAAGGTATCAAGCTATAACGTCTAACCTGAATCAATTCATAAAACTGACCTAATTCTTCGCGAATAGCTTGGAGACGATCAATCGCTTTAATCAGAAATTGATCGTCTCGTTTTATCGCTAAATTCAATCGAGAAAAATCGAGTTGATCATTTACTTTGCGAACACGATTATCGATCATATTTTCATAGGTCTGTGTTTCATTGATCAGCACAGAAAATTTATCTTCCATCTCAAAAAGCACATCTTGTACTTTTTTAAGACTCGTAGAGCGAACCTGTTGATTAATGCCACGCACTTTTTCGGCTTCAGCTTGCTTCTTCTCACGAATAACCCAAGTAACTGCAGCACCAACGATTGTTAAGCTTGTCGCCATATCAAAACCAAGCTGAACATTAGTAAACCATGAAGGCATTATTTTTCCTTAAATGTTATTTCCTGTTTGTATAAACAGTAATAACTGATCCAAAAACGAATGTCATCCAAAAAACCATTGAAAACTAACAAAAGTCACATATATTCAACCAAAAAAGTGATATTTTCACCATAAAGCAGTTAGTTTCTTATAAATTTAATATTCATAAAATCAATGCTATAGGTTTTTATAACTACAAATTTCCCCATCATTATGTAGAAACAGACCAGTATCACTATTTATGTAACAAATTAAACGTCTCACAGTAATGAACGTCACAGAAAACCGATTAAAATCAACCACAAAAAACTTTCATTCTTAAGTATTAAATTGCAACTAAGCCACTCAATAAGACTTTTACGTTTACTAACTTAGGCTTTTGCAAAAATAAATTGGTCAAGATAAAAGGTGGTAGAAGAAATTATCATCATTAAAAATTATTTCGAGCAGGTAAAATCAGGGAGATAAAAATTGATATTTGAAATGAAAATGTAGGCAGTGTAAACATTTACAGTCAACTCATAACGAACCGACTAAAAAGAAGTCATGTGGTTTTTTCTACTTCACGCTTAACCAGTATAAAAGTCAGGTACATTTTTGTTGGTAGCGACAACGCCATGCCAAAAGCAACACACATAGCACTAATAATGATTCCATTAACCCCCATCGTTGCAATCGTTTCGCTGAAATTATGACAATAAATGCCTAATAAAATTAAGCTAATCCCTATCGAGATACAGATTTTTAAAATCAAGATGAGTTTGTTATCTGACATTATGGCCCCGTAATCATCAGTATGATGTACAGCTAATATAATGAATCGATTTACGATTAATAGCGTTGATTCAGATCAAAGTAGAAAGAGGGTTTTTGAGAAATCAGTAAATTATTAAGTGAGTGCTGGGTTCTGCTCGTGTTAAGGATGCTGATTAACAAGCAGTAGATAAATATTAAACCAAATTTGAAGTTATCATACGCCCAAAATGAAGTACCTATACGCGCTAACAATATAAATTGTTAAATTGCAGGCATAAAAAAACGCAAACAGTCGTTAAACCGTTTGCGTTATTCTTATAACGTCGAGTTACACAGCTACTACGTTAGCAGCTTGTGGGCCTTTTTGGCCTTGCTCAACATCAAAAGAAACTTTCTGGCCTTCAGCAAGAGTCTTGAAACCCTCTGAAGTGATTGAACGGAAATGAACGAACACGTCAGCGCCGCCGTTATCAGGAGTGATAAAACCAAAACCTTTATCTTCGTTAAACCATTTTACTAAACCAGTTGTTTTGTTAGACATGATGTGTCCCTTATATATTAAAATTAATCAATCTGTCGCGAAAATGCGATGCGCTCAAGCTTGAATTATTGAATGTCACGATGAAGCTAAGGGAAACACAGAGGATAACAACGATAACGAAGAGATTCTAAGGCTTTTCTTTTACTTGATGTTCATTAATAACTCTGAATGTCAGAGCAAGACGTATAATACACGAATATCTAAGCTTGTAAATATTTTTATTGAATAAATATAAATAATATCTAAAACCACTTGGTTAGCAGCATTGTCACCTGCAACCTCAATGTACAATATTAGCCACTAGATTAGCCACTAAGCCTGTCATAGCCGTTAACCAAAAAATCGATATGAAATTAGGTTCACGATCCTACCGTGTTGATAATCCGGTTAATCGGCTTGTTACTGTATAGTTATTATCTTTACTTAATGGTTGTACTTTAACGCTATCGGACAAACCTACACTTTAAAAAGCTAAATCAACATAGCAAGTTTATGACCAAGATTTTATCTTTCCTAGAAAGTAGACAATAACAAATAAACCGTAACGTATTGATAACAATATATTTTCAATATGAAAAATTTACAATTTAATCAGAAAAAAATACCGTTTTACATTATTACTGTCTCATTAAGCAGGTGAAAAAATAAGCCATTTCACTTGAGATATAATCACCGGCCACCTTCCCCCATCAAAAACAAAAATATAAATCATTGATATTAATCGTTAAATTTAAATACCGATAAATAATTCGCTGTTACTTTTATAAAGTTGGCATCCGTTTTGTAGGTAGTTAGATGTATTTACGTAATTAACTAGGAGTACCTTATGAAAAATACGATTCTTACTTTAGCTGGACTTATTTCGTTAGCCTCTTTTAGTACTTATTCTCACGCTGATGACTTCAAGAAAGACGTAGCTGAAAATGGCGTTTATGTCGGCGCTAATTATGGTTACCTAAAAGTTGATGGCGAAGATGACTTTGATGACGACAATGATGTTCTCCAGGGCCTAGTCGGTTATCGCTTCAACAAATACTTAGCTCTAGAAGGTAGCTATATTGATTTTGGTAGTTACGGCAACAACTTATCTAGTGCTGAAACAGATGGTTATACCGCAGGTCTAAAAGTGACATTGCCCATTGCTGAGCGAATAGAGTTATATGCCAAAGGTGGTCAGTTATGGTACTCAACAGATTATGACGTAGTCGGGTTTTCTGGCAATAAAGATGATGAAGGTGTGTTTGCCGGTGCAGGTGTAGCGTTTAAGGTAACAGATCGTTTTCTAATTAATGCAGAGTACACTTGGTATGATGCAGAAATTAACTTAGATAATGTATCTAACGGTTCCGACACAGAAACAGACTTTAAACAAGCTAGTATCGGTGTTGAATATCGTTTCTAGTGATTAAGTAGAGTGCTTAAATTAACTACTTAAAAAATAAAATCCAGAAGGGTGTAATGCAATTTGTGTTACGCCCTTATTTTGTACCTATAATTCTCAGATCCGCATTAAACCGATTAACCTTCACCCAAGAGCAAGTGATATGAACATCGCTCTTGTGTCTGCGATTTGTGTCAATAAAACAATTGATGACTTAGGTTGCTTATCTTTAACTCTGTTTATTCACTGCGATGCAAATTTACATACTGAGCTTGTGGCTCAAAACAACAAGCGTTGTATTTTGTATCACCCCGGAGTATTGCGATCCTGCAGCATAAAAAAATAAAAAGCACACTTTGAAATATTCAAAAATCGACGTTAAAACGAGCCACTCGCGCCTCAGTTAACGTACATTGGGTAAGTTGGATTAATTCTCCCAAGGTGATACCTGGTGTTTGTTTAATTAAGCGGACAAGTTTTTCGTCTAGTGGCTCTAACTTATCTGCATGGCCAAGAAGCGCAGTCTCAATCTTTCGAATAAGATAACGAAAATTATCATCACTTTGTGCTTTTAACTGTTCAGTAAACGACTGAATATTAACCGCCTCACCGATAACTCTCCAATTCCGAGATCGACGCACACGCTTTAGCTCGCAGTCATATTGCAGCGCAATGATTTTTGCCTGCTTGGCTTTCTCTCCACCGATTCGATGAATAAGCGATGGAAGTGGAATGGTAATATCTTCAGTCATAATAGTATTTTAAACAGGATCGTACTGTGCCCTACCCACTAAATAACGTCTATAAACAGTTAGATAAATTAACTATGACAGAAAATATATAGCAATCAAAGTAAGTCTATCCGAAACAAAAGTAACAACAGACCAATGCCATCAATGTGAAAATACTTATATCAAATCACTATAAAATAACAAACAATATCAATACACTAAGCATTGCATGGCAATTTGTACTTTTAATTAAAAATGCCAACAATAGGCTTTCGACATTCATTAGTAGATATGTATTACTAGTTTAATTAAGTCAAAGCGTAGGTAATGATGTTGAACATAAGTTTAAGACAAAGCTTGCTACTTATTCACTGTTTATGACAAAACTCAAAACAATGTTATCTGATCTAAAATCTGACAAGCAGGATAAATTTAAAAAACCAATATCGATTAATGCATATCGGCTTCTCTTTATTGCTTCAGGATTAGTCTCTGAAGTTGTCGAACTGGAATGGTTGTCCGAGTTCTGATTCTTTGGCTAGACGCATGACAGCTTGTAGGTCATCGCGCTTTTTACCGGTGATGCGTACTGAGTCGCCTTGAATAGCGGCTTGCACTTTAAGTTTGCTGTCTTTGATAGCTTTAACCAGCTTTTTAGCCACCAGTGAATCAATACCTTGCTTAAAATTAACTTTTAAACTGAAGGTTTTACCACTGTGAACCGCTTTTTCATCGACTTCCATTGACGACGGATCGACGTTACGTTTACTAAGTTGAATACGCAGAATATCGACTAACTGCTTACAAATGAAATCGTCTTCTGATTTTAAGGTAACAACATTGTCTTTCAAATCAATCTCGATTTCTTTACCACGTAAATCAAATCGACCAGCCACTTCACGGCGAGAGTTTTCTACCGCGTTACGTAATTCTTCTTCGTCAACTTCCGACACAATATCCATAGATGGCATGTTGCTTTCCTCTTTGATTCATCACATTTATATATGGCTATTTTACACTAGGAGTCATTAACAGGATAGTGAAGTACAACTTAGGCTTTATTGAGCCGATTATCTTTCGCTAATATCCTATTGATTAACAAAATATCATTAACCAGCTATTTTAATTGATAATGAGGCTAAAACGCCCATTGGTATTGAGTTTGACGACTATGATTTTGTCATTATCAATAGTAAAAAATGTCCTTATTAAACAATTATTACTTTCTATAGAGGTTAATTAGTGACAATTTTAAACAGGTTTCTTATTATTAGCGATATTCTCGTTTCACAAGGCTGATGTTACGCTCGTGATCACTTATAAAAATATTTTTAAACTTGCGTTAGTTGTTGCTGTGATAGTGACTAGCTATCTTGTTTTTTCAAAACCAAGTTACCCGCAGACTTTCGCCCATATGGATAAAGTGGGCCATTTAGGCAGTTTTTTTGCCCTTTCATATCTAGCACATTACGCTTTTAAACCGCGTTGGTATTTTTTGTGTATCTCTCTAGCTACCTATGCAGTGTTAATTGAATTGATTCAATCTCGCTTACCTTATCGCAGCGCTTCAGCTGCCGATGTTATTGCCGACTTTTTTGGGATTGCATTATTTTACTTACTGCACTTTTCTATCAATAAATACCGTAAATTAAAAGCGAATCGTTAAAGCCCTATGGCCAATACACCAACGTTGCCAACATCATCCACACACGACAATAATACTCTTATTGCCGTTTTAGGTGCAGGTGCAATTGGACAGTTGATGTATCACAAACTGAGTGTTAATACCCAAACGAACGATGTGATGTTTATTGGCCGAGATAAGCTAACTCGTCAACAGCCGTTGAATTTCATTGACCACACACAGCACAATCATGAATCATTAGCGACAATATTGGGAACTGATGATGACCGCTTAGTACAAGTCGAATTACTGTTTGTGTGTGTTAAAGCCTATCAAGTCGAGCAAGCACTTTTACCTTTATTACCGAAATTGTCGCCCCAATGCCATATTGTATTACTCCATAATGGTTTAGGTCCGCACTTACTGGTTGCTGCAGCCCTTTCGCAGTATCAGGGTATAGGCTTAACGTTAGGCACCACTTCACAAGCGGCGTTGAAGTTAAGTCAGTGGCAGGTAAAGCACAGTGGGTTTGGCGTAACGCAGCTAGGACATTATTGTGGTTCTGCTATGTCGACAGCGTTAAAGATGCGCATATCTCATCTGCAAAGTGACAATCAGCCGATTGAATGGTATCAGCCTGTATTACCCGTCTTGTGGCAAAAGCTGGCCATTAATGCAGTAATAAACCCGTTAACCGCATTAAATCAGTGTGCTAATGGTCAATTGGCAGCAACAGAATATCAATCACAGATAAGTGCCATTATCGATGAGCTAGTCGAAGTGGCTAAATATGATGACATCACATTAGATAAGGCAGCTGTTAGAGCGCGGGTTTATCAAGTGATTGAGTTAACCTCGGCAAACTTCTCATCTATGTATCAAGATATCGCCCACAATAGACCGACTGAAATTAATGAGATAAATGGCTATATTTGCCAGCAAGCCAAGGCGCATCATCTTAAAGTGCCCAATAATCAATATCTCGTCGACAAGGTTTTACAACTGAGTCAATCTTGAATGCGATGCTACCACTCGCATCAACTCAATTTAAATGATGGGGTACATCAGTCCAAATCAGAATATGTAAGCTGATAATTATTCGCTACTGGATTTAGCTCCACATGACCAAAACAGCTGCTATTGCGATTAAAATCAAACCCGCTACATCGTTAATTTTAACTTTATCTTTAAGCCAAAAAACAGCGATCATCAAGGTAAAAAACACCTCGATCTGGCCTAGTGTTTTGACATAAGGCACAGCCTGCAACGACATTGCGCTAAACCAACCAATTGAACCGATACAACTAGTAATACTAATTGATAAGGTTAATGTTGGTCGTTGCCACAACGCCGCTAAAGTCGATTTATCTTTTGCCAGCAAATAGCCTATTAGCACGATTGTTTGTAAGCCAATAACCCACAGTAATACCCATGCAGCACGATGCGTAAACGGCCCTTGTAGGGTTAAACTTGCTTCGCGTACCCATAGGGAAGTCAACGCAAAAGCACTGCCACACGCAAGCCCTAACAAGACTGTTTTAACTGAGAGCTGTTTAAAACCTTGTTTGCTGCTTAACAACATTATTGCTAAGCCGCCAATAACAACGCCTATCCAGCCTAATAAGGATAATTGTGTGCCGAAAAATAGCACCCCAAGTATTGCTGCTACTAATGCTTCACTTTTAGCCAGCCCGGCACCAATCGCAAAGTTTTGCATTCTAAACAGTTTAACCATCAAGCCTGTTGCTAGAATTTGCATCGATGATGCACCAATAACAAAACCCCAAAATGTCCCTGTAAACTCAGGTAATGCACTAGGTTGATATTGATGTAAACCATACAGATAACACGCAGCAATGGGGCCAGCCCAAATGAATCGAGCTAAGGTAACACCTGCAACACTGACTTCTTTACTGAGTTTACTTTGAAACGCATTGCGCCACGCCTGCATAAACGCAGCGAGGAAGGTAAACATGATCCACATAATTAACTATTGCTCATTACATAAAAAAGCCCTGAAACTTGGTAAAAAGTCAGGGCTTATACAAGGGCAATTAGATTACTGTTTACGGCCATTAAAAGACACTGATTAAGTGTCTAATTGATTAAAAATCAATTTGCCGATGTTTCAGTTATTCAATGCCATTGATGGTTTACTTGCTAGTATCAATAAACTCAAAGGATTTAACCAATTCATCAACCGCTTTCATCTGCGTTAGGTATTTCTCTAATAAATGCAGTGGTAGTGCACATGGACCATCGCATTTTGCATTATCAGGATCGGGATGAGCTTCAATAAATAGACCTGCTAGACCTAATGCCATACCACTACGAGCAAGTTCAGTGGCTTGTGCACGACGGCCACCAGCAGAATCAGCACGTCCACCAGGGCGTTGTAGTGCATGGGTGGCATCAAAAATCACCGGATAACCTGTTTGCTTCATTTCGTCCATGCCTAACATGTCGACCACGAGGTTGTTATAACCAAAACTACTGCCACGCTCACATAAGATAATGTTGTCATTACCCGCTTCGTTGAACTTGGTAATGATGTGGCGCATTTCATGCGGCGCTAGAAACTGTGGTTTTTTCACATTGATCACCGCACCGGTTTTCGCCATTGCAACAACAAGATCGGTTTGACGCGCTAAGAATGCAGGTAACTGAATAATATCGACAACTTCAGCGACTGGCGCACACTGATGAATTTCATGCACATCGGTGATCATCGGTACGTTAAAGGTTGATTTTATTTCTTCAAAAATACGTAGACCTTCTTCCATACCCGGTCCACGGTATGAGTTAACCGATGAACGGTTCGCTTTATCAAAAGACGCTTTGAACACATATGGAATCCCAAGCTTTTGGGTAACTTCCACATAATGCTCCGCAATCGACATTGCTAAATCGCGCGATTCAAGCACATTCATACCGCCAAATAACACGAACGGCTTATCGTTAGCGACTTGAACGTTATTAGATAACTGAATAATTTTTTGATCCATTTGATCCTCTTAGCGCATTACACTGCGACAATTTGTAATAACTGACCACATAGCCATGCCATGTAAGTACCTAATGCATAACCGAATACTGCCAACAACACCCCTACAGGTGCTAATGCAGGATGGAATGCAGCAGCCACCACTGGCGCCGATGCAGCTCCGCCCACGTTTGCCTGGCTGCCCACTGCCATATAAAACAATGGCGCTTTAATGAGTTTAGCAACCAATAACATTAATCCTGCATGCACTAACATCCACACAATACCGATTAAGAAATAAATCGGCGTATCCATGACTTTAGACACATCCATATGTAAACCAATAGTCGCGACTAAAATATATAAAAATGCAGAAGCGATTTTAGAGGCGCCTGACGCTTCTAGATGACGTACAGGACTAAACGAAAGCCCTAAACCTATAGTGGTCACAATTACCACTAACCAGAAAAATTTAGAGGTTAAACTGTAATCTTCGGTCCATGGATAGTTGGCTTCGAAGAAAGGCCCTAAGAAATCTGCCGCAAAATGGGCAAACCCTGTCACTCCAAACCCAACTGCCACAATTAGCATGATGTCACGAAGCGACGGAATACGTGAATTCTCGGCGTGGTACTTTTCTACTTTTTCTTTTAGTGCTTCAATCGCGGTGGTGTCTGCACCCGTTCTGGCATCAATCTCTTTGGCTTTTGATGCCATAAACAGCAGTACTGCCATCCAGATATTGGCCACAATGACATCGACAGTCACCATCACTGAGAAAATCTCACCGCCGACTTCATAAATCTCTTTCATTGCGGCTTGGTTGGCACCGCCACCGATCCAACTTCCCGCTAAGGTTGTCATACCGCGCCATACGGCATCTGGACCATTGCCACCTAGTAATGATGGATCAATCATTGATACGCTTAATAGTGCAATCGGTCCACCAATAACAATACCCAGCGTGCCGGTTAAAAACATAATCACCGCTTTAGGGCCTAAACTCAGGATGGCTTTTAAATCGACACTTAAAATCAATAACACTAAACACGCAGGCAATAAATACCGCGAAGCAACAAAATACAGTTGTGACGCATGACCATCAATCACGCCAAACGTATTTAATAATGAAGGTAAGAAATAGCACAGTAATAATGCTGGAATGTATTTATAGAATTTTTGCCAAAACGGATGGGTAGATGAACTAGTGTAAAAAACAAAACCTAAAATAACGGCGAGTATACCCAGTGCGGTGGCATCATTGCTCACCATTGCTGACGTTGTCATGCAGTGTTCTCCCTTACAAATACATTATATTTTTTGTTGTTATTGTGATTGTTATTGCGAAAATCAATGGTGATTCAAATCGCATGATTTCGCAGCAGAGCTTTTAAAACTAAGCTTGCTGGCGCCCGACTTGCGAACTTAAGCCACTTTGAGTTAACCCAAAGCAGCCTGTTCGGCAGGTAATATCAAATAATTAATGATAAACCTGCATATGTTGACTGAGTTCCTTTAATTGAATCTTAACCAGTTCAATTACCGGATCATGCGGACTCAAATCAATGAAGTGCTGTAAATCAGACATGGCCACTTTAATGCAACCTAATTGCTGCGCAATAAACGCTCGTTCGCGATTAAGATGAACATCATCTGGGTGCCATTGTAATAATAAATTACAGCATTCCATTGCCGGTTCAAACTTATGGCTGACAATGCAACCCGCTTTTAGCTCGTGCAACATGCGGC
The DNA here is from genome assembly GCF_000014705.1 of Shewanella frigidimarina NCIMB 400. Taxonomy (NCBI): domain Bacteria; kingdom Pseudomonadati; phylum Pseudomonadota; class Gammaproteobacteria; order Alteromonadales; family Shewanellaceae; genus Shewanella; species Shewanella frigidimarina. The sequence continues at coordinate 852,754 of NC_008345.1, read as the reverse complement.
TAATTAAACGTTTTAGCGTGGCAGTTTTTAGATGACTCGGCTTTAATTTAGCCGCATTACCCAATTCACCGCGCACAAATGCGTGCAACTGATGACGGCTAAGCTCTTTACCTGTAAGCGGGTCATGGTATCTAATAACATCATTCACTTGGCTTTTTAATACCGTATTACCGGGTAATAAAACCGCCTCGAGTGTTAAGTCGAGCTGCTTAGCCAATAAAATTAATAATATTGATAACGTAGTGCTGTTACCTTGACGCTTTAACACGCAATAGCTTAAATCTGCTGCTTCGACACTAAAATAGTCATCGCGAGCACAAAAGCCTAAATCATTGTAAAACCACTTAAACAGACCTTCAAGCCGTGCTTTTTGGTCAACAACATAGTGACTCAATACCGAACCAGCCATTTCATACCATGCCCACATAGCAGGTTTTGAGGTTGAAAAGCCGAGATGTTCAGAGAGTTCAAATGCAGTTTCAGGTATCGAAACTGCATCATCAAGATGATATTTTGCCATTAAAAACCAATTAACCCATGAATACGACTTGTTTAAAATGAGCCAGTTTGGCCGCTAACACTACCCAACCAATTGCACCGATAAAAGCAAAAAACTTAAACAGCTTATTACGGTTAGATTTAAGTGCCATGATGCCTAAAGCAATGTATGCCGCAACACAGATGATTTTTTCTGTCATCCATGGATCAACAAAAGGATATTGTTTGATCATAAAGCAAAGAGTGAAGCCTGATAGTAATAAAAAGGTATCAATGACATGTGGCGCCACTTTAACAAACTTTTTTTCCATAATAGGAGACTGGCGTAAATGCAAAACAAAACGCACGATAAAAAAGATCACACTCATGGCAACTAGCATCATGTGAGTATGCTTTACCGCTGGATATAAACTGTAAAATGTTTCCATTAATTAAGTCTCATTAAAAAGGTCAAAATAAAAGGTGGCTAGTTTACTCTATCAACCAGCCACATACCAATATCGCGATGAGTGTTATTTATTTAGAAGGGAAATGCCGAGTAAGGCAGGATTATCAATCAGCCCATTGTCCTAGCGTACATCGATCATTGCTGCCAAAGTCTCGCACTGTGGCGACATTTTGATAACCCAGTTCAATCAGTTTTTCACGTACTTTGATTGCTTGCTCATAGCCATGTTCAAGCAATAAGTAACCACCGGGCAGTAAATGAGCCCTTGCTTGCTCTGCAATGTAATACAAGTCAGCATACCCTTCATTGCCTGCGGTAAGTGCACTTTGCGGTTCAAAGCGAACATCGCCTAAATGAAGATGCTCATCGGCTTCATCAATGTAAGGAGGATTCGACACAATTAAATCAAAATCGCGCTGTTCTACCGCAGAAAACCAATCCGACTGGATAATTTCCACTTCGGTTAAATTAAGATTGCCGCGATTAGCTTTAGCAAGCTCCACAGCCTCTGGCACTTTATCAATGGCTGTAATTCGCCATTTTGGGCGCTCAGACGCTAAAGCTAATGCTATTGCCCCTGTTCCAGTGCCTAAATCCAATACTTTGGCATTGTGACGCACAGATAAGTTCAATGCAGTCTCTACTAAAATTTCAGTATCAGGCCGTGGAATAAGGGTGGATTCATTAACAATGAAGGGTAATGACCAAAACTCTCGCTCACCAATAATATGCGCAACCGGAGTGCCACTTTGACGTTTGGCGATCATCTGACTATAAGCTTTAAATTGCTCGCTGGTCAGCTGCCGCTCAGGCCAAGTGTATAAAAAACTGCGATTTTTATTCATACAATGCAATAGCAATGCCTCTGCATCCACATGTGCAGATTCAGAGGTTGCAGCTAATTGTGAATAAGCCCATTGCAGGGCTTCAGCAATTGTTGAATACGAAGACTGAGTCAAGAGCACTCCTTAATCGTCAGCTAACGCTGCAAGCATGTCTGCTTGATGTTCTAGCATGATAGGATCAAGCAAGACATTTAAATCGCCTTCCATGACTTCATTCAAGCGGTATAGCGTTAAGTTGATGCGATGATCACTTACTCGACCTTGAGGGTAATTGTAGGTTCTAATACGTTCAGAACGATCACCACTGGCCACTAAACTACGGCGGGTTGTTTCTTCAGCACTACGTCTTTTTTCATCTTCAACAGCTTGAATACGCGCGGCCAATACACTCATCGCTTGGGCACGGTTTTTATGCTGCGAACGTTGATCCTGACACTCGACAATAATACCTGATGGAATATGGGTAATACGAATCGCTGAATCAGTTTTGTTAACGTGCTGACCACCCGCACCAGACGCACGGAAAGTATCAACTTTTAAGTCTGCTGCATTAATCGAAATTGCTTCAGCCTCTGGTACTTCATGCAATACCACAACAGTACAAGCCGAAGTATGCACACGGCCTTGAGATTCAGTTTCAGGCACACGTTGAACACGATGTCCGCCAGACTCAAACTTTAATTTACCGTAAGCACCGTCACCACTTATTTTAACAATGATTTCTTTAAAGCCACCATGTTCACCTTCGTTCACATTCATGACTTCCATTTGCCAACGGTTGGCTTCACAGTAACGTGAGTACATACGGTATAAGTCACCAGCAAAAATAGCTGCTTCATCACCACCTGCACCGGCGCGAATTTCAAGAAACGCGTTGGTGTCATCGTTAGGATCTGTTGGCAATAGTAAAACTTGTAATTCATCTTCAAGCTTTTCTAGCACTTGCTTTGACTGCTTATACTCATCTTGCGCCATTTCGCGCATTTCAAGATCGTCTTCTTCAAGCATCTCTTTGGCGTAGTCGAAATCTTTTTGAGCTTGTTGAAATGCCTTAAAGCTACTGACAACATCTTCAAGTTGAGAATATTCTTTTGATAATCCACGAAAACGGTCTTGATCCGAAATCACGGTAGCATCACTGAGTAACGCTAATACTTCTTCATTACGCTCGAGCAAGCCTTCAAGCTTGCGGATAACGGATTCTTTCATTTAGCTCGCTAACCTTAGTTTTTATCTAAACCAAGCGCAGATCTTAATTGGCCTAACGTATTCAAATCGCCTTGACGGCTTGCTGAAGTGAGCGCTTGTGTCGGTGAATGTATCAAACGATTGGTCAGCCTATTGGCTAGCTCAAGTATCACTTGTTCACTATCACTGCCTTGAGATAATTTATTCAAGGCACGTTCAACTAATTCATCTTTAATAGCCAAGCTCTGGCTGCGATATTCGCGAATACTGTCGACTGACTCTAAAGACCTAATCCACTCCATAAATATGTGTGATTGATCTTCAGTAATTAATTCTGCTTGCTCGGCGGCTTCTTTACGTGAAGCCATGTTCTGTTCAATTATGCTATGCAGATCGTCTACAGTATAAAGGAATGCGTCGTCTAACTCACCGACTTCTGCTTCAATATCTCTTGGAACTGCAATATCCACCAACAACATAGGTTGGTGACGACGCTGTTTTAGCGCTTTTTCGACCATTCCTTTACCTAAAATAGGCAAAGGGCTGGCGGTAGAGGATATCACGATATCGGCTTTAGGGAGAAAGTCTGGTATTTGTTCTAGGGTAATTGCGGTCGCATTAAACTCTTCACACATGGCTTGAGCACGTTCAATAGTACGATTTGCCACCACCATAGAAGCAACACCATTATCTTTAAGGTGCTTGGCAACTAATTCAATGGTTTCTCCGGCGCCAATGAGTAACACTTTAGTGGTGCTCAATGATGAGAAAATATGCTTCGCCATGCTAACAGCGGCAAAGGCAACAGAAACTGCTGCGGCACCAATCTCAGTGTCTGTACGTACTTTTTTAGCCACAGAAAAAGTATTTTGAAATAAACGATCAATCGTTAATGCGATAGTGCCCGCTTCTTTGGCTTTTACAAACGCTTGTTTGACCTGCCCTAAAATTTGCGGCTCGCCAAGCACCAGAGAATCTAAACCCGATGCTACCCGCATTAAATGTTTGACGGCTACTTGTTCTTCATAAGCATAGATACACGGCATTAAATCGTTATGATCTAAACCATGATAATCCTCTAACCATTCAATAATGTCTTCCTTTTCAGCATTATTGCAATATAGCTCAGTACGGTTACAGGTAGACACAATAACAGCCTCACCCGTGCGGGTGCGACTGGCCAAGCTTTTCATGGCATCATGAATGCGGTCTGGAGAGAAAGCGACTTTTTCACGCAAATCTACCGTGGCGGTTTTATGGTTTATCCCGATTATTACTAGGCTCATTAGACGGTATCAAGTTCTTTTCGGTGACGTTAATTAGGCTATTCTACTGAATTGAACCAACTAAAAACACAATTGGCTTAACAAAACGGAATAAATGTCTAAATTTTTATTTATTGATCACATATCTATTATGTAAACCAATACATTAATATCACATTAATTTTGGCAAAAGGATTTTTACATAATGGCTTAAGCCCAGTATCATAAGAACATCTTAAGCAACTGCTAGGCAATCCATTGCGTTTATCTGCATCTTTATTTCATATCGCCCTCGTTACCGTGTTGCTTGTCTTAGCCGGTTGTAGTGTCACACCATCTGAAGATTTTAGCCCTATCAATGTGACCAATGCGGCTCAAGCCAAAGCATGGGAACTTCAAGGGAAAATTGCCGTCAAGACATCTGAAGACAAATTCAGTACCAATTTGTATTGGCTGCACCAAACGAAAGCTAATGATTTACGCTTAACAACGGTATTAGGCACAACAGTATTAACCCTTAAGACAAATCAAGGTATGGCAACACTTGACGTTGACGGCAAAACCTATCGCGACAGTAATGCTCAAGATTTACTGACCGGTATTAGCGGATGGTCAATCCCACTTGATAGCCTTCCTTTATGGATCACAGGTCAAATTGGCAGCAATGATAAAATTGTCAGCTATAATCCTGATGGCACAATTAAACAATTAATCAGTCACGACCCTGAAGCCAATTGGGTGGTCAGTTTTCTCGGTTGGCAACAACAAAGCGGCGCGCAGGTGCCTAGGTTGTTGAAGATTGAGCGTGAAGATGTGCAAATAAAAATTCAAACTAATCAATGGATAGCGGTAGCAGCCAAAACAAAATAGGGTTTAATATTCAGTGCTGGCTAATAACAAGGTAGTTAACAAAATATGACATCGACGAACTCTCGCAAATCAGCGATATCCAAAAGTTGGCCAGCTCCTGCAAAACTGAATTTATTTTTGCATGTAACTGGCCAGCGAGCCGATGGCTATCATGAACTACAAACGCTATTTCAATTTATTGACCATTGTGATTACCTTGATTTTCATATCACAGACACACCAGATTTAATTCTCCATTCTACGATGTCCGATTCTGTCGCTGACAGCGATAACTTAATTCTTAAGGCCGCAAAATCACTCAAGCGTTACACCCAATATGAAGGCGGCGCGCATATTTGGTTAGAAAAATTGTTGCCTATGGGGGGTGGTTTAGGTGGCGGATCATCTGATGCAGCTACCACATTAGTGGCGCTAAATGCCTTATGGAAAACCAATATATCACCCAATAAACTAGCTGAAATTGGCTTAACGCTTGGTGCGGATGTCCCTGTTTTTATTAATGGTTTATCTGCGTTCGCCGAAGGTGTCGGTGAGAAGTTGATCACAGTACAACCACCCGAGTCATGGTATTTAGTTATTGTCCCTGATGTACATGTATCAACCCAGGCCGTTTTTCAACATCCTGATTTGCCACGTAACACACCAAAATTGGATATGAGCAGTTTAATGACTCAACAATGGAGCAATGATTGTCAGAAACTGGTCACAACTAAGCACCCTCAAGTTGCCAATGCCTTAAGCTGGCTGGTAGAATATGCGCCGTCGAGAATGACCGGAACAGGTGCATGCGTGTTCGGGGAATTTACACATTCGCAACAAGCCCTTGACGCTTTAGCCAAATTACCGGCTGATATGCAAGGTTTTGTCGCAAAGGGGATGAACAAGTCGCCATTACAAATACGGCTTGAGCAGCTCTAACAACATTATTTCTTCTGGGTCAGTTTTGAGTGACAACACGTAAAATTGATCTAGCCTTTAATCGTAAAGCAAACACCTGAGGTTCATAAAGTGCCCGACATCAAGCTCTTTGCTGGTAACGCTACCCCAAATCTAGCCGCCAAGATAGCCGACCGTTTATTTTGCAAACTTGGCGACGCAGTTGTAGGCCGTTTCAGCGACGGTGAAATCAGTGTTCAAATAAACGAGAATGTACGTGGTGCGGATGTGTTCATCATCCAATCTACTTGCGCACCAACTAACGATAACCTCATGGAGCTTATTGTAATGGTTGACGCGCTACGTCGTGCATCAGCGGGTCGTATTACTGCCGTTATTCCGTACTTTGGTTATGCTCGTCAAGACCGCCGTGTACGCAGTGCACGTGTACCAATTACCGCAAAAGTTGTTGCAGATTTCTTGTCAAGCGTGGGTGTTGACCGCGTATTGACTTGTGACTTACATGCTGAGCAAATTCAAGGTTTCTTTGATGTCCCTGTTGATAACGTGTTCGGTAGCCCTGTGTTACTTGAAGACATGTTGGCAAAGAAATTAGAAAATCCTGTTGTTGTGTCTCCTGATATTGGCGGTGTAGTTCGTGCTCGTGCCGTTGCCAAGCTATTAGATGACTCTGACCTTGCGATTATCGATAAGCGTCGTCCACAAGCTAACGTTGCTCAAGTAATGCATATTATTGGTGATGTTCAAGGCCGTGATTGCATCATCGTTGATGACATGATCGATACTGGTGGCACTTTATGTAAAGCTGCTGAAGCATTGAAAGAACATGGCGCTAACCGCGTGTTCGCTTATGCTACTCATCCGGTATTCTCAGGTAATGCTGCTGAAAATATTGCTAACTCTGTTATCGATGAAGTTATCGTGACAGACACTGTGCCATTAAGCCCTGAAATGTTAAAAGTGGCGAAAGTGACCCAGCTAACAATGTCTGCAGTACTAGCTGAAGCGATACGTCGCGTTAGTAACGAAGAGTCAATCTCTGCGATGTTCCGCCACTAATCATCTTTAGTGAGTGAAACAACTAAACGCACTCTTACGAGTGCGTTTTTGTTTGGGTAAATATCGCAAAAATATTTTATCTACCTTATTTGAGAAAGACTCCTAACCTCTATTACCAAATGTTAGTCAGTGTTGAACAACTGATGTTTAACATTAACCGTCAAATCGTTCTGCAACATTAAAAAATTCAACCCAAAGTGAATTATTGAGTCAATATAATCACCTCAGCGTTGGCTGCAAAACCAAAACCAGATTCATTTAAGCTGTCATGCTTTGCATGATCGTAAGCGACTCTAGCAGCGGCTGAGCATGCAAAGAATGTGTTGAATAGAATGCCTTTTGAGTGTGTAAAAAAGCATTACCTGCTGTAATACCCGTTTGATAATCATGGCGTAAGTCCATATCTGTGCTGCCCAACAATTTGCTTTGAAGATTATCATCAGCAAAAATTTGAATGATCTCGACATCATCAGGTGGATTGGCGATAAACGCGAGCTCTTGTTCGTAAGCTTGTTCATGCTGAGCCAAGTAATCTATGGTTTTGGGACAATAACCTGACACACAAATCCATGATTTTAATTTATGTACCCAAGCAGATTGAGCATGAAAATCTGCATTAACAGTACGAATAACCACAATTTTTCGCGCACCACGACGATATGCTTCACGAACTGGTAACGGCGCTGCCAGTCCACCATCAAGGTAAAAGTCAGCTTGAGGGTAATCATAGTTGGTATGAACTTGATTAGCGGCACTGGCGGTTAACCAGGGCGCAAGTTTAACCCCCTGCTTATATAGAAAAGGTAATGCACTTGAGGCTTTAAGTAATTCGCGCCAGTGGTCATTATCACCATTTGGGCGTAAGAAATAACCTTGTCGATCGCGTGAGTTAGTTGCGGTGATCAATAACTCGCGTTGTCCCAATGATTTTGCGGCGGCGGTAAAGTCTAAGGCAAAGCTACCTTGAGTCGTTTTATCAAAGTACCAATCCAAATCGACAACATTTCCTCCAACTAATCCTCGGCCCAGTTGGTAAAATCGCTTATGCCGTGATAATCCACGGATTAACCGCTTGGCATAGCCTTTCTGGCGAGATAAAAAGCTCGTGAGATTTTGTGAACCTGCAGATGTGCCTATGAATAAATCGAAGGGATCAAAATCATTATCTAACCACGCATCTAACACACCAGCGGTGAATATCCCTCGCTGACCACCGCCTTCAGCAATCAGCGCCATCTTGGGGCGTGATGCTTCATAAGGATACGTTAATGGTGTTGGTGTTAGGACGTCCATGGATAAGCCTTTCTAAAAATATTCACTGCATAAGACAATTCTAAACAACAGTAAGTAAAATAGATAACCGATAGAATCAATCACGTTGATAGGAAAATACTATTGATAAACAATAGCGATTGTATTAATTATCTGCTCATTCAGAGTAAGTTGATAGCACATGGAGTAAGGCTAAGGGGTGATTTTCTTTGAGTGGCATTCACATCAACAGGCTTCAATATGATCAAAAAATTTTGCTGAAAACATTTTGCTGAAAAAAAACAGCAAAAAGCCCGTCTATAAGACGGGCTTTTTAGAATTTGGCTGGGATACAAGGATTCGAACCTTGGAATGCTGAGATCAAAACCCAGTGCCTTACCGCTTGGCGATATCCCAATAGTATTTTTTAAACAGACATGAAAAACAATTTTGACTAAAATTTGATGGTACGGGAAGAGAGACTTGAACTCTCACACCTCGCGGCACCAGAACCTAAATCTGGCGTGTCTACCAATTTCACCATTCCCGCATCAAATTTTAACTTAGAGTATACTCTTTTTATTTCAGAGTAAACTTTGCTTTACCAGCTAACGTAAGTACAACTCACTCTACCCAGTAAATATGGTAGCAATGGCGGGACTTGAACCTGCGACCCCAGCATTATGAGTGCTGTGCTCTAACCAGCTGAGCTACATTGCCAAAGATGGCTGGGATACAAGGATTCGAACCTTGGAATGCTGAGATCAAAACCCAGTGCCTTACCGCTTGGCGATATCCCAATAATCTTGTCTAACTTTATAAATGGCTGGGATACAAGGATTCGAACCTTGGAATGCTGAGATCAAAACCCAGTGCCTTACCGCTTGGCGATATCCCAATCAAACTTTTTGAAACATTCGCCTAAGCCAATATCTCGAATAAATGGTACGGAAGGAGAGACTTGAACTCTCACACCTTGCGGCACCAGAACCTAAATCTGGCGTGTCTACCAATTCCACCACTCCCGCACAACACTCTAGTTTAACATCTTGAGCAGATGGGTAAGAAATAGATGGTAGCAATAGCGGGACTTGAACCTGCGACCCCAGCATTATGAGTGCTGTGCTCTAACCAGCTGAGCTATATTGCCACTATTTCTTGCTATCCCTCTTGGTGAGGAACGGGGCGTATTATGCTTATTCAGGTTATCTAGGTCAACTGGTTTTTTTCGCTATTTTCATCAATTCGACTTGTTCGGCTATAACTTCACCAAACTGAATGCCGAATCGACAAAATAAACCCAATTAACACCGATTAAATTCCCTTACGCCCCTTTATCGTTTCTTGATAACGTTAATAAAACTTAAACGTTAAATAAGAAATGCATTACATCGCCATCTTTAACGACATAAGTTTTACCTTCAACACGTAATTTACCCGCATCTTTGGCGCCAGCTTCACCCTTATAAGTAATAAAGTCTTCGTATGCCATTACTTGCGCACGAATAAAGCCACGTTCGAAGTCAGTGTGGATAACACCAGCAGCTTGTGGGGCAGAAGCACCAACGGGTACTGTCCATGCGCGAACTTCTTTTACACCTGCAGTAAAGTAAGTTTGCAGATTCAGTAATTCGTAACCTGCACGAATTACGCGATCTAAACCAGACTCTTCTAAACCAAGGTCAGCCATAAATTCTGCGCGGTCATCAGCTTCCATTTCAGCTAATTCAGACTCAATAGCAGCACATACAGGCACAACGATAGCATTTTCTGTTGCGGCAATAGCACGAACAACATCTAAATGAGGGTTGTTTTCAAAACCATCGTCAGCAACGTTAGCAATGTACATTGTGGGTTTAATGGTCAAGAAGTTAAGGTATGCAACGGCTGCTAACTCTTCTTTAGTTAATTCCAACGAACGCAACATTTGGCCTTCGTTTAACACTGGACGCATTTTTTCAAGTACTGCGACTTCAAATTTCGCATCGCCGTCGCCGCCTTTAGCACGCTTAGCTTGACGAAAAATAGCGCGTTCGCATGCGTCTAAGTCTGCTAGAGCTAACTCAGTATTAATGACTTCAATATCGCCAGCGGGGTCAATTTTGTTGGCTACGTGAACAATGTTTGGATCTTCAAAACAACGTACTACGTGACCAATAGCATCAGTTTCACGAATGTTAGCTAAAAACTTGTTACCTAAGCCTTCACCTTTCGATGCACCAGCCACTAGACCAGCGATATCAACGAACTCCATAGAAGTAGGTAAAATACGTTGAGGTTTAACAATAGCAGCTAACGCATCAAGACGTGCATCTGGTACCGGTACCACACCCGTGTTTGGCTCAATAGTGCAAAACGGAAAGTTTGCCGCTTCAATACCCGCTTGTGTTAACGCATTAAACAACGTTGACTTACCTACGTTTGGCAGACCAACAATGCCGCATTTAAAACCCATATGCTTACCTTTATATATGTAGAATTATCCCATTGGATAATGATGTCGAAAGGGTGTTAAAACAAAACTCGCTTGGCTTATTCTGCTTTGAACGAATGTAATCTATGCATAGCTTTCGCCATGTCTTGGTTAAATAAAATCTCGGTTGAACGCACCGCTTCATCAATCGCGGCATTTATTCGCTCTTGCTCTACCGCTGGCGCCCTGCCCAGTACGTAGCCGCTGACTTTGTTTTTATCGCCTGGATGGCCAATGCCAATGCGCAAACGATGAAAGTTTTTGTCGTTACCTAAACTGGCAATAATGTCTTTTAAGCCATTATGACCACCATGGCCACCGCCTAACTTGAATTTAGCCACACCAGGATCCATATCCAGCTCATCATGGGCGACTAAGATTTCTTCAGGCAAAATACGGAAAAAATTGGCTAATGCTGCAACCGACTTACCGCTTAAGTTCATATACGTTGTCGGGATCAATAAACGAACATCCCTGCCATGCAAAGTTGCACGAGCTGTGACACCAAAATATTTACTCTCTGCAACCAAGGGGACATTACAGATGCGCGCTAGTTCTTGCACGTACCATGCACCAGCATTATGGCGAGTTTGTGCGTATTCAGCACCCGGATTTGCCAACCCGACAATCAATTTAATGTTACTCATCACAACCTAGTCAGTTTAATAGCAAACAATGCTGCTAAATGCCTTCATGGGGTACATCAAAATACACATGATGCAAAACGCGGCATTTTATACCAATTTCACTCATAATGTAATCATTCAAAGCCACTCATGCTTTACGGTTGACGACTCTTTACAGAAGTCATGTTTGTTGCGTAGTAAGCCTAGCTAACAAATGGCACATATCGCCAACCGATAGTTTAATTCAGCCCAAGCGCGTACTTCAATACTTTACGTTTTAGCGGTGAGTCGATATTGGCCAGTTTTAACGCGCCATTACGCAGTAATTTTAATGGCAATAAATTGTTACTAAAACCAGCGTAAAAAGCATCCATTGCAGTCATCATCAATTGATTATCATAATATCGCGCTTGCTGATAATGCTTTAATACACTCGCATGCCACCATGTTTTACCATTACCAATAGCATTAGCAATTTGAGCCACCAGCACATCGACATCTTTAAAACCAATATTAACGCCTTGGCCAGCTAATGGATTAATCGTGTGAGCCGCATCGCCAATAATAACCAGATTATCTTGATAATATTGTTGTGCATGGCGCCGAGTTAATGGAAAGCTACCACGATTTTCAACAGTAAAATTAGGGTCTAATCTTGACGGGAAATGCAGTCTAATTTGTTCGGCAAGTTGTAGATCGCTCAGTTGAGATAACTGTTTAATACGATTAGCATCGTCATACCACACTAATGAGGCATGATTTCCAGGCAGCGGCAATAAGCTTCTCGGTCCAGCTGGAGTAAATTGCTGCCAGGTAATTGATTGCTGCGGCGTTTGAGTATTAATATTGATTAACATCGCCGATTGGGCGTAATCCCAACCAGTCAAACCAATACCCGCCCATTGGCGCACTTGCGAGTTAGCCCCATCAGCACCAATAAGTAATGTTGTAGTAAGCGTATCGCCATTATCGAGCAAAATACCGACTTGATGACTGTCCCTTAAACGAGAAAACTGCATCACTTTTGCTGGACACAATAAGGTGATGTTGTCCATTTTATAGATTTGTTGCCATAGGCTTAATTGAATTACACGGTTTTCAAAAAAGTAACCTAAGTGCGACTGATCAACTTGTTCGGCGCTAAATGCAGTAAGGCAGCCATCGAGCTCCCACGTTTCTAAACCTGTATAAGGTGCATGGCGCATGGTTAGCAGCTCATCCATAACACCAAGACGCGTTAACAATTGCTCAGATGCCACACTAATTGCTGATACTCGCACATCTAAAGGCTGTAAAGGATCATAAGGTTGTGGTTGGCGAGATTCAATCACTGCGACACTGAGCCCTAACTGGCCTAATCCAATCGCAGCAGCCGCACCGACCATTCCGCCGCCAACAACGACAACATCATAATGATTAGCGTTACCAGAGGTGTTCGTTGATGTGAATGAAGCATCTTGCATTGTATTGGCATCCATAAATAGTGAGATGATTTCTGTTTAATATGACAGTGAACTGCGGTCAATATATGTATAGATATGTCTATAAGAGCTAAAGCATGACCAAATGTTGCTATAACGGCTTTTACCTACATCTGCTTACAATGAACAAAAATCAATCAATAAACGATTCTATATACTGTGACTGTCTCATTAATTGATCCACTTTACGTAATCAAGAGAGGACATCATGAACAGTCACCATCAATTTGTACGCCATGACATTCGCTATGGTTTGATTGCCACAGTTGTGATCACCACAATCATAGGTTGCTCATTAGTACTGTCGACGAATGCCGCTGCTAATAATCCCAAAAATAACTTAATCACTCAATCTGCAACAAACATAGGTTCCATTGAAACCATTACAGTGACATATCGTAATGCATTCGATTATGCCCTATATCAACAAACCACGGAAATGTTGCTCAGCTTTAATCGTGATTTAAGCCAAAGTAATCTTATTCAAGTCCAGCAACAAAGTCGCCAAATGGCCGCGGAATTTGGTTTTTACTCCGAGCAATCAATCACGTTTAACGCCAACGATAAATCATTACTATTTTCAAGGCTATTACAAAGTTTAGATTCAAATGAGTGAAACTTGCACTAGTGCTAGCCAGACCGTCTGACAACAGGTAAAATGTCGCGCTATTTTTACTGTGGATTTACTGGCGAGCACTGATGAGTAAAAAACTTCATATTAAGACCTGGGGCTGTCAAATGAATGAGTATGACTCATCAAAGATGGCCGATTTATTAGACGACTATCAAGGATATACCTTGACCGAAGATGCGAGCGAAGCAGACGTACTGCTGCTTAATACTTGCTCTATTCGTGAAAAAGCACAGGAGAAGGTATTCCATCAGCTAGGGCGTTGGAAATCTTTAAAAGATAAAAATCCTAATTTAATTATTGGGGTCGGCGGTTGTGTTGCCTCACAGGAAGGTAAAGCGATTAAAGATCGCGCTCAATGCGTTGATATTATCTTTGGGCCACAAACACTGCATCGCTTACCTGAGATGATTGAACAAATTCAACGCGGCGAAAAAGCCGTGATTGATATCAGCTTCCCAGAAATTGAAAAGTTCGATCGTCTTCCTGAGCCTCGCGCTGATGGTCCAACCGCGTTCGTATCAATTATGGAAGGTTGCAGTAAGTACTGTTCTTTCTGCGTGGTACCTTATACCCGCGGTGAAGAGGTCAGCCGTCCGTTAGATGACGTTATTCTTGAAGTGGCTCAATTAGCCGCCCAAGGTGTACGTGAAGTGAATTTATTGGGGCAAAACGTTAACGCGTATCGCGGTGCAACTCATGATGATGAGATATGTACCTTTGCGGAATTATTGCGCCTAGTGGCCTCAATTGATGGTATCGACCGTCTGCGTTTTACCACTAGCCACCCAATTGAATTCACCCAAGACATTATCGATGTGTATGAAGACACGCCTGAATTGGTGAGCTTCCTGCATTTACCGGTGCAATCGGGTTCGGATCGTATTTTGACCCAAATGAAACGCGGTCACATGGCGATTGAGTATAAGTCGATTATTCGTCGCTTGCGTAAAGCACGTCCAGATATTCAAATTAGCTCAGATTTTATTATTGGTTTCCCTGGTGAATCTAAAGACGATTTCGCTGATACCATGAAACTGATTGAAGATGTTGCGTTTGACCACAGCTTTAGCTTTATCTACAGCGCTCGTCCAGGTACGCCTGCAGCAGATTTGCCTGATGATGTTAGCGACGAAGAAAAGAAGCAACGTTTAGCCATTTTACAAGACCGTATTACCCAACAAGCAATGCGTTATAGCCGTCAAATGCTGGGCACTGTTCAACGTATTTTAGTTGAAGGTCCTTCAGTGAAGAATCCAATGGAACTTCGCGGTCGAACTGAAAACAGTCGTGTGGTTAACTTTGAAGCCGCTCACACTCATATCGGTAGTTTCGTTGATGTGAAAATTGTTGATGTTTATACCAACTCATTACGCGGTGAATTTGTCCGTGGTGAAAATGAAATGGATTTACGTCGCAGTTTACGTCCGGCTGAAATTCTGGCTAAACACAAGCAAGATGACGCATTAGGTGTGACCCACTTTAAGCCGTAATTCATGTTTGTTGCTTAAGATGATACTAAAGGCGGCTTGTCCGCCTTTAATTTTGCCTAAAATTGGTCATATTATGGTAATTCGATACAGAGACTCGTAAACTGTCATTATTACTAAATGGTATTTTAACGCTATTATTTTGTTGTCCAAGACCGAAACCTGGAGCCTTATTTGACCACTAAAGTCACCACCATGAATTTGTATCTAGAACCTTCAGATACTCGCCGCCTCGTATCATTATGTGGCCCATTTGATGACAACATCAAACAACTCGAATGCCGATTAGGTGTTGAGATTATTCATAAAGATAACCACTTCACTATTGTTGGACTGCCACGTAATGCGCTCAATGCCAATAACTTGTTGCGTCAGTTATACATAGAAACCCAAACAATCAAAGGCAGTACGCCAGACTTAGAACCTGAAGTGGTGCATTTAGCCATTCAAGAAGCCATAAACCTTGAAGCACAGCAAGACTCTGACGACAGTAGCATCCATATTAAAACTAAGCGTGGCGTAATTAAACCTCGTACACCGAATCAAAGTGTGTACATGCATAATATTACGGGGCACGACATCAGTTTTGGTATTGGCCCTGCAGGTACAGGTAAAACTTACCTTGCTGTTGCCGCGGCGGTTGATGCTTACGAACGTCAAGAAGTGCGTCGTATTCTACTAACTCGTCCTGCGGTTGAAGCTGGCGAGAAACTCGGTTTTTTACCGGGCGATTTAAGCCAAAAAGTCGACCCATATTTACGCCCACTTTATGATGCCTTATTTGAGATGATGGGTTTTGAGAAAGTTGAAAAACTAATTGAGCGCGGCGTAATTGAAGTCGCCCCGCTCGCTTACATGCGTGGACGGACTCTCAATGATGCTTTCATTATTTTAGATGAAGCCCAAAACACCACAGTTGAACAAATGAAAATGTTCTTAACCCGTATTGGGTTTAATTCTCGTGCGGTGATCACTGGCGACATTACTCAAATTGATTTACCTCGTAGCCAAAAATCAGGCCTACGTCACGCCATTGAGGTGCTCAGCGAGGTACCTGAGATCAGCTTTAATTTCTTTATTGCCCAAGATGTGGTCCGTCACCCTGTTGTTGCTCGTATCGTTGAAGCGTATGAAGCATTCGAGCAACAAGAGCAAATTCAAAAAGCCATCAAAGAACAAGCTTATCGCGAACGTGAACAGAAACGTCAGCTAATAGATAAAGAGGAAAGTGCTCAATGAGCCAGCAAGGGATATCATTAGATCTCGACCTACAAATTGCAGTCGATAATCCACGCTTACCAACTCAAGCTGAGTTTGAAACTTGGGTTCGAGCCGCTATTGGCCAAACAAAGCCAGTAGTAGAGTTAACTATTCGTATTGTTGATATTGCCGAGAGTCAGCAGCTCAATTCAACTTATCGCGGTAAAGACAAGCCAACTAATGTATTGTCGTTTCCGTTTGAAGCGCCGCCAGAAGTTGAATTGCCATTATTGGGTGACCTCGTTATCTGCGCACCAGTGGTGGAACAAGAAGCAATTGAGCAAAATAAACCGCTAATCGCTCACTGGGCACACATGGTCATACACGGTAGCTTGCATTTGCTGGGCTATGACCATATTATCGACGAAGAAGCCGATGAGATGGAGTCATTAGAGACCCAACTTGTTGAAGGCTTAGGTTTTGACAATCCCTATAAGGAAGCATAAATAAACAAGGTATATCTTATAGATACCCTTGTTTAGGTAAATATTATGAGTGACGATATCCCCCCGAGTACAAACGCCCACAAGAAGAGCTGGTTCGATAAAATTAACCAATTATTTCAGGGCGAACCTCAAAATCGCGAAGATTTAGTTGATGTCATAGCAGGTGCAGAAATGCGTGACCTCATCACCGAAGATACTCGCGAAATGATTAAAGGTGTATTAGAGGTTTCCGACCTTCGTGTGCGCGACATCATGATCCCAAGATCGCAAATTGTTACCATTCAAATAGACTCGACCGTCGATGAGTTTTTAGAAATCGTCATGGATTCCGGTCACTCTCGCTTCCCTGTTGTTAATGAAGACAAAGATCATATTGAAGGCATTTTACTGGCTAAAGATTTGATCAAATACGGATTTAAACAATCTGATGAATCTTTCACTCTTGCCCAAGTGATTCGACCTGCCGTGGTCGTTCCTGAAAGTAAAAGAGTCGATGTACTGCTCAAAGAATTCCGCTCACAGCGCTACCATATGGCCATTGTTGTCGATGAATATGGTGGAGTGTCAGGTCTAGTCACTATTGAAGATATTCTCGAAGAAATCGTTGGTGAAATTGAAGATGAATTTGACCACAATTCAGTTGAAGACACCGAAATAAAAAAACTCAGTAACACTGTGTTTATGGTAAAAGCGCTGACGGAAATTGAAGATTTCAACGAAGCCTGTGGTACCAATTTCAGTGATGAAGAATTCGATACTGTCGGTGGGATGGTGTCGCATGCATTTGGTCATTTACCAGAACGCAATGAAAGCATTGTCATCAACAATATCGAGTTCAAAGTCATTAACGCAGATAACCGCCGCTTGGTGCAACTTCGTGTTAAACTTCCTGACCCTAATATTAGTGAAGAATTCGACGACTAAATCGTGCTAAAAACTCAACCTTTACACTCTTCTTTGAGTATTGTTCGTCTGGTGACGGCATTTATTGCTGGCGCCAGTACGGCACTTTCGTTTGCGCCTTATGAAATTTGGGCCATATTTCCTTTAGCATTGAGTTTTGCCCTATGGCAGAGTCATACATTAACCGCCAAGCAAAGTTTATATTACTGGCTTAGTTTCGGTTTTGGCTGCTTTGCCATTGGCATTAGTTGGGTGCATGTCAGTATTGACACCTTTGGTGGGATGCCCATTTTTGTGTCGATAACCTTAATGGCTTTACTGGCACTGTATCTGGCAATTTATCCCGCAATAACAGGATACTTGCTCAACAAGTTATCACGTACAGCTAAGCACACCTTAAATCCTTATTTAACCTATCTAGGATTATTCCCCGCCTTATGGGTACTAACCGAATGGTTAAGAGGATGGGTACTGACAGGCTTCCCTTGGATTTGGGCTGGTTACAGCCAAACATTAGGGCCTCTTAGTGAATTTGCCAGCTTTATTGGTGCGTTAGGACTGAGCTTTGTGGTGGCTCTGGTTGCAGGCTCACTGATGCTGTTAACACAAAAGCGCGTGTTCCCAGTGTTAATCATATTACCCATTTTGGCATTAAGCGCTTGGGCTGCACCACAACTCAACCCAATATCAGCCAGTGGTAAAACAGTTAAAGTGGCATTAGTGCAAGGGAATATCCCTCAAAGCATGAAGTGGGAGCCAGATGCGTTGTGGCCTACCATGCTTAAATACATGGATCTGACCCGTGAGCAATTTGATGATGCCTCTAGTGTCGATATCGTTATTTGGCCAGAAGCTGCCATTCCTGCACCAGAAGCCATGGTGGAAGACTTTTTATTGAATGCCAATCAAGTCGCCAATATGAATAACACGGCGATTATTACTGGCATTATTAGCCACCAGCAAAAAGATTTTTATAACTCATTAATCGTATTGGGTAATCATCATCAGAAGCAGCAGCAAAGTGCTGACTATATTGTCGGTGGCACAAATGAGTTTAAAAAACATCACTTACTGCCAATTGGTGAATTCGTACCATTAGGGGATTTATTACGCCCTATTGCACCGTTTTTTAATTTACCGATGTCATCATTTCAACGTGGTGACTACACTCAACCTAATTTAATTGCACTGGGTTACCATTTAGCACCGGCTATTTGTTACGAAATTGCCTTCCCAGAGCAAGTAAGAGCAAGCGTTACAAACGAAACAGATATGCTGCTCACCGTATCAAACGATGCCTGGTTTGGCACATCTAACGGGCCATTACAGCACATGGAAATAGCCCAAATGCGTGCCATTGAAATGGGTAAACCATTACTGCGTGGTACCAATAATGGAATTACTGCAGTCGTTGATCCGCATGGACGAATTACCGATGCTATCCCGCAGTTTGAAACTGGGGTGTTAGTAACCAATGTTGCGCTTTATCAAGGTGAAACTTGGTTTAGAAAAATAGGTCAACTCCCCTTGCTGATACTGTGTGGTTTATTAATGCTATTTGGTGTCAGAAACGTCTTACGGAAATAACGAGATAATTTGATGTCACAATCGATTCAACTCAAAACGCAGGTTCTCTCAAAAGGATTTACCTTAATAGAGTTAGTTGTGGTCATCATTATCCTTGGTATTTTAGCGATGGTTGCAGCGCCTAAATTTATTGGTTTGAGTACCGAAGCGAGACAGAGCACTCTATCAGGCCTCATGGGCAGCATTAAAACAGCCAACACCCTAGTTTATGCCCGTTCAAAAATGACGAGTTTACGAGTGCGGGCTGTCACAAACCGCGATGACTTAATCGATATTGATATCGACAGCGACGGTGTATTTGAAACTCGGTTAAAATGGGGCTATTTAGACAACACGGACATTGAAAAATGGATCATTGTGGATGACGCTTTTACCATACAATATCAAGGAATTGCTGTTACTTATATCGGATACGATAAAGATGATAATGGCCAAGTCATCAATGACAATTGTTACTTCTCTTACACTCAAGCCGCAGATGTAAATACAGCACCTGAATATCAAACTGTAGTAAGTGGTTGCTAATCTACAACCATCTTTAAATACTTGTAGATGTTCAAAATAAACTTTCGATATAAAACTAAACTCGAGCTTGCTTCGTAATGTCCTCGATAAACGACTATTGATGGAAGTTACTATGCAATTATCTGAAATAAAATTAGCCATATCTCAACAAACTAAGCATCCCACGATTATTAGTTATGCCGACTCAAATCATTATTTGCTCGGTGTTGAAGACCTTCGGGGAAATTTTTACAGTGTTCGCAATAAAGCAGGGAAACAGCTGAGTCTTCACTCAATCAAACAAGCTGAAGTATTACTGAAACAACAAGGCATTCATTATGCCATGATAGAAATTCAGACTGCTTATGATGAAATGATCGGTAACAGCAGTGCAAGTCACTACCATTACCGAGTAGAGTTTTAAGCATTCACCTAACGGATTATGGTGTTAGCGGCTCCCGTGAAAACTCATTGTAATCACATTTTGGGCAATCGGGGATCACCCCAGGAAAATCGATTTGCATTTGGTGACCACACTTATTACAGGTCAGTTTACCTTGGTTAATAATTTCTCCAGACTTATACACACCATGATGTTTAAAATCTTGTAAAAGTTCATGCCACTCCACTTGGCTACGATCAGTTATTTCGCTCAACCACTGCCATAATGTATTCTCAATCCCAATTACCATTGGACTAAAACTCAAATTATCGGCATTTTCCTCACTTAAGAAGGCTGCAATGTCACGCTTTAAAAATTCTTCTACTAAAGCGAGCTCTTCTTCATCTGCATGAGATTTAAGTTTTAGATAGTCTTTACCCTGGGTCACTGACTTAAACAAACTTTTAGCTGTCAATGAGTTATCTTGCTCAAACGTGGTTTTCACCTGTTCGAATAGTGACTGATATAAGGCTAATAGTGCTGAACTTTTTCCACTCATAAGTAATACTCCTTAATACGCACCTTTTTAATAGATCACTTCTGGTTTATTCTATGCAGTTATAAATCGCGCTGCTGAGCGTTAGATCAAACAATGGGCGGCATGGCCGGAAATAGATTGATGCAAGAGCTATATAATCCCTCAGAAATTGAAGCCTTAGTGCAAAAGCACTGGCACGAACATAAAACCTTTGAAGTTACTGAAGATGAAAGCAAAGAGAAATTCTATTGTCTTTCAATGTTTCCGTATCCATCAGGTCGTCTTCACATGGGCCACGTCCGTAACTACACAATAGGCGATGTAGTGGCACGATATCAACGTTTGCAAGGTAAAAATGTTTTGCAACCGATTGGTTGGGACTCATTTGGTCTGCCTGCAGAAAATGCCGCGATCAATAATAAGGCGTCGCCGGCACCGTGGACATACGAAAATATCGACTACATGAAGAACCAACTCAAGCTATTGGGCTTTGGTTATGACTGGAGTCGTGAAATTGCTACCTGTACCCCTGAGTACTATCGTTGGGAACAATGGTTCTTCACTCAGTTGTATGCCAAAGGTTTAGTGTATAAAAAAACCTCATCAGTAAACTGGTGTCCAAACGATGAAACCGTACTCGCAAACGAGCAAGTACAAGATGGTTGTTGCTGGCGCTGTGATACTGAAGTGATCCAGAAAGAAATTCCTCAGTGGTTTATTAAAATCACTGATTACGCTGAAGAATTGCTTAACGACATCGACACGTTAGATGGCTGGCCTGAACAGGTTAAAGCCATGCAGCGTAACTGGATAGGTCGCAGTGAAGGGATTGAAATGACCTTTGCCGTTGCTGACAGTGATGCATCGTTTGATATCTACACCACTCGTCCTGATACCTTAATGGGCGTGACTTATGTTGCTATTGCAGCTGGTCACCCATTAGCTGAACAGTCTGCGCAAAATAACCCTGAATTAGCCGCATTTTTAGAAGAATGTAAAAATGCTGATACCACTGAAGCTGCGATGGCTTCGATGGAGAAAAAAGGCGTCGCGACAGGTTTACAAGCGATTCATCCTATTAGTGGCAAGTTAGTACCTATTTGGGTCGCTAACTTTGTATTGATGAATTACGGCACAGGTGCGGTAATGTCAGTTCCAGCTCATGATCAACGCGATTATGAATTTGCGACTAAATACCAGCTTGCGATTGAAGCGGTCATTAAGCCAGTAGATGGCGAAGTAGACGTTAGCAAAGAAGCTTACACCGAAAAAGGTGTGGTGTTTAATTCGGGCGATGCATTCCCTGAGCTAGACGGTTTAGACTTCCAAGCAGCTTTTGAAGCTATTGATGCTAGATTAACCGCAGAAGGTAAAGGCAAACGCCAAGTCAATTATCGTTTACGCGACTGGGGTGTTTCTCGTCAGCGTTACTGGGGTGCTCCTATCCCGATGGTGACCCTCGCCGATGGTACTGTTGTGCCAACGCCTGAAGATCAACTGCCTGTTATTTTGCCAGAAGATGTGGTGATGGACGGTATTCAAAGTCCAATTAAAGCCGATAAGGCTTGGGCCGAAACCACAGTCAACGGTCAGCCAGCAACACGCGAAACAGATACCTTTGATACCTTTATGGAATCATCTTGGTACTACGCACGTTACTGTAGCCCTCACGCAGACGAAATGTTAGATCCTGCTAAAGCTAACTACTGGTTACCAGTAGATCAGTACATTGGCGGTATCGAACATGCTTGTATGCATTTGTTGTATTTCCGCTTTTTCCATAAGTTGCTGCGTGACGCAGGCTTAGTCAACAGTGATGAGCCCGCAAAGCAGTTACTGACTCAAGGCATGGTATTAGCAGATGCTTATTACTACACCAACGAAAAAGGCGCCCGAGTTTGGGTATCACCTTTAGAAGTGACTGTGGTAGAAAAAGACGACAAAGGCCGCATCATTAAAGCGATAGACAATCAAGGTCATGAACTGGTTTACACCGGCATGAGTAAGATGTCTAAATCGAAAAATAACGGTATCGATCCACAAGTCATGGTTGAAAAATACGGTGCTGATACCGTACGTTTATTCATGATGTTTGCCTCGCCACCAGAATTAACCCTGGAATGGCAAGAGTCAGGCGTTGAAGGAGCACATCGCTTCATTAAACGTTTCTGGAAATTGGCTAGCGATCATGTTGCTGCAGGTAAAACTGAAGCATTAGATACCAGCAAATTAAATGCCGATCAAAAAGCATTGCGCCGTGAATTACATAAGACCATTGCCAAAGTCAGCGATGACATTGCACGTCGTCAAATGTTTAACACCGCAGTAGCCTCAGTAATGGAACTAATGAACCATTTACTGAAAGCCTCACAAGAAACGGCTCAAGACCGAGCGTTACTTGCTGAAGCTTTGTCTGCTGTAACGCGTTTGCTTTACCCTATTGTTCCGCATATGACGTTTACGTTATGGAATGAGTTAGGTAACGAAGGCGACATTGAAGATAGCCGTTGGCCTGAAGTCGATGAGTCTGCGTTAGTCGAAGACAGCAAGCTCATTGTGGTACAAGTAAACGGAAAGGTTCGCGCAAAAATTACTGTTGCTGCTGATGCATCAAAAGAAGATGTAGAAGCATTAGGCATGAGTGATGAGCACGTACAAAAACACACTGAAGGGTTAACGGTTCGTAAAGTCATTTACGTGCCCGGCAAACTATTAAGTATTGTTGCTAACTAAGTTGTCTTAATGAGGAGGCTCGTCAGCCTCCGAAATTAGGGTGATAACGTTAACGCTTCAGTGTTAACTTACCGCGGGTTACACCGCGGTAAGTTATTTATTTAACCATGCAAATAAACAAGGATGCCTCCCCTCACTATGCTAGCCACAAAAATCTGTTTAGCCATAATGACATTGGTGCTACTGACCACTGCAGGATGCGGCTTCAAACTCCAACGCAGTTACTCCATCCCTGCCGAATTGGCCGAATTGCATTTAAGCAGCAGCGATGAATACAGTGAGTTAACTCGCTTAGTTCGTGACAGATTACGGATCAACCGTATTAGCCTTGTCGATGCAGCAGAAAAAACACCTACGTTACGGTTAATTAACGACTCTCTCGAACGTGCCACACTGTCACTTTACCCCACAGGAAATGTCGCAGAATATGAGCTGATCTACTTAGTGCATTATTCGGTTACTTTACCAGGACAAGAGCCACAAGATTTTGATACTGAAATCCGCCGAGATTATCAGGACGATCCTCGTACTGCATTAGCAAAAAGCCGTGAAATGGAGTTGTTGGTTAAAGAAATGCGCGTACAGGCAGCCGATTATATTATCCAAACTCTGGCGTCAATCGGGGCAGAGTAATGCGGGTTTATCCTGATCAACTCAAGCAACATCTCAAACCACTACCGCAATGCTTTTTACTGTTTGGTGATGACCCATGGTTAATCGAAAACAGTAAACAATTGATCCTCAACGCCGCTAAAAAACAAGGCTTTGAAGAGCGTGTACAGTTAAGCCAAGAAACCGGTTTTAACTGGGGAGATTTAGTCCAAGAATGGCAAGCAATGAGCTTATTTGCCAGCCGACGGATTATTGAGTTAACCCTGCCGCAAGGTAAACCTGGCATGGAGGGAGCCGCAGCATTTCAAACGCTGTTGCAACACCCTAATCCAGATATGTTATTGATTATCCAAGGCCCCAAAGCCAGTGCAGAGCAAACCAATAGCAAATGGTTTAAATCACTCGATGCCAAAGGTATATACCTACCCTGCACCACGCCTGAAGGTAAACAGTTTGAACGCTGGTTAGACAGTCGTATTTCTCATTATGAACTCACAGTTCACCATGATGCAAAAGCCATGTTATTTACGCTATTTGAAGGTAACTTATTGGCGGCTGAACAAGCGATGCAATTGCTACAACTGCTCAGTCCTAAGCAAAATATTACCCCAGAACAACTCAGTGAATATTTCGAAGACCAATCTCGTTTCAGTGTGTTTCAACTCTGTGATGCCATTCTAGGTAACCATCAAAAACATGCACAGCACATGCTGGCTCAATTGCAGGCCGAAGGCACTGCAATGCCCATTTTAATGTGGGCTTTATTCAAAGAGATAAATTTGCTGCTCACCTTAAAACTGGCCGTCCATAATGGCGAACAACTCAGCAAACTGTGGAGCCAACACCGAATTTGGGATAAGCGTAAACCGCTTTATCAAGCAGCAATAACGCGATTAGATTTAGATCATATCGAACATATGCTCGCGTTTGCGTCTAAATTAGAATTAAATCTCAAACAAAAAGGGCTTGAAGATTGGATTGGTCTCAGCCATTTATGCATTTTATTTGATCCACGAGCACATAACCGTTTAGCTCATATTGAATTAACTGACTGAGACAAAAAGTAAGGACAGCGAATGCGTATCGGTATTTTGGGTGGCACCTTCGACCCTATCCATCTAGGACATATCAATCCTGCACTAGACGTAAAACAGCAACTTCATTTAGACCAGATTTGGCTAATGCCCAATCATATACCTCCGCATAAAAATACTACCGTAGTGAGTACGCATCACCGGCTTGAAATGGTGAAGTTAGTTTGCCAGCAGTACCCAGAATTTAAGCTATGTGATATCGAAATCAATCGCGACACCCCGTCTTACAGCGTCACTACGCTCACATTACTCACCCAACAATATCCTGATGATGAATTCTTTTTCATTATGGGCATGGATTCATTTGTTCAATTACCATTGTGGTATCAATGGCAATCATTGTTTAATCTGTGCCATATTGCATTGTGTCAACGCCCTGGTTGGGCAATGGACACTAACAGCGAAATGACCAAAGAATTATTATTCAGACAAGCAACCGCAGACTATCTTGACTCGCCTTCCCATGCTAAAAATGGCAGAATATTCACTATCAACAGCCAGTTAGTCGATATTTCTTCAACTGAAATACGTCAGCAGTTAGCTCAAAATATTGATATCAGCACGGTTTTATCTCAAACAACAACCGAATATATTCGCCAACATCAGCTCTATCGCTAACACAATAAACCGCACAGTTATTAACTCAACTATTATGATTATGGGTAAACTCAGCATCGGACACAAAATTAAATCTATCGTTGTTTAGCCATGCTTAATTGCGCATCAACAGTGAATTTGAGTATAATACTCCGTTAATTTTTACTTATGAGGTACTTCGAGTGCAAGGCACCGAACTAAAAGATTTCGTTATCGACAAAGTCGATGATTTAAAAGCAAAAAATATTACTGTTATAGATGTATCTAAACGGTCAACCATTACCGACACTATGATCATTTGTACTGGTACATCAAAAACACACGTTCGATCTATTGGTGAGCACGTAATCGTGTCAGCAAAAAATGCTGGCGTGCAACCTCTTGGGGTCGAAGGTCGTGACAGCAGTGAATGGGTATTAGTTGATTTAGGCTCAGTGATTTTGCATGTGATGCAAGAACAAACTCGTGATTACTACGAGCTTGAAAAACTTTGGTCTGAACACAGCGTCTAATGAAGTTACAGCTTATTGCCGTTGGCACCAAAATGCCCGATTGGGTAACTCGAGGCTTCGAAGAATACCAACGCCGTTTCCCTAGAGATATGGCTTTGGAGCTCATCGAAATCCCAGCAGGGAAACGCGGGAAAAATGCTGATATCGCCCGAATCTTACATAAGGAAGGCGAATTAATGCTAGCGGCAGTAGCAAAAGGTAACCACATTGTCAGTTTAGATTTACCCGGTAAAAACTGGACAACACCAGAACTTGCCGAGCAAATGACAAAGTGGCAACTCGATGGTAGAGATGTCAGCTTACTTATTGGTGGCCCAGAAGGACTTTCACCTGCTTGTAAAGAGGCGGCCAACCAAAGCTGGTGTTTATCAGCCCTCACTTTACCCCATCCTTTGGTTAGGGTTATTGTGGCAGAAAGCCTATATCGAGCTTGGAGCGTCAATACCAATCATCCGTATCACAGAGAATAAACTCAGTCGCATGTATAACTAAGCTTATCGATAATGATTATCATGCAACTCTTTTTTTCATGTTCATCAGCTGATACTGTGACCTTCTATAATTCAACCTTTCATTTGGTTACGACGGGGATAGCATAAGTGTCGCCAAACAAGCGCATTACCATGCATGATCACGCCGCAGAGGCCGCGCTATTTAAACGCCGTGCATTGTTCACTTTTATTTGCGTATTCTTACTACTCTGCATCCTATTTTCGAATCTTTATCATCTTCAAGTTGTCTCTTACAAAGACTATGAAACTCGTTCAAATGATAACCGTATCCGCGTGGTTCCTACTCCGCCTAGCAGAGGGTTAATTTATGACCGTCATGGCGTGCTGTTAGCCGAAAACCAACCTTATTATTCTTTAGAACTTATTCCAGAAAAAGTTGATGATATCACTGCGACTTTAGACGAACTGAATACCTTCATTGAACTCACTGAAGATGAGCGCGAAAGCATCACTGAAACCTTAAAGTTTCATCGCCGATTTAAGCCGTTAACCATTAAAAGTAAATTAACCGACGAACAAGTCGCCATTTTTAGTGTTAATCAATATAAATTTCCTGGTATTTATGTTGAAGCAGGCCTTAAGCGTCATTATCCCTTTAATGCGCTAATGACTCATGTATTAGGGTATGTCGGCAAAATTAATAGCCGAGATAAAGCCTTGCTTGAAAAAAGTAGTCAGTGGAAAAACTATGCCGCAACCAAAGATATTGGTAAGCAAGGCATTGAAAAATTTTATGAAAGTTTACTTCATGGTACCCCCGGTCACCTCGAAGAAGAGGTCAATAATCGTGGCAGAGTGATCCGCACGCTTAAAGTGACTCCGCCAACACCAGGACAAGACATCTATCTCACGTTAGATCTCAAACTACAGCAGAAGGCCATGGAGCTTTTAGATGGCCGAAAAGGCTCTGTCGTTGCTATAGATCCTAGAGATGGTGGTGTTTTAGCCATGATTTCAAGCCCATCATATGACCCTAATCCCTTTGTTCACGGCATTAGTTCTAAAGCTTATAATGACTTATTAAATGATAAATCGCGGCCATTAATTAATCGTTCAACCCAAGGGCAATACTCCCCAGCATCAACCATCAAACCGCATGTAGCGTTACTCGGGTTAGAAGAAAAAATCATTAACGAACGCACGCGTATTTGGGATCCGGGCTATTGGCAAATGCCAGGCGTCGATCGCAAATGGGGCGACTGGAAAAAATGGGGCCATGGCTGGGTAGATATCTATCATGCCATTGTCGACTCTTGTGATATTTTCTTTTATGACCTCGTCTATAAGGTTGGCATCGATAGAATGGCCATATTTATGGATCGTTTTGGATTTGGTAAAAGTACCGGTATCGATATTTTTGAAGAGTCAGATGGCGTAATGCCATCTAGAGACTGGAAAAGAATGCGTTACAACCAACCTTGGTATAATGGCGATACCATTTCGGTCGGTATTGGCCAAGGATATTGGACTACTACGCCGCTGCAGCTTGCCAATGCGGTGACTATCATGGCAAATAAAGGCAAGCGTTTTACGCCGCATTTATTAAAATCATTTAAAAATAGTACGGTTAAAATTGATTCGCCGATTGATGAGCAAGTACCAATAGAGCTTAAAGACCCTCGCAATTGGGACATCATCAATGAAGCTATGCGTCAAACGGCTGATAAATCTCGCTTTACCGATGCCACCTATACCGCGGCAATGAAAACGGGTACAGCGCAGGTATTTAGTGTAGCCAAAGATCAAAAATATAATGCCAACACTATTGCAGAACACTTGCGCGATAATGCATTAGTTGTTGCTTACGCACCTTATGAAAACCCTCGTATTGTTTTAGCGGTGGTATTAGAAAACGCCGGCTGGGGTGGCGCCAATGCAGGCCCACTAGCACGAGCATTGCTCGATGAGTATATTTTACGAGACGAATGGGCGGTAAAACCGTGAATAATCATGCATATCAAAAATCGTTTTGGCAAAAAATACACTTAGATGTGCCATTACTCATCGGCATCGTTATTTTAATGAGCTTTGGTCTTTTTGTGATTTATTCTGCCAGTGGCGAAGATCCTGCGATGATGGAGCGCCAACTTGTACGTATGGCGTTGTCGTTGGGCGTGATGTTTTGCTTTGCACAAATCAATCCAGAAATCCTCAGGCGTTGGGCTTTACCTATTTATCTTGCAGGGGTAGCGTTACTCATCGGCGTTGAACTATTTGGCACCATTAATAAAGGTGCTCAGCGCTGGCTTAATTTAGGGTTTATGGAATTCCAGCCATCGGAACTTATCAAACTTGCCTTCCCCATAACCATGGCGTGGTATATCAGTAAGTTCCCGCTGCCCCCCAAAAAGCGCTATCTGGCCGGTGGCGTTATTATCCTACTAATCCCAACATTACTCATCGCTAAACAACCGGATTTAGGCACCTCCATTTTGGTCGCTGCTTCTGGGGTATTCGTGTTGTTTTTATCTGGCATGAGTTGGTTAATTGTCGGCGGCTTTGTTACCGCCATTCTGATCTTTTTACCTGTTTTATGGTTTTTCTTGATGCACGATTATCAGCGTACTCGAGTATTAACCTTGTTTAATCCTGAACAAGATCCTCTCGGCGCGGGTTATCATATTATCCAATCGAAAATTGCCATTGGTTCAGGTGGACTTTGGGGAAAAGGTTGGCTTGACGGGACTCAATCACAATTAGAGTTTTTACCTGAGCGACACACCGACTTTATCTTTGCTGTGATCGGTGAGGAATTCGGATTAATTGGCAGTTTAGTATTACTGGCAATGTATTTATTTGTCATTGGCAGGGGTCTGGTTATCGCTTCACGAGCACAGACAAGTTTTGCACGCTTATTGGCCGGAAGCATCACCCTAACGTTTTTTGTCTATGTTTTTGTTAACATAGGTATGGTATCAGGCATCTTACCAGTGGTTGGTGTACCTTTGCCGCTAATCAGTTATGGTGGAACCTCGATGCTGACCTTAATGACAGGTTTTGGTATTTTAATGAGCATTCACACCCACAGACGATTTGTCGATAGATAGGATTAACGTTAACCATGACAAAGATAACCGTTCAAATCGCCAGCTTAGCATTACTTATTGGTACTGTTTTTAACGCAAATGCAGTGACCGAAGCAGACACTCAAGCATTACAGAAAACCTTTATTGCTGAACAAGTAAAACAAGGATTCAAGCAACAAGAAGTCGAGCAGTTTTTAGCGTCTTCAAGCTTCGATCAAACTATTATTGACGCGATATCAAAACCTTGGGAAGCGAAACCTTGGCACCAATATTATCCTATTTTCTTGACCGACAAACGGTTGCAAAAAGGGCTAGAGTTTTGGCAAGAAAACCAGCAAACCATCGATAAAGCAGCCAAACAATTTAACGTCGATCCACAAATTATAGTGGCCATTATTGGCATTGAAACATTCTATGGTGGTTACTTAGGCAATTATCGTGTGCAAGATGCCCTGTATACGTTGGGCTTTCATTACCCACCACGAGCAACGTTCTTTCGCAGTGAATATGCCAATTTAATGTCGTTGATTAAAGAAGAAAAGCTCGATAATGACACCTTAAAAGGCTCATATGCTGGAGCAATGGGTTATGGTCAATTCATTCCATCTAGCTACCGTCATTACGCTGTCGACTTTGATGGCGACGGTCGACGAGATTTATTAACCAGTAAAGCAGATGCTATTGGCAGTGTGGCTAACTATTTTCATCAACACGGTTGGCAAAAAGGTCAGCCTGTGGCGCTATTACTAAATCACACATCAAGCACAGCCCCAAAAGCGAATGTTTGGACCAAAGAAAAGCTTCACTACAAGGTATCAGACATTCTTAGCCCAACATTAAGCTTGGCAGATAATCAAGATATTGATGCATCACAAGCTGCATTGTTAATTAAACTAGATCAAGCTGAAAGCGCTGAATACTGGCTCGGGCTTAAAAACTTTTATGTGATCACTCGCTATAATCGCAGCCCGTTATATGCAATGGCAGTTTATCAGTTTAGCCAACAACTTAATGCCCACCACAAATCGGTAAATCAACATGGCAATTAATTACCGTTTCATCTTATTAATCATGTTGAGCAGTGCACTACTGATCAGTTGCTCGTCAAATGATGCTAAAAAAACCTCTTCAGGGAAAAAAAGCCGCTATCAAATGGCTAACGATCGTTATCCTGATGATGCACCAGATGTGAGCTTGGTTAAAAACGCCCAACCTAAATACGAACCTTATAGCAGACAAGGTAATCGTAACTACACCGTATTAGGCAAAAGCTATCAAGTACTCGACAGCGGAAAGGGATTTAAAGAGCAAGGTCATGCATCATGGTATGGTTCAAAGTTTCATGGTCATTTAACCTCTAATGGCGAAACTTATGATATGTACACTATGTCTGCAGCGCATAAAAACCTGCCCTTACCCAGTTATGTCAAAGTGACCAATTTAGACAACAATAAACAAATTATTGTTAGAGTAAATGACCGCGGACCGTTTCATCATGGTCGAGTGATTGATCTATCTTATGCTGCTGCTTACCACTTAGGCATGCTGGCCAGAGGAACCGCAAAAGTCGCCATTGAAACCGTTTACATTCCCTCACCAGAAGAGCGAGTAATAAGCGATTTAAAAGATGATGACAATCACTTTATTCAAGTTGCAGCGTCTCAAGATAAACTGCGTATAAATATGTTGGCTAAGCAGTTAGAAACCAAATATGCCGTGAATTCTCGCGTGACATCGATAAATGGCATGCACAGATTGCAGTTGGGCCCGATCAGACAAATTCATCTAACTAATAAGTTGCTCGATCGTGTGCAAATTGATGGTTATCCGCAAAGCTTTATCGTACCGTAAGCCATAATACTGGTGATAAAGAGTAACATTAA
Organism: Shewanella frigidimarina NCIMB 400; assembly: GCF_000014705.1. NCBI lineage: Bacteria > Pseudomonadati > Pseudomonadota > Gammaproteobacteria > Alteromonadales > Shewanellaceae > Shewanella > Shewanella frigidimarina. Next base: position 821,143 of record NC_008345.1, on the reverse strand, counting down.
GGTTCATTTACATTGGATGAATGAACCTTAATGCGAAATGACTGCCTACTAATGTATAATCGAAAAATTATACCAATCGATCTTTGTCTTTTCTTCGACTAACTAGAGACGTGCTAACTTCATGATGACTTCCAAAACCGCTCAATTAACAACGATGCTCTTTGCATCAGTTGTCTGTTTTTCTTCACTCGCAGCAACGCCACAACCAGATATACGTCCTACACCCAATCGCGCACCTATGGTGACACCTGATGCGCCGAGTGTTGCCGCTAAAGCTTACGTGCTAATGGATTATAATTCTGGCAGAGTCATTGCTGAAGAAAATGCCTACGAAAGTTTAAACCCAGCAAGTCTGACAAAAATGATGACCAGTTATGTTATTGGCCATGAAATCCGTGTCGGTAATATTTCATTAGATGATGATGTAGCCATTACCAAGAACGCGTGGGCAAAGAATTTCCCTGACTCATCTAAAATGTTCATTGAAGTGGGTAAAACCGTCAAAGTACACGACTTAAACCGCGGTATTATTATCCAATCGGGTAATGATGCTTGTGTTGCTATGGCTGAACACATTGCTGGTACAGAAGGTGCATTCGTTGATTTAATGAATTCATGGGCCAAGCAATTAGGCATGAAGGATAGCTACTTTGAAAACTCTCATGGTTTAGACTCAGAAAATCATAAAACGACAGCTTATGATATGGCCATTTTAGGTGCAGCGCTGATCCGTGATGTACCTGAAGAATATAAAGTGTATTCAGAGAAGTCTTTTACCTATAACGGCATTAAGCAATATAACCGTAATGGCTTGTTATGGGATAAAAGCTTAAACGTTGATGGTATTAAAACTGGCCATACATCAGGTGCAGGCTACAACCTAGTATCTTCAGGCACCAGCGAAGGCATGCGTCTTATTAGCGTTGTGATGGGCACATCAAGTGAATCTGCTCGTAAAGCTGAGAGTAAGAAACTACTCAACTATGGTTTCCGTTTTTTCGAAACTATTACACCATACAAAGCTGGCGATACCTTCGTAACTCAACAAATTTGGTATGGCGATAGAGAAACAGTTGATCTCGGTGTTATGACCGACACCCCTATTACTATTAGCCGTGGTAAAGCAAAAGATTTACAGGCTAACTTTGAGTTAACAAAGCCACTAACTGCCCCACTTGCTAAAGGCGAAACAGTTGGTCGTGTCTTTTTCCAGCTTGATGGAAAAGACATTGCTCAGTTCCCGCTAGTGACATTGAATGAAGTTCAAGAAGGCGGCTTATTCAGCAAGTTAATGGATTATTTTAAGCAAATGTTTGCCAGTTGGTTTGAGTAATTAAACAGATTTACATGATCTATTCATGAATCCATTAGTGAATCAACTAATTAAAGCCGCCTAATCAGCGGCTTTAATTTTTTAAGATCTACTGGGCTTGAATCGGGTATAATTGCCACCATATTAGTAACACCAAAACAGAATCGAGTAAGTTAATGTTAAATACAACGTTTGACCAAGTGATGGAATTTCCTAATTCGTGCCCTTTCAAAGTGATTGGTGATGCTGACGATACCCTAGCCGATCGTGTTGTTGCTGTAGCACAACAACTTGCTCCCGGTGATTATGTTCCAAGCGTGAAGGCATCAAGTAAAGGCAGTTACTATTCAGTGACCATCCGTATTACAGTTACCAGCAAAGAACACATTGAAAAAGCGTATATTGATCTTGCCGCAATTGAAGGTGTAAAACGCGTACTGTAAGAGCCCAAAGAGTCTTCTTTACTCATAAACTTGAGTATAATACTCAAGAATTAAACCATTGACTCGATGGACACACACCATTTATCTGGGGGAGACGTTGCCCTTGCAAGCACAAACACTGCACATCCGCCATCTTGGTATGCAAGACTATGAATCGACATGGCATGCAATGCAGGAATATACTGACACTCGTGATAGCGACAGCCAAGATGAACTTTGGATTGTTGAGCATCCACCAGTATTTACCCAAGGCCAAGCAGGTAAAAGCGAGCACATACTCAACCCTGGTGATATTCCAGTTATTCAAGTCGATCGCGGTGGCCAAGTTACTTACCACGGTCCAGGACAATTAGTGGTTTATCCACTTATTGACATCAAACGTAATAAACTAGGTGTTAGACAGTTAGTGAACAATATTGAGCAAAGTATTATTGATATGCTCGCTTATTACGCTATTAATGCTTACGCAAAAGCCGACGCTCCTGGTGTTTATGTCACAGAACAAAAAATTGCCTCTTTAGGGTTACGCATCCGTAAAGGCTGCTCTTTTCACGGCTTAGCATTAAATGTCGATATGGACTTAGCCCCGTTTCAGCGTATCAATCCTTGCGGATATGCCGGTTTAGAAATGGTGCAATGTAAAGCATTAGGTGGTCCACAAACTGTGCTTGAAGCTGGCGATAAATTAATCCAAACCTTTAGCCAAATTATGGGCTATCAACAACTTGTACATCATCAAGGATTAGCAGAATAATGAATAGGCCTGAAAGATTACAACCAGGTGTCAAATTACGTGATGCCGATAAAGTCGCACGAATTCCTGTAAAAGTCGTGCCATCAGAGCGCGAAACTATGCTGCGTAAACCGGATTGGTTACGAGTAAAATTACCCTCTTCAAATCAACGTATTCTCGAGATAAAAGCGGCATTACGTAAAAACGGATTACACTCAGTTTGTGAAGAAGCATCTTGCCCTAACTTAGCAGAATGCTTTAACCACGGCACAGCAACCTTTATGATCTTAGGTGCAATCTGTACCCGTCGTTGCCCTTTTTGTGATGTGGCCCATGGTCGTCCGCTAAAAGCTGATGCTGACGAGCCTAAAAAACTAGCCCAAACGATTAAAGACATGAAGTTAAAATATGTGGTGATCACTTCTGTTGACCGTGATGATTTACGGGATGGTGGTGCACAGCACTTTGCGGACTGTATTCGCGAAATTCGTTTATTAAACCCTGAAATCAAGATTGAAACTCTTGTTCCTGATTTCCGTGGTCGTATCGATGCCGCATTAGATATTTTAGCGACCGAGCCTCCTGATGTATTTAATCATAATCTTGAAACGGCTCCTGCTCATTACCGCAAAGCACGTCCAGGCGCTAACTATCAGTGGTCATTAGACCTACTTAAACGCTTTAAAGAGCGTCATCCAACTATTCCGACTAAGTCTGGTTTAATGATGGGTTTAGGTGAAACCAACGAAGAGATAGCCGAAGTATTACGAGATTTACGCGCTCACAACGTAGAAATGCTCACGCTTGGCCAATACTTACAACCGTCTAAATTTCATCTACCCGTTGAACGTTATGTTCCACCAGCAGAATTTGATGAGTTGAAAGCGTTAGCTGATGAACTTGGTTTCACACATGCAGCCTGTGGCCCACTTGTTCGCTCAAGCTACCACGCAGACTTACAAGCTCAAGGTAAAGAAGTTAAGTAATCTTACTTCTCCCAAATAAAAAACAGCGCTCAATTAGCGCTGTTTTTTTTTGTATTCAATTGAATCACGCAAAAAATTAACTCAATGCTAAATCCATTAAAATGGCATCTTCATAACCATCATCTGTAGGGTAATAATTTTTACGCCTGCCTGACTCAATAAAACCAGCTTTCTCATATAAATATTTTGCAGCCTCATTTGACTGACGAACTTCTAACATCAGCACAACTGCACCCGCATCTTTCGCATCATCAATCAATTGCTGCATTAATAACGAGCCAAACCCTGAGCCTTGTTTATCTGGTGCCACACAAATATCGAGTAACGTCGCCTCATCTATAATTTGCTGTACTATCGCAAAACCCAACAAACCATCTTGCAGCTTAATACCCAATACTCGATATAAAGGCCCGAAACACTCTTTTAAGCCTGTTTCGGACCAAGGATGAGTGTGAGCTTGGTTTTCAATCTTAGCCATTACAGTTACATGCTCAACGCCAAGGGGCACAATAAAGTGACTATCAATGTTGCTCATTGGTCTCGCCCTTACTTAATTGCTGGATTTTATCTAAATGTTGAGATATTTGCTGCCATAAATGGCGTTTTTCATCAGCCAAAGCATGAAGGTCTGTTAGCGGCGCACTTACAACCCAAGCAACGCGAGGACGAACTTTTGTCTTACGCATATCCCATATCACCTGCGGCCCTTTGATCATTTCACAATCAAACTCGCACTGATCAATATCAACGTTTAATAAACGCAGTACATCATGAATAAACATTTGATCAGATAAGTCGGCATCGAGATCATGCAACACTAAGTAAGGCTTTAACGGTTTATCGGCACTGAGCCAGCGAGTAATATTCATCGCATCTAAAAAAGCAGATTTATCCATCGGACTCTCAAAAACAAGGATACTTTTGCAAGCATAACAGTTAACTAAATAAGGTTTAAGGTAATTTAGCCCAAACAGGTGAGATTACACACACCTTAAACAACGACTTACTCCCAATAACGGCACTTGATTGTTGTTCCTCTAAAGAGATGTAGATTCACAATAAATCTGATCAAAATTTATCCGCTCAATAAAATCGATAGAAATAGCCTTCCAGGGTTTGCTTGATCACTTTTGTCTGTCTTAGGCTCGGTATTGGTCAAGTTCAAGCCTGTTAAATTTTTTTAACTTTATATCACCGTATTCTTTCGAGTTAATATTTTTATGTACACCAAGCTAAAGTTAACTAGATGTAACTAAAACAAGCATTACACACATAAAAATAGCAATACACCTCACAAAAATTAACTATATGTAACTATCTTATTGACTCAATCTGACCATTATTGTCTTATACGTCTTATCAGCTCGAACGATTAATTGCATTAAAAGTATATAAATGGTCAATTAAGACCAATTTTAGTTAACTTTAGTGGTATTTACATGACTATGAACGCATACAAATCATTCAATATTGTGTTTACAGATAAAGACAAAGAATTTATGAAATCCAATTTCCGCTTGGCAGAAACCGTAGCGGAATTTATAGGGCCTCATTGTGAAGTGGTGGTCCATTCATTCGAAAGCTTCGAGCATTCCGTCGTTAAAATTGTCAACGGACATCATACCGGCCGAACCGTGGGTTCACCGATTACCGATATGGGTCTGAAAATGCTTCGCGCTTTTGAGAAAACAGGAGATGCGACACCCAAAAGCTATTTCACTAGAATCAAAGACGGATCTTTACTGAAATCTACAACATGTGTACTCGCTGGGGAGAATGAAAAACCAATAGGATTATTTTGTGTTAATGCCAACTTATCCTACCCATTTACCGAAATCATTAAAACATTAATGCCCGAGACGGCAAGCGCTTCAATCGGTGTTAATGAGAACTTTAGTTCATCTCCAAGTGAATTAATTGAAAAAGCGCTTGAGAATGCAATTATTCAAGTTGAAAACGACGAAAAAATCAACTTGAAAGGGAAAAATAAAGCCATAACCAAACTGCTGTTTGAAAACGGAATTTTCGAACTTAAAGAGGCAACAAACACGGTTGCAGAACGGCTAGGAATAACTCGTCATGCTATTTATAAGTATATTCGCGAGTTTAGAACGTAACAAAAAGTGGTAATGAAATTAGAAGTTACACATTGGACTGGCATGCAAAGATAGTTGATTCAGAACACATTATTCTGAACTGAACGGGATTCCGTAATATTTGCAGAACAAGAGCCATATGATTCAGTTCCTATGGGTAAATCTGAGACAGAACCGTTGTCGAATCAATTATTATCAATATAGTGAGTGTATTAATATGAGCTCAAGAACATTAACAAATGACTCCTTCTTACCTGTAGATCAGAGTCGATTTAACTATCAAGATTTTACTTGGTGCCTTTCTCTTTTTGGCACGGCTGTGGGTGCGGGAGTTCTTTTTCTTCCTATTAAAGCTGGAGCAGGTGGTTTTTGGCCTCTCGTTATTTTAGCTTTAATTGCAGCTCCTATGACATGGTTCGCCCATAAGTCTCTGGCTCGGTTTGTGTTATCGTCAACGAAACCAGAATCGAATATTACCGACACAGTTGAGGAGCACTTTGGTAAAACAGGTGCCAACCTGATTTCCTTTGCCTATTTTTTTGCTATCTTTCCTATCGTTCTAATTTACGGGGTGGGGATCACTAATACCGTAGATTCCTTTATGGTAAACCAGATGGGTATAGCTTCAATTCCTCGCTGGATATTATCTGGAGGATTAATTCTGGCAATGACGGGCGGTGTCGTTTTTGGTAGAGAACTTATGCTGAAAGTCACTTCTATTCTAGTTTATCCATTAGTGTTTCTGTTGCTGGCACTATCGATTTATCTAATCCCAGACTGGAATACTTCGATGATGGAAGTCTCGCCTGAATGGTCATCTATGCCATCGATTATTTGGCTATCGATTCCTCTTATTGTCTTTTCGTTTAATCATAGCCCTATCATCAGTCAGTTCACGAAAGAGCAACGTCGGAAGTATGGCCAAAATGCAGTAGAAAAAACTGACGCTATTACAGGTGGTGCTGCGTTGATGTTGATGGGATTTGTTATGTTCTTTGTATTTTCAGTGGTGCTATCTTTGTCACCGGAACAGCTACTATTAGCTAAAGAACAAAATATTTCTATCCTGTCTTACCTGGCCAATGAACATGAATCTCCAATGATTTCTCTAATGGGTCCTATTGTGGCGTTTACAGCAATTACCTCCAGTTATTTTGGCCACTTCCTTGGTGCGCACGAAGGTCTGGTTGGGGTTATTAAGTGCCGGACGACTGCTTCAGTAAATATCATTGAAAAAGCATCACTTGCTTTCATTGTGCTGTCTACATGGGTGGTTGCTATCGTTAACCCAAGTATTTTAGGCATGATTGAGGCAGTGGGCGCTCCAATGATTGCTGCGATTCTATTTTTAATGCCCGTTTTTGCGATGCATAAAGTTCCTGCAATGGCTAAGTATAAAACATCACTTCCTGTTCAAATTTTTACGGTTATATGCGGCTTAGCTGCTATCAGCTCTGTTCTTTACGACATATTTTAACAGCTCTATCCATTCATAAACTATGACAAAAGCTTCTAGGTATAGAAGCTTTTGCAAAGGAATCAATATGATTAGTGTTTTCGATATTTATAAAGTGGGTATTGGACCTTCAAGCTCTCATACCGGCGGACCAATGAAAGCAGGAAAAGAGTTTATCGATGAGTTACGTTCGAAAGGCAAGCTTCGAGAAATCACTAGAATTACTGTTGATTTATATGGCGCACTGTCACTCACAGGAAAGGGTCACAACACAGATATAGCCATTATTATGGGTCTAGCGGGTAATCTACCGGAAGATGTCGATATCGAAAGTATCCCCAGTTTTATTGCACGGCTGGAGAAAAGTGAAAGGCTTCCTGTAGGCATGCACTGTCATACTGTGTCCTTCCCTTATAATAAAAGCATCCACTTCCATAATACAAATTTGAAACTGCATGAAAATGGCATGCAAATCCATGCATGGATAGAAAACGAGAAAGTGCTCTCCAAGACTTACTATTCTATCGGAGGCGGATTCATTGTTGATGAAGAAAATTTCGGCAAACAAGAGGAACAGTTAGTAAAAGTTCCTTATGAATATTCTACAGCAGAAGAATTGATTAAACATTGTAAAACTGAAGGATTATCGATTAGCTCTTTAGTGTTAGAGAATGAAAAATCGCTGCGCCCAGAAGGTAATATTCAAGCTCAGTTTACTCATATCTGGAAAACGATGCGTGAATCTATGGATCGCGGTATGAATACCCAAGGGGTACTACCAGGACCAATGCGGATCCCTCGTCGTGCTGCTGCGCTTTGCCAACAACTTGTGGCTTCTGAATCTACATCTAATGACCCTATGGCTGTTATTGATTGGGTCAATATGTTTGCTTTTGCAGTGAGTGAAGAAAATGCATCTGGAGGCCGAGTTGTCACAGCACCTACTAATGGGGCTTGCGGTATTGTCCCAGCAGTAATTGCTTATTACGACAAGTTTATCCATAGAGTTACCGAGAAAGACTATATGCGTTTTCTGGCGGCATCTGGGGCTATTGGCGGGTTATTTAAACAGAATGCTTCCATTTCTGGAGCGGAAGTTGGCTGCCAAGGAGAGGTTGGAGTCGCCTGTTCAATGGCTGCGGCAGGGCTTGTTGAGTTATTGGGTGGTAGTCCTGAACAAGTATGTATCGCTGCAGAAATTGGTATGGAACACAACCTGGGACTGACTTGCGACCCAGTATCTGGAAGGGTGCAAATACCTTGCATTGAACGTAATGGAATTAACGCAGTAAAAGCGATTAACTCTGCACGTATGGCACTACGTCGTTCTTCAGATCCTCTCGTGTCTCTTGATAAAGTCATCGAAACAATGATGGAAACAGGTAAGGATATGAACTCTAAATATAGAGAAACCTCTTTGGGTGGATTAGCTATCAAAGTTCTTTGCTGATGTTAAAAATATTAGATGCAATCTTTATTGCTGGTAACTTTATATGATTTTATTTTAATTAAAAAATAAAAACCTAAAACAAAACCAACTCTATATTTAATTTAATATTATTTAAGAGTTTAAAAATACGAATAAGCTCATATAAAAAACTTTCGCTTTCACAACTCGTTCAGATTGAAACGGAATAATATTAATTTAAAAGCATCTGAATAATAATAGCTACTGCAATTGTTGTGGCTGTTTATTTCATGTATTTGTAAGATGAGAAGTAACCGGCTCATCTTTTTAATTAACGATGCCTGATTGACACCCTTAACCTTTAGCATTAAAACTTAATCCTCGCAATGGAAATTTAAAGTCACAAACAACTTTAACCATCTATTCAATTCATACATAAGTTGTAGTTAACGCTTAGTTAAATACAATCTTTATTTTATCTATTAATAAATATTACGATTAACACTGCCAATAACACTCTCATCTTTTTTACCCATTTAGACAATGAGTATAAGCATACTCAGATAATCGTTGACCACCTGTATTTCCTCGAGCACTTTAATAGATTACTCTGTTAAGATTAATGTTTATTAATTGTTACTTAGGCTTGTTCCGTAAAGTTTTTTTGGGGGGATCCCTAATAAAATACTTTATAAATAGCGTTAACCAAGGTGTACTAACTAGGTTACTGACTATTAAGACTACTGCACTACAGGCATAGTATATTGTAGGGAGTGTTATGTAATTTTTATTAGGAAGATAGACGCTATAACTAGAATAAAGTACATAAAAAAAGCCAGTAGTGGTGACTACTGGCTTCATAAAAATGTAGATTTAATCTAGTGTTTTGTGCCTCAGCTAGTGCCTAAAACTGCTGGAACCAGCGCTGGATTTGTTGAGGGTCTTTACTTTGAGTTAACGATAACATCAACAAAATACGGGCTTTTTGTGGATTAAGATTACCAGCAGCAACAAAGCCGTATTTGGCATCATCTATTTCAGCATCTGTAGTGGTCAAGTAATATTGGCCACGGTTTTAGAGTCATTCCAATATAAACGTTCTGACTCATTTGGAGTTAACCCACCATTATATTGATGGGGTCTAGTTTCACTGTAATATCCAGTGATGTAATTTGTGATCGCTTTGTCTGCTTCTGTAAAATTCCCATAGCCACTTGCGGGTACCCATTCAGATTTCAAACTTCTAAAGAAACGCTCCATTGGTGCGTTATCCCAACAATTCCCGCGACGACTCATGCTTTGCTCAATCTGAAGACGCCATAATAACTGTCTGAATTTCAAGCTTGTGTAATGTGAACCTTGGTCGCTGTGATATATCACATTCTCAGGTTTCCCCCTTAACTCAAATGCCATTTTCAAGGCTTTAGAGGTCAGCTCGCTGTCAGGCGATAATGACAAAGCCCACCCAACAGGTTTGCGGGAAAATAAGTCTAAAACAACGGCTAAATATGCCCAACGATTACCGACCCAAACATACGTCACATCGCCACACCACACTTGATCTGGTTGAGTTACTGCAAACTGTCGATTAAGCGTGTTTGGGATCGCTACATGCTCTTGTGCAGCTTTCCTATAAGAATGCTTAGGCTGCTGACAGCTTAATAATCCAAGCTTTCTCATTAGATTACGGGCTCGATAACGACTGAGATTAATCCCTTTGTTAGTCACTAATTGCGCTATCGTTCTAGCACCGGCAGAGCCATTACTAATACGATGCGCGGCCTTCACTTCACTGCATAAAATAGTAAAGTCAGCATCGATATGTTCTTTTCTTTTTAGCCAATATTTATAGCTACTTCGATGCACTTTGAATGCATTACAAATTGTGAGAATAGAGTGGCTCTGCTTGAGTGCGCTGATCAGCGTAAATTGTTCATCGAGTCTGACATCAAGAGAGCGGTAGCCTTTTTTAGAATAAGATTATGCTCCTCAAGACGGGCTACCTGTTTCTTCAGTTCACGGATTTCAATTTGTTCAGGGGTAATGGGAGAGGCTTTTGGCGTGCCACCCTGGCGTTCTAGTTTTAACTGTCTCACCCATTTATCCATGGTTGATTTACCCACGTTCATCGCCTTTGCTGCTTCGATGATGCTATGGTTTTTATCGAGGACTAATTGGGCTGCTTCAAGTTTGAATTCAGCACTAAATGTTTTTCTGGTTATCGATCTCATGTGTTCACCTAAAGTCATGTACGAGGTAATAATATCACCTCTATTTAGGTGGCCAAAATAACTATGCCACTACAATCTAGAGTAGTGGCACCGGTCGGTACACGGCTAGAGCGGACAACCAATATGCCTTTTTTGCTCGCCTTAATGAGTGTATCGAATACAGAGTGATAAATGTTGCCGTTACCTACACCCGCACTAATAATGCCGTCAAACTCCGCTTCAACCATAGCTTTAGCAGGTAAATCACTAGCATTAGCGTAGTTATAAACAATACCTACCTTTGGTAAAATATCGAGCTTGCTGATATCAAAAGGGGTTTGAGTCGTATGTTGACGTTCCGTTCTGCCCATATACTCAACCTTACTGTTATGAATAATACCAAGCGGGCCAAAATTAGGCGCGGCAAAGGTGTGTACTCCAGTAGTATTAGTCTTCGTTACATCGCGGGCGTTAAGTACTGTATCGTTCATCACGACTAAAACACCTCTGCCTTTAGACTCTAGATTAGCGGCAATGGCGACTGCATTATACAGATTCATAGGTCCATCGGCACTCATAGCAGTGGATGGACGCATTGCACCAACCAGCACTACAGGCTTATCGCTCTTGACTGTTAGATTCAAAAAGTAAGCAGTTTCTTCTAAAGTATCAGTGCCATGGATAATCACAATTCCATCGACATTTTTATCAGCCAGTAAAATATTAATCCGTTTGGCTAAGTCTAACCAAACTTTATCGTTCATATCTTGCGAACCAATTTTAACGAGTTGTTCACCTTGAATTTCGGCAAGCAACTTTATCTCCGGCACAGCTGCTATTAAGCTATTAACCCCGACCTCTCCAGACTGATAATTTGACTCAGTAGCCGATTGGCCCACTCCAGCAATGGTCCCACCGGTGGCAATAATTCGAACCTGTGGAAGCGCTTGCACCGCAGAGGATAGAAATAACCCTAAGGTAACCGATAGCAAGAGCTTACGTATAGAAAAATTCATACTAACTTCCTTTTATTAATAATAAACACTTCACAAGTGTGCACTATTATTAAATTCTCACCGTGATAGTTATCACTAAAATTAACAACTAAGACCAAATAATAATCTAAATCAAAAAAATGAATAATAAAACAATTTAAATAAAGACACTTTTAATTAACACAATACTTTTACCAAAAAACATTTCCACCTTTAAATCTTAAGTTGACAAAAAAATAACAATTCAACATACAACTTAGAACAAACAGTAATAGATCACACAAATCAATTCAGTTGAGATATTTATCCAACAACTAAACAAAATCTATAACCAGATACAAATAAGTGATCTCCATCTATATTTAAATACTCCTTAAGGGGTAATCTCTCACCCAATAGTTAAGGGGAAAGTTCCCCTTCATATTTTCGAAGAGTTATTTTTGATATGCAATTTAAGCTTATATACACATACCATAGCTCAAGGTCGAAAATATATCTTACTATTAACAGGATTTAATAGGATAGAAATGAAAAACACTAATAGCACACGTATCGAAGAAGATTTATTGGGTACTAAAGAAGTTTCTAATAAATTTTATTATGGCATTCACACATTACGTGCAATGGAAAACTTTAAATTAAGTAATCAAAAAATTTCCGACGCACCTGAATTAGTACGAGGCATGATGCTAACAAAAAAAGCGGCAGCCATGGCTAATAGCGAATTAGGGGCTGTAAGTCCCGAGATTGCGAATAAAATTATTGAAGCCTGCGATCTGATCCTCACGACAGGTCAATTTGTCGACCAATTCCCAGTAGATGTTTATCAGGGTGGTGCTGGTACCTCGGTCAACATGAACACCAATGAAGTATTAGCCAATGTTGCATTGGAACTCATGGGGCTAGAAAAAGGCCGCTATGATGTCATCAACCCTAATGACCATGTTAATAAGTGTCAATCCACTAATGATGCTTATCCAACAGGTTTCAGAATTGCATTGGTCAACAGCACAGATACTTTATTGGAGGCATTAACCGACCTCATCAGTGCCTTCGACACTAAAGCTACAGAATTCAAGACCGTATTAAAAATGGGCCGCACTCAGTTACAAGACGCTGTGCCTATGACATTAGGCCAGGAGTTTCACGCTTTTGCTGTAACACTGCGCGAAGAAATTAAATCAATTAAACGTTGCCAAGAATTATTACTTGAGGTGAATTTAGGCGCAACGGCTATTGGTACTGGTCTAAACACTCCAATAGGGTACTCCTCATTGGCCATTAAACATTTGGCTGAAATTACTGGACGTGAATATGTGCCAGCAGAAGATTTAATTGAAGCGACATCGGATTGTGGCGCCTACGTTATGCTGCACAGTGCAATTAAGCGTATGGCCATTAAAATGTCCAAAATCTGTAACGATTTACGCTTGCTTTCATCGGGTCCACGCACAGGATTCAATGATATCAATTTGCCTCAGTTACAAGCCGGTTCGTCAATCATGCCTGCCAAGGTCAACCCTGTGATCCCAGAGGTGGTTAACCAAGTGGCTTTTAAAATTGTCGGTAACGATATTACGATCACTATGGCCGCAGAAGCCGGCCAGTTACAACTTAACGTAATGGAACCTGTCATTGGCCAGGCGATGTTTGAGTCGCTAAGTCTTATGGGGAATGCCTGTATCGCACTGCGTGAGAAGTGTGTTGAAGGGATCACAGCCAATCCTGATGTCTGTATGAATCATGTATTAAATTCCATTGGCATCGTGACCTATCTTAATCCGTTCATCGGTCACCATGAAGGCGACATTATCGGAAAAATTTGTGCCCAAACGGGTAAAAATGTCCGTGAAGTGGTGCTAGAACGAGGCTTATTAACAGTTGAAGAACTCGATGAAATCCTCTCTGTCGAAAACCTAATGCATCCTAAGTATCAGGCTAAACGAAATACTAGCAAAACCAAAGTGTAACTCTGTTGGGTTGGAGATTCTCTCCAACCCAAACTCGATTATTAAACAATAAGCTTCTGCATAATTAACCTTAAGCAGAATATGACAATCAAAATAACAAAGAGTTAATACCATGATTATATTAGAGATAATTATCGTACTTGGGGCGATTTACCTAGGTGCAAGAATGGGGAGCATGGGGATCGGCTTTGCTGGCGGTGTCGGAGTGCTGATACTGACAGCTGGACTTGGGCTAACACCAGGGACTATCCCGATTGATGTAATCCTAATCATTATGTCGGTGATCACCGCCATTGCAGCCATGCAAGTATCGGGAGGGATGGACTACCTCGTCTCACTGGCTGAGAAATTACTACGTAAACATCCAAAACAAATTACCTTTCTAGCACCCGTCGTCACTTATTTCATGACACTCTTTGCTGGAACGGGTCACACAGCATTCTCAACTTTACCTGTTATTGCAGAAGTAGCCAAAGAACAAGGTATACGTCCATCTCGACCTCTATCTATCGCAGTTGTAGCATCTCAAGTCGCCATTACTGCCTCACCTATTTCAGCGGCAGTAGTGTTCTTCTCTGGCATCTTAGAGCCACTTGGAGTGGACTATTTAGTGCTATTAGCAGTATGTATCCCCTCCACTTTTCTCGCTTGTATGGTCGGGGCCGTAGTAGCCAATTTAATGGGTAAACCGCTAGCAGAAGATCCGATTTACCAAGACCGTTTGGCTAAAGGATTAATCAAAAAACGTGGTGCTACCCAAATAAACATTAAAGACGGTGCTAAACGTTCAGTGGTGATTTTTTTAATGGCTATTGCGGCTGTGATGATTTATGCCACTGCGATTTCCGACAAAGTGGGATTAATTGTTAATCCGGTATTGCCTCGCGATTCAGCCATCATGGTGATTATGCTAACTGCTGCTGCGGCTATAACGATTTTTTGTAAATTAGACGCTAGCGAAATTTCTAATGCTGCCACTTTTAAGTCAGGTATGTCTGCCTGTGTCTGTGTGCTAGGCGTTGCGTGGTTAGGGGATACTTTTGTTGCAAACCATATTGATGAAATCAAAGACCTTGCAGGAACCTTACTGCAGAGCCAGCCATGGTTATTGTCGGTAACACTATTCTTCGCTTCTATGTTGCTCTACTCACAAGGGGCCACAACTAAAGCGCTGATGCCTGCGGCATTAGCCATTGGTGTGAGCCCTTTAACTGCCGTTGCCTCTTTTGCTGCTGTGAGTGCGTTGTTTGTACTACCTACTTATCCAACGCTACTGGCAGCTGTCGAAATGGATGACACAGGCTCAACTCGAATTGGTAAGGCGGTATTTAACCACCCATTCCTCATCCCTGGTGTAGTGACAATTGCTACCAGTGTCGCGTTAGCGTTCTTATTTGGCGGCATGATTATATAGCTCAATGTTAAACAAAGTAATCGAAGGGCTAATCCAGAAAATGGATTAACCCCGTTCCTTTAATCTTTATATAGAGACTTTGTTTTGGGGTAATGCTTACGCATTTACATCATAACAAAGTTATAAGAGGTGAATTAATGTCAGAAAAAACGCGCGTTCCAACCGCCATCAACGGTGGACCATTTGGACAAGCCTGGTCAGCTAGAGCCGACTGTTTACAAAGTTTGACGGGTGTTTTACTGGGCGCTTTCTTATTAGTGCATATGCATTTTGAGGCAAGCATTTTATTAGGCAAAGAAACCTTCTACCGCTTCGTGCAAGTACTTGAAGGTGGCATGTTTAGCGCTACTGGGCACGGTTGGCCACTAGTGACACAAATCTTTTCAGTATTTATTTTAGTTATCGTCGTCGTTCACGCGGCGCTAGCATTACGTCGCTTTCCGGTACAACTTGGCCAGTGGCGTGCACTTCGTGGGTTTATGTCCAACATAAAGCACAAAGACACTCGCGCTTGGTATTGGCAAATGATCACTGGATTCATCTTATTTTTCTTAGTCTCAGCACATCTTGCAACCATGATTTTAGATCCTAAAATTGGTCCACACCTCTCAGCCGACCGCGTCTATAACGGACATGCCTGGCTCTTGTATGTGGTATTCCTTCCGGTTGTATTAGTACATGGCTTAATTGGCTTATACCGAGTGATATTAAAATGGGGAGTGAGCAATAATCGTTCTCTTATACGCACAATTGCCCAGGTGTTAATGATCTATTTACTTTGTTTAGGTTCATTAAGCCTCATTACCTACATCTCTATTGGCAGTGAACTGACACTACCCGTTCAGCCGTTTATTCCGAAGTAATAGGCATGCTAAGGGGGGACGCTAAGTGTGATTGCCTGGCAACAAACAGCCAGAGTCAATAACTAAATGAGCTTCCACCCTGAATAGCAAGGCTAAGCCTCAACACACAGATCCTTCTCTGACGAATAGGTGCATTACATCTATCGCAGAGGCGTAATTGAAATTCATACATATTATCTAGATCATTAGATAAGGAGCTGATTTTGAAACTTATTTATACAGACTCATTAATCATTGGTGCCGGGCTAGCAGGCCTTAGAGTAGCCATTGCCACCAAAGAACGCGGCCTAGACACACTGGTATTATCGCTTATTCCGGCAAAACGTTCACATTCCGCGGCTGCTCAAGGCGGTATGCAAGCAAGCCTTGGCAACACAGTTAAAGGTATGGGTGACAACGAAGACATACATTTTCAGGATACGGTAAAAGGGTCTGACTGGGGTTGTGACCAAGATGTGGCACGTATGTTTGCCCATTGCGCCCCCAAAGCCATACGTGAACTGACAAACTGGGGTGTGCCTTGGTCTAGAATTTCTGCTGGTCCACGCGATGTAATAATGAATGCAAAAAAGGTGACGTTACATGAAGCAGAAGAAGCTCATGGCCTCATCAATGCTCGAGATTTTGGCGGCACCAAAAAATGGCGAACATGCTATACCGCCGATGGTACTGGCCACTCATTATTGTATGCGGTAGATAACCAAGCAATATCGATGGGTATTCCGGTACACGAAAGGATTGAAGCCTTATCACTGATCCATGATGGTAAGCGTTGCCACGGAGTAATTGCACGTTGTTTAGTGACCGGAGAGCTGCGCGCCTATGTGGCTAAATCAACTACGATTGCGACTGGAGGTTACGGCAAAATTTATGAAATATCGACTAATGCCACTATCTGCGAAGGTATAGGCCAAGCGTTAGCACTCGAAACTGGCGTCGCGACATTAGGCAATATGGAAGCGGTACAGTTTCATCCGACAGCCATCGTCCCAGCAGGAATTCTCACCACTGAAGGTTGTCGCGGTGACGGCGGCATACTACGCGATAAAGACGGTCATCGCTTTATGCCAGACTACGAGCCAGAGAAAAAGGAACTCGCTTCCCGTGATGTGGTATCTCGCCGCATGACCGAACATATTCGCAAAGGTAAAGGAGATGACAGTCCTTACGGGCCACATCTCTGGTTAGATATAACCATTTTAGGTCGTGAGCATATTGAAACCAATCTGCGCGAAGTGAAAGAAATTTGTGAATATTTTCTTGGAATCGATCCCTGCAAAGAGTGGATCCCTGTAAGACCTACCCAGCATTATTCTATGGGCGGCGTTCGTACTAATGCCACCGGTGAAAGCCCACAACTTAAAGGACTATTTAGTGTTGGAGAAGCTGCATGCTGGGATATGCATGGTTTTAATCGTTTAGGTGGTAATTCTGTGGCAGAAACCGTAGTAGGCGGCATGATCATCGGTAAGTATGTAGCCGATTTTTGTGAACAAAATGCCTTAGAAATAGATACTGCCCTTACCCAAAAATTTCTCGATAAGTTACAAAATGAAATCGATAACTTAGTCGATGGTAAAGGTACAGAGAACCCCTTCGAAATAAAAAAAGAAATGCAACGTATCATGATGAATTACGTCGGCATCTTTCGAAATGGCCCTGAACTAGACAAGGCTATAGCCGAGCTTAAAGCATTACTTCTACGCGCAAAAAATCTAGGACTTAAGTGTAAAAAACGTCATTCAAATCCTGAATTAGTCGAAGCTCTGCGCGTCACCAGAATGTTGAAAGTAGCCTTAACTGTTGCTTGTGGGGCTGCTGCACGCACCGAAAGCCGTGGAGCCCACTCGAGAGAAGATTATCCACAACGCAATGATAAAGATTGGCTAAACCGTACATTGGCTACCTGGCCAAATGACGAGTCATTAGAACCCGTTTTACATTATGAGAAGCTCGATGTAATGAAAATGGAGTTACCTCCTGGATACCGCGGTTACGGCAACGATAACAACATAGCCCATCCCGATACAGAAAAACGAACTCAAGAAATAAACAAAATAACGGCAGAACTTGGCGACGCCCCAGATAGGCATGCACTTCAGCAAGCATTGATGCCATATACGCTACCTAGCCATCTACAACCAGCTAATGAACGTCTTAGCGATACATTAGCAGTCATACCATCTCAACCGGTAGGAAATAAATCATTATGAGCCGAAAAATCACCTTTAATATCTTCCGCTACGATCCACAAGATAGCCAAGATAAGCCAAAAATGGAACGTTACGAATTAACCGAAACAGATGGTATGACAGTGTTTATCGCATTAAATCAACTCCGTGAACAACAAGATACTTCGTTACAGTTCGACTTTGTGTGCCGAGCAGGTATTTGTGGCAGTTGCGCCATGGTGATTAATGGCTTCCCAACGCTTGCCTGTCGTACCTTAACGGCAAATTACCCTGATGGTGAAATCACCTTAATGCCTCTACCTGGCTTTGAACTGATTGGTGACTTGTCGGTAAACACCGGGAAATTTATGCGTGAATTAGCCGAGCGATTAAAGCTCTGGTTACATCCTAAACCGGACGATCAAGACATGCATCGCCTAGAAAATCCAATGGCACCAGAAGAAGCCGCGCGGATATATGAATTGGAACGCTGTGTCGAATGTGGTGTCTGCGTCTCTGCATGTGCCACCAAACAAATGCGAGACACCTTTGTGGGCGCTGTAGGCATGATGAAAATTGCCCGTTTCGAAATGGATAGTAGAGACAACCGCAGCGCAGACGACTTCTACCATGTTATCGGCAATCAAGATGGAGTCTTTGGCTGCATGACGCTGTTAGGTTGCCAAGATAACTGCCCTAAAGACTTGCCCCACATGCAGCAAATTGCTTATTTACGCCGAAAAATGGCCTCGACAATTCTCTAGTCAAAAAAGTCCTTTAATCAAAAAGCTCGCTGCTTTGGCGAGATTGATGAGGGCAATACAGCATTAAAACTTTGCAAACAGGCGTTCCTGTTTGCAGTAAATATGTGGGAGCTTTTGCATTGTCGCTAGGCACCTGCTCACGCACTGTCATAAGTGCACATCCTTACTACTAGCAGTACTGTTTAATCGGTAACCAAACCAGTAGCAGAACACTAGTAGTTGTTATGTAAGGAAACATAAATGAAACCGTCCCAACTAAAATCTGCAATTATTATGCTGAGCTTTGCGGCTCCCATATTCACAACTCAAGCTAATAGCAACACCGATACTAATGAGGAGTTACGAGCTGAACTACAACAAATTCAGCAAAGGCTCGCCACGCTTGAAACCCAAGACAGAGAGTCATCTTTGCTCTCAGATACCCAGTTTAATTTTTATGGTTCTTTACGTCCGACATTCGGTCTTACCCATACCAATTCAGATGATGTGTGGGATGTTGGAGATGCTAACTCACGGATTGGTTTTGCGACGGAATACCAATTAGGAGATGGCCTAATGGCCTTTGCTAAAGGCGAGTTTAAAGTTGATATAAGAAATGATGGTGACTTTGGCGATGCACGAAAAGCCTATGTTGGAATCGAAGGTTTTTTAGGTCGGTTTGCTATTGGTAAGCAAGCAGTAACACAAGAAATTATTTACGATCCCGTCGATATCTTCAATCGTTCAGGAACCCCAATAGCCTATGACAGTGCAAGTCCATTTAGACTTAACAATCTAGTGACCTATAGAAAGCAATTCGGCGATATTTTGTTTTCTGCTGATGCGCAATTCGATGGTAACAAAGGAAGTGATGGGAGTGATTTTTTTAACACCGGTTTACGTTACAAAACCGACCTAATCTACATAGCCGCAGCGTTTTACACTAAAGAATTGGAAGACGGTACAGATGAAAATACCGTAGGTGTCACCTTAGCTAAAAACTTTGAGTCACTGTACCTAGCAGCTGCTTATCAAAACATAGACAAAGACATCGCCGATGGTTCAACTCTTGATATAGTCGCAAGCTACTTCATCAATGAAACCTATAAAATTAAACTGGGGATATCCAAATATGATGATGGTGGCAACAATATCACCTCAGGTAAGTATAATGCCTATAACACAACCTTTGAATGGCATAAAACATCGAAATTCAGTACCTTCATCGAATATCAGAAAAAAGATTTTGAATACCAAGAGACTGATGATCAAATTATGGTCGGTATGCGTTATAACTTCGATTATAAGTTTTAAGCCGTAAATCAACTTCATGATTCAGTAAAAGTAATGGCGCCCTAAGAAGCTTATATTTATTAGAGTGCCATTAGATACTGTAAGCATGAGCAAACTAGCCATGGTTAACATGGTTAACTACTACTTTTAAATACACTAACAGTATAAATCTAACCCCCCTGATATTCCGTTAAGAACACGTTACGGAGGATTAACGCATAATGTTAATTCTCCGTAGTCAATTATCCATAAAACATCAGAATATTCAGTGCATAAATCGAAAATACTACTGACAGTAGTTCAAGAAATTGTCGAAAAAAAACTAAGAAAATACAAACCTAGGCTTTGCAGAGTTCTACTGACTAATCGTTTTCCAAGGGAAATGGATAAGAAACAAATAAAGGCATAATGAGGATGAAATGAGTAGTCAACTAAATAAAAATGCACATAAGAGCGACAAGCATTTCCATCACCAATGAAAAAACAGCAGGTTAACTCAGAAACGCCAGGTTGATCTTAGCTACAATGAAAGTGAAACAGGAACAAGAAAGCCTATATAAAGAGAGAAACAAAAATTTATACTCATATGTCTAAGAATATAAATTACAAAGGCACAAAGGGGTAATAACAGCAATGCAGATGTTAAACTTTCTTTTTCTAAGCTATATTTTACACAATTAAAAACGGCTCGCATATTTCTATGCAAGCCGTTGTTTTATTTGGCAGGGGTGGCAAGACTCGAACTCGCAACCATCGGTTTTGGAGACCGCTGTTCTACCAATTGGAACTACACCCCTGTTGACGAGGGGCATTATGCTAAAACCACCACCAAAGGTAAAGTACTTTTTATAATAAAGTGCTCAATTGCAGTTTTTTCAGGCAAGTTAGCCAATCTAGCCAATTTATGTGTAGATCATACCGCTAAGTAGAGCCATTTGGCTCCAGATCAAACGCACGTCACATCCACACGCCAAACCAAACCGGTTTATAGCGTCAACGTTAAACAGCCGCTTTAACAAGTTAGACGCGATTGTAGACTCATCATTCGCTATCTTGTAACTATGCTTTCTGGATTGACTACTGATGAGTCCTGCATAACTCATTAATCTCGCAACCATATAACGGCCAACATTTTCACCAAACTGATTAAGCTAGCCAGCTACTTTTCTAGCTCCTGCTAAGCCACGACTATCACGGTGGATTGCAATTGCTTGCTGGCGTAACTTCTCACACTCAGGCTTTACTAATCCACGATGTTTGAGATGATAATGTTAGCTACCACACGATATTCCAAACAAATGACAAAGCTGTTTGACGATGTTTTCTCTCTCGATAACGATTCAATTAACGCTATCGTTTGATGTTTTCTTGCATTAATACCATTTACATTAAATATGTGATCTAATTGCTCGTCATTTCCTTACTTCAGTATCGATGAATAATCTCAATCTTGCAGCATTAGTTAAATCTGAGAAACGCGCACGTAAACGTATGCGTTATCTCGCCTTACTTCATTTTACCGAAGGTCATTCTCGTACTGCTATAGCCAACATGCTGAAGGTCAGTAGAACCAGTGTAAATACTTGGGTTACTCATTATTTAACTCATGGCATTAGCGGCCTAGATGATAAACATAATCCAGGTAGACCCGCTCAACTATCGGCGAAACAACTGGTAAATCTGAAAGAATTTGTACAACGTCAAAGCTTGTCTGAGAGTGGCGGAAGATTGATGGCAAGAGATGTCAGTCTTTTTATTCAGTCTGAATTTGGGGTGACCTTTAAACAGGCAAATATCTACAGATTACTGCATCAATTAGGATTGTCATGGATAACGACCCGTTCTCGACACCCAAAACAATCTCAAGATATTCAGGACGCTTTTAAAAAACTTCCAGCTGTCAACGATCCTTAACACCCCTGGTCATGTGGCGTTAGATCGCATTGATGTTTGGTTTCAAGATGAAGCTAGATTTGGTCAGCAAAATACCACGACCCGCATTTGGGCAACGAAAGGAACCCGACCACGAGCGGTAAGGCAACAACAGTTCGAATCAGCATATTTATATGGTGCGGTGTGTCCTGCAACGGGCACGACAGAGGCTATTATTGCCCCGCATGCCAACAGTGAATATATGTGGGAGCATTTAACATTAATTTCAGAGGCTACCGAATCGGGTCGCCATGCTTTGGTCATCATGGATAGTGCAGGTTGGCATCAACAAGATCTGACTGAGGACTTTGATAACCTTAGTATCCTTAAGCTTCCGCCCTATTCGCCAGAACTCAACCCTATAGAACAAGTGTGGCAATGGCTTCGTCAGAATGAACTCGCAAATCGTTGCTTTAGTGGATATGACGATATTGTTGAGCAGTGTTCCATTGCATGGAATCGATTTATTGCAGAGCCGGAAAGGGTGATTCAACTATGTTCTAGACGTTGGACAAAATTGACCAATTAATTAATGTAAATGGTATAAGCTGGCCAACTATCGCTCTCGCACCTGCTGAGCCACGACTATCCTATCGTTTGATGTTGTCAGCGATAGCCTGTTTGATGCCATCTACACAACAATGTGATGCAATCAACAATCAGCCCCTCAAATGACAGACGTAAAAAAGCCCGCTACATGATAGCGGGCTGTTTCACGACTCTTTCAAGTCAATTAGGCGCCTGGAAATGACCTACTCTCGCATGGGGAGACCCCACACTACCATCGGCGATACTGTGTTTCACTTCTGAGTTCGGAATGGGATCAGGTGGTGCCACAGCTCTATGGTTTCCAGACAAATTTGTTTATCTAACGCACTAATTCTTCATTAGGCATTAAATAATAATTCGGAAAGCTGATTGCTTTTACTCTTATCAAGAGTCTTGAGTTCGCACTGTTTAAGCGCCTCATTCTAACACTAAGGTCAGTAAAACCCATCTGGGTTGTATGGTTAAGCCTCACGGGTCATTAGTACAAGTTAGCTCAACGCCTCACAACGCTTACACACCTTGCCTATCAACGTAGTAGTCTCCTACGGCCCTTTAGAGAGCTTAAAGCTCTAGGGATGACTCATCTTAGGGCTCGCTTCCCGCTTAGATGCTTTCAGCGGTTATCGATTCCGAACGTAGCTACCGGGCAATGCCATTGGCATGACAACCCGAACACCAGCGGTTCGTCCACTCCGGTCCTCTCGTACTAGGAGCAGCTCCCTTCAATCATCCAACGCCCACGGCAGATAGGGACCGAACTGTCTCACGACGTTCTGAACCCAGCTCGCGTACCACTTTAAATGGCGAACAGCCATACCCTTGGGACCGACTTCAGCCCCAGGATGTGATGAGCCGACATCGAGGTGCCAAACACCGCCGTCGATATGAACTCTTGGGCGGTATCAGCCTGTTATCCCCGGAGTACCTTTTATCCGTTGAGCGATGGCCCTTCCATTCAGAACCACCGGATCACTATGACCTACTTTCGTACCTGCTCGACGTGTATGTCTCGCAGTTAAGCTGGCTTATGCCATTGCACTAACCGTACGATGTCCGACCGTACTTAGCCAACCTTCGTGCTCCTCCGTTACTCTTTGGGAGGAGACCGCCCCAGTCAAACTACCCACCAGGCACTGTCCTCAACCCCGATAAGGGGCCAGAGTTAGAACATCAAAACTACAAGGGTGGTATTTCAAGATTGACTCCACTCAGACTAGCGTCCAAGCTTCAAAGTCTCCCACCTATCCTACACATGTAGGTTCAATGTTCAGTGCCAAGCTATAGTAAAGGTTCACGGGGTCTTTCCGTCTAGCCGCGGGTATACGGCATCTTCACCGCAATTTCAACTTCACTGAGTCTCGGCTGGAGACAGCGTGGCCATCATTACGCCATTCGTGCAGGTCGGAACTTACCCGACAAGGAATTTCGCTACCTTAGGACCGTTATAGTTACGGCCGCCGTTTACCGGGGCTTCGATCATGAGCTTCTCCGAAGATAACCCAATCAATTAACCTTCCGGCACCGGGCAGGCGTCACACCGTATACGTCATCTTGCGATTTTGCACAGTGCTGTGTTTTTGATAAACAGTTGCAGCCACCTGGTATCTGCGACTGCCGTCAGCTTAGGGAGCAAGTCCCATCACCAACAGCAGCGTACCTTCTCCCGAAGTTACGGTACCATTTTGCCTAGTTCCTTCAGCCGAGTTCTCTCAAGCGCCTTGGTATTCTCTACCCGACCACCTGTGTCGGTTTGGGGTACGATTCCCGCTAACCTGAAGCTTAGAAGATTTTCCTGGAAGCATGGCATCAACTACTTCATCACCGTAGTGACTCGTCATCAGCTCTCAGCCTGTACATTAAAGTACGATTTCCCGGATTTGCCTAAGAAATCAACCTACCACCTTAAACGCGGACTACCAACGCCGCGCTAGCCTAGCCTTCTCCGTCTCTCCATCGCAGTTAGCGGAAGTACAGAAATATTAATCTGTTTCCCATCGATTACGCCTTTCGGCCTCACCTTAGGGGTCGACTCACCCTGCCCCGATTAACGTTGGACAGGAACCCTTGGTCTTCCGGCGAGGGAGTTTTTCACTCCCTTTATCGTTACTCATGTCAGCATTCGCACTTCTGATACGTCCAGTGTGGGTTACCCCTTCACCTTCAACCGCTTACAGAACGCTCCTCTACCGCGCACTTCTAATGAAATGCACCCGTAGCTTCGGTGGTATGTTTAGCCCCGTTAAATCTTCCGCGCAGGCCGACTCGACTAGTGAGCTATTACGCTTTCTTTAAATGATGGCTGCTTCTAAGCCAACATCCTAGCTGTCTAAGCCTTCCCACATCGTTTCCCACTTAACATACACTTTGGGACCTTAGCTGACGGTCTGGGTTGTTTCCCTTTTGACAACGGACGTTAGCACCCGCTGTCTGTCTCCCGAGTAGTACTCATTGGTATTCGGAGTTTGCAAAGGGTTGGTAAGTCGGGATGACCCCCTAGCCTTAACAGTGCTCTACCCCCAATGGTATTCGCTCGAGGCGCTACCTAAATAGCTTTCGAGGAGAACCAGATATCTCCGAGTTTGATTGGCCTTTCACCCCCAGCCACAAGTCATCCGCTCATTTTTCAACATAAGTCGGTTCGGTCCTCCAGTTGATGTTACTCAACCTTCAACCTGCCCATGGCTAGATCACTCGGTTTCGGGTCTACACCTTGCAACTAAACGCGCAGTTAACACTCGGTTTCCCTACGGCTCCGCTATTCGCTTAACCTCGCTACAAAATGTAAGTCGCTGACCCATTATACAAAAGGTACGCAGTCACGGTCTCAAGAACCGCTCCCACTGCTTGTACGTATACGGTTTCAGGTTCTATTTCACTCCCCTCACAGGGGTTCTTTTCGCCTTTCCCTCACGGTACTGGTTCACTATCGGTCAGTCAGGAGTATTTAGCCTTGGAGGATGGTCCCCCCATATTCAAACAGGATGTCACGTGTCCCGCCTTACTCGTTTTCATCTATGGTTAGTTTTCATGTACGGGGCTATCACCCTGTGCCGCTGTGCTTTCCAACACATTCCACTAACACCCCATAGACTTAAGGGCTAATCCCCGTTCGCTCGCCGCTACTAGGGGAATCTCGGTTGATTTCTTTTCCTCCGGGTACTTAGATGTTTCAGTTCCCCGGGTTTGCCTCACAACACTATGTATTCATGTTGTGATACATGCTTATGCATGTGGGTTTCCCCATTCGGATATCGTTAGCTCAAATGCTTATTACTAGCTCGCCAACGCTTTTCGCAAGTTATTACGTCCTTCATCGCCTCTGACTGCCAAGGCATCCACCGTATACGCTTGGTCACTTAACCATACAACCCAAATGAGTTTCACACCCTTGAATTAACAAGAGAAGAGCTCTGGGTCATATCATGACCAGCTGGTTTTTACTTGTCTCACCTCCAGGGTAGGAAGTGGACTCGCCTTAGTTTTTTAGAATATTCAAGACACTTAAACAGTGTTTTGAGAACTCAAGTGTTAATGCTTTCGCATTAACGTTTTTCGCACTAACGTGATCACACAAACGACAACGAATCATCATTTATGCGCCTTTAGTTAGTACTATCAGCTTTCCAAATTGTTAAAGAACAACACTTAACCGGCAAACGGTGTGTTTCACTCTACTTCCGAAGAAGTTAACAAGTAATCTGTGTGAACACTCACATGCATCTCTGCACTTTAGGTATTGAGTTAGTCGTATAGGTAAGGAGGTGATCCAGCCCCAGGTTCCCCTAGGGCTACCTTGTTACGACTTCACCCCAGTCATGAACCACAAAGTGGTGAGCGTTCTCCCGAAGGTTAAACTACCCACTTCTTTTGCAGCCCACTCCCATGGTGTGACGGGCGGTGTGTACAAGGCCCGGGAACGTATTCACCGTGGCATTCTGATCCACGATTACTAGCGATTCCGACTTCACGGAGTCGAGTTGCAGACTCCGATCCGGACTACGACGTACTTTGTGAGATTAGCTCCACCTCGCGGCTTTGCAACCCTCTGTATACGCCATTGTAGCACGTGTGTAGCCCTACTCGTAAGGGCCATGATGACTTGACGTCGTCCCCACCTTCCTCCGGTTTATCACCGGCAGTCTCCCTAGAGTTCCCACCATTACGTGCTGGCAAATAAGGATAGGGGTTGCGCTCGTTGCGGGACTTAACCCAACATTTCACAACACGAGCTGACGACAGCCATGCAGCACCTGTCTCACAGTTCCCGAAGGCACAAGTCCATCTCTGGTCTCTTCTGTGGATGTCAAGAGTAGGTAAGGTTCTTCGCGTTGCATCGAATTAAACCACATGCTCCACCGCTTGTGCGGGCCCCCGTCAATTCATTTGAGTTTTAACCTTGCGGCCGTACTCCCCAGGCGGTCTACTTAATGCGTTAGCTTGGGAGCCCAGTGACTAAGTCACCAAACTCCGAGTAGACATCGTTTACGGCGTGGACTACCAGGGTATCTAATCCTGTTTGCTCCCCACGCTTTCGTGCATGAGCGTCAGTCTTTGTCCAGGGGGCCGCCTTCGCCACCGGTATTCCTCCAGATATCTACGCATTTCACCGCTACACCTGGAATTCTACCCCCCTCTACAAGACTCTAGTTCGCCAGTTCCAAATGCAATTCCCAGGTTGAGCCCGGGGATTTCACATCTGGCTTAACAAACCGCCTGCGCACGCTTTACGCCCAGTAATTCCGATTAACGCTCGGACCCTCCGTATTACCGCGGCTGCTGGCACGGAGTTAGCCGGTCCTTCTTCTGTAGGTAACGTCACAGTAATAGTTTATTAAACTATTACCTTTCCTCCCTACTGAAAGTGCTTTACAACCCGAAGGCCTTCTTCACACACGCGGCATGGCTGCATCAGGGTTTCCCCCATTGTGCAATATTCCCCACTGCTGCCTCCCGTAGGAGTCTGGGCCGTGTCTCAGTCCCAGTGTGGCTGATCATCCTCTCAGAACAGCTAGGGATCGTCGCCTTGGTGAGCCATTACCTCACCAACTAGCTAATCCCACCTAGGTTCATCCAATCGCGGAAGGCCCGAAGGTCCCCTCCTTTCCCCCGTAGGGCGTATGCGGTATTAGCAGTCGTTTCCAACTGTTATCCCCCTCGACTGGGCAGATCCCTAGGCATTACTCACCCGTCCGCCGCTCGTCACCTCAGGAGCAAGCTCCCTTGTGTTACCGCTCGACTTGCATGTGTTAGGCCTGCCGCCAGCGTTCAATCTGAGCCATGATCAAACTCTTCAATTAAAGTTTTTTGAAACCCGAAGGTTTCGGCTCAATGAATTCTGATTGCTTTATCAACCGAAGCTGACAAAGTCTTTGTACATATTACTATGAACATTCATCGTTGCATTGAGTTTAAATTTTTTGATTGCCAACATTCCGAAGAACAGAAGACAATTTCGAATAACTCAATACCTGTGAATGTCCACACAGATTTCTTGTTTAGATTGTTAAAGAACGTTGATATCAATTTTTCAGACATCACCATAAGACGCTAGGTCGTTGGCTTGGGGTGCGTATTCTACGCTTTCCCGTGTTGGCGTCAAGTGTTTTTTCAAACTTTCTTTTCGCCTTGAACTCAGTGTTTTTAAGCACTTAATTCAACCTGACTCGGTAACCGCTTGCGCTGTCTGCCGTGTCAGTGGATGCGCATTATAGGCACCACACGTTTTTGCGCAAGGCCTTTTTTAACTAATTTATCAATTAATTTTTATACTTAACTTAACACCACATTAAGCACACCTTACCCACAGACTTACCCACAAATATGAATCATTAGATTCATATTTTACCCATGGTCAGATAGGCAAGCATATTAACGCTTTTGATTATGGGCTTTGCATTTGTTCACTATGCTGCCCAAAGTTAGATAAATCATGTTTAGCCAGTAATATAATCAAGGTAAAAATAATTCGTACTGACACAATTTTGTGTAATCAATTATCGGCCTGAGACGCCTTAGGATCTAATAACCGCATATGCCGATATTGATGGGTGAAGGTTAGGCAGTATTATCGAATGAGAATATTCGCATTTATTGTTACTTACATAGGGAATTCAATCATTAAGAGGTAACCAACTAATCAGTAGAGAAACCATCACTACAAGATAGCCAATGATGAACCTACAATTACGCCTAATACCATTTACATTAAATATGTGATCTAATTGCTCGTCATTTCCTTACTTCAGTATCGATGAATAATCTCAATCTTGCAGCATTAGTTAAATCTGAGAAACGCGCACGTAAACGTATGCGTTATCTCGCCTTACTTCATTTTACCGAAGGTCATTCTCGTACTGCTATAGCCAACATGCTGAAGGTCAGTAGAACCAGTGTAAATACTTGGGTTACTCATTATTTAACTCATGGCATTAGCGGCCTAGATGATAAACATAATCCAGGTAGACCCGCTCAACTATCGGCGAAACAACTGGTAAATCTGAAAGAATTTGTACAACGTCAAAGCTTGTCTGAGAGTGGCGGAAGATTGATGGCAAGAGATGTCAGTCTTTTTATTCAGTCTGAATTTGGGGTGACCTTTAAACAGGCAAATATCTACAGATTACTGCATCAATTAGGATTGTCATGGATAACGACCCGTTCTCGACACCCAAAACAATCTCAAGATATTCAGGACGCTTTTAAAAAACTTCCAGCTGTCAACGATCCTTAACACCCCTGGTCATGTGGCGTTAGATCGCATTGATGTTTGGTTTCAAGATGAAGCCAGATTTGGTCAGCAAAATACCACGACCCGCATTTGGGCAACGAAAGGAACCCGACCACGAGCGGTAAGGCAACAACAGTTCGAATCAGCATATTTATATGGTGCGGTGTGTCCTGCAACGGGCACGACAGAGGCTATTATTGCCCCGCATGCCAACAGTGAATATATGTGGGAGCATTTAAAATTAATTTCAGAGGCTACCGAATCGGGTCGCCATGCTTTGGTCATCATGGATGGTGCAGGTTGGCATCAACAAGATCTGACTGAGGACTTTGATAACCTTAGTATCCTTAAGCTTCCGCCCTATTCGCCAGAACTCAACCCTATAGAACAAGTGTGGCAATGGCTTCGTCAGAATGAACTCGCAAATCGTTGCTTTAGTGGATATGACGATATTGTTGAGCAGTGTTCCATTGCATGGAATCGATTTATTGCAGAGCCGGAAAGGGTGATTCAACTATGTTCTAGACGTTGGACAAAATTGACCAATTAATTAATGTAAATGGTATAACTTGTTACAGCAAGAGCGTAATGTTGGCGCTATAAATCAGGTCTGATTTTATAACGTATATTAGGCCTAGAACAAAATGGACCTATTTAGCTGTGGTAATAAATTTATATGTGGGACATTGGTGAGTTGCCTGTTGTGAAAGACAAAATTCCAATTTGGTTTGAGCAAATATGAAAGCCATGAAAGTATAAAATAGGACAGAATATCAACCGAAGACATAACTGCTGGCAAAATGCAGTAATGCCACCCTTCTTTGGAAGCCTTAAAACAAAATCGATACCTAAGCGTGACTGCTATTGTAGCTTAATGAATCTGTAGACGACGTATATGCACAAAATCCAAAGGCCTGCAAAGTTGATACTTTAAGGAATGAACTAGATCGATGAATTAACTACTTGTAGTTAAATTACAGACGTAAAAACCCCGCTATATGATAGCGGGCTGTTTCACGACTCTATCAAGTCAATTAGGCGCCTGGAAATGACCTATTTCGTATGGGCATATCGTCCACACAAGCATTATGCTCATATTAACCAAGCCTACTTGTCGTTAAATGACAGACGTAAAAAAGCCCGCTACATGATAGCGGGCTGTTTCACGACTCTTTCAAGTCAATTAGGCGCCTGAAAATGACCTACTTCGCATGGGCATATCGTCCACACAAGCATTATGCTCATATTAACCAAACCGTAATTTCAACAAATGACAGACGTAAAAAAGCCCGCTACATGATAGCGGGCTGTTTCACGACTCTTTCAAGTCAATTAGGCGCCTGGAAATGACCTACTCTCGCATGGGGAGACCCCACACTACCATCGGCGATACTGTGTTTCACTTCTGAGTTCGGAATGGGATCAGGTGGTGCCACAGCTCTATGGTTTCCAGACAAATTTGTTTATCTAACGCACTAATTCTTCATTAGGCATTAAATAATAATTCGGAAAGCTGATTGCTTTTACTCTTATCAAGAGTCTTGAGTTCGCACTGTTTAAGCGCCTCATTCTAACACTAAGGTCAGTAAAACCCATCTGGGTTGTATGGTTAAGCCTCACGGGTCATTAGTACAAGTTAGCTCAACGCCTCACAACGCTTACACACCTTGCCTATCAACGTAGTAGTCTCCTACGGCCCTTTAGAGAGCTTAAAGCTCTAGGGATGACTCATCTTAGGGCTCGCTTCCCGCTTAGATGCTTTCAGCGGTTATCGATTCCGAACGTAGCTACCGGGCAATGCCATTGGCATGACAACCCGAACACCAGCGGTTCGTCCACTCCGGTCCTCTCGTACTAGGAGCAGCTCCCTTCAATCATCCAACGCCCACGGCAGATAGGGACCGAACTGTCTCACGACGTTCTGAACCCAGCTCGCGTACCACTTTAAATGGCGAACAGCCATACCCTTGGGACCGACTTCAGCCCCAGGATGTGATGAGCCGACATCGAGGTGCCAAACACCGCCGTCGATATGAACTCTTGGGCGGTATCAGCCTGTTATCCCCGGAGTACCTTTTATCCGTTGAGCGATGGCCCTTCCATTCAGAACCACCGGATCACTATGACCTACTTTCGTACCTGCTCGACGTGTATGTCTCGCAGTTAAGCTGGCTTATGCCATTGCACTAACCGTACGATGTCCGACCGTACTTAGCCAACCTTCGTGCTCCTCCGTTACTCTTTGGGAGGAGACCGCCCCAGTCAAACTACCCACCAGGCACTGTCCTCAACCCCGATAAGGGGCCAGAGTTAGAACATCAAAACTACAAGGGTGGTATTTCAAGATTGACTCCACTCAGACTAGCGTCCAAGCTTCAAAGTCTCCCACCTATCCTACACATGTAGGTTCAATGTTCAGTGCCAAGCTATAGTAAAGGTTCACGGGGTCTTTCCGTCTAGCCGCGGGTATACGGCATCTTCACCGCAATTTCAACTTCACTGAGTCTCGGCTGGAGACAGCGTGGCCATCATTACGCCATTCGTGCAGGTCGGAACTTACCCGACAAGGAATTTCGCTACCTTAGGACCGTTATAGTTACGGCCGCCGTTTACCGGGGCTTCGATCATGAGCTTCTCCGAAGATAACCCAATCAATTAACCTTCCGGCACCGGGCAGGCGTCACACCGTATACGTCATCTTGCGATTTTGCACAGTGCTGTGTTTTTGATAAACAGTTGCAGCCACCTGGTATCTGCGACTGCCGTCAGCTTAGGGAGCAAGTCCCATCACCAACAGCAGCGTACCTTCTCCCGAAGTTACGGTACCATTTTGCCTAGTTCCTTCAGCCGAGTTCTCTCAAGCGCCTTGGTATTCTCTACCCGACCACCTGTGTCGGTTTGGGGTACGATTCCCACTAACCTGAAGCTTAGAAGATTTTCCTGGAAGCATGGCATCAACTACTTCATCACCGTAGTGACTCGTCATCAGCTCTCAGCCTGTACATTAAAGTACGATTTCCCGGATTTGCCTAAGAAATCAACCTACCACCTTAAACGCGGACTACCAACGCCGCGCTAGCCTAGCCTTCTCCGTCTCTCCATCGCAGTTAGCGGAAGTACAGAAATATTAATCTGTTTCCCATCGATTACGCCTTTCGGCCTCACCTTAGGGGTCGACTCACCCTGCCCCGATTAACGTTGGACAGGAACCCTTGGTCTTCCGGCGAGGGAGTTTTTCACTCCCTTTATCGTTACTCATGTCAGCATTCGCACTTCTGATACGTCCAGTGTGGGTTACCCCTTCACCTTCAACCGCTTACAGAACGCTCCTCTACCGCGCACTTCTAATGAAATGCACCCGTAGCTTCGGTGGTATGTTTAGCCCCGTTAAATCTTCCGCGCAGGCCGACTCGACTAGTGAGCTATTACGCTTTCTTTAAATGATGGCTGCTTCTAAGCCAACATCCTAGCTGTCTAAGCCTTCCCACATCGTTTCCCACTTAACATACACTTTGGGACCTTAGCTGACGGTCTGGGTTGTTCCCTTTTGACAACGGACGTTAGCACCCGCTGTCTGTCTCCCGAGTAGTACTCATTGGTATTCGGAGTTTGCAAAGGGTTGGTAAGTCGGGATGACCCCCTAGCCTTAACAGTGCTCTACCCCCAATGGTATTCGCTCGAGGCGCTACCTAAATAGCTTTCGAGGAGAACCAGATATCTCCGAGTTTGATTGGCCTTTCACCCCCAGCCACAAGTCATCCGCTCATTTTTCAACATAAGTCGGTTCGGTCCTCCAGTTGATGTTACTCAACCTTCAACCTGCCCATGGCTAGATCACTCGGTTTCGGGTCTACACCTTGCAACTAAACGCGCAGTTAACACTCGGTTTCCCTACGGCTCCGCTATTCGCTTAACCTCGCTACAAAATGTAAGTCGCTGACCCATTATACAAAAGGTACGCAGTCACGGTCTCAAGAACCGCTCCCACTGCTTGTACGTATACGGTTTCAGGTTCTATTTCACTCCCCTCACAGGGGTTCTTTTCGCCTTTCCCTCACGGTACTGGTTCACTATCGGTCAGTCAGGAGTATTTAGCCTTGGAGGATGGTCCCCCCATATTCAAACAGGATGTCACGTGTCCCGCCTTACTCGTTTTCATCTATGGTTAGTTTTCATGTACGGGGCTATCACCCTGTGCCGCTGTGCTTTCCAACACATTCCACTAACACCCCATAGACTTAAGGGCTAATCCCCGTTCGCTCGCCGCTACTAGGGGAATCTCGGTTGATTTCTTTTCCTCCGGGTACTTAGATGTTTCAGTTCCCCGGGTTTGCCTCACAACACTATGTATTCATGTTGTGATACATGCTTATGCATGTGGGTTTCCCCATTCGGATATCGTTAGCTCAAATGCTTATTACTAGCTCGCCAACGCTTTTCGCAAGTTATTACGTCCTTCATCGCCTCTGACTGCCAAGGCATCCACCGTATACGCTTGGTCACTTAACCATACAACCCAAATGAGTTTCACACCCTTGAATTAACAAGAGAAGAGCTCTGGGTCATATCATGACCAGCTGGTTTTTTACTTGTCTCACCTCCAGGGTAGGAAGTGGACTCGCCTTAGTTTTTAGAATATTCAAGACACTTAAACAGTGTTTTGAGAACTCAAGTGTTAATGCTTTCGCATTAACGTTTTTCGCACTAACGTAATCACACAAACGACAACGAATCATCATCCATGCGCCTTTAGTTAGTACTATCAGCTTTCCAAATTGTTAAAGAACAACACTTAACCGGCAAGCGGTGTGTTTCACTCTACTTCCGAAGAAGTTAACAAGTAATCTGTGTGAACACTCACATGCATCTCTGCACTTTAGGTATTGAGTTAGTCGTATAGGTAAGGAGGTGATCCAGCCCCAGGTTCCCCTAGGGCTACCTTGTTACGACTTCACCCCAGTCATGAACCACAAAGTGGTGAGCGTTCTCCCGAAGGTTAAACTACCCACTTCTTTTGCAGCCCACTCCCATGGTGTGACGGGCGGTGTGTACAAGGCCCGGGAACGTATTCACCGTGGCATTCTGATCCACGATTACTAGCGATTCCGACTTCACGGAGTCGAGTTGCAGACTCCGATCCGGACTACGACGTACTTTGTGAGATTAGCTCCACCTCGCGGCTTTGCAACCCTCTGTATACGCCATTGTAGCACGTGTGTAGCCCTACTCGTAAGGGCCATGATGACTTGACGTCGTCCCCACCTTCCTCCGGTTTATCACCGGCAGTCTCCCTAGAGTTCCCACCATTACGTGCTGGCAAATAAGGATAGGGGTTGCGCTCGTTGCGGGACTTAACCCAACATTTCACAACACGAGCTGACGACAGCCATGCAGCACCTGTCTCACAGTTCCCGAAGGCACAAGTCCATCTCTGGTCTCTTCTGTGGATGTCAAGAGTAGGTAAGGTTCTTCGCGTTGCATCGAATTAAACCACATGCTCCACCGCTTGTGCGGGCCCCCGTCAATTCATTTGAGTTTTAACCTTGCGGCCGTACTCCCCAGGCGGTCTACTTAATGCGTTAGCTTGGGAGCCCAGTGACTAAGTCACCAAACTCCGAGTAGACATCGTTTACGGCGTGGACTACCAGGGTATCTAATCCTGTTTGCTCCCCACGCTTTCGTGCATGAGCGTCAGTCTTTGTCCAGGGGGCCGCCTTCGCCACCGGTATTCCTCCAGATATCTACGCATTTCACCGCTACACCTGGAATTCTACCCCCCTCTACAAGACTCTAGTTCGCCAGTTCCAAATGCAATTCCCAGGTTGAGCCCGGGGATTTCACATCTGGCTTAACAAACCGCCTGCGCACGCTTTACGCCCAGTAATTCCGATTAACGCTCGGACCCTCCGTATTACCGCGGCTGCTGGCACGGAGTTAGCCGGTCCTTCTTCTGTAGGTAACGTCACAGTAATAGTTTATTAAACTATTACCTTTCCTCCCTACTGAAAGTGCTTTACAACCCGAAGGCCTTCTTCACACACGCGGCATGGCTGCATCAGGGTTTCCCCCATTGTGCAATATTCCCCACTGCTGCCTCCCGTAGGAGTCTGGGCCGTGTCTCAGTCCCAGTGTGGCTGATCATCCTCTCAGAACAGCTAGGGATCGTCGCCTTGGTGAGCCATTACCTCACCAACTAGCTAATCCCACCTAGGTTCATCCAATCGCGGAAGGCCCGAAGGTCCCCTCCTTTCCCCCGTAGGGCGTATGCGGTATTAGCAGTCGTTTCCAACTGTTATCCCCCTCGACTGGGCAGATCCCTAGGCATTACTCACCCGTCCGCCGCTCGTCACCTCAGGAGCAAGCTCCCTTGTGTTACCGCTCGACTTGCATGTGTTAGGCCTGCCGCCAGCGTTCAATCTGAGCCATGATCAAACTCTTCAATTAAAGTTTTTTGAAACCCGAAGGTTTCGGCTCAATGAATTCTGATTTCATTAATTAGACTCGGAAGAATCTAAATAATGTTTGTACATATTACTATGA
This sequence comes from Shewanella frigidimarina NCIMB 400, assembly GCF_000014705.1. Classification (NCBI taxonomy): domain Bacteria; kingdom Pseudomonadati; phylum Pseudomonadota; class Gammaproteobacteria; order Alteromonadales; family Shewanellaceae; genus Shewanella; species Shewanella frigidimarina. The sequence continues at coordinate 785,302 of NC_008345.1, read as the reverse complement.
ACATTCATCGTTGCATTGAGTTTAAATTTTTTGATTGCCAACATTCCGAAGAACAGAAGACAATTTCGAATAACTCAATACCTGTGAATGTCCACACAGATTTCTTGTTTAGATTGTTAAAGAACGTTGATATCAATTTTTCAGACATCACCATAAGACGCTAGGTCGTTGGCTTGGGGTGCGTATTCTACGCTTTCCCGTGTTGGCGTCAAGTGTTTTTTCAAACTTTCTTTTCGCCTTGAATTCAGTGTTTTGAAGCACTTAATTCAACCTGACTCGGTAACCGCTTGCGCTGTCTGCCGTGTCAGTGGATGCGCATTATAGGCACCACACGTTTTTGCGCAAGGCCTTTTTAAAGGTTTTTAGTAAAAAAGCAATCAACTGAATACTAATCAAACAAGACGGTATTAAAAATACACAACCACGTTCGATTTTGCTTAATTAAACTCCAGTTAATATACAGAAGCGCATTAACGAATATAAAACTGGATAAGAATTATAGTACATATTTACGATTTCAATAAAAAAGACGTGATTTAATGAATACATTGGTGAATAACAACGATTACCTCAGCTACCTATATAGTAGAGGTAAACTCTATAGTTAGATGCTATTGAAGAAAATCACTCTATAATTAACTTTCTTTTTTCTCGTTGGTACTATTGATGTCATCGATGGTTGAGTGTTGTTGTGTCTCTGTTTTATTCAATTCATCGCCAACGATGTGGGCCACTTTTAACTTCTTAATAGCTTTAATCGTGATAACAGGTCCAGATAGTGCATATATGTAGAAACCAAGACAAAGAATAATTGCTGGTTCTACAGAAATAATAACGAACACACCTACGAGCAATAACATCACCACGAAATTTACTTTCCCTCGCCAATCGACTTCCTTAAAGGAGTGATAGCGAAAGTTACTGACCATGAGTAGTCCTGTTAAGGCAGTAATCAATGCAGCAAGGTAATTTATATTGGTAGGGTCAAGCTCATATTTAGAACCACTCCAAATACTTCCAGCGATTAAGGCTGCTGCAGCGGGACTAGCTAGACCTTGAAAATAACGTTTATCGGCAACACCAACTTGGGTATTGAAACGAGCTAATCTCAATGCCGCGCAAGCGCAATAAATAAAAGCCGCTAACCAACCTATTTTACCTAAGTCTTGTAATGCCCAATTGTAAGCAAGGATGGCTGGAGCCATGCCAAAAGAAACCATATCGGCCAAACTATCATATTCAGCGCCAAAATCACTTTGAGTATTGGTTAATCTTGCGACTCTGCCATCGAGTCCATCGCAAATCATAGCAATAAAGATAGCGATTGCCGCTGACTCGAAGTGACCGTTCATTGATGAAATGACAGCATAAAAACCAGAGAACAGCCCTGCTGTAGTAAATAAGTTGGGTAATAAGTAAATACCTTTATTTTTTACTGGGTGATTAGGTGAATTTTGCATACACTTTACACATTATCGTTTTAGTTGTTGGATTTATACTCAAAGATAGCATATTTTGAAACATTCAAGCATGTCGTCAATTAGCTCTGGGATACTCACATGGGAATTATGCGTTTAGTTTTTGGCTTAGCCACTTTTGCATTTAGTGCATGCTTATATGCCGCGACGATTTACACTTGGGTGGATGATGCTGGGGTTGTGCATTACAGTCAGCAACAACCTTTAAATGTAGATGCTAGCAAGATTTATAGTGAAGATGTGGAACCCGCTAAAATTGGCACTTACACACCACAAAAAAAAACCGCTGTTAACGCGGAGTCTGAATTAGAAACGTCAGCAAAGATCATTAATGAAAAAGACAAACAACAAGCCAAAGACATCTGTAAAAGTGCTAAGCACAGCCTTAGTGTGTTGAAGACTCACAGCAAATTAAATCAACAAGACAAAGCTACTGGTGAAACTGTCGCCATGACAGAAGAACAGAGGCAAGCTGCTATTGCTGAAAACACCGAGCGAGTCAGGTTATTTTGTCAAAGCAAGTAATAAAAAAGGGAGCTAATGCTCCCTTTGTTCAAATAACTTCAGCTAATAATGCGGTATAACATTATTGATTGAAAGCTAGCTTGCCATCTTCTACTACAACTTTAATCATTTTACCTGGCAATAATTGGCCTCGAAGTAATTTTTGGGCTAAAGGATTCTCCACTTCTTGTTGCAATGCTCGTTTTAAAGGCCTTGCACCATAAACAGGATCGAATCCAGCTTCGGCAATTAATGATAAAGCGGCATCAGACAACTCAATATCAAACTCTTTCTCAATAAGACGCTTGCGCAACAATTCAAATTGAATGCTGGCAATGTGTTTGATATTTTCTGCATCTAAGGGATGGAATACCACAGACTCATCAATTCGATTCAAAAACTCTGGACGGAAGCTTTGCGTCACAACATTCATGACTCCAGCTTTCATCTCTTCATAACTCGTATGACCAAAGCCCTCTTGGATAATATCTGAACCAAGGTTAGAGGTCATGATGATCACAGTGTTTTTAAAATCAACCGTTCTGCCTTGGCCATCTGTTAAACGGCCATCATCTAATACTTGCAACAACACGTTAAATACATCTGGATGTGCCTTCTCAACTTCGTCTAACAAAATCACTGAGTAAGGCTTACGGCGAACCGCTTCAGTTAAATAACCACCTTCTTCATAACCCACATATCCTGGAGGGGCACCAACTAAACGCGAAACGGTATGTTTTTCCATAAATTCAGACATATCAATGCGCACAAGAGCCGATTCTGAATCAAATAAAAACTTAGCTAGCGATTTACATAATTCAGTTTTACCCACACCAGTAGGCCCGAGGAACAAGAACGAACCGATTGGACGTTGCGGATCGGCAAGACCGGCGCGGCTACGGCGAATGGCATTAGATACTGCATCCACAGCCTCGTTTTGGCCAATTACACGTTCATGTAATGCGGTTTCCATATGCAATAGTTTTTCACGTTCGCCTTCGAGCATTTTTGAAACAGGTATCCCCGTCGCTTTCGATAGTACTTCTGCAATCTCGACATCAGTCACTTTATTACGTAACAGTGTCATATCTTGCATTTCGGCTTGTGATGCTAAATCCAACTGTTTTTCAAGTTCAGGAATACGCCCATACTGTAATTCAGACATCCGCGTTAAGTCACCAGCACGTCGAGCAACTTCTAAATCCATTCTCGCCTGTTCGAGATCAGCTTTAATATGTTGAGTACCTGCTAATGCTGCTTTCTCGGTATGCCAAATCTCATTCATTTCAGCCGCTTTACTTTCAACATCTCTCAGTTCATGTTGTAAAAACTCAAGACGTTTACGACTGGCTTCGTCTGACTCTTTACTTAACGCTTGTTCTTCCAGCTTAAGCTGAATAGCACGGCGCTCTAATCGATCAAGTACTTCGGGCTTAGAATCAATCTGCATCCTGATACTCGATGCGGCTTCATCAATTAAGTCGATAGCTTTGTCAGGCAGTTTACGGTCTGAAATATAACGATGCGACATGGTTGCAGCTGCAACAATAGCAGGATCAGTTATTTCAACATGATGATGTAATTCGTAACGCTCTTTTAAACCACGTAAAATGGCAATGGTGTCTTCAACGCTCGGTTCATCAACAATTACTTTTTGAAAACGGCGTTCAAGTGCAGCATCTTTCTCAATATATTGACGATATTCATCAAGTGTTGTTGCGCCGACACAATGCAAATCACCACGTGCTAAAGCAGGCTTAAGCATATTACCAGCATCCATTGCGCCCTCGCCCTTACCTGCGCCGACCATGGTATGCAGCTCATCAATAAACAGAATGACCTGACCTTCTTCTTGTGATAGCTCATTTAATACTGCTTTTAAGCGTTCTTCGAACTCACCGCGATATTTGGCTCCCGCAATTAACGACCCCATGTCTAATGACAATACCCGTTTATTTTTAATCCCTTCAGGGACTTCACCATTAACAATACGCTGAGCTAAACCTTCAACAATGGCGGTTTTACCGACACCAGGTTCACCAATTAATACCGGATTATTTTTAGTACGGCGTTGTAGCACTTGAATCGTGCGACGAATTTCCTCATCACGACCAATAACAGGGTCTAACTTACCTTGCTCTGCGCGCTCGGTTAAATCTACGGTAAATTTTTTCAATGCTTGGCGTTGATCTTCAGCATTGGGATCATCAACTTTCTGCCCGCCACGCATGTCTTCAATGGTTTTTTCCATTAACTCTTTGCTTGCACCAGAATCTTTTAATGCTTTGGCAAGGGGGTCATTATTTTCCAATGCAGCCAAGACAAACAATTCAGATGAAATGTATTTGTCTTTGCGCTTTTGCGCTAACTTATCGCATAGGTTTAGTAAACGAATTAACCCTTGTGATAACTGAACATCACCACCAGTACCTTCAACTTGTGGAAAACGCTCCAACTCTTGGCTAACCGCAGAGCGAAGCGCGCTAACACGAATGCCCGCTTGCGTAAGTAAAGAATGGATAGAACCAGAATCTTGATTTAACAGCGCCATCATTAAATGAATAGGTTCAATAAATTGATGATCGCGTCCCAATGCTAATGATTGGGCATCAGAAATGGCAATTTGAAACTTATTAGTCATACGATCGAGTCTCATACAACCTCCTAGGATCTGATACATGTGGAATGGGAAATTAATTCAGAAATGAATAATTTGTTAACTTAAAGATGGGGGCATTTAATGTAAACTCAAGGTTAAAACTTAATCTGGATCAAAAAATTGTTGATTTTTTATACTTGAAAGTTGTTACCAATAATAACTTAAGATTTTAGCCAAATGAGAGAAGCCATTCGTCCAGTTTGCTTGTCACGACGGTAAGAAAAGTAATCAGGTTCAGAAAAGGTACACACATCTGCGCTATAAGTTTGAGTAACGCCTGCTGTAGATAAACGCAACTTAGCTAAGCCGACTAAATCAGCTAAATATTTAGCATTATATTGGATAAAATGAGTTGCCGCTTGCGGATTTTTATTGATAAAAGCATCACGAACGTCAGGACCAACTTCAAATGCACAAGGACCAATTGCAGGACCTAAGTATGCGATTAATGTTGACGGTGGTGAATGAAACATCGCCAATGCTTGCTCGATGACGCCCTCACACAAACCGCGCCACCCGGCATGAACAGCGGCAACTTCGGTACCTTGTTGATTACATAATAATATTGGTAAGCAATCGGCCGTCATTACTACACATACATGGCCAAACTGATTACTGTAACAGCCATCAGCTAACGCTATAGCACTGCCTGGGATCAATGTTTGTACATCAACAACATTAGTACCATGAACTTGTTCAAGCCAAGTTGGCTCAGCCGGTAATGATAATTTCTGAGTTAATATTGCACGATTAGCGAATACATCTTGAGGCTTATCACCAACATGAAGCCCTAAATTCAAACTATCAAATGGGCTAACGCTGACGCCACCAAAACGATTTGTCATCGCAATGGCAACGTTAGCTGGTATTGGCCAATCGTGCTCAAGCATTATAAATACACTATCGGATTAAGCTCAGTATCGACTCGTAGTGCTTTTGTCAGCTCAACCATGTCATCAGGGATCGGCGCATGCCAAGTCATGATTTCACAGGTAAATGGATGAGCAAGCTCTAAACGCACTGCGTGTAAAGCTTGGCGCTTAAAGTTTTTGAGTAATTCAAAAAACTCTGGGCTAGCAGATTTAGGCGGACGAGGACGACCACCATAAACCGGATCGCCAACCAACTCATGGCCAATGTGTGCCATATGAACACGAATTTGGTGAGTACGACCAGATTCCAGACGCAAACGTAAACGCGTGTGAGCTCGGAACTTTTCAGACACTCGATAATGAGTCACCGATGGACGACCACCATGGATAACGGCCATTTGAGTACGTCTAGTTGCGTGACGTTCAATAGGTTCATCAACCGTGCCACCAGCCGTCATAGTGCCTAATACAATCGCTTCATACTCACGAACAATATCACGCGCCTGTAATGCGGCAACCAAATGTGTTTGTGCCTCAACTGTTTTAGCGACAACCATTAGCCCTGTAGTGTCTTTATCTAAACGATGAACAATACCCGCTCTTGGTACATGTTCAATATCTGGACAATGATATAATAAAGCATTCATCAATGTGCCGTCTGCGTTACCAGCACCAGGATGAACAACTAAACCAGCTTGCTTGTTAATGACAAGAATATGGTCGTCTTCATAAACAATATTTAAGTCGATATTTTGCGCTTTAGCACTCACTTCTTCTTCAAGTGTTGCCGTAACTTCTACCAACTGAGACTCGAAAACCTTTTCCCGTGGCTTGTCGACTGTGATACCGTCAATAGTAATTGCACCAGATAGGATCCATTCCTTGATGCGTGTGCGCGAGTAGTCAGGGAACAAACCAGCTAATGCTTGGTCTAATCTCAGACCGGTTTGTATTGCTGTTATCTCGCTTTTTAGATTAATCTCTTGTGTCATAGGAACCGTACCCCAGTTTAGGGGTCCAAAGTGAATGTGCTATCTGTTACAATCGGATGTTTTCTATTTTACCGTGAAATGGAAAAATTCTTAACAACAACTTAAAAAGAATTGAATTCAAGTATGTATAAAATTGCCAAAGGTGCCGCCCTAGTATTACTTTCACTGGCTATAACAGCCTGTAGTAGCAGTCCAGAAGACGATGATGTTGCCAGTAAAGCATCACCTGATGTCCTGTACTCTCAAGCAAGAACGTCAATGGAATTAGGTAATTACTCTAAAGCCGTTCGTTCACTTGAAGCATTGGATTCTCGTTTTCCATTTGGTCCGCACAAAACTCAAGTTCAATTAGACTTGATTTTTGCGTATTACAAAATGGATGATGCTGCCTCAGGACTTGCCAATATTGATCGCTTTTTACGCCTCAATCCAACGCATCCTAATATAGATTACGTCTATTATATGCGTGGTTTAACGAATATGCAGGCAGATAATTACTTATTTCACGATTTAATGAATATTGATCGTACCGATCGTGATCCTAAAAATGCTCAAGATGCATTTAAAGATTTTGATCGATTGATTAAATCGTATCCAAATAGCAAGTATTCTGCTGATGCACAACAACGCATGCAGTTCTTAAAGAACCGTTTGGCTAAATATTCAATTCAAGTTGCAGAATATTATATCAAAATGAATGCATGGAGTGCAGCTGCTGTTCGTGCTCAATCAGTTATGGAAAAGTTCCCTGGAACACCATCAACTGAACGCGCGTTAGAAATTATGGTTAAAGCGTATGGCGAATTAGGCCAGGAAAAATTACAACAAAACGTTAAAACCGTAATGAAAGCAAACTTTCCAACTAACGAAGTATTATCTAACTAGTCATCATTCAAACTCACGACTATTAATTAATGTTTCGCATTAAACGCTCCTCGGAGCGTTTTTTTATATCTGATTTTTCAATATTGAATAATTGAGTCGCAATTATTCAATATTTTTACTTGTTATGGTTATCACACAAGTAAAACGGCACCATAACACCATTTGCTGTAGCAACCATCATATGAATGAAGTATTTATGACAATATGATACTTAGGCTGAATTACATTCGATACGCCCAAAATACATCCAAACAAATCGATTTTTGATATAAATATTAAAAACAGGTTGACTCAATGGGTCAAAATCCTTTAAATTGCGTCCGTCGCCCGAATAGCTCAGTCGGTAGAGCAGAGGATTGAAAATCCTCGTGTCCCTGGTTCGATTCCGGGTTCGGGCACCATATTTACATTGGTGGCGACAGCGACTAATAGAATAAAGTTATTTCGCGATACATGTTTTGCAGGTGTGGTGAAATTGGTAGACATGTCAGCTTCAGGTGCTGATGCTCGTAAGGGCGTGGAGGTTCAAGTCCTCTCACCTGTACCAAATAACTTTATACGATTTAACAAAAAGGCCTCGCATTGCGAGGCCTTTTTGTTTTTGTTGCTTGTATCACTTTGAAGAGTGTTAAAGCCACATATTATTTAGCTGCTCAGATAACATATTAACTTGATTGCTTTACTGTATCGCTAATAGTTAGTGCATTGACAATAAAATCAGTTGGATGTTAACCCTACAATATCGCTACCTCGTTACGATTCATCAAACAGTTTGTTCACTGACGAGTCCGTCAACTCGCCAGAAAACCTGCGACAACATAAAACAGTGATTACATGGGCTCAATATAATCCACCATTAGCTGCACAGTTTGATTTCCTCTAAACTCGTTCACATCAAGCTTATAGACCACACGAGCATGTTTAATGGTTGCATCAGGCCATATGGCTAAATCCACATTAAAAGCAATGCCGTCTAACATCGTACTGCCACATTCAGTCTCAAGTAATAATTTTAAGTGTTTTTCACCTACGATACGCTGTTGCACGACCTTAAATACGCCATCAAACAGTGGCTCTTCAAAGGACTGCCCCCATGGTCCTGCATTTCGTAATAAAAATGCTGTATCAAGCGTCATTAATGGGCTCGATAACTCACCATCAGAGAGCAACTCTCCCGTCAGCTGTTCATAATCTAATACTTCTCTTACCGCATCATCATAAGCTTGCTTAAACTGCTCGAACACATCTGCTTTTAACGATAGCCCTGCTGCCATAGCATGACCACCAAACTTGGTTATCATTCCAGGATAGAGACCATTAATGCGTTCGAGTAAATCTCGCATATGCAGGCCTTTAATCGACCGGGCAGAACCTTTTATCGCACCATCACCGGCATCGGCAAAGGCAATAACCGGCCGATGATAACGATCCTTAATTCGTGAGGCCAAAATGCCAATAACACCTTGATGCCAATCTTCCTGAAAAATGGCGATACCCCACGGCAAATCTTCTTCATTGAGCGACACTTTCGATAAACTCTTTAATGCCTCTTGCTGCATACCCGTTTCAAGTTCGCGGCGCTCTTGGTTTAATCCATCTAATTCGGCTGCCATTCTTCTGGCTAACATGATGTCTTCACACAGTAAAGTTTCAACCCCTAGTGCCATTTCATCTAAACGACCAGCAGCATTGAGCCGAGGTCCAACTGCAAAACCAAAATCAGCAGCAACAATCTTTTCAGGACTCCGCTTAGCCACTTCAAGCAATGCTGTAATGCCAACACGACAGCGGCCACTTCTGACTCGCTGCAAACCAGCATTGACTAGAATACGGTTATTCGTGTCTAGCGACACAACATCTGCGACAGTACCTAAAGCGACAATATCAAGCAATGTGCCCAGATTAGGCTCAGTAATTTGCTGTTGTTGATACCAATTACGCTGCCTTAATTCTGCACGTAAAGCAGACATCAGATAAAACGCTACCCCAACACCGGCAATAGACTTACTGGCAAACTGACAACCGGGCTGATTTGGATTAACAATAACATCAGCATTGGGCAAAGTGCTGCCAGGTAAATGGTGGTCTGTCACGATAACAGTCATTCCCAGCAACTTTGCTGCTGCCACCCCTTCAATTGACGAAATACCATTATCAACGGTAATGAGTACATCTGCATTTTTAGTAAAAGCCACCGCAACAATTTCAGGGCTTAAGCCATAACCATAATCAAACCGATTGGGAATAAGGTAGTCAACATGCTTAGCCCCCATCATTTTCAGCGCCAACATACACACACTAGTCGACGTGGCACCATCAGCATCAAAATCTCCAACAATCAGAATCGATTGCTGCGCAGCAATAGCATCCGCAATAATCACAGCGGCTTCTGCAAGCCCTTTCATGGTATCTGGGCGCAATAACTTACTTAGCACTAATTCGCAGTTATCTTCATTGACGCCACGGCGAGCATAGAGCTGTTTCAGTAATGGTGATAAAGAAGCAGGTAAATGACTATCATCAACCTGAGGGCGACGGACTATTTTATGAGACAAAAGGCAACCTTAAACGGGTAATTAGAGAATAGAGCATAACAAAAAGGTGAGCCTAAGCTCACCTTGATTTTACGTTTTTAGCACACGCTTTACGACGTTGATTTACTAGTCTGAATTATAAATTCGATTCAATCGTACGTAATAAGTCTGCCGGAGCTTGATAACCAGGTACCATCACACCATTTTCTAAAATCAACGCTGGTGTGCCGTTAACACCGAATGACATACCTAACTTATACTGCGCTGCAATATCAATATCACAACTAGCCGCTTTAACATTGCCACCATTTTTAGCTTCTGTCATCGCTTTTAAAGGATCTTTAGCACACCATACCGCTTGCATCTCGTCTGCATTAGCAGATGGAATGCCCGCACGAGGATAAGCTAAATAACGAATCGTAATACCTAAATCATTATAGCCTTGCATTTGATTATGCAGCTTACGGCAATAACCACAATCTACGTCGGTAAATATTGTGACCACATGCTTTTCGTTTTTCGCTTTGTAAACCAACATCTCATCTTCAAACGGCTTAAGTAACTCAATACGAGGTCCAGCTAAAGCTGCCTCAGTTAAGTTTTTCATGCCTTTATCCATGTCATACAGATTGCCATGAAATAGCTTTGCGCCATCTTTGGTGACGTATAGGACTCCGCGGTCTGTTAGTGCTTGATATAAACCATCGACTGGAGATTGTTGAATGAGCATCACGTTGACCCCTAAGGTTTCAGTGAGTTTTTGCTTTAATGCTGATTCATTGGATACATCGGTCGCAGTTGCCGCTGACACAATAGGGGCAATAATAAGGCTGGCAACAAGGGCGAATGCTTTAGTTAACTTCATGGTAATTCCTATATTACACGGGTTCATAATCAATAGACCCGACTTCGTAAGCAAAACTTACAGATTTAATTTCGCTAGCGCAACAAATACTCATTATCTTAAATGTAAGAATTTGAAACCCACACGGATACACAACCCGCTAAGCTAACCGCGTGGATGATGTTGGCTATGTAGTTGCTGTAAGCGTACTTTAGCAACATGTGTATAAATTTGAGTGGTCGATAAATCACTGTGACCGAGTAACAATTGTACCACACGTAAATCTGCGCCATGGTTAAGTAAATGGGTAGCAAAAGCATGGCGTAACGTATGTGGAGATAGATGACATTGAATACCGGCTCTGGCCGCATACAATTTAATTCGATGCCAAAAGGTTTGTCTGGTCATCATTTGCCCACGGCGAGAGGGAAACAAAACATCAGACTGTTTCATACTTAATAGTTCAGCACGAGCAAACTTGATGTACTGCTCAACAGCTGTAATGGCCAGTTCACCTAAAGGGACCAAACGCTCTTTGCCTCCTTTACCCATCACCCTCACTAAACCTTGGCGCAAACTAATCTGCTCCATCGTTAAACTTACCAATTCAGTCACCCGCAGCCCTGTGGCATACAAAAGCTCTAACATGGCTTTATCTCGGTGCTCGATCGGATCATCAATATTTGGCTCTGATAACAAATTGTCTATTTGCGCTTCAGACAATGTATCCGGTAATTGGCGAACGAGCTTAGGTGACTTGATTAATGCAGTCGGGTCTTGGCTAATTTTCTGCTTAACTAATAAGTAAGCATAAAAACGCCGTAAACTACTGAGAAGTCTCGCTGTACTACTTTTAGCAAATTGCTTATCAAAACGTTCAGCAAGATAGTCACGCAGTAAGGCCTGGTCAACTTGCAGCAAATCCTTACCTTTAGTCAAAATGTAACGTTCTGCATTTTGTAAATCTGTACGATAAGATACCAAGGTATTATCACTTAGCCCGTTAGTTGACCATAAATCATCAAGAAACTGGTTAATTAAAGGATCGGGTTGATAAACAGGTTTGGCCAAAGCGGTATCCAATAAATAATAAAAAACGACGTTAGATAATCTATCATAACGTCGTTATATTGCTCTGTTAATTATGATCTATTTAACAATTAAGCATCCGCTTTTTGATCCAGATTTTTGGGTATAAACAAACACACAATTGCCGTTAACGCAGTAGGTAGCAACCAAGCCATCCCCTCTACATGCAGTGGCATAAAGTCTAGGAAGCTCATATCCATGCCTGCCGTTTGTAACCCATCAAAAATACCGAAAAATAATGCCACACTCAGCACGACACGATGCGAAAATGCCGGTCTAGCAAAGCGTTCTGTCAAAAAAGTCACCAATACCAATGCTATCGCAACTGGGTAAATCGTCATTAACACAGGAATACTGATGCTTATTAATTGCGATAAACCTACGTTAGCGACAGTGGCACAAATCACACTTAATAAAACCACCAGCAACTTGTACGATAATCTAGGCATTAATTCATTAAAAAATTCAGAACAAGCGGTGACTAAACCAACCGCAGTCGTTAAGCAAGCAAGCGTCACAACCGTTGACAGCATTAAGGTGCCAATATTGCCAAAATGATGAGTCACATAGTTTGTTAAAATTTGGCCACCATTGTCGGCACCAATAGCAAAATCACCTGCTGAAGCACCAAGATAAAATAACGACACATACACAAATGCTAAACCACCAGCAGCAATAAATGCTGCACGAACTAAATACTTAGTTTGATCGGCCGCATCGTTAACACCTTTTTTGCGCAACAAATCGATGATTAGCATACCAAACATCAATGATGCCAAGGTATCCATGGTGTTATAACCTTCAATAATCCCTTTGGTTAATGGACTATTAATATATTCACCAACCGGCAGGTTCACCTCTGCGCCAGGAAGAATAATCACAGAACTGGCTAATCCCACCAATAGTAGAATCAATACAGGCGTAAGTATTTTACCAACGCTATCGAGTAATTTTCCTGGAAATAAAGATAAAAACATCACAATGGAGAAAAACACCAAAGTATAAATAAGTTGCGCAATACTGAACTCTTTGCCGCCGAGCATCATTAACGCATCGGGATTACTAATAAAAGGTCTTGCGCCAATTTCAAATGCCACCAATGCAGTACGTGGGGCGGCAAATGCTGGGCCAATGATGATATAAATCGCAATGGCTAATGCTGTAGCCGCAAACGCAGGTAATAACGCCATCACTTTACCGTTAGCTTTAGCAACGGCAATTAAGCCTATAAGTGGCATACCCACTGCGGTAATTAAGAAACCGAACATCGCAAAAGACATATTCTCGCCAGCAAGCATGCCAGCAAAAGGTGGAAAAATTAAGTTACCCGCACCTAAAAAAAACGCAAAGGTCATAAACCCTAACCCTAGCGTATCAGTCACACTCATTTTGGTTGTTTGCACTACTAGCCTCGTTTTATTGTTATGTTTTTTAACAAACCTAATTGATTACGCCATAATTAGCTACTGCTGAGCTGAACGAATAATAAATTGTAAAGTTAAAAATACACTTAAAAAATAGTAAACTTTGTTAAGAGAGTAACGAAAATGACTCGTTAACTCAGTATTCAGCGTTACATCCCTGTCAAATAGCCTTAATTAGACTTTTTACTCGATTTAATTCGTAAAAAAGCGCGCAAACTAATACCAAATATCGCCTTAATACTCAAGCTCCAGCCCCCTAAACAATAAAAAAAACCAGTTTAGTTACGATTTATGGCAAGACTTGTGTACATATTCACCACATCTATGATTTTTAAGTTAATTGACCATAACAAAAAGTCAACCATACAGGCTGGAGACAATTAACACGCGACAGTAAAAATCAAAGCAGTTATGATCTTATCCGAGTCGTCCACACAGCCCAAAGAGTAATCAATTATCTATGTCTTTTACGTTTAAACAATTTCATATCGATGATCAACAGTGTGGTATGGCAGTCAGTACTGATGCAGTTTTACTCGGAGCTTGGGCTGAATTAACTCAATCAAGTCATATTTTAGATATCGGTGCAGGAAGTGGTTTACTCAGTTTAATGGCTGCACAACGAAGTCCTCATCACACCAGTATTATTGCAGTAGAAATAGACAATGCTGCAGCAAAGGCTTGCCAATTTAATATTAAGCAAAGCCCTTGGTCAGAGACAGTGCAACTATTTCACGGTGCTATTCAAGACTTCCAACAACGTCACAACAACAATGATGAGCCATTATTCGACCATATTATTTGTAACCCTCCCTACTTTGAACAGGGCACACAAGCCAAAAATAGTGCACGTGCTGACGCCAGACATACTAATACCTTGTCCTTTGCAGAATTACAGAACGTGATTAGCCAATTACTAGCCCCGCAAGGCACGGCAAGTGTTATTTTACCGCTGCAAAGTTTAGCCAGTTTTATCCAACAACTTAACGCTTATGGTCTATTCGTTGCTAAGCAGCTTGATATCATTAGCATTGAGGGAAAGGTAGCTAACCGATCAATATTGGCAATCCAACACAACCCAACAACTGCTGAACCACAAACACTAACCAATCCTGCTGTGGAAACTCAGTATCATCAAATGACGATCCGCGATAAACAAGGGCGATACAGCGAAACGATGATAGATTTATGTCGTCCATTCTACTTAAAGCTTTAGCCTGCTCATTAGGTCAGCTATAATACTCAACTATTTTTCAGCGAGACCAGCGCATGCAATTTGAAGATTTCCAGCTCGACCCTAGCTTATTAGAGTCACTCAAGGCCATGGGACACAACACCCCTACCACTATTCAGCAGCAAACTATTCCATTGGCCATGGATCAGCGGGATATTTTAGCGCGTGCGCCAACCGGCACCGGTAAGACAGCCAGTTTTTTACTGCCTGCTTTACAGCACCTTATTGACTTCCCACGTCGTTTTGAAGGCCAAGCACGCATTTTGGTGCTAACGCCAACACGTGAATTAGCCAGTCAAATTCATCGTTATGCAAGCCATTTAGCCACTGGGCTTGAGCTTAATATCGCCATTATTACTGGTGGTGTGCCATATGGTCCACAAGAAGAAGCACTTGCAGACAATGTTGATTTATTGATCGCCACCCCTGGTCGATTAATGGAATACCTAGATAAAGACAAATTTGACGCCACTGAAGTTGAAATTTTAATTATTGATGAAGCTGACCGTATGCTTGATATGGGTTTCTCATCAGTAGTGCAATCAATTGCCATTGAAGCTCAAGGCCGCAAACAGAACATGCTGTTTTCTGCCACGCTTGAAGGTAATGGGGTTAACCGTTTCGCTCGCGACTTATTAACCGATCCAGTAATGGTCGATGTTGAAGCGCCACGCAGTGAAAAAGCCAAAGTACACCAGTGGGTTCACTTGGCTGACGATCAAGCACATAAATTTGCGTTGTTATGTCATATTCTTCAACAAGAAAATGTTACACGCACCATTGTGTTTGTTAAAACTCGCGAAATGGTTGCCAGCCTTGAAGGTTTATTGCTAAAAGCGAATATCCCATGTGCATTTATGCGTGGCGATATGGAGCAGAAAAAACGCTTCCAAGCACTGGGTCGTTTTTCTAAAGGCGAAGTTAATGTGCTTTTGGCGACGGATGTTGCAGCTCGAGGAATCGATGTTGATGATATTACTCATGTGATTAACTTTGACATGCCACGTTCTGCTGACGCGTATGTTCATCGAATTGGCCGTACTGCGCGCGCGGGCGCAAAAGGAACAGCGATTTCATTAGTTGAAGCGCACGATATGCGTATTGTGTCTAAAATTGAACGTTACATTGAGATCCCACTGAAACGCCGTGTGATTGAAGAACTTCGCCCTAAACACAAAGAAGCTAAAGTGCCTGGTAAGAAAAAAGCCAATGCAAAAGATGCTCGAGTTAAATCGAAAAAATATAAGAAAAAGTAACTTTTAGGCAGACTTATATTACGTCCTAAAATACATTGACCAACTAGTATTAAAGCGAATTACTCTGTAATTCGCTTTTTTTATCCCTAAAGCCTATAAATCATCACTAACTAGACCTAATACCACTGCAAAGTGTCAAGATATGTCAATTTATGCACAAAAAACACCCACCAAGTAAATCAATTCTAAGCCGCTAATTACTATGAATTAAAACGTTAACAGTACATTTCATCCTAGCTCAAACATCTCAAAAATATCCGTTTATTAAGCTTTAATCGTAGAATCATAAAAAACACAAAATTTTGAAACATTTTATTTACATCAAACTATTTAGATAAACGTCATACTCTGTTAATTTAGATGTAATGAGTAATAAAAATGAATCTGAATGAACATGTTAGCCAACGAAGTTAACTGTCTTTAGCATTATTTCAGCATGGATACGCAAAAGAAATGATAAAAATCATACTAAGAAGATTGTCACCACTCTTGATCATTATTGTATTTGTTGGGTTAGCCCTAGCACTTATTAGCACCCAAGAAGCTCCAGAGCAAAAAGATGAAGCTATCAGTGTACCTATTATTGATGTGCAAACTGTTACGCCGCAAACCTTGTCGCTTAACTTACCCTCTTATGGCGTGGTAAATCCCAAATATAAAACTCAGCTTGTCACCGAAGTTCAAGGGCGCATGTTGAGTATTTCAGCCAATTTTGTTGCTGGTGGCGTGGTTAAAAAAGGCGAACAACTGGCTATTATCGAACCATCTGATTACGAAGCTGACCTTATTCAGGCCGAAGCGACTGTCGCTCAAGCAACAGCTGCATTAAATGAAGAAAAAGCCCGCGGTGTAGTGGCTAAAATTGAATTTAAAGACTTTGGCAAAGGCTTACCGCCAGAGCTAGGGTTACGTATTCCACAACTGAAAAAGGAACAAGCCAACGTCAAGTATGCAGAAGCTGCATTAGCACGCGCACAACGTAACTTAGCGCGCACCGTTATTCGCGCACCATTTGACGGCATAATTAAGGCCCGCAATGTCGACTTAGGCCAATATGTCACGTTAGGCACAAACTTAGGTGAGCTATACGACACCAGTATTGCCGAAATCAGATTGCCGTTAGCAAATGAAGATCTCGCTTATTTAGAGTCTGTCGATAATCCTGAAACCGCAGTGACACTCACAGCATTGCTGGCGGGTAAGCAAGTCTCTTGGCAAGGAAATATAGTGCGCAGCGAAAACGTCATCGACGAACAAACTCGCATGGTATACCTCGTTGCTGAAATTCATGACCCGTATCTGCGCAACAACAAAACCGAAGGTCAGTTACCCTTAAAATACGGCAGCTTTGTTAATGCCGTTATCACAGGCAGAACCGTTAATGATGTAGTAAAGCTACCTCGTCATGTGGTGCGTAATGGTCAGGTTGCCGTAGTGAGTGCAGATAATATTATCGAAATGCGCAAGGTGAACATTATTCGCTCAGACGTTGATACCATTTATATTCAAGGCAGTTTCAAGGCAAATGAGCGCGTATCAACCACTAGCATTAACAGCTTGAATTCAGGACAGGTTATCAAAGTACTGGGCGAAGAAACCAAGACTGAACCAGTCGATACTGACACCCAAGCCGCTACGACTGCAGGTGAATAATAATGGATACTAATAAAGGAATTATCGCCTGGTTTGCCCGCAACAGTGTCGCCGCCAACTTACTGATGGCAGCCTTGCTTATTGGCGGTTTGTTTAGTGCTGTATTGATTAATAAAGAAATATTTCCAACATTTGAATTAAACCTCATCAATATCAATGTGGCCTACCCCGGTGCTGCGCCACAAGAAATTGAAGAAGGGATTAATATAAAAATTGAAGAGGCTATTCAAGACATAAGCGGGATTAAAAAAGTCACTTCTGTTGCCAGTGATAGTGTTGGCTCAGTGACGATTGAAGTCGAAGACGGCTACGAAGTACAGCAAGTTTTAGATGAAGCCAAGCTGCGTATCGATGCTATTGCGACCTTTCCAGATAACATCGAAAAACCCAATATTTACCAAATAAAGCCAGAAAACAATGTCATTTGGGTGTCGGTCTATGGCGACATGACCTTGCATGACATGAAAGAAATGGCGAAGAGTATACGCGACGACATTACCGATTTACCCGCGGTCACTCGAGCAAAAGTTACTGGTGTTCGTGACTACGAAATAGGCATTGAACTGTCTGAAGACAAATTACGTGAATATGGTATTACGTTTACCCAAGTCGCTTTAGCAGTACAAAACTCATCGATTGATTTACCCGGTGGCTCTATTCGTGCCCAAGACGGTGACATCTTACTACGTACAAAAGGCCAAGCTTATACTGCAGATGACTTTGCTCAAATTGTAGTAGAAACCCGTGCTGATGGCAGCCGGATTATGTTACCGCAAGTGGCCACCATTAATGATGATTTTGAAGAACGTTTAGAGTACACCCGCTTTAACGGCAAACCTGCTGCCGTGATTGAAATTACCAGTATCGACGATCAAAATGCGTTAGATATTTCTTCGCAAGTTAAAGCTTATGTTGCCGAACGTAAAAAGAGCTTACCAAGTAATATTCAACTTGATACCTGGGGTGATTTAACTCACTACCTGCAAGGCCGTTTAAACATGATGTTGTCGAACATGTTTTATGGCGCCCTGCTGGTATTTATTATTTTGGCTTTGTTCTTAGATCTTAAACTCGCTTTTTGGGTCATGATGGGCTTACCGGTGTGCTTTTTGGGCACCATGCTACTGATGCCACTTGAGCCGTTTAACATGTCGATTAACATGCTGACCTTATTCGCGTTTATTCTGGTGCTGGGGATCGTCGTCGACGATGCCATTGTCATCGGCGAAAGTGCCTATACCGAGTTAGAAGAAAACGGCCACTCGTTGGATAACGTCGTAAAAGGTGTGCAAAAAGTAGCCATGCCCGCCACATTTGGGGTACTCACCACCATTGCCGCCTTTATCCCAATGATTATGGTGTCTGGGCCCATGGGGATTATTTGGAAATCCATCGGTATGGTGGTGATTTTGTGTTTAGCATTTTCGCTGATCGAATCAAAACTGATTCTACCCGCACATTTAGCTCACATGAAAATCAAAAAACGCACAGCACCAACCCATTTTTTATCGCGGTTTAAATTTGCCCTCAACGAATGGTTACAGCATTTCATTCATAACGTCTATCGTCACTTTTTAGAGCGTTGCATTAAACAACGTTACAGCGTGGTGGCAGTGTTTATTGGGGTACTGATTTTGTCGATTGCGTTAGTGCAAAGTGGCAAAGTGCGTTGGGTTTTCTTCCCTGATATTCCATCCGATTTTATTCAAGTACAACTTGAAATGGAAGAAGGCAGCTCTGAACAAAACACCTTAAAAGTGCTGCAACAAGTCGAAGATGCGTTGTACAAGATGAACGCCAAACTTGAAGAGCAATACGGTTACCCAATGGTGAAACACAGCTACATTGAGCTTAGCTCACGCAGCAGTGCGTTTGTGTTTACCGAACTGACCAAAGGCGAAGACCGCGAAGTCGACGGCGTCGCAATTGCAGAAGAATGGCGTAAACAACTGCCCGAGTTATTGTCAGTTAAAAAGCTTAACATCAATGCCAGTACCAACGATGCTGGCGGAGATTTATCATTCCGCTTAACGGCAACCGACCTAGGCCAGCTATCTGAAGCGGCCAAAGTACTTAAGGCTAAACTGGCCACTTATGAAGGCGTGTATGATATTACCGATAACTTCTCATCCGGTTCACACGAAATACGACTAAACATTCGCCCAGAAGCAGAAGCACAAGGACTAACACTGTCTGATTTAGCTCGCCAAGTCCGTTACGGCTTTTATGGTTATGAAGCCCAACGTATTTTACGTAATAAAGAAGAAGTGAAAGTCATGGTGCGTTACCCATTAGAACAACGCCGTACTGTGGGTGATCTTGAAAACATGCTTATCCGCACTCCGTCTGGCGCGGCGGTGCCATTCTCAACCGTAGCAGATATCGAATTGGGCGAGTCATATGCGTCTATTACTCGTGTCGATGGCCGACGTGCTATCACCATTACCGCCAATGTGAATAAAAACAATGTTGAACCATCGAAAGTGGTCGCTGAAATTCAGGAAGATTTTTTACCTGAACTCACAGCACGATTCCCTAAAGTGGCTTCAGCATTAGATGGCGGCAGCTTGGATGAACAAAATGCCATGCTAGGGTTAGCGCAGGGCTTCTTTTTTGCCATGTTTACTATTTATGCCTTAATGGCTATTCCATTAAAGTCGTACACTCAACCACTCATTATCATGTCAGTGATCCCGTTCGGCATGATTGGCGCCTTGTTTGGTCATTACATTCTTGGCTTATCCATGAGTGTATTGAGCTTATGCGGTATTGTGGCGTTAGCTGGGGTAGTGGTAAACGACTCGCTTATTTTAGTCGACTTTGTTAACCGAGCTCGTGAAGAAGGTAAGTCGCTAATGCAATCAGCTATCGACTCGGGTTGTTATCGCTTTAGAGCAATTATCTTAACTTCGCTAACCACCTTTGTTGGCTTGGTGCCGATTATTATGGAGAAAAGCTTACAAGCTAAAATTGTCATCCCAATGGCGACATCATTAGCTTTCGGTATTTTGTTCTCTACTGTAGTGACGTTAATTTTAGTGCCTATTTTGTACATTATTCTTGATGATATAAAACGCCTATTAAGACGATTTTATATTTGGTGGTGGCAACCTAAACCTGCTGAAAGTGAGTTCAGCTCTGACGAGCACCATTAATCGAATTAATCCCGATTGTTAACAAAAAAAACAGAGCTAACTTAGCTCTGTTTTTTTTGCAGTAAAATCTGCGAGCTGAGCAACATAGTCACTATTAAAATTCAGCTAAAATGACCGCTATAATCTCCATGAAAGAAAGCCTGACATGACCGACACAACGTTACCAATGCCAACCTCACCTATACCAACATTAGTTTACGATATCGGCAAGCACCGTTATCTCAATATTACTGCTAGGTGCACCTTAAGATGCCAGTTTTGCCCCAAACATAATGGCTCCAAACAAGTGCATGATTATGACTTATCACTCACTAAACGCATTATCGCTGAGGACGTTTTACCCTTGCTAGGCAATGTACATGAGGTTGAAGAATATGTTTTTTGCGGCTTTGGTGAACCGACTTTAAACCTTGACTGCTTACTGCAAGTTGCTCATGCAATAAAAGTGCAAGGCGGCAAAGTGCGATTAAACACTGACGGCCTCGGTAACCACTTTCATAGAAGGAATATTTTGCCAGAGCTCAGTCAATGTATAGACAGTTTGTCTATTTCGCTTAACGCCGATACACCAGAAAGCTATCAACAGCATTGCCGCCCTAAGCTTGCCAATTCGTATACTGCATTGCTGGATTTTATTAAGCTTGCACCGAGTTATATCTCCCAAGTTCAAGTGAGTGCCATTAACGGACTCGCTAATGTCAACATTGACCGCTGCCGTGATATCGCAGAACGAAATGGCGTAGTATTTAAACAGCGGGAACTTGATAATATTGGTTAAACAAATAGCGCCTAATCGCAGCTAGACGTTTTCGCGACTGCCGGCTTCATGCTAGTATTGCCACCAAGAGAATGCTAAAAAAGTGGCACCATGTCTAAACACACAGCTGTGAGTTCTTCAAACTCGTTATTAATTTCTTCACAGGCGACTCATTGGTCGCAACAGCACATTCTTTCGCTGTTAAGCCAATTGATTATTTTATTAATTGCGGTGTTTATTGTCACTAGCATGGTGGTCAATTTAGGCGAGCGTCGCCTACAAGAAGATTGGGCAGATCAGCGCTATAGTGAGTTACAAACTGTCGCGTCATTAGCCTATGACAAAGTGTCATTTTTACAGTTTAGAACCCAAATCATAGCCAAAGGTGAGTTACTGAGACAATACCTGCAAAACCCATCAGAAAAGCTGCAATTAAAAACCATCGAAAACTGGGATTCATTAACTGACAATATTCCAGAACTGCTTGGGCTGGCATTGTTTAACCCTCAAGGGCAACTCCAATTTGCCACTACCGGTAGTTTCAATAACATGCAACTCCCCGCTGCATTATTAGGCTCGGGCAGAAATATGGGCGGCAACGACATTTACACTTCACCAATGGCATTTACGCCGATTGATGGCATCTTAGAACCCTATTTTTATCAGTTATCATGGATTGAAAATCCAGACCAAAGTATTAAAGGCTATTTGGTCACTTACAATTCGATCGTTAAATTACTTGAAACAATAAAACCGGCTTTTTTTAATCAAAATTCACCATTGCTCATGCTAGATACTCAAGGGTTCCTCTATGCAGGAGCCAACCAACCTGCACCACTAGACAATATGCCCGATGCACTAGGCGCAAGTTTAAAGCAATCTTACCCAGAATTGTGGCGAGTGATGGCCATGAATAACTTTGGCCAATTTCACAGCCATGATTCCACTTTCGTGTATTTAAAAGTCGAGTTAACCAGTCAATACGAAACCAAAAGAGAATACTTTCTATTGTCTTATATTCGTCATGACGACATTGCTGCTCGATATGCACAATGGCGAATAGTGATCATTATCGCAGGATGTTTAATCGCTCTGCTCGCCAGTTTACTGATAATACTAAGGCATAGATTTGTACTTGAGCGACGCGCAAAGCAAAATAGCGTTCAATTGAGTAACGGTTTGTTTAACAGCGAATTGAGCTGTTTAATCGTTAACGATAGCGGTCGAATCCAGAGCATAAATGCCAAAGCTGCTGCTGCACTATCTTTACCAGCTGACGTTCTTAAAGACCGCAGTTTGCAACGAGTATTGCATCTTGATGATGAACGCTTTAATCACATTAAAGAGGCGTTAACCCATCATAAACAATGGCATGGTGAGATCAGTTTAGAGACGCTAAATAGTAGTATGCTACAAACACATATTCGCAGTAAAAAGTGCCCTAACAGTAATGAACATTACTGGTTAGTCACATTTGAAGACATTACCGCATTGTTTGAAAGTCAACGCCAAGCCTATCTCTATCAATTAATGAGTAGCGGAGCGGTTGCTATGGCACTCACCGATGCCAGTGGATTAATAATAAAATGTAATAACCAATTTGATCACCTGATGTCTTTACACGGAGACACCAATATTTCGATCACCGAACTACTCGGCGATGAGCTGAAAAATCAATGGCAAAATATAACTGCACAAATTAGCCTACAGGGAGAGTGGACTGCGCAAGTTATGCCATTTAACCATAGTCGTTATGACCATTGTTTAAAAACGACGCTAGCAGGCCAATTGACATTTGAAGGTGATATTGAATACCTTATTTGCACATTTGAAGAGACCACACCAGCGGTGTCGACCCAAAGTAACAGTAACGTCATTGGCCATAGAAGCGCCATAGTGCTTCGTTTAAATGAGCTTGAAAATTACTTTTTCAAGCTCAGCGAACTCACTAAAGAACACTCAAGCTTACTGGTAATGGATATTAACCCAGAAGGAATTTTCAGTAATATGGGTAATATGAGCCAGCTTGAAAAGCGTCAAAAGGACATTGAACTGCAATTATTGATTGAGTTACCGCTTAATTATCAAATAGCACAATGGCAACTCGGAAAGCTCGTCATCTTGCTGACCGAAACAAATGCAAACTCTGCACATCAATATGCGATTAATATGCTTCAAAGTCTTGAAGAAAAGAATTTAGGTGAAGGGATTAACATTGGTATCGCCAGCTACTTGCAGCCACAAAGTTTAGATACATACCTAGCTAACGCTGAAATAGCATTAAAAAGAGCTAAACAATCTGTTGACCAGAACATTTGCCAAGCCTTTACGCGCCCCACGAACAATCAAAGTAATCATTAAACTAACAACCGCCGGTGAAATTGATCGATAAAATCACCTGACGCAGTATTGTGTAACGTCAGGTGATATTCAATTGGAACCGTTGTTTAATGACAGGATAACTCCCATCCATTAGCGACTCGATGAGCACTTAAATACGAGTATTGCGTTCAATCTAACCTTAAGCGTGTGGTTTCGGATGACTAACCACTTCAGGAAGGATCTCATCAGATTCGAGCCTGAAAGGCTGAACATTATCAGGCAGTTTACTTTCGGTAATTTCAACAATGCTTGAACGATTCATGGTCACTTTAAAGCGAGCATATTCAGGTTGTTGCTTTCCGTCACGTAACACCGCAACCAAATTGACTTGATAACGACGCTCAACAGATTCATTGCTAATATTGCCTTCACTTTCTGAGTATATTTTAGCTTTTCCACGCTCTAAATGGCGTGCAAAAGGCACTAAACTGAAATTCACTTGTTCTTGTATCTGTGAATAATCTGCCTCAAAGGGCTTATTGGTTACCTTAGTTGCAATACGATAATGCAGTACTTCCGAGTCCACTTTATTCTGGCTGTGGCGTTGCCTCATAATATCTGAAACCGCTTTAGGAATATCTTGGCTGCGCATAAATTCAAGCCAAACTAACTGCTTGGCCACCACAGTTTGAGTGGTGGTATCACGTAAAATACGGCTCCACCTTGGACGACCGCGTTGGATAAGGCGCCACATCGCATTACGAAAATCCTCTTTAAAGATTTCCCTGAAACCATAGATGACTGCTAACGTCAGTAGCAAGGTCAAGGTTAATCCATTAAAGAAACCTTGCGCTTTTATAATCAACGCCGATACCACTAGCATTACCAGCCCAGTGGCGACGCCAGTAACAAACTTCTTTAGCCCTACCCCAAGCGGTTTTAATTCTTCTTTTAATACTACGCCTTGTTGAATGAGTCGACGCAATAGCAACATCTTATTAGAAATACGGTTGGCGTCTTGCTGGGTTTGCATAGAGTTGTATTTACATACTTGCTCGCGGTAGTGATTTTCGTTACGACATAAGTTAAGTACTTTTTCTTTAACATCACTATAGTCAGCACTTCTAGGACTACGTGCTAATGTCTTTAATAACTGCTGTTCACAAAACCAAGACAAGTAGTTATCTGCATGCTCAAAATAAGATTTCCACTTAGGATCATTCGGTTCATTGCGACGAAACTTTTTCAATAGTTGCGTAACCACATCACAAAGTTCATCTAAAGCAGGATAAAACTCATTGAGATCAAGTTTTTGGTGTAGCTCTTTTACGTCAGTTTCAATGGCAACAGCAAATTGATAAGCGAATAAATTAAGGTATAAACGAAACTCTTCTAAGGTTCGTTTATTTAAACTGACGAAACGAGACTGAACTAATGGTAAATGCAGCCCTTTAGAATAATAAGAGCGACGTCCAAGAATACTACTGTGATAATAATCCTCTTCATCTAAGGTATGCGAACCAATGCCCATTTCTGTTGGCAAATAAAAATACAGATCAAATACCCGCTGATCACCAGGGCCCATTTGATGACTGAACTTAATTGATAACGCTTCTTCTTGTTTTACTTTAACTTTTGCCACTATATATTTCACACACCTTTTAAAATTGACACTGATCTACTATACCGCAAAGGGAATATTAAGCTAAAAGTTAATTTATTCAATCAAAATTAGTCTGAAGTATTTGCGGATAGTAACTGACAGGACCAGGTGTTATTACTTGGAAGGAATTTTAACGTTGCTTTGGTCAATGTCTGATCTAGGTCAATCACTTGAATCTGCTGAGATACACTAAAACCATCCTTAAAGTCAGGGGTAGTTATGCCATATTCGTTACGTAAATATGGATGTAGTCGACTGTTTTCTTGCCAACTGATAGGTTGTAGTGTTAATTCTAGATGATAAGTAAATGAGCCCATATCAACACGCTTGACCTTACCTAATAGATTAGCAATTTCAGTAACATCTGTTGAGGAATCAAGTTTATAAGTCAATTGAGCTTGATGATGATCAATGTCTAACATTAACCATAAATTGCTTTTATCAACCGTTAATAACGATTCTCCTTGTTGACTAAAATAGCCATCAGCATGGCAATTGAAATACCAAACATTATGGGTATTTGCAATACGATTCAGAACACTAATAGCAATAAATATGATAAGCAGAAAACTTAATACAAAAAAAAGCTTACCGCGTTTTGACCGCAGTAATCGGTGCATTTTAATGTGTATTAATCTAGCCACAAATGTGTACCTTTTGTAGCCATTGCTGGGTGATAAATGGCGTACTCATATCATCGATACTGACTTTAACGCTATTAACTAATGGTGTCGTTTCACTCGCGTCGGTCAATGTGAAACTCATATAATCTTGATTGGCAGACAGAGCAACGTGAATTGAATCCCAGCGAATATTATGACAAAGACGTAATTGCGATGATAAGCAGTCCGCATGTAATATGGCATCTTGCTGATTATTATTGCCAAATACAAATAGCTGAACAATATGCCCATCAGGGGTCAACACTTGACGCAATACATCGGCCTGGGCAAACTCCGGAGGGTTTAGCTTAGAGTAAACAAATAACAACACACCTAATAGAATTACAATAATAAACAGATACTGACCTAAAGATAATAGCCGCTCAGGTAGTTCCAATATTTTGGTACGCTTAGCGGTGGCTGTGGTATATAAAATCACCCCCTGTTCTGGTACATATTCAATAAGATTGGTATGGCGCTGACACATGTAATTGATAATTTTGCTGATAATATCGAGTAGTTCAGCATGGGATAATTGGTGAGGACAGTCGCCTGAAATAGCCACAGTTTCAAGCATAGATAAGGGAACAACTTGACCACGATGTTGGACTAACTGGCTCAAAACCCAATACTCGTGATCATTTAAATGCCACTGAGTTGCCGTGGTCTGATCGACCAACAAACGTCGTGTATTGTCGAACCAACAACATCCTATTTGCATCGCACTGTCTCAGTGTATCGACCGATACAAAAAGTATACTCTCAAAGTGAGAGTTGCATGGTTGTTAAGTCGGCTATCCTGTGGATAATATTGCATATTCGTGAACTAGTTCGCGAATATGGTGATTATTTGCGCAAGGTATAATTGCATGATAATGAATGTAGAAATCGCTAATTTATATCATTGTTGATTCGACCATATTTGGAATGAGAAAGGTTAAAGCAAGGTAAATACAGGCCTAATAAGGAGTGCAGTTAATCAAGCAGGCAATAGTATAAATAGAGTCATCAATAGCGAGCATTTTAAAGATAGAATCAACTCAATCAGTGATGAATAACGGTTGGAGGGATATTTTCAAGCGAGTTAATGCCGCGATTGAATAAGGCTACGGATTAACAGTGGCTCATCAGCAAGTTTTTCTGGTATACCAGCAAGATAATATTACGGCTAACGGTCCATAAAAAAAGCTGGCAAAGCCAGCTTTCTGTTACTTACACTCAAGTTAACTTAAGGCTATTAACTTAAAATGCGTAAAGTAATGTCATGTTTGTTTCAGTGTCAGTACTTTCTTTGTCATCAAGCGGTTCACTGTTATAACGAACAATAACGGCAAATTTCATCGCTAGAGCACCAACGATATTTGCAGTTAATGACGTTTCAGAACGTGCATCTAATTTACTACCCCAATCGGCAACAAATTTCTGCTGGAACTTAGATGAATCACTGATCTTGGTTTGGAAATCAATCACCGCGTGAGCAACAACGCTGTCGTCGCTATCATAACCTTCTGCCAGTGCTGATTCTTCATCAAGTTGCTGATAAATATAACCAGGACCTGCCTCTGCTTTTAAAGACATTCTGTCGGTGTCAATAAAACGGTGACCATAACCAGCTGAAGTCGTTGAAGTGAAATCGTAACCCGTGAATGGATCCACTTCATAGTTAGTGTTAGCAAACAAATAGCTCACATCATTAATTTGATAGTCGCCTTGCACACCAAGGAAATAACGCTTTGCAGTCACTTCTTCTGTGTCTTCTTTGTATAATCCTTCAAACACATACTCGTTTTCCCAGTCACCTAATTCTTGTTTCAACGCTAGGCGCGCTTTAAACGAAGAAGTATCGGTATTACCTGTGGTTAAAGTCGCACCTAATTCTGCTTCACCAGCAAGAGTGGCATCACCTTCAACAAACTCACTTCCAGCATGTGCTGCAAATGGCATGGTTAGTGTAATTGCTGCAGTAAGTAGCAGTTTTTTCATGTCATTTCGTCCTTTATTTACTATTTACAAAATCTAATGGGGGGCATGCGCTTAAAATTCCCACGCATACTAACACTTTGATCGCAGAATTGAAAAATAGTCATCCCCTTAAGCGCTAAGCTACAAGGCTCTTAGATTGCCAACGGCCACTGCGCCAACGCCACAACATCGCCAACCCTCTAACCCATTCATCAAGCGCTAAAGCGGCCCAAATGCCCAGCAAACCAAACTCTAAGTGGATCCCGAGATAATAAGCACCAGGCACCGCAATACACCACATTGAGAATAAGCCCATAAAAAATGGGAACTTGGCATCTCCACTAGCTCTTAGTGCATTAATCACCACTAAGTTAAAGGTTCTACCGGGTTCCATAACTAACGTGAGCACAAATAATTGCCCCACAAGGACAATAATGTCCTGTTCATCCGTAAACAGACCGACAAGATTAGGTCCCCATATTGCAACGAATAAAGCCACAATACTGGTCACAATCAAACCCAACTTTAATGCGCGATACATTTGGTGCTCTGCGGCTTTTAATTGCTTAGCCCCCACCATATGGCCAATAATAATTTCGTTACCAATGCCTATCGACAGGCCAAACAATAAGATAAACATACAAATCTGAAAATATAATGACTGCGCCGCTAAGGCCTTATCACCCATTAAGCCAACAAATGAAGTGACTACCATAAATTGCAGCATCCATGAGACGTTTTCACCCGCTGCAGGCAAGCCAATGTGAAACACTTTTTTCAGCATGGCTTTATCTGGACGCAAAATACTCGGAATATGTAATGGTATTTTGGTATAGCGTACAAACAACACCATCATAATGCTCACACCCACTAGTCGCCCGACAACAGTACTAATAGCGACACCTGCTACACCCATTTGTGGCAAACCAAACCAACCATAGAGTAATAATAAGTTGCCGATAAAGGTGATCACATTCATCGATAATGTTACCCACATGGCTTGCTGGGTAAAACCATGAGCACGCATTCCCGCCGCTAAGCACATGGCCATTGCTTCAGGAATTAAACATAAACCGACAATTTGTAAGTACAATTTACCATCGGCCATAAGCTCGGCTGGTAAGTTCATTAAATTCAACATCATGGTTGAGCCGGTTAAAATACCTACCGCTGCGACCAAGCCAACTAAGAAATTGAATCCGATAGATGAATACACCACGGCACTGGCTGCAGTTTTATTATTGGCGCCTAAATACTGGGTAATGACAACACTAGCGCCAATACTAACGAAACTAAATAACGTAATCGCTAGCTCAAACACCATGTTACCTACAGACAACGCCGCCACTCCCTGATACGACACATGACTTATCATAAAAGTATTAATTGCTGCTGTTAAAAAGTGCAAAGCAAAGTCGACGAACAATGGCCAGGTCAATGAAAATAAGGATAAGGGAGTATTTGGCTTAACAAGCATATGAGTAATTCAACTATTAAGATGGCTAACAGAATAAGGTTATATCAGTAAGCGATGATGTTTAGGGTCAATTTTTTGAGGCGAGGATGATGCTCGATAGCGTTTAAAAAAACAACGCTTTTCGTTATTTATTGAAAAAAAATCAGCTCATTCGAAAAATGAGCTGATTTGTTATTCTAGCGTAAAACAGGTTTACATGATTTTAGGGTCAAGTTCACCAGATTGATAAGCTTTATACATTGCTTGCAGTGACTTAGGCTTAATTTTAGAGCCCATACCCGCACAACCAAATGCTTCATAACGAGTCGTACAAATGTCAGCCATCGCTTCCATTGATGCTTTCAAGAATTTACGAGGGTCAAACTCTGCAGGATGTTCAGCTAAGAATTTACGCACTGCACCTGTTGACGCTAAACGTAAATCGGTATCAATGTTCACTTTACGCACGCCGTGCTTAATACCTTCAACGATTTCTTCTAATGGTACGCCGTAAGTTTCTGGAATTTCACCACCATACTGGTTGATGATTTTCAGCCACTCTTGCGGTACAGAAGATGAACCGTGCATGACTAAATGCGTGTTAGGGATACGCGCATGAATTTCTTTAATACGGTCTATACGTAATACATCACCAGTAGGCTTACGACTAAACTTATAAGCACCATGGCTAGTACCAATCGCAATGGCCAATGCATCAACATGAGTATCGGCAACAAAACGCGCTGCTTCTTCTGGAGTTGTTAGCATTTGGTCCATGCTCAAAATGCCTTCAGCACCCACACCATCTTCTTCGCCTGCTTGGCCAGTTTCTAAACTGCCTAAACAACCAATTTCACCTTCAACTGACACACCACATGCATGAGCAAAAGCCACAGTACGACGAGTCACATCAACGTTGTACTCGTATGACGCTGGTGTTTTACCATCGGCCATTAACGAGCCATCCATCATTACTGATGACATACCTAACTGAATTGAACGCTGACAAATGTCAGGATCAGTACCGTGATCTTGATGAATACATACCGGAATATCCGGATACTGCTCAAGTGCAGCAGCCATTAGATATTTTAAAAATTGTGGGCGAGCATATTTACGTGCACCAGCAGATGCTTGCACAATCACAGGGCTGTCAGTCGCTTCAGCCGCTTGCATAATTGCACGCATTTGTTCAAGGTTGTTCACGTTAAATGCAGGGACGCCATAACCATGCTCAGCAGCATGATCAAGCAGTTGTCGTAGAGAGATAAGAGCCATTTTGTTCTCCATTAATAGGGTGATTACTCACCTAGGTCGCTATCGTTTGGACGGATTTTACACTCTGGCACAACCTACATCCTGTAGGTTATGACAGAGCATTTTTTTATAATAATTATTATTAGGTTTTGCGGTACAAATACTTGATGTGTGATCTAAGCGCCACGCTTTTCAAGCATTGCTACAGCAGGTAATTCTTTACCTTCTAAAAACTCAAGGAAAGCACCACCGCCGGTTGAAATATAAGACACTTTGTCAGCAATATTGTACTTATCAACTGCCGCTAGAGTGTCACCACCACCAGCAATAGAAAACGCTTTAGAATTAGCAATGGCTTGGGCAATACGCTTAGTGCCTTCGCCGAATTGATCAAACTCAAACACGCCGACTGGGCCATTCCAGACGATGGTTCCAGCTTGTTCAATAATTTTAGCCAGTGCTTCTGCACTGTCTGGGCCGATATCAAAAATCATATCGCTGTCGGTCACGTCCGCAACTGACTTTAATGTTGCGGCTGCAGTTGGGCTAAACTCGCTTGCTACAACAACATCTGTTGGTACTGGAATATCACCACCACGGCTTCTAGCATTTGCCACAAGACGCTTTGCTTCTTCAACTAAATCAGCTTCATACAATGATTTACCGACTTTATAGCCCGCAGCTGCGATAAAGGTATTGGCAATACCGCCACCCACAACAAGTTGGTCAACCTTAGTTGATAGGCTTTCAAGCACGGTTAATTTTGTCGACACTTTAGAACCACCAACTATCGCCACCATTGGACGAGCAGGGTTATCAAGCGCTTTGCCTAATGCATCTAATTCTTGTGATAATAATGGACCAGCACAGGCAATAGGAGCATAAACACCCACACCATGAGTAGATGCCTGAGCACGATGAGCCGTACCAAATGCATCCATTACATAAACATCACATAATGCAGCCATCTTTTTAGACAGTGCTTCATCGTTTTTACCTTCGCCAACATTAAAGCGAACGTTTTCAAATACGACGACTTCGCCAACATTCACGTCAACGCCATCAAGATAATCACTCACTAAGCGCACTGGGCAATCTAACGCTTTAGCTAAATAATCGACTACCGGCTGCATTGAATATTCAGCGTTAAACTCGCCTTCTGTTGGACGGCCTAAATGAGACATCACCATTACGGCGGCGCCTTTTTTCAATGCAAGTTGAATTGTTGGTAATGATGCACGTAAACGAGCATCACTTGTTACAACACCGTCGCTGACAGGTACGTTTAAATCTTCACGAATAAGCACGCGCTTATTTTGTAGATCTAAATCTGTCATGTTAATAATTGCCATAATTAGCAGTTCCTTTTTAAGTTAATACAAAGTCTTGCTGCGCAACGGTAACCCATTGCGACATAATCTATTGATATTACCGATCTAACTTTGCTTGAATCATCGCTAAGCTAGTATCAAGCATACGGTTGGCAAAACCCCATTCGTTGTCGCACCATAATAATAATTTGACCAAGTGGCCGGCACTGACACGCGTTTGGGTTCCGTCTACAATACTCGAACGTGGATCGTGGTTAAAATCACACGATACCAGAGGCTCGTCAGTATAACCTAAAATACCATTAAAACTGCCGTTTGACGCACGTTGCAGCACACTGTTAATTTGCTCAATATTGACTTTTTTCTCTAACGTGACTGACAGGTCGATCGCGGTCACATTTATGGTTGGCACTCGAACAGAAATCGCCTCAAACTTGTCTTTCATGTGCGGCAAAATACGCTCAATGCCTCGCGCTAATTTTGTGTCTACCGGAATAATAGATTGGCCCGCTGCGCGAGTTCGGCGTAAATCATCATGATAAGCATCGATCACTTGTTGATCGTTCATCGCCGAGTGAATAGTGGTAATGGCGCCACTCTTAACTTCAAAATGCTTATCCAATACGTCGATAACCGGGACAATACAATTGGTAGTGCAAGATGCATTAGAAATAACGGTATGTTCTGCGCGCAACAAATCATGATTCACACCATATACAATGGTCTCATCAACATCTGCTGAAGAAGGATGGCTAATCAGCACTTGCTTAGCACCTGCATGAATGTGTGCTTCGCAAGCTTGACGATCAATTAAGCTGCCGGTGGCCTCATAAACAATATCGATATCAAGCTCTGCCCAAGGCAATAAATTAGCATCAGGTTGATTGAGTAACAAAATGCTGTCATCGCCGATAAGCAACTGATCACCATTTAGCTTAACGGTATGCTTGAAACGACCATGAGTCGTGTCGTATTGGGTTAAATGACAAATGGCTTCTGGCTTTGCCAACTCATTGATCGCCACAATTTGGATTTGTTGACGTTTTCCAGATTCGTACAATGCACGAAGTATTGAGCGGCCAATCCGGCCATAACCATTAATTGCAACTCGAATCATTTAGGGTCCAGAGTAATTAACCGAAGCACTTGTTATTTAATCAATTATGATAAAAACACTGATTAATAAGTGACTTAGCATATATTATTTTACGTGAATTAAAGACATAAAAAAACGGCCTACAATAGTATTGCAGGCCGTTATTATACAGATTAAACACCTAATAGATAAGTGTTTAATCTCAGTTGATTATCCTAAAGATTGGACAGTTTTTACTACATTATCAACAGTGAAGCCGAAATGTTTAAGTAAATCACCACCAGGAGCAGACTCACCAAAGGTGGTCATACCCACTACAGCACCATCAAAACCAATATATTTGTACCAGAAGTCAGCGTGTGCCGCTTCAACAGCAACACGTTTAGTGACTCCTTTTGGTAGTACCGATTCTTTATATGCTGCATCTTGCTTATCAAACTCGGTAGTAGAAGGCATAGACACTACCCGTACTTTTTGACCTAGTTTGGTTAGCTCTACTGCAGAATCCATAGCTAATTGCACTTCTGAACCTGTTGCAATCAAAATCACATCAGCAGTGCCTTGGCAATCAGACAGTACATAACCACCTTTAGCTACGTTAGCTAATTGCTCAGCGGTACGCGCTTGGGCTTTAAGACCCTGACGACTAAAGATTAATGATGTAGGTGCATCACGACGTTCAATGGCCGCTTTCCAAGATACAGCAGTTTCCGCTGCATCACATGGACGCCATACTGCCATATTAGGCGTTAAACGTAAGTTAGCTAATTGCTCAACCGGCTGATGAGTAGGGCCATCTTCGCCTTGACCAATAGAGTCATGGGTATAAACGAAAATGTTTTGAATGCCCATTAATGCTGACATACGTACCGCGTTACGTGCGTACTCCATGAACATCATGAAGGTTGCGCCATAGTTAATAAAACCACCATGTAACGACGCGCCGTTCATAATACCGCTCATACCGAATTCACGAACACCGTAATAGATGTAGTTACCGGCAGGATCGTCTTGAATACCTTTTGAACCAGACCAAAGCGTTAAGTTAGAGCCGGCTAAGTCTGCGCTACCACCAAGTAATTCAGGCAACATAGCACCAAAGAAACCAATGGCATTTTGAGACGCTTTACGGCTCGCAATACCTTCGGCTTTATCTTGGCTTTCTTGAATAAAGGTTTGTGCTTTAGCTTCAAAATCAGCTGGTAAATCACCTTTTAATACGCGACGTTCATATTCTGCAGCAAGTTCTGGGAACGCTGCTTGGTAAGCCGAAAACTTGTCATTCCATAATGACTCGTTAGCAACACCTTTATGTTTTGCATCCCAACCAGCATACACATCAGATGGGATTTCAAAAGGAGCGTGTGGCCAGTTTAAGAACTCACGAGCTGCTGCAATTTCAGCATCACCTAATGGTGCACCATGACAATCATGGCTACCCGATTTGTTAGGCGAACCAAAACCAATAATGGTTTTACAGCAAATCATTGATGGCTTATCTGTTACAGATTTAGCTTCTTCAATTGCTGCACGGATAGCATCTGGATTATGACCATCTACATCAGCAACAACATGCCAGCCATAGGCTTCAAAACGCTTAGGAGTATCGTCAGTGAACCAACCTTCAACATGACCATCGATAGAAATACCGTTGTCATCCCAAAATGCCACTAACTTACCAAGGCCTAATGTTCCAGCTAATGAACTGACTTCGTGAGAAATCCCTTCCATTAAACAACCATCGCCTAAGAAACAGTATGTGAAGTGATCCACAATGTCGTGTCCAGGACGGTTAAACTGAGCCGCTAAGGTTTTTTCAGCAATCGCCATACCAACTGCGTTACTGATACCAGCACCTAAAGGACCCGTTGTGGTTTCAACACCAGGGGTATAACCATATTCAGGATGACCAGGTGTTTTAGAATGCAACTGACGGAATTGCTTTAGCTCTTCGATAGGCAATTCATAACCAGATAAATGCAGTAAAGAGTAGATAAGCATAGAGCCATGACCGTTTGACAGAACAAAACGATCGCGATCGACCCAGTTAGGATTAGTTGGATTGTGCTTTAGAAAATCATTCCATAGCACTTCGGCGATATCAGCCATCCCCATTGGGGCACCTGGATGACCAGAATTGGCTTTTTGAACCGCATCCATACTTAGGGCGCGAATAGCGTTAGCGAGTACTTTACGAGATGACATGCTCTCTCCTGCTTGTTTGTAAGGTCTAACGGGCAATTGTGAAGCCATATTTTCCCCTACAAGGCGATGTGACGCAAATTAAAATTTCTCTCATTACATTTTATGTCTGTAATAAACGCCATTTTGCTTATATAAGGCATCAACACCGCTACATTTATTCACCATATAAGATGATCACATCACCAAAAAGTGCATTGATGCTGTGAGTAATTATTAATTGACAGTCGAGCACGAAACTAGCTTAACATCATTAAAACAAAGGTTTTAAGGTCACATAAAGCTTCCTAACCATGGCTAACATTGTTCAATTAATAGTACTAAAGTAGTTAAATTCGATCAGTAAAAACTATAAAAACCGATTTTAATCAGAATGTTAATTAGCCTCACCGCTAAACACACTCCTTGTGAATAAAAAATATTCATGCACCACTGCACAATTCTCCAGTTAAATTCGTATAAAGGGGTGTTATCAGATTAGATTTCGACTAAAATAGACGTCTAGACGTATATTCAAATGCAACCAACGAGATTTTCCTATTATGGCAAAGCACTTGTTTACCTCTGAGTCTGTCTCAGAAGGTCATCCAGATAAAATCGCCGATCAGATTTCTGATGCGGTATTAGACGCAATACTTGAGCAAGATCCAAAAGCTCGTGTTGCGTGCGAAACGTATGTCAAAACCGGTATGGTATTAGTGGGCGGTGAAGTCACCACTTCTGCTTGGGTCGACATAGAAGAAATTACCCGTAAAACGGTACGCGAAATCGGTTATACCAATTCAGATATGGGTTTTGATGCTGATTCATGTGCGGTACTTAATGCCATAGGCAAACAGTCACCAGACATCAATCAAGGTGTTGATCGTTCAGATCCTGCAGAGCAAGGTGCTGGTGATCAAGGGCTAATGTTTGGTTATGCCAGCAATGAAACCGACGTATTAATGCCTGCACCGATTACTTACGCCCACAAATTAGTTAAGCGTCAGTCTGAAGTCCGTAAAGACGGCACACTACCTTGGTTACGCCCAGATGCTAAAAGCCAGGTCACGTTTGCTTATGATGATGGCAAAATCATCGGTATCGATGCGATTGTATTATCAACTCAACATCGTGAAGATGTGACACAAGCTGATCTGATTGAAGCGGTAATGGAAACCATCATCAAGCCGGTATTACCAGCACAATGGTTAAACAAAGACACTAAATACTTTATCAACCCTACTGGTCGCTTTGTGATTGGTGGCCCAGTTGGTGACTGTGGTTTAACAGGTCGTAAGATTATTGTAGATACTTACGGCGGTATGGCTCGTCACGGTGGTGGTGCTTTCTCTGGTAAAGACCCATCTAAAGTAGACCGTAGCGCGGCTTATGCTGCACGTTATGTCGCTAAGAATATTGTTGCAGCTGGTCTTGCTGACCGTTGTGAACTACAAGTGTCTTATGCTATTGGTGTTGCAGAGCCAACGTCTATTAGTATTGAAACATTCGGTACCGGTAAAGTATCGGAAGAAGTATTGATTAAATTAGTACGTCAACACTTCGAATTACGTCCATACGGCTTAACGGCAATGTTAGATTTGGCGCGTCCAATCTATCAGCAAACTGCTGCTTATGGTCACTTTGGCCGTGATATCTTCCCTTGGGAAGCGACTGATAAAGCTGAAGCACTTCGTGCGGATGCAGGTTTATAATCAGCTAGCATAATTATCGTCTTAAGCGAGTATCTGTATTAAGCTAAAACGATAAAAAATAAAACCGCCAACTGGCGGTTTTATTTTATCTAATTGGCGACACAATAATTCAATCTCAATATTTGATCTCAACATTTTATATCAAGAATGGCTCAGATTATGTATCAACCCACTTGGCTAAACACAAAGATAACAGCAAACCACCAGCCGTCACCGGCAACTAACGCCAGTGCGATAAACAGCCCTGTGACTAACATTCCAGCCATTAACTTGCCAGCCATTAAACAGTGGTCTGCAATCAAGTTATTCTATCGTCAGCATATGCCTTATGCTCGGTTAGCTCAGAAAGAGTCTGTGGCTGTTATTCATCATCTTAGCTCATCCACTATTGATGGAACTGATGAAGTTGATATAAGTCAGCAAAAAATAATCGCGGCGATAAGAGTTAAACCTATTGGCCAATATCAATTAATCAATGGATTGTTGGTTCATCCTGACTACCGTGGACAACAGCTTTCAACTCAGTTATTGAAATTTATAGCGCCTCAATTAATCACTAAAAATTGCTTCTTGTTTGCTCATCCGTGGTTAATCGACTTATATCAACAGCTGCACTTTATCGTTATAGATCAACATGATTTATCAGCAATACCAGCAGACATCATTCAGTTGTATCGCCGCTATCACAGCGAACAACGGCCACTCGTGTTGATGCAGCTTAATGAACCCGATAAATAATCTAGCTCAATAATCCAGTTCAATAGCCTAATCCAATGAAATATATAAGCAAAGTTCAGACAAAATCAAATGATTTTGGAGACACTTAAAGTCTATTAAGCAGCAAGAAACGCAGCACTGGTAGTGTTGAGTACGAGGTTATTTAACCCGTTAACAATGATCGAAATGCGAACTTTCTATACACATAAACGACACTTGTTGCATTGTCATTACTGGCACTACTTTGACACTGATAGTCGCTAAGTTAATCCGCTCGACATCGGTAAATAGTGTAATCCCTGCTTGATAATTATTGGTTACGCCACAAAATAGCCACATGTCTTGCCAGCGGACAAAATACCCCGATTGCTGCAATTGCGGATTATCTGGATTTTGTACATCCGCTTCAACACACTCATACAACTCTGTTGCGTCTGCCAACACCGCGGCTATCAGCTTCAGATTGTCAAATGCAGACAGCCTTAAATCCAAGTAAGGCGAAAAGAGTGTGTCAAAGTTAGTACTCATCACGTTCCTCATAAATAATCACTTTAACAACTCCCATAAATGGCACTTACGTAATATTAGTCGTAGCCAACAAACAATAATCACGTTGCTCGAAACTGAATTGATCAATCTCTGTCATTGCGGCTTTTTGTTGATGGGCTGCCAACGAACGCGCATTATCAGCGGCAACATACGTCACCATAAATGGAAAGGTATCCGCTACTTGTTTCTTTAATTCTGTAACCAATGCAGAAAACACTCCCTGGCCACGTTTTGATTCTTGTATCCAAACGGGTCCATATTGACAAGTGTTAGTCGTCGATAAAGCTTGCCCTTGTAAATCGGCAAACTTAAGTTTTTGAATAATATGTCGGTACAATGGTTGCGCGGAAAAAAATGACCATTTCGCTGCCATCACATACCCAATGATCACCCCTTGCTCTTCAGCTACGATAAACCAATGTTGATTTATCAACTGGCTCACCTCTGATTTGGTAAATGAATGAGCATGAAGTTGGCTGTTTGAACCTAACAACTCATCATCAACATGAGCACGCTCTAGCTGCACAATAGCAGCAACATCGGTTAATAACGCCTTACGGATAATAAATGACAATGATTATTCCTTTGACCCTGAATTGGGAGATTGTTTCTTAGCCCATTCTATCACTAGCGCAACAGGCAGCGGAGACATAATTAATGTTCCCACGCCAATGAGTAACGCAATGACCAACATTCCACTGACTTGTTGACCTATATCACTTTGCCAATATAAGCCGATGCCCACCAGCAACATAATTAAACCGACGAAATGCAACACTTTAACTAATTTGATCATTTGCGACTCTTTGATACGTTAAATAATGTTCATTAATCCAAAACATTACAATTATTTACGCTCTTATTCACACTCAAGTAGTAGAATAGTGGCAATTTTTTCGTATATGGAACTCTCTCAACATGATAAAGCATATTCTCGGCGCCACTGTTATATTTTTAGGCCTTAGTGCTTGTCAAAGCCATACTCAAATTGTCTCAAATGAACAATTAATTGGTACTTGGCATGTAGAAGTCGTCCTCGACACTCCTACCATTAATAATAGCCCAGCAACTTTAGTGTTTGCTCCAAACGGTGAATTAACAGGTAATAATAGTTGTAATCAATTTTTTGGTCGTTACACCCAACAAGGTCATCTGCTTCAACTTGCGCCATCAGGTTCAACCATGAAAGCCTGCATTGATAGCTTAATCACCCAAGAAGCCGAACTGATGCAAGCGATTTCATTGGTACAACAAGTTGATTTCTCTAAAGGAAAACTCAATCTATTGTCTTTAAATGGTGATACGCTATTAGTGCTGACAAAACAATCGTTACCCGTATCCTAAAGCTTATGGTTCAGATGAGTCGCCGGATGAGTTATTAGTGTCAGTTTAAAGTTCCACTACAAAATGAATTTTTATTCAATAAATCTGATTCTTTCTTGACTTAATAAGTCAATCTATTCAAAATGTGCTAGATTTTTGAATAACAACTATAAGATGAATTATCACTATGCCAGCGACAAGAAATCAGGATGAGCTCGTACGAACTTTTAAAGCGATTCTCAAAGAAGAACGTTTTGGAAGCCAAAGCGAGATTGTTAATGCGCTTCAAGCCGAAGGATTCGGTAATATTAATCAATCTAAAGTATCACGCATGCTCAGCAAATTTGGTGCTGTTCGCACTCGCAATGCTAAGCAAGAGATGGTGTATTGCCTCCCTGCCGAGCTAGGTGTACCTACTGCGGGTAGCCCAGTTAAAAATTTAGTACTGGATGTTGATCATAACCAAGCCATGATCGTGGTCAGAACTAGCCCAGGTGCAGCGCAATTAATCGCCCGTTTGCTCGATTCAATAGGCAAACCAGAAGGGATATTAGGTACTATTGCTGGTGATGACACAATTTTCATCTGTCCAGCAAGTATTAAAACGATTGATGAGACATTAGAAACAGTTAGATCTTTATTCAACTATAGTGAATAAAAACTCATTAAAATAAAAAAGCAATGCCATGGCATTGCTTTTTTATTGCCTAAAACGGGCTTTTACGCATCGTCAAATTGAGTTAAAAAATCCAATGATGGCACAAAGAAAGACGACCCTGTCAGCGCTTTAGTAAACAACATCAAATGATCATGATTCCCATGACCATCACCGTGCACCATACTGCGCAGCATTTGTTCGAAGTGATCAGGTGTACGGCATACTGAAATAAACATCAAACCTTGTTCTCTAATCGAACCATATGGCATGCTTTGACGTAAAATTTCTAATGAGTTACCGTGTGGATCTTTTAAGTTAACTCGTTTTGTGTGGCTGGTTAATGGTTTATCTTCTGATTCATACTCAATATCATCAACTTTGGTACGACCAAAAATATCTTCTTGTTTTTTAAGCGGTAAACGATGCCACTTACTTAAGTTATGCATGTATTTTTGAACATGAACATAACTACCTGAGACAAATTCTTCATCTTC
The DNA here is from genome assembly GCF_000014705.1 of Shewanella frigidimarina NCIMB 400. NCBI lineage: Bacteria > Pseudomonadati > Pseudomonadota > Gammaproteobacteria > Alteromonadales > Shewanellaceae > Shewanella > Shewanella frigidimarina. Next base: position 744,580 of record NC_008345.1, on the reverse strand, counting down.
ATCACCGACAAGCGCAACTTGTTGACGATGACGTCCTTTAGGGTTTTCTGTACCATCAACAAAACCAGTTAAGTCACGGCTGTCCATAAAGCGAAAGCCGCGTTCTTCATCGACTAACTCGACCAAATCTTCAAACATTTGGTTAATTTCATTGGCGACGAGGTGCAAAATATCATAGCGATCACAACGGATATGAATAAACAAATCATATTCCATTGCTGGTGCATCACGGTTACCTTCACTCATGGCAGGAAAAGGTTTTAATAATGCTGGGCGAGCTTCTGGATAAAAGGTATCCCAAAAATTAGCCCCAATCCCCACAAAGCCATTAAAAGCACTGTCGGCATATTGATCCGTGAGTTCATAAATATATTGGGCTACATTAGCAATAGATGGGCGTAACTGATCTTCAACACCGTCGTTGGCATTAAACATCAAGTACACACTGTGTAAATTCCCTTCTGCGCAAATCCCTAACTGTTCACGAGGCATAACTTGGTTACCCATATTAACTTCATCCACCTTAATACTATATTTCGGCCTAAACGGTGATAATTTAACGCTTTGATACGACTAGAGAACGATTAACATCTCTCATCAGTTAAGCTGATCATTAGCTTAACTTAATCAAATGTAAATTACTTGAAGTGTACTCACATTTAGCCAGCTTGTAATATCTATTGTACTCATATTCGTGCAGATAACAGCTTGATCATTCATTGCAATTATTGACTAGCTCACTAGAGTTAGAGATCAAAAAATAAAACCTAACCAGCTATTTAGCTTATTTTACCACCACTTTGCCCCGAACTAAGATTAAGAATAAGAATAAGAATAAGCAGAACGATTAAGATTACAGCATTGATAGTTAATTAAAAATCACCAGTGGATGCGCTGTAATATTTATATCCACTCGTTGACCTGCCATTAATGTTGTTAATTGACTACTAACATTCAAAATATCAGCGCCAATTTGGACTTGATAATGGCATACCGTACCAAGAAAATGCCTTTCTACAATGCACCCTCGGCCATTGATGCTAGGATGTAATTCAATTTGCTGTGGTCTCAATAATAATTGCCCTTGGCTGCCAATAGGCAAAGACAATGCTTCTGTGCTGCTAAGATCGCCCAAGGAATAGTGCACTTGATGGCTGGAGGTAACCGTAACAGGTAAGTAATTACCCGCCCCTAAAAAATCGGCAACGTAGCGATCAGTTGGTTCACTGTATAAGGTTTCGGCTTTACCATGTTGAATAATGGCGCCATCTTTAAATAAAGCCAGTTTATCTGCAAACACAAATGCTTCATCTTTACTGTGAGTCACAAACACGGCACTAACATTACGTTGTTTTAATATGGCGCGAATTTCTAACATCATATCGTTACGGACTTGCGCATCGATATTAGAAAACGGTTCGTCTAACAATAATAATTCTGGCTGATATGCCAATGCACGCGCAATCGACACTCGTTGCTGTTGACCACCAGATAATTCATGTGGGTAACGAGACGCCAACCCGGTTAATTTAACCAGCTCGAGCATTTCTTCTAATCGAGCTAACCGCACAGTACGATTGATTTCATTAACCCCAAATAAGATATTGTCTGCCACGGTTAAGTGCGGAAATAAGGCATAATCTTGAAATATCATTCCAACACCACGCTGCTCACTCGCAACAAACACACCATCACCACTCAACGTTTGCCCATTGATGCTGATGCTACCTTGGCTAATGGCTTGTAAACCCGCAATCGCACGCAGTAGTGTGGTCTTGCCGCAACCGCTGGGGCCTAATAATGCGACAATTTCACCTTGCGCCAGGGTAAGATCTAAATGGCGCAACACCACTTGACCGTCATAATCACTACACACATTTTCAATGGTTAAGGTTGACATAATTAGCCTTGTTGCTCCAATGAGCGATTAAGATAAATCAAGGGAACAAGCCCAACTAACACAATAACAATAGCAGCCAATGCGCCATGTTCTAGTTTTTCATCTGACACAAATTGGAAAACATAAGTCGCTAAGTTTTCAAATCCTATAGGACGCAATAATAACGCTGCGGGTAATTCTTTCATACTTTCAATAAACACTAACAAAGCACCAGCAAATATCCCTTTGCGCAATAAAGGTAAATGTACTCGCCATAGTAACTGAGTAGGCGTTCGCCCGAGGGTAATGCAAGCCATGTCTAAAGAAGGGGAAATACGCTTATAACTGTTTTCTAAACTGCCGATGGATATTGCAATAAAACGAACACAAAAAGCAAAAATCAATGCGAAAACACTGCCAGTCAGTAATAAACCTGGGCCTCGGGCGCCAAACCAATCGTAAATATCGTTAATTGCAAAGTCGATAAACGTCAGCGGTACCAAAACACCAATCGCCAATACTGTACCCGGTAAAGCATAACCAGTGCTGCTCAATCTTGCGGGAATCTGATCACTTTTTCGCGGACTCACACGGCGCACAAACATCAGTATCAATGATAAAACCACGCACACACCACTAACAATAGCGGCAATATATAAACTGTTTAGACTGTATTGCCAAAAACGAACATCCCAACTCTCATTGAAATAATCAATAGCATAGGCACACAACACCATAAAGGGCAGCAAAAAGGCAATAAACAACAATAATGCGCAATATCCTAGTGCGACCCAAGCCATTTTCGATGACAACACATATCTGTCAGCTTCGTTGAGGGAGGATTGTTTTTGAAATAATTGCTGTTTACGACGAGCAAACCGCTCAACGCCAATCATAGAAAATACCACCAACAGCATAATGGCTGACAGCTTTGCTGCCGCCGTTAAACTGCCATAGCCAAGCCACGTGTCGTAAACTGCTGTCGTTAATGTTGGTACGGCAAAATAACTCACGGTGGCAAAGTCTGCTGCGGTTTCCATTGCAACAAGTGCCACGCCGACAGCCAAAGCAGGTCTTGCCATTGGCAGTGCAAGACGCCAAAAACTGCGCCACGGACTGCATCCCATTACACGCGATGCGTATAATAAACTGGAAGACTGTTCCATAAACGCAGTACGCGCTAATAAATAAATATAAGGAAATAATACTAACGACAATATTATCGCTGCCCCGCCAAGACTACGTATCGCGGGGAAATAATAATCGTGGGGAGATTGCCAGCCAAACCAAGCCCTTAATACACGTTGCACTGGACCTGCATAATCAAGCATATCGGTATAAACATACGCCACAATGTAGGCTGGCATCGCTAATGGAAGAAGGAGTAACCATTGAAAATAACGGCGAAAGGGAAAATCACAACGGGCAATTAACCAAGCAGCTGGAATCGCTAAAACCAGTGTTCCAAGTCCAACCAACAACATGAGCAATAAACTATTGGCGATGTATGTCGGTAATACTGTATTGAATAAATGGCTAAATACAGCTTGATCAGGAAGAGTGGACTGCACAATTAAGGCAATCAGTGGCAAGATTAATATTGCCGTAATAATATAACCAGCAAGCGACCAGCTTCTGGTTAAACCTAAAATCATAAATAATACCGAGTTAACTCAACGCACTATCGATAAATCTGTAAATCATATCGATAATGCGCTGATAATATTTAAACGAGCTTCAGTTAAAGATCAAATTTCACTTCATCAAGCAATTTTACAGCAGCTTGATGGTGTTCAGCCAACTTATAGATAGGCAAACTATCGGCTTTAAAATCACCCCATGACGCCACTAATTCAGACGGTGCTACATCAGCTTTTACCGGATATTCCATATTAACTTCAGCATACATTTTCTGCGCAACGTTTGAAGTAAGAAATTCCATGAGCTTAATCGCGTTATCTTTATGCGGTGAATGTTTGGCTAATGCCATACCTGATACGTTTACATGAGCACCACGGTTATGTTGATTAGGGAAGTTAATTTCAACCGCTTCTGCCCAGCTTTTCTGATTTTTATCCATCAGCATGTTGCCATAGTAGTAGCTGTTACCGATAGCAATGTCACACATGCCCTCTTTAACTGCTAACACTTGATCACGATCATTACCTTGAGGCTTACGGGCTAGATTGGCTTTTACCCCTTCTAACCAGGTTTTAGTTTTCGCCTCACCGTCATGAGCAATCATCGACGCCACTAATGCGACGTTATAAGGGTGTTTGCCACTGCGAGTACAAATTTTACCTTTGTATTCTGCTGAGGCTAAGTCTTCGTAATCGATGTCAATTTTACCGCTACGATCTTTAGAAGAATACAGGTTACGAACGCGCATTGTCAGCGCATACCAATTGTTCTGTTGTGACCGATATTGAGCTGGAATATTACTATCAATCACCGCACTGTCGACGGGAGAAATAAGATCCTTTTCCACTAATTCCATTAAGCGAGAGAAATCAGATGTTAATACCACGTCTGCGGGAGATAGGCGGCCTTCGCGCACCATACGTTCTGCGATACCATCTTTAGCAAAAACAACATTTACGTCGACACCACTTTGTTCGGTAAACTTTTCTAGAATAGGCTCAATCAGGAAAGCTTGGCGGTAAGAATAAACCGTTAATGCCTCTGCGGCACTCACAGAAGAAGCAACACAAGCCAACCCTAATAATGCGACACTTTTTAACAATTTCATTAATCAACTCTCCCTAACTGAATCAATATTCCGCCACAACCGGCGTAATTGATAATGGTTATCAATTGCAATAGAGTAAGTGATCATACCAAAAGGAGCAAGCGCTGTTTCACTCTCAACAGTTAAGTTGCCAAAGCTAAAACATCAAATCGTCATGCTGTATGGCAATATGGCAAGCTTAAGCCACTATCATGGAACTATAGATTGACCAAAGTGTTACCAGTATTTTTCGACCGTAATTTGCCCTGGCGCTCGTCGAAGATTTTTTGCTAAGCCTTTTTCAACCAAAGCGGTTTGCGCATCACTTATCATTCCAGGGTTACCACAAATCATCACTTGAGAATGTTCTGCATTAATCCCTAAGCCTGCTTTCTGTTCAATTAATCCGCTGCTAATACCATCAGGAATGCGACATGATAAGCCTTCGGGATAATCTTCACGGGTCACAATTGGAATAAACACAAACTGAAGAGGATGTTGGCTAATAAACTGTTTAATCGTTTCTAAATAAGCTAAATCTTCACCAAGCCTTACACCATAAACTAACACGACTTTTTCAAAGCGTTGCCATGGCTCATCGGTTGCAAGCATAGAGATAAATGGACCCACTGCAGTGCCTGTCGCTAACAGCCATAAGTGCTTGCCTTGCAATGCCCCTTTAGGCACTTCATCTAAAGTCATAAAACCGGTCGCTTTAGGCGTGACTTGAATGGTATCACCAGGGCTTAATGCTTTTAGATCTGGCGATAACTGACCATCCTCTACCGCAACAGCCAGCACTTCGACATAATCAGTCCCTGGTGGATTGACAAGCGAATACGCCCGCGCGACACGTTTATCATCACGCATTTGGCTAAGCTTAATAAACTGACCTGCGATAAAAGGTTCGACATCGGCTTTGATACGCAACGAGAATAATTTATCATTCCAATCAATGCGTTTTAGCACGGTACCGGTAATCCACATGACTTTGTTCCTTTTAGACTGGCCTATGTATCTACTATAATACCAATCTATACAGATATTTGCTTAATTAAAAGCCTTCCAGATTTATATCTATAGCGAATAATCTAACGCTATTAATTCGCTTAAAAAGAACAGAGCTAAGTTTACGTAGTTGATGAATCTTGCTTTGCTGAATTAGCATCTAGGCGGTCTTGCTGAAACTGAGCAAGTTTTTGTTGTATGAGTTCATAGGTTTGATCAACACCAGCAGCAATATCACCGTCTAAGACTTTTAGCCCAGATAAGATATCGCTAGCCTCTTTAAAACCTTGATCAATAGCATCGCCAATTTTCACCATAAAACTGCTAACTTGCTCATCAAATCCCATGGATTTATTTTGTTGCTGATGTGTCGAGAAAAAATTTGTGGCAAAGCTGACAATACGATCGGCAGTCGCTTCAGGAGAGTAATCCACTCCACTTTCAATACTCTTTTGGACTGAGTTCTCCCCTAGCGTTGGCGCAAGCTCTTCATTAATGGCTTCAATCGCGGCACGATAAAGTAATGCCATAGACTTATCACCCGCAGCAATACTGACCTCTTCTTGCGCCGCTAAAATCGAATTATTCATCATTTGTCGACTTAGCTGATTGCTGGTTAACTTAGACTCAACCGGCGTATTTTTTTCAGCTTGGTGGGTTGATGAAGTTTGCGGTGTATTGACTGTTTTATTGTCACGCAGTGGACTCGCATTACTGCTATTTGATTGTTTAATTTCCATGATATTAGCTCACATACAATGACCGATAGCTTAATTATCGACCAAAATACACATTTCTAAAGCCATACATTAAAACAATTAAGAAAAATTTATTTATATTACGTTTACTAAAGAATAGCTTGTTGATTAACATCATCAATTTAACTTGCCCAAATGAACATCTGCTAATATGGTAATCAGATTAAAAGCCAGATAGGAATAACAACATGCCGCAACAACATTGGTTTATGTGGGGAATAGATATTTTTTCCGGTCTTTTCTTAGTGTTATTTTGGTTATTATTGATCGCTGTAATTTACATGTTTATCGCTGACAAACTGCAAACAAAACAAGCCATACGACACAACTATCCTGTTATCGGTCGTTTTCGATATATATTTGAAAAACAAGGTGAGTTTTTTAGACAATACTTTTTTTCTCAAGATCGCGAAGAACTGCCGTTTAATCGAGCCGAACGCAGTTGGGTATATCGCGCAGCTAAAAATGTTGACCGAACAATTGCGTTTGGGTCGACACAAGTTCTGGATAAACCGGGCGCGGTAATGTTCATGAACTCAGCATTCCCCGTCAGTGATCATGACACTCACCAAACCATCGCAGTAACCATTGGTCCTGAATGTAAACACCCTTACACAACTGATAAAATTTGCCATATCTCGGCAATGAGCTTTGGAGCCTTGTCTCGTCCAGCCGTTACAGCACTATCCCATGGCGCAGCAAAAGCAGGTTGTTGGCTCAATACTGGTGAGGGTGGGTTAAGCCCTTATCATCTCAAAGGACATTGTGATTTAGTTTTTCAGATAGGTACCGCTAAATACGGAGTGCGTAACGAGCATGGTCATTTAGATCCACAAAAGCTGACCGATATTGCCGCTCATTCTGAAGTAAAAATGTTTGAAATTAAATTAAGCCAAGGTGCGAAGCCTGGAAAAGGAGGCATTTTACCGGCGATAAAAGTCACCGAAGAAATAGCAACCATTCGCGGTATTCCAGCAGGGCAAGACTCCATAAGCCCCAATGGCCATATTGAATTACATAATGTTGCTGACATTATCGATATGATCAATCAAGTAAGAGATATCACCGGAAAACCAACCGGTATTAAAGCGGTATTAGGTGATATGTCTTGGGTTACTGAATTCCTCGATGAAATTGAACGTCGTGGTATTGAATATGCGCCAGACTTTTTTACCTTAGACAGTTCCGATGGTGGTACGGGCGCAGCCCCCCAAGCTTTAATGGATAATGTCGGCTTACCACTGCGCCAAAGTTTACCGTTACTGGTTGATTTACTGAATGAACGCAGCTTTAAACAACGCATTAAGGTTATTGCGACCGGTAAAATGATCATGCCGTCATACGTGGCATGGGCATTAGCCACTGGCGCCGACTTTATCGCCTCAGCTCGCGGAAACATGTTTGCCTTAGGTTGTATTCAATCGCTACAGTGCAACCGAGACACCTGCCCAACCGGTATAACCACTCATAATATACGATTGCAAAAAGGCTTAGATCCAAAAGATAAATCTGCACGAGTCGCAAACTACAATCATTTCTTACATTACGATTTAACCATGATCGCACATTCATGTGGTGTAACCGACCCGAGATACTTAACCCGCCATCATGCCCGAATAGTACAATCCACAGGTGTAGCTGTAACTCTCGATAAACATTACCGACACATGCAATAAAGTAGACCATCAATCACAGTAAATAACAGGGGCCCCTAGCGGATTACTTTGCCGAAGTTAAGAAAACGTGTACAATATACTTTGATATCGATCACAGTAAGTAGCCTTAATGTGATTTTAAAGAGGCACCAATTCAGAGGATTTCGCGTTGAACATAAAAACGAATGCAGTAGATCTAAATGTCAAAAGCTTAAGTTTAAGCTGTAAAAACTGTAATCGAATGACAGAAATCGAAGGTGAATTTGTGTGTTTTGAACAAGGTAGAATTAAGCGCTTAACACTAGATCCGTCTCCAGCAGCACTCATAAAAATGGTGTGTATTGGTTGGCAGAAAAAGTAAGCTTTTGATAATTAGTAGCAGCACTCGTCACAACTGAATCAACTCAATATAATTCCTATCTTCTTCCAAGTATTTGATAACATAAACCAGCCAAATAATAGCGGTTAAAATCAATTGAACATTTCAAAATAATCCGTTGATATCACTTTATCTACAAATTATGCAAATCTATGACCCAGCATGAGTTAATTAAACCGATTTAAACTAGAAAAGAATGTTCTGCGGACCATCACTTTATTTAATAATATTTTTATCGAGGTCGTTGTTCATAGACTTAGCTAAAGTGAGCCCACGAGTTGTTACCCTTAAGCCAGCACACAAGTCGTTATAAACAATGTTAATAGCATCATCAGACATGCTACGTGTTTTAAGCATTGCCATAATAGCAAACCAATCAGTTGTCACTTGATGTCGGGTGCCTTCTAGCGCCGCAATTAACGCAATATTATGCACAAGTCACCTCCATACACGAATTCGCACCTTTAATAAAATCCAATTGATTGAAAAATATAGTTATCCGGAATAAATAACCCACAAGTTAGGCTATAGATTAACTGCGTTGATCACTGTCGTCAAAAAATTCATTAGCCTTAAATATAACCAGACGATTTAAACACCATTCAGCGCTGTTAAAGTAGTCAGATATTGAACTTTTACGCTATAAATAGGTTCTTATTTGTACCGATGACGGTATTTTATCCGACAACATCAGGTAGCAATATTCATTGTTTAACCCTTACCCATTCGCCAAATCTTTCTGTTCATGTTGAATATGCCAAAGCCGAGCATAAAGCCCTTGTTGAGCTAACAAACTGGCATGTGTTCCATGCTCAACAATCTTACCTTTACTCAATACGACTATTTGGTCTGCATCAATAATGGTCGATAAACGATGGGCTACCACTAAACTTGTATGACCTTTTGCTGCATCTCGCAAAGCACTCAAAATGGCTTGCTCAGAGCGTGAATCTAATGACGATGTGGCTTCATCAAACACTAAAATAGGTGCACCTTTCAACACCGCTCTAGCAATAGCAACACGTTGCTTTTCGCCGCCAGAGAGCTTTAATCCTCGCTCACCGACCTTGGTATTACCTTTATCTGGCAATGATTCAATAAAGTCGCTCAAATGAGCCAACTTAATCGCCGCGATAATCTCATCGTGAGTCGCATCTGAGCGACCATACCTAATATTTTCATATATAGAATCATTAAATAAGACGGTATCTTGCGGTACCACTGCGATAGATCTTCTTAAGGCCTGTTGGCTAAGCTGACGCACATCAATACCATCAATAGTGATAGACCCACGGTCAACATCATAAAAGCGAAATAACAATTTAATGATTGTTGATTTACCTGCGCCACTGTCGCCCACTACGGCAATTTTTTTCCCTGCTGGCACATCAAAACTGACACTGTTTAAAATAGCGCGTTGATCGTAATGAAAGCTTACATCGGTGAATTTTATCGCTCCGACAGTGGGACTGGCTTCAATTGCATCGACATGGTCTAACACTTGTGGTTGTTTGGCTAAAATATCAAACATACGTTCAATGTTAGCTAATGCTCCACGGATTTCGCGGTAAACAAAGCCTAAAAAATTTAATGGAATAAACAGCTGCATCATAAAAGCATTAATGAGGACAAAGTCACCAATTGTCATCGAGCCTTGGCTCACTTCATAAGCAGCCAGCCCCATCATCGCCGTCATAGCAACAGCAATAATTAATGCCTGACCACCGTTAAGAGCAAACAATGATAAGCGGTTTTTCCGCTTTGCCACTTCCCATTGTTCAAGTGCAGAATCATATCGTTGTGACTCAAATTCTTCATTGTTAAAATATTTTACAGTTTCATAATTTAACAAACTATCGATTGAACGAGTATTAGCTAGCGAGTCAGCTCTTGCAGCATCACGCACATAACCGGTGCGCCACTCTGTTGCCACAATTGAATAACCAATATAGGCAACCACAGAAAACAAGGTGATCAATGCAAAACTGACGCCATAGTTATAAAAGAAAATACCAATCACTAAGGCAATCTCAAGCAGTGTTGGCACAATATTAAATACCATAAAGCGCATTAAAAAACTGACGCCACTGGTGCCACGTTCAATATCGCGAGACAGGCCACCGGTACGGCGATCTAAATGAAAATCAAGATCGAGCCGATGTAAATGTTCAAAAACAGCCCTTCCAAGGCGGCGAATTGCTCGTTCAGTAACGCGGCCAAATAACGTATCCCGTATCTCGCCAATAATGACATTGAGCAAACGGACCATACCATAAGCTAGCACCAATCCGATAGGTACGGCGATGATCTGGGCTGCGGATTGTTTATCCAGCGTGTCGACTAATTCTTTCAGAATGAATGGCAGCCCAACACTCGCGATTTTAGCAACGATTAAGCAAATCATGGCTAACAAGACTCGTGCTTTAAATTCTAATAAATATGGCCATAATAATCTTAAAACATGCCAATTTAACTTCCCTACCGGGCCTTCGAAGTACGCAGAAGGTCTCATTTATGCTCCAGTTAATTACTACTGCTATAGGCAGTTCACCACGATCTAATATTGATTGTCTTATTATATGTCATTTTCTAATCAGACATCGGTCACATTACGATGGATTAAGTCCGCACTCATTTTTATCATAAAATGGCTATTTTAATGTCACGCAAGTACTACTTTAGAACTACCAAAGAATGAAATTACACAGACTAAAATACTACTTTTTAATTTTTTTTAGCCATTTTGTGCTTTTTTAAGCTAAATAGAGTTATTTCTGTAAGCAGAATTTGTTACTCTTCAAGTACAGATAAACGCCTATTTGATAATAAACAAATAACGATTTACTAGTTTAAAGGATGCTTTATGTTGGATAGCTCGAAAATTCAATACCCACCATTACAACTAATACAAACATGGGTATGGATGATGATTGAATCAGGTAACCCTGAACTGCAAGATAAAGGTCGTGATAATCTTATCTCTGCTTTTGGCAGTTTAGCAAAGGCCAATGAATACTTAGTACAACATATAAAAAAATAAGGCGCATTGAGCGCCTTATTTTTTAGGTGTGACTAACTCAAATATCAGGCTTGACGTCGGTCAAGTACACTCTTATTCAGTGTTGCTAAAAGTGACTCTGTGTCATCCCAACCAATACAAGCATCCGTTACGCTCTGTCCGTAGCACAATTCACTACCTTCAATGAGGTCTTGGCGTCCTTCAACTAAATGACTTTCAACCATCACACCAAAAATAGCATGATTACCTTGAGATATTTGCCCAGCGACATCATCGGCAACCAGCATCTGCTTTTTATAATCTTTACTACTATTAGCATGGCTAAAATCAATCATAATATTGTCAGTTAAGCCTGACTTAGCAAGCTGTTTGGCGATATCAGACACATGTTCGGCACTATAGTTAGGTGCTCGACCGCCACGTAAAATGATATGGCAATCTGGATTCCCTTTAGTTGACACTATGGCCGAATGACCAAACTTAGTAACCGACAAGAAATGATGTGGCGCACTCGCGGCTCCAATGGCATCAATAGCCACTTTAATGGTTCCGTCGGTACCATTTTTAAATCCTACAGGACAAGACAGCCCCGATGATAATTCACGGTGTACTTGAGATTCGGTAGTACGTGCGCCGATGGCGCCCCAACACATCATGTCAGCAACATATTGAGGTGTGATCATATCTAAAAACTCACCTGCTGTTGGCATTCCTGAGTCATTTAAATCGACAAGTAATTTACGAGCGGTCCGTAAACCATCATTTAATTGAAAACTGTTATCCATATAAGGATCATTAATTAACCCTTTCCAACCGACTGTCGTTCTCGGCTTTTCAAAATACACTCGCATGACAATTTCAAGCTGATTTTTATACTGTTCCCGCAATTTAACTAAGCGTTGACCATACTCTAAGGCGGCAACAGGATCGTGAATTGAGCAAGGGCCAATCACCACTAATAAGCGATCATCTTTACGGGCTAAAATTTGATGAATACTGTTACGCGCATTAAAAACAGTTGATGATGCATGTTCGGTTGCCGGAAATCGTTCTAGAATCGCAATGGGTGGCAGCAATTCTTTTATTTCATCGATACGAATATCGTCATTTTGATAATGCATAGTGGTTACAACTCCGGCAAAACGTCTTATGTGTCTGATTCAGTAAAAATAAATCAGCTGATACGATTCATTAAAAATGATAAAAAACCATCGAAAAAATGAACATGAATCATCAATTTAACCAGTATCTATCGACAAATCAATCAAGTATTATTCATCAGTGCCGATAACAGAGACTATACGTAAGTGATTGGGAATACGTAATAAGAAGCAATAGCAACTCAGCTAAGTTAACGGCTGCGTAAAACGAGTATGGAATACACTTATACATTGATTGTTTAGCACCTAATATCACTAAAACAAACTGTCTTATCAAAAAGACACTCTAATGATATTAATATGCTTTACTTTAGTGATTAACATCATTAATTCAACGCAAGGAAGATGAGCGACTTAATACTTGGCAAGCTATCAAGAGGAGGATAACACATTGAAATATCGGTCAATTTTTTTATTAAGCTTATTATTAACTCTTTGCTATCCCGCCATTGCCACGTCCGTTGATCCAATCGATGATGTACACGAATTAGTCGAATTCCACTCGCAAACTTACCATGAAAAATTGATTCCAGTCATTGATAGTATTAGTTTTTCTACCAGTAACAGTATTGCACCTTATTTCTTTACCGATGAAAATGCTGGCGTGCAGTATGACCTTTTGAAGGCAGCTCTGAACAGTGAAAATATAGACATAAAAGAAATTGTTCATGCGCCTAATTTACGTGCACAGCGTCTAGTTAAAACCAATAAAATAGACTGCATGATCAATGCCCCTGATAATGTGGAAGGACTGTTTTATACGCAAAGCTTACTTGAATATAAAAATAGCGTGTTTTACTTATCAAGAAACAACCTTCAAATTGAACAATTTAACGATCTTAGCGCATTGTCTATTTTAGGATTTCAAAACTCAAAACAATACTTAGGTGATGAGTTTAAAGACATCGCGAATGCTAACCCTCACTACAGTGAAATAACCAATCAAAAAAGCCAAGTGGTGATGTTATTTAATGGATATGTTGAAGTCATTGTTTTAGAAAGACGGATATTTGAATATTATCGTCATTTACTCAAATCAAAACTCGATACCAGTATCCCAGTAACAGAAGTGGTATTGTTTGACCCTGCACAACGAAAAATTGCTTGTCATGATCAAATAATAGCTAACCGAGTAGATAGTGCTATTACTACACTCAAACAGTCATATCGCTACCAAGAGATACTCGACCTAGCTGAACAAAACAATTATCAACCACAGCATCAAATGCCTTAAAGGTACTAATCCTGTTTCAACGCTTGCAGCTTAATTTGGTAGCGTTGCTTATTACTATTATCACTTAAGGCCAACGCACGTTTAAGATTTTTCTCAGCCAACCGCTCTTCACCTGTTGCCCAATAAGCCCTAGACAAACCAAAATAAAACTCATGGCGATAATCCGCTTTATCAACAGCTCGTTTATACCATATGAGTGCATCTTGATATTGCTTATCAAAATACGCTTGTTGAGCCATGTCAAAATAATAAAACGGATTATTTATTCTCGCCAGCTCAAGCACCTTATGTATTTGTGCCCATTCATCTAAACGCCCTTGTTGACCTAAAATCAACGCCAAATTGTATAATGTGGTTAAATCTTGAGAGTCAATTTGTAGCGCTAAACGATATGCATATTCAGCCTCATCTTCGTAGCCCTTATGTCGATAAATAACCGCTAGGGTATTGATTGCTGCAACATGTTGCGGATCCAGTTGAATGCTTTTTTTAACCAATGCATAAGCTGTATCATAATCGGTGTTAATCAACGCTTCTGCTGCAATATTGTTATAAAACATCGAGGTTAACTGGCGCTTATTAACTGTTTTTTTATGATAAGCACGCACAGAACGTTCAGGTAAAAAGTCCACTAGAACATCTGTACCTCTAAATAACACTGTGTTATTTGACCTCGGAGGTAATAAACGTAAATTAACGTGACCATTAACTAAATAAAAACCACCTCGTCTATCCCACACGGGTTCAACATCGATGTCATTAAACTCCACGGGCACATTTAACGCATCAGCCAGTGCTGCCGACAACACAACCAAAGACATACAATTACCTTGACGATTAAGCACGGTTTCACTGGCAGAGCGAGTCACATTATCACGGTATTCAAAACCACCATCTTGTGCGCCTATATATTGCGCCAACCATTCATTAGCCATAACATTTTGATTACGAAGAGTACTATCGGCTTGAAACTGTCGTCTAAATTGTGCGACAAACTTTTCAGGTAAACGATAAATATCATCAATAGACACAGTCTCAACAGGCATGAACATTTCATCATGAAATAGGTCAGCAATCTTTACAGCTTTGTTTTGGGGTTGAGTTGATTGACAAGCACTCATACTGAAAAGTAAAACAGTAAACAGTAGATGAGTCCATTTAGGTTTTAATTGGTCATCATGAGTAAGGGGATTAATCTCTGTCTTTTTTGAGTGATGAGTTAACATTATTCAGCCCTCAGATAGGAATACGCTATCTAAAAGCATAGTCAATAGTTACCCATTAGGCCAAAACTACAACGGTAAGGTTGTAACGACTTATTTGCTACTGAGGTGGATTATCACTAACTGGAGGATCTATTTGGATAAAAAGTTGTCTGTCTTGATATTCATAGGGACGATAAAATTGATGGCCACAGCTAAAATAATCAAATGGTGACGTCACGGCTAAGCAACCGATAGGCAATGATTGTAAAATCGTTATCTGCTGTTGCTGCCTTAACAACTCTTGCCATTGGTGCTGTTGTAATACAAGATCGCGTACAGCAAAAGCATCAAAAGGCGTTGATGACTGGCGCACCACAACGGTGCCAGCATGGCTCGTCGCACTCAATAACAAAGATCCCATTAATAAATTTATCAGTGCTGGTTTCATCATTACCTCGTCACAAATTTCATCTTATAGTGTATACCGTTAAGCTAGCACATCCTTCATTATTTACCTCAAGTAAGTCGATAATAATGTTATTAATCCATAAAAAAACAGAACCTAAAGGTTCTGTTTTCAATGTTAGCTAATTAACTCATTAACCCGCGGTTTTAACACTCACAAACTCAGGGTAAGCATCTACTCCACAGTCAGAAGCATCCATACCGTTGTACTCTTCTTCTTCGGTCACACGGATACCCATAGTCATTTTTAATACAAACCATACCAATAACGATGTGGTAAATACCCAAATGAAGATTACTGCTGCACCGTATAACTGACTACCAAAACTAGCATCAGCATTTGATAATGGCACTAACATTAGTCCAAGGAACCCTGCAACACCGTGCACTGAAATGGCACCTACTGGGTCATCAATTTTAATTCGGTCAAATGCAATCACAGAAAAAATAACAACTGCACCAGCAACCAAACCAATCACACCGGCCATTAATATTGATGGCGATAATGGATCAGCAGTAATGGCGACTAACCCCGCTAACGCACCGTTTAAAATCATGGTTAAATCTGCTTTACCCCAAACAACTTTACACACAATAAGCGCTGAGATTGCCCCAAATGCGGCGGCAGAGTTAGTGTTTACAAAGATTTTAGCGACAGCACTGGCGTTTTCAGCATCAGAAACCAACAGTTGTGAACCACCGTTGAAGCCAAACCAACCCATCCATAAAATGAACATACCTAAGGTAGCCATTGGTAAGTTAGAGCCAGGAATAGGATGAACTTGGCCATTTTCACCATATTTACCTTTACGAGCACCAAGAAGCAGCACACCAGATATTGCAGCAGCAGCACCAGCCATGTGTACAATGCCACTACCAGCAAAGTCAACAAAACCAGCTTCAGAGAGGAATCCGCCGCCCCAAGTCCAGTAGCCTTCAATAGGATAAATGACAGCGGTCATTACTACTGAAAAAGCTAAGAAAGACCATAACTTCATTCGCTCAGCCACAGCACCAGATACTATCGACATTGCCGTAGCAACAAACACGACTTGGAAGAAAAAGTCTGATTCCAAAGCATGGTCTGCACCATCAGCTTGCGAACCGATTAACGAACCAAAAGAAGGGATGAAACCACCTTCAACATTATCGACATACATAATGTTGTAACCGACAAGCAAAAACATGACACATGCAATTGAGTATAAACACACGTTTTTGGTTAAAATTTCAGTGGTGTTTTTTGAGCGAACTAAGCCAGCTTCTAACATGGCAAAACCAGCTGCCATCCACATGACTAACGCACCTGAAATGAGGAAATAGAACGTATCTAATGCAAAACGTAGTTCAGTTACCGTCAGGCCTAATTGAGTTAATTCTTCCATGCCAGCCTCCTTATAATGCTTCGTTATCAAGTTCACCCGTACGGATACGGATAGCTTGTTCTAAATCAGTCACAAAAATTTTTCCATCACCTATTTTGCCGGTATGTGCCGCACTGGTAATCGCTTCAATAAGCATGTCCAAATTTTCATCTTTGGTGGCAATTTCTAATTTTACTTTAGGAAGAAAGTCCACTTGATACTCAGCCCCACGATAAAGTTCAGTGTGACCTTTCTGACGTCCAAAGCCTTTTACCTCAGTAACAGTCATACCTTCAATGCCCATGCCTGCAATGGCTTCACGGACATCATCCAATTTAAATGGCTTAATGATAGCGCTGACGAGTTTCATCCCGACCTCCAAAAGTGTGAAAAAATGTAGTTGTTACTAATTTGTTGAATGAGTTAATTCAATCATTAGGCCACTTTCTCAACACACTGTTATATATGGGCTTTATTTTAACCACCCTTTTATTCATTAACATTAAGGCACCAATCGAGTGCACGAGAAACATGGGTGCATCGTTTTGGTGCAGTAAATCATCTACCTTTTATGTTACCTAGTAGCCAAAAGTTACGTCACTATTTCTGTATAACGCACATAAAAAAAACAGCCCTCAAATGAGGGCTGTTTGTTAGATTTTTCAGGTTTACACCTGAGGAGAGTTTTTATGCGACTAAGTACAACTTATTTGTAAGTCGCTTCACGCTTTTTAGCTTCTTCTTTCCACTTAGGTACAAGTGTTTTCTTAAACTCAGCTTTTTCAGCATTCATGGTTTTCATGTTCATGCCTAAAGCGGCTTGTGCTTTTGCTTTAGTTGAAGTGTCAGGATATGCAATTGGTTGCTTAACACCCTTAGCACCTAATAGCTGAGCCAATTTAACACGGGCATCAGCAGCTTTATCCAATGAAGTTCCTAGAATACGTAATACTTCAGCAGGAGCATGTGATGATGCACCATGAGATGCAGTCGCATAATCCCAACGCCATTGTGAGTGACGAATATCCATTAAGATTGGCTTCATTTCAACTTCAGTTGCGCCAGCATCCCACGCAGCTTTAGCTTCAAAGTGAGCTTTAACTAATTGAGTTTCAACACGTGCTTTTAAGTCTTGTGCTTTCTGCTTGCTTTCTTCAACTTGCTTAACCATAAACTCTTTGCTTTGGCTGTGACAAGTTGCACAGGTTTCTTCAAAGCGATCAAACGGGTTACCCACTTTATGATCAGTAAATTTACGGCCTTTGTCGTTAGTCACTTTAGGCATATGACAATCAACACAGCTCACGTTATTTTGACCGTGAACACCCAACTTCCAAGTTTCATAACCAGGGTGTTGTGCTTTTAGCATAGGTGTTTTAGACACTGCGTGAGTCCAATCAGAGAACTCCATGCTGTCGTAATACACTTCCATTTGCTCAACAGTGGTACCCATATCCCAAGGGAATTTAACAAAACCAGGACGTTCTGCTGTTTTCTCGAAATAGTATTCAACGTGACATTGAGCACACACCATTGACTGCTTGTCTTTACGAGAAGCTTTATCAAATGGAGTATTCAATGTTGTCATGGCGCGTTCAGCAAACGGACGTGACATACGTAACTTAGATGAGCCTTTTTCATGACAATCGGCACAACCAAGAACATTAACGATTTCAGGTCCGCCTTTAGCCCACTTACCGCTAAAGTAACCATCTTCACCTTGCTCTTCAATCACGCGAGGTACGTCAGGGCTTTTACAGCTCCAACATGCCATAGGCATTGGACCGTCTTCAGCATTTTTTGGTGCACCAGTACGCAATGTATTCGTTACGTCAGTTACCGCATACATATGACCACGTGGAGCATTGTAATCTTTAGCAAAACCGTAACCAGCCCATAAAACAACTAGGCTAGGTACTTTTTCTAACATATCGACAACTTCTTTGCTTTCATCAGTAGCATGCCAGCTGTCGTACTGTTTAGAGAATTTATCCTTATAAACTTCATTACGAGGTTCGGTTTTCTCACTCGCCATTGCGCCAGCGGCTAAAAAACTGGTTGCAATCACTGCACTCAGTGCAATTGATTTTACATTCATCTTCATCACCCTTTATCTCCGTGTTACATTATATTTAATTTAATAATCACGACATCTCCATCGTCAAAGTTAGCGATTTAACACCGCTTTAAATATACCCCTTATGGGGTATAGCGATGAAAGTTTGCGCCAGATCAACATGTAAACAGGATGTATCTCACAGTTTTGTAAACTTGTTAATGTTATCAACACATACCTAATGTAGAACACACTATTAGACATCATATAAAACAGTACTTTTGACTTATTTTTAATCACTAATCGATATCAACTGCAGGATCTTATGTTTACTCGTGGCAGCCTTACTTCCACCATTTTAAGTTTAATGCTCATTCTAATTTTGTTGTCATCAAGCTTAGCGGTATTTTCTATCGTCAATTTAACCTTCAGCTTAGGCGATGCCAAAGGCATCAACGCCTCTGGTTCACTGCGGATGCAAAGTTATAGATTGTTGCTGTATACCAATGCCGGTAGTAACAATACCGATAAAAAAATTATTGAATTCGAAAATACGCTTAATTCAGAAGCGCTTAAACGTTCTCTTCAATGGTACAGCCCCAAAGAGTTGCGTGACCAATATTTATTGGTTATCGACAAATGGCAAGTGATGAGAGTGTATATTGGAGAAGGGAATACGCGACTGTACTCAGCCTCGTTAACTGATTTTGTCGACACCATTGATACCTTGGTATTAAAGATGGAATTGTTCGCGGCCTTTAAACTAAAACTATTGGTTATTGGACAGATTATCGGTTTATCAATTTTACTTGTTATCGCCTTCTTTGCCGTAGTATTCACACGTAAACGAGTTGTTAAACCATTACAATTATTGATGGATAGTGCAGCAACAATCTCCAAAGGTAACTTCAAAGTTGAAATGCCTAAAACGGGTTATATTGAACTGACCGCTCTGGGTAATGCATTGCAAAAAACGGCAGCAGAATTAGCCAATTTATATGAAGATTTAGAAAACCAAGTAAACGAAAAAACCTTGGCATTAACACGAGCAAACAACGAGCTAAAATTTTTATACGACAACCTAGTTATGTTACATGCTGATAAACTCGACTATAAAGCACTGCAATCTGCAATCAATCAGCTGAAATATTATGAAGACTTAACCTTTCTTCGATTAGTTGTTGAGCATGAGGATGGCTCTAAAGACGTCATTAAGGCTGAAGGCGGTTGGCCTGACGATTTATCCACTGAATCGGTACAGTTTCCGCTATTGATAGAAATGACTCAAATGGGCTATTTAGAAGTAATATCCAATAAGCCATTGAATAAACAATTGTTTGAAAATTTTGCCATGATGTTAACCCGTTCTATTACCATCCATAATGCCTCGGAACAACGTCAACAGCTGGCGTTACTGGAAGAGCGTGCCGTCATCGCTAGAGAATTACATGATTCAATTGGGCAGTTATTATCCTTTCTAAAAATTCAAGTCAGTTTATTACGTAAAAGCCTTGATCACAGTTGCCGTAGTCCTGAAGTGGAAGGTCAATTGACCGAGATCAATGAAGGTGTGAGTACTGCTTATGTACAATTACGTGAACTGTTATCTACATTTAGATTAACCATAAAAGAGCCTAATTTAAGTCAAGCTATCGAAGTCATGTTGGATCAATTACGTCATCAAACCAATATCGATATCCAATTAAACTACAAACTTTCAGCACATTTACTGGAAGCTAAACAACACATTCATATTTTACAATTAATTCGTGAAGCGACAATAAATGCAATTAAACACGCTAACCCTGCCCATATAGTGGTAAATTGTCAGTTAACTGGCAATGGCATGATTACTATTTCAATTTGTGATGATGGCATTGGTGTGACACATATAGCTGAACGAGACCAACATTTCGGCATTGGCATCATGCATGAGCGTGCCAACAAACTTAATGGTACCGTCTCGTTCAATAGTAATCACCTCGGCGGCACTACAGTAACGCTGAGTTTTCCACCTCAACAGGAGCCTTTAAATGGGTAAGCCGTATTCCGTACTTGTTGTCGATGATCATCCATTATTACGTCGTGGTATTTGCCAATTAATCACCTCCGACGGTGACTTTTCGCTTTTTGGTGAAACGGGCACGGGACTAGAAGCTCTTACCGCGGTAGCCGAAGATGAACCCGATATTATTCTGCTCGATTTGAATATGAAAGGCATGTCTGGGCTTGATACTCTTAACGCTATGCGTCAAGAGGGAGTAACAGCAAGAATTGTGATTTTAACCGTTTCAGACGCTAAACAAGATGTCGTTAGACTACTGCGGGCTGGTGCTGACGGCTATTTACTCAAAGACACTGAGCCTGATCTATTGTTAGAACAACTCAAAAAAGCCATGCTGGGTCACCGAGTGATTAGTGATGAGGTAGAAGCTTATCTTTATGAGTTGAAAAACACGATTGACGACAACAGCTGGATAGAGAATTTAACCCCGCGTGAATTGCAAATATTGCAAGAGCTAGCTGAAGGCAAAAGTAATCGAATGATCGCCGAAGATTTACACATCAGCGAAGGCACTGTTAAAGTTCATGTGAAGAATTTACTGCGTAAAGCAAATGCTAAATCTCGCACTGAAATGGCGGTACGCTACCTTAACAATTAGCCCCACGCAAAAGTTCAAACCACACTTAACAACAAGGCCACATAAACGTGGTTTTGTTGTTATTTAACTCCCGCTAGAAATAAGAAATGGCTATTTATCGTTAATAAATGCTAACCAGCTTTGCAGCACCGACTCAAAGTCTTCTAGTCCACAATAAGACTCAGATTCCGCATCATAGAGGCTCATAGAGTCTTCTAATAAATGTTCTTCCTCTGAGTCAATCACGCTGGCAAACACTCTCACTTGCTCAGAGTCGATATCGATGGTTAAATCTCCACCAACATCACGCAAATGGTTAAGCGCCCCAGATTTGATTAACACTATCTGGGTGAGAATATGATTCGCTTTGCTCTTGTCGTCACCAAGCTCTTCAGCAAACCATCTGCCTAATACTTCATGACCCATGCTAAATTCAGCAAAGACTGAGCCTTCGAGGCGGTTTCGACGAAATTGATATTCCATACTAGTACTCTTTTTTTAGCATTTTTTCTATTTTAACCGATGAATGGCGACTCTGCAGTTGGTTAGTTCATCAAATTTTGCGCTTGATGGTTAAATGCTCGATAAATAAAGAATTTCATTTTATAAGGTCGTTTTAAACTTGGGCAAGATTAAAAAGTAGCGTAAATTATTGCAATAGTGATCACATGGAATTTCTGATAATGAATAATGGTTTTATATACAGCTTGTTGCTTACTGGACCAAATGCAGGCCAGTCACTTACCGCTGAACAAATAGCACTATGGCAGCCTGCTGATGGACTTTTATGGCTACATCTTCGCTATCGTGAACCTAAAGCACGTAAATGGATCCTCAACTCTGGTTTACAAAGGGTTGAGATGGATACACTGTTGGCCACCGATACTCGCCCACGAGTATTAAGTTCCGACAAAGGAATTTTACTGGCGTTACGAGGGGTTAATTTAAACCCCAATTCAGATCCAGAAGACATGGTCGCAGTGCGGATCTACGCTGAAGAGCACAAAATCATTTCAACTTGCGAGCGCCAACTACAATCGGTGATCGATGTTGCTGATGCGATAAAGCAAGGCAAAGGCCCAGTTGATAGTGCAGCCTTTATCATGGCCATTTGTGAGCGTCTTACACAACGTAAAGTGGAGTTTATTGGCAAGCTTGAAGAGCAGCTCGATGAGTTAGAAGAACGCGTAGTCACTCAAGTAAACAAAACCTTGCGTACCGACATTGCCGAACTGCGCAGACAAACCGTGGTATTACGCCGTTATCTCGCGCCACAACGAGAAGCATTTTCTCGTATGTTACAAGAAGCCAGCGAACTGTTTGACGATAACGATAAAGTCCGCTTACGTGAAATACATGAAACCCTTATTCGAGTGATAGAAGATCTTGATGCGATACGCGATCGTGCCAGCGTCACACAAGAAGAACTCCAATCACAACAGTCAGAACAAGTGAATCAACGATTGTATTTCTTATCGCTAATTTCAGCGGTATTTTTACCATTAGGTTTTTTAACAGGCTTATTGGGCGTCAATATTGGCGGGATACCGGGTGCTGAATCCAACTGGGCTTTTGCCGCATTCTGTGGCGGATTGTTTGCACTGATTGGCTTGCAGATGTACTTATTCTACCGTTTGAAATGGCTATAATCCGCCACTAGAATTAATACTATGCATGATGGTCATTGCTAGGCTATATAATACTTGTAGTCTAGAACTAGGCGATTATCTAAATGAATAAGGCTGTGAGTGACAATGACCTTTTCGCACGGTCAACCAAGTGCAGAAATAACCTAGCATTAGGAAGGACAAAAGGACACTGAAGCATAATACCGATAAGTTAGCCGTTAAAATTAAGAAACTCAACCGTTAACTTGACCGTTCTTTTTAACCTACAACAATCCGATAATCTTAGTTATCGGATTTTTATGCAACCTTTAGAAGACCTTTATTGTACATACATCAATTGCGGCGCTGAGTTTTGTGTATCTGTAATGTTCTAATGAAACTGTAACTCTCTTAAGAACCGATAATATAAAATGATATCTTGAGCCTAACGATATCACTACACTAAGGTGATAAACTAAGGTGATAAAAAAATGCATCTTATAAATATCGAGTAGGTAAGTATTCCTGTAATTCTCTTTGAACGTGTTTGTCAGCAAACCTATCAGTGAAATATATCAAATTCGATTGTAACATTGACTTAATATTAATAAATTACAAGCACAGATAATGATAAAGTTAACCTTGTAAATTACATCAGCAGCATTGTAATTCAACAATACTGATATCAACATCCTTGCCTCAAGATGCAAAAATTACCTTTTACATTTTTAAGAATAAGCAATAACTAAATATCAAAAAACTAAATATCCTCTGTTATATTGAAAATACAAAAATCAGTATAACTTTGTATTATTAGGCAATAATGCGAATCTTCATATTAGCTAGTTTTATCTTAAATAAGCTCATGGGTTAACTCACGAATTTGTTGTTTTAACCATGCAGTATCTTCATTATCAGCACTAGGATGAGTGACTAAGACCAACTTTAATGGCTCTACAACCTCAAAAAGACGATTACATTCATATTCAGATAACTGGCAAGCATGTAAACCTGAGTCATCATCTAACATGTCATACACCGCCTTGTAGGGCGTTATAGCTAGTGATTGACAGTCTGAAAGGTAATCAAATAAAGAAGACACGCTGGTAATGGTCATTTCGGTATTAAGAGATAAATCCTTAGCCTGGCAATACTCCTGGAATGGGTTAAGTATGGGAGCTTGGGTACCAATAAACGTATTGATATATGGATATTTAGCAATAGTTTCTAGAGAGATGTCCTGCTTTAATATGGGATGTTTTCTGCAACTGAGCAAGTATTGTCGGTTCATTGTCGCAAGCACTTCAACCTGTAGTTTTTGGTCAAAACAAAGAATTTCTTCAGGACCTTTACAACAACACATCACAATGCAGTGTGGATCGCTAGTGACACTCTCCAAAGAATGGCTACTCCAACTGCTCACATTAATATGAATATTTTTATTATGCTCTTTAATCGCTTTCATCAATGCTCGCGGATAAGCATAAGCAATCATGCCAGGGATAACCAATTCAAAGTATCGATTATGCGACTGCTCAGCACTATTAAGTCGATTGAAATGCTTAGCGCACTCCACTATCTCCTTAGCAATGGGATAAATTTTCCCTGCATAATCATTTGGTACTAATCCGTATTTCCGTCTAATAAACAACTCATCGCCGAATATTAGTCTTGCAGTGTGCAAACAACGGCTAATCTTTGAAGCTGGCACGTCTAATATTCTAGAAACATGTGTCGCTGATTTATTTTCATAAAGACTCACTAATATAGATAATGTTAATAAATCTAATTTATCTAAGTCAATTGGCTTCATCTTAGATACTCCCTTTTAGGTATGCAGCCTAGTATTCTAACGCTTTTAAAACGAGTTCATAACGTTATTTTAAGTATTCAATGATTACTTATTCCAGATCATAAAAATGAATTTTTTAACACTGCATATTTCGCATAGAATGCTTGAAGCGATTGATGCTCAGCTTGGTAAAAGCTGATTTCATATATTGTAATATCAAATTAAACAACTAGAATTTGGATAAAGTAGATATTCACATATTGATTTATTAACTTTTAATAAATCAATATTAAAAACAACCAAATTACAACTTTAAATTGTCACTCTCACTTTATTCACTCTATATATACACCAATTAAAAATGCAAAAAAAAGCAATCAGATCTGAATCATAACTACGATCAAATAAATTAAAACCACCTCAATTAATTGATTACGATCAATTTAAAACCAAAATATAAGGATAATATTAATCGTACGTCAACGACGTATTTTTAATTCATAAAACAATAAATTAAAAATGATTCTTTGGAGGATAATATGATTACTTCAGTCTTTTTAAGTTATGCGTTTGTGTACTCTGTGTTGTTTATTGTTGTTCCTTTTATATTAGTTATTTTCATTATGACTTGTATAAAGTTCTTCAAAACCGATACTGAAGAGCACGCAATTAAGTTCAAAAAAATGCTTTTTGATACTCAGAGCTTTAACTTTTTAAAATCGCTAAAAGCGATGGTGGGCGTCAAATATGACGTTTGTTGCAACGTTCCAATCGACACCGTGTTTGAAATGGATGCCCAAACCGCAGCAGAAAATCATACACGACTCGATTATGTTGTAATTGATCATGACTCGTCGGAAGTGAAATTGGTTATCTCTGATTTCAGTCAACAAGATGATGCTAACGCAAAAAGTTTGTTCGAAAAATTCAACATTAAATTAGTTGAAATTGTTCGAGGCAAACCTTACGACATGCAAATGTTAAAGCTATCCCTACCGGTATGAAGACCCTGTCGGGTGAAGGCAATCTGTTTTCACCCGCTATTTTTTGATAATCCATTATTGTAGAGAGGACTGATTATGTCCCGGAATAACTGGCTACTGATGTTAAGTGTAGGCGTATTGTCGTTTGCCCTTATGAGTCAGGGAGCAAATAGCGCTGACTCTACTGAGCAAATTAACAATGACTCATGTATGAAATGCCATAAACGCAATGGGGCAATGCAAGGTCACCATGCTCAAGAACAGTTAAAAATGAGTTGTAGTTCATGCCATGGTGAACAAGGCAATCACCCTAAGAAACCCAATGACCTGATGGTATTCTCTGCGGAAAACGACATGACAATCGATACTAAAAATGGCGTGTGTTTGAAATGCCATTCGCCTAAAAAGATAGCTCAAGCGGAGTGGACTCACAACGTACATGCACAAAAAGTGAGTTGTACATCTTGTCATAAACTGCATCCTGAATCAGACCCAATAATGGGCTTAGGAGCAAAAGATCGCAGTAATGTGTGCCGAAATTGCCACACAGTGCAGAGGTAACTAATCATGGAAAACTCAAGAAGACATTTCCTTAAAAGCACCTGTGCATTGGTTGCCGGCGTGTCGGTATATCCACTCAGTCGCGATCAAGCCAATGCCGATACGGGCATAAGAATAAACAATTTAAAATACGCCATGCTACATGACGAAACCAAATGTATTGGTTGTAACGCTTGTGTTGAAGCGTGTCGAGAAGTGAATCATGTTCCCGAAGGTGTCACCAGGCTGAGCATTGAACAGTCGGGCCCTTATGGCAAGTATCCAAATCAGTATTACCACTTTAGCCGCCACTCCTGCCAACATTGTGAAGATGCGCCTTGCGTTAATGTATGCCCGACTGGAGCCGCCTTTATCGATAAAGAAAGCGGC
Source organism: Shewanella frigidimarina NCIMB 400 (assembly GCF_000014705.1). Taxonomy (NCBI): domain Bacteria; kingdom Pseudomonadati; phylum Pseudomonadota; class Gammaproteobacteria; order Alteromonadales; family Shewanellaceae; genus Shewanella; species Shewanella frigidimarina. The sequence goes on along the minus strand of NC_008345.1, from coordinate 717,716 downwards.
ATTGTCTCGGTTAATGCAGATAAATGTGTTGGTTGCCAATACTGTATTTTAGCCTGCCCTTACGATGTACGTTTTATTAATCCTGTGACTAAGGCAGCCGACAAATGTGACTTTTGCAGGGAAACTAATCTCAAACAAGATAAACAACCTGCCTGTGTAGAAGCTTGTCCAACCAAAGCATTGGTGTTTGGTAATCTTAAAGATCCTGAGTCTGAACTGGTTATGCTGTTAAAAGCTAATCCAACACAACGGACCAAGTTAGATTTAGGTACCCGGCCCAAACTGTTTCGTATTACAGCCAAACAAGGGGAGATTATATTATGAACGCTTTGCATTTTGACTCTTTGGTCTGGCATTGGCCCATTGCCATATATCTATTCCTAGCAGGGGTTTCTGCCGGTGCGATGTTCTTTGCCGTATTGCTGAAACATGTATGCCTTAAAGAACAAGCATACCGTTCAGGCTTTGTTCAAGCAGCGTGTATTGTTGCAGCAGTTTCCGTTTTAGCAGGTTTGGGGATTTTGGTATTAGATTTAACCAAACCATGGGATTTTTGGAAAATACTTGTGTTCTACAATCCCACCTCAGTGATGTCGATGGGTGTATTGATCTTGTTGATTTATCAAGTATTCATGTACGCTTGGATTGCTGTTGTATTCCGTAAACCTATTGAAGAATGGTGCCAACCTCGCTTCCCGATAGTGTGTAAAATAACCACAATGCTCGCGAAGTATGAAGCTGGAATAACGGGATTGTTGATCATCTTTTCTGTGTCGCTAGGTGCCTATACCGGATTTTTATTATCGGCTCAGCCACGCTTTCCTATGCTAAATAACCCTGTGTTACCTTTGTTATTTTTAGCATCGGGTTTATCTTCAGGTGCCGCGGCGTCGTTATTAGGCGGGGTGTTACTCAAAGGTAGCCCTAATGGTCAGGAAGTGCGTTTTATCCATAGAGTAGAAATCCCTTTGATTTTAGGAGAAATTTTCCTTATTTTTACCTTCTTTATGGGTTTAGTTCTCAGTGGTGGTCAAAGTAAAGTCGCGGCATTAAACGCGATTGGAGAAGGATTTTGGGGTTTAATATTTTGGTTCGGGATTATGGGATTAGGATTGTCCGCCCCATTAGCGATGAATTTATTTATGAACGCCACTTCAAAACGCAAGTTTTCCTATGTTGCCGGAACTGCGTGCCTGAGCTTATTGGGCGTTATCATGCTACGTAACTTTGTACTTTATACTGGCCAAATGGTGGTAAGTTAGCGCGATAAACGGTGATAGCATGTGTTAACAACCGCACTATCACCGTATATTCAACAGAGAATATTCCGTTTGCGTTCCCACCTTATTTAATCACATCCTCGCCTGGCTAATTATGCTAAATGCTCCCAACATGCGAGCAATTAAAAGCCAGTGATTGCGTTTACAGCTGGGTAAACTGTCTAATTAAATTGTGATACACATTATGTAGATTATCTAGCTCAGCGCGGTCAGTGTTGTTGGCTTTGATCAAATTTTGAATACTTTGATCGAGCTGATACAAGGTTTGGCGTAAAGTCACATCGGCCACCATACTTTGCATCCACGTAATAGCTGCAATGCGTTGCCCTCGAGTTACTGCAGTCACTTTATGCAAACTACTCGACGGGTATACTACGGCGTATCCTGCAGGTAACTTAATTTGCTGCTGGCCAAATTCGGTGGCAATAACTAACTCACCACCGTCATACTCTTCGGGTTCACTCAAAAATACCGTCATTGATACATCACTACGGATCACTTCTGAGGTATTAGGGATCCGCATGATGGCTGCATCAACATGGTAACCATACTCTTCAGTTTCGTTATAACGATTAAAGCACGGCGGAAATATTTTATGCGGTAACGCCGCTGATACAATTTTAGGCGTTTCGCCAATACGCGCCAATAGTTGATTAGCTAGTTGGCGCACATTAGCGTGTTGTGCATCTGCTTGATTGTTATTTTTAACCGACGCCGCCATTCCCATTGCGGTTTTACGACCGTCTCCCCACGGACATTCAGCCAGTTGCTGACGATAAGCACCGACATCCTGTTTCGAGAGAATTTGTTCAATAACAATCATGCAAATACCTTTAATTAAAACTCATATGTCATCGACAATTTAGCATTACGGGCGTCACCTAAGTACATAAATGAGCCAGAACGATAAGCTGCAGTCCAATATTCTTCGTTCAATATGTTACCTACGTTTATGCGGAAAGTTAAATCCTCAGTGGCATTGTAACTGGCAAATAAATCAACTACTTGATAGTTAGGCACCACAATGCTGTAACGGCTATTGTCGCTATCATAACCTGCTGCAGTGTCTGGTTGTCCGCCATACATTTCACTTTGATAAGTGTAGCTACCACCAAATACAAATGATTCGGTTAGCTCATAACGCAGTTGCAAATAAGCACTTTCGTCAGCAAAGTTACTTAGTACTAAACCAATGTTAGCTGGATTGTAAGACTCTAAAATTTCTGAATCCATTTTGGCAGCCGAGAATTGTATGCTGAGCTTGTCAGTAATATTGCCGACCATGCCAAACTCAATGCCTTTAACGCGGTTTTTACCCGTGTTAAGTGTACCTAGCGTTGAGTAACTGTCGCCAACACTTTCCATTACATCACTTTTAGTGATTTGGAAAATCGATGCCGAAAACATCATTTTGTCATCAAACAACATCCACTTGGTACCGAGCTCTAGGTTTTCAACAATTTCGGCATCAGCTTCAGCAGCTTGCTCTTGCGTACCACAAATACCACCGTAACCACAGTTAGCACCTAAATCAGACTCTCCGCCGTTGATGTTGGTTGCAGTACTGTAGTTGGCGTAGATATTGGCATCTTCAGACAAGTCATAAACTAAGCCAATATTACCGTTATACATGGTATCGGAATAGGCATAATCCACTTCACCATCGCGACCTGTTGTGTTGTTACTGTAATCAAAGCTGTCTTGTCTAAAACCAAAGAATAGTGCTAACTGATCGGTCAATTCAACCGTATCCATCATGTATGCCGACACGGTTTCGATGTCGTATATAGCATCAGATCCACCATCAACATAGCTGCGATTCATTAACTGGCCGATATTGTCGACAGTATTGCCGTTACCATCAATAATACAATAAGCCTCTGATACACCACGGCGACCCTCGGTCAAACAATTACCATCATTATTGTTGGTGATGCTATATACGCCGTTATCAACATTTTCATCTGTGTATTCAAGGCCAAACACTAACTTGTGATCAAAACCAAGTGCTTGGGTGTTCCAAAATAAATTGAATTGAGTGCTGACATAATCAACATCTTGGTTACCTTGGTGAGTACTAAGCGTTAACGTGCTTGCTCCAGGCGCTGTTGGGTCGGTATCTGCGCGCGTTGTGCCGCCCATCCCTGTTGTAATATAGCCATTTTCGGTATGTCCAACGCGTGTGGCGTTGTACAACGTAATGCTGTCATTTAACTCATATTCGGTACGTAAAGTGAACGTGGTGACCTTAGAATTTAGAAAATCACCATCTTGAGCATAAACAGGAATATCTTCTAGCGGCTTACGAGTATCTCGATCAAAATAACTGCCTAAATCTGGCACATCTTTCGCGTCTAGGTAGTAACCATCGGCAGTAAACGACAATGCATCGGTGGCTTCATACACACCCGATAACTGAACACCTTGGCGTTCACTCGTAATACCTTCGCGGCCCGGTTTGTCTTCTTCAGCCGTTAATCCGTTAAGGCGTACTGCCACTTTGTCTGATATCGGTAAGTTATAGTCCACCGTTAGACGAGTGTGATCGTCAGTACCAATACCCAAATCGACGCGACCAAAATCGTAAGCTACTGAGGCTTTTTTAGTCACACTATTAATGGCACCACCTGATGAACCACGGCCAGCAAATGTTGAACTTGGACCTTTGGTAATTTCAACTCGCTCGGTAGCAAAACTTTCGCGAGTGGTCATGCCAGGGTCGCGAAGTCCATCAACAAACACGTCACTACGTGCTTCGTGGCCACGGATAATATAACGATCACCGAATGCATTACCGTTTTCACCAGTACCAAGAGTAACACCCGCTTGAGCTGACAAAATGTCTTTTAAGTCCGTATTTCCTGACTCTTGAATTTGGTCTTGAGTTAACACGGTAATCACTTGCGGCGTATCGACAAGTGCAGCCATACGGCGTTTGTCGGCTGAGTTATTAAACATGTAAACCGAGTTTTGCACACCATGAACACGAATTCGCTCAATAGATTCGTCTGTTTGCGCTGGTTTACATTTTGCCAATATATCCTTATCACAAGTTTCATTTTTGGTGTCTGCGGCATATAGCGCTGGGCTACTGAATACTAATGCTGCAGCAACAGCTTGAGCACCTAATGATAACTTACTGTAATTACTCGACTTCATGCTTAACATCATCCTGTTATTAATAAGCGTTAACTAAATTTCATTTATGTGATGCACTTTACATAAATGAAACAAGGATCGCAAATACAAATCATTATCATTTATGTAAAGATTCATTAAATATGAAATTAAACTAACAAAAGGACGAAATAAGCTGATAGGTAGCCGTTATTAATAACAATCGTTATTGATAAACGTCATTGATAACCGTTTGAATACCGCTCAGAAACAGCGGCCTGGTCGACATAGATTAACTGACTTGATAAAGCTCTAACGGTAAACCGTCTGGATCGCTAAAAAAGGTATATTGTTTACCGGTATATTCGTCAATGCGAACGGGCTCGACAGAGATATTGCTCAGCTGCAAATGCGCCACGACCACCTCGATATCATCGACTTTGAACGCTAAGTGACGCAAACCCTGGGCTTCTGGATAACTGGGTCTTGGCGGTGCATCATTAAATGAAAATAACTCAATTTGGCTACCATCGGGCAAAGCTAAATCCAGTTTGTAAGAATCGCGTGCTTGACGGTAATGCTCGGCAACAATTTTTAGCCCTAATATTTGCGTATAAAATGCTTTTGAACGTGGGTAATCGGCACAGATAATCGCGACGTGATGAATTCCATTTAGCATGGCTGTCCTTGTAAATAGACTATTAATAATTAAACTAATTTAAACAAAAAAATAAAACCCTGATAGAACAAGTCTATCAGGGTTGATATACGCTTTTAAAGTCATAAACAAGGCTAAAGCAAGGTTAATGACTTCCAGAGAAAGTGGCTTAAATTAAACGCCGATTTCACCGCCGTCATCTTTAATAAACATCACTGTGGCTGCACGTGGACGAACCGTTGTGCCTGCGGGCGTTTCTTCATCTGCTCTATCAGAGTATGGCCAGTTGCCAGGATGCTGAATATTGGCAAACATTGCGGTGTAGTCTGGCGACATGGCAAAACCTGTCACTTCACAGCCGTTAGGGCCAACAAAGAAACGCTTAAGCTGAGTTTGGTTTTCAGCAGTTACCACTTGTTGGTTACCATCTGCATCTACCATCGTTGATGGCACAATCGCTAACATTTGATCGTTGGTTTCTTCGGTAACTTCAGAGGCACCGTTATCGGTTTGCACCCACAAAATACCACGTTGATCGAACGCCAAGCCGTCTGGGCTAGCAAACTGGTTTAAGTCAGTTAAGCCAGATAAGTTTGTTTCAGCATCACCATCTGCAGGTGAACCAAATATAAAGATATCCCAACTAAATTCAGTTGCTGCATCACCTTCATCCCAACGGATAATATGACCAAAGTTATTATTTAAACGTGGGTTAGCAGGGTTGGTGCTGTCGGTACGTTTACTGTTGTTGGTTAACGTTAGGTATACCGTACCGGTAAATGGATCAACGGTTGTCCATTCTGGGCGATCCATTGGTGTAGCACCCACTAAGTCAGCAGCGCCAGCAGTATTTAATATAATCGCGGCTTGTGAGTCAAAGCTGCTCGCAAGCGTGCTTCCGTCGGCAGTCACCCCATCTAACGTCAGCGGTAACCATTCACCGACGCCGTCTTCGGTAAACTTAGCTGCATATAAGGTTCCGGCATTCATGTACTTATCGCCTACTGTTAAGCGGTTAGTGCTGTTAGCATCTGCTGGATCCCACGCTGCGTCAGAAACAAACTTATACAGATATTCAAAACGAGAATCGTGGCCTGAATAGAATGTGATTGGTTTGCCTTCTTCAAGTTTACCAAAGGCACAACCCTCGTGGCGGAAGCGACCTAATGCAGTACGCTTAATGGCGCGCGAGTTAGGATTGTATGGATCAATTTCAACAATATAACCGTGGCCATTGGCTTCGTTACGGTAATCGTTAGTCGCACTTGAGCCCGTTGGCGTCACATCAAAACGAGCAAATTCGTCTAAACGCTCATCGTCATTACCGGCTAAGTGGCTCCAGCCATAACGAGTGTCAGAAGTCGAAATACCAATGCGCGTTTGCTCTTGCGTTAAGGTGCCTTTATTAACAAAATAACCCGGCCAGTTTTCTTCACATGTTAGATAAGTGCCCCAAGGCGTATAACCATTACCGCAGTTATTTAAAGTACCGCGCGCTTGGCTGCCATCTGGCGAATAACGCGTTTCAAGGTGTGAGCTGTACGCTAGTGGGCCAGCAATATCCATCACGGTTGCACCGGTAAAACGACGGTTATGGCTGTCGTTTTCGACCACTTGCCATCGTCCAGAAACTAATTTAATACGGACAACTGAAATACCATGGGCGTTGATTTCTTTGCGGATTTCATCAATTACAGTGCGCTTACCATCAGCATCAAACGTTGGGCCTGTTGGATGTAAAGCATCCTGGTCAATGTATTCGTGGTTAATACACAATAAACCGTCATCTGCCGAATCATTCAACGGGAAGAAATGCATACCATCATGATGCATACCGACTGAGTTTTCCTGATCGATAGCAGTATTACTGCCATCGGCTTTCCACGCTGCAGCTTTCGAATTTAAGGGAGTTCCCCAGGGTGCTAATACATAAGCTGAATAGCCAGCAGCTACCGCCACGGCATCGGTTTTAGAACCGACAATCGACTCAAAACCTAGTACTGCAGAACTCTTCGTTGGTGCTGTTGGCGTGGTCGGCGTTGTTGGCGTTTCTGCAACGGTATCATTGTCAGAGCCACAAGCACTTAATCCGAAGCCACCAAACGCTGTCATCGCACTAAGGCCTAAACCACGCTTAACAAAATTACGACGTGATAGATGATTCTCCATCACTTCATTGAAGGGGGTATTTTTACTGTTGTTAAAACGAGTTGGATCAAATGTCGCCTTGCTCATAAATTGTCCTTAGATATGCTCTGAAAATAACGGATCAAATATAGGTATAATTATTTGTCCGTTAAGATAAGCGTCTAATGTGACAACTCGGTTCAAACTAGATGACATTAATGTGGCAGTAAAAAGACACTCACCACACTGTCACATGTAGTGGAATCGATATAAAACTCGTGTTAGCGTTTTTTACCGCGTGAAGATGCCGCTAATGCCTTTTTACGTGCTTGTTGTTTTAATGCCGATTTAGTTGTTTTACGGGTAACTGGAGCAATTAAATCCAGATCTGGCTCAAAACCTGCCAGCCATTGCTGTGGTAAACGTCGGTCTAAAAAGGCTTCTAGTTTAGTTAATAACGGCTCGTCATCGATGCTTAATAACGTGATCGCTTGCCCTGCTTTACCTGCTCGGCCTGTGCGGCCAATTCGATGCACGTAGTCTTCAACTTGAAACGGTAACTCCATATTAACGACATAATTTAACTCGTTAATATCTAAACCTCTTGCAGCCACATCCGTTGCGACTAACGCGGTCACCTCACCGGCTTTAAATGCTGCTAACACTTGTTCACGTACTGCTTGAGATAAGTCAGCATGAAATGCTTCAGCTGCCACGCCAGCTTGTTTCATTTGCTTTACCAGTGCATCAGCACCTTGTTTGGTGCGGCTAAATATCAAGCTTTGCAGCCAACTTTCTTGGGTAATTAAATGGCACAGCATGGCGCACTTTCGATTAGCGTCGACATTAAACACTCGCTCAACAATACTGCTGGCGGTGGTATTTCGCTGAGCCACTTCAATCACCTGTGGTGAGCGTAATAAGCGCCGACTAAAACTGAGCATTCGGTCATCTAAGGTGGCTGAAAATAATAACGTTTGCCGTGTACTTGGCAAGCGCTTAAGTACTTCGACAATTTCATCTTTAAAGCCCATGTCCAGCATGCGATCGGCTTCATCAAATACCAAATGAGTTAATTGTGATAATGACAACGCACGCTTACGCAGCAAGTCTAATAACCGCCCTGGAGTCGCCACCAAAATATGGGTGCCATTGGCTAACTGACGGATTTGTTCGCCAATGCTAACCCCGCCATAAACCATCACGCTAGTGACTGAACTGCCATAAGCATATTGCTCAATACTACTGTGCACTTGTTGGGCTAACTCTCGAGTTGGGACTAATACAAGCGCCGTTATCGGGGTCGAATTAATATGTTGAGTGTCTGGCTGAGCAGCTAGATTATCTTGATGAGTCAATAATTGATGCAGTAACGGTAATGCAAATGCAGCCGTTTTCCCAGTGCCCGTTTGCGCCCCCGCCATCACGTCTTTACCGCTTAAAATAACCGGAATTGCTTGTAATTGGATAGGCGTAGGTTGCTGATATTTTAATTCAGCTAGGCGATTAATCAATATGGGATGTAACGATAAATCTGCAAAAGACATAAAAACTCCAAACATGTGGATGCGCAGTTTATCACGCTCATTCAGATTAAAACAAAGGCTCTAGGTAATGCTTGCTTGAATTATCGTTCATTAAAATGGCTGGTAAATGTGATGCTCAACACATCTTAAGCAGGTCGTGCTTTTTGCGGCAGATAACACTTGACTAAAAAAGTAAGCCTTATACAACTTAAACATGCAAATAAAAAACATGTTTAAATTTAACCACTAGATTGCATCACAATATTACACAATCAGATCCCATAACGAGGTATCACCATGAGTTTTTCAATTAGCGGTATTTTCAAGCCAGCCAAGCAAGCTGAACAGATTAGCAATGTGGCACCTACAGCCCAAGATACTACTGCAACAGAAATGAAAGCTGTAACAGAAAATGAAGTATCTCAGGCTGAAAATACTGCCAAAAAACAAGCTAATGGCGGCAGTTGTTGCGGTGGATGTGGTGGCGGTAATCATTAATCCACTAGAATACTAAACGTTACCACGTCTGAATAAACGTAAACTGTCTTTACTGATTAGTTGCGGATACTGCGCTGTAACGTCGAAAAATCCATTGGCATACGCTACTGCTACTGAGCCTTCGTTCTGTTTATTGATATAAGCAAAAACAGGGCTCGAAATAAATTGCTTTAAAAACATTTCCACAGCTTTGGTGGCAATGCCTTTGCCCCAATGTTCACGTCCAATCCAATAGCCAACTAAACGCATTTGCGGATCTGACTTTGCGGCTGCGTCGGTATTAATCCACGATAATACATTACCCACTAAAACATCATCTATCCAAATCCCTTGTGCTATCGCCTTTTCATTTGCTAATACTTTTTGCTGCCAATGCAGGTTAAAAGCTTTACGTTTACGCGGCACAAAGTCTGCCATTTTATTAGCAATAGGGTCGTTTTCAAATTCAAACAATATATCTAAATCTGCTTCAGTAATGGGATGAAGAGAAATATTCATTTCGGGTTCGCCTTTTCTATGTTGTGTCACCAAGATCATTTATATTATAGATAACCTCAGCTCTAATAAGAGATGGGATAAATCGTTAAAAATGGGTTTAATTCAAGTCTGCAATATCAAACTTGCCATGTGTTTTGCTAACAAGGCATATTGGACGTATCAATAGCTAGCCTATTGTAAGTCGATTAAACACTGATAGCGGAAATGCCTGTTTGATGACCGTTTATTATCCATAATTGAGGTTATATACTCTCATTCATCGACACGCTTGACGATGAGTAACCGTATCAACATGCATTAAAGGACTACAGGATGAAAAGCATTAAAACATGGCAATGGTTGGGCTTTGCTGGCCTTTTACCTTTTATTATTCTCAGTGTATTAGCCTTCAATCATAGCCTATTAGCACCCGAACATACTATGTTAGGGTTTGTTAGCTATAGCGCAGTGATTTTAAGTTTTATTGCCGGTACTCTGTGGGGCAAAGCGGTTATATTAACCTTAGACGATAATATTGCTAAGTTACTCATCATTAGTAATATCATCGCACTCGCCTGTTGGATTGCACTGTTAACGCCCTTTGCATTATCCGCGCTAATCCTACTCGCCAGTGGTTATCTGTATTTATTGTATATTGAGTTTAAAGCCAAACAATTATCAACCACCACCAGCTACCTCACATTACGCACAATACTAACCAGTGCTGCTGTAGTATGCCACATTATTGTCATGCTCAGTCTTTTTAGCGTTTAACAACATGTTAACTCGAACAAAAAGCCCATGCTTTACAGCATGGGCTTTTTGTTTATTGCAGCAAGCTGACTGGCTTCATCATCTATAAACCGGTTTGACACTGTTCTTGCTGATTTATCATCGGTGATAAAATCGGCATCATGCCTTTAAGTACTTGTAATGGCAGTGCTGAAGTAAAGCTAAAGTCGTCGGCTTTCTCCCCTGGTACAAATGCAGTTAGGGTACCAAAATGACGATCGCCTAAGTAAAACACAAATGTGGCAGTACGGTTTATAGCAGTTGAAGACACTTTACGGCCATTACGAATTTCAGTCGCAATACGGTTATCGCCGGTACCGGTTTTTCCTCCCATAACAATCATTTGGCCATTGCTATCCACTAAACTGCCTTTGAGCCTTCTTGCTGTGCCATTTTCGACCACATTTGCCAGTGCTTTTTTCAACGCTCGTGCAACTTCTTGGTGCATTACTCGCATAACAGTTTGTTTATTATTGGCCAATGTCACCTCATAAGGTGTGTCTTTGGCAAACTGCAGCTCATCAATTCTCACGGTAGGGAAACGATAGCCATCATTTTGAATAATACCCATTAACTCAGCCAATGCTGCAGGTCTGTCGCCCGAGCTGCCTAAAGCAGAGCCTAATGAAGGCACCATGTATTCAAACGGATAACCCATTCTCACCCAACGTTGATGAATACTTAAAAATGCTTCCACTTCTAACATCACCTGAATACGCACATCACGAGCATTTTGATGACGCGTTCTAAACAGCCAGCGATACACTTCTTGTAACTGCGGTTGTGCGTCTTCTAATACTTGAGTAAGGCCAGTTTCCGGATAGTCATTTAAATAGCGTAATACCCACAACTCTAACGGATGCACCCGTGCAATATAGCCTTGATCAGCTAAATTAAATTTTTCTTCGCCATATTTGTTGTACAGCACATTAATTTGTTTATCGGTAAAGGTTTTTGCTGGTAATCGCTGAGTTAAAAAAGCTGTTAACTCACGGGCGCCATCGTAAGGTTTTAAATAACGATAAACGGCCGTTAACTTGTGTTCTTGTTGTTGAATACCATCAAATAACACCTCAAGACGCTGCTCTGGTGCAAGCTGACGATACTTGCGATAAAAACGTTTTACAAACGAACTGCCCTCACGCTTAGCAAATGCTTTTAGGTATTCTTCACGGCGCGGATCTTTGTCGTTACGCAATAGCTGCGACACACTGCCTTCACTGTTATAACTACTACTGTAATTAACAATGTCTTGCATTAAGCGCACAAAAGGCAAGTTTATCGACTCTTGCAATGCTTGATATAATGTTGGTACGCGACTGTTTTCTTTTTTATTAAAATTGTTAAATACATGCAAACCACCACCGGTGAAGAAACGTTCTTCTGGTGAAGCCGAATATTCGCGCTGCAGTGCAGCATCCAACATTCGGGTTAAATTACGGTCACGGGTGGTAATCAAATAATCGACCACCCAGCGCGTAATATGGTCTTTACGTTCCACATCCACTTGGCGTAAATCAGCCACCGTCATTGCAGAAAAACGCTGTTGTAATTCGGCAATAATGTCTAAATATGTCGCTAATACACGTAACTTAGCCGTTGAACCTAACTCCAGCTTACTGCCTTCATTAATATCAAACGGCTGATCAATACTGTCGGTTTGAATCCGCACCCTATTGGCACTGTCGGTACTTTCATACAAGGTAAAGCTGTACAACACTTTATCTAACTGCTGCACCGACAGTAAACGCTCACCCAGTAGTCCGATACGTTCAGCCGAACTGGGCTGAGCTAAACTACGTAAGTAATCGCTAACTTGTTGTTGCAAGTCACCATGGAAGGTACTGTTAATCGATAAATCATAGCGATCAAGATCAAACAAACTTAGTCCCAACATACCCGCAGTGCGAATACGTACCGCATTAACCCCTTTATTGTTAGCGAGGTTAGTCGTCGCTAACTTACTGGCGTTAAATTGTAATGTTTGCTCAAGTGCCGACACCATCAATTGCGTTTCAATTAACCCATCACCGCCCAGTAAACGTAAATAGCTGTCTACTAACGATTCTAAATCATCATGACCTTGGCGTAAGTAATACGATGGCCGACGCTGAGCAATCATTAAAGCTACGATTTGACGAAACACCTTGCCACGCTCAGCAGCATTTTGTTGAGTATGACGACTCAAAAGCAATTGGTTAGCTTGATTAAAATCTGTTTTAAACCAGGCCCATAAACCATCACCAATACCGTGGACTTCACCAAAACCCGGAGCCGATGATAATGGCACTGTGTTGAGATAATCTTGTACGATGCGTTGGCGAGCGCCAACGGTGCTTTCACCTTGCTGATACACTCGTACAATGGCCGAACCAATTTGTAATAACTTATCTTTAATACTCAAGGTTAAGCCGTGGTTAGAATGCCTGAATTTTTCAATTTGGGTGGCCAAAGTACTGCCACCCGCTTTAGACATATCAGCCCCAAAAATACCCGCTACCTGACTGGCGGCAGCCAGCACAAATCGTGGCCAGTCAACAACGGGGTTGTAGTTAGCTTCTGGACTCAACATTTCACGATTTTCGATAAATAATAAGGTATTGATGATTTGATCTGGGATTTTATCTTGGTCTTGATACACACGTTTAGGATAGGAGAAATCGAATACCGTCATGTCGCGGCAATCTTTAATTGCTAAACCAGATTGGGCTTTTTCATGATACGGCGGGAAAAAACCAATATTGGTATAATCCATCAACATTGGTGAAAATGCCACCTGCTGAGTGATTTGATAATTACGCTCAATAAGACGCGCTATTTTCTGCGGTAATTGGCTATAACCATGGCGGTCATCAAAGGGACCATACTTAGGATAAATCACCGCATCGCTGCGATAATCACGTACTTTATAGGTTAATTTAGTGGCATATTGATGTAAAAAATAAGATTGATAATACGATGTCCGCACCTCAAACTCGATCAGATAAGCTGTTGCTAACAATAATACGATCAATAACCAACCCGCTTTACTGCGACGAACCGGAGCCGGTTTGGCGGAAGATGCATTAGGTCGATAATTATCAAACTGACTGTCTGTATGTGGACTAGACACAAACTCTCCATCTAACGCATAAAATCACAATAACGCACCATTTAACTTTTGGTTGAGATGTTCAATACATCGCGTAACTAATTGTGATAATTTTATCAGATGGGTAAAGCCATTAGATATAGACAAAATAACTAAATGTTGTTTTTTAGCCTATTAAAGACCTTATTGCCACAATATCGATATTTTTATATGAAACACTTACCCAAGTTTAAGGATTGTTTTGGACAACAGCACTTCAACAGCGACTATTGATCCGCCATTAAGATTAGGTTTAGCCATGTGGTCACAAAACCAATGGCAACAAACCGTTTATGGCAATAGCCAGGCACATCGACTGGCACGTTATGCCGAAATATTTAATACCGTCGAGGGCAACACTACTTTCTATGCCACGCCGTCGTTACAGAATGTACAAAATTGGTACGCTGCAACGCATGACGAGTTTAAATTTACCTTTAAACTGCCCAAACACATCACCCATGAATTACAGCTCCAACATGCAGGCCCAGCGCTACAACAATTCTTTAGCATAATGGAGCCCCTTATTAACCGAACCGGAGTGTGGAAAATTCAACTTCCCGCCAGTTTTGGGCCACAATCTTTGCCACAATTAGCACAGTTTTTAACTCAAGTGCCACAAGGCCTAACCTATGGTGTAGAAGTTCGTAACAGTGCCTTTTTTGCTAAAGGTGAAGCAGAACAAGCATTAAACCGCTTATTAATCGACAATAACTGCAATCGTATCATTATGGACACGAGGCCTGTTTTTGCAGCAGCGCCAACAACCGCAGCAGTGATAGATGCCCACCAGAAAAAGCCAAAAGTGCCAGTACACGCCATTGCAACCGCACACAATCCTGTGGTGCGCTTTATTGGTCATCCGCAAGCGGAAGCCAATATACATTTTTTCCAAAACTGGCTAAAACAACTGCCTTTATGGATCGCGCAAAATAAACAACCCTATTTATTTATCCACACTCCAGACAATCACAATGCACCGCAATTAGCGGTCGATTTGTATCGTTTACTGCAACAGCAGTTGGCACAAAGTACATCTGCATTGACCGACATTAATCTATTACCTCAACAACAGCACACCACAACTCAAATGGGTTTTGATTTGTGATACCCACCTATATGCATAGGTAACCTCAAGGACTGATAATAAACGTTTATCAAACCGCTCTCGGTCCTACAATTTTATGATATTATCTGCGCCGATCCAGCCTGCCTTCGCAGCGCGTTTATGTTGATAAAGGAACCACCATGAGTGAATCTGCAACCCGTCTAAATAAGTACATCAGTGAGAGTGGTATTTGCTCACGTCGTGAAGCAGATCGCTATATTGAGCAAGGTAATGTTTTTATCAATGGTAAACGCGCCAAAATTGGTGATAGCGTCGAATTTGGCGATAAAGTCAAAGTGAATGGTCATGATATAGCCCCCCGAGACGAAGCCGATCTGGTTTTTATTGCCCTTAATAAACCGGTAGGTATTGTTAGTACCACCGAAAATACCGAACGCGATAATATTGTTGATTTTGTTAATCACAGCGAACGAGTATTTCCAATTGGTCGTTTAGACAAAGATTCACAAGGGTTAATCTTTCTTACCAGCAATGGTGACTTAGTCAATAAAATCCTCCGCGCAGGCAACAATCACGACAAAGAATATGTGGTTACGGTTAACAAGCCGATCACTGAAGCATTTTTACAAGGTATGCGCGCCGGCGTGCCGATGTTAGGTGTCATCACTAAAAAATGTAAAGTGGAACAAGTTTCAACGTTCGTATTTAAAATAATTCTAGTTCAAGGGCTTAATCGTCAAATTCGTCGAATGTGTGAACATTTCAACTTTGAAGTGACCAAGCTGGAACGTCAATCAATTATGAATGTGTCGCTTAAAGGACTGCCTGTAGGAGAGTGGCGTGATTTGGATGAACAAGAACTCAGCACGCTAATGAAGTTAATTGAACATTCATCTTCAGAGGTTAAAAACGCGCCCAAAAAAGCTAAGAAAAAGCCAACCCAAAGCTTACGAGATAAAATTGAAGGCCCAGAACACTTTATGCAAGGTCGAGGTGCTAAACCTAAAAAGCCGGCAGCGAATAAAGGTAAGCCAAGTCATTCAAGAAAACCTAAACGTTGATCCAAAAAACAGCATAAGTGATATACCGCTTAGGATAAGAGTGAGTATTAAAAATAATCATTTTACCGTATGCAATAGTCTTTTTATGTTGTAGGATACTGCACTGAGTATTATTCAAACAGCCAATATTATACAAATGTAAATAAAACATCGGTTTACATTAAATATTGTATAATCACTCACGCTAAAAGATTACACATAATGCATTTTTATTGATCTAATGCATGCTAAAGTTGTTGTAATCTTTCAATAAATAGTACAAAAAAACATCGTAAAAGTATAAAACAACAGCAATCGGACGCTGGTTTTTTAAACAAGGAATGTGACATGTTCAGCAATAACCTTTTAATCGTAGATTTCCCTGTTCATCTTCATGGGCAATTTCAAAACCTCGCTAATTTGATTGAATTTAACTTAATTCCAACCAATGCGAGCTGCGCGTTATCAGAATTATCAGCCGCATCAAATTCCGAAAATGGCAGCGCCATTATGGTTCATTATCTTGAAAATCCATTACAAGAAATTGGTTACTTATCTGCAGAGTTATTTAAAAGCGACCTGCACATTGCATTTTGTCCTGCACTGAATGTAGAACTAGAGGTTATTCTTATTTCATCTGGATTTCATGGTGCCATCAGTGTCGATGACTCTATCGCTCATCAAATACAAAGCATTAAACAAGTGCAAGATGGCGACATTAGCTTTAACCCTAAAGCCGTTTCTAAATACATCCTCCAAAGAAAGCGTATTCCATCATCAGGTAATCGCGCCAAAATACTTGCCGTCACCACAAAAAAAGAACAACAAGTCTTGTCACTCATACTGCATGGATTAACCAACGAAGAAATGGCCAAAGAGCTCAACATTTCTGTTAATACCGTCAAAATGCACGTACAAAATATTTATAAAAAAACCAAAATTAAAAATCGCGGCCAATTATTTGCTTTTGCTGCCGGTTAACTTTTTATAAATACTCCAGTTAACACTTAAAAGTGAACTTAGTAATGTATCCATTAAACGATACATTTTTAGGCTGACTTAATATTCACTCGTTAGAATTTTTTATAACAGGTGAAGACATTTCACCTCATAATGTAAGGACACATTAATGCACCATAAAAGCATATTAGCCATATTAATCTCTGGCGCACTCTTAGTCGGTTGCGGTTCATCTGACGACGATTCTAATACCGAAATCACGCAACCTGATTCTGGCACACCGCCCCCGATTACAACGCCTCCAGTAGCATCAGAATATACTCACCGGGTAACCGGTTTAGCGGTATATCAAGGTGCATTATCTGGTGCGACTGTTTGCGCCGATTTAAACCAAAACTTAGCCTGTGATAGCGATGAACCTTTTACTATTACAGATATTGACGGTAACTACCAAATTGATTGGAAGAGCGAAGTCGAAACCCCAGACTATTATTTAGTGGCTAACTGGCAGGCGGCGACAGCAACACAAGCAATCCAAGCCCGCTCTTTAGCACTTAAGGTTAAAAATCCAACCACCCGCTCTGCGCCAAGATCTATCGTTAGTGACGCAGGAAAAGGCACGTTAATCGCTAGCCCACAGTACAATGGCGCGATTAATAACCTGACCCATATTAAACTCTCTCGGGTGATTGAGATGAAGAGTCAAAGTCTGTCTAACAGTGATATTAGTCAGCTATCGGCTGAGTTAGACACTCTATTGGCTATTTTGTATCAATTAGATGCAGACACCTTGTATTCTATTTCAGCGGAAACATCAGCCTCAGCTAACTTTATGCGCATAGACTATGCCATTGCTTATTTACAGCAAGTCATCGCGACTCAAATCCCAAACTTAATCGCAGCAGAAAAAATTCTTGCAGCTACTTATGCTCAACTTTGGCAAATATTAATTGATAGCGGCCTTTCTATCGAAGAGTTCTTCTCAGACGACATATTTACTTTAGCCGCAAATATACTCTTTAGTGATTCAGCTATCGCATTAGGATTTACAGAATTACCAATCGATTCTCGTATTTTGTCACAAAACGATTGGGATGTTGTGTTAGGTAATATCATTAATGATAGCGGCTTTGCTAATACCTTATCGCTAGCGTTGCTGTCACAGTTCAGCACATTCTCACTAGACAATGATGAGACAGGAAAGACAGTTATAGGATCAGCCTCTATTGAGGGAATTGGGTATGTTACCGAATTCCCTAAAGATATAGATGAGCAAGAAATAGAAATTGAATGCTGGAACACAACCCATAACGGTTGGTATACCATTGCACCATTGCCGACGACTGAACCGTTTATAGAAGGTAATAGTTACAAAACAGTGTATGAATCAACAGATGTTAATGTCACTATTAATGTAGAAAAAATACTCACACCAAGTGATAGCTGGAGCTCAATACTTAACATTATTCCTGATAGTCTTAAATTCAACACGCTAAATTGGCCACAAACATTATATTCTATAAACGTATCTCAAGAAGCTGATGTCATGTGTCGTGAAGTCAATAATTATGAAATCTACGACCTTCCTGATTACGAGACGGCTGATATGATCACAGTTGATGATATCGCTAGAGCACAATTTGATAGTTTATATCCAGAGTTTATCATCGTCGATGAGCAACAAAGTAAGATCACTCTGCTTGATATTAACCTGCAACCAGAAACGACATTTACAGTAGAACGCAGCATTAGCCCAAGTAATCAGCCATTAATTATTACAACTGAGGACGCTATAAATGACAAAGTTGCTGAGCACATTCTTCCGACATATTATTTAGTTGCAGATCAACAGTTAATTGAAGTCAATTTAAATAAAGCTTTCGACACGAAAGACGCAAACAATCAACTAATGATGACTTATGACAATTCAGAACGCTTTACCCAAATATTATACAATCATCTATTATCACTAAAAACAACGCCATAAGAGGCTTATAGCTTACTCGCAATATAAAAAACCATTAGCAAAAGCTAATGGTTTTTTATCATCAAGCCACAAATATTAGCCTGCTTTAATCATATCGTTTTATTTATCAATAAAACGACCAACAATCGCTAAGACTAAATCAAACGCACCATAGACAAAGGACCGTTCTGCTGCCATAAAAATGATGAATCCCTAATGCACTAGATATGCCAGCTAGAATGACTGCTATAGCATACTCCCCATCCAACTCAATAACCTGTTACTTATTAACAATCAACAAAGTAAACACTGCCAATATGTAAAGTGACATATTAGATACTGGCGTTACAGCTCATCACCACCCTCTTCAGCTTCCATGCGCTCAACATCTTGCTTGGTGTAACCCATGGCTTCGGTTATATAGCACATCTTCACCAGCTGAAACATTTGCACAAAAGAGCTAACCCGCCCCGCGTGCATTTGTACATTTAATAACGCCATAGTGACACCAGCTTCATCGCCGGGCGATACTGTAGCGCTCAATTCAGATAACGACTGGTTATTAGCTGATACCTCATCAATGAGATTGTTATATTCTGTGACGTTTTCAGGCATATAACAGGTAGATGTTTCAGGTAATTGTGACAAAAACTGCTCATATTTTTTTACAAACAACCTAGCTTGCACCAACGTCTGCTCACCGAGTGCTTGTAATTCTTGCACCTTGCCACTTTGGAATACAGCCGACGCATTGCCAGAATCCATGAGCTGATTAAACTCTTGCATCAAGACTAGCTGCTTATCGGATAGCACTTTTGCATCTTGTGCTATGGGTTTCGTTTTAGCTTCAAATGCATCAATAGCAGCTTGGTTGCTAGCCAATACTGCAAAACTCATTGTGGTAATGGCAGTAGTCATGGCCACCAGCAAGCTGGCTTTTTTAAAAATATTCATCGATAACATCCTGTTAGTTGAGCACTTGAAAACAATCAAGCCATATATGGCCATGTTAATTCTTAAACCAAATAACGAATATACAGCGAGTACAAGCCAAAGCCTGTCATACCTAGTAGCGCTATAGCCATCGGTATGAGTATGTAAAAACGCCATACCGCTGCTATTTTTGGGATTTGCGTCAACGTTGCACTGTAGCCGAGTTGAGACAGTGCAATAACAAATTTATTACTATCAAATGTTTGCCCGGCTAACGTAATGCTTTCACCGTTACTCACATCAATGTTTACTCTAAATACAAAAGGTCGCCTGTATTGCCTCAGGGCACTGTCACCATCGCCAGCTTTATACCAATTCCACTCAATATTAATTGATTTAATCGCAGACTTTTCTATCTGTCTAACTTGCTTATCCTCAAAATACACTCTTGGAATAACAAGTGAATTCTCGCTGATAACAATCTCATTAGGATTCGTTATCCCCTGTGTATAATGCTTATCGCAAATGAGCTTTCGCCTTACAGCAGACACAGCTACCCCAAATAGTGCAACCACGGTGGCCGCTACGATATTTTGGCTAGAATAAAGGATAAACAAGGCAGCCATAAAACTGATATAACTTGAAGCCCAGACTTGATGAAAGTATTGCCGAGGTAAAGGCAGCATAAACAGTGTGACGGGGTATTGTAATTTTATCGGGTCGTTAAATAACTTAATCCCGATAAAGGCTTTTACGGTATCTTGGTCGAGCGGAACTGAACTAAAGGTTGGCCAATCTTTACGGCTAACGCTATCAAATTGACCGACAACATTAATCCCCTGCGACATTAACTCTTTTCGACATTGTTGCACCAATGCGGGCAACTTATGTTGCTTCACTTTTAACGATATCGATATCGGTTCAGGAAATTGAGCTTGTTGACTATCTTTAACATGCAAAATCACTTTATAAGTATTATGCACTTCTTTTAACTCAATATTTTTTATTATCGAGTAATCAACATCTTGTTGTTGAAGGGAATAAATGGATCCCCCCCCTAACTTGAAACCATGAAACTGTATTAACACATTGCGTGAGGCATCAAAACACCATCGACATTGATAACTAAACGCTATCAACATCAACAACATACTGAGCATTAAACGCCCGACAGCTTCAGCCAAAAAAGAAAAAACACTTACTTCCAACACCACATAAACCAAATTAAAGCATATAAAAATCCACTTTATTTTTTCAACGGCTGACACTATTGAAAATGATGAAGCGGTATTCAGCAGCGTCCCTGTTAACTTGTTAAACATCCTGCTCCTTAATCGACTTACACTTTTAAGATAGTTGTCAGTGTCTACCAACTATATAAAGAGCCTCGTTATCGACTATTTTTAGCCATATCATTCTATTACGTCATTAACATGCCGGTAATGAACAAAAAGGATAAGCAGGTACCATATAATGGCCTACAATAACGTAACAACCTTCCACTGGTTTTCTAAATAGGCCAGCTTGCAAGTCCCATAGCCTTGAATCGCTTCATTAGTCTTTGGTGATATCGTGTCGAAACGGTATGGAACCCACAACTCTAAGTCATGCCCACGCTGCTTAGCGTTGTCACTAACTAAACTGCTGCTAGAATTTTTAGCATCTTCAAACGCTAACGCCTCATTTTCATCTATTTGATAATTATCGATACCTAAATATGATGTTTTAAAATATTTATCATGTAGCTCAGATAGATATACTTTTACTTGCTCATCCGTTGCTGGTATTGCAGCAAACACCTTTCTGAATAAGTTCACATCTTGATGTCTAACGACATCGACTGACGCTTTACACAGTGCATTCGGCTCTGATCGATCAATTTTTTTAGCAGCTGCCAACCACTGAGTTAGATTTTCTTCATCAGAAGACCCCATTGAAGGCGTCGATATAAATAGTAATAAAATAATAGCGATTAATTTGTACATGAAAACATCCTTTTAATTTACGTTTTTGCTTTACTAACGCTTAAAAACTCACAATCAATCATGTATGCAATCAATTGAATATACACTACAAAAAATAGTGTTTCACTAGCATGCCTGTGACAACCACATTGACTAAAACAGGGAATATTACGGCTATAATATTAGGCAAAAAAGCCCATGACCAATTGCCGTGCAGCGTTGTTAATGGATAGTCGAAAAAACACAGCATGTAAACAATGTGTTTAAGCGGGAAATACATCGCATTAAGGATAATGACTTCACCGCTTTTTAGCTTAATATCACACGCGGTAATATGATTGCGCACATGTAAACGATGCATTTGTGATTTATATTTTACCGTGATGCGCTCAATGTCACCACGTTGTAACTCCAACTGCCCCACAGGCTTATTAATTATTGCATTCGCAGGAATGGCAATACGCTGCTGGCTAACAAAGCAACGTAATGTCCCGGTAATACCGTAACGTCGCCTAACCAGCCAATACCGCCCTATTAAGTAGACAGGTAATAACCCCACATTGATTAATACTAATGCACGAGCAAGCTCAGTATTAGGAACACTAAGAGGTAGCACAGCTAAACCGACCATCAAAATAAGCAGTAACAATGAAACACCTAAAGACAGAGGGTAACCTATATTAGCGACATATAAACCCACGTCACTTTGCGCGTTAAAGTCACGCATCCCTTTAATATGCAGATTAAAAAATAACGATTTATCATCTAACTCAATTTTCTTAGCCAAAACAATAATGCCACCCAATTTAATAATGAAATAACTTACTGCCTTTTCACTTGAATTACGATAGCCTTTTGTGACTATAAAAATTCTAAAACACATTATTTTATAAGTTTGATATCCAACTGCGATGAGTGGCGATGTTAATTTTATATGAATCGCTAATTTAGTGGCTGTTAATGGATATTGTCTGACTGACATTGGTAGTCAAACTTGGGCATTGACCAATGGTAGCGAATTGCGAGCATTCTAAAGCTAAAACCAAAGGTCAGCGCAACAGAAAGGTTTATCCATTCAACAACACCATTTAGCTTCATCACCACATATAAAGCTGACGTTAGCAAAGCAACTAACGCATATAGCTCTTTCTTAAAAATCAGTGGCACTTGATTGCATAAAACATCACGAATAACGCCGCCAAAAACACCAGTCACGACCCCCATGGCAATGGCTATCTCAATGCTATAACCCAGCATTAAGGTTTTCTGCGCTCCAACAACAGAAAATACCGCCAGACCAAGAGCGTCAATAGCCAGAAATAATCGTGATAAGTAACGCATTAACGGTGCAATCATCACTGTTAGGAGTGATGCCGCCGCAACAGCTAACAAATAATGTGCATTTTCAACCCATATTAGGGGATAGTTACCCAAAAGCATGTCACGCAGAGTGCCACCACCAATCGCGGTCACACAACCAATAATCACCACACCAAAAAGGTCCATCTGTTTTTTGCCTGCGGCCAGGGCGCCTGTCATCGCTTCAGCTAATACACCGATGAACCACAAAATACTGATTACTTTTACTTCTAACATAAGATAATTCTAGCTAACCAAAAGGAAGCTGATTCTGCCCGTATCTCAACATAAAATACAGCGATAAATATTATTTATCACATTAATTAATCTAATGTATATATTATTATTTTTTGACTGTAACTCATTTGATTTAGGAGCTTTTGAAAATTAATGAATAGTTTTAATAATTTATAAAATCAGTAATACCTCTTTATAGCGGCTTGACTGGAAAATAACTAATGATGAGATGGACAATCTCGAATACGGTGTCAATGCACCAAACTGATGTTGAACCATACCGTTACTTAAGGAGCGTTCACCATGAAAATTATCACTATTGCGATTGATTTGATAAAAATGTATTTCAAATCCTTGGAATGAATTGCCATGTAAAGCTAGTCTTCAATAAGCGTTAAAATCGCACTCAACAGACCGAGTCTATGCTGTAACAATCCCATTATGATGTCATCTTAGAGGCCTGTTATTCATCTGATTGCTGGGAATGTAAGTTTATCGCGATGAGATACAACGTTAAGCCCATTCCTGCCTAGCATGTCGATCTGTTCGTGCGAGGCAGTAAAATAACAGTGAAATACTTAAAGATAGGAGGACCTAAATTCGCGGCATATAAACCCATGTCATTTTGTGCGTTAAAATCACGCACTATTTTTATGTACTGATTAAAAAACAAAATTTATTATCTAATTCAATTTTCTTAACCCTATTCATCACTAATTAACAATTGTTATTACCTAAACAAGTATTTGATCACGTCGTTATCATTCATAATGTATTTCCCGCTGCCACCCAAATATTCATACAGATCTATTGCCTACCAACAACCACATACCTTTAGGTGTATCGCGAGGACAAAAAACATCAAAAGTAATAATCACTCTGTAATTCTAATAGCAATTCATTTACACCCTAGTGATGTTTGAATATCTTATGGGGACTTAATGTTTTTTCTCAATATTACTGGATACTTTATTTCAACAGGGAGTTGATATGTTAAAACCCGCGCTAATGTCATTAGCCATTATCATTGCGGCGATGCCAGCGATGAATGCCTATTCGGCAACATCACAAGAATTATTTTCTGAGCCCAAAGAGGTAAAAGACACAAAAAGTGAACTTAGACACTTCACGCCGGTGCAATTGATCACGGCAATTGATGACAAAAACATTCAGTCAAAAGAAGTAAGAGGTAAACTGACTAGAACCAACTATGAGCTATCGCCGTCTTATACGCCGGCTCATTTAATCAATAACTATAAAAAACAGCTTAACGCGCTCAATGCCGAGATCATTTTTGAATGTGAACAAGCAAGTTGTGGTGATGAACGTAAGCTATCTTCATTTATCTCGCCTTTGACAAATATTTCCAGTAGCTTGCCATCATTAATAACAGCACATATTACCCTGCCTAAAAAACAAGTTTATGTGTCGATATATGCGATTAGCTGGCAGAATGCTACCAATTTAGAATTGGATATTATAGAAGTCATCGCTGAGCCATTAGATTTGGTGGCCACTAATCAAAGTTATTTATCACAAGCTGTGAGTGAAATAACGGTTAAAGACAATAGCGATAAAGATACTAAAAACTCGGCTGACCACCCAATGCTTAGCAGAGTCGCTGGAGCTTACATACAGGAATATATGACTCATGGCTTTAACCAAACCATGGTACTTGCTGGAGATAACTATAAAACGTTGGAACTGGAAGGGAAAGTTACCGATATTACATACATATTGCCACGTACTTACTCAGAATTTGAGATTGATGCAAACTACCATAACGCATTAACCAAACTTGGTTTTACGGAAGTTTATACCTGTTTAGGGAAGGAGTGCGGAAACGAAGATACATTAGAAACTAAGATAGCATTACATTCAGCAATTGGTCGCGAAGAAAACCAATTTTATAGACTCTGTAAGTTAGAAAGAGCTGAAGGTAATGTTTACGCTATGGTTTACGTTATTGGGTTTTCAGGGCGATTATCCGCTGAAATCAGGATCATTGAAGAAACCACATTAAACAATAACCGTGTGGGAATTGATTTGCAGGGCTTAACTGACGAGATAGCCAAAACGGGCCATGTGGCACTAGACGGTTTGTTGTTTAAATATGATAGCGATGAATTACTGCCAGAAGCTTATCCGATTGTTGAAGTGGTAGCTCAATACCTACAAACACACCCTAAACAGCTGTTTTATGTTGTAGGACACTCAGACGACCAGGGCTCGCAAGCTTATAACCAAACCTTGTCAGAAAAACGCGCGACTGCAATTAAAACCCGTTTGATTAAACAGTTCTCTATTTCTGCACAACAAGTTGAAGCCAAAGGGGTTGGTGAGTACTCGCCTATTGCCAATAATCTTGATGAAGCGGGCCAGAAACAAAACCGCCGCGTTGAGTTAGTGATACGTTCAGATAATAAATAACCTCTGCTACGGATAATAGATAATTATCTCACTGGAGAAGTAATCATAGAAAGGTAGCCTAGACTACCTTTCTATTAACTAAGAACATTTTACTTACCAGACACAAGGTTAATACGTAGTCTGTATTTAGTCCTGAATTTGGTTCTTAACTCAGCCCTTAACTCTACTCTTAACTCTTAACTCATTATTGTGATTAACGCTGAAGCGTTAAATAACCACAATAATATCCATCAGATTGACAATAAAACTCCGGTAATAAACCAGCAATATCCCAGTAGTACCAATGACAATATTTCGTCATTGGTACTACTGAGTCCAAGCCTGAATTAACAGGTAACTACGCCATAAGTTAGCCAGTGTTACTCGGCTCGGCAGGTGGTTATTTGCAATATTTTACGTTGGCCGCTTTTGGCGTGCTCAAGCAAGCATGTATCGCCATGAATAAGCAGCTGCACACTCTCTGGCATCACGATTGAGCGCCCCATTAATAAACGACCATTAGTGTCTTTGTGCATTGCAGGTTCAATAGACAAGACACTGGTGTCTGTAAACGCGCTTTGAGCAATCATCACATGGTCTGTATTCAACAAACTGGCAATAGCCGCTTGTAGTTCATCCACACTGGCACTATTTGGGGACGTGATTAGCGCAGGAACCGCACTATCGTTTCCGGCAGTTGAAGTACCACATCCCATAAAAGCCGTGGAAAACATCACTACAGCGATAAGTAAACCAGAAGATAAACGGGACATTACATGGCTCCTGTCGACATTATCCGATTATTTTTAAGCAATGTTGAGTTACGGTCATCTTTCAACATAAAGCCTTTATCCATCATTGTTGGGGCCGCTGACACTTTAGCCGCTGATGACGTCAGCGCTGGACACTGGTTATTATCACGGTAATACAATGCGGCGCTTAAGAGTCGCTCATTGGTATCACCAAGCGCATGGTTTAAATCATCGCTTAGCGCACAACCTTCAATTTCACTGTCGAGTGTTGGACTTGAAGTGGGCACAAAACCATCTGAATAATCACCAAAACCTTTATCGTTCACGCCTTTAAATTGAATGCTAAAGTAAGTGGTGCCGCAGTTTGGTGTTGGGTAAAATCCATAAGGCTTTCCGCACGTTGTACCACCAATTTGAATCACTTCAATATCAATACCACGCAGACTATTCATCAATGCTTCACTGGCCGAGCAAGTATCTGCTGTTGTTAATACATAAAGCCGCTTAAGGTTTAGTGAAGGCAGTGTAATCCCTGCACGTAGCAACCCAGTATTAAAGCCTATTGTTTCCGGAATAAACGGCGTTGGTTCGAGTATTGCTCTAGTTACGGGATCGATAGTTCGATATTTATCATTAAAACTGGTGCGTTCAAATATGCGATTATTGGTCGCGGTATCTCCTGCTATCATGTAACCCAACTGACTCGCTAAGGCGAGTAAACCGCCACCGTTGTAGCGTAAATCTAGGACTAAATCTTCTACATCCGCTTCGCTTAACGTGGTGATAGCATCAAACAACCCTCGCTCAGCAGTCGCTATATGAGAGTTAAATTGTAAGTATCCAATCTTGCCGCTTGCTGTTTGGATCACTTGGGTATTTTGTACCGGGGTAGAGATAACGGTGGTGGCCGACAATATGACATTGCGATCAACACTGGCATTGAGATCTCGCACGGTAAATGTCGTTTGTTTGCCACTTTGAGTTGGGAACAACCCTGCATTTAATGTATCTATACTTGCACTATCGTCAGCATTAGCCACATTGACGCCATCTACAGCAACAATAATAGCGCCGCGATTTATTCCCGCGGCCACTGCTGGTGAATTAGGTTCGCTATAAGTAATGGTGACCTGACGTGTTACCCCTGCAGATGCATTGCGAAGTGACAGGTTAAATCCGTAACCGAATGATGCGCCAGATTGATTTAATTGCTCCCATTCATCAGTCGGCATTGAGAAATGAAACTTATCTTTTACATTACCGGTTTCAGACAGTTCATCTGTGATTAATAAATCAAAGTATTGCGCTACGGTATAAGGAGCTGGATCGCGATCGAAAATTTCATCGTACCAAAGGTAAGTGTCGTTACTCCATGAGCGAAGCCAAAGCTTTTCGGTGAGTTCAGATCCAGTATGATCGGCCTTGCACTGTAATGCGATCTCAGCGTATGGAGTAAATTGGCCCTTGGTCCAAGTAATGCTACTGGTGTCTGTCACCGGAGGTGTGACATTATTACTGGCTGACTCGCTTCCCCCACCACTGCAACCTGCAACGGTTAAACTGGCGGCAACCAATAATGGAGTGATAGCTTTCCTAAAAAGTAACTGCATTAATATTCCTTTATTTTACATTATGTTAGTCATTTTCATTACAAATAACTGCATTAGAATGCAACAGTATATTAACGCAAATGATTTACTAAAATACAGAGAATGATCAATAAATGAATTGATTATCGCGCTGCGAGTTCATCTTGCGAGAACCATGTCTTTGTCTACCCACGATATTGTTAAAGGACTGTTTCCGTAAGTTGTGTTCATCCTAGGATGAACACAAAAAATCAATTCCACCTTCGCAAAATCATCAATAGAGATTACTTACCAATTACTTATCAATTGCTTATGACAATACCCATTGATAAGAAATCATTCAGGCAGTAGCGATTACATACATCACACACTGTTTAACAATAAGCGTTGGGCAGCGGTAGCTTACACCTCGATAGCCCCAAAATTTGAGACAAGTGATCTATAAAACAGTATAAGGACTTGTTTACGTGTTGAAAAATTGGGATAGAGGAAACTAAATACACATTTAAAATTAAACTAAATTTACTACTTTTGAGAAATCTTTAAAAACACTACACAAACTATAAATCAACCTAAGGATATCATTAACAAAATAATCAAAATAATCAAAATAATCAAAATAACATTAATCGACAATATTAAATCAACAATATTAAATCAACAATATTATTGAACTGAAGTTATGACAAAAATACAATTTAACAAATAAAAATATTACTTAAATTAAGATTTACTCAATATATCATTATGTAGTTGGCGTTATAGAAGGCGTATTATAGAGGCTGTATTATAAAAAGATTTCTCGTAAAACAATTCATTAGCAAGCCGTTTGTATTATTAGACTTGCTAACCACTCCAAGCTTACCTTAACACTAATTGAGTTAATAACTGCGACTGAGTCAATAATGCGACATTCTTTTGTTGCTGACCATTTACACTCAACGTGACTTGTGGATTATCTAAAAATTCACGGGCATCTTCTGCACTATAAATATCAGGTGTAGCAAGCTCATAACGTTGATTTTCAGCGACCTCTAATGTGAGGTACAAGGATTCTGAACGAACCCAATGGCCTGAATCATCAGCATTATCTTGGAATAAGTCACTATAATTAATTTCAACCAATTGTTGTCCATGGCTAAGTCCAATCGTATTTTTTATACTGACGTTCTGACCATTAACGGTTTCAACTATCATTGAGTCTGGTACTGTAATACTCGATGCTTGAGCTGGCATGCCAAATAATAGCGTTAAGCCTACGGTAGTTGAGGTGAGTAACATCTTTACAGAAAATGAAGTCGTCATAATAATATCCATCCATATTTCATACTTAACGATTAAGTATGTTGGTATTAATGTAAAGGACCTCTGCATATAACAATAAATTTCAATTTTTTATATTTAAAAAATTATCACCCATTAATATCACTAATTTATTTTTATCTTATTGTATTAATGATGGTTAACATTTTAAATATGTAAACCGCTATAAAACTCATAGACAAAATTTCAACCAGTACTCACTAATGCCGAGTAAGTAACGTACTTGACCATCAAAAAAAATTTGAAGAGTCATTCAACATACTCCAGTTCATTCTCAGTAAGTACAACCATGCGCAGTTACAATTAATTAGTGTTTTTTAGCCACTGTTACAGTGGATAAAAAAGAAGTGGATTGTATTGCACTTCACATCACTTGATGAAGATTAAGTCACACAGAAACACCGTTTAACGACTAAACTTTGTCATGCCGTTTATAAAAACAGTTTGCTCAGATTCCAAATACTGCAGGAGTTTGACATCAATGGCAAAAACCTTATTAACACAATGATAAAAATAGATTTATTTTTTATTATTGTCAGATTTGAACTACAGTAAAAGAAGGCAATGCCCTTTTTATGTGGGGAAGAAATGGATAGTTTTTTCAGTTTGATGAGCAACACCGTATTGTTACTGGCACTTGTCGTCATTTATGATGCCATAAAATTACAAAAAATAGCCCCCAAGAAATATGGAAATGTCTTGAGTGGGATTTTTATTGGAATGATCGCAATTTGTGTCATGAACAATCCTTGGGAGCTAAGGCCGGGGATTTTTTTTGACACTCGCTGGGTACTGTTAAGTTTAAGCGGGCTATTTTTTGGTTTTATCCCGACATTGATTGCCACGATACTCGCCGCTTGTTTCCGTCTTTATCAAGGCGGTGCCGGTTTATACGTTGGTACTTTAATTATTTTCATCAGCTCTGCCATTGGGTTGGGCTGGCGATACTGGATGAAGTCTGCAAACAAACAGCCCAATTGGCAAAACTTATTGGCCATGGGCTTTGTCGTGGAGATTGGCGTTTTGCTGTGTTTATTACTCATGCCAGTGGCAGATAAATACGACATTATTCTCACCATTAGTCCGACATTATTCACTGTTTATACATGTGGCACTATGTTAATTGGATTATTACTAAAACAGCATCAACAAAGGCAACAAATATCTCAAGAATTACATCATCACAAAAACCTCCTCGAAACCGAGAAAAACCTGTTACAAAGCATTATTGATGGTATTCCCGATATCATTTTTTACAAATCGGCCGACGGGGTTTATTTAGGTTGTAACAAAGCATTCTCTGAAGCTCTAAAACTCAACCCCGAAGATATTAAACATAAGACAGACTATGACTTATTTGACCGTCAACAGGCAGATAGCTTTATCAAAGCCGATCGTTTTGTTTTACAAGAAAACCAGCCGTGGATGGATGAAGAATGGATAACGACACCTGATGGTATAGCACATATTTTTAAAACTCATAAAACACCTTTTGTTGATTCGTCCGGAGATATTCAGGGAATTGTGGGCGTAAGTAGAGATATGGCCGACAGAAAACTCATTGAAGAACAGTTACGTCGCAGTGAAAGTACTTATCGTAATATTATCAGTACTGCGCAAGATGGCTTTGTTATTGTATCGGTGGACGGAAAGATAATTGAGTCGAATCAGAGTTTCGCTGATATGACCGGTTATACACTCGACGAGCTATTCAATAAACCTATTGGGGATATCGAAACCAGTGAAAACCACCAGTTTTCAACTCAAAATATTATTACAGCCAAGCAAGTAAAGGCGATTCATTATACTTCTCAACACAAACATAAATTGGGCTATTTATTTCATGTTGAGGTGAACATCAGCTTTTGGGATGGTGATGATGGAATGTTCTTCTGCTTTATTAAAGACATTTCACAGCGCATAAATGCTGAACAAAAACTGCTTCTGAGTGAGTCTAAATTCAGGCACATTTTCGAAAATATACCCTCAATTTCAGTCCAAGGTTACGATAAAAACCGTTCGGTCATTTTTTGGAACCAGGCCAGTGAAAAGCTTTATGGATATACAAAAGAACAAGCATTAGGGAAAAAGTTAGAAGATCTCATTATTCCCCCTCCATACAGAGAACATGTGATCAATAACGTTAATGCATGGATTAATGAAGGGGTTCCTATTCTTGCAGAAGAATTACTCCTGCAACGGGCAGATGGTAGCAATGTAGCAGTTTATTCGTCTCATACATTAATAAACAACACTGATAATGAAGCAGAAATGTACTGCATTGATATCGATTTGAGCGCCCAAAAAAAGGCTGAGGAACAAGCGCTTACACTGTCACAAGCAATAGAGCAAAGCCCTATATCAATGATATTAACCAATATCGATAGCAAAATTGAATATGTGAATAGTGCCTTTGAAAAAATTTCTGGCTACGCCGCAAGTGAAGTTATTGGCCAGTCAGCCAGCATGCTTAAATCTGGTTTAACCCCAAAATCACTTTATAAACAATTATGGGATGCGATTTCTACTGGGCATGCATGGCAGGGCGAGTTGCAGAATAGAAAGAAAAACGGTGATATTTTTTGGGAACATGCCCATATCGCACCCATTTTTGACAATGCAGGCGTCACTAAGCACTATTTAGCATTGAAACAAGATGTCACCCAATACAAACAACAAGAAGAAAAAATACTTCACCAAGCTCATTACGATAGCTTAACAGGCTTGCCAAATAGACTGCTGTCACTTGATAGATTATCGCAAATGCTCAAAGACGCCCATCGAGCAAAAAATAACGTGGCGGTACTGTTTTTAGATTTAGACGATTTTAAAAAGGTTAATGACACCATGGGTCACTCTGTTGGTGATGAACTGTTGATCCAAGCTGCGGTTCGGTTAAAGAATACCATTAGAGAAAGTGATGTTGTGGGGAGATTGGGTGGTGATGAATTTATCATTATACTGAGCAATATTAATGAACCCATTGAAGTTGAAATTATTGCCAGTAAGCTACTCGAGCAATTTTACCAACCTTTTAGGCTCGAAAACCGTGAGTTAGTGTCAACCATCAGTATTGGTATTGCCCTTTACCCGCTTGACAGTGAAGACCCCAAAGAATTGCTAAGACAAGCAGATTCAGCCATGTACCATTCAAAAGATCGCGGCAGAAATACCTATAACTTCTATACACATCAAATGAACCACGATATGGATAGGCGCTTGAAAATTGAAGAGCAATTACGCAGTGCATTGAAGCAAAAAGAATTCGAGGTTTACTTTCAACCCTTTGTGGACATCAAGAGTCGTAAAATCATCGGCGCGGAAGCTCTTTTACGTTGGAATAATGCTTTGCTCGGTCAAGTGACTCCTGATGAGTTTATCCCTATTGCAGAACAAACAGGACTCATTGTCTCAATTGGCCAATATGTTATCGAGGTTGCATTTGCTACAGCCAAAAAGTGGCAACAAACTTATAATCCTTACTTTAAAATTGCCATTAATGTTTCCCCGAAACAATTCAGGGAAAATACCTTTGTTGATATGCTTAACATTCAGCTAGATAAACACCAAATTCATGCCAGCACTATAGAGCTTGAAATTACTGAAGGGGTATTACTCAGTAGCGATGCAGTCATCGACAGCAACTTAATATCCATTAACGATATTGGTGTCAGTATTTCAATGGACGATTTCGGTACCGGATATTCGTCGCTCAGTTACCTGCGCAGTTACCCATTCAATACCTTAAAAGTAGATAAAAGTTTTATTAACGATATAACAGTCGATCCTGGGGATCTAGAACTTGTTGGTGCGGCGATCGCTATGGGGCATGGGCTTAATTTAACGGTCGTGGCAGAAGGCGTTGAAACAGAAGAGCAGTATCATCTGCTTAATGCATTGAAATGTGATTACGGCCAAGGTTACTTATTTAGTAAACCATTACCCCAAGCGGCATTTGAAGCGCTTTTACTGAAACAAGCAAAAAATGAAAAAACCAATAAGAGATCCTCAATAAGACGCTGATAAAAAATGCCTATCAGCAAGCTGACAGGCATTAATAAATCTATTGGTCATTAAGCGATTTCAACTTAACAATACTCGAGAAAAATTAGCTTATAGAGTGAATAACTATGTAATTACATAGCTAATTACATAGTTAAACATATAGTTAGCTTAGTGATTGAATTAAGCCGTTTTCACTTTCCAATTCACTTTTTGTCCTGCAAAAAATGGCACGATAGGATTGCCGTTTGGCAGAATAATCTCTTCTGGTACCGTCCATTCTTGTTTCACTAGCGTCACAGTGCCGCTGTTGCGTGGTAAGCCATAAAAGTCTGCGCCATGTAAGCTGGCAAAGCCTTCTAACTTATCTAATGCCCCTAAGTTATCAAAAACTTGCGCATAGAGTTCTAATGCACTCCAGGCACTGTAACAACCTGCGCAGCCACAGGCTGACTCTTTGCGGTGTTTTTCATGCGGGGCAGAATCAGTACCTAAAAAGAATTTACTTGAGCCTGTCGCCACAGCAGCTTGTAATGCATGCTGGTGAATATTGCGTTTTAATACGGGTAAGCAAAAGTTATGTGGACGAACACCACCGACGAGTAAATCATTACGATTTAACAATAAATGCTGTGGGGTAATAGTTGCAGCAACATTAGCTGAAGCCTCTGCCACAAACTCAGCCGCTTCTTTAGTGGTGATATGTTCAAACACCACTTTAAGGCTAGGAATGGCTTCGACAATGCGCGATAAATAGCGATCGATAAACATTTTTTCGCGATCAAAAATATCAATATGCGATTCTGTCACTTCGCCATGCACTAATAGCAACATGCCTTGTTGTGCCATAACCTCAAATATAGGAAACAACTCATCCAAAGCTTTAACTGCTGCATCTGAATTTGTGGTCGCACCTGCTGGGTATAACTTTCCTGCCACAACCCCTGCCGCTTTAGCATCGATAATATCTTGGGCGCTGGTGTTGTTTGTTAAAAACAAGGTCATTAATGGTTCAAAATTGCTACCTTGTGGGCGAGCAGCCAAAATACGATCTCGATAAGCTAAAGCCATTGCCGCTGTCGTTACTGGTGGAACTAAATTAGGCATGACAATCGCGCGTTGAAACAATCGAGCCGTTGCAGGAACCGTTTCACCTAGCATATCCCCATCTCGAAAATGAAGATGCCAATCATCGGGAGTGGTTAAGGTAATTTGCGTCATGTGGGTTCCTTGGCTTAAATAACAGATTGTTAACCGTTATTGTGCCTGAATTCGCTTTTTCTTAATAGATGCATAATTTGAACGCAGACTTTGCTATATCAAAAAATCATGCCGTTTTTAATAAAAAATCGCGCTATTCATGTAGCTATAAACCATTAAAACTAGCGGTAACGCTCTATGTTATTATGTTGAAAGCATCTTTTTTATAGGGGAATTAAATTGTTAGCTAATGCCGGTTCTAGATTACTAATCAATGTGCACTTTATTACCGTAATCACGATAATGATGGCTGTCTCTGGCTGCAATCAAGCGGAGGTGATGAAAACCCCCGATAATATTCAACCACTTGTTCAAGAAACGCTAATTGATGGCGTACTGTCTAACGATGCCAGTATGGCTGTCACATTAGGCAGAAGCCGTACATTATCAATTTGGGATGTAGCAACAAGCCAACTAATACATCAATGGTCTGACGATGACTTTGATGAAACCAATTATCTGCTGGCGTTATCAGGTAATAAACAATTCCTTGCGACTGCTGGCAAACAAAAAATATCCGTTTTTAACCTTGAGACAGGCAAATTAGACATACGTTGGCCCGCCCAGGGATTTAATCCCGATGCCAGTATTTCGAGCCTTTTTCTGAGCCAAACAGGCAGCACTATTTTGGTGGGAATGAATGATGGTTCAATTACAGTGATACAACGAAGTAGCATGACAATGTCATTGTTTAAACAACACAGCGCCGCCGTTAATCATGTTGAGCTATCGGGCTTTGAGCAGCAGGTATTATCGACTGGACTTGATGGTGATGTACATATTTGGGCTGCTTATAGCGGTGAGTTGATCAGCAGTTTCTCACGTCCTCAACAAATCACCAGCGTGAGTTTTGATGACGCTAATCGGCGCTTATTTATTGCCGATGCACTCGATAACAATGTCATTATCGATACCCAAACAACGCAGCCAGTAAGTCATCTAGATTACCTTGAACGCTATCGCTATTTTCGGCAGGCGTTATTCGTCAATCACGGCAAAAACTTAATTACCGCAACGTCAAAACAAAGTGTTATCTATTGGGATGCCTCATCTGGAAAAGAGCTTTCTCATTGGGATATCACCGCCTATAACGCTGGCACCACGGTATTTTCAATGATAATGAAACCTAATGGTAAGCTATTAACCTTAAGCTCAGATGGCGCACTTGAGACGTGGAGCTTATAAGTTTATCTCCACCAGATATAATAAAAATCATTACCGCGTTATTTGATTTGTATTGTTAATGTGGTTGACTGGTAATTGGCGCCTCATAGATGCTTGCAATGTTTGGCGTATCACGGATTATAAAATAATCTCTCGGATAGTATCCATATGAATCAATAGCATCACTAAACAGTCACTAACAATCCCAAAGCCAGCTTGATTTAGCACAGTGATAAAATCAGTATCGTAGAGTTGTCAGTTTTATGGGCTAGATCAAAGATCTGTTTGTATCTGAAACTCAATAAAGAATAGAGCTTGCATGTGCGAACTACATTCAGTATATATGGCATATGCTAAAAATGAGGTGTTACATGGCAAGACCTAAAATCCCCCGAACCATATGCGGCCAAGCTGCCAACATCTGTTTTAAGCCCAATGGTATCCCAATAACCCAGTTAGAGCAGGTACCACTTGCAGAGGATGAAATTGAGGCTTTACGCTTAGTTGATTTGCTGGGTATGCAGCAACAAGAAGCGGCTAAATCAATGAATATCTCTCGTCAAACGTTGGCTAATTTGGTTAAAGGAGCTAGGCATAAGGTGGTTGATAGTCTTATTAATGGCAAAGCGTTGATGACAAATAATATCAGCTGAAGATTAAACACAGTTAACACGTGTCGACGTGTTTAGGTCAATCTAATGCAAGCAGTATTGAAAGACTCTGGCCTCAAAATAACAGCTCAAGGCTGTAAGCTACTTGAGTTTTTAACTCAAGTTGATGAGCAGCATTTAACAATAGAAAATATTTATCTGGGGTTAAATGCTCAGGGAGAGACCATTGGTCTTCATACTGTACACCGAATTATGGCGAATTTTGAACAAGCAGGCCTCGTTGTA
Organism: Shewanella frigidimarina NCIMB 400; assembly: GCF_000014705.1. Taxonomy (NCBI): domain Bacteria; kingdom Pseudomonadati; phylum Pseudomonadota; class Gammaproteobacteria; order Alteromonadales; family Shewanellaceae; genus Shewanella; species Shewanella frigidimarina. Next base: position 681,188 of record NC_008345.1, on the reverse strand, counting down.
GGTCGATTATTTGAATCTAAAAATACTGTTTATGAGCTCAGTAATAAACCACGGCATGATCATTTAATTTGTTTAACCTGTGGCAAGTTAATAGATTTTATCGACCCCTTGATTGAGCTTCGCTTAGGATTAGCGGCAGAACATCACGGCATGAGTATTCACCACCACAGCCTCAATATGTACGGTCACTGCTTTGCTTGCCAAAAAGCACTTAATAGCAAATCAGACAAACAAAAAGTCTGATTGATAGTCGCTAGGTTAATCGTTAATTTTATTGGAGAATAGCATGACCAAAATAGTCATTATTGGTGGTGTTGCTGGCGGTGCATCGGCAGCAGCAAGAGCAAGACGTGTATCTGAAACCGCTGAAATAATCATCCTTGAAAGGGGCGAATTTGTTTCATTTGCCAACTGTGGTTTGCCTTACCATATTAGTGGTGAAATTGAATCCCGAGACGCACTATTACTGCAAACACCCGAAAGCTTTAAGTCACGTTTTAATGTCGATGTACGGGTACATAATGAAGTCGTCTCGATTGACAGGCAAGCCAAGCAATTAACCGTACGTAACCTTATGACCTATGAAATGTATCAAGAGTCATATGAAAAGCTATTACTCAGCCCCGGTGCATCACCAATCAAACCACCCATTAGCGGCATCAATAACCATTTCGTCCATAGCCTACGTAATATTCCTGATATGGATAAAATCCTGTCGAATCTTCTACTGCATAAACCTAAACATGCCACTGTAGTAGGCGGTGGGTTTATTGGTTTAGAAATGGTAGAAGCGTTGCGCCACCTTGGATTAGACGTCACCTTACTCGAACTAGCAGACCAAGTGATGGGACCTGTTGATCTGGAAATGGCCAACATGCTGCATCAAAAGCTCGTCGATAATGGCGTTGATTTACGCTTAAAAACCGGCTTAACCGCTGTTGATGAATACCCGATACAACTGGCTGAAGCCGATAATACCGGTGATTATGATAAGCCAATATTACCTCACTACCATCTGCAACTAGCATTGAGTGATAACAACACCTTAGCAACCGATTTAGTCATCCTCGCCATTGGTGTTAAACCTGAGACCAGCTTGGCGTCTGAGTGCGGTTTAGTATTAGGCCCACTCGGTGGTATTCGGGTTGACGAAGGCATGCGTACCTCCGATGCAGATATTTATGCTGTGGGCGATGCCATCGAAACTGCAGATTTTGTCACCGGTAATCCGACACTCATCCCCCTTGCTGGCCCTGCCAACCGCCAAGGACGATTAGCCGCCGATAACATGCTTGGTGGTGATAAAAAATATCGTGCCACTCAAGGCACAGCTATTTGTAAGTTATTTGATATGGCTATTGCTTCAACAGGATTAAATGAGAAAAGCTTACTCAAGCAAAATATCCCATTTGAAAAAATCTATGTCCACACAGCAAGCCACGCCAGCTATTATCCTGGGGCTCACCCTATTAGCTTAAAGCTGTTGTTCTGCCCTGATTCAGGCCGTATTTTAGGCGCGCAGGCAGCAGGGATTGACGGCGTTGATAAGCGTATGGACGTATTAGCCGTGGCGCAACGCGCTGGTATGACGGTGCATGACTTAGCCGATCTTGAACTCACATACGCGCCTCCGTTTGGTTCTGCACGCGATGTGGTCAATCAAGCAGGTATGGTCGCAGCCAATGTATTATTAGGTGATGAAGCCATTTGTCACAGTCAAGATTTACACGCTTTGACCGCAAAACAAATCATTGTCGATATTCGAAACCCTGGGGAACTCACGGCCGTGGGTTCAATTGCAGGCGCAATGAATATTCCATTGCCAGAGCTTAGAGACCGGCTAAACGAACTCCCTAAAGACAAAGAGTTACTGGTATTTTGCCAGGTGGGTTTACGCGGACATGTCGCTTATCGCATGTTAATACAGCATGGTTTTAAAGTGCGTAACCTCACTGGTGGTTATAAAACCTACCAAATGGTTAATGCGCGCTTTTAAAGCATTGCTGGGATTTATACTCATCAATAAATAAGGTCTTGTGTGAACCGTTATCAAGATAGCAAACAAAGCCACAGTCAATGTGTTGTCTGTGGCGACGCTAAACAAAATCCATTGTCGTTACAGTGTAAATTTTTTGCTGACGGTGATAATCAAGTTGTCGGTTATCATAAAGTGAGTCCGCAGCTTCAAGGCTACAACAGCTTCTTGCATGGCGGCGTTGCCAGTGCCTTAGTCGATGCGGCTATGACTCATTGTTTGCTGATGCAAGGTATTAAGGCCTTAACCGCCGAAATGACCATCCGCTTTGTTGCCCCCATAAAGGTTGGTGATGCCATCAAAATTGTCGGTCGATTGGTGATACAACGCTTAGGGATGTACCAATTAGAAGCAGCGCTCTATGTTGACAATAAAGCTTTCGTGACAGCATCGGCAAAGTTTATCCAACCTAAAAGTGGTGTCATTGGCTAGCGTTTTGCAAACAGTAAATTAACAAGTACTAGACAAACTTCCTGTTAATTTTAGTCAAAAAAAACCAGCCCGAAAGCTGGTTTTGATTATTCCTGAGTGTCAGCTACTGCCGACCTATGCCATTACGCTTGTGGGCGCATCGCTGGGAATAAAATCACGTCGCGAATAGTATGCGTGTTAGTGAATAGCATCACTAAACGGTCGATACCAATACCTTGACCTGCTGTTGGTGGTAAACCGTGCTCTAGTGCTGTAATGTAGTCAGCGTCATAGAACATCGCCTCGTCATCGCCAGCATCTTTCGCATCAACTTGCGCTTTAAAGCGGTTGTCTTGATCTTCAGCATCGTTAAGCTCACTAAAGCCGTTAGCCACTTCGCGGCCACCGATAAAGAACTCAAAACGATCGGTAATGAAGTCATTGTTATCATTACGACGCGCCAAAGGTGAAATATCAGCTGGGTAGCCAGTAATGAACGTAGGTTGCATTAACTTAGTTTCAGCAGTTTCACCGAAGATTTCTTCAAGTAATTGACCACAAGTCCAGAATTTCTCTAACTTGATGCCTAGGCTCGATGCTAAGTCGCGCATAAACTCTACGTCTTTAACTTGCTCGTAGGTCATAGCTTGAATAGTCGCATTGTCAGGATTGTATTTCTGAATCGCTTCTAACATGCTTAAACGAGCATAAGCGCCACCAAACTCAACAGTTTCTTCACCATACGGCATGCTAGTACTGCCTAATAATTCTTGAGCAATTGACCCCAGCATTTCTTCGGTTAAGTCCATTAGGTCTTTGTAATCAGCATACGCCATATAGAATTCCATCATGGTGAATTCTGGGTTATGACGTGGTGACAAACCTTCGTTACGGAAGTTACGGTTAATTTCGAATACACGTTCAAAACCACCAACCACTAGACGCTTAAGGTACAGCTCTGGCGCGATACGTAAGTACATAGCCATGTCTAATGCATTGTGATGCGTTACAAATGGACGCGCAGAAGCACCACCAGGAATAACGTGCATCATTGGGGTTTCAACTTCCATGAACTCTTTTTTGACCATAAAGTTACGGATTGCGGCAACCACTTTAGAGCGCATAATAAAGGCATTGCGCGAATCTTCGTTAACGATCAAATCAACGTAACGCTGACGGTAGCGAGTTTCTTGGTCTGTTAAACCATGGAATTTTTCAGGTAACGGACGCAATGCTTTGGTCAGTAACTGATATTCTTCCATATTAACGTATAAGTCGCCCTTGCCAGATAAATGCAGCTGACCTTTAACACCAATGATGTCACCGATGTCTAAACCTTGATAACGCTCTTTTAAATCGCCTTGTACTGGCTTACCAGCATAAGCTTGAATACGACCAGACACGTCTTGAATCACTAAAAATGGACCACGCTTTGCCATAACACGGCCAGCAATACTGGTTTGAAAAGCTAACTCTTCTAGCGCTTCTTTAGTTTGCTCGCCATATTGTGCCTGTAACTCAGCCGCTTTATGACTACGCTGCCATGTATTTGGATGAGCATTCGCAGGACAGTTGGTGCGAATGTGTTCTAATTTAGCGCGACGTTCAGCAATCAGTTTGTTTTCATCTTGTACGTGTTCAGTCATATTATATTCTCGCGTTTACTCGCCACACTTACATGGCGGAAAAAGTTAATTTAATTAAAGTCCTGATTTTAGGCTGGCTTCAATAAACTTATCTAAATCACCATCCAGCACAGTTTGAGTGTTGCGGTTCTCAACCCCTGTACGTAAATCTTTGATACGGGCGTCATCTAATACGTATGAACGAATTTGACTGCCCCAGCCGATATCTGATTTTGCATCTTCAGCAGCTTGTTTATCGGCATTTTGTTTATGCATTTCTAACTCGTACAACTTCGCCTTTAATTGCTTAAAAGCAGAGTCACGGTTTTTATGTTGCGAGCGATCGTTTTGACATTGCACCACAGTGTTTGTTGGTAAATGTGTAATACGTATCGCAGAATCGGTTTTGTTTACGTGCTGACCACCCGCACCCGAAGCACGGTAAGTGTCGATACGTAAATCTGATGGATTGATATCGATTTCAATATCGTCATCAATTTCAGGGTAAACGAAAACAGAACAGAAAGAAGTATGACGTTTACCTGATGAATCAAATGGCGATTTACGTACTAAACGGTGCACACCGGTTTCAGTTCGCATCCAACCAAAAGCATACTCACCAGTGAACTTAATCGTAGCACCTTTAATACCAGCCACATCGCCGTCGGTCACTTCCATTAACTCTGGGCTATAACCATGCGCGTCACCCCAACGTAAATACATGCGCAGAACCATGTTGGCCCAGTCTTGTGCTTCGGTGCCGCCTGAACCAGATTGAATATCAAGATAACAGTTTGAAGCATCACTCTTGCCAGAAAACATGCGACGGAATTCGAGATCTGCCAGACGGGTGTCTAACTCCTCAAGTTCTGCGGCAGCATCATTAAAGGTTTCTTCGTCATCTTCTTCAATGGCAAGCTCAAGTAACCCTTGGATGTCTTCTAGACCCGTGTCCATATCATCAATGGTTTTAACCACAACCACTAACGCAGCACGCTCTTTACCTAATGCTTGAGCACGTTCAGGCTCATTCCACACTTCAGGGCTTTCAAGCTCGCGACTGACTTCTTCTAAACGCTCACTTTTAGCAGCGTAGTCAAAGATACCCCCGAAGTAACTCAGTACGTTCGGCTAGCTCTTTAATTTTGAATTTTACTGGATTAACTTCAAACATGAATATTCAACTTAAATTTAGCGGTTAACAAAAGGTGCAACGGCGCATTTTACCCCATGATAGGCACTAAACCTAGACCAGAAGGGCGATTATTAATAAACAAATGACGAATATATTTCATCAAATCAACATCGAGAAAAACGCTTAACCGCGAATGGATAAATGAAATGAACAGCTTATTACTATTTAACCAGAACTCGGGATAGCAAATGCCTCTCAAACAGCCCTTTGCCTTGCTCACTGCGTTATTCTTTACACAAGAAGACTTACAATAGGCCTGCTATTGACACGCCCATTCGCTTTGTTAGCAAAACATATGACAGGCTTGATAGCGGTTGATAACTAAAGCCTTGATATTTATGGTTATATTAACACCCCACTCCAAGTTAAGAATATTTAAATTCAAGATCTGACTCTGGGTTAGATTAAAAAAGCGACTAAAAAAAATGAACCACTTCGGGTTCATTTTTAATTGCCTACCAAGTCAACATTATATTTTAAATTGACCCACTAACTCCGCTAACGTCTGACCATCATCCGCAACGGTTTTACTCATACCGGACGCATCTTGACTGGCCACCAATAACGTATTAACAATCTCTTGCACTGAATTGATATTACGATTAATTTCTTCGGTCACAGAACTTTGTTCCGTTGCAGCGGTGGCTATTTGAGTACTCATGTCATTAATGCTGGTCACTGACGATGTTACTGCGCCTAAACTTTCAGAAATCGCTCTAGAAGACTCCACCGAACTCAAACAACTCACTTGGCTTTCTTCCATAGTTTGTACCGTTTGGGTCACTAGCTTATGCAGTTCAGACAGCATTTCATTAATTTCAACCGTGCTGGCTTGGGTTCGACTGGCCAAGTTTCTCACTTCATCAGCAACAACCGCAAAACCTCGACCTTGCTCGCCGGCTCGCGCGGCTTCAATTGCCGCATTTAATGCCAGTAAATTGGTTTGATCAGCAATCCCACCAATCACACTTAGCACCGAGTTAATTTTCTTAGATTGTTCACTTAATGACTTCACATTGGCCGCAGCATTGTCAATTTGACTCATTAAATTAGACACTTCCGTTAATGAGGTATCGACACAATCTTGCGCTTTCGTAACATTATCAGAGGCAGCATGTGTGGCTTCCGCTACCATATTAGTATTATGGGCCACGTCATGTGCTGTCGCCGACATTTCTGTGATTGCGGTGACAATTTGGTCAATTTCATTATTGTGATTATAGAGTTGTTCTGTCATTGACACTGTTTGACCATTAATACTCTGAGCTGCTTGCTTAACCCTGTCGGTCGCACCAGCAACATCACCCATAATATGCTGTAATTTGTCGATGAACAGATTAAATGCGCTGCCTAACTGCCCAATTTCATCGATGCTAGTGATATCTAAACGTTTGGTTAAATCACCTTCACCTTTAGCGATGTCATTAAGCGATGTAGCCATATTTTGAATTGGCACCACCATTTTATGGGCCATCAGCACCACGCCAAAAGCAGTAATACCAGTAAGACCTAAAGCAATTAATAGGAACATGAATGCTTTTTGATGCATCTCTTCTGTTTTATAAGTTTCATAACCAACAATAGACTCTTCAATATCATCAATATAAGCGCCCGAGCCTAACATCCAATTGGTATTGGGGATCATTACTGCGAAGCCGAGTTTTTCAACAAGCTGCTCGCTACCCGGTTTTTTATAATAATAAGAAAAATTACCAGTACCCGATTTAGCCGCATCTAATAGCCCAACAATAATTTTGGTTCCATTAGGGTCGGCCATATCAATTTTGTTTTGGCCTTCAAGTTCAGGCATAGTCGGATGAAAAATATTGACGCCGGCATCATCATACATAAAGAAATAGCCTGCACTGCCAAAGCGTAAATCTCGTAAGGCTCCATTGACATTACCATTGCTCCCCAAAGCAAGTTGATACTCAACGACTCCTTGTGCAATCTGAACAGCTTCTTTTAGTTGGTTTTTACGCTCTGAAATTAATTCACTGCGAAAGTTATCAATATCCTTGGTTAAAGACGATTCTTCATTAACATAAAAAATACTCAGTAGTACAATGAGGATCAACGATAGTGGAATTAACGATAACCCCAGTAGTTTATTGCGTAGGGAAGATCTCAGCATAGTGGCAAGCCTTTTTAGGGTAATGGTCTATTTAATATAATAGTCTATTTATTATAGATGTTTACACTAACTAACGAACAATTACAGCCCAATAAAGTGAAACATGTCGCAAAAATATACAATACAACAGCTTTTTACAACATCGACAATCCACTGCCCATTGCAGCAAATCCTATTACCAACCATACAAGACCAGGCTTAAAGACCTTTAATAGACTAAAACCAATAATCACTAACGCCATGTCCAGTGGCATGATTACCGCACTAGTAAACACCGGCTGATAAAGTGCTGAAAGCAATAAACCAACAACGGCAGCATTTACCCCAGCGAGAGCGCCAGCAATGGCTGGGTGTTGGCTTATAGAATGCCAACTTTTTAAGCCCACCAGCATCAATAAAAAACCAGGAAGGAAAATAGCTAACGTTGCGACCAACGCGCCCAGAATAGGAGACTCTAACCATAAATCTGCCCCTAAAAAGGTCGCTAAAGTAAACATAGGGCCAGGAATGGCTTGCGCAAGTGCATAGCCAGTTAAAAATCGATCTGGGGTAATGTATTCACCGACGCTGGTTTCAAGCAAAGGCAATACCACATGTCCACCGCCAAACACTAAACTGCCCACTTGGAAGAATTGCGCAAAAATCTGTCCAAGACTATCAGGTTGATTGATCAAATATATAGAAGCAGCTATACCAATAATAAATAATGCTAACCAAGCATAATTAAGCTCGATTGCAGGTGTATCTGGCGTAATACTGTCACCTCGAGTCATTAACATGACGCCAATAATAGCAGCCACAACTAGTACGCCAATTTGCATTAATAATGAAGGCATTAATATGATAGCAACTGCGGTGGCAGCCATTACTATTTTAGCGGTTTTTCGTTGACAGAATTGATTAAACATTGACAAGGTGGCATCAGCTACAACCACTACTGCTAGTAATTTTAGGCCATGAATAGCACCCTCTACGGCCGTTATCTCCAGCCATTGTGCACTGGTCACAGCAAATAAAAACATCAGTAAAAAAGACGGTAAAGTAAAACCTAAAAAGGCGGCTAATCCGCCCAGTAAACCACCTCGATGATAACCAATTGCAAACCCTATCTGGCTTGAGCCTGGCCCTGGAATAAACTGACTCAGAGCAACAAAACTTGAATATTGTTTACCATCTAGCCATTGTAAGTCGTCAACAAATGCTTTTCTAAAATAGCCGATGTGAGCCGCAGGGCCACCGAAACTGATTAACCCTAACGCTAAAAAGCGACTGAAAATTTGCCACATCGTCCTAGTACCTTTTTTATGTGAATAAACAATGTTATGACATTAAGATGACATTTTTATGATGACAATATACACCACTATCTAACTGCTACCTTTGCTCGATATAGCCCATAACTTAGCGACACCAAACGAGTACTTAATTACGATTTTTAAAATACCTTAATTGATAGCAAAGACTATTACAGCTGTTCTAGCATAACCAATACTTCAAAATGATCAGTATGAGGAAACATATCAAACATTTGAACTTTGGTGATTTGATAACCCGTAATGTACTCTAAATCGCTCATTAAGGTGTGTGGATTACAACTAGAATACACGATTGCTTTAGGTGCAAACTCACTCAGTGAGTCGCATAATGATTTTCCTAATCCGCGCCGAGGTGGATTTACAATAATAAGATCTGGTTTATCTTGAGCAGATTGTCCTTTGGCAAAATGAGTTGAATCAAGTGCGCTAAAATCCACTTGGGTAAACCCTAGTTTAGTTGCTGACAAGATGGCACATTCTATTGCTTCAGATTCGATCTCAATCCCAGTTAAACGGATATTGCTGTCAGCACAATGCAGCCCAAATCCACCGACGCCACAAAATAGATCCCAAATATAGTTCGGTTTGAATTCAGTAACCCACTCCCTCGCTATTTGATACAACTGGGCGGCGACTTCAGGATTCGTTTGAAAAAAGCTTTTTGGCCGTATAAACAACGGTACATTATTAAGTTGTTCTTCTAATCGTGTCGTTTCCGTTAAAAATATTTCCCTTTCGCCTTCAAGAATCGCCATGTGGATTGGCTGAATATTGGCCGAGACTAAGGTAATTTCGGGAAACTCTTGTAATAATTGAGGTAATTCTCGTTCAATTCTCACGATGGCTTGATCACTGCGTAATACAAAACGCAGCATAAACTGGCCACTACTTTGGCTGCGAGTCAGTAAAATAAATTTTAGCTCGCCTTTGCTTTTATCGACCCGATAAGGCGGTATACCAGCTTGCTGCACAAATCGTTCTAAACGGTGTAACAATAATTGCATATCTTTAGGGTATAACGAACAGTCGCATAGACTGACCGGCTCCCCTTTAGGATTAACCAAACCTAAAATAGGTTTGTGAGCGGCACCTAAAACGACCATTTTGGCTTTATTACGAAAACCTGATTCTGCGCTTAATATCGGCGCTAGCCATTGCTTAACTGAAATGCCACGAAACAAATCGATTAACTGTTGTTGCTTTACACTCACTTGCTCAACCATAGGTAGTTGAATATTGCGGCATGACAAACAATCGCCACGCTCAAAATAATCACATTTCACAGCTGCTCGCCTCTCCGGAATTTAACATGGTAAATGCTTGATCACACAGTTGCTTTAATTGTTGTAAGTCTTCAATAGTGCCACCCACTTTACAACGCATCTGTTCAGGAATACTCAACGCTTGCTGATGTAATTGTTGGCCTTGCTCAGTAACATGTAACACTCGCACGCGTTCATCTAATTCACTACGGCCACGGCTCACTAAGCCTTTGCTTTCTAGACGCTTTAGCAAGGGTGTTAATGTTCCAGAATCAAGATGTAATTTCTCACCTAAGGTTTTAACACTGATCCCCGGCTCTTTCCAAAGTACCATCATCACTAGATACTGCGGATAAGTTAGCGATAACTCATCCAATAATGGTCGATATGCACGGATCATCGCATTAGTCGCACTATACAATGAAAAACACACTTGGTTTTCAAGTGCTAGCGGATTTTGCGCTGAAGGTAATTGAGACTCAGTAAGCACTTTACTAGACATAGGCTTCACTCCACTAACCAATAATATGAGCTAATTATAACATTGGTTGTGCGCAACCTATAATCAAAAAATTCCAACGAATGCTTTTTAACAAAAATGAGTCAAGCATTTTGATTTTCAGCCGATATATTATTACCATCCGACTTTATATTAAGGTTAACCATGTCAATTAGTATTAATTCACCGTCTTCAATGCCAACAACAATTGATTCTGGCAGCAGCTTAAAAGTGGCCGTAATGGCTAAAGAACAGCAAAAAGTTGAAGGTCAAATGGCATTACAACTCATTGAAGCGGCTCAGCCACCTGCACCGCAGCCCGTTGGCAACAGTGGTCATAATGTTAATACCACGGCATAAATGGTTAAAGCCCTAGAAAATCTGTTCCTAGGGCTAATGACGCCATCACAACGCTAAAGACCTTTGCATCGTTCGAGAGCAACTGAGCTTGAACATCATATTAATATCGAAGCCATTTCAAGGCGTCATCTTCATCTTCGAAATATTTTATCTCACCCGCAATAAACCAACTACCAATTTTGGCCGCCCATTCTTGCCAATCTTTATTGCCCAAAATGGCCACTCTTTCAAACTCAGATTTGTGCTTTAATCCCAGCTTTAAATCATCCCAAGCGGCGCGTAAGTCCCAGCCGTCAAGCTCGGTAGCATCAAGAAATAAACTCACTTTAGGCTGATCAACTTGGCTTAATGCCCCCTCTAGCATAGGGGTAATGACGAGATAGTCTTCGTGGGTTAATGTACCAATGGCTTTTAATGTCACAAAAAACACACTTTCAATTCGGTTTATGCCTATCGATAAACCATGTTTCTTCATATCCATATCGTGACTCCTTTACTATCCGTTTACTATGCGATTACACATTTACATGCACGCGCCTATCCATAAAGCTATGCATGCTTACATTTTAACCAATCATAAAATGAAGTGTGTGCCGGACTGCACAAAAAAGCAATGGCAACAACCTAGGGCAACCCACAGGCAGTATCTGCATCAAAAACTTGGTTATCGGTATGGAACCTCCTTTTACCACAGCAATGTAGCGACCCCAAGTAGCGCAAACAACACAGCACAACCGCGATGAATCAGTTTCATGGGCAATTTGTTAGCACTAAAATGCCCAGCCAGCACAACGGGGACATTAGCAATTAACATTCCCAATGTCGTGCCGATGACAACCCATGTCAGTGCTTGGTATTTTGCCGCTAAGACCACCGTCGCAATTTGAGTTTTATCCCCTATTTCAGCAATAAAAAACAAAATAAACGTTGCAGAAAAAGCACCGAGTTTATAGAAGCGATTATCATCATCATCCATTTTATCGGGTATAAGGACCCATAGTGCAATAGCAAAAAATGACCCGGCCACCAAATAGGTCGTCCATTGTGGATCAATCCACGCAATTGCCCATTGACCTAACCATGCGGCAAGAAAATGATTTAATAATGTGGCAAGCAAAATGCCTGAGATAATAGCGGTTTTATTGCTAAATCTCACCGCGAGCAGTAAAGCTAATAATTGAGTTTTGTCGCCTATTTCAGCGATGGCAACTGTGAGAGTTGAGGCGAATAAAGCTTCCAATGTGATATTCCTAGGGGTAAATGACAACTAAGCACAAGCCACCGCATACCCCTTGATGCAGTTACTGTGCTTAGGTCTCGCTTGGTAAATCACTGATATACAGTGTGTTACTGTCTGCACCATGGCATGAGGCCAATTATGTTGATACAGACATCTTGTGTGCCATAACAGCAAAACAAGATTAGCTACTCCCCTAAAACAAGTCGCATTATAACGATTAAATAATTTTATTCAACGCACTCATTTTACATTGTAAATTTGGCATAAAAACACCTAAGCCTTAACAGTAACGCCGTAATGCTACACTATTGCAAAAATCACGTGTAAAAAAGTTTGGTCGATTGTTGTGTAATTGTTTATAAACATAGCTGTTAGCCTTTAACAGTCAAAGATCCTTGCCTGCTCTGTCACCCTTCTGCTAATGTCCGACACAAATAAAATAATAATTAAACAGGACGTTTTCTGTGAATTTTAAAACTTTAGGTTCTATTTCGATTGTCGCGGGAACGGCAATTGGCGGAGGCATGCTAGCGCTACCATTAGCAACAGCAGCTTTGGGGATGATCCCCGCATTAATCTTATTAGTGGTTATTTGGGGTTTATCGGCTTACACCTCGTTACTGATGTTAGAAATTAATCTTCACAGTGGTGTCGGCGATAACGTCCATGCCATTACTGGTAAAACACTGGGCAAAGTCGGCCAACTCATTCAAGGAGGCTCATTCCTTAGCTTATTATTCGCCTTAACCATGGTGTATCTAATGGGAGGGTCATCGCTATTAGAAACCCGTTTACAACCCATCGGCATTAACATGAGCAACCAAGTCGCCGTCATACTTTTTACGGTTATTTTTGGTGGCTTGATTGCCATTGGTGTTAAATGGATTGATAAAGTATCACGTATTTTATTTACTTCTATGGTGGTGCTGCTTGTCATTGTGGTGGCATTTCTATTACCAGACGTTAATTTAATCAGTGCATTAAACAATTACTCAACCGATGTGGCATCGGGCACCGCTTTACAACAATTATGGTTAGCAGCTATCCCGGTAGTATTCACTTCATTTGGTTTCCACGTGTGTATTGCCACCATTGTGCGCTACTTAGAGGGTGATGCTGCATCACTTAGAAAAGTGTTATTAATAGGCTCGACCATTCCACTGGTTTGTTACATCCTGTGGTTGCTCGTAACGCTAGGTTCTTTAGGTGGCGAAACAGTTCACAGCTTTGGTGGTTCACTGCCTAAACTGGTTGCTGCTTTACAAGGTTTAGCCCAGTCACACATTATCAGCCAAGCAATTGATCTATTTGCCAACCTTGCATTGGTGACCTCATTTTTGGGTGTCACCATGAGCCTATTTGATTATGTCGCCGAACTGACCCGAGCTAAAGATGACGCTGTTGGTCGTGCTAAAACATGGTTAATAACATTTATACCACCACTGTTATGTGCGCTTTACTACCCAGACGGATTTTTCAAAGTGCTAGGTTTTGCTGCCATTCCATTGGTGGTGATGATTATCTATTTACCCATTGCGATGGCATTAAAGCAACGCTCACAGCAATTAGGCGGTTATCAAGTTTCTGGCGGCACATTAGGGCTGATCGCCGCAGGATTGCTCGGCACATTAATTGTTGTGGCGCAGTTGATGGTAGCATTAGCCTAAATCGGACGACTGATAAAATGGATTTGTAAGCGAGTTTTTCAAACGCTGTTAAGATAGTAAAACTTTTGTTAAAGTCAGGCTTAGCCTGACTTTTTTGTTTTTATGGTCCGACGTTTTTATAGTCCGCCAACATTGACCTAGATGATTAAACAAGAAATCGACACGACTGACGGCAATATTGATTACCCGTGAACACCCCAAATGGAATTATTATAATGAAAAAATGGTTATTAACTGTCGCAATGGCAGCCAGCTTTGGCGCTGCGGCAGATGAAGGCATGTGGCAACCACATCAACTTCCCGCAATGGCTGATGAACTTAAAGCAAAAGGCTTAGAAATAAGCGCTGATTCAATTTCAAAATTAACTGAATTCCCAATGAATGCCGTTATCAGCCTGGGTGGTTGTACCGCATCATTTGTGTCACCAAAAGGTTTGGTAGTTACCAACCATCACTGTGCCTATGGCTCAATTCAGTACAACTCCACCCCAGAAAAAAACCTCCTTAAAGACGGCTTTTTAGCTAAAACTTACGCCGAAGAATTACCGGCGACACCTGGTTCACGTATTTTTGTAACTGAAGCAGTAACCGATGTTACCGATAAAGTTAAAGCAAACCAGATGGATAAAGTGGGCAATGAGTTTTATAAAGGTATAGAACTACAAGAAAAAACCTTAGTTGCTGAATGTGAAAAAGAGGATGGTTACCGTTGCCAAGTGTATAGTTTCCATGGCGGCCTAGAATATTATCTTGTTAAGCAGTTAGAAATTCGTGATGTGCGTTTAGCCTATAACCCAGCCGCTAGTGTGGGCAAATACGGCGGTGATATCGATAACTGGATGTGGCCTCGTCATACCGGTGACTTCTCATTTTATCGTGCTTACGTATCTAAAGACGGCAAGCCTGCCGATTTTAGCAAAGACAATGTACCGTACGAGCCAAAAAGCTTTTTAAAAGTATCAGCTAAAGGCGTTAGCGATGGCGACTTTGTCATGGTTGCTGGTTATCCTGGCCGTACCAACCGATACCGCACTGCCGATGAAGTGAACAATCAGTTTAATTGGGCTTATCCAGAAGGCAAAGTCCTGCAAGAGCGCATGATTAGCATCATCAAAGAAACCGCCTCAGAAGGCAGCGACGAGCGGATTAAATACGAAAGCTTGATTGCCGGTTTAGCCAATTATGCCAAAAACTTTACCTCGATGATTGAGTATTATGGAAAATCAACCATGCTCGCTGATCGTGAGAAAATAGAGAGCGATTTAGCCAACTGGATCGGCAAAGATAAAAAGCGCCAACAGCAGTATGGCGAAACACTATCAAGCTTAGAAAAGTTAGTGGCTAAGAGTCAGCAAAATCAGCAACGTGACATTTTATTAGGTTACATCGGTTACACCACTATGGTCACTACCGCTCGTGATTTGTATCGCTTAGCTAATGAGAAAACCTTAGCTGATATGGCACGAGAACCAGGCTACCAAGAACGTGACATGACCAACTTCACTTCAAGCATGGAACGTATTGATCGCCGTTATGCCGCCAGTGTCGATAAAGCCCTGCTAGCCGATTTACTGACACGTTATGCTGCATTACCTGCAGAGCAGCATTTAGCCGCTTTAGATAAAGCATTTGGTATTAGCAGCAAGTTCGATGCTAAAGCATTAGCTAAAACACTCGATAAAATGTACGCCAACACCAAGCTAAATAACAAAGAAACTCGCTTAGCATGGATGAACAAATCGGTTGCCGACTTTAAAGCATCTAACGACCCATTCATTCAATTTGCAGTACAGACCTTTGATGCTGACATGGCGCGCGAGAAAGAGAAAAAGCAATTAGAAGGTGACTTAATGAAAGTACGTCCACAATATATGGACGCTATCATTGCTTACAATCGCGAGTTAGGAAAACCTGTTTATGCTGATGCAAACTCAAGCCTGCGTGTAACGGTAGGTAACGTTAAAGGTTATTCTCCACAGGATGGTTTAGTGGCGGTGCCTTTTACACGTTTAGAAGGCATTTTAGCCAAAGACACTGGTGTTGATCCTTTCGATGCGCCAGCTAAACAACTTGAGCTGATTAAACAAAAGCAATACGGCGATTACTACGTCAAAGCGGTTGACTCTGTACCGGTTAACTTCTTATCTACCCTAGACACAACGGGTGGTAACTCAGGCTCACCAACCTTAAACGGCCGAGCTGAACTAGTGGGTTTACTGTTTGATGGTGTGTACGAAAGTATCATTGGTGACTGGGGATACGACGCACAAAGTAACCGTTCTATCCAAGTAGACAGCCGCTACATGCTATGGGTAATGCAGTATTTAGATAATGCTGACAACTTATTAGCTGAAATGGAAATCGTTAGATAACGCTCAGTTTACTGCACGTTTAAGACTCAATAACTCTGCGGCCGTTAATGGCCGCATTGTTTTTTCTGCAAGCTCATCAATACGTATATCGAGTAATTGAGTTCGCATTAAATCAATCACTTTGTAACCTAACGTTTGACACATACGGCGTATTTGTCGATTTAATCCTTGGGTTAATACAATCTCAAACCTGTCTTCTTCAGCCGTTAAGCTCAATGGCCGAATATCGCATGATCGAGTTTGCACATCACCATAACTAACCCCATTTGCCATCATCGATAAAAAACTGGTACTAATTGGCTTATCAACTTGGACCACGTATGTCTTAGGATGATAATAATCGGGATGCATTAGCGCTTGCGTTAATTGACCGTCATTAGTGAGTAGTAGCAAACCACGAGAATCTTTATCCAAACGCCCTGCAGGATACAACCTTGGTAACTCAGGTAATACATGCAGTAAGCTGTGGGGATCATCAACTAATAAACGGCAATCAATTCCAACAGGCTTATGATATAGCCAATACTGTTTATCTTGCACAGCAAGGATCGGTTTATCATCTACTAGAATTGTCTCAATTTCACAAAAGTTAACTCGGTCAGTGTGTTTAGCTAATTGATGATTAATACTCACTCGACCAGTGTCGATAAGTCGTGCAGCTTGGCGTCTTGACGCCACACCACATACAGCCAAATAATGACTTAATCTCATTGATGTCATAGATAATACTCAAGCAGGAATAAATAGACGTTAACGGGTTTCGAGAAATTGATACACGTTATGTTGTTGAGTTTTAATGGTTGACAGCAGGCTTAACCCAAGACAGATACACCATAGAATATTCGCTTGCGTTAATGTCCACATGGCTGAGGACACGATACAATACTGAGGTAAATCGGCCGAACACTCAGCAAAATCCAACTGGCTCCAATCGAACAGCGTCAATAATAATAACCCACTGCATATTGAAATAATGCTCAAACTAAGCATTCGCTTGGTCATCGTGCTGCCAGGTTTAAAGTAATCAAGTAGGCAAATACAATGCAAAAAAATGGTACTGAATAAATAAAGCGTCGACGCTTTACGGTGTAAGTCTAAAAAGTTAATCGGAAACACACCCATTAGCACAATACTAACACCAACTACACCACCAATAATGGCAATGTAACGGCTCAGTAAATCAGGAAAGGTATTAAACACCGCCACCATGGCGAGTAAGAAGCATGAGCCACCCGCTAATAGTGATAAATTAAACACGATTGCAAACGACGAATGCATATAATTACCAAGCGTATCAGGGCGGATCATCAACATGTCTAAGCTTATACCATCGGCTTGTACTATCAACGCACTTCCTACGCCAAAAGAGCAGATTGCAGCCGCTGCCAATGACATAAATACAATCACTAGGTGTAAATCATAATTACGGACTCTATCTGTCACTGATCGATACTTATGTCAAAAATGGAATGAGAATGTTAACGCGGAAAGCAAAAAAGTAAAAGCCGATAATCACATAACCCAAAAACTAAACCTAAGCCCTAACTTAAACCAAAATTTAAACCAAAAATAAAAATGCCCAATCATGGCTGACTAGGCATTATTTGCTATAGCGGACTAAATAGTCACTTTAAACTTAATCTCGTTAAACCAAGCGACAGTGTGATTTACCCTGTAACCAATTTAAGTACGTTTACGAAATATCACAATAATCACCGCAATAACGGCCAAAATCATACAGTACCAAGCATTAGACACTGCGGTTAATGGACTAATGGTAAACACCGAGGCAATTAATAATGCTTGGGCGCCATGCGGAATTAATCCCTGAATAATACATGCGAAGATATCTAAAATACTGGCAGCTCGTTTTGGCGATACGCCATGTTTTTCAGCAAGCTCTTTCGCAATGTCACCTGTGACCACTATTGATACTGTATTGTTAGCAACACAGGTATTCGTCGCGGCAACAATCGCTGCCATGCCTAACTCTGCTGCACGACTTGATGCTTCGCCATTAGCTTTTGAAAAACGGCTGATCAAGCCCTCAATTTGTTTACTGACAAAGGTTAATCCACCTTGCTGCTGCATTAACGCCGCTAAACCACCGACTAACATCGACAGAATAAAAATTTCCTGCATATTGGTAAAACCAGTATAAATATCATTACCAAATTGAATAACGCTATATTCTGAAGTCAGTACGCCTGTCATGCCTGCAAGTACAATCCCTAGCGACAACACCACAAAAACGTTTAAACCCACCACAGCTAATACCAGAATGGTTAAATACGGTAATACTTTTAAGATTTCAATGTCCTGAGCAGCAATATCCGCTTGCCCTTGACCGACAATCGAAAAAGCAATCAAGGTGAGGAGCGACGCTGGAATTGCAAACACTAAGTTTTCACGGAACTTGTCTTTCATTTCACAACCTTGAGTACGTGTTGCCGCAATCGTGGTATCTGAAATAATCGATAAATTGTCTCCAAATAATGCACCAGACATCACCGCACCCGCCATTAAGGCATAATCAATTTGTGCTTGGTCTGCAACACCTAATGCCACTGGTGCTACTGCTGCTATGGTGCCCATAGATGTGCCCATTGAAGTCGCTATAAAAGCAGCAATAACAAAGAAACCAGGCAATAGTAAATTTGATGGAATAAACGATAAACCAAGAGCAACGGTGGCATCAACGCCACCAGTGGCTTTAGCCACTGCAGCAAATGCGCCTGCCAATAAATAAATTAAACACATAGCAATAATATTGCTGTGGCCAATACCTTCAATAAAGGTTTCTATCGCACTGTTGATTTTCTGTTTCGATAACAGCACCGCCAACACAATGGCAGGTAAAATCGCAATCACACTAGGTAATTGATAGAACGCATAATCAACGCCCTGGCTTTGAAAATATAAGCCTGCGCCTATAAATAATCCTAAAAATAAAAATAATGGCAATAACGCCACAAACGATGCCGGGCTGTTTCCTGCCGTGGTAACTGATGAAGTAGCTTTGGTCAAAATGATCTCTCTTTATCTTAACGAATAGGGATTGTTGGATGAGAAAAGCGAGTACGACACAATCTCGGTCATCGGTGATTATTTAACAACACGTTCAACGGTGCTAAATATTGCAGTCACATCATAACAAGTTGTGCCAAGAATAAGAGAACTCTTCACCACTGTCAATCTAGACGTCTAGACTTCTTTGCTTCCGGAGTGTTTTTTATTCTAAAACCTGAAAACTGCTACAAATAATTTACATAACCATAATCAATTTATCTATTTAACTCTCTTTATTCACTAAAAAATTGATGTAAGTTAATCATAACCTAATGCCAATTTGTTACGCTGACAAGGATTCTCTAACTTATATAGAGGTGAGGCTATGGAACGTAAACCAGACAGAGTGAGCGCGATGAAGCAGCTCCTTGATCAAGTCAAAACCTCTTTGCCGCTTGATCAACCCGGTATATTTAGCTGTGGCCCAACCAACAACTGTGTGGGCTGCCCTAAAAAGTTGCTCGACCTTGTTGATGCAGAAATGAACTATTGGGACGCAGCCATTGCTCAAGGCGTTATACCTTCGTTTGGCGATATTAGTCGCTTTGGAAAACTGTGTAGAAATGTCAGTCGTGGTTTACAACGCAATGATATCCAGGGCCATCATTAACTAACCTAAACTAGAGATAACAAAAAGCCCACGAGCAAGTGGGCTTAATGCAGGTGCTTCAGGCTTATTCTTCAGCATCACCCAGTGACAATAATGTCGCATTACCACCAATCGCGGTAATGTTATTAGTACGCGTTTTTTCGGTCACAAAACGAGTTAAATAATGCGGGCCACCCGCTTTAGGACCGGTGCCCGATAAACCTTGACCACCAAATGGTTGCACGCCAACAACGGCGCCAATTTGGTTACGGTTAATGTACACGTTACCTACGTTTACTTTGTCAGCAAGCGACAGCGCATGGCCTTCATTACGGCTGTGAATACCTAAGGTTAACCCAAAACCTGTGCTGTTGATTTCATCAACCACTTTTGCCAAATCAGCCGCTTTATAACGAATAACATGCAAAATAGGACCAAAATGTTCTTTTTCGAGTAACTTAATAGAACTAATTTCAACGGCTGTAGGCGCTACAAAATGGCCGTTTTCAGTACCCGCTGGTAATTCAAGTTTATTAATTAACTTGCCGACCTGGCTGATATGATCAATGTGGGCATTCAAGTTTGCTTTGGCAGTGGCATCAATCACTGGTCCCACGTCAGTTTTAACTGAACTTGGGTTGCCAATCACTAATTGCTCCATGGCGCCTTTCATCACTTCAATCACGCGATCTGCAATATCTTCTTGTAAAAATAAGACTCGCAATGCCGAACAACGCTGACCAGCACTGGTGAACGATGAAGAAACTACGTCATTAACAACTTGCTCTGGTTGTGATGTTGAGTCCACAACCATGGCATTTTGACCACCGGTTTCAGCAATTAATGGAATAATTGCGCCATCACGGTTTGCCAAAGTGCGGTTAATCAATTTAGCGGTGCCAGTAGAGCCGGTAAAACACACACCGCCAATACGTTCATCTGCAGTGATTGCAGAACCAACAACAGCGCCAGTACCTGGTAAAAACTGTAATACATCGGTAGGAATACCGGCTTCATGCGCAAGTTGTACTGCACGATAACCGATTAAACAGGTTTGCTCCGCAGGCTTGGCAATAACAGTATTCCCCGCGGCAAGTGCTGCAGATACTTGGCCTAAGAAAATCGCCAACGGGAAGTTCCATGGACTAATACACACAAAAATTCCGCGGCCTTGTAAAAACAGTTCGTTCAACTCGCCTGTCGGGCCAGGAAGTAATTCAGGCTGAGCCATCATCTTCTTAGCTTGTACCGCGTAGTAACGACAAAAATCGACTGCTTCACGAACTTCATCAATGCCGTCTTGAATGCTCTTACCCGCTTCACGGGTACATAATACAATCAGCTCTTCACGATTTTCTTCCAATAAATCAGCTAATTTCTGTAGTGCATTCGCTCGAGTTTCAACAGGCGTACGAACCCAACTACCAAAAGCAGCATCTGCACCAGCAATGGCTTGCTCAATTGCGTTTGCATCTGCAAAAGCCACGGTACCGACGGTTAGCGAAGTATCATATGGGCTAACAACAGTTTGTACTTCACCCGTTAATGTTTTACCGTTTACCAATGGACCCGCGGTCCATTGAGTATCGCTATATTTATCCAGTGCAGCAAAAAATGGCTCTGACTCAGAAATAATGTTCATGTTTAATCCTTTAGAGTTCTTACGTTCTGCACCGAAAATATCAGCAGGTTTAACAATTTTTTGATTCGCTAACGACTTGTAACCTAATAGCGTCACCAATGGATGAACGACTAAGCTTTCAATCGGCGTATTAGGGTCGACCAGTTTATGCACAAATGAGGTATTGGCACCGTTTTCAAGTAAACGGCGTACTAAATACGGCAGTAAGTCTTTATGGGCGCCAATGGGGGCATAGATACGTACCGCTTTAGCACCGCTTTCTGCAAGCATAGTGTCGTAAAGCTCTTGCCCCATGCCGTGTAAACGTTGGAACTCATATATACGATTACCTGCCATCGCATCAATGCTGGCAACGGTTTGAGCGTTATGGGTGGCAAATTGTGGGTAAATCGCACCACGGGTGGCTTCAGACAGCAAATAACGTGCGCAAGCAAGATATGACACGTCAGTACCTGCTTTACGGGTATAGAGTGGGTAACCACGCTCACCCGCTTGTTGTGCCCATTTAAGCTCACTGTCCCAATAAGCACCTTTAACTAAACGCAGCGGAATTTCATCGCCTTGATCTTTAGCAAGACGCGTCAACCAACACAACACCGGTAAACAACGCTTAGAATAAGCTTGCACCACAATGCCTAATAAGCCCCAGCCTTTAGCGGCTTCTGACTGATAAAGCTGCTTAAATAACTTCAATGACAATTCAAGACGGTCAACTTCTTCAGCATCAATAGAAATACCAATGTTAAGTTCACGCGCTTGTACTATCAGCTTAATAACTGTGTCGTATAATTCACTTAATACACGATCCTCGTTAGCGACTTCATAACGAGGGTGCAAAGCAGATAGTTTGATTGATATGGTGGGTCTTGGTGAGTTCGCTTCATCGTATTGCTGTTCGCCTAAATCGCGAATAGCATTGCTGTAATCGTTAAAATACTTTTGCGCATCATTGGCGGTTAATGCTGCTTCACCTAACATGTCATAGCTATGGGTATAACCTAACTTACGTTTAGCTTCACTATTTTTAAGTGCTTCTTTAACGTCCTCACCTAACACAAATTGCTTACCCATGATCTTCATTGCTGCAAGCATGGCTTGGCGGATCATTGGCTCACCAACACGATTAACCAGACGTTTAAGTATATGACTTGGCGAACCGTCAGTATTACGATCTAACTTAACCAGTTTACCGGTCAGCATTAAGCCCCATGTTGAGGCGTTAACCAGTAATGACTCACTCTTATTAAGGTGTTCATCCCACTTGGCACCAGACAGTTTATCTTGGATAAGCGCATCCGCGGTTGCCGCGTCAGGAATACGTAACAAGGCTTCAGCCAAGCACATTAAGATAATGCCTTCTTTTGTTTCTAAGCTGTATTGCTGCAAAAATGCATCAATACCAACCATCAGGCCTTTTTTCTCAAACTGACGAACTTTGCTCACGAGCTCATGGGCGCGACGAGTCACTTGCTCAATGTCTTGTTCAGACGAAGGCACAAGCTTAATTAATTCAGACAGGTATTGCTCTTCATCGACAATGTAATTGTTGGTCACTGCAGTAAACAGTTCCTCAAGAGTGGCATTGTCGTAGCGGCCGTCCAGTACTTCACTCGCTTTGAACATAGTATTCGCTTCCATCTGGGTCAGGTTAAGGATGGTTATTATCGTTGTTGAATGGACATTGTATTCACGAATATTTTATTTTGTATACAATGTACGATCTGGTTTTTCGGCGATTATACATTCAAAATGTGAACTTGGACACTCAAGTTGAAAACTTGCTAATAATTGTTTGATTTTGTTCACTGAAATAGGTCAAAACAATGTGCTAGACAATTAACGCTGCAACAACAAAACACTGTTAACTACCTGTTAAATAACAACTATTACTAAATAAAAAATAAGAATAAATATGACTACATCTCATCATTAGCAAGGTAAAAAAAAAGGCCAACGTTTGAATAGTTGGCCTTTATACAATCAAATTAGTGACATAAGTCGTGTCATTATATTCCGAAAAATCTCATCTACATTGAGATGTTACATCCAACGGCTTTTCTTACGACGTTGCGGACGAGGTAAATACACCAATACAATACCAATCAATGCACCAATACCTGCAATTAACCCACCTTGCTGCCACATTTCATAACGTTGGTTATCAGCGGCTTGTTGCACCTTTGACTTAGCATCATCTCGCTCTTTAATCGCTTTAGTCAATGCAGCTCTTAACTCTGCCACCTTTTCATTAGACAATGTTAAAGACTCTTCGGTATTGTCAGTATTTTGAGTAATATTATTTAATTGCTCATTAGCTTGTTTTAGTTGTGCTTCCATTTCAGGAAAACGTTCACGAAAACTAGGCTGATCTGAAACTAAACTGGTTAATACCCAGCCTTCACGACCTTTATGATCAATGATTTGAGTAAAATCACCTTCAGTATTATCCAATAAAGTGACCGGCTGACCTGCTTCAACACTACCGATAATACGAAACTCTGTACCCGGTCCACCGTGAATATAGGTAAACACATCATCAGAAATAAAACGCGTTGGGGCTTGCGCTGCAAATACGCCACTTGGCGCAAGTAAAAATATAAGAATTGAAAGTACTCTTAACACGGTATTTATCCAAACTCAGAAAACTTATTGTCATGCTATTTATTAAATGCTCTGAATGCAAGAAGGAAGTCATATGACTTCCTTCTTTAATACATTCAGCGTTCACATTTCTGCTAATACTTCATTGCGTCTTAGTCAAATTAACTAAAGATGCTCTTAATAATGAAGAAGAACAAAATAGACAATGCTGCACCGGCTGGTAGAGTAATAACCCAAGACACAACAATGTTACGCACTACACCAATATTGATTGCTGCAATACCACGCGCCATGCCCACACCCAACACAGCACCCACTAATGTTTGCGTTGTCGAAATAGGTAAACCAGTACCAGAAGCAATAACCACGGTCGATGCGGCAGCTAATTCAGCTGCAAAACCACGGCTTGGGGTTAAATGAGTGATGTTTTTACCAATGGTTTGCATTACACGCTGACCAAAAATAGCCAGACCTAACACAATACCTACAGCACCAAGTGGTAAAATCCACCAGGCTAAAACAGCCTTAGCACCAATAACACCACCACTTTCAACCACTGAAACCACAGCAGCTAAAGGACCAATCGCATTAGCAACGTCGTTTGAACCATGGGCAAATGCCATACAACACGCAGTTACAACCATTAATATGGCAAATACTTTTTCAACATTACCATATTGGGTTTTTAGATCGGCTTTATCGCTCATTTTTAAACGACTAATAGCAATTTTACCTGCTAGACCGACGACGGCTGCAACCACAATTGCTAAAGCATATGCTTCAACTGTTGAAAAGTTTATGCCTACATGTGATAAGCCTTTAGTAATGGTCACAAGTGACATCACAAAACCGGCCAATGCCATGTAGAAAGGCACATAACGCTTAGCACTTGTTAACGGATCATCGGTATTAAAAATCAGCTTTTGCACACTTTGGAAAATGATATAAGCAATAAAACCTGAAATAGCAGGTGTCACTACCCAAGAACCAACAATACCGCCAACCTTACCCCATTCAACAGAGTCAGCACTAACACCCACTGCGGCAAAGCCAACAATAGCACCAATAATTGAATGCGTTGTCGAAACCGGCCAGCCTAACGCTGACGCTACAACTAACCAAATACCCGCAGCAAGTAATGAGGCAATCATGCCGTATACCAACAACTCAGGGACATCAGTAAAATAACTCGCGTCGATAATACCTTTACGAATTGTACTCGTGACTTCACCACCAGCTAAAAAAGCGCCGGCGAATTCAAAGATCATTGCAATAATAATCGCTTGTTTAATGGTAATGGCATTAGAACCTACAGAGGTTCCCATTGCATTGGCTACGTCGTTTGCACCAATGCCCCATGCCATCAAAAATCCAAATGCAGCCGCTATCATAATGAGCATAGGGCCGTTGGTGACTAATACATCAACCATGTTGTTTCCTTGATAACCTTTGTGATTAGTTACGAGCTAGCATCAGCTCTAGGCGGGAACCGACACGCTCAGCAATATCTGCTAAACCTCCAACCCATTCGATAATTTTGTACGTGAACATCACATCAATCGGATTCAATTCAGATTCTAATGCATACAACTGACGACGCACTTGAATCTGTAAATCATCAGAATCTTCTTCAATAAGATCTAATTCAGTGATCATTTTGGCAACTAACTCAACTTCACGACCACGGAAACCGGTTTCGAGTAAATCATCGAGTTCGTTAATAGCCCGCTTGGCTAGTGATACCGCATCTAAACAACGTTTGAGATAAGCACCAAAGGCATCTTGCATAGGCTGAGGAAGGACTAACTGACGGCCAATAATACGGCCAGAGATATCTTTTGCCTTGTTCGCGATTTTGTCCTGTTGAGTTAATAACTCAAGCAAGTCAGTTCGCTCAACAGGCATGAATAATCCACCAGGAAGAGTCAGGCGAATTTCACGTTTGAGTGAGTCAGCTTCTTTTTCAAGCAAACTAATTTGTTTACGTATCTTTATCGCTTCATCCCAGTCGCCTGAATTGGTTGCGTCAAAGAAAGGAACAAGAAGTGATGCACACTCATGTACTTTGTCGATATGTAGTTCTAAAGGCTTAAGAGGTGATTTTGCAAACACACCTAAAATAGAGTTTACTGGCATTGCCGTTTACCTATTTAATAAATTCCAGTTTGGAAAAAGCGGGCGCATGTTAACCCAAGCGTCCGCATAATGAAACTGTGTTTTTTAATTTCGTACGACAGTTTCTCTGTTATCGTTGCTCAGTATATATGATGCGAGCAACGCTATCCTAAGAGATTTTTATTACAACAATATGACATTATGAAGATAATGTGACGCATTAGTGAATATTTAATGACAAGGCAGACATAAAGTCAATGGACGCAGAAATAGAGTTAAAACTATTCATTCAACCACAACATCATGATTTATTAAAAAAAATATTGAATGAATACCCTAATTCGACCCCACAAGGGCAGAAAAAACTCACCAACGGATATTTCGATACCGACGATTTACAACTGCGTAGATGGGATATGGGCTTACGTGTAAGAGGTTTTGATAATCAACTCGAACAGACCATAAAAACGGCAGGACGTGTCGTAGGGGGGATCCATTCCCGTCCCGAATATAATGTCAACATTGATCAAAAAACACCGATCTTGTCACGTTTCCCCAAAGAAATTTGGCCAATAGGAAATGATCTCGACAAGGTATCAACATCGTTAACATGTATTTTTGAAACCAATTTTGAGCGTCAAACTTGGCATATATACCTCAATGATAGTCTCGTTGAGGTCGCATTAGATGTCGGTGAAATTATCGCTAATGATAAAGTTGACCCTATATGCGAACTCGAATTTGAATTACTCGCTGGTGATACTTCTGCCTTAGTAACATTAGCTATCGAAGTCGCTAAATCAGTTCCATTTCGCTTAGGGAAAGCAAGTAAAGCTCAGCGCGGCTATCAACTTGCAGGTAAATCAAAGCCGTTCACTATTGAACATATTGATTATGTCTCATTGCCTAAAAACAATAACATGCAGCAAGTCTTGAGCACATTATTAGAAACAGGTCTTGAGCGCTGGCAATTGATTGAAAATATATTAACGCTGCCAACGAGTGATGTTCATCAACAATCAGCCTTGTGGGGCGAATTACGCCACTGTGTGCGCTTACTCAGGCTCACCTTAAATCAATTTGGTTTATTAGATCAGCGCACCAGTCCATTATTCGATCATCTTGAGCAGGCTCTGGCATTTGTTAGCCCACTGCAAAGTTGTTGTTTACTATTACAAGACGATGCAAAACCACTTGCCAACATCAACAATAAAACCCTTGTTTGCCAACAACTAGAAAACCATATCAGCTTAATGTCTGTTTCAACTCAATTGGCCTCAATATGGCAACAACCTGAGTATGGTCAATTACAATTGGCATTAGTCGATTTACTATTAACAGCTGAAAGCGGCAAAAACCAGGGTCGTCATTATCCAGAATTAGGTTTATTTGCCAACCAACTACAGCAAGCCTCATGGAAGCGTATTGGAAAATCAATGCCGATAACCGCTGAAATGAACAGTATTGATTACCAACATGTTGCAGATGCTTTGGATGAAAGTATCTTAGTTGGGTTTGCTTATGGAGAAATGTATCCGGCTAAAAAGCGCGAGGCTTTTCGGGCACCATGGCAAGACTTAGCGTTAGGGATTAGTACGTTATCTGCATATAAAATATTAAGGCATTTGAGTGCACAGCATCAGCTTAATATTGAAGCTTGGTTAGACAATAAAGAAACCAGTTTATTGTTTGCCATGGAGCACTCACGAAAAAGTGCCTTAAAAGTCCCTATTTACTGGTAAGCGTGCATATTACCCATATAAATGGTTACACGCCCACATGTATTAGTGATGAATAGTAAAACAGGAAGATAATGATTATCTTCCTGTTTTACTAAGCAACTAATCTGTTAGCGTTAAGGCATTAATAGTCGCTTATTCTTTCGCAAAATACAGGTTACTTTGCCAAAGCCTGCTTAACACGTCGACCGTAATCAACATCCGCTTTAGTAAAATGATCCACCATTTTTTGTTGCACATCTAAGGTCGTTTGACTGAGTGTGCCCGCAATCGTTTCCACTAAACGATTTTTCTCTGCTTCACTAAAGATACGATATAGGTTACCAGCTTGGGTAAAGTCATCTTGGTTATAACGACTAAAACGTGCAACCTCTCCTGCTAAACGTAACGGTGGTTCTGCAAAACTTGCATTTTCAGTGAGTGGTGCAACGCTGTTAGGACCATAATTAACACTGGCATCACCACCGGTTTGGCTACCTTGATAAGAACACTGAGCTCCTGCCATAGCACCAGCACGTTGATGATGGTTGGCTTTAGCGGCATGCGGACAGTTAACCGGTAACTGATTGTAGTTAGTACCAATACGGTAACGCTGAGCATCTGCATATGAAAACAAACGTGCTTGCAGCATTTTGTCTGGCGATGCACCCACACCGGGCACTAAGTTACTTGGTGCTAATGCCACTTGTTCAACTTCAGCAAAGTAGTTTTGTGGTAAGCGGTTTAGCTCAAGTTCACCCACTTCAATCAACGGATAATCACTGTGCGGCCATACTTTAGTCAAATCAAAAGGATTAATGGCGTAAGTATTGGCATCAGCTTCTGGCATAATCTGTACATTTACAGTCCAGCGCGGAAAGTTAGCATCATTAATTGCTGCCACCATGTCGCGTTGTGATGAATCAGGATCTATCCCTTTTAATATATCTGCTTGTTCGCCGGTTAAATTCACCACGCCTTGCTGTGATTTAAAGTGAAACTTAACCCAAAAACGTTCCCCCTGAGCATTCCAGAACGAAAACGTATGCGAACCGTAACCGTGCATTTGTCTGTAGTTAGCCGGAATACCACGGTCTGACATCAAAATAGTCACTTGATGCATCGACTCTGGATTGAGTGCCCAGAAGTCCCACATTGCTTGGGGATCTTTCAAATTAGTTTGTGGGTGACGTTTTTGGGTATGAATAAAGTCAGGAAACTTAATACCATCACGGATAAAGAATGTTGGCGTGTTATTACCGACAATATCATGATTACCACGAGCAGTATAAAAACGTAGCCCAAAACCGCGTGGATCACGCTCTGCATCAGCTGAGCCCATCTCTCCGCCTACCGTAGAGAATCGCATGAATGTTTCAGTCTGCTTGCCTACACCATTAAAATGATCCGCTATGGTAAATTCACTTAAATCTTTAGTTAGTGTAAATGTACCGTATACACCGGTTCCTTTAGCATGCACAACACGCTCTGGAATACGTTCACGGTTAAAATGAGCAAGCTTCTCAATTAAATGCCAATCTTGTAAAAGCAGTGGTCCACGCTCACCAGCTGACATTGAGTTTTGGTCGTCTGCTACTGGTGCGCCATTTTGGCTAGTTAAATAGTTAGTTTGATTCATTTGTTGCTCCTATGCGCGGTCTACTAACCACTGCTCTATTAAGTCATAAACTGTTGCCATGATGATTTTCCTCACTCAACTCATCATTCGATGGACACATAATAGGAGTACAATAGAATTATTAAAAACGATTAAAATAGATAACGTTAAAAGTAAAAGGCGATTAGAGAATTTATCAATGATTGATAGAACAGATTACGCTTAAAATACAGGCAATAAAAAAGCCAAAATCTTCATTTTGACTTTAACAATAAACAGATTAATTACTCTGTTGGTGGGGGCGGATCTCGATATAACTTAACCAAGTAATAAGCATCAATGAGCACAATAAAAAAGTTAACCAGTGCCACAGGAATAGCATCAATCGCGAGACCATATGCCACGAATAACCCAGCACCAATTAAATTCCACCAGCGTAGTTTTTTAATGTCTGACATCATCAGCGAAATAGCCACAACGACAGAGGCTAAATACCCTACCCATTCCCAGATGTTGATACTGTCCATGGATTTTCCTTATTTTGATATGCCTACATCTAATGCAAGCGAGTAACAACCTTAAGCTAGCGTGAGTCAGTGAATGAAATCACCTTATTGCTTAACGCATCTGTTTTTACATTCAAACAAGCAAAACGCCTTATATGCATAATACCGAATCAACAAAATTAAAACGTTGGTCTATCGCTGATTATAAGGCCTATTTATTACTAGAATTCTAGTATCTATAATAGCTTATCGCTCTACAACTGCTGCCGTCATTCTTGAAATACAACAAAGCTCACCCGCACTGTTACGAATAAGAACTTCCCAAACCGAACTGCGTTTACCTAAATGCACAGGTTTAGCTGTTGCCGTTAACTCACCATTACGTGACGCTTTTAAATGATTGGCGTTGATTTCTTGGCCGACACAATAATAACGGGTAAAGTCGACTACAAAGTTGGCGGCATAACTGGCTACTGTTTCCGCTAAAGCGACGTTTGCACCGCCGTGAACTATCCCTAATGGATTATGTACAGCTGGATTAGCAGGCATAGTGGCAACCATATAATCATCACCAATTTCGGTAATCTTAATCCCTAATGTTTGCATTAAGGTGCCCTTTCCGTGCATCCCAGCATCTAAGCGAGCACAATCTTCTAAAGTGACAGTGTTAAACCAAATACTCATTCTTAATATCCATCATTATCATTATTAGAAAATTCAGTGTACTGATTACCTTACCTTTTTGAAAGAGAAACGCGATCAATAACAGTAGCCCATTAAAAAGGAGCCTAAGCTCCTTTTATTGTTATTAAATAAATTTATATGTACGTTAACTCACTAATTCACAATGGCTTTGATAGGTTTGTGCCCAACGCAATAACTCAACTCGGTTACGAGACTCCGTTTTACGGAAAATTGATGAGATATGTGCTTTAACAGTATGTTCACTAATACACAGGCGCTGAGCAATTTCTTTATTACGCGCGCCGCTAGAGACAAGCTGAATAATGGTTCTCTCTCGGCTGGTCAATCTTTGGAGGATGGCAACAGTATCGGCTGGGATTTCAGCACTGGTATCTAACTGCTGGACTAAACGTCTAAAAATTTTACTGATCAATGGACGGTCATACCACAATTCGTCAGAAACCATTTTACGCAAACCAGTCAGCATTAAATCCATGCGTTGGTCACTGTATAATAAACCCCGCACCCCCAGGAGCAATGCAGACTCTTGATCAAGTGATCCACGTTCAACTTGGTATAATGCTACAGGGACATGCTCAACTAAACGCGATACCAACAACGGAATGCCCTTACTGTCTAAGGCCGCACCTTTTTGTGAAACAAGATAAAAGTTGTTGGATTTTTTTTCTAACTCAAGCTCAGCAGCGTGCTTTACAATTCGAGTTTTTAAACCGATAGATTCTGCCAAAATAGCTAAATGGCAAGGTGCTGCGATTTGGTGCAAAAACACCAACTCATCAATATTTGAACTCATCACTCTTCTCCCTGAAAAGTACATTATTGCTCAACATACCTTGAGCACATCCTGAGGCTATATACTATACGTAAATGAAATACGTTTACTAGCCTTCAGAACTAGGTTGAGCAGATAGTTTACTTTTTGTCGTTATATTAGAGCATGTGCTTTATTTATTCGTTAACCGCGTTACTTGATAAATCGACTCGCCAAAATAATGGATAATCATGGTAAGTCGGTCACTATCAATCACGATTTTTATAATGAAAACCTTCCTATACAGCAAGCATAGTAAAAATTTGCTAGTTATTATGACTATTATGTAAGTCTAAAGTATGAATAGTAAATTTGACTGACTTTGCGTAGACTTTATCACTAACTCAAGACTGATAAGCTCATACTTTCAATTCGCTCAACATCATCAATTTATCATCAATGCTAGCAGCCAAATTTACACATTTTATGGAAGAATAAGCTAAGTGAGCCCTATGATGCAGACGGCTGGTTAAGCGCCATTTTGGTCGCTATTTGTTTATTATGAAGAGACGATAACAACAGTAAGCCACATACCCCACCAATTAACGCTAAAAACATGTCAGATTGAGTATCCCAAACATATCCTTGAGTACCTAAAAATGCCTCGGCATTTTCACCCGTAGCAATGGCAACCCACCATTCAACTAATTCATAAAAAGCTGAAAATGCCAACACAAAACATACTGCTAAAAACTGACACCAGGCACCAATTTGCATCACCTGCTTACGAATAAATATTTCGCGAGCTAATATCACCGGAATAAATCCCTGAGCAAAATGGCCGACTTTATCGTAGTTATTGCGTTCGCTGCCCATCACTTGTGCTAACCAGTCAAATAACGGCACTTCGGCATAGGTATAACGCGCACCCACAAATAATACACAGCAATGCACTAAAATAAGTGCATAAGCTAACGTGGTCAGCGGAAAGCTTTTACGACTAAAAAATAAAATAGGTAATGCGATTAACGCTGGTATAGCTTCTAACCACCAAGTGAACATATCTTTAGGTGCGCTAACTGACCACAACAGTACTAATAGATAAATCCCTATCCATATAACCTTATTCTTCATCTTAATTCTCTCCATGAGATATTGTTCTCAAATTAGAATATAAACTTTAGCCATCTAGCCCTCTACAAGCGCTTAAAAAAGTGCTACTTTGATAATGCGCCGGAAGTCCGCATTTATATCATAACTATTAGTATAAGCATTAGTATAACCATTAGCTTAAGCACCATTTAATGATAAGAGGGTACCCATATCATGGCGAAACACTCGCTTGACAAGGATAAGATCAAAATCCTGCTGTTGGAGGGCGTCCACCAAACTGCGGTCGATGTACTAGAACGTGCAGGTTATACCAACATTGAATACCATAAAGCCTCGTTAGGCGAAGAGGCTTTGCTTGCATCAATTAAAGATGCTCACTTCGTTGGATTACGCTCCCGCACCCAGCTTACTGCGGAAGTACTGCATCATGCAGAAAAGTTGGTTGCGATTGGTTGTTTTTGTATTGGTACCAACCAAGTCGATTTAGCCTCGGCTGAGAAACTGGGCATTCCAGTTTTCAACGCTCCTTTCTCCAACACGCGCAGTGTTGCTGAATTGGTGATTGGTGAAATCATCATGCTGATGCGTGGCATTCCACAGCGCAATGCCATGTCACATCGTGGCGGTTGGTTGAAGAGTGCTAATGGCAGTGTTGAAGTCCGTGGTAAAACTTTAGGTGTGATTGGTTATGGTCATATTGGTACTCAATTGGGTATTTTGGCTGAAACCTTAGGCATGAGAGTAATTTTCTTCGATATTGAAGATAAGTTACCGTTAGGCAATGCCTCTCAAGTTCACTCTATGGACAAGTTATTGGCTCAAGCGGACGTTGTCAGTCTGCATGTACCAGAAACACCGCAAACTAAAGATATGTTCGCTAAAGCTGAATTTGCTCAAATGCGTCAAGGCAGTTTCTTTATCAATGCTTCTCGCGGAACCGTAGTTGATATTGAAGACTTAGCCAATGCACTGAAGTCAGAACATCTTGCGGGTGCAGCGATTGACGTATTCCCTGTTGAACCTAAGTCGAATGATGATGAATTCATCTCTCCACTACGCGGCTTAGACAATGTATTACTCACACCGCACATTGGTGGCAGTACTGCTGAAGCACAGGAAAACATCGGCGTAGAAGTGGCAGGTAAGCTGGTCAAATACTCAGACAACGGCTCGACTCTGTCTGCGGTTAATTTCCCTGAAGTGTCTTTAGCGCAACATAGTGGCACCTCACGCTTATTGCACATTCACCAAAACCGTCCTGGTGTATTGATTAAAATTAACCAAGCGTTTTCTGAAAAAGGCATTAACATTGCTGCTCAGTACTTACAAACTACCGCTGAAATTGGTTACGTGGTAATGGAAGTAGATTCAGATCAAGCTGAAGAAGCATTAGTTGAATTAAAGTCTATTGAAGGCACTATCCGTGCGCGGGTATTGTTTTAAACTGACTTATATTTTATAAGCAATTAACTTGAGTTAATTGTCTTCCTAAAAAAGCTACCTTGTCCACAAGGTAGCTTTTTTATTAGCTTTAAAACCATAGCCCCCTGTTGAGTATTCTATTAATCCGTTACACTCCAAACCATACCGTCTTATTCACACGTTAGGGATAGTTATGACCATTTCAGTAAACCAGCCAGATTGGGATTTTATCGCCACGTCTCCTGAATTAATGTTATCAAGTTTGACGCATATGGGGTTAATCGAAATCACCGGTGAGCAAGGGCGCAGTTTCATTCATGGCCAAGTCACCACAGATATTACCTCCCTTGGCACAAACGAGTGGAAATGGGGTGCTCATTGCGACCCTAAAGGTAAAATGCTCGCCAGTTTCCGTACGTTTTCAATCGGCGATAGCTTATTTATGTTACTGCCGAAAAGTACTTTAAGCTTAGATTTACCCCAGTTACAAAAATACGCTGTATTCAGTAAAGCCGAACTCGCAGATGTCAGTAATAATTATCAAATAATTGGTATTGCCGGATCACAAGCACAAGCCTTTGCAACTGAAAACTTTGGCGATGTATCGCAAGCAATTAATCTTGTAGAGCAAGGTGTAATTATTCGTGATGGCGAACGTTTTATTGCCATTATTAATAATGCGGCAGCAGAAACCATCATCAGCCAATCGGGACAAACATTGATTGATGCCAGTGCATGGCAAGCATTAGAAATTAAAGCCGGCTATCCAAACATAGATGCAGCTCATTCCGGCCAGTACGTAGCGCAAATGTGCAACCTGCAAGCCATTAATGGTATTAGCTTTACCAAAGGCTGTTACATGGGCCAAGAAACCATTGCCAGAATGAAATATCGCGGAGGCAATAAACGTGCATTGTATATTATATCTGGCACCACCAAGCAAACCATCAGCACTGATACTCAATTAGAAATTGCCCTTGAAGACGGTTTCCGTCGTGGTGGCAATATCATTGAATGCGTCCAATATGGCGATAAAGTATTACTGACAGCTGTATTGCCAAATGATACCGAAAACACGGCGCAACTTCGTATTGCCGGTGATGAAAGCTCACAATTATCTATTATCGAGTTACCGTATTCTTTAGCAGATGCTTAATTAATTTGAGTGATACATTGACTAAGCGAGCCATTGGCTCGCTTTTTTTATTTTTGAACATTTGCGCTTCATATCACGTATATTATTGATAATATTACTCTGTTGATGCAGTAATTCTATTAAGCCTATACGTTATGGAGCGACTATGACCACTATCGTCACCTTAGAAAACATGAGTAAAGGGTTTCGCGATGGCGAGTCATTCCATTCGGTGCTTAACAATGTCAGCCTAACACTGCAACAAGGCCAAACGATTGCGTTAACAGGCCCTAGTGGCAGTGGTAAAAGTACCTTACTGAATATTATTGGTGGCTTTGAAACGATTGACAGCGGCGACATGTTAATCCGCCAAACAGGCAACATGCATTCGGTGACAAAGTGGCAAGATAAACAATGGAGCCATTATCGACGTCAGTCACTCGGGGTAATATTTCAACAGTTTAACTTGCTCACCCCATTAAATGTGCGTGACAACATTCAGTTTTCACTGGCGCTTAATCAGTTAGCGTGGAGCCCTTGGTGTGATGAACTTTGCCACCAGCTTGGCTTAACACCATTGCTAGCTCGTAACGTCGAAAACCTATCCGGTGGGCAACAACAGCGGGTGGCCATTGCGAGGGCACTCGCTCATAAACCACAACTCATATTAGCCGACGAACCGACAGGTAATCTTGATCAACATGCCGGATTACAAGTCATGAAACTGCTAACCGAACTCGCTCAACAAGCCAACTGCTGTATCTTAATGGTGACCCATAGCGAACAATGCGCCGCTTTTATGCAGCATCGCTGGCACGTCGAAAATCAGCAGATTGTGATTAACCCTGCTGACATGACATTGCAAGGTTAAGCCCATGATGACTCACTCTTCATCATACTTATCCTCAATTAAGCGTTTAAGATTATGCTTGCAGCTGTTTGCCAGCCATTATCGTCACGCCCCATTGCAAGCTAGCGCAATTTTATTGGGCATCATGCTGGCGGTAACGTTATTGATTGGCGTATACGCCACTAACGAAAACGCTAAACAAAGCTATGGCAATGTATCCGAACTCATGAGCCAACAAGCTCGACTATCGATTAGTCACCGCACTGAGGACAGCATTGATGAGTCGGTTTATTTTGCGTTAGCCAATGCAGGATTCAACACCATCGCCAGCATTGAAGGAATTGCAACCGATGAACAAGGCAGGCTATGGCGAGTTAATAGTAGTGATGTAGTCGCCGCGATTACCAGCAGTATGCAACTACAGCAATCGGGTACTAGCTCATCGATAACAGCGACGCATATTCCGTTAGCAGAACTACTGGCAGGCAAACCTAAAGTGCTAATGTCGACAAGCCAGCGCGAACGCATGAGTAAAGTGACTAACAACACTGACCGCATAATACTTAATGGTATGCCTGTTGAATTTGTTGCCATTGACGATTCATGGGGACTTGGTTCTGCTATTTTGGCCGATATCTCACTCGCTCAACCTATGCTGAATATGCAGGGTAAATTAAGTTACATTGCCGTATTTGATTCCCCCTCCGCAGATACAAATATCTCAGACGCAAACGAATCAGAAACAGATGCGCAACTAATCGCTCGATTAACGCATACCTTAACCCAAGCAGGGATTGTTCCCACCAAGCTGAACTTCACCACCCAAACAAGTGAAGGCGAATCACTTACCGCCCTCACTGCCAGCTTTCATCTTAATCTTGATGCCATGAGTATGTTGGCTTTTGTGGTCGGCTTATTTATCGCTTATAACGGGGTTCGTTATAGCTTAATGAAGCGTCAAAAATTGCTAGTGCAAATCATGCAGCAAGGGCTCGATAGACGCACCATCATGCTAGCCCTAAGCATTGAAATAATCTGCTTAGTGTTTATCGGTTGTGTATTAGGTTTTATTGTCGGACTGCAATTATCGCAATGGTTACAACCTATGGTCGCGATGACTCTTGAGCAGCTATATGGTGCTAAATTGTTACCGGGAAACTGGCAGTGGCAATGGTTTGCACAAGCGCTCGTATTAACCCTGTCTGCAGCCTTTGCTGCTTGTATTCCAATGCTAATAAACCTTATTAACACCCCACTTGCACAAGGGGCTCAAAAGCAGCCACAAAGCCGACAGTTAAGTATTATTCATTGGCGACAATTCATTATTGCGGCATTGCTACTTTTGGTTTGCACTATCGCGTTTGCGTTTACTGAACAATATCGCCATAGCTTAATATTACTAGGCGTACTCTCGGTCGCGATTCCATTACTGTTACCACAATGTCTGCATTGGGCGGTTAACTTACTCAGTCCTTTTATGCCTAAAGGGTTGTGGCATTATGTGATTGCCGAAACCAAAGAGATTATTGCCCCACTCGCTCTGGCGATGATGGCTATGCTGCTAGCTTTGTGTGCCAACATTGCCATGAATACCTTAGTGGGTAGTTTTGAAATCACCTTAAAAAAGTGGCTCGATGCCCGTTTGCATGCAGACTTATACATTAGACCCAACCCAAACCAAATCGATACATTAACGCTATTATTAAAACAAGACCCCAAGGTTGAGGCTATTTATGAGCAATGGACTGTCGATAGCCATCTTAATCGAGCTGAAACACCGCAAACACAAGTGCCAATTCATTTAGTCAGTCGTGACCATTTGTCGTTAACTGAAACAACCGTGTTTAAAACCACTGCCGATGATTTTTGGACAACCTTCACAGCAGGTGAAAGCCTGATGATCAGTGAGCCATTATCGATAAAATACCAACTCGATATAGGCGATAAAGTTCAACTATCGCAACTTGATCAACACATCATGACGATTGGCGGTATTTATTACGATTATGGTAATCCCCAAGGCGAAGCGATTATCACTCAGTCTTTATGGCAGCAATCTCAATTACCAGCAAAACCCATTAGCCTGGCAGTGTCTTATCAAGGCGATATTACCCCGCTACAAAACAGTATTAGCCAACAGCTCAACTTGTCTTCAGCCTATATGTACAGTCAACAGCGGATTAAAACAGAAGCGATTAATATGTTTAACAAAACATTTTCGATCACTGTGGTACTCAACAGTTTGACCTTACTGGTGGCGGCAATCGGCTTATTCAGTGCCTGTATAATGCTAACGCAAGCGAGGCAAGCGCCATTAGCCCGCTTGTATGCTCTAGGTGTTAGCCGTAATCAATTACGGATGATGGTGTTAGTACAAATGCTATTTATCGTATTTTTGACCTGCTTTCTCGCGTTACCGACAGGCGCGTTACTGGGTTATTTATTAATTCATAAAGTCACATTACAAGCATTTGGCTGGAGCATCGCCATGGTCTGGGATTGGGCTGCATATGCTCAAGTGGTGATCATTGCTGTAGTCAGTTGTTTACTGGCAGTGTGTTTACCTTTGTATTGGCAAACCAGAAAACCCTTGATATCAAGTTTGCAACAGGAAGCGCTATGATCTCTGTTACCTTTAAAGGCATATACTCCATCGCTTTCAAGTTTGTATTACATACCAAGTTTACAACACGGCAAACACAATGGATGCTCCTTTTAGCATTGCCTCTGTGTGCAATGTTAACAGCCTGCTCACCTGCGCAAGATAGCGTCACAAAAGAGTCAACAATTAGTAGCATGTCATCTGCATCAGCTGAAGGTTATAGCGAAGTCACTCAAGGTAAAACCTTACACTTTCCACAAGACCATTTAGCGCACGATGACTTTAAAATTGAGTGGTGGTATTTAACCGCAAACCTGACCACGGCTGCAGGTGAAGATGTTGGCGTGCAATGGACTCAATTTCGCATTGGAATGACACCACCTCAAAAATCGACAGTTGCCACCAATGACTGGGAAACAAATCAGCTTTACATGGCTCATGCCGCTGTAACCACATCAAATGAACATTTATTAGCTGAGAAATGGTCACGAGGGCACCCGCAACTTGCAGGTGTAAAATCGCAACCGTTTGAAGTGCATCTGCAAAACTGGCAATGGTTAGGTCAGTCTGACAGTCTTTTTCCGGCAACATTAAATGTGGCTAGTGATCAGTTTAGTTATCAATTACAGCTAAATAGTCAGCAACCGCTGCAATTACAAGGTGATAAAGGTTATAGCAGCAAAAGTGCAGACCAAAGCGTAGCGTCTTACTATTACAGCCAGCCTTTTATCGACGTAACAGGTCAAATAACTCGTCATGGCGTAACAGAACTAGTCAGCGGTAAAGCTTGGCTTGACCGCGAATGGAGTTCACAATTTTTAACCAAAGCCCAGCAAGGTTGGGACTGGTTTTCACTGCGTTTAGACGACAATTCAACGCTAATGGCATTTAGACTGCGCGGCGAAAATGACCAAGCACACTTTTACAGTGCCAGAAGGATGTTTACTGATGGTAGTGGCCACAATATTAATAGCCGAGACAACCCTGGTGATATTGATATGCAACCCACTCAGTGGCAACAAACCGCATTAGGCAATCATCCTATTGCATGGCGAATTAAGATTAATAGTGAAGCCATCGACGTCACGACCCAAGCTGTTAACCCTAACAGCGACATGCCAGTATCTACGTCATATTGGGAAGGCCCCATTACGATTAAAGGCAGTCACCAAGGTCAA
Organism: Shewanella frigidimarina NCIMB 400; assembly: GCF_000014705.1. Classification (NCBI taxonomy): domain Bacteria; kingdom Pseudomonadati; phylum Pseudomonadota; class Gammaproteobacteria; order Alteromonadales; family Shewanellaceae; genus Shewanella; species Shewanella frigidimarina. The sequence goes on along the minus strand of NC_008345.1, from coordinate 641,458 downwards.
GGTTACATGGAGCTTACTGGTTACTAGGTCTGCTGGTCATTTAAGTTGAATGTTGCACCAAGATTCGCTCAAAGGTTTTCTCGAAGACTTTCTCGAAGAGAAGCAAGCCGTATCCTACCTATAAAGATCATACCTCTCACAATCTCAATTCCCCATTCCTGGGAGCCGTGTTAGCAACAGGGTACCGAAAGGTTTTAATCGGCAATAAAAGCTGTGCCTCAAGCACTACAAGCTTTACAAGCAATCCCTAAAACAGCATTTACCTAATTGTTAAAATGAGATTTACATCACGCTGAAAAATGTGACCTTGCACAACTATTAACCACTATACCCATTCTGAGGTATACCCATGTTATTAGTAAGGTCTAGACTCACTCTATCACGTCACCTCCAATGACTATCACGTACCAAGTACAACATTCTAAGAGTGAGGAACACCATGAGCATCAGTCGTCGCGAGTTTTTAAAAGCCAACGCCGCTGCCGCAGCAGCGTCGGCCGTGGGTATCGCTATTCCAATTAATATCGTTCAAGCTGCAGAAGGTAAAAGTGAAATAAAATGGGATAAAGCCCCATGTCGCTTTTGCGGTGTAGGTTGTAGCGTCCTAGTAGGTACTCAAAATGGTAAAATTGTTGCTACTCAAGGCGACCCAGAAAGCCCTGTTAACAAAGGCTTAAATTGTATTAAAGGGTATTTCTTATCTAAAATCATGTATGGCAAGGACCGATTAACCTCGCCATTACTCAGAATGAAAGATGGTAAATATGATAAAGAAGGTGATTTTACGCCAGTAAGCTGGGATGTTGCCTTTGATACCATGGCCGAAAAATGGAAAGCCAGCATAGCCAAAAAAGGCCCAACCTCTGTAGGAATGTTTGGTTCTGGCCAGTGGACTATTTGGGAAGGCTACGCCGCATCTAAGCTTCATAAAGCTGGTTTTCTCACCAACAATATCGACCCGAATGCACGCCATTGTATGGCATCAGCTGTTGGTGGATTCATGCGTACCTTCGGGATTGATGAACCCATGGGTTGTTATGATGACTTAGAAGCCGCTGACCACTTTGTATTGTGGGGCGCCAACATGGCAGAAATGCATCCCATCTTGTGGGCCCGCTTAACAGACCGTCGCTTAAGCCATAAAGATGCCCGCGTACACGTACTCTCTACCTATGAAAACCGTAGCTTTGACTTAGCAGATAATGCCATGGTGTTTAAGCCACAAACTGACTTGGTCATCTTAAATTATATTGCCAACTACATTATTCAAAACAAAGCCGTAAACAAAGACTTTGTTAGCAAGCACACTAAATTTGCCCTGGGTACCACTGACATTGGTTATGGCTTGCGCCCTGAACATCCATTGGAAAAGAAAGCTAAAAATCCAGGTAGCGGTGATGCCAAACCGATTAGCTTTGACGAGTATGCTAAATTCGTTAGCACTTACACAGTTGAATACGCGGCAAAAATGAGCGGCGTACCGGCTGAAAAACTTGAGATTATGGCAAAAGCTTATGCCGACCCTAACATTAAAGTGATGAGCTTATGGACCATGGGTATAAACCAGCATACTCGTGGTGTGTGGGCAAATAACATGCTCTACAACATTCACTTACTCACCGGTAAAATAGCGACTCCAGGCAACAGCCCATTCTCATTAACAGGTCAACCTTCAGCTTGTGGTACTGCTCGTGAAGTAGGCACATTCTCACATCGTTTACCTGCTGACATGGTGGTGAACAATGATAAACATCGTGAGATTACTGAAAAACTTTGGCAAGTCCCTGCCGGCACTATTCCAGCTAAACCTGGATACCATGCCGTGCTGCAAAGCCGTATGCTTAAAGATGGTAAATTAAACTGTTATTGGACTATGTGTACTAACAATATGCAGGCTGGTCCTAATATCAATGATGAAGTTTATCCCGGATTCCGTAATCCAGAAAACTTTATTGTGGTCTCGGATCCTTACCCAACTATCACGGCAATGGCCGCAGATTTAATTCTTCCAACTGCAATGTGGGTTGAAAAAGAAGGCTCATATGGTAACGCAGAACGACGTACTCATTTCTGGCATCAGCTCGTACCAACGCCAGAAGGGTCTAAGTCAGATTTATGGCAGCTGGTTGAGTTCTCTAAGCGCTTTAAAGTCAGTGAAGTCTGGCCCGCTGAGCTAATCGCTAAACAACCAGAGTTAGCCGATAAAACATTATATGAAGTGTTATTTGCTAACGGCGTAATCAATAAGTTCCCAACCAGCGATTGTAAAGGTGCTTATAACGATGAAAACGAACACTTTGGCTTTTACCTGCAAAAAGGTATTTTCGAAGAATATGCACAATTTGGTCGCGGCCATGCACACGATTTAGCAGACTTTGACACTTACCATCAAACGCGAGGATTACGCTGGCCTGTCGTTAATGGCAAAGAAACCACCCGCCGCTTTGTTGAAGGCAGTGACCCTTATGTCAAAGCAGGTGAAGGATTCAATTTTTACGGTAAGCCAGATGGCAAAGCCGTCATATTTGCACTGCCTTATGAACCGGCAGCAGAAGAACCTAATGAAGAGTTCGATCTATGGATGTCAACAGGACGAGTGCTGGAACATTGGCACACAGGGTCAATGACCGCTCGCGTACCAGAATTGCATAAAGCGATGCCAAGTGCTCAAGTCTTTATGCACCCTGCTGACGCTAAAGCTCGTGGGTTAGTCCAAGGGGATGAGGTTACTGTTGCATCACCACGCGGCGAAATCAATACTCGAGTGGAAACTAAAGGCCGAAACAAGCCGCCTAGAGGTGTGGTATTTATGCCATTCTTCGACGCTAAGCAATTAGTGAACAAGCTGCTTTTGGATGCCACGGACCCATTATCAAAAGAAACTGATTTCAAAAAGTGTCCAGTGAAAATATTTAAAGCCTAATACCGCTTTAATATTAATTGCTGCAGCTGTCGCGGGGTTATTACACCTTGACAGCTGCGACACTCGATTTCTACATTCATTAGGATGTAACGGAGATGAAAATGAAAAAACTACTTAGCGTCGCGGCCATACTATTAAGCCTTAGCGCATATTCTGGACAACAAGCCGTAGCAGATAATACCCCTGTAAAAGTAGAATCTCGTGTAGGTAACGTCGCCATAACCGACAACTCACCTGCTGATGCTATCGCCACCTATCCGACTAGAGGTAAAGCTATCGCGCGCAGCTTTGCTGAACAACCGCCGTTGATCCCTCATAAAGATAGCTATAGCATCACTACAGACAAAAATGGCTGTCTAACATGCCATAGCTGGGATAAAGCAAAAAGAATGAAAGCAACGCCAGTGGCGAAGTCACACGTTGTGGATGATAAGGGCACAGTGAATGGCATGAACTACTTCTGTGTACAGTGTCATGTTGCACAAGCAGATAATAAACAGGAACTAGTGGAAAACACATTTACGACAAAGTAATTGATAAAGATATAAATCCCCCTCACTCCTCAATTTGAGCAATGCCACTTCTATCGAAGTGGCATTTTTTTATTAGTTATTAGTGTCAGTGTTAAAACGGTACTTGCTCGAACAACAAAAGAACTAAAAACAAAACCCAGCCTAGGCTGGGTTTGTTGGTTGAGATGTCTGCGGTGTAACCGGCGAACTCGGTTCTGCAGCTGTTTGTGATGTATTAGATGATTGTATCTCATGCTGAACAGGCATCGCTGCTTGCCATAACGCACCGACCCATAAACTTGATGTTGATTTCATAACCATTACTCCGTTTTTGTTAACAGGTTCAAAGTAATCGTTTAGGGTTCATAGGTAAAATGAATAATTACCATAGAGTGGATTCCATTTAAGCATGAACATCCCAATCAAGACCTTACAGATCTTTCTCACCATAGTGGAAACCAAAAACTTTACCCGTGCGGCACAAAAATGTTTTATGACCCAACCGACATTGACAAAAACCATTCAACGTTTAGAAGACAATATGGGTGAGCAATTGTTAATAAGGAATAATCAAACAGTAGAATTAACCCAAGCAGGACAATTGTTTGAGCAAAGCGCACGGGAGATTTTAGGTCATTGGCACCGACTACAAGAAGGTATTAACAATCTCAGTGGCTTAAAATCAGGACGATTACGACTTGGAGTTTGCCCTATGATGAGTAGTTTAATCACTCCTTTGCTGACCGATTATCGACAAAAATATCCCGGAATCGAATTACAGATGTACGAGTATGGCGGATTTGGTTGTGAGCAAGCACTATTGAGCAACAGTCTAGATATTGCCTTTACTGCACTTCCGACAACGCATAAAACAGAGTTAGCAAGCCAACCTCTGACTAAATACCCTTTACTGGCTTGCTTACCAGAAGGCCATCCACTTGCTGACAATGCTGACATACGCTGGCAAGACTTTGAATCTTATCCTTTCATTCTTTACAACGAAGACTTTTCATTAGCAAAGTTAATTAATTATTTAAGTCGTAAAGTTGGCGTACATCTCAACATCGCCTTTCGAACAGGTCAGTGGGACTTTTTAGCCGCAATGGTTGAAGCTAACTTGGGTGTCGCGATTTTGCCCGAACCCATTTGCCAACGGTTAACCAATAGCAAACTGGTATTTAAACCGATGCAACCGGCAATGACCTGGGATCTGGCATTAATATGGCGAGAGAATCTACCGTTAACCCCACCAGCCCAAGCACTATTAACGCTCAGCAGAAACAGTCATGAGTAATATCAATACGGTGTCATAATCATTTGATATCGTATAAATCACATAAAACAGGCATAAAAAAACCGCTGCCTAGGCAACGGTTTTTATGGGCAGGTCGAAACTAGAATTACTTCTTAGCTTCAGCAGCCTTACGTTCTTTAACTTGAGCAACAACTTTCTCAGAAACGCTGTTTGGACAAGGGCTGTAATGAGCAAATTCCATAGAGAATTGACCACGGCCTGAAGTCATTGTACGTAGTGAACCGATATAACCGAACATTTCTGATAACGGTACGTCAGCTTTAATACGAACACCTGTAACACCAGCGTTTTGATCTTTGATCATACCGCGACGACGGTTAAGGTCACCAATTACGTCACCAACGTTGTCATCTGGGCTGAATACGTCAACGTTCATGATAGGCTCAAGAAGTTGTGCACCGGCTTTAGGCATAGATTGACGGAAAGCACCTTTAGCAGCAATTTCGAACGCGATAGCTGACGAGTCAACTGCGTGGAAAGCACCGTCTTGAAGCACAAGTTCAACGTCTAACACAGGGAAACCTGCGATAGTACCTGTGTTCATCATGCTCTTGAAACCTTTCTCAACAGCAGGCCAGAATTCTTTAGGTACGTTACCACCAACCACTTTCGAAGTGAAAGTGAAGCCAGTGTTTTGCTCGCCAGGGCGAATAGTGTAGTCAATTTTACCAAACTGACCAGAACCACCAGACTGTTTCTTGTGCGTGTAGCTATCTTCAATTTCTTTAGTGATAGTTTCACGGTAAGCAACTTGAGGCTCGCCTACAATTAGGTCAACGCCGTAAGTACGCTTAAGAATATCAACCTTAATGTCTAAGTGAAGTTCACCCATACCTTTAAGGATGGTTTCACCAGAATCAATGTCAGTCTCTACACGGAAAGATGGATCTTCTGCAATCATTTTACCGATAGCGATACCCATTTTCTCAGAACCGCCTTTATCTTTTGGCGTTACAGAGATAGAGATAACTGGCTCAGGGAATACCATGGCTTCTAGTGTACAAGGGTGCTTAGGATCACATAAAGTGTGACCAGTTTGCACGTTCTTCATACCAACGATAGCGATAATGTCACCAGCTTGCGCTGATTCAAGTTCGTTACGTTCGTTAGCTTGCATCTCAACCATACGGCCAATACGTTCTGTTTTGCCAGTGAATGAGTTAAGGATGGTGTCACCCTTCTTCAAACGGCCAGAATAGATACGTACGAAAGTTAACGCACCAAAACGGTCATCCATAATCTTGAACGCTAATGCTTTAAAAGGTGCATCAACATCAACGATTGCGAATTCGCCATTTTCGTTACCTTCTTCGTCAGTTAGAGGTTGTGGATCAACTTCAACTGGATCTGGTAAATAATCAACAACGGCATCTAGCAATAACTGCATACCTTTGTTTTTGAATGCTGAACCACAGTATGTTGGGAACACAGCCATTGTACGAGTACCCGCACGGATACAACGCTTAACGTCTTCAATAGATGGCTGAACACCTTCCATGTATGCTTCTAATAAGGCATCGTCTTGCTCAAGAGCAGTTTCGATTAGCATTTCACGGTATTCTTCAACGATGTCAACCATGTCAGCTGGCACAGGCTTAATTTCGAAGTTTTCTGGTAAACCAGAATCATCCCAAATGTGAGCTTCACGAGTTAGTAGGTCAACAACACCACAGAATTCGTCTTCGATACCGATTGGTAAAACCATAACCAATGGGTTAGCCGCTAATACGTCTTTAGTTTGCTTAACAACACGTAAGAAGTCAGCACCCATACGGTCTAACTTGTTTACGAAGATGATACGCGCAACTTCAGAATCGTTAGCATAACGCCAGTTTGTTTCTGACTGAGGCTCTACGCCGCCAGAACCACAGAATACACCGATACCACCGTCAAGCACTTTTAGCGAACGATAAACTTCAACTGTAAAGTCAACGTGGCCTGGAGTGTCAATAACGTTAAAACGGTGATCTTTCCAGAAACAGCTTACAGCTGCAGACTGAATGGTAATACCGCGCTCAGCTTCCTGTTCCATGAAGTCTGTGGTTGATTCACCATCATGTACTTCACCGATCTTATGGATCTTACCGGTTAGCTTAAGGATACGCTCGGTGGTCGTGGTTTTACCCGCGTCAACGTGAGCGAAGATACCAATGTTTCTGTATTTGGATAATTCGGTCATGATTCAACTTTAATGATTAGTTTAAGAAGTAGACGGAGCATGCGAAAAAGAACCGACACACCGCACATCAGGTTATTAAGGCGCATATTGTAAATTGGAACCTTGCTGGGCGCAAATAGCTGTTGCAATATTTATTTGTTTTTAGCATAAAAAAACTCAATTAATGCTGCAAATTACATATAAAACAATGCACTAAAATATAGTAGATTATTTTTTAATCTTTGGGTGGATTTCACTGAAAAATGTTAAATTTTAGATGAAATGGCCAAATAAGCATTTTTAGGGCCACATAATGTCGCGAAACAACATCACACCACAACAAATATGCATTTATTCACATAAAGATCTATTTTTGTTAATGGCACAAACATCCAGCAAACTGTCGTTTTTATCTACGCACTACAATATTGATTACGCCCAGACTGCTTAGCTTTGTATAACGCGGCATCGGCTCGTTCAAAGCAAGCTTGGATCGGTTCATTCTCACCCAGCAAGGCAATTCCGAAACTGCAGGTCACTTTAATATTGTGATAAAAATGAAAATGACTAAGTTCATCAGTAATTCGTTGGCATAGCTCAGTGGCATCGTGTAACGCTACATGTTGGCAAACCACCACAAATTCCTCGCCGCCCCACCTTGCAACAACATCAAGTTCTCTTACTGATGCTTGTAGCACTTGCGCGACTTGAACTAATATTTTGTCACCAATTGTATGCCCATGCTTGTCATTAATCGCTTTAAAGAAATCTATATCAATGATAATCAAACTCATATTGTTTTGACGCATTTTTTTTTGTGGCTGCCTAGCATCATCTAAAAAGGTTTGATTAAAATATTGGCGGTTATACAATTTTGTCAGCGGATCATGTTGAGCCAAAAAATCGAGATCGCAATTTTTCTTCTCCAGTTCTAACTGTAATTTTTGCAACTGCTTGTTGCTGGTTTCTAAATGAACATTGTATTTGCTAACACACATTGTTCGGTAAAGCAGAAATAAGATAAACATCCCCAGTGCAGTCACCACTTGAACCACTAAGCTATAATCGATGTCCTCAACAACTGTAATGTTATGCCATTTCTTATAAACTGAAATATGGTCTGCCTGAGTGATTTTTGCTAATCCAGCATTAATCTGTGACAGCAAATCTTGTTTTGCATGAATAACGCCAATGCGTAGCTCATCTTCAGGACCCCCCCACCCCGCTATTTTTAACGAGGTTAACCCATGTTGTTGAATATAGGCGTTAACAGAAAACATCGACCCTACAAAGACATCCGCTTCACCATTAGCAACCTTTTCTAATCCTTGTCGCTCGTTCTTAGTCAATACGGTATTGATAGTGGGGTAAAATTGTTGGATATATTCCACTAGACGATAATCTTTGGGTATAGCCAATAAGCGATCACCTATATTTTCAAATCCTTGCAAAAAAGGCTGGGATTTTAATGACACCAATACATTTGGAGATTTAAAAAAGATATCGCTAAAAGAGAGATATGCGTCGCGTTTGGGGGTTTGATTTAAAATGGGGGTTAACTCGCACTCACCTTGTTTAAGTAATTCTAAACTCTGTCGCCAAGACGAGGTGGGCATTAACACAAAAGTCAGATCGGTATAATTTGCTAATAATGCTAAATAATCAGATGAAATCCCAGTATGGCGGCCATCGACAATAGCTTCATAAGGTAACCAATCGGGATCAACACAGTAACGGATGATATTACGGTTTTTTAAATTGATAAAAGACTGAGTCTCTACCACCGAAGCACTAGCATGCTTAGCGTTAATCAAAGTAATGAAAATCAACAGCGTAATCAATAATACGCTAGAGAACTCAAGCCGACTCAATGTTCGCATTATTTTTCAAAATAGTATGCTCCAACAATATGGTCCAACAGATTAGTTGAACCAAAAGTGTATATGCTATTAAGTGTATTACAACATACGAAAGTCTGACAAAAAAATACCCGCTATTTAGCGGGTATTTTATTCAACAATCAATCGAAGGTATTACGCTTCGATGGGTAATATCACAAACAGTAAGTCGCCTTGCGAAACTTGCTGTCCATTGCTATTAAGAATACGTTCAATACGATACTTTTGGTCTTCAGGATATAACACACCTGTTTGACGATTAAAGCCCGCTAACGTTAATTGAGAGAACATCTTCATTGCTTCCATCAATGCCAATGTTTGTTCAACCGTGACAATGTCACCTTCTTTAACAAAGTCTGCTTCACCTGGTGCTGGAGATGTATAGAAAATACCTGCGCCTTGAGCCAATACTTTCAACTCGTTGCTTTCGCCAACACGTAATGATTCAGTATCAACCTCAAGTGCTTCTGCTGCCGCTTCCATTTCAGCAATCAGTGCAGGTATATCTAACTCAGCCATTAAGCGTGGCAAGTAGTTAGTGTCATATACCCCTTCGTTGAAGGTTGGGTCTTTAAGGATAAGCTTCAACAATGGAATGTTAGTCGCAATACCTTTAATCACTACGCTATCGAGATACGCATACATTTTAGACACAACGTCGGCACGGTCAGTACCACGTATAATGATCTGTGCGATCAAGCTGTCATAGTATGGTGATACTTCCTTACCTGCTGCTGCAATCGAAATAATTTCGACATCGTCACGCTGAGGCAATACACATTCAGTGATTTTACCTGGATTAGGAATAAGCTGAAGAATACCGTGGCTATCAAGCGCCGCTTTTTCCGCAGTCACACGCACTTCCATGGCGTAACCTTGGTCTACGGGTTCTAGATTTTCAATTGAACGACCCGCAGCAATATCAAACTGCGCGCTTACAATATCAATACCAGATGTCGCTTCAGTAACCGGATGTTCAACTTGAAGACGTGTGTTCATTTCCATGAAGTACACTTCGTTAGCATCTAAGTTATAAATAAACTCAACGGTACCTGCACCCATGTAATCGGTCGCATCACCTAATGCACGAGTGTATTCCATCACGCGCTGTTTGAGCTCTTCAGGCAACATCGTTGAACCAGACTCTTCAATCACTTTCTGGTTATTACGTTGTACTGAACAGTCGCGAATACCCAATACTTTAGTATTGCCAAACTTATCACGCAGTAACTGCACTTCAATATGACGCAATGATGTAACGTATTTTTCTAAATACAAATCACCATTACCAAATGCCGCGGCGGCTTCTGTCGCTGTTTTCTGGAAGAAACCAATCATGTCCTCAGGGCGTTTAACGACCTGAATACCTTTACCGCCACCACCTTGCACCGCTTTTAACAGCACAGGGTAACCAATTTCAGACGCTACGTTCACAGCTTGTTCTGCGTTAGTCAAAATACCGTGACTGCCAGGAACAACCGGCACATTTTGCTTTTGAGAAGTATGGATAGCATTAGATTTGTTACCCATGGTCGTCATTGAATGCACGCTAGGACCAACAAAGTTGACCCCATTGTTAACACATAATGCCGCAAACTGTGGGCTTTCTGATAAGAAACCAATACCTGGGTGCAACGCATCAACATTTTCATACTCAGCGACTTTCAATACTGAGTAAGCATTGAGGTAACTTTCATCTGAAGTATTACCGCCAATACACACAAGTTTATCAGTGTCTTTCAGCATATCTGCAGGAACAGATGTCATGTCTGGATCTGACGCCACCAACACTACATTAATGTTGTTGTCATGTGCTTTACGAATCAGTTTAACTGCCGTACAACCACGAGCATGCACCAGCACTTTATTAATTGGCTTCATCAATGCACGAGGATCGTCTTGTACAATAACGTCTTCTAGCTCAATCACTTCAGGCACTAAAGTCGACAACGCTTTGCTGATCACTTCTTCTATATTAATTGTCGGTAATGGCATTAGTGGATCAATACCCGACAACTGAGTGTCTAAGGTGTCGCTAAATGGATTATGAACTAACCCAGTCATTGCCCCTGGCACTTTAGATAAGTAGTTCGACAATGTTGCTGTAGATGGTAAGTACGCAGGCACTACCATTTGACCAGCAAACGGCATGTTGGTACCAGAAAGATAGTAAGTCTGCACTAAAGGATGGGTTACAAAACTGGCTTGAGCACCACCAGTACAGTCACCAAAACCAAACATCAATACAGGTAATTCGTTATCACGAATAAAGCGCGTAATACGGTCGTTCACGACCGCCATTGAAAACAATGCCGCAGCACCTTCTTTGGTTTGCATACCACCAGAGCTGATAAAACAAATTACCGGCAATTTACGTTTAGCACATTCAATTAATAGCGAACTGAATTTCTCAGCACTGGCCATATCAAATGCACCTGCTTGGAATGCCGTATTTGAAACAGCAACACCAACACGTAACTTACTGCCGTTATTATTAAAGTCAGCCAGACCAGTAATTAAACCACAAGGACGGATCTTTTTATCAATAGCATCTTCAATCGATAAGCGGAAACCAGGGAAGTTAAGCATGTTAGCTGACATTTTGTCGGCATCAATTTCATCAAACTTAGTAAAGAACTGTTTGATAATATTTTCCCAGCCCATCTTGCCTTGCTTTTTCTCTTCGCGAAGTATTTTTTGGATCAGTAAGTCTTGGTAACCCATTGTTAAACGGTTCCAAAAATCTTTACGACGACCAATACGTACAGGGTTAATTGTACCGGTGTATTTATCGTGTTCATCTTCGCTATCAAAGTACTCTGGTAATAAACGCTCGAAGAAATAAGTTAAGATTACAAATAACGAATCGTTTAACTGTGGGAAACCCACACTCTTCCATTGCTCTACACGAGTAAGCAATTCAGCACGATTCGATTGATCCATAAAGTATTTAAGCCACTTATAGAACTTGCTCTTGTCATTAGCTTTGTCGCTTGTCGATAATGCGTTATCAATTGATTTGTGGAGTAATTTATCCACTGATTCACGAGACAAACTTTTTGACATCATGGCTTCTTTCGAAATTGATGCCAAGCTGCCTACCACATTGTCATATAGCGCATTGAAAATAAGCACGTTATGACACTGCCAAATAAAGTCTGCGCGTAATTCGTCATTAACCACAATATCCAACACGGTAAGCTGGCTTAGCTCAGGCCATGGAGCTTGCGTTGTAGACTTAGGCAGTGACTCTAAATGCTTAATTAAGCCATTGAAATTGTTAGCGGCGTTACTTTTCCAGCGATGGTATAACGACCAACCAATGTTAAATAACAATGCTTTACGTGCTTTTTTATAGTTCTCTTTTGGTTCACCCAAAATAAAACGTGTAATCACGTTACGCTCTGCAGAAATGTCTTTACGTTTAGCGCTGAATGTACCCCAAAGTTTATTCAGTTCTTCATCGTAAACGAGCTTATCAGGGTTGGTTAACCACGCCTGGAACACGCGTTCTTGTTCTTGCTTAATGCGCGCTAACAAATCACCTTCTGGCACGCTCACTTTTGATAAGCGACCGTACTGTTCTTGTGAGATTGAATGAATGCGGCTACGCAAGGTCAAATAACGTAAATAACGATATGCACTACCAAAAATATTGTGGTACATCGTTGGGTTATTGGCGACAGATAAGCGGGTATTATTTTCAAGCGTGAGCAGATTAGCCGACGGCGCTAAATAACGCTGTAAACTGCGATCATAATGCTCTCTTAAATCTGTAGATTCGCGTACAAAGTTCATTGCAGCACGTTCAACGGCTTCAATAGAACTGATAATCGCACGACGGAAATTATGCTGACGCTCATCTTTATCTGATGGAGTAAAATCGATAATGCCGTCAATACACCCAGCGGTATACAACTCTTCTGGTGACACGCCTACCGATTTAGCACATTCCTGCCATGACAAGTTGTACTTACGCGCAATGCTCTGCAAACCTTGTGGTTGAATGGTGTTAAAAATACCATCTCGTACAGATAATAGAATGTTCGCTGCAGCTAATGGAATTGCACCACCAGAATAGCCTGCACCAATCACAATACCGACTGTCGGTACATCAACATTAGCACTTTCAGCAATCGCTTTAGAAATGGTATGCGCTTGATTTTGGCTATTAGCAATTTCCCCTGCATCTGCACCAGGAGTATCGATTAAATATACAATCGGCATAGACAATTCAGCGAAATGACGGATTGCCTTACATGCTGCAAGATGGTGTTCAGGCATCCATGCACCGTTTGCGGTCGTGCGCTCTTGCGCAATAAAACCGATACGGCGAGTACGAGTACCAAAATTAAGTTCCACTTCAGCACGATAAAACGGTCCGATATGACTTTCGGCAATAATCTTGCCTTTTAAGTCAGCGATCATTCGCTTCGCGCCTGGGCGGTTTTTATCCAAGGTCGGTTGGATAACTTTATTGACATAACCGTCAACGTCTAAAGATGCCAAACTTTTCAAGTTTGATTGAATGGAATCTTCTGTTAATAATCCTTTCACTTCTTCAGATAAACTCTGCTTGTTATGAGCAGGAAATAATGAAAAGTCTTTAGCCAAGTGTTCAGCTTGTAAGAAAAGTGGGTCAGCCGATAGTGCTTGAGTCTTGTTAGCGGGCTGCTTTTTGCTGGTCATCCTTAGATCCTCTGCTTATATAGCCTCTGAAAAAATTTTTTAGCCCGTAAATATAACTTTGTTAATGGGTAAATTACCATATAAACTAGCTTGGACGCTTTGTTCCATAATTGAGACAGTGAGGTTTGAATGCCCGATTTGAACGGTATGATGCTGTTTGCAGCCGTTGTTAGAGCAAAAGGATTCTCTCAAGCAGCACGAGAGATCGGACAACCTAAATCAACCATTAGTCGTAAAGTTGCTCAATTAGAAGAACAACTCGGAGTACGATTACTGCAACGAGACACCCGAAATTTAAGTCTGACTCAAGTAGGCGCATTATTTTTTCAGCACTGTGATTCTATTAGTCATGAAATTGAAGCGGCCAAAGCCACCATAGAAAACACCCATAATGATATTTCTGGTGCGTTGCGCATCGCCATTCCGGTGTCTTTTTCACAAGATGTTATCGGCCATTTATGTTCTAGTTTTATGCGCCTTTATCCCAATATAGAACTCGATATTCAATTTACCGATAACGATGTCGGGCTTGTGGGTGAAGGTTACGATATCGCGATCAAATATGGTCCTCTACAGTCATCTGATCTTGTGGCCAGGTTATTATTTGAACGCCAACCTATTTTGGTCGCAAGCCCTGGTTACATTAAAAAATTCAGTAGTCCTGCAACACCACAAGAATTAACTCAGCATAACGGCATTTTACTCGGCACTACATTGTCGGCACCCATTTGGGCATTAGGTAAAGGTAACCGTAAAATAATGGCGACCTTTAAACGTAAAGTGCGAGTTAATAGCGCCAGTATGGTGAAGCGCTTAGCGTTGGATGATTATGGTATTGCCATGCTTTCTAATACTAGTTGCAAGCAAGAACTTGCAACCGGAAGCCTGGTGCCCATTTTACAGGAATGGCCAATGGAACCCTTTAAAGTATACGGGGTGTATTCAAGTCGCCGTCAGCTAGCCAGTAATATTAGTGCTTTTTTAGACTTCTTTACCAAACGATATACCAGCCAAGAATCACTACATTCGATGATGAGTTAAGCGATACACCGACAAACATCTCGTGATCGACACTTTATTTTTGCTTATATTATTTAGTATCAATACCAGAGTGATTAGCTCAAATAACAATCTTAAATAGCAATCTCAAATAATAACCTCAAATGGCCTAAATAAGCCGGTTGAGGTTATCTAGATTTAGCGACGGGTAATGCAAAATTTCGTACTAAAAGTAAAACTTATATCATTGGTATTAGTTGCACTATTAAATCACCTAAGCAACTGTGCTATAAATGTAAGATAAAAATATGGTTTATTGTTGAACAGCCTAAATAAAATTAACGCGTATTAGGATACTCATAATCCTAAAGGAACCATCATGATTAAACACAGTGCTTTTATAATGTTAAGTTCTTTGGCATTAGTCACCTTATCTACTGCAGTTAATGCAGGGCCGCTCTCAAAAGATGTTGAAGAGATGCGAGTATCAAAAGCTGGGCAAACAATGCCTAATGTGGTTAATCGTTATCAAGCTATCAGTGATACTGTAGAGGTCAAGTTAGCCCAATCCACTGATGAGTTAGCGGTTACCGAAATGGCCGCGCATCAAGGGCATAGGTTATGGCAGCAAGCTGTACGTGATGTGCAATCGGGACACAGTGATGATCGCTCCTTGTACTGGAGTCGTTTAAGTATGCGTAACGTCCTAAAGCAAGAAAAAGCTGGGTTCAATGTGGCCGATTGGCAACGTGATATTTTAGTCAAAGCTGTTGAAAAATCCTCTCGCGGTTTTAGTGATATTGAGTTTTCTCCCGATACACAAATTAATATTTTAGTGACCGGTTTTGACCCTTTTTTCCTTGATAGAAACATCGGCCAAAGCAATCCATCAGGTTTAGCAGCGTTAGCACTCGATGGCTATCGTTTTGACGTAAATGGTAAAAAAGCACAGATCGAAACGGTGATGATTCCAGTAAGATATGCTGATTTCGACAATGGTATTATCGAGTCGTTACTCACACCGTTTTACCGTGACAACAGTGTCGACATGGTATTTACCATTAGTATGGGTCGTGAAAACTTCGATATTGAACGTTTTCCTGGACGTAACCGCAGTGCAGAAGCTCCAGACAATTTAAATGTCTTAACCGGTGCCAGTCAACGTAATCCTAAAGCGCCATTGTTTAATAATGGAACCTCTACAGACGGCAAATTAAATGGCCCTGAATTTGTGCAATTCTCTTTGCCTATTGAAGCAATGGCGGCAGTGAAAGGTCATTGGAGTGTCAATGACAATAATCAAATTAGCACCTTATCTCGGGGCCAATTTAAGGCATCATCACTGGCAGAATTACAAAATGAAATTTCTGTAGAAGGCTCTGGTGGCGGCTATTTATCCAATGAAATTTCCTATCGCAGTATTTTACTTCGAGATCAATTTAACTTGAATTTACCGGTAGGACACATTCATACTCCACGTATTAAAGGCTACGACTCACAAGTAGAGTCAGACATTGTCGAGCAGATACGTGCCATGATAGCTGCAGCAGCGAGCACACTGTAATGCCTACAAACTAACTTAACAGGCCAATACTTTACTTGCCTGAATCTTTCATTAATCATTCAAGCAAGTGAAGCTCACCAACATGTTTAAAAATATTTTCAATCTCACCCAGCGCGCGCACCAAACACTAACGCAAGATGTTCACGAAAAGGGGTCTTCATTATCAACAGGGCCTCGCCCCCACCAAACGCAGAACACTACCGTGAGTAATCCATTACAACTGCAGATCTTGGCCAAAGTAGAAGCTGACTACCTGTTAGCCGAACAACATTTCAAACGTCAATTCCCACGCCCTAGTGTACATTTCAGCTTGCGTGGAAAAAGCGCCGGAACGGCGCACTTACAAACCAATAAATTACGTTTTAACCCAGTATTACTCGCTGAAAATCATGACATTTTCATTAACGAAGTGGTGCCACATGAAATTAGCCACCTGTTGTGTTTCCATCTATTTGGTAAAGTAAAACCTCATGGTAAAGAATGGCAGAGCGTAATGCTGACAACATTTAAAATTACTCCCAAGACCACTCATCAACTCAATACTCAGTCGGTCAGCGGACAACAATTCGAATATTTTTGTGGCTGTGGCAGCATCAACTTAACCATAAGACGTCACAACAGAATTGTCCGAGGCCAAACTCAATATCGCTGTCGCCACTGCCAACAAACATTAACCTCTTTTAACCCTAAATAACCTTTGCTCGTAATAATAAACAGTATCAATTGCGTCATCGCATCTGATGGCTTAACATCAGCAAAAATGACAGGCTAAGCCTGCGCTGTAACGATGTTTTTGTTAATTTTAGGGTTTATTTTGCGCTTATCATCCACACACTCTTGGTTATTTGGGGTGTCGCTTCTGTGCGGCATTTTTTCATCCACACTTATCGCAGCAGAACATCCAAGTAGTTTTGGTAAAGCGAAAAAAGTTGCCAAAAAGATTTACCAACAACACCTACCTCTCAGTTCCTTTTATTGCGGCTGCGACATCGCCATAGCAGGCAAATTATGGCAAGCAGATCATGCTAGCTGTGGCTATCAGGTTAGAAAACAAATTATTAGAGCCAACCGTATTGAATGGGAGCACGTGGTTCCCGCTTGGGAATTTGGTCATCAACTGCAATGTTGGCAAGATGGCGGCCGTAAAAATTGTGGTAAAAACAACAAGCAATTCAAAAAAATGGAAGCCGATTTACATAATCTCGTTCCTGCTGTCGGTGAGGTCAATGGCGATCGCAGCAACTTTAGGTTTAGTGATTGGGGTGGAAAAGCGGATCAATACGGGCAATGTGAAATGATTGTCGACTTTAAAGGCCGCAAAGCACAACCGCCTAAACGAGCAAGAGGTCCTATTGCTCGCACTTACCTTTATATGCAAAAAATCTATGGTCTTCAAATTAGCAGCAGTCAGCAAAAATTGTTTAATGCATGGGACAAAATGCAGCCAGTGACGGCAACTGAGTGCAAGCGTGATACCTTAATCGCTGCTAACCAAGGTAATCATAATGATTTTGTATTCAAACAATGCCAAAATAACGGCTTAGTTCGTTAATTGGCGATCAAGCTTTCCCTTGAACAATTGGTTAAATAAGGTCAACACTGATGAGAGTCCCACGTATTTTTCAGCCCCTAGACAATTTACAGCAAGGGCAAACTCTTCAATTAGATGAGGATGGCGTCGCCCACATTGGCCGAGTATTGCGAATGGGGATGGGTGACCAAATCAGCTTGTTTAACGGTGATGGCAACGATTACTTAGCTGAAATCATTGAAACCAGTAAGAAATCGATCGCTGTCACGGTCTTAAGTTGTGAAGCTAATAATAGCGAATCACCATTAGACCTACATTTAGGTCAGGTGATTTCACGCGGAGACAGGATGGAGTTTACAGTTCAGAAGTCAGTAGAGTTGGGTGTAACAACCATTACTCCGTTATTTTCTGACCGTTGTGGTGTCAAACTGAGTGGTGAGCGCTTAGAGAAAAAACTGCAACAATGGCAAAAAATTGTTATCAGTGCCTGTGAACAATCTGGCCGCAGTATTGTTCCGATTGTTCGTCCAGCAATGACATTGGCGCAATGGTGTGAAGAGTCCACCGAAGCCTTAAAACTGAATTTGCACCCGAGAGCCTCACACGGTATTAATGGCTTGCAGTTATCTGGTCAACACCACAAAGTAAGATTATTAATTGGCCCAGAAGGCGGTTTGTCTGACGAAGAAATTGCCATGACAGAAACCCAACATTTTACCGATATTTTATTGGGGCCAAGGGTACTTAGAACAGAAACTGCGTCATTAACTGCCATTACCGCATTACAAGTTAAATTTGGTGATATTGGGTAAACCGATATCTTCCCTGCACTTTATTAAAGGATACACACATGATTAAGCTCGGTATTGTTATGGACCCGATCAGCGACATTAACATCAAAAAAGATTCGAGCTTTGCGATGTTATTAGACGCACAAGCACGCGGCTACCAATTGTTTTATATGGAAATGCATGACCTTGCAATGGTCAACGGTAAAGCCATGGCCACGATGCGTGAATTATCGGTTAAGCAAGATGCTGATCAATGGTTTACTTTAGGCGAGTCTGTTGATACTCCGTTGGCCGAACTTGATGTGATCTTAATGCGTAAAGACCCACCATTTGATACCGAATTCATCTACGCGACTTATATGCTTGAACGTGCGGAAGAAGAAGGTGTGTTGATTGTTAACAAACCGCAAAGCTTACGTGATGCCAATGAAAAACTGTTTACGGCATGGTTTTCTGAATTTACGCCTGAAACCATTGTGACTCGTGATGCGAAACGTATCAGAGCATTCCACCAGCTAAAACAAGACATCATTTTAAAACCACTAGATGGTATGGGCGGCACGTCTATTTTTAGAGTGAAAAAAGATGACCCTAACGTTGGCGTGATTATCGAAACATTAACCAGTTATGGTCAACAATACGCGATGGCGCAAGCCTTTATTCCAGAAATCACTCAAGGTGATAAGCGTATTTTAGTGGTGGACGGTGAACCGGTACCTTATGCATTAGCCCGTATCCCGATGAAAGGTGAAACCCGTGGCAACCTAGCTGCTGGCGGCAGTGGTGTAGCCCAACCATTGTCAGAAAGTGATTGGAAAATTGCGCGTGCTATTGGTCCTGAATTGAAAAAACGTGGCCTTATTTTTGTCGGCTTAGACGTTATTGGCGATAAGTTAACTGAAATCAATGTAACTAGCCCAACCTGCATTAAAGAAATTGAAGCAGCGTTCGACGTTAATATTACCGGCATGCTTATGGATGCCATCGAAGCCCGTATTAGTCAGCAAAAATAGGATTAATCATGCATTTTTTATCTACCTACCAACGGATAATCAGCAGATTATTATTGGTATCTAGCTTGATCGTAACGGGGGCTATGGCTGATGAAGTCATTATGCCGCCTGCAGTTGCTAATACAGCAAGTAATAATGTACCAACTGTGGGTCCATCAAGACCTAAAAATATCATCATTATGATAGGTGATGGTATGGGACCGGCTTACACCACCGCCTATCGTTATTATAAAGATAATCCTGACACAGAAGAGATTGAACAAACTGTGTTTGATCGCTTACTCGTTGGTATGGCAAGCACTTACCCAGCTTCCGTCAGTGGTTATGTCACCGACTCTGCCGCATCTGCCACAGCACTGTCAACTGGGGTTAAAAGTTATAATGGTGCCATTGCCGTTGATACCGAAAAACGCCCACTCACAACCTTAATGGAAAAAGCCAAAGCATTAGGCTTGTCAACGGGTGTAGCAGTTACATCCCAAGTAAACCATGCTACACCTGCAGCATTTTTGGCTCATAATGAAAGCCGTAGTAATTATATAGATATTGCTGAGGCTTATTTAACATCTGATGCTGATGTGATTCTTGGTGGTGGCCAGCAATATTTCACTCCAACATTACTTGAGCAATTTAGCGCTAAAGGCTACCAGCACATCAGTGAATTCTCTGAGCTAGCATCAGTGACTACGCCAAAAGTATTGGGGCTGTTTGCAGATGTACAATTGCCTTGGGCCATTAATGATAAACAAGCGCATAAACTCAGTCATATGACCCAAAAGGCATTAGATTTACTGTCACAAAATGAGCAAGGTTTTGTATTGTTAGTTGAAGGCAGCTTAATTGATTGGGCTGGCCACAGTAACGATATTGCTACCGCTATGGGTGAAATGGATGAATTTGCATCCGCTATCGAAGTGGTTGAACAATTTGTTCGTCAAAGTAAAGACACCTTGATGGTTGTGACAGCAGATCATAATACCGGTGGATTATCAGTTGGCGCACATGACAAATACGAATGGCACCCTGAAGTACTGCATAAGGTTAAAGCCAGCCCTGATGTCATTGCTACCCGTGCTATTGCCGAAGACAATTGGCAGCCTTTAACGGCAACGCTTCTTGGCTTTACTCCAAATGAAGCGCAATACAGTCAATTACAAAGCGCACGCATGCAAGGTAATGAACCATTATCAATCGCACTGCGTAAGCTAATTGATATTCAATCGAATACCGGTTGGACAAGTGGCGGTCATACCGCTATGGATGTCCAAGTCTTTGCTGAAGGCCCTGGCGCTAGATTATTTAGCGGTCATCAAGACAATATTGATATTGCGATTAAAATGTTTAGCTTATTGCCACAATCGGTGCAAACACCTTAATCAATGACTGACGGCTATGTCTAACACAATCCTCCGCTATCAACGTCAAGGGTTGTGTTAATATCAGTGTGTTTATCTTATCACTAGCATTATGAGCAACCGACGTGTTAACAAATCCATCTCAAGCGTTAATTAGAAACAGTAAATACTTTCAGCAACATAGTGTGTTAGTGCTCAATTATGAAGCTGATACCTTTGCACATCAATGTCTTGAGTTTGCCGATAATGTCACCGCCCTAGCGCTAGATTATAATCATCATCTCACATTGTCCTCTTGCGCCAATGAAAAATTACAAAGCTATTTTGGTCATCAACTGCCAGAGTCATTAGCTGATACAAAATTTGATAGCGTCATTATTTACTTTCCCAAAGCAAAACCGTTAATGGGTTATTTACTGCAACTGGCTGCACAGCATTTGAATGTTGACGGCCAATTGATCATTGTGGGTGAAAATAAAGGTGGGATTAAATCGATTGCAAAACTCACACCTGATTATTATTCGCAGCCAATCAAACAAGATAATGCCCGCCACTGCTTGGTATATGTCAGTTATTTAATCCAAGCAGCACCAACGCTATCGATAAGAGATTGGGTAAGCCAATATTCACTAGAGACTCCACAGGGAACACTGCAAATTTGTAATGCTGTCGGTGTTTTCAGCGAGAAACGTCTTGATCAGGGTACCGATTTACTGCTGTCACATTTACCGGATAACTTACGCGGCAGAGTACTCGATTTTGGTTGTGGTGCAGGGGTCATTACAGCTGCGCTGCTAAAAGCCAATCCAGAGTTAACCATTGAGTGCATTGATATCAATGCAATGGCGTTACTCTCATGTGAATTAACCCTAGCAGCCAATAGTATGCAAGCAAAGGTCTATCCTTCTGATGGATTTAATCAAATCACAGGCAAGTTCGATGGCATTATCTCCAACCCGCCGTTTCATGATGGGTTAACCAGCACGACAGATATTGCTACACAATTTGTCCAGCAAAGTGCCATTAGGCTAACATCAAATGGCATATGGCAAATTGTCGCAAATCGTCATTTACCTTATTCAGAGACTATAGCGACGCATTTTGGCAAAGTGAATGTGGTAGCAGAAAACAATAAGTATAAATTGTATCTCCATCAACGATAATTCCAACAACGCGACTCAGCTTCACTTATAAGCGACAAAGCTAGCTTACTGCTGGAAATGCAGATTAATATCAGCTAAATTGACTCAAAGGCAAAATAACGCACATTTTCGGATTCATTTCGTTGGTATTCTATTTGCCTCTTATGACCTGATATAAAAATAAAAACAAAGGATGTTATGCTAGAGCCTTCACTCGTCGCACTAAGTGCAGATAAAAATAAAGTGGAATTACGTATAATTCCCAATACTCACGGCCCTGTGTCAGCAGAGGATATCAACGCCTTACTTACACAGGCTGCTTTTGCTATGCTTTTTCCTATTACCCCAGCAATTACTAAAGCCGTAGCGGAAGTTAATGCCCTTTGCGGTCAAAACCCTGGGGATCACGAACTATTTTTCGCCATTGCAGAGCGCAAAGACGGTGTAGTGAATATCAATGTCAGCGACGATAAAATGCAAGCTAGCATGAAAATCACTTCAGCCTGGGGCGGCAAAGATATCACCCTACCAGATGTGCTTAATACCCTTAAAAATCAAAAAATAAAAATGGGATTGAGTAAACCTAAAATCATGGCACTCATGCAACGTTTGTCGATATTGCCACCAGGAGAAAGCTGTGAAGGCATCATCGCCTGCGGCAAAGCGGCCGTTAACGGCGAAAATGCGATATTAACCCGTAAAGTTGCTTTAGCTCGTGAGCGCTTATTACAACCACAAGAACGTGAAGATGGCTCAGTCGATATGCGTAATTTAGGCGCATTGATTACCGTTAAGCCCAACGATGTCTTGATGGTTAAAAACCCTTCAACCATCGGTACCCCTGGTTTTAATGTTCACGGCGATGTACTGCAACAAATTCCAGGTAAAGATAAACCAATGGAACCTGGCACAGGCACCAGCTTACACCCTAAAGATCAACATAAACTCATCGCAACAGTGTCAGGTCAACCGGTTGAAAATCGCAACGGTATGCAAGTTGACGATATGCTGCAAATTAAAGATGTAGACGTGCGCTATGGTCACGTTAATTTTAAAGGCAGTGTTTTAATCACCGGCGATGTACACGAAGGTATGGAAGTAAAAGCTAGCGGTGACGTGACCGTGATGGGCTTTGTTGAGTCTGCTTCTATTGAAGCTCAAGGTGATGTCATTGTCAGCAAAGGTGTTATTGGCCGTTTAATTAAAGAGCACGAACTCAGCACCAAAATAAAAGCTACCGGACAAATTTGTGCCCAGTTTGTGCAGTATTCCCATTTAGAGGCTCTCGGTAATATTCTGGTCACCAAGCAGTTACTTCACAGTAACTCAACATCAGGTGACACTATAACCGTGAGTGATCCACAAGGAAGACGTGGCGACTTAGTCGGCGGCATTGCTACTGCGGCAAAAGGCATTAGAGCCATTGCATTTGGAGCGACTGCCGGCACCAAAACTGAGCTGTTTTGTGCCATGCATCAAGGTGAATTAAAGCAAGAGCTTAAAGAATTAGATGACAGCATTAAAGGCATGGTTGTTGCGGGCTTAGAAATTGAAGCAAGATTACGTAAATTACCGCCCAAAACCGAATGGCAAAGCGATGCCGGCATGATTGAGCAAGTCAAAATGATGCTCGATCAAAAAAATCAAATGGCAGAAGAACGCATTAAAGAAGAAGTAGAATACACTCAACATCTTAACGAAGTTGAAGGCTACTATAATAATTACGTCATCAAAGCTGAAAAACACATTTTTACCAACGTCGAAATTCATATAGGTGCTGCATTTAATCGCAGCCAACGTGAACATGGTCCGTGTATTGTAAAAAACGTCAATCAAGAAGTATCATTCGATTACAGTAATCGCTAGCTATTAGTGGATTAGGTAAATCAAATGTGGATAAACAGGTAACTATGCAACAAATAAATTGGCCAGCCATACTGCAGTTTGATCAAGATGATGAGCTCATGTATCTGGTTAACTATCAGGATTGGTTGGGCTTTATTTGTGCCAATCAATTTACTGTCCACGCCGAAGATAAACTTATCGACAATGCTGGCCATGTGTATAGCATCCAAAAACATCCACCCCAGGATCCATCCGTGGCAGAACTGCCTGCACTGGTTAAACTGAGTCAAGATATGAGCGTGTTACAGTTACTCCCCCTTGTGCGCCAATATGGTCAGTTTCAAGGGCATTGCTGCAGTGCGAAAATAGTCTTTACCACCATTGAGCAAGGTATTGCGACTGTGGCTGAATTAGAACAGCTTTATTAGCAACGTATTCAGACTGAAAATTTACATAATACTTCCTTTTAGCATTACCTACCTTTAACTGACTAACAACGGGCTCATGTTTAATACTTAACCTGAACTCAATCATAAAGCCAAGCTAATGATTAACGAATATAATTGACGAACCCATTGAGCAACACACATAGCTCTGGCAAAATGCCCCCATGCTCACCGTCCATAAACCCTGAGAATCCTTAATGGAATTACTAAATATTGAATGTCTAGGTAAACGTCTGCGACTCGAAGGCTCGATTGCGGGTTGGCAGCAACTTTATTGGGATAATCAACTTGTATCGCAAAAGTCTGCAAGCGCTAGTGACCAAGCCTTTCATATCCATTCATTTGAACTGACCGCTCAAACATCGGTACCGACTGAAACAAATATCAACAACGACGACCCCGTTAACCCCAATATTGGTTCACTACCGATACGATTAGAAATCGATGTTAACTGGCAACCATTTCAACTGGATTATTGTTTATTAATAGATGATGAATCCATAACCCAAGGCCAACGCACCGTTGAAGATATTGAGCGTCAAACACCTGAAATTGCAGCAGTAAAAAATCAAAAGCTCAGTGTTGTTGGGCTGGCATCATTAGGTTTTAAGCTACTAAAAAGTGCCAAGGTGGTTAAGGTCCTTTTTGCTGGAGCCAGTGTAGCGGCCTATTCTTGGTTATTTTCATTTGAATTTGCCTTAGCTCTCATCGGTTGCTTAGTATTTCATGAATATGGTCATATTCGAGCGATGAAACATTTCGGCATGAAAACCAAAGGGATCTATTTAATCCCTTTTGTTGGCGGCTTAGCGCTAAGTGATGAACGCATCAACACCCGCTGGCAAGATGTGTATATTTCGATTATGGGCCCCACTTTTGGACTCATTTTATCGATTATCTCACTAGGACTTTATTGGCTAACCGGTAACGTATTCTTTGCTGGGTTAGCGGCATTCAATGCACTGCTAAATCTGTTTAATTTACTGCCCATTTTACCTCTCGATGGCGGGCATATTTTAAAAAGTATCAGCTTTTCGATGAATAGTGTTGTCGGTCTAGTTGCTTGTATTGCTGGTGCCGCTATCGGTGTGTTCATTAGCTATAGCTTAGGGCTAGCCTTACTTGGCTTTTTGTTACTGATCGGCAGTGTAGAAATTGTATTTGAATGGCGCGGTCGTCATCAAAGTCATTTATTGCCGCTAGATCGTTACGGGCAAATTTTCTCTACAGTATGGTATTTGCTCACGGTAGCAAGTTTAGTGGGTATTATTTGGTATTTTGCTGCTTCTGGCGACGAAATGTTAGCGATTCCGCTGCAGATTTTAGGCAGTTAATTGTAATTTACACATCTACAAAAACGCCTGCAATTGTAGGCGTTTTTGTTTTACTTAGCCAAAGCTATTAATCAACTAGGTTGTAATGGAAACACATTAGTCATCACCTTATACAACTCCGTTCCTTGAAGTACCGATGCTGAAGCAAAGTGCAAAATAGGCACACAATCCATGGGTAAACTAATGGCTTGGTAAGCCTGCTCAGAACCATACAAGTCTATGCGTAAAATGTTCACTAAAGGTTTACCAGCTGTTAATGGTTCGCCAACACTCGCACAATATTCAATTAAGCCAGCTTTAGGTGCATGAAACTTCTTATAATCCTTCAAGTAACACCCAAACCTTTCCATACTGGCTGGATTAACTTTTTCAGCAATCACGCCGCGGTGGCTTAAATAGGCCAATATGCCTTTGGCATCCTCTAACGCATCTGCTAAATCAATCCGTTCTTGGCTTGCAAGCTCTAAGGTAAATGCAGACACAGGTACGGAAAATTCTCGGCCTTGACTGGTCGCATACTCGGTTAATTGCCACCAAGGACAAAAGGTCGCTTCATCCATCGCGCCGCCAAAGCTATTGGGGATAATCAATGTATATGGTATCGAAAAAAATCTCGCCGCATCAATATCATACTCGGGGCAGTATAAGTGTTTGCATGATTTAGGGCCGGTATGCAAATCAAGCACGATGTCTGCTTGGTGTGCCATAGCCTGTAAATTTACCGCTAACCGATGACCTGTTGAAATCCCAAAAGAATGAGTTAGACGCGCCTGGCAAGTTTCTACCAACATTGAACGATAGGCGCAAAACAGTTCACTATTGGTTAAATGTTGGTGCTCGGCATACCAATTTTGAATATCGACGTTGTGATCAAAATACTCGCGGTTCCAATTAACCCCTGTAATGGGATCAAAACGCCCTAAAGTAAACTCACCACTCTTTTGATTAATTCCTAAAGGATTGGCTAAGGGTGCAAGCGTAATATCACCTAAAACCTGATAACCTTCCAACAAGGTCATCAGTTGATAAATTACCGCATTACCCTGCACTTCTGCGCCATGAACATTGGCCTGAATATACACACTCGGCGCTGAATTTTCGCTACCCATGAATGAATATATTGGAACGGTCAATGCTTGCCCTGTCGCCAGTTCTCCAACTTGAACTGACGATTGTATTGCTTTAGTCATATGATGATACCAATCTCATTAAATATCTGGTCAGTTCAGAGTCTCTCAGGTTTTTCAATTCAAGGCGCATTGATGTAGAAATGGCTGTTCCCTTTTAAATCGATGCAACACAGAAGTGGAATACCTGAGAGACTCCATTCTGGCGGGTTTCAAAGTACTTTATGCTGCGTTAGATGTTTTCAAAATACGACTGCATGGTCTATTTTTTTCCATAAAAAATAAGACATCTCCACCCTTCATGGCGGTCAGATGCTGGAGGTGAGTAATGCAGGAGCTTGTTACCGAGAATCACTATTCGCTTCAATCATCTGCCTTGCCTACAGCACTTTGAACTCCCGCTGAAAGATCACATCTTTAATAGGATTGGTATTACTCAAACAAGTTTTGGTGCAAGGCATTAACCACTTGCGCCGCTTCCGACTCTGCTACCAACACACATAAATTATGTGGGCTTGCACCTTGGCAAATCATCCGAACATTGTGGTTTTCAAGCACTTTAAATACCCGACTACAAATGCCAGCCGTCGAGGCAATACGATTACCGATGATGGCGATTAACGCTAAATTTTCCTCAACTCTTACACGACAATGTTGCGACAACTCTTGTAGTAATGACTCACTGAGTAACCCTTGACCACTTGAATCAGAACCCGTTTTATCTAAGGTTAGCGAGACGTTAACTTCCGAGGTCGTGATTAAATCGACTGATATTTTGTGTCGCGCTAATGTCGCAAACGTTTCAGCCAAAAAGCCCTGAGCATGTAACATTTGCAAGCTATGCAAGTTAAGTAAAGTTTGATCGCGGCGTAATGCCACCGCTCTAAACACCGGAGTATCTTCAACTTGATGACGTATCCAAGTACCGCCCAATTCAGGCGCTTTACTTGAACCCACAAACACCTGAATTTTTTGTCTTACTGCCGGTAAAATGGTGGCGGGATGCAATACTTTAGCGCCAAAGGTAGCCATCTCAGCGGCTTCATTAAAGCTAATTTCAGCAATCGGGCGGGCATTAGGGGCAAGGCGTGGATCAGTGGTATAAATACCGGCTACATCGGTCCAAATCTCAACCGCTGTGGCACGAAGCGCTTCGGCAAGTAATGCCGCCGAATAGTCGCTGCCACCACGGCCTAATGTTGTTGTTCGTCCTTCTTCATCTGCACCAATAAAGCCTTGAGTAACGATAACGTAACGCGCAAGTAATGGCTGTAAAAAGTCACCCGCTAACGTTGAAATAGCTTCAATTTGTGGCTCTGCGCGACCAAAGTGACTGTCGGTACGTAATACTTGGCGCACATCAAAATGATTTGAAGCGGTGCCCTTTTCCCGAATAACCGCAGAAAATAAAATCGATGAACATTGCTCTCCCGTCGACAGTAACTCGTCCATAACCGCTTTGCTGCGATTCAGCTCTAACGATTCGCTGAGTACTGACATCCGGCTGAGTATTTTATCAATACTGGCTGCCACGTCTTGCGGACGACCGAGTTCATCTAATATCGCATATTGAATTTGAGCAATTTGCTTAAGCAATACCAAACGGCGTTCATCATTAACATTAGCTTGAGTTAACTCAACTAATAAATTGGTCACTCCGCTGGAGGCGCTTACTACCACAAGACGAGTAGCTTGATTAGCCAACACAATATCTGCACAACGGCTCATAGAGGCGTAATCAGCAACTGACGTGCCGCCAAATTTGGCAACGACTAATTCTGGGGTATCTATTTCAGACTGAACAAAGCTCATACTGATGCCTCCGCTGTTTGCGAAAGACTAAAAAATAAGATGTGATTTACTAACATGATATACGCTCCGAACACACTACGTTCGAAGAGCCTGGTGCTAAGATAACGCACCCTTATAGAAGGGAAACAGCAATCATCACCAGAAGCTCTCCACCAAAAAAATAGGTGACAATCGTTAGGATTCAGCCTAATCGACCGATATCAATGTTTGCCAAACAAACTGATACCTCGGCGCTAATCTCCATCATAAGTGGTCATCGGATTGGCATCCTCTCACTTACTACCTAGTTAACGCTCCTCTTCTGTTCCTCCCGAAGGAGTGGGTTGAAAATAGCAACAAATCACCTATCAAGTCAATCAGCAAACACAGTAAAAATACACTGCTGCGATAAAAAATATCGTTGCGTTGAGATATTCTGTTGCTGTGCCCTCTAATTAATGATTGTTCTCTATTACGAAAAAACGCCAATATATATGCAAAAAATATTATGAATGGTAAATTACCGAGACAATCGAACATTGATTGTCCCCAAATAATACATCAGTTGTTCTTCTACAACGGTGCAGTTTAAATTACGCCATTATTTACCCAGTATACGAGCCTATCTCAGGCCACTCACTCACCACCCTTAATCGGTGGTTAAACATCCCCATATCAACTTCAGGTTTGATAATATCAAGGCACGCAATCAAAGATAGTAAACCTTGATTAACGTAGTAAATTGCATGTTGATTAAACTCTCTGCCAAGCTCAATAGCCTGTTCTTTATCAATAAAAATCGCCCAACTCTTTTCCATATGCGACAAATCAGGTGCTGCACCGATTAGCGCACGATAGGGGCGGTTATATTGTTGAATTTTAGATTGAAGCTGACGATCGAGTAAGCGATTTTGACTAGGAGAGAGTCTTGAACCACGAGGGTTATGAGCAGTAACAATAGCAAATGGGAAATCATGTGAAAGGCGTTGAGTGAACAAAAAATGAGTGCTTTGATACTCATTCCACAATGTATCTATAACATTTTCCATAATAAATTTTCGTCAATTAAGCCAAAATTAGTCTAGCAGATAGGTTAGAGTTCTAAAAGGTCTGCTATCTAAATCAACAGTATTATATTAGAAAACCATTAATTATTATTGTCTTAGCAAGGTTAATCTTTCATATACTTGAGTGTTATATTAATTTTTTAACATTTAATTTGTTAACAAATGCCTAAAACGAGTACAATAACCATCAC
The DNA here is from genome assembly GCF_000014705.1 of Shewanella frigidimarina NCIMB 400. Lineage (NCBI taxonomy): Bacteria > Pseudomonadati > Pseudomonadota > Gammaproteobacteria > Alteromonadales > Shewanellaceae > Shewanella > Shewanella frigidimarina. The sequence goes on along the minus strand of NC_008345.1, from coordinate 611,767 downwards.
GCACTATTAAATCACTGTAGCAAAGTTAGCTACATACACCTCAAAAACTCAGCAAATGTTGTTGTGAGTGTGATGATTTTTTGATGTAAAGTTTACAGTCGTACTAAATTTGTTCTACATTTGATAAAACATTAATACGATTAAATAAGTTTGCTATAGAAGGAACTATCTTTCTAAATCGCATTCATAGTAAGTAAGCTTAAGTGCAACAAATTTTACACCATCATGCATAAGTGCAAACACGTACCTTGGCGTAGTGGAAATTAATCGACGTAAGCAGACTCAGTAACCAGCATTAAGTGTTACATAATAGAGTTTATAGAGAGTGTTTAATTCAGGGTAGACATAGATAAACACCAAAAAATATCGGAATGTTAGCGCATTAGCTAAAGCGCTATTGCAATCTAATTAGCACACTGTGGCTAGAATCGAATTTTATAAAATCAGGTAAATATCATGCAAAATCCGCACATTTTAATTGTTGAAGATGAAGCTGTAACTCGTAATACATTACGCAGTATTTTTGAAGCTGAAGGTTATGTTGTCACTGAAGCTAACGACGGCGCAGAAATGCATAAAGCCATGCAAGACAATAAGATTAACCTTGTTGTTATGGATATTAATTTACCAGGCAAAAACGGCTTATTATTAGCTCGTGAGCTACGTGAAATTAATAACATCGGTCTTATTTTCTTGACTGGCCGTGATAACGAAGTTGATAAGATTCTAGGTCTTGAAATTGGTGCTGATGATTACATCACTAAACCGTTCAACCCTCGCGAATTAACGATTCGTGCTCGCAACCTATTAACTCGCGTTAATAATGCTGCAGCAGAAACTGAAGAAAAAGGTTCTGTTGAGTATTACCGTTTTAACGGTTGGAGCTTAGAAATCAATAGCCGTTCTTTGGTAAACCCACAGGGCGAAGCTTATAAGCTTCCACGCAGCGAGTTCCGTGCGATGCTTCACTTTGTTGAAAACCCAGGTAAAATTTTAACACGAGCTGACTTGTTGTTAAAAATGACTGGCCGTGAATTAAAGCCCCATGACCGCACTGTTGATGTGACAATTCGTCGTATCCGTAAGCACTTTGAAAGCTTGCCTGATACGCCAGAAATCATCGCGACAATTCACGGTGAAGGCTATCGTTTTTGTGGTGACTTAGAAGCATAATCTTTTAAGGTTAGCCGCAATAAAAAACCAGGTGAATCACCTGGTTTTTTTATATCTGCTTTTTAGTTAATCATGGAACGCCATAGTGATTACTTCAGCTGTTGATCTAAAAATGCCGCTAATGATTTATATAAATGATTACGCACTTTCTCGCCACGCATTGAATGCTTAGACCCTGGGTAATCCATCATTTGGAATAACTTACCCTCATCTTGTAACGCTTTATATACTCTAGTGCTGTTTTCAAACAGGACATTATCATCAGCCATACCGTGATACATCAATAAGCCCGATTGATAATTTTTTACATAAGGTAAAATACTGCTAGCGTCGTAACCTTTTTTATTGGTTAGTGGGTTACCCATATAACGCTCAGTATAATGAGTGTCGTACAAACGCCAATCCGTTACTGGCGCACCCGATATTGCCGCTTTAAAATAACCTGGTGCTTTAAATTGACTCATCAACGCCATATAACCACCATAACTGTGACCATAAATAGCAATGTTGTCACCATCAATAAATGGCAAGCTACGTAAGTAATCAACGCCAACTTTTTGATCGTTTACTTCAGCATCACCCATGTTTTGATAAATCACATGTTCAAATTGAGTCCCACGGTGCGCTGAACCACGATTATCTAATTGAAATACCGCATAGCCTTGCTGCAGTAAATATTGAGTAAAATAATCTGCTTCGCTCCAGCTGTTGACCACTAGCTGAGCATGCGGCCCACCATATACACGCACCACAACCGGATACTGCTTAGCGGCATCAAAAGGCACTGGTTTAAACAATCTGTATTGCAATGCTTGACCATCTTCAGCGCTTAATTGACCAAACTCAGGCATTTGCCATAAACCTGCATAATCATAAAGCGGATGATTTTTATCAATGTCATTTTGCTCAACCCAAGCTAACTGCTTGCCAGAATCATTGTGCAAACTTATCTGCGGCGGTTGCTGTAAACTACTAAAGTAATCTAAATAAACGGGCTTTTTATCCGCAAATACAGCCTCATGCATACCCGATGCTTGGCTAATTCGCTCAATAGAATCCATACCTTTATTAAGATTAACCCGATACAAATGACGCTCAACAACGCTGTCTTTTCGACCGCTAAAATATACCCAACCCGTTGCTTCATCGACAAACTCAAGTGTATCAACAGCCCAATCACCTTGGGTTAATTGCTTAAGTTGTTTGCCTTGTAAGTCAAATAAATACAGATGATTAAAACCATCACGCTCAGAGCCCCAAATAAGGGCCGCTTGTTGCTTTAGGAAGTGTAAATCATTGTTTAAATTTACCCATGCTTTGCTGCGCTCTTCAATCACCGTTTTAGCTTGTGTCGGCTGAGAGATTGCAGCAATGCGTAGATCCAGCGTTTGTTGATCGCGGCTTTGCCATTGGAACGACACATGCTGGCTGTCGGGTAGCCAATCTACGCGAGGTAAATACATGTCCTTTTGTTTGCCTAAATCAATCCAGCTAATGGAGCGGTCTTTTAAGGTCACGACACCCAGTGCTATCTCAACATTGGCTTTACCTGCATAAGGGTAACGCTGCTCGGTTAATTTAATCCCCTCGGCGTAAATTTCATTACGAGTCACTAACTCAACACCGGATTCATCGATACGAGTAAAGGCAATTGCAGACTCATCGGGCGCCCACCAATAGCCTGTCATACGGTCCATTTCTTCTTGGGCAACAAACTCTGCCATGGCATTTTTAATTGGCCCTTTACCATCTGTGGTGAGTGCCGTTACTTTTTGGCTATCCAATGACAATACAAATAAGTTTTGATCGCGCACAAACGACACAAAGTGACCTTTTGGAGACAAACGCCCATCGGTTGCAAAACCGTCACCGGTTGCAAGCTCAGCCACCTTATTGCTGGCAACGTCATATAAATACAACTTACCCGCAGCAGGGATTAAAATATGTTGGCTGTCTTCAGACCAGAAATACTCCATGATCCCTTGGCCATAAATTCGTTGGCGCTCTCGGCGAGCTTTTTCTTCATCAGACAGTTCTCCAGCCTCTAATTGATCAGCATTAATCAGTATACTGCGCTTACCCGTAGCGATATCCATTTGCCATAAATCATACAAATGTTGATTATCGGCTCGGTTCGATAAATAGGTTACACGCTTTCCGTTAGGCGATAAGGCCAACCCACGAGGGCTTGAGCCTGCTACGGCTGGTGACGCATGAATACGTTCAATGGTCAGTGGTGTAGTGCTACCGTTGATTGCAGTCAGTGTCGCGGTAGTTGATGAGTTCATTATGCTGCCTTGAGCGGTTGCTGTTGCTGAAAAAACCGAGCTAGTAAAAAGAAGTGGCACGGCAGACACTGCCGCTAAAGCATGATGCTTCCATGTTGTTGTCATTATTATTAATCCTTGGGGCAATTCAATCCGCCCACATTTTGCCTCAATTAACAGTAAAACCAAAACCTCAGATAACAATCGCTGAAATTAGCGTCATTGTGGGGTATGATTTGCACATAACTGATAAGAATTAACAACATCGACCTTAACCTCGCAAAATCTCATAGGAAAAATCATGCAGACTTTGGCACAAACCCTTAGCGTACAAGCCGTAAACGCGTCTTTAACACAACTACTATTAACCTTAGCTGATACCTCAAAAGCCATTAGTGGTGCGGTTCGTCACGGGGCATTAGCGGGCGTTTTGGGTGCAACAGAGCAAGAAAATATTCAAGGCGAAACCCAGAAAAAACTGGATGTAATCACCAATGACATGCTTAAAGATGCCCTTAAAGCCGATGGCAATGTACGTGGTTTAGCGTCTGAAGAAGAAGATTATGTGGTTGAGGTGAATGCTAAAGGTGAATACCTGGTGTGTTTTGATCCACTCGATGGCTCATCAAATATCGACATCAACTCATTAGTGGGCACTATATTTTCAGTATTACCTGCACCCGCTGGTGAGTTAAACGAACAAAGCTTTTTACAAGCTGGCCGCAAACAAGTTGCTGCGGGTTATGTGTTGTATGGCCCATCAACCATGATGGCGCTAACCACAGGCCAAGGCACTCAGTTTTATACTCTTGCTCCAGACAGCCAAGAGTTTTTACTGACCGACGATAGCGTGCAAATAACCCCAGACACTGCCGAGTTTGCCATTAATATGTCAAACCAGCGTTTTTGGGAAGCACCAATGCAAACCTATATTGCCGACTTATTACTCGGAGAAATAGGACCTCGTGAGCAATCATTTAACATGCGTTGGATTGCAGCAATGGTCGGTGATGTGCATCGTGTATTGTGCCGTGGCGGGATATTTTCTTACCCGACAGACAATAAAAACCCAGCCAAACCGTTCAAGTTACGTTTAATGTATGAAGCCAACCCAATGGCATTGCTAGTTGAGCAAGCTGGCGGTAAGGCATCAACAGGTTATGAAACTATTTTGGACATTCAGCCAACCGAAATTCATCAGCGCGTTGCGGTGATTTTAGGTAGCGCTAACGAAGTTGATACCTGCTTGAGCTACCATGGTATTGATTACAGCGAAGAGCCATCAATTGATTAATTGATTATGCTGTAGAAAAACCGCCTTCTGGCGGTTTTTTCATTTATGCGCTGCTGTTGAACTCATTGATGATCTGACTAAAGTGAACAAATACAGTGAACCACAATGTTGCATTGTGGTCAGGAAACGAGAGTAAAGAATCATTTCTTTACAATAACTTAAATACCCACTAAGTTATTTTAAGGAAATTAATAAGGGACTATAACGATGCCGCACGCCAGATCATCGAATAAAAATAAATATATTGCGGCTATTTTACTCTTATTGCTTATTAGCATGAGTGCTTATGCTTATCTGATATCCACTAAAGCACCTACAATAGAAACTGGCACTATTTTAGTACTTCCAGTGCAACTCGCAACAGACAATACAGACTCACAATGGAATCGCTATGCCGCGATGGATATGCTTATCAATAAGCTCAATGTCAGTGTTAGTTACCCATTGCTGCAAACCGAAGATATTATAAATATCATCTCGCTTATCGCTAATGACCACTTGAGCCAAACTGTCGACATTCAGCAATTAATGGCTGTTTCTGGTGCGGGGTTGGTGATTGAATCCAGTATTACCAGTGCCAATAATCAATATCAATTAGCATATACATTACATCAGCAGCATCATACAAAAGTGGGAGTCATTAACGCTTCAAGCATCGAGCAAGCGTTATTAACAGCAGCAAACGAGATTACTGAGCGGATCAATCCACAACACAATTTACAAAATAATTTACAACAGAATCAACATCATAAAAAGACAACAACTCAATACCATTCACGTCTTAGTGAACCGCTGTTGTTCAATGCAATGACACAGCTACAACTTGGCGACATTAAAGCTGCTGAGCAGCACTTATCCAAGCTCATACGCTCCACACCAGACAACTTAGTTGCCATACGTCTGCTAGCCAGCATCCAATTGCAGCAACAGCAATATCAACAGCTTAATACCACATTGATAGCAGCAATCGATCTAGCTACGCATCAGCAAGATGAGCGAGAGCTAGCCAGACTAAGATTGTTATTAGCGCAAAGCTACACCGAAACCGACAGAATAGAACAAGCATTAGGTGTACTTACCATTGCCAAAACCAATGCTGCTAAAGTGAAAGACTGGCTAACATTGGGCTATATTTCACAGCTTGCGGGCATGATAAACCAGCGCATAGGTCGTAATGATGAAGCCAGAGAGCAGTTTAAAAAAGCCATTGAATATCATCAAATGATGAACTATCCCATAGGACAAACACAGGCGCTGAATGAATTGGCAGAACTTGAGATAATTGAGTTCAACTACCCACAAGCTTATCGCTATATTAATCGCTCTTACGAGCAGGTTGCTCATCGCGGATTAGATGATTTAGAAAAGACGACATTCAAGCTGATGACCAAGATAGAAAATAAAATGCAGCATAGATAGCATCTACTATTTTCGACACAGCGACCCTGTAACAGATTCGTCAATTTAAAGCCTTAAGCATATGACCTTAAACATAAGGCCTTAAACCTTAGACATAAAAAATGGCCTGCATAGCAGGCCATTTTATTCATACTGCTAAGCGAATCTTATACTTTCTCAGCTGCAGCTTTTGCAGCCTCAAGCTGATGCGCTTGTTCAGTTTGATCAACAATGGTTAGTACCGCAGTATCACCGACCACATTACATGAGGTTAATACCATATCAATAATACGGTCTAATGCTGCAACAATCACAAATGCCTCTGCTGGTAAGCCTAATTGGTAAATCAATACCCCAATCATCACCATCCCACCACCAGGAACACCACCAGCACCCACCGACAGTAAAAATACGCTGAACAATAACGATGGAATTTGATCATTACTGATTGGCATACCAAAGGCGTTTGCAACAAAGAAAATCGCAATAGTGATATAAATCGACACCCCGCCCATGTTCATGGTTGCCCCCAGTGGCACACCAAAACCAGCCACAGCTTGACTCACACCTAGCTTGTCAGTAAGAGTACGCATGGTTACCGGAATAGTGGCGTTTGAGCTAGCAGTAGACAATGAGAATAGAATTTGTTCTTGAGTTTTATCTCTGAAAGTTTTCGCTGAAATAGGAGTGAACAGGCTAACAGAATATGGGTATACGATAAAAATCCAAATCAATAATAAAGCCAAAATAAGCACTAAATATTCAACTACACTGACAAAAATCTCAGGCTCTAAGGTTGCGCCTAATTTAAACATTAAGGCGAATACACCGTATGGCGCTAAACTCATTACCACTGAAATTAAACGCATCATGATTTTATTGGCGGTTTGAAACCCTTTAACTGCTCCCTCAACCGATTGCCCCATTGATTTAATGACACCGCCCATTAATAGCGCCATAAAAATCACTTGCAACATATTGCCAGAGGTAAAGGCTGAAAACGGGTTGTTTGGTACAATACTCACAATTAACGACATTAAATCAGGCAGTTCTGTGGCGGTAATATCCAGCGAACCGTTGCTCGACATATCCACGCCTTTACCGGGCTCAAATATCATTGCGACGGTAAAAGCAGCTAAAATCGCTACCATGGTATTAATAATATAAAACCCAAAGGTTTTACCCCCTAAACGGCCAAAGCTTTTTAAATCTTGTAACTCACACACACCGCACACAATACTCACAAACACCAGTGGAACCACTAGCATCATAATCATATTGACGAACATGGTGCCAACACCACTGGCTAGGCTAACTAACGTGCCACCAAAAAAGCATTATCTGCCAGTAAAAACTGCACAATACTACCAAGCAGAACCCCAAAAAACAGACCGATAAAGATCCGTGCTGAAAGTGATTTTGTCATCTATAAATTTCCCTTCGAAATGGCAACTTCTGTTGCTAATTATTGTTATACCAATCCTGGTGTTTATTCTTTTCGAGCGCTGAAATACTGAGACATAGCGCAATATATTTCAATCACCTTATGAACAAAAGTGATTACTTAATCGACGCTTAACAAGCGTGCAATATAAAAGTTAGATATAACAACAGATTATATACTTAGTTAATCATTAACGATGGTAGAACCAGTGACAGATTTACTACGAAAACAGCTAAAATTTGTGCGTATAGCATTAAAATCAAGCCGACAACGAGAGTAACAATCAATTTGAAGGTTTTACTTGCTGATTAAGTGAGCTCGACTCTGTTTAATAAATGGGGTTAGCTGGCTCAATCAGCGTAGTGTTTTTTTTATTCTGCACAGTGGTTTTATTATGAAGAGTGGTTTTATTCTGAACAGTGGATATTAAGCAACGTCAGTGACATGGATTTGGCTAACATATGTTGTTGTTTAATGCTCACGCAATGTTGTCCGAGCCATTGCACTAACGCTAACCACTGCGAGCTGTATTTTATTGATTGAGAGGAAGATTGATAAGCAGATAGAGACTTTGATTGTTCGCCAGAATGTGCATCTCGATGTAAGTTATTAAGGTAAGCCCATTGCTTGTGTTGTTTATGAAAATCATCCGTCGAATTTGTCTGGGCTAACGCTAATAACTTATCAGGCGACTCTAGCGCAAGTTGCGGCACTATAATGCTGCTGCAAGACTCAAGGGTATTAGCAATCATTAATCCTGCAGGGTCAAGGTCAGTAAAGCTAATTACATTGATGTTGAGTGGTTGAAGTAAGTGTAAAAAACGCTTTCGACCTGCTGGCGAATAGTCATGACTACCACGGTATAACACCATACAGTTATTAATGATGACCTGTAAATCTGGGGTAAATGAATTAGCAAAAAAGTGATCAAAACTGTCGAGGTTCTCTACCACGATGAGGTTCGTTAGATTGAGTTGCTGACAAAGCGCAATCGCACTGTCGACCTTTAATCGCAGTGAACAATTATGTACAGATAATAAATCGGCAACGGAACCTGGCGCTAAATCAGTCACTTGGTCTTGAGATAAACTAGGCGCTAGCTTAATTAATACATAGTCAGCTTCAGGGCTGATGTTAGCGTATTTTTCATTAGCGCTAAGTTGTGACATCTGTTGGCGGGGCACATCAAAATCAAGGGCCAGAATATCTAAGCCCGAATCAATTTGGGCCATGTTACGCAGTAAAACATAATCGTTTGCAGTCAAATACAAGTATTTGTCAGTTCCATCGGTCTCACCTATTTGCCACAACTGATACAACTTGTTCCAATCGGCAGTGAACTTCACTCGCGGCAAGCGCTGCTTTGCCGCGTGTTCCATTAGCTGTAACTGTCTTTTGCTTAAGCTAGCCATAACTCAACATCGTTAATGATAAAGTTACCGCTATAAACCGGATCAGGTTTACCTATCGGTTCAAGCTCAAAGTAATTTTTATGCTCATCGGCTAAACCTTCATAACCGCCAATGACTTGATAAAGCCAACTTTCGGCATCCCATGTTAATTGCTTCTCTTGCAAATAGCTTAATGCCGATTGACGTAAACCAGAATCAATCACTTCACAAAAATATTCATCCACGGCTATTTTAAGGGGATTTTCAGGGATATCGAAATCCTCACGGTCGCCCATTTCAAAGGTCACGTTGTGCTCACGAAGTACCGCAGGTAACGAGTCGCGACTAATGGCTTTAACTTGTGCCACTAACCCCATCAGCTCTAGTTCGTGATGAGGGTTTGACACATCAACACTTGCAGGGGCTATCAGCGCTTCAGCACAATTAAATAATACCGGCACCGCTTTATGCACTACATGGTTTTCAGGTTGATAATCAGGATGCATGTTGGTGTGCAGTAACCAACCTTTTAGTAATCGGGTGCGCCCTTGTATTTGCCTAAATCGCCCTAGTAACTCATACAATCTCGCTTGGACAATACTCAACTCTTGAGTACATTGACTTAAGGTTTCTTGCAAGCTGGTCATCAACAAACGGCGCAATTCACGGATATCACCAGCAATTTCACCTAACTCGCTAAATTGAAACATTTCTAAGCCGTTTAGCAGCTCTGACACCTGGCTTTGGGCTAATTCGTTTTCGCGAATTTTGGCACTTATAGTCCCAACATAACCAAATTCGTTATTAATTCGGCTCCATAACACCCGGATTGAATAACGTAAACTGTCGGTAAAGCTGTACACATGTTCATTTAAATCGGCTAAATAGGCTTCTGCAGCACTGAAATCCACATCACGGCGCGCTTCTTTATAATGATCGGCTAAGGTTTTTATTGTCGCTAGCGCTGAGCCGACGTTGGCATCAATCTGTCGATTACGTTCGTCGCTTAATGCTTCTTCCAATAATGCCCGCACCGAACGCTTTAAGCGCAGTTCTTGATCCGGTTCTGGTCGCCATAAAATGCCACTTTTTTTCAGTTTTTCGATAACGCCAGCATCATGGGCTGTATCGTTAATCGACCCAGCCAAATATGCATCCATGACAACATCGGCATGGCGCCCAAGTTGTTTGAGCAGCTTTACCCCAGCTTGGTGTAAGTTACTGCTCATATCAAGTCCCTTTGGGTCGCGGTTTCTGCCTGAGCCTCAAGACTTAAGCCTTCGGTCTCATCAATAAAGCGGATAACTTCGTATAGATAATCTAACTTACCCGTGGCGATATAAATCTGTTTTTCACTATTGGGTTTGGTTAAATAACCCAGTTCCACTAAGCGCTTAAACACCAACTTAATTTGGCCGTCAACGTTAGTACTGCTTGAACCGAATAATCGGTAATGGCTCAACTTAGTGAGTTGCTCTCTAAAGGCTGGCGTGTCTTCAATACGCGCTTGTAAATCGGTTAAGCGGATCGGCGCGCCTTCGCTCAGCGGAGCATCTTGACCACTGGCTTCTTGCACTAATACTAGCCATTCCACTAATGGAATAAGGCCTGAGCAAATATCTTTAAATTGCGATGAAATAACTTTGCGCTCAACCTCGCCTAGCTGCAAATAACCGCAAAAAAAGACTTCACCCTCACCAGCACTGGCAATGGTGCGATTAATTTGGTTAAGGTAGGTTTCAACTCTGTCGCGAGTGCTGTTGTTTTTTAATGCCCGCCAACCGTCTTCATTGGTCACTCGGCAAATAAACTCACCACGCAACAATTGCTCTATTAATGCGCCAGTACCTACTAAGGTAGTTTCAGTCGATTCAGACATTAGATGTGCTCCTTAGCAGTTTCAGCGCGAGTCATTTCCGCCGTAGGCATTTCGGTTTTAGTGTTACGTTGCGATAAACGGGCCGCTAACGGGTTGGCTTTAGGTTTAACGACCTGCAGCTTTTTAGTTTGCTTATTAATAATGTAACGGTTAGCAAATAGACTTAGCACTTCAGATTCAGGATTTGGGAAAGCCCCTAATACACTGATATTGTTGTTCTCACAGGCATCGAAGATTTTCTTCACGTTAGTGTGATGCAGCGTACCTAACTCATCAATTGGCCAATGGATAGTGACATTGGCTTTGCCGCGCAATAAACGGGTGAAGGCCAATAAAAACTTACATAAAATAAGGTAAGCCATACCATGACTTGAAGACTCGTTTAACTGACGGTCGGTACGAATAATTAAGTCGCTGTTACCTTCTTTTAAACGCAGTTCGATTTCTAACAGTTTCGCAATACCGCCGGTTAATGCCGCACGGCCAATAATGTCTAATGCACGGCGCATTGAGTTAGTGTAATGCTCGTCCGGTAGTAGGCTGAAACCATCTGCTTTCCACGCTTTAAAGGCTTTAACAAACACTTCAAGTTCAGGCCAAAATTCCAGTTCGCTGATGCGAGAGCGAATTCGCACAGCCGACTCTGATACTCCTTCGAGGAATAATTCTTCACCCACTTCACGGGTAATACGCGCGCTTTGGCTGGCAATACGGCGGTCAATATCGGTTAACACGTCATAGAACGCCGTTAAATCAATACCAAAAATACGCCCTTGTTCGCGAATTGCCATTAACGATTGCGGCACCATCACATTCAATAACTGCTCAAGCTGTGGCACTAACTTGCGATAGTCGAGTAGACGAATACCTTTGTCGTTAACAAAGCTAGACTCATCACGGGCCCGCTCCCAAAATTCGGCCAAACTTGAACCTGATTTACTGGCAATGACCGAGTCAAAGTGTTCAACATATTGTTTAACAGAACCCATTAAGTAGTCACGCTTTAGCAATAAATCTTCGCCTTGGCGCAAACGCTCGCCAATGCTGCCCATCGCTTCATCGTTATTAGCTGGCAATTTGAGCTCAGCTAACTTGCGCATCACTGCACGCAGCTTAGTGAGGTTTTCAGACGCCTCTACTTGGGCGGCATCACAGGCTTTACGTTCGGTTTCTAAACTGTCTCTTCGGTGTTTTATTTCTGCCGTTTTCGCTTTTAGCAGTTGCTCCAATTCCAGCGTAGCGCGCTTAACATCAGTTAATTGAGTTTGCACTTTAGGCTTTCGAACAAGCCAGGTATGTTGATACCAATCATCAAAACGCAGCACTTCACTGCGGCGTTGTTCTGCATTACTGATGCAGGCTTCAAGATCGCGGATCTGTTTTTTAAGCGCCAAAATGGTGCCTTCATCAACACCACGTGATTTAAGCTCATTTTTGTACCAAGTTTCACCTGCTTTTTGCTCGGTTTTTGCATTTGCACGGCGTTGTTCAATATTGGCTTTAATCTGGCCTAATTGATTATCAATGGCGCCGACCACTTCTTGCCAATAGGCATTTTTTTCCATGCGCGCTTCAAGCGCCTGCTCTTTTTGCTCGCTTAACCAACCAAGGTGCTGATTGCTAAGCAGCTTAAGTTCATTATCAAGTTGTACTAATCGCTTGCTCGAATCGACTTTACGATCTGCCACAGCTTGATTGATTTTTTGTTGTTCGTTACGCTTCTCGTCAAACACACGGCGTAAATCTTCACGGCTATTCTTGTACGCTGTACGGGCAAAGGTCAGTTCGCGGGTGATGTTATCGAGCGCCGTATTCATAGCAACCAGTTGATCTTCCGCTTCGGCATGCATTTCTTGCGCACTTTTTAGTGCTTCTTCTGCTTTGGCTAAACGAATACGTAAATCTTGCTCTGTAGCGGCATACTCAGGTACATCAATGGCTTTAAGATCGAGGTTAACCCCAAATAATGCTTCACTGCTGTCTTTGGTTAGGCTTGGGTGTAGATCGCTGCGATGCAACAACTCTGGCGCGATAACTTTACCAAAGGTGTGCTCCCAACCGTGGGCTTCTTTACGCAAAAACTCCAATAAGGTATGCGACTGTGGGAACAACATATGGTGCAGTTCTTCTTTGGCATTTTCTCGGTCACTAACGCGAATGCTGGATATACGCAGCGCTTCGTTAGCTTGGTCGCGCTTGGCCCGTTGTTTACGCTCTTCTGTGGTTAAACGATCGACCTTTTGATTACAGGTTTCTTGCTCTTCATCAGCTAGACTTATACGCTCATCGAAAATCGCTAAGCGCATTTTTTCATCTTCGGTGTAAGTCACACCATCAACTTGATGCTTAAGCTCGGCAGCGGTTAATTTAAGTTGATATTCTTGTTCGCTAAATTTAGCTTTACCAGCATCAGTTTGTTCACGCCATTGCAGCTCTAGTTTAGCGATATCGTCATTGGCAAGCTCACGTTGCTTATCACGCGCTTCACGTTGGGTGTCTTGCTCAAGATGTAGCGTTTCAAGTTCGCGATGTAATTGCTCAGCAATTTTACTACGGCGGGCATTAAAGGCGGCTTCAATATCTTGGTGTTTTTCGGTTTGTAATTTATGACGCTCGTTAAGGTTCTCAACATCACTGCGCCAATTAGGCAAATTATCTAAATCAGCTTTGGCTTGTTCAATGTCGGCATCTAAAAAGGCAGCATGCTGGTCTTCAATGGCATTGAGTTCATCTTCAAACTTGCCAGCGTCACCTTTAGCGGCAGATAATTCCTGGTTTAACTCATCACGAACATCTTTCCACTCATCATCTAATAAGCGCAACTTGAGGTTTAGTTCTTTACCATGAGTTTGGTTACGATCTTGGCGCTCAGCTTCTAAGGTTTCGTCAGCGCGATAACCGCGCGATAAACTGGCTAAGCGTAACTCGGCGCTTAATAGCTGATTAAATTCTTGTTCGAGCTTTTCGTATTCGGGGCGGATTTGTTCAAAACCTTGCACCAGCTGACTTTCACGGATCCACGTTTCTACTCGTTGTGGATTCAGTCTAGACGTCGGTGGGTTTACCCCATCTTCTTCTAAAATGGCCGCGATCATTGATTTAACCGTTTCCATTTTGCCCTCTTTCGAGTGCACGGCTTTAGCGAGTTTTTCGATATGACGCAAGCTATGTTCGCCGTCACACAACGAGAACTGACGCGCGTAAGTCCGCAGCTCATTGCGGTTACTGCCGGTATTTAATAAGCTACGATCGTTCTGGATGATCGCTCGAAACTCGCGAGTGTTTAACAAGTTTGTATGGGCTACGCCATCACGTTTTACTTCACGGCCCAACCCTGCCATTGAATGACAAATGATGGTGTCGCCATTACGCGACTTAATATAATGCTCTAACTCAAAAGCACGGCCAATAAAGCGGTAATTTACCCCTTTACCGTCACCCGCTGATGCTAAAACCGCTTGATAAAGTAAACCATCATCTTTTTGATATTCATAGATAATGTAGCTTGAGTCATGGGGTAAATACCAACGTTCGAAACTGTCACGCGTTGACGGCACAACACGGCTAGGGTACTCGCCATAAAATACCGGCACTAACCGTTGTAAGGTTGTTTTACCAGAGGCATTGGTACCACAAATATTAGTGTGACCATTTAATAACAGTTCGACCACACCTGGTAGGTGGGTATTAATTAACACGATTCTAATCAAGCTTGGCATGATAATCCTTTTCCAAACAGCTCACATTGCAGTGACAAAGAAGCAAAATACGGATGAAAAAATAACGTCTATTTATTCAATTTAAATAAAGTAAAACAAACGCAGGCTGGAGGCAATTTTCCCCCACAAAAATTGGCTTTATAATACGCTAAATAATTCAAAAATGGCGGCTAACAATGCAGCAAACAGCCAGAAACTGTTTATGTGCAACATATGTCGTCAGGCAGAGAGGATAAACACTGCGGAGCAGAAGGCTTTTTGGTTCGGGATAAAATAAAAAACGCACAGATTTCTCTGTGCGTTTTTTTATGGTGTACCACTCACATTTGGATCTGAGTTGTCAGCAATATTACAATTTAAACTGTGAGGTAGCGTGGTTAAGCTCATTAGCAAAACCATCTAATCCTTCTGAAATGCCCTGCACTTCTGCAAGAATACCCAATGTTTGTTCAAATGATGCATTCATTTCAACCACATTATTCGCCACATGTGCAGCAACCAAAGATTGCTGTTCAGTGGCTGAAGCAATATGAGTATTCATACTATTAATACTGACAATTTTAGATTGAATTGAGCTTAATACTTCACCGGTATCTTTAGCATAACGTTCGTTTTCTGATGACTTAGTAATCGCCACATCCATAGTACTTACCGATGATTCAGCTGCGATTTTAAGCTTCTCTAGTACACCACGAATTTCTTTAGTCGCGTCTGCCGTTTTAGAAGCAAGTGCACGAACTTCATCAGCAACAACGGCAAAACCTCGCCCATGCTCACCCGCTCTAGCTGCTTCAATAGCGGCATTTAACGCCAATAAGTTTGTTTGATCTGCAATAGAGGTAATTACGTTCAAAATAGAGCCAACACTTTCGGTATCTTTGGCTAATTCATGAATGGAGTTAGATGCCAGCTCAATACCGGAGTTAAGTTCTTGTGAAATTCTCACTGTACGTTGTACTACAGCCAAGCCCTCCGTCGCTTCTCGTTCAGCAACTTGCGCAGCTTCTGCCGCTTGCTGGGCACTATGTGAAATGTCATTCACCGAGTGGCGCATTTCTTCCATCGACATATGCACGGCTTTAGCATCGTGGCTTTGTTGCTTGGTTGCCTTAGTCGCTACAGCCATACGTTCTTTTAGCGATGACGCACTGTCTAATAATGGACTGGTTACACTGACTACACGTTGAATAGAGTCAGCTAATAAACGTAAAAAACGGTTAAAATTACTCGATACTTGCCCCAGTTCATCAGTACCTGCAACCGTCAATTGGTGGCGTAAGTTACCTTTACCATCTGCTAACTCACCCAATGAGTTTGCCACATCACCAGCAGAACCACTGATGGCACGTGCAATAGAAATGGTAGCAAGTGCCATAAATACCAATAATGCGATACCGATGCTAAATGAAAGATATAAACTTTGCTCTGAACGGTCGCCAGCTTCTTTAATGGTAGAGCTAAACTCATCCACTTTGTCGGCTTTATAAACAGTAATTCCGTTGGTCAGTTTATCGAAAATCTTAGCTTTTTTCTGACTAATTTGTCCCACATCTGCCATATCGATCGTGCCATCAAGCATGCCTCTAGCCAATGATAGTGTCATGGTATTGTATTCATTGAGGTTGTTAGATAATTGCGATAAAACTGCAGTTTCTTGCTGATCGGTAGTTGATAAGTCGGTTAAATTATCGTTAAGTGAAACAAACGTTTTATTGGCGTTCTCAAGTAAATCTTCATCTGCAAACGATACCGCTTGAGTATATAACTCATCTAAGCGTTGTACATAAATGACATTTTGATTTGCAAGTTCAACCCGGTGTGCCACCTTGGTTTCCATGAAAGACAAGGTGTCACGATTTTTATTAATCGCAACAGTGCTGATACCAAGGTTAACGGCAAAAATAATAACCGATAACACAAAAATCAATCCAACCTTTTTAAAGATTGACATGTTACTAAACCAATTCATATTCCGCCCCCAAGCGATAATCAAATGAAGATAAAACCAATGTAGAGCTTATCAATACAGCTACTGAGATATTGCTATTGAGAACTGTGATGCCTAGTCTCAATCCTTGAGGTTGTTTATTGTGTTGCTACGGATACCGCTTCACATCAATCTTTAGTCAATTCACCATAGCTGGTACTATTTTATTGTTATAAAAATACTTTCTAACGAAATAAAGCTCATGCGTAAATGACTATCTATGTCTATATGTACGTAAAGGCTATCGACCTAAGTCCAATATACTTGAAACTTTTCTAATATATCAATTTCTTTATCAGTTATTGATAAACTGCCAATCCCTACGATGAAAAATTGTAAATGAATAAACAAAAAAATAGCCCACAAAAATGCAGGCTATTCTTATTCGGTGGTTGAAATAAAACCACATATAACAAATCTTACAATCTGCTATGCAGCTTTTACATCCTCTTCTTCTGAATGTCTGATCAGATAATCAAATGCACCCAGTGATGCTGTTGCGCCGCTACCCATAGCGATAATAATTTGCTTAAACGGGGTATTGGTTACATCACCTGCGGCGAATACCCCTGGAATTGAGGTTTGACCACGCTCATCGACAATAATCTCGCCACGAGGTGTCATATCAACCACACCTTTTAACCATTCAGTATTGGGCACTAAACCAATTTGCACAAAGATACCGGCTAAGGTAACGGTATTGCTTTCACCTGTTGCACGATCGGTGTAGATCAAACTGGTTACGCGGATACCATCACCTTTTACTTCTGTGGTCATCGCTTGGGTAATAATCGTGATGTTACCCATTGATTTAGCTTTGCGCTGTAGCACTTCATCGGCACGTAACTTACTGTCAAACTCAAGTACGGTGACGTGTTCAACGATATTGGCTAAATCGATAGCCGCTTCAATTCCTGAGTTGCCACCACCGATAACCGCAACACGTTTACCTTTAAACAATGGGCCGTCACAGTGTGGACAATACGCTACACCTTTATTACGGTATTCTTGCTCACCTGGGACGTTCATTTCTCTCCAACGTGCACCCGTTGCCAAGATTATCGTTTTACTGCTTAGGGTTGCGCCACTTTCTAGGGTCACATCAAACAGGCCATTTTTAGCTAAACTCAACGCCCGTTGGTTTTGCATAATGTCGACGTCATAATCTTTAACGTGGGCTTCAAGGTTAGCAACTAGTTTAGGACCTTCAGTTTTAGACACTGAAATAAAGTTCTCAATACCTACTGTTTCGGCGACTTGTCCGCCAAATTTATCGGCAACAATACCGGTGTTTAAGCCTTTACGAGCAGAATAAATTGCCGCGGCTGCACCAGCTGGGCCGCCGCCAACCACTAACATATCAAAAACTGATTTTTGGTTTAATTGTTCGGCTTGTCTGCCCGCAGCATTTTTATCTAATTTATTCAGTACTTCAACAACGCTAATGGCACCGACAGAGAAGGCTTCGCCGTTTAAAAATACTGATGGAACTGACATGATATTGCGATCGCTGACTTCCTGTTGGAAAAGCGCACCGTCAATCATCACGTTAGTAATATTGGGGTTAATTGCCGCCATCATATTCAGTGCTTGGATCACTTCTGGACAGGTTTGGCAACTTAACGAAATATAGGTTTCAAAATGGAATTCACCAGGTAGCTGACGGATTTGTTCAATGATATCCGCATCCAACTTAATCGGATGTCCGCCGCTGTGTAATAACGCCAACACCAGTGAGGTAAATTCATGGCCCATTGGCAATCCAGCAAAGGTTATGTTGGTTGCAGCTTGTGGGTTAATCACACTCATGCTTGGTGTGCGCTTGCCTTGCTGATACGTGACTGAAACTAAGTCTGATGAGTCAACAATGTCTTGGGCTAGGCTGGTTAATTCTTTGCCTTTGTTTGAGTCATCTGCAGATACGACAAGTTCAACTGGGCGCTTGAGGTTTTGCAGATAGGTTTTCAGTTGATTTTTTACATTCGCATCTAACATAACAACTCCTAAAAAATGGGGAATAATCGATGAGTTTAAAAGTGCTAGTCAGTGCCGGGGGAACACCGACTAGCTGGAGATGATATTACTAACCTAAGGGTGAACTTAGCGGTTAGATTTTACCGACTAGGTCAATTGAAGGAGCTAATGTTTCTTCACCAGGCTGCCATTTAGCTGGACATACTTCGCCATCGTGAGTTGCAACATATTGTGCAGCTTGAATCTTACGAACTAGTTCAGAAGCGCTGCGGCCAATACCTAGGTCATGAATTTCAGCTACTTTAACTTGGCCTTCAGGGTTGATAACGAAAGTACCACGTAGGGCTAAACCGTCTTCTTCAATCATCACACCAAAGTTGCGAGTGATTGCGCCAGTTGGGTCACCTATCATTGGGTAAGTAATTTTACCGATTGTGTCTGAACTTGAATGCCAAGCTTTATGAGTAAAGTGAGTGTCAGTTGATACTGAGTAAACTTCAACGCCCATTGCCTGTAGCTTCTCATAATGATCAGCCATGTCGCCTAATTCAGTTGGACATACGAAAGTGAAGTCAGCTGGGTAGAAAAATACTACTGCCCACTTGCCTAATAAATCTTGCTCTGTAACTTCAACGAAAGCACCATTGTGGAATGCTGTTGCTTTGAAAGGTTTGATAGTGCTGTTGATGATAGATTGTGTCATGTCATGCTCCATTGGAATTAAGATTTACGTTAACCCGATACCATGTGGTGTCGGTGATGATGAACATGTGCTCGTCATCTGATGTGAATCATAATAGCGATGGAGATGAATTAAGTATAACGGATAAAAACTATCACCTTAATCGATTTTTCATATTGAACTTAATGTTAATCAATAAAACAGAACGTCGTAATGAGCAACGTTCTATTATCAAGGTGAGTTATTCCCAAATACCAAAACGAGTTAATACGCGGCTGATGTTGGTATCGAGCTTTTGCGATAATGCTTGTAAGGCTTGCTTATTGTTCGCGGCGGCAAACCCAGTATGACCATTAGTGGCATATACAACCCAATTACCACCGCCAGTTAAACAAGCATAAACATGGGTAAAATGGCTATAAAGAGTGTCACGCAGTTGGGTGTCACGGCTATGCTCTTTCCAACAATTAAGCACTAAAAAACCATCCGTTTTTAAAAGTTGCTTTGCCTGACCAATAAATAGCGTTGATAGCTGTTGCTTATCGACACCTTTGTTACTGTATATATCGGCAAAAACGACATCGACTTTTTTGTGTTCTGCATTGGCCAAAAAGACATTGGCATCTTGATGAACTAAGTTCAATTTTTTACCCAGTGGCAATTGAAAAAATCGTTTGGCTACCTC
The DNA here is from genome assembly GCF_000014705.1 of Shewanella frigidimarina NCIMB 400. Classification (NCBI taxonomy): domain Bacteria; kingdom Pseudomonadati; phylum Pseudomonadota; class Gammaproteobacteria; order Alteromonadales; family Shewanellaceae; genus Shewanella; species Shewanella frigidimarina. Next base: position 591,874 of record NC_008345.1, on the reverse strand, counting down.
AATTACCCTTTCTCGTAACTCTACTGCAGTAATTTTAATCGCGGCATCAACATGTCGAAGCGAGTGGACTAATGCTCCGCCGCCTAAGCCTAAAATAATCACACTTTTAGGTTGAGTAAATAATAATACCGCAAGCATTGCCTGAACATAAGTATGCTGCGGCACATGTGGTTGGGCTTTATCCATTTTGCTTTGCTCGTCGTTATCTCCAAAAGATAACACTCTAAAATCACCATCATCGAGCACACAAAAATCACCAACACTATCACTGTCGACATGCAATACTTTATAATCGGACATACTTCACTCTGTTGGCTGGCTTGCAATCATTATTAAGCAAGCAATAAAACCGCATTGTACCTCAGAATGAAGTACCAAGTCCGAGCCTTATTAGCCAATTTATTACTGATGATAGAATTTATTGGCCTTCATTATTCGACAGGGAATTTACATGCTTAACCAGTTGCTGATGTGTATTGTGTATTTAGCGGTATTTTTGTTTCCTCAGCGCCAAGTGAGTAAATGGATTAGGCAACAAGCTGAGAAAAAACAGGTTAACGAAGTGCGCAGTCGCTTAGTGACTCGGCTTATTTCTTACTTTATGTTTTTTGTCACAATCTCAATCATGGCGATATCGCTCGGGTTAGGTTATCAAGAGGTATCGTTATTTGTCTCTTCGGCGTTTGCCGTTTTAGGCGTGGCATTATTTGCCCAGTGGTCAATCCTCAGTAACATTACCGCTGGGGTACTAATATTTTTTGCTTTTCCGTATCGCATTGGCGACAGAATTAGAATTGTTGAAAAAGACGAGGACATGTCTGGGGTGATTGTAGAAATCGCATTATTTCACATTTTAATTAAACGCGAGTCCGGTGACGTGATGACTTACCCCAACAGCCTGCTATTACAAAAAGGGGTTATAAAACTGCCAAATGAAATGCCAGCAAAGAAAGTACAGCCGATAAAACGTGTGATACCTAAACGTAAATAACCGTTATTTCCCGCATATTCAGACACAAAAAAGGCGCATTTAGCGCCTTTTTGATTGTATCTTACATAGCTAGTTTAACACTCTGTGAAAAAATGCCACAGCTTGTAAGTACATTTGCAAAGCCAAAGCAGCATCGTAACGCTCGCCTTCATCACGCATAAAGGCATGCTGTGCATTGACCTCTTGCCAAGTAAAGTTTGCATTTACCTGTTCAAGCTTTTGGTAAATAAGCTTTCGCCCTTCTTTACTAACATGCGGGTCTTGCTTACCAAACACCATCACTAACTCGCCTTTTATATCGCCAGTGCGACTCAGTGAGTCATTACCTTCTTGGCAAGGTAATGTGTTTGAATGAATGTCGGTTGGGTATAAACAAAAAGCACCGCTGATGTCTGGATTAAGTGCGGTGCGGTAAGCTAAGTGACCACCGATACAAACGCCCATAGCTCCGACTTTGTCGTTGCAAAATGACTGTGCCCGTGCAAAGTCAACTAACGCACAAGTGTCACTATCATGATGTTCCAAAGGCTTGGCCCACTTGTCTGCATTACCTTTATCTTTACCAGCTTCGTCATACGCCAACACGGTTCCGATAGGATTTAGCTCATGAAACACTTCTGGTACTAATACAACAAAACCATGACCAGCTAAGATTGCCGCCGAGCGAGCAATAGGCGCGGTTTGCTGAAATATTTCTGAGTAGAAAATAATGGTCGCAAATTGGCCTTTAGTGTCTGGACGATAAAGCGTGGTACGCATTAAGCCCGTAGCCGTTTTAATGTCGTGGATTTCTGTTGTTGTAATCATAATGTTCCATTTATTTTGCTCTGCGCCTAATCTTTATCAGGCTGGACAGAATGTGATTATAGTTTATGAACTCGTAAGTATTCAGGTTAACCCATGCGAATTAAAACAGCTCATTATTACAAGTTTGCCCAGTGGTCAACTGCGTCACATTAGTTAATGTTGTTGAGGCTATCGCATTTAATGCTTCTTCAGTTAAAAAGGCTTGGTGACCAGTAAAAATCACATTATGACAAGCAGACAAGCGACGGAAGATATCATCTTGAATAATCTCATTTGATTTATCTTCGAAAAATAATCCTTTTTCATTTTCGTATACATCTAGCCCTAACGAGCCAATTTGGCCATCTTTTAACGCTTCCATGGCATCAAATGCATCAAGTAATCCGCCGCGGCTGGTATTTATCACCATCACGCCTTGCTTCATTTGGCTAAAACTGACCTTGTTGAGTAAATGATGATTATCTTTGGTCAACGGGCAATGCAAACTAATGATATCGCATTGTGGGTATAAGGTATTTAAATCGACATATTCAACACCTAGGTCAATTACCGCTTGGTTTGGATAAGGATCGTGGGCGATCACTTTACAGCCAAAGCCGAGCAAAATTTTAATGGTCGCCAAACCAATTTTACCAGTACCAATCACCCCAACGGTTTTGCCAAACATGTTAAAACCGACAAGACCCGATAAAGCAAAATTGGCGTCACGGGTACGTTGGTAAGCTTTATGAATTTTACGATTTAAGGTCAACATTAAGGCCACCGAATGCTCGGCAACTGACTCAGGTGAATATGCTGGTACATTAACGACTTTCATACCGAGTCGCTCGGCAGCGATTAAATCAACATTATTGAAACCGGCACAACGCATGGCAATAATTTTTGTACCGCCTTTTGCCAACTCAACTAACACTTCTTCACATAAAGAGTCGTTGACGAACGCACACACAACTTCATAGCCTTCTGCTAATTTTACGTTTTGCATGCAAAGTCGGTAATCAAAGAATTCAATATCAACCTTAAAGGTTTCGTTAATACTATTGAAATGGCGGATGTCGTAAGGCTTTGCGCTAAAAAATCCAATTCTCATAAGGCTCCAAATGCGTTAATGGCGCTATCGCGATCGTTTACAACGATTTACCGCAATAGTCGCGCTCAAAACAGAAGTTAATTGTATGTGAATTAACAGTTATTGTCGTCAATATCACACGGGATAAAGATGAAATTGTGATCCAGGCTAGGCCTTGTGAATAGCAACAACAATAATCACTCTACTGTATAGTTTGCTTATAATGCCAATAAAAAAACAACTTATTGACGTTATAAACATCATCCATATCTTAACCATATCAACATGGATTCAGCCAAGTTATCTGGAGCCGCATTCACTATTCCTGTGATACCGCCAAAAGCTAAAATAACGAGTGTAGATTGCATTCTTACATCAACATATTCTCTTCTCACGATCCGCGAATACTCAAGAGAGAATTAACTTCTTAAGCTATACAAAAATTGCAAGAACACATGGCAAAGAATATCTATTTACGGCGTTAACTTAATAAATTGAATAATCACTATTGAGAATGAGAAGAATTGCTGTACCCATCACTGTTTTCACGAGTTAACATTGCTAGTGTTATCGCAATGTTAATCTAACAACGAAACTATGAATCAGAAAAAAAACTTGCCAGTATCAGACCGTCGATTTTGGATTGAACGGATAAGCAAAACTGCACTCAGAGCACTACATATTATTGGTGTAGTGGGCAGTGGTGGTGGCATAATATTTAATCTTGAGTTATCTCTATGGTTGAATTATTGGCTTGTTGCAATCATATCCGGTGTATTACTAATGAGTTGGGAAATCATTAGAGATTGGCGCTGGCTGATACAACTCAAAGGAGTGTTAACCCTACTAAAAGTGATATTGCTAGGTTTTTTTATTCAAATAAGTCAGTGTCATTCTGAATTAGTCATCTTTATTATTTTATTATCTGTTATTGTATCTCACGGACCTGCTGGATTACGCCATTACTCGGTAGTTCATCGAAAAGTGATTCAGAGCAAAAAAGAAATAAAAGGCTAATACGCCACAACAGATGACTTTAAGGACATGGGATGTTCCCTTACCCAGATCAATATCGCGTTGCTATGCCGCCAATGACTACCGCTTTGATGGTAGTTTGGGCGTTGATGACTCATGCCATTTTTACTGATGCCAGTCCATTTTCACTTTATCCATTGTTAGCGCTATTTCCGACAGTTATTGGTGCGCATCTATATTTAATTTGGCAAGCAAAAGGCATGAGCCGTCTTGATCAATGCTTTTATGCGTTGGTACATATCCCACTCGCATTTGTAGTGTGGACATTCACCATCATGCACGTCAACGGTAATGCATTCTCTTAAATCGTTATTTTAGTCTCCCAGCAATACCATTCTATACTTGCACATCATAAGCCCTAGCGGTATCTTTGCCGCGAATTGACTCACGAGAGCAACTATGGCTGATTTCATTTACACCCCACCTACCACCCCTTGGTTAGATATTGTGTATCAAGACAAGGATATTCTGGTCGCAAACAAGCCCTCTGGACTACTTTCGGTTCCTGGAAGAGAAGCTATTTACCATGACAGTATTTATTCTCGAGTTTTAGCTGAACATCCAAATGCACAAATTGTGCACCGATTAGACATGGCAACCTCTGGAGTCATTGTCGTCGCACTACGGCGCAGTGCTGAACGAGAATTAAAACGTCAATTTCGTGATAGAGAAACAGCCAAAACCTATTTTGCTCGAGTGGCTGGTCATATGAAATCCAATATCTCGAAAGTCGATTTACCACTAATTTGTGATTGGCCTAATAGACCCAAACAAAAAGTCGACCACACAGTTGGTAAGCCTTCGGTGACGTTAGTTGAAGTCGTGAGCTATGGTGCTAAGTCTACATTAGTCAAACTCACTCCTATTACTGGACGCTCACATCAGCTTCGAGTTCATATGATGGCATTAGGCCACCCTATTCTGGGTGATGGATTTTATGCCGATCCTTTAGCAAAAAGCTTATCACCTAGATTACTCCTTCATGCAGCGGCATTATCGATAACTCATCCTTACTCTCAGCAAGTAATGCATTTTGAGTCACCCGTCACGTTCATGACTCCAACGGCGGATCAATAACAAAATTAAACATTGTTAATAACCATGCTAATTTTAGTAGCTATTATGCAATGAAAGTCGTAAATTTATGGCCAATTAATGGTTTATTAGGCTTTATACAGTGGATAGCTCATTTCAACGTGATGAATTAGACAATCATATTCTCACCGCACTTATGCAAGACGCCAGAACACCTTTTGCGGAACTGGCGAAACGTTTTAATGTCAGTGCAGGGACGATTCATGTTCGCGTTGAAAAAATGAAACAAGCTGGCATTATTACTGGTGCGCAAATTACCGTAAACCCCAAAGCGCTCGGTTATGATGTTTGCTGTTTTATCGGTATCAACTTGAAGAGTGCTGGCGATTATCCCGCTGCTATTGCCAAGCTAAATGAATTAGAAGAAGTAGTGGAAGCGTATTACACCACCGGAAATTACTCGGTATTTGTAAAGGTAATGTGCCAATCTATCGATGGATTGCAGCATGTGCTGATTAATCGTATTCAATCTATTGATGAAATCCAGTCTACTGAAACACTTATTAGCCTACAAAATCCCATCGTAAGATCTGTAAAGCCATAGATCATGGAGGGCTAAGTAGCCCTCAAGCCCTGCATCAACCCCTAAATTGTCAACTCCCACTAGTGAATAACACAACGTCAATCACAAACCAGCACATACTTATTAACAATTAATTGCCGACTTTTTAAGTTACAGTGTTACTTTTGTTAAATCTTTGTGCTACAAATGCTACTGATGCGCCATAGAGTGCAGCAAAAAACCGAAAATATTATAAACACCATCACTTAATATTCATCGTGTTACAGCGATATCCCCCTCAGATTGAGTGGTGTCTAAAAACAAGGAAGAAGTTGTGAAGACAAAATTAGCCCTAGCCATTTCAGCAGCACTAATATCAGGAACTTGCTTTGCAGAGCCTGCAAATAAATACAACACTACCGACCGTGTCAACAGCGAGTATGCTGGCATAAAAGCAACCAAAACAGAAAAACAGTCAACAGTTTCAGCTTGGATGATCAAGCTAAATACTCCCTCAGTATCACAACAATCACGTTTATCTAAAGTATCGTCAGTTCAAGCAACTGTATCAGTTAAAGAGTCTCAATCACGCGTTTTAAGCGCAATTGACGGCTTGGATGCTGATATACAAGTAGTTGGTCAAACGTCAAAATTAGTTAACGCTATTTTAGTAAAAGCAGATAAAAAACAATTAATATCTTTACTAAAGAATTCAGACGTTGCAGATATTTTACCTATTTACGATTACGAGCTAGATGTTGCTGATAGCGCTGATTACATTGGTGCTACCGCAGTTATTGAAGCTGGAATTGCTTCAGGTAAAGGACAAAAAGTAGCGGTATTAGACACAGGCGTTGATTACACCCATAAATCATTAGGCGGTTCAGGTCTTGTTGCTGACTATGAAGCAGCAGTTGCTGCTCAAGCTGACATGCCAAACTGGCCACAAGGCAAAATTGTCGGTGGTTACGATTTCATCAATAACGATCCAAATCCAATTGATGTTGATACAAACCACGGTACTCATGTTAGCCATTCAGTTGTTGGTATAGCGCCAGATGTCGAATTGTATGTTTACTCTGTATGTAATTCTGGTTGTCCAGGTCTTGCTCAGCTTTATGCGTTAGAAGCAGCAATGGATCCAAACAATGATGGCGATATTTCTGACCGTGTTAACACGGTTAACATGTCATTAGGTGGTGACTTTGGTGATACTAAAGGCGGTGCAGTACAAGAGCTAATTGATGAAATGGTTGAACTAGGCGTAAACCTAGTTATTTCTGCTGGTAACGATGGCGCGACACCATTTGTTGTTGGTGGTCCAAGTACATCAGTTAATGCATTATCTGTTGGCGCAATGACTCATCCGGCCACCCCCGTTGGTAAAGTTGACGCGACGGCCGCAGGTGTTGAGTTAACAGCGGTTGCCGCGGGTTTCAATACTACAAATACTTACTCTTTCGATAGCACTACAGCAAAATTAGTCGTGCCTACATCCAATTTGAACGGCTGTACTGCATTTGCTAGTGACGTAGATTTTAGCGGTCAAATTCCTATTATTGATCGCGGCGCTTGTAACTTTACGAGCAAAGTACTTAATGCCCAAGCCAAAGGCGCACCTTTTGTTATTGTTGCAAATAATGCTGCTGGTGCTGGTGCATCCACAATGGGCGGTTCAGATCCTCTAGTTACAATTCCATCTGTAATGATTTCTAAAGAAGAAGGTGATGCTCTAAAAGCGGAAATAGCAAAAGGTGATGTAGCCTTCTCTATTACATCTGTAGAAGTCACTACTGCTGGTGCCATTGCTACGTTTACATCACGCGGCCCTTCTATTGCTGGTACATTAAAGCCTGAAATTACAGCTCCTGGTACGTCAATTATGACTGCACACCCAGGTCTTGGCGACGGTTTGTCTCCTATCAGCGGCACTTCATTCTCTAGCCCAATTACGGCTGGTGCAATGAGTATAGTAAAAGAAGCTTTGCCAAATCGTAGCGCGCTAGAAATTAAAGCGACAATGATGAACGCAGCTAACTTAAATGTCACGGTTGAGCCTATTGAATTAAATGCAGACGCTGAATTAGCGCCAATCAGCTATATCGGTGCTGGTCTTGTTGATATTGAGAAATCAATCAATCTACCAGTTATTGCTTATGACAAAGCGACTATGCAAGCAGCTTTAGCATTTGGTCTTGTTTCACTAAGTGAAACATCATCTATGACTAAAACTATTTCGGTGAAAAACTTCTCTGCAGAAGCGAAAACTTACACATTAATGGCAGAACAACGCTTCCAGAATGATATCGATTCAGCGGCTGTCACATTTGATATGCCAGCAAGTATCAAAATTCCTGCAGGGCAAACTAAAACGTTTGACGTGACTGTCACAATTGATCCAACAAAACTACCTGAATGGACATTAGACTCATCATATGAACTGAGTGGTACCGCACTTGAAGCTTCAGATGCGCTAACCTTATCTGAATATGACGGTGCGATTAAGTTTATGGATGGTGAAGAACAAGCTTTAAATGTTGTTTATCATATTCTACCAAAAGCCGCTGCAGCTGCATCAGTATCAACAGAAGTAACCGCTGACGGTATTGTAAGAACGTTGACTAACGTAGGTGCAACTTCAATCACTGACCCATTTAGTGCACCATTGACTGCGACTAGCCCGAAAGACATGACTAAACGCCATGACTTACTCAATGCATCGAGTGAATTAACAGGTAGTGCGACATGTGATGAAGGAATTGCAATTTGGAACACCTTCCAAATGCGCGATCCAATTGTACATGGTTTAGTTGCTAGCTATAACGTTGATTATGATCTAGATAATGATGGTGTTTATGATTACACGGCTACAACAATCAACCTAGACTGGTTCAGCAATGATGCAGTTACATATCCTCGAGCTCTTTATGGTTTTGTTATGGCTTATGGAACAGGTAATGGAGCTTTCTCACCTGCTTACCATGTAACTGGTAATGACTTCTTAACAACCAAAGCTTGTTTCGAAGATATCGGCCTAACAGCTGCGGATCTTGGTACAACTATTGGTGTACGCTTCCGTGTCGAAGAATCTGACTGGGAACCAACATCTACAGGTACTGGCGACGAAATTGAAGCAACTTTAGCATTAGTAGGTTCAGATGCAACTGCTGGATTAGTTGATGCTGAAGGTGAGCCAGTAACTGAACTTAAGCCTGGCGAAAGCGCTATACTTATAAATGAAGTTGGCAATAACTCTTTAGGTTACATGCTACTGTCTGATAGCGGCTCAATGTCAGTCGTTGCCAACACTACTGATGAAGGCAACGTAGCACCTACGGTTGAAGACTTAGTCGTTTATGTAGACAAAGGTGCAGCTGCAGGTACTGAACTTGGTCAAGTAATTGCTACTGACCCTGATATGCTAACCAGCCCAGTGTCTGAATTTATTGTTATGAGCTCAAACTCAAGCATGTTCATGATCGACAGCAAAGGTAAAGTCAGCCTAAGTGCTACAGCTGTTATCGACCAAATGAGCGAAACAATGGAAGCACAAGTTATTGCTATTGATACCATGGGTAATCGCTCAGAGCCTGCTACGGTTTCTGTAATGATTAACAACACTCAACCAACTGTTGCGCCTACAGGCATGACTAGTACTGAAGGTTTTGTTGTTACAGCTAAAGCCAATGGTAAAGATGCTGACGGTGATACCCTAACGTATAACTGGGTTCAAACAAGTGGTCCTACTGTTGCGTTTGGTAATGGCGGTCCAGCTATTAGCTTTACTGCACCATCAGGTAATAATACCATTAAGTTCTCAGTAACGGCTTCAGATACTCGTTTAGAGAGTGCTGCTGGTACAGCAACTATTACAGTCACCAAGAAAGAAGAGAAATCTTCTGGTGGTTCTATGGGTTGGTTAACTGCACTATTAGTTCCATTAGCTGCATTACGTCGTCGTAAGCACTCATAATAGTAATCATTAATTTGGCATTGCCAAATTAATATAAGAAAAAACCAGCTGTTATCAGCTGGTTTTTTTATGGGATAAAAATATGAAACTAGGTAGCGTTAGTTATTCATTTTCATCCGATTCATCAGCATGAGCAGAAGCTTCAAACTGCTCTACATTCGCCAATTTCCCAAACCAGAAATCTGAACTCACCATCTTAAACTGACGAGATAAACCTTCACTTGATACTAATTCTAGCTTCCACAATATCCCTAAGGCTTCTGGAAATTGCGTACCGGTAATTTGGTCTTCATATAATCGATGTAAGAGCGCATCGGGAGATAGCCCAGATGCGAGAAGACGTACCATTGATGCATGTAATGATTCATCAAAAATAGTTAGCTCTGCTGCGTCAGCTGCTGTGACATTAACCATAAACTCAACACCGGTAGGCTCGGCAAAAACACCATTAAATGCTTCTCTCAATAAGGCATAAGCGCTAAAAAAACCTTCATGGAGCAAGCAATCAGAATATTCTTCCCACATTCTGTCACCGATCATGTCATTACTTAATTGATCAATTTTCCCTTCAGTCAATTCACTGAATAAATGCGTCAAGACGATTTTAGCGGCTTCATTGGCCTCTAAATCATTTAGAGACATCATGCACATTTCTCTAAGTTCGGTAGCCTCCATTCCTTCTAGGCCATCATCTAAGCCCATAATAGCCATCAACTGAAGGTAGTCTTCATTTGACCAAGCATTCGGGATCTTATTGATTTTACGAAAAGAACCAATTTGAACATTAAATTGTGCTTGCATGGAAACTCCTTCTTATAAGCGTCAAAAGTGACGAAGACAGGTCAAACTAATACCCAACATGTACAATCGCAATACTGTATACGTGCAAAAACAAACCATGTCGTATCGATAGAGAACTAAATAAATATAAAGACATGATTTATAATGCTTTATTAAAAATAAAATATATTAACAATTATATTAAACTTTGTTTATATAATATAAATTTAGCTCATAAATGAAACAAATCACATTTTATCTTGAATAGTAATAGAATTAGATATGACTAAGAAAATCTATAATGATTCACACCTTTTATTCCGCCCCTAACTCTGCATGTTAACTTTATTAGCAAAATCACTACGCCCCCTCATGATCAGTTATCCATGCTAACAAGCTGACTGACTATCCAAGAAGCTTCACATTTTAAAAGCATGGACACAAAAGATAGGTTTTATCAGTACCACCACGAGTATCACTTCCCACTCATAACTGCCGACATAGTTTGTGGTAAACACTACAGTCCTAACTTTCCTCTTAACTTATTTAAAGCGATAACCGTTTGCCTGATAGTTGGCCTCAACTTGGAATAATAAATGATATCTCACAATCCGTTGCTCCACTAAGCAGTGTTGTATCAAGATTCAATAAGCTCGCTATAGAAGCGCCTATACGGCTTGTCAGCAAAACAAAGGCGTGATCTGTATCAATTATAAGTAAAACCCTCGATACATTATTGTGAGAAATTAATTCTCAACAATACAGTAACCAACATCACACATTATAACTTTACCTAAACAAATCAATTAATTAAAAACAAAAAATAACTGGCACATTACATGCTCTTACTTTAATGCTTACATTTTCAAACAAGAAAATGAATAAACAGGTTAATAGGTAAATATTCACCTCGTTTAAAAATCATTAATATTAAGGGGACGATAATGAGTACAGACACTAAAACAAATCTATCAAGACGCCACTTTTTAAAAGCAACCAGTATTACTACCGCAACAGCTGGATTAGCTTTATCCGGCTTTGCTTCTGCCAAAACAGAGTCAAGCTGCACGTCATTACCAGATAAATGGGATGAGACCTATGATGTCGTTGTTGTCGGTAGTGGATTTGCAGGTTTATCTGCCGCCATCGAAGCTAAAAATGCTAAATCATCAGTTGTGGTACTTGAAAAAATGCCTGTTCCTGGTGGCAACTCAACCATCAATGGTGGCGGTATGGCCGTCGTCGGCAGTGATATTCAAAAAGCCAATGGTGTAACAGACTCTGTTGATGCAATGCTTGCTGATATGTATAAAGCGGGTCTTGGTCTTAACTACCCTAAACAAGCACGTATGGTTGCCGAACAATCTAACGATGCATTTGAATGGTGCCGAGATTATCTTGGTGTGAAATTCAAAGAAAAACTCGCACAATTCGGCGGGCACTCAATCCCAAGAACACATACCACTTATAACCAATCTGGTTCAGGTATCGTGCACCCAATGTTAGAAAAAGCAAAAGAACTAGGTATCCCACTCAAAAAGAAAGTCTTCGTAAAACGCCTAATAAGCAATAAAGAAGGCAGAATTGTAGGACTTGAGGTGATCACTAAATTCAAGCCTGGTAAAGAAAACTCTACTGCAACACATTTCATCAAAGCCAATAAAGGCGTTGTAATGGCATCTGGTGGCTTTGCTACCGACGTGGTTTATCGCTCATCCCAAGATCCTAGATTAACAGAAGAGCTTGCAACAACAAATCACATGGGAGCCACTTCTGAATGTTTAAAAGAAATGATCCGTGTTGGCGCAAATCCAGTGCAACTTTCTTGGATCCAATTAGGGCCATGGGCTTCACCAGATGAAAAAGGCTTTGGTCTTGCTCCTATTTTCGCTGCTTACTCAGCCTTTACTCACGGGGTGATGGTTAATCCTGAAACCAGTGAACGTTTTGTTGACGAACTTGCTGACCGTAAAGTGCGTGCCGATGCCATTATCAAAACCGGTAATGTCGCCGTCGCGATTTGTGATGCAAAAGGAGTCAAAGCTTCTATGCATGTTATGCCTAAGCTACTTGATCGAAAAGTAGTACATACCTTTGACACCATTCAAGCCCTAGCTGCTCACTATAATATGTCGGCTAAAACGCTAGAGGCACAAATACAACGTTATAACAGCTATGTTTTAGCAAAAAATGACCCTGAGTTTAATAAACCGTTCTCAATGAATCAGCAACCAATTGTCGAAGCACCTTTCTATGCTGTTCGTTTATGGCCTAAAGCACATCACACAATGGGCGGTGTTGAAATCGATACAGAAGCAAGAGTCATCAACATTGCCACACGAGAAACCATTCCAGGATTGTTTGCATGTGGTGAATCTACTGGGGGTACGCATGGTGCTTGTCGCCTAGGTACTGTAGCCATTCCCGACTGCATCGTGTTTGGTCGTATTGCCGGTAAAAATGTAGCAAAAGCATAACAACTATAACGACTGGGCAAAATGCCCAGTCGACGAATATTGATGAACTTATGAAAGAGAAAAATCATTATGAATAAATTATATGCACGTAAACCATTAGTAATAGCTGTCGCTATTGCAATACCGCTTATGCTTGGCACGGCCTCGGTTAATTCGGCAGAATTTGATATCGCAGACACTAAAGTGGCTGTCGGTGGTTACGCTAAATTTATGCTGAATTACGATACCGACGGTACGATAACGGCCCCATTTAATGGCGATCTTTATAGTGTTTATACCACTCCAATTGATGGCTCTGCCAACGCTGAAAAATCGGATTTACACATGACGGCAAGAGAAAGCCGCTTATTCATTAAAACCGCATCAGAAAATAAATATGGCACATTAAAGACTTATGTTGAAGGAGACTTTTTTGCCGACATCGATAGTGATGGCCCAACTTGGTCTAATAGTAACGGCTTCAGGATCCGCCATGCATATGGTGAGATGACCATGGGTAAACACGTGGTTCTAGCGGGGCAAACATGGTCTAACTTCATGGATTTTGCAGGCATCATGCCATCGATGGATTTCGCCACCGATCCTGGAACCACGTTTGTCCGCCAGCCTCAAGTTCGCTACCAATACAATATAGGTAAAGGTCAATACACTTCAATCAGTCTTGAAAACCCAACGCTTGGACTAACAGCCGCAGGCCCTTATACCCTAGTGAATAACGGTTCAAGTGAAGATGTCATGCCAGATATTATCGCCAAGTACTTTTACGCTAATAGTAGAGTTACTTTTTCACCAAGAGTCGTGATCCGTCGATTTGAACTAGAAGGTGATGATGCTTTTGGTTATGGCCTAGCATTAAACACTAGCCTTAAATTTGGAGACGGTCATAAGGCAGTTCTCGGCTTAATGTACGGTGATGGTATTGGTCGTTATGCTGGTCTAGGTTTTAATGCCGGTGCCGGTATCAATGCTGATGGGGAAACAGATACCTTAGAATACAGCAGCATTACTGGCGGAGTCGTTTTTGCGCTTCAACAAAATATGCGATTAGCCATTGGTGCAGGTTATTCAGAACAAGACGAGAAAGGCCTTGAAGACGGTATCCTTACTGAATATGCCAATAAAACAGCCTTCTCTTGGCATACCAATCTATTTTGGAATATTACACCGGATATTGAATGGGCAGTAGGCGTCACCATGGGTGATGTCGAAAACATGGCCGATAAAGAAGGTGATATGACACGCTTTCAAACTTATGTGAAATATACCTTCTAACAAACCAATATTGCAGCGGTGATGGCAAAAACCGCTGCGTGTTCTCTGACTGGATGACCATTATGGACAAAAAACTGATATTAACGTTACTTACTGTACTCACGCTTTTTTTTACACACTATGCAAGCGCTAAAACAATGAAATCTCACCACAAAAAATCGGGATTGAACTGTGCAGATTGTCACATCAGCAAAACTTTTGAAGCAGCACCAATGGAACAGTGTTTAACGTGTCACGAATTACCGCAAAAAAAACAAGACTATCATGGTGCCCCCGACAAACATGACTCACCTCATTACGGCGTAGAACTTGAGTGTGAGAACTGTCATGCAGAACATGAAACGTCAGAAAACTTTTGTAATAACTGCCATGAGTTTGAATTTAACGTACCTTAAATAATTAACATGTCCATAATTTTTTAATTATAAACAAGTCACTACAAATAACGCCTTAGACATATTTAAGGCGTCTCCCCTCTTTTTAGTCAGTAACAATTAAGATACTTTTTTAAATCATATAAGTAAGAAGATCCTCACTGAAATGCAACATTAGTGATGTTACGCTCCCTACAACAGTTAAATAGATGGATGTAGATGAAAACATCACAATTAGATCTTCGTGAACTCCTAGCATTTAAACCTCGTGGCGGCACGATGAGCTTTCTTGGTCAGAGAACTTACCTCACCGATATGGTGTCCCATGGAATACTCAGAAAAGAGTTACTCAGCACCGTCGATTCTAACGTCACTCGCACAATAATTACTCGTTCAGGTTTCATTAGAGGATGGTTATTAGCGGAACAAATAAAACGTAAAATGCCTGAAGTATGGTCAGAAGCAAGACAGGGGAAACTAGGCCCAATGGTTTGTTCTATGTTTGGCTTTGGCGAGGTGCTTACGAGTCATCGCACCGATGGCCTGTCAGGCGCACCACTGGTTGAAACTTACTTTATCGGTTCCTATGAAGCAGAACAGCAACTACGTTTAAGTGGCCAATCTCAAGATGTAGTTTGTTGGGAACAAGTTGGATTCGCGAGTGGCTATGTTTCTCACGTTCAGCAACGTACGGTCTATTTCATTGAGTCAGAATGCCAAGCTAAAGGTGATTGCCACTGTCACCTTATCGGAAATTATGCCGAAAAATGGACTGAAAAAGACACTCTTTCACTCCATTATTATAATGGTATCAACATAGAAAATATTAAAACCGAAGTAGAAGAAATATTAAAAATAGAAGAATATTTCCCACGAAATGTTCATTCTAATATTGATCTAGACACTCCAAATGATTATGTCCAAAGTGGCTATCCCATTATCAATAGTTATCCGATGAAAAAACTCATTGAAATGGCCATTAACGTCGCCAAAGTACCCACATCTATTTTTGTCACTGGCGAAAGTGGTGTCGGCAAAGAGAAATTAGTTGATTTTATTCATCGCCTCTCCGATAGAAATAATAAACCGTTACTGGCGATAAACTGCGGTGCACTAACTGAATCTCTATTAGACAGTGAACTATTTGGTCATGTAAAAGGCGCGTTTACAGGGGCTGAAAATAACAAAATGGGATTGATCGAAAGTGCCAACGGTGGAACACTATTCCTCGATGAAGTCGGCGAACTTTCTCCCTCAATGCAAACTAAACTACTGCGAGTGATTCAAGAAAAACAAATTCGCCGAGTGGGTGACAACAATATCAAAGATGTCGATGTTCGAATAATATCGGCAACCAATAAAGATTTAGAAGCTGCGGTTGAAGCAGGTGATTTCCGTCAAGACCTTTACTACCGACTCAATGTTATCGAACTCAAAATCCCTCCACTAAGGAATCGAGGAGAAGATATTTTACCCTTAGCGCGCTGTTTTCTGTCCGATTTCAATGAAAAACTGGGTAGAAAAATCACTGGTTTTAACTACAAAACAGCAGATTTATTACTCAACTACGACTGGCCAGGCAATATTCGTCAACTCGCCAATACGATTGAACGGGCGGTAGTGTTAAGTCCCGGGCCACAGATTATGCCTGAAGACTTACCAGAAGAATTTCATCAAAATATCACTAAACCATCGATAAATAATGGTATTAAACCACTTAATACCATTGAAAAAGACTATATAGTCTCGGTATTAGAAACCCTAAATAATAACAAAGCACTCACAGCCAAAAAACTCGGAATGAGCCTCGCGACCCTATATCGAAAGTTGAAAGAATATGATGAACTTCAAAATTTCGATTAACATAAATCATTTAGTAAACTATTAAAAGACAGCGATATAATCTAAATCTACGTAACAAAGAGATAAAGATAGACTACCATCACGATGTTTTATTCACCGAGCAATCATTGTACGACGGACATGAATCAAGCAATGAATACACTGGACATTAAGTTTGTTTGAATAACAAATAGATTAAGAGTTTTATCATCTTGATGAGCTAAGAAGTTTCAGGTGCTATCGAGTCGACGTCGGGAAGGCTCAACATTGGTACCATGTTACAAACCAGTCCAACAAACACGGCTACAAATAAGTCCATCTGATAGAAATAATAAAATCAATAAATCGCAGATATAAAAAAGCCCTGTTCAATTAAGAACGGGGCTTTCAAATGATGGTACCTGAGGTCGGACTCGAACCGACACGCCGTGAAGCAGGGGATTTTGAATCCCCCATGTATACCAATTTCATCACTCAGGCAAAGACTTAGCAGCTATTTTAGCTTTGCAAAGTAATCTGATAAATCCAAATATCTTTGCAAAACAACACTCGTAATTTAACCCTAACTGCGAGCACTCAATTTAAAACTAACTAAACAGTAATGACTGCAACAATCATTGTCACAATTAAGTGCTGGCGATTATACCGTTGCATTTCATAATGGCAAGCCCTTTACCTATTCTTTTCTATAAAAAACACTCAACTGCTCAAAAGTCATTCATCCCCCCTCAATTGAGAAGGATAGTAGTTTTTTGTGAGCTAATTGGCAATTTTACACTAAGTTAACATCATGACGGCTGAAGATTGATCAAGATCAGTATAACGACGTTATTTTGACTTTATGATGATCGTGTCTTCACATTCTAAAGGATAAATATCATGGCATTTTGGTTAGATTTAATGTTTGGTAACGCGATAGGATTACTTTCTATGACTGTAATTTTTTGCACCTTTGGAATAATGTCTTATCTAATGTGGATGTTTATTGTGAAGTCTGCACCTACTAAGTGAGTCTCTTAATAGGCTAAGTTTTTTACTGCTTATTATTCATATTCAATATGGATACTTCCTTGTGAATGATACATTGGCGACAAAACACATGATGCGTTTTTATGCCAGAATGGGGGCCGTAAATGCCCCCATCTTTTTATTCATAAACTTATTCATCTACAGCACTATTTTCCGCGCTATTAGCTATTACACCGCATGCTTACGCGATTGAATCAATCCATTAATAAAATGTGGTCGCGTTTTAATCAAATGATTCATTTCTTCTGCACTGGGTTCACCCGCAGGTAAACGTAGTACATCACGATTTAAATAATTACGTGCTTGCATCGAAATTTTGTATTCAGCCGTTGGCCCTTGAATCGCGTAGTGACGCTCGTTTCCAAGCATTTCAAGTATACTGGTGTTAACTAAATTTTTAACCGCTAATTCATTTTGTGGCAAGGTTAAAATTGTTTGCCCTTGTAAAAAGAATTCCCGTAGCAAGGCTCTTTCAGCAGGGTCAAGCAGTTTCACTTTTGCGTCAATGGTTTCTACGGTACGTTTTTGACGTAAATATACGATTGCTTCATCGACGATAAAGGCAAAAATCTGACTTAAAAAATATGCAACCCCCATAATCAACCCTAAGCCAATAAACTGACCATATTGATGTACGAGTTGGTCTAATGATAAAAACGCCAATAAATCTTTAGGCGCAAACAATAAACTTGCACATGCTACGATAAGCCATGACATAGAACTTACGAACAAACGCTTACTATTCAATAACTTTATTGAACCTACTTTAATTTTCATCATAGCTTACCCGCAGTGTCAGATTTTTGAGCTTACTAAGACAAAGCAAAATATATGCCAGAAAAATTAATTGATTAGCTGATATTTATTTATTTTTTCATCACTATATATTGCCTATCAGGCTATGCTTGAACCAAAGGTATGAGACTCGAACTAACACCAGCGAAATACATTGTAGAATCAATACTCTCATAAGTAGATTCTCCCTATTAATAAATCACAATGAAGAAACTATGCTGATATCCATAAGACAGTTATTACAAAGTCCTATAGCTCGAAAATTAACGCTTTCGATCGTGATCTTTAGCTCTTTAATTACGCTAGTGACGACGGCTTATCAGCTAGTAAGTGATTATCAAAATGATGTAAGTAGAATTGATCGCGTTTTTTCGAATATAGAAGCGGTAAATTTAGAAGTGCTGGCAGCCAGCTTATGGGTAATAGATGAACACTTGATCGACACGCAACTCCGTGGTTTGAGTCAATTACCTGATATAAACTATATTTCTATCCGTGATGACAGTAATCAAGAATGGCATTTTGGTGAATATAAGAACACGGCTGTTATTGAGAAAAAATACCCATTAATTTATACCAATAATGAAAACATTCCTGTTGGTACGCTCATCGTACAAGCCGATCTAAATGTCATTTATGATCGTTTGTATAATAAAACAATACTGATTTTATTATCCAACGCGATTAAAACCTTCTTGGTAGCAGGCTTTATCTTGTTTCTGGTGTGGTTCAATGTAACCAAGCACCTTCGTCATTTAAGTAAATATTGTGATGATATTAGCTTAGACCACAACTTTACTCCCTTGGATTTTAATCGAAAGCCGCAACATGATGAATTCAGTTTAGTAGCAGATGCGGTTAATACTATGCAACGGCAAATCAGAGGCTCTTATCAAGCATTGCGCCAATCAAAAGTCGATCTCCAGCATGCTCTTGAAGATCGCGATCGTTTACTGTTGTTAGAACGCAGCTATAAAGATGAGCTCACGCGCCAAGTTAAAGAACAGACCAAAGAACTTGAACAATCATTGCAGATGTTGAAACGAACTCAACAAGTGCTTATAGAAAAAGAAAAAATGGCTGCATTAGGTGGCTTAGTTTCTGGCGTAGCTCATGAAATTAATACCCCTATTGGTATTTGCTTAACGGCTGCCAGCTCGCAATTGTCTCATATAGAAGAGTTGATCAAATTGATCCATAGCGATGATGCCACTTTAGAACAAATAAATGAAATTTTAGAGCAATATCAACAAAGCAGTCAGTTAATCGTCAGTAATATCACTCGTGCGAGTTATTTGATCCAACAATTTAAGTCTATTGCCGCAGAACAAAGCCATGAGCAAAACACGACCTTTAATTTGAGTCATCAATTACGCGATATTACTGATTCAACATTAATGATCTTTTCACCGCAAGAAGTCGAAATAACGATCAGTATTGATGAACAGTTGCAACTTAATAGTAATGCCAGTTTATTAAGCCAAGCGATTACTAATGTTGTATCAAATGCATTTTCACATGCATTTAAAGATGTTACTCAAGCAAAGATCCACATTAATGTCGTTACTGAGCCAGAGAGTATTCATATAGAAATTCAAAATAATGGCGCGGCTATTCCTAATGACATCGTCGAACATATTTTCGAACCCTTCTTCACTACAGCTCGTCATAAAGGAGGAGTAGGTTTAGGGCTCGCGGCAGCGTTTAACGCAGTGGCTCAGCTTAAAGGCAATATCAGTTATGTACCTATTTCACCACTTGGTGGGCCCATGTTCGTGATTAGCGTACCGAGATTACCAACAGCTTAGTTCAACGATGTTAAGCAGATTTAGCGGCTAATTTACTCAGCACACGGCTAACGGCAACAAACGCAAACGTTCCCGTTACCATGGTAATAGCACCAAAACCAGATGCGCAATCCATTCGCATACTGCCCTCTGCATCTGCTTTAGTGTTGCACACGCTGCCATCAGCTTGAGGGTAGACTAAATGTTGGGTCGAAAATACTGCATCGACAGCAAAGCGTCGTTGAATATTTTTAGTGAAATTATAATCTTTGCGTAATATGTTACGTACTTTTGCCAATAATGGATCTTGTACTGTTTTAGCCAAGTCAGTCACTTGAATAAGAGTCGGATCGGTTTGTCCTCCAGCACCACCTATGGTCACTAGGGGAATTTTATTGCGCTTACACCAAGCAATTAATCCCGCTTTAGGCTTTACTGCATCAATACAGTCAACCACATAATCAATATTGCCACCTTGTGAGGTCGGCTTAAAATGTTCAGCAAGATTGTCTAAGGTAATAAAATCTTCTATTTCATTAACCATACACTCAGGATTAATTTCGCCAATGCGCTTTGCCATAACCTCAACTTTTGATTGGCCAATAGTCGAGGTTAATGCATGTATTTGGCGATTAGTATTGGTAACACAAATATCATCTAAATCAATTAGTGTAATCTGCCCTATACCACTTCTCGCTAACGCTTCGGCAACCCATGTACCGACACCACCAATGCCAACCACCACAACATGCGCCTGCGAAAAAGTCGTTAGTGCTGCTTGACCGTATAAACGGCCGACACCAGCAAAACGATGAGTATAAGATTCTGACAACATTAGTTACGCCTTAATTAACGACTATTTTCGCGGCCAATTTTATATGATTTCTCCTCAAAGCTAAACGTTTGTCATGATTCACTTTAGATGAATTTGGTTAAGGAGAATTTTTGGCTTAATAAAAAGCACCGCATGCTCATATTCTTGGCTAGTAATTCAGCTCACTCGTTATGGCATATAGGATAAAGTGATAAAATTAGTTTATTGCAGCTTAAATATCACACTAACTATTGGTTAAACTCATCAAGATAGGTTGACCCTTTAATAGTGTAACTATGATAAGAGCCATTTAACTCAGATAACATGACAAAGAGCCGTTTTATAACATTCTATTACCCGAGCAGAAGCAGCTTGAGCTAAATATATTTATCTGCCAAAAAGATTCCGATCACAACAAACATTAAATCATGCTTAATTTTTAACCTTATTAGACTAAAGATATAAAATTTAACATCGAATATTCACAACGATTAAATTAACATGAGCTAAAATACATTTCTGCAACTTTTTGTGGTTGTGCGCTAGCCTATTTCTAATCAAATAGGAACATCCCTAAAGAGGTAGATCTACGCCATAATGTTATTTAATTATACAAATGGTCGCAGTTATCACAGATTTATACACAATTTTTCAAGTAGGCCCTGTTTATTTGATCTAGGCCACACTATGAAGGTATCAAATCTGTAAAAATCTGCACCAGCTTGTTACAGAATTGAATCTGCAACAAAGTTCACTAACTAAAACCATGAAAAATGGAATATAGAACATAACGTTCTAGGGAGCATGAAAGATGAAAAAAACCTTAATCTCTGCATCGGTAGCATCTGTACTTACATTAGTTTCTTTCGCTACACTTGCTGAAGGCCCAAGTTTCTATGGTCGTTTAGATTTAGCAGTATCGAATTCTGATCAAGGTGCCACTACTCAAAACCGTAAAGAAGGCACAGTATTAGAAAACAACTTTTCTAACTTGGGTGTTAAAGGTAGCGAGAAATTTGCTAACGGTATCGAACTGTTATACCAAATGGAATTCCAAGTTGAAAATACTACTCAAACTGAAGGTAAGAATGGCAGTGACGAAGTTGTATTTAAAGCACGTAACACATTCTTAGGTTTAAAAAGTGACGCTGGTACTGTGTTAGTAGGCCGTAACGATACGGTATTTAAACAGTCTGAAGGTGGCATCGATTTATTCGGTAACTTTAACGCCGATATCGATCGTATGATTGGCGGCCAGTTACGTAAAGCTGACGGTCTTTGGTACTACTCACCTGTTATTGGTGGTTTAGTCACATTAAACGCGACTTATTTAATGGAAGACAACTACACAGATGATGCTGGTAAAGAATCATATGATGATCAATATGCATTAAGTGCAACTCTTGGTGATAAAGGTCTTAAAGCACACCCTTACTACGTAGCTGCAGCTTATAACACTATTGGTGGCATTGATGCTTACCGTGGTGTGGCACAAGTTAAGCTAGGTGAGTTCAAGCTTGGTGGTTTATACCAAAACACTGAAAGCCAAACATCTGATCAAGAAGGTGATTCTTTCTTCCTTAACGTATCTTACAACCTAAACGGCGTAAACTTAAAAGCTGAATACGGTCAAGATGAAGCTGGTTTTGGTAGCTACTACAAAAATATTAAAGAAGCGACTGGTACAGACGTAAACATCACTCAAATTACTGTGGGTGCTGACTACCGTATATCTAAGTCAACGTTAGTTTATGGTCACTATGCTATGTATGAAGGCGACCATAAAGTTGGTACTGCTACAGTTGATTTAGAAGATGACAACATCTTCACTGTCGGTGCTCGTTACGACTTCTAATCATTATGATATAAGAGCTTCGGCTTAACAGTATAAATGATTAAAAATGCCAGTCTGTATAGACTGGCATTTTTGTATCTGTAATCCAATGCTGAACTCTAGCGCTTCAAATCTAATCGTGACATCCAGAACTTGAAATTACAGCACTTAAAAATTACAGATAAGAAATTGACGTACTTAACAGCTACCGCCAATTAAGCGATCACTTGATTAAACACTTCAACATGATGTGATTCAACCAACTCAGGCATTACATTGTGGAAATAATGCTGAATAGCATCTTTAGCGCAATGTTGATCAAACGCAGCACGATCGACAAACTTTTCCACAAAGGCAACTTTGTTGTCGTTATCTACACTGATATTCAATTCATAACGAATACAGCCAGATTCACGACGAGTATCAGGGATCAAGCTTGCCAATACC
This sequence comes from Shewanella frigidimarina NCIMB 400, assembly GCF_000014705.1. NCBI lineage: Bacteria > Pseudomonadati > Pseudomonadota > Gammaproteobacteria > Alteromonadales > Shewanellaceae > Shewanella > Shewanella frigidimarina. The sequence continues at coordinate 568,951 of NC_008345.1, read as the reverse complement.
GCCACTAACTCATCACGTTTCCCTGCTTTCGCCACAAATTGAGCGACACAAACAATTTGCTGGGTATTAATTACATAATCTGACATCGTTTTTCCTTAATAAGACCTACCCGAACCCAGATAAATAACGACTCAACTCAAAGTTGATTATGCTATCTCTGAACCCAACGCTATTCATACCAATTAGCTATTATAGATTAACAACATATCAAGATGCTCTATACCGTCTTCAAGGTATACATCTGAATTAACTACAAACCCATGTTGTTGATAAAATTGGCGTAAATAATCTTGCGCCCCAATCTGAATATTGTCATTTGGCCAATGCTGTTTTGCAATAGCAATGGCACCTTGCATTAATTGATTCGCCACTCCTTGGCCACGAGCCGATTTAGCAACGGCAACACGGCCAATACTGGCTTGAGGATAACTGACGTTTGGGGCTAATATGCGACTATATGCAAGGATCTCACCTTGGTCATTTAGCCCAAGTAAGTGTCTTGCTTGCGGGTGTTTATCTTTACCATCTAATTCAGGATAAGGACAATTTTGCTCAACCACAAATACATCTACACGCAATTGCATTAACCCATAAAGCTGCTCTAAAGACAGTTCAGTAAAACCAACATCTAGCCATGTTAATGTCATCTCTCACCTTAATTTATTGCTATCAATTAAGATAATACTAACATGATTAATGCATTTCATTAGGTTGATCTGTATCACTTTTCACCGCAGGTTTACGGATCAATAAAACCGCCACAACCGCAATAAATAGAAAACATGCCATAATAAAAAACACATCATTATAGGCTTGTATATATGCTTGTTGTGACATATTTTTAGCAAGTAAAGCATAGGCTTGTGAGTTAGCACTCACCGCATCAGAACCCGCAGTTTGCAATATCGAACTGGTATGCTGAATATAGTTGTAAGCTTGGGAGCTGACAGTCGGCAACGTTTCTTTAATATGGGCCAAATGAACTCGGGCTAAATTATCAGTTAAGGTTGCAACCAGCGCGATACCAAAAGCCCCACCTAAATTTCGCATCACATTGAGTACCGTCGATGCAGAGGCATTTTCATGTGCTTGAAGATGCATTGTCGCCAAAATACCAATAGGTACTAAAATAAACGGTTGCCCTAACGCCCGTACGATTTGCGAAGCAATCATCTGATCGCCTGCGAAATCAATGGTCATATGGCTATTCATATAATAGCTGGTCGCAAATAAAGCAAATCCAAGTGCTGCCAAATATCGCGGATCAAACTTCTGCATTAATTTAGGCACTAATGGCAGTACGAGTAACTGCGGGAAGCCCATCCACATAATGACTTCACCAATTTCTAACGGGGTATAATCATGAATTTGTGATAAATACAGCGGGATCATGTAGATCGCCCCAAACAACGCCATACCCAGTAAGAAATACGCCACAGTGGATAAAGCGAAATCTCGCTGCGCAAGCAGACGAATATTCACTAATGGCTGAGCTTTACGTAATTGGATCCAAATAAATAAACTGATATTAACCGCGGCAATAATGGCAAGATTACGAATAAGATCTGACCCAAACCAGTCTTTACGATTGCCCTCTTCTAACACGACTTCTAAACAGCCCATACCCAACGCCATGGTAACAATGCCAGAATAATCGGCGTCTTTTAACTTGTCCCAAATAATCGGTTTGCGCTCTAAACCATAAGCCAACATCGCCATCACTAATAAACCTGGCGGAACATTAATATAAAATAAATAGTGCCAGCTAAATTGTTCGGTTAACCAACCTCCTAATGTTGGCCCAATAGAAGGCGCAAATGTTGCGGTTACTCCAAACAGAGCCATACCCATGGCGCGTTTGTCGTCGGGTAAAAACTCAAGAATTAATCGAAAAGCTAACGGAATTAATGCCCCGCCAAAAAAACCCTGCAAGGCACGAAAAGCGATCATCGACTCAAGGTTCCAAGACATTGAGCACAATACAGAGGCAACGATAAAGGCAGCAGTAGTCCACAGTAAGTAACGACGAGTAGATAAACCAGTACTTAACCAACCAGATAAAGGAATGGCAATCATCTCGGCTACTAAATAAGCAGTGGCAATCCAGCTACTCTCTTCTAGCGTCGCCCCTAAACTGCCCTGAATCTCTTTCATCGACGCGTTGGTGATTTGAATATCCAAAATCGCCATAAAAGCACCGATTAAACCGCCAGCAACAGCAATCCAAGAACGTGTGCTACCGCGCTGATAACCGGTCGGTTTATCATCCACAGTACTTACAGGGCCGACTTGCGATGCATCTGCCTCAGTGGCTGACTGGTTCATATTAATGCCCTGCAGTCACAGATGTTGCTTGAACAGCAGATGCCTTAGCAAGCTCATGAGATTGAGTTGCTGACTCTGTATCAACTTCAACCAAGGCACTTAAGCCAGGTAAAATACGCCCAATTGCAGATGAGGGTTGATCATGTTCAAGACGAATACGCACCGGAATACGTTGAACAATTTTGGTAAAGTTACCCGTCGCATTCTCTGCGGGTAACAAGCTAAATTTAGAACCCGATGCAGGTGCTAAACTGTCGATAAATCCGCTAAACACATAATCAGGATAAGCATCTAAACTCACCTTAACGGCTTGTCCGGCTTGCATGTGCTCAATTTGAGTTTCTTTAAAGTTAGCCGTAATCCACACTTGTGCATCTGGCACTAGGCTAAACAATGCTTGTCCAGGTTGAACATACTGGCCCACCATTGCGCCACGCTTACCTATAATCCCTGAAAACGGTGCCGTAACACGTGTATCAACCAATTGAATATTGGCCAACTCGACACTGGCCATTGCCTGATCGACATCCGCTTGTACTTGTAATAATTGCGCGTTAAATACCGACAATTCACGCTGCTTAGCCACTAATGCAGCTTGCGCCTCATCGACATGAGCTGATGCTGAATCGAAACCAGCCTGAAGTTGGTCAACATCATTTTGTGAACTGTAATTACTGATTTTTAATTTCTGTGAACGCTTCAACTGTTGTTGAGCAATTAACTGCTCTGACTGTGAGGCCACAACGGTTGCCTTAGCTTGGTTAATTAATGCTTGCTGTAAATCAACCTTTGCGGCCAAGGTTTGCAAGTTTGCTTGGGTACTCGCTAGCACAGCTTTGCTTTGAGCCAGCTTAGCAACAAACTGACTGTCTTCCAGTTGAGCCAGTAGTTCACCTTTGTTGACATGTTGATTATCAACCACAGTAGACTGCACAATGTAGCCGGGGACTTTTACACTGATATTTGAAATATCAGCCTCAACATACGCATTGTCCGTTGACTCGATATATCGAACTTGTGACCACCAATAAACGCCTGCAACAACTAACACAACGATAATACTTGGCACTAACACTAACCGCTTATTGATAGACATATTTGACTCCTAATTTATTCTGCTCTAGTTTACTACTGTTTCCTTAAGTTTATTAGATAGTAAAAATTCAACCCACTGTTTCACAGGTGTAACAATATGGATCTCAACCGCGTTCAAATATTCTCGCAAGTAGTAGAACAAGGCAGTTTTACCGGTGCAGCTAAGGCGCTGGGGATAACCAAAGCCACTGTGAGTCGTAAAATCGCAGATCTAGAAGCAGATGCTGGTGTGCAATTACTGTTTCGCACCACAAGGTCATTGAAACTCACTGAAGCGGGTTCGAGCTATTACCATCGCATCAGTAAAATTTTACAAGATTTACAAAACGCCGAAGATCTTCTCAGCGCGAGCCAGCAAGACATCAAAGGCAACTTAAAAGTGATTTGCCCTATCGAGCTAGGACAATTATTTTTAGGTCGTATCCTTGCGCGGTTTCTGGCGGCTTACCCCAATATCACCATTGATGCAGAACTGACTAACCGTAAAATTGATGTGATTGAAGAAGGGGTCGATTTTCTATTTCAAATTACTGAACAGCATGATCCTAAGCTGCAAAGCTACTCATTAGTCACTGCCAGCAGGCTGTTAATGGCAAGCCCAACTTACCTTAAGCGGCATGGCACACCACAAATACCGCAAGATTTAATGCTCCATACCGCAATTAAATTACAGTCGGCCCACATTAATGGTGGCTGGCGTATTTTTGATGGTAACCAATGGCTTGATCTCGATCCCCCTGCGCAGCTAAAAGTCAATAATGTCACCTTTGCCCGAGAAGCGGCAATTGAAGGCTTAGGCATTACTGCGGTACCGGTTTTTATTGCACAAGAAGCCATAGACAGTAAGCAACTGATACCGATACTAGAAGACTTTCCAATGATGCAAACCAAGGTCACCCTGAGCTTTCCGCAGCGTGTGTATTTACCCCGAAAATACCGAGTGTTTGTAGAGTTTTTATATGCAGCTCTGTTTGAGCATTGGGGTGAAGGCGTGCTCGAAATTCCCGATTTTGTTCACCAAAGCAATCATAATTAAAGATGAGTTTTTAAGCACAAAATAATCTATAGAATAAATAGATATTTTTTACTGACTAGGTGCTAATATCAACTCAATCAGGTGATTAATTTAGATCATAGAGGTAAGTTTTCGCACATCATTAATTCGCAATATCAATGATAAGTTTGGTTCAGTAAATTGTTCAAAGGCTAAGTCAGTATTTAAGTGGCTGATTAATTTTGGTTCATTCGATACTAACAACACAAATTACCATTTATTAGTCACGTATTATGCGTGCTAGGAGTCATACAAATGAGCAAAGAACGTAATAATTCAAAAGAAGCGAAGAAAAAACCGGCATTATCTTTAAAAGAGAAACGTGCGGTTAAGCAATCGAAAAATTCACCTGAAAATTTTGCCAGTAAGATCAAATAATTTACACGTCGTTTAACGAGTAAATAGCTTGATGTAGACATACTGAGCACATAAAAATACCGAGCTAATTGCTCGGTATTTTTGTTTGCAGCCTATTTATTAGCACCCTACTTAACAGAATATTAATTAAAATCGCTCTAGCCACTTTATCCCAAACGACTCAACAGAAAATAAACCAACTGGCGAATGGTAAAAGCCTAGCGCAAATGTCGACTTGGGCAGATAAAATCAGTTCCGTTAAAACTTAAGATCGCGCTGCGCAATGGTATTACATTTAAATTAAAGACGATGAAAGGTAGAAAACGGTTAAATGTAACCCAAATGGCGATATCATCGAAAGTTTACCGCGATTTGGAAAAACATTAAGGCTTGCCGAAAAACTCAACGCTATTTTTACCTAGCACTATTGTTAACTAGCTCTAATGTTAACAGGGCCATCCGCAATATTTTACCCTGATAAAAAGCCAGTGACATTTATCACTGGCTTTCATATGCACTTAACTCGCTTTGATTAACCCATTTGGCTTAACTTATGAGCAACAGCCTTTCTCTTTATTGCCTTTTGGGATCATGTCCCACAAGACTTTGGCCATTAACACCGCCAGCACGATACCAGATATAGCCACGACACCTTGCGGTAATAAAGCATGCTCTTCGCCAATTTGCGGCATCACTTCAAAACCGAAGGTATCCACTAGATAATTGACCAATACGCCAAATACTAACGCCACACCGATAACGCCACCTAAGTAACCATATAATGCACGCTTGCCTAACTCTTTAGTCACCACGCCTAAGGTTGCAATATTGGTTGCAGGGCCTGCCATCATAAATACCAGTACCGCGCCGGGTGACACCCCTGCTAATAGCAAGCCTGCAGCAATAGGCGTTGAAGCCGTAGCACAGATGTACATTGGGATCGACACAAGAACCATCACTAACATTGCCGGAATGCCGTCGCCCCATTTGACTAAAAAGTCAGCCGGTACATAAGTTTGTACTATGGCTGCAAAAAATAACCCGACTAATAACCACAAGGTGGTGTCTTTCACTAAATCTGTGGCGGCGTAATGCAAACCCGATAACACACGGCTGAATACACTGTTGTGCTTCAACTCTGTTGCCATATCTTGGGTCGATGCGCAGCAACTGGCTTCATCACTACTTTTACTTGCTGCGTGGTTTACTGTCGCTGCTGTGCTGCAACAGCTTGTCGATATCGCTTCGACCTTTGGCTCAGCTTTGCTACTGCAACAACTTGATGTAACGGTTGCAGCTGGTGTTTCATCTTTTACGTCATCTTTTACTTTTGTACTGCAACAGGCAGCAGGTGCAGACTCGGCTGGTTTATCCGCAGCTTTACTACCACAGCAACTGCTTTGCTTTACTTGCGAACGACTGCCACCGATTGATTGCGCTGCTGTCATCGGGCTCAATATCGATCCTGAATTAACTGATTCTGATTTAATCGCTGTCATTTTCACGCTAGCATTTTGCATAGTGCTAGTGGTTGTTTTACCTATAGATGTCGTTTCAGTGCTAGCTTCTGCGCTGGCGTCTGAGCTAGCAGTTGATTTGGATCCACAGCATGATGATACCGGCTTGGCACTCGCTGATGAATCTGTGGCCGTTTTCGCTTTAGCAGATGTTGACGCAGGAATACCATCATCGTCATCTCGGCCCACTAATAAACCCGCCACTATCGCGCTAGTAATCGCCGCTATCGGACGCACTATCGCCATAAAAGGCCCGAGTAATACATAGGATACGGTAATTGAGTCAACGCCAGTTTCGGGTGTAGACACTAAAAAAGAGGTTGTAGCGGCTTTTGAGGCGCCAGCTCGACGTAAACCAACTGCTGCGGGGATAACACCACACGAACACAAAGGTAAAGGTGCACCTAATAATGCTGCCTTAACGACGGTTTTCATTCCATGGCCGCCAAGTTGCTTTTGCATCCATGCCATCGGCACAAATACTTTTAGCAACCCGGCCAGCACCAAGCCCAGTAACAACCACGGAGCAGATTCTAAAAATAAATGAAGAAAATTGGTCAATAACATACTTAATCCTTATGACCTGAATGAGCAAAATGATGATGTTCTTTTTTAGCAATAATGTGTTTGTCAGACGACTCTAACGCTTCAAGTATCGAGCAATGCTCGGCGCTATCAGGGCCACCACAACAGGTATTCGATAAACTTTTTAGCGATGTTGCAAAGTGTTGTAACTCGGCCAGTTTGGCTTCCACTTGCTCAAGCTTGGTATCAACCAAACCTTTAACGTCTGCACATGCACGATTGGACTTGTCCACTTCGATAGATAATAAATCGGCAATATCGTTAAGCGAGAAACCAACCGCTTTAGCGCGTAATATAAACTTGAGCCGTTCAGAGTCAGCTTGGTTGTATAACCGATACCCAGAATCAGAGCGACTTGAAGGTGATAACAAACCATGCTTTTCGTAAAACCGTAATGTGTCTGCTTTAATGTCATATAAAGCAGAAAGTTTGCCTATTCGATACATATGTTAACTCACCATCATGATCTGAATTTTACCTGAGTATAAACCTTGGAGTTTAATCCAAGGTCAAGGGTTATTGGATAATTATTTTTGCGTACCTTTGTTCTTATTTCAATATTGTGAAATCACACAGAAAAAACACCCAATAGAAGCGGTTTACGATAAAATACGCCCGCCTGATCACAACACAGTAAGCCTCGACGGTGTTAAGCAATCTAAAAAACACTATGAGGGACTTTGGTAAAGCAGACTTTAATTGACTCTGTTTTACTAAAGCTCCTTAAAATCAAACTAGCGGACCTGTACCTACATGAATAATGTCAGACCAATTCGTCGCGCGCTATTAAGCGTATCAGATAAAACTGGAATCCTTGAGTTTGCACAAGCGCTGCATGCACAAGGTGTTGAACTCTTATCAACGGGCGGTACTGCAAAGTTACTTGCAGACAATAATATCCCGGTAATGGAAGTGTCTGACTACACGGGTCACCCAGAAATTATGGATGGCCGTGTTAAAACCCTACACCCAAAAATTCACGGTGGCATTCTAGCTCGCCGCGGTATTGACGAAATCGTCATGGAACAAAACGCCATTAAGCCTATCGACTTAGTTACGGTTAACTTATACCCATTTGCTGAAACCGTTGCAAAACCAGGTTGCACCTTAGCGGACGCTGTTGAGAACATCGACATTGGCGGCCCAACCATGGTGCGTTCTACGGCTAAAAACCACAAAGACACAACAATAGTCGTTAACGCTAAAGATTACGGCCGCGTGATTGCAGAAATGCAAGCCAACAACGGCAGCACTACTTTAGAGACGCGTTTTGACTTAGCCATTGCCGCCTTTGAACATACCGCAGCGTATGACGGCATGATTGCTAACTACTTTGGTACTATGGTGCCAGCGCACAGTAACGACGAATGTCATGACGATTCAACGTTCCCACGTACTTTCAACAGTCAGTTTGTCAAAAAACAAGACTTACGTTACGGTGAAAACAGCCATCAAAAAGCGGCGTTTTATGTCGACACGCAAATTGATGAAGCTTCAGTTGCCAGCGCGATTCAGCTACAAGGTAAGGCTTTGTCTTACAACAATATCGCTGATACCGATTCAGCTCTTGAATGTGTAAAAGAATTCGAAGGCCCAGCCTGCGTTATCGTTAAGCACGCCAACCCTTGTGGTGTGGCATTAGGCGCTAACTTATTAGAAGCTTACGACCGCGCATTTAAAACCGACCCAACATCAGCCTTTGGTGGCATCATTGCCTTTAACCAAGAGTTAGATGCACAAACGGCGCAAGCCATTGTTGACCGTCAGTTTGTTGAAGTCATCATTGCCCCTAAAGTGAGCCAAGCCGCACGCGACATCATTGCTGCTAAAGCTAACGTGCGTTTATTAGAATGTGGTGAGTGGAATACTAAAACCACAACGCTTGATTACAAACGTGTTAATGGTGGCTTGTTAATACAAGACCGCGATCAAGGCATGGTGAACTTAGAAGACGTTAAAGTCGTGTCTAAGCGTCAACCAACTGCTGAACAGTTAAAAGACTTAATGTTCTGCTGGAAAGTGGCTAAGTTTGTTAAATCTAACGCCATTGTTTACGCTAAAGACGGCATGACTATCGGTGTCGGAGCAGGCCAAATGAGCCGCGTATATTCAGCTAAAATAGCGGGTATAAAAGCTGCCGATGAAGGCCTAGTGGTTGAAAATTCAGTAATGGCATCTGACGCTTTCTTCCCATTCCGTGATGGTATCGACGCAGCAGCAGCGGCAGGTATTAGCTGCATCATTCAACCGGGCGGTTCAATTCGCGATGAAGAAATCATCGCCGCAGCAGACGAGCACGGTATGGCAATGGTGTTTACTGGCATGCGTCACTTCCGCCACTAAGCAACGCTAATATCAAATATGGGTATCGCTTATCAATCATGTTTTTGCTAAATGCTTTTGCAAAAATAGATAACAAGCGATACTTTTTAAATTTTGTTTAAACGAATTAGAGCATAGCTATTTTTTCTAGTTCAATGAAAGCACGCGCAGCTTATAAGTATAAGTGAGCATGCTTGAAGCAGAAATAGAGAACATAGCGCAGCTATAAAAGGATTGAAGATGCAGGTACTTATAATTGGTGGCGGCGGTCGTGAACATGCTCTAGCTTGGAAAGCGGCTCAGTCAGCTCAAGTAACAAAAGTGTTTGTTGCACCCGGTAATGCTGGTACGTCTTTAGAACCTAAGTTAGAAAACGTGGCTATTGATGTTGAACAAATTGACGCACTTGTCACCTTTGCCAAAGATAACGCCATCGCAATTACCATCGTCGGCCCAGAAGTGCCATTATCACTGGGCGTAGTTGATGCTTTTAATGCTGCAGGCTTACCTATTTTTGGCCCAACTAAAGGCGCGGCACAGCTTGAATCTTCAAAAGCGTTCACCAAAGACTTTTTAGCGCGCCACAACATTCCTACTGCTGATTACTCAAACTTCACTGAGATTGCACCGGCTAAAGCTTATGCGGCAATATTAACCGCTAAAACGGGTTTCCCAGTCGTGATTAAAGCCGACGGTTTAGCAGCAGGTAAAGGTGTGATTATCGCAGCTAACCAAGTTGAAGCGGATGCCGCGATTGATGACATGCTCGCGGGTAATAAGTTTGGTGATGCCGGTTCACGCGTAGTGATTGAAGAGTTTTTAAAAGGTGAAGAAGCCAGTTTTATCGTAATGGTAGACGGCAAAAACATTCTTGCTATGGCCACCAGCCAAGACCATAAAGCTCGCGACAATGCAGACCAAGGCCCTAACACTGGCGGCATGGGTGCGTACTCACCAGCTCCTGTGGTAACACAAGCTGTACACGATTGGACTATCGCTAATGTTATTCGCCCAACAGTTGATGGCATGACAGCTGAAGGTAATGTTTACACCGGCTTTTTATATGCCGGGTTAATGATTGCACCAGATGGCAGCGCCAAAGTACTTGAATACAATTGCCGCTTTGGCGACCCAGAAACCCAGCCTATTATGATGCGTTTGCAATCAGATATCGTTGAACTTTGTTTAGCCGCAACTCGTGGAGAATTAGACAAAGTCACAGCAGAGTTTGACTCACGTGCAGCAGTAGGTGTTGTCATGGCAGCTGGCGGTTATCCAGATGCTTACAATAAAGGCGATGTGATTGACGGCCTAACCCTTGGCGACACTAACGGTAAAGTGTTCCATGCAGGAACAAGTATGAAAGATGGCCATGTGGTGACTAACGGCGGCCGCGTATTATGCGCTACTGCTCTGGGCAACACAGTAACCGAAGCCCAGCAAGCCGCTTACGATTTAGTGGATGCCATTCATTGGGATGACGTGTACTTCCGTACTGATATAGCTTACCGCGCCATTGCTCGTGAACAAGCTAAAACCTAATAGTAGATTTGGTTTAGCTTGTTAGAAAATCCCTTTGATGGCAACAACATCACAGGGATTTTTTATATCCGCTTGTAACGCAAAAGATTAATTACTGTTTACATTATCCATAACCCGCAACTTTTATGATTTAGATCACAAAAATGCCCCTACTCAAGGCGCAAGCTAGTAACTGAAAAGGAGTGTGATTACCTTGGCTGTTATTCAAACTCCTGAACTTTAGATAACGTACTCGTAATGATTATTGGAGGATAAAATGAAAGTTAATACTAGCGACCTGATTTATCAAGGTGAAAAAGCCGGAGTGCATAATTGGGACACCTTCTCGGGCACCTCTTTCTATTGGCATCCAGATTGGTTACATATTGCAGAAGATATGACAGGCCATAAAGCCCTAGAAAAAATTGATATTCCTCAAGGTGAAGCCACTAAAGCTGATGCCGAAAAGGCCATCTTAAAACATTTAAATAAATAACTGGCTTAATATTGTCATTAATAGCCATAAATTGCGTCCAAAGAACGATCAAATCTGCACGTTTTCATGAGGATACTTCTGGTCCCACCAGATATCCTCAGCGGCTATTTATTCACATTAACCGACCTATTTGACATATATAACCACGCAAAGTAATTAACCAAGCATACGATTGAAAAGCTGCAACAATTTCCCTATCAATAAATGATTACTCAAGCCTAACAATGTTCGACTTAACAGGCATTTTTATGTCAGGATGTGCTTCTGTTACAAATAAGTTACTAACTTATTATGATAACACTTAGCCAACTCACACGAATGAGATATTGGTCAAAAATAATAACAACAAAGGAAGTAGTATGTCTCAATCGGCGTCGTTCAAACCGTCTTCATCGGAGCACAAGCAACCCAGCTTACTTGATGCACTTATCCCCGTTTTTGCCCTTATTCTTATGCTCGCGGCAGCAGTTTATCTGTTTTCTTCAGACAGTTCATCAGGCGCCAATCAAATCGCATTAGTGTTAGCAGCATGTATTGCGATGATAATCGGTTATAAAAATGGTTATAGCTGGAATCAAATGGAACGAGGTATCGTCAAAAGTATTGGAGTGGCGACCGGTGCTTTATTAATTCTATTCAGCGTAGGTTCGCTCATTGGTACGTGGATTTTAGCCGGTACAGTTCCGACGATGATTTATTATGGTATGCAAATCCTTAACCCAGACTACTTTTATACTGCCTGCTGTTTATTGTGTGCGGTGGTTGCACTGAGTATTGGTAGCTCGTGGACCGTTGCAGGTACCTTAGGTATTGCCTTAGTCGGTATTTCGTCTGCTATGGGACTAGACGTTAACATTACTGCTGGCGCTATTATCAGTGGCGCCTATTTTGGCGACAAAATGTCGCCAATGTCTGACACCACAAACCTTGCACCTGCTGTTGCGGGAACGGACATTTTTAGCCATATCCGCCACATGACCTGGACCACTGTGCCGAGCATTATCATTGCCCTTATTGGCTTTACTTTTTTAGGCCTTACAGCAGATGTCGTACCAATTGAAAATCAACTCGTAGATACATTGGCTTTATTGGATAAAACCTACAGCCCAGGAATACATTTATTGATCCCGTTATTAGTGGTGTTGTATTTAGCTAACCGCAAAATGCCAGCGTTTCCAACGGTCATATTAGGTACGTTAGCTGGCGCGGTATGCGCTGCATTATTTCAGTTTGATAACGTGATTGCCTTTGTACACGACGACACATTATTGCCAATGGTCGCGTTAGTGAAAGGTTTATGGATAGCCATGTTTGACGGCTATGTCGCTAACACGGGCGATGAGGTATTAGATAATCTATTGAGTCGTGGTGGCATGAGCAGCATGGTAACAACGGTTTGGCTTATTCTGTGTGCGATGGCATTTGGCGGCGTGATGGAAGTCACCGGATTATTAAATCGTATTTTAGAAAGTATTCTTACCGTCGTCACTGGCACGGCCAGCTTGATTATTACTACTCTTGGTGTGTGTATTGGCGCTAACATCATTACTGCCGATCAATATATTGCCATTGTACTGCCAGGCAGAATGTTAAAGGTGGAATACACTCGCCGTAAGTTGGCCGCAGTTAATTTAAGCCGCACGTTAGAAGACTCAGCAACAGTAACCAGCCCGCTAGTGCCTTGGAATACCTGTGGTGCCTTTATGGCCAGTACACTTGGCGTAGCCACTATCGCTTACCTGCCTTATGCCTTCTTTAACTTAGTTTGTCCGTTTATCAGTGCATCTTATGCTTATTTCAATTTCAAAATTGAACCATTAGACGAAACTAAAATAAGCACTGGCGAAGTCGTTGGTTAATTAACAAGTCGTTATTAACCTAGGAATGGGCGGTTAACCAAAACGATCTTTTAACCAACCATAATGATAATAACCCCATTGCCCAAGCCGTCTTGCTTGGGTGAAGGGAAACTTAGGCAAGGGTTGTTGATACAAAGGCAAATTGGGTAATGTTTCTCCGGCAATACTTTGTGCTAAGCGATACGCAGCCTGGCTACTAAACGACACTCCCGCACCACAATATCCTAAGCTGTACCCTACGCCGTCTTTGCTATACACATGGGGCATATCATCCATTGCAGCAGCAATCCATCCGGTCCAATTATAAGCAATAGCTTTACTGGTTAAACTTGGAAAGCACTTATTTAACGCCATTTTTAAACGCTCACCATAAACGGGATTCGCAGCATCTTTGCCCCACACCGCACCACGGCCACCAAACAACAATCGATTATCGGGTAATAAACGGTAATAGTATTTTAAAATACGGGTATCCATGGTCACTTGATGAGTATGCAAACCCGCCTCTGCAAGCTCTTGCGCGGTAAGCGGTTCGGTGACAATCACATTGCTTAATATTGGCAAAAATTTATCGTCTATGCGCTGGTTAAACCGTTTAGGCGTATAAGCATTACCCGCCATAATCACTTTGTTGGCAATCAGTTCGCCTTTATCGGTAATTAAACGATGTTTACCACCCTCTTCAATCCAATCTAATACGCAAGATTGCTCAGAAATAGTCACGCCTTGAGCTTGCACCATGTCCTTATAACCTAATAACAATTTAAGCGGATTAAGACCAAAACCGTCTTTTAAACGCAGCGCACCAAAAGCTTGATGATGATCTAAATATTGGGATCGAAAATCTTGGCTTGAAATAAACTCGGCGCCCGAGTCTTGGCTACTGGCTAAGTGTTGTTGAATATAATTAGCGGCATTTTGCAGCGTGACTAAGGCTTTAGGATTATGCGCCACCTTTAAGTAGCCCGCTTCTTGCGGTTCACAGGCGATATTATGTTGTTTAATTAACCCATCGACTCTAGCCACGGCTTGGGTAAATTCATCGTATATGCCCTTGGTCGTTGCTAAGTCCCAACGCTCAGTCATGGCGGCGTACCCTAAACGCCCCGATCCTTTTAACACAAACCCAGCATTGCGCGCACTCGCCCCAAAACCTACTTGATTGGCCTCTAACACATGGCAATCTATATTGAATTCGGTTGCCAAATAATAGGCTGTTAATAAGCCTGTGTAGCCACCACCCACAATAGCCACATCGGTTTGTTGGCGGCCAGACAATGCAGCAGCTGGTGCGGGTAAGGCTTGAGTGTTTGCCCAATAGCTAGGGGCAAACGTTTGATTATTAGGATGCGAGTTAATCAGCGGATCGTACATATTGGTCTTCTTTTTTATTATTGATTTACAGAGCAGACATTAAAATAACAACAGCATTTCACAGGCAACACAGTGGCAATCTTCACCGCATAATACGCAAATATAATCATCACCCATATAACGTTGATGCCAGCGCTGCGGATGCTGTTTAATTAACTTACCACCCGCCTTAGTAAAATATCGCACCGCAGCATTATTAGGGCTTTGCTGCCATAAATGACTCACCCCAGCTTTAGCCCCTTGGGCAATAACCGCAGCTTTAGAGGCAGCTAATAATTTGCCACCAAGCCCTTGTCCTCGGCCAGATTCAGCAATGGTATTTGATTTGAAATAACACACATCTTCAAATTTCACACCCCACTTATCAACCGTACACCACTGATCTTGCGGCCATTGTCCCGCGGCATACGTTAACCGAAAGCCAATAAGTTGTTCATTTTCAAGCGCGACAAAATTGGCATTAATGCCATTTTTAATGCCTTTGTGATAAATCGCTGTCAGTTCAGCGATATCCATATAACCACTGCCGTGGACTATTTCACCTAGGGTTATCACTGCATCAAAGTCAGCGGGAGTCAGTTGTCTAATCATAATCATTATTATTTTTGTTGGTTTAAACTCACTTTATCACACGTTATTATCGGTAAGTTAACGATGTTAATCTTTTGTGATAATTTGGCGATAAGTAGGTGAGATCACCTGTGCATACTGGCTGCAATTAAACAAAAGGAGCTCGGTTATGAAACGTACACTAGTGACTGCAAGTCTTATGGCTGCTGGATTATTTAGCCTTCCAACGTTGGCAGCGGATATTGAAGTTAGCGTGACCAATTTAACTCACGGAAATCACTTCACCCCTATTTTGATCGCAGCCCACGACGCTGACAGCCACCTATTTCAAGTCGGAACTGAAGCATCCGCAGCCTTACAAAAAATGGCTGAAGGCGGCGACATTGCCGACTTAGATGCTGCGGTAACCGGCAATGCAGGCGTCACATCAGCAAATCCTGCAACGGGGTTACTTGCCGCAGGTGCAAATGTTAGTGGCGTAATGCTTGATACTGGCGACAACACCCATTTATCTATCGTAGCTATGGTGTTACCCACTAACGATGCTTTTATGGGGCTAGATGGTTGGGAAATCCCTACTGAAGCGGGCACGTACACTATGTACGTCAATGCTTATGATGCTGGCACAGAAGCCAATGATGAAATCATCAATGGCGGCGGCATGTCAGGCGTACCGGGTATTCCTGCAGCACCAGGTGGTGACGGTGGAGCTAATGGCACTGGCGTGATGGATAACTCTGACAATAGCAATGTACATACTCACCCTGGCGTTTTAGGTGACATGGACCCTGCTGGTGGAATGAGTGATTTAGACAGTCGCGTTCATCGCTGGTTGAATCCTGTAGCCAAAGTTGTGGTGACAGTAAAATAAGGAGGTAGCCCATGAAACGCACTGACTTTACACTTAAGCCCAGCTTAATTGCCATGCTGGCTGCTGCAACCCTGCTTACCGCCTGTGGCGATGACAACGATGATGATACTACTGTTGTTGTCACCCCGCCTGCGCCAGTGATGCAAACCTTCACGGTGACCGTGACTAACCTGACGGCTAACCAACCAATGTCGCCGGTTATCTTAGCCTCTCATGCTAGTGATGCCATGTTATGGAACGCCGGTGAAATGGCCAGCGAAGCGATAGAGAAAATAGCTGAAGGTGGTGATACTGCCGACATAGCAGCACTAAGCGTGATCAAAAGCAGCGTTAACGGCACAGGCTTATTAATGCCTGGTATGTCAGAAACGCTGACCTTGACCCTAGATGAAGCCGACGTAGCGAGCATTAGTTTAGCCACCATGTTGGTTAACACTAACGATGCCTTTACCGGTATTAACAGTTACACCATTGCCGGAATGGAAGTGGACGCTACAACCGCGATGAAGTTTATGGCTTATGATGCTGGCACTGAAGCCAACAGCGAAGCCAAAGGCACTATGCCAGGACCCGCTGATGGCGGCGAAGGCTTTAACGCCAGCCGTGATGATGTCGACTTTGTGCATATTCATCCGGGTGTTATTTCAATGTACGACGGCTTAACAGATTCGGTACTGGGTGCATCGCACCGTTTTGATAACCCGGTGTTAGCTGTCACTATTATGCGTACTGAATAATCTTAATCAGTCGTATCGACTGAATGAATTTCAACCACATTGAAATTTATTCTCCTCAAAGCGGGTCTAAGTATTAATGCAATTACTGGATTTGCTTTGAGGAAGTCACCATGAATGGAACCGCGAAACATAATGGCCATGTTTGTCCGCAACATATTTTGCTAGTCGAAGACGAACAAGACTTGGCTAAGTTAATCATACTTAACCTCAAAGCACTCAACTACAGCGTCGACCACGCCACCACCTTGAAGCAAGCCATGCACATAATCGAGCATAAAAAGCTCGACCTTATATTAATGGATCGCATGCTCCCCGATGGTGATGGCATTATGCTGTGTGAGCAACTACGCCAAGACGGTAAGGAAGTTCCACTGATGCTACTAACCGCCAAAGATTCAGAAGCAGATGTGGTACTTGGTCTTGAAGCTGGGGCAGATGATTACCTCGTCAAACCTTTTAGCGTATTAGAGCTGCGCGCACGAGTAAAAGCACTATTAAGACGCGGCAAAACGCAACATGAACAAACACAACAAATTGAATTTAACAGCGTATCCATTAACTCCAGCACCCGTGAAGTTACCGCCTTTAATAAAGCGTTAACCCTCACCGCCCGCGAGTTTGATTTACTGCTATTTTTAGCCAAACACCCGCAACAAGTCTTTAGCCGCATGCAACTGCTAGAAGCGGTATGGGGCTATAACTACGATGGCTATGAGCACACTGTAAACAGCCACATCAACCGTTTACGCAACAAGCTTTCTTTGTGCTCGCCTGAACATGATCTTGTCAAAACCGTGTGGGGCGTAGGCTACAAATTTTCACCACCAGAGGTGCAAGCCCACTAATGAATCGCTTATTTAATCGGTTGTTTTTAGCATCCACAATCATCGTGTTATTACTGTTTGTCGCGTTATGGCAATGGCTACAACTTAACCATGAATTTAGCCGTAACCAAATTCAGCAATCACTGCACCTACAACTTGCCGAGCACATGGCGCACATCAATCCTTTATTATCGCAAGGGATCACGTCAGACGCCGCACTTAAAGAAGCCTTTCACGACTTTATGTTGCTAGGCCCAAGTTTTGAAATTTACACCTTAGACCCTGATGGCAACGTGATTGCTTATGACGCCAAAGAAGAAAAAATTAAAACTCACCGAGTCGATACGGCAATCATTCAGCAGTTTTTAAATGGCGTCAGCCTACCTGTACTTGGTACCGATCCGCGTAGCGTAGATACCCACAAGATTTTTTCCGCCAGTAAACTTGTCACCAAAGATGGGCTTCATAGCGGTTATTTGTATGTCATCATTGGCGGTGAAGATTACGACAGCTGGCAGGCACTGATTAACGCCGAAAATCAACCTAAAATCTGGGGCGCTACAATCGGATTTTGGATCATTTTTGCCTTAGTGCTATTCGTGATTTTATTGCGCTATTTTACCCGCCCAATCCAAAAGCTCGCGCAAGACTTAACCGAACTTAAAAACACCCCAATGTCAGACAAAC
Source organism: Shewanella frigidimarina NCIMB 400 (assembly GCF_000014705.1). Lineage (NCBI taxonomy): Bacteria > Pseudomonadati > Pseudomonadota > Gammaproteobacteria > Alteromonadales > Shewanellaceae > Shewanella > Shewanella frigidimarina. The sequence goes on along the minus strand of NC_008345.1, from coordinate 550,757 downwards.
TGATGTTACCCCAGCGTTATCGTGGCAGCTTAGAAATAAGCCAACTGAGTCATCATATCAATCATTTATTGCAAGAAATCCAATTGCAGCAACAACAAGTTAAACGCCAACAACAAGCTAAGCATGACTTTTTACTGCATTTGTCTCATGACTTAAAAACCCCGCTTACTGCATTGTTAGGTTATATCGATACTTGGTTAATATTACCCGAGCACGAACGGGACGAAGCGTTGATCCAATATGCAGCAAACTCAGGCCAAACCTTGCAACAACTACTAGCACAGTTATTAGAATTGGCCGCCCTAGAAAATGGTCAAATCGATGCACAACTTCAACAAGTCAACCTAAGCGAACTGCTTAGCGATATTGAACAAACCTTTACCCCACGAGCAAAAAAGCTCGGGGTTCAATTAGATTTTGACATCAACCATGCCAGCCAAATCTATACCGACCCCGCACTAATGCGCCGCATACTCAATAACTTGGTCGATAACGCCCTGCGCTACACCCCCGCTGGTGGCAAGATACAAATCGTCAACGCACAACACAACGGCCAACAATGGTTAACCGTGCGTGACACTGGCGCTGGCATGCACAAGCATGAAGTTGACGCCCTGAAGCAATTGTCGATGACAAGGTTGTCGTTTGAAGCGAATCAAAGCCTGCCACAACTCGGCGTCGGACTCGCCATTGTCAGGCAATTATTGGGCTTATTGAAATGCAGAATTGAAATCGACAGCCAACCCGGCGTTGGCAGCGAATTTAAGATAGAGCTTGTAACGCAGGGTTAGGGGTTGAGGTTGAGGTTGAGGTTAGATTTGTTGCGATTGAATATCTAAATAAACAGTGTTTGGCAACATACTCTGCTATTGCTCTACTTCTGGATGATTAAATCGCTTGCGAAGCAATCGTGTCATGTAAGGCCGGAGGAGACTAGATTACCTCCGAGTAGCCGACTATAAATATTGTTAAAACAAACTAACTACAACTAACGCAAAAGCACATATAAAATATTTATAGCTTGCAGTAGAAAAAACCAAATTTGATTTAAACCAGTGCTTAAGCGGAGCTACTAATAATAATGGCGACGAGAGTAAACCACGCAAGAAAAATAATATTCCAAAAACCCCAGCTATTTCGCCAAAATCTAACATTCGAGTTTGATAAAACTGAACTACTTGGAATATTATTACCAGAGCCATAAAACCTTTAACAAGGTTTGAACTACGTTGAATTTTAACTGCTTGTTCTTCCATTGAACTCAATCCTATTTAATGCGTATAACGATTTGCTAAATTGCATTTTGGTTGTTGTGAATGTGGTGCGGAATTTGGCGAATCAATGGTATAAAGTAGCGAAAACCAACAGACAGTCCCTGCATCAATTTAGTGAAAGTACCATACTTATCTCAATGTTTCGTCATCAATATGTTTTTATCATTCTTGTATGTCTGCTGTTTCATATATTGCCTCGTATATTAGAATCTGTACGTTACGCTGTGTGAAAGTCATAAATCGCTCGTTGGACTGGGCCAACTACAAAACGAGGTTCAAAGCTGGATCAATCTCCATGGCAACCTTTTCGTCGCTATTGTTTTGTAAATAGCGAAAATATTGCGGGGCGGCGAGGCCAATTTTTTTATCAAGAGTAAAGAGGGAGCAGCCGTTGGTTTCCTCTTGGTCTGGTGTGGGTGAAGCGCCACGACGTTAGTGGCCGCAGGCCATAAAACCTAAATCAAAATCATAAAAAACAGCTGGATTCCGGCTCACAAGCATTACCGGAAAGACGTAAAATAGAAAAATAGAAAAATAGAAAAATAGAAAAATAGAAAAACTAACTGCTCACATTCAAAAGCTAAAAAACAAAAAACGATCAACAAAAAAGCGAATCCGAAGATTCGCTTTTTTTATCCAATACCACTGAATTACTTGTGGTATTTACCTGACAACTCATGCACAGAATTGATAAATGCACCAGCATGCTCAGGATCAACATGTTGATGAATACCATGGCCTAAGTTAAATACATGGCCAGTACCTTCACCGTAACTCGCTAGAATTTGATCAACTTCTTGATGAATACGCTCTGGCGTAGCATACAACATTGATGGGTCCATGTTGCCTTGTAGAGCCACTTTATGACCTACGCGACGACGAGCGTCACCAATATCAACAGTCCAATCTAAACCTAATGCATCACAACCGGTTTCAGCCATAGACTCTAACCATAATCCGCCGCCTTTAGTGAACAAAGTAACTGGCACTTTACGGCCATCAGCAAAACGAGTTAAGCCATCAACAATTTTTTGCATATAACGTAATGAGAACTCACGGTAAGCGTGATGTGATAACGCACCGCCCCACGAGTCGAATATCATTAACGATTGTACGCCGTTAGCCACCTGAGCGTTAAGATATAACACCACAGAGTCTGCTAACTTATCTAATAACATATGCAATGCAGCTGGTTCTGCATACGCCATACGCTTGATTTTTTCGAAAGTTTTGCTTGAACCGCCTTCAACCATGTAAGTGGCCAAAGTCCAAGGTGAACCCGAAAAACCAATTAACGGCACAGAGCCATTCAGTTCACGACGAATGGTACTTACAGCTCGCATTACATAACCTAATTCATCTTCTGGATCAGGAATGCATAATTTTTTGATTGCATCGATGGTGTCAGTTGGACGTTCAAAACGCGGACCTTCACCTGCTTCGAAATACAAACCTAAGCCCATTGCGTCTGGCACGGTCAGGATATCTGAGAATAAAATCGCAGCATCTAAGTCATAACGACGTAACGGCTGTAAAGTGACTTCGCAAGCCAATTCGGCATTACGGCATAAAGACATAAAGTCACCCGCTTGAGCACGAACTTCTTTATACTCAGGTAAATAACGTCCCGCTTGACGCATCATCCATACTGGAGTGACATCAACAGGCTGCTTTAGCAACGCACGTAAATAACGATCATTCTTTAATTCTGCCATGTGGACTTTGTTCCTAGACTGTTATGATTTCTGCTGGGCGTTAGTTTAGCACTTACGCGATTAATGTAACCACTCATGCAGAATTTATGTGAGCTATTCCTAAATCTATAGTCGATTTTATTAACACAATCGCTACTATGCTCACAAAACACACAATACTGATGTGTAAATCGCAATTTATCCGATTATAAGTTGCGTCACGCTAAGTGGTTTGGTATAAAAAGTGTGCGCTAGCAAGAACAATCAAGAAGCCCGATAAATCGAGCCTTTGAAAACTTCGTTACCCCGTGATGGCATGCCATCACGGGGTTTTTTATTATTCCGATTAGTGCCCTCTATTCTTTTCATCCCCAAAGCAAGCTAGTCGATAAGCAAATAAAAATAAAACAGTTGATCGTAATACACTTTGTCCAATACATTAGTTGTTACAGAATGACTGCCAATTAGAGAGAAGACATGCTAACAAAATTAGAAAAAGCAGAAAAACGCTGGGGCGGTTCTCATAATTTAATTGATCAATGGCTTAATCATCGCCGCAAATTATTAATCCAATATTTTATCGTTGCCGGATTAGCGCCTTATTCGCGCAGCGAAAAATCACTGCCAAGCATGGATCAAGTCAAACAATTTTGTGCCCAATTAGTTGATTATGTGTCAGAAGGCCACTTTGAGGTTTACGACAACGTTGTTAAAGCTTGCGAGAAGTTTGGTGAAACGAGCATCGAAACAGCCAACGCCTTATTACCGCTGATTAGCGAAAGCACAGACGCGGCATTGGATTTTAATGATAAATATACTGATGCATCTGATGAACAAGTGCTGTATCAACTAGACAACGATTTATCACATTTAGCACAAGCAATGGAGTCGCGTTTCGAATTAGAAGATCAGCTTCTTGAATTACTATATCAACGTCTTCCTTAATTAAGTCAGCCCATTAAAAAGTGCGATAAATTGACGCACTTTTTTAATACGGAAACTTGATTGCAGCAAACATTATTGCCGTTTATGCCAGTTTTCAGGCAACTCGACTTGTGACCATAAATGTTGACATAAATTTTGTGACTGATGCCAATCGCCCATTTTTAACCACTCTACCAATGCATCGCCGACTTGTGGGTACGCAATAGGCTTAGGTGATGGGCTTTTTAACCAACGCTTGAGTACGGCAAAATCTAAAGTTTGCATACTTTCTGCCGCGGCAAGTAATTCTAACGCCGCAACGTTAGCAGACTGCTCAAACTGCCCCAGTAACGGTTTTACTAATAACTTCTTACCTAACGTCATCGCTTCACTGGCCAGCTCAAAACCAGCATTGCCGATCACCCCACCACATTGAGCCATATGCTGTTTAAAGCCTTCACGATTAAAGCCATGCCAATGAACATGCTCTGCTAATGGTTTCAATGGTTTAGTGCTGTGGTAAACAGAAAAGTGGTATTGATCAAATGGGGCTAAAAATGCCGCTATACGATCAGGCTCTTCAAAGGGTAAATAGACTAAAATTTGATGGCTATGATCACCACCATTGGGCCACACCTCTACAAATGGAGGTAAAATAGGAAAGCCAAAATGATGCCAATGACAACCTAAAGCAATATCGACGGGTGCAAAATGGTTAAGCAAAAATTCATTAAACCAACTGTTGCCTTGCTTAGGGACTGGATATTGTAATGCTGCTTGGTGACTAATGGCGATTGATGGAATATTTTGTTGTTTGGCCGCCCAAGCACTCACAGGTTCAAAATCGTTCAATACTAAGTCATACCCCGTTAAATCTAGCTGCTTAATTTCAGAGAAAATAGGAGTAGTTAAATTGTTTTTGGCGGTTTTTACGGAATTAACTCGACCATTTTCGGTTATGAATGTCATACCATTACGGGTCTGATAATCGCCAAAGCATTGCATATCAAAGTAGTGTTGTTGTTTTCGGCCTGAAAATAGAAAATCGACATCAATATTATGTTGCTTAAGCGCTTTAGACATCACGCGTGCGCGACTGATATGGCCATTCCCTGTGCCTTGAACTCCGTACAAAATTTTCATATTGCCTTACATCCCTCTACGGCTGAATGATCAAGATTAAAACGTTGTACTTCTTTCTACATAAACAGTTACTACATGAGGAGTGACTACAGAACCTTTACCACATGTACTGTGACGGCATGAGCGATTACTACATGAGCGTTCTTAACATAAGTTTTTACAGCATGAGTTGATCGACCAGTAATACCGAGCCGATCCCCAAACCAGCGCCAGCGATAATATCCACAGGATAATGCACTCCCAAAGCAATACGTGATGAGCCAACAAAACAAGCCCAAGCAAACGCAATAGGTGCTAAGGCAGGAAACACCAGATTCACTACGCTAGCAAACACAAAGGCACTAGCTGTGTGCCCTGAGGGTAAGCTAAATTTATCAGCTGGCTCAAAACATGATTCAAACCCTGCTAAAGCGTGGCAAGGACGATGACGTCGAATGCTATTTTTCAACAGTAGATACAACGGCAACTCAACCAAGAAACTCCCCAACACTAAATTAAAAAAGTGCTGACCGTTGGGATGGAAAAATAACAGCGCAACAGATAAATAAGCATAATAGTGACCATCACCGGTTGCAGATACACGTTTAGCAGCCTGATTTAAACCGTTATCTCGACTAAATTGCACTACCCAATAAAACCAATATTTATCTAACTGGCTGATACTCTTCATGCCTGACTCCATATCAAACGTCGGCAATATCATTTACCTAATATTAATCCGACTAAAGTTATGTATTTGTTAACAGTTTAGATAATAGACAGAGGTAATGAACACGAGGTGACAGTTAGCCTAAAGTTTTATGACACTGCCCAGAGCTGAATTTAACGTTAGAAAGTCACCATGGTAGAAGCTTAACTGCCGATGTTTACTGGCGAGATCATTTCAACTGAGAATAAGAGATTAGACAAATTGATGTTACTCAAAAGAAGCATTAATACGTTCATAGGGAGCTTATTGCGGGCGGTTATAACGCAGGCAGTAGAATGAAAAGCGGTTTGATATCTGTTTGTGGTTTAAATTAATGCGATTTAAAGCAATAACCCCTCAAGTTTGGCTTGAGGGGTTATCAATCGCGACCGTGTTATCGTCATTCGCTAACACGATAACTTAATATGACTCGTGCAATTATGCAGTTTGTGGCTGTGCACTTTTATTACGATAAATCTTAATTAAGTGAAAAATGTTAATGCATGCAACAAAGGCATTCATGCCCGCTACTGGCCACGCTTCGATTGCATATCCGTAGGCAACAAAAAAAGAACAGCCGACAAAGTTTAACCATCTTAGTAAAACGATGTCTTTCATCATTAGTGAAATGGCAACCATAACTGATGCTGCATAACCTAAGACTTCAATAATATTGATATTTTCCATAAGAACCTCTGTTTCAGGCTCTCTGCCTTCCGTATGCGTAACGGGGGATCCGTGCCCCTAAAGCTAGTATTATTTTGTAAACTAACATTAATAAATCTAGCAATATGCTAACAAACTGTTGAACAAAAATGTAATTAAAAAACGTATTAGGATGACCTAAATCAACATATATCGACTAATTGGTTCAATTTGAAAGAAAATTACTTACAAATTTGATCTTTGTTCTCTATTTAGGTCAATGCGTCATTTGGGCATAAGTAACACCATAAGTTGATTTATAACAATCCAGTGATTGATAAGGCTTTTATTTTCATAAAAAGCTCATATAATTCATTTAACTTTGCTTTACCCAGCAATTTACCTTTGCTGTCCAACAGGAGTGAAATATGGAATACAACACCTCAGAACTCTGCGACATGTATATAGATGTAGTCGATGTCGTCGAACCAATGTTCAGTAACTACGGTGGTTGCAGCTCCTTCGGTGGCTCAATCAGTACAATTAAGTGTTTTGAAGATAATGGTCTGATTGCTGATGCTTTAGAAGAAGACGGTGAAGGTAAAGTACTATTGGTCGATGGTGGTGGATCGTTAAGACGTGCCCTACTCGATGCTAGAATTGCTGAAATTGCTGTAGCCAACAATTGGGAAGGTATCCTCATTTACGGTTCAGTACGTGACGTTGACGCTCTTGAAGAACTTGATATTGGTATCCAGGCGCTTGCTTCGATTCCTGTCGGTGCTGAAAGTAACGGTGTGGGCGAAGTCGAAATTCCAGTTAATTTTGGTGGCGTGACCTTCTTACCGGGTGACCATATCTATGCTGATAACACTGGCGTTATTCTGTCTCCAGAACCATTAGATATTGAATAATCAGTCATAGCCAATTTAGCTTTGTAAAAAGCTGGCAGACAATTCCTTTAAAAACCAGCTATGCTGGTTTTTTTGTGGCTGTAATTCGGAGAATAACCATGTTTAGCGCATTCACTCAGCAGCATTGCGATGCATTATTAAATTTACGCCCTAATGAAACCAAAATAGGCCAACAGGTTTATCTGGCATCTGCTGAACTGTCATTAGCGCAAAATGCCCAACGGGCTAAATCTAGTGGCGCTCAGTTTGCCATTATTGCCATTGCAGAAGATGTGGGGCCACGGGCCAACCTTGGCCGAGGCGGGGCTGATGATGCCTTTATCGCTAGCATGAAACAGTTGATCAATTTACAGTCCAATCGATTTCTTAATGGTAACGAATGTGCCATTTTAGGCCAAATCAGTCTTGATACATCGTTACCAACAACCGCTACCGTTGAACAATTACGCCAAGCAACCGCACAACTAGATGACATCGTTATTGCTGCTGTAAGTGAAATCATGCAAGCAGGATTAGAACCCATCGTTATCGGCGGCGGCCACAATAATGCTTATGGTTTATTAATGGCAACAAAAGCCACTACAGGCCTACCTGTCGCAGCCGTCAACCTCGATCCACACAGTGATTTTAGACCACGAGAAGGTCGCCACAGCGGTAATGGATTTAGTTATGCCGCCGCCAATGGCGCCCTCGACCATTATCATATTCTCGGCTTGCATGAATTAAAAAACAGCGAAGAAACCCTAGAACAACTGAGCCTATTTGGCGCCACATGGAACAGTTTTCAACAAATTTGGATCCGGCGTGAATTGTCGCTAGAAACCGCATTGAAACAAATTGCTAAATCATTAAATCAAACCCAACTGCCAGTAGCATTAGAGCTCGATGTCGATGCGATTGCCAATATGCCCAGTAGCGCAGCGACTTTTGCCGGTATATCGATACTCGATGCGTGCCATTATGTGCATTATATTGCTAAGCATTGTCCATGCCGTTACGCCCATTTTGCTGAAACCGCTCCAGCATGTCATCACGCGGGGTTAGAAGCGGGTTACCGCGATGCTGGTCAAGGTCTCAGTGAGTTAATTTATGCTTATCTTCAGGGTCGATTAACCTGTCTGAATTAGAATCAGCTGCGGCTATTCATTAAAGGCTAATTTTATGCTCTAATGCAGACAATTTTTTAGCCTTAACTGCTGATTTTTATTGGGGCTAATCGACGCGAAGCTCATTGCTGCGTTCAAGTTGAAGTGAAATGTATATTTAGGTGTAAGGTAAGACAACTAATTGATTGTTGTCACACTCTCGCACCGCAGCATTTCAGCAATCATTCGCAATGGCATACACTCGCTATTAATTATCGCACATTATAGGAATATACCGATGTCTGAAGGCGAACCGAAAAACACTCATTTTGGATATAAAACTGTCGAAGCCGATAAAAAAGCAGACTTAGTTGCTGACGTGTTTCATTCCGTCGCGGCAAAATACGACATTATGAATGACGTGATGTCTTTTGGAGTTCACCGCTTTTGGAAGCGCCACACCATTGAAGTAGCGGCTGCAAGACCTGGTATGAAAGTGCTTGATTTAGCTGGTGGTACTGGCGATCTCACGGCTAAGTTTTCGCATTTAGTCGGCGATAGAGGTCAAGTCGTTCTTGCTGACATTAATGATTCAATGCTCAAGGTCGGTCGCACTAAATTACGTGACAAAGGTATCGTCAATAACGTCAGCTATGTTCAAGCTAATGCTGAAGCACTGCCGTTTCCTGATAACCATTTTGATATCATCACTATCGCATTTGGTTTACGTAATGTTACCGATAAAGATGCGGCGTTACGTTCAATGCAGCGAGTATTAAAGCCTGGTGGAAAACTACTCGTGCTTGAATTTTCAACACCTAAACATGAATTAATGCGTAAAGTTTACGACATGTATAGCTTTAAGGTGTTACCTAAAATGGGCGCATTAATCACTAAAGATGCTGACAGCTACGAATACCTTGCCGAATCAATTCGGATGCATCCTGATCAAGAAACCCTTAAACAAATGATGGTCGATGCAGGTTTTGAACAAGTCGACTACACCAACATGACAGACGGCGTTGTCGCATTGCATAGAGGTTATAAGTTCTAATGACCCCTAATCACTTTGCTTTGTTAACTTGTGCAGCCATTGAAACCGCTTTTAACCAACTGCCAGCACAGGCTAAAAGTGACTATGCTCGCCAAAAGTCATTGCACGGCAAAGTATTTTGTATTCAATTGAGTCAGTTAAATTGGCCCATTTATTTGGTGTTTGCCAAACAAATTCAAGTGCTGAGCCATTACGAAGCTGATGTTGCTGTAACCGTACGAGCTGATGCATCAACATTATATCAGCTGACTGAAGGCGCTAATTTAACGGAGCTTATCAAACAAGATAAACTCAGTTTGGAAGGCGATATTCAATTACTGCAATCGTTAAGCCATTATTTACAGAATATTCACGTTGATTTTGCTGAACCATTATCACGTTATATTGGTGATGCTCCGACGCATAAACTCGTTGCTACAGCAAAACAATTTAACCATGATATCAAACTGGTTTTACAAAAAACTCGCTCACACATCAGCCAGTTAACCACTGAAGAATATCGCTTGGCACCGCATAAAATTGAATGGCTACACTTTCGTGATAATCTGGACGAACTAGTCAGTCAAACCGAACGTATCGAAGCCAAGATAGCCCAATTAAGAGATCAAATAACGCAATGACAACTGCAAGTATCAGGCGTGGTTACCATGTCATTAAAACCATTCTGCATTTTGGCTTAGATGACTTAATACCTAAACACAAAAAGCCTTGGTATTTCGCCATTGTGCGCAACAGTTTATTTTGGGTCCGTAATAAACATAAAACTAAATCGCCAGCAGAACGCTTAAAATTAGCGATGCAAGATTTAGGGCCTGTATACATCAAACTAGGGCAAATGTTGTCGACTCGCCGTGATTTACTTGACGACGAATGGGCCTATCAGTTGGCCATGTTGCAAGACAGAGTACCTCCGTTTGATTCCGCTTTAGCACGAGAAGCCATCGAAGCTGAGCTTGGTGCTCCTATCGCAACCTATTTCGACGATTTTAACGATACACCACTTGCCTCGGCATCCATATCACAAGTGCACACTGCTACCTTAAAATCTAACGGTAAAGCGGTGGTACTTAAAGTGCTGCGGCCTAATGTTGAGCAGCAGATATTAGCTGACTTACAGTTAATGACTCAAACGGCTAACTTACTCGAAACCTTATTAGGTGACGGTAATCGTTTACGCCCAGCAGAAGTGATTGAAGATTACCGCACCACCATTCTAGGCGAGCTAAACTTAAAGCTCGAAGCACTCAACGCCATTAAGCTGCGCAATAATTTTCTGGGTTCCAATTCGCTGTATGTGCCTTTTGTTTACGAAGAACACAGTTATCAACGCCTTATGGTCATGGAACGCATTTACGGTATTCCAGTATCTGACACCGAAGCGTTACGAGCTCAAGGTACCAACTTTAAACTGCTTGCTGAACGCGGTGTAGAATTGTTTTTCACCCAAGTGTTTCGAGACAATTTTTTCCACGCAGATATGCATCCTGGCAACATTTTTATCAGTCGTGAACATCCAGACGACCCATTTTATATCGGTCTAGACTGCGGCATTATGGGCACGTTAACCGAAGTGGATAAACGATACCTTGCAGAAAACTTTTTAGCCTTTTTTAATCGCGATTATCACCGTATCGCCCAGCTGTATATTGAGTCAGGTTGGGTATCGGAACACACTGATATTATTGCGTTTGAACAAGCGGTAAAAGTAGTTTGCGAACCCATGTTTAATAAACCATTAGATGAAATTTCATTCGGTCATGTACTGTTGGAGCTGTTTAGAACCGCACGTCATTTTGATATTGTGGTGCAGCCACAACTGGTGCTACTCGAAAAAACCTTACTGTATATTGAAGGTTTAGGCCGCCAGTTATATCCGCAACTAGATTTATGGCAAACAGCCAAACCCTTCCTAGAAAATTGGATGTCAGAACAAGTCGGCCCTAAAGCCATGTTCAACAAAGTAAAATCAAATGCGCCGTTTTGGGCAGATAAACTCCCTGAGTTTCCTGAATTGATTTACGACAATTTAAAACTAGGTCGTAAATTACTCGGCACTCAACAGCAAATGTTAGATAAGTACTTGCGCTACCAACAGAAATCGCACAAGAGTAATTATCTACTTATCACATCGGCTGTATTATTGATCTGTGGCACAATTTTATTTACTCAAATAGTTACACTATGGCCTGCATATACCTGTATCGGTGCAGGTATATTGATTTGGGCGATAGGATGGAGATCTAGGCCAAAGAATCGTAAATTTTAGCTAGCACTAATTTATTAGAGGTTCATAATACTTAAAGAATTGAGTGTTATTATGGATTTTGAAATAACTTTTCTACAAAAACCATTTTACTTTAAAGAGGAAAATCTTCATGGGCGGCATCAGTATTTGGCAGCTTCTAATCGTAGCGTTAATTGTCATTCTATTATTTGGGACTAAAAAATTGCGTTCTTTGGGCGGTGATTTAGGTGGAGCAGTAAAAGGCTTTAAAAACGCCATGACTCCAGAAGATGAAAATAAATCTTTAGATGACAAAGAAAAAGACCAAACTGCAGCGACTTCGCAACAGGCTGCAGAAAAGCAACCTGAAACAGAATCTAAAGATAAACAGGCGTAATTTATTATGTTTGACGGTATCGGCTTTATGGAGCTGCTGCTGATCGGTATTTTGGGGCTAGTAGTACTAGGCCCCGAAAGACTACCGGTTGCAGTACGTTCGTTAACAGGTTGGATCCGCGCGCTTAAGCGCATGGCTAACTCTGTCAAAGATGAACTTGAGCAAGAGCTAAAAATTGATCAGTTACATGCTGATTTAAAAAAAGCTGAAAGCAAAGGTTTAGCCAATTTGTCGCCAGAGCTACAAGAGTCGATTGATCAGCTGAAAAAAGCCGCTGAGTCAGTGAATCGCCCTTATAAAGTTGAAGACACATCACCTGTAGCGCCAAAAGCATCACCTGACGAGTCTCCTTCAGTCGTAGAAGCTAAGTCATCTGAAGCGACTAGCGAAAACAGTTCAACCCCTAAATAAAACGGATAATCCATGTCGCAGCAGCAACCGCTTATTAGCCATTTGCTTGAATTACGTAACAAATTGCTTAGAGCCATTGGCAGCGTGTTATTGGTATTCATTACTATTGTGTATTGGGCTAACGATATTTATCACTACATAGCTCTACCACTAATGCGTTCGCTTCCAGAAACAGGCAGCATGATTGCAACCGACGTTGCCGCGCCTTTTTTTGCACCCTTTAAATTAACACTCGTGCTAGCATTCTTCATCGCCATTCCCTATGTACTCTATCAAGTATGGTCTTTTGTCGCCCCTGGATTATACAAACATGAAAAACGCTTAGTTGTTCCCTTGTTAGCCAGCAGCACCCTGTTGTTTTATCTTGGAATAGCCTTTGCCTACTATATTGTTTTCCCCGTTGTATTTGGTTTTTTCACTAGTGTAGTTCCAGATGGCGTGCAAGTTGCTACTGATATCAGCAGCTATTTGAGTTTTATTTTAAAACTGTTTTTTGCCTTTGGTTTAGCTTTTGAAATACCTGTAGCAGTGGTTTTGTTATGCTGGGCTGGTGTTACCACACCCGATGAGTTACGCCAAAAACGTCCTTATATTGTAGTAGGAGCTTTTGTTGTTGGCATGGTACTCACGCCGCCCGATATTATCTCGCAGACTATGCTAGCCGTACCAATGCTGTTATTGTTTGAAGGTGGACTAATCGCCGCACGTTTCTACAGCAAAAAAGAAGATGAGCCAGAAAACGAACAAGCTGAGAATTAAGCGATAAAGAAAGGCTCTACTGACTAAAATAATAAGGAAGAATCAATGCGTTTAAGTTTAATTGCCGTCGGGATCATATTGATGTCGGCTAATGCACATGCCAATACTAATCTTGGTCAGCAACTGTCTATATGTGCCGCTAAAACGGACAAAACCGTGCGATTAACTTGTTATGACGAATTAGCAGCTAATGCTAAACCCAGTGCTCATATAATGACGACGACAAATACAACTAAGATAGCTCCATCAGAAGCTCCAAGGCCGCCAGCTACACCAATAGTTGTGGCACCTATAGCTGCAGCAAGCCCTCAAGTGCTCAGCGTTGATGATTTTGGCCTACAAAAGAAAGTAATAGAAGATGAAGTCGATAAGATTTATTCTGAAGTCATTAGCGTCAAGAAAGATGCATTAGGCGCATTTGTGATAACACTCAGCAATGGCCAAGTATGGAAGCAAAGTAATTCAAAGAATTATAAAATAAAAAAAGGTCAACGCATCTTTATTGAAACGGGTGCATTGAATTCATTTTTATTGGGTAGCGATGAACGCAATGCTACTGTCCGAGTTAGAAGATTAAAGTAACTACAGCACTTTTATTACATGACTCAATACATCGACATTGCAGTCAATCTGCTTAGCGACAGGCTTAAGCACGATATTGACACTATTATCAATGACGCGGCGAAACATCATGTTTCGCCGTTAATTATTATTGGCAGCGATCTCGATGAAAGCTCCGACTCAATATCTCTCTGCCAACAATACCCGCAACAACTCTACTGCACTACAGGTGTTCACCCGCATCATGCATCGTCTTGGGATCAACACAGCAAAGCACGTTTAACTCAGCTTGCCACACAAGAAACAGTGGTTGCTATTGGTGAGTGTGGACTTGACTACAATCGCGACTTTTCACCTCGTCTTGCACAAAGAAAGGCATTTGCAGCGCAATTAGAGCTGGCTTGCGAACTCAATATGCCTGTACTTATGCATTGTCGTGAAGCACATAGTGATTTTATCGCCATTGTAAATGAGTACAGAGCTCAACTCCCTAATGCTTTATTGCACTGTTTTACTGGCAGTAAAGATGAGTTATTTGAATGCTTAGCGGCTGATTTATACATTGGCATTACAGGTTGGATTTGTGATGAACGCCGAGGACAAGAGCTCGCTCAATTAGTGCCGTTGATTCCTAGTAATCGCATTATGGCAGAAACCGATAGTCCTTACTTATTACCTCGTAGTATGCGGCCTAAACCTAAGTCGAGTAGAAACTTACCCCAATACTTACCTTATATTGTCGAGTATATGGCTAATTTACGCCAACAATCACCGCAAACATTGGCGCAAGAATGTTATAAAAACAGTTGTGATTTTTTCCAACTGCCAGTTCATCTAAACGTGAATAATAACTGATGATGCCCCTCATAACTCATCAGTTACAACAGCAATGTAAATATCACTTTAGGGTGTTAATTGGATTATTTTTGCTGTTGATTAGCCAAAACTGTTGGGCTAGTACACTCTCTGGGGTACCGCTTAGACTTACATCAGATTCCATAACAAAAATTGAGTTACAAGACTGGGTTTATGCCAATCAAAGTAATGATATTGAAAACCTAACCACATTATTACAACGGCCAGAAAACAGCTGGAAAAAAATCGATACCAATCAACCATACAAAATAGGCATTAAAAACTATTGGGTGAGTTTTAGTATATTTAATCCCAACGACCATCTATCACGCATTATTGCCTTAGATAATCCATTACTCGACAGTGTTAAAATATACCACCTGATCAATGGGGAGCTGGTCAGTACTGAAGTCATGGGCGACTCCTTGCCATTTAAGCAACGACCATTAGAAAGCAATATCTTTTTATATCCAGTCAATTTTGAACCTGGTGATACTCATACTTTTTATCTGAAAATAGACAGTAAAGGTAGTATCAGTTTGCCATTAGTGTTGTGGTCATCAAACGACCTAACACGGCTAACCGAAACCAAGAACTTGTTTAGTGGTATGCAAATAGGCTTATTACTCGCTATTTGCTTGTTCAGTTTATTTATTGCCCTTGCGTCAGCATCTTATAGTTACAGTTATTACAGCGGCTATGTATTAGGACTTACATTACTCACGGCGACAATACATGGCGTATCATTTCGCTATTTATGGCCTCAATGGCCCATCATACAGCAGTATATTTTCATCATAATCATCCCATTAACACTGGGGTTTTCATTGATGTTTACTGAGAAAGTATTACAGCTAAAATATCATAATCTAAAAATGCTGCGTATTTGCCGCATCATGGCAGTGCTTTGTTTTGGCTTAACTATCATCATGCCATTTATTAACTACAGTTTTGCACTGTATTTTCTAGCATTTGTAGTATTAACTATGAGTACAATTTTAATGGCTTTCTCCTTGATCCAAGCTTTTGGCGGCCAACGTAATGCTCCTTTATACGCCATAGGCCGTATGGGTTTAATGGTTGGGTGCATTATCACAGGGCTAATTTATCTCGGCCTAATCACTCTGAGCATATCGCCACAGATACCCGTAATGATAGGGCTCACTTTTGAAGTAATCACTATGGCTGCAGTGCTCGCCTTACGTTATAACGATGAGCGAAAAGCTAAATTTGAGATCCAGCAACAGACATTAGAACAAGCACAACGACTTAGAGAGATCCGTGAAGAAGCGCTGCGTAACGAAGCTGAAAACAGTGAAAAACTTGAACAAATGGTACAAGAACGAACACTTGAATTAGAAATTACCTTACGCGAACTCAATGAGGTCAATCAAAAGCTGACTGAGCAAAACACTATAGACAGCCTTACCGGAGTGAAAAATCGTAGTGCTTTTGATCGTCGTCTAATTGCAGAAGGCCGTATTAGCCGTCGCCAACAAACACCTATGTCTTTGTTAATGATTGATATCGATAAATTTAAAAATATCAATGACCAATACGGTCACCTTAGTGGCGACTACACCATAAAGATGATTGCAAATACATTATGTGAATACGTAAAACGTCCAACGGATCTCGTATCACGTTTTGGTGGTGAAGAATTTGCTATTATTTTACCTTGTACAGATATTGAAGGTGCCCTGCTAGTTGCAGAGCAAATTCGCCAAGCCATCAGCGAGCTTACTATTGTCCATAATGGCCACACGATACCCTTAACGGTCAGTATCGGTGTCAGTGAAACAATTATCGAAAGTGATGAGCACCCAATGCTATTACTAGAACAAGCAGATAAAGCCCTGTATAAAGCTAAACGCAGCGGCCGAAACAAAGTCTGCTATTACCCGCTCGAAACAGACGAGATCTAAACCAGGAGTCGAAATTGAATATTATTACTAGTGCCTTTCCACAGCGCAGAATGCGCCGCATGCGTAAACATGAATTTAGCCGTCGTTTAATGTCTGAAAATACCTTAACAGTTAACGATCTCATTTATCCGATGTTCGTGTTAGAAGGTTTTCAACGCTCAGAAAAAATTGCTTCAATGCCAGGAATTGAACGTTTCTCGGTTGATCTATTATTAAAAGAAGCCGCTGAACTTGTTGAACTTGGCATTCCGCTTATTGCACTATTTCCAGTGACGCCAGCAGATAAAAAAAGTTTACTTGCAGAAGAGTCTTACAATCCTGATGGATTAGTACAACGTGCAGTCCGTGAATTAAAGCAGGCATTTCCACAACTTGGTATCATGACGGATGTAGCTTTAGATCCGTACACGACTCATGGTCAAGACGGTATTATCGATGACACTGGCTATATCATGAATGACATCACCACCGAGATCCTAGTCAAGCAGGCTTTATCTCATGCCGCTGCAGGAGCAGATATTGTCGCGCCATCAGACATGATGGATGGTCGTATCGGTGCAATCCGCCAAGCACTTGAAGAAAATGGCTTTGTGAATACTCAAATCATGGCTTACTCCGCTAAGTATTCATCAAGTTATTACGGTCCTTTTCGCGATGCTGTCGGATCGGCTAGTAACTTAAAAGGTGGCAATAAACACAGCTACCAAATGGATCCGGCTAACAGCGACGAAGCATTACACGAAGTGGCATTAGATATCCAAGAAGGTGCCGACATGGTAATGGTTAAACCAGGGATGCCTTATTTAGACATTGTACACCGTGTCAAAACAGAATTAGCAGTGCCAACATTTGCTTATCAAGTCAGCGGAGAGTACGCCATGCACATGGCTGCTATTCAAAATGGTTGGTTGGCAGAAAAAGCCATTGTGATGGAGTCATTACTTTGCTTTAAGCGCGCTGGAGCGGACGGTATTCTAACCTACTTTGCCAAACGTGCTGCTCAGTGGCTTAAAGAGCAAAACTCGTAAACCTCCGATATTGCGTAGTTATAAAGCCAATCCATCTAGGGTTGGCTTTTTTATTTTAACATGTCCCGTCCTGAGATAAGTTGACACATTGGAGACTTATCTATGAAACCTTCAGTATCAATCAATATAAAACGTACTCAACGAGATTACACGTTAGGCTTTAAATTAGCGGTTGTTAGTCAAGTAGAAAAAGGCGAGCTAACGTATAAGCAAGCTCAAGACCATTATGGCATTCAAGGGAGAAGTACCGTCCTAACATGGTTACGAAAACATGGTAGATTAGATTGGTCCCAGCCGATTGAGCATTCACCTATGTCCAAATCTACAGAAACACCCGCCCAGAAAATCAAACGATTAGAGAAACAAGTCTCCAATCTCGAAATGAAAAATATGATTTATGGCGATATGGTCGAGTTACTTAAAAATGAGTACGGTATTGATTTAGAAAAAAAGTACTTAGCCGAACGCTCTGGCTTGCCAAAGAAAAAGGCACTGTAAAGCTAGCGACAGCGAGTCGGCAGTTTAACCTATCAAGACAAGCTGTTTATCAATGGAAGCAGCGCTTAGCAGCAAGAGCTGACATGTTAAAACCGGTGATGACGATGGTTATGTATTGGCGTCAGTTCATGCCCAGAGTGGGTACGCGTAAGCTTTATCAACTCATCAAGCCACAGTTACTTAAACAAGGCATAAAGCTAGGTAGGGACGGCCTATTTCGGTATTTGAAACAACACAATATGTTAGTAAGGCCTAGGAAGAATTACACCAAGACAACCCATAGCCATCATTGGTTGAGAAAACACCCAAACTTACTCAAAGACAGAGTGGTGAAGGGGGGTGAAGAGGTGTTTGTCAGTGACATAACCTATGTAAAATCAGACGAAGGAACTCACTATTTATCATTAGTCACAGATGCATATTCAAGAAAAATAATGGGTTATGAATTAAGTGATGAAATGAAAGCCAGTGATGTCGTTAAAGCATTGGAGATGACGATAAAGAATCGTCAGACAACCACTGATGTCATTCATCATTCAGATAGAGGGATACAGTACTGCTCAGCAGAATATCAACATAAATTGGCTGCGAATGCGATAAGGCCATCGATGACAGATGGGTATGATTGTTATCAGAATGCGTTAGCTGAGCGAGTGAATGGTATTTTGAAGCAAGAGTTTTTACTTTACCGCTGTCGTACGATGAAGGAGCTGGCAATACTCATCAAAGAATCGATTAGGACTTATAACGAGTTAAGACCGCACCTTAGTTTAGGAATGAAAACCCCAAACGAAGTGCATGAAAAAGCCAGTCGGGAGTTCCAACTGGCTTAATAAAAACCGTCAACCTATTTTAGGACTAGACAACACTGCGCACTACGTCAATTGCAATTCAATTACATCATAAGGCAAGTCTCATACATCTCATTATCGTGATCAACTCTACATCATAAGTCATAGTCTCTTAACAGCCCTGTTTAAGCATGCTTGAATACAGTCAAGTACAGTATTTTCTTCTTAACCGAGACATTATCATGCACAATAACGTTAGAACATTATTGGCCACAACAGCGCTCTTTTTCAGTACCCAAATGCTGCCTATGGCCGCATCAGCGAATTCAGGTTGCGCATTTGAAAAAGATCAACAAGGCTTTATTGCAACATGCAGCGAGGAGAAACAAGAAGTGATTTTAACTGGCGTAATCCAACCACAAACTCTAACAACTGAATTACCCGGCTATACTGAAGGGTTTACCAATTACCAAGTTGATGCGCAAGCGATCGATGTACTCAAAGCCATTAAAGAACCGACGCAAATAGTCGTGATTATTGGCACTTGGTGCCCAGATTGCCATCGCGAAACACCGCACTTTATGCGAATCATTGAAGCGGCAGCCAATCCCAATATTGAAGTTGAATACATTGGTGTCGATCGAAGTAAACAAGACCCTGAAGGTTTAGCGGCAAAATATGCGTTCAGCCGAATCCCAACGTTTATCGTTAAGCAACAAGGCAAAGAGCTAGGCCGTATCGTTGAACGCCCTCAAGCTACATTGGAAGCCGATTTAGTTGAGATTTTAAAGTAGTTATGTAAGAAGTTATTGAAAATGTTTGTTTAAACAACTAAAAGTAATAACTTAATAATCGTAATAAAAAATAGGTCGCCATTGGCGACCTATTTTTTATTACGATTATGCAGTGACTATATCGAGACTTTTGCTGCTATGCGATCAGCTAACAGTTGTAATACGCCTTCGCGAAGTGCGCCACCAGCAAGATGTAAACGACTAATTGATAAGCTTTCAAACAACGCAATTAATATCGCAACCCCGGCAGCAAATGTAGGAGCTTGTTCGGCATTTAAGCCGTTAATGCCACTAAGTCTGGCATCCGCTTGCGATAATATCTCATTACGAAAACCAAACAAAATCTTAAGGGTAATCACTTCTGGCCGTTGTCGATGCTGTAACACCGATACCACTGATTGAACCGCACCAGAAGCCCCCACAACACTTCGCCAACCTAAATCGAGTAAGTGAGGACGATGTTCTGCTAAAATCGTATTAACATAATCTACGGCCTGTTCAAAGTCGATTGCTTGAAGCGGTGCATTAGCAAAAAATCGTTGATTAAATAGCACACACCCCATTGGCAAACTGGTTTTAAACAACACCTGACTGCCATCACCAATAATAAACTCAGTACTGGCGCCGCCAATATCAATCACTAACCGGCGCCCCTCACCCTTAGTGGTGGCCACCATACCTTGATAAATCAGTTCAGCTTCACGCAACCCCGAAATCACCTCGATTTGATGCTGCAATATTGGCATCGCTCGTTGGTGAAATTCATCGGCATTACGGATAACACGCAAAGTAGCGGTTGCAAATACAGCTACATTGGCACTATCAATATGGTGCTGCGCTAACATGTCGGCAAACATGGCTAAACACTCTAAACCACGTTGCATAACATGCTCAGACAACATGCCATCTTCGCCTATACCTTCGGCAAGGCGCACTTTACGTTTATATTTAGCGATAACAATCGGCTTATTACCTACCGAATTAGCCACTAACATATTAAAACTGTTAGAACCTAATGTTATCGCCGCATACGGCTGAGATACAGTTAACAATGGCATTGACTATGGTCTACGAGTCCTATGGCGTGGCGGACGTGAAGTATTTCCACCACTACGATGAGCACCTTTACTTCCACCATCACGAGTCCGAGATGTAGGAGGCTTACGATGAATACGCGCCGGAGGCGGAATATCATCTAATAGCGCATCTTTATCGTAATTAGACACAGGAATAGAATGGTTAATATAGGTTTCAATTTCAGGTAAATTCAGTGCATATTCTTCACAAGCAAAACTGATTGAAATACCTTTCTGTCCCGCACGACCGGTTCGGCCAATACGATGCACATAATCTTCACAATCATCAGGTAAATCATAGTTATATACGTGTGACACATCAGAAATATGTAAACCACGTGCGGCTACATCTGTTGCCACTAATACATCGATTTCACCAGAGGTAAATTGCTCAAGAATGCGGATACGTTTCTTTTGCGGAACATCACCGGTTAATAAACCCACACGATGACCGTCACCTTCTAAATAAGACCACAACTTTTCACAGCTGTGTTTTGTGTTCGAAAACACAATCGCTTTATCTGGCCAATCTTCTTCAATTAAGCTCAGTAATAAACGCATCTTATCTTCCATCGACGGGTAGAAAATTTCCTCTTTGATATTTTTAGAGGTTTTTTCTAACGGTTCGATTTCAACTTTTTCAGGATCATTCATATGATCGTATGCTAATTCCTGCACTTTCATTGAAAGCGTGGCAGAAAACAGCATATTCAAGCGTGACTTAGCATCAGGCATTCTGCGGAATAAAAAGCGAATGTCTTTAATAAAGCCAAGATCAAACATACGGTCAGCTTCATCAAGCACAACGGCTTGAATGTGGCTTAAACTAATCACTCCCTGACGCACATAATCAATAATACGTCCGGTGGTACCAATTAGAATATCAACGCCTTTGTCTAATACAGCGCGCTGAGTTTCATAGCTTTCGCCACCGTAAACGATGCCAACTTTTAAGCCTGTATGTGCCGCTAATAACTTGGCATCTTTAGCAATCTGAATTGCTAATTCACGTGTAGGCGCCATAATAATAGCGCGGGGTTCAGTTGCTTTGCGACTCTCAGGTGCAGCAACATTAAGTAAGTGGTTAAATGTGGCCACTAAAAATGCCATAGTTTTACCGGTGCCGGTTTGGGCTTGTCCGGCAATATCTTTTGCATTAAGTAAAATAGGTAAAGATAACGCCTGTATTGGCGTGCAAAACTCAAAGCCGTTCTCGTTCAATGCCGCGAGTATTTCGGGCTTTAAAGGGAAGTCGGCGAATTTCTTGGTCGATAAATGTGTTTGGCTCATAGCACAAGCATACCTGTAGGGGTTGCAAAAAAAGATTCGATCGTTTGAAATAGCTACATTACTAAAACGGTCTCTTGAAAAGCTATTTAACTGACCCAATATACATGGTAAGCCATTAATAAACTAGCAATGGAACCAAATCTGGAGAACTACATGAGCGATAAAATTGTATACCTAAGCGATGACAGCTTTGAAAACGACGTATTAAAGTCTGAAACACCAGTATTAGTCGACTTCTGGGCTGAGTGGTGTGGTCCTTGTAAAATGATTGCCCCAATCCTAAACGACGTTGCTGAAGAATACGCAGGCAAACTTACAGTCGCAAAACTAAACGTTGACCAAAACAACGTTTCACCAGCGAAATACGGCGTACGCGGTATTCCAACATTGTTAATGTTCAAAGGCGGCGAGCTAGTAGCAACTAAAGTTGGTGCACTATCAAAGACGCAACTAAAAGAGTTCATTGACGCTAAGATCTAACTAGAATTAGCCTAGAAACGTTAAATGGCACAAGTTTTAAACAATTTGTGCCATTTTTAGGTTTTATTTACGCTAAATTTCTGGACGACCAACACATAAAGTGCTAATTTATTCATCAGATTTTTTCAATTAACCTCTTCTCGTTTATCAATCATAAAATATCTTTTCAAACTTGCTGATTGATTGCGGTAAGCTTCGTCGCGCAAAACAAGACTCCCATACATGAATTTAACAGAATTAAAAGACACGCCAATTTCAGATCTAGTTTCGCTTGCTGAAAGCATGAATCTGGAAAACATGGCTCGTACCCGTAAACAAGATATCATCTTCTCAATTTTGAAAGCTCACGCTAAAAGCGGAGAAGACATCTTCGGTGGCGGTGTATTAGAAATCCTCCAAGACGGATTTGGATTTTTAAGAAGTTCAGATGGCTCATACCTTGCGGGTCCTGACGATATTTATGTTTCTCCAAGTCAAATTCGTCGCTTTAACATGCGTACTGGTGACAGTATTTTTGGTAAAATCAGGCCGCCGAAAGAAGGCGAAAGATACTTTGCACTGTTGAAAGTCAGTGAAGTCAACTTTGATAAACCAGAAAGCTCTCGCAACAAAATCCTGTTTGAAAACTTAACCCCATTACATGCAGAAGAGCGTCTTCGCATGGAGCGCGGTAATGGTTCAACAGAAGACATCACCTCTCGCATCCTTGATCTTTGTTCTCCAATCGGTAAAGGCCAGCGTGGTTTGATTGTTGCGCCGCCAAAAGCCGGTAAAACATTGTTACTACAGAATATTGCTCAAAGTATTACTTATAACAACCCAGATGTGGTGTTAATGGTATTACTTATCGATGAACGTCCTGAAGAAGTGACCGAAATGCAGCGTATGGTTAAAGGCGAAGTCATTGCTTCTACCTTTGATGAACCAGCCAGCCGTCACGTTCAAGTAGCCGAAATGGTTATCGAGAAAGCAAAACGTTTAGTTGAGCATAAAAAAGACGTCGTCATTTTGTTAGATTCGATTACTCGTTTAGCCCGTGCTTATAACACCGTCATCCCTTCATCGGGTAAAGTGTTAACCGGTGGTGTTGATGCTAACGCATTACATCGTCCTAAGCGTTTCTTTGGTGCTGCACGTAACATTGAACACGGTGGCAGCTTAACCATTATCGCCACAGCCCTGGTTGATACAGGCTCGAAAATGGACGAAGTAATTTACGAAGAATTTAAAGGTACTGGTAACCAAGAGTTACACCTTTCTCGTAAAGCTGCTGAAAAACGCGTATTCCCAGCGATTGACTTCAACCGCTCTGGTACTCGTCGTGAAGAAAAACTAACGACGCCAGAAGAACTTCAGAAAATGTGGATTTTACGTAAAATCTTACATCCAATGGACGAAGTTTCTGCAATGGAATTCTTAATCGATAAATTGGCTATGACCAAAACTAACGAAGAATTTTTCACTGCAATGAAGCGCGCTAAGTAATTCATTACCTAAACGCAAAATAATCGCAAAAATGCCGCTAATTTAGCGGCATTTTTTATGTCTAATTATCGATAAAATATATCTAAGACCTAGAGCAGACTAAGTCCTGCAACTTCGCTTCGCGGCGATAAATGCAGTAACATCTGGCCTTTCCCGCTTGCTATCGCTTGTTATCATTCATTGCTTGTTACCACTCTGCCCGTCTTTAAAGCTTTAGTTCGTATAGCCTCTAGCAGTGAAGCGCTCTAGTATCTAGCCTTTCCGTTTGCCATCGCCTGTTATCATTCTATCGCTTGTTATCGATCCCCCGCTTTTAAAGCTTTAGCTTGTATAGCCTCTAGCAGCGAAGCGCTCTAGCATCTAGCCTTTCCACTTGCCATCGCCTGTTACCGCTTTACCGCTTGTTATCGATCCCCCAGCTTTTAAAGCTTTAGCTCGTATAGTTTCTAGCAGCGAAGCGCTCTAGCATCTAGTCTTTCCACTTGCCATCGCCTGTTATCATTCTACCGCTTGTTATCGATCTTCCAGCCTTTAAAGCTTTAGCTCGTATAGTTTCTAGCAGCGAAGCGCTCTAGCATCTAGTCTTTCCGCTTGCCATCGCCTGTTATCGTTTTACCGCTTGTTATCGATCCCCCAGCTTTTAAAGCTTTAGCTCGTATAGTTTCTAGCAGCGAAGCGCTCTAGCATCTAGTCTTTCCACTTACCATCGCCTGTTATCATTCTACCGCTTGTTATCGATCTTCCAGCCTTTAAAGCTTTAGCTCGTATAGTTTCTAGCAGCGAAGCGCTCTAGCATCTAGTCTTTCCGCTTGCTATCGCCTGTTACCGTTCAGCCCCTAAACAGATGCCATTTTCCGGCGTAAATACGCAATTTGCTGCATATGCGGTAAATCTTTTGGGCAAGTATCTTGACAGCCGAGTAACGTCATACAACCAAACACACCATCTTGATTACCAATCACATGGTAAAAATCATCAGCGGTTCGAGTATCACGGCTGTCTAATTCAAAACGGGCAATTTTCATCATACCTACTGCGCCAACAAAAGTGTCACGCATTTGTTTAGTCGCACAAGCAGAGACACATACACCACATTCTACACATCGCTCTAACTCATAAAGCTTAGTGGCTTCCTCTGGTGACATCGGCGCTTCTATACGATGAATATCATTATCTGCGCTATTAGGATGCAACCACAGCGACAAACGCTCAGATAATTCGCGCATAAATTTACCGGTATTCACCGACAGATCGCCAATTAAATCAAAGCCAGGTAATGGCATTAATTTAATATGTCCATCTGGATAATTAGCGGTTAAAGTTCGACAAGCTAACGTAGGGAAACCATTAATCACCATCGCACAACTGCCGCAAATACCCGCGCGACAAACAAAATCAAATTGTAGTGATGGGTCTTGTGTTTCGCGTAGTTGATTCAACGCGATGAACACCGTCATACCGGGTGCTTCTGTTAAGCTATAAGTCACCATTTTAGGTTTGTCGCCAGGCTCTTGCGGATCATAACGAAAAATTGAAAAAGTTAACGTGCGTGCTTGGCTCATATTACTTTTCTCCAGACTCAGCGTCGGTTTTGGCTACAGTATCAGTGAAGCGCTGATTACGTGGTTGATATTCTTCAGGTAGCTCAAAAGGCATTAATGCCGCTTGCTTGGCATACCTATCTGCATCGTCACCTAATTCAGCTAAAATAGCTTCAACCTGTTGCTGACGTTTTTGGGTATCAGGATGAGCAATCGCATTATCAACACCATAGCCTCGATAACCAGGCGGCAATTCCATTCGCATCACATCAAGAGCTTCATAACTCATTTCTGGTCGTAAACTATTAGCATCTGGCCAACTTGTTAAGGTACGGTTCAACCAGTCTTGGTCATTACGCTGTGGAAAATCTTCTCGTGAATGCGCGCCGCGGCTTTCGGTACGCGCATGAGCCCCGCAGGCTACCGTCAGGGCAACTTTCAACATACGTTTAACCCTTAACGCCTCAACTAATTCAGGGTTAGCGTGGCGTTTTTTACACTTTAAACCGAGGTTTTTCGAACGTTCAAGCAGTTCGGTTAATTGGTTAACAGCCACTTCAAGTTCAGGCCCATTGCGGAAAATCCCGACGTAGTCCATCATAATTTTTTGCATTGAAGCTTTAAGTTTAAATGGATCTTCTGTTCCTTCACCCTCAATAAGCTGATCAACTTCTGTTTGTAACTGCTTACCAAACTGGGCGATTAAATCAGTATCAACGACTAAACTAGTTTGCTCACCAAAGTCAGCAACATACTTACCGATAATCATTCCACCAACCACCGTTTCTGCGAGGGAGTTGCCACCGAGTCTATTAAAGCCGTGCATATCCCAACAAGCAGCCTCTCCAACACTAAACAGCCCTGATAATTGCGGGCTTTCGCCATTGGCTTTAGTACGAATACCGCCCATAGAATAATGTTGTGTAGGTCGAACTGGGATCCAATCTTTAACCGGATCAATACCTAAAAAGTTTTCACAAATCTCTTTAACTTCACGCAAATTGGTATCAATGTGCTTTTGACCTAATAAGGTAATATCCAGCCATAAATGCGGCCCATAAGGGCTATTTACGCCTTTTCCTTTGCGCATATGTTCGGTCATTCTACGAGACACAACATCTCGCGAAGCCAGTTCTTTTTTCTCTGGTTCATAGTCGGGCATAAAGCGGTAACCGTCTTTATCGCGCAGCACACCACCATCACCACGACAGCCTTCGGTAGTTAAAATCCCCACTGGAACGATAGCCGTCGGATGAAACTGTACCGCTTCCATATTTCCTAATGTCGCGATACCGGTATCTAGCGCTAACGCTTGGCCAATCCCCTCACAAATAACGGCATTGGTTGATACAGAATAGATTCGTCCGTATCCGCCTGTGGCAATAGTGGTCGATTTAGCAATGTAAGCGCGTAATTCCCCCGTAATTAAACAGCGAGCGATTACACCGTGGCAACGTTCACCATCATGAATAAGCGATAATGCTTCCATCCGTTCATGCACTGGAATGCCTAACGAAATGGCTTTATTATCGACAGCATACAACAAAGAATGACCTGCACCGTCTGCGGTATAGCAAGTACGCCACTTTTTGGTACCACCAAAATCACGCGCATTGATGAGTCCATGAGCCGCTTCGGCCTCGGTAATGGTGACTTTTTCAGCGTTAACAATTACTTGTCTATCGCCTTTAGTTACTCGAGTCCAAGGAACGCCCCACTGAGCTAACTCTCTTACCGCTTTGGGTGCACAGTGAGCAAACATTCGAGCAACATCTTGATCGCAGCCCCAATCGGAACCTTTAACCGTATCTTGAAAATGGATGTCTTCATCATCACCTTCACCTTTTATGGTATTGGCTAAACTGGCTTGCATGCCACCTTGGGCTGCTACAGAGTGCGATCGCTTAGCGGGAACCAGCGATAACACCAAGGTATCAAGACCGCGCTCTTTTGAGGCTATCGCGACTCTTAATCCAGCTAGTCCAGCGCCAACCACCAAGGTGTCGGTATAAATAATTTTCATGTTAATTCCTTACAACATCGACACATATGGCACTACAGGTAATGCTAAAGAGCGGCCAATAAAAATATACGTCAGCAAACTCGCCACACCTAGCACCATTAAATACACTAGCAACACCTTGGCAAATTTGAGCATAGCAAAACGTTGCTCAACCAAGCCCCATTTCACCACGACGCGATATAAACCAAATACGGCATGCACTGCTACAACAGGTAATAGCAGGATATATAAAGCCCAAGCATTGAGGTGATACACCCGTTCAGCCGAAAGATGTGGGCCTATTTCAGGGTTGGTGATCATGGTGAATAAGTGCGTTGGTACGAGGAAGAACAATAAAAAACCAGTGATCATTTGCCAAAACCAAATTTTGGTATCTTCATGGGGTAAAAAACGCATTTGATTTCGTAAGGCTCGCCATTGCCCTAATTGAGTAGGAAATCGCCGTAATGCAAATACCGCATGGATCAGCAGAATCAATAACATAAAGCAGGAAAAAATTTTTGTTACCAGAGGATAGCCATGGCCAGTTTCACTGAAAATGCCACCTTCTAGAAACTGTGCTACTTGGTAGAAAGCTTCTTTGCCAAACAAAATACTCGACTCAAAATGCAAATGCATCACTAGAAAAAGCCCCAGTAATACACCAGACAAACTTTGTAGTTTATCTGCACGAGCAGCCCAAAGAGGGTGAGCAAAACCTTTATCGGTATTTACCGCCCTGTCGACTTTCGTTTGCAAAGAATTCGCAGCCATAAATCATCATATCCTGTTATACACAATCACAAGTATTGACCATATCAAGAGTTTTTGAATAGCGGCAATGAACAATGATCAAACCGTGATAATGTTCACCTATTATTAAGCGGGAGTTAGAAGCGGGTCACACAAACCAGAAAATAAAAACTTAAATAATACTGATAGTTAACTCAATATCGAAACGAGTTTCCGGTAGAGAAAACAATCGAGTATTTTATCTAAAAATGTGGCTTTATGGTAATAATTACTCGCAATATTGACGTAACTTATCGCGTAATAACAACATGACCGGAGTGATATGATCGCGACTAGGACAGATCAAATTTAACGCAACTGACTCACCTGTTTTCTAATCATCAGCAATATCCTGCGCGATTTTTAATATAAACGAGACCGTAAATGGTCAATCTTAACCGAGTAAAAAACCAATAAACTCTCACCTAAACGAGCATCTTAAAATAACTTGGGTATAATAAGCGCCAATTTGATATTACTTTTACCATAGTTAGGAAAATCCCATGGCTTGGATCCAATTACGCATTCACACACATCGCGATAACGCCGACTTGCTTGGCGACTTATTAATGGATCAAGGTTCACTTTCCATCACCTATGAAGATGGCCAAGACGAGCCTATTTTCGAACCAAAATTAGGTGAAACACCACTGTGGCAAGATACCGTAATGATTGCATTATTTGATGCGGGTACTGACTTAGCACCAACAATCGAGTTTTTAGAATCAATGCCATTTTTAGGCAAAGGTTTTAATCATAAAATTGAACAAGTCGAAGATAAAGACTGGATCCGCGAATGGATGGACAGCTTTCACCCAATCCAATTTGGTTCACGCTTATGGATTTGCCCTAGCTGGCGTGAAATTCCTGACCCGACCGCTGTTAA
Organism: Shewanella frigidimarina NCIMB 400; assembly: GCF_000014705.1. NCBI lineage: Bacteria > Pseudomonadati > Pseudomonadota > Gammaproteobacteria > Alteromonadales > Shewanellaceae > Shewanella > Shewanella frigidimarina. The sequence continues at coordinate 521,541 of NC_008345.1, read as the reverse complement.
CGTCATTCTCGATCCAGGTTTAGCGTTTGGTACAGGTACTCACCCTACCACCGCCTTATGTTTAGAATGGTTAGACAGCCTTGATTTATCAAACCAAGAAGTCATCGATTTTGGTTGTGGCTCAGGTATTTTGGCTATTGCCGCCATTAAACTCGGCGCCAAAAAAGTGACCGGTGTTGATATTGATTATCAGGCTATTGACGCTTCAAAAGCCAATGCTGAACGTAACGATGTAGTTGATAAATTGGCCCTATATTTACCAGAAGATCAACCAGCCAACTTACAAGCAGACGTATTAGTCGCTAATATTCTTGCTGGTCCGTTAAAAGAGTTAGCACCTTTGATAGCTGAGAAAGTCAAAATAGGTGGAAAACTGGCGCTATCGGGTTTATTGCAAGAACAAGCACAAGAAGTATCCGACTTCTACAGCCAATGGTTCATCATGGATCCAGTAAGCAACAAAGAAGACTGGAGTCGCTTAACAGGAATACGCAAGTAGTCAGCTCGTAAGCCTAAAATGCACTCAATAATTGGCGATATTACGAGCTAATTGAGTGCGTAAATTCTCGTTTACAGGTTGTTAACATTCATAATTGACACTTGTATATAGGAAAACATCTCTCTGCAACACGCACCAGTGCTCAAAAATGGCCAAAAAACGCCATTTATTAGTCAAAGATGTGACGGCTAATAAAAGTCAAGCAAAAAAGTTGCATTTAGGTCATTTATTGACCTTTTCACGGCCGTAAAAAAGGGCTACTATAGCGCCCCTTTGGAGAGCAAGGTGAAGTCCGAAATGCAAATTGGCCCGTATCAACTGTCTAATCAGCTGATTGTGGCACCAATGGCAGGTGTCACCGATCAGGCCTTCCGAAATCTCTGTTTACGCTATGGCGCAGCTTTAGCCGTATCAGAAATGCTTTCATCGAATCCCGACGTTTGGGACAGCGACAAAAGCCGCCAGCGCATGATGCATTCTGGTGAAGAAGGTATACGCTCCGTACAAATAGCAGGTGCAGATCCTGATTTAATGGCTAATGCCGCTAAGTTCAACGTTGAACAAGGTGCGCACATCATTGATATCAATATGGGCTGCCCAGCAAAGAAAGTGAATAAAAAATTTGCTGGTTCTGCGTTAATGCAAAGCCCCAGCTTAGTAAAAGAGATTTTACAAGCAGTGGTTGCTGCAGTAGATGTGCCAGTAACGTTAAAGATACGCACAGGTTGGGAGCCTGAACATCGTAATGGTGTTGAAATAGCCCAAATTGCTGAAGATTGTGGCATTGTCTCGCTCGCCGTTCACGGCCGAACCAGACAATGCATGTACAAAGGCTTTGCCGAGTACGACACCATTAAAGCAATTAAACAGAATGTCTCAATTCCTGTTGTCGCTAACGGGGACATCGACACACCAGAGAAAGCCAAGTTTGTACTTGACTACACTGGCGCCGATGCCCTGATGATAGGAAGAGGTGCACAAGGACGGCCTTGGATTTTTAAAGAAATCCTACATTATCTGGAAACAGGTAAAAAGTTAGCGCCAATTAAGGCAGAAGAGCAACGCAGTGTGATGCTTGAACACCTTAAGAAACTTTATGACTTATATGGCGAATACAAAGGTGTCCGATTTGCTAGAAAGCATGTCGGGTGGTACCTAAACCATGAGGAACAGCGCCAATTTCGTGCTGACTTCAATCGGCTTGAAACCGCTGCCCAGCAACATTCCCTCGTAGAATGTTATTTTGATGAATTAGTTTAGAATTTAATAAAGAGCAGAATAGAATGTTTGATCAGACAACTAACACAGAAGTTCACCAGCTTACCGTAGGCAAAATCGAAACAGCAAACGGCACTATCAAGCCGCAGTTATTACGTGACGCAGTTAAACGTGCCGTAACTAACTTCTTCTCTCAGTTAGACGGTCAGGAAGCTTCTGAAGTATATGAAATGGTATTGTGCGAAGTTGAAGCACCTTTACTAGACATCATCATGCAACACACTCGTGGCAACCAAACGCGCGCTGCTAATATGTTAGGTATCAACCGTGGTACTTTACGTAAAAAATTAAAGAAATATGGCATGAACTAAGACTAGCGTCTAAGTGATTGTAATGAAACGGGCTTATCAGCAATGATAAGCCCGTTTTGTTTTATCAGTTACACTCGTAGTAACACATCACTTATCAGCAAGTGTTAAATACGAGTAGAAACGGTCATTCATGTCTAATGACTACTGCACCTGTTGCGGAGATATTTTGGCTGTATTAATGGTATTGCTACAACTAGGCACGTTGTTACCCCGATAATTTTTGCAGCCCCAAAAAGCCCCTCTAGCACTTTCTCTTAAGCTCATCTCACTGCCACAAACGTTACATATCGGCGCCATATGGGCACAACTGTCATTGAGGCATACCTTGAAACCGACAAAACGTTTGCGTGTCATCGGACTGCCGCATTCGTCACAGCCTGCTTCTTTGTGATCGCATAATGGAAAGTGTGAGCAAGAAAAGAATGATGTGAACTTGCCCACTCGTGGTTTTAATATCCCAGTTGTACATCGGACACAGTTAATTTGTTCGAACAAGGATTGCACTAAAGACGTACTAAATTCTTGTTGTTCAACGGCATAATCTTGTTGGATCAGTTCCACAATAAATGGGCTCACATTGGTCATATCGGCGATAACGTAAACTCGGTGCTTTGCACGGGTTAGCGCGACATAAAATAAACGTCGTTCTTCTGCAAACTCAAAATTTTCAGCTTTAGGTAAAAACGCATCAAGTAAAGGTGGCGTTATTTTTTTCGACGGAAATCCATGTATGCCTTGGGTCATTCCCATGATCACCACATAATCGGCCTCTTTACCTTTTGAAGCATGAAACGATAAACACTCAATCACGAACATCGGGTATTTAGCCGTTAACTGACGCAACATGTCTTTATCTGGCAACTGAAACCAGAAACGTGCCAGTAAGTATACTGTCGGTTTAGCTTTAAGCTTATCAACAGCTTGAGTAACGCGGACGGACAGAGCATTTAAGACTTGCTCTAATGCGTTGTTACTCGGCTCATCTTTAGTTGCGCCCTCATTGGTACCACGACGAAGTATTGATACTGCAGGCTTGGCAACTTGTACCAATGAATGGATATCTTTGTTGAGTTGATGCGGATTTTTACTCACAAAAGCGCTAGCCACTTCACCGATACGGTTATTAAATCTAAAAGTAAGATCCAAATACGTTTCGCTGGCATGGCCAAAATAACGTTTAAATTGAGTCGTTAAACGGACATCCGCACCACTAAAGCGATAAATAGCCTGCCAATCATCGCCAACACAAAATAATGAAGTATCGCTGTTACCTTTTTTCGTGCGCGAATCTCGCAAGGCTCGCACTAAACGTGCTCTGGGTTCTGAAATATCTTGAAACTCATCGACCATGATATATTGCCATGGGCTGACATATTGACCACTTTGCAGGTATGCGAGCGCTTTGGCTATCATGTCCTCAAAGTCGATATCACCGTGAGCAGATAAATACTGTTGATACTGCTGTAAAATGGGTTGGAGTAATTCAAATGCTTTACGCGTTTGGGTAGCATTGGCAAATACCTTTTCCAGCCCGGCCTCGTCAATACAAGCGGCTTTGTACAAGCCAATGAGCTGGCTAAACAATTTTGCCAGCTCAGTGACTCGTCCCAGTTCATAAAGAGTTGCCAATATCGCTTCATCAGGTAAAGGTGAATAGTTAACCTTAAATACCGTTAAAGCTTGTTCAAGCTTATTAATTAACTGACTTTTCTTGTGCTGATAATAAAATAATTCGATGCAGTTGGTTTGGCGCTGATGATGTAACTGCCGTTTCCATTCCATTGATGTTAAATATGCAGCTTGATCGATAAAAGGAACCGTATTATTGGCTTCATCAATGCCATAATATTCAATATAAACCTCATATTCAGGTAGATAAAAATCAGCTTGATACTGGCGAAAATCAACCGTGCTGACATCAAATTCATACTTGGCTTCATATTGATATTCAATGCCATTGGTAAACAGCCAATTGGCGATATGCAACTCACCAAAACTTTTGACCCTTTCACCTTTCAATGAGCGAATGTCGTTATCATTTAAATATTCAAAATACTCACCTTGTGTTGAAAATTCGAATGGGCTTTTTTCAACGTAATAATAACGACTAAAATAGTCAAAAAGTTGTTTACGATAAGATTCATTTTTAATCAAAACTTCTAATCTATCATGCACCCATTTGTCTTTGGCGGGTTCATCATTTACCCACGCTGATAAGCTAGGTTTCACGCCTTCAACATCGGCAATAATTTTCAGGCCTAAACTGTGAAAAGTACTGGCCTTAATATCATCACTGCCCAGCTTATGTTTAATTCGCAGATCCATTTCCATGGCGGCTTTTTTGCCATAAGCAAGCAATAGAATGTCATTAGCTTGAGCTTGACCACTATTCACTAGATAACCTGCTCTGCCCACCATTACGCTGGTTTTCCCCGTTCCAGCGCCCGCGAGAAGCAGATTACTATCATCATCGATAATACATGCTCGACGCTGTTTATTGGTTAGTGGATTTGACTCAACATGATCAAAAAAGCCCGCAAATGCAAGCAACTGTGATTGAATATAGCTTTCACGTAAGCGCTCTATATCCGCTTTATTCCAGTGATAAAAATCGTGTAATTGAGTTAATGCGGTACGTATATTAGCGGGTAGCTCAGCCCCTTCACTCCAAGGGAACCAGCGAAAGTACTCACGTTCGATTCTAGCGCGCATTTTGTCTACTAATGACTGGCGTAAATACCGACTCGATGTGGCTTTTTCAACTCGTAATATCAAATCGCACAGCGATTTTTGATGAGATAAAGCCCAGAGTAATTCGACCTGTTGCTTAAAATGAGATTTAGCAAAATAACTTAAAAATGGAATTTGATAATGGGTACCTGCAGCATTAAAACTCAATAAGTTACCGAGTAAACTGGCACTAAACAGTGGCGGGTGATCTAATTGCTGCCATGATAACTGCCCAATAATAAGTTGCTTATTGTTATGCCGAAATCTTGCTAAAAATTGGCCATGGCCAGGTATAAAGGTAATACCCTCTTGCGTCAATTTGATCGCATTTACGTCACGCTGATACAAATGCCCAAACCAACTATGAGGGATAAAGCTAACTGAATTTTCTGATGACAAAGTAAAACCTACGACTAAATGGTTTCAGGGGGTAACCGACTCATATTTAAGATAACGTTACAGTAAATAATGAGCAATGATGGATTTAACTTGATAATACCCGCTGTGAGCGTTTCAGGGAATACGGTTGGTAAAACTCGGCTTAACCTAAACAAACAAAACGGGTATTTTTTATAGCGGTAGTTTGACTCAATATAACGTTAACATGCTGTAAGCAGTTTGATGATCAACGGTGTTTGAGACACTATGGCGAATGATGTTGTATTAATTCATGATAAAAAACAGCACATACAAGCAAAATTGCACATTTACGCTATAAAATAACGTCAACTACTGCATGGCAGTTTTATGTAAAAATACATCACAATGATTCTATTATTTTTGTTACTCTGGCTTGTTGCAATCTCACTCGTTAACGGTGAATACTATTCACAAAACAGCTAATGCAATACAAAATTCACTCACGTAAAAATCCCCGACTTAGACCAGAATGTTGTGGTGCCTCACGAATAAGGGTGAATAAATTATTCGTTATCTGCGTCGGGATTGGGATTAAACATTAACCGAGATAATATCTGCTTTTTGCATACATTACTGACTTCGCACTTAAGGATTAACCCATGCACAACGCTTCATTACCGCCAATGATGACATCGATGCTATCGTCATTAAAAGGTACTTCTAGTGTTATTCAATCATTAGTACTCATCGGGGCTTTGTGTATTACTACAGTTGATGCAGCACCACTGCAAAACACATCAATTGCCACTATTCCCCAACCTGTGAGTAATAATGCCATCGCATTGGTACACAGTAACAACAAAAGCTATTTACTCAGTTTTATGGGACTAGCCCCAGAAAAAAACCATCTCGCGGTACACAATCATGCTTGGGCGTTATCACTTACAGAAAAAAATTCACAGTGGAAGTCAATTGCAGATGTCCCTCACATTGCGCCTTTAGCGGGCAGATTGGCGTCAATTGCCATAGGTATTAATGATAAGGCGTATGTGTTTGGCGGTTATACCGTGTCCGAAAATCATGACGAAATTAGCACAATTGATAATTACCAATACTCGATTAAGACCAATCAATATACTCGTATTGTGGACATGCCAGTGGCCGTTGATGACACCACTGCAACAACGTACCAACAGCGATACATTTATTTATTTGGCGGCTGGCACAACGACGGCAACGTCAATTTAGTCCAAGTGTATGACACCCAGACCAACACTTGGGCTCAAGCAAGCCCAATACCTGCACCGGCTGTATTTGGTCAAGCAGTAGGAATGGTAGGTAATCAGCTGGTGTTATGCGACGGCGTAAAAGTACAAGCTAATATCAACGCGCGCCGCAGTTACCAAGCATCACCCGTGTGTTTGTATGGTGAAGTCAATCCAGATAATCATTTGCGAATTGATTGGCAATTACTGCCGCATTACTCTGTCGCGGCTAATATCAACGTAAGTAAATCTACAATAACTGAATCAAACGTAAATCAAGCAATAGCAAACACTGCCAAATCAAACACTGCTGCAACTGCTACGGCTCATTACCGCATGGCAGCTACCGGGATTAAAACAACAACTGGTGGCCAAATTGTATTTTTAGGCGGAAGTGATAATCCGTATAACTATTCAGGTATTGGTTATAACGGTGAACCTAGCGAGGCAAGCTCGTATGGTTATCGATTCGACTTGGCTACTAAGCAATGGCTCACACCGCAGACACTATCGCAGCCAAGCATGGATCACCGTGGGTTAGTGTGTTGGCAAGGTAGCTTATTAAGAGTCGGCGGTATGCTACAGCAACAAAAAGTCAGTTCAAAAGTACTGCTAAGCACATTGGCGCAAGGCGAGTCTTGCACTCAATAATGCATCAATTTTCGATTAATGTGTGAGTTAGCTAACAGATTAGTGGTGAATAAATTGAGCATTGTTAAAGATGCACATAAAATACATGTAAATTATGTGCACCTTTGGAATTGCCATGTTAACCGAACAAGCAGCACCCGCATTACAGCACTTATCATTAATTGATTTGATAGATCATATTGAAGCGACTCATCATCAATACATTCGTGAAACCGCTCCATTATTAGTGGAATACACAGATAAAATGGTCCGCGCGCACGGTGATGATCACAGCGAGATAAAGCCTCTGGCGCATGCGGTTAATGAGTTAATTGCCGAATTAATGCCGCATTTAATGAAAGAAGAACGCATTTTATTTCCGGCGATTAAATCGATCAGCTTAGGCAAAACCGTTGATGGATGCTTTGGTCATATTAGTAACCCTATCAACATGATGTTGCATGAACACGATAACGCAGACCACATGTTGCAAACCATTCGAAACTTAACCAATAACTACACACCACCTGCAGGTGTCTGCCATACATGGCAAACATGTTATCGCACCTTGGCTGAATTTGATGCCGACTTGCAAACTCATATAGAGATTGAGAACACTTTATTATTCCCAAAAGCTTTAGCACTATAATCCTCCTTGGTTCCCCATTTTGAAGCAACTTCGAGATCATCCTTACGGATTTGCTTCCTTTTTTTTGCGAAACTTCATACAGTACATAATGAGTTTTACGTACCTCAATATGGAGCCTAAATGTCGCCTCATCATTACCCAACCTTTGCCTTAGATGACATTGCAAACTTACATGAATCTGCCCAAGTTGAATTTAAGTTAGCAGGTGGAAGAGATGGTAATGGAATGTTGCCCGAAGGTATGTGGGAAAGCTACAGCGCTTTTGCCAACACCTTAGGCGGGGAAATTATTTTAGGGGTAAAAGAGCAGCAAGGTGACTTTACGATTGAGGGAATTATTAATCCGATGCCGATGCTCAGTGAAATTTGGGCAATTTTACATGACCCAAAAAAAATCAGTCACAATATTTTAGCGCCTACCGACGTACAAATTATCGAAATTATGGCTAAAAAGCTGATTCGTATCCATGTGCCCTGCGTGGATGTAAAACTCAGGCCCATCTATGTTGGCACCGATCCTTACAGCGGTACCTATTTTCGAGTGGGCGATGCCGATATGCATGCGAGCCGTGAGCAAGTTGAACAAATGAGCTTAAAAGCCGGTATCGATTTGAAGCTAAAGCAACTGAAGCAGTAAATCCAATTGGTTAATCTCGATATGCGGTAATACCGGTTGCGCCTTTTTATGCCGTTGCTGCATACATGGGTTTAGCCACGCACTTTGACAGCCCGCCATTTTAGCTCCAGCGATATCAGACAACGGATGATCGCCCACATGCAATAACGCCGACGGCTTAATATCTAATTGACGACAAGCAAGGCTAAACATGTCGGCAGCAGGTTTCATTTTAACCCCATGACCAGGATGTAGCACAAATTGCATCACTTTATCTAACCCGATGCGCTGGGTGTCGACATTACCATTAGTAATACCAATAAGTTGGTAACGTTGGCTTAAACGTTCTAGTAACTCCAGCACGCTCTCATCAACAGTAAAATTACTACGATGATGATGAAAACATGTCATGCCATCTTGTGCACCTTGGCTGGCTTCTGTCTCACTATAACCAAAGTGTAATAAACCTTGATGTAACATGGCGTAGCGCGCTGCACTGGTATCATGAGCTAACTCTGGATGTAGTTTGAACAGTGCATGTTTGAGTTGCTGCCATTGAGCAGCGTCCCATGTTGTGGTGGCAGGATAGATTTGATTTATTAACGAGAACAGCTGCTCACTGGCATGTATTACATAAGGAAGATTATTGTAGAGTGTATCGTCTAAATCAAAACTAATCGCGCTAAAAGGTTGTAGGCGCTGATATTGGATCATCGAAGCTTTAGGCAATTGCAATGTCATTATTTCCCCCTGTCTTTTTTCGCTCTTGGATGCGCGTTATCGTACACTTTGGCAAGGTGTTGAAAGTCTAAACTGGTGTAAATTTGTGTGGTCGATAAGTTCGCATGACCGAGTAACTCTTGTACTGCACGTAAATCTTGGCTTGATTCAAGCATATGAGTTGCAAACGAATGACGCAACTTATGTGGGTGAACTTTTACCGCCATGGCTTGCTCTTGTCCCCACTTAGCCATACGCGCTTGAATACTACGATGAGACAATCGCTTGCCTTGGCTGCTAACAAATAACGCATCCCCAGCTTCTACACAAGATAACTGGTTACGGCAATTCAACCACGTTTTGATCGCGGTTAATGCCACTTGGCCAATGGGCACAACACGCTGTTTACTGCCCTTACCCATCACTTTAACTTCGCTTTGATCAAACTTAATGTCAACGCAATCTAAGCTGGCTAACTCAGCTAAACGTAAACCACTTGAATAAAATAGTTCCATAATGGCTTTATCACGCAAGCTCAAAGGATCATCGCCCTCTATGGACAATAAATGGCTGACAGCATCCACATCCATATTTTTCGGTAAGGGTTTATTTTGTTTAGGTGCACTTAACGTCTGTGCCGGGCTTACCGTAACAGCACCTTCGCGCAGCAAAAAATCAAAGAACTGTTTTAAGGCAGACAAACACAAAGATAAAGATCGGGGACTCAGCCCTTTACGGTGTAATGTTGCCATTACTGATTGCAGCTGATCACGGCTAACCTCAATCAGTTGAGTTGATTCAGCTAACATGTCTTCGACACGACGTAATTCAAACAGGTAGTTGCGCACGGTATAGGCTGAGAGCTGTCTTTCCGAAGACAAATGTTGGCTAAATATCGTTTGCCAGTCAGTTGGCTTCATCAAGGTACTCCCAGATTGTAACGACTCAGGCCGTCGCCATTTAAGTCAATTTCATCGTTGAAAAATGCTCATTTAAAACACATAGCTTAACGATTACATTTTCGGCAACATATGGTCTAATAAACGACGCAATTGGCTGAATAACAATGAGTCCATATCGGGGTGGAAATGCGTTGGGTCATTACTGGCTATAGCAAATATCACTTGGCCATTTTCATCAGATAATTTAGTTAACGCCACAGAGCCAACTTCACTACCAAACAAACGCTTAGATTCTGATTGAGTTAACCGACCAAAATAATAACCACTTTGGACGCGATGACGCCAAATTTTAGCTAATTCGCTGTCAATATCGTGCACAGTAATTAACCTGACATGACTAAAACCAAACTCGTTTTTTAATCCTTCTGACAACACTAAACGCAGCTCACCTAAATCTTGGCTCGCAAGCATTTTAAACGACAATTCGGTATTAAATTTGAATATTTTCTCATTATGAGTGGCAATATTCATTAGCGAGGTAATTTCTTCTTCAAGCTGGCTAACACGTTGACGTAACAGCTCTTGTCGACGTTCAACTAATGATACCGCGCCACGTTCCGCATGCGGTACACGCATAGCAACTAATAACTCAGGATAACGATTAAAAAAATCAGGATTATCCAATAAATATTCGCGGATCAACATTTCATCAAACGGTGCTTGTTGCAGGCTCGCCATCATGTCGATGCCAAGATCTTGTCCAATTGAATTAATATCTTTTGCTTGCTCACTGCTAACCGTATTGTCAGCGGCCACATTAGTCAAACTGACTTTTGAGGTAATGTCACTCATAGTTGTATTTGTCCATCATATACATGTTCTGCCGGTCCGGTCATCCATAACGGCTTACCCTCGCCTTCCCAATTTATGATTAAGCTGCCACCAGGTAAGTCGACTCTCACCTGTTTGTCTAGCTTATCCTGCAATTGTCCAACTGCTGCCGCGGCACATGCACCTGTACCACATGCTAAGGTTTCTGCTGCGCCGCGCTCATAGACACGTAACTTAATGTGCCCAGGGTTAATCACTTGCATAAAACCAACATTTACGCCTTTAGGAAAGCGCTCATGACGGGTCAAGCTGCTACCAATTTCGTCCACGTTAACCGTTTGTACGTCTTCGACTTGAATCACACAATGTGGATTACCCATTGAAATGGCACCGCATAAATAAGTTTGCATCGGCGTTTGCAATAAATAGGTTTTTTCGCTTTTTTTGGCTTTAAATGGAATTTGGCTTGGCTCGATGACAGGAACGCCCATATTAACGGTCACGTTACCATCACGCTCAATTCGTAAAGTTATTTTACCCGAGTTAGTACTCACGCGAATTTTATTCTTTTGCGTTAAACCTTTATTGCGAACAAAACGAGCAAAACAACGAGCGCCATTACCACACTGTTCAACTTCACTGCCATCGGCATTAAAAATACGATAATGGAAATCTAAATCTGGATCATAAGGCGGCTCGACCAACAAAAGTTGATCAAAACCAATCCCAAAATTCCGATCGGCAAGACGGCGAATTTGTTCAGGCGAAAAAAACACATTTTGTGTTACGCCATCAACGACCATAAAGTCATTACCCAGTCCGTGCATCTTAGTGAAATGGATCACAAAAGTTTCCTTATAAAACGTTATGCCGCTAGCTTACTGCCTATGGCAGTAAATGTTCGCCTTGCCAAAGTTGTTCTAGCGTTTCACGCTGACGAACAACAAAATCATTACCACCATCAACCATAATTTCAGCCACTCTTGGGCGAGAATTATAATTTGAGGCCATAGCAAAACCATAAGCGCCACTTGAACGTATCGCTAATAAGTCACCCGACTTTACCGCTAACTGTCTGTCTTTTCCCAAAAAGTCACCCGTTTCGCATACTGGGCCTACAATATCATAAGCAAAAGTTGGCGCATCATTTTGTTGTACCGGAATAATATTTTGCCATGCGCTATAAAGCGACGGACGAATAAGATCATTCATTGCACCATCAACAATCGCAAAACGCTTATCGCTGTTTTCTTTCAGATAAAGTACTTGAGTGACAAAAATACCCGCATTGGCGGCTATAGCACGGCCAGGTTCAAAAATTAACTTCAATTTACGACCATTTAAGCGCTCGAGTAATGCAGCGGCATATGCGTCTGGATGTGGTGGAGTTTCACTGTTATATGTTACCCCTAAGCCGCCACCCACATCAAAGTGTTCAATTTGGATACCTTGTTCGCCTAAACGATCGATCAATGCAAGCATGCGATCCATGGCATCTAAGAATGGCTTTATTTCGGTGAGCTGTGAACCAATATGGCAATCCACACCCTTAACATGTAAATGAGCTAATTCTGCTGCACGGGCAAAAACCACTTCAGCTTCTTCCATGGCGATACCAAATTTATTTTCTTTAAGGCCCGTCGAAATATAAGGATGAGTACCGGCATCAACATCTGGATTAATTCGCAATGAAACAGGTGCCACTTTACCTAAGCGGCTCGCGACCTCATTAAGCTGTTCAAGTTCGGCACTTGACTCGACATTAAAACAGTAAATGCCAATATTAAGAGCTTGCTCCATTTCGGCAACGGTTTTGCCCACACCAGAGAAAACCACTTTTTTAGGATCGCCGCCAGCTTGCAGCACACGTGAGAGTTCACCGCCAGACACAATATCAAAGCCACTGCCTAAGCGAGCCAATACATTTAATACCGCAAGGTTTGAATTCGCCTTCACTGCATAACAAATAAGATGCGGATGATCAGCAACGGCATTATTAAAGGCATGCCAATGGCGCTCTAATGTGGCACGAGAATAAATGTACAGCGGCGTACCGTGAGTTTTGGCCAGTTTTGCTACATCGCAGTCTTCTGCGAATAGTGAATTATTTTGATATGAAAAGTAATCCAAAATGCGGTCCCTTATAAATGCTATTCTTGTTGTGAAGTTGAGGGTTGAGAGTCGAGTTCCTCAGTTTGCTTCGGCACATCAGTGCTGGCAGGTTTTGGGGCGACTTTATTGGCCACTGGCTCAGGAGTTTTGTATAAAACCCCTTTTTGACCACATGCGGTTACCAATAGGCTAGCAAGCATAATAAATAAAAGCAGTCTCATTTTTCTCAACATCTGTGCATCTAGTGAATAATGGTCTTATAATCGCATTCATAACGCAGAAAGCAAAGGATAGAAATACATGGCTATTACAGATACTGAGTTTCATCGATTAGCCGATGAAATGTTTGGCGAAATAGAGAACGCGGTAGAAAAAGCAATTGACGAGCAAGATGCCGATGTAGATATCAATGCCAGCGGCAATGTTTTACAGCTGGCTTTTGAAGATAGTTCGCAAATTGTCATCAATAAACAAGAGCCTTTGCATGAAATTTGGTTAGCCACAAAATCAGGTGGTTATCACTTTAATTACAACGATGGCAAATGGTTAGATACTCGTAATGGATTGGAGTTTATGTCTTTTGTGATTGACGCCATCAACAAACAAAGTGGCATTTTGCTCGAGATAAGCGCATAAACATCGCAATAAATTAGCGTAACAAAGTGCCAAGTGAGTCATTTAATTGTCATTGAGATTGGGCTTATGCTTAAAAAGCTGAGCCCATCTCATCTACTGACAAACCAAAAGGTATTACGGTTAACTTGCCTTCTATATCCACAAGTTGAAAAAACTGCGGCATATTAAAAACAGGGGATCGTTGTTTTTGCTCGTCAAAAACATATAAATGACTTTCTTTGGCAACAAAATCATTAATGCTAGTGTGTTGATATTGTAAATGTTCAAGCTGATTATTATCGTCCGCAATAAACACATCAAGAGTTTGATGACGTTCACGTAAAAAATACTGCTTCGCTCCCATCACGATAAACTTTTGGATTACCGATGGTGAATTCAAATAGGGGTCTTCAGCTAAATCTGCATATGGCAACACAGATGAATTAAAATTTCCGGTACCTGTTATTAAATCAACTTTACGATACATCATACCTAATGAATTGAAATGCATACTATAATGCTGCTCACCAATGGTTATCGGGTGCATTAATGTATTTGTCTGATTGACCTTCTTCATTAAACCATAACAACGTAACAGGAGTGTTTTGAGCTGATTAAAAATCGGTTGTTTTAATTTTGCCGAGCAACTAATAATCGATAAATCAACCTGCTCATTTGAGCGTTTTAATCCCAAAATAATAAATGAAATGGCTTCCAGTAATGCGGTTTTTCCATTAAAACGATGACTCTGCCATTCACCCCAGCTGTTCAAACAAACAATTGCGACAGATGACACCATACTTATTTTTGTCTGACCAAAAGAGAGAATATTGGCATTAACATGTTCCAATATCAATTCTTGCTCACTCAATTGAGTTGTCGGATCTCTATCCATATTAGTAATCAACACAATTTTTTGATAGCACCATGGTTCACATAAATCACGTTTATAAACAGTGGGTACATTGTGCATAATAGGAATAAGTTTACGCGTTAAGTAACTTAATTTATCTGTCCGTCTTTTACCTCGTCCAACTTGAAACCATTGAGTATCTGCCGTTGCGAGGCCATTCAACACTGACCAGGCAACTAAATTGCATATATTATCCGCTTCGTGAATTGAATGATCGTCGAACTCATGTGCAGGATCGTTATCAACCGCTTGAGACGGATCTTTATCAAGGTATGCTTGGCGATAAAGATAAAAACGTGATGCTTGCCTACAATGGAAGATGGTCAACGATTTTTCAGCAGTAGATAGACTCCATAAGCGGTTTAAAGGCTGTAACAAATGAGTATCTTCACTAAAATAAGTGTGTAGCTTACGCGCCAGCAAGCCTAATTCCTCAACCCGCATACGTTCACTTAGTGTTTGTTTTGAGGCAAATTGCAATAGATTTTTGTAACTGACTAATAGCAGTTCACTGAGCTGTTGATTGAACCATTTAAGCTGACCTGCATGCCAATAAGGACTATTATCCAATGTGGCTACCAACTCATGGCTCCATGCCCATTGCTTAACCAAGTTTTGAATTTTCTCTACCCGCCAGTCTGCCGCACTATTAGGTGATAAACACGATAGCGTGACACCTGACTTTAAGTAAAAACAACGCCTAACAATTTCTAAACGATTATCATCACCTTGAGCTATCAAGTAGGTTTCAATACGTTGATAAAGCAATAAATAAGCATCGTTATCAACACTAAAATCTTGTTGTTCACAATATTGCCAAATTTGTTGAGTAATCAATGTTGTACTAGGATATTCCGAGGCGTAAGTTTCCAGCAACAACACTTTTAATAATGCTTTATGGGGTTTATTGAGCCCCTTATACAGCTGCCATAATGAGGCTCCGAAATACTCTGCTGCTGGCAAAGAATTGATATCGCCAAGATAAAGTAAACTGGCATCAAACTCGGTATTTTGACTATTGGCATCAGGCCACCAAGCAACAACTTTACCTGCAAGCCGGATGTGAGAGCGGTAAAACTCTTCTAATAATAGCCAATGCTGGCTACTACCACTGTGTTCTAATCCTACTGGCTGGCAATTATCAAATGCGCTGCACTCTCTAAATTGCATCGGATGCACAAGATAAAAGTTCACTTCAAACTCAAAACCGGCAAACCAGTCACTGATAAGTTTATTTTTATATTCAATTAACTTTAGCTGGTCATCAGTCAGTTTGCTATTGTAAACCAACCAGATATCAACGTCACTTTGAGGGTTTTGTCCAAAACTAGCAGTGCTTCCCATGGCATATATGCCTTCAAAAACACAATCACTTGGCTGGATCATCTCAGGAATGGATAAAGACAATGCATCACATGCCGACACTATCGCATCTGACAAGGTAAAACCGTGAATACCACAAGGTGTATCGGGATCGATAATACCAGGCACATTGATTTGATTATGATGGATTAAAAAAGGAATAAGATGAAATAAATGCAGCTGTGATTCAGGCAACACATTGAGCACTCTTGCCAATCTGATGCCATTGAGCTTTTCAGCTAAATCCTTTTGGTAATAAGCCGTTTTATCGGTCAAGACTCACTTCCTTTATTTTTCTCTAAAGCAACAATCTGGTAACAACTAATTATAAAAGACTAACCCTTTATGACTACTTTTGCCAATCAAGATCACATTTTTACCGAAATGGTGATCATCGTAGCATTTATTTTTTATAACTCCAGTAGCTAACAAACAATATTAATCAAAAATAAGCCCTACGGACTTCAAACAATTACCATCGATTTGTTACATCAAAGCTTGAGCGGTGATAGCATTACCTCAATGAGGCTATCTGATTGGATCTACTACCATGTCTGAAAATATAATTCGTATCGCAACACGTAAAAGTCCACTTGCAATGTGGCAAGCTGAATTTGTTAAAGCTGAGCTTGAGCGCATTCATCCTGGGCTTACGGTTGAGCTATTGCCAATGAGTACTAAAGGTGATGTCATTTTAGATACTCCTTTAGCTAAAATCGGTGGCAAAGGCTTGTTTGTTAAAGAGCTGGAAGTTGCCATGCTTGAAAATCGCGCCGATATTGCTGTGCATTCCATGAAAGACTTGCCGGTAGAGTTTCCAGAAGGTTTGGGCTTACAAGTGATTTGTGAACGTGAAGACCCGCGTGATGCATTTGTGTCAAACAATTATAAATCTATCAGCGAATTACCTCAGGGCGCTGTGGTAGGTACATCAAGTTTACGCCGTCAGTGCCAAATTAGAGCTGCTCGCCCTGATTTAGTTATCAAAGATTTACGCGGAAATGTCGGTACTCGTTTAGCCAAGCTAGACAGTGGTGACTATGATGCGATTATTTTAGCGGCCGCCGGATTAATTCGCTTAAAGCTAAACGAACGTATCGCTAACTTTATTTCTGCCGAAGAATCACTGCCAGCCAATGGCCAAGGTGCGGTAGGAATTGAGTGCCGTACTGATGATGCGCGAGTTAAAGCGTTATTAGCGCCACTAGAACATTTAGAAACCCGTTATAGAGTGCTTGCTGAACGAGCAATGAATACTCGTTTAGAAGGCGGATGCCAAGTTCCTATTGGTGCTTTTGCTGAAATAAACGGTGATAATTTAACTCTACGTGGTTTAGTTGGTAATCCTGATGGCAGCCAAATCATTA
This sequence comes from Shewanella frigidimarina NCIMB 400, assembly GCF_000014705.1. Lineage (NCBI taxonomy): Bacteria > Pseudomonadati > Pseudomonadota > Gammaproteobacteria > Alteromonadales > Shewanellaceae > Shewanella > Shewanella frigidimarina. Next base: position 504,382 of record NC_008345.1, on the reverse strand, counting down.
TAGGCACTGTCTCGGGTTCTAAGACCGATGCGGTTGCACTTGGGGAATCGCTTGCAGAGGATTTACTGAGTCGCGGTGCTAAAACTATTTTAGACGCTGTGTATGCCAGTTAATCTTGTGCTATCAAGATAACAGACCATGAAAGTCTTGTTAACGCGCCCACAAGGGCGCAATCAAGCAATGGAAGAGCAACTCTCGCTGCGAGACGTTGCTTATCTTGTTACTCCGCTATTATCGGTTGTAGAAACCACAGAACAACTCAATCCTACCCACTTAAATAACACTGACAACTTACTGTTTATTAGTAGCAATGCAGTGGACTTTGCCGCACAAAAACTGCAACAGCAATTTCCGACTCACTGTCGTTATTTTGCTGTAGGCCAAGCTACGGCAGATAGTCTAGCTCAATATAATATCAATGCTTTTACCTCACCAGAACACAGTCAAGATAGCGAAGGATTATTGTCGCTAGCCCAATTACAAGATGTCGATAAACAGTCATTTATTATTGTTCGGGGTTTAGGCGGACGAGAAACACTTGCAGAGCAATTACAGCTGCGAGGCGCCAATGTGAACTATTGGCAAGTCTACCAACGAGCAATACCAAACCTTGACGGTAAAGCGATAACTCAACAGTGGAAATCGTTTGGAATTGACACCATTGTCGTCACCAGCGGTGAAATATTATCCAACTTAGTTGAGCTTGTACCAAAAGAATTATTTGCATGGCTACGTGCATGTCATATCATAGTCCCCAGTAATCGCGTCGAATTACAAGCAAAAGCAATGGGCTTAAGCCATATCTCCAATGCAAATGGAGCAAATACTCAAGCTATACTAGCGAGTCTTGCGTTATAATTTGTTATTGTATTGTTATCTTGCATCGACACGCATTTATTAATATTGCTTTTATTGGTTGTATTTTTGCTTTCAAGGACTGTTCATGGAAAACAATAAAAAAGATCCAAACCCGCCTGCTCACAAGGATGAGAAAGTAATTTCTCCTGCACCAAGTCCTGTAGAAAAACCGACTCAGACCAAAAAAGGCAATGCAACCAGCCAAAAATCTGCTGACAGCAAAACCCATAATAACCAGGCAAACTCCTCTGCTAATTCACCTGTAAATAATAGTCGACGCAAAGCGAAACCTAGTTCTTGGTGGATCCGTCTTGGAGTACTGTTCAGTTTACTCGTAGCAATAGTGGCTATTGCAGCTTGTTATTGGCTGTATTTGCAACTGGATCAACAAAGTAATGGCCAAACTCAGTTAGGGCAAAATATCTCTGAGCAAGTAACCCAAAATAAATCGTTAAAATATGAATTACAGCAAACGGCAATGGCAACTAATAAACGCATTGGCACGTTAGAGCAACAACAACTGAATGATACCAAAGCTTATGCGAAATTAGCCCAACTGCAGCAGTCGAATAAACAATTGCAAGAGCGTGTTGCGGTGATTGCACAGCGCAGTCCTAACCATTGGATGGCATCAGAAGCTGAATACCTTGTACGCATGGCGGGTAGAAAACTGTGGTTAGAAAACGATCCACAAACCGCTATTGGTTTATTACAATCGGCAGATGAACGCATTAGTGCGATGAAAGATCCTGCATTAACAGTATTACGCAAAGCGTTAGCAGATGACATCACCAAAGTTAAAGCATTAAAAACGACTGACATCACTAATACTATCTTTGACTTAGATACCCTTATTGATGGCTTCACACAATTACCATTAAATCGTGTTGATGAAAATTTTGCTGACAATAAAAGCACTCAACAAGTAACTGATTCAATTGATGACTGGCAACAGAATTTGGCCCGAACTTGGCACGATTTAACTGATGGATTCATCACTATCCGTAAACGGACTACTGATCTAGAACCACTATTATCACCTGAGCAGCAATGGTATTTGGTCGAAAATATTCGCAACAAATTATTACAAGCACAATTAGCATTGTACCGATTTGACCAAGTGAATTATCAACAGTCTATATCGTTAGCAGACAAATGGTTACAACAGTACTTTGACTTGAGAGATCCAAAGACCAAATCAATGATTGAGTCTTTAGATAAGCTTACCAAGGTTAACATTGAGAAAATTTCGCTCAATAAATTTCAAGCATCGCCACTACTGCAGCAACTGGTTATTTATGGTGAAATTATGCCTACACAGGAGCCTGCGCAATGATTAAGACGCTAGTTTATGTTGTTCTTATTTTAATTGGGCTGTGTATAAGCCCACTCATTATTGGGCAAAGCGGTTACATTTACATCGCAATTGGTGAATATCAAATAGAAACCAGTTTAGTGACCGGTATTGTTGGCTTAATTGTGTTTTATTTTGCACTACAATTACTCGAATGGTTAATCATCTTGTTATTAAATATTGTATTAAGTAGCCGATACCTTCCAGAACAATGGCGAAGAAAAGCCGCTAAAAAGCATACGTTAATCGGTGCTTTAGCACTGGCAGAAGAAGATTGGCCTGCGGCAGAAAAAGCAATGGCAAAAGGGGCTGAAAAAGGTGAAATCCCGGTATTAAATCTATTTGCAGCAGCTAGAGCAGCACATTATCAAGGTGATATTACAGCTCGCGATCATTATTTAACTCAAGCAGAGAAAAACCCAATTGCAAAGACAGCGGTTTATACTTCGCGCACCCGTTATTTAATGAAGCAAGGTGAACTGGTTAAGGCACGGGCAATATTAGATAAACTGAACCCGACAAGTAAAAGCAGCTCTCCAGTGCTTAAATTGGCGCAAGAATTATACTTACAGCAGCAAGACTGGCAGGCATTGAAGTTGTTGTTACCTATTCTTAAAAAGCGTCAATTATTAGCTGAAACTGAGTTCAACCAATTAAATACTAAAACCAACAGTATTTTAATGATCAATGCAGCCAAAATATCTGAAGCGGAGTTAACCAAATGTTGGCATTGGTTAAATAAATCAGAACGTAAAGAAGATGAACTGATATTAGCCTATGCTCGTGGACTTATTCAGTATGGTCATAAAGATCAAGCGCTAAAATTAATTAATAAACAACTCAATGCTTCGCCATCAGCAGCGTTATTTACAGCAATACCTGATTTAATTACCGCTCAAGATCAAGATATCCGTAAATTGCTCAGCAAGTTAGAAACCACTCATGAAAATGATGCTGACTATCAAATGTGCCTTGCCAAGCTTGCCATTCAAAGTCGTGAGACTAAACAAGCCAAAACTCATTGGCAAAATGTATGTCGCATAGCACCAACTCATCAATCATGGCTGGCTTTAGCTCAAACACAAGAACAGTTAGGTGAAAATTCAACAGCGGCTCATAGCTATCGTAATGCAGCTAATATTCTGTAAACAATAAGTATTATTTTTGTACAAACCAAAAGCCTGCAATGTTGCAGGCTTTTTTGTTATCTATTGGTTCATCTTACTGCTATTGGTGCCGATATAAAGGCGGAAGAGTTAATCCGTAATCATGAACTTTTTATGAGATTAAAACGTACACAATATATACAAATGTGGTGGTATTTATCTCTATATTTTCAATATATTATTAATGTTACTTCAACGTCAAAAAATTGACTACTTTAGCAGCAAATGATATTATTACCAGATTGTGTCTAAATTTATTTTAATGTTAATACTAGTATTTAACTAAGCTGTTATTGTACATCTTAGTATATTGGTATTTAAGTGTATTAAAGCTGTTGGGAGCTTCAAATGGGATCGATAACTACGTCAAAAAATGGAATACTTTCTGCTTCAGAAAGTTCAGTAACAATAACGATTAACAATGAAACCAAGGAACTACAACTCGGTCAAGTTGTGCCGGCTGGTGCAATAGTTGCCAGCAGTAATAATCTTGGTTTCGTTATTACGTTTGATGACGGTACTATTTTTAATAGTGCTAACATCCCTAATGACGAATCGATTAATACATTAGCCGATAATCTCGATGACACGATTGTTGCACAAGTAGCAGATCAGCAAGCATTAGATGAAATCGAAGCTTTACAGGCATTGATTGCATCTGGTGAAGACCCAACTACTGACTTACCTGAAACCGCCGCTGGCACCCCTACTGCCAACCAAGGTGACTTTGGTTATGTTGCTGTAACAAGAGATGGTGATGAAACACTTGCGAATTCTGGATACGACACAACCGGACAAGCTGCTGCCCCAACAGCAGTTACTCAAGAAGAAGCACTTACTGAAAATGATTCCCCTTCAGTATTAGTCAATGACGCAATAACAGTTGGTGAAGATCAAGTTGCATCAGGTAATGTTTTAGTTAACGACACTGATGCTGACTCAGATTTAAGCGTCGTAACATTTGAAGTTGACGGCCAGACCTACCCTGCAGGCACAGAAGTGACTCTTGAAGGTGGCATACTCATCATCAATGAAGATGGCTCTTATACTTTCACACCCTATGAAAATTGGAACGGTACAGTCCCAGTTATTACCTACACCACCAATACTGGTGTTACCGCAACATTAACCATTGAAGTAACACCCGTTGATGATGTCTCTGTACTTGTTAATGACAGCAATACTGTTGCAGAAGATACTGTCGCCACTGGAAACGTATTAGATAACGACGGCGATGTAGATTCAGATTTAAGCGTCGTAACATTTGAAGTTGACGGCCAGACCTACCCTGCAAGCACAGAAGTGACTCTTGAAGGTGGCGTACTCATCATCAATGAAGATGGCTCTTATACTTTCACACCCAATGAAAATTGGAACGGTACAGTCCCAGTTATTACCTACACCACCAATACTGGTGTTACCGCAACATTAACCATTGAAGTAACACCCGTTGATGATGTCTCTGTACTTGTTAATGACAGCAATACTGTTGCAGAAGATACTGTCGCCACTGGAAACGTATTAGATAACGACGGCGATGTAGATTCAGATTTAAGCGTCGTAACATTTGAAGTTGACGGCCAGACCTACCCTGCAAGCACAGAAGTGACTCTTGAAGGTGGCGTACTCATCATCAATGAAGATGGCTCTTATACTTTCACACCCAATGAAAATTGGAACGGTACAGTTCCTGTTATTACTTACACCACCAATACTGGTGTTACCGCAACATTAACCATTGAAATCACCCCTGTTGAAGACCCAACGGTAACAGTTAATGATGTTGTCACTGTATCTGAGGACACACCCGCATCAGGCAATGTATTAGATAATGATAGCGATCCAGATTCAGATTTAAGCGTGGTGACATTTGAAGTTGACGGCCAAACCTATCCTGCCGGCACTGAAGTGACTCTTGAAGGTGGCGTACTCATCATCAATGAAGATGGCTCTTATACTTTCACACCCAATGAAAATTGGAACGGTACCGTTCCTGTTATTACCTACACCACTAATACTGGCGTTACCGCAACATTAACCATTGAAGTGACGCCGACCAACGATGCGCCGACCATTGACGTGGTCGCCAATGACTTTACTGAAAACAGCGCCGTTGATGGCGATGTGGCCGCAACCTACACCACCTTTGATGAAGACGGTGATGCACTGACGGTGGACTTCACCCCAGGCAGCAATGACGACGGTTACTACGCGTTGGTCAACGGCGAAGTGGTGTTAACCCAAGCCGGTGCGGACTTGGTTAACAACGGCGGCACCCTGCCGGCGGTGGATTTAACCGTTTCTGATGGCAGCTTAACCGGTCAAGACAGTGACACACCGGGTATTGCGGGTCAAAACGATGCGCCGACCATTGACGTGGTCGCCAATGACTTTACTGAAAACAGCGCCGTCGATGGCGATGTGGCCGCAACCTACACCACCTTTGATGAAGACGGTGATGCACTGACGGTGGACTTCACCCCAGGCAGCAATACCGACGGTTACTATGCGTTGGTCAACGGCGAAGTGGTGTTAACCCAAGCCGGTGCTGACTTGGTTAACAACGGCGGCACCCTGCCGCCAGTGGATTTAACCGTCTCTGATGGCAACTTAACCGGTCAAGACAGTGACACACCGGTGATCACGCCGACCAACGATGCGCCGACCATTGACGTGGTCGCCAATGACTTTACTGAAAACAGCGCCGTTGATGGCGATGTGGCTGCAACCTACACCACCTTTGATGAAGACGGTGATGCACTGACGGTGGACTTCACCCCAGGCAGCAATGACGACGGTTACTACGCGTTGGTCAACGGCGAAGTGGTATTAACCCAAGCCGGTGCGGACTTGGTTAACAACGGCGGCACCCTGCCGCCAGTTGATTTAACCGTCTCGGATGGCAGCTTAACCGGTCAAGACAGTGACACACCGGGTATTGCGGGTCAAAACGATGCGCCGACCATTGACGTGGTCGCCAATGACTTTACTGAAAACAGCGCCGTCGATGGCGATGTGGCCGCAACCTACACCACCTTTGATGAAGACGGCGATCTACTGACGGTGGACTTCACCCCAGGCAGCAATACCGACGGTTACTATGCGTTGGTCAACGGCGAAGTGGTGTTAACCCAAGCCGGTGCTGACTTGGTTAACAACGGCGGCACCCTGCCGCCAGTGGACTTAACCGTTTCTGATGGCAGCTTAACCGGTCAAGACAGTGACACACCGGTGATCACTCCGACCAACGATGCGCCGACCATTGACGTGGTCGCCAATGACTTTACTGAAAACAGCGCCGTTGATGGCGATGTGGCTGCAACCTACACCACCTTTGATGAAGACGGTGATGCACTGACGGTGGACTTCACCCCAGGCAGCAATACCGACGGTTACTACGCGTTGGTCAACGGCGAAGTGGTATTAACCCAAGCCGGTGCGGACTTGGTTAACAACGGCGGCACCCTGCCGCCAGTTGATTTAACCGTCTCGGATGGCAGCTTAACCGGTCAAGACAGTGACACGCCGGGTATTGCGGGTCAAAACGATGCGCCGACCATTGACGTGGTCGCCAATGACTTTACTGAAAACAGCGCCGTTGATGGCGATGTGGCCGCAACCTACACCACCTTTGATGAAGACGGTGATGCACTGACGGTGGACTTCACCCCAGGCAGCAATACCGACGGTTACTATGCGTTGGTCAACGGCGAAGTGGTGTTAACCCAAGCCGGTGCGGACTTGGTTAACAACGGCGGCACCCTGCCGCCAGTGGATTTAACCGTCTCTGATGGCAACTTAACCGGTCAAGACAGTGACACACCGGTGATCACTCCGACCAACGATGCGCCGACCATTGACGTGGTCGCCAATGACTTTACTGAAAACAGCGCCGTTGATGGCGATGTGGCCGCAACCTACACCACCTTTGATGAAGACGGTGATGCACTGACGGTGGACTTCACCCCAGGCAGCAATACCGACGGTTACTACGCGTTGGTCAACGGCGAAGTGGTATTAACCCAAGCCGGTGCGGACTTGGTTAACAACGGCGGCACCCTGCCGCCAGTTGATTTAACCGTCTCGGATGGCAGCTTAACCGGTCAAGACAGTGACACGCCGGGTATTGCGGGTCAAAACGATGCGCCGACCATTGACGTGGTCGCCAATGACTTTACTGAAAACAGCGCCGTTGATGGCGATGTGGCCGCAACCTACACCACCTTTGATGAAGACGGTGATGCACTGACGGTGGACTTCACCCCAGGCAGCAATACCGACGGTTACTATGCGTTGGTCAACGGCGAAGTGGTGTTAACCCAAGCCGGTGCGGATCTCGTGAACAACGGCGGCACCCTGCCGCCAGTGGACTTAACCGTTTCTGATGGCAGCTTAACCGGTCAAGACAGTGACACACCGGTGATCACTCCGACCAACGATGCGCCGACCATTGACGTGGTCGCCAATGACTTTACTGAAAACAGCGCCGTCGATGGCGATGTGGCCGCAACCTACACCACCTTTGATGAAGACGGCGATCTACTGACGGTGGACTTCACCCCAGGCAGCAATACCGACGGTTACTATGCGTTGGTCAACGGCGAAGTGGTGTTAACCCAAGCCGGTGCTGACTTGGTTAACAACGGCGGCACCCTGCCGCCAGTGGACTTAACCGTTTCTGATGGCAGCTTAACCGGTCAAGACAGTGACACACCGGTGATCACTCCGACCAACGATGCGCCGACCATTGACGTGGTCGCCAATGACTTTACTGAAAACAGCGCCGTTGATGGCGATGTGGCTGCAACCTACACCACCTTTGATGAAGACGGTGATGCACTGACGGTGGACTTCACCCCAGGCAGCAATGACGACGGTTACTACGCGTTGGTCAACGGCGAAGTGGTATTAACCCAAGCCGGTGCGGACTTGGTTAACAACGGCGGCACCCTGCCGCCAGTTGATTTAACCGTCTCGGATGGCAGCTTAACCGGTCAAGACAGTGACACGCCGGGTATTGCGGGTCAAAACGATGCGCCGACCATTGACGTGGTCGCCAATGACTTTACTGAAAACAGCGCCGTTGATGGCGATGTGGCCGCAACCTACACCACCTTTGATGAAGACGGTGATGCACTGACGGTGGACTTCACCCCAGGCAGCAATACCGACGGTTACTATGCGTTGGTCAACGGCGAAGTGGTGTTAACCCAAGCCGGTGCGGACTTGGTTAACAACGGCGGCACCCTGCCGCCAGTGGATTTAACCGTCTCTGATGGCAACTTAACCGGTCAAGACAGTGACACACCGGTGATCACTCCGACCAACGATGCGCCGACCATTGACGTGGTCGCCAATGACTTTACTGAAAACAGCGCCGTTGATGGCGATGTGGCCGCAACCTACACCACCTTTGATGAAGACGGTGATGCACTGACGGTGGACTTCACCCCAGGCAGCAATACCGACGGTTACTACGCGTTGGTCAACGGCGAAGTGGTATTAACCCAAGCCGGTGCGGACTTGGTTAACAACGGCGGCACCCTGCCGCCAGTTGATTTAACCGTCTCGGATGGCAGCTTAACCGGTCAAGACAGTGACACACCGGTGATCACTCCGACCAACGATGCGCCGACCATTGACGTGGTCGCCAATGACTTTACTGAAAACAGCGCCGTTGATGGCGATGTGGCCGCAACCTACACCACCTTTGATGAAGACGGTGATGCACTGACGGTGGACTTCACCCCAGGCAGCAATACCGACGGTTACTATGCGTTGGTCAACGGCGAAGTGGTGTTAACCCAAGCCGGTGCGGATCTCGTGAACAACGGCGGCACCCTGCCGCCAGTGGACTTAACCGTTTCTGATGGCAGCTTAACCGGTCAAGACAGTGACACGCCGGGTATTGCGGGTCAAAACGATGCGCCGACCATTGACGTGGTCGCCAATGACTTTACTGAAAACAGCGCCGTTGATGGCGATGTGGCCGCAACCTACACCACCTTTGATGAAGACGGTGATGCACTGACGGTGGACTTCACCCCAGGCAGCAATGACGACGGTTACTACGCGTTGGTCAACGGCGAAGTGGTATTAACCCAAGCCGGTGCGGACTTAGTTAACAACGGCGGCACCCTGCCGCCAGTGGATTTAACCGTCTCGGATGGCAGCTTAACCGGTCAAGACAGTGACACGCCGGGTATTGCGGGTCAAAACGATGCGCCGACCATTGACGTGGTCGCCAATGACTTTACTGAAAACAGCGCCGTTGATGGCGATGTGGCCGCAACCTACACCACCTTTGATGAAGACGGTGATGCACTGACGGTGGACTTCACCCCAGGCAGCAATACCGACGGTTACTATGCGTTGGTCAACGGCGAAGTGGTGTTAACCCAAGCCGGTGCGGATCTCGTGAACAACGGCGGCACCCTGCCGCCAGTGGACTTAACCGTTTCTGATGGCAGCTTAACCGGTCAAGACAGTGACACACCGGTGATCACTCCGACCAACGATGCGCCGACCATTGACGTGGTCGCCAATGACTTTACTGAAAACAGCGCCGTTGATGGCGATGTGGCTGCAACCTACACCACCTTCGATGAAGACGGTGATTTACTGACGGTGGACTTCACCCCAGGCAGCAATGACGACGGTTACTACGCGTTGGTCAACGGCGAAGTGGTGTTAACCCAAGCCGGTGCGGACTTGGTTAACAACGGCGGCACCCTGCCGCCAGTTGATTTAACCGTCTCGGATGGCAGCTTAACCGGTCAAGACAGTGACACGCCGGGTATTGCGGGTCAAAACGATGCGCCGACCATTGACGTGGTCGCCAATGACTTTACTGAAAACAGCGCCGTTGATGGCGATGTGGCCGCAACCTACACCACCTTTGATGAAGACGGTGATGCACTGACGGTGGACTTCACCCCAGGCAGCAATACCGACGGTTACTATGCGTTGGTCAACGGCGAAGTGGTGTTAACCCAAGCCGGTGCGGATCTCGTGAACAACGGCGGCACCCTGCCGCCAGTGGACTTAACCGTTTCTGATGGCAGCTTAACCGGTCAAGACAGTGACACACCGGTGATCACTCCGACCAACGATGCGCCGACCATTGACGTGGTCGCCAATGACTTTACTGAAAACAGCGCCGTTGATGGCGATGTGGCTGCAACCTACACCACCTTCGATGAAGACGGTGATTTACTGACGGTGGACTTCACCCCAGGCAGCAATGACGACGGTTACTACGCGTTGGTCAACGGCGAAGTGGTGTTAACCCAAGCCGGTGCGGACTTGGTTAACAACGGCGGCACCCTGCCGCCAGTTGATTTAACCGTCTCGGATGGCAGCTTAACCGGTCAAGACAGTGACACGCCGGGTATTGCGGGTCAAAACGATGCGCCGACCATTGACGTGGTCGCCAATGACTTTACTGAAAACAGCGCCGTTGATGGCGATGTGGCCGCAACCTACACCACCTTTGATGAAGACGGTGATGCACTGACGGTGGACTTCACCCCAGGCAGCAATACCGACGGTTACTATGCGTTGGTCAACGGCGAAGTGGTGTTAACCCAAGCCGGTGCGGACTTGGTTAACAACGGCGGCACCCTGCCGCCAGTTGATTTAACCGTCTCGGATGGCAGCTTAACCGGTCAAGACAGTGACACGCCGGGTATTGCGGGTCAAAACGATGCGCCGACCATTGACGTGGTCGCCAATGACTTTACTGAAAACAGCGCCGTTGATGGCGATGTGGCCGCAACCTACACCACCTTTGATGAAGACGGTGATGCACTGACGGTGGACTTCACCCCAGGCAGCAATGACGACGGTTACTATGCGTTAGTGAACGGCGAAGTGGTGTTAACCCAAGCCGGTGCGGATCTCGTGAACAACGGCGGCACCCTGCCGCCAGTGGATTTAACCGTCTCGGATGGCAGCTTAACCGGTCAAGACAGTGACACACCGGTGATCGCGCCGACCAACGATGCGCCGACCATTGATGTGGTCGCCAATGACTTTACTGAAAACAGCGCCGTCGATGGCGATGTGGCCGCAACCTACACCACCTTTGATGAAGACGGTGATGCACTGACCGTGGACTTCACCCCAGGCAGCAATGACGACGGTTACTATGCGTTAGTCAACGGCGAAGTGGTGTTAACCCAAGCCGGTGCTGACCTCGTTAACAACGAAGGTACCTTACCGCCAGTGGACTTAACCGTCTCGGATGGCAACTTAACCGGTCAAGACAGTGACACGCCGGTGATAACTCCAATAAATGATACTCCTGTTTCTGACAGCTACAGCTTTAACTACTTGGAAAACAGCACTGACAGCACCGTGATTGGGACCGTTGCGGCCACCGATCCAGAAGGCACACCAGTGACCTACAGTATTGTCAGCGGCGACAGCAATGGCTGGTTTGAGATTGATCCCGTGACCGGCGTCATAAGCTTGACCCCTGCCGGCGTTGCCGCGGTGGCCAATGACTTTGAAGCCCTGGCTAACGTGCACAATTTAGTGGTCGGCGCCTCTGATGGCGTCAACACCACCAACATTAACGTCACCCTCACTGAGCTCGATGTCAATGAAGGCCCTGAGTTCACCCCACCGGCGGGCGAAACCAGCTACAGCTTTAACTACTTGGAAAACAGCAGCGACAGTACCGTGATTGGCACCGTTGTCGCCACCGATCCAGAAGGCAAAGACGTCAGCTACAGTATTGTCAGTGGCGACAGCAACGGCTGGTTTGAGATTGATCCCGTGACCGGCGTCATCAGCTTGACCCCTGCCGGCGTTGCCGCGGTGGCCAATGACTTTGAAGCCCTGGCTAACGTGCACAATTTAGTGGTCGGCGCCTCTGATGGCGTCAACACCACCAACATTAACGTCACCCTCACTGAGCTCGATGTCAATGAAGGCCCTGAGTTCACCCCACCGGCGGGCGAAACCAGCTACAGCTTTAACTACTTGGAAAACAGCAGCGACAGTACCGTGATTGGCACCGTTGTCGCCACCGATCCAGAAGGCAAAGACGTCAGCTACAGTATTGTCAGTGGCGACAGCAACGGCTGGTTTGAGATTGATCCCGTGACCGGCGTCATCAGCTTGACCCCTGCCGGCGTTGCCGCGGTGGCCAATGACTTTGAAGCCCTGGCTAACGTGCACAATTTAGTGGTCGGCGCCTCTGATGGCGTCAACACCACCAACATTAACGTCACCCTCACTGAGCTCGATGTCAATGAAGGCCCTGAGTTCAACCCACCGGCGGGCGAAACCAGCTACAGCTTTAACTACTTGGAAAACAGCAGCGACAGTACCGTGATTGGCACTGTTGCGGCCACCGATCCAGAAGGCAAAGACGTCAGCTACAGTATCGTCAGCGGCGACAGCAATGGCTGGTTTGAGATTGATCCCGTGACCGGCGTCATCAGCTTGACCCCTGCCGGCGTTGCCGCGGTGGCCAATGACTTTGAAGCCCTGGCTAACGTGCACAATTTAGTGGTCGGCGCCTCTGATGGCGTCAACACCACCAACATTAACGTCACCCTCACTGAGCTTGACGTCAATGAAGGCCCTGAGTTCACCCCTCCGGCGGGCGAAACCAGCTACAGCTTTAACTACTTGGAAAACAGCACTGACAGCACCGTGATTGGCACTGTTGCGGCCACCGATCCAGAAGGCAAAGACGTCAGCTACAGTATCGTCAGCGGCGACAGCAACGGCTGGTTTGAGATTGATCCCGTGACCGGCGTCATAAGCTTGACCCCTGCCGGCGTTGCCGCGGTGGCCAATGACTTTGAAGCCCTGGCTAACGTGCACAATTTAGTGGTCGGCGCCTCTGATGGCGTCAACACCACCAACATTAACGTCACCCTCACTGAGCTCGATGTCAATGAAGGCCCTGAGTTCACCCCACCGGCGGGCGAAACCAGCTACAGCTTTAACTACTTGGAAAACAGCAGCGACAGTACCGTGATTGGCACCGTTGTCGCCACCGATCCAGAAGGCAAAGACGTCAGCTACAGTATTGTCAGTGGCGACAGCAACGGCTGGTTTGAGATTGATCCCGTGACCGGCGTCATCAGCTTGACCCCTGCCGGCGTTGCCGCGGTGGCCAATGACTTTGAAGCCCTGGCTAACGTGCACAATTTAGTGGTCGGCGCCTCTGATGGCGTCAACACCACCAACATTAACGTCACCCTCACTGAGCTCGATGTCAATGAAGGCCCTGAGTTCAACCCACCGGCGGGCGAAACCAGCTACAGCTTTAACTACTTGGAAAACAGCAGCGACAGTACCGTGATTGGCACTGTTGCGGCCACCGATCCAGAAGGCAAAGACGTCAGCTACAGTATCGTCAGCGGCGACACCAATGGCTGGTTTGAGATTGATCCCGTGACCGGCATCATCAGCTTGACCCCTGCCGGCGTTGCCGCGGTGGCCAATGACTTTGAAGCCCTGGCTAACGTGCACAATTTAGTCGTCGGCGCCTCTGATGGCGTCAACACCACCAACATTAACGTCACCCTCACTGAGCTTGACGTCAATGAAGGCCCTGAGTTCACCCCTCCGGCGGGCGAAACCAGCTACAGCTTTAACTACTTGGAAAACAGCACTGACAGCACCGTGATTGGCACTGTTGCGGCCACCGATCCAGAAGGCAAAGACGTCAGCTACAGTATCGTCAGCGGCGACAGCAACGGCTGGTTTGAGATTGATCCCGTGACCGGCGTCATAAGCTTGACCCCTGCCGGCGTTGCCGCGGTGGCCAATGACTTTGAAGCCCTGGCTAACGTGCACAATTTAGTGGTCGGCGCCTCTGATGGCGTCAACACCACCAACATTAACGTCACCCTCACTGAGCTCGATGTCAATGAAGGCCCTGAGTTCACCCCACCGGCGGGCGAAACCAGCTACAGCTTTAACTACTTGGAAAACAGCAGCGACAGTACCGTGATTGGCACCGTTGTCGCCACCGATCCAGAAGGCAAAGACGTCAGCTACAGTATTGTCAGTGGCGACAGCAACGGCTGGTTTGAGATTGATCCCGTGACCGGCGTCATCAGCTTGACCCCTGCCGGCGTTGCCGCGGTGGCCAATGACTTTGAAGCCCTGGCTAACGTGCACAATTTAGTGGTCGGCGCCTCTGATGGCGTCAACACCACCAACATTAACGTCACCCTCACTGAGCTCGATGTCAATGAAGGCCCTGAGTTCAACCCACCGGCGGGCGAAACCAGCTACAGCTTTAACTACTTGGAAAACAGCAGCGACAGTACCGTGATTGGCACTGTTGCGGCCACCGATCCAGAAGGCAAAGACGTCAGCTACAGTATCGTCAGCGGCGACACCAATGGCTGGTTTGAGATTGATCCCGTGACCGGCATCATCAGCTTGACCCCTGCCGGCGTTGCCGCGGTGGCCAATGACTTTGAAGCCCTGGCTAACGTGCACAATTTAGTCGTCGGCGCCTCTGATGGCGTCAACACCACCAACATTAACGTCACCCTCACTGAGCTTGACGTCAATGAAGGCCCTGAGTTCACCCCTCCGGCGGGCGAAACCAGCTACAGCTTTAACTACTTGGAAAACAGCACTGACAGCACCGTGATTGGCACTGTTGCGGCCACCGATCCAGAAGGCAAAGACGTCAGCTACAGTATCGTCAGCGGCGACAGCAACGGCTGGTTTGAGATTGATCCCGTGACCGGCGTCATCAGCTTGACCCCTGCCGGCGTTGCCGCGGTGGCCAATGACTTTGAAGCCCTGGCTAACGTGCACAATTTAGTGGTCGGCGCCTCTGATGGCGTCAACACCACCAACATTAACGTCACCCTCACTGAGCTTGACGTCAATGAAGGCCCTGAGTTCACCCCTCCGGCGGGCGAAACCAGCTACAGCTTTAACTACTTGGAAAACAGCAGCGACAGTACCGTGATTGGCACCGTTGCGGCCACCGATCCAGAAGGCAAAGACGTCAGCTACAGTATCGTCAGCGGCGACAGCAACGGCTGGTTTGAGATTGATCCCGTGACCGGCGTCATCAGCTTGACCCCTGCCGGCGTTGCCGCGGTGGCCAATGACTTTGAAGCCCTGGCTAACGTGCACAATTTAGTGGTCGGCGCCTCTGATGGCGTCAACACCACCAACATTAACGTCACCCTCACTGAGCTCGATGTCAATGAAGGCCCTGAGTTCACCCCACCGGCGGGCGAAACCAGCTACAGCTTTAACTACTTGGAAAACAGCAGCGACAGTACCGTGATTGGCACCGTTGCGGCCACCGATCCAGAAGGCAAAGACGTCAGCTACAGTATCGTCAGCGGCGACAGCAACGGCTGGTTTGAGATTGATCCCGTGACCGGCGTCATCAGCTTGACCCCTGCCGGCGTTGCCGCGGTGGCCAATGACTTTGAAGCCCTGGCTAACGTGCACAATTTAGTGGTCGGCGCCTCTGATGGCGTCAACACCACCAACATTAACGTCACCCTCACTGAGCTCGATGTCAATGAAGGCCCTGAGTTCACCCCACCGGCGGGCGAAACCAGCTACAGCTTTAACTACTTGGAAAACAGCAGCGACAGTACCGTGATTGGCACCGTTGCGGCCACCGATCCAGAAGGCAAAGACGTCAGCTACAGTATCGTCAGCGGCGACACCAATGGCTGGTTTGAGATTGATCCCGTGACCGGCGTCATCAGCTTGACCCCTGCCGGCGTTGCCGCGGTGGCCAATGACTTTGAAGCCCTGGCTAACGTGCACAATTTAGTGGTCGGCGCCTCTGATGGCGTCAACACCACCAACATTAACGTCACCCTCACTGAGCTCGATGTCAATGAAGGCCCTGAGTTCACCCCTCCGGCGGGCGAAACCAGCTACAGCTTTAACTACTTGGAAAACAGCAGCGACAGTACCGTGATTGGCACCGTTGCGGCCACCGATCCAGAAGGCAAAGACGTCAGCTACAGTATCGTCAGCGGCGACAGCAACGGCTGGTTTGAGATTGATCCCGTGACCGGCGTCATCAGCTTGACCCCTGCCGGCGTTGCCGCGGTGGCCAATGACTTTGAAGCCCTGGCTAACGTGCACAATTTAGTGGTCGGCGCCTCTGATGGCGTCAACACCACCAACATTAACGTCACCCTCACTGAGCTCGATGTCAATGAAGGCCCTGAGTTCAACCCACCGGCGGGCGAAACCAGCTACAGCTTTAACTACTTGGAAAACAGCAGCGACAGTACCGTGATTGGCACTGTTGCGGCCACCGATCCAGAAGGCAAAGACGTCAGCTACAGTATCGTCAGCGGCGACACCAATGGCTGGTTTGAGATTGATCCCGTGACCGGCATCATCAGCTTGACCCCTGCCGGCGTTGCCGCGGTGGCCAATGACTTTGAAGCCCTGGCTAACGTGCACAATTTAGTCGTCGGCGCCTCTGATGGCGTCAACACCACCAACATTAACGTCACCCTCACTGAGCTCGATGTCAATGAAGGCCCTGAGTTCACCCCACCGGCGGGCGAAACCAGCTACAGCTTTAACTACTTGGAAAACAGCAGCGACAGTACCGTGATTGGCACCGTTGTCGCCACCGATCCAGAAGGCAAAGACGTCAGCTACAGTATCGTCAGCGGCGACAGCAACGGCTGGTTTGAGATTGATCCCGTGACCGGCGTCATCAGCTTGACCCCTGCCGGCGTTGCCGCGGTGGCCAATGACTTTGAAGCCCTGGCTAACGTGCACAATTTAGTGGTCGGCGCCTCTGATGGCGTCAACACCACCAACATTAACGTCACCCTCACTGAGCTCGATGTCAATGAAGGCCCTGAGTTCACCCCACCGGCGGGCGAAACCAGCTACAGCTTTACTTACTTGGAAAACAGCAGCGACAGTACCGTGATTGGCACTGTTGCGGCCACCGATCCAGAAGGCAAAGACGTCAGCTACAGTATCGTCAGCGGCGACAGCAACGGCTGGTTTGAGATTGATCCCGTGACCGGCGTCATCAGCTTGACCCCTGCCGGCGTTGCCGCGGTGGCCAATGACTTTGAAGCCCTGGCTAACGTGCACAATTTAGTGGTCGGCGCCTCTGATGGCGTCAACACCACCAACATTAACGTCACCCTCACTGAGCTCGATGTCAATGAAGGCCCTGAGTTCAACCCACCGGCGGGCGAAACCAGCTACAGCTTTAACTACTTGGAAAACAGCAGCGACAGTACCGTGATTGGCACTGTTGCGGCCACCGATCCAGAAGGCAAAGACGTCAGCTACAGTATCGTCAGCGGCGACACCAATGGCTGGTTTGAGATTGATCCCGTGACCGGCATCATCAGCTTGACCCCTGCCGGCGTTGCCGCGGTGGCCAATGACTTTGAAGCCCTGGCTAACGTGCACAATTTAGTCGTCGGCGCCTCTGATGGCGTCAACACCACCAACATTAACGTCACCCTCACTGAGCTCGATGTCAATGAAGGCCCTGAGTTCACCCCACCGGCGGGCGAAACCAGCTACAGCTTTAACTACTTGGAAAACAGCAGCGACAGTACCGTGATTGGCACCGTTGTCGCCACCGATCCAGAAGGCAAAGACGTCAGCTACAGTATCGTCAGCGGCGACAGCAACGGCTGGTTTGAGATTGATCCCGTGACCGGCGTCATCAGCTTGACCCCTGCCGGCGTTGCCGCGGTGGCCAATGACTTTGAAGCCCTGGCTAACGTGCACAATTTAGTGGTCGGCGCCTCTGATGGCGTCAACACCACCAACATTAACGTCACCCTCACTGAGCTCGATGTCAATGAGGCCCCTGTAATTGTTGATTATCGCAGCACAATCAATGATTCAATTGCAAATGGAACTGATGTATATAATGTTAACGAAGCGAATACCGGAAATGATACTGATATAGACGGCGACACATTGTCTTATTCTTTTGTGCTTGCTAATGGATCAAATAGTCTAATAAGTGAAGATGGTGCATTTATCATTAATGCTCAGACTGGTGTGATTTCAGTTAATGACACAACTAAAATTGACTACGACAATGGCAGCCAAATCAATTTAAATGTTGAAACAAGTGATGGCAGTTTAACTGATACTGCAATTGTTACTTTTGACCTTAACAATGTTGATGCTAATGATGACCTTCCTGGTACATCATTTAGTGTGACAGCAGGTGCAACTAACGCTTGGACCATTCCTCAGTCAAACGGCGAGAGCTTAATGAAAATTTCAGCTCGTACAGCCGATGGCTCAATGGGTGTAGTAAACATAGAATCTGGTTCTAACAAACTCGGTGTTGCTGGTTCACCAAGGACTTCAGGTCAAATTGCAGGTCAAATCGAATATGATTCAGCTACAGGGACATCTGAATCAATTGTGATTGATTTTAATGGCTTAGTTAATCAGGCCACATTCAGTGTTTCAAACATGTTCTCTAATGAAAACAATGGTGAACAAGGTGTTTGGAAGGCTTATTACAATGGTCAATTAGTTGCAAGTGATACGTTTAAGACAACTTCAGGTGATGCTGGTACTTTCAGTATTGATACCGGTAATATTGTCTTCGACCAACTGGTATTTGAAGCAACTAAAACCATTAGTGAAGCTAATGGTGGCGCAGCATTAGTTGACTCATCGGATTATTTCCTAACAAATGTTACCGCATCTGGTCCTGCTATTATGGGAACCTACTTAGTTTCAGAGGATGGTGTATTAACCATTTCAAGCACGAGTCAAGGTCTACTTAATAATGACTCTGATGCCCAAACAAATACATTTGCTCTAACAGGTGTAAATGGCGCAATAGTTACAGATGGTCAGGTAGTTATATTACCAAGCGGGGCACTGCTAACTATTCACAGTGATGGTACTTATTCTTATGACACAAACGATTCATTTGAAGCACTTACCGCTGGACAACTTGCAACTGATACCTTTACTTATACTGTAACTGATCAATATGGCGCTACTGACACAGCGACTGTGACGATTAACATTGTTGGAGAAGCAGACGCTAGCTCCACTTACGTCAGTTATAACGGTAATCCTGGCAATGACGTTATTAAAGGAACACCAAATAACGATATTATTGTTAGTGATCAGCAAGGTTTACAGATTGTTGCTGGAGAGAACTACAATATTGCATTTATATTAGATACCTCTGGCAGTATGTCGAATCTAATTGCGTCAGCAAAATTGCAATTAGAGTCGGTATTCAATTCATTAGCAGATAGTGCTACTGGATCCCATAGCGGTGTTGTTAATGTGCTGCTAACCAACTTTGCCACAGGGTCGAATATTTCAATATCCGTAAACATGGACGATCCAAATGCAGTTCAATCATTAGTGAGTAAATTAAATTCACTATCAGCTAATGGATGGACTAATTATGAAGCAGGCTTTGATGCTGCAATAAATTGGTTTAGTAGCAGTACAGTTCAACAAAATGTCGGGCATAATTTGTCATTTTTCATCACCGACGGTACAGTGAATCGCAGTACAATTGAAACAGACATAACCAAAATATTAATTGGTTATGATGTCAACGCTTCTCAATATGTATCATTAAGTTCTTTGATGGGCAGTAATTATAGTAAAGGTACAATACTCAAATTTGATGGCAAGCTAGTGGTCGACGCTAATGGTAATGTGTACTCTATTTATACCGGTAAAACACTAGGGAAAATGACTTTCACTAGTAACGGTAAGTTTGCTTCGTACAGCGATACAGATTCAACAAGTACGACAAACACTCAAAACGAAGCATTACATGCATTCAACCTTTTAGCAGCAGTATCTGAAGTAGAAGCTATTAGTTTGAAAGCTGCTGATGGTTCGACACCTGTAGGCGAAGCTAATCTTAAGCTATACGATACCGACGGCAATGTTCGTGCGTCGATTGATGTATCTGATTTATCAAGCATCATCACAGGTTCTGAGACACTTCAATCACAAGGTGACGACAATACTGTCGGTAACCAAGGTGATGACATTATCTTTGGTGACTTAGTTAGATTTAGCGGTTCATCAGAGCAAGGGTATGTGGCTTTACAAACCTATGTCGCAGACAAAACTGGCCAAAACGTTGGTGATGTTGATGTAAGAGCAGTGCATGATTACATTCGTGACCATGTAAATGAATTTAATATCAACAACCAAAATGATGGTAACGACATTCTCGATGGCGGTATAGGTGACGATATTCTGTTTGGCCAAGGTGGCAACGATGTTATCTATGGTGGTGAAGGTAATGACGTTCTTATTGGCGGCTTAGGTAATGACACGCTAATTGGTGGCTTGGGTAACGATACGTTTGTATGGTCTAAGGGCGATACTGGTACCGATACGATTAAAGACTTCGAAGTCAATAATGACTCCCTTCATATCAGTGATTTATTGCAGAATGAACAGAACGGCGATTTAGATAACTACTTAGATTTCTCGTTCAATAATGGCAGCACGACAATTTCTATCGATGCCGACCATAATGGTAGTATTGACCAAGTTATTGTTCTGGATGGTGTCGACCTGTCGCAAGAATACGGTAGCACCACTGACGGAGTGATCATTAACGGTTTGCTTAATGATGGTGCACTCATTGTAGATACTGCAACCGTCAACCCTGCACCGTCGCCAGGAACCAGTCATGCTGATCTATTTGATCAACATAATGGAAATATTATTCCTTAATAACAACACATTGACTGCGTCACATAGTATTATGTGGCGCATATTTGATTACTCTAACAATAGACATTAAGGATAATGATTAGGTGCCTATAACTGCGTCTAACAAAAGTGAGCAGTGGACGATCTCTGCTTCCCAGCGGGTAACCGTCGATCCATTACTCGATTGTTTGGTTTTATTAACTGAACATTTTGGAAGTCCTTGCTCAATAGATTCTCTTGCGGCAGGTCTTCCTTTGTCTGGTGCAGTCATTACGCCGGATTTAATCCCTCAAGCTGCAGCCAGAGCTGGACTTTCAGCTAAGTTATCACGCAAAGATTTAAATCAAATTTCTGACATATTATTGCCTTGTATCTTATTATTAAAAGATAAAAAGGCCTGTATTCTAAGAAAAATCGATCTAGAGCAAGACCAAGCCGTTATACAATTACCTGAAACGGGCGGCGAAGAGACTCTGACAATTGAAGGCTTAGAAACCTTATATGTAGGTTACTTATTTTTAGTTAAACAAGATTACCGTGGTGACAAAAGTTTTGATGTTCACCTGCATGACAGCAGTACGCATTGGCTGCTACAAAGTATTAAAGACTCTGCTCCTATTTACCGCGATGCACTTATAGCCTCAGTATTGGTCAACCTGTTTGCATTGGTTTCACCACTATTTATTATGAATGTCTATGATAAAGTGGTGCCCAATCTTGCATTTGAATCACTATGGGTTTTAGCCATTGGGGCAAGCATTGCCTACATATTCGACTTTATCATGCGCCAATTACGCAGCTATTTAATCGATATCGCAGGTAAAAAAGTCGACATTATTGTTTCTTCAAAATTATTTGCAAAAGCCATTGGTATTCCATTATCTAAACGCTCACCAAGTGTCGGAGGTATGGCTAGGCAGCTAGGTGAGTTTGACAGTATTCGGGAGTTTTTAACCTCCGCAACCATTACTGCGTTAGTTGATTTACCATTTGCATTACTATTCGTGATCATCATTTATATTGTTGCTGGCGATTTAGCCATTATTCCGGTGATTGGCAGCTTAGTAATTATTGCAGTCACCTTTTATCTACAACCTAAACTGAAACAAGCAATTGAAGAAAGTAATCGCTTTGCCAGTTTAAAGCATGGCCATTTGATTGAAAGTTTAACCGCGTTAGAGTCAATTAAAGCCAATGGTGCCGAAGGATTAGTACAAAAAAGCTGGCAACAAATGATTGGCCATACAGCCAATTGGCAACTCAAAACCAAAAAACTGTCTAACTATGTCAGCCATATTGCTAATTTTATGGTGCAATTAACCGTTGTCCTAGTGGTGATATTAGGAGTGTATCGACTCGCTGAAAACGAAATATCCATGGGTGGGATCATTGCTGCGGTAATGCTATCTAGCCGAGCGATATCTCCGATGGCTCAATTAGCAGGGTTAATTACTCGAGGTAATCATACCATCAGCTCACTGCGCCAATTAGACGCCATTATGGAACAAGAAGATGAGTTTGAAGACAAAGGAAATCTAGCCAGCAAAGAACGATTTATGGGAAAAATTGAAGCTGACAATATCAGTTTTAGCTTCCCTAGCTCCGAAAAACCAAGTTTACACCCTTTATCAATACAGATTAATCCCGGTGAGCGTATTGCCATTATCGGCCGTAATGGCTCAGGTAAAAGCACTCTAGCCAAATTACTACTCGGACTGTACAAACCGACTCAAGGTAGCCTGCGCTATGATGGCCTAGATGCAGGACAAATTCACCCAAGCGATCTTAGACGTAACTTTGGCTATTTACCTCAAGACGTCACCTTGTTTCACGGTACTATTCGCGACAATATTTTATTCGGTTCTCGGCAAGTGACTGAACATCAGTTAATAAGAGCTATCCAGCTTTCTGGTGTCAGTATGTTTACTAACCTAGAGTCCGAAGGCTTAGATCAACAAGTTGGTGAAGGAGGCTTGTCACTCAGTCGTGGCCAACGGCAAACCGTCGCCTTAGCCAGAGCAACATTGAATGATCCGTCGATATTATTAATGGATGAACCGACTGCCAGCTTAGATGCTAGAGCAGAAAAACAGTTTATTCGCTCAATGCAACTGGTTAGTCGCGACAGAACATTATTACTCATTACCCATAAGATGCATTTATTAAATCTAGTCGATCGCATTATTGTGCTCGAACGTGGTCATATAGTGGCTGATGGTCCTAAAGATGAAGTCCTAGCTAAACTCAATGCAGGGACAATTGCTGGAGCCCAAAACTCATGAGTAAGCATCTTACCGTAGCCGACTTAGAAATGGTTGATGACGTTTATGGTGCCATGATGACCGATGCCCCGTCAGGACATCGTCTTATCATTTGGTCACTGGCCGCCATGATGGTGTGTTTTTTTATTTGGGCTTACTTCTCCGAATTAGATCAGGTGACATCAGGAACCGGTAAAGTGATTCCGTCTTCACAGATTCAAATTATCCAAAGTCTAGATGGCGGAATTTTACAGGAAATCTATGTCCAAGAAGGGGGGATAGTCACTAAAGGACAACCTTTAGCCCGGATTGACGACACTCGGTTCCGCTCAGATTTCGACCAACAAGAACAAGAAGTGTTCGGATTACAAACTAATATTATTCGCATGCGCACTGAATTAGACAGTATTATTATTTCAGATATGTCTTCAGACTGGCGCCAACAGGTAAAAATAACCAAACAGAACTTGGTATTTCCGCAGACCATTATTGACGAAGAGCCAGAACTGGTTAAGCGTCAACAAGAAGAATATTCGATTCGATTGGATAATTTAAGCAACCAATTAGAAATTCTTGTACGTCAGATCCAACAGCGCCAACAAGAAATTGAAGAGTTAGCCTCTAGAATTAGTACCCTTACGACAAGTTATCAATTAGTATCTCGCGAGCTTGAGTTAACTCGCCCATTGGCTCGTAAAGGCATTGTTCCTGAAGTTGAACTGCTCAAACTTGAGCGTACGGTAAATGATATTCAAGGTGAACTACAATCGGTTAGACTCTTGCGTCCAAAAGTGAAAGCGTCTATGGATGAAGCCATCTTAAAGCGCCGAGAAGCCGTATTTGTTTATGCCACTGATTTACGTGCACAGCTTAATGAAATGCAAACCAAATTATCACGTATGAATCAGGCGCAAAAAGGCGCATTTGATAAGGTCAGTAAAGCTGTCATTGCCTCTCCGGTTATAGGAACAATTAAAAAAATTAACTTTAATACCTTAGGTGGCGTTGTGCAGCCAGGCGAAGAGATTATGGAAATTGTTCCATCAGAAGATAAACTGCTGATAGAAACCAAAATCACTCCTAAAGATATTGCTTTTTTACATCCAGGATTACCCGCTATCGTAAAAGTCACCGCATATGACTTTACCCGTTATGGCGGGCTAAAAGGAACCGTTGAACACATTAGTGCCGATACATCACAGGATGAAGAAGGCAACAGCTTCTATATTGTAAAAGTGCGAACACAAGAATCCAGTTTAATGAAAGACGATGGCACAGAGATGCCAATAATCCCTGGAATGCTCACATCAGTAGATGTCATTACGGGAAAGAAATCCATACTTGAGTACATTTTAAATCCAATTTTAAGAGCGAAAGATACCGCCCTTAGAGAGCGCTAAGAAGAACCAGGAGGGTTTTTTAATGACAACTATTATAAATCAACAAATAAAGCTAAGCGCTGTTGCTCTTGCTTTATTAATGTTGGTCTCGCCAACTGCCTCAAGCCAGACTCTTGAGCAAGCTGTTGCGCATACGCTAGACACAAACCCAGACTTACGTATTGCTTTTAATCGTTTTAAAGCGCGCGAAGAGCAAGTTAATCAAGCAGTAGCAGGCTATATGCCAACCGTAGATATTTCTGCGGGCTATGGCTGGGAGCAAACCGATAGCCCTTCAACTCGTCGTAAGGTAGGCCAAGGCGATGTTGATAATGACGGTATGATTGATTTAGAACGTGGCGAAGCCGGTTTTAGTATCAAACAAATGCTGTTTGATGGTTTTTATACTAGTAGCGAAGTCGATCGTTATTCGTTTGAAGCTAGTGCTGACCAGTGGGCATTATTTGCTGCAGCTGAAGATATGGCATTGGATGTTGCAAAGGTCTACTTGAACTACATCCGTAGTGAACAAGTATTATTACTTTCCGAGAAAAACCTTGCGAGTCATAAAGAGATTTACGATCAAATAAAACAGCGCACTGACTCTGGTTTAGGATCAATTGCCGATTTATCGCAAATCACTGGTCGTCTTGCCCGCGCAAACGCCAATGTGATTTCGGCTCAAAACAATTTAGAAGATGCTCGAGCAGCTTATATCAGAATTGTTGAAGCAAAGCCTGATGACTTAATATTGCCAGTGCCTGATGCCGATATGCTACCAAAAAGTTTAGATAAAGGCCTCATGGCAGCAAAATCGAAACACCCAGTATTAAAATCAGCAGAAAGCGATATTAATGCCGCAAAAAAAGAGCGTAGCTCAGCCCAAGCCAACTATTTTCCACAATTAAGCCTGGAACTTAATGGTAACTGGAATAATGATACTGACGGTGAAGATGGCTACAGCGCAATTAACAGCCAAAATGTTAACGGCTATAACAATGATTTAGTTGCTATGGTTCGAGTTAAATATAACCTTTTCTCAGGTGGTAAAGACGTCTCAAAAGACAGAGAAACAGCCTATAAAGTCAACGAAGCAAAAGAGATCCAACAACGTGCTTACCGCCAAGTTGTTGAGGGTGTTTCTTTAGCTTGGAATGCTTATGAAATGCTAGCCCCACAAAAACAGTTCATCCGTGAACATGTTGTGGCAGCAAAGCAGACTCAAGTGGCTTATGTGCAACAATTTAACTTGGGCCAACGTACTCTGCTCGATTTGCTCGATACCGAGAATGAACTATTTGAAGCGCGTAAGGATTACTTGCAAACCGAGTATGATGAAATTGCAGCTCGCTATCGAGTATTGAATGCGACAGGAGATCTACTGGACTCACTTCGAGTTACACGTCCAGGAGAATGGCGTGGTGAGCGTGAATATGAGGGAGGTGTTAAATAATGAAATATTTGATAATTTTACTCGCATTGATTACAACAGGTTGTTCAGTAAACGATATTGTCGAGTCTAATGCTTCTACACAACAAAATTTTGATCTTGCCGACAGTGATCGTGATGGTGTGATAATGGCCAGAGAGCGTTGTGCGAGCACGCTCATTGGCGCTGCTGTCGACAACTATGGTTGTGGTAGCATCAAAGATATCAATGAACGCCAAGACTTAAAAATCCTTTTTAGTAATAATTCCGTGGTTATCGAACCTCAGTATTATAACCAAATTGAACGCGTCGCTAATGTTATGACAACCTACCCTACCACTAAGGTAACGATTGAAGGTCATACAAGTAAACGTGGTAGCTATGAGCTTAATTTAGCGTTATCTCAAAAACGCGCTAAAGCGGTTATTGAAGTGTTAGAAAACACATTTGGTATCGATCCAAGCCGTCTAAACGCGACGGGTTATAGTTTTGATCGCCCTATCGATAACAGTGGTACACCAGAAGCAGAAGAACGTAATCGCCGTGTGGTAGCGGAAGTCACAGCCGATGACACCATTCCAGAAATGAGATGGAATATCTACACAGTTGATGAGCAGATTGACTAACGGACAAGGCATTGATTAGTTGAGTCGCGACGACAGCAAAGTAACGACATTGTTGCATAAAAGGGTCTGTCATATTTTTATTATGACATCGGCCCTTTTAGTTTCATGTTTATATGCCGCACCGACACAAGAATTAAATCAGCAAAAAACCGTGTCGGCTTTATCGAAACGTTATGGCGATCGAGCAGGATTACGAGCAAACGCTTGGTTTAAAATTGTCAATGATTCGCAACAACTTGCTGAAATTGATAAGTTAGAAAAAGTTAATCAGTTTTTTAATTTATTTCGATTCATTGATGATCAAACACTATGGGGTGATTCCAATTATTGGGCATCACCGATGGAGTTTATTGGGGTTAACGGAGGTGATTGTGAAGACTTCTCAATCGCAAAGTATTTTACCCTTCTCCAGCTTGGTATCCCGGAGGATAAACTCCGAATCACTATGGTAAAAGCCACATCGCTGAATCAGTATCATATGGTATTAGCGTACTACGAAAAGCCTAATTCGATTCCGTTAGTGCTCGATAATTTGGATAAAACCATAAAATTGGCAACAAAACGAAAAGATCTTCTGCCTGTTTACAGTTTTAACGGTAAACAATTATGGCTAAACAAAGAAAGAGGCCGAGGTGTGTTAGCAGGTTCATCATCACGCCTTGAAAAATGGACTGACCTTAAACTTAGATTAGGTGTAGACCGCTTACGCCAACCCAAACTCAACATGGAGTAGTGACAACATGACCCTGTTCAGGCAGATCTATGCGTTACTTTTCGGGCTTTTCTTGTTAACGATTGCAAGCGTAGCCTATGTACAATTTTCAGAAACCCAAGGTTTCTTATCCAAACAAATGGAATCTGACCTCAATAATGCCAGTAATTCATTAGGATTAATGCTTACTCCTGTTTTAGAGGCTGGTGATGATGCCGGTGCAGAAACATTAGTGAATGTTATTTTTGAAGGCGGCTATTATCAACAAATCAAATTGACTTGGTTGGTAGATGGTAAGCAACAAGTGTGGAATAACTCTGTTAAAGTCGATAATATTCCTCAATGGTTTATCAATCTTAACCTGTTTAAAACCATTAAAAAACAAACCACTATTACCTCTGGTTGGTTACAGCTTGCTACACTTGAAATTACAGCTCACCCAGGGTTTGGCTATCAGGAATTATGGCGGATTATTTCCGACATAATTATTCTATTTTCAATCTTATTTCTTATCGCCATTATATTTGCGCGAGTGGGATTAAGCTGGATTTTAAAACCTTTAAACACACTTTCCTTACATGCCAAGCAAATAGCAGCACAACAATTTGGCCCCGATATGCCAACGCCAAAAACGAGGGAGCTTAAAGAGCTAGTCAACGCATTTAACAGTATGTCAGCGCAATTAAAACAAGTATTTAATTCTCTTGACGAAGAAGTCTCTGCATTAAGAAAGAAAAATCTTGTTGATCAAGTCTCAGGGCTACCAAATAGACAATATATGGTCAGTCGAGTTAATGGTTGGTTAAGCGAACCCAGTACAGGCGCACTTTACTTAGTCAAAATGGATTGGCTAGAGGATGTACATAGCAAATACGGTTTCCAAGTTCGCGATGAGACTATTCGCATACTGGCTGAAAAGCTGCAACATCATCAAGATGAAATAGCTTCTTCTGTTATCGCCCGTATTGCAGCGTATGAATTCGCCTTCCTTGTTGAAGACTGTGAACATGACCAACTGGCTAAGTATTTACAAAGCCTCATACGTACTGTTAATAAAGAAATATCTAAAGCTGGCTGTAAACCAAACGAACAGTTTTATATTGGTGTCGCAGAACGTCTAGGACAAATGACAGTGTCAGATATGTTGGCACAAGCAGATAACGCACTCCAGCAGTCCATTAAAGACGACAAAGTGTTCCATTGGTTTGAGAACACCCAAAAGCAGCTGTTTACCCGTGAAGAATGGCGCAATAATTTAAGTCATGCCATAAAGAACAAAAAATTCCAATTTCGTTGGCAGTCGATCCAACTTTGTGCCAAAGATGAAATTTGTCAGCGTGAGCTATATTGCCAACTGCAAATTGGCGACACAATCTTGCACGCAGGTCAGTTTGTACCATACATAGAATTACTTTCACTAGGCACTATGTTCGATCGTTGTTTAATAGAAACAGTCAATGAACATCGTTTACTCGAGCGCAATTATGAACGCGTCGCCATCAACCTTACTTATCAGAGCATAAGCGATGTTGATTTTCATCTTTGGCTAAAACAGTTTCTTCGGGCAAATAAATACGCTGAACGTATTTGCTTTGAAATCCCAGAGGCGAGTGTATATAGCGATTTAGAATCTTGCGAAAATCTCTGCAAAGTCATTCGAGATTCTGGTGCTCAGTTTGGTATCGATCATTTTGGCCGTCAATTCGGCTCAATGGCCTACTTACAAAGCCTGCGTCCAAATTATGTCAAACTAGACCAGTCATTTGCTTATATTGAAGAGAATCAACACAACAGTGAATTATGTCGTGCTTTAGTGAATGTAGCTAAAGGATTAGATATTCAAGTGATTGTCACGGGGATCCAAGAAGCAAAGCAGTTAACACGATTTACTGAACTCAGAGTCGATGCTTATCAAGGCTTTATTGTACCGCCGGTCAATGTGAAGCTCTAAGTCTCTAAGTAATATCGAACAGTTGGACCAGCTAAGACTAACCACTCTTCGGAGTGGTTTTTTTATATCCAGAGTTATTGACAAACGACAAACTCACTAAGGTCATCTATGAGGTTATCCAAGCAGTGATAACACTGTACTAGCCGTACTACACGGCTCTGGAGAACTCATTCAAGCTTAAGCATGAGGTCAGTCAACTCCACAGGCGTGATGCGACTTAATCGACTACCAAGGCTTGCTCTATGGAGTTTAGTCATGCCATTGCACGACTCTGACAACCTAAATAGCAGTGTAGAGGCATTTATGTCTATCGTTGGCGGGATTGTATCAACCACCCACTTACAACAGATGCGCTACGACGTTGCGGTTAAAAGATATGGAAACGACATGGAATATTGTATGTCGGCCCTGTTAGCGCCATTAATATGAATAGTTAATGAGGGTAGCGAATATAAATAGCTGGTGTAATTGGTATTCATCACTTTTAATGCACAATATTAAGTAATCAAATATACGATTATAATGACCAATCAAATCGCGAAAAACAAAAAAGCCACTCATTAGAGTGGCTTTTTTGTTAATTGGTCGGTGATAGAGGATTCGAACCTCTGACCCTCTCGTCCCAAACGAGATGCGCTACCGGGCTGCGCTAATCACCGAAATCTATCTTTAATTTTTGAGCGGTAAGCCAATTGAAAAATATTAACTGGAATACATAAAAGTGGTCGGTGATAGAGGATTCGAACCTCTGACCCTCTCGTCCCAAACGAGATGCGCTACCGGGCTGCGCTAATCACCGAAATCTATCTTTAATTTTTGAGCGGTAGGCCAATTGGAAATGACACTAATTGGAATACATAAAAGTGGTCGGTGATAGAGGATTCGAACCTCTGACCCTCTCGTCCCAAACGAGATGCGCTACCGGGCTGCGCTAATCACCGAAAATAAAGCTGTAAATTGAATGGGGTGACTGATGGGGCTCGAACCCACGACAACCGGAATCACAATCCGGGACTCTACCAACTGAGCTACAATCACCACTGACTTTCAATTCTACTAACCAATACGACAGAAACAGTACATGCCGAATGGTGCGCCCAGAAGGATTCGAACCTTCGGCCTTACCCTCCGGAGGGGTACGCTCTATCCAGCTGAGCTATGGGCGCTCGCCTTGGTTAGCGACGCATATATTAGGGATAAAACACCGCCACGTCTAGCCCTGATTTGCTTTTTTTAACTGACTGATTAACTTTTGACTCATTTGCGCTAACTATTTGCTCACTTCTTACTTATTCGCACTCATTTACGAGACTTCTTAACTTTATACTGACATTAATTTAGCTTGGATCACATTTGTATTTATGGTAATTATAATGGTTGTTCAACAATAATTTGTTCGCATAATTAATAGGATAACGGTCAACAAGGGTATGGATACTGCAATAAGTCACTCAATAGCTTCTCCACGAGTCGAGCATCTGCAAAAAAGGATAGCTCGTTTAAAGCGTTTGGCTAAAAAATATAAGCGTTCTGAAATTATTCAAAACGCTTTACTGGGTATTTCCAATATTGCGACCCAGGTCACTTCTCTTGATGATTTTTATCAACGAGTACACTTACATCTGCAGCAACTTATCCCTGCTGAGAACTTTTTTATTGCCTCTCAAGACCCTAAAACCGGACTGACGAGTTTACCTTTTTTTGCCGACCAACAAGATTCTCACCCAACGGAACTCTACCCAGACCAAGAAATATCGGCATTACTCAATAGTGGCTTAACAGGTTATGTGCTCCGTAATGGCACACCTTTATTATGCGACGATATTAAGTTTAATGAATTGATCGCCAGTGGCGATATTAAAAGTCTAGGCTCTCCAAGTCACCAATGGCTCGGTGTCCCCATCAAGAACCAGGAAATCGTCAGTGGTGTACTTGTTGTGCAAAGCTATAACGAAGCCAATACTTACGGTGAACTTGAATTAGAATTAATGGGTTTCATTTGTCATCATATTTCTGGGGTTATGGAACGGCTTGAGCATCATGAACAGCTAGAACAAGCTATTGTTGAACGCACTAAAGAACTCAGCCAGGCTTATGAAAAAGTCAAAAAAGAAATAACTGAGCGCGTTAAAGCCGAAAAATTACAAAAAGCTTTATTCGAAATTGCCGATCTATCTGCATCAAATGTACTCCAACAAGACTTCTATTTACGACTTCACACTATTATGAGTCAATTAATACCGGCTGATAACTGCTTTATCTCATTGATAAACGATAACAATATGTTGTCATTTCCTTTTTATGTTTCGCAGATGACAACCGAATATCCAGCCTCTCGTCCTATGCAGGATGGGCTAACAGAATACATTCTAGAACATAAGTTGCCTCGGCTCTTATCCTCTAAAGATATCGCTGATATGGTTGCTAATGGCGAAATATACGCAAAATCTCCAGAATTGAACAAAACCGATAGAATGCATCAATGGATAGGCATTCCGCTGATCATTAATGGTGATATTGCTGGTGCGTTAACGATTTATAGCTTGGATGACGCTCATATTTATCAATTTAAAGATCTAGAGCTACTGACATTCGTATCCCAACATATGGCCAACGCTATTGAGCGTAAATTGGCGACTGAATCGCTCAAAAACAGCCATGAGCAGCTAGAAGATAAGGTGGTTAAACGCACTAAAGCACTCGCTGAACTGAACAACAATCTTCAACAAGAAATCAATCAGCGCCGTAAGATTGAAAATCAGCTCTTACACGATGCTCAGCATGATGGGCTGACTGGTTTACCCAATCGCAGCTATTTAATGGAACGATTATCACAAGCATTAAAACACTTGCGCCGACATGGATTAGATCAATTTGCATTATTATTTATCGATCTTGATCGGTTCAAAGTGATCAATGATTCTTTTGGTCATCTCGAAGGCGATCGCTTTTTAATTGAAACCGCACAACGTATCAAGTCATGTGTGCGTGAAAACGACACACTAGCAAGAATGGGCGGTGATGAATTTGTTATTTTGCTGGATTCTATTAACGCCACGGAAGATGCTATCGAGGTAAGTGATCGTATTTTACAAGCGTTGTCGATGCCCTATCAGCTCGCCAAACAAGAGTTCATCTCAGGTGCCAGTATCGGAATTGCATTTAGTGGACGCAATAAATTAGTCACCAGCGAGTCACTACTACGTGATGCTGACGCTGCCATGTATCAGGCTAAAGCCAATGGTAAAGGTTGTTATGTTATTTTTGACGACAAACTCAGCGCACAATCTAAGCTACAACATGAATTGGAAATTGATTTTAAAAAGGCCTTAGACCAACAAGAATTTAAAATTAACTACGTTGAAGTGGTCGATTTTACTACTGGTGAAATCATTGCCATTGAACCTCACATTGAGTGGCATCATCCTGAGCAAGGCTTAATTGAACATGGCAAGATGAAGCAGCTTGCCGCACAATACCAGCTCACACTTAATATAGACGGTTATATATTTTCTAACTTAAATGAGCAATATCAGTTTCTTAAATCAAAACATGGACCGTCTGTATACTTACATCTATCCATTAGCAGCCAGCATATCAAAAATAAATTCGTATTACGCAATCTCAAACAAACCATTAAAAGTAGTCACATCAATCTTGAGAAATTAATCTTATTCTTTAACGAAAAAGCACTAGTGCAAGACACCGAAAATCACATCAATGGCTTCGAGCTTATCTCGCAACTGGGCGTGCAAATCGGTATCGATGGCTATGGCACAGGTTACAGCTCACTCAGTTGCCTGAGTTTTTTACCAATTAAGGCATTAAAGCTAGATGATGACATCAGTAAGCATTTACTCAATGACAAACAGTTACAATTAGTCAAAGCTTACCAACTGACGGCACAAACACTTAATTTCGATATGTACGCCACCACAGTAGACACACAACAACAAGTAAGGCAGTTTTTAGAACTTGGCTATGTACGTGGCCAAGGCCGAGCAATCAGTAAATTATTTAACGAAAAAAAAAAGCCACATAAGGCCTGTGCCTAATCAATAAGACCAACCCAATTAGCACTATTTTTTAAACATATCGCGTATGTTGGCGATGTGACTTTTACTGGTTTCGACACGCTGCTCTTCTGTTTGAACAGGCTTACGGTTTTCCCAAATTAAATCATCTTGAGGCAACTCAAGTAAAAAACGGCTCGGCTCACATCGCATCGTTTCACCAAACTGGCGACGTTCACGGCATATTACAAACCACAATTCACGTTGTGCACGGGTAATACCCACGTACGCCAGACGTCGTTCTTCATCAACATTGTCTTCGTCAATGCTCGACTGATGCGGCAAAATACGCTCTTCAACGCCCACCATAAATACAAAGGGATATTCCAGTCCTTTAGAGGCATGTAACGTCATTAACTGAACTTGATCGCCACCCTCATCCTCGCTGTTGCGTTCCATCATGTCGCGCAGGGTTAATCGAGTAACCACTTCTGGCAAAGTCATAGGTTCATCTAACTCATCACCTTCGAGCATTTCGGTAACCCAGCGGTATAATTCCGAAATATTCTTCATCCTCATTTCAGCCGCTTTAGCGCTGGTACTCGTTTCGTACAGATAATCTTCGTAATTAATTTTACGAATAAGCTGTTTAATCGCTTCAACAGGCTCACCCCGCGAGGCGACTTCACCGGTATCAACAATAAACTTACCAAACTGATATAAAGAGTTAACCGCTGCAGGCGCTAAATGATGATTGAGTTCAACATCAAAAATAGCTTCAAATAATGATATATGCTTTTGATTGGCAAAATTACCTAAACGCTCCAGCGACGCGGGGCCAATACCACGCTTAGGTAAGTTAACCACCCGCAAAAAAGCATTGTCATCGTCCGGGTTAACCACTAAACGCAAATACCCCATGATATCTTTAATTTCTGCACGAGAGAAAAATGAAGTACCGCCACTAAGCTTATAAGGAATACGGTTGGTCATAAGCGATCGTTCGAGTAAACGAGATTGATGATTACCTCGATATAAAATGGCGTAATCACCAAACTTAGTTCGGCCAACAAACTTATGTCGAATTATCTCCGCCACCACTCGCTCAGCTTCTTGCTCTTCGTTAGCGGCAATTAATACTCTTAATGGCTCACCATAAGCTAACTCACTAAATAACGCCTTGTCGTACACGTGAGGGTTGTTAGCAATCAGAATATTGGCTGCTCGGAGAATTCGTTGGCTTGAACGATAGTTTTGCTCTAATTTGATCAGTTTAAGTCTTGGAAAATCAGTTCCTAATAACACTAGGTTCTGTGGCTTTGCACCACGCCAAGAGTAAATGGACTGATCATCATCACCTACCACCGTAAAACGTGCACGCTCACCCACCAGTAACTTAACTAACTCATATTGGCTGGTATTGGTATCTTGATACTCATCCACCAGCAAGTACTGAATTTTAGTTTGCCAACGGGTGCGCACTTCTTCATTCATTCGCAACAATAATGTTGGAATTAAGATTAGGTCATCAAAATCGAGCGCATTATAGGACTTCATATGCTGAGCATACCTAGCATATAACATGGCAAATAATTGGCTTTGCTCGTCTTTTGCCATACTTTTTGCTTGCTGAGGGATCACTAATCCCCCTTTCCAATTCGATATCGCTGATGCCAAAGATTTAATCAGGTCTTTATCATCATCTAACTCATCTTCGGTCAGTTCTTTTAATAACGCGAAAGTGTCTTGATCATCAAACAATGAAAAACCCGCTTTAAGCCCAAGCACTTTATGTTCGCGCTTAATAATTTCGAGCCCTAATGTATGAAAAGTAGAAATCCATAATCCGCGCGCTTCTTTGCGGCCCATCGACTGAGCAACACGTTCTTTCATTTCTCGGGCGGCTTTGTTGGTAAAGGTTACTGCGGCAATATTGCGAGCTTTATAGCCACATTTTTCAACTAAGTAAGCAATTTTATTAATGATTACACGTGTTTTACCACTCCCCGCGCCAGCGAGCACTAAGCATGGACCCGATACATAATGTACGGCTTCATTTTGCCCTGGATTGAGTTTCATTAATCATTACACCTTGCTTAGCCTTAAACGAAGGCGGATCATAGCAGAATCAACTGGTGACGGTTAACGAAAAATCACAGTTAGGGTTTGGAAAAGCGCTTACCTCGGTTACAATTAAATCAATGTCTCAGTAGGGAATCATCATGATTAATCCAAAGAAAATAGAAGAACTCGCTAAGCAGCTAAGCGATAACTTACCCAGCGGTGTTAAGCAATTTGCCGGTGAGTTTGAAGAACGCAGCAAGCAGATATTACAAAACCAATTGATGAAACTGGACGTAGTATCGCGCGAAGAGTTTGAGGTGCAGCAACACGTGTTGCTTAAAACTCGCGAAAAGCTTGAAGCATTGCAAGCACAAGTGAATGAGTTAGAAAAAAGTTTGCTGAGTAACTAACCTGAACGAGGGATAACGATTGATATTTTTGACTCTATAATCGTTTTTACTCAGTTTACAGACATAAAAAATGACGCTATTTAGCGTCATTTTTTTATATCCACTAAGTTTGTTAACCTCAGTTCTGGTTAAGAGACTCTTCTAGTGCATGTAAGCAAAGGGAGACGTTTTCACGACGGGCACCATAGCCCATTAAGCCGATGCGCCATGCTTTACCCGCTAAAGCGCCTAAGCCTGCACCAATTTCTAAATTATATTCTTCCAATAAATGCTTACGCACTGCAGCGTCATCAACACCATCTGGAATATAAACGGTATTAAGTTGCGGTAAACGAGACGCTTCTTCAACCACAAATTTCAATCCAAGTTTGGTTAATCCATCGCGTAATAACAGATGCATTTTACGGTGTCTTGCCCAGGCATTTTCGAGCCCTTCATTGGCTAACAAACGTAAAGACTCATGTAGGGCATATAATGCATTAACTGGTGCAGTATGATGATAGCTGCGCTTAGCGCCATTGCCATTACCCCAATAACCCATCACTAAGGTTTGATCTAAAAACCAACTTTGCACCTGGGTGGTACGAGCTTTTAGTTTAGCAACGGCTTTAGGTGAAAATGACACTGGAGATAAACCGGGCACACAAGATAAGCACTTTTGGCTGCCTGAATAAATGGCATCAATGCCCCACTCATCCACCAGTAATTCAACGCCACCCAATGAGGTCACCGCATCAACAATACTGATACAGTCATGTAATTGCGCCAAGGTGCATAATGTTTTGGCATCCGACAGCGCACCCGTTGAGGTTTCTGCATGTACAAAGGCTAAAAATTTGGCATCAGGATGTGCGACAAGTGCAGCTTCAACTTTATCTGGGCATACAGGTTCGCCCCATTCATTGTCGACGACTACCGCAACACCGCCAACGCGCTCAACGTTTTGGCGCATGCGCTCACCAAATACCCCATTACGACACACGATTACCTTTTCACCTGGTTCAACTAAATTGACAAAACAGGTTTCCATGCCTGCACTGCCTGGAGCAGATACAGCTAAGGTCATTTCGTTTTTGGTTTGAAAAGCATATTGAATTAAGCTTTTTAGCTCATCCATCATGCCAACAAATAATGGGTCAAGGTGGCCAATAGTCGGCCTTGATTGTGCCGCAAGCACTTCGGGATACACGTCAGATGGGCCAGGACCCATTAAGATTCGGCGCGGTGGCATAAAAGCTTGAATTGTTGGTACGGGTAACATCAAAGTCTCCTTAAAATGAGGTCGAAAATTCATAACTATGTATGAATTTGGAAAAATTTACCCTACATATAAAGCAAACTATACCAATCAGTTGCTGCAAAATACATTAACATCAACTTATTAGTGGTCGTTGGTAATAGTTTCTACAAACCCACGAATATTTTTTCGTTTTAGGCGAACTGACAATACCACATTGAGGCACTAAATCTCCTCAGAATGGTAGTCAACCTGAACTCGGGATAAAAAACGCCTCTCAAACAGCCCTTTGTCTTACTAACGGTGTTGAATTAACTTGCAATAGACCCGCTATTGACGCGTCAATTCGCCTTGTTAGTAAAACAAATGACTAGTTTGATAGTGATAAACCTCTAAGTCTATGATCTTTAATATCATATCTTCGTCTCTTATCCCTAGTTCAGGTCAGTTAAAAATGACTTACGATTTTGCTTTAGTGCTATTTAAAAAGAGCTTATATGCCGGACTGTGGGTTTCTTCTTGATAAACGAAACCTAGCTCCGTTAAAAACTGTGCAAACGCCACATCGTCTTTAGCCGGAACTTCAAACCCCGTTAACACCCTACCAAAGGCTGCACCATGGTTACGGTAATGAAATAAACTAATATTCCATTTACTCTGTAAAGTGGTTAAGAACTTCAGCAATGCCCCTGGATGCTCAGGAAACTCAAAGCTAAATAAGCGTTCTTCTAAAGGTTCGAGTGGGTGACCGCCGACCATATAACGCACATGTAGTTTAGCGGTTTCATCTTGGGATAAATCTTGAACTTCAAAGCCTTCAGACTCAAGTTTAGCAATAATCTCACTTAGCTCCGCTTGGCCACCAGTAAGACGAATACCCGCAAACACCACTGCTATATCACGGCTACTAAAACGGTAGTTAAACTCGGTCATCACCCGTTTATCGAGTAACTCGCAAAAACGTAAAAAACTGCCTGGTTTTTCAGGTATTTTTACCGCTAAAACCGCTTCTTTTTGCTCAGCTAATTCACAGCGTTCAGACACGTAACGTAAACTATGAAAATTCACATTGGCGCCACTCAATATAGCCGCTACTTTTTTCGGCGCGTCAATGGAGTCACCTTGTTGCGCCATGTACTTTTTAAGCCCAGCAATTGACAAGGCCCCTGCCGGTTCTGCTATTGCACGGGTATCTTCAAAAATATCTTTAACCGCTGCGCAAATTTCATCAGAAGTAACCGTAATCACTTCATCAACATATTCACGCGCTAACCTAAATGGCTCAGTACCAATGCGTTTAACCGCTACGCCGTCAGCAAACAAACCGACTTGGGCCAGTGTCACTGGTTCATCGGCTTCTAATGCCGCCTTTAAACAAGCGGCATCTTCGGGTTCAACCCCAATGATCCTCACTTGTGGCATGACCGCTTTATAATACGCAGCAATACCGGCAATTAATCCACCACCGCCAACGGGTACAAACACAATTTCAATATCACGCTGCTGTTGCACCATTTCTTGAGCAATTGTGCCTTGGCCTGCAATAACCGCTTCGTCATCAAAAGGAGCGATATAAACACGCCCTTCTGTTGCCGACAGATTTTTTGCATAATCATTGGCTTGATCAAACGCCTGCCCGTGTAACACTACCGTGCCACCTAAGCGCTTTACTGCATCAATTTTAATATCGGGCGTGGTACTTGGCATAACAATAATCGCATCAATACCCCGGCTGGCGGCAGACATTGCCACACCTTGAGCATGGTTACCCGCCGATGCACACACTACGCCTTTATTACATTCATCTTGAGTCAAGGCAGCGATACGGTTATAAGCCCCACGTAACTTAAACGAATGCACTGGTTGCATGTCTTCACGCTTTAAATACACCTGACAACCAAAGCGAGCAGACAATTTATTCATGCTCGACAGTGGCGTCACTTTAGCCACATCATATACAGACGATAGTAAAATTTTCTGTAAATAATAGTGGGCTAAATCTAATTGAGTTTGAGACGCCAAAGCCAACATATTACCCCTCCAGCTTAGTGCGATCGCGTACCGCACCTTTATCTGCACTGGTTGCAAGTAATGCATAAGCTTTAAGGGCTAATGACACATAACGCTCACGAGACACCGGCTTCCAACCTAAAGGGCCTTTTGCATCCATGGCTGTGCGACGCTGAGTAAGCTCTGCTTCACTGACATTAAGTTGAATACTACGCTTGGGAATATCAATCGCAATTTGATCGCCATTTTCAATCAGTGCAATAGTGCCACCTGACGCCGCTTCTGGTGATACGTGGCCAATAGACAAACCAGAAGTGCCACCTGAAAAACGACCATCGGTAATTAACGCACATTTAGCGCCTAAACCACGCGATTTCAAATAGGTTGTTGGATACAGCATTTCTTGCATACCAGGGCCACCTTTAGGGCCTTCGTAGCGAATCACCACCACATCGCCTTCAACCACTTCGCCGCCTAAAATACCAGCAACTGCATCATCTTGGCTTTCATACACGCGGGCACTGCCAACAAAAGTTAAATTAGACTCATCAACCCCTGCCGTCTTCACAATACAGCCATCAACGGCAACGTTACCTGACAATACGGCTAAGCCACCTTCTTGACTAAAGGCAAACTCACGCGAACGAATACAGCCATTTTCACGGTCGTCATCAACACTATCCCAGCGACAATTTTGGCTAAATGCTTTAGTGGTTGGAATACCAGCAGGGCCGGCACTAAAAAAGCGGATTACATCTGGATCGTTAGTTTGTTTAATGTCGTACTTAGCTAACACTGATTTTAAATCGCCACCATTGTCTGCGGCCACATGCGGTACATCGTTATGGATTAAACCTGCTCTATCTAACTCGCCTAAAATACCCATCACCCCACCAGCACGGTGAACATCTTCCATATGATATTTAGGCGTTGATGGTGCAACCTTACATAGATGAGGCACTAAGCGCGATATGCGATCAATATCCGCCATAGTAAAGTCAATTTCCGCCTCTTGCGCTGCAGCCACTAAATGCAACACTGTATTAGATGAACCGCCCATGGCAACATCGAGTACCATGGCATTTTCAAATGATTTAAATGAAGCAATATTGCGCGGCAATGCCGTTTCATCGTCATGCTTGTAATAACGTTCTGCCAACATCATCACACGGCGACCGGCTTCTAAAAATAATTCACGACGGTCTTCATGAGTCGCTAACATTGAACCATTACCTGGTAATGACAATCCTAAGGCTTCGGTTAAACAATTCATTGAATTAGCAGTAAACATACCCGAGCACGACCCACAAGTAGGACAAGCACTGCGTTCGATTTGCTTACTGTCTTCGTCACTGACATTAGAGTCTGCACCAGCGATCATGGCATCAACTAAATCAAGCTTAATAATTTGATCGGATAGCTTGGTTTTACCCGCTTCCATTGGCCCACCGGATACAAATACCACCGGAATATTTAACCGTAGCGCCGCCATTAACATGCCAGGAGTAATCTTGTCGCAGTTAGAAATACACACTAATGCATCGGCACAATGCGCATTGACCATGTATTCAACACTGTCTGCAATTAACTCGCGCGATGGTAAGCTATACAGCATGCCGCCATGGCCCATCGCAATACCGTCATCTACGGCAATAGTATTAAATTCTTTGGCAATGCCGCCTGCTTCTTCAATGGCACCTGCAACCAATGATCCCATATTCTTTAAATGCACATGTCCAGGGACAAACTGAGTGAACGAATTGGCAATCGCTATGA
Source organism: Shewanella frigidimarina NCIMB 400 (assembly GCF_000014705.1). Taxonomy (NCBI): domain Bacteria; kingdom Pseudomonadati; phylum Pseudomonadota; class Gammaproteobacteria; order Alteromonadales; family Shewanellaceae; genus Shewanella; species Shewanella frigidimarina. Next base: position 463,445 of record NC_008345.1, on the reverse strand, counting down.
TAGGTTTACCAAAATCATTTTCTTTCACGCCAGTGGCACGCCATAGTGCGCGGGCGCCTGCCATGTTGCGGCCTTCGGTACTGGTAGCTGAACGTAATTTTGGCATTGCTAATATCCTTTGTTTAATGTGGTGCGCGTTATCGGTTTATTCACCTTATAACGACTAAAATAATCTCTAACTACACAATCTCTAACTAAATAGTATCTAACTAAATCATGCTTGGCTTAATAGTAAGCCTTAACCGTTGGCGACTTGGTTTAATGGTGCCGCCGATAGCACTTTACAGTGAGTGACATCAATTAATTTATCTAACTGGTTGCTGAGCAATTCAATGGCACGTTCGGCTTCAACCCATAAGTCGACCGCCATGCTGGCGTCTTCATTTATGCGAACCTGCATTTGGGTGACTTTAAACCCACGATGGCGAGTAACACGCAGCACCCGTTCCAGTACTTCAGGACGTTGTTGAACGGTTATTTCTAATGCATGCATCATGTTTGCTTCTCCATTTGGTCCATCATCTCACTATTACTCGCACCCGGTGGCACTAGAGGCCATACATTAAAAGCATCATCAATCGACACATGTAACATAAAAGGACCGCTACTATTCAACATATCATCTAACCCTTGCTCAACTTGATCTGCTCGCGTTATCGTTCGACCTGGAATATCAAATGCTGATGCCATAAGGACAAAGTTAGGATTGTCAGATAAGTCTGTTTCACTGTATCGTTCTTCAAAAAATAGCTGTTGCCATTGCTTAACCATACCCAGTTTTTGATTATCAATCAGTAAGATTTTTACCGGCAATTTACGGCGCTTAATGGTGGTCAATTCTTGAACATTCATCATAAACGAACCATCACCAGAGACAGTGACCACCGTCGCATCAGGTCGGGCAACTTGGGCACCAATAGCAGCAGGTAAGCCGAAACCCATAGTACCTAAGCCAGCACTGGATAAATGATCTTCAGGACGACGAAACCACATGTGCTGTGCAACCCACATTTGATGCTGGCCGACATCACAAGCAACAACACTGTCTTCTGGTAGTTTATTAGCTAAACGGCGTAACATTGCTGGCGCATAAATTAAATCACCCGGATGTTGGTAATTCCATTGGTGCTTACGGGATAACTCCTCTACATCAGCTTGCCATTGAGCAATGTCTAGCGTATCAGCAACGGCGGCCGTTAATGCAGGTAACACTATGCTAAGTTCAGCAGCTATCGCCACGTCAGCTTGACGTAATTTACCAATTTCGGCGGCATCGATATCTAAATGTAACACTTTGGCATTACTGGCAAAACTCGCAAGCCGGCCGGTAACACGGTCATCAAAACGTGCGCCAACCACCATCAATAAATCACATTCTTGCACTGCAAGGTTTGCCCCTTTGCCACCGTGCATACCCAACATACCTAAATAACCTTTAGTGCCATGTGCAATACTGCCTAAACCTTTTAACGTCGCCACTGATGGAATGCCTGTGGTGTCGATAAACTGACGTAAATGCGCAACGGCGCCAGCCATACCCACACCACCACCGACATACAACATAGGCTTTTTAGCGTGCTTAATTAACTCTGCGGCGGCATCTAAGTCATTAACCTGAGGCTGTAATTCATCAGCAACACTTTGAAGGGGAGTTTTATATTCTAATGCTGCAAGTTGGATGTCTTTGGGTATATCTACTAACACCGGACCAGGACGTCCTTCGGCGGCAATTTCGAAAGCGCGATATAAGGTGGGAATAAGCTCATTGATGTCGGTGACCATAAAACTGTGTTTGGTGCATGACAACGACATGCCTAATACATCGATTTCTTGGAATGCGTCAGTGCCGATAACACTGGTAGACACTTGGCCCGTTATGGCAACTAACGGCACCGAGTCAAGTAAAGCGTCGGCAAGTGAGGTGATTAAATTAGTGGCCCCTGGGCCTGATGTTGCAAAACACACCCCTGTTTTACCACTCGCACGAGCATATCCTACGGCAGCAAACGCGGCACCTTGTTCATGACGGCTAAGCAAGTGTTCCACAGGACCGCCGTAAAGGGCGTCATAGATTGGCATAATCGCCCCACCAGGATAACCAAATACGGTTGTCACACCATGTGCTGCTAGTACTTTGATTACTGCATCCGCGCCGCGCATTTTCTGTCCTGCTTCCATATGTTGCTCTCTACTTCGTCAATGTATCTGCTGCTCTGCTGTGTAATATTGGATCTGTGGTTTTACTTAAGCCTAAAACTAAAAAACCCCCGGTCCTTTCGGAGCGGGGGTTTTTGCAATCTGTGTGACTCTTAGGTCAGTCTAGTTGCCAAAACGCCACCCCCGCTGTGACTTAATAATCACTACGGTAATAATTTCGAGAATGAGAATGGCTGTGTGGTTTAACATGTTTTAGACAGTATCCTAAGTTTCTAAATAATTCGTTTGGTTATGTTCAAATAACGTTACGGTATAACTAACAAGTACCATAAAAGATTTACCGAACACAACTAAAAAATTGCCTTTGTAAAAAAAATTCAGCTTCCCTGCCGAGACAATGCAAACAACAACAAAAACTTAACGTATGAGTTCTACTAATAATTAATTAGAACTCAATCTAATATTTGTTTTTTCAGCGTCCCAATCAATAAGATTAGGACGTTTCGATTGATGCCTGTCCGACAACGGCAACATAAACATGTTGCAAAAAACACTGAACAGGTACTTCACCAGCCAATTTATACGTTAGCTTGCTTCAACAATGCTTTTCATATCTGTCATGTAACCACGTAACTCAGCGCCGATAAACTCAACCTCTGTATTACGAATCTGATCATTTACATCGATTAAGCGCAGATTATCAACACCTGTTGCTTGGTCTTTAAGTCCAGCACCTAAGTACTCAGATGACATAGCGTTAACATAATCACGTAACATCGGTACTGCTGCATGGTTGAATAAATAACAACCGTATTCAGCCGTATCTGAAATAACCACGTTCATTTCATATAAACGCTTACGCGCAATAGTGTTGGCAATTAACGGTGTTTCATGTAGCGACTCATAGTAAGCCGACTCTTCAACAATACCTGCGGCAACCATGGTATCAAACGCCAGCTCAACACCTGCTTTAATCATTGCTACTAAGAAAATACCTTTGTCGAAATAGGTTTGTTCATCGATATGTTCAGATGACACTGGCGCATTTTCAAATGCGGTTTCGTTAGTTTCAGCTCTCCAACGTAACAAGTTGGTGTCATCATTAGCCCAATCTTCCATCATAGTGCGAGAAAACTCACCGCTAATAATGTCGTCCATGTGCTTTTCGAACAACGGTTTAAGGATAACCTTTAACTCTTCAGCCATATCAAATGCTTTGATTTTGGCTGGGTTTGATAAGCGGTCCATCATGTTGGTAATGCCGCCGTGCTTAAGTGCTTCGGTAACAGTCTCCCAACCTTGCTGAATTAACTTGCCGGCATAACCAGGTTCAACACCATCAGCCACCATTTTCTCGTAACCTAAAATGGCACCCGTTTGTAACATGCCACACAAAATGGTCTGCTCGCCCATCAAATCTGACTTAACTTCAGCCACAAACGATGACATTAATACACCGGCACGGTCGCCACCAGTAGCACTTGCATAAGCTTTAGCAATCGCTAAGCCATCACTATTTGGATCATTCTCTGGGTGTACTGCAATCAATGTCGGTACGCCAAAACCACGCTTGTATTCTTCACGAACTTCCGTCGCTGGGCATTTTGGTGCAACCATAACCACAGTAATATCTGGACGAACTTGCATGCCTTCTTCAACGATATTGAAACCGTGTGAGTAAGATAACGTAGCACCTTGCTTCATTAATGGCATAACCGCATTAACGACGTTAGTGTGTTGCTTGTCTGGTGTAAGGTTTAACACTAAATCAGCTGCAGGAATAAGCTCTTCAAAGGTGCCAACTTTAAAACCGTTATCGGTGGCTTTTTGCCACGATGCACGCTTTTCAGCAATAGCTTGCGGACGTAAGGCAAAAGAAATATTTAGGCCTGAATCACGCATGTTTAAACCTTGGTTAAGGCCTTGTGCGCCACAACCTAAAATCACGATATTCCAATCTTTAATATATTGGCAACCGTCACTGAATTCAGTACGGTCCATAAAGCGGCATTGTGCTAATTGAGCTAATTGTTGACGTAAATTCAGAGAGTTAAAATAGTTAGCCATCTGATACCACCTATAAAATTTAGTAATTTGGGACTCAACATCTTATAAGTCAGCGACCTTAAGCGTTGTGATTGAAGTCACTATAGCGCATGCATATGATTGCTTAAAATGATATATTCGGGACATGACGTTGCAATTAATGCAACATGGAATGCTTAACCTAATATTTAACTTACACTCAACTTAATGCGTGCTTGAAGGTGCTGTGATGGATATCCGTTCACTTAAAATGTATTTACACTTATGCGATAGCCTGCATTTTGCCAAAACGGCGGAGCAATCGCATGTCAGCCCATCAACCTTAAGCCGTGCGTTGCAGCGTTTAGAAGATGAAGTGGGTAGTAAATTATTTGACCGTGACAATCGAAGCGTCACTATTACCCACGCGGGCGTTGAATTTAAACGTTTTGCAGAACAGACATTATCGGAATGGACCCAGCTGCGCAGTCGTATTGACCCAAGCCAGCAATTTTTACGCGGCAATCTTAATTTGTACTGCTCAGTTACCGCAGCTTATAGCCATTTACCGGCACTGTTAGATCGGTTTAGACGTGAGCATCCCCATGTCGATATCAATCTCAACACCGGAGATCCAGCCAATGCGGTAAACCAAATTCAAAAAAATCGCGCCGATATCGCGATTATTGCATTACCGGAGGCATTTCCTAGTAGCTTGCATTTTACCCCGATTGATAAAGTACCGATTTCCGTCATTGCGCCCACAATACAATGCCAAGTTCAGCAATGGGTAAGCCAAGCAAAAATTGACTGGGCTAAACTGCCCTATATCGTACCGGACCATGGTCCCGGCAGAAAAAGGATTGATTTGTGGTTTAAGCAAATGGGCATAAAACCCAATATTTATGCCCAAGTCTCTGGTCAGGAAGCTATTGTGTCTATGGTCGCACTCGGCTGTGGTGTTGGTATAAGCCCAGAAGCGGTGATCCACAATAGTCCGGTACGCGATCGCATCCAAACTCTAGCTTCGCCAATCCCGATCCCACCATTTGAATTAGGTTGCTGCTGCAAAGAAAAACGCACCAATGATCCTATCATTCGTGCGTTCTTAGACATCATTTAATGGTGTCGGTTAGATTTTTTAAGCTAATTGACTTAAGGCAGAGGCGGCGTCTCAATGTCTAGCCGAGTAACCAGTAGTTGGTCGACTTTGTATGAATCAATATCGACTACCTCAAATTTGTAACCCGCATAATTGACAAAATCAGTACGTTTAGGAATTTTGCGCAACATATACATCATAAAACCAGCAATGGTTTCGTAATTTTGATTATGCGGAAACACTTCAATATTAAATGCTCGCATTACATCAGTAATCGGTGTCACCCCATCGACTAACCAAGAGTTACCATCACGGGCAACAATTTGTTCTTCACTTTCATGTAATGACCAAGCGCCCATAACGGCACTTTGTAAATCATTGGTGGTAACAATGCCAACAACCAAAGCATATTCGTTCATCACCACCGCAAAGTCGGAACGATTATTCTTAAAATATTCCATCGACTCAGACAAGGTTAACGTATCAGGAATGATGAGACAGTTATGCACTAACGTACTACCTTTTAAGGTAATGTTCTCGCCGTTAATTACCCTAATCAGTAACTCTTTTGCATCAACAAAACCTTTGATCATGTCCAGTTGGCCATCACAAACGAGAAACTTATTATGCGGATTTTTAGCAATTTTCTGTTTAATGTCATCTTCACTGTCTTGCAGTAAAAAATACACTAAACTTTCACGCGCCGTCATTGCAGAGGTTACCGAAACAGACTGCATTTCAAACACGTTTTCCATCATTTGTTGTTCGCCTTTATCCATCACCCCAGCTTCAGTACCTGCTGTCATCATGGCGTAAATATCATCATGGGTGACTTGGTCGTTACGTGCTGTAGGAACTTGCAACAATTTAAAAATTGCATTGGCCAAGCCATTAAAAATCCACACAAACGGCTTTAACACTTTAATACACAAAATAATTGGCATTACAAAAGTGACCGCGACTTGCTCTGGGATCACCATCGCAATTCGTTTAGGCATCAAATCAGCAAATAAAATAAACAACGAGGTAACCGTCACAAATGAACAAACAAAACTCAGCTGTAAACCCCATTCATTGCCGAGTAAAGGCAACAGTAATTGTTCAAAATGAGGTCTAAAGGCCGATTCACCCACAATACCGCCCATAATCGCGACCGCATTGAGTCCGATTTGTACCACGGTAAAAAAACTGCCTGGATGCGCCTGAAGTTTAAGCACTTTAGCGGCGCGCAAATCGCCCTCATCGGCCATTAATTGTAAACGCATTTTTCGTGATGCCGCTAGGGCAATTTCAGACATAGAAAAAAAACAACTAATGCCGATCAGGCACAAGATGATCAATAAATTATCAGAGAGGCTCATAGTTTACCTTTACCCGAATACTAGCCAAAATATCAGGAATGTATGTACATATCTTTGTTGCAAAATGGGCAAATGCAAGACCTCAGCCATTTATTAACATTCAAATTAATAAGGCTAATGATTCAATGCAGATAGAAATAACGAATGATGGAATATCATTATAGTGTTTCACGACAACAGACCTATTTATACTTGGTCCTTGCGAACTATAAAGCGACGGTATTCTACTCAACATCAGTCATTTAAACTAGCTTACAAGCACAACTTTATCTCACTTATTTAGCCTTTATCACGCAAAAAAACACATCGCTGCTAGACTGTAACCACCCATTCATTTGTATATTATTCAAACAAAAGGAATTGTTGATGGCGATAGCCTGTGTATTTACTCGAGCAAGTTGCGGTGTAGAAGCGCCAAGAGTCACTGTTGAAGTTCATCTAAGCAACGGTTTACCCGCATTTAATCTAGTGGGGCTACCGGAAACCTCAGTTAAAGAAGCCAAAGAGCGTGTCAGAAGTGCGTTGATTAATGCAGGATTTGAATTCCCTCAGAAAAGAATTACCGTCAACCTGGCCCCAGCAGATTTACCAAAACAAGGTGGCCGCTATGATTTGCCTATTGCAGTCGGTATTCTCGCCGCATCAAATCAAGTTCCAGCTAAAGCATTGCACCAATGCGAATTTGTGGGTGAGCTGGCTCTTTCTGGGCAAATTCGCCCTTGCAGTGGATTATTACCAGCCATTATTGCCGCGCGCAATGATCAGCACCATTTTTTTATGCCCATCGAAAACCGCCATGAAGCAGAGCTCGTTGGCTATAAGCACAGTTATTTTGTCGCCCACTTACAAAACTTAGCGGCATTTTTACATGGCCAAGCACAATTACCGTTACTCGACACCTTGCCCGAATGGATTGAAGAAGAAATTCAAGCGCAATCATCGCTGTGCATGAGCGATGTCATTGGCCAATATCAGGCCAAACACGGGCTTGAAATCGCCGCGGCCGGAGGACATAACATGTTGTTTATTGGCCCCCCAGGGACGGGGAAAAGTATGTTAGCCAATCGAATTATCCCATTACTGCCAAAACTTACCTACGACGAAGCCATTGAAGTAGCCGCCATTCATTCTGTCGCTGGATTACATGTAAAACCGCAAAACTTCCTTAATCGCCCTTTTCGCTCGCCGCACCATACATCATCATCTATTGCACTGATTGGTGGCGGCAGCCATCCCAAACCAGGTGAGATATCATTAGCGCATCGTGGGATATTATTTCTTGATGAAATAGCAGAATTTCCTCGTAAGGTACTGGATTGTCTGCGTGAGCCTTTAGAAACTGGCCAAGTAGAGATTTCTCGAGCCGCAGCAAAATTGACCTTTTTAAGTCGATTTCAACTCATTGCCGCCATGAACCCAAGCCCTTGCGGTGATACGGAGCGAGCACGTTCGACCCCAGATCAAATTCAGCGTTACTTATCGCGCTTATCGGGGCCTTTTTTAGACCGCTTCGATTTAACCGTTGATGTTCCCAAACTTCCTGCAGGTACGTTAACCCAACAACACCAGCCCAGTGAGTCTAGCGTTGAAATAGCTAAGCGAGTCAAGCAAGCACGCGATCTACAACTCAGCCGTTCTGGTGTATTAAACAGTGAGTTAACCCCAAAACAACTCAAACAAGATGGCGCGATTACTCAGCCAGATCTGGCTTTTTTGGAACAAAGTGTCGTGAGCTTAGGGTTGTCAGTACGTAGTTTTCATCGTATTCAACGGGTATCACGCACCATTGCCGACTTGCAGCAATCCCCTACTACCGAGCGCAGTCACATTGCTCAAGCCCTTGGTTATCGGGCCATGGACCGATTACTGGCAAAATTGAATCAGCAATAAACGTAATTTAACCTATCGTATAGATTGAGCAAAACTGCGACTACGAGTAACATAGCCCTCCGTTTAATAGGAGAGAAAAATGTCGCTGCTTTCGAAAATCAAAGGTTCAATCGCATTCTTATGCTATTTATTTAATACCATTTTTTGGACCATCCCTATCTTGGCGTTCAGTATTGTTAAATTGATCCCGATTGGCATTTGTCAAAAAATCTGTAGCTATATTCTCGATAATTGCGCTACGGCATGGATCAGTGTCAATACGATAGTAGAATCTATTTTTCATCCAATGCGTATTCATGTCACAGGCGATCAATCTTTTTCTGAACAAGAATGGTATATGGTTATTGCTAACCATCAATCATGGGTCGACATCCTCATTTTACAGCGAGTATTTAACCGCAAAATTCCCTTTTTAAAGTTTTTCCTCAAACAAGAACTTATTTTTGTCCCGGTACTCGGCCTCGCTTGGTGGGCATTAGACTTTCCATTTATGCGCCGTTACAGCACATCACAGTTACGAAAAAATCCCAAGTTGAAGGGTAAAGATATTGAAATTACTCGCAAAGCCTGTGAGAAATTTAAAACGAAACCTGTGAGTATTATGAACTTTGTTGAAGGTACACGTTTTACGGAAGCTAAACATGATAAACAAGGGTCACCTTTTCAGCACCTTTTAAAACCTAAGGCTGGAGGAATGGCATTCGCACTTTCTGCTATGGGAGAGCACATTAATAAACTGGTTAATGTCACCATATATTATCCTGATACCGTACCGACTTATTGGCACTATATTTGTGGTGGATTATCCGAAGTAAGAGTGGACATTAAAATCACTGATATCCCTCAGCGTATGCGTGGCGATTATCTGAAAGATCGCGAATTTAAAATTGAGTTTCAAGAGCAGCTCAATCAAATATGGCTAGAAAAAGACCTGCAATTACAGAATTTTGCTTCACAAGCAAAACAAGAGGATTAACGACATATGCTGGCTTTTTTACCTGGTCCGATACTGTTTATTATCAGCCTGTCGCTATTAATCATTAATACTGTTGTGTGGAGCACATTATTAACGATTGGTGGGGTAGCAAAATTATTACTGCCTTTCTTGCCTGCACGCCAACTACTCACTCGAATAATGAACCGTTTTATGTGGTCTTGGGCCACATGTAACGGCGGTATTTTATATTTAATATCTAATATTGAATGGGATGTAAAAGGGTTAGAGAAACTCGATCCAAACGGTTGGTATTTACTGATCAGTAATCATGTCAGCGGCTTTGATATTGCAGCCCAAACATATTTATTGCGTAACCATATCCCAATGTTGAAGTTTTTTTTGAAAAAAGAACTACTTTATGTACCAATAATGGGGCTAGGTTGCTGGGCGCTCGACATGCCGTTTATGGATCGTACTAGCGCAGCTAAGCTGAAAAAAAATCCTAAATTGAAAGGCAAAGATCTGCAAACAACCCGCAAAGCTTGCGAACGTTTTAAGCACATGCCAACCTCGATTATTAATTATGTTGAAGGCAGTCGGTTTACCGAAGAAAAACGACTACGTCAGAATTCACCTTATCGCCATTTATTACGTCCTAAAGCCAGTGGGATAGCTTTTACACTCTCAGCAATGGGCGAACAGTTTACCGGCTTATTAAATATCACCTTGGTTTATCCTGAAACGTCGGAAAAAGTGCTGACTAATGTCATGCATGGACGCACTAAAAAAGTTGTGGTTCGTATTGAAACTCTGCCTGTGCCAAAAGTGGATTCAGAAGTTTACTTTTCAAGCCCAGAAACTCGTGTTGAATTTCAACGTTGGTTGAATCAGCTTTGGGTCGAAAAAGATCAGCAAATTGATGACATAATAAAAGCTTACCAACAGCAATAACTGCATTAAAGAGATTAAACTGTCATAAAACCGACAAATGACGATTTTCTGTTGCGTTGAAGGTGTAAAACTGTCAGTTTTATAAGGAAAAAGAGTTTATCGATAACTAAATTGATAAAATGAATTAACAATTAAATGTGCAAGACTTAATGTAGCATTTTATTGTTTATATAATTGAAATTTGTCACAGCCTTCCCAATGAATTTTTTATAGGTGAAATTTGAATTTTCGTGCATTCACGCTTTTAACACACTGGCTAATTTTAGTCATAACATTGAGTTTTTCAGTGTCTGTTTCAGCGCAAAAAAATGATCCTTATGACAGCCTAACCGAAGTAAAGTTTGATCACTTCAGTACCGAGGGAGACCTTAATCAAAACTCAATTACTCGTCTGTTTATGGACAGTTCTGGCATGTTATGGATAGGAACTCAAGACGGTCTACACAGCTATAATGGTGTTGAGTTTGATTTATACTTAAAACAGTCAAAAAATATCAACTCTATCTCAGGCAATTTTATCACAGATATTTTGCAGTCACCTGACGGCGATTTATGGATAGGCACCTTCAACAATGGACTCAATAGACTCAACCTCACTACAGGGGAATTCACTGCGTTTAAACAACCTCAAGGCTTAACTGAGCTTCAGGTAACCCATCTTGCAGTGATTGGAGATACCTTATGGGTGGGAACGCGTTCGGGTCTGTACATATTATCCTTAAAAACCGAAAAAATTATTCCTGTCAGTTTAGGTAATAATATCACTCCAAATATAACCAGCATTGCCAATATTGACGATAAATATATTGTCATAGGCACTCAATCACATGGCACATTTGCCATTGATAGTAATACCATTATTCGGCTTGATATCCCGGTCAATATGACGGTAAACCAAATCAAATCCAGCTCTGTTTATTCCGTCTGGCTAGCCATCGACAACCAAATTTGGCGTTACAATCTCGATACTCATAAAAAAGAATTAATATGGTCGCATGACAATGGTTTGGGTAATAACCGTAAGATTATTGATTTTGTCGTGGTGAATGCCAATCAGATATTTGCTATCGGCAACAATACAGGCTTATTCAAACTCGATTTTATTGATGGTAAGTGGCGCAGCACGCTTTATAAGCATAATCCGCAAAAACTCAATACCATCAGTGCTAATACCCTGCAAAACCTAATGCTAGATCAAAACGGCACCCTATGGATTGGTACAGGTTATTCGGGCATCGATAAACTGAATCTCAGCCATCAATATTTTAGCCACTTTTACGACTACCAAACTAATGCTCCAGGCATGGCAAACATGATCCGCGTGATTTTGCGGGATACACAGCAACGCCTATGGATAGGTACCGATGGTGCGGGGCTTAAGTATTTGGCCCCCAATGATAACCAATATCACTATATCAACGATTTATTTGCAAAAAAATTAGCAATACCAACAGAACAATTATCGTTGATAGTGCATGATATTAAACAAGATAAACAAGGTGTACTGTGGTTTGCCACCAATGTAGGGCTGTTTACCTTAGATAAGAGTAATACCCTGCAGCAAATTAAACCGGCAAACGGACAATTTCATACCGATACCCAGATCCGCAGCTTAGCCTTTGATGACAAAGACCGTTTATGGATAGCCAGCTCACAAGGTTTGTATTTTATCTCTGAATATACAAATCGTATGATGGCTTATAACTTTGGCTTTCAGGCTGATTTCTCACCATTCAAATACCAAATTATTAGGCTCTATTTTAGCCAGGGTTATTTATGGCTCGGCACAATGGGCGGAGTGGTTAGGCTTTCAGTTGAAGAACGAAAACTAGATTTTTTAAGCCATGACTCAGAAAATCCTTACAGTCTTAGTGACAATCGTGTGAGAGACTTTTTACAGGCAGAAAATGGCGATTTTTGGGTGGCCACTCATGGTGGTATAGACAAGCTAACAGTTGAATATGGTACGTTTAAATTTGAACGAATGGACGTCAATGCTGATAACAGCAGTAATACGGTTTATGCTATTTTAGAAGACGATAAGCATGATTTGTGGCTAAGTACTAACTCGGGGGTTTCACGTTTTACTCCTAGTACTCGAAGCTTTATTTCCTATAATAAATTCGAAGGTTTGCAAGCCAATGAGTTTAATGGTGCAGCCAAGTTTAAAGAGCTTAACGGTACCTTATGGTTTGGTGGTATTCGAGGCCTTAACCAGTTTAATCCAAGCACTATTCCAAGCCAAAGAGCTGAAAACAAACTGGCACTGACAAAATACACTATTGGTGAAACCCAACACCCTATTCGCGACTTAAGCCATGCTCCGCGCATTATCATGCCTTATGAACAACAACTCATCAGCTTTGAGATCGGCTCACTCAATTTTAGTTACCCTGGATTAAGCCGTTTTAGCTACTTTTTAGACGGTTATGATAACGATTGGCGTGAACTATCCCATGGTAACGAAATCACTTATACCAACTTACCACCGGGTGAATACAAATTAGCGGTTCGCCATGCGCTAGGAACGAATAGATACAGTGAATACACCCTCAATGTGAATGTGTCAGTAGTGCCACCAATGTATATGACCAGCACAGCCTATATACTGTATGTGACAGTCGGGTTATTGATTATTATTTGGTTTTTTTATGCAAGACAGAAAAAAGTGGCCAAGCAGCGCGAATTTGATAACAGTATTCGCGCCTCTGAAGAGCGACTAAAACTGGCACTTTGGGCCTCTGGTGACGGAATGTGGGACTGGAACATTAAAGACGATAAAGTCTATCGCACCAACATGGTCGAGCCGATGAGTTTTTCGTTAAAAGATCAATTATTGATTAAAAACATTGATCCGGAAGACAGACCACGAGTGCAAAAATTGCTTAACGATCACCTCAATGGTGAAAGTGAGTTTTTTGAAGCAGAGTATCGCGTTGAAACTAAACCCGGACAATGGGCTTGGGTGCTCGACCGTGGCCAAATTGTTGAACGTGATAGCAATAATATTCCAGTGCGAATGGCCGGAACTCATAAAGACATTACTAGCCGAAAGATCACAGAAAACGAACTTAAGCTATCATCACAAGTACTGTTTAGCATGAACGAAGCCGTTGTCGTCGGTGAACTGGACTATCAAATACGCTCAATAAATCCAGCATTTAGCCGCATTACTGGCTTTAAACACCGTGATGTTGTCGGTAAGCATTTCTTGTTTTTAACCATGGGAAAGCAGTCGCGCGAGTTTTATAACTCAGTTGAAACCCAACTATTAAGACACAAACATTGGGCCGGTGAAATTCACATTAGAACCCGCAACCGTCGCGGCATTCTTGCATGGCTAGAAATCAACCAAGTTATCGATAATAAAGGTGAAACAAGTCACTTTGTGGCAGTATTCACCGATATTACAGCACGTAAAAAAGCCGAAGAAGATTTACGAGTACTGGCTAACTTCGATCCACTGACTGGACTGCCTAACCGCACTTTATTCCAGGACCGGCTCAATCAAGCCGTGACTAAAGCACACCGTGCCAATAGCATCGTGGCATTGTTATTTTTAGACCTTGACCGATTTAAACATATCAATGATTCAATGGGGCACCACATCGGTGATTTACTGCTTAAAGCCGTCGCACATCGCCTGCAAAATGCAGTTCGAGATGGTGATACTGTTGCACGCTTAGGTGGGGATGAATTTACCATTATTTTAGAAGGCGTTGCCAAAACGAAAGCCGCCACCATTATTGCCGAAAAAGTGTTACATGCTTTTCAAACACCTTTTTTACTTGATGATAAAATACTGACTATCTCACCGTCTATTGGTATCAGTTTGTACCCAGAAGATGCAGATGATACCACCTCATTAATTAAGTATGCTGATACCGCCATGTATCACGCAAAATCACTGGGACGCAATAACTTCCAATTTTATACCGAGCAATTAAACCAATATGCAACACGTCATGTTCAGTTAGAGGCTGGTCTTAAAAAAGCGATTCAAGACAATGAGCTATATTTGGTTTATCAACCTAAATATGATGTAAAAACTGAAAAAATTATCGGACTGGAAGCGTTAATGCGCTGGGAAAGCCCAGAACTTGGTTTTATTTCACCGGTTGAGTTTATTCCGCTAGCAGAAGAAACAGGCATCATTAATCAGATTGGTCATTGGGCTATTCAACAAGCCTGTAACCAACTGGCGCAATGGCACCAACAAGGGTTTGAGCATATCTCTATTGCCGTTAACCTTTCAGCCAGACAATTGAAGGCCGATATCATTTCGACTATAGAAGTCGCATTAGCGGTATCTGGATTACCGGCAAGTGCTCTAGAACTCGAATTAACCGAGTCAATGATTATGGGTAACCCACAAGATTCAGTGACCGTGTTATCGCAGCTCAAAGCCTTAGGTTTGACCATTGCTATTGATGACTTTGGTACCGGATACTCAAGCTTAAGCTATTTGAAACGCTTCCCAATTGATACCTTGAAGATTGATCGTGAGTTTGTGCGTGATATAACTGAAGATCCTGACGATGCTGCCATCACTAGCGCCATTATAACCTTGGCCCACAGTTTAGAGCTTAACGTTGTGGCTGAAGGCGTTGAAACCCAAGCGCAATTGAATTTCTTACGTGAGGGAGGTTGTGATCAAGTGCAAGGCTTCTTGCTCAGTAAACCACTGAGTGCGGTTGATTGCCTGGCATTATTAACGCAAGACAAATCAGAGGTTAGCCATTCATAAGGCAAAATAAAAGCTCCATTTAGGAGCTTTTAAGTGTATTTTATTGATTAAATAAACTACGGAGCAACACGTTCAACGCGTTTTACCCAGCCTTGCGGTGCAGCGACGTTGCCTTTTTGTAGATCAGTAAACAGCTTATAAATACGCTGAATATTGGGACCTACTTTACCGTCGCCAACCGTCAAAATTCGGCCATCTTCGAAGATATATGAGCTTACAGGCGATACCACTGCAGCTGTACCAAATCCACCCGCTTCAATAATTTCACCCGCTTCAATATCAGCAATGAACTTATCTAACATCACCGTCTCTTGTCTCACCTCACAACCCAGCATATCCCCAAGTTCCATAATGGACTGAGAGGTAATGGATTTTAAAATGGTATCAGTGAACGTTGGAATAATCACAGTGCCATCTTTTAAAATGTGGAAGTGATTCATCGCGCCAGCTTCTTCAATTTGAGTATTGGTTGAATCTAAATACAATACCTGCGATGCGCCATATTCTACAGCCGCTTTACCTGCACGCAGTGAGGCTGCATAGTTACCAGCAGCTTTTGAAGCTCCAGTACCACCAGATACTGCACGGTGGTACTTAGTACTGATTAACAAGCGAATACCATTATTAACCCCAGAGGCATAATACGCTCCAGATGGGCTTAGCATTACGCAGAATGTATATTGTTGACTAGGGCTAACAGACAAACGATCTTCTGTTGCAAAAATAAAAGGTCGAATGTATAAACACGCGCCTTGTTGCTGTGGGAACCATAAACGGTCAACATCAATAAGGGCATTGATAGCCTTTACTTGCATGCTTTCATCGATATTGGGAATACACACGATATCGGCAGAACGGTTCATGCGCTCAGCATTTTTATTTAAGCGGAAGGTGTAAATCTCGCCGTCTTCGTGCATAAAGGCTTTAGCGCCTTCAAAAATCGATTGGCCATAATGCAATGACATTGCACCTGGTGCCATTTCAAACGGACCGTAAGGGACTATGCGCGGATCGCACCATTGACCATCACGATAATCCATCAAAAACATGTGATCAGTACGAAGCTTACCGAAACCTACATCGCCTTCTGGCTTAAATGGTTCTGTGCGGCGCTCTGACGCTGATTTTAAATTATATTTTATGTCCATTGCATACCACCTTAAAAACTGAGCTTGCAGACTATGGAGGCTAGAGATTAATGTCAAGTCGCAGCCCTAGATCCTAAATCAAAATACGTCAATTGAACGTAACAAGCATCAATATATTTATTCATACTGCAACAGACAAACTGTCAGTGCATCTATCATTTTATCTCAAGCCAATCACAATGGATCAATCAAAATAAATCAGTCTATTGTCATCAGGATGATTAACCATTAATGGCTAACTTACCACTGCCGCTATTACCGATATTTCAACCAAATATTCTGGCTCGGCAATCGCTGCTTGCACACAAGCTCTTGCAGGTGCATGCCCCTTAGGCAACCAGCTGTCCCACACTTGATTCATAGCATCGTAATCGGCCATGTCTTTAAGGTAAATAGTGGCTGATAAAATATGATCGCGTCGACTACCAGATTGTGCGAGTAAGCTTTCGACCTCTTCTAGCATGGTAATAGTTTGGGTATTAATGTCGGTGAACTTGTCTTTAGCCACCTGCCCACACAGATAAACGGTATTATTGTGGATCACAATACTGCTCATACGAGTGTTAACATCGAGTCGGGTAATTGTCATAAAAAGGTCTTTTACTGTCTTGGTTAGCAGATGAAAATAGCGCGATCTCAGATAAAGCACAATATAGTACGATTTATTGAATATATTTTAGCCACTTAGTTTTAAAGGCTATTCCTATAGGCCTTGTCACTGCTAGAATCGGGATTCCATCCAGAAACGTATAGGACTCCCCATGAGCCTCGAATTATTGTCCCAACTGGAAACCAAAATCCAGGCAACTCTCGAAAATATTGAGCTACTAAAAATGGAGCTTGATGAAGAGAAGCAAAAGAACGAAGCGTTGCTTTCACAGCAACAAGAATTGACACAAAAAAACCAACAATTGCAGCAAGACCTAAACTCTTGGAGTGATAAGGTCAACGGCCTTGTTGGTTTATTGAATAACGAAATCTAAATGGATTAATGCTGTTTTGATTGTATTTCAATCAAAGCATTTAATTCGCTGATAGCCTGCTTAACTTCCGGCAGGCTTTTTTTCGTCTGCAAAAAACGCCCCTTATCAAACTCGATCAACCCTAAGTCTTTTACCCAAATAACGCCACTCAAAAAAATCCTGGCATGCTTAACTATCAGTTTAGGTGCATAAACAGGGAACATTCTCATACGACTTCCTCCAAGAAAATAACATGCACTGAGGTGCAATGAAATAACGACGATAAGCCATGTATAAATAAGAAATGTAAATGTCCAAAGCAGATATAAAACCACTATTCACTTTCTTGTTAAGCACAACTTCAATGTCATCGAATTTGACCACCCGAAGCCAAAAGAGTTTCATTAATAGGTTATTTTTATTGTTCAGATCCATCGAACAAAATAAAAATGACAGTTTAATGCCGCTTGCCAATATTTTGACGCCATGTTAAGATCTTTGACGTTACTCAGGGTAAAAAAGAGTCACTTGACTCATCTCCGTATTGTCTTTTATAGACATACGGTTTTTTTTTGCCTGCGATAAACTTCCACTGCGCGCTAATCAACAATCCGCCTAAATAACAGCGTCGCCTCTTCTTCATAAGTGTCAGTACTCTCCAATACCCTTTGTTAAAATTTGGACAACAAAAAAGGAGCCGAAGCTCCTCATTTAACAAACATAAGTTGTGTAGATTACTTTTTGTTCATTGATGTTAAGTAAAATGCGATATCAATTAATTCGTCATAAGACTTAATCGAGCTGGTTTCTACGCGATATTTACCGTTAACCACTAATGTTGGTACACCAGAAATTTTAGCATTTTCAGTATCGCGCTTCATTTTCGACATTTGAGCGTTCACCATAAATGAACTTGCCGCTGCATCATAAGCCTTACCATCTACGCCATTAGCGATAAATATTGCTCTGATATCGTCTGGGCGAGTAAATTGCTGACGCTTGTCGTGGATAGCAGTAAATAGAGCTGCATCCATTTTTTTCTCAACATTTAGCTGCTGAGCGACCGCAAAGGCACGAGACATTTCTACGCCCATATCACGACCAATAAACTCAACGTGCGACTGATTAAATGCCACACCTTCAGGTAAGTTCGCTTCAATTTTAGGTACTACTGTTTTAGAAAAATTAAAACAATGCGGACAATAGAATGAGAAAAACTCAGTAATTTCTGGTTTGGCTGTTTCAGGGCCGTCATTAATCACAGTGTAATGTACACCTTCTTTATAATCGGCAGCCATCGCAGCCATCGGCGCTAGCAGTAGTGCAGCAGCCATCAGTAATGCTTTTTTCATTTTACTTCCTTCTAAATAGGCAAAAATATAAATACGCTGGCTCTATCATAGTCTAGCGTTAGCCTGTAACTCAATCGCTAGCCAATTGTATTTGTAACTAAATACGATTAGGTAGTGATTATGAAATAATGTTAATTAAAACTAGGTAAACTCAATGGCGGCTCATTAAGCGCAGATAACTGCTCTTTAAACGCCAGTGTTTGTTGCTCCCAATA
This sequence comes from Shewanella frigidimarina NCIMB 400, assembly GCF_000014705.1. NCBI lineage: Bacteria > Pseudomonadati > Pseudomonadota > Gammaproteobacteria > Alteromonadales > Shewanellaceae > Shewanella > Shewanella frigidimarina. The sequence goes on along the minus strand of NC_008345.1, from coordinate 444,598 downwards.
CTTAATATCGCCAAACCATGGGAAATTCATCGGGAATGCAGGGTCATCCCAGCGCTTGGCTAACCACGCATTATAGTGCACCATCCTGAATGCCCTTAATGGCTCAATGAGTGCCAACTGTTTCGCATCAAAATCACAAAACTCTTGATATCCCTCTAATAAAATATCAATTTGTAATAATTGCTGCTGACGATCGCCAGTCAACATCATCCATAAATCTTGTACTGCGGGCCCTTGCCTAGCATCGTCTAAGTCAACAAATCCAGGTCCGTCTGGTGTCCATAAAATATTACTAGGGTGTAAGTCTCCGTGCAGGCGTATAGAGGTAAAATTGTGCTGCTGCCATATCTGCTTGGCTTTATCTAAAACTTGCTCTACAACGGTAAAAAAAGCCGTTTGCATCGAACTGGCAACAATACCACTTTCACGTAAATAGCGATAAGACTCATCTCCCAAAATGGCAGGGGTCAGCGATTCACGATATTTAAAAGGCTGCATCGCGCCATATTGATGAATTCGACCAATAAAGCGGCCTACCGATTCAAGTTGTTCAAGATTGTCTACTTCAAATGCCCGCCCGCCAATAGACGGAAAAAGACCAAAACGATAACCTTGATACTCAAATAAGGTTTTACCTTCAATAACCATAGGAACAGCAATAGGAATATCTTCAGCCGCTAAAGCCAAGGCATAATCGTGCTCTTCTTGGATTTGTTCATTACTCCAACGATGTGGTCGATAAAACTTCACCACATAACGAATGCCTTGATCGCAGCGGAATTGGTACACCCGATTTTCGTAACTGTTTAATGCTAATAGCCCTGTCTCAGGGAAGACGCCGATGCTTTCGATGGCATCTAAAATGAGATCGGGTCTCAATGCCTGAAAATGAAACTCTGCGCCTGTACCGTTGTCCATGTATACCTTCTTAAGCAGTTTGAATATGTGGGGCAAGTAGCGTTAATAAAAACGCTAATACGTCTAACTCGTTTGCGCTATCGGTGGAAATCCAACAAATATCACCATAAAACTCATAATGTAACCATAAAGGGCTGCCTTCAAAATTCAGTAACCATTGGTGACGATCTGCGCCCCATTGGCGCTCACGAATGTCGCAATCAAGTGCAGCCGCTAGCGGTTCTGCAAATTGTTCAAATTGCTCAAAATCCACTTCTGCTTGAATAACAATACTTAATGCTGCTGGATCTAATTTGGCTGACAATAATTTCATAATCGACTCAGATAAAATACATCAATTAACTGCTACAAGACATAATTAAACCTTGTCCCCATTGGGGTGGGCGTTTGGCAAAATCTTCCATCTCGGATTGTTCGTCAAAAGGACGTTGTAAAAGTTGTTGAAGTTGCAATAACTTGCTGTTGTCGCCATTTTCTTCAATCGCGATAATGGCTTCCTGGGCGAGGTAATTGCGCAAAATATATTTAGGGTTGGCACTATTACGCTCACATTGCCATGCATTCACATCCGCCACTTCACCTACTCGGCTTTGATAAGCTTGATACCAAGTATCAAAACCAGCAAGGTCGACCATATCGTCCCGTAAACTAGAATGCGCACTACTCGGGTCCAGCTGGCCAAAACGGCGTAAACTATTGGTGTAATCAAGCTGATTAGTTTCAAGTAATCCGGTTAATTGCCCCACAAGCTGCAAATCTTTATTACCGAGATCAGCCTGTTCCTCTGCGTTAATAGCATTTGGGCTTTGATTTGGTTGAGAAAACCCTAACTTAGCGCGCATGAGTAATAAATACTGCTGAACTAATTCAAATTGATACGTATTTAGCGCTGCGATTAAATCGTCAGACTCGATAATAGGCGTTAATGTTTGTGCCAAACGCTTGAGGTTCCACAATCCAATGCCCGGTTGCTGGCCAAATGCATAACGCCCCTCGTGATCGGAGTGATTACAGATAAAGCCCTCTTTAAAAGTGTCTAAGAAAGCAAATGGGCCAAAATCGAAAGTATCACCGAGTATCGACATATTGTCGGTATTCATCACCCCGTGAGCAAAACCAACAGACTGCCAATGGGCAATCATTTTAGCGGTAGACTGCACTACCTCATAAAACCATTGTTTGTAACCTGCGGCATCGGTTGATAAATGTGGAAAATGCTGTTGAATGGTAAAATTAACTAATTGAGTCAGTTTGGCTGCATCACCTTGCTCGCTATGAAAAAAATATTCAAAATGGCCAAACCGAATGTGGCTTTTAGCCAAGCGTACCGTTATAGCGGCAGTTTCTTGGCTTTCGCGCCATACGGGCAAATCGGAACCAATAACCGCTAACGCACGGCTGGTAGGTACATTTAGCGCAGCAAGGGCTTCGGATACTAAAAACTCCCGTACAGCTGAGCGCATTACCGCCCGACCATCACCTTGACGAGAATACGGTGTTGGGCCACCGCCTTTTAGCGCGACATCCCAAGCCCCATTTGGACCAATAGCTTCACCTAATATAATTGAGCGACCATCGCCCAATCTTGGTGTATAACCACCAAATTGATGGCCACTATAAACTTGAGCGTAATAACTGGCACCCGGAGCCGCATAGTTGGCCGATAATTGCATCAACAGTTCAGCATTGGGCTTTTCTAATCCAATTAATTGAGCCGCGTCATCACTCCAACCCAGCCAATGAGGATTACTGATGGGTAAAGGATAAACTTGCGAATAAAAGCCTTCTAATTGTTCAAAGAAATCTTGCTTAAACTGCATTATGTTTTATACCCACAACCTGAGTTTTACACTGCAATTGTTGCTTTTCATCTATCTGACACAACTCTCCACATACAAATGCTTGTTCTGCTGGCACTGACGAGGCTTGTAAACGTAACATTCCGGCGCCTTTAGCTTGGCATTGCTCCAATGAATCGTAATAACCAGAAATGTGGTCTTGCAGTACTATTGTCGTCGGTATAGGCGTTCTGTCTGCAACATAAAATAAGGTCCATTCAGGTGTACGAATACAACCGGCCAGTAAAACCGCAGTGGCAGTAAACAGCAATATTTTTGGTAATGTACGAGTCATTAATGTCATTTTAAACCTTGAAAGCATTGGATTTGAAGCAACAAAAAAGCGAACCAAGGTCCGCTTTCCTTTTGAATATCATACCTGATATCCATCCAACAGTATTGATTAGCCTGTTAGTTCGCTTTGGCTTTGGCCTTTTCGATCCGCTTTATGCGTCCTTCAAAGCCAGTGACAGTACCGTCGGTTAGCTGATATTCAAGCGCTTGCTCGCACACCTTAATAGCTTCATCAAACTGACCTACATCATTTAACAATGTCGATAACTGCATAAACGCTGGCGATTTGATTTCATCAGTGCTTTTTTGAGAAACATATTGTTGATGTAATGAACGATATAAATCTAAATAGGTCAACTGTAACGCCGCACCATATTGGCAATAATCGGCCTGTTTACGCATTTTATAGCAATGATTAATCACACTGGCTAAGCCATTATGCTGGCTTTGAAGATCGTTAGCGTTGTTGGCAGCATCAATCTGTTGCAGAAAACTTTCGCTGGCCCAATCGCCTTCAACACGGTTTAGGTTCAAGGACAAGCCTTGATCACTTGGCGCATCAACGGCTGTTGTAATAGACACTTTAGGCTCGACATCTGCCTTGCTAACGCTCGCTTTGCTCACGTCAGCCACCGCGGCAACATCCTTGGGGACAACTTCAGGCTCAGAAACCACGTCAGTTACTTTACTTTCGGATTCAAGAATCGCTTCAGGAGCAATTTCGACAACATCAACAGGCTCACTAACCTGCTCCGCAGGCGTTTTCGATTTTTCGCTGGACTCGTTAACAGGATCAACAAGATCTACATCAACAGAAACAAGTTCATCGGTCTTCAGGGTAGCTTCAGTTAATACCTCATCTGCTGCCGACTTATCCATACCGACATGCTCAGATTCTGCCATAGTCGTATCGTCTGCTGCCGTTGAAGGTTGAGCAACCTCACTAGATGAATGCGATGTGGCATTACGATCGGTTTTATCACGTTCTTGTTTTGCCACAGCTTGAGTACGTCTATATAAATACAGAGCAATTGCAATCAATATGACAGTTAAAATTACCTTCATTAGGCTTCCACCTTGCTGATTATGTGCCAGAGCACATTATTTTATCTCACTCACAACTGCATTCATTGTGAGGCAATGTAATGGTTTTAATGATACCGCGCTGTTTTTTTAAGCACTAGCCATTATTATTTCAATGTACACTATAAAATCAAGTATTTATCTATTTTAATCTGTAACAAGTCGTAGACTACTCACCATTTCACATCAGTTTTAATCATTTTTGCGATCCCAACCTCAAAAAAAGGACATTTTGAGCCTAAGATCAAAGTTAAATAAACGGAGTTTGTCTGCTACTACTGGCAAGCTTACACTATTAAATATCCGACTGTTTTACTAAGGTATTTAATAAGAGATAACGCTATGGCTGATACAGAACTATTAAGTGGCAAGTTACTCTACGAATTTCGAACCATGCAAGCAATGGTCGAAATCTACTGTAAAGCGCACCATCCTCTTAAACCCTCCCAAGGTGTATGCCTGCAATGTAGCGAGTTTTTAAGCTATGCCAATACTCGACTCGATCGTTGCCCCTACGGCCAAGATAAACCGACGTGTAATAAATGCCCTGTACATTGCTACAAACCTCATATGAAACAAAGAGCACGAGAAATCATGATGTATGCAGGACCAAGAATGTTATTGCCTCATCCAATTTTTGCCATTAAGCATTTATTGGCAGAACGCAAACCGGCACCAGGTCTACCACCAGAAAGAGTCTCAAACAGACATTTACGTAAATTAAAGCAAAGTTAATAACCGAGAACTACTCGGTTTACACAAAGTAGGTTAGTATTCACTATCGTCAAAGAGAGTGAAAATGAACCAATTTAACGATTTATTCATTCAAACATACTGGTGGCTCTCCTTGCTCGGAGGCATTCATTGTCTTGGAGTCGGCTTGTATGTTCATTATATTTACCAAAGTGCCACCCGCAGCCATAGCCTGCTGGCTGGGATCTTTTTACTTATCGGCTGTTATTTTTTAACGGGTTTGTTGACCCCAGAAACCACCCCTATCCCGATACATTTAACCCTTACGCTGTTTATTCCAATCTATTTTCTGCTAATGCCAATGCTGTATTTATATTGTAAAAGCAGCCTAACAGCACAAGATTATCAACCACTGTTAATCAAACATTTTGGCTTTGCCATCATCATTGCATTAGTCACCAGTTCAACCATATTATTTCATATTGGTATCGATCCCAAAAACTCAAATAACAGCATTGGAACTCTGGGGGAAATAAGCAGTATTAATCTATTAGCCATGGTTTTACCCATCCTATTAATGCTACAAACCTTTGGGTATTTCTGGGCTATTTATCGTTTATTATCCCGTTATCGCCCACAATATTTGGCCAATAGGCAGCCTAACTTACAAGTGATTCGATTTCGCTGGCTAAGTGTATTAACCATCGGCATTCTCATTAATTGGGTATTGCGTATCGTGTTGGTCTACTTACCGTTTTACTTAGGCGACTCAGTTTTATTATTAACCCAAGCGGTAACGCGTTTAAGCCTATTACTGACCGTATATGTGTTTGCATTATATGGCATCCAACAAGTCACCCGTTCGGCCTATTTGCGCGGTTCGCTCAATGCCACCAGTCAAGCTACGCCACCAACCAAAGAGCCGCACACTGATCCGCTACTCGATGAGGAAGAAATAACTTATTTGCACCATCTAATGGGCGATGAAGATGAGAGCGACCCAAACGATAACTCAGTTATAGATAGGGATAAAAAAAAGGATTAGCTAGGCAGAAAACAGACTGATTTTCCCGTGCTCATCACCCTAAAAATAATGATCACTGTTTACCGATGATCGCCAAGTATAAATGTTTATTAACTCGCGCCAATTAAGGGTTATGCTACTCTAAGGTGAGTTTTACCATGACAATTTAGTCACCGAGGTTATTTATGAAACGTTCAATTAGCTTAGTTGTTTCCAGTTTACTCGTGTTATTAAGCTTCGCGTTTTCAGCTCCTAGTTTTGCAGACGAAGATGCTTATAACGATGCCATCACTAATTTTAAAAAGGCCAATGAAAGCCGACATTTATTTGATACGGCTTACGGTTATGCCGTCTTCCCTACCGTAGCCAAAGGCGGCATCGGGATTGGTGCCGCATATGGTAATGGTCGTGTATACCAAAGCGATGCTTATATGGGGGATTCCACATTAACCCAGCTATCCATTGGTTTTCAGTTAGGCGGACAAGCCTATAGTGAAATTATCTTCTTTAAAGATGCCAAAGCTTATAATGAGTTCACCAGCGGTAGCTTTGAATTTAGCGCGCAAGCGTCAGCAGTGGCAATTAACGTTGGTGCCAATGCGCAAGTAGGTACCACAGGTAATTCAGCAGGCGCAGGACAAGCAGGCAGTAATCATGCCGCTGCAGCAGCCTATATTAATGGTATGGCGATATTTACCGCCGCAAAGGGTGGGTTAATGTTTGAAGCCGCTCTTGCAGGTCAGTCGTTTACCTTTGATGGTAAGTAACCACTGCGAGTCTTAACACTCGTTAAGTACATAACATTCAGGCTGCCATTGGCAGCCTGAATTATTTGGAATAAGTGGTTTATTATCGCAGAGTCCAAACAATGGAATGAGCATATGCACAGTGGCCAAATTAACCTTGCTGATATATTTGTGGACAACCTTCTCGTCATCTCGGTAATGCTTTTGAGCCGGGATCTAGGTGTTTGTATTTATGGCCTGCGGCCACTAACGTCGTGGCGCTTCGCCCACACCAGACTAACATCGCAAGGTTCCACCCTGCACGGGCCAAATACTTTGTCATTCCGGCAATGTTTTTAAGCCGGAATCCAGCTTTTTTATACGTTGTACTTATGGCCTGCGGCCACTAACGTCGCGGTGCTTCGCCCACACCAGACTAACATCGCAAGGTTCCACCCTGCACGGGCCAAAAGGGGATCAACAGCAATCCCCTCTTGGATCACCCCTGCCGTTCCGGCAACATTTTCGCTATTTAACCAAACAACAGCAGCGAAAAAATTGTCACGGAAATTTATCCAGCTTGAAACCTCATTTGAATCCTACCTCGGCCTTATTCAAAAATGCTAACGCTTCCGATGGTACATCCTGTACCGCGAAAGCTAAGCTCACATCCATGTGAGCTTCACGCTATTTTCTTCAACGGCCTCAATTTCAGAGTTGAATTTATCCATTTTAAATCATGACTTCTGACTCATTTATGGACATAAACGTGATAGTTCCTTTGCTCTGTTCAGTCAGTTTCAGATTAAAATTTCTATGTATTAACTTTTACTTAAATGGCGGCACGTAGTACCGTCTAGTTTCAAGTTTTTGTTAAACTTGACGACTACTCCGACACAAACGATCTAATTGCAGCAATAGATGAAGAGTATTTTTTATCAGAAAATTTTTCGTGGAAAAAATCTGCCATACCAACTGTACTTGCTGCTAAATATTGTCTGGCAATGATGAGGCATAAAAGTGAAAAACTAATATCCGCGTCAGAACCTATACCTCTACCTTTTTCATTATCTATGCGTTCAATTGCAATAGGTAATGGATGCACCAAATTGGACAGCAATCGATAATCTCTACGAAGGTTTTTACATATTGGGAGGGATTCTTCAAAGTTTTGTTTTGTCTTGTACATCTCTAGCCCTTTAAGGGCAAGTCCCTGTTGATATTTTGATAGTGAAGATAAAAATGGATGTTTTTTTACTCTTTCTTTTTGTTCAGGTATGCCTTTTTCAAATTCATCTAGGTTATCTTCATTATTGAGTTTTTGGATCTCAAACCATTCAGTATTTCTGTGCTGTTGTAATATGAAAAAGCGTAACTCTGCTTCTTCATTAGATATATCTTCAATGCCAAAGTAATGAAAGCTTAAATAGCCTTCTAGTATGTTTCTGGCAAATGATGCCAATGAAACAACATCCCAATGACAGAAATCTAGAGGTTTTTTTTTAGTAGGTCTTGGTAATATTTTCTCAAGACTAACTCCTAGTACTGTTTGCCTAGTAAATATTCTTGTTGCTCGCAAACCACGACCAGTAGTCATTATTCCATGCTGATTTAGTGAGATGAGCTTTGTTGCATTTAAAACATCATCATATTTTTTTACTTCAGCTAGAAATGAAAGTTCTAATTCTGATTGTATTCTTGGTTTAGTTTTATACTTCATTGTGAGACCGTTAAGTTAAAAACCTCAATAACTGGTGCAGCTTTGCTGCATCCGGCACCTGAAAGGCGTGAAGTTGATTGATTTGTTATGTGGTTTTAATAACACGTGTAATTGTACCCATTCCTAAAAATCCATAATTTAATTCGGCCCACTTAATAGCTTGACGAAACCGTTTATCACTTTCCTGCTGTTTCATAATGGTTTGGAACGAATGGTTATTTAATATTACTTCATAAATAGCATCATCACTTTGTGATTTTACAGTTGATATAAAGTAAGCGTCGACCGCCCTCGCACATTTAATAAGCATAGTAATTAAGGTCGTGACATCCTTTAGTGTAAATTTATTGTTGCCGAAGTTATCTAAGGCAAGATTCACATCAAAATGATAAAAATCATCGAATATTCGTTGTGAATTTTCGACTAAATACTGCTTAGATAATTTCGAGATACAAGCATTTGATGAGTTAGCGTGAACTACTTTATTACGCCAGTGGCAGAGCAGTTCAGTAAAAATGATCCATTCTTTTTTAATATCTGGAATGCCTGTTAAGAAGTCTGCAACTCTATCTGCTTTCGATATGTTTTGTTTAGATGACTCATTAAAGTTTTTTCCGGTTCCTGACCAAAAGTTGTCTTTACTTATCTTTGATAGATATTCGAACAGACTTTCGACCGAGTAGACAATCGATGATTTTATTGCAAATCGCCTAGCATTAATGCTTGAGCTAGTAACATTTCCGGGCTTCCAAGAAATATTCAACTCTTTTGGAGGAGTAGTTTCAGGTGTTAATTGTGAAAGTGATACTGCAATCGTGTTCATACAATGAACACTGTGTCCAATATCATCTAAAAACACTTTTAAATATGTTGTTTCAGACATAGAGGCCTTTAGTGGTGGCATTGTCAGGGTTCGAACCTGCATTTTCGGGTTTAAATAATAACTTTTAGTAACCGATGTCTTACCGTTAGACGATGATGCCAATTTAATATTAACCTTTTTGGACACTTAGATATAGGGTAGCTCAAGCTCAGACTACATAACATTTGTATAGTGCGCATGCGCGTTTACCTAATTAGAGCAGTAAAAACGTGCACAGTTAACTAACTGTGTTACACGTAACTTATCAGCTTCTCATCAAATACACCATCCGAAAAAACGCGTAATCTAATGATTTTAAAAACACTTAAAACCCATTCGGTTTTAATACGATTGTATAGCTATCCAATTTCAAACAATTAGATAAAGCGCTAAATGCAGAGTTAATAGATGAGATTTTGTAAGGCAACTCGTTCGTCAATATCTATTCACTAAACGAGTGTTAGCAAGCTTTGGGGCAAAAACGAGTTAGTTTTCTTTACTTGGAAATAGACGGGTTCAACTCTGAACTTGAGGACGTTGAAGAAATTACGTGAGCTGGCCAAGGATGATGAGATGGACGCTCCCTAATGCGCCAAACTGATGTTGAACCACACAGTTACTTAAGGAGCGTCCACCATGAAAGTTACCACTATTTCGATTGATTTGGCCAAGAATGTATTTCAAGTCCTTGGGATGGATTGTCATGCAAAACAAGTCTTCAATAAGCGTTTAAATCGCACTCAACTGACCGAATTTATGCTGCAACAACCCAATTGCGATGTGGTCTTCGAGGCTTGTTATTCATCCCATTACTGGGGGCGTAAGTTTCTCGCTATGGGGCATAACGTTAAGCTCATTCCTGCCCAACATGTCACCCCGTTCGTGCGAGGCAGTAAAAATGATAACAATGACACTATGGCGATTTATGAAGCCAGCTTTAGGCCTAACATTCGTTTCGTGCCAGTGAAAACCGAAGAGCAGCAAGAGATATTGATGTTGCACCGTATCAGGGAGCGATTAGTAAAGGAGAAAACCGCCTGTACTAACCAAATTAGAGGTGTCTTAGTTGATTTTGGCATTTGTTTTGCCCAAGGCTATAAAGCGTTTGAAGTGGCCATTTGGGACATCATTAATGATGCATCACAACGTCCCATAATCAAGCTGATGGCAAATGACTTCTGGGGTGAATATCAAAGTGTAAATACACGTTTAGACAGAATTAATACCTTGATAAAAAAGCTTATTGAGCGTGACCCTAATGGCAAAATATTACTGAGTATTCCAGGTGTCGGCCCCATCATCGCTTCAGCATTTGTCGCATCAATTGGCCGAGGCCAGGCTTTTAATACCGCTAAAGAGTTGGGTGTGTGGCTGGGGTTAACTCCTAAACAATTTGCCTCTGGCCATAGAAGTGTTAATGGCAGTATTACCAAACGAGGCAATGGCTATTTACGCAAGCAACTTATTCATGGTGCCAGAGCAGTCGTCAGCCACGCTAGTAAAAAACAAGATGATTTAAACCTTTGGATAATGCAGTTAAGAAGCCGAAAAAGCATCTGCAGTACGGTGGTTGCCACCGCCCATAGACTCGCCAGACTAATATGGATTTTATTACAAAAACAAGTGCCTTATGTTCCGCAATATGCTGCAAATCAAGGTGTAAACCATGGTACTTGTTAACACTGTTGTCGCTATCTTGCTGAGCTCGGGCTGGCCAAGGGTAATAAACCCGACTGGATGATAATAGCCGCAAGATAGCACATTAAACACTCACCAAGGTTGTTGTTAACGATGAATAAATGGCTCAGTCCAACCAGTGCTAGCCTGAATAGGCCAAGGATAGTGTAAACCTAATCCGCATGGATGTTTCAATTGATAGGCGCAGTGGTACGGATTTCATTAGGGGCGCAGCTTGACTGTTAAGCCCGTATATATGGCAGTTCAACCGCTTCTAGCGGTAAATGAGCCGCATCAAAAACAATGACAAGTGTGAAGCAATAGAATAGAAAACTAAGGCCAAAAAGCTTTGGGTAAGCAGAGTATTATCTTGACTCACCGGGAGCGTCCATATATGGCCAGCTAGCTTTCGAGGGGAAGGGACGCCCCATCGGAAGCGTTAGCATTTTCGAATAAGACCGAAGAACACTAAAATGAAGTTTAAAGCTGGATTAATTTCCGTCGCGACTTTTTCGCTGCTGTTGTTTGGTTAAATAGCGAAAATGTTGCCGGAACGGCAGGGGTGATCCAAGAGGGGATTGCTGTTGATCCCCTTTTGGCCCGTGCAGGGTGGAACCTTGCGGTCTTAATTCAAACGAAGTTTGATAAATCTGGTGTGGGCGAAGCGCCACGACGTTAGTGGCCGCACGATATACTTATCAAAAACCTATTTATATCCCCAAGGCGCTGGCGGTAATGCCACTGGTTGAGATAAATCAAACTCAACTTTAAAATCGCGATTCTCTCTGGTTAAACGATAAGTAAAAGTATGCGCTTCAATCATCATCTGCCACTCATTAGTGACCGATTGTGTTAAGCCATGTTGCTTGAAGTTGGCAATAGACTCATCGTCCACAGGAAACGTTTGTAAGTTGGCAGTGCCAGTATCGCGGGTCTCTCCACCATACATAGTCACTTTATCATCGGTGCCATCTTTATGACGATGATCATGCTTTAAGCGCAATCCGGTATCGGTTTGAGTTATCACCCAAGTGCGAGAGTGATCATCGCCAACATGAAATGGAATACGTAACTGATGATTGGTGCAATCTCTTACATGCATAACTAATGGTTTGCCACTAAAACCATCTCCTTCACTGCCACCAGCAGTGATCTTACCGGCAAAAGCTTTGCCACACAGAGCGCTAATAGCTTCAAAAAATTGCTGTTGCTGTACCGAGTTTGCGGCATAAGCAGGATTAACCAACAAAGTGCTACCACACAGCAATACACCACTGAGATATGCGCTAAGCCTAATTAACGTTGGCATAATGATCGTTCCTTGTTTATCAAACCATTGGGTAATTTAATCAATAAGTACAGTAGTATAACAAAACGACTACTGAGCAGACTAAATTAAAAGACGTAAGTATCGAAGCAGATTACCTTGTTATTGAATCTATTGCTGCTAGAAAAACAAAACCCGCAACGTTAATGCGGGTTTTTATGACAATAAGTTAACGTGTTAGCTTACTTGGCGTATTTAGACTTAGTCGCCCAAGTGGTCGCTTTAGCTGGACGCTTAGCGCCTTGGCTTTTAGGCGCTTGCCCTTTTGCCACTTGGCCCGAAGCCTTAGCTGGAGACTTGGTTTTTTGCCCTACAGGCTTAGCACTGCCTTTATCTGCTTTAGCGTTACCTTTACGGTCTTCAAACTGATCGGCAGAAAAACGAGTCATGGCTTTTTGGCCGCTTTGTTCTTTCGCTTTAGCCGATGGCTTTTGGCCCCACTTCACTTTAGTTTGCTCGTTACGCGTTTCGGGTGGCACCAAATGATTTGGACCATTACCAATTAACGACTCTTTACCCATAGCCACTAACGCTTCTCGGATCATCGGCCAACCCATTGGGTCGTGGTAACGCAATAAGAATTTATGCAATTTACGCTGACGGCCTTTTTTCGGTACTGTCACTTGTTCACTATCATGCTTAATGTTTTTCAGTGAGTTAAGTTCGGTATGATAAATCGTGGTCGCATTTGCCATCGGAGATGGATAAAAGTTTTGCACCTGGTCGAGCTTAAATTTCTGCCCTTTTAACCATAATGCCAAATTAACCATGTCTTCATCGGTAGTACCAGGATGCGCCGAAATAAAATACGGAATTAAGAACTGTTCTTTACCCGCTTCTTTAGAAAACTTATCAAACAGTTCTTTAAACTTGTCATAGGTTCCCATACCTGGCTTCATCATTTTACTGAGCGGGCCTTCTTCGGTATGTTCAGGGGCAATTTTTAAATAACCGCCCACATGATGCTTAGCTAACTCTCTAATATATTCAGGGTTTTCGATAGCCAAATCGTAACGAACGCCCGAAGCAATTAACACTTTTTTAATGCCCGGTACTTCACGTGCCGCTTTGTATAAGTCGATGGTGTGTTTATGGTCTGTGCCTAAATGGCCACAAATAGACGGGAACACACACGATAAACGTCGACAGGTTTTCTCGGCTTTCTCACTGGTACAACCTAAACGGTACATGTTCGCCGTTGGGCCACCCAAGTCAGAAATGACGCCGGTAAAACCAGGCACTTTTTCTTGAATATCTTTAATTTCTTTGATGATCGACTCTTGCGAACGACTTTGAATAATGCGTCCTTCATGCTCGGTAATCGAACAGAATGAACAACCACCAAAACAACCGCGCATGATATTGATAGATGTCTTAATCATATCGTAGGCAGGAATTTTTTCTTTGCCGTACATCGGATGCGGGATGCGTTGATAAGGTAAATCGAATACCGCATCCATTTCGTCGGTGTTTAATGGCCACGCAGGTGGGTTTACCCATACACCACGGTTGGCATCGTGTGGTTGAAACAACGCACGGGCACAACCCGGGTTTTGCTCTTGGTGCAAAATACGCGAGGCATGGGCATACAAATACTTGTCTTCGCTGACCTTGTTATAGGCAGGAAGTAGCACATAGGTTTTTTCCCATGGCTTTGGACGAGGCGGTTGAACGCTAATGGCCTTAGGAGCCTCGTTATCAAAAATCTTTTCGTCTGTTGGACCTGACAAATTACTGCAACCAACATCATCAGCACCATATGGGCTAGGTAATGGCTCAATTTTATGTAATTGGTCTATTTTACGCGAATCCATACCGCGCCAACCTGGCATAGGCTCTTTACGCATTGTTGCGGTACCACGAACATCGTCAATATCGCCAATGGCTTCACCCGCAGCAATACGGCGTGCAACTTCCATTAATGGCCGTTCAGCATTGCCGTAGATTAGAATGTCGGCTTTGGCGTCAAAAATCACACTGCGACGCACTTTATCTGACCAATAATCGTAATGGGCAATACGGCGAAGACTGGCTTCAATTCCACCAATAACAACCGGTACGTCTTTAAAAGCTTCTTTACAACGCTGGGTATACACGGTCACGGCACGATCGGGGCGTTTGCCACCAATATCGCCGGCAGTGTAAGCATCATCATGACGTAACTTACGGTCAGCGGTGTAACGGTTAATCATCGAGTCCATGTTACCAGCGGTTACCCCAAAAAATAGATTTGGGCGACCTAGTTGCATAAAGTCTTCTTTGTTTGACCAATCAGGCTGCGAAATAATACCCACACGATAACCTTGGGCTTCTAACATTCGCCCAATCACCGCCATACCAAAACTTGGGTGATCTACATACGCGTCGCCAGTCACGACAATAATATCGCAACTATCCCAACCTAAAATATCCATCTCTTTACGAGACATGGGTAAAAAAGGTGCCGTTCCGTAGCATTCAGCCCAAAACTTTGGATAATTAAATAACGTTGACTCAACTTGCATGTATATGACCTACATAAATGGGGAAAACCAGCCTAGCTGATCCGATGACAACATCAGCCTATGGCTGAATTTAACGGACGCGGAGTATAGCAGTACAGCGACACTAAGTGTGACTAAAAAAACATCAAAAGTGAAATATTTTTATCCCTTTATAACCCTGTAAAACACGCGGGAATATTGCTATTCCCGTATACTTTCAATGCTATAACCCTAGAAAGAAGCCAATATTAGCGACCGCTAAAACCAATAGCACAATCCAAGTGGTTAACACGCCCCAAAAACGACCGAAGTGATGGCCGCCTTGACCTTGATTTAATCCAATAGCATGTAATAAACGCGCAACAATCCATGCCGTGCCCAAACTGTGAATCAAGTAAACCGGCATACCATTCAGTTCAGCCAGTGCTAACAAAATTAGTGCTATGGGCGCATTTTCAATTAAGTTGCCATGAGCTCTTATTGCAATGGATAATCCTTGATGGCCACCATCACCGATACCAATTTTATTTGCTCGACGAAATTTAACCACTTTATAAGATAATGCTAAAACCAACAGCGCCGTTAAGCCCGCATATAAACCCGATACCATCAATGTCATGTGTTATTCCTTAAGTCGTCTATATTATTGTTATTATACTAATCTTTGATTTGTTGATGTTATCACTACATTTTGAATCAGTTTGGCTGTAAACACACGCCTTAATCGGTTAATATTCGCGCCAAAATAAGCTCAATACCTTAACAAGAGTGACTACTGCCCAGTGGATAATCAGGATTTTTTAGAAAAACGTAGATTTATCATTAAATTAGGTAAGTACCTGCACAAATTTGGTACTCCTGCGTATCGCTTAGAATCCCATTTGCAAACGGTATGTAATACCCTTGGTATTGAAGGATATTTTTTAATATCGCCAACATCGATGACATTTGTACTCCAACATGACACTGAGCAAGAATACAATCACGTTGCACGCGTTAAACCTGGCGACTTAGATTTAGGCTCGTTAGCTCGTACCTTTGAGTTGGTTGAAGAGCTCAGTTCTGGACAGCGAACCTTACAAGAAGCGTTAGAACGCTTAGAAGAAATCGCCAATAAACCCAATCCTTATGGCCATAAACTGACGCTGTTAGCTTTTGGTTCAAGCGCGGGTGCCTTCGCCATGTTAATGGGTACCGGTTGGCATGACGTTTTTTGGTCAGCTATTTTTGGTTTACTGGTATACAGCTTAGTTTTTTGGGCCGAACGCTCAAAACGTATCGCAGAAATGCTCGAACCGATGGCAGCGGTAGTGTGCGCTATCTTGGCATCGGGGATTGCGCAATTAGACCCGAGTATCAATTTACCTGTAACCATTTTATCGGGGATTATTATTTTTGTTCCCGGTCTTGCACTCACTCTCGGCTTAGCAGAACTGGCCGCCCGAGATTTAATCTCTGGTACGGCACGTATTATGGATGCGGTGATGCAGTTATTTAAACTGTATTTTGGTGCCGTGCTTGGCATGACCATTGGTAAAGCTATCTTTGGTGAAACTATCTATGTTGAACCAATACCATTGCCTCGCTGGGCGATTTGGTCTGCGGTGCCGTTACTGTCTATGTCGTTGGTTATTATATTTAAAGCACGCTTAAAAGACTCTCCTTGGGGCATATTTGCTGGCATTGTGGCATTTTTCTCTGCCATGCTAGGTGGGATTTATCTCGGTGAGTCTATTGGTATTTTTGTCGGTGCACTAGCCGTGGGTATCTATTCAAATCTGTATGCGCGTTGGATGAAAGCGCCTGTGTCGATTGCGTTACTGCAAGGTATCGTTATTCTCGTTCCTGGTAGCAAAACCTATATTGGTCTCAATGCATTAATTTCGGGCGAAACCATGCTCAATCAAGCCCATTTGGGCTCACAAATATTCTTAATTTTTATGTCCTTAATCGCTGGGCTTATTTTTGCTAACGTTATCGTGCCCCCTCGCCGTTCGTTATAAATCTTACAAGTTAACATTACCTTCCTATCGGTATTAAAGGGCAGCTATAAAGGCTGCCCTTATTTTTTAACAACTCAAATACCCACATAATTTAAATGGATTAATGAAATTTTATTCAAGCTAAATGCTTGACTATTATGTTATTCAGGTATGATATGAAACAAAGAGGCAACATAAAAAGTTCATATTGAAAACAATAGTTCTATTCTTACAGACCTCTCAAAAAAATATAACAATAAAAATAAGGACGAAGCTATGCCAATCATATTTATGGCAGTATTTTTTTTCGTCATCCTGCTTTCTTCGCCTGCTGTTCAAGCAACTATTGCTAACAGTGCGGCACAGTTAAAAGCCAACGATGACTCTGTCACTACGCCCTCTAGTCCATCGACAATCAATAAGCATGATGTCGAAAAAGTCGCGAACATTGTAATTGTTAGTCATCCTATTTTTGATGAGTCAGCTCCGGACGCTATTTTCCTTCACCGTTGGGCAAACTATCTGCATATTAATACCAAAGAGTCGACCATCCTCAATAGCTTAAGCTTTGAAAAAGGCGAAAAAATTACTCAAAAAGATCTTGAAGAAGCGCAGCGCTTATTGCGCTATGAACCTTACATTCGCGATGCAGATATCAACATTGCCAGAAAAGATCCACTAGCCGACGACAACGTTGAAGACGTGGTATTAGTAGAGACATGGGATAACTGGTCATTACTGCCAACAGTCAGTTTGAGTAAAAATGGCGGCGACACTAAATACTCGTTTGGTATGAAGGAAGATAACTTACTGGGTTTAGGGGTTAAAACTAAAATAAAATACCAATCGAGTGCCGACCGCACCGGATATAAGTTTGCCTTTGATGCTCCAGTAAGATGGATTAAACACGGTAATGTGTCGGTCGATTTTTACGACAACAGTGACGGCCAAGCATCTGCTATCGCCTTTAATAAGCCCTTTTATACTTTAGACACTCAAAACATGTACGCCCTGTCATGGTTAACAGATACCCGCATCGACACCATAAGACAAAATGGCCAAGACATTAACGAATTTGAACATGTTATTGATTATGCTAACGTTGGATTTGGTTGGTTAGTCGATAAAACGCCAGATCAATTGCACCGTATTAGCCTAGGGATAACCCAAGACCAACATCAATTCAATAACATCGACGATTACCCTATTTCACCATTACCGTTTGATCGTGAGTTTGTTTACCCTTGGATCAGCTACGAATACCTGCAAGACCAATACACAGTGCTGAACAATATTCATCTAATTAATAATAACGAAGACTTTAACTTAGGTTGGCACCACACTGTAAGTTTAGGATTGGAAACCAATGACGTTGCCGACAGTGCTGCTGTGGGTTATCACGTAACGGCTTCAAGCAGTCGCGGTTGGCAGGAAGACAATCAATTATTGCTAATGACCCTTAATGCTCGAACGGATATTCAAACTGGCCAACAAGATTTTTATAATGTCGGTTTAGCCGCTGAATTTTTCCACCAAATCAGCCCTAAGTGGACAGCCTATTCCAAGGCGCGTATAGCAACCTCACACAATAACTATCTTGATCAAACGTTTGCTCTTGGCGACGAAACCGGTGTACGGGGATATCCTAACGACTACCAACATGGTGACAATCAATGGTTGCTCACGAGTGAAATCCGATACTATCCAAACATCAATTTATATCAACTGGCCGAGTTAGGTTGGGCTGTTTTTGCCGATATAGGTCAAGCAAGCGGTGGCCCAGATGAGCAAAACGAAGTTGATGGCCCTATTGGTAGTATTGGTATTGGCGCACGGATTTACTCTTCTAAATCCAGTTACGGTAACGTAGCCCATGTTGATATTGCCGTCCCGATCACTACGGGCAACGACATCAACGCTTGGGAGTTCAGATTCCAAGTTAAAGACCATTTTTAATCCGGCAAACCGTTCGATTGCTATCGTATCTAACGAGAACAGCTAGTACTAACGTGTGAAAAATTTAGGCTAAACGCTTAAAACGCACCAGGTGCTGCTGATCTTTGGCGGTTATGATCCGCCCAACAAAACGATTTACTTTATACAACCATGTACAGCAAGGTTATATCGTCATTATGCACGAATCACTTGTTGCAAACTTTTTACGATAAAATAAGCAAGACTGCTTAACAGGTCTCTTCTAACTGAACTTATGGTTTCAGTTTTCTGCATTATCGCTTACTCCTACAGAGCAACGACATATCACGCGTTCAGATTTTTATACAATGACGACAAGCAGCAGTGAAATTCATAATGAAGATCTACAGCCCTTAGTTAAATGAATTATTAATATCTAACTGATTTAATGCAAAAAAGTAAAAAATGTAAATAATGTGTACTAGTTAATGATAATGAATATCATTAACTACTTTTCATTATTTGTTAATCGGTATACCTATGTTATTTAAGCCTAGCCAATTGGCTATTGCGACACATTGTGCATTATTTTTATTAGTACTCCCCGTAACTCATGCCAATGCAGAATCTTCAACACAAGCCACAGAAAACCAAACTTCAATGGAGCGAATGATTATTACTGGTAGTCGCTCTGCTGAACGGATAGAGGAAGTCCCTTCTTCAGTCACGCTTATTGAGCAACAAACCCTCGCACAAGACATGTTAATGACTTCGCAGTTACAAAACTTACTCGCATTTCGCGTTCCTGGATTAGCGCCAAGCACTGGCACATCAAGTAACTCGGGACAAAACTTACGCGGTCGTGCCGCACTAGTCATGATTGACGGCGTGCCACAATCTACCCCATTACGAAATGGAAAATTAGGCATAAGCTCTATCGATGCAGGGGTCATTGAGCGTATTGAAGTGATTAAAGGAGCGACCTCAATTTATGGCAATGGCGCTTCAGGCGGCATCATCAACTACATCACTAAACGAGCCAGTGAAGATAAAGCACGAGTTAAGGTTGGGGCTTCCAGTAAATTTAGTGCGGTAAAATTACAAGACAGTGCCGGTTATCGAGTGGATACATCAATAGACGGCACGGTTGATAATTTCAGTTACGTATTTAGTGCCATTACCGAAAAAACAGGTGTTGAACGTGATTCAGAAGGTGACGCTATCGGATTAGTCTATGGTTTATCAGAAACTAAATCGAATAATTATTTTACCAAACTCGGCTATCAACTCGACGACGACAAGTCGATTCAACTGACGTATAACTACTACGAAGCCCAACAAGAATCTGACTACATAGATGTTGTTGGCAATGCTAACACAGGCGAAAAAACTTACTCGATAGACAATACTACTGGGATTGTAAAGCTGGGCGTACCTCAAGGGCCGCGTGGCAATCATAACCTAATGTTAAAATACGTCGACCAAGATATATTCACTAACACCCAATTAACCGTTGATGGTTATCTGCAAAAAATTGAAAACATGTTTTTCTTTTCAACTGCACTAGCTAACCTAAGCGAAGGTTACGAAGGGGGACAATCATTCATCAAGTCAGAAAAGAAAGGCTTACGCGTTAACTTTGCTACCCAAGTTGATTGGGATAATGTTGAATCAACCTTCATTTACGGTATTGATGCGCTGCAAGACATCAGTTCACAACCATTAGAAGACGGCCGAATTTGGGTGCCTGAAATGGACATGCGTAACTTAGCGGTTTATTTACAAACTAAGTTTGTTATTGCCGATGATTGGGTTATTAAAGCCGGTATCCGCCAAGACAGTGTTGATTTAACGGTCGATGATTATCAAACCTTAAAACTTTGCCGAACGCCAAGTACGTGCTCAGTACCTTTTGATGTCACAGGCGGAGAATTAACATATAACTCAACCACCTATAATATTGGCTTACGTTACAATATGAACGAGTTTTTTAACCCGTTTATGAGCTTTTCCCAAGGTGCAGATATTTCAGATATTGGCCGTCTTTTACGAACCGCCACTGTCGATGATATTGCGTTAATCCGCACTGAATCATCGATTGTTGATAACTATGAAATCGGCTTTTCTGGCCAACTTGGTGATCTGAATTATGAAATTGCCGCCTACCGAAGTAAGTCAGAATTAGGCACAAGTAACAGCTTTGATGCAACAACAGGCATTTACTTACCTGTACGCGCACCACAAAAAATTTGGGGTTACGAAGCACAAGTTGACTATCGAGTGTTAGATAATCTCAATACAGGTTTAAGCTATAGTTGGGTTGAAGGTAAAGACACTGAAACGGATACTTATATAGATGGTGGCACCATATCCCCTCCTAAATTAACAGCTTATATTAGTTGGCAGCCCGTTGAAGAAGCGAGTATTGGTATTAACTACATGTATGTTGGTGACCGTGACCGATTTGAGCCGGTTGATGGCGCATATATTGGTTCTCAAGGCCCTATAGAAAATTATAACGTTGTGAACCTAACCAGTAGTTATCAACTCAATAATTGGCAGCTCTCATTAGGTGTAGAAAACTTACTTAATGAAGATTATTTTTCTGCTCGCTCACAAGCTTCTACTAACGCGAGTTACTATACTCAAGCACTGGGTACCACTATCAATGTAGGTATAAAAGCCAGCTTTTAACCTTCAGCAAGATAGCAAAAAGGGAGTAAACAATAAATTGTTTACTCCCTTTTTATTCAAGAAGACCTTATGGTCTTACGTTATTAGTCTTAAGTTAAAAGTGATGCGATACCTGTAATACCATTTCTCTTGGCGCACCAGGAAAATGACCATTACGCTCAGAAAAACCACTCACGGCATATTCTTTATCAAACAAGTTTTTCACGTTTAATTGAAATTGTGTCTCTTGCCATGTCGTGGTCCAGCTCATATCAAATACGGTAAATGGCTTAACACGTTGCGCACCGCCACTCATTTGCTCACTGACATAATCGGCCCCAAACGCAATGGCTGAGTTCAAACTGTCAATATCGTAACGAGTCCACAAACCTGCTTGATGGCGCGGCGCATTGATAAACTTACTGCCGTCGGCATAAGTGTCACCCACATCGCCTTCAGTAACTCGGGTATCGTTATAAGCATAGTTGGCCATAACGGTCCAATTTTCCGTAATATCCCCTGTTAGCGTAAATTCAGCACCGTTACTTTCAACTTGCCCAAGACTGACCAACGCTGGAGCACCATTGCTGCCATCGGTATAATTGGGATTGTTCATTGCAACATCTTTTTTATCAATTTGATAAACCGCTACTGTGGTCATTACGCTGCCATCAAACCACTGACTTTTAACCCCAAGTTCTATCTGTTTACCAACTTCAGGTAATAAGCCACCATCAGCACTTGCCGTATCTTGGTCGCCAATCGATGTCGGGTTAAAGCTTTCGGCATAATTAATATAAAACGACTGATCTGGTGAAAACTTATACACAATACCTGCGCGTGGCGATACGTGATTATCGTTATATTCAAAACCGGTTTCTTTATCAAAATCATCAAAATGGTCGTAACGTAATCCCACCATTAACAACCATTGTTCAGTTAATGCTATTTGGTCCTGAGCATATAAACCAAGGCGTTCGGTTTTTGCACCATCACGATTTTGGTCTGTCAGTGAATAAGTTGAAGGATCGGTTTCACCATAATTAAGATCAAAAATATTCAAATTTTTAATCCCATCAGCTTCATAACGTGCAAACCAATAATCGTAGTCAGAATCAACATGATGATAATCAGCACCAAATAACAAAGTTTGATCAATGCTGCCAGAAGATAAACGATAGACAAAATCAGATGTTGCGCTTATCTCTTTGTTGGCTCGGTATTGTTTGCGGTATTCACGCTTAATGGTTTTATCGTCAATATTGGCCACACCGTCACCATTAACATCAGCCCAACTTCTGGACTCATGGTAGGCTTGCTCGCGTTCATTATCGAGATAGCGAACCGTGGTATTCACGCTCAAATCATCATTGAAAAAGTGTTTTAATTCCGCTTGAAGCACAGTTGCCTCTAAGTTTTGATAGTCGGATTTTTCATTTGCGTTATAGCTTGGATCAACTAAAAAATTACCATCATCGTCAACGGGTACACCCCGTAAACGATTACCACCTAAGTCTTGTTTGATGTAATCAATCGTTGTTGTGAGCGTGGTGTCATCGCCAAGTTGAAATAATAATCCACCTGTTAATTCGGTATTTTCAGAGTCGGCATTATTTCGAAAACTGTCTTTTTGTTCATAAAAACCGCCTAAACGATAAGCAATTGAATCCGTTAAACCACCTTTAGAATCAATTGACCCGCCCATACGGTCGTTATCACCTGTGGTTAATGTCACTTCAGTATTTTGGACAAAACTCGGTTTTTTACTGACATAATTAATCATCCCGCCAGGCTCACCACCACCATATAACGCAGCGGCAGGACCTTTTAACACTTCAACTCGCTCAATATTAAATAACTGTGGTACACCAAAACCAGAAAAAGGGTCGCCTCTTACACCGTCATAAAACACATTGCTGTCATCACGAAAACCACGAAAGGTCACACCTGAATAACTGTAAATGCTCACTCCTGCTATAGAGCGGTATAAGTCAGTAATTTCACGTGCGGCTTGATCAACAATCAACTGCTCATTCAACACCTGCACCGATTGCGGTAAATCCATAATATCGGTTTCAACTTTGGCACCCACGGACGTAGAAGATTCACGATAAAAGGTTTGTGCCCGCCCCATTACGGTTATTTTCTCAATCGACTCAGTCAAATCAACGTCGGCCGCTTTCTCGTTCGCACTGACACTCAGTACAGGTAACAGCAGACTTAATATCCCAAGATTGATCACGTTCAAATGCATAACAGCTTACTCATCAGCAACAGTAAAATTTGGCCGCAATATAACATTAAACGCTAATGGAAACTATTCTCATTTGACAGTTTACATTTGTGCTTGTTTGTTAATTGATAGTGTTAATGGTTAGAGACTTTGTGGTTTGAGAGGGTATTTATTATGGGCTATAGCCACTAAGATAGAGGTCACAACAGAGCAAGAGCATTCGTGTTAATAAATCAGCCTTTGTAAACCCTCAATGTTCCGGCAACGTTTACTGAACGGATGCAGTCAACTCAAACGTTAGATCATGAGGCGAAAATAATGGATAACACTGAAGTTAAAATATAGAGAAACAATAACCAACATCTACTCGGGTTGACTATATAAGGTTAAGACACCAATATTTTCGTGTTAACGAAAAAAAGGCCTCGCATTGCTGCGAGGCCTTTTTTTATAAAGAGGTGAGTTGGCCGATAAGCCGGGTCCTGTCGTGGACAGTTATTCATCTAGGCCTGCAATCGCTCACAGGCTCAAGCAACCTACCCGGTTCCAACGCGAGCAGCGCCATGCGGAACCCTATTTGGTCTTGCTTCGGGTAGAGTTTACCTTGCTACGGACTATTACTAGCCGCACGGTGCGCTCTTACCGCACCCTTTCACCCTTACCATCTTAGCCTAGGCCAAAATGGCGGTTTCCTCTCTGTTGCACTTGTCGTCGGTTCACACCGCCCAGGCGTTACCTGGTACCCCGCTCTTTGAAGCCCGGACTTTCCTCCCCGTACTTGCGTACGCGGCAACTGTCTGGCCAACTCGGCGCGGATTATAGCCTAAGCTGCGCAACAAACCAATGCCAAAGCGACTGCCTTTTTATAAATCCAGTTCTAAACCGTATTTATATAGGGCATTTTTCTTTAAACCATGGATTTGCCCTGCTATAGCGGCAGCTTTTTTAAGCGGTAATTCTTCACAAAGTAACTTTAGCGTAGCAACTGCAACTGCTGGAATCCCTTCTTCATCAGATAATGTAAAGCCATGGCACATAATGACCATTTCGCCTTTTTGTTGATTATCATCAGCTTCAACCAGCGCTAATACCTCTGCAGCGGTGCCAGATAAGAAGGTTTCGAAGGTTTTAGTGACTTCACGTGCCATTACCACTTGCCTATCGGCGCCTAAAACGTCAACAATAGCGGCAAGGCTATAAAGTATGCGGTGAGGAGATTCGTAAAATATCAAAGTACGAGGATCTTCTTTAAGAAATTCAAGTTTATCGATACGGGCTTTTTCTTTTGAGGGTAAAAAACCTTCAAAACTAAAACGATCAGACGGTAATCCTGATGCACTTAAGGCTGTTATCGCTGCACATGCTCCAGGCAAAGGCACGACTCTGTGGCCAGCTTGACGAACATGGTTAACTAAATGGTAGCCAGGGTCTGAAATTAACGGCGTACCCGCGTCAGAAATGAGCGCGATTGATTTGCCTTCATTTAATTGTTCAACTATCCATTGCGCTCGATCACGTTCATTATGATCATGTAATGCCGTTTTACGGGTTTCAATACCAAAGTGGCTCAGCAACCTTCCGCTGTGGCGTGTGTCTTCACAGGCGATTAAATCAACCTGTTGCAGCACCTCTATTGCTCGAGCGCTGATGTCGCCAAAATTACCAATTGGGGTGGGAACAATATACAGCGCGACCATTTGGTCCATAATTACCTCGATAATGAATCTACCTGATACTTTCGCCAAGCGTAAGAGCAGGTTAAACTAGTGACAGCATCTTACCAGAGTGAAGCCAAGTGTTAAAAAGACTGAATACTACAAAATTCGTGTGCGCGTTGATTTTCTCTGTATTGGTGGTTGGTTGTGCCACCAAAAAACAGCAAGATAATGTTGACGCTAGCGCATCGCTCGTTGCCGCTGAACATCCGGCTAAAATTTATTTAGCCGAGGCAACGAATAGCAGTTTACCAGAAAAGCGTGATCGTTATTTATTACTCGCCGCTCATGCTTATATTAATGATGGTAACTTTAATTCTGCCGTTAATGTATTAACGTCAATGCAAAAGTCGATGGTGAACGTGCCCTCGCTTCAAGCGGAG
This sequence comes from Shewanella frigidimarina NCIMB 400, assembly GCF_000014705.1. Classification (NCBI taxonomy): domain Bacteria; kingdom Pseudomonadati; phylum Pseudomonadota; class Gammaproteobacteria; order Alteromonadales; family Shewanellaceae; genus Shewanella; species Shewanella frigidimarina. The sequence continues at coordinate 419,054 of NC_008345.1, read as the reverse complement.
CATATTTATCTGCGCGCTCGCATTGCTGAAAAAACCAATAGCAGCCAGGCCGCATTAGATATTTTACAGTATCCACCACATTGGCAGCTCCCACGCTGGCAAATGGCAAGTTATCACCAATTTAAAGCCAAATTGTACAAAAATACTCAACAGCCAATTGACCAAGTTAAGCAATTAAGCCTATTAAGCAATTACTTGCCAAAGTCTGAAACCACGGCGATCAATAATGTTATTTGGAAGCTACTGCAACCACTACATGAAGAAACCGTGCAGTCGTTTATGCGCGATCAATCAAATCCGATTTTTGCTGGTTGGTTACAATTAACCTTTATCGCTAAACATTACGCGGTTGAGCCGACGCAATTGGTGCGTTATTTAGGTGAGTGGCAGCGTAACAACCCTTATCATCCAGGTGCAGTGAAATTACCTGCTGATTTAGAAAAAGCCCTCAATGCCAAACCGTTTAGGCCGCAAAATATAGCAGTATTATTACCGTTAAGTGGCCCACGCGCTGTGGTTGCTGAACCTATTCGTCAAGGTCTTATGTCGAGCTATCTGTCTGACTATGATGCAAATGTGTCAATTAACTTTTATGACACGCAGCAAGGGGTTGCTGCCGCTTATCAACAAGCTGTAGCCAAAGGCGCAGAGTTTATCATTGGGCCATTGTTACCCAATGAAGTTGAAGAACTACAGAAAATCAACGATAAACAAAAGACCACAGTGCCGCAGCTGTATTTGAACCAAACGGATACGTTTACGCCACAACCAAACCTATTTTACTTTTCACTGTCACCAGCACAAGAAGCCAGTGATGCAGCACATAAGCTGTATAGCGATGGCGTAAAGCTGCCACTACTATTGGCAAGTAACGATCCCATTGGCAAACGTATGGCCGACAGTTTTAAGCAAACTTGGCTAACCTTAACCAGCAATGATGCCGAAGTGTATTTTTATGATGCTGGCGATCAAATGAAGGTCACAGTTCAAGAAGCATTAGGTGTGAAAGATAGCCAAGCACGTATTAGCAGAATGCGTGATTTATTGGGTAGCCGCTTAGAATCAGATTTTCGTTCTCGCCAGGATATTGATGCGATTTACATGATTTCGGGTTCACAAGATTTAGCCCTGCTAAAACCCTTTTTAGACGTTAACTTTAGTGTGTTCTCTGAACCGGTAACCTTATATACCACTAGCCGTAGCCGTCTTGAAAGCGAGTCAGCGCAGTCGGCACAAGAACTGAATAACTTGATCATTAGCGATGTACCATGGCTAATGCAATCTAACAGCGAAACCCAACTGGTGTCTGAGCTATGGAGTGGTTGGAATAACAGCCAAAAACGCCTATACGCAATGGGTTATGATGCGCTTGAATTGGTTAATCGTTTAGCGCAAATGCGCGCTTTCCCGGGTTATCAATTTATCGGCCGCAGTGGTGCATTATCAGTGAAGCCTAATGGGGTCATTGATCGTCAACTGTCTTGGGGCAAATATAACCAAGGACAATTAACACCACTATGAACAGTGGACAATTAGCTGAGCAACATGCGCGAACTTACCTTGAGCAACAAGGTCTAACGTTTGTAGATGCTAATGTTCGATATCCATTTGGTGAAATAGATTTAATTATGCGCCAGCAAGATGTCTGGGTGTTTGTTGAAGTAAAATTTAGGTCGTCAAATCAGTTTGGCGGCGCCTTAAATGCGTTAACAAGTAAGCAAATTACCCGGATAAGATTAGCCGCTGAACATTATTTACAACGACAAAAATTAAATCCACCTTGTCGCTTTGATGTCATTGCGATGAATATTGATGAAATAAACTGGCTACAAGGCTGTTTTTAAGCGGCAATTGATTACCATAACCTTGATTTATGGCATCATATAGTCAAATTACCGAGTCTAACTGATGAGCAATGATAAAAAAGCTAATCAGAGACATACGTAGACATAATTTAGCGTAAGGATTGTTGCATGTTAGAACGTATTAGAGATAGTTTCACCGAATCGATTCAGACTAAAATTGATGCTGCAGAAGCATTACCTGAGTCTATTGAAAAAGCTGCAGAGATGATGGTGCAATGTCTACTTGGCGGTAATAAAATTCTGTCATGTGGTAATGGTGGCAGTGCTGGCGATGCTCAACACTTCTCAGCTGAATTATTAAACCGTTACGAAATTGAACGTCCACCGCTGCCTGCTATAGCATTAAGCTGTGATACTTCAACGATTACCGCTATCGCCAACGATTATAGCTACGATGAAATCTTCTCGAAGCAGATTTTTGCACTGGGTCAACCAGGCGATATTTTATTGGCTATCTCAACCAGCGGTAACTCTGGCAACATTATTAAAGCCATGGAAGCAGCGTTAAGCCGCGACATGACTATTGTAGCCCTAACAGGTAAAGATGGCGGCGCAATGGCTGGCTTGATGAGCGCAGGAGATGTCGAAATCCGCGTACCGTCAAACGTTACTGCACGTATTCAAGAAGTTCACCTACTGGTTATTCACTGCTTATGCGATAACATCGACCGCACCTTGTTCCCACAGGATGAACAAGCATGATAAGAAGGTTACTCATCATCTCAGTCCTGGCGATGTTGCAGGGGTGTGCTGGTGCTGTCATGGTTGGCGCCGTTAGCGGTGCCAAGATGGTAAATGATGAGCGCAGCATGAGCACTCAAATCAGCGACACTAATGCTGACTTTGTTATTGCTAGTGCGCTATCAAAACATGATGACCTTAATAATCAAACCAATATCGCCGCGGTTGTGATGAACAACAATGTATTGATGATAGGCCAAGCACCTAACTCAATGCTGCGCGATAAAGCGATTAAAGTGGTACAAGATTTACAAATTGGCGGCAAAATACATAACCAAATTCGTATTGGCACGCCAACGTCATTTACCACACGCAGCAACGACACTTGGGTAACAACCAAAGTGAAAGGCCGCATGTTAAATGAAAAATCACTCGATATTACTCGAGTGAAAGTGATTACCGAAAACGGCGAAGTCTTTTTGCTTGGGTTAATTGACCGCAAGCAAGCTGATTTAGCGGTTGATATCGCGCGAAATACTGCAGGCGTTCGCAAAGTGATTAAGGTTTTTGAATACACTGAATCTTAATCCTGCTGTACATTTTTATTATCGCGATTTAGAAATTCATCCTGCATTTTGTTCGATGAATTTTTTTTGGGATCTTTTTGCTTGTACCCACGGGATAATCAGCGACGGCAACACAATAAACCCAGCCCCAACCCAACTTAAACCATCAAGCCATTCATCAAAAAACAACCAACCAAAAAAGACACAAAATAATAGTCCTGTATATTCTGCCACCACTATTTGACTGGCTTGTGCTTGACGATAAGCCAACGCGCAAAACCACTGATACGCCAATAAAAACACATTACTCGACACCGCAATAGCCACTAAAGACCAACTGATTGCCTCTATGCCTTGCACCAATGCCATGACCAACACCAAAGGAATACTGAGTAAGTTATATAGCATTAACGTTACAACAGGGCTTTCTGTACTGGGGAGTTTGCGCAATGCCAACTGGTTTATCGCAAACATAAATGCAGAGATAAGTACTGCAATTCCAAACCAGTTAATTTCACTTGGTCGTAGCAAAATAATGATGCCCAGAAATCCTAAAATAGCTGCCAGCCAATGTGTAGCGGTGACGCTCTCTTTTAAAAATAGAAATCCCATTAATACAATCATTAATGGCGCCGAATAAAACAACGAGCTTACAGTGGCGATAGGTAGCGCAATTAACCCCATAATTAAGCATACAGCTCCAATAGCGCCAGTATTAGCTCGCACTAAGTGCACCTTTATATGGCGACTGATTGGTTTTTTAGTTGCAAACCACAATGGCAGCAACATTAATACTGATGTTAACTGTCTGATTAACAGAAATGTTGCAGCGCTACTGCCATCTGGGAGCCATTTTATAGACACATCATACATAGCACTAAAAAGGTTACCGACAACTAATAACATCATGCCAATCGCTATTGTGGATTTCATTACACTTACAACCTTAGGACCAATAATTGGCTGCATCATATAGTTATCAATTAATATCGAATAATGATGTTTTTAATCCATGCATGAGTTAAATTCATACTTAATAAATTTTAATAAAATAAATTCATATTTGAGGTGTATATGCGCAAACTGCCACCACTGCGGGCACTACAAATTTTTGAAGCGGCCGCAAGGCATGCTCACTTTTCTCGGGCGGCAACTGAGCTGTGCATTACTCAAAGTGCGGTATCGCACCAAGTGAGACTGCTTGAAGCACATTTTGGCGAACGATTATTTATCCGCGAAGGTAGGCAGCTCTGCTTAACCAGTAAAGGCAATGTGCTTTACCATGAACTGGAGCGAATATTTAATGAGTTGAATGATTTAAGCATGCAAATCACTGGCGATTGTAATGATCAGCTCCGCTTAGCGGTATACAGTTCATTTGCCATTAAGTGGCTGATTCCTCGCTTAAGCGATTTCCATCGTTTACATCCACAGATTAAAATTCGCCTAGATATGATCACCGACGACCCACAGATGAGTGATAGTGTTGCTGATATGTTTATTACTGGTCAAAGTGGCCAACCGGGTTATGTACATCGCATGTTACACCAAGAGAGACTGATCCCAGTGATCTGCCCGGGGCTATTAAATACCGACCACTCGGCGCTGAGTGTATTACGGCAACATGCATTACTCACTGTAGATGAAGGGCCAATAGGCTTTGATTGGGAGCGCTGGTTAAAGGTTAACAGCATCAGCATAGCGGCTACGCAACAACAGCATGTATTTAGCCATGTGTTGTTAGCTATTGAAGCGGCAATTGCTGGTCAGGGGATCGCGCTAGCGTCAGATTTTATGGTAGAACGAGATATTAGTAAGGGAGCATTAGTCGCACTTGATTTACCCGCTATGTTGACTGGATTTGAATTCAATTTTAGTTGTAAACAGCGACGTTTAAAGGAGCCCGCTATCGCTGCATTTGTACAATGGTTAACCAAAAAATAAGCCAGCAAGTTGCTGGCTTATAGATAACATTAGCTGAAATAATACTTACACAATAAGACCAATTTTTTCATACACTTTTTTAATGGTGACTTCTGCACGAGCTTGAGCTTTTTCAGCACCTTCCGCCATCACTTGGCTTAAGTAAGCATGGTCGGCGCGGTACTCTTTAAAGCGAGCTTGTAATGGCTCAAGCATTCCTACGACAGCTTCACCAGTAGCCACTTTTAAATGACCGTACATTTTGCCTTCAAACTCTGCTTCTAAAGACGCAATCGACTGACCAGTACACCCTGACATTAAGCTGAGTAGATTCGACACACCTGGCTTTTGTTCCATATCAAAACGCACTACTGGTGGCTCTTCGCTGTCGGTCATGGCTTTTTTAACTTTCTTTAAAATCGCTTTAGGATCTTCGAGTAAACCAATAACGTTATTACGATTATCGTCAGACTTCGACATTTTCTTAAGCGGGTCTTGCAACGACATGACCTTAGCACCGTGTTCAGGAATAAACGGTTCTGGGATAGTAAATGTGTCGCCGTAAGCATTATTAAAACGGGTTGCGATATCGCGGGTAAGCTCTAAATGTTGCTTTTGGTCTTGCCCAACAGGGATCTCATTGGCTTGATAAAGCAAAATATCTGCCGCCATTAGAACAGGATAACCATATAAGCCCACGTTAATGTTATTGGCATGCTTTAACGATTTATCTTTAAACTGGGTCATGCGGTTTAACTCACCCATTTGGGTGTAACAGTTTAATACCCATCCGAGTTGAGTATGCTGTGGTACTTGCGACTGAATAAACACGGTGCTTTTTTTAGGGTCAACACCACAAGCAAGGTATAAGGCTAGCGTATCTAAACAAGCTTCACGCAGTGCTTTAGGATCTTGACGCACGGTAATCGCATGTAAATCAACAACACAATATAGGCAATCATGGCTATCTTGCATGGCAACCCATTGACGAAGTGCGCCCATATAATTACCTATGGTTAATTCGCCTGATGGCTGCGCACCGCTAAGAACTATGGGTTTGGTCATGTGTTTATTGCTCCAGATTATCTATATAAAATTCAAATTATTATGAAAGTAAGTATTGCTCTATATCAGCAAAGTTTTCGCATATCGCATGCGGAAGACTAAGACCGATATCTTCGCCGTAGTTGTATCCGTAGGTCAAGCCAATAGACATAACATTCGCAGCTTTAGCCGCTAAAATATCATTCTTTGAATCACCTATCATCAGTAATTGCGATTCATCCAACTGCCATTGTTTAAGCAAATGTTGTAATGGCATTGGATCTGGCTTCATTTTTGCCAATGAATCGCCACCGAGAACTTCGGAAAATAGGTCATCAAGACCAAAGGCGGTTAGTAACGGCACTGTAAAACGATATGGTTTATTGGTAACGATAGCCAGTTTAAAACCTGCTTGTTTTAACAGCTGTAACGTGTCGACAACTCCCGGATACAAACGGCTATGTTTTTGTAAGTGTTCACCATAATGATGCATAAATTGCGGCATAATTTGCTCAAGCATTACCTGCAGCTCAGGAGCATCTTCTGGCATAGCAGACACATAACTTAACGCTCGTTGCATTAGTACTTGGGCACCATTACCTACCCAGCTGCGAACCAATGCTTCTGTCACTGGTTGGTATTGGTTCTGTGCTAATGTGGCATTGGTGGCCGCGGCCAAATCAGGCACACTGTCGATCAGCGTACCATCTAAATCAAAGGCGATTGCACGAATATTTGACCATTGCATCATGTAGAGTCCCACTGGATATGGAAAAAGAAATTATGATATCGAAGCGAGTTCTGCACGCATTTGATCAATAACAACTTTATAATCAGGTTGATTGAAAATTGCCGAACCTGCCACAAACATATCTGCACCCGCAGCCGCTATTTCAGCAATATTATCGACCTTAACACCACCATCCACTTGTAAGCGAATATCAAAACCACTGGCATCAATAATCGCGCGAACTTGGCGAAGTTTTTCTAGCGTATGCGGGATAAAAGACTGACCACCAAAACCAGGATTAACTGACATCAATAAAATAACATCGAGCTTGTCCATTACATGATCTAAATAGTGCAGTGGTGTGCCAGGATTAAAGACTAATCCGGCCTTACAGCCAGATTCTTTAATCAACTGCAGTGTACGATCGATATGTTCTGATGCTTCTGGATGAAAAGTGATAATTGAAGCACCGGCTTTGGCAAAATCAGGAATAATGCGATCAACGGGTTTAACCATTAAATGCACATCAATATCAGCGGTGATCCCATAATTGCGCAACGCGGTGCATACCATAGGACCTATTGTTAAATTTGGTACGTAGTGATTATCCATAACGTCAAAATGAACAACATCCGAACCCGCATCTAATACGGCTTTCACATCGTCACCTAAACGGGCAAAATCAGCAGACAAAATCGATGGTGCAATTAAAAATGGGCGCATAATCTTCTCTATTGGCAGATCAAAGTGACGACATTTTACCCTTTGCAGCCGCAAGCCTCTAGTCTAACAAGGGAAATAACCACTATCCTCAATAGAATTTAGTTAAAAACTAGACAATAAGTCGGATTTGCTATTTTTTATACAGAAACCAGTGTTCAATAACTAAGCTATTTTGCTATAATGTAAAAAGTTGTTATCTTAGTTGTCCAACTGAAGATTTAAAACCTGTTGTAGCATCATTCGAGTTTACACCATGGATAGGGCACACTTTATGGTAAAGCACTTACTACGCAAGCTTTCTGGTCGTGATGGCAAATTATTGTCAGCACCGGTTTTTGCTGTATTTGCAACGTCTGCATTGGCGTTATTGTTAAGCCAAGTATTGATGGCAACCGAAAGTAATTCGGCTAATAGTAAGGCCTGTGTCTGTAATAGCACCACCAACTACAATGCGAGTTTACCCAGTAGTCACCCTACAAATCGCTGTGCAGAACAATCAAATGATGTCAGTTGGGGGAATTGGATTACAGGTAATAGCCGCTCTAGTCAGTTTCACTTTATTGATTTACTTGAGTTAATCCACGGTCACAAAGACAAACCTTTAAATGATATGCCTACCTCAGGCAACCCAACTCAGATATCGCGTTAATGTCTATTTGGCGAGTGTTTAGTAGCACTGTAGCAGCCTTCTTCGGCGTACAGACGGAGCAAAATCGCCAAAAAGATTTTCAAACTCAATCCCCATTACCATTTATCATTATGGGTATTATCTTAGCCATAGCCTTAGTCATTTCATTAATGCTAATCGTAAACCAAGTCTTAAGTTAACCGCTAGCTTTCGTTATCCACGCTTTGCAGCATTACTCTTCTTCACGATAATGATGATCATATAGCGCCATAATTTCATCCACTTTATTGCGTGAACCGCCTTTAGGGCTAATATTACGTTGCACCGAAATCGTTGAACAAGATGCACCACGATATAACTCTCGCGTTAACGGAATATCATGATTACTGATCAATACCGGAATATTTCTCTCATGGGCAATGAGCCGTGAATGACGAGCAAGTAATGCTTGATCATCTAAGCTAAAACCCGGACCTGCATAAGTGGTAAAACTGGCTGTGGTTGATAACGGCGCATAAGGCGGATCACAATAAATAACATCACCACTGTTTGCCATATCAAAGGCTTGTTCGTAACTGATACATTTAAAGGTCGCTTTTTGCGCTTTTAATGAAAAGTAACGAATTTCAGCTTCAGGGAAATACGGTTTTTTGTACGAACCAAACGGTACATTAAAACCACCTTTGCGATTATATCGACATAAGCCATTAAAACCATGGCGATTCATGTACAGGAAGTAAACCGAACGAATGAAAGGATCGCTACAGAGATTAAATTCAGCACGAACACGATAATAAGCATCTTTGTCATTCATCTCATCGACAAACATGGCCTTGGCCGCTTTAATGTATTTATCTGGCTGTTGCTGAACAATTTGGTATAAATTGATTAAGTCTTGATTGATGTCACACAATAAATAATCATCAAACTGTGTATTGAGGAATACCGAACCCGCCCCAACAAAAGGCTCAATCAGTCTATTTCCAGCTGGAAGGTGTTTTGCTAGCTCATCAACGAGCTTATATTTACCGCCTGCCCACTTTAGAAAGGCTCTATGCTTTTTTATCATGAATAGGAATTATGCCAGCAAAATTAAAGCTGATGATTGTACTCTGTTTAACGATAATTATCATCGGATAAAGCAGTTTTATTAGTTGATTTTTCATCCTATTGACTTGGATGCTGCGGAATATGAAGATTGTTAATCTTGTCGCTTATAATCACTTAAGTCTGCCCACTTTCTTACCCATGGAGCCGCTAAACTATATTTTTTCTGAAGACTTTTCGCTTTTGAGCTAGCTGCCGATGCGGTATCAAAATCACCCAGTAATATAACGTGGCGTTGTTTGTATTTCATTATGTAAACTTGCGGCTCTTGTGCCAGTTTAACTAAAATTGGTGTAAGTGAGTCTTTGTCATTCACGCTAGCAAGTTGCAGCGTAAAACCTTTCACCTTTAGGTTAGGGGTATTATCACGCTCAACAATATCATTCGGCTTATTTACAGTGTTAACTTGCGCTTTGGGTAACTTACCTCGGAAAGACAAACCTTTTAATGATGAATTAACCACTACGTCAATGTGATTATCTGCAGGAACCTCTTCTATGAGATTAGTCTCACCTTGCTCTACTAGTGAACTATCAGCAGTCATTTGCTGCTCGATGATAAAATGTGCTTGTTCATTGGCACTCGACTTAGCTAAGACCAATTGCCTATGGGCAAAATAAGCGCTTAATGAACTGTCGGCATAATCAATGACATATTGAGCGGCTTTTACACGTACAGCGGATTGCTCGGCTGTTAATACTGGCGACAATGATGCTGAAATCGGAGGAGGTAATTGTGTACTAATCCCCCACCACATCGCCACGCCAGCTAATATGGTGACAGAAGCAATCATCATTTTAATAGACGCAGACCAAGATGAACGCACTGTTTGTGGCTCTTCTAATGCTAACGCTAATAATTGAACTACTTCAGCTGGCGTACCCCGTTGCTTCTCTAATTGCTTATGAATAATTTCACGCGGGATAAACGGTGTTTGCTGGCTACGGAGTAATAAACTTTGATAAAGACCATCACGCTCAGGTACAGATAAAGGCTCAATCGTCACAGGCAGTAATCTAGCACGAGTCTCATCAGTTAACTCAGCCACTAAAGTATGCCAAAAGCTAGGAGTGACGGTCACTGTTACTGCAACAGGTTTACCTGCACAGTGAATTTGGCTCAGCAGAATGCACTCAGCCCAAATATCTTTAGGCAATAAATCAGCATCATCAATAATGATATGTAACGGTTTTTTTAAACTAGATTGGATTCTCAGTACGGTGTCCATCAAAGGACGTTCATCATCAAAAATTGGCGCGGAGATTAATTGAACCAGAATTTTTCGACGAATTTCAGCGCTATCAGCGTGTTGAGGACAAATGACCAATGCTGAATTATAATCATCTAGCTCACTGGCTAATGCAGCCGTCAGTGTCGACTTACCTGAACCGTTATCACCACAAATAACCAACAACTGTTCGCTATAACTAGCAATATGCTGTAAACGCTGAATGAGCGCTTCTTGGGTAGGGAGTAGTAATAGTCCTGGAGTCGTCAATGATTCACCACACTATAATTTATAGCTAGCATAGATATATACGGAATAATTTATACGCAGCTAATAACCTGTTTCAATAAGTCTTCACTCACATCACTAAAGACATCAGCTTTGCCTATTTCTGTAGGTAATACCAAGCGGATTTTACCACCTAATACTTTTTTATCTCGACGCATATGCTTGATAAACTGTTCAAAACCCATCGACTCTGGAGCCGTTATAGGTAAATCAAACGCTTGCATCAATCGGCAAATACGCTCGACACTTTGCTCATCTAATAGATTTAACTTATATGCTGTTTGAGCCGCAAGAACAGTACCAGCAGAGACAGCTTCGCCATGTAACCAAACACCGTAGCCCATTTCAGCTTCGATAGCATGCCCAAAAGTATGCCCAAGGTTTAATAACGCTCTTACACCTTGTTCCGTTTCATCTTGTGCGACAACATCAGCTTTAATCTGACAACATTTCGCAATGGCATAGTTTAACGCATCTGTTTGAAGCGATTTTAACGCATCAACATTTGCTTCAAGCCACTGAAAAAAGTCAGCATCCCAAATAATACCGTACTTAATCACTTCAGCCATACCTGCAGCAAACTCATTTGCGGGTAATGTCTGTAAGCAAAACGTATCAATAATCACTGATTTAGGCTGATAAAATGCACCAATCATATTTTTCCCAAGCGGATGATTGACTGCCGTTTTACCACCAACAGAAGAATCAACTTGGGACAGTAATGTAGTTGGCACTTGAATAAACTCAATACCACGCTGATAACACGCAGCCGCGAAACCAGTCATATCACCAACAACACCACCACCTAGTGCAACTAATACTGAATCTCGGGCAAAATTATGCTCAAGTAACTCAGTAAAAATATAATCTAGATGTTGTAAGTCTTTAAATTTTTCGCCATCCGGCAAAATAACCGTTTCAATGCGCGCGCAAGCGCTCATCGCTTGTTGTATCTGTTGAAGATACAACGGAGCAATGGTGTCATTTGAAACAATTAAGGCTTTTTTGTTTGTTAGGTAGCGAGCAAATAGCTCGCTATCATTCATCAAATCCTGGCCAATATAAATGGGGTAACTTCTATCACCTAATTGAACCTGAATTTGTTGCATGTTGTTACCTAAAAGCCAAGTTGCTCGATAATTTGGTTTGCGACGATCTTCGCGCTTTGCTCATCTGTCTTAACGATAACATCCGCAATTTCCTCATATAAAGGATTGCGAATTTCCGCTAAGCTTTCAAGCACTTCACGTGGATCATCTACTTGTAACAACGGACGACGCTTATCACGCTGAGTGCGCGCGACTTGCTTGTCTATAGTTGTTTCTAAGTAAACTACTATACCTCGAGCAGAAAGATAGTTGCGGATATCTTTACTCTGAACAGAACCACCACCTGTCGCGAGAACGATACCTTGCCTTTCTGAAAGATCACCGATGACTTGAGCTTCACGTCTACGGAAGCCTTCCTCACCTTCAACATCAAACACCCAGGCAATATCTGCACCGGTACGTTGTTCAATCTCGTGATCTGAATCGTGGAAATCTAAATGCAGCATTTGCGCCAGATGGCGACCAATTGTGCTTTTACCTGCGCCCATAGGGCCTACCAGAAAAATATTGCGTTTTTCAGCCATTTCGTATACGTCTGAATCTTATATGGAAGAATGCCTTATCGACTTAAACTCAAGCCGACCTATAATTTAACCTTGCTCTAATGAGACTTGACGGAGGATTATCTCAGTTAAGGGCTACCGCTTGCAAGTCATCACAGCTATTTATCATGATTTTATTATGTCACTGATGTTTAAAACCTCAAATAAAAGGTAATTTTTTCGATTAAGTCTTTGTTAATGCAAAGACTATAGGTCGATTAGCACTGCGCTATCTAATTAAAGTTAATACCTTAAAACTTTAAGGAAGTTACTATTATTACCACTAAAACGATAATTTGTTCAATTGGAGTAACATTTAGTGATGCGCCATTTAACGCGTTTGGTCATTACTTCCCATAAATAACCGTCATAAAAAAAGCCAGCAAGAAAGTCGCTGGCTTTTTACTATTACTTTAGCGTGTAAAAAATTAACGTTTGTCAGCCACAATCTTAGGGGTTACAAAAATTAACAGTTCTTGACGCTCATTTGTGTCGGTTGAATTTCTAAATAAGAAACCAACTAACGGAATATCACCCAGTACCGGAACTTTGCTTACTCGGCTAATGAGATTTTGTTGGTAAATACCACCTAACACAATTGTTTCGCCATTATCGACTAGTACCTGAGTACCAATACGCTGAGTATCAATAGCAACCGCTTCACCCGTTGCTGTAGCAACAGTTGTTCCCTGAGAATCTTGGGTTATTTCAAGATCTAGGATCACCCTATCATCCGGAGTGATTTGCGGAGTTACACGTAGCGATAACACGGCCTTCTTAAAGGTTACTGTTGTAGCACCGCTAGATGCAGACTCTACGTAAGGGATTTCAACACCCTGTTCAATGTATGCCGACTTCTGGTTAGATGTGGTAATACGTGGGCTGGCAATGATCTCACCTTTGTTTTCTTGCTCTAATGCACTTAACTCTAAATCGAGTACTGTACCGTCTGCCAATTTAGCCACATGGAAAGCGATACTGGTCGCTGAACTTGCTGCTGCCGGTAAATTAACATTGAGGCGATCATCGATGCTTGGAATAGTACCGTTAGCAATACTCGTTGCTCCTCCAATGGTGCCAGATGTGCCTTTAGAACCTTGTTGATCAGTTATGCCCCAACGAATACCGAGATCTTCAGATACATCGTCTTTCACTGTCACCATACGCGCTTCAATTAGTACTTGTTTAATAGGAATGTCTAATACTTCTATTAAGCGGTGTACATTTTCTAAAATCTCAGCGGTATCTTTTACCAGTAACGTATTTGTACGCTCATCAACAGCGACACTGCCGCGAGATGATAATAACGTTGAATCCGTAGTTTTAAGTAACTCGGCAATATCTATAGCTTTAGCATAGTTTATTTGTAAATATTCAGAATAGAGCGGTGCTAATTCTTTTACTTCTTGGCGATTTTTCAGGTCATTGCTTTCGCGAATGGCAAGTTCTTCACTCGGTGCCACCATTAAAATATTACCTTCAATACGCTTGTCGAGGCCTTTAGTTTGCAAGATAAGATCTAAAGCTTGATCCCAAGGCACATCATCTAAACGTAAGGTAATCTCACCTTCAACAGTATCGCTCGTCACCAGGTTAAAGTTGTTATAATCAGCAATAATTTGCAACACAGTACGAACTGAAATGTTTTGGAAGTTTAGTGACAATGAACGACCATTATATTTTTTAGCCTCTTTAGCTACAGAGACACGCTCAACTTTATCTACGCTAACTTTAAACACATTGCCATCTTGGCGATAGTTATAGTCATAGTTGCCGTCAACATCAACCAAAATACGGGCAGTTAAATCATCTTTAAAAGTTTCAAAACTATTCACTGGTGTAGCAAAGTCTTGTACGTCCATAACGTAAAGTAAGTCATTACCAATATCGGTGTTATAGAGTTTTATCTCAAGCTTTGAACCAACTTGTTCCACATTCGCTGCTACAGAACGATTGCTAAGATTAAATAATATTTCTCCACCACCGGTTTTATTGCGGCGAAAATCAATACTGCTAATACCATTAACAAATGGATTGTTTGCCTCAACCGGACCAGACACATCATCATTAATAGTTAATCGATAACTATTACCAACAATTTTACCTTGATATGGTTTTACTTTTGTCATTGCAACAATGATTTGTAAATCGCCACCTTGTTGTTGTGTGGTTAACTCTTTTACACCAACAGCATTTACCGGAATTTTACTTTTACTTAAATTAGAAATAGTGTCTGAGAAATTCAACATAATTTCAGCTGGGTCTGCTGATAAATCAACAGACGGTGACATGATTGATGATTCAAAAATCAACTCTAATTCTAATTGGTGATCAACCATTGAATGATATTTGACGTCCATAAGACGATTAGCAGCTATCGCACTAGGTATTAAACCCATTAATAATACTGCGCCTAAAAACGCTCTAAAAAATAATAACTTTGTTATTGCTTTTTTTATCGCGGCAGAAGATTCCATTATTCTCTCATCCTTCGCACGTTATTTTCCTGATAATTCTAAATTGCTGGATCTTTCTGCCCAACAACCTGAACCATCAGGGATTAATTCTATAATTTCGATAAATTGCGGCGTTACTTTAGCAATTCGGCCATGATAAAGC
Organism: Shewanella frigidimarina NCIMB 400; assembly: GCF_000014705.1. Taxonomy (NCBI): domain Bacteria; kingdom Pseudomonadati; phylum Pseudomonadota; class Gammaproteobacteria; order Alteromonadales; family Shewanellaceae; genus Shewanella; species Shewanella frigidimarina. The sequence goes on along the minus strand of NC_008345.1, from coordinate 404,001 downwards.
CCTAAATACTCACCTACACCCATGCGATAAACATTGGCATCACTAGATTCGACTAAAGCCCATATAGTACTATCTTCACTCAATGTTCCGCGCATTCTTAAATTGTCTAATGCATAAGTTTCTAAGCGACCTTTGCGACGTTTCAAGTCTGGTTGTAAACAATCTCTAGATGTATCAACCACCTCTTCTGTCAATTCCCTTGATGGTGGAACAAACGGACTGCGCATTAATTCAGCTTGATAAGCAAAATGTTCGAACTTCGGTGTTTGTTTCAATGGTGGTATACGGGCAACGTGTTGCGCTTTTGTAGTAGTAACAAATAGCTCTAAATCGCTGCGTTCGCCAATACAACCACTCAATAAAAACACCATTGATAACAATAAAGGCAAAAATTTCATTATTTCTGCCCCTTATTGGCCTGTTGTGTTAATTCAGCCCCCTCTTTAAAACGATACGTTTTAGCGAGAATATCCATCGATAATCCACCGGCATCATTCTGCTTGATACTAAAATCATGCAGACTGACAATTCGGGGTAACTTGGCAACGCCACTAACCATATTACCCATTTGATGGTAATCACCTACTACTGACATTTTTATTGGAAATTCAATATAAAAATCACGTTCGATTTCATCATCCCAATCTAGGCTATTAATTCTGAGGCCTGCGTCAGTTGCAACAAACGTTAAATCATCTAATAAACCAGGCATTTCATTTTCGGAGGGTAGCATTTTAAGCAATTCGGCAAACTGCACTTCCATCACGTCTAATTGTTCACGGTATAGCTTAAGATTAGCTGCTAAACGATATTTAGTTTCAAAATCTTCACGTAATTGAATTTCTTTGTGCTGTTCAGCTTCCATTTGATCGATAGAATCTGAAATAAATAAATAATAACTCGCACCGATAACACACAAAGACAAAAATACAGCAAATACAATTTTTACCAGTTTGGGCCAACCACCGATATTTTCAAAATCAATATCGTTAAATTGATCTAGGTCGAGATTCATTTTCTCGCTCCTTGGTTCGGATCAACATTAGTGACTTGTGAATCATCACGGATAGTGACACGTAATTTAAACCGCTGTAACTGCCTTAATTCTTCATTTTGGGTCACAATCGATTGCATACTCGGATCGTTAAGATAAGAAGATGTTTTAACCTTTCTCATCATATTCGCGACGTTATTATTTGATTCACTACGCCCTTCGATTAATAATACGCTACCTTTTTTCTCTATACTTGAAAGATAAATACCAGGTGGCACGATTCGGACTAATTCATCTAAAACATGAGTAGGTAAATTACGCGACTGCTGTAAATTGAGAATAATCTCAGTTCGACGTTCGATATCTTTTTTACGTTCGGTAATTTTTCTAATTTCTGCTATCTGGGTATCAAGTAAGGTAATTTCTGAGACCAAATATGCATTACGCTCACGCTGATCATCAGTGACAACCTCTAGAAAACCCAAAAATAAATATACAACGAGTGATGTGACTAAAAAAACTAACGCTAAAATGCCGATAAAATCGCGTTTTTGCTTTTCTCTAGCTTCTTCACGCCAAGGTAATAAGTTTATGTTCGCCATTGAGCATAACTCCTTAGCGCAAGACCACATGCCACCATATATTTGCTTATATTCGGTTGAAGTTGACCTTTCATAACATCATCTGCATGCAAACACCCCTGAAAAGGATCAGCAACAATGGTATGAGTACCTAACTCGTTTGTTAGTAATTCAACCATTCCTTCTAACTTAGCTGTACCACCACACAAAACAATATAGTCAACTTTTTCACGCCCACTGGCAGTACAATATATTTGTAAGGTTCGTTTAATTTGTTGTAACAGTTGCATTTGAAACGGAGATAAAACTTCGAACATATAATTACGCGGTAATTGTCCAGAAATCTTAGCTCGCTCAGCCTCATCATGGGGCATACCATAAAATGACACAATTGATTGAGTAAATAACTCACCGCCAAAGGCTTGCTCACGTATAAAGGTAGTATCACCATTTTCAACCACAGAAAATGTGGTCATATTGGCACCAATATCAACCATGGCGATTGATTTAGCTTTAGCGCCGTCAGGTAACTGAGCATAAATTAATTCTGCAGAGCGCCCTAGTGCATAAGCTTCCACATCAACAACTTTAACATCCAGCTCAATAGCATCCAAAGAGTCAACACGCGAATCAATATTCTCTGTGCGGCATGCGCTCAGTAATACGTTAACTTTGGTTGGGTCGGTAATATTCGGATTAAGCCTTTCAAAATCAATGCTGACTTCATCAAGTGAATAAGGAATAAGGTTGTCAGCTTCAATTTCAATTTGAGCCTCCATTTCCTCTTCATTTAACGCCGCATCCATATAAATGACTTTTGTCATAACGGCAGAGCCAGAAACCGCGACAGCTGCGAACTTTAGCGATTTAGGTAAACCCCGCCGAATCTGTCTTAGTGACTCAATTACCGCTTCAGTATCACGAATATCATGATCGACTACAGCTCCCTTTCTAACAGGAACTGACGCATGATTTTGAATTTTATATCCATCCGCAGTCTTGCTCAACAAAATGGCTTTTATTTCATGAGACCCAATATCAATCCCAACCATCTGAGGTGCTTGACGCTTCCATAATTTAGAAAGCATAGTCCGTCATCACAATTCTATTTTTATTTTCTAAGAGATTAGCACATAATCAACTCGTTATAAGTATTTGTATAAAATGTTTCAGCATTTTACAAATACTATTTAGTTATTTCATGTTTTACTTCACCAAAAACTCTCCCGCTTATATACTACCGCTACTATTTGTGATTTTCTGGAATTATCGAGTGAAGTGGTTTAAACGTTTATTAATTGCATTTTTTAGCCTATCACTACTTGGCATTGCTGCTATAGCTGCCGCTTACTTTTATGTGCTACCTGATTTACCCGATGTTAATTCGCTAAAGACGGTCCAATTACAAACTCCGCTGCGTATTTATAGCCGCGATGGCAAACTGATTTCTCAATTTGGTGAGAAACGTCGTATACCTGTCGAGTATGAAGAGGTGCCAGCTCAGTTAATTAATGCCGTACTCGACACTGAAGATGCGCGCTTTTTTGAACATAATGGTATTGATCCGATTGGTATTATCCGCGCGGCACTTATTTTAGTCACAACAGGTAAGAAAAGCCAAGGTGCGAGTACAATTACGCAACAGGTTGCTCGAGGCTTTTTCTTATCTAACGAAAAAACATATATTCGTAAAGTGAAAGAAATCTTTCTTGCGCTAAAAATTGAAAAAGCATTATCGAAAAAGGAAATTTTAGCCCTTTATTTAAATCGTTCATTCCTCGGAAATCGCGCTTATGGTGTCGGTGCGGCGGCTCAAGTTTATTATGGTAAAGAACTTAGCCAATTGACACTGCCAGAAATGGCGATGATAGCTGGCCTACCGCAAGCTCCGTCTGCAGCGAATCCAATTAGAAACCAATCACGTGCGATAGCTCGTCGTAACTGGGTATTGAGCCGTATGCTAGAGAAACGAAATATTACTCAAGCAGAATATCAAGAGGCTATTAGTAGTCCGTCGACAGCGAAATACCATGGCGCTGAAATTGATTTATACGCTCCGTATGTTTCGGAAATGGCGCGTGATTACATGATCCAGAAATACGGTGAAGAAGCAGCCTATACTAACGGTTACAATGTCTACACCACGATCTCATCCGATCTCCAATTGATGGCGCAGGAGTCTTTAAGAGATAACGTTTTTGCTTATGACCAGCGTCATGGCTTCCGTGGGCCTGTCGCTGAATTATGGACTGATACTCCGCTAGAACATGATGAAATCATCGCAATTTTAAAACGAACGTCTTCAATGCAGGGCATTATGCCGGCCGCGGTTATCAGTGTAAAAGATCAGCAAGCACAAGTCATTGATGACAAAGGCGAACTGATTACACTGGAATGGAAAGGCCTAAAATGGGCTCGTAAGTTTATAAGCGATAAACGCCAAAGCTTACCTCCGAAGCAAGCCAGCGATATATTGACCGCCGGCCAACAAGTGTGGATCCGTCATAATGGTAAACATTGGCAGTTGTCTCAAATACCGCAAGTGTCTAGTGCGACAGTGTCACTTGAACCTCATGACGGTGCCATTAAAACCCTCGTCGGTGGATTTAGCTTTAGTCAAAGTCAATTCAATCGTGTGACTCAAGCTAAACGCCAATTAGGTTCCAATATTAAGCCTTTTATTTATGCCGCAGCATTAGAAAAAGACTACACATTGGCTACGCTTATCAATAACGCTCCGATTAATAAACCAGACACCCGCCAGGGCACAGCGTGGCGTCCTAAAAATTCACCAGACATCTATGGTGGCCCAACACGCTTACGAGTCGGTTTAGCGCAATCTATTAACGTTATGTCAGTGAGAGCCATGCGTCACACCGGTTTAGATGACACCATCAAAAAACTAATCCAATTTGGTTTTGACCCGAATGATTTACCTCGAAATGAATCATTAGCATTGGGTTCACCTTCAGTGACACCGTTACAGGTCGCCACTGCATTTAATAGCTTTGCAAATGGTGGTTATTTAGTTGAACCTTACTTTATCGATCACGTGACCGACTCATACGACAACACGATTGAACAAACCATTCCCGCTATTGCATGTAGCAAACCAGCACCCTCTGTTGAAGATGATGTGGTTATTGAAGATCCATTTGCTGCGATGGCTGAAGAATTCTCTCAGCAAACTCCTGAAGCATCAGTAGATACATTAGATGGAGAGGTTGAAGCAACGTCCATTACCGCTGAACAAAACATTTGCAGTAATCCACAAGCTCGCTTTGCTAAGCGAGTCGTTTCAGAACAAACTGCATTTTTGATCACTGAAGCGCTAAAGAGCGTAATTTGGGGTGGCGGCGATTGGAGCAAAGGTACAGGTTGGAATGGTACCGCTTGGCGTGCATCTAAATTAATTAAGCGTCATGACATTGCGGGTAAAACAGGTACAACTAACGAATCTCGAGACACTTGGTTCAGTGGTTTTAACCCTACACTTACAGCAACTTTCTGGGTTGGCTTTGATGACCATGGACGTCAACTGGGACGCTCAAGCTGGAGAGCTAACGGCGAACCAGATCAAATATCAGGTGCTGAGGCGGGTGCTAAAACGGCAGGTCCTGGTTGGAATGACTATATGAATAAGGCCCTGTCTGGTACCCCTGAAGCTTCAGTTATCCCGCCAAAAGGAATTGTATCTGCGCGTATTGATTTAGCCACTGGCAAATTGACTCGCAAGACAGACCACACTACCGAGTTTGAGTATTTTGTTGAAGGTACAGAACCCAAAGAATATGTTACTGAAACACAGCAAAGTGGCGATATTTTTATCGACAATGTTGCTGAAGATTTATTTCAATAATAGGGTTTAAAATAAATTGATTAAAAAAGCCATTCGACTGAATGGCTTTTTTATTACTGATTTTATAGCTTATTTAATCTTAGACCACTGTGTTTGGCATCAGTAATTGATGCAGCTCCGTTAAATTACCAACCTGATAACTTGGAGAAATATCATCACTTATGGGTTCGCCATGATGATTTAACCAACAAGTGTCGATACCTGCATTGATACCGCCTAATATATCAGAATGTAAGTTATCGCCAACCATAAGTACTTGATGCCTCTCAGGCTCTCCCATCAAGCTAAAAGCGTGATGAAAAATTGCAACATCAGGTTTTGCTTTGCCAAGTTGTTCAGAGATTACCACCGGATTGAAAGCATCTTGAAAGCCAGTACGGCTCAAACGGATATTTTGCAACTCAGTAAAACCATTGGTAATAATCCCAAGGTTAACTTTTCCGCTTAGAGAATCAATCAGTTCCCGGGCGCCAGGCAACGGCAAACAAATATCGGCCATTGCAGCAAGAAACTGACTGTTTAAATGTTGCGGAGTAACAGACAGTTTATTAGCCCAGTGATGGAAGCGGGTATGTTGTAAATGCGTAGCACTAATTAAACCGTTTTGGTATTCGATCCACAAGGGTTTATTCACTTGCTGATAAACAGTAAAATCATCAATATTAAAATCAACTTCAAAGCGCGAAAACATTAATTTCAATCCAGAAAAAGCATCGAAATGAAATAGCGTTTCATCGGCATCAAATAAAATCCATTTATATTTATTGAGCAAATTCGACATCTATGAAGTCCTTATTTTGTTTAAATAAATAACTAGCCTCAGTTAACAATAGCGTCCAATGATTAAACAGCTCTTTGTTCTGCTATTTATTACAATCATTATGATACCAAGCTGAAGTTAGTTAACCGTGGTGACTACGAGTTAAATAGTGGCATTAACTGTGCTTCTTGCTGCAGTAGACTTTGATAAATAGTTAACTGATTTATAGCGCGATCAAGATTGTGAGTTTGATACTTAACCCCGAAATAAGTATCGCCATTTAAATAATCAGTTAAAAAGCGTACACCAAGCATTAATGACATCACTTTAGTCCCTAGCCATAAACTGCGTTTTTCTAGCGGAGTAATAATGCCACCTAGAGATTCCATGTACGATGTTGCTGCTGCAATAACAATCTCAGGTCGGGCATATACATTGGTTAAATTGGTTGAATCTTCTGTCTCTGGAGAGCAAAAAGCGCGTACCATATCACCAAAATCATACATCAAATATCCTTTCATGCAGGTATCTAAGTCAATAATGGCCATGCTGGACATGTCTCGGTTATCAAATAGCATATTATTGATTTTTGTATCGTTATGACATATTCGAATCGGTAATTCGGCTTCGTATTGTACCAATGTTGCCAATAAATCTGTTTGTGACAAACACAAACCGACCCAATCTATACAATGACTGAATCGATTATGAGTGTCACCAGCCTTTGCCTCACGCAATTGAGCAATTCGTTGAGGTAAATTCAAAAAATTAGGGATAACATCGGCAATGCAACTAGGGTTCAAATCACTTAACGCTTCAGCAAAATGCCCAAAAGCCTCAGCCGCCAACTTAGCTTGATTTAGTGTATCAACCACTTCAATCGTAGTGCTATGAGGTAAGTAATCTATTGCTCGCCAAAAGCCTTGTTCGCCTAAATCCAAGTAAAGTGCACCTGCTACAGTGGCTATTGGGCTAACCACTTGTAATGGATAATGCAGCTGTTGGCGTTTAATCAGTAAGTGCTGGCTAATATTGGCAGCATTTTGAATGACCACTTTGGGGTCGGTAAATATTTGGGTATTAATACGCTGCAACACCAACGATTTTGATTTATCACTCACCAAGAAGGTTTGATTAATATGGCCATTACCCAATGGATAAAGCGTACTATGCTCACGACTAAAACCAAACTGAGGCAATACATTTTTACGGATAAAATTGACCAATCAAAAACTCCAAATCATGTTCATCAAAGCCAGAGATAACCAACGTTTTCTTCTGTTTGGTTATCTGACTAATGGTTACTGGCTTAGTATCATTTCAAATTGAGGGTTTTGCATTAATGTTGCTTGGCTGCCCTTTAAACTAAATTCATAACCACACAACTTAAAGTTACCTCTAAGTGCTACATGATTAACAATGGCATTTTTATCCAGTGGGGTAAATCTAGCTTCACTGGCACCATCGTCTAGTAAATCAACCGTTATTGGTCGGTAACGGCTGCCGTCATTAAATTCAAGGTTGGCACAGGTTTTATCGCCTATTGCTGTCGCTAAACGCCATAAATTTTGTTTATCGCCACTTTCACCTAGCCAGCGCACGATAAGGATTTCACCCTCTAAAGCGAGCCAAAATCCATCAGGCAATTTGACCATTTGTCGAATGCTGGCTTGTTGTTGATTGCTCATATCATCAACATGCTCAGTTTGTTCTGTGCCGTCGCCAGAAAATACACTAATTAAAGCAAAAACCAAATACACCACTATACCAACTGCAATAATAGCCGCAGTGATTTTACCGATTAAAATCAGCTTTGTTTGGTGTAACTTAGCCACATTCAGCCAAGATTTTGCAAGTTCAGTAATCGACCCTGATTGCAACGCATCTTGATCTACATAAAGAGGCTGATGACTACGTTCAGACGACGTAGAAAATGAATTGACCGGATCATATTCTGTTGCCGTATCAAACTCTTGCTCCATGTGTGTGCCAGCTTGCTCGAAACTTGTTTGCGGCTCCACATCATCATTAAATTGCTGCTTGTGTCTCTCAGCAGAATTCGAATGAGTTGAACCTGTAAAGACGACTTCATCAGCCGACTCTATCGATGGGAAAGTGCTCTCAGGCTGATCATGAACAGGCATAACCTGCCCTTTCATTACCGGTTCTTGTCGATGATAAACCGAGCCCGAAATGGATATTGGTACCATGCTTGGTCCATAATATCCTTGCACATAGTTAATAGAATTTTTAGCAGGTAAGAATGCTAGATAGCCACCACAAGCCAGGCCAAACAAAAACACTCCTGCTAGTGCGCCAAAAGGCGCCATAAAGTAGCTCAATATGCCAAAAATCAATACAGGAACAACACAAATCGCAGCCAATTTAATCGACTTATTGGCATCATTTAAGCGACGCACAGCCGACAAACCCACGGCAGGCATTACTGCTAGCGTCACAATCCAATTAATTACACTTGCCGGAAATACAACAGCAGCGACTATTAGCAACAAAAATGCAGCTAAAATAATTCCCATTAACCTTAAGCCTGTGTCACGACCATCTCGGCACAGTAGGGTTTTTACAGACATCAATCATTCCTATTCATTTACAAAAAAATCAAAAAACAGCTGGCTACATAACAGAATGAGTCGGTGATTATCGTGCGTTATTACTACACAAATGGATTGTTTTCATCATCAAAATCGACACCCGCTATTAATAGCGCAAAGCCTACAGAATTTATCTTATAAAGCCATACCCAACCTAGCTTTTGCGTTACTTTTTTATTCATTATTGCTTAAGTCACTTTTAAGCAATCCAAGAGTTGATTTCATTAATCTAATAGCTATTTGAGCATTTTAGACCTAACACCAATATCTATCATTGCGCTAGCATAACCCCACAGTTAACGAGTATAATATTAAGCTTTCTTAATGAATAATCGGATGAGAAACCCTTTTTATGAGCACTCGTGGAAATCTTTTTATTGTGTCAGCCCCTAGTGGCGCAGGTAAATCATCACTTATATCAACACTATTAAAAGATAAACCCAGCGATAAACAGGTTTCAGTGTCACATACGACCCGCAAACCTCGTCCAGGCGAAGTCGATGGACAACATTATCATTTTATTACTGTTGAACAATTTAAAGCACTAATTGCCCAAAATGCCTTTATTGAATGGGCCGAAGTTTTTGGCAATTTTTATGGCACTTCCAAGCTCGTCATCGAACAAACCTTAGATAAAGGTATCGATGTATTTCTTGATATTGATTGGCAGGGCGCAGAACAAGTAAAAAAATTAATGGAAACGGCTATTGGAGTGTTTATTTTACCGCCGTCTAAAGCTGAGCTTGAACGTCGTTTAACTGGCCGAGGTCAGGATAGTCAGCAAGTGATTGATTCGCGCATGGCACAAGCCGTTTCGGAAATGTCACATTATGCGCAATACGAATTTATAATTGTAAATGATGATTTTGATAACGCGCTAGCCGATTTAAGCGCCATTATTCGCAGTCAAAGGCTAACCTGTGCTAGTCAGCAGCATGCGCAAAATGATATGATTGTTGATCTCTTGGCAGATTAATTGTCATAGTGTACAATTTTGCGTCATTTTTTCCCATAGATAACACTGGAGTTTCAACACATGGCTCGCGTAACTGTAGAAGACGCCGTAAATAAAATCGGCAACCGTTTTGATATGATCCTGGTTGCAGCGCGTCGTGCACGCCAAATCGCCGTCCAAGGTAAAGAACCTATGGTTGATGAGATGAATGATAAACCAACGGTTGTCGCTTTACGTGAAATCGAATTAGGTTTAGTCACCTCAAACACTTTAGATGCTGATGAGCGCCAAACTGTTCGTGAACGTGAAGCTGCTGAAATTGCCGCTGTCGCAGCCATTGCAGAAGGCCGCGTTTTATAAGGAGTAGCGCCACTTGTATCTGTTTGAAGGTCTAAAAGAGTCAGCATCCAGCTATTTAGAGCCGGATCAAGTAGAATTACTCAAGCAGGCCTATTTGGTTGCGCGTGATGCCCACGAAGGGCAAATGCGCACAAGTGGCGAGCCTTACATTACCCATCCGGTTGCGGTTAGCCGCATCTTGGCAGACATGCGTCTCGATCACGAGTCGCTTATGGCTGCCTTGCTTCATGACACCATCGAAGATACTCCTGTCACCAAAGAAGAACTCACAGAGTTATTTGGGGTGGCGGTTGCAGAACTGGTGGAAGGTGTTTCAAAACTTGATAAAATCAAGTTTCGTGATAGAAAAGAAGCCCAAGCGGAAAATTTCCGTAAAATGATGATGGCAATGACTCAAGATATTCGAGTTATCCTCATCAAGTTGGCAGACCGAACTCACAACATGCGCACACTGGGCTCACTTCGCCCTGATAAACGTCGTCGTATTGCTCGCGAAACCCTAGAAATCTACGCCCCAATTGCTAACCGATTAGGTATTCACAATATCAAAATCGAACTTGAAGACTTAGGTTTTCAAGCCTATTACCCTATGCGACATAGAGTGATACGTGATGTTGTCAAAGCAGCTCGTGGTAATCGTAAAGAATTAATTAACAGTATTGAAGTGGCCATTGAAACACGCCTTGAAGAAGCTGGGATCCCCACTAAAGTCAAAGGTCGTGAAAAAAACCTCTATTCGATTTATCGAAAAATGCGCAGTAAAGAACTGCAATTTCAAGAGGTCATGGATATCTATGCGTTCCGAGTTATCGTTGACTCTATTGATACCTGCTATCGCGTGCTCGGCGCTATGCACGGATTATACAAGCCGCGACCAGGACGTTTTAAAGATTATATCGCTATTCCCAAAGCCAACGGTTATCAATCATTACACACATCATTATTTGGCCCTCATGCGGTTCCTGTTGAAGTGCAAATTCGCACTGAAGAAATGGATCAAATGGCCGACAAAGGTGTTGCTGCGCATTGGATGTATAAAAACAATACCGATACGGCTCAACAAAGCACTTCTCAAGTTCGTGCTCATAAATGGATGCAAAGTTTGCTTGAGTTACAGCAAAGTGCAAGCAGCTCATTTGAATTTGTTGAAAACGTTAAAACTGAATTATTCCCTGAAGAAATCTACGTATTTACGCCAGAAGGTCGCATCTTAGAATTACCGGTCAATGCCACTGCCGTCGATTTTGCCTACGAAGTACATACTGATGTTGGCAATACCTGTGTTGGCGCACGCGTTAATCGTCAAGCATACCCGTTGAGCCAACCATTAATTTCTGGGCAAACAGTTGAAATTATTACCGCCAAAGGTGCTCGTCCTAATGCAGCATGGTTAAACTTTGTCGTAACGGGTAAAGCTCGTGGTAAAATTCGTCAGGTATTAAAGAGTCTTAAAGGCGATAACGCTATCGCATTAGGTAAGCGTTTATTAAACCATGCCTTAGGTGATACAAAGCTTGAAACCATTCCTGCCGAATTACTTGAGAAAGTGATCAAAGAAACCAAACACACATCTTTAGACTCGCTGCTAGCAGATATTGGCTTAGGCAATGCCATGAGCATTGTGATTGCCCAGCGCTTGGTAGGTGAGCAGTTTGATTCGCAAGATAGCAATAAAGAAAAACCACAAATGCCAATTCGTGGTGCTGAAGGTATGTTGGTCACTTACGCCAATTGTTGTCGCCCAATCCCTGGCGATGCTGTCATCGCCCATGTAAGCCCAGGCAAAGGCCTGGTAGTGCACATGGAAAGTTGTGCCAATATTCGCGGCTATCAAGGCGAGCCTGATAAGTATATTTCAGTACACTGGGACAACGTAGAAGGCGCAGAATACCAAGCAAATCTACGGGTTGAAATTGTAAACCATCAGGGTGCGTTAGCTAAAATCACGTCTATCATCGCATCAGCTGGATCTAATATTCACAATCTCAGTACCGAAGAACGTGATGGCCGTGTGTATTTGATTAATTTACGTATTTCAGTTAAAGATCGTGTTCATCTTGCAAACGTTATGCGCAGAATACGTGTTTTACCTGAAGTATTACGCACATCGCGTAACCGCTAGTCACTGATAACAATAAAGAGAGCACACACTATGGCTGAAAAAATTATCATCGCAACCGACAAAGCTCCACAAGCTATTGGCACTTACTCACAAGCAGTTAAAGTCGGTAGTACCGTTTATCTTTCAGGTCAAATTCCGTTAGACCCAAAAACCATGACCATGGTGAGCGATGATTTTGCAGAACAAGTCGTACAAGTGTTCGAAAATTTAACCGCGGTATGTGAAGCTGCTGGCGGAAGAATGAGTGACATCGTTAAACTCAATATCTTCCTGACCGATTTATCTCATTTTGCCACTGTAAACGAAATAATGAGCCGTTATTTCCAACAACCTTACCCTGCTCGTGCCGCCATTGGCGTCAAAGAGTTACCAAAAGGATCATTGGTTGAAATGGACGGAATCATGGAAATATAAGTACAGCTGTACGATATTTTCTTAAGGTGCCTAGGGCGCCTTTTTTATTGCCTATGGTTTCCCCACAGTAGAGTATTTGCTCAATATATATTGTTTATTCAGTAAATTCTGCTAACGTGTTGATTGTGTTACCTAGCACACATATTGTGCAATTGTTTGCGCCAGCGCACAAAAATGGCCATACTAAGTTTACGTAATACGATAGGTATTAGACCCACAATAACAATAAAGAACATGGAAGCGTCGATGGAAAATTTAATTAAAACTCCTGTTGAGATGTTGTCTCATTGGGTAGATACGCAAGGTGACAAAGTTTACCTTCGCCAGCCAATTGGCGGTAAATATGTTGATTTCACATGGCGTGAAGTGCAGCAGAAGATGCAACAAATTGCAGGTTCACTGCGTCATTTGGGTTTAGAGCGGGGCGACAAAATTGCTGTATTATCGAAAAACTGTGCTGAGTGGTTTATTGTCGATTTAGCATTAATGTACGGTGGTTACATTAGTGTGCCTGTTTATCCAACCGCGAATGCCGAAACCATTCGTTATGTGCTCGAACATAGTGGTGCTAAAGCTATCTTTACCGGTAAGCTCGATCACTGGGCTGAACAAGAAGCCGCGGTTGGCGGTGAAATTCTCCGTTTAGCCATGCCATATGAAACAATGCCGGCTCAATACCATTGGGAACAGCTATTAAAGTTAGGACAACCGCTTGTTGATGAGCAGTTCCCAACTGCAGATCAAGTCATGACCCTGATTTACACCTCGGGTTCAACTGGCAAACCCAAAGGCGCGATTCAAACCTTTACCAGCTATGGTTGGGCCTGTGAAGCGGTTGTTCGTGATTTACAAACTAATACTACTGACCGACTGCTATCTTACTTACCTCTGGCACACATTACCGAACGTGTGGCCATTGAAGGTTCGTCATTTTACTCTGGGGCAACGGTTTCTTTTGTGGAAAGCCTCGATTCATTTGTTGATGATATTCAACGCTGTCGCCCAACGGTGTTTTTCTCGGTACCGCGTTTATGGACAGTATTCCAATTAAATATCATCAACAAAATTGGTGAGAAAAAACTCAAAACCTTACTCAAGTTGCCTATTATTAGCACTATTGTTAAACGTAAAATTAAGAGCGGTTTAGGACTCGATCAATCTCGCTTAAACGGTTCTGGCTCTGCACCAATCCCACCATCTTTGATTCAATGGTACAACAACATTGGCATTGATATTTGTGAAGCATGGGGCATGACCGAAAACTGTGCTTACTCGATAATCAATTACCCATTCAATGCCAAGAAGATAGGCACAGTTGGCCGTCCAGTTGAAGGATGCTTAGTCCGTCAAACTGAAGCAGGTGAATTATTAGTTAAAAGCCCTGGCTTGATGAGCGGCTATTACTTACAAGACGAAGCCACCGCAGCTGCATTTACTGAAGATGGCTTTTTCCACACTGGCGATTTGTGTGAAATTGACGCAGACGGTTACATCGACATTACCGGACGCGTTAAAGACAACTTCAAAACCTCAAAAGGTAAGTATGTTGCTCCAGTGCCGATTGAACGTAAATTGGCTCAAGACACTCATGTAGATTTAATTTGTGTTATCGGTTCAGGTTTACCACATCCCATCGCGTTAGTGCAGCTTTCTGAAGGTTCAAAACTTCAGCCACGCGAAGAAGTAAGAACATCATTAAAAGAGACTCTCGATGGTGTTAATCCACATTTAGAGTCACACGAACATGTTGATGCCATCATCGTCGTCAATGATGAGTGGACCATTGAGAATGATGTGTTAACTCCGACGTTAAAAATTAAACGTCACGTACTGGAAAAAGCTTTTACCGCCAAAGTAGACGGTGTTCGCGGCGCCAAAGTACGCTGGGAAGACGAGTTGTAATTATCAGCTAACGATTATCTATCTTCAAAAAATACACGCAATATGCGTGTATTTTTTTGACATATTCTGTCAATATACGCGCCATCAACTATGCAGCGTTAACAATGTCGTTGCGCACCATTTATTAGGCAGAAACTCGAATGTTCATTGCGTTATCCATTATCGGCGGTTTTATTATTTTAACCATTGGCGCTGAAGCACTTGTGCGCGGAGCCAGTGCCGTAGCGCTGCGATTGGGCATTGCCCCACTTATTATTGGCTTAACCATTGTGGCATTTGGTACCAGCGCCCCTGAATTAGCCGTTAGCGTTAAATCAGCATTAGCAGGCAATCCAGGTATAGCCTTAGGTAATGTCGTCGGCTCCAACATTGTCAACATTGGTTTAATTCTAGCTATCACCGCTCTTATTCGCCCTATTACAGTGCAATCTCAAATGGTGAAACGCGACATCCCTATAATGATTGCTGCTTCGGTATTAATGTGGTTTTTGCTGCTTGATGGTGAAGTGAGCTTTATCGACGGTGCCATTTTATTCAGCGCGCTTGTTGGCTATTTAGTTTTTAGTTATGTCAGTGCCAAAAATAATCCAGAAGACCTGGATGTTGATGCCACCCCGCAGCACCCTGGCTTATCCATCGCATTAATTATTGCAGGTATCGCGATGTTAGTTGGTGGTGGCATATTATTTGTTGATGGTGCAGTCGATTTAGCCAAACAGTTTGGCATTAGCGAAGTCATTATCGGCTTAACCATTGTGGCTATTGGCACCAGTATGCCAGAGCTTGTCACCTCGGTGATGGCAGCTCTTAAAGGGCAAAGCGACATTGCCATCGGTAACGTTGTAGGTTCAAATATTTTCAACGTACTCGGTATTTTAGGCGCAACAGCATTAATCCACCCTGTTTCCGCAGCCGGATTTAACGAAATCGATTTTATCGCCATGTTGATCTTCGCGTTCATGGTATTACCGTTTGCTTGGAGTGGCTTACGTATTGGTCGTCGTGAAGGTAGTGTTCTGTTAGCTGGTTACCTTGGCTACACCAGTTACTTGGTGATGCAAGTGGTTTAAGTTAACGACAATATTACTCATACTAAGGCCGAATATTGATTCGGTCTTTTATTAACAAGTTCTGAAACTGCACTCACATTTAAGATGTGCTGCTGAAAATAAATGACATTTGTCATCTTCAATTGATGACCTTTGTGTCTAAGAATATCCTCCGTCTATCGCCATACTACACCTATCCCAACAACATATTGATTGGGGAAAACGTAAATGGAGATAGCCATGAAAACTTTACTACTGATCACCAGCTTAACCTTAGTCAGCCACACTAGCTTTGCTAACATTAGCGATATTGATGCTGCAGCCAACACAATGAACATCACTGAGCTTAGTCAATACAGTGAACAGGCTATTGATTATGAAAAAGCCTATGCTGATTATCGCCTAGCCATCACAGCCAACATCATCGGCCAACGTCAACTCGCTACAGATTCATTAAACAATGCTCAGCACACACTAGAATCCCTTTTAGTCCAAGATCCATCTGCAGACCAGCAAGCTCTACTTGCTGCGGTATACGGAATGCAAATCTCGTTTGATAATAGTAAAGGTACTGTATTAGGAATGAAAACGGCGCAATTACTGCAACAAGCAAACGATCTCGAACCTAACAATCCGCGAGTCAGCTTAGTGCGAGCAATTAATGCATTTTATACCCCAAGCGTATTTGGTGGCGGCCTCGACAAGTCGCAAACATTAGCAACCCAAGCAATTAATCAATTTGAGCAGCCTTGTAACGAAATCTGTTGGGGACATGCAGAAGCCTATACTTGGCGCGGACTAGCGAAACAAGAACAAGGCGACTTAAAAGGGGCTTTACAAGATTGGCAAACCGCCATTGAGGTTGACCCTCAGTATGGTTGGGCAACCTATCTGTTAAACCAACAAACAGTAAAGCAGTAATCGACCAGTTTATTATTACTCGCATAGGTTTTAGTTAGCGCGCAGTTACTCTATGATTAACTGCGCTAGGAGGCACAATGACATCTTGTTTATCATCTAATAATGAAAAAAGTTACGAGCAAAGAACCGCTTGGGTTTACCTCATAAACTTAGGTTTTTATTTTATTCCCTTGTATTTTATGGCCGGTCAATGGTTAAAGATTTCGATCGCGATCGGATTATTAGTGCCCTTTATTATTGGCTATTTCTGGGCTTATAACAGTAGCAAAGAGCAAGCTCTCAAACCCATTGGGTTAATGTTTCTGTCAGCCATAGCGTCATCATTCGTCACCAGTGGTGCAATATCACTATTCAGTTTTTGCTGTTTTTTTATTGGTTTTTTCTACTCGCTTCGCACTGCAATATTGAGTTTTATCGGACTGAGCATTTTGCTTTTAGTCATCGATATTAGCATGGGTTACACAGGCTACTTTTTTACTTTTTATGGTATGGGAATTTGTTTAGGGGTGGGAGTGTTTGGTGTGATTGAACAAAATCGCCAACGAATAAAACGCCAGCAACAACAATCAAAAGATGAAGTCGCCAATTTAGCCACCGCATTAGAACGCGAGCGTATTGGTCGCGATTTACATGATGTTATGGGACATCACTTAGCAGCAATCGCCTTAAAAGCGGAACTGGCAGACAAGCTCATTGCCTCAGGTAAAATCGACCAAGCGCAGCAACAAATTCATCAAGTGAGCGTGATAACTCGAGACTGTTTAAGCCAAATTCGCCACACAGTATCGGGCTATAAACATCAAGGGTTAACCCAAACGTTAAACACCTTAGCCAATACGTTAAGAGATAACGCTATTGCTGTCAGCATAGAAGGCACATTCCCTAAACTCAGTGAACTCATGGAATCGCAAATCAGCTTGCTGCTAACGGAGTTGATCAATAACACCATAAAACACAGCCAAGCGACACATTGCACCTTGTGTATTGAAACAAGTCAAGACTGGCTCAAACTCAACTTTATCGAGAATGTGCCGGTTAAAACCATCACCAAAGGCAACGGATTAACAGGCATCCAAGAGCGAGTAACCTTGTTACATGGCACAATCGACTATCAATTGATTCCCCATTATAAAGTGAGTATCAAATTGCCACTAAGTGAGTCCGTTAGATGAAAATTCTATTAGCCGAAGATCAAGCTATGGTAAGAGGCGCCCTCGCCGCGTTGCTCACATTAGCGTGTGATAGCCTAAATGAAATAGAGATTGTCGAAGTCGAAGACGGCGATAAAGCGATGCAACAACTTAAAACAGATTCATTTGACCTGTTACTTACCGACATTGAAATGCCGGGTAAGTCAGGTTTAGAGCTGAGCCAATGGTTACAACAACAGCGCAGCCAGACCAAAGTGATTATTTTGACCACCTTTGGCCGAGCCGGTTATATCAAACGAGCATTAGAATACGGTGTCGGTGGTTTTTTATTAAAAGACGCACCGTCTGAAGACTTAATTAATGCGATTAAACAAGTGATGGCGGGTAAACGAGTTATCGATCCAGAATTAGCCTTCACCGCTATTGGTGAAATAGATCCTCTCAACGACAAAGAAAGACGTGCATTGCGCCTAGCAAGCGAAGGCTTATCAACTAGCGATATTGCCAGTCAGTTGTTTATTGCAGAAGGCACAGTACGAAACTATTTGTCAGAAGCCATTAGTAAACTCAATGCCAGTAACCGAATTGATGCAGCCAGAATAGCCAAGCAAAAGGGTTGGTTGTAATTAGTGGCTTAATATTGCCTTGTATTCAAAGTCTGCTAAGATACCTTAAACATCTGTATATAATTACAGTGATTTGAGATTGATAGCTTGAAATCACTATGGTTTTTACATCTTTAACAATCAATTTAGGTGAGCACAATTTGCTACGACTGGATCTTGTTCCGATCACCGACCTTAAAGGCGTTGCTAAAAAGGTTGCGGAAAAACTGGCTAAGTTAGGTATTAAAACAGTACAAGACGTACTGTTTCATTTACCGCTGCGTTATGAAGACCGTACGCAAATCCATCCTATTGCCGCATTACCTCCTGGCAGTTTTGGCACCATCGAAGCAGAAATTCAGTCGACTCAAATCATGCAAGGTCGGCGGCGCATGTTAGTGTGTAATGTGCACGATCACAGCGGAATGATGAGCCTGCGATTTTTTAATTTTTCTATGGCACAACGTAACGCCATGGAAAATGGAGCCAGCATTCGGGCTTACGGTGAAATACGCCGCGGCAATCATCATAAAGAAATTGTTCACCCGGAATATCAAATTATTCATCCTGGTGAATCCGTCACATTAAGCGACACGCTGACGCCTATTTACCCGACAACAGAAGGGGTAAAACAAGCCAGTTGGATAAAATTGACCGAGCAAGCCTTGGCAATGTTAGACCAAGGTGGATTACCCGAGTTACTTCCCAGTGCATTACAACCAAACAATATTAGCCTGCGTGATGCGCTGCATATTTTGCACCGTCCCCATAGCTCGGTGTCTCCTTTTGAATTAGAGCAAGGTCAACACCCTGCACAGCAAAGATTAATCCAAGAAGAACTGCTGGCTCATAATTTGAGCATGTTGCAACTGCGCCAGCGCAGTAATCAAGATGCCGCAGTGCCAATGCCTGCTACAGGACAATTGTTAAGCCCTTTTTTAGCGCAACTGCCCTTTAAGCCAACGGGAGCACAACAAAGAGTTGTCGCCGAAATCAACCAAGATCTTCAGCATCCAACCCCCATGATGCGTTTAGTTCAAGGCGACGTAGGTTCAGGTAAAACCTTGGTGGCGGCACTGGCGGCATTACAAGCAATTGAAAACGGTTACCAAGTAGCCATGATGGCCCCTACTGAATTATTGGCTGAACAGCACGCAGCTAATTTTGCTACTTGGTTTGAACCACTTGGGCTAAAAGTCGGCTGGCTGGCTGGTAAACTAAAAGGCAAAGCGCGAATTCAATCACTCGAAGATATCGCTTCTGGCGCAGCACAAATGGTCATTGGTACTCATGCGATATTTCAACAGGCGGTAGTGTTTAACAAGCTGGCTTTAATCATTATTGACGAACAACATCGTTTTGGCGTTCATCAACGCTTAGGGTTACGAGAAAAAGGCGTCAGCCAAGGTTTTCATCCACACCAGTTAATCATGACAGCCACTCCTATCCCACGAACTTTAGCCATGACAGCTTATGCCGATTTAGACACCTCTGTCATTGACGAGCTTCCTCCAGGACGTACACCGGTCACAACGGTTGCGATTGCCGATACCCGTCGTGAGCAAGTTATTGAGCGAGTTAAACAAGCAGCTTTACATGATAATCGCCAAGCTTATTGGGTATGTACCTTAATTGAAGAATCTGAGGTGCTTGAATGCCAAGCTGCTGAAGACACAGCAGCAGAACTCACCATAGCACTACCCGAGCTCAAAATTGGCTTAATCCATGGGCGAATGAAAAGTGCTGAAAAACAGACGATTATGGCGCAATTTAAAGCGGGAGAGTTGAACTTATTAGTCGCGACTACCGTCATAGAAGTCGGTGTAGACGTACCCAATGCCAGTTTAATGATAATCGAAAACCCTGAACGATTAGGCCTTGCACAGTTGCACCAATTAAGAGGCCGAGTCGGCCGAGGTGCTGTTGCGAGCCATTGTGTATTACTTTATAAAGCGCCATTGTCACAAACTGCCACAAAACGTTTAGGTGTGCTGCGCAACAGCAATGATGGCTTTGTAATTGCTCAGAAAGACTTAGAAATTAGAGGACCAGGCGAAGTGCTTGGCACCAAGCAAACCGGTTTGGCAGATCTTAAAATCGCTGATCTTATCCGTGATCAACATTTAATTGCACCAACCCAAAAATTGGCATCACACGTTTACCAGCAAGTGCCTCAAAACGTAGATGCTATCATTCAACGCTGGATAGGTGATAGACAGCAATATGTCCAAGCTTAAATAGATCTTAATATATTGTTCATTATCATCAGTTATCACTAGACAAGTCTGCTGAATATTGCAGAATGGATGTAGCAGAATTTTTCGACTCCACCAAGATATTAGTATCGATTAGCAATAACCCCAAGGAATTGAAATGCAAGTTAATGAAGAAGACCGAATTACCCCACAAGCCGCTGAAAAACCAGGGTCTAACATGTTATTAATCGCTATCGCGGTAATAGCCCTCTTAGGCGCAAGCAGTTATTTCTATTTTACCAGTGATGACGCTGAAGAATTTGAACCAGTTGTTATCACTCCAGTTGAGCTGCCAGAGTCAGTTCCTGAGACGCCAATAGAGCAAACGCCTATTGAAGAACCGCAAAACGTTACCACAACAGATGATGTAGTCCCCACTGGCGAATCCGAGACAGCTACGGAAGCTGTAGTTGCAGAACCACTTCCTGCATTAGCTGAGTCTGATGATTTTGTTGAAGCAAAAACATTAGCTATAGCCAACGGTATGAAAATAGCGCCGATGATCTTGAAAAAAGACATTGCCCGCCAATTTGTGGTGTTTGTCGATAACCTAGCCCAAGGCGATATTGTGCGTAAAGCTAGCCCGTTAAAAGGCCCTGACACGCAATTTACCGTGAGTGAAATAACCAACAAAACATATCTTAATCCGGATGGTTATCATCGATATGATTTGTATGCCAATTTTATAGCAGGCTTGAGCGATAAAGATTTAGTCGCGACTTACACTGAGTTAAAACCACTATTTGCCGAAGCCTTTACTGAACTTGGTTACAGTGATATTGATTTTGATAAGCGTATGCAACAGGCTTTTAGCATGGTTGCTAGCGCGCCCATTATTGAAGACCCTATTGAGTTATCGTCAATCAGTGTTAACTATAAATATGTCGATCCTAACCTTGAAGCATTACCTAATGCCCAAAAGTTGTTGATCCGTATGGGGCCAGACAACACTCGAAAAATTAAAGAAGCTGTCAAAAAATTGCAGCAAAGCTTTGCGAACAAATAAGCTTTACATCAAACGGTAAAGCTATTTTATTAAGCTAACAGCAATCAGCGCGACGTTTACCGTCGCGCTTTTTTATTTAATAGTCACTTTGTTGAATTAACCCTCAGCTATTAGGCTTTTTCGTCCACACGGCTTCTTATCGACATTCACTTCGGTGTACAATTGGCAAGGTTAACGAATCGTCATTATGTAGATGATAATTGTTAACAATTAGATAAGGATAGCTAGGCAATTATAGAGGGAATGTAGTGCATTTAGAATTTGAGCTTCTATCATGGGGCGCATGGTCGCCGGACTTTCAGACACCTGAAAGTTGGCTACAATGGCAACAGCCTAATGGCAATTTGGCGCCTAAGCCAGACTCACCGCCATTGGCTCACATTCCTGCCATGCAACGCCGTCGCTTTAGTCGCTTAACTAAAATGATGCTCACGGCCGCCTACCAATGCCAACCTGAGAATAATTGCCGCAGTATTTTTTCATCTCGCCATGGAGAGCTCACGCGCACCTTGGGCTTACTCAAAGATATCACCCAACAACAAGCGTTATCGCCAATGGCTTTTAGTCAATCAGTGCACAATACTGCCAGTGGCATTTTCGGTATTGTTAATAACAATACCGCTTCGTCTACATCGATTGCCGCTGGTGAACAAACTCTCACTCAGGCACTTATTGAAGCCTACGCGCAATTAGCGCAATCGCCACAACCTGTATTGGTTGTATTTGGTGATGACCCGGTTCCACCGGTATACAGTGAGTTTACTCACGAAGTCGAACTACCTTTGGCGTTAGGTTTGTACCTAGCACCATTTAATAGCAGTGCCCCACAAGCCAAAAATCAGCTTGCAGACACCACTTTACAACACGATTCGGCTCAGCGAATGACCCTTAGCGTGTCCGATCATCCGCCCGAGCATCACAGTCAAAACAACATCTGCATGAGCGAGTTAATACACCATATTGCCAGTGCAAAACATATCCAAGGTAAATTGTGCCATTGGTATTGGTCGCTTGAACATCATGCCTAATCAACACCATACAAGACAGCATACTGACGCTATTGTGCAAAAAAAAGCCACAGCGCCAAAACTCAGCGGTTTACGTTATATACCTCGCTGGGTTGGTGGTGTGTGTTGTTATATTGCTTTTGGTTTAGGCGGCTTGTTGAGTTCATTGACTATTTTACCGCTATTACGATTTTGGCCTGGCGAGAAAACAGTGCGCGTAGCTCGGGCCCAAAAAGCCGTCAGTTGGATGTTTAAAGCATTTGTTGCCATGCTCAGTTTTGCTGGAGTAATAGCTGTGAGCACCAAAAATATTGAGGCACTACAGCAAACTAAAGGAAAAGTGGTCATCGCTAATCATCCGACATTAGTGGACGTGGTGGTATTGATTAGTCTTATGCCGAATGCGGGCTGTATTGTAAAACAAAGCTTATGGCGTAATCCGTTTATTCGCGGCGTACTCGCCAGTGCAGGTTATATCCCTAATCGCGGCGCAGACTGGCTTTTACATGACTGCCAGCAAGTGCTGCGTACCGATACTAATTTGATTATTTTCCCCGAGGGTACCCGTACTTTAACCGGTAATCTTGTTAACCCCTTTGCGCGTGGCGCGGCCAATATTGCCTTGCGCACCCAAACCGATATTTTACCCGTGGTGTTACGTACTGATGTTGCAGGCTTAACTAAGCAACAATCTTGGTACCAAATTCCACGGCAAACCATCAATATGTCAGTAGAAATTGGCACAAGCATGTCATACCTGCTGTATGATGCTAAACGAGGTAATGAAGCCAAAATGGCTCGACAGCTAACGCGCGACTTACAGCAGTTTTACCTTGATACACTTAAACAGCCTATCAAGTCACATTGATAGCCATACTTATAAGAAAGACAAAAAAATGAACTTACACAATCAAATAAAACAACTGATCATTGATTGCTTAGATCTCGAAGATGTCACTGTCGATGATATCGAAACCGATGCGGCTTTATTTGGCGACGGTCTGGGCTTAGACTCGATCGACGCACTTGAATTAGGCTTGGCAATTAAGAAAGAGTTTGATGTCAAAATTGAAGCCAATTCTGATGCGACTAAAGCACACTTTTTCAGTGTTGCTAGCTTAGCTAGCTTTATTGAATCTCAACGTGTTTAGGAGTCAGCATGCAAAATCGTGAACAAATCCTTGAGATGCTAAGTGGCATTTTAATTGATGAATTTGAAATAGAAGCAGTTGATATCACGCTTGAAGCTTCTTTGTATGAAGATCTGGATTTAGACAGCATTGATGCGGTAGATTTGGTGATTAAATTGCAACAACTGACGGGTAAAAAAATCCAGCCAGAGGCATTTAAAACCGTCCGTACAGTCAATGATGTCGTTAATGCCATTGAAGGCTTAATAAAAAGCTAATGCGGTTAATCCTGCAGATTATGACGACCTTGGTGATTATTGCTTATCCTGTTGCGGTGTATTTTGGTTTGCAGTATTTACCACCTGGCACAATCGCTTTGCTGCTGTGTTTGTTATTATTGCTACGGTTTATGGTCACTAAGCAGCAAGTAAAATCCATGACATTGCCAATACTGGTGGGCATAGGATTGACCGCGGCCAGTTTCATTACTCAACGTAACGACTGGTTACTGTTTTATCCGGTGGTGATAAACCTGAGCATGTTGGGGTTATTCAGTTACTCACTGATGAATGGCCCAAGCATGATTGAGCGCTTAGCACGCTTAAAAGAGCCTGATTTACCAGACTCAGCTATACCTTACTTACAAACCGTCACTAAACTTTGGTGTGGGTTATTTATTGTAAATGGTGCTGTGGCAACCTATACCGCCATAGCAACAAGTATTGAAATATGGACGCTTTACAACGGACTGATCGCCTACCTGTTTATGGGGTTGCTGCTCAGTGGTGAATGGATTTATCGTCGCTTTTGGTTGAAAAAACATGAATAAGCTTTTACTCAATTGGTTATCTACAGGGCCTGCCTCGCAGCAGCTAATCAGCTTTGACCATCATGACATCATGACGGGATCGTTGTTTTGCGCGCAAGTGGCCCACTTACATGCTCAGCTGATTCAAAGTGATGCTCAGCGTTGGCTGCTTGCAGCCAAGCACAGTGATTTATTTGCCGCTGGTTTATGTGCAACCTTGTTAGCCGGTAAACAAGTGATATTGCCTGCCAACACCCAACGTGGCACCTTAAGCGAGCTCAACCATGAATTTGATGCCATTATTGCCGACACGCCATTATGTGAAGTGCGTGAGTATATCGCGCTCAAAAAAGAACTCAGTTTGCCCGCTGCAACTTGGCCTAAAACCAAGCTATTAGGTGAATTAGTACTATTCACCTCCGGCAGTAGCGGTCAGCCCAAAGCAATCAAAAAAACACTGCAACAATTAGATGCCGAAGTCAGTATTCTTGAGCAAACATTTGCCGAACATTTGCCTCATTGTTCAGTAGTATCGACAGTTTCACATCAGCATATTTATGGTTTATTGTTTAAAATCTTGTGGCCTTTAGCCGCGAGCCGAGCATTCTTAAGTGAACAAATCGACTTTCCTGAAACCTTAAGCTACTACTTGGCCATCATGCCAAATTTGTGTTTAATCAGTAGTCCAGCTCAATTGACCCGCTTGCCTGATGCTCTAGAAAATCAAAAACAACAACGTATCCCAAGCTTAATTTTCAGCTCTGGTGGTCCGTTAAATTTTGATGCCGCCCAAGCGGTTAAACAATGCTTTAATCAGTTGCCCATTGAAATATTTGGCAGCACTGAAACCGGCGGTATTGGATATCGACGCCAACAGCAACCCATGCAACCATGGCAAGCATTTACCCAAGTGAATGTCGATATGGACCCGCAAGATGGTGCGCTGATGCTGCAGTCTGTTTATTTAGACAATCCAACTCAATGGTTAAAATGTGATGACAAAATTGAATTGTTAACAGATGGCAAGTTCCGTTTATTGCATCGCCTTGATCGCATTGTCAAAATTGAAGAAAAACGCTTGTCGTTAGCGCAAGTGGAACATTTACTGCAAACTCATCCTTTTGTCAGCGAAGCGGCCGTCACAGTTTTAGAGCAACCGCGCACCATGCTAGGTGCTGCAGTCTGTTTAAGTGAATTAGGCCAGCAAACACTCAAAGCGGAAGGAAAATTAGCGGTTAATAATGCCTTAAAAAACCATTTATTGAGCCAGTTTGAACGTATCACCCTACCACGACGCTGGCGTTATCCTGCACACTTGCCACTCAATAGCCAAGGCAAGCGTACTCAATCAGAAATTGTAGCCTTATTTAGTCATGATTAAGTCAGAATTACCGCATATTGTTAGCCATGAAGGCGATAATAATCTCTATCAATGGCGTTTATTTGTCAGTGCAGATTTAGCCTTTTTCGATGGCCATTTTCCTCAGCAAGCCGTATTACCAGGTGTCACCCAATTGGATTGGGCGGTTAAACTTGGCTGTGAGGCATTTGGTTATTCAGCCCAAGTGGCCACATTAGAAGTGCTTAAATTTCAGCAACTCATTTTGCCCGATACCTATGTTGATTTGATCATTGAACAT
This sequence comes from Shewanella frigidimarina NCIMB 400, assembly GCF_000014705.1. Taxonomy (NCBI): domain Bacteria; kingdom Pseudomonadati; phylum Pseudomonadota; class Gammaproteobacteria; order Alteromonadales; family Shewanellaceae; genus Shewanella; species Shewanella frigidimarina. The sequence continues at coordinate 377,870 of NC_008345.1, read as the reverse complement.
CAACCTCAAAAAGCAAAACTGATCTTTAGCTATCGAGATCAAGATAAACGGTTTGCCTCTGGCCGTATTGCGCTTAAGCCTGCAGTAGTCACTACTGCGCCGATTGCCAATGAGATTGCCTCATGAAGCTAACCTTGGTTATCCCCAATTACAATCATCATATTGCCATTGAACAAACCTTAACTGACTTGGCAAAATTCAATCTGCCATGTTATTTGGTTGATGATGGTAGCCAAGATGAAACCCGTTATATTTTGCAAGCCATGGCAGAAAAATTTAGCTGGGTAACGCTCATTAACCATCCGTTTAATCGCGGTAAAGGCGCGGCAGTGACCAGCGGCCTACGCCAAGCATACCGCGATGGTTTTAGCCATGTATTACAGGTTGATGCTGATGGACAACATAATTTAGACGATATTCCGTTAATGATATCGACTGCAGAACAACAGCCACAGGCATTAATATCTGGCCAACCCATTTATGATGACTCGGTGCCTAAAGGACGTTTATACGGACGTTACATCACCCATTTTTGGGTATGGGTTGAAACCTTAAGTCTCGACATTCAAGATTCTATGTGTGGTTTTCGGGTTTATCCATTAGAGGCTACCGAACAGTTATTAAGCCAGCAAGCACTGGGTGAACGGATGGACTTTGATATTGAAATCATGGTCAAACTGCACTGGCAAGGCACTCCGGTGGTTCATGTTCCGACCAAAGTAATCTACCCGGAAGACGGTATTAGCCACTTTCAAGGCTTGCAAGACAATGTGCGCATTAGCTGGATGCACACTAAATTATTTTTTGGTATGTTGACTCGTTTGCCACAAATTCTGAATAAAAATACCCCGCATCAACATTGGTCATCAATGGGAGAGCGTGGCAGTTATTGGGGCATAAAATTACTGGCTGAATGTTATCGCTTAGGTGGCCACTGGTTATGCCGAGCGATTATGTATCCGGTGATTGGCTACTTTTTTCTAACCGGTGCTTCAGCTCGTCAAGCATCGATGAATTTTCTAGCCCGAGTGCAGCAACAAGTTCCAGATCATCCAGATTTACATCAACCCACCCAGTGGCGCGACAGCTTAAATCACTTTATTGCTTTTGGTAATGCAGCTCTGGATAGGATCGATGCCTGGTGCGACCGCATCAAACTCAATCAAGTCGATTTTAACGATCGTCATATTCTGGCAAACCAAGTGGCTTCTGGTCGAGGAGCCGTACTGATTGTGTCGCATTTAGGTAATTTAGAGCTATGTCGTGCGATTTCAATCCACCAGCAGAAAGTGAAAGTCAACGTTATGGTGTTGACTCAACACGCCGAAAACTTTAACAAAGTATTACAACAGCTGAACCCACAAAGTAGTCTGAACCTTATTCATGTTAATGAACTTGATCCCAGTACTTCTATGCTGTTACAGCAAAAAATTGATATGGGCGAAATAGTGGTTATTGCAGCCGACCGCACCTCATCAAACAGCCAAGGTCGGGTGGTTTACCTACCCTTTCTCGGTCATGAAGCGCCGTTTCCCCAAGGACCATTTATTCTTGCAAGCTTGTTAAATTGTCCGGTATACACCATGTTCTGCATTCGCCAACAAGGCCGCTATAAAGTACATGTTGAACACTTAAGCGATAGCTTAAAAGGCCCGCGGGCGGGGCGCATTGCACGCTTAACTGATGCAATGAAATTGTACAGTCAGCGCTTAGAGTACTTTGCCAAACAGGCACCATTGCAGTGGTTTAATTTTTACGATTTTTGGCATAAAGACGAATTGATTGATCGTCCACTGTCGCGCCCCGCTACTGCTGTCAATACGGTTACAGCACCTAATACTAGTAGTGCACCTAATACTGGTAGTGCACTTAATACAAGTGCTGCGTCAAATACAAATACTGCACCCGCTAACAGCACCACTTCACCTAGTCAGGATAACTAATTCAATGAGCAACACTTCTTCACCGTCATCATCTGCCGAAAAAACGGTGCATTTAGGCCAAAGCTACCTGAGCCTTGAACAAGTGGTCGCTGTCGCCAAGGGCGCAACGGTCAAACTAGCGGATGCTGCAGACTATGTTGAATATATTCAAAAAGGCGCCCGTTTCATCGACAGTTTGTTACATGAAGAAGGCGTGGTATATGGCGTCACCACAGGTTACGGTGACTCTTGTACCGTCAATGTCAGCTTAGACTTAGTCCATGAATTACCGCTGCATTTAACCCGTTTTCATGGTTGTGGTTTAGGTGATGTATTTAGCCCAATGCAAGCCCGCGCGATTATGGCTTGCCGTTTAAATTCATTGGCGGTGGGTAAGTCAGGTGTCAGCTATCTGCTGCTGCAGCGCATTGAATGGCTATTAAATAACGATATCACCCCGGTTATTCCTCAAGAAGGTTCGGTTGGCGCCAGCGGCGATTTAACCCCTCTATCTTATCTTGCTGCAGTACTTGTTGGCGAACGTGAGGTCATATACCAAGGTAAACGCCAAGCGACCAAAGATGTTTATCTGAAATTCGGCATGATGCCATTAACTCTGCGCCCTAAAGAAGGCCTCGCGTTAATGAATGGCACAGCAGTGATGACCGCACTGGCCTGTTTAGCCTATGACCGATCGCAGTACTTAACTCGTTTATCAAGCCGTATTACTGCCATGGCATCGTTAACGCTTAAAGGCAACGCAAATCATTTTGATGAAATTTTGTTTGCCGCCAAACCCCATCCAGGACAAAACCAAATTGCCAGTTGGATCCGCGAAGACTTAAATCATCATGCGCATCCACGTAATTCTGACCGCTTACAAGACCGCTATTCCATTCGCTGTGCACCGCACATCATTGGCGTACTGCAAGATGCTTTACCTTTTATGCGTCAGTTTATTGAAACCGAACTCAATAGCGCTAACGACAACCCGATTGTCGATGCCGAGGGCGAACATATCCTCCATGGCGGTCACTTTTATGGCGGCCACATTGCCTTTGCCATGGATGCGATGAAAAATGCGGTGGCCAATATCGCCGACTTAATTGATCGTCAAATGGCCTTAGTCATGGACCCTAAATTCAACAATGGTTTACCGGCTAATTTATCTGCCGCAGAAGGCGAACGTCGCGCCATTAACCATGGTTTTAAAGCGGTACAAATCGGTGTTTCGGCTTGGACTGCTGAAGCATTAAAAAATACCATGCCTGCCAGTGTGTTTTCACGTTCAACTGAATGCCACAACCAAGACAAAGTGAGCATGGGCACCATTGCCGCACGCGATTGCATGCGGATTTTACAACTGACAGAGCAAGTGGCTGCCGCCGCATTATTGGCCATGAGCCAAGGCATTCAACTACGCGTTATACAGAAAGAGTTAGACCCCAATTCACTAACACCATCACTTGCCAATACTTTGGCCCAAGTCAGTGAAGATTTTGAACTGCTTACCGAAGACCGTCCATTAGAAGCAGTACTACGCCAAACAGTCGACAAAATTCAACTAGGCCTGTGGGAGGTGTGTTAAATGAAAGGTTTATTACTCACAGAAATGGAAATGGTGATCCCGTTTCACGATGTCGATTCGATGGGTATTACTTGGCACGGTAATTACTTACGCTACTTTGAGGTTGTGCGGTGCCAATTACTGGATAAGCTCGGTTATAACTATCGCACTATGCTCGAATCTGGCTACGCTTGGCCGATTGTGGATGTGCAAATTAAGTACGTTAAAAGCAGCACCTTTGACCAAAAAATCAAGGTTATCGCCGCCATTGTTGAATGGGAAAACCGCTTACGCATTAACTATCAAATTGTTGATGTCGACACCAACGCACGCATCACCAAGGGCTATACCATTCAAGCTGCAGTTGAGATTGCTACCCAAGAATTATGCTTTGTTACCCCAGAGATATTTCAGCAAAAAATTCACCCATTACTCGATGCGAGCCAAGTGTAATGAGTGCCCGCAGCAGAGTATTTGTGAGCCTATTTACTAGCATATTTATTAGTGTATTGGCGCGAGTAAGCAGCATCATTATGCTGTGTTGCCTGTGTATTGCGGCCACCTCGGCGAGCGAACATCCACCAGCAAGTAATAATGAACCGCTTACTCAAGCGCAATTGGCAGATATTCAGGCGTTGTATACTCAACCAGCCAGCACAGAAGCCCTCAACGCGCTAGCGCAGCAACTGAATCTACAACTAGATACTCGTGGTCAATTTGTTCAACTACGCTATTTACAGGTGCTTAAAAAGCCCTTGCTCAGTCAAGGACAGTTTATATTTAGTCCAACCCAAGGGTTGGTATGGCAGCAGCAGCGTCCATTCAATACCTTGATGGTGCTTAAAGATCAGCAGTTGATCCAACAAAACAGCCAAGGCAAAATTCAACACTTTAGCGCAGGGGCTAATGGCAATCCGATTGCACAGCAATTACCGCGTTTATTACAAGCCATTATGGCGGGTGATATTGACGCCTTAAGTGCCGATTTCAGCTTATTCATGCTTGCAACTCAATCCATAAATAAGCCCGAAACTCAGCCCGCAGATAAGTCATGGCAACTGGGCTTACAAGCTAAAGACCCACAAGTGCAATCGTCTATGGGTAACATTACCCTCAGCGGCGATACCCTTATACGTTCATTAATCATGACCAGTAACCAAGCGAATGTTCGCGACTATACCCAAATTCAATTTACCCAGACCCAACAAGGGCCACTAAGTGAAGCAGAGCTGGCACTTTTTAGTCTTGGCAATGAGTCAGCTAAATAATGCAGCCAATATCGCTAACCGAGTTGTTATCTCCCATTGGGCGTTTTGTCTTATGGGTATTATTGCTACTTACAATGTTAGCCTCGGGCTTAATACAATGGCAACAGGGCGCGCATATTCAAACTGATATTTTGGCGATGTTGCCACATTTACAGCAAGACAAACTCACTGAAACAGCATTAAACAGAGTTGAACAGCAACTCGCAAACCAAGTGTATATTGCAGTAAAAGCCAATAATGACAACCAAGCTATCAGTGCCGCACAGCAACTGATGGATGCGCTAGATAAACAGCCTCAACCGCCCTTTATTCACATTCGTAGCGGCGCGGATGATCATCTGCAAGACTTGGCTAAATTGTATTTCGAACATCGCTTTACCCTACTCACCGCCGAGCAAGCTAAAGCGATTGAAACAGATAATTGGCGACAGCTGCTTAACGCGGCCCAAAATCAACTTTATAGCGCATTTGGTTTTGCCAACAGCCAACTGCTCAGCAATGACCCGTTACTGATGTTTCCAGCCAACTTACTGGCGTTATCACCTAATAGTGCGCTGCGAAGCCAACAAGGCATTTTACTCACCGATACTACCGAGGGTGTGGCTGCAATTGTCATGGCCAAAGGCCGCGACAGTGCTTTTAGCCCGACCGCTCAGCAACAGCAAATACAAGCATTAAAGTCTGCGTTTAGCCAAGTGACGCAGCACTACCCTGATGTCAGTTTTCTTAAGGCTGGTGCGCTTTTTCATGCGATCGCCGCCACTGAGTCGGCCAAACAAGAAATCAGCCGAATTGGCTTAATTTCCATGTTGGGGATTATCTTATTAGTCTGGTTGGCCTTTCGGTCGATTATGCCGTTATTTGCCGCACTACTGACGTTAACAACTGGTGTGGTATTTGCGTTTGTCGCCACCTTAAGTATTTTCGGTGAGTTGCACTTACTGACACTAGTGTTTGGTACCAGCTTAATTGGTGTCGCCATAGATTACAGCTTTCACTTTTATTGCGAAAAACAAGCTCATCCCAATAACAACGCAACAGACACCTTAAAGCAGATTTTTCCGGCGCTCACTCTCGCCCTTGCTACCAGTGCCAGTGCCTTTATCGCCATTGGCTTTACCCCATTCCCGGGAATGCAACAAGTGGCAGTATTTTGTGCAGCGGGGTTAATTGGTGCATACCTAACGTTGTTATTGGTGTTTCCATTACTGGGCAACCATGCGCTTAAACCGACGCCAGGATTAACCCTTGCCCAAGGGTATTTGGCGCTATTACAACGTATTTTCACCCCAAATCAATTGTGGCAAAAAATAGCTATAGCGGCTTTGCTCATTGGTTTGGCAACAATATTGTTTTTCGGTTTGTCACAAACGGATTCTAACGATGATATTCGTCAGTTACAGCAAAGCCCTGCAGCTATCACCACCGAAGAGAACCAACTAAGGCAACTGCTCAGCGGCGGCACCGACAACCAATTTATTGTAGTCAGCGGTCCCAATGAACAAGCTTTATTACAAACATTAGAGCAATTGACACCAGTACTGGATAAAGCAGTCACTGATGGTGAATTAGACCAAGCAATCAGTCTCAGCCGCTTTATGCCCAGCATTGCCAAACAACAACAACACTATCAGTTACAGCAACAGCTTTATGGGCAACATTTAGACGAGATCATCAACGAAATGGGCCTTGATGACAGCATAAGCACCAGTATGATTGCACAACTTAATCACGCCGAATCACAATGGTTAACCCCAACCATGGTGCTAGCCAAAGCTAATGATGATTTACAGACATTATGGCTTGGGGCGATTCCAACAACAGACAAACCCCAGCAATTTGGCGCCATAGTGTTACTCGGTGGCATACATTCGTTAGCCTCTCTTGAGCAACGGCTGACTGAACATAAATGGCCTTTAGGGCAAGTGCGGTTAATCGATAAGGTCGGTGATATATCCCATTTAATGGGCAAGTATCGCCAACTAACATTACAACTATTAATGTGGGTATTTGCCTTAGCTAGCCTAATTTTTAGCATTAAATACGGTATTAAGTTGGCATTCGCTATCGTCGCAGTCCCTGCTTTATCAGTACTGCTCACGCTAGCCTGTTTAGGCCTTGTCGGCTCGAACATTAGCTTGTTTCACGCCTTAGCGCTTATTTTAGTGCTAGGCATTGGTATCGATTACAGCCTATTTTTTGCCGAGGCCAAGCACACTAGTCGCGGAGTGATGATGGCAATCTTTATGTCAGCCTGTTCAACACTATTGGCTTTTGGGTTGCTGGCGCTGAGTCAAACCCATGCCATTCACTTTTTTGGTTTAACGCTTCTTTTTGGGATCAGTTTTTCATTTTTACTGGCACCGTTTATTTCATTTATTACTAGGAAAACTGTAAATGCCATTTAGTCATTCACATACAGTCAGCAACATGGACGTTGACGTTGCCATCATTGGTGCAGGCCCTTCTGGTGCCATTGCCGCAAGTCTTTTACGCCAACAAGGTCATCAGGTTGTTGTTATTGAAAAACAGCATTTTCCACGTTTTTCCATTGGCGAAAGTTTACTACCTTGTTGTATGCAATTTCTCGAACAAGCAGGCATGCTTGACGCCGTTAATCAGGCTGGATTTCAATTTAAAAATGGCGCAGCATTTCAACACCAAGGACGCTACACCACCTTTGACTTTACCGATAAATTTACCCCAGGCCCTGGGACTACGTTTCAAGTTCAACGGGCAGATTTTGATAAACTCCTAGCCGACACAGCTATCAGTCAAGGGGTTGAGATCCGTTTTGGTCATCAAGTTGATGCGATTGATTTAACTCATAATCCTCGTTTAACGGTAACGAATGACCAAGGGGCACAATATCAAGTGAATGCTAAATTTGTGCTCGATGCTAGTGGTTTTGGCCGAGTATTACCGCGATTACTGAATTTAGAACAACCATCAAATTTACCGCCACGCAGCGCCATTTTTACCCATATTGAAGACAACATTCGCGATCCCCATTTTGATCGTAATAAAATCTTAATCAGTGTTCATCCTCAACATAAGGATATCTGGTACTGGTTAATCCCTTTTAGCAATAACCGCTGCTCAATTGGCGTGGTGGCCGAGCCGCATTTACTCGAGCATTTATCCGGGAGCCTTGAACAACAATTGTTAGCGGTAATTAATGAAGAGCCAGAGCTAAAGAAGTTACTGAGTAATGCCAATATTGTTCAACCTTGTGCGACACTCAAAGGTTATTCGGCCAATGTCACCACCTTAGCAACCAATAAGTTTGCTTTACTGGGTAATGCTGGCGAGTTCCTTGACCCAGTATTTTCATCAGGGGTGACGATTGCAATGCAGTCAGCATCAATGGCTGTCGCCTGTTTACATAAGCAATTGAATGGTCAAACAGTCGATTGGGATAGCGAATACTCTGCACCATTAATGCAAGGGGTTAACACCTTTAGAACCTATGTCCAAGCTTGGTATGACGGACGCTTTCAAGATGTCATTTTCTATCAGCAAGCTGACAACAAGATTAAACAAATGATCTGCTCAATTTTAGCAGGCTACGCTTGGGACATGAGCAACCCGTTTGTAAAAGAGTCCGAACGACGCCTCAATACCATTGTTGAATTATGTCAGGAGCCAAAGCCCAATGTTGCTTAATCTGCTGGGGCTTTCTGCAAAGAGAATATTGCTTCGCGTGGTGGCGCTATTACTGCTAAGCCTATTAAGTGCTTGTAGCCAACAAATCGAGCGGCAAACTTGTGTCCCACTCGCCAGTGAAGCACAATATTGCCTAAGCTCAGCCTCTGCGGTGTTAACAACGTCACCGCAGCAAGACATCAGCTTAAGCCAAATGGTCAGCTTTACCCATGGGCAAGAAAATCATGAGTTATTAACCCAGCTGGAGCTTAATTCACAACAGATGACGTTAGTGGGATTAGCGCCACTTGGGCAAGCATTATTCACGTTAGTGTACGATGGCCAAACCCTGCAAAGTCAGCAAAGTATGTTATTAGGTGAGCAATTTAAAGCAGAGTATTTAATGGCAATAATGCAGTTGATTTACTGGCCAACGGAGCAAGTTAATCAACATTTAACCGGCGGTGAATTAGTCACTATGGCATGTGATATGCCGTTATGTAAGCAACTAATCGATGCCAGTGGTACGTTAATAACGATAACGTATAGCGATATCGACCCGTGGTTAGCGCAAGTGAATGTAGACATCGATGCCGCCGATATTCACATGCAAATAAACCCAATTGACTAACTAATTGAATAACAGATTGATAAACAAGTGCTCCAGCATAACCCAATAAACCGAGATAAATAGGCCATCAAACTAAACATGAACAGTCGCATAGCAATAACTCACATCGGATTGTGTACACCTCTGGGCAACTCGCCAGAAGAGGTGCTGCCGCGCCTCATTAGCGGTGATATCAGTGCTATGCAATGGCGCGATAATTTACTGTTCGATGCGCCTACATTAGTCGGTTGCGTCGATGACAAACGGTTAATAGAAATTGCCGATCGTCTCAGTTTATTTGCTTGCCGTAATAATCGTTTATTAAACACTGCCGCCCAGCAACTTGTGCCTGCAATAGAACAAGCTAAAAAGCGTTTAGGAGCGGATCGTATCGGGGTGATATTAGGCACCAGCACCTCTGGCATTTCCAAAGGTGAAGCGGCATTAAAGTATCAGCTTGAACATGGCCATTTCCCCCCGAGTTACCATTATTCGCAGCAGGAACTGGGTAGCCCCAGTGATTATTTAAAACAATTATTTGAACTGTCAGGCCCTTGTTATACCGTGTCTACAGCGTGCTCATCGAGTGCAAAAGTGTTTGCCAGTGCTCAGCGATTACTCAATGCGAATATGTGCGATATGGTGATTGTTGGTGGTGTAGACAGTTTGTGTCAGTTAACCGTTAATGGCTTTGCCGCATTAGAATCAGTATCCAAAGGTCATTGCAATCCGTTTAGTCGCCATCGTGATGGGATTAATATTGGTGAAGGGGCAGCCTTATTTACCTTAGAACGTGGCCAAAGTGACGTCATGTTGGCTGGGATCGGCGAGTCTGCCGATGCACACCATATTTCAGCACCACACCCGCAAGGATTAGGCGCTATTGCCGCCATGCAACAAGCCCTAACAGAAGCCAACATTACTGCCAAACAAATCGATTATCTCAACCTCCACGGCACAGCCACACCCAAAAATGATGCCATGGAATCACGTGCAGTCACTGCAGTGTTTGGCCATTCACTACCAGCCTGCAGCTCAACCAAACCGCTCACAGGCCATACTTTAGGTGCTGCAGGGGCGATTGAAGCTGCCTTTTGCTATTTATTATTAAGCCCACTTAACCATGATAAGCGTTTGCCACCGCATATCTGGGATGGGCAGCAAGATGCTAATGACCCTAATATAGCTCTCGTTAGCGCCAACAATAATTCTGGCCTTAATCAGCTCAACTTTATTATGAGTAATTCATTTGCCTTTGGCGGCAGTAATGCCAGCCTGATTTTTTGTCGAAAGGATGCCTAGTTTCATGTCAATAGCCACTGCAACGCCGGCGATGTTAGCGCAAGATATAAGTACTTTTATTCCACACCGTGCACCAATGATCTTAATTGATAATGTCTTAGAACATCGCCCAGACTGCTTAATCACCGCAACCCATATTAGCCCTAATAGTGCCTATTTCGACGCCCAACTCAATGGCGTGCCTAATTACGTTGGCATCGAGTATATGGCCCAAAGTATTGCAGCATTAGCGGGTGTTGAAGCCTTACTGCGCGACGATGATATCCGAGTCGGTTTTTTACTCGGCACCCGCAAACTGCAAATGCATATCGACACATTTACTTTAGGTGAGTCTTATCGCACTCAGGTCACTCGGCTGTACCAGGAAGAGTCTGGATTAGCGGTATTTGATTGCCAAATTTATCATCACGAAATATTAGTGGCGGCAGCCAATGTCAATGTATTCCAACCACAAGACACCCAAGCCTATATTGATGAAAGCCAAGCCGACGGTTAAGCATGATCAACAAACCTTTTGACACCCCATTGGAGTTCCTCGAATCAATCACGGAGAGACATTTTGAATAATAGAGTATTAGTTACCGGTTCCAGCCGAGGAATAGGCAAAGCCATCGCGATTAAATTAGCCGAGAATGGTTTTGATATTGCACTGCATTTTCACAGCAATCATGCTGCCGCAGCACAAGTACAAAAAACCTTATTAGATCTTGGTGTGCAGGTTAGTTTACTGCAATTTGATATTGCCGATCGCCAAGCGGTTAAGCTCGCTATCGAAACTGACATTGCCGAAAATGGTGCCTATTATGGCGTGATTCTTAATGCGGGTATTAATCGCGACACCGCCTTCCCTGCGATGACCGAAGATGAATGGGACAGTGTGATCCACACTAACCTTGATGGTTTTTATAATGTTATTCACCCTACAGTTATGCCAATGGTACAAGCACGTAAAGGTGGACGTATTATCACCCTAGCCTCGGTGTCAGGCATTGCAGGTAATCGTGGCCAGGTGAACTACAGCGCATCAAAAGCGGGAATTATCGGCGCTACTAAAGCCTTGTCACTTGAGTTAGCTAAGCGAAAAATCACCGTCAATTGTATCGCACCAGGGTTAATTGAAACCGACATGGTCACAGATATCTCAACCGATATTGTCAATCAAATAGTACCGATGAAACGCATGGGCAAACCCAGTGAAATTGCAGGTCTTGCTAATTTCTTATTATCAGACGATGCCGCCTACATAACTCGTCAAGTGATCTCCGTTAACGGAGGCATGATATGAAGCGTGTAGTCGTTACCGGCATGGGCGGAATTTCCGCATTAGGCCAAGACTGGCAACAAATTAAAGCCAGCCTATTAGCCAAACATAACTGCGTTATTCGCATGGATGAATGGGATCGCTACCCAGGTCTAAATACACGACTGGCAGCTCCAGTGACTGATTTTACTCTCCCTGCGCATTATTCACGTAAAAAGATCCGCTCTATGGGGCGAGTATCCATGATGGCAACACGTGCCAGTGAATTAGCGCTTGAAGACGCAGGTTTGTTGAACGATCCCATCCTGAACTCCGGTCAAGCTGGCGTGGCCTACGGCTCATCTACAGGCAGTACAGATCCTATTATGGGCTTTGGCGACATGTTAAAAACTGGCGAAATGTCGGGGTTAACCGCCACCAGTTATATCCGCATGATGGCCCACACTACCGCAGTTAATATTGGGGTGTTCTTTGGCCTACAAGGCCGTATTCACACCACAAGCAGTGCCTGTACCTCTGCCAGTCAAGGCATTGGCTATGCTTATGAAGCGATTAAATATGGCATGCAAACCATTATGCTCGCGGGCGGCGGTGAAGAGCTTTGCCCTACCGAGGCGGTTGTGTTTGATACTTTATATGCCACCAGCACCAAAAATGATACTCCAGAGCTAACGCCGCGCCCATTTGACAAGAACCGCGATGGTTTGGTTATCGGTGAAGGTGCTTGTACTTTGATATTAGAAGAGCTTGAACATGCTCAAGCCCGTGGTGCTAATATTTATGCTGAGTTGGTTGGTTTTGGCACCAATTCAGATGGCCAACACGTCACTCAACCCAATGCTAACACCATGGAAGTGGCGATTCGTTTAGCCTTAAAAGATGCCCAATTATCGGCACAAGACATCGGTTATATCAGTGCTCATGGCACCGCAACCGATCGCGGTGATATAGCAGAAACTGCCGCGACTCACGCAGTATTTGGTGCAGAAACGCCCATCTCTTCATTAAAGAGTTATACCGGTCATACCCTAGGCGCTTGTGGTTCATTGGAAGCATGGAGCAGTATTAACATGATGAATGAAGGCTGGTTTGCACCGACACTCAATCTTAATGATGTCGACCCTGAATGCGCCCCGCTGGATTATATTAAAGACGATATTCGTCATATCGACACCGACTACATTATGAGTAACAACTTTGCCTTTGGTGGCATTAATACTTCATTAATTTTTAAACGTTGGCGTTAATTGCATAAGAGCATCGTCCCAACTTAGCAGCCAAATAATACAGGCGAAAGCGATGCTATCGCCTGTATTTTTTACACCTTGTAAGCCGCAGCTTTGGTTTGATAGTCTTGAGTAATCTGTTTCATTTCTACCGCGCCACCAGCCAGCTTTTGAACTTGTGCCGATAACAGTACAACTGCTTGAGCGTTGTCCAAAATCTCCGATCCTATTTGAGTCAATCTATCTGCTTGTTGTTGTGTACCATTTGCCACGTTGTGGCTCAAGGTCGCCACTTGACCAATTTGGGCTGAACGTTGCTCAAGCCCTTTGGCTATGCCACTGGTATGAAATACATTTTGCGTCGTACGCTGTTTGCCTTGATCCATCGACTCAACGGTTTTTAGCATGCTGATATTCAAACGACTCAATACTTTTTCAATGCCATCGGTCGATTGACTGGTACGCTTTGCTAAAGTGCGAACTTCATCTGCCACCACCGCAAAACCTCGGCCACTCTCACCCGCTCTAGCCGCTTCAATCGCCGCATTTAACGCCAGTAAGTTAGTTTGATCTGAAATACTACGAATAGCCTGTAGCAATGTGGTGATAGCACTAATATCCGTGGTTAAATCGGTCATTGATTCTGCCACGTCTATCATATTAGTTTCTAGCGCCTGCATGTCTTTCATAATGCTTAATGCGCTTTGGCTATCACCAAGACTTGAGGCTGCCCCTACTTTTGCCTGATCCGCTGATATTTGAGTGTCATGGGCCATTTGTTGAAAATTGTCGATCACATCTTGAGTCGACTCGGCAATCATTCTAGCTTGATCATTTTGCTGTTGTACTGCTTGCTGGGTTTGATCGCTCAGGCTCATTAAGTTGTCGGAAGTACTCGCCATTTTCACAGCAATATCGCGATAGTCGTTAAACAATTGCGATAACTCTTCCAGCATCAAATTAAATGAGATTTCTGCATGAGTATCAGCTGAAGCTAAACGCATAGATAAATCTTTATTTGCTGATATCTGTTCAATAGCCCCTGCAATACGTTGATTAGCCAGTGAATCAGTACGCATAAATAAGGCGATTCGGATGAGGATAAAGGTTTCAGTCGCGGCAAATAAAGCATGGACTAACATTATGGTCCAGTTACAATTACCGGCAAAAATCATTAACTGTGTACCTAGTACTTCAATATCTTGTAATTGAATATAGGTCATAAGAATATGGTGTATTGCCACCGTCAACAAAGCAGCCAATAATGGCTGCCAGCGTAAATAAATAAGAAATACGCCCATGGTGGCAAAGATATGAAAGTGCATTTCAATCATACCCATTTGGCTTTGAATCAGTAATCCTGACACCGTCATCATAATTACTGCACCAACTATCGCAAATAACTCAGTCCCTTTCAGCAAGCTGTAACTCAACTGTACTATAACTAAAATAGCTATCGCTGCAGTAATACTAAAAGTCAGCATTTGGGCACCAAAAAATCCACTGACGACTAATAATGGGGCCTGCAACATCAACAACCGATAGATATATAAATCATGTTTTTTGAGTAATGTTACAGTTTGAGCATCATTCATATATTTAAACCTAAAGTTGAGATGAAATAATATGGTTAAGATCAATCAACATCTTGGATATTGAAAGTTGTTTAGCCGTATAAATACGTGCGATTTGTCCATTTGGATTCAACAAAAATAGATTGCCAACATGATTGATGGTGGCGAGTTGCCGATTGATATTGTCCGATAAGCGCAATTCAAGTTGATGTAAATCTGACTCGGACAATGACGCACTGACAAAATGCGTAGAGCGTGCATCGATCACCGCTTGGCGCAAGGCTAATGTGTCGTTATCAGGGTCAATAGTCACAAATAGAAATTGAACCTCAGCTTTATTAAACGAAGCATCCTGCTCTATTCGTTGTTCAAGTTGATTTAATTGCTCAATACGTATTGGACAAATTTCTGAGCACGACAAAAAGCCCAAAAATAAATAGGTATACGTTCCCGCGGACGTAGGGTACTGGTGAACTTGTTGATTAACGTCTTGCCACCGAAAATGAATCTGCTGGCTATCACTAGTGGTAATTCCATAGCTCTGCGAACCTGAATCCCATTGATTAATCAACATCAATATAGGAACAAGACTCACAGCGAGCAGAATTAAAGCTGACGCGATGACAATTTTGTTTATTTTCATAAAATAGAAACAACAATATGACGGCTTTTCAACGATAAGCTTGAGGGCTTTTGGTAATGAATCTACATTTTGAAAAGTAAAGTTGGCATCAAACTAGATACTGATAATAAGGTCTATACGTGGCAAATTATGTTGTTGATCAACAAAATGACAAAAAATCACAAAATAAAAAACGCTTAATGCTCCTTTAAATGTCAAAGGTGCATTAAACGTTTAGTTTTCAAACCAGCGACTTAACTTAAGCCGCTGTATTTATTAAAGTGTTATTGCATCAATAGCAAGCTTAGCTTGGCTAATGCCTGTTTCTGCTGCATCAGGGCCCATATTTAATGCTTCTGCATAAATGGTTTCGACGTTGTTAATCCCAATAAAGCCCAGCACAGTTGTTAAGTAAGGTACCACATGGTCTGTAGGGCCGCCTTTATGCGCTCCACCACGAGTAGTCACAATAATGGCACGCTTACCTTCGATTAAACCAACAGCTCCGGTATCGGTGTAAGTAAACGTCACACCGGCACGGGCGATCAAATCGATCCAATTTTTTAACGTTGTCGGTATACCAAAGTTGTACATCGGCGCAGCGATAATAATGGTGTCATGAGCTTTAATTTCAGCGACTAATTCATCCGATAGCGCGAGTGCAGATAATTGACGTTCAGAAAGATTATCACCGCCGCGTAAACCTGAAGCTAGCTCACCATCTAACATTGGTAATGTATTTTCACCTAAATCACGCACTTTAATTTGCGCACCTTTACTGCTCCATTGTTGATTTAAATAATCAACTAATGCTGAAGACTGTGAATAACTGCCTAGAATGCTTGATTTTAAAATTAGTACTTTTGCCATTGTTAAGTCTCACCCATATGTTTGTTGGGTCATATGCTATGTGCCTGACCAATGCAGTTAGTATATTTGCCTATAAAAAAGAATAATAGCGTAATAATTTTGCAATTATATTCGATAAAATCGAAATGTATTTACATGTTCAACGCGCATATTTTAATCAATGCTAATATTTTTTGGCGGTAAAGACACAAATTGCCCGGTAAACGTAGCACACATAATGTCATCACAATATAACGCCACTTCTAAAGTGATTTTTACTCGTCGGCCTCGGTTTAATGGATTCAAATCAGTATAGGGCCAAATAACTTTGGCATAAGGCTGTTTAGTCACCGGTTTTAAATATCTGACTTTTGCATCAGCTAACACGATATCACCGTGAGCCTGTGATAATTGCTGCTGTAACCACACCATTCCCCAGCCGGTTAACGTCATTAAAGTATAAATGCTGCCAGCAAACATGGTGTGATGTAAATTAACGTTGGGCTCTAAAGGTGCTGTGACTTGTAGGCTATCGCCATTAAACAACACTGGTTTAATGTTCATAAATTGACTAACAGGAATCGTACTGTGCCAAGTTTCACACAAGGTCTGCAGTAAAGCTGTTACCTTGGCATCTGATTGCGCTTCTGTGAATGAAATATCAAGCATAACGGCATCCCTCCGATGATGACTGGTTAACCTCAGCTGACAATAATTGAATGGTAATAAATTATGGCCTTATACCTGCAAATTAAAGGTCACAGGGCCATCATTAACCAACTCAACCTGCATATCTGCACCAAATTGCCCCGTCTGTGTCATAACCCCTTGTTGGCGACAATACTCGACAAAAGCTAGATAAAGGCGATCGGCTTGTTCTGGGGTTGCTGCGCACGAAAAACTGGGTCTTAAGCCTTTGCCAGTATCCGCAGCTAAGGTAAATTGTGACACCACCAATAATTGCCCACCGACTTGAGCCAGATTAAGATTCATTTTGCCATCTTCATCACTAAACACCCGATAATTAATGACTTTTGTAGCTAACTTAACCATTTTCTCAATATTATCTTCGCGCTCTATGCCTAGTAATACTAACAAGCCTTGGTCAATTTTGCCGACTATTGTATTGTCTACCGACACTGATGCACGTTTAACTCGTTGAATTAATGCAATCATAACTGCCTTAAAATATGTTTTTGAGTAGTCGTTATTCGATCCACAATATTGGTCGCCAATACATGGCGACCTTGTTTAGCTAAGGTTATTGGCGCGCACTTTCCTGTATAACAGGCAGTAACGGAATCAATTAAATACATTCGTAGTAGTTATGATTTATCAGACGGAACCGATTTATCAACCACGATAGGATCATGCACATTGTTGACATGCTCGTCTTCCGTTTCAGCAAATATTTCCGCTTTTAGATCTTCCGCTATAACAGCCAAACTCTCCAGATACTCTGGTAAAGCGGCAGTAATTTCTGCCCCTAACAACACAATCATCCACGATAAATATACCCATACAAACAAAATGGGCACCACTGCCAGAGCGCCATAAATGGCTTCATAACTCGGAAACTGAGTGACATAAAACGCAAAACCTTTTTTACCTGCTTCAAATAATACCGCAGCAACAATTGCGCCTAATAAAGCATGCAAGAAATGCACTTTCTTATTTGGTACTACCATATACAACAGTAATATCGATGCTGCAGAAAATATCAACGGCAAACGTTCAACAATCCACGGGACTAGTCCAGATAATTCAGTACCTGCCACAACCTCTAATGACACAACATAGGACGTTGCTACTAAGCTTGCACCTATGAGAACAGGCCCCAGAGTCAACACCATCCAGTACATCGAAAATGACACCACGTATGAGCGTTTTTCGGTAATCCGCCAAATGTTATTCAATGCTTTGTCGATAGCTGAAATCAGCATAATGGCAACAAACACTAAGGCGATAATACCGACAAAAGTGCCTTTAGATGCATTAGCGACAAATTCGTTAATATGCACTTGTACCGTATCACCCGCCGCAGGTATAAAATTATTATAAATAAAGCCTTCGATATTGCCGCGAATACCTTTAAACACCGGAAAGGCCGATAACATCGACATGGTGACAGCCAACATAGGCACCAGTGACAACAAAGTCACATAGGCCAAATGACCCGCTCGTATATTGATTTGGTCTTCAGCAAGCCGCTGTTTGAGATGGAGTAGAAACTGCCAAATCCCACTAAAAAAAGCCGCAATAGGGCTGTAATCAAACTTTTTGGGCATAATAATCCTTATTTCATACCACGTTAGTGGAGATAACATTTGTATTCAGTCACTAACTTCGTACAATGTTATAACATAATAGTCATCGAATAATGGAGCAAATTGATGTCACAACAAGGTTCGGCGGGTAATGTACTCGCAGCTGTCGCGAGCTTATTTTTCCCAGGCTTAGGCCAGCTTTTGCAAGGGCGTATATTAGCGGCTTTGTTATTCTTCTGCATTACTGCCGTTTGTTATTTCTTTTTTGTGTTGGTCATCCCAGCCATTATCGGTGGTTTATTCCATTTATGGAGCATCATCGATGCAGCAAAATTTAAATCAGGTAGTTAACTCACAAGGTAGTTAACTTCAACGAGGTACCTTTCACCTCACACAATAAAAGAGACACATTGATGAAAAAATGGATATCACTGGCACTATTAAGTAGCAGTTTACTGTTGAGCGGTTGTCAAAGCGCCTATTACGGTGCAATGGAAAAAGTCGGCTATCACAAACGCGACATTATGGTCGATAGAGTGCAAGAAGCAAAAGAGTCGCAAGAAGAAGCTCAAGAGCAATTTAGCTCTGCATTGGAAGAAATGCAGGCGCTTTTAGCATTTGATGGTGGCGATTTAGAAGATGCTTATAACAAAGCTAAAGATGAATATGAGTCTGCTCAATCTGCTGCTGATGAAGTTAGTCATCGCATCGAAAAAGTCGAAGATGTCGCGGATGCTTTATTTGATGAATGGCAAACTGAAATCGAAGAAATAAGCAAAGCCAGTTTACGCCGTAACAGCACCAGCAAGCTCAATGAAACCAAACGTTCATATAAAACTCTAGTCAGAAGTATGCGCCGGGCAGAAGCTAAAATGCCACCCATTTTAACCGCAATGAAAGATAATATGCTGTATTTAAAACATAACCTAAATGCGCAGGCTATTGGTGCCATTAAAGGTGAGTTTGCCAATTTACAGACAGATATCTCTAGCTTGATTAAAGAAATGAACAAATCGATTGCCGAATCGAACAAGTTTATAGCCTCAATGGAACAAGGTTAAACCTTACCTCCCCATGTCAACTAACGCCCTTAGCGGTAACCTATGCTGTCATAGTCTATGACGGCCTAGGTGCTGCTTTTGGGTATTTATATGTGCCTATTCTGTGTATTTATGCTTAGTCGATCGGCGACTGGTCCACAGGTAAAGCCGTACGGCTAAAGATTGGCTTCAAGACCACAGTGGTTTCAATGCTGGCGACAAACTTAAGGTTGCCAAGCGATTTCTTGATAAATTGTTCATAAGAAACCAAGTCTTTGGCGACGATTTTGAGCATGTAGTCATAAGCTCCGGTTACCACAGCGCATTCCATCACTTGAGGTAATTGTGCCATGGTTGATTCAAATAACGCGGTCGATTGATCAGTATGTTCCGTTAAACGTATCGATGTATAAACCACAACATTTAAGCCCACTTTAAAGGGATCAACTTGTGCACCATAGCCTAAAATTACTTTATCTTGTTCAAGCTTTTTAACTCGTCGTAAACAAGGAGTATCCGACATATTAACCTTATCGGCTAATTCAGAAACAGCCATCCGGCCCTGACGTTGTAAAATTTCTAATAGCTTGAGGTCTTTTTTATCCATTAAACAAATCGCTTTTTAGTGAGTGATTAACGGTATAAATATCATATTCCTGAGTGAATTCCTCTACAAATTTACGTTAATCACAAATATTTCAAGCAAATGGGCGCCGCAAAACAATAAAGGCCATAAAGTTAACATGGCATTTATCTAAAGAGGGTAACTTGAGGTGATGCTAGCGGAGAATAACAACACTTAACACTCGTCAATATCGACAACAACTAACGGTGACTCTCCTGCGGCTTGTGGTTGCGAATATCTAATTTCGCATTTATTGGCAGCATAATCTGCATTTGGACGAATACGTAATCCGCTTCGATTATTAACATCATAGGTTGTGATGTTAAATTCACCACCGCCACTGTTGTCGGCAATGTTAATCATTCTAACGATACCGGCTGAAGTATGACGCGGATATCCGTAAGCTAACGTTACTGATTGGCCTTGTACCATAATACTATTGCCCAAACCATTACTGGTCCCAGGGGCTGTTTCATCGCAACCTGCACTTATCACGCAAGCAGAATAAACCAAGATTTTACCGCTATTAATTGCTGCTGCAACGCCCTGCATACTACTCGCGTAAGCATTACTTTTTAAACCGATAAATTTTGGAGCAACCACAACAGCAAGGATGCCTAAAATAATAATCACTACCACAAGTTCTATTAAGCTAAAACCTTGCTGCTTACGCCACGACAAACGACCATGATTAAATGAGCTTGTATGTATCAATTTAGATATCCTGCAGCCAAATAAAAAATAACATTATTCTCTATTTTAAAATGTTAATCAGCCAGTATCACCTGAGATTTTCCGGCATATTTAGCCTGATACATCGCAACATCTGCACGATGGATTAAGCTATCTGTATCGCGATCAACACCTTTATAAATGGCTGCACCAATACATGCACTAATGGTTAAAGAATATGTGCCTATTTGAAAAGGTTGTTTGATCAGTTCAAGAATACTGCTTGCGGTAGCCATTACAGTACTACTATCGATATGATCATATAAAAGGATTGTGATTACGAATGAGTTTCAATCATTTCTTGAGCCTAAACTAAGCAAATAATATTTTAGCCTTCTAAATGATACCTATTTTGCTATCAACTACAGCTTAGTCAAATTTACATATCTTTGTGTTCATTGATCCACAAACAAAAAACCCGATAATCACTTATCGGGTTTTTCTATTGGCTTGCTTGTTTAAGCAATTGCGCTCAAGAATTACAAGCTGTAATACATTTCAAACTCAAGTGGGTGAGTAGTACGTGCAACACGTTCTGCTTCTGCCGTTTTAAGTTGGATATAAGACTGAATAAAGTCTTCGCTGAATACGCCGCCTTTAGTTAAGAACTCATGGTCAGCCTGTAAATTTTCAAGTGCGTTTTCTAATGACGTCGCAACCTGTGGAATTTCAGCAGCCTCTTCAGCTGGTAAGTCATATAGATCTTTATCCATTGCTTCACCTGGGTGGATCTTGTTTTGAATACCATCAAGACCAGCCATTAGTAATGCAGCAAAACCTAAATATGGATTTGCATGTGGATCAGGGAAACGCGCTTCGATACGACGGCCTTTAGGGCTTGGTACCACTGGAATACGAATTGAAGCACTGCGGTTACGTGCAGAATATGCAAGCATTACTGGCGCTTCAAAATGTGGCACTAAACGCTTGTAAGAGTTTGTGCTTGGGTTAGTGAACGCATTCAATGCACGGGCATGCTTAATAATGCCGCCAATGTAGTAAAGCGCTAGGTCACTTAAACCTGCATACTTGTCACCTGCGAATAAGTTAACGCCGTCTTTAGCTAAAGACTGATGCACGTGCATGCCGCTACCGTTGTCACCAACGATTGGTTTTGGCATAAATGTCGCTGTTTTACCATAAGCATGTGCCATGTTATGAACAACGTATTTTAGAATTTGAATTTCATCAGCTTTCTTAGTCAACGTATTGAAACGTGTTGCGATTTCGTTTTGACCCGCTGTTGCTACTTCGTGGTGATGCGCTTCAACTACTTGACCCATTTCTTCAAGTACTAAACACATTGCCGAACGTAAATCTTGTGAAGAATCAACTGGTGCAACTGGGAAATAACCACCTTTCACCATTGGACGGTGACCAGTGTTACCTTCTTCATAGCTCTTAGCTGAGTTCCATGATGCTTCTTTTGCGTCAATCTTCACGAAACAACCTGACATGTCAGTACCAAAACGGACATCGTCAAATAAGAAGAACTCTGGCTCTGGACCAATCAATACTGTGTCAGCAATACCAGTAGAAATTAGGTAAGCTTCAGCTTTCTTAGCAATAGAACGTGGGTCACGGTCATAACCTGTCATAGTACCAGGCTCTAAAATGTCACAACGAATAAGTGCTGTTGTTTCTTCAGTGAAAGGGTCTAACACGAAAGTGGTTGGATCTGGCATTAGCACCATGTCAGATTCATTAATGCCTTTCCAACCCACAATTGAAGAACCGTCAAACATTTTGCCGTCTTCAAAGAAATCTTCATCTACTTGATGAGAAGGAATAGAAACATGCTGCTCTTTACCTTTAGTGTCGGTAAAGCGTAAGTCTACAAACTTAACTTCTAACTCTACAAGTTGTTTTAAAACTGATTCAACTGACATTCTCAAGCCTCCGGTAGGGTAAAGGGTTGTCCCTTAAATAATCTTGCCATTCGCCAGATGATGCACCTGGAAAACGAATCTTTACATAATTATCAGCAGTAAAGCGATATTCATGCCAGATCGCTAACTAATTGATTTTATGAAGATGAGAAAGTTTCCAAATCTTCTAAATCATAACCTTGCACCAACCTCGTGCATCACTATGTTTCATCATGGTGCAAAAGTCCATAATGGTGCGCCATGTTAATGTTACTGTTTTAGCCAATGTCACATTTTTGTCTTACATCATGGTTATGCTTAATATATATACGTTTTATGCTGTTTTTTAACGCATAGCAAGTAATAGATTTACAAGTGTTCAAAAATAATCCTATCTACAAAAGCTGCTGTGAAGTAGAATGGCACGCTTTTTTACAGTGGCTATAATCTATAACTACTGTTAGATCCTTTTTTTTTATTTGCTGGTTTAGAGGTTTATCCGTGCTAGAGAATTTACGTAACATCGCCATTATTGCCCACGTTGACCATGGCAAAACAACCCTGGTTGACAAAATGTTGGCGCAGTCAGGAACCCTTGCATCTCGTGGAGAAGCTACTGAGCGGGTTATGGATTCTAACGATCTTGAAAAAGAACGTGGGATCACCATTCTGGCAAAGAACACTGCCATCCAGTGGAACGACTACCGTATTAATATCGTAGATACTCCTGGCCACGCCGATTTCGGTGGTGAAGTTGAACGCGTTCTATCTATGGTTGACTCAGTATTACTATTGGTTGATGCAGTTGATGGCCCAATGCCACAAACTCGCTTTGTAACCAAGAAAGCATTCGCTCAAGGCCTTAAGCCAATTGTTGTTATCAACAAAATTGACCGTCCAAGTGCTCGTCCAGATTGGGTTATTGACCAAGTATTCGATTTATTCGTTAACTTAGGTGCCACTGACGAACAACTAGATTTCCCAATCGTTTACGCTTCGGCATTAAATGGTTTTGCAACGTTAGATCCAGATGTAGCGAGCGATGATATGACGCCGCTATTCCAAACTATCGTTGAGAAAGTTGCTTTCCCAGACGCTGATGCTGAAGCGCCATTCCAAATGCAAATCTCTCAAATCGATTATAACTCATACGTGGGTGTTATCGGTATTGGCCGTATTACCCGTGGTAGCGTTAAAACTAACCAACAAGTGACTATTATTGGCGCTGACGGTAAGACTCGTAACGGAAAAATGGGCCAAGTATTAGGTTACATGGGTCTTGACCGTACAGAAGTGCCAATTGCAAATGCTGGTGATATCGTTGCTATTACAGGTTTAGGCGAGCTTAAAATCTCTGACACTATCTGTGCAGTGAATGCAGTAGAAGCAATGCCACCGTTAACTGTTGATGAACCAACGCTAACGATGACATTCCAAGTAAACACTTCTCCGTTCGCGGGTAAAGAAGGTAAGTACGTTACTTCACGTAACATTCTTGAACGTTTACAGACTGAATTAGTTCACAACGTAGCACTTCGCGTTGAAGAAACAGAAAGTCCAGACCGTTTCCGCGTATCAGGTCGTGGTGAATTACACTTATCGATTTTAATTGAAAACATGCGTCGTGAAGGTTATGAATTAGCCGTATCTCGTCCAGAAGTTATTCTAAAAACAATCGATGGTGAGCTACATGAACCATACGAAACTGTAACAGTTGACGTTGAAGAAGAACATCAAGGTACCGTAATTGAAAAATTAGGTGTTCGTAAAGGCGAAATGAAAGACATGCAGCTTGATGGTAAAGGTCGTGTACGTATCGACTTCGTTATCCCAAGCCGTGGCTTAATTGGTTTCCAAACCGAATTCTTAACTGCTACATCTGGTACTGGTCTAATTTATCATTCATTTGATCACTACGGTCCACACAAAGGTGGCGATATTGGTCAACGCGCTAACGGCGTATTGATTTCAAACGCAACAGGTAAAGCACTAACATTCGCTCTATTTGCTTTGCAAGACCGTGGTCGTATGTTTATTGGTCACGCTGCTGAAGTGTATGAAGGTCAAGTAGTGGGTATTCATGCTCGCTCTAACGATTTGACAGTAAACTGTTTGAAAGGTAAACAGCTAACTAACATGCGTGCATCTGGTACTGATGAAGCACAAGTATTGACTACACCAATTAACTTAACGCTTGAGCAAGCTCTTGAATTCATCGATGATGATGAATTAGTTGAAGTAACTCCTAAGAACATCCGTGTTCGTAAGAGATTCTTAACTGAAAACGAACGTAAGCGTAATAACCGCGGTTAATTACCATCAATGAGTGGCAAATTACCTTTGCCACTCATTGAGACCTAAAAAGCCCAGATGCATGCATCTGGGCTTTTTGTTGCCTCGTCTATCAGGCTATAAGCGAAAGGCCTAGGACGCTGCGCTGCTAGTACGCTCCGCGGCTAGAGGCTATAAAGTCAATAGCTTAACAGCGAAGCAACGCTAGTAGTGACGAAGTCACGCCTTAGCAGCGAAGCGACTCTAGCAGTGGCGAAGTCACGCCTTAGCAGCGAAGCGACTCTAATGATACAACATGAAAACATTTAACTAGATATTTTACGTAAACGCAGATAGATTCATGCCAAGATCATTTTTAGGGAGAATATATGAGTATGTTACAACAGGTAAGCGTCGCTAAAAAAGCCAATGTGTATTTTAACGGTAAAGTGATAAGCAGAAGCGTAGTATTAGCTGATGGTAGTAAACAAACTTTTGGCGTGGTATTGCCTGGTGAATATGAGTTCTCTACGGCTCAAGGTGAAATAATGCAGGTTATTTCCGGTAAATTTGACGTGTTATTACCAGGTAAAACAGAGTGGGTTGCATATGCAGAAGCAAGCCAGTTTGAACTTGCACCAAATGTGAGCTTTAGTATTCGAACAGATCAAATTTCAGAATACTGCTGCCAATACATATAGTTTTCTTGCACCTTAATAAACAATAGCGACTTAACTGTGCCGCTTCAATTCAGCTTAACTAAATCAGTTTAAGCTGATTTTTTTTATAAAAACGTCTACTCTATTAAAACTGTCGTTTTATGGAGTGCATCATGCGCCTTATCTTACTTATTAGTTTGCTATTATTGAGCGCCCAAAGTCTTGCTACCGTATACCGTTGGGTAGATGAAAAGGGCAAAGTTCATTACTCGGATGAACAAAAAAACAATGCCGAAGCTGTTGAATTAAATGAAAACACCCAAAATAACATGACGATTAACACCCCAACAAAAATCAATATTACTCCAACAACAGAAGCATCAATTAATTACTCGATTTCGATAACCTCTCCCCAAGAAGAAGCTACTGTGCGTGACAATAACGGCGCATTTACCGTGTCAGTAAGCATCACCCCTCAACTACCTCGTGGCGTGCTAATGACATTATTAGTCGATGGAGTTATCACAGCCCCTGCTCAAGTATCGAATATATTCCAATTAACAGGCATTAATAGAGGTGAACACTCACTGGTTGTTAACGCTGTAACACAAAGCGGCAAAGTCCTTGCATCAAGCTCTCCTAGAAAGATATTCCTTCACCAAGCATCTGTATTTGGACCAGCAAAAAAGTCTAAATAATTAAGATAAAAACTATTCTATTCATTCACTTATAAATTTGTAGGTGATCTTTTATCTTATAAAAAGCTTGTGTGTTCCGGGTTGTGATACGCACCAAATTGGTGCATCATAATGGTGCAACCCAATACTAGGACGGCTAATGGACACAAATAACCTTCTCAATCACTTAGTCACCGCAGTGCTCGTTATTAATAACGAGCTCAAGCCGAGCTATGCTAATGCCGCGGCCGCACAATTATTGGGAGTAGGTAACTATAAGCTGCTTGAACAAACGCTTCCTGAGCTCTATCAACTGATGGGAGTTGAGCCACAATTGCTCCGCGATGCGATTAATGCTGGCCAAGGGCTTACAGTGAATACCGCGGCATTAATTACCCTAGACGGCCAACATCACACCATTGATATTACCTTGGTGCCTATTGAAAATGACAATAACCTCAGCATATTAGAATTACGCCAAGTAGACCAACAACGCCGTATTCATCAGCAGCTTAATATGGACGCCCAACAGCAAGCAGCACAGTTTTTGGTGCGTAACTTAGCTCATGAAATTAAAAACCCACTGGGCGGGCTTCGAGGCGCTGCGCAATTGTTATCTCGAGAGCTCGACTCACCTGAGTTAAAAGAATTTACCAGCCTGATTATCGAACAGGCTGATAGATTACGAAATTTAGTCGACCGCTTGCTTGGCCCACAACGTCCAACGCAACATACTGAACACAATATCCATCAAGTGATTCAAAAAGTGCTTAAGCTCGTTGAAATGGCACTGCCAGACAATATCTGCTTAAAACGAGATTACGATCCATCAATTCCTGATATTCAGATGGATCCAGATCAAATGCAGCAGGCCGTATTGAATATTGTGCAAAATGCGATACAAGCTTTAGAACATTGTGGTGGCGATATTGTCATTCGCACTCGCACTCAACATCAAGTCACCATTGGAACACAGCGCTATAAAGTGGTACTCGCCTTATCCATTATTGATAACGGCCCCGGTATTCCTGCTGAGTTAATGGATACCCTTTTCTACCCTATGGTCACCGGTCGTGACGAAGGTTCAGGGTTAGGATTATCTATTGCACATAACATTGCCCGATTACACGGCGGTCGCATTGATTGTGTTTCGGCACCAGGGCATACCGAATTTATTATTAACCTGCCATTACAATAACTAGCATGCCCTTTGTAGGCAGAATGAGGTAGTAACATGAACATTAGTGAACAAGTTTGGATCCTCGATGATGATAGTTCAATCCGTTGGGTTCTCGAAAAAGCCCTTAAAGGCGCATCACTGTCAACGGCTAGCTTTGCTGCTGCAGAATCCTTGTGGCAAGCTTTAGAAGCATCACAACCTCAAGTCATCGTGTCAGACATCCGCATGCCAGGTACTGACGGCTTAACCTTACTAGATCGCTTACAACTGCATTATCCGCATATTCCAGTGATCATCATGACCGCCCACTCAGACTTAGACAGTGCGGTGAGCGCATATCAAGCAGGTGCATTTGAATACCTACCAAAACCATTTGATATTGATGAAGCGATTAATTTAGTTGAACGCGCACTCACACATGCAACAGAGCAAGCGCCACAACCTGTGATTGATACCACCATAAAAACCCCTGAAATTATTGGTGAAGCCCCGGCAATGCAAGAAGTGTTTCGTGCCATTGGTCGATTATCTCGCTCATCAATTAGTGTGCTTATCAATGGTCAATCTGGTACCGGTAAAGAATTAGTCGCTGGCGCATTACACAAACACAGCCCTCGTAAGGACAAGCCCTTTATTGCATTAAATATGGCTGCTATCCCCAAAGATTTGATTGAATCTGAACTCTTTGGCCATGAAAAAGGCGCTTTTACTGGTGCAGCCAACGTACGCCAAGGCCGTTTTGAACAAGCCAATGGTGGCACGCTATTTTTAGATGAAATTGGTGATATGCCAATCGATGTGCAAACGCGATTATTACGAGTACTTGCCGACGGTCAGTTCTATCGTGTCGGCGGTCATCAAGCTGTGCAAGTTGATGTGCGAATTATTGCTGCGACGCATCAAAATCTTGAGGTACAGGTACAAAAAGGCACCTTCCGCGAAGATTTATTTCATCGCCTCAATGTGATCCGAGTGCACTTACCGCCGTTATCGCAACGCCGTGAAGACATTGCCCAACTCGCCAATCACTTTTTAAACACGGCTGCGAAAGAGATTGGCGTTGAACCCAAAATACTCACCAAAGAAACAGCCGTAAAGTTGGCTAATTTACCTTGGCCGGGCAATGTTCGCCAACTTGAGAATACTTGTCGTTGGTTAACAGTGATGGCGTCCGGACAAGAAATTTTACCGCAAGATTTACCACCAGAATTGCTTAAAGATCCAATTGCAACCCAGCAGAAACAGGTTGGAGCAAGTGACTGGCAAACCGCACTCACTGATTGGATTGATGAAAAGTTGGCTGCAGGTGAAAGTGATTTGCTCACTGAAGTGCAACCTGAATTTGAACGTATTTTACTTGAAACAGCACTAAGACATACTCAAGGTCATAAACAAGAAGCCGCTAAACGCCTAGGTTGGGGCCGCAACACCCTAACGCGTAAATTGAAAGAACTGTCGATGGATTAACCATTAACATTAGCCATCAACTTTAGTCATCATATTGGCAGTAATGCTTGTGTTGGATTAAGGTTTGTTATGTTTTACTCACTTAACAAAATCTTAATCCAACACAGAATAAACCTTGTATCTCAAACAGCCATTTTTCATCAGACTATACTGAATTATCAACTAATAAATTAAGTGTCATCACACAAATCCATATCCGACATCCACTCAATAATCATCATAATTCTCGTAATCATGGCCCATTAACTTCGCCACTCAATTACTATGAACAAAGCCAAACACACGACTCAAACAATACCCTCAAACAGTATTTTCTCTACACATTACCTTCCAATAGTGAGTGGTGTTAATATCCCAGCCATATTCTGTCCCCAGTTATGTTCTTAATTATGTTCAGAGCTATTTCAGAGTGATGCTCAACGTAATCCCCAAAATGATGCCAATAACATACCTGTTCAAATATTAACCAAAGTTGATGCAGATCAAATTTTATTCGCAGTACAGGAATATACTGATACTTGTGTGCTGAGACTCTCCTTTAATTAGGAAGGTAGAAATCATGGACTTGCCGCAAACAGTTATTTCCCCTAAAACCGTCGGGGATCCGCTCTATTACGAAGCTATCGTCTTCGGTCGCTTTACGCGTCAACTTTGCGCGTTAGATGACAAAAAAAGCAATATGTCCTCTAGCAACATGACCCACACCATTTCAGTATCCACATTGAGTGACCAAGCATGGAAAAAGATGACATCAACGTCAACTTGGAACACGTCATGCTACGCGTTGAGGCTACAACGTCATCACAGGCAAGGGAAACAACATGGTGTATGCCATATTATTCACTTCATTATGGTAAATACACTCGCCCTTTCATCCTTTGAAAAAATGTCATCCCTAACAGACTTAATACGGCATTTAAAGACGACGTTCTTCCTCTCAACATTCCGAACCAGAAAGCCGCTAAAGAAATGACCCGTACTGCGATTAAGTGAGGCTTCACGGTAGATATGTAGCACTTTCACTGCCTACCTGAATGACTGTTTCACTTGTTTTGAACAGCACTAAATGGACTTCTTAGCCTTCTGTGGTTTTTATTTTGGAGGAAAGACAAATGCATATTGATCGCGAACAATTACTGGAAGCGTACCGACAAATGCGCACCATACGAGAATTTGAAGAACGTCTGCACAAAGAATTCACCACAGGACAAATACCTGGATTTGTTCACCTATATGCCGGTGAAGAAACATCAGCTGTAGCCGTGTGTCAGCAATTAAATAATGAAGACCACATTGCCAGTACCCACCGCGGCCATGGCCATTGCATTGCAAAAGGTTGTGATGTGATGGGGATGATGAAAGAAATCTACGGCCGCGCAGAGGGGTTATGCGCAGGCAAAGGCGGCTCCATGCACATTGCTGATTTAGACAAAGGCATGCTTGGTGCTAATGGTATTGTCGGTGGTGGTGGCCCATTAGCCTGTGGCGCAGCCTTGTCTTCTAAGGTACGTGGCACCGATGGGGTTGCAGTCGCCTTTTTTGGCGACGGCGCGTTTAATCAAGGCACCATACTTGAATCGATGAACTTTGCTTCGGTTAATCAATTACCAGTGCTATTTGTATTGGAAGATAACGGTTATGCCGAATCCACCGCCAGTGCTTGGTCCATGGGAGGCCATGATCCTGTTGCTAGAGCCGCGGGATTTGGGATAAAAGGAAAAAAGGTCGACGGACATGATTACTTTGCCGTTTACCGCGCAGCCAAAGAAGCCGTTGATGCGATGCGAGCAGGCCTTGGTCCACGCTTTATTGCCATTGAATTTACTCGTTATTACGGACACTTTGAAGGTGACGCCACCACCTATCGTCCTCCTGGTGAAGTCCGTGACGAACGTACTTACCTCGATGCGCTAAAATTTTTCCGCGCTAGGGTCACGGGTGGCGAAATGCTAACCGTAGTTGAGCTAGATGCCATCGATGATGAGGTCAAAACACTCATTGATGCTGCCGTCGATGAAGCTAAAGCCGCTGAAATACCTAATATCGACCAACTCACCACTGACGTTTACGCCAATTACTCATTATGATTTGGGGGAAGTTATGTCTATAAAATCTTTTAGAGAAGCACTCAACGAAGGCATGCGTGACGCCATGCTAGAAGATCCGTCAGTCATACTATTAGGCGAAGATATTGCCGGTGGCTTAGGTGCAGCTGGACAACAAGATGCTTGGGGCGGTGTACTAGGCGCAACTCATGGCTTAATGACGGAGTTTGGTCGTGACCGTGTATTTGATACTCCCATCAGCGAAAGCGCATTTATTGGTGCCGCTGCTGGTGCTGCTGCAACGGGATTAAGGCCTGTTGCTCAGCTTATGTTTGTTGATTTTTTTGGCGTTTGTGGAGATCAAATCATCAACCAAATGGCTAAATTTCGCTATATGTTCGGCGGAAAAGCCACAACACCAGTGGTTGTAAGAACCTTATATGGGGCTGGCACAGGAGCCGCAAGCCAACATAGTCAATGTCTGTATCCTATTTTCACCCATATTCCCGGCTTAAAAGTGGTTATTCCATCTTCACCCTATGAAGCCAAAGGGCTGATGTTACAAGCCATTCGTGATGATGACCCAGTGATATTTTTTGAACATAAAGCCATGTTCAACGATAAGGGCGAAGTGCCTGATGAACCCTACGTCATTCCATTTGGTCAAGCCCGTACTGTGCGTGAAGGTCGTGATGTCACTATCGTAGCCATTGGTCGTATGGTTGGTTTTGCTAGCAAAGCAGCTGATGCATTAGCCCAAGCGGGTATCGAATGTACCATTATCGATCCGCGCACCACGTCACCGCTTGATGAGAAGGCAATATTAGCGTCGGTTGAACAGACTGGCCGGCTAGTAGTAGTTGATGAAGCCAGCCCTCGTTGTGGGATGGCAGCAGATATCAGTTCAATTGTGGCTGAATACGCATTCTCAGCGCTAAAAGCCCCGATTAAACGTGTTATGCCACCACACTCTCCGGTGCCGTTTGCACCGAATCTTGAACAAGCTTACATCCCTAGCGTTGCAGATATTGAAATTGCAGTGCAAGCAGTAATGAGGAAACACTAATGGCCAACAATATTAATGCCATCACAATGCCAAAATTTGGTCTCACGATGGAAAAAGGCAGCGTCTCAGCTTGGCATGTTGAGGTTGGCAAAACGGTCGCAGTGGGTGATGAGATTGCCGATATTGAAACCGAAAAGGTCACCTCAGCATACGAATCACCGATAGCCGGAACATGGCGGCGTAGTGTTGCCTCTGTCGGTGATGAGCTTCCAATTGGCTCACTTATTGGTGTGATGGCATCTCCCGAGATTGATGATGCACAAATAGACAGTTTCATTGCCAAATTCACACCAACTTAATAGGACAACACCATGAAATTAAAAGCAGCTTTTATGTTTTTATCACCCGATGCTAGCCATGAAAAAAGTGTTGTCTCGACCCCGAGTGTCGAACTCACAGTGATCGCAACACGCAATTACGACGATGCAGTATCGGTTGCCACTGAGCTGGCTGATTTAGGCATTAAATCTATCGAACTCTGTGGTGGCTTTGGCCACATTGGTACGGCTCGTATTGCCAACGCTGTCGAGGGTAAAGCCACTGTAGGTGTTGTAAGGTTTGATATTCATCCAGGGTTGGATGGCGCGAGTGGTGATAGCATTTTCACCAAATAATAGGATTATTTATCATGGAAACTCTACAAGATAAAGGTGCTAAGTACCATTTGTTTGGCGATGTCACCACTGAACCATTAACTAAGATAAGGCGAATAATCGCTAATAATGTGCTTGAGAGCTGGACGCATATACCCCACGTGACCCATCATGATGAGGTAGATATCGGTGCCATCGAAGCATTACGCCATAAGCTTAATATCGAACATTCGGCTGACGTTTTGGGTGTGACTGAAGAGGCACAGATACATTTCACATTATTGCCGTTCATTTTAAAAGCCACGATTGAAGCATTGAAGCTTTTCCCTGCATTTAATGCTTCGCTCAGTGACGACGGCGAAACACTGATGCTTAAGCACTATTACAACCTTGGAATTGCGGTAGACACCTCAAATGGTCTTCTCGTTCCGGTAATTAAAAACGTAGACGCACTCACACTAGAGGAGCTAGCCATAGCATCACAACAATTAGCTGAGCGAACTCGCGCAGGTAAACTGACCTTTGCCGACACTGAAGGAGGCTCATTCACGGTAACCAGTTTAGGCCCAATGGGAGGTACGAGTTTTACGCCCATTATTAACATGCCCGAGGTTGCCATTTTAGGAGTATCAAGAGAAATAACCAAGGTTGTGGCGCAAAATGGCCAAATTGTTATTCGCCCTATGTTGCCATTATCGCTGTCCTATGATCATCGTGTTATCGATGGCGCTATGGCAACACGCTTCATGGTACAGCTAAAGCAAAATCTGTCACAAGCGGAGACTTTCTGCTAATGGCATATGACATTAGTGTTAGATCAATAATGGCAGTGCATTAACCTAATGATAAGGGGTTAATGAGCTGCCATTATTCAATTAAAAGTCTTAGTTTCTACACATCATTGATTAAACCGGATCTTGGTGAATTATCACTTCTGCATCATCAAACGCCGCTTTAATCGTCATACCCGCTTTATCTGCTATTGCATGAGCTTCAAGCAGAGATAAGTCACCAGCCAATTCCATGTGCAATTGAATGAACGTGGTTTTGCCCGCTTGACGAGTGCGTAAATCATGAATCCCCTTAACGCGAGGGTCTTGCTTGGCTAACGCTTTAATTTTGTCGCGAGTCTCATTGTCTAACTCGCGGTCAAGTAAACTCTGAATTGAACGATAACCTAAACCGAGCGCTTGATTACCAATAAACAATGCAATAAACACCGCAAACAGACCATCGGCCCACCACCAGCCATATTGCGCCAATATTAGCGCAAACAACACCGCAGCATTCAATAACAAGTCAGACTTATAATGTAGTGAATCGGCCTCAACCAAAGAGCTATTGGTTTTTTTCAACGCATGTCGTTGCAGCAAAACGAGTGCAAATGTCAGTACTATCGCAATAATAGACACCACGATGCCACTCATAGCATTGGTGACTGCCACTGGATGAATTAACTTTTCGCCGCCATACAATAATAACAACGACGCCGAACCTAAAATAAAGGCCGCTTGAGCTAACGTTGCTAACGGCTCAGCTTTACCATGGCCATAACGATGATCTTTATCAGCGGGAACGATGGCATACCGAATAGCGATAAAGTTAACAATCGAAGCAAGTGCATCTGCAAATGAATCCGTTAATGAACCCAACATACTGGCCGAGCCCGAATACATCCAAGCGATCAACTTAATCACAATAAGGCACAGCGCTGTGGCCACTGACGCGCGGCTAGCTAATTTGACCCAAAAGTCATATTCAGAAGAGGTACTCATATAAGAATTGTCGGCTCATTTAACTGATGATTTATCTGCTATTACTATAGCAAGTTCATTGCTCGATTAGGATAAAGTTTACTAAAGTAACCACTCGCCTTAAGCAAAGTGTGACCATTAGCAAACTTGCATAAATAAAAAAGCCACTACCCAAAGGTAACGGCTTTTATCGATTTAATTCGACGATGTGTCAGTAATCATTAACGGCGCGGTTTGTGGCCTTTGCCTAGCTTAAATTTATCTTGAAACGTTTGTTGCTGTTCAGGCGTTAATAATTGATAAATCTCGTTTTGGATTTTCAAATGCGTCAGCATCTTTTGTAAATGCTTTTGTTGCTGTGCTTCAGCCATTTCAGTTGCTTTTGCTTCATCAAAACCAGCGGTAGTGATTAACGCTAACATTTCTGTACGGTGCTCAGCGCGCTGCTCTTTAGTTGGACGCTCAGGGCGGTTAGCTTGATACTTATCAAAGATGGCTTTTACTTGAACTTTTTGGGCATCAGTTAAATCCAGCTTACGAAGCATTTTATGCATGCCACCTTTGTGACCATGATGTCGGTCACCTTTAGCGGTAACATTTTCAGTTTTTACAGTATTATCAGCTGCATCAACTGCATATAACTGACCAGCTAATAAAGCCGAGCTTGCCACTAAGGCAACTAAACTCGTTTTGATGATTGATGATGTTTTCATTGTTAAGTACCTCGGTATGAATGGGATTTATTTTCTGCCTTTGCAGATTTGATACTCAGTTTACCGAATGCAATGTCAATGAGGGTTAAGACTGAGTAAACCTATGTAAAGAACGTTTTCATAGCACTTTAGTGCCAGTAATTCATGATCAAGTTGGCATCTTGAATGATAAATATCGCAGTAATGCGAGCCAGTTAACGTAATTCAGTCTTGATCCTTACAGTAATCATATTAGGGCATAAAATCTAACTATTAGCGCTTTAATGGAATACATTATGAACCGATTGATTGGCCAATTACTGTTACTTCTTTGTGTACTGATATTGGCACCCAGCTCAATAGCCAGTACCGCAGCCTCAACTGACAACTCACTTTGGTATACTCAGCAAAACCAGCAGCCAGTAGTTAAACTGCATTTCTTTTGGTCTAAAACCTGCCCTCATTGTCGTGAAGCCCATCCTTTTATTGATGCTCTAGGCGAACGTTTTGACTGGATAGAACTACACGACTACGCCATTAGCGAACCCGGTAATGTCGATAAACTGATGGAAATGGGCCAACACACTGGTGTTGAACCTAAATCAGTACCCTACTTTGCCATTTGTGGTGAGGCCGTTGTTGGCTATAACAGCCATGATGTCACAGGCCGTTTTATCCTAGAACGCTTAGTTAACTGTTACCAACGCCAAGGTGGTAAAGCAGATATTGGTAATAAGCTCGATGATTACTTAGGCGCATCGCCAGTAGTAAGCGCACCATTATTTGAAACCTGTGGTGACACTAGTGAAGACCCACAAGCCGAAAGTTCGTGTGGTATGTCGTTTGACCAAGCCAGTGACATTACTCCTATACCGACTGTTCAACCTGTCGACATTCCACTCATTGGTGCTGTGCACCCTGAAGAAATGTCATTACCAGTGCTCACCTTAGTACTCGCTGGTGTCGATGCCTTTAATCCCTGCGCATTTTTCGTGTTGCTGTTTTTACTGAGCATTATGGTTAATGCAGGCAGCCGCAAACGTATGTTATTGGTAGGCGGTATTTTTGTATTCTTCTCAGGCTTTATCTACTTTATATTTATGAGCGCCTGGCTTAACTTATTCCAACTACTTGGTGGCGGTGATGGCGGTATCATTATCACTTGTGCGGGGGTATTGGCATTGATTGCGGCCATAGTGAATATAAAAGATTACTTTTACGGCCGTGGCGATGTCAGTCTATCAATGTCAGTTGAAAATCGTGGCTCGCTTATTAAACGTATGGGCAAATTATCTAAAGCCAGCTCGTTACCAACAATGATTTTAGGCTCAACGATTCTGGCTATTTTAGCAAATACCTATGAACTGCTTTGCACCGCAGGTTTCCCAATGATTTACACCTCTGTGTTGTCATTATCAGATCTCGATACCATGCAGCGATACTTATACCTCATCGCTTATAATGTGGTTTACGTTATTCCACTTGCTGCTATTGTGATTGTATTCTCAATGACCTTAGGTAAACGCAAGCTCACCGAAAAAGAAGGCGAAGTGCTTAAACTGATGTCAGGTATTATGATGTTAGGGTTAGGCAGCATGTTAGTGTTTAACCCTAACTCACTGCAAAATGCAGTCTTTTCAGTAGGCCTGATATTTGGGTCTATTGTACTGACCTTTATTATTGCCAGAATTAAACGCTACATAGTACAAAATAAAGCAGGGTAAATGTAAAACTGTGCAATGTTGATATGATTTAATCTTGGCATAAGATAAGCTTAATTGATCGAAAAATCTGTATGTTAGCTTCAACATACAGATTTTCTTTGTGCCAGAGGAAAGTTATGAATCGCATTTTACTGATCGACGATGATATTGGTTTATCCGATCTACTCAGCCAATTACTTGAGTTGGAAGGCTTCGTATTAACCCAAGCTTATGATGGTGAGCAAGGGCTGATGATGGCGCAACAGCAAGACTTCGATTTAATCCTTCTTGACGTGATGCTGCCTAAACTCAATGGTTTTGAAGTCTTGCGTGCTTTACGCCAACGCAAGCAAACACCGATATTAATGCTAACCGCTCGCGGTGATGAAATTGATCGGGTTGTCGGCCTTGAAATAGGTGCCGATGACTATTTGCCAAAACCCTTTAATGACCGTGAGTTAGTGGCACGAATTAGGGCCATATTACGTCGAGCACAAACAACTCAGCAAGATAGCCAAGCCAATGAAATGATGCAGTTTGGTGATTTACGTCTCGACCCTACCCGCCAAGAAACCTATTGCAATGAGCAACTAATCATTCTCACTGGCACCGAGTTTTCACTGCTATTTCATTTGATCGAAAAATCAGGCGAACTGGTTACCAAAGAATCATTAAGCGAAAACGTATTAGGCAAAAAGTTAATGCCATTTGATCGTAGCTTAGATATGCATTTGTCTAACTTACGCAAAAAATTACCAGAGCGTCAAGATGGCCGTCCACGCGTCAAAACCCTGCGCGGCAAAGGTTATATTTGGATACCGTAATGCTAAAAAACAATCCATTTAACGGGCTATTTTTTAAATTATTGTTAGGCTTTTGGCTATGCAGTTCATTGATTATTGCACTGGTGTCTTTATTGCCATTACTGCAACAAAACCATGATCGTTCACCATTACCTCCCAGTCTTGAGCGAGTACTTAAAAGCGTTGCAAAACGAATACAAGAGCAACCTCAATTACTCGAAGGTAAAAATCTTCAACGTCTGCACCGTAGCCGCAATAAACAAGGCGATAGAAACCATAATGCTGGTCCATTGCGCTTATATTTAACCGATGGCGAAGGCCAAGTATTAAATACCAAACGAGTATCGCGAGGATTTAGACGCTTTCAACTCATGGCAGAAGAAGCAGACCATCCGATCAGCCATCAATTTAGAGATGAACTTATTTTCGGCCCCTATTCTTTTGTGGTCAATGGCAAGCCGTATCAATTATTTGGCCGCTTCCCCGATAATCATCCACGGCCGTGGTTCTTTTTCTTTGCCGACAATAAATTACTTACTGCAGGCTTAGCCATTTTACTGTCTGGCTTATTATGCGGTTTGCTCGCATGGTATTTGGGTAAACCATTACGTTCGCTAAAGCACAGTGCCAATGCCCTCGCTAGAGGTGATTTATCTAGCAGAGTCGATGCCGCTACCGCAAATCGTCGTGATGAAATGGGCCAATTGGCACAGGCTTTTAATGGAATGGCCGATGCAGTGCAAGCCATGATTAACAACCAGCAACGATTAATGGGTGATATTTCTCATGAACTGCGCACACCACTCACTAGGCTGCAATTAGCCTTAGCTTTAGGCCGTAAAAAAGGGCAGCAAAGTGAAGAGCTAGAACGTATCGGCTATGAAGCCTTACAACTTGAAGCGCTAATAAGCGAGTTACTCACTCTATCTCGGGTAAGCTTAGCCAGCCATGAAAATAAAGTCGTACTCGAATTAGCAGAATCTTTAAGCCAAGTGTTAGATGACGCCGAATTTGAAGCCGAGCAGCAAGGCAAACTATTACAAATTGATATACCAGAGGCACTGCAATTGCCTCTTCACCCAAAGACACTCTCGCGCGCCATAGAAAATCTGCTGCGTAATGCAATTTGCTATGCCAATAGCCAGATAACCATTAGTGCAGCCCAAGTTGGCAAACACATATTAATTACAGTGGAAGACGACGGTCCAGGTATAGATCCAAAAGAGCTCGAAGCTATTTTTAAGCCTTTCTATCGCCCCGATACAGCCAGAGACAGGCAAAGTGGTGGGTGGGGTTTAGGGTTGGCTATAACTCAAGCTGCTATTACGTTACATCAAGGCAGTATTGTGGCAGAAAACCTTATCGGCCCAACAGGAAAGCGCGAAGGCCTTAAGCTCAGTATCAGTTTACCGGTTAGCTAGTCGATATAAAAAATAAACTTCAACCACTTATATTCTAATCGGCCTTAATAATGGCATTAACTAATATTCCCTGCACACGCAGGGAATAAGCACGTATCAATAATAGCTAGCTCGCCTTCATAGACGACACAGCTGAATTAACCCTGTAATCAATAGCATGTCATTGCTAGGTAAAAATTACCCCTAACTTGGCAACATTTTCCGATTGATGCAAGCGGCCTGAGCCGCTTCACCATTAGGCATAATCATCTTTGCAGATACTAGCGCTTAGCAATCACCCATACCGCGTGCACTATCCCTGGAATGTAGCCTAGCAAGGTTAAAATTATATTTAATAATAAGGTCTTACTTAGGCCTACTTGTAGAAAAACCCCAAGTGGTGGCAGTAAGATTGCGATTAAAATACGTAATAAATCCATGATATTCTCCATTTTGAATGTGCTGAGGTTAACAGTTGCCTCAACGTATATTAGCTGACTTGCATTTATTGTCATAAAGAACAAAGCAATTATCTGACCACTATTTCAAGTGTTGCTATTATTCCCCTCAATGAACATCGCTTTTAAGCAACTACATAACCTCATATACTGACTTATAAATATGTATTTAGAAGTGAAAAAAAGCCCTTTTTGCATACTCTAAAAACATTAGCGGATAACGCTCACAACCTTTGGTGCCTGTGTAGATTGTTTGCTAATATTGAGTAATGACAGGCTAGTACCTTGCGGATAATCTTATGATTTGTCGATTTTTGTTAAACAGCTTTCCTCGCAGCAACCAGCGATCATCCTCAAGGTTAAATCGATGGATTCTACTATGGAGTTTAGTTATTGCTGTTGTTTGCCTTACCAGCTTTGTGCCTACTGATGCCCAGGCTGCGCCCTCGCCTGATACTGTGAAACAACTCATACAGATTAACGACCCAAGCAGCGTCATAGACATTGAAATACAAGGCTCTGTCGTCCACCTAAACGGCTCCGTCACTGAGCAAGCGAGTAAAGAGCGCATACTGCAAACCATAGCCGCTTTACCTGATGTGACTCAGGTTGTGGATAATATTCACTTGCAACCTATTGCGCCCTTATCTTTAGCTCCCCTGCAACAGGATGCTGAGCAATTTTGGGACAAAGCCTTACTCTATTTACCGCGTTTGGCTTTAGGGCTGTCGATATTCTTGCTGCTATTTTGGCTTTCTCATCCTTTAGCACGCTTATTGATTAGTCCCTTAGCTTGGGTAACAAAAAGCGAGTTGATTCGATTAGTGATGCAGCGCAGCATCAGTGTATTGATCATCTTATTGGGACTGTATATATTTTTGCGCCTCGCTGGCCTAACGCAGTTTGCGGTCGCGATTATTAGCAGCACTGGTGTAATCGGTCTGATTTTAGGTTTTGCCTTTAAAGATATCGCCGAAAACTTTATTTCCAGCTTACTACTCAGTGTGCAGCGTCCGTTCAAATTAGGGGATGTAATATCCGTTGAAGGGAATTTGGGGGTGGTAAAGCAAGTCACAGCAAGGGCTACCACGTTAGTCGACTACGACGGAAATCATATCCAAATCCCCAATGCCACTATCTATAAAAACGTGATTAAAAATCTTACTGCCAACCCGAGAATGCGTGGCCATTTTGTCATTGGCATTGGTTATGATGCAAGTATCCGTAAGGCTCAGGATATTGCTATGGAGATTATGAGCGATCATCACGGCGTACTCGCAGATCCCGAGCCACAGGTATTAATAAAAAACCTTGGTCCATCGACGATTAATCTGCAAGTGTATTTTTGGGTCAATGCTGAAACTCACAGTGTTCCAAAAGTGGCTTCAATTTTAATGCGCTTGCTGGTGCGCGCTTATGAAGCAAATCAGATAAGCTTGCCGGACGATGCCCGCGAACGTATTTTCCCTCAAGGGATACAATTAGTCACCAACGGACATCCGCAAGATGAAACACCTCTGAATACGATACAGAGCACTGAGCACAACAGCAACAAAGCCCAAGAGTCATTAGAAGATACCCATAATGAGACTAGCGATGACATCAGCAGCGATACCGATGATATACGTCAACAAGCGGCACAATCACGAGATCCTGAAAGTGGCGCCAATATTATCTAAGCTCTTATGTTGGTAGAGGACTAAGCATGGAATTTTTATTTCTCGATATGCGAACTATAGCGCGAAGGCATCAATAAAATAGCCAGTAATTTATGAGGCTGTTATTGCCTATGTGTCAGCGCCCAGCCAGCAATTATCATCAGGGCTGTATCGCTCACTTTGATAACGTCAGCGTTTATAACGCCTCGCAGTCAAACCTTGCTTAGGGTATAATTTGCCACTCTTTTTATGCTTCGTACCTAAGGTTGCTATGTTTCATATTGCCCTTTATGAACCCGAAATCGCTCCAAATACCGGAAACATCATTCGTCTATGTGCCAACAATGGCTCGCAGTTACATTTGATTGAGCCGTTAGGTTTTGATCTCGAAGAAAAGAAATTACGTCGCGCGGGACTCGATTATTCGGATCTGACCAGTGTGACTCGCCATAAAAACTATACCGCTTTTTTAGAGGCCATGGCAGGAAAGCGTATTATTGCCTGCACCACTAAAGGTAGCCGTCCTCATACCCAAATTGCTTTCCAAGAAAATGATGTATTGTTATTTGGCCCCGAAACCCGCGGATTACCAATGGATATTATTGATGCGACGCCACTGGCACAGCGCTTACGTATCCCTATGACCGCCAATAGCCGTAGCTTAAACTTATCCAATTCAGTTGCCATTATTAGTTATGAAGCATGGCGTCAGCTGGGTTTTGCAGGCGCTGAGTAATGAAAAAAACGTTATCACCTGAAACCCAACAAAATGCTTTAGCCATTGCCAAAGCAACCCAAAAACCTGGGCAAGTTAAAGAACAAACCAAGCTGATTGCTGCAGGCGTTGAAAAGGGGATTGCTGAATACAAAAAACGTGAGAAGGCTAAGGCTCGAGAACGAGATAAAGCCCGTAAACAGCAGCAAAAAGCTAAAAGCGCGACAAGCTCAAATGATGACGATTCTGATGCGTCTTACATTGAAACAGAGAGTCAATT
Source organism: Shewanella frigidimarina NCIMB 400 (assembly GCF_000014705.1). NCBI lineage: Bacteria > Pseudomonadati > Pseudomonadota > Gammaproteobacteria > Alteromonadales > Shewanellaceae > Shewanella > Shewanella frigidimarina. The sequence continues at coordinate 336,071 of NC_008345.1, read as the reverse complement.
TAACTCTTTAACATGGTCGTTACTGGGATTACTTATCTTAAGTTGGGCATTGTTTGCCGCTTATTTGTTTTATCGATAAGCCCTGTGAGTGTTGAGATACACTCACGTTATTCTGTCGGCAGAGTATTATTTGCCGATGGTTTAAGCAGACTAATGGCTCTAATGACTTGATACTGCTCACTGTCGTCATCCAAATAGTGCGCGCTTTGCTGCCATTGCCATCCTGCTGTTGACGGTTTGGTATCACTCATCATGGGATCGAACTGCAATTGTACTAAAGCCGGACGTTGATTAATTTCCCCTTTGCCTAAAAATGAGTAACTGCCCGCTTGCTCATAAAGCGTTAACTGTTGCGATATATCATCGGTAATCCCATTGGCATACACCAATAAAATATGATCTTGTTGTTGCCTAAACCACCAAGTTTCACTGTTCGAAAAGCGGCTACCACGGCTAACACTAATGTATAAATTACGTTTATCTGCCGAGCACATCACCGAAGTGCTTACCTGCTTCGGCGCAACATTCGGATTGGCGGCACTGCCCTGCCACTCACCCGCTAGTTGACCACAAAATGAATCCAAGGTTACTTTCGCAGCGTAAGATGACGTTGAATGTGTCAGTAACAACATCGCCGTTAGCAGTAATATAAATCGGCATGTATGTATCATTAACCATCCCCTTATCAAAATAGCGTTTAACACTTAACAGATCACAAGCTCAACATAGCCAATGTTGCCTGCACCATCTTGCCCTAGAAACCAAATAGAATCACTCAGTGACACCATGATATCTAGCCATAAAAAATGGCCCACTTATGTGGGCCATCATACGATACTACAGTGCAATTAACAGACTAAGTCATTAACTGAATAAGTCATTAACCCACTAATAACTACTGACCAAAACCCGTCGCAGTGATATCAACTTTAGTCACTTCACCGTATTGCGCCGCAATATCAGCAATTTTTTCAGCGTTACCAATCAACACAAACTGTAAGTTTTGTTGTGGGAAATATTGCTTAATCAAACGCTGAGTTTCTGCGAGGGTAAGTCCATCCACTTTAGCCTGAAATTGATTAATAAAATCATCATTAAAGCCATACAGATACATGTCAGACAATAAACCAGCTAATTGCCCACTAGTTTCATACTTAGGTGGGAACTGGCCTTTAACATAAGCTTTGGCAGAATCTAAAGTGGTTTGATCAATGCCCTTTCCCCATAAACGAGCATAGGTTTTTAAGGCTAAATCAATGGCTTCTTTAGTTGTCGATGACTTAGTAAAAGTACTGATTTGGAATACCCCAGATTGAGCATAAGGGCTAAAACCAGAACGGGCACCGTAAGTTAATCCGGCATTGACGCGTAATTCATCATTTAACCATGAAGTAAAACGACCACCTAGAATGGTGTTCACTACGGTTAACCCAACATAGTCTGGATTGTCATAACGAATCCCCACGCCACCAATTAAAAAGGTGGTTTCAATTGCGTCAGGCTTGTCGACCAACAGTACATGAGGTTGGGTTAATGTTGGTAAATGTTGGCTTAAATCTGACTGAACCACGGTTTCAGTGGTCTGCCAATCGCCAAAGGCTTTATTCAGTTTAGCGGTCATGTCGGCAACATCAAAATCGCCCACCACGTTAATGGTCATGTTGCTTGGTTGATAGTAGCCTTTATGAAAAGCGCGTAACTCCTCAACAGAAAGTTTAGCTATGGTGTCACTATTGCCTGATACCGGATTGGCATAAGGATGATCACCAAAGACTAACTTATTGAAGTAGCGACCAATCACTGCACGAGGACTTTCTTTTTGCTGAGATAAACCCACAATTTCGCGCTGTTTTAGTTTATCAAATTCAGCGCTATCAAAGTCTGGCTGGCGCAATACGTGGCTAAAAATATCGAGCACGGTATCAACATCTTTGCTCATCATATTGGCACGAATATAACTGCCTTCTAAATCAGCGTTGGTGTCTATGCTGGCGCCGATAAAATCTAGCTGCTGCTCGATGTCGGCCTTTGATTGACCCGCGGCACCCAACAGTAAACTTTGTGAGGTAATGTAAGCCATACCAGAGGTAATATCATTGACTGCTCCCGCTCTCACTACGGCATCAATGGTCACTAATGGCACTTCTTTTTGCACCATCAGCTTAACCTGTAAGCCATTGTCTAAGGTAACAGATTGGTAGCGTGGCATAACAAAGCTAGCGGTAACAGGGTTGGCGGAGTCGGCAGTGTTTTTTTGAGTGGTCGCACAACCACTTATTCCAATGCTACACGCTAATGCAATTGCTGATAACGATATCTTAATACGTGTGTGAGTTACGGTTTTCATTTGTCTGACTCCTCAGTAGCAGCGAGCACACCGACAGTTCGATTCGCTTTGATTAAATAGGTTTGCGCCACACGTTGAATATCAGCAGGAGTGACCTTGTTATAGGCTTCTGGGGCGTTAAACAGTTTTGCATAGTCGCCAAAATACAGCTCGTATGTACCTAAAGTATTGGCTTTACCATTAATGGTTTCCATGGTGCGGTAAAAGTCCATTAACTTGATATTTTTAACTTTTTCAAGTTCTTGCTGGGTCACGCCTTTGTTGGCAATAAGATCAATCTGCTCAATAAGGGCTTTTTCTAAAGTCTCGGCGCTGACTCCCGCATTCGCTACACCCAAAATATAAAATAAGTTAGGGTCGAACGACATCGGCATATACGTGTCTGCAGCCACGGCCAATTGCTTATCAACTAAGGCCTGATAAAAGCGTGAGCTATTGCCTTCACTTAACATCGACGTTAATAAATCCAATGCATAGTAATCGGCATGACTAGTTGCAGGTACATGATAAGCCAACATAATGTTTGGCGTGCTTACCGATTCTTTTTTAACAAATACCCGACGTTCACCATTTTGTTGCGGTTCAACTGTACGTACGGCTTTCGGTGGAGCTTGAGCTGGAATTGGTGCAAAATACTGATTAGCTAGGGCTTTAACTTCGGCTAGCTTCACATCACCGGTAATCACCACTAGCGCATTGTTAGGGGCGTAGTAGGTTTTATGGTATTGCTGTAAGTCTGCTAATGTCCAAGCGGCAATGTCCGACTCATAACCAATAACCGACCAGCTATAAGGATGCGCCGCAAAGGCGACACTTTTAAGCGCTTCTTGAATAGTACGCCAGTTGGAGTTTTCAAGCCCTGTGGTGCGCTCTGACTGCACCACGCCGCGCTCACTTTCAACCATTTCAGGGTTGATGTCTAAATTGGCGATGCGGTCTGCTTCTAAATCAAAAATAGTTTCTAGACCATTTGCTGGAAACCAGTCGGTATATACCGTTAAATCTTCACTGGTATAAGCGTTGTTGGCGCCACCAGCAGCTTCCATCGTGCGGTCAAACATTTTAGGGCCAAACTTTTTAGAACCATTAAACATCATGTGTTCAAAAAAGTGCGAAATACCGGTAATACCAGGTACTTCATTGCGCGAACCCACTTTCCAAAAAATGTACATATTGGCATTAGGGATAGAACTATCCTCCAACACCATAATCTTCATGCCATTATCTAAGGTAAAACTATTAATATCTTCAGCTTGTGTCGCTGACACGTTAGGTGCACTCAGTACACCTAACGTCATCAACAACGCCATTATCTTGCGGGTCATATCTCGCTCCTTTTGAGCTATCGTCCAATGGTTTATTAAAATGGTTTATTAAAAATGGATTATTAAAATTGGTTTTTAAATAGGGCTATTGTGCCGCGCTTAATGCTGTTAAGGCAATTTGGGTCATGGTTTGCACGCCAACCTTAAGGGCACTTTCATCAACATAAAATGCCGGAGAGTGATTACTGGCGACATTATTGATATCTTGGTCAGCAGGTGTCACGCCCAAGAAAAAGAACATCCCTGGTGTTTCTAATGCGTAATAAGAAAAGTCTTCCGCACCGGTAATCAGTCCTGGCTCAATCAACATATTGTCACCCACTACAGAGGCGATAACCGGGCGCATTTTGCTGACTAATTCTGGGTTGTTAACCGTAACCGGATAACCAGGTTGGATCACGGTTACTGCAGTGGCGCCAACTGTTTTAGCGGCATTAGCTGCCACTTGGGCCAATTTAACTTTAATGTCGGCGCGCATATCTTGGTCGAAAGTACGAATAGTACCAATAAGTTCTACTTCGTCAGGAATAATATTCGATCGAATACCACCATTAATGGCCCCAAAACTCACCACGGCGGGTGCTTTGGTAATATCGACCTGACGACTAATAATGGTTTGTACACTATTAATAATTTGTGCCGAGGCCACGATAGGATCAACACCACTCCAAGGACGTGAGCCATGGGTTTGCTTACCTGTGACCTTAATCGTAAATGAGTCTTCACTCGCCATTGCAGGGCCGGAACGTAGACCAATCATACCTGTAGGCATGCTGGATGTGACATGCATACCAAACACTTGCTCAGGCTTGCGCTTAGCAAATAAGCCTTGTTTGAGCATTAACTCCGCACCACCTTGCTCACCTTCTGGCGCGCCTTCTTCGGCTGGCTGAAAGATAAACATTACGTCACCAGCTAGGCTGTCTTTTACTTTTACGAGGTTTTCAGCCACGCCCATCAGCATAGCCACATGGGTATCATGACCGCAGGCGTGCATCACACCCACGGTTTGATTTCGATAAGTGTCCGTCGCTTTAGAGGCAAAAGGTAAATCAACCACTTCGGTAACGGGTAGCGCATCCATATCAGCGCGTAAACCAATTAATGGCCCAGGATTACCACCTGTTAATATCGCCACCACACCCGTATGGGCGATACCCGTCTGTACTTCAAGCCCTAAGGATTTAAGGTGTTTTTCAATCACTTTACTGGTGCGAAATTCGCGATTAGATAATTCAGGGTGTTGATGTAAATCGCGGCGCCATGCAATGACTTTGCTTTCAACTTGAGCGGTTAGTTCTGCAGCATTGGGCACGCTAGCCACGGTAGTCGTACTGTAAACACTGGCGGCAAATACACTTGAAAGCAGTAAAGCAACAGACGTCAGGCGCATGTTCATTCCATTTATTATAATAATTAGTGCAACAAAACTACCTTGAAATGAGAATTTTGTTAAATCTTTTACCGATTTGCTAACAAGTCAATTGTATCTATTTATTAACACCCAACACTCACGACTAAGCTGGCGACGTTGGAATGTGAAAAAACACCACGTCACTGTCGATAATTTCAAGCTGCCAACCTTGTTGTAATGCTACCCATTGGAAGGTCTCTATAGAGTAGAAATTGATATGAGTCGGGTCGATTTTATAGTACCAATTGTTAAACTTATCTAAACTGGGTATGTGTTTGGTCATTATCGCTAATATGCCGCCAGGCAACAATAATGTGCTTAATTGCGCCATCAACGCCTGTGCATTGGCAATGTGCTCTATCACTTCAGTTAAGCAGACAAAATCATATTTTTGAGAGAGAGCGAGAGTATCTGGGTGATAAAATAAATCATAATTAACCACCTTAATGCCTTGCGCTACAGCCATTTGGCTTAATACAGCACCTTCTCCGCAGCCAAAATCTAACCCTATTGCACCGGGTTTAATACGCGCGATTAATGGCGTTAAAGTACGGGATAAAAATTGTTGGTAACCTAGATCGGCAACGTCATTATTGTGACAATCATAATGGGCTTTTTCTGCTATTTCATCTAAATAAAATGCTGCAGGAACCGATACCAAAAAACATTGCGGACAACGGACATAGGAACGACTTTTATCTTGAGAAAAAGCAGCTGTTTCATGGTGACACAAAGGACAAGACGACAAAGTGAACTCCAAAATAAACCGAGGGGATCAATCAACAGCATGACTAGTCAGATTGAACTGGCTCTATACTGGTGTCTTTAGGAATTTTACGGGTTTGAGTGGCGGCTTCTTGCGCCTGTTGTAAATACTTTTGTTGACGGGTTAAACGTTCATCAGATTGAGCACGGGCTTTTTCGAGCTGCTGTGCTTCCCAATCGTTTGACTGTGATTTAGCTAATATTTCTTGCTCACGATCCGAGGTCGTCTTGGCTGCCTCACGCGCTTTTTGCAATTGTGTTTGCTCAAATTCGGCCGACTCTTGACGCGCTTGTTCACCTTTTTCAGCTAAGGTCATTTTTTTATGTGGCTTATCAGTAGCTACTGTAAAAAATGCCAATGTACTCGCCGTAACGAGCAAAATAACTGAGCTTATCAGCCGATGTTTCATGTTGCCTATCCTTTGATTTTATCACCATTATAACGCTCACGAACCAGAGCAGGCATAGCCGTTAACTTATGTTGCACCATTGCGTTAAACACTGCAAATATTGGCGCGATATCAGCCGCTGGATTTAAAGCAATCAACGTGTGGGCAACCGCTTCCAGAGTCGACAAGCTGTCGCTACGTTTCGCTTTACGAATGATATATTGCGACTCATCTTCACATTCTAGATGCAGTGACGGGTAATTAAGTAACCACGGATTGAGCTGCAACATTCGGTATGCTTTACGCCAAGTACCGTCGACTAAAATAATTATCGCAGCCTCACTCGCTCCAGCCTCGGCTACAGTTTGACTGTGCTCATTTGGATAAACCACATAAATCGGCTTCGTTTGCGCAGCTAAATAATGTTGCAGCTCAATAAAGTCCGCGGCAGATTCACCCACGTAAATTTTCATCTGCGGCATCACCAGTTTCAATAACCTCACGGTGTTCTTAGCATGATCCACTTCAGATGGATGCTGCATCACCACTACCTCGGTATTTGACGTCACCGGTTTGAGCGCATGACACACGCAAGCCGACTGTGGGTATTGGCAATAGATACAATAACTTCTGCTCATTTTTTGTCTTATTTTGTTGCAAATCTGTTGTTGCAAATATGTAAACTTGAGTTCAATATGCTTCGCTCTACACCATAATACCTCAAGGAAGAACCATTACTATGACTAGAACAAAGATGTCAGTGGCATTAATGCTCGCATTGGCCACAATCCCTGCATATGCAGCCCAAGATAATACCTATCACCACGAAGCTGAAATCGGTTTTTTAGACTCATCAGGTGAAGCGGATGGCCTAGTTAACGCCAATTATCGCTATTATTTTAAAGCGGTTGAACAAGCAGATAAGCCATATGCATTGGCGGGATTCTTTAATCAAGGCTCAACTGTTTCTGCGCGTTATGCCACCACTGACTTCCAAGATTTATATAACATCTCTGGAGAATACGTTTTTGACTCAAAATGGTTTTTGGGGGCTGGAGTCAACCAGTTAAATGCAGATGATGCTGTATTTGACATCACAACATACGAGATTAGTGCTGGATATTTTTTTAGCGAACACTCAAAGTTATCCTTGAACTACACTACCAACTCAGAATCAGAATCTAACAATGGCGCATATCTAGAATATGAATTTGAATCATATTTTAGCCAAAACATTGATGCTATCACGTTAACTTACGAACATTTTATTCCATTACAATCAACCGCTGGAGTGTTTATAACTGGGGCTGTAGGTTATCAAAACCCACAATATATCAACAACGAAATGCTCACTCAAGTTGATGGCTCAACTCCGACTATAGTGCAAGATTCTAAAATAAACTTTGAAAATGACATTTATACTGTTGCAGTGTTTGCAGATTGGTATATCAATAACGCATGGTCAGTGGGTGCGACTTACTACCGGACAGATGTAAATACTGATTTAAGCAGCAGTAATATTGATGACTCAAATAAAAGTAGCCACAGCAACAACATCACTGAAACGGGTTTAAATACACGTTACTTCTGGCATTTTTCAGATGTATTCTCGGCTAAGTTTTCACTAGAACATTATTTCGATAATGGTGAGTATAATAGTGATTCAGAAACTAATGTTGGCATAGCAATTAACGCCCGTTTCTAATTTTTATCATATTGAGGCAAAAAAAGACCCGCGGAATGTGGTTAGCATTCTGCGGGTTAAAGGTGATATTACTAAAGCTAATTAGTCATGTTGTAACTGTTCTTGATGCAGATGGCTTAAACGGTTCATTGCAATAATGATCAGCAATACTGCACTAAAGCCCCCCATCACAACAGCTATCGCATAGGGTGCTGGTATATCGGTTAGTTGGATCAACGCCGTCAGTATTGATGCCCCACTCATTTGAATACAACCTAACATCGCCGTCGCCGTGCCTGCTCGCTCACCGAAAGCCGACAACGCCATACTGGTTGCAGGGCCAAGTAAAACAGCAAAGCCAACACACAAAATCATCATCGGAGCCATAAACGCTATTGCGGCGGCTAATCCTTCTTGGGGGCCAGCAAAGTACATCGCGGCTTCGATAACAGCAGCAAGCAACATCAACGATAATGCCACGACCACTCCCGGACGGTTACCAATACGCTTAACCAACACTGGAGCAGCAAAACACGCTGCAATATTTACCGCAGCATTAAGGCCAAATAAACCGCTGAAAGTTAATTCTGAAATGCCTAAATGACCAATTAACCATACTGGTGAATAAGATACGTAACATAAAATTGATGCCATCGCGATCATGCAACAACTGGCATAAAACATAAAATGAGGGTCGCCAATAACCGGCTTATAGCGGCTCCAACGGTATAAAGGCCCTGTACTGTCGGTATTTAACGGACGTGTTTCCGGAAAACGGAACCCTACCAAAAACAATACAAAAATGGCATACAAAGCCATAAAAATGAAGGTAGAACGCCAACCAAACTGTAATGCTAATAAGCCACCAAATGTTGGAGCCAGTGCCGGAACCACACAAATTGCACCATTTAGATAACTGTACATCGACACACTTTCTTTGCGGGAATAGCAGTCACGTACCGCACTAAATACCACTATAGAGGTTGAACATGCCGCTAAGCCTTGAAAAACGCGAGCTATCTGCAACCATTCAAACTCAACCGCGTAAGCACCTAATAAACTGCTAATGCCATAAAGTACAATTCCGAATAACGCGACAGGTTTACGGCCAAAACGGTCAGCTAACGGGCCAATTAGAATTTGTCCTACGCCCATTGCAAATAAAAATAACACTAAGGTGGACTGTACTTCACTGTTAGATACACCGTACTCCAACGCCATTGCAGGCATAGACGGCAGATAAATATCAATAGCTAATGGGCTCAAAAGCACCATAAACATTAACAATGGCAATAAGTTACGACGCATAAACTTCTTTCTCTCAAATTTTTAATACACAAAGGTCACCCTTAATAGGGCGCTATAATAAGTCAAATGGAGGTATGAATGAAAATGATATAAAATCCGAAGTGAATTTCCATTTGAGAATATCACATGAATTTAGACAACCTTGCTCGAATCGATCTTAATCTATTAGTCATTCTACAGGTATTACTTGAGGAGCAAAGCGTCACTCGGGCTGCCCATCGCTTGCATGTGAGTCAATCTGCTGTCAGTAAAAGCTTAAATCGGTTGCGAGAAACACTAGACGATCCACTGTTTCAACGCACAGCACACGGCTTAAAACCAACCGCACATGCTGATGCATTAAGACAACAACTGCCGTTAGTATTACAAAACTTGTATAAGCTCACGCAACCGCCAAATTTTCATCCGGCGACGAGTAACCGCCAATTTTCATTCTCGATGGTCGAAAGTGCTTATGAAACCTTAATACCCTATTTTATCGGACCATTATTACAACAGGCACCGTTAATAAAATTAGATTCCTATGTTTGGACCGAAAAATCCATGCAAGACCTACAGCAAGGACAAATAGATTTTGGCATTGCAGGTCGAGATATTCTGCCTCAAACCGATGTCAATATTGACAAAGTACCTGAAGGTATCGAATCGCAAATATTATTTAACGACCATCAAGTTTGCTTAGTGCGTAAAAATCATCCTATTTTACAAGCTGTAAAAGATGGTCGCTGGGATCAAGCTCACTACCTTAACATGTCTCATGTACAGGTAAGATGTGAAGGTAACGATTGGTGGGCACTAGATTACCACTTAGCCAACTTAGGCTTACACCGTAACCTATCGACAACTGTGCCAGACTTTTATGGTGCTGCCAGTGTTTGTGCCCATACCGATTTAATTTTTACCTTGCCCTCTAGCTTTGCTAACCATGCACAAAAATTATATTCGCTGGTGTCCATTCCCTTACCTTTTGAATTTATGCCGATGGCGTATGTTTTCTTATGGCATGAACGAAATAATCAAGAACCTGGGCATCAATGGTTTCGCAATATTATTTTCAGCAGCGTCGATAAAGCCATAGCGAACCAACATATTAGTAAACCCAATAACTGACATTGAACTTTTAGCTTACTCAACACTCAAATAAAACGACTAGATAATAGATAGTCCATCAAGCCAACCTGATGGACTATCTCATAGAGTAAACCCTCGGAGATCAGAGGATGTTCAGATCAATTTACACTCACAAAATAATGCAACGCCTGCAAAAAATGCGACCATTGGCTGCATTAACAACGGTTGTTACCGTCTTGATCGGCGGCTTGCTATTGTTACCGTTAATATTACTGTTTGTGTTTGTAGGTTTCATCGGTATGACACTGTTAAGACGCCAATACATGCGCCAGCATCATGCTGCATCATCACCTCTTTCAACAGCTAATCCTAAGGATAATATTTATCATCAACATCCAAATATTGAACGAGAAAACTCGAATCAGCAATCTTGTTTAAGTCATGCCAAATCTGCAGAACTATCATAGCTAAAGCAGGGCTACCATAACTAAAGTTGAAAAATAACAGGTTAGTATTGACTCACCTATTGGCCATCAAAACAGCCGTTAAAACATGACCGCGAAAGTAACTAATCACTAAAAGTATTTTATAAACAGTATTCCTACACCTAGTGTCGATTTACTCTTTTGTATTATCCGTGTGATGAATAAACTTCATTCGGGCTCACAAATGCAATGTATTACATACAACTCAAATCCAAACTGATTTAACTCAATAGACTTTCGCTCACAAACTTAACACATTAACTAGGTTTAACGTGACATATTATGTCAAAACGTTGCAAGCTGTACATTAAGTCATCGTTACTGATTTATAGATAACGTTTTTTAGACACCTATTTTCAGACTAAGCGCATTCAGGAGCCATCATGAAATTTAATCAATCATTCCACACTGCCAATTTGAAAAGTCGATTCTCGGCTATGAACCCCATTTTGGCATTACTGATGTTTTTTAGCATCGCATTCACCACGATTGTGCTATTGCCCTTTATATTGTTATTGGGCTTTTTAAGCTTTATTACTTTGCAGCTATTAGGTAAAAAAATATTGCAGAGAAACCAGTCGCAAGCTCAACAAGGTGATATCTACCAAGACAGCGCTGATGTTCAGCGCGAACAAGCAGCGCCTTACGCAGATATGTTTAGCCGACCTAAATCGAATCAAACTCAACACACTGGTCGCACATTTGAGCATCAGGCAGATTAACTAACCGTTAGATGCGTTTAGTGACAACCTTACCGCTTCTAGCCATTGTTCCAAATTGGTATTGGCTATGTTTATCTTAGGATTACCGTCATTAGTAGTCATTCCTGCAAGCTATTAACGATATCTAAGCCGGTAAAACCTTAAATATTCGCCAAAAATATCGGCTTGCTATGTTTATTATTTATGTAAAACATAAAGAGCGGCTAAACACTAGTCACCTCTTAGGCATTGAATAGCACAGATCAAACCCCAATGTTATTAGAAGGCGGGCAAATAGAGTAGCAAACGATGCTGCAACATTTGCCAGTAATATAAGCCAAAAATTCGATACTGAGGAGAAGATAAAATGAACAAGACACTCATTTTAGGCGCAAGCGGACAGATCGGTAACATGGCGACAAAGCAGCTATTAGCAGATGGCCAATCAGTCATAGCATTAGTGCGAGATAAAAATAAATTGGCTGATATCGCCAGTGATAAGAAGCTAGACATAGTTGAAGCGGATTTAGAACAGGACTTTAGCCAAGCATTTAACGATTGCGATCAGGTCATTTTTAGCGCTGGATCAGGTGGCAAAACAGGCGCAGACAAAACCATGCTCATTGATTTATGGGCAGCCTGTAAAGCTATTGATTACGCAAAAGCGGCTAATGTGTCACATTTCATTATGGTTAGCTCTATCGGCGCTGACGATCCCGACCAAGGCTCAGAACAAATGAAGCCTTACTTAGTTGCCAAACACATGGCCGACGAATACTTGATCAGCAGTGGCCTTAACTACACTATATTTAGACCGGGTTCATTAACCGATGATCGTGCCACAGGTAAAGTCCAAACCCAACGGCCGAGCAGCAAAGAAAAAATGACCATTCACAGAGAAGATGTTGCTCGCGCACTGACTTACGCTGTAGGAAAACCACAGCTAGGCGGCAAAGTCTTTGAATTATTTAATGGCAGTAAATCCCTCACTGATGTCCTAAATTAATCCATTCAGTAGGCATTCGCCTAACAACGCCATAAACACTTAAACACTTAAACAACATTAAGGCCAGCACAACGCTGGCCGTTTTTTTAGTATTTTTTTCATAGCCTTAGATAAAACAAATCAACTATATTCCGTGGTTAGGTGCACCACTATTTAGCCCTGAACTTTAAGCTTGAACTTTAAGCCTGAAATGACATTTCATCCATCGCACACTGCTAGATTACCGAACTGGCTGGCGATTATCGAGATATGAAAGAGCGACCATTGTGCAAATGATAAAAGCTAATACGCTTGCTGATTTTTGGACAAAAGTGTATTTAAGAGATGGCCTGCGGCCACTAACGTCGTGGCGCTTCACCCACACCAGACCAAGAGGAAACCAACGGCAGTTCCCTCTTGGAACTCCCAACCGCCCCGCAACATTTTCTGAACAGCGAAAAAATTGCCATGGGGATTGATCCAGCTTTTGACTTCATCTGTAACCGTCTTCGGCCTATCTTGTAATAAAGAATGAAAATGCTAACGCTTCCGATGGTACATCCTGTACCGCGAAAGCTAGCCTGACGTCTTGTCAGGCTCACGCATTCTTTTATAAAGAGTCTTCAACGGCCACAAGTTCAGAGTTGAATTTATCCATTTTCAGGCAAGGTATTTGACGCATTTATGGACAAAAGTGCGTTAGATTCCTAACTCTAGTTCGTGAGTTTCGGATTAAAATTTCTATGGGTAACGTCCAAAGCACGCGCCAAATACCGGAGCTTTGTTTTTGTGAGAGCATTTTTCGGCACGAAAACGAAGTGAAGAGTATTTGGTCGCAGTGACTTTGTTTGTTAACTTTATAGTAGCTCTCGAGAAAAATTTATTACATTTTCACCAAACTGAGTAATTGCTTGCTTCTTGAGAGGGTTTAGCAGCAGCCGAACCTCAATGAGGTCATTTCCAACATCAGCAACCTCATCTTCATCTACAGAGGTTTCGCAGATGGCAGTCATCTTGGCTTCCATTTCTGTCAGAGCCTCAAGAATAATTTTGGCTTCAGAAGCGGTTAAATCGAGTTGAATACTACTCATGCAAATTTGCCTTCTTTTTTGAACACCCGAGTGGCAATCAATGCCATTTCTTCAAGTAATCCTTTGTATTTATCAACAGGCATATTACACGCCGGTGAAATACAATAGTGATGGGGTTTATCCTGAACCATCTTTAAACCAACCGGAGGCCTAGTGTTAGGAGCGAATCGCCACGCCCAACCTGTCATTGGCGATTCGTTGATCCCAACCTTATCAAAGACGCTAATGCCTTTACCGTTTGCGATAATAACCTTAATACCGTTAATTTCGATTATATCTACGTCTCTAGCGCGTACATTGGCAAGCTTTGGACTTGTGGAATTACCTAGTCGGAAGAGCTCTTCAGGGAGGATGTAAAATTCCATTGGAAACATGATGATGTCCTTTTCATGATTAAGAGTTAACGTTTTAGTATTTATGAGTTGCGCTGTTTGCGACGCATAAATCGCTTGTTGGACTTGGTCGAAGCCACATCCAAGTTAACGGGTAACTTTTTTCTTAACGTAAGATGCTATAGGAATTCGCTTTTTAACGGTAGTGGTATTTTGTACAATCTTTTGGCTAATTTCCTGTTCTGATTACACCTTTTAAGGTGGGTTTTGTTAGCTTTCATCTTTTTCGATTATTGCCTTTCCCTGATGTACCTTGCTAACTCACTTTACTGCATAAATGATTTACATAACTAGCTTTGAAATGGTCAGAACCAACTACGTTAGTGGCCGTAGCCAATAAAGAATAAACAGCCACTTCAAAGATTACCAGCTAAGCGAATACATGACTGGCAGTAATAGCGATAAACTCAGCCAAACGATAATCGTTAGTGGAACGCCCACTCGGACAAAATCGGTAAATTTATAGCCGCCCGCATGCATTACCAGCAGGTTAGTCTTATAAGCCATAGGGGTGGCATAACTCATATTTGCACCAAATAGCACCGCAATAACAAAAGGTTCAGGGTTAACCTGCAGTTGCTGCGCAATGCTGATAGCAATAGGTGTGCCTATGACTGCCGCAGCATTATTGGACACAATATTGGTCATAATGGCCATTAGCAACATCAGTCCAGATACAATAACCGCCGGAGAAGCCCCTGCGGTTAACGCGACAAAGACTTGTGCTAAATACTCTGCACCACCGGTTTTTAATAATGCCGATCCCATAGCCAAACTCGCCGCCACAATCAAAATGACCTGAGTACTTAGCGCCATAGAAGCATGACGCCAGGTTAGGCAGCGTGTGACCAGCATAAGCAGCACACCACCTACGGCGCTTATCGCAATGGGAACATCCCCAAATGCAGACACAAGAATAATTGCCGCCATAATCAGTAAAGCCGTTACCGCTTTATCCGTGTACGGAAGATCTGCGGTGGCATCAAGCACTAATAGCTCTCCAGCACGTTTGATTTCGCCAATGGTATCTTGATCTCCCTGCACTAAAAGAACATCACCAATGCGCAAACGGGCCTGTGCTATTTTTTCACGCAGCGTCTCTACTGAGTTTCCCTCTCGATGTATTGCCAGCACCATTAATTGATAACGATCATAAAAGTTAAGTTGCCTCAAGGTCATACCAAGCAAAGGTGAACCTTGCATGACGACTATTTCGGCAATCTGCTGTCCCTCACCGGATAATGGATGCTCTTCATCAACAGGCGTATCTCCGACATAGAGCATGGCATCCAGAGCACTTTCAAGTTCCTTCAAATTTTCCGGAGTGTCATTCACCATCAACCGATCCCCAGCCTGAATTTGCGCATCGGGCAACGGTACAACATAGGTTCCAGTGCCCCGCATAATCCGTGATACTTCCAGCAAACCTGAGCTCTTTTCAATCAGTTCGGTTAATGTCTTACCGACTGCAAAACCGTCTTCCAATATAACCAGTTGGGCAGTAAATATTCTTGGGGAGGTATCGCTGAGTATGGCCTTACGAGCAGGCAGTAAGCGTGGCGCAATCAACCATAAATAAACAATAGCAATAGCGGCAACGATTGCTGCCGGTACAAAAAAATCAAACATCTGCAGTCTTCTTAAGCCCATATCTGCAGCAACTGAAACAACTAACAAATTAGTCGAGGTGCCAATACTGGTACTCATGCCTCCAACCAGAGTGGCAAATCCCATTGGCATTAACATCCCCGAAGCTGGCTCTCCGGTTCGCAGCGATACACTGATTAGAATAGGAAGCAGCAGTACGACTATCGGTACATTATTAACAAATGCACTCAGAAAAGCGCCAACCAGCAAGGTCAGCAACATACTCAATGCTGGGCTAACAAGCCATAAGCGCGCCAGAATTCGCCCAAGAGGTACTAGCGCTCCGGTGCGCACTAAACCATTTCCGGCAATCATTAAGGCACACACAGCCACCAGCGCTTCATGGCCAAAACCACTGAAAAACTGCAACGCTTCAAGATGTTGCCCCTGCGAATTGACGTAAGGAAAAACTGTAAAACCGATGCTCAACATTGCCAGAATAAACAGACTCGAGGTCTCAATGGCAATAGATTCTCTGGTAAATAGAAACAGGGCAAGCAACACAAGCAATAACACAGCCAGTGCATGCGCATCAGGAAGCGGTGGCAAAGTCGTTATATTAATTGCTGTCACCTGTCGTTAACCTTTTCTATTGGTATGAGCATGGTAAGGCTAGGCTTGCTGTGAAGTTTTTCCACAAAGCGCTTCAAAGCAGGTTGAGATATGTTGAATATATATCAGTTAAATATTAGGCATTGTTTCTAACTAAAGCGAATTGAAGAGACGCGCTACACACTTATCTAGCGTGAGTCATCACTGCGTAACAACCCCAGCTTAAACACAACCATAACAAAGCAAATGTCATTTACGCGAGTAAGCACTTTGCCTGTTGCAAGGTAGCTAACTCATCTTCCGTTGGATTAAGCGCAATCACACTGTCAATTTGCATCTGTAACGACTGCCAAAGCGGCTCGATGACCTGGCGCTGAATCTCGTTGGCGTGCAAATTAGCTTGTTGTAGTAAATATGCTGCTTGTACCACATCGATACGGCCTAAAATCCCGTCGGCTAAGGCGACACTCAGTTCAATCATCGCGGTGACATTACGGCCGTATTTAATCACTTCATGCAAATAGTGTTCAGCAATATTAAGTTGCTCTTGGCTAGCGTCATCATCGTGCAAGATATCACTGCTGCAACGTAACATCGCATCCAACTGACCTTGTTCGGCGGCTTCTTGCATCCATTGTTGGCTCGTAGCGAGATCAATTTGGCATCCTTCACCTTGTTCAAGCATCAGTGCCAAATGATATTGTGCATGCGGGTAACCGGTTTGCGCTGCTTTATTTATCCATAAGTAAGCTTGTTCAAATTGTTGGTTTTGATAAAACAGCACCCCAAGGTTTGACATTGCTTCAGCATCTTCTGCATTAGCGGCTAATGTCAGCAATGTTTCGGCTTGATTAATATCCACTTCAAATTGATCACTGCCCACCAGATAAAAGAAACCTAACAAGGCCTGCGCATTAACAATACCTTGTGCTGCAGCTTGCGCAATAAACGCCTCGCCCGTCGCAGGATTTTCCGCACCACTATAGCCGTGCAATAAGCTCACACCATGCTCAAACAATGCCGCTTGATGATGAGCTGATGCAATATGAAACCAATGTGCTGCTTGGGCAAATACATCCGCTGACGTTTGTTCAACCGTGGTTGATATTAGGCTTGGAGTGTTTGATTCAGCTGAATTTGAACTTGAGGATGTTGAGCTTGATGATGCTGAACTTGAATTTGAACTTGCTAAGAGTGAATCGTCAGTGGTTTGTGCCAACGCGCGCTCTTGCTCTTGTAGCATTAATCCTTTGGCTTTAAGAGACATCCCCACTAAATACTGTGCTTCAGGATCATTTTTCATCACTGCGCGATAACATAAATCGCGGCCAGCAAATGAATCAAATGCTTCAAATTGATAATGCGGAGCAACACCTGGATGCAGAGAGGGATATAGTTTTTCAATTACCTGCAGAATTTGATGGATCGACTTTTCCGCGATGTTAACAAGCTGAGTTTGAGTTAAATGATATTTTTCAGGATGTGCGCCGCGATTACCATCACTGCGTAATCGGTGTAACGCCCGCACTGCGGCAACATCAATAACACGTCGCTGATTCAGCTGCTCAATACGATCATATAAGTTTGCTGAGGTAAACGTTACTCCATGCTGAACCGCTAATTGAGCGGCGAGTTTATGGGTAAAGCTTCGAATGTAGACTAACGCTTGGGTAGGAATATCGCGTACATAACTTTTAGCTAAACGATAATCGTCGCTTAACTCAGTAGAGAAACCATTAATAAACTCAATATCATTTAACAATGGTTTCTCCTTTTAGCGAGTTGATTGAATATTTATCCCTCTGCTTTATCAGCATCCGGTGTTTTACGATTAACCATGTACAATCTAAATAACGCAATATTAACAAACAAACCTAAGAACGAAAATGTAGCTTCTACTACCAGTTGTAGTGGAAAACCAACTTGCATCGCGACTTGTGAAAACATGCCAGCTAATAGAGACAATGGCACGTACAGCAATAATACCGCAATGGTTTTAATTGTTATTGGGCCACTGAATTTAAAGCTACTCTTAATCGCTTCTAAAGGTGTTAAACGTTCAACCACCACCATAAAGTTCACATAGGCTAGGCGAGAAAACAAGTACAAGCTCACGATTAAGCCTATCAACCATAGTGGGCCAAACGCAGCAAAGATCATCACTGGCGCTAAAATAGCTAAACCAGAAAATACTCCAGCCAGTAATAATGGCGGTACAAATGGTAAACTAGCCTTTAATATTTGTGCCGGCGCAAGATCGTGACCTTGGGAGCGCAGCTCTAAATATAAGGTTAATGCGGCAATTAAAAATGAAAAAACCAACAATAGCACCATCATTGCTGCAGCATGAACAGCACCGAATTGAGGGTTTTCAGCATCAGCCTGCAACATTTCATTACCTAGCCAAAGTTGAATAGCGACTTGGATTAACAGTAATGGCAGAGTCAGTACGGCAAGCTGACGGATGTGGTTTCGAAAAAAGTTAAATGCTTCAGTCAAAATTGCAAACAATGACATGTGGGTTCCAGTAATCTATTAACAACAAATATTGCGCTTAGGATACCCAAAAAAAATGCATTTTGCACAAGTCTAATGAGCAAAAATCGCGATCATCTGTCGCATTTATGTAAATCAGGGTAAAATGATGCCTAAGTTTAGACATTGAGCCACATTAAAGGACACTCATTATGAAATTAGCATCCGCATTACCGGTACTGTTTACCGTCTTCGCATTCTCAGCACCAGCATCTGCGGGCTGGTTAGACAACGTGGCTGAAATAACTAAAAAACCAGTAACAGAACAAGCTAAAACCATTGCACTGTCTGAAACAATAGAACAATCTGAAACAACAGAGCAATCAAGTGCTTTAGTGGGTGACGTTATGTCTCAACTTGGCTTATCTCAAACCCAAGCTGAAGGCGGGTTAGGCTCACTACTTAGCTTGGCTCAAACAAATTTAGGTGAAAATGATTTCAGTCAATTAAGCGACAGCATCCCTAATGCAGACGGTCTACTGGCTGCAGTTCCGGCATTATCATCAGACAGTGGTATGTCAGGATTATTATCACAAGCAGGTAATTTAGGTTCTGCGTTACAAGGTAGCGCAATGGTATATGATGCTTTTGAAAAGCTTGGTATCTCAAAAGAATATATTACCCCTATGGTTGATATCGCTAAAAACTATCTCCAACAGAGTGGTGGTGACGGTACAGTTGATTTATTAATGAAAGGCTTAGGTTCAGTCTTATAATCAAACTGTAAGACGGCATATCACCAGCCATAACATCTTGCGTTAACATTATTTAATCCCAAGCCATTCGCTTGGGATTAGCATTTTTGCTAGCATAAAAAATGAATAGTAACATTGGACAGAATAATTATGATCGCCAAACTAAAGCAATTTCTCCAATCTCATACTCAAGAAAGTAGCCCAGAAGATAAACAGAAAAACCTCAACCTTGCTGCGGCAACCCTATTGCAAGAGGTTGTGTATGCCGACGAAAATTTGGCTGCTGCTGAAGCTGCTTTACTGCCTGAAATGCTCATAAACACGTTAGGCATTAACTCAGAAGAAGCGATAACCCTTATAGAAGAGGCAAAACAAAGCCGTAAAAATGCCACATCTCTATTTGAGTTTACCGCCGAAATTAATGCTCAATTTAGTATTGATGATAAACAAAAATTACTACTTTCAATGTGGCAACTAGCGTATTCCGATGGTGAATTGTCGCAATATGAAGACCAAATTATTCGTCGCACAGCTGATTTACTCCACTTAAAGCACAGTGAGCTGATTCAAATGCGCAATATCGCCATGGAAACGCGCTAAATAATAGCCAATTAGCCTTGGCTATTATTGAGTAAATACTTACGCGTTAGGTGGGCTTTTTGCCACCACATAAAAGGGGCGACAACCAACACCAATACAATGGCGTAAATCATATTACTGCCCAGTGCGATGCCCAAACCAACACAAAACAAACAACCTGCAATCACTAATGGTAGATACCGCTTGCTGAGTAACTTAGCCGCAGACAACATCGCCAATAAGTAAATAATCACAAACACGCCATTACTCCAAGCGATCAAGTCTTCTAATTCTTGAGTGCTATAAAAGGTCACGATAATCACCACCGCCATGGCACCCAAAATGGCAAACAAGGCTCTAAACGGCACACCGTGTGGGTTTAATTTATCAAAATAGCGCGGCAAAATGCCCTCTTTACTGAAGCTCCACAATAAACGTGCGGCACTAGCAGCATACACATTCACTGTTGCTAACCCGCTAGCGATGCCCAATACTCCGATGATATACGCGCCATATCCGCCCAAAAAAGTATTCGATAATAAATAATCAAACGCCGATATCATCGCTAAGCCATCACCTTCTGTTGGTACCATTAGCAATAAAAAAGTACAGGCTAAATAAATAACGCCCACTAATACGGTGCCCATCATCATTGCAGGCAACAAATCTTTATCGGGTTGGCGGAAGTCGCTGGCAAGATGTGTCATGGCTTCAATGCCTAGAAAACTCCAAAAACCAATACCCATTGCCAACATCACGCCACTAAATTGCGGATGGCTACTGTGTGCAAAGGTTTCTAACTGATCGACGTTTAATCCGCTGGCACCAAATAATATTGCTACTACCGATACAATCAATAAGGTTAATGCAAACTGTAATTTTGCCGACACCTGAATACCTTTAATATTAAGCAGCAATAACACAGCCACAATTAATAACTCTGCGACTAATTGACCTAGCCCAGAAATTGATATCAATGCTTCTAAAAATTGAAAGGTCATTAAAATTGCAGCAGGCGCGCCGATGGGGATCACTAATAAAAAGATCAGCCCGATAGTTCGACCCGCTGTAGCACCAAATGCTTTTTCTATAAAATAAGCAGGGCCAGCAGCATGTGGGAATCGACTCGCTAACAAACCAAATACTAATGCGACCGGGATAATTGCTACCGTTAATAATAACCATGCTAATAGCGAACCAGAGCCCGCTACCTCAATGGTCATTTGCGGTAAAATAAATACCCCTGTGCCTAGCAATGTGGTGGCCATTAAGCCAGCACCTTGCCAGCGTCCTATTGTTGCGGTCATTTGATTC
Source organism: Shewanella frigidimarina NCIMB 400 (assembly GCF_000014705.1). Classification (NCBI taxonomy): domain Bacteria; kingdom Pseudomonadati; phylum Pseudomonadota; class Gammaproteobacteria; order Alteromonadales; family Shewanellaceae; genus Shewanella; species Shewanella frigidimarina. Next base: position 314,792 of record NC_008345.1, on the reverse strand, counting down.
ATTATCTTATTCTTGCTGTGATATATTGCGATATTATAAGGCCAAACAGTAAAACATTCTGCGGGTTAGTGAGCTCAAGTTGTCTTGCTAAACCGACAATATGACGGATTAAAGGCAACTTCCCGTCATAATGACAGAACGTAGCTGTGACACACAATTATCGGGATATAAATCATTGGATAAATTTGATAAAGCGATTATAAACGAATTACGCCACAATGCTCGACAGAGTATTTCGTTTATTGCTGAGCAAGTGAGTTTGTCGCGTAGTGCTGTAACCGAACGAATTAAGAAATTAGAACAAACGGGTGTTATCCGTGGTTATCAGGTTTTACTGAGTGAGTCGCAAAAACAAGGTGTGTCGGCATACTTTGAAATTCAACATCGTTGCGCCCGTTGCGCCGAAGTCATCCATATTTTCACCACCATACCGGAAGTGATAACTTGCCAAGGCATTACTGGCGACATGGATTTATTGGTTTATGTGCATGCAAATTCAATGCAACGATTGCATGAGATCCGTGAATTTATTGATGCTCAAGCTGACATCGTCAAAATTAAAACTCATGTGGTCATGAGCGAATGGATTAACAATCAAGCCTAAAAAAGCTCTGTATAGACAGAGCTTAATGGTTAAGAGTGTTAACTGTAACTAGGCTAATTGCTTACCTATTTCTAGCCCTTTACCTCTTAGCTCAAGGAGCTTCTCGCCTAGCCCAGCCATATCCATTTTGATCATACCCGCTTTGTTATTAGTGATGGCTGCCAACCAAGCGGTAAAAGATTCATCATCTCGTTGATCATTCCAATGTGCAAATACCTCGTGCGACAAATAGATAACAGCAGCCAACTTAGAAGCTGGCTTAGCATTAAGCGGTTCACGTTGATATTCGATCCCTTGTACTAGAGCCGGAGTAAATTTCCATGTTTTAGCAAGTAAGGCACCAACAGAGGGTGAGTCAAAACCTAATAAGCTCGTTTCAAGCTTTTGCTTATCAGCCCCTTCAGCGACAGCAGCTCTAATTTGTGCTGAAATCGAAGGCTCAACAAAAGCGATTAGCAAATCACCAATATTGTGTAAAATTGCGCATGTAAAAGCTTCATCTGGTGCGACGCCACAACGCTTGGCTACTTCTTGTGCATACAGGGCGACTTCAAAAGTTTCACCCCAGAATTCGGCTAAATCGATACCTTCTACATCAGGAATAGCACCAATAACCGCAGAAGCAATCACCAACGTCCGCAACGTTTGCATACCTAAACGAATCACAGCTTCGTCAATCGAACCTACTTCACGACTGCGACCAAAATGAGCTGAATTAGCTAATCTCAATACTCTAGCGCTGATAAGGGGATCTTGGGCCACTTTGGCAGAAATGCTCTTAACGGTGGTATTTTCATTATTAACCGCATCTAACAATTCACTAACGGCTTTGGGTAAACGAGGTAACTCATCAACTCTTTTTAATAATGCAGCAGATTCCATATTCCGAAGGTCCTTGTTATTGTTTTTAATACTATAAATAAATCATATTAATAACATTAGCACAACATATATAAAACAAGAGAGAATAAGGCTGATATTTGATTGTAACCTTAACAGCTTATTTCGCAGGTTTCGGATAAAAATCTGCGCTAAATCTTAGATATAACGCTAACTTGGCGTTACACTAATATTCGTTTATTTATTTGTAATATGAGCCAATATGCAACAACAGACCAGCGCCGATATGAATTTGTTATGGGGTCAATTGATCTTGGAAGAGCTTGCACGCTTAGGGGTTAAGCATGTGTGTATGGCACCAGGTTCTCGCTCAACTCCGCTAACATTGGCCGCTGCTAGTCAAACCCAGCTCACTCGTCATATTCATTTTGACGAGCGTGGTTTAGGGTTTATGGCCCTTGGACTGGCAAAAGCCAGCAATGCGCCAGTCGCCATCATTACCACTTCAGGCACCGCCGTGGCCAATCTTTATCCGGCCATTGTTGAGGCGTGGCTAACCCATGTGCCACTGATTATTCTATCTGGTGACAGACCACCAGAGCTGATTGATTGTGGCGCGAATCAAGCGATTATTCAGCCCGCTATTTTTGCTCAATATGCTAAGCAAGTTAATTTACCAACGCCTGATCTTGGTTATCCGGCTAATGCATTATTGAGTACTATCGATCATGCTTTAGCTAATCAACATCAGCCGGTACACATAAACTGCATGTACCGTGAGCCGCTATACCCTACAGAATTGGTGACATTAGCCCATGTAAAGAAAACGGCCAGTGTGACAACATCAACCTATCTTGCGCCATTAAACCAATGGTTTGAAAACACTAAACCACTGACACGCTATGCTAGCCTAACGAGTGCTGAGTTACCGACTACAGACACCTTAATGCGCTTTGTTCATGGTAAAGGTGTGATAGTGGTTGGCACCTTAGCTCCTGAAGATAATCCACAGCAAATCGTCGCGTTAGCGCAAAAACTTGGCTGGCCAGTATTGGTTGATGCACAATCACAGTTGCGTCAGCATCCAGGTGTAATCGGCCACGTTGACCAGTTATTATTAAACCCGAAAGCGAACAAACAACTCGAACAAGCTGAGCGGATATTAGTCTTTGGTGGTCGTTTCATTTCCAAACGATTACTTCAATATATTGCCCAACAATCCTGGCATAGCTACTGGCATGTCGTTAAACACGGGGATCGTTTAGACCCAACCCATCAGTCTAAAGAGTTTTATCAAGCAAGTGTTCAAGCGGTATGCCAATTACCTTGGCCGCGATCATCACAAGCCAACTGGGCATTACAGTTATTACCGTTAAATGAGTCATTAGAGTCGCTGTTTAAGCAGCAAATCGACAATACAACCTTTGGTGAAGCCCAAGTTGTGCGCGCCATAGCATTGGCTCAATCAGATCAACATATACTGTTTATCGGTAATAGTTTACCTATTAGGCTCTACGATATGTATGCGCCAATTGCGACCAACACACCGGCAATTTATACCAACCGAGGGGCATCGGGCATCGATGGATTAATTGCAACCGCTTGTGGCGTAGCCGCAGATAAAAATGCACCTACAACCCTAGTGATGGGCGACCTATCCTGTTTGCATGATTTCAATTCTCTGGCACTGCTAAAACAAATGACTCAACCATTTGTGCTAGTTATTATTAACAATGACGGCGGTAACATTTTTAATTTGTTGCCTGTACCCAATGAAAGCCTACGCAATGACTTTTATCGATTAAGCCACGGTTTAGAGTTTGGCTATGGCGCCGCCATGTTTGGTTTGGCCTATCGCCAAGCAGATGATATTGAGTCGTTTAATCAGGCCTATCAAGAAGCCTTTGAGTTTAATTGTGCCTCAGTGATTGAAGTTAATGTCAGCCCGACTCAAGCCAGCGATCAAATAACACAAATCAGTCAATGGGTGAAACAACACTAATGATAATGATCCGTCGTTTTGGCCAGCCACAATTACCTGCATTATTAATGCTACATGGTTTTTTGGGCAGCAAAGACGACTGGTCTATTTTAATGCCACGATTAAGTCAATATTTCCATTGTATTTGCATTGATTTACCGGGGCATGGCGCTAACGAAGACACCTTAGATTCACCAGGATTACACCAAGCGGCAGAGCTTATTGTTAGTAAAATGCATAACATGGGTTATATGCAGTTTCATTTACTGGGTTACTCATTAGGCGGGCGAATAGCGCTGCATATTGCAGATGGTTATGCTGATTCACTCTTAAGCTTAACCCTCGAATCCGCTCACCCTGGCTTGCAAGATGCTCAGCAACAAGCCGCGCGAGCCAAAAGCGATAATATCTGGGCGAAAAAACTACAGCATTTACCCATCGCAGACTTTCTCGCTCTTTGGTATCAACAAGCAGTTTTTAACGACTTGAGCGAAGCTCAAAAACAGCAACTCATTGCCATACGCCGTAGCAATGATCCACAACGCCTAGCCAATTGTTACATAACAACGTCTCTTAGTTTGCAGCAAGACTGCCGCACCGTACTTGAGCCGCTAAAGTGTCCATGTCATTTTATGTATGGAGTTGATGACAAAAAATTTGCTCAGGTGGCTATAGATTGGCGGGCGACACTGGCAGAGTCTGGTTTAGGCACTTTGCAGTTACATCCTTTGCATGCCGCGGGACATAATATTCACAGCCTGCATCCTCAATTGTTTACCGACACCTTACTGGGGTTATTGTGCCTAGATCCGCTAACGGATCCAAAGGAGTAACAATGTCATCAGATAACTCAACGATAACCAGCTGTACTCTGTATCAATATCAAATTGAACTGAATCCTAGTTTACCAGTAGGTATACAACGAATCGATATTCGTAAAGGGCTAGTGCTTGCTACCCAACTCAATAATCAACAAGTGGCTTGGGTTGAAATTGCCCCATTATCAGGCATCGATATTGATAGCCAACCGATAACAGGGTTTAGCCAAGAGTCGCTTGATGAGGTGACATCACAACTGCTGCAAGTATTACCGAATTTTATCGATCAACCCTTAGTGATTTTAACCAATATTGCCGAGCAGATATCGCTGCCATCATTGGCATTTTCATTAAGCTTATTGCATGCAAAACTAACCGATAAATTACCTGTTCGCATCGAAAACCCACAGACTCAGTTAGCTGTGGTGCCATTACTTTACGATGGAATGTCAGCACATGTTATTACTCAAAAGTTACAGACACTGACCAGCATCAACAGCGTAAAAATTAAAGTCGCTCAAACCAGTATGGAAAGCGACATCCAATTTATTTATCAAGTGTTAGCAATAGCACCGCATGTAACATTACGCTTGGATGCTAATCGTGGTTTTAGCCTTGAACAGGCTATCGACTTTTTAGCGTGTTTACCAAAACACAAAATTGAATACATTGAAGAGCCATGTATTAACCCCAGTGACAATGCCCAAATATACCGGCAATTGGGAATAAAATATGCCTTAGATGAGTCATTGAATTCATCTCAATTTGATCTCGATTTAGCATTACAGCAACCCGGTTTAGGCGCATTAATTATCAAACCCATGTTATTGGGTTCGCTGGAAAAATTGCAAAACATGATTAGCCAAGCTCATCTAGCTGGTGTGCGTTGTATTTTAAGTTCAAGCTTAGAATCTGACCTCGGTATCAGCGACTTACGCATAGTGAGCCAGGCACTAACACCAGATGAACCACCAGGCCTTGATACATTAAGCGCCTTTAGCAAACCCGTGTTGTTAGCAACCTCTGGGTTTTCTCCGCGGCTAAATCATCAAGTATTGAAATTACTGACTCATATCGGCCAGCCACAAGACTCAGACGAGGCCGGTATATAATGATGTCACCTTTACATCAAGCAGCATTAAATCATCCAGATGCTATTGCTATTGAAGGTCGCCATGAAGCCATCGATCCAAGCATCACTACTGGTAATAAGACTTGCAACAATACATGCACCACTACTCGCGTCAGTTATGCTCAGTTAAGTGGTTTAGTTCACTGTGTAGCGCAACAATTACAATCACAAGGTGTTAAGCATGGCGATATTGTGGCTTGTTTGTCACACAATAATATTGAAATGATTTGTCTATATTGGGCATGCATTGATGCAGGATGGATATTTTTACCTTTGTCACCTCGATTGGCTGATGTGCAAATTAATCAGCTTATCAAACGCTTTGATCTTCAATGGTTATGGACCGATAACGTTAGCAGAAAAACCGCGATTGAGATTGCCAACTGGCTCGATATTGAATTGCCTCAAAAAGTAGATCAACTAATCAACCAAGCTGTTGAGATATCACCGCATCAAGCTTCCAATATTATTCTCACATCTGGTTCAAGTGGTACGCCCAAAGCTGCGGTACATTGCTTAACGAACCATCTGAGCAGCGCAAAAGGGGCTGCAACGTTTATTGCTTTAGCGCCTTCTGATGCTTGGCTATTATCGTTACCACTGTTTCATATTGGTGGCTTGGCCATTATTCATCGTTGCACTTTGGCTGGAGCCTGCATTGTATTGCGAGATCCCGCATTAACACTGGCCGAACAACTTACAAGTAGCCATATCACCCATGTGTCATTAGTGCCAACCCAAGCGATACAGATACTCCGGCAACATCCCGCTGCGTTTACCAATATAAGTGCATTACTGTTGGGTGGTGGCGTTATAGAGCCCGCACTTATTGATGCACTACAACATCTACATATTAACGCTTACACCAGCTATGGTATGACAGAGATGAGCTCGCAAATTACCACCGCTAAAGCCAATTTATTAGGCCATCATGGTTGTCCTTTGCCTTCAAGACAACTGAGGTTGAAAGACGGGTTGATTTGGGTAAAAGGCGAGTGTTTATTTTTAGGCTATTTAACCGACCAGGGGTTAAGCTTACCATTAGATGAGCAAGGCTGGTTTTGTACCCACGACAAAGGACAACTAGATCTAGAGGGGCAACTGAGTATTTTAGGCCGTATGGATAACATGTTTATTTGTGGCGGTGAGAACATTCATCCAGAACAACTTGAAGCGGTGTTATTAACCCATCCTAATGTCGCACAAGCAATTGTATTTGCCATAGACGATATAATTTTCGGTCACTTACCTGCTGCCATTATTGATTATTGTGTCGCAGATAATAATACTAATGCAATTGGACTCGAAACCGTTAATGCCAAAGCAGCTGATTTAAATGGTGTTAATATCGATAACATCAACTTGCAGCTGAGTCAGTTAGTTGAATCAACTTTGGCGCGTTTCAAGCGACCAAGACAATTTTTTGGTTGGCCAAAAGACATCGTCTCCAGTGGCTTAAAAGTGCCAAGAAAAAGCATCATCAACGCAATTCAAACCCAGATAGACGCCGCAAAAACAGCCTCATAATGACTGTGCTCAATAACGATTAACCTATGAATTACTTCGGTTCATTTGATTATGCTAAATTCGCTTATTCGAAATTGGCCTACACGAAATTGGCTAGCTCTAAAGTGAATGGGTCTACATTCGATTGCGCTAAGTTCAAAATCAATTAATGCTGATAAAGCTTCGCTGCCAAATCATCAAATTTAGGCCATAAAAAAACCTGCCGTAGCAGGTTTTAATCTATCAGAATCGAATGCGCTGGAGTGTTACTCCATACAAGATTTAAGCTTGTTCATAGCATTCTTTTCTAGCTGTCTGATTCGCTCAGCAGAGACTTCATAAGTCGATGCAAGTTCTTGCAAAGTCACTTTAGTATCATCTAACCAACGCGCACGTAATATATGCTGACTACGTTCGTCTAAGGTTTTAATTGCCGATAATAAGCGTGTTTGAGAGTCTGCTTCCCAATTGGCGTGTTCAACCTGATCTGCCACATCTGAAGAATGATCTTCTAAATATAATGCAGGGGCAAAATCATGATGGTCGTCATCGCTGTCATTGGTTAAGTCGAAGGCCGGATCTTGAGCTGCCATTCGTGATTCCATTTCGGTCACGTCTGCTTTCGATACACCTAAATTCTCTGCAACCATTGTCACTTCAGCGTCACTAAACCAACCTAAACGCTTTTTAGACTTACGAATATTAAAGAATAATTTACGCTGTGCTTTAGTGGTCGCTACTTTCACGATACGCCAGTTTTTCAACACGTATTCATGAATTTCAGCTTTAATCCAATGCACCGCAAAAGACACAAGGCGAACACCAACATCTGGGTCGAAGCGTTTAACCGCTTTCATCAAACCAATGTTACCTTCTTGAATAAGATCTGCCTGTGGTAAGCCGTATCCTGAATAACCTTTTGCAACATGCACAACAAAACGAAGATGCGACATAATTAATTGTTTTGCCGCTTGTAGGTCGCCATTTTCTTGTAAACGCTTGGCGATGTCGTACTCTGTATCTGCGTCCAACATATTGATGCTGGTCACAGACTGGATGTACGCTTCTAGGCTACTAGCATTGTGTGGAACCGCCAGCGCCATTGATTGCGTTTGATAAGTCATTCGCTCTCCTACTACATTCAAAAATATATTTCAGCTAACTTCAGTACGATGAACAAGCTCTCTTGGTTCACTACACAACAGAGCTCACTCGATTTAGCCGATAAACTATCAACTATATGACATCATATGTCAAATAAGGTTCTACTAGATGAACATTTTTACCGCAAGATCATCACAATGCAAGTGAACAAACGTTCATTATTGTGGCTCAACCTTAATTATACGCCTGCTATTATGACGGTTCAATGCTACGTAAGTGTTGTCGTACAGATAAATATGAGCCCAACCAGCCTAAAAATGATGCCAATAAAACCAGTTTAATCAATTCTGAAAATGATAATGACTGAATGGTTAATTCACTGCCGTATAACCCCAGCAACTCAGCTAAGGCGCCATCGAGATACCACACTAACACATTAATAATGAGCCAAGCCAAAATGCCACCGATGACCCCATACCAAATTCCAGTGTATAAAAACGGACGTTGAATAAAGGCTTCAGTCGCACCCACTAGCTTCATCACTTCAATTTCGGTTCGACGATTCATAATCGCAAGCCGAATCGTATTGCCTATTACTAATACGACCGCAAGAACCAGCAAGGCAGCAATTGCCAACACGGTTTTTTCAAGTAATTTAAGCAAAGCTTGCAGCCGTTCTAACCATTCGATATCTAAACGACCAAAGTTAACTTCGGATTCACGTTCTAATTTTACCAGTAACTCACGCGCCCCAGTGGGACTAGAATATTTAAGTGAAGGCGTTACCGTAACCACTGCAGGTAATGGGTTTTCATCTAAATATGATAATGCCTCACCAAAACCAGATAAGCGTTGAAACTCTTCTAATGCTTGATCACGACTAATATAAGTGACCGATTCAACTTCACGGAAAGCTTTAATACGCGACAACAAACTTTGAATAGATTGTTCACTGCGGCCTTTGTTAATAAATAACGAAATTTCAGCGGCACTGTTCCAAGATTGGGTGATGTTTTCAGCATTTTTTACCAGTACCTGCAATGCCGCCGGTAAACTTAAACTCACACCTAATACAGCCATGGTCATAATGGATGAAACAGGGCTGCGCCATAGTTCGCCCATACTCGACATGCCTTGTTGCACATGGCGAATAAAAAACATCACAATGCGACCGCTTAAAGGTAATTTACTCTGAGTAATATTCACTTTTTTACTCATCGTATTGTCTCCCCACCAGCAGTAGAACTTTCTCCACCGAGCATACGTCCTTCACGCAGAGTAAAAGTGCGATATTTCATGCGCGCAATAAGGCCTAAATCATGGGTGGCAATTAGCACGCTAGTACCCGAGTCATTAAAGGCTTCGAATAAGCGTAAAATATCCATCGATAATTTAGGGTCTAAGTTACCCGTAGGTTCATCGGCCAACAACAGTGGTGGCTTGTTAACAATAGCGCGGGCAATGCCGACTCGTTGTTGTTCACCACCCGACAGCATTATCGGCAAATGCCGTTCTTTGCCATATAAACCCACCATGTCGAGTGCGCCAGCAACACGCTTACGAATTTCGCCATGGGTGAAACCTTCGATCACTAACGGCAAGGCAATATTGTCAAATACGGTTTTATCCATCAACAAGTGATGATTTTGGAAGATCACACCAATATTACGACGTAAATAGGGCACATGTTTTGGCCCTACATTGGCAATGTTATGCCCATTAATAGATACCTTACCTGCCGTAGCACGTTCAATAACCGTAATGAGTTTGAGCAAGGTACTTTTACCCGCACCAGAATGGCCGGTTAAAAAAGCCATTTCACCTTGTCGGAGGTGAAAATTGACATCCATAAGGGCCTTTTGGCCTCCAGCATAGATTTTACTGACCTGCTCAAATTGGATCATAAATTATTGGTCCGTTTTATCCTGGCTAAATAATGCTTCAATAAAATCATTGGAGTTAAAAGTACGCAAATCATCAATTTGCTCACCGACACCAATATGACGAATAGGAATAGAAAACTTATCGGCAATCGCAAAAATCACCCCGCCTTTGGCGGTACCATCTAATTTACTGATGGTAATCCCCGTCACGCCAACCGCTTCTTTAAACAACTGTGCTTGGCTAATAGCATTCTGACCAGTGCTAGCATCTAGCGTTAGCATGACTTCATGAGGCGAATCTGGATCGAGTTTTTTCATCACTCGCACGACTTTTTTCAACTCTTCCATTAAGTGACTTTTGTTTTGCAAACGTCCCGCTGTATCTGCAATTAATACGTCTACTTTACGCGCTTTAGCGGCTTGTAAGGCATCGAATATAACTGAAGCACTGTCTGCGCCAGTATGCTGGGCCACTACCGGAATGTTATTGCGTTGTCCCCACACTTGTAACTGCTCAACTGCCGCTGCGCGGAAGGTATCGCCGGCAGCTAACATGACAGATTTACCTTGGCTTTGGTACTGTTTAGCCAGTTTACCAATCGTGGTGGTTTTACCTACACCATTGACACCAATCATAAGAATGACAAATGGGCCATTGGCGTTATCGGGAACTAAAGGAATAGCTACCGGATCGAGCATTTTTTGCATTTCTTCACGCATTAAATCATAAAGTGCTTCAGCATCTTTAAGCTGCTTACGAGATGCATGCTCGGTCAGGCTTTTAATTAATTTATTGGTGGTTTCAACACCCACATCAGCGATTAACAATTGCTCTTCGAGTTCTTCAAATAACTCTTCATTAATTTTTTTACCGCGGAATAAGCCAATGAAGCCAGAACCAATATTCTCACTGGTGCGCATTAAGCCACGTTTTAAGCGGGCAAACATACCCTCTTTTTGTGGTTTAGCTTGCGGTTCATCTTGTTGTGCTAACTCAATAGACTCTATCGGTGCTTGTTGCTCGGCTGCCTGTTGTTCTGCTAATTGTTGTTCTGCTAATTGCTGTGCGGCTAGTTCTGCAGCTAAGGCTTCAGTTGCTAACGTTTCTGCTGCAGTACGCTCAGCATCGACACGGGCTTGTTCTACTCGTTCATTGTCGACACGCTCTTGCTCAAGACGCTTCTTTTCTAAATTAAGCTGCTCGAGACGCAGTTGTTCAACACGTTCGGCTTCTAAGCGTTCAGTTTCTAAACGCTGAGTCTCTTGTGCTTGCTTTTGTTGCTCAGCCTGCTCAGTGGCTAGCTTTTCTGCAGCAATACGCTCAGCATCGATACGGGCGAGTTCTGCTCGTTCATTGTCGACACGCTCTTGCTCAAGACGCTTATTTTCTAGATCAAGCTGTTCAAGACGAAGTTGTTCAACACGTTCAGCTTCTAAACGTTCAGTCTCTAGTGCTTGCTTTTGTTGCTCTGCCTGCTCAGTAGCTAGCTTTTCTGCGGCGAGCTTTTCTGAGGTTAAAACATCAGCGGCCAACTTATCTGCAGCAATACGCTCAGCGTCGATACGGGCTTGTTCTGCAAGCTCAGTTTCAAGACGTTCTTGCTCAAGACGTTCAACGTCTAGGCGCGCTGTTGCTTCAGTTTGCTCTAGTTGCTCAGCTTGTTGAGGTTGCTCTGCAGTCTCTGTTACAACTTCATTCTCCGCATCAACATCGAGTTGCTGCTGTTCTTCAACTTCAGGGACGGGCTTATCTTTACGAAACCAGGAAAAAAAACCTTTCTTTGCCATGTTTGCTACCAGTATTTATATGCTTAAAAATTCAGTTGAAGCCGTTTGTTGCATCTCTCACCAGTAAAATGATGAATACTCACATTTAATCACAAGTTTGATATAAAATAACGACGGTTCAGATTGTGGCATAGTCTACCACTTTCTTTTTTCTTTGTTCAGGCAAATCACGAGGATGAGATGGCTAAAAAAAATACCAGCAGCGGTCAGGTGCGGATTATTTCAGGTCAATGGCGATCTCGTAAGCTACCGATCCATGATCTTGAAGGTCTACGCCCGACAACAGATCGCGTTCGCGAGACCTTATTCAATTGGCTTGCTAATGATATCCGTGGTGCCAAAGTGCTCGATTGCTTTGCCGGCAGCGGTGCATTATGCCTTGAGGCTTTATCCCGTTATGCTAGCTTTGCAACCATAATTGAACTGCAAAAAAATGCTGCTAATCAACTAAAACAAAATCTTGCCACCCTGCAATGTCAAAATGCAGAGGTTATTAATGCCGACTGCTTGCAAGTGCTTGCTAAAGGTACACCTGGTGGGTTTGATATTGTGTTTATCGATCCACCGTTTCGTAAAGATTTAGTAAACAAAACCATTGAGTTATTAATGCAACATCAATGGTTAAACCCCAATGCACAAATTTATCTCGAAACCGAATCAGAATTAACCTCAGTCAATGTGCCAGCAACCTGGGTTGCCTTGAAAGAAAAAAAGGCAGGTCAAGTATGTTATCGACTGTACCAATACCAGCCGAACGATAACCTGTTATTGGCCGATTAAGTTAATGCCGATGTCTATACACGATATTGTACTGATTGGTAAAACGGCCACTTTGTCGATGTGGTGTTTGGTGGCTTACGGCTTTTTTATTTTCAGCCCAGATGTCTCACTATTTTTAAATGTGTTCGCCAGTATCACCGCGGCAATGCACATGCTACTTGTACTACTCACACGCTTAAAAAATATTCGTAACAAAAAGCCTGCAGTACATTATCGGGCGATTTTGCTGTGGGGAGTATTTGCACTATTTGAGCAATATCATTCACGGCATTCTAGCCAGCTTGTTAACGGCATCAACAAATATTAAAAATGGCGATTATCTGAGGCATTGGCATAAAAAAACCTCGTTATTTAACGAGGTTTTTTTAGTTAACAACATCGGCACATTACTTTTTAGGGTAAGGATGCGCGACACCTTTATGACAATCGACACAGGTCTTTCTGTCTTCTGGTGCTTTTTTAAAGTTCATACTGTGCATTCTTACGGCCATTTTCTTCATCGTATCAGGCTGATCTTCATAAATACGAGTGTGGCAATGCTGACAGTTAGCAGAATCATTACTGCGGAAGTATTTTAAGGCTAGGTCCGCTTGTTCTTTACGGTTTTCATCTAACCATTCTTGCGTCATAAAGCCATCAATGGTCATCAAGCCAATAATGTCTTTAGAAACAATGATTTTTTTAACTAAATAATCAAATGGGCCATGTGGTAAGTGACAATCTTGACATTGCACGGTGACACCTGCTCTACCACCACCATGAGCTGACGCCATAACCTCATCTCTTAACGAATGGTCACGGTGACATGTCATACAAAAAGCATCGCTACTTGTTGCATGTAAAGTTTGTTGTGTTGCGAAATAACCCACGACACCCACAATTACACCAACCACAATGAGGGCAATAATCGAGTACTTCGCGCTTGGTTTAAATAGTGCACGCCAGTTCATTGTTCAATCTCCGTAATAGCAAAAAAGGAATTTCTAATATTTATAAGTCTAGTTTAGGATTATTCGAAATTATAAAATTGATTTTAGTCGCTATTTTGAGAATTGCTTATCTAAAATATGTCTAAAATGCGAGCTAGATCTCGACTTTTACTCGTGCCGTACCAAAACAAACACCGATTACCGAATCAAACTACCGAAGTGGTTAATGAGGATAACGTTGAACCACAAGATTAGCTTAGTAGTCACCGAACTTGAGTTATAAGTTTGAGTTTTGCCTTCGTCCTTGGCTAGTGGGTAATAATACTTAATGCAAAACATTAACCACAGAAATTTAGATAAATGCATCATATTTGGTAAAGGGTATGAGATAAAACTTATAAATTCAGATTTTATTCCATGTCCAATGCTAGCTTAACAATCACTTGTTGCCCGCTCGTTTATTCACCGTTAGCAATGACAACTAATGATGAGTGTGATGCTATTCCATTACATGCTGCTCATTGTTAACCATTAATTGCATGCTGGTAATGCAAGTACGGCTATTGTGATCTGTTGACAGCACTTCTTTAGCTTCACGATTAACATAAATTGCTGCAAACTATGAGTCACTTAACAGATAATGCTATTCCGATGGTCATTTACAGCCTGATTTACTAGCGTAAAACGCTTTTTAACCAAACCAATAATAAAAATAATAAGGTTAATTTGAATGCACAAAGCAGCAAGAACACTCCATAAATGGCTGATGCTGTTTCTCGGGCTACAGTTTGTGATTTGGTCAGTGACAGGAACATATATGGTGTTTATGCATATTGACTATATTCATGGTGATTCGCTAATCAGTAACCCTCAAACAAAAATCAACCCCGATAAACTGCAGTATTCATTAGCAAAACTGTTACAAACTTATCCTGAAGCAGAGCAAATAAGCGTCGGTAAACTGATGCAACAAGACGTATACCGCTTCTCTATTCCGGCCATAAATACGACCATAATCACGACTCAGCAAGTAATGCTAAATGCGCAAACAGGTGAACGTTTATCGCCACTTAACCAAACGGCAGCCATAGCATTAGCCCAATATTATTACCTTGGTAATGAATCCATTACCAAGGTGAGTTTACTGAACGACAATCCACCTTTTGAACTCAGTGCTCGTCACTTACCGGCTTGGCGAATTAATTTCGACCATTTTTCCGCCCCCTCACTTTACATCTCGGCTGACAGCGGATTAGTAGTAGGTAAGCGCCATGCATTTTGGCGTTTATTCGACTGGATGTTTCGCTTTCATGTGATGGATTATGGCGATGCTGAAGAAATCGATAACCAATTATTATTCTGGATAGCGTTGTTCTCAACTTTAGCCACCGTTAGCGGGTTAATATTAGTGTATTTCAGGGTATTACGTCGTACTAAAAACAAACGTAAGTCTATGTTGAGCAAGCGTAAACACAGTGGGGTTGCCTAATGTTTTGGGTCAGAAAGCTGCATAAATGGGCATCAGTCATTGTAGGGATTCAGTTACTCCTATGGTTAATTAGCGGGCTGTATTTTAATCTTATGGATCACGATAAGGCTCAAGGGCTTACTCACCTTAACGATACTCACGCTGAAGTGGCAATAGAGACTCATCGTTTACTTGAACCTGGTACTATTTTGGCCGCCTTTAAGCCTAGCGTATCGCTTAATATCATTACTTTATTAGATAAACCTTACTACTTATTAATCCATGAAAAGGGTTTATACAATCATCTTAACAATGACTACAGCTTGGTTGATGCTTATGACGGTAACCAAGTAATAATTGATATCACAATGGCACAACAGTTGGCCAAAGCATCTTATTCTGGAGAGGCTACAATAAGTTCAACTCTCTTACTCACTCCGCCGTTAGACGACTTTCCTAAACAGCACAATGACACTTGGCAGATAAACTTTGCTGATAACATTGGCACCAGCGTTTATATTGAAGCGCAGTCGGGTCGACTTGTCGGCCACAGTGATGAGCATACACGTTTAGCCGATATATTTTTTATGCTGCACTTTATGGATTACACCAGTGAAGGCAGTTTTAATAACATCCCTATCATGATCTTTGCATTTATCACTTTATGGTTAACTTTTAGTGGATTAATTTGGGTGATTGATATGCTTAAGCGCAACAGGTATCGGCCCAAACTAAAGCGCAAATAATGGCGATTTAAACGTAAGTCGCCCCTAAATTAATGAAATGGAATGTGTATCACACGAAAATGATCATAAAAACGTTATTATTATTTTCTGATTAATGAATATAATCTGTTATTACTTGAAAGATGTTTACTGAAGTAAAGGTCTGTTAAGCTAACCCCTAATAAACGACTTGGTTAAGGCTAAATGAGAGCAAAGCAGTCAAACTATTGGATCATCGTAATCACTTTGTTCGCACTTGTCGGACAGGGGTTGCTGACTAATGACAGTTTGATGGTGCCAATGGCACATGCAGAAATGACTCAAGCACTGTCCTCTCAAACCGACAAAATAACCAACACCACATCAGCCATGTCACACAAGGCAATGAAGAACTGCCACGATGATATGCAAAATGCCGTCAATGATGTGGGTGAACCTATTGCCACAAAGTTACCGCAAAACAGCTGTTGTAATGGGTCCGGATTTTGCAGCTTGGATTGTAACCACTGTTTAACTATTTCGTTTACCGCCAACCTAATTGATATTCCATTGGCGATGACCATTACACCCGTTTACTCTGCACCGCTTACGATGGTTGTTAACCATGTGTCAATCGCTTTCCCTCCCGCGTTCCGCCCTCCTATCGCTTAATTCAATTGATCATTCTTGTGCGTTGAGCACATTCAATATTATTGTTTTTTAGCGTTTATCATCATGCCGGTTGTCAGTATTGTCATGATGAATATCGAGGTTATTATGAAAAAATTCCCATTTTTTAATGTGCTATTAAGTGCATTCGTTGGGGTCATCATCCCCGCAGCTCTCACATCAACTGTTGCTTATGGTGCAGAGCACGATCATGCCCAGCATCAGTCGCAAGCCACTAAAACCTATACCTGCCCGATGCATCCTGAAGTGATCAGCGATAAAGAGGGGCGCTGTCCCATCTGTAATATGTTTCTCGTCGTCAAAGATGATCAACAAGAGTCCAGCGCAGGCGACACTCAACATCCGATGGCTAACATGCATGGCGCTATTCCAAAAGAACCAAGCCTAGCAGACAAGTTTAACTGATCATTCTTGTGTGTTGAGCACATTCAACATTATTGTTTTTAGCGTTTATCATCATGGCAATCTTCAGTATTGCCATGATGAATATCGAGGTTGTTATGAAGAAATTCCCACTTTCTAGTGTGCTATTAGGCGCGTTTGTTGGGGTAATGATCCCCGCGGCTTTCACATCACCTGTCGCTTATGGCGCAGAGCACGATCATGCCCAGCATCAGTCGCAAGCCAGTAAAACTTATACTTGCCCGATGCATCCTGAAGTGATCAGTGATAAAGAGGGAACCTGCCCCATCTGTAATATGTTTCTCGTCGTCAAAGAAGAGGAAGAAGAGTCCACCATTGACGACACTCAAGATCCAATGGCAAATATGCAAAGTGCGACTCCTGTAAAACAAAGCCAAGCAGATAAGGTATTTAGTCAACCTAAGCCCACATTAGTGCCGGCAGCAAATCAGAGCGATAGCACCAATGTAAAATATGTCTGTCCAATGCATCCACATGTGGTGTCCGATGCTCCTGGAACCTGCCCTATTTGCGGGATGAACCTAGAGAAAGTCACCGTTACCGATGCAAGCCAAGAAATTGTTGTCGGTGTTTCTGGCGGGATGCAACAAGCTTTGGGTATGCGAAGCCATGTAGTTGAAAAAACCAGTTTGTCGCGCCAAGTGAATACCATAGGCACGGTGCAATATAATGAAAATGCGATTGGCCATGTGCATACACGCGCAACCGGATGGATAGAAACGCTCACGGTACATAACGTGGGACAACAGATAAAAAAAGGCCAACTTTTATATGAGCTTTATTCACCCGAGCTCGTCAATGCCCAAGACGACTATTCCCAAGCTCAAGACTACCTTTTGCAAGATAAAAAACGAGGTAGCAGTTTATTACTTAAAGCACGTAAACGCTTAGAGCTGCTTGGCGTCGATACCTCGATAATTGATCGTTTAGAAAAAACCGGTGAAACCATTTTTAAAGTGCCTTTTTATGCCCCACAAGATGGCTTTATCAGTAAGCTAACCGTGCGTCATGGCATGTATATTCAGCCTGGAGATACCTTGTTTGAAATCGTTAATTTAGACAGTGTATGGGTCATTGCTGATGTATTTGAAAATGAACAAAGCTGGCTACAACAAGGCCGTAAAGTCAGTGTTAGCGCTGCAGCACAAGGGCTGTTTGATATTGACTCGACAATTGACTATATCTACCCAGAATTAGACCCTGTCACCCGAGCGATGCGGGTGCGGATCAAGCTTAACAATCATAACGACAAACTCAGACCAGGCAGTTTAGTTGATGTGACCTTATTTGGCCTGCCAAAAGATAATGTGCTCACTGTACCAACTGAAGCACTGATCCTTACCGGACGTGAAAACCGCGTGGTGGTGCAACGCAGTGATACCAGCTTTGCTTCGGTGCCAGTCAAAATTGGTATGATGGCAGACGGTAGAGCCGAAATCTTAGAAGGACTGAATGAACATGACAAAGTGGTTATTTCAGGGCAGTTCTTATTAGATTCAGAAGCCAGTATTCAAGGCAGTTTACAGCGTTTAAGTAATGCGCCAACGACCAAAGAATCAACCACTACCGATGCTCACCAGCACTAAGGAGCACGACAATGTTAGCAAAAATTATCAGTGCTTCAATAAAGCAACGCGTTATGGTGTTGATACTCACGGCCGTTATCGCGTTAGTGGGTTATCAAGCCATGCGCATGACCCCACTGGACGCACTACCTGATTTATCAGACGTACAAGTTATTGTAAAAACCTCTTACCCAGGCCAGGCACCACAATTAGTTGAAGATCAAATTACCTATCCATTGTCATCGGCCATGCTTGCCGTGCCAGGAGCCAAAACAGTACGTGGTTTTTCAATGTTTGGTGACTCGTTTGTGTATGTCATTTTTGAAGATGGCACCGATATCTATTGGGCGCGTTCACGGGTGCTTGAATATTTATCGCAAACCCAAGATCAACTGCCTGACGGTGTCACGCCCAGTATTGGCCCTGATGCATCGGGAGTGGGTTGGATTTTCCAATATGCCTTAGTCGATCGTAACGGACAGTATGATTTAGCCCAACTGCGTTCATTACAAGATTGGTTTTTAAAACTTGAATTACAAAGTGTTGCCGGAGTATCCGAAGTTGCGACTGTTGGCGGTATGGAACAAACATATCAAGTGGTCGTCGACCCACATAAGCTAGCACTGTATAAAATCGACTTAATGACCATTAAAAACGCCTTAGATAACTCCAATAGCTCGACAGGCGGCTCGGTGATTGAAATGGCCGAAGCAGAATACATGATCACTTCAAGTGGTTATCGCCAAACCATTGCCGACTTTGCTGAAGTCCCACTGGGCATTTTATCGGAAACTGGTACGCCGGTATTAATGAAAGACGTTGCCCAACTACGAACTGGCCCAGCGGCGCGTCGTGGTATTGCCGAACTCGATGGCAAAGGCGAAGTTGTCGGCGGTATTGTGGTGATGCGCTATGGTGAAAATGCTCTTGAAACCATTAATAATGTTAAGCAAAAACTCAAGGAGATCAGTAATGGATTACCTGATGGGGTCGAATTAGTCACCACTTATGATCGCTCAGAGTTAATCTTACGCTCAGTCGATAACCTTAAGCATAAAGTGTTAGAAGAAATGCTGGTTGTCGGACTTATTTGCCTACTATTTTTACTGCATGCACGCTCAACGTTAGTCGCGATAATCACCTTACCTATTTCGATTTTAGTCAGCTTTATCGCCATGAATATCATTGGTGTCAATGCCAATATTATGAGCTTAGGCGGTATTGCCATTGCCATAGGAGCGGTAGTTGATGCGTCAATTGTAATGGTCGAAAATACCCATAAGCATTTGGAACATTATCGCCAAAAACACGGTAAAGCTCCAGAAGGAGATGATCATTGGCAACTCGTCAAAGAGGCCTCAATTGAGGTCGGCCCAGCTTTATTTTTCAGCTTATTGATTATAACCCTAAGCTTTACACCGGTCTTTGCCCTTGAAGCGCAAGAAGGACGTTTATTTCACCCGCTAGCCTTTACCAAAACCTTCGCTATGGCGGCATCTGCCATTTTAGCAATTACCTTAATTCCGGTGTTAATGGGTTATTTTGTGCGAGGTAAAATCCCTGATGAGCGTAAAAACCCCATTAGCCGAGTATTAATTGCCATATATCAACCATTGTTAAAATGGGTACTGCATTTCCCTAAAATCACCATCGGATTAGCCATTATTGTGCTATTCAGTGCTTACTACCCATTAAGCCAAATGGGCTCAGAGTTTATGCCCACCTTAGAAGAAGGTGACCTACTTTACATGCCCACCACGCTACCCAGTGTAAGTGCAGGCAAAGCAGCAGAAATATTGCAGCAAACTGACCGACTGATAAAAACAGTACCCGAAGTTAAACGCGTGTTTGGCAAAGTGGGCCGAGCCATGACAGCAACTGACCCAGCGCCGCTAACAATGCTAGAAACCACCATCATGCTCAAACCGCCTGGCGAATGGCGTGAAGGCGTAACCTTAGAGAGCATTATTGCTGAACTGCAAAAAACCGTGCGTATACCAGGGATGACCAATGCTTGGGTGCAACCGATTAAAACCCGTATCGATATGTTATCTACCGGCGTGAGAACGCCTGTCGGCATAAAAATATCGGGCGCAAATGTTGAAGAACTACAACGTATTGGTGCAGAAATAGAAGCGGTAGTAAACCAATTACCGGGAACTGAGTCGGCATTTTCACAGCGTAGTAGCGGCGGCCGTTATATCGATATCACACCAGACCTTAAAAATGCCGCACGTTATGGCATGACCTTAAAAGACATCCAAGATGTGGTAAAGATTGCCATTGGTGGCATGACAATAGGTGAATCAATACAAGGTCAAGAACGCTATCCAATCAATATCCGTTACCCGCGAGAGCTACGTGACAACATCGAGAAGCTCAGAAATTTACCCGTTCTGACTAAAACGGGTAAGTACTTACCGTTAAGTTATTTAGCCGAACTGAAAATTACCGATGGTGCGCCTATGTTAGCCAGTGAAAACGGTCGCCTTATCTCGTGGGTGTTTGTCGATCTGAAAGACATTTCTATCGGTGAATATATCGTTGCAGCAGAAAAGGCACTTAAACAACAAATTACCCTTCCTCCACGCTACAACTATAGCTTTGCTGGGCAATACGAGTACATGCAACGCGTAGATGCCAAAATGAAAATGGTGATCCCATTAATGATCGCGGTGATTTTTATGTTGCTGATGATGACTTTCAACTCAGTAATACAAGCATCTGTAATCATGTTAAGTTTACCCTTTTCATTGGTGGGTAGCGCATGGCTACTGTATGGACTCGATTTTAATTTTTCAGTTGCTGTATCTGTCGGCATGATTGCCTTAGCTGGGGTCGCCGCTGAGTTTGGCGTAGTGATGCAGGTGTACCTTAATAATAGTATTAAGGCCTATAAAGAAGCCGACAATTACCACAGCAAAGCGGATTTAACGGCTGCATTAATTGAAGGTGCAGTGATGCGCATTCGCCCTAAAGCCATGACCGTCGCCACCATCTTTTTTGGTTTACTACCGATCATGTGGGGTAGCGGTACGGGTAATGAAGTGATGCAAAAAATTGCTGCGCCTATGGTCGGAGGAATGGTCACTGCGCCGCTACTGTCGCTATTTGTTATCCCAGCAATTTACTTGCTGATATATGGCCGTAAGTTACCCAAGCAATCATTATCTTAAATTTATTTAACCAGAGTTGAGGTTATTACTTTTACCCCTATAAATAAAAATCCCAAACGATTAATCGCTTGGGATTTTTATATGCTAATTACAATGTTATTTACGCTTAAGTGATTCATTAAGTTGGTCGGCTTCATCTTGTTTCTTTTTACGACACGCCGCAATATCGTCAGGATGCCCATATTTGCATGGATCGCTGGCTAAAATTGCCCTAGGGACATTCAGTATCATGTAATCTGTGTCATTTTTATTGTCATCTGCATTGCCAATATTATTACCAATATTGATGATATCGGTACCACGGCATCCCGTAAGTATCACTAAGCTAGATAACAAGCTTAATTGGATTATCCATTTTTTCATTGTTGTAATATTCCTTGTTTTTGACGCGCAAGCAGCATCATGCGGATAATCCCCCATAGCATAATAATCGCACCGATAATCAACATAATAATAATGATCAAAGGGTTGGCTAACATAGGCAAGAAATCTTGGTCAAACCCTACAAGGATACCGTAGAGTCCAAGACCAAATAATATCGTGCCAGGAAAATCGATCAGTGCCACTAACAACATATTGCGATGAATACTGGCTAATGTGATTTGGGTGTTTTCCTGTGTCATTCACTCATCCTTGTTTAAATACACTAACTCTTACCAACAACTAATAGTAACACTCTACTAAAAGTAACATTTTACCAACAACTCAATATGACATCACTTAATAATCAAGGTTCAATCGGCCTTCTATCTTAAATCGTCATTCGATCTTAAATCGGCACTCTACATTAAATGATACTCTAGCTTTAATCGGCAACACACGAATATAAATAATCAACATTCATTATGGAAAAATATAATTTTCAGATCTATTTATTGCGCAGCAAATAACGCAATAATGGAAAAAACCCCACCTTGTGGATCATTGAGTACTGAAAAACGGCCTACGTTTGGAATATCGGTTGCTGGCACACAAACAGTAGCTCCCAAGGTTTGTGCTTTAGTCACTGATACATCACAGTCATCAACGGCAAAGTAACTCATCCAGTGGGCAGGAGTATCACCCCATTCTGCAGTCATTGCCATCATTCCGCCAATGGCTTGTTCATCCGCATACCATTCGGTGTATTCAAAATCAGCCACATCATTAAGCTGAGTTTGATAACCTAATACTTGGCTATAAAACTGTTTCGCCGCAGCGGTATCACGACAAGCAAGCTCAACCCAACATAGGGTATTTGATTCTTGCGATCGCTTAATGCCAATATGGTCTTGGCCTTGCCATAATGCAAATCGACAGCCTTCTGGATCTGTGCATAGCGCCATACGGCCAGCATCTCCAACAGAATGAGGCCCCGCAATAATTTCACCTCCAGCTTGAGTCACAGCCTTAGAGGTAGCATCAACATCATCGACCGCAAAATAAATTGTCCAATGAGTCGGTAAAGCCTCCATTTCTGCTGGCATTGGGTACATTGCAGCAATATCATCACCGTCGATTTGCAGCATAGTATAATGCCCTTCTGGCATAGGCATATCATCTGCTCCCCAGCCAAATAGCGCCTGATAAAATGCTTTACCTGCCGCCCAATCATGAGTTGCTAATTCAATCCAGCAAGGCTGTCCTTGTTGATACTGTTGTACCTTCATTATCCTAATCCTTTATAAAAATAGTTGCCTTGTTATAGCCAACATGAAACTTGTCTTATAAGTTAAGTCGATATCAGCAGAAAAGCAAAAAGCCTTCAAACGAAGGCTTTTTGACTAAAAGTTTTTTCACCGGAATTTTTTGCGTCTATTTAAACACCGGCAATATATCGGCCATGGCCAGCAAATGACATGTGGCAGTGATAACTCCAAACAACACCACAATAGCAATTAACGGGGTTCCACCAGGGACTTTAAATCCCTTTGAGTCAGGATATTGTTGTCTTACTTTATAGGCTAATAACGCTGGTACAATAACAGCCCAAATAGTGGCAGCTAGCGCAGCAAAACCAATCGCTAAAATAAATCCATTCGGAAATAACAAACCAAGGATTGTTGGTGGCACAAACGTGACCGCTGCCGTTTTAATTCGTCCTGATCGCGAGTCGTCAAACCCAAATAAATCAGCAAGGTAATCGAACAAGCCTAGTGTCACACCTAAAAATGATGAGGCAACGGCAAGGTTAGCAAATAGGGTTAGCATGTTATCCAGCCATTGACTGGCAATAACCCCAGACAACGCACCCACTAACACACCGATATTGCCACCTTGAGCAATAATATCGGCAAACTGGCTTCGTTGAATATTACCCATCGTTGCCACTAACCAACATATATAAATTACCAATGCGATAGTGGTTCCAGTAATAATGGCTTTAACGATGGTTTTGGCATCTTTACCGTAATATTTGACTAAACTTGGCACATTGCCGTGATAACCAAAACTGGCTAAGCCAAATGGAATCGCGGCAAGTAAATAAGGCAGGTAACGCGATTCACCATCAGGCGACACTAGCTTTATGGTATCGATATCGATTAATAAGTTACCAATAGCCAAAAAGAAAGTAATCACCATGCCGCCAAGCATGATTGTGGTGATACGGTCGACCGCTTTAGTACTAATAAATACCACCAGAGCCAAAACTACCGCAAACACTAATCCGGCTACGCTCTGCGGTAGGCTTACGCCCAATGCAGACAGACTGTGATTCACAATCGAACCACCACCGCTGATGTAAGCATAGGTTAAAATATATAACACAAACGCAATCGAAACGCCGTTAATCACCCGCCAGAACTGCCCCAGAGTCACCCGAGTTAAGGTGTCAAAACTGTCACCTGGTTCAAAATGCAAATTGGCTTCTAATAACAATAAACCCGACATTAGCATGCAAAACCAAACGCCGAGTAACATCGCGATAGAATAGCCAAACCACATTCCAGCACCAACAACGGGTAACGAAAACATCCCCGCACCCACAGTGGTTCCGGCAATAATCATCGCCCCACCCAATACAGATTTACCGCTGGTACGATGCTTAGCAGCATTCATATGATTAGCCATTATTGTCCGTGCTCCGCTTCCACACTATCAACAATGGTTTGTCTTACTAAAGAGCTGAGTAATTTATTAGCGTTATCACGAATTCTGATCACTTCTGCACGATGTTCGTCGCTGCATAAATAGCCCAATTCTTTCAGTTTCACACTCAGGGTGTTATATAATTTTTTGTCATAAAATTCTGGTGCGGTAATACCGTGCAGCGCGCCTAATCGTTGGGCTAACAAATGGCTATCGCGTTCCAGTTCTGAGCGCTCAAGATCTGGTTTTATTGCCAGTAAATTAAAAATAATCGCATAACGTTGCAACGTTTCACTGATAGTTTCGGCTAACAATAACACTTGGGTAATATGACGAGGCGTTATCTCAAATTGATCGCTACCTGTCAGTAAACCTTGTTCAACCATGAAATCTAAAATGCAATCTACATGTTTAGGCACATCATCAATGCTCATAAAGAGTTCAGCTTTAAGCAATGGATAAAAGTCCATTACAATGGCATGAATTCGCTGACGGTCGCACACATCATAATGCACTAAACAACTGGCAATTAATGACGGAAGCGCCATTAAGTGAATAATATTGTTACGGTAATAACTCATGGTGATGGCAATTTTTTCATCAACAGAAATGATTTCGCCAATAAGGTCTTTGGTACTCACAAACTTATTTAACGACAAACAATGATCAACAATTGACTTGCCATTACCTTCTGCCACTGAGGCGTATTCGGTATAAGGCACTGTTTTAAGTAAGGCTAAATACAAATCAAGCTGACGCTCTAACTGGCTTCTTTCTAACGCATTTTGCTCTGACGCTAGTAACACTAAACTGGTCAATGTTACTGAGCTGGCTGCGGCAGCGCCATTGATATTAGTCATTACACGGTTAGCCAATAAATTAACTGATGGCGTAAACCAAGACGGTTTTTGATCAGGATCTTTAGCTAGCTCATCACGCCACTCTGGCGCCTGCTGATTTAAGAACTGTTGTAAATTAATCGGCTCACCAAAATTCACATAACCTTGGCCAAAATTGCCTAACTTACGAATAGCACCAAAGACCTGCCAAACTGATTCTTTTTTCTTTTTCTTACCGCTTAATTCTTTGTGATACGTCGCCACTTCCATCACATGGTCATAACCTAAATACACGGGTACTAATGTCACTGGGCGCTCTATCCCACGAAGCACACTATTAATTGTCATAGCCAACATACCGGTTTTAGGCGCTAACAAACGTCCGGTACGCGAACGGCCGCCTTCAGTGAAATACTCGACCGCATAACCCTTAGCAAATAACTGATCTAAATATTCACGAAATACTGCGGTATAAAGTTTATTACCATTAAAACTACGACGGATAAAGAATGCACCACCACGGCGGAACATCGGCCCTGCTGGCCAAAAATTAAGGTTAATACCGGCAGCAATGTGCGGCGGAACCATGCCCTGATAATACAAAATATACGACAGTAGCAAGTAATCCATATGGCTACGATGACAAGGAACGTAAACAATTTCATGGCCATCATGATGTAACTGTCTTACTTGTTCGGCACCTTTGATATTGATACCACTGTATAATTTGTTCCATAACCAAGTCAGGAAACGTTCGGCAATACGCACCAAACTATCAGAATAGTCGGCGGCAATTTCATCAAGGTATTCAATGGCGGTTTCACGCGCTTTCTCGACCGTTACTTTCTTATTCGCAGACTCTTCTTCAATGGCTTTTTTGATAGATTCTGATTTTAATAAAGAGGCAAACAACGCTTGTCGATTAGGTAATTGTGGCCCTGTCATCACTTTGCGTTGACGGCGGAAATGCACTCGGGCAACTCGGGTTAATTTGTGAGCAATTCTTTTATCAGTACCATGTTCATCGGCCATATGACGAAGCGATAGTGCATTAGAAAACTGGACGAAATTATGGCGCCCTAAAAATAAAATCATTAACCATTTACGTAACCACGTAGGGTTTTCACGTTCAAATACTGCAGCTTTCATGCTGTCTTCTTCTTTACCGGGTGTACGTCCCCAATAAAGGCAAACAGGAACCAACTGTATATCTAATTCAGGACTCTCACTGTGAAGTGACAATAAGCTGGTAAAATAATTAAGGAATTTGTCACCACTTTCACGTTTACCAAATAGTGGTTTGCGGCCCTCTAAACAGACCACACGAGGCACGGTTAAGCCATCAAGCTGTAATGGCTCATAAGGACTGGGCAGACCAAAGCCCTCGGTGATTTCGCTCAACGCGGCAATATCGCTAATAGATTCCGTTTTCATTAAATAAACCAAAGGTTTAGTTGGATCTATATTGAGGTCATCAAAAGGATCGTGAGGGACCACAATGGTCTGTACCATCCACTTTTGAATCCATCTTAATGCTCGTAAAAATATTGAATCTGGTTTTGACATGGTTATTTTCGCAACATAAGCCACTGTAATATTGATGTATAGGATACCAGAAACCACCCTGCTTACACTATCAGACCGATCTATCTTTACGCTTAAGCTCTCACTATCAGAAATAACATAAGACAGAACATTAGTAATAGTTAACTAAAACATATTGTTGAGTGATACTTAATCAACAAAATACAAAAAATAGTTGGTTAATACTTGCGCGAACATAAACACTGTATATAATGACAGTCACTGTATAAAAAGACAGGAATCATCATGAGACCGTTAACGCCGCGCCAAGCAGAAATTTTAGACTTAATTAAAAACAATATCGCCGAAACAGGTATGCCACCCACTCGTGCTGAAATTGCGAATCGTCTTGGCTTTAAAAGTGCTAATGCCGCCGAAGAGCATTTAAAAGCATTAGCCAAAAAAGGCTTTATCGAGATCATGCCTGGGACCTCAAGAGGCATTCGTTTACCTCAAGAAGAACAGGTTGAAACCGGTCTGCCACTGATTGGACAGGTTGCTGCTGGTGAACCAATTTTGGCTCAAGAGCATGTAGAGCAATACTATCAAGTCGATCCAAACATGTTTAAGCCCGCCGCAGATTTTTTGCTGCGAGTACGTGGTGACAGCATGAAAAATATCGGAATTTTAGAAGGCGACTTACTCGCTGTACATAAAATGCAGCAAGCACGTAATGGCCAGGTTGTTGTGGCACGTGTTGATGATGACGTCACCGTAAAACGATTTGAACAAAAAGGTAATGTGATTTATCTGCATGCCGAAAATGAAGATTACAATCCGATAAAAGTAGATTTAAGTTGCCAAAGCCTAACCATCGAAGGGCTTGCCGTTGGCGTTATCCGTAATGGAGATTGGTTATGAACAAACTAATGGGCATCGCGCCACGCCACCCGGGCTTATGGGTAGATTTAACTGAAACAGAACTGCATAGCACCCAAACCATTCAAACATTACAAACTGTCACTCAAGGTGAAGCTGAACTGAGCCAATTGTGCAGCCAGTTAGCGATATTGAGCCAGCAAGGCAGATGGATTGTATTAATTAGCCCGCCCCATATTGGCTATAAACATATGCTGGCAAGTGCTGGTGTAAGAATGGATCGCATTTTACTGGTGCACACCAAAGATGAAGTCGAAACATTATGGGCCATGGAGAAAGCGCTCACTAGCGGTACATCGAGCGCAGTAGTGACTTGGACAAGCTCACTTGATGCTCGCGATAGTCGCCGTTTAGAAATTGTCGCTAAAAGTGCACGTGCATTAGGGGTGGTAATTGAAGATGTGAATGCTCACTTACCTCACAAACATCAACTTGTTAGCCCTACTTTAACAAATGGAACAAGTAATTTTTGCTCATTTCACTAAGCACGAACCCTTCATTACCAAGCCCTGTATTGAATTCAGGGTTTTTTTTCATCTTTTTTCAGCCTATTAGCCAACAAAGTGATCTTGATCAATGTTTAATCTACAAGTAATGTGGTTAACAAGGATGAAACATTTTTTATCTTTAATTGGACGGGAATGACAGTAATCAAGATTACTTTCAGACCAATGATCCAAATCAAAATTGATAAGTTCAGTCGTAGGTACAAGCGTGGTGCACAGCTAACAATAAAACCGTAAACCGTCTGTTTACAGCCACCAAAGTACTTTGAGGTCATCAAACTTTTTTCGGGAACCGAAGAGTTTGCATAGAGCAGAGAATTACTGTGTGACTCTTCTTTGTAGTTGCTATTTGCAATTAGCAGAGGAGTAGTCTTGTGAAGCAATGGTTGTATTGTTTACTGGTTGTGTTTGTAGCACTTCCGCTTGGGGCAACAGAAATGCCCCTCAACATGACTCAAGGCGTGACAGATATCAGTGGCAAGGTTTACGACCTCCATATGACAATTCTTTATATCTGTTGTGTAATTGGGTTAGTGGTGTTTGGGATCATGATTTACTCAATGATTTATCACCGCAAATCAAAAGGCGCTGTCGCGGCCAATTTTCACGAAAGTACCAAAGTGGAAATTGCTTGGACCGTCATCCCTTTCATCATCTTAATCGGCATGGCTATTCCAGCCACCAAAACCTTGATTGCTATGGAAGATCCCAGTGATGCTGATCTCACCATAAAAATTACTGGGTCGCAGTGGAAGTGGCATTACAGCTATTTTGATAAAGACATCGAATTTTACAGCACATTATCCACCCCCAGAGCTCAAATTGATGGCAGTGAGGCCAAAGGAGAACATTACCTCCTCGAAGTCGATAAGCCATTAGTACTGCCTATTAATCAAAAAGTGCGCTTCTTGATGACATCTGATGATGTTATTCATTCATGGTGGGTGCCGGCGTTTGCCGTTAAAAAAGATGCCAATCCAGGCTTTATTAACGAATCGTGGACCCGCATTGATAAACCCGGTATTTACCGCGGCCAATGTGCCGAATTATGCGGTAAAGACCATGGTTTCATGCCGATTGTGGTGCAAGCATTATCGGAGGCCGATTTTGATAATTGGTTAGTGGAGCAAAAACAACTAGCAAGTAATGCTGCTGCAGCCGCTGCGGCATCAATGTCTAAAACCTTGTCTCTTGAGGAGCTAACCTCACAAGGTGAGCAAATCTATATTGCTAGGTGCGCCGCTTGTCATCAACCCAATGGCGCGGGTCTTCCTGGTGTATTCCCATCATTAATTGGCAGCCCTATCATAAAAGGGCCTGTTGAAGATCACCTGAATATCGTCTTAAACGGTAAACCAGGAACCGCAATGCAAGCCTTTGCAAAACAACTTAGCGCCCAAGAAATTGCCGCAGTAATTACCTTTGAGCGTAATGCCTGGGGCAATAATAGCGGTGATGTAGTGCAAGCAGTTGATATAGGCAACTTTTTAGGCAGTAACGAGGCAAGCACCGAACCAAGTAAAGCAGTAACCGATGCAGCAAGTACTATTGCAGCCACGGCAACTGACATTACCGATGCGGTTACCGACAAAGCCAATCAAGTTGTCGAAGCCGTAGCAGAAACTGTTGTACCAGAGGATCTGCCCACTTTAACCTTGGAGCAATTAATTGCTGAAGGTGAGCAGGTTTATGCTACGACATGCGCTGCGTGTCACCAAGCCACTGGCGCAGGTTTACCTGGCGCTTTCCCTTCACTTATTGGCAGCCCTGTTGTTACCGGACCGGTTAGCGGACATATCGATATCGTTATGCACGGTAAACCAGGAACCGCAATGCAGGCATTTAGTGGTCAACTTAGCCCTCGCAAGATGGCGGCGGTGATTACGTATGAGCGCAATGCGTGGGGCAATAATTCTGGCGAGGCGGTGCAACCTGCCGATGTCGCTAGCCATGGACAGTAGGGGAAAACAATGAGCACAACAACGCACGATACACTGGCTACCGCTCATGATGATCATCATCACGGGGCTCCGAAGGGGCTAATGCGCTGGCTACTCACCACTAACCATAAAGATATTGGATCGCTATATTTATGGTTTAGTTTCATTATGTTTCTTACTGGCGGCGCCATGGCAATGGTCATTCGAGCTGAATTGTTTCAGCCTGGATTACAGCTAGTAGAGCCTAACTTTTTTAATCAGATGACCACAGTTCATGGTCTCATCATGGTGTTTGGGGCGGTGATGCCCGCTTTTACCGGATTAGCTAACTGGTTAATACCTATGATGATTGGTGCACCAGATATGGCACTACCGCGAATGAACAACTGGAGCTTTTGGATTTTACCCTTCGCCTTTGCCATGTTATTAGGTTCGCTATTTATGGAAGGCGGCGGTCCTAACTTTGGTTGGACATTCTATGCCCCGCTCTCAACCACCTATAGCCCTGACAGTACCGCCCTATTTGTTTTCTCCATTCACATCATGGGAATAAGTTCGATAATGGGCGCAATTAACGTCATTGTAACCATTGTAAACTTGCGAGCTCCTGGCATGACATGGATGAAGTTACCTTTGTTTGTGTGGACCTGGCTTATTACCGCATTTTTACTGATTGCGGTAATGCCAGTGCTCGCAGGTGCGGTCACCATGGTATTAACCGATAAGTTTTTTGGTACTAGCTTTTTTGATGCAGCAGGTGGTGGCGATCCGGTGATGTTCCAGCATATTTTCTGGTTCTTTGGTCATCCCGAAGTTTACATCATGATTTTACCGTCCTTCGGTATTATCTCCGCGATAGTACCAACCTTTAGCCGTAAAAAGCTGTTTGGTTATTCCTCAATGGTTTACGCCACTGCCAGTATTGCCATTCTGTCATTTTTGGTATGGGCACATCACATGTTTACCACTGGTATGCCTGTTTTTGCCGAATTGTTTTTCATGTATTGCACCATGTTGATTGCCATTCCAACCGGGGTGAAAGTGTTTAATTGGGTCGCAACTATGTGGCGCGGTTCTATGACATTTGAAACCCCAATGCTGTTTGCTGTGGCATTCATTATCCTGTTCACTATTGGTGGCTTTTCGGGTTTGATGTTGGCAATTACCCCTGCGGACTTCCAATACCACGACACTTACTTTGTCGTAGCTCACTTCCATTATGTACTGGTGACGGGGGCGATCTTCTCCATTATGGCGGCGGCTTATTATTGGCTGCCTAAATGGACCGGCCATATGTATAACGAGACCTTAGGCAAGTGGCACTTTTGGTGTTCGGTAATATCCGTCAACGTGTTGTTTTTCCCAATGCACTTTCTAGGTTTAGCGGGTATGCCACGTAGGATCCCCGACTACGCTGTGCAGTTTGCCGATGTGAATCAAATTGTATCGATTGGTGGCTTTGCATTTGGTTTATCTCAGCTAATTTTCCTTGTTGTGGTACTCAAATGTATCAAGGGTGGCAAACCCGCTGGAGATAATCCCTGGGAAGCTGCCGAAGGCTTGGAATGGTCGATTGCCAGCCCTGCGCCATATCACTCGTTTACCACTCCACCGGAGATTAAATGAGATGACACAGCCAACAAAATCAAATCGTAAGCTATTAATCATCCTGATTGCCGGGTCAATTGGTATGTTTGGGTTTGGTTTTGCGCTGGTACCGCTTTATGACGTGCTCTGCGATACATTGGGGATTAATGGCAAAACCCAAAATAGCGCCAGTAGTTATGAAGCGGTGGTGGTTGATAAAAATCGGACCGTAACCATTGAATTTGTGACTCAAGTTCAGTCAGGTATGCCATGGGAATTTAGCCCTAAAGTTAACCAAATAAGCGTGCATCCAGGGGAGCTCACTCACGCACAATTTTTGGTTAAAAACCTGTCGACACGTGACACTGTAGGCCAAGCAATCCCTTCGGTATCACCAGGCCAAGGTGCGGCATACTTTAATAAAACGGAATGTTTTTGCTTTAATCAACAACCTTTGGCTGCAGCAGCAACAGCAGAACTACCACTGATTTTTTACGTGGACCCTGATTTACCAGCGTCCATTAACACATTGACTCTCTCTTATACCCTTTACGACATCACCGATAGACAGGCGATAGTCATAGAGCAAGGAGCATCAAAATGACAACAAAGTATCAAACTTATTATGTGCCAGCCCAAAGTGCTTGGCCAATAATCGGTGCTATAGGTTTATTTTTAATTGCGTTTGGCGCAGGAAATTATGTACAACAATTAACCACTGAAAAAACCTCTGGCGGTTACATTTTAATAACTGGCTTGGCCGTGATTATCTTTATGATTTTTGGTTGGTTTAAGACCGTTATTGATGAATCAATGGCTGGACTGTATTCACCGCAGATGGATCGTTCATTTAGACAGGGAATGAGTTGGTTTATTTTTTCAGAGATTATGTTTTTTGGGGCATTTTTCGGCGCGCTATTCTATGCCCGCATGATTTCAGTACCTTGGCTTGGTGGCGCATCTAACAATGCCATGACCCATGAAGTGTTATGGCCTGCATTTGAAGCTATGTGGCCATTGGTTAAAACACCTGATGGCACTGCAACTGAAGCTATGCCATGGACGGGATTGCCATTAATTAACACCATTATATTGCTAACATCGTCAGTTACTTTGCACTTTGCTCATACCAACCTTGAAAAAGCCAATCGTAAGCCCTTGATAATCTGGTTAGCGTTAACGGTAATTTTGGGGATTGCGTTTCTCTGTTTGCAGGTTGAAGAATATAGCCATGCTTACCAAGAAATGGGGTTAACGCTCTCTTCTGGTGTCTACGGCAACACCTTCTTTTTGTTAACCGGTTTTCACGGCATGCACGTCACTATCGGTACCCTGTTCTTGATTATTTTATTACTCAGAATTGTGAAGGGTCACTTTACGCACGACAAGCATTTCGCTTTTCAAGCGGGGAGTTGGTATTGGCACTTCGTTGATGTGGTGTGGTTATGCTTATTCATTTTCGTATACGTACTATAAAACAACGTATTAACGACTAATAAGGTCTGGGGTTAGGTTGAATGTAACCAAGCCCCAAAGCCACCAGCAATACCATTATAACGACAACAGAAAACAATACGCGCCGGCCGAGAAAACGACTCATGGATTGTTGATGCTCGCCCTTAACCATAATAAATAAGGCCCTACCTAAGTTAAATAATATGAATACAAGCAACGAGACTAAAACTAACTTAACGATGAAAGGTGTTGTCACAGGCAATCCTTTTAAAAGTGTGGGTGTGTCTCGGGTGTTATTCGTAATCATTACTTTGGTCGTGTTTAGCTTGTTGGTCAAGTTAGGATTATGGCAGTTATCACGAGCAACCTTTAAACAAGAGTGGCAAAGCACGCTTATTCAGCGCCAACAGCAACAAGCACTCACTTATGATGAAATGTTGGCAATAGTTGAAACGTCAGAAGCCTCAACAAGTTCTCAACCGGAGACGAGATTACTCACGGGTTATCGTCTGAAGATCTCCGCTAAACCCGTCAATAACATGATGATGTTATTAGACAATCAAGTGTATCAAGGTCAAGTAGGATATTTAGCTTATCAAATTTTTGAAATAACCCCTGAACAACCTTGGATAATGGTCGAGCTAGGCTTTGTGCCTGCAAACAAAGACCGTCGAATTTTACCCGAACTCACCCCCTTAAAAACAAATTACTACACACTGGTAGGCCGAGTTTATCAAAAACAACCCAACCCATTAAGTGACCGACTCGATGCAGAGCAATTAGCAGATGCTCATACTCCAGTACGTTTTCAAAATATCAATATACCCGCACTCACTGACATGTTTGGCCATACGCTGACGTCTGTGGTGCTGCAACCCGACAATGTTCCAAATTATCACCTGCCTCAACCTTGGATACCCATTCCATTGTCGGCACAGAAACATCAAGGGTATGCCTTGCAATGGTTCACTATGGCAGCAGTATTTTTAGGACTAATGAGTTGGATAGCATTTCGACAATTTCGACGCTAAGCATCGTCGTTCATAATTAACTTAACAATAATATCAAAATGATAAAGAGGAGATAGAATGAACTCCCTACCGAAAAAAAGTAATAAAGCACTACTGGTCTTACTGCTGGTATTTATTTTACCAGTTGCCTTAGCCAAATTAGTGTTAAGCCTAGAGCTGTATAACGGAGCGGCAACCAACAAAGGGGCATTAATCGCTCCCGACATAAACTACGCTAACTTAGCCATGGAGAATCCTAAACCTCATGCATGGCAAGTACTGTTTTTTTTACCCGAAACCTGCAATGAGCAATGCCAGGAACGGCTGTATATTTTACACCAGAGCTATATTGCCCTTGGCAAAGATAGGGATCGTGTTACCCCAATCATTGTAGTAAACAGCCACAGTGACACCAAAATCCTCAAGCAATTAAATATCTCTTTTGACCAAGCAAATGCCAATGACGCACTTGCTGCACTATTGACCAATCAACAGCTTATTATTGTCGACCCTCTAGGTAGCTTAGTCATGCAATATGACAACGTAATAGGTCACGACGCCAATATTGCTCAGGGCAAAGCCATGATTGCCGATTTGCGCAAAATGCTTAAGTTGTCGAGGGTTGGCTAATGGCAATACAGCGATTAATCAAATTCACCTTAGTGTTTACCTTGGCAGTTATTCTAATGGGCGCCTATACACGTCTGTCTGATGCTGGATTAGGTTGTCCTGACTGGCCGGGCTGTTATGGCCATTTAGCGGTGCCGAGTGCAAGCCATGATTTAGCCAACATTGAAAGTCGATTTCCTGATGCTCAAATTGAGCCAGAAAAAGCTTGGCTTGAAATGATCCATCGCTATATCGCTGGTACTTTAGGGTTAATGGTTTTAGCCATTCTGATTATGTGCCTTAAACAGCCGCAAGCACCCAAAAAACTGCCCGTATTTATTGCGGTACTCATTGTGTTTCAAGCCGCATTGGGAATGTGGACTGTCACCATGAAATTAATGCCTGTTGTCGTTATGGCGCATCTTATAGGCGGTTTTAGTTTATTCGCCTTGTTACTGCTGTTATATCTGCGGCTTAAACCATTAAGGATCCCCGGAGGGGATACCTATGCGCGTAAGCTCATTCCATTAGCATTAGCCAGTTTGGGTGTATTAGTCATTCAAATTATACTCGGTGGCTGGACCTCATCAAATTACGCAGCGCTTGCCTGCACTACCTTGCCCATCTGTGAAGGCAATTGGGTCGACAACTTACGTTTTGCCGATGCTTTTTCACCATTTCAAGGCGATCACCCCAGTTTTGAATTTGGCGTTTTAGACTATGCCACTCGCATGACCATTCATGTCAGTCACCGAATTTGGGCTGTGGTAACCGCCATAACCCTAATCGTACTCGCACTAAAATTACGCTATGCACAATCACACATAATGCGTAACAGTGGTTACTTATTACTGTTACTCGTCATCGCTCAAGTCGGACTGGGTATAAGTAATGTGGTGATGAATTTACCTTTAGGCATCGCGGTATCACACAATGGAGGCGCAGCCTTATTGCTGCTTACCTTAGTCTTTATTAATTACGCCTTGTGGCGTAAAGCATAAGTGAGGATCAACCATGACAAAACCTCTTACTATTAGTCAGGTTCAACCTAAGATAACTCTACAATGGCGCGCCTATTTTGAAATGACCAAACCCAAAGTCGTAGCACTTATGTTGCTTACGGTATTGGTCGGCATGTGTTTATCTGTGCCTGGCATTGTACCGTTACAACCTTTGGTTGCGGGAATGGCTGGTATTGCGATGATGGCAGGCTCTGCGGCGGCGTTTAATCACTTAATTGACCGTAAAATAGATGGTTTGATGGCTCGAACTTATAATCGTCCGCTGCCTAAAGGTAAAATCTCCACCACTAAAGCGGTAACCTTTGCGGTGTCGCTTGGATCACTCGGCTTTGTGGTGTTATATACCTTAGTTAATCCCCTCACAGCTTGGTTAACCTTTGCCAGTTTGATTGGTTATGCTTTGGTGTATACAGCCTACCTTAAGCGGGCGACCTCACAAAACATTGTCATTGGTGGCTTAGCCGGCGCTATGCCGCCATTATTAGGCTGGACCGCAATAACCAATGAACTGCATGGTTACGCTCTACTACTGGTTATTATTATCTTCACTTGGACTCCACCGCATTTTTGGGCATTAGCCATTCATCGCCGTAAAGAATATGCCAAGGTCGATATTCCAATGCTACCAGTTACACACGGGGTCGAATTTACCAAAACCTGTATTTTGCTTTACACCATTCTATTAGCCATAGCCTGCCTACTACCCGTTTTAGTCGGCATGTGTGGTCCAATATATTTGGTGGGTTCAACGGTACTCAGTTGTGGTTTTATTTATAAAGCGTGGCAGTTAAAGTTTCATGACTATCCAGAACTGTCTATGCAAGTATTTAAATTCTCGATTTATCATTTAATGGTGTTGTTTATTGTATTATTAGTTGACCATTACTTTTGGGTAAACGCTTAAATTAGAAAGGAAAATATATTGAAAATAATGATAGCGGTAGGGCTAATGTTATTAGCCCTAGTGGGTGGTGTCGTTTATCAACAGACGCAAACAGAGCCTATGCCATTGGAGACCAGTTATGTATTTGAGCAGCAGCGCCCATTAGCACCATTTACATTAGCAGACCAATACGGCAATGCGTTTACTAACCAAACGGTGCAAGGTAAATGGAGTTTGTTCTTTATTGGTTACACCGCTTGCCCAGATGTATGCCCTACCACTCTGAACAAACTTGCAGCGGCTTATCCACAACTGCAAAAAATAGCCAGCAATGTACAAGTGGTGTTTGTGTCAGCAGACCCCAAACGCGACACTCAAGCTAAACGTTTAGATTACATAAATTTTTTCAATAAAGACTTTAAAGCGGTCAGCGCAGAACACACCGACTTGTTTCCGTTTAGTCGTGACTTAGGCTTTGTGTATGCCATGGTGGGAGAGGACAGTGATTACCAAGTAGACCATAGCGCATCGTATGTGTTGGTTTCGCCAAGAGGAGAAAAAATAGCAGTATTTAAACCCAAACCACAGCCTGGGCAGCTCGCACAAATTCTTAATGCTGAGCTAATTTCTGACTTTAGCCAAATCGTTCAATCTTGGCGTTAGTGATTCACGCTACTGTCGTTATTCTTCGAGCCACTGACCATTATCTTGCGGGCGGATCCACGCTTGTGAGAACCAATAATAGCCCGTTTTAGTTTTGCTGGGTGCAGTGCAGTTATAACGTGAACGTCCGGGAGCTAAATCTGATGATGCTTGAATCGATAAGCGATTTTCACTTAACCAAATAGGTTTCTTCGGTCCTTGGCCTTGAATAAAGCACATCACTTGATGTGGGTAAATATCCTGCGTATCAAGAGTTAACTCCAATTTAGGTCGCCACTTACCTGATACCAATAATGGATCGCTGATGTTCTGCTTAATCACCGGCATCGGTAAACTGGAAAACTTAACCGTTAAACTCGCTAAATCAGCATAAGCATTGGCAACCGGAAAGCGCGGTAATGCCGTTAGTGAAGCATATTCCCCTGCGGCACCAGATTGCTGACCAAAGCCAACAAAGCCCTGTTTCGCCAAAATTGCTTCTAATTTGTTAGTGTATTCACCATACGGGTAGGCAAACATTTTTACACTTTGGCCAGTACGTTTTAATATTTCAGCTTCTGTCGATAAGATATTATCTTCGACACGGGCTTGCCATTGGGCTTGGGTTTCTTTGCCTTGACGACGAATTAAATGTTCGTGTCCCCAGCTGTGGTTGGCAATCGTCACGCCTTGATCGGATAAGGCAGTAATGTCTTTCCAACTCATCATGCCCTTGAAACCGGCATCGATGGGGGCAACAGAAATAAACACAGTGTACGGAAATTGATGTGAGGCTAGAATGGGCGCAGCATTGTTGATAATGCTGTCATAACCGTCATCGAAAGTAATCACAATACGTCTATCGGCTATTGGCGTGTTATGCTTTATTGAATCAACAGCTTCAGCTAATGAAATCACAGTAAAATCATTATCAGCCAAGTACTGCATCTGTTCAGAAAACTGACTTGGCGTGACACTTGTGCTTTTCGGGGTATCGTCCGACACGTGGTGATATTGTAAAATGACCACTGCATTGGCATCAAAATGCAATACACTCAAGCTGAACACCGCCAACAATAAAGCTATTTTTTTAACCATGATTATCCATACCTATGTCAATTAGCGCATTACTATTAAACCGCCAAAAAAATCGTCAATTATTGGCTTTAGCGACACCAATGATACTGTCGAATATCACTATTCCGCTATTAGGATTAGTTGATACTGCGGTGATTGGTCATCTTGGACAAGCTTACTATCTTGGTGGCGTAGCGCTAGGCAGTACCATTATCACCTTGATGATTTGGTTACTCGGCTTTTTACGCATGTCCACCACCGGGCTGGTCGCACAAGCCTACGGTGCTAATGATACCTCAACTCAACAACAATTACTGATACAAGGTTGCAGCCTAGCATTAACCTTGGGTGTAGCTTGTGTAATATTACACTCTCCCATACTTGATTTAGCATTAAGCCTCAGCGATGCCAGCGAACAAGTGATGTTCTACTGCCGCCAATACGTCGAAATCCGAATCTGGTCACTGCCTTTTGCTCTCGTCAACTTAGTGTTATTAGGCTGGTTACTCGGACGCCAAGCGCCAAAAGCTGCTATGTGGCAATTAATTATCGCTAACAGCGCTAATATTATTCTCGATATTGTGTTTGTCATCATCTTTAAATGGAATGTCCAAGGTGCAGCATTGGCATCTGTTATTGCTGATATCAGTGCTTTTTCAGTGGCATTGATTATGGTAAAGCGCCAACTGGTGCACACTGGTGGGCTTAATTTAAGCCAGGTTATCGCACATTTATCATGGCGCGGATATGCTCGTTTACTCACCTTAAACCGTGATATTTTTATCCGCAGTTTGTGCTTGCAAGCCGCCTTTAGTTTTATGACCTTTTATGGTGCCGGTTTAGGCGACAATACTATTGCCGCCAACGCAGTACTGCTTAATTTACTGATGCTGATCTCTTATGCGTTAGATGGTATAGCCTATTATGCTGAAGCCGAAGTAGGCCGCGCATTTGGTCAAAAAAATCCAACACTACTGCATGACAGTGTTGTATTGGCTTTTTGCTGGTCGGCAATGGTTGCGGTGTTATTTAGCCTGCTTTTTTGGTCGGTAGGACCATGGATAATTCAGCTATTAACCAATATTGAAGCGGTACAAAACACCGCAAACATCTACTTAATCTGGCTCATTTTTATGCCTATCTTGGCATTTGGCTGTTATCTGTTTGATGGCGTGTATATTGGTGCTGCACACGGGAGTATTATGCGTAACAGCATGATAATTGCTACCTTTGGCGTTTACTTTCCGAGTTGGTATCTATTGCAAGATTGGGGCAACCACAGCCTTTGGGCTGCGATGTCAATATTCATGCTATGCCGAAGCGTAACTCTTGGCTGGCACTATTACTACAAACTCAGATATCAACTGGCGGCCGCATAATATATTGAAGACCTTGATATAAAAATGTAACATCCAAATAACATTTTTATATCGCATTACATGGACCTTTAATGAAACGGATTTTATGGCTTGTTGTTATTAGTTTATGTCTATTTTCGCTTAGCTCATTTGCCAAACCTCTGCCTATAGAAGCCTTTGCCAGCATCCCAGATGTCCGCTTTGTTAGCTTATCTCCTGACGGTAAAAAAATTGCGTCTCTTGTACGAGTCAGTACTAATGAGCTTGAGGGCCAAGTACTCACTATTCGCGATATTCAAACCAATAAAGATATTTACCCATTACAGACTGACAATCAGAAATTTGTCATTTTATCGTTAACGTGGGCAAATAATGATGTCATCTTAATCGAGTCTAAATATCCCGCCATCCGTCGAGGTGTTCCCACAACCGAAACACGGTTAATAAAATACTCACTGAGCGACAATAAAACCTCAAGTGTGTTTTCTAATCGTTCTCTATCGCGTTTTGTCGATTTACCGCAATTACAAGCATCGGTTATTGATTATCTTGACACCGATCCAAACCACATCCTTATGCAAATTCAAGGTTTAGGTTCTAAACCGCAATATGAAAGCGTCGTTAAAGTCAGTTTAAAAACAGGCGGTATCAAGACTTTACAACCAGCACGTATGCACATTGGAAACTGGTTAACCGATAGGCAGCACAATGTGCGTATTGGTATTTATCGCGATGACACAACCTACCGTATTTACGAACAAAAAGGAGCGGGTGAAGATCTCCGCAAATTATGGGAGTTCGAGGCTTTAGCAGAAGACGTAATTTGGCCTATCGGTTTTGACCATGATCCTAATATCTTATATATCAGCGCCTATCATCAAGGTTTTAAAGCCATCTTTAAAGTCAACTTAACTGACCCGACATTGACTAAAGAACTCGTTTCTCACAATGAAAATTACGATATTGAAGGCTGGCTCGTGTATTCCGCACTAAAACAAAAGGTCATTGGTTTAAGCACCGACATTGAAGGTGAATATCTGTTCTGGGACCAAGATTATATCAAGTTGAACAATGGTCTTACAACTGCATTACCAGAGTCACATAATGTGATCACTCAGTTCAGTGATGATGAACGTCGTTACATCGTTTATGCAACTGGTCCTATAGAATCTGGTGCGTATTACTTTGGTAATAGAGACCAAAAGGCACTTTACCCTATAGCTTACCGTTACAGCCAATTGCCACCAGAAGTGTTATCTCAACCGCAAACAGTCCATTATAATGCTCGTGATGGTTTAGCCATTGAAGCCTTTCTCACTACTCCAAAAGACATTGACGCCAAAAACTTACCGACCATAATTTTCCCCCATGGTGGACCTATTAGCTACGACTCAACCACGTTTGATTATTGGGCGCAGTTTTTAGCTAATCGTGGCTATGCTGTGCTACAAATGAATTTTCGCGGCTCGTCAGGCTATGGCTTCAATTTCATGAGTTCGGGTCTTAAAAACTGGGGCCTAGAAATGCAAACCGACATTGAGGATGGTACTCACTGGCTTATCGAACAAGGTATTAGCGATCCTAAACGCGTGTGTATTGTCGGTGCCAGTTACGGCGGTTATGCCGCATTAATGGGCGTAGCTATCACCCCAGATCTGTATCAATGTGCCATTAGTGTCGCGGGCGTAACTGACCTTGAATATTTAGTTAAATCATCGCGTCGGTACGACAATAGCAAAATTGTTAAAAAACAAATTGGTGATGATTACGACGATTTGTATCAGCGCTCACCTATTAGCAAAGTAGCCAATATTAACGTGCCGGTATTATTAATCCACGGCACTAAAGATCGCGTGGTGCGAGTGCAACACAGTGAAGAAATGTATGATGCGCTTAAGGATTTACATAAACCCGTAAAGTATATCGAACTGGAAAATGGCGATCATTACTTAAGTAATAATGAACATCGTCTTACAACATTCATTGCAATAGAACACTTCTTAGCGACCAATCTTGGGGTAAAATAACCTCAAATAGCCCAAGTCGTCACATACGAGAATACTATGACTCAAGAATTGATTATTACCGACATTGAAGTTGGCAACGGTAAAACCGCAGTTAAAGGCGCGCTAATTACCACTCGTTATAGCGGTCGATTAGCCGACGGAAGTCAGTTTGACGCTTCAGATGCGTTTCAGTGTGTCATTGGCACGGGCAGAGTCATTAAAGGCTGGGATCAGGGTATTATTGGTATGAATGTCGGCGGCAAGCGACAACTATCAGTTCCGGCTCATTTAGCTTATGGAGAACGCCAGATTGGTGAGCGTATTCCAGCACACTCA
Organism: Shewanella frigidimarina NCIMB 400; assembly: GCF_000014705.1. NCBI lineage: Bacteria > Pseudomonadati > Pseudomonadota > Gammaproteobacteria > Alteromonadales > Shewanellaceae > Shewanella > Shewanella frigidimarina. Next base: position 272,599 of record NC_008345.1, on the reverse strand, counting down.
GATTTATTTTTTGATATTGAATTACTTGAAGTACTCACTCGAGACGACTAAAGCCACTAGATGGCGAAAACCTAATCGACACCAACAAAAAACGCGACCTCATAATGAGGTCGCGTTTTTGTTTATTAGCTTTGCTAGTAGCAGTAATTCGTCACGCGATTAAGCGTAAGAATGCTCGCCATGCTCATGCTCTGTCACGTCACGAACACCAGTCAATTCCGTTGGGAACATATCTAACAATTGCTTCTCAATACCATCTTTTAAGGTGATATCAACTTGCGAGCAACCGTTACACCCACCGCCAAACTGCAATACTGCAACACCAGCTTCGGTAATTTCTACCAGCATGATGTTACCGCCGTGGCTAGCAAGTTGTGGATTAATCTCTGACTGAATAATATATTCAATACGTTCAACTAATGGCGCATCTCCAGACACTTTGCGCATTTTTGCGTTAGGTGCTTTTAATGTTAGTTGCGAACCAAGCTGGTCGGTTACAAAGTCAATGCTGGCATCATCTAAAAATGGTGCGCTCTTTTCATCGACCATAGCACTAAAGCCATTAAATGGAAGTTCTACATCATCAGCTTCAGCGGCATCAGGTGGACAATAAGACACACCACACTCTGCTTGTGCAGTACCTGGGCTGATAACAAACACACGAATGTGCGTACCTTCCGGCTGGTCGGCCAATAGTTTGACGAAATGGGCCTGAGCTGTATCGGAAATGGTAATCATAAAAACCTGCTCCGTCAGGGTATACCTGAGTAAATTAGTAAGAATTAGACCTATGATACTCTGTGTTGCATTGGCTTTGTAGTGTCAGTGGGATTTGATCTCGAAAAAATGATCCAGTTCAACTTTTTTTAACCCTAAAAAAACGGCAATGCCCCACATACCATGGGCTACAAGAAATATTAATTAATTGTTTTTATTTACAAAAAATCTTGTTATTACTCAAATCGAATTAATCTAACCTAAACCTAGGTTAATCTACCCTTAAAAAGATTTAATCTAACAATCCCGGCGCTTCAGCACGCGCAAGGCACCAAGTCTGCACATGGATAAACTGTAGACTAAATAAACCTGCAATTTCATCTACGGTTGTTCCAGTCGTGACCACATCATCAATCAACGCAACACGCTGATATGTCATGTTTGGTTGTAATGCAAATGCACCATGGCAGTTTTTACGCCTCTGCTTACCCGCTAGTCCCGTTTGTGGCAAAGTATCAACAATTCGAATTAAGCAACGATCATCTAGAGGAATATTCGTTAAAAGGCTTAACTCTTTAGCAATGAGCCAAGCTTGATTAAAACCTCGCTGACGTAAACGATTTGGATGTAATGGAACGGGGATTAACACTTGTGGACGCCTAATAATGCCGTGCTTAATTAATAATGCGATTCGACAGGCTAATTGCTGAGTTATCGCGTTAAGCGGTGCACATTGCTGTTGGTATTTAATGGCGGCAATAACAGGTCCCAGTCCTTGATGATAACTACAAGGTGCAACCACATAATTGGGCTCTTGTTTCAAACACTTTCCACAATAAGCCTGCAGCAGAGCTATTTCGCGACCACAACCTAAGCACACTTCATGCTGATACAAACTCGCCGCTAAACACACTTGGCAAACACCTGTGAGGACTTGATTAGGAAACAATTGCTGATAACCCGTTTGATCTATCCTTTGCTGGCACAGCAAGCAACGGTTGGGTAAACTGCCTAGTAAAATCACCCTAGCATGCTGAATGCGCTTGAGGCATAAGCCTAGTATGTGGGTGATGTCGATTGAAATATTGATTGGCGGCATTGGCTATTCATTCCATTAAATAGACTCAAAAGAGGTGTTAACCGTGAGTTTTCCTGCATTGCATATTGATACCGTTGGCTCACAAGGCCAAGACATAGTGCTATTACACGGTTGGGGGGTGAATAACCAAGTCTTTAGTCCATTAAAAAACGCATTGCACCAGTATAGAGTGCATTATGTGGATTTGCCGGGTTTTGGGTTAAGTCCTAATATCGACGGAGGAATAACGCAATGGTCACAAGCACTTGCAGAGCAACTTCCACAGCAGGCGATTTGGATTGGTTGGTCGCTAGGTGGGTTAATCGCTAGCCAAATTGCCATCGATTACCCAGAGTCAGTGGCTGCATTAGTCACTATTGCCTCATCCCCATGTTTTATGGCCCGCGAAAGTGTTATGACTAGTGGAATAGATGATATCAGCCCCGCCTGGCCTGGTATTCAGCCTGATGTATTGGCACAATTTTCAAGCCAATTAAGTCGCGATTTGTCTCGTACTGTTGAACGATTTCTGGCGATTCAAGCCATGGGAAGTGATAACCCCAAAGCTGACATCCAACAAATAAAAAGCTTAGTGTTAAGCAAGCCATTGCCGACACAACAAGGTTTATCCCAAGGATTGGATATGTTAGCGCAGGTGGATTTACGTGCCACGATCACTCAAATACAGCGGCCATGGTTACGAATTTGGGGAAAGTTAGATAGTTTGGTGCCGAGAAAGATTATCTCGTCATTACCAAGCAGTGACAACATTGAAGATGTGCTGCTCCATAAAGCATCCCATGCGCCGTTTATTTCGCATCCTGATGCATTTTTAGACCATTTATTACCGTGGATCACAAAATACCGCTAAAAATATCTTAATAGCACTTTAGCCTTAGCCAAATGTTGTCTATAATTTGGTCAAGGCGTCGTATTGACAAGGTCAACATGATAATTACCACTCATTATCCACAAATACCGTTAGCAACTTCAAATGTTGCGACGGATCTTGCGCGAGTGGACAATCAACAAAAACCGCCGATTATCCCGCCACAAGAACCGACAAAAGAGCATGCAGAACGTCCATTAAATCAACAAAATGAACGTGCTACGCCTTACACTGTCGCAGAGAAAAAACAGCAGCAAGAGCAAGCTAAACGACAACAGCAAAGTGCCACTCAACAAGCGGTAGAGTCTAAAGCAATTGCTTCGCCAGTCATTCGGCCTCAAGTCATTAGAATCATGGCGAGCCAAACCCCGGCGCTGCAACGTAAAGATATTCAACTAAAAACACAATCTACAAACGCTAAAACAACACCTGAACCTCGTCAACGCCAAGCGCTAGACACTGGTGTATCCAAAGCTAGCTACCAACAATTTGGTCAACGGATTGGTCAATTTTATCAACAGCAATCCGCTCCAAATAATGAGTCTCAACTAAAAATATTAGCGTGATACTTCCGTGGTAGCCATATCAGACAGTGTCGGTTTTGCCTCTGAATTAGCCGTACGGTACAACATTTTGTTGTATGCTAAACTGCCCCATAATGCCCAGCCTAATGCAGCTTCTGCTTGAGGTTCATTCAACGTTGTCGGAGTCAGTTTTTCAGTAACAAAATCATAAGTAACACTTTCAGGAGGTAATTCAGGTTGTAAAATAGTCATTTTATCTCCCTCCAGTAAACCGAAGTTTTTGTCATACTGCATCATCGCTCGACCCGGCCATGAGTCTGGCATTTTAGTTAAATCACGGCCTAGCATTGGATAACTATCCGAAATACCCAGCAACGAAATTAACGTCGGTGACATATCAATTTGGCTCACAACACGTGGATCGCGCTTCGCATCAATCCCGTCACCTAAAATAAGCCCAGGAATACGGAAACGAGACACTGGTACTAGTGCAGCACCACCCACTCGACTGTCATGATCTGCAACAATCAGGAATAAGGTATCTTTCCAGTAATCTGATTTTTTAGCTTTTTTGAAAAACTCACCCACTGCATAATCGGCATATTTCACCGCGTTATGCATGGTGTATTGTGGTTGTTCATACAACTCAATACGGTCATCAGGGAACTCATATGGGTCATGATTACTTGAGCTAAACACTAAGCTAAAGAATGGTTTACCCTCTTTGTGCATCCGCGAAAACTCTTCGTCGGCTCTAAACAACAAATCCTCATCAGACACCCCCCAAGACGCCACAAACGCTGGGTCTTTATAGTCACCTTGATCAACAATATCAGTAAAACCATTGCCTAAAAAGAAGCTGCGCATATTATCAAAATGGCTTTCACCACCATAAATGAACTGCGTGGTATAGCCATGTTGCTTCAATAAATCAGCGATGGTAAAAAAGCCTGTTTGACTCTTACCGAGTTTCACAACTGCACGTGCTGGCGTAGGTGTAAAACCGGTTGTCACCGCTTCTATACCTCTTACTGAACGTGTACCAGTAGCGTATAAATTTTCAAAAAACCACCCTTGTTGAGAAAGCTCATCAATATTAGGCGTTAACGGTAAGCCACCTAAACTTCCCACAAAACGTGCACCTAAGCTTTCTTGTAAAATGATCACAAGGTTCTTTGGTTTACCGGTATAGCTGGCTTGATTAAATGACAACGTCGGTATGGTCGATGAGGTAAATGCACTCAGTGGTCGGCCACTTTCACGGCGCACAATGTCGATCACTTTTTCGTCGGCTAACTTGCCATACACTTTCGATGCATCTTCTTCGTTACTCATTTGCTTAATTGCAAAAATTAATGAGAAAGAGGAATTCAACACTAAAGAATTAACTAAAGGATCGTCTGAAAATGCCACCAATGAAGGATTAAGAGGTCGATGCCCCAATGATGACCGCGCACCTAGCACCGTAATAGCAATGACGATAACCGCAAGCACTGGACGCCAATACCATTTAGGAAAACGAATATATTGCGTTAATTTTCCACTTAACCACCAGCCACCCCATAAGGTACCCACGGTGATCAGCGCCGATAAAATAAGCTCGCCTTTACGCCCTGCCCATAACATCGATAACACTTCTTTTGGATAAACCAGATATTCAACATATAAACGGTTAGGTCTAAAACCATATTCAGCAATAAACGACGGCGATGATGCCTCAAGAAAAACTACCACCCACAAACCTAGTGTGAGCCATACGCGTAATATCATCAGCCAAACACGGCCAACTAAATGCTCACCAGCAAATACCACGGTTCCGAGTGCTGCAATACCCCACAGCCAACATAAAGAGGCAAAATCGACCCGTAAACCTTGCAGTAAAATGTAGCCCCAACCTTGGGCATCGGATACCCGTTCAGCTTGCCATAAAGACAAGCCAATACGGCTCAAACTCATTATAAGAAGAGAGATAACACTAAATATAACAATTGCTTGAAATAAATTATTCGAAGTCTTTTTTGTACTAAACTCACTTGAATTGGTACCAAGACTAAAGAAATTTACAGCCATTTATTGCTCCAAAATTATTATTATTTTTAGGCTTCATGTGCAATTAAATTCGCAACAAGCTATCCCAAATGTAATAACATTATTACTGGGTAATAGACTAGTATGCTTATCTTAAGGGCAACTTAAGCTTATCGTGTTACTGAAAATCTTGTTTACTCAGCGATTTAAAACAGGATTTTTTGCAAAATTTTCAATATCTTTATCGTAACTGAACGACTAAAAGACACAGTAACAAAAACCATCTGAGCCTAAGACCTTAGCAAGGGCATTAAGTTCAGGGCGTAATAACATATATTAACATCTTATTTACAGTCAGTTAAATTCTGTTTTTTTGAAGATTTTTTGCATAGATTTACACCATTGCCGCATGACCATTCGGAATCAACACAGCAAACATAATTTTGTCATCCGAAACTAATTCAAAGCTAAACTCAAATCCATTCACTTTGGCAATGTTTTCAACAATGGCCAACCCCAATCCATGCCTCTCGCTGTTTGAACGCGATTGCTCCGCCTGGAATAATGGTAGAGTAAGCCTCTCTAAATCATTCGCGTTGATACTGGTGACTAATTGATTTTCAATGCTGAATCTTAAGCCTTTATTATCAGCAACTAACCTTATTTTAATCGATGACTTCGGCGGACTGTAATACAGTGCATTATCAAATAAATTGGTCAAAATGAGATGCAAAGAAAACTCATCGGCAAGGCAGCTTGGATCCAAAACACTATTTTCAATATTCAAACGAGAGTGAATAGTCGAATACTTAAATGCTAACTCATTAATAACCTGATCCATCACGGTTTTGATATTGATATGTTGGCGATGCAGATTAATATTTTCTGATGTGGCTTGCTGCAATAGTAATAAATTATTGACGATTGTTTTCATCCGTAAACTAATACTGAGTACATCTTGCTTATAGCTCACGCCAATACGCTGATCATCCGGATAACGAATATAAATTTCACTCAAGCTAATCAATTCACTGATGGGCGTTTTCAGTTCATGAGCGATATCGGCAGTAATGCGCTTTTCTGTTTGTAGGTATTGTTGGCTAATTTTGACAAACTTATTCAACTCATTACGTATCGGTTCAATTTCAAGATAACGTTCTGATTCGCTAGACAGCGGGATGTATTTTTTAGTGACATCAACGCTTTTTAGCGACACGTTTAATTCGTTCAACGGGGTCAAACCACGATGAATCACCTTCACTACGGCCCAGCGGATCAATACAATCACCAGTAGTAAGCCAATGGCTAAACTAGAATCGATGATCACCAAAATTTGCGATAAATCTTCTGTGGTAATGGCTATGGTTAACCACATGGGTTCGACTTGACCTATAATTTCACGATCGACTTTAGGTACTTGCGGCTCAAAATAAGACACCATAGCGCGACCGTCTCGACCATCAGGTAACACCACATCAGCAAAAAAGGCACTATTGATCGGCATGTCTTTTTTAAGTAAATCTACCCCCTCGAAATTACGCAACGATTCAGATCGTTCAAACACGCTTGAGCCTTGCCACAACTGAAAAAAGCTTGCTTTAGTCGAGGTGCCAAATTCAGGCATAAACTCGCCAGCAAAATCAAACTCGGTGCCTTCTGGCGTCACTTTAACTAAGGTCTTTAGGTAGTTAGACTTGTCTGTTAACGCGCTATCAAATTCAACATCGACCCAATTATCGATACTGATATCAATCGCCAAAAACACCAAAATCAACATGCCTGATACCACATAGGTCATGGTATTGACTAGGTTTGTGGTTAACGATCTCATTAATGTTCACCTACAAAATAACCAAAACCACGTTTATTTTTTATCGGTAGCGTCACCCCAACGGCTTTAGCTTTTTTACGCACTGACGATAAATGAGCCTCGATAGTATTTTTCGATAAATGATTAAATGAACCCACTACTGCTTCGCTGATTTGTTCAGGATTAAGTACTTGCTTAGGGTTACTAAATAAATATTCAACAATTTTAAATTCGTTTTTGGTTAAGTCGATGTAATGGCCATCTGCATGAAGTGATTTGTTATTTGTGTCTAAAACAAAGTTCGCAACACAAATAGTTTTAACTTGTTGATTGAGTTCACCACGGCGGCCTAGGCAAAGTAATCTGGCTTGTAATTCGTCAAACGAAAATGGTTTACTCAGATAATCATCAGCACCCGCCAATAAGCCAGTAACACGATCTTCGGCTTGTGATTTAGCCGATAAAATAATGACCTTAGACTGATTACCTAATTTACGAATACTCTTAAGTAAACTCAGACCATCTACATTAGGCAGCATGAGATCCAAAATAATGAAATCATAAGAATTTGTGAGCGCCATGCTTAAGCCCTCAGAACCATCACCTGTTTCATCAACGGTATAACCTAAATGATCTAACCCAACTCTAATGCCGCGACGAAGTGCTTCAGAGTCTTCAATTAACAACACTTTCATTGAGTGTCCTTTATCATAATTGCGCCTATATCCATATTACGAGTGATGCAGTCCAAATGGAAAAATAATCTAAACTCGAGATAACAAACTACCATGAGCAAACTTATCTCTATGCTAGCCATAGAGTTAAGTTAACAGCCGACACGTTGCGGACAGATTAACGCTCAACTAAGCAATTATGCCCACAAAACAACCCACCAAACAATCGCTGCCATCAGCATGCTGAGAAACACAAATGCAGAGGCTATATCTTTGGCTAGCCCAGATAATTCATGAAACTCCAGGCCAATACGGTCAACCACTACTTCTACTGCAGTGTTAACCAGTTCTGCAAACAATACAAATAGCAACGCCAGCACTAACATGGCAGATTGCGCTGCACTAATATTTGCCATATAAGCAAATACAGTTAATGGAATAAACAGCATTAACTCTTGCTGAAATGCCGCTTCATTACGGCACATCCACTTTAAACCATTAAAGGTATGTTTGCAGGTATACAGCAAGCGCATAATGCCATGGCGTTTCACCACAATTTTTGGCTGCTTGGCTGTCGCGTTCTTTGCCGTATTCTTTGTAACATTATCATCTGACGTAGACGATGAAACTGAAATTGTCATCGGTATATCCCTAGTTCATTTTACAATCGGTGGTGATATCTAACTTAGGATCACGTACCGAGCTGCTGACGCCGTAAAGTCCTAACAATGTATGGAACAAGTTGTCATGTGAGTACGAGCCACTTAATGCATGCTCGGCAACACATTCACGGTCAATGTCTTTAGCTTGTGTGTAGTCTTGTGGTAACCACATAAACCAAGGCACATGAGTTTGCTGGCTCGGCGCAATACTGTAAGGCGTACCGTGTAAATACATTCCACTTTCACCCAATGATTCACCATGGTCAGATAAATACACCAGCGCGACGTTATATTTGTCTTGATATTGCTTAAGTACATTAATCGTTTCTGCCAACACAAAATCGGTATAAGCAATAGTATTGTCGTAAACGTTAACAATCTCTTGGTCACTACAGTTTTCAATGTCGCTGCGGCTACAAGCTGGGGTAAATAACGCCTTATCGGCTGGGTAACGCTGCCAATATGTTGGTCCGTGGCTACCAATAGTATGCAAAGCGATAAATTGATTTTCTAAACCTTTACCCGACAGCGCACTGGCTTGGCTGTCTTGTTGTAATTTTTGGCTAAGTTTTTCAACTAAAATCTCGTCATAACAACTTAAACCATCACATAATGGATTTGGCTCGCTCGGCGAAATATCAATCTTATTAATGCGGGCTCCTACGTCTTTATCGCCGCCATCGTTTTCAAACCATGTCACGTTAACACCAGCCGCCTTAACTACATCAAGCACATTATTTCGTGCATCAGCAACTTCACGATTGTAATTGTCATGGATGAGGTTTGAGAACATGCACGGTAACGAATGCGCGGTAGCCGTGCCACACGACGACACATTCTGTAAGGCAATCATGCCTAGGTTTTCTGTGTATGGGTTGGTGTTACGTTGGTAACCGTTATACGCCATATTTTCTGCACGGGCAGTTTCACCGACAACAAGCACCATAAGGGTCGGTTTGCCATTCACGCTTGGGGTTAGCTGTGCATCTTGACCAATAGGGTCAAAGGTTAACTTTTCGGTAAAGTAACGGTTGTTTAGGTATTTAACCGTATTATAAATATGTGCAGGAATAATCATCTTATTCAGATAATTATTATTGCGCCCCACTGACGCATAGTCTTTGTAAAAAAACAGCACCATCAACCCGACTAACACCACGCTGAATATTGTAAAGCCAGCGCGACGAAGCACTATTTTGGCCAGTGACGGACCACTCGATAATTTAGTGCGGTATAACAAAACAGAAGGTATTACCCCTAACACCATCACATAGCTAATTGAAGGTAAGCTTATATATGAAAAAGCTTCACCAGAATTGGTTTCAAAAATATTTTCAATCATGCCGTAATCAAACATCACGTTGTACTGCAACATCGCATACATGGCCGCTGACGATGTCAGTAACAACACAATCATCACGGGTTTAAAAACAAATTTAAAAGCAAATAAGCTAAAAATAAGCATAAAACAACTGCTTAATAACAATGCAGGTGACAAAGAAAACAGCACATGACCATCTGCTGATAACTGATAGATTTTACGGATTATCGGAAAATTTAATACCAAGCCAAAATAGACAGCGATAATGCAGGTCATCGCCTCGTAACTGATGCTCTTTGGGGTGATACTGGATAATGTTTTCGTTAGTAATTTCAATTTTGCCACTCGCAATAAACTCGACTGGCGCTGATATTCAACTAAAACACTTAAGATCCACTGAATAAAAACTGAATTATTGCTGTGTGGTTATATTCAGTTTCAAAATATAAAAATGAGCTAAAAAAAAGCCCTTACACATAAGTGCAAAGGCTTTATAATCAATATATTAGCTAAATGTGTTTTACCACACCGTATAATTGATTATTTTTTTATCTTGGCAAAGGCATCAGCAAACGCATTACCCATAGCCGCATTTTGTGGTGCTTTAACCGGTTTACTGGCTGGTTTATTATGACCAGAACTCTTGGTATTGACTGAAAATTTACCCGCAGCAGGCTTTTTCTGGTAACTGTTTTGTGGCTTACCCTGCGACTGTCTGATTGCTTTTTCAGTATCAATTTTTTCATCAAGACGCATGCTTAACGCAATACGACGACGCTCAATATCCACTTCCATCACTTTCACTTTAACCACATCACCGGCTTTAACCACTGTATGTGGGTCACTAACAAACTTGTCGGTTAACGATGAAATATGCACTAAACCATCTTGATGCACACCCACATCAACAAAGGCACCAAAGTTGGTCACGTTGGTGACTACACCTTCTAAAATCATCTCGACTTTAAGGTGCTTCAATTCTTCTATGCCGTCTTTAAACGTAGCCGTTTTAAACTCACCACGCGGGTCGCGTCCTGGTTTGTCTAGTTCGGCTAAAATATCATTAATGGTCGGCACACCAAATGCGTCGGTAACAAAATCGGCAGCATTAATCTGTTTTAACAAATCGCTATTACCAATCAGTTCAGTTAATGGCAATTGCTTAGCACCAGCAATCGACTCAACTAGGCTGTAAGCTTCTGGATGAACAGATGATGAATCCAATGGATTATCACCATTACGGATACGTAAAAAACCCGCAGCTTGCTCATAAGCTTTAGGCCCTAAACGAGCCACACTCAATAACTGCTTACGATTGGTAAATTGACCATTAGCGTCACGAAAATCAACCACGTTTTTAGCTAAGGTTTTGGTTAAGCCAGCAACTTGAGCTAATAACGGCGCTGATGCCATATTTAAATCAACACCTACAGCGTTAACACAGTCTTCAACGACGGCCTCAAGCGACTGCGATAACTGGCTTTGGCTTACATCATGCTGATATTGTCCTACGCCAATTGCTTTGGGTTCAATTTTTACTAACTCTGCCAGCGGATCTTGTAAGCGACGCGCAATTGATACCGCACCACGAATTGACACATCAAGATTAGGAAACTCATTAGCGGCAAACTCAGAGGCCGAATATACCGATGCGCCCGCTTCACTCACAATCACTTTGGTCAGCGTCGGATGCGTTTCTTTCACGGCAGCGATTAACTCGCCAGTTAGCTTGTCGGTCTCACGCGAGCCAGTACCATTACCAATCGCAATAATTTCAACTTTATGCATGGTCACTAAATTACTTAAGGTACGAATCGATTTGTCCCATAAGTTCTGTGGCGCATGCGGGAAAATAGTGGTGTGGGCCACCAGCTTACCGGTGTTATCAACAATCGCGACTTTCACACCAGTACGGATACCAGGATCGAGTCCCATAGTTGCTTTAGCACCAGCAGGAGCCGCCATTAATAAATCGCCCAGGTTACGGGCAAACACTCTAATGGCCTCTTCTTCCGCGCTTTCACGCATCTTAGCGATAAACTCTGTTTCCATTTGCAAGGCAACTTTAATGCGCCAAGTCGAGGTCACAACCGTTTTCAACCATTCATCAACGCTAGAGTTAGTCAGTTCTAACTTAAAGTGATCGCTAATAATCACTTCACAATAACTGCCTTCTGTCGCTTGAGTATCGGGATCGGCGTTCATCGATAGGCTTAACATGCCTTCGTTACGACCGCGCAACATGGCTAAAGCACGGTGAGATGGGATTTTACTCATCAGCTCATTATGTTCAAAGTAGTCGCGGAATTTAGCGCCTTCTTTTTCTTTACCTTTTACCATGCGGCTTTCAAGCACAGCTTGCTGTAATAAATGCTGGCGCACTTTACGCAGCAACTCTGCATCTTCAGCAAAACGCTCCATTAAAATAAAACGCGCACCATCTAGTACCGCTTTAGAGTCGGCAAAACCCGCATCAGGATTAATAAACTCAGTTGCTTTACTTTCTATATCTAATTGACGATTGGCTAGCACTGCATCTACAAGCGGCTCAATACCCGCTTCGATGGCTATTTGGCCCTTAGTACGACGCTTTGGTTTGAATGGCAGATATAAATCTTCAAGGCGGGTTTTACTGTCGGCGTCATTAATCGCTTGAGTTAACGCTGGGGTTAATTTTCCTTGCGCATCAATGCTCGACAACACCACTTGGCGGCGGTCGTGTAACTCACGTAAATAACCTAAACGAGAAAACAAGTTACGCAACTGAGTGTCATCTAAACCACCGGTAGCTTCTTTACGATAGCGCGCAATAAACGGCACGGTGGCGCCATCATCTAATAGCGCAATGGTCGCTGTGACCTGTTGTTCACGGACATTAAGTTCTTGAGCGATAATCTGGGCAATATTATGCATAATCAATCGAATTCGACATGGTTTAAAATAAAATTATGCCAAAGATACCATAAAGACCACCAGTTCGCTGCTAGTACGAAAGGCTTTATGATGTCTTTATAGATAATCGATAAAAAGAATGCATCATCGGGCATGAAGTGCTAAAACACAGATGATAATATTACGGCTTATATAAAACCTCACCGTTCTTCGACCACATTAAGAGTAAACCGCGTGAAAACTAAGTTAATCACTTTAGAAGGCTACAATAAACTCAGAATTGAGCACGACTACCTGTGGAAAGAACAACGTCCTGAAGTCACTAAGATTGTCACTTGGGCGGCTGGTTTGGGTGATCGCTCCGAGAATGCTGATTACACTTTTAATAAGCGTTTATTAAGGCAAATTGACCGCCGAGTACGCTATTTACGCAAGCTGCTGCCCGAACTCAAAATTGTCTATTACGCACCAGAGCAAGAAGGCAAAGTGTTTTTTGGCGCCACGGTTGAAATTGAAAACGACGCCGGTGACATTAAAACCTTTAAAATTGTCGGCCCAGAAGAAATTTACGACGAACGTAAAGACTACATCTCCATCGACTCGCCCATGGCCCGCGCGTTACTCAAAAAACAAGTCGACGATGAAGCGGTAGTGAGCACACCTCAAGGCGATAAAACCTGGTACATCAATAAGATTAGTTACAAACTAGAACAGAAATAACTTATCCAAGGAAAACGGAATCAAAGGCGTTAGTTGCTATGGTTTTGTTCCGTCAAAAAGAAGTATTGAACAGTTAAACTTTGCTGCTAGCACTGGGCGTGGTGACTCCAATACGACAAAGATATTGTTCCCTGATAGATTCAGCTTTGAAGAGCCATATTGACTCATGAACCATCAATATTAGGAGCCATTTTGACTATAGCAAAATTGATTATGTGCGAGGTTGATGACGGTAAACAAGAGGCTTTTTCACAAAGTCAGAGTGCCTGGAGTCAACTGTCGACGTGTAACGGTTTTGTTGGACAAGCAGGTGGATGGGAAGCATCGTCAAGCACAGCCATTATTTTAGGTTTTTGGGAATCTCAGTTTCACGTGAGTGAATTCATGAGAACTATCCACGATGATATTTATTTAAGTAATAAACAACAATCCACTTATCGTCATTGTTCAGTTAATTACTTCGAACTAGTTTCAACCATATCTGACTTACAGATTAATTTTTCAGGTGCTGGAGTATTAAGAATCGCTTACTGCTCAAGAGTACTGGACATTGATAGGTTTAATCGAGATCAACAACTTATCTGGAACCCTCAACTGTCAACGCAACTCGGATGTTTAGGCGGTCACGTTTGGCGCCATGTTAAACACCATGACTGTTACTTAGTGGTAACGCATTGGGAATCACCAGAAGCTCATGAAATATACGCAAACAATGTATTGCCAAAATTACGAGAGATAGCCCGCCCATCGGAGTACATCGAACAACTATTAGGTAAGGTTGTTGTTCTCGATACAAAGTGGAACGTCACACCCAATAACGGTTGATCACCTCAGGTGACATTCCACCTAACCAGTTTAAACCAGCATGATCATATTGTAGTTTCTTCCTTGAAAAACATTATCAATTCTTGCAGTTTTGCTGACGTGCTAGTGGACATTTACAAGCTAAGGCATCTACTCATATATGAACAGATGATTGCTAACAGCCTTCTCGTCGTCCCGGTAATGCTTTTGAGCCGGGATCCAGGTGTTTTTTTGTTTTGTACTTATGGCCTTTATGTATTTATGGCCTAACCAACTTTAAGGCAGAAATAAGCTAGCAGACCTTCCCAACATGAAACAATTTCGAACTTAACATCACTAATATTGAAAGGTCATTCTTAGAGATTAAACATGTTTAATTTTTAACCGCTATGCTGACTCAAATTGATCTATATCTAATTTTATTGCTCTACGTCCTTGTAAACTGATCATTCAATCGTTATCTGGAAGGCGATGCAAAGGTCTTCCTTTTCCCATTATCAAAAAGGAGTCAGATATGTCATTACAAGGAAAAGTCGCTCTCGTCACTGGCGCTGGTCAGGGCATCGGACGTGCCATTGCACTTCGTTTAGCAAAAGATGGGGCAAATGTTGCCATCGTTGATCTAAACGAAGAAAAAATGCTCGCGGTATCTCTTGAGGTAGAAGCTTTTGGTCGAAAATCAACGACTTTCAAAGCTGACGTAAGCGACCGAGAACAAGTTTATGCCGCTATAAATCATGCAGAAAAAACCTTAGGTGGATTCGATATTATGGTGAATAACGCAGGTATTGCGCAGGTTCAAGCCATATCAGATATTACCCAAGAAGACATGGATAAAATCCAAAAGATCAACGTAGATGGAACACTTTGGGGCATTCAAGCCGCGGCAAAGAAATTCATCGAACGCAAACAAAAAGGAAAAATTATAAATGCCTCTTCCATTGCTGGCCATAACGGGTTTGCTTTACTAGGTGCATACTCGGCGACTAAATTTGCAGTGCGCGCGCTAACTCAGGCAGCAGCACAGGAATATGCTAGTGCAGGTATTACAGTAAATGCTTATTGCCCTGGTGTGGTCGGAACCGATATGTGGGTTGAGATTGATAAACGTTTTTCTGAAATTACTGGGGCAGCAATAGGTGAAACGTTTAAAAAATACGTGAAAGGTATCGCACTAGGTCGTGCGCAAACACCTGTAGATGTCGCCAACTTTGTTTCATATTTAGCGGGTCCTGACTCTGATTATATGACAGGTCAAGCACCGATGATCGATGGCGGTATGGTTTACCGTTAACAATAACCAAACGATCGTGAAATGCAAGATTGTGTATTTTGATGTGTCTTGGGGGGATATTTGGTCTAAAAATTGTGGGCTAACACTGAGAGTAACAATATAGCCTGCAGTTTTTAGCTCCGTGATTAACAGCAAAGGAAAAAATAGGTTACATTCTAAAAAACACTACTCTTAGGTGAGAATGTCTATTGCTAATCGAGTTGCAAGCTAAGGCTTTATTTTTCTGCTTAATATTTTTATTTTTTTACTGTTAAGCTTAATTTCCATTGCTCTCGAAAGTCTTTTTGAATACGTGAATGGATAAAAAGGGTTATCGCCATAGCTATAAAACCGCCAAGACTTGCCAGGGCCATATCTTTATGTGCATCCCAAACATCTCCCTGTGTGCCTAAATACGCCATTCCTAGCTCGCCACCAAATGTCTCGGCGGCGCCCCACTCAATCAATTCATATAGCATCGATGTTGCCATAATAAGATTTAAAGGCGTTAAATAGCTCCAAAAGCCTTTCAAACCAGCAATTCGACAATACAAATCCCTAACCGGGTATGCCAATAAAAGACCGTATGCCAAATGAATCAATCTATCAAAATTATTCCTGGTCCAGCCCATACATTCATTAAGGCTAAAGTTAAAATACGACGTTAAAAATGCATCATAGGGAACATTGGAATAAGTATAATATGAACCTATTTCATGCAAGCTCATAAAGGCAAATATCAAACTATAAGAGAGTCGCGATAATGGGCATTTCTTATACGTAAAAAAAATGAAAATAGCAGATAAGACAACTAATACATTCTCAAGCGCCCAATCGGCTCGGTCATGAGGCGATATAGAAATAACTAGGAATTCAATGCCAAAGATAACTGAAAGGATTAGAAAGTATCGTTTATGTTCCATAATATTTTTAGCCATTCTGAATTAACGGTAATCTTACTAGGGAGTCAAAAGTCTGCTGTAGATCCCTCACCCATACCCTTTGGGACTCAACGCCGTGCAATGTCTCACTAACGCGAGGGCTACTGAAAAATAATAAACTCATTCTTTTAAATGCTGCATGTAAAATAACGGATTTTGCTTATATTGATGGATTGATCAACCCATCAATAGGCTAATAATGAAGATAATACGTTTTATCTTCAACAATAACCCCATGAACAACATACCACCTATTTATCTAACTAGCCCTGCTATATATATCATGTTTCGATTAACGCAAAAAACACTAACGCATTTTGTGCTTCCAAGAGCGATTTACGCTTAAACAGGACTGAAAGTATTATGTTTTCCAGCATATTGGTTGATTCGGGATGCAAATAGATACAATGATCAAACAATAAAAAAAATAGACCCAGATTGTTAAACATGGGTCTATTTACAGGGTATTTACACGTTATCTAAAGCAGTTAATTACTTCGCTAGCACCTCGCTGACTCAGCTAAACGATCTATCTAAATTATCTACCTAAACGATCTACCTAATTACCTAGCTAAATTGCGCAATACATAATGCAAGATGCCGCCATGTCGGTAATAACTAAACTCATTAGGGGTATCAATGCGGATTTTAGCTTCAAACGAATGTTGCTTACCCGCTTTGTCGGTCACTGATACCTTAACGGTTTTCTGTTCGGCGCTTACCGCAGGAATGCTAAATTGCTCTTCACCTGTGAGGTTTAGCGATTCAGCGCTGTCATCAGGCATAAACTGCAGTGGCAAGATACCCATTCCAACCAAATTAGAACGGTGAATACGCTCATAACTTTGCGCTATAACCGCTTTTACCCCCAACAGTGCAGGCCCTTTTGCCGCCCAGTCCCGCGAGCTGCCAGTGCCATATTCCTTCCCTGCCAACACAATACAAGGCGTACCTTGTTGCTGATACTGCATAGCGGCATCAAATACAGTCATCGACTCACAGTTAGGCATTAAACGGGTCCAACAGCCTTCGGTCCCCGGTGCCAGCAGATTTTTTAGCCTTACATTGGCAAAGGTGCCGCGCATCATTACTTCATGGTTGCCACGGCGTGAACCGTAAGAGTTAAAGTCTTTAATGGCGACTCCAGCTTGCTGTAAATAGTCTCCAGCAGGGCTGTCTGGTGCAATAGATCCCGCAGGTGAAATATGGTCGGTAGTGACCGAATCACCTAACTTAAGCAAACAACGGGCATTGTCGATAGCCATAATTTTCGGTACTTCAGCACTGATCCCATCAAAGAATGGCGGCTGTTTAACATAGGTGGAATCTGGCCAGTTATATTTTTGGCTCTGCACCACTTCAAGCCCTTGCCAGTCTGCGTCGCCGCTGTATACATCGGCATAGCGGGAAACAAACATCTCGCTTTGCACCGCGCTGGCCATGACCTGTTGGATTTCCTGATTATCTGGCCAGATATCTTTTAAATAAACCGCATTACCATCAACATCTTCGCCAAGTGCTTCTGTGACCATATCGGCTTTCATATTACCGGCCAATGCATACGCCACCACCAGCGGCGGCGATGCTAAGTAATTGGCTTGTACTTCTGGATGGATGCGGCCATCAAAGTTACGGTTGCCCGATAACACCGAACACACCTTCAATCTGCCCTGTTGTATCGCTTCACTAACGGGCTGAGGCAATGGACCAGAATTACCAATACAGGTGGTACAACCGTAGCCAACCAACTGAAAACCTAGGGCATCTAAATCAACATTAAGACCCGATTTTATTAAATAATCCGTCACTACCTGTGACCCTGGTGCAAAGCTGGTTTTCACCCAAGGTTTAACCTGTAAGCCTTTTTTACGCGCATTTCGGGCCAATAATCCGGCTGCGATTAACACCGATGGATTAGAGGTATTAGTACAACTGGTTATCGCCGCTATCACCACCGCGCCGGCTTCCAGCACAAAGTCTTTATCTCGATAACGACAAGCAACACCAGTACTACCATCGGCGACGGGTACTTGCACCGATGGACCACCCTCGCTTGCCAACTCGTCTTTACCTTCGGCGTCGATGTGGCTCACAGGGATTTGACTATCCAACCATTGGCGGAAACTGACTCCAGCTTGCTCAAGTGCAATTCTGTCTTGTGGTCTTTTGGGGCCAGCGATAGAAGGCACAATACTGCCTAAATCCAGTTGTAATCTGGCGTGATAACAGGCTTTGTTGTCGGATGCGCTGGCCCACATGCCCATCTGTTTAAGATACGCTTTGATCAACGCGATACGCTCTGGATCACGACCGGTAAGCTTGAGGTAATCTAACGTTTGTTGGTCAATCGGGAAAATGCCACAAGTAGCACCGTATTCTGGCGCCATATTGGCAATGGTTGCCCTATCGGCCAAGGTTAATTGATCAACACCGGCACCAAAAAATTCTACAAACTTACCTACCACGCCAAATGAGCGCAGCTGTTCGGTTACCGTTAACACTAGATCAGTCGCGGTAACTCCCGGGGGCAATTTACCGATAAACTCAAATCCGACAATTTCGGGTAACAACATGGTCACGGGTTGGCCTAACATCGCGGCCTCAGCCTCAATGCCGCCCACGCCCCAACCCAATACCCCCAAACCGTTGATCATAGTAGTATGAGAATCTGTTCCGACTAAGGTGTCGGGATACAATAGGTTATCGTCATCCTCTTTAACAAAGACCACTCTCGCCAAATATTCCAGATTGATTTGATGCACGATACCGCGCCCTGGTGGTACCACTTTAAAGTTGTCGAAAGCTTGCTGACCCCAACGCAAAAACTGATATCGTTCGCGGTTTCGTTGAATCTCAATGGCGGTATTTTTTTGCAATGCCCCTGTTTCGGCAAATACATCGACCATCACGGAGTGGTCAATCACCAGCTCTACCGGATTCAGTGGATTAATCGCGTCGGCATTGCCGCCCAATGTCACGATAGCATCACGCATTGCGGCTAAATCGACAACTGAAGGTACGCCGGTAAAATCTTGTAGAATGACTCGAGAAGGAACAAAGGCAATTTCGGTTTCTGACCAGTTATCCAGATCCCAGCGAGCCAAGATTTCAATATCCTCTGGCTGGACAAAATCCGAATTTTCGTAACGCAGTAGATTTTCTAATAATATTTTTGCCGCAAAGGGTAAGCGGGTTAAATCGTAGTGTTCAGCTAATCGATCAAAGCTGTAATACCGGAAAGTTTTTCCATTACTTTCAAGCTGTTTCAATAATTGCATAGAATGGTTCATTACTGATCTCCCTATAAACGTTTATTGGCACTTCCTGCTAAGCTTAGTGAACACACTAACATATCCAAATCAAAAATCGAGTCGGAAACCTTATGAGTAAGATGCGTATAGAATATGACAGTATGGGAAAAGTACAGGTGCCAGATGATGTTTATTATCAGGCGCAAACTCAACGCGCACGAGATAACTTTCAGTTTTCTGAGCGGCGCTTTCCGACGCCAGCGATACTCGCCCTACTCGATATAAAATCAGCTGCTGCACAGGCTAATAGCCAACTCGGTTTATTAGATAGCGCCATGGCCAAAGCAATTCAACAAGCGATTATCGCCGCTAAGAAGCTTCATTTTTCGCAGCATTTTCCGATTGATTTGTTCCAAACAGGCTCTGGCACCAGTTCTAATATGAATGTTAATGAAGTCATTGCCAGCCTCGCCAGCGATATTTTGCAGGCAAAGGTTCACCCTAATGATCATGTCAATATGGGGCAAAGCAGTAACGATGTGGTGCCTGCCTGTATTCATATTAGTACGGTTAGGCAATTAAAGGGCTTATTGTATCCGGCCATTAAGGGCTTGAATGACAGATTAGCGTTTTTGGCCGATGAGTATTCCAATACAGTCAAAACTGGTCGCACCCATTTAATGGACGCCATGCCGATTACGCTTGGCCAAGAACTGCAATGTTGGCAACAACAGCTCAACAGTGCTCAAGCTCGAATTCAGCAAGTTGAGCTGAGCCTGCATCAATTGCCATTGGGCGGCACAGCGGTTGGCACTGGCGTTAATTGTGACCCCAATTTTGCCAAACTTGCATGTGATGATTTACAACAGCAAGATAAAATCCCTTGGCAGGCGGCGGTAATGCCTGCGTTGTATATGAGTAGCCAAGATCACACCTTAGCCATGGCTTCTGCGCTCAAAGGGTTAGCGGTTACGTTATTGAAAATAGCCAATGATTTACGCTGGATGAACTCTGGCCCTGTAGCAGGGTTACAAGAAATTAGCTTAACGGCACTGCAACCTGGCTCATCGATAATGCCCGGTAAGGTTAATCCCGTTATCCCAGAAGCCGTAGCCATGATTGCCGCTGAAGTCATTGGCAATGAAACTACCATTACCATCGCAGCACAATCGGGTAATTTTCAATTGAATGTGATGTTGCCACTGATTGCCGACAAGCTACTGTCCAGTATTGATTTATTAACCCATGCCTGCCAGGCCATGACCGACAAAGTGTTTGCCGAGTTTCAACCCAATGTCGAGCATTTGACCCAGGCATTGGAGAAAAATCCGATTCTGGCTACCGCGCTTAATTCAGTGGTGGGTTACGATATGGCCGCAAAAATTGCTAAACGTGCAGACAAAGAACATAAATCAGTATTAGCCATTGCACTTGAAGAAACCGATTTGGACGAAGAGAAACTCAAAGCGATACTCGACCCGTTGCATCTGGCAAAGCCGTATTAATAACGCCCATCAAACTGAAAATAACTCGTTGAATAACATGATGATGAGGTTGTAGATGTTAGCTGTTAGCTGTTAGCCATCGTTTAAGTCGGTAAAAGTGCAATGGTGAATGGTGAATAAAAAATCGTGAGTAGTGAGTCGTAAGAAGTTTGCCGATATCCGTTGTCTCAGTGATATCGGCGGTAAACGTTATGACTCATCATCTAGCGTCATTGCCTCTTTTATTTCATCACTGCCAAACCCTTTACGGGATAAATAGGCATACGCTTTCGACTTTTCTTTATAGTCCGCTAAGTTATAGCGTTTTTTAGCCAGTTCATTTTTGCAGCTTTGATAAAAATCGACATGTTCTGTTAGCGTTAGTTGGTACAAGGTTTCTTCAAAGTCGCTTACATCAATCAGTCGCTGCTTCAATTCCTGCAAGATAAGAGTTTTACCTTTGCCTTTATTAAACAGCTTGATTATTTCAGTGGTTAAATCTGCTTTGTCGGCTTTGAGGGCTAATTTACTGCGCAGGGTTTCACGTTGTGGATGTTGTGCTAATGCGTGATCAATTTCAGCTCGAGAGAAACCTTTTGTGGTCATCTGGGAATAGACTTTTTCTATGTTGGTGCCATAGAAATTTTCAAACCGACTCAGCAATCGCGATGTGGCTAACTCAAAAAGGTCCACTGTTTGCTCGTGCATCACTTGTTCTATCGCGGTATCAATCTCTGTAGCACTCACGCCGCGCAGCTGTAACTTACGCCTTATGGCACCGATACCGATTTCGTTACTAAAAGCTAACTCGCAGTAACGTACCGCAAAGTCAAAATCACTTTTTAAATATCCGCCCTCGATGAGTCTGGCGAGTACGGTATCAATCCATTGTTGATTGTCGGTTTTACGCTCAAGCTTGGTGCGAATTTCGTTAATGGTAAAGTCTTGCTGGCCAAGGTGCCAATAAGCACTATTAAAAACGTTATCGATGGTTTTGGCTTGACGTAGTGGTGGACGCTGCATAAAAAAATAATCTTAAATTCAAAAATAACCAAAAACAGTGTAGCAGTTCATCACATTATTGAGTACGCACCTGACGGACCGTTGTGCTGATACGGTGTGAGAACAAGGCCATTCTACCTGTCATTGAACCCAAATCGTGACATGAAAAAAGAATAATCCCTCAGCTATATAATGCCCCTACTTGAACATGATTAGTACCCATCCTCTGATTGGCATTAATAACTGGATTGTAATTATTAGCTAATCAGGAATAGTTAACACGATTTTACCCACATGCTTCTTTTTCAAGAACACGTCCTGGGCTTGAGCAATCGCTTCTAGTGGGAAGGTTTGTGCCACAATGGGGGTTATTTTACCTTGTTCAATACAGTGAATTAAGTTTTGGAACACCTTAGATTCAAGCACTGTGCAGCCGAAAAAGCTTAAGTCTTTTAAATAAAGTGTTCTGATGTCTAACTCGACTAAGGCGCCGCCAATCGCACCCGATACGGCATACCTTCCGCCTGGTGTTAATACTTGTAAAAACTGCGGCCATTGAGGACCAGCAACCAGATCGATAACAACATCAATACTGTTTTCACCTAAGGTGTCGACTAAATCAACATCTCGCAATATCACTTGGTCGGCACCCAAATCCAGTAATTGCTGATTTTTACTTGGACTAGTAATCGCAATAACTTGCGCTCCGCGAGCTTTGGCAAGTTGAATAGCAGCAGAACCTACACCACCTGAAGCGCCCGAGATCAACACTCGGTCGTGGGCGGTAACATTAGCGCGAGTCAGCATATTTTCGGCGGTTGAGTAAGAGCACGGAAATGAAGCCAGTTCGATATCAGACAACGCACTGTTCACTGCATATGCATGTTTGGCTGCAATAACAGTGTACTGGGCAAACCCACCGTCACATTCAGAACCATTATACCAAGGAGATTCAAGTGCCTCGCCATTAGCTTCACGAATACAAGGCTCAATTAATACACGCTCACCAATCCGTGCAGCACTGACATTATCGCCCACAGCAACAATCACACCACAGACGTCGGCACCTTGAATACGAGGAAAAACCAGCGCATTACCAGACCAACTTGCGTCGGTGTCACCGCCATCGTTTTTTGAATACCAGGCAATTCGAGTATTGATATCGGTATTGTTAACCCCCGCTGCGTGAACCCGAATAAGCACTTCGTTTGGGCTCGGTAACGGCACGGCAATATCATCTCGGTATTGGAGTACTTCTGGGCCGCCATGGCCGGTGAGTAGAACGCCTTTCATCGTTTTGGGGATCATCATATTCATTGCTCCTGTTTAAAAAATTGTAATAGGGTTTTTTGAGCAGATATTACCGCCTCTGTGCCCAACACTGGCCATGCACTCGATACCCCTTCATGCAATATAAAAAGGGCTGTAGCAAGATCGTCTCTGTTGCTTTGTTGACCTAACATATGACGAACTTCGGCTTTGTGCTCTTTTACCGCTTTACTAATAAGCGCGTTGTCGGGAAAGGCTGCAATGGCATTCATTGAGAGGCACCCATGCGGGGCACTTTCTGTCATCCATAGCTCGAGCATTTGAAAAATATGGATGACAGATTCGATGCCTTTATGGGGATTGTCGTTAAGTAAAAAATCCAGATATCTTTGATGTCTGTACTCTAGCGCCGCAACGATCATCGCTTCTTTTGATGGATAATGTTTATAGAGTGTACGTAAGCTGACATTACATGCCGCTTTCAATTGAGCCACGTTCGGCTCAGCAAATCCGTGGGTGCTAAAAGCCTGTTCAAGGCTCGCCGCAATTTGATGTTTTAACATAACAACCATTTAGTAGAACAAGTATTCTACCTACAAGGTAGAATACTTGTTCTACTCTGTCAAATTTATAGCCATTATTATCATATTGGTTTGAAGTATCAGCGCATCTCTATAATGTTTAATAGCGAATATGACGTTCCAGTTGTAACAGTATCTGCTGGTTTTTACTGGCCAAAGGGCAGCAAACCCGATCACGGTTTCTCATTTGAAATAAGTGCTATTAGTCACAAATTTGTGCGTTTTGCGCCACCGCATCATGATCAAAGGGTTAAATGTGTAAAATATTCGTTTAAATATTGTTCTAATTAAGATTTATTTAATAATTTCACGGTTTCCCTACCGTGATTCACTTCCAATGACCAGTCCCTTATTGTTATTCTCCTGCCAATGAAAATTGCCAGCTGGATCTGTTGATTCAACTACCCACTCCTTTGAGCTCGTTTGGAATCATTTCTTGAAATTCACTCTTTGCCAATACCTTGCTAAGCCGCTTAATAGCATCGCAAGGCTTTCCAAATTGAGTAAAGCACATTTAACGTTGTGTTTCGGGTTACTGTTGCTGCAACCTGTAGCCGATTCATTATCGATGTCGATGGGACATGTCGTCGATATTAGTGAGTTTATTGCCGTTGTTGACACTTTATTAGCTGAAGTTATGGGCGCTAGCTTACTGGGCCTGTTGATATTAAATCCATTGGTGATCGAGCAATTCTGGCGTTTATTCAATCTCAATTCTACTTTTTGTAATCTCCTTGCTCTTAGCTACGCGTTAAGTGCTTTATCTGCTGTTACCCCTAAATCCCTTGAATACACGGCACACGGTTGCCGCGCTCCTCCTCTACAAGCTTAAGTTTTTAATTTAACTACATTATTCGCAAAATCGATATAGCCTTAAGCGCTACGCCAAAATCACTGATAGTTGATTTTGATTAGTCCTTTGGTGTGGTTATTTGCGTTCGATGATTATTCTGCAACTGCCGATCCTATTGGCAGCGTAGTAAGCTTTTAAGGTGAGAGGAATCTTCCTTTGTTAATTCGAAATTTAAGTAAACCAATGCTGGCGGCATTAGCATTTATGCTTGCCGGTTGTGAAGGCGGCGTACTGGATCCCAAAGGTCAAATCGGCATAGATGAGAAAAACCTCATTATTGTGGCGACGCTACTGATGCTGATTGTGGTTATTCCGGTAATTTTTATGACGCTGTACTTTGCGTGGAAATACCGTGATGGCCGCGATGAAGAAATTTATGCGCCTAAATGGGCACACTCAACTGCAATTGAAATTGTGGTGTGGGTTGTTCCCATTATTATCGTGATCATTTTGGGTGTTATCACTTGGAATTCAACTCATGATTTAGACCCCTATAAACCGCTTGAACATGATGCTAAACCAGTAACGGTTGAAGTAGTGTCGCTGGACTGGAAGTGGTTATTTATCTATCCAGAATATGGCATTGCGTCGGTTAACGAATTGGCCTTCCCTGCGAACGTGCCGGTTAACTTTAAAATTACCTCAGACACGGCGATGAATTCCTTTTTCATTCCGCAGTTAGGCAGCCAAATATACTCAATGGCAGGCATGGCAACCAAGCTACACCTTATTGCTAATGAGCCGGGTACCTTTGAAGGTATTTCAGCTAACTACAGTGGTGCTGGTTTTGCGGGCATGAAGTTTAACGCCATTGCCACACCTACAGCAGGCGATTTTGATGCCTGGATAGCTAAGGTAAAACAACAAGGTAACACCTTGGATGTTGAGCAATATAAGCAGCTAGCTGAAAAAAGTGAAAACAACCCTGTGCAATATTACGGGTCAGTGCAAAAAGGCATGTTTAATTACATTGTTATGCAGTACATGCATCCAGACTCGAACATGAAATCAATGGGTAGCATGGACGGTATGGAAGGCATGCACGACATGGGCAACATGAAATCAATGTCTGGTATGGACCACACTCAACATATGCAGCATATGACAGACATGGACGCTGAACAACATTCTGGACTTTCATCCTCTACACACTCAACCACAGAGCATTCTTCGACTGCTTCTGGGGAGGCGGAGTAATCATGTCATTTCTTGGAAAATTAACACTCGAGTCTATTCCGTATCACGAACCCATTATTATGGTGACCCTAGCGGCTGTCGCCATTATTGGTGTCATCATTGCGGCCTTAATTACTAAACATCAAAAATGGGGCGTGCTGTGGCACGACTGGTTAACCTCTGTTGACCACAAAAAACTCGGTATTATGTATATCGTATTAGCGATGGTAATGCTGGTCCGTGGTTTTTCTGACGCGATTATGATGCGAACTCAGCAAGCACTTGCCACTAACGGCGCTGCGGGCTATTTACCACCAGAACATTACGACCAAATCTTCACAGCCCACGGCGTGATCATGATTATCTTTATGGCAATGCCATTTATGATTGGTTTAATGAACTTGGTCGTGCCACTACAGATTGGTGCCCGCGATGTGGCGTTCCCATTCTTAAACAACTTAAGTTTTTGGCTAACGACCTCTGGCGCGGTGTTAATTAACATATCGCTAGGACTCGGTGAGTTTGCTAAAACCGGTTGGGTAGCTTATCCGCCATTGTCTGAGCTGGCCTACAGCCCGGGGGTGGGGGTTGATTATTATATCTGGGCCTTGCAAATATCCGGTATCGGGACAACCTTAACCGGGGTGAACTTTATCGCCACTGTGTTAAAAATGCGTGCGCCTGGCATGAAGTTAATGCAAATGCCTATTTTCACTTGGGCTTGTACTTGGGCTAACGTGTTAATCGTTGCATCGTTCCCCATTTTAACCGCTGTTTTAGGCATGTTGACCTTAGACCGTTATTTAGATTTCCACTTCTTTACCAATGACGGTGGCGGTAACGCCATGATGTACATCAACCTGTTTTGGGCTTGGGGTCATCCTGAAGTATACATTTTGGTATTACCGGCTTTCGGTATTTTCTCTGAAGTGTTTTCAACCTTTACCTCAAAGCGTTTATTTGGTTACACCTCAATGGTGTGGGCAACCGGTGCGATTTCGGTGCTTGGTTTTATTGTGTGGTTACACCATTTCTTTACCATGGGTTCAAGCGCTAACGTTAACGCCTTCTTCGGCGTAATGACCATGGTGATTGCGGTGCCGACCGGGGTAAAACTGTTTAACTGGCTATTTACTATTTATCGCGGTCGTTTACGTTTTACCGTGCCAGTATTGTGGTCTTTAGGCTTTATGGTGACCTTCACTATCGGCGGCATGACCGGGGTATTGTTAGCATTACCTGGTGCCGATTACGTACTGCATAACAGCTTGTTTTTAATCGCTCATTTCCATAACACCATTATTGGTGGTGCAGTATTTGGTTACATGGCTGGTTTTGCTTACTGGTTCCCTAAAGCGATGGGTTTCACACTCAATGAACGCTTAGGTAAGGCATCATTTTGGTGCTGGCAAATTGGCTTCTATGTGGCCTTTATGCCGTTGTACGTGCTTGGTTTTATGGGCATGACACGTCGTATTAACCAAACCGACAACCCAGCGTGGAACTTCTGGCTTTACTTTGCCGTAGTCGGCGCATTTATCATTCTTGTGGGTATTATTTTACAGTTTGTCCAATTGTATGTGAGCTTCCGTGACCGTGAGCAAAACCTGGATACCACAGGCGATCCATGGAATGGCCATACGCTTGAGTGGTCAACATCTTCACCACCACAGTTCTATAACTTTGCTCAGTTAGATCCTGTAACTGACATTGATGCGTTCACCGACATGAAAGAAAAAGGCACCGCCTATCAACGTCGTGAAACATACCAGCCGATCCATATGCCTAAAAATACTGCCAGCGGTATTGCTATGGCCGCGTGTATTACGGCCATGGGGTTTGCTGCTATTTGGCATATTTGGTGGTTAGCCATTGTCGGGTTTGCCGGTACGTTTGTGTTGTTTTTACTGCGCGCTTACGACAATGACGTTGACTATTTCGTGCAGCCAGATGAAGTCGCACGTATTGAAAATGCACACTTAGATAACGTAGCAAGGGGCCGATAATGAGTATTGCTATTCAAGCAGATTTACAGGTAGCTCATTCTGCTGAGCACAATGATCAACACCATGATGATCATCATGACACTAGCGGTAACACCTTGTTCGGTTTTTGGATTTATCTAATGACCGACTGTATTTTGTTCGCCTCTGTGTTTGCGACTTATGCGGTGTTGTTTATGAACACCGACGGTGGTGTGTCGGGTAAAGATATTTTCGAACTAGATTTCGTGCTTATCGAAACTGCCGCCTTGTTGGTCAGTAGTATTACTTATGGCTTTGCCATGATTTGCGCAAGACACCAAAAGAAAGCAGCAACTTTAGGCTGGTTATTAATCACCTTCGCTTTGGGTTGTGTGTTTATCGCGATGGAAGTGTACGAGTTTCATCACTTAATTGAACACGGCAATGGCCCAGATCGCAGCGCCTTTTTATCTGCATTTTTTGCCTTAGTTGGCATGCATGGGTTGCATGTTACCGCGGGCTTAATTTGGATGTTGATCATGATGGTTGAAGTGCTTAAAACAGGCTTAACTAATCGCAGCATCACTCGCCTGAGTTGCTTAAGTTTGTTCTGGCATTTCTTAGACATCGTGTGGGTGTGTGTGTTTACCGTAGTTTATTTGTTAGGAGTCTTGTGATGAGCAATGCACATGCAAGCCACGGCGAAGGCGATTTTTCTGCCAGCGTTAAATCATATTTAGTCGGCTTTGTGTTATCGGTTGTATTAACTGGTATTCCATTTTGGTCGGTGATGACGCACCAGTTTGACCACATGACAACACTATGGGTTGTGGTGATAACGGCGTTAGTGCAAATCGTGGTGCACTTGAAATACTTCCTCCATTTAGACTTTTCTAAAGAAGGCAGAATCAATACATTCTCGTTCTTATTCACGGCCTTGATTATTGTCATGGTGGTGGGTTTGTCTGTGTGGATTATCTACGCAGCCAATGAATTGATGATGTAACCGACAGCTATCATGAATAATCAAGGTCAATCTATGTCAGCACAATTAACCTCACGCTTACGAGGATATGTTCAGGTCACCAAACCTGGCATCATCATGGGCAATTTAATTTCTGTCGCGGGCGGTTTTTTACTCGCGGCTCAAGGTAATGTTGATTTGACCTTGATGTTCGCCACCATGATAGGTTTATCTTTGGTGGTAGCGTCGGGTTGCGCTGTCAATAATTGCATTGATCGCGACATCGACGCCAAGATGCAGCGAACTCGTAACCGAGTTACCGTTACCGGTGAAATATCAGTACAAGCTGTATTGAGCTTTGGTATTGGGCTAGGGATTATTGGCTTTGCTATGCTGGCGATATTCACTAATAGTTTAGCGGTATTATTTGCCGCCATTGGTTATGTGGTTTATGTCGGAGTATACAGCCTGTATATGAAACGCAACTCGGTTTACGGCACTTTAGTCGGTAGCTTTTCGGGTGCGGTTCCACCCGTTGTGGGTTATTGCGCTGTCACCGGGCAAATGGACATGGGCGCGGTTATTTTACTGTTGATGTTTAGTCTATGGCAAATGCCCCACTCTTATGCGATTGCGATTTTTCGGTTTGACGATTATGCCGCGGCCAATATTCCTGTATTGCCCGTAGCCCAAGGCATGACCAAAGCTAAACTACATATCGTATTGTACATAGCGGTATTTGCTGTCGTTAGTGCGCTGTTGCCACTGGCCGGTTACACAGGTATTGCTTTTATGGCGGTCACCTTTGCCACCAGCTTATGGTGGTTAGCCATGGCGTTAAAAGGCTATCGTCGCGACATCAATTTGCAGTCTTGGGCTAGACAGGTATTTGGATTTTCGATTATCACTATCACAGCATTAAGCGTGACCATGGCATTGGATTTTCAAGTAGTTGCCCAAACACCGTTACTCACATTGGTGCCATAGGCGATTAAGCTCAATAAAGGCTACGTCCAATAAAAAGACTAAGCCCAATAAATAGCTAAGTTTAATAAAGGCTTCAAGTCCGCGGCATTATGCTGCGGGCTTTTTTATTTGATAAATCCGCATTAAAGACTAAGGTTTAAGACTGATTAAAATTACCGCATGCAGTTCTATTATTCGTTTTTAACCGCATCATCAAACATAAAGGGATCTTATGTTTACCGTATTTAAGGGAATTAAGCCTCATATCCAGTCACTAAACCCTGTTAACCTCATCTTGCTAATGTTGGCATGCAGTGTATTGCAGGCAAATCCACTGCATGCCGCTACGCAACCGAGTACCAATAACAACATCTTCGGTGATTGGGTAATCAACACCCCTGAACGTATTACCTTGTTGCAGTTAAATCGTAATAGCAGCTACTTACACCTAGAACTTAACTTAACCACACCACAAGATAGCGTGGCGGAATGGGGCCGTTTGGATTTGCAATCAACAGACGCGCACTTTATCCCTAGCTACAGCAATAATGCCCAACAAGGATTAGTCGCATATCAATTCGAGCATCCGCAATTAAACATGATGCTGACATCACTGTCGTTACAACTCGCATTAGCCATCGATACTAATGCCGACAGCATTGCTGATGAACAACATCACTATAACCTCACGACCAACCAATCGATCTATGGTGTATGGCATCAATTGTCTACCCCAGCGCTGAGTAGCTTAGTACTGCTCGACAATGGCTATTACGCCATGGTGAACATTAACCTACACCAAGACCCACAAGCCAATGAGCACGTCACTCACTTACAATGGGGACGGTTTGAATTACACCAAAATCAGCTAACCCTTGAGCCCATTTTTAATAGCCATCCCCAACATACATCTAACTTACCCAGTGATATTCCCAGCATGATTTATCAGCCTAGCAAACAGCAATTGACGTTATCATTTAACGTCAATAAAGGTAATTTGACTGACCATTTGTTGCTATTTAAGCGATAAACAAACATTTACAGCTATTTAGTTACAATTTCTGCCACAATCAGCTATTCAAATTCAAGCGATTACACTTCATACTGAGTCATTGCTAGTATCAATTTAGTGTTAAAAGGATATGTCATGGGCCAAGAAACCTCTAAGATTCTCGTTGTCGATGATGACATGAGATTACGTTCATTATTAGAACGTTACTTAATTGAGCAAGGCTTCCAAGTTCGTAGCGCTGCCAATGCAGAACAAATGGATAGATTACTTGAACGTGAAAATTTCCATTTATTAGTACTCGATCTGATGCTACCAGGCGAAGATGGTTTGTCTATTTGCCGCCGCTTACGCCAGCAAGAAAACCCAATCCCTATCGTGATGCTGACCGCCAAAGGCGATGAAGTTGATCGTATTATTGGCCTAGAGCTTGGCGCTGATGACTATTTACCTAAACCGTTTAATCCACGTGAGTTATTAGCGCGTATTAAAGCGGTAATGCGTCGCCAAATTGCTGAAGTACCTGGTGCGCCTGCGCAACAAGAAGAAATGATTGAGTTTGGCGAGTTTTCGCTAAATTTAGCCACTCGTGAAATGTTCCATGGCGATGAAAGCATTGCACTTACCAGTGGTGAGTTTGCTGTGCTTAAAGTGCTGGTAAACCATCCTCGTGAGCCATTATCGCGCGACAAATTGATGAACCTTGCCCGTGGCCGTGACTATTCAGCCCTTGAGCGTTCAATCGATGTTCAGGTATCGCGCTTGCGTCGTTTAATTGAAAAAGACGCCGCTAACCCACGTTATATTCAAACAGTTTGGGGTTTAGGTTATGTGTTTGTGCCCGACGGCACCACGCGTAAGTAATCCATGAAACTAAAGTTAAAATGGTGGCAACGCTTCTTACCTAGAAGCGCTTTTAGTCAAACCGTATTGCTGATCGGCAGCTTACTGCTGATCAATCAATTAGTGTCATATTGGTCTGTCGCCGTTTACTTTATCAAGCCCAGTTATGAGCAAATTAACCAATTAATTGCCCGCCAAATCAATATATTATTTGTTGATGGGGTTGATGTTGGCCGTGAACATCTCACCATGGTGGATGCCTTAAACGCCAAAGTGCGTGACGATGGCATGACCATTTATAACCAAAAACAAGCACAAGAAGCCGGACTCGGCCAAGCCACTTATTACAGTTTCTTGTCAGAACAAATGTCGGTTTACCTTGGCGGCGAAGCCGAAGTGCGTTTTTCGCAAGGTGAAAAGCTCGATGTGTGGATAAAACCGCCGCAAGCCCCCACATTGTGGATAAAAGTCCCTTTGACGGGCATTAACGAGTCAGACTTATCACCATTAACTTTGTATTTGCTGGTTATTGGCGGGCTCAGTGTCGCCGGTGGCTGGTTATTTGCCCGTAGGCAAAACAGGCCTTTAAAACGTTTACAAAAAGCCGCGGTGGCCGTTTCTCAAGGCGACTTTCCGCCAACACTGCCGTTAAGTGGCTCGACTGAAATTGTTGAAGTAACCCATGCGTTTAACCAAATGGCTCATAGCATGAAGCAGCTTGAGCAAGACCGTGCTTTATTAATGGCAGGGATTTCACACGATTTACGCACACCATTGACCCGCATTCGATTAGCATCTGAAATGATGGTAGAAGACGACCAATATTTAAAAGAAGGTATTGTCACCGACATTGAAGACATGGATGCGATTATTAACCAATTTATTGCTTATATTCGTAACGACCGTGAAGGTGTACGCGAGCCCGACCAAATCAATCGTTTGATCCAAGAAATTAGCCAACAAGAATCACACCGTGAAGAAACCATCGAGCTGTCGCTAGCAGACTGCCCCGATGTTCCCATGAACAGCGTCGCCATTAAACGTGTACTGAGCAACTTGGTCGAAAATGCGTTCCGCTATGGCAATGGCTGGATAAAAATCAGTTCTTATCATCAAGGTAACGCGGTGTGTTTTAGTGTTGAAGATAACGGCCCTGGTATTAATGAAGCCGAAGTTGAGCATCTATTTCAACCTTTTACCCAAGGCGATACTGCACGCGGTAGTATTGGTTCTGGCTTAGGGCTAGCTATTATTAAACGTATTATTGACCGCCATCATGGCAAGGTGAAGTTGTCTAACCGCCCTCAAGGCGGCTTAAAAGCACAAGTGTGGCTGCCGTTAATCGATAAAAATCTCTACAACTAACAACGGACACATTCCAGCACACATTATTCAACTCATAGATAAAGTGCAATCACGAAAAACTGTAACATTAGTGCCATAAAATGCACATATTGGCATTTATGTGAAGTCACTTACCTATGAAGATATCGACCCTATCCCTTAGTGCATCCGCCTTATTATTACTGCTTGCGGCATTACTCGCCGCTACCGTGTTATGGAGTAATCAACAACGGCAAACCAGTGAAAAATTAAACCTAGACTTACAACATATTCAACATACCTTTCAGTATGATGTTCGCCGGAACATTGATAGTTACTTACAAACAGGCCAAAGCAATTATCTCGAACAAGCCCGCAGCGATATTACCCGTATAACCGACAATATTACCCAGCTGAGTTCCGCTCATCCACAGCTTGATAGTGCTTCATTAACCAGCTTAATGACTCAATTAATTAGCGACTTAGACACTAAATACCGTGCCGCTGGAAAACTGGCCGGTAACCCACGCCAACTACTGGCTTTTGCTGAATCAGAAATGATCGATTACAGCCGCAGCCTACATCGTTATGCTCAATCAGCTCCGAATGACTCAAATACTGTGGAGCAATATCTTGCGCTTAGTCTTGAGTTACCTAACCTAGTTTATCAACTATCACAGCAGACGCAGGCCTTACTGATTGATCAAGATGCAGGAGCAAATAATAGCCTTAACTTTTCGATAAACTCTCTCAACACATGGCATGATGATTTGGAGAAGCTATCTTTGCTGGGTATTTATCGCACCGAAGAAGTGGATGAATTCGCCTTAGGCGATGACGAACCGGAACGTATTGAAACGGGTGAAGCCCCTCGCGCAGAATTGCTGAGTTTGACTCAACGCTATAGCAAAGAAGTGAGTAATACCAAGCAAATGCTCAGCGACAATCAACAAGTACAAACTGCGCTAATTAACGCCACCAGCCAAGTAGAACAGCAACTAGTGACACTGGCCAATACACAAGCCGTAACCGATGAACAACTTAAAATCCGTTTGCAGTGGTTGCTATACACCATGGTGATATTGATAGCATTATTTTCTATTGGTTATTTAGTGTTACAACAACGACGAGTCGTTAGCCCGCTTAAACGTTTAAACCGTGCTTTTTCAATGTTAAGCGAATCGAATCAACGTGAACCATTACCCGTGACCAGCCAATGCGAAACAGGCCAAATTGCGGCACACTTTAATCGCCTGTTACAGCGATTTGAACAAGATGACGAACAACAAAAAAGTAATATGGCACAGGTGTCTAACTCATTGAGTGAATTAGTCGCTAAAATTGGTTCCTTATCAACTAGCACGCAACAAACGCAAGATGTGGTACAACAAACTCAATCACAAACCGCTGATTTAATTACTCTTGCCAATGAAGTAAACCGGTCGTCTAGTTTGGTAACTGCCAGTGCAGAGCAAACCATGCATGATATGCAAGCAAGCCAACAAGAAGCCCTGGCGGTGTTAGATGCGACCGATCACACTGTCACCAAGGTCAATCAATGTAACCACTCACTAACCCAACTCAGTACATCGGTTAATGACGCAGCTAAAATTGTCGATGTTATTGGTAATATTGCTGACCAAACCAACTTATTGGCATTAAATGCCGCCATTGAAGCCGCTCGTGCAGGTGAACAAGGTCGTGGTTTTGCTGTGGTAGCCGATGAAGTACGCAATTTATCGCAACGGACTCAACAATCATTAAAAGACATAATGGCTATTTTCGAGCAACTAACCCGCTCGAACACAGCACTTAGCCACAGCGTTAACGATATCAGCGAAGCATCTGCACAGCAAAAAGGTCGAGCCCAGAGTTTGTTAGATGTTGCGTTGCAAGTACAGCAGCAAGCTCAAGAGATGGCGAGCAGTGCGAGCCAAGGGAGTGAACATGCTAAGCAACAGGTGGGGCATCTTGATGAGTTTGTCATCGCGATGGATAGCCTAATGCTGCATGCTAAAGATGCGTTTGAACAAAGTGAAACGATTGCGCTTGAGGTCAGTAACAGTGTCGATAACATTGAACAACACTTAGGCATCCGCGGATAATCAATACTAACAAGCTTTACTAATAACTGTTTTTTTTCATAAAAATGGGCGCCTTATTGGCGCCCATTTTGCTGTACTGTTAAGTCTCTAATTCTGAGGCATAATATAGATTACAGTGCAGCCATTACCGCTTCAGCAGTGCTGACTTCAAATGACTTACCTTCCTCAACATTCAGTAAAGTCACTACGCCATTGTCGATCACCATCGCATAACGTTGTGAACGAACGCCGCCAAAACCAGCGGTGTCCATTTCTAAGCCTAACGCTTTAGCGAAGCTTGCATCACCGTCGGCTAGCATCATTAATTCAGAAGCATTTTGGGCTTCGCCCCACGCTTTCATTACGAATGCATCGTTAACAGATACACAAGCGATAAGGTCAACACCTTTAGCTTTAAACTCGTCGGCTAATACTACAAAACCTGGTAAGTGAGCTTCTGAACAGGTTGGTGTAAATGCACCTGGCACTGCAAACAATACTACTTTTTTACCGGCAAAAAGCTCAGTAACATCGTGATTAACCATGCCGTCTTTTGTCAGCTGGCTTAAGGTAGCTTTTGGTAAAGATTGTCCTGTAGCGATCATAATATATCCTTGATTATTGAGGGCTATTAACCCTTGTTAACACGAGAGATTATCTTGGGGCAAACACCCTGCGACAACCCAAATACAAAATAGATAATACTGACTCACACAATATAGAGATCAATAACCCTAGCAGCAACCCAATGGCAATCGCCTCTGGTTTCAATAAAATTACATGGCTATAAGCCTGCCAGACCTCAGCTTGAATGTCTTTTTGTGGGGCTAATGCTATTTGCTGATAAGGACTATAACTGTGTTGATTAAAACGGCCCAACGCTTCGGTGAGTGATGTATAACGTTGGTATATTGACTCAATACTTTCACCACCAGCACTAAAAACCGGATCGTTATTTTGTTGATAGTGGCGGATAAGTTTACTGATGTCTCCAGCAAAAAAACGGTCCGCATCACGCTGAAATTCTGCCAAACTGAGCTTAGCTTCAAGCTGATGAGCTTCAAGTCGTTGGCCGTATTGTTCGACAAACGCAGGGACTTGAATACCAATCAAGACACCACAAATAAACAACACTAAGCGAAAGTAATCCATTAAACGTCGTATCATGATGTCATCGAAAAATCAGTAGTAAATGAATCGTCAGAATATCACCAATTACGCAAGTAAGCATCTTGAATAAACAGATGTTAACTTACGTAATTGTGTGGCTTTTTTGAAAGTTTATGTGCCTAGCGACAAGCATCAAGGTAAGAGTGATACCTGCTTAGCATTGCTGCTATTTAGGATTACTCAACTAGTAATACCCCTTTGTACATCTGCATTTGGCAATGAAACGGATACTCTCCTTTGGCTAGCGCTGGCAGCGAAATAACCACAGATTTGTCCAGAGGCAGCTCTTCGCTAATGTCTAAGTCAGGAAATAACAAACTGGCAGAGCAACCGGCTTTGTCCTGTCGTAAAAAGGTTAATTGTGTCGCTGTATTGGCCGGCACAGTTATCCTTGCCGGAGAGTAAACGCCGTCTTTTACCACAATAGCGTTTGTTGCTTGATGAGTGGTGGCTTTGGGTTTATATAACCAAAACCACCAAACGATAAGGGCAATCAATGCCACACAAAATAAGTTAATTAATAGCATCATTCACTCCTAGTGTTGTTGAGGGGTAAAAAAGCGTAAACGGTTGGCATTGGTCACCACGGTTAATGATGAAAATGCCATTGCAGCACCGGCAACTACTGGGTTAAGCAATACGCCAAATACCGGAAATAACACCCCTGCAGCGAGCGGAATACCCGCCATATTGTAAATAAACGCACCAACCAGATTTTGCCTAATGTTGCCTAACGTCGCTTTACTCACCGCGATGGCATCTGCCAAACCGTGTAGCGATCCTCGCATTAGCGTTATATCGGCACTTTCAATCGCCACGTCTGTTCCGGTGCCTATGGCAAAGCCGACATTAGCCAGAGCCAACGCTGGAGCATCATTAATGCCATCGCCGGTCATACCCACAACCTCACCTAAGGCTTGTAATTCGGCCACTTTATTGGCTTTATCTTGTGGTAATACATCGGCAAAAAAGTCATCAACGCCCACTTTGGCCGCCACTGCTGCGGCTGTTGCATGGTTATCGCCGGTAAGCATAATGACCTTAATGCCACTATTTTTAAGCCTTGCGATGGCGGCAACAGAGTCTGCTTTAATCGGGTCAGCCACTGCAATCACTGCTGCGAGTTCACCGTCGATAGCAAAATACATTGGCGTTTTGGCTTCTGCTGCTAATGCTTGTGCTTGTTGTTGATAATCGCTTAAGGCAATGCCTTTTTCGCGCATTAGTTTTTCATTACCAAATAACAACTGTGTTGATTGATATTGGGCTTGAACCCCAAAACCAGCTATTGCAGTAAACTGTTCAACATTGAATAACGCTAATCCCTTATCCGCAGCGGCTTGAACTACGGCCTGTGCAAGTGGATGCTCAGAATGTTGCTCAATACTTGCCGCCAGTTGCAATACGTGCTCTTGTTCGCGACCATTGACCACTATGATATCGGTGATTTTTGGCGCGCCTTCGGTAATCGTGCCGGTTTTATCTAAAATCATGGTGGTAATGGTCGATGCCGTTTGCAGGGCTTCACCATTACGAATAAGCACGCCAGATTCAGCGGCTTTACCTACGCCCACCATCACCGACATGGGTGTTGCTAACCCTAACGCACACGGACAAGCGATGATTAAAATTGTCATCGCCGACACGATGGCGTATCCCATTGACGGTTCTGGACCAAAATTGAGCCATACCATGGCGCTAATAATGGCAATAATCATCATAGCGGGAACAAAATAGCCCGAAATCACATCTGCCATACGGCCAATGGGCGGTTTGGAATTTTGTGCCCGCTTAACCATAGTAATAATATGCGCCAAGGCGGTATCTTTACCGACTCGGGTAGTGGTGAAGGTAAGTGAACCTAGCTTATTTAATGTGCCCGCGACTACGTCATCGTTAATGCCTTTTTCAACCGGAATAGGTTCACCCGTCAGCATCGACTCATCAATAAAGCTGCTGCCTTCAACGACCACACCATCAACAGGAATTTTTTCACCTGGACGAACACTGACTTTATCGTTTAATTGCACCAGAGCAATATCGATATCGACCGCTTTACCATTGCGGATCACCCTAGCCGTTTTAGCTTGTAACCCAATAAGACGTTTAATGGCTGCCGAGGTTTTACCGCGCGCTTTAACCTCTAACGCAAGTCCAAGGTTGATTAAACCAATGATCATCGCGGTTGCTTCAAAATAAACATGGCGCGCCATTTGTGGCAATAAATCTGGCGCAAGCACCACGACCATAGAATAAACCCAGGCGGTTCCGGTACCTAAGGCGATTAAGGTATCCATATTGGCGCTATGATTAATAAATGACTTCCAAGCGCCAGTATAAAAATGCTTACCCGAGACAAACATTATCCCTAAGGTGAGCACACCAATTGCGCCCCAAACCAGCTGTTGCATTGGGCTGGTAACGGTCATGTCACCAATCAATAAACCATAGATCATCAGTGGAATACCCACTGCTAATGCAACGACTGTGTGTTTGATTAAGCTTTTATAGTAGGCAGCATCGGCCTGTTCTTTCTCATCAATGGCATCTGCACCACCTTGATCGTTAATCACAATTGCGTGGTAACCGGCTTGCTCAACAGCATCAAGTAAACGAGCAACGTCAACCTCTCCGGTGACCATCACACTGCGATCAGCAAAGTTCATTTCAGCCTGCTCTACTTGCGCGACTGTTTTAAGGGCTTTCTCAATTTTGCCAACACAGCTGGCACAACCTGCACCCTCTATCAATAATTGTGTTGTTGTTTGGGTATTCATCACAAAGACTCCTTATCACTAGCCTGACAAGGGGTTTCATGGTTTGGATCAAATCCCTCAATCAAGTGACAAATCATGGCACCTGTAGGCGCCAACGCTGGCAGATTTTCCCACTCACTTACGGCTTGAGTCAGCTTATTACGTAATTTTAGGGTTTCATTGAATAGTATTTCAGTTTCGGCCAACTTTTGGCTAATAAGCTGCTTCACCATGGTACAAGCGCTTTCACCGTGATCCGTTTTGGAAAAAATCACTTTAATTTCATCCACCGAAAAACCTAAGTTTCTGGCACTCATAATAAATCGCATCCGCGACACTTCTTTGTCACGATAAAATTTATAACCATTGCTAGGCGATTTTGTTGGGGCGAGCAGGCCGATTCGGGTGTAAAAACGAATTGTGTCTGTGGTAACACCCAATAACGTCGCGAGTTCACTGACTTGCATAATCACTCCTTGGGGTAACAACTTTATTGAAAAATAAGATCTACATAAATAAATCTACTGAGCATATGCAACGACTGTAAACCTATGTCTTACACCCATGTCAAGCAGCTAGCAACCCTGAAAATAAAAAACGCCAATATGATCACTCATGTTGGCGTGGATACTTGCTATACAAATCATCTAAAACTGAGTGCGAACTCCCTGGCCACTTAAGCCATTGGCACGTTCGCTAATGGCTCATTCGCTGATAGATTATTGATCCCAATCAGGGCTAAAATCTGGCGCAGCTACACGATGATTTCGATCTAATTTATTGATCGCCGCCATGTCTTCAGACGGAAGCGATAACGCTAATGAGGCCATATTAGCTTGCACATTTACCAGCTTAGTTGACGATGGAATGGTCACATAACCTTTTTGACGCATCCACACTAATACCGCTTGAGCGGGTGTCATTTGATGCTTTTTCGCAATCGCGACAATAGTGTCATCAGTTAATACCGCACCATAGGCAAACGGCATATAACCTGTAACCATAATATTGTGCTGCTGACAGAATTTGACCAGTCGATTATTTTGCAAATATGGATGTACTTCAACCTGATTGGTAAATATTGCGTCTGCACCTAAAATCTCAATCGCTTGTGTCACCTGGGCAATAGTGAAATTAGACACGCCAATGTGCTTCGCCAAACCAGCACCTTGCACTTCTTTTAATGCCAGCAAATACTCTCGCATGGGTACAGAATCATCACGTAAGGGCCAATGTATCAGTAACAAATCCACATAGTCGGTTTGCAATAAAGCCAAGCTGTCATGCACGCTTTGAATCAGTTGGTCGTGGGCAAAGCGATCTGTCCACACCTTAGTGGTGAGGAAAATATCAGCTCTTGCGATACCCGATGCGTTAATTGCATCACCAACTTGTTTCTCATTGGCGTAAATCTGAGCGGTATCAATGTGGCGAGAACCCTGCTTTAGCGCCATTAACACTGAATCAAATGCCAGTTGATCTTTAAGTCTGAAGGTACCTGTGCCTAACAATGGAATAGTGGTCATATTGTCTTCCTAAAAACGGTATCTGAACCAACACTGTGCGCCAACTAACAACAGAAATAAACCGTCAACCAAGCAAATCTGTTTTGCTCAAACTGCAAATATCTACACACGATTAAATTGAGCCCTTAGTTATAAGGTTAATCTTGGTTGAATAAACTCAATAAATGCAGAAATACGTCGCGCCACAATAGACGATTTGTAATACACCGCATTCACTTGTTCACGTTCTATGTGAGTAAACTTCTCCGACTGAAGTATGGGCACTAACCGACCCGCCGCGAGATCATCATTAATCATAAAACTTGAAAGACACGCAATGCCATTACCTGCCAGTGCTAGTTGACGCAAGGTTTCTCCATTGCTGGTGCTGATGGTAGGGGTAATAACATCGCAACCTTTTAGCGGCCAGTGATTCAATATTTTAGGTTCGGTAAACCCAAGTAACTCGTGGCAAGCCAAATCAGATACTTTTTGTGGCACACCTCTACGCGCTAAATACTCAGCGGAGGCAACAATATGTAAGGCACTTTTACCTAATGGTCGAGCATGCAAGGTTGAGTCTGCCAGCTTACCGATTCTAATGGCCACATCGGTACGCTTTTCAAGTAAATCGACATAGCCCTCGTTCGAGGTCAATGCTAATTCAATGTCTGGATAAGCGGCGCGAAAGTCTTTCATCAAAGGCACTAATTGATGAAACACAAACGGACTTGCCGCGTCCACACGCAAACGTCCTTGCGGTAGTTCACCACGACGTACGAGTTCATCTTCTGCGCGTTGTAATTGTTGTAATCCACCCCGAACAGATTCAACAAATTGGCGGCCTTCATCGGTTAACTCAACACGCCGAGTGGTGCGATTGAGAATGGTGACCCCGAGCTGTTGCTCTATTTTACTTACCGCGCGTGACACTCGTGCAACCTGAATATTGAGTGCATCGGCCGCTGCAGAAAACCCGCCGCTGTCGACCACCATCAGCAATATATCTAAATCATCTGAACGCGTAAGCATGCATACCTCATCTTGTGCTGTGTCGATCTAAAGAGTCGCTCTAACATCATTGTTTATTGCATTTATAGCAAAAGTCATTTGCTAAACATACTGTTTTTAACAACATATATCTAATCAATAATGACGCCCATCAACTGACTGACACATTTATCGCGACGGTAAATCCTAGCGACAACCTAAGAGGAACACATTATGCCGTTAGCTTTACTCGCATTGACGCTTAGCGCCTTTGCTATTGGAACCACCGAATTTGTCATTGTGGGATTAATCCCCACAATGGCACAAGACCTTAACGTATCATTACCATCGGCTGGCTTATTGGTCAGTCTTTACGCATTAGGTGTCGCCATTGGCGCACCAGTACTCACCGCATTAACCGGTAAATGGAATCGCAAACACGTATTGCTGGCGGTAATGAGTTTATTTGTTGCGGGTAATCTATTGGCTTGGCAAGCGCCCGGTTACGAAACCTTAATCGCTGCACGCATTATCACTGGGTTAGCCCACGGAGTGTTTTTCTCTATTGGCTCAACCATTGCCACTGGGTTAGTACCCAAAGAAAAAGCCGCCAGTGCGATTGCCATTATGTTTACGGGGTTAACCGTCGCCTTAGTGACAGGCGTCCCTTTGGGCACCTATATTGGCCAGACCTTTGGCTGGCAAGCCACTTTTTTAACTGTCGCAATTCTTGGATTTGTAGCCTTGATTGGCAGTAGCTTGTTGGTTCCTAATAATTTACCTCAGCCACCCGCGGCAAAATTATCATCGCAATTAAAAGTACTCACTCAACCACGGTTATTACTGGTCTATGCTATTACCGCATTAGGTTATGGCGGCACATTTACGGCCTTTACTTTTTTAGCCCCCATTTTAGAGCAAGTGTCTGGTTTTGAATCTCAATCTATTGGCTTAATCATGTTGGTGTACGGGGTATCGGTCGCTATTGGTAATATTTGGGGCGGAAAAATGGCCGATAAAATGGGCCCAATTAAAGCGTTAAGTATTATTTTCA
Source organism: Shewanella frigidimarina NCIMB 400 (assembly GCF_000014705.1). Classification (NCBI taxonomy): domain Bacteria; kingdom Pseudomonadati; phylum Pseudomonadota; class Gammaproteobacteria; order Alteromonadales; family Shewanellaceae; genus Shewanella; species Shewanella frigidimarina. The sequence continues at coordinate 230,022 of NC_008345.1, read as the reverse complement.
GCGGTCTTGCGACCATATTAGTGATATTTAACTTTACTGCGGTTAACCCTATTGCCGCTGTGATCACCATTTTGGTCTGGGGCGCGTTTGCATTTGGTAATGTACCAGGGCTACAAGTTTACGTAGTTTCACTTGCACAGAAGTACACACCCGACGCCGTTGATGTGGCTTCAGGATTAAATATTGCCGCTTTTAATGTCGGTATTGCACTTGGGTCTTGGGGTGGCGGGCTGATTGTGGCTAACGCTGGCCTAATGCATACACCTTGGGTTGGTGCGGTGATTGTGGTTATTGCCCTAGCATTAACACGTTTCAGTGGCTCACTAGACAAGAAAACTAACGCTAGCAAGAATGCTCAAGTGAGTATTCAAGCAAGTAGTTAAAAGAATAGTTAAAAAAAATAGTTAAACAACGACATCAACGCTGATATTCAATATCACGATGGGATCAATAAGCACCAATGTGAGCTCGTATCTGCGATCTCACATTGGTCGCTATCATTGTGCTCACATTCAGATGTTATAAACCCCAGTCGGCTTTAGGTAAATGGTCCACAAACCAGTCAAATGCACGGCCTTGATGATCTTTATGCCAAGCAATGTACAAACTTTGATTTGGTCTTGGAATTGAACAGGATTTTTCAATCAATTCGCCACTATCAAAATAACATTGCACCATGTGCCTAGGTAAAAAACCAATCCCCAAACCTTGTCGCTGTGCCGCTATTTTAGTTTCCATGGTGTTGACCCTAATTACCTGCTTACTGTTGAACATACCGCTGCTTCGAGTGGGTAAAAGTTGTGATGTATCAGCAACCACAACCGAAGCATAATCTGTTAATTTGTCGGCTTCTAATATGCCATCAACAAACGCCAATGGATGATGTGGCGCAACCGCAAACACAAATTCAATCTCGCCTATTTTATGGGTTTGAAATACACCTCTTGGTAACTCGCCAGATGCACCAATCACAATATCGGCGCGTCGGCTATGTAATGCATCCCAACCACCACCGACGGCTTCAACATCGACACTAATGTCGACCGAATGTTCTAGCTGATTAAATTGTTCAATTAATTGAAACAATACCCCCTGAGGGATAACCGTGTCGCGTGATAACCGTATTTCGGTTTCCCAGCCAGATTCTAATTGCTGCACTGAATCAACCAACCGATTGGTGGCTAACAAAATCTGCCGTCCTTGCTCTAATACAATTTTACCTGCGGGTGTCAGTTGTGCTTTTTGCTTTGTACGGTCAAATAACGCCGTACCCATATCATCTTCAAGTTTTTTGATGGTGTAAGTCAGTGCTGATGGCACTCGATATAACGATGCTGCTGCAGCAGCAAAACTGCCCTTACGTTCAATTGCATCTAAGGCGCGTAATGCGTCGATAGTGATCGGATTTTGCATCATTCCTCCGTATTCAAATAATTTGAATCTTTACGTCAGTTTATTCCGATTTTTTATTCAATCAAGTCTCAATATACTTCTTATCAACCAGTGAGAAAGGCTCACGACAAAACAAACAATGTTTAAATTTATTGAGGATACATACCATGAAAGCACTCGTTAAACGCATCACAAATTCTACTGCAGGTTTCAGCACATTGGCATTACGCTTACCTGTTGGGATTATTTTTATGGCTCACGGCGGCCAAAAACTATTTGGTTGGTTTGGCGGTTATGGCCTTGAAGGTACAGGACAATGGATGGCATCAATTGGCATCGAACCTGGCGTGTTAATGGCTTTCTTAGCCGGTAGCGCTGAATTGGTTGGCGGACTGTTCATTCTACTAGGCTTGCTGACTCGTCCTGCCGCAGTTTTATTAGCATTCACCATGATTATCGCCATTGCTAGTGTACATATCAGCAACGGTTTATTTATGGCAAATAACGGCTATGAATTTGCGTTAGCACTATTGGCCGCCAGCGTGTCACTGGCCTTATCGGGTTCAGGCAAACTTGCCATCGATAACGCGATTACGACTCGATTAACTAAGTAACCCGAGTTGCGATGAATACCAATCAAATTAGAGCAAAGATCTGATTGGTATAAACATTTACATTGAGCTTTAGGAGAACATCATGATCACTTTACGTCCAGCAAGCGAACGCGGCAAAGCTAATTTTGGCTGGTTAGACAGTAAACATAGCTTCTCATTTGGGAGTTATTATGACCCTTATCATATGGGCTTTTCCGCCTTGCGAGTGATTAATGACGACAGCGTCGCCCCCGGTGCCGGATTTGCCACTCACGGCCACCGTGACATGGAAATTATCAGCTATGTACTTGAAGGCTCAATTGCCCATAAAGACAGTGAGGGTAACGTTGAAGTATTACCTGCTGGTGAGTTCCAACTTATGTCTGCTGGCAGCGGCATAACTCACAGTGAATACAATGCCTCTAAAACCGACCCATTGAAGTTTTTACAAATTTGGATCCAGCCTAATACCTTAGGCAATACACCAGGGTATCAGCAAAAAAACTTCGGTCAAGCAGTGGGGTTAACCACGATTGCTACGCCAACGGGTGAAAACGGTACCTTGCAAATCAAGCAAAATGCGACATTGTCACAACTGATTTTGGCGTCTAAATCTGAAATAACCTATCAGATTGCAACTGACCGTAAAATGTATGTTCATCAGGTGGCTGGCGAGCTCAATATTGAAGATCAGCAGTTAACCATAGGTGATGGCGCTAAACTCACCGACATAACCACGGTGACCTTGGTTAACCCAACGGACACTCAAGCAACTGCATTGATTTTTGATTTACCCTAGATGCGCTTAGTTGATGATTAAGCCTGTGATAGTTTCCTTCACAGGCTTAATAGGGTTAGTTTTATTACAATCCGCTATCCATTAGCGGGAGTAATATTTTTAACCATTGCTGGCTGCGACCGAGGTGATACACCTAACTTATTGGCGGTCAATAAACACACTGCCGTTACCAGCATCATGCCAACTTGTATCCCGATGACCCCATGATAACCACTTTGCCATAACGCTATTATTTGCTCAGAAAATAACAGCCAATCTGCAACAATCGTGATGATTAATATGCCACTGGTGAGTAACAGCAACTGGCTGAGATGACGCTTAATATCGGTCACTTTTATACTGCACAACATAACGAGCAATAGTGACGTTACAAAACACCCCACTAACCATTCACTTCGCCCTGATAAGGTTGCAGGTAATAGTCGCTCACACAAAAATCCAACTGCTGTCGCGACAATAATGCCACCACAGCCACCAATCGTCATCGCGGTTACTATAGCAATACTGCGCTGTGAAGATTGGCGCTGAGCACTGCGCTTATTTATCCATAACATATTGCCGGTAACAATCATGGCGCTGATGGCCATCGCCAAAATAAAGTACAAAATACGGATATCTAAGCCAGCAAAATTACTAAAATGCAATGTCACTAATACATCTCTACCCTGGCGGAATACATTGTAATTATCGGCATTAACCTTATCCATCACAGTGCCATCCTGCACCCGGTAGGTCACTTCATCTCGTTGAGCAAAATTAACCGTGTCGGTTCCACGCACTTGTACCAGAGCATTATCGGCGCCGTAATGGTGGAAAATAATATTACGTAACTCAAAATTCGATTGCTGTTTAGTTTGTTCAATTAAGGTAAATGCATTGCTCATATCCAGTGACGTTTCACTTCGCGGTTCGCTGGTACGATTAAAACCGGCATCGTTAAACAATGCTTGTCGATCGCCCTGATAAATAAACACCACAAAAGCCAGTTGGAACACTATGGCCAAGTTAAGGATCAAGCCGCTTAGCGCATACATCAAGGTAAAGGGAATTGTCATTACTCCGACTACAGTATGAAGATCGAGTAATTTATCCCGGCGCTGTTTATCAACCCGATACAAAAAGAAATGTTTCAGTAATTTACGCGCATGGATAAAAATACCTGACACGAGTGCAAACAAAAAAATCAGCGTCACGACCCCAATAAGATAACTGCCACCGGGTAAATCAAGGTTGTAATGCAAGCGGTAAATAAATTGCGATAAGTAAAAGTCATCTTTGCCCGCAACGGTTTCGCCGCTTTTAGGGTCAACCAATATCGCCATCGACTGGCGGTCCGATTGCGGAGTATCTCCAAACACATCGAAGTAAAAAATATAATAAGGTACTAGCTCAGTCGGCATATTTATTCGAAATCGGCCAGCTTGATCTACTGGGTATTCAGCCAACTTTTGCTCTACCAGTTTCGCTAAAGGAATATCTGCTTGGGTATTATCGACTGGATGATGAGGCGTAATGGCCCACTGGGCAATTTCATCGTGAAACAAGGTCACCGCGCCAGCCCAAAATACCAAAAACAGTAAAGGTGAAATAATTAACCCAAGCCAACTGTGGGCTTCGATGAGATTTTTAACGACTTTGTGCTGTACGGGAGAGTCTGGTTTCATTGAGGTATTCATGACTTAGGTTTGAGAAAAAAATAGTTAGTTTTGCGAATAAAATAACAACGTATTAATAAGGCTACTGGCCACAAGCCATTTTGCGCATACGACACTCGCCGCTTTTGCGCTGTTGCGGCTATAACAAAATGTCATCACCCCAACCCACACACAAAAACCCAGCATTAGCCCAACAAATAGTTTTACATCTACTGCAGCCGGTAATGTTCGAAAAACAATGAGCATTAAACTGATCGCCAGTAATAATCCCCACAAAAATGCAGCAACAGATTTAGGCCACATGGTTATTTAACCCCAACAAGTAAGATACTGACAAACAGCGCAAAGCCTAACGAACTCACCCAGATACTACGACCTTTATAGTGCGAGGCCACCAGCACCAGTAATATCCACATGGTCATCATGCAAATCAGCACCACCAAACTGGCGACTAATACACTGTAAGTATGGCTAAATCCCCATACTGCAAATACCACCGATAAACCGCATAAGCTCCAAGCCAGTAATTTAGGAAAAGGCAAACTAATAAGCTGTTGCTTGTCAGATGCCAAATAGGCAAACAAACAACCAAGCCATAAAGAAGATACACTGACGAGTTCCATCTAATTCGATCTCCAGCCATTTAACGCAAATGATAATGATTTGCATTAATTATCCAGAATATCTTTGCTAAATACAAGTTGATTGTGCTCAAGCACTAAGGAATAACTGTCAGAATGAGATCTAAAAGTGCTGTAGCGATATATTGTGGCTTAATCATGATTGTGGAAACTATTGCAATGAACAATCATATTGAGGGGACATAATCGCCGAGGTACATAATCACCATATTGAGTACCTGCTCAGCGATAAAATCATCTGGTCACAGATGAGTAAATAGTTAATAAACACCGACATATATCTTAATGGCCAATAATCGTTTTTTCGGCAGTATTTCCTCACTTTATGAATCTGGCATGGCTACTCATTTTAATCATAGATAACTAAGATTACCGCAACATAGCAGCAACCTTGAAAACTGTGAATTAACAGTGAATTAACGAAATCAATTTATTTAACAATCCACATGTTACTCGTCAGCGCAGTACTGTATTATTTTATTCTAATACAATAACAGATCAGTCAATATCAATGCTGGACAAAGGGCTATACCTTGCATAGGATTAATATTTGACCAATCACAATAATAATACGCAGTCGAACAGGGAATGTTTAGATGAGATATTCCCTTCTCTATATCATTTTTTATTTAAAATAAGGCAATGTAATATGCTAAAGCGCATCGTTTACGGCGTATGTGGCGCAGCTATTGTTGGACTCGGTATATTCAGTATATATGCTTGGCACCCTGCAATTGATCCCGTCGTACCAACTCAAACTGATTATTCTCCACAAGTTATCGAACAGGGTAAAATCCTTGCCGCAGCAGGTTATTGCAGTACTTGTCATACACCACCTGGTGGCACAGCCTATGCTGGTAACTATGAAATGCATACTGACTTTGGCACCATTTATTCAAGTAACATCACTCCCGATGTTGAAACCGGTATTGGTGGCTGGTCACAAGCCGCTTTCGCTCGCGCCATGCGCACAGGTGTGAGCCGCGATGGACACCATTTATTACCTGCATTCCCTTTTGAACACTTTAATAAAATGACCGATGATGACATTAACGCTATTTACGCTTACATCATGACGTCTGTTCCAGCAGTTAACCAAGTTAAAAAAGATAACGGTATTCCGTTTCCGCTCAACATCCGCTGGTTTCAGGCGGGTTGGAAACTGTTGTTTGCTGATACCCAAGCTTTTGAGGTCAACAGCAAGCAATCTGCCGAATGGAATCGCGGTGCTTACTTAGCGGAAGGTATTGCTCACTGTGGTGCATGCCATACTCCACGTAATGCGTTGGGCGGCGAAAAGTACGACCAAATGTACCAAGGTGCAGCCATTGATGGTTGGATAGCACCATCATTAACATCAACAAGCACTTCACCTATCCCGTGGCGCGCACAAGACTTCTATGAATACCTAACTACGGGTAACTCGCCTTACCATGGAAGTGCGGCAGGCCCAATGGCGCCAGTTATGCACAAAGGCTTATCAGCCCTTCCAGACAGTGACATAGAAGCCATTAGTGGTTACTTTGCTGAAATTGCCCGTACCAACAACACCGACGATCCTGACTCAAGTAGCACGTTACAAGCAGCTATCGCGGCACAACATCAACAACCGGATCAGCGGATTGATGAAGGTGCACGCTTATATGCTACAGCTTGCCAAGCATGCCACTACAACAGCGACCAGTTAGTTAAAGGTCGTCCATTAATTACTATCGGCTCGGCAACACATCTTAATGATCCAACTAACCTAATTAACGTAATACTGGATGGCGTGCGCAGCGATCAAGGCATTAGCGGTGTGGTAATGCCAGGGTTCCGTGATGCTCTTAGCGATGAAGACATTACTGCTATAGCGGCTTATTTACGTCAAGCAGCTGGGGAAAACACCTGGCCGAAATTACAACAACAAGTGGGCGAGATCCGCAATCAACCCCGATTTGAGCACTAATTCACTGGAGAAGTGACAATGGCAAAATTTATTTTAAACGGCAAACCGATGACTGCCGATGTAGAGAGTGATACTCCTCTACTGTGGGTTATTCGTGATGAACTGGACATGACCGGCACAAAATTTGGCTGTGGTATTGGTACATGTGGTGCCTGTACCGTCCATGTTGGCGGACGTGCCACACGTTCATGCATAACCCCTATATCGTCAGTTGAAGGAGCCGAAATCACTACGATTGAAGGACTTTCTGAAAAGGGCGATCACCCATTGCAAATATCTTGGCAAAAGCTGCAGGTACCACAGTGTGGTTACTGCCAGTCGGGTCAAATTATGCAAGCTGCAGCGCTACTAAAAGACATTCCTGAACCTTCAGACAAAGACATTGACGCAGTGATGGGCGGAAACTTATGTCGTTGTATGACCTACGTTCGTATTCGTGGTGCCATTCATGAAGCTGCAAACGCAATTAAGGAGAACAACGATGAGCAGAATGCCTAAACGTGGATCGGCTGGTATAACCCGCCGTGGTTTTTTAATTGCGATGACCGCTGTAGGTGTCAGCTTTGGTTTTCCTCGCCATTTGATGGCGGCAATGGATCCTGCTAGCCCAGACGGTAAAGTACTCCCAAGCGAAGGCGATATTTACGAACCGTCTTTATGGTACTCAATCGATACCGCAGGCAAAATTAAAGTCAACATTATGCGCTCAGAAATGGGCCAACATGTCGGCACTGCTATTGCGCGTATTCTTGCTGATGAACTAGAAGCTTTATGGGATGATGTCGAGATTATCCATGTCGACAGTGACCCGCGTTGGGGTTACATGGTTACCGGCGGCAGTTGGTCTATTTCGCAAAGCTGGCCAGTTTACCGTCAAGCGGGTGCTGCTGGCCGTACAGCGTTAATTGAAGCTGCGGCTAAAAAATGGGGTATTGCAGCAAAAGACTGTAAAGCCAGTAACGGTAAAATAATCTCAAGTAAAGGCGAAATGTCTTACGGTGAGTTAGTCACCCTAGGCTTAACACGTCAGTTTACTGAAGAAGAACTTAAAACCCTGCCATTGAAGCCGAATGCCGATCTTAAACTGGTTGGCCAACAGGTGACGTCTCTTGATATTGCCAACAAGACTAACGGTAAAACCATATTTGGTATCGACGCGAAAGTTGATGGCATGGTGTACGCCAACCCTATTTTGCCTCCTACACGTTATGGCTCCAAAGTGGTTAAGTTTGACGACTCTGCTGCAAAAGCCGTTAAGGGTTATCAACAAACTATCATACTAGATGATGCCAGTGGCAGTGTGCCAGGTTGGTTAATGGTTATCGCCAGCAGCTTTAATGCGGCCCAAAAAGCCTCGAAGCTCGTGAAAGTAACATGGGACGCAGGTAAAACGGCCAACGTGTCTGAAGCAGACATTATTGCTCATGGTAAGCGATTACTTGGCGACCAAACCAAAGGCAGTATTTTAGACACAGGCAATACTGACACTGGTCCAGTATTTGCGAGTGCAAAAAGTACCATTGCAGAAGAATACATCACCAGCACGGTACTCCATGCACAAATGGAACCGCTTAATGCACTGGTATTTAAAAACCAAGACGGCATATGGGAAGTGCATTCAGGTTGTCAGTGGCAATCGCTTACCCTTCCCGTATTGGCCACGGCATTAGGCGAAGAAGAAGCTAACATTGTGATTCGTAGCTACATGTTAGGCGGTGGCTTTGGCCGCAGACTTAACGGCGATTACACCATTCCAGCTGCGTTGACCTCTAAAGCGTTAGGCGGTAAACCCGTTAAAATGGTGATGATGCGTCCACAAGACATGTTATTTGATAGCGCGCGATCTGCATCTGTTCAACAGTTAAAAATGGCGTTTGATGACAAAAAAGCGGTTACCGCAATGGAACATCACGCCACAGCAGGTTGGCCAACTCAAGTATTAGCACCAGGGTTTATGCCAAAAGGCACTAATGGCGAACCATTTGATCCGTTTTCGATTGCCGGAGCAGACCATTGGTACACTGTTGGCGCTCAAAAAGTGCGTGCTGTATCGAATGACCTTGCGATTGCAACGTTCAGACCGGGTTGGTTACGTTCAGTTGGACCTGGCTGGACAGGTTGGGCTGTTGAAAGCTTTATGGATGAAGCTGCGCATCACGCGGGTAAAGATCCATTACAGTTCCGCCTCGACATGCTAATTGCCGAAGGCCGAAATGCTGGGAGCACACCCGTTGCCGAAGGTGGCGCTGCTCGCCAAGCCGCAGTATTGAAAAAAGCTGCCGAGATGATTGGCTGGGGCACGCCACAAGCCAAAGATACAGGGCTTGGCATTGCATCAACCTTTGGCCAAGAACGTGATATGCCAACCTGGGTATCGTGCGCAGTACAAGTGCATGTGGATAAAAGCAACGGTATTGTCAATGTGCAGAAATTGGTTATCGCCATCGATGCCGGCATTATTGTTGATCCTAACGGCGCAGAGGCCCAATGCCAGGGTGCTGCATTGTGGGGATTATCTATGGCGTTGTATGAAGGTACTGAACTGCTTAATGGTCAGTATAAAGACTCAAACTTTGATACTTATACTCCGCTGCGCTTAGGTCAGACACCGGAAGTTATCATCGAATTTATCCCAAGCAAAATGCCACCATCTGGCTTAGGTGAACCGGCTGTAACCCCTGTTGCTCCAGCGATTGCTAATGCAATCTATCAAGCTGTGGGTGTACGGTTACGTAAAATTCCGATGAAACCTAGCGAGCTAAAAAGCGCATTAACTAACGCGTAATTAATCTGCATTAACAGCCCAGTCTTAGCGATAATGACTGGGCTTTTTTATGCTTGCTGCGCCTCATCGTTATCATTCTTTAGACTGAGGGATAAATAATTTTATTTTCCCCTACTCGATTTAAAAAACGTCAATAAAAACAGTGGACAAGCTTTATTCCTCTAGCAACAGAGTCATAGCACCGGTTAGTTTGTTACCAAAAAGTAACGTTTTTCCTTTATAATTACGCCCAAGTATCGTCACATTGTTGAGTATCCTATGCCACAAAGTCCACCAGTCAATTTAGAGCCCATCCTCTTGGATGCATTAAAACTCACTCCAAATTGTTTCGGTGTACTCAACCAAGATAAAGAAGTTATCTACTGTAATCAGCACTTCGCCAGCATCTTTGGCACTACCGCAGAAGATGCTATTGGCAAAAAATCAGGCGATTTATTACGCCACGCTTGGGAAACTAAGCAAGGCGTTATTATCAATACTGATGATTTTGAACAATGGCTGGAAAATCTGCATAAACTGCATTCAGAAAAGGCTCTGAACCAGTATGAAACAGACCTGTCTGATGGGCGTTGGTTTAAAATGACCAGGATTAACTTAGACAGTGGTTACACCATTATTATGGGCGCAGATATCACCAACCTAAAACAGGCACAAACATCACTAGAACAAGCACATCAACAAATCGAAAGTTTAGTTAACACCGATCAACTAACCGGCATGCATAATCGTCGCTCATATAACCAACTGGCAAAACAAGAATGCGCCAGAGCCATAAGGTTTAATCAACAGTTATCATTGTTGGTTATCGACATCGATTACTTTAAAGTGATTAATGACAATTTTGGTCATGATGGCGGAGATAGCATACTCAAACAGTTTGCCCAAATATGCAGTGATTTACTGCGACAATCAGATTCATTGTCCAGAATCGGTGGTGAGGAGTTTACCATCATCTTACCGATGACCGACGGTGAAGGTGCAATGATCATTGCTGAGCGTATTCGAGAACATATTGCCAAACACTCATTTCACACCACTCAAACAAATAACAACATTAACGTTACTGTGTCTATTGGCGTAAGCTCTTTAACAGCCGGAGACAAGGTAATACAAGACCTTTTTAGCCGAGCAGACATGGCTATGTATTGCGCCAAACGCGGTGGCAGAAACCAAGTACAGCAAACACAGCCTGTGTAACTTGGTTGCATATTCCGCGGCAATTTAACACCATCCTTACATTATAAACCTCATATATTCGAGGTTTATGCTCTTCAGTAGTATCACTACAAAATATAAAATGTTTAACGCAAAATAATCTAAAAACACATTGATACTGTTGAAACAAAAATAACTAAGTGGGCTATCCATTTTATAGTCATACCGCATTACTTATTTGCACAAATTAATACTGTAAACATGGCTACTTTGACGTTATATATACATAAATTAAGCCTGCGTTATTAGCTAATGCGGGCTTTAGATAATGTAAACAACAATGGTTAAAACCTAGTCTGCTGCCATTTTTTGCAAAAACTCAAGTCGCTGCATTTCTTGCTCATCGGGTTGCCATGGCTCATCAGATAGCGACTCAACAGCAAAATCGCCTAACTCGTAGGCAGGTTCCTCACTGTGGCCGTACTGAGTTAATTCACCGGGTACTGCTGGGCGGCGCTCCAATACAAATGTACTCAGAACATAAGGGCCTTTATATTGCGCTAACACCCCTTTATAGGCTTTAAGATCCAGTACCACAGAGCCTTCAGTCAGCTTGTCGGAATCCGTTAGCAAGGCAATCGGCTGCTTATCTGCTGTATATAGATTGGCCCGTAAACGATAATAACCCGCTTGCTCAACATCCAATTTAACCGGTATCAACATATCACTACCTTCAGCGCGGATATCCCCCACTCCGGTTATGGTTGCCGTAGGATGACTATATTCTATGCCTGTTTTTAACGTTTGCTTTTTGCCCTTAGCGCGAAAGGTAACACTGACCTCCATTGGACCATTCCAATCCTCTTCAGCATTCAGTTGTATCGCCCATTTGCCATCGGCACCTAGCATGGTTTCGCTAATTAACGGCTCCGAACCACTTGTAAGTTCGCTGTGTAATGCAGCACTCGCCCCAGTAACGAGCAAGCCATTAACTTCAAGATTAATGACCACTGGTTCAGGAAAACTGAAACGATACTTAGGCAACACAATGCTAGCACTGGCTCCATCTTGGAGTTGCACCGGCTGAGGAATGTAAGCATTGGGGTTAAGTAAGTGCGTATCATCAACCGATAAAGGCATTGAGTAAGATGGCAGCTCAAGTTCGCTAGCATAAGCCTCTGCCATAAGCTGAAAACTATTACTGATCGGTTGTGGAAGCTTTTCAACCACGGTCATCGTTTTAGCTGGCATGGATTTTACCACTTTCGGCTTGGTTGGCGCAGTATCATCTTGCTCGATAACAGCGGCACTCTGAGGTGGCTCAAGTGCCGACTCAGAAGTGTCAACCCAAAACCCTACTGCCGTAGCGAGTAGGGCTATTGTTATAATGATTTTTTTATATTTCATATACGCTTAGTTAGCCGCTTGATACACAAGCGCTGACATACTGGTTTTATTCGAATGATTAACCACTCTATAACGTGAACTAAATATCCACCAGCCACGTTTTTCATCATAGGTGTTGAATTGCAAGTTATCGCCATTGAGATAATTGGCACTACTATTGGCAGAAGTTACTTCATCTTTAGCGCTATTTAAAATAGTGTCGCCATGGCTATAGCCTTCACTCATCAACATTGGGTAGTGATAAGGCATAAATCCGCTAGGGCCATTAGTAGAGGTGAGCTTGCCATCAAATGCTACACTGCGCGAACAACTGTTGTAACTGCCGACGGCCGCGGCACCACAACTAGAATGACTGGCAACAACACCATCATCTTCGCCGGGTAAAAATGCCCCTGTCACACCGAGAAAGTCAGACCCTGCCCCAGCAAAACGTAAACGTGGTACTCGACTTTCAGGAAACGCTGCCAATTGGCGTGCAGTATTTACGCGTAAATCATTCAATACCCCAATATTGGATGACGACGGCAGTTCTCCTAACCATAACGACACAGCTAGTTTCAATGTTGCATCTATCAAACCTGAACCACTGGCGACATTAACCGCCAAATCAGCCAATTCAACCCCACCACCCGCGCCAGAAAAGTCAAATGTGGCGACAATATTAAGCGGCTTTAAACCTGCGTTTTGCAACCATAGCGCTTGGTTATCAATAATATAACGCATCACTAAATCGCCAGTAGAATGGGTCACAAATACACAACCGCTGGCACATGTCCCCTCTCGCGACATCTGTTGCAATTTAGGCCATACATACTGACTGGTTATTTTATTGGCAATGCGCTCTTGCGATGGCCAATCAATGCGTGCATCAGCACGATCACGCCAATATTGCGCCCAGTACTCTGAGCCATTGTCAGCTACCTGCGTACCAGTCGGTTTACTCTGTAAATTATCCGGTTGAAAGCCATGCACTAACACTACTGGGTAGCTACCAACGGCTGCTTGAGCGGCGCCAGTTAATAAGCCTGCCAACAGTAAAAATATCGATTTTGTCATTGGGTTGTCCTCTTATTTTATCTGCTGCAGCGCTAACAGCACTGTTAACAGAACTTTATTATTTTGTTATTCATATTGGATTTTTTATTACAACTCCAACATCAACATAGAGCAGAATCAAAACAATGCAACCACAAAAAATTGCCCTATTTATTGTCAAAATAGACCGAGTGTTTGAATTAACAAATAACAATTTAAACAGGCTAGCATTCCAGTATTTAGTGGTAGGCAATAACAACTTAAATGGGACGTTATAGTATTTGACACAGATGTTTTAAGTAATTACTCAAACTTGTAAAAAAATTTAACCCAATGTTGGCGTGGCGATCTTATGAGTAATATCGATGAGTAATATCGATGAGTAAAATCGATGAGTAAAATCGATGAGTAAAATCGATAGCTAGAGTGGTGACAGCCTGATGTGCATTGTTCTTAAATTGAATACATAAGAGCGATACAAACGACCGCAACCTTGCATACGCTGCATGGCTAAATAAATGACTGCTCTATAGTGTGCTCTAGTTATGGTTTATGGTTTCTGGTGGCGAAAACAAACAAGCCCCGCCGATAAATATCAACAGGGCTTGATTACTAATATCTATCTCGATGCTATCGAAAAAGATACTTATCGTTATGCTCTTAAGGCTATGCTTTTTTAGCCGCGATAACCGCTTGCACTTGATTGATGGCGGTGCCACCTAATACATCACGTTTTTCTAAACACGCTTCAATCGTAAGGTTTGGATACACATCATCGCTAATCACATTGGCAAATTTTTGTAGCTCAGCCACGCTTAAGTCTTCAATCGGCTTTTGCTCACCAATGGCAAATACCACCACCTCGCCCACTACATGATGTGCTTCACGGAACGGCATGCCTTTAGCCACAAGATAATCTGCAAGTTCAGTTGCGTTAGCATAACCTTGCTGAGCTGCAACCAAGGCTTGTGGACGATTCACTTTTAAGCCCGACAATACTAATGCTGCCATGTCTAAGCAAATAGCCCAGCTGTCGACTACGTCAAACAAGCCTTCTTTGTCTTCTTGCATGTCTTTGTTGTACGCTAATGGCAAGGCTTTCATGGTGGTTAAAATACCCATTAAGCTGCCATAAACACGGCCGGTTTTACCACGAATAAGCTCTAAAGCATCAGGGTTTTTCTTTTGTGGCATTAAAGATGAGCCAGAGGTGACTTCATCGGCTAGTGAGATAAAGTTAGCTTCGCCAGAGTTGAAGAAGATTAAATCTTCAGCCATGCGGCTTAAATGCATCATGCTGATTGACGCTGCGCTGCATAATTCAACCACATGGTCGCGATCCGACACACTGTCTAAGCTGTTTAAGGTTGGGCGAGCAAAGTTTAATGCCGCCGCTAACGCGTGGCGATCAATCGGATAAGCAGTACCAGCGAGTGCGCCAGAACCTAATGGACATGAATCGGCACGGTTTAGAGCATCTTGCAGGCGGCTAATGTCACGCTCGTACATTTCTACATAGGCTAACGCCCAGTGACCAAATGTAACCGGCTGAGCACGCTGTAAATGGGTGTACCCCGGCATCACTGCGTCAACTTCACGCTCGGCTAATGCAATCAACTCTGCATGTAATGTACCTAAACGCGCAAGTAATGCAGCGCCTTCTTTTTTGCACCACAGTTTTAAATCTGTGGCGACTTGGTCGTTACGTGAACGGCCCGTGTGGAGTTTTTTACCTAAATCGCCCACTTTGGCAATCAGCTTTTGTTCAACAAAGCTGTGAATATCTTCAGCGCCGTTGCTAATAATAGCTTGAGGATCGTTACCTACTTCCACCAGCAATTCGTTTAATGCTGCTTTTAGATCAGTACATTCTTTGGCAGTAATAATACCGACGCTAGCAATGGCGTCTGCCCATGCGATAGAACCGACTACATCTTGTTCAAATAAGCGGTAATCCACTGGCAGTGAGTCATTAAATAACTTGAAAAGTGCACTGGTTTCGCCCTGAAATCTTCCGCCCCATAACGCCATGTCGGTATCCTCTGTTTTGAAAACTGTTTTAAGAACTGGGTGTTTAATAATATAGCTGTAAGTCATATTCTCTTTCTTGTAATGACTCTCTGTTTGCCAAAAGTCATTATAAGAAAGGCGCTTTGCAGCGCCTTTATATCGTTGGCGTTACTCTATTTAGTGTTTAGCGCACGAATGCGGCTCGCTAAAGAGTACAAACGGATAAAGCCTTCAGCATGTTTTTGATCGTATACGTCATCTTCACCAAACGTTGCGAAAGATTCTGAATACAAGCTGTTTGGCGAACGCTTTTTAACTGCTGTCGCTTGGCCTTTATACAGCTTAATCACTACATCACCGTTAACTGACTCAGCTAATGATTCTGACGCTGCGATAAGTGATTTACATAAAGGGGTAAACCAACGACCGTCGTACACTAAGTGCGACATTTGGCCAGCAATTTGCTCGCGCCAAGTACGGCTAGTTTTGTCTAACACTAATTCTTCAATGGCACGAAGACCAGCAAACATTACAGTACCGCCTGGTGTTTCATAACAACCACGAGACTTCATGCCCACTAAACGGTTTTCAGTAATGTCGATACGACCTACACCGTGTTTACCAGCAATGTCATTTAGCTTCATAAGTGCGGCATATGGCGATAATGCTTCGTCATTTACATGAGTCACACGACCATGCTTAACCGCTAACGATACATATTCAGGCTCATTTGGTGCATCTTCTGGTGCTACTGTTAATGTCCACACGCCTTTTGATGGCTCGTTCCATGGATCTTCTAACTCGCCACCTTCGTGCGAAATGTGCCATGCGTTTGCATCACGGCTGTAAATTTTGGTTGCTGATGCGCTAGTTTTGATATCACGCTCGGCAAGGTAAGCCAATAAATCTTCACGGCTACGCATTTCCCACTCACGCCAAGGTGCAATTACTTTTAGGTCTGGTGCTAATGCAGCAAAACAACCTTCAAAACGAACTTGGTCGTTACCTTTACCAGTACAACCATGACATACCGCGTCAGCGCCGACTTTACGGGCTACTTCTACTTGCGCCTTAGCAATAATAGGACGCGCCATTGACGTACCTAGCAAGTATGTACCTTCGTAAATAGCACCCGTTGCGATAGTTGGGTAGATGTAGTCAGCAACAAACTCTTCTTTTAGATCGACGATATGGCACTCAGAAGCACCTGATGCTAAGGCTTTTTCTGTTAAACCAACGAGCTCTTCTTCGCCTTGGCCTACGTCAGCACAAAATGCGATGATTTCGCAGTCGTCATAAGTTTCTTTTAGCCACGGGATAATAGCCGAGGTGTCTAAACCACCTGAATATGCCAATACCACTTTTTTAACGCCGGTTTTTTTCACTGCATTAGACATGTTTATTTCCTAGAATCGATTACGTATATGGTCAATGTTAATAACGCCAACGGCATTATTGTCTTAATTTTTGAATAACTTAAATAAGGTGACTAACTTAATAAGGTCACTAATACTGCATTTTGTGCATGCATGCGGTTTTCTGCTTGATGTAAAATCAATGAACCTTCGCCATCCATCACTTCATCTGTCACTTCCACACCACGATGTGCTGGTAAGCAATGCATAAAGAATTTTGCGCCAGCTTGAGCCATTAGTTCGCTATTAACTTGGTACGGTGCAAAACGGGCTTTAATATCAGCAAGCGGTGTTTCATCACCCATAGAAATCCAAGTGTCGGTGTAAATAGCATCATGGCCTTCAATGGCATTAATGTCAGCGCTTAGGGTTAACTTGCCGCCATTTTGCTTTGCTAACGCTTGTGCTTCAGTCACGATTAGCGCATCAGGGAATGCCCCTTCAGGACAAATCACTGTCATGGTCATGCCTAAAATCGCTGCACCATAAATCAATGAATGAGTGACGTTATTACCATCACCAACATAAGCCAGTTTTGCTTGGCTTACATCATCAAACTGCTCAGCTAATGTTAAAAAGTCAGCTAAAGCTTGGCATGGGTGATACAAGTCAGATAAAGCATTAATGACCGGTACGCTGCCATGTTGAGCTAATTGCTCGATGGTGGTGTGCGAGTATGTTCTTGCCACAATAGCATCGGCCCAGCATGAAATGTTTGTCGCAAAATCAGCTACTGTTTCACGCTGACCTAACGCGCCATTTTGTTGGTCTAAGTATAAGCAGTGACCACCTAATTTATTAATGCCAATGTCAAAGCTGACTCGGGTGCGCAGTGAAGGCTTTTCAAACAACATCACAACGCTTTTACCATCTAAAGCACGACGGTACTCAGCGGGGTTATTCTTAATTTTTTTAGCCAGATCAATGATGGCTAAAAGCTGAGATTGAGTTAACTCTTTTATCGACAATAGGTGCTGCATATACTACTACTCCATTAAGGTTGTATTTGAGTCCCGACGGACCCACCTTTGACTAAGGTTTTTAACTGTTCGGCATCGCGCCATGAAGCAACTTGCACGGGTTTACCCATCCATTGAGCAACTTCCAATGCGGCTTCTACTTTAACTTTCATCCCTTTTTCAATCACCCCTTGGGCAACAAGATGTTCGATTTCGCTTTTGTTTAAACTATGAATTAATTGACCTTTACCATCTAATACACCCGATACGTCTGACAATAACACTAACGTACCGTTAACTAATTTGGCTAAGGCTGTTGCGGCTTGATCTGCGTTGACGTTTAATATTTCGCCTTGGCTAGAAATGGCAATCGAGCTACAAATTGGCATCCAACCTTGGCTTAAAATAAAGTTTAAGTAGGTGGCGTCTTTTGGCTCAACTTCGCCCACGAGTCCTAAACGTTCATCTTTGATTTTTGCAGTAACAACATTGCCGTCGCCTAAGCTCATGCCTACACTAACAATGCCTGCTTTTGCAGCTGCTGCTTGTAAAATTTTGTTTGAGGTACCTGCTAGCGCGCCAACAATAATAGGAATTTGATCTTCTGGCGTAACACGTAACCCGTCTAATTTAACTGTTTCTTTGCCGTTAGCGGTTAATTGCTCATCAACCAAACAACCACCACCATGGACTAATATGACTTGTTGACCCGCTGCAAGCATTTCGGCTGCTGCTGCCATTAAACGCGCCATGCCCATTTCGCATTGAAGTAACGCACCACCGACTTTTAAGACTAATACTGATTTTGTAGCCATTATTTTTATTCCTTCACTAATGCGAGTTAATTACACACCGAAATGGATTTTAATGCACTGTAGCCCTTGGCTAGCAGCACCTTTCATTAAATTGTCTATCGCACTGGCGACCACTAAATAACCGCTGTTGGCATCATACTTCCAACCTAAATGACAATTGGGGGTGTTAACCACATCATCAACTTTAGGGAATTGATTGTGCTTTACCGTCACAATTGGCGCGTTGTCGTACACGCTATATGCTTTAGCGACATCGGCTTCTGTGGTGCCTGGTTTTAGTTGCACGGTAATCGTTGCCAAAATACCACGCTTAAAGTTGCCTAAATGCGGCGTAAAAATGACTTCTTGACCTAAATGTGTCGCTATCTCAGGCTGATGCCTGTGGCCCAATACACCGTATGGTGTAAGGCTAACTTCGCAGAAACTGGTATGTAACTGTGCTTTACGGCCTGCACCTGTTACACCACTAACGGCATTAATGACTGGGTACATTTCAGTTAAGAATGGTTTAAGCGGTTTTAGTGCAGTAAGTGATGCCGTAGGATAACAACCTGGTACGGCAATCATTCTTGTTTGTTTAATTTGTTCGCTGTTCCACTCTGCTAAACCGTACACCGCCTGAGCCAATACATCAGGGTGAGTATGTTCAAAACCGTACCATTTAGGATACTGCGCCACATCGGCAAAACGGTATGCACCACTTAAATCGAATACCGCTAAACCTTGCTGGTAAAACCATGCAGCAAGCTCTAGGCTGACTGAATGCTCAGTCGCTAAAACCACGGCATCGGCTTCGGCAACAATTTTCTTTTTAGCGTCATCAGATAACGGCGAAAGCGTATAAGCCATGTGGCTGTATGTAGGATAAAGGTCGGCTAATTTACGGCCTTTATCTAAACTGTTTTCCGACACATACAACCCTTGAACGCTGAAGTTGCAGTCTGCGTTAATTAACGAGGTAATTTGTGCACCGGTATAACCACTGGCGCCAATAATTGCGATGCTTTTCATAAGTTTGTTTTCTTTTTAAATAATGAGAGAAAGTGTCAGCATAGCCTATTTAGACGGGGGCCGCCTAATTTTGAACTATCGTCGCAGGAAGTTCGCGTTGATTATTGATATAGTGGTTTTAGCAGTTAGAAAGCACATGTTTATTTTCATTTCTATCGTTCTATTTATGGTGTCGGTTAATGCTGTTTGCTAGACTATCACACAATATTAATTATGCAATATATGTGAATAAGTATTTTACATATTATTTTTTAGGATAACCCATGAGCACACTACCAGATCTAAAAAGTTGTTTTACACAGCTGATTGCAGCACCATCAGTCAGTGCACTCGAAGCAGAACACGATATGAGTAATCATGCAGTTATCAACTTGTTGCAGAATTGGTTCAGTGAACTGGGTTTTGAATGCGAAACCCCCACGGTCGAAGACTCGCGTAATAAACAGAACCTGATTGCCAGAATAGGCAGCGGCAGTGGTGGGCTTTTACTTGCGGGCCATACAGATACAGTGCCCTTTGATGAAGGCCGTTGGAGCCAAAGTCCATTTGAGATGGTTGAAAAAGACAATCGTTGGTACGGCTTAGGCACTTGCGACATGAAAGGCTTTTTTGCGTTGGTACTCGAAGCATTAAAAGACATGCCGTTGGATCAGTTCAAACGTCCGCTGACTATTTTTGCTAGTGCAGATGAAGAAACCACCATGAGCGGCGCTAAAGCATTTGCCGACTCAAAAGTTATCGCACCTGATTATGCGGTTATTGGTGAACCCACCAGCTTAAAACCTGTCTATATGCATAAGGGGCATTTAGCCCAAGGGATCCGCGTGATTGGTCGAAGTGGTCATTCATCTGATCCTGCTCGCGGCCTTAATGCTATTGAAGTTATGCATAAAGTCATTAGCCAGCTAATGAAGCTAAAGCAGCACTTAAGCGAGAATTATCGCGAAGATGCGTTTACTGTCCCCTACCCAACCATGAACTTTGGCCATATTCATGGCGGTGATGCCGCAAACCGTATTTGTGGTTGTTGTGATTTACACTTAGATATTCGCCCTTTACCGGGAATGGAGTTAGCGGATCTGGAATTAATGGTGTTGAACTACTTATCTGACATCAGTAAAGAGTATCCTGGCAGCATAAGTGTCAGTACTTTGTACCCAGGCGCTGAATCGTTTGCAGGAAAAGCAGATAATCCATGGACCAAACTCGTTGCAGAATTGTCTGGCAACGAAGCAGAAGTGGTCAACTATTCAACTGAAGCACCTTATATCAACAAACTAGGTTGCCAAACCTTAGTACTAGGCCCAGGTAGCATTAACCAAGCCCACCAGCCAGATGAATTTATTGGCCTAGAATACTTAACGCCAACGGTAGAATTGATCAAAAAAATGATTTTTCATGCCTGCATTAAGTAAACATCAATAATCGGTGAAAGTTAAATCAAAATGTAACTTTTTTACGAAATAAAATTACAAAATACAGTGCCTGCGTATTGACCGATTTTGATACGCTGGGTATTGTGATGTAAGAGTTATTGGCAAAATCGTTCTTTTTTTCGGGAGTAAGTATGACAGAGCAAACGGCAGATATGTATGCGTCACTTCGATCAAATGTGGGGCATTTAGGCCAGATATTAGGCGAAACAATGCAAAACCATTTAGGCGATGCATTTTTAGAAAAAGTAGAACAAATTCGAATTTTAGCAAAAAAATCTCGCCAGGGTGACGAAGCCTCTCGTGAGCAAATGTTGGCATTATTAACCGCTTTACCAGACGAAGAACTGGTCCCTTTCGCCAAAGCCTTCAACCAATTTTTAAACTTAGCCAATATCGCAGAACAATTTCACACCATTAGCCGTAATTGCGACGAACTCGTGTGTGTGCCCGATCCAGTAGAGCAACTACTTGGACGCATGCTTGATACTGATTTAGATAAAAAAGATGTAATTAAGAGCTTAAAAAACTTAGACATCGATTTAGTATTAACAGCGCATCCAACCGAGATTTCACGCCGCACGCTAATTCAAAAATATGCGGCTGTAGTTGATTGCTTAACGGAACAAGAAAACAGCCAACTGACTGATCGCGAACGCCAACAAAGCACTCTGCGTCTGCGTCAGCTTATTGCCCAAATTTGGCACACCAACGAAATTCGTAACGAACGCCCAACTCCTGTAGATGAAGCACGTTGGGGTTTAAGCACTATCGAAACGTCTTTGTGGCAAGCTATTCCTGACTTTCTGCGTCAACTCAATGATCAAGTTGAGCAAAAGACCGGCCAGCAATTACCTATTGATGTCTCTCCGGTGAGATTTTCAAGCTGGATGGGCGGAGACCGCGACGGAAATCCGTTTGTAACGTCTCTCGTCACCCAAGAAGTACTTGATCGCAATCGTCATGCAGCAGCAAGATTGTACTTAAAAGATATTGTGAGCTTGCTTGGCGAATTGTCGATGGAACAAGCGAATGCTGAATTATCAGCGTTAACAGATAACAGTAAAGAACCGTATCGCGATGTGTTACGCAAATTACGCTGCCAATTACATGGCACCATCGATTACCTTAACGCACGTCTTGAAGGTAAAAAACCTGACGTTGATACCAGCGAGCTAATTTGGCATAAATCAGATTTGCTTGAACCTCTTGAACTGCTTTATAAGAGTTTGACCGATTGTGGTATGAAGCTGATTGCTAATGGCCTGTTACTCGACATCTTACGTCGTTTAGCGTGTTTTGGTATTCACATGTTACGCCTAGATATTCGCCAAGATGCTACCCGCCATAGTGACGTGATTGCTGAACTGACTCGTTATTTGGGTATGGGTGATTACAACCATTGGGACGAAAATGAAAAACAAGCGTTTTTACTGCGCGAGTTAACCAGTAAACGTCCACTGATCCCAACAAATTGGAAACCGACGGATGATGTCGCTGAAGTTGTCAGAACCTGCAACTTAGTCGCCCAGCAGCCTGTTAATGCACTGGGCTCTTATGTGATATCAATGGCCAGCAAGCCATCTGACGTATTAACCGTATTATTACTGCTAAAAGAAGCCGGTTGCACTAATCCAATGCGCGTAGTGCCATTATTCGAAACCCTCGCTGACTTAGAGGGTGCCGCTGACTGTATGACTTCGCTACTGAATATTGATTGGTATCGTGGTTACACCAAAGGCATGCAAGAAGTGATGATTGGTTATTCTGACTCAGCTAAAGATGCCGGCGTAATGGCAGCTGCCTGGGCGCAGTATCGTGCACAAGAACAGTTAGTTGCGGTGTGTAAAAAAGCTGACGTTAAATTAATGTTGTTCCATGGTCGTGGCGGTTCTATCGGTCGTGGGGGCGGACCAGCTCATAAAGCCATTTTATCGCAACCACCAGGTTCGGTAGATGGTCGCATCCGTGTGACAGAACAAGGCGAAATGATCCGCTTTAAGTTTGGCTTACCAAAATTAGCGGTACAAAGTTTAGCGCTATATACCTCAGCGGTATTAGAAGCGACATTGTTACCACCACCGGAGCCTAAAAAATCGTGGCGTGATTGCATGCAGCGTATTGCTGAAGAGTCAGTACTGCATTATCGCGGCATCGTACGTGAAGAACCGGACTTTGTTGAGTATTTTAGATCTGCCACACCAGAAGTTGAGCTCGGTAAGTTGCCACTAGGCAGTCGCCCAGCTAAGCGTAAAGTTGATGGTGGTATTGAAAGCTTACGCGCGATTCCGTGGATTTTTGCTTGGTCACAAAACCGCTTAATGCTACCCGCTTGGCTTGGTGCTGGCGAAGCATTACAAGATGCGGCAGATCGCGGCGAGTTGGAATTATTGCGTGAAATGGAAGAGCAATGGCCTTTCTTTGAAACTCGTATTTCAATGCTCGAAATGGTCTACACCAAAGCAGAACCTAACTTAGCCAAGTACTACGAGCTATGTTTAGTGAAGCCAGAGTTACATCATTTAGGTGAGAAGTTACGTCAACGTCTGCAATTGGGGATTGAAGCAGTATTATCATTAACCCAAGCGACAGAGTTAATGTCACATACGCCTTGGAGCCGTGAGTCTGTTAAACTGCGCAACCCTTACATAGATCCACTTAACTTCTTACAAACCGAGCTATTAGCCCGTACACGTAGAGAAGTTGAACCGTCTGCTGATGTTCAGCTAGCACTTATGCTGACCATTGCCGGCGTTGCAGCAGGAATGAGAAACACTGGATGATAACCTTGGTTAAAACCCTTGGACTGGGATTGTTATTGTTACTGACTGGCTGTGCCAGTCAGTACAGCATCACCGAGTCTGAAATTGAACAGTACCTTAATAAAGACATGCATTTTGAGGTAAAACAGGGCAACAAGTTAATTGGTGTATCACTTAAGCTAAATGATATGCAGGTCGTGTTGGGCGCTAAGCCAAATACCATGGCAGTGACAGCAGCAACAATGATTACAGTTAACAACCCACTTTTACCGATCCATGCAAAACTGAAAACGACTTTTGAGGCAGTGCCTTGGTATGACAGTAATACCAAGAGTGTCTATCTTCGACAGTTAACCTTAGTGAAAGTTGAGTCTGAACCCGCTGATATTGAACGCTACATCAGCCAGGCAACACCACAACTAATGGGATTTTTACGTAATTATCTTGAAAACCAGCCAGTGTACACTTTAGACACTCGCGACAGTAATCAAGCATTAATGGCTAAAATGACCAAAGAAATTGCCGTACAACAGGGCAAACTAGTGGTTAAGTTTTAAAGTTATTTTCGTAGTAACAGAAAGCACCTTCCGAGGTGCTTTTTTGTTGTTTCAAACATATCGAAATCCATACATCTATCAACACTTAAATATCTCAAGTATCAGAAAACTGAGCATTTCCTAATCAATCAGAACCACGTACAATAACTTGGCAATATTGGAGTGCATAATAATCATGGGATAAATGATGCCGTTAATGGATGACGTAGCCACATTAAAAGCACAGCTGGCTGAGTTAGTCTCACAGCAAGGTGCACAACAGGCCGATGTAAATCAGCAGTTAGCTAAATTCAGCCAGCAACTTGATGCTTTGGCCCTGCAAGTACAAGCGCAAAACAACAATGAACAACACATTAGCTTGGCTGACAAAAACTTACATGTTCCTGTGTATGAGAGTCGAGCAAACGATTCGAGCGGCAATATCGTTGCCGATAAACCTCAATACTCTTCTTCCGCTTGGGAACGCCAACCGTTAGACACAAATCATTCAGCGTCAGCGCCATCCATAACAGCGCAACAAACCTCGATAGTCACAAAGTCACCAGCCAGACAAAGTGCGCTAAGTGCCATGGTCTCTCAATTAGCTGAAGCTATTGGCGAATTCAGCACATCTGCGCTGGCACCATTGTCTGGGTTAACCGAACAAGCAAAAAGCTTTTATCAACATTACCAAACTAAGGGTTTAGGTGCTGTATTTTTGATGACCGTTGCCGGCATCATTACCCTGACACTTGGGTTTGGTTACTTATTGCAGTTTTCTATTAACAACTGGTTTTCAGAGCTGGGTAAAGCGTTATTAGGTTTAGGCGTAGCAAATAGCATTATTGTCGGTGGTGTATTCATTCGACAAAAACGACCGGGCATGCAAGATTTTGGTTCAGGGCTTGTTGGTCTTGGGCTTATTCTTAACTACTTGTGTTTGTATTTCTTAGGGCCGTATTTTCAGCTTATTCCCGATACAGCCTGCTTTGGTTTACTGTTACTCAACACCGTTTTTGGTTATGGTTTATCATTTAAACTCGACACCAAAGTGGTGGCCATTGTCGCCTTACTTGGTGGTTCACTTGCGCCATTGATGTTACTTGATGGTGGTCAAACACCATTATTGTACCTGCCGTATTTAATGCTTATCGGTATCTGCTCGATGGTACAAAGCCACAAATTAGTTTGGCCGATACTCATCGAAATAACTGCATTACTCCATATCGCTTGCATACAAATACTCAGCTTATTTATTCAATTGCCGCTGTCTGTCATTGATTGGCAAACCGGCTTAGCATTATTGATGATCAATGGGCTCTTCTACCTCTACGGTATTGCCAGCTTATTATTTGTCATCAAGTCTGCGTTAACACCAAGACTGCTAGCGGTTCCAATCGCACTCATGGTTTTTACTCTCTACACCCTAACGGAATGGAGTATTTTTGCTGGTGAGCTATTTGCACTTAATGCATTGCTGTGTGGGTTGTTATATTGGGTAATTAAACGCGATAAAGATATTAATGCACTTGCCTTGGCTTTTGCCGGAAGCTTTGCTGGTTTTGCCGCACTGTTTTTACTCAGCGTCGAACTGATGGGATTAGTGTTGTTATTAGAGGGATTATTGTTACTGTGGATTGGCTGTAAACAACAATTTAACCCTATTAGAGCAGAAGCTTATGTCTTGCTGATACTGGGCATAATCAGCAGTTTTGCTAACGTATTTGATGTACTAACCCTGCCACACTATGACAATAATGGCTTATTAGGGTATCAAGCATTATTGAGCTTATCGATGGCACTTACCTGTGCAATGACTTTTGCAGCACAAAAGCTTCTTAGCCGCCATCAAGCTGATTTAATGACATTTGAGCACCTAGCTGTACGGTTTATCAGAGAGTTACTTGGAGTGCTTTATACGGTTACCTTATTACTCATTAGCTTCTTTATCACTGAGCAATATTGGCTTAATACATTGCCATTAATCAGCTTATTACTACTGTACATGAGTGCTAAACACACCCTACGCTTTAGCGAAGTATTAGCCTGGATAGTGCAACTGCCTCTACTAGGATTAGTGATTATTGGCATGGTAGACGCCAATAGCTTGAGTTTTGCAGACCAAGCTATGAACGCTAAGTTAGCCCGTATCGAGCTCTTTACCGGACTGTTACTCGCGTATTATTGGTACAAAAAATATTACGCCGACGCTAAGTTAATCCGTTTTGCTTACTATGTTCAGTTGGCATGTTATTTAGCCTTACCATTGCTGCTATTACCTAAAATCGTTCGTAGTTATCCAGACTATATTGCTATCGCATTATGGCTAAGCAGCCTCATGAGCTTAGGATTAGCATACCTTGTTAATCACAAGAGTCTTCGCTATGAGTCGCAAATACTCACGGTATTAGCAACCATGGTTACAGCAGCAATGTGTCTAGCAGAACTGTGGCAAGGACTAATCGCATTGGTGCTTGGTTTATCATTTATTGGGCTCATTAGCTGGCGTTATACTCAGTTACCTGAGAAGTGGCAGCAAATGACTACGCTTCAATGGCATATTGGTCCATATTATATTGCCTTAGTAATCGCTGTATTGAGTCAAACAGTTACGAACCTAATCCACCCATCATGGGCAATTACTGCTTTAATTATTTGCGGATATTTCAGTGTGATTACCGAAAGAAGCACTCGTATAGGTCGACATTTAAAGCAGGCCTTAGCACCTAGTTATAGCTTGGCTTACACGGCAATCTTTATCTGTGCCATTTTACCGATTGTGCTTCACAGTGAAACACAGCTGACGTTAAACATTAATAGCTTACTGATTAATTTAGCAGAGTTTGGAGTGCTTGTTTTATTAGCTCGATATTTACTAACCGCTAAGTTAGGCATTAGAGCACACAGAAAAATAGTCTCTCACAACGCACTAAAATGGGCATGGCATGCTTTATTGGTAATAAGCTATTTACTCTGGAGTTACCAATTAGACACCAGCATGGCTGCGCCAATGAGTGCAGTGTTATTAGTAGTACATGCAAGTGCGGTGATGTTTATCAGTTTGAGACCTCAACAAGCAAGCCTCGTCAGGTTAGCGGCATTACTATTTACTTTAGCGTGTATCAAAGTGATTTTTGTAGATATGGCGTCATTTGAATTAATTCAAAAAATCGTCGCCTTTATTTTGATTGGAGTGATTTTACTAACGGTTGCTTACTTTTATCAAAAAGCTAAAAACAATCAATTGCCTGAAGACCTTACAGCCTAGTCATTAAATCTAGCTTGCTTATAACAGTGATAAGCAAGCTAGAATAAACTTACTTGGCAAACCGAGGTATTGACGGATAATCAACAATAACGGCCTCTTCAAGTAATGCACGACGTAGCATATCGTAAGCAATTGCCGTACTCATACTTCTTACAAGCTGGCGTGATCGTTTAGGTAACTTCACCATTTGGCTATATACACCGTGTTTAGTTGCTAATGCTATTGCAACTGTTCCAACAGGTTTGTCATCAGATCCTCCATCAGGGCCTGCAATACCGCTAGTGGCTAATGCAAAATCACTGTCTAAAATGCCTCGAACACCTTGCGCCATTGCTTCAACAGTAGGAATAGATACTGCACCATGATCATCTAAGATCTGTGGATTAACGCCCAGCACTTTCACTTTAGACTCATTACTGTAAGTCACTAAACCATGATGCAAGTACGAAGAACTACCTGCAAAATCGATCAATTGACTGGTGATCATGCCACCAGTACAAGACTCTGCCACACTAAGGCTAAAACCAGACTGGTATAATCGATGATGGATCTCTGCTGCTAATGTTGGGCGATTTTCAGCAACAACCGCACAACCTAATAAAGCTTTAACCTGCTTTGTTACATCAGGTAACTGACGAATAGCTTTATCACCACGAGCAAATATCTTAATTTCAATGTGTGGCATTGAAGAACGATAACCTAACTCAATTCCAGCTGGTAAAGTGATCTCTGATAGAGTATCCGCTAAAGATGACTCTCCATGACCAATAGTAAGTAATTTTTCTAAAGCTGACTTTTCTTGAACACCAAACTCTTCAGTAATAAATGGAATAAATTGCTCTGTGACCATGTGCTTTAATTCAAAAGGCACACCTGGTGTAAAGAATAACCACGCATTATTCAACTTCACTCTAAAGCCGCATGCTGTTCCGACTGGATTATCAACCATCACAGCAGAAGCTGGTAACCAAGCTTGCTTCAAATTACTCTTAGCCATTACACGATTATTACGGGTAAACCAATCTTCTAAATGTTCACGCCATTGTACATTTTCGACAAGTTCTTCGCCTTTAGCTTTCGCCATGGCTAATGCAGACATATCATCACTAGTAGGCCCCAAACCACCATTAACGATAATGACATCAGCATGCTTACTACGCTCTTGGAATGCGGCAACAAGGTCATCCATCCGATCGCCAACTGTCACTCTATGTTGCATCTCAATGCCTAATTCCATCAAGGTATTAGCAACCCAAGCAGCATTGGTATCCACTATCTGACCAGATAGTACCTCTTCACCAGTACAAATCATTTCTAACTTCATTGTTATTCCTTATCCCATGCTATTGGCACTTAAGTTAGGGGACCAATATGTGAATGGCAAGAAAATAGATCGTATTTATAGAAAATTAACTAATAAGTAGCTGAATGAATTACAACAACTCAACAGTAACATCTCAAAATAACTAAATTAGATCGTTTAGCTAATGATCTTTGTACGAGTTATCAGCAATACATAAGGCATACAAATAATATAGGCATGCTCAATAAAACGATAGTTATGCATTTGGAAACAGCTGCATAAAAGCTGTATAACGCTTGAGATAACTAAATTGAAGTGATTAAACACTAATAAAACAGAAATAAGTAAACATCTATGAGGGACAAAGCTGCTATCAAATGAATATTTCAAAAACAAATTTTCAAATGTGATCCTCTGTATTTGGCATGACCAAGCACATTTGATTTATAAAGAGTCCAGAACTGAGATGACTACTCACCCATTTCAACAACATAGTTCGGTTTACGCACTGCGCACTGCTGTCTATATAGGGAAATATCATAAATTTCAGATACAAAAATCCTCGTCGTGAGACTAGGCTTCGATGTCATTCGCGGAGCTGGTGCTGATTATCATCAGAGTGAGCCTGCGTTCGCCGGCGTGACAGGCCGCCTGCAGTTTATTGACAGCCTAATCAACCAAGCGACGAAGAGCATGTATGCCCACATGTCGTGAAGGCCATGGTTAGTCAAGAAAGACCACTCGACCTTTAATCTTTTCGTATTTTCTGATACGAAAAAGGCCTTTGCATTACAGCAAAGGCCTTCATCTTAAGTTGGCGGAGCGCAGGCTGATATCATAAGAGTGAACCCGCGTACCCATGCGTGACAGGCCACCTGCAGTTTATTGACAGCCTAATCAGCTAAGCGACGAAGAGCATGCATGCCCACATGTCGTGAAGACTATGGTTAGTCAAGAAATACCACTCTATCTTTAATCTTTTCGTATTTTCTGATACGAAAAAGGCCTCTGCATTTCTGCAGAGGCCTTCATCTTAAGTTGGCGGAGCGGACGCTGATTATCATAAGAATGAACCCGCACCCAAATGCGTGACAGGCTGCCTGCAGTTTATTGGCAGTCTAATCAGCTAAGCGACGAAGAGCATGTATGCTCAAATGCCTTGAGGACCATGGGTGGGCAAGAAATACCACTCTATCTTTAATTTTTTCGTATTTTCTGATACGAAAAAGGCCTCTGCATTGCTGCAGAGGCCTTCATCTTAAGTTGGCGGAGCGGACGGGACTCGAACCCGCGCCCCCCGGCGTGACAGGCCGGTATTCTAACCAACTGAACTACCGCTCCTTTAGCAAATTGCTTGCGCACGATGCTAAATGCTTTTTAAGTCGCTAGTATGTCATAACTAGGAGACTTGCTCTTTCGAGCATCTCTTAACGAGATAATTAGGCGCCTGGAAATGACCTACTCTCGCATGGGGAGACCCCACACTACCATCGGCGATACTGTGTTTCACTTCTGAGTTCGGAATGGGATCAGGTGGTGCCACAGCTCTATGGTTTCCAGACAAATTTGTTTATCTAACGCACTATTCTTGATGCATTAAATAATAATTCGGAAAGCTGATTGCTTTTACTCTTATCAAGAGTCTTGAGTTCACACTGTTTAAGCGCCTCATTCTAACACTAAGGTCAGTAAAACCCATCTGGGTTGTATGGTTAAGCCTCACGGGTCATTAGTACAAGTTAGCTCAACGCCTCACAACGCTTACACACCTTGCCTATCAACGTAGTAGTCTCCTACGGCCCTTTAGAGAGCTTAAAGCTCTAGGGATGACTCATCTTAGGGCTCGCTTCCCGCTTAGATGCTTTCAGCGGTTATCGATTCCGAACGTAGCTACCGGGCAATGCCATTGGCATGACAACCCGAACACCAGCGGTTCGTCCACTCCGGTCCTCTCGTACTAGGAGCAGCTCCCTTCAATCATCCAACGCCCACGGCAGATAGGGACCGAACTGTCTCACGACGTTCTGAACCCAGCTCGCGTACCACTTTAAATGGCGAACAGCCATACCCTTGGGACCGACTTCAGCCCCAGGATGTGATGAGCCGACATCGAGGTGCCAAACACCGCCGTCGATATGAACTCTTGGGCGGTATCAGCCTGTTATCCCCGGAGTACCTTTTATCCGTTGAGCGATGGCCCTTCCATTCAGAACCACCGGATCACTATGACCTACTTTCGTACCTGCTCGACGTGTATGTCTCGCAGTTAAGCTGGCTTATGCCATTGCACTAACCGTACGATGTCCGACCGTACTTAGCCAACCTTCGTGCTCCTCCGTTACTCTTTGGGAGGAGACCGCCCCAGTCAAACTACCCACCAGGCACTGTCCTCAACCCCGATAAGGGGCCAGAGTTAGAACATCAAAACTACAAGGGTGGTATTTCAAGATTGACTCCACTCAGACTAGCGTCCAAGCTTCAAAGTCTCCCACCTATCCTACACATGTAGGTTCAATGTTCAGTGCCAAGCTATAGTAAAGGTTCACGGGGTCTTTCCGTCTAGCCGCGGGTATACGGCATCTTCACCGCAATTTCAACTTCACTGAGTCTCGGCTGGAGACAGCGTGGCCATCATTACGCCATTCGTGCAGGTCGGAACTTACCCGACAAGGAATTTCGCTACCTTAGGACCGTTATAGTTACGGCCGCCGTTTACCGGGGCTTCGATCATGAGCTTCTCCGAAGATAACCCAATCAATTAACCTTCCGGCACCGGGCAGGCGTCACACCGTATACGTCATCTTGCGATTTTGCACAGTGCTGTGTTTTTGATAAACAGTTGCAGCCACCTGGTATCTGCGACTGCCGTCAGCTTAGGGAGCAAGTCCCATCACCAACAGCAGCGTACCTTCTCCCGAAGTTACGGTACCATTTTGCCTAGTTCCTTCAGCCGAGTTCTCTCAAGCGCCTTGGTATTCTCTACCCGACCACCTGTGTCGGTTTGGGGTACGATTCCCGCTAACCTGAAGCTTAGAAGATTTTCCTGGAAGCATGGCATCAACTACTTCATCACCGTAGTGACTCGTCATCAGCTCTCAGCCTGTACATTAAAGTACGATTTCCCGGATTTGCCTAAGAAATCAACCTACCACCTTAAACGCGGACTACCAACGCCGCGCTAGCCTAGCCTTCTCCGTCTCTCCATCGCAGTTAGCGGAAGTACAGAAATATTAATCTGTTTCCCATCGATTACGCCTTTCGGCCTCACCTTAGGGGTCGACTCACCCTGCCCCGATTAACGTTGGACAGGAACCCTTGGTCTTCCGGCGAGGGAGTTTTTCACTCCCTTTATCGTTACTCATGTCAGCATTCGCACTTCTGATACGTCCAGTGTGGGTTACCCCTTCACCTTCAACCGCTTACAGAACGCTCCTCTACCGCGCACTTCTAATGAAATGCACCCGTAGCTTCGGTGGTATGTTTAGCCCCGTTAAATCTTCCGCGCAGGCCGACTCGACTAGTGAGCTATTACGCTTTCTTTAAATGATGGCTGCTTCTAAGCCAACATCCTAGCTGTCTAAGCCTTCCCACATCGTTTCCCACTTAACATACACTTTGGGACCTTAGCTGACGGTCTGGGTTGTTTCCCTTTTGACAACGGACGTTAGCACCCGCTGTCTGTCTCCCGAGTAGTACTCATTGGTATTCGGAGTTTGCAAAGGGTTGGTAAGTCGGGATGACCCCCTAGCCTTAACAGTGCTCTACCCCCAATGGTATTCGCTCGAGGCGCTACCTAAATAGCTTTCGAGGAGAACCAGATATCTCCGAGTTTGATTGGCCTTTCACCCCCAGCCACAAGTCATCCGCTCATTTTTCAACATAAGTCGGTTCGGTCCTCCAGTTGATGTTACTCAACCTTCAACCTGCCCATGGCTAGATCACTCGGTTTCGGGTCTACACCTTGCAACTAAACGCGCAGTTAACACTCGGTTTCCCTACGGCTCCGCTATTCGCTTAACCTCGCTACAAAATGTAAGTCGCTGACCCATTATACAAAAGGTACGCAGTCACGGTCTCAAGAACCGCTCCCACTGCTTGTACGTATACGGTTTCAGGTTCTATTTCACTCCCCTCACAGGGGTTCTTTTCGCCTTTCCCTCACGGTACTGGTTCACTATCGGTCAGTCAGGAGTATTTAGCCTTGGAGGATGGTCCCCCCATATTCAAACAGGATGTCACGTGTCCCGCCTTACTCGTTTTCATCTATGGTTAGTTTTCATGTACGGGGCTATCACCCTGTGCCGCTGTGCTTTCCAACACATTCCACTAACACCCCATAGACTTAAGGGCTAATCCCCGTTCGCTCGCCGCTACTAGGGGAATCTCGGTTGATTTCTTTTCCTCCGGGTACTTAGATGTTTCAGTTCCCCGGGTTTGCCTCACAACACTATGTATTCATGTTGTGATACATGCTTATGCATGTGGGTTTCCCCATTCGGATATCGTTAGCTCAAATGCTTATTACTAGCTCGCCAACGCTTTTCGCAAGTTATTACGTCCTTCATCGCCTCTGACTGCCAAGGCATCCACCGTATACGCTTGGTCACTTAACCATACAACCCAAATGAGTTTCACACCCTTGAATTAACAAGAGAAGAGCTCTGGGTCATATCATGACCAGCTGGTTTTTACTTGTCTCACCTCCAGGGTAGGAAGTGGACTCGCCTTAGTTTTTTAGAATATTCAAGACACTTAAACAGTGTTTTGAGAACTCAAGTGTTAATGCTTTCGCATTAACGTTTTTCGCACTAACGTGATCACACAAACGACAACGAATCATCATTTATGCGCCTTTAGTTAGTACTATCAGCTTTCCAAATTGTTAAAGAACAACACTTAACCGGCAAACGGTGTGTTTCACTCTACTTCCGAAGAAGTTAACAAGTAATCTGTGTGAACACTCACATGCATCTCTGCACTTTAGGTATTGAGTTAGTCGTATAGGTAAGGAGGTGATCCAGCCCCAGGTTCCCCTAGGGCTACCTTGTTACGACTTCACCCCAGTCATGAACCACAAAGTGGTGAGCGTTCTCCCGAAGGTTAAACTACCCACTTCTTTTGCAGCCCACTCCCATGGTGTGACGGGCGGTGTGTACAAGGCCCGGGAACGTATTCACCGTGGCATTCTGATCCACGATTACTAGCGATTCCGACTTCACGGAGTCGAGTTGCAGACTCCGATCCGGACTACGACGTACTTTGTGAGATTAGCTCCACCTCGCGGCTTTGCAACCCTCTGTATACGCCATTGTAGCACGTGTGTAGCCCTACTCGTAAGGGCCATGATGACTTGACGTCGTCCCCACCTTCCTCCGGTTTATCACCGGCAGTCTCCCTAGAGTTCCCACCATTACGTGCTGGCAAATAAGGATAGGGGTTGCGCTCGTTGCGGGACTTAACCCAACATTTCACAACACGAGCTGACGACAGCCATGCAGCACCTGTCTCACAGTTCCCGAAGGCACAAGTCCATCTCTGGTCTCTTCTGTGGATGTCAAGAGTAGGTAAGGTTCTTCGCGTTGCATCGAATTAAACCACATGCTCCACCGCTTGTGCGGGCCCCCGTCAATTCATTTGAGTTTTAACCTTGCGGCCGTACTCCCCAGGCGGTCTACTTAATGCGTTAGCTTGGGAGCCCAGTGACTAAGTCACCAAACTCCGAGTAGACATCGTTTACGGCGTGGACTACCAGGGTATCTAATCCTGTTTGCTCCCCACGCTTTCGTGCATGAGCGTCAGTCTTTGTCCAGGGGGCCGCCTTCGCCACCGGTATTCCTCCAGATATCTACGCATTTCACCGCTACACCTGGAATTCTACCCCCCTCTACAAGACTCTAGTTCGCCAGTTCCAAATGCAATTCCCAGGTTGAGCCCGGGGATTTCACATCTGGCTTAACAAACCGCCTGCGCACGCTTTACGCCCAGTAATTCCGATTAACGCTCGGACCCTCCGTATTACCGCGGCTGCTGGCACGGAGTTAGCCGGTCCTTCTTCTGTAGGTAACGTCACAGTAATAGTTTATTAAACTATTACCTTTCCTCCCTACTGAAAGTGCTTTACAACCCGAAGGCCTTCTTCACACACGCGGCATGGCTGCATCAGGGTTTCCCCCATTGTGCAATATTCCCCACTGCTGCCTCCCGTAGGAGTCTGGGCCGTGTCTCAGTCCCAGTGTGGCTGATCATCCTCTCAGAACAGCTAGGGATCGTCGCCTTGGTGAGCCATTACCTCACCAACTAGCTAATCCCACCTAGGTTCATCCAATCGCGGAAGGCCCGAAGGTCCCCTCCTTTCCCCCGTAGGGCGTATGCGGTATTAGCAGTCGTTTCCAACTGTTATCCCCCTCGACTGGGCAGATCCCTAGGCATTACTCACCCGTCCGCCGCTCGTCACCTCAGGAGCAAGCTCCCTTGTGTTACCGCTCGACTTGCATGTGTTAGGCCTGCCGCCAGCGTTCAATCTGAGCCATGATCAAACTCTTCAATTAAAGTTTTTTTGAAACCAAAAGGTTTCGGCTCAATGAATTCTGATTTCATTAATTAGACTCGGAAGAATCTAAATAATGTTTGTACATATTACTATGAACATTCATCGTTGCATTGAGTTTAAATTTTTTGATTGCCAACATTCCGAAGAACAGAAGACAATTTCGAATAACTCAATACCTGTGAATGTCCACACAGATTTCTTGTTTAGATTGTTAAAGAACGTTGATATCAATTTTTCAGACATCACCATAAGACGCTAGGTCGTTGGCTTGGGGTGCGTATTCTACGCTTTCCCGTGTTGGCGTCAAGTGTTTTTTCAAACTTTCCTTTCACCTTGAAATCAGTGTTTTGAAGCACTTAATTCAACCTGACTCGGTAACCGCTTGCGCTGTCTGCCGTGTCAGTGGATGCGCATTATAGGCACCACACGTTTTTGCGCAAGGCCTTTTTTAATAAAAAAGGATCGCTTGGCGATCTTTTCACCAAAAGCGATCCTTTTTCGTATTTTAAGCTATTTTATGACTGTTTATTGTACTTCTTTAGCGTTCTGGCGAAACTGTTCAAGGAAGGTAGCCACACTTGTATCATCCCAATCGACATACGAACGTACATAAGCCACCAGCTCACCTTGCTCATTTAAGATAAATGTTGCAGGTATCGTATCAAGCGGAAAGACATCACGTAGTTGTTGTTGCGGATCGAAATACGAATTAAATTCGCCTAATCCAAGAGACTCCAAAAATGGTTGCACAATAGCCACAGCTTCTGCATCAATAGAAATGGGCAATAATGCAAAATGTTCTGCATTTAGAGTTTGATTTAATCGATTGAGTGCAGGAAGTTCTCTTACACACGGCGGACACCAAGTAGCCCAAAGATTAACAACAACCACTTTACCCTTATATTGTTCAAAGTTAACCGACTGACCAACGAGATTAGTAAAATCGACCAGAGCAATTGGGAATGGTTGCGGCAATATATTTATGCGTTCGAGAGTTGATTCAGAGGTTTGCTTAGCCGCAGCTTGCATGCCGGGGTATGCATTAGCCACACTTGCAGTACCCATAAGAAAGAAGCTAGTGAATATAAACGCAAACCACTGTTTCAAGGTTAATACTCCATTATGTTACTTAGTTGTCTTACTACGATTTAATAGCGCATCTAACTCGGCTTGTTGCTCTGTCGACAAGGTTGTCGATTCTGTTGCCTGGATACGCTGCTTACGCACGAAGATAAAACCAATAAAGAGACCCAAAACAAGTAATCCAAATGGACCAAGCCATAGAATATAAGTTTTCGAGTCTAACTTTGGATTGTACAAGACAAAATCGCCATAGCGGCTGGTCATAAATTCAATAATCTCTGAATCTGACTTACCACTATCGACCATGGTATACACCTCAAGACGTAAATCTTGGGCAACCGGAGAGTTTGAATCGACTAAGTTTTGATTCTGACACTGTGGGCAACGCAATTGGTGTGCTAGTGACAATGCTCTTTGTTGATTATCTGCCGATTGAAATTCATAAGTATCAACAGGTGTCGCCATTACCGTCAGAGTAAAAAGTAAACTCGTACAAGCCACCATCATTTTAAATATGAATTTCATTACGATGCTCCATCGACTTTAGCTTCAGCTTGTAATTGCTGGATCATTGGATACAAGGTTTGTGTCCATACTGTTTGATCTATAGGACCGGCATAGCGATAACGAATAATACCGTTGTGGTCGACGATAAAAGTTTCCGGTGCTCCATAAACTCCAAGATCAAGACCTAAGCGACCATCTTTGTCAAAGATGTTAACTGTGTATGGATCACCTTGAGTAGTTAACTCCTTAACAGCTAATGCTCTCTCGTCACGATAATTGATACCATATATAGGTAATAAGTTACGTTTAGACAGCATCATCAAATAAGGATGTTCATACTTACATGCCGGACACCAAGTTGCCCAAAAGTTCAACATAGACACTTTTGCTGGAAGATCTTTCTCAGTTAACACTTCACTAGGCACTTCTAAGCGCTCAAGTTGGAAAGCCGGAACTGGCTTTCCTTCTAATGCAGAATCAAGCACTTTAGGATTTAGAAATAATCCTTTGTATAAAAACACGCCCATACCCAAAAATATAACCAAAGGTATAAACAGTACAAACTTCTTCATAATGTCTCCGAGTATATTAAGCTGTCGCTAATTTTGCTTTTGCTGCATCTTCTGTTGCAACCTGCTTCACACGATAACGCTTATCTGATGCTGCAAGGAACCCACCTATCATCATGAAGATCGAGCCAAACCATAACCAACGAACAAATGGCTTGTAATTAAGACGCACAGCAAACTCAGTTAAACTAATTGGATCGCCCATAGTGACATATAAATCGCGGAACAATCCCCAATCAATACCCGCTTCGGTCATATCCATAGTTCGAACATTATATTGACGACGATCAGGCTTTAACAAGGTAATAAATTCATCATCTTTGTAGATTTCGATTTGACCTTGTTGAGCGGTATAGTTTGGACCTACTACATTTTTAGTTTCTAAATACTTAA
Source organism: Shewanella frigidimarina NCIMB 400 (assembly GCF_000014705.1). Taxonomy (NCBI): domain Bacteria; kingdom Pseudomonadati; phylum Pseudomonadota; class Gammaproteobacteria; order Alteromonadales; family Shewanellaceae; genus Shewanella; species Shewanella frigidimarina. The sequence continues at coordinate 191,998 of NC_008345.1, read as the reverse complement.
ATGTATAACCAGCCAGTTCTTGGCTAATTCCTGGTCCCATACGCACGCTTTTTTCAATCGAGTAATTAGACACGATAGTTGCGCCCATTACCGACACAGCAATACCAAAATGAGCGACGATCATACCTAATTGGCTACGGCCCATTTTATTAAGACTGATACCACCTTCTTTGTTGCTTACAATATTATAAGCAGCCCGCAAAGTTGATAGCATGATCCACGTTGTAGCCGCTACACCACACATCACCCAAGCATTAAATTGACCATCAGCAACAAATGGAGCCGACACACCAACCACTAACGCGATAATAGCAGGCACAAGTAACTGCTTTTTAATTTCACCCGGTTTAGATTTCTTCCAGCGAATAATTGGACCAATACCCATAAAGCCAAATAGCACTAACACGATAGGGACAAATACGGCATTAAAATATGGAGGGCCAACAGAAATTTTACCCATGCCTAATGCATCGATCAGTAACGGATAAAGCGTACCCAGCAAAACGGTACCTGCCGCAACAGTGAGTAACACATTACAGATTAGTAACATGGTTTCTTTCGATTTAAGCTCAAATCGTGCAGGGCTACTCATTTCGCTTGCTCGGAAGGCAAACAAAGTTAATGAACCACCAATGGCAATACCTAACAACAACAAGATAAACAAGCCACGACTTGGATCTGCTGCAAAAGAATGCACTGAAGTAAGAACGCCCGAACGTACAATAAAGGTGCCGAGTAAACTTAATGAGAAGGCAAAGATAGACAGCAATACAGTCCAGTTACGGAATGCCCCACGCTTTTCCGTCACAATTAATGAGTGCACTAAAGCAGTACCGACTAACCAAGGCATAAATGATGCATTTTCAACTGGGTCCCAGAACCACCAGCCGCCCCAACCTAATTCGTAGTAAGCCCACCAAGAACCAAGTGAAATACCACCAGTTAGAAATATCCATGCAGCTAAAGTCCAAGGACGACTCCAGCGTGCCCAAGCAGAATCAAGTCTGCCACTCATAAGGGCTGCAATAGCAAAAGCAAAACATACCGAGAAACCCACATACCCTAGATACAACATTGGCGGATGGAAGATTAAGCCAACATCTTGCAACATTGGGTTTAAATCTCGCCCTTCTAGAGGAATAGGGAATATCCGTTCAAATGGACTAGAAGTTAGGATCATGAATAAACCGAAGCCAACAACGATCATCGCTAAAACAGATAACACCCTTGCAGTAAAGACTTCTTCTAAGCCCTTACTAAACAGTGCCACTGATGCAGTCCATACAGACAACGCGAATACCCAGAATAATAATGAACCTTCATGACCACCCCATACCGCCGCAATTTTAAAGAATATTGGTAGTTGAGAATTAGAGTGATGGGCGACATAAGCCACAGAGAAATCATCAACAGCAAAGCTGTACCCTAGCGCTATAACGGAGAGACTGATGAAAAAAAACATTCCGTATGTCAGTGGCCAGGCATAGCGAACAAGATACTGGTCTTTACGTGCGGAACCATATAACGGCACGCTAGCTAGCAGTAAGGCAAAAGCCAAACCGAGAATTAGCGAGAAATGTCCAAGTTCTGGAATCATGGGTATTCCTTAGTCTAAAAAAATTAGCGGATCTGAAACAAACAAATCACGGCAGTACTAATTAATGCGGTGAAACTAATATACGCACATTAGCTTAAACGAATTTTAACGCATTTTAGAACTTGCTATGGCTTCTGTCTGCCATTTTCGTACAAAATTGGGTCACTAGTCTCATTATGAGTATCTATTCAATCAAAACGAAAATTTATAACAACCAGTCTGACATGGTTACCTTAACAAAGTTTCGTCTTAAGTTAGACAAACAATTCAATCTGTGAACCAGTACGCAACTCTCAGGATTTAGATTCATATCTTCCTTATATTACTATTCAATTAATAATCTTTACGTATAATCAAGATTCCAAGCACTGCGGAAAAACCGCTTTCTCTGTTAACCTAAAAGTGAATATTGAAACAATGACCACATTTTGGATATTTATTGCGCTTGTCGTACTCATCGGCCTAATCATGATTTGGGTTCCACATTTTCGCCAACAAAAGCTGTTACAAGCTGAAGAATCAGGTGTTCGTAGACAAACTAACCTTGAACTTTTTGCTGAACGCATCTCCATTCTTGAAAAGGAATTGCAAGACCAATTATTAGATCAGGTCGAATTCGAGGCATTAAAGAAAGAATTAGAGATAAATCTACTTCAGGACATGAGCCAGAAGGGTGATGACTCCCTTGATGTAGAAATTAAATCAAAAACCGCATTATGGCCTGCTTTTATGACCCTGTGTCTATTAGCAGTATCTGGTTACTTATATCAACACCTCGGTGCTTACAACGAATTAGCTAACCCACCACAAGCAAGCAATCCTCATCAAGGTATGGATCCTGCGCAAATTATGTCGCAACGGGTGCAGATGATGGAAGCGAAGGTGCAGGCACAGCCAGACGATAGCCAAGCTTGGTTTAGCCTTGGCCATGCTTATATATCTGCCAATCAATATGATAAAGCCATTGGCGCATTTGATAAGGTAATGGAACTTGTCGGCACGCAAGCAGAACTCCTTGGGCCTAAAGCAACCGCGCTATACTATAAAGCGAATCAGCAGATGTCGCCGGCGATTCAAGCTGTGATTGATCAATCTTTAGCCTTAGACCCACAAGACCCTTCTACACTACTTCTTGTTGGTATGGATGCATTCTTTACCGCTGATTACAAAAAAGCTATCAATGCTTGGCAGATGATCTTAGACAGCGATCGTGATGATGTTGATAGAACAGCATTAATGAATGCAATTGAATCTGCAAACATGCGCCTTAATGAAGGCTCGGCAATGCCTAATGGTGAGTCAACTCAAAAGCCAGCTGTTACGAGCAATGCTAATACAGTCGCAATTGAAATTTCTATTGCTCCAGAATTAGCAGACAAAGTAGCTGATACCGATACTGTGTTTATTTTCGCACGAGCAACTCAAGGCCCAAAAGTACCGCTAGCAGCAACTAAAATCAGTGCTAGCAGCTTACCTGTCACTGTCACACTAGATGACAGTACTTCTATGGGTGGTGATGTAAAACTGAGTTCTGTCGGAGAAGTAGAAATCATTGCAGTACTGTCAAAAAATGGCAGCGTGAAACCACAGTCTGGTGACCTAAAGGGTAACATTAAAGCCGTTAAGGTGGGTGGCAATGCTACACTAACTCTGGATACCTTAGTGCAATAGCACTGTGTAATATTAGTGATGTTAAAAGTTAGCATCACTGAAATTAACCCATAAAAAAACCGGCTACAAAGCCGGTTTTTTGATTTAGTTGAAAACTACTTAGACATAAACTGAATTGCGTTTTTGTAATCTTCATCAGTACAGTCAGTACACATACCACCTGGTGGCATTGCGTTTAAACCAGACTTAACTGAACCCACTAAGGCATCTAAACCTTTTGCTAGACGTGGTTCCCATGCCGCAGTGTCATGAACTTTAGGCGCACCGGCCACACCCATGCTGTGACATACTTGACACGCTTTATTATAAATAGCTTCACCTTCTTGAGCAAATACATTTGCAGACAAAGTTAAGGCAGCTACTGCAGTCATTGCTAACAATTTTTTCATATTCATCGTTCCTAATTGCAAATATACAAAGCTTAACGCTGCCCTTTGATTTAGAAGGCAGACTCATTTTTAGCAACGTTAGATTACTACAATTAGCAAAAAAACTCATCTTTTTGTGATAACAATCTCAGCTTAGGCTCTAAATCAAGACAACCTGTGTAGTTAAGGTAATATATTAGTAATCGATGAAAAAGTTCAAACTAAATACATAATTTTGGAACCATATCAAATTGCTAGCACTTAATCAGTGACAAAGCTAAACCGATAAAAGTGTTTGTGTTAATATCATTTCGAATTCATCCTCAAGTAAAATAAGAGGGATAAGTGACCATATCAAACCAATCACAAGTGCTATTAAGTGCCAACGAATTAACCTGTATTCGGGAAGAGCGCATTCTATTTGATGGACTGAGTTTTAATATCAATGCGGGGGATATTGTCCAGATTGAAGGCCCTAATGGTGCAGGTAAAACCAGTCTTTTACGAATTATTGCTGGTTTGTCACGTCCCTATGCTGGTGAAGTTGAATATAGTGGTGAAAACATCAATCGCTGTAGAGACGAATTTAATCACGACTTACTATATCTTGGGCATTTAGCTGGCGTAAAAAGTGAGCTAACAGCAGAAGAAAATCTTAACTTCAATTTAAGAATTAGTGGCTATGATGATTTCGATACCACTGCAATTTTGGCGAAAGTCAATTTAACCGGTTTTGAAGAAGCACTAGCAGGTCATTTATCTGCGGGACAACATCGACGTACCGCATTAGCAAGATTACAACACAGTAATTGTAAAATATGGATCCTCGACGAACCTTTTACCGCTATTGATAAAAAAGGTGTAGAAGAATTAGAGCAACTTTTTATTCAACATGCAGAATCGGGTGGATGTGTAATATTAACCACACATCAGGATATGAGCATTATTAGTGATGCCATGTTACGTAAAATCACTCTCGACTATCGCTTTGTATAAGGTATTTGAATGAAACGAGGAATTAGTTACACAACAGCATTCATGACGCTTTTGCAACGTGATTTGAGAATTGCTATTCGACATCGAGGTGACATTTTTAACCCGTTGTTATTCTTTATTTTAGTGGTCACTCTTTTCCCATTAGGTATTGGACCAGAACCTCAAGTTTTGACTAGAGTTGCACCTGGCATTATCTGGGTAGCGGCCTTACTTGCATCGATGTTGTCATTGGAACGTTTATTTAAAGCAGATTACAACGATGGTAGCTTAGAGCAAATGCTACTGAGCCCACAACCGTTAGCATTAATGGTTCTGGCGAAAGTACTTGCACATTGGATACTTACTGGTGTGCCATTAATTCTAGTCGCACCATTACTGGCTGTACTGTTGCATCTAGAAGACAATAGTTACGGTGCATTGATGTCAACATTAGCATTAGGTACACCGATATTGTCGTTACTTGGTGCAATAGGTGTTGCACTAACAGTAGGACTTCGAAAAGGAGGCGTGCTGTTAAGTTTACTTATTCTACCTTTATATATACCTGTACTTATTTTTGCCACTAGTGCGATTGACGCTGCAGGACTGAATATGGCTTATGATGGTCAACTTGCGATTCTTGCTGCAATGTTGGTCGGTTCTTTAATCTTGGCACCTTTCGCAATTGGCGCCTCTTTACGTGTGAGCACAAACTAATGTGGAAATGGTTACATTCTTACGCAGACCCTGAACGGGCATATAAATTGTCAGGCACATTGTTGCCTTGGTTTAGTACACTGGCAATATTGCTGGTTGGAACAGGCAGTATTTGGGGTTTATTGTTTGCCCCAACAGATTACCAACAAGGTGACAGTTACCGAATCATCTTTATCCATGTACCTGCTGCGTCTATGTCAATGGCCGCTTATATGGGTATGGCTATTGCTTCATTTATTGGCTTAGTTTGGCAGATAAAGTCGGCAGATTGGGCCGCTGCAGCAATTGCTCCTATTGGCGCCGTAATTACCTTTATTGCCTTATTAACAGGTGCTGCATGGGGTAAACCTATGTGGGGAACTTGGTGGGTATGGGATGCACGTTTGACATCTGAATTGGTATTGCTGTTTCTTTACCTTGGTGTGATCTCACTGTATGCATCATTTGAAGATAAAGTCCTCGCCGCTAGGGCTTCTGGAATTCTGGCGATTGTAGGTGTAATTAATATACCAATTATTAAATACTCCGTGGATTGGTGGAGTAGTTTACATCAACCATCTACCATTAAAATCACAGAAAAATCAACGATGTCGACTGATATGTTATACCCACTGCTAATTAACATTTTTGGCTTTGGTATGATGATTGGGGCGATTACTTTGATCCGTTATAGAACAGAGATCCTTGCGCGCAATGGTATGCGCCCTTGGGTGAGAGATTTAGCTACAGCAGAGGAGGCAAAATAATGCAATTTGATTCATTCAAAGACTTTCTTGATATGGGCGGTTACGCATTTTACGTTTGGCTATCCTATGGTGTAACGTTCGGCTGTCTGGCAACATTGATAACCCTAAGCATTAGACAAAAACGTAAAGTTCTGATCGAAATTGCTAAAAAGATAACGCGTGAACAACGCCTGAAAGAAACAAGAGGTAATAACCGTGAATCCAAGACGTAAAAAGAGATTAACCCTCGCCGTTGCATTAATTGCGGGCGTTGCAGCCGTTGCTTCATTACTATTGTACGCGCTAAATTCAAACTTGAATTTATTCTATACACCGTATGAAATTACCCACGGGAAAAACGATACAGGTGTAATGCCTGAAGTTGGACAACGGATCAGAGTCGGTGGCATGGTAACAATAGGATCGATGAAACGCGATCCAGATAGCCTACACGTGGAGTTTGCAGTACATGATTCAGCGGGTGGGACCGTTTTCGTCACCTATGACGATTTACTACCGGACTTATTTAGAGAAGGACAAGGTATCGTTGCCCAAGGCGTACTGGTTGAGTCTGGAAAACTAGAAGCCACTGAAGTACTCGCGAAACATGATGAAAATTACATGCCACCTGAAGTTGCTGAAGCTATGGGACAAACGCATGAAAAACCAACATATAATCAAAAAGCTCTTGAAGACAAATAAAATCTATTTGTAATAAAAAGCCTCTTCGGAGGCTTTTTTTATGATCAAAATTCCAATTGTAATCGACGGATAATCAGTATTATTTTAGCTACTCATTACAATGAAAGGATTTAGAGTACATTTAATGAGGATATATGTCTGTCATCAGTGCTATAGGTAGACTCTCTGCACAAACGAACAAAAGTATTGGTGACTAAAGCAACTACAAGAATGTCTTGTAACGTCGCATACCGCTTATCTGAAACAAATTAAGTCTCTTAGTTTATCGATTAGACGAGCAATGAGCTTTTAATACAAGTATTAAAATATGGGATAGGCTTGTTTAAGTAACCCCTTCCAACCAATGGTATTAGCTGCCTACATTCAAGCTTCCCAATCCGCTAAACAACGGCTTTAGCAGATAGATCGATGCAAATTCGTCTATGGTCAATGTAAACTCGATAACAGACAATATTATTGACTACATAAAAGCTTGTTTCAGGAAGATAGGAGGAAACTGTGCATCACTATTAACAACAATGATGCTAATTACTGAGTCACTCAATATAAATACAAAGTTCCTTATTCAATTTATCATGTTCTTTAAAAAAACAACGTTGCATGACCGCGCACCATATATCAGTGGTTTGAATAAACTCTACAGAATATGCTGATCGCAGGCGCTGAACATTGAATTAAACGGAGCTCCTATTTTTGGGCTATATAAGAACAGCTTAAGCATCTCACTCTTGTTAGTAACAACTTAATCTTAGACATGGTTAATATTGCTAATATGGCCTTAATACAAGCACATTAATGATACGATTTACTAAACGGAGTTGTACAATAATTAATAGATCAGAGAATCTAGAAAATGAGTGTTTAGTTCATCTCGCTTACTGAATAGAGAATCATTGCAAAAATAATCAAATAGAAGGTTACACGTAAATAGCAGGCGCTGTACCAAGATGAACAATAAAAAGGAATGGATTACAGATAAATAAAGGTGATGCTTAAAACGCAGTCTATGTTAAAAAAGAAGAAAAAAAAACCGAGCCTAAGCTCGGTTTTTCGGTGAGTAATTAATTACTCAGCAGCTTCAACTTCAACAGCTTCAGCAGCTTCAGGACGACCTACTAACTCGATGTAAGCCATTGGGGCTTTATCACCGGTACGTAGACCGCACTTAAGAATACGAGTGTAACCACCAGGACGTTCCTGGAAGCGTGGACCCAATTCAGTAAATAACTTACCTACAACTTCAGCGTCGCGGGTACGAGCGAAAGCTAAACGGCGATTTGCAACGCTGTCAACTTTAGCAAGTGTTATTAGAGGTTCAACAACGCGACGCAGTTCTTTCGCTTTAGCTACAGTTGTCTTGATAATCTCATGACGAACTATTGAACAAGCCATGTTACGGAACATAGCTTGGCGATGACTGCTGTTGCGGTTTAGTTGACGACCACTCTTACGATGGCGCATGACCTAATCCTTATAACCTAAATCTGTACTAACCTGAGACTTATAGGTCGTCAGCTAAACTAGCCGGTGGCCAGTTTTCTAGACGCATACCTAACGACAGTCCGCGAGACGCTAAAACATCCTTAATTTCAGTAAGAGATTTCTTACCTAAGTTAGGGGTCTTAAGCAACTCAACTTCAGTGCGTTGTACCAGATCTCCGATGTAATGAATCGCTTCGGCTTTTAAACAGTTAGCCGAACGTACAGTTAGCTCTAAATCGTCGACAGGACGCAGCAAAATCGGATCGAACTCCGGTTTCTCTTCTACAACAGCCTGCTCAGTAACATCACGTAGTTCAACAAACGCATCTAGCTGTTCAGCTAAAATAGTTGCAGAACGACGAATTGCTTCCTCAGGATCGATAGTACCGTTTGTGGTCATATCTATCACAAGTTTGTCTAAGTCAGTACGCTGTTCAACACGAGCTGCTTCAACATTATAAGCAATGCGAGCAACAGGTGAAAAAGAAGCATCAACCAGCAAACGACCGATTGGGCGATCATCGTCTTCAGTCTGTGCACGAGCCGAAGCTGGCACATAACCACGACCACGCTCAACGCGGATACGCATGCTGATATCATTGTTACCAGTCAAGTGACAGATAACATGATCAGGATTCACGATGGTAACATCACCATCATGCGTGATATCTGCTGCTGTAACAGGGCCTGTGCCGGACTTGCTTAATGTAAGCAAAGCCTCGTCTTTACCCTCGATGGTCACTGCTAATCCCTTAAGATTAAGCAATATCTCAAGGATATCTTCTTGTACGCCTTCCTTACTGCTGTATTCATGCAGTACGCCGTCAATTTCGACTTCAGTAACTGCACAGCCAGGCATAGACGACAATAGGATGCGACGCAACGCGTTACCTAAGGTATGGCCAAAACCACGTTCTAGTGGCTCTAGTGTAACTTTGGCGCGAGTTGAATTAACCTGCTCAATATCAACGAGACGCGGTTTAAGAAATTCTGTAACAGAACCCTGCATTGTGTCCTCTCTTGTTTGTTAGCTTTACTTAGAGTAAAGCTCGACGATCAGCTGTTCGTTAATATCCGCAGACAAATCGCTACGTTCTGGAACGCGCTTGAAAGCACCTTCCATTTTCGCATTGTCGACTTCTACCCATGTAGGCTTTTCGCGTTGACCAGCCACTTCTAAAGCCGCTTTAATACGAGCTTGAGTACGTGACTTTTCACGGATGCTTACAACATCATTCGCAGACACTTTGAATGACGGAATGTTAACAACACGACCGTTAACCATAACAGATTTATGGCTTACTAGCTGACGTGATTCTGCACGAGTAGAACCGAAACCCATACGATAAACGACGTTATCTAGGCGGACTTCTAAAAGTTGCAACAGGTTTTCACCAGTATTGCCTTTTAGACGTGCAGCTTCTTTGTAGTAATTACGGAATTGCTTTTCTAGCACACCGTAAATACGACGAACTTTTTGTTTCTCGCGTAACTGAATACCATACTCAGACAAACGTGGCTTACGAGCGCCATGTTGTCCAGGTGCAGTTTCTAGCTTACACTTCGAATCGATTGCTCTCACACCGCTTTTTAGGAAAAGGTCTGTACCTTCTCTGCGGCTGAGCTTGAGCTTGGGACCCAAGTATCTTGCCATGATCTTTCTCCAACTATCCTATATACGCAGTGTTATACACGACGCTTTTTAGGTGGACGACAGCCATTATGAGGGATAGGCGTCACATCGGTAATGTTGGTAATTTTATAACCAACAGCGTTCAGCGCACGAATGGCTGATTCACGACCTGGACCAGGACCCTTCACGAAAACTTCAAGGTTTTTAACACCGTAGTCTTGAGCAGCAATACCTGCACGCTCAGCAGCAACCTGCGCAGCGAATGGCGTTGATTTACGTGAACCACGGAAACCAGAACCACCTGAGGTAGCCCATGACAACGCATTACCTTGACGATCCGTAATGGTGACAATTGTGTTGTTGAAAGACGCATGGATATGAGCCATGCCATCTGCAACCTGTTTACGTACGCGCTTACGCGGAGAACGTGACGGAACTTTAGCCATTTTGGTTTACCTTCCCGTTACTTTCTGATTGGCTTACGTGGACCTTTACGCGTACGCGCATTGGTCTTAGTACGTTGCCCACGAAGGGGCAGGCTACGACGATGGCGGAGACCACGATAACAACCAAGATCCATAAGACGCTTGATGTTCATTGAAATCTCACGACGCAAGTCACCTTCTACAGTGTATTTGGCGACTTCTTCGCGTAGGATATCTATTTGAGCTTCGCTCAATTCCTTGATCTTAGCATCTTCAGCAATTGAAGTAGATGCGCAGATTGCTCTAGCGCGTGTACGTCCAATACCAAAAATAGCAGTCAACGCAATGACTGTATGCTTTTGATCAGGAATGTTAATGCCAGCGATACGGGCCACTATGCACTCCTTAAAGTTAAAGGCTATCTGCGAAAAGCCCGAAAGGATACTCGACAGACAACAAATTTGCAAACAATATTTTGGTCAGCCCATTATTGAGCTGACCAAACTTCTTTCTAGCCTTGACGCTGTTTGTGTTTAGGTTCAATACAAATAACACGAACAACACCACTACGCTTGACGATCTTGCAATTACGGCAGATCTTCTTAACGGAAGCTCGAACTTTCATTTCATCACTCCGTAAAACAAATCTTATTTACCAAAACGATCTAAATTCGCTTTGTTAACAAGATTGGCTTTCTTCATCACAGACTCATACTGATGTGACATCATATGGGTCTGAACCTGAGCCATGAAGTCCATGATTACGACTACTATAATAAGTAGTGAAGTACCGCCAAAATAGAACTGTACTTTCCACGCAATTAACATGAACTCCGGAATTAAGCAGATAAAGGTAATGTACAACGCACCCGCTAAGGTTAAACGTGTCATGACTTTATCAATGTAACGCGAAGTCTGTTCTCCGGGACGGATCCCAGGAATGAATGCACCACTCTTTTTCAAGTTATCAGCTGTTTCGCGAGGGTTAAATACCAACGCAGTATAGAAGAAACAGAAAAAGATGATTGCTGTCGCATACAATAATGAGTACAGCGGTTGTCCTGGAGACACAGCTAAAGCGAAATCGCTTAACCATGACATGGACTCATTTGAACCAAACCACTGAGCTAGTGTGCCTGGAAACAAAATAATGCTGGAAGCAAAAATTGGTGGAATCACACCTGCCATATTTATTTTTAATGGTAAATGTGTGCTTTGCGCTGCAAAAACCTTACGGCCTTGTTGGCGTTTAGCGTAATTAACGACAATACGACGTTGACCACGTTCCACAAATACCACTAAATAAGTTACAGCAAATACAATCACTGCGAGCAACAGTAGTACCAATACATTCATGTCACCTTGACGCGCCTGCTCGGCTGTTGAGCCGATGGCCGATGGTAGACCAGCAACAATACCTGCGAAAATTAAAATCGAGATACCATTACCAATACCACGTTCGGTAATTTGCTCACCTAGCCACATAAGGAACATAGTTCCTGTTACTAAGCTCACAACTGCAACGAAGTAGAAACCAAATCCGGGATTGGCCACAAGACCAGGCATCAGATTTGGTAAACCCGTTGCAATACCGACAGATTGCAGCGTACCCAACACGAGTGTGCCATATCTAGTATATTGACTAATTTTCTTGCGTCCTGATTCGCCTTCCTTTTTCAATTCAGCGAGTGCAGGATGCACAACAGTCAATAACTGCATTATGATAGATGCCGAAATATACGGCATAATACCCAATGCGAAGATAGAAGCACGCTCTAAGGCACCACCCGAGAACATGTTAAACATGCCAAGGATGGTATCTTTTTGCTGAGCAAATAGCTCTGCCAATACAGCTGCGTCAATACCAGGAATTGGCACGAACGAACCGGCTCTAAAGACGATAATCGCACCAATCACGAACAGAAGACGAGTTTTCAGTTCAGATAAACCGCCTTTCGCGCTTTTTAAATCAAGTCCTGGTTTTGCCATCGACGTATTATTCCTCGATCTTGCCACCGGCAGCTTCAATAGCTGCACGAGCACCTTTGGTTACCTTGAGACCTTTTACAGTCACTGGGCGGTCAATGGTACCTGAAAGAACGATTTTCGCAAACTGGATGTTGCGAGTAATAACGTTCGCATCTTTCAGTGCATTCAAATCGACAACATCACCGTTAACTTTTGCTAGTTCGAGTAAACGAACTTCAGCTGTTACCAAAGCGCGACGCGAAGTAAAGCCAAACTTAGGTAAACGAATCTTAAGTGGCATTTGACCACCTTCGAAACCGACGCGAACACCGCCGCCTGAACGAGACTTCTGACCTTTATGGCCACGTCCCGCTGTTTTACCTAAACCTGAACCGATACCACGGCCTACACGCTTAGGAGCAGATTTAGAACCTGCTGCTGGAGATAGAGTATTTAGACGCATTATCCTAATTCCTCCACCGAAACCATGTAGTACACCTTGTTAATCATACCGCGAACTGAAGGTGTATCTTCAACTTCAACAGTGTGATTAATGCGGCGTAGGCCTAAACCGGTTAAGGTTGCACGGTGTTTTGGTAAACGACCAATGCTGCTTTTAGTCTGTGTGACTTTTAAAGTTTTAGTAGCCATGGTGCATTACCCCCGAATCTCATCAACATTCAGGCCACGTTTTGCTGCGATTTGAGCTGGTGACTTCATGTGCACCAACGCATCGACAGTTGCGCGAACGATGTTGATCGGGTTAGTAGAACCGTATGCTTTTGACAGAACGTTATGAACGCCTGCTACTTCCAATACGGCACGCATTGCGCCACCGGCAATAATACCGGTACCCTGTGATGCTGGTTGCATATAAACTTTAGAACCAGTATGACGACCCTTAACTGGGTGATGCAAAGTACCTGCATTCAACTCCACTGTCACCATATTACGACGGGCTTTTTCCATTGCTTTTTGAATAGCAGCTGGAACTTCACGCGCTTTACCATAGCCATAGCCAATCTTACCGTTACCGTCACCCACTACTGTTAGTGCTGTGAAGCTAAAGATACGACCGCCCTTAACTACTTTAGAAACACGATTAACTGCAATTAATTTCTCTTGCAGATCGTCTTTTTGCTGAGCTTCTAATTTAGCCATTTTTATAACCCCTTAGAACTTCAGGCCAGCTTCACGAGCGGCATCTGCTAGTGCAGCTACACGACCATGATACTTGAAACCAGAACGGTCGAACGCAACTGTTGCTACGCCCTTCTCGATCGCACGCTCAGCAACAATTTTACCTACTGCTTTAGCCGCATCAACGTTACCGGTACTCTTTAGTAGCTCTTTAACCGCTTTTTCCACGGTTGAAGCAACTGCCAACACCTGAGCTTCAGGATTGATCACCTGAGCATAAATGTGACGCGGTGTACGATGTACAACCAGACGATTCACGCCCAGCTCTTGGATCTTCTTACGTGCACGTAACGCGCGACGTAAGCGAGATGTTTTCTTATCCATATCGCGTTACCTACTTCTTCTTAGCCTCTTTACGGCGTACTATTTCGTCATCATAACGAACACCTTTGCCTTTGTAAGGCTCTGGTGGACGATATCCGCGAATTTCAGCAGCAACCTGACCAACAACTTGTTTATCAACGCCCGAAAGCACGATTTCAGTTTGGCTAGGACACTCTGCAGTAACGCCTGCGGGCAGTTTGTGTACTAATGGATGTGAGAAACCCAACGTTAAATCTAAGTCACTACCAGCAATCTTTGCACGGTAACCTACACCAACTAATTTAAGTTTTTTCACAAAACCTTGAGATACACCAACAACCATGTTGTTTACTAGTGCACGTGCAGTACCAGCCTGTGCCCAAGCGTTAGAAACGCCATCGACAGGAAGAAACTTTACTTGTGCATCTTCGATAACAACATTTACCGCATTGTTGATTACTCGAGTCAGACTTCCTTTACTGCCTTTAACAGTTAAGGTCTGTTCGTTTAAAGTCACCTCTACGCCAGCAGGAACAGTGACTGGTGCTTTTGCAACACGAGACATTTCTAGCTCCTTACGCTACGTAGCAGATAACCTCGCCACCCGTGCCATTTTGGCGGGCGGCGCGATCAGTCATCAAGCCTTGAGAAGTGGACACAATTGCGATACCCAGACCGCCCATCACCTTTGGTAGCTCGTCTTTACCTTTGTAAATACGAAGACCAGGGCGACTTACACGCTGGATAGTCTCAACGACTGGTTTGCCTTGAAAATACTTTAACGTAATTTCTAATTCAGGCTTAGCTTCATCTGCTACGGCGTATTCAGTAATGAAACCTTCATCTTTAAGTAATTTCGCAATTGCTACTTTTAACTTAGCTGAAGGCATCTTAACAGATACGTGGTTAGCAGCTTGGCCGTTACGAATACGGGTTAACATATCCGCAATAGGATCTTGCATGCTCATATTAGCTTACTCCGTGACAAGTGCTTACCAGCTGGCCTTACGCAGACCAGGAACTTCACCACGCATGGTTGCTTCACGTAATTTAATACGGCTTAAGCCGAATTTACGTAGAAAACCATGTGGGCGACCAGTTTGATTACAGCGGTTGCGTTGACGCGCAGCGCTAGAATCACGTGGTAGAGCTTGTAACTTAAGTACGGCATCCCAGCGATCTTCTTCAGAAGTTGCAGGGCTGCTGATTATAGCCTTAAGTGCTAAACGCTTTTCAGCATATTTAGCTACGAGCTGCGCACGTTTTGCTTCACGTGCTTTCATAGATGTTTTTGCCATTATGCTACCCTTATTTCTTGAATGGGAAGTTAAAAGCGTCTAACAAAGCACGACCTTCTTCATCATTCTTCGCAGTAGTAGTGATAACAATATCCATACCACGAATTTTATCGATTTTATCATAATCGATTTCTGGGAAGATGATCTGCTCACGCACGCCCATTGCGTAATTACCACGGCCGTCAAACGCTTTAGCGCTTAAGCCTCGGAAATCACGAATACGTGGTATTGCAATGTCAACTAAACGCTCTAAAAATTCCCACATACGCTCACCGCGTAGGGTCACTTTACAGCCAATAGGGTAGCCTTCACGGATTTTAAAACCAGCAACTGATTTACGAGCAACAGTTACAATTGGTTTCTGGCCAGCGATTGCAGTCATGTCACGGAGCGCATGCTCCATAACTTTCTTATCTGCAACAGCTTCGCCCACACCCATGTTTAGGGTGATTTTTTCAATCCGAGGGACTTGCATGACACTGCTGTAGCCGAACTTTTTAGCTAGTTCAGCAACTACAGTCTCTTGATATTTATCATGCAGTTTCGCCATCGTTTACTCCAAATTACTTAACGAGTTCGCTGTTCGATTTAAAGAAACGGACTTTTTTGCCGTCTTCAAATCGGAAACCAACACGATCTGCCTTGCCTGTGGCTTGGTTAAAGATCGCAACGTTTGATGCTTGCATCGGTGCTTCTTTCTCGATAACGCCGCCAGCAACACCCAATTGAGGGTTAGGTTTCTGGTGCTTTTTAACAAGATTAAAGCCTTCAACAATTAACTTACCAGTAGGTAGAACTTGAGAAACCTTACCGCGGCTACCCTTGTCTTTACCTGCTAATATAATTACTTCGTCTTCACGACGGATTTTAGCTGCCATTTGAAGCTCCTTACAGTACTTCTGGTGCCAGCGAGACAATTTTCATGAATTTATCATTACGCAATTCACGTGTCACTGGGCCAAAGATACGAGTACCAATCGGTGCAAGGTTTGCGTTAAGCAATACCGCTGCATTCCGATCGAAGCGAATGACAGAACCGTCTGGACGACGTACGCCTTTCTTAGTACGGACTACCACCGCGTTATATACATCACCTTTCTTCGCTTTAGCGCGAGGAATCGCTTCTTTAACAGAAACTTTGATAATGTCGCCGATACCGGCATAACGACGATGAGAGCCACCCAAGACCTTAATACACTGAACTCTGCGTGCGCCGCTGTTACATGCGACGTCTAGAGTCGATTGCATTTGGATCATTTCAAGTGCTCCGCTATCGTTACTACACAATCCCACTATGGGAGTATATTTGAACCAAATTCAAGTAATAATTTACTCAAAATTGGCGCGCAAGTATAACACACATTTTTGGAATGCATAGCAAAAAAAACAAACGGCCCCAAATACTGGGGCCGTTTACGTTAACCTAATCGAAATTAGGCTTTTGTTACTACTTCAGCTAGTGTCCAAGACTTAGTCTTAGATAGAGGACGACACTGGCTAATAGCCACGAAATCCCCTTCATTACACTGATTAGTTTCGTCATGTGCATGGATCTTAGTTGTACGCTTAATGTACTTCCCATAAATAGGATGTTTCACTTGGCGCTCAATAGCAACAGTAATAGACTTGTCCATTTTGTTGCTAATTACTTTACCTTGCAAAGTACGGGCTTTATCAGACATTACACACCTGCCTTAGAAGTAATAATGGTCTTAACACGTGCAATGTTACGACGCACTAGTTTCAACTGATTCGTTTGAGTCAACTGACCAGTAGCGTGTTGCATACGCAGGTTAAACTGCTCACGCAGCAGACCAAGTAATTCAGCGTTAAGTTCTTCAACGCTCTTTTCTCTTAGTTCGCTCGCTTTCATTACATCACCGTCTTAGTTACGAAGGTAGTCTTCAGAGGAAGTTTGGCAGAAGCCAAAGCGAAGGCTTCACGAGCCAACGACTCAGGAACACCATCCATCTCATAAAGAACCTTACCAGGTTGAATCTGACATACCCAGTATTCAACGTTACCTTTACCTTTACCCATACGCACTTCAAGAGGCTTAGAGGTAATTGGCTTGTCAGGGAAAACTCGAATCCAAATTTGTCCTTGACGTTTAACATGACGTGTCATGGCACGACGTGCAGATTCGATTTGACGAGCAGTTAAACGGCCACGGCCGACTGCTTTCAAACCGAAAGTACCAAAGCTAACTTCAGTACCGTTCGCTAGACCACGGTTGCGGCCTTTGAACATCTTGCGAAACTTCATACGTTTAGGTTGCAGCATAAAAGTTTCTCCTATTTACCACGAGGCTTACGCTTAGGTTGCTGCTTAGGCTCTTCAATAGCAGGTACTAAACCGTCTAGAACTTCGCCTTTGAAGATCCAAACTTTAATACCAATCACACCGTATTGAGTGTGACTTTCTGCGGTTGAATAGTCGATATCAGCACGCAAAGTATGCAAAGGTACACGACCTTCACGATACCATTCTGCACGCGCAATTTCAGCGCCGCCTAAACGGCCGCTCACTTGAACTTTGATACCTTGAGCACCAATGCGCATTGCGTTTTGTACTGCGCGCTTCATAGCACGACGGAACATAACACGACGCTCTAACTGCTGAGCAATAGAGTCAGCAACGAGCTTAGCGTCTAATTCAGGCTTACGGATCTCAGCGATGTTGATTTGAGCAGTAGTACCAGTGATTTTAGACACATAGGCACGTAATACTTCAACGTCTTCACCTTTCTTACCAATCACAATGCCTGGACGGGCTGTGTGAATAGTAACGCGGATGCTTTTCGCTGGGCGTTCAATAACAATCTTAGATACTGATGCGGCTTTTAACTTTTCAGTTAAATATTGACGCACTTCCCAGTCGCTGTTCAGATTATTTGCATAGTCTGACTTATCTGCGTACCAGGTAGAGATCCAAGGCTTAGTGATACCCAGACGGATACCATTAGGATGTACTTTCTGTCCCATTGCTCTCTTCTCCTAGCGATCTGCTACAACCACAGTAATGTGACTGGTACGCTTCATGATACGATCAGCGCGGCCTTTAGCACGTGGCATGATACGCTTCATTGTTGGGCCTTCATCTACGAAGACGGCTCCAACTTTAAGCTCATCAATGTCAGCACCTTCGTTGTGTTCGGCGTTTGCGATAGCTGAGTCAAGTACTTTTTTTACTAGTACGGCGGCTTTCTTGGGGCTGAATGTCAAAATCTCGAGTGCCTTAGAAACAGGCAATCCGCGAATTTGATCAGCAACTAGACGGGCCTTCTGCGCAGACGTACGAGCAAAACGATGTTTAGCTAAAACTTCCATCTTATTCCTCCCGTATTAACGCTTCTTCGCTTTCTTATCTGCAGCATGGCCGCGATAAGTGCGAGTTGGTGAAAATTCACCAAGCTTGTGGCCGATCATTTCGTCAGTTACGAACACAGGTACGTGCTGACGACCATTATGGACAGCGATGGTCAACCCAATCATATTAGGGATGATCATTGAGCGACGAGACCAAGTCTTAATTGGCTTTTTGTCTCCCGCTTCCATCGCTTTCTCTACCTTCTTCAGCAAGTGCAGGTCAATGAAGGGACCTTTCTTGAGAGAACGTGGCATGGCGAATCCTCTTACTATTTATTACGACGACGTACGATGTACTTATCAGTGCGCTTGTTGCTACGAGTTTTATAACCCTTAGTCGGCACACCCCATGGACTCACTGGATGACGTCCACCAGAAGTACGGCCTTCACCACCACCATGTGGATGGTCTACTGGGTTCATTGCAACACCTCGAACTGTAGGGCGTACGCCTCTCCAGCGCTTAGCACCTGCTTTGCCTAACTGGCGTAGCATGTGCTCGGCATTACCAACTTCACCAAATGTCGCGCGGCAATCTACTGGAACTTTACGCATTTCGCCAGAGCGAAGACGTAGAGTTGCATAAGCACCATCACGAGCAACAACTTGTACATAAGCACCAGCTGAACGTGCGATTTGAGCGCCTTTACCAGGCTTCATTTCGACAGCGTGTACAACACTACCTACTGGAATGTTGCGTAACGGTCTAGCGTTACCAGTCTTGATTTCTGCATCCAAGCCAGATTGGATTGGGTCGCCAGCTTTCATGCCTTTTGCAGCAAGAATATAACGACGCTCACCATCTGCATACAGTACTAGCGCGATGTGCGCTGTACGGTTTGGATCGTATTCAAGACGTTCAACTTTCGCAGGGATACCATCTTTGTTGCGTTTGAAGTCAACAATACGATAGTGCTGCTTATGTCCACCACCTACGTGGCGTACAGTGATACGGCCAGTATTATTACGGCCACCACTTTTAGTTTTTTTCGCCAACAGGCCAGCAAAAGGTTTACCCTTATGCAGGTCCGTATTCACCACTTTAACTACGTGGCGACGACCTGGAGAGGTTGGCTTACACTTAATAACTGCCATGATAATTCTCCTTTGCTTATTCAGCGCCGCCGACGAAATCGATTTCAGCACCAGCAGCTAAAGTAACATAAGCTTTTTTCCAATCGATACGACGACCTACACGGCCACCGGTACGCTTGGTTTTGCCTTTATTAACTAAAGTGCGAACAGAATCAACTTCAACTTCAAATAGCTTCGCTACTGCAGCTTTAATCTCTGCTTTAGTTGCATCGATGGCTACGCGGAAAACTACAGTGTTGTTTTTCTCAGCAAGCACAGTACTCTTTTCAGAGATATGTGGACCAAGAATAACTTTTAGCAAACGTTCTTCGCGGATCATGCTAGCATCTCCTCGATTTGCTTCACTGCATCAGCAGTAACAAGAACAGTGTTGAACGCAATTAGACTAACTGGGTCAAGACCCGCTACGTCACGCACGTCAACTTTGTATAAGTTGCGAGCTGCTAAGAATAAATTCTCATCAACTTCAGCTGTAACAATTAGAACATCTTCTAAGTTCATTGCTTTTAATTTAGCTTTCAGCTCTTTAGTTTTAGGAGCTTCAACACCAAACGATTCAACAACAACTAGACGTTCTTGACGTACCAATTCAGAGAATATGCTCTTTAGAGCACCACGGTACATCTTCTTGTTAACTTTTTGGCTGTGATCTTGTGTTTTAGCAGCGAATGTTACGCCACCGCCACGCCAGATTGGGCCTTTAACACTACCGGCACGAGCGCGGCCTGTGCCTTTCTGGCGCCAAGGCTTTTTGCCTGAGCCAGTTACTTCCGCACGAGTCTTTTGAGCACGAGTGCCCTGACGCGCGTTTGCAGCATATGCTACAACTACCTGATGAACCAATGCCTCGTTAAAGTCACGGCCGAAGGTAGTTTCGGAAACTTCAAGAGCGCTCTGGGCGTCTTTCAATACCAATTCCATTACTATCTCCTCAGACCTTAAGCTTTAACTGCTGGCTTGATAATCAAGTCACCATTGGTAGCGCCTGGAACTGCGCCGCGTACTAATAACAAGTTACGCTCTGCATCAACACGTACTACGTGTAGATTTTGAGTTGTTACTTGCTCAGCACCCATATGGCCTGACATTTTCTTGCCTTTGAATACACGACCAGGCGTTTGGTTCTGACCGATAGAACCATTCGAACGGTGTGCCAAAGAGTTACCGTGAGTCATATCTTGAGTACGGAAGTTCCAACGCTTAACGCCGCCTTGGAAACCTTTACCTTTTGATTGACCAGTAACATCAACTTTCACTGTATCAGCGAAAATATCAACATTAATTTCAGCACCAACTTCAATGCCTTCGCCTTCACCATCTGCTAAACGCATTTCCCACAAACCACGACCGGCTTCTACGCCGCCCTTGGCAAAGTGACCTGCTTCTGCTTTAGTGATGCGATTGGCTTTTTTGGTACCAGTAGTCACTTGAAGTGCACGATAACCGTCAGTTTCTAAAGTTTTCACTTGAGTAACACGGTTGCCTGCAATCTCGATTACTGTTACAGGGATTGACGTACCATCTTCAGTGAAGATGCGAGTCATACCCACTTTACGACCAATAAGACCGATAGCCATCTCTCAAACCTCTTCTAAGGATCTCAATTAACCTAAGCTAATCTGAACGTCGACACCAGCCGCAAGATCTAAACGCATTAATGCGTCTACAGTCTTTTCTGTTGGCTCTACGATGTCAACTAAACGCTTGTGGGTACGAATTTCGTACTGATCACGAGCATCTTTATTAACGTGCGGAGAGATCAAAACGGTATAACGCTCTTTGCGTGTTGGTAGTGGAATAGGACCACGTACCTGCGCGCCTGTACGCTTAGCAGTTTCAACGATTTCCGCTGTAGACTGATCAATTAAACGATGATCAAAGCCTTTCAAGCGGATACGGATTCTTTGGTTCTGCATTGACCAGAGCTCCTAAAATGGACATATAAAAAATCACCCTCTAGCTTCTTCCTAATGGAAAAGCAGAGCGAGATGATTTAACCGTTCGACTCCCAATCGGAGTCGCTGTGAAAATGAGTAACCTACTTGGTTAAACATTATAATTTACGCTGACTAGTCAGCGAGTGGGCAATTATACAGATCTTCTTTCTAAGATCAAGCCCATTGTGTAAATAGTCTTCTAAAAGTCTTCTTACAATCAACTGCCGCGCATTTTACACATTTTATATGTTAATGCTACTAATGATTGTTACTTTTTAGAAATAAAAAAAGGAAGCCTAGGCTTCCTTTTTTAGTGTTCACTAAAGTCGCTATTACGCGATAATTTTAGCTACAACACCTGCACCAACTGTACGGCCACCTTCACGGATAGCGAAACGTAAACCGTCGTCCATCGCGATTGGGTAAATCAGAGTAACGACCATCTTGATGTTATCACCAGGCATAACCATTTCTACGCCTTCTGGTAACTCAATTGTGCCTGTTACGTCTGTTGTACGGAAGAAGAATTGTGGACGGTAGCCTTTGAAGAATGGAGTATGACGTCCGCCTTCTTCTTTTGACAACACGTAAACTTCTGATTCGAAAGTTGTGTGTGGGTTAATTGAACCAGGCTTAGCTAGTACTTGACCACGTTCAACGTCATCACGCTTAGTACCACGTAATAACACACCACAGTTTTCGCCAGCACGACCTTCGTCAAGTAGCTTGCGGAACATTTCTACACCAGTACAAGTTGTTTTAGTTGTTGGACGAACACCAACAATTTCAACTTCGTCTGATACGCGAACGATACCACGTTCAACACGACCTGTTACCACTGTACCACGACCTGAAATCGAGAATACGTCTTCGATTGGTAGTAGGAATGGCTTATCGATGTCACGAGCTGGTTCTGGAATATAAGTATCTAGGGCTTCTGCAAGCTCAAGAATTTTAGCTTCCCACTCTGGCTGGCCTTCTAGTGCCTTAAGAGCTGAACCTTGAATTACTGGTAAATCATCACCTGGGAAGTCGTATTCTGAAAGAAGCTCACGCACTTCCATTTCTACTAATTCTAGTAATTCTTCGTCATCTACCATGTCACACTTGTTCATGAATACGATGATGAAAGGTACGCCTACTTGACGAGAAAGCAGGATGTGCTCACGAGTCTGTGGCATTGGGCCATCTGTAGCAGCAACTACTAAGATTGCGCCGTCCATCTGTGCAGCACCGGTAATCATGTTTTTAACATAATCCGCGTGACCTGGACAATCTACGTGTGCGTAGTGACGGATTGGTGTGTCATATTCGATGTGAGAAGTATTAATGGTAATACCGCGCTCACGCTCTTCTGGAGCGTTATCGATTTGAGCGAAGTTTTTAACTTCACCACCATAAGTTTTAGACAAAACGGCAGAGATTGCTGCTGTTAAAGTTGTTTTACCATGGTCAACGTGACCAATGGTGCCCACGTTTACGTGAGGCTTAATACGTTCAAATTTAGCTTTTGCCACGATATATTCCTTTCTTTTCAGAAGTGCTCGATTAATTCGAGCAATATAACATTGATGCCGTAACCAATATTAGTTACGAGATTCTATAATCGCTTTTGCAATGTTTTGCGGTGCATCAGTGTACTTCAAAAACTCCATAGAGTATGAAGCACGACCCTGAGATGCAGAGCGCAAATCAGTCGCATAACCAAACATTTCAGATAGAGGCACTACTGCATGGACAAGTTTAACACCTGCGATGCCATCGTCCATACCTTCAATTATGCCACGACGGCGGTTTAAATCACCCACAACATCGCCCATATAATCTTCAGGTGTAGTTACTTCTACTTTCATACAAGGTTCGAGCAACACAGGGGTAGCTTCTAGCGCACCCTTTTTGAAGCCCATAGAACCTGCAATTTTGAACGCCATTTCGTTCGAGTCCACATCATGATATGAACCATCAAACAAACTGACTCTCACATCAAGTACAGGATAGCCGGCTAATACGCCATTCTTCATCTGTTCTTGAATACCTTTGTCAACGGCAGGAATGAATTCACGAGGAACTACACCACCTACAATCTCGTTAACAAATTCGTAGCCCGCACCCTCTTCGAGTGGTTCAATTCTTAACCAAACATGACCAAATTGGCCACGTCCGCCAGATTGACGTACGAATTTACCTTCCACTTCTACTTT
Source organism: Shewanella frigidimarina NCIMB 400 (assembly GCF_000014705.1). Classification (NCBI taxonomy): domain Bacteria; kingdom Pseudomonadati; phylum Pseudomonadota; class Gammaproteobacteria; order Alteromonadales; family Shewanellaceae; genus Shewanella; species Shewanella frigidimarina. The sequence goes on along the minus strand of NC_008345.1, from coordinate 168,334 downwards.
AGAACGAATTGTTTCACGGTAAGCAACCTGAGGTTTACCTACGTTACACTCTACACCAAATTCGCGACGCATACGGTCAACGATAATGTCTAGATGCAATTCGCCCATACCAGATATTAGTGTTTGTGCCGACTCTTCATCAGTCTCAACTTTGAATGATGGATCTTCTGCTGCTAATTTTTGCAGCGCAATTCCCATTTTATCTTGGTCTGCTTTTGAACGTGGCTCAACGGCTATGGTAATTACGGGTTCAGGGAAATCCATGCGCTCAAGAATCACTCTGTGATTATTATCGCAAAGAGTATCACCGGTTGTTACATCTTTAAGACCGATAGCAGCTGCAATATCGCCAGCACGTACTTCTTTCAGTTCTGTTCGGTCATTTGCGTGCATTTGCACAATTCGACCTACTCGTTCACGTTTCTGTTTAACAGAATTATAAACACCAGCACCTGATTCAAGTACACCTGAATACACGCGGATAAAGGTCAGTGTACCAACAAATGGATCAGTCGCAATTTTAAATGCTAAAGCCGCAAAAGGGGCATTGTCATCTGGTGGGCGTTTTACTTCATTTTCGCTTTCATCGATGCCTGTAATTGCAGGAACATCAATAGGAGCGGGTAAGAAGTCAACTACCGCATCGAGTACCGCTTGCACACCTTTGTTCTTAAATGCAGAACCGCAAGTGGCTAACACGATCTCATTGTTAATTGTGCGCTGACGCAACGCTGTTTTGATCTCGACTTCTGATAACTCACCTTCTTCAAGGTACTTATTCATCAGTTCATCAGAGGCTTCAGCTGCTGCTTCCACGAGATACTCATGCATTTCTGCAGCTTTTGCTGCTAGATTTGCAGGAATGTCTTCATAAGTGAAAGTCATACCCTGATCGGTTTCAGACCAGTTAATGGCTTTCATCTTAATTAAATCAATAACACCCTTGAAGTTTTCTTCTGCACCAATATTCAATTGAATTGGCACACAAGTCGCACCAAGGCGGTTACGAATTTGATTTATTACACGGTCAAAATCTGCACCTGCACGGTCCATCTTATTAACAAACACCAAACGCGGAACGTGGTATTTGTCAGCTTGACGCCATACGGTTTCAGATTGTGGTTCAACGCCAGACGAGCCGCAGAAGACTACTACAGCGCCATCGAGTACGCGTAATGAACGCTCGACTTCAATAGTGAAGTCTACGTGACCTGGGGTATCGATGATATTAATTCGGTGTTCAGCGAACTGAGCCTCCATTCCGCGCCAAAATGTGGTTACAGCGGCTGAGGTGATAGTAATACCACGCTCTTGCTCTTGTACCATCCAATCTGTCGTGGCGGCGCCGTCATGCACCTCACCGATTTTATGAGACATACCGGTATAGAACAGAACACGTTCTGTTGTGGTAGTTTTACCTGCATCCACATGAGCTACAATACCGATATTACGATAACGCTCAATTGGGGTTGTACGAGCCACTATTATACCCTCTCAGCTAAAGCTTTTGGCTTTAGCAATATCAACAATATGGAGCGGACCGAAGTCCGCTCCATCATATTACCAACGGTAATGGGCAAAGGCTTTGTTAGCTTCAGCCATGCGATGCACGTCTTCACGCTTCTTAACCGCAGTACCTTTGTTTTCAGACGCATCTAGCATTTCACCTGCTAGACGTAGAGCCATAGATTTTTCACCACGCTTGCGAGCAGCTTCAACTAACCAGCGCATCGCTAGTGCGTTACGACGCACAGGACGAACTTCACATGGTACTTGATAAGTAGAACCACCAACACGACGAGATTTAACTTCGACTGATGGGCGAACGTTATCAAGGGCTGCCTCAAGGATACTTAAATGATTTTCGCTTTTCTTTTCAGCGACAACATCTAGTGCCTTGTAGATAATTTTTTCTGCAGTCGACTTTTTGCCGTCCTGCATAATGACGTTGATGAACTTAGCCAACAACTCACTGTGAAACTTTGGATCTGGTAGGATTTTACGTTGTCCTACAACGCGACGTCTTGGCATATTAATTCTCCGTATGCTTCAGGTATTTCCAAAACTGGAATGTCAAATAAATACTAGCTTGGCCTTACTTAAACGGGATACGTTAAGACTTAGGACGCTTAGCACCGTACTTAGAACGGCCTTGGCGACGTGAAGTCACGCCAGCACAGTCTAATGCGCCACGAACAGTGTGGTAACGCACACCAGGTAAGTCTTTAACACGACCACCACGGATTAGAATTACACTGTGCTCTTGCAAGTTATGGCCTTCACCACCGATATACGAAGTTACTTCGAAACCGTTAGTTAGACGCACACGAGCTACTTTACGTAGTGCAGAGTTAGGTTTTTTAGGTGTTGTAGTGTACACACGAGTACAAACACCACGTTTTTGTGGGCACGCGTTCAACGCAGGCACATTAGTCTTTTCGACTTTTGGCGTGCGTGGCTTACGTACCAACTGGTTAACAGTTGCCATGTATAGCTCCGACAGTTGATTTAAACTCAACAATTAGGTGTGAAAAATCTATATCCCACAATGGTGGGACGCGGAATTTTAGAAAGGTAATGGCTGCCTGTCAAGAAATAGACAACTTTTCGTGCAAATTCCAATAAAAAAGGCGCCATTGGCGCCTTTTTTTAACAAATTACTAACTTAATCTTGGCTACCAGCCAGATTTAGTAGATCTGCTAGGTTCTTTTCAGCTTCGCTTGCGGTTACTGTAGTAGTTTCCACTTTGCCACGAGAGCTTAATATTTTAGCACGTTCTTCGTTACGGGTTTTGTGATAAGCATAACCTGTACCTGCTGGGATCAAACGACCTACGATTACGTTTTCTTTCAAACCACGTAATGGATCGCTCTTACCGCCAACGGCCGCTTCAGTTAACACACGAGTGGTCTCCTGGAACGATGCTGCAGAGATGAATGATTCAGTTGCCAAAGAAGCTTTGGTAATACCGAGTAATTCACGTTCAAACGTTGCGGGTGTTTTACCTTGAGCGATTAACTCACGGTTAGCAATCTTCACGCGTGATACTTCTGCTTGCTCACCTTCTAAGAACTCAGTGTCGCCTGTTGAAGTGATTAAACACTTACGTAACATTTGACGAATGATAACTTCGATGTGCTTATCGTTGATCTTAACGCCCTGTAGACGGTAAACGTCCTGTACTTCGTTCACAATGTAGTTTGCTACGTTGTGGATACCACGAAGACGCAAGATGTCATGAGCCGCTTCTGGACCGTCTGCAATAACTTCACCACGTTCGACTTTTTCACCTTCGAACACGTTCAAGTTACGCCACTTAGGGATCATTTCTTCATAATGTTCACTGCCATCAGCTGGAGTGATCACTAGACGACGTTTACCCTTCGTTTCCTTACCGAACGAGATCGTACCAGAGATTTCTGCAAGAATTGCAGGCTCTTTTGGTTTACGCGCTTCGAATAAGTCAGCAACACGTGGAAGACCACCGGTGATGTCGCGAGTTTTAGACGATTCTTGTGGAATACGTGCTAATGGATCACCAACGTTGATTTTCGCGTTATCATCTTTCGATACAATCGCGTTACCCGGTAAGAAGTATTGAGCTGGTACTTCAGTACCAGGGATCATTAAGTCATTACCATCAGCATCAACTAAGCGAATTGCTGGACGCAATTCTTTACCGGCTGAAGTACGCGCACCAACATCGAGCACAACGACAGAAGATAGGCCCGTTAACTCATCTGTTTGACGTGTCATAGTGACACCATCAATCATGTCAACGAACTTCACGCTACCAGCAACTTCAGAAATAATTGGGTGAGTATGTGGATCCCAGTTAGCGATGATTTCGCCAGCTGCAACTTCACTGTCTTCCAATTTCTCTAATACTGTACCGTAAGGCACTTTATAACGCTCTTTCTCACGACCTAGCTCATCGATGATAGCTAACTCAGAAGAACGAGATACGATAACGAGCTTACCGTCGATGTTAGAAACATGCTTAGCATTGTGTAACTTCAGAGAACCCGCATTCTTAACTTGAACGTTGTTTTCTGCAGAAGCTCGAGATGCCGCACCACCAATGTGGAAGGTACGCATGGTTAACTGTGTACCAGGTTCACCAATTGACTGAGCTGCAACAACACCAATAGCTTCACCGTGGTTAATAATATGACCACGAGCCAAGTCACGACCATAACACGCTGCACACACACCGAAGTCTGTGTCACAGGTAATTACAGAACGTACAATCACTTCATCAATGCTGTGTTCTTCTAACGTATTACACCATGCTTCATCAAGAAGTGTGTTGCGTGGAGCAAGCACTTCATTAGTACCTGGCTTCATTACGTCAAGAGCAACTACACGACCTAGAACACGTTCACGCAATGGCTCAACAACATCACCACCTTCAATAAGCGGTTTCATTGTAAGACCATGCTCAACACCACAGTCATCTTCGATAACGACTAAGTCTTGTGCAACGTCTACTAAACGACGAGTCAAGTAACCCGAGTTAGCTGTCTTCAATGCTGTATCGGCAAGACCTTTACGCGCACCGTGAGTAGAAATAAAGTACTGAAGTACGTTTAGACCTTCACGGAAGTTAGCCGTAATTGGGGTTTCGATGATTGAGCCATCTGGCTTAGCCATCAAACCACGCATACCCGCTAACTGACGGATCTGTGCAGCACTACCACGAGCGCCCGAGTCAGCCATCATATAGATGCTGTTAAACGAAGCTTGTTGCTCAGGTACGCCATCACGGTTAATCACTGTCTCAGTTGACAGGTTTTCCATCATCGCTTTTGAAACTTTTTCGTTCGCACTTGCCCAGATATCGATGACTTTGTTGTAACGCTCACCGGCAGTAACAAGACCTGATTGGAACTGCTCTTGAATTTCAAGCACTTCAGCTTCAGCGTCAGCTACTAAGGTGTATTTCTCGTCTGGAATAACCATGTCATCGATACCAACAGAGGCACCAGAAATGGTTGCAAAACGGAAACCGGTATACATCAATTGGTCAGCAAAGATAACTGTATCTTTAAGACCTAGTTGACGATAACAAGTGTTCAACAGTTTAGAAATCTGTTTCTTACCCATGTTTTGGTTAACCAAATCATACGATAAGCCTTCAGGCAAAATTAATGATAAAAGAGCACGACCAACTGTGGTATCAATGATACGAGTTGATTTAGTTCTTTCGCCATCATCTGCGATGTTCGTTTCGGTAATCCGTACTTTAACGCGAGCATGTAGTTCAGCAACACCAGTAGCGTAAGCTTTTTCTACTTCTGACACATCAGCGAACGCCATACCTTCACCGCGACCGTTAATACATTCACGGCTGGTGTAGTACAAACCTAATACAACGTCCTGAGACGGAGTAATTACAGGCTCACCGTTAGCAGGTGACAAAATGTTGTTGGTTGACATCATTAGCGCACGAGCTTCTAACTGAGCTTCAAGCGTTAATGGAACGTGAACCGCCATTTGGTCACCGTCGAAGTCGGCGTTGTATGCCGCACAAACTAACGGATGCAATTGAATTGCTTTACCTTCAATCAGAACAGGTTCAAATGCTTGAATACCTAGTCTGTGAAGTGTTGGTGCACGGTTAAGCATTACTGGATGTTCACGAATTACTTCGTCTAACACATCCCATACTTCAGCCTGTTCGCGTTCAACCATTTTCTTAGCAGCTTTAATCGTAGTCGCTAAACCACGGGCTTCTAGCTTGCCGTAAATAAATGGCTTGAATAGCTCAAGTGCCATCTTCTTAGGAAGACCACACTGATGCAGACGTAAAGTAGGACCTACGGTAATTACCGAACGACCTGAATAGTCAACACGCTTACCAAGTAAGTTCTGACGGAAACGACCTTGCTTACCCTTGATCATATCAGCAAGAGATTTAAGCGGACGCTTGTTAGAACCCGTAATAGCACGACCGCGACGACCGTTATCTAATAGCGCATCAACTGACTCTTGTAACATACGTTTTTCGTTACGTACGATAATGTCAGGCGCAGCTAAATCTAACAGACGCTTTAAGCGGTTGTTACGGTTAATCACACGACGGTATAGATCATTAAGATCAGATGTCGCGAAACGACCACCATCTAACGGCACTAATGGACGTAGATCAGGTGGAAGAACCGGTAATACTTTTAAGATCATCCACTCTGGCTTGTTGCCAGATGTGAAGAATGCTTCCATCAGCTTAAGGCGCTTAGTGACCTTCTTGCGACGGGTTTCAGAGTTAATTGAAGGCAACTCTTCGCGCATTTGCTCGATCTGTTCAGCTAAGTTGATAGCTCGTAGCAATTCAAGAACTGCTTCAGCACCCATTTTAGCTTCAAACTCGTCACCGTATTCTTCTAACGCATCAAGATACGTTTCTTCGGTTAGCATTTGGCCGCGCTCAAGCGTGGTCATGCCAGGCTCGATCACAACAAATGATTCGAAATACAGTACGCGTTCAATATCACGCAACGTCATATCTAGCATTAAGCCAATACGTGACGGAAGTGATTTTAAGAACCAAATGTGGGCAACTGGGCTAGCCAGATCAATGTGACCCATGCGTTCACGACGCACTTTAGTCTGGGTAACTTCTACGCCACACTTTTCACAAATAACACCACGATGCTTCAAACGCTTGTATTTACCACACAAACATTCGTAATCTTTAACTGGACCAAAGATACGCGCACAGAACAAACCTTCACGTTCAGGCTTGAATGTACGGTAGTTAATGGTTTCTGGCTTCTTTACTTCACCAAAAGACCAAGAACGGATTAGATCTGGCGAGGCCAAACCAATTTTTATACCGTTAAATTCTTCAGTCTTACTTTGCTGTTTAAGAAACTTTAATAAGTCTTTCACGTTTCTCTCCTGAAGGAGTTAAACCAGGTGCTTTGCTTATGCAAAGCACCCTTGGTTACCAAACATTGCTTAAGTGCGATGCTTACTCTTGGTCCAACTCGATATTAATACCAAGTGAACGAATTTCCTTCAACAATACGTTGAAAGACTCAGGCATGCCTGGTTGCATCTGATGGTTACCGTCGACGATGTTTTTATACATCTGAGTACGACCGTTAACGTCATCTGACTTAACTGTTAGCATTTCTTGTAGAGTATAAGCAGCACCATATGCTTCAAGTGCCCACACTTCCATCTCACCGAAACGCTGACCACCGAATTGAGCTTTACCGCCCAATGGTTGTTGAGTCACTAAGCTGTATGAACCCGTAGAACGAGCATGCATCTTGTCATCAACTAAGTGGTTCAATTTAAGCATATACATGTAACCAACGGTTACTTTACGCTCAAATTCGTTACCGGTACGGCCGTCACATAATGTCAACTGGCCAGACTCAGGTAAGCCTGCAAGAGCAAGCATTTGCTTGATCTCTTTCTCTTTAGCACCGTCGAATGCTGGTGTTGCAATTGGAATACCACCTTTAAGGTTGGTAGCCAAGCGCACAACTTCATCATCAGTAAACGAATCGATATCAACGCGCTGAAGCACGTCATCACCTAATTCGTATACTTGCTTGATGTAACCACGAAGTTCGGCAATTTCACGCTGCTCTTCAAGCATAGCAGTAATCTTATTACCGATACCTTTAGCTGCTGCGCCCATGTGGACTTCAAGTACCTGACCGATGTTCATACGCGATGGTACGCCCAATGGGTTAAGTACGATGTCTACAGGATTACCTTCTTCGTCGTATGGCATGTCTTCAACAGGACAAATCTTCGAGATAACACCTTTGTTACCATGACGACCCGCCATCTTGTCACCAGGCTGGATAGTACGTTTAACTGCAAGGTAAACCTTAACAATCTTCAATACACCAGGAGCCAAGTCATCACCTTGGGTGATCTTACGACGCTTAATTTCAAATGTCTTATCAAAGTCAGCTTTTAGCTCTTCGTGCTGTTCAGCTAACTGCTCTAATTCAGTTTGTTTAGTTTCGTCGTCGATAACTTGAATCAATACGTCTTTACGTGGGATCTCAGCTAACTTAGCTTCAGAATAACCCACAGACAGTAACAAGTTACGTGCACGGCCCAATACGCCTTCTTCAAGGATCTTGAACTCTTCGCCTAAGTCTTTACGAGCTTGACGAACGTGCATGTCTTCAATTTCAAGCGCACGCTTGTCTTTCTCAACGCCGTCACGGGTAAATACCTGTACGTCGATGATGGTGCCTTTCACTGAGTTAGGAACACGTAATGAGCTGTCCTTAACATCAGACGCTTTTTCACCAAAAATAGCTCGGAGTAGTTTCTCTTCAGGGGTTAACTGTGTTTCACCTTTAGGTGTCACTTTACCCACTAGAATGTCGCCACCCTTCACTTCTGCACCAATATAAACGATACCTGATTCATCTAGTTTAGATAAAGCAGACTCACCTACGTTTGGAATATCAGCAGTGATTTCTTCGCTACCCAATTTAGTATCACGAGCAATACAAGAAAGCTCTTGGATATGGATAGTAGTGAAACGGTCTTCTTGCGCTACGCGCTCAGAAATTAAGATCGAATCTTCGAAGTTATAACCGTTCCAAGGCATGAACGCGATACGCATGTTCTGACCAAGAGCCAAATCACCTAAATCGGTAGATGGACCATCTGCCAATACGTCACCACGAACCACAGGCTCACCAACAGAACAACAAGGACGTTGGTTAATACAAGTGTTTTGGTTTGAACGGGTATATTTAGTTAGGTTATAAATGTCGATACCGGCTTCACCTGCGTGTAGCTCATCTTCATTTACTTTAACTACGATACGACTAGCATCAACATAATCAACCACACCGCCACGTTTAGCAGCTACAACCACACCAGAGTCAACAGCAAGAGTACGTTCAATACCCGTTCCGACTAACGGCTTATCAGCACGTAAAGTGGGTACTGCTTGACGTTGCATGTTTGCACCCATCAATGCGCGGTTAGCATCATCGTGTTCTAAGAACGGAATTAATGATGCTGCAACAGAAATAATCTGTTGTGGAGATACGTCCATATACTGAACATCAGCTGCGCGCATAAAGGTAGATTCACCTTTGTGGCGACAAGCAATTTGTTCTTCTGCCATACGGCCATCAGCATCAACTTCGATGTTAGCCTGAGCAATAACGTAACGACCTTCTTCGATTGCTGATAAGTATTCAACATCATCAGTAATCACACCATCAACCACTTTGCGGTAAGGTGTTTCTAAAAAGCCGTAAGAGTTAGTACGTGCAAAACTTGCTAACGAGTTGATTAGACCAATGTTTGGACCTTCTGGGGTCTCAATTGGACATAAACGACCGTAGTGAGTTGGATGTACGTCACGAACTTCGAAACCAGCACGCTCACGAGTCAAACCACCTGGACCAAGCGCAGAAATACGACGCTTATGCGTTACTTCTGATAGCGGGTTGTTTTGATCCATAAACTGTGACAACTGTGAAGAACCAAAGAATTCTTTCACTGCCGCAGAAATTGGCTTAGCGTTAATTAAGTCTTGTGGCATAAGCTCGTTTAAATCGCCTAAAGATAGACGTTCACGAACAGCACGCTCAACACGGACTAAACCAACACGGAACTGATTTTCAGCCATTTCACCAACGCTACGAATACGACGGTTACCTAAGTGGTCAATATCGTCGACTTCATCATAACCGTTACGGATTTCGATGATTTTCTTCATAACAGATACGATGTCTTCTTTAGACAACACACCGTTACCTTCGTCTTCAGCAATCTCAAGACGACGGTTGAACTTCATACGACCTACTTTAGATAGGTCATAACGCTCTTCACTGAAGAATAGGTTTTGGAATAAACCTTCAGCTGCATCTTTGGTTGGTGGCTCGCCAGGACGCATCATACGATAGATTTCAACTAGTGCTTCTAAGCGGTTAGTTGTTGAATCAATGCGCAATGTATCAGCAATATAAGCACCGTGATCAAGATCATTGATAAATAAAGTATCAATATTCTTAATACCAGCAAGTGATAACTTAGCTAAATCTTCTAAGGTAATCTCGCTGTTTGCAGTCACTAAAACTTCACCGGTATCTTCATCGATGTAGTCTTGAGCAGCATACTTACCAACAATATAATCTACTGGCACTTCTAGCTCAGTAGTATTGGTTTTTTCAAGTTGCTTAATATGACGTGCAGTGATGCGACGACCAGCTTCAACCAATAAAGCGCCTTCAGCATCTTTAATGTCATAGCCAGCAGTTTCACCACGTAGACGGTCAGGCACAAGTGCCATGACTAATGAATCTTTTTTAATCTTAAACTCAATACGCTCGAAGAATAAATCGAGGATATCTTGAGTAGAATATTCAAGTGCACGTAAGATAATAGTCGCTGGTAATTTGCGACGACGGTCAATACGAACGAATAGAGCATCTTTAGGATCAAATTCAAAGTCAAGCCATGAACCACGGTAAGGAATAATACGTGCGTTATACAGCACCTTACCAGAAGAGTGGGTTTTACCACGGTCATGATCAAAGAACACACCTGGAGAACGGTGTAACTGAGACACGATTACACGCTCAGTACCGTTAATAACGAAAGTACCGTTATTAGTCATCATAGGAATATCACCCATGTAGACTTCTTGCTCTTTAATGTCTTTAACAGTGCCAGCAGCAGCTTCACGGTCGAACAACACCATGCGTAATTTAACGCGTAGTGGTGCCGAATAAGTTACACCGCGGATCTGACATTCTTTCACATCAAAAACTGGCTCACCTAGCTTGTAGCTGACATATTGCAGCTCAGAATAGCCAGAAAAGCTCTTGATAGGAAAAACGCTACGGAATGCGGCTTCTAAGCCACGCTCACCCGTAGGGTCATGATCGGTGAACTTCTTAAAAGAGTCTAACTGGATAGACAATAAATAAGGGATGTCCAAAACTTTTGGACGCTTACCAAAGTCTTTGCGAATACGCTTCTTTTCAGAATAGGAGTAAACCATGGGTTTCCTCTGCTTACGAGATGTGACCAAGACTGAAATTAATATTAATTAAATCAGCACGTTTGCCTATCACCCTTGTTGACAAGAACCTAACCAGTAATCTCTGCTAGGGACTGTTAAAACTGGCGACAAAAGGTGAAAAAAATCGCCTGCGCATAAAGCGCAAAAAAGGCCAACGGTTAAAAAACCGTCAGCCTTCACCCAATCACTTGGGTGATGCAAGCTAAATTATAGCTTACTTAACTTCAACAGAAGCACCAGCGGCTTCTAGATCAGCTTTAAGAGTTGCAGCTTCTTCTTTAGACACAGCTTCTTTAACTGCGATTGGAGAAGATTCAGCCATAGTCTTAGCTTCTTTCAGGCCTAAACCTGTAGCGCTACGAAGAGCTTTAATAACAGCTACTTTGTTTTCGCCGAATGAAGTAAGTACTACGTCAAATTCTGTTTGCTCTTCAGCAGCAACAGCGTCGCCGCCGCCTGAAACTACTGCAGCAGCAGCAGAAACGCCGAATTTCTCTTCCATAGCTTCGATTAGTTCAACTACTTCCATTACAGACATTGCTGCAAAAGCTTCTAACATTTGGTCTTTAGTGATAGACATTAGAAATATTTCCTATTGTTCTGAATTCAATTTTATTAAGCTGCCAGCCTAAAATTAAGCGGCGTCTTGTTTTTGATCGCGAAGGGCGGCCAATGTACGAACGAACTTGCCAGCAGATGCTTCTTTCATAGTCATCATCAACTGAGCTAGTGCTTCTTCGTATGTTGGTAGTTTCGCTAAACGATCAATATCAGCTGCAGGGATAAACATCCCTTCGAAAGCTGCACCTTTAACTTCAAATTTTGCTTGTCCCTTAGCGAAGTCTTTTAAAAGACGCGCTGCAGCACCTGGATGCTCGTTAGAGAAAGCTATTAAAGTTGGGCCAGTGAACGTTTCTGCTAGGCACTCAAAAGCTGTACCTTGAACTGCACGACGAGCAAGAGTGTTACGTACTACACGTACAAACACACCATTTTCGCGAGCAGCTTTACGCAGACCGGTCATAGCACCTACAGTTACGCCACGTGAATCGGCAACAACTGCAGAAAGTGCACCTTTGGCAGCTTCGTTGACTTCAGCAACAATTGCCTGTTTGTCTTCGAGTCTTAATGCCATTGGCTTTACTCCTGGATTCTACCTAGAGAATTTTCTCTAGTATTTACCAAATTAAACACTTATGTGCTTAATTACTTACGGTGCAGATTTTCCAGTAAAAAAATTTAGCTGGGGCCTGACACCGTCTACGCTGGAAATTAAGTTAATCTAACGATTAACACCTGCGGTCTTGGACGGAAACCGACTCTAATATACAAAAAGTTCAAAACTAATGCATAAAAGCGGCTTCAACCCACAAAGTGCGCGCATTATAGACTAATACGCGCGCCTTGTATATTACTTCGCTTCTTCCAAAGAACCCTGGTCGATAGCAACACCTGCACCCATAGTGGTAGAGATGCTAATCTTTTTCACGTAAATGCCTTTAGCAACTGCAGGCTTAGCCTTTTTCAGTGCTGACACTAACGATTCTAAGTTTTCTTTCAACTGCTCAGTAGTAAAAGTTACTTTACCGATAGTTGTATGGATAATACCGTTTTTGTCGTTTCTGTAACGAACTTGACCCGCTTTGGCATTCTTAACTGCTTCAGCAACGTTTGGCGTTACTGTACCAGTTTTAGGGTTAGGCATTAAACCACGTGGGCCTAAGATTTGACCTAACATACCAACAACGCGCATTGCATCTGGAGATGCGATAACAACGTCAAAGTTCATTTCGCCAGCTTTAACTTTTTCAGCTAAATCTTCCATACCCACTAGTTCAGCGCCAGCAGCGATAGCAGCTTCAGCGTTTGCACCTTGTGTGAATACAGCAACACGAACATCACGACCAGTACCATGTGGAAGTACAGTAGCACCACGCACGTTTTGATCTGATTTACGAGGATCGATACCTAGATTAACAGCTACGTCAACACTCTCAACAAATTTAGCAGTCGCTAATTCTTGTAAAAGTACTACGGCTTCGTTGATGTCATACAATTTTGTTGCATCAACTTTTTCGCGGATAACGCGAGCACGCTTAGTTAGCTTTGCCATTATATTAATCCTCTACTACCAAACCCATTGAACGTGCAGTACCTTCAATTGAGCGAGTCATCGCTTCAATATCAGCACCAGTCATATCAGCAGCTTTAGTTTCAGCAATTTCCTGAACTGCGCTACGCTTGATAGTACCTACTTTTTGAGTATTAGGACGGCCAGAACCTGATTTCAGACCAACTGCTTTAAGCAGTAGGAAAGATGCAGGTGGAGTCTTAGTTTCAAAAGTGAAAGAACGGTCATTATATACAGTGATAACAACAGGAATTGGCATGCCTTTTTCGAACTTTTCAGTACGAGCGTTGAATGCTTTACAGAATTCCATGATGTTCACACCTTTTTGACCTAAAGCAGGTCCAACTGGTGGAGACGGGTTTGCAGCGCCAGCTGCTACTTGTAGCTTAATATAAGCTTCAATTTTCTTTGCCATGTCGACATTTCCTCAATTTGGGTTCAAACGCATGTTGGCGACATGCCAATACGCTCCCCTGAAAACAACGGGTGCGAATTATATAAAAATACGCACCCGCAAACAATGTTTATTTTGTAGTTATTTTAATCAGCTTTTTTCAACTTGATTAAAATCTAATTCTACTGGTGTTGAACGACCGAAAATCATCACCGAAACTTTAATACGGTTTTTTTCATAATCGACTTCTTCGATAGTACCGTTAAAGTCAGCAAATGGACCGTCACACACACGAACAACTTCACCCGGCTCGTACATAATACGATGAGTTGGTGATTCAACAGTGTCTTGAAGACGTTGAAGAATAGCGTCAGCTTCCTTGTCAGAAATCGGTGCCGGGCGATCGGATGTACCACCGATAAAGCCCATTACACGTGGAATACTTTTGACTAAATGCCAGCTATCGTCGTTCATTTCCATCTGGACTAATACATAACCAGGGAAAAACTTACGCTCACTCTTACGACGTTGACCTGCACGCATTTCAACAACTTCTTCGGTAGGAACTAAAATCTCACCGAAGTATTCTTCCATATTGTGCATTTTGATATGTTCAAGCAGTGTTTTAAGCACACGGCCTTCATAGCCTGAAAAGGCTTGGATCACATACCATCTTTTTTTCGCTTCTGTAACTTCAGTCATTTTCAGATGCCTATACGCCAGTAATTAAATTGACTACTCGTAACAATATAGCATCTAATCCCCAAAGGATTAATGCCATTACTGCAGTAGCTGCAAGTACTATAAAGGTAGTGTTTAGCGCCTCTTGGCGAGTTGGCCAAACGACTTTACGCACTTCAATATGGGCTTCTCTAGCAAAAGATTGTGCCTGCTTACCCTTGCTTGTCTGCAGTGCAATGATGCCTGCAATAGCGAAGGCAATAATTACCCCAGCAACACGAGCTACAACATTAGCGTCTGCATAAAATTGATTGCCTATAACAGCAGTAGCAATTAGCAATGCAGCTATGCCCCACTTAACGATATCCAAAGAATTACTCTGGTTTTCAGTATTTGTTGTCATCGGTTAATTCCGTTACTCACTACGACCTGGGCTTAGCTTGGTAAACAACATATTTACCAAATCCGCATTTCCGAACTTTCCCAGAAAATGCATAAGCACAGGGTCAAAAATCGGCCATAGATTGTATTCTTATTCAGCTTTGTTCGCAACAATACAGGCAAAGTAAGATTAACAAATCAATCAAAAAATCGTTTTTTGTTACTAACTTCACCCTAAAAATAAAAAAGGAAGCCTAGGCTTCCTTTTTTAGTGTTCACTAAAGTCGCTATTACGCGATAATTTTAGCTACAACACCTGCACCAACTGTACGGCCACCTTCACGGATAGCGAAACGTAAACCGTCGTCCATCGCGATTGGGTAAATCAGAGTAACGACCATCTTGATGTTATCACCAGGCATAACCATTTCTACGCCTTCTGGTAACTCAATTGTGCCTGTTACGTCTGTTGTACGGAAGAAGAATTGTGGACGGTAGCCTTTGAAGAATGGAGTATGACGTCCGCCTTCTTCTTTTGACAACACGTAAACTTCTGATTCGAAAGTTGTGTGTGGGTTAATTGAACCAGGCTTAGCTAGTACTTGACCACGTTCAACGTCATCACGCTTAGTACCACGTAATAACACACCACAGTTTTCGCCAGCACGACCTTCGTCAAGTAGCTTGCGGAACATTTCTACACCAGTACAAGTTGTTTTAGTTGTTGGACGAACACCAACAATTTCAACTTCGTCTGATACGCGAACGATACCACGTTCAACACGACCTGTTACCACTGTACCACGACCTGAAATCGAGAATACGTCTTCGATTGGTAGTAGGAATGGCTTATCGATGTCACGAGCTGGTTCTGGAATATAAGTATCTAGGGCTTCTGCAAGCTCAAGAATTTTAGCTTCCCACTCTGGCTGGCCTTCTAGTGCCTTAAGAGCTGAACCTTGAATTACTGGTAAATCATCACCTGGGAAGTCGTATTCTGAAAGAAGCTCACGCACTTCCATTTCTACTAATTCTAGTAATTCTTCGTCATCTACCATGTCACACTTGTTCATGAATACGATGATGAAAGGTACGCCTACTTGACGAGAAAGCAGGATGTGCTCACGAGTCTGTGGCATTGGGCCATCTGTAGCAGCAACTACTAAGATTGCGCCGTCCATCTGTGCAGCACCGGTAATCATGTTTTTAACATAATCCGCGTGACCTGGACAATCTACGTGTGCGTAGTGACGGATTGGTGTGTCATATTCGATGTGAGAAGTATTAATGGTAATACCGCGCTCACGCTCTTCTGGAGCGTTATCGATTTGAGCGAAGTTTTTAACTTCACCACCATAAGTTTTAGACAAAACGGCAGAGATTGCTGCTGTTAAAGTTGTTTTACCATGGTCAACGTGACCGATGGTGCCCACGTTCACATGGGGCTTGTTACGTTCAAATTTAGCTTTTGCCATGGTATTGCCTCAGTCCAATTATCTTGGTGATGAAAACACATATAGTAAAAATCCGATGCATAGAAATGACATCGAATCGATTATTTAGGGTTAGGAAGTTTATTCATGACATGGTGGTGTTGATAGGCAGATTCGTACTGCCGACCTCACCCTCATCAAGGGTGCGCTCTACCAACTGAGCCATATCAGCGAACAAATTTGGAGCGGATGGCGGGAATCGAACCCGCGTTATCAGCTTGGAAGGCTGGAGTAATACCATTATACGACATCCGCGCAACCTATTTTAGGCTACCTAACTACCTAGAAAGTGGTGGAGGGAGAAGGATTCGAACCTTCGAAGGCTGAGCCGTCAGATTTACAGTCTGATCCCTTTGGCCACTCGGGAACCCCTCCAGAAAAATGGTGCCGGCACCAAGAGTCGAACTCGGGACCTACTGATTACAAGTCAGTTGCTCTACCAACTGAGCTATGCCGGCGTGTCATTTCGGGTTCGGATATTAGGTAAATGTGCCTCGGAGTGCAATAGGAAAATGATAAAAAACCAAAAAAAAGTTTCAAATGACGTTTTTTTACACTCGTTTCACTTAAAAAGTGTGATTTGTAGGCAAATGTAATGGGGGATGAAGACAAATGAGCCGCAGACTATTGTCGCCATTTATTCGATAGTGTAATGTGCCTGACCAACCTAGAGGAATGGTTATGAATCCAATTAACTCAATACAAGATGCACTCTACTTTGCTTTTCAGCGCAAGCATTGGGCTGAATTACGCAAATCAGTGCCGCTTACATTGAGCCAGGCAGAATTAGAAAATCTGCGTGGTATGAATGAAAAGCTGTCTTTAGATGAAGTCACTGACATTTACCTTCCTCTCAGCCGTTTACTGAATTTATTTGTCGGCTCAAAACAGCAGCGTGGGCTTGTTCTTGATAAGTTTCTGGAGCAAAAAGCTTCCCCAGGTCCTTATATTATTAGTATCGCAGGAAGTGTCGCCGTGGGTAAGAGCACTACAGCGCGTATATTACAAACGTTATTGCAACGTTGGCCTGAGCATCCTAAAGTTGATTTAGTTACCACAGATGGCTTTTTGTATCCTCTTGCAGACCTTAAACGTAAAGGGTTACTCCAACGTAAAGGTTTTCCTGAAAGTTACGACATGAAAATGTTGGTTGAATTCATTTCGGCAGTTAAAGCTGGGCAAAAAGAGATTCTTGCACCGCTTTATTCGCATGTTACATACGATAGATGTCACGATGAACATCAAGCCATCCGTCAGCCCGATATTTTAATTTTAGAAGGGCTAAATGTGCTGCAAACGGGTTTGGATACGCCTATCGATACAAGAAGGCCGTTTGTATCAGATTTTGTTGATTTCTCGATTTACGTTGATGCTGATGAGTCATTATTGAAAGAGTGGTATAAACAGCGTTTTTTACAATTTAGGAAAGGCGCATTTAGTGATCCAAACTCATTCTTTCATCACTATTCATGTCTAACTGATGATGAAGCTAATACTATTGCTGCAAATATTTGGGATACGATTAACGGCCCCAATTTATCACTCAACATTCAACCAACGCGTGAACGGGCAAACCTCATCTTACAAAAAGGCCCAAACCACTTAATGGACCGAGTTTTACTTAGAAAATAACAATATATGAGCCTATTGCAGGCTCATTTCTAGCATCTACATTACTGCTCGCAGGCTAATTTCACCGCCAAGATAACGTGTAACCCCTTGCTCGTTTTCAAGTAACAAAGCCCCTTGCTCGTCAATACCTCGACAGATACCGTTAACAGAATTAGGTGCCATTAGTAGTGATACTTCACGGCCAATAAATAAATCAAATTTATTCCAACGATCAAGGAAAGCCTCCAACCCTTTCTGCTCAAACAGCTGTAAATCAGCCTTAAGGGTTTTGTGTAGTTTAATTAATAGCTCCGTTTTATCAGGCAT
The DNA here is from genome assembly GCF_000014705.1 of Shewanella frigidimarina NCIMB 400. NCBI lineage: Bacteria > Pseudomonadati > Pseudomonadota > Gammaproteobacteria > Alteromonadales > Shewanellaceae > Shewanella > Shewanella frigidimarina. Next base: position 150,289 of record NC_008345.1, on the reverse strand, counting down.
ATTCACCAAACCAGATAGATCGTTCCATGGCTGGTCTATTAGCTCCCCCTGCTCTACAGACATACTCATATTAATCCCAAAACCAATGACTAATTCTGTTTTCTGAGCTGACGAATTGCTGACCTCAACTAAAATCCCAGCCAATTTTTTATGATCAAGGTAGATATCATTTGGCCATTTCAGTCCCAACCCCTCAACTCCAAAGTCAGCTAAAGATTTAACAATAGAACAACCTACAACTAAACTTAAACCACTGGCATGACTAATATCATTATTTAAACGCCAAAACATGGAAGCATAAATATGATGAGCATAAGGAGACAACCATTGACGCCCTCTTCGACCTCGACCAGCGGATTGATATTCAGCAATGCAAATATCACCCGATTTTAATTCTGAGGCATGTCCAAGCATAAAAGCATTAGTGCTGGTCGTTTCATCAAAATAAAAACAACGGCCATCAATTCCATTAACAAGATGAGACTCATTTACCAACGACACTGGATTTGCTAATTTATAGCCTCTTCCTTTCACACTATAAATTTCGATACCATAATCTTTTAATGCATCTATATGCTGATTAATTGCTGCACGAGTAAGCGACAAGGATTGCGCAATTACCTCACCAGAAACAAAACGCTCATGATGCAAACATGCTAATATTTGCCGTTTACGCGACCAATGCTCATTCATTTTACTTCTATCTCCCCAACTGAGCCCATAATCCTAGGCTCTGGTTGTAATGTGACCGCAAATTTATCAAAAACAGTCTGAATTATGTGTTTCGCTAATTGGCATACTTGGTCACCAGTTGCTTGGCCTAGATTAACCAACACCAAAGCTTGATCTTGATGAACAGCTGCACCACCGATATTAATTCCTTTCAAACCGGCATGCTCGATTAGCCAACCTGCTGCAAGCTTATAATGGTCATCAACCTGGCGGTAACCCACTAAGTCTTCGTAACGATTTTTAAGTGAATGATAATCTACTACTGATACAACAGGGTTTTTGAAGAAACTCCCTACATTACCTAATACTTTAGGATCGGGAAGCTTGGATTGACGTACATGGCAAACACAATCAAATACCTGTTGTGCAGTAACATCCATAGCATCAAAGTGTTGTAATGGCCCGTAATTTACCACTGGTTCCCACTTCTTAGGCAGCTTTAGAGTCACTTCAGTAATGACGGCTAAGTTTTTAAGTTGTTGTTTAAAAATGGATTCGCGATAGCCAAATTCACATTGTTGATTATCATAATGTACTAAGTCACCCGTATCGAGTTGTAAAAATTCAATCTTGTGACAGAAACGATTAAACTCAACACCATAAGCACCTATATTTTGTATTGGCGCAGCACCTACGGTTCCGGGGATCAGAGCCATATTTTCTAAACCATAAATATGTTTAGTTAAGCAATATTCAACTAATTGATGCCAATTTTCACCAGCTTGAATAGTGAGATAATAATAATCATCAACTTCATTAATCGTAATGCCCTTCGTGCTAACTTTAACTACGGTTCCCTGAAAATCGTCAGTAAATACTACGTTACTGCCTCCTCCGAGGATGAGCATACTTTGCTGTTGTTGATACAGCATAAGGCTTGTCTTTATTAGCTCATCTTTGTTAGTCACTTCAACTAAAGAGTCGCAATGCTGGTTAAGACCAAATGTGTTTAATGAAGTAAGCGAAATAGGCATAAATAGAAAAGCATCAAATTCAAAAAATATATCGCTATTGTAGCAGGGAATAGCTAACAAATTAGCATGATTACACTAAAAACATATCAATGAAAAAGCTGTATACGTCAACTATTCTGATAACTTTAGTGACACCGATGACTCATATGTAGGTTGGATATAATACCATTTACATTAAATATGTGATCTAATTGCTCGTCATTTCCTTACTTCAGTATCGATGAATAATCTCAATCTTGCAGCATTAGTTAAATCTGAGAAACGCGCACGTAAACGTATGCGTTATCTCGCCTTACTTCATTTTACCGAAGGTCATTCTCGTACTGCTATAGCCAACATGCTGAAGGTCAGTAGAACCAGTGTAAATACTTGGGTTACTCATTATTTAACTCATGGCATTAGCGGCCTAGATGATAAACATAATCCAGGTAGACCCGCTCAACTATCGGCGAAACAACTGGTAAATCTGAAAGAATTTGTACAACGTCAAAGCTTGTCTGAGAGTGGCGGAAGATTGATGGCAAGAGATGTCAGTCTTTTTATTCAGTCTGAATTTGGGGTGACCTTTAAACAGGCAAATATCTACAGATTACTGCATCAATTAGGATTGTCATGGATAACGACCCGCTCTCGACACCCAAAACAATCTCAAGATATTCAGGACGCTTTTAAAAAACTTCCAGCTGTCAACGATCCTTAACACCCCTGGTCATGTGGCGTTAGATCGCATTGATGTTTGGTTTCAAGATGAAGCTAGATTTGGTCAGCAAAATACCACGACCCGCATTTGGGCAACGAAAGGAACCCGACCACGAGCGGTAAGGCAACAACAGTTCGAATCAGCATATTTATATGGTGCGGTGTGTCCTGCAACGGGCACGACAGAGGCTATGATTGCCCCGCATGCCAACAGTGAATATATGTGGGAGCATTTAACATTAATTTCAGAGGCAACCGAATCGGGTCGCCATGCTTTGGTCATCATGGATGGTGCAGGTTGGCATCAACAAGATCTGACTGAGGACTTTGATAACCTTAGTATCCTTAAGCTTCCGCCCTATTCGCCAGAACTCAACCCTATAGAACAAGTGTGGCAATGGCTTCGTCAGAATGAACTCGCAAATCGTTGCTTTAGTGGATATGACGATATTGTTGAGCAGTGTTCCATTGCATGGAATCGATTTATTGCAGAGCCGGAAAGGGTGATTCAACTATGTTCTAGACGGTGGACAAAATTGACCAATTAATTAATGTAAATGGTATTATACGTTAGCTCGCCTTTTTCTACTTGACTAACAACCGCTAATTTAAAGCCTAACGTGTAATCTCGTTGAGTACGTTTTATATTGATTGATACTGAAGGTTTCATAGATAAGTCTCCAATGTGTCAACTTATCTCAGGACGGGACAATGACAGACGTAAAAAAGCCCGCTACATAATAGCGGGCTGTTTCACGACTCTTGCAAGTCAATTAGGCGCCTGGAAATGACCTACTCTCGCATGGGGAGACCCCACACTACCATCGGCGATACTGTGTTTCACTTCTGAGTTCGGAATGGGATCAGGTGGTGCCACAGCTCTATGGTTTCCAGACAAATTTGTTTATCTAACGCACTAATTCTTCATTAGGCATTAAATAATAATTCGGAAAGCTGATTGCTTTTACTCTTATTAAGAGTCTTGAGTTCACACTGTTTAAGCGCCTCATTCTAACACTAAGGTTAGTAAAACCCATCTGGGTTGTATGGTTAAGCCTCACGGGTCATTAGTACAAGTTAGCTCAACGCCTCACAACGCTTACACACCTTGCCTATCAACGTAGTAGTCTCCTACGGCCCTTTAGAGAGCTTAAAGCTCTAGGGATGACTCATCTTAGGGCTCGCTTCCCGCTTAGATGCTTTCAGCGGTTATCGATTCCGAACGTAGCTACCGGGCAATGCCATTGGCATGACAACCCGAACACCAGCGGTTCGTCCACTCCGGTCCTCTCGTACTAGGAGCAGCTCCCTTCAATCATCCAACGCCCACGGCAGATAGGGACCGAACTGTCTCACGACGTTCTGAACCCAGCTCGCGTACCACTTTAAATGGCGAACAGCCATACCCTTGGGACCGACTTCAGCCCCAGGATGTGATGAGCCGACATCGAGGTGCCAAACACCGCCGTCGATATGAACTCTTGGGCGGTATCAGCCTGTTATCCCCGGAGTACCTTTTATCCGTTGAGCGATGGCCCTTCCATTCAGAACCACCGGATCACTATGACCTACTTTCGTACCTGCTCGACGTGTATGTCTCGCAGTTAAGCTGGCTTATGCCATTGCACTAACCGTACGATGTCCGACCGTACTTAGCCAACCTTCGTGCTCCTCCGTTACTCTTTGGGAGGAGACCGCCCCAGTCAAACTACCCACCAGGCACTGTCCTCAACCCCGATAAGGGGCCAGAGTTAGAACATCAAAACTACAAGGGTGGTATTTCAAGATTGACTCCACTCAGACTAGCGTCCAAGCTTCAAAGTCTCCCACCTATCCTACACATGTAGGTTCAATGTTCAGTGCCAAGCTATAGTAAAGGTTCACGGGGTCTTTCCGTCTAGCCGCGGGTATACGGCATCTTCACCGCAATTTCAACTTCACTGAGTCTCGGCTGGAGACAGCGTGGCCATCATTACGCCATTCGTGCAGGTCGGAACTTACCCGACAAGGAATTTCGCTACCTTAGGACCGTTATAGTTACGGCCGCCGTTTACCGGGGCTTCGATCATGAGCTTCTCCGAAGATAACCCAATCAATTAACCTTCCGGCACCGGGCAGGCGTCACACCGTATACGTCATCTTGCGATTTTGCACAGTGCTGTGTTTTTGATAAACAGTTGCAGCCACCTGGTATCTGCGACTGCCGTCAGCTTAGGGAGCAAGTCCCATCACCAACAGCAGCGTACCTTCTCCCGAAGTTACGGTACCATTTTGCCTAGTTCCTTCAGCCGAGTTCTCTCAAGCGCCTTGGTATTCTCTACCCGACCACCTGTGTCGGTTTGGGGTACGATTCCCACTAACCTGAAGCTTAGAAGATTTTCCTGGAAGCATGGCATCAACTACTTCATCACCGTAGTGACTCGTCATCAGCTCTCAGCCTGTACATTAAAGTACGATTTCCCGGATTTGCCTAAGAAATCAACCTACCACCTTAAACGCGGACTACCAACGCCGCGCTAGCCTAGCCTTCTCCGTCTCTCCATCGCAGTTAGCGGAAGTACAGAAATATTAATCTGTTTCCCATCGATTACGCCTTTCGGCCTCACCTTAGGGGTCGACTCACCCTGCCCCGATTAACGTTGGACAGGAACCCTTGGTCTTCCGGCGAGGGAGTTTTTCACTCCCTTTATCGTTACTCATGTCAGCATTCGCACTTCTGATACGTCCAGTGTGGGTTACCCCTTCACCTTCAACCGCTTACAGAACGCTCCTCTACCGCGCACTTCTAATGAAATGCACCCGTAGCTTCGGTGGTATGTTTAGCCCCGTTAAATCTTCCGCGCAGGCCGACTCGACTAGTGAGCTATTACGCTTTCTTTAAATGATGGCTGCTTCTAAGCCAACATCCTAGCTGTCTAAGCCTTCCCACATCGTTTCCCACTTAACATACACTTTGGGACCTTAGCTGACGGTCTGGGTTGTTTCCCTTTTGACAACGGACGTTAGCACCCGCTGTCTGTCTCCCGAGTAGTACTCATTGGTATTCGGAGTTTGCAAAGGGTTGGTAAGTCGGGATGACCCCCTAGCCTTAACAGTGCTCTACCCCCAATGGTATTCGCTCGAGGCGCTACCTAAATAGCTTTCGAGGAGAACCAGATATCTCCGAGTTTGATTGGCCTTTCACCCCCAGCCACAAGTCATCCGCTCATTTTTCAACATAAGTCGGTTCGGTCCTCCAGTTGATGTTACTCAACCTTCAACCTGCCCATGGCTAGATCACTCGGTTTCGGGTCTACACCTTGCAACTAAACGCGCAGTTAACACTCGGTTTCCCTACGGCTCCGCTATTCGCTTAACCTCGCTACAAAATGTAAGTCGCTGACCCATTATACAAAAGGTACGCAGTCACGGTCTCAAGAACCGCTCCCACTGCTTGTACGTATACGGTTTCAGGTTCTATTTCACTCCCCTCACAGGGGTTCTTTTCGCCTTTCCCTCACGGTACTGGTTCACTATCGGTCAGTCAGGAGTATTTAGCCTTGGAGGATGGTCCCCCCATATTCAAACAGGATGTCACGTGTCCCGCCTTACTCGTTTTCATCTATGGTTAGTTTTCATGTACGGGGCTATCACCCTGTGCCGCTGTGCTTTCCAACACATTCCACTAACACCCCATAGACTTAAGGGCTAATCCCCGTTCGCTCGCCGCTACTAGGGGAATCTCGGTTGATTTCTTTTCCTCCGGGTACTTAGATGTTTCAGTTCCCCGGGTTTGCCTCACAACACTATGTATTCATGTTGTGATACATGCTTATGCATGTGGGTTTCCCCATTCGGATATCGTTAGCTCAAATGCTTATTACTAGCTCGCCAACGCTTTTCGCAAGTTATTACGTCCTTCATCGCCTCTGACTGCCAAGGCATCCACCGTATACGCTTGGTCACTTAACCATACAACCCAAATGAGTTTCACACCTTGAATTAACAAGAGAAGAGCTCTGGGTCATATCATGACCAGCTGGTTTTTACTTGTCTCACCTCCAGGGTAGGAAGTGGACTCGCCTTAGTTTTTTAGAATATTCAAGACACTTAAACAGTGTTTTGAGAACTCAAGTGTTAATGCTTTCGCATTAACGTTTTTCGCACTAACGTAATCACACAAACGACAACGAATCATCATTCATGCGCCTTTAGTTAGTACTATCAGCTTTCCAAATTGTTAAAGAGCGGGCTTAAAAAAGCCAAAGATAAAATTTCGTTTATCTTTGGCATCTCTTACCAATTGTATGTAATGGTGGAGCTATGCGGGATCGAACCGCAGACCTCCTGCGTGCAAGGCAGGCGCTCTCCCAGCTGAGCTATAACCCCTTTACATACAGTTTGAGATTTTACGTTCACCTTCAATGAAGGTCTTACCAAAAATTTTGGCTTGCCAATCGTTTCTAATCAAGGCGGTTGATAGCGACGTTTAGTTTACTAAACGAGTTATCATCCAACGCAGAGTAGGAAAGATTGGTGGGTCAGAGTGGACTTGAACCACCGACCTCACCCTTATCAGGGGTGCGCTCTAACCAGCTGAGCTACAGACCCAACGTAATTTCTCTTTCTTTCTATCAAGTAATCTGTGTGAACACTCACATGCATCTCTGCACTTTAGGTATTGAGTTAGTCGTATAGGTAAGGAGGTGATCCAGCCCCAGGTTCCCCTAGGGCTACCTTGTTACGACTTCACCCCAGTCATGAACCACAAAGTGGTGAGCGTTCTCCCGAAGGTTAAACTACCCACTTCTTTTGCAGCCCACTCCCATGGTGTGACGGGCGGTGTGTACAAGGCCCGGGAACGTATTCACCGTGGCATTCTGATCCACGATTACTAGCGATTCCGACTTCACGGAGTCGAGTTGCAGACTCCGATCCGGACTACGACGTACTTTGTGAGATTAGCTCCACCTCGCGGCTTTGCAACCCTCTGTATACGCCATTGTAGCACGTGTGTAGCCCTACTCGTAAGGGCCATGATGACTTGACGTCGTCCCCACCTTCCTCCGGTTTATCACCGGCAGTCTCCCTAGAGTTCCCACCATTACGTGCTGGCAAATAAGGATAGGGGTTGCGCTCGTTGCGGGACTTAACCCAACATTTCACAACACGAGCTGACGACAGCCATGCAGCACCTGTCTCACAGTTCCCGAAGGCACAAGTCCATCTCTGGTCTCTTCTGTGGATGTCAAGAGTAGGTAAGGTTCTTCGCGTTGCATCGAATTAAACCACATGCTCCACCGCTTGTGCGGGCCCCCGTCAATTCATTTGAGTTTTAACCTTGCGGCCGTACTCCCCAGGCGGTCTACTTAATGCGTTAGCTTGGGAGCCCAGTGACTAAGTCACCAAACTCCGAGTAGACATCGTTTACGGCGTGGACTACCAGGGTATCTAATCCTGTTTGCTCCCCACGCTTTCGTGCATGAGCGTCAGTCTTTGTCCAGGGGGCCGCCTTCGCCACCGGTATTCCTCCAGATATCTACGCATTTCACCGCTACACCTGGAATTCTACCCCCCTCTACAAGACTCTAGTTCGCCAGTTCCAAATGCAATTCCCAGGTTGAGCCCGGGGATTTCACATCTGGCTTAACAAACCGCCTGCGCACGCTTTACGCCCAGTAATTCCGATTAACGCTCGGACCCTCCGTATTACCGCGGCTGCTGGCACGGAGTTAGCCGGTCCTTCTTCTGTAGGTAACGTCACAGTAATAGTTTATTAAACTATTACCTTTCCTCCCTACTGAAAGTGCTTTACAACCCGAAGGCCTTCTTCACACACGCGGCATGGCTGCATCAGGGTTTCCCCCATTGTGCAATATTCCCCACTGCTGCCTCCCGTAGGAGTCTGGGCCGTGTCTCAGTCCCAGTGTGGCTGATCATCCTCTCAGAACAGCTAGGGATCGTCGCCTTGGTGAGCCATTACCTCACCAACTAGCTAATCCCACCTAGGTTCATCCAATCGCGGAAGGCCCGAAGGTCCCCTCCTTTCCCCCGTAGGGCGTATGCGGTATTAGCAGTCGTTTCCAACTGTTATCCCCCTCGACTGGGCAGATCCCTAGGCATTACTCACCCGTCCGCCGCTCGTCACCTCAGAAGCAAGCTCCCTTGTGTTACCGCTCGACTTGCATGTGTTAGGCCTGCCGCCAGCGTTCAATCTGAGCCATGATCAAACTCTTCAATTAAAGTTTTTTGAAACCCGAAGGTTTCGGCTCAATGAATTCTGATTTCATTAATTAGACTCGGAAGAATCTAATTAATGTTTGTACATATTACTATGAACATTCATTGTTGCATTGAGTTTAAATTTTTTGATTGCCAACATTCCGAAGAACAGAAGACAATTTCGAATAACTCAATACCTGTGAATGTCCACACAGATTACTTGATAAATTGTTAAAGAGCGTTGACCGTTTCAGTAGGTCAGGGCTGCGTATTCTACGCATTCCCCTTATGGCGTCAAGTGTTTTTTCAAACTTCTTTTTGCCTGTTATCAACATCACTAAGTGACTGTTAATAACGCTAACTGGTTTTCGCTTTCGCTGTATGCCGTGTCAGTGGATGCGCATTATAGGCAGCTTAAAATTTAGTGCAAGCGCTTTTGTGCAAGATATGTTTCGAGCGTTGAACTTTTATGCAGATCGTTCTTTTTTTAACTTTTTTGATTAAAGAACCACCTTTGGCTAATTAGTAAATTACTTGTTTTTGATATTTAAGTCGCTTTTGAGCTCAATTTTTCAACAGTGGTCTGGTTTATCTGGTAATTTTTAATTAGTATGTAATAGTATTTAACAGTTATTTATCATTTTTATATTCATTAGAGATTATTTTATGCAGAAATCATTCGTGATTGTTTTGATTGCGGCGCTTCTTGGCGCTTTTGTTTTTTCTCAGTTTGGCAGCACATCATCTTCGGTAGCGTTTATTGCTGGTGTAGTCGTTGCAACGTTAATTTTCACCTTTATGCCATCTAGTGGTTCAAGCTCTTCTGACGAACCTTATGTTGGTCCTACAATGACACTATATGTTGGCAACTTGCCTTATCGTGTTCATGAGGGAGAAGTAAAGGCATTGTTTGGTGAGTACGGGCCTGTTAACTCAGTTCGTTTAGTACGAGACCGTAAAACTGGACGTCGCAAGGGATTTGGATTTGTTGAGATGTCTGAGGCGGGAGCTCAAAAAGCAATGTCGAAATTAAACGACTATAGCTTTCAAGAGCGCACGTTAAAGGTAAGAGAAGCTAAATCACAAGAATCTGATTCAGAAAATAGCTAATCGTTATTGAACTAGGTTCTTAGCACTATCGTTAATTAATAGTGTTGTTAGTCGGTTATGGTTACCAGCGAAAAATCACTAAAACCATAATCGACTAATGCTGCTTTCAGCCCTTGGCCAATATCTTTGGTATAACACGCTTGTAATTGTTTATTACTATTACTTTCTTTACTCAGTAAAAACCTTACCCGCTTTGCTACCGCCTCCCCTGAATCTAATAGTGTTACCCCTTCACCAAGATAATGACTTATTTCTGTCGCTATCATAGGGAAATGGGTACAGCCCAATACTAGGACATCAATATTTGATGCCGCTATTGGTGCTAAGATTTCGTTTAGCTTGTCCATATCTATTTGCTGTTGAGCAACATACTGCTCAGCAAGTAATACTAAATCTGAAGTCCCAAATAATTCAACTTTACAGTTTCCTGCAAACTGATTGATTAATGCTTGAGTGTAATCTCGTTTCACTGTTCCAGGCGTAGCCAATAAGCCAATGTGCTTTTTCTTCGATAACATTGCCGCAGGTTTAATAGCAGGAACAACTCCCACGATAGGAATGGTTAATTGCTGGCGTAATAGAGGCAATACCAAAGTGCTGGCGGTATTACAGGCAACCACCACAATACTGGCATTCAAACGTCGCGCATGATGAGTAATAAGTGCAACACATCCAGTTATTAACTCTTGCTCTGATAAATTGCCATAGGGTAAACGTGCATTATCAAATAAGTAACAATAATCATGCAGTGGTAGCTGTTTTCTAATTTCGTTCATTACCGACAATCCGCCGATACCAGAATCAAACACTAAAATAGGTCCAGACAATATGGGCTCCAAATATGTATATGCTCAGCATTAATCGTCGGGTCACTTTATACTTAGGTGCGTAATACTAGACATCAGCGTCATTTAGTATAATATTTGCGCCCTTTTTTACGTAATTAGGTGGACGATATGAATTTAGCTGCAATGGATCCTAAAAACTACGATGCACAATTACAACAAAAGCGCATCAAGCTAGAAAAGGCCTTTGCCGATTTCAATCCACCAGCACTTGAAGTCTTTGCTTCTGAGCCTATGCATTATCGTATGCGTGCTGAATTTAGGATGTGGCATCAAGGTGATGACTTATATTACTACATGTTTGATAAAGCACTGAATGCAAAAGTGCGTTGCGATCAATATTTACCTGCGGGTTTAATCATTAATCAAATGATGGCTGCATTAATTGCAGAATTAACACCTAACCCTGCATTACGTTATCGGTTGTTTCAAGTTGATTTCTTGTCGACGTTAAGTGGCGAAATTTTAGTGTCTTTGTTGTACCACCGCCAGCTTGATGAAGAATGGCGTGAACAAGCGACTCAATTAAAAGCTAAGCTATCTGCTCAATTCAATGTCAACATTATAGGCCGTGCGCGTAAGCAAAAAATCGATTTAGACAAAGATTTTGTTGTTGAGACCTTAACGGTTAATGAACAGGTATTGCATTACAAACAAATTGAAAACAGCTTTACTCAGCCGAATGCAAAAGTCTCTGTAAAAATGTTGGAATGGGCTATTGATGCGACTAAAGACAGCCAGGGTGATTTACTAGAATTGTACTGTGGTAATGGTAATTTTACGATTGCACTGGCACGAAATTTCAATCGTGTATTGGCAACAGAGCTGGCCAAGCCTTCAGTTGATGCAGCGCAATACAACATCGATATTAATCACGTTGATAATGTTCAAATTATTCGCATGTCTGCTGAAGACTTTAGTGATGCTATGGCGAAAAAGCGCCAATTTAGACGTTTAGAAGGCATCGACTTAGACAGCTACGATTGTAATACTATCTTTGTTGACCCTCCTCGTGCAGGCATTGACCCTGAAACATTAAAGCTTATCCAAGGTTATGAGCGGATTTTGTATATTTCATGTAATCCAGAAACACTGAATGACAATTTGTTAACCTTAGGCCAAACGCATAAAATAACGCGCTTTGCGCTATTTGACCAATTTCCATATACCGACCATATGGAATCGGGCGTATTACTGGTTCGCAAGTAACCTGATTAATTTTAGTTACACATAATACTAGGGCGCGAATATTCGCGCCCTTTTTGTATCTATCACGTCATGCTTATACTTAGGCGCGATTGTCTATTTTGTGCTGTAGCGCTTCAGCTCCCGTTGCGACCATACGCAACTGCAGTACGAGCTGATCGGCCAATGATTTACGCTCACTACGTTTAGAGTCCAAAGCTGATGCTCCCGCATTAAACACTAAAATAACCAACGCTTCAGCTTGAGCACGCGCTAATACAGGTGTTCGGTTTGCCTGTGCTTCGGTGTAATGGGCAAGTTCAGAAATAAAATGTTCAATTTCACGCTCAACTGCAGCTCTAAATGCTGCTGAGGTACCGGAGCGTTCGTGTAATAGTATTCGAAATACGTTCGGATTTGACTCTAATACTTCCATAAAAGTGTCGACAGAAATACGGATCACACTACCACCAGCTTCCGCACGTTGACGACCTTTACGCATCATTTGACGTAATGTTAATCCGCCTTCATCGACCATGGTCAAGCCAAGTTCGTTCATATCTTTAAAATGGCGATAGAATGATGTGGGCGCAATACCAGCTTCGCGAGCAACTTCACGTAAGCTTAGGCTGGAAAAACTTCGTTCAGCACTGAGTTGATTAAATGCAGCATCCACTAATGCACGACGTGTTTTTTCCTTTTGTTGTGCTCTAACACCCATTTACTAATCCATTCAGTCAATATTAATTCACAGATAATACCGTTTTTAAAACAGAAACACAGCCCTGTTAAGCTTGACCATGACTAGTTCACTAAGTTAAATTAGCGTACAATTGTACGCTCAACTTATTTAAACCTATTATTGGAACCCTACTAAATGAAAAAACCTCCAATCATTTGGCTTAATACCTTGTTATTTGCCATTACTTTTATCGGCGCCGTGGTATTAATCCCTTGGCGTGGTTTTACCCATGGCTTTGATGGCATTGAATGGATTGCATTTGTTGTTTTCGCTTACGCAAGTGGTCTATCGATTACTGCGGGTTACCACAGATTATGGTCACACAAAGCTTATAAAGCCCATGCATCAGTTCGTTTTTTATACGCATTAGGTGGAGCATTGGCGCTACAGAACAGCGCATTGCATTGGTGTAGTGATCACCGCATCCATCACAAACATGTTGATAATAATGATAAAGACCCGTACTCAGCTCAAATGGGATTTTGGTACAGCCACATAGGTTGGATGCTACGTGAGTATCAAGCGAGTCGTTACAGCGACTACAACAACGTGCGCGACTTACAAAACGATCGTATCGTTATGTGGCAGCACAAGCACTACTTAGCCTTAGTGATCTTAATGAATATTGGTTTACCAGCATTTATAGGTTGGTTAAATGGCGATATTTTATCAATGGTTCTTATGGCCGGTTTACTACGCCTAGTGGTTGTACATCACTGTACTTTCTTTATTAACTCATTAGCCCATATTTGGGGTAAACAACCGTACACAGATAAAAACTCAGCCCGAGATAATGCATTTTTAGCGTTACTTACATACGGTGAGGGGTATCACAACTTCCATCATATTTTTGAAAATGATTATCGCAATGGCATCAAATGGTGGGACTACGATCCAACCAAATGGTTAATCAAGCTTATGAACTGGTTTGGTTTAGCGAGTGATTTACGTAAAGTGCCACAAGAGCGTATTGAAAGTGCACGTTTGCAGATGCAACTTTTACAAGCTCAGAATCAGGTTGCTCACTTACCTAACTGCGATGAAATTATAGAAAAGTTTCAAGCAGAGTATGAGCTGATGAAGCAACACTTAGTTGACTATTATCAAGCCAAAAAGAGTTTGTTAGAGGCGAAGCGTAAGCAACTTACAGATCACAATCTGAAGCAACAAGTGCAATTATTACGTAATCAGTTTCTTGAACAACAACGAAATTGGAAAAGCCTCACAGGTGCCTACGCCCAGTAAAGCTAATGCCTAACCATTTAAAAGGTCACGTACGCACGTGACCTTTTTTTGTTTTGAGCAGCTTCACTAGTACATCATGTGCTAATTAAATTGCTGAGTCACCTGCTGCTGTAACGCTTTGCAATTGGTCGTAGCTCCGTCAACTGAAGGTGCAATACTCACCGATACTTTAGACCAGAAACGTTTAGGAAAAGTGGTCAGTGCATGCCCACCTTTATGGCTAAAGTAAGATCCCCATAACCCTGTTAACGCTAACGGTATTACCGTCACAGGATCCCGTTGTAAAATTTTATCAATGCCAGGTCTAAACTCACCAATTTCACCGTCTGGAGTTAACTTCCCTTCCGGAAAAATACACACTAACTCATCGTTAGCTAATGCTTGGTGTATCTGTTCAAATGCATTTAGATATGTCGACTCACACTTTTTAGGTGAACAGATTGGGATAACGCCAGCGTGCCGAAACAAATACTTTAATAATGGAATTTCGCTAATAGACTTATCCATTACAAACCGAATAGGTCGAGTCGATGCGCCCATAATGACTAACGCATCAACGTAACTCACATGATTACTGACAATAATTCCTGCCCCTTGTGCCGGAATATGTTCTCTACCTCGTACATTCACCCTATACATAACATGGCTCAGCAAATAACTGATAAAGCGTTGGGTAAACTCTGGCACTTGCGAGTAAACATATAACAGCACAACCAAATTAAGCACGCCGACAAGCATAAATAATTCAGGGATACTCCACTGAAATACCCCAAGCAACACTATCGATAATACTGCAGAGCCCACCATAAAGAAGGCATTAATGATGTTATTCGCCGCAATAGCTTGAGCACATTCTTGTTTTTCTGCACGAGTTTGAATAAACGCATACAGTGGCACAATGAATATCCCGCCACTTAGGCCGACAAGAAACAAATCGATCATCACACGATAATGCTGCGCGTTAGCGATAAATGACTCGAAGCTATACACAAAACCAGGTTCAACAAGCTCAAGCGGAATAGCCGCTATCATGTCAAAACTAAACACGCTCAAGCCCAATACCCCAAATGGTAATAAGCCTAACTCAACATGCCCAAACGAAAAACGTTCACACACGTATGACCCAACCGCAATACCGACAGAAAATAACGCCAGTAACAATGAAACAACAGTAGCATCTGCATGTAAATGCAACTTGGCAAAATTTGGAAATTGAGTCAAATAGGTGGCCCCTAAGAACCAAAACCAACTAATGGCGAGAATGGCCATCCAAATAGTCTTGGTTTGTCGCGCTTTATTGATACAACGCCAAGTGCCAGAAAATAACGAAAACTTGCTAGGGTTTAAATCACCTTGGGCAGGCAATGAAGGAATCGCACGGCTAGCAAGATAACCACAAATCGCCAACACACAGACAATGATTGCAGCCCACGTTAAACCATTTTCATTAGACACCACCAAACCGGCGCTTAGGGTACCAACAAGAATCGACAAAAAAGTGCCCATTTCAACCAGAGCATTCCCTTTCACTAACTCTGCTTCGCTTAGGGCTTGAGGTAATAATGAGTATTTTACTGGACCAAAGTATGCAGACTGGCTGCCGGTTAAAAATAGCAGCAGCAACATCACCATATAACTCTGACTGATAATAGCGATAGCCGCTGTCGACATGATAATCAGCTCTAACAACTTTAACCGTCGAATCAATTTTGCCTTATTCATATTGTCAGCCACGATACCAGCATGAGCAGAAAACAAGAAAAAAGGTAAAATGAATACGCCAGCGGCCAAATTAACAAACAAGTTAACATCAATCGGTAATGCATTTAATTGGCTGTACGTCACTAACAAGAGCAACACATTTTTATAAAAGTTGTCATTAAGCGCCCCTAAGCATAAGGTCGCAAAATAGGGAAAAAATCGTTTAGTTAGCAGCATTTGAATTCCTTTTTATGCTCATTCCATCAATATAACTACTTACATGACTCGTCAACATGTCTTGTAAACAGGATTGTGTCTCAAATAGTTTTCCATCCAATGACAAACACGTTAACCCGTGTATTCCCCCCCAAAGTACGCGGCTCATCATTTCCACCTCTTGCTCACATGCAGAAGGAAAGTATTGACTTAGTTGGAACTCAACATCAGAAAATAATGACTTAATCAACCCGAGGTGAGCTGCAGGTAAAGGTTGGTCATCTGTCATTGTTAATTCAAATACCAATCGGAAACAGCGTCGATTCGCTAAAGCAAACTGACTATAAACGATTGCCATTTGCTCAATGGTTTTGGTTGGCGTGGTCGGTTTAATTAACTGTAACTGCGCAGCAAGCTGTAACAATGTTTGCTCAGATACCGCGAGTAATAAGTATTGGTAACTACCAAAAATATTAATTAACGTACTTGGCACGTAACCAATGGTTGTCGCAACTTTTCGTAAACTTAGGTTATCGACGCCATGACATTGTAAATGCTCAACCACTGCACTAATAGCCATATGGCGGATCTGCTCATGCGTATGCTCTTTTCGTCTCGCCACAATACCAACCTAAAAATGATATGCACCTTATTAAGTTGATAAATTAACAGCAAACAAAATAAAAAACAACGTTCACAATAATTATTTTTTTAATTAAAAATACACGACTAAGTTTGATAAACCGCGAATAACCAAGAAATAATCATTGAGAAACATTATAATTGATCATCAATAAGCCAGCGACAGAAAGACAACCATGCCTCATACCGATATAAAACTCACCGAATATAGCCATGGCGCAGGCTGCGGCTGTAAGATCTCTCCTAAAGTCTTAAGCACTATTCTTGCGTCACAACTCCCTGTGTTTACTGACCCTAATTTATTAGTCGGTAATCAAACCCGTGACGATGCTGCAGTTTACAAACTCAATGAACAAACCGGTATTATCAGTACTACCGACTTCTTTATGCCCATTGTGGATGATCCATTTACCTTTGGTAGAATTGCCGCAACCAATGCAATCAGCGATATCTATGCCATGGGCGGCACGCCAATTATGGCTATTGCGATATTAGGCTGGCCGGTTAACTTATTACCACCTGAAGTAGCCCAACAAGTAGTTGATGGCGGACGCCAAGCTTGTGCCGATGCCGGTATTATGTTGGCTGGCGGTCACAGTATTGATGCGCCTGAACCTATTTTTGGTTTAGCGGTTACAGGCCAAATACCGCTTGAGCGAGTAAAACAGAACAACACTGCCAAAGCGAATGACCGTCTATACCTCACCAAACCGATTGGTATTGGCATTCTGACTACAGCACAAAAGCAGAAAAAGCTGCGTGATGAAGACAGCCAAATTGCCCCTAATGCCATGTGTCAGCTCAACACGATTGGTATTGATATCGCTAAAATTGTTGGGGTTAATGCATTAACGGACGTCACAGGATTTGGACTGGCAGGTCACTTAATTGAAGTATGCCAAGGCGCACAACTTAAAGCTAATATCGTTTTATCCCAAGTCCCTTTACTCCCTAAAGTCAGTGATTACCTCGCTCAAGGCTGTATTCCAGGTGGTACTCATCGTAATTTTGACAGTTATAGCGAACATTTACCGCCACTAACGGATGACCAAAAAGCAATTATTTGCGACCCACAAACCAGTGGAGGACTATTAGTTGCCGTGAGTGCAGAGGCAGAACAGGAACTTAAAACACTATTAGAAGCCAATGGAATTGACGCTATTTGTATCGGTATGCTCAATACTTATGAGCCTCACGCTGACGGACACGATGTCCTTGTGGAATTAAGCTAATGAGCGAGGTTATTCCCAGCTCAGAATATGGCAGACTTCTATTAGAAAACCGTCCATTAATAGACGTAAGAGCGCCTATCGAATTTACTAAAGGCGCTTTTGGCCACTCGATTAATTTACCGTTAATGCAAGATGGTGAACGCGAAAAAGTGGGTACATGCTATAAAAAACGTGGCCAAGAAGCTGCTATAGCATTAGGTCATGAGCTGGTGAAAGGTAAAGTTAAACAACAACGTATAGATGCTTGGCTTGCTCAGCTCTCACAACATCCTGACAGTTATTTATATTGTTTTCGTGGCGGTTTGCGCTCAAAGCTATCACAGCAATGGATTAAAGAATCAGGCATGGACATCCCTTATATTGAAGGGGGTTACAAAGCCATACGTAGTTTTTTAATTAATACTATCGAGCAAGCGCCAAGCCAATCTAAAGTGCTGATTTTAAGTGGTATAACAGGTAGTGGTAAAACGGAAGTTATCCATCAGCGAGATGAGTCTGTCGACCTTGAAGGCCTTGCCAACCATAAAGGGTCTAGCTTTGGCAAAAATATCGATCCGCAACCCAGTCAAATTAACTTCGAAAATAATTTAGCCGTGGCATTGCTGAAGCATCAACAACAGCAACATAACCATTTGCTATTAGAAGATGAAAGTATGCTAATTGGTCGTTCAGCCCTGCCGAAGCATTTTTACAGCGCGATGCAGCAAGCTGATATTATCGTACTCGACGAACCATTAGACGCACGTTTGCCGCGTTTATTAAATGACTATGTTGAACAAAAACTGACTGATTATGTATCTGGATTAGGTGAGCAAGCGGGTTTCGATGCATTTAAAGCTTATTTGGCTCAAAGCTTATTGGGCATTCGTAAACGCTTAGGCGGTAAGCAACATCAAGAATTGCAGGACTTGGTTGATAATGCGCTAAACGTACAACAAAGCCAAAATGATACCAGTAAGCATTTAGACTGGATAAATCTGTTACTCGATATTTATTATGACCCGATGTATCTATATCAACTTGAAAAGAAACAGGACAGAGTTATCTTTCAAGGCGACAGACAAGCTATACATCAATGGTTAGATAAACATAAGTCATAAGTCATTTCACAAAATGCCCTCGTGATGAGGGCATTTTTATATGTAACTTGTCAGATACAGTATTCAAATCAACATGAATCAGGCAACAGTTGCTCAAGGCTCATTGGTACCGCACACAGCCATCACGACTTACATCACGTGTTTAATGTCGTTGCCAAGTATATGATTAATAAATTGACCTATGTTTAAAAAAACAACACATCAAAAAATCAATTAATCTTCATTGAAAATATAAACAAACTAATTAGTTAACAATATATCCCACGGGAGATTTGCACTGCCTACAACAATAAAATTTGGGTTTTCGAGTGTTTCACGCTCATTGTAGGTCATAGGCTGTAAATTAATATCAATCAGTGCACCGCCTGCTTCTTCAATAATGATCTGCGCAGCACCGGTATCCCATTCCCCAGTAGGTCCTAAGCGTACATAGCAATCAGCACGTCCTTCGGCCACTAAACAACTTTTTAATGCTGCACCACCCATCACCACTAACTCACAATGATTAGGTTTATTGAGTAACTTTAAAACTGATTGCGGATCTTGACGACGACTGACCGCTAAACGTAAATTCTCTGGTTCATCACCGGTTAATTGTTTACTGGTGATACGTATCTCGTTCTTACCATCACGCTTATAAGCACCTAGCCCGGCTATTGCGTAATAACACACCTTAGTCATCGGCACATAAACCACTCCTATAATAGGACGGTTATGTTCAACTAAGGCAATAATCACAGAAAAATCACCACTACCCGCAATAAACTCACCCGTGCCATCTAATGGATCAACTAACCAATAGCGTTTCCATTTTTCACGGACACTTAATGGAATATCTGCAGCTTCCTCACTTAAAATAGGAATATCAGGCGTTAGCTCCGCTAACTGGCGGCAAATAATATCGTGCGCGGCTAAATCGGCAGACGTGACAGGAGTATTGTCGGACTTAATTTCGCGCTTGAAGTTACCTTTAAGGTAAATATCACGAATTTTTTGCCCAGCTTCCGTTGCGATGTCTATAACTTGCTCAATTACATCTTCTGGCTTCATTATTACTCCAATTGCTGGATTCGATAAAGATGACCTCACAAGGACACCAATAAATAAGGCTATTGCCTATTCGATGTTGCTGTTTAATGACTAACTCAATACCACTAGTGAATAATCTATTTTACGCCGTTGACTTCATTTGTAAGATTATCTGTTGGTGTATTGAGATATTGCTGAGTTAAAAAAAGCGCACTAACACTACGAGATTCTGAAAAATCAACATTCTCGAGTAATAACTGCCAATCAGATAATGGCCAAGGGATCACGTCTATTGGCTCAGGCTCATCCCCTTCTAAACGGCTAGGGTACAGTTTTTCAGCGACAAAAATATGCATTTTGCTGGAAAAGTAGCCTGGCGCAAGTGATAACTCTTTTAGATGAGTCAATTGATAACTGCCAAAACCAATTTCTTCTTGGAGCTCACGATTAGCGGCTTCAACTGCTGTTTCGCCAGGGTCTATCAACCCTTTAGGAAAACCGAGTTCATAATTATCAGTGCCGGCTGCGTATTCACTAGCTAATAGTAAATTACCTTGATGAATAGGCACAATCATCACAGCACCTCTGCTACCGCCCTTCATTCTTTCATATTGACGCTCTACGCCATTAGAAAACTTAAGGTGTACCTGCTCGATTTGAAACAGTCTGCTTTTGGCAACAATTTCAGTATGCAGGATTTCCGGCTTTTTATGCCGCTGTGTCATTGAAGCCTCATGTGACGAATTAATATATACAGGGTACAATCTTACTATTCTAGGTATATTCTACAACCGGAATTTACATGTTTCCTTGGTATAAAATAGATACGGTGCTTCTCGACATGGATGGTACCTTGCTTGATCTGCATTTTGATAACCACTTTTGGTTACATCTTGTACCGCAACAATTAAGCATGCAACGCAAAATAAGCTTGGATGAAGCCAATACACTCGTCAAACAAGCTTATTATGATGTGGTAGGAACCTTAGATTGGTATTGTCTTGATTACTGGCAACGCTATTTACAACTCGATATTTTGGCGCTACACCATGCATCGGCAGACAGAATTAAACTTCGCCAAGACAGTATGCCCTTTTTACAAGCATTAGCAGGGGCAAGCAAACAACGCATTTTGTTTACCAATGCTCACCCTCAAAGCTTAGCGCTTAAGCTAACTCATACCAATTTAGGCCACGGTTTAGATAAAATGTTATCGAGCCATGAAAGCGGTTATCCCAAAGAACATCCGCAATTTTGGCAGTATGCACTGACTAAGTTCAACTTGGATCCGTCACGGTGTTTATTTATTGATGACAGCGAAGTGATATTAGCGGCATCGAAAAAGGCAGGTATAGGTTATCAACTCGGGATTAAAAATCCCGATAGCCAGAAACCTCATATTGAATTTGCCAACTTTCCCGCGATTACAGATTACCAGCCGCTATCGTTGGCACTGAACTCGGTATAAGCGATGTCGCTATAAAAACGACCCAAGTAGTGAATGATCGTTAAATAGCGGTTGATGTCTGAACATAGTTAATAAAGTAGTTGATAAGGTTATTCGATAAATTATTGCCGATATAAAAATGCCTTGATAGTGATATCAAGGCATTAGTTATTCAAGTATCAACCGATTTTACAAGCCAGGCACAACGCCTTGATAGTTGATAGGGTAATAACCTTGGCTGTCTTGTCGGCCTAAAAAGGATAACGAATCGCGTAAATCTTTAGGTTGGGCATCGGTCGGTTTAATTTTAGCACTTACTTTAACCAAGTTTGACTCGCCTAGAATAGCGGTTCCCGTTAAGCCTAATACGTTTTGGGTTTCATCAGTGGCAATTTGTAATTGACCATCAAGACAACTGAGCCCCAATGCAATGTTACCTAAAGGGTACGCACCATATTGATTTTTAACATTGGTGTTATTTAAAAATAATTTACCGTTTAATTGTTCGCACCATGGTTTACCTTGCTCTAGCACTGCAACCATTAAACTCACATCGCCATCAATTTGGGTTTTAAAAGGTAAACGGGCTCCCGCTAATAAAAAACTATCGGGTAGATCAAGTCGAATATTTTTCGCACTCAACCCAGATAACGACCAACTCACACTACCTTTACCACTTACAGCCGTAGCTCGATTACCAATATTAAAATCAATATCGGCTTTACCAAGCAGTAATCCCCAAGGACTTAACTGCCAACTAACGTGTTCTATTTGACGTTGTTCAATGGTGATTAACGCCGCCTTTCCTTGCCAAAGCGTACCTTCGGCACCTGTGATAACCACATTATTAGGTAACGGAGCGATACTGACTAACCAGTTCGCAGGTAAATAAACCAATAAAAACGCGAGGTAAATAATGACGCCAATGACTATTTTTGAAAATAAGCTCACAAAAAATCCTTACTGAGAAAGCTGAATACGTCTTACTTTTACAAAGCCAGCAACGTCTGATTCGGTTAGATCTACGCTGTCTAACGTTAAGCCCTTTTGCTCTACTAAGTCATGTAAGTAACCCAGTAACGCATCAAATGGCACGTCATCCATCCATAGCTGAATTTTATCGCCTTGCGGCTGCATACGGGTGATCTCTAATTTATATTGTCCGGCCGTTTGATTTACCACAGAACTTAAACTGCCACGGACTTTAGCTTGCGCACCCGCTTGCTTCAGACCCGCTATTTTATTGGCGGTTTGTTTAACATAATTTAACGTTTGTTGCGCTGCGCTGTTATCACGTTCGGCGGTATCTTGAGCATTCGAAATGGGTGTCCAAATGCCCCAATACATAATGCCAATTGCCAATACTGCGGCACAAAAACCAACAAGTTGTTGTTCTCTAATGGCTAAACCTTGCCACCAACTACGCATGTTTTCCATGTTATTTATTCCTTAACGTCAGCGTACTGGTAACGCTTTCTTCGCTACTATTCATGGCACCACCTTCGAGGAGGTAGTCTTTGCTAACAAGCTCTTTAAATGTATCTATTTGGCCGTACGTTTTTGCTGTGACTTGCATTCGTAACTCATTACGATTGGCTTCGTAACGCAAAGTATTCGGTTTAAGTTCTGGCACCTTACTAAACGCTGGCTTTAAACCATCTAACATTTCAAAAAATACTGCACCGCCACCTTGGCCTTGCATGCTGCGTAATTCACTGCCCATTTGTGAGCGCATATTAACAATACGGTTTACACCCGGTACAGCTTGTTTAAAAATCATTTCGCTTTGAGCTTGCAGCTCTGTGGTCTGATTATTCAGTTGATGGATGGCGATGCCTTTATTTGCTAAGGCTAAAACAATCGCAATCATCACTACAATCGCCGCGTTTTTCCAGGTGAGTAACTGTTTACTGTATTCATGCTTAGGTTTATAAATGCCACTTAGTAAATTGATTGGGGCGTTCAAAATGCCTTTTGCTAGTACCATCATCGGTAAATCTAGTGGCTTGTTATTAATATCCACACCTTCAAATACAATATCGTCACTGTAGCTTGCAACACTAATCGATTCATTATCATTAGGTTTTGCAGCTATTAATAGCTTTGGCAGTGCAAATGCAGACCATGCTTTAGGCATGCTAACACCGCTACCTTCAGACGTTCGGATTAAATACTCGCTACCAACACTCATTGCTGCCCAACGACATTGCTCTAACGGCAACGCTAAACAATCTGGCACGATACGTTTTACTTTTAAGCCTGCATGATGAAGCCATTCAAGCCAAATTTGCATTTGCTCATGTGCCACTGCAGCTACATTGAGCTGCTCACCTTCACGAGGCCCAACAACAAAATGCATATTGTCTACATTCGTCGCTAATGATTCCTCTAACATGTATGGCAACGCCTTTAATGCTTGGCGTTGACCTTTTTCGGGCAACATAATTTGTGTCAATGTCATGTTGGCCGCAGGCACAAGTACATCAACAGGACGATTACCCGCACGCTCAGCTAAAGTGCTGAGACTGGCGGCATCAGATAATTCACCAGAAGCGATGATCTCTTGCTCTTGTTCTGACCATACAAGCCACGAACATGGGTGTTCTGATGATTTTCCTAACCGGATAAATAGCCGTTCAGACACTGTTTATTCTCCACCGATCTCAATACGTATTGTTACGCAATGAATTTGTTATTATTGTTGGCCACCATACTGACGGGTGAGCACATCTAAATCTTTACCATTACGCTTCAGGACACTTTCCATTCGAAATATTGCTGTATCGACTTTGGCGCCAGCTTTCAATAAAAAGTACTGGCTATCAACCACAAAACTCGACTTTACATTCGCTTCGGATTTTATGCCACTAAGTGACGATCCTTCCCAAAACTCTTCAATCTTTTCATATCCATCTGCTGGACGATTGTTAATAATATTTTCAGCCTCGCTGACTGATATTTTATTTTCTAGCATTGCTGCCAGTAAAGCAGCTTGCTCGACCTTAATGGTATTTACATTTAATAATTGGCTGTCTTCACCAGGTATTGCACATACATAAGGTAAAAGATTCAGGTAAACATCTTGGCTGAATCCTAACACTGCACGTAACTCACTGCGATGCTGCATTAAGGTATTGGCTGCACGATATGGCACATTACGCGATTCATATTCGGCATCTTCAGCACCATATGGGCCAGATAACGTGTCTTCATCGATATAATCTTTAAGGGTTGACGTTAATTGCTCTGCGCCAAACTCATCAACCCCTAAGCTGATCAGTAACGATTGAAACTGTATGGCTGCAACGGTCATTTCGGGCTGCCCATTTTTGGTTTTTTCCGATGCCTGACCGACTGCATTAACATTAAAGCATGCCCGCATATCTTGTATTTCACCGACAATTTCACCGTATTCAGCAGGAAATGCCACATTGGCCAAGGCCCAATACTGTTGTAAATGTACCGTTCCCTCTGAATCTTCAAAATCTTGCTTGAGCACTTTCATCGCCAGCTCTTCAGCAGAAAGGGCATACCAATAAGCCTGATCGTATTGTGCTAGATTAAGCGTTCGGCGCATTGACAGCTGATTACGACTACTAATGTTGGTGGCGATAATCACCACCATAGCAACAATTAGCATCACTACTATTAATGCAACCCCGCGTTGCTTTTGGCCGCCCATTATGAGGATTTCCCATCATTGGCTGCGATATCATTTTCATCTTTACTATTTGAACCGTTACGATTGTTACCACTATCGTTGTCAGACTTAGTTGCTGGTGCACCTTTAGGCAGTAAAAAACGACGCTGAATTTTACCCAAACCTTCTAATTCTATTTCCATCGCAATCCCTTTTGGCATCACGGTTCCATCAACTTGCTTCTGCCATTTATCATCCATATAAAACGAATACTCAATTGACAGCACATGGTCAATAACCACGCTTTTTAATGGCTCAGCACCTGATACAGGTTCAGGATAAGGATAATACCAACGCTCAAGGCGGCCATTTTGAACCACATAAGCAACCGATTGCAGACTTCCTCTAGGTAACATGCCATCGGGGTTTAACCAGCCCAAACGGTAAAATACCAGTGCTTCGGTTTCTGAGTCGAGAATATTATCGCCAGCCTGAAAAAAACGGCTGCCACGATCACCTTCAAATAATCTAGGGCTACGCGCCACCATTTGGCCCAAATCACGCTCTAACGCACCAAAACCTTGCTGTAATGACTTAAGCCGAGTAGCAAACTCTTTGGTCACTTCATCATTTTTCATTACCGTCGACAATACTGAGTTTGCCGCGATACCCAGCATGGCAAAAATCGCAATCGCGATAAGCATTTCGAGTAAGGTAAAGCCGCTAAAATGCCTAGGCTTTGTTATGGACATAACTGCTTACCTGAGCCACTACGCGTTTAAATTTGTCGTCGTCACTGACGCTAATACGGATCATTCTAAATTTATCATCGGTGGTTTTAATCACTTCTTGGCGCCAATACCATTCACGACCTGCGAGCTCTGACTGACCCGTTTTTTGGCCTATATCAGGAAAGGTACCAGGTAAACGCACGTCGACCATTTGATTACTGGCTACCCATTGCGCTAACGTTCGTTCTTCTAAAATGGGCATGTTCGCCATTTGTTCGCCCAAACTTTTGGTAACCGATACCGCTGCAATGGAAAACACCGCTAAAGCAACGATAACTTCAAGTAAAGTCATACCACGATTCTTACCGCGTAAGCTTTTAATATCTGAGCTGTTAACTTTCCAGTATTGAGGGCGTCGATATGATGTGAGTTTATTCATCTACACGCCCTAATGTTAAGCGACCTAACGCATCACCCACAACCAGCACATTGACTGGCTGACGGTCATCATTGATCGTATTAAAACCCAGTTCAAAGGGAGTCATCTCTCCGCTGGGAAACAATAAAATTTGCGGTTCAGGATGTTTCTTTTTATCTTCTTCGCTCTCTTCGTCGATAAAAGGCTCATCAAACCAAGACTCATTTTGCTCGTCTTCTTGAACTAATGGCATGCCATCGATCACAATATCTAAGGTAATACCGGTATCCATTTTTTTGGCCGATAATAGCCGGTCTTGATCAACAGGCATCCATTTACCTTCTTTATAAAACACAAACTGATATTGATCTTCGTCAATCACAATGCCAATAAACTGACCGCTTAAGACACTTTCATCAAGTACCATCTCAGTTGCAGTCATAAAACGTTGCGCCTGTTTTTTGAGCATTTGTTCCGGCCCAGCAACACTAATAGACATGGTTACCGCAGAGGCAACCAAACCCATTAGCAATGCCACAATTAACACCTCTAATAAAGTGAAACCGGCTTGACGATGATGAATCATCTTATTGGAAATCTTGTAAATTCCAGCTTCCGATATCGTCTTCAGAACCTGGTTGTCCATCTGGTCCTGCGCTGAAGATGTCAATTTTGCCATTTTCACCAGGGCTTAATAATAAATAGTCACTGCGCCATGGATCTTGTGGTAAACGTTTAACATACCCACCTTCACGGAAATTACGCGGCTCTGGTGACGAGGTAGGTTTTTGCACCAACGCATCGAGACCTTGTTCTGTGGTTGGATAAATACTGTTATCTAACTTATACATATCCAATGCATTTTCTAATGCCACAATATCTGATACCGCTTTTTGTTGATCGGCTTTATCTTTGTTACCCATCAGATTGGGCACAACCATTGACGCTAAAATACCTAAAATAACAATCACCACCATTACTTCGAGTAAGGTGAAACCACGTTGTTTATTATTATGTTGCATTAATTACTTCCTCTAAAAATTGTCTATATATTCGTGCGTAAAATTAAGTATTAATCTTGGTATACGGTTATCCCACCAAGATACACAACTTCAAAACTAGCCGCTGATTAAGTTATTTAACTCTAAAATAGGCTGTAAAATGGCCATTACAATAAATAATACAACCGATGCCATACTCACGACTAGCATAGGTTCAAATACTCCCAATGCAATATTAACGTTCGACTCGAACTCTCGGTCTTGGTTGTCTGCTGCACGTTCTAACATGTTTTCAAGCTGGCCACTTTTTTCACCCGATGCAATCATATACAACATCATTGCAGGGAATAGCTTAGTATTAGTCAACGCCGTGCCTAAACTAGTTCCCTCACGGACTCGCGCCGTAGCCTCATCAACAGCAGCGCGCACCTTAACATTTTGCAAAACTTCGCTGGCAATTCGCATCCCATCAAGTAATGGGACCGAGCTGGCTGACAAAATACTTAATGTTCGCGCAAATCGGGCGGTATTAAGCCCTTTACTGACTTTGCCAATTACGGGCATTTGCAAAAGAGCTGTATCATATTTCATCCGCATAATCGGATTGGTAAGCAGCCGCTGGAACATCACCATAGCAGCAAAAATAAGCAGTACGACCACAACCCCCCAATGTTGTACAAAATCTGAGGCAAGAATCAAAAACTGAGTTGTGCCAGGTAATTCTTGGCCCATGTGCTCAAACTGCCCAACAACCTTTGGCACCACAGCAGCCAATAACACGGCAATAACACCAATAGCGACCACGGTTAATACAATAGGGTAAATCATTGCTTGAGTAAGCTTGGATTTGAGTTGCTGACGACGCTCTGTGTAATCGGCAAGTCGATTAAGCACTACTTCTAAATGGCCTGATTTCTCACCCGACGCTACCATCGCGCGGTATAAATCATCAAATACATGCGGAAATTCGGCCATTGAGTCAGCTAAGCTGTAACCTTCAACCACCCGAGAACGCACCGCCATAATCATGCTACCTAAGCGATCTTTCTCAGACTGCTGCCCCACGGCTTTTAACGCTTCTTCAATCGGTAAGCCTGCGGCCACTAATGTTGCGATTTGGCGTGTGATCAATGCCAGTTCGGCAACAGAAATACGCTTTTTAAATAGGTTTGCTAAATTAAAACCGCCACGCTGTGAACGTGCTTCTTTTTCACTAACAGGCTGAAGTTCCAGCGGCATAAGGCGCTGCTCACGCAGCTGGCTTCTTGCATGTCGCGCGGTATCAGCTTCGATCACACCTTTTTGTTGCTTGCCTTTGCTATCAAGGGCTTTGTATTCAAACGCCGCCATTGATTACTCCTCGCGTGTAACGCGTAATACTTCTTCTAGCGTTGTCACACCAGCGAGTACTTTACTCATGCCGTCATGGCGAATACTTGGAATCGATTTACGCACATATTTTTCAATGGCTAATTCGCCCCTGCCGCCATGAATTAACTCACGGACATTATCATCAACGATAAGTAACTCATGAATACCCGTTCGACCACGATAACCATTTTGACCACAGGCCTTACAACCTTTTGCGCGGTAAATGATACGAGTGTCGTTTGCAGTAATACCCAGTAACTCGCGTTCACGCTCATCAGGCTCATGTGCTTCTTTACACTGTGGGCATAATGTTCGAATTAAGCGTTGTGCAAGCACGCCAAGCAAACTTGATGACACTAAAAAGGGTTCTACGCCCATATCTTGTAGACGGGTAATTGCCCCAGATGCGGTATTGGTATGCAAGGTTGAAATAACTAAGTGACCAGTTAAAGATGCTTGAACTGCAATTTGCGCCGTTTCTAAATCACGAATTTCACCAATCATGACTACATCGGGATCTTGACGTAAAATTGCGCGTAATCCTCGAGCAAAAGTCATGTCGACTTTAGTGTTTACCTGAGTTTGTCCAACGCCCTCTAACTCATACTCAATAGGATCTTCAACGGTTAAAATATTGGTATCTTTAGAATTTATTTCCGTTAACCCAGCGTACAAAGTGGTACTTTTACCAGAACCAGTAGGCCCGGTAACAAGAATAATGCCGTGTGGCTTACGAATTAACTCATCGAATTTTTCACGAATGCCTGGTGTCATACCCAGTTGTTGTAAGTCTAAGTTGCCGGTATTTTTGTCCAATAAACGCATTACCACACGCTCACCATGACTTGATGGCATAGTTGATACCCGCACATCGACAGCACGACCCGCAATACGCAACGAAATACGGCCATCTTGTGGCAGACGTTTTTCGGCAATGTCTAAACGTGCCATAACTTTAATACGCGACACTAACAAAGACGACAATTTACGATTTGGCTTTAATACTTCTTTCAACACGCCATCAATACGGAAACGAACAACGAGTTGTTTCTCATAGGTTTCGACGTGAATGTCTGAGGCTTCTTCTTTAATTGCTTCTGATAACAGCGCATTAATTAATTTAATAATCGGCGCATCATCGTCGCCCTCAAGCAAGTCTTCTGTTTGTGGCAGTTCCTCAGCTAGAGTAAACAAGTCCATTTCATTACCAATATCTTCCATAAGCTGTTGCGCTTCTGAAGAGTTGGCTTGGTACGCCAGGGTCAATTTAGCTTCAAACTTAGCCACTTCTAGTTTAATTAACGGTAACTCAACACCCGCGTAGCGCCGTACCTCTAGCATGGCGCTAAGTGGTGTGTTATCGGTATAGAAAAGACAAAGCTGATCGTTTTCTTTCGCTAACACTAATTGAAAGCGGTGCGAAAAAGCAAACGGCAAGCGCTCTTTACTCGTCGAATGAAAAACTTCATCACCTTCAACAACTTCCATGGCAACTTCACTAGATACTTGGGCTAATGGTTCTGTCATCACGCTATCAGTCATTGTTTTGAGCCTTGTCCTTTTGCATGCTTTCATCGATAGTGCGCAAGGCAGGGTCTGAATCACGTATATCGGTGCTCAGCCCTTTGCCGCTTTTATAGCGATCAAGCATGTCATTCACTTCATCTGGCAAGTAGGCCTCTTGATCCCATTCTTCAAGAACTGGGACTTGAGTATTTGGCATTAAATTAATACCACGAGCTTGTTGTTCCAGTTGTAATGCTCTGAAATAATTATATTTACGACCAGCAATCCCTTCCATTGTCATACCGTCACGGATAATGGTGGGCTTAATAAAAATCATTAAATTCTTTTTCGTTTTCTTACTAGAAGAAGACTTGAATAAATGACCTATAAAAGGAATATCGCCAAGAATTGGGACTTTTTGAATACTTTCTTGTACTTCTTCGTTAATTAATCCACCCAGCACCACAATTTGGCCTGAATCTGCCATAACCGTGGTCGTTAAACGACGAGTAGAGAAACTGATGTCGACACCAGTGTTACCATTAACACCCGACACTTCTTGTTCAATAGTTAATTTAACCGATGAACCTTCGTTGATTTGCGGTACCACTTTGAGCTTAACTCCGACTTCCTTACGTTCTACCGTTTGGAATGGATTATCATTGTTAGAACTTGAGGTTGAACCGGTAATAATCGGCACTTCATCACCGACAATAAACGAGGCTTCTTGGTTATCTAGTGTGGTAATAGACGGTGTTGCTAGTACGTTTGAATTTGTATCACTCGACACAGCTTGGATTAACGCCGCAAAGTTACCTGTGGTCACGCCCCACGCCATACCATTCACTTTACCCAATGCTTGCGCGATTAAAGTGTAATCCCCATCAGAGGTTGGATTGGTGGTGGTAGTAGAGCCGCCATCTGAATTGCCTACTGTTACTGTAGTGCCATCAGTTTCGCGTGCAGACCACACACCGGCACCGACTTCACCAATGGTTGGGCCAATGTTGTTAAACTGCGTTAAGCCACCCGCTTCGCTGCCCCATTGCACTCCAAAACCAACATTATCGCCTTCAGCGATTTCAACAATAATGGCTTCAACGAGCACTTGAGCACGGCGAATATCAAGCTGATTAATGACGCTTTCAATGGTACGCAGTTGATCTGGTTCAGCACTAATCACCAGTGAGTTAGTGTCGCTGTGGGCCATAATATTGATATCACTACGACGCTTACTTGAGTTGCCTTGCTGAGTACTGGCACCCTCTTTATTATCTTGTAAGTTTTGTGCAAACCCAGTTAATACTTCAACTAAGTCTTCTGCTTTGGCGTAACGTAAATAACGTACCTTGGTGTTACCCGTACTAGCCTGTTCAGCATCGAGGCGTTTAATGAGTTCGATTACACGTTGACGACTTTTTTCATCGCCACTGACAATAACCGCATTCATGCGCTCATCAGCCACCACTTTAGGCGCTTGGCCTGGCAGCTGTGATTGGTTAGCACTTGAGCGATATAAGGTATCGACTATGCGAACAATTTCCCCTGCAGAGGCGTAATCTAAAGCCACGACTTGTACGTCGGTGTCGCCTTGCTTATCAACTCGGCGAACAATCTCTACCAACTTGTTCACTACCGCTGCACGACCAGAAATCATTAACACGTTTGATTGATCATAGTTAACAACGTTACCGCCACCAGCATTATCATTCAACTGGCGAAGTAAGGGAGCAAGTTGTTTAGCTTCAGAATTGTATAAAGGAACAATTCGGGTGACCATTTCATCACCAACACCAGGCGACTTGTCATCGGCGACACGAATAGAAGCCATTTTGGCGTCTTTGTCTTTAATGACTTTAATGACGTGGTTTTCCATTTCAACCACTGCATAACCATACACTTGAAGTACGTTAAGGAAGAATTGGTAATATTGATCATCATTAAGTAAATCGTAACTACGGACATTAATTTTGCCACGTACTGTTGGATCTACAATAATGGTTTTATTGAGGTTTTTACCGACAATATTAATAAATTCTTGAATGTCAGTGCCTTTAAAATTGGCGGCATATTGTTCCGACCAAGCACTCGGTGCCGCTATCATTGCAGCGCCCATAAGCATTCCAGCAATAATGTTATGTCGGATCCCTTTATTATTCATTCTACTCAATCCTCTAACGCCAAATTATTCTGGCAAACTAAACATGATTTCGACCAACTGCCCTTCACGCTCAACCATGACAGCCATTTCGGTGAGCTCAGGCAGTTGTGCCATCACTTCTAATGCCTGACCCATATCGGTCAGATCAAATCCATTTATTGATTTTGCTAAATCATTAGCTTGAAAACCCGCTTGCTTAAACAACGCGACATCTTTACCAGGATTTAAACGGTAACCCGCTAATTCATCACCATTACGTACCGGTGAAATAGCTAAAAAGTCTGTAATTTTACTTGGGTCTGCTAACAACTCATCACGAGAATTAGACAAATCTTCAGAAAAACGTTGATTATCGCGACGATCAACTCGGGTTACCTGTTGACCTACTTTTGCTTGTTGCAACTGGGAGTTAGCTTCGCTTTGGGTAGTATATTTAAGGCCATCCAGCATTAAAGTTTCATAACGACCACTATTACTAATAATAATACGGTCGGCATAAACCTCTTTTAAAGAAGCTGAAGTCCCTTTAATTTTATCGCCTAAGCTATAGGTTTCTTGTTGCCCACTTGATTCAATAACCGCTAAACCTTGGGCTTCTTCGGTAGACGCAACAACCCCTGTCAATTGGATAGACAAGTTTGTTTTAGGCGCATCGGTGATTTGCTCTACGACTTCAGCTTTGGGTTTATTGCTATTATTGTCTAAGCGACCAAAAAGCAATAGGTTACGTACACCGGCAAGCTCAATACGCTTTGCAGTGCCTGCTGATATGGGGGATGGTTGCCACACCGCAGACTGCGATGATACTGGCATCAACTTCCATGTGATCTGTGCAGCGAGTAGCAACACAATGACCAAGCCAAGCCAAAATACAATCATACTCAATAGCTTATGTGGTATTTTTGCAGCGTTGGTGATCAGTTTATCTAATAAATCCATATGTTATTGGACCCTCTATACGACTTGGTACAGGTCTCTGTTCTAATTGTTAATAAAATGCGAAAATATATGTGTAGCGGTCATGCTAACCCACACAGGATAAAGCAACAACCCCAGAGCATATCGATTGGCGAATCTCCATCAAATATGCTAACTTTGCGCC
Source organism: Shewanella frigidimarina NCIMB 400 (assembly GCF_000014705.1). Taxonomy (NCBI): domain Bacteria; kingdom Pseudomonadati; phylum Pseudomonadota; class Gammaproteobacteria; order Alteromonadales; family Shewanellaceae; genus Shewanella; species Shewanella frigidimarina. Next base: position 117,259 of record NC_008345.1, on the reverse strand, counting down.
CATAAAAAGAGCCATAATATTGCCCTCTATTACGATAATACACACATTGTATGGCAGTTAGGTTACTCAGTCTGTGAAATCATCCCTGTTTTGGAGGTCATGTGACTCAAAATCAGCCCGAAAAAAGCTTTATTCGGCTCGATAAATGGTTATGGGCGGCACGATTTTATAAAACCCGCGCTATCGCAAAAGACATGATCAATGGCGGTAAAGTACATTACAACGGTCAACGGACTAAATCCAGTAAGAATGCTGAAGCTGGTGCAAAAATCCGTCTTCGCCAAGGTAATGATGATAAAGAGATTATTGTCCTCCAATTATCTGGCCATAGACAAAGTGCTAATGTGGCGCAAACCCTATACGAAGAAACACCTGAGAGTATTAGCAAACGGATTATAAACGCTGAAGCCCGACGGCTAAATATTTTGAACAATCCGGCACCAGACCATAAACCGGATAAAAAACAAAGACGACAGATTATGCGCTTTAAAGATTACTAGGCGCCCAAAAAGTAAGAGAATACAAATGAACAACGATATTTTACATCGCTACATTTTTGATAATGCCGATGTGCGAGGCGAGATAGTCCAATTAGAAAGCAGTTACCAAGAAGTGCTTTCTGCACATATTTATCCGGTTGCATTACAAGCTCTAATCGGTGAGTTATTGGCCGCAACATCATTGCTTACCGCGACGATCAAGTTCAGTGGTGACATTAGCGTACAGTTACAGGGCGATGGTCCGGTTTCTTTAGCGGTAATTAATGGTAACAATAAGCAAGTATTACGTGGTGTTGCACGTTGGAACGGCGATATTGCTGCCGATGCAAGCTTGCAACAAATGTTCGGTAAAGGCTACATGGTCATTACGTTAACTCCAGATGAGGGTGAGCGTTATCAAGGCATTGTGTCATTAGACCACGTAAACTTAGCTGCTTGCTTAGAAGAGTATTTTAATCAATCAGAGCAGTTACCTACCCAAATACAGTTATTTGCTAACGGCAAACAAGCTGCAGGAATGTTGTTGCAAGTATTGCCAGCAAAATCTGGTAATAATGACGACTTTGAACATCTCTCAGCATTGACCTCGACCATTAAAGCAGAAGAGTTATTCACTCTTGATGCTGAACAAGTATTACATCGCTTGTATCATCAAGAAGAAGTACGCTTATTTGATCCTGTTGATGTTACATTCAAATGTAGCTGTTCTCGTGATCGCAGTGCTGCAGCAATCAAAACGTTACCCCAAACTGAAGTTGAAGAGATTCTAGCTGAAGAAGGGAAAATTGAGATGGATTGTGAGTATTGCACAGCAAAGTACTCTTTTGATGCGATAGATATTGCAGCGTTATATTCTGGTAGTCATAGCAGCCAGTCACAACAGTAACCAATATCGTTACCGACAACGTAACAACTTACAAAAAAAGCGCTTAACGCGCTTTTTTTACGTCTTAACCGTCTAAACAAAACATCAAACAGCAAAAACTTTCAAAAAAATTACCAAACTGTTCGTTACCGCGGCATTAACTTGCGTTACAATCCCCCACATTAGCTTATAGCCATCGCGCAAAAATAATAACAAGCTAAGTTTGAACACCTAACCCCCAATAGCAGTTCACAGCGAAACACGACCTAAAAGACATGGAGATCAACACTATGGCGGATGTATCTAACCGCGTTCACCTCAACCCTACGACTGCACAGCTAGTAGAAATCGCGCTTCTTCGTGGAGAAGGTCAACTGACCGCAAATGGTGCCTTAGTGGCCAAGACAGGAGAAAGAACGGGTCGTTCACCTAATGACCGATTTATCGTCAAAGAGGCAAATACAGAAGCCGACATTGAATGGGGCAAAGTAAACCGCCCGTTTGATGCAGGCAAATTTGATGCATTATGGGGCCGGGTAGAAGCCTACCTTGCAGACAAAGAGTTGTTTACATCTGAACTCGAAGTTGGTGCTGATGATGAACATTATATTCCTGTACGTGTAACCACTGAGTTCGCATGGCATCAATTGTTTGCACGTAATTTATTTATCGCTCCAGAAACCTTTAATCGTGGTAACAAAGACACCTGGCAAATCATCAATGCGCCAGGGTTCGTATGTGAACCTCAACGTGATGGTACAAACTCTGAAGCCGCTGTTATTCTCAACTTTGCCGAGCGAAAAGTACTGCTTGCTGGGTTGAAATATGCAGGTGAAATGAAGAAGTCGATGTTCTCGGTACAGAACTTCTTATTACCCGCTAAAGGTGTGCTACCCATGCATTGTTCGGCTAACGTCGGCCACGATGGTGATACCACATTATTCTTCGGCCTATCGGGTACCGGTAAAACCACGCTTTCAGCTGATCCAAAACGTTTCTTGATCGGTGATGATGAGCACGGCTGGGCACCCGGTGGCGTATTTAATATCGAAGGCGGTTGCTATGCAAAATGTATCGACCTGAGCCAAAAAAATGAACCTGTGATTTGGGATGCAATTCGTTTCGGTACCGTACTCGAAAACGTGGTGCTTGATGAACAGCGAGTGCCTGATTATAAAGATACTAGCCTGACCGAAAATAGCCGTGCAGCTTATCCTTTAGAGCACATTGCTCAACGTAAAGAAGATAACCGTGGTGCAGAACCTCATGCTGTGGTTTTCTTAACTTGTGATGTATCAGGTGTATTACCGCCAGTATCGGTATTAAGCAAAGAACAAGCTGCATATCACTTCTTATCAGGTTACACCGCGAAGGTAGGCTCTACAGAAATGGGTTCTACGTCTGCAATTCAGTCAACCTTCTCGACGTGTTTTGGTGCACCATTCTTCCCACGTCCAGCTGGAGTGTATGCAGAGCTGTTGATGAAACGCATTGAGTCGTTTGGCAGCCAAGTTTACCTTGTTAACACTGGCTGGACCGGTGGTCCACATGGTGTAGGTAAACGTTTTGATATCCCGACAACTCGCGCCATTGTGGATGCTATTGTCAGTGGTGAGCTAAAAGATGTTGAAACCGTTTATATCGATAAACTGAACTTAAACGTACCTGTTAGTGTATCGGGTGTTGATACCGCTTTGTTAAACCCAGTCAACACTTGGGCAGATAAAGCTGAGTATGACAAATATGCACAGCAGCTAGCACAAGAGTTCAGTGATAACTTTGCAAAATATAAAGTGTCTGAAGCCATTAAAAATGCTGGCCCTAACGTATAAACAAGCTCCTCATTATTCGCAACGCTTTATTTAATGCGATGTAATTTAAAAATCCCAACTTCGGTTGGGATTTTTTATCTGCACAAAACCAGTTTATTTATAAGGGTAAAAGCAACTGAAACTGTTGATAGGCAGTGTTATGATGCCATTATCGTATTTCGACACAATCACCATTCACAGGGATATTCATGCGCCGCTTTTTGCTTGCTAGTTTAATGGTTAGTCCGTTACTTATCTGTTCCACTTTCACCTATGCTAACAATGCTGTGCCTACTGCCACTCAGGTACCAACAGAGCAAATAACGCATCTCGAAAACGACAGCATACTGCCACCCATTCACCCTTGGTCAGGCGCCAGTGAAACGTTACTGTTAAGTGCAGATCAGCCATGGGCAACCCCTTTTGAGCAACAAGGTTATGTTTCCAGCCCAAACTATCACGACACCATGGAATGGTTAGACAAACTCGTCGACAGTAGCGACGTGTTACAAAAAGTCAGCATTGGTAAAAGCCCCCAAGGACGAGATATATGGATGATTGTTGCGTCACAAGATGGGGTGTCAACGGCGCAAGCATTAAGTGATAACGGTAAAGCAACGGTATTAGTGCAAGCAGGTATTCATTCAGGTGAAATTGACGGTAAAGATGCAGGCATGATGCTACTACGTGATATCAGCCATCGTAACAAACGCGATTTACTTGAAAACGTTAATTTACTGTTTATTCCTATCTTCAGTGTCGATGCCCATGAACGTAGCAGCAAATTCAATCGGGTCAATCAACGTGGACCGGTCAATATGGGCTGGCGCACCACGGCCAACAATCTAAATTTAAACCGTGATTATGCTAAAGCTGATGCATTGGAAATGCAGCACCTCATTCAAGCGATAAATATATGGCAGCCAGACTTATATATTGATATCCATGTGACCGATGGTATTGACTACCAATACGATGTCACCTTTGGCTACAACGTTGCACAAGGCTATAGCCCAAGTATTTTTACATGGTTAGAGTCTATTTACCGCCCCGCGGTTGAACATGCATTAACCGAACAAGGCCACATTCCGGGCCAGTTGGTATTTGCTAACGATAATACTGACATGACTAAAGGCCTGTCATTGTGGAACCCTAGCCCACGCTTTTCCAATGGTTACGGTGATGCTCGCCATTTACCGACGATCCTAATTGAAAACCATAGCCTTAAACCTTATAAGCAACGCGTTCTAGGTACTTACATTACACTCGAGCAAACCCTTAAAACGGTGGCAAAAAATAGCACCAAGCTAAAGTCTGCGATTAATGAAGACAAATATCGTAACCCAAGCGAGTTAACCATTAGTTGGCAAAATGAAACCTTAGCTGAAGGAAAAGACTTTAAAGGGATTGATTACCGTGTTGAGCAAAGCCCAATCAGTGGTGACAAAGTTGTACGCTGGACTGGAGAGCCTAAGTTATATGAAAACTTACCAATTGTGGCTAATACAAAAGCTGATATCACGGTAACTCGTCCTGTGGCTTATTATATTCCACCACAATGGACAAACGTTATTGAACGTTTATCTTTACATGGTATTCGAATGACACGACTGAATAAGCCAGCCTCGATAACCGCGCAGCAATATCAATTTAGCGATCCATTATTCTCAAGTGCTGATTATGAAGGTCATCAAACGGTAACGGCAACAACGGCTATTCATAAAATAAACGCCTACCTTCCTGCAGGTAGCATGCGTATTCCAACCGACCAGCCTTTGGGTGACTTAGCAATGCTATTACTTGAACCTCAAGCTGAGGATTCATTGTTTTATTGGGGCATGTTTAATACCATTTTCACCCGTACAGAATACATTGAAGACTATGCAGTGGAACCTTTAGCGGCAAAAATGTTACTCGACAATCCAGCTCTACAAGCTGAGTTTGATCAAGCGCTTAAAGACCCTGATTTTGCGAAAGATAGCCAAGCAAGATTACGCTGGTTTTACCAACGTAGCCCATACTACGACAACGAATACATGAAGTACCCTGTGTTGCGAGCATCTAAATAAGCTTCAACGCTATATAAACGATGAAATTAAATAACGCCGTATCACTCCACTAGTGCTGCGGCGTTTTTTGTGGGATGCGGTAAATCAATCCATAAATCTTGGTTTTGAAAAGGTGTTTGTGGCGGTAACAGTGGATTAGCTAAGTCAAAAATACGACTGTTGTTATATTTACTGAGCGGGAACATATCTCGAGTTGTTTCATGCTGCTCAATAAACACATGTAGCTGACCTGTCGTAATGAGTGCCTCTAAACCTTGAGTAATGCGTTGCGCTAAGCGCGGATGGTCATTACTAACAAAAAAATACATCGGTAATGGATAATGTAATATGAGTTTATCGTACACCATCAAGCTTTCGTTACCTTTCGTGTTCACCTCAGCATAAGCCTCATTTAAACCACGAGGAAAATAATCACAGCGCTGCTGTTTCAACATGCTGTAAATTAACTGGAAGGTAATCACCCGTTCAACTCGATAACCGTTATATTCTAAAATATCCGAATCTGGCCACTGTGCCCCTTGGCACGCGACTAATTGTTGCAGTTGCCTTGGCGTGTTTATCGCTTCAAATTCCGCGAATCTATCACGAACAATTACCGGTACTCTAGCACCCAATAAGCCACCAACCAGAGGAATTTTAATTGCATGGAACTTACGCTCACGCTCAACAGTGGTGCCAGCCCAAAAGACATCTAGCAAATCGGCTTTTAACATACTAAAACCACGAGACTGTGACAATGGGGTGTTGATAACAACAATATCAGCCGAGCCATAATCGTCAGCGGTTTGGGTTAATATTAGCTGTAACAAATCGTAATAATATTGGTAGGTGATATTTTCTGAAGATTGAACAGATTGAATGCGTACTTGTTGAGCGCCTAAAGGAAATGCAAAACAACAAATGATCAGCGCAACACTCATTAACAACTTAACCATTGTACTGCCACCATTCACCATTGTGATGCCATCATTCAGTTTAGTCGTAAAACAATTGCAGACCAACTTTTTCAATATAGAAAAATCATTAATATAGGCAACTTATCGTTCCGTTGGGTGGATTAACGCATGCTGTTCAATCAACAATAATTTTTGCTGCCTAGTATATTTTTTAACAGTAATCTCGCGTTTTGACGCTTCACTTCGATCAGCTAATGATTCTTGATAAACTAAGGTTAACGGGCCTTTACCTTTTAAATATTTAGCCGCTTTAGGACCACTGGCTTGATGCTCGGCAAAACGACGAGCAATATCGGTGGTGATACCCGTGTATAAATGTGAGTTTGCACAGCGAATAATGTACAAGTACCAACCCGTCTTGGCATTATTTTTCGACATAAAATATAAAACCTTAAGTGTGATCATAAAACTCTTGTGCCATCATGGCATACTAAGCACCATTAAAAAGCAAAGACCTATTTCAACCAAGATACAGTTGATAGTATTTTAGCGATTCATTAAGGAAGTTCTGATGTCCAGTAATCAAGATCCTTGCGCTCAACCAGCATTGCTTCATCCCGATCAAGCAATTGAGCAACTTTTAGCTCAAGTTGAAGCAACCCAAGATACCGAGCTAGTCACATTAACCCAAGCTATCGACAGAGTGCTCGCGGAAGATCTGGCATCGAGTATTGATTTACCCCCATTTGATAACTCGGCAATGGACGGTTATGCATTTCGTTTTACCGATTTAGCTGCATCACAGGATAAAACAACCCTTACCCTCGTGGGTAGTTCTTTTGCTGGCCACCCTTTCAAGGGTCATGTATTACCCAATAGCTGTATTCGTATAATGACTGGCGCCCCTGTACCAGTGGGTTTTGATACCGTGCAAATGCAAGAAAAAGTCCAAGCAAACGAAAATAAAATTACTATCGAGCATCCACATCGATTAGGCGCTAATGTACGCCTATGTGGTGAAGAACTGCTTGCTGGCACAAAAGTATTGCATAAAGGCATCACTATCCGCGCTGCAGAAATGGGTGTACTCGCCACTATTGGTATTAACCAGGTTAGAGTGACACGCAAATTAAAAGTCGCCTTCTTTTCTACTGGTGATGAGTTACGCCCAGTGGGAAGTGAACTGGCTCCTGGACAGATTTATGATTCTAACCGCTATTCAATCCAAGGCTTACTCAGTAAAAGCCATGTTGAATGGATTGATTTAGGCGTAATAGCCGACAATAAAGAAGCCATTCGAGGTGCATTTAAAGAAGCAGCCAGCAAGGCTGATATGGTATTAACATCCGGCGGCGTTTCTGTTGGTGAAGCTGACTTTACTAAACAAATTTTGTCTGAAGAAGGCCAAATTACCTTTTGGAAACTCGCTATTAAGCCAGGTAAACCATTCGCATTTGGTAAAATAGATAATGCGATTTTTTGCGGTTTACCCGGTAATCCCGTTTCTTCAATGGTAACGTTTTATAAACTCGTGTTACCCATTTTAAATAAAATGCAGGGACTTAAGCCTATTAAGCCGTTATTTTGCCAAGCAAAGTTGCTGACAGATATACGAAAACACCCTGGTAGAGTCGAATATCAACGCGGCATACTCAGTCGAAATGAAGCGGGCGAACTTGAAGTTGCGATTACTGGCGGCCAAGGTTCAGGTATGCTCACATCAATGAGTTTAGCTAATTGCTTTGTGATATTAGATCAATTCCAAGGCGACACACCAACAGGCACCCAAGTCACCGTAGAGCCTTTTAATAACGTGTTGTGTTAGGAATAGTATGGATTCACTTGATCAAGAGATACTCACTGATAATGAAATGCTGCGCTATAGCCGGCAGATCTCTATTAAGGCTATCGATATCGATGGCCAAGAAAAGCTCAAGCTTGCCAAAGTACTAATTATTGGTGCAGGCGGACTTGGCTGTGCAGCAAGTCAATACCTTGCCGTGGCTGGGGTTGGTGAAATCACCTTAGTTGATTTTGATACCGTAGAGCTGTCTAATTTGCAGCGCCAAGTATTGCACTATGACGCCAATATTGGCCAAGCAAAAGTTGAATCGGCTAAGCAATCGCTGATGCTGCTAAATCCATTAATTAACATCAATACCATTAATGCGTTATTAGATGATGATGAGATTAACGTGTTGGTGAGTCAACATAGCTTAATTCTGGATTGCACAGACAATATGTTAGTGCGTGAACAGCTTAATAAAAGCTGTTTTGAGCACCAAGTGCCTTTAGTTTCAGCCGCGGCTATTAGAATGGAAGGCACTGTTACAGTATTTGACTACCAACAAGACAGCCCTTGCTATCAATGCTTTAGTGCTTTATTTGGTGAACAACAGCTAACTTGTGTTGAAGCGGGCATTCTTGCGCCTGTGGTCGGCATGATTGGCTGCATTCAAGCAACAGAAGCAATAAAAGTCATCACGGCTATCGGCGAGCCATTAACCGGAAAATTGTTGATGATTGATGCGATGACCATGGAGTTTAGGCAAATGCGTTTACCTAAACAACCACATTGTAAAGTATGCGGTGTTAATCCGTAGATAAAATCATCTCTAGGGTCATCGCTATAGTGTTACAGTGCTGGCGAATGTGCAGCATCAGAGTCGCTTAATACGCTGTCAGCTACACTGGCTGATGGCGCTATAACCAATTGCGCTTGGGCAAGCTGCTCACGGTCTGCTTTGGCAATATATGGCGATTTATTGGCAGCATGAAGCTTAGCATTGGCTTTTTTTGCTTTAGCTTTAAGAGTTTGATTAATTTTCTTTTTACGATTCATATTGGTCACTTGATAGCATTTACACGAGGCAATTATAATCTCAAACTGATTAAAACCCTATAAATTCCAACTTATCAGTGACCAAACAATATCGATAGCATAGGGTGTTAAACATTATTCTTGTAACACTACCCACAAAGCATGAACAAGCCCTGGTACAAAAAAGAAAATACATAATAAGATATTTATTAATAAGTCTTTGCCCATGCCTTTTTTGAGTAAAACCGCCACTGGCGGCAGTAAAATCGCAATAATCACCAGTAATAATTTATTAGAATCCATTTGAGTTACCTTATTTAAGTTGATTAATTTCGCTATAGTTATTATAAAAACAGTATACGATACAATTTGTTAACTAGGACAATTAGCCTATTATTGTAGTTGCGATGTTGATATCACATTATGGAATAGTCTTTTTCACAATACTAATGAGTCATATGGAACATAACCAAAGTATTATTTTCGTTCAATTTTTTAGCTTAATAGCAGTAAGTTGCGCCATAGCTTGGACATTACTTGCCTGCCTATTACGTATTGCACCTAAAGCTAGTTGGTGTTTCGCCGCCACCAATATTTGTACACTTATCGGCATTATGCTTTATACCCAACGTACTGAAGCAATTAACTATTTATACTGGTTTGTGGCAGACATGACAATACTTGTGGGGTTTACTCTGGTGCGTTGGGGCAGCCAACATTTATTTAAGCAGCCTTTATCTTACCGATTCGATCTTATTTTGCTGGCAACCACGGCATTATTAATGCTGTTGGTTCCACCATCCCTGACCTACGCTGTCTACTTAGTTATTGTAATGAGTATTACCGCAGCAACGTTCATCACCCTTAGTGGTATTGATAATTTTCGGGCGGTAAAAAAACACTTACCGCTGCATTATGCCGCGTTGATTAACGTACCTTTTTTCACCATAGGCTTACTGTTTATCATACGCGCAGTTGTTTTATTACTTTTCCCCGACGAACTTGCCAACATTTCAGCTGCAGACAAGCTTAACTCATCGTTAGTGATGTGGAGCTACATCATATTACTGCTACTCACTAATCTAGTATTGTTTGGTAATGCGCTAACTCGCTTAGTCTACAAGGTCGCTCGATTAGCCAACAAAGATCAACTAACTGGCTTATGGAATAGGCACTCTTTATTAAACAAGCTCGAAGAAGTTGATGCCCTATGGCTTCGAAATGGGTTGGCGTATAGTTTAATGGTACTCGACTTAGACCACTTCAAACGCATTAATGATACTTACGGGCATTTAGCGGGTGATATGGTGCTCAAAAATACTGCTGACATATTACAAAAATCATTGAGGAAAATTGATTTCGTTTGTCGTTATGGTGGTGAGGAGTTTTTAATCATACTGCCATTAACCAATAAAAAAGAGGCTCAAATAGTGGCCGAAAAAGTACAACAAAAAATCAATGAAAATACTGTTTTATGGCAGAAGACCCATATCAATACCACTCTCAGCATTGGTTATGCTACCTGTAAAACTCACCTTAGTATTGAACAATTATTACAACTAGCTGACGACGCTATGTACCTTGCTAAAAGTAAAGGCCGCAATACAATTTGCTCAATGGATGCAATGGAAGATTCAATGGATTCAATGGAAGAATCAAATGCTGCGATAATAACAGAGCAATCGTAACGGCTATCCAGTCAGCTCTTTCACATTATGATTTTAGTCAATTAACCAATACCCTATTAGGGTAAGCGGGAGACAATTAGTCTTTATTCGGCCACGGCAAGTCATTCGGTGATTGCCATTGATTCATCATAAGTTGTTGGCATTCAGGTAACAAAAACTGCTTACCGAATTGAGGCAGTTGCTTAAAAGAATAATCCTGTTCTAAGTAGGTAAAATGCACACTATAAGCATGTAAATAACATCTATCGCTCAGCTCATCACCATATAGTTTATCACCTAAAATAGGCACGCCAATACTGGCTAAAGCCACTCTTAATTGATGGGTTTTACCGCTCAACGGTTTCAGTAAATACATCCGCATACCAGAGGCAATACTCTGACTAAAAAACTGTGTCACTGCAGGGTTTTCAGTGGTCCGCAGTAACTTATACATACTGCGACGTGACTTAGCCATGTCGCCGATAATCCAGCCTTGTTTCTTTTTAGGTTTACCACAAGCAATCGCCAAATAATATTTTTGTACTTTATGCTCAGTAAACATTTTGGTAAACACATTTGCAGCTTGAGGAGATTTCGCCACAATCAGCAACCCTGAAGTCGGTGTATCGAGTCGATGAACAGGGTAAAGCTTGCAACCTAAATCAGCCTCAGCCTGTGCAATCACCCCAGCACTTCCATCTTGACTGTGAAAATGAACATTCACGGACTTGCTGATGACAATAAAGTCTGGTTGATCACTGAGCACTTGATACATAGATTATCCAACAACGATTAAATGGGAGGCTTGTGGGGGGTTATTTAAAGTGAATACTCACGAGCAAACCAGGGTTATTATCATGGAGTGAAATAGTCGCTTTGTGACGCGATAGAATAGCCTTTACCATCGATAATCCTAAACCAGTACCTTTGTAATGGCGGCTAGGGTCTAAGCGCACTAAGCGATCGAATACCCGCTCTTTATCTTCGTCAATAATACCCGGTCCATTATCACTAATTTGAATGTGTTTACCGTGTTGAATAATATTAATCGTGGCACCATTAGGTGAATACTTTATCGCGTTATCCACTAGATTAAACAAAGCTTGGAACAACAAATACTTATCACCATTCACGTGAACATCATCTTCTAGACTAATACTCAATACTTGGTCGTGACTCTCGGCAATCACCTCTGCCATTTCGAATAAATCTTGGCAGATTTGCTGTAAACTCACCGGCTGCAAATCAAGCATTTGCTGACCTTCTTCGATGCGCGTTAACGATAACATCGCATCAAATGTTCCTAAACAGTGGTCTAACTCTTCAAGTAACTCAGCAGTGGCATCGGCAAGTTCAGCTGTAGGTTTTTGCGACAGCTGCTCAATACCAATGCGTAAATGCGATAGTGGCGTGCGTAAATCATGGGCAATGTTATCGGTCACACCGCGAACAGCACGTAAGTTTTGCTCTAAGGTGTCGAGCACTAAATTAAACTGCCGTGCCAACATATCAAATTCATCTTGGCTTTCACTGACTGGTAGACGGGTTTCATAGTGTCCGGCTTCAATTTGTTCACTCAAACGGTTATATTCGACCAGTCGTCTAAGGATCGCTTTTGAGAAAATATAGCCTAACGCTAACGTGAGTCCAAGCGTGAATGCCACGGCCCAAAATGCAGCGTTAATAAATTTCTCTATTAAGGCCGCGAGTTGATCTGTACGCGTAGCAATTAATACTGGCCCATAACGGGTGATAACTAAGCCACCAGTAAGAATATGCAGTTTATCTGGACCACCAGTAAAGATAGGGAAATCTTTCGTTTCAGGCAGTTGTGGCATATTTTCGGGTAAGAAAGTCAATGCGCCCACCATATCTACACTGTTGCGCCAGGCAATCAGTGCTGTTTTAGGATCGGCTGCACGAATTTGAGCCGCAAAGCTGCGACGGTTAACCGTTAATGCTAACTGTTGATAGCGCTGCATTTCTGCAGCTAGATGTTTATCTACTTGATTTTGTTGCTCAATCACTAACTGTCTATAGAGACTAAGCACCAACATAACAATGAGTATGGTTACTAGTGTCGAGAAGATCAGCGTGATCCGCCACGCACTACTTTGGTAAGGCTTAATGCCTTTTACAAAGGCGATATCCAGCCCCTCTAACGGTTTCAATTAACTCACCGTGACCAAGTTCTTCAAATTTGCGACGTAACTTGGCAATATGTACATCAATCACGTTGGTGCGAGGATCAAAATGGTAGTCCCACACTGCTTCAAATAATAATGTACGGCTAATCACTTGATTAGGATGTTCCATTAAGTATTTAAGCAATTGAAATTCTTTTGGTTGAAGCATTAACTCGCTATCGTCAAGGGTGACTTTACGAGTTAATAATTCCATTTTTAAACTGCCCACTTCAATTTCAGTGGCAGCGGGTTCAACCACGTTACGTTGCGCAAGTTTTTCAGCACGTACTAACAATTCAGCAAAGGCAAATGGCTTGGTCATGTAATCATCACCACCCGCACGTAAACCTTTTACACGCTCATCAACATGGCTTAATGCCGATAAAATAAGTACTGGTGTTTTATTACCACTGGTACGCAGAGCAGACAATAATGTTAAGCCGTCTAGCTTTGGTAACATGCGATCGAGGATCAGTAAATCATATTGGTTATGTTTAGCTAACGTGAGGCCTTCTTGGCCATCTGTCGCGCTATCAACTTGATATTTCTGAGCCGTAAATCCGTCGGCTACATACTTTAACGTAGTAGCATCATCTTCAACCAATAAAATACGCATAGTCATAGAGTCTTTAATCCCATTTGAGCAGAGGTAGTGGACGTAGAGTCTCAATATCGAAAGCAATAGTATTTCTACTATCTTGATTGAGTAATTTTAGTTCGAGATAACTAATCGATAAATCGTGGTCCAATTCCGCCTGTGTTAAATATCCTTGTTGGTTTTTAATCGCGAGGGTCACTAGTTCTGAAAACTTCATGTGCTTAGCTTGCAGCTTTTTTGCCGCATTAACTTGGCCAATATCATCAGAGGCATAAGCAGATGATTTTTCGGTTAATAATGTACCGTCTAAGGCTCGGTATTCGTATTTATTGATTCGGTGTGTCTCTACATTTATCATAGAAATCTTATACACCAGCAAACCTTCTTCAACATCAACATCAAAGTCACAAATGGTGCCTTTGTCTTGTTGCTCTAATTGTTCCATGACCGTTATTGGCTTTAAAAAGTCGCCATTGATCAATAAAGAGTGCATAGATGGAGTGGCCATCACGGCACAAGGAAGAAAGCATATTGCTAGCAGCAACCGAACCATCACAAGCCTCTATATAATTGAAAATTCTATCACACGACTACTCTACCTAAGAGCAGCCAAAGTCCCAAGAAATCTAAGATTAATAATTGATCATAAATACCATTTTTCAGTGAGATGGGTTGTCGTTGTACAATGTTTTTTAGAAATATAGGTTCTGGTAAACCTATACAAATCAGCCCAAATGGGATGGTTTTATATCAAATGCGCTTTTTAGATCGTTAAATGGCCTTATTCAAACATCAATCCCCGGTTTATTATCCAAAAATGACATTCTGAGCGATAAAAAGAATTATTTAACCTCAACACGGGTTAAGAAGCGGGATATTTAAGGGCAAAAATACAATATTCGCCTATTGTATTTCAAACTTGGTTATCCGAGTTCAGACTGTGCACTTAAAATATGAATTTGATCTGACTTAAGCGCAATAGTCGTTTGCACTCCTGGCGCTAAGGCTAACTTATGGACTAAATGTGTCGGCACATCTGCATTGATAATAGATCCAATGCCTACAACTGACGCTATCACTCGTGACGATTCACCCATCACCAACACAGACTCAATTAATACTTCTAATTTATTTAAGCTTTTACACAGACGACCGCTGCTAATGGCGTTAAAACGAATACCTTGGTTTGGAATAACCCAACGGATAGATTGGCCGACAGTTAATGCTGGTGCACTGTCGCTGACAATCAATTCATCACCCAGCGTAAACTGGGTCATATTACGTTCAATATCTTGCGATACAACTTGACCGTCAAAAATATTCCTCAAGCCCATTTGCCGTGCAACCGCTTCGTTATTGGGATGAGATAACACCTCAAATGGTTTGCCTTGTTGCAGCATTTGGCCCTGACTAATAAGTATCATCTTATCAGCCAATAGCAATGCCTCATGGATGTCATGCGTTACCATGACCACCGGGATAGACAATTGCTGTTTTAAGCGAGCTAACTCAATATACAAGCGTTCACGGGTTTCGCGGTCTACTGCAGAAAAGGGTTCATCTAACAGTAAGATAGCTGGCTCACGTGCCAGAGCACGGGCTAGCGCAACTCGTTGACGTTGTCCGCCAGACAATTGCGCGGGTAAACGATCAGGCAACCCATGTAAATTGACACGTTCTAACCAATCTAATGCTCGCTGCTTTCGTAATTCTTTTGGCACATGATCAAGCCCAGAAATAACATTGTCGAGTGCAGATAAATGTGGGAACAGACCGAAATGTTGTGGCATATAACCGATATGCCGCTGCTGGGGAGTTAACGAAATAGACTGCTTTGCATCAAACCATAATCTATCACCACAATGAATGTGGCCCCGTTGAGGTAAACTCAAACCGGCAATCATTCTCAGCAAAGTCGTTTTACCGCCACCAGAAGGGCCAACCACGGCTAGCACTTCACCAGCCCGACAACTGAAATGAGCTTCCAATGGAATAGGCAATGTTTGTGAAATATCACATATAAGGTCAGCGTTGTGTGGCACCACGATGCCCTCCTAAACGCTTCGACATACTGGTAGTGAGTGCTAACGCACTTACCGCAAACAACAATAATACCAAAGACATCATTCCTGCTGACTCAAAATCGAATGCCTGCACACTATCATAAATCGCTATTGAGATAGTTTTGGTTTCGCCGGCAATATTACCGCCCAGCATCAACACCACACCAAATTCGCCCAGCACATGGGAAAAACACAGTACAACGGCCGTTAAAACGCCAGGCCATATCATAGGCAATTCTATTCGAAAAAATATCCGTAATCGACTCATGCCACAACAAGCAGCGGCATCACGAATGTCGATCGGAATCGTTTCAAAAGCACGTTGAATGGGTTGAACTGCAAAGGGAATATTAACGATGATAGAAGCTATTACTAATCCTGAGAAATGAAACACCAATTGTTGTCCGGTTAATTGCTCAACCCATTGACCAATCATGCTCTGATTGCCTAACCCGACTAGCAGGTAATAACCAATGACTGTTGGCGGTAACACTAACGGCACCATGATCAAAGCTTCAAGCCATGATTTACCTTTAAATTGGCGATATGCCAACGCCCGCCCGACAATAATGGCCAACGGAATTAACAATACTACGGTAAAACAACTCAGTTTGACCGACAGCCACAGAGCTTGCCAATCCATTAATCAGCCTTCTTTACAGCAGGTTTGGGTAAATTAAACCCAAATTGAGTTAATACTTCCTGTGCATCTGTTGATTGCATGTATTGATAAAATCGCTCAGCAGTTTCAGATGCATTAGGCATTAATGCCATGCGTTGATTAAGCGGTTGATATAGCGAATCAGGAATAACCACATAGTTACCACGCTTGGTAAACTCAGGAGTGAGCACCAATGATAACGGCACAATACCACCTTGAGTCGATCCACTAATGGTAAATTGGGCAGCTTGTGAAGCATTTTCGCCTAAAATCAGTTTAGGCTGCAGTGCGTCCCACAAACCTTTCGTTTTAAGGACTTCACGCGCACGTTCGCCATAGGGAGCATGATCAGGATTTGCGATTGCAAAACGAGACACCTTTCCATCGGCGATTAATTGCGCTAATCCAACTAACTCAGGATCTAAAATTAACGGTGACTTCTTAGGTGCAGCAAGAGCAAGCCGACCGATGGCATAAACAACGCCATCATTTTGGGTAAAGCCCGCTTGATGTAACCGCTCAATATAATCTTCATCGGCACTGAGCATCATCTCAAACGGTGCACCATGCTGAATTTGGGTCACAAAATTACCCGAAGAACCATAACTGATCCGCAGAGCCAAACCCGTTTGCTGCTGAAAACGTATCGCTATCTCATCTACCGCAAATTTAATGTTAGCAGCCGCAGCAATGGCCGGAGCATCACTCGCGACACTAGCAGAACTAAACCCTACGGAACTAACAATGGCAAAGAATAATGCGATAGCACCAGCACGGAATCGAGGCCTAAAGGAATCTGCAAGCTGAGTAATGTTGGCGTTAATGAAAGACATTGAGGGTTTATCCTTGCTATGTACGAGACGATTACTTTTGCCACATTTTGGCTGCTTGCTGATCGCTATCACGCGCTTCAACCCACTTAGCGCCAGTATCACCAGCTTCAAGCTTCCAAAAAGGCGCTTTCGTTTTTAAAAAATCGATTAAAAACTCACATGCCGCGAAAGCTGCTTTGCGATGAGCGCTAGTCACACCAATAAACACAATTTGTTCACCAAGCGACAACCTACCAACTCGATGAATAATCGTCACTTTATTTAAAGGCCAACGTTCACAAGCCTGTTGACTAATCTGCAGTAATACCGATTCAGTCATACCAGGATAATGTTCTAGGGTTAAGTCAGTTACAGCACTACCATCGTTAAAGTCTCGTACTTTGCCAACAAAATTAACCACGGCACCGTCCTGCTTATCACAGGCAAGTAGGGCATATTCATCGGCGACACTAAAGTCTTCCGTATGGACTCGTACAACAATTTGGTTACTATGATGCTCCATGTTATCCCCCTGTGACTGGAGGGAAAAAGGCCACTTCATCGCCGTCATTTACCGGTGAATCCCACTGGCTCATGGTTTGATTAATCGCCACCAGCAATTTGTCTGATGCCAACACTTTGGCCCACTTATCATCAGTAGCGGCAAGCGCTGCACGTAATGCTTCAGCAGTATCAATATTATCGCCACTATGTTCGACTTTAGCGGTGCCTAATAACTCACGGATTTGCGCAAAAAATAACACTTGGATCATAGTGGTCTCTCAATGCATTTATTTATAAAATATACTGGGTGCACGTTAGCTCATAATGGGCGGATTAGGCTTTAAAATGGCCAGATTTCCCGCCACGTTTTTCAAGCAAACGAACTTGAGAAATAATCATGTCTTTTTGTACGGCTTTACACATGTCGTAAATGGTTAAGGCTGCCACAGAAGCTGCGGTTAGCGCTTCCATTTCAACACCGGTTTTACCCGACAACTTACACAAACTGGTAATGCGCACACGGTTATGCTCAGGCTGAGCTTCAAGCTCCACTTCCACCTTAGTCAACATCAAAGGATGACATAATGGGATCAAATCAGATGTTTTCTTTGCCGCTTGAATACCGGCAATACGTGCGGTAGCAAATACATCGCCTTTGTGATGGCTGCCATTCATGATCATGGCTAAGGTATCTGGCGCCATATCAATAAAGGCTTCAGCGCGGGCTTCGCGCTCGGTGACGGCTTTTTCAGTCACATCGACCATATGGGCATTGCCATCGGCGTTAATATGGGTAAAACAATTGCTCATGCTTTTTACTGCCTTAATCAAATTCAATGTCCATCGACTGAGCGTCACAAGTATTGCCGCGTCAGTCGGTTTAACTCAATGACGGCTTAACCACCAATAGAGGCGAGGTGTTGAGTCACACCTGTAATACCTTGATGTAAAAAGTGGGTTTCTTTTTTCTGCGCTAATTGACCGTGTAAGCGGCTAATTAATTCATCTCGCTGCGAAGGGTTTTGTATTAAATCGCGTAAATCGACGCCATTTTCAGTAAACAAACATAAATGCAATTTACCCTTTGCAGAGACTCGTAAGCGGTTACAGCTGGCACAGAAATTCTTTGCGTAAGGCATAATTAATCCAATACGACCTTGATAATCTGCATGGCTGAAGTTTTGCGCAGGACCATCATCAACACTTGGCAAGTCATATAACCAGCCTTCTCGCTCAAGTTGTTTTTTAATGTCTACACCCGCTAAATGATGTGCATTGAAGTAGTCGTGACCTAAGCCAGTTTCCATTAATTCAATAAAACGTAAATCAATAGGTGTGTTTTTAATCCACTGTAAAAAACGCGGTAAATCTTTGTCGTTTAAGCCTTTCAATAACACGGCATTGACTTTAACTCGCTCAAAACCCGCTTCAAGAGCCGCTTCAATGCCACGCATCACTTGGTCGAATTTATTTTCGCCAGTGATTTGGTAAAACATTTTAGGATCTAAGCTATCAACTGACACATTAATACGCCGTAAACCTGCGTCATACCATTCTTTGGCATGCTGCTGTAAACGATACCCATTGGTGGTCATCGCTACGGTATTAATATTAGGATTGTCGGCAACGATCCGCACAATATCTGTGAAATCCTTGCGTAAGGTGGGCTCGCCACCAGTGATACGAACTTTTTGTGTGCCTACTTCACCGAAACCGGCAACCAGATTTTCAATCTCGTTGAGCGTTAAGAAGGTAGGTTTACCATCTGGACGATATCCGTCGGGTAAACAATAAGTACATTTAAAATTGCAAACATCAGTAACTGACATCCGCAAATAGTGAAATCTTCGACCAAAGCTGTCTTGTAGTTGGGACATGTTAACCTTTCCAAGTGTGGGAGGTGAGTGCATTTCTTTACTCACCCCGGTGGCAAAATTACCACGGCTAACTGCCCATATCATTGACGTAGGGCAAAAAGCTCGGAGAACCGTCAGATCCAATTATAGGCCTAATTACCGCTATACAAATACCCCTTTAGGTGAATATCTTGGATCGAAAGACTATATCGTTGACTATTTGTGACTCGACTCACGCTAACAAGATTGTGTTTGCCACTGTGACAAACGTTCATTTTGCGGTAAGGTGAGTAAAGGATAAACGATCGTTTACTTATTTTAATCGTTATAAAAAACAATAAACCCGCAATGAACGGGAAACTTTGAAAGGTGAGAAGATGGAACGCGAGTCAATGGAGTTCGACGTAGTAATTGTCGGTGCTGGCCCTGCAGGTTTAGCGACCGCTTGTCGTTTAATGCAAATATCTAAAGATGCTGATAAAGAAATCACCGTTTGTGTGGTAGAAAAAGGCTCTGAAGTGGGTGCTCATATTTTGTCGGGTGCTGTATTCGAACCTGATGTACTGGACGAATTATTTAATGATTGGCGAGATTCAGACATCCCGCTAACCACTAAAGTCACTCATGACGAAATCTACCTGCTTAACTCAGAAACACAATCTCGCTTAATGCCCAACAGCTTAGTGCCTAAAACCATGCACAATGATGGTAACTACATCATTAGTGTGGGTAACTTAGCCCGCTGGTTAGCCAACAGAGCCGAAGCCATGGGCGTAGAGATTTTCCCTGGTTTTGCAGCCAGTGAATTACTGTTTAATGAAGACAACAGTGTTAAAGGTATTTTAATCGGTGATATGGGTGTTGGTGAAAATGGTCAACATAAAGACAGCTATATGCCGGGTATGGAATTACATGCCAAATACACCGTATTTTCAGAAGGCTGTCGTGGCCATCTAGGTAAACAACTGATCCAAAAATACCATTTAGACAATGGTAAAACACCACAACATTATGGCTTAGGCTTTAAAGAAATTTGGAAAATCCCTGCTGAACAACATCAGCAAGGTAAAGTGGTTCACACTGGTGGTTGGCCACTCGTGAATGGCTCATCTGGTGGTGGCTTCCTATATCATATGGAAGACAACCAAGTTGCTGTAGGGTTAATTATCGACTTAAATTATAAAAACCCTCACCTCAGCCCATTTGATGAATTTCAGCGCTATAAAACTCACCCTGTAATTGCCGCAACTTTAACGGGCGGAGAGCGATTATCTTATGGTGCACGAGCCATTGCCAAAGGTGGTTTAAACTCACTACCGAAAATGAGCTTCCCTGGCGGTTTAATTATTGGTTGTAATGCGGGCACACTTAACTTTGCTAAAATCAAAGGCACGCATACAGCTATTAAGAGCGGTATTATTGCGGCAAAAACCTTAGGTGAAGGCTTAATTGCCGGACTAGAAGGTGGCAAAGATCTTGACTGTTTCCAAGACCGTTTCGAAAAAAGCTGGCTTCATGAAGAGCTTTATAGCTCACGCAACTTTGGCCCGGCCATGCATAAGTTTGGTACGCTACTCGGTGGCGCCTTTAACTATATCGACCAAAATTGGTTTGGTGGTAAGTTTCCGGTGACCTTTAGAGACACCACTCCAGATTATGCCACGATGGGGCTAGCGAGCGATTACAATAAAATTGACTATCCTAAACCTGACGGCAAGTTGAGTTTTGATAAGTTATCGTCGGTATATCTGTCGAATACTTTTCATGAAGAAGATCAGCTGTGTCATTTACATCTAAAAGACCAAAGCATCCCAATATCGGTAAACTTAGTTAAATTTGATGAACCCGCGCAACGTTACTGTCCTGCCGGTGTTTATGAAGTGGTTGAAGAAGCCGGTGACAAAAAATTTGTGATTAATGGTCAAAATTGCATTCATTGTAAGACCTGTGACATTAAAGACCCAAGCCAAAACATTACCTGGGTCACACCAGAAGGCGGCGGCGGGCCAAACTATCCAAATATGTAAGCGAACCAATCGTTAAAATATTGGCACAGTCAATAAAACGCACTTAAATATAGGTGCGTTTTTTTTGTTTTATCGACTATCATTACCCACATAAAATCAAAACAACCTACACCAAAAGACTATTTTGCTGATTGAATCAACTTAACAGCAAAATAACTATCAATTTATTGCCATTGTGTCCGATATACCATAGAGATACTCCCAAGAGGCTGTTGTAGATGAATACACTTACCATTAAACAAAAAATATTACTGACCGTGACGGTTGCTGTATTGCTATCGACGATCTTAGTCGGATTATTAAGTCAACGAAGTGCAAAGCAAGTTGTTGAGCAGCGGATGCTAAACTCGGAAATGCCGAGCTTACTCATGCAAATTCGCAATGAAGTCGACCTCGAAATCCGTAGTTTAATCAATGCTTCGGAACAGTTAGCGAATAGCCGAATGTTGCTAGAATGGCTTCAAAATGGTCGCCCTGCTGACCAAGAAAACCTCGTTATCGCAGAACTTAATGACATGAAAAATCAATACGATTTAGTTCAAGCGTCTTACGCCGACAAAGAAACTGCGGCCTACTATACTCAGGATGGTTTTTTGCGAATATTAAATCCAGAGCAAGATGGCTGGTTTTTTGACTACCGCGATAGTAAAAAAGAGCGTTTGTTGACGGTTTATACCGAAGCCAATGGTGAAGTAAAACTTTTTATTAGTTACCAACAGCCCAATGGTCGTGGCATGGTTAGTCTAGCCAAATCGTTAGATGATATGGTTAATTTATTGGCTTCATTTAAAATTGAAGACAGCGGGTTTGTATATTTAGTTGATACTAAAGGTGAAGTCAAACTGCATCAAGATACGAACAAAATAGGTAAAAGCAAACTCAGCAACTTGTACCCTAATGCCAACACTAACCAATTGTTAAATAAAAGTAACTTTAATTTAGTCAAAGCCGATGTTAATGGCCAACACATGTTGATTGCCAGTAGCTACATTGAGTCGATGGATTGGTACTTGGTTGCTCAAGTACCTGAAGCAGAAGTATTTGCCCTGCTACAAAAATCGGCTTATCAGATCTTACTATGGACAATACTCATCGCGGCGGTATTTATTGCCATTTCGATTACTGTTGCTGGTTCGGTTAGTCGTCCTATTGCACATATTGCCGAATTATTTCGTAACATTGGTGAAGGTGAAGGTGATTTGCGCCAAAGACTACCGGTTAATGGTGATGACGAAATTGCCCAGCTCGCTCGTGGCTTTAATAGCTTCATCAGCAAAATCCAAGATACAGTAGCCGAAGTTGCTAAAACCAGTGAGCAGCTTGGTTTATCGGCACTTGATGTATCAAACCAATCCAATCAAACATTAGCTGATAGCCAGTTACAAAAAGACCGTACCATCATGGTTGTTACTGCTATTAACGAAATGGGCGCCACGGTTAACGAAATTGCTAGCAATGCAGCTCAAGCAGCTGTCACCGCTCGTGATGCCGATACTGAATCAGTGGATGGTCAAAAAGTCGTAACCCGTGCACGTTCGACTATCAATCAGTTGTCTAAAGACGTCGAGCAAGTCGGTGAAGTGATTGAGTCACTAGCGACGCACACTAAATCGATTGGCAGTATTTTAGATGTTATCCGTGCCATTTCAGAGCAAACAAACTTACTGGCACTTAACGCCGCGATTGAAGCTGCTCGTGCTGGAGAAGCGGGACGTGGCTTTGCTGTAGTTGCAGATGAAGTGCGTAACTTAGCCTCTCGAACTGCGGCGTCGACCAACGAAGTGCAAACTATGATTGATAAACTTCAATCAGAAACCAGTCGTGCTGTTAACGCTATGGAGCAATCTCGTAGCCGCTCACACGAAGGTGTTACAGCTGTCGATGAAGCAAGCCAGTCGCTAAGTGGTATTAGCGAACGTATTGCACTGATTAGCGATATGAACATTCAAGTGGCTGCTGCGACAGAAGAGCAATCTACTGTGGTTGAAGACATTAATCGTAATGTGACCGAAATCAACGATATTACTCAGCGAACAGCAGATACTGCTCACGCAGCTGCAAATGCGAGTAAATCATTGAATCAGTTAGCCAGTAGACTTGATATCTTAGTGGCTCGCTTTAAAGTGTAGTCCGTAGTTAACTCGCTTTAACAAAAACGCCACTCATTTGAGTGGCGTTTTTTATGGCCATTCTATTCGGCCATCACGACATGTTTATAGTGCGGGTTACTTAATAAACCGGATAGTAAGCGGGTATTGGTAAGCTATGCCATCGTTAGCTTTAACAATAGCGATAATAGTACAAATAATATCAAGCAATGCTAGAGCGGCTAATAGTATTACTCCCACACCAATCAAAATTAATATTGCAGATACCATGGCATATATCATTAAGCTCAATTTAAAATTAAGACAGTTCTTTCCGCATTGATTGGCAAACTCAAATTCATCACGCTTCATTAACCAGACAATTAAAGGGCCTAAAACACTTCCTAGCGGAAATACGTAACCGGTAAAACTGGCGGCATGGATCAATAACCCCGTATCTTTGGCTTGCTTGCTAACGTCGTCTATCGGTTCAGTCATTTGATATTCCTTATCATGTTATTTTTATCATATCGTTCTTATCATACTGGGAGGCATTAACTGGCGTTGCCATATAAGCGCATTGCCCAATCTTCTATACTTTGCAGATCTAGTCGGCGTTGTAATGAGTTAACCCAACTTTGCGCTAAGCCTTCGCACCCAAGCAATGTCTGATATTGTTCTGCATCAAATTCAGCTAAAAAATAAATCTGCATCGCTTTAGCCACACTGATATCCGATTTTCTCTCTAGCAGAAAAATACTGTCACTCGGACGAATGTCACCTTCAGACAGCACCCGATAAAACCAACCGCACATACGACTTTCTTGCATGGCTAAGGCAAATTTAGGATGGCCAAACTGTAAATTGAGCTTAAAACAAGGAGAACGAGGTTGAGTCACTTGTAATGTCACATCACCAATTTGAACGATGTCACCGATATTAACCTGTGCTTCATTAAGGCCAACGGTACTGATATTTTCACCCATTGAAGGGGCATCACAAAACGTAGACATTAAATCCCAGCGGCGATATTGACCATAATGCTCACGCGGAAAATGATGCAACACCCTATCGAGGCCGCCGTGATGTTTAGGGTCGGCCTCACGATTGCCGATTACGTGGTCAAATTGCACGGTCAACTGCTTAGCGGCATGTTTTTGGTTAATACAACTGGCAACACCGTTATGCATTTGCACTTGGTCGCCTAAATACAGCCCAGAAATACTCTTTACCAATCGCTTACTCATCCAGCATACCCTTGCTTAAGCATGATTATAGAGTGCCAATATACCCAATTTTCAGACAAAAAAAAGCCTTACTGGGGAAGAGTAAGGCTATAAATAAAATGGGAGATAATATAGCAAAAATAATAGCTGAGAATAGCCTGAACCATTAGACACTATAAAAGTTGTTTAGACGGGCTCATCATAAAGGCCAACAATGACACTAAAATGACAAAGTAATACTATTTGATTTATCCGCATACACTTAACAAATACACAATGTTCATCAGCAAACCATCGCTTAAGCCAACTTGGGTTTAGGCTAGATACTGTTTAAGTGCCTCACCAGGAATCGAGCTTTTTGTTGCTACCGCAAATGATGCCCACAACGCACCTTCATGCATCGCATCTGTAATAGGCATCTGCTCGCATAGGCCATGAATAACGCCTGCTGCATAAGCATCCCCTGCTCCCGTAGTATCGACCACATCGGCAATGACAGCTGGCACATGTTGTTCTCCAGCAGCGCTGTACACCATCGCCCCTTTGTCGCCGTCGGTCACAATAAAGTATTCTAATGCATTGCCAGCAATAGCCTGTGCAAATCGCCATGGATCCTGGTTGCAACGACCTTGCATATCAGTAATTGACGCAATCAACACATGACAAGGACGATTACGCTCATCCTTGGCTAATTGCGATATCACTTTGCAGTTAGGGTTGCTCACCATCGCATCAGCTGCCCAAGCACCAGCGCCTTTGGCTGAAGAGTTAATATAAAAAGCATCCCAATGTTGCCAGTCTGGTGGTGCAGGAAGTTCAAAAATAGGTCGCTGAGGTCGAATAATGGTTCGTTCACCATCAGGCGTCATCACCAGTAACATCTCACAAGTATTACCAACAAAACGATGTACTAAACGACAATCAAGCCCTAAGGTACTGGCTTTAGCTAAAATCCAGTCGCCGATGTCATCGCTACCGACTTCACTTACCAGTGAAACATTATGTTGAGCCCACACTAAACCTAATCCCGTGTTTGCGCCGCCGCCACCTAAACGCAATCCACCATCCTGATAATGAAATCGACCACCCGTTTGTAAGGGCTTATCAAGCATTAAAATGCGATCACAATTGATATTGGCAAGCAAAAGAATATTGGCCATGCAACTCACCTAAAAAACGTAGATAAAAAGAGCCTTGAGTATAACAAAAAGGCCGTGATAATCACGGCCTTTGCTAATCTAAACAAGATTACATATCAGTTGCGCCAAGTGGTTGTCGTAATTGGGCGCGCACATTGTCCATACCAGAGTAAAACTCCTTCATCATCAACAACCCCAACATTTTGCCATTATCGGTTACGATCAATTCGTCTGGATTAACCGGGTCATTTTTAAGGGCTCCCATGGCTTTCATTGAGGTCATTTCTTTAAACAACGCAGTGTCTAAATTAACGTTAAAAGTGTCACGGAAATATTTACGCGATAAACGCCCCGAAAACATTCCTAATAAAAAGCGATATTGCATCACTTCTTTTAATTGATATTTTTTCTGTTGCTCAACTGCCATACGACCTTCAGCAATACGTTGTTGGTATTTTTTCAGTGAAAATGTATTCACGTATAGGGTGTCATTTAAAAAACTAAACGAGCCAGAACCGACACCGAGATATTCATCATAATCAATAACATACTCATCAAAACCTTCATCATTGGTTTTACCAAACGCCCAAGCCGACAATTGTGTATATTGCCCCGTTAAGTGATTTAAAATCTGTCGATACTGATTCACCATGTCACCATGAGGTGCAGCTAACTGACCTTTGACGCTTTTACGGGTCTGGTGGGTAATCATCAATGGATACGTGGTAATTTGGCGAGGGTCGAGCTTAGAAGCCATTTCAAGATCCGACTGAATAATCTCATCCGTTTGACCACGGAAACCGAAAATGAGGTCGACATTGATGATCGGAAACAATTCTTTTGCCGCCATAATGCGGTCAAAGGTTTGTTGGCCAGAGCCAAACTTGTCTAAGCGATCGGTCATTTTTAAAATGCCATCGTCAAAGCTTTGTACCCCAATCGACATTCTGTCTACTAGGCCTTTTAATTGCTTAAATTCAGGGCTGGCTAAATGTTGTGGATCAGACTCACAAGACACTTCTTTAATGCCAGGAAACAGATTTTTTGCATGCTCGATGGTACGAGCTAACTCGTCTTCAAGCACAGTAGTCGTGCCGCCGCCAATGTACATAGACTCAAACTCATAGCCCAAATCTTTGGCCATTTGCATCTCTTTGCGCAGCGCGACAAAGTATTCGCGTGCTTTGTCTTCACGGAATAAAAAACGGTGAAAAGTACAAAACGAGCACAAGGTATGACAAAACGGAATGTGGGCATACAACATGTACTTTTTGCCTTCAACAGGTTTAGGCATACGGTCTGTAGAAATGGTGTCTAGACGTAAATTTTTATCAACATAATACTGCATCACCCGCTCCATAGAGCTGATCATCCAATTGGGGACGGTAATATTAGATTGATAAGGTTTAATCAACTCTTGGCTGGCTGATTGAATAATTGAAGACATAAAAAATCCTAACTGAATGAAGCCCTGAGAGCAAAACCATTGAATAACAAGCGCTAATAAAAGACGCATACCATAAGCAGAAAAACAAAATATCACTTTAGAGATAGCTAAAATGTGAGATAGCTAATAGATATGCAAACTAGCACGGTTATCATCGCTCATTTGTTAAGCAGATCATGTTTTAGACATTGCTGTTGAGCAATGATGGAAGGATTATCACGAGAATAAAACAATAATAAAGACAAATAGATAACACACAGCAAGCGACACGTACAACTAAAGTCAGATACGAACACAATAAACAGCATTGGAAATATTAACTAGCGTTTATTAAAGAGTCACGAGTATGACGCATCAACCAATTTAAATGAAATCATAAACAGAGCTTGCTGATTAGGGTACACAGTTTGAATAAGCTGTTTTAACTCGACCAATGGCAAGCTTTCTTGAGTAGCATGAAACTCGTTAATATCATCAAATGCTAATGGCTCAACAGCCAAAATAATGATATCGCACACCTTAATATGGTTTTCGAGCGTAAACACTTCAACCTGGCTGCCCGGCCGATAATGATTTTCGCTGGCATCACGAATGGTTATCGTCTTCAGCCCCGATGCAACTAGCGGCGTTAAAAACTCAAAAAAGGTAATTTTCGTAGGGGCAGTCATCAGTGGCAACCTTCATTAACACTATAAAGTGCCCATCAAGAGCACATTAGTTAAGCTCAAATTCGCATTATAATCTAGCGCACTCGCCAGGGCTTTGATCAAAGTAGCGTTTAAACTCACGGCTAAATTGAGCCGTACTTTCATAACCCACCTGAGTTGATACCTCTTTTACTTTTAGATTTTGCAGTTGTAATAACGCTTTGGCTTTATTGAGGCGAATCTTTTTTAAATATTGTATTGGTGATGAAGCAGTAACTTCTTTAAAGCTACGATGGAATGCCGATGGACTCATATTCACCAAGCTTGCTAATGTGTCAACTTCAACCGACTCACCATAATGCTTATGAATGTAGTTAAGCGCTTTTTCTACCCTCGATAAACGGGTATGACTTAACGACAACGCATAGAGTGGTGCAGCATCAGGTGAATCCAATAGGCGATATAATAATTCAAGCACTAACGCTTCACCCATTACTTTTGCTTCTAACGGCGACTGCAACGCCTGTAATAACCGAATAACACAGCAATCCATATCTTCAGTGTTATCAGCAACAAAAAAACCACTCTGGCGCGATTCGTTTAAATCTTTAGGGATTTGATGATGCTCATCCATTAAACGGATAATGTAATTGAGTTGTACTAAATCAATATCAACCATCAACACCAGCACAGGTTCTTCAATGCTGGCAAAGGTTTCACATTCTACTGGCAATGGCACGGTCATCACTAATGAGTGCTGACGGTCGTATTCAAAGGTTTGATTATCTAAATAGACCCGCTTTTTACCTTGGCCAACAATAAGCACGCCTTGTGAATAGCACATTGGCCCGCGCGCACCATATTGTGAGCTACGAAACACATGCACGCCAGATAAGTGAGTATCATTGACCCCTTCTTTTGGGGCAAGCTGTGCCATTAATGTTGCTATCTCATTCATACTCTTCCCCTCAGAAAAACCATGACACCGATACTACCAAAAAAGCAGTAAAAGGTATTAAAATTATCAATAATTAGTCATATAAACACAAAAAAGATAGGAATAGGCATGAACACGACAGTTCTGTGTATGTTTATTTTGACTCAAAGGGCTATCATAGCTACATGATTTATCGTTGCTGTTGTGTACAAATAATCTATATACACAATCAGCCACTTATTTGTTTCAATGCTAAACCAAAAGGCAACAATTATGCTTAATTTTGATTATCGTAACCCTACTCATGTTGTTTTCGGTAAAGACCGTATTGCAGAGTTAGACCAACTTGTCCCAGAAAATGCAAGAGTATTAATCACTTACGGTGGCGGCAGCGTACAACGTTTCGGCACACTAGATAAAGTTAAAGCAGCATTAGGTAACCGCACAGTATTTGAATTTGGCGGTATTGAAGCTAACCCTAAGTACGACACACTGATTAAAGCAGTTGAAGTTGCTCGTAAAGAAAATATCGACTTCTTACTCGCTGTTGGCGGTGGTTCAGTGATGGACGGCACCAAGTTTATTGCTCTAGCCACTCAGTTTGACGGCGACACGGCAAGCTTATTACATCACGGCTTTACACCTGTTCCAGTTGCTAATGACAAGGTTATTCCACTTGGCGTTATTGCGACCCTGCCGGCTACGGGTTCAGAAATGAACGCCTTTGCAGTCGTAAGCTATCAAGGTGGTAAGTTCCCAGTAAACCACCCATGTGCTTACCCAACATTTGCCATGCTTGACCCTGAATTGACCTTCAGCTTACCAAAAATCCAAGTCGCAAACGGTGTTGTCGATGCGTTTGTACATGTACTTGAGCAATATGCGACTTACCCAGTTGATGCCCGCGTACAAGACCGCATGGCAGAAGGTATTATGCGTACCCTCATTGAAATTGGCCCAATCACTGTTGAAGAGCCAACAAACTATGATGCCCGTGCCAACTTAATGTGGAGTGCTACATCTGCCTTAAATGGCATGATAGGCACAGGCGTGCCGTTAGATTGGTCTACTCACATGATTGGTCATGAACTAACCGCACTATTCCATATCGACCACGCACAAACGCTAGCCGTTGTATTGCCATCATTATGGCGCGTGTTGAAAGAGCAAAAACACGCTAAATTAGTGCAATACGCAGCACGTGTTTGGGATATCACTGAAGGTGATGAAGCGAGCCGTGTAGATCAAGCCATTGATAAAACAGAGGCTTTCTTCAAGCAAGTGGGTTTACCGGTACGTTTACGCGATCACGGTGTAACGCAAGAACAACTTGGCCTAGTAGTAGATGCTTTAGAAGCACATGGTATGACGGCATTATCTGAAAGCGGCAAAGTCGATTTAGCCACCAGCCGTAAGATTTTAGACATGGCGTGGTAATAGCTCTTATAACCCAAACGATGCACTTATTCATCGATTGGGCTTGAGTGACTATCTGATACTAAAAAAGGGCTTAACAATGGTTATCATTGTTAAGCCCTTTTTTGTTACCCAAAAATGAGCGGCGCACTAGCCCCTATACAAAAAATGAATGCCGTATTAAAGAGAGAAACGAAACCACGCAGCTCGGTTAACGATTAATGCGGCGTAACGTTTGAGAATAAATTCATCACAACGACACCGACTAAAATAAACGTCATACCCACCAGCGCACCTAAATCGAGTTTTTGCCCATACATCACCCAAGCGATAGCTGTAATTAACACAATGCCCAATCCAGCCCAAGTTGCATAAGCAATACCAACAGGAATACCTTTTAGCGCTAAGGATAAAAAATAAAACGACAACACGTAGCCCACAATAACTACAATTGAAGGCGTTAATTTTGAAAATCCATCACTGGCTTTAAGCGCTGAAGTGGCTACAACCTCAGTTAAAATTGCCACACTTAAAAATATCCAACTTTTCATTTTTACATTCTATAGAGACAAAACAGCCGCGAAGTATAAAGATTAAACAATATAAATACAGCCTTCGATTTTAGATCTGTTACTTAGCTATGCACATGGTCAATCGCTACTATCTCTTGTATTTACGTTGACTATCGGTTTATGTTGTTAATATGTTAACTGACATTACACCTATTTGACGGTGTAATAAGACTTAAACGATATTAATGATTGGACTTGGTGATTGAGTGAAGGGATTTACTGCAGTTTTTCTATGTGTATTGTTATCGTTATGCTCGATGCATATACCTGCAACGACGGCTAAGTTAACAGCCCAAGAAGAAACGAAACAACAAACCAGTTCAGCATTAGAGCAGTGTAAAGCCCGTATAAAACAGGTGTCCCCCCAAGCCAGCTTGAGCTTTTGCAGCCAACAATTCAAAATATTAGACATTGATAAATACCCCATCGTTGCCGCCAAGTTACAACTAACCTTATATGATATTTACCAAGAGTTAGGTGAAAAAGTCGCTGCGGAACAAATGCTTGATGAGGTTAAAAGCAGCGCTGCATTTACTCAAAATGTCGATGTTCAATATCTTTGGTTACGTAAGAAAGCCGCGGAAAAACTTTATAGAAAGTCCTATCAAGAAGCTAAAACCTTATTTGAACAAGCTTTTAGCATTGCTAAAACCCAAGAGTCAGAAATTTGGTTAGCGAAAAGTTATAACGATTTAGCACTCACTGAACAGTATTTGAATCAATATGACAAAGCATTGAGTTACTACCAGAAGAGTTTAGCGATTAAAGAGGCTCTAGGTAATGACTTTTATACTGCGATAACCCTCAACAACCTTGGTCTGATTTATAAAAAACTCGAAAAATTTAAAGAATCCCAGCGCTATTTTGAACTATCACTGGAGCATTACTTACGCTACACAAGTCATAATATAGATATTCATGTTATCGGTTATATGTCGCATCTCTACGGAAACCTTGCTGAGATATATAATATAAACAACCAGTTTAATAAGAAAAACTTCTACAGTAATAAGGTCATCGAAGCCTACAACGATAACCTTGTCGGTGACGATAGGCTTTCTGCGCTAATTAATGTAGCCACCATCCATATCAATGCTAATGAATTTACGCCCGCTCTAGATGTCGCCAACACATTATCGGAATATTTAACCCGCGATGACCATTCGTTTCATGACGTAATTTTCTATTTAAAAGCCCAAATAGCCACACATCAAAAAGATGCGACTCAGGCAATAAAATTTATTGAAAGCGCAATGGACTATAGCGACACTAAACAAGATTCATTGCAAAAAATGAACATTTATCACTACGCAAGCGAGTTATATTATGACAATGGTCGCCCTTATGAGTCCCTGGTTTATCTAAAGAAATATCAACAGTTGCATGAGATCTTATTGGAGAAAAAATACAGTGAGAACATTAAAGTCATTCAAAGCGATATAGAGAATGAACGAGTGCAACGAGCGTTAGCAGAAGAGCAAATTGTCGGTCAACAGAAGAGCCAAAAAATTGATAAATTACTTAATTTAATCCTTGGAATCACCAGTGTTGGCTTGTTAGTCGGCTTTATTGTGAGCTTTTATATTTATAGAAAACGTAAAGCCCAGCAGCATTTAATGACCATAATAGAGTCACATAAGCAGCAATTATTTTTATTATCGAATGACGATACAGCAGAGCAAGACGACGCCCAGCAACAGGAATCTACGCCATTATCGCCTTCAGAATTAACAGCTTCTTTTGCGGAGTTATTAGTGAATACTATGATTGATTGCATCAGTATTTGGGAGAAAAGCACTAAAACTAATAAAGTAGAATTAGCCGACAGAAGCCAAATTTGGACGATATCTATCGATTCTGGCCGTCTAAGAACACGTTCTTTAGATAAATACCTACAGGTAAAAAAATTACCCGCTAATCCACGCTGGCGTAATGTGGTTAAAACATGTCACTTCATTTTATCTGAATGCCACCTGTCAAATGATGATAGGACATTACTGACCTCGCACCTTGACCAAATAATGCAAGTGATCAAGAGCGAGTCATTAGGCACATCGTAATCTGTTACTTTCGGGCTTACCCGCCTTTTTTGAGTAATGGTTGTTGTAGTTTCATGTCGCGTACACTGTCTCTGACTACTGGCTTGAGTACATTTTTATACACACAACTAAATTTTATTCCTTCGGATAACGAATAATCACTTTGTTGTGCTGTCGCAGGGTCTATTCCCACTAAAAAGCTATTGGGTGCAATAAACTTTGGCATTAGATTATTGTTTTGATCTTTGATATTAATCGAAGCGTAAGCATTACACATCGATACAGCCACAAGTCCTGCGATATTGATTCGATTTGTCACGCTATTAAGATCGGGTGAATTAACATTATTGTCTTGTAGCTTCATGAATGGGTCTATCACACCATGAAAACCACCTAAATCATCTATTTCAACTTCCGGTTGCTGCATCTGACGAGTATTCATCGACTGCGGTGCACCATTTGTTGCAGCTGCATGATCATTGTGTAATGTCAGTTGTTTATTCGTCATCCACTTTTCAATATCAAAGTACTGAGCACGGTAATGATACTGTTTAATCATATCCATCTCGCTCAATTCAAAAGTGATTTCGGTTTTAATCGCCGTGCTGACTGGTGTGAGCTCATTAAATGAAAGTTGGTGCGCTGATGCGCTACCAACACAACTAAGCAAAGTGACTAGGGGTAATATGTATTTCATAAAATATCCTTTTTAGAATGAATGCATCATCTTAGACGCTATGCATTTCCATTTTTATAGTCCACTAAATACTAGGGTAAATTTGGGTAAAACACAAAACGCCCCCTTTTTAACCCTCTAACTTTACTGACTTTTTTATCTTAACTGTTAGTTTTAACTCAGCTTAAGTCATTAAGCATGATTCAAACATTTACTAAACCAGAATAAGGAAAGTCAGGATGAGTATACTCAAAAAAACATTAATCAGTATGTGCCTAATGAGCGCATCTGGTATGGTCGCAGCAACCCCAATAACCGCTAACGTTACCGCAGACAATGATTTCATTGTGGTACATTCACCAGGTAATGGTAGTTCACCTACTGTGGTATATCGTGGT
Source organism: Shewanella frigidimarina NCIMB 400 (assembly GCF_000014705.1). Classification (NCBI taxonomy): domain Bacteria; kingdom Pseudomonadati; phylum Pseudomonadota; class Gammaproteobacteria; order Alteromonadales; family Shewanellaceae; genus Shewanella; species Shewanella frigidimarina. The sequence goes on along the minus strand of NC_008345.1, from coordinate 83,339 downwards.
GCGAATGGCAGTAATTGGAAAAAAATTGAATCACTCAAGTTCGATATCGACAACTCAGCACAATCACTAGAAACCTGTTCAGTCAGTGTTATTGCATGGGGGGATGGTAAAGTGTCACAGGGTATGGCGGCTATTTTTAAAGGCGATAGCACGATTTATACCGGCTCAGGACATTTTAAAGCACACCAATCTTCGACGCCATCGTCTGGTTGGGCACAAACAGGCGGACCTAATGCAAGTCAAATTAATACATTAATTGCGGACTCGTTAGCTAATGGCCAATCACCTTACCTGTTGCCTGGCTCTGTCGCAGGAGGCACTTCACCCTGGGGGACGATGAACTTCCCTCTAGCCAGTAATGTCAATGTGAATAATTTTCGCTGGGCATGGTCGACAAGTAATTTAGCCCAAAAAACCTATTCTGTATTTACCGCTGCCTGTGGGGATATCGTTGAAGCGGCACCGGTTGCTGTCCATATGCCTGGAGAACACTTCCAATGTTATGGGGTGCGAAAAGCAGATAAACTTCGTGAAGAAACCATTATGATAGAAGATCAATTTGGTAAAACCCGTGCAGTGCTAGGCAAGCCGGTATTGCTGTGTAACCCTTCAAGTAAAATTCATAATGAAAAGCTTTATAAAATTCGTGATGAAGAGCGCCATTTGGTGTGTTATGACTTTGTAAAGCAAAATAAAGTCAAAAGCCGTAATCTTGAGATCAATAATCAGTTCGCACCCGATGAACTAATGAATGATCAACGAGAGCTGTTCTGTGTACCGTCGAGTAAGAAGCACTTAGGCCCAATTAAACCAAATAAACCTGGTAAGCCAATTCCACGAGAAATGCAAAGAGCTGAAATGAAACCATTGAAGCAGCGATAAAATAGCCATTAACCAAAAAGTCAGTGAGTAACCTCTCTGACTTTTTAATAATATAACAAGGATAAATAAAAGCTAAAACGAAACGAGTGTTAAGTATTACACGCCCATTTCAATGGCTTTCTTAGGCGTAAAACTACTGCCAATTGAGGCAATAATCACTAAACCAATGGCAGACCACTGCAGCATGGTTAATTGCTCACTTAAAATAACAAAACCAGCCAATGCGGCGATGGCAGGTTCTAGACTCATTAGCACGCTAAAGGCCTGTGTTGGCATGTTTCTAAGGGCTATCATTTCCAACGAGTATGGTAATGCACTCGATAACACCCCAACCAATAAGCCAAGCGGCAAGACTTCCCAGCTAAGTAACGCCAAACCTTGGCTAACGGCGCCTACAGGCACTAACACCACTGCAGCAACAGTCATCCCGAGAGCAACCGTAATACCGCCTGATGCCTGCTTACCAGTACGGGTGCCAAATAAAATGTATCCAGCCCAACATGCTCCCGCCCCCAACGCCATTAATGCCCCGACTAAATCGAGGCCTTGTGTACTAGACAAGCTTGGCATAAGAAGCAAAATACCCGCTATCGCACAAGCAACCCAAAACAAATCACTTTTCCGTTTAGACCCAAACAATGCCACCGCTAAAGGACCAGTGAACTCTAGCGCAACCGCAATCCCTAATGGGATACGTTCAATGGCTAAATAAAACAGAATATTCATCCCACCTAAACACAAACCATAAATAATAATACTCTGCCAATCTCGGCCTTGGGGTAAGGCTCTCCATGGACGAAACACCATCCAAAGTACGGCCGCGGCAAAACCTAAACGTAATGCTGTAGTGCCTTCCGGCCCAACCAAGGGAAAAAGTTGCTTTGCTAAAGAAGCACCTGATTGAATGGTCACCATTGCCAGCAAAACACTGCCGACAGCGGTCAGAAGTACACGATTGATTTGCATCTAGAATATATCCAAAAAAAGAAAAACCTCAGAGTCGGCATTCTACCTGAGGCAAGTCAAACACGGCAGCACTTATTACCATCATGCGCAGAAGTCATACCATTGAGTAAATTGCGCCAGCCTCTACTTTACCTAGGCATTTTCATAATGGTTTTTGATAGGTTAATTGACCTAATAACACACATTTAGTACGAACATTAGTAACATGGCATGTAAGGCAGGCTTACGCCGACTTAATAAATTTAGCCCACAGCTGCTTGTTTATTTGTTTCATTGTGGCTGCAAAAATTTAATAAATTCGATCTTACTCTCGGCAATTGATCCGTTATTCTCATAACCACAGATTTGATAGCCGCTCGCGATAAGCATCTGCAACATGGCCGGAAACTGGTTCATGGATTTAACCTTAATAGAATTAAAACCATTCTCAATAGCCCATGACTCTTGAAGTAGGCGTAATTGAGAGGCCACTTTCATTTGGCGATGTTCAGGAATTACACCACCTAACCAACTGTAAAACTGACCATCAGGTAGCTCATAACCTACTTTAAAGCCGACAGGCTTGGCCTCATATCGAGCAACGAGAATTAAATAGTTTCTCCCAGCCAATCTGTTGCCAATAGAGTCTGCACATATGACATTTTCAAACTCTGGTGTTAATGCTAAAACATCCAAAACATCTGATACCGTTCCTGAACCAAATTGGTATTTCATAAGTCCACCATGTGTGCATTGTTTTTAACGTTTAGGTCAAACCACGTCATCCACTTAAGAACTAAACTTACCATGGATAATAAAGTTTAAAAGCGTCTTACAGTCAATCAACCAATTAGCTAAAAATCCAATCATGCAATAATCTACCCGGCATAAAAGCAAAGGTACCCGCGACAATGAGGCCACCACAATACAAAATAATCATGCTTCGTTTGTGTCCTCGCACATTGCCTTTTTTAATATAAAAATAGCCAGCAGGAACCGCGTACAGCGTTAGAAGACTTAACAAATGAATATAGCCAAAGTGATTCAAAAAACTTGCCCCAAGTTGAGCAGGCATAAACAATGACACAATGGCAGTAAACAACATCAGCACCATATAAATTTTGCCTAGTGCTTTGTGTTTAGCTGTACCTTTTCGAACAACAAGCAAATAACTGCCAATGAAAAATGCTGGGACGACTGTGACTAAATGCAGATAAGATAAGTGACTGTAATCCATTTTTTACTCTCTGTTAGCAACACTAATTTTTGCTGAATTAATGCTATGCCGCGCGGTGATCATGATGTGGTTAACATTAATCCCAACATACCAAGGCAAAATCCAAACACAGCCCCCATTGGCGGTGCCCAACGTTTTTCTAATTTTACCTGAGGAGCCAAATCTTGAAATATGGAGTAAAGAATACCGCCCGATGCGAAAAGCATCACTGCAGCAATAATTTCTGGGGACTCTGATAACCACAAATAACCACACATTGCAGCGATAGGGCCTAACACTGCCATCAAACAAAACATGATAATAATTTTTTGGGGCTTATACGCAGAAGAGGCATTTAATTCTCGGTAGGCATTAAAACCTTCCGGCACATTTTGTAACGCGATTAATGCCGCCAGTAAAAATGCATTGTTACTTCCGGTCGCGAAAGCCGCACCTAGCGCGATTGACTCAGGAATAAAATCTGACAGCATTGCAGCAAGTTGAGTGGCAGGGGTATCTATTTTATTAAGGTAAATATCAAGGGCCATGAAGCTAAGCCCACCGACCATAAACCAAATACATGCAGCTAATGGATTAAGATGTGCGATCCCTTCTGGCACTAACACCAAAGCAACAGCAGACAATAATGCCCCACCCCCAAATGCCATGACACTGTGTCTGAATTCCTGTTCAATCCACTCATTACCCACTTTTTCAAAACGGGCAATCATGGCTCCTAAAGGCATAGCCAAACCAGCAAGCAATGTTGATGCTATAACGGTTAGCAGCAAAGACATGATTTAATCCTTTAAAGGGTATAACGCTGTTGTAACCAGCCATAACAGGACATCAGCATGAAATAATGAAACTATTTCTGGTGATGTCGAACCTAATGAACATCGTATTAACTTTGGCTAGGTTTATTACTGCTCAATAGCCTGGTGAAATGCTTTTATAAAAACATCATAGTTTTCAAACTGGGGCATATGACCCAATCCATCCAACTCAATCAGTACTGAACCTTTAATCAATTTCTGAGTATCAACACCCAAATTTTTATAATCACCTAAGGTTCTGGTCACGCCTTCTTTTAACCAACCTTTACCAGGGCCAGTTTTATCTCGAGTACCAATAATAAGTACGGTTTTATTGGTGATCTGCGAAAATCTATCCACTATGTTCTCTGAGAAAATAGGACCATAAGTTAACGCGTTATTCCAAGCTATAACTTGCCAGTCATCCCCAGCAAGCATCCCTTTAACAGGCACTAACAGTTGCTCGTATTCGCTGGACCATTTGCCGTCATAGTAGTTTGCTTTTTGATAATCCCTTGCTTTATCGAGTGTTTTAGCAAGTTCATTTTTATAGAAAAAGTTAACGTCTTTAAATTCAACATATTTGCTGTAATCCTCCAAACCAATAGGATTAATTAGAATCAATTTATTAACCGCATTAGAATAATTAGCCGCTAATGTGGTCGCTAACATCCCGCCCATTGAATGACCAACCAGATCAAATTTTTTGATGTGTAAGCTATCCAATAACAACTTGGTATTGAGCGCCAGCTGCCCAAAGCTGTATTGGTAAAAATCGGGTTTTGAAGACTTACCAAAGCCAATTTGGTCCGGAATGATGACTCGGTAATTGTTCTTAAGTAAATCCTTAGCAACCCTTTCCCAATAATAGCCGGAGAAATTTTTACCGTGCAACAACACGATGACTTTGTCTGCGTTTTTATCGCCAATATCCATATAACGCATTTTTAAATCTTTATTTTGCGAGTTAACATTAAATGTCTTAACGTCAAAGGGGTAATCAAACCCATCTAACTCTTTATTATACTTAACCGGATTTGCAGCAAATGCCTGTGATACCACCGCGAATAGAGTTACTAGTACCAAACAAAATTTCTTCATATCACTCTCGTTCAAATAAATTATACATCAACAACAAACTGCACCATGACAGCCATTTTGATTTAAAACAACATCTATTTTTTCAACAGGATACCTACATTTCTTGTCGAACTTGGCCATAAGCCAACATCGCAAACAGTCCTGTCCCGCCAATGATGTTACCCATCAGCATGGGGCCAATATGATGTGACAACGCAGTGAAAAAATTCATTTCCCCATTTAGCACTAGGCTAAATATCTCATTAGATCCTGCAATAACATGGGTAAACTCACCAGCAGCAATAAGCCATGTAAACATAATTATGACCAACACTTCAGATCCTTTCGCCGAAGGCAGCATCCACACCAATGCGGCAATAAAAAAGCCCGCTGGAATGCCACGCATTAATGTCTCTGAAGGCGTCAACTCTGCAACATGGCGAGATATCTGGAGGATAGCGGTGAGGATGTCTTCTGTCAGTATGTTGCCGTGCACGACAATTGCCGCCGTCAAAAACGTACCAACAAAATTTGCTACTAACACAATCCCCCATAAACGAGCGGTGCAAAAAAGACGGCGTTGTGTGGTGTTGGCGAGTAGCGGCAGCACCACGGTTATGGTGTTCTCGGTAAAAAGTTGCAGTCTTGCTAGAATGACCAATACAAAACCGAAAGTGTAACCAAGACTTTCGATAATAGATAAATAAGGGTGATCGGAACCTATGTTGCTACGGATAATACCTTCAGCTAAAACAGACGAGGAAATACCGATACCAGCCGCGATTCCGGACCACCACAACGACATCAAGGGCCGCTCTAGTTCTTCTTGACCTTCACGCAAAATAATAGAATAAACCGTAAGCGATGAAAGACTGCCATGTTCAACCACAGCTTCACGTTCAGAGCCTGTCAGCGATATTTCTGGTTGTGTCGGCTCACTCTCGCGCACTTCACGCTTGCTAACCTTGTCGCCAGACTTTATATCACTGCTTATTGTCGACTTGGTATTTTCGGCCTGATCAGATCCTGGCTGTGTCATATTGATATCCTTTTCTGGCTTAAATCTAGCTTGATGTTCTATTTAAGTGCATAAAGAATATATGCTTTATATCACCAATTCAACAAACACTAATATCCCGAACAATGGTTATTTACTGCCCTTTCTAGGTAATGAATGATATGCGCTTTTTATTGTCTCATACCCATATATACGCTCTAATTTTCGCACAATAAAATGACCTCTCGCCATATCTTGAAAGTGATCAATAAACAATGTATTGATTATGGCACCACCTGCGGCACCGATAGCAGGTACCGCTTGGGCTGCTGCTTTTTGAGTAACTTGAACCCCAAACTTTTCAGCTATTTTAGTAATAAGTTTGACTAACATAGGCGCTGCTTCATCGGTAATACCTTTTTTAACCATAAACTCAGCAGCTTCTGATACCGATTTTGCTAGGGCGGCTCTTACTGCAAAATATCCGGATTCACTACCATCATCTAAATCACTTTCGCCCCCCAGCGCGAACACCTCCAAACAAGCCATTTTTGTTTCCAGAGTGGTAATCAATTCACCTTCACTACGAGCAATATCAGCGATAGATCGCAGCATGATTGATGTTGAAATAGGAAGCTCAACAGCTATCGCAGCTAATCCAAAGAAACCACCCACACCACCACTCGCAGCAACGCCTAATTTATGCCAAAGATTGGACGATTCTTCTCCGGGAATATCTTTCATGGTAAATATTGCCGCTTCAGATGCTTTAATTAACGACTTCTCTGTCACTTTAGCGATATTTTTATTCCAGTTATCAGGTAGTAACGCTAACCCTTTTTCAATAGGAGTACCGATTAAATTGGTTATTTTTACCGCCAGACCAGGATTTTCTAATAGCGATTTGGCAACTAAAAGCTCTTTTGTATGTGATTCTGAAATATTCAAATAACCCCCTTAGTTGTTAAGTAAAATAATCCTGCAGTTATGTACTGCACTTTAAAAAATATTGAGAACCAATTTGAAGTAAAAGGCCATTGGATGCAAATCAACTTAAAGCACTTATTGAACAATACTCCCTCAACGACATTCGATTCAAAATAGCGAATACGGCTTTATGACTTAAGCGGATCTCAAGTTAACTCAGCAAAAATGACGTTGTGGGCTGCTGAATGATGGGGAAATGTAGTTGAGAGCTATTTATCTACTGGGGGTAGATAATCGCGACCATCTTTAGGCAAATTACTCACACCTTCAGTGGTGTCATTTAGTGCGCTGCCATAATTATCACGGCAGTAAACACAAGGACTCATTTTATTCACAAAACGGCCTTTTTTAGTATATTTCCTCAAATAGGCATGTGAAATATCTACATTACCTCGATGTAATTCAATCACACCAATAGCATCGGCCACTTTTTGTCTCAAATCACTTACCGCGGCATCTTCAGCACACATGTTGTCGTTGGCACGACCCCAGCCGATGACTTCTTTGCTTAAATCGCAGTGTAGATATCTAGCCGCGACCCAAGGACCACCATGGTGACCTGTTGGTTTACCATCAGGGAAATTTGAGGGCCTATTTGCCAACTCGTATGCAATACGCTCAAGCTTTTCTATAGGGGCTCTCTCACAGAGTGTGTCATGAAATGCTGGGCGTGCTGTGGTGACAAAATAATTATGATTATGGCTTATTTTTAAGTCGCGGCAATGGGCTGAACCTTCAACTTTATTTATGCTTTCTATTTTAGCGATAGCATCACTGCAAGCTAATATTTGGTCACCCACATTCAGCTCTACAGCCTTTATCCATTCCTTTGTAATAAGGTAAAAACGGTGTTCCTCGACAACAAGCATCGACGTTTCTAATTCACCTATAGAATATTCAATCTCGATCATATCTTTAGCAACACTTCCGAATAGTTGTTTAATTGGGTTAATTTCACGACTCACAAAATTAATTTTAAACAATGGCTTGCTAGAAACCGGCCTCTTATAAAAGCTCAACTAAAGAAAGCAAAACCAAACTGTATGCTAAACGTTAGTCTGTAAAATCCACAGATATAGCCACTTGGTTATCACGCTAAAATTCTGTTATATGCCAGGTCAACAAGCCATATAACACCATAACAAAGTGCTAGCGGACGACTTCGATATTAACGTTAATTACCCCTGTAGATATATTGCCAATACTGCTAAAGGCAGACTTTGAAAGATCAATGATGCGTCCTTTAACAAACGGACCACGATCATTAATTTTAACGATAACACTCTTACCATTGTTGGTATTGGTCACTTTTACATTAGAGCCAAATGGTAGCGTTTTATGAGCAGCAGTTTTTTGATTATGCTGATAGATATCACCGCTTGCAGTCTTGTTGTTTTGATGTCTATCACTATAGTACGAGGCTTGGCCTGACTCAGTGAAACCGATCCTATCTCCACCAGCACCAGATTGGATCGTTGAACAACCTGCCAATATAAAGGCAAAGAGTAAAAGTTGAATATTTCGAGAAATGGCTACCATTGTTTGTCTTTTTGTTTTGTCACATAACAAGCCTATAGAGCGACTCGTTTTCTAGTGATTTAATAATATCCTGCACACTAACTGAGTTTGAACAGTGATTCAAATTAAACCGCCATCATCTACTGCAATCAATTCAACTCATTACCTGCATCCTAAAACTTATTAATGTTTCTGCAGCAATAAAAAACACCTTGTTAGTTACCCAACAAGGTGTTTTATCTCTGCCATCAACCTGGTGCATTAACACCAGAAAGCAGGGTTACTCTTTGTATTTTAAGCTGCCATCGGCTTTGATTTCGTCGTACCACACATTATGGTGCTGCGAAGCCCAGTTTTCGTCACAATAGCCAGATACCATACACTCCATACCGCCTTCACTGAGTACGGTCGCCATCCAAATATGTACGATGGTAAATGCGATTAGAATCGTCGCACTTAAGCCATGTACAAGTAAGGCGAGCATTGACAGTTCGCGCGGTAAATCCAGTGTTGGAAACACTAACATTATGCCTGTTATGCTGATGCTTAGACCAAAAATAGCTAAGGTCCAAAACCACATTTTTTCACCCGCGTTAGCAAATCCACTGTCTGGATGCTTGCCTTTAAACGGACCAAAATTAATGTAGCCACCTACCACTAAAAACCATTTCAAGTCATACATTTTGAAGGTTTGTAGTGGCATCCATTTGATAACACACAACAGCCAAGACACCATAAAAATAGGGCTAGACCAGTCATGGGCAAACTTGCTAAAGGCGATGATCCCAGCCCAAATACCGTCACCGACATAAGGGGCTAAGAAATGGCGTCCGAGCATAATGACTATACCGGTTAACATCATGGTTAGGCATGAAATTGCCATAATCCAATGTAACCAGAGATCACTTTTACTCCAACGAAGTACCATTTTACCCGAAAAGCCTTTACTCAGTTTTGATGGACCATTAACTAAGTAAAAAACTAAAAAGGCCGCAAAAACACCGACAACGGCTAAGCCTAGTGCGGGTTTTAAGTAGGTATTTCGCAACACCTTGCCTTCATTACCAGCTACATTTATTAGAACATCAGCATCGAGGCCTTTGTCTGTACTGTATCCAGGTTCGCCGGCTTTTACTGCGCGCCAGAGATCTGCATCACTGGTTTTAGACTTTGCTTGCTGCTGACTTGATTGTTCATCGGCGGCATACACCGGCGATGTAACCAACCCCAATCCCATACACAGAACCAACAGAGCAAACATCCTGCGCAGTGATTTGTTTAACGTTAAAGTTAACATTGTCACTCCTTATATGACTGCGAAAATTATCGCAGCCATTGCTCTGGGTTAAATCATTTCGCCTGTTTTAGGATTGTAGCCCCAAATCACATTTGGATTACCGCGTGCAGCCATACGTTGACGGTAAATGTCAGACACTATGCCTGCATCACCAGCCAACAATGCTTTGGTTGAACAAAGTTCAGCACACATTGGTAATTTGCCTTCTGCAATACGGTTTGAACCGTATTTTAGACGCTCGGCTTCTGAATGATCTTCTTCTGGGCCACCAGCACAGAAAGTACACTTATCCATTTTGCCACGGCTACCAAATGCAGTCTTTTTAGGGAACTGCGGTGCACCAAATGGGCAAGCATAGAAGCAATAGCCACAACCGATACAGGTATCTTTGTTATGTAGCACAATGCCGTCTTCGGTACGGTAGAAACAGTCGGCCGGACATACAGCCATACATGGTGCATCGGTACAATGCATACATGCTACTGAGATTGACGCTTCTCCTGGTTCACCATCATTAAGCGTTACCACGCGGCGACGCTGAATACCCCACTCTAAAGCAGAGTCGTTTTCGTTTTTACATGCTGTGACGCAACCGTTACACTCGATGCAGCGTTTGGTGTCACACAGAAATTTCATGACTGCCATAATGGCTTATCTCCTCATCAAGTGTTTAGGCTTTGCTTATTTGACACAAGCTAGACTTGGTCTCTTGCATTTGCGTTACGACATCATAACCATAGGTCATTACGGTATTGGCAGATTCGCCAATCACATAAGGAACGGTTCCTTCAGGGTAGTTTTTGGCTAAACTCTTGCCTTCAAATACGCCTGCAAAGTGGTATGGCATAAAACATTCACCTGCAATAACACGTGGTGTCACCATTGCCTTAACGGTAATTTTTGCACCTTCTGGACTGTGAACAAATACGTCATCGCCATCACGTAAACCGCGATCTGCAGCATCTGCTGGGTTGATCTCGATAAACATTTCTTGCTGTAGTTCTGCAAGCCATGGGTTTGAACGGGTTTCTTCACCACCACCTTCGTATTCAACCAAACGTCCGGTTGTTACTGCAAGTGGGTAGTCGGTAGCAAAATCCTTGTCTTGAATGGTTTTATAAAGCGTTGGTAGACGAGCCACCATACGGTCTTCATAAGTAGGGTATTTAGCCACTAGGTCACGACGAGGGGTGTATAACGGTTCACGATGTAATGGAATATCGTCAGGGAAGTTCCACACGATACAACGCGCTTTTGCGTTACCGTAAGGCATACAACCATGCTTAATTGCCACACGCTGAATACCGCCAGAGATATCAGTTTTCCAGTTTTTACCTTCAGCTTTGACTTTTTCTTCTGCTGTTAGGTCATCCCACCAACCAAGCTGTTTTAGCATGTCGGCTGTAAACTCTGGGTAACCATCTTGAATTTCAGAGCCTTTTGAGAAAGAACCTTCAGCAAGAATGTTATTGCCGTTATGTTCAACACCATAACGTGCACGGAAGTTACCACCACCGTCTTTAACTTCACGTCCGGTGCGGTACAAGATTTGAGAACCAGGGTGTTTCTGCTCTGGTGTACCCCAACATGGCCAAGGTAAACCATAGGTTTCGCCTTTAGCTGGGCCGCCGGGTGCTTCAAGTGAGTTAACGTCGAATGTGCCCCAGTTTTCTTGGTGCATTTTCAAACGTTCAGGGCTTTGGCCTGTATAACCAATAGTCCACATACCGGTGTTAAATTCACGTGTAATGTCTTCCACTAATGGCTCATCGCCATTAACCTTGATGTGCTTACAGAATTGGTCCGCAACGCCCCATTTTTTGGCCAGTTTATACATGATAGTGTGATCAGGTAATGACTCAAATAATGGTTCGATAACTTGCGTACGCCACTGCAGTGAACGGTTTGAAGCAGACACTGAACCATAAGTTTCAAACTGAGTTGCCGCGGGTAATAAATACACTCCATCTTGGCGTTCGTGCATAACACCCGCCATGGTTGGGAATGGATCAACGACCACAATGGTATCCATTTTATTCAGTGCTTCACGTACTTCGCGACCACGAGTTTCGGTGTTAACAGACTGACCCCAAAAGAATCCCAGACGAATATTGTCTTTTTGGGCAATTTTGGTTTTGTCTTCTAACACACCATCGTGCCAACGCGAACAAGGAATACCTGCAGATGTTTGTGGTGATTGACCTAAGTATTCACCTTGATCAAAACGTTCGGTGATCCACTTTGGTTCAAGGTCCCACACATTGGCCCAATGGTCCCATGCGCCTGAGGTTAAGCCGTAATAACCAGGTAAGTTATCAAATAACAAACCAAAGTCAGTCGCACCCTGTACGTTATCGTGACCACGGAAAATGTTAGTTCCGCCGCCTTCTATACCCATGTTGCCAAGGGCAAGCTGTAAAATACAGTAAGCACGAGTGTTAGCATTACCAATGTGATGCTGAGTACCACCCATACACCAAACGATAGTGCCAGGCTTAGTTTCTGCCATCATTTTCGCAACACGGTACATTTGTGCTTTTGGCACACCGGCAATATGCTCGACTTCTTCTGGAGTGTATTTTTTCACTTCTTCTCGGATACGTTCCATGCCGTATACTCGTTGAGAAATGAATGAATCATCTTGCCAGCCGTTTTCGAAAATGTGCCATAACAGACCATAAATAAATGGAATGTCAGTACCTGGACGAATATGGACATATTCATCAGACTTAGCCGCTGTACGGGTAAAACGTGGATCGACTACGATGATTTTGGCACCGCGTTCTTTACCAATCAAAATGTGTTGCATCGCCACTGGGTGAGCTTCACATGGGTTAGACCCAATAAACATCATGCATTTTGAATTGCGGATGTCGTTAAACGAGTTAGTTTGCGCACCGTAGCCCCAAGTGTTTGCAACACCGGCTACCGTGGTAGAGTGACAAATACGAGCAGAGTGATCGACGTTGTTAGTGCCCCACATTGCTGCTAATTTGCGATACATATAAGCTTGTTCGTTCGAAAATTTAGCACTACCCATAAAGTAAACTGAATCAGGACCAGACTCTTGACGAATCGACTCCATTTTGTCGCCTACTTCATTGATGGCTTGATCCCATGATAGACGCTTCCATTTACCACCTTCTAGCTTCATTGGGTATTTTAAGCGTTTTTCACCATGACCATGCTCACGTAATGCTGCGCCTTTAGCACAATGTCCACCTTGGTTAAATGGATGATCGAACGCAGGCTCTTGCCCTGTCCACACACCATTTTGAACTTCAGCATAAACACCACAACCTACTGAACAATGTGAACAAATCGTCCGTTTTATTTCTGTAGGTGCGTTGTGCGGTACATCTTTAGCTTCAGCTTTACGCATCATACCTGCGCCAAGCATTGAAGCCGCTGCAATACCACCCGTCGCCAAACTGGCAGACTTGAGGAATTGACGTCGGTTAAGACCTAGGCCTGACTTTTCAGCTTTGGTGGCCGTGTCTGTTTTGCGGGTTAATCGCATCACACACTCTCCTTTGTTATTTGCTTAACGAAGCATAGTAATTGCGAATATGCTCAGTTTCGCGATAGTTATTGCCCGTAGGCTCTTCTGTAGACGGTTTAGTGACTTGAGCAAGTGCGGGTGCACTGACACTGGCCACAGCACCTGCCGCACTGCCGAGCGCTAATGCTTTGAGCATTTGACGACGACCCATGTCGGAAGCTTGCTTTTTCATATGGTCTCCTTGTTAAAATAAAGATGGGGCTAAATAAGCCGTCATCCAGTTTAGTTAATTTGTACAACCTCTTCTTCAAGCGGATCTAAGTCAGCACTACCTGGACAATTCACCGGAATATCCAAACTCAGTTGTTCAAATTCATTGGCTTCAGCGGTAAAAAACGCTTTAGCTAATTGCGCGACGTTTAGGTAAAAATTAGCACTAGGTGTTTTAGCCAAATTATCGCAAAAACGTATAATCCAACTGCCAATATGACGTTGATAAAACGCTAACTGACGGTAACCTGGCGCTTCTAAAATTAAACAGCCCATGACTTCGCATAATGCAGCAACATGGTCTTCTGGTTCTTTAACATTCTCTTCACGTTCAAAGCCTAGTAACATCAAGTCACTCCGCAATGCAGCTAAGGGTTTATCCATTAAAGAGCCAGTCATAAACCAGCTGCCATAAGGCATAATCTCACCACTGCCTACGCCTAAGAAAATGGCAAAGTATTCATCTTCTAGGGTGTTGGTATCACTATTTTCTGCCGCAAGTTTTAACGCATTCCATGCTTGACTCATGGTATTGCCATCCTCGGCCTCTACCTCTAAACCAGCTAAAAACTGTAATAACTCAGTATTGGGTTGGCGACGAAATAACGCAGCCAGCAACTGATATATATCGGCTCTTAACTGATCATTCTCACTTACTTGTCTTCCTGTTTCTGTCATAGGAGATCTCTTATTGCAATTGCTTTTCTGGATCGTCAAGGATGTCTTCAAACATGTCTTTTACACGGCAATCGCCACACATTTTCAAACGTTCAATATTGGCGCTAAACGCACTATGCTCACCTACCATCTCAATTATTTTTTTCACCATAGATTGGGTGGCAAATTCACTACCACATCGAATACATTCAAACGGAGGCTCATGTTTTAATACTTGAACTTGTTGTCTTGCAGACTGATTGAAGTTGATTTGAGGTAGTAAACTAATGACGTTTTCGGGACAGGCCGCTTCACATAAACCGCATTGGACGCAATCTTGCTCAACAAACTTAAGAGCAGGAGCGTCGCCGCCATCCTTTAACGCTTGGGTTGGACACGTTGCCACACACGACAAGCATAATGTGCACTTTTCACTGTTGATGCTAACCATACCGTAAGGAATATTCGCCATGGTTAACACGTCATCGACACCTGCAGCTTGACTGTTAAGGTGGTCAATCGCTTGGAACATAATACTGCGTTTTACATTGGTATTAGGTTCGATAGCGCTCAAGGTTATCGGCATTATCACTGGCCAAGCTAAGCTAACGGCTAGCGCGTCATCTAACTGGGTTAACTCTGACGGGGTAATTAAACGAATCCGTTGTGGCTGCCCCATTTGGTCGAGTATGCGATTTGCTAATGTAGACTCACCTTTAAGCATTTGCAGTAATGTTGGTGCTGTGGCCGGTGTGTGTAAAATTAAAATTTCGCGTGCACCATTGGCTAATGCAGCCAACCAATGATCGATACTTGCTACAGTGATTTCTTCCATTGCAACAGGTAACACGTCACCGCTTAACTGCTCGTTAATCCATTCTGCACCAGCTTCATTGTCATGAAATAATATTACTGGGGCAGTTTGCGCTTCTTGGCGATAACGACTAATTAACTTTTCGAGGTAAGTATGCAGTGAGGCTGGGGTTGGTAAATCATAGCTTAGCGCCCCAGTTGGGCATGCATTAGTACAGCTGCCTGCGCCATGACAAAGATAAGGGTCAATTTCAATTTTATGTGCAACGCTACTAATAGCATCAGCAGGGCAAAAGTTTAAACAACGATTACAACCATTTAAGCCGTGCTTATCATGGGCACAAATATCGCTGTTAACTCGGACATAACGCGGTTTATCAAACTCACCAATTAACTCTGGAATACTGGCAATCGCATCGGCAAGTAAATCGCTGTCTTGGCCGACATAAAAGTAACCAGGAGGAAGCATTTCAAGGTTAATGCATGGGCTGTGGCTTAAATCGAGCACAATATCAAAGTGCGCTTGACGAATGGCGACAACGCTTAGTTCGCTAATACCGCTTTCACCTTCAACTTTGACCTGAAACTGGCCTAAAAAACCTTTTACGCTGGCCAATTTATTGTAATAACTTTCGACATCAGTGGCTGCATTCATCACCGCTTCAAGGTGAGTTTCATCTTGGTTAGTGATAGCCTCATTGGCTAAAATGACTCGGCTTGCCATTGTGGACAATTTGTCCGCAGCTAAACGCGCGAGATCTTCAGGCCCAATAATAAGCACATGCCCCTGGGTGGTATAGCTAACAGTGGGCGGAATTAAATTTTGCAAAATCTGCGTATTCGCCATCACCTGTTGTCGTGCTTGTTTCAGCTGTGGCTGGTTTTTTCTTATACTCATTGCGTTCCCAATTATCGGTTTTTATACCTCATTAACAGTGATAGCTCATTTCACTGTTCACGCTTATTGCACGTCATTAATTGACATTCACTTGTTCTAAATCTGTAACTAACGACTTTTATTTGTGTCACATTCATCTGGTGACGGTACCGTTATTACGCTTTCGCCTCATCACTGGCGACAGCTTGCTTTAGCAGATCATCATTCTGGTAAAGCGGTTGTTCTGGTTGCGATAACGCCGCAGTTGTTGTTGCATCATTATCGGCTAAATCGATTGAGTCCTCTTCGGCTATCGAGTCGGTTTGTTCGGCTAATTCGTTTGATGCTAATTCAGCTTGATCGGCTATGTCAGTTGGCGCTAAGTCCGCGTCTAATTCTGGCTCAGGCTTTTCTTTTTCAATGACATATCTAAACACTTTACTGGCCAACTCGGCGGATACATCCGCTGACAATAGCGGTTGATTGGTATAATCCAGCGCATATTCAAGTAACCCATCGATATGACCATATTGCGGCTGTTTCCATAATGCTCGTAGCGCAGCAGCTTTAGTGGTTGGATCGACACTTTTGGCCATAAAGCGGGCAAAACTGCCGCCAACTTCAATCGTGTTTGGGTCTGGTAATGCTTCTGGCTCTGCCACCTCATCCGCATCAATTTCGCTAACGGCTTGAGGTGATTCAGCCGTAAGTATGTTGTAGTCATCGGGCTTTTCTTGTGCCTGCTGCAATAACTCTTCTTGCTGAGCCTCTTCAGCAACCCGCTGACGCCTAATTTCCCAACGGTTAAGAAGACCTTCTGCTTTATCGCTCATTGCATATTTCCTGAGCGATTCGCGCTCGGCCCTTCATTTTTACGGCGGTTAACATGCTTGCGTCTATGAGCGCTGATTTCCACTTCGCCGTGACGAGTGATGAATGCCTCTATCCAACAGGCAACGGCGCTAGGCATTGGAATATTGAGCACTGGTGTATCTGACTCTAAGCAACCGGCACTCACGTGTTGGTCGGCAGAGATCATCGCAGGCACCCATGTGCCATCAATCAATTCGTCGCACACAATGAAGAGTGTTGCATTATCCATATCGAGATTGATGCGATAACTACCACGTTGATCTTTGTACAATTCCAGTGGCACCAAAACAGAATTGTCTGGTTGCGGCTCTGTTGCTGGAACCATTTGATCCAGCTCCCAGCGAACAGATGTCCAGCGCCCAACTTGGGTTTGAACCTTTTTCAATGAAACGTACATTGGCCAAATCGTGTCGGTGTGTTGCATGGTAATGCTTACCTCTGACATGAATATGTGTATTGAAATACACTTGATTGATTTGTTTATATCTAAATAGGAGCAAAAATGGTGCCAACTAAAAAGTAAAATTAACTTTGAACTAGATCCCGAAATCCCTCCTAAGAATAGGACAATATGTCCACAGTGCAATTTTAGGTGGGACATTAATACGCGCCAAATACATTGAATTTGTGAAGATTTGCGCCAGATCACGCTTAGACAAGTTGTTTTCAGTTTAGGGAATAATAATTGCTATGATCATCAAGTGTTGAAGCAGGCAAACTCTGCCTATTCTTTCAATCTATGAATGACCCACTAAGAGGCTATCTCGCTTATGACTCAATCTGTTTCAGCCACATCTTTGCAGCGCAATGCAATAAAATTTGTTAAAACCAACACTCAGGTTCCGCTCACCATTGCAGTTAAAGCCATCAACGAACAAGGCCAGGTCGTCGATAAATTTGTCGCCTGCGAACGACCATTAACCGTGTATTTAAATTGGCGCCCTATCGTAACCTTAATGACATTGGGGGCTAAACCAGAGTCACTCACTATTGGCTACTTAAAAAACCAGGGGTTTATTAGCGAGTTAAGTCTATTAGAGTCGGTTATCGTTGATTGGGAAGTCAGTTCTGCGGCGGTGATTACCCAAGAGGTTTCTGAAGATATTGAGCAGAAATTGTCTGAAAAAACGGTGACGTCAGGTTGTGGCCAAGGCACTGTTTACGGTGGATTTTTACAAGGCTTAGATGAGATTGATTTACCTACTCCATCACTCAAACAATCGACTATTTATGCCTTACTCGGCAATATCAATGCTTACAATGAAACCTATAAAAATGCCGGCGCTGTGCATGGTTGCGGAATATGCCAAGACGAACAAATTTTAGCATTTGTTGAAGATGTTGGCCGCCACAATGCCGTTGATACGTTGGCGGGAGATATGTGGTTAGATCAGCAATCGGGACACGATAAGATTTTCTACACCACAGGTAGATTAACGTCAGAAATGGTTATCAAAGTCGCTAAAATGGGCATACCTGTATTGTTGTCACGCAGTGGCGTTACCCAAATGGGCCTAGATTTGGCCATGCAGATGGGTATTACCTTAATAGCTCGTGCAAAAGGGCGACATTTTTTGGTATATCACGGCAGTGAAACAATTGAGTTTGATGCCACTAAAGATTAAGGACGTAATGTGGCCCATTGTTGGTGTATTGCTGGGGTTAAAAAACTCCACGCTAAAATACGGGTCGCTTTATTACCTTGTGTCATCTCGATAGTTTTTACTTCCACTGCATTAAGCTGTTTAAGTAATTGATAACAAGGTTTGAGATTGTCTGACTTTGACACGAGTGACGTAAACCATAGCACTTGGTTGGCATAGTCGCGGCTTTGCTTGATCATGTTGGCTAAAAATTGTTGCTCGCCTCCCTGGCACCATAACTCGGCTTTTTGACCGCCAAAATTAAGCGTAGGTTTAGCCTGACTAACCGCTAACTTACGCGATTGCTGACCATGTTTTTGTTGCTGGTTTTTGGCTAGATTTTTAACTTTTCGTAATGAACCTTCGGAAGCTTCAGCGAGTGAACTATGAAACGGTGGATTACACAAGGTGACATCAAACCGTTCATCTGCAGCGATGATATTCTTAAATATATGCTCCGGTTGCGGCTGTAATCTTAACTGTAAATGAGCCGTAATCTTCTCGTTTTGCTGAGCAATTTTAGCAACATTGTCGATAGAAACAGGATCAATATCCGACGCCACAAATTGCCAACCGTAGGTTTGAATACCCAGCAATGGATAAATGCCATTGGCACCAGTGCCGATATCTAACCCTCGAATACTTGCCCCTTTGACTACTTTGCCTTTAACCGCTAATAAATCAGCAATGTAATGCAAATAATCTACTCGTCCTGGTACTGGCGGGCATAAATATCCTTCAGGAATATCCCAACCATTAATGTGATATTCGCTCAGCAATAATGCTGCATTAAGGCTTTTTACTGCTTTAGGGTCAGCAAAATCAATAGAAGGATTACCATAAGGATTTGGACGCACAAAAGCGGCTAGCGCTGGCATAGCAATAATCAATGTAGCAAAGTCATAACCCTGTAGATGGGCATTACGCGGATGTAATGCTTTCGATAACAGAGGCTTATTGGGCTTTACTGAAACAGGATTAACCTTGGCCGCTGATCGGCTTGGTGAGCGCTTAGCACTACTATGCTTGGCTCGCATCGGAGGCGTTGTTGAGCGAGTCATTAATCGTATAAATATTTAGTAAATAATAAGTTCACCACAATAGAGCGACCGACTTCTTGCTCCATAAGGCGGTTGACCGTCTCATAGCATTCGCGGCGGATCTCTTCACGCCCTGATAAGGATTTAACCTTTTCTTCTGACTGATTACCCAAAATTTCAACAATGGCCGAGCGTA
Organism: Shewanella frigidimarina NCIMB 400; assembly: GCF_000014705.1. Lineage (NCBI taxonomy): Bacteria > Pseudomonadati > Pseudomonadota > Gammaproteobacteria > Alteromonadales > Shewanellaceae > Shewanella > Shewanella frigidimarina. The sequence goes on along the minus strand of NC_008345.1, from coordinate 63,731 downwards.
ACAAAGGATCGTGATGTTCTAAGCTCATTAAATCGTTCGGATCTTTTACCATCAATTCGACACTGATTTTAACAAAGCCTAACTTTTTACGGTTAGAAATATAGTTAGTTACAATATCAGGCTCAAAACCGTAATAAGCATAATCTTCGACCGCTGGTTCATCTGCAGCATGGACATTAAATGCGAAACAACACAGCATAACTAACGTTGAAACCAATTTCTTCATAGTGAGAGACACCCTTTTAATGTGGAACGTTAATTAAATAAGCCATCGTGCCCACTCCCTAAGAGTGTTTGCTCATCTTTGACATGATAGACTACTGCCGTTGAGATATATTGTAACGAGTTTTAGATGAACGTGACCAGTATTAGCTTTCCTTATGGTGAATCAATTCATTGGTTTTCGCCACAAAAGATCGATTCATTGCCTCATAGCCAACTTAAAGAGTGGCTATTAGCAACCGGAAGTTTGACCCAACGCCTCAAGACACACTGCAAACACTTTGAAGTAAAAGTGTTAGGCGAGCATTTACTTGAGCCTCTGGCGGATGAATTTCCTGCTCAAACTAACCCCGTTTGGATCCGCGAAGTATTATTGTGTCTTGACGGTACCCCGTGGGTATTTGCCCGCACACTGATCCCACAAACGATTTTAGGCTCTCAAACCCCTAACTATCAAAATGCTGATGATAAACAGATTCGTGAGCAACAGAATGATTTTACTCGCCTTGGCACTCGGCCTTTAGGTGAATTACTGTTTAGTAGCCCAGACATTACTCCCGGCAATATTGAAGTCGCTCAGTTTGAAACCTGTGGCCGTTTAGCTGCCCTAGCCACCAGCTTAAATCAACAGGTTAATAGTAGTTTATGGGGACGTAGACGTTACTTTAACTTGCACGGTTCACAGCTAATTGTCAGCGAAATATTTCTGCCTGCTGCGGTCGAGTACATCAACCAAAGCATTTAATATTAATGCAAATCCGGTCTCGAAAATTTGACTCCGTAATCAAAACAAAAAACGCCCTTACGGGCGTTTCTGTTATTTAGGTACGTAACACTAAACCCGTTTGCGGTGATAACCTAATAGGCCTAGCATCAATACACTTAACCATCCCAAACTACCGCCGCTACTACCACTGTCTGTTGTGGTTGGTGTAGTCACAGCCACTATTGGCGTCGATACAGTGATTGCTTGATTTGCTGTCGACTCATTACCCTGAGAATCGGTGGTCTTTAAGGTAATGGTATAAGTGCCAGCGGCTGTATAGGTATGACTTGGACTTTGCGCCGTACTAGTACTGCTATCGCCAAAGTCCCATTGATAAGTCAAATTACCAAAACCTTGGCTGGAGGTGTTTGTCAGAGCCACAGTTAAGTTAGTCGGTAATAAAGTAAAAGCTGCTATTGGCAGAATAACCACTCGGACTACTTCGGTTGCTGTCACGGTATTACCCGCGCCATCGGTAACAATAACACTGACGTTATAATCACCCGATGTGGAATAAGTATAGCTAGGGGCAGTATCGGTACTGGTGGCATTATTCACGCCAAACGACCATGTATAAGTGTAATCAGCGCCGCCACTCACGACCACATTAAAACTAACATCTGCACCGGTTGCTTGTGCATTAATGTCGGCGACAAGTGTAACCGGTGGTAGCACGCTGCTGTCAGACAAAGCAAATTCAACAGTTGCAGTACTGCTGTCTGTTGCTTGCTCTGTGACTTGCATGGTTAGGCCTAACTCAGGCAATATCAGCCCGGCCTGTGGTTTTAGCGGCGCGCTGTAATCACGGTTGTCATCAAATAGTGGCTCGGCAGCTAAGTGGTTATCACCACTGTATGTACTTTGGGCAAATAAGCTAAATGCTGCATCGCGAATTTGCACATCAGTAGATTGACTGCCAATCAAATTTTGGTCTGCATCAACCACGCCAATTAACCCTTCCCCTGGATGATCAGAGACATTGTTATCGGTTTGATTAAAGTTTTCTAACCATAACAGCACACCGGATTCGTATTTGTCATAAACCAGCCCAGCATCTACACCTTGGTGGCTGCGTAATTGCACAATGTAACGTCTCGCTTTACCAGCAAGACTATCTTCAATACGGCTAAAACCAGATAGCGTTGCAACGCCGCTTGATTCAGCTCCATCGATATAAAATACCGTGCCTTGGTTAGTTAATTGAATATCATCAATCGCCATACCATAATCACCAACTGCTTCATCGGTTTTATAGACCACACTGATTTGCACATCACGACCGGCATATGCACTCAAATCAAAATTAAAATCCACCCAAGAATCGCTTCCATACGCGGTACTAATGTCGCTCGATTTACCGCTAATAGAGTGTTTTACCGTAGGGTAAATTGAATTTGTACTATTTGTGTAGCTACCTTCTATTGCAACGCTATCAACCAACACCTGCACATAATCATAATCGTCTTCTATATCCCAATGGGCTTGAAATGATAATGCTAATGGCGTATCTAATGGTAAGGTCACATCAAAAGACATGGCATTATTGATCATATTACCCTGACCTGAATAATACTGATATTGACCCGTTAATGGTGCTTTAAAAGCAACAGCCTCAGCTGGTAGCGCTATAGATAGCTGGTTTACGGCATCTGTATTGACGGCATGGTTAAGTTGCACAGCGGTACCGCTACTGGTTAAATCGGCAAGAGATATATGCTGCTCATTAACCCACTTACCTTTGTATTTTTGCTGTAAGAAAGATTTTGCATATGGGCTAAACCCACTTGGTTGAGCACCAGCAATACTACCGGTCCAGCTACCGCCAGACATCAATGACCAAGAACCTACAGGTGAACCATCACCACTATTAGTAGTGTCGTACTCATCGGGTAAGCCTAAATCATGACCAAACTCGTGGGTGCATACTCCTGCCGCAGCATCGATTGGCTGCACGGTGTAACCGAATATCTTAAGGGCCCGGCCAGGAATAACATAACCATTGGTATTTGAATCGACATAAAAACGATGCGACCAAATTGCATCCTCACCCAATACTCCACCACCAGCTTCTTCACCGATGCTTGAATGAAACAGCATCACGTGATCGATAATACCGTCAGCTTCATCATAATTACCGTCGCCATCGATATCGAAAGGGTCTTCAATATCATAGCTTTCAAGTTCAGTATCACTCATTCCGCTTACTGCTTTGGTGACAGCTTCTTTTACTAGCTCTGGGACGGCTTTATCGTTGTCATCGGAGTCGTTGCCACCATAATAAGCGGCATTATTGTCTGCGGTGACCCAGTCTTGTACTTGACCGGTAAAATAAAAACTATTGCCGGACACCGCCTGAAAATACTGATGTGCCGATTGTAGCGTTTGATTACTTGGGCCTGTAAAACCAGTCTCTGAAAATAGCAGTTGCTGATAATGTGATGTTGGGTAGCTGCTGTAATACATGTCCGTATCACCTACGTTAAGCTGGTTAGCATCATGAGGTAAATCAGGAAAGTCTACCAATACAGCTAACACCTTTACCGTTTTAGTAATATCTTGATCGGCTAAGACTTTGTTATTTGCTGCGGCATATTGAACATTTTTAGTATTTTTTTGCGCTGAGCGTTTAATGCGTAATTGTTCCGCTTTCACTTCTATGGCAGCAGGTTTAAAAGTGGTATTTCGGCCACGGCTTACAAAAGCATCTACTGCAGCTTGTTTTTCAGCTTCGCTGGCATCAACACTCACTTCGCCACGTTTAATTAACCAATACAACACTTGTTGTTCATTAATTAGCCCCGCATCAGCAGGAGTGCCTGTTTGTGGAGCAGCAACAGCAGCCATACCGCTACATGCAAGCAATAAGGATAAAACGGCTAACCCTTGATATTTAGTCAACTTACTCATTACGACTTACCTGTATTTGGTGTTGGTTTATGGCATTTTTCAAATGCTTTTTGGCGTTTAGTTATATAATCAGCAACAATTTTATCTATTTGTACTTGATCCATGTCAGCGGTGATGAGCCCTTTCTTGCGCAAATTTTCAGTTAATTTGGTGCGATCACGTAAAGGTGGCATCGCACTTGGACCACAATCTTTAATTAATGGTTTGGTTACCACTACAGTGGCTGCTTGTTCGTCTACCTTTGATGCTGCTGACTGATTTTGACACCCTTGCAAGGTCATAAAAACAAGCCCCAACATGACGATAATATATTTCATAATTCACCCCAAACAATAATTACATGACATTAACAGTTGCAACCACAGGGTTACAATTAAATTAGACATTCTTTAATGTAAATAAATCTATTCGATTAAAAATTAATACAAATGGCTATTAACCCAGCGCCCAAAAGCAGCAAGCCGACTCTGTTGAGTCGGCTTGCTGCAGTTACTTGGCACAATGTTTATCTATAACAATTTAGCTTAATTTACCGTGGAGTTGATATAATTTGATATTCCATCCAGTAACATTTGTACTGATATCATCACCAATACCATCCCCATTAGTCGCTCTACCGCTATTAAGCCTTTCTCACCAAGGATACGAGTAAACAACTTATAGAACATTAAAATAACGGCACTCATGCCCCATGCTGAGACCAACGCAATAGTCCAATCTGTCATGCGGCTGCTATCTGTGTGCGCCAACAGTATCAAGGCCGCTAAAATAGATGGACCAGCCATTAGCGGAATAGCCATCGGAACAATAAAAGGCTCTTCACCAGCAGCTAATCCAGCCACGCCACCCGGCGAAGGGAAGATCATTTTAATCGCGATTAAGAATAAGATAATGCCGCCCGCAATGCTAACGGATTCAGAACGTAAGTTCAGAAAATTAAGAATAGCTTCACCAGCATACAAAAACGACAACATGATAACCAACGCAAATAGCAGTTCGCGGATTAAGACTTTACGGCGCTTTTTGGGATCAATATGCCGCAATATGGAAGCGAATATAGGTAAATTACCCAGCGGATCCATAATCAAGAACAACATGACGGCTGCAGAAAAAATATCCATGGACAACAATCTTTTAATTAACAAAATATGGGCTACATTGTATACCCAACGCAGTAACATAAGCGATGAAAACAGCCAGTTTATTGATTATTACAAGGCGTTAGTTGTTAATAATAGTGAACAATGCCTCATCACAAATAGCCACATACGCTTGCCAAAGTGATGACCTGAGAAAGTTTTTTGGCTTTAACGTCAATGACTAGATCTGCATTCTCTATAAGTTATAAGTAAATTTTTCAGCTTGAGATATTCACACGCTACAATACTGGTTTAAAATGGTATACTGCGTTGTTTTTTTCGATTTATTTCTGGATAACATGCTCTATCTAATCGCTAGCTGTATTGCACTGCTGTTTGGGCCACTTTTTTATCGCTTCTTTTCATCAGGTAGCGGATTACAAAAAGGCCTAGATGGATTTATATTCGTCTCCCTTGGCGGATTGGTGCTCATTCATATTTTGCCAGAACTGTTGGAGCATGGTGGGTTTATCACGCTATTGTTTGTCATGCTTGGCGTTTGGGGCCCGACAGCCAGTGAAAAACTGTTTCATCGATATTCAGAAATCACCCACAACATCACCCTCACTCTCGGCATTGGCGGACTATTACTGCACACCATTACGGACGGTGGAGCGATGGTATTGGCACAACAAGAAGGCAATTCGACACTTCTAGCCTTAGGCGTGATCATGCACCGCCTACCTGTTGGTGTCGCCATTTGGTGGTTACTCAAACCTCAAGTCGGCACTCGATGGGCTAGCGCCGTTTTAGCTGCAATGATGGTATTAACCAGCGTCGGCTACTTTGCTGGCGAACATTTGTTAACTCAATTAAGTCTTGAAAACACGGTTTACTTGCAAGCCTTTGTTACCGGTTCCATTTTGCACGTTGTATTACATCAACCACATGGCCACCAACAAGAAGACAAGCAAGGTCAATATCAATACCAAGCAGGCATTGGCAGCCTATTAGGTTTAGGGTTATTAGCCCTGCTACTGCTGATGGATACTGGCGGCCATGAACACGCTCATAAAGACCATGGTTCAGAGCAATTCGTTAGTTGGTTACTGACTATTTCTCCGATCCTATTAGGCAGTTACTTTATCGCCACAGCGAGGTTTGCATCAGGATTACGACCATCTCATCCTTCCCTAGGATTACGTTGGTTACAGCGTTTAGCCGGACCTGAAGCATTGTTAATTACCTTATTACTATTGGGCCCTTGGTTTGCGCTTTACCAAATATTGGGGCTATTAGCTATTGGGGCACTAATGACACTGACAAAAGTTGATATAACAGATCCGCACCCAACACTATCAGAGTCACCTTGGCGCTTTGGCTTTAGCCAATTAGTCGACCGAAGTGCCCCCTGGATTATCCTTAGCTTAGTATTAGCAAACTTGATAGGTCATCCATCTGTTCCGCTTGAGAACCCCGCATTACAGGTATTTATTTTACTATTAGTCTTTTTGCCGATGCGTTTTTGTAATTTAGGCACGGTAATTTTGGCACTTGCCTTGGCTTACAGTGGTTGGAGCCAAATTGCTGTGGCATTTACTTTACTCGCAGCGCCGGTACTCAGCATCGGCCAGTTGAAGTTAATGAATTGGAAACAAGGACTCATGTTAGGCGGGATTTTACTGGTAGGATTAATGGTGGCAGATCAACTCACTCTGAGCTCATCATTAACATTACAGTTACCTGAATCGGTCAATATACTTGGTCTAGTAGCAATCGTTTTATTGTTTGGCGCCAGCTTATTGCGACTTGGACCTCGAAAGTTTTTAAGCCGTTTGATGATCAACTTAAAATCAGCACCACATAGCCATGACCACGGCCATCATTCAGACACCAAAGCTGCACATCATCACGAGTCAGCTGCGCCACATAAGCATCATCATTAATCATAATCGATTTATTAGGTTATGATGGCGGTGTCGATATTTTTAAGGGGCTGCCATGTGTATTTTATTTATTGCCGTTGAGGCGCATCCGGATTACCCCTTAATTGTCTGTGCTAATCGCGATGAATTTCATCACAGAGCAACCGAACCTGCCTACCGTTGGGCAACAACACCAATCATTATCGCTGGGCAAGATAAACAAGCCGGTGGTACTTGGTTAGGAATTAATGAACAGGGTCAATTTGCTGGGCTAACTAATATTCGAGCAATCGAACAGCAAGATGGCGTACGCAGTCGTGGAGAGTTAGTCGTTGACGCGCTAACCAAACAACACATCAATAGCCAATGGCTAACTGAACACTCGATTAACTACAATCCGTTTAATTTAGTCTTCGAACAGCACAATCAACTCCATTGCTTTAACAGTAAAACCTTAACGACTACTTTGCTTAAGCCTGGTTTTCATGCTGTGAGTAACGGTGCGCTGGATGATATATGGCCTAAAATGGCTAAAGGTCAGCAACAGCTACAAAGCTATATCAAACAAATGCAATCACCTTGCATAGACCAATTACTCAATATCATGCGCGATACTTCTCAACCCAAAGATCAAGATTTACCCCAAACAGGCATCAGTCTTGAGTGGGAGCGACGTCTATCATCTATTTTTATCGAACATGAAGAATACGGCACTCGTTCAACGAGTGTTGTGTTGAAACACCGCAGCGGTAAAGTACAACTTACTGAAGTGAGATACGATGGTAAGGCACGCAATTTAGGCTCTCAACGTTTTAACCTTGGCTAGAAGCCAGCCTTATCTAAATAATCGCCAAACACAAACTGTGACCTGCTGCACAGTCTAGTCATTATTTCATATCAGCTATCGCTAAACCTCACTAATCACCATAGGCAACATTCATTTTTACAACCTAGATCAAGGTTATTTGATCACGAACATTGCATACTTCGCCTGTTGCTAATTTACTCCCGGAGGACACGCCTTGAAGCAGCCCACTCAGATTAGTTGGGATCAGTCGATGATCGAAAAGTACAATTACAGCGGTCCCCGTTATACTTCTTACCCGACCGCACTAGAGTTTGACGATGCCTTTACTGAGCAAAACTTACTGACATCTATTAAAAACAGTAAGTCAGATAAACTGTCGCTATATGTGCATATTCCTTTTTGCGCCAAGCTTTGCTACTACTGTGGTTGTAATAAAATTATTACTCGCCACTCTCACAAAGCAGATCAATACATTGAATATCTGGCCACTGAGATTATTAAACGCGCCCCATTATTCAAAAATTATACCGTAACCCAAATGCATTGGGGTGGCGGTACACCGACATTTTTAAGCCCTGAACAAATTCTTAAACTGACCGCATTAATTAAACAACACTTTAATTTTGCTGATGTGGGTGAATACTCAATTGAAGTTGACCCGCGTGAGATAGAGCTCAGCATGTTAGACACCTTAAAAGAAGCTGGGTTTAACCGGGTATCTATTGGTGTTCAAGACTTTAATAAAGAAGTACAAATTGCCGTTAACCGTGAGCAAGACGAACAATTTATTTTCGACTTAATTGCCAGAGCTAAAGAACTCGGTTTTGTATCAACGAACGTTGATTTAATTTACGGTTTACCGCTGCAAACGCCAGAAACGTTTGCGAAAACTATTGCGCGCATTATTGAGCTATCGCCTGATCGTCTATCTGTCTTTAACTATGCACATTTACCATCGCGTTTTGCTGCACAACGTAAAATTAAAGAACATGATATGCCTGCTCCACAACAGAAATTAGATATGCTTCGCCAAACGATAGAATCGTTAACAGATGCGGGTTATCAATTTATTGGTATGGACCATTTTGCCAAACCCAATGATGAGTTGGCAAAGTTACAAAATGCCGGCAAATTACATCGTAACTTCCAAGGGTACACCACCCAAGAAGAATGTGACTTGCTTGGGTTAGGGGTATCATCTATCAGCCAAATTGGCGACTGCTATGCCCAAAATCAAAAAGATATTCGTCCATACTACGAATCTATTGATGCTAATGGTCATGCATTATGGAAAGGCTGTAGCTTAAATCACGATGATGAAATTCGTCGCGCGGTCATTAAACAGATTATCTGTCATTTTGATTTAGACATGGACAAAATTGAACAAAAGTTTGCCATTAACTTTGATGAATATTTTGCTGAAGATCTTAAACTATTGCAAACATTCATAAATGATAAATTGGTTGATATCACTGATCGAAAGTTAACAGTAAGCCAGACCGGTCGTCTACTTATTCGTAATATCTGCATGTGTTTTGATGTATATTATCGTCAGAAAGCCCGTCAGCAGCAGTTTTCAAGAGTTATTTAACTCACTATTTATGTAAAGTAGAATACAAAAATAGCCAGCATTTGCTGGCTATTTTTTTACTTACATTCGCTATTTACTTCGCTTTTTTAGCGTATAACGCTTTGCGGTCACTGTCAGACATAAAGGCCATTTCCACGCCATTACGTTGCAATGTCGCCAGTTGACTATCACTGAAACCCATTTCAGATTTAACCACACGATATTCATGAGCGATATCAATTGCACTCACACCTGGGTCATCGGTATTAAGGCCAATCAATACACCGGCATCCATAAATTTACGCAGTGGATGAACATCATAATCTTTAACGGTTGACGTATGTAAGTTGCTGGTTGGACATGATTCAATTCCAATACGGTGCTTGGCCAAATACTCCATCAACTTCGGATCATGAATCGCATTCACACCATGCCCAATACGGGTAGCACCTAGTATGTTGATTGCTTGCCACATACTTTCAGCACCCGCAGCTTCACCAGCATGAGCGGTAACTTGTAACCCTGCATCTCGAACACGCTTAAAGTGCTCTGTAAATAAGTCGCCAGGAAAACCGAGTTCGTCTCCGGCTAAATCCATCGCCACAATGCTATCACGATGAGCAAGTATGCCTTCAAGTTCTAAGCGGCATTTCTCTTGTCCAAAAGAACGCGACATAATACCAATAAGGTTAACGCTAATATCATGCTCTTTTACACCAGCACGAACACCATCAATAACAGCTTCAACGACACCTTCAATGGGCAAATTATGATTCATCGCCATGTAATAAGGGCTGAAACGCAATTCAGCGTAATCTAACCCTTGCGATGCTGCATCGATAACATTTTCATAAGCAACACGCTTTACAGCATCTAGATCAGCTAATACAGCGACCATCCAATCTAGTTTCTTCAAAAAATCGACTAGGTTGTTCTCTTTCCCTTGGATTTGCACAAATGGCGCAAGTTCTTCTAGCGAATTAGCGGGTAACTGAATACCGTGTTGGTGGCCTAATTCCCAAATGGTTTTTACATTAACATTACCGTCTAAATGTCGATGCAAATCAACCAGCGGAATGGTTTTATCTATCATAATTAACCCCTATAAACTTACCCTGCCATTAGTTTGGTTTTGTCGGTCAGAGAATGATGTTCAGTTTAACATGTATTCATACAAATTCTGATGGCCAATGTTTTTTTCTGGAATCTACCACACTAAAAAGCAAACACTAATTTGGAATGTGTTTTTTATACTTAAATCGGGCATACTCTAAAGCTAACAAACAGATTAAACCATAAAGGACTATTGATGCGCTTGCGGATCCTACCGGCACTGATAATGTTAAGTTTATTGGGTTGTAATAGTCATTCAACCACGACACAGATTGCGCCTCAAGTCACTCACCAACAAACGCAGATAGATAACGATCTACAAGCGATTATAGACCAGAGTTGGGCGGTTAATTTAGCTTTCTCACCGGAGTTAGCCGCCAGTTTAGGAGATGCATCAGTAGCCGCAAAGCTTGATGATTTATCTGCAGAAACATTAGCAGAAAAGAACCAACAGACGCTCCAAATTCTCCATACACTTAAGCAGCTTGACCGGAAAAACTTATCCAAATCAGATGTCATCAATGCTAAGATTTTACAAGACCAGCTACAAAACGAAGTCGACATGTATCGATTTCATGACCACTATTTACCCATAACAGCTGAAAGTGGTTTTCATGCTTATATTGCGTCTATTGCTAAAGCTCGCTTCAATAGTATTGAAGATTATCAGCACTATTTAGCTAAACTTAAGCAATTACCACGTTATTTCGCGCAACAAACATATTGGCTCAAACAAGGTTTAGCCAGCGGTATTACTCCGGCAAAAATCACCCTTAATGGATTCGAAGACAGTATTAGCGCATTTATTGTTCCAGTTGAGAGCAGCGGCTACTTTACTCCGTTTACCCATTATCCTGATCATTTTAGCGCAACAGAAAAAAATACGCTGACCCAACAAGGCAGAACAACCGTAGAACAAATCGTGCTTCCTCTGTACCAACAGTTTTATAATTTCATGACTGAGGAATATATTCCCAACGCAAGAATAGACATCGCGGCTTCGGCTTTACCAGATGGCGCGGCGTTTTATCAAAACAGAGTTGAGTATTACACCACGCTGCCAATGACAGCTGAACAAGTCCATCAACTTGGATTGCAAGAAGTTGCTCGTATAAGATCAGAAATGGAACAGGTGATTAAAGATGTTGGCTTTAAAGGCAGTTTTGCTGATTTTTTAATGTTTTTACGCACGGATCCAAAGTTTTACCCTAAAACCGCTGATGAGTTACTTAAAGAAGCAGCATTTATTGCCAAAAAAGCAGATGCCATGTTGCCTAAGTATTTCGGCAAATTACCGCGCACACCTTATGGTATTGCACCGGTACCTGCTGAAATTGCGCCTAAATACACTACAGGGCGCTACTCGGGTTCAAACCGTGACGACGAGCCTGGCTATTATTGGGTTAACACCTACGCCTTAGATAAGCGACCGCTATACGAGCTTGAAGCCTTAACCCTACATGAAGCAGTGCCAGGGCACCATTTACAGATATCACTCAATAAAGAACTCACTGACTTACCCAATTTTAGACGCTACAGTTATATCTCTGCATTTGGTGAAGGCTGGGGCTTATACTCAGAATATTTAGGCTTAGAAGCCGGCTTTTATCAAGATCCATACAGTAACTTTGGCCGCTTAACCTACGAAATGTGGCGTGCGGCTCGTTTAGTCGTCGATACGGGCATGCATGCAAAAGGTTGGAGCCGCCAACAAGCGATAGATTTTATGGCAAGTAACACAGCACTTTCAATGCACAACGTTACTACTGAAATAGATCGCTATATTTCTTGGCCAGGCCAAGCGTTATCGTACAAAATTGGTGAATTAACCATAAAACGGTTACGCGCTAAGGCTGAAAAATCATTAGGGAAAGACTTTGATATTCGGAAGTTTCATGATGCCATTTTAGAAAATGGTTCTATTCCAATGTCGGTGCTAGAACAAATGGTCGATGAGTTTATAGCTCGCCAAAAGGCGACAATAAAACAAGCAAGTACCGGATAATCAGATAGATAAATACGTCAAATTCACCATACTTTAGATATAAACAAGCTGGCTTAATAACTATGCATTACATGAAATTTTCATCTGAATTAAAGCTCGATACTAGTGAGCAAAGACACTTTTGGCAACAAGTACACCAATCGAGTTTTTGTACTGATGACGGTATAAATATTGCCTATGCGATGATCCAACATCCTAATAGTCAACGAGCAATAGTGATCAGCAATGGCAGAGTAGAATCTTATATAAAATATCAAGAATTGATGTTTGATTTATATCAACAAGGATTTAGCGTTTACGCTTTAGATCATCGAGGACAAGGATTATCAGACCGGCTCACACATAATCCGCATCAAGGTTATGTTGCTAGCTTTACTGATTATACCGAAGACTTAACTCAATTTATTAATCAGATAGTTAGCCAACAACAGCATGATGAGCTATTTATCATCGCTCACTCAATGGGATGCACCATTGCCAGCGATTATATTAATCAACACCCAAATACATTTACTGCAGCCGTATTCTCAGCGCCCATGTTTGGTATTCGATTACCGTTTACAAAACCTATCATTCGTTGGCTAGCACAAAAGCTCGATAATAATCGTCTGGAAGCAAATAAAGTACACAGCACATTTGTAATAGGGGGAACCCATTACAAACCCGACAGCTTTAAACGCAACCGACTGACTCATAGCCAAAAACGTTATAAGCACTATCGCAACATCTTCGAAGAAACCACTAAAGCACAGTTAGGCTCACCGACTAACCATTGGTTACTAGAGGCAATGGATGCAGCGGAGAAATGCATCGACTACGCTAAACACAGCCAAACTCCGATACTAATTTTGCAAGCTGAAAAAGACACGATTGTCTGTAATGAGGCGCAAAACCAAGCACTAAGCACTCATTGTCATAAAGTGATCATTGAAGGCGCATATCACGAAGTATTCATCGAGAAAGATACTATGCGTAATATCGCCCTGTCTCATACCATTGACTTTATGGCACAACACTCAAAGATAGCTGTGTCTTAATTAATTGAATAATGTCGTCATGAGCTAGTGGTCGACTGATAATATAGCCTTGAAACCAAGTACATTTTGCATGGGTCAGTAAATTAAGTTGCTGCTTATTCTCAACTTGTTTAGCCACTACAGGAAAGTTTAACTTAGTAGCAAACTCAACAATGGCATTCACAATGTTAAAGGTTTCAGGGTTATATTCTATATCTTCAATATAGACAGCAGCTAGCTTCACTTGTGAAAAACGAATACCTTGTAATAAATGGACTGCGCAAGATCCCCCACCAAAATTATCCATCGCAATGTTCACACCGAATCGTTGGAACTCAGCAATTTTGTTTCTGGCAACATTAGCATTGACCACGAATACATCTTCAGATAACTCGAACTGAAACAATGTAGCTGAGACATGTGCTGCATTGATTCGATTCATTACTACGTTTACGAAGTGATCTTGATGAAAGTGACGAGAAGATACATTTAATGACATTAAAGGCACTGTCGCGTTTGCCTGTTGAAGTGTTTGAATAAGTTCACAGACTTGATCTAATGCCCACAGCTCTAATTCAAAAATACAGTCAGACAGTTCAGCTGACGCAATAAACTTACGTGGATTAATATATCCGTACTGCGGGTGATACCAACGCATTAGTACTTCAATGCTATTGAGCTGCCCAGCCTGATCAACAACGGGTTGATAAACCAATGACATCTGCTTGTTCTGGATAGCCAGTTTCAGCTCGTTTTGTAATTTGAATGGTTGAACTTGATTTTGATCTAATTCAGGTTGGTAAATGGCACAACCATTAGAGCGACTATCTTTTGCTTGCTCCATAGCGCTATCTGCACGAGCCAACAGTACTTGAGGTTCTAATGACTCAATACCATCAAAAACAACTAACCCAATCCGAGCTGAAATTGATAAATTTTGCTCTGAAATGGTGTAACCGCGGCCAATTAACTGCCTCACTTCACTAGCCAGTGCTAATGCACGTTTACTTGGTTGATCAATTTCATTGCCAAAATTTTTGGCTAGAATAACGAACTCATCTGCTCCAAGGCGAGCAACCAAACCAGCACTAGAGAATGTACCAGATAAGCGGGCTGCTATCTGCATTAATAATCTATCGCCAAGTTGGTGACCCAAAGCATCATTAATTAATTTAAAATTATCTAAATTGATCATAAGAAGCGCAGAAAACTGACCAGTCTTGCGACTAAGAACCTGTAAATCATAAAGCTGATCGGCTAATACATCACGATTTATTAAATCCGTGAGGCCACTATGTCCCTGCTTATCAGGAGTAATTTGTTGGCTTTTAACATCACCAGAAACATCTGTTATGGTGCCAATAATTCGTAATGGACGCCCAAGTTCATCCCACTCAACTATTTTTCCACGATCCAAAATCCAAATATAACGACCGTCTTTATGACGTAAACGATGCACGCTTTCATAATATTCATGCTGGTTATTAATGTAATTCTGTAAGGTATTTAATACCTGCGCCTTATCATCTCGATGTAAACGAGACTCCCAGACAGAATAGTCATTATCTAGCTCATAAGGTTGGTAGCCTAAGATATCTTTCCATCGATCAGAAACAAACACATCGCCAGTAGCAATACACCAATCCCAAATACCATTACGAGCGCCCTCAACTGCAAAAAGCCAACGTTGCTCTGCATCATTTAGACGTTTTTTACTGCGGGATAACCGACCATTAACCTGATTCAAATAGTCGCGTAAGTTAACCAGTTCGGTCGATGTGCACACAATATCAGTATTGAAATCTGGAGAATCGAGATTTTTAGCGGCTTGGCTTAATTGAGTTAACGGTCTTATCAGTAAATAATGCAACATGACACAGAATAACGACAACAATAAAGCGCCAATTCCCCATATCTCGATAAAGCGCTTTAACAGACTATCAACCGCTTCTGATAAGACATTGGCAATGTCATATTCTAAATAAATTAGCTCTACAGAATTCGAGTAGCTGTAACGAGAATTTGCATTAAGGGGATAGTAAGCCTGAATTGATAAACGATCGAAATTCACCTTTAAAAAAGGTTTATTATTGGTGATAACCGTTCTATGTAAATCAGCCGAATAGCCCTCTAACACATTAGTAGCATTACTTTCTCGCCAAATAATATGATTGGCAAATTGAATTTCACTACCCGAATCAAGTATTACATACACCATCATGTTTTGGTCTGTTGAGACTAAAGCAACCTCTTGCTCTATTCGTTCTAAATCTTGCGTCAACAGAGATGATTCCACAACATGACGCATTCTAAATAAATCTTTCTGTATTTGTTCTGACTGTCTTAATGCAAGTTGTTCATTTAGCTCTGCATGCTCATAGAAATACTCCCCACATACCAAGCCAAGGTAAAGGATAAAAATACATGCAGGAACAAGCAAAGACAGAGAAAGTTTCGGCAACCGAGGCAAAATAAACCCATCCAATTAAATATATGAAGATATGCTAGCGGTAATCTTATCAATAAGTAAAGTACTAGTTATGAATCCTAATAGCATATCCGACATAAAAACTTTTATTTATTAAACACTTTAAATAGATCTACACACTCTAACTTGTTTAACGGGCAAGTGTTATTTTATTTACACAGATGCAGTATGGCACACGAAACAAAATCATTTGCATATTACCGATAAGATTAAAATCGTCGGAATATACAGCACAGAAAGTATCTTACGTTAACATTGGACTACATCAATTTCATAAACAGGAATTGGGTATCCAGAATGCCTATTTGTTATCAAAAGCATAATGTAGAATCATATATTGATAACTCAGAATGTAAAATGGATGACATCTTGCACCAGGTATTACATTATCTCCATGTAATAGCAGTAATGCTCTGATGAAAAAGGTTAGCATCTTGTTCACTTTTATAAATGTTACTTAAGGCCTGTATATCATCAGAAGTAAAAAAACACTAATCATCAAGGCCGTGTTGCGCCCCTTTCAATTTCATTAAGCTTCTGGAAATGACCTATTCTTTATAATCTCCCCGAGAGGAGTGTACGCATGGGCATATCGTCCACACAAGCATTATGCTCATATTAACCAAACCGTAATTTCAACAAATGACAGACGTAAAAAAGCCCGCTACATGATAGCGGGCTGTTTCACGACTCTTTCAAGTCAATTAGGCGCCTGGAAATGACCTACTCTCGCATGGGGAGACCCCACACTACCATCGGCGATACTGTGTTTCACTTCTGAGTTCGGAATGGGATCAGGTGGTGCCACAGCTCTATGGTTTCCAGACAAATTTGTTTATCTAACGCACTAATTCTTCATTAGGCATTAAATAATAATTCGGAAAGCTGATTGCTTTTACTCTTATCAAGAGTCTTGAGTTCGCACTGTTTAAGCGCCTCATTCTAACACTAAGGTCAGTAAAACCCATCTGGGTTGTATGGTTAAGCCTCACGGGTCATTAGTACAAGTTAGCTCAACGCCTCACAACGCTTACACACCTTGCCTATCAACGTAGTAGTCTCCTACGGCCCTTTAGAGAGCTTAAAGCTCTAGGGATGACTCATCTTAGGGCTCGCTTCCCGCTTAGATGCTTTCAGCGGTTATCGATTCCGAACGTAGCTACCGGGCAATGCCATTGGCATGACAACCCGAACACCAGCGGTTCGTCCACTCCGGTCCTCTCGTACTAGGAGCAGCTCCCTTCAATCATCCAACGCCCACGGCAGATAGGGACCGAACTGTCTCACGACGTTCTGAACCCAGCTCGCGTACCACTTTAAATGGCGAACAGCCATACCCTTGGGACCGACTTCAGCCCCAGGATGTGATGAGCCGACATCGAGGTGCCAAACACCGCCGTCGATATGAACTCTTGGGCGGTATCAGCCTGTTATCCCCGGAGTACCTTTTATCCGTTGAGCGATGGCCCTTCCATTCAGAACCACCGGATCACTATGACCTACTTTCGTACCTGCTCGACGTGTATGTCTCGCAGTTAAGCTGGCTTATGCCATTGCACTAACCGTACGATGTCCGACCGTACTTAGCCAACCTTCGTGCTCCTCCGTTACTCTTTGGGAGGAGACCGCCCCAGTCAAACTACCCACCAGGCACTGTCCTCAACCCCGATAAGGGGCCAGAGTTAGAACATCAAAACTACAAGGGTGGTATTTCAAGATTGACTCCACTCAGACTAGCGTCCAAGCTTCAAAGTCTCCCACCTATCCTACACATGTAGGTTCAATGTTCAGTGCCAAGCTATAGTAAAGGTTCACGGGGTCTTTCCGTCTAGCCGCGGGTATACGGCATCTTCACCGCAATTTCAACTTCACTGAGTCTCGGCTGGAGACAGCGTGGCCATCATTACGCCATTCGTGCAGGTCGGAACTTACCCGACAAGGAATTTCGCTACCTTAGGACCGTTATAGTTACGGCCGCCGTTTACCGGGGCTTCGATCATGAGCTTCTCCGAAGATAACCCAATCAATTAACCTTCCGGCACCGGGCAGGCGTCACACCGTATACGTCATCTTGCGATTTTGCACAGTGCTGTGTTTTTGATAAACAGTTGCAGCCACCTGGTATCTGCGACTGCCGTCAGCTTAGGGAGCAAGTCCCATCACCAACAGCAGCGTACCTTCTCCCGAAGTTACGGTACCATTTTGCCTAGTTCCTTCAGCCGAGTTCTCTCAAGCGCCTTGGTATTCTCTACCCGACCACCTGTGTCGGTTTGGGGTACGATTCCCACTAACCTGAAGCTTAGAAGATTTTCCTGGAAGCATGGCATCAACTACTTCATCACCGTAGTGACTCGTCATCAGCTCTCAGCCTGTACATTAAAGTACGATTTCCCGGATTTGCCTAAGAAATCAACCTACCACCTTAAACGCGGACTACCAACGCCGCGCTAGCCTAGCCTTCTCCGTCTCTCCATCGCAGTTAGCGGAAGTACAGAAATATTAATCTGTTTCCCATCGATTACGCCTTTCGGCCTCACCTTAGGGGTCGACTCACCCTGCCCCGATTAACGTTGGACAGGAACCCTTGGTCTTCCGGCGAGGGAGTTTTTCACTCCCTTTATCGTTACTCATGTCAGCATTCGCACTTCTGATACGTCCAGTGTGGGTTACCCCTTCACCTTCAACCGCTTACAGAACGCTCCTCTACCGCGCACTTCTAATGAAATGCACCCGTAGCTTCGGTGGTATGTTTAGCCCCGTTAAATCTTCCGCGCAGGCCGACTCGACTAGTGAGCTATTACGCTTTCTTTAAATGATGGCTGCTTCTAAGCCAACATCCTAGCTGTCTAAGCCTTCCCACATCGTTTCCCACTTAACATACACTTTGGGACCTTAGCTGACGGTCTGGGTTGTTTCCCTTTTGACAACGGACGTTAGCACCCGCTGTCTGTCTCCCGAGTAGTACTCATTGGTATTCGGAGTTTGCAAAGGGTTGGTAAGTCGGGATGACCCCCTAGCCTTAACAGTGCTCTACCCCCAATGGTATTCGCTCGAGGCGCTACCTAAATAGCTTTCGAGGAGAACCAGATATCTCCGAGTTTGATTGGCCTTTCACCCCCAGCCACAAGTCATCCGCTCATTTTTCAACATAAGTCGGTTCGGTCCTCCAGTTGATGTTACTCAACCTTCAACCTGCCCATGGCTAGATCACTCGGTTTCGGGTCTACACCTTGCAACTAAACGCGCAGTTAACACTCGGTTTCCCTACGGCTCCGCTATTCGCTTAACCTCGCTACAAAATGTAAGTCGCTGACCCATTATACAAAAGGTACGCAGTCACGGTCTCAAGAACCGCTCCCACTGCTTGTACGTATACGGTTTCAGGTTCTATTTCACTCCCCTCACAGGGGTTCTTTTCGCCTTTCCCTCACGGTACTGGTTCACTATCGGTCAGTCAGGAGTATTTAGCCTTGGAGGATGGTCCCCCCATATTCAAACAGGATGTCACGTGTCCCGCCTTACTCGTTTTCATCTATGGTTAGTTTTCATGTACGGGGCTATCACCCTGTGCCGCTGTGCTTTCCAACACATTCCACTAACACCCCATAGACTTAAGGGCTAATCCCCGTTCGCTCGCCGCTACTAGGGGAATCTCGGTTGATTTCTTTTCCTCCGGGTACTTAGATGTTTCAGTTCCCCGGGTTTGCCTCACAACACTATGTATTCATGTTGTGATACATGCTTATGCATGTGGGTTTCCCCATTCGGATATCGTTAGCTCAAATGCTTATTACTAGCTCGCCAACGCTTTTCGCAAGTTATTACGTCCTTCATCGCCTCTGACTGCCAAGGCATCCACCGTATACGCTTGGTCACTTAACCATACAACCCAAATGAGTTTCACACCCTTGAATTAACAAGAGAAGAGCTCTGGGTCATATCATGACCAGCTGGTTTTTACTTGTCTCACCTCCAGGGTAGGAAGTGGACTCGCCTTAGTTTTTTAGAATATTCAAGACACTTAAACAGTGTTTTGAGAACTCAAGTGTTAATGCTTTCGCATTAACGTTTTTCGCACTAACGTGATCACACAAACGACAACGAATCATCATTTATGCGCCTTTAGTTAGTACTATCAGCTTTCCAAATTGTTAAAGAACAACACTTAACCGGCAAGCGGTGTGTTTCACTCTACTTCCGAAGAAGTTAACAAGTAATCTGTGTGAACACTCACATGCATTTCTGCACTTTAGGTATTGAGTTAGTCGTATAGGTAAGGAGGTGATCCAGCCCCAGGTTCCCCTAGGGCTACCTTGTTACGACTTCACCCCAGTCATGAACCACAAAGTGGTGAGCGTTCTCCCGAAGGTTAAACTACCCACTTCTTTTGCAGCCCACTCCCATGGTGTGACGGGCGGTGTGTACAAGGCCCGGGAACGTATTCACCGTGGCATTCTGATCCACGATTACTAGCGATTCCGACTTCACGGAGTCGAGTTGCAGACTCCGATCCGGACTACGACGTACTTTGTGAGATTAGCTCCACCTCGCGGCTTTGCAACCCTCTGTATACGCCATTGTAGCACGTGTGTAGCCCTACTCGTAAGGGCCATGATGACTTGACGTCGTCCCCACCTTCCTCCGGTTTATCACCGGCAGTCTCCCTAGAGTTCCCACCATTACGTGCTGGCAAATAAGGATAGGGGTTGCGCTCGTTGCGGGACTTAACCCAACATTTCACAACACGAGCTGACGACAGCCATGCAGCACCTGTCTCACAGTTCCCGAAGGCACAAGTCCATCTCTGGTCTCTTCTGTGGATGTCAAGAGTAGGTAAGGTTCTTCGCGTTGCATCGAATTAAACCACATGCTCCACCGCTTGTGCGGGCCCCCGTCAATTCATTTGAGTTTTAACCTTGCGGCCGTACTCCCCAGGCGGTCTACTTAATGCGTTAGCTTGGGAGCCCAGTGACTAAGTCACCAAACTCCGAGTAGACATCGTTTACGGCGTGGACTACCAGGGTATCTAATCCTGTTTGCTCCCCACGCTTTCGTGCATGAGCGTCAGTCTTTGTCCAGGGGGCCGCCTTCGCCACCGGTATTCCTCCAGATATCTACGCATTTCACCGCTACACCTGGAATTCTACCCCCCTCTACAAGACTCTAGTTCGCCAGTTCCAAATGCAATTCCCAGGTTGAGCCCGGGGATTTCACATCTGGCTTAACAAACCGCCTGCGCACGCTTTACGCCCAGTAATTCCGATTAACGCTCGGACCCTCCGTATTACCGCGGCTGCTGGCACGGAGTTAGCCGGTCCTTCTTCTGTAGGTAACGTCACAGTAATAGTTTATTAAACTATTACCTTTCCTCCCTACTGAAAGTGCTTTACAACCCGAAGGCCTTCTTCACACACGCGGCATGGCTGCATCAGGGTTTCCCCCATTGTGCAATATTCCCCACTGCTGCCTCCCGTAGGAGTCTGGGCCGTGTCTCAGTCCCAGTGTGGCTGATCATCCTCTCAGAACAGCTAGGGATCGTCGCCTTGGTGAGCCATTACCTCACCAACTAGCTAATCCCACCTAGGTTCATCCAATCGCGGAAGGCCCGAAGGTCCCCTCCTTTCCCCCGTAGGGCGTATGCGGTATTAGCAGTCGTTTCCAACTGTTATCCCCCTCGACTGGGCAGATCCCTAGGCATTACTCACCCGTCCGCCGCTCGTCACCTCAGGAGCAAGCTCCCTTGTGTTACCGCTCGACTTGCATGTGTTAGGCCTGCCGCCAGCGTTCAATCTGAGCCATGATCAAACTCTTCAATTAAAGTTTTTTTGAAACCCAAAGGTTTCGGCTCAATGAATTCTGATTTCATTAATTAGACTCGGAAGAATCTAAATAATGTTTGTACATATTACTATGAACACTCATCGTTGCATTGAGTTTAAATTTTTTGATTGCCAACATTCCGAAGAACAGAAGACAATTTCGAATAACTCAATACCTGTGAATGTCCACACAGATTTCTTGTTTAGATTGTTAAAGAACGTTGATATCAATTTTTCAGACATCACCATAAGACGCTAGGTCGTTGGCTTGGGGTGCGTATTTTACGCTTTCCCGTGTTGGCGTCAAGTGTTTTTTCAAACTTTCTTTTCGCCTTGAACTCAGTGTTTTGAAGCACTTAATTCAACCTGACTCAGTAACCGCTTGCGCTGTCTGCCGTGTCAGTGGATGCGCATTATAGGCACCACACGTTTTTGCGCAAGGCCTTTTTTAAGGTTATTTGTTATTTCTGGCTTGTTTGCGGATAATTTAGCCTGACCAGCTAGTTTTTAAGCATTATACTGTCACAAACCATGAATCTATAAGGATTGTTATGTCGACTAATATAAGAACTTACCAAGGAATACACCCTAATTTAGCTGATAACGTCTATGTTGACGAGTCTGCAGTGCTGGTTGGTGACATTAAATTAGATCATGACGCGAGTGTTTGGCCATTAGTTGCTGCGCGCGGTGACGTAAATAAGATACGTATAGGTAAACGCAGTAACGTGCAGGACGGCAGCATATTACATGTAAGCCGTAAGTCTTCGGCAAATCCTGATGGGCATCCATTGATTATTGGTGATGATGTCACTATTGGTCACAAAGCAATGCTCCATGGCTGCAAGATTGGTCATCGCGTACTTATCGGTATGGGTGCTATCTTACTTGATGGTGCAATAGTAGAAGATGATGTGATTGTGGGAGCCGGTTCATTAGTTCCTCCCAATAAAGTTTTGCAGAGTGGTTATTTATATGTTGGCAGTCCATGTAAACAAGTAAGGCCATTAACTGAAGCCGAACGTGCATTTTTACCACAGTCAGCGGATAATTATGTCTGTTTAAAAAATGAATACTTGGTCGACTTGCAACAGTAGAATTGCTTAACATAAATGAAATAGGCCAATATAATGTTGGCCTATTTCATTTAACGCCACTCCATAATAAATAATCTTACACATTCATCTAGAGTATTCACTGATAAACTCATAAGGTTTTATATAATGTATAGTGATTTAGGTATGTTGTATTATTTTGTCATTATTGAAATATGTGCAGACAATCTGAGTTAGGCTGCATTTTTTATTGTTTGACCTGAGGCACGACTATTACAATGTTTAATGCTAAACAGTACTACCGATTTTTTACCAAGGATGATAACCGTGCAAACTAAAGGTAGCATTAACAATAAACACATTGCCTATGTCAACGTTAAGAGTCACCTACTGCTACTTGCTGTGCCTTTATTATTGTTCGTCCTCATTTTCACATTCGCCATACCCGAGAATTCAATTCCCTATTTATATCTAATACTTATTTGCAGTGTTTATGCTTTGAGTTATGGCATTACGTATTACATACACAAACAAAATATTTTGCGGCTTTGGCAACATTTAGAGCATGTGATCCACATTAACGATACCACTTTTGAGTTGGTGAATTTATCTAGTCAATATGATTCTGAAAATGCTTTTTTAGACGCCCTATTACAAAAAGCGGTAAGTGCTATAGATGATGCTGAAATGGGCAGTATTATTCTGGTTGATAAAAAAACTAAAAGACTACAATTTGAGTCGGTAGTGGGCTTGGATATAAAGGCACTTCGAAAAATAAATTTTACTCTTGAGGAGACTTTTCAATTCAGAAAGACTCATGGCCGTTGTGATAAAGCTGTTGTTATTAACAATATGAAAAACATCAATGCTAAAAGTACCCTCACTAACGATGACCAACATGCACTTTTACATGCGTCAATAAAACCCATTTGTTCCACCTTGTCTAGCCCTATCCGTATTGACGGAGAGCTTTACGGAATGATGAATTTAGACAGTAGCAAGATGGAAGCCTTTGGTGACTATGATATAAATCTGGTTAATATTCTTACATCAGAAGCCGCAAACGCGATTTCACTGTACCAAAAGTCTAAAAAAATTGAGATTTTGGCTGATTATGACGGCTTAACCGAGCTGTATAATCGCAAAAAATTTGATGCAACGATTCTGCAATGGCAACATCACCCAGAGTTAGCAAGCTATATCATTATTTTGGATATGGATAACTTAAAGCCGCTAAATGATCAGCACGGACATCAGGCCGGGGACGATGCATTAAAGGCTTTTGCGCAATCACTAAAATCAATGTGGCATCCTCATTTTTTAGTCGCTAGATATGGCGGTGATGAATTTATTGCATTATGCCGTGGCCCCATCGATGTCTTAGAGCAGCAAGTAATACAATTGCAGCATGATCTAGCGCTGTTAAGCCCCGCAATTCATTTTAGCTACGGATTTGCTCAGTATGATCAAGATTGGGCTAACGCGTTTAAACAGGCAGATAATAATATGTATAGCCAAAAGCGACTGAAGAAACAACTGGATCAGCCTTAAGCTAGTATAATGTCACCACTGCAATTAAAAGCTTCTTGTTCGATCAATGCTTCTGCTTGGTCTTCAAGATCAAAACGACATTGCTCAAATAAACACACGACATTACTTCCACTGACAACTTGCTTGTCGCAAAGCTCACTGATGACCGAGAAACTGGCATAACAGTTGATATTTACGCCTTGTTGCTGAGCAATAAACTTCACTTGATTGGTTTCGGGATAGACTTGATCGGTAAATATTACGCTTTGATTCATTAATCTATTGCCTCTTGCGCTAATGATTCACGCAGTTTTCGCATAACCGAACCCGTATCAGGAGTAATCCCACGCCATAAACTAAAGCTTTTAGCCGCTTGACCAACCAACATACCTAAGCCATCAGCAGTTTTACGCGCATTTTGCGCTTGAGCCCATTGATTAAAAACAGTGGTTTGTTGGCTATAAGTCATGTCGTAACAATCTGTTGTTTCATCGACTATAACGCTAGGCAGGGCAATTAATTGTCCAGATAGACCTGCTGAAGTTGAGTTAATAACTAAATCAAATGGCGATATTAGCTCTTCAATGGGTTTAGCAAAAAAGTTACCGTACTCATTGAATAAGGTTTGAAGTTGCTCTGCTTTTTCGTGAGTCCGATTACAGATAATCAACTGAGCCACATTGTGCTGTAATATAGGTAAAATACAGCCTCTTGCCGCGCCACCAGCACCCACCAATAACACTCGCTTACCTTTTAGCGAACCAAACAGCATTTCAAGGTCATTCACCAAGCCAACACCATCGGTATTGTCACCGCCAATTTTACCGTAGGGTAAATTAAACAGGGTATTTACTGAACCAGCGAGTTTAGCCATTTCACTGAGTTCGTCACACATGGAAAATGCTTGTTCTTTAAAAGGTGCTGTAACATTGGCGCCTTTACCACCATCGGCAAAAAATGCCACTAACGAAGAGTCAAATTGATCGACAGGCGCGAGAATAGCTTCATAGCTTAAGTCTTGCTGAGTTTGCTTGGCAAACTCAGTATGTATAAATGGTGACTTACTTTGCGCTATCGGATTCCCAAATACAGCATATTTATCTGTCATTCGCTTTGTCTCTTCATTAACGATTTAGGAAAACATCCCACGTAAAGAGTGAGATGTTATCGGCTATATGCTTCAGGCATTGCTGTTTTTTGTAAATAGCGATCACGGAGCTTGTCTTGACGACTGTCAGTGCTTTGCTCCTCTCCTGCAATCCACATCTTTTGTACTTTACTACTGAACTCGAAAGGATCACCGCTCCATAACACTAAATCTGCTGGCTTACCGACCGCAATACGCCCGGAGTCTAAATGGAAAATATCAGCCACATTTGCCGTCACAGAAGCCAGAGCATCTTCATAGTTCATCCCGTTAGCAACCGCATTACCGGCACTAAAACGGAGTGCGTAAATACCATGGCTATCACCCGGTAAAGCAATGGCTACTTTGACACCCGCTTTTGCTAGTTTACCTGCATTTTCGAGTGAATTATGCAACGAATCAAAACTTTCTGGTAAGTTACGCATGCTATCAATAACCACAGGGATATTTGCTTGCGCGAGCTTATCCGCCACTAATACGGCATCAGCTGCATTGACCAAAACAAGGTCTATGCTCAAGTCTTGTTTAAGCTTAATTAAATGCAAAATATCACTGGCACGGTCTACTGCGATAATTAATGGTTTTTCACCCGCGAGTACCGCGTTAATAATATCATCTTCACGACTTGGTACATCACTATCATCGTCAGCTGTTTTTTTCGCTTTACTCTTTTTGGCTTGCGCTTTTTTAGCATCCTCAAGTTTATGGATCAATTGCTGCATTCCTGCAGCACGCGAGCCTTCTTCTATCGCACCTAATGCAACCACTAATCCGGTGTTAGCGGCCAGTATACTGTCCCAATCACCACTTAAATCTACAGTAAATGTTTGTCCGGCAAAAATGCCTTCGCCACCGCCAGATGACACTACATTACGAGTTATTCCGCCTTTGCGAGTAAATGGCACCGTGGATGCCTTGGGGTTGTAAGCTAAACTAGGATCAAAAATGACATCAGCTTCTTTTTCGTAAGCATCACGTGAAGAGGCTACCGCACCGATTTCTACTAACCCTAAATCATTCATACTCGCGATAAAGCCTGGAGTTAATATTGCCCCTTTAGCATCTATCACGGTATCGGCTGTCGGTGATGCCGGATTAATGGCTACAATAGTGCCGTCTTCAATCACAACTGTGGCATCTGTTAGTACGCCTTGTTCTGTGGCGGTATACACTGTGGCATGGATAATTGCTATGCTTTCAGCTTGAACCACACAAC
The DNA here is from genome assembly GCF_000014705.1 of Shewanella frigidimarina NCIMB 400. NCBI lineage: Bacteria > Pseudomonadati > Pseudomonadota > Gammaproteobacteria > Alteromonadales > Shewanellaceae > Shewanella > Shewanella frigidimarina. Next base: position 37,065 of record NC_008345.1, on the reverse strand, counting down.
TCAATGCTAGGCCGACCGATAAACTTAAAGCAAGTGCAGATTTTTTAAATAGTGTCATTGTCTTGCTCCTTATTGTTGACCTAACATAAAGTCACTTTGTGCCTGGTAGGCAGGATCTTGGCGGTCATACACTTTTGCACCATCAATAAATACCTGTTCAGCTTGGGCGTATACGCTAAACGGGTTGGTATTCCATACAACCACATCTGCATTTTTACCCTTTTCGAGTGAACCGGTCTTATCGCTAATACCCAATGATTTTGCCGCATTAGCAGTAATCCAACCAATTACGTGCTCAGCTTTTAAGTCAAAGCCGTTATCATTCGCGTTATTCATGATTTTTGCCGTTTCTTGATTAAGGCGCTGAATGGTTACGCCAGAGTCTGAATGTACGACAGCACAAGAGTTTTTAACCGCATCGACCATGGCAACATTTTCAAGCACCATGTCATAAGCTTCTAATTTAAAGCCCCACCAATCTGGCCACATAGCTGCACAGTTACCATTTTCAGCCAATAAATCGGCAATTTTGTATGCTTCAACAGCATGATGGAATGTGCCAGCGTGATAACCGAACTCTTTACCTAGATCGATCATCATCGCCATTTCTTCAGCTTTGTAACAATGGTTATGAATTAAAATATCACCTTCAAGCACACCTTTAAGCGTGTCTTTCATTAAGTCGCGCTTAGGTGCTACAGGGTTCTTACCAGCGGCGTATTCAGCATCATATTTATCCCAAGCACGTTTGTATTCTGTGGCTTGAATAAATGCCGTGCGGTAGCCCGCCATATTACCCATACGTGTCATGGGTAATTCGTTACGGCTACCATATAAAGATTTAGGGTTTTCACCACAGGCCATTTTTAATCCATACGGCGCGGCAGGAAATTTCATCGCTTGCATGGTTGTCGCGGGGACATTTTTGAGCGTGACCCCACGACCACCAATAAGGTTAGCTGAGCCTGGTAAAATCTGTAGCGTGGTGATACCACCTTCTCGGGCACGGTTAAATCCAGGATCTTGCGGCCATACACTATGCTCAGCCCATACTTCAGCGGTTACCGGGCTAGTCATTTCATTGCCGTCATTGTGTGACTCGGCATTAGGGCTTGGATAAACCCCTAAGTGTGAATGCACATCAATGATACCTGGGGTAATCCATTTGCCTTTAGCGTCAACAACTACAGCACCTTCAGCGGAAAGCTGTTGACCTACAGCACTAATTTTGCCGTCTTTTATCAATACATCAGCATCATCAATACGCTCACCAGTACCGGTTAATACAATGGCATTTTTAAGCAGCGTGGTTGAATTAGGCAGTATTTGATAAGTACTTGGATACGGATTGGCATTGATTGTGATTTTTGGCTCTTGTTGTTCTGCTGGGCTACAACCTGCTATTGCAGTTGATAGCGCCACAGCTACCAAAGAAGGCATTAACTTTGCCATTGGGATCTCCTGTCTTATTTTGCGACCAATCTAACCAAGTTAACTGCCGAAATACAGCCTAATCGTTAAATAATTGGTATCAAAACGTTAACAATAAAATGATCCTGCCATGACATCGATTTCGTTATAATAACGCCGACACTCTTAAACACTGACTTAAACACTGACAATATGAACTGGTTACGTAAATTATTCACTAAGCCGCAAGCTGTTGATGACAGAGACACAGCGCAATCAAATGCCTACGACCTCATTGGTGGCGATAAGGTGATCCGCGCTATTGCCCATGACTTTTATCAACAGATGCAAACGCGCCCCGAAACCCAAGCGTTATTAGCGATACATCGCTCGCCAATGCAAGAGTCTGAACAAAAACTGTATGAGTACTTAAGTGGCTGGTTAGGAGGACCACAATTGTACCAACAAAAACATGGTCATCCGGCTTTACGCGCCAGGCACATGCCTTTTGCTATTGATGAATCGATGCGAGATCAATGGTTAATCTGTATGCGTGCAGCCATTCAAAACAACATAAAAAAGCCTGAACATCAACAAGTGATTATTCAGGCTATTTCTACACTAGCTGACACTATGCGTAATTGTTAGACCGCAGCCAACCAATCTTGTGGTTTTAAGTAGATGTCATACAGTTCAGCTTCTGCTGTCCCTTCTTCTGGGGTGAATGCATATTCCCAGCGAACCAATGGTGGCATCGACATTAAAATAGATTCAGTTCGGCCACCTGTTTGCAGGCCAAATAAAGTGCCACGATCATAAACCAAATTAAACTCAACATAGCGACCACGGCGATAAAGTTGGAACTGACGTTCATCATCGCCATATTCTAACTCTTTGTTGCGTTCAACTATCGGCGCATAAGCTTCAATAAAGCCGTTACCTACCGCTTGCATAAACTCAAAGCTTCGCTCAAAGCCAGGCTCGTTAAGATCATCAAAAAACAATCCACCAACACCACGGGTTTCATTGCGGTGCGGTAAGAAGAAGTACTCATCACACCATTTTTTATACTTGGGATAAACGTCTTCACCAAATGGATCGCAAATATCTTTAGCCGTTTGGTGCCAGCTAACGACATCTTCTTTGAAAGGATAATAAGGCGTTAAATCAAATCCACCACCAAACCACCATACCGGATCAGCACCTTCTTTACGGGCAATAAAAAAACGCACGTTAGCATGCGTGGTCGGAATAAACGGATTATTAGGGTGAATAACCAATGACACCCCCATAGCTTCAAAACTACGGCCAGCTAATTCAGGACGATGTGCCGTGGCCGATGCGGGCATAGCAGCGCCCATTACATGTGAGAAGTTAACACCGGCTTGCTCAAACACTTGGCCCTGAGTTAATACTCGACTAGTACCACCGCCACCTTCTTCACGTTCCCACGAATCCGCTTTAAACGTCGCTTTACCGTCGAGCAGCTCTAAACGCTGACAAATATTTTGCTGTAATCCCAACAAAAACGATTTTACTTGTTGTGCGTCTGGCACATGGGAAGAGGTGTTTGACATAGTATTAGCTTCCATTACGAAGAATTTGACCACTGCGAGCATCGATAATGGTTGAAGGCTGACGTTGTTCGCCCAGCTTACCTAAAATCAATGCATCAATTTTATCGCTAAAATCAGTGATGATATGTTGTGCATCGACCACCGGTTGCTCACCGGCCAAATTGGCACTTGTCGATACTAGGGGTTTATTGAGGGTGTCGCATAGCTCTCGAACTACTGGGTGAGCAGATACCCTTACGGCAATTGAATCAAACTCGCCGCACAATAATTTTGATACGTGTGACTGAATAGGCATAACAAACGTAAATGGCCCAGGCCACTTTGATTGAGCAAACTGTAGTTGTTGCTCAGTTAATTGAGTGATATCAAGATAAGGTAATAGTTGCTCAAATGAACTGGCCACCAAAATTAAGCCTTTTTGCCAAGGACGTTGTTTTACTACCAACAGTTTCTCGATAGCACTATCATTATCAGGATCACATCCTAAACCAAATACAGCTTCTGTTGGGTAAGCTATCACGCCACCTTGTTGTATTGTGGTGGCGACAGCCGATGGCTGCAGTTGCAACATTGAATTTCCTTCCATCAAATTAGTGATATAAAAAGTTATAAAGCACGCTTATATTTACAGGATTTTTGCGGACACTCGACTCGGCTACCAGCCGCACCTTTACGCTCGACTAAAATGCCGAAGCCACACTCTGGGCATGCTTCATTATGTGGAGGGTAGTTTACGATAAACTTGCATTTTGGGTAGGCACTACATGCAAAAAAAGTTTTGCCATACCGGCTAGTACGAGACTCTAGATGGCCTTTTTTACACAGTGGGCAAGTTATCTGCTCAGCTTCGTTGGCGTGGTCATGTTTTTCAATGTGGGTACATTCAGGATAATGCGTACAGCCGATAAAAATACCAAATCGACCAGACTTAACAGCCAACTCATTACCACATTTAGGGCATTCAGAACCGCTAATAATTTGGGTTTCAATCGACTCATGCTGCACTAGCGGACGGGCATAATCGCAGGTTGGATAGTTATTACAGCCCACAAAACTGCCATGTTTACTGTGTTTAACCGACAACTCAGCACCACAAACAGGACAAAGTTCAAACTCTTTCTCCAATGCATGTTCGTGGACAGTAAAAAGTTGCTGATCAATTTTCGACATGGGTTTCTCTGTGAGTAATATTCTATAGACCTAAAAAAGGAGGCTAAGCCTCCTTTCTGTTATGAGTGTAAGCGCCCCTCTGGCTGCTCGAAGATTAAATCTTCCATTTGCTCATAGGCTGACTCATTTCCTGGCACATTAAATAGTACCATTAATACCACCCATTTGAGATCTTCTAACTCTAATGTTGGCTCATCTAACTCCATAACACGGTCAATAACCATTTCACGAGTTTCGACACTGAGTACTTGAATCTGTTCTAAAAAAAGTAAAAAACCACGACACTCAACATCTAATTTGGCCATTTCCGCTTTAGTATAAATACGGAATGAATGTTGTGCATGATTACACAAGTACGGTTTATCACTCTCTTGTAGATCAGCTAAGTGCTCTAACCAAGAAAGTGCTTTGATAATATCAACTTGATGAAAACCCGCACGGGTTAACTCTTTAGTGAGTTCATCTTCATCAACTAATAATTCAATCTCACTATGAACATAATTTTCAAATAAATACATGAGGATATCGAACATGGCTAACTCCTCTTTAGTCTGACGTAACCACCGGGCACAGCTGCAACCCACCCTTGTAATTCAAGTTCAAGCATTTGTATTAACACCAGATCTATCGGTTTCCCACTATCCTCAACTACCGAATCTATCGCGGTAGTTTCATATCCTACACTAGCTAACAGCGGAGGAAATGGCAAATCACTAACATCATTATCCTGTATATGGTGCCGTAGATGCAATTGTTCAAGGTGATAATCTGATAAACAGCCTAATTCTTCTATTATATCGGCAGCAGACTCGACAAGTTTTGCACCATTTTTAATTAAATCATGACAACCTTGGCTATATCCTCCTAACACGGAGCCTGGTACAGCAAACACTTCACGATTTTGCTCCATTGCCAGCCTAGCACTGATTAATGAACCACTTTTACGGCTTGCTTCTACTACCACGGTACCCAGACTTAAGCCACTGACAATCCGGTTACGCCGAGGAAAGTTACCAGCAAAAGGCCCTATACTTGGCCAGTATTCACTGATTACGCAACCGGTATTAATAATGTCATGATACAAGTGTTGATGACGCTTAGGATAAATACACTCTACCCCACAACCCAACACCGCCATGGTCGTTCCATCAACCGCCAAAGTCGCTTTATGGGCTGCACCATCAATACCCGTCGCCATGCCACTAGTGATCGAAAAACCTTGATTAGCTAAATGACCAGCGAGATCTGCTGCCATATCTAAGCCGCCTCGAGAGGCATTACGGCTACCAACAATCGCAATACTCGGTAATAAAAGGGATTCTATCGAGCCTTTAATAAATAATACCTGAGGTGGATCTGATATTTGCGCAAGTAATGGAGGGTAAAGAGGATCAGAGAGGGTCACAATGTAGTGATTAGGTTGCGAATCGAGCCAAGTTAGGGCTTGCTCTACTTTATTAAAGTCGATATGGCATTTAGCCAACAGGCTTGCCGATAAAGGCAAGGCCTGTGGTTCAAACTCTAGACGTTGACGAATCTCTTCAACGTCCATTTGAGTTAACAATTGTTGAATCCGAGCAGGTCCTAGCCCAGATACTGCACAAACAACTAGCCAGTCGACCAGTTTATCTGAAATTATTCACCTTTAATTGTCAATGGATTTGGTTTTGTTAATTTATCACCCACTCTAACTGGATGGTCATTAAACATAATCAGCCCTAAACTGGTTTTATCAAACACTTTAAAAACCATTAAATTACCATGAAAAACATCGGGCATTTTATATGCGGTATCTTCTGAAAAATTAGCCAGTACTTTATCGTAAGATGAACGGTCAAGAGGGCGAACAGGATTACCATCATTATCAATAATAATGCTTTCGCCATCACGGAACATTGAAAAAACATGTCCAGTCTCAACGCCGTCATTGGCACCACGATCAATATAGACAACGTCTAACTTACCCGCTTCGCGAATATGACCAATAGTACCGATAATAGAAGTAGCAACACTTAACTCTGCCGCTTTAGGAATAAAATAAGCAGACATTAACGCTTCATCTTCTACAGGTGCAACATGAAAGCCACCTTTGGTTTCACGTAAACTGCTCAGTAATTCAACTTTTGATATATCGCCAGACTCAATAACACGTCCACTCGAAGTTAAAATAAGTTCTTGGCCTAATAATTCACCGCTATCTGGAGCAAAAAACTCACGTCCAGTTTGATAAATTGCCACTTTAAGACCTTGCTCAAGCTTCGCATTCACATATACAACGTCATTGACCACATGATGAATTGATGGACTTTCACCACTCATGACAATCGGCAATCCTGCTAACCAAGTAGGATCGACCACTCTATTCTGCACTAAATAGGGCTTAATTAACGCAAGGTCAACAGGAGGAATTGGACCATCTTTGGATATCACACGTCCTTCTGGACTCTTTTTAATGTGCTGCTTAACAACCAAACGGGGCTGACCATCAATAAAGACTAATGTCAGTCGATCACCAGGATAAATTAAATGTGGGTTAGCAATTTGTGGATTGCTCCCCCACAATTTAGGCCAACGCCATGGGTCATTTAAAAAATAACCAGAAATATCCCACAGAGTATCGCCCTTTTTGACGATATACGTATCTGGGTGTCCAGCTTTCAAGGTTAATGTATCAGCATTGACCCAATAAGAATTTAGACATAAAAAAGCAAGTAAAAGTAGGCGTTTCATGGTGCAGTCCATGTTGTTTAGCTCTTTATTAGAGCTTTTTGCTGTTATTGATAGGCTGTAAGGATTAAAATTACCCTAATCGCAATGGCCAGTATAGCTAACTGGCTGAAATTTGACAGACTTGCTAAGAGTTTATATATGCCATTACTTAATGTTTTACGCTTTCCAGACGAACGTTTACGCACTATCGCTCAACCTGTAACGGATTTCGGTCCACAATTACAGACACAAATAGATAACATGCTCGAAACCATGTACCTAGAGAAAGGTATCGGTTTAGCTGCTACTCAAGTGGATTTTCATCAACAATTGATTGTGATGGATCTACAAGATGAGGTTGAACGGCCAACTATTTTTATTAATCCTCAAATAGTGGCTAGCAGTGGTGACTTGGCTAATGAAGAAGGTTGCCTATCGGTACCCGGTATTTATGCCAAAGTTGACCGTGCAGAATTTGTCACCTTAAAAGCGCTAGATCGTCACGGTAAAGAATTTATCGTTGAAGCAGATGAGTTGTTTGCTATTTGTATTCAACACGAGATGGATCACCTTAAAGGTAAACTATTTGTCGATTATTTATCGCCTCTAAAACGTCAACGCATTAAAACTAAGCTTGAAAAAGAAGCTCGTTTAGATGCTAGAGAAGCATAGGAAAAAATTTGAAACCGTTAAAAATTATCTTTGCCGGTACTCCGGATTTCGCAGCTCGACACTTACAAGCACTCATCGACTCTGAACACGATGTGATTGCGACTTATACTCAACCAGATAGGCCTGCTGGTCGAGGTAAGAAACTCACCGCAAGCCCAGTAAAAGCTTTGGCTTTAGAGCATGCTATTCCGGTATTTCAGCCTGCATCATTACGTAATGAAGAGGCACAAGCGGAATTAGCTGCTCTTAATGCAGATATTATGATTGTTGTGGCTTACGGGTTGATTCTGCCAAAGGTAGTGCTTGATACCCCGCGTTTAGGTTGTATCAATGTGCACGGCTCAATTTTACCTCGCTGGCGTGGAGCCGCTCCAATACAGCGGGCTTTATGGGCAGGTGATACAGAAACAGGTGTCACCATTATGCAGATGGATATTGGCCTAGATACTGGCGACATGCTGCTCAAAACGCACTTACCGATAGAGGCTACGGATACCTCGGCTAGCCTTTATGAAAAGCTAGCAGAACAAGGGCCAAAAGCCTTAGTACAAGCACTGATTGGTTTAAGTGATGGTAGCCTCAAAGCACAAAAGCAAGATGAAACTCTGGCTAACTACGCTGAAAAATTGTCCAAAGAAGAAGCTCGTCTTGATTGGAATAAAAGCGCAAAACAGTTGTGGCAAGACATTCGCGCCTTCAATCCATGGCCAGTAAGTTATTTTGAACACCAACAAAGCGTGATTAAAGTGTGGCAAGCAGATTACAGCGCAGAACTCTGCTCGCAAGCGCCAGGAACCATTATTGCAGCGACCAAGCAAGGTATTGAAATTGCTACCGCAGAAGGCAAGTTAATGATTAAAACCATGCAACTGCCCAACAAAAAGCCGCTTGATGTGGCCGACATTCTTAATGCTCGTGGTGATTGGTTTACCGCAGGTGTGTGTTTAAACCAAGAGGCTAACTAGCATGAATGTTCGCGCACTAGCAGCTAAAGCGATTTATGAAGTCCTTGAAAAAGGAATTTCGTTATCGGTGGCTCTACCCGATCAACAGCAACACTTACAAAATGGCAAAGACAAAGCCTTATTAGCTGAATTATGTTACGGCGTTATGCGTCAATTACCGCAACTAGACAAGTGTGTAAGTGACTGCTTAGCGAAACCGTTTAAAGGTAAACAGCGTATATTGCATCAACTGCTGATAGTAGGTTGTTACCAACTTTACTTTACCCGTATCCCAGCGCATGCGGCGATTTCAGAAACGGCAGAAGCTTGCAGACAATTACGTTTTGATGGCTTGGTGAAAGTGGTCAATGGCGTATTGCGTAATATTCAGCGTCAAGATAGCGAATTAAATACTGACTCAGACACGCTACGCTTTAATACTCCAGCTTGGTTTATTAAGCATTTACAACAAGCGTATCCAGATAACTGGCAAGACATTATTGAGCAGAGCCACCAGCGTCCGCCAATGTGGCTACGTAATAATCAGCAATCACAGACATGTGATGCTTATTTAGCGGCACTAGCCCAACATGATATTTCAGCCCAAGCCGGTTCAAGCCCAAATGCTATATTGCTCGAAAGCGCAAAAGATGTCGCTGCATTACCCGACTTTATGGAAGGCGCAGCATCGGTCCAAGATGGTGCGGCACAATGGGCTGCAACCTTACTCGCACCAACAGCAGATGAACTTGTTTTAGACGCCTGCGCCGCGCCTGGTGGCAAAAGTTGCCATTTACTAGAGCTTGCTCCCACTATCAATTTAGTCGCTGTCGACTTTGATCAAAAACGCCTTGCTCGGGTACAACAAAATCTGGACAGGTTGCATTTAAAAGCGCAACTTATTCACGGCGATGCGGCAGATATTCCATCATGGTGGCAAGGACAACAATTTGATCGAATCTTGCTTGATGCACCTTGTTCTGCAACTGGGGTAATTCGCCGTCATCCAGACATAAAATGGTTACGTAAAAATAGCGATATTGAAGAGTTAGCCAACCTACAAAAACAGATATTGGATCATTGTTGGCAATGGCTTAAACCGGGTGGCACTTTATTATATGCAACCTGCTCTATTTTACCGCAGGAAAACAGCCAACAAGTTGAACAGTTTCTAGCACGGACAGCCGATGCGAGTTTAGTACCGATAGAGCAACAAGCTCATATCAGTGATATCGGTTGGCAAATTTTGCCAGGACAAGACAATATGGACGGCTTTTATTACGCGCGCCTAGTTAAAGCAATTTAAGGATGTACCTCAAGCCATGAAAATTATTATTTTAGGGGCTGGGCAAGTAGGCGGCACGTTAGCTGAAAACTTAGTCGGTGAAAATAACGACATCACACTCGTCGACAGTGATCGCGCTCGGCTAAGGCTATTACAAGACAAGTTTGACCTACGTGTTGTTGTCGGTCATGGCGCTCATCCGAGTGTATTAAAAGAAGCTGGTGCAGAAGATGCTGACATGCTCATTGCGGTAACCAATAGCGATGAATGTAACATGGCAGCTTGTCAAATTGCTTACAGCTTATTTGGTACACCAACTAAAATTGCTCGTATTCGCTCAGAAGCTTATTTAGAACTTCAAGATAAACTGTTTATCAATAGTGAAATTAAAAGCGGTGACGCTAAGCCACGTGGCGGTTTTATTATTGATGAGCTGATTGCACCTGAGCAGTTAGTGACCGCTTACATACAAAGATTAGTAGAATACCCAGGTGCACTTCAAGTACTTGAATTTGCTAAAGGTAAGCTAAGTCTTGTTGCGGTTAAAGCTTATTATGGCGGCCCATTAGTGGGTAACGCATTAGCCACATTACGTGAGCACATGCCCAATATTGATACCCGCGTAGCCGCTATTTTTAGGCAAGGCCGGCCTATCATGCCGCGCGGCACGACCATTATTGAAGCCGATGATGAGGTATTTTTCGTCGCCGATAGTCGTCATATTCGTGCAGTAATGAGTGAGATGCAAAAACTGGATAATTCGTACCGCAATATCATGATTGCGGGTGGCGGTAATATTGGTTTTGGTCTTGCGCAAAAGTTGCAACGTACTCATTCGGTTAAGTTAATTGAACACCGTCAAGAACGCGCGGAGTTACTTTCAGAAAAACTGGAAAAAACCACCGTGTTTTGTGGCGATGCTTCAGACCAAGAATTGCTGTTGGAAGAAAATATCGATCAAACCGATGTGTTTATCGCTGTCACCAATGATGACGAAGCCAATATTATGTCTGCCCTACTTGCTAAACGCATGGGGGCGAAAAAGGTCATGGTACTTATTCAACGTGAAGCCTATGTTGATATTGTGCAAGAAGCTAACATTGATATAGCCATATCTCCTCAGCAAGCCACCATTTCAGCGTTACTGACTCATATTCGCCAAGGTGATATATGTAATGTTTACTCATTACGCCGTGGTGCAGCAGAAGCCATTGAAGCGATTGCCCATGGAGACTCAAGCACGTCAAAAGTTGTCGGCAAACAGATTGGCAACATCAAACTACCGCCAGGCACAACTATTGGTGCCATTGTACGTAATGATGAAGTGTTAATGGGCCATGACAAAACGGTAATCGAACAGGGTGACCATGTTATTTTATTCTTAGTGAATAAGAAGTTCATCGGTGACGTAGAGAAACTGTTTCAACCAAGTGCTTTTTTCTTTTAAGTTCTTATGTTTAACGTCAAACAAATCATTTTCATCCTCGGTATTTTTCTCTCAATACTGACAGGATTTATGTTAGTTCCAATGGCTTTCGCACTATTTTATGGCGAAGAAACCATCGGTGACTTTATGCTGTCCGGTTTATTTACCGGCTTTATTGCTATTTTGTGCATTCAAAATGGTCGCAACCATCATTTTAGTCTTAACATTCGCGATATGTTTATGTTGACCAGTATCACTTGGTTTGTCGTGAGCTTATTCGCCGCACTGCCCTTCACGCTTTATCACGGTATTAATTATACTGACGCTTTTTTTGAAACGATGTCAGGCATAACCACTACCGGTTCAACAGTATTATCCGGTTTAGACAGTATGGACCATAGTATCTTAGTCTGGCGTTCATTATTGCAATGGCTTGGCGGCATTGGTTTCATTGTAATGGCCGTGGCAATCCTGCCGTTTTTGAACGTGGGGGGAATGCGCTTATTTAGAACTGAATCATCAGACTGGAGCGACAAAACGATTCCTCGCACCCAGCACATGGCCAAACATTTATTTCTGATCTATGTCGCCTTAACACTACTGTGCACATTGTCCTATCACCTTGCTGGCATGCATTGGTTTGAAGCTATCAACCATGCCATGACCACATTATCAACAGGTGGATATTCCACTTCAGACAGCTCAATGGCGGCCTTTTCACACGAGGCACATTGGGTTGGTATTGTGTTTATGTTAGCGGGTGGATTACCGTTACTAATGTTTGTTCAAACCATACAACAACGCAGCTTACGCTTATGGAATGATCAACAAGTAAAAGGCTTTTTACGCTTTGTGTTACTGGTGTCATTCTCATTAGCCTTTTGGCTGTGGCAACACCAGCAAATAGACTTTATGGATGCTTTAAGACTCGCAAGCTTCAATGTTATTTCGGTCATCACGACAACCGGTTACGGACTAACCGATTATCAATCGTGGGGATCTGTTGCCAGTGTCGCATTTCTGTTTTTAATGTTTATAGGCAGTTGTTCAGGCTCAACATCTGGTGGCATAAAAATATTTCGTTTTCAAATAGCATTCTCAATTATGCGTCAGCAGATTAAACAGCAATTCCACCCAAATGGAGTCTTTAAAGACAAATACAATGGCCACCGGATTCAAGATGATATTGTCCGTTCAATAATGGCGTTTTTTATGCTGATGATCGTAGTGATATTATTACTGTCAATCACACTCGTACTGACCGGATTAGATCCGATGACTAGCTTTACCGGAGCAATAACCGCAGTGGCAAACGTAGGACCAGGCCTTGGTCCGATTATTGGTCCTGCAGGAAACTTTGCCCCACTTCCCGACGTCGCTAAGTGGGCTTTAGCAATAGGAATGTTATTAGGGCGTTTAGAAATACTGACTGTCGCAGTGTTGTTTCATCCTAAATTTTGGCGTTTTTAATATAGGCTGAATTATCGTCTTAAGATGCGGCTGGGTGGATGGTTAACCTGTCACTGATGAGCCTTAGTTAACCATCTGTTGGGTATAATCACTACGCAGGTACGACTGTCGCTAACTTGGCAATATGATCAGCATAAACCTTCACATCATTCCAATCGGTATAATCAATAATTGCTGTTGGGTCGGTGGGGCCATCGGTCATTTTCATGATAAGGCGGATCATCAAGCTGTCATACCAAGGCCAAGAAGGATAATCGACTTTACCGGCAATAATTTTCACATCTTGCGGTTGCCACGCTGACAAGGTTAAAAACTTCTGTAAATATTTATTGTTTTCAGGAATGCGCTTTTCAGGATTACGAGCCACAACATTGACGCAAAAAAAACTATTTGGCAGTTGCGATAAATGCTGTTGATTTTCACGCACGAACTCAAACACCGATTTATGATACGAGCCATATAATACACAAGCCCCTAACGCAACTGCTTGGTATTTGGCCCATTCAATTGGCGCTTTATCTTGAAGATTAACGACATCACAATGATCGCCTTTAGATTGAATTTGTTCTGATATTGCACGGCTAATATGTGCCGTATGGCCACCTCGGGAATAATATAACACTAAAATATTGGCCATTTTTCGATTCTCATTATTGGATTATTTGCCTCAGTTTGGCAAAAAAAGCCTTTTTAAACCTCTGCAATGATCACAAATTAGAAATAGCTCATATATTTAATAGTTAAAATTGAGATCTCCATGATGCAGAAGTATGATAATGAACAAAATACAGAAAACCCAAACCAGATCGTAATTTAAGGTTATATAAGGACACTCATGAAGCAAGATATCGATGTTGCAACCATGCTTAATAATGCAGAAACGGCAGCACAATGGCTAAAAGCCATTGCGAATCCTTACCGCTTAATGATTTTATGTTTATTGTTAGAACAAGAATTAAGTGTCACTGAATTAAATGAGACCGTGCCACTGAGCCAATCAGCTTTGTCACAGCATTTAGCGGTACTGCGTACCCAAGATTTGGTCAACACTCGTAAGAGCTCACAAGTGGTTTACTACACGCTTAAAAATGAGCAAGTCACCGAAGTGATCTCGATACTACATCGACGCTATTGTGCCTAACAACTGTTTGACTGAACAACTACTGTGACTAAACAACATTAAGATTTAAACAACTTAGATACTTAAGTCACATAGAGTAAACGGCGTTTTCAATAAGGCATATTGGGCACGCTATTGTGTATGAATTATTTTTGCGCTGCTATTTGTTTAGCGTAGTCATCTACTTTGCCCCAGTCAGTAAACTCAAACGTACCCTGAGTATCTGTCGGCCCCTTGGTCATCCACATGATAAATCGGATCATAAACTTATCGAAAAATCGGTAACGAGGGTAGTCAATTTTACCGGCAAAAACACCTAATAACTGAGGTTTCCAGGCTGATAAATTTGAAAACTTCTGCATATATGGATTAGTTTCAGGGGTGTTTTTTTCAGGCTTTCTTGCCACAACGTTTACGCTAAAAAAACTATTGTGCTTAGTGTCTAGTAGGACTTTGTGTTGCTCAACAAACTTGAATAATTCAGGTCGATGTTTGCCATATCGAATACTGGCACCAATCACCACTTTATCAACACTAGCTAAATCATCAGCCTCAACCTCAGCTAGGTTAACCACGCTAACTTGCTCACCCTGCTCAACTAATATTTGCTTAATTTTCTGACAAATTGCCAGTGTTTGCCCATCGACCGTTGAATATAAAATTACAGTATTTAACATTAATTCTTCCAAAATGTGGGGGTAAATAGCACCAATAAGGTGAACACTTCTAATCGGCCAAATAGCATTGCCATCACCAGTACCCACTTAGCACCGTCTGAAATACTGGAATAATTTGATGCTACATCACCCAAACCAGGGCCTAAGTTATTTAAACTGGCTGCCGTTGCACTAAATGCAGTAATGGCGTCCATATCCATTGCCATTAAAATCACCATACACACCACAAACACTAAAGCATAAGCAGAGAAGAATCCCCATACCGCATCAATAATTCTGTCGGGTAAGGCCGTCGAGCCAATTCTAATGGAATACATAGCTTTAGGATGAACAAGTCGTTTCAGCTCACGCGACCCTTGTAGCACCAATAGAATTAAACGAATCACCTTCATGCCGCCGCCAGTCGAGCCAGCACAACCACCAATAAAGCTTGAGAATATTAATAGAATAGGTAAAAACAACGGCCAGGAATGGAAGCTTTCAGTGCCAAAACCCGCCGTTGTTGAAATCGAGACTACTTGAAAGAAGGCGTAATCGAGTGTTTTCTCTGGGGAGTCGTAAATTCCAGATTGATACAAGGTAGCAAAACAAATTGCGGTCAATACCAGCTGCACCGCAATAAGCACCTTAAATTCTGCATCTTTTAAATATACTTTGACGTTAATGCCACGGCGAGTAAATGCAGCAAAGTGTAAGCTAAAATTGACTGCCGCAATCAACAAGAAAAACGCACAAATCACGTTAATCAACGGGCTTTGAAAGTAACCAATACTGGCATCGTGAGTCGAAAAACCACCAATAGCAATAGTCGAAAATGAATGGCAAATAGCATCAAATGCATCCATACCGGCAAAGTAAAATGCCAATGCACAAGCGGTAGTAAGCAAGAAGTAAATATACCATAAGGCTTTGGCTGTTTCGGCTATACGGGGAGTAACCTTAGTGTCTTTAACCGGACCAGGCACTTCAGCTTTATACAGCTGCATACCACCAATACCCAACAGAGGTAAAATGGCCACAGCAAGTACGATGATACCCATGCCGCCCATCCACTGCAGTAAATGGCGATAGAACAATATTGACTTAGGCAAGTCATCTAGCCCAACAATCACGGTCGCTCCCGTGGTCGTTAAGGCCGAAAACGATTCAAAAAAACTGTCGGTCCAGCTTAAATCGGGGTTATTAGAAAAAATAAATGGCAGTGCCCCTATCGATCCAAGCACAGTCCAGAACAACACTACAATCAAGAATCCTTCTCGGGTGCGTAAATCGCCTTTTTGATGGCGGTTGGGATACCATAATAAAAAGCCCAGAAAAATACTGACAAAAAAGGCCTGAATAAATGCAGTACCACCACCATCTTTATATAAGATAGCCACTAATGCTGACGGCAGCATGGTGATTGAAAATAATCCCATCAGCAAACCGGTGATTCTAATAATTGTTTTATATTGCATTAAGGGTTCTGTTTAAGTTGTGCTGCATCGAATTTAACAATTGAGTGACATTTTGGCATAAGTTCGTCATAGCTCAAACTGTAAACTTTACTTGAAGCTGGCCCTGCGTCTGGGTAGCTAATGCTTGATTAAAAGCCTGATGGTGCGATTTAGCCAGTTCAAAATGTATTTCTACTTTGTCGGTAAACTCTTTATCCATTACCACGCCATCATATTGAGCAACAAAATACTCAACATCGGTGAGTTGAGCATAATGGCATACCAAGCGTGCAGGATACCTTAGATGCTTAACCTGAGTCTGTATTTGCGTTAATCCTTGCTTTATACCTGAGGTATAAGCACGTACTAAACCGCCCACACCCAACTTAGTACCACCAAAATAACGCACAACAATAACCCCTAGCTCACCAATTTTTGCGCCTTGTAAGCATGCGAGCATGGGTTTGCCAGCACTACCTGACGGTTCGCCATCATCGCTAGCGCCCATATCAATGGTATTTTCTGGGCTGCCGGCTACAAATGCATAGCAATAATGGTTGGCTCCTGGATATTGTTGCTTTACGTCAGTAAGCGCTAACTTCATATTATTAGGATGTGGGCAATGAAATAACAAAGAGATAAAGCGGCTATGCTTTATCTCTTCTTCTATCAGTACGTTAGCTTGTGGTATTAAATATGACTCAATCAACTAGACCAAACTCTCTCGTCATATTTTCTACTCGGTCTTGATGCACAATGACGTTATCTTCAATGCGAATGCCTCCAAATGGACGCATCTCATCAACCGTAGTCCAATTAATAGCTTGCTTAGCGGTAGCAGATAACTGATTAAGTAAGGTATCGATAATATAAAGGCCTGGCTCAATAGTCAGTACCTGATTAGCGGCTAATACTCTTGTACAGCGTAAAAAAGGATGCGCCTCAGGTGCAGCAATATGGGTTCCGCGCTCATCGTGGGAATAACCGCCCATATCATGAACTTGTAACCCCAACATATGCCCTAACCCATGCGGGAAAAAGGCACTCGTTACGCCTTGGGCAACTAACTGTTCAGCAGTGCCATTAGCCAAGCCAAAATCAATCAGTAACTGACCTATATAATGGTGTGTCGCGATGTGCAGATCGACGTATTTAACCCCTGGCTTCATCTGCTCAATAATGGCTAATTGCACTTTATCCAAGGCGACGATTAATTCGTAAAAACGATTTTTCTCGAATGAGTAAGTACGGGTAATATCTGCGGCATAGCCATGATAACTGGCCCCAGCATCAATCAAAAAAGATAAACGCTGCGCAGGCTTAACATGTTCTAAAGCGGTGTAATGTAAAATAGCGGCATTTTGATTTAATGCCACGATATTGCCGTAAGGCACTTCATTTTCGCCTTGGCCAATTTCGAGCAAATAACGTTGCTGAATTTCAAACTCACTGGCACCATCATAAAACGCATTTTTGGCAGCCAAATGTCCTTTTACCGCAATTTGGTTCGCTCGGCGCATGCACTCAAGTTCATACTGAGTTTTGTCTGCACGATGATAATGTAGATAGTTCATTACTGCATCAGGGTTACGAGCCGCAAAGCCCAATACATCAGCCACATCTAAGTGTTCACCAATATACGCCCACGAGGCTAAGTCTTTAGGTAAAAAATCAGCAATTCGATCTGGCTTGGTCAGTAATTGAATATCGAAATGCTCAGTCCAGAAGGCTTGCGGTACATCATTCACCTTATGCCAAAAATCAACTGGGCGATAAAACACTAAAGTAGGCTTATCTTGACCATTAGCGATAACCCAACAATTTGGCGTATCTAAAATAGGTAACCACGCTTTAAATTGCGGGTTCACTTTAAAGGGATAGTTAAGGTCATCTAAAAACTGTCGATGAGGTTGTCCCGAGTGAATCACTAAACCCGAAAGATTTTCACGCTGACAAATTTCGCCTACTCGGCGATTTAATTCCGCCATGTGCGCATGATACAGATGTGCTAACTGATCCATTGACTATCCCTTTGCATGAGTTTTAACCCAATAAGTCTATCACAAACAGAAAAAGACCTCGCTAGATGATAAAAAATTAAACGGCCGTTTAAATTGGGTGTTGTAATTTATCTCATTTAGTCGCACACTGAGAATTAGCTGGTCAATAGATGGCCGAAACTGCTGTGATTCAAGCTTGATAACTGCACAGTAAATAAGATGTGGAAGTCGCTTTTAAGCAATAAGGAAGCAAGCAATGATCTACCAAAGCCCTACCATTCAGGTTGAGTTACTTGAAGATAATATTGCCAAACTGTGTTTTAACGCACAAGGTTCGGTAAATAAATTCGACAGAGAAACAATAGCCTCTCTTGATGCCGCCCTAGACAGCATCAAACAAAATACCAATATTAAAGCCTTGCTGCTGACATCAGCAAAAAGCACCTTTATTGTTGGCGCAGACATTACCGAATTCTTAACGCTATTTCAGCAAGACGATGCCACGTTGCTAGCTTGGGTTGAACAAGCCAACGCAGTATTCAATAAGCTAGAAGACTTACCGTTTCCGACAGCATCAGCGATTAACGGTTTTGCGTTAGGCGGTGGTTGCGAAACCATTTTAGCGACTGACTTACGCGTTGCTGATACCAATGCTCGCATCGGTTTACCAGAAACCAAATTAGGTCTTATTCCTGGTTTTGGTGGCACTGTGCGTTTACCTCGAGTAATCGGTGCAGATAATGCACTTGAGTGGATTACCACAGCTAAAGACCAACGCCCAGAAGATGCGTTAAAAGTAGGCGCTATTGATGCCGTTGTTGCACCAGAAAACCTAGAAGCTGCTGCGATTCAAATGTTGCATGATGCCCTTAATGGTAGCCTTGATTGGCAAGCTCGTCGCACCAAAAAGCAATCACCATTACAGTTACCAAAACTTGAAGCCATGATGTCTTTTGCTACCGCAAAAGGAATGGTGTTTTCTGTTGCAGGCAAGCATTATCCAGCGCCAATGGCCGCTGTGAATGTTGTTGAACAAGCTGCAGGTTTGGACCGTGATGGAGCATTAAAAGTAGAAGCGCTGGCGTTCATTAAATTAGCTAAAACAGATGTCGCACAAGCGCTAATTGGTATTTTCTTAAATGACCAGTTCGTTAAAGGTAAAGCAAAGAAAGCCGGTAAACTCGCTAAAGATGTTAACCAAGCAGCAGTATTGGGTGCAGGTATTATGGGCGGCGGCATTGCTTACCAAAGCGCCAGCAAAGGCACACCAATTGTAATGAAAGACATTGCTCAGCCAGCATTAGAGTTAGGCTTGAACGAAGCGGCTAAAATTCTGACAACACAAGTTGCGCGCGGTCGCTCTACGCCAGAGAAAATGGCTAAAGTATTAAACAACATCACGCCTTCACTAGATTATGCCGCTATCAAAAATAGCGATATCGTTGTAGAAGCGGTTGTTGAACATCCAAAAGTTAAGGCTACTGTACTAGCAGAAGTTGAAGGTTACGTATCAGAAGATGCCATTATTGCATCAAATACCTCGACTATCTCAATCAACTTACTGGCTAAAAGCCTTAAGAAACCTGAACGTTTCTGCGGTATGCACTTCTTTAACCCTGTGCACAAAATGCCATTAGTTGAAATTATCCGTGGTGAGCACAGCTCTGAAGAAACCATCGCAACGGTAGTGGCTTACGCCAGCAAAATGGGTAAAACTCCAATCGTAGTCAATGATTGCCCCGGCTTCTTTGTTAACCGCGTATTGTTCCCATACTTTGCAGGCTTCAGTGGTCTACTTGCTGAAGGTGCTGACTTTGCTGCCGTTGATAAAGTCATGGAAAAACAGTTCGGTTGGCCAATGGGCCCAGCTTACTTACTTGACGTAGTCGGTTTAGATACTGGTCACCACGCCCAAGCAGTTATGGCTGAAGGCTTCCCAGATCGCATGGGTAAAAATGGCAAAGACGCTATCGACATTATGTTTGAAAACAAACGTCTAGGTCAGAAAAACACTAAAGGTTTCTATGCCTATTCTGTTGACCGTCGTGGTAAGCCGAAGAAAGACATTGATCCAACAAGCTATGAATTATTAAGCGCTGAGTTCGGTGAATTAAAGGCATTCGAGTCTGATGACATCATCGCTCGCTGTATGATCCCGATGATCATCGAAACGGTTCGTTGTTTAGAAGAAGGCATTATTGCATCACCTGCTGAAGGCGATATGGGTCTAGTTTACGGTATTGGTTTCCCTCCATTCCGTGGCGGTGTATTCCGTTACTTAGACACCATGGGCGTAGCAAACTTTGTTGCCCTAGCAGACAAATACGCACATCTTGGTGGCTTATATCAGGTTACCGATGCAATGCGTGCACTTGCAGCCAACAATGGTAGTTACTACCAAGCCTAATTAGTGGGAAAGGAATTAAATCATGAAACAAGCTGTTATCGTAGACTGCATTCGCACCCCAATGGGCCGTTCTAAGGCTGGGGTATTTAGAAATGTACGTGCAGAAACATTGTCTGCAGAACTAATGAAAGCACTAATGGTGCGCAACCCACAATTAGACCCAAACGACATTGAAGATGTTATTTGGGGTTGTGTGCAACAAACTCTAGAGCAAGGCTTTAACATTGCCCGTAATGCATCATTGTTAGCTGGTATTCCTAAAACGGCTGGCGCAGTAACGGTAAACCGTTTATGTGGTTCGTCAATGGACGCCCTTCATCAAGCGGCTCGCGCCATTATGACTGGCCAAGGTGATACCTTCATTATTGGTGGTGTTGAGCACATGGGTCATGTACCAATGAACCACGGTGTTGATTTTCACCCAGGCCTTGCCAACCGTGTAGCTAAAGCATCTGGCATGATGGGCTTAACTGCTGAAATGTTAGGTAAAATGCACGGTATCACTCGTGAGCAACAAGATGCGTTTGCTGTACGTTCTCACCAACGTGCCCATGCTGCAACTATCGAAGGTCGCTTTGCTAAAGAAATTTGGGGCATTGAAGGCCACGATGCCAACGGCGCACTAATTAAAGTGATGACCGACGAAGTCATTCGTCCAGAAACGACACTAGAGTCACTTGCGGGTTTACGCCCAGCATTCGACCCAGTTAACGGCACGGTGACTGCAGGTACATCATCTGCATTATCTGACGGTGCTTCTGCAATGTTAGTGATGGAAGAATCTAAAGCACGTGCTTTAGGCTTAACTATCCGAGCACGTATTCGTTCAATGGCTGTTGCCGGTTGTGATGCTGCAATTATGGGTTATGGTCCAGTACCTGCCACCAAAAAAGCATTAGCACGCGCGGGCTTGTCGGTTGCCGATTTAGACCTTATCGAATTAAACGAAGCGTTTGCTGCACAGTCATTACCTTGTGTTAAAGATCTTGGCTTGCAAGATGTTGTCGATGAAAAGATTAACCTGAACGGTGGCGCAATTGCATTGGGCCACCCACTAGGTTGTTCTGGCGCACGTATATCGACAACACTGATCAACTTGATGGAAGAAAAAGATGCAACGCTTGGTCTTGCCACCATGTGTATCGGTTTAGGTCAAGGTATCGCAACTGTATTCGAACGCGTTTAATCGTTCTCATACCAAGCTGATACTTTTCAGTTGTATAAAGTGAGTTGTAAAAACGAGCCAAATTGGCTCGTTTTTTTTATTTTAAAATTCTTCTACTTTGGCTAATGTTCCACGTGAAACATGTTTTATGAAAATTAAAAAATAATAATAAAACTCAATATAACTTTAAAACCAAGCAAACTTGGCAAGCTTTAATGACAAGAGTAACATTAGCGCTAATTTGATAGATAAACATAGACAGCATTTCATGAACGATATTTATACCCAAGCACAACACCAACTCGATGCTCTCGGTCTTCGATGCCCCGAGCCAGTGATGATGATTCGAAAAACAGTACGAAAAATGGCAGAAGGTGAAACCTTATTAGTCATTGCAGATGATCCTGCCACCACTCGTGATATTCCAAGTTTTTGTGAATTTATGGATCACACGTTAATTGCCAGTGATATCAGCAAAACGCCATACCACTATTTACTCAAAAAAGGACTTTAACTAATGACCATCACATTGGAAGCAATCGCATATAAAACAGCGAAGCGCGGCATAATGAAGCCAGCCTTTTG
Source organism: Shewanella frigidimarina NCIMB 400 (assembly GCF_000014705.1). Taxonomy (NCBI): domain Bacteria; kingdom Pseudomonadati; phylum Pseudomonadota; class Gammaproteobacteria; order Alteromonadales; family Shewanellaceae; genus Shewanella; species Shewanella frigidimarina. The sequence continues at coordinate 15,012 of NC_008345.1, read as the reverse complement.
TGCCAATGTGACCTTAGAACGAGGTGTCGAAAATGATATTTTTGGCAGACCAGGAAAACGTCAAGTTACTGTAATGTCAAAACAGCAGTGGCAAACAGCCTGCCAACAAATTGATGTCGATTTAGACTGGTTAACTCGAAGAGCGAATTTATTGATCAGCGGCTATGAATTTAGCGCTGCAGATGTTGGCAAAATAATCTCCATCGGCGCTGAACTTAAATTACAAATTACCGGCGAAACTGATCCGTGTAAAAAAATGGAAATGGCTCACACAGGACTGGAACAAGCATTAACACCAGACTGGCGTGGTGGTGTTACCTGCCGCGTAATTCAAGCTGGGTTAATACAACCAGATGACTCGGTAAATATAGATTAGTAAAACCGATAAATCATTTTCGTTTAAGCCTTCCATATTAAAATCTATCACTATAGCACTCGTTGTTTGTTAATAAATAACAAACAAACGTGTTAATGTCTGTCATTAATTGATACAGATTTGTTGTACACCTTATCGGTAATTTATGCGATAAAGGATCCATTCAAACCGACAAACGCAGTAAAGCCAAATACTCTTCAGGTCATCTAATCATGCCAAATGATATGAACTAAATGAGTATAGGCTTGATTAATTCCACTGAAAATAAAAACGATAACGGATAATCTACTCTATGTTGACTCAAAAACTCACCCCACTTTACACCGCAATAGCACTGACCCTTGGTATTTCTGGTTTTGCTTATGCCGAAAATGACAAAGTAAAATGGCATGTAAATGCTCCTGAAAATGCGCCATTAAGTAAAATAGATATCAATGTTACCGAAGGAACATGGATGAACGTCAATGTATCACCTGATGGTGAACACATTGTATTTGATTTATTAGGTGATATTTATCAAATACCGATAGCAGGAGGAGAAGCTAAACCACTGGCACAAGGTATCGCTTGGCAAATGCAGCCAGTATATAGCCCAGACGGTAAGTATATAGCTTTCACCTCTGATGAAGATGGTGGCGATAATATTTGGATAATGAATGCCGATGGTACCAATCCACATGCAATAACGACTGAAACGTTTCGTTTACTCAACAGCCCGGCTTGGAGTCCTGACTCACAGTATTTAGTGGCAAGAAAACACTTCACTGGTACTCGCAGCTTAGGAGCCGGTGAAGTGTGGATGTTTCACGTTGCTGGTGGCGAAGGAGTTAAACTAACTGAACGCCCTAATGAACAAAAAGATTTGGGTGAACCAGCCTACTCGCCAGATGGACGCTATATCTACTTTAGCCAAGATTCGACCCCAGGCAAGACCTTTCATTACTCAAAAGATTCTGTGAAAGGCATCTATAAGATTAAGCGTTATGACACCCAAACAGGCGATATTGAAGTATTGATTGAGGGCACCGGTGGTGCAATTAGACCGACACCAAGTCCTGATGGCAAAACCCTTGCCTACATCAAACGCGATGGATTCCAGTCGACCTTATATACCCTAGACTTAAAGTCTGGTGAAGAAACCAAGCTGTATGACAAACTCGATCGTGACATGCAAGAAACATGGGCTATTCACGGTGTTTATCCAACAATGTCGTGGACTAAAGACAATAAGCACATCGTATTTTGGGCTAAAGGTAAAATCAATAAACTTGATGTCGACAGTAAACAAGTAACAGACATTCCATTCAGTGTTAGCACTCAAAGAGATATTCAGCCATCGGTCCGCTTTACTCAAAACTTAGATAAAGATGAATTTGATGTAAAAATGCTGCGTATGGCACAAGTATCACCAGATGGCGAAAAAGTGGTATTTGAAGCCTTAGGTAAAATTTGGGTTCGTGATATTAAAGACGGAAAACATAAACGATTAACCCGTTTAGATGATGACATCAATGAGCTATTCCCACAGTGGTCACGTGATGGTAAAGACATCGTGTTCACTACATGGAATGATCAACAGCAAGGCACCGTCAGTGTTGTTAGCGCCAGAGGTGGTAAAGCCAAGGTGTTAACCAACGAGCCGGGCAAATATGTAGAGCCAACTTTTTCGCCTGATGGCGAATATATTGTTTATCGAAAAGCTCGCGGTGGATACATGACACCACGAACTTGGTCACAAGAACCGGGTTTATATAAAGTCGATATAAAAGGAAAGCAAAGCACTAAACTAACTGCCAGTGGCCATCAACCACAATTTGGTAACGACTCAGATCGTGTTTACTTTATGGATTCAGGTGAGACCCCAGAGTTTGCATCAATCGGTATGAACGGTTTTGAAAAACGAACCCATTACACCAGCGACCACGCTACCGAGTTTCGTTTATCACCAAACGGCGAGCACCTAGCTTTTGCAGAGCGCTTTAGAGTGTACGTCACTCCTTTTGCGAAACACGGCGAAACCATTGCTATTGGACCTAAAGCAAGCAACTTACCCATTACCCAATTAAGTGCTCGTGCCGGCGAAAGCATTAGCTGGAACGGTAAAAATAACCAACTGTATTGGACATTGGGCCCTGATTTATACCAAGCCGATGTCGACACTCAATATACAAAATCTGAAACCAAGGTCGATCCCAAAATAACCTCTATTGGCTTTAAAGATAAGGCCGATGTTCCACGTGGAACAGTTGTGTTTACTGGCGGTAAAGTTATCACTATGGAGAATGATCAGGTTATTGATAATGGCGTTGTTATCGTTAAAGACAATAAAATTGTCAGCGTTGGTGATGCCAATACGATTATTCCTAAAAATGCTCAAGTCATCGATATTAGCGGTAAAACCATTATGCCTGGCATATTTGATGCCCATGCACATGGCGGCCAAGCAGATGATGAAATTATTCCACAGCAAAACTGGGCCTTATATTCTGGCTTATCACTTGGGGTAACATCTATTCATGATCCATCGAATGACACAACCGAAATTTTTGCTGCTTCCGAACAACAAAAAGCAGGCAATATTGTTGGACCACGTATTTTCTCAACAGGGACTATTTTATACGGCGCCAACTTACCAGGTTATACCTCGCATGTAGATTCACTTGATGATGCAAAGTTTCACTTAGAACGTCTTAAAAAAGTCGGTGCGTTTAGTGTTAAGAGTTACAACCAGCCACGTCGAGATCAACGACAACAGATAATTGCTGCTGCACGAGAACTCGAAATGATGGTAGTCCCTGAAGGTGGCAGTTTGCTGCAGCACAATTTATCTATGATAGCGGATGGTCACACCACGGTAGAACATTCGTTGCCAGCGGCTTCTATTTATAATGACATCAAACAATTTTGGAGCCAAACAGAAGTTCACTACACACCGACCTTAGTTGTCGCATATGGCGGTATTTCTGGCGAGCATTACTGGTATGACAAAACTGATGTTTGGGCTCACCCTCGCCTAAGCATGTATGTTCCGCATGATATTCTTGATGCCCGTTCAATGCGCCGCACGACCGCGCCAGACGAACATTACAACCATTTTAATGTTGCCCGCGTAGCAAATGAGTTAAACAACATTGGCGTTAAACCCAATATTGGTGCTCACGGTCAACGAGAAGGATTGGCTGCACATTGGGAGATGTGGATGTTTGCTCAAGGCGGTATGAGTAATATGGAAGTATTAAAAACAGCGACTATTAACCCTGCCGTCACCTTCGGTATGGATCATCAACTGGGTTCTATTAAAGTTGGTAAATTAGCGGACTTAATAGTGATTGATGGCGATCCATTAGCTGATATAAGAACGACTGATAAAGTCACTTACACCATGGTCAATGGTAAGTTATTTAATTCAGAAACCATGAATCAGCTAAATGGTGATAAACATAAACGTAAGCCATTTTTCTTTGAAAAAATCTAACAATTAAGTAAGACAATAAAAAGGGTGTTCCACGTGGAACACCCTTTTTATACTTTTAATAAAATCAATACTGACCGTGACAATGACAATCTGTCGTATGATCGTTTACCATTCCAACCGCTTGCATAAAAGCATAACAAATTGTTGGGCCAACAAAATTAAAACCAAGCTTTTTTAATGCCTTAGACATAGCTTCAGATTCTGCCGTTTGTGCAGGAACTTGGCTTGATGAACTGAAGTTGTTTGCTCTCGGTTCACCACCAACAAATCCCCATAAAAACTTAGAGAAATCATCACCCTGCTCAACAAAGGCTAAATAAGCTTTAGCATTTCTGATGATCGAGTTTATTTTAAGACGATTGCGTACAATACCCGGTTCTAGCATTAACGCTTCCACTTTAGCTTGATCGTACTGTGCAATAATACTCGGCTCAAAATTAGCAAACAGTTGCTGGTAGTTTTGTTGCTTTTTAAGAATCGTAATCCAAGATAATCCAGCTTGTTGACCATCAAGACACAACTTAGCAAAAAGCTGTTTGGCATCGAACTCTGGACGTCCCCATACTGTATCGTGGTAATGCTGATATAAAGGGTCTTCACTTACCCAGCCACATCGGTTAACTTGCATGGTATGGTTCCATTAACGTTTTTATTAGTACGTTAAAAAATAACCTACATCTGCCTTGCTCTACAAGGTATAATCATTAACATTTTCTATTAATAGCCTGACAGTAGTAGACATGACGACGAAACACGACGTAAAGACATTTCAGGGTTTCATCCTAACCCTTCAGGAATATTGGGCGCAGCAAGGTTGCGCAATTGTTCAACCTCTAGATATGGAAGTTGGCGCTGGTACTTTCCACCCGCAGACGTTCTTACGTTCATTAGGCCCTGAGCCAATGAGCAGTGCATACGTGCAACCGTCTCGCCGTCCTACTGATGGACGTTATGGTGAAAACCCAAACCGCCTGCAACATTACTACCAATTTCAAGTAGTGCTAAAGCCATCTCCAGATAACATTCAAGAGCTTTATTTAGGCTCACTTGAAGCGCTTGGCATCGACACCAAAGTACATGACATTCGCTTTGTTGAAGACAACTGGGAGTCGCCAACATTAGGTGCTTGGGGTTTAGGCTGGGAAATTTGGCTTAATGGTATGGAAGTGACTCAGTTCACCTACTTCCAACAAGTTGGCGGAATTGAATGTAGTCCTGTTACAGGTGAAATCACTTACGGGCTTGAGCGTTTAGCCATGTACATTCAAGAAGTTGATAGCGTATATGATCTTGTTTGGACTGACGGACCACTTGGTCGTGTCACTTATGGTGACATTTTCCATCAGAACGAAGTAGAACAGTCTACCTATAACTTCGAACATGCCGATGTCGATTTTATGTTCACCCTATTCGATCAATGTGAAAAAATGTGCATGCACTTACTATCACTAGAAAAGCCATTACCACTACCTGCTTACGAGCAAGTAATGAAAGCATCACACGCTTTTAACTTACTTGATGCTCGCCATGCTATATCAGTCACTGAACGTCAGCGTTATATCCTTCGCGTTCGTACTATGGCAAAAGGTGTTGCAGAATCTTATTATCAAGCACGTGAAGCTCTTGGCTTCCCAATGTGTAAGTAGAGGTAACGAATGAATTTTGAAAACTTACTCATTGAAGTTGGTACCGAAGAATTACCACCAAAAGCGCTGCGCACGTTAGCTGAATCATTTTTAACGAGCTTTACTGATGAATTAACTAAAGCTGATTTACCTTTTGAGTCTGCAGTTTGGTATGCAGCCCCTCGCCGCTTAGCGATTAATGTATTGGGTCTAGCATTAGCACAAGCCGATAAAGTCGTTGAAAAACGCGGCCCCGCGGTTAGCTCAGCATTTGATGCTGACGGTAACCCAACGAAAGCAGCACAAGGCTGGGCTCGTGGTAACGGTATTACGGTTGAGCAAGCAGAGCGATTAGTCACCGATAAAGGTGAATGGTTAGTCCATCAAGCTAAAGTGGTTGGCGTTGAAACCAAAAGCTTAATAGCTGACATGGCACAGCGCGCACTCGATAAGTTACCAATCCCTAAGCCAATGCGTTGGGGTAACAACAAAACTCAGTTTATTCGCCCAGTCCACACAGTGACAATGTTATTAGGTAGCGAATTAGTTGCTGGTGAATTACTTGGTATTACATCTAACCGCATTATTCGTGGCCACCGCTTTATGGGTAAAGCCAGCTTTGAGTTGGATCATGCTGACAATTATTTAGCCGCGCTAAAAGAGCAAGGTAAAGTTCTAGCAGATTATGAATTACGTAAATCGCTAATCAAAGCTGATGCTGAAGCAGCTGCAGCAAAATTAGGTGGTATTGCCGATATTCAAGATGGACTACTTGAAGAAGTCGCTTCTCTAGTTGAATGGCCAATAGTGTTAACAGCAAGCTTTGAAGAAAAGTTTTTAAACGTACCTTCTGAAGCGTTGGTTTACACCATGAAAGGTGACCAAAAATACTTCCCAGTATTTGATAAAGCCGGCAAATTACTGCCTAACTTTATCTTTGTCACCAACATTGAATCTAAAGATCCACAACAGATTATTTCAGGTAACGAAAAAGTAGTTCGCCCACGTTTAGCGGATGCTGAGTTCTTCTTTAATACCGATAAAAAGAACACACTTGAATCTCGTATTGCCAGTTTAGAAACGGTTGTATTCCAAAAACAACTTGGTACGTTGAAAGCGCGTGTTGAACGTATTTCTGAGTTAGCAGGTTTCATTGCGACGCAAATGAACAACAACGGTGTTGAGACCAACAGTGTAGATGCTAGCCGTGCTGGTTTATTGTCTAAAACAGACCTAATGACCAACATGGTCATGGAATTTACTGATACTCAAGGCACTATGGGCATGCATTACGCCCGCCTAGATGGCGAAACAGAAGCTGTTGCTATCGCACTTGAAGAACAGTACAAACCTAAATTTTCTGGTGATACAGTACCAACGGCTACAGTGTCGTGTGCGGTTGCTTTAGCTGAAAAATTAGATACGCTAGTGGGTATTTTTGGTATTGGTCAAGCACCAAAAGGTGCGGCAGACCCATTTGCACTTCGCCGCGCAGCCATTGGTATTTTGCGCGTTATTGTAGAAAACAAACTGCCACTGGACTTGGTTGAGTTAATTGCTAAAGCACAAGCTTTGCATGCGACTAATATTACTAACACCAATACCAGTGATGATGTGCTTGAATTCCTTCTCGCACGTTTCCGAGCTTGGTACCAAGATAAAGGCATTCAAGTTGATGTTATTTTAGCTGTACTGGCTCGTCGTCCAACAAAACCTGCTGATTTTGACAGTCGTGTTAAAGCTGTATCACATTTCCGTGGCTTAGAAGCTTCTACAGCGCTAGCAGCGGCAAATAAGCGTGTTTCTAATATATTGGCTAAAGTTGAAGGCGAATTACCCGCAACCATCAATTCAGCTCTATTAACAGAACCAGCAGAGAAAGCGTTAGCTGATAAGCTTGTACAGTTACAACCACAGTTAGCTCCACTGTTTGCTGATGGCAATTACCAACAAGCATTAACGCTATTGGCTGACTTACGCGAAAATGTCGATCAGTTCTTTGAAGATGTGATGGTAATGGCAGATGATGAAGCATTGAAAAATAACCGCTTAGCGTTATTAACCAATCTTCGTGAGCAGTTCTTGCACGTTGCAGACATTTCGTTGCTGCAATAATGTAAATTAGCTGCAGTTGAGATAAAAGCGCCGTAAGGCGCTTTTTTTATGACTTACTTTTTTATAGCTTAAGAGTATCAGCCACAACTTGGGGCTATAAAGGATTGAGACAGACCTTACCCGCATTGAAAACAATTTAAAACTGGATAAGCTTTTGATGTAATTCTATAAAATCTTCTTCACTACACTCTACCTGAGCTAACAATACCGCTAGTGCTGGTTGAGGCAATTTGTCGACTTGTAACAGCATTGAACATTCACTAATAATATTGGCTTTCCAAATAAGCAGTGTCATGCCATCAGTTGGTTTAATATTAGTATTGGCCAATAACGTTAACGGTGTTTCAAAGTGTTGTGAGAGTTGCCAACTGCGCGCTAACAATGCACTTAAGGTTAACGATTTTGTGGTCATCACCTGCTTAAAAAGTATTGAATTGGGTTGTTCTCCTGGTTCAGCTTGATAAAAAGCGTCCACCAGCATTTTAAAAATCGCAATTTTACCCACATCATGCAGTAAGCCTAATAGAAAAGCACTGTCTCGTTGCTCGTTGCTCGCTAACTCGCTAGCCAAAAAAGCCACTTGCATAGAATGACGCCAGATTTCAGCCCCAAAGCGTCTAAAGTAAATTGGCTTTATATCGATTAACTCACGGGCTAAACACGCGGTAATAAATTGCCTTAATTGTTGCCTGCCCACTTGTACTAACGCTTGTTGAATACTGCTAACATCGGTATCCGCTCGTTTAAAAGCGGGCGAGTTACATAACTTGAGCACTTCAACACACAACAAAGGGTCTTGCTCAATAAGTAGTATTAACTCTTGGGTTTCAATATTGTCGTCGCCAAGTTTTTTATCAAGCTCGAGTATTTTACTGGGAAGCTTTAATACGTTTTCTGCAATCGACTGCGGTGAGCTTAATGCCTGTTCAATATTTTGCATTACACTACGTTCAAGATTATTGGCAATACCTGTGGTCGTAGTGGATGGAGTTGCAAACAATAAACTATAAAATAAAGCCGATAGATCTAATTGTGATTCAACAGCTTGATGCTCCGTAACCTCAATTGCAGGTACAGGTGTCTGTGGTTTGGTTTGTTGACGTTTTTCTGCGGTGGTAATGCCAGTGAATTTAGCCTGTTCATTGCGGTCACGAACATTAAACAATTTTTTAAAGAAACCAATAACCACTATAAATAGCCTTATGAAGTGTTAAGTAAATACGATTATAACCATAGCACTAAAAACAAAAATGGGTGCCAAAGGCACCCATTTTTACACAAAACTTATGTTATACGTCTAAGTTGGCCACATTAAGCGCGTTAGTTTCAATAAACTCACGACGCGGCTCAACTTGGTCACCCATCAAACATGTGAATAGCTGATCAGCAGCTACCGCATCTTCAATAGTAACGCGTAACATACGACGTGATTCCGGATCCATTGTAGTTTCCCACAATTGTTCAGGGTTCATTTCGCCCAATCCTTTATAACGTTGTATGTACAGGCCGCGTTTCGCTTCACTAATAGTCCAATCTAATGCTTCTAAGAAGCTTTCAACTTCTTTAACACGTTCACCACGTTGTACATAACCACCTTCTTCAATCATACCCTCTAATGCCGCGCCTAACTTAGCGATACGCTGGTAATCAGATGAAGTGAAGAAGTCATAACCAAATAGATAGTTAGTATCGATACCGTGCTTACGGATTGTCACGCTAGGGGTGTAAACCTTGCGCTCAGGGTCAAGCATTACATTGGCAGTAAAAATAATACCGCTACTTTCACGTTCAACTAAATCTGCAATGAAGCCATTACACCATTCGGTCATTTGCGCTTCATCACTTAACACTGCGGCAGTCACTTCAGGGTGATACAACATACGGTCAAGTAGGTTGGTCGGGTAACGTTTTTCTAGGCGCTTAATAATGCGCTCAACTTCACGATACTGTGCCACTAAACGCTCTAATGGCTCACCAGACATACCAAAAGCACCTGGGCTTGGATAAATATTGGTACCATCAAGAGCTTGAGTGGTTAAATACTCAGTCAATGCTGGCTCATCTTTCAAATACTGTTCTTGCTTACCTTTTTTCACTTTGAAAAGTGGTGGTTGAGCAATATAAATATAGCCACGCTGGATCAATTCAGGCATTTGACGGAAGAAGAAGGTCAACAGCAAAGTACGAATGTGTGAGCCGTCGACGTCAGCATCGGTCATGATGATGATGTTGTGATAACGAGTCTTATCTGGATTATATTCATCGCGGCCAATGCCACAACCTAATGCAGTAATCAGCGTTGCCACTTCTTGTGAAGATAACATCTTGTCAAAACGCGCTTTTTCTACGTTTAAGATCTTACCTTTTAGCGGAAGAATCGCTTGGTTTTTACGGTTACGTCCCTGCTTGGCTGATCCACCAGCAGAGTCTCCTTCCACTATATATATTTCAGAAAGACCAGGATCTTTCTCTTGGCAGTCAGCTAATTTACCTGGCAAACCACCTAAATCTAACGCGCCTTTACGACGTGTCATTTCACGCGCTTTACGCGCCGCTTCACGAGCACGTGCAGCATCAACAATTTTACCAACAATTAATTTAGCATCGGCTGGGTTTTCTAATAGGTAATCATTTAACTGCTCACCCATTGTTTGTTCAACCGCGCTTTTCACTTCACTAGACACAAGTTTGTCTTTAGTTTGCGAGCTAAACTTTGGATCAGGTACTTTTACTGAAATAACCGCGGTCAAGCCTTCACGCGCATCATCACCTGTGGCACTAGTCTTACCTTTTTTGTTAAACCCTTCACGTTCCATGTAGTTATTCAAGTTACGTGTTAATGCACCACGGAAACCGGCTAAGTGAGTACCACCGTCGCGTTGTGGGATGTTATTGGTAAAACAAAAAATATTCTCTTGATAACCATCGTTCCACTGCATAGCAACTTCAACGGTGATACCGTCTTCGCGTTCATGAGAAAAATGGAAAACATCTTTGTTAATCGGCGTTTTGTTACGGTTTAAGTAATCAACAAAAGCACTAATACCGCCTTCATACTTAAAGAACTCATCTTTACCGTCGCGCTCGTCAACTAAACGAATGCCTACACCAGAGTTCAAAAATGATAGTTCGCGTACGCGTTTGGCTAAAATTTCAAAATGAAATTCAACATCAGTAAACGTGTCACTACTTGGCCAGAAGCGGAGTTCGGTACCGGTTTTAACCGCATCACCAATTTCTTTGATAGGCGCATCGGGTACACCATGAGTATAAAACTGCTCATAGACTTTACCTGCTCTACGAATGGTTAACTGCAGTTTTTGCGATAACGCGTTAACTACAGATACACCCACACCGTGCAGACCACCAGAGACTTTATAAGAGTTATCATCAAACTTACCGCCAGCATGAAGTACGGTCATAATAACTTCAGCGGCAGAGATACCCTCTTCTTCATGTATCGAAACAGGAATACCACGACCATCGTCTTTTACTGAGACTGAACCATCTGAATGAATGCTAATGGTGATATCACTACAATGGCCTGCTAAAGCTTCATCGATAGAGTTATCGACCACTTCGAATACCATGTGATGAAGACCTGTGCCATCATCAGTATCACCAATGTACATACCAGGTCTCTTACGGACTGCATCAAGGCCTTTTAATACCTTGATACTCGAAGAATCGTAACTATTCTCTGACATATTTATCTCTCGTTGTTATTCAATAACCGTTACCAGCCCTTGTTCCACATGAAACATCCTGTTTGGAGGGCTAGATAACGAATCGACTATTGCTTGCGGATCGATCGCAGTGACAAAAATTTGTGCACCGGTTTCGGTTAACAGCTGTAGCAATAGCTGCCTATGCTGTGCATCCAACTCCGACGGTAAATCGTCGACTAGATAAATACTATTTTTATCTAGTTGTTGTTTGAGCAACTTTCCCTGTGCAATACGCAGTGCACAGACTAATAATTTTAATTGTCCACGGGACAACGCATCCTGCGCTGGCAAATTACCCACACGCAAACGTAAGTCTGCTTTATGGGGGCCGCTGCCCGTATTTCCAGCGGCTAAATCTCTTGAGTATTGGTTTTCAAGTAATTGGGCAAAATCCGTTTTACTATCCCATCCTCGAGTAAAAGAAACCTTAATATCAATCCGAGGTAAAAACACTCCGATTATACCCTTTAGTAGCACATTTAACGAGTCTACATATTGATTTCGTATATCGGTAACCTGTTCAGCATACCGCACCAACTCCTTATCCCAAAACTGTATTTGGTTATAGGAAGATTGATTTCTAAGTAATTGGTTTCGTTGCTTTAATACCTTTCGAGTATTCACCCAAGCTTGATAAAAATGTGGATCAGAATGAAATGCACCCCAATCGATAAATTGACGGCGGGCTTTAGGTCCCTCGAACAATAAAGAAAAACTTTCGGGAGTAATAACTTGAATGGGTAATGTTTCGGCCAGGGTTGATAAACGCTTCACTTTCTCGCCATCAATTTTTACTTCGATCTCACCACTTCGATGACGACGTAAGCCAATTTTACAATCTCTATCTGCATCAATTAAATGCGCAAATAAGGTCAGTTTATCATCATCATTATTGATCACTCGTTGGGATAAATGGCTGCGAAACGAACGCCCCATTCCCAAGAAGTAAATCGCTTCAAGAATACTGGTTTTGCCACTGCCATTTTGACCGTAAATCAAATTTAAGCCATCACAAGGCTGTAATGAAGCAGAGGTAATATTACGAAATGAACCAATGTTAATGCGTGATAAACTCATGAAGACCTATTGTGATAACCCAATAAAACGCTAGAGACAAAGAAGGTGCTTTGCAGCACCTTTGATATAGCAATAACACAATAACGCATTACAGGCGCATTGGCATCACCACATACATAGAATCTTCTTCTTTGTGGTTCTCAATCAAGGCACTGGAATTACCATCAATTAAAGTAATTCGCACTTCATCACTGGCTAAGTTGTTTAATACATCAAGCAGGTAACTAACATTAAAACCAATTTCTAGATTGTCGGAGTCATATTCAACATCAATAATCTCTTCTGCTTCTTCTTGCTCAGGATTATTGGCAGTAATTTTCAATAAACCAGTTTCAAGCTGAATACGTACTCCACGGAATTTTTCATTCGATAGGATAGAAGCACGAGTTAACGCTTGTTTTAGTTGATTGCGACTGGCGATAACCACTTTGTTGCCACCCTTAGGTAACACGCGGCGGTAATCAGGGAAACGGCCATCTACAAGCTTACTGGTAAATACTGCAGAACTGGTAATCGCTCTAATGGCATTATCACCAATGGCAATGGTAATGTCCTGGTCGTCACTGTCGAGCAAGCGCGCCATTTCAACCACCCCTTTACGAGGCACAATAACTTGTTTTTCAGGTAATGAAACATCAAGCGTACGATGGCTTAAGGCTAAACGATGTCCGTCGGTAGCAATAGCACGTAATACATTGCCTTCCGTTTCAAATAACAAACCGTTGAGATAATAACGGACATCTTGATTAGCCATTGAAAACTGAGTTGAATCAATAATCGACTTCAACACGCCTTGCTTTAAGCTAAATTCGATATCCGCTTGAAACTCTTCAACGTTGGGATAATCTTCGGCGGGTAATGTTGCCAATGAAAAACGGCTGCGACCTGAACGCAATAACCATTTATTATCTTGTTGTTCGACCTTTAATTCGCTCTGCTCTGGTAATGACTTAACAATATCCAGTAGCTTTTTAGCAGGAACCGTCGTACGACCGATATCAATGTCACCATGAATAGCCGCTTGGCCCACCAACTCAACCTCTAAATCAGTGCCCGTTAGCTTAAGTGATGACTCACTAACTTCAACTAATAAGTTGGCTAAAATAGGTAAGTTGTGTCTGCGTTCTACCGCGCCGCACACTAGCTGCAACGGCTTTAATAGGGCGTCCCTATCAATTGAAAATTTCATCGTGTCTACATTCCCTGAATTAAGAAGACAAAGTTCTAATCAAGTTAGCATAATCTTCTTTAATATCATGACTTTCTTCGCGCAGTTGGGCGATTTTACGACAAGCATGTAATACTGTCGTATGGTCACGACCACCAAAAGCATCACCAATTTCCGGTAAACTTTGGTTAGTAAGTTCTTTAGATAGCGCCATTGCCACTTGCCTAGGCCTTGCCACACTGCGAGAACGGCGTTTAGACAGCATATCTGCCATTTTTATTTTGTAGTATTCAGCAACAGTCTTCTGAATATTATCTATAGTGACTAATTTTTCTTGTAGTGCCAAGAGATCTCTTAATGCTTCACGCACAAAGTCGATAGTGATTGGACGGCCAGTAAAGTTAGCATTAGCAATCACGCGGTTTAGTGCACCTTCTAATTCACGTACGTTTGAACGTAAACGCTTGGCAATAAAGAATGCCACTTCATCAGGTAGGTTTATTCCGCTCTCTTGTGCTTTGCGCATTAAAATAGCTACGCGGGTTTCTAATTCAGGTGGCTCAATAGCAACCGTTAAGCCCCAACCAAAGCGTGATTTTAAGCGATCCTCTACCCCGTCGATCTCTTTTGGATAACGATCTGAGGTTAAAATAATTTGATGATTACCTTCTAACAATGCATTAAAGGTATGGAAAAACTCTTCTTGTGAACGATCTTTATTGGCAAAAAATTGAATGTCATCAATAAATAGCGCATCGACACTACGGTAATAACGTTTAAATTCTTCGATCGCGTTATTTTGCAGCGCTTTTACCATGTCCTGAACAAAACGCTCAGAATGCATATACACCACTTTGGCATTGGGATTATTTTTAATAATGCCATTACCAACCGCGTGTAAAAGGTGAGTTTTACCTAAACCAGTGCCGCCATATAAAAATAACGGATTATAAGCACCACCAGGATTTTCAGAAACTTGCAATGCCGCTGCTTTGCCTAACTGGTTCGATTTACCTTCAACGAAGTTATCAAATTGGTAAGTAGGATTAATATTGCTGCGGTGATTAGGGTTAATAATCGGTTCAGCCTGGGTATTAAAGGACGTGGTTCCTACCTGGGCTTTAGTTTGGCGATTAACAGGTTTAGCCGCTACAGGAGCTGGCGCAACCGGACGAGCTGAAGGACGGCTACCAATATCAAAACGTAACTTAGGTGCATTACTGCCCATTTGTTCAGTAAAAAATTGATTAATGATATTGATGTATTTATCGCGTACCCAATCCAGCACAAAACGATTTGGCGCATACAAAACCAAAGTATCACCATCCATTTCAGCCTGTAACGGACGGATCCACATACTGAACTGCTGTGCTGATAACTCGTCTTGCAGTCTGCCGATACATTGTTGCCAAAGTGAAACCGCCACTTATTTATCCCCAAATATCTTT